>NZ_CP109528.1:0-4800000 GCF_045040215.1 Micromonospora sp. NBC_01412
GGTCCTCGCAACACCTGATGGCTTAGGTGGCTGTCAGTAGATCACGCAGACGCTCGGCTGGGTTGTCCCAGCCGAGCGTCTGTCGTGGGCGGCCGTTGAGTTCTTGAGCGACGTGCTCAAGGTCTGCGGGTCCGTGGACCGACAGGTCGGTGCCCTTGGGGAAGTACTGGCGGAGCAGGCCGTTGGTGTTCTCGTTGGATCCGCGCTGCCAGGGCGAGTGCGGGTCGCAGAAGTAGACGGGCACCCCGGTGGCGAGGGTGAACTGCTTGTGGGCAGCCATTTCCGCGCCCTGGTCCCAGGTCAGCGATCCGCGTAGGTGGGCCGGCAGTGTGCCGATGAGATCCACCAGCACGTCGCGGACTTCTTCGGCGGTGTGCCCGCCGGGCAGATGCCCGAGCATCACGTACCGGGTGGCGCGCTCGACCAGCGTCACGATCGCGGACTGGTTGCCCGCGCCCATGATCAGTCGGGTAGCCCCGGCGCATTGCTGCGCCGGGGCCCCCTCAGAACCGTGCTTGCGGCGTTAACCGCACACGGCTCAAGCAAGCCCTGGAGGCTCGCTGACGGGCAGAATGCTTGGCCTTTGGCCTTCGCCGGCTGGCTGCCGTCGGAGGCAGTACGCGTGTATGAGACGGGAATGAATAGCGTCCGGCTTACCGTCGATCGGGGCGACGACATGTTGTCTGACGATCGCCTTCCGGATCGTGCGTGTCCACAGTTCCCATTCGGTTGGGGTCTGCGGCGCGTGCTCGGCGTGTAGCAGAAACCCTCGGCAGAGCGAACATCGACCTTGCTGTTTCTTCAAAAGATACAGCGTGGCTTTGCCCGTTGCTGGAGGTCCTTTGCAGCGCCGATCGGCCCAATACTTGCTGAGAGCAGGATCGTCCGGGGACGCCGTGCCCTTGACCAGTTGGTGCCGGACGATCTTCGTCCAGGAAAACTTGATCAGGTAGGAGCCGCTGTCACGGTCACCAAAAACCCACCTGTCCTGCCTGGCCTGGTTGAACCGGCCGAAGTACCTGTCAACGATCCAGTGCTTCGACTTATTCGGGTGGCTGTGTTTCGCCCACTTGTAAAGCAGAATCCACACATAGTTGTCCAGCGCCGTGAATATCTCGCTCGACACCACCGTCCGGTAATAGGCAGACCAGCCCCGGACGATGGGGTTGATCTTGTAAAGCACCGCCGCCGCGTTAGCTCCTCGCAAAGCTATTATCTCGCCGCGTAGCCTTTCCCGGATCCGTCTCAATGCCGCCTTGCTCGGTCTGATCAGCAGTTTCCCGTGATAGCGGCGGACGTTGAACCCCAGAAAATCGAACCCATCGCCAGCATGGACGATACGAGTTTTGCCCTCGTTGAAGGCTAATCCTCTGGACGTCAGCCATTGCCGTAGCCTTTCCTTGGCCTGGTCGGCCCGCTCATGGCTGTGGCACATCACGACGAAATCGTCTGCGTATCTCACCAGCACCGGACTGTCTGTTACCGCACTGCCGGCATCTCTGCCGGCTGTGAGGTAACGGACCCCGGCGGCATTCTCCATTCCATGCAAAGCCACGTTGAACAGCGTCGGGCTGATCACTCCGCCTTGGGGAGTTCCTTCCCCGGTCGGGGCGAACCGGCCATTATCGATCACACCTGCTTTCAGCCATCGTTCCACTCGATCCCTGGCGGGAAACGCGCCAAGCAATGTCAGCAGGTGCCGGTGATCGATCCGGTCGAAGGCTGCCGTCAGGTCAGCGTCGAGGATCCACACCCGCTGCGGGTTCTTACCGTTGAGCGTGGAATAGATGGCCCCGATCGCGTCGTGACAGCCGCGGCCCGGCCGAAATCCGTAGGACTTCGGCTCAAATCGGGCCTCCCATTCAGGTTCCAACGCGTTCGCTGTCAAGGCTTGTAAGGCCCTGTCGGCGATCACGGGAATGCCGAGACCACGCCGTTTCGTGGTTCCGGGCTTAGGAATGTAGACACGCTTGACGGGACGGGCAGTCCACATGGCGCTGTCGTGCTGCATCCAGTCGGCCAGTTCAGCCTTGGATTCCGGGTGCAGCACGACTTTCCCGTCGACGCCCGCCGTCTTACGGCCAGCGTTGATCTCCGTGACTCGCCGCACGCTGATCAGCGTGTTAGCGCGAGAACGGAGCATCAGTTTCTGCAGATTGCGGACCCGTTTAAGGTCCCCCGCCTGCGACGCCGCGAAAATTCTCTGACGCAGACGACCCACGGCATCTTCAGCCTGGCGCCAAGCGATCGACGACCAGTCGATAACATCGCCCTCCGGTCCGTTCACCACGGCAACATACTCACCACGAGCCAATCGGAGTGAACACTTGCGTCACTGTGACGTCCAACTTGTCCTTCGGTTCCGGTGTCATTGTTCAGTGTTTCTCCACAGGCTCACCAGACCCACGTCAGCACCCTTTCGAGTCCGGGCATCGCCCGTATCCGGCCAGTTATACGGAAGAATCCGATGGAGGATCGGATGACTCCTCCGATTTCCTGTTTCCTTTCGGCTACCGGCATTCGCTTCTTGGGCCTTCCTGTCCCCGCTGAAGAATTGAGCTTTCCTCGCAGTCGGCCGACCGGTCATCGAGACCCGGACTCCAACGGGATTTCCACGTTCCGCACGAGTGAGACACGACCGGGGTGGGTGCCCTCTTTATCCCGAGGCGGCGGTGTCCTTCTGGCTGGAGTGACCTCTACCAGCCAGCGCCTGCCGCTTCTCAACGGCCAGCCCTGTACCCCATTACCGCATTCCGTCGACAGGGCTTGGGATCACGAGACATCATCGAGGGTTCATTTGCATTCACCCGTCCGGTCTTCCCCTTAGCCTGTAGCTCCCGGACGGAACGGAAACCCTTGGGCTTGACTCCTGAGCTTCACACCCCGCCGTTACCAGCAACGCATGTCAGGAGAGGGGACGAGCCAACGGACACAGGACCGGGACTTGCCATCAGTAATAGACGAACCTCCAAGCGGCAAATCCACTCAAACTCGTGCGACTTCGTGTCGCACGGTCGCCTTCCCAGTGGCCGGGCACGGCGCGGTCCTCGGCCTCGGCCGGGCGCTCGCTGATCATGACCATGCCGTCGACGAACCGCGGGGTGCGCTGGTCGGGGCGACGATGTGGCTTGCGTCGGGTGCGGCCGGTGCGCAGCGCCGCGGCGACCTCGCGCTTGAGCGCGCCACGGGCCTGGACGTACAACGCCTGGTAGATCGTCTCCGCGCTCACCCGCATCTCCTGGTCCTCGGGGTACTGCCTGAGCAGAGCGTTGCAGATCTGCTGCGGTGACCAGCGTTCGCGTAGCCCGTCGACCACGAAGTCGCGCAGCGGACCGTCCTGCAGAAGCTTGCGGTCCTTAGGCCGGGGCCGGGACGCGGCCCAGGCTCGGTGCGCGGCATAGGCGCGGTAGACCCCGTCGGCGCCGGCGTGGTTGTCGATCTCGCGCTTGATCGTCGAGGCAGATCGCCCGAGCGCTCGCCCGATCGCGTTGAGCGACTGCCCGACGCGGCGCATGTCCGCGATCGTCTCGCGCTCTGCCACGGTCAGGAACCGTGAGTGCAGCTCCTTGTCCAGTGCCGTCAGCGACGGCAGCACCTGAGTGACCACCCCGCTGTTGTAGTCCACCCGGCGCCCATCCCGGTACGTCCGAGAGCTGCGTGTCTTGCGTACTCCCCAGTCCCAGTCCTTGGCGGTGCGCTCGTTGACCCCGACCAGCTGCGCGGCACGGCGCCGGGCAACCCCCTGCTCACGCAGGCGCTCGTACTCATCCCGACGGGGATGACGCCGCGAGATAGGCGTCGAGCGACGCCCTACTCGACGAACCCACCCGTACGCGGTGTTCCGGTTGACTCCGGCTTCCCGCGCAGCAACGGCCACGCTGCCAACGCGATCGAAGATCTCGAAGAACCTTGCCTCGAACTCAGCAGAAACGGACACGGTCCTCGCAACTCCCAGAAGGTCTGGGTGTTGCGAGGACCGCTAGATCCCAAGGTCCGTGGGGGGCCTTCTGCTCGCGGGGGGTGGCTACAGGGGGTGTTGGTAAGAACCGCGACACCCGGGGCCAAAAAGATGATCTAGGTGTGAGGGCTGTCGGGGTGAGTTGGGCGTCGGAATGATCTCCGGCTGTGAAACGTCCTTCGATGAATCTCGGGGACCTGGTTGAGCACTGGACGTTGGTCGGTGCTGAGCAGGACCTGGTCGCGGCGAAGCACCGCGATACGCAGCTCGGCTTTGCGCTGTTGCTGAAGTTCTACGGCCGGTTCGGCCGGTTCCCGCGCGGCCGGGCGGAGCCGCACGACGACGTGGTGGAGTTCGTCGCGCGGCAGCTGGGTGTGGACGTGGGCTCGCTGGGCTTCTATGAGTGGGCCGGGCGCACGATCAAGCGGCACCGCGCGGAGGTCCGTGCTCATCTGGGGTTCCGGGAGTGCATGGTCGCCGATGCGGAGAAGCTGACCGATTGGCTTGCGGGCGACTACGCGCAGAAGGAACGCCGGTTTGAGTTGGCCAAGGACGCGGTGCTGGCGGAGCTGCGAGCTCGGTCGATCGAGCCGCCGACGCCGGACCGGGTGGACAAGATCGTCCGGTCGGGTCTACATCAGGCGGAAAAGATCCTCACCGAGCAGATCGCCGGCCGGCTGTCGTCGGATGTGCGAGCACGGCTGCTGTCGCTGGTCGCGGTCGCGGACACCGACGTGGACGATGCTGATCCGAGTGTTTGGCGCTGATCAAGACCCGCCGGTTCAGGAAGCGGATGCCTCGACGTCAACGCGGAACGTCTGATCGCCCTCGCCTGTGCACGGCTCCTGCACGAGTTCGACACCGCTGACCGTCTCGTCGCCACGAATGCCGAGACAGAGTTCGCTATGCACGGGGCGGAGCCGGTAGCCCTCCAGTGGAGCGGCGACCGGCTCGACCCGGAACACTTGGGCTGGCCCACCGGCTGCGCAGTCGTCCCAGGGTTCGAGCAAGCCGCTGGCCGGGCCGTTGGCCAGCACAGTCAGGCAACCCACTCCATGCTGCGGGTGGCTCCACTTGATCTGAAAGCGATCCCCATCGACCGGCACGAGCAGCGTCCTGGGCGGCTCGGCGTCCTCGCACGATCGTTGCACCGCGACGGCCGAGTCGTATCGTCCGGTGCGCTCCCGCCCCTCAGTCACACAGAGCGCCGGTGTCCGGGCGGGCGGCATCGCCCGGACCGGCAGGCCGGACAAGCTCCTGGCCAGCCCGGACAGTGCTACGCCTGTCCGGGACTGGAGCGACCCATTGCCGGACGTGATCGACTAGGTAAGCCTCGACCGCACAAACAACCTTCCGGAAAGGGCACTGATGAAAGCGACGATGAGAAAAGCAATTCGTACGGCGCTGGTTGCCGCAGTCGCGGCGGCGTCCGTCACGTTCATCGGCACGGGCACGGCTCACGCCGCCGGTGACACCCAGCTCGGCATCGACGTGGGCAACATCGCCTGGGAGCAGTACACCTCCACCAGCACAACGGTTTCGGTCCGCCGATCGGAGGCCGGCAACGAAGACTGCAACTACTACACCGGGTTCTGGACCGACCCGGACAACGACCGCAGGACCAGCCACGGTTCGGCCGCCTGCAGCCCCGCCAAAACCACCTCGGGCACCATGTACAGCGGTGGTGTTAAGCAATCAATGCCGGTGAGCTGGCGTTCCCGGGCCTGGTGCGCGGACTTCGCGAAGTACGCCTTCTACTGGGGCACGGCCGAATACTCGGGGCTCACGCCGCACTCATCAAGTTTCATCACCTATGGCAACAACAATGGCACCTGGCACTCCAGGAGCAGCGGCTATACCCCCCGCAAGGGCGACGCTGTGGTTTTCAACTATGACGGCGGCGAGACGGATCACGTTGCCATCGTTACCTCGTACTACGCAGACACAGTGGCAAAGGGCTATTACTACGTTGTCGGCGGGAACCAATCCGATGGCGTCACCCACGTGAAGTGGTACCCGTCGGACACTCGCATTGTCGGCTACGCCTCGCCGGCGGCGAAGTAGGCAGCAGGTTAGCGGGGGCGGGCCGTTCGGCTCGCCCCCGGCAGACTCGCACCGCACCACCCCGGCGCGGCCGAAGCCGCCGCGGCGTGGCTCGCCGCCGGGCTGCACGTCTCCTAACAACTCCTAACTCTTTGAGTGTTGGAGTCGGCGCCAGCAGATGATGGCGCAGGCGAGGGTGAGGAAGGCTTCGTGGATGTCGTCGCGGATCTCCCAGCGGATGCGCAGGCGGCGGAACCAGTGCAGCAGGGCGATGGTCTGCTCGACGACCCACCGTCGGGCGCCGAGTCCGGAACCGTGTCCGACGCCGCGTCGGGCGATGACCGGGGTGATGCCCTGGCCCGAAGCTGTCGGCGGTAGCAGTCGTAGTCGTAGCCACGGTCGGCGTAGAGCCTCCGCGGTCGTTGCCGGGGACGGCCGCGGATGCCCCTGATCCGGGGAAGCTTGTCGACCAGGGGCATGAGCTGGGTGACGTCGTGACGGTTGCCGCCGGTCAGACTCACCGCGAGGGGAATGCCGCCCGCGTCGGTGATGACGTGGTGCTTCGAGCCCGACTTGCGGCGGTCGACCGGACTCGGACCGGTTTTGGGCCGCCCTTGAGCGCCCGCACGTGGGAACCGTCGATCACCGCCCCGGACATGTCCAACTGCCCAGCCGCTCGTAGCTTGCCGAGCAGGACCTCATGCAGTCGCTGCCACACGCCGGCGTCGTTCCAGTCTCGTAGCCTGCGCCAACAGGTCATCCCCGACCCGAACCCCAACTCCTGCGGCAGGTACTCCCACGGGATCGCGGTGTGGAGCACGAACAGGATCCCGCACAACACCCTGCGGTCATCCAGGGGCTTACGTCCGGGGTAGCGGCGCCGCCGCGGTGGGACGGGGCGGCAGCAGCGGCGCGATCTCGGCCCACAACTCGTCCGAGACGATCCACGGCGGCTGCTCACCCCTCCTCACGTCCAGACAGAACGATCCTCACGTCCAACCGGTTACGCCCAACATCATTTAGTTAGGAGTTGTAAGTACTACTGGTCGGTCGGGGGCGGCTACTACGACGGCTACCTACAGGTGACCCGCGCCGGTCCGGATGTACGGGTCGAAGTGTCGATGGACGGCTACGGAGGCCTGCTCACCAGGCGGGGTGAGACCGGACTGCAAAACTCCTCCTCGATCCGCCAGGCCTACATGCGGGCGTGCTTCAACACGAGCTTCATATGCACGAGCTGGTGGTAGCACCCTGACCAGGGCCGAGTCGAGAGGCGCTGCCTCTCGACTCGGCCCTCTGCTTCCTGTCGCAGTGAGGTCGGGGTCATGTTCCAGGACAGCGGTCAGGACCTGCCGTTCGTCGACCTTCGGTGCCGCGAGGCCCAGGTGATCGGCAGCCCGGCCGGGGTGCAGATCAGGTGTAGTCGTGGTCCCCAGAAGAACCGTGAGTGCGAGGTGCAGTAGCCGTAGCCGGCCCGCTCGGCCAGGTCCGGAGCGTTTCACGGTGGGTCGGGACCGGCCGCGTTCCACCGGTGTCGAACGGATCTTCAACACCCTTCACCTATGCCCACAACCCGGGTCGGTAGGACTTACTCGTCTAGCGGGCCGGCGTCTGCCCTCAGCCAAGGCGGAGGGCGTCAGGCTCGGCGGGGCCGGGCGCCGTTCGGCGTGGCTGCCGGCAGGAGCAGGCGGCCCAGCTTGCGGTACTCGCGCTGGGCGGCCGTCATGACCATCGCCATGGTCACCGGCGTCCCGGCTGCGGCGGCCAGATAGCCGGCGCTGACCGCGCAGGCCCGGATGCCGCCCCCGCTCAGCTCGAACGCGCGGGCGCAGTGGCCCAGGTCGACGTCGTCGGCGCGCGGCAGCTCGACGCCGAGGCAGCGGTCCCACAGTGCCCGCCGCTGTGCCACGTCCGGGATCGGGAAGTCCACGACGACGTCGAGCCGGCGCAGGAACGCCTCGTCCAGGTTGGCCCGCAGGTTCGTGGTGAGCACCGCCACCCCGTCGAACGACTCCATCCGCTGCAACAGGTACGCGCTCTCCAGGTTGGCGTACCGGTCGTGGGCGTCGCTGACCTCGGAGCGCTTGCCGAAGATGGCGTCGGCCTCGTCGAACAGCAGCACCCCGTTGACCCCGGCCGCCTCGGTGAAGATCCGTTCCAGGTTCTTCTCGGTCTGGCCGACGTACTTGTCGACCACCGTGGAGAGGTCCACCACGTACAGGTCGAGGCCCAGGTCGGCGGCGACCACCTCGGCGGACATGGTCTTGCCGGTGCCGGAGTCCCCGGCGAACAGGGCGGTCACCCCGCGCCCCCGCCCCCCGCCGGGGCGCAGCCGCCACCCGCCCAGCACCTGGTCCCGGTGGCGTACCCGCAACGCTAGCTCGGTGAGCTGGTCCCGAGCCGGGGCCGGGAGGACCAGGTCGTCCCAGCCGACGGCGGGCTCCACCCGCCGGGCCAGCTTCGCCAGCGCCGCCGCGTTCTGCGAGCGCACCCCCGCCCGGACGTGCCGGGAGGTGACCCGGTCGGAACCGTCGAGGACGGCCTGCTGGGCTGCGGCGACCGCCGCCCGCCGCACCTGGTCGGGCGCCAGCACGTACGCGGACAGCTCCCGCTCCGGGTCGACGTCGGCCGCCAGCCCCACCGAGCGTCCCGCCAGGGCATCACGCCACAGCCGGATCCGCTCCGCCGCCCCGGCCGGGGCGGCGGTCACCAGCAGCGGGGACCGGTCGGCCCAGTACGGGTCCCAGCGCAGCCGGCCGGTGAGCAGCACCGGCACCGGCAGAGCGGTGAGCCGGCGCAGCAGCCGGGCCTGGGCCGGGCCGGCCGCCGGGTCCAGGGTGTCGACCGGGCCGACGACCAGGCCCGCCCGGCGCAGCCGGGCCTCCCGCACCACGACGGCGAGGGCCTCCTCCGGCGTCGGGTCGACGCCCAGCGCGTCCAGGTCGAGGGCCAGGACCGACCAGCCGGCCGCGAGCAGGGCGGCGGCGGCCAGCTCGTCGGCCGCCCCGCCTGGCTCCTCGCGCAGGTAGACCAGCCGGTCACCGGCGCGCAGCGCCGCCGCCAGCCCGTCGGTGACCGGCTGCCGATCCGCCGGCCGGGGCACCCGGCGGACCAGGCCGTCGGCACGCCCGTCGCCGCCGTCTTGCCCGAGGAGGTGGCCGGTGACCCGGTCCGGTACCCGCAGGCTCCGGGTCAGGAAGGGGCGGTCGTCCTCCTCGACGAGGAGCAGGCCGCCGGCCATCAGCGGGCCGGTGCCGGCCAGGCGGGTCCGAGCCGCTCCGGTGACCGGGGAGACCCCGCACAGCCCCAGGGCCAGCCCGGTCGTCGCCCGCCGCCGGGTCACGTCGTCGTTGAGGTACCCGTAGAGCCGCTCGTACCGCTGGTCGAGGTCGGGCAGGAGCGCGATCAGCAGCAGTTCGACGTCCAACGGCGTCAGTGCGAAGTCCTCGGCCAACTCCCGCAGCGGCACCCGGCCACCCGCCGACCGGGCCCGGTCGGCCCACCGGTCGGCGGTCGCCACCGCCTCGGCCGCGATCTCGTCCGGGGCGGGTGGCGCCGGGTCGTCCACGAGCCGCCAGGCGTCCTCGTCGGAGACGTGCAGCCCACGCAGCGGGTCGTCCGGGGCCGGGTCCGCGGCGCGCGCGGTGGCGACGGCCCGCCGGACCCGCTGCTCCACCAGGAACAGCCGGGCCCGCAGGTACGTCGTGCCCGGCGGTTCGGTCCGCTCGGGTTCCGGGGCCGTCCGGGCGTCTTCGCGTACGGCGGTCACCGGCGGCCGTCCCCGATCGGCCCGCCGGTGCCCTGGCGTCGCTGCCGCTCGGCGGCGGTGCCCCGCGCCCGGCGTACCCCGATCGGGGTGGTGGTCTCCCCGGGGGCGGGGTCCGGATGGCGCAGCCGCCGGGTCTCCGTCCCGGCGGGCGGCTGCTCCGCCGCTGTGTCGCCCGGGCGGCGGGCGCGGGGGCGGGCGGTCCGTCCGGGGCCGGCCCGGTGGTCGTCCGGGTCGGAGTCGGCCCGGGCGCCGACGCGCAGCCGGAGCCCGTCGGTGACCGGCTGGGCCGCGAAGGCCGTGGACGCCGCGATCGGCGTGGTCACCACCAGGTCCAGCGACGGCTTCAGCGAGCCGCCGAGGGCGGACCAGATGTCGGCCAGCCCCCGGTCCCGCCTCGGCGGCACCGCGATGCTCATCGGCACGGTCAGCCCCAGGTCGGCGAGGCCGCCGACCAGCCGGCCCGGGGGCAGCACGTCGTGGGTGACCAGCCCGGCCAGCAGCACGGAGAGCAGCCGGTGCTCGTCCTGCGGCTGGGCGGTCCACGCGGTCACCAGGTACGACAGGGCGAAGTACCGGGGCGGCCGGTGCTCGGCGACGACCACGCCGTCCGCGTCGCACTCCTCGATCCGGCCCTCCCGGCGGTGGGCCATCTCCTCCCGCACGTCGTAGAGGAACAGGTTCACCGTCGGGGCGTTGCGCCGGGCCTCCCACTCCCGGGTCGGCGCGTCGAAGGCCAACTGCACGTCGGTGCCGGCGAGTAGCTCCTCGGTCAGCAGCGCGTGCAGCGCCTCGTCCACCTCGTTGATCATCGTCGTCGTCCCCTCACCAGCCACGACCGAGCAGACCGGGCGGCTGTTGGGCGGGCATGACCACCCGGAAGTCGGTGCGGACTGTGCCGAACCCCGGGCCGGTGGCCAGGACCTTCCGGGGGCCGAGCTGGTCGCGCGGCACCACCAGGAGCTGGGCCGCGAACGTGCCGTCGGCCGCCGGCACGGCCGGGTTCGCCGCCACGGTGAGGCCGACGTCCCAGGCCAGCCGCACCGGCACGCCGGGCGGGAAGTCGGTGCCCCGGATCGAGGTGACGAAGCCCGGCGGCCCGATGTCCGGGACGGCCACGATCCGGGGCTGCACCACCCGGAACGGCGCCTGGGCGGTGTCGGCCAGCCCGCCGTCGCCGGCCACCGCGCCACGGACCGTCGTCGCCGTCGCCGCGGTCGGGGCCAGCACGAAGGTCAGCGTCCGGCGGGCGCCCGGGGCCAGGTCGGGGACCGGGCAGGAGGTCGCGGAGCAGCCCGCCGGGCGGGTACGGACCGGCACCCGGGCCGGCAGCACGGGGGTGATCCGGACCCCGGTCACGCCCTGGCCGCCGGTGTTGCGGACGGTGTAGGTGACCGTGACCAGCCCGCCCACGTACCCGGGGGTGGGGTTGACCGTCACCGTGATCTCCAGGCCGGTCGGGGCCGGGCTGGTCGGCGTCGGCGTCGGGGTGGTCGTCGGCACGGGAACCGGGGTGACGGTCACCGGCACGGACGCCTCGTTGTCCGAGGGCCGGGCGTCGGCCGTCCAACCCCCGACCGACCAGGCCAGCAGGTACGTCCCGGCGGTCACCCCGGTCAGCTCGACGCGCACCCGGACGGTGTTGCCCAACCCGACGACGCCCAGGTCGCAGCCGGGCGGGTCGACCTGGCAGGAACCCGCCTCCGGCTCCAGGGCGGTGACCTCGACGCCGTCCGGTACCCGCAGGTCGAGGCGGACGTTCGTGGCCGGGGTCGGCCCCCGGTCGGTGACCGTCAGGGTCAGGGTGGTCCGCTCGCCGACCCGCACCGGCGCCGGTGGCTCCAGGACCGTCGTGGCCAGGTCCACCGACCGCTGCCAGGTCGGCTTCCGGTGCCGGCCGGGCAGCTCCCAGGTCAGCCCGTCCAGCACGCCGGTGTCGAAGTCGTACGTCTTGACGTACTCGGGGCTGGCCGGGTCGGTGTACCGGCGGGAGTTCAGGGCGAGCCGGTGCCCCTCCGGCGACCAGGCCACGTCCCGGGGCCGGTGCGGACCGTCCGGCGGGGCGGTCAGCGGGCCGGCGCAGTCCGCCTCCGGGGTCTGCGGCGCCAGCACCTGGCAGTCGCCGCCGGCGGTGTCGGT
This sequence comes from Micromonospora sp. NBC_01412, assembly GCF_045040215.1. Lineage (NCBI taxonomy): Bacteria > Bacillati > Actinomycetota > Actinomycetes > Micromonosporales > Micromonosporaceae > Micromonospora > Micromonospora sp. NBC_01412. The sequence goes on from NZ_CP109528.1 coordinate 11,907, forward strand.
GACGACCAGCCCGTCGGCGCCCCGCCCGAAGGCGATCCGGGTGCCGTCGGGGGAGAAGCTCGGGCCGTAGTCCGCCCCGGTGCACCCCGGGCAGCCCGCGGCGGTCAGGTCCCGCTGCCCGGTGCCGTCCCGAGCGTCGACCGTCCACACGTGGCTGTCGGCCGCCGCCCCCTCCGGCTGCCCCCGGACCAGCGCCAGCGCGGACCCGTCCGGCGACCACGCGGGCTGGCTGTCGGACCGGTCCGCGCCGGCCCCCGGCGGCACCGTGAGCAGGCGCTCCCCGGTGTCCACGTCGGCCACCACCACCCGGCTCGGCCCGCCCGGGCCGGCCAGGGCGTACGCGACCCGGGTGCCGTCCGGGGACCAGACCGGGTCGGTCTCCAGGTCCGAGTCCGCGCGGCCGGCAAGGGTGAGCGGCCGGGGGTTGCCGCCGTCGGCGTCGACCACCCAGAGGCGGGAGACCCGGCGGCCGGCCACAGTCTCGAACCGGTTCACCACGATCCGCCGGCCGTCCGGGGAGTAGTCGGGGCGGGCGGTCCAGGGGTCGCCGTCGACGGGCCGCCAGAGCCGGTCCGGGTCGGTCGCCGCGCCCGGGTCCTCCCGCAGGACGGTCAGTCCGAGGTCCCGGGGGTCGGTGGCGTCGGGGCGGATGTCCTGCAACGTCACCGTGTACCGATCCGGCGCGGTGGTCCGGCTGACCAGCAGGCGGGGCGGGCCGGCGCCCGGCGGGACGTACCAGGCGGGGTCGCCGACGAGGCGGTCCTCGGCGAGGCGGAGCACCGCTTCGCAGGGGCACCAGTCGTCGCGCGGCACCCCGGTGTAGACCAGGTCGACCGCGCCCCGGGCGCCGTCGGTGCCGGTGGTCCGGCTGAGGAACGCCAGCGTGGCCCCGTCCGGCGACCAGCTCGGCCGGTGGCTCTCCCAGAGCTCGTTGAGCAGCAGCCGGTCGTCGCCCCCGGCGCTGTTCATCAGGTGGATCTGCCGCTCGTCCGGGCGCTGCGGCGCGGCCGTGTACGCGATCCGGTCGTGCGTCGGGTCCGGGTCCCAGGCGGGCTCCCCGGCCCCCTCCGGCCGGGCGGTCAGGGCGGTGACCGGCCCACCGTCGGCCGGCACGCGCCGGACCTGCGGCACGCCCGCGTCGTCGCGGCACTCGAACGCCAGGGTGGAGCCGTCCGGCGACCAGGTGGGCCGCCGGTTGTCGCCGGCGCCATCGGTGACCTGGCGCAGGCCGGTGCCGTCGGTGCCGATCACGAAGATGTCGCGCCAGCTACCGACACCCTCCCGGGTCAGCTCGAAGGCGATCCGGCTGCCGTCCGGAGACACCGAGGGCGAACCGGCCACCTGCACCGGGTCGTCGGTCAGCCGGACCGGCTCCCCCACACCGCGCCGCATCCACAGTTGGGCCAGCTCCGACTCCCGCCGGCTGACCCAGGCGACTACGTCCCCACCGGCGGACGCCTCGTCGTCGAAGTGCGCCGGCCCGCCGCCGAACAGCGGCACGGCGGTCGCCGTCGCCCCGGAGCCCTCGACCAGGCCGATACTCCGGTGCCCGGTGCCCAGGTAGGCGACCCGCAGGTCGGTGACCGGCGGCGGGTCGGCCGGCTCGGCGGACGACACCCGGCCGGGCAGGACGGCCAGCGCCCATGCGCCCAGCAACGCGGAGACCGCAGTGACGGCGGCGACGAGGGGGGACCTTCGGAAGGGACGCAATCGACACCTCGGCGGTGGGAGACGGCGGGGCGGGAGGGTGGCGGGCGGCCACGTCGCGCACGGCCCAGGCGGTCATCATCGACGCGGTGACGGCGTCCGGCACAGGGACTGCCGGCCAGGGACCGGGGCAGGATCCGCTTCGGTACGGGCAACGGACCCCGTCCCGACGGACGGGCCGCCGGGACGGGGTGCCGGCTCAGATCAGGTCGTTTCGCAGCGCGTACGCCACCGCGTGGGCCCGGTTGCGCAGGTGCAGCCGGGTGGTCATGCCGTGCACGACGTTCTTCACGGTCCGCTCCGAGTAGGACAGCTTGGTGGCGATCTCCCTCGTCTCGAACCCGTCGGCGACCAGCCGCAGGACGTCGACCTCGCGGGCGCTCAGCCCGCCCAGGGTCAGCCCTCGGGGGTCGAGCACCTCCCGCTGGAGCCGACGCATCTGGTTCAGCAGCCGACCGAGCAGGTCGGCCGGGACGCTCCCCTCGCCCCGGGCCGCCGAGAGGATCACCTCGACCAGGCGGGTGCCGGACGCCTCGCCCCGGCGTACCACCCCCACCACCCCACACTCGACGGCGGCCGACAGTTGGCCATCGTCGAGTGTGGACGGCACCAGGACCAGCCGGGTCTGCTCCCGGCGCAGCCGCCGCAGGGACTGCACCCTCTGCGGCGTCAGGCTGTCCACGACGACCAGGGTCACCGCCGCCTCGGCGGCCTCCGCCTCGGCCAGGACCCGGACCTCCGGGCGGCCCGTGAGCTGACCCGTCACGCCTGTCCACGAGATCGGATCCGTCGCGTGCACGTAGACCGGTACCCGCTGCATCCTCGTCTCCTCACTCCCCGGCCGTCGGTCCGCGCGCCGACGGCCGGGGAAGTATGCGTACCGTGTCTTCGCGTGTACTTAACGTCGCCCCGGCGGGCACATCTCTGCCCGCCGACGTACCCCGATGGCCCCTGACAGCCCGGGAAACCGCTCCTACGCTCGGCCAGATGCGCGCATCGGCGAATCTGGCCAGCACCTCCGTGAGCGTCGCCCCCGGCGGCGAGATCGAGGTCCCGGTCACCGTGCGGAACGCCGGCGACACGGTCGAGGCGTACCGGTTCGAGGTCCTGGGTGTCCCGGACGAGTGGGTGACGGTGGAGCCGGCGTCCCTCACCCTCTACCCGGCCGGCTCGGGCACCGTCGTGGTCACCTTCCACCCGCCCCGGTCCGCCCGGGTGGACGCCGGGGACCGGCGCTTCGGGGTCCGGGTCGTCCCCTCCGAGTACCCGGACTCGGCCCTGGTGGAGGAGGGCGTCCTCACCGTCGAGCCGTTCTTCGAGCTGGCCGCGCAGGTGCAGCCACCGTCGCGGAGCGGGCTGCGCGGGGCCCGGTACCGCATCGACACCGACAACCTCGGCAACGTGACCGAACCGGTCGGCTTCGCCGCCGCCGAGGGCACCGACCAGGTGACGTTCGTGCTGCCGGCCGAACCGGTCGAGGTGCCCAACGGCACGCGCGCCGAGACCCGGCTGCGGGTCCGAGCCCGCCGGCTGCTCTGGTGGGGCGAGCCGAAGGAGTACCCGTTCACCGTCGAGGTGCGGCCCTCGGACGGCCGGGCCCGTGCCCTGGACGCCACGTTCGTCCAGCGCCCGGTGATCTCGGCGGGGCTGCTGAAGCTGCTCGCGGCGCTGCTGGCCCTGCTCCTGGCGCTGGCCGCGATCTGGTTCGGGCTGCTGCGCCCGCAGGTGAAGACCGCCGCCCGGGAGGCGGTGGAGGCGGAGAAGGCCCGGCAGGTCGCGCAGGGCGAGGCGGTGCCGACCACAGCGCCGAACCCGGTTCCCCCGACCGCCTCGCCGGCCGCGCCGGGCGGCGGCACACCCGGCGGCGGTACGACCGACGGGGGCGGGGTCGGCGGTCCCGCCGGAGGCCTCGGCGGTGAGCAGTTCTCCGTCGCCGTCACCTTCCGCACCAGCCCCAACGGGTCGGCGGAGCGGAGCTACACCGTCCCCGAGGGGCGGACGTTCCTGCTGACCGACTTCCTGGTCGACAACGTGCAGGGCGACGAGGGCACGCTGACGGTCACCGCCAACCGGGTGCGGGTGGTCACCTACGCCCTGGAGAACTTCCGCAACCAGGACTACCACTCGGTCACCCCCATCCGGGTCCCCGCCCGCGCGAAGGTGACCCTGACCGTGGTCTGCCGTCGCCCGGGCACCCCGGCCAACGCCCCCCGGGCCACCACCTGCCGCGAGTCGCTCTACCTCAACGGGGTGCTCACCAAGGCGCCGGAGGACTGACCCGGCTCCACTGCGGGAGGAGGCCGCCTCTCCGCCTCGGCTGCGGTGCCCGGGGTGAAGGCCGCCGGGGCGGGGACGGGGGTGGGGCTGGTCGGGCCTGACCGTCCGGGCCAGGACTCTCTCCGTGCGGGCGCAGCATCAGCGGGGGCATACCAGCGCGGGCGCGTTGGTTCGTGCGTGCTCGTCGTTGGTGGCCTGGGTCGCCAGTGCTCAGTCGGGTGTGGCCGGCGGGCCGCCCGTCGGCCGCTTACCCGCGGCGGGAACCCGGTGTGATGGCGAGCGCGGCGACGGCAGCCACGATGGCGACGATCGCGCCGGTGGTGAAGCCGCGGGTGAACCCCTCGGTGCCGGTACCGGCGATGCTGACAGCGGCAATGCTGGACGCGATCGCGGCACCGAGTGAGGCGCCGAACTCGTGGTACGAGCTGATGGCGCGGGACACCGCACCGTGGGCGTCGGGGCCGAGCGCGTACATCACCGACGCGACGACCCTGGGGGTCCCCGCCCGGCCCTCGTTGACCCACTCCTGGTTGATCTCGGGAATGAACTCTTCGAGGTCCCGCACCGACGCCGTTCCGGCGATCCATCCCGTTCCGCGGGTGGCGATTCGGCGCAGGGCCGCTTTCGAGGTTCCTCCGAACAGCATGGGTGGTCCGCCAGGTGTGGCCGGCCGTAGCCCAATGTCGACGCGATCGTTACAGGCGTCGTCCAAGAGGTTGAGCAGGGCGGTGAACTGTTTGCCGCGAGTGGCGTAGTCCACGCCGCTGGCGGTGAAGTCGTCCGGCCGAAAGCCGGCGGCGAGGCCCAGTCGTAGCCGGTTCGGTCCAGCGAGTTGGTCCAGCGTGAGGACCGCCTTGGCGAACAGCAGGTGGTTGGTGTGGAGCGGGGCCAGGAGCACGCTGGTGATGAGCCCGATCCGGGCGGTGGCTCCAGCCGCAGCGGCCAGGGCGACCAGTGGTTCCGGCGAAGTCCACAGCAGGCGATCGCTGACGCCGAGCGCGGAGAAGCCTCGCGCGTCGGCGCGGCGGGCAAATTCCACCAGTTGTCGGCCGTCGGTCCACGGTGCGTGGCCGGGCAGTCCAATACCGATTTCCATGGTCTCAGTCCTTATCGTCGATGTGTCAAGCCGGACCGTCGCTGAGGTGCCCTCTCGCGCTGGCCGGGAGACGAATCACGGATGGCGGTAACGGCGTCCTGCAACTGACGCCGAAGGGCGGCGGAAGGCTGCACGCCCGACACACGCGTCCCGCTCCCGATCACCAGCGTCGGGACGCTGGTGACGCCCAGCTCATACCCTCGGCGCTCGTCGGCCCGGACCTCCAAGGCGTAGGCGTCGCTGGCCAGGACCGCCCGAGCCTCGGTGGCGTCCAGTCCTGCCTCGACGCCCAAACGCTCAAGGACCCGAAGGTCCGCGATGTTCAGCCCTTCGGTGTGATAAGCGAGAAACAGCCGCTCCATGACCGCATCGGCTCGACCGTGGATGGCCGCCCAGTGGCTCAGTCGATGGGCGTCGAAGGTGTTGACCGGCCGGGCGAGGTGCAGGTTGAGTTCCAGCGCCTCGGCCGCGCCGACGCTACGGATGTGGGCGATTTTCGCGGGAGCCCGATCTCCCCACCAGTCCGGCTCGGCCATGTGTTCGGCGGCCGTTGCCCCCGGAATTCGAGACGCATGCGGGTCGAGTTCATAGCTGCGCCACCGCGTCTGTACACAACTACGCTCGTCGAGCCCGGCGAGGGCCGCGTCGAGGCGTCGCTTGCCGATGAAGCACCACGGGCACAACACATCGACGTAGACGTCGACTCTCATCACGATCCCCTCGTCGTGAACACTCATCCCGTCGGGTCGGGCCAGCTACTCGCCCAGCGGTCCGGGGGAACCTCTCGCAGGACTCTGAACCGATCCATCCGAGGCTCCGTGACGCCGGGTAGCCCATCCAGGGCCTGCCGGATCGCCGCGCCGAGACCCTCGGTTTCGGGTGAGCCCTCGAACATGCGCAGATGAGCCTCACTGGCCCAATGCACGATTGCGATCACCCGAGCGCCATCGAGGCTGGCGAGGAACCGAGCCGACCGGAATCCGGGGTGATGACGTACCCACCGTTCCTGGATTTCAGCGAAGGTCTCCACCAGCTCCCGCGCGACATCCGGACCGTCGACCGGATAGTCAATGATCGAATAGAAGCCCGAATCCACGGTCATGAGCGCACCGCCGTTCGCCTGAGACCTACCACGACCGATCCATGACGACCATCCAGACAGTTGACGCGTGAACTGTTCACGCGTCAACTGTAGGCAGGGAAAAGTTCACGTGTCAACAGTTGTCCCGTACACTCACGCCGTGCAGAGCAAGGGGGCGAAGGCGACCGAGGACCAGGTCGCAGCGTGGCGGGCGCTGTATCGTGCCGACTCGCTGCTGTTCGGCCACCTCAACAACCTGCTGCGTTCCCGACTCGGCATGACCTACTTTGAACGCGAAGTGCTCTCCACCCTCACCGACGCTGGCGGACGCCTCCGGATGGCGTCGCTCGCCGCCGAGCTGATGATCTCCCGCAGCGGCGCCACCCGGCTGGTCAACAAGATGGAGACGAAGGACGGCTGGGTGGTCCGGGCCACTTCGGCGAGCGACCGAAGGGCCATCTGGGCGGAACTCACCCCGTCAGGCCGGGAGGCGCTCGCGGCCACCCAGCCAGTCGTCGACGCCGTCGTCTCCACCTTCTTCGCCGATCACCTGGACGCGGCCGAACTGCCGCGAATTACCAAGGCCCTCGACCGCCTCGCCACTGCGAACCCCGGCTCTGCGGACTTCGACTGCGGCCTCTGACTCACCGGACGACCTAACGCTCGCCGACTCGTCGGACTCGCCCCAGGCGACCACGGCCGGCTCCCAAGCCAGGCGACGGCGGCCCGACCATCAGGTAGATCGGCTCCGCGATGGCCACCGGCGTGAGCAGCCGGCCCAGCGTTCTCACCCCGTTCCACCCCTACCTCCGGCAACGTCTCGCCGGCGGTGTCCACCAGGCAGCCGACCTGCATGCCGAGATCCTGGCCTGCGGCTACCAGGGCAGCCTGCACGTGCTGCGGGACTGGCTCACCACCGCCCGCACCCGGTCCACCCCCGTGGCCGTCCGGGTGCCGTCCGCGCGGCGGATCACCGCCTGGATCATGCGTCCCGGACACAAACTCACCGACGACGACCGCGCCAACCTCGCCGACGCCCGCAGCCGTTGCCCGGACCTAAGGGACGTCTCGTAACTCGGTGTCGGGTCCATGGTGGATCATGTCGTGGTGCAGGTGATCACAGCAGTCCGCCCGGAGTGGATCTTCCCGTTCACCGGGCTGCAGCCCGCCCAGTTTTGCAGGCTGGTCAGGCTGGTCGCCGAACGCGGCGGGGACGCGATCGTTGACGGGCGGCCGGGACGGCAGTGGTCACTCGACCTCGCCGACCGGGTGCTACTGGTCGCGACCTACTGGCGCACCAACCTGACCATGCGACAGATCGGACCACTGTTCGGGGTGTCGCACTCCGCCGCCCATCGGGTCATCGACACCCTCGGCCCCCTGCTCGCCCTGGCCCCGGTACGCCGACGTCGGGTCGACCAGATCGCGATCGTCGACGGCACCCTGATCCCGACCCGGGACCACCGGCTGGCCGCACAGAGCAAGAACTACCGCTACAGCACGAACCTGCAGGTCGCCATCGACGCCCACACCCGCCTCGTCGTCGCCCTCGGCGACCCGCAGCCGGGCAACCGCAACGACACCATCGTCTACCGCACCAGCGGCATCGACCAGAAACTGGCCGGACGGCCGGTCATGGCCGACGGCGCCTACCGCGGCAACCCCGAGGTGATCATCCCGTACCGCAAACCCGCCGACGGCAGTGAACTACCCGGCTGGAAGGCCGACCTGAACAAGCAACACCGCAGGGTCCGGGCGCAGGTCGAACACGCCCTGGCCCGCATGAAGACCTTCAAGATCCTGCGCGACTACCGGCGTGCCGCCCACACATTGACCTACACCGCTTCCGGCATCGCCCACCTCCACAACATCATCCTGCTCGGGTGACGCCGCCACCGTTGACCGGCAACGCCTTCACCGAGTTACGAGACATCCTTTAGACACCCTCACCAACACCGGAACGCCACTGGCCGAACGCCTGCGGCAGGGCGGGACCACGCGCGCTCACGACCGTGCCCGCGAAATGGCCGCGAAATGGCCGCGAAGGCGTACTGGGAGGCGATAGAACGGGACTGGCAGCTCCCGCCGATAGTGGCCCAGACCGACCCGGAGCAGGAGCAGGAGCAGGAGAAATCCTGAGCAGCGTCCCGTCCGCGTGATCAGCTCGGCGAGCAGCTACACCGTGGCCTCGTCGAGGTCCGGGTTGCGATCCTCGCCCTGTCCGGAGACCGGGCGCAGCAGCAACCGCTGGCGCCTGCGTCAAAGTCGCCCGGTCGTCGGCGGCCCTCACTGCCGCTCAGCCGCCCCTTCAGTACACGAGCTTGATCTTGGTTGAACCATTCGGTCCATGTCGGCCGCTGGTGCCCATTTGTTCGCGTTCAGGGCGATGCCTTAGTTGGACGGTGTCCCACTCAGTCCGCCCCTTGCGAGCCTATCCCTAGCGCCCGAGCACCCGGCGAGCACCCACTGAGCCTTTCCGAGTAACGGCCTGAGTGCTCTGGGTGGCGGCGTTGGTTGTCGGGTGTGGACACGACCGCACGTGCGGTCGTCCGACGAAAGAGCGCAGGAGCCGGTAGGAAGTGGACTGCTCACAGAGCACTTCACACCAGGGGGGAGTTGCCCCCTGGTCCTGGACACTTGAGCCTTGGATCGTGATGGTCTGGGGAGATCAGGAGTCCCTGACAGATGGTGATGAAGCACTACCCGGCCGGGTTCAAGGCCGACGCGGTCGCGTTGTACCGGTCTCGTCCTGGGACGACGATCGCGCAGATCGCTGATGATCTCGGGGTCAATCGGGAGACGTTGCGTAGTTGGGTCCGCGCCGATGATCAGCGTCGGGATGCGGTGGCCGGGCCGGCGGGGTCGTCGGCGGCCGGGTCGGTGGAGGACGAGAACGTCGCGTTGCGGCGGCGGGTCCGGGAGTTGGAGGAGGAGCGGGACATTCTGCGGAAGGCGGCCCGGTATTTCGCCGGGGAGACGCGCTGGTGAACCGCTTCCAGTTCGTCGCCGACCACCAGCAGCGCTACGGCGTGAAGCGGTTGTGTCAGATCATCGGAGTGTCCCGCTCGAGCTTCTACTACTGGCGCTCGGCCGCCGAAACGCGGGCCGCCCGGGATGCCGCGGATACGGCTCTCGTGGGTCGGATCCGGGCGGTCCACGCCGCTCACGACGGCACCTACGGGGCACCCCGGGTCACTGCTGAGCTGCGCGATGCCGGCTTGGCGGTCAACCGTAAGCGGGTCGCGCGGGTGATGCGCCGCTTCGGCGTGCAAGGGCTACGACTACGCAGGCAAGCTCGTACGACGGTGCCGGACCCGGCCGCGGCCGCGGCGAGGGCCCCGGATCTGATCGGCCGGGACTTCACCGCCCCCGCGATCAACCAGCGCTACATCGGCGACATCACCTACCTACCGGTGCTTCCAGAGCGCGAAGACCAAGGTCTCGACCACTACCAGGTCCGCCGCTACGACGCCTGGTACCGCCACACAACGCTCGTACTGTGCGACCATGCCTACCTCGCCGTGACCACCGCCCACGCGAAAAGGGGGACCCCGAACCTGATCATGAAAGGCTCATCCCCTTCGCCCTCGGCGAGGTCCGCCGTCTCCTGGCACACCTGATCACCACCACCCGAACCTTTGACCACATCCATCGATGGTCACGATGGCGACGCCGACACCAGCAGCGGCCAGACAAGACCACTACCAGCGAAGACACCGACTCCACCAGCTACGGCCGGAGTACTAGGCTTCGACTTACTCCCTCACGCTAGTCGGGCTCGGACGGGGATCGGTTGCCGACAGCCATGCGAGGACCTCGTCCGTGTCGGCACCGTTGTCGGGTGGCGGCGTCGGTGCGGCGGTGCGGTACCGCGACCAACTGACTGGGTGCCGAAGCTGACGGGTCCATCCGACTCCGACCTCGACGGTCGGGCTCAGACCGAGCTCTTCGGCGAACGCGATCGCCTGCGGGATATCGTTGACCTTGCCAACGGGCACCAGCGCGGCGCGCAACCGATCAACCCAGGTGTCGCCGTCGGCGGCGCACAGCAGACGTTCCAGTTCGGGCACAAGGTCGTCCCGGTGCGCTACCCGGTCAGCATTGGTACGGAACTCGGGTCGCCCCGCCAGTCCCGCATCGCCCAGGACCGTGACCAGACGCGCGAACTGGCCGTCGTTGCCGCATGCGACCGCGATCAGACCGTCGCGACAACGCAGCGTTTCATAGGGAACAACGCTCGGATGCCGGTTGCCCATCGGCCGTCCTGCAGTGCCGGTCTCGAGCGAGGCTTGCCCCTGATTGATCAGCGAACCGAGCAGGCTGGTCAGGAGGGTCACCTCGATGTGATCGCCCAAGCCGGTGCGTTGCCGGGCGATGATGGCTGCCAGGATGCCCGCCACGGCGTCCTTGCCGGTCAGGACGTCAACGACGGCGACACCGACCTTGACCGGATCACCATCTGGATGCCCGGTGATGCTCATCAGGCCGCCTACCGCCTGGACGACGAAGTCGTAACCGAGCAGATCTCGCCCGGCACCGCTACCGAAACCAGTGATCGAGCAATAGACCGTGCCTGGGTTGCGGGCGCTCACGGCCCCGTATCCCAGACCGAGCCGATCCATCGTTCCGGGCTTGAAGTTCTCGACGACGATGTCCGCCCGGACCGCGATCTCGAAGGCGGTCTCGCGGTCGACCGGGTCGCCAAGGTCGAGCGCTATGGACCGCTTGCCACGATTGAGGCTCTCATAGTAGGTCGTACTGCGCCGGGAGTACGGCGGGCCCCAGGTGCGGGTGTCGTCACCCGTCCCTGGTCGCTCGATCTTAATGACCTGCGCACCCAGGTCCGCCAGCGTCATCGTCGCCAACGGGCCGGCCAGGACTCTACTGAAGTCCGCGACCACCAACCCTTCCAGGGGACAGCCGGGCGGCGACGCGTGCGGCCCGGTCACCATTGCCTGCCCTCCTGGTCATGCCGAATCAGCCGCCACGGGTTGGTGTCCTGTAGCACCGGGGGAAGCGCCTCCTCGGGAACGTTCTGGAAGGCGACCGGCCGGGTGAACCGTGCGAGCGCGTCGGCACCCACGCTTGTGGCATCCGGTCGACTCGTCGCTGGCCACGGTCCACCGTGGTGCATCGCGTCGATGCAGGCGACGCCGGTGGGCCAGCCGTCGACGACGACTCGTCCGGTGCGGCTGGCGAGCTGAGCCACGACGGAAGGGACATCGGGATCCGCCGCGCCAGCGGTGAACACTGATCCAGCCAGTGCGGGCTGCATACGCGACAGGATCTCCCCCACCTCCGCGAAGTGGCCGTACTCCCCGACCAGCCCCACCGGACCGAAGCACTCCTGCAACAGCCGCGAACCTTGGCGCAGCACGTCGAGTGATACCGAGAGAGCAACCGGGCAGACGACCTGTTCCCCGTCAGCGGGGCCGCCGGTGGCGAGTACCTCGGCGCCGACGGCCACCAGATCACGAACTCCGGTGTGAAACGCGTCGGATATCCCTGCGGTGAGCAGACGAACTCCGCCCCGCGATGACACCGCATCCGCGATCGCCCCAGCGGCACCACAGCCACGCGGTACGAGAAGCAGACCAGGCTTGGTACAGAGCTGCCCCCCGCCACGGGTGAACGATTCGACGAAGCCGGCGGCTATGGGCGCGATACGATGGGCGGCCCCAGGGGTCACCACAACCGGATTGACGGTACCCATCTCCGCGAACACCGGTATAGGTTGCGGGCGCGCCCGGACGGCGTCAATCAACGCCATCCCTCCGGACTGCGAGCCGGTGAAGGCCACCGCGGCGATCTCCGCCGACTGGACGAGGGCCAGGCCCTCCGCGAACCCCTCGATGAGACCGAACGTTCCAGCCGGCGCGCCAGCGGCGTCCAGTGCCATCGTCACGGTGCCGGCGATCGCTCGTGACAGTCGCGGATGCGCCGGGTGGGCTTTGACCACAACGGAACAACCCGCCGCGACGGCAGAACACGTGTCGTGACCGAACACTCCATACTTGAACGGAAAGTTGCTGGCGCCGAAGACCGCGACGGGCCCGATCGGAAGCTGGGCCTTTGCGCAGGTCCACTTCCGACTCGCCGGTCAGCCGCTGGGCCCGGGCCCGCAGCCAGTCGCCGCCCTCGCCGGCCGCCGCGTAGTAGCGGGCATTTGCAGCGGTCTGCGCCAGTTCTTCGCGCAGCCGCACCTCGCCCAGCCCGGTCTCCGATTCCGCGAGCGGCACCAGGAGCTCCGCCTGCGCCTGCAGCGCATCGGCCACGGCCTCCAGCCAGCGGCGCCGCTGCGCTGGCGCGGTGGCGCTGACCCCGGCGAAGGCCATCGCGGCTGCGCTCGCCGCGGTGGCCACCGAGACGCCTGACAGGTCGCCGAAGCCGGTTGTCGCACTGCCGGCGGGGGCCGCCGGCTGGCCACAATCGATGCTCAACGTCTCCCCCAAACCGTCTCGAACACGCGAACGAGGTTTCCACCCAGGATCGCGCCGATCTGTTCCCGGGAGTACCCGAGCTTGACCAGAAGTTCGCTGTAGATGCCGTAGCTACGCAGGTCGCCGTCGAAGCCGATGGGATAGTTGTGGTGACGCGCCTCGCCAACGAGGTTCGGATTCTCGTGGCGGTGCCAGATCCGGCGTGTTTCGTTGTTCTCGTTGATGTCGGTGGCAAGGCCGACATGTTCGACACCAACCAGGCTGACGACGTGGTCGAGGTGTGCTGCCAACGCATCCAGCGGCGCGGCCGGTCCGGTCCGGTCACGCACGAAGGTACTGTACGGCGTCAGGCAAATGACGCCGCCCTTCTCCGCGATGGCCCGGATCTGGTCGTCGGTCCGGTTGCGGGGATGGTCGTAGACGGCTCGAGCATTGGCATGGGAGAAGATCGACGGGTTCGCGGAGGCCTCGATCGCCTCAGCGGTTGTCTGGTCTCCACAGTGGGAAAGATCGACGACGACACCATACTCGTTCATCGCCCTGATCACGTCCCGGCCGAACAGGCTCAACCCCGCGTTACCCGGTTCGAGGCAGCCGTCACCGATGTGGTTGCGGGTGTTGTAGGTCAGTTGCATGATCCGCATGCCCAGGGAATGGAAGAAACCGACCATCTCGATGACGTCTTCGATCAGGTCCGCGCTCTGCGGCCCGAAGATGATGCCGGCCCGCGCCTCACGCTTCGCCCGCCGGATGTCGTCGGCCGTCAGGCAGAGGATGGCCTTGTCGGGAGCCGCCGCGATCCACGTGCGATGTGCCCGAAATTCTTTGACAGCGTTCATCGCGCCCGATGACGAATGCGGGACGGTCACATTGGAAACGGTCACCCCGCCCTGAATCATCTTGTCAAAGAACTGCTCCTGGATTGGCCGGTCCAGCCAGGCGTCCACGATCGCGACGTTGGAGCAGTCGATGACGAAGGCATCGTCGTACGCGGCCTTCGCTTTCGCGCGATCAATCGGTGAAAGGTCGAGGGAGTTGTCCCTGTCCACGTTGATTCCTTCTCTGCCGAGCACTTCCCGTGTCTGCCCAAGCGAGATTTGGGCAGAGCGCTGTCAGCCCACGCAGGGCGTGGGACGGAGCTGATGGTGGCTGGTGTGTTGCTGGTAGTGGGAGGCGATGGCGAGCAGCAGCCGATCGCTGTGACGCGGTCCGACAAGGTGCAGCGACACCGGCAGGCCATCGTCATCCAGGCCGCACGGCACGGCCACGCCGGGAAGTCCAGCCAGGTTCGCCGCGGCCAGGAGCCGGTCCGCGACGGACGCCGAACCTCGCGGCCGACGCGGCTCGTCACGCAACTGCGGCTGATCCGACATACTCACGCCCACCACCAGGTCCACCTCGCGAAACACGTTTGCGAACTGTTCCCGAGCCAGCCTTTGGACGTCGAGCGCCTCTGCATATGCCGCCGCCGGAATGCCGCGGGCGGCGCGCAGGCGCGCGAGCTGACCAGCGTCGGCCAGCTCAACGTCCGGACTCCAGATGAGGGAGCTCAACGACTGGTGCGCGTCGGCGGTGACGATCAGCTCTATCGCCCCCGCGTAGCCGAGTTCTCGAGAGATCTCCACCGACCGGACTTCGCCGACGAGCGCCTCCAGTTCGTCGAGACCACGGCGGGCGGTGGCCCGCATGGGGTCGGCGACCTGGTCCAGTTCGTTGGGCGAGATCCCCACGACGAGTCGGTCAAATGCCGGTCGTTGCGCGGGAACCGTTGGCTCGGGGCGAGCGTCCTCGTCGATCCCGTCCGGACCGATCATCGCCGCGGCGACGAGGGCGCAGTCGGCCGCCGTTTGGGCCAGCACACCAACCTTGTCGAGCCTTGCCGACAGGGTCATCATGCCGGTACGGGGAATCAGGCCCCACGTCGGTCGGTAGCCGGTGACTCCACAAAAGGCCGCGGGCTGGACGACTGAGCCGCCCGTCTCCGACCCCAGGGCATATGGCACGACGCCGAGCGCCACGGCGATGGCCGAGCCGCTGGAGGATCCGCCCGGGAAGCGGTCCGGGGCCCAGGGGTTGCGCGCCTGGCCGTGTGCGGACATGCCTGGCCGATCCAGTCCGCCGCCCCCAGCCAGAGACGATGTCACCACTTTCGCCACCAGGACGCCACCGCGCCGGCTGAGCCGGTCGACCACGGTGGCGTCCTCGTCGAGCACCCGGTCACGCAGACAGGTCGCGCCCCAACTGGTGGGCGCTCCCCGGGCAGCGATCACATCCTTCACGCCGTACGGGATGCCCAGCAACGGATCCGTGTCGCCCGAGGCTAACCGGGCATCAGCCGCGGTTGCCTCGGCCATCGCCCGGTCGGTGGCCAGTGCCGCGATGGACCCGAACTGCCGGCCGGCATGCTCCGCACGATCGAGACAGCGACCGACCAGGTCGACCGCGCGCACTCGGCCGGACCGTAGCGCCGACGCGAGCTCCGCGATCGACGGGGGCCACGTCTGGGCACGAACACTTTCCGTATGAGACATTACCGCCCTCGCCTGCTACGCGGTCGATCAACCGGACATGATGGGTAAAATGGAGGCGCTGTAACATCCATTCCCCCGAATGAAGGCTCTTGTCACCGGAGCAAGGGATGTCGGGCGGTTGTCCTACGACTTCGTGAGTGCCCTGACGTCGAGGAACTGAGAAGCACGCGGCGTGAAGCCTTCAATCTTCGCGTTCAGACCGTACGTGTCCCTTCCCTGGAACAGCGGGATGAAGGCGGGGTTCTGCTCGAACTCGTCAAGCATCGCCTTGAAGATCGTGGCGCGCTCCGCCCGGTCGGCCGAGCCCAGTTCCTGCTTGATAAGTCCGTCGATCTTCGGGTTCGTGTAGTAGGCGTACCGGAAGGTGGACTCGAACTGCTGGTACATGAAGTGGGAGTCGGGCGGGGGCAAGGACCCCGCGTAGAACATGCCCTCCAGTTCCTTGGCGACCAGCCGCTGCAGGAACGTGCCGGGTTCGAGCAGGTCCTGCTTGACGGTCAGCCCGATCGCCTCGAACTGGGTGGCCAGCGCCTGCCCGACCTCCTTGATGTTGGTGGACGAGTACTGCAGGTGGAACTCGAAGCCGTTGGGGTATCCGGCCTCGGCCAACAGCTGCTTCGCCTTCGCCGGGTCGTAGGTCACCGCCTGGCGCGTCTCGTCGTGCCCGAAGTAGGCGTCCGAGGTGATCTGCCCCTTGAGCGGGAATCCGTGACCGTCCAGGGGCCCCTGCAGCAGCGCATTGGTGTCGACCGCGTACCGCAGTGCCTGGCGAACCTTCGGGTTCTGCAACGGCCCCGGCTTGATGGTGTTGAACGTGGCGTAGTAGATGCGGTTGGACGGCCGGGTCGCCAACTTCAGGGAATCGGATCCCTCGACCTGCTTGACCGAACCACGCGGCACGTCGACGACGATGTCGACCTCGCCGCTCTGCAACGCGGCCACCTGCGCCGCGGGATCGGGAATGATGCGGAACTCGAGCACGTCGAACCCGACCTTGCCGTTCCAGTACTCGGGGTTTCGGTCGAATGTGATCTTGACACCCTTGGTCCACGCCTTGAACTTGTATGGACCGGTACCGATGGGAGCGGCGGCGAACTCCTTCTCTCCCACCGTCTCGAAGTGCTTCTTCGGGTACTGGAAGCTCCCCATGGCGAGACTGGCGAGCACCAGGTCGGACGGGCTCGCCGTCTTGACATCCACGGTGCTCTCGTCAACCACCTGAATACTGGCGATCGCATTGGTGAACGACTTGTACGCGTTGGCTTTGAGCATCGTTTCCAGGCTGAACTTCGCGCTCTCCGCGTTGAACGCCTCGCCGTTGGTGAACGTCACCCCGGTGCGCAGCTTTATCCGCAGCGTCAATGGGTCGACCTGCTCCCACGAT
Source organism: Micromonospora sp. NBC_01412 (assembly GCF_045040215.1). Taxonomy (NCBI): domain Bacteria; kingdom Bacillati; phylum Actinomycetota; class Actinomycetes; order Micromonosporales; family Micromonosporaceae; genus Micromonospora; species Micromonospora sp. NBC_01412. The sequence continues at coordinate 28,423 of NZ_CP109528.1, forward strand.
GTGGCGAGGCGAGGCTCGAACTTCGTGCCATCGGCGGAAAACTCGATCAGCTTCTCGTTGACCTGCTCGCTGATGTTGATCTCGAGTTGGGAGGTCGACGAGTTGGCGAACAGACTTCGGGTGTCCGCCGTCTGTGCCACCACCAGCCGTGACTCCTCCGCTGATCCGCTGCCGCCGCTGGAGCAGCCGGTCAGCGCGAGCGCCGCCGCGGCCACCACCGCGATTCCGTACCGCATGTTTCGTCTCATTCCGACCTTCCTGTTTGGCTGAACTCCTTGGCTATGCATCCGACGATTCATTTAGCTTTCCCTTCCTTCCGGATCCAATACGTCACGTAGCTCGTCGCCGAGTAGACTGAACGCGAGAACGGCCAGCGCGATGAAGAGCCCCGGCAGGGCAGACGCCCACCACTGCCCGTACAGGAACTGCCGCCCGTCGGCGATCATCGCCCCCCAGCTGGGATTGGGCGGCTGCACCCCGAGTCCCAGGAACGACAGCGCTGATTCCACGAGCACGAGCTGCGCCAGCTCGAACGTGACCAGCACGACGAGAACGGACGCGAGATTGGGCAGCAGATGCCTGACCATAATCTTGGTGTGGGTGAGTCCGCTGGCCCGAGCCGCTTCGACGAACTCCCGTTCCTTCAAGGCCAGCGTCGAGGTGTACACGACCCGGGCGTACGGGGCCCACGCCGTGATTCCCAGAATCAGTATCAGGTTCAGAACACTGGCGCCGAACGCGGCGACGACGGCGATGAGCAGCACCATCACCGGGAACGCCAGCTGGACGTCCGCCAGGCGCATGACCAGCGAGCCGTACCAGCCCTGGAAATAGGCGGCCGTGAGACCGAGTGTCACGCCTACCAGCAGACCGATGAGCGCGGCGGCGATCACGATCCCCAGGGTGTATCGGGCGCCGGCGACGAGCATGCTCAGGATGTCCCGGCCAAGCAGATCCGTCCCCAGCAGGTGGTCGCTCTTGCCACCATCGAGGAAGATTGGCGGCTGGAACGTCAGTCGCTGGTCGCCGCCGGTCGGGCTGTGGGGCAACCACGATACCGGCGTGAGCGCGAAGAGCAGGAGGACGCCGATAATCGCACCGCTGAAAGCTGCCGGTCGCCGGCGAAGCAGTTGCTTGACCACCCGCAGTCGGTGCCCGCCGCCCGCCTTGGTGACGTCTATCGGCCCAAGCATCGGTTGCCCGCTCATCGGAGCCGGATCCGCGGATCGATGCGAGCGCTGATCAGATCAACGCCCAGATTGACCAGAACGAACGCCGCCGACGCGAAGACGACGATCGCCTGCACCACCGGGTAGTCCCGGGTCGAGATGGAGTCCACCAGCAACCGGCCCAGGCCCGGCCAGGAGAACAGGGTCTCGGTCACCACTGCACCGCTAAGTGCCGCGCCGAGCTGCATACCCACAATCGTCACCACCGGAATCAGCGAATTGCGCAGCATGTGTGTGAGAAGTACCCGATGCTCGGGCGTTCCCTTGGCCCGCGCCGTACGGACATAGTCCTGCCGTAGGACATCGAGCAGCGATCCCCGACTCACCCGCATGATGAGCGGCATCAGTGCCGCGGCAAGCGTGATGCTGGGCAGGATGAAGCTTTTCGGCGACTCGTTTCCTGTGGTGGGCAGGACGCCCAGCCACACGCCGAACACGATGATGAGCAGTAGGCCGAGATAGAACGACGGCAGGGCCTGCCCGGTCAGCGCGAACGTTCGTCCGATCTTGTCCGCCCACGTGCCACGCCGAAGCCCGGCGACCAGACCAAGCGGCAGACCGAGCAGGACTGCGATCGCCATCGCCATAGCCGTGAGTTCCAGCGTCGCCGGTAGCCGGTCCGCGATCAGCGACGTGACCGAGTCGCCGTACCGGATCGAGTTCCCGAGATCTCCGGTGACCGCGTTGCCGAGAAACCGGAAATACTGAACCGGCAAGGGCTGGTCCAGTCCGTTGAGCTCACGGAACGCGTCGATCTCCGCCGGCTCGGCGTTGGGCGGCAGCATTGTGGCGACCGGGTCGCCGGTCATGCGGACCAGAATGAACGCCAGCAGGGTAATGCCGAGAAGGGTGGGTAGCGTTTGAACTAAACGCCGCCCGATGAGCTGAAGCATGGAGCCTCCTGGGAATGCGACGCTGAAGCTAGGCGCGCCAGACCTGGTCGAAGACCCGAAGGAAGTTCAACCCCAGAATCTTCTGCACGTCACCCGAGTCCAGTCCGCTGTCAAGCAGCGCACCGGTCACGTTGGGAAAGTGGGCGCCGCGGCTGAGGTCGCGGACCCGACGGTCGTCCCACTCGAACTCCTTGACCGGTTCCAGTTCGGGGTTGCGCGCGATGTCCCCCGCGTGCTTCTCCGGCGTGTTGGTCTCGTCGAAGTCCAGCCCGATGCCCACATGGTCCATGCCTAGAAGATCAATCAGGTAGTGGACGTGGCGGACGAATTCGGTCAGGCCCGGCCGCACGCCGAATGCGGTCTTGTTGAAGGCCGACAACGCGGTGACGCCGACCACGCCACCCGTCGCCGCGACCGCCCTGAGGGTCTCGTCATCCTTGGCGCGGATGTGCGGGGTCACCGCGTTCGGATGGGCGTGGGTGAGAACGACCGGCTGGTCAGACTGATCGATCGCGTCCAACGACGTCGGCTTGCTGCAGTGGGATAGGTCGATCACGATGCCGAACGCGTTCAGCTCCTTGACCAGCGAGCGTCCGAACCCGCTCAGGCCGGCCGGGTTCGTCTCGCCGCAGCCATCGCCGACCCAGTTGCGCTTCTGGTAGGTGAGTTGGAGAACCCGCAGCCCGAGGTCCCAGAAGGTCCCCACCAGCGACAGATCGGTACCCAGGAAGAGGGAGTCCTGTGGACCGAGGATGGCCGCCCCCCGGCCGGACGCCTTGGCTTCGTGAATGTCGTTCGTGGAGGTGCACAGTCGAATCCGGTCGGGGTTCTTGTCCAGCCACCGCCGAAACGAGTTGATCTGCCGCAGGGCCTCGGTAAGCCCCACCCCCGGCATGGTGACCGTGTGGTTGGTGGCGGTGACGCCACCCGGGTCCACCCGCTCGAAGTGTGCGTCCGATTCGATGATCACAGCGCTACCGTCGATGACTAGCGAATCGGCGTGCAGTTGGACCGCTTCCGGGCTCGGCACGTACGGCTCGACCTGGTTCAGGGTTGTGGGCATGCGATCGTGCCTTTCATCGGGGGTTGATACCGGATCGGGCCGTGTCAGCGGTGAGCGGGAAATGGCAGGCGGCGGCTTGGCCGTCGCCCACGCCGGTGAGCGCTGGCCGGGTCGTCCGGCATACGTCGGGTTGGTCTAGGGCCTGGAACTTCCAGCACCGGGTGTGAAAGACACAGCCGGCGGGAGGGTTTTCCGGGCTGGGCAAATCACCCTTGAGTAACACCCGGTTCCTGGCCCGTTCTATCGTCGGGTCGGGAACCGGAACCGATGACAGCAACGCCGAGGTGTACGGGTGAGCCGGCTGCGCATAGAGGCTCTGCCGGTCGCCGATCTCCACGATGTTGCCGAGGTACATCACCGCGATCCGCGCCGAGATGCGGCGCACCACGGCGAGATCGTGCGAGATGAAGAGAAGCGTGAGCGAGAGTTCGTCGCGCAGACCCACGAGCAGATTGAGTATCTGGGCCTGGATCGAAACGTCCAGGGCTGAGATCGGTTCGTCGCAGACGATGAACTCGGGTTCCGCGGCGAGAGCCCGCGCAATGGCTACTCGCTGACACTGCCCACCCGAGAATTCGTGCGGGTACCGATGGGCCATCCCGGCGTCGAGTCCCACCTGAGCCAGAAGTTCGGCCACCCGCGTCTCGACCTCGCGCCCGGACCGCAGGCCGAAGGCGCGAATGGGTTCGGCGATGGTCGCTCCAACGGTCATCCTCGGATTCAGCGATCCGGTCGGATCCTGGAAGACGATCTGCATGCGACGGCGCAGGCTACGCATCTGGCGCGACGAACCGCTCGAAATGGTGTGTCCGTCGAAGACCACCGAACCGCCTGCGAGCTCCCGCAGGCCGATCATCGCCCGCCCCAAGGTGCTCTTGCCGCAGCCGGACTCGCCGACGAGTCCGAGCGTCTCGCCGCGCGCGATCCGCAGGTCGACACCATCGACCGCCTTGATGAGAAGACGCTTGTCGCCCTGTTGGACGCGCGCGCGAAACTGGACCCGAACGTCGCGAACGTCCACCAGCGAGGTCGCGGGCTCCGCCGATGGTGAGGACATCTGCTCCGTAGTCATGCGACCCATCCCTGCACGTCGGTGCCAAAGCAACGGGCCCACCGCTCGGGCCCCCGCGTGGTCAGCCCTGGCTCGCCGCGCAGGCACACATCCCGGGCGTGGTCGCAGCGAGGCGCGAACCCACATCCGGTCCGCCGCAGCGCCAGGTTCGGCGGCTGACCCTTGATCGGCGAGAACGGGCTGTCGACGTCGTCATCGATACGCGGTAGACAGGACAGCAGTCCCTGGGTGTACGGCATTCGGGGCCTAGCGAACAGCTCGACAATGGGCGCGGACTCAACGAGCTGTCCGGCATACATCACGTTGACCCGTTCGCAGATCCCGGCGGCGACGCCGAGGTCGTGCGTGATGAGCAGTACGGCGGTGCCGATCTCCGCTGACAGCGTCCGCAACAGGTCCAGAATCTGCGCCTGGACCGTGACGTCCAGGGCCGTGGTCGGCTCGTCCGCTATGAGCAGCCGCGGCTCGCAGGCCAGGGCGATCGCGATCATGACTCGTTGGCGCATGCCGCCGGAGAACTGATGCGGGTAGTCGTCCAGACGACTGCGGGCTTGCGGGATACCAACCCGACCCAGCAGGTCTGCGGCGCGCCGCCTGGCTTCCGCTCGGGTGACGCCGAGGTGCGTGCGCATCGGCTCGGCGATCTGGAAGCCGATGGGGAGGGTCGGGTTCAAGCTGGTCATCGGATTCTGGAAGATGAAGCCGATGGATCGCCCGCGCACGGTGTTCAGGTCACGCGTTCCCAACTGGGCGAGATCGCGACCGTCGAACATGATCCGGTCTGCGGTCACCCTGCCGGCGGGCTTGGCGACGAGACCGACGATGGACAGGGCCGTCACGCTCTTGCCCGATCCGGACTCGCCGACCAGTCCCAGGGTCTCGCCGCGCCCGATGGAGAAGCTGACGTGGTCGACCGCGCGAACGACGCTGTCGCGTCGCACGAACTCGGTGCACAGATCGACCACCTCGAGAACGGGTGGCGCGGGCGACGGCCCGGCTTCGGGCCGTCGTGGCTCCGACGTGGCCTGTTCATTCATGGGTCGACCAGTGCGCACCATCAGCGTCGATCACGCCGAACGCCCAGTCGCCCGGCCTCAACAGATAGCTCACGGCGGTGTAGAGAAGCCACCCATCGCAGGGACTGGTGAGACGTTCTCTCTCCACATATGTCTGCGGGCAGACGACTGTCCCGAGCAGTTCGCCGGCGCGCACCTCGTCGCCGAGCTGTCGCCCGCTGCGCGCTGGGATGAGCAGGCCGCCGATGCGGGGGTTCACCCGGCGGGTGGTCGTGTAGGTCAACACCCGTTGCGGCAAAACGGGTTCGCCGTCCAGGATGCCCATCGCGATGGCCAGATTGCGGACCCCGCGCACGATGGTGGAGATCCAGGCCGTCGTGACCTCTTCGGAGAACCCGCCGCCACCGATCTCCACGAGAACCGTGGGAATACCAAGGGTGGCGCCGGCAAATCCCGCCAGCGAACGTGGCCCCGGAAAGGCGCCGGTGACGTTGAGGGCACCCACGACCGGATATCCGAACGCGTGGCACAGCTGTCGAGACCTCGCGTTCAACGCATCGTCGGCGAAGTCGTTGCCGTGGCAGACCGCGCCGAACGCGGAACCCCACGGCCCGAGGTGGAGGTCGACAAGAACGTCCGAGCCCGCCACGACCTCGCTGGTCAACACACTCGTGAGCTGGTTGGCGATCCAGGTGTTGCTGCCACCCCAGGCCCGGTTCATGTCGGGTTCGTCCGCGGAGACCTGGGTGACCCGGGTGCCATCCCGCAGCGCCGGCGGGTTACTGACGGGAACGATGTTCACCGTGCCGGCCAGGTCCTCCCCGATGAGGTCGCGGACCACCTCATACAGGGCGCGTACCGTGAACCATTCATCGCCGTGCTGCGGCCCGAACACCGACAGCGTCGGGCCTGGCCGGGAACCCTTGATGGTGTGCACGGCAACGGAGATTTCGCTACCGTCGCGGTCGAAGCTGACCGGCAGCCGCCGCACCTCGTGGTGGCTGGCGATCGATTTGTTCCCCGCCATCAGTTCGCCCCGGCGAGGCGTTCGAGCTCGACCTCGGCCGCGATGTAGCCGAAGGCGTCTCTGAATCCGTGCTCGAGAACCTGTTGGAAGAGCTCCCGTGCCCGGTCCGGCTGTCCGTTGTACAGGAACCAGTTGCCGACACCGTATCCCTGCGTGGCGACGCTCAGGTGACTGCCCGAGTTTCTCTCGACCAGATCCTCGGGCGTCGCCCCTCCCTTGTAGAGCTTCAGCCGCCGCAGGTAGAAGTCCTCCTTCGCGTTCACCGAGTAGTCGGCGATGCTCATCGTGGCCAGCAGGGCCTCGGCTTCGGCCAGTTGATTCGATCGACGCAGCGACATGTATCGCCAGTCGAGAATGGCGACCCGCAGATCGTCGTCAACGGCCACTTCGCTGGCCCGTTGGAACGCCTCGTCCGCTCCCCGAAAGTCACCGAGCAGGTACTTCGCCACGGCCAGGTGGTACCAGATACTTCCGTGTAGGGTGCTCTTGTACATGCCGCTTGTCGCCGCGATTGTCTCGTCGTCGACCGGGATGTGTTGATCGCGCACCTGTGAATCCCGGTCCATGATGATGTTCATGATGTCGGGTTCGATGTCCGCCTGGTAGAATTCGTGCTCGTCGGGCTGGCCCGCGATGAGTTCCCCGGCCCGTTCGAGATCCGCAACGGCGCCGTGGAAGTCGCGGATGGTGATACGGCGGTGACCGCGGTAGCGCAGCAGGCGGACGTTGTCCGGGTGCGATTCGATCGCCTCGGTGAGGATGGCGACAGATTCGGCGGGCTTGTTCAGGAAGCCCTTCAAACGCGCGCCGTAGATGTATCGGTCCACCTCAGTCAGCACAGCCATGTTGAGATCCTTTCGACTCGTTCTTGGTCGTCTTGCCTATCCATTGATAGGTCTCACGAACTGGTGCCGAGCTCACCCCGACCTGAACAGGTACGCGAACTGGGTGAACTCGTAGAAGCTGTCGAGCTCCACGTCGGTGAATCCGCGCAGGTCTGCTCGGGCCGCGAACAGGTAGTCGGGGCTCACCAGCGGAGCCATGATCGAATCGCGTTCGGCGATGTCCACTGCCCGTCGGTATAACGTCTTCGCCACCGTACGACTCGGCTCGGCCGCGGCCGCTGCCAGGAGACGGTCGAACTCGAGGTCGGAGTATCCCTGGCGGTTGTACTCGCCGCCGGACATGTACCGGCTCGCCAGGTTCTCGAACGGATCGGTTCCGCCACTCCAGCCGACCACGATCGCGTCGAAGTCGGTCCCGGATAGTCCGTGTTGGTCCAGCGCGAGGTACTGCGACCAGGTGATCGGGACGAGAGTCGCGTCAACGCCAGCGGCGAGCAGCTGATCGCGAATCAGTTCGCTGGCACGAATCCGGAACGACTCCACCTCGAGGTAGGCCATCCGAAGGGCGAGCGGCACCTTGCCCCGGCGCCATTTTCCCGCGTCGTCGCGCCGCCAGCCCGCGCTCTCAAGGAGAGCGAAGGCCATGCCGGGTCCTGACTCCGCTGGCGGTGCCGGCGCGGCCCACGACGTCGGTGGCACCGGGGTGAACTGGGCATGCCCGAATCCACCCAAAGCCTCTCTGACGATCTCGTCCCGATCGATCATTGCGGACAGCGCCCGGCGTACCCTGCTATCGGCGAGTACCGGTCGGTCGAGGTTGAACAACAACGATCGCCACACTCGAGTGCGCAACCGGTGCACGCGAACCCCGTTCGCCGCCGTAAGGCGCGCGATGTGCTGCGCCTTGACCTGAGCGAGATCGAGCCTCCCGGTCGCGACACCATCGGCCCGTTCGGCGTCGTCGGCGACGTGCACCAACTCCAGACGCTCGAACTCCGCGACGCCCAGGTGAAAGGCGTCATGACGAACGAAGGAACACCCGCCCACCGTGCGCTCGTTCACCCGGTATGGTCCGGTACCTACCGGTTCCCGATCAAGTACGCCGGGCTCGTAACGGCCATCCGGGAACCGGTGACTCGGCAGCACACACAGGCGACTCAGAGCGTGCAATGTTGATGGTGCCGGAGCGGACAGAACGAGTTCCACGACGCCTTCGCTATCTATTTCGACGCTTCGAACGTCTCGCAGCCGGGCGCGAACCTGTCCTTCGTAAGCCGGGTCCGAAGCCACGCGCAGCGTGAAGGCGATGTCTTCGGCCCGCAGCTGTTGTCCGTCGTGCCAGTAGACGTCCCGGCGCGGCCGGAAGGTGAACCTGCTGGCATCGGGCGCCGAGTGGTAAGCCTCGACCAGGTCCGGCCTCAGCTCGCCCCGTGGATCAGCGGCGAACAGACGGGAGAACACGAGCGAACTCGCCTCGTTCCACGCGGCCCGCATGGGGTCGAGACTGTCGAAGGCGAGCGTCGCCCCGTACGCCAGGGTGGGGCTCATGGCTGCTCCATCTTCGCCGAGGTGGGCGCGCTCTGAGCCTGCGCCGCCCGCAGGTACTCCCGCAGTTCTTCGATCGACTCGGTGCGCAGTGTCATGGTCATGGCGATGGTCGGAAGCGACCCCGCGCATCGCTGGACCAGCTCCGTCAGGTCCGTGGTGTGCACGACGACCGTCGCCTTGCGACACTGTTCCCGCACCGTGGCCTCGGAGAGATCGTCTCCGGCGAGGTCCAGTTGCTCGCGGAGGCCATGCTCCTGCAGTATCCCGAGGGCTATTGACCGCGACAGCGGCTTGGACAGCAGCAACACCCGGGCGCCCGGCTCGATACTGAGCAACTGATCAGTGACCCTGCGGGACAGTTCGGACATCATCACCATCACCGAGGCGGCCCGGTCGCCCAACAAACCGCCGAGATGGCGCTTGTACACCAGTGGCGTGAGGATCAGGTCAGCCTGTTCGACCAGGTCGACGGCCTCGACGACGCCGCTCTCGAGCTGGTCGAGGTAGACCGGGTGGACGCTGACCGGCAGTTCGTCGTCGAGGGCGTTTCGCAGCTCCTCGACGTGCGTCTCGATGGACGAGCCTCTCGCCCCGATGAACGCCATGTCCATGGCCCAGCCGAGTCTCTCAGCCGCCTGAGACATTGCCCGCCGCACTTCCGGCGTACTGTAGCCAATGCGCCGCAAAGCCTTGATCGCGTTGTCGAGGATGAGGTTTCCGGCCCGCGTCATTTGTTCCTTCGCGGCCTGCTCCAGGTTCTTGATGTCGACGACCGTCGTTCCCACGCCGACCGCGCTGGCCAGCAGGCCCTCGCCCTGGAGCGCGACGTACACCCGTCCGACGGTCGCTGATGTGACGCCAATCGCGGCGGCGAGCCGGCGCGCCGACGGCAACCGGGTGCCCTCCGGCACCCGCCCGGTGGCCAGCTTGTGCCGGATCGTGTTCTGGACCTGTTCCACGGGCGGGATCGCGCTCTGCCTGTCGATGACGATCTCGTGGAGAAGGCTGTCCCAGACCGGCGGGCCGGGGGGTGCCGGTCGGTGTGGCGACAGCGGGCCGACCTCGCCCACGACGCCAGTGTCGTTCTTAGGGTTCCGCCTCGACGCCATCCCGCCTCCATCGTGAACACGTGAGGCCCGGGCGGACGCCTCGAGTGACTCAGTGTGTCAGGTTGATGAGACGATAGGTTGGGCGATGTCAACCGTCAAGAGCGTCCCTGGGGCAACGAAGGCCGGGCTGATCTCCGTCATCGACGGGGATAGTGGCGCTAGGTTGAGGAAATGCGCTCCCGCGGTTCGTCGCGGGCCTACCGCGCGTGCGGGGATTTCCACGTAAGCGACATATCCAGTCAAGCTGGTCACGCGTTGGGGGGCTCATCGGCCGATTGACTCAGTCCCTCACCGGTCGGAAGTGCGAGTGTCAACGGCCAGTCGGATCTGGCTCTGGCACGATCGCGATGCGGATCATGCTGGCGGAGTTGTCGGGTAGGGCTTCGTAGTCGCGGGCCAGCCGTCGGTGCAGCATGATCCAGCCCAGGCTGCGTTCGACGACCCGCCGGCGTTTGACCACCGAGAACCCTTTGACCTGTGGGTCTTTGGTGACGGCTTCGACGTCGAGGCCGAGGGTGGCGCCGTTCGATGGCCTTGTTCTTGAAGCCGGCGTCGACCCAGGTCTTGGCCAGGATCGGGGTGGGTGGCTTAGCGGATCCAGTCGTGGGTGTCGGCCGGGATAGCGGCCTTGGCGTAGCGCAGCCGTTCGCCTCTCTGTTTGGCGGCCCGGAACTCGGGGTCGGCGAGGAGCTTGTCGACGAGTTCGCCAGCGAGCCGGGCGCGTTCTTCGTCGCTGGGCCGGGCCGGTTCGTCGCGTTCGCGCTGGGCGGGGGACCGGCTGGACACGAACTCGTGCGCCAGCCACTCCTGGTACCAGTCGGCGTCGCTTTCCCAGAAGTGGACCAGGCCGTTAGCGGCGAACGCGACGGTGACGCAGCACGCCTGGCCCTTGCGCTTGAGCAGGTGCTCCGGCAACTCGTCGTCGCCGCTGTCGTCCTCGTCGTCGGGGTTGAACCGGGACGTCTCCAGGTAGAGCATCCCGCCGCCGAGCTGCGCGGCGAGGGTGAGGAAACCGGGTAGGTCCAGGGCCTTCGGTTCGATGACGACTTCGGGTCCGGCGTCGTGGTGCGGGGCGGCGGGGATGACGGTCAGGCTGTTGCGGGCCGCGAACTCTGCGGCGGCGTGGGCAAGCTGTGCAGGTTCAGTCACGGCCTGTGACCCTATGCAGGTGGTGTGACAATTTTCGGCCGGTATGGTGGGTGACAATTGGTTCGGGAGGGTTCGGGTTACTCGGCGGCGGGGGCGGTGGGTCGAGCAACTCGTCGCCGCACGGGTCTCCGCCGACCGGCCACAGGCAGTTGACCGGAATGTAGTTAGCTGCCATATTACTTGCATGGCAAGGGACGAGACCGACCACGAGTCACCCACGCTGGATCAGGCCCGGCGGCAGTTGGAGCACTACGGTCTCGGGGGCGACCCGCAGGCGGTGCTCGTCGCGGTGCGGCTGATCTCGGCGGGGGCGCGGCTCGGTCGGGCGGCCGAGGTGCACTTCGCGAGGTATGGGTTGTCGACCGGGCGATACCGGCTGCTCGCGGATCTGGAGGATCGCGGCGGGGAGAAGTCCCCCTCGCGCCTGGCGGCCGATCTCGGCGTCTCGCGGGCCACGGTTACCGGCCTGGTCGACGGACTGGAGCGGGAGGGTCTGGTCGCTCGGCGTCCGTCCGCGGAGGACGGGCGGGGCGCCGTGGTGGTCCTGACCGCTCGCGGTGCGCAGCGGTTGCGCGACATGGCGCCCGAGCATTTCGCTCGTCTTCAGGAAATGGTGGGCGAGCTCACCGTCGACGAGCGCGCAGTGTTTCTGGATCTGCTATTGCGGGTCGTTCGCGGAATCGGTGCCCTGACCGCGGAGTAGTCCGCCCGGCCGAATGTCCCTGCGTATCGATCCGAAGAACCGATCCGATCCGAATCGCGAGCCACAGCCGCCCGCCAGTGTGGGCTGTTGCCATTTTATAGCCAATAGTTAGCCGCCTAATCATAATCGGGAAGTTGGTCTCTCTTATGTCCGGACTCACCCCGTCGATCCCATGCGAAAGCGGAACAGAGGTCACCGTGTCCCGAGGAAAAGACACCGCCGCTGGCCGTCGCGCCGCTCGACCCTTCACCCTGTGGCGTGAGGTGCTGGTCGCCTACCTCGCCCCGCCCTGATGGCCGGCGCTGGCGGAGTCGCCGGTGGGCAGGCCGAACTGACGGTGGCGGCCTGTACGTCCATCGCCGGCACCTCGGCCGTGGTGGCGCTGCTGATCGGCACCCCTGGCTGCAACGCCGCAAGGGGCCGCGCCCGTGGACCACGGCCCTACCGCGCGTCGTCCTAGCCGCGCTGCTCGCCGTCGGCGCGGCCGCGATCGTCGGCCTCGTCGGGTGGTTCGCCCCCCGATGGCTGCCCGCGTACACCGGCGTGCTCGACACCCCGTGGCTCACCCGGCTGCGGCTCGATCTGCCGATATCCGCGGCCCTCGCCGCGAGCATCGTGAGCTGGCGTTGGCGCGGGGCCCAGCGAGCACAGCCACGGCCGCCGTAGCCCGCACCGCCTGTACTCCCCGTACCCCCTACCGCCCGTACCCCCGTATTACCCGCACCGCCCGCGCCGGGAGCAGACCCGGCGGCCGCACACACATCGACACCCCCCTCGGTTGCCCCGGGGAAGACCGAAAGGCACACGATGATCGTCATCATAGGAACGTCCGGAACCACCGGCGGCGCGTTGCTGCGCAGCCTCGCCGCGTCGGGCGTGCCGAGCAGGGCGCTGACCCGCGACCCGGACCGGCTGCGGGCCCACCTCGGCGACGCGGCCGGCGACCTGGTCGAGGTCGTGCCCGCCGACGCCGCGGACACCGCCTCGCTGCGCGCCGCGTTCAAGGGCGCCCGGCAACTCTTCCTCGCCATGGCCAACAGCCCGGCGCAGGTCGAGCTCGAAACGCGGGTCGTCGACACGGCCGCCGACAGCGGCATCGAGCACATCGTCAAGATCTCCGATCCGGCCGCCGAAGCGGATTCCCCCGTCGCCATCTCCCGCGGCCACCACGCCGTCGAGGAACACCTGCGCGCGTCCGGCCTCACCCACACCGTGCTCCGCCCCTACGCGTTCATGCAGAACCTGCTGCTCCTGGCTCCGGCCGTGGCCGCGCAGGGGGTCGTCCTAGGCGCGATGCGGGACGCCCCCTGCAACTGGGTCGACTGCCGCGACATCGGTGACGTCGCCGCCGCGGCGCTGACGCGCGCCGACCTCGCGGGCGGCACCTACGTGCTCACCGGGAGCGAGGCGGTCGGCTACGGCGGACTCGCCGAAACCCTGACCCGCCTGCTCGGCCGCCCGGTCCGCTACGTGGACCTGGCCCCGCACGAACTGCGGGAAAACCTCGTCCACCACGCGCACATGCCCCCGTGGCTCGCCGAGCACGTTGTGGAGATCCAGCAACTGGCCGTGTCCCGCCCGGAGTCACCCACCGACACGGTCGCCCGCGTCCTGGGCCGCGAGCCCCGCACCCTGGACGCGTTCCTACACGAACACCTGGGCCGCTTCCGCTGATCCCGTGCCGTGCGCAAGGAACGCGCCCGCTGGGCCGTGTTTCAGAAGTGGAGATCGTCTGATCCGGCGTCGGCGGATCGTGGCGGCGGCGTCGCTGCGGGGCGGGTCGTGGAAGGCGAGCAGCCCGACGAGGGTCATCTCCCGTTCGTCGGCGGTGGAGGCCACGACGGCGTCCGGCATGGTCCGGACGGCGAGGCCGAGTACCCGATGCCCCTCGTCGCTGAGGGCGGTGAACCGCTGCAGCACGCGGTCGCGTACCTCGTCCAGCGGCACCGTGCGATCAGGGCTGGCCCCGGTGCTGGTCGTCGTCATGCAGGCTGGCTCGTACCCGGCGGTGCTCGTCGCCGCCGCGGCGGCCGTCATCCTACGGCGCACCGGCATCGCGTGGCGGCTCCTGCTGGCCGGGAACCTCGCGTACTGGCTCGCGCTCGCCGTGAAGGCCGCGGTCGCCCGGCAACGACCGGCGGCGCTGCTGACCGACGCGAATCTCCGCGACACGATCACCGGAGCGCTCGGCTACCCGTCGGGGCACGTCGCGGTCGCCACCGCCCTGTCCCTCGTCGTGGCCCGGACCGGCAGCCCCCGCTGGCGCCGCCTGGCGTGGGTGGTGATCGCCCTAGTCGCCGTCGCGCGGATCCACGTCGGCGCGCACCTGCCGGTCGACGCCGCCGGCGGGATCCTCGTCGGCTGGCTCGCCGTGTGCCTGACCAGGCTCGCCATCGGCGAGGTCGGACCGCAGCAGTCCGCCCGCGATCTACACGAGGCGCTGCGGCGACGCGGATTCGACGTGCGACGGCTGGAACCGATCCGCGGGGATGCCCGCGGCTCCCAGCCGTGGCAGGCGGTCACCACCGCCGGGCGGCGGCTGTTCGTGAAGGTGACCGGCGGGCAGCAACGCGACGCGGACTGTGCCTACAAGCTCTACCGGAAGCTGCGCTACCGGCACGTCGCCGACGCACCGCCGTACCTGAGCGCCAAGCAGCAGAGCGAACACGAGACCTACCTGACCCTGCTGGCGGCACAGGCCGGCGTCCGGGTCCCAGCCGTCGTGTCGACCGCCACCACGCCCGGCGGCAACGCCCTGCTGGTGCAGGAGTACGTCGACGCCGCAGCGCTCGACGCCGTCGTCGGGCCGGTTCCGGTCGCCGCCGTACGGGATGCCTGGGAACAGGCGGCGCTGCTGCACCGGGCAGGTATCGCGCACCGCTTGACAGGCGCCCTCGTCGCGCTGCTCGTCCTGGCGGCCGTCCTGGCCGTCCCCCGGATCTGCCGCCGCGGACGCGCGGCGGCCGGCCAGGTCATCACCGCCCTGCGCACCCTGACCCGCCAGCACCGCCTCCGGCGGCTCGTCGCCGCGTCCGTGGCGCTCACCCTCACCTACGGCCTCTGCCTCTACCTCGCCCTACTCGCCACCGGCCAGCCGGTCGACCTCACGCTCCTGCCCCCGGTGATCCTGGTCTGCGTCATCGGCGAGGGCGTCGCCTCCGCCGCTCCCACCCCCGGCGGACTCGGCGCCACCGAGGCCGCGCTCGTCTCCGGCCTGCTGCTCTACGGGGTGCAGCTGGACACCGCTGTCGCCGGCGTCCTGATCTACCGCCTCGCGACCTTCTGGATTCCGGTGCCGCCGGGCTACCTGGCCCTCCGCACCATGACCCGCCGCCGCCTGCTGTGACCGCGACTGGGCAGGACGAGAGGGTCCGTGTAGTCGTGGCATTCTCCGACCCGCAGCCGCGCATCGTGGATGGGCAACTGCTGATGCCGGAACACATCGGTCGCATGTACCAGGCGCTCGCCGGGCCGGTATGCCGGTCGCGCAACCGCCCGCACTCTGCCGCTGTTGCCCGACGGATCCGTGCTGACTGCCCGTACCATGCGATTAGTCCCGGCTGATCATCATCCGTGCCTCTGTCGCCGCCCTGCGAACCAGAACGACCTGCACACACTCCTAGCCACATCAGAACAGGCCGTAAACCCGCGCAAGTACATGATCTTGAACGGGTTCGGCACGGCGCAAATCCTAAGATCGCACGGCGCACTCAAGGGGCCTGAGCAATCCGGCGCGACCAATACCCAGCAACCACAAGCACCGGAGACCGGGCGCAGCAGGGCCGGTTCTCCCAGCCCGGCTTCTGCGAGTTGCGATCCTCGCCGGGTCCGAGGACCAGGCGCAGCGGAAACATCGAGGCTGCTTCGGACCGCAACCAGGCGTGGTTGCGATCCTCGCCCGTCCGAGGACGGACGCAGCCGACAAGGCGTTGGAGCCGATGCAAGCTGACCACCAACGCGGTCCGCCACGGCGGCGGCGAGGGTCACCTCCTGAGCAGCTAGTCCCGGCTGGATTGCGGGTCGGAGGGCGGGCCGTCGAGCTCGGCCAACAAGGTGACCAGCACATCGTCCGGCAACGGCCCCCGACCGGATCAGCCAAATGCCCGTACTCTCACGCGCCACACCGGGTTGGCCAGCAGCTTTACACGCACCGAGGGTCGACTTGCAAGAGGGACGAGCACGGTCGTGCTCCCCTCCGCCGCGTACCGGGCGGGGATGCCGCTGGTGCTCGTCGCCTCGTCGTCCGCGTGCGAGCGCACCGCTATCAACGTCAAAGGGATCGTTCAGCCACCCCTTCAGCCACGAGAACAGTCCTACGCACTAGCATTGCCGCAGTCTGGGACGGCTCTGCTGAAACGAGGCGAAATGCGTTGGCTCCAGCGGTTGCTGGGCGGCGGGCGGGTCCAACTCGATCCGGGACGGCAGCATGCGCTGCTACGGGACGTCCAGTACCGGTACGGCGCCCACGCGCAAATCCGGTTCCCCGAGCAGGTCCAGGCGATCACCGGGATGCTGAACGGCGACGACGGCTTGGTGGTGGCGGCCCGGATCGTGAGCCAGGTCGCCGACGAGGCCCACACGGACCTACAGGCCCAGGCCCACGAAATACACCGACGAACGGGCCGGCGGCTCCTGGTGCACCGCCGGAACTACCGACCGCTGTGGAAAGAGGCCGGCCCAGCCCTACGCTGGCCACTGTTCACTTTGCCGTGCGGCTTCCACCCGTACGCGCAGGTGGCCGCCGCCATCGCGGTGGTCGGCAGCCAGGCACCCCGGCTCGACCGGGTGACCAACCCGAACCCGCTTGTGACCCGCGTGTTCGAGGTGCTCGACCTCACCACCGCCGGCTGGGAGTACGGCCGAGTGCGAGTAGACACCGACGCCGCCGCCCTGGCCGATCGACTGATCTCAAGCGCCGGACAGGTCCTCGCAGCCATGGGCGACCCGCCCCGGCTGCCACCTCCGATCCGTGAGCTCATGCGCCGCAACAACACCCTCGACGTGCACGATCCGACCAACTCTCGGGCAACAGGTGGGATCAATCTGGGCGCGAAGATGCGCGAGCACCTGCTGGCCTGAAAACACCACGGCGATCGCCCAGTTGCCCAGCCGGGTGTAAACGCCCTCCAGGAGACGCTCCGCCCAGAGGGGCGCCGCCATTGCACGCGGAGCCCGGCAGGAGGCCTCTCAGGGCCGAGAGAAACGTCTGCCGGGTCGCGTTGGACGACCATCAGTCGGCAGCGAGCTCCGGGTAGCGCGCCGGGATTCTCTTCGGCGAGGGCTCCCCGGCGCCAGTGACAGGATTGAGGACCGGTTCGATCAGTTCGGTGAGCCGATGGCGCTGCTCCGGGTCCAGACGGCCGGTTGCCGGCAGCAGCGCGGCCCTGACCTCGTCGTAAAGCCGCTCGGTCAGTTCAAGTCCGGCCGCGGTGAGGAACACGTCAACGGCTCGGCGGTCCTCGGCGCTCTTGCCACGTGCGAGCAGTCCCCGGCGCTCGGCACGGTCAATCAAGCCGGACATCGTCGACTTGTCCAGGCCGAGGAATGTGGCCAACTCGGTCATCCGCGGCCTGCGATCGCGCAGCAGGCCAAAGACCCGCAGTTGCGTCAACGACAGGTCATGCTCGGCGCCGACCCGGGTGAGCACGCCCATCACCTGGAAGGCGTTGCGGACGAGGGCGTCCACGAGAGGGTCTGTGGAGACGCCAGCCGGCACATCGGTAGCCATGTCCACATGCTAATTGACATGGTTAGCAATGCCAACCAAAAGTATCGAAAGTTGGTAAGACCAACTACTCAGCGGAGGTCATCGCGCTTGCTGCCGCCGCCCCGCCGCCACCCTGATCACAACCGCCACCCCCGCTCGCGGTGACTCGGAAGGTCAGCGCCGATCGAGCGGCGGGGCATCCGCCCTTGACATTGTTGGCATTACCAACCATCATCACTCTTCGAGAGCTGCCGGAGTTGGCCGCCACGGTGGCCGGGGGCGCGATCGAGGTGCGGGCCCGGCGCATCCCACTCGCGGAGATCTCGCAAGCGTGGACCGCCGAGACAGACGAGCGCATCGTCCTGGTGCCGTAGTTCGTCTGGAGGATCGCCCACTGTGTCTGCCACGACGGGCGGTCCTCCGAGAACTGGCGTGCCAGACGCCGAACAATCCCACCTGCCCTCCGGCAGTGCGTCCGCATCACCAAGGAGTGATTCATGCAGAAGCGCGCACTGATCGTGGGATTGGGGATCGCGGGCATGGCCACGGCGATCGGGCTACGCCGAGCCGGATGGGCGCCGGTGATCATCGAGCGGGCTCCGGAGCGCCGAACCGGCGGCTATTTCATCGGCCTGCTTCCCGACGGCAGGCAGGCGGCCGATGACCTCGGCATCGCCGACTACCTGCGCACCCGCACCCCGGACAGCGGGACCGTATGGTCCCTGAAGCGCGACGGGACCCGCAAACCTGGTCTGGGCTTCCTCGACCAGCCCGGACGACCGAGCGCGGTGCTGCGCGGCGACATCGAAGCCGCGCTCTGGCACGGGATCACCGAGCCGGCGCCGGGTGAGAGCGACATCGAGGTCCGGTACGCCACCACACCTGTGGAGATCACCGAAGGCTACGACAGCGTGGAGGTACGGCTCAGCGACGCCGCCACCAGCACCCGGTACAACGAGTCCTTCGACCTCGTCATCGGCGCGGACGGGCTGCGCTCGAGCGTGCGCCAGATGGTGTTCGGCCCGCACGAGCGCTTCATGACGAACTGGAACGCGATGATCTGCGCCTTCCAGCTGCCCGAGCAGGTACCCGGCTTCGCTCCGCAGGACAGCATCATCAGCGCCCGCTCCAAGCGGGCGGCGTGGGTGTTCGCGCTGGCCGACCGGGCGCCGACGGCGCTGCTGACCTACTGCGTCAAGGACATCGACGCCGAATTCACCGATGAGCCAATCGAGCGTTTGCGCACGGTCTACCAGGGCATGGACGATCCCGCCGTGCGGTACGTCCTGGACTCCCTGCCGCAGGCCACCGACTATCTGTTCGACTCGGTGCACCAGGTGCGGATGCCGCGGTGGAGCCAGGGACGGGTGATGCTGCTCGGCGATGCGGCATGGTGCCTGAACCTCTACTCAGGTATGGGAGCCAGCGCCTCCCTCAAGGGTGGCGCTGAACTCGGCCGGGCCTTGCGAGAGAACCCCGACGACATCAACGCCGCCATGGGCGTCTGGGAAGCCCGACTACGCCCGTTCATCACCAAGCACCAGCGCACCACCCGCCTGAAGCAGCAGATGCTGGTCCCGACGAACCGCTGCTTCGCGGCGGTCCGCTCGCTCGTCGTGGACCTCGCCGCCAGGGTCCGGCGACGCTCGGTCGCCCGGGAGACCACCCAGCTGAATACCTAACCGAATCAGGCAGCACAGATCGCCGGACACAGACCGACGGGCGGTCCGTACGCACGGAAGTCGCGCTGTCGCTGGTCGTCGAGCTTCAATCGCGAAAGCCCGGCGGCGGCGGCTCTCGCCACGCCGTCTGGTAGACGCAGGTTCAGGTGAGGTCGATGACCGGGCGCAGGAGGAGCCGGTCGACGTACCCGTCCTTTGAGTTGAGCCACAAGCCGAAGTTTGTGTCCCGGTAGGCCGTGGCCAAGGTCAGCCAGCCCAGGAAGAAGCCGCTACCGCCACAGGTCGCACCGCCACCATCACCGCCGCACACGATCGTGCGTTCACTGGTCCACTCGTGCCGGTATGGGTCCTGACCGATGGCGAGTCCCCACAGGTTTGCGTCCCGGTGCGGGCCGACCGGGTGATCGTAGGGATAGCCGTCGTCACGGCTGTCGTCTCCCCACCGGAACAAGGTCGTGGCCCCCGCGCCGCAGGCGTACTCCCACTCATCCGGCGTTGCCGGCCGCAACCCCAGATCCGCCGCCTCACACAGCGCGTCGTCGTACGACACCTGCCGCACGAGACGTGCGCTACGGACCTGGCCACCCTCGTCAAATTCGATCTTCACGCCGCCGGAGCGTCGCATCGACATTGTCCCGCCGCCTCGTCGAACACCGGCCTCGGCGAGCAACTCCCGCACGTGTGGATCGTCCGGGCTCAGGAAACTCACGCCTGCGTCCATCGCCTCGACGGCCACGAGCATCGCCGGAAGCTCCACCGTCCGCACCGGCGACGTCATGCTACTCAAGAGCTCCGCGAGTTCCGGCAGCCCGTACTCGTCGGCGCTCTCCGCATAGCTGGCTGCCTGCTCGGGCGACGGCGCAAACCGGCCACCGTCGTAACCGAGCTGCACCTGCGCACCCGGCACCAGGGCGAATCGCTGGCCTTCCCGCTCGAACAACGCCACGCGGTGCGACCGGCCCGCGTACTCGCGCGGGTAGACCTGCACCAGCTTCAGGTCACGCCGATCGGCGATCGACTGTGCGATCCGCCTGGCTGACTCGTCGGTACGATCCCGCCACTGCGCCACGGTGAGGTCGGCATGCGTCACGAGGGCATTGTCGAGCCATGATCGACGCCGAGCCATGACCGACGCGCCACAAGCTGCTCCGACTGGTGTCGGCAGACCGCCTACTGCGCCGGCCGCCGCATGGGCGAGGAGTAGGTGAGGCCGCCGTCGCCGTGTGTGACGTCCGGCCTGGCGGCCGGTGGTACCCGCAAGATGGGTGAAGAAATGCGACACAAGGTGTCAGGTTTTTGGTCAAGCATGGTGTCACCGGTCCGCGTCGATGGTGGTCGTGGACCGGTGACACCACGGACAGATGAGGATCTCCATGCGCGAAACGCCAGAAGAGCTCAATGAGCTTCAGGCCCTCCTTGACACCTCCCTCTCCCGCTCCACCTCACACCTCCGCTCGATCATCAACAGCGAGCGCAGCCTTACCGCCGAGCAGCTCACCCAGGTTCTCACCGGCATGTGCACCCTCGCCCTGGCCACCGTGACGGCGAAGGGCGAGCCGCGGATCAGCGGCGTGGACGGGCACTTCCTGCATGGGAAGTGGCACTTCGGCACGGCACGCGACGCCGCCAAGGCCCGCCACCTCGCCGTCCGGTCCGCCGCCAGCGCCGCACACATGCGCGGTGAGGACCTGGGCGTGTTCACGCACGGCACGGTGGAGACCCTCAACCCCCAGGACGGCGAACCGGCCGACGACTGGCCGGACCTGCTCGCGTACTTCAAGGACTTCTACGGCGAAGACTCCTTCGACTGGGACAACGACATTGTCTACTACCGGCTGCATCCGCACTGGATGACCGTCTACGCCCCCGACATCGCGAAGCTCACTGCGGCGTCCCAGTCCTGATCCGACCTGCCGCCGCGTAGTGGCGTGACCGGTTTGTACGGCATGGGTGGAGGGCCTCTCCGCCCATGCCCTGCTGCATTGCGAGAGGTGGACGAAGGTTGACTGCATTCGTACGGGACGTCGCGAGCACGGGGCGCGAGACCATCGACGTTGTGGGTGCCCGTACCAACAATCTGCGGGACGTGTCCGTGAGCATCCCCAAGGGGCAGCTCGTCGCCTTCACCGGAGTGAGCGGCAGCGGCAAGACCTCGCTGGCCATCGACACCCTGCACAACGAAGCCCAGCTGCGGTATCTGGAGGGGCTTTCGCCGTTCGTACGGCAGTACATCACCCAGCGCAATCGGCCGAAGGTCGACCGCATCCTGGGGCTCGGCGCGACGCTCGCGGTCGACCAGCGCCGTCTGAACCGCAACCCCCGCTCCACGGTCGCGACGATCACCGGCATCGACGGGCACCTGGGGCTGCTGTACTCGCGCCTTCCGGGCATCGGCTCGGACCCGGCGGCGGGGAGTGGCGACGGACATTTGACGACCGCTCACTTCGACCGCAATACGCCGGAAGGGAGCTGTGCGAACTGCCACGGGGTGGGCGGGCGCTGGCAGGCGCAGGAGGACCTGGTCATCACCCACCCGGAGCTTCCGCTCTTCGAGGGGGCCTCACCCTGGTACGCGAAGTGGCGGTCGGGGGAGCACGCGTTCGTGCCGGCGCTTGCCGAGAAGCAGGGCGTGGACCTCGGCCGGCCGTGGCAGTCGCTGCCGGAGGAGTTCCGCCACTGCGTCCTGCACGGCACGGGTGACGAGAAAATCGAGGCGACCGTCGACATCCCGAACAAGAATGAGACGGCCCTGATGACCTACACCTCGAGCCAGCCGCTGCGGGGCGCGCTCGCCGAGGTGGAGCGGGTGTTCATGAACGCCCAGACGTCCAGCGCCAAGCACCGCTACCTGCCGTACATGCACAAGCAGCCCTGCGGCACCTGCGGCGGCAGCGGGTACGACCAGGTAGCCCGGTCCGTGCGGCTCGGCGGGCTGACGTACCCCGACCTGCTCGAGGTGGAAGTACGGGAGGTTCGCAGCTGGGTGAAGCGCGTGGCGGACGACCTGGGCGCCCGGCAGCGCGAGGTGGGTGAGCCGCTGCTGCAAGACCTGGGCCGACGGCTCGGAATCCTCGACCGGCTCGGCCTGGCCCACCTCCAGCTGTCCCGGAGCGCGGCGACGCTGTCCGGGGGTGAGTTGCAGCGGACCCGACTCGCCGCCCAGCTCAGCACCGAGCTGAGCGGCATCATCTTCGTCCTGGACGAGCCCGGGACCGGGCTGCATCCGGCGGACAAGGCGCAGTTGCTCGACATCGCCCTGGAGCTGCGCGAGGCCGGCAACACGGTGCTCCTCGTCGAGCATGACCCTGAGCTGATCGCCCGGGCCGACTGGGTGATCGATATGGGGCCCGGAGCGGGCCGACTCGGCGGTGAGGTCCTGGTGTCAGGGCCTCCCGCCGACGCGGCCGCCCACCCGAAGTCGCTGACCGGGCGGTATCTGGCCGGTGAGGGGCCGCGGCTGTGCCGGACGCGTCGCCCGGCCGGAGCTGACATCGGCTGGGTGGAGCTGCACGGCCTGCGTGCGCACAACGTGACCGCGGACCTGGTGCGTTTCCCTGCGGGTCGGCTCACCTGCCTGACCGGGGTGAGCGGCAGCGGTAAGAGCAGCCTGCTCGGCGCGCTCGGGGCGGGCGTGGAGGCCGCCCTGAACGGAACGGCGACCGACACGGTGCGGGAGGTGACCGGCATCGAGGGGTTCAGCTGGGTCGCTGTCGTCGATCAGGAACCACTCGGGCGGACGCCGCGATCCAACCCGGCCACGTACAGCAAGGCGTTCGACATTGTCCGCAAGCTGTTCGCCGAGACCTGGGTGGCGCGCGGGCGCGGGGTCAACGCCTCCTGGTTCAGCTTCAACACCGCGGGCGGCGGCCGCTGTGAGACCTGCACCGGTTATGGCCGCAAGTTGGTCGACATGCACTTTCTGCCGGATGTGTGGGTGGTCTGCGACGCGTGCGAGGGCCGGCGTTACAAGCCGGAGGCTTTGGAAATCAGGTATCAGGGGTTGGCAATCGATCAGGTGCTGGAGCTGACCGTCGCCGAGGCCGTGGAGCAGTTTTCCGAGCCCCGGCAGCTCGCAGAGACTCTGGGAGCCTTGAACCAGGTCGGGCTCGGCTATCTTCAACTCGGCCAGAGCGCCACGGAGTTGTCCGGCGGCGAAGCGCAGCGGCTGAGGCTGGCGTCCGCCATCCAGCGCGGTGCTGCGAGCCACAGGGCCGGCCTCGTCGTTCTCGACGAGCCCGTCTCAGGCCTGCACCCGTCTGACATCCAGCAGGTGGTGGATGCGCTCGATGTGTTGCTCGACTCGGGCAACACCGTCGTCGTGGCCGAACATGACATCCCCGTCGCCGCGTCCGCGGACTGGGTGATCGACCTGGGTCCGGGAGCCGGTCCGGACGGGGGTGCGGTGGTCGCGGAGGGCACCCCGGACGCCGTCGCGACGGCGGACACTCCGACCGCTGGCTTTCTCCGGCGGTACGCGGCGGGCCTGCCGCTCCTGAGGGTGCGGGAAGGCCTGTGCTGACAACTCCTGACTCTTTGAGCGTTGGGGACGGCGCCAGCGGATGATGGTGCAGGCGAGGGCGAGGAAAAGGGCTCAAGGAGGCACGTTCTCGGTGGTGGCCACGAGGGGCGCGCGACAACGGACACCTAAGATGGGCGTATGGCGCGGGCACAGGGCATCACGTTCCCGCAGGTGGTGACCTACGACGGGCTGCCCGGGTCTGCGGGCGGTGCGCACTCGCTTCGCGCCAAGCATCCTGACGAGGCATTCCAGCGCCTGCAAAGCTTCGTCAATGCCTGCGCCGAACCGGTGTCGTCAGCATCGTGGGCGTTCGAGATCTTTGCAGGCGGTCCGCCTGCATCGACCGAGCAGCTGGTAGCGCTCGCCACCGAGCGCTTCGGCGGACCTCGCCACCGTGGGCAAACCAACACGGAATGGAACGTTTCACCCGAATCCGTGAACTACGCGCTCGATGCCCTCATCGCCGTCGGCCCCGACGCGGTCACGACCCACGGACGTTCCCTGGCCGCGCTGACCTACAGCACGCCCGTGCGCCTCATCGACCCGGACGCCCACGCCCCGTACCCCGACATCACCCCCGACGCCTTCGGTCGCTTCGCCGTGGACGGATACGGCCGGCTTCTGGGCGACTCAGGCATTCGCGCAACCCTCGGCACCACAACGTCCTCACTCTCCCTGTGGCTCAACCTGCCCGCCGACCAACGGCTGTCCCCCGGTGTTCGTCATCTACAAGGCCATCTCCCGTTCCGGCTGTCCGCGAAACACTGGCGCCTCTGGCGCCCCACCCGGAGCGGCGGCTCCTACCGCGCCACCAAGATTCCCTCGCCCTTACCCGACCGGGCCTGAACCACACCGTCCACCCGATCGCTGAACCGCCTTGCCGGTCTGATCCGCATCCACCGTCCCCAGCGGCGATCCCGCTGGCGCCGCCTGGATCCCGTCCGGCTGGACCTGCTCGCGCCGTCGCCGAACGTCGATATCGATGGCCATCCCTGGCGACGGCGCTTCGTCGATCGCCGGAGTTGCCTCGGCGCCACCACTTGCGAGCCACCACCGCCTCCGCTACACAGGGGTCAGTAGGGGAAAGCGCTGCAACGAGGACCAGTGTGATCCACCAACATAGATGGAGGCGCCTCGATGGCGTTGATCCCGGCGGCTGGCGGCGGTTGTGGCGAGTCGTCGACGCCCTCACCATCGATCCGGTCTCCGAGTCCGGCCAATTCTGACGTCGAGTGGGACAGCTTCGACCCCCAGGCGTACGTCCGGCACAACTACGCGGTGCTGCGTGCCGACGATCGTGAAATCCTCCGCCGGACCAGGGACTTCTTCGCTGAGACGACACTCTCCGACGCGTGCTGTGTCGACGTCGGGTCGGGGGCGAACCTCTATCCGGCGCTGTCGCTGCTGCCGATCGCGCGCACGCTCGACCTGTGTGATTGGTCAGCGTCGAACGTGCGCTGGCTGAGCACGCAGATCGCCAGCTACGACGAGCTCTGGGACCCGTACTGGCAGGTGTGCGTGGAGCACCCGGCGTACTCGGCGGTGACCGACCCCCGGGGCCGTTTGGCTCAGGTGGGCCGGGTGCTGCGAACCAGTGTCTTCGACCTGCCCAGGCGTGCCTGGGACGCCGGCACGATGTTCTTCGTGGCCTGCTCCATATCGGCCGACCAGGCAGAAGCCGAGCACGCCATCGGCAGCTTCCTCCACGCGCTGCGGCCTGGCTCGCCCTTCGTCGTGACGGTCATGCTCGGTTCCCGCGGCTACCACGTCGGCGAGCGCCTGTTCCCGGCCGTGGCGCTGCAGCGCGCCGAGGTGGTGGCCACCATCGCGACCAGCGCGTACGACCTGGACGTCCACGAGGTCCGGCCCCGGACGCCGCTGCGGGACGGATATCTGAGCATGCTGCTGGCCACCGGCCGCAGCCGCGGTTAGGGCATCGCGTCAGTCGCCGGCTTTCGTCCGGCGGGCGCCGACGGGCCAGAGGATCGTGATCGGGATACCCTGCTGCCGCGCCCAGTCGACGGTCCGGTCGGTCGCC
Organism: Micromonospora sp. NBC_01412; assembly: GCF_045040215.1. Lineage (NCBI taxonomy): Bacteria > Bacillati > Actinomycetota > Actinomycetes > Micromonosporales > Micromonosporaceae > Micromonospora > Micromonospora sp. NBC_01412. The sequence goes on from NZ_CP109528.1 coordinate 54,023, forward strand.
GCCGCGTGGCAGCCCGGATCACCGTCCCAGACCGCCACGAGTCGCTGCACCCGGCGCACCAGTTCCCGGTTGGCGGCCACGTAGGCGGCCGTGTCGGAGCGGTCGTAGCCGGGGTGGACGACCGCTGCCGCCCGAGCGAGCAGCTCGTCGAAGGTCGCTCGGTTCTCCGGGGCGATCACGGCGGTACGGTAGTCGCGGGCGGGTAGGATCACCTCGTACGTGCCGCCCATGTCCAGTAGCGTGCGCGCGAAGATCTGGTCGGCGCCGGCGGCCAGGCAGGTGACGCCGTGCACCGGACGGTCGCTGATCCGGCGCAACTCGGCGCGGAGCGCGTCGGCGACGAGCAACTCGGTGTCGCGGGTCAGGTTGATGTGTCCGGCTATGCCGACGCGCACCGGTGCGGGTTCAGTCGGCATCCCCCGGTCCTTCCCGCTGCTTGGGCACTGCGGGCGCCAGCCGGATCAGCTCGAACCCGCTGTCGGAGAGCACGTCGGGCAGGGCCCGGATCTCCGCGCGGTTCTGCTCCTGGACGTCGAGGGGCAGCTCGTCCCATGGCCGCAGGGCGGGATGCCGCCGCCGGACGTCGTCGCGGAACTCGCCGTGCGTCCAGCCCTCCCCGCGCCGTTCCCGGCACCACCGTTCGTGCTCGAGGCGGGCGAGTTCCTCGATCCGGTCGTCGATGGCCTCTCCGGCGGCGGAAGCGTCGCCGGTGCCGCCGCGCCGGGGCGCCACGACGCACCCGAGGTTACGCAGCTTGGCGGCGATGTCCTGGACGTGGGCCCGGTTGGCCCGTCGCAGCGACTCGGGCAGCCGCGACCAGCCCACCATCGCCGGCGCGCCGCCGGGGCGCACCCCGGCGCGCTGCTGTGCCTGGAGGTACCGCTCGTGGATCAGCCGGGCCAGCCGCTCGGTGAGGTCCTCGGCGATCAGCCGGGCATCGCAGGCGTGAGTCAACACCGGATAGAGGCGGAGCTTGCCGTGTACTTCGTCGAGCAGATCGTGGCGGGCATCGCCGTGGAAGGCGGCGGCAAGCGCTGCCTGCCGGTAGACCGGTACGAAGACCGAACTCTCCGCGCTCTGCCAGAGGGCGGGCGTGTCCAGCACGAACTGCAGCCCGTTGGTCTCGTCCGGGGCGCAGATGTAGATGCGGTCGTAGCGGCGGCGGTCGAGCCGGTCGAACCTCGCGAGCCGGTCGAGCTCCAGATCGTACGCGGTGATCTCGCAGGCGGCGGTCAGGAACGGATAGCGTGACGTCACGGCGGCGAGTTCGGTGCCGGCGTCCGGGGCCGCCAGGTCCACCCGCAGCGGGGGCGGCAGGTGGCCGGCCGGGGTGTCGGCCAGGCGGGCCCGCCAGTGCCGGGCGGTTTCCACCAGGAGGGTCCGGCGGAAGCTGCCGGTGCCGGCGATGAGCACCCTGGCGGGCCGGCCGCTGGGACGCGGCAGCGGGTGGTGTCGGTGCAGTGCGCGGGCCGCGACATCGTCGACGTGGAAGTAGTCCAGCCGCAGCCGGCTGAATCCGACGGCGCCGAGTCGTCGGGCCTGCAGGGACAGGCACATCTCGGAGTCGTGCACCAGTACGTAGACCCGGGGTGGTTGCCGGCGGTCCTGGATGAGGCGGCTGGCGGTGTTGGCGATCGCGTGGTTGCGGTCGTCGTCCTCGCTGCACACGTAGACGGTGTGGGCCCGGGACAGGCCGGCGCCGCGCAACACCGCAGGGCTGGCCGGGTCGCCGATGACACCGAGATAGCGGCGTAGGCGGTACTCCAGCGGTCCGAACGGTACGGAGCGCACCACGACCACGCGTTCGCCGTCGGCGAAGAGCCGGTCGGCGAGCATGTGGGCGAACTGGGAGTCACCGCAGACCAGGACGTGGTTGCGGGCCCGCCGGGCCCGCAGGCGGCGACTCTCGGCGGCCAGCAGCAGCCGGCTTGCCTCGGCCACGGCGAGCAGGGTGAACAGCGGGGCGGCGAACCGGGCGACCTGCAGTTGCCACGGGTAGGGCCCGGCGTCCTGGAAGGGTTCGGCGCCGAGAACGAAGAGCTGCAAATCGTAGTAGAACACGTCGTACGGATTGTGCGCGGTGTCAGGCCGGGACTCAAGCAGGCGCTCGAAGCCGACGTAGCCGAGGATGAAGGCGCCCAGTCCGATGAATCCGAACACGACTCGCAGCCACCATACGGCCAGGCGGGACGAGCCAGCGGCCGGGTCTGTCATGAGCCATATGGTATTTGACGAAATCGATACGACCGGGCTCGGCGCGGACGATCCGGCGCCCCCGACCTGCTCATCGGCGACGCCACCAACGCCGGCCGGGCGAGCGGTCGGGCCCGGTCACGGGAAGTCGTCGGGCCCGGTGTCGGGCAGCGCGGCAAGCAGTTGCCCGGCCAGCCGCCGTACGGTGCCGTCGTCCTCCTGGTGTGCGAGCCGCAGGAGCACGTCGCGGGTGCGGGTGTCGCCGCAGTAGTGCCGGGTCAGCGCGAGCAGCGCGGTGCGCCGGATCTCCCAGTCGTTGTCGTCCGCCAGCCGTAGCAGCAGGTCCGGGTCGGCCAGCGTGGCTCCCAGCTGTTCCACGGCCCGGCGCCGGACCTCGAGGGCCGGGTCGTCGCGGACCAACCCCACCAGCAGCACCCGGACCTCCGGGTCCGCCCCGAAGTGCGTGCCGAGCGCGGCGGCGATGCGTGCGCGGATCGCCGGGTCCTGGTCAGCCAGACGGCGCATCAGCCGCAGGGTCACCGCCATGGATGCCGCCCCCTGCTCGGTCAGGCAGCGCACCGCCGCGTCGAACACCGTGGGGTCGGTGTCCGACTCGACGCACTCCAGCAGCACGTCGGTCACCACATCGGGGCTCCCGTGCTTGCAGAGAGCCTGCACGGCGGCCAGTCGGATGCCGACGTAGCTGTCCCGGCGGGCCCGGCGGGACAGCGTCTCCACCAGGCCGTCGGTCTCGCCGTACCGGGCCAGCGCCTGGGCGGCCGCGCGCAGCACGTTCGGGTCCGGGTCCCGGCTTGCCTGCTCGGCCAGGCACGCCAGCACCTCAGGGGCGGGCGGGTCGGCGAGGCGGGCCAGGCGGAGGGTGACCCGTAACCGGACGATCGGGTCCCGCTCCTGGGAGGCTCGGCTGATGAGCAGATCACGAGTCGCGTCGCCGCGCGGCGGACGGGCGGTGAGCAGGTCGACCGCGGCGAGCCGGACGCCGGCGGTCGGATCGCGGCGAGCTCGTTCCAGCAGCAGTTCTCCGGTGCGGTGGTCCGGGTACGCCTCGGCCAGCGCGCGCACCGCGGCGAGGCGAACCGTCGCGTCCTCGTCGGCACGAGCCGCGTGCCTGGCCACGGTCCATCCGGTGTCGTCGGCGCGGTCCCGGTCGATCAGCGCGGCCACGGCGGCGGCCCGCACCGCCGCGTCCTCGTCCTGCTCGATCCGATCGATCAGCCGGGCTCGGCAGCGCCCCTCCGGGTCAGCTACGAGCGCCAGCCGCTGCACGGCCACCGCGCGGATCCGCGCGGAGGTGTCCGAGCAGGCCAGCCTCAGCAACAGCTCGGTGCTCTCCGGGCTGGCCCGCCCGGGCAGCAGCTCGGTCACTACGCAACGCCGCACCTCGTCCGGGGCGTCGCCGGTCACCCGCTGCAGCGCCCCCGCGCGGGCGGTCTCGGCGTGATCCGGCAGGGTCAGCAGCCCTTTCAGCGCGCACTGCACCACGCCGGGGTCGGGGTCGGTGGTCAGCAACCGCTGCAGTGTCCCAGCTGCGTCCGGCAGGGTGGCGCAGCGCGTGGCGAGCACTTCGGCGGCGGCCCGCCGCACCGCGGCGGCGGGGTCTTCGGTGGCCCTGGCCAGCACCTGACGGGCGTCATCGGCCAGCTCGGTCCGGCCGCCGAGGGACTGCACGGCCAACGCGCGCACCGCGACATCGGGTGAGTCGGCGAGGTCGCGCGGCACGTCGACGTAATCGACGTCGGCGCCGAAGTGCGCGACCAGCGCCCGTACGGCGGCCTGCCGCACCGCGGTGGAGACCTCGACCTGCGCCTGGGCGAGCAGCAGGTCCCGGCATCGGCGGCGGCGGCGGCCGGTGACGTCCAGCCGCCCGGCGGTCTCGGCCAGTCCCGCGACCAGGGTGAGGTGGGCCTGCCGCTCGCGGCCCTGCCCAAGCTCCCGGACCAGCAGTTGCGTCAGCTGCTCGTCGGCGGCGGAGAGCACTGCGGCGATCCGGGTGGCGAACGCGGAGCCGGAGCGCCAACTGCTCCGCACCCCGCGACGGCGGTACCACTGCAGGAAGGTATCGCGGCCGGGCCAGCTGGGCCCGAGCACCCGGATCGAGGAGAGCAGCTCCTGCTCGGTGAGTTCCACCAGGTTGGGGTCGTCGGCGGAGATGCCGTGTTCGATCAACCGGACGACCTGGCACAGCACCGCGTCGCCCGCGCCGGCCAGCTCGGCGGGCTGCGCCGCCTCCGCCACGCACTGCGCGGCCAGCACCAGGTGCCATGGCGGGCCGGTCAGATTCAGCGGTGGCCAGGGCTGGTTGGCCTCGGTGGCGAGCAGGGTGATCAGGTCATTGGCGGCCCGGGCAGGCAGGGCGCTGGCGACCAGCCGGAGCACCTCCCGCCAGGACGGGTCGGCCCAGTGTTCGCGGAACATCGCGCGCAGTTGGTCGAGGCCCCAGGCGTCCGGATCGTGCTCGAACCTGTCCACGATCTCCTCAGCGCAGAAGAACTCCAGGAACGTGCGGTGCACGAACCCGAACAGCCGCAATCCGTACCGTTCCAGGATGAAGCTTCGCTGCCGTAATTTGTCGATCATCGAGTAGGCCAGGGTGAACGCCCGCTCGTTGTCAAAACCGTAGAATGCGACGAGGTGGTCCCGGAAGATGCGTGCCAATTCGTCGGATTCGACGTAATTTCCGGCCGGACCGGACTCCCGAAACTGCATCCGATACGCCAGGTGGCGCACCAGCCGGCGCTTCGCCTGCAGATCCAGCTGCGGCACGTCGCCGTGGCTCTCCCGCAGTTGTTTGGTCACGTCCCACTCGGAGATCAGTACGTCGGTGACGTGCTCGTAGAGCCGGCGCCGGTTGCGGGGCAGCGGGTGGCTCCGGCCGACGATCGCCATGAGCATCAGCAGCAGTGGGTTGCCGGCGATCTCGTGCATCTCCCGAGAACTGTGCACCACGTCGAGAATCTGTCGCCGCTGCCGGTCCTCCTCCGCCGCCGGTGTGGGCATCACGTAGCGGTACCAGTTGCCGAGGAACCGGGCGATCCGCTCGTCGTCGAGATCCTCCAGGGTGAAGTGGTCGAAGCCGGCGTTGGCGAAGGTGTGCCGCAGGTATCCGGCTGCCCGTGAGGTGACCACCGTCCGCACCCCCGGGTACTCGCTGACGAACGCGCCGATCTGGGCGGCCACCTCCTCCCGCTGCGCCGGGTCGACCACCTCGTCCAGGCCGTCGAAGAGGAACAGCGCCTGGCCGCCCTGGTGCAGGTACGCCGTCAGCACTTCCTGGTCGATCCTGATTAGTCCCTGCTGGTGGCGGTGGCCGACGTAGTCCAGCAGGCCTTCGCACCGCCCGTCGCCGCAGTGCGAGGCGTAGGACCGCAGTTCGATCAGGACGGGCAGGTATCCGTCCAGCGCCGCCAGCCGGGGCTCGGAGCATTTCCCGGCCAGCGCCAGCGCCAGGTACCGCGCGGCCGCCGACTTGCCGGAGCCGGGATCGCCGAGCAGCACGATCGACCGCCGGCCCGGATCGCACACCACGTCGAACAACACCAGCGCGTCCTTGCCGGCGTACTCCTCCCAGAGCCGCTCGACCTCTTCCGGGTTGACCACCTCGGGCAGCCCGCGGGCACTGCCGTCCGCGGCGGAGCCCGCCCAGCGCCACCAGGCCAGCGGCATTTCCGGCCGGGTGTCCTCGTGGACCCGGGGTTCCACGAACACCTCCGACAACCCGACCGTGAGGTAGCCGATGGTGGGGCGGGGCGAGACCGCGTCCAGCGGAACGGCCTGGTATTCCAGCGCCAGCTGTTTGTAGTACTGGCTGCGCACGGCCTCCGGCAGGTGGGTGTCCGGGTCGGCGGGCTCGCGGGCCGGGGACCGCCCGCTACGCACCTCAGCCAGTGCCACGGTCACCTTTGCGGAGAGGTCGTCCACCGAAGAGAAGAAGGCACAGAGGTGGCGCTCCTTGAGCTCCCGGCGCAGCGCGACGACCTGCTGCCAGTCAGCGTCCCGGTCGATCAGGTGAACCGGCCAGGGCGTGTCCTCCGCGAGCAGGAAGATCAGGCAGGGTTTGCCGGCGGCGAGGGCCTCGCGGTACTCCAGTTCGGTGATGGAGGACCCCTGGCCGGGCGGGCGGAACCCGTACCGCCAGGCGAACAGCCCCACGTAGAGATCGCACCGGCGCACGTCGGTCAGGCAGCGTTCCAGCGGCGGCCGGACGTCGGCGCTGTACGCCTCCATGGCCACGTCCTCGATTTCCAGACGGCGTGCCACGACGTGGACGGCAGCGCGATATTCCAGCAGGTCCTTTTGGGTGGCCGAAATGTAGACCTTCATGGGACGGCAAACTCCAGGGAGTGGCTGGCGACCGCACCATTCAAAATATCAGTTGCTGTCACATCATTCTGACCCGCGAATGCTCGCCACCTCTACCGCTTGGGAATCCCATCAACCGTGGGCCTATGATGGCCGCCAGGACAGTTACGGATCCGGGCAAGCCGAATCCCGCGCTCGGAGGGGTTCCGGCAAATCCACACAAATCCGTGTCGGTGCGGGTCACGGCGGCGTGCATCAATCATCATGGGACCGCAGTCCGCGGGCGACTGCGGACTGGTGGCGGCGATGCGGAGGAAGCCATGCTCACGGTGGGTGAGGTGCACACCAGCCTGCTGCAGCACAGCACGGCCCTGTCCCAGGATCAGAGCTCCGAGGCGCTCAGCCTGGTCGAGGGCGAGATGGTGTTGACCTCTCGGCGCCCGTCGCTCTACGCGGTGTCACCGGACGTCCGCACCGGGGTGGACTGCTGGCTACCCAGCGCCAGGCAGCGCCAGCTGCGCGGGGTGGGCGCGGTGGTCACCCGGGCCATCATCACCGGCGGCCGGATCGTACAGGCGTCCTCCGTCATCCAGGTCGTCGACGGAAAGCGTCGCCAGCCCTGGTCGCACTACCTGGCCAATCCCGGCGTCCTGGAGACGGTCGGCAAGTTGGACGCCGCGGACCTGATCGCAGGCTTCCTGCACGGCAACAACGCGGACGTGCTCAACCTCGAGGCGATCACCGGCCGGGTGATCGACGGCGTGCAAATGTCCGACCTGCTGGACCGGCGCCCGCCGCTGCGCGCGGCGCGTACCCGGCTGCGCTGGACCACGCGGGTCGACCAGGGGCCGGACCGGGAGGTCTCGGCGGTGATCACCGTGGACTCCCCCACGCTGCGTACGGTCGAGCTCGTGGTCGACCCGCAGGACGTGCCGGCCGCCGTGGCCGGCCTCTGCGAAGATCTCGCGCTGCACGACTGGCTGCTCACCATGCTCTCCTCCCTGGTGGAGGCCGCGGTCACCCGGTCGGCCGCCGGGCAGGAGCACATCGAGCGGCTGCGGCCGGTGCTGGAGCACCTGCTGCACCTGTGGCTGCCGGGCGCTCGGGTCCATCCGCGGCTGCGGCCGATCTGGGACCGGCTGGAGCAGGTGCCCGGTTTCAGCCGGCAGTGGAAGTCGTCGGTCAACTGGATCCGGGATCAGATCAGCGTGAGCAACATGGCCCTGCTGCGCGACCTGGCCGACCGGATGGCGGTCGACCAGCCCTGCCGGCGCTGAGCGCGTGTGCTCATTCGCCGATGAACACGTAGCTCAACCGGTCGACCAACTCGCTGGGCAGTCGCAGGCCCTCGCCGCCGGCGCGCTTGGCGACCTGCTGCGCGACGGCCGGCGGTACCGCCACCTGGCCGAGGATGGTCCGTACGGCCAACTCCACCGGCAGGTACTGGATGTCCATCAGGGTCAGCGTGCGGTACGCGCAGAACGGGGCGGCGCTCGGGTTGAGCTGGAGGATCGCCGGCAGCTCATCCCAGTCGGTGGGCAGCTCCCCGGTGAGCCGGCACGGCTGCCGGATCGTCTCGCCCCGGTGCCGTAGCACGCCGAGGCGGGTCAACTGCCAGACCGATGCGAGCAGCGCGCACGCCCACACCCGGGTCTGCGGCTCGCCGGACCACAACTCGATGTCGACGAAGATGGAATGCCGTGGATCGCCGGACTGCACCGGCGGGGACCACGGCCGGGGCAGGGTCATCGCCGGGGCGTCGACATGCCCGGGCGACCGCTTGCCGTTGGAGAGCCAGCCCGACTCGTTCAGCGGTGGGCGACTGCCGGTGGTGTGCCGGGGCGGTTCCACCACCAGTGTGTCCACCACCAACTGGGCCAGCTCGAGCCCGTCGCAACGGGCGAAACTGGACTCCCGGGCGACGTAGTCCAGCACCAGTCCGTGCTCCGCCGCGGCGCTCTGCACCTGCGGGATCACCTCTTGCGGCGTACCGAAACGGTGGAAGTAGTCGTCCACCATGAAGCAGGTGCTGATCCGCGGTTGCCGGCTCGGTGGCAGCCCTCGCCGGGCCAGGGCCGGGATGGCGCTCGACCAGTCCGCGATCCGCTCGAACTTGCGGCGCAGCTCCTGACACCCGTCGCCGAAGTCCTCCGCGTAGAAGTGCCCCAACTCCACCGACAGGTGCGAATATGCCACGCTCTCTGTACGACGCACCGCAGCTGCCTCCTGGAACCTCACGTCCACGCTGATCACACGGTCTCCCATGCCGTCTCGTCGAAGAGCTTCTCGGTCAGATCCACGAAGGCGTCCACGGTCTTCACGTTCGCGATCTTGCTTTGCACGTCGTGGTCCGAGATGAGCTGCTCCCGCCACTGCAGCAGAGGATCCAGCGGCACCGCGCCGAGCAGCGTGCTGCGCCCGACGCCCCGCCGCCGGGCCAGCTCCGACAGCTCCGCGTCGCACTTACGCAGGAAGGCCTGCTGCGCGAGGTCGAGGTGGCCGACCTCAGGGCCGCGTGAATCGATCACCGCCGTACGGATGAACCGCAGTGACTCGCGCAGCCGGTCCGGCTCGTGGCCGTACTCCTTGCCCATCGCCACGATCCCACCCGCCTCGAAGGCCAGGTCCGCGGCCGCGGTGACGTGCTGGGGAGTCCACCGATGAAAGACCAGCCAGCGAACCGTGACCTTGCGCAGGGTCGGGGTGGCGGTCGCGGCCAGCGCGATCTGGCTGGCGTACGACCGGCCGGCGCTGAGATCCACCAGGGTGAGGTCGAACTCCTCTTCGAGACGGAGGAAGAGTTCGGCACAGCGCTTGGCGATGTCGTTGGTGAAACCGAACTCGCTGCCGTTGCGCTGCCCGGGCAGGAGCACCAGCGGACCGGACCCGGTGGGCCGCTGACGCAGGCTGGCCCGCTCCGAGGTGCCCCAGACGTCCAACTGCTCCGGAGACGGGATCTCCCCCCGTAGGTACCGGTGCAGCCCGCCACCGTTGGGCCCGGCGCCCTCCACGCCGTTGACCGCCTGCGGGATCTGGAACGTGATGCCGGCCGTCGGCGAGCCGAAATCGTAGTCGAGGTAGCAGGTGGGGCGGCCGGACAGCGCGCTGCGGTAGGCGATGTTCGCCGCGGTCACCGAACGCCCGGTGCCGCCCTTGTGTGACGTGACGAAGACCAGCATTCAGATCCCCTCGCTGGCTTTCTGCTGCCCGGTGGCGATGTCGTTGAGCAGCAGCAGCAGGGTGTTTGCCAGGGCCGCCGCGGTGCCAGGGCGTTCGTCCACCACCAGCTGCGCCCGGCGCAGGCTGGCCCGGATGCTGCGCATGCTGCGCTGCATCGCCTCCCCGGCGAACGTGCCGCGCATCAACTCCCGGTCGAAGAGGTACTCGGCCTCGTCGATGAGGTCCTGCGCATACGTGGCGAGCCGGCCGGCTCGCGGAAACGGCCGCTCCCAGAGCAGCTGACCGGCGTTGACCAGCCCCTGCACCACCCGCTCGGTCAGGTACCAGGAGGGCGCGTCCGGCTTGGGGGCCAGCTCGGGGAAGGCGCCGCCGGCATGATCCCACAGGCCCCGGTGCCGGCCGTCGGGGATACGCCGCAGCAGCAGGTGATCCCACACCTCGTCGGCCAGTTCGAGCAGCTCGCTGCGCCGCCGGGCGTTGCTCAGCAGACCAGCGACGGTGGTGGCCCGCTGGAGCAGCACCGTGGAGTATTCGTTGACGTTCCACGTCATGATCGGTTTGGACCGTTCGGCGTTCAGGGTCACCCGCTTGCCCGGCGCGTGGACGAACAGCGCCGGCTCGTCGGGCGAGGCGCGGCGGGTGATCCGCGCCCGCTGCGCCAGCTCCACCAGGACCGAGGCGATCCGGCCGAGCTCCTCATCGCCGCGCCCGCCAGCGACCAGGCCCTTCACCGCCAGCGACGTGGCCTGGAGGGTGTAGTAGTCGGTCCGGTCGCCGTCGGTCGTCCGCCAGGGAATGTCCTCGATGGGCCACCGCCGGCGGTTGCCGAAGGTCGCCACCGTCGCCCAGTAGGTCCGGGTCAGCTCCCAGCGCAGCAGCAGGGCTCGCGACAACCGCTGCTGCTCCTCGTTGAGCAACCCGAGCAGGCGGGTGCGTTCGGAGTTCAGATCCTCGATCGCGTCCATCGCGATGACGGTGAAGTAGAGGTAGGGAGCGTTCTCCGCCGAGCCCTCGCGCTGCAGGCCGATCGACTCGGTGGTCGGCACCTCCTCGGCCCCGGCGATGACCCCCCAGGACCAGCCGCACTCGAACAGCATCTCGCTGTTGTCCAGATCCTCGGTCACCCGACCCGACCCGATGATCACGCTGCGCAGGCTGGCCATCGTTTCCCGCAGCTGTTCGCGCAGCGACGCCACGAGTTCCCGGCGCGGCAGCTCGTCCTGATTGATCATGTCGCACAGCCGGAGGCCGTACTCGTCGGTGGCGGTGAAGACGAAGGTGCTGAAGCTGCGAAGCAGGCCGACCATGGCCGCGGTGAGCCGCGTGCTGGCCATCTCGTCCAGGGCGTCCAGTTGCGCCAGCAGGTCGCGCCGCTGGGTGGAGTTACGGTAGACCTTGACGAAACCGATCGTTGCCAGGGCCAGCGTGACGGACACCGCGAAAGAGTCGACGATGTCCAGGGAGCGTTGCTCGTCGGTGAGCTCCGGGCCGCCGTCCAGCGGGGCAAGGTAGCTTCCGCCGCTGAAGGTCGGGGTGCCGGTGTCGTCGGTGTACCGCGTGAAATAGTCGATCATCACGCCGACCAGCCGGCGGGGAATTTCGATCGCGCCGCCGATCGGGCTGAGTGCCTCGATCACCTCGTCGTCGGCGCGGTCCGGGTCGTCGAGCGACAGCGCGGGGACCTTGGCCGCCGGGAGTAGCAGGGTCAGGAGTTGCTCGGCATCACTGATCGAGTTGGTGCCACTCCGACCACCCCAGTGCCATTCACCGTTCTGCCAGCAACTGCGCACCGTGGCCCGCCAGATGTCGAGGATCTCCTGGCGCGGCTGTATCCGCACGATTCACCGCCGTCTGTTGTAGTCGTCGACCTGAAAACCGCTGGTCCTGCCGTTCACACGATGATCTACGGTGATCCATACCGACGTGCAACAACATGGTACCGGGCCAGTCGAGTGCCACTCGATTACTTCGATGGCGCGTCTGCACCACAGTCTGGGGCCACCCGTTCGTGACCACCTCAGGCAGGCCCTTCAGCCCGTCGCAGACGAGGAAGAACACGTCCTGACGCCGCGGTTGCGTAAGTCGGTCAGCACGCTCATCCAGAACTTCGCGCCCTCACCACCCGTGCCACCCAGGCCGAGGATCAGGATCATTGCGTTGTCGCGGGTGCGGTCCCTGGTCGGCCCGGGGACCGTGGCCCGGGGCGGAGCTATGGGCGGGGCGGTCGATGCCGTGGCGCGGTGCCTTTGGAGCTGAGTCGTTTACGTCATCACCGCCGGTCCGGCCACCGCCGTCGCATCACCCACCGCACCGTCGGGTCGTCGCTTACGGTCGCCGAGCACGGCGAGCGCGGCTGATGTCGTATCCGACTCAGCTCCATAGGCACCGGGAGACACACCCGCCATGGAGCGGCACCCACGCCAGGAACCCCCAGACCTCCTGATCGAAGCGCTCCCGCCCGACTTCGCAATCGCCCTGGGCCGAGGATGTCCTTCTCCCCGTTGAGCGTCACGCCGAGCGCGGCGTAGAACGGCCGGTTCGCGACCTGCCCGTCCGGACCTTGACCACGATGGCGTCAATGAACACCGCCGCGTAGATCTCCCCGTCGTCAAACCCTTGGCGGACAAGGACAGCATCACCTCGTCGGCCCCCGACAGGCGCCGCTGGCGCTTGCGCACGATCTGCGGCTCGAAGGTGCTGGCCCGGTCCCGCGGCACGTCGATCCGCACCGGCCCCGACGCGTCGATCAGCACCGTCTTCGGCCGTGTTCCGCGGTCTCCAGGACCGTCTTGGTCAACTGCTTCAACAGACCGTCCCGACCGGTCAGCGACAGGCCCTGTTCCTTGGCCGCCCGGACCAACTCGGCGGCGGCCTTCGCTTCCGCCGACGGCTCCAGCCGCTTCTTCCGTCCGGTCCCATCGTTCAGTGTCGCGGTCCTCACGGCACCCTCCTCACCAGGTCCACCCGCCGGTCAGTGCCCGATCTCGACGACGACGTGCAGCCGTCGCGGCCCGTGGACCCCCTCCACCCGCTCGAACTCGATGTCGCTGGTCGCCGAGGGCCCGCTGATCCAGGTCAGCGGGCGGTCCGGCGCCAGCCGGCTCAGGGCCTCGGGTACGGTGCCGACCACCCGGTCCCGCGCGACGACGCACACGTGCAGGTCGGGCAGGAGCGTCAGCACCCGCCTGCCCTGGTCGGGCGAGCCGTCCAGCACGATGGTGCCGGTCTCGGCGATCGCGACGGCAGCCCCGGTGACCACGGCGTCGACCGCGTCGAGCGCCTCGGTGCCGAGGCCCGCGTCCCGCACCGCGTCCACGGCGGGTGGCAGCCAGCCTCCGGGCAGCCCGGGCGGCACCACCACCCGCCTCGCCTCCTCGCCCGCCAGGACGGCCGCCACCGTGGCGCCGACGCGACCGGCCGGCGCCCTGTGCACGACGGCCCGGTAGTCGGTCAGCCGCTCGACCAGCAGGTCGAGCAGGTCCGGGTGCCCCGGAGGCAGGTCACCGCGCCGGCGGTACCCGCGGGGCGCCTCGACGGCCGCGCTGCCGGCGGTGGCGGCCCGCAGCCGGGCCAGGACAGTGTCGCGGGCGTTCACCGGCTGCTCCACCAGTCGCGGAAGGTCCGTGCCGGCGGCACGGGCAGGTCCCGGGCGGCGGTCCAGCCGGACAACGGCGGTGGCAGCCCGCGCCCCCGCCGCCCGAGCAGCCTCGCCAGCCGGGCCGCACGCTGCGCCGCCGCGTACAGCCGGGGCCGGTCCATGGCGTACGCCGCAGCGGCCATCGCGGCGGCCTCCGCGGCGGGGTGGGGGGCCTGGTTGCGCAGGTGCACCAGCAGTGCGGGAATGTCGATCCGCACCGGGCAGGCGTCGAAACAGGCGCCGCAGAGCGTGGAGGCGTAGGGCAGCGAGGCGTTGTCGGCCACGCCGGTCAGCTGCGGCGACAGCACCGCGCCGATCGGGCCCGGATACACCGAGCCATACGCGTGCCCGCCGGTCCGCTCGTAGACGGGACACACGTTCAGGCAGGCGGAGCAGCGAATGCAGTGCAGCGCCTGACGGCCGACCTCGTCGGCGAGGACGGCGCTGCGGCCGTTGTCGAGCAGCACGAGATGGAACGCCCGCGGCCCGTCGCCCGGGATGATCCCCGTCCACATCGAGGTGTACGGGTTCATCCGCTCCCCCGTCGACGCCCTCGGCAGCAGCTGAAGGAACACCTCCAGGTCGGCCCAGGTCGGCACGACCTTCTCGATGCCCATGACGGTGATCAGCGTCTCGGGCAGGGTGAGGCACATCCGGCCGTTGCCCTCGGACTCCACCACGGCCAGGGTGCCGGTCTCGGCGACGGCGAAGTTCGCGCCGCTGACCGCCACCCGGGTCGACAGGAACGTCTCGCGCAGGTACCGGCGCGCCGCCGCGGCCAGCTCCGCCGGATCGTCGCCCAGGTCGGCGTCCACGCCCGGCATGGCGCGCCGGAAGATGTCCCGGATCTCCCTGCGGTTGCGGTGGATCGCCGGGACCAGGATGTGACTGGGCCGGTCGTCGCCGAGCTGGACGATCAACTCGGCGAGGTCGGTCTCCACCGCACTGATACCGGCCGCCGCCAGGGCCTCGTTGAGGCCGATCTCCTGGGTGGCCATCGACTTGACCTTCATGACGCGGTCGGCGCCGCTGGCCCGGACCAGCCCGGTGACGATCCGGTTGGCCTCGACGGCGTCGGTAGCCCAGTGCACGGTCCCGCCCGCTGCGGTGACGGCCGCCTCCAGCTGCTCCAGCAGTTCGGGCAGGCGGGCCATCACGTCGGCCTTGATCCCGGCCCCGGCCGCACGCAGGTGCTGCCAGTCAGGCAACTCGTCGATCACCGCCGCGGACTTCGCCCGGATGGTGCCGGTGGCGTGGCCCAGGTTGCGCCGCAGCTGCCCGTCGGCCAGGGCACGCCGGGCGGCGGCGGGAAACGGCTCCGTCCCGCGCAGGTGCCCGACACCGCGCGGGGCCGTGGCCGGCATGCCCAGGAACGTACGGCTCATGGCTCCTCCGTGCTGGCGAGGATCTCGGCGAGGTGGACGGTCCGCACGCCGGTGCGCAGCCGGGAGAGCCCGCCCCCGATGTGCATGAGGCAGGAGGCGTCCCCCGCGGCGCAGAACTCGGCCCGGGTGGCGAGCACGTGCCGGACCTTGTCGGCGAGCATCGCGGTCGAGGTATCGGCGTTCTTCAGCGCGAAAGTGCCGCCGAAGCCGCAGCACTGCTCCGCCGCCGGCAGCTCCACCAGATCCAGGCCACGCACGTGCCGCAGCAGCCGCAGCGGCCGGTCGCCGACCCGCAGCAGACGCAGCGAATGGCAGGTCGGGTGAAAGGTGACCCGGTGCGGGTAGACCGCGCCGACGTCCTCGACGCCAAGCACGTCCACGAGCAGCTCGGACAGCTCGTACGTGCGCGCGGCGACGTCCTCGGCCCGACTGGCCAGCCGCTCGTCACCGGCCCCGCGGGCGACCACGGCGTGCTGGTGCCGGACCGATCCGACGCACGAGCCGGAGGGTGCCACGACCACGTCGTACGGGTCGAACACCGCGACGTGCCGGCGCACCAAAGGCAGCGCCGCGGCCTGGTATCCGGTGTTGATGTGCAGCTGCCCACAGCAGGTCTGCGCCTCGGGGAAGACCACCTCGTGGCCGAGGCGCTCCAGCAGCCGGACCGTCGCCTTGGCCGCCTGCGGGTACAGCGTGTCGGCCAGGCACGTGACGAAGAGCGCGATCCGCATGCCCCTACCATCCCAGCCGTTGCTCGGCGGCGCGCCACGGCCGCTCGTCGCCGCGCGGCTCGTACCGCAGCAGCGGTTGCGTGTGCCGGACCAACGCGCGCAGCGCGGCCAGGTCCGGCCCGACCACCCCGGCGGCCCGGGCCTGGACGAGAGCGTTCCCGATCGCGGTCGCCTCGACCGGGCCGGCGATGACGGGCAGGCCGCAGGCGTCGGCAGTGAGCTGGCACAGCAGAGCGTTGCGGGCACCGCCGCCGACGACGTGCACCACGTCGACATGCCGGCCGGACAGGTGCTGGGCCTGGCGGACCGCGCGACGGTGCGCGAGCGCGAGGCTCTCCAGGACGCAGCGTACGGTCGCGGCCGGGCTCGCCGGGACTGGCTGGCCGGTGCGCCGGCAGGCGGCGGCGATGCGGGCCGGCATGTCGCCCGGCGGCAGGTACGCCGGGTCGTCCGGGTCCACCACGGCGGCGAACGGGGGTTCCCGGCCGGCGCGGGCGAGCAGCGCCGGCAGGTCCGGGTCACCCCACGCGCGCAGCGACTCCCGCAGCAGCCACAGCCCCATGACGTTGCGCAGGTACCGCACGGTGGCGTCGACGCCGCCCTCGTTGGTGAAGTTGGCGCGGCGGCTGTCGTCGGTGAGTACCGGCGCGGCCAGCTCGACCCCGACCAGAGACCAGGTGCCGCAGGAGATGTAGGCGAAGTGCTCGCCCGTCGCCGGCACCGCGACCACGGCGGAGGCGGTGTCGTGCGAGCCGACCGCGATCACCGGCGTGCCGGTGGGCAGCCCGGGGCCGGGCCGGACCGGGCCGACGACGGTGCCCGGCTCGTGCAGCGGCGGGAGGAGTTCGGGCCGGATGCCGGCGTCGGTCATCAGTTCGGTGGCCCAGGTGCGGCGTCGCACGTCGTACAGCTGGGTGGTGGAGGCGTTGGTGTGTTCGGCGCCGATCTCCCCGGTGAGCCAGTACGCGATCAGGTCCGGGATGAGCAGCAGCCGGTGCGCGGCGGCCAGCTGCGGGGTGCCGGCTGCGGCGGCGAGCTGGTACAGCGTGTTGAACGGCAGCTGTTGCAGGCCGGTGGTGGCATAGAGCTGCTCCTCGCCGAGCCGCTGCGTCACCCGCCGCGGAACGCCGTCGGTGCGGGCGTCGCGGTAGTGCACCGGGTTTCCCAGCAACGCGCCGGTCGCGTCGAGCAGGCCGTAGTCGACCGCCCAGGAGTCGATGCCAATGCTGTGGACCGGGCCGGCGGCGCGCAGGCCGGCGAGGATTTCGTGGTGCAGCCGCAGGATGTCCCAGTGCAGGGTGCCGGCGGCGTGGACCGGGTCGTTGCCGAAGCGGTGCGTCTCGGTCACGTCGACCGTGTCGGGGTCGATCCGGGCGGTGACGACCCGCCCGCTGGACGCGCCGAGGTCGACGGCGGCGACGCGGAGCGGGCCGACCAGGCGGGGCGTGGTGGCCCCGCCGGTCGCGGCGGTCGGCTGTCCGGTCATCGTAGGAACGCCGCGGCGACCCCGGCATCGACCGGGACGTGCAGGCCGGTGGTGTGCGACAGTTCCCCGCCGGTGAGGACGAACACGGCGTTGGCGACGTGCTCGGGCAGCACCTCGCGCTTGAGCAGCGTGCGCTGGGCGTAGAACTCGCCGAGCTTCTCCTCCGGCACCCCGTAGACGGCCGCGCGCTGGGCGCCCCAGCCGCCGGCGAAGATGCCGGATCCGCGTACGACGCCGTCGGGGTTGACTCCGTTGACCCGGATGCCGTGTTCGCCGAGCTCGGCGGCGAGCAGCCGGACCTGGTGCGCCTGGTCGGCCTTGGCCGCGCCGTAGGCGACGTTGTTCGGTCCGGCGAAGAACGCGTTCTTGCTGGCGATGTAGACGATGTCGCCGCCCATGCCCTGCGCGGTCATGACGCGCGCGGCCTCGCGGGACACCAGGAACGAGCCCTTGGCCATCACGTCGTGTTGCAGGTCCCAGTCGGCCTCGGTGGTCTCCAGCAGCGGCTTCGAGATGGAGAGCCCGGCGTTGTTCACCACCAGGTCGACGCCGCCGAAGGCGAGCGTCGCCGCGCGCAGCGCCGCGGCAACGGCGGCGGGGTCGGTCACGTCGGCGGTCACGGCGACCGCGACGTCGGTGGGGCCCAGTTCCGCGGCGACGGTGGTGGCGGCGGCGCCGTCGCGGTCGGCCACGACGACGCAGGCGCCCTCGGCGGCGAGCCGGCGCGCGATGGCCCGGCCGATGCCGGAGCCGGCGCCGGTGACGAACGCGACCCGGGTGGCCAGTGGCTTCGGCTTCGGCATCCGCCGCAGCTTCGCCTCCTCCAGGGCCCAGTACTCGATGCGGAACTTCTCCGCCTCGTCGATGGGCGCGTAGGTGGAGACCGACTCGGCGCCCCGCATGACGTTGATCGCGTTGACGTAGAACTCGCCCGCGACGCGGGCGGTCTGCTTGTCGGCGCCGAAGGAGAACATGCCCACCCCGGGCACGAGCACGATCGCCGGGTCGGCGCCGCGCATGGGCGGGCTGTCGGCGGTGGCGTGCCGCTCGTAGTAGGCGGCGTACTCGGCACGGTACGCGGCGTGCAGTTCGCGGATGCGCTCCTCGGTGCCGCCGCCGGGGTCGAGGACCAGGGGGCGGACCTTGGTGCGCAGGAAGTGGTCGGGGCAGGAGGTGCCGCGGGCGGCCAGCTCCGGCATTCGTTCCTGGCCGACGAAGTCGAGCACCTCGTCGCTCTCGGTCCAGTGGCCGACCTGGGCCCGGTCGGTCGAGGCGAGCCCGCGCAGCAGCGGGAACAGCGCTGCGGCGCACTGTCGGCGCTGCTCGCGCGGCAGCGGTCCGTGCCGCAGCGCACCGAACGGTTCCGGCCGGCCGTGCTTTGCCAGGTACTGGGCTGCGGTATCGATAATCAGGCGGGAGCGGGCCTCGCACTCGTCGCTGGTGTCTCCCCAGGCGGTGATGCCGTGCCCGCCGAGGATCACCCCGATGGCCTGCGGGTTGCTCCGCCGCACGGCCGCGATGTCCAGCCCGAGCTGGAAGCCGGGGCGCCGCCACGGCACCCATACCACCCGGTCGCCGAAGATCTCCACGGTCAGCGCCGGCCCGTCCGCCGCGGTCGCGATCGCGATACCGGCGTCGGGGTGCAGGTGGTCGACGTGCGGGGCCTCGACCAGGCCGTGCATGGCGGTGTCGATCGACGGCGCCGCCCCGCCGCGTCCGTGCAGGCAGTAGTCGAACGCGGCGACCATCTCGTCCTCGTGCTCGACACCGGGGTAGACGTCGACGAGGGCGCGCAGCCGGTCCAGGCGCAGCACCGCCAGGCCGCCCTCGGTCAGGGTGCCGAGGTCGCCGCCGGAGCCCTTCACCCAGAGCAGCGGGGTGGGCGCCCCGGTGACCGGGTCGGTCTGCTCGCCCTTGGCGGAGGTGTTGCCGCCAGCGTAGTTGGTGTTGCGCGGGTCCGCGCCGAGCCGGTTGCTGCGGCGGAGCAGGTCGCGCACTGCTGGGTTGGTCATGGGTTCCTTCTCTATGCCGTCCGTCGGGATCCTGGTGGGACTCACGCGCCCCAGCCGGCCTGCTGGCCGCCGGCGCGCGCGGCGCGGATGCGCTCGAAGTAGCCCGAGCGCCGGTACGCGGCCGGCGGATCGGGATCCAGCCCCAGGTCGGCGCGGAGTTCGGCCAGCAGGGGACGAACGTCGGTGTTGAAGGCGTCCATGAGCACGGCGTTCGCGCCGAGGACGTCGCCCGCCCGCTGCGCCCCGGCGAGGGCGTCGGCGTCGACCAGCAGGGCCTTGGCGGTGGCTTCCTGCACGTTCATCACCGAGCGGATGATGGCCGGGATCTTCGGCTCGATGTTGTGGCACTGGTCGAGCATGAACGCGATGCCTGCCTCGGGCCTGAGGGCGTCCGCCGCGACGATCTCGTGCATGATGCGGAACAGCTGGAACGGGTCCGCGGCGCCGACCATGAGATCGTCGTCGGCGTAGAAGCGGGAGTTGAAGTCGAAGCCGCCGAGCCTGCCGGCCCGCAGCAACACCGCGACGATGAACTCGATGTTCGTCCCGGGTGCGTGGTGCCCGGTGTCGATGACCACCTGGGCCTTCGGGCCCAGGGTCACGCAGTGCGCGTAGGCGGTGCCCCAGTCCGGCACGTCGGTGGTGTAGAACGCTGGCTCGAAGAGCTTGTACTCCAGCAGCATCCGCTGGTCGTCGCCGAGCCGGTCGTACACCTCGGCCAGGGCGGCGGCGAGCCGGTCCTGGCGGGCGCGGATGTCGTCCTGGCCGGGATAGTTGGTGCCGTCGGAGAACCACAGCTTCAGATCCCGCGACCCGATGGCGTCCATGATGTCGACGCACTCCAACAGGTGGTCGGTCGCCCTGCGACGCACCCGGGGATCCGGGTTCGTGACGCTGCCGAGCATGTAGTCGGGGTCCTGGAACACGTTGGAGTTGATCGTGCCCAGCGCCACGCCCTGCTCGGCGGCATACCCGGCCAGGGCGGCGTAGTCGTCGACCCGGTCCCACGGGATGTGCAGCGCCACCGTGGGCGCGACCCCGGTGAGCCGGTGCACCACGGCCGCGTCAGCGATCTTCTCGAATGGGTCGCGCGGCACGCCCTCCTGCGGGAACACCTTGAACCGGGTGCCTGAGTTCGCGTAGGCCCAGGACGGGGTCTCGATGCGCTGCGACCGCAGCGCCTGCCTCGTCCGGTCCGGCGCTGGCCGGTCTGCGCTCATCGGTGCCGACTCCTCCCCACGACTGATGAAACGTTTCACATTTCCTCGGGACCGTACGCGGAGGGCACGCCTTGGTCAAGACCGGACACCCGCTCCCACCACTCCGTCCTTGCTGGCAAGCGCGCTGACACGTTTCATCAAGCGGCCGGTACGATGCGACCTTCCACAACGAACGGGGAACCATGGCGGTCAGCATCAAGGAGGTCGCGCGCCACGCGAGCGTCTCCCTGGGCACGGTGAGTAACGTGCTCAACCGCCCCGACATGGTGAGCCCGACCACCCGGCAGCGGGTCCTCGACGCCATCGCCGCCCTCGGCTACGTCCGCAACGACTCGGCCCGGCAGCTGCGGGCCGGACGCAGCCGCACGGTCGCCATCGTCGTACTCGACGTCGCCAACCCGTTCTTCACCGACGTGGCCCGCGGCGCCGAGCGCGTCGTCGAGGCTTCCGGCGGCATGCTGGTGGTCTGCAACAGCGGCGAGGACCCGGCCCGCGAGCGCCGGCAGCTGGAGCTGCTGGAGGAGCAGCGGGTGCGCGGCGTGCTCATCACCCCGGTCACCAGCGGTGACATGCCCGACCTGGACCGTCTCGCCGCGCGGGGTATTCCCGTGGTGCTGGTCGACCGCGGAGCCGGTCGCCCCGCCCGCTGCTCCGTCGCCGTCGACGACGTCCTCGGCGGCAGGCTGGCCGCAGAGCACCTCATCGAGCGGGGACACCGCCGCATCGCGTACATCGGCGGGCCGCTCGCCATCCGGCAGATGGCTGACCGCCACGACGGCGCGGCGGCCGCGATCGCCGAGTCCGACGGCGGGGTGCGGCTCCGGGTGAGTGCCACGGCCAGCCCGACGGTGGAGCAGGGCCGACACGCCGCTGCCGCCCTCGCCGACCTCGCCCCGGCGCACCGCCCGACCGCCCTACTCTGCGGCAACGACCTGCTCGCCCTCGGCGCGTTGCAGGAGCTCACCGCGCGCGGCCTGCGGGTGCCCGACGACGTCGCCATCGTCGGCTACGACGACATCGACTTCGCCGCGGCCGCCGCCGTGCCACTCAGTTCGGTGCGGCAGCCCCGCGAGCAGCTCGGCCGCACCGCCGCCCAGCTGCTGCTCGACGAGACCAACGATCCCGAGCACCGCCACCAGCACGTCGTGTTCCAACCCGAACTGGTCGTCCGGCGCTCCAGCGCAGCGCCCCGGCGGTAGGGCGCCGGAGCGTCGGCCGGGGCGCGGTCGTGACGACCGCGCCCCGGCCTTCACCGACCTGTCAGTAGCTTCCGAGGTCGAGCCAGGGCCCGTTCCGGTCACCGGGCTCCTGGTTGCGGGTCCACCACTGCGCCTTCCACAGGTGGCCGTCGTGGGCCACGATGTCGCCGCTGGTGTAGATCCACGAGTTCGTCCACGAAGCGTGCTTGCCCTTGGGGGTCTCCACCGGGACGCCCACCTCGGCCCAAGCGCCCCACGGAGAGACGCCAGGCACTTCGGCGCGCGTTGACCACTGGGCCTCGTACGCCCGGTCGTTGTGGATCACACGGGCGCCCTTGCGGTACTCAACGGTGCGTTCCCAGTTGGGATGACGGACCAGAGCCGCCAGGGCGGTGGCCAGCATCCGGTCGGCCTTGTCCACTTCGTACTGATAGGGGTAGACGGCCGCAGCGACCGTCCTGGCCTGTGCGAGTGCCTCGGTGAGGCCCGCCCAGCTGTCGGCCGTGTACTGCGGTTCGGACTTGCCCTCGGCCTCCGCGATCCGCTTCCGCAGTTCCTGCCGGTCGCTGACCGGTGTGCCGAAGGCTTCGATCTCCGCCACCTGCATGAGGTAGCCGTCGGCCGCGTGGCCGCCCGTGCGCAGCTTGCTGCCGACGATCCGGACAAAGGCGGCACGCACGGGCTTGTCCAGTGTGAACACCCGCGGTTTTGCGGTGCTGCCGTCGTCACCCGTCACGTCGGCGATGGTGGTCCACCCGCCACCGTCCGGTGAGAGCTGCACCTTGTAGTCGACCGGGAAGGCGCCGATCGCGTGGACCTTCACCTCGCTCACGTCGTAGTCGGCGCGAAGCCCGACGACGGCCCACTCCTGCGCGTTGGGTGTCGTGTGCCGCCGGATGTTACTGGTCCAACCGTTGTTCGTCCGCCCGTCGACCAGGAACTTGGAGGCATAGCCCCACTGCTCGTAGGTGCTGTCGGGGGTGGTGGAGGACACGACCACCGTCTTGTTCTGGGCGATGTTCTGGCCCTCGACGTACGGCGGTGGCGCGGGCGTGGTCGGCGGGGACTCGGGCGCCGCGGTGCCGCCGTCGTCGTGGTACACCTCCAGCTCGGCCAACGCCGCCGCATAGCCGCCGCCCCACCGGTTCATCTCCTGCACGGCGATCCGCACGTAGCGGCCCTGCGTGGCATCGAAGCTGTAGCTGAGCGGACCGGCGGCGCGGCCCTGACCGCTGACGGTCTTGACCGTTCGCCACGACTCGCCGTCCGCCGACACCTGAAGGGTGAAGTCCCGGGGGAAGGTGCCGCCGTAGTCGATGACGGTGCCCGCCGGGTAGAGGTCGATCCGGTTCAGGCTCTGTTCCCTGCCGAGGTCGACGGTGAGGTTCGCCTTCCGGGAGGCTTCGGTGGCCGGCGTGCTCCACCCGTTCACGGCGCCCTGCGCGAAGCGCTGCCCGTCGGTGACGCTGGTCGGCGACCAGTCGCCCCCGCTCTGGGTGCTGTCGGTGGTGACCGGCTTGTGATGGGCGATGTTGACGTTCACCGGAGTCGGGCGAGCCTCGTAGTCGTAGCCGGCGGGGAGCGCGTAGAGGACGGCCTCGCCCTTGTCGAACCTGCGGTTCAGGGCGCCGTTGTCCAGCGCTACGCCGACCGGCTTGCCGGTCTGCCGGCTGATCTCCTCTAGCGAGCCGATCCCGGTGCCGAAGCGCAGCGAGACGTCCTTCGCCTGGGTGAAGCTGTTGTTGACGACCATCACGTAGTTGCGGCCGTTCTCGCGGTCACGCATGTACGAGAAGGTGAGGTCGTCGTTCGACTGCGCGCGCACCAGGAAGTCCGCCGGCACCGCCTCCTGGCCCCAGGTCTGACCGTTGAGGTAGACCTCCCTGGCGTCCAGCCTCATCAGGGTGGGCCCGAGGGCGTGGATCTCGCTGTTGAGCTGCTTCACCGGCTCGAACAGCTCGGTCTTCTGCCCGTCAGCGGTGATGATGGCGTCGGTGAAGACCTCGCCGCGGTCGGTCGGCGTCCACCAGGTGAAGTACGAGAGATTCTTGTACCCGTACGCGAGAGCCATGTTGGCCTCGTAGCGGATCTCGGTCGGATTCATCCGCCGGAAGTTGCCAGGAACCCCGACGGCCTGCAGGTACTGCGCCGTCTTGACGTTGTTGGCCAGCCCGACCTTTCGCACCGTGTTCATGTTGTTCAGGAATCCGGTGTAGTCGAGGCTGTTCTCGGCCCAGCCGAACGGGTACCGGTCGTACATCAGGTAACCGCGGTCACCGACCCGGTCGAGCCACCCCTGCGTCACCCGCGCGTACTCGGCCTCGGACCCGTACACGAAGCTCGGCAGGAAGTTCAGGTGGGCGTCGTACTCGGGCGCCACCTCCTTGATGGTGTTGAACACCCGGGCGAACGGGTTCGGGTCGTACGGCTCGTCCACGATGAAGAACCCACCGACGCCTGGGACGTTGGTGTATCCCAGCACCTCCTGCCGGATCTGCTCGTCGGTCATGTTGACCATGCCGGGCCCGATGCGGCCGTCCTGGACCATGATCTGGAAGCCGTTCTTGTGCGCCAGCCGCGCCATCTCCATGTTGATGGCTTTGGAGGTGTGCAGCTGGGTCGCGAGCACCAGGTCGATCCCGGCGTCGCCCAGGTAGCTGTACTGGGTCTCGTTCACGTGTTCCGTGGTGGGCGGCCAGAAGGCCGAGATCACGAAGTTGTCCTCGACCCGTTCCACCTCGTTCCGGACCTCGACCGGGATCGACGTGGACTTCTCCAGCTGCGGAGCGGCCATCGTGATCACCGTTTTGCCCGGCGCCACGGCAGTCACCACGCCCGAGCCGTCAACGGTGGCCACACCCACGTTGGACGAGGTCCAGACGAGCTGCGGGGTCCCACTGGGCGCGACCGCCCGGTGGGGTAGCCGCTCGACGGTCCCGGTCTCCAGCAGCAGCGCGGGCTTCTCGATGGACAGGATCGTCTCGTTGAGCCCACCGAAGACGGCCAGTTCGGAGAGCTGCACGAGGTATCCGTCACCGGTCGCGACGCCGTTGCGGCGGGTGACGTACAGCCGCAGGAAGCGGCCCTCCACGTCGGCCAGATCGACGACCTCGGGCGCGGTGCGGCCGGCCGCGTTGCCGGTGCTGGTGAAGACGCTGCGGTACTCGTTGCCGTCGGACGACACCTCGACGCGGTAGTCGGCGGGGAAGCTCTTGTCCCTCGGGAAAACGACGACGCGGTCGATGTCGTGTGACGCCCCGAGGTCGTAGCTCACCCAGGCCGCCGTGGTGGGGTCCTGCACCTTGTCGTAGGGGCTGGTGCTCCAACCGTCGGCCTTGCCCGCCACCTCGTTGTTGAGCAGCGACATGGCCCAGGTCTCGTTAGCCATCTCGTAGCTGGACGAGGACGTCACCCTGGCGCTCGCGGCCACGTTGGTCGTGCCGGCCGGGGCGTAGCCCGGAACGTCGTACGGGTCGGCCGGGATGTTCGACGCCGACGGGGTTGCCGATGCGTGGGTGGGGGCGTTGACCAGCCCCCAGGTTGTCGTCGCCGCGACGATGAGCCCAGCGGCCATCATGCGGCGGAGAGTCGCGCGCAAGACTGTCCTCATTTCCTGGTGGACGTGAAACGCCTAGCGATAGGCGTGAAGGGGTTGGCTAGGTGCGGAGGGTGAGCGCGGACTAGCGGAAGGTGCCTTGTGAGACCGAGCCCTCGAGCCTGCGCTGGAAGATCACATAGATGGCGAGTACGGGAAGGACGGTCATCACGACCGCCGCGAACAGGGCGCCGAAGTCGACCGCGTAGCCGGCCCTCGACGCGAACACCGCCATGCCCTGCGTCAGCACGTAGTTGTCACGATCGGTGTTGAGGACGATGGGCAGCAGAAACTGGTTCCACAGCCCGAGGAAGTTGAAGATGGCCACCGAGGCCAGACCGGGTTTCGCCATGGGCAGCATCACCCGGAAGAACGTGCTCCACTCCCCCGCGCCGTCGATCTGCGCCGCCTCGTGGATCTCGTCCGGCAGCGCCTTGAAGAACGAGTACAGGAAGAAGACGGTGAACGGAAGGGCGAACGCGACGTAGGTCAGGATCAGGCCGGGCAGGGTGTTCAGCAGCCCGAAGTTCCGCAGGATGAAGAAGAGCGGCACGATCGCGAGGAACAGCGGGAACGTCATCGAGGTGAGCAGCGCGTTGTAGATGAGCCGGTTACCCGGGAAGCTGAACCGCGCCAACACGTACGAGCACATCGCGCCGAGCAACATGACGATGAACAGCGCGGCACCCACCACGATGACCGTGTTCAGGAAGTAGCCGCCGATTCCGGCGCCCGTCCAGGCTGCCGCGTAGTTGTGGAAGCTCCACCGGCTGGGCAGCGAGAACGGCGACGCCAGAATCTCACCGGTCGACTTGAACGACGACATGACCGTCCACAGGAACGGGACGATGACGATGACGGCCCAGACGACGAGGAGGGCGTGTGAGGTAGCCGCGACGGCGATGTCGCCGCCGCTCGATTTCCGGCGGCGTCGAGGCGGCGCGGGGGTGGCCGAGGTGACGGGGTGCGTCTTCTCGGCAGCGAGCGCGGTCATGTCCGCTCCCTCCTGTCGGCACGTCCACCGGTCAGGCGGTCGACCAGTAGCACGATCGCGGCGAACAACAGCGTCACCACCGCGAGTACCACGCCCATGGCGGTCGCGTACCCGAACTGGCCCTTGCGGAAGGCCACCGTGTACAACTGCTGGCTCATGGTCAGCGTCGAGTACTCGGGCCCGCCGGTGGGGTTCAACGCCTGCATGTAGATGAACGCGTCGAGGGCGATGATGCCCAGGTAGATGTACGCGGTCCGCACGCTGTCCCGGATCTGCGGGATGGTGATCGAGATGACGGTACGGAAGCGACCGGCGCCGTCCAGGCGTGCGGCCTCGTACGTCTCCGCCGGGATACCTTTGATCGCCGCGACGAACAGCACGGTGTAGAAGCCGACGAAGCTCCAGATGATGACGAAGATCGACGCCGGCAACGCGGTGGTGGCCTTGCCGAGCCACGGGAAGTCCTCGAACCCGTCGAGGCCGACTCCGGTGAGAAGGCCGTTGAGCAGCCCTCTCGACGGGTCGTACACCTGGGCCCAGATCAGCCCGATGGCGATGGCGGGCACCGTGTACGGGAAGAACGAGACGACCCGGTAGAACCCGGACCCACGAAGGCCCCGCACGGTTCCCGTACTCGACCCACCGACGGTCACCACGCTGGCGATCGCCAGAGCGAGTGCTATGGTCGCGATGGGCACGACGATCGCGAGCAGTACGTTGTTCAGCAACGCACGCAGAAAGACATCGTCACCGAAGAGCTTGACGAAGTTCTCCAGGCCGATGAAGCGCATGTCCGGCGAAAAGCCGGTCCAGTCCGTCATCGCGTAGTACAGCGCCTGGGCGAACGGCGAGATCACGAAGATCACGAAAATGGCCAGGGGAAGCATCAGGAACACCGCCATGAAGCTCACCCGGTCGAAGGTGAGCTTGCGGCGGCGCTTGGCGGGCCGCCGGCCGCCCAGCGTCGTCGTACCTGTCATCGCATTCAGCTAACCTTGATCTTCTGGATGGACGAGTCGTTCGCGATCTTGTCGCTCACGGACTGCAGGCCCTTGGTCATTCGGGCAACGTCGAGGTCGCCGGCGAGGAACGCGTTCCACAGGACCAGTTGGTCGGCGCCCATCCCGTAGTAACCCTCGGAGACGAAGTCGAAGATGTTCTGGCCGGCGGCCTCGAGCATCTTGGTCTGCGAGACCAGCGCGGTCGAGCCGTAGCCGTCGGCCGGTACGGTCCCCTTGACGATCGTCGGCGCCAGCCGGGTCTTCGAGAAGTTGGCGGCGGCCTCGCTGGAGAGCATCGCGCGCAGCACCTCCTTGCCACCCGCCGGGCTCTTACCCTTGGTCGGCACGATGAACGGTTCGCCGGCCGCGGCTCGCAGCGCCTCGAACGGCAGCGCCGGGCTCGTCGACAGGGTCGGCACCGGCACACCGGTCATCCGGAAGCCCGCCTTGGTGGCCTTCTTCATCTCGTTCTCGATCCAGCCGCCCGAGCTGTACAGCAGGGCCTGCTGATCGTTGCTCCACTTCGCCTGCGCGGCGGTGAACTGGGTGCCTGCGCCACCGGGCACGATGTAACCGGCCCGCACGATGTCGTGGACCTCCTTGAGAACGCCCTGGACCGCCGGGTGCGACCACGCGTTCGGCGCCAGGTTCTCCAGGGCCAGGCGTACCTCGTGCCCGCCCTCCTTGATCGCCGAGTCGACCAGCGTCCACTGGTAGTAGTTGGCCGCCTCCTTGCCGAAGACGAACAGGTACTTGCCCTTCGCCTTCGCCTTGGCGCCGAGTTCCTTCGCCTCGGCCCAGGTCTTCGGCGGGGTCCAGCCGTTCTCCTCGAACAGCGAGGCCGAATGCCAGAGCGAGAAGACGGTCATCACGTAGTTCAGCGCGACGAACTTCCCGTTGAACGTGCCGGGCAGCTTGACCCCCGGGTAGAGGCTGTCCGCGATCTTCGTACCGCCGTAGTTGGTCGCGTCGAGGACGTCGTCGAGGGTCTCCAGCTGGTCGACGATCGTGCTCAGAGAGATTTTGCCCGCACCGCCGTTGTTGATCAGGTCAGGCGGGTTACCGCCGACGAACCGGGGCTGGAGTTCCTGGGCGATCTCCGTCGACGGCTGGACCTTGATCTTGATGCCGCTGTGCTTCGCCTCGGCCAGGCCGCCCGCGAACGTGACGTAGTCGTAGCCGTAGCCGCCGTTGAAGATGACCGCGTCGACTTCGGTGTTGGCGGCCAGTCCGAACGGGTTCTGGGCGCTCGTGGCGCCGGTGGTCGACGTGCCCTTGGGTTCGTCGTCGCCTGGCGAGGCGCACGCGGCCAGCACACCGGCGACGGGGACCAGCGACGTCGCCAGCGCACCCCGTAGGAACAGGCGGCGGTTGAATGGTTTCAATTCAGAGGACATGGGTGGCTACCTTTCGATGGGCCTTGTTGTCTGCGATGTCGGTGGCCGTGGCGGTCCACTGCGGCGGCGAGCGTCGCCGCGGCTGGCCGGGCCGGGATCACGCGACGGGCTTGATGCGCGCCCCGTAGCGCCGTTCCAGGGCGCCGTTGTGCTCGTCGCCGCCGGGAATGTTGGCCGAGATGTACAGCGGCGGCACCTGCCCGGCCGCCCGGATGCGCTCCGCCGCGCCGATGGTCAGCAGCTGCGCGAGGTAAGCTGCGGTGATCGACGAGACCGGCCCCACCCCGAGCCCGTCACCGAGGTCGAGGGTGGCGTCTCCGTACGGAGCACGGTTGTCCAGGACGATGTCGGCGACGTCCGAGAGTCGCTTACCGCTGGGATGCTTGGGGACGACCGCGTTGGTGTGTTCGAGGCTGGTCACGGCGATCACCGGATGCCCTTCGGCCTTGGCGCGCAGGGCGAGCCCGACGATCGAGCCGTTCACGCCCGAGTTGGAGGCGATGAGGAACACGTCGGCCGGGTGCATCTCGTACAGGTCGTAGAGCTCGTCCACGATGCTGTTGTCGCGTTCCAACTCGGCACCGACGAGGATGGAGGCGTCGCTCCGGCCACCGAACAGGACCAGGTCCCGCAGCGCGATGGCGTGACTCGGGATGAACCCGCCGGCCCGGCCGGCGACCTCCATCGCGAAGGCCTCGGAGTGACCGGTGCCGAAGGCGTGTAGCACACCGTCGTTCTCGATCGCGTTGACGATCAACTCGATCGCCCCGTCCAGGCCGCCCGAACGGGCCTCCTCGTCGATGGCGCGGAGGCGGCTGGAGACATGCGTGGAATAGTCACGGAAGAGGGTCGTCATGAGGAAGGCGTTCCGTTCGTCGGGGAGGCGATCGCGGCACGCGGCGTCCGGGACTGAGTTTCGCGATGGGTGGCGACGGCCGCAGCGGTCCGGGCGAGCGTGGTCGTGGTGCGTTCGAAGTTCTGTTGCGCGACCATCAGGTAGAGCAGGTCGAACACAAACAGCTGGGCGTGCTGCGCGGCGAAGTCCCCGGGCTGGAGGTATTCGCCGGGCGTGTAGCTCTGGATGTGCACGTCGGCGACTGCGGCGAGCGGCGAGCTGGGATCGCTTGTCAGAGCCACGGTGAACGCGCCCTGCGAACCGGCGAACCCCAGCATCTCCACCGTCTCGCTGGTGCGACCACTGTTGGAGACGCCGATCGCCACGGCGCCCTCCCCCAGCAGCGCGCCGCTGGTGAGGCCGAGGTGCACCTCGGTCCACGCATGCGCGTTGATCCCGATCCGGTACAGGCGCTCATGCATGCCGGCAGCGACGAGCCCACTGCCGCCGATGCCGTAGATGTCCACGTGCCGGCTGGTCGCGATGGCGGCGGCGACCCGTTGCAGCAGGGCGAGATCGGCCAGATCGGCGGTGGCCTGCAACGCGCCGACGTGCGCGTTGAGCAGCGTCCGCAACACCTGGGCGGGGTCCTGCCTCGGGTGGAAGGTGTGCCCGATCACCTGCTCCCAGGTGTCCTGCGCGCTCGACCGCCCAAGGTCGGCCGCCGAGCTGACCCGCAGGGGCAGATAGCCGCCGTAGCCGATCAGCCGGCAGAAGCGGGTCACCGTCGCCGCCGAGGTGCCCGCGCGTTCCGCGAGCTCGGTGATCGACAACTGGAGCGGCAGCTCGGGGTTCTCCAGGAGGAGCTGACCGATCTTGGCCATGGACTGCGTCATGTGTGACAGCTGCGCCCGGATGCGACTGCTGACGCCGAACTCGGCAGTCGTTTGCGCCGGGGGTACTTCAGCCGAAGACATGATGATGAAAAGTCCTATCACTGTTAGATTTGGTTCGTGAAAACTAATTGCAGGATCTCGGTGGGGGCAATGACCCCAAGGTTACGGGTTGGTAACGATGCCTGAGCTGCTAGCCGTCGACGCCGGTGGCACCTCGACCCGTAGCGTCGTCGTCACCGCCGAAGGCCGATGTCTCGGTTACGCCCGCACCGGCAGCGGAAACCCGACCTCCGCCGGACCCGAACACGCAGCCGCTTCGGTGGCGGCCAGTGCCGCGGACGCGTTGGCGGCCGCCGGCGTGCCAGCTGAGGAGATCGGCGGGGTCGTGTTCGCCATGGCCGGCGCGAGCCCGCACATGGACGTCGAGTCGTTCACCGCACCGCTGAAGGCACTCGGCATCACCGCGACCCCGGTCTTCGAATCGGACCTGCTGGCCACCTTCTTCTCGGGCACATACCGGGAGGCCGGCTACGCGCTCGTCGCCGGCACAGGCGCGGCGGCCATCAGGGTCGAGCGGGGGCGGCCGATCGCCACCGCCGACGGGCTCGGCTGGCTGCTCGGCGACGACGGCTCCGGCTTCTACATAGGACATCGGGTGGTCCGGGCGGCGCTGACCGAGCTCGACCGCCGCGGCCCGGCCACCGCGCTCACCGGGCTACTCCTGGACCAGCTCGGCCAGGCCGGTGGCCACGCTCCGGATCCCGACGGTCGCCCGGCCATCGTCTCGTACGCGCTCGACACCCTCTACGCGATCCGCCCGGTGCAGCTCGCCCAGTTCGCTCACCTGGCCTTCGAGGCCGCCGGCGACGAGATCGCCGACGAGATCGTCCGCGACGCCGCCGACGCGCTGCTGCGCACCCTCAACGCGGTGGTCACCCCCGGCCTGAGCGGCGTGATCACGCTCGGCGGCGGCATCCTCACCCGGCACCGCACGCTGGCCGACCGGATCGCGGCCCGGTACGCCCGGGACGGCACCATCGCAGAGGTACGCATCGTCCCCGACGGGGTGGTCGGCGCGGCCGTGCTCGCCCTCCGGCAGGCCGGAGCGACCGTCGACGAGGTCGTCTTCGACCGGCTCGCGACGACACTCGCGACGCTGCGCTGACGTGTACCTCCGGGCGATCAGGACGATCGGGGTGGGTGAACCTCCTGGCCCACTTCGACCCCGTCGATCACCAGTGAAGACAGTCCTGAGAACACCACCTTCGTAAAGATCATCGATCTTGCACACATGATCTCAACGACATCGACCACCTTCCGTCACCACCGAATGTGAGACAGAGCAGTTGGCGAGACAGCCCCGGACCAAGACCGCCGATCAGATCCTCACCAAAGCCAACCGTCAAAAGACCTCAGACACGCGACACTAGCCTGCGTCCGCGTACGACACAGGGGTGCGGCGAGCGACGTGGCAGTGCGTTGAACCGTCCTGGGCTTGAGTAGCCCAGGTACCGCACGGCCCTACTTGGAACCCGACCCCGAGCCGGGTGTGCTTTCCACGCTTGTTCGGACGTGGGTGTCCGGTCCCAGCGAAGCTGACAGTTTTCGGTGATCCGCGCAGTTGGGTCGAGGGATTCCCGGGGCGGGTGGCAGTTCCGGCCGTCGGCGTGGACGCCTGGAGTCAACTGGTCTTGCTCTCGCGCTGTGTTAGCCTTCGCTTGCGCCCCAGATGGGCCTACCCCCCGGAGGTTCTGGCTACTTCAGCCGCCACGCCGAGATCGACGCGACGTACGCGTTCCTCGCGCGGGACCCGGGGCGTCGGCGCATCGGGGTTTGCCATCGGTGCGGTTGGTGGACGCCGTGGGCTTCCGGTCGGGTCTTCGGATCGACCGAAAAGACGGTAGGCATGACAGTCACATTCAACCACACCATCATTGCCGCCAGGGACAAGAATGCGTCGGCCGCGTTCTACCGGGAACTGTTCGAGCTTCCGGAGGCACCCTCGTGGCGGCGTTTCGTCAATGTTCTGCTGGACGAGGGTGTGCTGCTCCAGTTCGCCGAGCCGCCGGTGGACATCCAGATGCAGCATTACGCGTTCCTCGTCGACGATGAGCTGTTTTCGCGATGCCTGGCGTATATCGAGGAGCGAGGCATCACGTACTGGGCCGACCCGCAGATCAAACGGCCGGGGGAGACCAACACCGAGCATGGCGGTCGCGGGGTCTACTTCAAGGACCCCGCAGGTCACGCGATCGAACTGATCACACGCCCGTACCTGTAGCAGATGCCCTTGGTCGGGCACCCGTCACCCGGTGCCCGACCAGAGCGAACATAGCCGGACCCGCGGCCACGGAACTCCACAGTCCGATCCGCCGCCCCACCAGCGAGGCCGTCGGTCAGTACCGTGATGACTTCCCTCTTAGATGAGCCCGTGGGCGAGCATCGCCTCGGCGACGAGCCGGAAGCCGTCGATGTTGGCTCCAGCGACGTAGTTGCCCGGCATGCCGTACTCGTCGGCGGTGGCGTAGCAGCGGGCGTGGATGGTCCCCATGATCTCCTGCAGCCGCTGCTCAGAATGGGTGAAGGTCCACGAGTCGCGGCTGGCGTTCTGCTGCATTTCTAGGGCGCTGGCCGCGACTCCACCGGCGTTGGCCGCCTTGCCGGGCGCGAACCGCACCCCGGCCTCGGCGAAACCCCGCACCGCCTCTGGCGTGGTGGGCATGTTGGCCCCCTCCACCACGATGGTGCAGCCGCCCGCGATCAGGGTGAGCGCGTCGGCGGCGGTGAGCTCGTTCTGCGTCGCGCAGGGGATCGCCACCTGGCAGGGCACGTTCCAGACCGGGCGACCTGCGACGAAGGTGGCGTGCCGGCGCGCGTCGACGTATTCGTCGATCCGTGCCCGGCGGACCTCCTTGACCTGCTTAAGCACGTCGACGTTGATTCCCTTGTCGTCGTGTATATAGCCGGAGGAGTCCGAGCATGCCACCACGGTGCCACCGAGCTGATGCACCTTTTCAATCGCGTAGATTGCCACGTTACCCGAGCCGGAAACCACCACCCGTTTTCCGTCGAGGCTGTCGCCGCCGTCGGCGCGTAGCATCTCCTCGGCGAAGAACACCGCACCGTAGCCGGTAGCCTCCCGGCGCACTTGGGCACCGCCGTAACTGAGGCCTTTGCCGGTCAGCACCCCGGACTCGTACCGGTTGGTGATCCGCTTGTACTGCCCGAACAGATAGCCGATCTCCCGGCCACCGACTCCGATGTCGCCGGCCGGCACGTCCGTATACTCGCCGATGTGCCGGTACAGCTCGGTCATGAACGATTGGCAGAACCGCATCACCTCCCGGTCGGAGCGGCCCTTGGGGTCGAAGTCCGACCCACCCTTGCCGCCGCCGATCGGCATGCCAGTCAACGCGTTCTTGAACAGTTGTTCAAAACCGAGGAACTTCACGATCCCTAGATAGACCGACGGGTGGAACCGAAGACCTCCCTTGTACGGGCCCAGGGCACTGTTGAACTCCACCCGGAAGCCGCGGTTGATGTGGACCTCACCGCGATCGTCCTCCCATGGCACCCGGAAGATGATCTGCCGCTCCGGCTCGCAGATCCGCTCAATAATCTTCGCTTCGGCGTACTCGGGATGCCTCTCCAAGGCCGGCACGACGCTGTCGAGCACCTCCCGCACCGATTGGTGGAATTCGGCCTCGCCAGGGTTGCGCCGCACCACCGAAGTGAAGATCGACTCTAGCTTGTCCTGTGCCGACATATATATACTCCTCGGTGTGCGACCATGGCCGGGTTTGCCGCGCGCGCTGGGCGACCCAGGTCACCTGCACCGCCACGACCACAGCAAGATCATAATGTCGCTGTAGGTAGCGATCGTCGTGGTACGGCAACTTCGGCATGTTGAGCGGGAAGCTCCGGCAGGACGAGGTTTCCTCACGGACCTTGTCCTTGACGGCGCTTCGTCGTGGTTCAGTGTGACATTCCCGCTGCTGGTCCCGTCACCAGCGGTGCCGTTTGGCGAGGTGACGGCGCTGCGGATGCGTGCCGCGGCCTGCTGGCTGGCGGCGATACCTGGCTCCTACCGCTGAGACCGTCATGTCCGCCGACATCGAGCAAGAGCGGCGGGCGCGCTTCGAGTTCCGGCTGGAGGCCCTCCTCGACAGCCTCGCCGCCATACTGGCCCGCTCCCGCAGCCGGCGAGCGGAACGGACGCCTTACTGACCGGCCAGCGGTGACGGTTGAAAGGACGCAGGTGGTGCCGAGAACACCTGCACCCGTGACGCCTGCTGCCCGGCCGATCGCCTGGTGTCCGCACGGTGGGTCTCCACCGCTCAACCACCCAGCCGTCATCCACCGTTCGGACGGCTAGCCAGTCCGCATCCTCGACCGACTCGCAGGTCGTGAACCTCCCGGCTGGCCCACCCGCGGCATCCGCCGGTTCTGGGCGCGCGGTCCGTGATCGACCGACCCTGGTCAGGGGCTGACGCTCATGCCAGGATGTCTCGGCAATCGCGCTTGTAGTCGCACTCTCCGAAGCAGAGGCTACCCAATGACCAGGACCGCCAAAGTGGGCACGGCCTTTGCGACCTTCGCAGCGGCTGCCAGTTTCTTGATTTCGCTCGCCGGTTCCTCGCTGAAAAGCACTGTCCAGGTCTTCTTCTTGAACATCGCGGACGGCTTCGACGTCAGCCGCGGCAGTCTGGCGATCGCGACCACCCTGTTCGCTGTGGTTACCGCGGTGACCTCGTCGGTGATCGGGCACCTCGCCGACCGGATCGGCGCGATCCCGGTGCTGGCGATCGGCACCGCCCTGAACGGCATCGTGTTGCTGCTCAGTGCCATGGCCACCGAGTTGTGGATGTTCGTCTTCACCTACGGCGTGGTCGGTGCCGTCGCGGTCACGATGCTCTCCTTCGTGCCGCTGGGCGTGCTGGCCGACCAGTTGTTCCAGGGGCGCAACAGTGGCCTGTTCTACGCGCTGCTGACCAACGGCGCGGCGGTGGGCTTCATGGTGCTGGTTCCCCTGTGGACCTACCTCGACAACACCATGTCCTGGAACAAGGTGCTGTTCGCCATCGGTGTGGTCTTCCTCGTCGTACTGCTGCCCCTGTCCCTGGCGTTGGTACGCCTGTCCATCAGCCGGCAGCCGGCCAGGGTGGCACCGAGGGTGTCGTTCTGGAGCGCGACGGCCACGACGTTCCGCCACCCGCAGATGCGCGCGCTGGTGCTGGCCTTCATCGGCTGTGGGACCACCATGGCCTTCATCGACGTGCACTTCTTCCCGCACCTGCACGACCACGGCATCTCGGATTCGGTCGGCGCCTCGGCGGTGGCGGTGCTGGGCGCGCTGGAAATCATCGGCGCGCTGGCCGCCGGACGACTGTGTGACCTCGGCTGGACGCGGGCCACGCTGATCGGCGCCTACGCGATGCGCGCCACCGCCATGGTCATGCTGCTGTTCGTCAACTCCCCGGCCACCGTCATCGCCTTCGGCGCGGTCTTCGGCGTGAGCTATCTGGCCACCGTGGTCGCCACGACGGTGTGGGTGACCCGGGCCCTGCCGCCCGGGGTTCGCGGCACCGCGCTCGGGGTGCTCTGGGCGGTCCACATGCTCGCCGTGGCAGCGACGAGCCAGGTCGGGGCGATTCTCGCTGACCTGCAGCACAGCTACACCGTCACCATCGGCGCGTCGGCGGTGCTGACGGCCGCCGCTGTGGTCCTGGTGGCCGTTCAGCCGAGCCCGGACGACCGCGTCGCCAACGCCGCGCCCCCGCTGGAGGAAGCGCGGCCGAACGTCGAGGTTTGACAGACGACAAGCGACACTTGGGTGCCTGCACGTCGGCAGGATCAAGCCTTTCGATGGATACGGCCGTGGTGGATGCATAGATGGAAGCCCTGCGCGCCCTGCACCAGGGATTCCTGATTGGTTGTCGGACCGTCGACCGATCTCTATCGTCTGCAACCACAGTTGCCACAGCGACACCTTCCCCCCACCTGTGGAGTCGGAGTGATCATGCGCGGGCTCGACCGGCGGTCCGCACGAGTTACACAGTTCGGCCCGCATGCCCGCCGAGCCTGATCCGATGCGGGCTCCAGTGGCTGTCATCGGCGGGGGCCTGGCCGGCTCCGTGCTCGCGCTGCGGCTCGCCGAGCAGATCGGGGGACCCCGCATCGAGCTGTACCTGGGCGCGGCGACGCGCGGCCGAGATGCCACCGTCGCCTCCGGTGGACTGGTCCGGGGCTTCGAGACGAACCTCGACGAG
The DNA here is from genome assembly GCF_045040215.1 of Micromonospora sp. NBC_01412. Classification (NCBI taxonomy): domain Bacteria; kingdom Bacillati; phylum Actinomycetota; class Actinomycetes; order Micromonosporales; family Micromonosporaceae; genus Micromonospora; species Micromonospora sp. NBC_01412. Next base: position 90,373 of record NZ_CP109528.1, read on the forward strand.
TGTCGGCTGGCGGCTGAGAGCCTCGCCGAGCTTCGCCGCGACCCCGCGCTGGCCCACGCAAGCGGATACCAAGAGTCGCCCTCCTACTATTTTCTGCGCCCGGAGGTCGATCCGGACCGCCAGCTCGCCCTGTTGGACGGCGCGCTCAGCGGCTCCGCCCGGCTGGTGCCAGCCGGACAGGTGGCGCGGGCCCTCGGCCTCGCCCCCCGGCCGGAGGGCACGTTCGCGGTCGTCGAGCAGTATGCGGGGCACATCCGTCCGGATGCGCTACGCCACTACGCCGTCACTCGGGCCACCGCATTGGGTGTTCGGGTACGCCAAGAGGCGGTCGCCTCGGTCGCAGCCGGGCCAGCCGTGACGGTGGGCGGCATCGTCCGACATCACGACGTGGTGGTGGTCGCGGCCGGTGCGTGGACCAGCGCACTGATTCCCGTGTCGCTGCGCACCCGACGAATCCAGTACGGCGTATACCCGCTGGCGCGACCCGACCTCGGGTGCCTCGTCGATGATTTGTCCACGTTGTATGGCCGGTCCTATGGAGTCGGGTCCGTACTGCTCGGTGTCGCCACCTCCGCGTGGGGAGCAGCTCCGGGGAGCGACCGCCCCGACCCGGCGTACGTGGATCGGGTTTCGGAGGTCGCCCGCGCCGTTCTCGGCCTCGACGGGCGGCTGCCGTCGCCGCGGTGGTCGGCCGCGGGCGTGGACTGTTTTGCCGATGAGGGCGGGCTGCGGCTACGCGCGATCGACAACATGCCGGGGGTGTTCAGCTTTGCCGGTGGGGCGGGGAGCGCCGCGAAGAGTGTTCTGGCGTCGAGCCGACTGGCCGCCGCGACGGTGTGCGTGGCGGCCAGCGGACAACCGCCACAGATGTCCATGCCCCCGGGGCCGGTTTGCCGGGAGCTGGGCGACCAGGCGTCAAGATGAGGGGCAGCATGGAGAGACACAAGTCAGTGGTCGCCGTGGGGGCCGGTCCGGCCAACCTCGCCTTTGCCGTGGCGGTCGAGGAGATGGCTCCCGACGTGGCCGACGAAACCCTGCTGGTGGACCAGTACGACGACATCGCCTGGCAGCGCGGGATGCTGCTGCCGTGGGCCCAGAGCCAGGTCGGCTTCCTCAAGGATCTCGTGACGCTGCGCAACCCACGCAGCCGGTACTCCTTCGTCAACTACCTGCACTCGACCAACCGGCTGGACGAGTTCATCAACCTGGGCTCGGCGTTGCCGTTCCGCCTGGAGGTCTCCGCGTACCTGCAGTGGGTTGCCAAGTCGCTGGAGCGGGTGCAGGTGGAGTACGGGCGGGCGGTGACGGCGATCACGCCGGTGTCGTCACGTGACGACGGGGTGTCGGATCGCTGGCGGGTCCAGTTCGACACCGGCGAGGTGGTCCGCTGCCGGAACGTGGTGATCGGGGTCGGCCGGGCCCCCAACGTTCCCGCCGCGTTCCGGGATCTGCCCGCCGATCGGGTGGTCCACAGCACCGAGTTCACCAGCCGGGTGGCGCAGCTCGACCCGAAGGCGGTGCGCCGGGTCGTGGTCGTCGGCGGGGCGCAGAGTGCTGCCGAGATGCTGTGGACGATGTACCAGCAGTTCCCAGCCGCCGAGTGCCGGATGCTGATGAGGTCAGCCGGGCTGCGTGGCTACGAGAGCAGCGCCTTCACCAATGAGCTGTACTTCCCGTCGTTCGTCGACCAGTTCCACGCCGGCTCCGCCGAGGCCCGGGCCCAGTTGTTGCAGGAGATGCACCGGACGAACTACGCCGGACTGGCCCCCGGCATGCTCGACTCGCTGTATCGCCAGATGTACCAGGACCGGCTGACCGGCAACACCCGGATCGTCATGCATACGCTCACCGACGTGCTCGCCACCCGGATGGAGGGCGACGAGGTCGTGTTGACCGTGCACGACCGGCTACGGGCGACGACCGACGAGCTCCGCGCCGACCTGGTGCTCCTGGGCACCGGCTTCGAGCAGGGCAAGCCGGCGCTGATCCGGCAGACCGCCGCCTCCGTGGGGGTACGCGAGATCACGGTCGACCGCAACTACCGCATGGTGACGCCGGACTCCGTGACCGCCGGCTGCTATCTGCAGGGCGTCAATGAGGCGACGCATGGCATCGCGGACTCGCTGATCAGCGTACTGGCGGTTCGCGCTGGCGAGATGGTGACCGATCTGCTCGCCCCCCGTGCCAGCACACCGGCGCTGGTCGGCACGGCGGCCGCCGGCGGCGTCCTCGTCGAGGGAAGGGATGACTGACTCATGGAGATCCGCAAGCTAGACCACCACGGACTCAAGCCCGACAACGGGCTGCGGGCGCAGCGGCTGATGCCCTGGGAGGCGTTGAACGCCCCCTTCGAGGGCTCCTGGTGTGTGGTGCCGCCCGGCGCCGAGTCCGGGGCGCACGGTCACCACGAGTACGAAATCTGGATCGCGTTGACGGGCCAGGCGGAGCTCGTCACCGACGCAGGCACCACGCCGTTCGTCGCGGGGGACGTCGTGCACTTCCCGCCACACGAGCGGCACCAGGTGGTCAACCGTGGTGAACAGCCGTTCCAGATGTATGCGATCTGGTGGGATCACGAGATGGCGGACCAGTTCGTCGAGCGCCACCGGGCCGTGTCATGAGCCTGGACGAACCTCCGGTGATCGTGGTTCCGGCCACGCCCACCTCCAACGGGGGCCTGCACGTCGGGCACCTGGCGGGGCCCTACCTGGCCGCCGATGTCTACGCCCGGTACCAGCGCGCGCGGGGCAAGTTTGTCATCCACACCACCTGCACCGACGACAGTCAGTCGTACGTGGCGACCCGCGCGGCGGGCCTGGGGGTAGCCCCGGCGGACCTGGTGCAGGATGCCACCGCGCAGATCGGACAGGCGTTCACCGCGCTGGGTGCCACCCTGGTCGGGCTGCCGCCGGTCGACGAGACCTACCGACGCACCGTGCTCGACTTCGTCACCGCCCAGCACCGGGCAGGCGCTTTCGAGCTGCGTACCGTCCGGTTTCCGTTCGCCCGACGGGCCGGGGTCTGCCTCTACGACGCGCTCGTCTCCGGCACCTGTCCGACCTGCCTGGCGCAGAGCTCGGGCGGCGCGTGCGAGGCGTGCGGACACCCGAACAACTTCGACGAGCTGCTCGACCCGTACTACACGCTCGACCCCACGGACGACGTCGAGCACCGCGAGGTGGAGATCCTCGTGCTGCCGTTGGAGCGACTGCGTAACCAGCTCGCCGACTACTACGCCCGGCACGCGCCGCGGTGGCGGCCGAACGCCCGCGACCTGGTCACGGAGCTGATGGCCGGCCCGCTACCGGATGTGCCGGTCACCGTGCCTGGCCACTGGGGGCTGCCGGCGCCGTTCGCCGAGACTCCCGGGCAACGGTTGTACCCGTGGATCGAGGCGATGCCGGCGGTCATCTACAGCACGTGGTGGTCGGCGGGGCAGCTCGGCCGGCCGACCGAGCGCACCGACCAATTCTGGCTCGCCGACACTCAACCTACGATCGTCTACTTCCACGGGTACGACAACGTCTTCCACTGGGGGATGCTCGACGTGGCCATGCTGCTGTCGCACCCGCAGCGGTACGCCACCCCGACGGTGACCGTGACCAATGAGTTCTACGAGCTGGACCGGTCGAAGTTCTCCACCAGCCGCGGCCATCTGATCTCTGCCACCGAACTGCTCGACCGCGTGCCACGCGACCTGGCGCGGTTCTATCTGGCCCTCACCGCCCCGGAGTTCCAACGCACCAACTTCACCGAGGCCGATCTGCGGAACGTGGTGGCCACCCGGCTGGTGCGGCCCTGGAACCAGCTGGCCACGGCGCTGGCCGAGCTGACCATCCCGGACGGCGCGGTGTTGCCGGTGAGCGCGGCCGGCCGCGCTCGGGCCCGGGTGGTGGCCGACCGGTTGCGCCGGCACTACCATGACGACCGGTTCAGCCCGGGCGGGGTCGCCGACACGATCGCCACCCAACTGGACCGCCTGGCGCGTGACCACATCAACTCGGACACCGCAGCCGACGTGCTGGCTCAGGTACAGACCCTGCTCGCGTACGCCGCGCCCATCCTGATCGACGTTACCGACACGCTGGCCGGTGCCGGGGTGCGGCTGCGGGTCGACGACGGGTCCGTGGACAAGGTCACGATGTTCCGGTTGCCAATGCTGCCAGCCACGTTCGACCAGCTGGCTCCCGGCGCTGGCGCCGGACGAGCATCGTAGGAGAACCAGATGAAGTTACTCGCCATCGAGACTTGTCAGTATTTGGAGTACTATCTGTCGCGTTACGCGCAGGTGGAAGCCCTGGGTGCAACACTCTACGTGCTCAACGGTGAAGGTAAGGCGGACTTCTGGCCCGCCGAGCGGTACCAAGTGGTCGGTTCCCGCCACATCGACGACATCATCGCCGCCGGGAAGCAGTGGCACCAGGCCGAGGGCTTCGACGGGGTGTTGACGTTCTCGGAGTCGTCGGTGATCACCGTAGCGGCGGTGGCCGAGGCCCTCGGCCTACCCGGCATTGGAGTCGAAACCGCGGTCAACTGCCGCAACAAGTACCTGATGCGGCAGGCGTACGAGCGGGCCGGAGCGCCCTCTCCCCAGTTCCGGCTGACCGGCACCCTGGCCGAGGCGCATGCCGCGGCGGAGGAGTTCGGCTATCCGGTCATCATCAAGCCCACGCACGGCGCCGGCAGCAACTTCGTGTTCAAGGTCGGCTCCCCGGCGGAGTTGACCGAGCGGTACGCGCAGGCGGAGGAAGGCAGCCGAGACATGTTCTGGGCGCGGTCCGAGCCGGAAGGGGTGGACCTCGGACCGAGCGGCCTGCTGGTGGAGTCGTTCCTGGACGGCGCGGAGTACCTGATGGAGGTGGTCGTCTGGGATGACGAGGTGTACCTCGGCTCGGTGGTGGACCGGATCACCATCGAGGGGCAGACCTTCGACGACGATGTCCACCACGCGCCGACGTCGATGAGCCCGCAGGACCTCGCAGCGGTGCACGAGGTGGTCGCTGCCGGGGTGCGGGCGCAGGGCCTGCGGCGCAGCGTGGGGCATGCGGAAGTACGGTTCCACGACGGCCGACCGCACCTTCTGGAGATCGCCGGACGGGTCGGCGGCGGCGGGCTCGACCTGATCGCCAGGCTGACCGCCGATCACGACCCGATCGCGGCGGCCGTCGACATCGCCTGCGGCGTGCGGCCCCGGGTGCGGCACTTTCAGCCCACTGGTACGCACACCGCGTCGATGTGTCTGATCTGCGCGGCCGGCACCATCGCCAGCGTGCACGTGCCGGCCGAGGTCAGCGAGTCGGAACAGACGTTCGACCTGAAGATCACCGCACGGCCGGGCGACGTCATCAAGCGCCCGCCGCACGGCAACACGATCCTCGGGTTCCTCGGCACCACCGGGACCTCACAGGAGGACGCCTTCGCCACGATGATCCGGTTCGCGGACCTGATCAAGGTGGAATTCGCCGACTGACCCCGGCCACTCCCCTGGCCGCCCCGCCCCCATACCAGCAGCAGCACGACAGACAAGGACGATGGTTCATGCCGCAGACAGTCGAGGCCGTGGTGTCGCTCGGCCCGGGCCAACCGGTGCAGATCCGCGACATCGTGGTCCCGGACCCGGGACCGGACGAGGCAACGGTGCGGGTGCTGGCCTGCGGGGTCTGCCACACCGACCTGCACTACCGCGACGGCGTCATCGGCTCTGGCTACCCGTACCTGCTGGGGCACGAGGCAGCCGGGATCGTCGAGCAGGTGGGTGACAACGTGACGCACGTCGTCCCAGGTGACTTCGTCATCCTCAACTGGCGGGCGGTCTGCGGGCGCTGTCGCCCCTGCCTGCGCGGGGCACCCGAGGCCTGTCTGGACGACTTCACCGCCAGTCAGCCGATGACGCTGACCACCGGGGAACCGCTCGGGGCGGCACTGGGCATCGGTGCCTTCGCCCGGCTCACCCTGGTCCACGCGGGCCAGTGCACCCTGGTCGACAAGGCGGTGGACCCGGCCACTGCCTGCCTCCTCGGCTGCGGTGTGATGTCCGGACTGGGTGCGGCGACGCGCACCGGGGGCGTCAGTCCCGGAGACACCGTCGCGGTGATCGGCTGCGGTGGGGTGGGCTGCGCGGCCGTGGCCGGCGCGCGACTGGCCGGGGCGACAACCATCGTCGCTGTCGACATCGATCCGCGAAAGCTGCCGATGGCCACCCAACTGGGCGCCACGCATGTCGTCGACGCCAGCCGGGAACCGGACGTGGTCTCCAGGATCCGACAGATCACCGGTGGGCTCGGCGCCGACGTGACCATCGACGCGGCCGGGTCGCCCGAGACATGGAGCCAGGCTTTCCACGCGCGCTCCATCGGCGGCACCTTCGTGCTGGTGGCCAGGCCGGACTCATCGATGCGGCTGGAGATGCCGCTGCTGGACCTGTTCCTGCGGGGCGGCACCTACAAGACCTCCTGGTACGGCGACTGCCTGCCCTCCAGGGACATGCCGATGTTGGTCGATCTACACCTGCAGGGCCGGCTGCCGCTCGACCTGTTCGTCACCGAGCGGATCGGCTTGGGCGACGTCGAGGTGGCGTTCGAGCGCATGCGCCGTGGCGACGTGCTGCGCAGCGTCGTCCTGCTCGATTGACCACCTCGGCGGCTGGCGAGCGCCCGTCGGCCGCCGAGGCCCGGTGACTCGCTGGTCTCTTGCGTGTCCCGGCGTCTGGCGCACCGCCAGAGCCACTCACCTCGACCGTACCGCTATCGCCGGCCCAGGCCGTCCACCCGTTCAAGGAGCACGCGTGCCCTCACCCAACGCCACGGCCCTCTCGATCAACTATCACGGGCGCCGGTTCCGGCCGGTCGCGGACGGCAGCGGGGAGCACAGCCGCGTCGCGAACTACTGTCAGGATGGCGACCTGCTCTGGGGCGAATTCACCGGGGGTCACGCGCGCCGGGGCACCCTCGCCGGGCAGTGCCAGCCCGACGGCTCGGTCGACTTCGCGTACTGCATGGTGCTCGACGACGGGCGGATCATCGTCGGCGAGTGTCACAGCACCCCCGAGATCCTCCCCGACGGGCGCATCCTGTTGCACGAGACGTGGCAGCGCCACGGCGCCCACGCCGCCAGCGGCGTATCCCAGATCGAGGAGATCCCCGCGTCCCCGCCGGACGCGGACACCTGACCTACCCGGTGCCGACCCGCGCGGTACCGGCGGACACCCGGCCCTGCATCCTCGCCTCATCACACGCCAGGAGTTGCCAGATGACCTCCATCACCGGAGCCGCTGACCGACCCAGGCTGCTGCTCGTGGCCAGCGGCATGCAGGCCTATCGGGAGTACCTGCTCGCCTCCCTCGGCTCCCATTACCGGGTTCACCTGTTCCACACGGTGGAGCCGACCTGGGAACTCCCCCACCTCGACGGCTGGACCGTGCTGGAGAACACCATCGACGGGCAGGCGATGGCAGCGGTGGCACGCGGGCTGCACGAAGAGGCGCCATTCGCCGGGGTTCTCTGCTGGGACGAGGGACGGATTCACGCCACCTCCCACATTGCACAGGAGCTGGGTTGCCGTAACGGAGACCCGCTGGTGATCTGGCAGCTGCGGGACAAGGCCCAGACCCGACAGGCGCTCGGCCGCGCCGGCGTGCCGCAGCCGAAATCGGTCCCGGTGAGCACGGTCGAACAGGCACTTTCGGCGGCCGACTCGATCGGCTACCCCATCATCCTCAAGCCCCGTGGCCTGGGTGCCAGCCTCGGTGTCGTGCGGGTCGACGACGCCGAGGCACTGCGCCGGTTCTTCCCTTTCACTCGGGACACCCCCGCGCCGGACCCGGTCCGCTACAGCACCGACGCGCCGGTCCTGGTCGAGGAGTGTGTGACCGGTGAGGAGATCAGTGTGGATGCCGTGGTGACCGACGGGCGGGTCGTCCCGCTGTTCGTCGGTCGCAAGACCGTAGGGTTTCCGCCGTACGCTGAGGAAGTCGGTCACCTGGTGGACGCGACGGATCCGCTGCTGTACGACGACGGGTTTCGCGCGCTGCTCCAGCACACGCACGACGCGCTGGGCTTCCGCGACGGCTGGACCCACACCGAGTTCATGCTCAGTGCCCAAGGCCCGCAGCTGATCGAGGTCAACGGCCGGCTCGGCGGCGACCTGGTCCCGTACCTCGGGCTGCTGGCCACCGGCCTGGACCCGGCCCTGATCGCGGCCGCGGCAGCCTGTGGCCGGTCCTCGGCGACCATTCCGACCCGGCGGCGGGTGGCCGGGGTGCGCTTCTTCTACGTGGACGTCGACGACACGACCATCGGCCTGGTGACGGTCGACCGTGCGCAGCTGCCCGCCGCCATCGACCAGGCGGTGGTCCTGGCCGACCCGGGCCGGACCGTGTCGCCGCCGCCCAAGGGCACGGTCTGGGGACGGATCGCGTACGTGACTGCGGTGGCCGACACTGCGCAGGAGTGCCAGGCCGCACTCGACATAGCGACGAAGGCCGTGCACTACACCAGGGCCTGAGGGGGTGGCTCGGTAGGTGATGTCGTCCACCACGAGCACCTGCCCTCCATACTCCCTTGCTCGGAGTCACACCAACCACCACACTCCCGGCGCTCAGCGGAGTACTGGCGACGCGACCGCTCATCGACAGATGGGCGCAACGAGAAAACCGTGCCGGTTGCACCGGCTGGAACCACGTCGACCGGCAGCAATACCGCCGCCAATCTCCTCACCCAAGCTGCCCCCAGGACACAGTGTTGCACTCCTCGCCCTGTCCGAGGACCGGGCGCAGGGTCATTGCGTAGTCGCGGGTGCGGTTCCTGGTTGGCCCAGGGACCGTGGCCGGGGCGGGGCTGTGGGCGCGGCGGTCGATGCTGTGGGGCGGCGCCTATGGAGCTGAGTCGTTTACGTCATCACCGCCGGTCGGGCCACCGCCGTCGCGTCACCCACCGCCCAGTCGGGTCGTCGCTTACGATCGCCGAGCGCGGCGAGCGCGGCTGATGTCGTATCCGACTCAGCTCCATAGGCACACGTGCCGTGGAGCGGCGCCCACGCCAGAACCCCCAGACCTCCTGATCTAAGCGCTCCCACCCGACGTCGCAATCGCTCTGCGACCGGGCGCAGCAGCAACCGCTGGCGCCTGCGTCAGAGTCGCCCGGTCGTGGGCGGCCCTTACTGCCGCTCAGCCACCCCTTCAGTACACGGAAAGGGTCCTACGCACTAGCATTGCCGCAGTCTGGGACGGCTCTGCTGAAACGAGGCGAAATGCGTTGGCTCCAGCGGTTGCTGGGCGGCGGGCGGGTCCAACTCGATCCGGGACGGCAGCATGCGCTGCTACGGGACGTCCAGTACCGGTACGGCGCCCACGCGCAAATCCGGTTCCCCGAGCAGGTCCAGGCGATCACCGGGATGCTGAACGGCGACGACGGCTTGGTGGTGGCGGCCCGGATCGTGAGCCAGGTCGCCGACGAGGCCCACACGGACCTACAGGCCCAGGCCCACGAAATACACCGACGAACGGGCCGGCGGCTCCTGGTGCACCGCCGGAACTACCGACCGCTGTGGAAAGAGGCCGGCCCAGCCCTACGCTGGCCACTGTTCACTTTGCCGTGCGGCTTCCACCCGTACGCGCAGGTGGCCGCCGCCATCGCGGTGGTCGGCAGCCAGGCACCCCGGCTCGACCGGGTGACCAACCCGAACCCGCTTGTGACCCGCGTGTTCGAGGTGCTCGACCTCACCACCGCCGGCTGGGAGTACGGCCGAGTGCGAGTAGACACCGACGCCGCCGCCCTGGCCGATCGACTGATCTCAAGCGCCGGACAGGTCCTCGCAGCCATGGGCGACCCGCCCCGGCTGCCACCTCCGATCCGTGAGCTCATGCGCCGCAACAACACCCTCGACGTGCACGATCCGACCAACTCTCGGGCAACAGGTGGGATCAATCTGGGCGCGAAGATGCGCGAGCACCTGCTGGCCTGAAGACGCCGCGGCGATCGCCCCCAGTTGCCCAGCCGGATGTGAACGCCCTCCAGGAGACGCACTCCGGCCGGAGGCGCCACCATTGCGCGCCCGTCTGGTACTCCCCTGCGATCGCGTCGACCACCTGCTACTCGTCGGCGCCCGCTGGCACACTGTGGCCGGAGCCGAGCCGGTCGCGGGCCTGTGCGTCCAGCATCGTGTAATCAGTCGGTGATCGCGGCGATCGACGACGCGCCGAATGACCCTGGGGTGCACGGTGACCAGCACGTGCTTCCGTGCCGCTCCCGCAGCCACCCGTTCGCAGCCCGCAGCCTCACGGCCTCATTGGGGACCGCGGGCATCTCGGCACGTGCCGACTCCATCACGACCCCCACCCGCAAATAGGCGCGCGTCGAACCCGTCAACGTCAGCGTAAACCTGCAGGTGATGATGAGAAAGAAACAGAGAGCCTATCCATTTATCTGCCGTCTTCACCCACGCTGCTTCTTCGCAGTTCAAGAGCCCAAGAGGATCGTTGGCGATAAAAGAAATCGGGACGTACGCGTGAGGGTTTGACGCAGACGTCAACCCTAGGGGGTGAGGGGAGAGATAAACGCCAGTCTCGGGATCATAATAGCGGTGATTTCCGTAGTGCAGCCCTGTTTCTTGATCGCAATACTGACCGGGAAATCGCAGCGGGGTGGTCGCGGTGTCATGCTGCCAGGAGGATTGCCCCCACAGTGTGTGCTGCTGGTTGCCGACGAGGGCCCCGTCGGGGGAGACGAGCTCGATCGGTGCACCACTCAGGCCTGTGACTACAGAGTAGAATTCTTCGTCGATTCTCTCCTCTTCGGAATCTGCGCGGATAACGGTTCGCGAGGCCTGAGTGAGCGGGATGGACGAGTCATTCCGGTAATTCCATGTGGTGACCTTCTCGCTATCTCTGCGGAGGTCCTCCTGCTCGGCGACTACTCCCCCGTCCCACGAGAACTGCGTCTGCTCCAGTAGCTCGCCGTCAGACGAAAGATGACGCTTGCCGATGCGCCGCCCAATGGGATCGTATTGATAGTGCCACTTGCTCCCGTCGGGGAGGGCGACAGAGAAAAGCCGGCTGTCAGCGTCCCACGAATAGCGCCAAGTGTCAGTATCGCCGGATATCCGAGTTCGCGTCCGCGTTATGACGCGCCCGGCGGCGTCGTAGCGGTAGCGGATGTTCCCGGCCCGGGTGGTTAGGGTTCCGTCTATCTCGCGGGGCCCTTGCGATGCCATCTCCAGGGTTCCGGCAGCAGGACCAGTGGCCGAGGCCGGCCAGACGGCGTTCACGATGTTGCCCGCAGGATCATAGTCGTACTGCTCCGACCATCCGTCACCTCGGCCAGTAACGGCGGTGACACGCCCGGCGGAATCGAGGCGGAACGCCCGTTCGCCGGTGAGCAGGTCTTCCAAGCCCGTGACGAATCCGTCTGGGCTGTATGTATACGCGCGCCGTTGGAGGAGTTGCCCCGCGACCATGGATCCTTCCTGACTGGAGGAAGCAGCCGAGCTGGTGAGGGCCTGAGTCACGAGGCGACCGAGTTGGTCCCATTCCTGGGTGAGGACAGTTCCTCCGGGCAGGTCCCGCTGGACTTCCCGTCCGGCGGAGTCATAGCCGAACCGTAGTTCCCTGCCGTCGGAGGTGAGTGCCGAAGGCATTCCGGCGGCGTTGTAGACCCAGGCAGTACGAGCCCCGGACGGAGTGACGCGGCTCGCTACCTTTCCGGCCGCGTCGTAGGTCTTGGTGACTGCGCGACCGTTGCAACTTTCGGTGACCACCCGTCCGAGCGAGTCCCGGACGAAGACCAGGTCCACGTCGTCGTTTTTCGCGCTCACGAGGCGGCCTGCCGGATCGTAGTCGAACGTCGTCACCGCACCCTCTGCGGGGTGATAAGAAGCCAGTTTGCCAAGCAGATTGTAGGCGAACGAGGCCTCATGGCCGCTGGCGTTCACACGGTGTACGAGCTGTCCTGCGGCGTCATACCAGTACTGGGTGGTAGCTCCGCTGTAATCGGTCTGCGCACTCAGCCGGCCGGCGGAGTCCAACTCGTATTGCCACTTCAGCCCGCCGTGGGTTACCGATGTGAGGCGGCAGTTGTGGTCATACTCGAGCTCGCTGCATGTACCGCCCGGCCAGGCGATCGACGCAAGCTGATTAAATGGCCCGTAGGTGTTCGACGTGACCGATCCCGTGGCGGAGATCCGTCGCAGCAGGTTCTCTTCACCGTCCCAGGCCCAGGACTCGGTTGACCCGTCCGGCTGGGTCCGGGAGACAGGGAGGCCATCCGTCGTCCATGCATAGGCCGTTGTCCCGCCGTCGGAGCTCATGGCACGCACGACTCGTCCTAGCTGGTCGCGCTCGTACCGGGTCGTTTCGCCGGTGGGTTTGGTGACGGTCACGGGCATCCCGGCGGGATCGCATTCCATCGTGGTGACCGCGCCATCCGCACTGCCAACCTCGGCGAGATGCCCGCGGCTGTCATACCCGTACTTGAGCACCGAGCCGTCGGGCGCAGTCAGTTCGGTGAGATTGCCGTTCTTGTCGAAACCCTGCAGCCAGAAACTTCCGTCCGGCCCGGTAATCCGTGTCGGGAGGCAGGCCTCATCGGCTTCGACGTGGGATTCGCGACCGTCCGGATTGGTTACCGAGAGCAGGTTTCCGCGGTCGTCGTAGGCATATCGCGTGACCCTGCCGAGGGGGTCGGTGCGGACTGCGACACGGCCACGTTCATCGTATTCCGTCCGCACCGTTTTCCCGATCGGGTCAGTGATCGCGGCAACTTGGGCAGACTCGGTGATCGCGTAGGAGGTGACAGCTCCGTCGATGTCGGTCCAGCGGGTGATGCCGGGCTCGTAGGCGAAGGTGCCGGATAGGACACCGTTGGGGCCTTCTACGCGGACGCACCGGCCTTCGGAGTCGAAGGTGTAGTGGCAGGAGTAGCCGTTACGGTCGGTCCAGCCGGTCAGACGGCACGCGCCGTCGTAAGTGAACCGCCGCGGCAGATCGGAGGAGTTGATGACTCCGGACAGGTTGCCGGAAGCGTCGTATTCGAAGCGGCGCAGGGGGATGTCGTCCTGACCGTCGCGGCCGGCGAGGGCCAGCGCGGTGACGCGCTCGTCGGTGACCGATACCAGGACGCGGTAGCCGCCGGAGTGGACGATGCTGAGCGGGCGGCCGACCGCGTCGTAGCTGAAGGTGATCTCGTGGCCTATGCGGTCCGTGACCGAGATCAGGGGCAGTTCGTCGTCTTCATATCCGGCCCGGCGTTCGAACTGCCAGGTGAGGCCGCGCTGCGGGTCGCTGATGGCGTAGGAGCCGTCCGGGTTCTGCCGCAACGGCCATGCGGGGCCGGCTACCGGGATAGAGGGGGGATCACCGGCGCTGCCCGGGGATATCCACGTCACAATCTCCCCGTCGGCGAACCTCGCGCAGATCCGTTCGCCGGTCACCTGCAGGCGCTGGTCAAGGCTCGACATCCAGGACCGTCCGAACCACCGGCCTGCGCGGAAGGACGACCTGTGGGCACGCTCGAGCACGAGGGCCAGGACGCCGGGCAGCGTGACATCGATCTCGGCCAGAATGACGTCACCGGTCGCCACGTCCACGAGATCGTTGACGTCAGGCATAATAGTCTCCACCCCTGTCTTGCTGATGGCTTCTTGTTCCCATTTATCGGCTTCCTCAAGCTTTGCTCGCCGGTGCCGGTGGCGCGCTTGCCGACGTAGTACGCGCAGCGACAGCGGCCGACCGGACAGATTCAGATGGGCCGTGGAGCACCAGGTGTCGTTGTTGCCCGACACGCACTTCGCCTCCGGGCCGGCCAGGACGCCGGCGTGCGAGAAGGCGTCGAACCCCGCAGCCGGAACCGCCCCGAAGGCCTTGGCCATGCCCAGGCCGCGAGTCCGCAGGCCGGCGACGAGCGGATAGCCGTAGAGCTACCGAGATCTCACAGCTACCGACCCTGCTGACCGGTTTCACCGGACGACGGCACCAACCCTCGCAGCGGCGCGAAATCGTACCAGGGATCTTGCAGGGCCTGACCCCACGTCGCCTCGTGCCCCCGGCGCCGGATCCTGAAGTAGACCGTGCGCCGAACGGAATCGCCAGTGTTGTTGCCGCCGTTGTGGCCGAGGAGGTAGTGCTTCAGCAGCATATCGCCCGGACGACCGCGCACCATGTCTCGCTCCGGCAGCTTGACATTCGGGTAGGTCGTGAAGGCCTCGGGTCCACGCTCGCGGAAGAGTTGTGCGTGATCGCGGTGTGTTCCCGGCCAGACGAAGAGGTTTCCCGTGTCATCGGTTGACTGGTCGGTCAGGAAAAACCCGGCGAGCATGGTGAATGTCCATGGGGGATCACCGGGTTTCCGCCCCTTACCGCCGTCGATGTGCGGCTTCTCCCGGGCGTCCTTGAAGGGCGGGTAAGTCAGTGCGGTCTGTACTGTCTCGGGAAACTCCAGCGCACCGTTCCCGGTGAGTCCTTCGGCGAGCGAGAAGGCTGAGGTGTCACGCAGCAACGCCGCAAGCACCGGCGCATCCTCCAGCTGTTGGAACCTGTAGACCACCCCAACGTGCCCTTCCGCCGGCGGCCGGGCGCGTAGCTGCTCATCGACCGCCGCGTTGGCAGCGGCTATCAGGTCCGGCGGCACGACATCCGGGATCACGATGTAACCGCGCTCGGCGAACTCTTCCAGCTGTTCACGAGTCAGCACCCGTTTCACGCTCAACGCCGCCTGCCGGTCACGACTCTTCGGCATGGCTTCGGTCGGATCAGCCACGGAATCTGCCACCCACCCCTCTGTCACGGCTGCTGTCTCGGGTACCCTGTCGACGCTAGATCGCGTGAGGAGGGATCCATATCCCTCGGTCTGACAGTTGCCTGCGGGGCAGGTTCAAGCGGTCGCAACCTTCCGTTTCGCCCACCCGCTCGGGCGGGCGCGCCCTGCTCGCCGCCCTCGACAAGATCGCGAGCGTGCCCGAGAATCTCGGCGACATCCCGCGCGCCGAGGCGTTCAAGCGGCTCGGCCAGCGCCTGCACCCGCACACCTTCCCGTTCGCCGCGCTCGCGTTCGCGGTCGCCCGCGGCGAAGTGCCCGCGGCATCGCTCGCCTCGCGAGTGGAGGCACCGTTCGCCGAGGGCAACGTCATCGGCGCGGTGAGTCTGCTCGGGGCCGCGCCCGGCATGCTGCTGCGCCAGGTCGACCGGGCCGCCTTCCGGCTCGCCCCGGCCGCGGTGCGGCAAGGTCGGGCGTGCGTCACGCAGGCCTCCGGCCGCGTCCTGCTCTCGCTTCGCGAGCACCTGGCGCACCGAATCGACGAGCCCGCTCCGTACGCGAAGCGGATCTTCACCGGGCGCGGTGGACACGCCTGGTGACGCCGGACATGCGCCCGCCCCTGGTCTGGACGTGATGTAGGACGCGGATGGCTTGGACGATTGTGGTGGCGCGTCGGGGGCAGCAAGGCTGCTTGGTCAGGGCTTTCCAGCGCTTGAGGGTGGCGACGGCGCATGCGTCGTACTCATCACCCGGTTTCGCCTTCCTGTCCGGGAAAAATGCGATGACCAGTGGCCGAGCGAGATAAATCGCAGACTAACCGGCGAGTGCCGCGGTAACCATCCCTCAGATTGACTGCACGTGGTCACCGCGAATGAGGCGGCCCGACGTTTCCCGGGAAGGCTGAATCGCGTCAGGCCGCGGGCCGCAGCCAACGGTCGACTCGGGTGGGGAAGGCGTTGCCGCCCCAGTCGCTCAGCGGCAACTCGGACGTCCGGCACTCTACGACATCGCCCGGTTCGACACCATCGGGTGAAGGTGCGTTCACGAGGCCCTCCCGGGCGGCCGCGGCAGGGTGGGAATCCATGCCGGCGGAACTCCGCACCCGGCCGGGCGGAACGCTCGGCGTCCTCGACCCGCGGACCCTGTCATCGCGGGACGGCGTGACCGCGCTGCGCGTGGAACTGGCCACCCCCGGCACGTCGCCGGTCGACGCCGCACTGCACATCCTCGCCGCAGAGCTCAACGCCATGAAAATGTCCCTGAGCTCGGTCGAGGAGCCGGCCACGGCGATCGCCGCCCACCGGCGCTTCGGCGATCTGATCCGGGCAACCCCCGTCCCTGCGCGCATCGAGACGACATGACAGCCCGCTTCATCACCGTGGCCGCGGAGGTTCTGGCCGCCCGAGCCGGGCGTGCGGTGGACGATCCGGAGCCCCAGAGCGTCGCCGCCGCGCTGATCGGGCTGTGGCGCGCCAGTTCCACAACCTGCGCCGGCACCTGCGCGCGGACAGCATGCCGGACCAGAGCCACGAGGCCGTCACGGCCGACATCCGGCGCGCCGCCGAGCTCATCGAACCCCGGATCGATTCCTTCATTGCCGATGAGCGCGCCGGCACCGCCTCGGCGCAGTGACCGGCACGCCCGCCTTTTCACGGTGAAGTAGCTGGATTCGCGCCGCGAGGGCGATGAGAAAGTTGAGGAAGGCCAGGATCGCGGCGGTCGAGCGCAGGACGCTGGCCCGCTGCCGGCGCAGGTTGACCGGTCATCAGGAAGGAGAGCAGCAGGCAGTCAGCTGAAGTCTTTGACGTGGTCCTCGGCCCACTGCCGGAACGAGCGGGCCGGCACCCCGGTGACCTCCTCGACGGCGGACGTCACGACGCACGGAGCCGCCAGGAGCTCGGTCAGGGTCCGGATGAGGAATTCCGGCATCTTTGGCTCGACGTCCTCCGGAGCCAAATCGACGACATCGATCGGCCGCCCGATCACCGCTCCGATCGTCTCGATGTACTCCTGCTGCGTCAAGGCTTGCGGTCCGGTCAGCCAGTACGCCTGCCCCTCGTGCCCGGCGCCGGTCAGGGCGCGGACCGCCACGTCGGCGATGTCGCGTTCGTGGATCGACGCGGTGCGCCCTTGCAGGAACGGAACACGCAACACTTCCCCGGCCTGGATCGCCCGAGCAAAGCTGAGCTGCTTGGTGGCGAACGTGGTCGGGCGGAGGAAGGTCCACGCGATTCCGGACTCCTGCAACGCCTCCTCCACCGCGGAGTGCTCTTTCGCGCTCCGGCTGTGTTTCATGGCGGGTTCGACCACCGCAGCCGACGACAGGAACACGATGTGTTCCACCCCGGCCGCCCGCGCCGCGCTGATGAACTCGGCGATGCCGCCCGGGCTGGCGTACAGGAAGACCTTCTTGACGCCCTCGAGCGCCGCCGGCAGAGTCTCCGGCTCCTCCAGGTCGAGGCGGACCATCTCGACGGCGTCCGGCAAATCGCCGGTCCCCGGCGTCCGGCTGGTACCCCGGACCGAGGCTCCGGCGGACACAAGCCCAG
The DNA here is from genome assembly GCF_045040215.1 of Micromonospora sp. NBC_01412. NCBI lineage: Bacteria > Bacillati > Actinomycetota > Actinomycetes > Micromonosporales > Micromonosporaceae > Micromonospora > Micromonospora sp. NBC_01412. Next base: position 107,666 of record NZ_CP109528.1, read on the forward strand.
CCACCACATGGCTGCCCACACTGCCGTACGCGCCGATGACAAGAACAGACATGGCTTCTCCAAAGGGTTAGCGGGTCGACGTTCGAACGAATCGCCGCCGAACGACAGTATCCAAATACTCCAGCAGCAGCAGGTCTGCCCCGACCGGGATCGATCGGAGCTGAGCTGCTCGACGGCCTTGATTATAGAGCCCAGTGATGCGGCGCTCGGTGGCATCGGCGCGGGTGGCCCCCGCCGCGACCAAGGCTGACGGCTGGACAGGAACGTTAGCAGAAGACATGAAGACCCATCCATTGAGGACGTTTCCGAAGCCGAGCGAGTTGACACAGCTGCAGCTCGGGTCATCGATGATTACCTGCTTCGCCGCGGAAACGTCCGTGAGTGTCTCGAGCGGGCATACCACGTTCGCGCAGTTCGTTCAGCACAACGACGTGTTCGACACCCAGGTGCCGACCGACTCGCGCCAGCGACCAGCCGAGGTTGTAGAGATGAATAGCGTCGTCGACCTGGCCGGGCGACAGGCCACGCCAGCTCGCGCCGCCGTAGCGAACAAGCCGGGAAACCGCCGATACGCACGTCTCTTCGCCATGCCCGGAAATCGGGAAGAAGCGGCGGCAGCCAGGCCGGGTCCTGGCGCAGCCGCACCGAGGGGTCTCCAGGTCGTGCATCAGGGTGCCCGCGCGCCAGCGGAGGGTGTCCGGGTCCGCGGTCGGGCGGATGGCCGGGGAAGCGGTCGAGCAGGGCGCCGATGGCGACCTCCCCTTCGAGGCGGGCGAGCGGGGCGCCGACACAGTGGTGGATTCCGTGGCCGAACGCCGGGCGGGTGATGTCCAGCCGGTCGGGATCCGGAAAGCGCTCCGGGTCGCGGTTCGCGCCCAGCGGTGAAATCAGGACGAACTGGCCGACCGGGATCGTCACGTGCCCGATCTCGACGGGTTCGGTGGTGAAGCACAGGCTCGCGAAGTGCAGCGGGCCGCCGAAGCGCAGGAACTCCTCGACCGCTCCCGGCAGCAGCGCGGGGTCTTCGCGCAGGGCCGCCAGCTACGCGGGCTCGCGCAGGAGAGCCAGGACGCCGTTGCCGATGAGGTTGACCGTGGTCTCGTGCCTCGCGACGAGGAGGAACGCCATCGAGACGAATTCGACCTCGGACAGCGAGTCGCCCTCGTCGCTGGCGTGGACCAGGTCGGACAGCATGTCCTCGCCCGGGCCCTCCTGGACGAAGTCCTCGTCCAGCTCGGTCAGCTGTCCTGCCTGCCCATGTGCGTACCCCCGAGTAGCTCTCAGCGTTCGCCGAGCGCGGCGATCACCCGCTCGGACACCTCGGTCGGACCGTCGACGTCGAGGAGCAGCGGCGAGCGGGGGTTCGTGTCAGGTGCCTTGGTTCGGTCGTGGTGGTTTGGGCTCGTGCTCGTGCTCGTGCTCGCGGGTGTCGGGGTGGGGTGGTGGTGGGTGGTTAGCCGAGGGTGCGTAGGCCGGGGAGGACCTGTTGGGCGAAGGTGCTGAGGAAGCGTTCCTGGTCGTGTCCGGGGCCGTGGAAGACGAGGTGGTTGAATCCGGCGTCGATGTACTGTCTGATTTGGGTGATGGCGTCGTCTGGGGTGGAGGCGACGATCCAGCGTTTGGCGACCTGGTCGATGGGTAGTTCGTTGGCGGCTTTTTCCATCTCGACGGGGTCTGCGAAGCTGGCCTTCTGTTCGGGGCTGAGTGACAGTGGCGCCCAGAATCGGCAGTTTTCCAGTGCCCGGGCTGGGTCCGGGTCGTAGGAGAGCTTGATCTCGATCATCCTGTCGATGGTGTTGTGGGCGCGGTTTTCCTGGTCGGCGCCTGCTTCGACGGCTGGCAGGAGCTTTTCGGTGTACAGTTCCATGCCTTTGCCGCTGGTGCAGATGAAGCCGTCGCCTTTGCGGCCGACGTATTTGGCCATGACGGGGCCGCCGGCGGCGATGTAGATGGGGACGGGCACGTCGGGTCGGTCGTAGATGGACACGCTGGTGGTCTGGTAGTACTGCCCCTCGAATGTGACGCGGTCTTCGGTCCACAGTCGGCGGATTAGGTCCACGGCTTCGCGTAGGCGGGCGAACCGTTCTTTGAAGTCGGGCCAGGTGATGCGTGCGACCGCGACTTCGTTGAGGGCCTCACCGCTGCCGATGCCGAGTGCGATCCGGCCGGGGTACAGCAGTCCGAGGGTGGCGAACGCGTGTGCCACCACGGCAGGGTTGTACCGGAATGTGGCGGTCAGCACGCTGGTGCCGAGTTGGACCCGTTCGGTGCGTTCCCCGACGGCGGCGAGCCAGGACAGGGAGAATGGTGCGTGTCCGCCGTCGTGCCGCCACGGCTGCAGGTGATCGCTGATCCAGACGCTGTCCAGGCCGTGGCCTTCCGCGCTGACCGCGTACTCGACGAGCTCGCGCGGGCCGAACTGCTCGGCCGACGCCTTGTAACCGATCTTCAGTGTCATGCTCCCATTGATAGGCCACATTGAGAGGGATCCTCATCCCCCGGCCTGACGGTTGGCGGTGCCAACACGCCGTAGCAACGGATCCACCATGGGCGTCGGCGATGGCGTCGAGGCTGCCGGTGTAGCTGATCTGGCACAGGCTGGACGCGTCGGCGACCGCCCGCAGGACGACGCCCGATGGAAGGTCAGCGGCGCGGTGATCAACAGGTCCGCCTGACCGCGTCGCGATCCGGATCGACATCGAATCGGCGCCTACTCCTCGCGGGCGAACCGCGCGGCAGGGACGGCGGCCGACCGGTAAGCCATGACGCTGCCTGACCCGGGCCGCGGTAGCGGCGCCCGATGGGCAGACCGGACGCCGCTGCCACTCACCTCAGACCGGTGAGGTGAGCACCCCGCCAAGATGCCGGGCGAAGAACCGGGCCGCGCTGTCGACCTCGAACCTGGGCACTTCATGGTGCTTGCCCGCGTTGGCGTGCAACGTCTTCTCCGTCGAGGCGAAGGCGTCGAACAGCGCTAGGGCGGCCTCGCGCGGGATGTCCTCGTCGTCCCACTGCATGTCGAACTCGATCGGGACGGTGATCTGCTTCGCCTTCTCCGCCAGGTCATCGGGCCAGTGCAGGCCGAAGACCGCGGCCGTGATCCTGGGCTCGACCGCCACCAGCGGCACCCCGATCGCGGTGCCCAGGTTGATGCCGAAGTAGCCCACCGGCCCGTCCGCGCCGATCTCCGCAAGCTCCTGAAGCGCGTCCAGGGTCGCCCGCCACTCCGGCACGGCCAGCTCCGCCAGATACCCGCTGTAGCGCCGGGCACCCGGACCTTCCGGCTCACCCGCCGCCCTCGCCGCCGCCAACGCGGCGACCTCCTGCTCGTCGTGCGCCGTGCGCGGCCGGTCGCCGTGACCGGGCGCGTCGATGACGGCGACGTGAAAGCCGCAACCAGCCACGAAGCTCTGCGCCCGGCCCGCCATCGCCGGATGCCTCTTGTGGTTGCCCCCACCGTGGCCCATCAGCACCAGCGGTGCCCTATCGGCGCCGGAGGCCGGCGACCAGAGAACGCCCGGCACCTGGCCCATGACGAAGTCGCGCTCCACCACGCCCTTCGACGACGACTCGGCGGTGAACTGCAGAGAATGCATAGGTGTTGCCTTTCGAGAGATCAGCGCTCTGTCACCGGCGCGGGCCACGGCGCCGGTGTCCTCGCGGACCTGATCCCGACCGATGTTGTTCGTCCGCAACCCGTCCAATGTCCACCACGCTCCCGCCGAAGGCCCTCCGGCGACGACTGCCGCGCCGACGCCCTCGCGGCGGTCCGGCGAGAGCCCTGGTAGTCCGCGTGACTAGGTGAGAAGCTCGACCACCGGGGCGAACTTATCGATGAACACAGCGTTCACGGTGAAGGAGGAGAAGCCGAGGGTCTCGCGGCGGCGCCGCAGCTCGTCGGCCATCTCCTGCGGGCTCCCGCGCAGGATGTTCAGCGAGTCGTGCTCGATGAGCGTCTTCATGTCGGTCCGCAGGAGACGCGGAACCCAAGGCGGTGCCTCGTCGCCGATGACGTAGATCGGGGAGACGAACTCGAGCTCCTCGGCCCGGTCCCCGGCCTGCTTGCGCACCTCCGCGACCCGCTCGGCCATCTCTTCCCGGGCGGTGAACGGGCTCGCGGCGAGCGTGACCAGGTCGGCCTTGGCGGCGGCCAGGGCACGGGCCTTGGGACCGCCGGCGGCGATGAGCACCGGGGTGTGCGCGTCTCCGTCGAGGGCGCGCAGTTCGTCGATCGTCTTCTCCACCTGCGCCAGGCGTTCCTTGGCCGGCGGCGCCTGGAGGCCGAGCAGCTTATTCGCGTCCTCGAGGACGAAAGGCCGGCCCGTCCCGATGCCGAGGTCGAATCGCCCGCCGCTCAGCGCCGACAGCGTGTGGGACTCCCATGCCGCCATGCGCGGCAAGCGCAGCGGGCCGGCGAGCACCCACGTTCCCACCCGCAGCGTCGTGGTCGCCCCGGCCGCGAGGGCGAGGGCGGGGAACGGCGCCGGCGCAGTCAGGACGTCGGCCATGAGCAGGGTGGTGAACCCGAGGTCTTCGGCCTGCCTGGCCACGCCTAGCCACTGCTTCGCGTCCTTTGGCTCCGAAATCACGGAGAACTTGAACGGCTGGTCGGTCATGGGCGAAACCCTGTCCTTTCGTAGAGCGGGCCCCATCGGGCACCGGGGCCGCCCCCGATCGCGGGCGGGGCAGACACCGGATCCGGAGCTCGGATCAGCTCCGGCGCGTACGCGTGGGGAGAACCCGCGAAACCCTCTCGGCCCGCATTCAGCAGGTTAAAAGCGGCTGTGCCGGTCCGACATCCCTCAGCTTGGTAGACGCCTCGACGCCACCGCTGGACCCGACGCCGCCGGGCCGGGCAGGCATCCCGTCGGCACCGCATAAGTGTTTGCGGGGTGCTGCGTTCTGCTGCTATTGTCGTTGCTGGCCGTGAATTCGTTGTAGGGAGGTGAGACCCGTGAACGTAAACACCCATGGGTGCTCCCTGAGTCCGTCACGGTCCGGCGGCTGACGTTCGGTGTCGCCAGGAGCGCCTGAGGTCGAGGCATTCCTGGAAGGAACTCTGATGGACATGAAGCCTTTGATATCTGGCCTGAGTGAGAACGCGGTGGTGATCACGCGTGTCGCGGACAGGCAATGGCATGCGCTGCATGACAGCTTGGTGGTCGGTCGTACGTATGCGGAGCACCGGCCTGATGGTCGTTTGTTCGTCAGCATCGATGCCTGGCATGACGCCACCTTCGATCAGCTTGCCGAGGTGATGCTGGCGGAGTTGCCGGCGCCGCTGTACACGGTGGTCGACGAGGCCGACGTCGAGCTGACGGCCTGCTGGCGGCGGGCCGGTTTCGCGGTCCGGCGCCGTGAGTGGGAGTACGACGTGCCGACGGACCCGCAGGTCACCGGGCTCGAAGAAGTCTTACTGCCTTCGGGTGTGACGATCGTGCCCGCCGGTCAGGCGGATGAGGGCCTGTTGCGGGCGGTGGACCGCGCGATCCGTGACGAAGTCGAGGCGGCCGTCGGATGGCAGTCGATGCCTGCGGAGGTGATTCCCCTGCCTGAGGGCGATACCATCGGCGACCCGTCGAAGTACGTCGTGGCCGCAGCGCCGGACCGTTACCTGGGTCTGATCCGGGTGGTGACGGAGGATCGGCCGCGCATCGGGCTGGTCGCGGTCCGGGCCGGCGAGCAACGCCGCGGCATCGCGCGGGCGTTGCTGGCCCACACGCTGGAGACGCTGCACCGCTCCGGGTTCGCCGCGACCTGGGCCGAAGTCCAGGAGTCCAACCAGGCGGCCTCGGCGCTGTTCGAGGGCATCGGGGCCCGGCCGGTGAGCAGTAACCTGGAGCTGATCCGATGACGAGGACCAGGAAAGGCGTCGAAGTCGAGGGCAGGGTCGTCGAGTGCCTGCGCAGTGGCATGTTCACCGTGGAGCTCGAGAACGGCTACCGGGTGCTCACGCACATCAGCGGTAAGATCCGCCAGAACTTCATCAAGATCTATCTGGAAGACCGGGTGCTGGTCGAGCTCACGCCGTACGACCTGACGCGCGGCCGGATCGTGTTCCGGTACCGGAACTAGCTCAGCGACGGTCGACACCTTCCGCGGTAGCTGATCCTGGATCCCCGGTCACGGCATTTCCGTGACCGGGGGCCCGATTGTCAGCTCCGCCTGATTCTCAATACTGTTTGTCAAGCGGCAAGGGCGGTCAGGGGTTGCCCTTCCTCGTAGGGTCGGTCGTCGCGCAGCATCGCCCAGAGCACGTTCACGCGGCGCCGGGCGAGAGCAAGGACGGCTGGCCGTGGCGTTTGCCCCGAGCTCGTTTGCGCTGGTAGCGGGACTTTGAAGCGGGGCTGCGCTGGATGCTGATCAGGGCTGATGTGTAGAAGACGCGTTGGAGTTGGCGGTTGTATCGCTTCGGGCCGTGGAGGTTGCCGACGCGTCGACCGGAGTCGCCGTGGTGTAGGTCCGGAACAGCACCGACAGTCGAGGTTCGCCGTCTGCCACCATCGGCTTCCACCGTGGGCTGACCGTGCCTTGTGGGCAGGTCACGGTCTCGGCTCGCCAGTCGACGTGGAAGTCTTCCTTGGCGAAGCCTGGCCGTTCGACGGCACGCGGGCCCTGGCGGACCGGCCCGATGATCGTTATCCCATGAGCCATCGACGCCCGGTGCACCGTTTCGGGTGTGACATAGCCACTGTCCAGGAGATGCTCCGCCAGCGCCATGCCGCCACCGCACCTGTCCTGACTCGTCGTACCAGTACTGCTGGACCCAGACCTGACGCAACACCTCGACAGCGGCCACCCCCGGCCCGACCGCAGGGGCCGCCGGCCCGTAGACGGCCCGCAGCAAGGCAATGCCGTCCGCGTCGATCTACTCCACATACTGACGCACCGCAACCGCCCCGGTCGGCTGCCGCTCGTGACGCACCGACCGGCCGTACCGCTGCGCCCACTCCACGGGCATGACACCGGCCAGCCGCACCTCATCCACCTTTGCCGGGGCCGTCAGCGCGGCGCGCATCGTCTCCGCGACCAACTCCACCCGGCTCAGCCGGCGAGCCGCCGCGAGGACATGCGTAGAGTCGGTGCGCTACCGGCCCCGCGCCCGCACCAACCCCGCCCGCGCGAGCCGATCGACCAGCACCGCGAGCAGTCGATCCGCCCGGTCGCACTCGGCAAGCCGGTCCCGGAACTCGCTGAGCACCGAATGATCGAACCCCGGCTCGGTCAACTCCATCCTCAACGCGTACTTCCAGTCGATGCGACACGCCACCGCCCGCGCCGCCTGCCGATCGGTGCGGTTCTCCGCGTACTGCAACACCGACACCAACGTCAACCGAGCAGGCGACACCCCACGACGGCCGTACGCCGGAAACCAATCGACGAAGTCGTCGTCAACGAACAGGTCCTGCAACCGATCACGCATCGCCATCGCAGGCGTGCCCTTCGGGCTCGCCGCCCACGCCACCGAGCCGCCTCCACCGGCACAACCGAACCCGAACCTCGCCCCATCGCCATCCCGCTACGTCAACATCAACACCCTGCCAGCTCTGGCAACGACGCACCCCGAGCCGATCACGCAACCAAGATCACCAACAGCATCCAAAATGTGTGCCAGAGCCACGATTGAGGCGGCGTTGACACCGATGATGGCTCGCGCGGCTGCGGCGGAGGCGATCTTCCGTCGGCCCGGATGACACGCAGCGTGATATCTGATCTACTCGATGTAGATGATTGACACTGCCCTGTACGCCTAAGACCACAGCCTCACCGCCGACAGAAAACTCGGCGTCGCTCACGACAAGTTCCTGGCGCTCAACACACGGCCTTGGATGCTCCCGCGGCGGCTGAACCACCAAGCTGCACCTGGCCTGCGAACAAGGCCGCAGGGTCCTGGCCGTCGTCATCACCGCCGGGCAATGCGGCGACAGCCCGCAGTTCCCCGTCGTGCTGGAGGCCATCCGGGGTCCGCGCACCGGCCGAGGCCGGCCAACGCGCCTGCCCGGACCGAGTGCTGGCCGACAAGGCCTACTCCTCCAAGGCCAACCGCGATTTGCTACGACGACGTGGCATCCGCGCCACCATCCCGATCAAGACCGACCAAGCCGCCCACCGCCGCAAACGCGGCCGAATCTGCTTCCGCTATCGCCCGCGATCAGAAACGGGTGTCGGCGTCTGGCCCTCGAGCCGGACGCCGATCACGTTCATCACTTGCCGAGCCGGCGGAACGGGCATGCGTTCGGACGGCGAAGCGACGGCACCGTCCGGGCTGGCCCTGGGGAACCGGCCCGGACGGCCGCATTGCTCAGGCTTCGGTGTGAGGCTCGGTCCGCGCTGCTATTCGGCGGCGTCGTCGACCAGCCACAGACCGTCGATGTCCACCTCGAAGCGCGGAGAGAAAAGGACCCGGCGATGCGGGTCGTCGACGCCTGAGTGAACCGGCATATTGAACAGATAAAGTGCCGGTACGTCACAGCAGGCGAATTGCGCCGCCGCATACCAGGCATCCGAGTGAAGCAGTGCGGCGAGCCCGGCCCACCGGCGAAAAAGGTCTCTGAGCCAGAACCTCACTATTATTTCCTTCGCTTTCCGGGAATCGCGTATGCCCATTCGCCACCGTCGAGCAGATGCAGAAGGGCACGGGCGGCCAGCCGGTAGCCGAGAGAGCCAAGGCCCACGACGACGCCTTGCGCCAGCGGAGCCAGCACAGACTCGCCAAGGCGTCCCGCAGGCTCCAGCCCGCGATCATGAGGGCGCCCGGATTGACGATCTCGCCGGCCGTCGAAAAACGGTGCGCGTGCCCGGCCCGGATCAGATCGACCTTGCTCTCGCTCTGAACGTCGATCACCTTTCAGCCCGCTGCGGCGACCTCGTCGTTCACGGCCGCGACGATGTCGCCTAGCGTGTCGCTGCCGTAGATCTCCGGCTCCCGGTTCCCCGAGAATTCCGAGGTTCGGTCCGTTCAGCAGCAGTACCTCGGTCATCGGGCGCCTCTCGATGCGCCGAGCGCGGATGGCGCCGGGCATGTGCACTATCGTGGCAACCGCCCGTGGCGACGACAACTACCCGGTCTGACAGTGTCCGACTCCTATCTCGCCGCGATCCTATCGACGACGAAAATCACCGAGCGTCACCACCTATTTGATCACCGCCTGGCGCCAACAACCGCGCCACCTGGCCAATGACTCGCGGGACCCCATCGACCTACCCCGTCAAACTTGGTAGAAATCATTCTTGTCAATACGAGTCGAAGTTCGCCTTGACATGCCACAGTCATGCGGTATCGTCGTCCATGACTGCGGGGGCGATCATCGATATATGGCATGGCTTGGCCCTCTAAGATTGTTTTTGGGTCCGTGGAGGCAATTCGGGAATCGGGTCGCGCACGATACCTCAAAATGTGCTTGAAGACTTCGGGGAGTTCGATTGGGCATTATGGGTCTAGCTGCGTCAGGTCTCTCAACTCACAATTGCATCAATCTTGAAATCTTGCATACGGCCGGTTCGGTCTGGCTTGAGGGTGATGTCGTCTCCGCCATCTCTTTGGCCGAGGCGGCGGCGACGGCCAGGTGTCGACGGGGTAGTGAGTGCTGCACGGCGTTGGCGAGTCTGCAGCTCGCGCTGTTGTTGACGAACCTTCGGCGTATCGATGAGGCCCGGCATGCGGTGCGCCAAGCCGCTTTGGCGGTCGACGATCCCGCCATCAACGCGGTGACGGCACTGGTCAAAGCCAAGATCGCGCTCTGTGACGGCCGTATCGACGAGGCCGGGAACCTGTGTGACACGGGAATGCTTGTGGCGAACGATCCGCGTTACGCGTCGTGGGCTCCGATCGGGAACATGGTCCGCGCGATCACCGCGATGCGGCGTGGTGAACTCGCCACGATGATCCATCATGCCAATCAGCTCAAAGAGGACGTGCTTTTCGGCCGGGATCCCTTTCCCTGGGCCTCGCCCGCTTGGCTCGTCGTCCAGATCATCGAGGCGGAGAAGGGCTGGGAGGTCGCCGTACCGCTCGCCCGCGCGCTCCTCGAGTCCGAGGCGTCGACCCGGGGTTTCCTGTTGTCCGAGCCCACGGCGGCGTCGTTCGTCGTGCGTATCCTGCTGCGGGCGGGCGACTGGGAAACCGCCCAGCGTGTCCGGCGTTGCGCGGTGGCGCTCGCCGCGGAGAACCCGGAGATCCACGCCATCGCGGCCGCCGCCCTGCACCTCGAGGCACTGCTCGAGAAGGACGTCAACCTGCTCCAACAGGCCGTCGCCTCCGGCTGCGACACGTGGACCCGCGCCTCGGTGAACGAGGACATCGGCGATCTCCTGTCCGAGAGCTCCGAAGAGTTCCGGCAGGTATGCGCGCACTACGAGACGGCCATGCGCTCCTACGCGGACGCGGGTTCCCCGCGCGACTCGTCTCGGGTCCGCAGCAAGTTGCGGCGCCACGACACGTCCAAGGCCGCGGCGAGGTTCTGGCCCAGCAGCCGGATCCCCGCGCTGACCGACACCGAATACGCGGTGGCCGAACTGGTGGCGGGAGGACTCACGAACGCCGAGGTCGCCGGCAAGATGTTCCTGTCTCGCCACACCGTCGCCTTCCACCTCCGCAAGATCTTCCAGAAGGTGGGCGCCAAGTCACGCATCGAGCTCGCGGTCATGTGGAAACAACTGGTCGGGCGGGAAAGCCTAGACATCTCGTGCCACTTCTAGTGCCCTGCGCCGTTGACGGCGGGTGCAGCAGCGGGCGATGGATTTGACGATCTGGCCGGTGGCTTGGTCCACACGGAGGGCTTCGGATCGTTGTTCCAGGTCTCGATCCAGTCGCGGATGTCGTTGTTGAGGGCACGAACCGAGCGGTGGGTGCCGCGTTCCAGTTTCTTGGTGGTCAGTTCGCCGAACCAGCGTTCGACGAGGTTGAGCCAGGAACTACTGGTCGGGTGAAGTCCAGGACGAAGCGCGGGTGTGCGGCCAGCCATCGTTTGATTGCCGGGGTTTGTGGGTGGAGGCGTTGTCCAGCACCACGTGCACGTCCAGGTCGGCGGGGGCCTCACGATCAAGGGTGATCAGGAACTTCTTGAACTCGATCGCCCGGTACCGGCCGTGCAGCGAGCCGATCACTTCGCCGGTGGCCAGATTCAAAGCCGCGTACAGGCTGGAGGCGCCGGCACGCACGTAGTCATGACTCGCCCGGGCCGGTGTGCCGGGCAACATCGGCAGCACCGGGGTGGTGCGTTGCAGGGCTTGGGTCTGCGAGCTCTCGTCCACGCAGAGCACGACGGCGCGTTCGGGCGGGTCGGGGTAGAGGTTCGGTGTGGTCTACACCGTAGTGGTGATGACACGTTCCGCGTCGGCGTCGGCCATCGTGCGGGGCCGGCCCGGCCGCGGCTCGTCCAGCAACCCGTCGAGCCGATCGGCGGCGAACCGGTAACGCCACTTCCCCACCGGGTGACGGGCGATCCGGAGCTGCTGCGCGATCTGGCTGTTCGACTCACCAGCGGTGTCCGCACACGCCAGCACGATCCCGCGAGCGCAACGCCACAGCCTGTGCGCTGCACGAGGCGCCCGGGTCGGTGATCACGTAGCCGATCTCGAACGGGCCGAACAGCGCCGGCGCGCCCTCCGCTGCGTCGACGACCACGCCACCACCCACGCCGGTGCCCACGCCGAGGTAGAGGACGCGGCCGCCGCCGCCCGCGTCGGCCTCAGCCAGCGCGGCCGGATCACCGTCGGCGGCTCACCCCATCGGCGCGCCGCCGAACAGCTCGCCGAAGGCGCGCCGGATGTCCAGCCTCGCCCACTCCGGACGGTTCGGCCAGGCCGAGACGACCCCGGTCCGGGCCGACCGTCGCCGGCAGGGCCACCCCCGACCGAACGGAACCTGGCCGGCAGCCGCGGGGCCAGTCGCGCGACCTTTCGCGAGCGGGACGGCGATTCGGTCCCGGATCTCGTCGAGCAGGCGGTCGTACTCGATGCCGACCGGTTCGGCCGGCACGGCGATCTCCCACACCCTGCGGTCGCGGACCAGGGTGGTGCCGGGCCGCTGCACGCGATCGGGGCTGAATCCGAAGGTGCAGCGCAGCGTTGCCGTGCCGGTGACCTGCGGTGATGTGCGCGCGGTCGTTGAGTTACGCAGGGGCGGGATGCGGTTTCCTTCGGTTCGCGCGCGGGTGGGCAGTCAGCTGAAGTCTTTGACGTGGTCCTCGGCCCACTGCCGGAACGAGCGGGCCGGCACCCCGGTGATCTCCTCGATGGTGGACGTCACGATGCTTGGAGCCGCCAGGAGCTCGGTCATGGTCCGGATGAAGGATTCCGGCAGCCTCGGCTCGACGTCCTCCGGAGCCAACTCGACGACATCGATCGGCCGCCCGATCACCGCTCCGATCGTCTCGATGTACTCCTGCTGCGTCAAGGCTTGCGGTCCGGTCAGCCAGTACCCCTGCCCCTCGTGCCCGGCGCCGGTCAGGACGCGGACCGCCACGTCGGCGATGTCGCGTTCGTGGATCGACGCGGTGCGCACTTGCAGGAACGGAATACGCAACACCTCCCCGGACCGGATCCCCGGAGCCCAGCGGAGCTGCCTGCTGGCGAACGTGGTCGGGCGGAGGAAGGTCCACGCGATTGCGGACTCCTGCAACGCCTCCTCCACCACGGCATGCATCTGCGCGCTCCGGCTGTGCCGGGTGGCCGGTTCGACCACGGAAGCCGACGACAGCAACACGATGTGTTCCACCCCGGCCGCCCGCGCCGCGCTGACGAACTCGGCGAGGCCCTCCTGGTTGGCGTACAGGAAGACCTTCTTGATGCCGTCGAGCGCCGCCGGCAAGGTCGCCGGCTCGTCCAGGTCGAGGCGGACCATCTCGACAGCGTCCGGCAAATCGCAGGCTCCCGGCGTCCGGCTGGTTCCCCGGGCCGAGATTCCGGCGGACAGAAGCCCATCCACCACATGGCTGCCCACACCGCCGTACGCGCCGATGACAAGAACGGACATGGCTCCTCCAAAGGGTTTGCGGGTCGACGTTCGGGCGAATCGCCGCCAACCCACAGTGCCATCGGCGCACCAAATGCCGCCGGATCACCAACATCGCCGCCGGCAACCGCCCGCCCAACCGGCTCGGCAATATTCAACGACTTTGCCCGGGCCCTGGCCATCCCCCGCCTTGGTAAAGCGGCGACTTACGCGCCGAATGCCACTACCAACGTCGGGGATAGTGCGCGGCGCGCGCCGGACCTAGCGTCCGAGGAGGGTCGAGCACAAAGTTCTGCGTCAGCTTGGAGAACCTGGATGAGTGACAATGAGTCGGTCCTGTTGGAGGCCTACCAGCGGTTCCAGGAGACGGGACCGGAGTGGGGCGGCCACCACCTCAGCAACCACGGCCCGATGGCCGTCGAGGCCATGATCCGGCACGGGCACGCCGACTCCGTGCATCGCTGGATCGACAACTACACGCAACGTCTGGAAGAACCGCCGCGCGGGCTCGTCCCGGTCACCGAGGACGACTGGCGGGAGGCCCTCGGCGACTTGAAGCGGGTGGCGGACTGGACGACCCTGTTCCACCGCGAGGTCGCCGAGCACCCCTGGCGGGAAGTGCTGGCGACGTGGTGGCCGCGGCTGCTGCCCGGCATCGCCGGCGGCACGGCGCACGGCGCGATCCGGGTCGGGCACGTGGTCCACTCGTTGCTGGCGGCCGAAGCGGATCCCCTCTCGGAGCCGCGATCCGCCGACAGCTCCGACAACCCGTACGTGGTCGAGCTCGCCAACGCCCTGGGCTACTGGGCCGCGTGCTGGACGCCGGTGGCCGGCGACCCCTCCCGCCGCCCCGGGTCGCTGAGGCCGGCCGACGCCTTGGCCGCCGTGCCGCCTGTCGCCGACCAGGAGAAGGGCGTTCCCTACCGGCTCAGCCAGCTCCCGACCACCGACGGTTGGCAATCGGCACTCGGCGCGCTGCAGGCCGTGGACGATCCCGAGCAGGTGCCCACGCTGTTGACCCAGCTGATCGACGCCACGGTCTTCCACTACCTGAGCTATGGCCACGGCCACGCGGTCATGCTGGTCCACGCTTCGACGGCGCCGACCGCGGTCCTCCGCGTGCTGCCGGCCCTGCCGCGCGAGCTGTGGGTACCGAGCGTGGACGTCGCGTGGCAGGCGAGCGCCGCCTTGACCGCCGCGTGCACACCCCAGCACGCCGCCGATCGCGCGGACCTCGCCGTCCACACCGACGGCGCCACGATGGTCGAGGACACCATGCCCCGTGCGGTCGAGCACGGGGACGAACACGTCATCAAGTTCGCCGACACCGCCGTGGACGTCTTCGCGCGTACCGGAGACCGGGACGCGCTCGCGGCGTCGAGCCGGTGCGTGGCGCTGATCACCCTCGCCGAGGCCAAAGGACGTGCGCGGTTCGACGGCCGCACACCCCCCAAGTAGTAACCGTGTCCACGGTGATCGCCGGTCCCCGTAGGCCGAGCAGGTAGGAGATCCGGCCGGCAGCGACGCTGCCCGCGGTTCCGGTCGTCTGGAAGGCTTCGAGCTCTTCGGGCACCGGCCGCGGGGGCTGACCGAGCGGGGCGCTGCGGTGCTGCCGGCGGCCGGGAGGTAGAGCAGTCAGCTCTCGAGTGTCTCCACGCTGCCTGCGCAGGCAGATCATCACCCGGTCGCCACGCCGCACACCGAGGCCCACCAGATGCCCCGCGCCGGCCGCCGGGTCCGTGTTTCCAGTTTCGCCGTACGTGACCGCCCGCTTGTCGTCCTCGAAGGCGACCTTCTCGCCGAAGCTGTCCGCGTGCTCCCGCAACACCAGGTGCGTACGGTCGTGTCGGGGCTCGGCTAGCCGTTCTGCGCTCGGCCGGCGGCGAAGTAGGCGCGCAGCGGAGCCACGCCGTGCACGCCGGCGCCCGCGTCGACCGCGGCGGCCAGCGCGTTCAGCTGGACCGTGGCGATGCGCACGGCGACCGGGTCGGCGAGGGTGGGAACGAGCCGACCGTGCTCTTCGTCCTTCACGTCGACGAGCTTGCCCTCCGCCTCGGTGAGCACCACCCACGGCCCGCTGATCACGTGCGCGTGGCAGTCGTGCAGCACCCGGCCCAGATCGGTCAGCGCGTTGCGGCCCAGGCCGCGCCCGGGGGTGGCCACCATGGTCAGCACGCTCTTGCCGTGCAGCGCGGCGTTCATGATGGGGCGGGAGGCCCAGTCGACCGCGTTCTTGACCACACCCGGGATCGAGCTGTTGTACTCCGGTGTGGCGATGATCAGACCGTCGGCCTCGCGGATGGCGTTGCGCCACCGGGCAACCGGGGCCGGGGCGCCCTGCCGGGTGTCGAGGTCCTGGTTGTACAGCGGCAGCTCGCCGAGCCCGTCGAAGAGGTCGATCTCCATCCCCGCCGGGGCCAACGGCTGGACGGCCGCCAGGAGCCGGGTGTTGAACGACTCCTGGCGAAGCGATCCGGAAACGCCGAGAATTCGCACCTCGCCACACTCGCATTCATTTCGCAACGGTCTACTGGTTCGATGGTGGCAAGCCATGCGACTTGCCCGAGCTGAGAGGCGCAGCTCCCCCGAACGGTGTGGGAATCCCACCACCCGAGAGACACCGCCGAGCCGAACATAGCAGCCGTGACGACGCCTACGGCTCAGTCCACGTTGGCCGCGATGCGGGCGAAGTCATCGAGTGCCGGCGATCAGGCCGGCGTCGAACCCAGGTCCCACAGCAGCCACAGGAACAGCCCACATCACCGGGGATTCCTCACTCTGACTGCTCAGGGGCTCACTCACCGATGTCGACGAGGACCTTGCCCACGATGCCGGCCTGCACGGCGTCCTGCGCATCGCCGGTCCGGTGAAGTGGGAACCGGTGGAGCGGCAGCCCGGCCGCTTCTCCCGCGGTGATCGCTCCCGCGGCCGCCGCGTCGGTGATGTCGGCCGCCGCGAGGTCCTTGTCGGCCGCGGGCATCGTCATCACCATCACGAACTGGAAGCGCAGGTTCCGCCCGATAGCCTTCCGCGTCGGAAACGTCAGCTCACTGGTGCCCTCGGTCCCGTACGCGGCGACGGTACCGTCCGTGGCGAGGACCTCCATGGCGGTGCCGATGTTCGCGGTCGCCGCCACCTCGACGATCAAGTCCACCCCACCCGGGGCCAGCGCACGGATGTCCTCCACCACGGTGTCCGACCGGTAGTCGACAGTGTGCGCCGCACCGGCGGCCAGGGCCAGCTTCGCCTTCTCCGGACTGCTGACCGTCGCGATCACGGACGCCCCGGCCCAGGTTCCGAGCTGGATCGCGGCCTGCCCCACGCCTCCCGCGCCGCCGGCAACGAGCACGGTGCACCCCTCCAGCGCGCCCGGACCCAGCCGGCGCGGACCGTGCTGCCCGGCGAGCAGACAGCGGTGCGCGGCCACCGCCCGCAGCCCCAAACTCGCGCCGACCTCGAAGGACACGTTCGCGGGCAACGGCACCGCATTGCGGGACGGAACGATGGTGTACTCCGCGGCCGTGCCATGAGGACGCTTGTACGCCGCCTCCCAGACCCACACCCGCTGCCCGACCCTTCCCGGATCGACACCCTCCCCCACGGCGTCGACCACACCGCCGCCGTCGTGATGCGGCACCACCTCGGGGAACATCAAGGGGCCGCCCCGGTGACCGAACTCCCGGGCCTTCCAATCGGAATGGTTCACCCCGGATATCACGACACGGACCCGGACTTCACCAGGACCCGGCTCCGGCACCGGCCGGTCGACGAGTTCCAGAACATCACGGCCGCCGGTCGACGAATACACGATCGCCTTCATGCCGAAAACGTATCCATCGTTCTCCCTGCCTGACAATAGATCCGGCACCAAACCGTCAACTCGACGGATGCGCCGAGAGGAGGAATCACCTGCGACCGCTCAGTACCTGCGAACTTCGATGGGCAGCTTGTTGACGCCGATCATCGTCCAGGGATTGCGCAGGTTGACCGGGACGTCATCGCGCACGCGGATGTCGCTGTAGCGCTCCAGCATGAGGCGCATCGCGATCTTCGTCTCCAGCCGCGCCAGTGGTGCGCCCAGACAATGATGGATGCCCTTGCCGAACGCCAGGTGTGGATTGGGCTTGCGGAGGATGTCGAACCGGCCCGGGTCGGCGAAGACGCGGTCGTCGCGGTTCGCAGTGGTCAGCCACACCAGGACGATCGCACCGGCCGGGATCTTCTGGCCGCCGATCTCGGTGTCCTTCGTCACCCGCCGAGCCGAACGCGGGAACGGCGGCCGGAAGCGCACCGACTCCTCGATCGCGGCCGGGATCAGCGCCGGATCGGCCCGAAGCTGGTCCCACACATGGGGGTTCTCGTCCAGCGCGAGAACCGTGTTGCCCAGGGCGGCGGTTGTGGTGTGGTGGCCGGCGACCAGCAGGTTGAGGAAACCGAGGGCCTCCTCTTCGTCCAGCCGCACCCCGTCGACCTCGACCGCCATGAGCCTCCCGGCCAGGTCGTCACCGGGGTTCTTGCGGCGGGCGCGGAGGATCTCCAGTAGGTACTGGTTCAACTCACGCAGCAGCGGAGCGACGTTGTTCACCGCGCTTTCCCCTTGGTCGTCCAGCGACCCATCCGGCTCGTAGCTCTGCACCTCGACGAAGGTGTCGGACAGCTTCCGGAGGAACGCGCGGTCGGTGTCGGGGATGCCGAGCAGCTCAGTCATGACCATGAACGGCAACGGGTAGCCCAGCTCTGCGATGAAGTCCCACTGGTCGCCGCCGGCATCGGCGGCATCGAGCAGCTGCGTGGTCATCTCGACGATGCGCGGCTCCAGGTCGGCGATCATCTTCGGGGTGAACGCCTTGCTGACCATGCCGCGCAGCCGGCGGTGCTCCGGATCGTCCGTTCGGAGGAAGTTGCCCTTGTTGGACAGGTCGAAGTCTTCCTGTTTCGGCGCCAGCGGGGCGACCTCGGAGGAGAAGGTCACCGGGTCGGTCTGCACCTGCTGGGTGTCGTGGTAACCAAGCACGTGCCACGCCTGCACTTTCTCGTCGAAATGCACGTCGCCACGCGCTCGCAACCCGTCGAGATAGGCGAGAAAATTGGACAATGTCCGTTCGGACTGGGTCACACCCATGAAAGCTCACTTCTTTCATACGGCCGGGTACCGCGATGCTCAGCGGACACGGTACTTCCGGACCGCAGTGCCCTGGCATCCCACACACTGCTAGTGTCCTGCGCCGGAAATTCGCCGACAAAATCGTGCGAGTGATTCGAGGATCTATTCGGCTGTCTTGGTCCAGATGAACGGGCGTGGGTTGCTGTTCCAGTCAGCGTTCCGCGCCCGGATGTCAGCTTCGAGGGACTGCACGCTCTTGTGGGCGCCGCGGCGGATCCTCTGGTTGGTGAGGTAGCCGAACCAGCGTTCGACCTGGTTGATCCAGGACGAGCCGGTCGGGGTGAGGTGCATGTGGAACCGGGGATGCTTCGCTACGCGATCAGTGGGTGGCGTTACGCGGGGTCCGCTCCAGCGTCGTCACCACCACGTCCTCGGCCCGGTCGAGGCTGGTCGACGACGGGCGGCCTGGGCGCTGCTCGTTCATCAGCCCGTCCAGCCTCAGCTTCAGGAACGGCCGCCGCCACTTGCCCACCGTGGACACGTGGACTCCGAGATCTCTTGCGACGTCGGTGTTCGACGCGCCTTCAGCACAGGCCAGGACGATCCGCGAACGCATCGCCAGGACCTGCGACGACTTCGCCCGCCGTGACCACCGCGTCAACGTCGCCCGCTCTTCGTCGGTCAGCGTCAGCGGCGCAGTGGGGACGCCGGGTTCTTGGCATCCCACCACCCTACCCACTTACCAGGCGAATTTCCGGCGCAGGGCACTAGAAGTGGCACGAGATGTCTAGGCTTTCCCGCCCGACCAGTTGTTTCCACATGACCGCGAGCTCGATGCGTGACTTGGCGCCCACCTTCTGGAAGATCTTGCGGAGGTGGAAGGCGACGGTGTGGCGAGACAGGAACATCTTGCCGGCGACCTCGGCGTTCGTGAGTCCTCCCGCCACCAGTTCGGCCACCGCGTATTCGGTGTCGGTCAGCGCGGGGATCCGGCTGCTGGGCCAGAACCTCGCCGCGGCCTTGGACGTGTCGTGGCGCCGCAACTTGCTGCGGACCCGAGACGAGTCGCGCGGGGAACCCGCGTCCGCGTAGGAGCGCATGGCCGTCTCGTAGTGCGCGCATACCTGCCGGAACTCTTCGGAGCTCTCGGACAGGAGATCGCCGATGTCCTCGTTCACCGAGGCGCGGGTCCACGTGTCGCAGCCGGAGGCGACGGCCTGTTGGAGCAGGTTGACGTCCTTCTCGAGCAGTGCCTCGAGGTGCAGGGCGGCGGCCGCGATGGCGTGGATCTCCGGGTTCTCCGCGGCGAGCGCCACCGCGCAACGCCGGACACGCTGGGCGGTTTCCCAGTCGCCCGCCCGCAGCAGGATACGCACGACGAACGACGCCGCCGTGGGCTCGGACAACAGGAAACCCCGGGTCGACGCCTCGGACTCGAGGAGCGCGCGG
The DNA here is from genome assembly GCF_045040215.1 of Micromonospora sp. NBC_01412. NCBI lineage: Bacteria > Bacillati > Actinomycetota > Actinomycetes > Micromonosporales > Micromonosporaceae > Micromonospora > Micromonospora sp. NBC_01412. Next base: position 127,174 of record NZ_CP109528.1, read on the forward strand.
GCGAGCGGTACGGCGACCTCCCAGCCCTTCTCCGCCTCGATGATCTGGACGACGAGCCAAGCGGGCGAGGCCCAGGGAAAGGGATCCCGGCCGAAAAGCACGTCCTCTTTGAGCTGATTGGCATGATGGATCATCGTGGCGAGTTCACCACGCCGCATCGCGGTGATCGCGCGGACCATGTTCCCGATCGGAGCCCACGACGCGTAACGCGGATCGTTCGCCACAAGCATTCCCGTGTCACACAGGTTCCCGGCCTCGTCGATACGGCCGTCACAGAGCGCGATCTTGGCTTTGACCAGTGCCGTCACCGCGTTGATGGCGGGATCGTCGACCGCCAAAGCGGCTTGGCGCACCGCATGCCGGGCCTCATCGATACGCCGAAGGTTCGTCAACAACAGCGCGAGCTGCAGACTCGCCAACGCCGTGCAGCACTCACTACCCCGTCGACACCTGGCCGTCGCCGCCGCCTCGGCCAAAGAGATGGCGGAGACGACATCACCCTCAAGCCAGACCGAACCGGCCGTATGCAAGATTTCAAGATTGATGCAATTGTGAGTTGAGAGACCTGACGCAGCTAGACCCATAATGCCCAATCGAACTCCCCGAAGTCTTCAAGCACATTTTGAGGTATCGTGCGCGACCCGATTCCCGAATTGCCTCCACGGACCCAAAAACAATCTTAGAGGGCCAAGCCATGCCATATATCGATGATCGCCCCCGCAGTCATGGACGACGATACCGCGCGACTGTGGCATGTCAAGGCGAACTTCGGTTCGTATTGATGACTCTGATTTCTGTCAGATCTGACGGGTATGGGCCGATCGGGTGGCGCAGTTGTTGGCGACGGGCGGCGATCAAAAACCGCCAAGTGGGCGAAATTCACAAATGAACGAAAGCTGACCGATATGATGCGAATATCGGATTTGTGCAGACTCGATCATGTGCGGGACCGGGATCACGACGAGACCGGAGCTGGACACTGTCAAGCCGGGTAGTTGTCGTCGTCACCGAGGGGTTGCCACGATAGCGCACAAGGCCGGCGCCATCCGCGCTGGGCACATCGAGAGGCGCCCGATGCCCGGGATACTGCTGCTGAACGGACCGGACCTCGGAATTCTCGCCGACCGGGAACCAGAGGACCACGGCAGGGACACGCGGGGCGACATCGTCGCGGCGGTGAACGTGATCGCCGTCCGGAGCGGGAGTGAGGCCAGCCTCATCCGGGCCGGGCACGCACACCGCTTCTCGGCGGCCGGCGCGATCGTCGATCCGGGCGCCCTGGTGATCGCGGACCGCGAGCCTGCAGGACGCCTGGGCGCGCGAGTAATTCCGTCACCGGTTTGTGCCGGCCCCGCGTATCCGCTCGGCGGTGGCGAGTAGTCCTCCCCGATTTCCGGAAAGCGAAGGAAAAATGGTGGGGTTCTGGTTCAAAGAACTTTTTCGTCGGTGGGCAGAGCATGCCGCACTGCTTCACCCGGATGCCCCGAACGCGGCGGCGCAATTCACCTGCTACGCCGTACCGGCCTGCTATGTGTTCGCTGTGCCGGTTCCCCTGGGCGTCGACGACCCGCATCGCCGGGTCCTTTTCTCTCCGCGCTTCGAGGTGGACATCGACGGTCTGTGGCTGGTCGACGACGCCGCCGAATAGCAGCGCGGACCGAGCCTCACACCGAAGCCTGAGCAATGCGGCCGTCCGGGCCGGTTCCCCAGGGCCAGCCCGGACGGTGCCGTCGCTTCGCCGTCCGAACGCATGCCCGTTCCGCCGGCTCGGCAAGTGATGAACGTGATCGGCGTCCGGCTCGAGGGCCAGACGCCGACACCCGTTTCTGATCGCGGGCGATAGCGGAAGCGGATTCGGCCGCGCGCGCCGTCCCACATCATGAGCGCACCGCCGCTGGCTGGTTTCGGTCCAGGCTGTCCAACCCCGCCTGTACCGAACCCGTCGAGATTTCAGGGCGGTGTCAGGCCTCTGCATCGAGCAGAGCAGCGATCACGCTGCGTCACCTAGGGGTCGACGAGAAAACGCCTCCGCCACAGCCGTGCAAGCCATCATCGGGCCCCCGGTCACGGAAATGCCGTGACCGGGGATCCAGGATCAGCTACCGCGGAAGGTGTCGACCGTCGCTGAGCTAGTTCCGGTACCGGAACACGATCCGGCCGCGCGTCAGGTCGTACGGCGTGAGCTCGACCAGCACCCGGTCTTCCAGATAGATCTTGATGAAGTTCTGGCGGATCTTACCGCTGATGTGCGTGAGCACCCGGTAGCCGTTCTCGAGCTCCACGGTGAACATGCCACTGCGCAGGCACTCGACGACCCTGCCCTCGACTTCGACGCCTTTCCTGGTCCTCGTCATCGGATCAGCTCCAGGTTACTGCTCACCGGCCGGGCCCCGATGCCCTCGAACAGCGCCGAGGCCGCCTGGTTGGACTCCTGGACTTCGGCCCAGGTCGCGGCGAACCCGGAGCGGTGCAGCGTCTCCAGCGTGTGGGCCAGCAACGCCCGCGCGATGCCGCGGCGTTGCTCGCCGGCCCGGACCGCGACCAGCCCGATGCGCGGCCGATCCTCCGTCACCACCCGGATCAGACCCAGGTAACGGTCCGGCGCTGCGGCCACGACGTACTTCGACGGGTCGCCGATGGTATCGCCCTCAGGCAGGGGAATCACCTCCGCAGGCATCGACTGCCATCCGACGGCCGCCTCGACTTCGTCACGGATCGCGCGGTCCACCGCCCGCAACAGGCCCTCATCCGCCTGACCGGCGGGCACGATCGTCACACCCGAAGGCAGTAAGACTTCTTCGAGCCCGGTGACCTGCGGGTCCGTCGGCACGTCGTACTCCCACTCACGGCGCCGGACCGCGAAACCGGCCCGCCGCCAGCAGGCCGTCAGCTCGACGTCGGCCTCGTCGACCACCGTGTACAGCGGCGCCGGCAACTCCGCCAGCATCACCTCGGCAAGCTGATCGAAGGTGGCGTCATGCCAGGCATCGATGCTGACGAACAAACGACCATCAGGCCGGTGCTCCGCATACGTACGACCGACCACCAAGCTGTCATGCAGCGCATGCCATTGCCTGTCCGCGACACGCGTGATCACCACCGCGTTCTCACTCAGGCCAGATATCAAAGGCTTCATGTCCATCAGAGTTCCTTCCAGGAATGCCTCGACCTCAGGCGCTCCTGGCGACACCGAACGTCAGCCGCCGGACCGTGACGGACTCAGGGAGCACCCATGGGTGTTTACGTTCACGGGTCTCACCTCCCTACAACGAATTCACGGCCAGCAACGACAATAGCAGCAGAACGCAGCACCCCGCAAACACTTATGCCGGGTGCCACGCACTTACAGGATGAGAGGAAGCGGCCGTGCTTCATAGCCCGCCACGGCCCGGTTCCCGGCCGTAAGCGATGCCCGGAACCGGGAATGCCCTGCTGACGGGATGTCTGCCCTGCCCGGCGATGCCGGATCCGGCGGTGTTCATCGCCGCGGTCGCGCGGCAACGGGGCGCTGGAGCGGCTGCGGGAGTTCGGTCCCGACGACGCCGTGCGGGTCGTGCAGGCCGAGTCCTCGCGGCATCCTCATCGACACCGTCGCCGGCAGGCCCGCGAAGGCCCGCGGGTGCTGACCTGACACCGTGGCCGAGAGCACCAGCCTGCCAGCCCCAACTCGACGCCATCGCCGACGAACTCAACGACCGGCCCGGCGCCGTCCTCGGCTACCACACCGCCTGACTGGACGTTTGTTTCACCTTCGCGCCAGTAGAGGCCGATTCACGTCTCGACCTCGGTAGCGCAAGATATCCGACCTGACCCGGAAGGAACACATTGCGCCCGACTCAATCCTGACCGGAATCAGAGCATTTCGCCCCGCGATCGTGTCTGGTTCACTTTCACCCCGACATCGACGGACATGATGTCCGTCGAGCCGACACCCGCACGCCGTACGCCTGCACCATGACCGAACGGCGAGCCTATCCGTCCGACCTGTCCGACGCCCGGTGGGCGCTGATCGCACCCCGCCTGACCGCCTGGCGGCAGGCCCGCACCGACGCCGGCGTCAGCGGCCGCGCCCCCACCCACGACCTACGCGAGATCCTCAACGCCATCCTGTACGTCAACCGCACCGGCATCGCCTGGCGCTACCTGCCCCACGACTTCCCACCCCACGCCACGGTCTACGGCTACTTCGCCGCCTGGAGCAAAGAGGGCATCTTCACCGAACTGAACTACCAGCTCACCGGTCTCGTGCGCGACCACCACGGCCGCACCACCGAGCCCACCACGTCCATCATGGACAGCCAGAGCGTGAAAACCTCCACCAGCGTTCCGCTGTCCACACAGGGCACCGACGCCGGGAAGAAGATCGTCGGACGCAAACGCGGCATCATCACCGACACCCTCGGCCTGCTCCTCGCCGTCGCCGTCACCGCAGCCAGCGCCAGCGACAACACCATCGGCATGGACCTACTCGACCAAGCCACCACCACCTACCCCACCCTCACCAAAACCTGGGTCGACGCTGGATTCAAAAACCGCGTCATCGAACACGGCGCCCAACTCGGCGTCGACGTCGAAATCGTCACCAAGAACCCGGAAGCCAAAGGCTTCAGCGTGGTCAAACGCCGATGGGTCGTCGAACGCACCCTCGGCTGGCTCACGCACCACCGCCGACTCGTCCGCGACTACGAAGCCCGACCCGACAACTCCGCCAGCATGATCACCATCACAATGATCGACAACCTCGCCAAACGCCTCACCACCGAAACCACCCCAACCTGGCGACACAGCTAAACCCGCATAACCGGCAAAATACGTGAATCAGACGTCCTCTGAGAGGTTACCGCCCCTGGACGCCCATGGTGGATCCGTTGCTACGGCGTGTTGGCACCGCCAACCGTCAGGCCGGGGGATGAGGATCCCTCTCAATGTGGCCTATCAATGGGAGCATGACACTGAAGATCGGTTACAAGGCGTCGGCCGAGCAGTTCGGCCCGCGCGAGCTCGTCGAGTACGCGGTCAGCGCGGAAGGCCACGGCCTGGACAGCGTCTGGATCAGCGATCACCTGCAGCCGTGGCGGCACGACGGCGGACACGCACCATTCTCCCTGTCCTGGCTCGCCGCCGTCGGGGAACGCACCGAACGGGTCCAACTCGGCACCAGCGTGCTGACCGCCACATTCCGGTACAACCCTGCCGTGGTGGCACACGCGTTCGCCACCCTCGGACTGCTGTACCCCGGCCGGATCGCACTCGGCATCGGCAGCGGTGAGGCCCTCAACGAAGTCGCGGTCGCACGCATCACCTGGCCCGACTTCAAAGAACGGTTCGCCCGCCTACGCGAAGCCGTGGACCTAATCCGCCGACTGTGGACCGAAGACCGCGTCACATTCGAGGGGCAGTACTACCAAACCACCAGCGTGTCCATCTACGACCGACCCGACGTGCCCGTCCCCATCTACATCGCCGCCGGCGGCCCCGTCATGGCCAAATACGTCGGCCGCAAAGGCGACGGCTTCATCTGCACCAGCGGCAAAGGCATGGAACTGTACACCGAAAAGCTCCTGCCAGCCGTCGAAGCAGGCGCCGACCAGGAAAACCGCGCCCACAACACCATCGACAGGATGATCGAAATCAAGCTCTCCTACGACCCGGACCCAGCCCGGGCACTGGAAAACTGCCGATTCTGGGCGCCACTGTCACTCAGCCCCGAACAGAAAGCCAGCTTCGCAGACCCCGTCGAGATGGAAAAAGCCGCCAACGAACTACCCATCGACCAGGTCGCCAAACGCTGGATCGTCGCCTCCACCCCAGACGACGCCATCACCCAAATCAGACAGTACATCGACGCCGGATTCAACCACCTCGTCTTCCACGGCCCCGGACACGACCAGGAACGCTTCCTCAGCACCTTCGCCCAACAGGTCCTCCCCGGCCTACGCACCCTCGGCTAACCACCCACCACCACCCCACCCCGACAGCCCACCCCGACACCCACGAGCACGAGCACGAGCCCAAACCACCACGACCGAACCAAGGCACCTGACACGAACCCCCGCTCGCCGCTGCTCCTCGACGTCGACGGTCCTTATCCCCCAGGGCCCCGGAGTAGTCCGCGAATGTCTGCTTTGATGATCTTGTGACGCGTGCCCAGGTGAGGGGTGAGCACTACACCTGTGGATCATGGAGTTGTCTAGGCTTCCAGATCCGCAGGTGTCGTGCTCGCTGTGTCAGCATCGCTCATGTCTCCGGCGGGTCACGCCGCGGCTGTCTCCACCTGTGCAAGTGCCCCGCCTGATGCCCGGGGTGGCCGGGCTGGCGGGCCTGCTCGAAGGCTTCCGACACGCCCGCCCGGCCGGCCGGGCGGGCGCGGATGTCACTCGACCGCCTGCAACGGCTCCGAGCCGGCCGTACGCATCTGAGCGGCTTTCCACCAGGCCGGGTTGTCCCGGTACCAGTCCACCGTGTCCGCCAGCCCCTGCTCGAACTCCACCCGCGGCGCGTAGCCCAGCTCGTCGCGGATCTTGGTCTCGTCGAGCGAGTAGCGCAGATCGTGCCCTTTACGGTCCGGAACCCGGCGAACCATCGACCAGTCGGTGCCGGTCAGCTCCAGCAACCGCTCGGTGATCGCCAGGTTCGTCTGCTCGTTGCCCCCGCCGACGTTGTAGACCTCACCCGCCCGGCCCCGGGTGAGCACGAGCTGGATGGCCCGGCAATGGTCGTCAACGTGCAGCCACTCCCGGACGTTGCGGCCGTCGCCGTACAGCGGAACCGGCCTGCCCTCGAGCAGGCTGGTGGCGAACAGCGGGATGAGCTTCTCCGGGTGCTGACGCGGGCCGAAGTTGTTGGAGCACCGGGTGATACACACCTCAAGGCGGTGCGTACGCCAGTACGCCCGAGCCATCAGGTCGGACGCCGCCTTGGACGCGGCATACGGGGAGTTGGGCAGCAGCGGCCACTCCTCGGTCCACGAGCCCTCGCTGATCGAGCCGTACACCTCGTCGGTCGACACGTGCACGACCCGCCCCACGCCGACGCGACGGCACGCCTCGAGCACGCTCTGAGTGCCACAGACATTGGTCCGGACGAACTCCGACGCCGACGCGAGCGAACGGTCGACATGTGTCTCAGCGGCGAAATGGACCACCGCGTCATGCCCCTGGAGAAGCTCTGCCAGCAGGGGACTGTCGCAGATGTCGCCCTCCACGAACTTCAGCCGGGGGTGATGGGCCGGCAGATTGTCGCGGCTTCCGGCATAGGTCAGCTTGTCCACGACCGTTACCCGGGCGTCCTCATACCCAGCGTCGTAGACACCGTCGAGCAGCGAACGGACGTAGTGGGAGCCGATGAAGCCCGCACCCCCGGTGACGAGAATCCTCATCTCAGCACTCCATGACCAACCTGCATTGAAGTCCCTTTCTCCGCGTGGAGCCCCTGAATCGTCCATGGTGAGCCGGACCGGTCGTCCCCGCCTGGAGAGGAGCCGGACGCCGCAAACGCCGCGGTGATATCGCTTCGACCGCAGACAGGGCCAGTGAAGGATTACAAAAGGTCAAACTTAGAGCGCTCGTTTTCATGGAGGGACCACCGCATCGATGGCCAATCGGGACAGATGCAGGTCTCGCCACGTCGCCGCTTGATCACGAGCGCGATCCTGGCAACGAGCGAGAGGCTCCAAAGGGATCGCCATGGAGTATCGCAAGCTCAAGGTGGTGTGCTGAGTCGTTGGAAGGTTTACTGATCCGGGTGCAGTAGTTGGCGAGGTTGTCGAGGATCTGGTCGGCGGTTTGGGTCCAGACAAAGGGTTTCGGGCTGTCGTTCCATGCCGCGATCCAGGTGCTGACGTCGTCTTCGAGGGCTTTGACGCTGCGGTGCGTGGAGCGGCGGAGCTTGTGGTTGGTCAGTTCAGCGAACCAGCGTTCGACCAGGTTGAGCCTGCCGGAGGCTGGTGTGAAGTGCAGGTGGAAGCGCGGATGCGCGGCCAGCCAGGTGCGGATCGCCGGGGTCTTGTGTGTGGCGTAGTTGTCGCAGATCAGGTGCAGGTCCAACTCGGGTGGGGTGCTGGTGTCGATGGTTTTGAGGAAGCGCGGGAACTCCTGGTGGCGGTGCCGCCGCTGGTGCTGGCCGATCACCTTGCCGGTGGCGATGTCCAGTGCGACGAACAGGCTCGTGGTGCCGTGGCGCACGTAGTCGTGGGTGCGGCGCTCAGGCACGCCGGGCATCATCGGCAGCATCGGCGCGGTGCGATCGAGGGCTTGCATCTGGGACTTCTCGTCGACGGCGAGGACCATCGCCTTGTCCGGCGGATCGAGGTACCTCCCGACCACGTCACGGACCTCGTCGATGAACAACGGATCGGTGGACAGCTTCCAGGTGTCCACCAGGTGCGTCTTGGGGCCGAACGCCCGCCAGATCCGCGACACGACCGTCTGGTTGAGCCCGGCCGCCTTCGCCATCGACCGAATCGACCAGTGGATGTCCTGGTTAGACGGTGCATCTTCGAGGGCCTTGACGATGACCGCCTCGACCTGCGCGTCGGTGATCTTCCGCGGCGCGCCAGGACGAGGCTCATTCCGCAGCCCTGCCAGTCGCTGCGTGATGAACCGCTTGCGCCACTTACCGGCCTTCGGCAGCGACGCCCCGAGTTGCCGTGAGACCTCGCTGTTGGACAGGCCATCCGCGCACGCCAACACGATCCGCGCACGCAACGCCAACGCCTGCGCCGTTTTTCCACGACGAGCCCAGCCTTGCAACACGTCCCGCTCCTCGGCGGTCAACGCCAGCAACGCCAAATTCGGACCACGACCATCACCCACGCCATCAATCTAGCAACGAATCAACGACTCAGGACAGTACTACGCGGCATAGCACCCTCCCCATATCGTGCTTCGCCGCAATGTGCGGCTGCAGTCGAATTCAGACCAACAGGTGATTTCCGTGGTCGGCATCCCAGACTATTCTCGGCGCTTCCAAAGGACCTCTAATTATCGCGTTCATTTCGCGTCACAGATCGGTGAGGCGTTCGACGACGGCCGAAGGGGGCGGCAGCAGGGCCATCTCCCGGGCCAGGGCGGCTGCCGTGTCGATGTGCTTCTCGTCCTCCAGGAGCCGGGCGCAGCTTTGCACCACGGCTCCCGGCGTGGTCTCCGGCGGGGACAGCATGAGACCGGCGCCCGACTCGGCGATCATCATGCCGTTGTCGAACTGGTCGTCGAACCACGGCAGGACCAGCTGAGGAAGCCCCGCCGCGACGGCGTTCAGGGTCGTGCCCTGCCCGCCGTGATGGATGATCGCCGCGCAGGAGGGCAGCACACTGCCGAGGGGGATGCGGCCGGCGTGCAGCACGGCGGGTGGCAGCCGGCGCCAGCGTGCGGCGATGTCGTCGTCGACGGCCACCACTAGTTCCACATCCAGCGCCGCCAGGTGGTCCAGCATGGTGAGCATGAAGTCGGAAGCATCGTTGCCTGCGGCCCGGGGCACGACGGTGCCGAGCGTCACGCAGATCCTCGGGCGGTCGGGGGTGCGGAACGCCCAGTCCGGTATGGGGGCCTCCCCGCTGGAGGCGACGTGACGCAGCCCCAGGTATTCGGACGCGTGCGGCAACCAGAGGCTGACCGGCCACGGGTTGAGAACCTGGTGCGGGGCAGGGATCCCGGCGAATCCCATGTCGTGCAGCTCGGCCGAGAACTCCTCCGCGCCAGCGTCCCGGTATTCGTGCAGTTGGGACACCGACCAGTGATACTGCACCCAGGGGATGCCCGCGGCCAAGGCGGCGAGCGGACCGGCGAACTCGGCGCGCTCGCTGACGACCAGTTGGGGGTGCCACGAGTCGACGAGGCTCCGGGTTCCCGCGAAGTTCTGCCGGGCGATGCGGGCGAACGTACGCCCGTGGGTGTGACGCTGGTCGATCGCCGTGTCCGGGTCCGAGGGCCGTCCGGCGCGGCCGATCTCCGTGAGATCCGCGGCCGGGCCGGTCGCCGCGACCGGCAGGCCCGAGCGCAGCGCGGAGTCCACGAAGTTGTCCGAGGTGCTGACAAGCACCTCATGACCCGCGATCCGGAACGCCCAGGCCAGCGGCACCAGCGGGAAGAAGTGCCCGGTGAGCGGCGTCGTGGTGAAAAGAACACGCATGTCGTCGTCCTCCTCGGCGTCGGTCGGCGATCAGGCGGAGACCTCGACGTGACTGTCGTCGCCGATCAACAGGCGGTGGGCCGCCGCGTCCTTGTGTGCGCGACGGACCTGACCCCCTTTGCCGATGATCGAACCAGCGAGGGCGCTGACATCGAACACGGACGCGTCGTCCAGCAGAATGGAGTACTCGACGTCCGCCGCGCGTAGCTGGCACCCTCGGCCGATGGAGGTGAACGGCCCCACCCGACTGTCCTCGATGACGCTGCCGGCACCGATGATCGCCGGGCCGGTGATCGTCGATCGCCGCACGACCGCCCCCGCTTCGACGATGACGGGACCGGAGATCTGCGACCGGTGGTCCACCAGCCCGTGAGTCGCGGGCGCGATGGCCTCCAGGAGAACGCGATTGCACTCCAGGAGGTCGCCCAGGGTGCCGGTGTCCGCCCAGTGACCGGTGAACAGCTGCGCGGTCACGGTGTGCCGGCGCTCGATCAGAAACTGGACGGCGTCGGTGATCTCCAGCTCGCCACGTCCGCTCGGCTCGATGCTGCGGACCGCCTCGTGGATCTCCGGTGTGAAGAAGTAGGCCCCGGTCACCGCGAGGTCGCTGTTCGGGTGTGCCGGCTTCTCCTGCAGCCGCGTGACCCTGCCCGCGCCGTCCAGCTCGGCGATACCGTACTGCGACGGATTCGCGACCTTCGTCACGACCAGGTGCGCAGCCGGCCGGGTCCGCCGGAATTCGGAAGCCGCGGAGCCGATGCCGCCGACGAAGATGTTGTCACCGAGGTACATCACGAAGTCGTCGGCGTCGAGGAAATCCCGGGCGATGAGCACGCAATGCGCCAAGCCGCGCGGCTCGCTCTGCACGATGTACTCGACCGAAATACCCAGGTAAGACGCGTTACCGACGGCCTCGGCTATCGCTTTTCCCGAGTCGCCGACGATGATGCCGACATCGGTGATGCCAGCTGCGGCGATCGCCTCGAGGGCATGCAGGAGAACCGGCTTGCCTGCCACCGGCACCAGCTGTTTAGGACTGTTGTGAGTAAACGGACGCAACCGGGTGCCAGCGCCGCCGGACAACACGAGAGCCTTCACCATGACCTCTCAGACCAACTCTTCGAGCGTTTCGACCACCTCGGACGGGGAAGGGGCCGCGAGCATCTCCTGGCGTAGCGACTCGGCCGACTTCCTCATCGTCGTGTCCGACAGAGCCCGGGTCACCCGGCGCTGAGGTGAGCCGTGTCGGCAGCCTCCAGCGGCACGTGCACTCCGGCCCCGGAGTCGGCCACGAGCTGGGCGATCTCGGCGCGATCCATGAAGATCGGGACAATCACCTGAGGCACACCGGCGGACGCCGCGGTCAGCATCGTTCCCGAGCTGCCGTGGTGCACGATCGCGTCGCACGTCGGCAGCAGCGTGTGCAACGGCAGCCCGACCTTGATCCGGACGTTCGGTGAGGCCGCCGTCACGAACTCCCGGTCGGCGGCGCTCACGGCGACCACCACCTCGGCGTCGATCCCCTCCAACGCGGTCAGGATCTCCGGGACCAGCAAATTGCGGCTCCCCACCATTTCGGTGTGCGTGGCTCCCCAGGTCAATCTCTCTGTGCACGGTAATGGGTGTGCACCGTTCTGCCCATTCGGTGAACAGACAGGCGGAGGTATCTGCCAAACCGATCTGTTCCGCAGCGGCGGAGATGTGCGCCTCATTGCCCGCTGCGACAGCGACCAGACGCTCAACGGCCTTGAAGTGCTCGGAGTTCATTACGACGCCTTTTCGGTGGGCAGCGGTAGCTCCGGTAAGGACGGGAGGTCATGTCAAGCCGGATCCCGGAACCGCATCAACAGAAATCGGGAAGCCGGGCCGCGACTTCCGTGGGGCTCGGCATGGTGGCGATCTCCTCGGCGATGGCCTTGGCCGCCTGTCTGGCATCGGGATCGGTCAGCAGTCCGCCGGCTGCCTCGGTGACGGCCGCGGCGGAGACGACATCAGCACGGCGAAGGTCTTCCCCCCGTTCAACTCCCTCGGGCAGTAACCGCCTCCCGGCGCCGGCGACGGACACCGCGCCGGCGTTGAGGAACCCGTCGAACCCGACGGGCAGGAACAGCTGTGGTACCCCGGCACCGGCCGCGCCGAGGGTGGCCCCGGAGCCGCCGTGGTGTACGGCGAGATCGACCAGCGGCAGCAGTTCCGCCTGCGGCACCCAGCGCTCGAGGTGCACGTTACCGGGCAGCACACCGAACTCGGCCACCGAAATGTTTGGCCCGGCTGCCACCAGCACCTCGACGTCCAATGCCGACAACCCATCCATAGCAGCGCGCAGGGCAGGGGCAGTGCCGACCACGGTACCCAGCGTCAGGTAGACCAGCGGTCGTTTCCGCTCGGCCAGGACGATCTCTGGTAGCTCGCCGGATTCGCTGAATGGCACCGGGCGCAGCGACACCCGTTCCGGATGATCCAAGAACGAGGTTTCCTGCAGCGAGGGCGGATAGATGTCCAGGTATCGGTCACCCAGGAGGTACTGCCCCTCGGGCAGCTCCACACCGATCTCGGCGGCGACCGTACGGAGTAGCTCCATGCCTCGCTGCTGCGACCGGTCTCCTCGGTCGACCGCCTCCGCTCGGGCGTGGGAGTGGCATACGGCGGGAATGCCCAGGCTGTGCGCCGCGAGCCCGGCTCCCGGGTTGCCCGCTTGGTACACCACCAGGTCGGGCCGCTCCGCCCGCAGCACGGGCAGCAGGTCGGCAGCAAACCTGCGGGGTATTAGTTCGCTGAACACCCGGACTGCGGGCTCGAGCCATTCCTGCCATGTCACTTCCCCGAACTTCCCGTCTGCCTCCGCGAGAACAGTACCGAAGGCCTCCCGGATCGGCATTCCGGCCGGCGCAGTACGGAATCCAAGCCCTAGTAACAACGGGTGGAATCTCTCGCCAGTGGCATAAATGACGTCATGGCCGACCTCCCGGGCAGCGAGGGCCAGCGGCAGCAACGGGTAGGCGTGACCATAACCTGAAAGACTGGAGAAAACGATCTTCATTTCCCGGTTTGGCCTTCCTGCCTGGGAAAGATGATGACAGTGGTCGAGCGAGATAAAGCTCAGGCTAACCAGCGGGTGCCGCGGTCTCCATCCCTCACATTGACTGCACGTGGTTACCGCGAATGAGGCGGCCGGACACCTCCCGGGAAGGCCGAATCGCGTCAGGCCGCCGGGCGCAGCGGCTGACCCGGGCGGGGAAGGCGTTGCCGCCCCGGTCCATGCGGTCCGGCTCGGCGGACGAGATCATCGAGCCCTGCGACACCCGGCTGCGGATCGCAGAGCTGATCCGGCGGGCACCCGCCGCGCCGGCCGGCATGGCAACATTCCGCTCTAGGACACCAACGGCGCCGGCAGCGCGGTGGAAGACAGGGGCCAGGTGAGCGACTCGACCGAGCGAGCGGTTCTGCGGGCCGTCGTGCTGATGCGCGACCATCTGGGTGAGCCGTTGACGATGGACGACCTGGCGCGCACGGTGATGTTCAGCCGGTTCCACTTCACCCGGGTCTTTCAGCGAGTCACCGGCGTGGCGCCGAGCCGATTTCTCTCGGCAATGCGCCTGCACCGCGCGAAACGGCTTCTGACCACGACGGAACTCACCATCACGCACATCTGTGCCCACGTCGGCTACAGCAGCGTCGGCACCTTCAGCTCGCGGTTCTCGCGCCGGGTCGGCATGTCGCCCACCCACTTCCGGAGCCTCGCCCAGCACGGCGCGATCGAGCCGGGCCGGGCGACCTCGCAGCCGTCGCAGGCCCGGATATCCGGCCAGGTATGGACGCGCGACAACGTCCCGCGGCTCATCTATGTCGGCCTCTTCGCCGAGCCTGCTCCGCAAGGACGCCCGGCCCGTTGTACGGTGCTCGACGGCTCCGGCCGTTACGAGCTCGACGCCGTACCTGCGGGCACGTGGAGCCTCGTCGTCCAGGCTCTCCCGTCCAGCCAGGACCGGTGCGAAGGTTTCGCAGCCACGTACGTCTGCACCCGGAGCCCGATCACGGTGAGCCGGGGCATCGAGATCAAGACGGACCTGGAGCTCAAGCCGGCCCGCGCCCTTGATCCGCCGCTACACCGTGCCCTGGTGGAGGTTCGCAAGCATGCGCTCAGCGCCCTGACCGTCGAGCTCACGGGTTCCGAACCACCACCTGCCGCTCGTTGCTGAGGCCGGCTCGGCCGGCCGGCGAGGCGTCGCCGGCCGGCCTGGCTCGGCCCGGAGTCAGCCGATGCTGCGGGCGAAGCGGAAGAACCCGTGCGGATCGTAGGCCCGCTTGATGCGCACCAGCCGGGGGTAGTTCTCGGCGTAGTAGGCGGTACGCCAGTCCGTCAGCGCCGGGTCCATGTAGTTCTGGTAGCTCTCGCGTAGGGAATGCCGGTCGAGCACCGTGAAGCCGTCCGCGAGCCAGCTCTCGCATGCCGCCGTGTCCTCGCCGGTGTAGGTGAGGTCGAGGATGTTCGCGGTGAGACCGGCCACCATCTTGGTGGTCCGGTGCACATAGGCGGTGTCCGTGCGGCCCGGCTCGTTCGCGGCGCCCCCGAGGGCCTCGAAGTACAGCATGCGGTCCTGCCCGTTCCGGAAATGCGCCGGCTCGGCCAGGACCGCCAGGAGGTCCTCGACGTCGGCGCGAGGCACCGCTGAGTCGAACATCCGGCACCGGGTGCGGTAGTAGTTGTAGCGAGGTTTCAGCGCCTCGGGATTGGTGCCGACACGGTGGCACTGCGCGGTGGTGAGATCCGCGCAGCCATAGATCTGCATCATGAGGTCCTGAACCGACTTCTCCGCGACCAACCGGTTGACCGGCGCCACGCCGGTCATTCCGACCAGTTCGTCGAGGCGGCGGTTGAGTTCCTCGGTGGTGCCGTACCAGGCTCCCGAGACGACCACCATGGTGCCGGGTGAGGGCACGTTCGTGCTGCGGGCCAGCAGGACCGAGGAAAGATCGTTGGGTGACGCCAGCATCCACTGCTGCCAGTTCTCGATCAGCGCGGTCGCGTCACTCTCCAAGAACATCAGCCGGTAACCAACCAGGGTGTTGCGGCGCACCGGTTCAAGCGTGTAGCTGGTGACGACGCCGTAGTTGCCGCCGCCGTTGCCGCGCAGCGCCCAGTACAGATCGGGATTATCCCGGGCCGAAGCCCGCACGATGCGCCGGTCCGCCAGCACCACCTCGGCCGAGACCAGCCGGTCGCTGGCCAGGCCGTACTTACGAGTCTGGTGGCCGATACCACCGCCCTGGATGAAACCGCCGGCGCCCACCGTGGGGCAGAGGCCACTGGCCAGGGCCAGCCCGTGCGGGGTCAGGGCGGCCAGCGCATCGACCTGCTGGGTGCCCGCGCCGATCGTGACGTGCGTTCCGTTGGTGGTGACCCGGTTCAGCCGGGAGACGTCCAGGATAATGCCGGTTGTCGTCGAATAGCCACCGAAGCTGTGCCCCCCGCTTCGGGGAACGGTGTGCACCGCGTTGTCCTGGGCGAACGCTATGACGGTCTGGACGTCCCTTGTGCTCGCGCAGTAGGCGACGGCCATCGGATGAATGTTGTCGAACTGGCCGAGCGACTGCTCGTGGGCCTGCATGTAGCGCGAATCCGACGGCAGAATGAGGTCACCGTCGAGGTGACAGCTCAGCGAGTTCCAGTTGACCCTGCCGCCGCCGCGCCGGACGGTGCTGCCGGCGGCGGATCCGGTCAGCCCGGAGACGCCCGTCACCGCGCCGACCGCCGACGCGGCGGTGAGGCCCAGGACAGCACGACGAGTGAAGTTTCCTGTCACAGCGATTCCCCCGGTACGAGTAAGACGTTGCTGCGATTTTCATCGATCGCTGCGGGGCGCGCATCTTCCGGTGTGCCGTACTCACCGCCCTCGACCGGCTTCCCAGGCGGACACCGGCGGCGCGAGCGCGTCCGGCAACTCGCCGACCTCGTTGCCGGGAGGTCGTAGGCCGTGGGAGAACCTGCCAGTCGGCCGGCCACCGACGGCCCCGGCATGATCGGCGACGGCGGCTACCAGGGCGCCGGCCTGCTCACCACGCCCAAGAAGCCAGCCGGCGGGGACCTGACCGCCGAGCAGAAGACGTACAACTACTCACTCGACCGGCTGCCGGCCCCGCCGCGGCGGGTGTAAGAAATATCCATGAAATTCCGAGTACTCGGTCCGTTCGAGGGTTCGATGCAGGGCGAGCCGAGCCCACCCAGCGCGACCCGGGTGCATGGACGCCTACCGCGAGCTGCAGCGCACGTTGGACCAGAACCTGAGGGCCAGAAGGGCATGCCAAAGGAGGCGCAGTCATGACTGAGCAAATGCAGCCGGTGCACCGGCGATACGGCCCGAGCGCGCAGTGGTTGCACATCAACGAGGCGCACATCACCGAGGAGGCCGTGGCCGACCTCGCCGGGTTCAAGTCGAACGGGGTCAACTTCAAGCTGGCGCTGTGGAACCCGCAGCCCAACGGCGTGCGGTACCTGAAGGCGCTCACCTTCGCCCTGGGCATGCAGCTCAGCCCCGCGAACAGGGAGAGGCTGCACCGCACGCGCAACCGCGAGGTCGGCGACCCCTATTCAGTGCGTTGCAACGGCGAACCAGTATGCCTCGACTACTTGCAGGCAGTGCACGAGGTCGATTTCATGGCGGCGAACCTGCCCCTCGACGGCGCCCGGATTGTGGAGATCGGCGCCGGCTACGGCCGGACCTGCCACACCCTGCTGTCCAACCACGAGGTCGCCGGATACACGATCGTCGACCTGCCGAACACGCTGGCGCTGTCGCGCCGGTACCTGCGGACCGTGCTGGAGCCGGAGCAGTTCGCGAAGATCAGTTTCGTGGGCATCGACGAGGTGGACGAGCAGGTGCGCGGTGCCCGCTTCGATCTGTGCGTGAACGTCGACTCGTTCGCCGAGATGGACCCCGACACCGTGCGGGACTACCTCGCGCTCATCGACGCGACCTGCGCGCACTTCTACGTCAACAACCCGGTCGGCAAGTACCTCGACAAGATGCTGGACGGCCACTCGCAGGGCGCCGCGGTGGTGAATCTGGCGCTGAACAGCGGGCTGCTGCGCGACGTCATCGACATCCACGACAGCGAGGCGGTGCTGGAGAAGGTGCCCGCTTTCGTGTCCGCGTACCGGCCCGGCGAGCGGTGGCAGTGCGTGGCGCGGGATCGCGCGGTGTCGTGGAGCTACTACTGGCAGGCCCTGTACCGCGCCGACCCGGTGCCACGGTGAACGCCGCCGGCGCCGGCGGGGACCGGCCGCTGATCGCGGTGCTGGGTGGTTCGGGCTTCATCGGCGCCGCGGTCGTCGAAGCCCTCGCCCGGCGGCCGATCCGGCTACGCACAGTCGGCCGCCGGCCGCAGCCGGTGCCGACCGGCGCCGTGGCCGAGGTCGAGGTGCTGTGCGCCGACCTCACGGCTCGCGCGGGGCTCGAAGCCGCGGTGGCCGGCGCGGACACGGTGGTCCATCTGCTGATGCACACCGCCGGCTGGCGTGAGGCCGCCGGCAACCCGGCCGCCGAACGGGTGAACGTCGGCGTGATGCGCGATCTCGTCGACCTGCTCGGGGAGATCCGGCGGCCGCCCGCGGTCGTGTTCGCGGGCTCCACCTCGCAGGCCGGCCTGCCGGAGCGGATGCCCCTCGACGGCAGCGAACCCGACCGGCCCACGACCACCTACGACCGGCAGAAGCACACAGCGGAGCAGGTGCTCAAGGCGGCCACCGCCGCCAGGCTGGTCCGCGGCGTGTCCTTGCGGCTGCCCACCGTGTACGGGGACAGCCCCCGGGGGCGGCTGAACGGCCGCGGCGTGGTCTCCACCATGGTGCGCAAGGCCTTCGCCGGCGAGGAGCTCACCCTGTGGAACGACGGCACAGTCGAGCGCGACCTGCTGTATGTGCACGACGCCGCGGACGCCTTCCTCGCCGGTATCGACCACGCGGACGTGCTCGCGGGCCGGCACTGGCTGCTCGGCACCGGGCGCGGCGTGCCCCTGGGCGACGTGCTACGGACGATCGCCGACCTGGTCGGCGCCCGCCTGGGGCGGTCGCCGGTGCCCGTCGTCTGCGTACCGCCGCCCGATCTCGCCACGGCCACCGACATGCACAGCGTCGTGATCGACTCGTCGAGGTTCCGGGCGGCTACCAGCTGGCGCCCCCGGGTGCCGTTGCACACCGCGCTGCGGCGTTGCGTCGACGCGTTCGCCGAGAACGCCGGATAGCGCCCACCTACAGTGGTCCGTTCAGCAAGCCGACGACCGCGAGCAGCGTACGCGCCTGAATGTTGAGGTAGTGCCCATGCCGGGCCAGCGAAGTCAGCTGGCCGGGGGTCACCCAGGCGAACCCGGCCGGGGGCTCGGCGGCCGCCTCGGCCTCGTCGGCCTCCACGAGCAGGTAGCGGCTGACGGCGTTGAGGAAACGGCCGCCCTCGTCGGAGTGCACCGCGGCGTATCGGATCCGGTCCGCTCCGGCACGGCGTACCAGGTCGAGGAACGGCGGCCGCTCCCGCTCCGGCAGGTGGGCGTAGTTCTCCGGGGTGCACTGCACCGTCGGCCCGAGTTCGACGGTGTCGAGGAGACCGCCCTCGGCCCGGGCCTGGACCAGCAGGTGCGGCACCCCGCCGAAGCGGCGGACCAGGAACGCGCAGAGACCCACGCCGACCGGCTCGAACAGCGGCTGCATCCACGAGGTCACCTCGCGGTTCCCGGCCTCGACGGACACCCCGCCGACCCGGAAGTACCGGTTCCCGACGTGCTGGATGTTGTCGTCGGTGCGCACCCAGTCGCTTACCTCGGCGAGCGGGATGCGCTGGGCCCGCACGTCGTGCCGGGCCCGCTCGTTGGTGAACCACGACAGCACATCCGTGTCGGAGCGCACCGCCCCCGCCTCCGCGGGCGCCGTCGGGGCGCAGGCAAGGACGCTGCGTGCGTCCATGTTCACGACGTTGTCGCGGTGCAGCAGCTTGCCGATCTGCCCCAGGGTGAGCCAGCAGAAGTCGTCGTGCGGCGGCACGTCGTCGAAGGTCTCGATGATCATGTTGCGGTTGGACTTGCACAGGAACCAGGAGCCGTGCTCCGACTGGAGCACGTCGGCGAGCACCCTGCCCCGGCCAGGCCGGGTGAAGTACTCGACGTACCTCACGTCGGCACCCCGATGCACGCCGGTGTAGTTGCTGTGCGTGGCCTGCACGGTCGGCGAGAGCTGCAACAGGCCAGGATTGCCCGGCTCCATCTTGGCCTGCATCAGGAAGTGCAGTACGCCGTCGAACTCCTTGGCCAGGATGCCGAGGATCCCCACCTCGGGCTGCACGATGATCGGCTGCTGCCACTCGCGACCGTCGATCACGACGTGCAGCCCCTCCACGCTGAAGAACCTCCCGCTGCGGTGCACGAGGTTGCCGCTGTCCGGTTCGAACGACCAGCCCTTGATCTTCGCGAGCGGCACCCGCTCGACGGTGAAGCAGTGCGCCTGGCGGCGCCCGGCGAGCCAGGCGTCGAAGTCCTCGGTCCGTATGCCCGTGCCGGTCGCGACGGCCCGCCGGGAACGCGCGAGCCGTGCGGGCAGCCGGGTGTCATCCCGCTCCGCCAGCCGCGTCGCGATCACCATCCTGGATCCCTTCGAGACGAGGTCGGGCACCGGACTGCGCAAAGCGCGGTGACGCCGGCCGTCAAACGGTGGGCCGGGCCACGGCCGAGTCGATACGTCGGCCCGTCACCGGCCGTCCACCGGCCGGGTGGCCCGCACGCTCACGTAGTTGTTGTCCCTTTCCAGGCCCAGCACCTGCGCGCTCAGGTAGTCGACCCCGTCGGCGTACGTGTACGGCTGCATGAACCGGCCGGCGCGCACGTCCCGATACAGCCGGGCCAGCGGGTGCTCCGCCACGTACGTGGCCCCGCCCACCACGGTGAGGCAGTCGTCGACCACCGCGGCCGCCAGTTGGTTGACCATGACCTTGGCGCACTGGAACGGGGTCATCATCCGCCGGCCGCGCTCATCCGGATCCATGTCGTGACGTGGGGACAGTTCGTCGGCGTTGACGATCGCGGCCGACGCGGTGGCCCGCAGTGCGTACAGCCGCGCCTCGATCTCGGCGACCAGGGTGCGCGACGCCGCGGGCGGTGTGGCCGACCGCCGGGCGACCGTGTCCACCGCGAGGTCGCGGGCGGCCTGGGCGACGCCGGCGTAGATGCCGAGCATGGTGATGGAGCTGACCGTCTGCCCGGCGAGGACCGCGTCGCTGTGCGCGCCGACGCTGCCACGCGCCAGCACGTCGCCCGCGGGCACCGGGCAGTTGTCGAACGCCACGTCGAACGTGCCGGACGCGCGCATGCCCAGGCCGTTCCATCCGTCGATAATGGAGAGACCCGGGGTGTCCCGGGCCACGATAGGGGCGTGCAGCAGCGTTAATCCCTCGGCGACCGGCGCCTGGGCGGAGACGACGAAGTGCGTCCCGATCGGCGCCATCGTCACCAGAGTCTTACGGCCGGACAGCAGCCAACCACCGGCGCCGTCGGGGCGCAGCTGGGTGACCTCTCGCCCGTGGTCCTTCACCGCGCCGCACACCACCGCCTCGCCGCGGGCCATCGCGCGCAGCAGCCGCTCGGCCAGTTCCTGCGTCGGCGGCGGGCCGTGCCGCCACTCGTACGTCAGGGTGATCCCCCGGCTGAACTGGGCGTGCAGGGCCAGCGCGGTCGAGGCGTCCGCCTCGGCGACCCGTAGAAGCGCGACCGCCACGTCGTGGAGCCGGCTGACACCCATCCCGCCCAGCTCGGCGGGCACGGTCGCGCCCAGCACGCCGTCACGCGCGAAGCCGCGGAACGTCTCGGCGGGGAACGTGCCGTCCCGGTCGTTCGGCGCCGCCGCGGCCCGTATCCGGGGCAGGTGCCGAGCCAGGCGGGTCAGCAACTCTCGACCTGGCGCGGTGATCGCGGTAGCCAGGTCGCCGGGTGGCACCGCCGGCCCCGGCGTGTCCCGTTCCGTCTCCATCAACGCGGCACCGACGTGGGACGGTGACGCGGTGTCCTGTTCCTGCATAGCCCCCTCGATCCCTCAGAGCACCCGGACGTTCGGCACATAGCTGATCCATCGCCCGCCGGAGCGCCGGAATTCCTGCTCGTTCGCCATGATTTCGTCGGCGTGGTTCCACGCGAACAACAGCGCGTAGTCCGGGTACGGATCGCGGAACGCGGTCGGCGGGCGTACCGGGATGTGCTTGCCGGGCGTCAGCCGGTGCTGCTTGGCGGGCGTGCTGTCACACACGTAGGAGACGAGCTCGGGCCCGATATCGCAGAAGTTGGTGACTGTGGCGCTTTTCGCCGTGGCGCCGTAGGCGACCACGCGGGATCCGTCGGTGCGTAGCCGTCGCAGCAGTTCCACCAGGTCGTCGCGCACCCGCATCACGCTGTCGGCGAAGCCACGCAGGGTCGCCATGCCGGACAGCCCGCGGGCGTCCTCCTCGGCGAGCAGGCCGGCGACGGCGGCGCTGGGCGTGCGCCTCCCGGCCCGGGCGAGCGTGTACCGGATCTCGCCGCCGTGCACCGGCAGCCGTTCCACGTCGACCAACTCGAATCCGTAGTGCTCGGCCATGGCCCGCACCGAGTGCGCGCTGAACAGGAAGAAGTGCTCGTCGTAGATCTGGTCGAAGGACGTCTTCGCCACCAGGTCACCGAGGTACGGGTCCTCGAACACGAACACGCCGTCCGGCGCCAGCAGCGCGTCGACGCCGCGGAAGATCGAGTCCGGGTACGGGATGTGACACATGGTGTTCGCCGCGAAGATGACCTGGGCCGGCCCTTCCGCCTCACGGACCTGCGCCGCCGTCGAGTCCTCGAAGAACGCGGTGCGTACCCGGACGCCTGCGGCGCGGGCCACCTCGGCCACCCGCCCGGAGGGTTCGAGGCCCAGATGGCGTACGCCGGCCCGTTGGATCGTGCTCAGCATGACGCCGTCGTTGCAGCCCATCTCGACGATGAACGGGTCCGGCACGGCCAGCTCGGTGGCGAGGAACCGTCGTGCGGTGCTCGCGAAGTGCTCACGCATCACCGCCGACCCGGACGAGTGGTACGGGTATTCCTCGTGGAACATCTTCTCCCGCGGTACCGACTCGGTGAGCTGCACCATCGTGCACGACTCGCATTGCCCGACGGCGAGCCGGAAGAAGAATTCCGTGGCGTCGCTGTCCGGCTCCCGGAACGCGTCGGACAGCGGCTGACGGCCGAGGTCGAGGAACTCATGGACAGTCCCGTCGCACACTCTGCAGGTGGCGGTCGCCAGTTCTCCCGGCATGGTGTTCCCTCCGTACCAGATGGGTTGTCTCAGAAACCGGCCAGCACCTCGCGAAGGGCCCGGATCACCGCCTGCTGCCGGTCGAGCGGCAGCGACGGGTACATCGGCAGCGAGAACACCTCGCCGGCCAGTTTCTCGGTGACCGGCAGCGAGCCCTTGGCGTATCCGAGGTGCGCGAATCCGGCCATCGTGTGCACCGGCCAGGGGTAGCTGATGTTCAGCGCGATGTCGTACGCGCGCAGCCGCTCGATGATGTCGTCCCGCCTGGGGTGCCGAACCGCGTACAGGTAGTACACGTGCTCATTCCCGGGCGACACCGTCGGCAGCACGAGCCCGCCCGGCTCGGCGAGGTCGCCCAGCGCCTCGGTGTAGCGCTGCGCGACCAAGCGGCGCCCCGAGATGTACGCGTCAAGTCGGCGCAGCTTGCCCCGCAGGATCTCGGCCTGTACCTCGTCGAGGCGGCTGTTGTGCCCGGGAGTCCGCTCCACGTAGTAGCGGTCCTCCATGCCGTAGTAGCGCAGGCGCCGGAGGTTCTGGTCGATGTGCTCGTCGCCGGTGATCACGGCGCCGCCGTCGCCGTATGCGCCGAGAACCTTCGTGGGATAGAACGAGAACGCAGCGGCGTCGCCCATCGCGCCGGCCAGTTGGCCGTGGTGGCGCGCGCCGTGCGCTTGGGCGCAGTCTTCCAGGACGGCCAGGCCGTGCCGGGCGGCCAACCGGCGTAGCGGGGCCATGTCGACGCACTGGCCGTAGAGGTGCACGGGGACCAGTGCCCGGGTGCGCGGGCTGATCGCGGCCGCAACCTGGTCGGTGTCCATGAGGAAGTCGTCCTCGCGCACATCCACGAAGACCGGCTTGGCGCCCGTCCCGTCGATGGCCACCACGGTCGGCGCGGCGGTGTTGGCGACCGTGATCACCTCGTCGCCCGGGCCCACGCCGAGCGCCTGCAACCCCAGCTTGATCGCGTTGGTGCCGTTGTCCACGCCGGCACAGTGGGTGACACCGTGGTACGCCGCGAACTCCGCCTCGAACCCGGCCACGCTCGGACCCAGTATCAGCTGGCCGGACTCGAACACCTTCGTCACCGCGGCGAGCACCTCCTCGCGTTCGTCGTGGTACTCCCGCAGGTAGTCCCAAACGCGGATCATCACCGTTGCCCTCCCTCGTGGGCGAGCGTTGCACCGACTGTGCGGCCCACCGCCCTCGCTCCCCATCCCGCGTCGATGCCCCCGGCGACGATCCTGACCGGGTGGATCCGGATCAGCTCGGCACCGCCGGGGCCGTCGGCGGGCGCCAGCGCATCGGCCTCGGCCCGGACGCAATGCGGAAAGCCGGCACCGCCGATGGTGGCCAGCCGTCCCAGGGACTGCGACCGCAGGTAGGCGACTTCCCCTGCCGTGAACGGCATGGCGATCCCTTCTACGCGAGCTGTGATGCTGGTGATCCTTCGGGCCGTCGATCGGGATCGATCGCCGACTCTTCTGCCCGGAGCACGTACCCGGGCGGACGGGTCTCCACCAGTTCACCCAGCCGATCTGATCGAACCGGCGCTGACATTTCTTGCGTATTTGGTAGACGTAGGTCTGTGCGGTGGTGATGGCACTGCACGGCGTGTTTTCGCCCCACAACTCGTAAATGATCGAGGAGCGGCCGACGACCTGATTCGCGCGAAGCAGCAGCAGGGCTAGTGTCCAATGTCATACCGTTTTGCAACATCCGGAACGCCGTATCCGACAGGTAGAACATCCGTCGAGATAGGCGAGAAAATTGGACAGTGTCCGTTCGGACTAGGTCACACCCATGAAAGCTCACTTCTTTCATACGGCCCGGTAGCGCGATGCTCACCGGACACGCTAGATCCAAACCGCAGGGCCCTGACATCCCTCACGCTGCTAGTGCGCTGCGCCGGAAATTCGCCTGACAAGTTGGTGTAGGGTGGGTCAATGGCACGAACCGGGCGTCCGATCGCACCGTTGGTGTTGACCGATGAGGAACGGGTGACGTTGACCCGATGGTCGCGTCGGGCGAAGTCGTCGCAGGTCCTCGCGATGCGGTCCAGGATCATTCTGGCGTGTGCCGAGGGTGGCTCGAACACTGATGTGGCAACGGCTTTGAATGTCCATCTGTCCACTGTGGGTAAGTGGCGGCGACGGTTCCTGGCCGAACGCCTCGACGGGCTGATCGACGAACAGCGCCCCGGCCGGCCTCCGTCGATCGCTCTGGACAAGATCGAGGAGGTCGTCGTGGCCACCCTCGAACAGACACCGCATAACGCCACCCACTGGTCGCGAACGTCCATGGCGCAAAGGTCAGGGTTGTCGAAATCGACGATCGGCAGGATCTGGCGCGACTTCGGCCTCAAACCCCACCGCGCCGGTGCCTTCAAACTGTCCACCGACCCGCAATTCGTCGAGAAGGTCGTCGACGTCGTCGGGCTCTACCACCACCCGCCCGAAAGGGCCGTGGTGCTCTGCGTCGACGAGAAGTCCCAGATCCAAGCCCTCGACCGCTCCCAGCCGGTCCTGCCGATGATGCCCGGCATGCCCGAACGTCGCACCCACGACTACCACCGCAACGGCATCACCAACCTCTTCGCCGCGGTCGACACCGCCGACGGCACCGTCATCGGTGAACTACACCGCCAGCACCGAGCCGCCGAGTTCAGAGATTTCCTGATCACCATCGACAAGACCGTCCCGGCCGATCTCGACGTCCACCTGATCTGCGACAACTACGGCACCCACAAAACACCGGCCGTGCGGGCCTGGCTGGCGAGACACCCACGCTTCCACATGCACTTCACCCCGACCGGCTCGTCCTGGATCAACCAGGTCGAACGCTGGTTCGGCTTCCTCGCCGACCAAAAGATCCGCCGCGGCACACACAAGAGCGTCCAAGCCCTCAAAACCGACATCCGATCCTGGATCACCGACTGGAACAGCAACCCACGACCGTTCCTCTGGGCCAAGACCACCGAGGAGATCCTCGAATCACTCGCACGATTTCGTAGGCGAACTTCCGGCGCGGCGCACTAGTCGTCCGGCCGTCGCGGGTGAACCGCCGAGCGCACTGTCAACCTGTGGGATGGCGTGCCCCGCCCCGCGTCGATCACGCTTCCGACATGGACGGCTTCGAGCTGTACGGCCTCGCGCGCAAGCTGATGCAGATCGGCGAGGCCGCCATCCCGGACCCCAACGGCCTGCAGCGGCTATCCCCCGGCGTGCGCCACGTCATGACCGACGTGTTCGAACACCCGGACACCTCGATCACCGAGATCGCCGATCGCACCGGCTTCCCGGCAAGCCACGTGGAGGCGTCCGTCACCACCCTGAGCAACCTCGACGCCGTGACCACCGCCGCCGACCCGAACGCCCCCGAACGGACCGTGGTCCGGCCGATCCCCCGACACAACACCGCCGTGCGCATCGACGAGCGGCTCGCCGCAGCGGCCGGGATCCAGGACCCCCGCCAGGCCAAGGAACTGGTCGGGACGCTGGAGAAACTGACACGCCGGCTGGCCGGGACCTTATCGCCGGAACTCTTCGACTGGTACACCGCCGAGACGCCGCCCTGGGACACCGGCCGCCCGCAACCGGCCATGCGCCACCTCGCCGAGGCAGGCGCCTTCCGCGGCCGGGTCCTCGAAATCGGCTGCGGCGCCGGCGAGCACGCCCTCATGGCGGCCGCGCTCGGCCTGCCGACCCTCGGCATCGACCCGGCGCCGACAGCGATCGAGACCGCGCGGCGCAAAGCCCGCGAGCACGGCCTGCAAGCGCGCTTCCTGGTCGGGAACGCCTTCGAACTCGGCAACCCAGGCGAGCAGTTCGACACAGTCCTCGACAGCGGCCTGTTCCACGTCTTCAGCGACCCCGAACGGATCCGCTACGCCGACAACCTGGCCACCGTCATGCCCCCGGACGCACGATTGTTCCTCCTCTGCTTCAGCGACCGCCACCCACCCGGCAACGGACCACGACGAGTGAGCCAGGACGAAATCCGGGCCACCTTCGCCACCGGCTGGCGGGTCGACTCGATCGAACCCGCAACGCTGGAGAACAACAAATATGCCGACAGGGTACCCGCCTGGCTCGCCACGATCACCCGCACCTGAGCCCCCACCGGCCGAGACAATGAGCGCCTTCACCCCGTTCGACTACTCCTTCTCCTACTTCTACGCCCCCGACACCGACACCGAAAAGAAGGACGCCGCGTCATATCTGCGGGATCACGTGAACACCCACGACACGACCGAATTCCTGCCAAGGACCAACGAGATTGACTCGGTTCCGAAGGCCTACGGGAGCTGTGATTTCCGGCTGACGGGAGTCCCCCCGGCCAGGTGCTGTCAGACCGAGGGATAGGGATCCCTCCACATCCGACCTAGCATCGGCAGCACGTCCTGAACATCGAATGCGACAGGAAGGGTGGAGAGTTCGTGGCTGAAAACGACACGATCACCATTCGCGTTGACGACCGGATCGAGCAGGCACTTGCCGCCCTGACCCGCGGTGGCGCGTCCGCCACGACGGCGATCGAACGGGCGATCCTGGAAGCAGCCAGGCGCGCCGCCCCCGCCGCACCCACCGAAGCCATGCCGAGCAGCATCGACTCGCGGACGTTGAGTGTGCAGCGGACGTTGACTCGTGAACAGCTGCTGGAGTTCGCCGAACGCGGCTTCATCGTGATCCCGGACGTCGTGCCTCCGGACATCCTGGCCGCGGCCAACGCGGCGGTGGACAAGCAGCTGCGCGCGCATCCGCCCGAGGACGGGCACGCCGGACCGCACTTCATGTTCCCGAAGTGGGAGGAGGAGCCGGACCTCGCGGCGCTTCTGCGTGACACCCAGGCCTTCGAGCTAGCCGAAGAACTCACCGGCGACGGTGCCATGGAATATCCGTGGCAGACGCAGATCGCGATGACCTTTCCGCCCTACGTCGACGACCGGGGAATGCCGCACATCGACGGCGGCATGCGCCGGAAGGCCGATGAACCCCCGCGGACCTTCACCATGCTCGCCGGCTTCTTCCTCACCGACCAGGACGGCGACGATTCCGGGAACCTCTACGTCTGGCCGGGAACGCACCGCACCCACGCGCAGTACTTCCGTGAGCACGGGCCCGACGCCTTCACCTCCTACCCGGACATCAAGCTGCCCGAACGGGAGCAGGTGCGCGCCCGTGCGGGAGACATGCTGCTGAAGCACTACATGGTCGGCCACAACGTCGGCGGCAACACGTCCGACTCCGTCCGGCGCACGGTCTACTTCCGGCTCAAGGTCCGCGGGCACGACGCGACGTGGCGCCAGATCCTCCAGAACCCCTGGCACGACTTCACTCCGCTGCGGCCGCTGGTGGCGTCGTTCGACGACAACGGCAAGTAGCGGTCCACCGTCGGATTCGCCAGCCGGCAGGCTTTCCGGCCTGCCGGCTGTCGGCGTGAGGGATGCCCGGAGAGAGACAGACGATGTACGACATTGACACGTACCTGCGGCGGTTGGGGTACGACTCCGCCACCAGCCAGCCGACCGCGGATCTGGCGACCCTCGTCGCACTGCACAAGCGGCACATGGAGAGCATTCCGTTCAACAGTGCGGGTTCGCTGGCCGTGCCGGCGCCGAGCGGACGGCTGGTCGATCTGGTCGACTTCGACGAGGACGCGACGTTCGACTCGGTGGTCGCGTCGGGCCACGGCGGCGGCTGCGTCCAGATGACCCGGCTGTTCCTGCGGCTGCTGCGCGACCTCGGGTTCGATGCCGACCTGATCGCCGGCACGACGGCGGAGGGCCGCCGGTCCTACGGTGTCGAGGTCGAGCACATGCTCATCCTGGCCCGCGTGGACGGCGGGTCCTGGCTGGTCGACATCGGGTACGCCGGACCGTCGTTCGTCGAGCCCCTGCGCCTCGACGACGCCGGCGATCAACGGCAGTACGGCTGCCGGTACCGGCTCACCCATGGCGGGGACGGTATGTCGCTGCAGCGCCGCCCCCGGCTCGGCCAGTGGAGCACGGTCTACGCGTTCACCCCGAAAGTCCGCGACCGATCGGACTGGGCGCCGGCGGAAAAGGCGATCAACGCCGCGCTCGCGGCCGGCGGCGACGGCGCCGAGCTCTACAGCCGAGCGGTCTCCGACGGCCAGGTGGTGTTGAAGGGCCGTCGCTATCTGACCGTCCGGGCCGGCATCGAGCAGACCCGCACCGTCACCGACGACGGTGACTGGCATGCGCACCGAAGCGCGATCCTGGCCGGCGAAGTCGGCTGATCCCGACAACGAGGAGGAAGGCATGCGCCGACGAATTGCCCGGTCGGAGCGGATGTACGTCAGCGAGATCAGGACGCAGGCGCTGCAGATCTGCGTGGTGCGCGGCGGCGTCGACGCGCAGCTCCTGGACGCGGCGTTCACCGCTGTCCTCGCGGAGGCACCGGGTCTGCGCAGCCGTCTGGAGAAGGACGGCGACGACTACTACCTCAGCCTGCTCGAGCCGAGCGAGCTGCCGCGCCTGCACGTCCGGCGCAACGAGCCCGGCGCGCGGCTTCAGGAGTACAACAAGCCGTTGTACCTCGGTGGCCCGCTCGCGCGTGCCGTCCTGCTGACCGGTGCCGACGAGGACGTCGTGATGTTCGGCGTCGACCATGCGATCTGCGACGGCCGCAGCGCGACCGCGTTCTGCCGCCGGATCTGGCAGCGCTACATCGACATTCAATCCGGCAGCTACTCGGCGCCGGAGCCGCGGCCGCAGGAGTGGCCGACGCCGCTCGACGACTGGCTGCCGCCGCGCAGCGAGGCCGAGCTGGACGCCTACGTCCAGGAGCGGCTCAAGCGGGCCGAGGGCGCGCCGGTGGCGTCTCTGCCGTTCCGGGCGGCCGGGTCCGCCCCGGCGGTGCCGGCGGAGAGTCTGATGACCTCGCGCCGGCTCCGGCTGACCGAATCGGAGACCACCGGTCTGCTGGCCTTCGCCAAGGACGCCGGGGTGTCGGTGAACGGGCTGGTCGCCGCAGCACTGCTGGCGGCCGTACGCGCCGGCCTGCCCGAGGAGCTGGACGGTCACCGGCTGTCCAGTTTCTGCACGGTCGACCTGCGCGACCAGGTCGCGCCGGACCTCAGCCACGAGGCGATGGTGCCGATGGTCTCCTGGTACCGCGATCTGCTCGAGGTGCCCGCCGGCGTCGACCTGGTCAAGCTCGGCCACCGTTTCACCACCGAGTTGCGCGCCGGCATCGAGCGGGGTGACCCGGCGATGGAGATGCAGGCACTGGACCGGCTGCTCCCCCACCCTCAGCTCTGGCCGACCAGCCTGGTGCTCACCAACGTCGGACGGATCGACGGGCCACCGTCCCCGAAGGGACTGGAGATCGTCGACATGACCAAGTTTCCGCTGTCCAGCCGGTGGAACCCGGAGCACGGTGCGGGCCCGTTGCTCGCGTCGCCGGCGACGATCTACGGCCGGTTCAGCATCGAGATGCCGTACAGCACGCAGTGCTTCACGACCGAGCAGATGGACTCGATCCACGACCACATCCGCGACTCGCTGCTGGCATGCGCAGACCGGGCGCCGCGTTCGTAGCGATGAAGCATGCGGGCGGCCGGATGCCATCCGGCCGCCCGCGAACAGGTCGAGATCAAAAGCGAACGGGCAGGCGCAGTACGCCCAGCACCGGGGTCTTCAGACGCACCGGAACCTGCTCCAGCGGCACGTCCAAGGCGAGTCCGGGCAGGCCAAGCACCAGTGAGGTCAGCGCCTCGGCCAGGACGAGCCGGGCCAGCTGCTGCCCGACGCAGGCGTGTACGCCGTACCCGAAGGCCAGGTGAGCCGACGCGTCCTGGCTCAGGTCGAACCGGTCGGGACAACCGAACTTGGCCGGATCACGATTGGCCGCCGGCAAGGCGACCGTCACCGTCTCCCCCTCCCGGATCAGCTCCCCGCCGAGCTCCACGTCGGACAGCGCGGTCCGGAAGATCTGGAACTGGTTGACCGACGTGTACCGCAGCAGCTCCTCGACCATTGCCTCGATGCCGCTCGCGCCGCCGGTCCGGGCGGCCGAACGCAGCGTGTCGAGCTGGTCGCCATGATGCAGCAGCGCCAGCAACGACGACGCGAGCGCGCCCTCGCAGCTGGCGAAGCCCGCCGCGAAGACGATCAGCAGCATGTTGGTGATCTCGCGGTCGGTCAGCCCGGGCTCGGCAGCCAGCCGCCCGATGACGTTCGCGCCCGGCTCGACCCGTGCCTTCCCCACGAGGTCCAGAAGGTGGAAGTACGCCTGTGTCCCGGCCTCCCGTTCCGCCTCGATGCTGACCTGGTCATCGGTGGCGCTGTCGCTCAGGGCGGACAGGACCGGGCTGCCGGCGAACGGGACCCCCAGCACCTCGCACAACACCCGCAGCGAGAGCGGCCGGACGTAGGTCGGCAGAAGGTCGACCGGCGAGCCGTGCTCCCGCACCTGTGCGAGCTGCGCGGTGGCCAGCTCGGCCACCCGCGGGGCGTACGCCCTCGTAGCGCGGGCACTGAACTCGCTGCTGAGCAGGTTCCGGTAGCGGGTGTGCTCCGGCGGATCCATGTGGATGAACCCGCCCGGCACGATGGGCACGGACGGGAAGATCTCGCCTTTCTTCGTCACGGGGGCGTGGGTGGTGTGGAACCGGTGGCTGAACGCCTGGTTGCTGAGCACCTCACGGGCGAGGTCGTGGCTGGTGGCCAGCCAGCCGATGTGACCGTCGGGATACACCATCCGAGTCAGTGGCCGCGTCCGGACCAGCTCACCGAGCACCGCCGGCGGATCGAACGGTTCGGTGCGATCCCAGTGCCGTCGGTACGAGATCGGTTCCGAGATTCCCTCAGTCATGCGGTGACATCCTCTGTTCTGGACCGGGTTTCACCGGGTCGCGTCGGATCCCTGGTTTACGGCCTGCACCCGAAGCGCTTGCCGGTCCACCTTTCCCGCGGCGCTCAGCGGCAGGGCGGCCAACAGCAACAGACGTTCCGGGAACTTCCTTGGCTCCATCCCGGCCGCGGCGAGGTGGGCGGTGACCTCGGCCAGGCTCAGGTCGGCCGAGGTGGCGACGCAGGCGCAGACGCGTTCGCCGTACAGCGGGTCCGGCACCGCTACGCAGGCGACGTCGCGGATCGCGGGATGCGTGATCAGCACCGACTCGACCTCCGCCGGGCTGATGTTGAGGCCGCCGCGGATGACCACATCCTTGCGGCGTCCGACGATCCGGAGCCGGCCCCGGTCGTCGATCAACCCGAGGTCTCCGGTACGGGTCCACCCGTCCGGGGTGCGCAGCGTGCGGTCCAGCTCGGGAGAATTGATGTAGCTCATCGGCGACATCGGGCCGCGCGCGACGACCTCGCCGGTCGCTCCGGCCGGCAGCTCGAGCCCGTCCGGGCCGACGATGCGAATGTCCGCGACGGCGGGGTCGGGACAGCCGACCGTACCGTCGTAACGGCCGAGACCGCTGTTGCACGAGACCCCGTCGGCCGAGCCGTACAGCGAGACGACCGTGCAGCCCAGGAGCTCCTCGGCGCGCCGCGCGGTGTCCGGGTCGAGCGCGGACCCACCGAGTACGGCGGCCTGCAGGGCGCTGAGGTCGGTGTCCTGGATCTCCGGGCAGTCCAGCAGCATGCGCAGCATCGTCGGCACGCCCAGCAGGTGGGTGGGCCGGGTGTCGGTGATGGTCCGCAGCGTCGCGGCAGCGTCGAAGGCCGGCCTCAGCACGAGGGTCCCGCCCAGGGTCGCGAGGGTGACCGGCGTACCGCTGGAGCCGAAGGCCGACGCCAGCGGGACGAGGAACAAGTTGCGCATCGTGGCCGGAGACCCTCGGTGCAGGCCGGCCATCATGGCACCCCGCCCGCCGGTCAGCGCGTTGTGCGAATACAGGACCATCTTCGGTTCCGCCTCGGACCCGGAGGTAACCAGGATCCGCGCCGGCCCGTCGGGGTCGAATTCCCGCGGCACGAACTCGTCTGCGGTGGCGGCGAACAGGGACTCGAGCGGCACGCAGCCCGGCGTCTCGGCGGCGCCGTCCCCGGCGACGATGACGGCACGCAGCATCGGCAGGGCGTCGGCGTGTTTCCGGATGCGCTCGGCGCAGGGATAGCCGTGATGATCGGCGACGGTAATCACCGCGACCGCCTCGGAGCGGCGCAACAGGCTCACCGCGTCGCGGTCGCCCCGGCCGAGCGGAAACGGCAGCACGATGGCACCCACCGCCGCGACGGCGAGGTCGACGGCACACGCGAGACGGGCGTTGGGCAACTGGACCGCCACGACGTCGCCGGGGCCGATGCCAAGCTGTGCCAGCCCCGCGGCCAGGCGTCGCGCTGTCCGGTCCAGTTCGCCGTAGCTGACCGTCCCCTCGGCGTCCAGCACGGCCGGCGCCTGAGGCGCGCGCCGGACGTGGCCCCGGAACAGGGAGTACAAGTCCTGGCCCGGGTAGTGGCCCGCGGCGGCCCAGGCCCGGCGCTGGTCGGCGGAAACGTGGTCGGTGTACCGGGTCGAGGTGCGGTTCACGAGACCCTCCCCTTCTGTGCCTGACGGAGATCCATCCGGTCCCCTAGACCGGGGAGACGGGGCGGGTCAGTGCCGCGCGGGCAGCGGCCTGCAGCTGGACCCGATCGGGTTTGCCCCAGCCGGTCTTCGGTAGTCCCCGGCGAATCTCGATCAAGCTGGGGACGTGGTTGTCGGACAGGGCCTCGGCGACATGACGGCGCAACTCCTGGAGGTCCACGACGGCGCCGGGCTCCGGCACGACGGCGGCGTAGATGTGCTCCACCCGATTGGCGTCTTCGACTCCGCACACTGCGACCTGGGACACGCCCAGGGCCCGGCTGAGCACCTTCTCCACCGCCTCGGGGTGGATGCGGATGCCCTTGACCTTCATCATGCCCGCGATCCGGCCGCTCAAGTGCAGGTAACCGTCGGCGTCGAGGTGCCCGAGGTCGCCGGTGCGCACCCAGCCGTCACGGACGAGCGCCGCGGTCAGTTTGGGCTCATGCCAGTAGCCGGCCGAGGGCCAGCGTGGCTTCGCACAGACCTCGCCGGGATCGCCGACGGGCAGCGCCGCGCCGGTCTCCGGGTCCCGGATGCTCAGCCCCTCGGGATCCACCGGCCGGCCGACCGTCCCACAGGCGTCCAGGTCGCCGGGATCGTCGGGGGCGAGCATGGTGAGCACCCCGGTCTCGGTCGTGCCGTACACCTGGATCAGCACCGGACCGAGAATCTCCCGGGCCTCACGCAGCCGCTGCGGCTCCGCCGGACTTCCCGCGTGGAACAGCTCGGTCAGGCTGGACAGATCGGTGCCCGCCTGGTCCGGGTGCTCGGCGAGGGCGTACACCTGAGGAGTGCCGACAGCGAGCCGGCTGATCCGGTACTGGGCGACCGCACGCAGCACGGCCCCCGCGTCGAAGCCGTTGTGCAGCACGACCATGCCACCGGTGACGAGCGTGTCGTCCGCAGCGAACACGTCGGAATGGATGAGCGGTGTGGTGATCAGGAGGTTTGTCCGGCCGCTGCGGCCGGCGGCGCTCGTGCCAGCCAGGGGTGGCGGGCACGGTGCCGCCGAGACCATGGCGTTCCTGACCCCGAAGGTCCAGCAGACGCCATTCCGGCCGCTCGACAGCCTGACCTGGGTGATCACCGCGAGGTCGCCGTCGGCGATGTCCGCACACGGACCCACACCATCACCGGAACCCGCGGTCAAGTCCACGGTGTCCGGCTGCCCGGCGCCCAGCACCCCGAGAATCAGCCGACCGGCCGCGTTCACCACCAGGTCCCGCGCCCGTTCCTCGTTGGCCGGATCGACCGCCAGCATCCGCACACCGACATCCGCGCCGAGGGCGCGCCGCAACTCCAACCGCAACTCATCGTCGGGTCCGCCCGGGTTCACCCAGCGCATATGCGCGGCGGTTGCCCCCACCAGGTTGGCCGCCCACTGCAGGATCAGCGTGGCGGCGGTGTTCGGCTCGGTCAGAATGCAGACGACGTCGCCGCGGGTGATGCCGTGACGACCCATCACGGCCGCGGCCCGGCGGGTGGCATCGCCCAGTTCCCCCGCGGTGAGGAGGACACCATCACTGACCAACGCAACGTGACCCGGATCGGCATCGAAACGAGTCAGCAACTGCTGCACATAATGCACATGCGTCGTACTCATCACCCGGTTTCGCCTTCCTGTCCGGGAAAAATGCGATGACCAGTGGCCGAGCGAGATAAATCGCAGACTAACCGGCGAGTGCCGCGGTAACCATCCCTCACATTGACTGCACGTGGTCACCGCGAATGAAGCGGCCCGACGTTTCCCGGGAAGGCTGAATCGCCCCTAGACCCGGGAGACGGGCCGGGTCAGTGCCGCGCGGGCATCGGCCCGCAGCTGGACCCGATCGGGTTTGCCCGGGCCGGTCACCGGCAGTTCCTGACAAATTTCGATCAAGCTGGGGACGTGGTTGTCGGACAGTGCCTCGGCGACATGACGGCGCAACTCCTGGAGGTCCACGACGGCGCCGGGCTTCGGCACGACAGCGGCGTAGATCCGCTCCACGCGGTCGGGGTCCTCCACGCCGCACACCGCGACCTGGGAAACGCCGGGCGCCTGGCTCAGCACCCTCTCGACGGCCTCGGGGTGGATGCGGAGACCCTTGACCTTCATCATGTCCGCGATCCGGCCGCTCAGGTGCAGGTAACCGTCGGCGTCGAGGTGCCCAAGGTCGCCGGTGCGCACCCAGCCGTCACGGACGAGCGCCGCGGTCAGCTTCGGCTCGTGCCAATAGCCGGCTATCGGCCAGCGCGGCTTCGCGCAGACCTCGCCGATCTCGCCGGCGGGCAGGGCCGCGCCGGTCTCCGGGTCCCGGATGCTCAGCGCTTCGGGGCTCAACGGCCGGCCGACGGTGCCGCACGCGCGCAGGTCGCTGTGATCGTCCGGGAAGAGCATGGTGAGCACGCCGGTCTCGGTCGTGCCGTACACCTGGATCAGCACCGGACCGAAGATCTCCCGGGCCTCGCGCAGCCGGAGCGGCGCCCCGTGGCTGCCGGTGTAGATCAGCTCGGTCAAGCTGGACAGGTCGGTGCCCGCCCGGTCCGGATGCTCGGCGAGCGCGTACACCTGCGGAGTGCCGAGAATGAGCCGGCCGATGCGGTACTCGGCGACCGCGCGCAGCACGGCCCCCGCGTCGAAGCCGTTGTGCAGCACGACCATGCCACCGGTGACGAGCGTGTCGTCCGCGCCGAATCCGCTGGAATGGGTGAGCGGTGCGGTGATCAGGAGGTTCGTCCGGCCGCTGCGGCCGACGGCCGACGTGGCCATCTCGTTCTTCACCCCGAAGGTCCAGCAGACACCCTTCGGCAGGCCGCTCGACCCACTGGTCTGCGTGATCAACGCGAGGTCACCGTCGACGATGTCCGCACACGGACCCACACCATCACCGGAACCCGCGGTCAGGTCCACGGTGTCCGGCTGCCCGGCGCCCAGCACGGCGAGAATCGGCCGATCGGCCGCGTTCACCACCAGGTCCCGCGCCCGCTCCTCGTTGGCCGGATCAACCGCCAGCATCCGTGCGCCGAGATCCGCGACGACCGCGCGCTGCAACTCCACCCGCAACTCGTCATCAGGCACCACCGCGTTCATCCCGCGCACGTGCGCGGCGGTCGCCCCCACCAAGTTCGCCGCCCACCGCAGGATCAGCGTGGCGGCGGTGTTCGGCTCGGTCAGAATGCAGACGACGTCGCCGCGGGTGATGCCGTGACGACCCATCACGGCCGCGGCCCGGCGGGTGGCATCGGCCAGTTCCCCCGCGGTGTGGAGGACACCCCTGCTGACCAACGCAACGCGATCCGGATCGGCATCGAAACGGGTCAGCAACTGCTGAAAATAATGCACATGCGTCGTACTCATCACCCGGTTTCGCCTTCCTGTCCGGGAAAAATGCGATGACCAGTGGCCGAGCGAGATAAATCGCAGACTAACCAGCGAGTGCCGCGGTAGCCATCCCTCACATTGACTGCACGTGGTCACCGCGAATGAGGGCGGCCGGACATTTCCCGGAAGGTTGAATCGCGTCAGGCCGCAGGGCGCAGCCAACGGTTGACCCGGGTACGCAGGTCGACCGGAAAGACGTCTTTGCGCAGCAGGGCGTGCACGCCCTTGGGCGGCAGGGGGACATCGACGTGGTGGATCTCGCTCTGGTCCGCGTACTGGGTGATCCGGAAGCTCGCCGCCATGCTGCACAGTGCGTGGGCCTCTGCGCGGGTGACGCCGGATGCCGCGCTGAACCAGCTGATCATTGCGCGCAGGCAGTCGACCAGCGCGGCCTCCAGGCTGTCGGCCAGTCCGATGCCGACCCAGTGCGTGTCGGTCTCGGCCAGGGGCCGGGTCAAGCCGACGTTCTTGTGGAGGTCGTACCGCATCCGCAGGCGCTCGGCCGTCGACTTCAGGCCGGTCTGGTCGACCAGCCCGTCGCCCTGCAAGGCGTGCACGTCACCGATCCAGATCCGGGCCCCCGGCTTGGCCACGGGAAGAAACAGCGACGAACCCACGGTGAGCTCGGGAAGTGCCAGGTTGCCGCCGTGCACGCCGCCGACCAGCGCGCTCACCTGCTCGTCGCCTGGCGGTTCGACCGCGATGATGCCGGCGAACGGGTCGAGCGGCAGCGAGATCCCGTGGACGTAGTCGGCTCGGGTCCGGGTCTGGTCGAACCGGAAGTCGTGGAAGTACGGCTCGTCGAAGTCGTACGGCAACGCGCCGGCCCGGGTCGGGAAGGCGTTCCCGCCCCAGTCGCTCAGCCGCAACTCCGTCAGCTGGCACTCGACGACGTCGCCCGGCTCGGCGCCGGTCACCTCGACCGGGCCGATGATCTGGAACGGGCAGCCCGGGTACTCCTTGCGCAGCCGCGCGCGGTCGGCCGACGACATGCCGTACCGCAGTTGGTTCTGCCAGTTCGTCCAGGTGTCCGGATAGAGAACCTCGTCGCCGGGTTCGATCTTGGCGGCCGGCGCGGCGCCGGAATCGAGGATTCCCGGCCGGACCGTGGCCAGTGTGGACTGAACCGTATGCATCGTCACGGCTGCTACGCTAGGCAGCCGAAGATAGGCCAGGCAAGGAAGTCCGGGCGTTTCCGGAAATACTACCAACCTGACTGATGAGGGCGCACCGCAGGCTTCCGGCCAGGTCGCATAAAGTGCGACAACAGAATCATCGGATTGTCACGGACATAAATGTGAGTGTAGTCCGACCACGGCGGTAAGGGACTCTGCGAACTTCTCGATGGGGGCGCGGAAGCGCCCGCCCTCTTCGGAGAAGATCCGCCAGCACTTGAAGTCGGCTACCGCGCGCTCGACGGCAGCGCGGATACCGGCGAGCTGCTTGTTGAACTCCGCCTGATGTTCGACTAGTGCCTCGTCATGCAGCATGAGCGGGTAATCGGGGTGGCGGATCTTGGATCGGGCGGCGAACAACGTTTTGGGTTTCGCGCGTTGGTTGCGCCATCGGATGTTGGCGCCGATCGCGGCGGCGTGCGCCCCCGCTCCATTTTGCGTCCAAGGCGTCGAACCCCCGAGCGTTGAACGCGTCGATCACGTCCCGGACGTAGTCCTCGCTGGTCCGCAGCAGGCACGGTGCGTCAATCCCAGGCGGGGCAGATGGTGCCGTCGACGATGAAAATCCCGAACGCTCCGCCGACCCTGCTCGGCGGCGGGGCATTGCGGCGAGTGCCTTACCGAATCAGGGGTCGCAAAAGGTCCCAGCGACGCGACACCGTGAACTGGCTGACGCAGACGCTCCTCGAAGGGTGCGGATCCCCTGGGAGGACCCGCACCGCTCCCGTCTTACATGTTCTGCCGGCTGCTACATCCGGTACCGGTAGGTGATCCGGCCGCGGGTCAGGTCATAGGGGCTCAGCTCCACCAGCACCCTGTCCTCGAGCATGATCTTGATGAAGTTCTTGCGGAGCTTCCCGCTGATGTGCACAAGCACCTTGTGCCCGTTGTCGAGCTGCACCCTGAAGCGGGCGTCTTTCAGGCACTCGACGACGATGCCGTTGACTTCGATACCCCGGTTTACTTTTGCCATATCAACTCCAGGCTGTTGCTCGCGCGGCGGGCGCCGACGCCCTCCAACAGCAAAATCGCTGCGGTGTCGGTTTCGTCGACGTCGGTCGACGCGATACCGAACCCGCAGGCGTGCATAGCGCCCAGCGCGTGGACCAGCAGCGCCCGGCCGATGCCACGGCGCCGCTGGTCTGCACGGACCTCGATGGAGACGATCCGCGCTATCCGCGGCGTCCCGTCCTCCCGCGTCAGCGGCAGAATCCGGATCACACCGACCTCGGCGCCCTCGACTTCGGCGTGGAACACACCCTCGCCGCCGGTGAAAGTCACCCCGGTCGGGGGCCGCGCGGTGGTCTGCGCTTCGCCGACCACCAGGTACTGCCGCTCACGTCGATGGTCGGCGAAGCCGGCCCGCCGCCAGTTCGAGGTCGTATCCGAGTCGTCGGCGTCGACCATCGTGTACAGCGGCGCTGGCAGTTCCGCCAGCATGGCGGCGGCCAGCCGGTCGAAGACCGCGTCGTGCCATGCGTCGATGCTGATGAACAGTCGCCCGTCGGGCCTGCGCATAGTGTCGCCGCGGCCGACCACCAGGTCGTCTTCGAGGGCGTGCCACTGGTCTGCCGCGACCCTTGTGATCACGGGCGTCACGGGGTCTGGGATCGGATGCGTAGTGACGTAAATAGCTGTCGCCTTTCAGGAGTGCCTTTGGGGCGCTCCTGCGACGTCTCCGTCAGTCGCCGGCCGTGACCGGTAGGGGGAGCACCCACATCATCGAACCAACATTCACGGGTCTCACCTCCTCAAGGGTCTGTCACGGCCGAGGCTGAACGTTACCAGACCGGGCGTCGCCGCGCCCAACCGCCTGGGTGTAGAACC
The DNA here is from genome assembly GCF_045040215.1 of Micromonospora sp. NBC_01412. Classification (NCBI taxonomy): domain Bacteria; kingdom Bacillati; phylum Actinomycetota; class Actinomycetes; order Micromonosporales; family Micromonosporaceae; genus Micromonospora; species Micromonospora sp. NBC_01412. The sequence goes on from NZ_CP109528.1 coordinate 166,513, forward strand.
CCTCAGGGAAGCCACACCTTTCCACGATAGGGCTTTTGAATTGAGCTCCGGGTCCCTTCGTGTAAGGAGTCGTTCACCAGCCGGCTTCTCGCGGCCCTGAGGCCGTTGGCCCCGGCGGGATGGAGATTGAGGCAAGAGCGTGATGACCATGGTGGCCACTCCTGGGCGCGGCCTGGGACGCAACGCGCTGAGCGACCTCAGCCGGGTGCTGCACGACTGCCACGCACACGTGATCAGCGGGCCCCGGGTGGTTCTCACCGAGGCGGACGGCAAGCTCGTCGACGTCGAGGACGAGGAGCAGGCCGGCTCGTCCCCACCATCGCCGACCCGCTCGCCCTGCACCTCGCCACAGTCCAACTGAAGGCGCTGCCCGCCGCGGTGCAAGCCGGTGCCGGCGAGCATGCCACGACTCCGCCGCAGGCCTTCTTCACCTCCGGACGGTCGCAGAGCTGACAGGACGTGGGCGGTGAGGTGACAGCCGGAACTGTCGCCTCACCGCCCACGGCTTTTCCGGTGGGGCGTTTACCAGGCTGAGGGATGCCCGGTCAGCACGGCCGCTTCTAGCCTCCGAATGCGGGCCGACGGGGTTTCGCCCATCCGGTGCCCGACCGGGTCCGCTCTACGAGAGGACGTGTGATTCGTGCGCGCCGAACTGATCAGAGCCCTCCCCCTGGTGTTGCGGGAGCACGCGGACAGCTTCGGCGAGAAGGTGGCCTTCCAGGACGACAAGCGGGCGGTCACGTACGGCGATCTGGAGGCGCGGACCCGGCGGCTGGCCGGACATCTGATGGGCCTCGGTGTGCGGCGTGGCGACCGGGTGATGATCTGCCTACGCAACAGCGTGGAGACGCTCGAGAGCTACCTCGCCACCCTTCGTGCGGGCGCGGTCGGGGTACCGGTCAACCCCGCGTCCACCGACTCCGAACTGGACTATCTCCTGGCCGAGAGCGCGGCGGCCGTCGTCATCACCGACCCCGTACACGTGGCGGGCTTCCTGCGCTCGCCGGCCCTGGCCCCCGACGCGCGCCTGTTGGTGACCGGCGACGCACCGGCGCACACGTCGGTCCACGCCTACCAGAAGCTCGCCGCGAGCGAACCGGCGATAGCCGCACCAGACGACCTGGGTCTGGATGAGACGGCGTGGATCTTTTACACCTCCGGGACCACCGCAGAACCGAAGGGAGTGCTCTCCAGCCAGCGCAACTGCTTGTACTCGGTCGCGGCGAGCTACGTTCCGATCCCGGGGTTGTCGGCGGACGATCGCGTGCTGTGGCCGCTGCCTTTGTTCCACAGCCTTTCCCATATCGCGTGCGTGCTGGCGGTGACCGTGGTCGGCGCGACCGCCCGGATCATGGACAGCCCTTCCGGGGACGAGTTCCTGGAGGCCGCTCGGGAAACCCGGGCCACCTTTGTGGCGGGTGTGCCGGCCACCTATCACTATCTCCTGGAGGCGCGGCGGCAGCGCCGGATCGCCCTGCCGGAGCTACGGATCGGGCTGGTCGGGGGCGCGGTCGCCGGTCCCGAGCTGTGCCGGTCGTTCCGCGAGGAATTCGGGGTGCCGCTGGTCGACGCGTACGGCAGCACCGAGACGTGCGGCGCGATCACCATGAACCCGCCGGGAGGCGTCCGCGTCGACGGGTCGTGCGGGCTTCCGGTGCCCGGTGTGGACGTCCGGATCGTCGACCCGGAGACCGGCCGCGACGTGCCGGTCGGCGTCGAGGGCGAGGTATGGGTGCGCGGACCGAACGTGACGTCCGGCTACCACAACAAACCGGAGGCGACCGCAGCGGCGTTCCGGGACGGCTGGTATCGCACGGGTGACCTCGCCCGCCGGGACGCCGCCGGCTATTTCACCATCTGTGGCCGGATCAGCGATCTGATCATCAGGGGCGGCGAGAACGTCCATCCGGAGGAGATCGAGGCGGTCCTTCGCGTCGCTCCGGGGATTGCCGACGTCGGCGTGGCCGGCCGGCCGCACGAGGTGCTGGGCGAGGTGCCCGTCGCCTATGTGGTCACGGATCCGTCGGGTGTCGAGGTGGGTTCCGTGATCGAACGGTGCCGCCGGGAGCTGTCCACGTTCAAGGTTCCCGAAGAGGTCTACGAGGTGGTCAGCGTCCCGCGGACCGCGTCGGGGAAGATCCAGCGCCGCCGGCTGGCCGATCAGCCCGCCGTGCTGCGGTACACGGCAAGCGGGATGCACGACGGAGTCCTGCGTCTGGAATGGGTGCCCGCGCCGTCTCACGGCACCGCCAGCCCTGCGCCGACGACCTGGGCGTTCGTGGGCTCGGCCGCGGCCGGTCTCGCCGCGGCCGTGGAATCGTCCTCCTGTTACGCCGATCTGGCCACGGCCGACGCCGCCGAGATGACGGTGCTGCTCGCGCCCGAAACGTCGGGCACCTGGGCGGAGCGATGCGCCGAGACCCGGCAACTGGTCGAAGAGGTGACGGCGTGGGCCGCTCGGGTCGGATCGGGGCAGCTGGTCCTCCTGACCCGGCAGGCGGTGACGGTGTCGGCCGAGGATGAGCCGGCCGATCCGGCTCAGGCCATGTTGGCAGCCGCGACGGGCCGGGTTCTGGGGAGCCGAGCAATCCTGGTCGACCTGGACGACGAAACGCCGATCGACGCCGTGCCCTACGCGATCCTGCGCGACGAGCCGCGCTGGGTGCTGCGGTCCGGCGCGCTCTTGGTGGCCCGGCTGACCCGCCAGGCGGTCCCGGACCGTTCGATGCGAGATTCGTGGTCAGGCGCCGACGGTGTCGTAGTGCTGACGGGCGCGGACACCGTGCGCGGCGCCGCGGTGGCACGCCACCTGGCCTCCGTTTACCCGAACGAGCGACTGCTGCTGATCGCCAGCGGGGACGCCGCCGCTACTGAGTGGGAGTCCACGATCACACCGGGTTCCGCCGCCGCAGTGATCCTCGCCGACGGCGACTCGGAGCTGGCCCGGAAGCTGAGCACCGCCGCGGACTCCGATCGGACCTCGTTCATCGCGATCGCCGACCCGTACGAGGTCATCAAGACGGCGGACGCCGGCCGGGTGGTCTCGGCGGCCATGGTGGACGCCGTGGTCCACGATCGCCGTCGGCGCGGGCTGGCCGGCGCGGTGCTGACCTGGTGCGAACCGGCCGGGGACACTCCGGGTGCGCCATGGGTGCGTGACGGGCTGTTCGCGGTCGACACGCTCCTTTCCACCTCGGATCCGGCGCCGCTGTTCGCCCTGCGTCCGCGCCGGCCGGAGCCGGGGGCGGGCGTGCCCGCTCCGCTGCGTGACATCTTCCCGGAGCCGCTCGTCCATGACGGCCTCGACGACACGACGTCCGCCCTCCGGGCGGAACTGAGCCGCCTGGACCGGCACGCGCAACGCGCGCTGCTCCAGGCCCTGGTCCGCGACGAGACCGCGGCGACGCTCAACCGGCCCGGCACCCCCGGCGTCCCGGCCGACCGAACCTTCCGGGATCTCGGATGCACCTCGGCCGCGATCGTCGAACTGCGTACGCGGCTGATGGCCAGGACCGGTCTGAAGCTGCCGACCGGAGCGGCGTTCGACCATCCGACGCCGCGCGCGCTGGCCGCGTTCCTGCACACCGAACTGGTCGACGACACGGCCACCGACACGGCCACCGACACCGCCGTCGGCACGCCGTCCGGGACCGACGAGCCGATCGCGATCATCGGGATGGCCTGCCGGCTGCCGGGTGGAATCACCGGACCTGACGACGTGTGGGATCTGGTCAGCGAGGGTCGGGAGGCGTCCGGGCCCTTCCCGGCCGACCGTGGCTGGGACCTCGAGCGACTGTTCGACGCCGACCCGGGCCGCGCCCGGACCTCGTATGTCGACCGCGGCGGGTTCCTCGACGGCGCGGCGGAGTTCGACGCCGACTTCTTCGGCATCTCCCCGCGCGAAGCGATCGCCATGGACCCCCAGCAGCGGGTGCTGCTGGAGACCTCGTGGGAGGCGCTGGAGCATGCGGGCATCGACGCCTCGTCGTTGCGGGGCGCCGACGCCGGGGTCTTCGCCGGCCTGATGGAGCAGGGCTACGGCACCAGCGGTCCGGTGCCCGAGGAGCTCGAAGCCTTCCAGACGACCGGAACCGCAGGCAGCGTCGCGTCGGGCCGGATCTCCTACCTGCTCGGCTTGCAGGGACCGGCGATCACCGTGGACACGGCGTGCTCGTCGTCGCTGGTCGCGCTGCACCTGGCTGCCCACGCGCTGCGCCGCGGCGAGTGCTCGCTGGCCCTGGCCGGTGGGGCCACGGTGATGGCCACCCCTCAGTCGTTCGTTGAGTTCTCGCGGCAGCGGGCACTGGCCGCTGACGGCCGGTGCAAGTCCTACGCCTCGGCCGCCGACGGCACCGCGTGGGCGGAGGGCGCCGGGGTGCTGGTCCTGGAACGCCTCGGCGATGCTCGCCGCAACGGGCACCGGATCCTGGCCGTGCTGCGCGGCTCCTCGGTGAACTCCGACGGCGCGTCGAACGGCCTCACCGCACCGAGTGGTGAGGCGCAGCAACGGGTCATCCGGCAGGCACTGACATCGGCCGGTCTGGGTCCTGCGGACGTTGACGTGGTGGAGGGGCACGGGACCGGGACCGTTCTGGGCGACCCGATCGAGGCCGAGGCGTTGCTGGCCACCTACGGCCGGGACCGGGACGCCGACCAGCCCCTGTGGCTCGGCTCACTCAAATCGAACATCGGCCACACCCAGGCCGCAGCCGGCGTCGCCGGCGTGATCAAAATGGTCCAGGCGCTTCGGTACGGTGTGCTGCCGGCGACGCTCAACGTGGACGAGCCGACATCGCGCGTCGACTGGTCGTCCGGCGCGGTCGCGCTGCTGACGGAAAACCGGCCCTGGCCGCACCGTGGTCGTCCTCGTCGCGCGGGAATCTCCAGCTTCGGCCTGAGCGGAACGAACGCCCACGTGATTCTGGAGGAAGCACCCCGGCAGCCGGCCGTCCGGCAGCCGGCGCCGCCGGCGCCCCGGATCGTGCCCCTGATCCTGTCCGCCCGCGGAGCGCGGGCGCTCAACCGGCTGGCGGACCGGCTGGTCTCGCTGATCCAGACCGCCGACGAGTCGTCGTGGGTCAACGTCGCCGTGGCGCTGGCCTCCCGGCGGATGACCATGGACGAGCGCGCGGTCGTGCTGGCCGGCTCCCGGGACGAGGCGCTGGCGGGCCTGCGCGCACTGGCCCGTGACGAGGCCAGTCCCCTCGTCGTGCGCGACAGCGCCACCCCCGACGCGTCGTCCGGCGTCGTGCTGATCTTCCCGGGGCAGGGCGCGCAGTGGGCCGGGATGGGCCGTGAGCTGCTCGACACCTCCCCCGCGTTCGCCGAGGTCGTCCAGGAGTGCGCCCGGCTGCTGACCGAGTGGGCGGACTGGTCGCTGATCGACGTGCTGCGCGGCGAGGCCGACCAGGAACTGCTCGAACGCGTCGACGTCATCCAGGTGGCGAGCTTCGCGATGATGGCCGGACTGGCCGCGCTGTGGGCGTCGGCCGGGGTGCGGCCCGACGCGGTGGTGGGCCACTCGCAGGGCGAGATCGCCGCGGCCTACGTCGCCGGGGCGCTGTCGCTACATGACGCCATGCGGGTCGTCGTGGTCCGGAGCCAGATGATCGCCGAGACCCTGTCCGGCCGAGGCGGCATGGCCTCGGTACGCCTCGACGCCTCCGACGCGACGGCGCGGCTGGCGAAGTGGGACGGCCGGGTGCAGGTCGCCGCAGTCAACGGCCCGTCCTCGGTGGTGCTCTCCGGTGACCCGCAGGCCCTGACCGAGGCATTGCGCGAACTGGCCGAGTCCGGTGTCGACGTACGGCGGGTGGCAGTCGACTACGCATCGCACAGCGACCAGGTCGAGGCCGTCCGGGAGCGCCTGGCGGTGGCGCTGGCAGGCCTGTCGCCCGCCGAGCCCGCGGTGCCCTTCCACTCGACCGTGACCGCGGGCCGGGCCGACGGTGCGCTGGACGGCGACTACTGGTACCGCAACCTACGGCACCAGGTCCGGTTCGGTCCGACGATCGACCGCCTCCTGGAGCAGGGCTTCGGCGCGTTCGTCGAGGTCAGCCCCCACCCGGTGCTCGTCCAGCCGGTCGCCGAGGCCGTCCACGAGGCGGGCTCGGAAGCGGTCGTCGCCGGTTCGCTGCGCCGGGACGACGGCGGCATCGGCCGCCTGGCGCGCTCGATGGCCGAGCTGTTCGTCCGCGGCGTCCCGGTGGACTGGCGCGGCCTGCTCCCGGCCGCCGGCCTGGCCGCGTGGATCGACCTGCCGACCTACCCGTTCGAGCGGCGGCGGTTCTGGCGACGTCCGGTGGCGGCCGCCGGTGCGTCCGGCCTGGGCCTGGACGACGCCGGGCACCCGCTGCTCGGCGCGCTCGTCCGGCTGCCCGATTCCGGTGGCCTGATCGCGACCGGGCGGTGGTCCGCGTCGCTCCTGCCCTGGTCGAGCGGCGACGAGAGCGCGGTCGAGGTACCCGAGGCGGCCCTCGTCGAGCTGGCGCTGTGGGCGGGTGACCTGGCCGGCGCCCCGGTCGTCGAGGAGCTGACCATCGACCGGGCCGTCGTGCTGCCCCGCCACGGCAGCCTCGACGTACGGATCCTCGTGGGGCAGCCGGACGCTGCCCACCGGCGGTCGCTGACGGTCTACTCGGGTCCGTCCGGCGCGGGCACCGCCGAGGAGTGGACGCCGCACGCCACCGGCACCGTGGCACCGGCGGCCCGATCCGCCGCCGAGGCCGCCGGTGTCCCCGCCGCCGAGGTCGCTCTCGACGACGCCGAGCGGCCGGACGCGCAGCGCTACGGCATCCACCCGGCACTGCTCGACGCGGCGGTCCGGACCGTCCTCTCCCCCGATCAGCGGCCGAAGACCTGGCGAGGCGTCCGGCTCCTGACGTCCGGGGCCGACACTGTCGGCGTCCGGTCCACGTCCGCCGGGGACGGACTGGCCTTCCGCGTCGAGCTGGCCGATCCGGCCGGGCAGCCGGTGCTGGCGGTGGCCGAGCTGGTCGCCGGGCAGCGCGCGTCCACCGCGGACCTCTTCCGCCTGGACTGGGTCGACCATCCGATGCCCCGGGACACCTCGACGCCCGGCCTCGCCGCCCATTACGTGACCGATGCCGCCGGGATCGCCGACGCGCCGGCGACCCTGCTGATCCACGAGGCCGACGTCTCGGACGGCGACCCGCGCGCGGCGGTCGTCGAGGTGCTCGAGCTGATCCAGGCGTTCCTCGCCCGGCCGGGCGAGGACGACGCCCGGCTCGTGATCGTCACGCAGGACGACGCCGGGATCGCCACCAGCGCCGTCTGGGGGCTGGTCCGGTCCGCCCAGTCGGAGCACCCGGGCCGGCTCGTGCTGGTGGCCGCCGACCAGGCGGCCCGGGCGACCGCCTCCGTCATCGCGGCCGTGCGGAGCGGTGAACCACAGCTGAGGCTCCGGGACAGCCGGTTGCTCGTGCCCCGGTTGGCGCGGCTGCGGCCGGTCGCGCCTTCACCCGCGTCCCGGCCACTCGACCCCGGCGGCACTGTGCTGATCACCGGTGGCACCGGAACGCTCGCGGCGGTGACCGCGCGGCACCTCGTCGCCGAGCACGGTGTCCGCCGGCTGATCCTGGCCGGCCGTCGCGGCCCCGAGGCCGACGGCGCCGCGGCGCTGCACGACGAACTGGCCGGGCTCGGCGCGACCGTCCGGCTCGTGGCCGCCGATGTGGCGGACCGAGAGCAGGTGGCGGCGCTGCTGGCCACGGTCGGAGCGGAACACCCGCTGACTGCGGTCGTGCACACCGCCGGGGTACTGGACGACGCGGTGATCACCGAGCTCGACCCGCACCGCGTCGACGCCGTGTTCGGGGCGAAGGTGGACGCGGCCCGTCACCTGGACGACCTCACCCGCGACCTCGATCTCGCCGCCTTCGTCCTCTACTCCTCGGCCGCGGGTGTGCTCGGCAACCCGGGGCAGGGCAACTACGCCGCGGCCAACGCGGCACTGGACGCCGTGGCGCGGGAACGGCGGCACGCCGGCCTGGCGGCGGTCTCGATCGCCTGGGGTTACTGGGATCGGGCCAGCGGCCTGACCCGCCACCTCAGCCACGCCGACCACCGGCGGAACCGGGACGTCGGCATGATCGGCCTGTCCGACGGCGACGGGATGGCGTTGTTCGACCAGGCCCTGCGGGCCGGCGACGACGCCGGCGCGGCCGTGGTCGCGGCCGGGTTCGACCCGGCCGCACTCCAGGCGGCCAATGGCTCGCGGGTGCCGTCCGTGCTGCGCGGTCTGGTACCGGCCGGGCGGCCGGTCACCCCGGCCGGTGCGACCGTGCGGCCGGTTCCGGCGGCGCCGGCCTCCTCGTCCGGCCGGATCAGCGCGCTGCCCCCGGCGGAGCAGCTCGACGCCCTGGTCGACCTGATCCGCCGGCAGTCCTCCCTCGTCCTCGGCCATGCGAGCACCGACGCGATCCGGCTCGACCGGACGTTCAAGGACTCGGGCTTCGACTCGCTCACCGCGCTCGAACTGCGCAACCGGCTCGCTGCCGCGACCGGGCTGACCCTGTCCCCCGCGATGATCTTCGACTACCCGCGGCCGCGGTCGCTGGCGGCCCACCTGCAGGCCAAGCTCCTCGACGACGCGCAGGCCCAGGCCCGGCCCGCCACCGAGGAGCCGAGGGCGATCGCCAAGGAGCCGATCGCCATCGTCGCGATGGCCTGCCGGTTCCCCGGCGGCGTACGCAGCCCCGAGGACCTGTGGCGGATCCTCGCCGCGGAGACCGACGCGGTCACCAAGTTCCCCACCGACCGCGGCTGGGACACCGACCGGCTGTTCGATCCCGACCCGGACCACCCCGGCACCACCTACGTCCGCCACGGCGCCTTCCTCGACGACCCCGGCGCGTTCGACGCCGCCTTCTTCGGCATCTCGCCGCAGGAGGCACTGGCGATGGACCCGCAGCAGAGACTGGTCATGGAGACCTCGTGGGAGCTGCTCGAACGGGCCGGCATCGACCCGCACAGCCTGGCCGCCCAGGACGTCGGCGTGTTCGTCGGGGTCAACAGCCACGACTGGACCGTGCGCACGCACCACGCGTCCGGTGTGGAGGGCTTCCGCCTGACCGGCGGCTCGGGCAGCGTCGTCTCCGGACGGGTGGCCTACCACCTGGGCCTGGAGGGCCCGGCGATCACCGTGGACACCGCCTGCTCGTCCTCGCTGGTGAGCCTGCACCTGGCCGTGCAGGCCATCCGGAACGGCGAGTGCTCGATGGCGCTGGCGGGCGGCGTGATGGTGATGGGCACCGTGGAGACCTTCGTCGAGTTCTCGCGGCAGCGGGGGCTCGCCCCCGACGGCCGCTGCAAGGCGTTCGCCGACGCGGCCGACGGCACCGGCTGGTCGGAGGGGGTCGGGCTGCTTCTGGTCGAGCCGCTGTCCCAGGCCCGTGCGCGGGGCCACCGGGTGCTGGCCCTGGTCAGCGGGACGGCGGTGAACTCCGACGGCGCCTCCAACGGCCTCACCGCGCCGAACGGCCCGTCGCAGCAGCGCGTGATCCGCAAGGCGCTCGCCGCGGCCGGACTGCGGGGCGACGAGGTCGACGCCGTCGAGGGGCACGGCACCGGGACCACGCTCGGCGACCCGATCGAGGCGCAGGCGCTGCTGGAGACCTACGGCCGGGACCGGCCGGCCGACCGACCGCTCTGGCTCGGGTCGGTGAAGTCGAACATCGGCCACACCCAGGCTGCGGCCGGCGTCGCGGGCGTGATCAAGATGGTGCTGGCGATGCGGCACGGCGTCCTGCCGAGGACGCTGCACATCGACCGGCCGTCGACGCACGTGGACTGGTCGGCGGGCGCGGTCCGGCTGCTCACCGAACGCCGCGACTGGCCCCTTGCCGGACGGCCGCGCCGGGCCGGTGTGTCGTCGTTCGGCATCGGCGGGACCAACGCTCACGTCATCCTGGAGGAGGCCGGCGAGGAGACCACCAGGCACGGCGCCGACGAGATGACCGAGGACCCCGCCCTGGATCGGCCCTCGGACCACCTCTGCGTGCCGGTTCCGGTCTCCGGTCGCACCCCCGCCGCGCTGCGGGCCCAGGCCGGCCGGCTGGCGGACTTCGTGGCATCGCGGCCGGAGTTGGAGCCCGCCGACATCGCCCTCGCGCTGGCCACCGGCCGGGCACAGCTCGACCGGCGGGCGGTCCTGGTGGTCCGGCATCGCGACGAGCTGATCGGCGACCTGCGCGGTCTGGCCGAGGGTTCCGCGCCGGCCATCGGTGGCGCCCCGGTCGACGGCAAGCTGGCTGTCCTGTTCACCGGGCAGGGCAGTCAGTGGCCCGGCATGGGCCGGGACCTCGCGGCTGCCTTCCCGGTCTTCGCCGAGGCGTTCACCGACGCCTGCCGGGCTGTCGAGAAGCACTGGGCCGGTCATGTCACGGCGCCGCTGTCCGACGTCGTCTTCGCCGCCCCGGGCGCGGAGGACGGCCGGCTGATCGATCAGACGATCTACACCCAGGCCGGCCTGTTCGCCCTGGAAACCGCCCTGTACCGGCTCTACGAGTCGTGGAGACTGCGCCCGGACCTGGTCGCTGGCCACTCCATCGGGGAGATCACCGCCGCGCACGTCAGCGGGGTGCTCGACCTGGCCGACGCGGGGAAGCTGGTCGCCGCGCGGGCCCGGCTGATGCAGGCGCTGCCTACCGGCGGAGCCATGGTCGCCGTCCAGGCGAGCGAGGCCGAGGTGACACCGTCGCTGGTGGAGGCACCCGGCGTCGTCGGCGTCGCGGCGGTCAACAGCGCCCGGTCGCTGGTGCTGTCCGGTGACGAGGTGGCCGTGCTGTGGGTGGCGAGTGATCTCGCCCAGCTCGGCCACAAGACCCGCCGGCTGCCGGTGAGTCATGCCTTCCACTCGCCGCTGATGCGGCCGATGCTCGCCGGGTTCCGGGAGGTCGCCGAGTCGCTGACCTACCGGCCGGGCCGGGTGCCCGTCGTGTCCACGGTCACCGGCCGGCCGGACGCCGGACAGCGGTTCGCCACCGCCGACTACTGGGTCGAGCAGGTGCGGGCCACGGTCCGGTTCGGGGACGCGGTCACCTCGCTGCGCGATCAGGGCGTGACGACCTTCCTGGAGCTCGGGCCGGGGGGCGTGCTCACCACGATGGCGTCGGAGAGCCTGGACTCGTCGGCGGTGTCCTGCGTCGCGACGCTGCGCTCGGACGGCGCGGAAGTCGCCGACACGGTGGCGGCCCTGGGTGAACTGCACGTCCGCGGCGTGGCCCTGGACTGGCCCGCGGTCGTCGGCCGGCCGGCCGGATCCGCCTCGGCCCTGGCCACCGAGCTGCCGACCTACGCGTTCCAGAGCCGGCGGTACTGGCTCGACCAGGCACCGCTCGGCGATGCGGTCCCCGCGGTCACGGCCGGGCCGGCCGGCGGCCAGGAGGACGCTCAGAAGAGCGTCGCCGCCCGGTTGGCGAACCGGTCCCGGGACGAACGCGAGCGGATCACGCTCGAGGTGATCCGGGAGTCGGTGGCGGTCGTGGTGGGCTACCAGCGGGCCGATCTCGACGCGATGGACGACAACCAGTCGTTCAAGAGTCTGGGCTTCGATTCGCTGGGCGGCGTCCGGCTGCGCAACCGGCTGCGTGACCTCACGGGCGTCGACCTGCCGGTGACGGCCGTCTTCGACTATCCGACGCCGCGGGTCCTGGCGGCGCACCTGGCAGGCGAGATGTCCGGCGAGGTCGCCGAGGTGACCGATCGGGCTCCGGCGCCCGTGTCCGACCCCGACGAGCCCATCGCGATCATCGGCATGGCCGTACGGCTGCCCGGCGGCGTGGAGAGCCCGGACGACCTGTGGCGGCTGGTCATCGAGCGACGCGACGCGGTCGCCGGCTTCCCCGCCGACCGGGGTTGGGACACCGACGGGCTCTACCATCCGGATCCCGCGCACCCCGGGACCACCTACACCCGGTCGGGTGGCTTCCTCTACGACGCCGCCCAGTTCGACCCCGGGCTGTTCGGGATCTCCCCGCGCGAGGCGCTGGCCATGGACCCGCAGCAACGGCTGCTCCTGGAGGCGTCCTGGGAGGCTATGGAGCGGGCCGGCATCGACCCGCTGTCCGCCCGGGGCGAAGAGGTCGGTGTGTTCACCGGGATCGTGCACCACGACTACGCGACCCGGCTGAACCGGATTCCCGAGGAGGTCCGGGGATACGTCATGACCGGCACGTCGCCGAGCGTCGCCTCGGGACGGATCGCGTACGTCTTCGGCTTCGAGGGGCCTGCGGTGACCCTGGACACCGCGTGCTCGTCCTCGCTGGTGGCGATCCACCAGGCCGCGCAGGCGCTCCGGCTGGGCGAATGCACGATGGCGCTGGCCGGCGGGGCCACGGTGATGGCCAGCCCGGAGGCGTTCGTCGAGTTCTCCAGCCAGCGCGGGCTCTCCGCCGACGGCCGGTGCAAGGCGTTCTCGTCCTCCGCGGACGGCACCGGCTGGTCGGAGGGTGCCGGCGTCGTGCTCCTGGAGCGGCTCTCGGTGGCCCGGCAGCGTGGCCATCGTGTGCTGGCCACGGTTCGCGGGTCGGCGGTCAACTCCGACGGTGTGTCGAACGGGCTGACCGCACCGAACGGGGTGGCGCAGCAACGGGTGATCCGGCGGGCACTCGCCTCGGCCGGGCTGGGTCCGGCCGATGTCGACGCGGTGGAAGCCCACGGGACCGGCACGGTACTCGGCGACCCGATCGAGGCGGGGGCGTTGCTCGCCACGTACGGGAAAGCCCGGGATGCGCAGCAGCCGCTGTGGCTCGGGTCCTTGAAATCCAACATCGGGCACACCCAGGCGGCCGCCGGCGTGGCCGGCGTGATCAAGATGGTCGAGGCGCTGCGGCACGGAGTGCTGCCGCCGACCATCAACGTCGAGGAACCGACCGGACAGGTGGACTGGTCGGCCGGCACCCTTGCCCTGCTGACCGAGCCGCAGGAGTGGCCGCAGACCGGTCGGCCCCGACGGGTCGGCGTCTCCGCGTTCGGCGCCAGCGGAACCAACGCGCACCTGATCCTCGAGCAGGCCCCGTCCGAGGAGGCCGCGACCGCCCCGTCCGAGGATTCGGACCCGTTGAAGGGGCTCGCGACGAACGTCGTGCCGCTGGTGGTGTCCGCCAAGAGCGTCCGGTCACTCGCCGCGCAGGCCACCCGGCTGCGGACGTCTTTGGACAGCCCCGCTCAGACCGGCGAACCGGCGCTGCCGGCGATGGCCGACGCCCTGGTGCACGGCCGGGCGACGTTGCCGGAGCGAGCGGTCGTGCTGGCCGGCTCGCGAGATGAGGCGCTGACCGGCCTCGCCGCGCTCGCCCGCGGCGAGGTGGCACCCAACCTGACCACGGGCAGCGTGGTCGGCTCCGGAGCACCCGGCCGGCTGGTTCTCGTCTTCCCGGGCCAGGGATCGCAATGGGCCGGCATGGGGCGCGCGCTGCTGGACAGTTCCGCGGTCTTCCGGGCGCGGATCGACGAGTGCGCGCGGGCGCTCGAACCCTGGGTGGACTGGTCGCTGATCGATGTCCTGCGCGGCGAGGTGGACGAACAGACCCTCGATCGTGTGGACGTCGTCCAGCCGGCGAGCTTCGCGATGATGGTCGGCCTGGCCGCGCTCTGGGAGTCGGTGGGCGTGCGGCCCGACGCGGTGGTGGGCCATTCCCAGGGGGAGATCGCGGCGGCGTGCGTCGCCGGCGCCCTGTCGCTGGCCGACGCGGCCCGCGTCGTCGCGGTGCGCAGCCAGGCGATCGCGACCACACTGTCCGGCCGGGGCGGCATGGCGTCGGTGATGCTCGGCGCGGGCGAGGCGAATGGCCGGCTGGCCGCCTGGCCCGGCCGGCTCGAGGTGGCCGTGGTGAACGGCCCGTCCTCGGTGGTCATCGCCGGCGACGAGGAGGCGTTGGCCGAGGCTCTGGAGTCCTTGACGCGGGAGGGCGTACGGACCCGCAAGGTGCCGGTGGACTACGCCTCGCACACCCGCCACGTCGAGCGCATCGAGGACGTCCTGGCGACGGCGTTGAGCGGGATCGACACCCAGCCTCCGCGCATTCCGTTCTACTCCACGGTGACCGGTGGCTGGGTCGACGGTGGCGACTTACTCGGCGCCGACTACTGGTATCAGAACCTGCGGCAGCCGGTCGGCTTCGGCCCGGCCGTGGCGAGCCTGCTGACCCAGAGTTTCGGAGTCTTCCTGGAGGTCAGCGCGCATCCGGTCCTGGTGCAGCCGATGACCGACGTCATCGACGACGCGGACTCGGGCGCCCGGCCCCGCAGCGCCGGGCGACCGATCGTCTCCGGCACGCTGCGCCGGGACGCCGATGGTCCGGCATCCTTCCTCGCCGCGGCCGCGCGGCTGTTCGTCGGCGGTGTGCCGGTCGACTGGAGCTCGGCACTGCCGGCGCACCGGCCCCGGCACACGGCCGAGTTGCCCACCTATGCCTTCGACCGCCAGCACTTCTGGCTGACCGAAGCCGCTCCGGACGACGACGGACCGGGCGGCCAGGCGACGGATGCCGGCTTCTGGAACGCGATCGAGGACGCCGATCCGGCGGCTCTGGCCGCCATGCTCGAGCTGTCCGCCGACCAGAGCGAGGCCTTGGACGCGGTGCTGCCGGCCATCGCCGGCTGGCGGAGGGCAAGCGAGACCTGGTCGGTCTCGGCGAAACTCCGGTACGCGATCGGCTGGGTCCCGCCCCAGCGCGAGGCCCTGGGTGTGCCCGCCGGTCGCTGGCTCGTCATCACGCCGGAGTCCGCGGACGTCTCGCGCGAGGGTTTGCTCGACCAGTTGCGGGCCAACGGCCTGGACGTGGTGCCCTGCGCGGTGGAACCCGTCCTGTCCACCGACGAGCTCACCCGTCGGCTCGGCGGAGTCCTGGCCGACGACGGGGTGACCGGGATCCTGTCCCTGCTGGCACTCCCTGACCGGACCGGGCGCGACCGGCCGGACCCGGTCGCGCTCACCACCGCCACCCTGACCCTGATCCAGGCGCTCGCCGCGGCCGGCGCCACCGCGCCCCTGTGGTGCCTGACCCAGGGCGCGGTCAGCGTCGATGTCCGCGACGCCGCCGCCGGGGCGGCCCACGTGGCCCAGGCGGCGGTGTGGGGCCTGGGCCGGGCGGCCGCACTCGAGCGCCTGGACCGCTGGGGCGGTTTGATCGATCTGCCCGCCGAACCGGACGGCCGGGCCGTCCGGCACCTGCTCGGTGTGCTGAGCGGGGCGTCCGGTGAGGACCAGGTGGCGATCCGGCGATCCGGCGTACACGTCCGGCGCCTGCGGCGGGCCACCGGTCCGGCCGGGACCGGGAGCGAACGGCGTTGGCGGCCGCGGGGGACGGTCCTGGTCACCGGCGGTGCGGAGGGCCTCGGCCGGTACGTCTCGTTGTGGCTGGCGCAGGCAGGCGCGGAGCGACTGGTGGTCACGACCAGCGCGGGCGAGCCCGGCGAGAGCGTCGAGTCACTGCGCGACGAGCTGGCGAAGCTGGCCAGCGGCACCGTCGTCGAGTCGTGCGCGGACGCCGACCGGGACGCGCTCGCCCGCCTCGTTCACGCTCCGGGCCGCCCGGTGACCGCAGTCGTCCACGCTGCCGATCTGTCCCTGACCAGCCCGATCGACGAGACCGGTGAAGCGGAAGTCACCGAGGTCTTCCAGGCCAAGGTGGACACTGCGGTCCGGCTGAGCGAGCTGACGGCGGAACTTCCGCTCGACGCGTTCGTCGTCTTCTCCTCGATCGCCGGCATCTGGGGCGGTGGCGGTCAAGCAGCCGCCGGCGCGGCGAACGCGGTCCTCGACGCGCTGGTGCGGCGTCTTCGAGCGGACGGCGTCCCGGCGCAGGCGATCGCCTGGGGTGCGCTGACCGCAGCCGGCGCGGGGATGGACGAGGAGACGCTGGCCCAGCTCCGGCGGCGCGGCGTCATCCCGATGACACCCGACACGGCGATGGCCGCACTGGACCAGGCCATCCAGGCCGCCACGGAATCGGTGGTCGTCGCCGACATGGACTGGCGCGCCTTCATCGTGCCGTTCACGTCGGCCCGCACCAGCCCGCTCTTCGACGACCTGCCGGAGGCCGCGGCGGCGATCGAGGCGGCACAGCCCTCCGACGACTCCACGGAGAGCGCGTCGTCGCTGACGACCTCGCTGCGCGCGGCCGGGGAGGCCGAACAGGACCGGATCCTGCTCCGGCTGGTGCGGAGCCAGGCGTCCACGGTCCTCGGTCACAGTGGTGCCGACGGGGTCGGTCCGGCCCAGGCGTTTCAGGAGGCCGGTTTCGACTCGCTGGCGGCCGTCAACTTCCGCAACAGCCTGATCACCGCCACCGGGCTGAGGCTGCCGGCCACACTGATCTTCGACTATCCGACCCCGCAGGCGGTGGTCGAATACCTGCGCTCGGAACTACTCGGGGCCGAGGACGACATGGACACCCGTGAGGAGGACGTACGGCGGATCCTGGCCTCAGTGCCGTTCGAACGGTTCAAGGAGGCCGGTGTCCTCGAAGCGTTGCTCGGCCTGGCCGACGCCGAAGCGGGCGGGGTTGCGGCCTCCGACGAGGGCCCCGAGTCGGCGCAGGCGGCCGACGACGAGTTCATCGACGCCCTGGACGTCGACAGTCTGATCGAGCGGGCACTCGGCTCCGGCAGCTGATCGCCGGAGCCGAGTCGGACGGCCGGTCAGAAACCGGTCACCGGGCCTGCTCGATGAAGCCCAGGCATGCCTGCCGCGTGTCCGGGCCGGCGACCACGCTCCAGCCCGGGGGCACATCGGTGAATCCGGGCCAGAGCGAGAACCGGCCCTCGTCGTTGCGGAGCACAAGAAAGTCGCCGGACTCCACCTCGAACGGGTTGGCCATGAGGATCTCCTTCGTCGAAAGCCGTGGTTCACCCCAAGCTAAAAGGGCGCCCGTCGGCGGACATCCCTCGGCCGCGTAGTCCGGCCGGCGGACCAGTAGGCCAGGCCGGTGGAGTTGGTGATGCTGCGGCGGATCAGCAGCCAGTGGCCGGGCGGCTCGGCCCGCCCGAAACGGTGCGCGAACCGCGCCAGCAGATCATCCAAACCCGTCCGCCACCGCAAGTACGGCTGGAGTACGAACCGTCCTCACCACTCACGACTCACCTGTCCATGTCTTCCGGCAGCGCTGCTTCTCGGTGTCTGTGCCTGGGAGCGGGGGCTGGTCGCCTACACCAGAAACGTGAAGGGGACTTTCCCCGCATGGCACGCGCGGAAAGTCCCCTGCACCCCAAGCCCGCCGGCCCGCGCACCACCTTTCGCGACCGGTGAAACGCCAATCGATCGAGTCGTCGAGGAGCGCAATTGGCGGCGACGTCCCGCAGCCACCCCGACGATCGGCCAGGGCGCTGCTGGACGGAACCGGGCCCAGCAGGTGGGCAGCACCTCGGAACTGCCCCACCGCTGAGCCCGTGCTCCGGTTGGTCAGGACCGGCGGACCTCGATGGGCAGCCGGTTGACGCCGATCATCGCCCAGGGATTGCGGAGGTTGACCGGCACGTCGTCGCGTACGCGGATGTCGCTGTACCGCTCCATCAGAAGGCGCATGGCGATCCTCACCTCGAGCCGCGCCAGCGGCGCGCCAAGGCAGAAGTGCATGCCCTTGCCGAACGTCAGGTGAGGGTTGGGGTCCCGGTGGATGTCGAACCGGTCCGGGTCGGCGAAGACGCGCTCATCGCGGTTCGCGGTGGTCAGCCACGCCAGGACGAAGTCGCCGGCCGGGATCTTCTGCCCGCCGATCTCGACGTCCTTCGTCGCCTGCCGACCGAGACGAGGGAACGGCGGCCGGTAGCGCATCGATTCCTCGACCGCGGCCGGAATCAGCGCGGGCTCGGCCCGCAGTTGCTCCCAGACCTCGGGGTTCTCGTGCAACGCGAGAACCGTGTTGCCCAGCGTGGATGTCGCGGTGACGTGGCCGGCGAGCAGCAGCAGGCCGAGGAAGCCGACGGTCTCCTCGTCGTCCATCCGCACACCGTCGACCTCGACCTCCAGAAGCTTGCTGGTCAGGTCGTCGCCTGGGGTCTTGCGACGGCTGCGGACGAACTCCAGCAGGTGGGTGTTCAACTCGCGCAGCAGCGGCGCGACATTGTTGACCGCGCTCTCCCCCAGGGAGTCCAGCGACTGCTCCGGGTCGACATTGTGCACCTCGAAGAAGGTGTCGGACAGCCGCCGGACGAACGCGCGGTCGGAGACCGGGATGCCGAGCATCTCGGCGATGACGATGAACGGCAACGGGTAGCCCAGCTGCTCGATCAGGTCCCACTGGTCGCCGCCGGCGTCCGCGTCGTCGAACAACTGCAGGGTAACCTCGTTGATCCGCGGCTCGAGTCCGGCGATCATCTTCGGGGTGAACGCCCGGCTGACCAGACCGCGCAGCCGGCGGTGCACCGGATCGTCCGCCCGGACGAAGTTGCCCTTCTTGAACAGGTCGAAGTCCTCCTGCTTGGGGGCCAGCGGGGAGACGTCGGACGAGAAGGTCGCCGAGTCGGTCAGCACCTGGAGGGTGTCGTGGTAACCGAGCACGTGCCACGCCTTGATCTTGTCGTCGAAGTGCACGGCTCCGCGCTCGCGCAGCCCGTCGAGATAGGCGAGAAAGTTCGACAGTGTCCGTTCGGACTGTTTCACACTCATGAAACCCACTTCTCTCGTACGGTCCGATCCCGCGATAACCGCAAGCCACGGTAGATCCGGACCGCGGGGCCCTGGCATCCCTCACACTGCTAGTCGTCCAGCCGTCGCGGGTGAACCGCCGAGCACACCGTCAACCTGCGTGATGGCGTGCGCTGTCCGACGTCGGGAACACTTTGCGATCATGGACGGCTTCGAACTGCACGACCTCGCGCGCAAGCTGATGCGGATCGGCGAGGCCGCTATCCCGGACCCCACCGGCATGCGGCAGATGTCCCCCGGCGTGCGTCAAATCATGACCGATGTGTTCGAACACCCGGACACCTCGATCGCCGAGATCGCCGACCGCACCGGCTTCCCGGCGAGCCACGTGGAGACGAGCGTCGCCACCCTGCGCGACCGGGGCGCGGTCACCACCGAGGCTGACCCGGCCCACCCTGGACGCACGTTCGTCCGGCAGGTCGCCCGACACAGAGCCGCTAATCGAGCCGCCGAGCGGATCGACGAGCGACTCGTCGCGGCCGCCGGGATCCAGGACCCCGGCCAGGCCAAGGAACTGGTCGAGACGCTGGAAAAACTGGCGCGTCGGCTCACCGATGCCCTGTCGCCCGAGCATTTCAACGCGCGGTATTCGGGTACGCCGCCCTGGGAAACCGGCCGTCCGCAACCGGCGCTGCGCGACCTCGCCGAGGCGGGCGCCTTCCGCGGCCGGGTACTCGAGGTGGGGTGCGGCACCGGCGAGGTCGCGCTCATGGCGGCGGCCCTCGGCCTCCCGACGGTCGGCATCGATCCGGCGTCGACGGCGATCGAGGTCGCGCGGCGCAAAACCCGGGAGCGCGGCCTGGAAGCGCGCTTCCTGGTCGGCAACGCGCTCGAACTCGGCGACCTGGATGAGCAGTTCGACACGGTGCTCGACTGCGGCCTGTTCCATGTGTTCAGCGACGCCGAACGAGTCCGCTACGCCGACACCCTGGCCACCGTGATGCCGCCGGGTGCGCGGTTATTCCTGCTCTGCTTCAGTGACCGCCATCCACCCGACATCGGGCCGCGACGGGTGAGCCAGGACGAGATCCGAGCCACCTTCGCCAACGGCTGGCGGGTCGATTCGATCGAACCCGCGATGTTGGAGAACAACAAATATGTCGACGGGGTATTGGCCTGGCTGGCCACGATCACCCGCACCTGACCACCCTCTTCCCGAGCGAACTTCCCCGGACAGGCGTCCCGTTCACGCCGAATTCGCAGAGCGGGACGGCGGCGAATTCCGAAATCGCTGTCAGGTTGAGGGATAGTCCGGCGTCGGCGCCGGGCTTCGTACCGTAAGGCCAATCGACCAGAAGGAGCCAGCAGACATGGGTGGCAGCAGGGTGGAGAGCTACGACGCGCACTACAGCGGGACACCGCTCTGGGACCTCGGCCGCCCGCAACTGGCCATGCGCAACCTCGCCGAGGCAGGCGCGTTCCGCGGCCGGGTACTCGAGATCGGCTGCGGCACCGGCGAGGTCGCGCTCATGGCAGCGGCCCTCGGCCTCCCGACGGTCGGCATCGACTCGGCGCCGACAGCGATCCAGGCCGCGGGACGCAAGGCACGCGAGCGCGGCCTGGAAGTGCGCTTCCAGGTCGGGGACGCGCTCGAACTCGGCGACCTGGGCGAGCAGTTCGACACCGTGCTCGACTGCGCCCTGTTCCACGCGTTCAGCGGCCCCGAGCGGGTCCGCTACGCCGACAGCCTGGCCACGGTCATGCCGCCGGGCGCACGGTTGTTCCTGCTCTGCATCAGCGACCGCCATCACCCCGGCAGCGGACCGCGACAGGAGAGCCAGGGCGGGATCCGCGCCTTGCGGGTGAGCCAGGACGATATCCGGGCCACCTTCGCCGATGGCTGGCGGGTCGATTCGATCGAATCCGTGACCTTGGAGAACAACAGAGACATCAACGGGGCGCCGGCCTGGCTGGCCTCGATCACCCGCACCTGACCACCCTTTCCCGAGCGAGTGTTTCCCGAAGGGAATCCCACTCCCTTCGAATTCGCAGAATGGGGCGACGGCGAATTCCGAAATCGCTGTCAGGTTGAGGGATAGTAGCGCCCGCGCCGGACTTCGTACCGTGAGGCCAATCGAGCAGAAGGAGCCAGGCAGAAATGAGTCCGCGACCCGGGCCGACCTTTCCGGATTGGCCGCAATTCGACGACACCGAACGGCGAGCTCTCGATCGGGCGCTGACCCAGGGCCAGTGGTGGCGCATGGGTGGCAGCGAGGTGGACAGCTTCGAGCGGGAGTTCGCCGGATACCACGGTGCCCGTCACGCCCTCGCCGTCACCAACGGCACGCACGCGCTGGAGCTCGCCCTGCAGGTGCTGGGCGTGGGACCGGGCACCGAGGTGATCGTGCCGGCGTTCACCTTCATCTCCTCGTCCCAGGCCGCTCAGCGGATCGGGGCCGTCGCCGTGCCGGTGGACGTCGATCCGGACACCTACAACATCGACGTGACCGCCACCGCCGACGCGATCACGCCGCGGACCCGGGTGATCATGCCGGTGCACATGGCGGGTCTCATGGCCGACATGGACGCACTCGACAAGCTCGCCTCGGATGCCGGCGCCCGGGTCCTGCAGGACGCGGCCCACGCGCACGGTGCCCGATGGCAGGGCAAGCGCGTGGGCGAGCTGGGCTCGGTCGCGGCGTTCAGCTTCCAGAACGGCAAGCTGATGACCGCGGGCGAGGGCGGCGCGGTGCTGTTCCCGGACTCGGACGAGTACGAGAAGGCGTTCCTGCGCCACTCCTGCGGCCGGCCACGCACCGACCGCGGCTATCACCACCAGGTGGCCGGCACCAACATGCGGATGAACGAGTTCTCGGCCGCCGTCCTACGCGCTCAGCTGGGCCGCCTCGACAGCCAGATCGAGCTGCGGGAGCAGCGGTGGCGGTTCCTGTCGGCGCTCCTGGCCCAAATCCCCGGCGTCCGGCCGCAGGGCGGCGACTCGCGGGCCGACCGGAATTCGCACTACATGGCGATGTTCCGGCTTCCCGGCTGGTCGGAGGAGCGCCGCAACCTCCTGGTCGATCGTCTGGTCGACGCGGGGATCCCGGCCTTCGCGGGCTTCCGCGCCATCTACCGCACCGCGGCGTTCTGGGAAGTCGGCGCACCCGCGGAGTCCGTCGACGCGGTCGCCAAGCGGTGCCCGAACGCCGACGCGATCAGCCAGGACTGCGTCTGGCTGCACCACCGCACTCTGCTCGCGTCGGAGCAGGCTCTCACCGACACAGCCGCCATCGTGGCCGACGTGGTGGCCTCCGGATGAGGATCCGCACCGTACTGGTCGGGTTCGGGTGGTCCGGCCGGGAGATCTGGCTTCCCCGCCTGATGGCGAGCGGCGACTACGAGGTGGTGGCTGCGGTCGACCCCGATCCGGCCAAGCGGGAGGCGTTCACCGCGGCGACCGACCGTCCGGCCTTCGGTGACGTCGACCTGCTGCGAGCCGAGGACGCCGACCTCGCGTTGGTCGCCTCGCCCAACCACCTGCACGCGGCGATCGCGCGACGTCTCCTCTCCCGAGGTCTCGCCACCTTCGTGGAGAAGCCGGTCTGCCTCTCGAGCGCGGAGGCGGACACGCTGGCCGAAGCCGAGCGGGCGGGCGGCGGCCCGTTGCTGGCCGGGAGTGCCTGCCGGTACCGCGCCGACGTGCGAAAACTGGCAGATCTGGCCGGCGAGCTCGGCCGCCTGCGCCACATCGACCTGGTATGGGAACGGGCCCGCGGAGTGCCCCGGTCCCAGGGCTGGTTCACCAGCCGGGCGGCGGCAGGCGGCGGGGTGTTGTTCGACCTCGGCTGGCACCTGCTCGACGTTCTCGAGACCATCGCCGGGCCGCTGGCCTTCGACCGGGTCGCCGCGTCCACCTCGCACGACCACGTCAACGACCCGCGCTGGACGGCGGCCTGGCGGCACGATCAGCCGGCGCCGGAACTCGACGCGGACGTCGAGGACACCGTGCGCGGATTCCTGGTCACCGGCACCGGTCTGTCAGTGGGCCTTCGCGCCAGCTGGGCCACGCACTCGGTGAGCCATGACGTCACCGAGATCCGGATCGACGGGAGCGGCGGTGCCGCGACGCTCCGGTCCACCTTCGGCTTCAGCCCGAACCGCGAGCCGCGACCGCGGCTCAGCGTCGTCCGGCGGGGCCGGACGAGCGAGGTCGCGGTCCCGGCCGAGCCGATCGGCACGGAGTACTCCCGCCAGCTCGACGACCTCAGGGCCCGCCTCGCCGATCCGTCGGCGTGCGGATCCGCGATCGCCGGCGCGCGGCGGATCGTCGGCACGATCGAGGCGCTGTACGCGGCCTCGGCGACCCCGCTGCTGCCCACCGGGCCGATCACGACCGCGGCGGCGACCTGATGGAGAACGTACCGATGCGCAGTGTGGTGATCTTCGACCTCGACGGCGTCCTGGTGGACAGTCACGAGATGATGGGCCGGGCCTTCGCCGCGGCGTACGCGGAAGTGGTCGGTGCCGGTCCGGCGCCGTTCGCCGACTACCAGCGTTATCAGGGCCTGTATTTCCCTGAGATCATGCGACGGATGCGCCTTCCGCTGGAGATGGAGGAACCGTTCGTCCGGGAGAGCTACCGGCTCGCGGCCCAGGTGCCCGTGGTGGACGGGGTGGTCGACCTGCTCCAGACGCTCCGGACGCGCGGATTCCGGCTCGCCGTGGCCACCGGGAAGGCCGGGCCGCGGGCTCGCTCCCTCCTGACCACGCTCAACCTGATCCAGCACTTCGACCACGTGGTCGGCTCGGATGAGGTCGCCAACGCCAAACCCGCCCCGGACATCGTATTGCGCGCGCTCAGCCTGCTCGACGCGGAGCCGGACGCGGCCGTCATGGTCGGCGATGCCCCGGCCGACATCCGCAGCGCCCGAGCCGCCGGAGTGACCTCCGTGGCGGCGACCTGGGCGACCGTGGACGAGGACGACCTGATGGCGGCTGGCCCGGATCTGGTCATCCACTCCCCCGATGAGCTGTTGCCGGTGTGCCCGCCGGTCTCGGTTCCGGGACGGTGGTGACGGGCCGGACGGCACGGCTGGGAACCTGGCTCGGAGCATCGAGGACGATCCCGGTGCTGGTGTCCAGCGCGGACAGCAGATGCACCTGGCCGCCAACAGGCCGGCGTGCGGCGCGCATTGTCTTGCCGTCGGTGGCGATCACGGTTCGGCACGGCGGTCGCCGGGGTGTGACCGGCGGCTGAGTCCGGGTGTGCAGCCAGCCGGCGAGGACACCGCGAGCAGGTCGGCGTCCAGGCGGGCATCCCATCGTGCCCGCTGGTACGGCGTGGGAGAACCCGAGCCGGGGGTAGCGCACTCCACGCGGGTCACGGGGATCAGAGACCGCGGCCAACGCGTGCAGCAGCCCGCCCTGTTCACCCTCGGCGATCGGCGCGGGCGGGATGTGGGCGCGGTTGCCGGTACGGCGAAGTCGGGCGGGAGCGCTTCGGTCAGGAGGCCTCGGGGGTTCTGGCATGGGCACCACTCCACGGCAGGGTGTGCCTCCCGGCGCCTATGGAGCTGAGTCGGATACGACATCAGCCATGCTCGGCGCGCTCAGCGACCGTGAGCGACGACCCGGCGGGGCGGTGGGTGAGGCGACGGTGGTGGCCCGACCGGCGGTGATGACGTGGACGACTCAGCTCTATAGGCACCGCCCCACGGCATCGACCGCCTCGCCCCCAGCTCCGCCCCGGCCACGGTCCCCGGGCCGGCCAGGGACCGCACCCGCGACAACGCAATGACCCTGGGCATCTCGCCTGCGCGCCGCCGTTCTCCGGGGAAAGGGCTATCCGAGTGTCTCCGCCATCACGTCCGAGCCGACGCGCGCCTGCCCGCCAGTTCCACCAGGTTCGGCACCAACTCGGCCGGCGCGGGCTGCGATGCAATTTCCCGTTGCAGGCGCTTGGCGGCTTTGAGGCACTCCTGGTCATCCAGCAACTCGACGACGTGAGATTTGATCCGCTCCACGGTGGTCTCGTCGTGGAGTAGATGGTGACCGGCACCGCTGGCCGCGAGTACGTCGCCGATGGTCATCTGGTCGGAAAACTGGGTGACAGCCAGTTGTGGCACTCCGTAGATGCCCGCGGTGAGCGCGGTGCCCACCCCGCCTTGGTGCACGACTGCCCGACAGCTCGGCAGCAGCATGTGCAGGGGCAGCGACTCCGCCACCCGCACTCCGTCCGGCACAGTGCCGAGAGCCGCACGAGTGGCTGCATTGACGCTGAGCACGACATCCACTCCGAGGCTGGAGACCGCCTCGATCGCCTGGCTCAGCAGACCGGTCACCGCGTCACCGATCATCTGCACCGCTGAGGTGCCCCAGGTGATGCACACCCGGGGCTGTGTGGGTGGCTCAATAAGCCACGTCGGCATCGCACCGGGGGCGTTATAAGGCACATATCGGACGGACAGCCGCGGGGCCGAGGTCTCTCCCTGCATGCGCATGCTGGGCGGGCAGGGGTCGATCCACGCCGAGGGGGCGGCCCTCGGCGCAACGCCGAACTTCTGATAGAGACGCACATACGCCGGCAACAGCGCCGGGCCGTCTTTCCTCACCATCATTCCCGGGGCGAACGGCATTCCGACAGCATGAGCGACAGTCGGAATGCCGAGCACCTCGGCGGCGACCGGAGCGGCGAAGGTGATCGGTTCGTGCACGATCAGGTCCGGCTGCCAACTCCGGGCGAACCTGACAAGGTCGTCTGTCATCGCGTCGGCGACATCGACCATCGTGTGCGACATCCGCTTGACCAGATTTTGCTGTACGTTGTTCAACCTGTCCGGATCGGTTGGCCACCGTTCGTGATCGTGCAGCTTGCCGTCCCTGGCCCTGCCCGCGATGTCGATGTCCTTACCCACCGCCACCGCCGGCAGCCCGGTCGTGATGATCGCGTCGACCAGCGACGGCGTGCTCGCCACCAGTACCTCATGCCCAGCGGCCCGTAACGCCCACCCGAGCGGCACCATCGGGTAGTAGTGCGACGGCCAGGCGAACGTCGTGAGCAGGAATCGCATACCTTTACCTCTTCCTCGAAAATGCGAGTAGTAGATCCACGTCCTTGCTCACTTGCTCGACCAAAACGGCCAGCATGTCCGACAGTGACGTCACGATTCTGGAACCGACATTGATCACGGATGGCAGAGAGCTGTCCAGTTTGCTCAGATTCCCACGTCTGGTGTACTCGCGCCATTGCCTCGACAACGTCGTCCACATAGACGTAGTCCCGGACCACGTGCGGGTCCCCCATCACTTGGAGAGAGCGATCCGTTCGGACAAGCGGAGTTGATCTGACGAGCGAGGCAGTAGGCAGCCCGCACGCACGCAACGCCGCGACCAGCCTGCTACGAGGAACCCGTCGGCACCGATCACCGCGGTCGACATCGCCGCCGCCGACTCCGCCAGCGATCCGAAGATGCCGGTCGGATCGACCGGCCGCGGATGAACAGGAAGCGGCGCCCCACCGAGGGGCACGGCCGGATGCTGCGTCATGGCTCGCCCATTTCCATCACGTGGCACCTAGTTCCGGGCCTCTTGCCCGGCCGTCTCGAGCCGCTCGACGAGATAGCGGGTCAGCGCCGCCGGGGTCGGGTTGTTGAACACCGCGGCCGGGGTGAGCGCGGTGCCGGCGTGGCTGCTCAGTCGCCGGGTCAGTTCGAGTGCCATCACGGAGTCCAGGCCGACCTCGAAGAAGCCGCGCTCCGGCTCGAACGGGTCGTCCGGGTCCAGTCCGAGGACGCGAACCAGCTGCGTCCGCACCAGGTCCAGCATTGTCTTCTCCCGGTCCGCACCGACCTGTGCACTCAGGAGCTCCGTCCACCGGTCGGCCGGTTCCGCGCCGACCGCCGCCCGGTAGGCGGACCGCCGCCGCGGGCGGACCAGCCCGCGTAGCAGCGGAGGGACCGGCCGGCCGGGCGCGGGTGCGCCCCACTGATCGGGCCGGCCGGGGACCGGGAACTGTTCGGCGGTGTCGATCGCCGCGGAGAGGGCCGACAGCACCGAGCCGTCCGCGGACGGCAGCATCGGCGCGCGAGCGCCACAGCGTGTGGCGGCCGCCCGTGCGAGCCCCTCAGCCGCTCCCGTGGCCGCCTGATCGGCCGGACCGGTGAGTTCGGCCGCCGCGGTGATCACCGCGAACAGGGCGAGGTCCTGATCCACGGTGAGCTCGGCCAGGTGCCGCAGCGACTCCTCCCTGGCGTCGAGGACGGCGCCGAGCCGCTCCGGGTCCAGCTCCGCGAGCGGGGTGCGGTCGGCCATCCCTGCGGCGTGCACCACGCCGGTCAGCGGATGGTCCGCCGGTATCCCGGACAGCAGGCGGTGGACCGCGTCCCGGTCGGTCACGTCGCAGGCCACGACGGTCGCCGACGCGCCGAGAGCGGCGAGCTCGTCGACCAGGGACGCCGCCCCTGGAGCGTCCGGACCACGCCGACCCGCCAGGACCATGTGGCGGACGCCGTGCTCGGCGACCAGATGCCGGGCCACCCGCGATCCGGCCGCGCCGGTACCGCCCACGATCAGGACCGTGCCGGCCGGGTCGAGCGGCTGGACAGCCGGTCCGGCTTCGTCGACGGCCACCAGCCGTGGAACGTGGACGCGCCCGGCCCGCACCGCCGCCTGTGCGACGCCGGCGGCCAGCACCGGGCCCAGCCCGGCGTCCGGATCCGCGTCCGGCTCGACGTCCACGAGGACGAAACGATCCGGGTACTCGGCCTGGATGGCGGCGATCATGCCTCGGACGGCCGCGGCAGCCGGGTCGAGCACCGCGACGGACTCGACCGGGACCGCGTTCCGGGTCCGCACCACCAGCCGGAGGCCGGCCAGCTCGGGCTCGTCGAGCCATGTCTGCGCGACGGCGAGCGCTCGACGGCAAGCCGCAACGGGCTGTTCACCGAGAGGCACGTCGAGGACCGCGACCGCGCCGGCCAGGGCGGACGGATCGCCGCTGAGGTCGAGCACCGCATCGTCGCTGTTCACCGGAACGGTCCGCGGCGTGGCCGCAGCGGTCTCCCGGTCGAGCTCGGCCCACACGGTCCGCAGCGCGCCGCCCGGCCTGCCGAGCCGGGGCTCGCGCGCTGGCCGTGCCGCGATCCGGCCGGCGGTGAGCACCGTCCGGCCGGTCTCGTCGGCCGCGGTCAGCGCGATACCGTTCTCGGCCGGTCGCAGCCGGACGCGCAACGACGCGGCGCCGGTCGCGTGCAACTCGACATCGCGCCACCGGGCCGCGCTCCCCGGCGCCCGGTCCATCGCACGGCTCGCGGCGTCCAGGAGCAGCGGGTGGATGCCGAAGGCGGCGGCGTCCTCGCGGTGCTCGTCCGGCAGGACCAGCTCCAGGAAGGTTTCGTCGCCTCGCCGCCAGACGCCACGTACGTCGTCTCGCGGGTCGGCCGGTGTCACCGGTTCGGCATCGGCCGGAGGCCAGACCGTGAGACCGGACTCCGCCGCGTCGGTGCCGGCCGGGCTCGAGACGAGCAGGCCGGTCGCGTTCAGGGTCCAGCCCGACCGGTCGCCATCGGCCGAGGCCGGCGCGGACCGCACGGTCACCGATCGCCGACCGGCGAAGTCCGTCCCACCGACGAAAACCTGCACCGACAGGGACGTGCCCCGGTCCAGCCACGCGGGCTCGATCAGGTCGAGCTCCGCCATCGTGCCGTAATCCAGCTCGTCACCGGCCCGGATGATCAGCTCGACCCAGACCGATGCGGGTACCTCGACCGGGCCCGGCCCCGCGGCACGGGCGAGCCACGGCTGCTGGTGCGTGGACAGCCGCCCGACGGCGAGCACGCCATCGGATTCCGGCAGACCGGCCACGGTGGTCAGCAGCGGGTGAACCGCTTCCTCCGCGGCCGCGACGGCGCCGCCGCCCCGGAGCCAGTACCGGCGATGCTCGAACGGATGGGTGGGCAGGTCGCGGCACAGCTCACGCCAGGCCGGCCCGTCGCCCGGGACGGCCACCGACCAGTCGACCGGCAACCCGATCGCGAACGCCTCGGCCATCGCGGTCAACACCTGGCGTACGCCACCCTGGTCACGGCGCAGCGTGCCGATCACCCCGACCGGCCGACCGGCGTCGGCGAGGACGTCGAGGATCGACGACACCAGGCCCGGGTGCGGGGACACCTCGACGACGGCCCGCATGTCGGCGGTCACCGCGCGGATGGCCCCTTCCAGCTCGACCGGTCGGCGCAGGTTCCGGAACCAGTAACCCGCGTCGAGAACCTCGTCCGGGCCGATCCACCGGCTCTCGACCGTGGAGTAGAACCGGCACGAGCCGCCGAGCCCGCGCGCCGGGCGCTCGCCGACCCCGTCGAGCTGGGACAGCATCGGCCGCTCCAGCTCGTCCACGAGGAAGGAGTGGGACGCGTAGTCCGCCCGTAGCTTGCGGCACCAGATCCCCTGCTCCGCGGCGAAAGCCTCGAGTTGCTCGATGGCCGCGACCTCACCGGAGATGCCGACCATCGCGGGTCCGTTGACCGCGGCGAGCTCGAGCCGGCCCTCGACCGCGAGCAGCAGTTCCTCCGCCCGCTCGCGGCTGACGCCCAGAACGAGCATTCCGCCGGTGGGGGGCAGGGCCGCGGCCAGCCGGGAGCGCACGACGCAGATCCGCAGCGCGTCGTCCAGCGAAAGGACCCCGGCCACGCAGGCGGCGGCGAGCTCTCCCTGCGACGACCCGATCACCACCTCGGGGGTGACCCCGGCCCGGGCCCAGAGCTGTGCCAGCCCGGTCATCATCACGAACGCGGCGGGTTGGACGACGTCGGTCCGGGAGAGGTCGTTGGCACCGCCGAGCGCCTCCTCCAGGGTCCAGTCGCAGTCGTACTCGTCGAGCAGTTCCTGGCATCGGTGTACCCACGCCCGGAACTCCGCCGACTCGGCCATCAGTTCGCGGCCCATACCGGCCCAACCGCTGCCCTGGCCGGGGAAGACGAACACCGCGCCGGTACCCGGCCCGGATCGTCCGGTGACCACGTCCGGCCCGGTCTCGCCGGCGGCGAGGCTTCGCAGCCGCCCGGCCAGTTCGCCGTGGTCGGCCGCGAGCACGGTGGCTCGCTCCCGGTGCTTCGTCCGGCCGAACGCGAGCGC
The DNA here is from genome assembly GCF_045040215.1 of Micromonospora sp. NBC_01412. Taxonomy (NCBI): domain Bacteria; kingdom Bacillati; phylum Actinomycetota; class Actinomycetes; order Micromonosporales; family Micromonosporaceae; genus Micromonospora; species Micromonospora sp. NBC_01412. The sequence goes on from NZ_CP109528.1 coordinate 196,256, forward strand.
GGCGGCCAGCTGGGGCAGCGGAGGCTGCCGGTCCTCGACGGCGTCCGCCAGCCGGGTCGCGACCGCGGCGAGGCGGCCCGGATCGCCCGCCGACACGACGAACGGCAGGAGGCCTCCCGCGCCGGGCTCGGCCGGTCCGGTCGCGGTGACCGGCGTCCGCCGGGGCGGCTCCTCGAGGATGAGGTGCGCATTGGTGCCGCTGGCCCCGAAAGCGGACACTCCGGCGCGGCGTGGCCGGTCCGGGCGCGCCGGCCACGGCCGGGCCTCGGTCAGCAGCCGGATGGTGTCACCGGACCAGTCGACCTCGGGGGTCGGTGCGTCCGCGTGCAAAGTCGCCGGCAGCGCCTGGTGCCGGAACGCCAGCACCATCTTGATCACGCCGGCCACACCGGCCGCCGCCTGGGTGTGGCCGACGTTGCTCTTCACCGATCCCAGCCACAGCGGCTCCGCCGTCTCGCGCCTGCCGTAGGTCTCCTGGAGGGCCTGCGCCTCGATCGGGTCGCCGAGCCGGGTGCCCGTACCGTGCGCCTCGACGACATCCACTTCGGACGGCTCGAGCCCGGCGACCGCGAGGGCCCGCCGGATGACCCGCTGCTGCGCGAGCCCGTTCGGGGCGGTCAGGCCGTTCGAGGCGCCGTCCTGGTTGACCGCCGAGCCCCGGATCACGGCGCCCACCGTGCTGCCCCGGGCCTCGGCGTCCGGCAGTCGCTGCAGCAGGACCACGCCGACGCCCTCCGACCAGCTGGTCCCGTCCGCCGACGCCGCGAAGGCCTTGCACCGCCCGTCGACCGCCAGCCCGCCGGCCTTGGCGAACTCGACGTACGCGTTGGGCGTCGCCATGACCGTCACGCCCCCGACCACGGCGAGCGAGCACTCACCGTTGCGCAGGGCCTGCATGGCCAGGTGCATCGCGACGAGGGACGAGGAGCACGCCGTGTCGACCGAGATCGCCGGCCCGGTGAAGCCATACACATAGGACACCCGGCCGGACGCCACCGAAAGCGCACCGCCGGTGACCCGGAGGCCGTCGGTCTGCGGGTCACCGCCGTACATCCCGTAGCCCTCGCCCATCACGCCGACGAAGACGCCGACATCGGAACCCCGGTACGCGGCCGGGTCGAGCCCCGCGTCCTCGAAGGCCTCCCACACGACCTCGAGCAGCAGCCGCTGCTGGGGGTCCATGGCCATCGCCTCGCGCGGGGATATGTTGAAGAACCCGGCGTCGAACTCGGCGGCGTCGGTCAGGAAGCCGCCCGCCTCCACCGGGAAGGCGGACAGGTCCCAGCCGCGGTCGGTCGGCACTGCCGACCGGCCCTCACCACCCGTGGCCAGGAGATCCCAGAACCCGTCCGGGCCCCGCACACCGCCCGGCAGCCGGCAGCCGAGCCCGACCACCGCGATCGGATCGGCCGGGTTCGCCGCCGCGACGGCCTCGACCGCCGCCGGCGCGTCCCGGCCGGTGAGCCGTTCCCGGAGGAACCGGGCCAGCTCCACCGGCGTCGGGTAGTCGAAGACCAGCGTCGCGGGCATGGCGAACCCGGCCTCGGCGCTGAGCCGGTTGCGCAGCTCGACCGCGCCCAGCGAGTCCATCCCGGCGGACTGGAACGGCGCGTCCGGCGCGATGTCCTCGGCCGAGGCGTACCCCAGTACCAGCGCCACCCGGGCCCGGACCAGGGACAGCAGGGTGCGCTCCTGCTCCGCCACCGACCGGCCGGCCAGCGAGCCCGCCAGGTCACCGGCGGCCGCCACCCGGCCCGCCCGGCGGCGGACGCGCACCAGGTCACGCAGCAGCGGCTGCACCGGTCCGCCGGTGGCCGCGTCGGCCCGCGCGGCGGCAAGGTCGAGCTTGATCGGCACGAGGTGGGCCTCACCGCTGTCCACGGCCGCATCGAAGAGCGCGAGCCCCTCCTCGTGGCGCAGCGGCGACACACCAGCGCGGCGCATCCGGGCCCGGTCCGCGTCACCGAGGTTCAGGGTGATGCCGCCGTCCTGCGCCCACAGGCCCCAGGACAGCGACACGCCGTTCCGGCCGTTCGCGCGCCGGATCGCCATGAGGCCGTCCAGGTAGGCGTTGGCGGCGGCGTAGTTGGCCTGCCCGGCCGAGCCGAGCAGCCCGGCGGCGGAAGAGAACGTGATGAACGCGGCGAGGTCGTGGTCGCGGGTCAGCTCCTCCAGGTGGCGGGCGGCGTCCGCCTTCGAGCCGAACACGGCGCCCAGCCGATCCGGGGTCATCGCGGCGACCAGCCCGTCGTCCAGGACACCGGCGGTGTGCACGACCGCGGTCAGCGGGTGCTCCGGCGGGATCGCGGCGAGCAACGCCGCCACCGCGTCCCGGTCCGCGACGTCGCAGCTGACCACGGACGTCTCGACGCCCCGTTCGGACAGCTCGGCCACCAGCGCCTCGGCGCCGTCGGCCGCGAGTCCACGCCGGCTGACCAGGAGCAGCCGCCGGACACCGCGGGTCCGCACCAGGTGAAGCGCGACGAGAGCGCCGAGCGACCCGGTGCCACCGGTGATCAGCACCGTCCCGTCCGGGTTCCACGAGGCGGGCTCCGCGGCCAGTGCCCCGGCCGCCGCGAGGCGGGGAACCCGGAAACCGCCGGCCCGGGCCGCGAGCTGTGGTTCATCGACGGCCAGTGCCGTACCGAGGACCGTTCCGGCGTCGAGGCCCGGCTCCACGTCGAGCAGCAGCACACCGGGCATCTCGGCCTGGGCCGCGCGAACCAGGCCCCACACGGCGGCACCGGTCGCGTCGGTGAGGCCGCCGGTCCCGCCGTCGACGGCACCCTCGGTCCGCACGACGAGCCGGGTGTCCGCGGGGGCGTGGCGCTGCCAGGCCTGGAGCACGGCGAGAACGTCGGCGAGGACGATCCCGGCGGGCGGGCCGGCCGGCACGTCGTACACGGCGGCCGCCGGCCGGCCGGGTTCGGCGGCGAGCGCGGCCACACCCTCGGCGCTGTCGATGCCGACGGTCGCCGGATGGCCGGGCGGAACCTCCTCGGTGGCCACGGGATGCCACGCCACCCGGTACATGGCGTCCGTCGCGGGGCGGCCGCCCACGTCCTCGGGGCGGACCGGCATCGAGCCGACCGACCGGGCGGACAGCACCGGCCGGCCGGTCTCGTCGGCCGCCTCGAGACTCCAGCGATCGTGGTCCAGCCGGGCGAGACGAGCCCGCAGCCGGCGCGTCCCGGTGGCGTGCAGCACCACCGATTCCCAGCGCGTCGCGAGCGAACCGGGGTCGAGCACCACCCGGGTCACCGCGTCGAGCAGGGCCGGGTCGAGGCCAAACGCAGCGGGCTCCTCCTCGTCGGCGAGCGCGACCTCCACGAAGGTGTCCTCGCCGCGACGCCACAGCCCGAGCAGCTCCGAGCGCCCGACGGCCTCCGGGTCGATCGCGACCTGCTCGGCGCCGGACGGCGGCCACGGCTGCACCGGCCCGAGGTCGGTGACGGCGCCGGCTTCCAGGGTGCCGCCGGCACACCGGACCCACGTTCCCCCACTGTCCCGCGCGCCATAGACGGTGAACGGGCGGCTGCCGCCGGCCTCGGCTCCGACCACGATCTCCAGCCGGACGGTCGTCTCCGGGGGGATCGCGAGCGGCGCCTCCAGCGCCAGGTCTCCCAGTACGCCGCAGCCGAGCTCATCACCCACCCGCACGGCGAGGTCGACGAGCGCGGCGGCCGGCAGGATCGCCACCTCGTGCAGCCGGTGCCCGGCGAGCCAGGGATGGGTCGTGAGCGTCAGCCGGGCCGTGCCGATCAGGCCACCGGTGTCCGGGACGGGCACGATCGCCGACAGCAGCGGGTGGTCGACCTCGACCTGCCCGAGGTCGGCCGCGTTCACCGCGCCGGGCGCCGAGGTCAGCCAGTAGTGCCGGCGGTCGAACGCGTACGTCGGCAGCGGCACGTCCGGGGCGTCCGCGGGGACGAGCGGGTGCCAGTCCACCGGCACTCCCCGCACGAACAGCGCGGCCAACGAGCCGATCACGGTTTCCGGCTCGGCCTGTCCGTCCCGCAGCGCGGGCACGCACACCGGTTCGTACCCGGACCGCGCCCCCGTCTCCAGGATCGGCGCGGACAGGCCGGCCCCCGGCCCGAGCTCGACGAACAGCCGCCCACCCCGGTCCAGCGCGGCGCGGACGCCGTCGGCGAAGCGCACGGTGCGCCGGACGTGGTCGACCCAGTGGCCGGGGTCCGTCAGGTTGGCTCCGTCGGGGGCGACCACCGGAATCCGGGCCGGCCGCCAGATCACGTCCGCGATCGCGGACCGGAACCCGTCGAGCATCGGGTCCATCCGCGCCGAGTGGAACGCGTGGGACACCGTCAGCCGGTGCACCTTGCGGCCCTGTTCCCGCAGCGCCCGCACGGCGGCGTCCACCGCGTCCTCGTCGCCGGACAGCACGACCGACGCGGGGTCGTTCACCGCGGCGAGGGAGACGCCCCCGCCCAGGAACGGCCGGACATCCTCCTCGGTTGCGGCCACCGCGGCCATCGCCCCACCGGCGGGCAGCGCCTGCATGAGGCGGCCTCGGGCGGCCACCACGGTCGCCGCGTCGTCGAGCGACAGCATTCCGGCGGCGTGCGCCGCGGTGATCTCGCCGACCGAGTGCCCGAGCAGTAGAGCGGGTCGTACGCCCCAGGACTCGACGAGCCGGAACAGCGCGGTCTCGACCGCGAACATCGCCGCCTGGGTGTAGACGGTCTGGTCCAGCGCGGCCGCCTCCGGGCTGCCCGGCTGCGCGAAGACCACGTCCCGGACGGACCGGTCCACGGCGCCGGCCAGTCTCTCGTCGAGCTTCGCGCACGCGTCGTCGAAGGCGGCGGCGTAGACCGGGAACCGGTCGTGGAGTTCGCGGCCCATGCCGGTCCGCTGCGCCCCCTGGCCCGGGAACACGAACACCACCGACGCTGCGGCGCCGGTGGTGACGGCGCCCAGCGCCGTGCCCGGGCCGGCCTCGCCTGCGGCGACCGTGTCCAGGCCGGCGAGCAGAGCGTCCCGGCCGGCCGCGGCGACGACCGCCCGGTGCGGGAGCAGCGCGCGGCCGGCGACGAGCGACCGGGCCGCACCGGGGAGCGGCACCCCCTGCGCCACGGCGGTTCGCAGCCGTCCCGCCTGGCCGGCGAGTGCCGCCGCGCTCTGCGCGGACAGGACGAACGGCAGCGCGGCCGGCGCGATGTCCCCGTCCTCCTCCGGCGCGGCCGGCTCGGGGATCTGTTCCAGGATCAGGTGGGCATTGGTGCCGCTGATGCCGAACGACGAGATCCCGGCGCGCCGCAGCCGGCCGGCGTCGGGCCAGTCCCGGCCCTCGGTCAGCAGCGCCACGGTGCCCTCGGACCAGTCGACGTGGGGGGTGGGTTCGTCGACGAAGAGCGTGGGCGGCAGTTGCCCGTGCCGGATCGCCTCCACCATCTTGATGACCGCCGTGACGCCGGCCGCGGCCTGTGTGTGGCCGAGGTTGGACTTCACCGAGCCGAGCCACAGCGGCTGCCCGGCCGGGCGGTCACGACCGTAGGTGGCGATGATGGCCTGCGCCTCGCTCGGATCGCCGAGCGTGGTGCCGGTGCCGTGCGCCTCCACCGCGTCGACCTCGTCCGCGCCGACGCCGGCCGCGGCGAGAGCGGCCCGGATGACCCGTTGCTGGGCCAGGCTGTTCGGGGCGGTGAGACCGTTGGACGCGCCGTCCTGGTTGATCGCGGAGCCGCGGACGACGGCGAGCGGGCGATGGCCCTTGCGCCGTGCGGCGGAAAGCCGTTCCAGCACGACGACGCCGACGCCCTCGGACAGCACGGTGCCGTCGGCCGCCGCGGCGAACGCCTTGCACCGGCTGTCCGCAGCCAGCCCCCGGGCCCGGGAGAACCCGGTCAGGCCGACCGGGGAGCCCATGACGGCGACCCCACCGGCGAGCGCGATCTCGCACTCGTCCTGGCGCAGCGCCTGGGCCGCCAGGTGGATCGCCACCAGCGAGGACGAGCACGCGGTGTCCACGGTCATGGCCGGGCCCTCGAGGCCGAACACGTACGCCACCCGGCCGGACGCGACACTGCCGGCCGTCGCGGTGGTGGTGAAGGCCTCGAACTCGGCCGGGACGCGCGCCAGGTCGCCGAGGTAGTCGTGGATGGACATGCCCGTGTACACGCCGACGGATTGGCCGCGCAGCGACGAGGGGTCGAGGCCGGCCGTCTCCAGGGCCTCCCACGTGGTTTCGAGCAGCAGCCGTTGCTGGGGGTCCATGGCGGTCGCCTCGCGCGGCGAGATGCCGAACAGGGCCGCGTCGAAGTAGCCGGCGTCGTGCAGGAAGCCGCCCTGCTGGGCGTAGGTGGTCCCGGCCTGATCGGGGTCGGTGCCGAGGAGGCGGTCCACCTCCCAGCCGCGGTCGGCCGGCAGCGGCGACATGCCGTCCCGGCCTTCGGCCACGAGGTCCCAGAACTCGGCCGGCGTGGTGATCCCGCCCGGGAGCCGGCACGCCATGCCGACGATGACCACGGGATCGTCGGCGGCCGGGAACGGACGTTCCGGGGCCCGGGGCACAGGCGCGGCGCCACTGTCGACCGACCCCTGCACCTTGTCGAGCAGGTAGCGGCCCAACTGCCGCGGTGTCGGGTAGTCGAAGATCAGCGTGGCCTGAAGCTTGACCGCAGTCTCCGCGGTAAGCCGGTTGCGCAGCTCGACCGCGGTCAGCGAGTCGAACCCGATCTCGCCGAAGCGGCTGTCGTCGGAGGCAGGGTCGAGGTCGGCGATGCCGAGCACGGTCGCGACCTCCGTGCGCACGAGCGCGAGGACAAGCTCGGTCTGTTCCTCGGTCGTGAGCCCGGCGAGCCGGCGGCCCAGCGCGCCCCTGGGCTCGTCGGCGCCCGCCCGCGCCGTCCGCCGTGGCGGCCGGACCAGCGACCGGAACAGCGCCGGAACGGTGCCGTCGGCACCCGCCTCGGCCCGGACCGCGCCGAGGTCGAGACCGATCGGCACCAGCAGCGGGGCGCCGGAGCGGATGCCCGCGTCGAAACTGGCCAGCGCCTCGTCGGCCGGCATCGGTCGCACGCCGCCCCGGCTCATCCGGGTCCGGTCGACGTCGGCCAGCCGGCCGGTCATCCCGGTCGCCGGGCTCCACAGTCCCCAGGCCAGCGCCACCGCTGGCAGACCACTGGCGGCGCGCGCGGACACGACCGCCTCGGCGTACGCGTTCGCGGCCGCGTAGTTGCCCTGGCCCGCCGAGCCGAAGACGCTCGCGGCCGAGGAGAACACGGCGAAGACCTCGGGCGGGTCGTCGCGGGTCAGTTCGTCCAGCAGCCGCAGTGCCGCCGCCTTCGGGGCGAACACCCGGGCCAGGCGGTGCGGGTCGAGGCTCGCGATGACGGCGTCGTCCAGCACCCCGGCCGCGTGGATGACGCCGGTCAGCCGGTGCTCGGCCGGGACGGCGGCGAGGAGCGCGGCGAGCGCGTCCCGGTCGGTCACGTCGCAGGCGACCACCTCGACCGACGCGCCGAGCTCGCCCAGTTCGGCCATCCCGTCGGCGGCCGCGCCGCGCCGGCCCGCCAGGACCAGCCGGCGGACGCCGTGCTCGGCCACCAGATGCCGGGCCAGCAGCGCGCCGAGCACGCCGGTCCCGCCGGTGATGAGCACAGTGCCGCCGTCGGTGAACCCGGGCGCGACCGCCTCCCCGGTGAGGACGGCACGACCCAGCCGGGGGGCCAGGACGGCGTCCCCGCGGACCGCGACCTGCGCCTCGCCGGCGGCGAGGCCCGCGGCGACCGCCTCGTCGCGGTCTCCGCCCGGCTCCACGTCGACCAGGAGGATCCGGCCCGGGTGCTCGGCCTGCGCCGACCGCACCAGCCCCCAGACCGCGGCACCCGCCGGATCCACGATCGGACCCGACGCCGGGACCGCACCGCGGGTCACCACCACCAGGGGCACCGAGGCGAGCTCCGGCTCCTCCAGCCAAGCCTGCACCACCTCGAGCACCCGGCCCAGCAGCGGCAGCGGCTCGGCCTCCGCGCCAGCGGCCGGCGCGATGTCCAGGACGGCGACGTCCGGGCGGGGATCGCCGAGCTCGTCGGCCAGCGCCAGCCGCACCACATCGCCTGAGCTCTCGACGACGACCTGGTGCTCCGGCGCCGTAGCCGGCGCCGGCAGGGGCAGCGGCGTCCAGTCGACCTGCCAGAGCGAGTCCGGCGTCCGGCCGCCCGGCTGCCCGCCCACGTCCGTGATCGGGAGCGAGACCAGTGATTCCATGGACAGCACCGGCGCACCGGTCCCGTCCGCGGCGTCGAAGGACAACGCGTCCGGTCCGCACGGCGCGACCCGGACTCGCAGCGCGACGGCACCACCGGCGTACAGCCGGACGCCGTTCCAGGCGAACGGCAGGACGTTGCGGTCGTCCGCGCGCCGGTGGAAGGCGTTCGCGTGCAGGGCGGCGTCGAAGAGAGCCGGGTGGATGCCGAACCGGTCCACGTCGTCCCGGTGGTCGGCGGGCAGCGCCGCCTCGGCGAAGATCTCCTCGCCACGCCGCCACACGGCGGTCAGCCCGGCGAAGGCCGACCCGTACTGGTATCCGCGGTCGGCCAGGCGGTCGTAGAAGTCGTCGACCGGCTCCGGAACGGCGCCGGGGGGCGGCCACTGACCGAAGTCGAAGTCGCTGCCCGACGTCTGGTCGTACGCGTCGGACAGCAGGCCGACCGCGTGCCGGGTCCACTCGCCGCCGCGGGAGCTGTGCACCTCCACCCGGCGGCGACCGGCGGCGTCCGGCGCGCCGACGGCGACCTGCAGGCTGACGGCCGCGTCCGCCTCGAGCACCAACGGCGCCTCGATCACCAGCTCGTCGAGCACGCCGTAGCCGAGCTCGTCGCCGACCTGGATCGCCAGGTCGACGTAGGCGGTGCCGGGCACCAGCACGTTGTCCTGGATCCGGTGACCGGCCAGCCACGGGTGGGTCGCCAGGGACAGCCGGGAGGTGCAGACCACGCCGTTGGTCTGCGGGAGTTCCACCACCGCACCGAGCAGCGGGTGGCCGCTGGTCACCTGCCCCAGCGACTCGGCGCCCGCCGCGGTGGTCGGCATGGTGATCCAGTACCGCTGGTGGTCGAACGGGTAGGTGGGCAGCTCGACCCGGACCGCTCCGGCGCCCTCGGTCAGCAGGGTCGGCCACTTCACCAGCACGCCGCGGACGAAGACCTCGGCCGCCGAGGTGGCCAGCCGGGCGGGTCCGTCCTCGTCCCGCCGGATCGACCCGACCGCGAGCACGTCCGCGTCCAGCTCCGCCGCGGTCCCGGTGATCGACGGCACCAGCACCGGATGGGCGCCGAGCTCGATGAAGACCCGGTGGTCCTGGGCGATCAGCTCGCGGACGGCCGGCTCGAACAGGACCGGTTGACGCAGGTTGCGGTACCAGTAATCGGCGTCGAACGGCTGCTCGTCACGCCAGCCGGGCTCGACCGTCGAATAGAACGGGATGCGCGGCGACGAGGACGTGACGGCGGCCAGGTCGGCCAGCAGGGCGGATCGCAAGCTCTCCACGTAGTGGCTGTGGGAGGCGTAGTCGACCGGAACCCGGCGGAACCGGATGTCGCTGTCGGCCAGCTGCGCGGCGAGCTCGTCCAGCGCGGTGCCCTCGCCGGCGACCACCACGGACGAGGGTCCGTTGAGCGCCGCCACCTGCAGGCGCGCTCCCCACGGCTCGATCAGGGCGCGTACCGCGTCCTCGGCCAGCCCGATCGACGCCATCCCGCCCCCGGCCGGCAGCAGCTCGGCGATCGCCTGGCTGCGCAGTGTCACCACGCGGGCGGCATCCGCCAGGGAGAGCGCGCCCGAGACGCAGGCGGCCGCGATCTCACCCTGCGAGTGACCGACGACCGCGTCCGGGACCACGCCGAGCGATTCCCAGACCGCCGCCATGCCGAGCATCATCGCGAAGCACACCGGCTGCACGACATCGACGCGTTCGAGCTCCTCGGGAGCCCCGTCGCGCAGGACGTCCACCAGCGACCAGTCGACCCACGGCTCGAACGCCTTCTGGCACTCGGCGATCCGGGCGGCGAAGACCGGCGAGGTGTCCAGCAGCCGACGACCCATGCCGATCCACTGGGTGCCCTGGCCGGGGAAGACGAAGACGACCTTGCCGGGCCCGCTCGTACCGGCCGACCCGGCGATCACCCCGGGCCCGGTCCGGCCCTCGGCCACCAGGGCGAGCCCCGCGAGCAGCTCCTCCCTGGTCGCCGCAACCACCACCGCCCGGCGGCTCTGCACCGCGCGTCCGGTCGCCAGCGCGTGGGCGAGGTCGCCGAGCGCGACGCTCTCGTCCACGGTGTCCCCGAGCCGCCGGCCGAGGTTGGCCAGCGCGGTCGCGGTCTTGGCCGTGACGACGAACGGAAGCGCCCTCCCTGGCGCAGTGTCGGCGACCTGCTCGCCCGGTTCGGGGGCGGCCGGAGCCTCCTCCACGATCATGTGGACGTTGGTCCCGCTGGCGCCGAACGAGGAGATGCCGGAGCGGGCCGGACGCCCGGTGCCGGGCCACGCGCGCCCCTCGGTCAGCAGCTCGACGGTGCCGGGCGACCAGTCGACCTGCGGGGTCGGAGCGTCGACGTGCAGCGTGGCCGGCAGGTACCGGTTGCGCAGCGACAGCACGGTCTTGATCACGGCCGCGGCACCCGAGGCACCCTGGGTGTGGCCGAGGACCGACTTGACCGAGCCGAGCAGCAGGGGCCGCTCCGGATCGCGCCCCCGGCCGTACGTCGACAGCAGCGCCTGCGCCTCGATCGGGTCGCCGAGCGTGGTCCCCGTTCCGTGCGCCTCGACGGCGTCGATCTCGTCCGCGGACAGCCCGGCGGCGTCCAGCGCGGCGCGGATGACCCGCTGCTGCGCGGGCCCGTTCGGGGCGGTGAGGCCGTTCGAGGCGCCGTCCTGGTTGACCGCGGAGCCGCGGATCACGGCGAGTACCTGGTGCCCGTTGCGCTGGGCGTCGGAGAGGCGCTCGAGCAGCACCACGCCGACGCCCTCGGCCCAGCTGCTGCCGTCCGCCGCGGCGGCGAAGGACTTGCACCGGCCGTCGCGAGCGAGGCCCCGCTGGCGGGCAAACCCGACGAAGCCGCCCGGCGTCGCCATCACGGTCGAACCGCCGGCGAGCGCCATCGCGCACTCCCCCCGGCGCAGCGCCTGGCTCGCCAGGTGGATCGCGACCAACGACGAGGAGCACATCGTGTCGACCGTGACCGCGGCCCCCTCGAGCCCGAGGCAGTACGCGACCCGGCCGGACGCGATGCCACCGGCGCTGCCCAGCGCGCGCTCGAGGCTGAGGAAACCCTCCGCGCCCGCGATGTCGGGTGCGTAGTCCTGGTGCACGATCCCCGCGTAGACGCTGGTGGTGGTGCCGCGAAGGCTGTCCGGGTCGATTCCGGCGCGCTCGATCGTCTCCCAGCAGACCTCGAGCAGCTGCCGCTGCTGCGGGTCCATCGCCGTCGCCTCCTGGGGCGAGATGCCGAAGAAGCGGGCGTCGAACTCGGCGGCGTCGTGCAGGAAGGCGCCCTGGTCGACGTATGTCGTGCCCGGGGTGTCCGGGTCCGGGTCGTACAGGTTGACCAGGTCCCAGCCCCGGCCTTCGGGGAACGGCGTGTAGACGTCGACGCCTTCGGACACCACCCGCCAGAAGTCCTCCGGCCCGGCGATGCCCCCGGCGAAGCGGCACCCCATCGAGACCACCGCGATCGGCTCCGAGGCCGCGGCGAGCAGCTGGCTGTTCCGCTGCTTCAGCCGGGCCGTTTCCTTGACCGACTCGCGCAATGCCCGGATGAGATCTTGCTCAGAGGTACTCACATCAGTCAACGCTAGGGGCGCGGCCGGGCGGCCGGGATCCCTCAGAGTGACGGGCGATGCGGCCCCAGCCGGTCGAGCAGACCGTCCACCAACGCGGCCATCGCGCCCGCGGCAGCGGTGCCGTAGACGTGGTAGTCCGGCCGGACCAGAACGGACGCCGCACCCCGGTCCCGCAGGTAGTCCAGGTACCCACCGTCCGCCTGTTCGTCGGGTCCGATGTGGACGACGGTGGCGCCGAGCCCGGACAGCAGGGCGCGCTGGGTCTCGCTGACGGCGTCCGGCTCCTCGGTGGTGATCAGCAAGAAGCCCGCCGCGATCAGGTCGTCGAACCGGCCGGTGCCGATCACGTCACCGCCCCCGGGCTGGATCAGTCCGGTGACCAGCGGTGTCGCCTCGGGTGGTGACGTCCGGCGGCCACCGCCGTTGGCCCGGATGGCCGCGTCGCGGTCGGCTGCGGCGGCCGCGTCGGTCACGCAGATGACCCGGCCAAGCTTGACCGAGGCGAGGACGGCCGCCTTGGTGTGGCCGCGCCGCTCGAGCGTGTACGAGTCGAGCAGCCGCTCGTCGGCCCGGCCGCCGAGAACCAGATCCAGCTTCCACGCCAGGTTGCTGACGTCGCGGATGCCCGAGCACATGCCCTGGCCGGCGAACGGAGGCATCAGATGGGCTGCGTCCCCGGCGAGAAGAACCCGGCCCTGCCGCCACTGCTGGGCCCACCGGGCATGAGATCGGTAGACCCCGCTCCGCAGCAGCGTCGCCGTCTGTGGCGTGACCCCGTGCGGCGCCAGTAGCCGCCACGCCGTCTCGACGCTGTCCAGCTCGGCGGCGGACTCCCCCGGCAGGCACATGAACTCCCAGCGCCTCCGGTCGCGCCCGCTGCCCACCAGCGTCGTCGGCCGGGCCGGGTCGCACAGCTGCAGGTTCGTCGGTACGAACTCGCAGGGCTCGTGCAGCGCGACGTCACACAGCAGCCACTCGAAGGAGAACCCCAGGTCGGTCATCGGCACGGCGGCCAGTTCGCGGACGACGCTGTTGGCCCCGTCGCAGCCGACCAGCCAGCCGGCCCGGAAGGTGTGGGTGGCGCCGGTTTCGTCCTCGGCGATCGCGGTGACGCCGTCGTCGGTCTGGCTGATGCCGACGACGGACAGGCCACGCCGGACCTCGACCCCGGGTTCGGCCGCCAGCGCAGCGCCGAGCAGTTGCTCCAGCGCGGGCTGGTGCATCGTGTTGGCGTCCGGCCACCCGTACCGGCCGGCCTCGCTGAAGGCGATGTCCAGGAGGACCTGCCCGTCCGCGCCGCGCCACTGGTAGCCGGTCGCGGGCACCGAAATCCCGGGCAGGCCGGCGCCGACACCCGCCGCCGCCAGCAGCCGGGCGGTCTCGCCGTCGAAGCTGGTGGCCCGGGGCAGCCCGAAGACCTCCCTATGCCGCTCGAGCACGGTCACCCGCCGGCCCCGGCGGGCCAGCAGGCTCGCGAGCACGGCACCGCTCGGACCGCAGCCGACCACGAGGACGTCGGCGCGCGGGGTCAGGGAAGCCATGTCTCGCGACCATACGCAGGCGACTCGGCGTGCCCCATCGCTTGCCCTGACAGTGCCGGCGGGGAACAGCACCCGGCACCGGCAACCACTGTCAACGCGAGGGATCCAGACGGCCGGCACGGCACCTAGCGTTGCCCTGCAAACCGTCACGACGGCCTGGCCTGCGCCGGCGCCCAGCCTCGCGGCCGACCCGTCGGCCGCGATCGTCGAGCTGCATTGGAGATCACCGTTGCGGGGGCATGACCACTACGTCCGCCAGATCCTCGGCCGGCTCGACGCCGATCCTGCCGCCGTTCCCGTCACGCTCGGAGACGAGCCCTTCTCTGCCGAGCGCCTCGCCAGGGCGATCCGCACGACAGCCGCGTGGATGCGCTCGGCCGGTGTCGGCCCCGGCACCTCGGTCGCCGTGCTGACCAGCCCCAACACGCCGGCCACGCTGGTCTACCGCTACGGGGTGAACCTCGTCGGCGCGACGGCGTTCCACATCCGCGGGGTCAACGCCGCAGACCCCCGGGATGAGCTGGGTCCTCGCGTCCAGGCCGAGATCCTCGCCGACCTCCGGCCGGCGGTGCTCGCGGTGGACCAGGACAACCTCGACCGGGCGCGCGGGCTGCATGCCGCGGCCGGATCTGCGTTCGCCCTCGCCGCCCCGGGTCCGTCCGGACCGAACGTGCTGGACATGACCCGGCCCCCGGAGACGCCGTTCGACGACTCGACGGCCGAGCCGCCGGAGATCGCCGTGGTGACGTTCACCAGCGGCTCGTCGGGACGGCCGAAGGGCATCAGCTGGCCGTTCGCCGTCAAGAACGACATGGCCGCGGCCGCCGCCGGGGCCCGGCCGGCGGTCTGCCTGATCACCGGGTCACTGACCCACTCCAGCGGTTTCTCCGCCGATGACGCGATCATCGCCGGGGGCAGCGTCTTGCTGCACCACGGGTTCGACGCCGAGACGGTGCTCCGGGCCGTCGAACGGCACCGCGTCACCCGGCTCGTCCTCGCCTCTCCCCAGGTCTACGCCCTCACCGAGCACCGCGCGTTCGACGACTACGACCTCTCGAGCCTGCGCGAGGTGTTCTACACCGGGAGCCCGGCCGCGCCGGAGCGGCTGGCGGCCGCCGCCAAGTCGCTCGGCCCGGTGCTGTTCCAGGTCTACGGCACGAGCGAGACCGGCATGGTCAGCCTGCTCACCCCGGAGGACCACCTGGACCCCGACCTGCGCCGCACCGTCGGACGGCCCCCGGCGAACGTCCGGATCACCATCCGCGATCCCCAGGACCACGACCGGGTCCTCCCGCCGGGCGTCGCCGGCGAGATCTGCTCGTCCGGGGGCTGGGCGATGAGCCACTACTGGAACGACCCGGAGCAGACCGCGCGGACGGTCCGCGACGGGTGGGTGCACACCGGCGACGTCGGACGGCTCGACGAGTCGGGGTACCTGACCCTCGACGGCCGGCTCGACGGCGTCCTGAAGGGCCACGGCGTCCGGATCTACCCGGAGGCGGTGGAGCGCGCGCTCCTCGAGCACGCGGACGTGGCCCAGGCGGCAGTGTTCGGGATCGAGGACGAGGACCGCTTGGCGCTGCTCCACGCGGTGGTGACGCCGGCGTCCGGCTGCACGCCACGACCGGACGACCTGCGGGCGTACGTGGCGGACGCGCTCGGCGACCGCCACGCTCCGGTGGACATCGAGGTCAGACCCGAACCGCTCCTGCTGGGATCAGCGAAGCCGGATCGGAACCTGCTGCGGGAGCAGGCGCTGGGCGCGCGGTTCTGGCAGTCGTCGCTGGACGGTGTCGACGGCGATTCCCTGCTGCGGGACCGGCTCGCCCGGCCGGGCGACGACGCGGCCGGGGTACCGACGCTCGTCCGGCGGGTCCCGGAGTTCCCGTCCGCGGAGAACACGCTGCTCGGGGTCTGGGCGGTACTGCTGCACCTGCTGGGCGCCGGCTCTCCGGTGCTCTTCGGGGCCGGGCTCCGGCCGCTCCTGGTGGACGTCGCGCCGGACGAGGAGATCGGCGCCGTCCTGGACCGGGTCGGGGACGCCGTGGCCGCCTCGGCCGGGCACGCCCGGCTGGGACCGCGGGGGCGGGCCGTGCTCGACGCCGCGGCGGAGGCGTTGTTCGACACCGCGGTCAGCTTCACCCGTGCCGGGGACCCGCCGCCCGATCCGGTCCGGCCGCCCACGGCCGAACTCAGGGTGGACCGTGACGCGGGCGAACTCGTCCTGACCCTGGTCACCGACCCGCGGCGCATCGGCGCGGAACCCGCGGGGCGTCTCCTCGACATGGTCGTGCGCCTGCTCCGCGCGTTCCGCGAGGCGCCCGGCCAACCGGTCGCCGGGCTGGACCTCCTCGACCCGGCCACCCGCCGCCAGGTGCTCCGCGAGTGGAACGCGTTCCGAGAGCCGCAGCCCGCCGCGACGCTGGGCCGGCTGTGGCAGCGCGCCGTCGACGAGCACGCCGGGCAGCCGGCGGTGGACGAGGACGGCGTCGTGACCTCGTACGCCGAACTCGACCGCCGTGCCGGACGGCTCGCGGCGGCCCTCGCCGAGGCGGGTGCGGCACCGGGCCGGATGGTGGCCCTCGTGCTGCCACGGTCCCTCGACCTGATCACCGCGCTCCTGGCGACCGTCCGGACCGGCGCCGCCTTCGTCCCCGTCGATCCGGGATATCCGCGAGAGCGGATCGCCGCCATGCTGGACGACTGTGACCCGATCGCGGTCTGCACGACGGCGTCGGCCGACCTCCCGCTGACCCGTCCCTGGCCGCGCGTCCTCGTCGACGACCCGGGGATCGGCGAACGGACGGACGAATCTCCGCGGGTCACCCCGGGACTGGCCGATCCGGCGTACGTCATCTACACCTCCGGCACGACCGGCCGGCCGAAGGGCGTCGTGGTCACCCACACCGGGCTGGCGAACCTGGCCGCGACCAAGCGCGAGGGCCTGGGACTGGACAGCACCGCCCGGATGCTGCAGTTCGCGTCACCGAGCTTCGACGCGTTCGTCGCCGAGCTGATGGGCGCGTTCACCGCGGGGGCGACGGTGGTCGTGCCGCCGCCGGGCCCCCTCGCCGGAGAACCGCTGACGGCGGTCCTGGTCGAGCGGCGGATCACCCACGCCATCCTCCCGCCGGTGGCGCTGTCCAGCATGGACCCCGCGACCGTGCCCGGGCTCCGTGGCCTGATCAGCGCCGGCGAGGAGTGCCCGGCCGAGCTGGCCGCGCGGTGGTCCGCGAACCGCCGGATGGTCAACGCTTACGGGCCCACCGAAGTCACCGTCTGTGCCACTCAGAGCGAACCGCTCACGGGAGGTGGCCGTCCCCCGATCGGACGGCCCATCGCCGGTGCCCGCGTCTACGTGCTCGGTCCCGGGCTGCAGCCGGTGCCACCCGGATTCCGCGGGGAGCTCTACGTAGCGGGACCCGGTGTCGCCCGGGGTTACCTCAACCGGCCCGCGTTGACGGCCGAACGCTTCGTGGCGGAACCGTTCGGCCCGCCCGGCAGCCGGATGTACCGCACCGGCGACGTCGCCTCCTGGCGCGACGACGGCAACCTGGACTTCCACGGCCGGGCCGACGACCAGATCAAACTGCGGGGCTTCCGGATCGAGCCGCGCGAGGTGGCGGCGGTGCTCGAGGAGCTTCCCGCGGTCGCCCGCGCGGTGGTCGGCGTACGCGAGGACGGCACCGGCCGCACCCGGCTGGTCGCCTGGGTCGTGGCCGCCGACGGGGAGGCGCCCTCTCGCGAGTACCTCCGCGAGCACGCCGCACGCCGGTTGCCGGAGCACATGGTGCCGACCGGGTACGTCGTCGTCGAGGCCCTGCCGGTGACGCCGAACGGCAAACTCGACCTGGCCGCGCTCCCCGAAGTGGCCGAACAGGACAATCCTGCGCGGGAGGCCCCGCGTACCCCTGCGGAGCGCGCGCTGGTCGCCATCTTCCAGGAGCTGCTGGAGGCCTCCGAGGTCGGTGTCGACAGCGACTTCTTCGCGCTCGGCGGCGACAGCATGCTGGCCATCTCGCTGATCCGGCGCGCTCGCGAGGCGGGGTTGGCCATCTCCCCCGCGGAGATCATGGGGAACCCCACGATCGGTGCCCTCGCCTCGGTGGCGACCTCGCTGCCGTCCCCGCCCGCCCCGACTCCTCACGTGGAAGGCCGCCGATGACCCGCCCAGAAGTCAGCCCTGAGCTCCTCGATTCGCTCGACCTCGCCGACCCGGTGCTGCACGCCGAGAACGAACTTTCCGAGGTGTGGCGTGCGCTCCGCGAGGAGCGGCCCCACTACTGGCACCCGCCCAAGGGTGACCGTCCCGGCTTCTGGGTCTTCACCCGCTACTCCGACGCGATGACGGTCTACCGCGACAAGGAACACTTCACCACCGAGGGCGGCAACGCGCTGGCGACCCTGCTCACCGGTGGCGACTCCGCGTCCGGCTCCATGCTCGCGGTGACCGACGGCGACAAGCACACCCAGTTGCGCAACGTGCTGAACGCGGCGTTCTCCCCCCGCCGGCTCAAGAGCATCCGCGAGGCGATCCGGCGGACGATCGACGACCTGGTCCGGGCGGCGATCGACAAGGGCGAGTGCGATTTCGTCCACGACGTGTCCGCGAACATTCCGCTGGGCGCCATCTGCGGTCTGATGGACGTGCCCGAGGCGGACCGCCGCTATCTGCTCGGGCTCACCTCGCACGCGTGGAGCTCCGACTACGCGGACGCCCCGCCGCAGGAGAGCTGGCAGGCCAAGAGCGAGATACTGCTCTACTTCGCCGACCTGGCGCAGACCCGGCGCGGCAGAGACTCCGACGACGTGGTCAGCCTGCTGGCCAACTGCCACGTCGACGGTCGCCCGCTGAGCGACGCCGACCTGATGTCCAACTGCTACGGGCTGATGATCGGCGGGGACGAGACCGGACGTCATGCCATCTCCGGCGGCCTCCAGGCACTGATCGAGTGGCCGGACCAGTGGCGCGCTCTCAAGGAGGGCACCGTCGGCCTCGACACCGCCGCCAACGAGGTGCTGCGCTGGACCGTTCCCTCGTTGCACGGCGGACGCAAGGCCTCCGGCGACACCATCGTCAACGGGCAGCCGGTCAAGAAGGGCGACATCGTCAGCGTTTGGATCTCCTCGGCCAACCGGGATCCCGAGGTCTTCGCCGATCCGGACCGCCTCGTCCTCGGCCGCACGCCGAACAAGCACCTCACCTTCGCCTTCGGCTCGCACATCTGCCTGGGGCACACGCTGGCGCGCATCGAGGTGGAGGAGGTGCTCGACTCGCTGCGTACGCTCGTGTCGTCCGCGGAACAGACCAGGCCGGAGCGGTGGATCTACTCCAGCATCCTGCACGGCATGAGCTCGCTGCCGGTCACGCTGACGCCCGAGCCGGCGTGAACCGCGTCGCCATCGTCACCGGATCGGCCCGGGGCATCGGTGCCGCGGTGGCCGGCCGGCTGATCGAGGACGGCATCGATGTCGCCGTCCTCGACATCGATCCGGCGGCTGCGGAGGCCGCCGCCGCCAGCCTCGACCGGGCGGGCGGCCGCGCCACGGCCATCGGGGTCGACGTGAGCGACGCCGACTCGGTCCGCACGGCGGTCGACGAGGTCGTCGACCGGTTCGGGCCGCCCGGCATCCTGGTCAACAACGCCGGCACCACCCGGGACAACCTGCTCTTCTATCTCTCGCCGGCCGACTGGGACCTGGTCATCAACGTGAACCTGCGCGGCACGTTCCTGATGACGCACGCGGTCGCCGAGCACATGGCCAAGCTCGGCTGGGGCCGCGTGGTGAACCTGTCGAGCATCGCCGCCGTCGGCAACGTCGGCCAGGCCAACTACTCGGCGGCGAAAGCCGGGATCGAGGGCCTGACCAAGACGCTGGCCCTGGAACTCGGCCCGCTGAACATCACCGTCAACGCCGTAGCGCCCGGCTACGTGGCCACCGAGATGACCGCGGCACTGGCGGCGCAGGCCGGCCGCACGGTCGAGGAGCACCAGGCGCAGGCCGCGGCGACGATTCCGCTGCGCCGGGTCGGTCAGCCGAGGGACATCGCCGACATGGTGGCCTTCCTGGCGAGCGACCACGCGTCGTTCGTGTCCGGCCAGATCATCCATGTCGCCGGAGGACCGGTCTGCTGACCAGCGCCTCCACTCAACACTGTCAAACCGGGCGCTCTTCGGACACAGCATGGGTGCGCTGCTGGCGTACGAGGTCGCCCTGCGGCTGGCCGCCGCCGGGCTGCCCACGCCGTCCCGCCTGTCGCCTCGGGGCGCCCGGCGCCGTCCCCGCCATCGGGACGACCGGTTCCACCTGTCCTCCGACGGTCTTGTAGCCG
This sequence comes from Micromonospora sp. NBC_01412, assembly GCF_045040215.1. Lineage (NCBI taxonomy): Bacteria > Bacillati > Actinomycetota > Actinomycetes > Micromonosporales > Micromonosporaceae > Micromonospora > Micromonospora sp. NBC_01412. Next base: position 215,933 of record NZ_CP109528.1, read on the forward strand.
CCGGACTGCGGCGCGATGAGGGGACATCGTCGCCCACCTCCGCCGGCTCGGCGGCCCCGGCTCGACGGCGCTCTACGACCCGGAGATCCGGGCCATGGTCCTCCCCCTCGTCCGCAACGACCACCGCGCGGTGGAGACCTATCGGCACGATCCGTCCGCCGTCCTGGACGCCCGGTCACCGTGCTCACCGGCGATCGCGATGCGCTCGTGGGCCTGGACGAGGCGCGCGCCTGGGCCGGGCACACGACCGGGCCGACCGACGTGGTGGTGCTGCCCGGCGCGGACGAAGCACCCCATCACATTTGACGGACATCGAACTGCCAACGTGAATGATGCTCAGACGAACCGGCGTCACCGGGCATGGTCCGCGATCTGATAGTCGCCCGCACGTACCCGCCGTCGACGCGCTGACCAGCGGCTTTGCGTCGTACGGCCAACCGCGCCACGCAACACCCCGGGGATTTGGCCCCCAACAGCGAGAAAACAGTGTTTGATCCATCCCTTTCGATGGTAACGTCGTAACGTCGGAAGCGCACCATGGTGGGCAAGGCGGCCTGGTTGTGGGCGGCGAGCAATAGACGACCCGCCCGGATCGGCATGATCAATTTGGGGGATTGGTTTTGATCATATTGCGGCGAGCAAAGTCTGCCCGGAACGATTCACACGACATTTCTTCCGGCAATTGCGTAACCGCTCAGATGCTCGCGCAGGCCCGGGCGAGCTGGCGCTCCGGCGACCTCGGCCTGGGCCTCTCCTACACCGAGGCCGCCACCCTGACCAGCTGCGATCGGTGCGGCGAGCCCTGCGCCCTGCACGCGCGTCTGCAACAGGCGCTGCTCTACACCCTGATCCGGCGGACCGGCGCAGCACAGCAGATCATCGACGAAGTACGCGCCAGCCCCGCGTTGATCGAGCACCGAAAATCTGCCGCCATCGCCACACTGGTCGAAGCAAAGATTAAACTTGCGAACGGCGATATCGCGGGTGCGGCCAGCCAGTCGAAAATCGGAATGCAGCTGGCGAACGAGGCTCACCAGACGACCTGGACGCCACTCGGCAACGCTATCCTGGCCACCACAGCATTGCGTTGCGGCGAGTTGTTGAAGAGCATTCATCATGCGAATCAGCTGAAGGAGGACGCGGTTTTCGGCCGCGAAATCTTGCCCACCGGTCAGGCCATGTGGATCGTCATTCAGATCGCCGAAGCGGAGAAGGGCCCGGAGCAGGCCGCCTCGCTCGCCGGCAAGGTGCTCGAGTCGGAAGCGGCAGTCTGTTCCCTGCTCGCCGACGAGCCCGCCGCGATCCCGTGGCTGGTCCGGCTCCTGATCGGCCAGGGGCAGACCGACCTGGCCGGCTGCGGCGTGCAGTTGTCCGAGCGGGTCGCCACCGAGAATCCCGAGATTCCCGAACTACGCGCGGCCACGGCACACGCGGCGGGCCTCCTGGCCCGGGATGTCGAGGAGATCCGCCTGGCCGCCGAGGCCCACACCGATCCGTGGGCGCGCGCGCTGGCGATCGAGGACATCGGCCTGGTCCTGGCCGAGGACGACGAGGAGAACCCGGAGGCGGTGAAGAACCTCGATCTGGCCATGCGATCGTTCGCCGAGATGGGGTCCCTGCGGGATTCCTCCCGCGTCCGGAGCAAGCTGCGAGGTCTCAAATCCAACCCGGAGCCGCAGGCGAGATTCTGGCCGTCCAGCGGTATTCGCGGTCTGACCGACACCGAATACGCCGTGGCCCGGCTGGTCTCCATCGGCCTCACCAACGGGCAGGCAGCGGCACAGATGTTCCTCTCCCGGCACACCGTGGCGTTCCACCTCCGGAAGATATTCCAGAAGATCGGCGTCAAGTCCCGGCTGGAGCTGGCGGTCATGTGGAACGAACTCGCGGACGGGATGCACGGCGATTCCGGTTCGCCCAGCTGCCCGAGTTGAGTTCGCGTCCGCTACGTCCGGGACGCCCCGACCAGCTCCGCGACCAGGAAGGCGAGCCCCACCGCCTGCTGCGCGTTCAGGCGGGGGTCACAAGCCGTCTCGTACCGGGCAGGCAGATCCTTCTCCGCGACGGCCGGCGCACCACCGAGACACTCGGTGACGTCGTCGCCCGTCACCTCCACGTGGATGCCGCCGGGGTGGGTGCCCAGCCGCCGGTGCACCTCGAAGAAGCCGGTGATCTCGTCGACTATCTGACGGAGATGGCGGGTCTTGTAGCCGTTCGCCGACATGTAGGTGTTGCCGTGCATGGGGTCGCACTGCCAGATCACCTGGCCGCCGGAGGCGGTGACCTTCTCCACGATCGGCGGCAGAACGTCACGGACCCGGGCGTGCCCCATGCGGCTGACCAGCGTGACTCGCCCGGGCTCGCCGTGCGGGTCGAGCCGGCGCACATATTCGACCGCCTGCTCCGGGGTCGTCGCCGGACCGATCTTGATGCCGATGGGGTTGGACAACAGCTCCGCGAAGGCGAGATGGGCGCCGTCGAGCTGGCGGGTGCGCTCGCCGATCCACAGGAAGTGCCCCAGTCCACTGGACAAGCGAGGCTCCGGCCCGCTGGTGTCCACCCGCAGCTGCGACCGTTCGTAGTCGAGCAGAAGCGCCTCGTGGCTGACGTAGATCTCGCTGCCGGCGGGGCCGCCTCGACGGAATTCGCGGACAAGCCCCATGGTGCCGGCGGCGCCGGCGTGGGCTCGCAGCATCCGGTCAGGATCGGGTGCCCGGGCCGCGGGCGTGGGTTCGACAGAGTTGACCATGTCGCCGCGGTAGACGGGCAGACCCCGGGCATCGACTGCCTGGGAGCGGGGCTTCGCATACTGCCCGGCCATTCGAGCGATCTTGACGACGGGCAACCCGGCACGGTGGACGAGCACCGCGGCCATGTGGGCCAGCGTTCGGAGATTGGCGCGCTGATGGGCCTCGGTGCTGTCGGCGAAGGTCTCCGCACAGTCGCCTCCCTGCAGCAGGAACGCCTCGCCCCGGGCCACCGCGGCGAGCTGACGGGCCAACCGTGCGGTCTCGTCCGGCGCCACGATCGGCTCGGCCCGGCTCAGCGCGGCCACCGCGTCTCGTGCCCGGCGCGGATCGGGCCACACCGGTTGCTGCGCCGCCGGCTTGCGCAACGCCGCTTCCAGCCGCCCGGCGAGAAGGCCGTCCAGCGGGGGAAAGCGCGTCATCGACGAAACCCGCCGGGCAAAGCGACCAGGTCGGCCACGGGCGTTCGCGGCATCCGATCCAGCACGCTCGCGACCACGTCCGGCGGGACCTCGCTCACCAGCGCCGCGCCCTCCGGTCCGTCCAGGACGAAGGTGAATCCCCGGAGCGCCTTCTTGTCGTGTCGCATCAACCGCAGGAGGGCGACGGTATCGGCCTCGGCCGGCAGTGCGGCGGGGAGCCCGTAGTGCCGGACGACGTCGTAATGCTCGACCACCCGGGCCTGCCCGATGCGGCCGAGAGCCCCGGCGAGCTGTCCCGCGAAGACCGTTCCGATGGCCACCGCCTCGCCGTGGCGTACGGCGTAGCCGGTGGCTCTCTCCACCGCATGGCCCAGCGTGTGGCCGTAGTTGAGCAGGTGCCGCACTCCGGTGTCCCGCTCGTCCGCCTCCACGATGCGAGCCTTGAGCGTCACGCTGGCGGTGATCTGTTCGGCCAGGGTGAGCCCGCGCAGGTCCGGCGCGCCGATGAAGTGGCAGCGGGCGATCTCGCCGAGGCCGCTCAGCATCTCCCGCCGCGGCAGGGTCGACAGGTAGTCGGTGTCGCAGAGCACCGCGCTGGGCTGCCAGTACGCGCCGACCAGGTTCTTGCCGGCGGGCAGGTTCACCGCCGTCTTCCCGCCGACGCTGGCGTCCACCTGGGCGAGCAGGGACGTGGGCAGATGGATCACAGGTACGCCCCGGTGGTACAGCGCGGCCGCCAGCCCGACCACGTCGGTGGTGGTACCGCCGCCGCACGAGACGACCACGTCCGACCTGGTCAGCCCGAACCGGGCGAACTCACCGCACAATGCCTCCACCGTACCGAGGGTCTTGTCGTGCTCGCCGTCGTGCGCGGGCAGCACCAGGCTCTGCACCCCGGTGTCGGGCACCCATTCCCGGGGGCGGGCCGACACGACGACGGCTCGCTCAGCGCCCAGCCGCCGGATGACACCGGCGAGTGCCGTCCGCACGCCCGGGCCGATGAGTACGTCGTACGAATGGTCTCTCAGACGCAGGGAAACCGCGGTCATGTTGTCCCCTCCGGCCGCTGCGTAAACGGGTTCCGCACCCACCAACCGCCTGATCAGTTTCGCCCGCGTCGCTCCGGGCAGCTATCACCAACGCGAGTAGTCCCGGCCGGTCCGGGTGACGATCGTGCCGGGTGCGAAGCTGACCGCCGAAGCAGTTCGTGCGGGCGCGGCAGCGTCCGGGCCGGCCTGAAGCACCCGCAGCCACACCTCGGTGTCGCCGCCAGGCCCAGCGCCACGCGGATCCCGGCGATGTCGCCTGGCCATTGCGTCGATGACAGCCTCCGCCGAGTTATCGCTTTCCTTCTTGAATTGGGTGGCCGGCAACACCTCAAATACTAAATTGAAGCAAGCCTGACCTAACAAAGGTAAGGCTTATCTTGCTGACTGCGGCACCCGACTGGAATTGAGACAACCCTGCCCGGTCGACGGTCCGCTGCTAAGGTGGCAACTGAGCAACTCAGGTGCGGATTGATGGGCACCGGCGGTGGTTTGCCTCCCGGTTGCGCGGCAAACACTGACTAACAGCCAAGCATCCCGGGGTGGAAACCTCCGTTGTCCAGGATCAGATGAAGGAGGCACCAGTGAAAACCTTGCTACAGTCGCCCCCGGTGCAGGAGTGCGCCGCCACGGCGTGCAGTTTCAATGACAACGGTTGTCACGCTCCAGCGATCACCGTGGCTTCGGCGGGTGATGCCGCCTCCTGCGCGACGTTCGTGGAGTCCTCGGTGTCCGGAGGGATCGCGGAGGTGACCGGCGCCGTGGGCGCGTGCGCGCGCTCCGAGTGCGTCTACAACACCAACCTCGCCTGCAAGGCCGAGTCCATCACCGTCGGTCCCGGCGCCACCGTCAGCGACTGCCTCACCTACCAGCCTGCCTGACGGCCGACAGATGGAGTTCCACGGCACACAGCGGCTTGGCAAGGTTAGCCTTACCTACTAAAGTCGTTCCCCTGGGTCAGGTTTTTCTTCACGTCATGGCCAAGGGGGCCCGACATGGTGTTCCATCCAGCCGGGCGGCCGGCGGCACTGGCGGGCACCGCTTCCGCTAGTGCCGCCAACGCGACGGCAGGGGTGCCGGCACGCGCCGTACTGACTGATTCAGGCGCGGTGACAGCCCGTTCTGCCTTGTCCACTGTTCCCTCCCTGCGACTCCGGCTCGGCGACACCGCCGTTGACCTCATGGGGACACATGCCGTCCTGCCCGACGGCACGGTGATCCTCGCGGTCGATGCGATGACCCGAACCGGCGGTCTGCTGGTCGCCGCGCGCGGTCGGCCGGGTGCGGTGCGGCTCGACGTGACGCAGCTTGTTCCGGTCGCCGCGCGGTCCCGGGTACGGGCCAAGGTGTGGGTGTTGGGCACGGCCCATCGCTTCGATCCGGTCAGCCTGGAGTCGTGCGACGGCGACACCGTCATGTCCCTGCTCGATCTGCCTCCTGTCGCGCTGTGGGCGGTGGAACCGGTCGAGGTCGGCCTCCTCCGCAATCTCGACGAGGCCAACGTCAGCGTCAGCGCCTACCGTGCTGCGCGACCGGATCCGCTCGCCACCGTGGAAGCCGTCTATCTACCGCACCTCGCCCTACAGCACAACGACGTTCTCGACCAACTCGCGACCCTGATCGATCCGGTGTTGACAGCCAGGTCGACGCGAGTCATCCCGGTTGCTGTCGACGCCGACGGCATCGTGCTCCGCGCCGAGGAGGTAGGCGGGCACACCGACGTCCGACTGCCGTTCGCCAACCCAGTCACCGGGTGGGCCGGCGTCGCCGGAGGCCTGCGGATGCTGCTTGCCGAGGCGGCACGGCGGAACGCCGTTCGTTCACCTGGTCCCGCGACCATCGCGGGACGACCTCCGACGGTCAGTTGCGATCTCCCTGCGGCGTTCTGCGGCGTAGCCTCCGTGTGACGGTGCAGGTGGGCTTTCGACGGCGTGGTCGCTGCCTCCGTCCATACAGAGGCGGCCTCGGGCGATCCCAGGGACGGGCGGCTCAGTCAGCCTGGGCCAGGCCGACGCCGTCGTCGTACTCCCGGACATCCACGGTCAAGAGCGCGCCGTCCGGCGTCGCGAGCATCCACCGCTCTCCCGATGCGGCGGCCGGATCCTCCACGTCGAAAAGCACGCGCTGGCGCAGTTCGCGGGCGATGTCTTGCGCCACTGCTGCCTGGGAAAGGGACACGGGCGTCGATGGCGGCCAGATGATGCACAGCCCCATCTCGAAGCCTTCCGGGTAAGGGATGACCTGCACGAATCCGACCGATCCCTCCTGGAGATGAGTCTCCGATTCCAGCGGGAGGCCGCAGGCCCTGGAGCAGGCGAGCACGACCGCCGCATCAGGCGCGGCCTGCTCGACGAAGAAGTTCATAAAGTTCTGTTCTGTCATTTCAGGCATATGCCCTTACGGGCCATCATATGCAGCAATGCCCCCACTCGCCGTCTCTCAAGCTGGCCCCTCGGCCATCACCTGCTGCGATCTCGTGACGTGTGCCGATCAAGGTGCTCGGGGTCAGTGCCGGGTCAGGCGGCATGGCCCCGGTCTTCGACGGCGCCAGTCAGCGGGTCTTCTTCGTCGCCCGCCTGCGGGGTGGCGTTAACAGGTCGGCGATCGCGGCGATCGCGGACGGCACCAGGCGGTAGTACGCCCAAACACCGCGCTTCTCACGCTCGAGCAGGCCGGCCTCGGTGAGGATCCGAAGGTGATGACTCACGGTGGGCTGGGAGAGCCCAAGCGGCGCGGTGAGGTCAGTCACGGACGCCTCGCCCTCCGGAGACGACTGGATCAGGCTCAGCAGTCGCAGCCGGGCCGGGTCGGCGAAGGCCTTCAGCACTCCCGCGAGCCGCTCGGCATCGGCGCGCTTGATCGGCTCGCCAGCAAGGGGCGAGATAACAGGCATCGTAGTTTCCGCAGTTCCCACGTCCTGCATCGTTGCAGCAACACCCCCGACAGACGGGTGCAACGAGGCCTTGATCACGGTGAGCTTCTCGGGAGGGACTTTTCTGAACCCGTTCGGGTCGTGTCGGCATGATGATCTACGGAGCGAGAGAGGTGCCGGGGGTGCCCGCATCGTGTGATGTGGCAGCCCCGTTACTTTTTTGATCGTCCCCAGCCGGGACCCTCGGTCGCCCGGCCCGGTATGACTTGCTTCCCCTGTCGTTCGGATGATCCGGGGGTGTTGTCGCCGGGTCGGGTGGCGTCGGCGGACCGCTGATAGGGACACGCCACCGCGTCTGGGTAGGTCTCTTCGTAACGTGGCTGCCGGCAGTCCGACGCCTGACCAGCGGCCGGGGCCACGAACACTGCGTGGAGGCGGGTGTGGTGCACGACGGATACAGCGTTTTTCCCGGCTTGGACGTCGGTAGCGGTCGAGTTGGCCCCGACTCTGTCTCACATTCGGGATGCTGTTGGTGATCTTGGTTGTGTGACCGGCGCGGGGCGCGTCGCTACCAGAGCTGAACTGGGCCGCCGACGATCGGCGTCGACTGGCTGGTTACCTTCAACGCCTCACCGAGGACGCCAACCCCGGCGACCAGGCGAACTGACGGGGGCCCGCCAGCCAACCGGCGGCAGGGACGGATCTGCCCGTCGGTGCCCCAGCCGGATCCGCGGCGAACACGACAGGTTGAATCCACGAGGCTGCCAGTATTCCGGGCCAGGAAGCGGCCAGCACCGCTCAACCCGTCACCGCCAATCTCAAGTAGGTGCTGACCCTCAGACCTGGTGTCAGGAAGATCAATCACGGTTCCCGGGCCAGCGCTGACCACGGCAGCTCAGGCAGCGGCTTACGACGGACAAGCTCGTTCACGCTTCCGGGGCCAGCACCGGTTGGTTGCGTCCACGGAAGTGGTGACAGGGTTGATGTGCGTTATCCCAGCGTGTGCAGGGCGTCGTCCATCTCGGCGAGCAGGCGCACGGCGGTGTCCTCGGTCATCCCGTCGGCCCGCCACAACATGATCAGCGACCAGGAACCGTCCGGGCGGGGAAACGCTTCGAACATCAGCTCGATGGCGGTGGTGGGGGGCCGGACCCGGACCCGTTCGACAACGACGTCCGCGCCCATCGTCACCGGTGGCGTCTCCGCCTGGAGCACCGCCCAGACCTGGAAGAAGGGATGCCGGGACCGGTCCGGCCGCAGCTCCCGGACCAGCTCGTCGAAGGGGATCCGGGCATGCTCCAGAGCAGCGACCGTGCTGTCGCTGACCGCCCGCAGCAGCGCTCCGGGCTCGCTGTCCGGCACGTCGTACACCGGCACTGCGAGCGGGTTGACGAAGTACCCGATGATCCGTTCGGTCTCGGTGTCGAACCGGCCAGCGGTAACCGTGCCGATACGCAAGTCGGGTACCCCGAAAACGGTGGCCACCGCCCTGCCGGTGGCGGTGATCAGGGCCGACACCGGCGGTCCCCCGTTCGCGGCGGCGGCCCGGTGCAGGGCGGCCACTGTCTCCGCCGCCACCTCCAGTTCGAGTTCCCGCCGCGGCCCCTCACCCACAGCCGACGGACGCGGCAGAAACGGGGCCGGCTCACCCTTGAGGGTGTCCCGCCAGAAGGGCAGTTCGGTACGACCCCAGTGCTCCAGGTTCTCCTGCTCCCACACCGTGAAGTCCCGGTAGGAGACCGGCCCGCCCGGGGTCGGGCTGTCCTCCCCGGCGAGACGGGCCGCGTACGCGTCGGCGAGGTCCGCCAGAAAGACCGATTCGGACCAGCCGTCGAACGCGACATGGTGCACGTGCAGGCAGAGCAGGTGCCGACCATCGTCGAGCCGGCAGATCCGGGCCCGGACCGGGATCTCGTCCTCCAGCTCGAACGGGCGGCTCCACCAGTCCATGGTCGCCTGCTCGGCGGCCAGTTGGACCGTGGCCATCGCCGGGAGGACCACCTCCTCGACGCTGAGCACGACGGCGTCGCCGTCCAGCACCTGCTGGATCGGGGAGTCGTCGTCCCAGCCGTAGCTGGTGCGCAGCACCGGATTGCGCCGTACGACGTCGGTCAACGCCTGCCGCAGCACGTCCGGGTGCGGGGTGCCGGTCATCAGATAGGCCAGCACCAGCATGTTGTCGGCCTGGCCGGGCGCGGTCTGCTCGGCGAGCCAGAACCGGCGTTGCGCGTGGGAGAGCGGGGCCGGGCCGCTGGCGGCCACCGGCACCAGCGGCGTCGCGGCCCGTGGCGCGGTCGCGTCGAGCGCGTCGACGATGCCGGCCAGCGAGCGCCGCCGGTAGATGTCCGCGATCGTGCAACGGACACCGAGGCGGCCGGTCAGCCGGGCGGCGAGCCGGATCGCGTCGAGGGAGGTGGCGCCCGCTGCCAGCAGGTCGTCGGAGGCCGTCACCTCCGGCAGGTCGAGCAGGTCGCGTACCTCCGCCACCAGCGGGTCCACGGCGTCGTCGCACGCCCCGGCCGGGGCGTGCGACACCAGCCGGTGCAGCTCGGCCTGGTCCAGCTTGCCGTTCGGGGTCAGCGGTAGCCGGCTGACCTGGTGGAACCGGGTCGGGATCATCGCGTCGAGCAGGGTGCGCGCGGCGAAGTCGCGCAGCGGCGCGAGCTCCACCGGACGCCCGTCGGTGGAGCTGAAGACGCAGGCCAGCTCCGCGTCACCGGCGCGCCGCGTCACCCGCAGCACCGCGCACGAGGCGATCGACGGGTACGACCGCAGCACCGCCTCGACCTCGCCCGGCTCGATCCGCACACCACGGATCTTGAACTGCCGGTCGATTCGGCCCCGGTACCGCAACTCGCCGTCCGGGCCGAGTTCGCCACGGTCACCCGTGCGGTAGTAGCGGACACCGTCCCGGTCGAAGAACCGGCGCGCGGTCTCGTCCGGGTCGTTGAGGTAGCCCAGGGCCAGCCCGTCACCGGAGAGTGCGATCTCCCCGGTGCCGTCGAGGAGCACCACCCCGGTCTGCGGCACCGGCCGGCCGATGGGCACGTCGTCGGTGCCGTCCACCAGGTCGGCGTGGGTCACCACGTGGGTGGTCGCCGCCATCGAGCACTCGGCTGGCCCGTAGAGGTTCACCAGGTGCAGATCCGGTGCGGCGTCGAGAATCCGGCGCAGGTGCGGGGCGGACACCCGGTCACCACCGACGACCAGGACCCGGATGTCGCGGAACAGCTCCGGGCATTCGTCGGCGAAGACGTTGCACAACGAGCTGGTCACCCAGAGGGTGTTCACCCCCCGGGCGATCCCGGCGCGCAGCGCCTCGGCGTCCAGGGCCGGCTGGTCGCGGTCCATCAGCACACAGCGACCGCCGTTGAGCAGGGCCCCCCACAGCTCCAACGAGTGCATGTCCCACGGCACCGGTACGGCCTGCAACAACACGGTGGTCGAATCCAGCGGGATGGTCGGCGAGTTGACCAGGACCCGGCAGGTGCCGCGGTGCGGGGAGAGAACGCCCTTGGGCCGGCCGGTCGAGCCCGAGGTGTAGAACACGCTGGCCGGGGCGGCACCGTCGAGTCCGGGTCGACCGGTCGGCGCGTCGGGCACCACCGGCCGGGGTGACCCGGTGAACACGTCCGGCGAGAGGCTGACCAGGGCGGTCCCGGCGAAGCGCTGCTCGTCGTCGGTAATGACCAGGGACACACCGCTGCGTGCCACCACCCCGTCGACGCGGTCCCTGGGCCACCGGGGATCCAGGGGCAGGTACGCGGCCCCGGCCAGCAGCACGCCGAGAAAGGCCGCCACCCGCTCCGGGGTGCGTTCCATGTGCACGGCGACGACGTCACCGGCCGATACGCCGCCGGCTCGGACGGCCTCCCGGGCTGTGGACGCCTGCGCCCACAGCTCGCCGTAGCTGACCCGGCGTTCCCCCTGCTGGACCGCCGTCGCGTCGGGTCGCTGGCGGACGCGGGTCGCGACGACCTGTTCGATCCGGTCACCGAGGGCGTACGGGCTGTCCATCGGTCTCACTCTCCTGGTGGCGGGGCAGTGCAGCGGAACAGCGGCGGGACCGCCCGACTCAGACGACCCGCACCGGGAGGGAGGTGATGCCGAGCATGAAGTTCGACCGCAGTCGGCGCGGCTCACCGACGGGTTCGCACCGCACGCCGGCGGTGAGCAGCCGTTGGAACAGCAGCGACAACTCGGCCTGGGCGACCGGCGCCCCGATGCAGCGGTGGATGCCCGACCCGTAGCCCAGGTGCCGGTTCGGGGTACGCCCGACGTCGAACACGTCACCGTCCGGGTACTGGCCGGTGTCCCGGTTGGCCGAGACGTTCCACAGCGTCACCGAGTCACCGGCGCGGATCTGCCGGCCCCGGCGCTCGACGTCGCGCTTCGCCACCCGCTGCACGTAGGCGTTGGTGGAACTCCAGCGCAGGATCTCGTCCACCGCCGTGCCGAGCAGACTGTGGTCGGCGAGCAGCCGCTCGTACTGGTCCGGGTGTTCCATCAGCGCGAGCAGGCCCGTGCAGGCGGTGTACGACGACGTCTCGTTGCCACCGACCGCCACGTTCATGCAGTTGTAGAGGATCTCGTCGGTGGCCAGCGGACGGTCGTTGATCCTCGCCTGGGCGAGCCGGCTGACGAAGTCGTCCCCCGGTTGCCGGCGCCGGTGTGCCAGCAGGTCCTCGAAGAAGTCGAAGATCTCCGCCTGCAACCAGGCCAGGCGCAGCCGGTCGTCGGTGCCGGTGTCGACGAACACCTCGTCGCGGTAGCCGATCATGCGCCTGGTCAACTGGATCAGCTCGTGCGCGTGCGCCCAGGAGATGTCCATGATCGTCATCAACGCCCCGGCGGGCAGTTCGGTGGCGACGTCCACCGCGAAGTCACCGCCCCCGGCGGCGAGCATCCGGTCGACCGCCTGGTCGACCAGCTTGTGCACCTGCGCGGACACCGCGCCCACGACCGCGCTGGACAGCGCCGGCTGGATGACCTGTTTGAGCAGCCGGTGCCGGGGCAGATCAGCGACCACCAGCATCCGGCCGGCGGCGGTGTCGTCGGAACTCTGGAACGAACCCCCGACGATGGCGCCCCGGGACGAGCTGAACACCTCGTGCTCCCGGTACGCCCACTGCACGTCGTCGTACTTCGTCAACGCCCAGAACCGGCTGCCGTCGGCCCCCTCGTTCCAGTACACCGGGTCGTCCGCCCGCAGCGTGGCGAACGCGTCGAGATGCGCGCCCCGGACGAACAGGTCGACGTCGGTGAGGTCGATGCCCGCTGCGCCCGTCACGCCGGGTCGCCCCCCGCCACGGACTGGTCGATCAGGGCCGCGAGGTCGGCCAGGACGGTGTTGGACAGCAGCGCCTGGAACGGCAGCTTCACCCCGAGGTCCCGGCTGATCCGCCGGTGCATCTGGAACGCCTGAAGGGAATGGCCACCCAACGCGAAGAAGTTCTCGTTGCTGCCGATGTTCTCCACCCCGAGCAGCCGCTCCCACAACTCGACGAGATACCGCTCGGTGTCCGTACCCGGCGGCAGGTAGCTGTCCCGGCGCAGGCGGTGGGCTTCCAGTAGTTCGCGCAGCGCCGCCATGTCCCGCTTGCCGTGGTCGGTGGCCGGGATCTGCGGCACCACGATGAAGTGACTGGGCACCATGAAGTCCGGCAGGTCGCCTTCGGCCTGGGCCCGCAGCTCCGCGACGCTGGGCGTGCCGTCGACCACCACGACGGCGATCAGCCGCCGGTCGTCACCCGTACCGTCGGGCAGGACGACCGCCTCCTGCACCTGCCGCTGGCGGCGCAGGCCCCGCTCCACCTCGCCCGGTTCCACCCGGTAACCCCGGATCTTCACCTGGTCGTCGGCCCGGCCGATAAACTCCAGTACGCCGTCGGGCCGGCGACGGACCAGGTCACCGGTCCGGTAGGCCCGGACCGGACCACCGTCGTTGCCAGTGAACGTGCAGAACCGCTCCTCGGTCAGCTCCGGTTGGTCCTGGTAGCCACGGGCCACCCCCGGTCCCTCTACGAACAGTTCGCCGATCTCCCCGTCGGCGGTGGGCCGCAGGTCCGGCGAGAGCACGTGGGCGGTCACCCCGGACAGCGGCCGACCGATGGGGATCAGGTCGCTCTCGGCGTCGGCCATCGTCACCAGGTGCGCGGTGCAGGCCGTGGTGATCTCGGCCGGTCCGTACATGTTGTACAGCTCACCGGAGAACCGGCCGCCGAGCAGGTCGCGGCAGGCAGACGGCTGGAGCACGTCCCCGCCGACCCGGACAAGGCGTAGCGGGGCGAACGCGTCGCGGTCCGCCCGGACCACCTGGTTGACCACCATCGTCGGGACCACCATCACCGTGACCCCGTACCGCCTGAGCTGCCGCTGGAAGTCGGCCGCCAGCAGGTCCGGTACGTCGGGCAGCACGACCACCTCGGCGCCGACGGCCAGCGCCGTCCAGAGCTCCATGTTGAAGGCGTCGAACGACACGCTGGAGATCTGCCCGGACCGGTCGGCCGGGGTGAGCTGGGGCAGTCCCGGATTGAGCGCGAGCGAGACCAGGTTCCGGTGTTCCAGAACGATCGCCTTCGGCTGCCCCGACGAGCCGGAGGTGAACAGGACGTTCGCCGCGCTGGCGGGTTCGACGGCCGGCAGCGGCGCCGGCTCCGACCGGGCCACCTCAGCCAGGGTGACCACGTCGGCGGGCAGCTCCCGCAGCCGGTCGAGCCAGCCCGGCGCGCAGATGATCAGTTTGGCGCCGCTGGTACGCAGCATTAGGTCCCGCCGGCCGTCCGGGTAGCGGCTGTCCACCGCGACGTAGGCGGCACCCGCCTTGAGGATCCCGAGGATCGCCACGAACAGGTCCACGGACCGCTCGGCGTAGAGCCCGACCCGGTCCTCGACGGCCACGCCCCGGGCCCATAGCCCGGAGGCCACGGCGTCGGACTCCCGGTCGAGTTCCGCATACGTCAGTCGGCGGTTGCCGTCGCTGACCGCGGGGCGGTCCGGATGCGTCCGTACCGCCGCTCGGAACAGCCCGGGCAACGTGTCGACGACCACCGGCGCATCCGCTGAACCCGTCACGGTGTCTCTCCCCTCATCGCCGGCGAATCTGAGCTGTTCCCGCCGTCCTCGGCCGCCACGAGAGTCCGCACCAGCCCACACAGTCCGGCGAACGTCGGCGCCTGGACGAACTGCGGCAGGCGGAGCCGCACGCCGAGCCGGCGGCGCAGGTCCGCCAGCACGCGTACCGCGCCGAGCGAGTCACCGCCGAGGCGGAAGAAGCTGTCCGCCCGGCCGAAGCCGTCGTGGCCGAGCACCCGGGCCCAGGCGTCCCGCACGGCCGCCTCCAGCGGGTCGGCCGGCTGCGCGGTGCGGCCCTGCCGGGCCTGCACGTGTTCGAGCACCAGCCGCCGTGCGCGGTTCCGGTCGGCCTTGCCGCTGGGCAACCGTGGCAGCGCCGGCACCGTGACGATCACGTGGGGCACCAGGTAGGGCGGCAGGATCCGGCGCAGCCGCTCGATCGCGTCCTCCGGATCGAACCCGGCTGCGGGGGACCGCCGTGGCTCGCTGACCAGTGGCCGGCCCGGATCCACCGTGGCCTGCGCGGCGTCCCACTCCGCGTACCGCCGGGCGGCCGTGGCGGACCGGTCGAGGTAGGCGCAGAGCAGAGTGGCATCCTGTGGGTCGACGCGGAGCACAGCGACGCAGCCGTGGGCGCGGGCGAGATCCACCAGCGCCGCCGGGGTCACCGGCACCCGGGGCTCCGGGGCCGGGAGCCATGCCGCGTTCTGGGCGTTCGGAATCCCCCGGACCACCGCCGGGTCGAGGCCGTCGCCCACCCGGGCACAGATCCCCTCGAACGACTCCGGGGTCTGCCAGGCGTGTTCACCGGGGGTGCGGTCGGGCGCGGTCGGCGCCCCGGCCCTGGTCAACACCGCGTCGAACCGGAACGCGGACATCTCGCTCCATGCGCCCAGGTGCTTGGGCCGCAGGGAGACCCGCAGGTCACCCCGGGACCCGGCGAGCCGGTACAGGTACCCCGGGTCGACGAGCAGTTCCCGTTCAGCGTCGGCGAGTTGGTCGGAGGCTGCGGCCAGTCGCGGCCCGTCCGCGTCCGGATGGCGTGCCTCTGCCATCGCCCGGTAGTGCGCCCGCGCCAGCGGCCACGAGCGGAGATCACCGAGGAAGATCCGGCCACCGGGCGACAGGTGGTCCAGACACGCGCCCAGCACCTGGTCGAGGTACTCCCGGGTCGGGAAATACTGGATCACCGAGTTGAGCACGATGAGGTCGAACCGGTCCGGCAGGCCGTCCCATTCGTCGGCCGACCTCAGCAGCGCCGCGAAACCGGGGCCCAGCGTCTCCCGGTCCGCGTTCAGCGCGTCCACCGACCGGGCCGAGATGTCGGTGGCCAGCCAGGTCGCGGCCTTCGGTGCCAGCGGCCGGGTCACGATGCCCGACCCCGCGCCGATCTCCAGCACATGCTCGAACCCGAGGCGGGTGAGCGCGTCAAGTGTGTGGCCGGCCCACTCCCGCATCACCCCGTCCGGGTACCGTTCGCGGGTCAGACTGCTCGTCCAGCCACTGAACTCCGACCGGTCGAGGTCGGTGTAGACCTCTTCCCACTGGGTGCGCCAGTCATCGACGGCGGCGCCCGCCCCGTCGCGCTCGGTGGGCACCACCAGGGCCGCGAGGCTACGGTTGTCGTCGACCTCGACCGCGACGACCGTGGAACCGTTCACCCCCGGCAGCCGGTTGATCGCGCTCTCCACCTCGCCCGGCTCGATCCGGTAGCCGCGCAGCTTCAACTGGTCGTCCACCCGGCCGCGTAGCTGGTACTGGCCGTCGCGGGTACGCCGGGCCCGGTCACCGGTGCGGTAGCCGCGTCCGACCCCGTCGATCGTCTTGAACGCCTCGGCGGTCAGCTCGGGTCGGTTCAGGTAGCCGCGCGACAGCGCCGGACCACTGATCCACAGGTCGCCCCAGGTGCCGGCGGGGGCCGGACGGCCCCACCGGTCCCGCACGAGGAACCGGTTGGTGCGCAGTGGCACGCCGACGGAGATGTCCCCGGGGGTCATCTCCCAGGCCGACGAGTAGACGGTGGCCTCGGTCGGGCCGTACCCGTTGAACGCCTGTCCGGCCAGGCCCAGCAGCGCGTCGCGGACCTCCACGGTCAGCGGTTCCCCGCCGCAGATCGCCACCCGTACCCCGCTGTCGAGGTGTTCGGCCAGGATCCGCCACACGCTCGGCGTCGCCTGCACCACGGTCACGCCACGGTCCCGGACGAGTTCGGCGAGCCGGACCGGATCGGCCGCGATCTCGGAGTCCGCGACCACACACTCGATGCCCGTGGTCAGCGGCAGCAGCAGTTCCACCAGCGAGATGTCGAAGGTGACCGTGGTCGACGCGACCATCCGGTCGGCTGCGTTCGGCCGGACCAGCCGCTCCATCTCCGCGATCAGCCCGGCCAGGCTGCCGTGCTCCACCAGCACACCCTTCGGGTGGCCGGTGGAACCGGAGGTGTACATGACGTACGCCGGTGACCCGGGGTCGGTCAGGAACTCCCCGATGGTCGGACCGGTGTCGCCGTCCTCCCCCAGCAGCACCGCGGTGCGCCGACCCAGTTCGGGGACCGCCCGGTCGGCGACCAGCACCCCGATCCCCGCGTCGTCGAGGATGAACAGGTTGCGGGGCAGCGGGTTCTGCGGGTCCAACGGCACGTACACCCCGCCCGCCGCCCAGATGCCCAGCACGGACACCACGAGACCGACACCCCGGGGAAGGTACGAGCCGACCGGCACCCCCTCGGTGACACCGGCGACGCGTAGCCGGGCGGCGAGCCGGAGAGCGGCCCGCCACAGCTCACGCCGGGTGAGCCGAACCTCTCCACAGGTCACCGCGACCGCGTCGGGCGCGGTGAGGACCGCGTCCGCGACCAGGGAGAGCACCGGTGACGGCACGGCCGTCACCGGCTCCGACCCGCCGGGCCGCTCGGCGACCTGTTCCCCGGGGAGCAGGTCGATCTCGCCCACCCGGACCCCGGGGTCGGCGAGACAGCGTCGCAGAACCTCGACGTACGAGCCGACGGCCTCGGCAATCGACCGGTCGTCGAACAGGGCCGTGCGGTACTCGAACCGCACGTTCAGTCCCTCGCTGTGGGGCGCCAGATCGATCAGCAGGTCGAACTTCGCGCCGGCCGGGTAGACCGGACGGGCGTGCGCCCGGGTCGACCCGAGCCGCAGGTGGATCTCCGGCACGTTCTGGTACGTCATCATGACCTGGAACAGCGGATGCGTCCCGGGGGTCCGGTCCAGCTCCAGCGACCGGATGATGAGGTCCAGCGGGGCCTCGCGGTGCAGCAACGCCTCGAACGCGCGGGCCTGGGTACGGCTGATCATCTCGTCGAACGACGGGTCGCCGCTGAGATCGAGCCTGATCGGCAGCGTGTTGACGAAGAAGCCCACCGCCCGCTCGGTCACCTCGTCGCGGTCGTCGGCGACCGGTACACCGATCACCAGGTCCACCACGTTGCACCATCGGGCGAGGAAGACTCCGAGCACCGACATCGCCACCACGAACGGGGTGGTGCGACGCTCGCCGGCCAGCTTCCTGAGTGCCTGCGCCGTCGACCGGTCCAGCTTGTGGGTACGGATGCCACCACGCCAGTCGAGCAGATCGGGGCGGCGGGCCCGGTCGACCGGAAGGTCGAGTTCGGCGGGTGCTCCCTGGAGCGTCTCCCGCCAGTGGCTGACCGCCTCCTGCTGCGTCTGCTCGGTGCGTTCCCGCCCTTGCAGGGCGGCCAGTTCGGCCATCCCCGGAAGCGGCGGCAGTTCCGTGCCGGCCCCCTCGGTGCCGGCACCGGCCAGCCCCGCGTAGAGAGTGGAGAGATCCTCGGCCAGGTTGGCGGCCGACCAGCCGTCCACCACGGCGTGGTGCAGAACCAGGGCGAGCAACGCCTCCTGCTCGGGCAGCGTCCAGAGCGCCGCCCGGAACACCTCACCGCGCTGCAGGCTCAACGGCCGGTCGAGGAATGCGGCCAACTCGGCTTCGGCCTGCGCGGCTGCCTGCCCGGTCGACACCCGCAGGTTGCCGCCGGCCGGCTCGTCGACCAGCATGTGCACCTGGTCGCCGTCGTCCACGAACGCACAGCGCAGCGCCTCGTGCCGGGCCACCAGCGCGTCCACCGCCGCTTCGAGGGCCGGCACGTCGAGCTCGCCGTACACCTGCCAGACCAGTGGCACGGTGTAGGCGGTGCCTCCCTCCTCGTGCCGGTCGACCAGCCACAGTCGACGCTGTTCAGGGCTGGCGGGCACCGGCCGGCTCATCGGGTCGCTCCCTCGGGTTGCGCCGTTGGCACCGTTTCGTCCGCGACGCTGTCGATGGTGGAGGGGACCGGCTCGGGGTTGCTGCCGGCGGGGGTGTATCGGACGCGAGTGCGCTGCGCCCACCCGACGACCGGCCCGGTCGCGGCGGCGAGCAGCAGGAAGATGACGACCAGGGCGAGCCAGCCCACGTCGGCCCAGACGCCCAGGAGGTAGGTCACAAGGACCGGACCACAGATAGACCGGATCGTCGAACCGAGGGAGTGGATAGCCCCGTACTCGCCCTGGGCGTCCGGGTGGGCCAGCTCGAACCGGAGGGACCAGTCGGCGGCTGCGGCGCGCAGCTCACCGGCGGTCAGCAGCAGGACGCCAGCGGAAAGGATGGCCCCGGCCAGCACGGCGGTGTCGGTCCAGGCGGTGACGCCGAAGATGGCGCAGGCGAGCGCGGCGGCCAGGCCGCCCTGGATGAGGGCCCGGCGCGCGTCGGGCACCGATTCGACGTTGCGTGCGGCGCGGACCTGGAACAGGACGATGAGCAGGGTGTTGGTGATCATCAGTCCGGCGAAGATCGTGGCCGGGGCGTCGGTGTGGTGGGCGATCCACAGCGGCAGACCGATCACCAGCACCGTGTCGTAGATCGAGATGAGGCCGGACAGGATGGACACCGCGAGGAACGGCGGATCGCGGAAGACGCCTCTGGGGCCGGTCCGGACGGTTTCCCGCCGGCCGGGCACCCGGGGATACTGAAGGCTGATCGCGCTGACCGCCAGGGTGAGCGCCGCGTAGGTGACCAGCAGCACGACGAACGCCGTACGGGTGTTCACCGCGAGCGCGACGCCGGCCAGGGCGGCGCCCACCGAGAGGCCGATGTTCGCGATGCTCCGGCTCCGGGCGGCGGTGACCACCCGGCGCTTGTCGTCGACGAGCTGCGCCAGGAGCGCCTCCCGGCTGACGCTCGCGCCACGTTCGGCGATGCCGAGGGTGCACATCAGGATCAGGAACGACGCGACGCCGTTGATCAGCGGCAGGCAGGCGAGCAGGAGTCCCTGCACCGCACCGGCTCCGATGGTCATCTCGCGTGGTCCGATCCGGTCGACCAGCCGGCCGACCGGACTGGCCGCGAAGATCCAGACCGAGGCGGTGAGGGAGAAGCCGAGCCCCACCTGCACCGCCGACACGTCGGCGAAGGTGGAGAAGTAGATCACGCTGACCGCGGTGTAGAGACCGAACCCGACGCACCCGACGAGGGTGTTGACGAGCAGGATGGCCTCGACCTT
Organism: Micromonospora sp. NBC_01412; assembly: GCF_045040215.1. Lineage (NCBI taxonomy): Bacteria > Bacillati > Actinomycetota > Actinomycetes > Micromonosporales > Micromonosporaceae > Micromonospora > Micromonospora sp. NBC_01412. Next base: position 235,612 of record NZ_CP109528.1, read on the forward strand.
CGGCAGGTCGCGGACGCTGGCCCACCAACGCGATGGCCAACCGGCAACGCCTCTGAAGCTTGCCACCTGACTGATAGTCCTTCCGCCTCGATGCTTCGCCGGACCGCGGTGCGCTGGCCGCACCGACCCGTGGTGCTAGCGCTTCACCCGCGCCGACGGGCAGATCCGGCTCACCTACGGCCACCGGCCGGACCGGGCCACCGGGTGGGCGGGGCCGACGGGGGTGGGTGTTGGCCACCCGAATGAGGCCTGAGCAGGGGAAACCCGCCGGTCGACCTGGCCGGGTCCCGATTACGGTCGGGGTTGCGGCATCCGATCGGACCATGCCGGTCGTTACTGGTCGACCGGTCCGCCGGGGACGTGACTCGGAGGATGCCGCCTGACGACATGCCGATCGGGAGACGGTCGGTCATACCTGTGTGCGTCCACCAATTGTCACGTCGCCACATCTCCCGTGGTCACTACCTGTAACCGCAATTAGCACATGCAACACGGTTGATGTCTGATGCGGCCCCGACGCTAGCAGGAGTCGGTCGGCTGATCAAGAGCACCCAGGGCGCCGTGCCGACCCCGGCGGCCCGGTCGCCGACACCGATCCAAACTGCACAGACATCACTACGCCGAGTGACCGCGACCCGGAGCCGTCACGTCGCCACCATGGCTTCGACCACCTGTCCCCCGAGGGCTACGATGGCCGGCGCGACCGGCGGGACGGGTCCGCCGCCCGAAGGGGCGGCCAGCACCGGACGCCGCGTCGCTTCCAGGCAAATCTTGCGCCTGAGGTGCGCTGTCCATCGTTCGAGAGGACCAGGATGCAGGAAAGCGAGACAGGCGAACGGCTCGGCCACGAGTCCCCGCGTCGACACCTTCCGGTCGAGTCGCAGTCGGTCGACCCCGACAGTCCGCTCCTGGCCGACATGCTCGCTCTCTGGCGGGAGTTGCTCAGCCAGCCCGAGCTGCCGGTGGACGCCGATTTCTTCGCCTCCGGCGGCCAGTCGCTGCTGGCGATCCAGCTTCTCCAACGGGTACGCCGGACGCTCGGCATTCCGGTTCCACTGGACACGCTCATCTCGGCGCCCACCCCGCGCCGGCTCGCCGAACGGCTGACCGTCCTGCGCGCCGAGCACCGCCGGGACGAGCCGGCAGACCGGCCGGCATCCCGGTCGGCGGCTGGTGCGCTGGACCGGGCGATCGCCGAGGCGATCGGGGAGGTCCGACACCTCGGCATCCAGCTCTACGTCTCGATCGCCGGCAAGCCGGTGCACGACCGGGTCTCCGGCCACCGCGAGGACGGCACGCCGTTGGGGCCCGACGACGTTCTGCCCTGGTTCAGCGGTGGCAAGCCGCTACTCGCGGCGGCCCTGTGTGAGCTGTGGCGCCGCGGGTCACTCGACCCGAACGAGCCGGTGGCGACCTACCTGCCGGCGTTCGGCACCGACGGCAAGGCCGCGATCACCCTCCGGCACCTGCTCACCCACTCCTCGGGGCGACTGCTCACCGACGACCCGCGCAGCGCCGACCCTTACTGCGTGGGCTACGCGCAGGCGGTCCAGGGAGCTCTCGCGGCCCGGCTGCACCCGGACGACGTGCCCGGTCAGCAGCCGTCGTACTTCTCCTCGGCCATCGGCTGGCTGGTGCTGTCCGAGGTGGTCCGGCAGCTGGACGGCCGCGACTTCGACCGGTTCGTGACCGACGAGATCGCCGGTCCGCTCGGCACGACGTACCACTATGGTTTTTCCGCCGACGAGCTGCGGGCGCTCGGCGGCCAGGTGGGCACCTACCACCGGCACAGGGCGGCGGAGCTCAGCAGCCCGCAGGAGGTGGAGACCGCTGCCGACACCCGGCGGCTGCTGGCCAGCGGCCTGGTCCACACGACCCGGCATCCGGGTGAGGGGCTGTGGGCCAGCGCCCGCAGCATGGCCCGGTTCTACGAGCTGCTCTGCCACCATGCGGTCGGCGATGCGTGGAGTGCCGGGCATGATGGCCTGCTGGACGCACCGACCGTCCAGCAGATGATCCGACCGCAGCGACCGAGCTTCTTCGGGGAGGCTCCCCTCATCGACTTCGGGTTGGGCCTGACGCTGGAGAGCAGACGGCACGGGGAGGAGCACGCGTACTACGGGTCACACACCAGCCCTCGCACCTTCGGTCACCAGGGCCACGGGTCGTCGCCGATGGCATACGTCGACCCGGAACACGAGCTGGTGGTGGCCTTCAACGGCAACGGACTGCCCGGCTTTGTGTCGGGCAAATCCATCTGGCACCGGGTCAGTGACGCTATCTACCGGGAACTGGGGCTGGTGTCACCGACCGCCCGGTGATGAACTCCGCCAACAGCCGACCGGCTCTGGCGTCCGCGAGCAGGTCGGTGCGGGGAACGTCGAACCGGACCCGGCGGTCGCCGACCGCCGGGAAGGCGTCCTCGGGGTGCGTGGCGGACATGACGGTCAGCACCGGGAGCCGCAGCGCGGTGACCGGTGTCGGCAGCTCGGCGAGAGCGGCCACCACCAGGTACGACAGGTAGCGCTGGAACCGGACGGCGAGGTCGTCGACGAGGTCGTCGTCCAGGTCCAACTCCCGGCCGACCTGGCCGACGGACCGGACGTAGCTGTCACCGAGACGCCGGGCCAGGCCCACCAGGGCGGCCCCTCCCGGCACCGGGCCGGACACCTCATCGCCGCTGGTCGGCGGCTGGTCGAGCACCGCCACCAGCGATTCGATCGAGCTGTGGTACGCCTCCAGGAGCAGTTCGTGGGTCGCCACCGCAGGATCGACCAGCACCAGGCTGACCGGGTGTCCGTGGGCGGTGAAGTCGTGCGCCAGGCGGGTGGCCACGGTCGCGCCGGAGCAGTATCCGATCACCGCCGAGATCCGCGCACCGGTGGCGAGGACCGCGTCCCGCCAGGCGTCGACCTGCCGGACGGCGTCGACCGGGTCGTCGATGACGCGGTCCGGCGGCCGGGTGGCCAGCACGGTACAGCCGGACGGCAGCCGGGCGGCCAGGTCCACAAACCCGGCCTCCGGCCTGGCCCCGCCGAAGTCGACGGTGAGCACGAGGTCCTGCCCGCCATCACCTACCCGGAGCAGGCTCCACATCTCCGTGTCCACGAGGTCTCCTCAGTTCAGGGTTGGGTACGACGGCCGTCCGAGTGGGACGGCCACGTCCATGATCTTCTGGCGCGACCATGCCTATCTCGATCATGGCCGCTTACCCCCACCAGCACCACCAAACAAATCGGTCGATAGTTACCGATCAAATCAGTGACCATGGCTCTGTTGCATTGGGTGAATGCATGATCGACTCCAGCTTGCCCGGTGTGGTCTGCTTGGCCGGTAAGGTCGCTGTCTCGTGTCCCGTCCTGGTCCCCGCCCATGATGTGGAGGAGTTGCTGGCCGAACGCGGTGTCGAGGTGGATCACGTCACCGTCTACCGGTGGGTGCAGCGGTTCACCCCGCTGCTGGCCGACGCTGCCCGGTTCGCCCGCCACTGTCCTGGTGACCGCTGGCACGTGGACGAGACCTACGTCAAGGTCGACGGCGTCTGGCGGTACGTCTACCGAGCCGTCGACCAGCATGGTCAGATCACCGAACTACCCGTCTCGGCACGTAGGGACGCCGCCGCGGCCCGGCGGTTGTGGCCGAACTGGCTTGGATGCGGCTGGACGCCACCGGACTCGCCACTCTCAGCAAGATCATCTGACTACGGATCTGAGTTCCCCCCGCTTTGCTGGAGCGGTGGTTACCTGCTGCCGGTTGTGCAGGGGTGGTGATAGGTGGCTGGGCTGGGTTGCTCTGGTGGGTGTGCCAGGTGGTCTCGTACTCGTCGGGGCTGAGGTAGCCAGCTCGCGTTGGATGCGGCGGGTGTTGTACCACCCGTCGATGTAGGCGAAGATCGCGTTCTCGGCCTCGTCGCGGGTCGCAGAGGAACCCGGAGACTCAGACGCGCCGGCCCAGTAGTGCTTTGTTAGGTTCGGTGGGCGTTTGTTGCGGTGTAACGGTTTCACGGGTTGGTGGCAGGTGGTGCAGGTGCCCGTCCAGGTTGCGAGGAGTCGTTGCAGCTCGCGGATGATCCTGTAGAGGGTCAGGCTGGCCCCGCCATCCGTACCGGCCCAACCTCGGTCTGCACCGTCTTCGCCCCATGCCCGTTACGCACATTGGCCCGCCGGCCGGTCGTCTCATCAACGCCGGCCTCGTCAAGATGGGCATCCAGTTCGGCGTCGAGCGCTGATTCCAGGACGGTCCGAGTGATCCCTGCGAGGAGCCCACCCGGCCCGACCAACGAGACTCCGTCGGCCTTGGCCCGCTCGACCAACTGCTGAGCGAACTCCACCTCCGCCGCCGTCGGCCGCGGAAGCTGAACCGCATTCTTCTTGTCTGCCATGACGTGGTCCTTCCCGGACAGGATCAACGTCCTGTCCAACGGACCACACCCAGGTCAAACACGGAGATCTAGTCCCCCTCTTGACACAGAGGGGAGCCAGAAGCGCTTATTGCCCCATCGTTCATCGTCGCGCTCGACGTCTACGGAGATTGACTCAGCGGCCTGCGCTGACCTCGCCGCGCCCTCCGCCATGGTCAACAAGTGGCGCTCGTTCTCACGAACACCCGGGCAGGGCGGGCCGGCGAGGTGGCGCCGAGAGTGACGAACATTTGCCTCCCGATATCCTGGGCAGGGCGGCCCGGTCAGGCAGAGCCGAGTGCCGCAGTCGGGGCAAGCCGAGCAGCGCGTATCGCGGGATACAGCCCGGCCATGCCGCCGACCAGCAATGTCGTACCAACGCCGCCGGCCAGCGCCCACCCGGGTACGACTGCCGGCCACTCCTGGAAGAACGCATAGGTGCCGGTGACACCTGTTCCGAGGAGCACGCCGGTGATCCCACCGAGCGCGGACAGCAGCAGTGACTCGGCGAGGAACTGTACGCGGATCTGACCTCGGGTGGCACCGAGGGAACGGCGTAGTCCTACTTCTGAACGGCGTTCCAGGACCGAGATCACCATAGTGTTGGCGACGCCGATTCCACCTACCAGGAGGGCGACAGCGCCAAGCCCGAGCAGTAACCCGGTGAATGCCTGGTCGGTGGCCTGCTCCGCCGCGAGTGCGTCTGACGGCTGGGAGACCTTGACCTCGTTGGGATGCTGAGGATTAGTGGCTGCGGCGAGGACGGCTCGTACATCAGCAACCATAGATTTGGTGGCCCTTGTGTATATCTGGGTGGGGTGCCCGTCGAAGCCGAAGTACGTCGTTGCGGCCTCGGAGCCCATCAGCACGGCGAGGTCGAGTTCCGGTGTGAGCGGAACAGGTGCGAGGATCCCCACGATGGTGAACCAGCGTCCGCTGACCCAGATTTGGCTGTCGGGATTGGCATCGGTGATGCCGAGCCGACTGGCGGTCTTAGAACCAAGTACGACGGCGGGATAACGCGCCGTAGCGGCGTTAAGCCACACCCCGTCAAGGATCTGAGCACCAACGGTGTCCAGAAGTCCAAGGTCTGCCATGTACACGCCGATGCCGCCGGATTCACCGGCCGGGATGCGGTCATTACGATATGCCTTGACATCTGGCAGCTGCCCGATCGCTGTCGCAGATTCGACCGGGCCGATCCGCCGGACCATTTCGACGGACTCTGTTGGTAGCCTCGCCGCACCGCCGTACAGTGTGTTCCCGGGCGTGGCGGTGAGCAGGTTGGTGCCGAGTTGGTCAAGGGTGCGCTGTAGCTGGGCCCGTGATGAGGTCGAGATACCGACAACCGCAATCATCGCCGCGATGCCGATCGCGATGCCGATTGCCGACAGCACCGCACGGGTCGGGCGCGTTCGCAGACCCACCGCACCGACTCGAAGCACGTCGCGGGGCCGGAGGCGCGCGGGGGTCAGCACGCGGGCGTCCGGGCGGTGTCGGCGACGATCGCACCGTCGCGCATCGAGATTTGCCGGGGAAGTGCTGCCGCGAGTTCCCGGTCGTGGGTGATGACGACGACGGTGGTGCCGTCGGAGTTGAGCTCGCGCAGCAGTTCGACCACTGCGGCACCCGAGTTGCTGTCGAGCGCTCCGGTTGGCTCGTCGGCGAGCAGCAATAAGGGTTTGCCGATGATGGCACGCGCGATTGCGACCCGCTGCTTCTCGCCCCCGGACAGCTCATGCGGGCGGTGGCTGAGCCGGTGGCCGAGTCCAACTCTGTCGAGCGCGGCGGCGGCGCGGTGCCGTCGTTCTTTCAGAGGTACCCCGCAGTAGAGCAGTCCGTCAGCTACATTGTCGAGCGCAGGTACTCCAGCTGCAAGGTGGAACTGCTGAAAGACGAAGCCGATGCGGCTCGCGCGCAGTGCCGAGAGTTGCCGGTCGGTCAGCAGTGCGATATCGAATTCGTCGATGATTACCTGGCCGCTCGACGGTCGGTCGAGCGTGCCGATGAGATTGAGAATCGTGGACTTGCCGGAGCCGGAAGGTCCGACCAGAGCGACGAGCTCACTGCGGTCTATGGTGAGTGACACGCCTCGTAGCGCGATGACGCCGCCGGAATAACGGCGCGATACCTCGTGCAGAGTGATGATTGGCGTCGTCATGAGGGAATGGTCACCGCCGTTCCATCGCTGATGTCGCCGCGAATCTCCACCCGGCCATTGGCGAACATTCCGGTCTCGACGGCGACGACTCGGGTCGTATTACCGTCAACCACCTCCACGCCGTAGCCGCCCTCGGACAAGGCCAGCAGGGCGGCCACCGGCACCGTCAGCACGTCCTTACGTTTCTGTGCAATGAACTGCACATCAACGGGGCTGCGGTGCAGGGTGCCGAGCTCGGCCTGGTCAGCGACGGTTACCGTGATCCGGATCTTCGGCTCGCCGGCTCCTTCCCCAGGGCCGCCGGCCCCTTGGTCGCCGCCACCGTTCTCCACGGTGTTTGCGGTGCCAGCGACGACACCCGCGACCATCTTTCCGGTCGGCAGTGTGACGGTAACCTTCGTGCCCTTTCGGGCAAGTAGCTGGTCGGTGACCTTGAGCTCGACGGTTACCTGCCGCATGCCAGTCGTGTAGGTGAGGATGTCTGCGGCGGCCTGTGCTCCGATTCGCACCTTGTGTTCAGCGATCCGCGCTTTGGCCGGCGTAAACACGACCCGCTCGGCGTCGATGACACCGGTCTGCGGTAGGTCTAGCGTCTTCTGCCATCGCTTGACCGCCGCTTCGGTGCGCTGGTCGTACCTGTCGTCGGTTGTGAAGCCGGCGTATCCGAGGGCACGCAGATTTTTCGTCAATTGACGTACATCGGAGCCCTTGTCACCGGACTTCAGCGAGCGATACATCGGAATCTGCCCGTATAGCAGAATCACCGGCATTTCGTCTACCTTGTAGAGAGTCTTGCCGCGGGTGATGGTGGATCCCACTGGGGGTAGCCAGGTGATGATGCCGCTACCACGCCCGCCGACCACGACCGCGTCACCGTAGTCGAGCATTCCGCTCTCGGTCCGTGTGTCCACCAGCGTCTGCTTTGTGACCTTGCCGGTCGCAGCGGGCTGGGGCGCGTACTGCGGGGTGGGCCTAGTCGTTCCGTTGATGCCCAGCAGGGAGGCGACCACCCCCCCGCCGGTCAGTACTGCGGCACCGCCCGCGAGGAAGACCCGACGTCTCACTCCTGGCCCGCCTTCGGCGCGTACTGGACGCACGCTTCGTTGGCCTTAGTGAACTTATCTGCATCGCCTACCGGGAGCGCGGGCATCGGCGGCACGCTGCCGTCCGCCAGCGGGTCCGGCGTATCCACGCCATGCTCCCGCATGCACTTCGCGAACTGTCGCATGTGCTCCAGGTCGGCACCGCTTAGCTTGACCGGCTCGCCACCGTTGGGCAGGTATTGCTTACAGGCGGCGTCTGCCTTCTCCAGCTTGCTTTTTTCAGCCGCGTCCCCTACGGCAAGCGCGGGACCAGCGGGCATGGCGCCGCCCGCCCCCGGATCGGGCATGTCCACGCCGTTGTCGCGCATACACTTAGCGAATCTCCGCATCTGCTCCTCGGGGTCGCCGCCGCCCGCTGGTTGACCACTCGGCCCAGCCTGCGCCTTGTCCCCGCCGGCTGTGGCAACGCCCGGCCCGGTTTCGTCCTGGCCGCAAGCAGCCAACGCGATTACTAGCAGCGGTACGGCAAACAATACGGACATGAGCCGGTTCATCCCGTTTTCTCCCTTATTGTGGCTACGTCACAGTAGGTTCGAGTTCAGCACGCTGACCGTGAGGTCAGCGCTAGCGCCCGCGCTAACAGAAATCTCACAGGCTCCTGAGGCACGATGCGTGCCATGCGGGTGCTTGTGGTGGAGGACGAGCGGCTCATCGCCGATTCGATCGCAACGGGACTACGACGGCAGGCAATCGCCGTGGATGTGGCCTACGACGGTGATGCGGGACTTGAGCGCCTCAGCATCAATGATTACGACGTCGTAGTGCTCGACCGCGACCTACCTGTCGTGCACGGCGACGACGTTTGTCGGGCGCTGGTGGATTCGGATAGCGAGACCCGTATCCTGATGCTCACAGCTTCCGCGGGCATTCGCGACCGGGTCGCAGGGCTCGACCTCGGCGCCGACGACTACCTGGTCAAACCCTTCGCGTTCGCCGAACTACTCGCCCGCGTCCGCGCGCTTGGACGCCGCGCCCGGCCAGCTGCGCCACCCGTGCTGGAACGCGCCGGAGTACGACTTGACCCCAACCGTCGTCAGGTGTACCGAAACGGCACCTACGTCGGGCTGTCCCGGAAGGAGTTCGCAGTCCTCGAGGAGCTGATGCGCGCCGAAGGTGGCGTCGTGTCAGCCGAACAACTTCTGGAAAAAGCCTGGGACGAGCACACCGATCCTTTCACCGGCGTTGTCCGATTCACCATCATGATGGTGCGACGGAAACTCGGTGCCCCACCGCTGATCGAGACCCTCCCAGGCGTCGGCTACCGCATCCCATGAAGCTGACCCTCCGCGCTCGTCTGACCCTTGTCTACGGCGCCGCGTTCGCGTTGGCGGGAACGGTCCTTGTCACGCTGATGTATTTTCAACTCTCCGCAGCGCTCGACCGACAACCGCTGGACACGGTCAGCGCCGCCGCACAGGTCATCGAAGCGAGCAGCCTGCAGCCGGCGCTGCCCACCACCGGCGCAACAACACCGTCAGCTTCTACTCTGCCGATCGAACAGGTGCGTGCCGAGGTCGTCCGACAGAACACCAACGCGCGCGACAACACCCTGCGGTTGATGCTGTTGTGGTCGTTCGCAGCACTTGGCGGGGTGGGCATCGTCGCTGTCGGGATCGGCTGGCTGATGGCCACACGCCTGCTCGCCCCGCTCCACAGCATCACCGCGACTGCCCGCCGCGTCGCTGAGCACAGCCTCCACGAGCGGATCGCACTGGACGGGCCAACCGACGAAATCAAAGATCTGGCCGACACATTTGATGAGATGCTGGAGCGCCTCGACCGGTCGTTCGACGGCCAGCGCCGCTTTGTGGCCAACGCATCCCATGAACTGCGCACCCCTCTGACCATCAACCGGACGGTTATCGAGGTGGCGCTCGACGAACCGGAGGCGCCAGAGTCCACCCGCCAACTCGGCCGGACTCTGCTCGCGGTGAACGCACAACATGAACGCCTCATCGACGGACTGCTCACCCTCGCGACCACCGAACAGATGCCCCCGGACCGCGACGACATCAACCTCGCCGAGATCGTCACCCACACCGTACGGCAGGCGACGCCGGGAGCTACGGTCGACCTTCGCGTCGTCGCGGAATCGGCGCCACTGGCCGGCGACCCCGTCCTCCTCGAACGGCTGGCACAGAATCTCGTCGACAACGCGATCCGGCACAACATTCCAGTTGGCGGCTTCGTCACCGTGTCCTCGCAGCGGCTGCCCGACGGCAGTGCCGAACTGACCGTCTCCAACAGCGGCCCAATAGTGCCCAGCTACGAGGTCGAGCGGCTCTTCGAACCGTTCCGTCGGCTTGCCCCAAACGGCACCTTGGCCGACAGGAAAGGCTCCTACACTACCCGGGGCGCCGGGCTTGGCCTGTCAATCGTACGGTCAGTCGCGATCGCACACGGTGGCACGGTCACCGCCGAGGCCCGTCCCGACGGCGGGCTGACAGTGCGCGTCCAACTGCCCGGTAATGCCAGCTAGACGAGTAAGTCCTAGCTTGATCTTTAGCCTGTGCAGCGTGGACGGGGATTGACGGACTGGCTCTGTTGCATTAGGTGCAAGCATGATCGACTACCGCGTTTGATCGGTGTGGTCTGCTTGGCCGGTCGCTGTCTCGTGTCCGGTCCTGGTCCCCGCCCGCGTCGGCGTTCGCGGGGTTCCGGTTCCCGCCCGAGGTGATCGTTCTCGCGGTGCGCTGGTACCTGCGGTTCAACCTCTCCTACCGGGATGTGGAGGACCTGCTGGTCGAACTCGGTGTGGAGGTGGATCACGTCACTGTCTACCGGTGGGTGCAGCGGTTTACCCCGCTGCTGGCCGACGCTGCCCGATTCCACCGCCACTGTCCAGGCGACCGGTGGTTCGTCGATGAGACCTATGTAAAGGTCAACGGGTCTGGCGGTACGTCTACCGGGCGATTGACCAGCACGGGCAGGTCATCGACGTGTTTGTCTCAGCCCGTCGGGACGCCGCCGCAGCCCGCCGGTTCTTTCAGCGCGCGATGCGGACGTTGAAGGTCACGCCCAGTGAGGTGGTCACCGACGCCGCCCCCGTCTACCCCGGCGTGCTCGATGAGCTGGTCCCGTCGGCTTGGCACCACGTCGAACGGCACGCCAACAACCCGATCGAGGCCGACCATAGCCAGCTCAAGCACCGGCTCAGACCGATGCGCGGGCTTCGCACCGACCGCACCGCCCAGACGATCATCACCGGGCATGCCTTCGTGCAGAACCTCCGCCGCGGACACTACGAACTCGCCACCGATGATCCACCCGCGACGCGGGTGGCCACCGCATTCACCGAACTGGCCCGAGCGATCTGACCGGTGCCCCCTGACAAGGCTCGGCGTGCCCACCGATCCGACAACGCAACAGCGCCACATGCACCCACAGGCACCCGCCCAACCTCACCACGCTGACGCCGAGCGGACTTGGACCAGCCGGCGCTCGTATTGCGGCAGATGCGGATGTTCAGCTCGTTCGGGGTTATCGGAGATCCGGTCGCTTGTGAACGCGCTTTCCGCGGACGATGACGGCTCGCGGCTTGTCGAGTTGGCTTGGGTCGGTCCGTGGGTCGGCGTCGAACACGACCGCGTCCGCTGGGGCTCCGTCCACCAAGCCGGGCAGCCCGAGGTAGGACCTGGCGGTCCAGGATGCGGCGGCGAGCGCCTCATGTGGTGATACGCCAGCGGCTACCAGAGCGCGAATCTCATGGGCGATGCCACCATGTGGCCGCGAGTCCGTACCAGCCAGTACGGTGACCCCGGCCTCGACGGCGGCAGCTGTGAGCCGGGCGTGCGCGCTTGCTCCGGGCACGTACCAGCTGTTGCGTGCGCGTTCCGGGTCAGCGGTAATCTGCGCCAGGGAAGCGGTGATCACCGACAGTGTCGGAGTCAGCGCGGTACCCTGCTCGGCCATACGCGGTAACAGCTCTGGGTCCAAGCCCATGCCGTGCTCCACGGAGTCCACACCCGCCTCAACTGCGGCCAATCCGCCTGCCGCGTGCTGTGAGTGCACCGCGAGGCGCCCACCGACCGCATGCACGCGCGTGACAGCCTCGCGTAGCACTTCGACCGGCATGACGTCGTCGTCAGGCCGCCAGTCGATTACCACCTTGGCCCACCCGGTACGGGCTGCCTGCTCGGCCGCGACGGCGGGCAGGTCGGTCAGCTCTGGGCGGCGGCCCCAGCCTTCCATGAACTGTCCGTGCTGCGCGATCCACGGGCCGGCGTGGACGGCTCGCGGACTTTCGTCCGCTTGGCCGAACCAGTCAGGCGGGTCGCCCGCGAGGCCGGGGGCACGGATGAGCGTGACTCCCGAATCCAAATGCGCCCGAAGGTCCTCCCGTAAGACGGCGACATCCAATGGCTGGCCTGGCGTCTCGGCTCCGGGGTGGGTATGCGCATCGACCAGTCCGGGCAGTATCCAGCCCTCGGCGACGAGCTCGGCACCGGCCACCGGATCCGAGGTCCACCGATCACCGTCGGCGTAAAGGTCGACCGGCTCGCCCTCGGGAAGAGCGAAACCGCGGACGCGCAGCACTGCCACCACACCACCCCCGCACCGAATCCCACCCAGACGGGCAGACGGTCAGCATGCCACCTCGTTGGCTGACCGATTCGAGCAGTGACCCGGATCTGGTGACCCGACGGAACCTGCGGCTGGAACATCCGCTCATCGGCTACTTATCTACTGGTGGCACGACCGCAGCCCGGCCAGGCTTGGTCGAGGTGACCGGCGGGATCGCTCTCTCATCGGCTGCCCATGACCGTAAGCCGAGGACTCGTCTGGGGCCCAACACTGCACCACGCGATCCTTGACCGGCACCAATCGGTCAGATCCGTCGCCGACGAACTCGGTGTCTCGATCCATCACGTCCGAGCTGTCCTGCGCACCCATCCGTTACCGCGGCCGGGATCGGTCCGCGCGGCTCGCACACTCAGCATCCTTCCCACACCGCCGAGCGCTCACAGCCAGGGAGCCGTTCAACGCGCGGGCGGCGTGATCTACGTCGATCCGGCATGGCTGCAGGAGGAATACGCCACCTGGCATCGGAGCATGACCGACATCGCGAACGAGATCGGCTGCGAACGCTCCGCCCTCGCGACGTTCGCGCGCACGCACGGCATCGCGCTCCGCATCGATGGCAGCCCCAACGACATCATCAACCGGGAAGCCCTCGGCGACCAGCCAGGGCGATTGCGTAGTCGGTTGGCGGGTGCCCTGAGCTGGTGATGTGCGCAGTGAGTAGCCTCTGTGGAGGCCGAGAGAGCGGGTGAGATCGCGTCGGTGATCATGGAGTTCTCTACGCTTCACGACACCCCGAGGACCTCACCCGCCGATGTCATCATGCCCGATCCCCGCACTGTCCGCCGTTGCCGGCACCTGTGACACGTCACCGCCTGTGGTCACCGAGGGTGAGTGCGCGGGGTTGTTGCACGCCTTGTCGGCGGTCCCGGATCCCCGCGACCCGCGTGGGGTGCGGTATCCGCTGTCGGGCCTGCTCGCGGTCGCGGTGTGCGCGGTCCTGGCGGGGGCATCGTCGTTCGCCGCGATCACCGACTGGCTGCACGATCTGGACGAGCAGGCCCGCGACCGGCTCGGTTTCGCGCACGGGGTGCCGGTGGGTACGACGGTGTGGCGGTTGCTGACCCGCCTGGACGACGGGCTGCTGTCCACAGTCCTGGCCGGTTGGCTGACCGTCCGCGCCAGGCCGGTGACCACGCCTCGGCCACACCGGTACCGGACGGTGATCGCCGTGGACGGGAAAACCCTTCGGGGTGCCCGCCGAAGCGACGGCGGTCAGGTCCACCTGCTCTCCGCGCTGGATACCAGCACCGGCATCGTCCTGGCCCAGGTCACCGTGAGCGCGAAAAGCAACGAGATCCCCGCGTTCGCGCCGCTTCTCGACGCCGTCGAGACCGTGTTGGGCAGCCTGACCGGTCTGCTGTTCATCGCCGACGCGCTGCACACCCAGACCGCCCACGCCGACGAGATCGCCGCCCGCGGCGCCCACCTGATGATCCCCACGAAAGGCAACCAGCCCACCCTGTTCACCCAGCTCAAAGCCCTACCCTGGCCCGACGTCCCACTCGGCGACCGCCGCCGCGACACCGGGCACGGCCGCCACGAGACCCGCACCGTCAAAGCCATCACCGTGCACACCCCCGGCGGAATCAGGTTCCCCCACGCCGAGCAGGCCATCCGGATCATCCGGACCCGCACCACCGGCGGGAAGACCAGCCGCGAGACCACCTACTTCACGGTGTCCCTACCCGCCGAGCAGGCCCAACCCGCCGACTTGCAGGACTGGGCCCGCCGCGAATGGCACATCGAGAACCGCATACACCACGTCCGGGACGTCACGTTCCGTGAAGACCTGCACCAGGCCCGCACCGGCACCGGACCCGCCGTCCTGGCCACCCTGCGCAACACCTCGATCGGCTACCACCGCACAAACGGCGAGGCCAACATCGCCCGCGCCACCCGACGCGCCAACCGCCGCCCACACGACCTCATCACCGCCGTGACCAGCACCTATCCGACAACGCAATGACCCTGGCGACCAGCACCCCTCGACATTCCCCGAACCGTTGCGCCTGGCCATGTACGGGCTCGGAGCTCGATCCCGGCTGGAACGCTTCGTCGTCATCGTCCACGAGCGAAGCACTGGTCGAGCCGCGCGCGTCCTCGATAGCTCCATTGGCACGCTCTGCCGACAACTCCATCGACTTGAAGGCTGCGTCGGCGGGCCGCTCTTTCTCAGAAGCCCAGCCAAGGCTCTCGACACGCTCACCCCTCTGGGAGAGCAGCTCTACCGGCAAGCACGCGAATACCTCGGGATCGAAACATCTCCCGAGCCCGACGCGGCCTCGGGCATCACCACCACCTGAAGAAAAGGCCAACTTGGTTGCACGCTCAGGCAGCACGAGAACTCTCCGCGCGTGCCGGGCCTCTGCGTCTTTCCGGTGATCCCAAGGGCCAAGTAGCTGGTCAAGGGGCCACCTTCGCCGAATCCCTACACCAATGGCTTCGGGTCAGGTCCGCTTGCGGCTCGCGATCTTGTCAGAGAGCTGCTGCACGTGGGCGGGGTCCGCGTCCCGGGCAAGGGCGACGTAGTGGTCCATGACGGCCGGCCGGTAGCGCACGGGCAACGTCTGTCCTGGGGCGAGTCGGGTGAGCTCGGTGATCGTGAGGGCTTCGTCTGCGATGCCGCGGAACGAGATGCCGTCGGCGGTCTCCACGTCGAACATCAAGACCACGCGGGGGTTGCTGTTGACCTCCCGCCAGTCGACGAGAACGCCGAGCGCGAGCACTCCCGTACGCAGTTCCGCATTACGCTTCCGTGCATCACTGCTCAGGAGCGGGTTCGGGGCGACGCCGGGAAAGTCGGGCCCGACGCCGAGCGATTCCCGACTCAGGTCGGGCCTGAGCTGCGCCGTCAGATCGTTGAGCTCCTTCTCCGAACCAAACATCGAACCAAACATCGAACCAAACATCGAACCGACCATCCTGCCGAACATCCTGACCCCTCCCTCACACCGGGGCCGGAATCTCGGCCTGGCACTTCGTCCTCACGGCGATTGTACGTCGCGGCCATTCCCGAGCGCCGTCGCATCGCCCCGTCCCGATGGGGTCGCCGTCTGCGGTCGCGGACGGGTTCGGTCGGTGCACCTGTCTGTCGGACGAGCCACGTCCGCACGCCGACAGCTCGGGATCGAAACGTCTCCCGAGCCCGACGCGGCCTCGGGCATCACCACCACCTGAAGAAAAGGCCAACTTGGTTGCACGCTCAGGCAGCACGAGAACTCTCCGCGCGTGCCGGGCCTCTGCGTCTTTCCGGTGATCCCAAGGGCCAAGTAGCTGGTCAAGGGGCCACCTTCGCCGAATCCCTACATCAGTTATCGATCACCGCCACGCGACAACTTCCTACGGACCCCCCGACTTACGAAACACGCCTTAGCTTGATCTTTAACCGCTGAGGTCCTGTGGGGACCCCGACCGATGACGGAAACAGCCCTTGGTTGATGATCTTCTTGTCTAGGGAAGAACATCAATAGCCAAGGGCTGTTCTGGTGACCAGTGTGCATGACCGTCGTCCGGCTGATGCCGTCGGGGAGTTGGCGAGGTTCCGGCGAGAGTTCTACGACTGCTTGACTGCTCGGGCTGACGCGTTGTTCGACCTGACGGACGCGGTGTTGTGCGCTGACGGGCCGGTCCGGTCGTTGGTGGAGTTGTCGTTGGTGGGTGAGCACCGTCGGGGTCATGGGGCGTTGTATGACGCCGTCGCCTGCGGGCGACTGGACATCGATCGGTTGCGCACCGCCCTCGCCGGGGTGCCGTTGCCGCGGGCGGCTGATGGTCGTCTCGTCCTGGCGGTCGACATCACCTGCTGGCTGCGGCCGGACGCTCACACCTCACCGCAGCGGATCCTGTGTCACACCTATGGACGCGGCAAGGATCAGACCATCATGATCCCGGGCTGGCCGTATTCGATGGTCGTGGCGTTGGAGTCGGGCCGAAGTTCGTGGACCGCACCGTTGGACGCGGTGCGGCTGGCGCCGGGTGATGACGCGGCCACGGTCACCGCTGGCCAGCTGCGAAACATCGTGGGGCGGCTGATCGCGGCCGGGCAGTGGCAGCCCGGGGACCTGGAGATCCTGGTCGTGGCCGACGCCGGCTACGACGCGCCCCGACTGGCGTTTCTCCTGCGTGATCTGCCCGTGCAGGTCCTCGCGCGGATGCGCTCAGACCGGGTACTCCGCCGGGCCGTGCCACCTCGGCAGCCGGGGACGATCGGCCGGCCATCCCGCCACGGCGGCGAGTTCGTTTTCGGTGATCCCGCGACCTGGGGTGAGCCCGACGCTGCCACCGTTGCCGATACCCGGCTCTACGGCACGGCGTGGGCCCGAGCCTGGGACCGGTTGCACCCCCGGTTGACCCACCGATCCGCCTGGATCGACTCAGCGAAGGTACTGCCGGTCATCGAGGGAACCGTCATTCGTCTGGAGGTTGGGCATCTGCCCAGCGGCGCGACCCCGAAGCCGGTGTGGCTGTGGTGGTCCGGCGTTGACGCCACCAGCGCTGATGTCGACCGGCTCTGGCAGACGTTCCTGCGCCGCTTCGACATCGAGCACACGTTCCGGCTGTTCAAGCAGACCCTCGGCTGGACCTGCCCGAAGATCCGCACGCCACAGGCAGCCGACCGCTGGACCTGGCTGATCCTCGCCGCCTACACCCAGCTCCGTCTGGCCCGCGCCCTCGCCACCGACCTTCGCCGGCCCTGGGAGAAACCCGCACCACCGCAGCGTCTGTCACCCGCCCGCGTCCGCCGAGGGTTTCGGCACCTCCGCGCGAAGGCCACCTGTCCCGCCGGTGCACCCAAACCCTCCCGGCCAGGACCAGGGCGACCACCCGGCCGTCGCAACAACCACCTCACCCCGCGCTACGACGTCCACACCGCGACCACCACGAACGCCAAGACAGCAGCCGCAAAGAAGACGAAATCCGTTAATCCTCGTCCACGCCGCACGGGTTAAAGATCAAGTTAAGAGCCCTGCCGGCAGCAGGGGGGCGCTTTCGCGCCTCGCACTGACGGCCATCGTCGTCACCGCCAGCGCCCTGGCCTACATCATCGCCGGCCCACACCGACTTCGCCCCGCCAACGACTACGACTGACAACACTGCCAGCCCGAACGACGCCGCTCTGCACGTCGACACCGCGAACCTGGCACCGGAACCGGACCGCCCTTCAGCGGACCAAGAAGTGTGGGTTGTCCACCGACCCCCTCTGGGACGTCGGGCCGTCCCGGGCATCCCCGACGAGTTCGTGCGCTCTGCGCAGCGTCGCCGGCTGGCTGGGGCTGATGCTTGGAGGCTTCGTCTGCGCTCGCCGCGCGAGCAGCGGCCGTCGGCGACTATGGCTCCCGTTCGGGATAACGGGGATAGGGCAGACCGAACCACTCCGCGAACGGTGGATATTCGTTGACTGTCGTGCCCACCTCGGGGGTGGGCTCAGGGGCGCGCCACGGCGCTGCGGTTCGCCCATCAGGCTCTAACCCGTAGCGGCGCAATTGCTCCGCCTCGGTCCCTTTCAAGCTGAATTGGAGTTCGATGAGGTCAGCACCTGCCAGGCACGCGTCGCGAAGCGCCCGTTCGGCCTCCTTCGCGCGCCCGTCCTTCTCGAGTACATCGGCCAGCGTCGACAACACTTCCGTCGTTGGTTGCGCCACGCCGCGCAGTAGTTGTTCCGCCTCAGCAGTGCGCTTGGTTTCGGCGAGCATGCGGGCCAGTGCGACGAGCGCGTGCAGGTCCTCGGCGGCTGTCTGGCGAAGGAGCGCCTCGGCCTGCTCGGGCTGACCGGCTTGCCGGAGGAGGTGCCCGAGCCGAACCGGCGCCTGGGGTTTGCCAGCGGCGGTCAACCGCCGAAGCACCTCGTTCGCCTCGTCGTGATGCCCGAGGTGCATGAGTTGGTCGGCAACGTCGAGAAGGACTTCCTGGTCGTCGGTGGCCGCCCGCTGCTGTAGGACATCCGCCGCATCCTCAGTCTTGCCCAGGCGGTCTAGCATGTTGGGCAGCAGCAGATTCGCGTGCTTGTCGCCGGCGTCGGCGGCCCGCCGCAGCCAGCTTTCGCCTTCTTCGAAGAGTTCGGGATCGTCGTCGAATTCGATGCCGTCGTCGATGAGCAGTCCGGCGAGCCGCTGCATGGCCCAGGCATGGCCGTCTTCGGCCGCGTGTCGCAACAATTCGTCCACTCCGCGCCACTGGTCGGCCTCGATCAGTAGTTCGACCCAGTGCTCCAGGGCATCCGCGGGGATCCTGTGGACAATGGTCGAGCGTAATGTCCGGCTCTCCTCTGCGCGGCCGAGGTCATCCATGAGGCCGGCGAGCAGAATCGCGGCGATCGGGCTGCCCTTGGCGGTCTGCTGGTGCAGCAGGGGTTCCAGATCGCCTTGCTGGTCTTGCTCGTACAGCACGTTTGCCAGCACGACGAGCGCGTGGGGATCGCCTTGTTCTGCGCGGCCCGTCAACAAGCTGCGGGCCTCGTCGCTGCGCCCGCTGTCGGTGAGTAGGTCCACGAGCCGAACAAGAGCGTCGAGATCGTCAGGGTTCTCGACGAGCTGTCGCAGGTGCCGCTCGGCGTCGGCGGGGTCTTCGTGCACCTGCTGACCCGAGGTCGCGTCCCACACGTACCGCTGCGCGAGCGATTGAATGGCGCCCTCATGGCCGAGGTCGGCCGCTCGCCTTACCCAGGGGTCGCTCTCGTCGTGCCGGTCGAGTCTGCTGAGAAGCACGCCGATGGCCATGGCCGCGCCGGGTGAGCCCTGGTTGGCCGGCGACGCGCAGAGTGTGACCGCATCGTGGTAGAGATGGCGTTCCTCGGCTTCCCTGGCCAGGCGTAGCTGGTCCTCAAGCGGGCCTGGATCGGCGAGCAGGACGGCCCACAACTGTGGGGGCAGCGGATACATGTCTTGCTCTGGACGCAGGTGCTGAAGGAGATAGTCGGCGAGCACGTAGCCTTCGGGCTCGCCGAGATCGGGCTGAGACCGCACCGGCGTCAGCGGAGCGATTACGCCCTTGACCATCCGGGTGACGTAGGCGATGGCTGCGGCGAACCAGGGCGCCGTGCAGGCCCGTTGCTGTTCGTCGAGATAACCTGCCGCCGCGTGTTCGAGCATGGTCGCAGACAGCGGGGCGGCGCGACCAGCGGCGCGGGCATCGGCTGCGGCAAGCATGAGCGCTCGGGCGTACGGATCGGCATCCCGGTAGGTGGCGATGAGGTCCGGGCCGGCTGCCAGTGCCTGGGTGATCCGGTTCGAGGAGCCGGCGGTCGCGATGGCGTCGCGGAGGCGTGGATCGGACCGCAACCGGGCCAAGTCGACATCGGCGGGTAGAAATGTCGGCGGTACGTCGATGCGGACTGCTCGGGCCAGCAGTGTTCGAACCTCATGGTATGGATCAGCGTCGTCCGCGTCCGGCTGTGTGGTGAAGCCTTGCCAGTACTGCGGCCACAGGGTGCCGATCACGACCGCAGGCGCGTTCGAGCGCAGCATCTCCATCAGGGCGACGGCCGCCGCCTCGCCGTGGGGAGAGCTGAAAGCGAGCTCGTCGCCGCCTACGACGCCTACCGGCAGCTCGAACGACAGTTCCGGACCGAGCAGGAGTCGGCCGCGCGCAAGGCCCGGTGGGGTGCGCTCGCCGACACGATCACCGAAGTTCACGTGCCCGGGCCGACTCTCACCACGGTGCCGTCGGCCGCGGAGCTACCACTGTCGGAGATCACGTCCGGTCTGCCTTGTCAGCAAACTACTGAGGGCAACTCGACCCCGGCAACGACGACGGGATGGTTCCGGGCGAACTTCCGTACCGGACCGCTAAGGATCGCCCTGTGCGGAAGCCGATCAACTGGTGTGAACAACGCCCTGGTCGACGACGCGGTGGCTGCGGTCAGCCGATTGCTGATGAACCACCGCTGCACGGTCGACCACGGCCCGGTGGGCATCGGGATCGAGATCATGACGTACATCGCCGACCATTACCGCCCACCCGCCCTGCAAGCTGCAGTCGGCCTGTTCGGTCGACCTAACGTGGTGCGCAACGCCGATTTCCTGCTCATCATCGGTGGTGGCCGGGGCACCCTCGACGAGGTCGATGTCGCTACGTCAATGGGCAAGAAGATGCTGCCTTTCGCTGCAAGCGGCGGGACAGCCCGCGACGTCATGGACCGTATGCGGGCCGACGTAAGCTTGCGGTCATGGTTTCCCGGGGACATGTTCGCCGCGCTCGCGGCCTGCGCCGGGGCGGAGGATTTCACCAAGCTCGTTGAGCAGATCATCGCTACCGACCTGAGGAGCTTTCCCCGTGAGTAGGCGGCCGTATGTCCTGCTGAGCTGCGCCATGTCCATCGACGGCTACCTGGACGACACCACCGCGGTGAGGCTGTTGCTGTCCAATGACGCCGACTTCGACCGCGTCGACGCCGTACGCGCCGAGTGCGACGCGATTCTCGTCGGAGCCAATACCATCAGGAAGGACAACCCTCGGCTGCTCGTTCGGTCCCAGGCCCGCCGTGACGATCGGATCGCACGCGGTCTGCCCGCCTCGCCAACGAAGGTCACCTTGACCGGCCAGGGAGACCTCGACCCGGACGCGCAGTTCTTCCGCGCCGGCGACACCGAGAAGATCGTGTACTGCGCCACCCCTGGGTGGGACAAGGCACAGGAACGGCTCGCCGGCGTAGCCACGGTCGTGGATGTCGGCAACCCCGCCGACCCACGGCGTGTCGTGGAAGACCTGGCGTCCCGTGGCATCCAACGGCTGATGATCGAAGGTGGTGGCACCATCCACACCCAGTTCCTCACCGCCGGACTCGCGGATGAACTACACCTCGTCATCGCGCCCTTCTTCGTCGGCGACTCGACGGCACCCCGCTTCGTCAACGACGGCTCCTACCCCTGGAACCCGAGCGATCGGGCTCAACTCGTCGAGACACGCCAACTCGGCGACGTCGTCCTTCTGCGCTACGCCCTCTCCCCCCGGTACGGCCAGGGATGACCGACCAGCAACACGTCGACCGGCAGTGGCTGCAAGCTGCGATCGACCTGTCACACCTCTGCCCAGCTGTGAAAACCGCGTACGCCGTCGGCGCCATCATCGTCGACCGCTTTGGACACGAGGTCAGCCGAGGCTTCTCCCGGGAGACCGACTCCCACGTCCACGCCGAGGAGTCCGCCCTCGCCAAACTCGCCGACACCAGAGTCGACCTGTCCGGATCGACGATCTACACATCACTCGAACCGTGCAGCGTCCGGAAGTCCCGTCCACGCCCCTGCGCGGAGCTGATCATCGCCGCCGGGATCACCCGAGTCGTCCTCGCCCTCCGCGAGCCACCCCTCTTCGTCACCTGCCACGGCGTCGAACTCCTACAGACGGCGGGCGCAGAGGTCATCGAGATACCCGAAATCGCCGACCAGGTCAGAGCGATCAACGCACACCTCCCCGGCATCGGCGGGTAGCCGGAGCGTCGACGGACCCCGCACGCAATCGTGCGCAGTCTGCTTCTGCCGCAGATAACGCAACTGCGTATTTCCCGCCAGCCGGCCGCGAGGCGGACAGCGAGCTACAGGCTCTTGCCTTCGCAGCACACCGTGGTGCGGCTGGACCCGTGTGGCACGCGGGCCCGCATGCCACGGCTCCTACACCGCGCCGATCGGGCCTCCTGACCGGAGACGAACCCGGAAAATTCACCCTCGCCCCGAAACGGACCTAATCCTCCGTACCACCCTTTGAGCGACCCCCACTCTGGGCGTCAACTCCTGGCGGGGGTGGCGCCGCCGCGCTTCTGCTGTCCCAAGCAGTACGGCCTTTGGTCCTGCGACACGGTCGATCAAGGCAGAGGCACCAGATGACGACCGAGTACCCGCCCGCAGCGCCGCCGCTTCGGCCAGACAGCGGGCGAAGAAACGAACCATGGCTGCGCCGAGGGCCGTGGGCGTGTGACTGGATAATCGAGGTCAGGCCGGAAACACCGCTGGATCCACACACCCGGCCCGGCCGGGTGTACGGCGGTGGTCGGTTCGGGTACCTAGCCTTTACTGGCGGCGACCCTGGCATGCGGAGACCGTAAGGATTTCGGTTACGACTCGGGCGGCGGCATCTGGTCGGCCGTGCACAGTGGCGGCCTGGGACATCGCGGTTCGGCGGTGGGAGTCGGCCAGCAGGTTCGTGATGGCGGCGTGGAGGTGGTCGGGGGTGGCCTGGTCGCCGTCGAGCATGACGGCGGCGCCCTCTTTTGCGAGGTGACGGGCGGTGATGCGTTGCTCGTCGCCTGCGGAGACCGGATAGGGGATGAGGATGGATGCCTTGCCGAGGGCGGTGAGCTCGGCGACGGTGCCGGCGCCGCTGCGGGCCACGACGATGGCCGCCGCGGCGAGCAGGTCGGGCAGCTCATCATGAATGAAGTCGACGACGCGGTAGCGGTGCGCGACCTGCGTGGGAAGCCTGTGGGCGATCTGCTGCATCTCGGTGTAGCTGAGGCTGCCGCACTGGTGGACGACTTGGCAGTGCTGTAGCAGGTCGGGCAGCGTGCCGGCCAGCATCCGGTTGATCTGTTGGGCGCCGGATGCGCCGCCGGTGACCAGCACGAGCGGGACAGACGGGTCGAGGCTGTACGCGGCCAGGCCCTTCGCGGGGTTGCCGTTGAGCACCGCCGGCCGTACCGGGTTCCCGGTGACGACCGCCCGGCGGCGGACCCGTGGCGATAGGTGATCGAGGGACGCCTCGTGGCTGAGCAGGATCCGGGTGGCGACGCGGGCGAGGATGCGGTTGGCCAGGCCTAGGCTGAGCGTTTGTTCGTGCATCAGGTATGGCACGCGGAACAGGGCCGCGGCGAGGCCGATCGGGACGGAGACGAATCCGCCGGTGCTGAGAACGACCGCCGGCCGGGTCCGGGCGACGGTGAGGGCGGCCTGCGCGATGCCCAGGGGGATGCGGAAGGCGTCGACGACGTTGCGGGCCAGTTCGCGGGGGTTGGGTGAGCGGCGAAGCTTGCCGGTGGTGATCGCCCGGAAGGGGATGTTGTTGCGGTTGGCGATCTTGGCTTCGAGGCCGTCGGCGACGCCGACCCAGAGCAGTTCGGGTGCGGTGCCGGTTTCGGCGAGCCGGACCTGCAGGGCGTTGATCGTGGTCAGGGCGGGGTAGGTGTGTCCGCCGGTGCCGCCGCCGGTGACGATCATGCGGAGCGTGTGCAGGCGCTGGGTGCTGTAGAGGGACATGCCGAGCCACTCCGAGGATCGCGGTACCGGACGGGTCGAGGCAGTCTAGCGACCACGCGGTGTCGCTTTCGCCCGATCTTTGTGGGCTATGTGATGCGCTGGCCGGCGCCGTGGTCGATCAGGGCGGCGCAGTCGGCGAAGTCGGCTGCTTCCTTGCCCCAGGGGTCGGGCACGTCGGCGCCGGTGAGGTAGTGCCGGATTTTGGGTCGGTCATCCGCGCCTCGGTTGGCTTCATCTGTGGTCGTCGCCTTGGTCATCAATTCCGCGATCACCCCGCGTCCCCCGCAACCATCATGGCCAGCAACGCACCGCTACCCGGCATCTGTCGCCGGAAAAACTGGCCCTCAAGCCGGTAGAAGATCTTGTTGCCGTTCTGCACGACACTTGGGCTCAATCGGTGGTTGCAACGCCTTCGTTGATGGTGGTGGAGGTGGTTGCTGATGGCGGCGCGGTTGTCGGCGGGGGAACGTGAAGAGATTGGTTTGGGTCGGGCGGCGGGGTTGTCTGTGCGGGAGATCGCTCGCCGGTTGGGGCATGCGCCGTCGACGGTGAGTCGGGAGGTCGGCCGGTTCGAGCGGTATGGGCAGGTGTATCGCGCCGCTTATCCGGATTGGCGGAGCAACGCGGCATGAGGCAGGCTCGACGAGGTTCAGCGGCCAAGGTCGCGGCGGTTGAGCCGCCAGGCTCCGGCCACGATGAGCGCGATGGTGGCGGCGGCCAGGACGGCGGCGTCGGCGACCTGCAGGCCATGGCGGAGGGGTTCGCCGCCGATGTAGTAGTGGAACGGCGTGAGGTAGCGCAGCCAGTCGGCGCCGATCTGGGGCGCGAAGCCGTGCAGGGCGTAGGACAGTACGCCGAGACCGGCGGTGAGGCCGAAGGCGGTGGCGCGGCTGGTGCCGGTCGCGGCGCCGATGCTGGTGGCGACGGCGCCGAACAGCAGCCCGAGGAGCGCCAGGTTGACCGCCTGCGCGGCGAAGTTCCCGACGGTGATGGTGTCGAGGTCGGCGGTGCCGCGTACGGCCAGGACCGCGGCGAGCGTCGCGGCGGCGATCAGGAGAGCGCCGGCGGCGAGGGCGGCGTAGCGGTGCAGCAGCAGGCGGGTGCGGCTGATGGGGTGGGCCAGTAGCAGGTCCAGGTAGCCGCTGTCCTCGTCGGCGGAGATCATGCGGGCGCCGGTGGCGGCACCGTAGAAGGTGACCAGCAGCGGTACGAGCAGTCCGAATACGGCGCCTTGCAGGTAGCCGGCGGCGGTGCCGGCGTCGTCGAAGCCGAACCCGCGCATGGCCTCGGGCACGTTGGCCATGGCGTCGGCGGAGATCTGTGGGTAGAAGCTGGCGTACATCATCGCGAGGAGGCCGGTGGCGATGGCCCAGACGGCGAAGATGCGCCGATTGTCGTACAGGGTCTTGGTGAACATCGTGCCGCCGAAGGCGCGGGCGAGGGCCGAGCCGCCAGGGATCGTGGTCGGTGTGGCGGGGGTCGCGGTGCGGGCGGTGGTGGTCATGGTCCTGCCGTTTCGTGGTCGCGGTGGTGGTGTCGAGGGCCTTATGCGGCGGCGTAGTAGGTGTGGAACAGCTCTTCGAGGTCCTGGCTGTCGGCGCGCAGGCCGGTGATGGTGTGCCGGGCGGCGGCTTTGACCAGCGCGTCGGGGCTGCCATCGACCCGGCAGCTAAGGGTGGTGCCGTCGACGCTCACGTCGGTGACGCCCGGCAGCGCGGTGAACTCCTCAGCAGGCACCGGCTCGGCGAAGGTGATCCGGACGTGCAGGAACGATCGGGCGCGCAGGTCGGCGACTGTGTCCAGTGCGACGAGGCGGCCTTCGCGGATGATCGCGACGCGGTCGGCGACGGCCTCGACCTCGCTCATGATGTGGCTGGACATGAACACCGTCTGCCCGGCGGCCTTGGCCTCGGTGACCATGTCCAGGAAGGTCTGCTGGACCAGGGGGTCGAGTCCGGAGGTGGGCTCGTCGAGGATGAGCAGCTCGGGCTGGTGCATGAATGCCTGGGCCAAGCCGACTTTCTGCCGGTTGCCTTTGGACAGGCTCTTGACGCGGGCGTTCAGGTCCAGGTCGAGGCGATCGGCCAGGTCGATGACGCGCGTCGCTGGGACGCCGCCGCACAGGCTGGCGAGGAAGGCGAGGCACTCGCCGGCTTTCTGCCGGCCGTCGACGACGAAGTCGCCGGCCAGGTAGCCGATCCGGCGGTGCAGGCCGACGGCGTCGGTGCGCGGATCCAGGCCCAGGACGCGGGCGCTGCCGGAGGTGGGGCGGATCAGATCGAGCAGCATGCGGATGGTGGTGGACTTGCCCGCCCCGTTGGGGCCGAGGTAGCCGAACACCTCGCCGGGCTCCACGGTCAGGGTCAGGCCGCGGCGGGTGCCGTACATCTTGGTGAGCTGGGTCAGCTCGATCGCCGTTGTCATGCCCCGACATTATCAGAGCTTTCAAAGACCTTTGAAAGCTCGAAGGTGTTAGGATTTCGTCAAGATCTCGAAGGAGGGGGACGGACCGTTGGCAGATACCACCGAGGCCGCCGAGCGGATGGCGCTGACCCTGGCTCAGGGTGGGCTGCAGAAGGCCACCGCGCGGGTGATGGCGGCGTTCATGTTCGCCGACACCGACAGCGTCACCGCGGCCGAGCTCGGCGAGCAGCTGCGCATCAGCTCCGGGTCGGTGTCCGGCGCGATCAAAATGTTGTCCACGGTGGGGCTGATCGAACGGGTTCCGGCGCCGGGCAGCCGCCGCGAGCATTACCGGTTGCGTGACGGGGCTTGGGCAACCTTGATGTCGTCGCAGAACGGCATGGTGCAGGCCATGTTCGAGGCCGCCGATAAAGGTATCGAGGCGGCCGGTCCGGACAGTCCCGCCGCCCGGCGGCTGGGCGAGATGCGGGACTTCTACGGCTTCATGTTCCGTGAGCTGCCCGCCCTGATCGACCGGTGGCGCGCCGAACGCGTCCCAGGCCGCCAGTCTTGACGACAGTCGCGGTGGTGGGCGTCGCGCACCGTGTGCTGCTGCGTGATCGTTTCGGTTTCGAGGGCAGGCACGCATGCTTGGTGCCGCGCGCTGTCCCGTTGCCCGCCGTCAACCATCCACGCCACCACAGCGGTCGTCCGACTGTTCGCTACCGTCCTCAGGGGCAGCCACGCGTTGCTCAACGCCGAACACGCGTGCGCCACGAGCACGCCGGGCTGCGTTCGGTCGTCGTCAGGTGAAGGCGAAGTAGCGAAGCCACAGGTACGGCACCAAATGTCATCGAGTGTGGTCGGTGTGCTGCCACCAGCGGATGGTGGCGGTGACGGCGAGGATGCCGACCGCAGGAACGGTGAGGTAGGCGATCGGGTGGGGTGAGGGTTGGTCGGGGCCGGCGAGGCCAGCATGCAGGGCCGGTATCGCGTACGGGTACCAGGCGACGTAGCCGATGGCGGTGACGATCTGGGAGGTGAACGCTGCGGCGAGTAGGGCGGCGATCACGGGCAGGTAGCCGCGGCCGAGGCTGGCAGCGAGGCCGAACGAGGTGGTCAGTGTGATGGTGAGCAGGCCGGCGACGGCGATGCGGGTCAGCCCGTGGACGGCGACGGATGGGGTCCGGCCGGGTAGCGCGAGGGCGGCGCCGACGGCGAGGCCGAGGGCGGCGATGTAGGCGCACAGCAACACGCTCCAGGTGGCGGCGACTGTGTACTTGGCGGCGATGATGGCGGCGCGTGGGGTGGGTAGCGCGAGCAGGTCTTTGGCGGTGTAGTCGGCGAATTCCCGGCCGAGGATCCACACGATGGTGATGCCGAAGATGAGGGTCCCGCCGACGGCGACGATTTGGGCGAGCAGGCCGAGGTGGCCGTCCCAGTCGGTGTGAGTGTGGCGAGTTGTGCTTTGTCGCCGAGCAGGCCGAGGGAGCGGGCCCGGTCGGGGTTGATGGAGATGAACATGAACAGCCCGCCGACGGCGGTGCCGATGGTGGCGGCGAGCAGGGTGAACACGGGCAGCCGGGACCGGCGCAGTTTGAGCCATTCGGTCGCGTACGCGGCGCTCATCGGGGTGCCTGTTGTTGGACGAGGCGCAGGAAGTATGCCTCCAGGTCTTCGTGTTCGATGTCGAGGCGGGTGGGTGGATGCCCGGCGTGCACCAGGAGCGTGGCGATGCTGTCGGGGTGTTCGAGCGCGCGACGGCCGGTCAGATGTAGTTGGTGTGCGTCAGGGCCGATGGTCGGCTCGTGCCCGGCCATGCGGAGGGCGTCCGCCGCGCCGGCCAGGTCGCGGCAGGCAACGGCAAGGCGCCCGCGGATGCGGACGGCTAGGTGGCTGGTGGCCAGTTCGGTGATGATGCGGCCGTGGTGGATGACGCCGATACGGGTGGCCAGCCGGGCGACCTCGGCCAGGATGTGACTGGACAGCAGCACGGTGGTCCCGTCGTCGGCGAGGTGTTGCAGGAGGTGGCGGATCTCGACGACGCCGGCGGGGTCGAGGCCGTTGGCGGGTTCGTCGAGGATCAGCAACCGTGGCTGGTGGATGAGCGCCTTGGCCAGGCCGAGGCGTTGCTGGTTGCCCAACGACAACGTCCGGGCCCGCCGGTGCGCGTACGGGGTCAGGCCGAGTCGATCGATGACCTCGTCCGGCGAAGCGCCGGCTGTCCTGCGCGAAGGCGAGAGCGTCACGGTAGTTGCCCGCATAGAACTCAGCCAGACTCTGCGTACCACGCACCCACGCCTGAAGATCACGATCGTCGGCCTGTTCCGCCAATTGGAAGCCCTCGAGCCCATACGCGCGAGCGGAGTCAAAGCGTCCCAGGTTGACCGACATGTAACTCAGCAGCCCGGAAAGACGACCCGCAACGACCAGCAGACGCTGTTGCCGCCTCGGACGCGCACGGCCCATCAGCATCGGCTGAACACGCCGCCGCTCTCGGACCAAGATCGGCGCGAGGACCCGCGCCCCCGCAGCTCGTACGAATCGACCACCTCAGCGACGAACGCCTCCACGGCACCGAGGAACGACTCGTCGAGCACGTACGCATGCTGGTCGCGGACCCGCGCTTGCACCTCCGCAACAGGCTCGACCACCTCTTCGCGGTGACCCACCACCGCAGGCCCCGAGGCCGGGCCAAGCGATGCCAATGCTCCCCAGCGGGCATGCCGAGCCGCTTCCGCCTTCTCCTCCTGATACCGGGCATCAAGGGACCGGTACTCGTCGTAACCGGTGAGCAATTCGCCGCCGGCCTGAAGAAGCGACTCGCACTGCGCCCAGAAGACCCGGTCCACCACCTGCCGGCCACTCTCGACGTTGGCCACCGTGCTCCGAGTGCTGTGCACCAGCCGCGCGACATCGTCCTGAGTCAGTCCACGCTTCCTGCGCCAGGTCCCGAGCCTCCACCCGAGTGCCCGCTTCACGTCACTGAGTCCCTGCGGATCCATGAGGACGTCCCCCCACGTCATCGGAGGGGCTGATCACCATTCGCTACTGACCCCTCACGGCACGCTGACAGTAGACGATTGGGGCAGCAAGGGGCCATCCCACCCAAGGGCGCCACCGCACACGGCCCACAAATCGGGCGACACCAGAACCCGCCAGGTTCGACGTCGAACTCAAAGAGATTCTGCGTTCCGGAATGTGGGACATCAGCAGCGGTAGACCCAACCATGATCAAAACCCACCCCGACAGACCAGCCGCCCGCCGGACAGGGCCGGACGCAAGGGATGCTCGTCGCACGAGCACCCACCGAGCACCCAACCAACCACAAGGGACAGACAGGCCAAGGGGCCTGGCGCACTCCGGACTGGGCACACCACCGATCAGTCGACCGGTGAGGACATGAGTCCGGCTGCTCGGCTGCTGTCGGTGCGAATGTTGCGGTAGATCGTCATGGAGGTGACGGCGCACGACGCGGCGATCTCGGCCATGGTGAACGTGCGGGAGTCGTACATCCGCTGAGCCTTGTTGATCAGCTCAGCGGTCATCTTGGGTTTACGGCCCCCGGTGCGACCCCGGGCCCGGGCGGCGACCAGCCCGGCGAGGGCGTGCTCCTTGATGAGGGCGGCCTCGTATTCGGCCATCAGGGCGAACATGCCGAAGACGAGTTTGCCGTGCGCGGTGGTGGTGTCGACGATCCCGTTGGTCAGCGACTTCACCGCCACGCCGCGGGCCTCCAGGCCGGTGACGATGTCGATGAGGTCGCGCAGGTTGCGCCCGAGCCGGTCGATCTTCCAGATGATCAGGGTATCGCCGGGGCGCAGATCCGCGAGGTCTAGTGGACATTGGATTGTTTGCCCGAGCCTCTCGCTGTCTCATCCGGGAACACCTCACCCACGGCGGGCAAACGTCCTACGCGTCCCGCGACAACGGCTGGTTCTTCCCCAGGGGCTTCCAAGGTCGATGCCTACTCAGCGCTCCTGCTGCTGCCTGCTTCCCGTATCCGGACCAGTTCGTCACGGATGATGGCGATTGCCCACTCCGTATCGACGTTGAGGCGCTGTTGGACGAGATGAAGTCCGAGTCCGTCGACGAGCGCGAGAAGCCGCCAACTGTCACGGCGGGCATCCTCGGAGGGTTTAGTCTCGGCGCGCAACATGGTCGTAATCCGGGTGAACAGGTCTAGGAGCTGGGCGTGGGCGTGGTTGCGGATGCGCGCGAGCCCGGGGTGAGCCGGGGACTCGGCTATGAGAGCGATGTTGATCTCGAACTCGCGCCGGGTTTCAGGTGTCAGCGGCACCAAATGCTGGATTGCGCTGAGTGCGTACTCGACGGCATCGGCGCTGGGTTCGGTTGCGGTGACTCGTGCGGTGGCGCGTTCGACCATGAGATCGGCGGAGAACTCCAGCAACGCCGTCTGTGTGGGGAACAGGTGTCGTAGCGACCCGACCGCCATCTCGGCTTCGGTAGCGACCGTGCGGACGGAGACCGCGCTGATGCCCTTGTCCAGGATGATCCGCCATACCGCTTCGGCCAGGCGGGCCTTGCGCTCGTCGCGTGGTACGTATGCCATGCCTCGATTCTAATACGGTCGTGCTAGCTTTGGAAGCTAGTACGATCGTGCCAACTTTGAGGGAGTGGGAGATGCGTCGAGTAGCGAGGGGAGCGGCGGTTGTCGCGACCATGGCGATGGTGGCGGCGATCCTGGCGGGCTGTGCTTTCCTGCCATGGAGCGGCGGTGGTGGGCAGTCGTCCGCGTCTTCGGATGCGATGGTCGTGGAGGTCGAGGTCACCAGCGACGCCGCGACAGCCAGCCAACTGCGGGTGGTGGTCGACGCCCGGGAGGACCCCCAGCGTGTCGATCAGCACGATGTGTCCTTGCCGTATGGGGAGAGGTTCGAGGTGTCCAAGGACGTGCCGTTCCCGCTTACCGGCTCCTTGGTGGAGGCCACCGCCGGCCAGGACGCGACTTGGATCGAATGCCGGATCATCTTGGACGGGGAAGTCGTCGCCGAGAACCGCGCCGAAGGGGCTGGTGCCACCGCAGTGTGCGAGAAGAAGCTCCGCCGGGGGCCGCAGTGATCATCCCGATCGAGAGCGCTGGCGCGCTGCTCGTGCTCGCATTGACCGACTCGCTGAGCTTTGGCACCCTACTGGTGCCGGTCTGGCTGCTAATGGCACCCGGACTGACACGGCTGCACCGGATCCTGCTGTACCTCGGCACGGTCGCCGTAGTGTATTTCGCGATTGGGATCGTGCTGATGGCCGGTGGCAGGTCCCTCCTCGACAGCCCCAGCGGGCTGCTGGAGTCCCGCCCGATTCTGGTCGGCCAACTCGCGGCCGGGGTGATCCTGCTGGTGATCAGCTTCGCCCTCGACACCAAGGCGGCCCGAGCCCGAGCGACTGAACGCAGCCAGCGCTCCGGCAGGATACGCCGCTGGCGGGAACGGGCCATGGGCGGCGGCAAAGCGTCAGCCGCGCTGATGGGACTCGCGATCACCGCGGTCCTCGTCGAGGTCGCCTCCATGCTGCCCTACATCGCCGCGACCGGCATCATCACCACCCAGACCTCCACCTGGACGACCGCACTGCTGCTCCTCGCCTGCTACTGCCTCGTCATGATCGCCCCGGCGCTCGCCCTGACCATCGCACGCCTCACCGCACGCAACCTGATCGAAGAACCGCTGCACAGGCTCGACGAATGGCTCACTCGCAACACCCGCAGCACCACCCTCTGGATCATCGGCATCGCCGGGTTCTTCCTCGCCGCCACCGCGATCCAATCCCTCGGATGGATCCGCTAACCTGCCCAAATCTACCTTGTTCGCACTACTATCATTGCGATCACGAACCGAGCCCGGGTCTGCTGCACCGGTAGGTGACATCTGAGATGGCTTGCCCTGGTGGCGGGCTGGAAGGATGTTGCCGTGCCCAAGCCCTACCCTCGTGAGTTCCGCGATGACGTCGTGCGGGTGGCCCGTGACCGGGACCCTGGCGTGACGGTCGAGCAGATCGCGAAGGACTTCGGAGTCCACCCGATGACGTTGTTCAAGTGGTTGCGCCAGGCTGACGTTGACGCTGGGACCAGACCGGGTGTCAGCGGCAGCGAGTCAGCCGAGTTGCGCGAGGCCCGCAAGCGGATCCGGTTGCTGGAGCAGGAGAACGAGGTCCTGCGCCGGGCCGCGGCGTATCTGTCGCAGGCGAACCTGCCGGGGAAAGGCTCTACCCGCTCGTGAGCGAGCTGGCCGCCGACGGTATCCCCGTAGCGGTGACGTGCCGGGTATTGAGCATCGCTCGTCAGCCCTACTACCGGTGGCTCGCCCGGCCTGTCGGCGACGCCGAACTCGTTGCCGCTTACCGCGCGAACGCCCTGGTGGACGCCCACCGCGACGATCCGGAGTTCGGGTACCGGTTCCTGGTTGACGAGGCCCGGCACGCTGGGCATCCGATGGCCGATCGAACCGCGTGGCGGATCTGCTCGGGTAACGGCTGGTGGAGCGCGTTCGGCAAGAAGAAGCGCCGCGGCAAGGGCGGCAAGGTGGGCCCACCGGTGCACGACGATCTCGTGCGCCGGGACTTCACCGCGCCACGGGCGAACCAGCTGTGGCTGGCCGACATCACCGAGCACCACACCGCCGAGGGCAAGCTCTACCTGTGCGCGATCAAGGACGTCTGGTCGAGGAGGATCGTCGGCTACTCCATCGACTCACGGATGAAGTCCCGGCTGGCCGTCAACGCGTTGCACAACGCCGTAGCCCGACGCGGCCGAGTGGCCGGCTGCGTGCTACACACCGACCGCGGGTCCCAGTTTCGCAGCCGGAAACTCATCCGCGCCCTCAACCAGCATCACATGATCGGGTCGATGGGCAGAGTCGGCGCCGCCGGCGACAACGCCGCCATGGAATCGTTCTTCGGCCTGCTGCAGAACAACGTCCTCGACCGGCGAACCTGGACCACCCGCCAGCAGCTCAGGACCGCGATCGTGACCTGGATCGAACGGACCTACCACCGCCGCAGACGACAGCGATCCCTGTCCCGGCTGACCCCTATCGAGTACGAGACCATCATGACCCCACCGGCCAGTCAGGCCGCGTGACTGAAACTGTCACCTACCGGTGCAGCAGACCTTCATCCAGAACCTACGACGCGGACACTACAAACTCGCCACCGACACCCCACCCGCACATCGGCTGGCCGCCGCGTTCACCGAACTCGCCCAAGCGATCTGACCGCAACTCCCCACCGAGCTCAGCATGTCCACCGATCGAACAACGCAACAGCACCCGGGCGAGCATGTCACGGACATCGCGGTCAGGAATCCTGAGATCGTGCAGGTGGCCCGGCATTACGGGATGACGATCCGCACCTGCGTGCCGGCGGACCCGCAGTCCAAAGGCGGCGCGGAGAACACAGTGAAGATCGCCAAGGCGGACGTGGTCCCGACCAGCGCGAAACTGCTCGGCCAGTACCGCACGTTCACCGAGTTGGAGACGGCCTGCCGCGATTTCACCGACGAGGTCAACGCCCGCATCCACCGCGATACCCGACGCCGGCCGGCCGAAGCCCTACTCGAGGAACAGACACGACTGCATCCGCTGCCGGCGCAGCCGTTCACGGTCGCGTTCGGCACCACCCGCCGGGTGAACTGGGACTGCGCCATCTCCGTCGACGGGGTCCGCTACTCGGTGCCCCATCATCTGGTCGATACTCGGGTCTGGGCCCGGTTCCACGGCGATGAACTCATCGTCACCGCCGTCGGCGACACCGGGCCCGTCGAGGTCGCCCGCCATCGGCGGACCCAGCCCGGCCGCCCGTCGATCCTCGACGAGCACTACCCGCCCCGGTCACGTCAGTCCGACACGGCCGAGCGGGTGCCGCAGGCCCGCACCGCCGACGAGGCCGCGTTCCTCGCCCTCGGCCCCGGCGCCGCCGCGTGGCTGGTCGAAGCCGCCGCCACCGGTGTCCGGGGGGTCACCGCAAGATGGCCGAAGCCGTCGCCCTCGCCAAGCTGCACGGTGTCGACCAGGTTGACCGGGCCCTCGGGACCGCGGCACTGGCGGGCCGGTTCGCCGACAACGACGTGATCCGCATCCTGGCCCACCAACGCGACGACGACACCCCACCAACCCGGGCCAGTGAAACCCACAGCCTGCAGCCAGGCACCTCCGCCTGGTCGACCTTCGGCACGACGACTGGAGAACAGTGACCATCACCCCGTTGCGGGTCACCGGCGCGGCCGGTGACCCGCTGACCGAAGCGATCGAGCTCACCCGGCGGCTGAAGCTGCCGCACCTGCGCCGAGCGATGGCCGATCTGATCCCCACCGCGAAAGCCCAACGCTGGGACCCGGCCGAGGTGGTGCAGGTGCTCCTCGCCGAGGAAGCCGCCGGTCGGGACCAGGCCAACCTGCGCACCCGCCGCAAACGCGCCGCGTTCCCGGCCGGCAAGACCTTCGGCGACGGGACGAGACCGCATCCTCGATCCCACGGCCGACTCAGGACGCGCTGCGCAGCCTGGAATGGGTGCAACGCAAGGAGAACCTGTCCATCTGCGGCCCGTCGGGCACCGGCAAGCGTCACTTCTGCGAAGCCCTCGGCCAAGCGGCCGTCGAGGCCGGCATGACCGTCGCCTGGTTCACCATCGAAGGCCTCGGCGTCATGGTCCGCCGGCACCGCCCCGACGACTCCGTCACCCGGGCAATGACCCGGCTGATCCGCACCGACCTGATCATCATCGACGACATCGGCCTGCTGCCGGTCTCCCCGGACGCCGCCGAAGGCTTCTACCGCCTCGTCGACGCCGCCTACGAACGCCGCAGCCTCGCGGTCAGCTCGAACCTGCACCCCTCCGGCTTCGATGAGATCATGCCCAAGACCCTGGCCACCGCCACCGTCGACCGGCTCCTGCACCACGCCCACGTCGTCGTGACCCAGGGTGACAGCTACCAAGCCACCGCCGGACAAGGCGTTAAAGCCCTGTACTAACCCCAGCACCACCCCACGGCGGGGAGCCATCTGGCCGCCGCCTGGGAGAAACCATGGCCGCCAGCGGGGAGATCTACTGGCCGCCTACGGGAAATCTGATTGGCCGTTGACATTCCGCGCACAACGGTTCGTAGCCCGCCCAGTAGCGGTGCTCGCGCGACATCAACCGCAGGTAGGTCTCAAGGCGTCGGGCATCGAGATCCTCGAACCCCCAACGGCAATCGGGCACGCTCTCCGGCCGACGGCGCACCTCCACGGCGACGGCACCGTCTGAAGCTGAACCTGGGAACGGCACGCTGAGCAGGGGGCCCGGATGATCTATGGCAAAAGGATCGAGAGCGCCCGATCTGGAATTCATGCCTCTCTTCTGGGAGTATCGGGAGGAGCTGGATCGCCTCCGAGCTGCGCATTTGTCTAGTACCGCGAGATGAAGCCCGATGCTCCGATGGACAGCGCCGTCGCGGAGCGACACCTCAACGCGCAGACCGAGTCCGAGACGAGCGGGCCGCAGCCGACCGGGCTGCGACTGGTGCTTAGTCCTGGCCAAAGGCGGGGCAACGGTCCACATCGCCGCCATCGCCGCGTTCCCGTGACTGTCCATGATCGCGGGAAGAGCTCGGCGGGCCCACCGCGAGAAGAGAGATAGACATGACCGGTCAACTCGCCGGCAAGAACATCATCGTCACCGGGGGGACCCGGGGAATCGGTCGGAGCATCACCCTCGCACTGGCCACCGCCGGAGCGAATGTGACCGCCTGCTACCGCACCGAGGGCGAACACGTCGATTCGCTCGCCCAGCAACTCAAGGCAACGCCGGGCACCCACCAGCTGATCCGGGCCGACGTGACCGACCCCGAGGACGTCGAGCGGCTCGTCGACGAGTCCCGGAGCACCCACCGGACGCTGCACGGTCTAGTGCACAACGCGGGGGTGATCAGCCGGGCGCCGTTCGGCGAGCTGACGCCCCAGGAGTGGCACCGGGTGGTGGACACCACCCTCACCGGGGCCTACCTCGTCGTCCACAAGGCACTGCCACTGATGGTCGCCGGGTCCTCGGTGGTGGCCATCGGCTCCCGATCGGCCACGATCGGGCTGCCGCTGCAGGCCAACTACACCGCGGCCAAGGCCGGCCTCGTAGGGCTGATGCGCTCGCTGGCCAAGGAGTTGAGCCCGCAGGGAATCCGCGTCAACGTGGTGGCCCCGGGCATGATCGAGACTGAGGAGGCGGCGCGAACCTCGTCCGAACAGCGGCGGGCACACGTCGAACACCACTCCAAGAAGATCGCGTTAGGGCGCTACGGGCGGCCAGAAGAGGTGGCCCACGCCGTGACCTTCCTCCTCAGCGACCAGGCCTCCTACATCACCGGGGAAACCCTGCACGTCGACGGAGGCGTGTGAGATCTACCGTCGGGCTCTGTTGCATTGGGTAGAAGCATGATCGACTCCAGCTTGCCCGGTGTGGTCTGCTTGGCCGGTGAAGTCGCTGTCTGATGTCCGGTGGCCCCCTGTACCGCGCCAAAACCTGTCGCACATGCTGTGAGCTGGGAGTTCTCGGCTACGGCTGATGATCTCCCGGGCTCTGTTGCATGCCGCCGCTGAAGCGTTGACGGTGGCGACCAGCACCGGCTCGGCGCGGGTCCGCCGAGACGTCGCCGCCCTGGCCCGGCACCCGGCCGAGGCCGACTGGCGCTGCTCGACCTGCACTCCAAGCGCCTCGCCCGAGGGCTGCTCCGGGTCCAGGCCTCGACGGCGGGCCGGTCGGACGCCACGGTGGACGTGCGCCAGCACCGGCAGCATTCGAAACCCGGGTTGCCGCGGCGGCGTTCGCTGTCGAACCGGCCTTGGACGCCTGGGCTGGTTGAATGCAGCCGTATTCCTCACGGCGACGCATGCGGCATTGCCCACTTCGGTGCCCAGGTCTTGGCGCCATGGTACGGGCGTTGCATCGCGCGGATGCAGCTGCGGAGTGCGGCCAGGCCAGGGTGTGGATTGTCGCGGTGCCAGATCAGCGAGTGCGGGTAGACCGGCGTCGGTTCGCGGACCGGGATGCGCCGCAGGTCGTAGTCTGCCGGCCAGAGCAACCGGACCTGCTCACCGCTAAGGCTGGCCAGGGTCGAGGAGTCCGCGAGCACGTCCAGAAGGTGGTCTGTGCCGAAGTTGGGACCGACCCGCTCGATGGTGAGCCCGAACGCGGCAGCGAGCTCGTCGTAGTAGGCGGCCCATTCGGTTCCGGGGACGATGCCGGGTATCCAGATCCGGTGTCCGACGAGATCGGCGGGCGTGACCGCGCGAGCGGCGGCCAGTTGGTGGGTCGGTCCGGTAAGCAGTTCATGGGGATCGTCCAAGACTCGCGCTGCCGTGACGCCATCCCGTAGTTGCTGTTCGGGTGCGGTGACGGCCCGGAATGAGGCGTCGATTGCTCCGGATCTAATAGCGGCGATAGCCGCGTCGACATCGGTGTCAACGAGAGTCACGACATCGAGCTCGATGTCAGGGTGCGCCCGGTGGAAATTGCGCAGGAGCGCTGCTGGTCCGATCCGATGATTGAGCACGTCGACGCGCAGCGCGCGACGCCCGGGACGCACGGCGGCAACGGCACGTGCTTCGACTCGGAGAAGCTTGCGCGCGTGCGGAAGAAAGGCCTGCCCGTCAACGGTGAGCTGGGCACCGCGAGAAGTTCGGGTGAACAGCGCCACGCCGAGGTCCTTCTCCAGCATGGCGATGCGCTTGGAGACGGCCTGCTGGCTGATGCCGAGCCGGGCCGCGGCCTCGCTGAAGTAGCGCTCCTCGGTGACCGCGACGAAGGCGCGGACCGCGCCGACATCAAGATCCGCTGCAGCCTCATCCACAACCGTTGGTTGTGACTCTTCGGTGTGTTGACTGTTGGACAACCGCGCCTGCTCTCGGGTCGAATGCTCCGATCGATCGCGAGCCTACAGCCAGGAGGTGTGGTTGCCAGTGGAATCTTTCGTGCATCTCCACGTGCACACCGAGTACAGCATGCTCGACGGGGCGGCCAAGGTGGGCCTGCTGATGGAGGAGGTGTCCCGGCAGGGGATGCCGGCCGTGGCGATGAGTGACCACGGCAACGTGCACGGGGCGTACGAGTTCTACCAGAGGGCCCGCAAGGCAGGGATCAAACCGGTCATCGGCATCGAGGCCTACGTCGCTCCCGCCTCGCGCTATCGCCGGCAGCCGGTGTACTACAGCGACAACCTCGCGTTGCGCCGGTCTGACGACGAGACCGGCGAGGGCGGTGACGTCTCCGGGCGGGGCCTGTACACGCACATGACGATGTGGGCGGGCGACGCTCAGGGCCTGCGGAACCTGTTCCGCCTCCAGTCGCGGGCCTGGCTGGAAGGCCACGTCCAGAAGTACCCGCGGATGGACGACGACCTGCTCGCCGAGCACGGCCAGGGAATCATCGCCACCACCGGCTGCCCGTCCGGGGAGGTGCAGACCAGGCTGCGGCTCGGCCAGTACGACCGGGCCGTCGAGGCCGCCGCGCGGTACCGCGACATCTTCGGCAAAGACAACTACTTCCTGGAACTGATGGACCACGGCCTCGCCATCGAGCGCCGGGTACACGACGAACTGCTCAAGCTCGGCAAGGAGCTCGACCTGCCACCGCTGGCCACCAATGACTCGCACTACGTCACTGAAAGCCAGGCCCGGGCACACGACGCGCTGCTGTGCGTCGGCACCGGGAAGCGGCTCGCCGACACCGACCGTTTCCGGTTCGGCGGCAGCGGCTACTACCTCAAGTCTGCCAAACAGATGCGGGCGCTGTGGGACAGTGAGGTACCCGGTGCCTGCGACAACACGCTGCTGATCGCCGAGCGAATCGGCGACTACGGAGAGGTGTTCGCCAGCCGGGACCTGACCCCTCGCTTTCCCGTCCCAGAGGGCGAGAGCGAGTCCAGCTGGCTGTGCGAGAAGACCCTGCAGGGGGCGCGCCGTCGCTACGGTGGGCACCCGCCGCGGGAGGTGCTGGACCGCATCGACTACGAGTTGTCGGTCATCGACGCCATGGGCTTTCCCGGCTACTTCCTGGTGGTCGCCGACATCTGCCGGTACGCCCGCGAGCACGGCATCGGCCTGGGTCCCGGCCGCGGCTCGGCCACCGGGTCGATCGTCGCCTACTGCACCGGGATCAGATCACCCAGCTCGATCCGATCGAGCACAAGCTGGTCTTCGAACGGTTCCTCAACCCCGAGCGCGTCACCATGCCGGACGTCGACCTCGACTTCGACGACCGGCGGCGCGACGAAATGATCGAATACGTCACCCGCAAGTACGGCGAGGACCGGGTCTGCCAGATCGTCACGTTCAGCACCATCAAGGCCAAGGCCGCCGTCAAGGACGCGTGCCGGGTGCTCGGCCTGCCGTACGCCCTAGGGGACCGCATCACCAAGGCGTTCCCGGCGGCGGACGGCGGCAAGGAGATCCCGCTCGCCGCCATCCACGACGAGCACCACCCCCGGCACGGCGAAGCGGCCGAGCTGCGCCAGATGTACGAGCAGGACCCGGACGTCAAGCGGGTGATCGACACTGCGGTTGGCCTGGAGGGCCTCACCCGAGGCACCGGCATCCACGCCGCTGGCGTGATCCTCTCCAGCGAGCCCTTGATCGATGTGATCCCGCTCGTCAAGCCAAAGGCCGACGGGCCGGTGATCACTGGCTTCCCCTTCACCCAGGCTGAAGACATGGGCCTGTTGAAGATGGACTTCCTCGGCCTGCGCAACCTCACCGTGATCGGCGACGCGATCGCCAACGTCCGCGCCAACAAGGGCATCGACATCGACATCCTCGACGTGCCGCTCGACGACGCCAAGACCTACGAACTGCTAGTGTGCCGCGCCGGAAATTCGCCTACAAAATCGGGCGAGTGATTCGAGGATCTCTTCGGCGGTCTTGGTCCAGATGAACGGTCGGGGGTTGCTGTTCCAGTCGGCGATCCAGGATCGGATGTCGGCTTCGAGGGCCTGGACGCTTTTGTGGGTGCCTCGGCGGATTTTCTGGTCGGTGAGGAAGCCGAACCAGCGTTCGACCTGGTTGATCCATGATGATCCGGTCGGGGTGAAGTGCATGTGGAACCGTGGGTGCTTCGCCAGCCAGGCACGTACTGCCGGCGTTTTGTGGGTGCCGTAGTTGTCGCAGATCAGGTGCACGTCGAGCTCGGCCGGGACGCTCTTGTCGATGGTGATCAGGAATTTCTTGAACTCGGTCGCCCGGTGCTGACGGTGCAGCTCGCTGATGACCGAGCCGTCGGCGATGTCGAATGCGGCGAACAGGCTGGTGATGCCGTTGCGGTGGTAGTCGTGGGTGCGGCGCTCGGGCATGCCGGGCATCATCGGCAGGACCGGCTGGGAGCGTTCCAGGGCCTGGATCTGGGATTTCTCGTCCACGCACAGCACCACAGCCCGTTCCGGCGGGTGGTGGTACAGACCGACGACATCGACGACCTTTTCGATGAACTGCGGATCGGTGGACAGCTTGAACGTGTCGGCCCGGTGTGGCTTGAGGCCGAAGTCGCGCCAGATCCGGCCGATCGTCGACTTCGACAGCCCCGACTTCTCGGCCATCGACGTCCGTGACCAGTGGGTGGCGTTGCGCGGGGTCTGCTCGAGGGTCGCCACGACGACTTCTTCGACCTTGTCCAAGGCGATCGAGGGTGGCCGGCCGGGACGTTGCTCGTCGATCAGGCCGTCGAGACGATCGGCCAGGAACCGCCGCCGCCATTTGCCCACTGTAGACAAGTGAACACGCAGATCTGTTGCCACATCAGTGTTCGAGGCGCCTTCGGCGCACGCCAGGATAATCCTCGACCGCATCGCGAGGATCTGCGCGGACTTCGCCCGCCGCGCCCAGTGGGTCAATGTCGTGCGTTCCTCGTCGGTCAACACCAGCGGTGCAGTGGGGCGCCCTGTTCGTGCCATCGCCCCACCCTACACCGACTTATAAGGCGAATTTCCGGCGCGGCACACTAGCAGTTCACGGCGCATCCGACTGAGAAGGAATGTGGACATGGCCAAGCAGATCATTCATAAGCTCATCGATGACCTCGAGGGCGGCGACGCCGACGAGACCATCAAGTTCGCTCTCGACGGGGTCCAGTACGAGATCGACCTGTCGGCTTCCAACGCCGAGAAATTGCGTGACGTCTTCGCGCCGTACACAGCCCACGGCGCCAAGATCGGCCGCGGCGGTGTAGTCGGCGGAGGGCGCGCTTCCCGTGGTGCGGTAGGGGTTGATGGCGGGCGAGCCGGCCACGGTCGACGCGGCGCGGCCACGGACCGGGAGCAGAACAAGGCGATCCGGGACTGGGCCAAGAAGTCCGGCAAGGACATCTCCGACCGGGGCCGGATCCCCTTGGAGGTCGTCAACGAGTACCACTCGAAGGCCGGCCACTAATCTCATCGGCAAGGTCCGTAGCTCCCAGACCGGACACTCCACCATCGGCTTGGCCCGCCCATGCGAGCGGCCGCACAGCGACGGAGTTCCGGGCGCGTCCGGTTCAGCGTCAGTACCGGTGCGGTCCGGTACTCACCGGTGCGGCCAACCGGGCGGCGGCGGGTTGTGGGGGTCCGGGCCCGAGTACATGTGTTGCTTCCCATAGTTGAAGCAGTCCAGGCACACACTCAGGCCGGAGGCAGCGCGGTACCCGTTCTTGGTGCGTATGACCTTCTCACCCAAAGACGACATGGCGGCGCATTCCCTGGTCTTGTGGGTGACACCGCTATAGGTGTAGGTCGCGGTTCCGGTCGGCCGAGGCGCATCGGCGTCACCGCATACGGAGCACAACGTCATGCCGTTGATTCTAAGAGCCCCCCGCCGGAGGGCCGGCCCTGCTTCAGGCCCGGCCCGCGCAAGGGCACATGTTGGCTTGCCGGCCCCCGTGACGGCTCGTGCAACCGAAACTCAACCGCCGGTCACGAGCACAACCCGGTCGGCCTCCACGTCGTACCCGAGCACCGGCTCGTTTCCCAGCCCCTCGGGCGTCATCAGCACCGACTTGCGTAGCCTGCGGCCGATTGTGGTCAAGAATCGGCAGAGGACATCCAACTGCTGTTGTCCCTGCAGCTCACGCAAGTCGACATCGAAGTCTATCTGCTCAGCCTCGTACAGCCGGAAGATCGCGAGAACACCGGGTGCTGGCCAGACGTTCAACTGGACGCCGACCTCCTCACGGAGACTCAGCATGTCCTCGACCGCGGCGGGCAGTGGGCGCGCACCTCCATCAACCAGGTAAGCGAGCTGCCAGCCCTCCGACCGCACGAGGTCAACAAGAGCCCGCCAATCCTCGACGGTCGTCTCAGGCACGTGCACATCCGGGAGCGTCCCGTTCAGGTCAAGGTCGAACCAGACCTGAACGTCCTCCCACAGCAAGTCGCTCACACCGCCATGCTGCCGAAAACCCATTTTCACCGCGTCCGAGTTTCCTGACGGCCAACGTCACGCCGCCACCGCCGACCACAAGCCAAACTCGGACTGGACCGTCCCCCAACTGGGCGAACTCTCATGGCACCCCTTTATGTCAAGACACCGCTCGGAGGGCGGGTTTAGGCTTGCTGGTGGCGGGTCCGGGAAGTGGCTTGTCCGAAGGGCCGATTTCCGGGGTCAGGTCGGTCACGCTGGATAGCAGAGTCGTCCCCGACTGCCCTCCCGGATCCGCCGCCTGCCTGCGTTTCTGGTCGGCGACCATGCGGGCGTAGACGACGTTGGACAGTCGCCGTTTCAGCGCGCGCATGGCTTCCATGGAGGTCTTTCCGGAGGTCTTCTTCAGGTCGAAGTAGGCGCGGCCTTCGGTGCGGTTGCGCAGCTGGACCACGGCCATGATGTGCAGCGTCCGGTTGATCCGCCGGTTGCCGGCGCGGGAGAGCCGGTGACGCTTCTGGTCGCCGGAGGAGGCGTCCAGCGGTGCGGTGCCGTTCCAGGACGCGAACCGGTCGCGGTCGGCGAAGCGGCGGATGTCGCCGACGTCTGCCAGCAGCCGGGCTGCGCCTGAGGGGCCGATCCCGTGCAGGTCCATCAGCGTGGAGCCGCGGGCGACGACAAGCTCCTTGAGGTCTTTCTCCGCGGTCTTGATCTTCTTGTCGATGCCCTCGAGTTCACCGATGAGCTCGACGGCGAGGCGGCGCCGGGTCTTGCCGACGATGTCGCGGGGTTTGATGGTCGCGATCAGCGCACGTGCCTGCCGTGCGGACAGGAACTGCTTTGCCCCGCCTGGGAAGAGCTCCAGCAGCAGCCGGTGCAGCCGGTTGACGGTCTGCGTCCTGGCGCGGCCCAGCTCGT
This sequence comes from Micromonospora sp. NBC_01412, assembly GCF_045040215.1. Taxonomy (NCBI): domain Bacteria; kingdom Bacillati; phylum Actinomycetota; class Actinomycetes; order Micromonosporales; family Micromonosporaceae; genus Micromonospora; species Micromonospora sp. NBC_01412. The sequence goes on from NZ_CP109528.1 coordinate 278,725, forward strand.
CGCGGCGGTCGACCAGCATCCCCATCACCTGCAGGCCCGGGTCGAGCTGGACCCGCACCAGGTTCGGGGTGCGCAGTGCGACCATCGCGACCGAGTGCGCATCGACCGGGTCGGTCTTGCGGCCATTGCCGGTGGCGAACACCCGCACCTGCGCAGACAGCTTCGCGGGCACGTCGAGCACCGCCTCACCGTCATGCAGCAGGCGGTGGGCGATGTGCTTCCCGATGCCGTTGCAACCCTCGACCGCCCACACCCGATCGGCGTACTTGCGGCCGGCGGCGAGCATCTCCGCGTAGCCAGCCTTGTCCGTGCCATACCTGCCCACTGCGAGCACCCGGGCGCGTTCGTCGACGACCTCGATGGTTGCTGAACGCTTGTGCGGGTCCATCCCGATGATCACCGACATCGGTGCCTCCCTTGACTGAACTCGGACGGAGTTGTCAGCAAGGAGGGCACCGCTACTTCGAGCAGAACAAACCCCTTTCCAGCCACTCCTCGCCCGGTGCCCGGCGAGACGCAGGCCATGAGAGAGCCACACCAATGACACCGGTGCGCAGCCGCAATGTGGGAGCGTCTCGCCGAGCACCTGGACCGAGTCTGGCCGGACACCGATCCTGGACCAAGTCTCTAAGTAGCCGCGATCAGTGCTCACGGTGTGTAACGGCGCGGGCCGGTGTTTCACCGAGACCGGCTAGGAGGTGGCGTCCGCATCTGCCGCGATCCGCGCCCTCGTGGCGGCACCGCGGCGATATGCCGTAGTCGCGGGGTGAGCCGTCGGGTAGGGCCAGTTCAGACCGTCACGTCTCCGCTCCGACGGTCTCCGGTGGGGCCAACTCGCGCCGTCCGGGTGGGGCCGCGCGGGACGACCGTGAGAATCAGAGCGGGCGAACATCGTCGCCGATGTCAGCCATCCGCTGGGACGCCCAACTGGAGTCCGGGGCGGGCAGCCACCCGCCGAGGTACGTGAAGGGGTCCGGCGACGAGCCGACGCCGTAGCGGACGCCGCAAGTGCCAGCCGGGAGGGTGAGGAAGGCTTCGTGGATGTCGTCGCGGATCTCCCAGCGGATGCGCAGGCGGCGGAACCAGTGCAGCAGGGCGATGGTCTGCTCGACGACCCACCGTCGGGCGCCGAGTCCGGAACCGTGTCCGACGCCGCGTCGGGCGATGACCGGGGTGATGCCCTGGCCCGAAGCTGTCGGCGGTAGCAGTCGTAGTCGTAGCCACGATCGGCGTAGAGCCGCTGCGGTCGTTGCCGGGGACGGCCGCGGATGCCCCTGATCTTGGGAAGCTTGTCGACCAGGGGCATGAGCTGGGTGACGTCGTGACGGTTGCCGCCGGTCAGACTCACCGCGAGGGGGATGCCGCCCGCGTCGGTGATGACGTGGTGCTTCGAGCCCGGCTTGCGGCGGTCGACCGGGCTCGGACCGGTTTTGGGCCGCCCTTGAGCGCCCGCACGTGAGAGCCGTCGATCACCGCCCCGGACATGTCCAACTGCCCAGCCGCTCGTAGCTTGCCGAGCAGGACCTCATGCAGTCGCTGCCACACGCCGGCGTCGTTCCAGTCTCGTAGCCTGCGCCAACAGGTCATCCCCGACCCGAACCCCAACTCCTGCGGCAGGTACTCCCACGGGATCGCGGTGTGGAGCACGAACAGGATCCCGCACAACACCCTGCGGTCATCCAGGGGCTTACGTCCGGGGTAGCGGCGCCGCCGTGGCGGGCGGGGCGGCAGCAGCGGCGCGATCTCGGCCCACAACTCGTCCGAGACGATCCACGGCGGCTGCTCACCCCTCCTCACGTTCAGACAGAACGATCCTCACGTCCAACCGGTTACGCCCAACATCATTTAGTTAGGAGTTGTAAACACCCAACTCAGGTGTGGGAGCGCGGGGGGATGGCTGGCGCGGTCATGGTCAGGTATCGGTAGCCGAGTTCGGTGAGCCTGTCGGCGTTGAGGCAGTGTCGCCCGTCGAGGACGAGCGGTGAGCGCATGGTGGGGGCGAATTTGGCCCAGTCGAGGTCGCGGTAGTGGGTCCATTCGGTGGCGACCACGATGGCGTCGGCGTCATCGAACACGTCTTCGACGCGGTCGGCGAGGTGCTCGGCCAGGGTGGGTTGTTCGCGGCGGAAACGGTCGGCGGCGACGGGGTCGTGCAGGGTGATTCGGGCACCGCGGTCGAGAAGTAGGTTCGCGATGTCGATGGCCGGTGAGTCGCGCAGGTCGTCGGTGTCTGGTTTGAATGCAAGGCCGAGGATGCCAATCTTTCGGCCTTTGATGATGTGAAGTTCGTCGAGGAGCCGGTCGACGACCTTGGTGCGCTGGCGGTGGTTGACGTCGCGGGCGGCGGTGACGATCGGCATGGCGAGGTGGTACTCGCTGGCGGTGGCGATGAGCGCCGCGGTGTCTTTACCGAAGCAGGATCCGCCCCAGCCAATGCCGGGGTTCAGGAAGCGGGGGCCGACGCGGGCGTCGAGGCCGGTGCCGCGGGCGACTTCGCGGATGTCGGCGCCGACCTTGCCGGCGATGGCGGCAATTTCGTTGATGTAGCTGATTTTGAGGGCGAGGAAGGCGTTGGCCGCGTATTTGATCAGCTCGGCCGAGGCCAGGTCGGTGGAGACCAGCGGCACGGCGCTAATGCCGGCAGGGCGGGGCAGCACGGTGGGCGGGGTGAAGGACTGGTTGAGGATGGGTCGGTAGAGCTGGTTGAGGACATCCAGGCTGGCTTGGCTGTCGGAACCGATGACGATCCGGTCTGGGTACAGGGTGTCGGCGAGCGCGGTGCCCTCGCGCAGGAACTCGGGGTTCGAGGCGACGGCGAATTGCCCGCCGGGGCGGTGTCCGTGGTGGCGTTCGTACGCTTCGCGCAGGATCGCGTCGACCCAGTTGCCGGAACCGATCGGGACGGTGCTCTTGTTGACCACGACGGTGAAGTCGCCGCGCAGGTGCTGGGCAACGCTTTCGGCAGCGGATCGCAGGTATCGCAGGTCGGGGTTGCCGTTGTCCAGTTGCGGGGTCTGCACGGCGATGAACACGACGTCGGCGTCGGGTACGCCGACGGCGTACTCGGTGGTGAACGTCAGGCGGGAGGCAGCCTGCTCAAGGAGCGCTTCCAAATGCGGTTCGTAGATCGGGCATTGGCCGGCGCGGAGGGTGTCGATCTTCTGCTTGTCGAGGTCGATGCAGGTGGTGTCGTGGCCCAGGAAGGCCAGGCTGACGCTGGTGGTGAGACCGACGTATCCGGTGCCGACAACGCAGACCTTCATTGAGCGTTTCCTCTCCCCGTCAGCCATACCGACGTGCGGTGATTCTGTTCGGAACGTTAGTGGTGCCGCTGACCAGCGATGTCGACGCGCGCCACCGTTCTACTGCGGCGGTCATCCGGTGTGTGACCCGGGGCCCCGCCTGCTGCACGCCGGAATGATACATACCGGGGGCATACGGCGGGGCATGTCCGGATGGACACACGGTTCAGGAATTGGTGGTGGCTCCGCTGCTGTTCAGGTGCCCGAGCAGGGTGTCCTTCTGGTGGAGATAGTCGCGGTTGGCAGGGGTAACGAAACCCGAAAGTGGGACACGGTCGACGGCGATTTCGGCTGTGCGGAGGGCGTCGATCTTGTGGGGATTGTTGGTGGCGAGGTGGACGGAGGTGACGCCGAGCCAGGTCAGCGCGTATGCGGCGGGCCGGTAGTCGCGGGCATCGGCGGGTGCGTTGACGGCGGCGTTCGCGGCGACGGTGTCGTATCCCTGGTCCATCAGGGTGTAGGCGCGGATCTTGGCGGCGAGGCCGATGCCGCGGCCTTCGTGGCGCAGCAGGTAGAGCAGGATCCCGTAGTCGGACGCGCCGATCATGTGCAGGGATGTGGCCAGCTGAGGGCCGCAGTCGCATTTGAGTGATCCGAGCAGGTCACCGGTGGCGCAGGCGCTGTGCATCCGCACCAGCGGGATCTGTTGGTCGGCGGGCTGGGGGCGGTGGACGGCGGCGAGGACTTCCTCGCGCCCGTTCTCAGGGCCGAAGACGTGCAGTTGGAAGTGTCCGTGGGCGGTGGGAAGGTCACAGCCGGCGAGCCGGATGGTGGTGGTCATCTCGTCTCCTGCATGGTGCTGTCGGGTGTGGGCTTGTGGGCGATGAGCAGGACGTGTTCGGACATGCCGAGCAGTGCGGGTTCTGCCTCGATGCGGCGGATCGCGCGCAGGAGCAGGTCGCGGCGGTGAGGGTCGCGGAGACGGTCGGCGAGGTCGGGCAGCAGTTTCGCGGCGCCTTCGACCGCGAGCAGGGCGTGCGGGCGCAGGCCAGCGGTGGTGGCTTCTGCGGCGAGGTCGTCCGGATTGTGGAAGTAGCCGGTGGTGAACAGCCGTCGATCACCGGTCGGGTTGCGGTGTTGCCCGCCGCGCAGATGCCGGGCCAGGATCGCCTCCACGGCCGGGTCGTCGTAGAGGTTCTTGGCGAGGTACTCCCATGTGGTGTAGAAGCGGGACGTCGCCACGGCGGCGACCACGCCGCCCGGGACGAGCACGCGGTGCGCCTCGGCCCAGGCACGGGCGCGGTCGGCGGCGTGGGTGAGGTGATACAGCGGGCCGAGCAGAAGAACGGCCTCGCAGCTGCCGGAGCCGAGCGGCAGCCGGCGCGCGTCCCCGCGCATGATCGACGCCAGCGGCGACTCGGCGTGGGCGGACGCGGTGGCGGCTTGCTCCAGGTGCAGGGCGACGGGGTCCACGAGGTGGACGTGGTAGCCGTCCGCGGCCAGCCAAAGCGCGTACGCGCCGGGTCCGCCGCCGACGTCGGCGACCGTTCCTGCTGGGGGAAGGTGACGGGTCAGGATGTCGCGGGTGCGCAGGTACTCGATGTGGCGGCGCGGGTCGGTCAGGCGCCCCTGCTCGGCCCCGTGGGCGTAGAAGGCGAGGATCTCCGGGGTGATGCTCGCCCCCACGGCCGCGTCGGGCTTGTGACTCGTCACGCTGCCGCCTCCGGCGGGTCGCGGTCCAGCAGTGTGAGGAAGCCGTCCTGGAACTGTCGGCGCAGGCGGGTCTGCTGCGCCGACATGATCGGGCCGCGAAAGCGGTCGAGGATCGAGGCGACGCCGCCTCCGATCGCGGGGCTGCTGCCGATGGCGCTGAGCAGCTTGAACTGCATCACGAGGTACACCGGCGGACCGTTGCGCCAGCTGCTGGGTTGCGGTGGGGACCAGAATCCGAGGTGATAGTCCAGGCCGGCCAAGGTCAGGCACCGGTTCGCTAGGTCCATGTCGGCCCGCATCAAATCCATCTCGCGGGCGGTGACGTCCCGTAGCAACGACCTCAGCATGACCAGGCCCCGCCGGCCTGGTTCGGAAAGCCAGGAAAGTTCGTCGAGGTTCGCCGCGACCTGACCGGGCGGCAGCAGCCCTGGCCGAGTCCACGGCGGTGACGCCGCCGGGCTACCGGTGAAGCACTCTCGCAGCTGCGCGTACGCGCCTGCGGCCACGTCATGAAGAGCGACGAGAAGCCGGGCGCAGGCGGTATCGGGCAGGAAGTCCCAGCCCGGAAGAGCGATCTTGAATCCGACCGGGCCACCAGCAGAGGACAGATCCGCCTCGCCTGCCAGCCGGCAGCCGGCGGGCAGCGGCTGCGCACGGAATGCGTCACACATGACCTGCGCGGCGAGGTGCGCGATGGGGTCAACCAGCGCCCGTCTCCGGCTCATGTCGTTCACCTCGCCCAGGGGCACGATCGAGGCGTCGCGGTAGGCGGTGGTGGGCCAGCAGTTGAGGTGCCAGTGGATCCGCTTGTCCCACCACTGCCCGTTGTCTCGGTCGGTCGTGGACGGGTCGTAGTTCGTGCCGATCATCAACTGCGCCCCGTCGAGACCGAACCGGCGCCGAGTCGAGGAAGCGTGGACGTAGCGGACGAACTGCCCGCAGAACGTGAGCAGCGCCGTCAGGATGGCCATGGAGACGTCACTGACCGACGACGCGATGACTCTGTCGTCGCCGACCGTGGCGAGCAGCATCATGTCGTAGACGCTGTGCGGGAACGCCTTGTCGATGACCGTGATCCGGTCCCCACTATCTCCGGCGGGGTATGCGCGCAGGATGTTGGGGCCGTAGTGGTCGCGGTAGTGCGGGCTGAGGTTCCGCACGTCCGGTGGCGGCGCGGCGAGTCGCGGCATCGGGAGGCTGGGGATGACCGGCAACGTCATCGCGGACGCCGGGTAGAGCGGCCCGAACCGGTCCGCGACCGGGCGGCGGGTCGTGGCGGTGGTCATGCCGGCTTGCCGTTCGCGATGGCGTCGCCGGCGGCAACGCCCATCATGGCGGCCTGCACGATGCTGGCTCAGGCACACATTTTGTGAGTTGTGCTCGCGGGTAGTTCGGGTTGGGTGCCGGAGTGGAGATCATCGTGGCGTTGCTGCCGCATCTGGTTGGTCTGCGGTTGGAAGCGGTGGTGGTCCGGGCCGTCGGAGTCAGGATCGACGCGGCGACGCGGACGGTGCGGACGGTGCGGGCGGCGTGTGGAGTCTGTGGCGTCTGGTCGACCACTGTGCATGGTCGCTATACGCGGCGGTTGGCCGACGTCAGGTTGGGTGGCCATGAGGTGCTGGTCGCGTTAACGGTCCGCAGGTTCACCTGCGTCAACGTCGAGTGCCGGCGGCGGACTTTCGCCGAACAGGTGCCCGGGCTGACCCGACGGTATGCCCGTCACACGGTTCTGGCGGCGGGTGACCTGGAAGCGGTCGCCGTGGCGTTGGGCGGTCGACCGGGTAGCCGGTTGGCGCATCGGCTGGCGGTGTCGGTGTCTCGGACGACGTTGATCCGGATGATCCGGCGGATGCCCGACCCGCCAGTGGTGACGCCGACGGTGCTGGGTGTGGACGACTTCGCCCGTCGCCGTGGGCACCGATACGCCACCGTGCTGCTCGACATGCACACCCGCCGGCCGATCGACGTCCTGCCCGACCGCACCGCCGACACCCTCGCCGGATGGCTGCGGGAGCACCCCGGCGTTCAGATCGTCTGCCGGGATCGCGGGGGCAGCTACGCCGAGGGCGCCCGCAAAGGGGCACCTGACGCGATCCAGGTCGCCGACCGGTGGCACCTGCTGAAGAACCTCAGCGACGCGGTCGAGAAGGTCGTCCGTGGGCACCGCCGGTGCCTACGAGAGCACACCAATCCCACACCTGCCCTTGCCGCGCCCGTCCTGACCGAGCCGGTCAGGACGGGACGCCGCGCAGCGAACACTCGCCAACGTCACGCGGCCGTGCACGCCCTGCGGGCCGAAGGGCTGTCGATCAGCGCGACCGCCCGCCGGCTCGACGTGAACGTCAGGACCGCCCGTAAGTACGCCCGCGCCGCCACCGCCGAGACGTTGATCGGCCCGAACGCCAGCAGCCGCCCCAGCGTCCTCGCCCCGTTCCACCCCTACCTACGCCAACGCCTCGCCGACGGCATCCACCAGAGCGCCACCCTGTTCGCCGAGATCCTGGCCAGCGGCTACCAGGGCAGCCTGCGCGTGCTGCGGGACTGGCTCACCACCGCCCGTACCCGGCCGACGCGGGTGGTCGTCCAGGTGCCTTCCGCCCGGCGGATCACCGCCTGGATCATGCGGCCAGGACACAAACTCACCGACGACGACCGCGTCAACCTCGCCGACGCCCGCAGCCGCTGCCCTGACCTGGACACCGTCGCCGACCTCGCCCGCGGGTTCACCGCACTGGTGCGCCACCATGGCACCGGACAACACCTCGACGCCTGGATCGAACGCGCCCGGCACGCCGGACACCCCGAACTCCGCGGCTTCGCCACCGGCTTGATCAACGACCGCGACGCCGTCGCCGCCGGCCTCACCCAACCCTGGAGCTCAGGCCCCGTCGAAGGCCACATCAACCGCATCAAAACGATCAAACGACAGATGTACGGCCGCGCGAACCTCGACCTCCTCCGCAAACGAGTCCTCGCCACCCCATGAACCACCACCAAGATCAATCACAGAATGTGTCCCAGAGCCCGATTCTTGACGACCTTGCCTTCGGCGACATTAGGGAAGAATCGGACATTGCTCGCGGGTGCTGACGACATCTATGCCACTGCATCAGCCCTGTTACCAGGCAGTCTACCGAGGTCTCGTCATCGGGCGGTTCTTGGTTAGTTGGGGTTGCCTCGCGGGTAACAAGGCATCGATCGCGGACCCCGCCAACACAGCCAACTGGTTCGCCGCCATTGGGGAGACCCGATGAGGACACGTGGACGTCCTAATCAGCCAGCCGGCAGGGCTACGCCTGGCGTCATTCCCGCGACAGCGAGTCCAGGACGGTGCGAGCGTGCTCCTGCCAGTACGGCCGCTCGTACTTGTTGGCCGTGATCTCACGCATGGACTCCAAGGCGTGCTCCTTCGACGGGACAACCCCGCGCCCCGACCGCCGTAGCCAGCTCCTTGAAGGTCACGTAGGTGGGTGCATTGGAGCGGTTCCGCACCTCGTACTCGGCCGGCAGTATCCGGCAGTCGGCCTGGCGCCGCACCGCGGCCCCGACCGACAGATTCGCCTCCAGGCACTTGCTCAACGTCCGATAGGCCTGGCGGTAGCAGCCGAGCAACGTCCGGTCGTCGCCGGTGAGCACCCGATCCGAGGCCAGCTTCGTCATCAGCGCCTCGACCCGGGCCCGCACACAGGAAACGGGCGTGCCCACCGCGAACCCGACATCCCGATCAACCAAGGGCCTGAATGGATACGCGTACGGTCGTCAGACCTGCGACTGTGTGAAAGTGACTGCCTCCGCACCCGTTTGGTGCTGCACGGGGCGGCGAACGGGCTGGCGCTGCTCGGCTGAGCCCTGGATTCCCGGCTGAGTAATGAACACCGGGTTCTTGAGTAATGCTTGCTCAGGCGCCGGATGCTCGCGGCTGTGCACACTTCAGGCCAGACCCGCGGTGCGCCGCGCACCACACAACCGGCATCCGGGGCGGGTCCTCGAAACGGAGCACCACGCAATGCGCGCGACAGCACGGCTGACTCAGATCTCCACACTGGCGCTACTCATGGTGGCAGCCACGATGCTCCCCGGCGGCGCCGCCGGGGCGGTGCCGACGATCAACCCGAACGCGCGGGCGGCCGTGGTGGACCAGGACACCGCCAAGTTCACCGCGGCGGTGGGAAAGACCGACTACCTGGTCATCACCAACAATTCGACCATGGTGATGTTCGATGTCAACTACCCGATCACGCCGGGCCCCGGCTGCGTCAACGCCGCCGGCGACCCGACCATCGCCATCTGCTACCCGACAGACGTGGCCGCGGTGCTGGCCCACGTCGGCGACGGCAACGACACCGTCGTGATCAGCACTGACATTCACGTCACCGACGTCGAGGTGCACGGCGGCTCCGGCAACGATCTGCTGAAAAACCAGCCCCACAAGTCGTACCTCACGGTGAAACTGTTCGGCGAGGCCGGCGACGACTACCTTGTCGACCACTGGTGGGGCGAGCACGAGTCGCTGCTCTACGGCGGCGACGGAGACGACCACCTGTCCTGCCCCGACCCGGTGTCCAACGGCTACTCCGCAATGGTCGGCGGCAACGGCGCCGACACCTTCGCCGGCAAGTGCGAGGTCGACTACTCGGACCGCACCACCCATGTCAACATCTCCGTCGACGGGATCGCCAACGACGGCGCCCCCGGCGAGGGCGACAACGTTCTGACCTCGGTGGGCGGAGTGCTCGGCGGTTCAGGCGATGACGTGCTCTCCAGCACGGTGTCCGCCCTTCTGATCGGCAACGGCGGCACGGACTGGCTGTTCGGCTCGGACTTCAACGACACGCTCTGGGCCTACGACGGCGCCGGCGGGGACATCGTGAGCGGCGGCTACGGAAACGACAGCTGCTCAGTGGACGCTGGCGACAGCGTGTCGTTCTGCGAATAGCCCTAAACGGGCACAGTCGATCCGCCGCTGCCGGGAAGCCCGGGTTCAGCGGCGGATCGGCCTGTTCCCTCGGGGCAGGACTTCTTTCGGCGTCGTAGCGGCGGCTGGTCCGGTCACGGTGTCGCCGGCCGCCTTACGTCGGGTAGAACCGCATGTGGGCGGGGTCGATGCCGACATTGGATGGGCCGGGTGCGACACGCGGACACCGGCAGGGCGACAGTGACACAGCGAGCTCCTGGTGAACGGCTGGACTAAGCAACGGCCGGTCTGCCAGGGCTCGCTCTACATTCCGGCGCTACACACCGCCTTCGCCATCTTGTGACCCAACAATCTCAAGCTCCCGGACGCACCCTCACTTTTTCGCAGTTTCCGCAACGGCCAATCCGCCCGCACAAAAAGTGCGGGTGGAGAGCGAGTTCTGGAAACCCGCGAAATGACACGGCCCGGGCGGCTGAATCTGATCAATCCGCTAGGCTGCAGCGGCGAACCCACCCGCTGACCCGGATCTCGACGTCGCCACGACGTCGGCTCAGGTGGACAGCGTGGGACCGGACGCTCACTGAGCAGCGGTTTCTGCCAATTGAGCGTGTCTCGCTGGACCTACCGCGGTCAAAGATCGAAGAGCGATTCTTGTTGGGGTGGGTCAAGAACCCTTCGCAGCTCAGAGATGGTCCGGCGCCATTCGAAACCATCGGTGGTTTCGTCCCAGTATTCCGCGAGCCACGACGGTGCCGTGGTCACGCGGTCCAAGGCGATGACTGCGAGGTTCCGGAGGTATGCCGGGAACTGCGGCATGGGTTTGGTGGGGCCGTAGCCCGAGATGACGGGTGGGCCGCCGGGGCATTGCGCGGCGATCAGGGCTGCGGCGGCGACGGCTCGTATGGCGTCCGAGTGGAAGGGGTTGTCCGAGAGGCGGAGATCGTCGTCCGTTGCGTTGGCAACACGATCAAGAATGCTGCCGAGAAGGCAACGTCACCCGCATCAAGTGATCAAACGGCAGATGTACGGCAGGGCCAGCTTCGACCTGCTCCGCAAAACGCGTCCTGCTCGTCACGTGAGCACGGTTCGGGGCAATCAATCATGGTCTGCGGGCCAGAACCCAGGAGGGGCAGTGCCTGCGCGATCGGGTCGCCGGCTGCGCCGCCGGGCTCAAACGCCAGCGGGGGCCGGATGCAGAGCACCCGACCCCCGACAGTTACGGATGTCAGCCGCGCCAGGCGGCACCGAAGTTCACCGTTTTGCCGTCGGTCCAGCCGGCGATGACCCGGGTACGCAGGCCGGCCTTCTGCCTGGCCTCCAGCTCCGTGCCGAGCTGCGTGCTGCCGATGCCGTGCTTGCCGGCTGTTCCGCCCTTGCCTTCGGCGACCTTCTGGAAGATCGCGGAGAGCCGGAAGCTGCTGCCATGCTGGCAGGCGCTGAGGTAGGTCAGGTGCATGCCGGCCTTGCTGTTGGCGGTCCAGGCCGCCTGGTAGTCGGCCGACGTGGCGAACGAGTTCGCGACGAAGCCGCCGACATCCTCCTTGTGGTAGAAGGCCGTGAACCTCGGGCTGCCGTCCGGAGAGACGATCGAGATGTTGACCGGGTGGAAGCCCTGCTCGGTGAGCGCGTTGAACTGTGCCATGTGTGCCGCGGCGTCGAGCCCGTGGTAGGCGGCTGCGGTGGGGCCTGCCTGCTTGCAGAAGATCGCCGCGTAGCGGACCGAGCCGTTCTGGATGTAGCTCGTGACGTTGATGAGCCGGTGGCCGCTCTTGGCTGCCGCGTCGTGCGCTGCCTGGTACTCCGCGGAGGTCATGCCGTGCCCGGCGGTCCAGGATGCACCCCTGTTCGGGTGGAAGATCATGTTGAAGAAGACCGAGCTGCCCTGCTCGTACGCGTCGATCCACACCGGACGGTAGCCGGCGCGGACCAGCCGATCGGTGATGGTCTGGTAGCTGGCGGCGGGGATTGCGTACTGGACGATCTCGTTCTTGTTCGGCGGGTACCAGGCGGGGCGGCTCGCCTCCGGCCAGATGACCATGTTGCTGTTGGGGATGGCGCGTCCGTTCGCGGGCACCCAAACCGGCAAGTCGGGGTTGAACGGGCTGTTGAAGGCCTGGTCCACCATCCACGCGTCGGCGAGCAGGTAGGGCCGCAACGGCGAGTCGCCGCTGATGGCCTTACGGGCCTCGATGTGGATGTGCGGCGCGGACGAGTTGCCCGAGGTGCCGAGCAGCCCGAGGATCCGGCCGGCCTCGACCTCCTCGTCCTGAACGACGGTGACGCTGCCCTGCTGCAGGTGGGTGTAGTTCGTCATGGTGCCGTCTGGGTGCTGCAGCCAGACCTGGTTGCCGCCGGCGGGCTTCGGGGTCGTCGCGGGGAAGGCCCCCGGCGCCAGGTTGTCGGGCATGCCGTCGTTGACGATGACGACCTTGCCCGCGGCGACGGCGTGGATCGGCAGGCCCCAGCAGCGGTAGTCCTCCACCTTGTCGCCGAGGGCGCCGGGCAGCAGACCGTTCCAGATCGCGCCATCCCAGGCGGCCACGCCGATGTCGTGGGCGTAGACCTGGTCGCCGCGCACGCCGCCGTTGGCCCAGTGGTCGCCGGTGGCGGTGACCATCTCGCCGGGCCGCATGTCGGTCGCGTGCAGCGGCAGCCGGTGCGAGATCTGGTAGGGCACCAGCGGCAGGGCGACCTGCACCGGGTCGGCGTAGCCGGTCACGTAGACCTGGACGATCACCGCGACCGGGGTCGGGACCGGCAGGTACACCTGGTTCTTGACCACGACGCCCGGCATCAGGCCCACCGTGCCGTTGGACCAGAACTTCGACTGGCCGGGCATGAAGACGCCCCCGTCGCCGACCCCGTCCGCGTCCTTCACGTCGAGCAGCAGATCGACGCCCTGCATGATGACCTGGGAATGGCCCGGGAAGACGAACACGATGTTCTGGACGGTCAGGTTGGCGGCGCCGATGTTGGTCAACGCGAGCCGCAGCACCACCTTGGCCTGCTCCGGGCCGCCCGCGATGGTGGGGGCGAGCAGCGCGTAGGCCGCCTCGCCATCCTCCAGCGGCTCAACCCCGATGCTCAGCGGCGGGAGGCCTGGACCGGCGAGCGCCGGGCGGCCGGCGCCGAGGATGACGGCGGGGACGGCGGCGGCGGTCATCAGAAGGAGGTTGCGACGGTTCACGGTAGGTTCCTTCGTTGGCGTGCGAGGCGACCGGTCGGCCGCTGCACCACCGAGGTAACCAGCGCCACGGCGACGGCGCCTGAGCAACGATTGCTCACCGATGACTGGCGGTGCTCATTTTTCGGCGCCTTCGCGCAGCTCACGGAAGTGTGCCGGAATCCGTGCCGGTGACTGTCGCCTTTGTGATCGACTCCGGGGCAGGGATCGGCGGTCGTGCGTCCGGTTCGGACCGAACCGCCGCTTGGGCACAGGTCGCCGGACATGCGAGACTGCGCAGCACGATCTTGTTCCGCCGCCAGACACGGCCAGCGGCGACTCCCGGGGGTGCGGTGACGACGGCAACAGCGGTGCGCTGGCCCTTCGTCGGCCGCCGCAGCGAGCTGGAACGCTTCGCTGACGCGCTCGGCGACGGCAAGCTGGAAGCGGTTCTCGTCACGGGCGACTCCGGCGTCGGCAAGAGCAGACTGGCGCAGGAGTGCCTGGCCACCGCCCAGGAGTTGGGCCACATCGTCGCCCACGTGCACGCCACCGCCAGCGCTTCGGCGGTCCCGCTGTCGGTGCTCGCGCCGCTGCTGCCCGTCCCGGCCGACCTCACCGAGCCGTACGTCCTCTTCGCCCAGGTACGCACGCAGTTGCGCGAGCAGGCCCAGGGCCGCAGGTTCGTCCTCGCCGTCGACGACATCGACCTGCTGGACCGCGTCTCGCTGGCGCTACTGTCGTTCCTCCTCGCCGACGGATCCCTGTTCGTCATCGCCACCCAGCGCACCGAGACCCAGGTGCCCGACACATTGGAGTCGCGCTGGCGCACCGGCAGCGCGCTGCGGATCCGCCTGAACTCCCTGGAACGCCACTCGGTCGAGACCCTCCTGCACATGGCGCTGGGCGGACCGGTGCACGCAGCCGCCGCCGACGCGCTGTGGGACGCCAGCCGGGGCAACATTCTCTATCTGCGGGAACTCGTCTGGTGTGCGCAGGCCGACGGCACCCTCGACGGCGCCGAGGGGGTCTGGCGGCTCCGCGACCGGCTGGCGGGCAGTGCGGGCATCGTCGAACTGGTCCGGCAGCGGCTGGCAGGCCTGTCACCGCCCAAGCGCGCGGTCCTGGAACTGCTCGCCCTGTGCGAACCGCTCGGCGTCGACGACCTGCTGGAGCACATCGAGATCGCGATCCTGACCGGCTTGGAGGAGCTGGGCCTCATCGTCGTGCGATCCGACGGCCGCCGCCAGGACATCACCCTCGCCCACCCGCTGCACGCCCAGGCCCTGCAGACCACGATGTCGCGACTGCAGATGCGGTCACTGCTGCTTGCCCAGATCAACCGGGTCGTGCGGCGCGGCAGCCGACGCCGCGGCGACCCCCTGCTGCTCGCGTCGTGGCGGCTGGACGCCACTGGCACCGCCGACCCCGCGCTGCTCGTACACGCCGCCCGGCTGGCCCGCTACGCGCACGACCTGCCCCGCGCCGAGCGGCTCGCCGAGGCGGCGCTACGGCACGGCCCCGACACCACAGCGAGCCTGCTGCTTGGCAGCGCGCTCGCCGAACAGGGCCGCCATGCCGCCGCCGAAGCGGCCTACGCGGCGGCCTGGCCGACCGCCGCCGACGATGGACTGCTCCCGTTGGGGCTGGCCCGGACCAGCAACCTGCTCTTCGGCCTGGGCCGCGTCGAGGAGGCCCGCACCCGCCTGCACGAGACCGCCGACCGGTGCGACGCGGCGGCCCAACCCGGCGTGGTCGCACTCGACGCGCTGCTCATCGCCGCCGCCGACAACGCCGACGAGGCGATGCGGCGGCTCGGCGGCGACGAACCCGTCGCAGGCAACCCGGCCCATCGCATCATGTGGCTGCGCACCCGGGCCATGCTGCTCGCCGAGACCGGTTCGCTGGACGCCGCCGCCGACGACGCCTGGCGGGCGTTCGGGCTCCACGAAACGGTCGAGGACCGCAGCACCGTCTTCCACCCGACCGCGCACCTGGTGACCGTCGCCCAGGCCCGGCTGCACGCCGGGCGCCTCGCCGACGCGCAGGACGCCGCGGAACGGGGACTGGAACTGTCGCAGCGCGACGGCGCCCACGCCCTGGCCGCCTGGTTCCCGGTCCAGCTCGGCCACACCGCGCTGGCCCGGGGGCGGGTGACCACCGCGGAACGGATGTTCCGCGATGCCGCCGCCCACGCCGCCGAGACCGGTCAGCCCGCCGCCGCGGTGAGCTCGCTCGCAGGCCTCGCGCTCGCCCGCGCCCAGCAGGCCGCCTCGGCCGATGACGACACCCTGGCGGCCCGGCTCGACGAGGCGATCGAGCGGTCGCCCCGTTCGGCGGAGCTGCAACGTGCCCGCAGCTGGGTGCTGGTGAGCCAGGGTCGGCACGCCGAGGCACGCCAGGCCCTGCTCTCGGCCGCCCAGCTGAGCCTGCGGCTCGGCCGACAGGCTGCCGCGGTCGCGCTGCTGCACGACGGCGTACGCATCGGCGATCTTGGGGGTTGCGGGCAAGAGCTCGTCGCGGTCGCCCCGCACGTGGAGGGCGGCCTCGCGTCCGCCCGAGCCGCCCACGCCCGCGCGGCGCTGCGGCGCGACCCAGCCGCCCTGACCGCGGTCGGCCAAACCTTCCAGGGGTACGGGGTGCAGCTCCTCGCCGCCGAGTGCCTGATCGCGGCGGCGGTGCTGCACCGCGCCGACGGTGATCAACGGGCCGCGAGCGGGCTGCTGGCCAGAGCGGCGGCGCTTGTCGAACTGTGCGAGGGCGCCCGCACCCCCGGTCTGCTCGCCGACACCGGGCACGTGCCGCTCAGCGAGCGGGAGCGGGAGATCGCCGCGCTCGTGATCCGGGGACAGAGCAGCCGGGAGATCGCGACCGCGCTGTTCCTGTCCGTGCGCACCGTCAACAACCACCTGCAGAACATCTACGGCAAGCTGGGCATCAACAGCCGGGCCGAGCTGGTGGGGCTGCTCGCCGCCGGCGCCCGAGCCCGAGAGGACGGCCGGCTGTGACACCCGAGGAGATCGCGCTGGTCCGCGCGGGCGCCGAGGCGCTGCGGCCGAACCTGTCCGCGGTGGCGCAGGACTTCTACCGCCGGCTCTTCGCCGCCGACCCGGAGCTGCGGACCATGTTCACCAGTGACCCGGTGCTGCAGCGGGAGAAGTTCGCCGACGAGCTGGAAGCGATCGTCAGCTCGATCGAGCGTTTCGACGATTTCATCGACCGGACCCGGCTGCTCGGCGCCCGGCACGCAGGCTACGGCGTGCGGTTCCGGCACTACGGCGAGGTCCGGGAGGCGCTGTTCGGCGCCTTCGCGGCGGCCCTCGGCGCGGGCTGGACGGCCGAGACTGAGCGGGCCTGGCGGCGGGCCTACGACATGATCGCCGAAGCGATGCTGCTGGGTTCGGCGCCGACCCGCCCGCAGCGCACGTGGCCGGCCTGAGTCAGGCAACGGGCTACGGCCCCGCGCAGCTGTCAATGTCCGGTTACCAGGCCTGGGATCCGACCGAGTTGGCCGTCATCGCCCTGTTCACCTTCGTCACTGCGAGCGTCACCGAGGAGATCTTCTACCGGGTGCTGCTGCGGAGCAGGCTGGAGGCGCTGTACGGGCGGTGGCCGGCGATCACGGCAACCGCGCTGCTGTTCACCGTCATGCATGTGCACCGGTTCGGGGACGGCCCGCCGTGGCTGATCGGGTTGCTGCTGCTGGTCTCCAACGGCAGCCTCGCCCTCTTCACCGGGTACCTGTGGTCGCGGTATCGCAACGTCTGGTCGCTGTTCGTGGTGCACGGTGCGGTGAACGGGCTGGCGCTGCTGCCGGTGCTGCTCGGCTGAGCCGGATTCCCGGTACCTGTTGACAGCCGGTGGCAGGGGTTTGCAGCCTTGACCTTGGAAACGTTGCAGCTTGCGAGAGCTGCTGTCCAGCTGTGGGCCGGTCAAGGAGACTGCTGAGTGAAGATCATCGACGCGCGGGTCATCGTCACGTGCCCGGGGCGCAACTTCGTCACGCTGAAGATCGTCACCGACGAGGGCGTCACCGGGGTCGGCGACGCCACCCTCAACGGCCGGGAGCTGGCGGGTCGCGAGCTACCTGCGCGAACACGTCGTGCCGGCGCTGATCGGCCGGGATCCGGCCAGGATCGAGGACACCTGGCAGTACCTCTACAAGGGGGCGTACTGGCGGCGCGGTCCGGTCACGATGACCGCGATCTCAGCCGTCGACACCGCGCTGTGGGACATCAAGGGCAAGGTGGCCGGGCTGCCGGTCTACCAGCTGCTCGGCGGGCGCAGCCGGGACGGCGTCACGGTGTACGGGCACGCCAGCGCGCAGACCGTCGACGAGGTGCTCACCGAGGTCGCGCAGTACGTCGAGCTCGGCTACCGGGCGGTGCGAGTGCAGACCGGCGTGCCGGGGCTGGCGACGACGTACGGGGTGGGCAAGGACCGGATGTTCTACGAGCCGGACGACGCGGCGGTCGCGAGCGAGGCAGTGTGGTCGACGGAGCAGTACCTGGCGCACGTGCCGGGAGTCTTCGCGCGGGTTCGTGACGAGTTCGGGCCTGGGTTGAAGCTGCTGCACGATGTGCACCACCGGCTGACGCCGATCGAAGCCGCCCGGCTCGGCAAGAGTCTGGAGCCGTACGCGCTGACCTGGATGGAGGATCCGGTCCCGGCGGAGCTGCAGGAGGGGTTCCGGCTGATCCGGCAGCACACCACGACGCCGATCGCGGAGTACATGCGGCACACCGCGCAGACCGATGAGGTGTTCCCGCACGGCTACCACTTCGCCGACGGGTCCCTGCACCCGGCGGAGACGCCGGGGCTGGGCGTCGACATCGACGAGGAGCTGGCGGCGCGGTATCCGTACCGGCCGGCAGCATTGCCAGTGAACCGGTTGGAAGACGGGACGATGCACAGTTGGTGACTGAACAGCCGCATCCGGCCTGGCTGCCACCGGCGGCATTCGCGGCCCTCGGCGCCCGGCACGCCGTGTTGTACGGCGAGGGGCTGCTGGCCGACACGGTGTTCAACGAGCTGCGGCAGGCATGTGCCGAGCACGGCGGCGCAGTGCTGCGCGGGACTGCTGACGGGCCGGTGGAACTGGTGCTGGCGTTGACCACTGTGGACTCGCTGCCCGCTGCAGCAGCGGAAGTTCTGGTTGAGGCACAGCCGGCCGGTCCGATGGGCGCGGAGGGCTTCCTGCTGGCCCGGCGGGATGACGTCACCGTGGTGCTGGCCGACGAGCCGGCCGGGCTGCTTTACGGGCTGTTTCACCTGGTACGGCTCGGGGAGTCAGCGTTCGGTGCCGAGCGGCCGGTGGAGCGGCACGGGCTGGCGATGGATCGGCGGATGCTCGATCACTGGGACAACATTGAGCCGCATCCGGTGATGGGTCAGGTCGAGCGGGGCTATGCCGGCGGGTCGATCTTCTGGCGGGACGGCGGGCTGAGCCCCGATCGCGATCGCATCCGTGCTTACGGCCGGCTGCTCGCGGCATGCAGGATCAACGCGGTCGCGGTCAACAACGTCAACGTGCACGCCGTCGAGGCACGGCTGCTGACCGAGCGGCTCGCCGACCTGCTGCGCTCGTACGGGATCCGGGTGCATTTGTCAGTGACGCTCGCCGCGCCGATCGCCGTCGGCGGCCTGCCGACCGCCGATCCGCTCGACAAGGACGTGCGGACCTGGTGGTGGCCGGCGGCGGGTTCGTCGCGGTGTCGAACGTCGGTGACGATCGCTTTTGGACCGGGCACCCGCTCGCGCAGGCAAATCTGTATGCCGCGGGCCGCCTGGCGTGGGCGCCGGGCCTGGATCCGGCCGTCGTGCTCGACGAGTGGCTCGACCTGACGTTCCCGCCGGCGACGGTTGGTGATCCGCAGCTGCTCCGGCAGACGCTGCACGCCATGATGGACGGCTCCTGGCAGACGTACGAGTCGTACACCGCTCCGCTGGGTGTCGGGTTCATGGTCCGGCCCGGCAGCCACCACGGCCCTGACGTCGACGGGTACGAGTACACACCGTGGGGCACCTACCATTTCGCCGATCGGGACGGCGTCGGCATCGACCGATCGCGTGCCACCGGTACCGGGTTCGCCGCGCAGTATCCGTTGCCGTGGTCGGCGGTGTACGAGTCGGTCGAGCAGTGCCCGGACGAGCTGCTGCTGTTCTTCCACCACGTCCCGTACGAGCATGTGCTGCAAAGCGGCAGCACTGTCATCCAGCACATCTGTGCAGCAGGCGCAGCACCAGGCTGCCGGCGCCGCTGGGGTACCGCCGAGTTGGCGGCGCCGGTGGCGACGATCCCTGTGGACGGGGCTGCTGCGGCATCGACCGGATGAGCTGGTGCAGCTCCGGTGCGGCGCGTGGCAGGTACGTCAAATCCCAGGCCAGCGAGCCGACGGCACCGGCTGCGGTCGCGTCCAGTGGGGCGAGGTCGTCGGGTACCTGCCGACCGCCGATAACGAACAGATCGCTTGGATGCAGGTCCAGGGCTGCGGCGAACCGGCGCAGCAGTGATGGAGCAGGCTCGCCCCCGTTGAGTACCGACGTGACCTCGGTTCCAGCGACGGATGCCCGACAGGCAAGCGCGCCGACGTCGATGCCACGCAGCTCGGCCAACCGCATCAACTGCACGCCGAACGCCGACGGTTTCTCCACCTTCCCACCCTACGGGCCCCCGCCACCTAAACTGAAGCCGCCAGCCCTCGCGCGCGGACCGCAGCAGTTGCGTGCACTCCCTCGGCGGTCACTTAATAAGGTTTATGGCTCCGCTGCACGTCAGCTTTTCAGATCGCCCACGACAAGCATCAACTGCAGGGGAAGTTCCTTGTCCCAATGGCCGACCTCGACGACGATTCCGCGGTCGCCTATCTGCCACAGGTCGATCTCAAAGAACCAGCCTGTCAGGTACGCGAACAGAGATCTGCCTGGCTCATCGGGCGGAACGCCGTCGTCGAAGTAAGGTCTGAGGTCCTTTCGCCGGGGTTGCCCGTAGCGTGTAGTGATCGCTTGCGCCAGCCGGGCACGGTCCGCCACGAACTCCGCGAGTACCGGACCGAAGAGCTCATCACGAGTCTCATCATCCCAGAAGTCCTGGCTTGTCCGTAGATCGACATGGTGGGGTTTCACTCCACCCCGAGCATCAGCTACGAAGGGCATGGAGAGGAGCTCGTCGAGCACGGAAAGACTCTGTTCCAGAGTAACAAGTGTAGGCAAGCCTGCAATCATTGCATGACCCGGTATCCGCTTATCGGTTCCGTGTGCCACAGGGTGCCGGGAAGCACTACGGTGCGTGATGGCACGTTGTCTGGCGTCGCGCGGTGGGCGGCAGATCCGATACCTGGCTCTCGTCCGGCTCTGGCGGTGTGCTTTGAGAGGCCGTCGGGTCGGGACCTGCTGGGCGTGAGGTCAGGACAGCGGCAGGTCGACCCGTCGCCCCCCCCCCCCCCCCCCCGAGTTCTGGTGCTTCTCATCGGTAAACATGGCTAACGCGCCGCTGGCACTCCGTCGAGAGTCGCTACCCGGGAGCGGCGGACAGCAGACTGGCCTCGTTCGCTCCGGTGATCAAGGAGATGTAGAAGTCGCCGCACTCTTCGCCATCGTCGTACACCTCGACCGCGCCTTCGTCCTCCAGCTCGACCAGGAGGTCCTCGGCCTGGCCGATCCAGGGGAACGGGTAGATGCCGGGCGCAGTACCCGCAGCCGGTGTCAGCGGAACGTGGATCTCGACGATGTCTGCCATGACGTCATGATCCATCAGGAGGAGACACTGCGGTGCGTGCCCACAGGTGGGGTGCCTGCATCCTGTTGGCGTCACTCGCTCTGCTCGGAACGTCGGGCAGTGCCTGGGTGTCGTCGTGTCCGTGCCCTCGCGATTCCTGGTCGTCGGGGGTAGTCGGCAGGCAGGTACCGGTAGACCGAACGTAGGGACTTGCCGACTTTCTTGGCGAGCAGTTCAGGGGAGTTGCCCCCTGGTCCTGGACACTTGAGCCTTGGATCGTGATGGTCTGGGGAGATCAGGAGTCCCTGACAGATGGTGATGAAGCACTACCCGGCCGGGTTCAAGGCCGACGCGGTCGCGTTGTATCGGTCTCGGCCTGGGGCGACGATCGCGCAGATCGCTGATGATCTCGGGGTCAATCGGGAGACGTTGCGTAGTTGGGTCCGCGCCGATGATCAGCGTCGGGGTGCGGTGGCCGGGCCGGCGGGGTCGTCGGCGGCCGGGTCGGTGGAGGACGAGAACGCCGTGTTGCGGCGGCGGGTGCGGGAGTTGGAGGAGGAGCGGGACATTCTGCGGAAGGCGGCCCGGTATTTCGCCGGGGAGACGCGCTGGTGAACCGCTTCCAGTTCGTCGCCGACCATCAGCAGCGCTACGGCGTGAAGCGGTTGTGTCAGATCATCGGGGTGTCCCGCTCGAGCTTCTACTACTGGCGCTCGGCCGCCGAAACGCGGGCCGCCCGGGATGCCGCGGATGCGGCTCTCGTGGGTCGGATCCGGGCGGTCCACGCCGCTCACGACGGCACCTACGGAGCACCACGGGTCACTGCCGAACTCCGGGATGCCGGCCTGGCGGTCAACCGTAAGCGGGTCGCCCGGGTGATGCGACGCTTCGGCGTGCAAGGGCTACGGCTGCGCAGGCGAACTCGTACGACGGTGCCGGACCCAGCCGGCGCGAAGGCACCGGACCTGATCGGCCGGGACTTCACCGCCCCGGAGCCGAATCAGCGCTACGTCGGCGACATCACCTACCTACCGGTCGGTGACCGCGGGTTCCTCTACCTGGCCACCGTCCTAGACCTGCACTCCCGGCGTCTCGCGGGCTGGGCGATCGCCGATCACATGCGCACCGAACTGGTCATCGACGCCCTCCACGCCGCCGAGCAAACGCGAGGCACCCTGCACGGGGCGATCATGCACACGGACCACGGAGCTCAATACACCTCCCGGGCCTTCGCTGACGCCTGCACCACAGCCGGGGTGCGGCAGTCGATGAGCGCGGTCGGTAGCTCCGCCGACAACGCCGCCGCGGAATCGTTCAACGCCACCTTCAAACGCGAAACCCTCCAGGGCCGCCGCGCCTTCACCAACGAACGCGAAGCACGGCTGACCACGTTCCGCTGGATGCACCGCTACAACACCGTCCGCCGCCACTCCCGACTCGGACAGCAGCCACCGATCACCTACGAGAAAAACACCCGGCCAGCGCCGGCTACGCTGGCCCCGGCCGCATAAACCCCGTGTCCAGGATCAGGGGTCAAGCCCCAATGCCGTTAAGGTAAGGCGTTTGGGCAGGCCAGGGTGGGTGTGGGTGGGCCGTCGTGGCGGATGATGCGGTCTGTGGGTCGTTTGACGCGGTAGGAGTTGTGGCGGGCGCGTTTGATCGTTCGTGGGCAGGTGCGGTGTCGACGCGGGGGTAGCCGGTGGCGCAGGATCTCGGTGTGGGCCTCGGTGATGGCGTTGATCAGGCGCTCAGGGGGAAATGGCCGCCTGGTCGGTGACCTGGCGGCGGACGAGGCGCAGGCCGCGTATGAACGAGAGCCGGTCGGGGTCGTAGCCGGCCTCGTCGGCGGCGTCGACCAGCAGGGCCCGGATCGCGTAGTGCGCCAACAGCAGCCCCCACATCTGTTGTTCGACCAGGTCAGGGGTCTTCGAGCGGACAACCTCACCACGGCCACGCAGGTCGCTCTTGATCTCGTTGAACGCGGACTCCTGCTCCCACCGTTCGTGATAGGCGGTGGCGAGGTCCACTCCGGACACCTCGTGTGGGTCGTGGATGGTGGTGATCACGGTGATCAGTTCGCCGTCGGGATGACGGTCGGGCACGGTGTAGTCCACGACCCGCACGAGGCGGGCGGTATCGGCGGGAACCTCACCACCGTCGGTCACCGTCCGGGCCAGCCGGCGGCGCCGCTCGGCGGCGAGCCCGGGTCGGTAGATCAACGCCAGGTAGGAACCGTCGGGTAGCCACCGCACCAGTCCGAGTGACACCGACGCCCCGACCCGCCAGGCCAGGTCCGCGCCGGTGGCGGCGAACCGGTCGAACAACTCGAAGGAGTAGAAGCCGCTGTCAGCCAGGAGCAGCATCCCCGGCTCCACCACCGGCGTCAGGTCAGCGGCCTGGGTGCGTTCCCCAGTCGAACACGCCCCGATCACCGCCCCAATGACCGCCCGGCTGCCGCACTCGACGACCGCGGTGACCTGCACCTTCGGATACGCCGACGCTGCCGGCCCGGATCCCATCCGGCCGAATCGTTCCACGTTCGCCGACGTGTCGGCCACAACGAAGCTGGTCCCGTCGATGGCCATCAGGCGACGTCGGGCCAACCACGCGCCTTTGGTGCCCGAGCCCGCCACCGGCACCGCCGCCCGATCGAACAGCTCCCTCACCGGCGCCACACCGAGACGTCGCCGGGCCTGACTGATCGCCGAGCCGGTCGGGACCTCCCAGTCATCCGACCACGAACCCATCGCGCGCAGGCCACCGACCAGCCGACGCATCACCTCCTCGGCAGACTCCTGGGCGTACAGGCCCATCGCGATCACGTACCGGATCATCACGTGCGCCGGCAGTCGACGGCTACGCTTCTCCCGACACCCGGTCCGGTTGATCACTTCCTCGATCAGATCGCGGTGGAACCGCGCCGAGAGCACCCCCAACCCGATGTGGTCGGTCAACCGGCCCGAGGGCTGCACCAGTGGCATCACGACCGGCAACCGTACGGCCCCGATCAGCCTCCGTCAGCACACCACGCTGACCAGCACCACTGCCTTATCTGAACGGCATTGGGTCAAGCCCCCTCCGCGCTGGCGAAAGCCTGGTGTTCAACGCAGACCTGTCCGCTAGCGAGACCCTGCCGCTGCACGTAACATACGTGATCTCATCGAACACGCAGCGAGGAGCACGCCGCGAGAAGGTCTACTTCCTCTGCCGCACCACAGCAGCACCCGGCCGCGACCTCACGTTGACCAAGTCACATCACCTGCGCTCCATCGCGGGTACAACGATCACGCCAGGGCGCTACGCGCTTGCGATCCAGGTCAACGGGCGGCGCTATCCAGAAGCCGGTTTTCAGGTCGTCTAGAAACCGGAATGGCGCACCCAGGCCTGGCTCCAGCGCGGCCAGCCGACCGGTCGTCCTCTGGTCGTTGTCCCGGCTCAGGTCGGCGGGATCGAAGAACGCCACGTCCACATCCCGCACCGCGCACAAGTCGAAGCCGGTGCCGTAGCGGCACCCCCAGACCAGGTCGCGCAGGACACCTGCCCCGATCCACGCGTCGGGTATTCCCGAGTCCCGTACCACGGTCAGCGCCCGCATCAGCGACGCGTTGGCCCTGACCAATTCCCGCAACTCGTCACCGCGTCCGATGTCTGCCGGGTCCGCCCAGCTGGCAGGCAGCGCCGTCATGGCCGTTCCGCCCCGTCTGAGTGGTTGTGGTGCAGTCGCTGGGCGAGGTAGTCGCCCAGCGACGTCGCGTAGGGCACGTCCGGATCACCGGTCGTGCCGGCAGGAACGTAGCGGGTGCGCCGGAACGCCTCGACGAACTTGGCTGGGGGTGCTCCGGCGCGGAGTGCGGTGGTGATCGCGGTGGACAGGGCCTCGGTGAGCCCGGCCAGGGTGGAGCCGTGCGTGCCGGCCCGCAGGTCGACGTGACCGAGCTCGCCGTTCGACGTGGCGACCGTGGACAGCCGTCCCGGAACACCATCGATCACGAACGTGCTGGTCACTTCGGTTGTCCGGCGAGGCGTCGGCGGCGTGTCTCTTATCGATGCGGTCCTTCTTCCCTGGCGTACGCCTTGAGTGCCTTGCGGTGGACATGGGCGGGTCTGAGCTGCGGAGTTCCGGTCCGGGCGCGGTGTCAAGGAGCCTCCGTCGCGGTGGTCGTCTGGTCGGCTTTGCGGGCGCAGTGCGGGCATCGTCGTGGGCAGGGCGTCTGCGGTATGACCGTGGTGAGGCCGCTGGCGTGCAGGATCGTGGTGACCGTCTGCTCGAAGGTGCTGGTCTCGCCGATGACGGTCTCCCCGGGGATGTCGAGCAGGTCGCGGTGGGTGTACCAGGTGCGCATCTCGTCGGGGGTGACGGGGATCGGCTCGTCGCGGCTGAGGTGTCGGCGGACGGTCTCGTCGAAGGACACGTCCAGGTAGAACACGGCGACCGGCCCGGGATGGTCGCCGATGAGCTGGTGCAGCACGGTCGCGTAGCGCTGGGTATGCAGGATGCCTTCGAGGATGACGTGGTAGCCCAGGTCGAGGGCGGTGCGGACGGTCGTGGTGATGAACGTCGGGGCGACCGGGTCAATGCGGGCGCTGTCGTGTTCCCGGAGAACGGTTCTGCGCAGGTAGTCCTGTTCCAGCAGGGCCGCACCGCGTCCGAAGCGGCGGCGTACCTCGCGGGCGGTCGTGGTCTTCCCGCTGCCGGAGTTCCCGCGAATGATCACCAACGTGGAGGGCGCGAGTCTCGTGGGGTTCGACGTCGTCATGGCCTGCTCCGTCAGGCGGTTGCGGTCTGTCGGGGCACCGTCGCGGCGGGCCCGGTGGTGTCGTAGCCGGCGGCTTGGAGGGTGAACAGCTCGGCGTACCGTCCGTCGGCGCTCATGAGGTGGTCGTGGGTGCCGGCCTCGGCGAGGCGGCCGTGGTGCAGGACGTAGATGCGGTCGGCGTGGCGGACGTTGGCCAGCCGGTGGGTGATCAGGATGGTGGTGCCACGTCCTTGCCGGTCGCGGATGGCCTGGAAGAGGGCGTCCTCGGCGCGGGGGTCGAGGGCGGATGACGGTTCGTCCATGATGAGCAGGTCGGCGTCGCGTAGGAACCCGCGGGCGGCGGTGATGCGTTGCCACTGCCCGCCGGAGAGGTCCTGGCCGCCGGCGAAGGTGCGGTCGAGCAGCGTCTCGTACCCGTGTGGCAGTTCGGTGATCATGTCGTGGGCGACGGCGCGGGCGGCGGCGGCCTCAATCCGGTCCTGCTCGGCGGTGGTGGCGATGTCGCCGATGGCGATGTTCGTGGCGGCGGTGAACGGCCACTTGTGGTACTCCTGCGTCACGACCCCGATCCGCGCCCGCAGCGCGTCGATGCCCCACTCGTCGACTGGTCGGCCGTTGTAGCGGACGCTGCCGCCGGTGGGCGTGCGTAGGGTGGCGATTATGGTGGCGAGAGTGGACTTGCCGGAGCCGTTCTCCCCGACGAACGCCACCGTCTGCCCCGCCTCGATCGTCAGGGTGACCTGGTCGACGGCCGCCGTGTCGCGGTCGGGGTAGCGGAGGCTCACCGCGTCGACCGCGATCTCCTCCAGCCGGTCTGTCGCCGGTGTCTCGGCGGCCGGGCCGGTGTGCGGTGGCAGGTAGTCGGCGGCGCGGGTCATGAAGCCGGTGTAGTCGCGGAAATGCTGGCCCTCGGTGTAGACGCGGTCGACCTGGAAGGTCACCACCGACAAGGAGCGTTGCGCGGACTGGACAGCGATGACGCAGGTCGCGGCGGCGGCGAGGGGAATCTGGCCGTCGATGAGCAGCAGGCCGAGCAGGACGTAAACCACGGCGGTCGCCACGCCGCCGATCATCGCGCCGACGGTGGTGGTCGTGGTGACCCTGCGGGCCAGGGCGAGTTGGATGCCGGTCTCGACGGCCATGACCCGGTCGTACTGGTCGAGCAGGAAACCGCGCAGGCCGTAGGAGCGCAGTTCGGGGGCGGAGTCGCGTTCGGCCATCAGCCGGTGCAGCAGCCACAACCGGCGCCGTCGTACCGACCCGGCGGCGTAGGTCTGGTAGCGCAGATGCCCGGCACGCAGCGACGCCCACCCGTTCGGCACCGTCGCCACGAGCAGGGCGAGCAACAGCAGCGGGTGGACCACCACCACGGCGACGGCGACGGCGAGAACACCGGCGAGACCGGCGAGCAGATTCATCGACGCCTGCACCAGGCCGGTGGTGGAGTTCGCGCCGCGGGAGGCGCGTTCCATGTCATCAGCGAACGCGTCGGCGTCGAACGCCTCCAACCGCACCGCCGTGGTCACCTCGAACAGGCCGCGTTCGACCTCCCGGTCCACCTTCGGGGTCAGGCCGTTCTGCGCGTACCCCATGACGGTAGCCATGCCGGCGCGCAACGCCGTCACCGTCGCGAGAGCTGCCAGGGCGGGGAGCGCGGCGGTGACTTTGTCGGCGGTCGGGCCGCCGGCGAACAGTTCCACCAGCACCCGCTGCGCC
This sequence comes from Micromonospora sp. NBC_01412, assembly GCF_045040215.1. Classification (NCBI taxonomy): domain Bacteria; kingdom Bacillati; phylum Actinomycetota; class Actinomycetes; order Micromonosporales; family Micromonosporaceae; genus Micromonospora; species Micromonospora sp. NBC_01412. The sequence goes on from NZ_CP109528.1 coordinate 305,948, forward strand.
GCGAGGAGTCCGAACGCCGCCATCACCCCCGCGCCGACCGTCGTGGCCGCCACGATCGACGTCCGTACCCGGTCGGCGCGCCAGCTCACCACAAGCGCGGCCCAGACCAGCCGCGGCAGCTCGGAGAAGACGGCGAACAGGCCGGCCTGCGCCCTGGCCCGCACCCCGGTCTCCCACCACACCTCCCGCAACTCCGGCAGCACCGAATCCCGCCGTGTCGGTTCGGGACGGGCAGGCGTGGGGTCAGGGTGGTCGGTTTTCGGCATGGCGGTACCTCCCGAAAGGGTGGGCAGGCTGAACTGCGGTGGATGGTGGTGTCTCGATGGCAGACGGCAGGACCCGCAGGTGCCCCATCGGGGATCTCGGCTGGTGCCGCCGAAGCTGCGCCGCCGTCAGGAAGAGCCCCGGGTGGCCTGCGGTCAGGTGACCCGGACGCCGTCTTCGAGGTAGTGGCAGCATCCGTCAGCGCGGGCGTGCAGCGCCTCGGTGATCCGGCGGGCCAGGAGCGGCCGTACCCGCCGGGCGGTCTGTGGCGGGTCGGACCACGCCCAGCCCTTCAACTCGTCCGGCGGCACCACGATCCGTTTCGTCGCGGTGGCGTCGAGGGTGCCGCCGTCGTAGACGACCATGACGCCCTCGGTGCGCCCATCGCGGGCCGGCACCCAGTCCACGACGACTAACCGGCCTGGCGACAGGTCCAGACCGAGTTCCTCCCGGCACTCCCGGATCGCGGCCTGGTGCGGCGACTCGTCAGCCTCGACGCACCCGCCGGGGATCTCCCACTCCGCCTTGTAAACGGGGTCGACGAGCAGAACCCGCTCGTCCGCGTCGGTGATCAGCAGCCCGGCGGCCATCCGCTTACGAGGCAGATCAACAGTGACATCGCGGCGTCCGGAAGGCATGCGGAGACGGTAGGACGCGGCAGGGTCGACACGCCCGCAGCGCCGTGCGCCGACATTGTCGGCAGATTCCGACACCATGCCGACCATGTCAGCGCCGCCGCCCCGACCTGCCGACAGCGGCGCCGTGACCCGGGCGTTCACCGTCGGCGGTCGGGCGGGGCGGTCTCCGGCGGCTCGGAAAGTGTCACCGGCGGCGGCTATGGTGTTCGCTCATCGTGACCGCGGCGACCGGGGGGTGGCAGCGATGGCCGACCACGACGACATCACCGCCGCCCGCCGCGCGCTCGGCCGCCACCTCGCCCACCTGCGTAAAGACGCCGGCCACACCCAGCACAGCCTCGCCCGGCTGGTGCAGTACGGGCGCAGCTCAGTGGCGAACACCGAGACCGGCCGGCAGCACCCCGAACGGCCATTCTGGACCCGCTGCGACCACGTGCTACGCACCGGCGGCGTGCTGACCGCCGAGTACGACCGCATCGCCGACCTGAACCACCACCGCCGCCACCTCCCGGCGGCCCCACCCCGCAGCACCAGCCTCACCAGCGACAGCGCAGCAGTGTGGTGGGAGCACGAAGACACCATCACCGCCCGCCGGTCGGCCCTGAGCACCGCCACCGACGACGACGCGCGGCTGGCGCACCTGGAACACGAAGTCCGGCAGGCTATCGCCGACAACGAACGCTGCCCACCGGCCACCCTCGTGGCCCGGCTGCGTCCACTGCGGGTCAGCGTCGACCAGCTGATGGGCGCCCGGCAGCACCCACCACAACGCGCCCGGCTCTACACCGCCGCGGCACACCTGTCCGGGCTCCTCGCCGCCCTCGCCCTGGACCTACGCGCCTTCCGCGTCGCACACGCCTACGCCGCCGAATCCTTCGACCTCGCCCACGCCGCCCAACAACCCGACACCCAGGCCTGGGCCCGCGCCACCCAAAGCCTGATCGCCTTCTACACCGGCAACCACCGCGACGCCCTCGCCTACGCCGAAGACGGCCTACGCCACGCCGGCACCGGCCCACACCGGATCCGCCTCACGGTCAACGGGCAGGCGCGCGCACTCGCCCACCTCGGCGACCGGCGCGGCGTCGACCGCGCCGTCGGCCGGGCGTTCGACCTGTTGACCGAGTACCCGCCGGACGGGCAGGTCAGCACCAGCCTCACCCTCGGCCCGTACTGCCCCACCCGGGCCGCGGCCAACGCGGCGACCGCCTACCTGGCCCTCGGCCACACAACCGACGTCACCGGCCACCTCACCACCGCCATCGCCGCCTTCGACACCGCCCAGCTACGCGGCCCCCAAGCGCTCAGCCGCCTCGACCTGGCCACCGCCCACCTACACGCCGACGACCCCGACCAGGCAGCCGAGCTGGCGCTGCAAGCACTCACCCTCACCGCCGAGCACCGCTTCGAATCCGTCCACCAACGCACCCACCAGTTCCTCGCCGCCGCCCACCCCCTGCGCCACCACCCGCGGATACAGGACGTCGCGGACCTGCTCGCCGACCGCACACACCCCCACACGCCGCCACTGGCGGGCCTACGATCGCCGACATGAGCAGCCGGGAACTGACCAGCCTGCGGCAGAGGTGGACCGACTACCAGAACCTGTCCACCCTCACCGAGCACTGGTGCTGGCGTCCCGGTTGGCACGCCGGCCGCCACTTCTACACCTGGCACCTCACCTTCCAGGAACAGCCGGCACTCCACCACCACGTCACCGACCTTCAGCAGCAACTCGCCCCGCTGACTGGGTTGGACCTGGTGCAGCTCGACGGGCCCTGGGCACCCAGGTCGACCGAAGGTGGATCGGCATGCAGCCAGGTCAGCGCGGGGATCTCGCGCTCGCTCGCCGCCTGCGTTCGCGGCACTCAGGTGTCAACGGCCAATCAGATCTCCATCGCAGGTGATTGACCACCGCAAGAAAGAGCTGTAGCCGGTCGCTGGACTCCTGAGGGCACACACTGACGACGGCCGCCTATGGGCGCCGGACCGCTTCCATGGCCTTCACCCTGAATTCGGGGGATCGGCACTCCCTCTGCCCCACCTCAACGGGCGAGACCTCTAACGACGCCGCAGGCTTCGCGTCATGCTACGGACCACTCAGTCGCTCCCCCTGACAGGGCTTTCGACGCTGGGCTTCGACCCGACCCGTTTCCAGACCGAGCCGCCAGCCTGCTACCGGGCCTCCTGGCAGCTACCCGGACCGGACTTCCACCGGGCAGGCGACGACGAGCTACGACTACAGATGAGCTACGCACCCACCTCCAGGTCCGCTGGGCGCACGAATCATCGAGGCTAGAGATCGCGCGACCTATTGAGCGGGCTCGTCGGGCAGGGCAGCCAATGACGGGCCTCGTGGTTCGGCGGGCGCGGAGGACAGGGAACTGACCTGCCGGAGGATCTGCTCGACGTTCTTGACGTTCGTCGCGTCCACCACGATCCGAGTGTCATCCTGGGACACCGAGATCTCGATCTTAATGTTGGGGCGACGGGGTTGCTGGAACCACACCGCCAATGATCCGGCCAGAACGGACAGTGTGCCGCCACTCGCCAGCGCGACGCTCAACACGTCCCACGCCGCGCCCATCTCGTCCGGCCCGGCCGGCGCAGGCACGAAGGTCAACCGACCCCGCAAGCCGTCCTCAAGGCGCAGCCAGTCGAAGAGGGACCTGAGGTCCGCTTCGTCGCCGCCGACGACAGAAATCTGCGCGTACACCCGTCCAGTATGCGCCTGGCCGCCACGATAATGGTGACCGTCAGAGCTCTTAAGAACGCGGCGGACCCCAGAGCCAGGCAAAGGAACCCCATGACCCGTCTTCCCGACCCGGCCCGTTCCCGAGTGGTCCTCGTCGGCACCGCCGCCTACCACGCCAAAGACCTTACCGACCTGCCGTCTGTGACCAACAACGTCAATGCCCTGGCCGAGGCACTCACCGACCCTGCCAACGGTGGGTTCAAGCCAGAGCACTGTGTCCGGTTACGGGACCCCGCTGAACCCAGAGACGTCTCCCGGGCGCTGCGGAACGCGGCCGCGCAGGCCGAGGACACACTGCTGGTCTACTTCGCTGGCCACGGCATGACCGGTCCACGCCGGCACGACCTGTTCCTGTGCACGTCCTACAGCGACCCCGCCGAGTTGGCGCTCAGCGCGCTGCCGTACGAACACCTTCGCGACGTGGTCCTGGACAGTCCCGCGAACAAGCGCATCGTCATCCTCGACTGCTGCTACAGCGGTCGAGCGGCTCAGGATCTGATGGGCGACGCGCCCGGCGTACTCGATCAACTCGAAATCGCGGGTACCTGGATCCTCGCCGCAACTCCGGCCAACGCGCCCGCCCTGGCGCCGCAGGGCGCACGGTACACGGTCTTCACCGGCCATCTACTCAGCCTGTTGACAGGTGGGCTGCACGGCGGTGGTGAGCTGATCGCGCTGCCCGACATTTATCGCCAGATCCGCCGGGAGATGACGGCCAGCGGGATGCGCCCACCGCATCAACGTGGCACCGACACAGTCGACCTCCTGGCTCTGACCCGCAACCCGGCATACGACCCGGGATCGGACGTACGCGACCCTGCCGAATGGATCCGTAGCCAACTGCACGCAGTGCCAACAGATGCGGAGACAGCGCCACCGTCCGGACCTCGGGTCGGCCCGGCGACCCGGTTCGAGTCGGGCCTGCGCGGACTCGTGCGGCGAGCCTTCCGGCGTACGCCTACCAATCCGCTGGATCCAATACAGCTCCTCCATGGGATCCAGGACGAGGTAATGGAGCGCCGAATTGTTCTGGACGGCTTCATTTTGGTACCGAACCGGTACGTACTCGGGCTGTCACCATTCGACTGGGGTCGGCTGAGTCCCTACCATGAGGCGCTCACCAACGAACTCGTTGTATCGCTCGCCGAATACGTCGCCGAACAGCAGTGGCGCGTGTGGGGTGAGCTGTCGATCGTCATCGAAGTGGACCTGCGGCTGGCGACCGGCCGTATCCGGATCGTGTCCCGCATCGAACCCGGCTCCTGAGGCGGCAGCGAGGGCCGTTCGGGAGGGACTGTGTAGGCGTTGACGAGACAGGCCCCTGAACGGATGAAGCACCCCGGTCAGGACGTGATGCCGGTGAGACGAGCGACGGCGTTGTTCGCCGCGAGCCAGCCCGACACGTTGCCGCAGTCGTAGTAGTCGCCGGTGACGGGCGAGACGAGGACGTCGTGGTCGGCGGCGTAGTCGCGCAGGGGTACGCCGCGCAGGCGTTGCCGAGCCGGGACCGTCATCAGCGAGGCCGCAGCCCTTCGGTCCTGCTGCACACCAGTTGGCCGGTGAGCTCGGTTCCCATGGCATGCTTGAGGAGGATGCGGATCCTCCCCGTCCGGACCGACTTCTACGACCGCGATTCCAGTCGACGCTGACGGCACCAGTTGGAAGCAGGACGCTTTACTGCCGCATCGGTGAGGGCCTGATGCAGAAAGACGCCCCAACGGTCGTCTCCAGCGTTGTCGATCAGGCTGGTGATCACGCCCCATCCGGGTGGCGGACAGGCATGTCGGCGCCGAGGTCGGCCAGGACGGTGGCGGGGGCTCGTCCGGCGTAGCCGTAGCTGTGTTGTTCGGTGACGGTGTGCAGGTGGGCCAGGGTGGCGGGGCCGTTGGACGCGGTGAGGGCCTTGGTGGCGTTGGTCAGAATCTCGATGATCGGTTTGAGGGCCGTGGTGGCCAGACCGGCGGCGAGGGCGCCGTGTAGGAGCTGTCGGCGATGCATGGACGCGTCCTCCGTCCGCGACTGCGGGCCAGTGGTGCTGTTCTCCCAGGATCGCGCGGCGAGGCCCAGCTTGCCGCCGGGGATGTGGAGACCATCGGCAATGCGTTCGATCGTGTCGATGCCGGCGATGGTGGCCTTGCCGTGGGCGATCAGGCTGACCCGCTCCGGTTTGATGCCGGTCGCAGCGGCCTCGGTCAACCCCGCCAGGATGCAGCCGTGCACCCCGCCGCAGGGCGGCCAGTGCCGCGAGGAAGGCTACGAAGTCCGACTGGGGCATCGCCTGGGCATGACCCCGATCCTCAGCCGGGACAACTCCGTCCCCGGCCCTCGCCGAGCCGATACCTTGATGCGTATGAGTGATCAGGGCTTCCAGGACACCGGCGTGGTGAAGACCTGGCACCCCGAGGAAGGATGGGGCACTGTCGTTCTCGATCACCTCGACCTGACCGTCTGGGTGCACTACCGGCACATTGTCGCCGGGCCGAACCAGTACCGCAGCCTCGCACCGGGCCAGCGAGTGCGATGCCACTACGAGGTTCCGGGGCAGGACGGCTACCCCGCCCGGGCGGTCGAAGTCACCACCCTGTAGCGCGGGCACCAGGTGCCCGCGCAGCAACATGAACGAACGCCGATGCTGTGTACGCTGGGCCTCGCTTCCACCGAACGCGCCTCGATCATTGACCAGAGGTCGTTCAGTGATGTGCAGGGTGTCGGAGCACAGCGAGGCTGCTCGCGAACGAGGCGGTCAGGCTGTCCAGGACCGCCTTTCCCTTGCTGGCTGTGGCAAGGGATGGTGCGCCGATGACCCCGGTCTCGGTGTAGCCGCGCATTCCGACAACGAGTAGGTCCGGACGCTCGGTACGGTGATCAGCTGCGCGGTGGCTGTCGCGGACGAGTTCAGGGCACAGGTGCAGCAGCAGGGAGGTTTCGATCTCCCCGGCGTGCATGTCGTCGTGGCTGCTGCTGTCCAGCTCGGCCTCCCGGCGGGCGGTTTCCCAGTCCTCCCGCCGTGGGTACAACGCCATGCGGCGTCCGCCGACGTTGGCCTCCTGCCCGACGTTGGCCAGGATGTAGTTCCCGCCGTGGCCGTTGACCACGACCAGCCGATCGACACCCGACCTACGCAGTGACTCGGCGACGTCGGCGACGATGCGGGCCAGGGTGGACGAGCGGATACTCACCGAGCCAGGCCATCCGGCATGTTCCTGCGAGCAACTGATGGTCACCGGAGGCAGAAGCATCAGGTCGTAGGCGCTGGCAGCGGCCTTCGCGACGGCGCAGGCGACGATGGTGTCCGTCAGCAGGGGCAGGTGATCGCGTGCTGCTCGAAACTGCCCACCGGCAGCGCCGCGACGTCCGCGCGCCGGTCGGCTTCATCCGTGGTCGTCGCAGTAGTCATAAGTTCCGCGATCACCTGGCGTCTCCCGCAACCATCACGGTCAGCGACGCACCCTTACCTGGCATCTGTCGCCGGAAGAAGCTGGCCCTCAAACCGGTAGAAGATCTTGTTGGCGTTCTGCGCGACACCGAGCTTCTCGTAGAAGCGCCGCGCCTGCGCGTTGTCGCGATCGGTGGTCCACTCGATCCGGCTGCAGGAGTTCGTGGCCGCCACCTCGACGAGGCGGTCCATGAGGAGCTTCCCGACGCCGCGCCCCTGGCCGTCTCCACCACGTACAGCTCCTTCAAGTAGAGCGAGCGGGTGAGGCCGGCGGCAGGCCACAGGACGGAGTACGTCGCGAGCCCGACCAGCGTTTCCGCGTCCCAGGCCAGCACGGCATACGCCAGGGGCGGGTCACCGAACAGCGCCTCGTTGATCTGGCGCACGCGCACGTCGAGCGGCTCCACGCTGGTGTCGCCGTAGAACATGTCCAACTCTTCAAGAAGTGCGGCGATCGCATCGACATGGACGGGTTGAGCGGCCACGACCGTGGTCACGACTGTGTCCTTCCTGTCGGGTCTTGACCTTGAGCATTCGGGACTTCGTGTGTTGCTACCGCTGCACGCCGCTGCTCACGAAGGTCGTCGCGGCGGCCACACCGTCGGCGACCGCGTGGGAGAGCGGGAGCTGGTGGGCGAGAAACTTCCTACCAATATGGGGCCGGGCTGGCCTGATGCGCGGCCGGCACGCCGACCCGCCGGCGTGGTGGAGGCGCTGATCGCGCCCAAGATCCATGTTCCCGCCGTGCCGCCCGAATGGGCAGGCCGTCCCAGGCTGCTTGCCGCACTTAACGATGCCGCTGCGGCGCGGCTGGTGACGTTGATCGCCCCCGCGGGGTACGGCAAGTCCACCCTGCTGGCATTGTGGCACGCCCACCCGGGCCGCCGCCGGGCGCTGGCGGTGCTCGCCGTCGACGCGCGCGACAACGACCCCGTGCTGTTGTGGTCGGGCATCCTCGCCGCGCTGACCGCAGCGGCGCCGGGACCGCAGTGGACGGCAGTGGCCCGGCTACTGCGCCAGACGAACCCGGACATCGACGCCGCAGTGCTGCCCGCGGTGTGCGCGGCGCTCGCCTCGCAGGCCGCTACGACCGGGGTGACTCTGGCCATCGACGACTGCCATCTGCTCACCGAACCGGCGTGTCACCGCCAGCTCGCCGCGTTCGTCGCGGCGCAACCGCCCAACTGCCAACTGCTGGTCGCCTCCCGCCGCAACCCGCCACTGCGCCTGGCCCGGCTTCGAGCCGGCGGGCGCCTGCTGGAGATCGGTCCCACCGAGTTGCGCTTCGACGCTGGTGACGCCGCCGGGCTGGCCGCCACCGCCACCGCCGGAGTCGGCCTGCACGACGGCACCGCGCAGGCCCTGATCGAGGCCGGCGAGGGCTGGCCCGTCGCGGTGCACCTGGCCGCCCGCGCGATGCGGCACCACGCCGACGCGGCAACGGTGCTCGCCCAGCTGACCGCCAGCCACGGCCACCTCGACGACTACATCACCGAGGAGATCCTCGACGGCCTCAGCCGCCAGCAGGCCGTGGCCCTGGCCCGTACCGCGGTCCTGGAGCAGCTCACCACCACTTTGGCCCAGGCGGTGGCCGGCGACGACCTGCCCGCCCTCGACTCGCGCCACCCGAACGGGCTGCTGCTGGTTCCGCTGGACACCACCGGTGAATGGTTCCGCCACCACCACCTGATCCAGCACGCCCTACGACAACGGTTGCACCGCGACGAACCGCACACGCTCGCACGCCTGCACCGCCGTGCCGCCGCCTGGCTGCTCGCGCAAGGCCGCACCGAAGACGCGATCGAGCACAGCCTGACCGCCGGCGACACCGCCACCGCCATCACGTCAATCGCCTCCGCCTACATGGCGGCGATCAACACCGGGCGGCGGGTGACCGTACGCGCGTGGCTTGACCGCCTCGGCACCGACACGGTCGCCGCCAGCGCCCCGGCAGCCATCGCAGCCGCCTGGGTCGCCGCCGTCAGCGGCGACCGCCCGGCCGTCGAACACTGGCTGCGCATCGCTGAACACCTCGGCCACCCAGGACCGCTACCGGACGGCACGGCATCAGTCACCTCCGCCGCCGCCCTGGTCCGGGCCGTCTTCGGTTTCGACGGACTCAAACCGATGACCGAAGCCGCGCACACCGCCGTCGAGCAGGAAGCCGACCCCACCAGCCCTTGGTACGCCATGGCCCGCACCGCCCTCGGCTGCGCTCACTACCTCGGTGACAAGTCGCACGCAGCCCTCGAACCCCTCCGCCGCGCGACGGGCAGCCACGCCGCCACCCCCATGGTGCGTACCTTGCCACCGGAGTGCTCGCGCTCGCGCAACACCATCTGGGCCAGCACGAAAGGGCTGCAGCCACCGCCGCCGCAGAGGAGCTGGCCGAACACTTCGGCCTGCAACAGGCGCCACAGGCCAACATGGCCTATATCGCCCAAGCCGCAGTCGCCATCCATCAGGGCGAGCACGACCGCGCGCGAACCCTGCTCGAGCTGACTCTCGCACTACGTCGGCGCGCTCCCGGGATGAGCCCTTGGCCCACTCTCTGCGGTCTGACCCAATTGGCCGAGCTGTACCTGAACACCGGCGATCACGTTGGCACCGCCGCCTGCATCACCGAGGCCCGCGCTCTGATCGACGAGTTCCCCGACCCGCACAGCCCGCTGCTCGATCTCCTCGACCGACTCGACCGGTACCCCCGCCCAGCACAGCAAGCCACCCGCCAACCCACCACACTCACCGCCCAAGAACACGCCCTGCTACGGCTGCTACCCGCGCCGATGACCCTGCCGCAGATCGCGGCGCACCGGCACGTCAGCCTCAACACCATCAAAACCCAGGCCCGCGCCATCTACCGCAAACTCGGCGCCGCCCACCGGGCCGCCGCCGTCACCACCGCCCGCCGCCACGGACTCATTCCCTGAACCCTCTGCTGAACCTGACGTCAAGGTTGAACCACCACCGTTGCCCGGCAACGCCTTCACCGAGTTACGAGACATCCTTTTGAGCGTCGGCTGGGATCGATGTCGTCGCTCAGCAGGTTAAAGATCAAGCTAGACCCGGGAGCCGGACCGGCTCAATGCCGCGCGGGCATCGGCCCGCAGTTGTTCCCGATCAGGTTTGCCCGGGCCGATCACCGGCAGTTCGCGGCGAATCTCGATCAAGCTGGGGACGTAGTTGTCGGACAGTGCCTCGGCGACATGACGGCGCAACTCCTCAGGGTCCACGGCCGCGCCGGGCTTCGGCACGACGGCGGCATAGATCCGCTCCACCCGGTCGGGGTCCTCCACGCCGCACACCGCGGCCTGGGACACGCCGGGCGCTTGGGTCAGCACCCTCTCGACGGCCTCGGGATGGATCCGGACCCCCTTGACCTTCATCATGTCCGAGAGCCGGCCGCTCAGGTGCAGGTAACCGCCGTCGTCGAGGTGCCCGAGGTCGCCGGTGCGAATCCAGCCGTCCCGGACGAGCGCCGCGGTCAGTTCGGGCTCGTGCCAGTAGCCGGCCGACGGCCAGCGCGGCTTCGCACAGACCTCGCCGATCTCGCCGACGGGCAGGGCCGCGCCGGTCTCCGGGTGCCGGATGCTCAGCGCTCCGGAGTTCAACGGCCGGCCGACGGTGCCGCATGTGCGCAGGTCCTTGTGGTCGTCCGGGGAGAGCACGGTGATCGCGTCGCCGGCCTCGCTTGTGCCGTAGCCTTGGATCAGCACCGGACCGAAGATCTCCCGGGCCTCGTGCAGCCGAAGCGGCGCCCCGGGGCTGCCCATGTAGAACAGCTCGGTCAAGCTGGACAGGTCGGTGCCCGCCCGGTCCGGGTGCTCGGCGAGCGCGTTCACCTGCGGAGTGCCGAGCATGAGCCGGCTGATCCGGTGATGGGCGACCGCGCGCAGCACGGCCCCCGCCTCGAAGCCGTTGTGCAGCGCCACCATGCCGCCGGAGACGAGCGTGTCGTCCGCGGCGAACCCGCTGGAATGGGTGAGCGGCGCGGTGATCAGGACGTTCGTCCGGCCGCAGCGGCCGGCGGCGTTCGCGCCGGCTATGGGTGGCAGCCACGGTGCGGACGCGACCATGTCGTTCTTGACCCCGAAGGTCCAGCAGACGCCCTTCGGCAGGCCGCTCGACCCACTGGTCTGGGTGATCACCGCGAGGTCGTCGTCGGTGATGTCCGCGCAGGGCTCGGCGCCGTCGCCGGATCCGGCAGTCAGGTCCACGGTGTCCGGACCCCCGGCCCCGAGAACCGCCAGGACCGGACGCTCCGCCCCGGTCGCGAGCAGGTCGCGCGCCCGCCCCTCGTGAGACACGTCGACCGCCAGCATCCGTGCGCCCAGGTCCGCGACGACGGCGCGCTGCAACTCCAGTCGCAGTTCGTCGTCGGGGACGACCGCGCTCATACCGCGCACGTGCGCGGCGGTCGCCCCCCGCAGGTTGGCCGCCCAGCGCAGAATCAAGGTGGCTGCGGTGTTGGGCTCGGTGAAAATGCACACGACGTCCCCGCGGGTGATGCCCTGGCGGCCCATCGCCGCCGCGGCCCGCCGGGTGGCGCCGGCGATCTCCCCCGCGGTGAGGATGACACCGCCACTGACTATCGCGGCGCGATCCGGATCGGCGTCGAACTGGGTCAGCAAACGCTGAACGTAATGCATGTGCGTCGTACTCATAACCCGGTTTCGCCTTCCTTCTCCGGGAAGACGCGATGACCAGCGCCGACCGCAGATCGCAGGTTAACCTGCGGGGCAGCATGGTCCCATCCCTCACATTGACGGCACCCGGCCGCCAGGAAATGGGGTAGGCGCGCGCTCTTCGGGGAGGGCCGAATCGCATCCGCGCTGAACCAGCTGGCCAGATCCTCATTGGACAGAAGCAGATCACCGAGAGCCCGCCAGATACATCGATCGTCACCCCTCGGCCCGTGCCGCCGGGGCGAGTGCGGCCACCGATTGTGCGTCGGAGGTGTCGGTCCGTCGGGGCCGGGAGCGGAAACCGTTCATCCTGGTAGGGGCGCGAATCCGTGGCGCGATCCTAGTATCGGCCGCAGCGGATTGACTCCGTCACTGTCGTCGTCAGGAGACCGCACCGTGCACGGTCCGCTGGACACCAATCCGCTGTTCGCGCTCCTCGACCACTCCGTGCGCCGCGACCCGTACCCGATCCTCGCCGAGCTGCGGGCGGCCAGCCCGCTGCGCGCCGGTGACCTGGTCGTCGTCGGCGACCACGCCACCTGCATGGCGGTGCTGCGCAACCCGGCGATGGGCAGCGACACCCTCGGCTACCCGAGCATCGCCGAGGTGCTGCCTCGGTCGAGCTCGCTGATGGTGCTCGAGTCGCTGTTCTTCATGGACCCGCCCGAGCACGGCCGCCAGCGCAACCTGATCTCCAAGTCGTTCACCCCGCGGATCACCGGCCGGTACGAGCCGATGATCCGCGGCACCGTCGACCGCGTCTACGCCGACCTGGCGGATCGCGGCTCGTTCGACGTCGTCGAGTACGCGACCCGCGTGTCGCTCGGCGTGATCTGCGAGCTGATGGCGATCCCCGACGGCGACGTGGCCATGCTCAAGGACTGGTCGGACGAGCTGGCCCTGGCCACCGAGGTGCCGACGCTGTCCGCCGCGTTCCGCAGCCCGGAACTGTTCAGCGAGGAGGAAGTCGGCGGCTTCGCGAAGACCTCGTTCGAGATCCACGCGTACTTCGCCGACCTGATCCACAAGCGACGCCGGCAGCCGGGCGAAGACCTGATCTCCAGCCTGATCGAGGTCCGCGACGGCGGCGAGTCGCTCACCCGCCCCGAGATCACCAACGTGCTGCTCAACCTGTTCGCCGCCGCCCACGAGTCGGTGACAAACGTGATCTCCAGCGGGGTGCTGGCGCTGCACCGCAACCGCGACCAGCTGGCCCTGGTGCGCGAGCGGCACGAGATCGCGCCGCTGCTGGTCAGCGAGGTGCTGCGGTACGACGCTCCGGTGCAGCTCACCGCCCGGGTCGTGCTGCGGCCCACCACGGTCGGCGAGCTGCGGGTCAAGCCGGGCACGGTCGTGGTGCTGCTGCTGGCCGCGGGCAACCGGGACGAGGCCGCGTTCCCCGGGGCCGACCGGTTCAAGGCCGACCGCAAGCCGAAGAGCATCCAGCTCTCCTTCGGCGCCGGGCCGCACTACTGCATCGGTGCCGCGCTGGCCAAGCAGGAGGCGGAGATCGCGCTGTCCGCGTTCGCGACCCGACCGTCCGGGTTCGAGGTTGACGAGGACGCGCTCGACTACCGCCAGCACGTCGTGGTGCGCGGCCTGCGGACCCTGCCCGTCACCCTGCGGCCCTGAGCGAAGGGAGCGACGTGCGCGTCGCCGACGACAAGATGCGGCAGTACCTCAAGAAGGTCACCGCCGACCTGCTCGCCACGAAGGAGAAGCTGCGCCGGGGCGAGGAGCGCGCCGACGACCCGGTCGTGGTGGTCGGCACCGGCTGCCGGTTCCCGGGCGGGGTGCGCTCGGCGCAGGACCTGTGGGACCTGGTCGACGCGGGCCGCGACGCGATCGGCGAGTTCCCCGGCGACCGCCACTGGGACGTCGAGGCGCTGTACGACCCAGACCCTCAGGCCGGGCAGGAGGGGCGCTCGTACGTGCGCGAGGGCGGCTTCATCGACGCCGGCGCGTTCGATGCGGGCTTCTTCGGCATCTCGCCGCGCGAGGCGCTGGTGATGGACCCGCAGCAGCGCGTCCTGCTGGAGGTCGTCTGGGAGACCCTGGAGTCCGCCGGCATCGACCCCGAGACGCTACGCGACAGCGACACCGGCGTCTTCTGCGGAGTGACCGGGCACGACTACGACACCCTGTGGAAGGCGTCGCCGTACTCGCCCCACGGCATCATCGGCAACATCGCCAGCGTGGTGTCGGGCCGGGTGTCGTACTTCTTCGACTTCACCGGCCCCTCGGTCACCGTGGACACGGCGTGCTCGTCGTCGCTGGTCGCGATCCATCAGGCGGCGCTGGCGCTGCGCGTCCGGGAGTGCTCGCTGGCGGTGGCCGCCGGGGTGACGATCCTGAGCACCTCGCGCAGTTTCGTGGAGTTCTGCGGGCAGGGCGTCATCTCGCGGACCGCCCGCTGCCGGTCGTTCGCGGCCGGCGCGGACGGCACGATCTGGGCCGAGGGCGCCGGGGTCGTGCTGCTGGAACGCCTCTCCGACGCGCGCCGCAACGGGCACCGGGTGCTGGCAACGCTGCGCGGCTCGGCGGTCAACCAGGACGGCCGCAGCAACGGCCTGTCGGCGCCCAACGGCGAGGCGCAGCGGCGGGTGATCGGCGCGGCGCTGGCCAACGCCGGGTTGTCGCCGCGCGACGTGGACGCGGTGGAGGCGCACGGCACGGGCACGGCGCTGGGCGACCCGATCGAGGGCGAGGCGCTGGTGGCCACGTACGGCTGCGGCCGGGCGCCGCAGCGCCCCCTGCGCCTCGGCTCGGTGAAGTCGAACATCGGGCACAGCCAGGCCGCCGCCGGCGTGGCCGGCGTCCTCAAAATGATCATGGCGATGCGGCACCGGCGCCTGCCTCGGACGCTGCACGTGGACGAGCCCACCGCGAAGGTCGACTGGCGGGGTGCGGTCGCGCTGCTCACCGAGCCGGTCGAGTGGGAGCGCGGGCACGGGCCGCGCCGCGCCGCGGTGTCCTCGTTCGGGATCAGCGGCACCAACGCCCACCTCATCCTCGAGGAGGCGCCCGAGGACGAGGACGAGCACGAGGTGGAGGCCACGGCCACCGGCACGCTGCCCGTGCTCGCCTGGCCGGTCTCGGCCAAGACCGAGCGGGCACTTCCCGCGCAGGCCGCCGGGCTGCTCGACGTCGCCGGGCGCACCGGCCCGGCTGACCTCGGATTCTCGCTGGCCACCACCAGGTCGGCATTCCGGCACCGGGCGGTCCTGCTCGGCCGCGACCGCGACAGCCTGCTGAACGGGCTGCACGGCCTGGCCGGCGGTGAACCGGGCCCCGAGGTCGTGACCGGTGTCGCCACGACCGGGCGCGTCGGGATGCTCTTCACCGGCCAGGGCTCGCAGCGCCCGGGCATGGCCCTTGCGCTGGCCAAGGAGAACCCGGTCTTCGATGAGATCTGCGCCGAGCTCGACAAACACCTGGAAACCCCGCTGCGCGAGATTCTCGCCGCGCCCGACGGCGGCCTGCTCGACCGTACGGATCACGCCCAGGCCGCCCTGTTCGCGGTCGAGGTCGCGCTGTTCCGAATCTACGAGAGCTGGGGCCTGCGACCGCGCGTCCTGCTCGGGCACTCGATCGGGGAGATCGCGGCGGCCCACGTCGCCGGGGTGTGGTCGCTCGCCGACGCCTGCCGGCTGGTCGCCGCACGGGGACAGCTGATGGCCGCGCTGCCCGAGGGCGGCGCCATGCTTTCCATACGCGCGCCCGAGCACGACGTCCTGCCGTCACTGGAAGGGCGCGGCGACCGGGTCGCAATCGCGGCCGTCAACGCGGCCGACGCCGTCGTGGTGTCCGGCGAGCTCGCCGAGATCGAACGTCTGGAGAGCCTCTGGGCCAGCGAGGGACGGCGCACCCGGCGGCTGCGGGTCAGCCACGCCTTCCACTCCCCCCTGATGGAGCCGATGCTCGCCGAGTTCGAGGCCGTCGTGGCGGGCCTGACCGCGCACGAGCCCCGGATCCCGATCGTCTCCAACGTGACCGGCCGCCTCGCCACCGCCGGGCAGCTCACCTCACCCGCGTACTGGGCCCAACAGATACGCCGCACGGTCCGCTTCCACGACGGGCTCGGCGCCGTGCTCGCCAAGGGCGTCGACATCCTGCTCGAACTCGGCCCCGACGCGGTGCTCAGCCCGCTGGTCGAGCAGGCGGTCGCCGTGCCCACGCTGCGCAAGGACCACGACGACGACGAGTCGGTGCTGCGCGCGCTGGCGACGGTGTGGGCGCACGGGGCCGCCGTGGACTGGCGCGCGGTGTTCGCCCCGGCCGCCCCCCGCGCCGTGGCCCTACCCACCTACCCGTTCCAGCACGAGCACTACTGGCTGTCCGCGCCAGCCGGCGCCGCCGATGTCGCCGCCGCCGGGCTCGGGCGCTCCACGCACCCGTTCCTGGGTGCGGTGGTTGACCTCGCCGACGGCGACGGCCGCGTCCTGACCGGGCGGCTCTCGCTGGCTGAGCACCCGTGGCTGGCGGGGCACCGCGTGCACGACACCCTGATCCTGCCCGCGACCGCGTTCGTCGAGATGGCCCTGCACGCCGGCGAGCTGACCGGGTGCGAGGTGCTGCGCGAGCTGACCCTGCAGGCGCCGCTGCTACCGCCCGAGGACGGCGGCGTCCGGATCCAGATCCAGGTCGGCGCCCCCGACGACACGGGCACCCGAACCGTACGCGTGTTCTCCCGCCCCGACGATGACGGACCCTGGCAGCAGCACGCCGCAGGCCTGCTCGCGCCCGGCGGCTCCCCCGGCGAGCCGGCGCTGACCTCATGGCCGCCACCCGGCCTGGTGCCGACGATCGGCGGCGGCATCTACGAGCGGCCCGACCTGGCCGGCGGCTGGGACTACACCGGCGCGTTCCGCGGGATGGGCCGGGTCTGGCTGCGCGAGCTGCCCGGCGGCGGCACCGAGGTGTACGGCGAGGTCGCCCTGCCCGCCGAGCACGAGCGCGAGGCCGGCCACTACCGCATCCACCCGGCGCTGCTGGACGCGGCGCTGCAGACCGTCGGGCTCGGCCCGTACCTGCGGCCGGTCGACACCGGCACGGGCGTCATGCCGTTCACCTGGTCGGGGTTCACCCTGCACCGGCCCGGCCCAGCCAAGCTGCGGGTCCGGGTGCGCGGCACCGACGGACAGGTGAAGCTGACCCTCGCCGACGACGTCGGCCTGCCGGTGGCGACCGTGGAAAACCTGGTCTGGAGGCCGATCCCGGCCCGCCTGTCGGCGCCGTCCGGTCGCCGCGGCGACCGGGCCCTGCTCGGCCTCGACTGGGTCGAGGCCACCGGGTCCGTCGACGCGCAGGCCGAGGTGTATCGCGTGGTGGCCGAGGAGGGCGACGACGTTCCCGCCCTGGTCCGCGCCACCGTCGAGCGGGTGACCGGCGACCTGGCCGGGTGGCTCGCCGACGCACGCCACGCCGGCACGCGGCTGGCGGTGCTGACCCGCGGCGCGGTCGCCGCCGGGCCCGGCGAGACGGCCGGCCTGATCGCGGCGCCCGCGCTCGGCCTGGCGCGCGCCGCGCAGGCCGAGAACCCCGGCCGGATCGTGCTGGTCGACGTCGACGAGCACACACCGGAGGACACCGCAGTAGCCCTGGCGCTGACCACGGGCGCCCCGCAGGTCGCGGTGCGCGACGGCCGGGCGCTCGTGCCCGTGCTGCGACCGGCCGACGCCGACGGCCTGCTGAACGTGCCCGAAGAGCCGGCCTGGCGGCTCGCGGCGTCCGGCGCGGGCACCCTCGACGACCTCGCGCTCGTGCCGTTCCCCGAGGCCCTGGAGCCGCTCGGCGACCGCGACGTACGCGTCGAGGTGCGGGCCGCCGGCGTGAACTTCCGCGACGTGCTGATCACCCTGGGCATGTACCCCGGGTCCGCGATACCGGGCGCCGAGGCCGCGGGCGTGGTGCGGGAGGTGGGCCCCGAGGTGACCCGGGTACGCCCCGGCGACCGGGTGACGGGCGTGTTCGGCGGCGCGTTCGGGGCGGTCGCGGTCACCGACGAACGCCTGGTCGCGCCGATTCCGCCGGGATGGTCCTTTGAGGACGCCGCAGCCGTGCCGATCGCCTGGCTCACCGCGTACCACGGTCTCGCCGACCTGGCCCGCCTGCGGGTCGGCGAGACCGTCCTCGTCCACTCCGGGGCCGGGGGCGTGGGCATCGCGGCGATCCAGCTCGCCCGTCACCTGGGCGCCGAGGTGTTCGCCACGGCCAGCACCGGCAAGTGGGCGGTGCTGCGCGACCTCGGACTCGACGACGACCACCTCGCCTCCAGCCGCACCACCGACTTCGAGCAGCGCTTCCGCGCGATCACCCGGGGACGCGGCTTGGACGTCGTACTGAACTCGCTCACCGGCGAGTTCCTGGACGCCTCGCTGCGGCTGCTCGCCCCCGGCGGACGGTTCGTGGAGATCGGCAAGGCCGACCCGCGCGACCCCGCGGAACTCGCCGGCCGGGGCATCGCGTACCAGGCGTTCGACCTGGTCGAGTCCGCTG
Organism: Micromonospora sp. NBC_01412; assembly: GCF_045040215.1. Classification (NCBI taxonomy): domain Bacteria; kingdom Bacillati; phylum Actinomycetota; class Actinomycetes; order Micromonosporales; family Micromonosporaceae; genus Micromonospora; species Micromonospora sp. NBC_01412. The sequence continues at coordinate 324,224 of NZ_CP109528.1, forward strand.
GTCCGGACCGGATCGCCGGCATGAGCGCCGAACTGTTCGCCCTCTTCGAGCGGGGTGTGCTACGCCTGCCGCCGCGACGCGACTGGGACATCCGGCGGGCGCCGGAGGCGCTGCGCTTCGTCAGCCAGGCCCGGCACGTCGGCAAGGTCGTGCTCACCGTGCCGCGGACGGCCCGGCCCGAGGACACGGTACTGATCACGGGCGCCTCCGGCCGGCTGGGCCGCGACCTGGCCCGGCACCTGGCCCGCGGCGGTGCCCGGCGGCTACTGCTGTTCAGCCGGCGCGGCTCGGACGCGCCCGGAACCGACGCGCTGGTCGCCGAGCTGACCGCGGCCGGAACCACGGTGTCGGTGGTCGCCGGAGACGTCGGCTCCCGCGAGGACGTCCGGCGCGTGCTGGACTCCGTCGTGCCGGAGCATCCGCTGGGCGCCGTCGTGCACGCCGCAGGCGTGCTGGCCGACGGGGTGCTCGGCTCGATCACCGGCGAGCAGTTGGAGCGGGTGCTGCGCCCCAAGGTCGACGGCGCCTGGCACCTGCACGAGCTGACCCGCGACGCGCCGCCGGCCGAGTTCGTGTGCTTCTCCTCCGCGGCCGGGGTGCTCGGCGCGGCCGGGCAGGGCGCGTACGCCGCGGCCAACTCGTTCCTGGACGCGCTCATGACCGAGCGACGCGCCGCAGGGCTGCCCGCGACGTCGCTGGCCTGGGGGCCGTGGGCGCCCGACGGCGACGACTCCTCGGGTGCGGGCATGGCGGGCGGGCTCGACACCGCCGACTGGGCCCGGCTGGGCCGCGGCGGCATGCTCGGCCTGACCACCGAGCAGGGCCTGGACCTGTGGGACGCGGCGCGGGCCAGCGACCGGGTGATGCTCGCCCCGATGCGCCTCGACCTGACGACGATCGCCGGGCTCGACGAGCACGACGTCCCGGCGATGCTGCGCGAACTCGCCGGGCGTTCCGGGCGGCGCCGCGCGGTCCGGCCCCGGTCCGCGTCGGCGGCGTCGCCCGAGGCCCTGGGTGCACTCGCCCCGGCGCGGCGGCGCGGGCGGCTGCGCGAACTCGTCCGCATTCACGTGGCCGCGGTGCTCGGCTATGCCTCGGCCGACGAGGTCGCCGTCGAACTGCCCTTCCACGACCTGGGCTTCGACTCGCTCACGTCGGTGGAGCTGCGCAACCGGATCGGCGGCGCGACCGGGCTGCAACTACCCGCCACCCTCGCCTTCGACCAGCCGACGCCGCTCGCCCTGATCGAGCACCTCGACGCCGAGCTCACGCGGACCGCCGCGGCGCCCGCCGAACCGACGCCCGCCCCCTCGGTACTGGACGGGCTGGCGGCCCTGGAAGCCGGCGCTGCGGGACTGGACGACGAGTCGCGCGGCGAGGTGCGTACCCGGCTGCGGGCGCTGCTGGACGTGCTGACGCCCGGCGACGACGCCGGCGACGACCGGGCGGCGCTGCGCTCGGCGACCACCGTGGAGGAGCTGTTCGACTTCGTGGACCGTGAATTCGGCTGAGAGGTGTCGTTCGCATGTCCCAGGAAACGAAACTCGCCGAATACCTCAGGCGCGTCACCACCGAGCTGTACGACACCCGGGCCCGGCTGCGCGAGGCCCTGCGCCCGGACACTGACCCGGTGGTGGTCGTCGGCATGGCCTGCCGCTACCCCGGCGGCGTGGACACCCCCGACGCCCTGTGGGAGCTGCTCTCGCAGGGCAAGCACGCGATCACCGACTTCCCGGCCGACCGCGGCTGGGATACCGCCACCGTCTACGACCCGAACCCGCAGGCGCCGGCGCCCGGCACGACGTACGTCCGCGTCGGCGGCTTCCTGGACACCGCGACCGGCTTCGATGCCGGCTTCTTCGGTATCGCTCCGCGTGAGGCGATCGTGATGGACCCGCAGCACCGGATCCTGCTCGAGACCGCCTGGCACGCCCTCGAGGACGCCGGAGTCGACCCGGCCGCGCTGCGCGGCACCGACACGGGTGTGTTCGCCGGGGTCTCGGCCGGCGACTACACCACCAACCTGGCCGAGATCCCGCCCGACCTGATCGGCCAGCTCTCAATCAACAACGCGGTCAGCGTCGCCTCGGGCCGCATCGCCTATCTGCTCGGCGTCCACGGGCCGGCGCTGAGCGTCGACACCGCCTGCTCATCGTCGCTGGTAGCCGTGCACCTGGCGGCCCAGTCCCTGCATCGGGGCGAGTGCGGGCTCGCGCTCGCCGGCGGGGCCGCGGTCACCGCCACCCCAGCCCGGTTCATCGAGTTCTCCCAGCAGCGGGCAATGGCCCCGGACGGCCTGATCAAACCGTTCTCCGCCGACGCAGACGGCACGGCGTGGGGCGAGGGCGCGGCGGTGGTCGTCCTGGAGAAGCTGTCGCGGGCCCGCGCCCTGGGTCACCGGGTGCTGGCCGTGCTGCGCGGGTCGGGGGTCAACCACGACGGGCCGTCGAACGGGCTCACCGCACCGAACCGGCACGCTCAGGAGCAACTCATCCGGGAGACGCTCGAACGGGCCGGGCTCACCGGGGACGACGTCGATGCGGTGGAGACGCACGGTACCGGCACCACGCTCGGCGATCCGATCGAGGCGCAAGCGCTCGCGGCCACGTACGGCTCTCGCAGAGAACGCCCGTTCTATCTTGGTTCCAACAAGGGCAACCTCGGGCACACCCAAGCGGCGGCCGGCATCGCCAGCGTCGTCAAGACGGTCCTGGCGCTGCGGCACGGCCTGCTGCCCCCGATCGCCGGCTTCTCCCGGCCCACGCCGCACGTCGACTGGGAGAAGACGGCCCTGCGCCCCCTGTCGGAGGCCACCCCCTGGCCCGAGACCGGCGGCCGGCCCCGGCGCATGGCGGTCAGCGCCTTCGGCATGAGCGGCACCAACGCCCACCTGATCCTGGAGGAGCCGCCCACACCCGGCGAGGCGGACACTCCGGCGGGGTCCGCCGGCGGTGAGGAGGACGGTGTGCCGGCGGTGCTGCCGCTCACGCTGTCGGCCACCAGTGCGGCGGCGTTGGCCGCTCAGGCGCGCAGCCTGCGTGGGTACCTCGACGGGTTGACGGCAAAGGCGGGCGCTGCCGACGTCGCGTACGTTCTCTGCCGACGCACCCACCACCCGCACCGGGCCGTCGTGCTGAGCGACCGCGGGGACGGCTTTGCCGGCCTCGACGCCCTGGCCGAAGGGACCCCCTCGCCGCGGGTCGTCCTCGGGCACGCCGGTGCGGACGGCGGTGTCGCGTTCCTCTTTCCCGGGCAGGGCAGCGAGTGGCCGGGCATGGGGCGGGAGCTACTGCGGACCTCGCCGGTGTTCCGAGAGACGATCGCGGCGTGCGAGGACGCGCTGTCCGAAGTCGTCGACTGGTCGCTGGGTGCGGTGCTGCGCGGCGAGAACGGCACACCGCCTCAGCAGCGGCCCGACGTGCTGCAACCCACCCTGCTCGCGATGATGGCCGGGCTGGCCGAGATGTGGCGGTCCTGCGGTGTGCGGCCCGCCGCCGTCACCGGGCACTCGCAGGGGGAGATCGCCGCGGCGTGGCTGGCCGGTGCGTTGACGCTGCCCGACGCCATCCGGGTGTCAGCGCTGCGCAGCCGGCTGTTCACCGAGCTGAGCGGGCTGGGTGGGATGGCCTCGGTGAGCCTGTCCCCCGACGAGACCGGCGGCCTGCTGTCGCGCCGCCTCGAGATCGCCGCCGTCAACGGGCCCCGATCCACGGTGGTCTCCGGTGACCTCGATGAGTTGGCCGCGCTGCTCGCCGGGTGCGCCCGCCGGGGTGTGCGCACCCGCCGGCTGCCGATCGGGTACGCCGCCCATTCCTACCAGGTGGAGTCGATCCGCGACCGGCTCCTCGAAGGGCTGGCCGGGATCCGGGCCGAGGCTGCGACCGTGCCCTACGTCTCCGGGGTCACCGGTGACTGGCACGACACGGCGGCCGTACCGCTGGACGCCGCCTACTGGTACCGCAATCTACGCGAGCCGGTTCGGTTCGACCGGGCGGTCGGCACACTGCTGGACGGCGGCAACCTGAAGCTGATCGAGGTCAGCCCGCACCCGGTGCTCCTGCCGGCCGTCCGCGAGACGCTCGACGCGGTCGGGGCCTCCGCCGCAGCCCTGGGCACGCTGCGCCGCGACGAGGGCGACCTCGACCGGTGGATGGCCACGCTGGCCGAGGCGCACGTGTCGGGCGTGGCCGTCGACTGGCCGGCCGTGCTCGTCGGCACCGGTGGGCGCCGGATCGACCTGCCGGGCTACGCGTTCCAGCGGGAACGGTACTGGCTGAACTCGGCGCTGCCCCGGATGGACGGCCGCCCGGCGGACGACGGTGGAGCGGAGGAGACCGCCGGTGCCCTGCTGCGCCGCCTGGCCACCCTGGCGCCGGGCGAGCGCGACGACGCTCTCGCCGACCTGATCGCCGAGCACGTCGCCGTGGTGCTGCGATACGCCTCGCCCGGGGCCGTCCCGCGCGACGACACGTTCCGCGACCTGGGCTTCGAGTCGCTCAACGCGGTGGACCTGCGCAACCGGCTGGGCGCCGCGACCGGCGTCGAGCTGCAGCTGGCCGACATCCTCAACTACCCGACCGTCACCGACCTCGCCGAGTTCCTCGGCACCCGGCTGCCCGAGGCCGGGCCCGCCGCCCTCGACGCACCCCCCGAGGCGGACGCGGGCGACGGCACGCTCAGCGCGCTCTACCTCGTCGGTGTCCGCGCGGGCCGCACCGCCGCGGCCATGGACCTGATCCGTACGGCGGGCAGCCTGCGCCCCACCTTCGAGGCCGGGACCGCCGCGCCGATGTACCGGATGGCGGACGGCACGGGCGCGGCGCTGGTCTGCACCACGGCGCCGGTCGCCCCGATGACCGACGTCGCATACGGGTTCTTCGCCGCCGCGATGCCGCAACCGCGTCCGTTGTGGATGGTGCGGCCGCCGGGCTTCGAGCCCGGTGAGCGGGTGCCGGCCGACCTGGACGCCCTGGTGCGGGCTCAGGCGCGGGCCCTGCTGGACAACGGCGAGCTGGACCGGGTCGTGTTGGTGGGCTACTCGTCGGGCGGCTGGCTCGCGCACGAACTCGCCGCGCACCTGGAGGCCTCCGGGCGGCCGGCCGCCGCGCTCGTACTCTTCGACTACTACCCGTACGCCCCGAGCGCCGACGAGCTGCGCGGCGGCTTCATGCGCGAGCAGGCGCGCCGCTGGCCGGCCGGGGCGGGCGGCGCCGACCGCGCCCTGGACACCCAGCTCGGCGCGATGGGCGCCTACCAGAACCTGTTCGCCGACTGGCGGCCCGGCGGGATAGCCACCCCGATCCTGCACGTGGCCGCGGCTGACGCGCTGCCCGGACGTCCCGCGCCCGCGCCGCAGGACCGGTTCCGGCCGCCCTGCAACCGCGTGGTGACGCTGCCCGGCAACCACCTGAACATGCTCTCCGAGCAGGCCGAGGCGGCCGCCCGTACGGTCCACGACTGGCTCGCCGAGGTCCTGTGATGCACGAGGACGTCGCGATCATCGGAATGGCCTGCCGGTTCGCCGGCGCCGATGGGCCGGAGCAGTTCTGGCGGCTGCTGCGCGACCGGGTGGACGCCGTCACCGAGGCGCCGCCGGACCGCTGGACCGACGCCGGGCCGGGCGAGCGGCCCCGGGTTGGCTCGTTCTTGCCCGCGGTCGACGGCTTCGACGCCGCGTTCTTCGGGATTTCCCCGCGCGAGGCGGCCGTCATGGACCCGCAGCAGCGACTCGCCCTGGAGCTGAGCTGGGAGGCCCTGGAGGACGCCGGGATCGTCCCGGCGACCCTGCGCGGCGGCCGGGCCGGGGTCTTCGTCGGGGCGATGCGCGACGACTACGCCCGGCTGGCCCAGCAGCTCGGCGAGGACACCGCCACCCAGCACTCTTTCACCGGCCTGCAGCGCAGCCTGATCGCCAACCGGATCTCCTACCTGTACGGCCTGCGCGGCCCGAGCCTGACCGTCGACACCGGGCAGTCTGCCTCCCTCGCCGCCGTACACCTGGCCTGCCGCAGCCTGCGCTCGGGCGAGTCCGACGTGGCGCTGGCCGGGGGCCTGAACCTCAACCTGCTCGCGGCGAGCGACGAGGAGGCCGCCCTGTTCGGCGGCCTGTCCCCCGGCGGCCGCTGCCGCACCTTCGACGCGGGCGCCGACGGCTTCGTGCGGGGCGAGGGCGGCGGCATCGTCGTGCTCAAGCCCCTGGCGGCGGCGCTGCGCGACGGCGACCCGGTGTACTGCGTCGTCAAGGGGTCGGCGCTGAACAACGACGGCGGCGGCGCAGGCCTGACCGTGCCAAGCGAGGCGGCGCAGGCGCAGCTGCTGCGCGACGCGTACCGCGACGCCGGTGCCGACCCGGCGAGCGTGGGCTACGTCGAGCTGCACGGCACCGGCACGCCCGTCGGTGACCCGGTCGAGGCCGCCGCGCTCGGCGCGGTCCTGGGCGCCGTCCGCGACCCCGGCCGCCCGCTGCCGGTCGGCTCGGTCAAGACCAACCTCGGCCACCTGGAGGGCGCGGCCGGCATCTGCGGCCTGATCAAGACCGCCCTGGCGATCCGGCACCGCGAGCTGCCCGCCGCCCTGCACTTCACGGCGCCGCACCCGCGGATACCCCTCGACGAGCTGCGGCTGCGGATCGTGACCGAGGCGGCGCCGTGGACGGCGGACGGGCCACGGATCGCCGGGGTCAGCTCGTTCGGGATGGGCGGCACGAACTGCCACGTGGTGCTCGCCGAACACGTCGCCGCGGCGCCCTCGTCGGAACCCGGCCCGGCGCAGGCCGCGTTCCTGCTCTCCGGCCACACCGGTGCCGCGCTGGCGGATCAGGCGGCGCGGCTGCGGGCGTACCTGGCCGACCGGCCCCGCACCGACCTCCTGGCGGTGGCCCGCACGCTGGCCGGTGCGCGGACCTCCCTGCGGCATCGGGCGGTGCTCACCGCGGCCGACGAGCCGGGTCTGCTCGCGGGGCTGGACCGGCTCGCGGCCGGGCGCGGCGGCCCGGAGATCTCCCGGGGCGTGGCCACGCCCGGCGCGACCGCCGCGTTCCTCTTCTCCGGGCAGGGCAGCCAGCATCCGGGGATGGGCCGGGCGCTGTACCGCGAGCACCGGGTATTCCGGGACGCCTTCGACGAGGTCTGCCGGCACCTGGACGCCCGCCTCGGCGTGCCGCTGCGCGAGATCATGTTCGCCCCGGCCGGCACGCCGCGCGCCGCCCTGCTGGACGAGACCCGCTACACCCAGCCGGCGCTGTTCGCGCTGGAGGTGGCGGTCCACCGCCTGGTCACCTCCTACGGCGTGGCGGCCGCAGCGCTCGCCGGGCACTCGATCGGCGAGCTCGCCGCCGCGACCGTCGCCGGTGTCTTCGATATGCCCGACGCGGCGACCGTGGTGGCCGCCCGGGGCGAGCTCATGCAGGCGCTGCCGGCGACCGGCGCGATGCTGGCCGTACGCGCCTGCGCGGAGGAGATCCTCGAACTGCTGTCCGGCTACGACGGCCGGATCGGGCTGGCCGCCGTCAACGGGCCGGCGGCCACCGTGATCAGCGGCGATGCCGACGCGCTCGCCCACGCGGCCGAGTTGCTCGCTCGCCGAGGGCGCAAGACCACGGCGCTGCGGGTGAGCCGGGCGCTGCACTCGCGCGACCTGGACCCGATGCTGGAGCGTTACGGTGAGGTCCTGGCGGCGGTCACCCTGCACCCGCCGCGGCTGCCGATCGTGTCGACGCTCACCGGCAAGCCCGTCGGCCCCGCCGAGATGACCGACCCGGATTACTGGGTGCGGCAGGCTCGGGAGCCCGTACAGTTCCTGGCCGCGATGCGCGCCCTGGACGCCGCCGTCCTCGTCGAGCTCGGGCCCGGCGCGGGCCTGGCCGCCGCGGCCCGCGAGTGTCTGGCCGCCGGCGACGGGCCTGCGCCGGCCGTGACCTCGGTGCTGCGCCGCAAGCGGCCCGAACCGGCGACGCTGCTCGGCGCGCTCGGCACGCTGCACGCGCACGGCGTGCCGGTGGACTGGGCCAAGGTGCTCGGCGGGGCCGCAGGACTGCGGCTGCCGACGTACGCGTTCCAGCGCGAGCCCCACTGGCTGACCTCGCGGCCAGTCCCGCGAACGACGCGGCCGGCGGTGACCGTCGGGGACCTGGTCGTGGAGGAGGTCGCCGAGGTGCTCGGCTATCCCGACGCGACGGCCGTGGAACCTGAGCGCACGTTCACCGACCTGGGTTTCGACTCGCTGATGGCCGCGGAACTGCTGGACCGGGTCCGCGCGCGCACGGGCACCGCGCTGCCCGGCACGGCGGTCTTCGACCACCCCACCCCGGCCGCGCTGACCCGTCACCTGTTCGCCACGTCCGTCCCCGTGCCCGTGCCCGCGCCGGTGGCCGGGTCGGCCGACGCGGACGACCCGGTCGTCATCGTGGGCATGGCCTGCCGCTACCCCGGCGGCGTCACCGGCCCCGACGAGCTGTGGCGGCTGGCCGAGTCGGGCGGCGACGCGATCGGCGAGTTCCCCGCCGACCGGGGCTGGGACCTCGACGCGCTGTTCGGTGCCGGACCCGACCGGCCCGGCTCCTCGCTGACCCGCCGCGGCGGTTTCCTCTACGACGCCGCCGAGTTCGACGCCGCGTTCTTCGGGATCTCGCCGCGCGAGGCGCTCACCACCGACCCGCAGCAGCGGCTGCTGCTGACCACCGCCTGGGAGGCGTTCGAGCACGCCGGCATCGACCCGGCGACCGTACGCGAGAGCCGCACCGCCGTCTTCGCCGGCGTCATGCACCACGACTACGCGCCCCGGGTGCACACCGTGCCCGCCGGACTCGAGGGCCACCTCGTCACGGGCAACACCTCCAGTGTGGTCTCCGGGCGCCTGTCGTACGTGTTCGGCCTGCGCGGCCCCGCCGTCACCGTGGACACGGCGTGCTCGTCCTCGCTGGTCGCCCTGCACCTGGCCGCCCAGTCGCTGCGCCGCGGCGAGTGCACGCTCGCCCTGGCCGGCGGCGTCTCGGTGATGTCCACGCCGGAGATGTTCGTGGAGTTCTCCCGGCTGCGCGGGCTCGCCCCCGACGGGCGGTGCAAGTCGTTCGCGGCCGGGGCGGACGGCACCGCCTGGGCCGAGGGCGCCGGCCTGCTCGTGCTCGAACGCCTCTCCGACGCCCGCCGCCACGGCCACCGGGTGTGGGCGGTCGTGCGCGGCAGCGCCGTGAACCAGGACGGCGCGTCCAACGGCCTCTCCGCGCCCAGCGGCCCGGCCCAGGAGCAGGTGATCCGGGAGGCGCTCGCCGACGCCGGCCTGGCACCCGGCGACATCGACGCGGTGGAGGCGCACGGCACCGGCACGCCGCTCGGCGACCCCATCGAGGCGCGGTCACTGATCGCCACGTACGGGCGGGAGCGGCCGGACGGACGGCCGCTGCTGCTCGGCTCGCTCAAGGCGAACATCGGGCACGCGCAGGCGGCGGCCGGCGTCGGCGGCGTCATCAAGATGGTCCAGGCCCTACGGCACGGGGTCCTGCCGGGCCTGCTGCACCTGGACCGCCCGACCGGGCACGTCGACTGGGACGACTCGGGCGTACGCCTGCTCGACGCCACCACCACGTGGCCGCGGACCGGCCGCCCGCGCCGGGCGGGCGTCTCCTCCTTCGGCATCAGCGGCACCAATGCGCACGTACTGCTGGAGGAACCCGCCCCGGAGCCGCCGCCCGGACGCCGCCCGGAACCCCCCGCCGCGCTGCCCTGGTTGGTGTCCGGCCGGTCCCCGCGGGCGTTGCGGGCGCAGGCCGCCCGGCTGCGCGACCTGCTGCACGACGAACCGGAGACCGACCTCGCCGATCTGGCCCGTGCCCTGACCGCGCACCGCCACGCGCACGAGCACCGCGCGGTCGTCGTCGGCACCGGCCGCGACGAGCTGCTGCGCGGCCTCGACGCGGTGGCCTGCGGGCAGCCGGCGCCGGACGTGCGCACCGGGCGGGCCCGCGCGGGACACCGGCCGGTCCTGGTCTTCCCGGGCCAGGGCACCCAGTGGACCGGCATGGCCGTGCGGCTGCTGGAGTCCTCGCCGGTGTTCGCGGCGTCGATACGCGAGTGCGGGCGGGCCCTGGCTCCGTTCGTGGACTGGTCACTGCCCGGCGTGCTGGGCGACGCGGCGGCGCTGCGCCACGTCGACGTCGTGCAGCCGGCGCTGTGGGCGGTGATGGTGTCGCTGGCCGAGGTGTGGCGTTCCTTCGGCGTCGAGCCGGCCGCGGTGGTGGGGCACTCGCAGGGGGAGATCGCGGCGGCCTGCGCCGCCGGGGCACTGTCGCTCTCAGACGGCGCCCGGGTGGTCTGCCTGCGGGCCAGGGCGATCCGCGCGCTGTCGGGTCGCGGCGGCATGATGTCGGTCCAGCTCCCGCGCGCCGACGCCGAGCGGCACCTGCGGCCCTGGCAGGGGCGGATCTCGATCGCGGCGGTCAACGGTCCCCGGTCGACGGTGGTCTCCGGCGACCCGGACGCGCTGGACGCGCTGGGCGAGCAACTCGCGGCCGAAGACATCCGGCTGTCCCGGCTGCCCGTGGACTACGCCTCGCACTCGGCCCAGGTGGAACGGCTGCGCGAGCGCCTGCTCACCGAGCTCGCCGGGATCCGGCCGCGCACCTCGGACGTGCCGTTCCACTCCACGCTCACCGGCGGCATCATCGACACGGCCGGCCTCGACGCCGAGTACTGGTACCGCAACCTGCGGCACACCGTCGAATTCGAGGGCGCGATCAGGGCCCTGCACGCCGCCGGCCACCGCACGTTCGTCGAGGCGAGCCCGCGCGCGGTGCTGACCATGGACGTCCAGGAGATCCTCGACGAGGGCGACCGGCCCGGGACCGCGCTCGGCACGCTGCGCCGCGACGACGGCGGCCTCGACCGGCTGCTGACCTCGATCGCCGAGGCGTACGTGATCGGCCTCGGCGTGCGCTGGGAGCCGGCCCTGGCGGCGGGCGCCCGTGGGCGTGTCGGCCTGCCCACGTACGCGTTCCAGACCGAACGCTTCTGGATGCTGCCCGACACCGCGGCGGCCGGCGCCCGCGCCCTGGGCCTGGTGCCCAGCGAGCACCCGCTGCTCGGTGCCGAGCTGCCGCGCGCCGACGACGGCGGGCTGCTGCTCACCGGTGTCCTGTCGGCGACCGGCCGGCCGTGGCTGGCCGACCATGGCGTCGGCGGCGACGTGCTGCTCTCCGGGACGACGTTCGTGGAACTCGCCCTGCACATCGGGCAGCGGGTCGGCCGCCCGCAGGTCGAGGAGCTGGTCCTGCACGCGCCGCTGGTCCTGGCCGAGGGCGCCGGCGCGCGGATCCAGGTCAGTGTCGGCGGGGCCGCAGCGGAGCCACGCCGCCCGGTCACCGTGTACGCCGAGGACGGCAGCACCTGGGTCCGGCATGCGAGCGGCTGGCTGACCGGCGGGGTGGCCCCGGCCGCGCCGTTCGCGTGGCCGCCCGCGGACGCCGAACGGGTCGACCTCGGCGGCACCTACGAGCGCCTGGCCGCGACCGGCTACGAGTACGGGCCCGCCTTCCGGGGCCTGCGGGCGCTCTGGCGATCCGGCACCGACCTGTACGCCGAGATCGTCCTCCCGGAACCGCTGCAAGCCGACGCCGCCGAGTACAGGCTGCATCCCGCCCTGCTCGACGCCGCCCTGCATCCCCTGCTGGTCGCGGACGACCACGACGAGATCCGCCTGCCGTACTCGTGGAGCGGCGTCGCGCTGCACGCCACCGGCGCGACCGGCCTGCGGGTGCACCTCGCCGACGCGGGCGGCGGCGCGATCCGGCTGCACGCCACCGACTTCGGCGGCCGGCCCGTGGCCTCGGTCGACGCGCTCACGCTGCGCCCGCTGCGGCGCGGGTCGCCCGACCGGCTGCTCTGGCAGGTCGACTGGGTCGAGGCGAGGGCCGGCGAACCGGCCGAGGTCGTGGCGTACGTCTGCCCCGACAGCACACCGGACGTCCCCGCCGCAGTGCGTGAGGCGACCGGCGGCGTCCTGGAGTGGTTGCAGCGCACCCTGGCCGACCCGGCCCACTCGGACACGACCCTGGTCGTGGTCACCCGGCACGCCGACCTGGCGCAGTCGGCGGTCCGGGGCCTGGTGCGCTCGGCGCAGACCGAGAACCCGGGCCGCATCGTGCTCGTCGACACCGACCGGCCGGCCGGCCCCGAGGATCTGCGCGCGGCGGCCAGCGCCGGCGAACGCCAGGTCGCCCTACGCGGCTCGCGGCTGCTCGTCCCCCGGCTGACCCGCTCCGCCACCCCGCCCACGACGGCGCCGTGGGCGTGGAACCCCGACGGAACCGTGCTGATCACCGGGGGCACCGGCACACTGGGCGCGCTCGTCGCCCGCCACCTGGTCACCGAGCACGGCGTACGCCACCTGGTCCTGACCGGGCGCGGCGGGCGCGGCGCCCCAATCGCGGACGAGCTGGCCGCGCTCGGCGCCCGGACGCGCGTCGCCGCCTGCGACGTGGCCGACCCCGACGCGGTCGCCGCGCTGCTCGGCTCCTTCGACCCCGAACACCCGCTGACCGCCGTCGTGCACGCCGCCGGGGTCCTCGACGACGGCACCCTCGACTCGCTGGACGCGACCCGGCTCGACACCGTGCTGCGGCCCAAGGCCGATGGGGCGTGGCACCTGCACCGGCTCACCGAGCACCTCGACCTCGACGCGTTCGTGCTCTTCTCCTCGGTGGCCGGCACGATCGGCACGCCCGGGCAGGCCAATTACGCCGCCGCGAACTCGTTCCTCGACGCGCTCGCCCACCACCGCCGTGCCCGCGGCCTCACGGCGACCTCGCTGTCCTGGGGGCTCTGGGACCTCGACACCGGCATGACCGGCCACCTCGGCGACGCCGGCCGGGCCCGGCTGGCCCGGTACGGCCTCTCCCCGCTCGGCCGCGAACAGGGCCTCGCGGCGTTCGACCTGGCGCTCGCCCGCGACGTCGCGCACCTGATCCCCGCCCGTCTCGACCCCACCGCGTTCGCCGGCCCGCCCCGCCGTACACCGGCGGCCGCGCCCACCGACGCAGCGGACTCTGCCCCGCGCGACCGGCAGACGCTGACCGACCTGGTCCTGTCGACCGTGGCCGCGGTACTCGGCCACGGCTCGGCCGACGACATCGAGGAGGGCCGCGCCTTCCGCGACCTGGGCATCGACTCGCTCACCGGCCTCGAACTGCGCAACCGGCTGAGCGCCGCCACCGGGCTGCGGCTGCCGGCCACCCTGGTCTTCGACCGGCCCACCCCGGCCGCGCTGATCGCCTTCCTGGCCGGCCGGACACCCGCCCGGCCCGCCGGCGGCGAACCGGCGGCCCGGCCTGCCGCGGACACCGACGACCTGGTCGTGATCGTCGGTATGGCCTGCCGCTACCCCGGCATCGGCACGCCCGCCGAGCTGTGGCGCCTGCTCGCCGAGGGCCGCGACGTGATCACCGACTTCCCCGCCGACCGGGGCTGGGCGACCGACGCGCTCTACGCGCCTTCGCCGGCCCCCGGGAAGACGTACGTGCGGCGGGGTGGGTTCCTGGGCGACGCCACCGCGTTCGACCCGTCGTTCTTCGGCATCTCGCCGCGCGACGCGCTCATCATGGACCCGCAGCACCGGGTCCTGCTGGAGACCACCTGGCACGCCCTGGAGGACGCCGGCGTGGACCCGCACGCGCTGCGCGGCTCCGACACCGGCACCTTCACCGGGCTGATCGCCGGCGACTACACCTCACTGGTCACCGACATCCCCGACGACCTGGTAGGGCATGCCTCGGTCGCCAACACCCCGAGCGTCGCCTCCGGTCGGCTCGCCTACCTGCTCGGCCTGCACGGGCCGGCCATGACCGTCGACACGGCGTGCTCGTCCTCGCTGGTCGCGCTGCACCTGGCCGCCCGGTCGCTGCGCGAGCGCGAGAGCAGCCTCGCGATCGTGGCCGGGGCGACCGTCATGTCCACGCCCACCCGGTTCGTCGAGTTCTCCCAGCAGCACGGCCTCGCCCCCGACGGCCACGCCAAACCGTTCTCCGCGGACGCCGACGGCACCGCATGGGGCGAAGGCGCGGCCGTCCTCGTCCTCGAGACGCTGTCGCGGGCCCGCGCCAACGGCCACCGGGTGCTCGCCGTCGTCCGCGGCACCGCCGTCAACCAGGACGGGCCCTCCAACGGTCTCACCGCGCCCAGCCGCGACGCCCAGGAGCGGCTGATCCGGGCCACGCTCGCCAGGGCCGGGCTGAACGCCGACGACGTCGACGTGGTCGAGGCGCACGGCACGGGTACCACGCTCGGCGACCCGATCGAGGCGCAGGCCCTGGCTGCCACGTACGGTGCCGGGCGAGAACGACCGTTCTATCTCGGCTCGATCAAGGCCAACCTCGGGCACACCCAGGCCGCGGCGGGCGTCACCGCCATCATCAAGATGATCCTGGCGATGCGCCACGGCGAACTTCCGGCGCAGCCCAGGCTCACCGCGCCCACCCCGCACGTCGACTGGGACGACACGCCGCTGACCCTGCTCACCTCGCCCACCCCCTGGCCCGAGACCGGCCGGCCCCGGCGCGCCGCGGTCAGCGCGTTCGGGATCAGTGGCACCAACGCGCACCTGATCCTGGAGCAGCCCGAACCCGCCGAGCCCCCGGCGGCGGCCACCACGGCACCGGTCGTGCCGCTCCCGGTGTCGGGCACCACGCCGGCCGCCCTGGCCGCGCAGACCGCCCGGCTGCTCGACCACGTGGCCGACGCTCCACGCCTCGTGGACGTGGCGTACACGCTCTCCCGGCGCGCCCACCACCCGCACCGCAGCGTCCTCCTCGGCGGCGTCTGCCTCACCGGGCACGCGTCGGGCGAGGTCCCGACCGCCTTCCTCTTCCCCGGCCAGGGGACGGCGTGGCCCGGGATGGGCCGCCGTCTCTACGAGACGATGCCCGCGTACGCGCAGGCCTTCGACGAACTGAATGCCGAGCTGGAGCCCCTGCTCGGCCGGTCACTCACCGACCTGGGACCCGAGCTGCTGAGCCGCACCGACTACGCCCAGCCCGCGATCTTCGCGGTCGAGGCGGCGCTGCACCGCCTGCTGACCAGCTTCGGCGTACGCCCGGACTTCCTCGCCGGTCACTCCGTCGGGGAGATCACCGCCGCGTACGCCGCCGGGGTCCTCTCGACGGCCGACGCCTGCGCGCTGGTCATCGCCCGGGGCAGGCTGATGCGCCAGGTCGGCCACGCCGGAGCGATGGTCGCCCTGCAAATCTCCGAGGACGAGGCGCGGGAGCTGATCCGGGGCCGCGAGCACGAGGTCGCGATCGCGGCCGTGAACGGGCCCGCCGCCGTGGTGCTCTCCGGCGACGAGCAGGCCGTCCACGACTGCGTACGGGGGCTGCGGGCCACCGTGCTGCGCACCGACCGTGCCTTCCACTCGCACCACCTCGACGAGATCCTCGAACCGTTCCACGAGGTGCTGACCGGCTTGACGTTCTCGCCGCCCGCCACGCCGATCATCTCCGCGGTCACCGGCGAACCGGTCGCGGCCGGGCAGCTGTGCACGCCGGAGTACTGGACGCGGCAGGCCCGCGACACGGTGCGCTTCGGCGACGCCCTGGAGCGGCTCGCGCGGGCCGGGGTCCGCGCGTTCGTCGAGGCCGGGCCGGGACACACGCTGTCCACCCTGGTGTCCGCGGCCCTGCCGGACGCGGACGAGCCGATCACCTGCCTGCGCAAGACCGAGCCGGACGGCTTCCTGACCGCGCTGGCCGGCCTGCACGTACGCGGCGTCCCCGTCGACTGGTCACCGCTGACCGCCGGCGGCACACTGGTCGACCTGCCGCCGTACGCCTTTCAGCGGGAGCGTTACTGGCTGCGCGACGTGGAACACCCGCCTGTCGACCCGGTGCGCTACGACGTCACCTGGCAGCCCCGGCCCGCACCCGAGCGTCCCGCGCACGGCGGGACCTGGTTGATCGTCGGCGAGCACGACGCCGCGGGCCTTCGCCGGGCCCTGATCGAGCGCGGCGTGCAGGTGCGGCAGTGCACCGATCCTCGGCAGCACCAGGGGACACCGACCGGGATCGTCTCGCTGCTCGCGCTGGACGACCGGGACGACGCCGGGCTGCCCCGGGCCGCGACCGCCACGCTCGACCTGCTCAACGCCGTCGACGCCACCGGGCTGGGCGCGCCGGTCTGGAACCTGACCCGGGGCGCCGTCTCGACCGGCCCCGGCGACCGGATCCGCCGGCCCGCGCAGGCCGCCGTGTGGGGGCTGGGCCGCACGATCGCGCTCGAGACACCGTACGTCTGGGGCGGCCTGCTCGATCTGCCGGAGCAGGACTGCTGGTCCATGGTGGCCGATGTCCTGCTCGATCCCGGTGGCGAGGACGAAATCGCGATCCGCGGCGACGACGTCCTCGTCCCGCGCCTGCGCCGCGCACCGGTCCGGGAGCCGCAGCCCTGGCATCCGCACGGGACCGTCCTGGTGACAGGCGGGCTCGGCGGCCTGGGCGCGCAGGTCGCCCGGTGGCTGGCCCGGCGCGGCGCCGGCCGCCTGCTGCTCGCCGGCCGCCGCGGCGCCGCCACGCCGGGCGCCGAGGGCCTGCGCGCCGACCTGGTCGCGCTGGGAGCGGACGTACGCATCGCCGCCTGCGACGTCACCGACCGGGCCGCCCTGTCCCGGCTAATCGCGTCGGTGCCCGCCGACGCGCCGCTGACCGCGGTCGTGCACGCTGCCGGCATCCTCGACGACGCCCCCGCCGCGGCCCTGACCCCGCAACGGATGGCGGGCGTCTGGGCGCCCAAGACCGGTGCCGCCTGGCACCTGCACGAGCTCACCCGCGCCCTGCCGCTCGAGCATTTCGTGCTGTTCTCCTCGCTCGCCGGGTTGGTCGGCTCGGCCGGTCAGGGCGCCTACGCTGCCGCCAACGCCGCACTGGACGCTCTCGCCCTGCACCGGCGCGACCTGGGCCTGCCCGCCACCTCGGTCGCCTGGGGACCGTGGGCCGGTCCCGGCATGTTCGACGCCGTGGCGGGCCGCTCCCCGCACCTCGACGGTCTCACCGCGATGGCGCCGCAGGAGGCCCTGGACGCGCTGGAGCGCTGCGTGCCTGGCTGCAGCGTGGTCGCCGAGGTCGACTGGAACCGCTTCGGCCGGCGTCCCCGCGGCCTGCTCGCCGAGCTGACCACCGGCGCGGAGCCCGGCCGCCCCGAGCCGCTGCCCGCCGAGGTGCTCGCGCTGCCGGACGAGGACCTCCGGGAGTTCCTGCTCGGGCGCGTGGTCACCCACGTCTCGGCTGTCTCCGGGCACCCGGCCGCCGACGTTCCGCCGGGCGAGCCGTTCAAGCAGCTGGGCATGGACTCTCTCGCCACGATCCAGCTGCGCAACCGGCTCAGCGCCGACACCGGCCTGAGCCTGGCCGCGACCGTCGTCTACGACCACCCGACCCCGGTCGAACTCGCCGGCCATCTCACCGACCGCCTGCGTGCGCTGCGGGTGCCGTCCAGTCGTCCGGTCCTCGACCGGTTGCGCGACCTGGAGGAGGCCCTGGGCACGACCACGGCCGCAGAGGACGCGCGTACGGAAATAACGGCCGCGTTGGAGGGGCTTCTCCGCCGATGGCGCGGCACCGAGGGTCTCGCCGTCTCCGCCGATCTCGACGGCGTCTCCGATCTCGACGTCGCCTCCGACGAGGAGATGTACAGCCTCATCGACGCCGTGCTGGGCACCACCGACGAGCATCGCTGAGATCCGCCCACAGCTCGGTCACGCTCGTCACCGCCGCCGACATCTACGCCTGATCCGAGGTGCCGCGGTGGCCCCGCGGGTCCTGGTCCTCCTGGAAGTCGCGGAAGGCGGCCTGGACGCCGGCCTGGAACCGGTTGCGCGCACCGAGTTCGGTCATCAGGGTGGCGATCCGTCGGCTCAGCGTGCGGTAGCCGACCCCGAGCTGCCGGGCGATCACCTCGTCGGTGCTGCCGGACAGGAGCAGTGCCACGAGCTGCTGCTGTGAGAGTTCGACCTCGCTGTAGTCCGCCTCGGACGCATTGGGCGGCTGGCTGGCCGGCGAGGTGCCCTGGCCGGCATCTGCCGGGTCGAGCGGATGCTGCGGCACCGGCGCGGCGCGCTCCCACAGTGCATCGAAGAGTTTGCCGAGTGCGACGAGAAGCCCGCTCGGGTACACCATCACCGCGCCCTGGGTGTGCTGGGCGTCGCCGGGTTCGGGCTCGACCTGCAGCAGCGCCAGCCGGTCGTCAACCAGGCAGAGGCTGACGGGCAGCGCCGGCAGGGTTCGTGCCTGCGCGCCGGCGGCGGCCAGGTCGGTCAGCAGGCTCCGCGCGCCGGGAAGTTCGAGGCAGTCGCGCTGGTAGACCACGCGGCAGATCACCTGGCCGTACGACGGCGTCGGCTCGAACACCGCGCCAGGATTCGGATCGGACGGACCGCCGAGGTCGGGCGGTCGGACCAGAACACGCAGCTCGTGCCGGGCGGTCCGGTGCAGTGTCGTGAGCCGCTGCACGACGGCTCTGCGGCCGTTCACCCTCTCGACCACCGCGGGACGGCGGGCGGCGGTGTGCCCGCGGTAGGCGGTGGCGAGTTCGTCGACGTGCCGGCGAGCCTCGCGCATCTGCCGCTCGTGGGCGAGCAGCAGCGCCTCGATCGCGATGTCCGGCGGTACCGCGGTGTACCGGTCCGGCGGGCCGGGCACCCGGCTGGCCAGGTCCCTGGCCTCCAGCGTGGCGAGTACGTCCGCGAGCGGCTCGGGGCGTTGCCAGGCCGTGGTGAGGTCGGCGACGGTGGTGGGGAGCCGGCCCACCAGCAGCTCGTAGGCAGCCTCCTCGGCTGGGGCCAGCCCGATCGCTGCCAGCGTGCCGCGTCCGTCGGCGGCTGTTCCCGCTGCCGAGTCCGGGGCTGAGTCCGGGGCCGGTCGAAGGCCATCAGGGCTGGACACCGTGACCCTCCCCTGCTGCGGTGAGCCAGCCGCGGGCGACCGCCCGGTATCCGGCTTGGAACCGGGTTCGGGCATCGAGTTCGGCCATCATGTCGCTCACCCGACGACGCACGGTGCGTTCGGACCAACCGAGGTGGTCGGCGACCCCCTGGTCGGTGAATCCGGACACCAGCAGGGACAGCAGGTCGCGGTCCGCATCGGGCAACTCGCCTGGCGGGCTCACCTCGGCTTTGCTGTCGCGGAGGCGCAGCGGCACCGCGCGTTCCCAGCACAGTTCGAAGAGTGCGAACAGCGCCGCCAGCAGCACCGGGTCACGCACGATCAGCACCCGGTCTGACGGCGCGGTGTCGGTGTCGAGCTGGAGCATCCCGAGCGGCTGGTCACTCAGAATCATTTTTAGCGGAGTCTCGGTGACCCGGGCCTGCTCGCCGGCCTCGATGGTCTGGGAGATGGCCGCGACCCGGCCGGGCAGGTCGAGCGCGCCGTGGTCGTACAGCACCCGGCAGGACATTCCGCCGCGCAGCAGTTCCAGCTCGGTCTGGTTGGAGTACATCTGGTCTGCGGCGTATGGCGGTGCGTCGCACACACACAGTTCGTGTCGGGCGCTGCGCAGGACGTGAGTGAGGTACCGGTCGATCTCGGCGGCGCCGTGGACGACCTCGACCGGTTCGGTCGGACCGCCGTCGGCCCTGGTGCCGCGAACCTGGTGGAACTGCGTGCTCAGCGTGAGCATGCGTTGGTGGACCTGGGTCAGCTCCTGGCTGCGTGCACCGAGGAGGGCTGCCAGTGCGGTCTGCGGCGGGGTGGCGGCATACCGCGGCGGGTCCGTGCTGGTCAGGGTGACCAGGTCCAGTTGTCGGAGTCGTACGAGTGCTGGCCCGGTGTGGTCGGCCCAGGAGTGGTCGGCCGCGAGCCGGGTGAGTTCGGCGTGGGTCACCGGTGGGCGGGCAACCAACGCTTCGTAGAGGCCCTGCTCAACTGGCGACAGACCGAGGATGCGTAGCACCTGTCGATCATCACTGACGGAGGGAGGGTGTGGCGCCAGCTTTCCTGTGACATTGGACGGGAGCACGGGTCTGGGGTGACGGACGGTGTGTCCGCCACCCCAGAGGGTGAGTGGATGCCAGATCGCGGCTACTCCCGTGCTGCGCTACTGGCCCGTGTAGTGTCCTCCGGCCTTCAGGCCGTAGGCGCGGGTGATGGTCTGGGTGATGGTATTGCCGGCGGAGTCGACACCCTCGGCGCGGACGCTGACCGCGCCGGTGGTCCTGGACAGTGCCGGGTGGTCGAACGTCGCGGTGTACGCGCCGCCGCGGGCCGCCCGGGTGGTGACCTGCTTCCAGTGCTTGCCGTCGTCGAAGCTGAGCCACAGCTTCAGGCTCTTCAGCGTCGGCTCCGGCCCGATCAGGTACGGGCTGTGGTACCCGGTGACCGTCACCTTGCGCCGGGTGCCGGCGGGCAGGGTGTTGTCCAGGTCCAGGTCGAAGTCGTACCCGAGGTACAGCTCGTCGCTCGCCTGGCACGGGTCTTGGTTCGGCCAGGCCCAGCGGTCCGGGTCGTAGGCCCGGGTTTGCACGAACCAGCCGCTGCAGTGGATGCCCACCCCGTACGGCGGGACGGTGGTGAACCCGTCGTCACGCCGTTGCGAGGTGAACGTCCGCTCGGTCTGGACGTCGCGGGCGTAGAGCTGCTCGGCAATCGGGTTCTGGAACCGCGAGGTCATCCGCAGCTTCGTCTGCTCGGCCGGCAGCATGGCGTAGGGGCTGAGGAACCCGAAGATGAAGTAGAACCAGAGCCCCTCCTGCACCGGGATCTCGGTGCCGTCGTCCTTGTACAGGTGCAGCTCGTTAGTCTGCTTTCCGTCGGGGCCCCGGCCGTAGGCCAGCTGACCTCCGCCGAAGCCGTTGTTGCTCAGCGTGTGCTGCATGCTGAGCATGTTGCCGTTGCGGCAGGACGTGCACATCTGCCAGCTGTAGTCGGCCGTGGCCGGGTCGTCCCGGGCCGCACCAGGCACCCTCGGCTGCTCGCCCCAGTCGCGGACGGTCGAACCTGACCGCGCGACGACATCGACATAGCCCTGTGACCAGCCCTGTGAAAAGCCTTGGGAGGTCTTGTAGTAGAACGCGGCGTTTTCCGTCCAGACCATGTCCTTCTTCGCCGGCCCCACGTAGGAGGTCAGGGTGCCGGGCGCCGTCACGTTGAGGTAGCTCCCTAGGAGCGAACTCAGCGGCCGGAAGCCCACCGAGGCAATACCGGGTGCGTCGGCGTGCAGCCGGTTGTCGATCCGGTACAGCTCCCGGTCGGTCACCGCGTGCGCCCCACCCGGCACCTGGTTGTGCTTGACGAACGCCAACGGGTACACGTAGGGCGTCGACGCGGTGGCGCGGACGTCGAGGCTGACCGGGCCCTTCGCCAGCATGCCGGCGAGCAACCGGCCCTCGCCCGCGGCGAGGTTCATCGTCGGGATCGGGTAGAGCGGCCACGGATCATGCTCGCTCCCGTACCGGTTGGTCGGGTTGAGGAACGGCCGGCCGAGCGGACCGTAGCCGAGCACCCCGGCCGCACCGGCCCGCTGGGCGTTCTCCACCCGGTCCAGGCCGTTGGCGTCGCAGGGGAACCAATCGTCGGTGGGCACTGCCCGGCAGATGTCGGACAGGTCGAGGAGGACCAGCTTGCCACGGGCGTCGAGGCCCTCGAAGTTGGCCGGCAGGCCGGCTCCGGCGGAGACCAGCGGCAGGGTACGCCGCCCGTCCAGCTTCGGTATCTGCGCGTCGGTGCCCTGGTAGTGCGGTGTCAGCTTGATGTGGCCGGCGCCGCGAACGGTCATCTTGACCGGGTCGACGCCCGACAGGAACTGGGTGTGGGAGGTGAAACTGCCCCGGGTGGCACGGCCGGTCGGCAATGTCCACAGGCGGGTCTCGCCGTAGGGCTGATTGAAGTACTGCAACAGCTCGAACTGGCCGCTCTCGGTGACGTTCCGGTACCCCAGCGCCATCTGGTAGGGCACGGAGGGCTTGGGAGTCTTGACCGTCACCCGCTGCGCCTTGCGCAGGTCGAAGGTGACCGAGGCATCCTTGGTGGCGTCGACGGTGGGGTTGGTGACCAGCGCGTGGTGGAACTCGCCGGCGGCGTCCCGCCAGGTCACGTCGGTGCCGATGCTGTACATCCCCGCCGCCAGCTTGCCGGTGTAGCTCTGCACCGCGGGGGACAGAGTCAGGGGGGCGAACTCGGGCTGGTCGTCGAGCCGCAGTGCGAGGAATCCGCCATAGTGAATGTCGGTGCCGCCCGGCGGGTTGATCACGTTGACCGAGAGGTTCACCGTTCTGGGTTCCTTGAACCCGCCGACCGCGGTGGTCACCTGAATGTCACCACCGGTGGCGTGCACCGAGCCCTGGTAGTTCGTTATCGCGCCCTTGGTGGTGTCGAGCGTGACGGTGACCTCGGCGGTGCCGTGGGCCGGGACGGTCACGGTCGACGGGGTGACGGTGAGTGCACCGGCGGGGGCAGGGCCGGCCTTGGTGACGAGCGTGGTGGACAGGTCGAGGGTGACCGGTGCATCGCCGTCGTTGACGTAACTCAGCGTCTTGCTGACCGGGCCGCTCTGCGGATAGGTGAGCCGCCCGAAGTCAACGTTGCTCGTCGCGTACACCTGCTGGGTGATCGCCCGGACGACGTCGACCCGGCCGGCGCCCTGGGAGCTGGTGCCGTGGCCGAGGTCCTTGCTGGTGCTGGTGAGTACCTGCTTGATTTTCTGCCCGGTCCAGTCCGGGTGTTCCTGGGCGAGGATCGCCGCGGCGCCCGAGACGTGTGGGGTGGCCATCGAGGTGCCCGAGATGGTCGTGTACTTGTCGTTGTCGACGCTCGGGGGGAGGGCGGTGCCGTCGGCCTTCGCGGCGGTGATGTCCACACCGGGGGCGGCGATGTCGGGCTTGAGGCCGTAGTCGCCGCGCCGGGGACCGCGGCTGGAGAAGCTCGCCATCTGGTCCTGCTTGTCGACCGCCGCGACGGTCAGCGCCGCGTCGGCGGCGCCGGGTGCGTTGACCTGCTGGAAGCCCCCGGAGTTTCCGGCGGCGATCACGAACAGGGCGCCGTACTGCGCGGACAGTTCGTTGACGGCCTGGGAAAGCGGGTCGTTGCCGTCGGTGACCATGCCGCCGACGCTGATGCTGATGATTTTGGCGCCGGACTGGGCGGCCCACTGCATGCCGGCGATGATCGCCGAGTCGGCGCCGTAGCCGTTGTTGGCGAGAATCTTGCCGACGATCAGCTCCGCGCCTGGGGCGACACCCTTGTACTTACCGCCGGATGCCGCGCCGGAGCCGACGATCGTTGACGCCACGTGGGTGCCGTGACCGTGACCGTCCTTGACCACCTCGCCGTCGATGAAGCTCTTCGAGTCTCGAACCTTGCCGGTCAGGTCGGGGTGGGTGTCGTCGATGCCGGTGTCGAGCACCGCGACCGTGACGCCGGTGCCGTCGTAGCCGGCCTTCCACGCCTCCGGCGCGCCGATCTGCGGCACGCTCTTGTCGAGCAGGGCCTTGGTCCTGTGGTCCAGCCAGATCTTCGACACCCCGGCGTCCAGCGTGGGCGCCGCCGCCCTGCCGGCAGGGTTCGGGGAGTCGACTGACGCCCAGAACCGGGCGGCCTGCTTCTTGGTGACCTTCACCGCGGCGGAGCTCACCGCTGGCAGGGCCTTCGGTGTGGCGGTCGCCGGGAGTGCGTCGGTCTTGGTGGACAGTACCTTCGCGTCCCGGACGGACTTCGGGTACTGCACGATCAGCGGGAGCTCTTTCGATGCGTCGTCGGCGAAGCCGTTCTTCACCAGGTACGTCACGTCGAACAGACCGCGTTCCAACCGCCCTGCGCCGATGAGCCCGCGTGCGTCGGACGGGAAGACGTAGAACGCGTCACCCTCGCGCAGGTGTGTGAACGACACCGACCGGCCGCCGCCCCGGGGTGCCGGGGCCACCTCCACCTGCGGCGCACCACCCTTGGCATTGGGCAGGTAGGACACCACGTCACCGGTGACCAGGGTGACCTTGGTCGCACCGGCCAGGGGGGTGTTGGTCGCCGGCAGCGGCGATTCGCCGGTGGACGCCGCCCCGGCCGGGCCCGCTGGCGCGGTCGAGTCTGGCGCGGTCGGCGGAGGTGCCGCCGCGGCGGTCGGCGCGGTCGCGGCCACCAGCGCGAGTACCGCCGCGCCGGTGACTGCTGTCCGCAGCCGCCAAAGTTGAGAACGCATGAATGAACTCCTCGGCGAGCATGGAGTAATCAGGAGGGGGTCGGTCAGCGGCTGACGCTGCCATTCGATACCGCTCGGTGGAAGCTCGCGGGCAGGCCGGTTGGCGCCAATGGCAAGAACCGGCCTCGGGAACCGAGCCGGTCCGGCGCGCCGCACGCAGCGTCGCTTCGCCCTTGACGGGAGAAACCGGGCAATAGAGGATCTTGGCACTCTGGTGTCGTGATCTTCACCCGGTGGGGTCGCGCCCCTTGGGGCTCGCGCTCGTCATGTGGTGGGGGTGGTTGATCACGTGACGGTGCGGAGGCAGGGGCGTTGTTAAGGATCTTGCGACCAGGTATCAAAAAGTTGATCTCTCCGGTGCGGGCTCGGTGGCCGCTTTGGCGGGAGGTGCCGACGTCGATGACCCGGGGATGTCGTGGCCACGACGGTGACGGGGTGGTCGCGGCCGAATCCGCGAAGGAAGACCTTCACGAGCAGGTCCGGGGCCCCGATCGGCGACGTACGCGGTGAGGACGTGGTCCGCTACCCACGGACCGTGCAGCACCTGACCCTCGCGCACGCCAACGGCGAGCCGGGTCCGACCGACCAGGTGCAGCGGCTGCTGCGCCGCGTCCGACCGAGCCACGCCCCACTGCACCTCGATGCGGTGCACCTGGTCGACGCCACCGCCGATCCGGACGCCAAGACGATCACCTGGGAGCACCTGGCCAGGGCGCCGCTGGGGTCGTCGCTCAACAGGTGAGTCATCCGCGGACGTTGGCCAGCGCCATCGCGCGACACTGCTGGCGCACACTCTCTAAAACATCCTAGGACATTGACGTCGCGGGCGGCGAGGAAGCCGGCATATGGCGCAACCTGACCCGCTACCTCAGGTCGGCCCTGCTGCGGATTCAGGATCGCCGAGGGTGGTTTCACGACCGTCGCTTGGATGCACGACGGCCAAGGAGCGCCCCTCGACGAGATCCGCGTGAAGTCGGCGGCAACCGAGGGCAGCAACCCGCTGATCGTCATCCTCGCCACCCGCAACCAAGCCGTCGATGATGCGACCGACATGGTTGAGCGCCTGGCCGAGAGGTACGACCTGCCCAATGGCGTACTCGTAGCGTCGACAGTCGACTCCGACCCACGGCCTCTTAGTCGCCCGCAGCGGCCTGGACGACCTGCTCGGCAAGACCCCGGCCCGGCCCGACACTCCGTTCGGCGAACCTGGATCACGATCACTCCCCCGCCAGACCCATCAACGGATCCTGGCTGCCTTCAGCCGGAGCACGCTGGGGTAGACCCGATCTAGCCGCTCTACAGTCACCTGATCCCTGAACCGCCGTCGGCTGCATCCGCAATTGCCGAAATGAGTGCGTTGCGCTGGGAGGGCGATATGTTTGCGATCGGATCCATTGTGGGCCACTGAGCGGCACGATGCCGACCCGGACTTCCTATAGGCGCTGGTGCAGATGAATACGTCCCAGTCTCCCTGGGCTTGGTTCTTCGGCGGCCCCTCGGGCAGGACTGATGCGGGCGGTTGGCGGGCAAGCATGGTGACCCTGGATGTGCGTGCTCAGGAACGCTGCTCCGAACATCCATCGCGATGTACCGAAGCGCGAGCCTCGCGCGGCGAGCCACCCCAGCGCTTCTGCGCCCCTTGCTTCGTCATTCCCAGACGCTCGCCGATCTCGCTCCACGTCGCGCCCGCGAGCCGGCAGGCGAGAATCTCATCGGCCAGCTCCTGATTCAACGCTCGCAAACCGCTCTCATAGCGCTCCAACGCGGCGGTAAGCCGTGTCAGCCGGTCCGGAACTTCAGATGGCTGGCGGTGAGGTATTCCGGTCACGCCCACCTCTGCAAATCATCGAAACCCTGGTAGTCGTCTGAGTGTGGCTTTGGTGTGGCCATGTCGATGCCCAGCCTTCGGCCTTTTCGGTCGTTCGATTATTCGCGGCGGCCGTAAATCCATACCGCCATCGGGCAGAACGACAGGAATATTGCCGCACACCAGATGAGTGTGGTGGTGACCCGGTCGCCGGGCGGCGTTCCGTTGAGCAACGCGCGGCAGGCGTCCATGACGGCGGTCACCGGGTTGATGTGTACCCAGGATTGCAGCCAGCCGGGGAGGCTCGTGGTGGGGGTGGCGAGGCTGGTGCCGAGCTGAAGCGGTAGGAAGGTCAGGAAACTGAACGCCAGGACGGCCTCGGCGTTCTTGACCATGACGCCGATGAGCACGGTGATCCAGCTGATGCAGAAGCCGAACAGGACGGCCAGGCCAATGGCGGCGAGGGTGGTGGCGATGCCGGCGTGGCTGCGGAAGCCGAGGATCGTTCCGAGCAGGAACAGGATCGCGACGGCGATCAGGTAGCGGATGAGGTCGGCGAGCACGGAGCCGAGCAGCGGCGCCAAGCGGCTGATGGGCAGGCTTCGGAAGCGGTCGGTGACGCCGTTCTTGAGATCCATGTTGATGTTCGTGCCGGTCGAGACGAGGCCGGTCAGGCCGGCGCCCATGACGATGATGCCGGGGAACAGGTATTGCATGTAGTCGTCGGTTGAGCCAGCTACCGCCCTACCGAAGAGATTCAGGAAGAGGACGAGGAAGAGTGCGGGGGTGACCACGCCGTTGACGATGGCGCCTGGATTGCGGGAGGTCTTGGTGAGGCTGCGGCGGGCGAGGATGAGGCTGTGGCGTAGCCAGCGCGGCGGCCGGCCTGCTCGCGCATTGAGTGAATGGGTGGGCGTGGTCATGTCAGGGCCTTTGCGGAGTCGGTGTGGCGGCTGCTGCGTTGGTCAGGGCGTGGAATGCTTCGTCGAGGCTGGGTAGGCGTAGCGACAGCTCGCTGACGTTGACGGCTTGGCGGCGTAGTTCGGCGGCGATCTGGAAGAAGTCGTCGTCATCGGACACCGGCACGGCGAGTTGGTGCCGGGTGGCGCGTGCCGGGGTTCGGTCGGTGACGGCGGTGAGGATGGCGGCGGCGCGATCGGCGTCGGCGGGGTCGTTGACCCGCACGTTGACGGTGTGTCCGCCGACCTGTTGTTTGAGTTGAGCTGGAGTTCCGCTGGCGATGACCCGGCCGTGGTCGATAACCATGACGGCGTCGGCGAGGGTGTCAGCCTCTTCCAGGTACTGGGTCGTGAGCAGAATGGTGACCCCGTCGGAGCTGAGATCGCGGATCATCTGCCACAGCTCCTCGCGTTTGCCCGGGTCGAGCCCGACCGACGGTTCGTCGAGGAAGACCACCTGGGGATGACCGACCAGGCTCGCCGCCAGGTCGAGCCGGCGGCGCATGCCTCCGGAGTACGCCGCGACACGCCGGTTGCCTGCGTCGGTGAGGCCGAACCGAGACAGCAGTTCGTCGGCCCGGCGGGTGGCGTCGCGCCGGGTCAGGTCGAGGAGCCGACCGACCATGACGAGATTCGCCCGCCCGTCGAGTTCCTCGTCGACGCTCGTGTGCTGGCCGGACAGGGCGATGCGCCGGCGCACCTGTCCCGGTTGGCGCGTGACGTCGTAGCCGGCCACATACGCGGTTCCGCTGTCGGGCCTGAGCAGGGTGGCAAGGACACGAATGAGGGTGGTCTTGCCTGCGCCGTTGGGACCCAGCAAACCCAGAATTTGGCCTCGGGGAATAGCGAGGTCGACGCCGTTGAGGGCGGTGATGCCGCGGAAACGCTTGGTGAGCCCGTGTGCTTCCAGGCCGTGGTCGGTCATGGCGCTCCCTTCGGTGAGAATCTGCAGACAGGCAACATCCGGATGTTCTCAACATCCGGATGTTGATAGTATGCTGCAGGTGGATGAACGCGGTAGAGGGGGTTCCGATGGTGCGCTTGACCCGGGAGCAACAGCAGGTGCGGACGCGTGGAGCCGTGCTGGCGGCGGCGACGCAGGAGTTCGCCGAACACGGCTATGCCGACGCCAAGGTCGATCGCATCGCCGCTCGGGCGGACCTGACCCGAGGCGCCGTCTATTCGAACTTCCCGAGCAAGCGGTCGTTGTACCTGGCGGTCCTGCTCCAGTCTGTGCCGCGCACGGCCGCGCTGGACGCGCCCGCGGCGGCGATGGATGTGGCGACGGCAGCCGAGGCCTTTGCGCGCGTCTGGCTCGAGCGGCTGCCGCTGGCCGGTGATGCGCCCGCCGCCGGCAAACTGAAGTCCCAGTCACTGACCGGGGTGTTCGATGACGAACCCGGGCGTACCGCCCTGGCCGAGCTCACGACGTTGGAAGGCCTGCTGCTGGCTCTTGCGCTGGAGTCCTGCCAGCCGCCCGATGCGGGTCGGCGGGTTCGGCTGGCCGAGCTGATCCTGACCCTGTTGAACGGAGCAGGTCATCTTGCCCAGGCCGCGCCCGGCTTCGGTGACCCGTTCGACGTAGCGCGCGCCTGCCATCATCTCGCCGGCCTCGATGTGGACGACGTCTGGAACCCGCCCCACCTGCCGTACGTCGCCGCACCCGAACTGTGTTGCGACACCTGGACGCCGCCTACGGAGTTGACGGATGCGATCAGCGACCGTCCCGTCGGGTTCGACAGCGACGGACTCATCGTGGTCCTCGGAACAGGCCGCCTGGGGGCGGCCGAGGAGGCGGTTCGTGCCGCCCGGCCGGGGGATCTCGTCACTGTCGCGGTCGTCACGAGCGACCCGGCCGAGACCGGAGCACTGGTCCGGCTGAGGATCACCGACCTCGCCGCCTGCCTGCGGCGGCTGTTCGGGCCGGCGATCAGCCCGTCGATGCGCCTCGTCCTCGATGACCAGGCCGCGCTCGCGTCCGCCATCGGCGCCGGTACCGCCGAGGACACCGAAGCCGCGATACGCATCCGAGCAGGGAAGATCATCGCCCGGGCATACGGCCGGGGCGCCGCCTACGCGGCAGCAACCACCCCTGTGGCCGAGGCGCAACGCGAGAGGGATGAACGATGAATGGCTCCACGGGATCGGTCGTGCTGCACGTGCTTCGCTGCATCGGATTCGCCGAGCTGTCCCGCCTTGCGGATGCAGTCGGCCTCCCTGCGGCGGAGGTGGAGTCCCACCTGATCGATCTCGCCGTGGCCGGCTTGGTGACGCGGACACCGGGCGAGTTCGGCGGGTGGGGTCTCACCGAGGCGGGCCGCGTCGAGAACGCCCGACGGATTACCGGCGAGGTCGACGTTGCCGGTGCCCGGGATGCCGTGGCCGCGGCGTACGAGAAATTCATGGTGCTGAACCCCGAGCTGCTGGATCTTTGCTCCGCATGGCAGCTGCGTACCGTGGATGGCGTTGTGACGCCGAACGACCACTCCGACCGCGCGTATGACGCTCGGGTCCTGGACCGATTCGCTGACCTGGACCAACGTGCCCAGGCTGTGTGTGCGGACCTGTCCGCGGAGCTGCCGCGGTTCCGGCGGTACCGGATCAGACTCGCCGCAGCGCTCGACCGTGCCCAGGCCGGTGCGCTGGAACAACTGGTCGACAGCACCACCTCCTATCACACGGTGTGGTTCCAACTCCACGAAGACCTGCTCGCCACCCTCGGCATCCCGCGTCAGTGGGCCACCATCCGATGAGCTGGATCTATCCCCTCACTCCCGGCACCGACGAGTCCCCGACGCTGCTTGGCGGCAAGGGACACGGTCTCGTCGTGTTGCGGCGTCTCGGTCTGCCCGTCCCGGCCGGATTCGTCATCGGCACCCACGCCTGCCGCGCCTTCCTCCGTGACGGGCGGTTACCGGAAGGCCTTGACGCCGAGCTGGCCACCGCCGTCCAAGGACTTGAGGCGGCCACCGGGAGGCGCCTCGGTGCCGCCCGGCGGCCCCTGGTCGTGTCGGTTCGGTCCGGCGCCGCCGTGTCGATGCCTGGCATGATGAGCACCGTCCTCAACCTCGGCCTCACCACCGAGGCGACCGGCGGGCTGGCTGCCGAGACCGGCAACCCGGCCTTCGCGCAGGAGGCGCGCCGGCGATTCCTGACCAGCTTCGCGGCCGCCTTCCACGGGACAACTGACGACGCGGAAGCAGGCACGCGGCTCTCCGGCATAGCTGTCGCTGACGACGCGATGGACCAACTGCGGGCGGCGGTGTGTGCCGTCTTCGCGTCCTGGAACACCCCGCGCGCCATCACCTACCGCGAACTGCACGACATCCCGCACGAATCAGGCACTGCCGTGATCGTCCAAGCAATGGTGTTCGGCAGCCGCGACGAGCGCAGCGGCACCGGTGTCGCCTTCAGCCGCGATCCCAACACGGGCGAGAAGACCCCGTTCGGTGACGTCCTGTTCGGCCGGCAGGGCGAGGACGTCGTCTCCGGACGGTCCAGCACCCGGCCGTTGCCCGAGCTTGCCGACCGGGAGCCGGCGGTATGGGAAAACCTCCTGGCGGCCCTGCACCGGATCGAACAGCACTACCGCGACGCCTGCCACGTCGAGTTCACCTTCGAGGCAGGCCGCCTGTGGCTTCTGCAGGTACGGCCCGGCGGCCTCACCGGCCGCGCCGCGATCCGCGTCGCCGTCGACCTCGCCGACGAGCAGCTCATCGACCGGCACACGGCCCTACGACGGATCTCACCACAGCATCTGCGCAACGCCCACACACCCCGGATCCGCACCGGCGACGGGCTCGACGTCCTCACTCGCGGCCGGGGCGCATGTCCCGGTGTCGCGGCCGGGCGCATCGCGGTCACCGCCGACCGGGCCGCACGCATGGCCGCCGACGGCCCGGTCATCCTCGTACGCCCCTACACCTCACCGCTGGACATGCACGGCCTGGCGGCCGCCACCGGGATAGTCACTAGCCGCGGCGGACCCACCAGCCACGCGGCCGTCGTCGCCCGAGCCATGGGCAAACCCGCCGTCGTGGACGCCACCGCACTCACCGTCGACGTGGTGGCGGAGTGTGTGCGGGCCGGCGAACGCGTCGTCGCCGAAGGGACACTCGTCACCATCGACGGCACCAGCGGAGAAATCGTGATCGGCAGCCCGGGCAGCGCCACCGTAACCGTCGACAGCCACCTGAACCGCCTACTGGATTGGGCCGACGAGATCTCCGGCAACCGCTCGCAGCGCCCGGACCAGGAACGCCTCATCGCAGCACACGCCCGGCTATGAGGCGCCCGGCATGATGCATCAGCAACGCCTCCAGCAGCCCGTTATCCGGGCGGTCCTGTTCGACTCGTCCGGCACGTTGATCCAACCTGCGCCTGCGCGTCCCAACCAGAACTTGGAGGAAATCCTCCGGCGGCATTGGCCGGCGGCGCCCATTGAGGACCTGCCGCACGCGTTCCGGTCCGGGGCCACCATGCTCGAGCGTGCGCAGAGGTTCGAAACGTGGGAGGGCTACTGCCGCACCGTCCTGGCCGAACTCGGGATCGGCCGGCCGCCGCAACCACTGCTGGACGAGCTGATCGCCGCGGATCTGAACCCAGTACAGCCCTTCCCCGAGGTGCCCACCACCCTCAAACGACTGCACGAGCGAGGCCTGCCGATGGCGGTGGTCACCGACAGCCTGGAGACCGCAGAGTCCTTACGGGCCAGCTACGAGCAGATCAGCCTGCGCGGCTACTTCCGGTACTTCGCCGTGGCCGGCGAGCTGGGCTACCGGAAACCGGACCAGGCGATCTACCGGGCGGCAAGCGAGGCGCTGGGCGTGCCACCACGGCACACCTGTTACATAGACGACAACGCCGACCTGGTCGCCGCCGCCATCAGCCTCGGTTACCGCGGTCTCGCGCTCTGCCGCACCGGCACGCCCACACGGCCGGACCTGCCATACGTCTCCGCCCTGGACGAGATCCTTGAGCGCATCAACGACCCGTGATCGCCTACTCGTGCGGCACGCCGGGTTCGAGGGATTGCAGAATTGCGCTCACACCGCGCGACCACCGACCGGTAGCGGGCCTCCACCCGGCTGCTGCGCACGGCGGTATGGGACGCCGACGCCGTCCGCGACGACGTGCGCGCCTGGCTGGTCGCGCGGCTCGGCCACCCCGACGGGGTACTCGTCGTAGACGAGACCGGGTTCCTGAAGAAGGGCGGGTGTTCGGCCGGGGTGCAGCGGCAGTACACCGGCATTGCCGGCCGGGTGGAGAACGCCCAGGTCGGGATGTTCCTGGCCTACGTCACCCCGCACGGGCGGGCGATGATCGACCACAGGCTCTACCTACCCGAGGCGACATGGTGCCAGCAGCCCGAGCGCCTCGCCGCCGCCGGCGTTCCCGACCATGTCGGGTTCGCCACGAAACCGGCCCTGGCCCGGCAGATGGGCGCCGCCGCACTGGACGCCGGCGTCCCGGCCTGGTGGGTGACCGGCGACGAGGTCTACGCTACCTGCGGCCGGACACCCAGACACTGCTCCGCTTCAAGGGCGCCTACTGTTCGGGGCCGTACCTGCCCGTGGGCCGGCGGCGCAGCAGCACGGCGGGGGCGGGGCTGGTCCCGTTCGGCACCGCGCACCTGCGCCCGGAGGAGCCGACCGACCCGGAGCCCCAGCCGGAGGAGCCGCAGGACAAGCCGCCGGTCCTCGCCGACGTGCTGCTGGAGGCGCTCCACGGCCACGGTCCCGCGGCGCACCAGGTCTGGCTGCCGCCGCTGAAGGAGACCACGACCCTGGAGAGGCTGCTGCCGCCGCTGGTCGACCACCCCACGCTCGGGCTGCGCCCGGTCGGCGAGTACGACACCGGCCGCCTCACCGTCCCGGTCGGGGTCGTCGACCTGCCGGCGCTACAGCGACGCGAGCTGCTGCTGGCCAACCTCGCCGGCAGCACCGGCAACCTCGCCGTGGTCGGCGGTCCACAGGCGGGCAAGAGCACCCTGCTGCGCACGCTGATCTGCTCCCTCGCGCTCACCCACACCGCCGAGGAGGTGCAGGTCTACTGCCTGGACTTCGGTGGGGGCGCCCTCGCGTCCCTGGCCGGGCTGCCGCAGGTGGGCAGCGTCGCGGGGCGGCTCGACCGGGATCGGGTCACCCGCACGGTGCTGGAGATGACCAGCCTGATGGTCCGCCGGGAGCAGATCTTCGCCGCCAACGGGATCGACTCGATGCCCAGCTACCGCCGCGCCCGCCGGGCCGGCAGGTTCCGGGACGTCGACCCGTACGGTGACGTATTCCTGGTCGTGGACGGCTGGTACACGGTCCGCCAGGACTTCACGGAGCTGGAGGACCGCTTCGGTGAACTGGCGTCGCGCGGCCTGAGCTTCGGCATCCACCTGGTGATCTCCGCCGGGCGCTGGTCGGAGATGCGGCCGTGGCTGCGCGACGTGCTCGGCACCCGCTTCGAGCTCAGGCTCGGCGACCCGGTCGAGTCCGAGGTCAACAGCCGGGTGGCGGCGACCGTCCCCGCCATCCCCGGGCGCGGCATCACCACCGACCGCCAGCACTTCCTGACCGCGCTGCCGCGCATCGACGGGTACCCGGGCACCGAGGACCTGGCCGAGGCGACGGCCGAGCTGGTCGAGGCGCTGGACGTGCCGACCACGCCCCGCGCCCCCCGGGTCCGGCTGCTGCCGGAGCGGCTGCCCGTCGCCGAGCTGCCGGCGGCGACCGCGCCGACGCCCTCGGCCGAGATCCGCATCCCGCTGGGCCTCGACGACGCACGGCTGGAGCCGCTGTGGCACGACTTCGACACCAGCCCGCACCTGCTGATCTTCGGCGACACGGAGACCGGCAAGACGAACCTGCTGCGGCACGTCGCGCGCGCCATCGCCGCGCACCACACGCCCGCGCAGGCGCGGGTGGTCTTCGGTGACTTCCGGCGCGAGCTGCACGACGCCATCCCCGAGGAGCACCAGATCGGCTACTCGATGTCAGTGGATCGCCTGGCGGCGACGGTCACCGAGGCGGGAAAGATCCTGACCGCCCGCCTGCCCGGCCCGGACATCCCGCCCAGCCGGCTGCCCCAGCGCGACTGGTGGACCGGCGGCCGGCTGTTCATCCTCATCGACGACTTCGAGCTCATCGAGAGCGGCCGGGAGGCTCCGCTGCAGCCGCTGCTGTCCCTGCTGCCGCACGGCGCCGACATCGGGCTTCACCTGATCATCGCGCGGAGCACCGCGGGAGCCGGGCGGGCGATGTCCAACCCGGTCCTCCGCCGGGCCTGGGAGCTGGGCGCGCCGGCGATGCTGTTCTCCTCCCCCCGGGAGGAGGGCGCGTTCCTCGGCACCGTCAAGCCCCGCACGCTCCCGACCGGGCGCGGCCAGTACATCAACCGCCGCCGGCAGGTCTGCCTCGTCCAGACGCCGGAGATCACCACAGCATGAGGGGCCACCCGGGCGTTGGCGGTGTCGAGTGGCCCGAAAACATGCATCCATTGCGCGACACGCGGATGGCCGCGCTCCTGGTGCACGACCTGCGCACCGGCGGCGGACCGGCACTGCCGCACCCGTGGCAGGACGAGGCGTACGGTGCGGCGCACGGCGGGCTGTGGCGGGTGCCGTACACCCCGCGCAGCGCCCTGGGCCTCGCCGTCCTGCTCGGCCTGGGCGGCGCGCGGACCTGACCCGCCGGGGGTCAGCTGCGGCGGGCCGGCAGTAGCGCGATGAGCACGGCGGCGACCGCCAGGTGGGTCGCGCCCAGGGCGACCTTGGCGCCGACGGTCGCCTCGGCGGCGAAGACCGGGACGAGGGAGAGCAGGGCCAGCACCACCGCGAGGGCGGTCCATATGATGCCCGCCCGGCGGCCCGCGATGCGCTCCAGGACGACGAGCCCGACCCAGCCGACCAGGGCCGAGACGAGGGAGAAGAGCACCACGGGGGCGAGCCCGACCACGAAGGCGGGTTGGCCGGGGTTCTCGACGGTGTAGTCGACCCCGGCGAGGGCGCCGACGATCCAGACCAGTACGGGGGCCAGGACGGCGGCAGCGACGCCCAGCGCGCGCCGGCGGACGGACGGGGTGTGGGGAACGGACGCGGCGGTCATGCTCATTGGCTGCTCCTCGGTCGCAGGACTGAACACATGCGACCGTAGCAGATAGTCTATATCTGAACTATCTTTTTCGGATCTAGATGTCGGTGTTCCCGCACGAACCGCCGCGCAGCCGGCCACCGACCAGGCTCACGATCGCACGCAGGAAGATCGCGCGATCCGGCTCCGGCAGCGTGGCCAGCACATCCTCCTGGATCCGGGCGGCGATCCGCTGCGCCTGGCCAAGAACCTTCTCGCCCTCCGCGGTGACCTCCACTAGCCGGGCCCGCCGGTCGCTGGGCGACGGGCGCCGCCGCGCCAGCCCGGCGGTCTCCAACTGGTCCAGGGTGACCACCATCGTCGTCTTGTCGATTCCGCACAGCTCGCCGAGCTGTCGCTGGGTGAGCCCGCCCGCGCGGGCCCGGAGCAGGACGCAGTGCGCGCGCGGTGAGATGCCGAGTCGGGCCAGGCCGGACGCGTGCTCGGCGGTGAGCGCCTGACCTGCCCAGGACAGCATGAACATCAGGTCGGGAGTACCGCCGGGCGTACACGAGGTCATGCGCTGAGGCTAACAACACCGTCCGAGGACAGACGGTCTGCGGTGCGGACGATCGGAGCCGGACACCGAACGCACATAACGGTAATACCGCCTGGGTCCTGGGTGATGTGCAGGCCCGCCGCCATCAACCGCAGCTCAAGTCGGGCTTCCTGCTCTGCCGCGACGCGCCGGACCCTAACGCGAACGTCCGGGTCCCGGATGTCTTCCAGCACTACGGGCTGGTCGTCGGTCCACACCGCATCGTCACGCTTGCGCTTTCCGCAGGCTACTACCGCCCCGTGGTCGCTTTCGTGATGGCACTTGTGGGGAGGGGGTTGGCGGGGTGCCTGCTTTCGTGCTGCGCGACGTGACGCGCGCCCGGCGGCACCCCGTGGTGTCCGCCGGGCGGTCTCGCTCAGGAGCGGCGTACCCGATCGACTGCGGCGGCCCTCGGGGGGCGCCAGCGGCGCCGGTTGCCGGCCGGCAGGAGGGCGGCGAGCAGGGCGACGGCGGCGGTGACCACCACCGCGACGCCGGCGGCGAGCGCCGCCAGCCACGGCCCGGTCGGATCGGGCGGGGGAAGGTCCGGGCGGCGGGCCGGCGGGGGCGGAACCGCCGCGCCGGCGTCTCCCTCCTCGGGCAGCACCGCGGAGACCGCGGCGGCCGGGTTGACCACCCCCCAGCCGAAGCCGGGGTCCGGCATGGCGGCGGCCGGATGGTCTGCGGTGGCGCGCAGCCGCGCCCGCACCTGCGCCGCGCTCAGGTTCGGCCGATACGCCCGGACCAGCGCCGCCGTGCCGGCCACGAACGGTACGGCGTAGCTGGTGCCGCTCCCCTGCCAGTGTCCCGGACCGCGGGGCCCGACGCTGGTCACGTCCACGCCCGGCGCGACCAACCCGAGGTGCTTGCCGGTCTGGGAGAAGCCGGCGAGCGCGCCGCTGGAGTCGATGGCGCCGACAGCGACCACCGTGGGCAGGGCAGCCGGGTACGCGACGAACTTGCCCTGGCCCGCGCCGTTGGCGGCGGCCGCGACCACCACGACGTCCCGCTCCTCGGCATACTCGATGGCGCTGACCAGGCTCGGTGCCGGCACCGGCGTGCTGGCCGAGATGTTGATGACCTTGGCATCCGCGTCCACGGCGGCGCGCACGCCCTCCGCGAGCCCGGAGGCGGTGCCGTCGTCCATACCGTTGGTCACCCGGATCGGCAGGATCCGCGCGTCGGGGGCGACCCCCGCGAACCCGGTCCCCGCCGCCGGTGCCGCGCCGACGATGCCGGCGACGAAGGTGCCGTGGCCGAAGCAGTCGTTGTCGGCGCGGGGCCGGCCGGCGGCGGTCAGGTCGGCGCCACGCAGCACCCGGCCGCGCAACTGCGGCACGCCCGCGTCGACCCCGGTGTCCACGAGCGCCACGACCACGCCCGCACCACGGGACAGCGGCCAGGCCCGCTCGACGCCGAGCCGCTGCTGGCCCCACGGAACGCCGGTCTCGGTGCTCGTCGGCGCCCGGAGACAGCCACCGGCCTTCGCGTCGGGGACCGTCGGTACCGCCGTCACGGCGACCAGCACGACCGCCGCGACGGCCGCCCGATGAGTGGGTTGCCCCCAGCCCGCGTCCATCACGGGTACGCCACCGCGGCGCCGGCGATGCCCAACGCCGGACCGGCGAGCCGCTCCACGAGGTCGACGTCCTCGACCGCGTGCGGGTCCTGGCCCTGCCGCTGCGCGAGGGCCCGCGTGAGACGGCCGAGCGCGACCCGGTCCGCCTCGTCCAGCCCGTTCGAGCCGGCACGCTCGCCCGGCAGCACCTCCCGCAGCAGGACCGCGGTCGGGGGAAGCGTGGCGCCGTCCCCGCTGCCCGGCTCGGACCTGCGCACCTCCAGCACCTTGAACCGGGTGCCGCCGAGGAAGGTGGCCTCGTCGAGCAGCCGGTCGGGCGGCGCGAGCACCGATGTCTGGAGGGCGCTCCGGGACCAGATCAGCAGGTCCAGGTCAGCGCCGGGCACCGCGACGTCCAGCCGGGCACTGGCGCTGCGGAAGGCCGGCTCGGTCAGCACGGCACCGACCGGGTAACTCCGCTCGACCGGCCCGACCAGCCTGGCCTGGCAGAGCACCGCGCGGCGGTGCCGCGGCAGCCGACGCATCCCGGAGACCAGACAGGGCAGATACCCGTCGAGGTCCGGGGCCCGGCCCGCGCGGAGAGCGGCGTTCAGCCGCACGGCACCCCAGCCGCCGCGACCGAGATACACGCAGACCGCGGCGTAGTCCGCTCTCGCGCCCGGCGAGTCGTCCCGCAGAGCGGGCCAGGTCGACAGGGCTGCGTTCACCGCCCCCAAAGTCTCGGTGTAGGCGGGGCCGAGGGCCGCGACGAACTCCCGCTGCTCGGCCGCCGTGCTCGCCCGGTCCTCCATCCGCACGGGCACCACGGACACCGGTGCCGCCGGTGCCTGCGGCACGACCGGCGCACGCGGCACGACCGGAGCCTGCGGCACGACCGGGGAGGGCGCGGGGCGGGGAGGGTGGGGCACCGCCCCGGGCTCGGCTTGCGGCCAGCCGCCAGCCGGCTCCGCCCGGTTGGCGACCCGCGCGAAGGCCGCCGGTGACGGCCCCGTCGACGGCTCCGGCGCGGGTGGCGCGGCGGCGTCGGCTCGTGAGTCGGGCACCGGCACCGGCTCGTCCGCCGACGGTCCGAAGACCGTCACCACGGGAGCCACAGGAAACAT
Source organism: Micromonospora sp. NBC_01412 (assembly GCF_045040215.1). Taxonomy (NCBI): domain Bacteria; kingdom Bacillati; phylum Actinomycetota; class Actinomycetes; order Micromonosporales; family Micromonosporaceae; genus Micromonospora; species Micromonospora sp. NBC_01412. The sequence continues at coordinate 362,485 of NZ_CP109528.1, forward strand.
GGCAACACTCCCGTACCCAGCGGCCGCCGGTTCCCGCCTGACCGACCGGGGTTCGAGGCCGGCCGGCGTCTCCGGCCCGGCCGCCCTCGGCGGCGCGGTGACCGGCAGCCAGATGGCCGGCGGTGCAGTGGCCGGCGGCGCGGCGACCGGCGGCCAGGTGGCCGGCGGCAGCGGCTCCGGCGCGGACCGCGGCGGACCGGCGGCCGACCTCCGGGAATCTGTGACGAGAGGCGTCACGTCCGTGGTGGGAGGCGTCAGGCCGGATTCCCGGCCGGGCCGAGACACCGGGACCCGTATCGTGCCCGCGCGAGTGGGCGGTACGACGTTGGGTGCTGTCATGGGTGCGGAGGCGGGTGCCTCAGGCCCGGCCGGTACCGCAGGCGGGGGTGGGAACGAGGGGGCGTGCGACGGCGCGGGGATACGGCGGGACGCCGGAGTCCGGGGCAGCGCTTGAGCCGCCCCGTCCTCCACCTTCCAACCCGCCTCTTCGGCCAGCCCGGCGATGATCCTCCGCTGCGCCGCTGTGGCGTCGCCGGCCACTCTCAGCAGCAGCGTGCCGGACGGTTCGGCGGCGGTCTCCGCGACGAGCCGCCGCATCGCGGCCACCAGCGCCTCCGGCACCGGAAGGCCCTCGGTGCCGACGGTCACCGTCGACGACAGCGGGTCGAGGGCGACCAGGGCGTCCGACGTGTACAGCCCACGCGGGCGCAGCAGGATGCCGGTGGGCACCACCTCCGCGACGACCGCCCCTTCCTCCCCGAGCCACCAGAGCCGGGTGTCCCGCCGCTGCCAGCCGGTCACGAACGCGGACGGCATCCGATCGTCGGGGCGGCCGTCCGGCCACGACAGCGGCTGCGGCTGGCGCTCCGCCGTCGGGGTGCGGTATCCGACGAGGCCCCCGGGGCCGTCCGGGTGGAACAGCCGCCACCCCGACGCGCCGATCGCCGGACCCGCGTACAGGCCGCCCCCATCAAGGAAGGTGAACGGACCGTCCGCCGCGATGATGTCCACCCCGCACGCGCGGGAGAGCGAGGTCAGCCGGGCGGTGGCCTGCTCCGCACCGTCTAGCCCGGGATGCCCCAGCCAGACCCGGTCGGCCCGGGGACGCGCGGCAAGCGCCGCCTCGCGTACCGCCGACACGAGGACGCTCCCGGTCCTGGCGTGAGCGGCGGCCCCGGGCGACACCAACACCAGCGGCTTCCCCGCCGCCCCCGCCGCCGCCGTACTCAACGTGCGCCAGTACACGTACGGCGGATCGGCGGAATGCGTGAGGAGCGCCCCGGCGCCGTAATGCTCGACGATCAGATCGTCAGCGAGGCCGGGCACCGGTATCAGCCGCCGGACACGGCCCAGCGACAACCTGCCCATGACAAAGAGCATGCCTTGGTACGCCGTGCGACGGCAGCGCCCGATCGCGGCCGGGAGGAGATCGGGGGATTCCCCTCACGCACGCCTTGAACAGCCGGGATACGTCAGGTGGTCTGATGGCCCTCAGTGTCGGCGGGACGCAGGCGTGCACAAGCCTGCTCGGCGGCTCGGTGAAGGCGTTCGGTGGCATCGCGGGACAGACCACGTTCGACCGCGGTCCAGGAAACCCACGCGCGGACGACATCCGGAAGGATCCCGCTCACGTCCGGATCGCCGATCGCGTCCGGGGCCAGGTCCGGTAGGCCGACGGCGGCCTCGACCTGACGCGGGCCGACATGCAGTGGATGGCAGACGGCCCGGTCGGTGAACTGCGCGACGAGCAGATCGACTGCCCGCCTCGTCACGTCGCCAGCGGGCAGCTTGGAGACGGCACCGGACGCGAGGAACGCCCGCTTCATGAGCTCGACCTCCACGCTGTCGGGCAGCGACTCCGGCGGCGCGGCGGCGGCGCTCAGTGCCCGGGCGCGCGCCAGGGTCAGCGCCCGCATCTTCCGGTACGCCACCGGCACCAGCTTCGGCTGGTACTCCCGATCCTCGAGCACCTCGTCCGAGGTGGCGATTGCGTCCTCGAACAGCCGCCGGGCATACGCCGGGTCGAGCGGCTCGGTGACCAGACCATCGACGCCGTCGGCGTGGCGCAAAACGTCCCGCAACACGTCCACATCCGTGCCGAGCGTCAGTTCCCGAAACAGGCCACCGCCGATCGCCAGGTCGATCATTGCCAGGATGCCGTGTTCATCGGCCCCGTCGTAGGAGAACACACACAACACGAACGCGGTCTCGTCGAACGGGTCGTGCGCCCACCAGCAGCCCTCCACCCGCACCCGGCCGATCGAGGACGCCCAGTACGGATCCGGAACGCCCTGCCGGACGAGCCGCTCGGCGTGCAACCCGGCCAGCTCACGCTGCGTGTCGACCGGACTCATCGCCTGGAACGCCCGCAGCGCCGCCACCGCCGTCGGCGTCGCCCGCCGACCCAACTCGTGGATGACCAGGGCATCCTCCCGCGCCGCGACGGCCAGCGACGGCCCGAACCCCTCCGCGCCCTGATGAGCGACCAACTGGGTCATCCCCTGCTCGATGCGCCACGGCGAACCACCCGCCATGATCGAGAAGTTCCACTCCACGAAGTCCGCGCCGGCAACGGCCCGATCGACGCCCTGATCGCTGTCGCCCATCCCCGGATTGTCTCAGCCGATCCGTCACCAGACGACCGCACTCGCCGCGCTTGGGCCACATCCGCTGGAGCAGACCCTCGCCGGCCCGGCCCAGCAGGCCGAGAATCCATCACGGTCCCGAAACGTCCACGACAGTTCCCCGACGTCCGAGCGCCCACGGAGCAACCACCAAGCGTACGGGGAGTACCTGCGCCAGCAGACCAACCACGGCCGGGCGCTGATCGAGGACAGCAACGACATCGCCCTGCGCGACTCCCAGTGGTGAGGCGCGGGATACGGGTTCCGCCCCGCCGTCACCCTGCTCGACCACCGGATGCCCGCCGCCGACGGGTTGTCCGTCGTCTCCGCGCTCGCCGCACGGACATCCGTGCTCGTCGCCGCCCGGAGCGCCAACGGCTGACCGCCATCACCGCCGGCGTCGGTTGAGATCTTCGTGCACGTCACGTGAACGCGGCCGCGCCGGCGGTCGTAGTACCAGCCATGACCGGTGAGCATCCACCCAAGGCGGCGACCGATCACGCGCCGAGAACTACGGCTACTCACGCTACGTAGCTACAAGCGCCCCCACCGCCGGTGGGGGCGCTTCGCCTTCCGCGTCAGCCCGAGGGCGGCGCGATTTCGGTGGAGACCACATAGACGAAATGATTCGGGGTCCAGGGCATCTCCGCCGTGAGTCCCACCCCGGCTCACGCCGACCCTCCGCACGGTCCTGACGGCCGTCGGCTATGCCGGTCTGGTGACCGGCCTGGTGATCAACAGTGAGGTGCGCATGTCCGCGCCCGAGCCGTTGGGCCTGCCGCCCGGTGCGCTGGCGGCCTATCTGGTCGGCGCGGGAATCCTTCGGCTGCTCAGATCACCACCCCCGGGCCATCCGCCGCTCCACGTCGTGACGCCGACGCGCGTCTCGCCCCTACCGGCAACCGCCGTGTCGCCTGGTCCAGGACGGAACTGGTACCCACCGACAGCTGTTCCTCCGGCGCGATGCGAGGGGCTGACATGCGGCCGCTGATGACGGGCACCGCTGCGGCTACCGTGTTGGGGCCAGTAGTGCAGGCGTTGCCGGTAGTGATGCTCGACCGTGACCCCGGGCTTGGCCGGGAACTGGTCGCGCCGGGCACGAGGTCGCGGTGCACGGATGGGATCACCGGACCTGCTGTGGCGGTCGCCCGCCGTCGCCTACACCGACATCGCCCGGGCCCGACGGAGTCTGGCAGGGACGAGTCCTGGGTGGACTGCCCGCAGGCAGCATGCTCCCCCGGTGCCCTCGGCGACCGGGTTGACGTCAACGTACGGCGCCTCCACGATTGCGCTGGGGCCTGCTGTGCACAGCCCGCGGCCCCAGGCCTACCTCACCCCAGTCCCGAACCCTCCCGGCCGCGTACCCGCGCCCACGTGTGGCGGATCGTGACCGCTTCTGCGTTCGGTGGTCAATGGGTCGGGAGGACTGATCCGCTTGGCGAGCTCATTGGCGGCGACGTTGACGATCGTGAGCGCGGCGAGCGTGGCTACGACGGCGCCAGGCAGCGGCGCCAGCCCGAGCGGTTTGGCCAGCGGGCTGAACGGCAGCGCGACGGTGATCGTGATGAGCAGCAGGCCCGTGCCGGCCAGCGCCATTGAGGGGCGGCTGCGCAGGAAGGTCCGATTAGTCCGCAGCACCATCAACGCGATGATCTCGGTGACGGTGAACTGGATGAACCAGGCGGCGCGGAAGACGTCGGTGGGCACGTGCCACCACCAGTGCAGCGCGGCGAGCGCGGCGAGGTCCGCGGCGATGCTGATCGAGCCGTACACCAGCATGAACGTGCGGATGGTCCGGACGTTGATGGTGCGGGGATGGTGCAGCTGCTCCGGGTCGGCGTGGTCGGTGGACAGGGTCGTGTAGGGGATGTCGGAGAGGAAGTTGAGCAGCAGGACCTGACGGGGCAGCAGCGGCAGGAACGGCAGGAGCAGCGTGGCGACACTCATGCTGACGACGTTGCCGAAGGAGGCGCTCGTGTTGACCCGGATGTACTTGAGCGTGTTGGTGAACGTACGTCGGCCGAGCTGGATCCCGTCGGCGAGCACGTCGAGGTCCTTGTCCAGCAGGACGATCGCGGCGGCCTGCTTCGCGACGTCGACGGCGGTGTCGACGGAGATTCCGACGTCGGCGGCGTGCAGCGCGGGGGCGTCGTTGATGCCGTCGCCGAGGAATCCGACAACCTCGCCGCGGGTACGCAGCGCGGTCAGGATGCGTTCCTTCTGCACCGGGTCCACCTCTGCGAACACGGTGGCGGTGGCGATGCGGTCCGGCAGCTGCTGGTCCGGGCATGCGGCGAGGTCGGCGCCGATCAGCGGCTCACCGGCGAGTCCGACCGCGGCGGCGACGTGTCGTGCGGCATGCCGGTTGTCGCCGGTGACCAGGCGGACCGTGACGCCCGTGTTGGCCAGTCGGCGGATCGCGGCGGCGGCGTCGCTGCGGGGCGGGTCGTGGAAGGCGAGCAGCCCGACGAGGGTCATCTCCCGTTCGTCGGCGGTGGAGGCCACGACGGCGTCCGGCATGGTCCGGACGGCGAGGCCGAGTACCCGATGCCCCTCGTCGCTGAGGGCGGTGAACCGCTGCAGCACGCGGTCGCGTACCTCGTCCAGCGGCACCGTGCGATCACCGGTTCGTGCGGTGCCGCAGACGTCCAGCACGGTGCGCAGGGCACCCTTGGTGATCAGGACCGGTCTACCGCCGTCGCGGGCCAGCAGGGACAGGCGTTGGCGGGTGAAGTCGTACGGGGCCTCGGCGATCCGGGTGGCCGGGTCGGCGGGCTGCGCGCCGGCCATGATCGCCGCGTCCATGGGGTTGGGGAACCCGTGCTGGAGCCCGGCGTTGATCCGGGCGAGGCGGGCCACCTCGTCATCCGGCTCGCCGTCGACCGACAGGCATGCGGTAAGGGTCACGGTTCCCGTGGTGAGGGTGCCGGTTTTGTCGGTCAGCAGCACGGTCATGGCCCCGAAGTCCTCGATGACGTCCAGCCGTTTGACGATGACCCGGTGCGCGGCCATCGCCCGGGCTCCGGCGGAGAGGCTGACCGCGACGATCGCCGGCAGCATCTGCGGAGTCAACCCGACGGCGAGGGCCAGGGAGAACAGCAGGGAGTCGATGATCGGCCGGTGCATCAGGAGGTTGGCGGCGAAGATACCGACCAGCAGCACGGCCATGATCCGGACCAGCAGCAGCCCGAAGCGGGTCAGCCCGCGCTGGAATCCGGTGCTGGCGGGGCGGGTGGCGACCCGGCTGGTGACCTCGCCGAAGGTGCTGTTGCGGCCGGTGCGCATCACCACCGCCCGTCCGGTGCCGCTGACCACGTGGGTGCCCATCCACAGGGCGTTGACGCGTGCGGTCAGCTCCGCGTCAGCCGGCGACGCGTCGGTGGACTTCGTGGCCGGGAACGACTCCCCGGTCAACACCGCCTGGTCGACCTGCAGCCGGTGGGCATCCACGACCCGGCAGTCCGCGGGCACCACGTCCCCGACGCGCAGCACCACCAGGTCCCCGACGACGGTCTCGTCCACGGGTATGGAGACCTCACGCCCATCACGGATCACGTCGGCGTCCACCCGCACCCGGGCCTGCAACGCGTCGACCGCCCGGCCGGCGGCGTGCTCCTGCCAGAAGCCGAGACCACCGCTCGCGGCGACGATGGCCAGAATGATCGCGCCGTCGATCAGGTCCCCGACGGCCATGGACAGCACGGTCGCGGCGATCAGGATCAGGATGATCGGGCTGGTGAACTGGGACAGCAGCAGCCGCCATCCCCGCTTGCCGCTCACCTCAACCCGGTTGGGCCCGTGCTCACGCAGCAGGTCGGCGGCCCGCTGCCCGGACAGCCCTTCCGGGGGCGCCCCGGCGACGGCCAGCGCGTCCGGCAGCGGCCCGGCCCAGAACGCCGCCGCGCGGTCCCGCGGACCGCTTCCTGCTCGCTCCGTCACCCCGCACTCCGCCGTTGTCCGCCACCCCGCGAGTGACGCTACCGATCCGCCCGACGGCGCGCGGACGATTGGCCGCACCGTTCAGCGGTCGGCCCGACCCCGCCGCACCCGACGCCGCCACACGTGCAGCGCCACGCCGCCGGCGATCACGGCCAGCAGCGCCCACTCACCGATGCCCAGTTCCCGCTCCAGGTAGTGATAGGAGGCCGTGCCGAGGTAGCCGAGCAGCGCCACGGCCGTCGCCCACACCAGCCCGCCAGCCAGGTTCGCCCACAGGAACGACGGCCAGGGCATCCCGCCTGCACCGGCGACCAGGGGCACCAGGACCCGCAGGACCGCCACCCAACGGCCCACCACCACCGCCCACGCCCCGCGTCGGGCGACCAGGCGGCGGGCCCGCTCGACGTCGGCGTGCCGGCGCAGCAGGCCGGGGGCGTGGGCCAACGCCCTCGGCCCGTACCGTCGGCCCAGCGCGTAGCCGACCTGGTCACCCAGGCACGCTCCGACCGTCCCGGCGACGACCACCGCCCACAGCGGCAGTTCGCCGGTGTGCGCCACCAACCCTCCGATCAGAATCGCCGTCTCGCCCGGTACAACCAGCCCGAGCAGGGTCGAGGACTCCAAGGCCGGCAACACAAGCACCAGGGCCAGGACGAGGACCGGCGGTAACCCGGCGAGCACCGCCACCACCCTGTCCACCCGCTGATTGTCGCCCCTAACGGGTTGATTTCAGCCAAGAACCCCGCAGGCCCGCTGGTCGCCGTCAGCGCCTTGACGCGGCACAGTCCCGCACCGCTCAGCACCAACGAGCCCTCCAACGTCGCCCACATCCTCTTTCGGCACCCCCGTAGGGGTCTGTGGGGGTCTATGGAGCTAAAGGCTCTGGCTCACTTTCGGTGGTAGCAGAGAGTGGCGGCCCATTCGCCCGGACGGCAGCACTGTCCAAATCTGCATTATCGGGGCAAAAGGCGTAGCGGATCCATGGTTGCCAGCCTTCACACGAAACCGGCCAGCCCTGAAGCACCGACGTCAGCGGCTCGCCCGCACGCCTGCGGCGCCGCTACAGAATGTAACCACCGAAAGCGAGCCAGAGCCCTTAGCGAGACAGACCCGTCTGTGGATCTAAAGGCTCTGTCTCATACCTTCGACCCACCCCGAGCCCTACCAGTCACACCACGATCAACTCCACAACGGACGAACCTGACCTTTCAAGCTCTGTAGGGCCGCGCGACAGGCTGGCAGTGACGGGTGACATCCGCCGATATTGGCGGGTCCGGGCTGTCCGGATGGTGGATCATCAATCGGTGACCGTGGATTTATGATGGTCGCGCAGGTTCGTCACCACTCCGGAAGGACTCGCCATGCCCCAGCCGCTCCGCCGCCGGCTCACCCGCCTCGCGGTCGTCGCCGCCGCGGCAGCCGTCAGCTTCACCGTCCAGCCGGCCCCGGCAGCCGCCGTGCAATTCGATTGGAACGGCTATTTCGTGACCTACGACGAGTGCGAGCTCCACCGCATCGACGCCAGCTACTGGGGTGAGGTGAGCAGCAACTGCGAATACCGCACCCTGCCCAACAGCGAATACAACGGCTGGTACTTCCGGGCTTGGCTGCCGGGTTAGGACCGCCGGGCGACCGGATCAGGTGGCGGCAGCGCGCGCCGGGTTCACGCGTCCCGCCCTGCCGCCACCGAGGTCACCAGTGCGCGCCGCGTTCGGCGAGGTAGGTGACGCGCTGGCAGTGCAGGGCGTCGGCGGTGATCACCGTGTCACGCAGGTCGCTGATCTGGTCGAGCAGCGGTGCGAACCGGGTGATCTCGTTGGTCTTGCCGTCGACGTCGATGCTGCCCAGGGCCACGCCTGTGCTCTGGTTGCAGGCGGTCATCACGTGCCGGGCGGCGGTGTCGGCGGTGCGGGAGCCGCGCAGGGTCTTGCCGTCGACGGCGATGGCCCGGCCGGCCGTCGAGGTTGCGGCGGTGGCCCGGCCGGCGAGCCAGACGCCGATCGCCGCGGTCAGTAGCTGCGGGTCCATGGTCTGCGACAGCCGACGGATCATCTTCAGATGGACGCCGATCGGGAGTCATGCCCAGGGCGAGAGCCGTTTCTGCCGGCACGTCGGCGACCCATTCGGCGATCGCGGCGTATGAGCGGTAGCCGGCGACCACGGCACACACAGCTACGGTGACCACGACCGTCAGCCGGTGCCGGACACCTCGCCGGGCCCGTGGATCAGGCAGACCGGCGAGCGCTTCGGGCAGCCCACCGGCGGTTTCGACAACGGTCAGAGCCGGTGCGCAGGACAAGGACGAGATCAGCGGGCAGTGCGGGCATGACTCACTTCGGGCGATCAGCATGGCGTAGAGAACCTTGATGATCTTCTGAGCCGGTCATGCCCGTCTTGCTGCCACCAACAGCGGCGCTTCCACTCCAAGCCTCACAAGTCAGACACCGTCACGACTTTGCCGGGGCCCTGCTGCGCCAGCGCTCCGGTCCGTCGGACTGACCGACCAGGCAAGGTAACCGCCATCGTCGGCGCGACCGGCAGCGGCAAGAGCACCCTGCTGCGGATGGTCGCGCGTCTATGTATATTTTTGCCCATGACTCCTCGGGCACGCTTCGCAGTCCTAGCTGTACTGGGAGCGTTTGCTGTGGCGCTTGGCGGCGCACCAGCGAACGCGGCATCGGCCACCGTTTCGGCGGACGAGCCAACAAAGTTGTGCCAGATCGACACCTCGACGGGCGTATGGCCGACCGGCTACCTGGCGACGGTCACCATCAAGAACACTGACTCCGTGCCGATTACGTGGCGGGCCACGCTGACCCCGTCCGGCGGCGCCAGCTCCATCAAGACCCCCTGGAACGCCACGTTCACCTGGGACGTTGGGGGCAACAAGTACCTCATCGACCCGCCACTGGTCGGCACCACTATCACGCCCGGGGAGAGTTGGCAGTTCGGTTATATCGGGACGGATAGCGGCGCGAGCCTGCCCACGGTCACCTGTCTGCGGATCCGCTGACCCTCTGCGAAGTACTACAGAGGTTGAAAGGCTGACGTCTGTCATCGTCAGGGTGGTTCGGGTTCGAGGGTCGTGCCGGTCTGGGCGAGGAAGCCGGCGATGAGGTCGGTCTGTTGCTGGCAGGCGCGTAGGCGTTGTCGGGCGAGGTCGGCGAGGTGGTTGACGCGTGGACGGCGGTGTTGGTGATGCCATGTTTCATCCAGGCCCACACCCTCGGTGGGGTTGAGGTCCGGGGCGTAGGCCGGTAGCCGGACGACGGTCAGCCAGTCCCGGGCCGCGATCAGGCTGCGCATCCGCACACTGACGTGGGTGTTGAGGTTGTCCCAGACCAGCACGATCGGGGCGTTGAGGCGTTGGTGGGCCTGGTCGAGGAACGCGATGTAGTCGTCCTCGCTGAAGCTGCCACGCTCACCCGGCCGGAACCCTTGCCCGACACGGTGAACACCGGCCTGCGTCCCCGCCGGCCCCAGGTCCCACTCCCTCGATCGCCGGGCTCGTCTGCCTTACAGGTAAGCCTGCGTCTTGCGGGGTGACAGCCTCGGCTGGCTGGCGACCCTTAGGAGTGTCCGCCTGAAGCGGCACCCCTCGAGGTTGGGTGCGGGGATTACCGGCGGAACGCGGGGTGGTTCGCGCATGATGAGAGCCTAAGACCGTGTGTCAGTTGGGGTTGTTGCTGGTCAACAGGTTGAGTCGGATGGCGCGGCGGTAGCAGATGACAGCGCAGGCCAGGCGTAGGAATCCGAGGTAGTGGGAAGCGGTGCGGTCGTAGCGGCGGATGAGGCGTCGGAATCGGGTGGTCCATTCCAGGCAGCGTTCGATGACGTAGCGGTGTTGGCCGAGGCGGGTGGAGGATTCGATGCCCTTGCGGGCGATCCGTGCGGTGATGCCGCGTGTCCGTAGCAGGTCTCGGCAGGTCGGGTAGTCGTATCCCTTGTCGCCGTGTAGTTTGACCGGTCGTCTCCTCGGTCGGCCGACCGGTTGGCGTACGGGTGTCAGGCCGTCGATCATGTCTGCGAGCATGAGGTGGTCGTTGAGGTTGGCGGCGGAGATGTCCATGTGCAGGGGCAGGCCGCCGCGGTCGGCGATCGCGTGGATCTTGGAGCCGGGCTTGCCTCGGTCGACCGGGCTGGGTCCGGTCAGGTTTCCCTTTTGACCACCCATACGTTCATGGCGTCGATGCTCGCCCGGGACCAGTCGATCTGCCCGGCCGCACCGAGGACGTCGAGCACGGCCCGGTGCAGAGCGGTCATCACCCCCGCCGCGACCCACTGGGCGAACCGGCGGTGCGTGGTGCGCCAGTGCACCGGGAACGAACCGGGCAGCTTGCGCCAGGAGCAGCCGGACTCCAACACGTACAGAATCGCCGCGAGCGTCGCCCGATCATCGCTACGGGACCGCCCACCACCTTGATGCCTTTCCGGGTGCGGGGGCAGCAACGGCTGCGCGAGGTGCCACAACGCGTCCGGGCAGTACTTCTCCACATCATCCACACCCAGTCAACGAACGACCTTGCACTTCAACAACCCCAACTGACACACGGTCTAAGGCGGGATAGCGAGGAGGATAACGGCGTAGGGTCAGCGGGCGGGGACGATGGGGCCGCGGTGCAGCCAGTCGATGAGGTCGGGCTCGGCCAGCTTCGCAACCCGATCCTCGTATCGTCGCAGGTCATCTTCGTCGAGCAGGTCCCGCCACTGGCCGCTGACACCCTGGTTGAAGAACCGCTTCGGATCGCTCCACATCGCCGCGACCGGGGTCAGAGCCTCCGCCCGGCCGCGCATCGAGTCGAATGTCGCTGCCCGTACCAGATCCGGCCACCGCGACTCCGGCACCTCGATTCCGAGGCGCCCGGCGAGGAACCTCATCTGGCCTTCAAGATCTGACTTCAGATCGTCGTAGTGCAGCAGCAGCACGTTGGGCCGCTCCCGCTCGGCCCAGAACCCCGACAGGTGGTGCAGCATCGACGGCAGGCCCACCTGCACATTGGTGTCCTCCAGCCAGGCCCAGAACCGGTTGTGCGCGGACTCCGCAGGCGCCGGAGCCGTACCGGCGGGCTCCTGCGCCGGGTTACCGCCGGCCGCCAGCATCGCGTCGAAGGCCTCCTGGGCGACGTTCTGGGAATGGGCGTCCCAGGAGATCGCGACGTCCCGCGGATCCCGACCGACCGCGACGTAGGTCACCCCATCATGGATGGGCAGCCCGTCGAAGGGCGTATGAGTCTTGATGAAACGGCGATGCCGCTGCGCCTCGTAGAACGCGAAGATGTCGTCCCGGCTGCGAGTCAACATGTCGAGCCAGTAGGTGAGGTCGTCCAGCCGTGCCGGCAGCTCCGGTGTCTGGAAGATCAGCAAGGCGCAGATCGTCTGGGTCCACGTCGTCCCGCACTTTGCGGGGGTCGAAACCACGATGTCACCTTCGCGGAGCGGAAAACCCTCCCACCGTCCGCTGTCCATGAGCTCGTTCTGGTACCGAACCGTCGGTTGGCGCAACGGTCCTCCCCGCTTTCCGTTAGTCCATCCATAGTCGACCTAACCTATCGAAACGGGCGACCGTCGACCAGCCTGCGGGCCGATTCGAAGATCCCGGCACCCTCGTACGCCTTCGTCGCGCTCTCTGGTGCGATCGGGCTGCAGAGGTTGAAGGGCCAAAGTTCGAGCTATCTCGGTGGTTCGGGTTCGAGGGTCATGCCGGTGCTGGCGAAGAAGCCGGCGAGGAGATCGTTCTGTTGCTGACAAGCGCGTAGCCGACGTTTGACCAGTTCAGCGAGGTGGTCGACGCCGTGGGCGGCGGTGTTGGTCAGGCCGCGTTTCATCCAGCGCCAGACGCCTTCGGTGGGGTTGAGGTCCGGAGCGTAGGCGGGTAACCGAATCACGGTCAGCCACGGCCGAGCGGCGATCAGGGCGTGTATGCGGCGGCTGACATGGGTGTTCAGGTTGTCCCAGATCAGCACTATCGGTGCCCGCAGGCGCTGGTGGGCCTGGTCGAGGAAGGCGATGTAGTCGTCCTCGCTGAAGCTGCCGCGTTCGCCTTTGCGACCACGGTGCAGCCGGGTTCGCCACATCAGTCGGCCTCGCTGTTCGGGCTTGAGGCAGACCAGACCGGCGATCGAGACCCGGCCGGAGCCCTTGCCGGAGACCTCGACCACCGGTGTGTGCCCGCGCCGGGCCCACGTCTTGGCCACCGGCGGTCGCATGACCTGGCCTGCCTCGTCCTGGAAGCAGATCCAGGCGCCCCGCGCCGCCGCTAACCTCTTACCGACGGCCACCGCCCGCGATGCCAGCCGGCGATCGCTTCCGGATCGCGTTCGATCGCCCGACGAGTGGGAACCTGCTGGCTGTACCCGATGCGATGCAGCAGATAGGACACCCCGCGCAGCGTGTAGGAGACGCCGAAACGGCGCCCGATCACCTCGGCCACCCGCGTGAGGGTCCAGCGGGCATCGTCCCAGCCGTGCAAGATCGGACCTTCATCGAGCATCTCGGCCAGCTGTTTCAGCTGCTCAACGGAGAGTTTGCAGTCCGAACCGCCCGCCCCGGCAGACGCCAGAGCCTCCGTTCCGCCAGCAGTCCACCGCCGTCGCCACAGACGCACCGACTTCTCGGAAACCCGCAGCTCAGAAACGATCTGCGCGGTCGGTACGGACTTCTCGAACATGGTCGCGGCCTGGATCCGGACCTTCTCACGCCGGACCCGGGCTGCCGCGTTCATGCCACCACCAGCCGGATACCTCATACCTCCGGCCTACCGAACCCATCGACCCAGATCACGCAGACACGCCGACGGACGTCAGCCTTTCAATCTCTGTAGCCTCGGTCTTTCACGAGGGGCGTGATCTTGAGGGCTGAGGCTGTCGGGTAGAAAAAGCGAAGTGCCTACCACGTAAGGAAAGCTGACCGGTGTCGAGTCGTTCAGAGTTCCACGCGCGGAAGGCACTCGTAGGTGCAGAGCACCGATTGGTCCAGGGCTCCCGATCTGGACATGGTCAGACCACCCGTATCCCCGCTGCCATACACCTGCCGACCACAAGTGCCGTACCACTGGACGGCCGGGCACCGCACCCCACGTCGAACGATGGCAAGATCATTAAGATCAGTACTGGTGAATGCTCAATTCCGGCGCGCCGGTCTTGAAGAATCAAGTCCAGGAAATGCGTGGCAGATTTCACCCTGGAACTGGGGGGCAAACGCCACGCGGAGCCGGTAACGGCGGCGTCGAGCAGGTCGCCGAGCCGGAGCCAAGCGTTCGGCCCGGTTGGGACGCTGGGATAGTGGCAAAACATGCCCATGCCTCGCCGTGTACGTCTCGGGCCAGTCTGCCACCAGACAGAAGGCCACCTCACCGGCTCGGGAGATGGCCTTCTGAACTGCGTAGGTGACACATGGATCCGCAGGCGGACCAGGGTGGGAGCGGGTCAGCAGCCCTGGCGTCGGCTGAGGATCTGGTGGCGCTGACCGGCCCAACCGATGTAGCCGACCGCCTCGACGCAGTAGTTCGCCGTGCCGGTGACGCCGACCGGGCCGGCGTGATAGCTGAAGTCACCCGAATCGGTGTCCGCGCTGCCCGAGCGGGTGCAGTGCGCGCCCTCACCGGAACGCTCCGCGCAGCGGTAGATCTGCACGAAGGTGGGCGCCGACTTTCCGTAGGCCGCGCCGCGGTGGTAGAAGCAGGCGCTGTTGGTTCCCCCGTTGCTGCTGTTGTAATAAATCACCAGTTCGCCGAAACCTGACGACTGCACCTGGCTGTAGATGATCGTGCCCGAGCAGGAGCCTGCGGCCTGAGCGGCGGGCGCGCCGACCGTCATGACCGAAGCGGCGGTCACCAGCGCCATCAGCATCGAAAACACTCTTCTCACGGTCACCATAATCCAATCCACACTCGACTGCCCTACATTGTGGATCATGATCGCACGACCTGGACCTGCACGCTTCCGCACCCCGAGCGCGAAGGGGTAGCGAGGTGGGGTCGTCAGGCGATGACCGGAAGACGCCGCGCTGCCGGGGGAACCACGTTGATGCACGCCACGAGCAGGCCACCTCGTAGGCTGCACTCCGTCGGGCTCGCTGGCGGCAGCGCATCGAGAGGACCGCGCACGCGGAGCCGCGACACGACGTGGCTGGTTGCCGGGCGAATTCCGAGCTCCTCTCGGGGCCTCCTTACGTTTCTCGCTGCTGTGGTGCGGCAGTTGGCCGGCCGTGCTGGCGCACGTGTGCTGTCGGCCCTGGCGGTGGCCGTGTCCCGGCAGACGGCCCTGCGAGCGCTGTTGCGCTTGCCGCTGCCCGAGCGGCGGGCGCCCCGGGTGCTCGGCGTTGACGACTTCGCGTTGCGGCGACGCCAGCAATACGCCACCGTCCTGATCGACGCGGTCACGCGTGAGCGCATGTACCAGCACGCGCGGCGGGTGTACGGCACGAGATCGGCGGTGACGCGACCGGACAGCCCGGCACGGTGCGGCGGTATCTCAGCGGGGCGGGTGATGTGCTGTTCCGGAGATCAGCGCCAGGCCGGTCTCCGGGTCGACCCGTTTGGCCAGCTCGGGCGCCACCTCGGAGATGATCACCTCCAGGGTCGGCCAGACCCGGCCCCGCAGCAGGTGCCCGCCGGCCGTGCCGCCGTCGGATCGGCCCAGCACCGCGTGCACGTGCAAAACCGGCTCACCGTCGCGCTCGGCGACGTCACCGAGCAGGGAGAGCACCTCGACCTGTTCGGTGACGGGGATGCTGCGGTAGTCGCAGGTCTCCCGGTCGAACCAGCCGACCTCCGCGTCGGCAAACCCGCCAACGGCGGTCACCCGGGCGGCGCGTATCCCCTGCTCGCGCAGCGCCGCCCCGACGGTGGCGACCGCTTCCTCCCCCTTGTCACAGATCACCACCAGGACCCGCCCGGTCTGATGGCGCACCTCACGCGCCCTCACCGTCGGCCTCCCGGCCGGCTCGGTCGCCGGCCGGGCAGTCTGGTGCGGGGTGCCGGGCGGCCGGTCCGCCGCCACAGCACCCGCCCGGGCACGACGGTCAGGATCCCTCCCCAGACCGGCCGCGCCAGCGCGCTGGTGTGCCACACCGGCACCCCGGTCGTCGCGTCCATCCGCACCACTCCTCTCCCCCGCTCAGGCCACCCGGTACCGCTCCGCCTCGCCGATCCGCAGGTCCAGCCCAAGCCCTGGGCGGTCCAGCGGCACCGCGGCGGTGCCGCCGGTGGCCGGCACGGCTCCGTCGAGGAGCATCGACTCGATCCGGACGTGGTCGTGGAACCACTCAACGTGGCGCAAGTTCGGCACCGCGGCGGCGACCGGCAGGTGCTGGTGCGGCGCGCAGTGCGCGGAGACCTCCAGCCCGGCCGCGGCGGCCACCGCCGCCGCACGCAGGAACTCGGTGATCCCGCCGCACCGGGTGACGTCGATCTGAAGGCAGTCGACGTACGGGGCCATCCGGTGGAAGTAGACCAGGTCAAAGCCGTACTCGCCGGCCGCGACATCAGGGGTCACCTGGTCACGGACCTGTCCGAGACCAGCCAGGTCGTCGGAGCTGACCGGTTCCTCGTACCAGCGCACGTCGAGGTCGGTGGCCGCGCGCATCACCCGGATGGCCTGCTTGCGCTGGTAACCGCCGTTGGCGTCGACGTACAGCTCGGCGTGGTCGCCGATGGTGCGTCGGGCGGCGGTCATCCGGGCCACGTCGCGGGGTGCCTTGGTGCCGCAGGACTCCCCGATCTTGATCTTCACGCGGGGGATGCCCTGCTCGTGCACCCAGCCGGACAGCTGCCGGTGCTGACGCTCGTCGTCGTACGTGGTGTAGCCGCCGCTGCCGTACACCGGAACGTGCCGGCGGGCGGTGCCGAGCAGGCCGGCCAGCGGCAGGCCGTGCCGGCGGGCCTTGAGATCCCAGACCGCGCAGTCGGCGGCGGAAAGCGCCAGCCCGGCGACCCCGGGCCGGCCGGCGTTGCGCAGCTGGTGCCGCATGGCGGTCCAGATCGCTGGCACGTCGTCCGGGTCGAGGTCGGTCACCACTGGGGCGAGCAGGTCGGTCACCACGGCCGTCGCTGCGGTCGGCCCGTAGGTCCAGCCGATGCCGGTGTGCCCGTCGGCCGCCGCGCGGACCAGCACCATCGTGGTGCCGTCCCAGGCGAGGGTGCCGTCAGCCTCGGGGGCGTCGGTCGGCACCCGGTATGCCGCCGCGGTCAGCCGCAGGCCGGTCACCGTCCCCTCCGGGCGGCCGCCCGGGCGGCGAACGCGGCCACCGGTGCCAGCGCGGCCAGGCCGACCAGCCCGGCGGCGGCCCACCGGGTCGCCAGATTCGGCGGCGCGGGCCGGTCGCCCCAGTCACGCTCCGGGCGGATCGGGATCGAGCCGCCGTGCAGGCCGGCGCGGAGCAGCTCGGCCAGGTGGACCGCGGTGCGGCCGCCCGACGCGCTCTGCTCGACCTGGGTACGGCAGCTGAAGCCGTCGGCCAGGATCACGTCGGTGTCGGCGGCATTCCGGACGGCGGGCAGCAGCACCCGTTCGGCGCAGGCCTCGGAGATCTCGTAGTGCCCCTGCTCGAAGCCGAAGTTGCCGGCCAGCCCGCAGCAGCCGGAGTCGAGGAAGTCGGCGCTTACCCCGGTGGCGGCGAGCACCGCTTGGTCGGCGGCGGTGCCGAGGATCGCGTGGTGGTGGCAGTGGGTCTGGATCAGCGCTCGGCCCGGCAGCCGGGGCGGCTGCCACCCGGGGCTGTGGTCGTGCAGCAGCTCGGCCAGGGTGACGGTCTGCTTGCGCAGCTTGGTGACGTCCTCGTCGTCGGGGAACAGCTCGTGGGCGTCGCTGCGGAACACGGCGGTGCAGGACGGTTCCAGGCCGACTATCCGGGTGCCGGCCCGCAGGTGCGGGCGCAGCACGTCCACGGTCCGGCGCAGCACCATCTTCGCGGTGTCGAGCTGACCGGTGGAGATCCAGGTCAGCCCGCAGCAGACGGGCTGGTCCGGTACGCGTACCCGCCAGCCGGCCGCCTCCAGCACCTCGACCGCCGCGCGGGCGACGCTGGGATGGAAGTGGTTGTTGAAGGTGTCCGGCCAGAGCAGCACCTCGCCGCACGATCCGTCCCCGCCGGGCGTGCGGTGGGCGAACCAGCGCTGGAAGGACTCGGTGGCGAAGGCCGGGATGTCGCGGCGCCGGTCGATGCCGCCGACCATCTTGACGATCCGGTTCAGCCCGGGTGCCTGCGCCAGCGCGTTCATCACCTGGGGGGCGCGACTGGCCGCAGCGGCCACCAGCGGCAGCCAGCCCATCGAGTAGTGGGAGCGGGGGCGCAGCCGGCCCGCGTAGTGGTGGGACAGGAACTCCGCCTTGTATGTGGCCATGTCGACGTTGACCGGGCAGTCCGCCTTGCAGCCCTTGCAGGCCAGGCAGAGGTCCAGGGCGTCGCGTACGGCCGTCGAGCGCCAGCCGTCGGCGATGGCGCCGCCCCGTGCGGTCCCGTCGAGCATCTCGAAGAGCAACCTCGCCCGGCCCCGGGTGGAGTGCTCCTCCTCCCGCGTAACCATGTAGGACGGGCACATCACCCCACCGTGTTCCCGCCGGCAATTGCCGACCCCGACGCAGCGCAGCACGGCCCGGCCGAAGCTGCCGTCGTCGTCCGGATAGCGGAAGGTGGTCTCCACGTCACCGTGGTTGTAGTCCACGCCGAGTCGAAGGTGGCTGTCCAGCAGGTAGGGGGCGACCTCCTTGCCCGGGTTCATCCGGTCGCCCGGGTCGAAGATGGCCTTGAACTGCCCGAACGCCCGGATCAGCCGGTGGCCGAACATCTTTGGCAGCAGTTCACCGCGGGCCTGCCCGTCGCCGTGCTCGCCGGAGAACGAGCCCCCGTACGAGACCACCAGGTCCGCGGCGCGCTCGATGAACGAGCGGAACTGGCGTACCCCGGCGGCCGTCGTCATCTCGAACGGGATCCGGGTGTGCACGCAGCCCTGCCCGAAGTGCCCGTACAGCGACGCCTGCTCGAAGCCGTACTCCCGGAAGAGCCGATCCAGGTCCCGCAGGTAGTCGCCGAGCCGTTCCGGGGCGACCGCCGAGTCCTCCCAGCCCTCCCAGGTGTCCCGCTCACCCGGCACCCGGGCGGTGGCGCCGAGCCCGGACTCGCGGACCAGCCACATCTGCCTCTCGTCCACCTCGTTGTCGAACCGGTGCACGCCCGGCCCGCCGTCGCGGCACAGGGCGTCGACCATCCGCGCGGCGGCGGCCTCGGCCTCCTCGATGGTGTCGCCGCCCAGCTGCACCATCAGCCATCCGCCGCCCTCGGGCAGCTTGTGCAGAGCCTCCGGGTGCAGGTGCTTGCGCAACTCGAAGTTGATCAGCTTGCCGTCGAGCCCTTCGAGCGCGATCGGGCGGTGCGGCAGGACTCGGGGCACGTCGTCGCCGGCGGCGGCGATGTCCGGGTAGGACAGGAACACCATTGACTTGGCCCGCACCACGGGCAGGAGCTTCAACCGCGCCCGTAGCACGGTGACCAGGCTGCCCTCGGAGCCCACCAGCGCCTGCGCCACGTGGAAATTCTTCTCCGGCAGCAGACTGTCCAGGCCGTAGCCGGAGACTCGGCGCGGGATGTTCGGGTAGCGGGTGCGGATCTCGGCCAGGTACTCGTCCCTCAGCGTCCGCAACTGCCGGTAGATCTCAGCCTGGCGACCGCCACGGCGCTGGATCTCGGCGTACTGCTCGTCGGTGGTCTCGCCGACCCACATCCGGGTGCCGTCGTAGAGGAGCACCTCCAGGTCGACGATGTTGTCGACCACCTTGCCGCTGTACTGCGCGGTCGACCCGCACGAGTTGTTGCCGATCATCCCGCCGATCGTGCAGTGGCTGTGGGTGGACGGTCGCGGGCCGAACTCCAGCCCTTCAGGTGCCAGCAGTTCGTTGAGGGTGTCGAGCACGATGCCCGGCTCGACCAGGCAGGTCCGCGCCTGCCGATCGACCTCCAGCAGCCGGTTGCAGTACTTCGACCAGTCGATGGTCACCGCCACGTTGGTGACCTGCCCACCCAGGCTGGTACCGCCGCCGCGCGACAGCACCGGCGCCCCGTGCCGGCGGCAGGTGACCACGGCGGCCACACCCGACTCGACGGTACGGGGCACCACCAGGCCGAGCGGCACCTGACGGTAGTTGGAACCACCGGTGGAGTAGGCGGCCCGGGAGCCAGCGTCGAAGCGGACCTCCCCGTCCACCCCTGCGCGCAAGTCGGCGGCGAGGGCTGCCAGGTCGATGCCCTCGGCAGGGCCCGGTGGCCGCAGGATGGGCGCGGGCAGGGACATCGGGCTCGTGGTGGGAGTAGCCGTTCTGGCCGTGCCGCTGGCGCGTCGGCTCATGAGCGCAGCTCGTTGATCTTGTCCCGGGTCACGGTGGCCAGCGTGGCGCCCTTGTGCGGCTGGCCGCGCAGGAACGCCTCGGTGAAGTACTTGGCCTGGTCGTACGTCACCTTGCCGGGCATCGGCGGCTCGTTCGGGTTGACGTCGCAGTCGACCAGCGCCGGGCCGGGGTGGGCGAGGGCCTCGCGGATCGCCGCCGGGAGTGCCTTCGGGTCGGTGACCTTGGCGCCGTACCCTCCGCAGGCCCGCGCCCAGGCTGCGAAGTCCGCTTCCGGTTGGCGGTGCCGCACGGCGTACTCCGGGTAGCCGAGGACGATCTGCTCCCAGAGAATCTGCCCGTACGCGTTGTTGTTGTTGACGACCACCTTGATCGGCAGTTGGTGCCGGACGGCGGTGAGGAACTCGGCCATCAACATGGCGAACCCGCCGTCGCCGACGAACGCGATCACCTGCCGACCGGGGTACGCGTGCTGCATGGCGACCGCGTACGGCAGGCCGGGCGCCATGGTGGCGAGGTTGCCGGAGAGGTAGAACTCCCGGTCGCCGCGGATGGTCCAGTGCCGGGCCGCCCAGGTGGCGATGGTGCCGGAGTCGCACGTCAGGATGGCGTCCGGGCCGGCGGCCTCGTCTACACAGCTGATCAGGTACTGCGGGGCGATCGGGTCGCGGGTCGGGTCCTGCAGCGCGAGCATGTCCGCGCGCCAGGCGTCCCGCTCCCGCTGGTACTTCGTCAGGAAGGACCGGTCGGTGCGGGTCTGGAGCAGCGGCAGGAGCTGCTGCAACGCCAGCGTGGCGTCGGCGGTGACCGCGGCGTCCAGCGGCAGCCGCATGCCGATCAGGCTGGGGTCGATGTCGATCTGCACCACCCGAGCCTGCCCGGGCGAGGGCAGGTACTTCCCGTACGGGAAGGAGGTGCCGACCATCAGCAGGGTGTCGCACTCCTCCATCAGCTCCTCGCTCGGCTTCGTGCCGAGCAGGCCGAGGCCGCCGGTGGTGAGGGGGTGGTCGTCGGGCACCACCATCTTTCCGGGCAGGGTCTTGACGATCGGGCTGGCCAGCGCCTCGGCCACGGCGAGCACCTCGTCGCGGGCGCCCCGGGCGCCGATGCCGACCAGCATGGCGACCTTCGTGCCGGCGTTGAGCACCTCGGCGGCGCGGGCCAGGTCGGCCTGCGCCGCCGGCACCGGGGGCTGTGACACCACCGGGCTGCTCGTCGGCGGCTCCCCCGGGCTGACGTGCCGGTACGGGTCCTCGTCGGCGGCGGCGACCTGCACGTCGTTGGGGAAGGTCAGGTGCGCGACGGTCCGTTTGGACAGGGCGTTGCGGATGGCGATGTCGACCACGCCCGGCATCTGCTGCGGGTTGGTGACCATCAGGTTGTAGGCCGCGACGTCCTGGTAGAGCAGCGGGGTGTGCACCTCCTGCTGGTAGCTCTGGCCGAGCACCGAGGTCTCCTGCATGCCGGTGAGGGCGAGCACCGGCACGTGGTCGAGCTTGGCGTCGTACAGCCCGTTGAGCAGGTGGATGGCGCCCGGGCCGGAGGTGGCGGCGCAGACGCCGAGCCGACCGGTGGCCTTGGCATAGCCGGTGGCCATGAAGGCGGCGGCCTCCTCGTGGTGCACAAGCACGAAGTCGAGCTTCTCCCGCTGCCGGCGGAAGCCCTCCATCAGGCCGTTGATGCCGTCACCGGGCAGACCGAACACGGTGTCGACGCCCCATGCCACCAGTCGTCGAGCCAGGCTCTCGCCCACGATCTCCCGCACCTCGCACCCCCTGCTCCGGTTTCCGCCGTTGTGCCCCCCGCCCGCCATCCGGCATTCCGTCGGGCTACCCGTACCAGTCTGCGGCAAACATCCCTTCCATCCGCTTTTCACCCTAGTGTTCCGAGCCTTGCCGGGCCGGAGCCCGGGCGACCACCGACGGCTGGCCCCGGTGGTCCGACCAGATGTCTCACGACGTCCCGTCCGGGGTCGAGGACTCATCCGCCCGCGGATCGTCCGGCTCCCGTCCCCGGGGCGGCGCGTCCCGATGGCCCGCCCGCTCCTGGCGCCGACGGTCCCGCCGCCGGCCGACGAGGGCGGCAACCAGCAACGACCCGGCCGCAGCAGCCCGGCCCCACCGACGCAGGGCAGCGCGGACCGGCCCGGGCGGCGCGGACAGAGGCGGCCCGGGCACCACCACCCGGTCGACCCCGGGGTACGCGAGCCGGGACGCCTCGACCGCCTCCCGCTCCGAACGCAGCGCCCGGTTTCCGGCGATGGCCACATCCCCGCCCGCATTCCGGTAGCGCCAGCGCCACAGCTCCCCGTCCGGCCACAGCTCGATCCGCTCGCCCGGCCGGTCCGGCGGGGGCGCCTCCGGCTCGTCGCCGCTCCCCTCGCCGGAGGCCGGTCCCGCCCGCCGGGCCCCGGCCCGGCGTAGGTCGGCGCGGGTGAGGTCGCCGATGCCGCCGGCGTTGCCTCGCAGCGCCTGCGCGATCAGGTAGCCGATGGTGCCGGTCACCACCGGCAGGACCAGCGCCAGCACCCGGAACAGCCCGAGCAGGTCGTAGACGGGCACCCGCAGCAGACGGGCGAGGATGTCATCCCCGGCGGCCACCACGAGCACCGTGTAGAAGGTCAGCGCGGCGACGCCGACGCCGAGCCGGACCGGGTGGTCGCGGGGACGGTCGAGCAGGTGGTGGGGCCGGCGGTCCTTCGTCCACAGCCGCTCGGCGAACGGCCAGGCGTACAGGGCGAGAAAGGTGACGGCGCCGAGGACCACGCCGGGGAAGAACGGCGCCGGGACCAGGTACCCGGCGATGCGGAACTCCCATGGCGGGAACAGTCGCAGGGCCCCGTCGCCCCAGGCGACGTACCAGTCGGGCTGGGCGGGCGCGGTGGACTGGGCCGGTTCGAAAGGGCCGTAGAACCAGACCGGGTTGATCTGCACCAGGCCGCCAAGGGCGAACAGCACCGCGAGCACCCAGGCGAAGAGGGCGAGCGACCGCAACGCATAGCTCGGCCACAGCCGCGACCCGACCACGTTGTGCTCGGTACGCCCCGGGCCGGGAAACTGGCTGTGTTTCTGCCGGACCAGGATGCCCAGGTGCAGCGACACGAGGGCGACCAGGACAGCCGGCACCAGCAGCACGTGGCTGACGAACAGCCGCGGGATCATCACGTCGGAGGGGAACTCCCCCCCGAGGGCCAGCGACACCAGCCAGCCGCCGACCAACGGGACCGACTCCACCACCGAGGTGATGATCCGCAGGCCCAGCCCGGAGAGCAGGTCGTCCGGCAGGGAGTAGCCGGTGAAGCCGTTGGCCAGGGCGAGCGTCAGCATGGTCACGCCGATCAGCCAATTGAGCTCGCGCGGCTTGCGGAACGCCCCGGTGAAAAAGATCCGGATCAGGTGCAGCAGGATCGCCGCGACGAAGACCAGCGCGGCCCAGTGGTGGGTCTGCCGGATCAGCAATCCGGCGCGGACGTCCCAGCTCAACCGCACCGTCGAGGCGTACGCGGCGGAGGTGGTGGCGCCGTCCAGCGGGGCGTACCCGCCGTGGTAGACCCGGTCGGCGGAGCTGGCGTCGAAGAAGAAGGTCAGGTAGACGCCGGTGAGGATCAGCGCGACGAACGAGTAAAGCGCAAGCTCGCCGAGCATGAAGGCCCAGTGGTCGGGGAAGACCTTCGCCAGCGCCCGGCGGGTGATCGGGGAGAGCCGCAGCCGGTCATCGAGGGCCCGGGCCAGCCGGTCGGTGATCACGGCCGGCTCCAGAACCCGGCACCCGGTGGGCCGGTGAAGTCGCCGCCGGCCCGGAGGAAGCCGTCCGGGCCGACCTCGATCGGCAGGCCGGGCAGCGCCCGCGCGGCCGGTCCGGCAACCGGACGGGCGTTCGCCAACAGGTCGAACGACGACTGGTGGCAGGGACAGAGCACCCGCCCGGCACCCTTCAGGTAGGGCCGGACCGGGCAACCGGCGTGGGTGCAGAGCAGCGACCAGACGACCAGCCCGTCGAGGTGACCGCCGGCGGGCGGCCGGGTGAAGCGCTGCGGTTCAAGGCGTACCGCGAAGGCGGGGGCGTCCCCGGCGTCGACATCGCCCTCCGGGAAGACCGCGACCACCGAGTTCGCCGGCACGTCCCCGGGCCGCAGCGGGCGCCCGTCGCCGTCCACCAGGCGGACACCGGGGCCCCACGGGGTCTCGGTCAGTGCCCGCTCCGGGCGGATCCGGTCCCACGGCAGCAACGAGCGTAGCGGGAACAGGGCGGCGACGCCGAGTGCGGTCACCGCGAACCCGAGCGCGGCAAGTAGGCCCCGCCGCCGCACCGGGCTGTCCGGCGTGGTGAGCACCGCCGCGGTCATCGCCTGCTCCGCCGGTGGTGGGGCGAAGCCCTCGTGCTCCTCGACATACCCGCCGACCGGCACGAGCTGCCGGCCCCAGACGGCGAGGCCCACCGCCAGCCCGGCGAAGGCCACCGCCAGGCAGACCCCCTCCCACCGGGTGTCGCCGCCCAGCCCGTAGGTGACCGCGAAGCCCACCGCCCCGGCTGTGCTGACTCCGAACGCGGCAACGATCCGGCGGCTCGCGGCCCGCTCAATCGGCGAGGGACGCCGGCCGCTCACTCCCCCGACCTCCGGCCCAGCCACCGGACGGCGGCCACCAGCAGCCCCAGCACCGCCAGCCAGGCCACCAGGCCCTCGGCCAGCGGCCCGAGCCGACGCAGCGGGTTGCCGCCCCGGTCCAGCCGCTCGCCACGCAGCCGCTGCACGTAGGCGGTCACGTCGTCGACCTGCCGGTCGTCGAGCACCTGGCTGGGGAAGACCGGCATCAGGCCGGGCCCCACCCGGACCGCCTCGGCGACCTGGGCCGGCGTCGCATCGTACAGAGGCGGGGCGATCCAGCCGCTGGTCAGCGCGGCCCCCGCGCCGGTCGCGCCATGGCACGGGGCGCAGGTGGCAGCGAAGATCTCCCGACCGGTGACCACATCGCCGGGACCGACCCGGGGGATCTGCGGGCCGCCGCCGCCGCCGAAGTCGGCGACGTGACCGACCAGGGCGGCGATGTCGTCGGCCGAGAGCACCGGCTCGCGACGCCGGGACTGCGGCGCCGTTCGGGAGAGCGGCATTCGGCCGGTCGAGAGCTGGAAGTCCACCGAGGCGGGACCGACGCCGACCAAGGACGGGCCGCGCTGGGTGCCCTGGCCCTGCACGCCGTGACAGCTCGCGCACTGTGCCAGGTAGAGCTGGGCCCCCCGGTCCCCCGGCGACGGCGTGGCGACGGCCGGGCTCTCCTGCGGGGCCGGCGTCGGGGCCAGCGCCACAGGGCCGGCGGTGAGCACCAGCACGGCCCCGACCGCGAGCGCCCGGCGCGGGTGCGCGGCGGGCAGGCGGGTCTCCGTTCGTCCGGTCCCCATCGGTCAGTCGAGGCTCTGGAGATAGGCGGCGATGTCCTGGGCGTCAATCGCGTCGACGCCCAGGTTCGGCATGGCGGTGCCCGGCTCCACGGACTGCGGGTCGGAGATCCAGCGCCGCAGGTTGTCGGCGTTGTTGGGCAGCTCACCGGCGATGTAGGAGCGGGCGCCGAAGCGGGTCAGGGGCGGCCCGACCAGTCCGTCGGCGCGGTTGACGCCGGGGATGGTGTGGCACGAGCCGCAGCCGTACCGGGAGATCAGCTCCGCGCCCCGGTCCGGCAGCCCCTGCTGGGACTGCGGCGGTGGCGGTTGGGATACCGAGGAACAACCGGTGACCACGCCGACCGGCAGGACCCCGAGGGCCGCGCCGAACGCCCAGAGCCGGCGGGGCAGCTTCATGGCACCATCCCTTCCGTTTCGGCCTTGACCGCCACCGGGGCGGCCGCCCGACGTGTCCCAGCCCCACGCAGGGCGTCGGGGCGGTCCCGTTGCATCCGCAGCAGCCAGCGCAGGAAGACGGTCAGCGCCACGACCAACGCCACCAGGTCCATCGGCGCCCACATCAGCAGCCCGGCGAGCTGCTGGTCGGCGAGCGGGTCGGTGCCGAACACCCGGGCCGGATAGACCGGTTCCCGGGCGAACGTCAGCACGGCGCCGAGCGCGGAGGCCGGCAGCATGGCGCCGACCAGCAGCAGGACGGTCACCGGGGCGGGCGCGCGGTGCCGGGGCGCGCCGAGCACCGGCGCCCAGAACAACCAGGCCGTCGCCAGGAAGCACAGGTGCTCGGCGGCGTGTACGACGGGACGGTCGACCGCCGCGGTGTACGGCCCGGGCAGGTGCCAGAACCACAGCAGGGCCGTCTGCCCGCCGCCGGCCAGCAGGGCGTACGCCCCGGGCCGGCGCAGCCACCGCACCGGCGCCGCTACCCGGCAGCGGGCCAGCAGTCGGCGCAGCGGCAGCGGGGCGGCCAGGCTCAGCGGCAGCCCCGCCGCGCCGGCGGCGAGGAGCGGTCCCGCCACCAGCAGGAGCAGCATGTGCTGGGCCATGTGCCCGGCGAACGAGGCTTCGGCGACCGCGTGCACCGGACCCTGGTCCGCCGCGAGCACCACCAGCACTCCCGCGCCGAACGCGGTCGCCCGCCAGCCCGGTACGACCGCGCCGGGACCACGCCGGGACCACAGCTCCTGGACGCCCCGCCCGTAGCCGGCGGCGAGGAGGCAGGCGGCGACGAGCACCAGCATGGTCAGCAGGTCCTCGGCCACCGGGCTCGTGCCGGGCCCGTGGGCCCGGTCGACGGTCAGCGCTGGCATGGCGGCAGCACCAGCAGGGCGACCCCACCGAGCAGGATGATGGCCAGGAACAGCAGGTTGGCCCAGACGCCCACCACGGCGAGCATCCGCGACCGGCCGTACGCCCGGTCCTCGGTGCCCGTCGACTGGGACCGCGCGGTACGCCGCCAGACCAGCGCGGCCACCAGCAGCGAGCCCACGGTGACCAGGGCTGGGATGACCACTGCGAGCCCGACGGCCTGCCGGAGCGGCACGGCGGCGACTCGCTCGGAGCCGGCGGCACAGGTCAGCTCGTCCAGCGGCCAGGCGACGAGCAGGTGGGCGGCCCAGGCGAGGGCCCCGCCGAGCACGCCGTACCAGAGCAGCAGTCCTCCGGTCAGCCGGGCGCGGGAGGCGGGCGGGGTGGTCGTCACAGTCGCGGGGAGAGGTAGATGGTGAACAGGATGGCGACCCAGACCAGGTCGACGAAGTGCCAGTAGATGGCGGCGTTGCGGACCTGTTCGTGCCGGTGGGCTCCGAAGCTGCCGCCGCGCAGGGAGGCGGCGAGCAGCCACCCGATCATCGTCAGTCCGACCAGGACGTGCAGCCCGTGGAAGCCGGTGATCAGGAAGAACAGCGAGCCGTAGACGTCGGTGGTCATGGTGAAGTGCCGAAGCTTCTCGGCGTACTCGGCGGCCTGCAGAGACAGGAACGTCACCCCGAGCACCATGGTCGCGGCCAGGCCGGAGCGCAGCCGCCAGCGGTGGCCGCGCCGGATGCCGTGCTCGGCCCAGATCACCGGCAGGCTGCTGGGCAGCAGCACCGCGGTCATCACCAGCGGGGTGAGCAGCTTCGGGTCCTCGATGCCGCCCGGCGGCCACTGAGGGCCGTACTGGAAGCGGAGGTAGAAGTAGCTGCCGAGCAGGCAGGCGAAGAGGGTGGCCTCGGTGGCCACGAACATCACCATGCCCCACCAGCCGGTGGACCGGCCGACCGGCAGTTCGGTGCTCAGTGCCTCGGCGCCGGTGGCGGCCGCCACGAGTCCACCCCGGTCGGTCATGCCGCCACCGCCAGTTCCTCGTCCGGGCGGCGGGGCGGCCAGAGCCAGACCGCGATGGTGGACGCCACCACGAGGACGGCGACGGCCGCCACCGGGTACCAGGACAGCAGCATGGCGGTGAAGAAGACCAGCAGCGCGGCGGCGAGCAGCAGCGGCTTGAGCGTGGACTCCGGCATCTGCACCGCCCGCTCGTACCGGGCGTCCAGCTCGCTGGTGAACACCGTGCGGCGCCCGTTGCTGAGGATCCGGTCCTCGGTCGCGCTCGGGCCGGTGGATTCGGCGGTCCACTCGTCCCAGACCGGGTGCAGGCTGCGCACCCGGGGCACGACCGGAAAGTTGTACGGCGCGGGCGGCGACGCGGTCGCCCACTCCAGGCTGTCGCCGCCCCACGGATCGGGCGGGGCTGGCCGGCCCCGGCGTACGGCGTGGACCACGCCGGCGAGCACCAGCAGCAGCCCGACGGCGAGCACGTACGACCCGATGCTGCTGACCAGGTTCCAGCCGTCCCAGCCGGGCTCGCTGCGATAGGTGTAGACCCGTCGGGGCATGCCGAACAGCCCGTAGAGGTGCATCGGGAAGAAGGTGACGTGCATGCCGGTGAAGACCAGCCAGAACGCCCATCGGCCCAGCCCCTCGTGGTACATCCGACCGGTGATCTTCGGCAGCCAGTAGTAGATCCCCGCGAGCATCGGGAAGACCGCCCCGCCGATCAGTACGTAGTGGAAGTGCGCCACCACGAAGTAGGAGTCGGTGACCTGCTGGTCGAACGCGGTGAGCGCGAACATCGCGCCGGTGAAGCCACCCAGTACGAAGGTGATGACGAACCCGATGACGAACAGCAGCGGCACCTTCAGCACCAGCCGGCCGAGCAGCATGGTGGCCAGCCAGGCGAAGATCTGGATGCCGGACGGGATGGTGATGATGGTGCTGGCCGCGCTGAAGAAGCTGTACGACAGCTGCGGCAGCCCGGTGGCGAACATGTGGTGCACCCAGACCCCGAACGAGATGATCGCGATCGACACGAT
This sequence comes from Micromonospora sp. NBC_01412, assembly GCF_045040215.1. Classification (NCBI taxonomy): domain Bacteria; kingdom Bacillati; phylum Actinomycetota; class Actinomycetes; order Micromonosporales; family Micromonosporaceae; genus Micromonospora; species Micromonospora sp. NBC_01412. The sequence continues at coordinate 391,132 of NZ_CP109528.1, forward strand.
GGCCAGCACGATCAGCGGGTAGCCGACCACGCCGCGGCGGGTGAACGCGGGCAGCACGGCGGAGACGATGCCGAGCGCCGGCATCACGATGATGTAGACGTCCGGATGCCCGAAGATCCAGAACAGGTGCTGCCAGAGCAGCACGTTCCCGCCGGCGGACGGGTCGAAGAAGTGGGTACCGAACCGCCGGTCGAGGAAGAGCATGGCGTTGTCCGCGTTCAACGCCGGCAACGCGAAGATCACCATGAACGCGGTGGCCACGATCGCCCAGACGAACAGCGGCACCCGGTTGAGCGACATCCCGGGCGCGCGCAGCTTGAGCGCGGTGACGATGAAGTTGATCGCGCCGGCGGTGGTGGAGATGCCGAGGAAGAGCAGCCCGAGCGCGTAGACGTCCATGTGTAGGCCGGGGTTGTGCTGTTCGGCGCTGAGCGGGGCGTACGCGAACCAGCCGTTGTTCGGTGCCGCGCCGAACGGCAGGCTCGCCCACATGAACAGCCCGGCGAAGAGGAAGACCCAGTAGCCGAAGGCGTTCAACCTGGGGAACGCCATGTCCCGCGAGCCGATCATCAACGGCACCAGGAAGTTGCCGAAGCCGAAGAACATCGGGGTGGCGAACAGGAAGATCATCGCCGTGCCGTGCATGGTGAACAGCTGGTTGTACTCCTGCGGCGACACCACGCCCGCCTCGGGCCGGGCAAGCTGGGTACGCATCACCAGGGCGCTGAGTCCGGCGAGGATGAAGAAGAACCCGGCGGTGACCAGGTAGCGCCGGCCGATCCTCTTGTGGTCGACGGTGCTGAACCAGGCCCGCAGCGAGGGCCGCTCGCCCCAGTGTTCCGCCAGCCGGCCCAGGTCCTCCCGGCTGACGCCGGACGATGGTGTGGTCGTCGTGGACATCTTCCACCCACCTACTCCAGCGACCGCAGGTACGCGATGAGGTCGGGCAACTGGGCGGCGTAGACCGGCTGCGGCGGCATCGCGTTGCCAGGCTTGACGGTCTGCGAGTTGGCGATCCAGCCGCCGAGGTGGCCGGCGTCGTTGGGCACCGCGCCGGCGCCGATGCTCCACCGGGAGCCGACATTCGACAGGTCCGGCCCTACCCGCCCCTGGGCGTCGGTGCCCCGGACGGTGTGGCAGGCGGCGCAGGTGCCCTGCACGAAGGCCTGCTGGCCACGGTGCTCGGCCTCCGTCGTCGGCTGGCGCGCCGGGGCGTTCAGCCGGGCCAGCCACGCGTCGAAGCCGGCGCGCGGTTGCGCGATCACCATGAACGCCATGTGGGCGTGCTGAGTACCGCAGTACTCGGCGCACTGGCCCCGGTAGCTGCCGGCCCGCTCGGCCCGCAGCCAGGTCTCCCGGGTCTCGCCGGCGATCAGGTCGGTCTTCGGCATGAGCTGTGGCACCCAGAAGCTGTGCAACACGTCGTCGGTGCGCAGCCGCACCTTGACCCGCTCTCCCACCGGAATGTGGATCTCGTTGGCCGTGGCCCCGGAGGCCCCCGGGTAGCGCACCTCCCACCACCACTTGTGGCCGGTCACCTCCACGGTGAGGGCCTCCGGACCGGGCGCGTCGCCGAGCGCGGCGAGGTCGCGCAGCCCCACCCCGTAGACGGCGACGAGGATGACGAAGGGCAGCCCGGCGCCGGCCACGGTGACGAAACGCAGCGGCTGGCCGTGGCGGATCCGGACGTTGCCGCGCCGGAACACCAGCGCCCACGTCAGCAGCGCCATGACCTCGACGAAGACCGCCACGGAGATCCAGAACAACAGCCACCACAGCCCCGCGACGCGGGACGCGCCGGAGCCTGCGGGGTTGAGCGCGGAGGGCGCGTCGCCAGCGCACCCGGCAATCAGCAGCAGGCCGGCCAGCGCGCTCAGCGCGGGGCGTGGCCGCCGGCGTCGCCGCGCCGTCCGGGCCTCACTGCTGGTCGTCGCCGCTGTCGCGTCCATCAGCTGCGACTCTAGGATCAATCAGGCGCTTACCGCCCAATTACGGCGAATACGGGAATATGCGACCCGCATGCCATTTAGGGTTAATTTGCCTCCCACCCATCCGACAGCGCCGCTGGGCGTGGACAGGGAAGATCATGCAAGCCTCCCCGCTGGACCTGCTCGGCGACACCACTCGAGCCGCCGCCGGCCGCCGGACGATCGCCTGGCTCGCCGGTGGGCTCGCTACGGGGGCGGTGGTGGCCGGCGGTTGGCTGGCACCCCCGGACGAGGTGCAGGGCCATGCGCAACGACTGATGTACCTGCACGTCCCCGCCGCCTGGGTCGCGTACGCGGCGTTCGCCGTGGTGCTGGCCGCCAGCGGGACGTACCTGATCGGGGGCGACCTGCGCTGGGACCGGTTCGCCCGGGCGAGCGCGGAGATCGGTGTGGTGCTGACCGCCGTCACGATCGGCACCGGCTCGCTCTGGGGGCATCTGGTCTGGGGGACATGGTGGGCCTGGGATCCCCGGCTGGTCGGCACCGCGCTGCTGCTGCTCGCGTACGCCGGCTATCTGGCCCTGCGCCGCGCGGTGGCCGAGCGGATCGGGGCGTGCGACGGCGGCGACCACCAGGTGGCCCGCCGGGCAGCGGTGGTCGGCATTGCCGCCTTCCTCCTCGTGCCAGTGGTGCACTTCTCGGTGCTCTGGTGGCGGTCGCTGCACCAGCAGGCGACCGTGCTCGCCCCACAGCGCCCGCCGATCGACCCGCGGATGGGGGTAGCTCTGCTGCTCGCCGTGGCCGCCGCGACGCTCGCCGCGCTCTGCGTCCTGGCCCACCTGGTGGTCCGGCTGGAACGGCGGCTGGCCCTCAATGCGTCCCCCGCCCCCGCCCCCGACCGCGTGCCGGCCCGGATCGGATGACCCGGCGCCGCGCGGGCCACGTCGCCTTGGTCGCCGTGCTGCTGGCCGCCGGAGGGCTCCTGGTCACCGGCGCGCTGCAGAGCACCCTGACCTACTACCGCACCCCGGGCGAGGTGCTCGACGACCCGTCCGCCACCCGGGACCGGGTACGCCTCGGCGGCGAGGTGGTGCCCGGGTCGCTGCGCCGCGATGGTGACCTGGTGGTGTTCCGCCTCACCGCGGAGGGCCACGAGATCACCGTCGAGCAGCGCGGGGTGCCGCCGGAGACATTCCGGGAGGGCGAGGAGGCGGTCGTCGAGGGCACCCTGTCGGCGGACCGGGTGTTCCGCTCCAACCACGTCGTGGTCCGGCACGGCAACGAGTACCGGCCGTCCACCGACCCGACGGGACCGGTCGATGCTCGGTGACCTCGGCACCGCGAGCCTCGCGGTCGGCCTGACCTGCGCCACCCTGACCGCCCTGCTCTGGCTGCGGGTGGCCCTGTTCGCCGCGCCCGCCCGGCCGGCCCGCCTGGCCACCGGCGCGACCCTGGCCAGCGCCGTCGCCGCCTGCGGCCTGCTGGAGGCGGCGCTGCTCCGGCACGACTTCGGCGTCCGGTTCGTGGCGGAGAACGGCGGCCGTCACGTGCCGCTGTACTACACCGTGACCAGCCTCTGGGCCTCCCTGGACGGGTCGCTGCTGCTCTGGCTGCTGGTCCTCGGCGGCTACGCGGCCCTACTGGCCCGGCGCCGGTACCCAGCCCGGCTACACGCGTACGCGATGGTGGTCGTCAGCACGGTCACCGTGTTCTTCTTCGCGCTGTCCCGCTTCGCCGCGAACCCGTTCCGCGAGATCAACCCAGTGCCCGCCAACGGGCCCGGGCCGAACCCGCTGCTCCAGCAGCACCCGGCGATGGGGGTGCACCCGCCGCTGCTCTACGCCGGCTACATCGGCCTGGTGGTGCCGTTCGCCCTGGCGCTGGCCGCACCGCTGGCCGGGCCCGAGGGGCGGGCCTGGCTGCGGGTGACCCGACCGTGGGCGCTGACCTCCTGGGTGGCGCTGACTGCGGGCATCGGGCTGGGCGCCTGGTGGTCATACGCGGTGCTGGGCTGGGGCGGCTACTGGGCGTGGGACCCGGTGGAGAACGCCTCCCTGCTGCCCTGGCTGACCGCCACCGCGTTCCTGCACACCGCCCTGCACCAGGCCGTCGGCCGAGCGGGCTGGAACACGGCGCTGGCCTGCGCCAGTTTCGTCCTGGTGCTGCTCGGCACGTTCCTCACCCGGTCCGGCGCGGTGGCCAGCGTGCACGCCTTCACCGACTCGCCGCTGGGGCCGATGCTGCTCGGCTTCGTCGTGCTGGCGGTCGTCGCGTCGACCGTGCCCGCCGGACGGCGCACGCCCGGACCGGCCCGGCGTGGCGTCCCGGTGCTGTCCCGGGCGACGGCGGTGCTGGTCAACGGCGTGCTGCTGACGACCATCGCGGCGGTGGTGCTGATCGGCACGATCTTCCCGCTGCTCTCCGGGCCGCTCGGCGCCGGTCGCGTCTCCGTCGGCGCGGGCTACTACCAACGCACCGCCGTGCCGCTGGCCGTCGTGCTGCTGCTGGTGATGGGGGTGGTGCCGGCACTGCGCGACCGGACAACGGCGCCCCGCCGACTCATCGTGCCCGGTGGGGCGGCGCTCGCCACCGTCGCCGTGGTGGGCCTACTCAGCCGGCCCGGCCTGCCCGCGCTCGCCGCGTTCGGGGCCGCGGCGTTCGTGCTCACCGGCCTCGCCCGGGAGGCGGCCGACCGGTTGCGCCGGCCCGGCCGAGGACTCGCCGGGCTGGTCGCGCACGCCGGGATCGCCCTGGTCGCGGTCGGTGTCGCCGGCTCCTCGGCCTACGGGCGCGACGCCGAGGCGACACTGCGCACCGGCGACACACTACGGGTGGCCGACGTGGCCGTCCGCCTGGCCGGTGTGGACCGCCACAGCGACACCGGCGGCATGACGGTACGCGTGCGGCTGAGCCTCACCGACGCGGACGGCACCACGCGGACCGTCGCGCCGTCGCTGCGCTACCACCCCGCCCGGGACACCGCCGTCACCGTGCCGGCGATCGACACCGGGCCCCTGCGGGACACGTACGTCACCCTGCTCGCGGTTGCGGCGGACAGCGGAAGCGCGACCGTACGACTCGCGGTGAATCCGCTGGTCGGGCTGATCTGGGCCGGTGGTGGGCTGACCGCCTCGGGCGGGCTGCTCGCGGCAGCCAGCGCCGTCCGCGCCCGGCGCCGACCGGCCGAACGGCCCGACAGCCGACGGCCGGCACCCATCGCCGCCCGCCCGGAGGCTGCGACGTGAGGCGTCCGGGCTGGCTGCGCGCCGGACCGGCGGTGGTGCTCACGGTCACCGTCGCCCTCGGCACGCTCGTCGCCCTCGGCCTGCGGTCATCGGCCACACCGGCGTCCACCGACCCCGACGCCGCGGCGCCGACGGCCGCCCCGGCCCTGGCCGGTACCACCCTGGACGGTGGCCACTTCGACCTGGCCGCTGCCCGGGGCGACGTGGTGCTGGTCAACGTGTTCGCCTCCTGGTGCGGCCCCTGCCGGAACGAGCTGCCGCTGCTGGTCGACACGGAACGGCGCTGGTCCCCGCGCGGCCTACGCATGGTCGGGCTGAACGTCCGGGACGGCGCCGAGGCGGTCCGGGCGCTGCTCGACGAGACCGGCGCCGCCGGGCTGACCGTGCTGCCCGACCCCGACGGCACCCGCTCCGTCGACTGGGGCGTGCGGGGGGTGCCGGAGACCTTCGTGGTAGACCGGGACGGCCAGATCGTCGACCGGCAACGGGGCGTGGTCACCCGGGTGTGGCTGGAGCAGCGGGTGGCTCCGCTGCTGGCCCGATGAGGTGGCGGGCGGCACTGGCGGCACTGGTGCTCACGGCACTGATCAGCGGTGCCGTGGCCGGGGTGCTGCGCTCGACCGGAGACACCGGCCGGGAGGACCGGGTCCACGCGGTCGCCGCCGGGCTACGCTGCCCCGCCTGCCAGGGCGAGTCGGTGGCGGACTCCCGGTCGCCGATCGCGGCGGCGATGCGGCAGGTGGTCGCCGACCAGTTCGCCCAGGGGCGGGACAGTGACGAGATCCGCCGCTGGTTCGTCGACCGCTACGGCCCGGACGTGCTGGCCGACGGCCCCGCCGGCGGCGTGCGGGTGCTGCTCTGGGCCGTACCCGCACTGGTCCTGCTGGCCGGCGGCTGGGCCGCCCTGCGTACGCTGCGACCCCGAGCCGCCCCGGTGGTGCCCGCCAGCGGCGCACGGCCCCCGCCGGATGACCGGGCGAGCCGCCGGGCGTGGCGGGCCGGCGCAATCGCACTGACGACCCTGGTGGCATCGGTGGCGCTCGCCGCCGACCGCCTCGACCAGCCGGCGGCGCAGCCACCGGCCGACCCGGTCGCGGTGGCCGTGCAACTGGCCCGCGACCTGGAGACACAGGGCCGCTACGGCGCCGCCGCCCAGATGTACCGGGAGGCGCTGCGGGACCGGCCCGACGACGCGATCCGGCTCCGGCTCGCCTTCGCGCTGCTCCGCGCCAGCGACACCGCCGGGGCCGGGCAAGCGGCGCGCGAGGTACTCGCGCACGACCCGGACTCCCCGGACGGTCTGCTCGTGCTGGGCCTGGCGCAACGCGGCACCCACTCGACAGACGCGACACGGACGCTGCGACGCTTCCTGAGCGTCGCACCGAAGCACCCGGCCGCCGCAGAGATCAGCCGGATGCTGACCGCCGCGCCCGACGGGCTCAGCTCCGGCGACGGTACCGGGCCAGCAGGAAAGCGGCGATCACCCCCACCGCCACGATGACGGCGGCACGGCCGATGGCCACCGAACGGAGCCGGGTTAGGCCCATCCGAGGATCGACGACCGTCCCGGCCACGTCGCCGGCCGCACCAATCAACACGTCACTGATCCGATCCGGCTTCATCGCCCTGCCGCCTTCCGCATCCGCTCGTCCCACCGCCGTTACCCGCCGAGACGGGAAGATAACCTCGGCCTTTCAAGAATGACCTGAGGCCTTTTCATCGTGCCGGCCCTGGTCACGGCGGATGCGGGGACGCTGTGTCGACACAGGACGAGGCTCCCGGTGAGACAGCAGCCGACCAAGGTCCGATGCACCGGCCGGGAGCCTCGCCGTGTTGTCTGACCCTGCCACGATCCGAGCCCTCGGCGAACGCGCCATCGCCACTTTCAAAGGCTGGAAGGTGCTCAACGAGCTGCGCTGCCGCCCCGCCGAGCCACCGCGGTCGTGCAGGCCATCCTCGTCTTCAAAGCCGCCGAGGACGCCCGCAGCCCACGACGAAAAGGGTGGTCGTCGTGCCCCGGGGCGGCATCCCCCGCACCACCAGCGGCCCGCGGAAACGCGCTGCCCTGAGCGCCGCGTACCTGGATGGGCGGCTCGTCTAGCGGATCCACCGGCATCAGATGCCCTGCTGCGTCGCTCCCGCCCGCTCGGTCGGCTCAACTGGCGGACTCGCCCGTGCTGGGTGCACCGAAGACGAGGCACCTGCCATGCTCGGGCCTGGCGGCGATGGCGGTCCGCCAGGCCCGGATGGTTCAGTCCGCAGCACTGTGTGCCTGCTGAGCCCGCACGTTCGTTCGCAGCCTACGCAGCTCTTCTCGAATCGAGGCGCCCTCCGGTGGTCGCTGGCCCGTCCGATGGCCGGCGCCGCCGACCCTTGGTCAGAACGTCGTGGCGACCCTCTGGGCAATCACACGCACGTCCTCGATCTGCAGCACACCGCCGCTCGGCAGGTTCTGATCGTGGAGGCAGGACACGTCGATCCAGTCCGCCTGCGGCAAGTTGACAAGACCCGGGATCGTCATCGTCCGGTGCCAGCCGTCCCCGCCGCCCCAGTCCTGGAGTTGACCGTTGATGAAGATCAGCGTTCCGCGGGTCCGCATGAAACACCTGAATGAAGTGGGGACATTCAGGCCGTTCGCGATGAGAACGGTGGCCGTGAGAGTCCACGATCCGGCGGGAAGCTTGTTGCCCGGCTGGAGCAGCGCCACCTCGGCCACCCCACCGGCGCGGGTCATCGGCTTGACCGCTCCGGTAGTGCCGGCGCGGTGTCCGGGACCGGGGTTAGGGAAAGAGGTGCCGGTGGACGGAATGCTGACGGAACCCCCCGCCCCGGTACGGAGAGCTGTGGCTCGCCGACCGGGTGCCAGCGTTCGCGGTATGGAGCACCGCGTCGAGGTGGTAATCCGGATGGATCCCGTCCTCGCACAGAGTCGACGTGACGGTCAGGTCGAGCAGGTCACCCGCCTCGACCGGCTGCTCGGTGTCGAACAGCGGAAAGTAGACGGACGCCCAGTTGCACGCCGTCGCCAGCGCGTCCAGTGGTTCCCCGTCCGGCAGGCACCACAGCCGCAGCCAGGTCAGCACCCCGTCCACGAGGCCCGGACGGTCGATGACCAGGCGGACCGAGCGACGCTGCTCCAGCGGCAGGTGCCCGTTGAGGTCGAGAACCTCCACGACCTGACCGGCACCGAGCAGCGCAGCGCGGTCCGGGTGACTGATTCGCAGGCGTACGTCGAACGGCGCACCGTGCCACTCGAAGATGGTCTTCAGGTAGCCGAGCGAGTCTGCCGCGAAGGCCGCCGGAGCGTCGGCGAAGAGCCGTCGGAACGCGACCGGAGCGGCGAGGGTAACGCACCGGTGCGGCACGACGACAGCGTCCGCGGTGAGATGCCGACGCCGCGCGTCGGTCAGTACGGCGGCGGCACCCTCGGCCCCGGCCAGCGACCCGATGATCTCGGCGACGCACACCTGTGCCCGCGGGGAGATGTCGAGTTCGGTGGAGACCCCGCGCAGAAGGCTGATCCGCTCCGCGGCGTCCCGCTCCGCCAGCCACCTTCCGGCTCGGCGGAACGACTCCTGCATCGCCTCCATCGCGAAGACCTGACGGGCGCCGTACCGCACGCTCTCCCGTGCCCAGAGCAGATCCGCGCCGGTACCGATGTCGAGTACCGTCCGGCCGGCGACCAACCGGGCCAGGGCGACGCGGAAGCGCCGGTTGCGCTCCTGGTCGTCGGTCATCTCCGCGTACGCCGCCGCGTCGTAGCAGGGGTACTCGCCGGCACTTGGGCCGAGAGTGGGCACCTCGGGCGCGGTGTTCCGGTACGGGTCCACCAGGACCCGTACCGTGGATCCGGCGATCACCAGGTCGACGGGGATGGTCATCGTGCTCCTCGCTCGGGCCGGGACACGGGGCCGCTCAGTCCAGGTAGTTCTCGGGCCCGCCGACACGGACGGTGTCCAGCGTGACGCAGTGGAAGCCGCCACCGAGCAACTGCGCGTGGCGCAGCCGGTGCGGCAGCACGGTGATCCCGCGCCCCTCGAGCGCGGCGATCAGCTCCGGCTGGTCGGCGTCAACGATGGCGTGCTCCTCGTCGACCATCAGCAGGTTCATGCTGATCCAGTGTTCGCTCAGGGTGGGCGGTCCCACCGCGGACCGACGCAGCGGCGGACACCACAGCACATCCCAGCCACGCAGCGGTTCCGGTATCGCGTCCGGCTTGATCCGGCCCGGGTTGAGCAGCACCAGCCCGGGGCGCAGCAGGGAGATGGTGCTGTCGATATGGGTGTAGCCGTAGATCCCGCGCAGCGGGTGGACCCGGATGTCCCCCAGCAGCCGGACGACGGACTCCAGCCAGCGTAGACCGAGCTCATTGCCACTACGCGACACCTGGTAGAAGAGGTCGCGGCCGAGCCGGAGCACGTTGGCTGCGTCGAAGACCGGTTCGCTCTCCCCCAGGTCTGGCAGACCGTCTGGGTCGACCAGGTACAACTCGTCGAGCAGTCGCGGGCGGGGCGCGGCCAGCCAGGTGGCGCCGTGCAGCAGGTATTCCTGGAAGAGAGGGCGCAGCCCGAACAGCTCGAAGTAGCGGGACCGCGTCGGGCTGGCGGTCTCGATGATGGTGGAGCCCACCACCAGGGTGAGATCGCGCGGGCAGTACGAGGTGAAGCCGGCGCTGCGCCAGTGCGGCGTGGCGAACTCGACGCTGTGGTCGACGATCGCGGGCTGGTGCACGGTCACGCCCAGCCCGTGCAGGCTGGCGCAGAGTACGGCCAGGTCCTCGTTCGTCTCCTCGACGATCTGCGCCGGCACCTCGCCCACCTCGAGCTTGCCCAGCTCGGCCCGGGTCAGTTTCGGAAAGCAGCTCAGCCACGCCGACGGATCGGCCTGCTCCGGGAGACGGATGTGCGTGGCGTCCCCGACGACAATCTCACGGAGCCGGGTGAACTCGTCCCAGGAGTTCACCGCCGGCCGACCGAACGGCTCCGGGATGGACGGGGCTGGCGTAGTGACGGTCCGCTCTGGAGTCACGGTCAGTATCCTGTCCTGTCGTCGATACTGGATTCCTCCGTCGGCACCAGAAAGCTGCGCTCGAAGGTGACAACCACCTCGCCGGTGGCCTTGCGGCCGGTGGTACGGCAGCTCACGATGCCCTCGCCCGGACGGCTTGCGGAGAGCCGTTTGGCGGTCACCTCGGTCTCGGCGTAGAGCGTGTCGCCGGCGAAGACGGGGTGGGGCAGGTGGATCCGGTCCCAGCCGAGGTTCGCGATGGCCCGGCCGCTGGTGCTGCGGGCGGTCATCCCGCCGACGATGCTCAGGGTCACCAGGCTGGAGACGAGTGGCCGGCCCCATCGGCTCGCCGCGGCGTACGCGCCGTCGATGTGCAGTGGTGACGCGTTCATGCTCAACATGCTCATCAATACGTTGTCCATCTCGGTCACGGTGCGGCCCGGGCGGTGCTCGATCACCGTGCCGACGACGATCTCCTCGTAGTAGAAGCCGACCTGTTCGCGGTACCGGTTCTCCCCCACCAAGCGGTAGCCGGTCGGACCGGACCGGTCCGCCGCCGGCCGCCCTTCCTGTTCAGGCCGCATCGGTCAGCTCCCGTACGTGGTCGGCGAAGGTGGCCAGAACCTCCCGGTCGATGTCCGCGCGGATCATGATCCGCAGCCCGGCCTGCCCCTGCGGCACGATCGGGAAGAACACCGCGGAGCTGTAGAAGCCCCGCTGGTACAGCTCCGCGGAGAGCCGGACCGCCCGATCGGTGTCCCCCACGGTGATTCGACGTACCGGCAGGCCGTTGCCGGCGAACGAGGTGGGCAGCAGCTCGTCGAAGTACGCCACGTTCTCCTGCAGCCGGCGCTGCAACTGACCCAGCTCAGGTGAGCGGTGAATGGCCGCGCTCGCCAACGAGGCTCCCACCAGTGGCAGGGCCATGTTCTGCGACCAGCCCACCGGCCCGGCGTGCCGGGCCAGGAAGTCGTACATCGCCGGGTCACCGAGCATGGCCACACCGCCGCCGGTGCCGAAGCCCTTGCCCAGACTGGTGACGATGACGGTGAGCGGGTTCATGGTCAGGCGGGATCGTACGAAGCCCTCACCACGCTCGCCCACCAGCGACAGCGAGTGCGAGTCGTCGATGAAGAGGAACAGCCCGTACCGGTCCTGGAGTTCCAACAGACCGTCCAGGGCAGCGGCGCCGCCCATCGAGTACGCGCCGTCGGCGACGTAGGCCACGCTGGGGTACCGCCTGCAGACGTCCTCCAGGTAGTCCAGGTCGTTGTGGTCGCAGGTGAGGACCAGGCTCTCCTCGGCGCAGATCGGCTTGACGTACGACATGCAGAAGTGGCAGAACCGGTCGAAGACCATCACCCGGGGGCCGCCCGGAGCGAGGTGCCCGGAGGCGACCAGGGGCAGAATTCCGGCGGTGAGCGCGCTACAGGTGGTACCGGGGAGCACCTGGGCGCCGAACAGGTCGCCCAACTCCTCCTCCAGCCGGGCCAGCAACTGGTGCCGGATGCGGGTGGTGGAGGTGACCAGCCAGGTGGCGCCGGCCTCGCGTAGCGCCGACATCGCACCCTCGATCACCGCCGGATGGTGGTTGAGCCCGAGGTAGGCGCAGGAACACATGTTGACGAACTCGCGACCGGTCGCCCGGTCGACGAGCCGGTTGTTCGAGTCGCCCGAGGGCGTGTCGACCCTGATCCCGGTCAGGCCGTGGTCGGCCGCTGCCTGCCAGACCGGGTCGGCGGTCCGGATCATCTTCTCGGCGTTGCGGTACCGGTGCGGCCCGACGACGCTCTGGTGCTCTTCCGTACTCGTCATTTCCCTCTCCCTGCCGATGGGGCTGACGGCTGCTGTCCCGGCGACGGTCAGCCCGATGGGTCGAACTCGTCGAGCAGCCGTTGGGATGCCTCGAAGAAGGGCCGGCCAACCATCACCCCGTCGACGGTGGTGATGCCCTGGCCGCTGCGATGGCCCGCGGCCACCACCCGCCGGGCCGCCTCCAGCGACTCCGCGTCCGGTGAGAAGACCTGGTTGATGATGGCCACCTGGCGTGGGTGCAGGGCGATCTTGCCGCTGAACCCGAGATCCTGTGCCAGGATGGCCTCCCGCCGCAGCGCGGTCAGGTCCTGTAGTTGGAAGGTCGGCGAGTCGATCGCCTCGACCTCGGCCGCCCGGGCGGCGTTCACCACCCGGGTCCGGGCCTGCGCCAGCGGCCCCCAGCGCAGTTGGGTGCCGAGAGCGGACGCGTAGTCCGCGGATCCGAAGATCAGCGCACGCGGGCGGGGGGACGCCGCCGCGATCGCCGCGGCGTTCTCCACCCCACGCGGCGTCTCGATCACCGCGCACAGTTCGAGGTCCGGGCGAACCGGCCGGAGCAGGCGCGCCACTATCTCGACGTCGCGCGGCGATTCGACCTTGGGTACCAGCACGATGGATGGCTTGACCGGATATTCGCGCAGAGCGAGCAGGTCCCGCATGCCGTCCGGTTCGGTGATCACGTTGACCCGGACGGCGCACCGGCGACCGGCCGCGCTCTCGCCGGTGAAGAACGCGCTCGCCCGGATCCGGGCCTCGGCCTTGGCCTGCGGCGGTACCGAGTCCTCCAGGTCGACCAGGCAGATGTCGGCTCCCGAACGGTGGCAGTTGGCGTACCGGTCGACCGCGATCGCCGGTGTGCAGAGCATGGAACGGCAGTACCGGGTGAACATCACACCTCCCGGCGTACGTCGATGAGAACCTTGCCCGTGGTGGCCCGGGCGGCGACCGCCGCGTGCGCGGCGCCGACCTCGTGCAACGCGACCGTCCGGTCGACGTGAACCGTGAGCCGACCCCGCGCCGCCAGCTCGAAGAGCCGATCGGCGACGCCGCACAACAGCTCACGGTCGTCGACCACGTGCCGCATCCAGAAGCCGGCGCAACCGATGGAACCCTGGGCCAGCTGCGCGGTGGTCACCGCGACGACGCCGGTCGGGTCCTGCGTGCCCGCCGGTTCGGCCCCGGCCGGCACAGCACCGCCGCCGACGGTTCCGGGATCGTTCTGCGTTCCGGGACGCCAGCCCAGGCAGACCAACCGTCCGAACGGCGCCAGGCCGGCCAGGGCGGCCCGGGCCACCGCGCCGCCCACCGAGTCGACGAACAGGTCCACGCCGGCTCCGCCGGCCGCCGCCCGCACCTGGTCGGCCAGCTCCGGGTCGGCCGGGTCCAGCGCCACGTCAGCGCCGAGCCCCTTGACGAACTGCCGCTTCACCGAGGTCGACGCCAGCCCGATCACCGGTGAGGCGCCGAGCGCCACCGCGAGCTGCACCGCGAGGTGCCCGACACCGCCGGCCGCGGCGGAGACCGCCACACTCTCCCCGGCCCGCAGCCGACCGGCCAGCGACAGCGCCCCGTACGCGGTGCCGCCCTGCTCGAACAAGCCGAGCGCCTGCGCGTCGTCGATGCCCGCCGGGATCTCCACGGTGTACGCGTCCCGGGCCGCCACCACCTCGGCGTACCCACCACCCTGGCGTAGCAGCGCGGCCACCCGCCGGCCGTCGGCCCGTCGGCGCCCAACCGCCTCCACCCCGAGCACCGCGGGCAGCGGCAGCTCCGGCTGAGCACCGGCAGTTCGCTCCAGGTCGTCGAAGTTGACCCCGGTCAGCGTCACGTCGATCAGGCTCTCCCCCGCGCCGGGCGACGGTTCGGGTATCCGCTCGACGCGTAGCGCTTCCGGGCCGCCAGGTCGGCGCAGGACCACCGCCCGCATCCGCCGGCTCATCGCGACCGTCGGCGACCGATGCGGTTCGACCTGATGTGTACCGGCCCCCGGCCACAGCTGCGGGTCCGTCCCGAGGACGTGGCGCGGGTCATGACGACTGGTCCACGAAGAGTTCGCCCAGCCTGCGGTGCAGCTCCTCCGCCGCCTGAAGATCGTCCGCGATGGCGCAGCAGGCGACGGTACCGTCCCCGTCGACGTCGTTGGAGGTGACCACGACTCCGGTACGGCTGGTCGGGTCGTAACCCAGGCCGGCCGCCGCGAGCCGCCCGATGGCCGCCGTGAACGACGGCACGGCCCAACCGTCGCGTTCCAGGAAGACTCGTTTCTCCCGGTAGCCGGGATCGACCACGCGGCCATCGAGCACCAGGTGCACGTGGGTGGAGCCGGTCAGGCGACAATTGGTCTCGGTGAAGAGCACCTGCCCGTCCGGGGTGAGGATGGCGTCGGCGCTGACCACCCCCCGGTAGCCGAGTACGCGTAGGGACTCGACCAGCCGTTCGGCGCCGTCGAGCAACTCCGCTCTGGTCTCCGCGTCGATCGTCTGCGCCGGCAACACCGCGCCGATCGCCAGCGGCTCCATCAGCAGCTCACCCACCCCGATCAGCTGGGCTGCCTCGTCGGTGACGATGAACTCCGCGTAGACGGTGGTGGAGCCGGGGAAGAACCGCTCCACCACCAGCCGGTGCGCGCGGCCGGCGGTGAGCCACTCCCAACGCCCCTGAACGTATGACAGCAGCCCGGGACGGTTCGGCAACACCACCACCCGGGGTGCGCCGGTCGGCACGACGCCATCGGTACGGCTGAGGATCTCGTTGCCGAAGCCACCACCGTTGAACTCCAACTTCACCATCACGCTGTGGCCCTGATCGAAGAGGTCAGTGATCGCCTCCAGCGCCTGTTCCGGCCGGGTGACCACGGTGCCCGGGGCGAGTGGCACTCCGGCTCCGGCGGCCAGCGCCCGAAATCCGGCCTTGCTGTTCACCAGCGCGTCGCCGGCCTGGGCGCTGAACGGATAGCCGGGTAGGGCCGCCTCGGCGGCCAACGCCCGGGCGAGTCCGGTGACGGATAGATCCTTGTAAACGGCGACGATCTCGACCGGCGGCCGGTCGCCGAGGGCACGGCGAAGATCGTCCAGGAAGCTCGGATCGGTAAGCCGATCCGGGGTGAGGATGTCCGAGCCGAGACTGTCGGGTGGGGGGACCACGACGGTCAGCGAGGAGGCGTCGGTTCCGGTCAGGTGGGTGACGTAGGTCAGATAGTCCGCCGGCGGGGCGAACGGCAACACCAGTACGTCGCCGTCCCGGGCGAACCAGAGCATGCGCTGCGCGACGCAACCACCGCCCCGCAACTGGTCGGGGGTCAGTGCCGCCAGATCGCCGACCATCTCCCAGGTCCGGCTGTTGCCGATGATCAACGTCGTCATGACCGCCCCATCACTGTCGGCGGCATCCTCGGGCACGGCTCCGCCCAGCCGGAATCAACCGACAGCTGAGCATGCGACAGGAGACAGACCGGGTCACCGCCATGACCATGGCATTGACATATGGAAATCTTTGAAATCCGCCGATCGACACGCTACCGATCAGTGCCAATGATCACAAGAAGTGATTCGACTCGCACGTACCGTAGCGGCCGTCCGGTGCCGCGCCCTTGGGGCGGTCGAGGTCCCCTACGCCGGGGTCGGCAAGCACCCCACCCCGAAATACCCGCTACTCGGCGCCGAACTGGATGCTCCAGGCGTCGATGACGCCGCCACTGTTGCCGGAAACCGTGTCCCGGGCCTGGAGCGCCCAGCTGCCGTTGGCAGTCTCGGCCGAGGCGTCCACCCAGTAGGTCGTCCGCACGTGGTCGCCGGCGTCCCCGTCGGGGACATCCTCCAGCAAGTACACCGTGCCATCCGGTGCCACCAGGTGCAGCACCAGGTCGCCACGCTGAGGGTGCCGGAGCGTGACTCCCACCCGCAGGCCGGCTGGCACGGCACCGGCGACACCCGTGATCGAAACCGTGGACTCCGCGATGCCGTTGTCCACGGTGGGTACGTCATCGGTGTTCTCGAACCGGGTGCCCGGAACGGCGGCCGGCACGCTGGCGAGGCTCAGGCTCCAGCCGTCGATCGTGCCGGCGTTTCCGGCGACGGTGTCGGAGACCCGCAGCCGCCAGGACCCGTTGGCCTTCTCGGCCGAGCCGTTGACCTCGTAGCTGGCGAACACGTCGTCGCCGGTGTCGGCATTCGGGATGTCCTCCAGCAGGTACGCGGTGCCGTCCGGCGCCACGAGGCGCAGAATCAGATCACCCCGGTTGGGATGTTTGATGTCCACGGCGACCCGCAGGTCGGCCGGCGCGTTGCCGGCGATGCCGGAGACCTGCACTCCGCTCTCCGTCGACGAGTACCCGTCGTCGGTGATCGCCATGTCGCTGCCGTTGGCGAACTTGGTCGTCACTCCGGGGGCCGGCGGTGTCTGGCTCACCGGGGACCACAGGCTCCACGAGACGATCCCCACGGTGCCGCTGGTGCTGTTGCGCTGCACTGCACTGCACCACCAGCTTCCACCGCCCGTTGGCCACCTCCGCCGAGGCATCCACCGTGAACGTCCCCGGCATGGCGCTCGCCCCGTCATGCACCACGTACGCCGACCCGTCCGGCGCCACCAGCGAGACCTTCAGCTCGCTCACCCAGGCGTACGACGTACTCATCGTCAACCGCAGGTCCGACGGCGCGTTCCCGGGCACACCCGTCACCTGCACGTAGCCGCTGCCGTTCGCACCGACCACGGGGCTGTCAACAGTGAACGACCGGCCGCGCTGCTCCGGCCAGGCCGCTGCCGGCTCGAGCGCCAGGCCCCACGACTCGATGGCGCCGGCATCACCGGCCACCGTGTCCTCCACACGCAGCTTCCAGGTGCCGATGGCCGCTTCGGCCGTGGCGTCGACCAGGAACACCGCGGGCAGCGCGGGCTTCCTGTCGTGCAACGGGTACGCCGTACCGTCCGGCGCCACCAGGGTGACGACCAGTTGCACCGGCTTCGGGTGGGTGATCTTCGCCTGGACCTGCATGCCATTGGGGGCGTTGCCGGTCACCCCGGAGACCGTCAGGGGACTCTCGGCGGTGGCCAGGTCGACCACCGGTACCCGGGCGTTCGTGCTCACCACCTGGAACTCCGACGCGGACAGGCTCCACGCGTCGATGACTCCGGTGTCGCCCCACACCGCGTCCAGGACCCGGAGCTTCCACACCCCGTTCGCGATCTCGGCGGAGCCGTTGAACGTGTACGTCTTGGCGACGTTGTCCACGTCCCCGGTGCCGGTGAGGTCGTCCAACAGATAGCCGGTGCCGTCCGGGGCCTGTAGGTACAGGGCCAGGTCGCCGCAGTGGGTGTGGGTGATGTCGACCGACACCCGCCAGTCCTTCGGGCCCATGCCGGTCAGGCCCGACACCGTGACGGGCGACTCCGACCAGCCGTCGTCGACGATCGGCACGTCGGTGGTGTTCTCCACCTTCCAGCCGGCCGGGAGCGTCGCCTGCGCGCTGGGCAGGATCTGGATGCTCCACTCGTTGACCACTCCGGCCCAGTCCGTGCGGTGAATTCGCCGTCGACAATCGCCACGTCGAGGCGGTCGAGCAGGCCCGCAGGGAGCCTGGTGACGACGAACTCGCGGAACGCGTCGGCGGTCGTACCCGCCATGTCGCCGCACCCACAGGTGCGGCCATCCAGGACCGCACCGAGGTGGCTGCGGCCGATGATCGCGTCCGGGTGTACGGGATCCATGACGGCCAGGCCCTCCTCCAGGACCGTGCGGGCCTCCGACAACCGTGCCTCATGCTGAAGGAACAGACCGAGGGCGACACAGGCCCGCCCGACCATGTCATGGTCGGTGCCGCGGCGCGCCTGGTCCACTGACTCGGTCAGCCGTTGCTCCGCCAGGCCCACCTGGCCGGCCTCCTTCAGCGCGAGACCCCAGTTCCGCAGCACCTGACTCAGCAGCTCCGGACGATCGATGTGCTCCGCCCTCCCGTGCGCCGACGCATACGTGCCCAGCGCCGCCTCGGCCTCGCCGGCCTCGTCCTGGGCCATCGCCAGGCCGAGCGCCGCCATCAGCGCCTCCTCCTGCCGGCCCTGGCGGTCATACGAAGCGAGCACGCGCTCGATTGCATCGACACGCTCCGTTGGGTCACCGAGATTACGGCCGAGGTTCGCCAGCGCGGACAAGGCGTTGAGCGTCGCCTGGTGGTCCGGGCCGAGCCGCTCCTCCACGGCGGCGACCAGGGAGGTAAGCAGGGAACTGGACGCCGGATCGTCGTGGTCCAGCATCTGGGTGACGACTCGCGCCACCTGCTCGACGACCCCGTCCGGCAGTTGGTGCAGGCCCACGAAGAGCGACTCGCCCGTGCCACCGGCGTGCACAATCGCCGCTCGCAGCCCCCAACGCGGAGGCCACCCGCTCGTGCCCGTTGCGCCACAGGTTGGCCACCGCCTCCTCGACGACCTGCCGGGCCTCTGCCACGTCGCCACGCTGCCGCAGCAGGTCCGCCAGCGATTCGAGGCCGAACGCGTACCCGGCATGCTCGCGACCGTAGAAGGCGAGCCGCTCCTCAACGCCTTGGCGCAACTCCGTCTCGGCCTCGTCGAGTCGTCCCGCCATGCGCAGCGCCAAGCCCAGATTGAGTCGGTAGGTCAACTGGTCCTTGCGGGACCCGTGATCGCGCGGCGCCGCGGAGACGGCACGGCGGTAACACTCGACCGCGCGATCGAGTAGATCGGCGTTGAGCAGCACATCACCGAGGTCGCACTGGGCAGAGGCCCATTCCGGGCTGCCGTGACCGTGTTCGTCCGTGGCGGCCTGCAGCTCGCGCGTCATGAGGCTCTCGGCGTCGCCCAAACGACCCTCCCGCAACAGCGCGAAGGCCACCTCGACCGAAATGAGGGGTGTCGTCACGATCCGCAAGTTTAGGGCCCGCCCCTACTGACGTTCGCGTGTCCCTGGGGACAACAGGCCAAGGCTAGACCGACTCATCGAGAGTAGCGATTACGACACCATGGACGTCAGCGTGTACACCGACCTCCTCGGCGAGTAGGCCGACGGGAGCAGGGTCGGCGTGGGCGTGGGTGCGAGCCTGCCGCCAGGCGATCAGGCGGGGTGCGATCAGGGCCCAACGGGCATCGGACGGATAGGCACGCCGTTCGGTCATGGCGTACGGCGTCCGCATGCCGGCTGGGCGGACGTCATGTCCGTCGATGTCGGGGTGAAAGTGGACCAGACACGATCGCGGGAAGCCCTCACGGAAGCCTCGGCGGCTGCCGGAAGGAAGGCCTCGCACCACCTGGTGCGAGGCCTTCCTTCCGTTGGCTGACGCCCTACGCCAAGACGCTAGGTGCGCCCGCCGTCATACTGGCTAGAAGGGGGGCGGAGTCGATGCGCAGTTCACATTGACGGCGTCGATCTGGTTCTTCAACGTGAATTCCCACTGCTGATATGAAGGCACAGTTCCCCAGTTGACCCAAGCGCTCCCGGACCAGTTGTACACCGTAATGCTGTTGCCCTGAGTCCGTGCCGAATTTGCCCAGTTACTGTACGCGTTAAGGGCCCACCAGCCGCAGCCGTTCAGGACGACCGAGTCTCCTTCACCACCGTCGAGGTCGTACAGGCAGGGGTATCCGGGAGTGCATTCCCACGCCTGGGTAGAGAAATCACCAGGGACGAACTGCGGGTGTCCGCCTGCCAGCACCGCCGTGTTAGGTGGTGTCGACGGCACCCTTGCCGACGTCGATGCGCTGCCGGTCGGATTCACCCCGTCCGCGTGCGCGGCTCCTGCGGAAGCAGTGGCGCTCGAGACGATCAGTACGGCGATCGCAGCGAGTTGTTTAAGGAACCTGGTTCTGATCACAGCGCCCTCCCCGTTCTCCCAATTTGGCTGGTGGCTTTTGCATCGACCACCGTCAGCATCCGAATGGTACACACATTGAGAGCGAATTACTACACATTGCTGTCACCCAGGCACTCTGGGTAGCCTACGAGGCGGTAGCCACGGCGCGGCGTGCCTGGTCGTCGCACGGCCGTGGACCTGGACAAGCGGGTAGGCGACGCCGCCGGCGTCAAGGCCACCACCCTCAGCCGGGAGTGGATCGAGTTGGGCTGACCGAGATGGGGCACAGCGGCCCGCGCCCCTGTCCGCGCTGCGTCGCGCAATTCGCCCACGCCCCCGATACTGCAGTGCCGCCAGCATCGCCACCTCCCCTCGGGTCTGTGACCAGGGGCGTGACCACAGAGAATCAAGTGCGCGGTCTGCCGGCAGGTTCGGCTCGTGGGTTGTTCGGCGACGAGCGACTCGACGTTTTCCACCGCCGGTATCGGCCCCGATCGAGCCGAGCGGTGGCCGGTGGCCTCCGCCTGCTCTTCGAGGTCGACGAAGTCGCCGCCGTCGAGCACCGCCAACGCGTAGCGCAAGTCCTGTGCGGTAGTGCGGTAGTTGAGGGTGAGCCGCTGCGAGCGGCCGACAATCTTGATGTCATGCCGGCCCAAGACGGTTCGGTTGCCATAGATGCGCTGGTGGGAGTCCTCCGCGATGAACAGGTCGTCCGCACCCTCGACGACCAGGGCGCGCAGCATCTGCCAGTGCGTCGGCGACAGGTCCTGGCCTTCGTCGACGAGCACGTGGTCGCTTTGCTGCCGGTGGCCGTCAGGCGGGCGGCAGCCGCAGTGAAGTCGAGCGCTCGCGGACCTGCCGGTGCCCGCCGAGGATTCCCGTACATGGTGGCGATCGAGCCCATATACACGCCCTGGTCCAGCACCGCCGCGTAGATCTGCACCGGAGCGGCATCGACGAGCTCGGGACTTTCAGCAGTCGCAGAACTCCCTCGCGTTCGGCAATGGTGAGCGCGTTCGCAGGTCGTGACCGTGACGGCGGGCACCGATCCCGATCGGCGCCCGAACGCGCAATCCCGGTCAGCCAATTCGCGTCCCATGTCGTGGTCCCCGCGCGGCAGGCGTCCATAGCGCCTGCCGCGCCCCCACTGCCGTCGGCCGCGACGATCTCAGTCGAGGGGTCTGTGGATCTAAAGGTGTTTCCGGCCTGACCCGCCGGGTGTTCCGCCGCGCGGGTTCGTTTATCCGTCGGCAGAGTGCACGACGGAGCGCCGGCCCGGTTCGGCCGGCGCCCCCTATGACGCGCTGTTCAGAGCGTGGTTTCGCCGTTGAGGCCGAAGAAGTCGTGCCATTTGGTGCCGCTGGTGAAGGTGGTGCCGGTGGAGAGTCCGACGTAGACGTCGTTGGTGTTGCCCTTGGTGAAGACGATGATGTCGTCTTTGCCGTCGCCGTTGACGTCGGCGAGGTAGGGGAACTCGCCCGTGATGCAGAAGAAGTCGTTCCATTTCACGGTGGTGCCTACGAATCCCGTGCCGTTGGAGACTGCGGCGTACACGTCTGCGTCGGCGTTGCAGGTGAACGTCACGATGTCGTCCTTGCCGTCGCCGTTGATGTCGCCTACTCGTGGTTGCTCGGTGCCGACGGCGAACAGGTCGTGCCACTTCTGTGGCTGGCCGAAGCCGGTGCCGTTGGAGAGTGCCACGATCACGTCTGCGGCCGAGGCGGGTCCTTGGGTGAAGGTGATGATGTCGTCTTTGCCGTCGCCGTTGATGTCACCCGCCGCTGGGTACTCGCCGGCGATGGAGAAGAACTCGTGCCACTTCACGCCTGGGCCGAACGAGGTTCCGGTGGACAGTGCCACGTAGACGTCACCTGCGGCGTCGTGGGTGAAGGTGATGATGTCGTCTTTGCCGTCGCCGTTGACGTCACCCACCGCGGGCACCTCGGCGCCGGGTGCGAACCAGTCGTGCCACTTGGTGGAGTTGGCGAAGGTGGTGCCGGTGGAGAGAGAGACGTAGACGTCGCCGAGCGTGCCGTGGGTGAACGCCACGATGTCGTCCTTGCCGTCACCGTTGAAGTCTCCGGAGAGCAGGGTCTCGCCGTTGAGGCCGAAGAAGTCGTTCCATTTCACGGAGGTGCCGGCGAAGGATGATCCGGTCGACGAGGAGACGTAGACGTCGTTGAGCGAGCCCTGGGTGAACGCCACCACGTCGTCGCGGCCGTCACCGGTGAAGTCCGTCGGCGAACCGGCGAGGTACTTGGATCCGGTTCCCACGCCGCCCTGGTTGACCAGCGAGATGTAGTAGTTCCAGTTCCAGTTGGGGCCGGGGTCGGTGTGATCGTTGCCGGGGATCTCGTTGTGGCCCTTGATGGCGGTGCGGTTCTTCGGGAGGCCGTACTTGTCGCACAGGTAGCGGGTCAGCGCCGCCGACGACCGGTACATCGCGTCGGTGAACCACGCCGGGTTGTCCACGTACCCCTCGTGCTCGATCCCCACCCCGTACGCGTTGCCGGCACGGGCGTGGTACGCCGTGTCGCCCTCGCGCACCATCTGGGTGATCTCGCCGTTGCTCGACTTGATCACGTAGTGCGCGCTGACGCCGGACGACGGGTTCTGGAACCAGCTGATCGTGCCCGCGTACGAGCCCTGGGTGACGTGCAGGATGACGGTGGTGATCCGGCTGGACCGGCCCGCGCCGTAATTCGCGCCGTTGGCCGCGACCCACCGCGCCGGGCCGTACTCCGGCACGGCCGCGGCGGCGAGGGCGTTCGACGGCGCGGTGCCTGCGGGCGCCACCGCCGCGTAACGACCGCGCTCCGGCTCGACCCGGTTCGGCCGCACCGCGACCGGACCAGCGATGCCCTGCTGCAACAGGTCGTAGACGTGGTCGGCGTACAGCCGCGCGGTGGCGTCGTTGACCGCCCCGCCGTACGTGGCCACGATCGGGTACCAGGCGGTGACCCGGTCGCGGTCGGCGGCCGTCAGGCCCTGCCCGTCGGCGAGGTCACGCAGGACGGCGGCACCGCCCCGGATGTTCGCCGAGGTGGTCGACTTGAGGTTCGCGATCGACTCGCCGGTCAACGTGGCCGCGCGTTCGAGGCTGCGCCTGGTGGGGTTGCTCACCAGGTGCATCACGCCGTAACCGTTGGCCTGGCTGGGCTTGCCGTCGTGCGAGTCGAGCCGGGACTCGCCGTACCCGACAGCGACCAGCAGGTCCCGGGGCACGTCGAACTCACGCGCCGCGCGGTCGAAGGCGGTGTCCGCCGTGCTGCGGGTCGGAGCGGCGGGTGCCGGCGCGGGCGGGCCGGCGATCGCGCCAGCGAGCGCCGCGGCGATCAGGGTGACGGCACCTCGGCGCCAACGGGGCCATGTTCCTGTCATCGGGGTCTCCAGTTCGCGGGTCACAGGGTCGCCTCGCCGTTGAGACCGAAATAGTCGTGCCACTTGACGCCGGCGGCGAACCCGGTGCCGGTCGAGAGCCCCACGTAGACGTCGTTGGTGGCGCCCTTGGTGAAGACGACGATGTCGGCCTTGCCGTCGCCGTTGAAATCGCCGAGGTAGGGGAACTCGCCGCCCAGGCAGAAGAAGTCGTTCCACTTCACGGTGGTCCCGACGAAGGCGCTGCCGTTGGACACGGCGGCGTACACGTCGGCGTTGGCGTCACAGGTGAAGGTCACGATGTCGGCCTTGCCGTCGCCGTTGATGTCACCGACGCGGGGCAGCTCTGCACCGACGGCGAACAAGTCGTGCCACTTCTGCGCGCCGCCGAAGGACGTGCCGGTCGACCGGGCGACGATCACGTCGGCGGCGGCACCCTGGGTGAAGGTGATGATGTCGGCCTTGCGGTCACCGTCGACGTCCGCCACCACCGGGTACTCGCCGAAGGGGCTGAAGAACTCGTGCCACTTCAGGCCCGGGCCGAAGGAGGTGCCGGTGGACAGCGCCACGTAGACGTCGCCAGCCTGGTTGTGGGTGAACGCCACGATGTCGGCCTTGCCGTCGCCGTTGACATCGCCGACCGCGCCGATCTCCGCCCCCGGGGCGAACCAGTCGTGCCACTTCTGGCCGCCACCGAAGGACGAGCCGTTCGACAACGCCACGTAGACATCGCCGGTGTTGCTGTGCGCGAAGGTCACGATGTCGTCCTTGCCGTCACCATTCACGTCGCCGCTCGACGCGGTCTCGCCGCCGATGGAGAAGAAGTCGTTCCACCGCACGGAGGTGCCGGCGAACGCGGCGCCGGTGGAGCTGCCGACGTAGACGTCCGCCAGGGCGTTCTGGGTGAAGGCGAGCACGTCGTCGCGGCCGTCGCCGGTGACGTCGGTCGACGATCCGCCGGCGATGGCGTGCGTGCGGGTGGCCTCGTTGAGCAGGCTCCGAGCCTTCGCCGCGACCTGGTCGTAGCGGTCCGGGAAGCCGGAGCGTTGCACGCACTGGGCGACCTGTCCTGCGGTGAAGCCGGGATTGTTGCGGTCGCAGACGATCGCCCGGGTGACGTACTGCGTGCTCGCGTAGACCGGGTCCATGATCTGCTCCGGCGTGCCCCACCCGTAGTCCCAGCGCTGCTGGAACACCCCGAGCGAGGACTTGTCCCCGCAGGGCAGATTGTTCATGTGCGACTCGACCCAGCCCGCCTCGAAGGCGGAGAGCAGCACCTTGTCGTTGGCGTTGTGGGCACGGGCCACCCGGTACACGATCAGGGTGACCGCGGGGTCGTGGTTGGCGGGGACCGACGAGCAGGCCAGGGTCCCCATCGGGGCCGCCTGCACTGGCGCGCCCACGACCACGGCCGCCACGGCCATGCACAGAGCGAGAGGTACCGCCAATAGTTTTGTCTTCACGATGCTCCTCATGAGAAAACGGCATGTGGGGTTGGGGGTTTGCGTTGACGGCCGCGAGGACGGCAAGAAATCGATTGCTGAAAGTCTGGCCAGCATTTTCATGACTGTCAATACCTGCGGAAAGTGTTGCCGCCTCGGTGCGACAGTGGTGGGAGAATCCGCCACGGATCGGGCCATCCCGCCCGTCGTGGCCGATGGGCCGGGGCGTCGCGGCGGCGGCGTCGGTCGCACGCCGGGCGGCGAGGACCCCTCAGCCCGGAAATCGATTCCACCGCGTATAGGATCGCGGGCGGTCCCAGGTGATGAGTCGACCTCGCCCGGTCCGGATCAGGTGGGAAGCCTTATCGCGACGGGCGGTCCCTGCGCGAAGATTGACTCGGGGGTGCCGGATGACAACCATCTACGATGTGGCCCGCAGGGCTCGGGTCTCACCTGCCACCGTCTCCCGGGTGCTGAACGGCCGTGCCTCCGTCGACCCGGAGCTGGCCGCCCGGGTTCGGCAGGCGACACAGGAACTCGAGTACCGCCCCAACGCCGTAGCCCGGAGCCTGCGTCGGAGCCGGACCAGCCTGTGGGCCGCCATCATCTCCGACATCGGCAACCCCTTCTTCACCTCGATGGTCCGAGGCGTCGAGGACGTGGCGCAGGAGGCGGGCTTCTCCGTCGTCCTCTGCAACGGCGACGAGAACCCCGAGAAGGAGGCGAGTTACGTCGCGGCGGCGCTCGCCGAACGGATGGCGGGGGTCATCATCTCGCCGTCGGGCCGACCGACGTTGATCAACCGCCTGGTCGAGGCGGGCATCCCGGTCGTCGTCATCGACCGGCAGCCTCGCGGCATCGCGGTGGACACGGTGCTCGTCGACAACACCCACGGCGCGGAGTTGGCCACCACGCACCTGATCGACAATGGATACCGCCGCGTCGCCTGCATCACCGGCCCCCGTCGGATCTCCACCGCCATCCAGCGGCTGCGGGGCTACCAGCGGGCGCTGAGACTGCGCGACCGGTCCGTCTCCGAGCAGCTCGTCCGACACGCCGACTTCCGCAGGGACGGCGGGTACCAGGCGATGTCGTCGCTGCTGGACGCGAGCGAGCCGCCGGACGCGGTCTTCGTCGCCAACAACCTGATGACCGTCGGTGCGGTGGAGTGCCTGGTCGACCGCGGCGTCGACGTGCCCGCCCGGTGCGGCATCGTCGGCTTCGACGAGATCCCGTGGGCGCACTTGGTCCGCCCGTCGCTGAGCACCGTGGCCCAGCCCACCTACGACCTCGGCCGGGCGGCCGCCGTGATGCTCACCGAACGCATCGCCGATCCGGCAAAGGCGCCCTCGACCGTCGTCCTCCCCACCGAGCTGCGGGTACGGGACAGTTCGAGCCGGTCGCCTGGGCCCCGGCAAGTATGCTCTGGGGCCCGGCGTACGGCGGATGACGCGACGTCGGGGTGAGCGGCGTCGCGCCCGCTGGTCAGATCCGGACGTCACCGCACAGGTGCACCCGCATGCCGAGCTCGGCGAAGAGCGCGGCCTTGACCCGCAGCGCCCGGTCGGCGGTGGCCGCCTCCGGCGCGTAGACCACGTTGAGGTGGTTGGCCTTGTGCCGGGCCATCAACTGGTCGCGACCGACTCCGTGCAGCACCGCGTGCATGATGGGCCACTGCGGGGTGGTGGCGTCGAGCCGCCGCCGGGTCTCCGCCTCGGGCAGTTCGACCACCGTTCCCCGGCCGAGATCCACGTGCAGCACGCCGTCCATGACGAAGACCCGGGACCACACGATCTCGCCGGGCTTCGACACGCCGCTCAGGGTGCCGCCGCCGAGAGGGAAGTACATCGGCGGCTGACGCATGCTGTAGGACCGGTCGTAGCCCCCGTTGTGGGACGCCGGCACCGAGCCGGAGATCTCGAAGACCCACACGAAGTCGTCGCCGTACCGTTCCCCCCACCGGATGTCGTGCAGCGTCGTGGCCGGGTCCAGCCCCATCGCCGTCCAGATCCGGTTCGTGACCAGGGAATCGACGGCAACGCCCTCGTCGACCTCGTTGAAGTGCGGCAGCGCCGCGCCCGCGTACAGCTCGCGGGAGCCGTCACGACTGTGCACCGGGGGCCGTTGCACGTTGTTGAGCAGCCCCTCGGCGAGGTCGCTGGCCGGGACGACGTCCTTGAGGCCCTGCTGGTACTGGATGCCCACCGCGTCGAGGCCAAAGTCGTCGGCGATCCGCAGGGCCGCGACATACATCTTGAACTGGGTGAGCAACTGCGCCTCGGTCAGCTCGGTGGCCTCGTCATCGCCGGTGTGGAAGGTCATGCCGGCCTCGTCGAGCCAGGCCCGTACCGCCTGCGCCTCCGCGTCGGGCACCTGTCCCATCTCCGCCACTAGGGCGCTCTGCGAGAGTCGCTCCTTGAAGATGCCCATCGGGTTGAGTAACTCGTCGTCGATGATGGCGTTGTACATGCCCATGCAGCCCTCGTCGAAGACACCGATGATGGCCCGCTCGGCGACGAGCTGCCGGGCGAGGGCGACGCCGAGGGCGACCTCGGGGTCGGGGGACAACGCCGGCAGGTCCCGTACGTGGCTCTCGTCGTGCGTCAGCTCGCCGGCCTCCAGCCAGCTGCTCAGCCCGTCACGGGCCCACGCGTCGGTGAAGTCCTCGCTCCACAACGCCGAGTAGCGCACCCCCGCCTTGGTCAGGCTGCCGGCGAGGTTGAGCAGGCCGACCAGACCGGGGAACTCGCCGCTCCAGTTGGCCACCAGCAGGATCGGCCCGCGGTGCCGCCGCAGGCCGGCCAGCACGTGGTGGCTGTACTGCCAGACCGCCTCGACCACGATGAGCGGGGCGTCCAGCGGGATCGTCTTGAAGACCTCGATCCCGGCGCGCTGGCTGTCGATGAACCCGTGACCGGCGGCCGGGTCGGCCGCGTGGCCGCGCTCGACCCGCCATCCCAGTGCTGTCACCGCGGCGGCGAGGTCGTCCTCAAGCTTGCGCTGGGTCGGCCAGCAGGTGACGTTCGCGCTGGGCCGCAGGTCGCCGCTGGCAACCGTGTAGACGGTGCGCGGGGCGGCGACCGGCGGCTCCACCAGCACGGGCATGGCGTACGTGTTCACAGGGTGACTCCCTCGGCTGACTCTTCGGGTGCGGGGTGGTGCGGCGCCGGTACGCGGCGCTGCCGGGCGTCCAGCGCATGCGCGACCGACAGCGAGCCGGCATACAGCTCGTGGTACAGCTGGTACAACTCGTCGTAGTCCGCCGCCAACTCGACGCGCGGATTCCGGGTCTCCATGATCGGGTTCCAGGCGTCGATGGAGACCGCGTGTTCGATGCCGGCAGCCAGGAAGGCCGCGCCGTAGCTGGCTCCGATGGTCTGCGTCGGAATCTGCTGGGCACGGCCGGTGATGTCCGAGACGATCTGGGTCCACAGCGCGCCCTGGGTGCCGCCACCGACGGCGACGACACGCCGCACGTCGCCCCCGGCCGCCTCCATCGTCTCGATGTTGTGTCGCACTGCCAGACCTGTCGCCTCCAGGGCTGCCCGGTAGAGGTCGCCGCTGTCGTGCGACAGGGTCAGACCCGCGATGACGCCACGGGCGTGCGGATCGAGAATCGGCGTCCGCTCGCCGGCGAAGTACGGCAGCATCAGCAGCCCCCGAGCCCCGGGCCCGGACCGCTCGGCGCGATCGAGCAGCTCGGGATAGCCGGGAGCCTCGAAGAGGTCGTGCAGCCAACCGGTGATCGCGCCGGAGGTCGCCATGCCCCCGGCCAGGTTGCGGGTGCCGGGCAGGGCGCCGACCGTGCCCCACAACGCCGGGCTGGTCAGCCGGTGCGGGACCGTGTGCACCAGGAACATCGTGGTGCCGTACATCAGCATGAGATCGCCGACGTCCTGCGCGCCGACGCTGATCGCCTCCGACCAGGCATCGATGGTCCCGGTGATGACGGGAACGCCGCGCGGCAGACCCGTCGCGGCGGCGGCCTCGGCGGTCACCGTGCCGGCGGTGTCTCCCGGCCAGCGCAGGGGCGGCAGTGACAGCTCAGCAGCGATCAGGTCGGCCCACGGCCGGTGCCACTGCTGCGAGTCGGTGTCGTAGAGCGGGGTGCACTGGCTGGCCGAGTGGTGGTCGAGCAGGTACTGGCCGGTGAGCTGGTACACCAGCCACGAGCTGGGCATGAAGAGCCGGCGGGCGCGGGCGAACACCTCGGGTTCGGCGTCGGCGACCCAGGCGAGCTTCGGTCCCACCGCCTGGCTGGACAACGCCGAGCCGCAGCGCCGCAGGATCTCGTCGGGGCCGAGGAGGTCGTTCAGCCGGTCGATCTGCGGGGTGGCCCGGGTGTCGACGCCGTACAGGATCGCCGGCCGCAGCGGGTTGCCATCGGCGTCGGTGAGCAGGACGCACGGGCCCATGCCGCTGACCCCGACCGCCACGGCCCGCACGTCGTCCGGGGCCAGCAGGTCCCGGGCGAGGTCGACGAACTCCTGCCACCAGAGCCGTCCGTCCATCTCCACCCAGTCCGGCCGCGGACGGTCGACCCGGTGGGTCAGCGTGCGCGAGCGGACCACCCGCCCGTCGAGGTCGACGAGGACGCCCTTGCTACTGGAGGTGCCGATGTCCACACCGAGCACGACCGATGTCCTAATGCCGGCGGAGCCGGTCGTCGAATGCTGGATCAAGCCCTCTCCCGCTGCTTTCCGTCGCTGCGACCTGGCCGACCGACGCCCTCCGCGCCACCGCCGGCCCGCCTCGCCGCGCCCGCGTACCCTGCGGCTACGCGGGCGCGGCCGTCGTCGGTCAGGCGCCGCCGAGCCTGGCGTACGCCTCGGCCGCGTTCTCCTTGGTGATCTGCATGGTGTCGAGCGTCGTCGAGCGCGGAACATCCTTCGCGCAGTCGACCAGGAGCCGCTTGGCCAGGTCCACCGCCTCGCGACCGCCCGTGGCGTACTGGAAGGTCGCGGCGAGCCGGCCCTGATCGACGGCCTTGATCCCGCCGGAGGGCACCGGAAGCGCGTCGATGCCGGTGAACTTGATCTTCGTCTCGACCCCGGCAGCCTTGGCCGCGAGGTAGGCGCCCTCGGCCATCGGGTCGTTGTGCGCGTAGATGGCCGCCACATCCGGGTGTGCCTTGAGCAGCGCGTCGGCCACCGACTGTCCCTTTTCGCGCAGCCAATCACCGGGCTGCGAGGCGACGATCTCGATCTTCGGGTTGCTCGCGATGCCCTCGCGGAAGCCCTTCGCGCGCTCCGCCGCGGGCGTGGCACCCGGCAGGCCCGCGATCTCGATCACCTTGCCCCCCTGGGGCAGCAGCGTCTTGGCGTAGTACTCGCCGGCGGCCCGGCCGATCGCGACGTTGTCGCCACCGATGAAGGCCGTGTACCCCTCCCCCTCGACCTTGCGGTCCAGCACGATCACCGGGATCCCCTGGTCGTACGCCCGCTTGACCACGGCGGTCAGCGGCTTCGCCTCGTTCGGCGAGATGATCAGCAAGTTGATCTTCTGGGTGAGGAAGTTCTCGACGTCGGCGACCTGCTTGCTGTTGTCCTGCGCGGCGTCGGCGACGACGACTTTGAAGCCGGGAACGGCTTTCGCCGCCGTCTCCACGTCGTTGTTCATCACCTGCCGGTACGGCTCGGCGTTGTTGGCCTGCGACATGCCGATCAGGAACTCCTTGCCGGAGCCGCAGTTCGCGGCGTCGCCGGAGCCGGCCTGGTCGGATCTCTTCTCCACGCTGCACCCCACGGCGGCGACGAGCGCGCCGGTGGCCAGCAGGGCGATAAGGGCGGAACGTTTACGCACGGGAGGATCCTCCGTTGTCGAATCGGTCAGGCGACGCTGCGCCGCAGCTTCTGCAGGGCGGCCGCGGCCACGATCACCAGGCCCTTGATCAGCAGTTGCACGTTGGCGTCGATGTTGTTGAGTGCGAGGATGTTGTTGAGGATGCCGAGCAGCAGTGCGCCGGCGAGGGTCCCGCTCATCGAGCCGGACCCACCGGCCAGGCTGGTGCCACCGATCACCACCGCGGCGATGGCGTCCAGCTCGTATCCGGCCCCGTCGTTGGGGCTGCCCTGGTTGAGCTGCCCCGCGTGCACAATGCCGGCCACCGCCGCGAGGAGTCCGGCGATAGCGAACACCGCGACCTTGACCCGGGTGACCGGGACGCCCGAGAGCCGGGCCGCCTTCTCGTTGCCGCCGATCGCGTAGACGTGCCGGGCGAACGCGGTCTTGCGCAACACGACGGTCGCGGCGACGCCGACGGCGATGAAGAGCACCGCCGGCACCGGGATCACCCCGTTGATCGAGCCGTTGAGGATCTCGAAGGCGGGCGGGGCCTCCTTCGGCCCGTCGCCGTAGGCGATTGGAATGCCGAGCCCACCGGACCAGATCCGGGCCAGGCCCCGGGCCACCTGGAGGCCGGCGAGTGTGACGATGAACGACTGGATGCCCAGCCGCGCGGTCGCGTATCCCTGCACCGCGCCGAACACCGCGCCGATCACCAGCACCACGGCGATCGCCGGCAGAATGCCCAGACCGGAGTCGACCATGAGGGTGGCCGTACCGACGGCCGAGAGCCCGAGGATCGCCCCGACCGAGAGGTCGATGCCGCCCAGCAGGATCACGAAGGTCATGCCGACCGCGATGATGCCGATCTCCGACACCGCGCGCACGATGTTGCCGAGGTTGCCGGTGGACAGGAAGAGGACCTCACCGTTACGGCTGGGCGAGGCGACGATGGCCAGCGCGAAGACGACCAGCAACGCGAAGAAGCTCTGTGCGGCGAAGAGACGGTCGACCAGCTCCCGCCGGCTGCGCGGGCGACGGAACCACCGTCGTACGCTCTCGCCCACGCCGCCGGTGACGGGCGGCCCCTTGACCCCGGTGGGCTCCGGCGTTGACACACCCGTGCCGGTCATCGTGCTTCCCTTCCGGCGGGAGTGCCGCCCATCGCCGCCGTGAGGATGTCCTCGCCGGTGCAGCAGTCCGTCTTGAGGTCGGCCACCGAGCGCCCCCGGCGAAGCACCACCACCCGGTCGCAAACACCGAGCAGTTCGGGCAGTTCCGAGGAGGCGAGCAGGATGCCCATCCCGTCGTCGGCGAGGCGGCGCAGCAACCGGTAGATCTCGGCCTTCGCCCCGACGTCGACCCCGCGGGTCGGCTCGTCCAGCAGCAGCAGCCGCGGCTCGGCGAGCAGTTGCCGGGCGAAGACGACCTTCTGCTGGTTGCCGCCGGAGAGCGCACCGACCGGCGCCACCGGCGAGGGCGTCTTGATCGAAAGTTCGGCGATTTTCTGCCGCACCGCGGCACGCTCTCGCCGCCGCCTCACCACCCCCGCCGTCGTCACCGTGCGAAGGGCCGTCAGCACGATGCTGCGGCTGACGGGGTGTCCGAGGACGAGCGCGGCTCCCCGCCGGTCCTCGGGCACGAAGCCGACCCCGGCACGCAGTGCCGCCCGAGGGCTGCGCGGAGCATAGGGGCGGCCGGCCAGCAGGACGGTCCCGGCGCGTCGACCCTTCGGTCCGACGCCGAAAAGGGTTTCCAACAATTCAGTGCGGCCGGCCCCCATCAGGCCGGCCAGGCCGACGATCTCACCCGGGCGCACGGTGAGGGACACGGCGGCCGGCTCCGAGCGACCGGGCCGGCGGTTCCTGGGCCGTACGGTAAGGCCGTCGATCGCCAGCAGCGGTGCCCGGCCCGCATCGTCCATGCCGGCTTCTGCGCCGGTGTCGCCCCCGTCGACCGTCTGAGGGCCGATGTCCGGGTGGGGATGCGCGCCCGCGTCGAACAGCGACTCGCCCGCCCGGCCCACCATCATCGAGATGACCTGCCCACGATCGACCTCACCGGGCCGGGCGATGCCGGCGACGGCTCCGTTGCGTAGGACCGTCAAACGGTCGGCGACGACCTCGATCTCCTCCATCCGGTGGGAGATGTAGACGATGCCCACGCCCCGCGCCCGCAGGCCGTCGATGGTGGCGAAGAGCCGCTGCACCTCGGCGTCGGCGAGCGCCGCCGTCGGCTCGTCCATGATCAGCACCCGGGCGTCGAGCGAGAGCGCCCGGGCGATCTCGACCAACTGCTGCTCGCCGACGCGCAGCGAGCCGACCGGGCGGCGCGGGTCGATGTCGGCGCCGAGTTGGCCGAGCTGTTCCCGGGCGGTGCGGACAACGGCGCGCTGGTCGAGCGTGCGCAGCCAGGTGCGGGGTTCGCGTCCCAGGACCAGGTTCTCGGCCACCGACAGCGCGGGCACCAGGTCGAGCTCCTGGTGGATAGTCGCGATCCCGGCCGCCTGCGCGGCGGCCGGGCCCGCAAACCGCACCGGTGTGCCGCCGACGGCCACCTCGCCCTGGTAGTCGGTGATGACGCCGGAGAGGACGTTGATCAGGGTCGACTTGCCCGCCCCGTTCTCGCCGAGCAACGCGTGCACCTCACCCGCCCGCACCTCGAAGTCGACCCCGTCCAGGGCGACCACGCCGCCGAACCGCTTGGTGACGCCGGCCATGGTGACGACCGCGTGATTGCCCACGACACCCCCCTTTAAGTCGAATTCCAGAGCGAAGAGGAGTTCTGGCTACCCCGTCAAGACCCGGAGCCCACTCACGGAACGGCGTTGATCGCGGTATAGGCCCCGTCGGCGAAGGCGACATCGCGCCGAGCTCCGCTCGCGGCGATCCGCCACGTGCCACCCGGATACTGGCCGGGTGCCCAGGACGTGCCGCCCGAGCGCCACAACGGCTGCCAGGCGGCCATCGCGTGGCCGGCGTCGTACCAGGTGTTGTCGCCGCGCCAGGCCGACGCCCAGCGGTGCACCGCCACCACCGACAGCCCGTCGCCCGTATTCATCGTCCAGGGCGGCATCCCGCTGACGTCCCCGGTGGCCCGGGCCTCCACCGCCGGGTCGCCGACGGCCGGCAGCGCGCCGTCGACATTGAACGCGACCTCCCACACCGCCGCGGTCGGCCAGTTGTTGACCGACCACACGATGTCGCTCTGCAGTGCCGGCCCGGTCCAGCGCGGCGCCACCGTCAACAACCAGTCGGCGGTGACCGGCTCGTCGCCGAAGGGAATGCCGACCAGGTTGATCCGGGACCCGTCCGCCGACACGTCGATGCGAGCCGGGGCGCCAGCCCGGTCGGTGACGTCGAAGCGGCCCACGGCAAGGTACGGACCGGTGCCGCGGTGCGACGAGTCGAGCGCGGGACGGTAGGAACCGCCGCCCGCCGGGTCCACCGCCAGCGAAGCGATCCGGGCCTGTGGCCAGGTGCGCACGTCGGCCCGTAGGAAGCCGGTGCTCATCGTGTAGCCCCGCTCCACCACCCCCGTCGACCAGGTCAACGGGGCCAGCCACAGCCCGCCCTGGCCCCAGCCGGCGTGGCTCAGGTACCAGTTCGAGCCGTCCACGACGACCTCGGCCGCGTGCGCGTCCAGCACGGCCACCTTGTCGGCGCCGTCGAAACGCAGCGGGTCACGGCTGCGGTAGACGGCCGTCCGCCGGTAGGCGGCGCCGTAGTCGGTGCCGTCGCAGCAGACGAAGAGGTAGTACCAGTCGCCCCGGCGGACCACGAACGGCGACTCCGTCTGCCCCGCGGCCCGCCCGGTCTGAGGCGACGAGTAGGCGATCGCCCGGGCGCTCCACGTCCGCAGGTTGGTGCTGCTGCGGTAGGCCACGACGTGATTGCCGCCGGTCGGGGTGGAGGTCGCCGTGTAGTACATGACCCACCGGTCGCCGACCCGGGTCACCATCGGGTCGCGGCCCTCCCAGCCGTCGATGAACAGCGGGTTGGCCGTGCTCCGGGTCCAGGTGAACAGGTCGGTCGAGGTCGCTAGATGCATCCGGTAGTTGGCGTAGTCCGGGCTGCCGGCCGCGTAGAACATGTAGTAGACACCGTTGTCGTAGACCACGTGCGGCGCCCAGATCCAGTGCTCGCCCGCTGCGGGATCGGCGGTCAGCGCCATCGGCTGCCTCGTCCACGGCCCGGTGGGCGTGGGCGCCGTGGCATGGCCGAAGGACTTCTCGTCCTGCGGCGCGCCGGGCTCGGCGTGGGTGATCGCGAAGGCGTGCCAGACCCCGGTCTGCTGATTCTTCACAATGGTGTGGTCGTTGTAGTACCACGCCGTCGGCTGGCCCGCGCCCGGGTCGAAGACCCGGGTCAGGGCGCCGCGCGTCGGCGTCTCCCCCACCGTCTCGTACGGCACGGTGGTCACCGCCGCGACCGGGCCGACACGTCGCAGGGTGATCGTGTCGAGGCCGGCGAAGAAGCCGGCCGACGCGCCGGCGCGGCCGGTCACCGTCACCGTCAGCCGGTGGCTGCCGGTCGCGAGGGAGACCGAGCCCAGGGGCACCGCGCCGGTGCGCTGCACGGTGGGCGCGTACCCGTCGAAGAGCTGGCCGATCGCCACCCCGTCGACGGTGAACCGCAGCGTCCCGTAGTCCTGGGCTCGGGTCAGCACACCCCCGAGGTCGTACTGGCCCGGCGGCACCGCGGGCAGGGCGACGGTCACCGAGTCGCCGGCCCGGCCGGCCCGCAGCCAGAGCTGGCGGCCCCCGGACCAGCTCACCCCGCAGCAGTCGGTCTGGGCCTGCACCGGCGCGGTCGCCGAGACGACCCCCAGTGTCTCCGCCTCCACCCGGATCGGGTCCTCGGCCCTGGCGGGGTCCGCCGGGGCGGCCACGAGGGCCGCCCCGAGCAGGAGAACCGCGAGGGTCCGCAGCGCGCGCATCACGGAACGCTCGGCCGAGGCAGGTCGGTGCCCGGCGCGAACTGGTCGTGCCACCTCACGCGGGAGCCGAATTCGGAGCCGGTGGACAGCGCGACGTAGACGTCTGCTGTCGTGCCCCGGGTGAACGTCACCACGTCCATCCTTCCGTCACCGTTGAAGTCGCCGAGCCCGGGCAGCTCGCCGCCGACGGCGAAGTACTCGTGCCATTTCCAGGTGTTCTGCACGAAGCGGGTGCCGTCGGAGAGGGACACGAACACGTCGCCCGTGCCACCGCGGGTGAACGCCACGATGTCGTCGCGCCCGTCGCCGTTGACATCGCCCACCGCCGGCAGCTCGGTGCCGATGGCGAAGTTGTCGTGCCACTTCCACCCGTCTTCGACGAAGCGGGTGCCGTCGGAGAGGGACACGAACGCGTCACCCGTGCTGCCCTGGGTGAACGTCACGATGTCGTCGCGCCCGTCGCCGTTGAAGTCGCCCACTGCCGGCATCTCGGTTCCCACAGCGAAGTGGTCGTGCCACTTGACGCCGGGGCCGAACCCGGAGCCGGTGGCGAGCGCGACATAGACATCGGCGGCGTCGCCCCGGGTGAAGGTGATGATGTCGGCCCGACCGTCGCCGTTGACGTCGCCGACCGCCGGGATCTCGGCGCCGACCGCGAAGAAGTCATGCCACTTCACGCCGGCGGAGTAGCCGGAGCCGGTGGAGAGCGCAACGTAGACGTCGGCGGCAACGCCCCGGACGAAGGTGATGAGGTCGGCCCGACCGTCGCCATTGACGTCGCCGGTGAGCGGAATCTCCCCGTCCATGGCGAAGAAGTCGTTCCAGGGCCGGCTGTCCGGCACGAACCGGGTGCCGGCGGAGAGCGCGGTGAACACGTCCGCGCTGGCGCCGCGGGTGAAGTCGATCGCGTCGTCACGCCGGTCGCCGTTGGCGTCGCTGACGTTGCGGGCCCGGGTCGTGGCCGACACCTCGGCCGACGGCGTCCCGGCGTTGCCGGCGACATCGACGGCGACGACCCGGTAGTAGCGGGTCTGCCCGGCCGGCAGCGGGCCGTGCCGGAACGAGGCGACACGCGTGGTGGCGACCATATTGGCGGACGTGATCGCCACGCCCGGCGTCCTGGACGAATAGACCCGGTAGCCGGTCACGCCGACGTTGTCGGACGACGGCAACCAGGACAGGCTGAGGGCGTGCACCCGACCGCCGGTCAGCGCCAGGCCGGTGACCGCCCCGGGCGCGGTGGTATCGGTGAAGGGAACGACGACGCTGTCGGCCTGGTAGCGGGCCGCGGTCCAGGCCGGGGCGCCTGCGGCGGGGGTGAGCGTCACAGTGACCGTGGACTTGCCGGCGGTCAGCGCCGCCGGCAGGACGAACTCGTCGGCCAGCCACCGCTGCCGGGCGTTGCCCAGCGGCTGCGACCACACACCGGCCTGCACGCCGTCCACCGACACGGCCGCCTGCTGGTAGCCGCTGAACTGGTCGGCGTGGCGGCGCAGTCGTACACCCTGGTTGGCCGGGTCGATCGAGATCCGGAATCCCACGGCAGCGGTGGTGCTACGGACCTGGCCGGTCTCGGTGCTGTCGTCGTCGTCGCCCTCGAAGCTCGACGTCAGCGCGTGCTCGGTCGCCGAGTCGGTGTAGGCGTGGCTCGTCCGGCTGGTCGCGTCTCCGGTGACGATGGTGTCGGTACGCCGGGACGTGACGGTCGGCTGCGTGTAGAGGAACGCCGTCGAGCCGTAGTCCGCCGCCATGTCGTTGGCCGGCCCGTGCTCGATGCCGAAGCGCAACTCGGTGCCGTACGACACGGCGTCGCCGATCATCAGGCGGTAGGCGGCATCGCACTCGTCGACGCATCCGCCCGACCGGAACAAGTGCGCCGTGTTCCCGGTGAAGACCCCGCTGTACTCGCCGCGGTTGAAGTACCACCCGGACTCGTAGAAGTCCTCGGTGCCGGTGCCGTAGATGTGCGGCGTCGGTTGGCCGTCGACGTGCACTCGCTCGTCGCCTTCGAGGTAGTTGCGAGTGTTGCCGCCGATGATATGCCCACGCATCGTCTGCGAGATTCCGACGAACCGGCCCCGGCCGGACTGGTCGGCGACGATCCAGTCCCTGCCGCCCACCGCCTCCGCCCGTCGGGACTGGGTGGTGAAGTAGCCGGCGGGCCCGACCGCGGCGAGCGCGTCGGTCCACTGCGTTCCCGGCGCCGAGGTCACCTCCGCACGGACGCCGCTGACGGCCACGCCGGTGGTGTTGGCGACCACGACGGTCGCCGTCGACCGGAACGGCATCGGCCACCAGGCGCTGTACCAGCCACCCGGCGCGTCGTCCATGCCGAACATCAGGGAGCGGACCCTGCGCTCACCCAACCCGCCGCCGAAGAACTCACCCACCGGGCTGTCCACCGTCGTGCGGCCGTCGAAGGAGATCCGCAAACGCAGACCGGACAGGGTCGATTCGGTGGCCACGCCGTCGGGCACCTGCAACCGCAGCGCGGTCACGGCCCGTGGCCCGGTCAGCGTGGCCACGCTCGCCTGGCCGCCAGCGGGGACATTGACCGTCGCGGTCGCGGTGGTCGCTCCTGGCTGCGACGGCTTGGGATCCCGGGTGCCGGCGGCCCGCAACAGGTCGATGACATCGGTGGCCCGATCAGCGGGGTCGAACCGGACGACCCCTGTCGCGTCGTCGAACTCCCGGAACGTGACGTGGTAGAAGAGCGGATTGTGCTCGGTGATGATCCGCATGGAGTCCCGATAGGGCATCGGCACTTTGACGGTGACCCCACCCGAGGTCTGGTCGGCGTTGCTGACCAGCGGCGCGACGAACGGGGAACCGAGGCCGCCGTCGACGAGGTTCTGCAACCCCGTGTCGACCACGACGACCCCATCGAGCTCGATGCGGATCCAGCCGGTGGCGCTGACGTTGCCCTCGTCCCGGGTGAACCAGATTGACTGCACCTCCCCCGCGCCGCGGTCCTCAGCGAGCACGCAGCCGCTCGCCTGACGCAGGCAGGAGTAGGTGCCAACGAACCCATCATCGTTGGAGCCATCGCGCGCGAAGCTGGAGAACTGTCGGGTCCGGGTGCCGCCTGACAGCTCCGGCAGCCGGTCGAGCCGGCGGTAGGTGTCCCAGCCAGTCGGTCCTTTGTCCGCAGCGACCGCGACGGCGGGATCCGCGACGGCTGCGGCGGCGTCGGTCACGGCCCGCGGGGCGGCGACCGCCGCCGTGGGTACGGTCATGACCAGCGCCGCCGCGGCGGCGCCCAGCCAGGAGGGTCTACGGAGCCTCATCGGTGTCCCTTCGCAGCGACCTTCGAAGCAGGGAGAAATCGATTGCTGGAGTTAACTGCGAACACCGATCTTTGTCAATACTCGCCGGCTCGCTTTGTGGCGATGCATGAAATCATCGCCTTCGAACGACGAGGCCGAGCGCGCGCTCCACATCGGATGAGCAGGCGTTGCGCACGCCCTCGACCAGCTCGGCCGACCACCGCCAACCACCACGGGACGCCCCCAGCATCACCGTCGGAGCGGCGGAACAAGATAACTCAGGTGGCAGCCGTGGACACGGTGAGTAGTAATCGCTGCACCGCCGCCGCCCTCCGGCGGGGCGATGATTCCACAACCCATTGACAGTCGTCGGGGTCCTGGCGATACTCCTCAGCAATCGATTTCTCGGGCTTCGCGAGGAGGCGCCCGTGCCACAGCGCATCCGTCACCCGCCGGTGGCGACCTCCAGGCTGTCACCTACCTCAGCTGCTCCGGCCGCAACGAACGACCAATGAGGTCAACGGTGGCATCGTCGTCCTCGTCGAGGGCAGCGCCAATTTGGCTACGTCAGACCTTTTACTGGCGCCGCCTTCACCCCCGCCCGAAATCGCACGATCACCTCGGCCTCAACGGCGCCACCGCCCCCTGAACCCGTCCAGCTGGACAGCAAACTCCGCGCCGCAGTTCTCGCCCGTTCGGCGCGACCTCACCCAATGGAGGATCCATGGACAACATTCCTGCCGTCCGCCGGCCCGTCAGTCGTCGACGGCTGCTCACCGGCGCTGCGGGCGTCGCCGCCGCCGGCACGTTCGCCGGTGCGTTCGCCGGTGCGCTCGCCATGCCGCTGCCCGCGTCCGCCGCCGGCGACGGGCACGGGCTGCGCATCGTGGCCCGCAACGAGAATGGTGGCCGCCTGCAGTACTACCGGTTCGCCACCGACGCCATCGAGTGGGACCCTGCGGTCAACGTGCTGCTGCCCGACGGCTACCACACCAGCGGCAAGCGCTATCCGGTGCTGTACCTGCTGCACGGCGGAAACGCGGACTTCCGGACCTTCCACATGCAGGACAACATCATCAACCTGACGGCCGGCAGGGAGATCATCGTCGTCATGCCGGACGCCTCCACCGGTTGGTACTCCAACCCCGTGCACAGCAACACCGGTCCGCGCAACTGGGAAACCTTCCACATCGCACAGCTACTTCCGTGGATTGAGTCGAACTTCCGCACTTTTCCCGAGTACAACGGCCGTGCCGTCGCCGGCTTTTCGATGGGCGGCTTCGGCGCCCTCAAGTACACCGCGAAGTACTACGGCCACTTCTGCTCGGTGAGCTCACACTCCGGCCCGGCCAGCCTGCGTCGGGACTTCGGCCTCGTCGTGCACTGGGCCAACGCCACCTCCGCAGCGCTGGACCTCGGCGGCGGCACCGTCTACGGCGCTCCCCTCTGGGACGAGGCCCGGGTCAACGCCGACAACCCGATCCAGCGTATCGAGAGCTACCGCAACAAGCGGATCTTCCTCGCCGCCGGTACTTCACCCGAACCGATCAACTGGTTCGACACCGTCAACGAGACCCAGGTGCTCGCAGGCCAGCGCGAGTTCCGCGCCGCGCTCGGCCGCGCCGGCATCCCGCATGAGTGGCGCGAGGTCCCCGGTGGCCACTACTTCCGCCACGAACTCTTCGTTCAGGACCTCAACGGCATGCTCGGCCGCCTCCGCCGCGCCGGCTGACTTCTCATCGACGATGCGCCGCCCCCGCAGAGATCCGTCGCGGTCCGGCGGCACATCGTCACCCCTCCGTCTCACCCCTTCCTGGCGGCACTTGACACATCGGCGAGCGCCTCTGCTTACATCCAGGCCGTTCGAGTACTTTCCTGACGGGAGTCACCTCACATGTCACGGCATTCGAGGACCGGGGTGCGTCGCGTCCTGGCCGTCCTACTCACCTTG
Source organism: Micromonospora sp. NBC_01412 (assembly GCF_045040215.1). Taxonomy (NCBI): domain Bacteria; kingdom Bacillati; phylum Actinomycetota; class Actinomycetes; order Micromonosporales; family Micromonosporaceae; genus Micromonospora; species Micromonospora sp. NBC_01412. The sequence goes on from NZ_CP109528.1 coordinate 431,688, forward strand.
GCGGTGGGCGTCCTGACCGGAGCGGTGGCGACATCGTCCCCTGCGCTCGCCGCACCGAACTTCAAGGCTCCGTTCCCGTGCGGGCAGCGGTGGACCTACGACCACCACAGCGCTGAGGTCCGGCAGGCCTTGGACTTCGTGCGGGCCGACGGAGGAGCCACCGCGGGTACACCGCAGGTGGCCTCCGCCGCCGGCGTCGCCCGACGGCACTCGGAGCCCAGCGGCGCTGGCAACTACATCGTCATCGACCACGGCGGCGGTTGGACCACCTACTACTTCCACCTCAGCGCATATTCGGTGCCCGACGGGGCGTACGTGCAGCAGGGCCAGCAAATCGGGATCACGGGCAGCACCGGCAACTCGTCAGGGCCGCACGTCCACTACGAGCAGCTCTACAACGGCGTCGGACAGACGATCGTGATCAACGGGGTGTCGCTGGCGCCGTACCCCGGGCAATACCACCAGAAGTACCTGGTCAGCGACAACTGCGGCGGGTCGTCGACCGGTGGTCGGTATCTGGCGGGTTCGCCGACGGACTTCACCGGTGACGGCCGCGACGACGTGGTGGCGTTCACCCAGGGCTCGCTCAACGACGTCTACGTCTCCTCGTCGACCGGATCATCCTTCGCCGGCACCTCCGTGAAATGGAACGACTTCTTCGGCCTCAACGGCGAGACCCTGCTCTCCGGAGACTTCAACGGTGACGGCAAGGACGACATCGTGGCGTTCACCCACGGCACGCTCGGCGACGTCTACGTCTCTCTCTCCACCGGCACCACCTTCGCCAACTCCACCAAGTGGCACGACTGGTTCGCACCCGGCGCCGAGGTGCCCGCGGTGGGTGACGTCAACGGCGACGGCAAAGACGACATCATCACCTTCACCCACGACGCCGCAGGTGACGTCTACGTGGCACTGTCCACCGGAACCTCGTTCGGCCCAGGCGTGAAGTGGCACGAGTTCTTCTCCATCGCCGGCGAGTACCCAGCGGCGGGTGACATCAACGGCGACGGCAAAGACGACATCATCACCTTCACCCAAGGACCCGCCTCGGCCGCAGACGTGATCGTGGCACTCTCCAACGGCACCGGCTTCGGCCAGCCACAGAAGTGGCACGACCTGTTCGCCGTCGGCACCGAGCAACCACGAGTAGGCGACATCAACGGCGACGGCAAGGACGACATCGTGACGTTCACCTGCAACGCCGACGCAGACGTGTACGCCGCAGTCTCCAACGGCACGGGATTCGTAGGCACCACCGTGAAATGGAACGACTTCTTCTGCATCACGGGCGAGTTCCCCTACCTCGCCGACGTCAACGGCGACGGCAAAGACGACATCATCGTCTTCACCAAGGGCAACACCAACGACGTCTACGTCGGACTCTCCACCGGCACCACCTTCACCAGCGGCACCAAATGGCACGACTTCTTCGGCCTCAACGGCGAAACCACGCTCTGAGCCACTGATCCTGCAGCGATTGTCGAGGTCCTGTGGTCGCGGCGTGAGTTCAGGGCCCCGCTCTCCCATGAGAGCGGGGCCCTCAGCCGTGGCCTACGCTCTGGCGTCCACCAAGGCCGTGTGGTCCCACCTGAAAACGCAGCATCGACAGCGATCTGTGCGTTGATCTCAGCAACGCGAAGGTGTTGATTGGCGCGACACGGGCAAGTCGTACACACCGGGTGGTGCTGGAAGTGGGCGTGGGGCCCTCGGTAGGTAGTTCTCACCACAAGATCACCCGCACGGTGAGGACCCCGCGTGATCGCATATCGTGCCATGGTCGACGTTCCCAGGGAACTCGTGCAGTACCTGGGCCGGCTACTCGCCGCTGAGCGCCACGCTCGGGGCACGACATCGCAGGTCAGGAGGCTGCGAGCGTGTCCAGCCACTCGGCGAGCTGCAGTTGCAGCTCCTTCCCCGAAGCTGGCCAGCTCAGAGAAACGCCAGCATATGAGGGCAGTCCCGGGGCGTCTCTGCCTACTACCGAATGCAACCACCGAAAGTGAGCCAGAGCCGTTGGCGAGACAGCCCCGACGCGGCCCGGCGTGTCCACCGATCCGCCAATGCAACAGAGCCGGCGCGGCCTACGGCCCGTCGACGCGGATCGGCATGCTGGGTGAGGACGCGGCGGGAATGAGCAACCGGGCGCTTCCTGAGCCGTCGGCGGGAACGGCCCAGATGTCCGAGCCGCCCGCTGCGCCGGGTCTCGCGTAGGCGACCTCGCTGTCGGACAGCCACTGCGCTTGGTCGTCAACGCTGGCGGTCTCCGCCAGCGGGGTCTCGCGCATCGTGACCAGGTCCAGCACGTGCAGCCGCCATGGCTCGGCGGCCGACGGCGAGACCCGCTTCTTGAACGCGAGCCGGGTCCCGTCCGGCGAGAGCGACGGGCATTCCACATTGTTCCGCAGCGTCCGCGCCTCCCACTTGGCGTAGTCACCTTCGACCAGGTAGGTCCGGCCCTTCGTGGAGACCGTCGCGTAGAAGCGGTTGTCGTCGGCGGCAAACGTGACGCCCCAGAAGTTCACGTCCGCGGCGTGGTGACGCCTGCCGTCGATGTAGAGCGGGATCGTCTCGATGTTGACGATCGGATAGCCAGTCCTGGTGTCGAGGATCCCGGTCCAGGTGGAGAAGCCGGTGGCGTTGTAGGACTCGCCGGTGACGAAGACCGTCCAGGCCACCATCCTGCCGCTGGGCGAGACCCTGGCCCGGCTCGGGACGCCTGCGAGGTTGAGGCGGTTCGTCTCGCGCAGCTCGCTGTCGAGAATCAGCGCGCTCGTCCGGGGCAGGCCGCCGCGCACCTCGGCCGTCAGGCAGACCGCCGTCCCGCCGGAGGAGTGGAAACGCCGGCAGTCCAGGTCGCCGACGGTGCGGGCTGCGCCCGGGTCGTCCGACGGCACGGCCGCGACCCGGCCGCCTGCGTCGAGGAACAGCAACTGCCCCGAGCGGGTGGTGTCGAGAGCCGCGCCGGCCGGCGACGGATCGGCCGCGGCCAGCACGGCATAGGTGATCGCGACCGCGGCGAGCGCCACAATCGACGCGGCGAGGACCAGGGCACGTTTCACAGGATCACCTTCCGGGCGGCGAGTAGGGAGAGCGCGAGCCCGCCCGCCATCACGAGCAGGCCTGTCCGGGCGTCCCAGGCGGTCCAGAGCGCGCCGAAGGCGACCGACGAACCCATCCGCGCGAGCGCCTGCGCGGTCTGGAGCACGGCCATCCCGCTGGTAAGCAGGGCCTCGGGCAGCAACGGTCCGGCGGCGGACATCAGGACGCCGTCCGTGGCCGCGTAGAACGTGCCGTGCAGCACGAGGACCGCGATCAGCAGCACGATGCCGGTCGCCGCACCCGCGAGCAGCAGGTAGGCGGCGAGGAGGGCGACGTGCCCGCCGAGGAAGACCCCGACGCGGCCCCGCCGGTCGGCCAGGCGCCCGAGCGGCACGGCGAGCAGCAGGTACACCGCGGCCGTGCCGAGCGGCAGCAGCGGGAACAGGCCGGGCGTCATCGCGAGCTGCTTCTGCAGCAGCAGGTAGACGAAGAAGTCGCTGACCGTCACGAGGCTGAGCAGGACGGTGACGGCGCAGATCCGCCGGAACGCGGGGTCGCCGGCGATGGCGCGCACGGCCGTCCCGATCCGCGGTGGCTCGGCCGCGAGGGTGGTGCGCGGGTCGCGGACGTAGAGCGCGAGCAGCACCAGCCCGAGCGCCGCGACGCAGAAGGAGGTCATGAATACGGCGTCGTAGGACCCGCCGGTGGCGGCGAGCACCCCGAACGCGGCGAGCGGGCCGAGGAAGGCCCCGAGCGTGTCCATGGCCCGGTGCACGCCGAACGCCTGCCCCAGCCGGTCCGGCGGGGTGGACAACGAGATCATCGCGTCCCGCGGGGCCGTCCGCAGTCCCTTGCCGGCCCGGTCCGCGGTGATCACGGCGCCGAGGGCGCCGACCGAGGTCCCGGCCAGCAGCAGACCGAGTTTGGCCAGGGCGGAGATGCCGTAGCCGCTCGCGGCGACGAGTTTGCGGTGGCGCCAGCGGTCGGAGGCGTGCGCGCCGGCGAGGCGGACCAGTGCGGTCACCCCGAAGTGGAGGCCGTCGAGCACGCCGACCTGCAACGGGTTGAGCCCGAGCGCGAGCACGAGGTAGAGCGGCAGGACAGCGGTGACCATCTCGGCGGAGATGTCGGTGACCATGCTGACCATGCCGAGGGCGAGGACGTTCGCCGGGACGGAGCGCAGCAGCGCCCGTCCCGGCGGACGGTTGGCGGTGATGTACATCAGTGGCAGGTGTAGGTCGGGCTCGTGTCCTTGACCGCGCTGTCGGTCCCGATCAGCTGGGAGGAGAAGGTGCTGTCGGTGAACGTCAGCTTGATGACGCCGTACGTCCCGGACAGCCGCTTGAGGCTGTTGGGCTGCACGTTGACGATCGGGTAGGGCGGCGCGCCGGCCATCCCGCCGAGCAGTTCGACGATGCCGTTCGCGTCGGCGTCGCCGTCGGGGTTCTGCGGGCCGAACCGCTCGTAGTGGTGGTCGTGGCCGTTGAGGACCAGGTCCGCGCCCTCGTTGTAGAGCATCTGCCAGATCGGCCTGCTCACCGGGTCGTTGCCGTGGTCGCCAGAGCTGTATAGCGGGTGGTGCCAGGACGCGGCGATGCAGCCCTTGGTGTTCGCGGCGAGGTCGGCCTGCAGCCAGGAGATCTGCGCGGCGTCGTCGAAGCTGTTGGAGTTGAGGACGATGAAGTGCCAGTTGCCGTGGTTGAAGCTGTAGTAGTTCTTGCCCTGCGGGTAGGCGATCGGCCCGAAGTAGGACTTGTAACCGGCGTACTCACCGGCCGGGTCGTACGTCTCGTGGTTGCCCGGCGCGGGCCGGATCTTCGACTTGAACTTGCCCCAGGTCTTGTCGAAGTAGTTCTGGAAGTCCGACAGGCGGGCGTCGTCGTACTGGTTGTCGCCCATGGTGATGACGAACTCGGGGTTCATGGCCGTGACGAGCGCGGCCGTCTTCGGGTGCTGGCAGGAGCTGGAGCTCGCGGTGCACTGGTCGGCGATGTCACCTGCGGCGGCGACCGTGAAGGTGGTCCCACCGGTCGGGCTGGGCGAGGGAGAGGCGGTGGGCGAGGCGGTCGGCGCCGTGCCCAGGGTGAGCTTGTCCATGTTGGGGCCGCCGATCGCCGTGGTGGCGGTCGCCCGGATCGTGTTGGCGCCGGCCTGGAGTGGCACGTTGATCGTCTGGTCGGTCCAGGTGCTCCAGCTACCGGTGGAATTGAAGGCGAGCCCGGACGTCACGGTGACGCCGTTGACCGCGATGCTCAGCGGCCGTCCCGCGGTGGTGCCGTTGGCGTAGCGGAAGGTGCCCGGCCGGCTGCCGGCCGCGGCCGCGGTCACGGTCCATTCGATGTAGCCACCGACGACGTTGGTGTAGTCGACGAACCCGGTCCCGGTGTATCCGGCATGGTTGCTGAAGACGGCAGCCTGGGAGAGCGTGGCGTTCTCGGCCTGGTGGTCGGTGCCACCGGGGTCAGGGGTGCCGTCCGGGCCATAGACCTCCAGTTCCCAGAGCGAGTAGCCGTAGGACGTGCCGCGGGCGGTGCCGTAGACGCGCAGGTATCGTCCGTTCGCGCTGAGGCCGGTGTGGTCGTCGGTCCCGCCGTCCGCGCCGGTTACGGTCTTGGCGGTGGTCCAGGCGGTCCCGTCCGGCGAGGTCTCCAGCCGGTACGCCGAGCCGTACGCGTCCTCCCAGGTCAGCTTGACCCGGTTGATCGCGACGGACGAGCCGAGGTCGACGCGGAGCCACTGCGAATCCGATCCTTCGACGCTGGCCCAGCGGCTCGTGGCGCTGCCGTCGACGGCGTTCTCCGGACCGTATTCGCTGCTTTCGGTCGACGAGGAGGTGGCGGGCCGGTTGTGGGACAGGAGCACGTCGGCGGCGTCGGCCCGGTCGACGATGACGGTCAGTGCCGTAGCCACCAGCATGGTGCTGGCTACAGCGAGGGTGGGTAGCTTTCTCTTCCAGCGCACGGTGCCTCCTTGGGGAGGGGAGTTCAACCGGCCGGGGGCAGTTGTTCACTGAAGCGCGTCACGTCCGAAGGTGTTCCGGAGCCGCGCCAAGCCGCTTGGGAAGAGGCTGCCAATTGCGTCGTTCGATGTCAAGGGGTTAGGAAAACGATTTGCCTTTTCGGTCGCGCCCCCGTCAGCATGGGCTCGGAGCGTTCGGTGGTCACCGCTGTTTGCATCCCCGACGGTTCATGCTGAACCGACGACGCGGCAGGCCCGGTCGGAGAGACTCTCCGACCGGGCCTGCCGCGTCGTCGGCGTGGTGCCCCCGGTGTGCCGCATCGGGGTCGTCCGGTGTTCGCCGTGCCGGCCCGTGACGAAAGGTCGGCCACCTCTCGATCAGCAGGGTTCAGCTTGTCGGGAAGTCGTCCGCGGGGGTGCGGATGTGGTCGCGGATCCATACCCCGGCGGGTTTGAGCTTGCTGCTGCCGGTGAACGGGCCGCTGGGGCAGGTTCCGCTCGTGAAGACCGCGCCGGAGCGGGAGTCGTCCGAGTAGTTCCAGTTCACCCAACTGATCTTCTTCGTGGCCATCAGGTCCAGGTACTGCTGTGACCTGGTGAAGTTGTTGGCACCGTCGCCGGACGCGGTCTGCGTGCCGAACTCGGTCACGAACACCGGGAAGGAGTTGGAGCCCGTGTTCAGCGCGTCGAGGTATTCCGTGCCGTGCGAGCCGGCGTAGAAGTGGAACGTGTACATGATGTTGGTGGCGTTGACCGGGTTGTTGCTGATGTCGGACGGGCCGCGGCCGTCGGAGACGCCGAACGACCCCCAGCCGTGGGTGCCGAGCAGGATCACCGAGTCGGCGTCCTGCGCCCGGATGACCGGGATGATCTGCTCGTGGTAGCTCTTCACGGTCGACCAGCTCACGCCGTTGGGCTCGTTCGCCACGTCGTAGAGGATGTTGACCTTGTCCTTGTGCCGCTGGGCGATCTCGGCGAAGAAGGTCTTCGCCCGGCTCAGATTGGCGTTTGGGTCGCCGGGGCTGAGCTGGTGCCAGTCGACGATCGCGTACATGCCGCGCGCGGTGACCTGCTCGATGATGGAGTGCACTAGGTCGGTGAAGCCGCGCGGGTCGGTCTCGTACCCGCCCTCCTGGATGTACATCGAGATGCGTAGGACGTCCGCGGTCCAGTCGGTGGCCAGCGCCGTCAGCGATGCGCTGTTGACGCACTGGCCGTACCACTGCAGGCCGTGCGTACTCATACCGCGCAGCTGGATGGGCCGGTCGTATTGGTTGCACAGCTTCAGCCCGCAGACGTGCAGTTGGCCGTTGACGCCGACTGGTGTGCCGCCGGGCGGGGGCGACGTGCTCGGTGTCGGTGACGGCGAGCCCGCGACGCCTAAGGTGATCTTGTCGAGGTTCGGGCCGCCGTACGCGGTCGTCGACGTGACTCGGATGATGTTGGCGCCCGCGTTGAGCGTGATGCTGAGGCTGGCGTCGGCCCAGGCGCTCCACGCGCCGGTCGGGTTGAACGCGAGGCCGGCGTTGACGACCGTGCCGTTGACGGTGACCGACATCGGCCGGTTGGCGCTGCTGCCGTTGGCGTGGCGGATGGTCAGGCTGGTGGTGCCTGCGGCAGGTGCCGTTGCGGTCCACTGCACGTAGCTGCCGGTGGCGTTGTCGAGGTTGACGAACCCGGTGCCGGTGTAGCCGGCGTGGTTCGACTCGACCGCGCCCTGGGACACCGTGCCGTCCTCGGCCTGGTGCACCGAGGCCGGTGGCGGTGACGCGGCGACCTCGAAGTCGAGGTAGTCGAGGTTCGCGGAGCCGGTCGCCGTGGTGGCGGTGACCCGGATGGTGTTGCTGCCGGCGTTGACGGCCACGGTGAGGGTCTTGTCGGCCCAGGTGTCCCAGTCGGAGGTGCTGGCGAACGACGCCGCCGCGGCGACGACGGTGCCGTTGACGGCGATGTCGGCGGGCCGGGCGGTGGCGGTGCCGTTGCTGTAGCGGATGGTGATCGTGGCGGTGCCGGCGGCGGGCGCGTTGACCGTCCACTGGGTGTAGCTGCCGGCCACGTTGTCGCCGTTGACGAAACCGGAGCCGGAGTAGCCGAGGTGGTTCGCTTCGGCGAGGCCCTGGCTGATCGTGGCGCTCTCTGCCTCGTAGCGGGTCAGCGCCGCCTGCGCCTGCGTCGCGATGAACAGCGACGCGGCCACGAGCAGGCCGACGCCGCCGGCCGCGACGAGCCGTCGGCGGGGTGTGGCGGATCGTTGGAGTCGCATACTCTGTCCCTTCCTGTGGCCGCGCCCGCTCCCGGCCGTCGATGGTGAGGGTGCGCGCCGCACGGATCGGATCAGGGACCCGTGCGGCGCGGCACTTCGCTAGCTGATGGTGATGCGCAGGGTGCGGTCGGCGCCGTTCGCGGCCCCGCCGTTGTTGTCGCAGTTGGTGGTGCTGAGCCAGAGCTGGTCGGAGCCGGGCACCTTAGTGACCGTGCGTAGGCGTCCGTACGTGCCCGTGTAGTACGCCGTCGGAGTGCCCGTGGTCTCGCCGCTGAGTAGCGGGATGCGCCACATCTGCTCGCCGCGCAGCGTCGCCATGTAGACGACGTCGCGGACGATCGCGATACCGCTGGGCGAGGCGGTCGACACCGACCACTGTCGCTTCGGGTTCTCCATGCCCGCGACGCCGCATGTGCCCTCGCAGGTCGGCCAGCCGTAGTTCTTGCCCGGCTTGATGAGGTTGAGTTCGTCGTACATGCTGTTGCCGAACTCGGCCTCCCAGAGCCGGCCCTGCGAGTCGAACGCCAGGCCCTGCGGGTTGCGGTGGCCGTAGCTGTAGACCCGGGTACCGAACGGGTTGCCCGGCGCCGCGGCACCGGTCGTCGTGATTCGCAGGATCTTGCCGTTGAGCGAGTTGAGATCCTGGGCCCGGCTGCTGGTCTGCCCGTCACCGGTGGAGACGTAGAGGTACCCGTCCGGCCCGAAGGCCAGGCGGCCACCGTTGTGGTAGCGGTTCTTGGCGATCCCGGAAAGGATCGTGGTGTACCCGGTCAGGGTGCTGCCGTCGTAGGTCATCCGGGCGACCCGGTTGCCCTCCGACGCGGTGTGCATGAAGTAGACGTAGTGGTTGGACGCCCAGCCGGGGTCCACAGCGACGCCGAGCAGGCCTCCCTCACCGTCGGTGGTGACGACGTTCGGGACGGTCCCGACCTGGGTACGCACACCGGACAGCGTCGCCTTGAAGACCTTGAACTGGCCGGAGGTGACCTTGTCGTCCCGCTCGGTGACGAGGGCGGTCTGCCCGTCGGGCATGAAGTACGTGCCCCAGGGGATCGTCCAGCCGGTGGAGATCTGTGTGATCCCTGACGGCACGCCGCCGCTGCAGGTCGCGGTCGTGAAAGACACCGTGTTGCTCTGCCCGGACGTGTTGCCTGCGCCGTCTCGGGCGACGACGTTCAGCCCGTACGCCGTGTTGCAGGCGAGCCCGGTGACGGAGGTGGTCGCCGCCGGGGGCGTGCCGATGACCGACTTGACGACGGTCGTCCCGGTGCGCACGTCGTACGCGGTGACCCCGACGTTGTCCGTGGACGCCGTCCAGGTGAGCGTGACGCTGCTGCCGCTCAGATTCGAGTAGGCCAGGTTCGCCGGGGCGGTCGGCGCCTGGGTGTCGGAACTGGCCAGGGTGGAGCAGATCGCCTGCGCGCTGGACAGCGAGACGTTGCCGGCCGCGTCCCGGGCGAACACCGACAGGCGGTACTCCGTGTTCGGCGAGAGGCCGGTCAGGTTCTGCGAGGTGCCCGTGCCCGTCGTCTGACTCAGCAGGTTGCCGTCGTGGTAGATGTCGTATCCCGCCACCCCGACGTCGTCGGTGGACGCGCCCCAGTTCAGCGTCATGCTGCTGGAGGTGACGGCGGAACAGCTCGGGGCGCCCGGTGTGCTGGGCGCCTGCGAGTCGCTCTGCCCGGTGACGCGCAGCCGGTCGATGTTGCCCAGGCCGAGCGCGCCGGTGGCGGTCAGCCGCACGGTGTTGGCTCCCGCGGCCAGCGTCGTGCTGACCGTGACGTCCACCCAGTCGGTCCAGGCGGTGGTCGCCGGGAACGGCTGGTTGCCGACGAGGTTGCCGTTTACCGCGATGTCTCCCGGCCGGTTCGCCCCGCCGGAGTTGGCATAGCGGAACGCCAGCTGCGCGGTGCCCGCGGCGGCCGCGGTCACCGTCCACTCCACGTACGCCCCCGCCGCGTTGGTCGTGTTGACGAAGCCGGTGCCGGTGTAACCGGTGTGGTTCGACTCGACCGCGCCCTGAGCGATGACGGCGTTCTCCGCCTGGTAGTCGGTGAAGGCCGGCGCTCCGGCGACCTCGAATTCAAGGTAGTCGAGGTTGGCGGCGCCGGCTGCCGAGGTGGAGGTGACTCGGACGGTGTTGCTGCCGGCGCCGACCGGAGCGGTGACGGTCTTGTCGGCCCAGGTGTCCCAGTCGGAGGTGCTGCCGAACGCCGCCGCCGCGGCGACGACGGTGCCGTTGACGGCGATGTCGGCGGGCCGGTCTGCCGCGGTGCCGTTGCTGTAGCGGATCGTGAAGGTCGCCGTGCCGGCGGTCGCGGCGCTGATCGTCCACTGCACGTAGCTGCCGACCACGTTGTCCGTGTCGGCGAAGCCGGTCCCGGAGAAGTTGAGGTGGTTGGACTCGGCAAGGCCCTGACCGATGGTGGCGCTCTCGGCCTCGTAGCGGATGGGTGCGGCATGGGCGGGAGTCGCCATGAGGGCCGACCCGACGATGAGGAATTCCATGCTGAGCGCGGCGACGAGTCTCATGCCCGCTCTGGTTCGTACCATTGCGTGCCTTTCTCCCGGAGGGTGAAAGATAGTCAAACTGACTTACAGTCGCTGATGCTACGGCCGACCATGCATGCCGGTCAATATTCGAGTGCCGCAATGCGAGGCAGCGTCAGCCCGGGTGCTCGACACTCGGAGGATCACGTGGCCGATCCGGGCGAAGTATGGCGCCGACGATGACCGGATGAAGGCTGTGCCTCGACATCGGTGGTCCGTAACGCGCCGAAGCCCGCAAGGGGCATGGCGGCGGATAGGCGCGGGTGGGCGCGCCGGGGCCCGTCTCTGCTCGACGGGCCCCGGGAAGGCGTGGACAGCCGGTTAGACGGCGGTCCTTAGCGCGGACTTCGCGTCCATCGTGGCACCCAGGGCGTCGAGGCCGGCCAGGGCGGCGCCGACGACCGGAGCCTGCGCCGACACCACCACCTCGGCGCGGGGCAGCACGGCCGGCATGCCCTCCACGATCGACTGGTGCAGCAGCGGATGCTGGGCGGCGAGCACGCCCCCGCCCAGCACGAGAGCCAGCCGTTCCTCGCGCATGCCCAGCCGCTCGGCGGCGATTCGGGCCAGGGACAGCACCTCCGTTGCCTGTTTGGCCACGATGCGACGGGCCACCTGGTCCCCGCCGGTCGCGACGGCGAACAGGACCGGGGTGAGCTCGTCGACGCGGGCGGGGGCGACCTCGCCGAGGTGCATGGCGATGCCGAGGTCCTCGACCGTGGCCACCCGGAAGTGGTCGATGACCGCCTCGGTCAGCCGGGTGGCCGGCCCGCGGCCGTCTTCACCGCGTGCCGCGTGCCACAGCGCCAGGGAGGCCAGGTGGTGCCCGCCGCCCCAGTCTCCGGTGAGCATCCCGAGGGCGGGGAACCGTGCGGTTCGCCCGTCGGCGTCGCGGCCGACGCAGTTGATCCCGGCGCCGCACACGACCGCGATCGCGCGTTCGGCGTCGGTGCCGGCGCGGATCAGAGCGAAGGTGTCGTTGTCGACCCGGTTCTGGTGTGCCCACCCGGCCGCGGTCACTGCCTCGGTCAGGATCCGCACCTCGATGGGCAGGTCCGCGCCGGCGAGGTAGACCTCGGCCCGGTCGAACACTGCGGCCGTGCCGAGCCCCGCGGCCTGCTTGGCCTGCGCGATGAGCCGGCCGAGCAGGCCGATGGTGTCGGGCACGCCGATCAGGTGCGGCGAGGACGCCGGTCCCCGGGCGCGCCCGAGCACGGCTCCGGCGCCGGTGGCGATGATGACGTCGGTCTTGGAGTTGCCGCCGTCGACCGCGACCACGGTCCTTTCGCCGATCATGCGGCCCACCTCAGGTGCGCGGCGTTCGTGGCGAGAAGCCGGTCGGTGAGGTTCTCGGCGAGGTCGTGCTGGCCGACCAGCGGGTGTGCCAGCAGCGCCTGGTAGACCCGCTGCCGTCCACCGGCCACGGCGGCGTGCACGGCCAGCTCCTCGTACCCGCTGACGTGGGAGATGAGGCCGGAGATGTGGGGGCCGACGGCCCGGACCGGCAGCGGCGCCACGCCGTCGGCGTCGACCCGGCAGCTGACCTCGATGACGGCGTCGTCGGGCAGGAACGGCAGGGTTGCGTTGTTGCGCACGTTGACCGGGTGTGTGGCACCGTCGCCGCTGCGCAGCGAGCCGATGAGCCCGACGGCGGCCTCAGAGTAGTACGCGCCGCCGCGCTTGGCGAGCAGGTCGGGTTTGGTGTCGCGGGTGGGGTCGGCGTACATGGACAGCAGGGCAGCTTCCAGTTCGGCGACCTGCTCGCCCCGGGTCGGTGCGCCGCGTTCCTCTTCGACGACCTGGTCGTGGGCGTAGAAGTAGCGCAGGTAGTACGACGGCACCGCGCCGAGTGTGGCCAGGATCGCCGGTGGCAGGTTCACCTCGCCTGCGATCTCGTCCAGGTGCGCCGACAGCAGCTCGGGCAACCGGTCGACGCCGTCGACGTGGACGCCGCGTTCCCAGGTCAGGTGGTTTAGGCCGACGTGGTCGAGGGTCACCTCCCCGGGTGCCACGCCGAGCAGCGCGGCGAAGCGCCGCTGGAAGCCGATGGCGACGTTGCACAAGCCGACGGCCCGGTGCCCGGCGTCGAGCAGGGCGCGGGTGACGATGCCGGTCGGGTTGGTGAAGTTGACGATCCACGCTCCGGGTGCGGCGTGGCGGCGTGCGCGTTCGGCGACGTCGAGCACGACGGGAACGGTGCGCAGGGCCTTGGCGAGACCGCCTGCTCCGGTGGTCTCCTGCCCGACGCAGCCGCATTCGAGCGGGAACGTCTCGTCGCTGATCCGCGCGCGCTGCCCGCCGACCCGCAGTTGGATGATGACGACGTCGGCGCCGGTGAGCCCGGTGTCGAGGTCGGTGGTCCAGGTGATCCGCCCGGGGTGTCCGTGGCGGCGGAAGATCCGCTGCGCGAACCCGCCGACGATCGGCAGCCGGTCGGCTGCCGGATCGATCAGCGCTATCTCGGTGACGGCCGCGTCGAGGCGGGCGAACCCGTCTATCAGCTCGGGGGTGTAGGTCGAACCTCCGCCGACCACAGCGATCTTCATGTTGTTGTTATCCTTTCACGCCGGTCAGCGTGACACCCTGGACGAACGCCTTCTGGGCGAAGAAGAACAGGACGATGACCGGGACCATGGTGAGCAGGGTCGCCGCGCTGACGAGATGCCATTCGACGTGGTGCAGCGACCGGAACGAGGCGAGGCCCAGCGAGATGGTCCAGGCGTCCTGGTTCTCGCTGGTGTAGAGGAACGGGCCGTAGTAGTCGTTCCAGGCGTAGAAGAACTGGAACATGGCCGCGGCGGCGATGCCGGGCCTGGCCATGGGCAGGATGACGCGCAGCAGCGTGCGCCACTCGCCGCAGCCGTCGATGCGGGCCGCGTCGAGGTACTCGTCGGGGATGGTGACCAGGAACTGGCGCAGCAGGAAGATGGAGAACGCGTCTCCGGCCAGCATCGGCAGGATGAGCGGCCACAGCGTGCCGGTGAGTCCGGTGTTGGCCCACATCATGTAGAGCGGGACCGTGGTGACCTGCGGCGGCAGCATCATCATGCAGATGATCAGGACCATCGTCGCGTTGCGGCCGCGCCACCGCAGCTTGGCCAGCGCGTATGCCGCCGGCACGCTGGCCAGCAGCATGAACCCGGTGGCCAGGATCGCGTAGAGGAACGTGTTGCCGATGAACCGCAGCAGCGGCGTCTTCCGGAACGCCTCGACGTAGTTCTCCGGGTGCCAGCTCTGCGGCCACATGTTCGCGGTCAGCGTCTGGTCGCTGGTCATGAACGAGGTGAGCAGCAGGAAGACGATCGGGGCGAGGAACATGATGGCCATCGCGATGCCGATCGCGTGTCGGGCGACGAAGCCGAGCACGTGGTGTCCGCGGCCGCTGGGTATGGACTGGGTCATGAGTCGCCTCCGCTGAACGCCTTGAACCGCCGCAGCAGGATGATCGTGGCGGTCATCGACACCACGAACAGGATGACCGCCATGACGTTCGCGGCCCCGAACAGGTTGTTGCCGAAGCCGATGGAGTAGAGCCGCATCGGGTAGGTCAGCGTCGAGTTCTCGGGGTAGCCGAACGTGCCGGCGATGCCGCTGCCCGAGGTGACCTGGCCGGAGGCGACGCTGCCGGCGACCGCGGCCTGGGTGAAGTAGTTGAACGTGCCGATGACGCCGGTGATGGTCGCGAACAGCAGCACCGGCGAGATGGTGGGCAGGGTGACGTAGCGGAACCGGTGCCAGCGGCCCGCGCCGTCCAGCGACGCGGCCTCGTAGAGGGCCTGCGGCACGTCGAGCAGCGCCGCGACGAAAATGATCATCAGGTCGCCGACGCCCCACAGGGCTAGCAGTGTCAGCGACGCCTTGGCCCAGTCGGGGTCGTTGAACCAGCCCGGCCCTTCGAGGCCAAACTGCGCCAGCAGCGTGTTGACCGGCCCGGTGCCTGGCTTGAGCAGCAGCACAAACGCGATGGTGGCGGTGACCGGGGGCGCGAGAGCGGGCAGGTAGTACAGCGTGCGGTAGATGCTGCGGGATCGCTTCATCGCATTGAGCAGCATGGCGGTGAGCAGCGCGCCGACCGTCCGGGCGGGGACCATCAGCAGCACGAACACCAACGTGTTCTTCGCCGCGATCCGCACCGTCGGTTCGTCGAACAGCACATACTCCCAGAAGTCCAGCCCGACCCAGACCGGCGGGTTGAACATGTCGAAGCGGGTGAAGGAGAAGTAGACCGCAGCGACCAGCGGGTAGACCAGGAAGATCAGGATGCCGATCAGCGCGGGCCCGATGAAGGTGAGGGTGACGAGGGAGCGCCGGACACGGCCGGTGCCCCCCTGGCTGACTGCGGTCGGCATCGCTGCTAGCCGGCCAGCTTGATCATCTTGTTGACCCGGACGTCGACGTCGGCCAGTCCGGCACTCAGGTCCTTCTGCGTCCCTGACTGCCACCCCTGCAGGAACTCGGAGAAGGTCTCCTGGTAGCCGGGGCCGATCGCGCTGGGCGGGGTGGTGCCCGAGTTCGGGTTGGCGAAGATGTCGAGGAACACCTTGAACGCCGGGTCCGCGGTGAGCCGCGGCGAGGTCAGCGCCGCGGTGGTGGTCGGCACGTTGCGGATGCCGTTGGACAGGTCGACGATGCTGTCGGTCTCCGTGGTCAGGAACTTGACCAGCGCCCAGGCCGCCTCCGGGTTGCGGGCGGTCCGCGAGACGCCGATGACGTTGCCCGAGATGTAGCCCGCGCCCGCGCGTTCGGCCTTGTTGACCGGCAGCGGGGCCACCCCGAACTCGACGTTCGGCGCCTGGTCCTTGAGGAACGCCATCCGCCACTCGCCGTCGACGGCCATCGCGACCTTGCCCTTGTGGAAGGCGTTGTCGGCCGACCACTCGTCACCCAGCGAGGCGCGGAACTTCTCCAGCTTGTCGTAGCCGTACCAGTCGACGAGTTCCTTCTGCCAGGTGAGCAGCTCCTTCCAGGCGGGGTCGGAGCCGATCGCCGAGGTGCCGTCGTCGTTGAGCCACTTCGCGCCGACCATCGGCGCGAAGTGCGACGGGGAGTTCTCGTAGAAGCCGAACAGGGGCAGGAAGCCGGCCCGCTCGATGGTGCCGTCGGCCGAGCGCTTGGTCAGCTTCTTGGCCATCTCGGACAGTTCAGCGAGGGTCTTCGGGGCCTCGGTCAGCCCCGCCTCGGCGAACATTCCCTTGTTGAAGTAGAAGCCGTACGCGTCGGCCAGGAACGGCATCGTGCACCGCTTGCCCCGGAACTCCGTGTAGGAACGGGCGACCTGCGGGATCGCGTTCAGGTCGACGCCGTCGCGCTGCAGGTACGGGTTGAGATCGACCCACGCGCCCGCGGCGCAGAACTTGCCGACGATGTCGGTTGAGTAGCTGATCGCCACGTCCGGACCGGTGCCGGCGCCGATCGCGGTGGTCACCTTGGCGTCGTCCTGCCCGCCCTTGACGGTCAGCGTGACCTTCGGGTACTTCGCCTTGAACTTGGCCAGCGTCCCGTCGAGGGCCTTGGCCTCACGGTCGGTGAAGAAGTGCCACAGTTCGACCGCGCCGGTGGGCTCGACACCCGAGGTCGCGATCGGCTTCGGGGCCTCGGTAGGGGTGCACGCCGTGACCACTGCCAATGCTGCGGCTATGCCGACCATCATGGTCGTACGCCGGTTCAGCAAGCGCTGCATGAAGTGTTCCTCTCCGGAATCAGAAATACGGAGTTGCGGGGTCGCGGCTCGACCGAGCCCTTCGCCTGGTGCGGCAAGGACGCCGGTCGGGCCACACGGTGGTGCTGATCGGAGGAGCAGGGCTGAGCGCGCCGCGGCAGACGGCGGTCAGCCGGCCTGCATGGCGGTGCGCTGGTTGTCGATCAAGGATTCGCGCAACGCTCGCCATCCGGCTTCGAGCGCGCCGAGCAGTACGGCGTCGTCGGTGACCTCGGTGACGGCGATGGTGATGTCAAGCGGGGTCGTGCCGGGCAGCGCGGCACGGACCCGCTGCGCGAGCGCTTCCCCGCCGGCCTGCGCGACGTCGCCGGCCAGCACGATCAGCGGCGGGTCGAGCACGCCCGCGACGGCGGCCAGACCGAACGCGATGCGGGCGGCCACCGCGTCGAGGAAGCGTCCGGCCTGAGGGTGGGCCGAGGCGACGGCCACACCGATCGCGGCGCCCGGGGTGGCGGCCGCGATGCCGTGCTCCGCCGCGAGCGCTACAACGGCGGGACCACCGATCAGGCTCTGCAGGTCGGCAGGCGGACAGTCTGAGGGCAGCGACACCGGCACGTAGCCGATCTCGCCTGCGCCGCCGCGCCCCCCGCGTAGCAGCGTGCCGCCGAGGTCGATGGCCAAGCCGAGACCGTCACCGATCCAGAAGAGTGTGAAGCCGGCGCCCCCGGCGGCGACCCCGTGCGCACGTTCGGCGATCGCGGCGAGGTTGACGTCGTTCTCGACCTCGACCACGGTGCCCAACCGTGCTGCGATTCGTTCGACGAGACCGGGCCGGTCGAACCCGGGCACGTCGATGTAGTGGATGACCCCGTTCGCCGCGTCATATGAACCCGGCACCCCGAGCTTTACGTGGCGGACCGCGGAAGCGCCGACCCCCGCCCGCTCGATGACCCGGATGACCGTGTCGGTGATCGCGTCGACGGGGTCGAGTGTCGTCAGGTCGATCGAGTCCTCGATCCGGGCGTGCACCACACCACCGGCATCGATCAGCGCCGCGATGAGCGACGGCCCCGGGATCTCGGAAACCTCCCGGATACAGATCGCGACCGCGAACCCCGCCTTCGGATTCGCCGAGTAGATCTCGGCGTTCGGTCCCGGGCCACCCGAGCTACGTCCGACCACCATCGTCAGCCCCGCATCGGTGAGGCTGCGTAGCACGTCCGAGGTTGTCGGCTTGCTCAGCCCGGTGAGCTCCCGCAACTCGCCACGGGTGAGCGGGCCACGGTTCAGCAGGTGGGCCAGGATCGCACTCTCGTTCATGGCGCGCAGCAGCTTCGACGAACCGGCTGGTCGGGTCATCCGCCCTCGCTTGTGTCGATGGAACGTTAGGCAATCAGGTTTACTAATGCCGGAGACTAGGGCGACGACTCCGAAGCAGTCAAGAGGTGCGACAGGATCGTTAGGCAATCTTCCTAACCATCTTGTGTGACGGGCGTCTCCTGGCATAAGTTCCCCCCGAGCCCGGGGCCCTGGGCCATCGCGACCGCTCGCCGACGCCCGTCGTGCGGTCACATGTCCGCTCGTATCACCGCGTTCCGCAGCCGCGGCACGCACCGCGACCCTCCATAGGGAGTCCCGCAATGATGCGCAGAACAGCCTGGCCCGGACGGGCCCGCCCCATGCTCGCGGCCGCCGCCGTGGCCACCGCCGGCACACTTCTCGGCGGGCTCGTCCTCGCCACGTCCGCCGAGGCCGCCACCAACCTGGCTCTGGGCCGCACCACCGCCGTCTCCTCCGCCGAAACCTCCTCGCTCGACGGCGCCAAGGCCGTCGACGGCTCGACCTCGACCCGCTGGGCCAGCGCCGAGGGCAGCGACCCGCAGTGGATCCGCCTCGACCTGGGCAGCACCCAGCAGATCGGACAGGTGACACTGCGCTGGGAGGCCGCCTACGGCAAGGCATACCGCATCGAGGTCTCGCCCGACGCAAGCACCTGGACCACGATCTACTCCACCACCAGCGGCAACGGCGGTACCGACGACCTCACCGGACTCACCGCCAGCGGGCGCTACATCCGGATGTACGGCACCGCCCGCGGCACCACGTACGGGTACTCGCTGTACGAGTTCGAGGTCTACGCGCCGACGGGCACGCCGAGCCCCTCCCCGAGTTCCTCTCCCCCGCCCGGCGGAGTTGCCGTGCCGTTCGGCTCGCACCTGCGGCCGTACGCCGCGGGCACTCTCAAGCTGTCCGGCGCCGCGTCCACGCACGACCAGACCGTGATCAGCTACTACAACACCTGGAAGAACGCGTTCATCAAGCAGAACTGCGGCAACGGCTGGTACGAGGTCTACTCCCCCGACGCCGACCACCCGTACGTCGCCGAGGCGCAGGGCTACGGCATGGTCATCACCGCGCTGATGGCCGGTGCCGACCCCAACGCAAAGACGCAGTTCGACGGCCTGCTCAAGTACGTGCTGGCGCACCCGTCGGTCAACAACCCGAACCTGCACGCCGCCGAGCAGAACACCTCCTGCACCTCGGTCAACGGTTCCGACTCCGCCACCGACGGCGACCTGGAGATCGCGTACGGGCTGCTGCTGGCCGACAAGCAGTGGGGCAGCACCGGCGCCTACAACTACAAGTCGCTCGCCGTCACCCGGATCAACGCGATCAAGGCCAGCGAGATCAACGCCACCACCAAGCTGACCCTGCTCGGCGACTGGAGCAGCGCCGGCGACTCGTACTACTACCTCAGCCGCACCTCGGACTGGATGCCCGGCCACTTCCGCGCCTACCGGAAGGCGACAGGCGACACCGCCTGGGACACCATCCTGGCCAAGCACCAGTCCGTCACCGCGTCGCTGCAGAGCGGCTACGCCCCCAACACCGGTCTGCTGCCCGACTTCGTGATCAACACGAACACCACGCCGAAGCCCGCCACCGGGCAGGTGCTGGAGGACCCCAACGACGGCAAGTACTGGTGGAACGCCTGCCGCGACCCGTGGCGGATCGGGGCCGACGCGGTCACCAGCGGCGACGCGCAGTCGCTGGCCGCGGCCCGCAAGCTGAACACCTGGGTCAAGGCCAAGACCGGCGGCAACCCGTCGAACATCGCCGTCGGCTACTCCCTCGACGGCACCGCGCTCAGCTCGGGCTCCGAGGCGGCGTTCTTCGCGCCGTTCGCGGTGACCGCGATGACCGACCCGGGCAGCCAGGCCTGGCTCGACGCACTCTGGAACAAGATCAAGTCGACGCCGCTGGACACCTCGGGCTACTACTCGGCGAGCCTGCAGCTGCAGACGATGATCGTGGTCTCCGGCAACTTCTGGACCCCGTGACACCGCCCGCACAGTGAACGGCCGCGGGCGGCCCCTTGATGACCGAGGACCGCCCGCGGCAACCTGTCCGTCTCGTTCACCGGGAGGTCGCTGATCCCCGGGCGGCGGCGAACCTCCCTCGTCGTCGACGACATCGACCTAACCGTCCACAGGGGACGTACGCTCGACCTGGTCGGCGAGTCCGGCTCGGGCAAGTCGACGACCGCCAAGGCCATCGTCCGGCTGGTGGACGCGCAGGCCGGCGAGGTCCGGCTCAACGGCGTGGACCTGCTGTCGCTGCGCGGCGAGGCACTCAATCGGGCCCTGTTGCGTTGAGCGTGGGCTTGATCGATTACGGGCTTGACTGATGTGGTGAGCTGGGCCGGTGAGGCCGTCGTCTGGTGTCCGGTCCTGGTCGCTGCCACCGTCGGCGTTCGCTGGCTTCCGGTTCCCGCCCGAGGTAATCGTTCTCGCGGTTCGCTGGTATCTACGGTTCAACCTCTCGTATCGAGATGCGGAGGAACCGCTGGTCGAACGCGGTGTGGAAGTCGATCACGTGACCACCTACCGGTGGGTGCAGCGCTTCACGCCTTTGCTGGCCGACGCCGCCCCCTTCGCCCGCCACTCACCCAGCGACCGGTGGCATGTCGACGAGACGTACGTCAAGGTCAACGGTGTGTGGCGGTACGTCTACCGGGCCGTTGACCAGCACGGGCAGGTCATTGACGTACTCGTCTCAGCACGTCGGGACGCAACCGCAGCCCGGCGGTTCTTCCAACGGGCGCTGAGGACGTTGAAGGTCACGCCTTGCGAGGTGGTCACCGACGCCGCGCCCGCCTATCCCAAGGTGCTCGACGAGCTGATCCCGTCGGCGTGGCATCACGTCGAGCGGCACGCCAACAACCCGATCGAGGCCGATCACAGCCAGCTCAAGCACCGACTCAGACCGATGCGGGGGTTACGTACCGACCGCACCGCCCAGACGATCATCACCGGACATGCCTTCATCCAGAACCTACGACGCGGACACTACGAACTCACTACCGACATCCCGAGAGCGAGGCGGGTGGCCGCCGCGTTCACCGAACTCGCCCAAGCAATCTGAACAGTAGCGCCGACTCGGCTCAGCGCGCCCACCCGACCGTCAACGCAACAGCGCCCTGTCGCGGGCGTGGTGGCGGTTGGCGGCGGCGATGTTGGTTGCGCCGGCGGTGCGGAGTGCGCCGATGGCGGCGTTGCGCAGGGCGGCCATGACGTGGGGTCCGGTGCCGGTGCGGATCTGGCAGTGGTCTTCGTCGTAGGTGACGTCCCGCATCCAGTGGATCTTGTTGCGGAAATGCGGGTCAGACCGTGGCGCTATCTGCGGATTGGTGCCGGCCCGAGGCGGGTCCCAAGCGGGCCCCGGACCTGTGACACAACGAAGACATGCCGCGGACGGTGCCCGGACGTGGCGTGGCGACCATGGCCGATGTGTTCCCTGAATGGACGTACTCCTGGATCGAACGCCCCCTGGTGCCCGCCCCGTCGCGCCGGCCACACTCGGTGCACCCCGGCCCGCTGGTCGAGGCGGCGCTCGGCTCCCTGCTCGCCCTCGCGCTGAGCTGCGCGGTGTTCCTCTGGACGCCGGCCGGTCAGTGGCTCGACGGGCTGCTCCTGCCCCGCGCGGAGCGGGGCGGCGGGTACGAGCAGCAGAGCGACCTCGTGGGCCCGGCCAAGACCGTGCTCGCCCTCTTCGGCAGCCCGGTGCTCCTGGCCGTCCTGCTCGGCTCGGTGCTGCTGGTGGGTCTGGCTCGACGGCGGCTGGTGGCGGGCGTGGTGGGCGTCGGGATGGTCCTCGGCGCGGTGGCGGTGGCCGGTATGGCGAAGACGGTGCTTCCTCGCCCGGAGTTCCAGATCGAGAGTTCGACCACCCACAACAGCTTCCCCAGCGGTCACGTCACGACGGCGACCGCCCTGCTGCTGGCCTTCATGCTGGTCCTGCCCGGGTGGGCTCGGCGGTGGCTCGTCGTCCCGGGCGCGCTGGGCGTCTCGGTGGTCGCCTCGGCCACGATGATCGCGGGCTGGCACCGGTTCAGCGACACCCTCGGCGGCGTCCTGCTGGCCGTGTCGCTGTCCTGCCTGGCCGCTGCGGCGCTGGCTCACCTGGGCGGCGGAGCCCACCCCGCGATCGACGTCGACCCGGGTGCGGCCCTCCGGCCCGACCCGTACGGCGCCGTCCGAGTCGACCGATCCGAGGTGTTCCACGCCAACCGACGGGGCGCCGTCCGCGCTGACCGGCCGGCTGACGGCGATCTGCGCGGCCGGTCGGACAATTGGACCGCACTGCGCGGTCTGGTCGAGGCAGCCGTCGTGCTGGTCTGGGCGCTTCTGGTGGTCGTACCCAGGCTGAGCGCTTCGGTGGAGCGCGGGCCGCTCGTCGCCATCGTGACGGCGACCGCGCTGACGGTGCTGGCCGTGGGATCGGTGGTGTTCCTGGTGCGTTCGGCCGACTTCGCCGTCCCGGTAAGCCGCCGAAACCACACCGACGGGGCCCGGCACGGGACGGTCAGGACGGCAAGTGACCCGAGGGTTGATGTCGGGCGTCCCACATGGTGAAAAAGCGAAGTCGGCTCATGGTGCGATACTTGGCAAATGTCCCGCATCCTGCTGATCGAAGACCACCAGACGGTGCGCGATGGGCTGCAGCTGGCGTTGACCCGGCAGGGCCACACGGTGGACGCGGTGGCGACCGGCGAGCAGGGGCTGGTTCGCGTGCACGAGGGCGCCTCCGATGTCGTGATCCTCGATCTCATGCTGCCGGGGATGGACGGGTTCGAGGTCTGTCGGCGGATCCGGGCCCTCGGCGACCTGCCGATCATCATGCTCACCGCCCGGAACGACGACATGGACGTGGTTGCGGGCCTGGAGGCGGGCGCCGACGACTACGTGGTGAAGCCGGTGCAGGCCCGGGTTCTGGAGGCGCGTATCCGCGCGGTGCTCCGGCGCACCGGCGGCGAGACGCGGCGGGCCGGCGGTGAGCAGGCGGGCGTGGAGCAGTACGGCGCCCTGACCATCGACCGGGCCGCGCTGGTGGTCAGCAAGGGCGGCATGCCGGTCGGCCTCGCTCCGACCGAGCTGCGCCTGCTGCTCGAGCTCTCCCGTACGCCGGGCCGGGTGCTGAGCCGCCAGCAACTGCTCGAGGCCGTGTGGGAGCACGGCTACCTCGGCGACTCGCGGCTCGTGGACGCCTGCGTCCAGCGACTGCGGGCGAAGATCGAGGACGACTCGTCGGCGCCGGTCTTCGTGCAGACGGTGCGCGGGTTCGGTTACCGGTTCGGGCCGCTGTGAAGCGGTGGCGCAGGGCGGGCGGTCGTGCCTCGGGCCTCCGGGTCCGGCTGTTGCTGGCCTTCACACTGCTCGGTCTGACGACCACGGCGGTGGTCGCCAGCGGAAGCTACTTCCAGGCGCGGAGAGTCATCCTCCAACAGGCGCAGGACGCCGCGGTGGTGTCGCTGACCGATCAGCTCTCCAGGGTTTACCCGCTCCGCCGGCTGCCACCCACCCAGGACGAGCTCGACTCGATGGCCGAGCTCCTGTCCGACCGGGACTGGTCCGTGGTGGTGTACTACCACGAGATGCGGACGCGGGGCAGCCAGCTGCCCCGACCGTTCACCCCCGAACTGCGGCAGGCGGTCCGGGACGGCAAGGTCGCCTGGCAACGGGTCTCGCTCAAGGGCCAACCCGTCCTTCTCATCGGGACCCAGCTGATGCTCGACCAGCGGGACGGCACGTCCAGGCCGTCCGGGCTGGAGGTCTACGCCGTACGCAGCCTGATCCCCGAGAAGCAGAGCATCGACCGGCTCGCCACCCTGGCGTGGGTGACCGGCGGACTGTCGCTGGTCCTCGCGGTCCTGCTGGCCCTGCTCGCGGCCGCCGGGGTGCTGCGGCCCGTACGCGAACTGGGCCGGGCCGCCCACCAGCTCGGTCAGGGCGATCTGACGACCCGGCTGGTCGTCCGGGGCACCGACGAGCTGGCCGACGTGGCGAGGACCTTCAACAACACCGCCCAGACGCTCGAGCGGCAGGTCGGTGAGCTGCGCCGGATGGAGTCCGACGCCCGACGCTTCGTGGCCGACGTGTCGCACGAGCTCCGTACACCGCTGGCCGCGATGACGGCTGTCACCGACGTCCTGGACGAGGAGGCGGACGGGTTGCCTGGCGACGCCGGCCGGGCCGCCCGACTCGTCAGTCAGGAGACGCAGAACCTCGTCCGGCTGGTCAACGACCTCATCGAGGTGAGCAGGTTCGACTCGGGCACGGCGCGACTCGCCCTCGACGACGTCGACGTGGCCGCGGCCGTGACCGCGACGCTGCGGATGCGAGGCTGGGCCGACCAGGTGCGGGCGGAGCTGCCTCCGGATGTCATGGCCCGCCTGGATCCCCGCCGGCTGGACGTCATCGTCGCCAACCTGGTCGGCAACGCCTTCCGGCACGGCGCCGCGCCGGTGTCGCTGCGGCTGCACGCCGAACCGGACTGGTTCACCATCGAGGTCGCCGACCACGGACCAGGCTTGGACCCGGAGGTGTTGCCGCACGTGTTCGAGCGGTTCTACAAGGCGGACACCGCACGGACCCGGTCCGAGGGCAGCGGCCTTGGGCTGGCCATCGCGTGGGAGAACGCCCGCCTGCACCGGCACGCCGGGCAGCCGGGAAGTCTCGTCGCCGGCAACGCGCCGGCCGGCGGCGCCGTGTTCAGGCTCCGCCTGCCGCGCGTGGCGGAGTCGGCGGGCGATGGAGGTGTACGGTGACCGGCCGGAACGCGGCACGGGCGCTGCTCGCGGGCGTTCTGGTGCTGGTCGCCGTGCTCGCCGCGGGCTGCGGGGTCCGGCCCAGCGGGGTGATCACCGGGAGTCCCGCCCGGGGCGGCCCGTCCGTGGGCGTCGGCCTCTACCTGATCCGGGGCGGAACTCTCGCGCTGGTGGTGCGTCCGGCCAGGGAGGCCGTCCCGCCCGTCGAAGCGCTCCGGTTGTTGGCGGCCGGCCCGGACGTGCACGAACAGGGCGAGGGGTTCACGAGCGAGGTGCCGGCCGACGCCCTCCCGGCGTCCGAGGTCGTGGCGAGCGCCGACGGTTCCCGCCTCTCGGTGACGATGTCGGGCGCGGTGACCACGTTGTCGGCGACCGCCGTCGACCAGATCATCTGCACCCTGGACAGCGCCGCGGCGGCCGGCAGCGGGCAGAGGTTTGCCGCGGCCACCCTCTCTGGTCCCGACGGTGACCTGAAGCCCCAGTCTTGTTCCCTCTACTGACCGGGCGACCGCCGTTCACCCCAGCTCGACCGGGCCGTAGCGGGTCCGATCGGCCCCCGTGCTCAGCGCCCAGTAGCGGTCGCCGTACGACCAGTGCCACCACTCCGTCGGGTAGTTCACCAGCCCGGCCGCCAGCAGAGCCGCGCCCAGGATGATGCGATTGCGGCGGGCCGCCGGGGAGATGTCCGGGGACCACGTGAAGCAGGCGTCACCGCTCGCCACCGGGGTGGCGTTGACGGCCGTGCCCAGGTCCAGTTCGCGCCCGTCGCGCATGCACAGCGTGAGGTCGACCGTGCCGCCGGTGCTGTGTGGGGCGACCTCGGGCGGCGAGACGAACTTGCTGGCCTCGACGCGCAGACGCGCGGCGTCCCAGTCCGGATACCGCAGGCGCAACTCGTCCCGGTAGGCCTCAAAGTACTCCGTCTGGAGCCGCAGCGGCCGGTACCCCTCCACGACCAGCAGCCGCAGCCCCTCCGGCAGGGACCGCTGGGCGGCCAGCAGGCGCTCCACGGTCCCTTCCCGCAGGTGCGCGTACGCCCCGGCCGCGTCGGCCAGGCGGTCGTCCACTCGGAATTCCGGGATCTCGCGCAGGTCGACCAGGGCCTCCGCGGTGTCGCCCAACGGAATGGCCGAGATTCGGGGGTCGGAGAGCAGGATCACGAAACAACTCCGACCGACTGGGTGGCGGGCCGGGGCGCCGTCGAGAGGCCGGGCCGGGGCGCCGGCCCGGGTCCGGAAGGCCCACGCCTAGTTGATCCGGCCGGCGACGGCCCGCCATGGTCGGTCAGCGCGCCGGAGATCAGGATGTCGAGCAGGGCCGGGAACTCGATTCCGGCCTTCTGCCAGATCCGGGGGTACTGCGACGCGCTGGTGAACCCGGGGAAGGTGTTGACCTCGTTGACGATGGGCTCGGTGGACCCGCTCGCGGGCAGGAAGAGGTCGACCCGGAGCAGCCCACGGCAGTCGAGGGCGTGGAAGGCGCGTACCGCCCGGTCCTGGAGCAGTTCGGTGGTGGCGGGATCGAGCGGGGCGGGGATGTGGAAGACCGCCCCGCCGTCGTACTTGGCGTCGTAGTCGAAGAACTCGGCGTCGGTCACTCGGATCTCCAGGGGCGGCCCGGCCTCCACCCGGCCGTCGGGATGCTGCAGCACGGCCACGTCGATCTCGCGTCCATGGGCCGCCTGCTCGATGAGGATCTTGGGATCGGCTGCCCGGGCCCGGGCCAGCGCGTCGGGAAGTCGCGCCCAGTCGTCCACCCTGGTGACGCCCAGGCTGGACCCGGCGCGGGCGGGCTTCACGAAGACCGGCAGGCCCAGCCATCGCCGGTCGGCCGGGGAGAGATCCTCGCCGGGACGCAGGGTCACGCCGGGGCTGACCCGCAGGCCCTCGGCGACGAGCAGCTTCTTGGTGGCGGCCTTGTCCATGCCGGCCGCGCCGGCGAAGACCCCGTTGCCGACGTACGGGACGCCGAGCCAGTCAAGCAGCGACGCGACGGTGCCGTCCTCGCCGTACGGGCCGTGCAGGGCGGGGAACACCACGTCCTGGTCGCCCAGCACGCGCAGGGCCGTGGTGAGCGGCGCGGCCCGGCCGTCGACCTGCCACCCGCCGTCCCGGCCGATGAGCACGTCGGTGACCTGGTACCGGTCGCGGTCCAGCGCGGCGAGGATGCTCGCCGCCGAGTGGCAGGACACGTCGTGCTCGCCACTCCGCCCGCCGTAGAGGACCGCTAGTCGCGTTCTCATGAGGTCATCGCCTTTCCGTGTAGGTATTCGCGGGCCACCCGGGCCCCGATGCCGGTCAAGATCTCGTTCGGGTTGGTGCCCGCCCACCGCGCCCACTCGGCGACCGTCGGCTGATCGCGGTCGCCCCGCTCGGGGCCGAAGACCACGACCGGGTCGCCGATCGACACGGGAAGATCGCCAGCGTCGACCACACACTGATCCATGGCGATGCGGCCGACGATCGGACAGCGCCGGCCGGCGAGCCACACCGCGGCGCGGCCCTCGGCGGCCCGAAGCAGGCCGTCGGCGTAGCCGAGCGGCACCAGGGCCAGAGTGGTGTCCCCCGCGGTCACGTGATCGGGTCCGTAGGAGACACCGGTGCCGGCCGGCACCCGCTTCACGTTGACCACGCACGCGCGGAGCGTCATCGCGGCGCGCAGCCCGAACTCGCCGGGTCCGGTCCCGCCGAACGGGTCCACGCCGTACAGGGCCAGCCCGATCCGGCAGAGGTCGAAGCGGGTCTTCGGGGCGGACAGCGCGGCCGCAGAGTTCGCGAGGTGCGCCAGGTCGGGGTCCAGGCCGGCGCCGCGAGCGATCCGGAGCGCCTCCTCGAACCTCGCCACCTGCCGCTCCAGAACCGGACTCCCCGGTACGCCCGCGTCGGTCAGGTGGGACCACACCCCGCGTACCCGGACGCCGCCCTCCAGCTCGTACTTCCGGGCCCAGGCGACCAGCTCGGGCCAGTCGTCCTCGCCAGCGCCGTTGCGGGACAGACCGGTGTCCGCCTTGAGCTGCACGGTCGCGGGTGCGCCGAGCTGCCGGGCCGCGTCGGCGACCGCGTGCAGGTGGGTCGGCGTCGACACGCCGATGTCGACGTCGGCGCCGATCAACGCGGCGAAGTCGTCGTCGGGGCGGTGCAACCAGCTGAGCGTGGGTGCGGCGACGCCCGCCGCGCGCAGGGCCAGTGCCTCCGACGCCGAGGTCACCCCCAGCCAGCCGACACCGGCGCCCAGCGCCGCCCGGGCCACCATCGCCGCGCCGTGACCGAACGCGTCCGCCTTTACCACGGCCATCAGTGGGGTACGCGTGACGTCCGCGATCGTCCGCACGTTGCCGGCGACCGCCGCGAGGTCGACCACGGCCTCGGCCAGCGCGCTCACCGCGCCGGCTCCGATCGGCGGCGTCCGGGGAGGCCGAACAGCCAGCGTGCGCCCAGCGCCGTCAGTCTGCGGTGGACGGCCAGGCTTACGCCGATCACCAGCCCGGTCAGCAGGATCGGGTAGTCGAGCACGACCAGTGCCTGGCCGGCCCCGCCGAGCCCGGAGATCGGCGCGACGAGCAGGCGGTGCAGCAGGGCCAGGACCGTCATGTGGAGGACGTAGACGGCCAGGTTCTGGTAGAGACCGCCGCGGTTGCCGGGGGTGTCGAGCAGGCCGGCGGCGGACAGGGCAGCGGCCGGTACGAGGACCAACGCGCGGGGCGCCCGGCGTACGGCCTTGGCGAACGCGACGTACAGCGCCAGGGCGTACAGGTACCAGAGGTTCGAGGGTGTGACGGTGAGCTGCTCCAGCAACCCACGGGCGGACGCCGCGGGGCCGGTCGGGAAGCCCGACGCCGCGGCGAGGATCGCGGTGTGGATGAGCAGCGAGATGGCGTACAGGTAGAGGAACCGGGCGATCCGGCTCCGGCCGACGTCCCGCCAGGGCCGCTGCACGGCGCTCGCCGCGAAGACGCCGGAGATGATAATGATAAATAACAGCGGCATCCGCAGCGGCAGGAGCTGCTCACCCAATGCTCCCCACAGCCCGGGCACCGGTACGCCGAGGTGCCAGTCGACCTGCAGGTAGTGCTTGACGGTGACGTGCCACGAGACGACAAGGACGATGCACACGCCCTTCGCCGCGTCGGCCCACTCCGCCCGATGCGGCCGGCCGTGGCCGGGACCGGAAAGCGTGCCATACGCCCGATCGCGCAACCGAACGAGCGTCACCCCCTGGTCTGGGGGTCGTGCGACGGATGCGGGCTCTCGGATCACGCGGCTGACGCTGTCACCCGCATATCCGCAGGTGATCCGCGATGTGTCACGAGCCGGTAATGGACGTCGCCGAGACGTCGGCGGCTCGGTCGGTCAGACCCCGGCGGTCCGGAGATAGTCGGTCAGGCGACCGGACGCGACCAGCATCGCGCCTCCCCGGGCGCCCCGCCGCTCCCGCCAGGCGTCCAGGAACGCGGCCAGAGGGCCTGAGCCCCGTAAAGGTAATCTGCCGGTCTCATCCTCGGCCACCCCTGTTAGCACAGGAGCGAACATCTTCCTCGAGCTACCGTGGATTGCGATTCGCATTGGAGCTCCATGTCGCGTCGTTTACACCATCAACGAACGAGGAGAATCGGGGTTTGCCTACGGCACACTCTCTGGGCACCCGGAGAGCGGCGAGGAGGCATTCATCGTGACACGTGATCGGCACGATAGAGTCTGGTTTTCAATCAAGGCATTCTCAAGGCCGGCTTCACTTTACGTCCACCTCGCCGAACCTTTCCCCTGACTCATCCAACATTCAATCACCTTACGCTACCTAACCGCGATCCTACGGATCGCGGTTAGGGCCTGGGGCTGTCTCGCCAATGGCTCTGTCTCACATTCGGCTCTGGCTCGCTTTCGGTGGTAACAGAAAGCAGTTCCGGCGGCGGCAATACGACATCGCAGGTCAGGAGGCTGCGATCGTGTCCAGCCACTCGGCGAGCTGCAGTTGCAGCTCCTTCCCCGAAGCTGGCCAGCTCAGAGAAACGCCAGCATATGAGGGCAGTCCCGGGGCATCTCTGCCTACTACCGAATGCAACCACCGAAAGTGAGCCAGAGCCCTTAGATCCACAGACCCCTTCCGCGCTAGCTGATGATCAACCACCAAGATCACCAACAGCATCCAAAATGTGTGCCAGAGCCAGGGTTGGGGCGGCGTTGACAGCCGGGGCTTGGGCCCGAGCACCGGGCCGCGTGCCCGGCGGTGACACTCATGACGACGCAGGACCCCTACTGAAGTTGATCTGTGGAAGGACCACTTCATACCGGGGTTCTGCGTCTTCACGTTGCACCACAACGGGTCCGGGCGTGTCCACACCGCCCACCAGGACAGCCACCCTCAGCACTCACGCCGTTACGCGGAAAGGCTCAGTGGTCCCGGCGCCTGCCGAAAACTCATCCGCGTACGTCACGCGGCATGCTCATACTCGTGCAGGATGCCGCCGAGCCGGTCGCGTCGGCGTATGTCCAGACGGGCGATCATGCCTGGGGACCGGGTGGGCAGCTCCTTTGGGTAGCCCTCACGTGGTGAAGACCTCACCACGTCCGATGGACTACGCGCCCTGCCACGATGGTGGCGCAGACCTGACCCTCGGTGTCCAGCACCGTGATGTCCGCATCCTTGCCTGCCTCCAGGGTGCCCGTGCGGTCGGCCACTCCCAGCGCTTCCGCGGCGTTGCGGCTCACGCAGTCCCACGCCTCGTCGAAGGAAAGAGAGTTCGCGGCGCAGAAGTTTCGGAACCCGGTGTCGAGCGTTTGCACGCTCGAGCTGATCGTGCCGTCGGGCAAGTGCATCACCCCGCCCCGCACCTCCAGGGTCCGTCCGGCCCGCTCGTAGATGCCCACGGGCATGCCCGCCGCCTTGCCGGCATCGGTGACCAGGACCACGCCCCGTGGGCCCTTGGCTCGCCACACCAGACGCATGGCGGCCGGGCTGACGTGGACGCCGTCGGCGATCAGCTCGCAGCGCAGTTCGTCCAAGGCCAGCGCCGCGCCGGCGGCCCCGGGCTCGCGGTGGTGGATGCCACGCATGCCGTTGAAGAGGTGGGTGACCAGGGA
Source organism: Micromonospora sp. NBC_01412 (assembly GCF_045040215.1). NCBI lineage: Bacteria > Bacillati > Actinomycetota > Actinomycetes > Micromonosporales > Micromonosporaceae > Micromonospora > Micromonospora sp. NBC_01412. The sequence goes on from NZ_CP109528.1 coordinate 462,344, forward strand.
GGTGCCCCGTTCCACTGCGGAGGCCATGTCCGCGTACGTGGCGTCGGTGTGGCCGGCCGAGACAACGACGCCGCGAGCCGATAGTTCCTCGACCAGACCCGCGTTGGCCTCGAGCTCCGGCGCGACGGCCATCAGCCGCACGACCCCGGTCGCGAGGAAGGCCTCCAACTCGTCGCGCTCGGCCCCCCGTAGGTACTGCTCGCTTTGGCCCCCCTTGCGGGCAGGGTTGAGGTACGGGCCCTCCATGTGGGCGCCCAGCACCTTCGCTCCTCCGTCGATGGGACCCTGATGGGCCGCGATCACCTCGAGAGCGCGCAGCGTATCGGCCCGCGAGGCCGTGTAGGTGGTGGGCAGGAACGACGTCACCCCGTGCTGGGCGAAGAACACGGCTATCGGCGGCAGGCAGGCGTCATCCCCATCCATGACCTCGTACCCGGCGCCCCCGTGGACGTGGATGTCGATGAAACCCGGCCCCGCCCAGCGGCCCCCTAGGTCGATCTCTTCCTCGCCTGTCGCCGGCTCCGCCGGCCTGACACCGGCACCGACTGCGGTGATGACCCCGTCGTCGATCCGGGCCCAGCCCGGGTCGAGCGATCCGGTGGGCGTGACGATCCGGCCGTTCGTGAGTAGCATCGGCGGAGTCTCCTTACTCAGCTGTGGTGGGGTGGGCGGGTCCGCCGAGCCCCGGGATACGGCCCACGTAGCGGGCCTTCCTGAGGGCGTTGACGTTGTCGGAGTCGTCGAGATTGGCGCTGCGCAGGACGGGCGGTTCCTCGCCGAGCCGGACCAGCTCCTCGACGACCAGGCAGAGCAGCGTGTGGGCGACGGCGGCGCCGAGGATGGTGCTGGTGGGCCCGTAACGGTCCCCGCTCTGTCCGACCTCAAGCACGGCGTCACCTGCCGGGGCGTGGCTGTCCAGGACGACGTCGACGACGTCCGCTAGCTTTTTGCCGCTGCGGTGGCGCGACTCCACCGACGCGGAGTGCTGCACGGACGTGAGGCCGATGACGAAGCATCCTCGCTTGCGCGAGAACAGGGCGGCTTCGACCGGGACCGCATTGCGACCGGAGTTGGAGACGATCAGGACGATGTCGTGCTCGCGCAGGTCGGCACCGGCCAGAACCGCCTCGGCGTAGCCGTGCAGGCGCTCGGTTCGGGTACTGCGCTCGTACCCACCCGTCACCATCAGGGCGGGGTCGAACACGGGGCTGATGAACGTGACGCCGGCGGCCCGGGTGAACAGCTCCTCGGTGATCAGGTGGGAGTGGCCGGAGCCGAAGACGTGCAGGACACCGCCGCTGCGGACCTTCTCCGCCACCACGAGCGCGGTGGAGCGCAGTAGGTCGTCCTGCTCCTCGATGGCGCGGGCAATGCCTTCGATGAGGGCGGCGGCGAATGGGTGCAAGGTCATTTGCCCGCCCCCGCGGTCAGTCCGCTGACGAACTGGCGGGAGAAGATGACGAAGAGCAGGATCACGGGGATCGCGCCGAGCGTCAGCGCGGCTAGGACGGCGCTCCAGTCGGTGGCGTACTGCCCCACGAACTGCTGGATCCCAAGGGTGACTGTGCTGGTCTGCGGGCTGGGGGCCAGGATCAGCGGGAACCACAAGTCGTTCCAAATCGGAAGCATGGTGATCGTGGCCACCGCCGCCAGGCCGGGGCGAACGATCGGGATCATGAGGCCGAAGACCCGGAACTCGCCGGCGCCGTCGATGCGCGCGGCCTCCTTGAGCTCGCGCGGGGTCTGGCGCATGAACTGCGCCATCAGCACCACGGCGAGGGGCATGCTCATGGCCGTGTAAACGAGGATCAGGGCGGTCAGGGAGTTGACCAGGCGCCAGGACACCATCATCTCCAGGAGGCTGACCGTGCCGAGCCTGATCGGCAGCATCACCCCGGCGGCGAAGAACAACAGCAGCGCCGGGGTGATGCGGGAGGTGTACTCGCTGAGCCCGAACCCGGCCAACGCGCTCAGCACCAGCACGAGCAGCACCGACGCCGTCGTGACGACGAAGCTGTTGCGGAAGTACAGGCCGAAGTCGCCCTCGGTCAGCACCCGCTCGTAGCCGGCGAAGCTGAACGTCTCCGCGTTCGGAAGGCTGAAGGGGCTGTCGAAGATCGCACTGTCGGTCTTCAGCGAGTTCGCGATGACAACCAGGATCGGACCGAGTGCCACGCAGGCGTAGGCGACCAGAACGACGTGGACCAGAACGTTGGGCAGGTCCCCACGCGTGACGGTGGAGCTACGCCGGCCACCGCGTGAGGCGCCCGGAGCCGTCACCGGCCCGGTCGCTGCACCGACAGTGCTGGGCATATCTTCCCCCTAGAGCTCGTAGGTCGTTGTGCGGCGGTGGAGCAGGAAGTAGTAGGCGCCGGCGCCCAGCAGGATCACGCAGAACGTCAGGGTGGCCACGGCTGCGCCAAGCGTGGAGTCGCCCGGCGTGCTGCCTTCACCGAAGAACGTCCGGTAGAAGAGCGTGCCGAAGATGTCGGTCGAGAAGTCCGGCCCCGCGATGGCCCCCTGGACCGAGTAGATGAGGTCGAAGGCGTTGAAGTTGGCTATGTAGGTGATCACGGTGATCAGCCCGAACATGGGGAGCACCAGCGGGAACTTGATGCGCCAGAACGTCTGCCAGGCCGAGGCGCCGTCGATGCGCGCTGCCTCCAGCACGTCGTTCGGGATCGCGATCAGCACGGCGTAGAGGAAGGTCATCGGGATCCCGACGTACTGCCACACCGACATCAGCGACACGGTGGGCAGCGCAGTGCTGGGCAACCCGAGGAGCGGCTTATCCACCAGGCCCCACAGCGGGCTCAGGATGAGCTCCCAGATAAACCCGACGATCACCACGGACAGGGTGGTGGGGATGAAGATGAGCGTGCGGTACAGACCCCGGGTGCGGCGAACCGCTCCTGACGTCAGCAGCGCGGCCAGCAGCAGCCCGATCGGGTTCTGCACCAGGATATGGATGCCGAAAAAGATGAAGTTATTGAGCAGTGCGTTCCAGAAGCGAGGGGCAAAGTACTCATCGGTGAGCACATGCGCGTAGTTGTCCCAGCCGACGTACCGCAGCTCACCACCCTCGCTGGTGAAGAAGCTCAGCCGGATGGAGTCCAGCAGCGGGTAGACGGCGAATACCGTGTAAACGACAAGAGCCGGCACGACGAACATCGCCAGGTGGGACAAGCGGGGACGGTTCACTCCACGCACGTGCATCTCCTCGGTAACCGGGGGGGGTGGCCACCCGAGGTCAGGTGCGCCACCACCCCGTGGGATATCAGACTGCTACCGCTGCGGCTGGTACCAGCTCGCGAGTCCCCGCTGCATCTCCTGGGCGACCTTCTCGGGAGTCAGCTTGCCGTTCCACATCTGCACGGTCAGGGCGCCGACCTGGTTGTCGGTGTTCGGCTTGCCGGCGCTGAGTTTCTCGTCCGGCAGGCGCACTGTCGACTTGCACTCGTCGCGGAAGGACACGAACTCCTTGGCCAGCGGTTCGTCAATCGTGACCTCCTCCTTGGTGAGCGGAAAGAAGCCGGGCAGCTTGTTGGCATAGATGCCGGCGAACTTCCCACCGGTCACCCACTCGAGGAACGTGCGAGCCGCCTCCTGCTTCTTGCTGGCGGCGTTGATGCCCATCGCGATGTCGGTGTGGTCAGTGATGTAGCAGTCGTCACCCTGCTTCGGGACCGGCGGCGGGAAGACGCCGATCTTGAACTTGGCGTCCTTGAACGAGGTGATCTCCCAGGATCCGCCGGGGAAGATCGCCGCGCGTCCGAGCGTGAACAACTGCTGCGTGTCCGTGTAGGTGATGCCCTGATAGCCCTTGGGGAAGAACGGCTGCCAGTCCGCCAGCGCCTGCCAGGCCGCGACGAATTGCGGGTCGGTGAACTTCTTCTCGCCGGAGACGAGGGCACGACGCCCGTCCTCCCCGTGCCAGTAGCCGGGGCCGACGTTGGTGAACGCGGTCTGCGAGGCGATCCATTCGTCCGCCGTCCCCCACGCCAGCGGGGCGTACTTGCCGTCATCCTTGATGGCCTGCAGCACCTGCACGAACTCGGCCTGCGTGGTCGGTTCCTTGAGACCGAGCTTGGCGAAGATGTCTGCGTTGTAGTAGAAGCCGTGGATCACCGAGGCCATCGGCACGCAGAAGGGCGTCCCGTCATCGGCGGCCCAGGCGCTGCGGGCCAGCTCGGGAAAGCTGTTGATGCCCTTGAGGTCGCCGAGCGGCACGAGGTGCCCCTGCTGGTTGAGGGCGTCGGAGAGATCGAACGGCCGGCACGTGATGATGTCGGCTGCCGTACCGCCGTCCAGCTTGGAGTCGAGGGCGGCGTTGTACTCGGTGTTGGTCGTCGGCTCGAACGTGACCTTGATGTCGGGATGCTCGGCGTTGAAGGCCGGGATGATCTGGTTCTTCCACAGCGGAAGGTCCTCCGTGCGCCAGCTCGCGATGCTCAGAGACACACTGCCTCCGGCGTTCCCGTCGCCCCCCTGCGTGGCGCCGCGCGGGTCCTCACTCTGCCCGCAGGCCGCCAAGGCCAACCCCACCGCAACGAGGGCCGCCCCTCGTCGTCCGAATCCATGCCGCATCTGACTACCTCTCTCACTGGTCCACGGAGACGTACCTCCCGGTGCCGTGCTTGGGGACGGCCGCGGCACTTGCCGAGCCATGGATACGCCTGATGAAAGGACTAGACCACCTCAGTGGGCTTGATGTCAACGACCCCACTCCACGTGCTCACTTGATGACTCAACACGGCCTGTTGACACCGAGCGGGGCGCAGTGGTCTAGTCCATGTCTAGTCCGATCATTCGGCATACCCATCGCTCAGGCAAGACGCCGTCAGCTCGGTCCCCTGAACACGGAAGCGAGAACGGAAGTCATGAACAACCGTTTCGTCACTGGTACCCGTGCGCTCGTCGCACACCTGACTGTCGGGGCCTTGGTGGCCACGATGGCCATCACGATCTCGGGCCCTGTTGCCGCGGCCCCGCCGCCCCCGGGCACCGCGGCGCCGCCCGCGAGCGGCGCCGGATCGCCGTTCAAGACGGTGCCACCGGTGTGGCCGACTCCTCAGCACCTTGACGTGCGCAACGGCACCGTGACCATCCCCAGCTCGGTTGGGCTGGTAGTCGGCAAGGACACAGACCCCAACGCCACCAAGGCGGTGAAACAGGTGCTGCGGGCGGCGGGCGTGGACCGTCTCGTCACCGCGCACGCGGATGACCCGTCACCGAGGACGCCGCTGACGGTCTACCTGGGCGGACCGAGCGAGAATGCCGCCACGGCCGGGATCTTGAACCAACTCGACGTGGACGGACCCGCGGGACTGTCCGAGGGCGGTTACGTTCTGGCCGCCGGGCAGGCCGGCCGCCGCAACGTCATCGCTTTGTCAGGCGTCGACACCATCGGCACTTTCTACGCGGCACAGACCCTGCGCCAGCTGGTCGTCACCTTCGACAGGACCTCCAAAGTGAACGCGCTCGCGATCCGCGACTGGCCGGAAACCCCACTCCGCGGAGTCCTCGAGGGTTTCTACGGCACGCCGTGGTCGCACCGGGACCGGATCAGCCAGATCGAGTTCCTCGGCCGCACCAAGCAGAACAGTTACGCCTACTCCCCGAAGGACGATCCGTACCTGCGCGCACAGTGGCGGGACTCTTATCCCGCGGACCAGCTGGCAAACATGAAGGCGCTGGCGAATGCCTCGACCGCTAATCATGTCCAGTTCAAGTACACGCTGTCACCTGGCTTGTCGATCTGTTACAGCTCGGACAGCGACCTGCAGGTGCTGGTGGACAAGTTCCAGACGGTGTGGGATATCGGAGTGCGCTCGTTTGCGATACAGCTGGACGACATCAACTACACGACGTGGAACTGTCCGCAGGACGAGGAGCGGTTCGGCACTGGCCTCGTGGCGGCTGCCTCAGCGCAGACGTACCTGCTCAACCGGGTCCACCAGAAGTTCATCGCCACCCACCCGGGCGTGCAACCGAATCTGACGACCGCTGCGACCGAGTACACGGGCACCAGCGACACGCCCTACTTGAAGGAGTTCCGCACCAAGCTCGAAGACCCGGACACCCTCGTGTACTGGACCGGTTCTTCAGTCATCCCCGAGACCATCACCACCGCAGAGGCCAAGCTGGCCCAGGAGGTCTTCGGCCAGGGACTTCTGCTCGGGGACAACTATCCCGTGAACGACGTCTCCATGGTCAACAACCTGCACTTCGGGCCCTACGTCGGTCGCGAGCCGGGCATCGTGCAATATCTTGCGGGCCTGGTTGTCAATCCGATGAACCAGGCGGAGGCATCGAAGGTTGCCGTCTTCACGTCCGGGGACTTCGCGTGGAACCCGGACGCGTACAACCCTGAGGCATCGTGGCTCGCCGCGGTCAAGGACCTCGGCGGGGATCAGTGGCCGGCCCTGAAGGTGTTGGCCGAGAACAACTACTCCTCCTGGATCGATGCGACAGAGTCGCCGGTGTTGCGGCCACTGATCGATAGTTTTCTGACCGCCTACAGTTCCGACAGCGGGCTGGAGACCGCAGCGGCGAAGCTCAACGACTACTTCCGCAAGATGGCGACCGCACCCGCCACGCTACGAGCGGGCCTGGACAACCCTGCCCTGCTCGTCGAGGTCAAACCGTGGCTCGACAAGCTCGAACTTCAGGGCCGAGCCGGCCAGCAAGCGATCGCGCTGCTACTCGCCCAAAGAACAGATGACAGAGCCAACGCCTGGACCAGCAGGCAAGCACTGAATGCCAGCCTCGACCGGATCAACGCCATCCCGCAAACGGCCTATCGAGATGTGGTTGGCCCGTTCCTGAGCAGCTTGGATGACTATTCTGACCGCTGGCTTGGGCTCACCCGGCCTCACAGCGAAGCCTTGGCGTCGGCGCCGCCTTACACCGGTTGTTGTGACTACGCGCTGGACAACATGATCGACGGCGACGCGTCTACCGCGTACTCCAGCAACCGCAATGTCGAGAAGGGAGACTATGTCGGGGTCGACCTCGGCTCGGTGCGGGCCATTACCAAGATCGATCTGCTGATGGGCAATCCGGCGGCTCCTGGTGACTACATCCGCCAGGGTGTGCTCGAGTACTCCCCCGACGGGTTCGGTTGGACACCCATCGGGAGCTACACCGGCCGGCCGGATATCGCCGTGACACTGCCCGAGGGAACCAAAGCGCGCTATGTCCGGATGCGGGCGACGGCGGCCCTGGGTGGATGGTTCGCTGTCCGCGAGTTCTCAGTGACCGCGGCGCAAGGGACCATGCTGACCGTCAGCGGCGCCCCGACCGCGGCGAGCACCTCGACACACGCGGCTGCGGTCGATGGCGACGCAGACAGTGCGTACGTCGGCGCAAACCGGCCGAAGCCTGGCGACGTGCTACAGCTGGCGATCTCGCCGACCCGCCCGCTCGACCAGCTGGTGATCCTGCAGTCGGGTGAGTCCCCTGCTACGGCGGACGTGCAGGTGCACACCGGGTCGGTGTGGAAGTCGATCGGGGAGCTCGCCCCCGGTTACACCCAACTCGCTGCCGGTGGCGTGACGGCCGACGCGGTGCGGCTCGTCTGGAAGCAGGAATCACCGGCACCGGTCATCAACGAAATCGTGCCGTGGTTCACCGATGTGCCTGCAGTCAGTCTGACCATCGACCCGCCGAACGCCGACGTGGTGGCGGACGGCCAGCCCACCGCAGCCAAGGCCACCGTGGTGTCACACCGGGCCGCCAACGTCACGGGCACCCTGACCGTCGACCCGCCCGCCGGCCTCTCCGTGGAACCAGCCAAGAGCAGCGTCACCGCCTACCGTGGCGGATACGTCGCCGTCGAGGTCGCGGTGAAGGTGGCGGTCGGCACCACCACCGGTTCCTACGCTGTGCCAGTCACCTTCACCAGCAGCACCGGACAGACGACCAAGACCACCTTGACCGTCAACGTGACGACGGCCGCCGACCGCCAAGCCTTCGCGTCGGCGCCGCCTTACACCGGTTGTTGTGACTACGCGGTGGACAACATGATCGACGGCGACGCGTCTACCGCGTACTCCAGCAACCGCAATGTCGAGAAGGGAGACTATGTCGGGGTCGACCTCGGCTCGGTGCGGGCCATTACCAAGATCGATCTGCTGATGGGCAATCCTGTGTCGCCTGGTGACTACATTCACGAGGGGGTGCTCGAGTACTCCGCGGACAACACAAACTGGACGGTGATCGGCAGCTACACGAATCAGCCGGATGTCTCGGTGACGCTGCCCGCGGACAGCAAAGCGCGCTATGTCCGGATGCGGGCGACGGCGACTTCGCCCGGATGGTTCGCTGTCCGTGAGTTCTCGGTGACCGCGCAATGACCCATCCGCACCACTGATTCGGAGCCGGCCTGGGATGTCCCGAGTTCCAGGGAACTCGGGACATCCCAGGCCGATGATCAGCAGGCCGCGTTCGACAACCCGTACCAGCGCTCAGTGGGGCGCCCTACCCGGCCGACAGACCCGCCGGCTTTGTGGAAGTGAGACCAGGGCGGCCCGTGCTTGCCGCCGTCCTGGTCTCACTTCATCGCTACCAACCGGAGGACCGCATGACAACCCACGTCACGCCCGCACAGCCGCTCGATCTGGCCGGCCAGACCTGCATCATCACCGGCGCCGCACAGGGCATCGGCGAGGCCGAAGCACGCCTACTCGCCGGCCGTGGCGCTGCTGTGCTCTGCGTCGACCGCGTCGACCCCAACCCCGTCGTCGACGCGATCCGAGATCGCGGCGGCACCGCCCACGCCTGGCACGGCGACATCACCCAACCCGGCGCCGCCGATGACATCGTCGCCGCCGCGCACCGATTCGCCGCGCCGGTTACCACCCTGGTCAACAACGCCGGAATGGTCAGGGACCGGATGATCTACAACCTCGACGACGCCGAGTGGGACTCGGTGCTCGCTGTCAACCTCACGGCACCGTTTCGGCTGTGTCGGGCGATCGCCCGGCACTGGCGCAACCAGCCCGCAGCCTCGGACCGGCGAATCATCAACACCAGCAGCGAATCCGGGCTCTACGGCAACGCCGGACAGAGCAACTACGCCGCCGCGAAGGCCGGCCTGGTAGGCCTCACCTTGACCCTGGCTGCGGAACTGGATCGCCTTGGCGTGTGCGTGAACGCCATTGCGCCCAGAGCCCGCACGCCGATGAGCGAGGCTGCGTTCGGCGCCTTCGACGATGACGATCCGCTCTCTGCGCGGCACGTCGCCTCGCTCGTCGCCTGGCTGGCGTCTCCGGCTGCCGACGACGTCACGGGCCAGGTGTTCGTCGTGGCCGGTGTCAGCGTGCGGCACCTGGGCGGCTGGTCGACCCGATGCAACACCACTCAGCCCGACCAGTGGTCATCCATCACCGCGGCGGCCTTCCACGCTTCCCTCTTCGAGGGTGCCGACGCCCGAAACGTACCCGGCCCGATCAGCGAACTGTTCACCACCCCAGCCCTGTAGGAGGGAGCGGCATGACTGACACCGCGACCGGAGTCGCCGCTGAGATCAGCGCCCTGGTCCAGACCTACTCAGCACCTGCCCGTCTCGGTCATCTACTCTGCGACGCCTACGCCGGCCGTGGCCGCGAAGCGTTGCTCTACGAGGACGCAGGGCGGCAGGAAACTCTGTCGTTCGACGAACTGCAGTACCGGTCGCGAAACCTCGCCGCAGCGCTCGCTGACCGCGGGATCGGTCGCGGTGACCGGGTGGCCGTCCTGTTGCCCCGCTCACCGCAGCTAGTCACCGCGCTGATCGCGATCTGGCGGCTCGGTGCGGTACACGTACCGCTGTTCACTGCGTTTGGACCGGATGCGGTCAACTACCGCTGCGAGCACTCCGGGGCCACAGCCGTTATCACCGATACTGGCAACCGCTCCAAGCTCGACCCCAGCGACGGCCGCACCGTAGCCGTCTTCTGTGTCGGATCGGGCGAGCCAGGCGACCTGGACTTCCTGCAGGCCACCGAACGCCCTGGTCAGATCGACGAGCCTGTGATGACCGCCGAGGACTCATTCATCCTGCTGTACACCTCCGGCACCACCGGCAAACCGAAAGGCGTCCAGGTACCCGTCCGGGCGTTGGCCTCCTTCCACGCCTACATGACCTACGCCGTTGACCTCCGCGAGGATGACGTGTTCTGGAACGTGAGCGACCCCGGGTGGGCCTACGGCCTGTGGTACGGCGTGGTCGGCCCTTTACTGCTAGGCCACACCACGACGCTGCGGGGCGGACCGTTCGACCCTGCCGACGCGTTGCAGGCCGTCGAACGACTGGGGATCACGAATCTCGCAGGCTCGCCCACGTTCTACCGCGCCGTACGCGAACACGGCGTCGACCCGGGCTTCCGCGAGCGCACAGGCTTGAGAGCCGCCTCGAGCGCAGGCGAGCCCTTGAGCCCCGACCTCTTGGACTGGTCAGCTGAGCACCTCGGCACGCCTATCCACGACCACTACGGCCAGAGTGAAGTCGGCATGGCCATCGGCTGGGCCCGCCACCCACAATTGGCCGAGTCCCCCCGGACCGGCCTGATGGGTCGCGCTCTGCCCGGTTTCCGCACCACCATCCTCGACCCGACCGGGGCCGAAGTACCACCCGGGACAGTCGGCGACCTGGCAATCGATACCGCCGCTTCGCCGCTGTACTGGTTCACCGGCTACTACCAGGCCCCGGACAAGACCGCCGAACGCCTCCCCCATGGGTCGCGGTACTACGTCACCGGCGACACCGCTCATACCCAGCCCGACGGAGTGTTCGCGTCGGCCGTCCGCGCCGACGACGTCATCAACAGTTCCGGATACCGGATCGGCCCCGACGACATCGAAGCCGTCTTACGCGCCCATCCGGAGGTGGCGCAGGCCGCGGTCTTCGGCATCCCTGACCCGCGGCGCGGTGAGCTCGTTGCCGCCGCGCTCGTCCTCACCGATGGAGCCGTAGCCAGCGACACGCTCGTCACTGAACTGCAAGACCACGTTCGCGCCCGACTCGGCAGGCACCTCTACCCCAGGCGATTCATCTTCCTCGACGACCTTCCCCGCACCGCATCAGGCAAGATCCAGCGGCGACTCCTCCGTGAACTGTGGCAAGACCAGCAGCCGCCCCACCGGCCGGCGGCAGACACCGCGGTACGGCCATCACCATGAACCCCGAATCCCCCGCCCAACGGACGAGGAGGAGTCGCCCCGCTCGGCGTCCCCTGTCCGCGCCCGCGCCCTCGCGAACGACGTACTACGTCGACGGCATCGTGATCGAGTACGTCACCTCCGCCTACCGCGGAGACCGCTACCGGTTCGTCACGCAGATCGGGCCCAACGGCTCGCCAGCCACGCTGACCGAGCCACTGCTGGGCTCCCCCACCCAGCACATGGACGGCCCGTTTTGACCGCGGACCGCAGTACGCCGCAGCGGCTGCTCGGCATCGACGGCGGCAAGACCAAGACCCTCGTAGAGCTTTCCGTCAAAGGGCGGACGGCTGCCCGCATCCGCGGGCCCGGTCTGGAGATGATCACCGCACCGGGGGGCCCGGAAGCGGTTCACCTGGCCTTGGCTGCGTCCCTGGCCCCCCTCGGCAACCTCGGGCAGCTCGACACCGTGTGCATCGGCATGAATGCCGTACACGCTCCCTCACCAGAAGCCGAGCACGTCGCCCGGATCCTGCGCGGCCTGGTCGTCGCCGACCGCATCGTCGTCACCAGCGACATGGTGACGACCTACTGCGGCGCCCTAGGGCTCGTCCCAGGCGCGGTCGTGGCGGCGGGCACCGGAACCATTGCCATGGGCCTGTCTTCCGCCGGCGAGGTGTCGCGCGTAGACGGCTGGGGGTACCTGCTCGGGGACGACGGCAGCGGTTACGCGATCGGCTCCCACGGCCTGCGCAGCGCCCTGCGCGCCGTCGACGGCAGAGGCGGCTCACAGGTGCTCGCGTCCTACGCCGCGAAGCGGTTCGGGAACCCCACCCAAATGAGCCGGAAAATACACGGGGCACAGGTGCCCGCGAGAGTCATCGCTGACTTCTCGCGCGCCGTCGCCGCGGCGGCCATCGAGGGAGACTCCGACGCGATCGCCATCTGGGCCGCCGCAGGCCGGGACCTGGCCCGCACGGTGGTGTCTGCCGCCGCCGTCCTGCAGGGGCCCACGCCCACGGCGATGTCGTGGGCCGGTGGCCTGTTCAGCGTCGGTGCGCTGCTACAGGAGCCGTTCCAGGAGGAGATCCACCGACTAGCCCCCGGCGCCGCGCCGCGGCCGCCGGCTGCCGACGCGGTGGGGGGAGCCCTTCTGCTGGCCGGCCAGCCCCGCCCGGCCCTTACATCAGTGACACTCTGGGACCAAGGGGCGTCGTGAGCTGGAGCCCGTTCAGTGTGGCCGCGAGCTGGGGCAGGACGAGTTCCACGGCTCGCCGGCCAGGTCGTCATCGAACTTCCAGGGTTGGCCGGGGACCTCAAGCACGGCGCGGATCTTAGCTTCGGATCCCACGTGACCCAGGATGCCCCGACTTTCCTTACGAGCGCACCAAATAGGATGTGAGTGGGTGTACCCGCGTCACGTCGACTGTGGTCGGTTGTAGGCCAGGATAGTATCGATACCGAGGTGCTTGGTCCGCCTGAAGCCAATCAACCTGGGCGTTCCAGTGCAGCTGCAGATGAGGAGGAGAGCACGCCATGGCCAGCAAGGCCAAACGCAGCGGAGCGCTGCCGCCAAAACTCAACGGTGGGCCAAAGGGGGTTCAACTACAGGAAATCCTCGAGGCCCACATTGCCTCTCTCGAACCGGGAGCTCCGTTACCGAGCGAGCGGGACCTGGTCAAGTTGTACGGCGTTGCCCGAATGACCGTGCGCGTCGAGATCGAACGCCTTGCACGGCGTCGGCTGGTGTATCGCCAGCAAGGCCGTGGGACCTTTGTCGCTGAGCGACCGTTCACACATACCGAGCACCTCTCCTCGTTTACCGAGTTGATCCAGGCCCGGGGATTCAAGGCGGGTGCGAGACTGCTCGATCTTGACACGATCCAGGCGGTGGGGTCGCTCGCTGTCCGGATGGAGGTGCCGGCCGGCACCGACGTGCTCCGGGTGCGGCGGGTACGGACCGCGGATAAGGTGCCGCTGGCGGTGGAGGAGAGCCACCTGATCGCCGACAGGTTCCCTGGTCTAGCGGCGGAGGATCTGCAGACCAGGAGTCTCTACGGGATCCTGGCGGACCGCTATGGGGTGCAGGTCGCTGAGGGTATGCAACGACTCCAAGCAGTGATACTTGATCCGACTGAGGCGGCGTTACTCGAGACAGAGCCAGGAGAGCCGGCGTTACGGGGTGAACGAATAGCTCGCGACGCCGAGGGTGTGGTGGTGGAGTTTGTCGGGGGTCTCTACCGAGGCGACCGCTACGAAGTAGTGCTGCAGTCCCATGGGCTGTCTCCGCTCTGACAGGCGTCGCTGGTCACGGCAGACGGCCTGGCTGCCGCGTGCTTCCGGACAGTTGCCCAATTTCTGGATTTTCGCAGATTTGGGTGACGGATCGGCGGTGGGTGTGACACGCCGGGGCGGCCTGGGATGCAGGGTGTTGGGGGTGAGATGACGGAAGCATCGGCGGTGCTTACACCACTGTCGTTGCCGAAAGTGATCCGGCGATGCTTCCAGGAGTCAGCCTACCGATCTCGCTGCGCCGGTTGCTGGACGCCTTCGCGGGGTGTTTCACGACGCCGACGTTCGAGGTGTTCCGCGCCTTGACCGTGGGTTTGATCGCGCAGACCGGGCAGCGCACGGTCTGCGGGATGCTCACTGAGCCTTTGCGCGTAACGAGTTGTGGCGGTGTGTGATCACGTTGTCCGGGCGTGGTCGACGTGGAGGAGGACCAGAGCGGCTGCGGTGATCTTTCCGATGCTCCAGGGGCAGAGGCTGGCGTTGCGTAGGGCTTTGAAGGTGGTCTTGAGTAGGGAATTCCGGCGTTCGCCGATCGAGCGGACACCGTTGTGGGCCCTGTTGAACTGCTGCTGGACGGCGGTGCAGTTGCCGTTGCGGGGTTTCTTGAACGCGACCGTGATCGTGGTCGCCTCGCCTTCGTAGCCGAGGTCGCCGAGCACGCGCAGGTCGTCGTCGGTCCAGGCGGTCAGCAGGGGAAGGATGCCGTGCTCACGCAGGGCGGTGGTGTCGTGTTCCCGGCCGGGACGCACCGGGGAGGTCCACAGCGGCCACCCGTCCGGGGCGGTGATGACCTGGATGTTCCCGCCGTGGTTGTCGTGTTTTCCCGACCACCACAGATCGACCCCCGGTGTCGGCCCCGGGGTACGACACCGGTCGGTCTCGATCAGGGTCCCGTCGATGTTCACATGAACGTAGCCAGCTTGTAGCGTGCCATAACTCGTCGCACATGCTGTGACTTCGGAGTTTTTTTCGGCTCGGGCTGATGATCGTCGGTATGGTCGTACGGTTGCTGTACCTGGGAATGATCCGCCTGTTCAGCGGTATGGGATTACTGATCCGCAGTGACAGAGTGCTACTGGTCGAGGTCCTCGCGCTACGGCAGGAGATAGCAGTGCTGCGCCGCCACGTTCAGGGCCGGCCGAGGCTGTCCTGGCCGGACGGGCGATCCTGTCCGCCCTCGCCCGCCTGCTGCCCCGCCGAATACGGGCACACCGAATCGTGACCCCGACGACGTTGCTGAACTGCCAACGGCGGCTGGTACAACGTCGCTGGACCAACCCGAACAAGGCAGGCCGCCCACCCGTCAACGACGAGATCCGGAACCTGGTGCTACGGCTGGCCCGCGAGAACCCACGCTGGGGACACCGCAGAATCCAAGACGAACTGCAGCGGCTGGGCCAACACATCGGGGGCCGGCACGATCGACGAATCCTGACCCGCCGACATATCGGCCCACCGTCCCGCCACCAGGACACCAACTGGCGTACCTTCCTGCGCAACCAGGCCACCGGCCTGCTGGCCATCAACCTCTTCCACCTCGACACCGTCATGTCGCAACGCCTGTACGCGCTGGTGGTCATGGAGGTGACCACCGCCGAACTGTTCCATCGAACGCCGGGGCCGCAACCTCCGCGACGAATCCACCGACCATCTGTTGATCTACAACGAGCGGCACACGCTGACCGTGATCAACGAGTACGTGGACCAATTCAACAACCACCGGCCGCACCAAGGACGGCACCAGCGGCCACCCAACCACGACCCAGCCGTCATCACCCCACTGAACAAGCCCGTACGACACCGCCGACGACTCGGCGGGGTGATCAACGAGCGTCACCGGACAGCCTGACGCGATCTTCGAAATCCCAGTCCAGGCCCTCGAACGAGTTTTGGCACGGTACACGGGTCGACGAGCATCGGGGCGACCGTGACCTCATGCTGGCGGGCACCGATCAGCAGCTTGTCGAACTGCGCACCGATCGCCCGCAGGTCCGCCGGCTCGAACGACGCCATGAACATCGGCCGTACCCGCAGCATCACCTTGGTCGTCGGGGCCAGCCAGTCTGCGGATGAGGAGGGAAGGGCCTCCGCGTTCTGTATCAGGGACACAAGGTTGGCTGCCCGCTGATTGCCGGCCTCCACGAGCAGCTCCGACACCGTCGACAGCTCACGGTCGAGCTATGGCACCGCCCGAGCCGCGCTGCACCGTGCCGGTCAGCGGGCGTGCGTTTCCGAGTCGAAGAGCAGGTCGAGGTGGGCGTCCAACGCGCTCAGGGCCCGTTCGGGGGTGTAGTGCCCGCCCAGCAGGTAGACGCCCAGCCCCTCCATGAGCGCCAGCAGGCCGGCCGCGGCGTCGTCGGCCTTCGGGGAGGGGAGGATGCTGGCGATGAAGGCGCTCAGCTGCGCGGTGTCCTCGCGGAGGGTGGAGACGGCTGCTGGTCGTACCGCGGTGTAGGCGAGGAACGCCAGCCCCACTCGCCCATCGTCGCGCGTCTGCTCGTCGAGCGGCAGCAGCGCGGCGATCATCGTACGCAGCAGCAGCCGTGGGGACGGGTCGTCGCCGAGTCGTGCCACCGCCTCGGTGACCCGGATCTGGCTCCGTTCGCGGACCACGGCCAGCGCGAACGACATCATCTCGTCCTTGGTGCGGAAGTAGTGCTGCACCATCCCCGCCGAGACGCCGGCCTCGGCCGCCACGTGGCGGAGACTGACGGCCTCCAGGCCCTGATCCGCAGCGACCCGCATCAACGCGTCGGCGATGAGCGTGCGTCGCTCCAGGCGATCGACCTTCTTGGGCATGGGATCGATGCTTCCACAGGTTGATGTTCTGATACGTGCCAGCGGTCGACCGCTACTCCGCGATAGCTCCGGTTCTGGACCTGACCTGCGCGCTGTGGAGCAAGCCGTTGGGGTCGTCGGCGTAGATGCGCAGCTCATCGACCGGCTCGGTCCGCCCCTTCGGGAGCATGAAGGCCGTCCGCCGGCGCAGCCGGACATCGACGCTCGTCTGCTTGGCGACCAGGATGTGCAGCACCCGGCGGTCGTCCTCCTCCTCGACCTGCACCGACTTCCCGGACGGCATCGAGCGGTAGCGCTTGCTCACCGCCTCGACGTTCTCCCAGGGCACGGTGATGTCGATGCCCGCGCTCAGCCGTACGCGGATACCCGTGTCCCCGACGACGTGGGGGTGGATCTTCATGCTCGCGAAGAAGCCGATCATCCACAGCAGGCCCCAGACGCCGAGCCCGAGCACGATCCAGCGGGCCGGCCGCCACGGTACGACGTTGCTGACGACGAGGTCGAAAATCGGGATTTCGACGATCGACAGGCCGATGAAGACGCCGAGGATCGGCTTGACCACGCCGATGTAGCCGAACGGCTCGTCATCCGGGGCGAGGGGCAGGGGCCGGCGCCGCACCCACAGGTACATGCTGCGCCACATCGCACCCTCGGTCGCGGCTGCCCGGCGCAGCAGCGGGCCGGCCATCCTGGTGGCGGGGGCTTTCGTCTCGCTCATCATCGTCCTCACGCGGTGGCTGGTCAGGGCTGGGTTCGCGGCAGGGCTTCCCGGTCAGGTGAAAGTGACGGTTCCGGTTGCGCCGTCCACGGTGACGACCTGCCCGGTGGAGATCTTCCGGGTGGCGTCGGGAACGCAGATGACGGCGGGGATGCCGTATTCGCGGGCCACGGTGGGGCCGTGGGCCATGACCGCGCCGGTCTCGGTCACCAGCGCGCCGGCGGTGAGGAACAGTGGGGTCCAGCCGGGGTCCGTGGTCGCGGCGACCAGGATGTCGCCGGGTTCGATGTGGGCGGTGGCCGGGTCGTGGACGACCCGGGCGGGGCCGGTCACCCGACCCGCTGCCGCACCCACGCCCGTCAGGGTGCCGTCCGCAGCGGGCACCGCCAGCAGAACGGTCTCGATGTCGGTTCCGTCGGACAGCAGTGCCACCGGTACGGTCCTGCGACGCAGCTCCCTGCGGTGCACCGCCTTGCGGGCGGCGACCAGGTCCCGGTGGTCGAGGTTCCGGTGTACGGCGGCGTGCACCTCCTCGACGGTCAGGAACATGATGTCGTCCGGCTGGTCCAGCAGCCCTGCGCCGGTCAGGTCGACGCCGATGAGCAGCAGTTGCCGTCGCATCTCCCGCAGCCGGTACAGGCCGGCGAACTTGCCGGCCTCCCGCAGGCCGGCCAACGACCGCGCCCTGCGCAGCAGGAACCCGGCGATCCGGCCGCGTACCGGCCTGCGGCTGCCGGCCCGCGCGACAAGCTGGTGGAGTGCGGCTTCGGCCGCTGAGGCGGCAGCTGCGAAGCGCCTGTCGGGCGCCTGCTCGGGGTCGGCGACCCGCAGGTAGTTGGCGACCGCGGCGAAGACCGGTGTCGGATCCTCGTCCCAGCGGGGCACCCCGAGGTCGACCTCGGCAACGCCGCGATGACCGTAGGCGTCCAGGAACGCCGCCAGCCCGATGTCCGGGAGGGTCCCACGGAGGTGCCGCGCGGCCAGTTCGGTCGGCGGGGTGTCGAGCAGCAGCTGGCGGTGTTCACCGGCGCCCTGGGCGAGCCGCCACAGTGCCAGGTCCATCTCGATGGTGACGTTGTGCGGCATTCCGCCCAGTACAGTGTTGATCTCGTCCGAGCCGGCGACACCCTTCAACAGCTGGGCCGGCAGGGCGGCCGCGAGCATGCCGGTCACGATGGGCCAGATGATCTCGTCGGCGTTTCCCGCTGGATCCTGGGCCCGCACGAAGCGCAGCCGCTCCGCGGCGGACCGTAGCCCGTCCGGTGCGGCCGACCTCAGCCTCAGCTGCTCGATGGCGTCGAACATCCGGATCCGCGCCGCGTCGGGGCGGGCCAGTGTGCGGACGATCCCCGCCACCGCGCGCGTCGCCGTCCGTAGCGACGAGCCCCGGGCCGCGACCCCGCGCCCGCTCCTGCCGCCCACCGGGGCGAACCGCGGATCAGCCAGGACGTGCCGCATCACCGCCTGGGCCCGTGGACCGAAGTCGACCGCCATGAGTTTGACCAGGCGTTTACGGGTGGACCTGCTACGCGCCAGATCGGTCAGGTCGCCGTAGAGGCGCCCTCCGATGTCGACGATGTCGACCCTGATGCCGAACGACGCGAGCATCGCCGCCACCTGGGACGTCAGCGTGGACATGCCCATCGGGGTGACCGGCCGCAGCATCCCCTGCACGTGGCCGAACTCCAGGTAGACGCGGGGGCCGGGTTTCCCGGTGTCCGGCGGGAGGGGGAACAGCGTGGTGATCGGCCGTGACTGCAGCAACCACAGTGCGCCGTCCCGGTCGATTGCCCATTCCACGTCCTGTGGGCAGCCGAAGTGACGCTGGAGCCGCTCACCCACGCCGCCCAACTCCGCCAGTCGCGCCGGCGTGAGACATCCTTCGTCGTCCTGGTCGGACCCGTCGAGGACGTAGTGGTCGACGACAGCGGCGCCGTCCACCACGGCCGTGCCGAGGCCCGGTACGGCGTCGACCATCATCTCCGTGCGGCAGCCGGTCAGCGGATTCGCGGTGAACAACACCCCCGCCACTTCAGGGGTGACCATCCGTTGCACGACGACGGCCATCCACACCGCCTGGTGGTCGATGTCGCGGGCGTCGCGGTAGGCGACCGCGCGGGCGCTGTGCAGCGATTCCCAGCACTTCCCGATCGCGGCGATCAGTTCGGCGGCGCCGGTGACGTTGAGGAGGGTGTCCTGCTGTCCGGCGAAACTCGCGTCCGGCAGGTCCTCGGCGGTGGCGCTGGAACGCACCGCCACCGGGCCGGCGCCGAGCCGCTCGTACGCCTCGACGATCTCCGCCCGCGGGACGACGCCGCTTCGGTGGGCCTCGGTGGTGACGCAGAAGCCGGGCGGCACCCGTTCGCCCTGCCGGATCAGCTCACCCAGCCCGGCCGCCTTGCCACCCACCAGGTCGACCATGTCTGGGTTCGTCTCGGACAAGCCGATCACCTGCACGGCGCCCCCTCTTTGCAATACATCTGAATTGCATCCCACCATACCCGGCATGGCAATGCAACTGCAATGCCATACGGACCTTCGACACGAGTCGCTTCGAGGGGAAACCCGACCCTGGTCGCGGTGGCGCGGAGCAGGCCTGGTCGGGCAGGCGCACATCGACCGCCCAGTCAACGGCACCCCGCCCGGAGACCACCCGCCACGCCAGCCAGGGGTCGCGCAAGATAGCCATATGACCGTTTCAGGCAATTCGGAGGAGTTGTAGAGATCGATGCGGTTGGGTGTTGGTAGGGATAGACCTGTTCCGGTTGCGCTTCGAGGCGCGATGGGCGGTGTGGCCGAGCGCTTCGGCGGTGTGCCGAAGTCTCCTCATGGCTCGGTCAGGCCTTCTCGAAGGTGATGCCCCGCCGGCCGACCGACACCTGCTTCTCCACCACGGTGCCTTCCGCGGTGGTGTACCAGCAGAGGAACAGCGTCGTGCCGAAGGGGAACACCGCCTGGTCGGGCATCGCGGCGTCGCACATCGCGGTGCCCAGCCGGGCGTTGTTGTTGACTGCTTCGCTGTTCCACTGCCAGCCCACGTTCGTCCGGGACAGCACGCCGACCGAGGCGATGGCGGACCAGGTCATGTACTGGTCGGCGATCGACACGGTCACGTCCATCGGCACCGCGAGGTCGTCGAACTTCACCGTGCAGTTCGCCTTCACGTTGCCGGTGATGAATTTCTTGTCGCAAGTCACAGACGTGTGCGCGGGCGCGCCGGCCTGATTCAGCACCTGTTGTTGCAGCTCACGCATAATTTTCGCGTGCGGTGAACCGGGAGCGCCGTAGTCCGTGGGCGTGGCGGGACCGTCGGCGGTGTACGGGTGGGCGCTCGACACCAGCCGCCCGGGCCGGGGCGGCGCGGCCGGCGACGAGGAAGGCGCGGTCGCGGCCGTGTCGGGACCCGAGCAGGCGGCGAGGGCAAGTAGCAGCAGCGGTCCGAGGCTCGCACGGGAAGGGCGCATCTGGTCAGAGTATCGACGAACGCCACTCTGCCCCGGCGGGGCACGCCGTCGGGGTTTTGGCGTTCAAGACCCTGTTGACGAACTCTCGGTGGCGGTGCTCGGGCCACTTCAGGTGCGGTGCGGTCCACACGAGGTGGAACTGGCCTCCACCAAGCAGCGCCGCATCCTCGTGCGACTGGCGCTGAACGCCGGCGAGGTGGTGGGACGCGAGGAACTCATTGAGCTGCTGTGGGGCTACCAGCGGCCACAGCGGGCCCAGCAACTGCTGCAAAGCTACGTCGGCCGGCTCCGCCGGAAGCTGCGACTCCACGACGCGACGAGGGTGCTCCGCGCGGCAGGCGATGGCTACCGCCTCACGCTCGCGCCGGGGCAACTGGATCTACTTCGGTTTCGCCGGCTCATCGCGCTGGGTACTGGTGAGGCCGACCCCGAGCTGGCTAGCGGCCATTTCGCCGCAGCGGCGCTCCTATGGCGCGGCGAGACGGACGTGGAGGCGCTGCGCGACATTCCGGTGACCATCGCTCTGCGGCATCAGTACGCACAGCTCCTCCGCAGCTGGGCGGCGCTTGCTCGGGAATTCGGCGGCTGCGAGCAGGTGCTGCCGCCGTTGCGGGAGTTGGCATGGCAGTTCGAGCTGGACGAGCCAGTGCACGCCGAGCTGATCATGGTCCTGTCAGCCAGCGGCCGGCAGGCCGAGGCGCTCGCCACCTACCAGCGGATTCGTGCCGCTTTGGTGGAGCAGCTGGGCATCGAGCCCAGCCCGAAGCTCCGGCAGGCGCACGACTACGCGTTGCAGCGCCGCAAGTCGCCGGCCCCGGCGCCGGCGCACCGCCCAGTGCTCCAGCAGGCGCCCGCCCCGCCGCCGGGGTTCGTCGGACGGGCCACCGAACTCGTCACGATCAGGGCCGCGTTCGAACGACGTACGTCCGAAGACGGGCAGGTCTCCCCCAACATCGTCATGCTCAGCGGAGCTGCGGGAGTGGGCAAGACCGCCCTCGCCCTGAGGGCGGCGCACCAGTTACGCACCGGCTACCCGGATGGGCAACTCTACGCCGACCTGCGGGGCGGAACCGGGGCAGCCGTTGCACCCATGGAAGTGCTTGGACGGTTCCTGCGCGCCCTGGGCGTGCCGGCTCGCCCGGTTGGCGTGGATGAGGCCGAGGCGTCGGCGTCTCTGCGCAGCGAGCTGGCCGACCGCCGAATGTTGATCACTCTCGACAACGCGCGTGAGGCGGCGCAGGTACGGCCGCTGCTTCCCGGTCCTGGCCATTGTGACGTACTGGTCACGAGCCGGTGGCGACTGCCGGACCTCGCTGGCGCGACCGTCGTCGACGTCCCGACGCTGCCCATCTCGGACGCCGTGAAGTTGATCGCGGATGCTGGCGGCCGGCCGCCAGCAGACCCCCGCTCGACCCGGGAGGTCGCGCTGGCGTGCGGGAAGCTGCCGCTGGGCTCTGTTGCGTTGGGCGGAAGCATGATCGACTCCAGCTTGCCCGATGTGGTCTGCTTGGCCGGTGAGGTCGCTGTCTCGTCTCGGGTCCTGGTCTCCGCCCGCATCGGCGTTCGTTGGGTTCCGGTTCCCGTCCGAGGTGATCGTCCTGGCGGTCCGCTGGTACCTGCGGTTCAACCTCTCCTACCGAGACGTGGAGGAGCTGCTGGTCGAACGGGGTGTCGAGGTGGATCACGTCACCGTCTACCGGTGGGTGCAGCGGTTCACCCCGCTGCTGGCCGACGCCGCCCGCTTCGCGCGCCACGCACCGGGTGACCGCTGGCACGTTGACGAGACCTACGTCAAGGTCAACGGGGTCTGGCGGTACGTCTACCGGACGGTGGACCAGCACGGGCAGGTCATCGACGTGCTCGTCTCGGCACGTCGGGACGCCGCCGCGGCCCGGCGGTTCTTCCATCGAGCGCTGAACTCGCTGAAGGTCACGCCCAGCGAGGTTGTCACCGACGCGAACCCGGTCTACCCGAGGGTGGCTCGACGAGCTGGTTCCGTCGGCGTGGCACCACGTCGAGCGGCATGCCAACAATCCGATCGAGGCTGATCACAGCCAGCTCAAGCACCGGCTCAGACCGATGCGCGGGCTCCGCACCGACCGCACCGCCCAGACGATCATCACCGGCCACGCCTTCGTGCAGAACCTCCGACGCGGACACTACGAACTCGGACTCGACGTCCCGCCCACGCTACGGGTGGCCGCCGCCTTCACCGAACTGGCGCGAGCGATCTGACCAATGCCCGCTGACGCGGCTCGGCGTGTCCACCGATCCGCCAATGCAACAGAGCCTATCCAACCACCAACACACCCGACCACACCCAAAACGCCACCAAGCCACTCAAGGCCCTACCAGCCGCACCCCACCGCCGATGAAGCGACTGGCCACTCCGACCAACCATGCACGAGGTCGTTAGTCGGGCACGACCTCGCCGGTGATGGCGCGGGACCGCTGCGCGACGGCTGCGCTTATCGGTGCGAGCGCCGGAAGGTGCATGCCCTGCGGGCCGAAGATCAGCCAGGCGATCGCGACCGCGTACCACGGCGCCGCCGGGCCATGCAGCATCAGCGGATTGCCCTCCTGGTAGCGGAGGATGAACGACCACTGGGTCAGGTCGGCGGTGAGTTCCAGTACGCCGTTGTGCCAAAAGCTCAGCAGGTTGCCCTGGTAGTCCCCGAGCAGCCGCTGGTTGGTCAGGATCATCCGCACCTGCGCCTGGTCCCGCCACTGGGCCGCCGCCATCGCCTGGGCGCGGCTGCGGGCACTGGCGTTACTGATGGCGTCACCGGCCATGCCGGCGAGCACGAAACTCGTCGAGCCGAACCAGAGGTGGCTACTCTCCCGATACTGCACGGCGGTGCCGTAGAAGCGTGCGTAACCCAGCACCGTGTCGCCGAAAACCGCTTCGTTCGGGCTCAGCCGCAGTCCGCTGGGCGGCAGCGCGATCAACTGGCCACCCCGCGCCAGGTGCTCGTACAGCCGGCATGCACTGCTCCAGCCGTCGCGCAGAACGGCTTCGAGGGCGGCGGCAGAATCCTTACGGCGACTCACGTGCGATTCCTCCGGCTCTCCAGTACGGGCTCGTGGCGACGTAGCGCCCACCGCACCGCTGCGGTCAGCAGTACGGTCTGGCCGGCCAGGACGGCCATCGCCCAGCTCCACGCGCCGGTGGTATGCGCCCAGAGTGCGTCCGGCGCAGGCCTCAGCATTATCGCGCGCAGGTCCACTGTGGCAGCTGCGGCGGCGTATCCCCAGCGGGCCGGGGCCAGCCAGGAGAGCTGTTCGATGCCGGTGCGCTCGACCACGGCGAACAGCCCGCCGCAGAGCACGAGCTGCGCCATCACGAGCCCGACCAGCACCGGCATCGTCTGCTCGCTCGTGGACACGTAGACACTGACCAACAGCCCAAGCACGGTGGCTGCCAGCGTGGTCAGCCAGACCACCGCGATCAGCTCGACCAGCGGCACGCCCAGCACGAGCGCCTCGGGTGGCGCCGGCCGGCCCAACATGCCGAGCAGGACGAACAGTGCCGCCTGGAACGCGTTCAGTACGGCGAACACGACCAGCTTCGCGCTCAGGTAGGCGCCGGGCGCCATGCCAACCGCCCGTTCCCGGCGGTAGATGGCGCTCTCCCCGACGAACTCGCGGATGCCGCCGGCCAGCCCGATGAAGATCGCGCCGGTGATCAGGATGACCAGCAGTTCGGCGGCCTCGGTGCTGCGCCCGGGCGGTTGTGCGGGCAGCCCGAGACCGTCGGAACCGGGGACCACGTGCAGCAGGACGGCGAGACCAATCGGCAGGCCGAGGGAGAGCGCCGCGTACAACCGGTCGGCGAGGGTGACGGCGACCGTGCGGCGGGCGACGATCGCCATCTGCCGCCACCAGCCCTGACGCGGCGGCGGCGCGGTGGCCACCGCCCGCTCGCTCGCCGGTGCGGCCTTGGCCGGCGGGCGGGTGGCCCCGAACTGGGCGGCCCAGACGTCCGGCTCGGCGGCGACCGCGGTGAACACGTCGGCGTACTCGGCCGCCCCGAAGAAGTCGAGCAGCTCGTCCGGCGGGCCGAAGTAGGCGACCTTGCCGCCGCGGGCGAGTACCAGCACCTGGTCGCACACGCTCAGGTGCAGCGGGCTGTGCGTCACCACCACGACGGTCCGGCCGCGATCGGCCAGCTCGCGCAGGCCGTGCATCACGTCGCGGTCCAGCGCCGGGTCCAGCCCGGAGGTCGGCTCGTCGAGGAAGAGCAGCGAGGGCTCGGTGAGCAGCTCCAGCGCCACCGAGGTGCGCTTGCGCTGTCCACCAGAGAGCGTGTCGATGCGCTGGTCAGCGTGCGCAGTGAGGGCGAGCTGGCCAAGCACCTCGTCGATGCGCTGGTCCCGCTCCGCAGGCGTCACATCGGGGCCGAAGCGCAGCCCGGCCGCGTAGCGCAACGCACGGCGTACGGTCAGCTGGCGGTGCAGGATGTCGTCCTGCGGCACCAGGCCGATGCGGTGCCGCAGGTCGGCGTACTCGGCGTACAGGTCGCGGTCCTGGTAGCGCACCGTGCCGGCCTGCGCCGGGCGGTTGCCGGTCAGCGCCCCCAGCAGCGTCGACTTGCCGGCACCGCTCGGGCCGACGACCGCGAGCAGACTGCACTCGTCCAACTCGAACGAGACCCCCAAGAGCAGGTTCCGCGCGCCGACCTTGACACCTAGCCCTTCGGCGCGCAGCGACACCCGGCCGACATCGACGTAGTCGTGCAGTGCGGCGCCGTCGAACACCATCTGGTGGTGCCCGAACGAGAGGAGGTCCCCGCCGTACAGCACGGCCCGCTCGACCTGCCGTCCGTTGACGTACGTGCCGTTGCGCGTACCCAGGTCGATGACGCGAAATCCGGCACCGTCCCGGACAAGGTCGGCGTGGTAGCGGGAGACCAGCAGGTCGTCGAGGACGATGTCGTTGTCCGGCTCCCGCCCGATCCGGATCCGATCCGCGGTCGGGTAGCTGGCCGAGGGGATCCGGCCCAGCGCGAATCTTGCACCGGATGGTGGTTCGGCGCCGGGTACGAAGCCGCTCGGCCGCACCTCGGCCAACGGGGCTGGCTGCGCCGAATCGGTCACCGTCGGCGGGGCAGCGGGAGGACCTTCCGGACGGAAGGTGAGCACTGGACCGTCAACGGCGTTGCCGAGCCGCACCGCGCAGGCGACCGTTATCTCCAGCTCGTGCACCTGACGGCCGTTGACGAACGTGCCGTTCCGGCTGGCGAGGTCACGCAGGTGCCACCGTCCGGCCCGGTAGGTGAGCTCCAGGTGCTCGCGGGAGGCCCGCGAGTCGTCCAAAACGATCGAACAGAGTGGATCACGGCCGATTCGCAACGGCCCGCCGACCGCCGTGACCCGGCGCTCCCCGCCCCCGCCGGGCACGCCGACCAGCAACGTGGCGCTCACGCCGCCACCGGCCCCGGGGCGGTCACCGGCTCGCCTTCGGTTTCGGCAGCCGCTTGGCCATCGACGTCGCCATTTTGATCAGGTCGCTCTGGTAGCTGCCACCTTGATAATCGTTCTGGATCGCGACCTGGAGGAGCACCTGGCCCGAACGGACGAAGATCATCGCGTAGATGCCGCTGGAGCCGCCAACGGTGATCCCGAACGACTCCTGACCCAACTTCGGCACCGTGAACGGCCGCCATCCGCACCGCTCGGCCGCCTTGCGGGTGGCATCGAGGAACGGGTCGGCCGCGTTGCCGTAGAAGCCGGCGACCGCCGAGCCGAGGTACGGGTACTGGCCGCTGGTCACCCAGTAGCCGTTGCTGCTGTGCGCCCCGATCGCATCACCGCGAACGTTGCCGTCCGAGCAGAGCGCAAGCTTGGCCAGTCCGTTGTGCAGCGCGTCGGTGGTGGAACTCGGCTTGACCCAGTCACGGTCTCCGACCTTCATCGCGGATACGACGTCGGCCACCGACAGCAGCACCGGCTCCAGTGCGGTCACCTCCGGCGGCGGGGAGGCACGGTCGATGCTGGGGGTCGGACTCGCCTGGAGGTCGCCGGGCAGGTTGCCTTGAACAACGCTCCACACCGACGGTACGCAGCAGGCGGCCAAGAGGACCGCCGCCACGATACCAATGATCAACGGGGCTTTGGACTTCCCGGGCTGGCGGGGCGCCCCGGGAAAGCCTGCCGGTCCCGGGCCGGGCGGCAGCGGGTAGTCCGACAGCCCCGGAGCCCCCGACGGCCGCGGGCCGGGCGGCAGCGGGTAGTCCGAGGACGCAGGGTTGCCCGACGACGGGGAGCCGGGCGGCCTGGAAGTGGGCGGCAGCGGGTAGCCCGACGGCCCCGAGGTGGGCGGCAGCGGATAGCCCGGCGGCCCGGAAGTGGGCGGCAGCGGGGAGCCGGGCGGCCCGGAGGTGGGCGGCGGCGGGGACGGCGGCGGCCCGCCGATCGATGTCTCCGGCGGTCCGGCGTGCAGCGCGTTGACCCAGGCCGCCGCGGCGGCCGGCCGGCGCTCGGCGGTCACCGCGACCATCGACAGGATTCCGCGGATCACCCGGTCCTGCCCTGGGCCGAGTGACGCGGTGAGCCGCTGGGTCATGCCGTCGATGTCGCCGGGCACCGGCATCTCGCTGGTCACTGCGTAGTAGACGGTCGCGCCGAGGGCGTAGCGGTCCGTGGCCGGGGTGTACTCGCCCCGGGCCAGGGACTCCGGTGCCATGAATGGCGCCGTGCCGTACACCCGGGCGGTGCCGCTGGTGCTGCGCAGCCGGACCAGGCCGAAATCGACCAGATAGGCCCGCCCGCTGCCGGAGACCAGGATGTTGGCTGGTTTGATGTCCCGGTGCAGGACCGGTATGCCGTCGGTGTCCTGGCCGCTGTGCAGGTAGTCGATGGCCTCGGCGATCGGCTCAAGCGGCTTGAGGATGTCCAACCCGCGTACCCCGCCGCTCTCCAGCATTTCCTGCAGGCTGCGGCCTTCGATCCACTTCATCACGAAGTACAGTCGTGGCGCGGTGTCCGTGGTGGACTCTCCGGCCGGATGCGGCGACGGGCCGACGAAGACCTCCTTGACCTTCACCAGCGCCGGGTGTTCGAGTTGGGTCGCCAGCGCCGCCTGTAGCCGGAGGCCCTCCAAGCCGCGGTCGGTCTGGTCCTCCGCTGGTACCCGGAGGATCTTCACCGCGTACGAGAATGCCACGTCTCCGTGGTGCTCGCGAGCTCGCCAGACCTCGCCCTCGCCACCAGCGGCGCGCCGCTCGATCAGCTCATACCGGTCCGGCGCGTCCGGCGGTCCCACGTAGCTGTACTGCGCATCCGACACGATGGTGATCGTGTCAAACGGTACCGACGAATCAAAATTCGTGCTCTTATCGCAAGCCTTCACCTTGCAGCACCTGTACCGCTCGGAAAGTCGGTCAGAGCTATGCCACCTGGGAGTATTCGTTGATTAGCCCGTTGAGGATCTTCCTACGGCGCACTCGTGCGGCCGTCAGGTCGGCGACCGGTCGTGGCGGTATGTCGGTGGCATTGGGCGGTTGTTGGCCCCGGGCTTGGTGCGGCCGGTGGTCGTTGTAGTGAGCCACGTACTCCCCGAGGGTGGCGAGGAGGTGCCGCCTGTTGTAGATCAGCATCCGGTCGAGGCACTCACGGCGGACCGTACGAACCCACCGCTGCGCGTACGCGTTCGCCCGAGGCGCCCGGGGCGGAGTTCGCAGGATCTCGATGCCCCTGGGTGGTGAACACCTCGTCGAACGGCGCGATGTACTTGCTGTCACGATCCCGGTTCAAGAACCTGAACCGGGCGACTCGGTCACCGAGGTCCATCAACAGGTTCCGGGCCTGCTGAGTGACCCACTCCCCCGTCGGATGCTCGATGGTGCCGAGAAGGTGAACCCGCCGGTTGCCGACCTCCATCAGCAACAGGACGTAGACGCGGGTCATACCGATCGTGTCCACGTGCAGGAAGTCGCAGGCCAGAACGCCCTGGCCTGGATGGACAGGAACTGTGTCCAGGTCAGCGCGCCGCGACGCGGAGCCGGGTCAACACCGGCGGCGGTCAGGATCGTCCACACCGTGCTGGCCGCGACCCGATAACCCAGCCTGAGAAGCTCACCCTGCACCCGGCGGTAACCCCAGGTCAGGTTCTCCCAGGCCAGACGCAGCACCAGAGCGCGGATCTCCGCCCGCAACGGTGAGTGCCGGGAGCGTCGTTTCGGGTAGGTCCACTTCCCGGCGACCAGATTGCAGTGCCAGCGCAGCAGGGTGGCCGGGGTGACGAAGAACGCCGACCAGTGGGTACGCGGCAGCAGCCGCGACAGGGCTGACAACACCAACCGGTCGACGGGCTCCAGATCCGGCCGTGCGACCTGGCGGCGTAGAACCGCGACCTGATGACGTAGCACGACAATCTCGACGTCCTTGGACCGCTCGCCACGCATGCCCTGGACCACCAACCGCAGGATCAGACACAGGATCAGGTACCCGAAGGACACGAACATGCCCCGCCACCATGCCCCTCGGTCGGCTGACTGGGCCACACAAAACCGCACCTCACTGGACGTTTGTTTCACCTTCGCGCCCAGTAGAGGCCGATTCACGTCTCGACCTCGGTAGCGCAAGATGTCCGACCTGACCCGGAAAGAACACATTGCGCGCGGCTCAACCCTGGCCGAGATCAGAGCATTTCGCCCCGTGATCGTGTTTGGTTCACTTTCACCCGACATCGACGCACGTGACGTCCGTCGAGGCGGCACCCGAACGCCGTACGCCTGCACCATGACCGAACGGCGAGCCTATCCGTCCGACCTGTCCGACGCCCGGTGGGCCCTGATCGCACCCCGCCTGACCGCCTGGCGACAGGCCCGCACCGACGCCGGCGTCACAGCGGACGCGCCCCCACCCACGACCTACGCGAGATCCTCAACGCCATCCTGTACGTCAATCGCACCGGCATCGCCTGGCGCTACCTGCCCCACGACTTCCCACCCCACGCGACGGTCTACGGCTACTTCGCCGCCTGGAGCAAAGAGGGCATCTTCACCGAACTGAACCACCAGCTCACCGGTCTCGTCCGCGACCACCACGGCCGCACGATCGAACCCACGGCATCCATCATGGACAGCCAGAGCGTGAAAACCTCCACCAACGTCCCACTGTCCACACAGGGCACCGACGCCGGAAAGAAGATCGTCGGCCGCAAACGCGGCATCATCACCGACACCCTCGGCCTACTCCTCGCCGTCATCGTCACCGCAGCCAGCGCCAGCGACAACACCATCGGCATGGACCTACTCGACCAAGCCACCACCACCTACCCCACCCTGACCAAGACCTGGGTCGACGCCGGATTCAAAAACCGCGTCGTCGAACACGGCGCCACCCTCGACATCGACGTCGAGACCGTCACCAAAGACCCGTAGGCCAAGGGCTTCAGCGTGGTCAAACGCCGATGGGTCGTCGAACGCACCATCGGCTGGCTCACGCACCACCGCCGACTCGTCCGCGACTACGAAGCCCGACCCGACAACTCCGCCAGCATGATCACCATCGCCATGATCGACAACCTCGCCAAACGCCTCACCGCCGAAACCACCCCAACCTGGCGATACAACTAAACCCACATAACCGGCAAAATACGTGAATCAGACGTCCTCTCAGAGGCCAGAACCGGGTTTCCGGGCAGTACAAGATCCGCGACGACATCCACGAAGCGTTCCTCACTCTCGCCTGCGCCATCGTCTGCCGGCGTCGACTCCAACGCTCAAAGAGATAGGAGTTGTTAGTGGTCGACTTCTCCGACGGCGAGCCCGAGATCGTCCGTGTCGGCGCGGGGGGGATCTGTCCCGCTTCGCGTAGACCGCTCCGATCCCCGGGCGGCCTCGACCCGGAGCCGTGGTGGTCCGCCGGGAGGACCGGCGGGCGCGTGCCGGCCGCGTCGCTGGCGGGCCCGGGGTCGGGCCACGGCCGGGGGTGGCAACCCGCTGCCACAATCGAACACGCGTTCCACTCGACCATCGTCGATGCCCGGCTCGATCGGGCACCTGGGCTGTGAGGTCATCGCATGGTGAGACTCGTACTGCCGGTCGCCGTGACACTGCTGGCCTGTCCGCGGTGCGATGGGCCGATCCGGACGCCCTGCGGGTCGATGGGTTCTGGCCGCTGGCGGCGGTCGCGCTGGTCACCTCCGTCGGAGCCGCGGCGACCCTGCGGCTGCTCCGACGCGTCCTGACGCACGTGCCGCCGTGGATCAGCGGCCTCCTCGCCACCGTCGTCGCCTTCGCCCTGCTGACGTCGTTCACCGACGGCCCCGGCCCGGCGGCGGTCATCGGGGGAATCGTCGTGGCGCTGGTGGTGCTCGTCTCCCTGCTGCGCGGTGGCGGACGCGCCCTGCGGGCGGAGCCGTTCCCGCCGGACGTCCTCGGCGTGGCGCGGCTCGCGGCACGGTTCGCGGTGCCGCTGCTCTGGTACCTCGCCGCCGTCGAGCTGGTGCCGGGCGTGCAGTCGGCGCAGCGGTGGCCGGGCGCGCTGCTGGGCGGCCTGGTCGCGGGCGGCACGCTGGTCATGGGCACGACCCTGGCGTGGACCAGGCCGTGGCACGCCTGCGTGACGCCGGTGCCCGTGGACGGCCGCCTCCAGGTCGCGTACGGCGGGATCGGCCACCTCGTCGGGGTCGGCGATCCGCGCGCCGGCAGGGAGCTGCAGGTGATGGGCTCCGCCGGCGTGCTGGTCGAGCTGTCGGGCCTGCTGCCGGACCCGATCCCGGACAGCATCCGGCCGTACCTCGACCGCCTCACGCCCGGCCTGGTGCGGGCCGTCTGCGCGGTCGAGACCCCGCGGCGCGTGCTGCTCGCCTCCGCCGGCTACGGCGACGCCGTGCACCTGTGGGACCCCGCGACCGGTCGGGCGGTGCACGCCCTCGCCGGCCACCGGGGGCCGGTGAACGCCCTGTCGCCGTGCCGGCCGGCGACACCGTCCTGCTCGCCTCCGGCGGGGACGACCGGGGGATACGGTTCTGGGAGCCCGAGACCGGCCGTCAGCTCCGGGCCGTCGGCCGCGAGGTGCGCTGGTCCGTCCGGGCGCTGTGCACCCTGTCGGTGGACGGTCAGCTCCTGCTCGCGGCCGGTTACGCGGACGGCGCCGTCCGGCTGTGGGACCCGGTGCAGCTCCGGCTCGTCCGCCACCTGGGCGCCCAGCGGTGCGGCGTCAACGCCCTCTGCGCGGTCACCGTCGACGGCGCGGTCCGGCTCGCCTCGGCCGGCGGCGATGGCACCGTGGCCCTGTGGGACCCGGCCACGGGCGAGCGCCTCGGCTCCTTCGACGACGGGCCCCCGGTACGCGCTCTGCGCGGTGGAGATGGACGGCGAGGTGCTCCTGGCCACCGCCGGGGACGGCGTCGGCGTCACGCTGTGGGACCCGGCGAGGATGGCGCGCCGGGGCTCGCTGGGCATCGGCTCGCTGATCAGCATGCTGCTCGACCCGACGGGGTGGATCCGGTCGATGTGCCAGCTCGGCACCGGCGACGACGCGTTCCTGATGCTCGCAGGGTACGACCAGGCGGTCCAGCAGATCCGCCTCCGGCCGGCGCTGCGGTCCCTCGCCGAGAGCGAAAAGAACGCCTGATGGGGTTCGCCGAGTAGCCGGGGGCCCCGGTCGCGGGCCCTGGCTACTCTGGGCGCGACGATGAGGGGGTTCCGGGCATGGACGACGCAGGCCGCACCGCCGACGCCGGAGACGCCCCGCCCAGTCCCCGCGGCGACCGGCCGGGCGGCCGGCCCGCCCGGCCGGTCGCCGCCGTGCTCACCGCAGCCCTCCTCGGCCTGGCCTCGACGACCACCTGGTACATCGAGCGGCGGACCGACTCGCTGGAGCAGCAGCGGCGCCAGGACGAGCGGGCCCTGTTCGAACGGGCCTGCAACGACCCGATCTCCGCCGCGGCCATGGTGATCAACATGCCGACCTTCGCCAGCCGTTGCCCGGTGGGGCTGCGGCACCTGCTCTCGATATCGGCCGACGAGGTCCGCCCGGGCCCGGCGTTGGTCGACGCCTACCTGGACCGGCTGTTCGTCCTGCTCGGCGCCCAGGTCCCCGGCGGCGACGTCGGGCCGCACCTCAGCGCGCTGCACCGCGACGACGACCACGCCGCCGCCCTCCGCGCGGCGAACCGGGCCGTCCGGTCCTGCCGAGCGGTGCTGCCGACCGACCCGCCCACGCCCACCCCGGACGCTTCCGGGCCACCGCCGGGCTTCTGGGACGACCCGCAGCGCATCGAGGTGCGCCCGCAGCGCTCGACGGTCCGGGTGAGCGTCGCGCCAGGCGGCGTCACGGTGATCGACGTCCGGGTGGTCGAGACGACCCCGTCCTGCCTGACCCGGCCACCAGAGGAGGTGCCGGTGCCGCGGTACATCGGCACCACCGCCCTGAGCCTGTCCTTCAGCCCCGGCACCGGCCCGAGCGGGCAGCGGGTGTGGCTGCTCGACCGCATCAACGCCTGCCCGGTGCACCCGGACCCGCTAGCCTCGGCCCCGATCGTCAATGCCGACTCGATGTTCCGGCACAGATCGATCCGGGCGAGTGTGACCGACTCCCTCTTCGCCTACGCCGGGAGCACCTGCCCGCCGCCGGCCAGCCCGGGGTGAGCCGCCTCCGGCCGTGGAAAGCGATCCCGGATACGCGTCAGGGCCATCCCGGTAACGGGATGGCCCTGACGCGTAACTACTCCTAACTCTTTGAGCGTTGGAGTCGGCGCCAGCAGATGATGGCGCAGGCGAGGGTGAGGAAGGCTTCGTGGATGTCGCCGGCAGCAACAGATGTCCCTGGCCGGCAAGACTCCACCAGGATCCCGACGCACGATAACAACGCCAGCACTCTCGCGGATCTCCAGTCGGGCACCAGGCTCCCAAGCCAGGGCACGCACGATGCCTCGATCACGGATCCGACCGCTGGCATCGACCGACGCAAGGCGGTACACCTTGGCCTCAATCCGCTGCTGCGCAAGCGCTGGCATCGGCAACAGAGCCCGTCGCAGCGGTGCGCTGGAACCACGTGGATTACTTCGCCCACGGTCCGGCAGAAGGACTGCGGGGACGACGGAAGCCAGAGATGGATCAGCCACAGCGACCACCACCGTCAACCGGTACAGGTCCGGCGAAGTTGGTCGCGAAGATCAGGTTCACGTGATCAAGGAGCCTTGACCACCAGTACGCAAGAGATGGCATGGATGCCGCAAGTTTGTGTCCGAGGATCGACACGAACCGATTACCAACACGGGTTCCGCGTTTTCGGTGCCATCCCGATCGGCTGACAATCACCCTACCTGGACTGGGTGGGTCCCTCGGGCTGTCAACCGGGGCCCATCCGGTGCCGGGAACTCCCTCACAGACACGCCTTATGGACGGGCACAGCACAAGCTCCCGTCAACCTCCGTAGGTAACTGGCGCACGCATCGACCCGACCCCGTGCACTCACGTGGCTCCCCTCTGTGTCAAGAGGCCGCAGCGAGGGTTGTTCTAGGCTGGGGTGTGGCGGGTCCGGGAAGTGACTTCTCCGAAGAGCCGGCATGGGGATGTGAGCTGGTCACGCTGGAGTTACAACTCCTAACTCTTTGAGTTTTGGAGTCGGCGCCAGCAGATGATGGCGCAGGCGAGGGTGAGGAAGGCTTCGTGGATGTCGTCGCGGATCTCCCAGCGGATGCGGAGGCGGCGGAACCAGTGCAGTAGGGCGATGGTCTGTTCGACGACCCATCGTCGGGCGCCGAGTCCGGAGCCGTGTCCGACGCCGCGTCGGGCGATGACCGGGGTGATGCCCTGGCCCGGAGCTGTCGGCGGTAGCAGTCGTAGTCGTAGCCACGGTCGGCGTAGAGCCGCTGCGGTCGTTGCCGGGGACGGCCGCGGATGCCCCTGATCCGGGGAAGCTTGTCGACCAGGGGCATGAGCTGGGTGACGTCGTGACGGTTGCCGCCGGTCAGACTCACCGCGAGGGGAATGCCGTTTGTGTCGGTGATGACGTGGTGTTTCGAGCCCGGCTTGCGGCGGTCGACCGGGCTCGGACCGGTTTTGGGCCGCCCTTGAGCGCCCGCACGTGAGAGCCGTCGATCACCGCCCCCGACATGTCCAACTGCCCAGCCGCTCGCAGCCTGCCGAGCAGGACCTCATGCAGTCGCTGCCACACGCCGGCGTCGTTCCAGTCTCGTAGCCTGCGCCAACAGGTCATCCCCGACCCGAACCCCAACTCCTGCGGCAGGTACTCCCACCGGATCGCGGTGTGGAGCACGAACAGGATCCCGCACAACACCCTGCGGTCATCCAGGGGCTTACGTCCGGGGTAGCGGCGCCGCCGCGGTGGGACGGGGCGGCAGCAGCGGCGCGATCTCGGCCCACAACTCGTCCGAGACGATCCACGGCGGCTGCTCACCCCTCCTCACGTCCAGACAGAACGACCCTCACGTCCAACCGGTTACGCCCAACATCATTTAGTTAGGAGTTGTTAGTAGTCGTCTCCCGTTGTCCTCCCGGGCCCGTCGCCGTGGCCATCGTGGCGTCGTCGATCATCTGTCGGTAGACAATGTCGGACAGGCGTCGTTTCAGCGCTCGCATCGCTTCCATCGATGTCTTCCCGGCGGCTTTCTTGCGGTCGAAGTAGGCGCGGCCTCCGGTGGGGTTGCGTAGCTGGACCGTGGCCATGATGTGCAGCACCCGGTTGATCTGCCGGTTCCCGGCGCGGGAGAGCCGGTGGCGTACCTGCTCGCCGGAGGACGCGTCGATGGGGGCGGTGCCGTTCCAGGAGGCGAAGTGGTCCCGGTTGGGAAACGGGTGATGTCGCCGACCTCGACCAGCAGCCGGGCGGCGCCGGAGGGTCCGATGCCGTGCAGGTCCATCAACGTGGTTCCGGTGGACGCCACGAGCTCTTTCAGTTCCTTGTCGGCGTCCTTGGAACGTCGGTAGACGCGTTCGAGGTCACCGATCAGTTCCGCGGCGACCCGTCGCCGGGCCTTGCCAACCGTGTCACGGGGCCGGACCGTGGCCAGTACTGCCTTGGCCTGGGCGGCGGACAGGCTCTTCTTCGCTCCACCCGGGATCAGTTCCAGCAGCAGTTGGTGCAGTTGGGACACCATCCGGGTGTGGTCCTCACCGAGGGACCGGCGACGGTCGACCAGGATCCGCAGCAGGGCGAGCTGTTCGTCGTTGACCACCGGGCGTAGCCCGGCCATGCGGGTGCCGACCAGCGCGATGGAGTGGGCGTCGGTGGCGTCGGTCTTGCGGCCCTGGCCGGTGGCGAACATCCGTGCTCTGGCGGACAGCTTCGGTGGGACGTCGACGACCTGTTCGCCGTCGGCGAGTAGCCGGTTGGCGATGTGTCGGCCGATGCCCTGGCAGCCCTCGATCGCCCAGACCTGGTTCGGCCACCGGCTGGCGTACTTCCTCATCGCCGTGTAGCCGTCGCGGTCGGTGTCGAACCGGCCGCCGCCGATCACGGTCTCGTCGCCGGCCATGACCTCGATCGTGGCGGAGCGCTTGTGCGGGTCCATCCCGATGACCGCACGATCCGATGTGACAGTCAACGCGTCCTCCGATGCTCGATTCACCTGGTTGTCGAGCCGGGAGGGCAACGCTACTTCGAGCCGAGCAAACCCCTCTTGAGCCTCTCCCCGCCCTGGGGCGACGCCCGGGCGGCGCAGGCCAAATGAGAGCCACACGACCAGCGTGGGCAGCCGATGTGAGAGCGACAGCCCGGGCGCCTCGACCGAAGCCTGGCCGGGCCACGGTCGCAGGTCAATGAAACAAGTAGCCGATGACAGTGCAGTGCCGACCGTAGAAGCTGACGATCTCATGCGGGTATCGGGCCGATCTGATTGCGTCGGGGCCGGCCGCCGCTGCGCGCGGGGTTTCGATCGGGATTCGTGGGCGCTACCGCAGTTGGTCGCGGCGGCGGGTCAGGTTGGCGGTCTGGGCAGTGTTGCCGGCCAGCTCGATGGCTTTGTCGTAGGCCGCGCGCGACTGCTGACTTTGGCCCAGCCGGCGCAGCAGGTCGGCGCGGGTCGCGTGGTAGGCGTGATAGCCGGCCAGCTCGTCCTCAAGACGGTCGACGGCCGCCAGCGCCACCTCCGGTCCGTCGAGCTCGGCGACCGCGATGGCCCGGTTGAGGGCGACGATCGGCGAGGAGTCGAGGCGGACGAGTTGGTCGTAGAGGGCGACGACCTGCGACCAGTCGGTGTCGCGGATGTCGCGGGCGGAGGTGTGCACGGCGTTGATCGCGGCGAGGATCTGGTAGCGGCCCGGAGCCACCCCGGCGGCGGCAGCGGCGAGGCGCTCGCGCACCAGCCGGTGACCCTCGGCGATCAGCGCCCTGTCCCAGGCCCCACGGTCCTGCTCGTCGAGGGCGACCAGTTCGCCGCTGGCCGAAACCCGAGCGGTGCGGCGGGCCTCGGTGAGCAGCATCAGCGCCAGCAGCCCGGCCACCTCACCGTCCTCCGGCAGCAGAGCGCGGATCAGGCGGGTGAGCCGGATCGCCTCGGCGGTCAGGTCGTGACGTACGGGATCGGTGTCGGGGCCGGTCGCCAGGTAGCCCTCGTTGAAGACGAGATACAGCACGGCGAGTACGCCGGAGACGCGTGCCGGGAGATCCTCGGCGGCCGGCACGCGATAGGGGATCCGAGCCGCCTTGATCTTGGCCTTCGCGCGGGTGATCCGCTGCTCCAAGGTGGTCTCCCGCACCAGGAAGGCGCGGGCGATCTCGGGCACGGTCAGCCCGCCGAGCATGCGCAGCGTCAGCGCCACGCGGGCTTCCATCGCCAGCGCCGGGTGACAGCAGGTGAAGATCAGCCGCAGCCGGTCGTCGTCGATGGCGCCGAGAGGCTCGGGTGGGGTGTTGTCGTACACCATCTGAGCCTCCTTGTGCTTGTCGTCGCGCTTGTTCTCGCGCCGGATCCGGTCGATGGCCTTGCGAACGGCGGTGGTGGTCAGCCAGGCACCGGGGTTGGGCGGCACGCCGTTGGGCGGCACGCCGTCGGCCGGCCACCGCTCCACGGCGGTCGCGAACGCCTCGGCCGCTGCCTCCTCGGCGATGTCGAGGTCACCGAAACGCCCGGTCAGCGAGGCGACCACCCGGGCCCACTCCTCGTGGTGGGCCCGGGTGATCGCCTCCTCGACGTCGCTCACAGGAACGGCCGAACCTCGACCTTCCGATCGCAGACCTTCGACGCCTCGGCGGCGAGCTTGAGCGCCACATCCAGATCGGGGGCCTCCCACACCCAGACGCCGGCGAGGTACTCCTTCGACTCCACGAAAGGCCCGTCGCTGAACACCGCCTGCTCGCCCCGGTTGTCGATGACCGTGGCCGCGTCGGTGTCCGCGAGTCCGCCCGCGAAAACCCAGTAGCCCTCGGCGATCAGTCGTTCGTTGAACGCGCTGATGGCAGGCTGCCTGTCCGTGCTGCCGGGATTGCTCTTGTCATCGATTACGGAAACCAGGTACTGCATCTGAAGATCATCTCCTCTGGGGTCAAGACAGCGTGGTTCGGTGGATCAGGGACTTCAGGCCGTTGCATACCGCGGGCGCCCGGCCGGCCGGTAGACCTGGATCGTCACGCCCTTCGAGTCGACCCGCGACTCGACCAAGTCGAGCGCAAGATCCGGACCGGGCTCCGGGAACAGTCTCGCGCCCTGGCCGAGGATCACCGGGATCACGATCAGAATCATCTCGTCGACCAGATCGTTCTCCAGCAGCCACCGGGTCAGGGCGCCACTGCCGTGCACCTGCAGCTCACCCCCCGGCTTGGCCTTCAGCTCACTGATGGCCGCCGCGAGGTCACCGCGGAGAACGGTCGTGTCCTCCCAACGCGGCGCGGTGAGCGTGGTCGAGGCAACATACTTGGGGGCCTCGTTCAAGGCCACGCCGATGGGATGTGCACGCATCTGGTCGATTGATCCCCAGGAGCCGGCGAACAACTCGTAGGTGCGCCGGCCGAACAGGAACGCCTCGGCGCGCTGGTAGGTCTGCGTGATGAACGTCCTGGTCTCGTCGTCACCCCGCCCCCGGGCCCATCCGCCGCGCTCGAATCCGTTCCTGCGGTCATCCGACGCGGCACCGTTTCCCTGCATCACTCCATCGAGGGTGATCTGGGTCATGGTCGTCAGCTTCATGATCGCGGTTCCTTTACCTCGGCGCCGCCCTTGTGGGCGGCCTCACCCCTGCTACGAACACCACCGCCCCGATCCGACACCCCCTCCCGGATTTTTGAAGAACTTTCCAGGACGCCGGTCGTCATCGCTCCGACAACACGACAGTTTCGCAGCGACCGCGCTCCGCCTCCTCAAGCACGCCCAGCGCGGACAAGCTCCTGGACCAGATCGACCGATCACGAAGATCCTGACTAGTCGTCCGCACATGCCGCGAAGCGCTCGTCACCAAGGTAACCAGCTCACGGGTGCATGCATCCGGATGGCACCCCTTTATGTCAAGACACCGCTCGGAGGGCGGGTTTAGGCTTGCTGGTGGCGGGTCTGGGAAGTGGCTTGTCCGAAGGGCCGATTTCCGGGGTCAGGTCGGTCACGCTGGATAGCAGAGTCGTCCCCGACTGCCCTCCCGGATCCGCCGCCTGCCTGCGTTTCTGGTCGGCGACCATGCGGGCGTAGACGACGTTGGACAGTCGCCGTTTCAGCGCGCGCATGGCTTCCATGGAGGTCTTTCCGGAGGTCTTCTTCAGGTCGAAGTAGGCGCGGCCTTCGGTGCGGTTGCGCAGCTGGACCACGGCCATGATGTGCAGCGTCCGGTTGATCCGCCGGTTGCCGGCGCGGGAGAGCCGGTGACGCTTCTGGTCGCCGGAGGAGGCGTCCAGCGGTGCGGTGCCGTTCCAGGACGCGAACCGGTCGCGGTCGGCGAAGCGGCGGATGTCGCCGACGTCTGCCAGCAGCCGGGCTGCGCCTGAGGGGCCGATCCCGTGCAGGTCCATCAGCGTGGAGCCGCGGGCGACGACAAGCTCCTTGAGGTCTTTCTCCGCGGTCTTGATCTTCTTGTCGATGCCCTCGAGTTCACCGATGAGCTCGACGGCGAGGCGGCGCCGGGTCTTGCCGACGATGTCGCGGGGTTTGATGGTCGCGATCAGCGCACGTGCCTGCCGTGCGGACAGGAACTGCTTTGCCCCGCCTGGGAAGAGCTCCAGCAGCAGCCGGTGCAGCCGGTTGACGGTCTGCGTCCTGGCGCGGCCCAGCTCGTCGCGGCGGTCGACCAGCATCCCCATCACCTGCAGGCCCGGGTCGAGCTGGACCCGCACCAGGTTCGGGGTGCGCAGTGCGACCATCGCGACCGAGTGCGCATCGACCGGGTCGGTCTTGCGGCCATTGCCGGTGGCGAACACCCGCACCTGCGCAGACAGCTTCGCGGGCACGTCGAGCACCGCCTCACCGTCATGCAGCAGGCGGTGGGCGATGTGCTTCCCGATGCCGTTGCAACCCTCGACCGCCCACACCCGATCGGCGTACTTGCGGCCGGCGGCGAGCATCTCCGCGTAGCCAGCCTTGTCCGTGCCATACCTGCCCACTGCGAGCACCCGGGCGCGTTCGTCGACGACCTCGATGGTTGCTGAACGCTTGTGCGGGTCCATCCCGATGATCACCGACATCGGTGCCTCCCTTGACTGAACTCGGACGGAGTTGTCAGCAAGGAGGGCACCGCTACTTCGAGCAGAACAAACCCCTTTCCAGCCACTCCTCGCCCGGTGCCCGGCGAGACGCAGGCCATGAGAGAGCCACACCAATGACACCGGTGCGCAGCCGCAATGTGGGAGCGTCTCGCCGAGCACCTGGACCGAGTCTGGCCGGACATCGATCCTGCGGAAAGTCTCTAAGTAGCCGAGAAGAGTGCATCCCACCTCGAGGCGTTGCCACCGTTCCGGTATCCCTGGGGGTCACGCTTCAGCGTTCAGGGACGGACGGGCCGACTGTGCCGAGCGGTATGCGCGTGCGACCGTGGACGAAGTGGCGGCCAGCTGCGGACGGGACGGCAACCAGACGGTCTGAATGCCGAGTTGCTCGTTCATCGCAGCGAGCTGGTACTCGTGGCGAAGGTCCGCGGCCGTGCGTAGGCCGCGGACGATGACCGTGGCGCCGCGGCGCAGGCAGTAGGCGGTGGTCAGGCCGGTCCAGGTGTCCACCTCGACATTGCCCCAGGCTGCCGGCATGGCGTCGCGCACGCGTGCGGCCCTGGTCGTGGCCTCGGCGGTTGGTCGCTTGTCGGCGTTCACCGCCAGCAACACGATGATCTGGTCGAATATCACCCGGGCACGGGCCACCAGGTCGCGGTGCCCCGGGGTGAACGGATCGAACGTACCGGGATAGACCGCCAACGAACCGTGTACCGGCACCACTCCACGATCCGACGTAGCCGTCACCGCGACTCCAACCACATGGCGACGATCATCCCAGCCGTACATGTGCCGACCCGACTTTGGGCCTTGTCGTCACCGCCGACCACCGCCGACATCCTGATCTGCCGCGAGGCGCTCGGTCACCCGCTCCCATCAGCCGCAACGAGCGCGGACCGCGCCCGGAGCCAGCGCTCCAGCCGCATCCAGCCTGGGGTCACGGGCGCAACCGGGGCCAGCTCGGGGTGGTGCCGATGAGGTCCGTCCGTCCGGTGGCCACCGCGATTACGAAGTCGGTGAGCGTGCCGTTGAACGGCTCCAGTTCCCCGGCCCGCTCGACGACGGCGGTCCAGGCGTTCGGGTTGGGGTCGGTGGCGTTCCAGCCGATCAGGTCGCGGCCCTCGGTCCCGCCGCACATCACCACCGGGAACGGTGGCTGCTCGTCGTCGTCGAGCAGGTCGGTGAACCATTGCGTGTGCTCGACCGGGTCGCCGAACGACAGCCCGTCGAGCACGGCCTCGCCGTAGCCGGTGACCAGCCGCTTGAAGTCGTCGGGCAGCCGCCGGCCGAGTTCCCGCTCGGTGTCGGTCCAGTCGACCTCGCCGGGGTCGGGCGGGCCGAGCAGCGTGGCGAGCAGGGCGAACGGGTCGCGGCGGCGTGTCGACGGCGGCGGCGCGGGCGGCACGCCGTCGGCGGCCGGCGTCCACAGCGCCGCCCCTGGGGAGGCCGCCGGATCGAGGACCGGCAGGTCCATCCGCCTGTCGAGCCACTCGGCCAGGAACGTCGTCGTGGGCAGGTCGATCCGCTGCCAGCCGGTGCCGACCACCACGACCGGCCAGTGGTCGGCGGAGTGCCAGGCCGGCAGCCACCACAGCGTCTCGCCGGTGGCCATCCGGCCCCACAGCCGCATCCCCGGCGGGTCCGGGTACAGGCCGGCCGGCGGGTCCGCCAGGTCGGCGGCGGCGGCGTGCTCGGCGGCAAGGTCGAACCCGTCCGGCCCGCCCGGCGCGAGCAGGCGCAGCACGCCGCCGAGCGTTCCCGGCCCGGTGGCGTCGAGCAGCTCGCGGTAGTCCGCCGGGGCGTCGACATCGGCCCAGGGCCCGGCCCGGTCGCGGGTCGCTGTCGCTGCCGGCAGCGCGGCGCGCAGTCGGTCCAGCCCGGACCGTGACGGCCTGAGCGGCGCGACCGGCGTGGGACGCGGCCGTTCGAGGCTCAGGTCGGGGCCGTACCGCGCGGGCAGCGGGCCGGTGCGGTGGCCGGGGCTCCAGTCGATGCCGTCGGTGACCATGGCCGCCACGAGGTCGGTCATGGTCAGGTCGAACCGGTGCCAGCGGTGATGGGCGAACCGGGCGACGACGACCGGCCAGGTGTCCGGGTCCTCGGAGCCGGACGGGTCCCAGAAGAAGTCGTCCCCGGCCCGGCTCGTTGCCCACCTGAGCAGCCCCCACGGTTCGGGCCAGAACCGGTACGGCGCCGAG
Source organism: Micromonospora sp. NBC_01412 (assembly GCF_045040215.1). NCBI lineage: Bacteria > Bacillati > Actinomycetota > Actinomycetes > Micromonosporales > Micromonosporaceae > Micromonospora > Micromonospora sp. NBC_01412. Next base: position 504,558 of record NZ_CP109528.1, read on the forward strand.
CCGGGGTTGGCGTCGCGGTTGGACCGCAGCCAGCCCAAGGTCCGGACCTGGTACGGCACCTCGCTGCCGGCGGGCGACCAGATCCACACGTACTCGCCGAGGTCGATCGGTCCGTAGGCGGCGGCGAAGGCCCGGAAGTCGGCCGGCAGCGGCACCCCGAGCCGGGCCTCGACGTCGGCCCAGTCGACGGGCGGCACGTGGGCGGGTGGCGGTCCGGTGAGCGCGGCGATCCGGTCGAGATCCACGACCCGCCATTATGCCTTCGATGGTGAGCGGTGCGGCAGCTCCGCCCCTCGTCGTGGTAACAGGCTGTAGTCGGCGGGTGCTAGCGGACACGGACTTTTCCTTTTTGGCGGACATTGCCCTCCGCGCCGACGGACACGTTCAGTCCTCACGGGCGGACACCTCGTCGCTAGCAGTAGCGGGCCGGCGGAGGGTGACAGCCGACGATGTACCTCTCATCTGGCCCGCTGCCGGCCTCGCTGTGGACGCGGCCCGTCCTGGCGCGCCGCTTCCGCTCCTCGCCGCGTTTGACGCGGCTGCGGTCTTCCGCCGGGGTCGGTCGTCAAGGGTGAAGGGTTTGCGCAGTTCAGAAGGTATGTTGTGCCCGGTTTGATCTGTGACAGGTGTCGCGCACGGGGTGGTGTTCGTCGCCTCGCGGCGCCGAGTGGTTGTGACGGAAGGAAGCCGGCTCCACCAGGACGGCCATAGCTGGCCCCACCGCACGGTGATCACCACCGCTGGTGAGTCGCCCTCCGTAATCATGGTCTGGAATTGCGACGTACCGAGTGGCGGCTGTCCGCGCGGATCGCGGCAGATGAGGGCACCGGCGCCTTCGTGCTGCGATGCCGAGAAGGTCGGTCCATTACGGGGCAGGCTGATCGACATGACTACCATCCCCTTGTGATCGAGGACTTGATCAGGAGAACGGCCACCGAGGACGACGATGCGATCGAGGAGTTGTGCGCGATCGCGGACACCGATCTGCGGAGCCTGACTCCGCACCAGGGCCTCCTGCTGGACCTCGACGTGTTGTGGCCGGCGAAGTTGTACCGAGCGGCAGGTGCCGACGTGGTCCGCCGGGTCATCGAGCAGATCGACGGCGGGCGGACGCCGGACCGGCTCAATCACCTGCTCCTTGTCCTGGCGCACAGTGCTCACCCGCTCGCCGAGAGCGCCATGCGTCGCTGGTCGACCCAGCCGCCGCCCGGTGTGGACGAGCTGCACGTCGGGCCGCTGCGCTACGCGCAGGAGGGCGGTTGGGTGGTCGGCCCGGACGGCAACCGACGTGACCTGTGCGGTGACACCGCGTACCGGTGGGTCATGCGTGAGACATCACGACGCGAAGAGCGTCCCCACTGTCCGTGGTGCGCGTCGCCGCTCTGGACTGCCGCGGACCTCGACACCGTAGACCCCGCCGTCGGTGCCGCCATGGCCCACACGGGCTGGTCCGGCCGGTTGGTGATCGAGAGCTGCCACTTCTGCGCCTGCTATACGACGCTGTACAGCCGGGTCACGCCTGCCGGTGCCGCTACCTGGTGGGCCGGCAACACCCGCCCCAGCTACCTACCGGATGCGGCCGAACCGGAGGACCCGCCGGCGCTGCTGCCGGTCCCAGGACCGGCTCTGCCCAGCCCTTACCAGGCCAGCGCCTGGACTCGGGGCGGCTCGACCCTAGGCGGCCGGCCCGACTGGATCCAGGACGCCGAGCACGCCGACTGCCCAGGCTGCGGACAACCGATGGACTACGTGGGTTTGATCGGCGGTGCAGACTTGGACGAGTTCGGCGAGGGCGCCTACTACCTGCACCTGCACCAGCCGTGCGGGTTCGCCGCAGTAAACTACCAGCAGAGCTGACCGCCGCAAGCGCTGTCGCCGGAAGCTGTCGGGTACCACGCCGCACGTTGCAGCATCGCCACCAAACCATGGCGGCTCTGCTTCACCAGGCATGAAGGACGAGTTCGTCCGAGCTCGCTCGTCGGACAAACACTGCTCTCGGCTACGACCGGGCGCTGCGGCACCGGGGACATCACGCTCCGTCTTATCCCGGTCGACGGCGTGAGAGTGCGCGCTGCTATATGCGGCACGCGTCGTGCTCGCGCCTACTCTCTACAGAAGATGCTCGCACTGAAGATCGTCCGATCGACATCCTCAACTCGACATGGTCGGGTGTGCCTCACCGCTGAGCCGCCAACGACCGACCAGCGGCATGTTCGGATGCCGTGGCGGGCGATGCGAGTCGGACGCGGGCCCGAATGGCTCATCGACAGGACCGGTAGGGCTGGTTGGGGCGATGGCCACGAGATGCCCCACTGCTGGGTCCTCGTACGCGGCAGTGATACTGGGTCAGTGCGAGGCTCATGGGTTCATGTCGGCCGGCTGTGGACCAACGGTGAACCGTTCCTCGCTATCGACGCCATGCGGCGCAGCGAATGGTGCGGTTACAGCAACGACGACTTCGAACGGGTCGTTGACATGGCGCCGGAGGACACCACCATCTCCGTCGGGGCCGGCAGAGCGGCTCTGGTCGGCGGGGACGGGGTTATCCGCGACGACAGTTGGATTGAGGTCGTCCAGTCCGAGGACGGCACGCTCGCCTTCGTGCAGGCATCTGGGCCCGACTACCCGCGTGTGCTCGCTGCAGCACTGGAGTATCCGGACGCCGAGGACGACGAGGGTGATGACCTCGCCGTCGGCAGTGGTGAACTGGCGGTCTTCAGCACAGCACTCGACGGCGCCGGCGACTACTCGGCCCCGTTGTCGCCGGCACGGCCAGGGCCGGTGCCAATCGTTCACGGTCCACCGCAGCGAGAGCCTGACCCGGGCATGCTGATCCAGACGGGTGACACCACAGCGTATCTGTTCAAGATCCGGTGGTACACCGAACTGGACGACGAAAGCTGCTTCGCGCGCTGGCTCCTTATCCCTGCTGGAGACAATCGCTGAGGGCGTGCAAGCCCACTCGCTTCGCGGCAGAACCCATTAGATGAGTGCGTGTGACCTGCGATAAATCGGATCGTACAACGGGCGCGACCATGCGATCGTTGCCGAATGCCCCAACCGATCTTGCGTACTGACCGTCTGCTGCTGGTCCCACTTGCCGACCGACACCTTGAGCTGGAATTCCGGCTCGACTCCGATCCGGAGGTGATTCGCTACATCAGCGGCCGGGCGCGATCCAGGGACGAGGTGGTCGCCTCACATGCGCAGCGGATGGCCTTGGCATGCAAGGTGGACGGCTTGGGTTATTGGATGGCGTTCGGCTCTGATGGCGGCGCGCGTGGCTCGGCGCCGCCGGCCGGTGAGGACGACGGCGAGTTCATCGGGCTCATGATGCTTCCGCCGGCGCATGGGCCCGACCAACCTGACGACCCAACTGTCACAGACCTGGGTTACCGCCTCGTCCGTCGGTACTGGCGGAAAGGCTTGGCCAGCGAGGCGTCCCGCGCCTTGCTGCGGCATGCCTTCGACACCGTCGGGCAGAGCCGGGTGATCGCGCAGACCATGGCCGTGAACACCGGGTCTCGAGGCGTGATGGAGGCCATCGGCATGCGGTACGTGCGCACGTACTTCCCGTCCTGGGATGACCCGCTGCCGGGAGCGGACTTGGGTGAGGTCGAGTACGAGATGACCTGCGGGATGTGGGAGGCGTGTCGTGGCGCTTGCTGAGGCGGGGATGCGTGGCCACGGGGTGGAGTTGCAGCCACTGAACGAGTCCCATGTGAACAGCTTGATCGAGGCGGCCAGTGACGGAAACCTCTGGGAGCTGTTTTTTACGAGCGTTCCCACCCCCGACACCATGGGCGAGACCGTCAGGCGATTCATCCTCGAGCGGTCGGCGGGCACCATGCAGCCCTTCGCCGTGTGCCATTCCGACACCGGCCAGGCGGTGGGCGTGACCAGTTTGTGCCACATCGACGCGGCCAACCGCCGCGCCGAGATCGGCTACACCTGGTACGCAGCCTCCCAACAAGGAACCGGCATCAACCCAGCCTGCAAGCTCCTGTTACTGACACGCGCCTTTGACGACATGGGCTGCATTGCGGTCGAATTCCGCACGCACTGGCTCAACCACCGCTCCCGGAGAGCGATCGAACGCCTGGGCGCCAAACAAGACGGAATCCTACGCAGCCACATGATCATGTCCGATGGAACCGTGCGCGACACCGTTGTCTACTCGATCATCGCAAGCGAGTGGCCGCCCACCCCGACCGGCTCGCGTACCGCGATGACGCGATATCTGGTGCGATCCCATGCTCCGTCGTGCCGGTCGCCGCGAGACCGGTCGGCCGCGGACTGGGCGATATGCTCGGCCCCCGTTTCCTGGGGCGGCTGACGCCGCGTGTCGGTGGCCGCCTTTAGCAGGTGATGGCATTTAACCGGTTACGGATGACAGCAAAGGCGTCTAGCAGGTCTGGTGGGCCGCAGACGTGAAAGTCCTTGTTCAGCATGAGGATGTGCAGGGCAAGCTGGTACGGGGTGTCCGCTCCGGCGTACACGATGCAGGTCGTGTCGTCGATTGGCTGCACTGCCACGGAGTCTGGCAGGTAGCCGGTGATGGCTGAGGCTGGTGCGAGCACGGTGATTTCGGCGCGGTGCGCTGACAGGGCGGTGTCGACGCCTCGGATCACGCCTGCGGGGTCCGGGGGATGCGGCCGGGGGACAAAGCGCATGCCGGTGGGTTGCAGGAGCGTGATCCGGTCGACGCGGTACGTGCGCCAGTCGCGCCGGGCGGTGTCCCAGGCGATCAGATACCAGCGTCGTCCGGTGTGCACGAGGCGATGTGGCTCGGTGTCACGTTCTTCGGCCGAGCCCTTGTGTTTGGTGTAGGTGAAGCGCACGCGATGGTGATCCCGGCACGCCGCGGCCAGCCGGGTCAAGGTTTCGGCAGAAACAGCATCACCGCGTTTGATGAGCGGGGTGGTGTAGGTGTGCAGGTCGGTTACCCGCTGGCGCAGGCGCGGGGGGAGGACTTGCTCCAACTTTGCCAGCGCGTTCATGGCGCTTTCTTCGATCCCGGTGACAGACCCGATGGCGGCCGTGCGCAAGCCTACCGCCACGGCGACCGCTTCGTCGTCGTCGAGCAGCAGGGGCGGAAGCTTTGCACCTGCGCCGAGACGATACCCGCCGGCTATCCCGGGAGCCGCGTGCACGGGATAGCCCAGGTTGCGCAACTTGTCCACATCGTACCTGATCGTGCGGGGGCTGACGGCGAGGCGGGCGGCCAGTTCAGCGCCGGTCCAGTCCGGTTTGGCCTGCAATAGCGTCAGTAGGCGCAGCAACCTGGCAGAGGTCTCCAGCATGTTTTGATATTAGTTGATATTGCGGCAAGAAGCTTGCCGCAATACTCACTAACGTGGTTTTCGTGAAGCCCTTCAAGATTGACATCGACCAGTCACAGATCGACGACTTGCACGAACGCATCAGCCGCACCCGATACCCGTCCGAAGTTCCCAGGGCCGAGTGGTCACGCGGCGTGCCGGTCGCCTACCTCAGGGAGCTTGCCGACTACTGGGTCAGCACCTATGACTGGCGCGAATATGAAGCGCGGCTCAATGCGTACCCGCAATCTGTCACCGAGATCGACGGCCAGCAGATTCACTTCTTGCATGTGCGCTCCCCAGAGCCGGCCGCCACCCCGATGATCCTCACCCATGGCTGGCCGAGCTCGGTGGCCGAGTTCCTGGAGATTGCCGGCCCACTGTCTGACCCGCGCGCCCACGGCGGCGATCCAGCTGACGCGGTCCACCTGGTTATCCCGTCGCTGCCCGGGTTCGCGTTCTCAGGGCCGGATCTGCAGCCAGGCTGGGACCTCAACCGCATCGCCCGGGCGTGGGCGGCGCTGATGGCGCAATTGGGTTACCAGCGCTACGTCGCGCAGGGAACCGACTGGGGCTCAGGGATTTCACGTGAACTCGGTATCGTTGATGCCGAGCATGTCATCGGGGTTCATGTGAACTACCTGATGACCTTCCCATTCGGCGAGCACGACTTCGACGAGCAGGACAAGGCGCGGTTGGACCGGCTCGAGGCCTTTCAAGGAGATCTGGGCGGCTATTTGGCTATCCAGTCGTCGCGGCCACAGACCCTCGCCTACGGCCTGGCCGATTCTCCCGTAGGCCAGCTCGCTTGGATCGCCGAAAAGTTCAAGGAATGGAGCGACGAGCCGGTCGACCGGGACTATCTGCTCACCACCGCGATGATCTACTGGCTGACCAACACGGCCAGTTCCTCGGCCCAGATCTACTACGAGTTCTCTCACTCGTGGTCGCAGCCGCAGGAGTCGACCACGCCGATGGGCGTCGCGGTGTTCCCCAAGGACCTCGTCCTGCCGATCCGCAAACTCGCCGAGTACGGCAACAAGATCGTGCACTGGACCGAATTCGACCGCGGCGGCCATTTTGCCGCCTTGGAACAGCCTGAACTGCTAGTCGGTGACATTCGCACCTTCGTCAGGTCCCTGCGATAGCCGCAACACCCGTGGCGGCGCACTCCACGTCGGGAGTGCGCCGCCACGTTGCCGGGTGGCGTTTGGGTAAATTACCCGAGACCGTGCGACCCGAACCCGGCGAGCGAGCACCAGGCAGTGTTTCGAAGTACGTGTAGCCATTCGTTGATCGCGGTGATGTGGATTTTGGGGAGGTAGCGTGGCGAGCTACAGGAGCCGCGACGCGGAGAACGAGCGCGTCGGGTCCCTGATGCGCCGGCTTACGCGGCCCGACGCCGGTCTTCGGCAGGCCCGTCAACGGGTCTTCTTCGTCGCCCGCTTGCGGGGCGGTGTCGGCAGCTCGGCGATGGTAGAGGCCCACGGCCCCGGCGTTGTTCGGAAGTGTCCGGTCCGGTTTGATTACGGTTTGTTAGTACGGCAGCCGCCGTTTGAGATGTTGCTGGTGGGGCCGGGTAGACGAGGTGCGGCCACCGCGTGATCGTCTGTCTGCTGTGGACATAACTTCAGATCTGGCGGTGGCCGCGTGTCACAGCGCAAACCCTGTCCGGTGGCGGCAGGTCCTGGCCGGGGTGTGTGATGCGTTCGCGGGACGGTTCGGGCGGGTCGAGCCGCGGCGGTCGGCGGCGGCGTTCGTGACCGGCCTGCTGGCCGATATCGAGGTCAAGACGTGCTGGCAGTTGGCGGAGCAGGCCGGACACGCCCGGCCGGACGCGATGCAGAAGTTGTTGTCTCGGGCGGTGTGGGACGCCGACGCGGTCCGCGACGATGTGCGGGCGGTGGTCGTGGGCCGGTTCGGTGACCGGACGCGGTGCTGGTCGTCGACGAAACCGGGGACCTGAAGAAGGGCGTTCACTCGGTCGGGGTGCAACGCCAGTACACGGGCACCGCCGGCAGGATCGAGAACGCGCAGGTGGGGGTGTTCTGCGGCTATGCCAGCCGGCATGGGCACACGCTGATCGACCGCAGGGTCTACCTACCGGTGTCCTGGACCGATGACCGGGACCGTTGCCAGGCTGCCGGAGTCCCCGACGCGGTCGCCTTCGCCACGAAACCCGAGTTGGCCGCCAACATGATCACCACGGCCCTCGACGCCGGCGTTCCGGCCGGGTGGGCGGCCGCGGACGAGGCCTACGGCAACAGCAGCGTCTTCCGCGCCCACCTGCGCGAACACCGCCTGGGCTACGTCCTGGCCGTGTCCCGTAGTCACCTGGTCCCACTCGACGGCGGCAAGACCCGGGTTCGGGCCGACCGGGTCGCCGCCGAGCTACCGGCCTCGGCGTGGCAGCGCCGCAGCGCTGGAGCCGGGTCGAAAGGGCCACGCTTCTACGACTGGGCCTGGCTCGATGATGTCTACACCGACGCCGACCCCGATGACGGCGGCCGCCACAGCCTCCTGATTCGCCGCAACACCACCACCGGTGAGCTGGCCTTCTACCGCTGCTGGACCTCACGCCCGGCCACCCTGGCCCACCTCGTGCGGGTCGCGGGCATCCGTTGGACAGTCGAGGAGAGCTTCCAGGCCGCCAAGGGTCAGGTCGGCCTCGACCAGCACCAGGTCCGCCGCTGGGACTCCTGGCACCGGTTCACCACCCTCGCCCTGGCCGCCCTCGCCGTCCTGGCGATCTGCGCCGCCGACGCCGCCGACCACAACCCGGCCGACACAAGGCTGATCAAACTGACGGTCAACGAGGTCCGCCGACTGATCAACGCCTGCATCATCCGCCCGATCCGCGACCTCGCCCACCGTCTGCGCTGGTCACAGTGGCGGCGCCGCCATCAAGCCAGAGCCAGACAAGCCCACTACACACGACGCCTCAACCTCGAACTTCAACCATGATCCCGCACGGCGGCTGCCGTACTAGGGCTGGAGTTGTTCTTGGTCCGGAAACTACGGCGAGGCCAACAGGCCACCATGCCCCGACGTCCGGCCGGACCGATTCCCCGGAATCACCACCTGGCGGCGAGGTGCCCGGCGGGGGCGTCGACGTCGGTACGGTGACGGCCATGGATGAGGAGCGGCCTCGATACGGGTATGGCGATGGTGGGCGGCCGTTGGGGTCGCCGCGGGACCGGGACGCGGAGGTGGTCCGGCGGGTGCTGCGGCAGGCCGGGTTGCGGGACTTCGGTGAGCGACACCTGGACGGTTTCGCAGTCGAGGGCGCCAACACCAGCATGGACGGGCCGGAACCGTTCGCCGTGTCGTACTGCGGCACCCGGAATGAGGTGGAGGCGGTGGCCCGCTACCGGCGGGTGTTGGAGCGGGCCGGCTACCAGGTCGAGGCGGATCCGGTGGACAGCAATGTGCTGCTGGTGCAGCGGCGACCGGACCAGTTCGTGCCGCCGGGGCGGGGGTTGTTGCCGGTCGCGGTCGCTTGCGCGGTGGTGGCCACCGTGGCGTTGGTCGCCTCCTGGGCCGGGTCCGGGGCGGTGCGACTCGCCGGCGGTGTCGGCTCGGGCGTGCTGGGTGTGCTGGCGGTGTTCCTGGCCGGCCTGTGGTACCGGCGGCAGGCCCGCCTGGAGTGAGCCCGGCGAGCGGGCGGCGGTGAGGGGCAAGGCGGCCTTGCCCCTCACCGCCTACGCGGCCGGCCGGTTGGCGCGGCGTCAGGTCCAGGGGCCGGCGGGGTCGTCGGGCAGCGGACCAGCGGCAGTCTTCGCGGGTGGTTGGGTCGGGCAGGTCGCAGGGCGTCTCGGCGAGGGCGTGCACGGCCCACCGGCCGTCCTGTTCGGCCGTGAGCCGGTACTCCAGGCCAGGGGTGAGTGGCCACCAGGCGGCGTCAGGGCCGGTGATGTCACGCAAGACGCCGGAGCGGATCCAGGGCCTCTGGGTCCAGCCGCCGCGTTGATGGATGTGCCAGCCCTGCTCGGTGCGCAGCACCCGGTACGGCGGTCGGACGCCGCCGGGCAGGCCGCTGGGCCGCCGGGGATGGGCTGGCCGTCCAGGTCGTCCGCGACAAGGTGAACGGCCCGGTCGGCGGGGTGGTCGTCGAGGTCGACGTGGACGGTGGTGAGGTGCCCCAGCAGCCGCAGGCCGGGCGCGGACGTGAACGCTGGAGTTGTTTTTGGTCCGGAAGCTACCGGCAGGCCAACGGCCGCGCGCGCGTTTCGTGAGCCGTCCTCCGAGGCGATCGCCGAGCTCACGAGCCTGCTCGCGCCCGGCGGCAGCGACCGCTGAGCCGCGTTCCTTGATCCTTCTCGGTGGCAACGGCGGAGGCGGAGAGGAGCGTCGCAGCGGCTAGGCTGCCCCAGAGGGCGGCCGAGCCGCGGGAGGCGAGAGCGGTGATGACCGCCGGGGAGACGGCGAGGCCGAAGCCCGTGGAGAGCTGGAAGCGGGCGAGGGCGCGTCCCAGGACATGGGCCGGGGCGAGGGCGGTGACGAGCGCGGTGGCGCTGCCGGCATAGATGATCTCGCCGATAGTGCAGACCACGGACACCGTGGCGACGGCCGGGGCACTCCAGCCGTGTCCCAGTGAGGTGGCCGCGAGGAAGCCGAGGTAGGACGCGGCGAGTACCACGCCGGCAAGAGCCAGCACGGTCCGCCGGGAGAAGCGGGACATCAGGACGGTGACCGGAACCTGCAGGGTGACCACCAGCACGGTGTTGGCCACGAAGATGGCTGCCGACCACACCGGGGATGCGTGCATCTGGGTCACCAGGACCAGGGGGAGCGCGATTTCGGGGACGTTGAGGCAGAAGACGTAGATCACGTTGGCGGCCAGCAGCACGCGCATCCGAGGTGCGGGCTCGTCGTCCCGGTCCTTGGCCGCGGCAGCGGCCGGATGAGCGTGCACGTGGACCGACCACGCCAAGGCTGCCGCGGCGAGGTAGGCGAGCCCGGTGGCGGCTGCCAGCGCCTGCAATGCGGTGGTGCCGCCCGCCAGGCATGCGGTGGCGAGGAGGGCGCCCACGCCCAGGCCGGCGTTGCGCAGGGCGCGGCCTCCCGCGAGGGCGGCGTCGCGTTCGCGGCCGTGGGCGACCGTGGCCACGAGGGCGGCGTGGGCGGCCGGCCATGCCTGGTTGCCGATGCCGAGGAAGAGTGCCGCTGTCGCGAACAGCCAGACGTTCCCCGTCGGGGTGGCCAGCAGCAGCGCCACGCCCAGCACCCGCACCAGCATCGACGCCGCCACGACCGTGCTGCGTGCGCCCCGGTCCAGCCATCGGCCGACCGCGGGCATGCATACCAGAGCCACGACGGCGCCGACGGTCATGGCGATGCCGGTGGCCGGCGCGGGCAGCCTCAGCACCGTCACCCCGTAGAGCAGCAGGAAGGGCCGCAGCAGGCCGGTGCCGAGCGCGTCCACGGCCAGGGCGACGGCATAGCGGGGGCCTCCGGAGGCACGGACGAGGGCACGTGCCTGGATTTTGATGGGGGTTGCCATGGTATTGGTGGCGCCGGGATCAGCGGTGCCGGGTGCCGCCGTCGACATGGACCGTCTCGCCCGTCACCCATCCCGCACCCAAGAGCCACAGCGCGGTGTCGGTGACGTCCTCGAGCGTCCCGACCCTGCCTGTGAGGGAGGCCGCGGCAGCTCTGTCGTACAAGGCACGGCGACGCTCGTTCGGAAGCCGGTCCCAGGTGCCAGAGTCGGTGATACCGGGCGCGATGGCGTTGACACGCAGCGGCGCGAGCTCGACGGCCAGGTGGGTGACCAGCGCGGCCAGGGCAGCATTCGCAGTACCTTTGACGACGGTGCCGGGCTTGGGCTGCCAGCCCACAATGCCGGAGAAGAACAGGAACGATCCGTCGGCAGGCATCCGTGGGGCGAAGTGCTTGGCCAGCAGCAGCGGGCCGACGACCTTGGCGGAGAACGCGGCCTGGATCTTGTCGTGTTCCAGGTCGGGCACCGGCACGTCATGGTGAGCCGACGCGGTGGAGATCACGTGGTCGAAGGCGCCGAGCGACTCCGCGGCCCGCGCGATGGTGGTCTCGTCGGTGACGTCGATCTGGACCTCGGGGCCAGACCGTGTGGCGACGACGACGTCGGCGCCGGCCTGCCCGGTGCGCCGGACGATCTCAGCGCCGATACCGCGGGCCCCGCCGACGACCAGGATCCGCTTGCCTGTCAGGTTCTCGCTCATGACCGCGACGGTATACATTTGCTACCGGTATCTTCAACGCTACCGAGAGGACCCCCATGGGCAAGGCGTACAACGTCATGGCGGCGACGTGCCCGAGTCGCACTGTGCTGCACCGCATCGGGGCGCGTTGGACGGTGTTCGCCGTCAACGCACTGGAGGACGGACCGATGCGGTTCACCGAGCTCAAAACGCACATCCGCGGGATCACCCCCAAGGCCCTCACCGAGACGCTGCGCGCCATGGAGGCTGACGGTCTGCTCGCCCGTACCGACCTGGGCGGCAACCCGCCGCACGTCGAATACGCCCTGACCGAGCTCGGCCGTTCCCTGCTGGTGCCGCTGCGTGCCGTACGACAGTGGGCCGAGACGCACGTCCCGGACATCCTCGCTGCGCGCGAACGAGCCGGCGTCGGGGAGGCCTCAGGCTGACGATGCCTCCCCGAACGCCGGCAGCAGCCGACGCATTTCGCGCGGCGGTGGTGCCCGCAGATCGGGCTGACGTCGTCGGGTCTGGGTCCAGGTGTCCCACAGCCGAGACCCACCGGTGGTGGTGGCGGCCGGCGTCGACGACGTCCTCGTGGCGCTGGTGTTGGCTTGTCCTCGCTGCCGCCCAGCGGCGTGGGCGCGGGCGGCTCGGAGTCGGGCAGGCGTGTCTACTCCTCGCGGGAGCCCACGACGTACGCGCCATCAGCGGCCGGCGTGATCAGGATTGCGCCGGTCACGACGTCGACGTGCAGCGCGAGGCCGGGTGTCCAGCCCAGCGCGCGCAGCAGCGCGCGGGCGGTGACCCGGCCGACGGCGTCGGGTCGGGCCACGTCGAACAGCACGCCATCGCCACTGCGGGCGGCGGGCGCGGGCAATGTCGGCAGGGGCGCCGGCTCCGGCGATGCGACCGGCAGTGGGGTAGGTACGAGCGCCTCGACGAGTTGCTCGTCGGGCCGACGATGGCGCGGGCTGCCGCGACTCACCTATGCCCCCGCCAGCGCGGATGCCGTGGTGTCAGCGCAGGTGGCAGCGACTCCCGAGGGGGGCGGTGCGCACAGATGGACAAGGTGGAATCGAAGATCCCACGAAGGGAGTTGATCTCGCGTGGATCTCTACACGTACTGGTGTCCGAGGGGTGATCGATACCGTAACCCCACCGTCGCTATGCACCGACGACGACATCATGATCGACTGTGGACGGTAGCAGTCCGCCGCCGCCGAGCCTTGCCACCTGCAGCAACGCTGCGTCCGGCAAGCCCGCCAGAGGCAGGCCCGGCCAGGGCGCCCTGGCACTGTCGAAGTGGTCGATTTCGAACCCACGCCCCCTTGTTACCGAACGTAGCCATCCTGACCTTGTCAAGGACTGTCAAACTTCACACCGCCGCCAAGCGCCACTGGCCCCAACAGTCATCAGAAGGTTCAAAACCAAGCCTGGATCGGCGGCTTGAACCGGGCCACATCGGTGCCGACTCCCACGAGCAGGTCCCCGTCGTCGGCGGTGGCGATGCTGCGAGCCTCCGCTGGCAGTTGGAGGACTGGGCACAGGTCGTGGCCGGACTCAAGGTCCGTCAGGGACACGGTGCCGTCGGCGCGGGCGATGAAGGCTGCAGGCCAGGTGGCGATCGCAATAGAGGTGATCGGCGGGCCGCCGATATCCGGGCCGAGGGGGTGGCCCGACAGATCGCAGGTCCACACGGTACGCCACCCGGTCCGCCGCTCGGTGAGACTTCCGGCGACCAGGCGCGTTCCGTCCAAGGCGGCGGCGAACCCGCCGTGTAGGCCGGGCACCGACGAGGGCGGCGCCGTCAACTCTTCCAGCCGGAACACCTCGGGCGGGCGGTCGATCGCTGAGACCATTGCAATCGGGCCGCCGTCGGACGGACCTGTCACCAGCCGGTAGGTGCCTCGGTCCTTACAAACCTCGTCGAGGAGCGCCCCGTCGGCGGCTCGCCGCAGTTGCAGCAGCTCGCGATCGACGACCACCAGGACCTTCTCGCCCCGCACGGTGGCCATGCCCACGTGCCTCACCTGCGGAACGCCCAGCTTGATCGGTGGGGGCATCTCTTCGCGCATGACGAGGTCCCACCGCTGCAACCAAGGATGCGACGAACGTGGCGAGCCAGCTCCGGTCGCCGCCTGCACGCTCGTCCCGTCCACCCAAGCCACCAATGACACGACGCCGCGAACATTGGTGTGGGTTGGCCGGGTCACCAGCGAACCGTCACCGGTCCGGCGCGCCGCGATCGTTCCGCCGTCATCGACGCAGACCACCACCCCGGGCTCCGCCACGTCGAGGCGGGCGACCTGCTCCCGGTGACCCGTCGACCGCCGCGCCGGAGGCTCCAGGTCCCACAAGCCCACCATGCCGTCCTCGGCCGAGCCCGTCAGCAGCCAGTCCCGCCCCTCCCACCGCACCGACGCCAGCACCGGCTTACGTACCGGCCCCGGCAACGGCGGTCGGGCAGGTGCCGGGGCAGGCAGATCCCACAGATGGACGCCCCATCTCGTCGGCACCGCCAGCACCCCGCCTACCATCGCCAGCCTCGGCCGGGCGCGCTTGCCGCCCCACACCCGTCCCCTGTACTGCGAAAAGTCGTTGACGTGCGCGTCGATCCGGCCGCCCACCTGTGCGTGGCAACGTCGAACATCACGAGTTCGCGCGCCCCCGTCACGACGGTCAACACGTCCCGGCCGTCCCGCGCCGACAGCACCGCCCCTGCGATGTCGCCGAGACTCTCCTGCTCCGGAACCGGCAACGGCAGCCGTTCCCCGCTGTGCGCATCCCACAACGACAGGCCGCGCCCGGCTGCTGTTGTCGTCGTAGCCCAGGGTCTCGGTGGTGAGCAGCGCGTTCGTCGCGCTGTAGTTCTGCACCCGGGTGACCCGGCCGGCCCCGTCGTAGGCGACCGTTCGGTTCGTCAGGTCCGGCATCTTCGTCTTGACGACCCGGCCGAGCCCGTCGTATTCGGTCGTGGTGACGTTGTTGGCTCCGTCGGTTTCGGTCAGCGGCTCACCCACCCAGTTGTAGGTGGTGTTCCGCACCACGCCTTCCGGCGTGGTCACCTTCTGCAGCCACGGGCGCGGACGAGGTTTTCGGCACCCGCAGGGCTGGCCGGCGCGGCGGCCGGGGAACAGCCAGCGGGCGTCGCGGTTGGTGGCAGTGCGCACGTTGGCGCGCTGGTCGCGTAGGGCCAGCAGTAGCTCCGGGGCCCCGGTTGGGCGATCCCCTAACGGGACAGCAGGTCAACCACCCACTCAAGGCGACCCGTGAAGATCAACTATTTGGCCCCTGGCATCACGGTTCCTACCAGCACCCCAACGTACCGGCGGAACTCCTCATCATCTATACCTCTCGGGCGAACAGGTTTTGGCTGTGGGTTGGCGTGACAGGGCCGAAAGCTTCCGCTGCCTCTGGCCGATCCGGGCAGAGGCAGCGGAAGCCTGAAATTCCTTTTGGATAGATACGACTACAGGCCCGCGGGTCTACGAGAACTTGACGGAGCTCGCCCGGTTGCTCCAGCCGGTACCGACGGCAGCCAGGTTCGCCGACGCGTCGATCCACGTTGAGACAGCACCGCTGAAGTTCGTACCGTCGTAGAACTTGACGTCGCACAGGTTGTAGGTGCGCACCGAGCTGACCCGGTTGTTCCAGCCAATGGCGCCGAGATCGCCCCACTGCCACTCTTCGTCGTAGGTGCTGGTGCACTGACGAGACTGGACCCACGTGTGCGTGCCCCCGGTATAGCTGGTGCCGTCGTAGAAGATGGCGATCGTCAGAGCCGCGGGTTCGACGTCGCTGAGCTGTCGGGCCTTCTGCGGGTTGCTGGCGCACGTGGTCCGGCCCGTGTCGAGGTTGCTGATGCAGTGCTGCGCGGAGGGCCGCCTCTCCTCAGACGCCGAGGCCGGCGCAGCGACACCCACCACGCCAATCATGCCCAACATCACGGCGAACGTACCGACGGACTTCCTCATCTACGCCTCCCAGGCAAGCAACGATTTAGGCCACGGGCTGACTCCACCACGGGCCAAACGATTGAGCGCTGAAGGTTCGACTCGTGTCGATGCGCTCCGTCCGCCACCCTGCCATAGCGACCCACCCTCAATCCAGGCCTATCAGCTAAAAAACGGGTGATCTAATACTCTCCTGTCGTATATGACGATCTGGTTATGAAAAATCGATTGGTTGGGCCTGTCCGACTGGCAGGCTCGTGTAATCCAACCGTCTGGTAGGGGCTGTGACGTTAGGCGGTGTCTTCAAAGGATCTTGGTATCGGATGGATGTAGGACGTGGGTCGTCGCTACGAGTTGTCTGACATCGAGTGGGAAGCCCTGTCGCGGTACCTACCCTCGACGGTGACCGGTGGTCGACCCCGGGCCGATGACCGGCGGGTGCTCAACGGGATCGTGTGGAAGATCAGGGCCGGGGCGGCGTGGCGGGACGTGCCGGCCCGCTACGGGTCCTGGCAGTCGATCTACACCCGTTTCCGCAGGTGGGCCCTCGACGGCACGTTCGAGCGGATACTGTCCGGGGTCCAGGCCGACGCGGACGCGGCCGGGGACATCGACTGGCTGGTGTCGGTGGACTCCCGGCCGGTCAGACGTTCACGTGGAAGTGCACCGCGAAGTAGCCGGTGTTCGCCGTGGAGTTGGACGCCTCCACGCCGACCCACCCGTGGAACGTCCCAGTGTCGCCGATCACCTGGAGCTGCGGCTTGCGGTGCGAACCACCGGTGTAGCAGGTGCTCGACGTCAGGCAGGTGCACCAGTGCTCGTAGAAGTTCCGCCGGCCCGCTCCCGCGAGGTAGTAGCGGATCGGGGCGGAGGTCGCGCCGTTCGGGCAGGACGAACAGGTGGCGGTCGGGGGGCTGAGCCAGCTCAGGCAGTTCCCGTTGCATCGGGCGAACGACCGGAGGTCCATCCCGCTGGGGCCGGCGGCACCGGTGCTTCCGCTATAGCCGGCGTACCGGCCGGTGTACTGGGCCAGCGGGATGTTGCTGACCGGCGTGTACGCGTCGTTCGAGGCGGAACTGCCGAAGCCCCAGCCGACGGTGACCCCGTAGTTGGAGCTGACGAAGTCGAGCCGGGCCAGGTCGCTGGCGGGCTGGCTGACCGCCCAGGTTTCCTGGACGCCCCCGCTCCAGGTGATGGTGATGCTGTCACCGGAGTTGGTGTACGTGCCGCCCAGGGACTTCACGACGCCACCGGGCTGGAACCCGGCGGCCGTCCGCACCTCGCAGTCGTGGCCGATGCAGCCGGTCGTCCGGACGCCCGTGCCGGCGGCCCCGACGACGGTGGCCCGGTTCCAGTACCAGAAGCTCTCGGTCACCGTGCCGTCGCCGAAGAAGTAGTAGGTCGCCAGCCGGGCCCAGACCGGACCGGTGGCGGGCGCGCCGGCGGCGGGGATGGCCCCGAGCGCGACGCTGTAGATGCGCCGCCCGCCGGGGTAATCGACCGCCTGCGCGGGCGCCGGCAGGACGACCGCTCCCATGGTCAGCGCCAGCAGCGCGGCGGCGAGATACCGCCAGGTGATCCTCCGTCGACGACCCATACGTCACTCCTTGATATGACCGACCGGCCGACATATCGTATCTGATCGATACCGACCGGATGGTCCCGCGGCGCGGGACGCCCAGGGAAGCCGCGCCGGGTCAGGGGCCGAACGGATCGGGCCGACGTTCCAGGAGTTCGCGCCGGGGCATCTGGGCGAGTTGACCCAGCAGGTGCCGTTCGAAATGGTCGATGCGGTCCTCACTGAGACCGGCCGTATGCAGCGGCGGGTCCGGGATCTGCCGTCACGGGTGGTGATATATCTGCTGCTGGCGGGCTGCCTGTTCGCGCAACTGGGATATCGGCAGGTGTGGCAGCGTCTGATCGCCGGACTGGACGGGCTGCCGGTCGCGGACCCGAGCGAGGCCGCGTTGACCAAGGCACGCAGCCGGGTCGGTCCGGCACCGTTGCGGGCGTTGTTCGACCTGCTGCGCGGACCGGCCGCAACCACTGCGGGGCCGGTCCGCTGGCGAGGGCTACTGGTCTGCGCGATCGACGGCACCACCCTGAGCGTCGCGGACAGCACCGCGAATCTCGCCCGGTTCAGCAAGCAGCGTGGCGGCATCACCGGCGGTTCCAGCTATCCGATGCTGCGCCTGGTGACGATCATGGCCTGCGGCACCTGGTCGATCATCGACGCCGTGTTCGGGCCGATCACGTCCGGGGAGACCACCTACGCCGCCGACCTGCTGGCGAAGCCGCGGCCAGGCGTGCTGATCCTGGCAGACCGCAACTTCGCCGCCGGGCACCTCCTCAAGACCATCACCGGCCAACACGCCCACCTGCTGGTCCGCGCCAAGACCGGCCGGGGCGGGCCGAAACTACCAGTGCTGCACCGCTACCACGACGGCTCCTACCGGTCGGTGTTCGGTGGACAGCCGGTCCGGATCATCGACGCCGAGATCAACATCGCCACCACCACGGGAAAGACCACCAGCGTCTACCGGCTGATCACCAGCCTGCTGGACGTCGACAACTACCCCGCCATCGCCCTGCTGCGGCTCTATCACCAGAGGTGGGAGATCGAAACCGCCTACCTGGAGATCAAGCCCAGCATCCTCGGCGGACGGGTCCTACGCGCCCGAACCCCAGACGGCATCGAACAGGAAATCTACGCCCTGCTGGCCACCTACCAGATCCTGCGCACCGCGATGACCGACGCCACCAACCACGACCCCAGCCTGGACCCCGACCGAGCC
Organism: Micromonospora sp. NBC_01412; assembly: GCF_045040215.1. Lineage (NCBI taxonomy): Bacteria > Bacillati > Actinomycetota > Actinomycetes > Micromonosporales > Micromonosporaceae > Micromonospora > Micromonospora sp. NBC_01412. Next base: position 522,812 of record NZ_CP109528.1, read on the forward strand.
AGCTTCACCATCGCCCTGAACGCCGCCCGCGACCAGATCGTGCAGGCCGCCGGAATCATCGCCGACACCGTCATCGACCTCATCGGCACCATCGGCCGCCTCGTCCTGGACAACCTCCTACCCGACCGGCGACTGCGTATCAACGCCCGCACCGTGAAACGAGCGATCTCCAAGTACAACGCCCGCGGCCCGACCATCGACCGACGCACCTACCGTGCCACCATCAGCATAAACGTCCTCGCCGGACCCGTCTTGACAACCAACCCGGAACCTTAACTACCCGGCATTACCGCTAGCATCGGGTCCCCCGGTCCGCCTCGCGAATCCCGCACCGCGACGGACGCTCGGCCGACTCGCGAGGGGAGCCCGCGTGCCCACGATCGACCCCAGACGTCTCCTCATCCTGCGTGCCTTCGTGCTGTCCGACTCGGTCACCGCGACTGCGGCGGCGCTGCACCTGACGCCGTCCGCGGTGTCGCAGCAGCTCGCGGCGCTTGAGCGCGAGGTCGGCCACGTGCTCGTCGTACGCACGGGGCGCAAGCTGGCGCTCACGCCGGCCGGGCGCATCCTCGCCGGGCACGCCGAAGAGATCAGCTCCCGGCTGAAGATCGCCGAGGCCGACCTGGCCGCGCACGCGGGCGGTGTCCTCGGGCAGCTCCGGATCGGCGCCTTTCCCACGGCGATCAGCTGGTTGGTGGCGCCCGCCATCGTCGAGCTGCGCCGCCAGGCACCGGGCGTCGACGTCACGGTCGTCGACGCGGAGGCGCACATGAGCCACCGGATGCTGATGCGCGGCGACATCGACGTGACCGTCAGCCTGGAGTACGAGTCCGACCCCGAACGCGACTCCCCCGACATCGTGAAGTTCCCGCTCTACATCGAGCGGTTCAAGGCCGTCCTCCCCCACAGCCACCCGCTGGCCGGCGAGGAGGGCATCGGGCTCGCCCAGCTCACCGAGGAAGGTTGGATCATGCCCTCGCCCGGTAACCCGTGCCGCATGATGGTGCTGCAGGCGTGCGCCGAGCTCGGCTTCCACCCGCCGATCACACACGTCTCGGACGACTACCGCGCCGCGCTGGCGCTGGTCGCCGCCGAGGCGGGGATCTGCCTGGTGCCGGAGTCCGCGCTCTCCGCCCGCGACGCCGACTGGGTTACGATCCTGCCGACGCGCGGCGTCGCACCGCTGCGCAAGGTGATCATGACGACGCGGCGCGACAACCAGGGCCACCCCGTCGTACGCGCGGGGCTGGAGGCGATGCGGGCCGCAGTCGCCGAGCCGGACTCGGAGATCTACGGCCCGCTCGCGCGGTCCGACACCTTCAGCGTCGAGTGACGGCTCCGGCCAACGGCGCTCTCGCGGAGGAAGGCGTCGACGTGCCGGTGGTACTCGTCCGGCTTGTCGCGGCGCACGCAGTGGTGGGCGCCCTCAATCACGACGACGTCGAAGCCGGGCGCGACGGCCGTGAGGCGCTCACGGGAGTGCTTGTCGACGATGACGTCGCCGGTGCCGGTGACGAGCAGCGCCGGTACGGCGGCCGGGCCGACCGTAATCTGCCGCGCGGTCGGCGTCCAGATCCGGCGCTTCTCGTGGACCCGCTGCTGCATGTAGTCGATGTGGACGGCCTTCATCGCCTCGGCGAGCGGGCGCAGCTCCTGCTCCGCCCAGTGGGGCTTGAGTTCACGCTGCATGTCCATGAGCTCCTCGACCGACGCCGTGTCGGCGTAGTCGAAGGGATCGATGGTGGTCTGCTCGACGCTGAGCCACGGGTTGGGACCGGCCTCCGGCACCCACCACGGCGGGTCCTCGAGCACGACGCCGGCCACGAGGTACGGGGCGTCGGCGGCGACGAAGGCGGCGATCCGCGCGCCCATGGAATGCCCGACGACGAGCGTCTTGCGCCCGGTCTCGTCGAGCATGTCCTTGAGGATGTCGATCGCGTCCTGCACCATCACGTCGGTGGACGGCACGCCCTCGTGCTCGGGCAGGCGGCTGGGTGACTTCCCATGGCCCCGGGCGTCCGGCGCCACGATGTGGTAGTCGCCGCACCAGCGGTCGACGGCGTCGCCGTAGCACGCGCCGGACTCCACGGCGCCGTGCAGGATGAGGATGGCAGGCGCATCTGCTGCGTCCCGCCCGAACTTTCGGACGAACAGGTCGGTTCCCACGTGTCCCCTTTCAGTACTCTGTCGCGTCGGCCTCCGGCCGGCTCACGACGGGGTGGTCGTTCGGTGAGTCATGGTCATGATCGTGGCAGGCCTGGTCGGCATCGCGCAGCGCTCCCGCAGGTCAGGCCGGCAGCTCCGCCTCCGGTGTCGCCTCGACCAGCGCGCGCGTGCAGGAGTGCTGCGGGGAGCGGAAGATCTCGTCGGACGGGCCGGTCTCGACGATGCGGCCGCGCTGCATGACGGCGACGCGGTCGCTGTAGAGCCGGATCACCGCCAAGTCGTGGCTGACGTGGAGGAACGAGATCCCCTGGTCGCGCTGCAGGTCGGCCAGCAGGTTGAGGATCTGGGCACGCACCGACACGTCGAGCGCCGAGGTCGGCTCGTCCGCGATGATCAGGTCCGGCTTGAGGGCGAGCGCGCGCGCCACGGCGACGCGCTGGAGTTGCCCGCCGGACGCCTCGTGCGGATAGCGCCCCAGGTAGTCGGCGTCGAGGCCGACCGACTCCAGCAGCGCGACCAGCTCGGCGGTCGACGTCGTCTCGCCGTGCGCACGGAAGACGTTCGCCAGCGTCTGCCGCACGGTCTGCCGCGGGTTCAGCGACGCCAGCGGGTCCTGGAAGACCATGGCGACGTTGCGCCGCAGCCGCCGCAGTCCTCGCCGACCGAGGCAGGCGACGTCCTGCCCGTCCGTACGGACGGTGCCGGACGTCGGCACCACCAGGCCGTTGGCTATCCGCGCCAGCGTGGACTTGCCCGAGCCGGACTCGCCGACCAGGCCGAGCGCCTCGCCCCGCTCGACGTGTAGCGAGACGCCGTCGACGGCGAGGAAGCCCTTGCGCCCGCGGCCGAAGCCACCGGCGGTGCGGTAGCGCTTGCTGACGTCGGTCATCTCCAGGATCGGCTCGCTCACCGGGCGACCTCCTGCAGTGCGGGTAGACGATCGAGGTGGCAGGCTGCAAGGTGCAGGCCGCCGTCCTCGCTGGTCGGGCGGACGGTGGGCAGCGGTACCTCGACGACACAACGCTCGCCGACCTGGTCCGCGAGGCCGCAGCGCGGCGCGAAGGCGCAACCCGGTCCGGCGTCGCGCAGCGACGTGGGCGCGCCGGGGATGGCGCGGAGCCGGGTCCGCTTCCCTCCAGAGTCGAGCCGAGCGTCCAGCCGCGGCGTGGCAGCACGAAGACCGGCGGTGTACGGGTGGGCGGGCTGATCGAAGATGTCGCGGAGGCTGCCGTACTCGGCCTGGCGCCCGGCGTACAGCACGAGGACGTCGTCCGCCGCGCTCGCCACCACCCCGAAGTCGTGACTGATCAGGAGCATCGCCATGCCGTACTCCTGCTGGAGCTCGCGGAGCAGGGCCAGGATCTGCGCCTGCACCGTCACGTCGAGCGCGGTGGTCGGCTCGTCGGCGATGAGGAGCGCCGGCCGGTTCACCAGGGCCATCGCGATCACCGCGCGTTGCCGCATGCCGCCAGAGAACTCGTGCGGGAAGCGGCGTACGGCGTCCGCGGGCTCGGGGATGCCGACCCGGTCGAGCATCTCGACCGCACGGGCCCGCGCAGCGCGTCGGGTGACCGATGGGTCGTGCAGGCGGACCGCCTGGGCGATGTGCGCGCCGATGTCGAGGTACGGGCTGAGCGCGGACATCGAGTCCTGGAACACCATGGCCACGTCGGAGCCGCGGGCCCGGCGCAGCTCGCGCTCGTCGGCGGAGAGCATCTCCCTGCCAGCGGCGACGATCCGGCCCCGGGCGCTCGCCCCGCGCGGCAGCAGCCGCATAATCGCCCGGCCGGTGATCGTCTTACCCGACCCCGACTCGCCGACCACGGCGAGCGTGCGGCCGCCGTCCAGCCTCATGGACAGGTCCCGGACGACATCGGTGGTGACGCCGCCGCTGGTGAACGAGACAGACAGGTCCTCGACCTGGAGCACGGGGTCACGCACGGCGGATCCTCGGATCGAGAAGCGGCATCAGCAGGTCGACGATCAGGTTGCCGACGATGATGAGGAAGGCGGAGAAGAGCGTCACCCCGACGACGATGCTCAGGTCGGACTCGTTCACGCCGGACAGCAGCAGGTCGCCGAGCCCGTGCAGGCTGAACACCCTCTCCGCGATCACCGACCCGCCCAGGAGAGCGGTGACGTCGAGCGCGAACATCGCCACGACCGGCACCATCACACCGCGGACGGCGTGCCGGTTCACCTGCCGGGTCGACGCGCCGCGCGCGGTCATCGCGACAAGGTGGTCGGCCGAGAGCTCGTTGAGGAGCTGGGTGCGGGTGACCCGGATGTAGCTGGCGGCGAGGATGAACGACAATACCATCCACGGGCCGATCAGGTGCCAGGCCCAGTCCGTCGGTGACTCCGAGAACGACACGAAGCCGGAGTACGGCAGCGCGTTGAGCATGAAGCCGAAGACCTGCACGACGAGTAGACCGACGAGGAAGGTCGGCACCGACAGCCCGAACATCGCGAAGCCGGTCGAGAACCGGTCGACGATCCCGCCCTTGCGTATCGCCGACAACGCCCCGAGGCCGATGCCCACGACGAGGCACAGGACGGCCGCACCGAACGCGAGCGACAACGTGACGGGCAGCCGCTCGGCGATGAGCGTCGTGACGTCGCTGCGGTTCGGGAAGGAGTAGCCGAAGCACGGTGCGTGGCAGTGCACCTGCCGGGCGCCCTCGCCGTAGGTACGGCCGACGAAGAGGCCCTTCACGAACTCGGTGTACTGCCACACCACGCTCTGGTCGGTCTGCATGTAGGCGCTGACCTTGGCCCGGGTCTCGGGCGGGCACGGCTTGCCGCACATGGCGCGGGCCGGGTCCTTCGAGGCCCCGAAGAAGAGGGTGATCGTCACGAAGGCGATCGCGAGGAGCATGAACACCGCGGTGGCCATGCGGCGGGCGATGTAGGCGATCATGCGGCATCCTCCGTGCGCACGTCGAGGACGTCGCGGAGCGCGTCTCCGGCGAGCGTGGCGCCGAATACGATCAGGAACACCACGGCGCCCGGGAAGAGCATGTACCAGACGTCCGCACCGCTGTAGATCCACGGCAGCGAGTCCGAGAGCAGCTTGCCGAGGTCGGGGACGTCGCCACGCAGGCCGACGCCGAGGAACGAGAGTCCTGCGACGACGCTGACGTTGCCGGGCAGCGACATCGCGAACAGGACGACGACCAGGCCGAAGAGGTGCGGCAGCATCTCGCGGCGGATGATCTGCCAGGGCGGAGCCCCAGTCGCGCGCGCCGCCTCGACGAAGGCGCGGGCGTTGATGGCGCCGGCCTGGGCGCCGATGATCCGGGCCGGGACGGTCCAGCCGAAGAAGGCCAGCACCAGCACGAGGACCAGGCCCCGCGGCATCTCCGGCGGCACGATCGCCATGATCGCGATGACGAACATCAGGCCCGGGAAGCCGAACATGAAGTCGATCACCCGCCCCGCAACGGCGTTGAGCCAGCCGCCGAAGTACCCAATCGCCGTACCGAGGACGGCGGCGAAGGCGATCGACAGGATGCTCGCCCCGAACGCGATGAACAGGGACGAGCGGATGCCGTAGACGATCTGGGCGAACAGGTCGACGCCCGTCACCGGGACGACGCCGAGCCAGTGGTCGGCGCTGACGCCACCGAGGGCGCCCAGCGGACGGCCGCCGTCCGGGTCGAGCAGGTTCGTGTGCAAGGTGCTCGGGTCCTGTCCCTCGAGATGCGCGAGCAGCGGGGCGCAGAGCCCCGCGACGAGCGGCACGACCAGCATGACCAGGCCGGCGACGCCGGACGGCTTCCGGAGGAAGCGGCGGAGGACCGACGTATGCCGGCCCTCCGCCTGCTGGATCTCAGTGATCGACACCGACGACCAACTCGTTCGCGAACGGGGGGTAGGCGGGGATGAAGTAGTTCAGGATCTTCGAACCGGCCAGGGCCTGCGTGTGCTGCACGAGGATCGGCACCACGGGGGCGTCCTCCATGATCTGCTTGTCGATCGCGGCCCACATCTTGGCGGCCTTGTCGAGGTCCGGCTCCGAGGTCGCGGCGTCGATCGCGGCGTCCACCTTGGGGTTGGAGTATTGCGAGGCGTTGCCGCCGCCGTTGCCGATCTCGCTGGACGCGAACAGCGGCTGGATGGTGCTCATGCCGCTCGGGAAGTCCGCTCCCCAGCCGTTCGTCGTCATGTCGTAGTTGCCGTCGGCGGACGAGACGAGCTCGTGCCAGGTGTCGCCATCGAGGCCCTTGAGCTCGACCTTGATGCCGACCCGCGCCAGCGAGTTCTTGATGCTCTGGGCTTCCTTCTCCTCGATCGCGCTCACGTCGGTCGGGTAGGTCAGCGTGAGCTTCAGGTTGGAGACGCCGACGCCGGCGAGCAGTTCCTTCGCCTTGTCGACGTTGCCGGTGTCACCACCGTCGTACAGGTTGTACTCGGTGTAGCCGGGGATGCCAGGCGTCATGATGGTCGAGGTGATCTGGCCGCCGAACTTCGGGCCGCCGTACACGCTCTGCAGCTCGGCCTTGTTGATCGCGTAGTTGATCGCCTGCCGCACGCGGACGTCGGAGAGGCCAGGGCGCTTGACGTTCATGGCGAGGTAACGGAAGTAGCCTGACGGGCTGTTGGCCATGCGGTGGGAGATCGACGGGTCGGACTCGATCCGCTGGAACTGCGACGGCGAAATGAGCGCGTTGCTGATCGCGGTCTGATCCTCGCCCTTGTCGTCGATGAGGCGCTGCACGATCGTGTCGTTGTTCAGGCCCATGTCGAGGACGATCTTGTCCGGGCCGGCGAACCGTGCCTGGTCGGTGTCGGCCTTCCAGTTCGGGTTGCGTTCCAGCACCGCCTGCGAGCCCTTGCGGAAGCTCGTCACCTTGTACGGGCCGCTGGCGACCGGGTGCTCGCCGTACGTCTCCGGCTTGGTGTCGGCTGCGGCCGGCACCGGCGCGAAGGCCGGCATGCTGACGATCCACGGCCAGTTGCCGAACGGACGCGTCAGGTGGAAGACGATCTTGTGGTCGTTGACGACCTCGATGGAGTCGAGCTCCTTGCCGTCGTAGGGGCCGTCGTAGTCGGTGCCGCCGACCAACAGCGTCTTGTGGTAGCCGAGGCCACCCTGGAACATCGGCGCGAACGACCGCTCGATGCCGTACTTCACGTCCTGCGCGGTGATCGGGCTGCCGTCGGAGAACTTCAGGCCCTCCTGCAGCGTGAAGGTCCACGTCTTGCCGCCGTCGTCCGTCGAACCGGTGTTGGTGGCGAGGTCCGGCACGAGGGTCGTGTCCTTGTCCGGGAACGTCTGCCACGACGTCAGCCCACGGTGCACCCACCGCAGCCGACTGGTCGGCACCATCTGCGCGCTGGCGCTCTCAAAGGACTCGGTCGCGCGCCGCGAGAGGTAGTGCAGGGTCCCGCCCTGGGGCACGGACTCGAGCGCCGTCGTGTTCTTGCCCTTCGTCGACTCGGTGGACTGCGAGTTCGCGTTGCAGCCCGCCATCACGAGGGCTAGGACGAGCACGAGCCCTGCGGGCACCACTCTCCGGGATCGATTCGCCATAGATCGCGCTTCCTGTGAGGCGGTCCCGATCGGTCCGGTCCGCGGCTTGGATCTCAGGAAGGCAGTCTGTTGGCGGGCGAGAGCGCGCGTCCATCGAGGAGTTCTGCAGGGAACCTTTCAGAAAATCTGAAAGATCGCGGAGATCCGCGCGCGACGTGGAATCTGTCAAGGTTTTTGGACACCGAGTTGTCAGTTGCTCTGTAGTTGGGTGGGCTCGCTGGGTGGGTTGATCCAGGCCACGGTCGGCAGTTTGGGTGGTTCGGAGCGCCGGCTAAACCGCTCGGGGTTGCGGGCGAAGGCGGCGGCGAGGACCTCCACGCGGTCGGCGCGGATCTTCTCGGCGGTTGCAAAGCGGATGGATGCGGGGGTGTGCAGACCGAGCCCGGAGTGGTAGTGCTCGTGGTTGTAGTAGTCGAAGAACTGCTTGCAGAACGCGCGGGCGTGGTCGAAGTGGTCGGGGAAGGCGGGGCAGTACTTGAGAGTCTTGAGCGCCGCCTCGCTGTAGGGGTTGTCGTTGCTCACGTGGGGCCGGGAATGGCTGCGGACCACGTCCAGGTCGATGAGTAGTTGGGCGACGGATTTGCTGGTCATGGACGTGCCCCGGTCGGCGTGCACCACCCGCATCTTGCCATAGGTCCGTATCATATCGTCGATGAACTCGGTGGCCAATTCGGCGGTCTCGGTCTCGGCGAGCATCCAGCCGACGACGGAGCCGCTGAAGATGCCGATCATCACGTACAGGTCGTAGTACACGCCGCGTAGTGGTCCCCGCAGCTTGGTGATGTCCCAGCTGTAGACCTCGCCGGGGGCGTGGGCGACCAGTTCGGGCTTGACCTTCGGCGGGTGGGTGGGGCCTGGCGTCGGCGCTCGCGCGACTCGCCTGTGGCGCGGTGAGGTAGGCCCAGGGGTCGCCACGCGCTACCACCCGCCCAAGGAGCACGTCGGCAACAACGAACGTGCGCTCATGCCGATGAGGTCTGCTACCTCTGTGTTGCCAAAGCGGCTATTCGCAGTTGGCCGTGGTGGCCTGCTGATTCAAGCGTGTGCGCCGTGGGTGCTCGGGTCGCTATTGGTGGAGTGGTGGCGCGACTATCGTGGGTGCACGGCGTAGGTCAGGTGCGTCACCCGCGACGACGGCTCGGAACGGACCGGCTCCAGCGCGACCCTGGACGCGTCCACGCCGTCGAATAGGCGGGTGCCGGCGCCGAACAGCACGGGTGAGAGCGCGATCGAGAACTCGTCGACCAGGCCGGCGTTCAGGTGCTCCAGGATCGTCTCGCTGCCGCCTGCGATCCGGACGTCCCGGTCGCCGGCGACCTCGCGGGCCTGGCCCAGCGCGCTGTGGATGCCGTCGTTGACGAAGTGGAAGGTGGTCCCGCCCGGCCGTTCCCAGGGGTCGCGCTGCTGGTGGGTGACGACGAACACGGGGGTGTGGAAGGGCGCCTCCTCCGGCCATGCCTGCTCGCCGAGGTCGAACATGCGCTTGCCCATGACGCTCGCGCCGGTACGCTCGAACGTCTCCCGGACGATGTCGTTGTCGCGCCCTTCCTCGCCGCCTTCGCCCAGGTTGAGGTTCTCCCGGAAGAACCGCTGCGGGAAGATCCACGCCTGTAGTTCCATCCACTGCGCCATCCAGCGCTCCAGCCTCGGGTCCTGCTCCCGCTGCTCGGGCGTGGCGAGAATGCCTTCCATTGACTCGGGCGCGCTGAAGCCGTCCAGCGACATCGACACGCTGAAGAACACCTTCCCGGCCATCAGCGGCCCTCCTTCTTCTGGGCGATCTCGGCGACGTAGGCCGCCAGGTTGCTCAGCGTCTGCTCGCCGCCCTCGATCGCGTGGTACTCCTCCGCGGCCTGGTCGCGCAGTTGTTTGGTGAGGAAGACCGTGCGCATCACGATCCGGGTCGCGGTGCCGTGCGGCGCGAAGGCCAGGGTCGACTCGAAGGCGTTCGGGTCGTCGCGGGACTCACCGTGCAGCAGCGCGATCCGCTCCGGTGGGACGATCTCGGTCCAGGTGATCCACTCGGAGTAGTCGGTCCCGTCCGGCCCGTGCATCACGAAGTCCCAGACTCCGCCCTCGCGGAACTCGAAGGACCGCGTGGTGGTGGTGAACCCCTCCGGACCCCACCACCGCGACAGGTGCCGGACTTGCGTGAACGCCTCGAACACCAGCTCCCGCGGGGCGTCGATAATCCGGGAGATCACGATCTCCCGGTCGGCCGTCGCCGGCTCCGCCCGCGTTTCTTGCCCTGCCCCTGCCATCGGTCATTCCTCCTGCCGTGTCTGCTTGAGGTCCTGCACGTAGGTATCCAGCCGGTCGAGACTCTCGTTCCAGAACCGCTCGAATCCGCCGACCCACTCGTGGACCGGCCGCAGCCCCCGGGCATCCAGGCCGTAGAGGCGCTGCTTGCCCGCCCCGCGGACCCGCACCAGCCCCACCTCCCGGAGCACCCGCAGGTGCTTGGACGCCCGCGGCTGGCTCATCCCCAACTCCTGAGCCAGGTCGGTCACCGGCCGCTCACCCGCCCGCAGCAGCGCCAGGATGTCCCGGCGCTGCGGCTCGGCGATCGCGTTGAACGCGTCCGACGTCGTCGCTGCTCGTGCCACGGCAGCCATCATATTCCCATAATGGAATACGTCAAGCCGGTTGGGAATCGGGTGAGTCTTGTCGGATGACGATTGCAGGCTGTTCGCAGTTCGCCGCGGCGGCCTGCTGATTCAAGCGTGTGCGCCGCCGGCGTGTCTGCCGGTGGCTGCGTAGCCGGATACGGCGCTGGTAGTGGTGGTTGCGGTAGCCCCGTCCGGTGCGCTTGATGTGCTTGATGCCGGTGTTCGCGGCCTCGGTCCGGGCGTTCGTGACTCTGGTTTCGATGAAGGTCTCGATCTCGTCCCACCAGTCGTTGATGGTCTCCCACAGCCGCCAGGTCTCGGGCATGTCGGCGGCAAGCACCGTGATGCCGAGCTGGCCGCGGGCGGTGTCCGCGGCGTCGAGGTCGGTGCACGCGAGCAGCATCCGGACGCATCCCTTGACGCCCCAGGCGGCCGATCTCGCCGGTGGCGTCATCGTGAGCGAAGACGCGGTCGAGGCGGTGCACGGCACGTTCGGACAGCCGGTCCCCGGCACGGAGCAGCAGCATGCGGTGGGCCCAGGCGAGTGTCGTCCTTGCGGCCCCGATGGCCCTTGGTCTCCTGCGCGACGCGTTGGCGGACCTTGGTGACCATCAGGTTCGCGAGCCGCACCAGGTGCCAGTGGTCGACGCTGATCCGCGCTGCGGGGAGGGCGGTCTCGAGGGCGGACCGGAACGTCGCGGAGGGGTCGATCGCGACGACCTCGATCCGGTCCCGCCAGGCCGGGGTGCGGGCGTCGAGCCAGCCCCGGATGCCGGTGCTGTTGCGGCCGTCCACGATAGATCAGCGCGAATACCATGACCACGACGGTGCCTTAAGCTCACAAAGCCCAGCTCACAGCAGGTGCGACAGGTATTGGCACCGTACAGGCATCCTGCACGAGTACGAGAACGCCGCCTGACCTACCCGGATGGGATTTTCGGCAGGTACAAGGCCCGCAACCTCACCATGGACCTCGGCGAGCATGCCGGCCGGTTCCGGTTCCTCATCCGCGACCGCGACGCCAAGCACACCACCGCCTTCGACCACGTCTTCGCCGCCGAAGGCATCACCGTGGTCAAGACCCCACCCCGCACCCCGCGAGCGAACTGCTTCATCGAACGCTGGGGCCGCAGCCTCCGCCAGGAATGCACCGACCAGATGCTGATCTACAACGAACGCCACGCACAGGCCGTGATCGACGAGTATGTCGACCACTTCAACAACCACCGACCACCAAGGACGGCGGCATTCCGGCATGCTGCACACCGCATCCAGCGCCGGCTGCGCCGCGCCCGCTTCGACCACACTACGACCCTGAAGGAGTTCAACTTCCACGCCAGCCCGAAGCTGCCCGCCACGCAGATTCGCGACCTGGCCGGCCCTGCGCTGGCTCCAAGCAGGCGAGTCAGTCATCCTGCACGGACCCGTCGGCGTCGGGAAAACCCACGTCGCACAAGCCCTTGGCCACCTCGCCGTCCGCCGCGGCGCCGACGTCCGCTTCACAAGACCAGCCGCGCCCTGGCCGACCTCGCTGGCGGCCACGCCGGCCGCACCTGGCCCCGCCGCCTCGCCGAACTCACCCGACCCGCACTGCTCATCCTCGACGACTTCGCCATGCGCGAGCTAACCGCCCAACAAGCCGACGACCTCTACGAGCTGATCTCCGAACGGGCCCACGCCGGCCGGTCGCTGATCGCCACCGATCGATCAACTGGTCCCGAGTGCCGATGAGATCTCGAGCAAGTCGGCAGGTGAATGCGCGGCTGGCCCTTCAGGGTTACGCCGACTGTACCGGCCATCACAGACGAGAGCACCATTGACGTGCGGCCGCCAGTGCGGCCACCTCTCTGGCTGCCGGAGCATGTATGCGGCGAGGTCACCGGCCCCCGACCGTGCGCCGCAACTCGTCAACGCGGCGGTCACCGTCGCCATTGCCTCCGCCGGCAGATCCGCGTCTCCGAACGCGGGTAGCAGTAGCAGTAGCCGGGCATGCGGATCGACGATCCCGTATGGCGCTCCCGGCCAGCTTGCCGCGGTGACGAGCTCTGGCCAGCTCAGCCCCGGGCGAAATTCGTGCCCTCCCACGTTCGCCAGATCCACCTTGTACTTCTGGCCGGATCGGCACAGGACATATTCCGTGCAATTTTCGTTGGGTTCGTTCCAGTAGACCATATCGATCTCGTATCCGTCACGTAGTGCAAGCCGAAACGCTGGCCACGCGTCAGGGTCGGTTAGGTGGTCGAAATATTCGAAACAATCCTCTACATCAACCTCGAAAGCCGCGGCGACCAGCGTATCGCGGTGGGGCGCCATCGTGGCGGCCAAGTAGGTCGGCCAGAAGAGCGGGTTATTCAGCAGCGGTGCGCCATCGATCAACGGGAATTCCTCGTAACCAGCAATCATCACGTCCTAGATCATGCCACTTCGCCCTGGATCACAAAAGCCTGCTCGCCACGTTCTCCGCGCGTCTGGTGGATACCCCGAGCAGGTAGGAGGTGGCAACGATCCAGACCAGGGCCTGCTCGGCCCGTCGGCGGCCCGTCAGCAGCCAGTCCGGGAAGTAGTTGCGGAGCGCAGTCTCGGAGTTGCCAGGTCGATCGTGCCGGCGCGGGTGTCCCACTGCCGCATCCGGTAGCCGTTGCGGGAGTTGACCCGCTCGTCGCTGCGCTGCCCGTAGGCCGCGACGAGATCGCGTCCGCTTCGGCGGGCATCAAGGCCTGCGCGAACGCCTTGACCATTGCCTGAAACACGTCCGGCGATGCGCCCTCGATCTGCTCACAGCAGCTCAACGGGGTTCACAGTCTGAAATGCGGCCATCGCGTTTGCTCTCCTTCTCTGACTTGGTCGTCTGGAAGGACACGCGATGGCCGCCTCCTATCTCCGCAACAGGCTCATAACGGGTAAAACGTGCACTACGTCCGTGGACGCAACCGCGACTTGCGACTACTACTTCCTCTCTACTCGCGACCAACTTCTCTGCTCGTCTGGACTTGTGCGCAGCCACCACGCATGCGAACGGTGCCACACTGTCGTATCGATGTGGCACCGTTCGCCGCTACAGGGACTCAAGCCGTGCAGCGTTTCTTGCCCCGGCTACCGATGGGGCTGCCGACGCGGTTACGGTACGGGTGCTGGTGCGGGGTTGGGCACTGATGGACCCGCAGGAGCTGTAGATGCGGGAGGTGACATCCAGGGCATGAAGGGCCGCCAGAAGGCGCGGTGCTTCGTGGTGCCCCTCGACCTGGAGGCATACTTACCACCAAGCTGCATCCTAGGCCCCAGCTCGGCATTGCAGATATACATGCAGACGCTACGGTTCGCGCCGCCCTCGACGATCACCTCGCCGTCGCTCAGGCTATCGATAATATTCTCCTCGGCATGTATCCCTTCACCCGAATTCTTGACGTACTCGATTGCGATCTCGTCTCCGTAAACTGCCCGAATCTTTTCCTCCCAGCCTTCCGGCATTACGTCTTCACCGGGATCCGGTTGCGCAGCCGAAACCTTGATCTTGTACGTATTCGTTTCCGAGTCCCACACCTTGACCACGGCCGTGGTTCCGTTTTTGGCCAACCATTTTCTCCTCGTGCCGTTTAGCTCCTCCGCGAGTTTGGCCGCCTGCTCGGCCCCCTCCTCAGTGCCGGCGATTCCGGCCTGGTCCGCCTTGTCATCGGCGGACAGGTCGCCCCCGTCAATGTTCGCCAACAGCCACGCGATGCCCACCACGGCCGCGCCCCCGGCGATCCACGGCGCAGCCGCGGCTGCAGCGGCACCAACAGCAGCAGCGGCACCAGCGGCTGCAGCTGCAGCGACTGCAGCACCAACGGCTGGGCCGATGGGGACGACCGTATGTCCGTCGATCTCCACCATGCTGATCGGGTTACCGCCGCCGAAGGCATATCGGTTGCCGGTCCAGGGGTTGAGGCCGAGTTTCATATCGGAGAGCGCGCCGTTGTAGTTGTCGCGGGTGAGGAACCGGTTCAGGCCTGGGCTGTAATTCCGGAAGCCCATGTCGTAGGACTGTGAGTTCTGGTCCCAGCGTTTGGCGTTGAACCGGTAGGCGTTGTACACCTCCTTGGTCGGGTCGGCCGCGTCTGGCTTGTCGATGCCGGTGAACTGGGCGTCGTCGTTCTTGCCGTACGCGGTGTATCCGTAGGTAGCCTTGGTGTCGCCGGTGTCGTCGGTCAGTTGTTCGACGTCGGCGTGCTGGTCGTACCCGTAGTAGGCCTTCTCCTCCGTGCCGTCGTCCTTGTGGGTGACCTGGGATAGGCGCTGTCCCCACGGTGAATACTGGTACGACTTGGTGAGCTTGCCGGCGACCTCCTCATCTAGGACCTCGATGGAGAGCCCAAGGTAGTTGAAGGTGGTGGTCTTCTCCTTGCTGCTACCGGCGTCGGTGGTCTTGGTGGTGGTCCGGTCCAGCGGGTCGTACGTGTACTTGGTCGTAGAGGTGCTGGTGCCGTTGTTCTTGCGGTTCTCGATGACGTGGTCGAAGCCGTCGTAGAAGTTGCGCTCGATAACCGTGCCGGCCGCGGTGACGGTGTCGAGGCGGCCGAACGGATCGTAGTTGTACGACGCGGTCGCGCCTCCCGTGCTGGCGGTGAGGAGTCGGTTCCGGTCGTAGTTGAACGTCGTCGTGGTGCCCTTGATGGTCTGGTTGATGACGTTGTTGTTGGCGTCGTGGATGTAGGTTTCGGTGCCCGCGCCGTCCCCGGTCTTGGTCAACGCGGCGAGGCGGTCGCGGGGGTCGTAGGTATAGTCGCTGGTGGTGTTGAGGTACGCCGAGTGGTTGTCGGCGTTCATCTTCTTGGCGATGTCACGGGTGCGGTTGCCGTTGAGGTCGTAGGTGTAGGTGTGGTCCGACACGAGCGTCCCGTTGGGCTTTTTCTCCGCCTGGGTGTTCAGCAGTCCGTCGAGGTGGTAGGTGTAGTCGACGGTGTTGCCGTTGCCCTTGACCTCCTTCAGCTTTTCGCCGCGGTCGGTGTAGGTGAAGGTGGTGGTCTTCTTGCCGGGGTCGGTGGCGGACTTGCCGTTGATGACCGTGGATACCAGGTCACGCGGGTCGTAGCTGTAGCTGGCGTACTGCTTGTCGTGGGTGTTGGTCAGCGGTGCGCTGTTCTCGTTGTATGTGAACGTGGTGGTGTTGGTGGCCGTCCCGGACTTGCTTTCGCTGACCGTCTGTACCTGGTTGAGGTCGGTGTAGTCGACCGAGTAGGTGTCCACCCGGGCGCCGGGGGAGGCGTCGGTGATGGTGGTCAGGTTGCCGTTGGGGTCGTAGCGGTAGCTGTAGTCGTGCTTCTCGTTGTCGACGTCGGTCGAGTTGTCGCGGACGAGTTTGATCGCGTCGGCTACCACGGTTCCGGTGGCCTGGTCGGACAGCGACACATTGTGGGTGTTGCCTTCGGTGAAGCTGTAGGATCCGAGCCTGACCCAGGCGCCGGCGTTGGTGCTCTGGTTGACCGTCTTGGTCGTGTCGCCGTTGCCGTGGCTGATCGTGTATGTGGCGTCGGTGGCCGCGCCGGTGACCTGGGGGTACTGCGCGAACACCTCGTACGTGCCGGATTGCGGCACGTTCAGCTGCCAGGTGAAGGTGTTCGTGCCGGTGCCCGCCGGCGCGGTGGCGTAGTTGGTGCCGTACTTGCCGGTGGCCGTGTTGGCCGTGGTCCAGGTCCCGGTGGCGGTGGTGTTGTTGAAGTCGGAGTTGTCGACCAGCACGACCTGTTTCCCGACCGGGACGCCGTCGTCCGAGCGGGACTTCAGCTTGCCGTCGGGGAAGTAGGACCAGGTCATGGTGCGGTTCGACGATCCGCCGGCCGAGGTGACCGTGCGGGTGGTCTGGGCGCCGAGCTCGTTGTAGTCGTACGAGGTGACGATGTCCCACGGATCCGACGACGACTTCGTCCACCCGTTGTCGTAGTAGGTGTAGGTGGTGTCGTTGCGCACCGACTCGCCCGACGACGGAGGCGCGGACTGGGTGGTCAGGCGGCCGACCGCGTCGTAGGTGTAGGTGGTGACGTCCGCGCTGGTGTAGCGGGTGTCGTCCTTGTCGTACGCGGTACGGGTCTCCTTGACCCGGTTGAGCTTGTCGTAGATAGTGACCGTGGCGAAGTCGTCCGGGTCGTCGGTGGTTGCGACACCCCGTGGGCTGACCACCTTGGTCTGGTTGCCGACCTGGTCGTACTTGTACTGGTTGACGCGGTATGTGATGGTGCCCGCGTCGTTCTTGTGCGGCACCTTCACCTGCGTCGGCTTCCCCCGAGGGTCGAGGGTGACCTCGGTGGTGGTGCCCACCTGGTCGGTGGTGGCCGTGACCAGACCGTCGCGGTCGTAGGTGCTGCGGGTGAACTTGCCGAGCGCGTCGATGGACTTGGTAACCCGGTGCGCGAGGTCATACTCCATCTTGCGGGTGTAGTCGGCGGTGTCCGTGGTGGCGTTCTTGCGCGGGTCGACCACGGTGACCACGTTGCCGACGTTGTCGTACTCGTAGGTGATCTTCTGGCTCTGGGCGTTGGTGACGCTGACGAGCTGGTAGATCGCGTCGTAGGCGGTGGTGGTGGTGTAGTCCCCGACCGTGCTGGTCAGGTTGCCCTTCGGCTCGGTGGCGGTGAGCAGGTTGCCGACCTTGTCGTAAGTGAAGGACGTCTTCCGCTCCAGGTCACCCGCCACGTCCACCGGCGCCGTCATGTAGAGCACTTGATCGGCCTCGTCGTACGAGGCGGTCGAGGTGGCTCCGTTCGGCGCGTACGACTCGTAGACGTTGTCGTTGGCGTCGTACTTGGGGGCCGGGGTGGTGATCCACTTGTTGGCGGTCTGGTCAACGGCCACCTTGTTCTCCAGCGGACGTCCGAATGTGTCGTACGTCTGGGTGGTGTCGTGGTCGAGCGCGTCGGTGGCCTTGAGGACCTGGCCGCGTTCGTCGTATGCGAACGTCGTCTGGCTGTTCTCGGCGTCGGTAATGGTGTTCGGGTAGCCGTTGGGGTCGAAGTCGCTGTTGGTGGTGGTGTTGCCGTTGGCGTCGGTGGCCGTCAGCAGTTGACCCCACTCGTCGTAGGTGTAGGAGGTCTTGTAGTCATCCGCGGCCGGGGTGGTGTTGCCGACCGGGTCGATGACCCAGGACAGGTCGCCGTCGGGTTCGTAGCCGAAGGTCCACTTCCGGCCCTGCGTGCTGGTCTTCTCGGTCAGGTCGGCGATGTGGCCGTTGAGCTGCCGCTGGTAGGTCAGGGCCGTGCCCGGCCAGCTGTTGCGGACCGTCTCGGCGTCCTTGATCTCGGTCGGGTAGCCGGTCTTCTGGTCGTACGCCCAGGTGGAGACGGCCCCGTTGGCCTCCTCCAGCCGTTCGACGTTGTGGTCGCTGTCCCAGCCGAGCTTGGTGACCTCGTTCTTGGCGTTGGTGGTCTGCGTGGGCCGGCCGTAGCCGTCCATCTGGTACTGGGTGGCGTGGTTCTCCGCGTCTGTGACCGTGGTGTGGATGGTGCTGCCCTGCGGGCCGTCCGGGTCGACGTAGGCGAACTGGGTGAGGTGGTCGAGCCGGTCGGTGTACGACTTGGTGGTCCAGTGCCACTTTGGGTCGTCGCCGGTCTGCGGGTAGTTGTATGTCAGGTCGGTGGCGTTGCCGCGCGGGTCGGTGACCTTGACGAGCTTGACGTTCTTGTTCCCCTGCGTCATGTCGTAGCGGAACTTGAACACCTTCGGTTCACCCATCGGCCCGGTGGAGCCGGCGCCGTCGACGAGTTCACCGAGCAGGCCCTTGTCGGTGTAGGTGAAGGTGAGCTTCCGCCCGGAGATGTCGGTGATCTGCGAGACGTGGTCGATGATCTTCGGGTTGGTCAGGTTCGACGCGGACTGGCGGGTCCAGGCGGTGTCGTCGATGTACTCGTACGTCTGGCCCTTGGCGTAGTAGTCGACCGTGAGGGTCTGCCGGCCGGCCGCGTCGGTCAGGTAGCGCAGGAACTTGGTGGGCTTGTTGTTGGACTTGCGCTCTTCGTACGTGAAGCGCATCTCGTTGCCGTTGTTGTCCACCACCGTGGACAGGTAGCCCTCGCAGTCGTAGAAGAACTCCGTGCGGTCCGGCTTGGTCAGCCGCCACGCCCGGGATTCCTCGGTGTTGGGCTTGCAGTCAAGCTCGGTCACCTTCTGCAGGTACAGGTGCACACCCGCCGGGCTCTTCCACTCGCTGGTGGCCGCGTCCCAGGTGAACTTGTGGCTGGTGCCGTCACCATCGGTCAGCGTGACCGTGGTCGGGTTCGGGTTCGGATGGAAGTCCAGCGGTGTGCCGAGCCGCATCAGTGAGCTGGCCTGCAGCGACCACCCGTATCCGGCGACGGTGTCGCTGGTGTCCAGGGAGTTGTAGGCCAGGCGTACGAACGTGGAAAGGCCGCGGGACGGGTTGGTGAGCGCGTTGTACGACCAGACGGTGTTTCCGGCGTACAGGTTGTTCATCAGGGTGCCGCCGGCGCCGGTGTTCTTCCCCGCATAGGAGTAGTACTTCTCCAGACCGAGCTGGTCGGAGGTGGCCTCCTCCACGGTCACGTTCTGGCTCAGGCCGGGGATGCCGTCGGACTCGGACAGCCACTTGCCGGTGGTCTTGTTGTACAGCTGCCAGGTAAGCACGTAGTCGGTGCGCTTGTTGCCGTCCGTCGACTGGTTCGGCGCCTTGAACGGGGCGTCGATCGTGACCGTGTCACCCGGGACGACGTTCTTCGGCAACGCGGTCTGCAACGCCGGGCTGGCGTTGACCGGGGAGCCGTCCGGCGCCGTCCACGCGTACGACAGCACCCAGTCCGCGGCCTGCCACGCCGCCGCGGTCGTGTTCGACACGGTGACAGCGACGGTCTGCTGGTCGTTGGGCAGCACCCGGGCCGGGGTGTACGGGACGTAGTAAGTCGACTCGGAGGTCTTTTCGAGGTAGCTGACGGCGAGCCTGGGTCGCAGCATGTCCTCGGTGCCCTCGGTCGCCAGCAGCGTTGTGCGCTCGGTGTTGGCGGCCTCGTCGCGCATCTTCAGCAGGAAGCCGTGGTTGCTGCTCGGGTTGGCCAGCCATTCGCGGATGGTGGCGGTGGTGGTCCAGCGGCCGAACTCCGGGTTGGTGTTCGCGCCGTCGAAGCCACTCTCCGCCACGGGGTCGAAGTCCCCACCCGGGGTCGTCCACGCGGTGGTGGCGTTGGCGTTGTTCCACGTCGCGGCCTTTGGTTCGAAGTCGCGGTTCAGCTTGTGGACGTCGATCCACCCGCTGGTGGCCCCGCTGTGGCCGGTGACCCACAGCTGCAGCTGCGCGTCCACCACCATCGCGGTCGCCGGGATGCCGCTGATGGTCGGGAACTTCACCAGCGCGCGGGTGTCGCCGTAGGTCGGGGAGTTGTTCCCGACCCCCAGGTACGGATCACCGTCGAAGACGTTCAGATTGTTGTTCGGCTTGGCCACTGACAGGGTCGTGTCGAGGGAGTCGCCCTGGAAGATCCGGGTCACGCGGCCGGCCTTCGGCAGCCGCGCCCCCTCCGTGGGTGCGGGAATGAGTGTGCCATCGCGGGTCTTCACCGCGACCATGTAGTAGTAGTAGCGGCCGAACGGGTCCGGGTCATCCGCCGCGGTCGGTTCGGCGCTGGTGTCGGTGTACGTGGTGACCTGCGCATCCACCGGGGCGACCAGGTTATCGGCCGACGGGGTGAAGTGCTGCTTCAGGCTGCGGTGCACCTGGTATTGGATCTTGTCACCATCGGGGTCGCCGCTCGGGTTGGTGTAGGCGCTCCAGGTCAGCTGCGCGCCCGTGGAGTAGACCGTCGTCGGCGGGGCCAGGGTCACCCCGGGCCGGCCCCAGGTCAGCAGCAGCTTCGGGTGGTTGTCCTGCTGCCCCTTGGCCATGTACGCGTACTCGGCCGCCTCGTAGCGCGGGCCGCCCCGCGCCAGCGGCGCCTCGTCGACGGCCTTGAGCATGAACCCGTGGTTGGTGGTCGGGGCGTCGAGCCAGGACTGCACGGTGGTGCGCACGCCGAAGGTGTGCCACCTGCTGGAAGCGTTCCGCAGCTTGGTGTCGACGGCGGTACGGATCAGCCGCACCGCGTCGGCGACGACGGCCTTCGAGGCGTCCGACACGTCCCCCAGCACGATCTTCTGACCGGCGGCGGAGGCGCCGAAGTTGTGTGTGCCGAGGGTCTTCCACACCCCGCCGCTGCCCAACCGCTGATCCACCTGGTAGGTGCTCGTTTGACCGTTGCTGTAGTGGACGGTGTAGGGCACCGTGGTGCGGTCGCTGCCTGCGACGTAATGCACCTGGACCAGGTAGTCCCCGGACACCGGGATGCTGGGCACCCACGTGAAGGTGTCACCGGTGGTGGTGTCCCGGTTGATCCGCAGGCTGCCCCCGATCGCACCGGCGTCAGCGGACGACGGCCACGACCCGGCCGTTGTCACCTTCGGGGTGTCGGCGTCGTCGACCTGGTCGCCGTTGTTCGGCTCCGCCGCGGCGAAGTTCCCACTCATCGACGTCCACGTCGCTGTGGTCTCGTCCCACGGCTGGGTGACTTGGCGCGCCTCGACGGCCACGTCGTAGTCGGACGTGGTGTGGGTCTGGTCGTAGTACACCTTCAACTGCGCCGAGTCCAACGCCGTGCCCGCCGGCACCGACGACAGCGGGAACTTCAGCAACGACCGGTAGACGTGGGAGGCGTCGGTGCCGACCGACAGCGGCCAGCCGCTGCCCACCGTGTCCGGATCACCCGAGTACAGCTCGACGTCCTGCGCCTCGCCCGGGTTCGGCTGGATCTTGATCGTGGGGTCGATCACCACCGGGTACACCCGTGCCGGATTCCGCAACCAGCGCCCGTCGGCCTGCACGGTGATCGTGGTCTGGCCGTACATCTGCTGCACCCGCTGGGTGACCTGGTCGCTCCACACCTTCCCGTGCGGCGAGCCCGCGTCGTCCTTGCTGTCGTACATGAACGGCGGCGGCATCACGAACACCGGGGATCCGCCGTCGGCGCGCACGAACGCGATCGACCCGTCCGTGCGCTGCTGCGCGGTCAGGCCCGCCGTGTCGAGGGTGAACGTGTACGACACCGGACCGTCCGGCCGCTGCCGCAGGACGATTTTTTCCTTCAACGCTGTCGACGTCACGTCGTACACCAGGTCCGCGTTGTCGCCCAGACCTGGGTAGGTGACCGTCGAGCCGGACACCTTTGGCGTGAGCGTCCTGTCCGCGCCCGTCAACCCCAGCTCGATGCTGCGGCCGCCGGCCTCGAAGCGCACCAGGTCCCGCGAGTCGTCACCGAAGAGGCTGGTGAAGGTGTTCGTGCGGTTGCCCTGCACGTACCCCTTCTCACTCGTCGGACGCACGGTGGTGTCGATGGGCTGCAACCGGCCCTTCGCGTCCTTGTAGTGCACCGGCACCGCGGAGATCTCCGCCTGGGTCCGGCCGTCGGACATCAGATACACCCGGCTGGTCGCCGTCCGCTTGTCCGTCAGCTCCCGCACCCGCTTGTGCGGCGGCCGCACCTTGGGCTCCGCCGGCTTCTTCAGCGCCGCCGGGGCCGCGCTCGCCGCCTCGGGCTTCGTCCGGCCTGATCCCCCGCCGACCAGATCCCGCGCGGCCTCGCCGAGTCGGGACAGCAGACCGCCATCGTCGTTGTGTGCGGCGGCCTGGTCGCTGCGGTCGGTATCGCGGCCCGGTAGGACCGTCGTTCCGCCCAGCGTGGCCACCATGGTCACCACTAGCCCCCCGATCAGAAGGCCTCGTGATCGCCCCTTCATTGTCACCCTCCGCGCTGTTGGAGACACGATGGGTGCATGCTAAAGATCGTCGATATACGCAGAGCTATATTCCACATACACTCCGGCCCTGACCCTGGGGTGATGCCAGGCGGGAACCGGTAGCACCCAACCGGGGGCGCTCGGGCCAGCCCGCGCTGAACACCTCCTCGCCCAACCCGGCGCGGAAACCCCGACCGACGGCTGTCGTCACCGACGCCCGGTGACTTGGCCCGGTGTCGCAGGCGCCTTCGTATCGCTGGCCAGGGCCTGACACATCACGACCCGGCATCACGCTCGTCGGACCATCCCGACGAGAGCCGATCGGCGTGGCCGTTTCCTGATTGGTCAGGCGGCCAGTGGTCGGCCCGCCGACCAGTCAAGCGAGCAAGCCGCGACAGTGGGCATGGCCGCCAACTCGGCGGCGTACTCCCGGACCAACGCCGGCAGTCGGTAGCCCCCAGACTCGTCCAGGTGCACCAGATGCGCGTCGGCCAGATCGTCCAGGGTGCGGCGCAGCCGGGCGGAAGAGATCCCGAGCTGTTGGGCGACCCGCTCGGGCTGCAGCAGGGCGTCGGGCACCGCGCCGAGCATGGTGAGCAGCGGCCCGGCCGTCTCGTCCTCGGTGTGGGTGGCGGCGACCACGGTGTCGATGCTGCGCCGCACCGACAGGTCCTCGTAGTCCAGCAGATCCAACCGCTCCCGCCCGTCGGCGAACTGAGCGACGAGGGCCGCCACGGACATGGCCGGACGGGCGGCCAGTCGCGTGCCGGCGATCCGCACGGCCAGCACCGACCCGGCGCACAGACGTACCAGCTCACCCGTGGCCGCCGGGTCGACGGCCAGCCGCTCGCGGCCGACCAGCGCCTCCAGCAGATCACGCGCATCGACGGCGGCGAGCGGACGCAGAGCCACATGGCACACGCCGTCCAGGCCGCCCAGCCGACGCTGCCCGACCACGAACAGTGCCGGACCAGGCCCAGCAGGCAGCAGCGGGCGAACCTGGGCGGCCCGGGTGACCCCGTCCACCACCATGAGCAGCCGGCGGTCGGCGACCAGCGATCGGAACCAGCCGGCCCGCTCATCGGTGTCCTCCGGCACCTCGGCCGGGGCAATGCCGAGCGCGCGCAGCACCCGGGCCAGCACCTCCCCCGGGGTCACCGAGGTCCGCTTGCCCAGGTCGACAAAAACCTGCCCATCGGGGAACTCCGCAGCGACGGCGTGCGCGGCGCGTACCGCCAAGGCCGTCTTGCCGCTGCCAAACGCGCCGGTGACGACCACGGTGGCAGGAGCCCCAGCACGCAGGGCGGTGACCACCTCGGTCATCTCCCGCTCCCGGCCGACGAAGGTGACCAGGTTAGCGGGCAGTTCCCGCGGCACCGCCCAGCTGGCACCCCCGGTGCGCTCGGTCAGCGATACCGGTTGTGCCGGCGGCGAACCAACGCTCGCCATAGTGACCGGCGCGGGCGCAGGGGTATACGCCAGCTCGACCGCCCGATCGAGCACAGCGCGGTGCAGAGAAACCAACTCCTCACCAGGCTCGATCCCGATCTGCTCCCCCAATACAGCCCGGGCGTCCTGGTAGACTGTCAGCGCCGCCGAAGCATCCCCGCACCGGTAGAGCGCCAACATCAGCTGACCCCAGGCCCGCTCACGCAGCGGGTGGGCAGCGAGATGCCCACGCAGCTCAGGCAGCAGCTGCCCATGGTCGCCAACCGCCAGCCTCGCCTCCGCGAGCTCCTCGAAGACCTGCAGCCGCTGCTCGTCGAGACTGGCCCACCGGTTGTCCAACGCGGTGCCCCGGGGCACGCCCTCGCCGGACGGGCCGCGCCACTGCACCAACGCGGCGGTAAGGGTGGTGACAGCTCCCGCCGGGTCCCCAGCGGCCAGCAGGGCACGACCCTCCTCCGCCAGCCGGCCGAACTCCGACACGTCCAGCTCGTACGGTGCCAGCCGCAACTCGTACGCGTGGCGACGAGCGATCAGGCGCCCGCCCACCGCCCGCCGCAAACCAGCGGCATACAACCGCAGATTCGCCACCGCAGACGCCGGCGGGAAGGCAGCCCAGACCATCTCCGCCAATCGCGGCAAGGAGACCGCCCGGTTGGCCTCCAACGCCAGACCGGCCAGCACGGCACGCCGCTTCGCCGCACCGGACGCGACGACCTGACCATCCACGCGCAGCTCCACGCCGCCGAGAAGCCGAATCTGCAGTTTCATGGCGCCGCTCCCCCCTTGAACCCCGAGCGCGCCCAGGCTAAGTGGGCTGCTTCAGGTGCAACAAGACAGAAAGCCGATGCCTTACGGTGACATATGTCTATATGAATGAACGGCGTGTCGGCGTAACGAAAAACGCCTCGGCGACGCTCCCGAAAAACATCACGCAGAGTCGCCCTCGGCGCCGCAGGTTCGCGTGAATCGGCGAAGTACCCCGATGTGGCACCTTGAAACGACGGTTCAAGGAGAAGCGATCCGGGCCAGTCCACACCGCAGAGCCCAGTACGCCAAGCAGCCGAATGGGCATGGGAAGACACCATCCGGGCATGACATCTCCGCCAGTCGGGTGGCGTGAGCCGATCAGCGAGATGCGGCTGGCCGGTCGCGCAGCCACCGACCACCGATCCGGCGACGCAACTGAGCTTTTCCGCGTCTCGGCGGGGGCTGTCCGGTTCACGAAGGCACCGTAGTCCACGGGTTCTCGGGCTGAGGTGTATAGTCGAGGCAGACATGAAGGGGCATCCGCCGTTCGCGGCCGATGCCCCTGTTTTTTTGGGCTTCCGGTACCGGCGAATCAGCGTAGGTGGTCCGTGGTCGCTGGTGCTGGTCGTTGCGTGGCCGCTTAGCCCAAACGCCGTTTCGGCGCGCCATCCGGCCCCGGTTGTCTGCTCCGTGGCTGCTCGGACGTCGGGGAACTGGAGCGGATGCACGGGGACGCGGGCGGATTTTGAGGCCACTCGCGAAGCGGTGGGTCCATCGAGGTTTCCGAATGTAATGAGAGTGCGGGGCGTGGACCTGCATGGATGCTCACGGACGGACGCCTACGGATCAGAAGGTTAGGGGTTCGAGTCCATTCGGGCGCACAAGATCAACAGGGGTCTGACCTGCCTGAATGGCAGTCAGGCCCCTTTGCTTGTCCGTCCCTTGTGGTCGGTTGGGTGCTCGGTGGGTGCTCGTGCGACGAGCATCCCTCACGTCCGGCCCTGTCCGGCGGGCGGCTGGTCTGTCCGAGTGGGTTTTGACCATGGTTGGGCCTACCGCTGCAGGTGTCCACATTCCGGAACACAGAATCTCCTTGGGTTCGACGTCGAACCTGGAGGTGCTGGCGTCGCCCGACTTGTGGGCCGTGTGCGGTGGCGCCCTCGGGTGGGGATGGCCCCTTGCTGCCGCAATCGTCTACTGTCAGCGTGCCGTGAGGGGTCAGTAGCGAATGGTGATCAGCCCCTCCGATGACGTGGGGGGACGTCCTCATGGATCCGCAGGGACTCAGTGACGTGAAGCGGGCACTCGGGCGGAGGCTCGGGACCTGGCGCAGGAAGCGTGGACTGACTCAGGACGATGTCGCGCGGCTGGTGCACAGCACGCGGAGCACGGTGGCCAACGTCGAGAGTGGCCGGCAGGTGGTGGACCGGGTCTTCTGGGCGCAGTGCGAGTCGCTTCTTCAGGCCGGCGGCGAATTGCTCATCGGTTACGACGAGTACCGGTCCCTTGATGCCCGGCATCAGAAGGAGAAGGCGGAAGCGGCTCGGCATGCCCGCTGGGGAGCATTGGCATCGCTTGGCCCGGCCTCGGGAGTGGTGGTCGGTCACCGCGAAGAGGTGGTCGAGCCTGTTGCGGAGGTGCAAGCGCGGGTCCGCGACCAGCATGCGTACGTGCTCGACGAGTCGTTCCTCGGTGCCGTGGAGGCGTTCGTCGCTGAGGTGGTCGATTCGTACGAGCTGCGGGGGCGCGGGTCCTCGCGCCGATCTTGGTCCGAGAGCGGCGGCGTGTTCAGCCGATGCTGATGGGCCGTGCGCGTCCGAGGCAGCAGCAGCGTCTGCTGGTCGTTGCGGGTCGTCTTTCCGGGCTGCTGAGTTACATGTCGGTCAACCTGGGTCGCTTCGACTCCGCTCGCGCGTATGGGCTCGAGAGCTTCCAGTTGGCGGAACAGGCCGACGATCGTGATCTTCAGGCGTGGGTGCGTGGTACGCAGAGTCTGGCTGAGTTCTATGCGGGCAACTACCGTGACGCTCTCGCCTTCGCGCAGGACGGCCGGCGCTTCGCTGGCATGGGACGTCAAGCGGTGCGACTTGCGGTGAATGGCGAGGCCAGGGCGCATGGGAGGCTGGGTGACCGGCGGGCGGTCACGGAGGCCGTCGGTGACGCCTATGATCTTCTTGCCGCCTTCTCTCCGGAGCCCGGTATGACTCCGTGCATATCGTTCGGTGTTTATAGCGAAGCACATGCTGCGTCGAATGCCGCCACCGCGTTTCTTGGGTTGGGGAACGCCGGGCCGGTCCTTAAATTCGCTGGACGTGCGCTTGACATTGTGGACAGCTCGCCGTCACGGTGGAGTCAGGCTCTGGTGCGCCTGGACATGGCATCCGCCCTGATCGGCGCGCCGAAAAAAGACCTGGACCAGGCACTAGCGCTGACACGCGCGGCAATGGCCGCCTCGGAAGACAATCGCATCGAGTCGATCGAGCAGCGACTGCGAACCTTCGTCGCAGGGCTCCAAGAATACTCGGACTACGCGCCCGTAAATGCCTTCGCCGATGAAGTGCGTCAGTGGTTGTGCGAGCGGAAGCCGGACAATGGCAACTCCTTCTAGTGGATCCTGGGAAGGGCATGGACGGTACGGCTACGTCGACGAGGACTGGGCGCGCTACCGCGCGCTCGATTCTCTGGTCAATCACTGGGAACGGACAGGCTGGCGCCAAGGTCGACGTTCCTACCATTGGATGATGTGTCTCGGCGAGAGCGAAGCATTACGCGCGCTCGCAACGGTATGTCAGGCCGGTCTTGGCCATATCCCTACCCTGGACATGGTCCCCCTGAAAGGGCTGCACCTTACCGTGCAGAAGGTTGGCTTCACAGATGAAGTGCCTGCCGCGCAGCTCGACCAGATCGTGGCAGCAGCGCGGCGGCGGCTCGAGGGCCTCTCCCCGTTCTCACTTCGGGTGGGGCCCCTGGCGGGATCAGCGGGAGCTGTTCGGTTCAGTGCGGGCCCTCATCCTCCAGTGCGGAGCGTTCGTCAGGCCTTGCGGCGGGCGCTTGCGGAGGTCAGGGGCGAGCGTGCGGTTCCCGCGCGTGCCACCGAGTTCGTCCCCCACGTCAGCATCGCCTACAACAACACGCCGACCGACGCGGCACCGGTCATCGACTTGGTGGCCAGCCTCCGCTCCGTCGCATCCGTGACGACGGCCATTCACAGCGTCGAGCTTGTCGAGTTACGCCGAGAACCCCGCAGCTACGCGTGGGATGTACTGGCCACGGGCACGCTCGGGGACGACGAACAGCCCGCCGGATCATGACTCCCCGAACCTCCCATGCCCGCCCAACTGCGGTGACCGTCTCCAGCAGCCCGACAAGGCCATCGGCAGTTTCACAGCGGCCGTCAACGAGTGGCCGGAGCGCTACCGGCGCGAGCGGGGCGTGTACCTCTCCCGCACGGCGCACGTGTACCTCGGCCTTGGAGCCCGGCCATGCCGCCGCTGGGGCGTTGACGGTGGCGACCAGCACCGGCTCGGCGCGGGTCCGCCGAGACGTCGCCGCCATGGCCCGGCAGCTCGAACCTTTCCGCGGCCAGCGGGATGTGCGGCATCTGCTTGACCAACTGGCCACGGCAGGATGAACCACTCGCCCGGTCCGGCTCAGGTGCCGGGTCCACCGTGTGTCGTCGTCGTGGGCCGTGCCAACATCGACATCACTGTGCGGATCCCCGGACCGCCGGTTCCTGGCCGCACGACGTTCGCCTCGTCGCCGGCGACGACCACTGCCGGCGGCAAGAGCCTCAACCAGGCCCTGGCCGCCAGCCGGGCGGGTGCGCGCACCAGCCTGATCGGCAACGCCGGCGACGACCACTGGGGCGCCTTCCTGTACCGGGCCCTCACCGACGCTGCCATTGACGTGTCCTCCTTCCAACTCGTGCCATCGGCCTCGACCGGAATCGCGGTCATCGAAGTCGATCCTGACGGCGAGAACCGCATCATCCTCGCGCGTGCCCTGGAAACCGAACTCACCGGCGAACAGGTACGCACCAGGCTGGCAGGACTGCGCACCTCGGTCGTGGTGGCCCAACTTGATCTCCAGCCCGACGCCGTTGACGCCGTTTTCCGACACCACCGCGCCGAGACGCTCATCGGCAACCTGGTACCGCATTCCACCCTCGGGTCGGCCGCGCTGGCCCCACTGGACCTGTTCGTCTCGAACGAAGCCGAGGCGGCGGCGGTACTCGGCCGCCACCACGACGACCCGACGGTCGCCGCACGGGAACTGCGCAAGCTGGGCCCCAGAGCAGCCGTGGTGACCGCTGGCTCGCGCGGTGCCGCTTACAGTGACGCCGACGACACCGCGCTCGTGCCCGCACAGCAGGTCAACGTGATTAACACCAGCGGAGCGGGCGACACGTTCCTCGGCACTCTCGCCGCACGGCTCGTCCACCAGCATCCGCTCTCCCACGCAGTCGCCGACGGCGTTGCCGCCGCGACAACCCTCGTGTGCGACGGCGTGCAGCGGTAGCAACAGACGAAGCGTCCTGAACTATCAAGGTCAAGACCGACAGGAAGGATGCACGTCGTGACCCCAGTCGTAGCCGCCGAACCCGTCCATGTCGATGCGATCGCCGCGCTTCTTGAAGAGCTGGACACGTTCTACGGTGAGACCGAGGTTGAGCCCCGTAACGTGCGGATCTGTCAGATCAACGAGGCGCTCTTTGGTGACCCGCCCCTGGCCCATGCCGTGCTCGCCTGGGACGCGCAGGCACTCGCCGGGCTCGCGACGTACTCCTTCCTGTGGCCAGCCGTCGGCCTGACCCGCTCGCTCTACCTCAAGGAGCTGTACGTGGCGCAGACGGCAAGGGGACGGGGCGTCGGGAAGCTGCTCGTGGATGGCTTGATTGACGTGGCCGTTTCGAACTCGTGCAGCAGGATCGAGTGGACCACCGATCGGGAGAACACCCTCGCGCAGCGCTTCTACGCGAAGATTGGCGTCGCGCCCAACGACAACAAGATCTTCTACCGGTTTGAGGGCCACCCGCTGCCGCCGTCGTGAGTTGAGTGAACTGCCGCGTTAGCCGTAGTCACGCTGGCCTTCCTGATGGGCACGCCAAGGGCGATCGTTGCGTTCGTCGTGAACTTGCGCGAGCACCTGATGTCGGGGTACGGCTTGAAGTGCAGAGGTCGGTACGGCTGCAAATGCAGACCGTCTACCAGTCCGATCTATGTCCGACGAGCGGGGCGCGTCATCGAACAACAAGACCAAATAGTGACTCTACGTAGCGATACTGTTGGGCCCCAGACGAGTCCTCGGCTTCCGGTCATGGCACCCCTTTATGTCAAGACACCGCTCGGAGGGCGGGTTTAGGCTTGCTGGTGGCGGGTCTGGGAAGTGGCTTGTCCGAAGGGCCGATTCCCGGGGTCAGGTCGGTCACACTGGATAGCAGAGTCGTCCCCGACTGCCCTCCCGGATCCGCCGCCTGCCTGCGTTTCTGGTCGGCGACCATGCGGGCGTAGACGACGTTGGACAGTCGCCGTTTCAGCGCGCGCATGGCTTCCATGGAGGTCTTTCCGGAGGTTTTCTTCAGGTCGAAGTAGGCTCGGCCTTCGGTGCGGTTGCGCAGCTGGACCACGGCCATGATGTGCAGCGTCCGGTTGATCCGCCGGTTGCCGGCGCGGGAGAGCCGGTGACGCTTCTGGTCGCCGGAGGAGGCGTCCAGCGGTGCGGTGCCGTTCCAGGACGCGAACCGGTCGCGGTCGGCGAAGCGGCGGATGTCGCCGACGTCTGCCAGCAGCCGGGCTGCGCCTGAGGGGCCGATCCCGTGCAGGTCCATCAGCGTGGAGCCGCGGGCGACGACAAGCTCCTTGAGGTCCTTCTCCGCGGTCTTGATCTTCTTGTCGATGCCCTCAAGTTCACCGATGAGCTCGACGGCGAGGCGGCGCCGGGTCTTACCGACAATGTCGCGGGGTTTGATGGTCGCGATCAGCGCACGTGCCTGCCGTGCGGACAGGAATTGCTTTGCCCCGCCTGGGAAGAGCTCCAGCAGCAGCCGGTGCAGCCGGTTGATGGTCTGCGTCCTGGCGCGGCCCAGCTCGTCGCGGCGGTCGACCAGCATCCCCATCACCTGCAGGTCCGGGTCGAGCTGGACCCGCACGAGGTTCGGGGTGCGCAGTGCGACCATCGCGACCGAGTGCGCATCGACCGGGTCGGTCTTGCGGCCATTGCCGGTGGCGAACACCCGCACCTGCGCAGACAGCTTCGCGGGCACGTCGAGCACCGTCTCACCGTCATGCAGCAGGCGGTGGGCGATGTGCTTCCCGATGCCGTTGCAACCCTCGACCGCCCACACCCGATCGGCGTACTTGCGGCCGGCGGCGAGCATCTCCGCGTAGCCGGTCTTGTCCGTGCCATACCTGCCCACTGCGAGCACCCGGGCGCGTTCGTCGACGACCTCGATGGTTGCTGAACGCTTGTGCGGGTCCATCCCGATGATCACCGACATCGGCGCCTCCCTTGGCTGAACTCGGACGGAGTTGTCAGCAAGGAGGGCACCGCTACTTCGAGCAGAACAAACCCCTTTCCAGCCTCTCCTCGCGCGGTGCCCGGCGAGACCGCAGGCCATGAGAGAGCCACACCAATGACACCGGTGGGCAGCCGCAATGTGGGAGCGTCTCGCCGAGCACCTGGACCGAGTCTGGCCGGACATCGATCCTGCGGAAAGTCTCTAAGTAGCCGAGATGAGGATGGCTTCGTAGATGCCGATCAGGCGCCGCCGACCGGCACGGCGACCCCGGTTGCGAGCGCGGCTGCGAGCAGGCGTCGACGGGTCAGTGCGATGGTCATCGGTCCTCCAGGGTGTCGGTGGTCTCGACCCGCGCGATGAGCAGCTTCAGCCGCCCGATCTCCTCGGCGAGCGCGGTGCTGCCGGCAGCGGTGAGCGTGATCCAGGTACGGCCGCGCCGCCCGGCGTAGCCCTTCTCGACCTCGATCAGGCCGGCCGCCTCCAGCACGCTCAGATGCTTGGAGAGGTTCCCGGCGGTGAGGTCCAGTTGGGTGCGCAGGTAGCCGAACTCTACCCGGCGCGCCTCGTGCGCGATGGTGAGAATCCCAAGCCGCACCCGCTGGTGCACTACCTCGTCCAGGCCGGTGACCGGGTGGGCGGATGGCTCGTGCGGGTCCGGGGCCCCGGTCTCGGCGGTCATCGGCGCCGCCGGTGGGCCAGCCGGAAGCCGATCGCGCCCAGCAGCAGTACGGTGCCGTTGATGATCTGCTGCGGCAGGAACGCTGTGCTGTCCTGGCCCTGCCAGTGCCAGCCGAGGTCGATCGGCACCAGCGCCACCGTCAGGTAGCCGAGGGTGAACACCAGCAGCCCGAGGTTGCGCTCCAGCCGGGCCAGCACCAGCAGCGCCACCCCGATCGTGCCCCACGGCGCGATCAGTCGGTCCAACACGAGCGCCCAGTACGGGAACTGGTGCGGGTGGGTCGGGAAGTACAGGCGCGCTGCCACCCACGCGGCGGTGAACAGGACCGTCAGCGTGACGCCGGTGAGCGCGTAGGGCAGCACCCGGGCGCCCAGCCCCCGCGCCCGGGCGACCCGCACGTAGCAGACGGCGATCGCCGCGTACGCCAGCAGCAGCGCCGGCGGCCAGTAGTACAGCACCCCTTGACGCGAGAACTGGCACACGGTGCCGTCGCCCACGCAGTGGAGGACGAGGAAATACCAGTCGAACGGGATCCCCACGAACGTCACCGCGGCCAGCACCAGCAGCGCGAACCAGGTCCACCCGCTGGTCGACCCGCACCCGGCGGGCGAGGCCGCGCACCTCCGACAGCAGCCGGCGGGGATCGCCGCCGGCGGGTACCGAATCAGTGGTCATGCCGATAGGTTTCCACAGCAAACCTATTTGCGCTAGTACTAACTATGGCGCGAGGGAAACTTCTAGTCCTGTTCATAGCTTGGGTCGAGGCGAGCCGAGGTTCAAGCGTCGGCTGGCAAGCCGGGCGGAAGCCGCATATGACGCGCGCCAGCGTCTCGCCACGCCGTCACGCTGCGTGTAGCGGACTCCGCCGGTCATCGTGGATCACCATGTGGTGGAAAGCCCGCCATCTCCCGGGGATGGAGTCACGCGGCCAGTCCAAGTTCGGGTGCGCGGATCTGCCGCATCGCGTGCGCTGACACCTCGGTAGACCGGTCACACTGCGTCGAGCCCGGGCTCGCTGCGGTTTCCTCGTAGACAATCCGAGCTCAAGCTTCTCGGCGCCGAACGGGTCTGCTGCACCGGTAGGTGACAGTTTCAGTCACGCGGCCTGACTGGCCGGTGGGGTCATGATGGTCTCGTACTCGATAGGGGTCAACCGGGACAGGGATCGCTGTCGTCTGCGGCGGTGGTAGGTCCGTTCGATCCAGGTCACGATCGCGGTCCTGAGCTGCTGGCGGGTGGTCCAGGTTCGCCGGTCGAGGACGTTGTTCTGCAGCAGGCCGAAGAACGATTCCATGGCGGCGTTGTCGCCGGCGGCGCCGACTCTGCCCATCGACCCGGTCATGTGATGCTGGTTGAGGGCGCGGATGAGTTTCCGGGACCGAAATTGGGCGAGTTCAATCGGTCGTTGCAACACCGGGCTGTTGTAGTGAGCGTAGCTGCTCGGCGAAGACCTCGGCCGGGGTCTTCGTCAAGGATCTTGCGGGGGCGGTTGTTGACTGCGAGGGCGACGGCTTCGAGGTCCTCGTCGGACCACCTCGACAGGTCGGTGCCCTTGGGAAAGTACTGACGCAGCAGCCCGTTGGTGTTCTCGTTCGTCGGCCGCTGCCAGGGCGAGTGCGGATCGGCGAAGAACACCTTCGTGCCGGTATCGAGGGCGAACTGCGCATGACCGGAGAGTTCCTTCCCGCGGTCCCAGGTGAGGGTCTTGCGCAGCTGCTCGGGCAGCCTCGTCATCGATGTCGTCAGCGCGGTGTTCATCGCGACGGCGCCGTAGCCGCCGAGCGAGGGACCGTTCTTCACGGGTGGTTTCTCGCCCCAGCCCTCCAGCCGAGGCAGATGCACCAGGAGCGTGCAGCGGCTGGTGCGCTCGACGAGCGTGCCGATCGCGGAACGGCCCGTCCCGATGATCAGTCGGGTAGCCCCGGCGCATTGCTGCGCCGGGGCCCCCTCAGAACCGTGCTTGCGGCGTTAACCGCACACGGCTCAAGCAAGCCCTGGAGGCTCGCTGACGGGCAGAATGCTTGGCCTTTGGCCTTCGCCGGCTGGCTGCCGTCGGAGGCAGTACGCGTGTATGAGACGGGAATGAATAGCGTCCGGCTTACCGTCGATCGGGGCGACGACATGTTGTCTGACGATCGCCTTCCGGATCGTGCGTGTCCACAGTTCCCATTCGGTTGGGGTCTGCGGCGCGTGCTCGGCGTGTAGCAGAAACCCTCGGCAGAGCGAACATCGACCTTGCTGTTTCTTCAAAAGATACAGCGTGGCTTTGCCCGTTGCTGGAGGTCCTTTGCAGCGCCGATCGGCCCAATACTTGCTGAGAGCAGGATCGTCCGGGGACGCCGTGCCCTTGACCAGTTGGTGCCGGACGATCTTCGTCCAGGAAAACTTGATCAGGTAGGAGCCGCTGTCACGGTCACCAAAAACCCACCTGTCCTGCCTGGCCTGGTTGAACCGGCCGAAGTACCTGTCAACGATCCAGTGCTTCGACTTATTCGGGTGGCTGTGTTTCGCCCACTTGTAAAGCAGAATCCACACATAGTTGTCCAGCGCCGTGAATATCTCGCTCGACACCACCGTCCGGTAATAGGCAGACCAGCCCCGGACGATGGGGTTGATCTTGTAAAGCACCGCCGCCGCGTTAGCTCCTCGCAAAGCTATTATCTCGCCGCGTAGCCTTTCCCGGATCCGTCTCAATGCCGCCTTGCTCGGTCTGATCAGCAGTTTCCCGTGATAGCGGCGGACGTTGAACCCCAGAAAATCGAACCCATCGCCAGCATGGACGATACGAGTTTTGCCCTCGTTGAAGGCTAATCCTCTGGACGTCAGCCATTGCCGTAGCCTTTCCTTGGCCTGGTCGGCCCGCTCATGGCTGTGGCACATCACGACGAAATCGTCTGCGTATCTCACCAGCACCGGACTGTCTGTTACCGCACTGCCGGCATCTCTGCCGGCTGTGAGGTAACGGACCCCGGCGGCATTCTCCATTCCATGCAAAGCCACGTTGAACAGCGTCGGGCTGATCACTCCGCCTTGGGGAGTTCCTTCCCCGGTCGGGGCGAACCGGCCATTATCGATCACACCTGCTTTCAGCCATCGTTCCACTCGATCCCTGGCGGGAAACGCGCCAAGCAATGTCAGCAGGTGCCGGTGATCGATCCGGTCGAAGGCTGCCGTCAGGTCAGCGTCGAGGATCCACACCCGCTGCGGGTTCTTACCGTTGAGCGTGGAATAGATGGCCCCGATCGCGTCGTGACAGCCGCGGCCCGGCCGAAATCCGTAGGACTTCGGCTCAAATCGGGCCTCCCATTCAGGTTCCAACGCGTTCGCTGTCAAGGCTTGTAAGGCCCTGTCGGCGATCACGGGAATGCCGAGACCACGCCGTTTCGTGGTTCCGGGCTTAGGAATGTAGACACGCTTGACGGGACGGGCAGTCCACATGGCGCTGTCGTGCTGCATCCAGTCGGCCAGTTCAGCCTTGGATTCCGGGTGCAGCACGACTTTCCCGTCGACGCCCGCCGTCTTACGGCCAGCGTTGATCTCCGTGACTCGCCGCACGCTGATCAGCGTGTTAGCGCGAGAACGGAGCATCAGTTTCTGCAGATTGCGGACCCGTTTAAGGTCCCCCGCCTGCGACGCCGCGAAAATTCTCTGACGCAGACGACCCACGGCATCTTCAGCCTGGCGCCAAGCGATCGACGACCAGTCGATAACATCGCCCTCCGGTCCGTTCACCACGGCAACATACTCACCACGAGCCAATCGGAGTGAACACTTGCGTCACTGTGACGTCCAACTTGTCCTTCGGTTCCGGTGTCATTGTTCAGTGTTTCTCCACAGGCTCACCAGACCCACGTCAGCACCCTTTCGAGTCCGGGCATCGCCCGTATCCGGCCAGTTATACGGAAGAATCCGATGGAGGATCGGATGACTCCTCCGATTTCCTGTTTCCTTTCGGCTACCGGCATTCGCTTCTTGGGCCTTCCTGTCCCCGCTGAAGAATTGAGCTTTCCTCGCAGTCGGCCGACCGGTCATCGAGACCCGGACTCCAACGGGATTTCCACGTTCCGCACGAGTGAGACACGACCGGGGTGGGTGCCCTCTTTATCCCGAGGCGGCGGTGTCCTTCTGGCTGGAGTGACCTCTACCAGCCAGCGCCTGCCGCTTCTCAACGGCCAGCCCTGTACCCCATTACCGCATTCCGTCGACAGGGCTTGGGATCACGAGACATCATCGAGGGTTCATTTGCATTCACCCGTCCGGTCTTCCCCTTAGCCTGTAGCTCCCGGACGGAACGGAAACCCTTGGGCTTGACTCCTGAGCTTCACACCCCGCCGTTACCAGCAACGCATGTCAGGAGAGGGGACGAGCCAACGGACACAGGACCGGGACTTGCCATCAGTAATAGACGAACCTCCAAGCGGCAAATCCACTCAAACTCGTGCGA
This sequence comes from Micromonospora sp. NBC_01412, assembly GCF_045040215.1. Classification (NCBI taxonomy): domain Bacteria; kingdom Bacillati; phylum Actinomycetota; class Actinomycetes; order Micromonosporales; family Micromonosporaceae; genus Micromonospora; species Micromonospora sp. NBC_01412. The sequence continues at coordinate 558,701 of NZ_CP109528.1, forward strand.
CTTCGTGTCGCACGATCCCCTTCCCAGTGCCCGGGGACCGCGCGGTCCGCGGCTTCGGCGGGGCGCTCGGACAGGACGACATCGGCAGTGACATGCCCTTGCGGCTTGTTCTGGGACCGCGCTCTGGGAACTCGCAGCGCCCGGCCGGTGCGCAGACACGCGACCAGCTCACGCTTGAGCGCTCCACGCCCCTGAATGAACAGCGACTGGTAGATCGCCTCGTGGCTGATGCGCATGGACTCATCATCGGGGAAGTCGACACGGAGCCGGTGCGAGATCTGCTCCGGGCTCCACGCCGTCGCCCAGCGGCGGTCCTGCCGATGCGGCTTGTTCAGCCCTTTCCACGCGGGCGTCTCAGGCCCGGTGACGATCGTGCCGTCGGGTCGGCGGACGCTGCCGGCGAGCCGGCCCTGTACGTACTCACGCAACCTGCCATTGCTCACGAGCTTCGCGGTCTTCGGGCGCTTGCCGGCCTGCTGCGCCTTCCACTGCGCCACCAGAGCCCGGTAGACCGGCTTACCGCCCCTGGTCGCCGCGTTACGGTTACGGCGCAGCTCGCGTGAGATCGTTCCCGGGTCGCGTCCGATCCTGCGGGCGATCTCGCGCACGCCGACCCCCTGGACGCGCAGCAACGCGATCTCCTCCCGCTCGGCGAATGACAGGTAACGGCCCGTGGGCTCGCCCAGACTGATCGGCGGCATGCCGCCAGCGTGGCGGAACCACCGGGACCCGACCGGCCATGACACACCCACAGCCTCCGCGGCCTCTACCGTCGTTACTCCCGAGGCGATCCGCCGCCAGAAGTCCCGCTGCACCGCACGAGACGGCTCCGGCCGCCCCGGTGAACGCATCGGCGGTCGCAACGCCCGATCCGACGCCCACTGGCGCCGCGCACCAGCCGACACCACAGGTATCTGCTTCTTACCCCGCCCCAACGCAAACCTCCGTGATCAAGGTGTTGCGACAACCAGTTGAATCCGCCCTGAGCTCCGTGATCGGTATGCATGATCGCCCCGTGCAGGGTGCCTCGCGTTTGCTGCGCGGCGTGGAGGGCGTCGATGACCAGTTCGGTGCGCATGTGATCGGCGATCGCCCAGCCCGCGAGACGCCGGGAGTGCAGGTCTAGGACGGTGGCCAGGTAGAGGAACCCGCGCTCACCGACCGGCAGGTAGGTGATGTCGCCGACGTAGCGCTGATTCGGCTCCGGGGCGGTGAAGTCCCGGCCGATCAGATCCGGGGCCCTCGCCGCGGCCGCGGCCGGGTCCGGCACCGTCGTACGAGTTCGCCTGCGTAGTCGTAGCCCTTGCACGCCGAAGCGGCGCATCACCCGCGCGACCCGCTTACGGTTGACCGCCAGGCCGGCATCGCGCAGCTCAGCAGTGACCCGGGGTGCCCCGTAGGTGCCGTCGTGAGCGGCGTGGACCGCCCGGATCCGACCCACGAGAGCCGTATCCGCGGCATCCCGGGCGGCCCGCGTTTCGGCGGCCGAGCGCCAGTAGTAGAAGCTCGAGCGGGACACCCCGATGATCTGACACAACCGCTTCACGCCGAAGCGCTGCTGATGGTCGGCGACGAACTGGAAGCGGCTCACCAGCGCGTCTCCCCGGCGAAATACCGGGCCGCCTTCCGCAGAATGTCCCGCTCCTCCTCCAACTCCCGCACCCGCCGCCGCAACACGGCGTTCTCGTCCTCCACCGACCCGGCCGCCGACGACCCCGCCGGCCCGGCCACCGCACCCCGACGCTGATCATCGGCGCGGACCCAACTACGCAACGTCTCCCGATTGACCCCAAGATCATCAGCGACCTGCGCGATCGTCGCCCCAGGCCGAGACCGATACAACGCCACCGCGTCGGCCTTGAACCCGGCCGGGTAGTGCTTCATCACCATCTGTCAGGGACTCCTGATCTCCCCAGACCATCACGATCCAAGGCTCAAGTGTCCAGGACCAGGGGGCAACTCCCGGACACAAAGGTCCGCCTGTTGACTACGTATTTGACGCAGCCGAGTCCGCGCGTGAGTCACCCCGTGTCGGATCTTCCCGTTCGCCAGGCGTCCGCCGAGGTATTTGCCGACAACACAAACCGGGACCGGATCCCGGTGTTGTGCATGGTCATGCCCGATGAGTGGCGGGGTTGCGGGCAAGCCGCGCAACCCCGCAGCTCTCAGTTCGTAGGGTGTTGTTCTGGCGTTGCGTCGCTGAGCGGGTTGGCGATCTCGTCTCGATACAGTCCGGCGGCGACGATGACGATGACTGCCAGGGCGAGGGGTGCGAGTCCGGCGATGGAGAATAGAACGCCGGCTGACAGGTACGTGGACAGGACGCCGACGAGGGCGATCGATATGGGCATGAAGGCGATGGAGATGAGGAAGTCCAGGCTCGCGATCCGGCCGAGCATGTCGAGGGGGACGCGTTGCTGAAGCAGGGTGCCCCAGATGACCATGCCGGTGCCGATCAGTGCTCCGTAGATGAACAAGGCCGCACCGATGATCCAGAGCGTGCTCGTGATGGCCAGTAGTACGAGAGGGAGGCAGCCAAGTGCCCAGCTACCGATCATCGCGGTGAGGTAGCGGCGTGGCATGGTGATCGAGCCGGCGACGAGTGAGCCTACGAGGCCGCCGACGCCGAGGGCGGCAACGAGGAGTCCGTAGGCGGAGGCACCGTTGGCGTGCTGGTTGCGGATGGTGGCCGGCAAAATTACCTCGATTGGTCCGGCGACGACGAGTCCCATGAAGGCCGCGAAGACGACGCTGGCGAGGATCCACGGGGTGCGGACGGCGTAGCGGAATCCACCCACGAGGTCGTGGAGGGGATGGGCCCGTTCCGTTCCGCCGTCGACGGCGTCGGTGGGGAGGGCGAGCGCGCACAGCAGACCGAGGCCGAACGCGGCGGCGATGAGGGCGGCGCCGGCGCCCGGAACAACGGCGCCGATGATAGCTCCGATGGCGGCTGGGGCCAGTGCTTGCTGGATGGTGGGCCGGGTGGCGCCCTCGAGCCCGTTGACGGCCATGAGGTCGTCGGTGGGCACGACGTGGGGCACCAGGGCGGTGTAGGCGGGGAAGTAGAAGGCGGTCGTTGCGCCCATGACGAGGGCGGAGACGCTGAGCTGCCATATCTGGACGCTGCCGGTGAGCGAGAGGATCGCGATCACGAGGGCTGTGGCCAGGTTGAAGGCCAGCGCGCTGACCAGGATCAACTTCTTGGGCATGCGGTCCGCGACGACGCCGCCGACGAGGGACATGACGAGGAGTCCGATACCGGTCCAGGCCACGACCGAGGACAGTGCGGTCGCGGTGGCGTTGAGGGCCAGTGCCTGGAGGACGAGGTAGATGCTCCATGCCCCGGTGGCGAACAGGTCGAGCACCATGGCCGCGAACAGGAGCCGGTAGTTCCGGTGTCGCAGTGGTGCGAGGACGGGAACGCGGGGGCGCGTGGTCATGACAGGTCCTTGGCGTTGACGGTGAGCGGCAGGGTGGGCCAGCTCGCGAGGTCGCTGAGCATCTGGCGGTCGTGGGTGGCGACGACGATGGCCGCCGGGGTCTCGATCAGGGCGGCGGTCAGGTCGTCGACCAGGGGCGCCGACAGGTGGTTGGTGGGTTCGTCGAGGATCAGTAGGTCGGGTCGCTCGGCCAGCCGCAGTGCGAGGTTCAGCCTGCGTTGCTGCCCCTGGGACATCCGCCCGACGGGAGTACGGAGGGCTTCCTTGTCGAGGAGGTTGGTCGCGGTCAGGGGCAGGATGTCCCTGTCGCTGAGGTGTCCGGTGGACCGGAGCCGGCCGACGTGCTGGTCGTACAGGTCGTGGGCGAGCACGGTCGGAGGCCAGTCCGGTACTTCCTGCCCGAGGTACGCGACGCGTGCCCGCGAGAGGTGACGGACTTCCCCGGTCGACGGTTCGAGGTCTTCCGCCATCAGCGCGAGCAGCGTTGACTTGCCCGCCCCGTTGGGGCCGGTCACGAGCAGGCGGTCCCCACCATCGAGGGTGAGCGTGACGGGTTGGTGGAGGCGCCCGGTCACGGTGACGTCGTGGCAGCGCAGGATAGGCAAACCGGGACGTGTGCCGACGTCGGGCCAGCGCAGTGGCAGTGGCGGCTCAGGCACGATGATCCGATGGGCCTCGAGCGCTTCCTGCCGGCGCCGGAACGCCTGGACGAGACCAGGGGCGCGGGACTGACGCTGGTGTTTGCCATGTCCCTTCTCGGGGCGCCAGCCAGTGCTGAGCCGGCCCTGTGCCTCGTTCACCGCGTCGGCCAGCCGTTGGTGCTCGGCCTGTTGTGCCTCGTAGTCTCGCACCCAGCGCTCGCGTTCACGCCGACGCCCGTCCTGCCAGCCGACGTAGCCCCCGGCGAACAGGCGCGGACGCCAGTCCTCACTGGGGTCGAGGTCCAGGAACTCCGCGGCCACGTCCCGGAGCAGGGCACGGTCGTGGGTCACGACCACCACCCCGCCCGGATGCTTACGAAGCCGCGTGGTGAGGAAAGCCAGGCTGCCGGCGTCGAGATGGTTGGTCGGCTCGTCCAGCATCAGCAGGTCATAGCGTGCCCCCAGAAGGCAGGCCAGGCGGACCCGGTAGCGCTGACCGACCGACAACGTCGACAGCGGACGCCCCCGATCGGTGCATGCGTCGAGTCCTGCCAACGCCACGTCGACGCGCCGCTCCGCATCCCAGGCATCCAGCCGGGTTGCCGCGTCGAGTGCGGCAGCGTAAGCCGTATCCGCGCTTTCCTCGCCCTCGGCCACCGCAACCGCGGCGGCATCGAGTGCCCGCAGCGCGCGTTGGGACTCCCGCATCGCACCCATGACGAGGGTGCCCACCGTCTCGCCGCTGCGGGCATCCAGCGCCTGCCGGGCGACGCCGATCGTGCCGATCCGCTCCACCGTGCCCTGGTCAGGCGAGAGCATGCCGACCAGCACGTGCAGCAACGTCGTCTTGCCGCAGCCGTTCTCGCCGACGATCGCCAGGCGTGAGCCAGCAGAGACGGTCACGCTGACGTCGGACAGAACCACGCGCCCACCCAGCACGACCCGAACGCCGTCAGCTCGGACATGCGCTCGATCCCCAGCCGGCAGCCGGCCGCCCCAGGCGAGGTCAGGCCCCACCGTCAAGTCTTGTGATGAAGTCCGTTCAAGATTCTTCACTGTTGCTCTCAGCTCGTCATGGAGCCGGGCAGCACAAACACACCGCCCGGCGGGAACGCCAGGACGGCGGAACAGAGTTACATCAGACGAAGTTGGTCAACCCTGCCGCCGTCAGCGGAGGGACCACGGCTTCATCATCGAGGCGGTGCCTGAATACATGCGCCAACCATACCCGACCAGCCGGACGTATCCAGCCACGCTCCTCGGCAACGTTTGGCGATGGTCTGGGCGGCCGGCACGCCTAGCACGACATGTTGGGCAATATGCCCGTCGGCGTCGACCTGAACTGGAGCCGCGTGGTAACCGGGTGCCACATGATCCGCGACTACCCTTATCTGGAGGATGGGCCGACGGCACATCGCGGATCAGGCCTTCCGCTCTCGTTGCAGCAGGCCCTGACCATGATCGAGATGGTCGACCACATCCCCGCAGCGACGACCGAGCCGAGGCGGCTCACAGCCCGGACGTGGTCCACGCCAACAGACTCGCTGGCCCACAGTCGGCCAAGATCAGACGCACTGATCTGCCGCGATCCGCGATGGCGGCCAGGCCGGACGGTAACCGACCGTAGCTCGTGAGGCGACTCCGCCGTGCTGCAGCCGATTAACGCAAAAGAGAATCCGGCTCTTGCTCGGATCCCAGAGGTGGGCTGAGCGGATGTCCGCTCAGCCCACCTCTGGCGCTGCCGATCTATCGGGCCGAGCCGGGCTTACCCCTCTCGGTGGCGCTGTCCTCCGTCGTCACGGTGCTGTCAGCTCGGTCCAGATCGTCGACGGGTGGGTCGACCTCGGTGAACCCGAAGAGCCGTTCGATGACCTGAAGGGCCTGGGTGGAGTAGCGGTCGGCGAATCCCCGGCAGATGGCGGGCTTGACGTCCCGGTTCCGGTAGTGGGGAAGGGTGTCGTGGCAGATGACGAAGGACTCGTCCCGCAGCGCCTCGGCAACCAGATTTCGGAGGCGGCCCTCGGAGAGGTGCATCAGGTTGCCGGGGCGGAAGATGCATGTGTCGCACTGTCGGGACAGTAGCCGGGACTTGCGCAGCACCGGGTCGCCCACGCTGAGGTCGCAGACCTCGTCGCGTGACGCGTCTGCTTCATTAGGCGCTGCTGTCCGCCCGAGCGCGGTATCGCCTGGTATCTGGGGCAACCCGCCGTCGGCGGGCATCTGGTCGAGCCAGTGGATGACCTGGTCGATGTGGTCGCGTTGTAGGCCGGTGACGCTGTTGACGGGGATCAGCAGGGTGGTGCTGCCGCGTGCGGTGCGTTCGGCGGCCTCGGCCGGGTCCCGGCCGCCGAACTCGTCATCGAGAACAGCTACCGGCCGATCCCTGATGGCGTGGTAGAGGGCAGCGAGTTTGAGTTGGCGGCCGATCCGCACGCCGCTGTGTCCGGTGTCGATGACGGGCAGGTCGGTTGGGAGGCCGAGGCGGGGCGCTATCCAGGTGGCGGCGGTCGTGCCCCAGCTGGTGCACCAGACGAGGTCGGTGTGGTGGGCGAGTTCTTTCAGCCAGGTGCCGTGGTCGGGGTGCAGCCACACCTCGCCGGAGACGTGTCGGCCGGTGGGCCCGGGGCCGTCGTAGTGGTGCGGGTGGTAGCCGAGCTGGCGGGCGGTGGGCGGGTGGTCGGGGTTGAGGACGCCGTCGACGTCGATGGCGACCACCGGCCGCGCCCGGCGTGCGGCGCGGCAGCTGCCCGGCACCGCCGCTGGGCCTGGCTTATCGGTTGCCTTCCGCCGACCCGGGGCGTTCGCCGGACGACGGGGACTCCACGGTCAGCCCACCAGGGCCAGGCCGGCCAGTGATGTGGTCGCCAGGACGGCTGTGCCGATGGCGCCGGCACTCACCGCAGGGCGGCCACCGCGGGCGACGGCCCGCAGGTTGACCGCGGCGCCGAGCGCGAACATGGCTGTGGCCAGCAGAAGCGTGCTCGCCGTGGAGGCGGCAGTGAGCACTCCGGCGGGCATCCAACCGGTGGTACGCAGCGCCACCATCGCGAGAAATCCGGCCACGAACCACGGGAGGACCGGCGGAAGCTCAGCGCCGTCTTCCTTCTGCGCCGCCGAACGGCGACCGATCGCGACCGCTGCGACGAGCGGCGCGAGAAGCACCACACGGAACAGCTTCACCACCACCGCGGTGGACAACGCGGCCGCGCCAACCGCTCCTCCTATGGCCACCACCTGACCGACCTCGTGCACGCTCGCCCCGACCCACATGCCGAACATGGCGTCGTCGAGCCCGAGCAGCAGACCCGACACGGGGAGGACCGCCAGCGACAGCGTGCCGAGCACGGTCACCACGGCGACCGCCGTGACGGCGTCGTCGTCCTCTCCGTCGGCGACCTGGTCCATCGCGGCCACCGCCGCCGCCCCGCAGATGGCCACCCCCGTGGCAACGAGTAGTGAGCGGGCCGGGGTCAGGCCGAGCCGCCGCCCGACCCAGCGGGTGACGACGAACGCCGTGGCGACGCTCACGAGCACCACGACGATTGGCCCGACCCCGAGCCGGTAGATGTCGGAGACGACCAGTTGCAGGCCGAGCAGCACAATTCCGGTACGCAGCAGCGTCGACGAGGCGAGCCGCAGGCCGTCCCGGAGCCGCGGGCGGTATCCGCCCAGCGCGCTCAGCAGCATGCCGAGCGCGATCGCCACCACCAGAGGGCTGGCCACTGCGATCTGGCGGTTCACGGCGTACCCGATGGCGGCGGCCGCGCCAGCGACGACCAGGCCCGGCAGCACGGCGGCGAGCCGGTCGGAGCCTCGCCGCGCCCGGGTACGGTCGTCGCCCGCTCTGGTCAGATTCCTGATCGCCATGAAGACAGCCTGAAGCCGGCGCATCGTGACCGGTAGTCCTGGGGTACGGTGCACGTCATAGCCTGTGGCTATGAGTCGACTTCCCGATCTGCTGTCGCTCCGCCTCCTGGTCCGGGTGGCGGAGTTGGGCAGCGTCGGCCAGGCCGCTCGCGCGATGGGGATGGCCCAACCGTCGGCCACCAAGCGGCTCGCCGCACTGGAGCGCGAGGCCCGGCTTCCGTTGCTCACCCGGACGCCGCGTGGGTCGGTGCTTACCGACGACGGCAAGGTCGTGGTGACCTGGTCGCTACGGCTGTTGGCGGCCGCCGACGAGTTCCAGAGCAGCCTCACCGCGATGCGGCAGGCGCGGGCGGCCCAGCTTCGCATCGCTGCCAGCATGACTGTTGCCGAGGCGTTGCTTCCCCGTTGGCTGCACAGCCTCGGTCAGCGGGAGCCCGACGTGCGGGTCGGTCTGACCGTCGTCAACTCCGCCGAGGTCGCCCGGATGCTGGTGTCCGATGAGAGCGTCGACATCGGGTTCGTCGAAGGACCGACGGTGCCGGACGGACTGGACCACCGCGTCGTCGGGCATGACCACCTGGTCGTCGTGGTGGCACCGCAGCATCTGTGGGCTCGGCTCGATCGTCCGCTGCGGCCAGCTGAGCTTGCGCGCACGCGGCTGGTGGTCCGGGAGGCGGGCTCCGGCACCCGCGAAACACTGGAGTTGGCTCTGCGCGACCTGGACCCGCTGCCGCCCCACCTCGCTCTCGGCTCCAACGCCGCCGTCAAAGGAGCCGCCATGACCGGCACCGCGCCCGCAGTGCTCAGCAGGTACGCCGTCGAGACGGAGTTGACCTCCGGCCAATTGGTGACCGTGCCGGTGGATGCCCTGCCGCTGAGTCGGACGTTGCGGGCAGTCTGGCCGTCTGGCAGGCGCCTCACCGGGTCCGCCACGGCCCTGTTGCAGGCGATCGACGCGTCGCTCATGCCCCCGTCGCCGGCCAGACCCAGTTGAACGCTTCGGCCATCGGGTTGTCGTAGGAGCCGCCTCTGGACCCGACCGAGGCGAGGGCGCTGGCCCACCTGGGGCGGGACACGCCTCGGTCAGGGAGTGATTCCGGCGTCGCGGGCCAACAGCGCGGCCTGCACGCGGTTGGTGACCTCCAATGCTGCCAATATGCGGCTGACATGGGCTTTAACGGTGCTCTCGCGCATGGCGAGCCGGACGGCGATATCGGCGTTGGTGTCGCCTTGCGCGAGTAGGGCGAGGACGTCCCGTTCGCGGGGGGTGAGCCTGTCGATCCGGTGCTGCGCGGCGGCTGTCTGCGGCTTGGTGGTGGCGTGGTAGCGGTCGAGCAGGCGCCGGGCTGCGGCGGGATGCAGCATGGCCGAGCCGGCCGCGACCACGTGGACGGCGCGCAGGATCTCGGCGGGGTCGGTGTCCTTGAGCAGGAACCCGTCAGCACCGGCCGCGAGCGCGTGGTAGACGTAGTCGTCGAGGTCGAAGGTGGTCAGTGTGATGATCCGTGGTGCTTTGGGGAGGGCCCGTAGCTTCGACACGGTGGTGATGCCGTTCATGCGGGGCATGCGGACGTCGACGAGGGCGACGTCAACGCGCTGGCGGGTGGCCTGTTCGATAGCTTCGATGCCGTCGGCGGCCTTGTTCCAGCGCCGGGCGGTGGCACTCGTACCGTGAGGATTCGGGACGACGCCGATGGTCATGTTGAACCGTTCACCGCAAGAGACTGTTGACGCGGTGGTTGCAGATGCGTCGACGACCCTCCGCTCGACGCTCGTTTCGGCGATGCCTTCTGGCCAGCACCAACTCTGGCTTCTGGCCTTCGGTCAGCCGGTCAAGGGGCTCAGCCGTGTGGCTGCCTACCATGTCGAGCGAGACCGGCTATGGATCGCAATGCAAAAGCGTGGGGTGGGTGTTCCTGGGGGTCGTCGCTCAGAGATCAAGTTTGAATACGAGGACGGCTCACTTGGCTTCGGTGGGAGCATTCGGGTCGACGCAGTTGATCTTCCGGTTGCTCTTGAAGTCACATGGCGTGAGAATGCCGTGTGTCTGGGTACGGATGCTCAAGCATCAGACCCATTAGCGAGCCTTTCTCCCTCGTTAATTTCGGCTAGTACCCAAACGTCCACCCTGCTGTCAGTCGCTGTGGGGAGGCTCGCCAGCTATGTATTTGTTGCACGGGCATTCGGGCAATTCGGTGATGCTGCCGTGGGAGTAGAAGTCATTGCGTCGAACGAATTTCTCGACACATTGGAACCGCGAATCACCGCCGACGACAAGGGGCGATCTTAGTCACCCTAAGCAACTTCCACGTCATCGCTGTGTGCTGAAGGGTGTGGGGCGGTCTGCGTTGCCGTCATGGTTGCCGTCAAGGACCTCGAAATATTTGCATGATGGACAGGCGTCCGCGATGGCCATCGCGGATAGCGCGTGTGCATGTTGGCCGAGGCTGCTGTTCCAGTGCGTCGAATGCTGGGCGGGTTCCGGTGGCGTGCCGCGCAGCGGTGCGGCGGCGATCGCCGGAAGTTGCTTCGGACGTTGCCCGGCGTCGCCCTGGCCAGAACCGTCGAGATTCCCGAGGTCAGACCGATCCGGTCGGCGAGCATCCGCAAGCCCGCCGGATGCTCGCCGCGCCAGGTCACGGCAGCGACCGGAGTTTTGGCACGGTACAGGCGATCGGCCGGCTCGGCCCACCACACTCGATCTCGCACCATGCGCCACCTGCTCACGTTGCTGCCAGTCGGGTTCAGCGCCGAGGCAGCCGAGGCCTCAGGAGTTACTGCCACCGCCACCGAGTTGGTGTGCTCCGGTGGCATCTGGGACTACCACGACACTGCCGTGCTGGTTGAAGCCTTGGAACGGATGCGTGCCGCGGGACGGCCGACCCGACTGCGCTTTCTCTACGCCCCAGCCGGCAAGGTTCTGGTCTGCCTGGGCCGCGATGGCGCGACGCGCGACGCGCCCGACTTCGATCAGCGGCAGGCTGTGATCGGCCGACCGCTTTCGGTAGGGTACGGGCGTTGATCGTAGGCGATGGCCGGGGGTCGGAGGGGTGCCGGGATGACTCGACGGGGCGGGCGGTGGACGCGGGTCGCGCTGCGCCTCGCGCTGCTGCTCGGCGGTGTCGTCGTGGCGTGGGGCGTCCACGAGAGCGCCACCACGTCGGTCGCCTACGCCGCCGACCGTCCGCTGGCCGCGCCGGTGGACGCGGCCGTCGACCTGCTCACCGGCGTCCTCCGCCCGATCCTCGATACGACGGCACCACCGCCTGCTCCAGAAGTACCTGCCGACGAGACGGCCCCCGGCACCCCGCCGAGCGGAGCCGACCCTCTCCCGGCGCCAGCCCGACCGCCGGCCCGACCGGCAACCCGGCCGGCCAACCAAGTCACTCCACCGCCGGCCCGGCCCGTCCGGGTCGGCACGCCGAAGCCCGCCGCTGGCGGTGCGAGCCGACCGGCCACCCGGCCGCGTGGCGGGGAGGTGCTGGCACCGGTGGGTGATGTTCTCCGTCCGGTCACGAAGCCGCTCCAGGCCGGGGTACTCACCCCGGTGACCGAGGTACTCCGCCCGGTCACCGACCCGGTACGCACCGGGGTCCTAGCGCCCGTGGCAGACGCCCTCAGCCCGGTGACCCAGCCGTTCGCCCCGGTTCTCTCGCCCGTCTGGCGAGGGCTGGAGCCGCTGCTCGAGCCGTTGGACCCCGTGCTCAAGCCCCTCGAACCGGTGACAGGCCTCTTGGACCCGCCCACCGGCCCGACGGCCGCGCCACCATCCGCGCCGACCCTGCCGGCGCCGCCGCTACCCACGCCGCCGCAGACCGGCCCGGGCTGCTGCGCCGGTTCCGGCTCCGGATCAGTCAGGGAACCGGCCGGGCCCGTTTCGGGCCCCGCCACCACGAGCACTTCATCACACTCGCAGACGGCAACCGAGCTCTCGTTCCCGCCGCGCCTCGTCCGGCCGGACAGGCCAGACCCGCTCCAGCCGGACGCCGACTCCGCGCCAGCCGCGCCCTCTCCCAGCACCAGTGGATCCGGCTCGTCCGGCACCGTCCACGGTCACGCCGCCGAAGCCCCCGCTTCGGTGTGGACGCCGCCCAGCCTGGCGGGGCGCCGCTGCCACTCGACCGGTGGCGACGCCCTCCCGTCCCGCTCACCCCGCCCGGGCACCCGGCCCGCCTGACCGGCGGGCCGTTGCGTGCCGTTGCGCGGCACCGGCGGCCTCTGCGTACCCGTATGCCTTGACGGCCCTTGGTGGCCCACGCCGGCCCGCGCGGCGGTCCCGCGACGACGCCGGCATCCTCCACGACGTACCCGATCAAGATGGTGACCAGGAGTTACCCATGAACATGAGCACGCCTGTCGTCCGGGCCCGCTGGTGCGACATCGGCCGGATCGCCGATCTCGTCACCGAAGCCCTCGCACCCACCGACCTCGGCGCCTGGCTCGTCCCCGACGAGCGACACCGGCCAACCATCCTCGCCGCCGTGGCCCGGATCTGGACCGAACACGCGCTGCTCTTCGGCGACGCGTTCCTACTCCCAGACGGCACGGCCGCAACCGTCTGGTTCCACCGCTACCGGCCGATCCCGCCCCCAGCCCAATACGCCGATCGGCTCACCGACGCGTGCAGCACATACCTCGACCGGTTCCTTCAGCTCGACCAGGCCCTCGCCGCCCGACGGCCCACCGAGGCGCACAACCACCTGGCGCTGCTCGCCGCGCCCGGCCCCGCGGAGCCGGGCCGGGCCGCAGCGGTCCTCGCCGGAGCGCAGCGCTGGATGGACAAGCTCAGCCTCCCCACATACGCCGAGGCCTTCACCGACGCCGACCGAGAACTGTTCCAGCAGCACGGATACACCCACCGAGACACCCTCCCGATCGACGGCCACACGACCGCGCATTCGATGTGGAGGTGGTCGCCGTTCTTGAGCGACCGGTCCAGCCGTAACACCCGCCCACCGGTACGGCGTCCACTCACCCAAAATTCTGTCTCGCGGATCATGAATCCCGCTCGATAGACCCGTGCGGCACGAGGAAATCTGACGAACCACGAGTGGGCTGTGCTGGCGCCGCTGCTGCCGGCACAGCCCACGGGACTGCGTAGATTTCCGTGTTTGACCTGGGTGTGGTCCGTTGGACAGGACGTTGATCCTGTCCGGGAAGGACCATGTCATGGCAGACAAGAAGAACGCGGTTCAGCTTCCGCGGCCGACGGCGGCGGAGGTGCAGTTCGCTCAGCAGTTGGTCGAGCGGGCCAAGGCCGACGGGGTGTCCCTGGTCGGGCCGGGTGGTCTCCTCGCAGGGATCACTCGGACCGTCCTGGAATCAGCGCTCGACGCCGAACTGGATGCCCATCTTGACGAGGCCGGCGTTGATGAGACGACCGGCCGACGGACCAACGTGCGTAACGGGCATGGGGCGAAGACGGTGCGGACCGAGGTTGGGCCGGTACGGATTCAGGTTCCGCGGGACCGGGCCGGGTCGTTCACGCCGCGGATCGTCCCGAAGCATGCCCGCAGGTTGGACGGGTTCAACGAGGCGATCCTGTCGCTGTATGCCAAAGGATTGACGACCGGGAAGATCTCCGCCCATCTGGCTGACGTGTATGACGCCGACGTGTCCCGGGAGTTGATCAGCCGGGTCACCGACAGCGTCCTAGACGAGATGTCCCGCAGGCGACCAGTGGTGGGCCAGCGCCAACGTGCGCAACGACTTCGCCGGATTCCTCGCCGCCCACCTGACCACAACCCAGGCCACCGAGGCTCCGATGCTGCTGCTCGGCCAACCGGGCGCCGGGAAATCCTCGCTGACCCGGATCCTCGCCGCCCGCCTGCCCGCCGGCGACTTCTTCGTCTGCCGGGTCCCGCTGCGCGAGGTGCCCGCCGAGGCCGAAATCCAGGACCAAGTCGAACGGGCCTTGCGCCTCGCGATCGGCGAGACAGTGTCCTGGGCAGAGCTTTCCCGCGACGCCGACGGCGCCCTGCCGGTCATCCTGCTCGACGGCTTCGACGAGCTCCTGCAGGCCACCGGCCTGCACCAGTCCGACTACCTGCACCGGGTCGCCAAGTTCCAGCAGCGGGAGGCGGCGTTGGGCCGCCCGGTCGCGGTCATGGTCACCACCCGGATCGCCGTCGCGGCCGGTGATGATCGTCTGGGCGGTGCGGTCGGTGCGGAGCCCGTGCATCGGTCTGAGCCGGCGCTTGAGCTGGCTGTGATCAGCCTCGATCGGATTGTTGGCATGCCGTTCGACGTGGTGCCACGCCGACGGGACCAGGTCGTCGAGCACGCCGGGGTAGACCGGGGCGGCATCGGTGACCACCTCGGTCGGCGTGACCTTCAACGTGGTCAGGGCTCGTTGGAAGAACCGCCGGGCCGCGGCGGTATCCCGACGCGCTGAGACGAGCACGTCGATGACCTGCCCGTACTGTTCGACGGCCCGGTAGACATACCGCCATACCCCGTTGACCTTGACATAGGTCTCGTCCACAAACCAGCGTCACCCGGTGAGTGGCGGGTGAAACGAGCGGCGTCGGCCAGCAGCGGGATGAACCGCTGCACCCACCGGTAGACCGTGACGTGATCCACCTCCACACCGCGTTCGACCAGCAGTTCCTCCACATCCCGGTAAGAGAGGTTGAACCGGAGGTACCAACGGACCGCAAGGACGATCGCCTCGGACGGAAACCGGAACCCCGCGAACGCCGACGCAGGCGGGGACCAGGACTGGACACGAGGCAGCGACCTCACCGGCCAAGCAGACCCCACCGATCAAGCCCGTCATCGATCACGCTCACGCTGAATGCAACAGAGCAATCGCCGCTCTGGCCGTAGCCACCGGGGGAAAACCGCCCGCTCTGCATCACCGGGCGGCTTCCTCCCATCGCTAGAACTCGGGGGCGTACTTGAAGTGCCAGCCGTCGTTCTGCGTTCCCGTCAGGTCGCGGTACAGACACTGCTGCACGACGTAGGTGTTGCTGAATTCGAAACGGTCGGCCTCGCAGGCGGCCTGGGTCGGGTAAGGCCCCATCGAGATCCACAGCAGCGCATGCGCCGGGCTAGCGATGGCGAGCGTGGCAACGGCGGTAGCCGACATCACGAACAGAGCAAGTCTCCGCTTCATGCCGAGCATGATACATGTCGATGCATGCTTCCTCGCAAGTTCGGCATAGCAAGAATCCCACAGGTGGGGTAACAGAGCCAACGCGTGGCTTCCGGCAGGCCGCGGACCGGTGACCGAGTTGCCGCAGCCTTTGCTGGCCCGGCGGTGCCCGCCGGCATCCGGTACCCACGTTCCGAGCCCTTTGCGACGCCGTTGCTCACGGTCGGTCCCGTTGGGTCCATCTGTTCCACTGCCCGACGAAGTTCTCGTCGAGGATCGACAGAGCGATGTTGGACAGCAGCGGCGACAAGATCCCGCCCTGCGGGGTGCCGGTGCTCGACTCGCGTAGGCCCTCGTCCTTGCTGAGGATGCCTACTTTAAGGGGATTTCTGATTCACGTATTTTGCCGGTTATGCGGCTTTACGTAAGGCGCTGAAGGCGTTCCAGACTCTGGAGAAAAAGGAACGGCTGAAGGCGGGCGACCTTACGTCGACAGCGCTACGTCCTGGTCAACGAGCTCGGCCAGCCGCAACGTACCGACTGGCTCCGCCGCCGCGTGCACGAGCTGATGGCGAAGGTCGGCGTACTCAAGGTTCGACCCTACGACGCGCGGCACGCGTGTCTGACCTACCTCGCCGGCGCCGGAGTGCCCGACGTCGTGCTGGCGGCCTGGGCCGGTCACGCGGCGATCGTCTCGGGTACCGCCCCGCCGTCGAGCCAGGAGCGGATACGGTCAGCAATCGCGTCGAGTTCGGCGACGAGGGACTCGACGTCTTCCACCGCCGGTATCGGCCCCGATCGAGCCGAGCGGTAGCCGGTGGCCTCCGCCTGCTCTTCGAGGTCGACGTAGTCGCCGCCGTCGAGCACTGCCATCGCGTAGCGTTGATGTTGCCTTCGACCGGGCCGGAGCTGTGGGGCAGGGTCAGGCCGTTGCGGACGGCGTCGAGGTCGCGGCGTAGGTTGCGGGCGAACCCGGCCAGGGGCGTGAGGGTGTCGTGTTCGACGGCGGTGATCCATGCGTCGAGGTGCTCGCCGTGTCGGCCGGTCATCATGACCGCGAAGGCTCGCACGTGTTTGACCAGCCAGTTGACGTCCCGATCGCGGCTGCGAACCTCGCGCAGCTTGGCCGTGTCGCGGGGGTCGAGGTGGTCGGGATGGGTCATGATCCATGAGGTGACCTGGCGCACTGACGGCGGTTTCGGGCCGGGGTGCGGGGCGTGGCCGAGGCGTTTGCGGAAGCGGCGTAGGTAACGCTGGACGGCCAGTTCCCCGCCGGGTTAGCCCTGCTGTTTGATCTCGCGGAACAGTTGGGTGGCGTTGCGTTCTCCCTCGTTCCAGCGCTGGTGCAGGTAGGCGACGTAGTCGTCGACCAGGTGCGCGCGTTGCTCGGTGACGGCGGTCAGCTCGGCGACGCTGGAGGCGTTCAGGTATTTGCGGACCGTGGCCTGGTGCAGGCCGAGCTTGCGGCCGATCGCCGACTTGTTCAGTCCCTGAGCAGCCAATTGGTGAACGGCGGTGTGGTGTGAAGGCGGGTCACGATCTTCTTCTCGGGTAGCGGCTGCACCTCGGCGGGCATGGTGTCGTCGGCTGGTGGCGGTGCCGGGGCGACGAGCCGGGACCGATACGCGTTGACGGTCTTCTCGACGGCCTGGCCCAGGTTCTGCCAGAGGTGGAACCGGTCCGCGACCTGCACCGCGTCCGGGGCGCCGGTGCGGGCGCCTTCGCCATAGCCGCCGGCGCGGTCGCGGCAGATCACCTCAACTTCGGGGTGCTGCCGCAGCCATGCGGCGAGGCTGTCGCCGTCATGGCCGTCGAACATGTCGACCGGACGGTGGCTGGTCATGTCGATCAGCACGGTGCCGTAGTGACGCCCTCTGCGGAACGCGAAGTCGTCGACGCCGAGCACCGTGATCGGCGTCTTCGGCGGATCGGGTAACGCTCTGACCAGCCGCAACAACGTGTCACGGCCCACGGCCGCCCCGATGGCCGACGTCAGCCGGGAACCGGCCCGGCCAGCCAACGCCAAACCGATCTGTGTCAGCATTCCTCGCAGTCCCGGCGTCAGCCGCGCATGCGGCGCGGTTAGCCCATCGATCTGCTCGGCGAAAGCCTTCGCCGGGCAGCCGGTGTTGTCGCAGCGAAACCGTCGGACCTGCACCTGAAGCAGCAGCGCCACCCCCGCTATCGCGACATCCCGCAGCCGCCGCTGATAACGCCCATGAACCCTGCCCGACCGCTGCTGGCAACGGCCGCACCGCGCGGTCGCGGCCCGAGCCCGACCCGACAGCACCACTACACCGTCACGCTGCTCAACAACTTCGATCGACAGACCCGACAGATGCGGCAGTAGCTGCTCCACAAGCGAACACGCCGGACATGATCACTGCCCTACCCGGGGTCGAGCCGTCCACATCACAAGATCGGCGACAGAGCCAAGGTGCGAGATGATCAGGTCGCGAACCGGCCGTTCTACGCCGCGATCGGGGTCACCCTCGACGGGGAGAAGGACATCCTCGGCTTGTGGGCCGGCACGGGTGGTGAGTGCGCGAAGTTCTGGATGAGCGTGCTGACCGACCTGCGCAACCGGGGCGTCAAGGACGTGTTCTTCCTCGTCTGCGACGGCCTCAAGGGGCTGCCGGAGGTGGTCACGAACGTGCGGCCCCGCACCGTGATCCAGACCTGAATCATCCATCTGATCCGCAACACCTTCCGGCTGACGTCACGCCGCCACTGGGACGAGTTGAAGCGGGACATCAAGCCGATCTACACCGCCGTCAACGCCACCGCCGCCCGGGCGGCGTTCGACGACCTGGCCGACAAGTGGGGCGGCCGGTATCCGGCGGTGATCCGGTTGTGGGACAACGCCTGGGCGGAGTTCATCCCGTTCCTCGACTACGGAGCCTGTCGCAGATTGCCGATGGCGTTTCGGAGCGGGCTGGCTTGATTGCGCCGTCGGTTGGGCTGGCCCTCGGTGCTGGCGCGTCAGGCTGCTGAGGTGTAGATCTTGCGGAGGTTGTAGGCGGCTGCGGCGAGGTTCAGTTCGCTTCGGGCGGCCGTGATTCCTCGTCGGGAGAATCTGTCCAGGATGGTCTTGAGGGTTCCGATGCTGGGTTCGACGGTCGCGCCGCGTCTCTTGTTAGTTTTGGCGCCTTCGGAGGTCCTGAGTCGGTGAGCCATCGCCTCTCGTGTTGTCGCGCCGACAGGTGGTGGACCATCGGTGGGTGAACGCAATGCCGCGGCGGCCTGCTCGCGGCTCTTGCCCAGGGCGATGAGTCGGTCTGGTCCGGGTGCGTTCAGGTTGCTGTTGCTGCAGTAGCCGGCATCGGCCAGCACGATCCCGATCTGGTGATCGGGCGAACCGGTTGCCTGGTGCGCGACGGCGGCGGCGGCGACCGCGGCGGTCATCATCGGCACGAACGATCCCATGTCGTTGGGGTTCCGGTTCACGTCGACAGCAGCGATGACGTGGTCGCTGGTGACCGCGATCTGCGCGTTGTAACCCTGGAGGAACCCGCGACGGGTGGGCATCACCCGCGAGTCCGGATCGGTGATGTTCGCGACGGTCTTCGGTAGAGATTTCGCGGGAGCCTGGTGATCGCCAGCCGCTGTGGCCGCGGCTTCGGCCGCGGCGACGACCCGGCGGGCTCTGATGATCCGGGAGTGTTCTTCGGTCGGGACAGGCGGAGCACCCATCGGCTTCTTCCCCGCGGCGATCAACGCGGTCCTGCGGTCGAGTTTCGCTTGATGGTCGCGCAGCTCGCGCTCCAAGTGCGCTCTGGCCTCGGCAAGCCGCAGTGGCCCATCCGGAATCCGGCCGCGTACCGGTTGACCGGCTCGTGATGCCGCCAGTCGAGCCTGGGCTGCCATCTTCCTCGCGTCATCGTCGGCCTCCAGACGCTGCCGCTGCTCAGCCAGCTCCGCCGCCGCGCGTCGTATACGCTGCGCCCGGCCCGACCGGTCAGCCAACGCTGCGGGAACACGGTCACCGTTGGGCTCGCCGCTGTCGCGAGGCGCTTGCGCGTTCTCGCGGGCATCGACGTCCGCTGCTTCTGCGACGATGCCGGTGGCGATCTGCGTAGCCTGCTGGTCGAACCAGTCCTGTCCCCGGTTCGCGTCGATCGACGCGTTCGCGGGGATCTTGGTGCCATCGATCGCGATCGTGCCGAACCGGGCAAGCCCTGCCCGCGCCGCGATCATCAGCACCTGCGTGAACAAGCCAGCGAACGCATCCTCGGAGCCTGCCCGGAACCGTGCGATCGTCGCGTGATCAGGGATATCTCCGGCGCACAGGACCTTGAACGCGACATCGGTGTGACAGAGCCGCTCGACCTGCCGAGACGAACGCACTCCTCGACATATGCGTAGACCAGAAGAGCCAGCAGCATCCGCGGGTCATACCCTGCCGCGCCGACCCCACCACGACGACGAGACGCCTCGAACGCGGAGACGTCCAGCGTCTCGACGACATCGAGGACGAACCACACCAGATGATCCTCAGCCAACCAATCCCGCATGTCCGGTGGCAGAAGAAACACCTGATCACGCAGTACAGGACGATAACCGCGGGCCATACCCAATTCTCCCAGAACCGCCGCTGACGACCCCGCGAGACACGGCAATCTGCGACAGGCTCTACGACCTGGAGATCCGCACCGTCATCTGCTCCACCAACGCGATCGAGTCATTGAACGCCCGCTACCGCAGGGCGGTGAAGGCCCGCGGCCACTTCCCGAACGAGCTGGCCGCGTTGAAGTGTCTGTACCTGGTGACCCGGTCCCTGGACCCCACCGGCGCCGGCAGAACCCGATGGACGATGCGCTGGAAACCCGCGTTGAACACCTTCGCCATCACCTTCAGCGACCGCTTCCCAGCCGCTGAAACCTACTAACCAAGATCGCCGGAAACACCCTTAGCGAGACAGGCCCGAGATCGGAGAGTAAGAACATCGCTTGCTCTAGTGCCTCGTCATGCAGCCTTGAACGGGTAATCCAGGTGGCGGATCTTCGAGTTGATCGCGAATCGGGTTTTGGGCTGGCTCGTTGGTTGCGCCTCCGCGCATCCTTGCGTCGGCGGGTCACCGTCAGGGGGCGGATGGCGTCATGATCGACAATCTAGTCAGGTTGGCAAGGTCGGCTGTTGGCGTAAGCTCCACCGTGGTCGCGCCTGCCGCCTTGTCCGCAGACGCTCGCCCGATCGTGACAGCGCCAACCTGATTGCTTTGCTGGGACGGATCCGGCATCAGGACACGGTTGGTCTGGTAAACCTCACCGTCTGCGGGAACGCCTTCCATGACTAGCTTTCCGCCGGTGCCGCGTACGGAACCCGGAACATTACTGATATTCGTGTACACCTGGCCGGTGAATCCGGTACTGGTAATGAGGTCGACAGTGGCTTCGCCGCGGACGGTATCGACTGCCGTTACGCGTCCGACCAAGCCTTCAGCGACGACGGCTAGTTGCCCTCGCCGGACTCCCTGATCTTTTGGGAACGCCACGATTATCTGTTGGCCGTTCCTGCCGACTACCTCAGCGGGTACGGCCTGCGCGTCGCCGTCCACACCGTCCTCACCAGGCACCTCGAACACCTTCGTGAGGCTGGCGAACGGTCGCTTCGGCTTGATGAACCCCGCGATCGTCGTCGTCTGCGCTGTCGCAGCGATCGGGAATCGTTTTACAATAAGGCGACTGGTGGGTCCGTCCGGTTCTTGTATCATTTCATTATCGACTGCGGTACTCGACACCCGCACCGCTGTCACGCCCGGCATGGCGAGGGCAATGGCATAGGTGCCCGCGGAGTCATTACTAACCTCGCCGGCGGCTCCGGACAACCGTGGGCTGACCAGACTTATCACCTGAGTCTTCACCGGGTCGGGCGCCGGCCGATCAACCCGCATCCGCAAGGCGTCCGCCGCACCGGAATCACCGGTGAAGAACGCCAACCGCGCGTCGCCCTGCTTGTCGTTTCCCTGCAGGACGACCACCGTCGAGCGCAGGCGTGGATGGCGCGTCGCGACAAGGGCCCGAACATCAGTGTGCGGGCCTGCCGAGTTGGTACGGTCCCAGACACTGGTGGCCTCACGTACCAGGCCAGCGTCCACGTCTCCCACCGGGGACCAGCCTAGAAACGGGCCATCCGGCGGCGGTGCAGCGAGTTGCGGCGTGGACCCGAATCCGACAACCCGAAACATCGTGACCAGCACCACCAAGCATACGGCAGCCGCGGCTCCGGCGGCGATACGCCGCCGCCCGCGACGCCGGTCCGCCCGCCGCATGATCTTGCCTTCATAGCCCTCGGTCGGTACCACCGACTCGGCCAGATCCGCCAGGCCGTCACGCAACTCGGTCGTGTTATGCATAGCGCACCTCTTGATCAGCAACAGCGGCGGCCTCAACCCACTGCTTGCGCAGAGTCTGCAGACCCCTTGATGAAAGACTCTTGACCGTGCCAACCGAACAACCCAGTACGTGCGCCGTGTCCTGCTCGGACAGGTCCTCGTAGAAGCGCAGTACGACGGCGGCACGCTGTCGTGCTGGCAGCCCGTCCAACGCCCGGCGGAGCAGGTCCCGCTGTTCCACCCCCACGTACTCGTCGCGTGCCTGATTCTCCACCAGCCGACCCAAGGGCTGTTCCCACCAGGATCGACGCCGCCTCCAGGTCACGAAGGTGTTGACTAGAATGCGCCGAACGTAGCGATCGACGCCTTCTGAGCGTTCCAGCCGAGACCACGCCACAACCGTCTTGGCCAACGTCGTCTGGACCAGATCCTCGGCTTTCCCTCGGTCTCCGCACAGCAGGAAGGCGGTCCGGAGCAGCGATCCGTAACGCGCCCGCACAAAGGCTGTCACCTCCTTATCCTCGCGATCATGCATCAGCCACCCGCACCCTCAGTTTCAATCTCACGGCCACTACTTACGCTCTCGACCCCAGCAAACGTTGCCGTGACTCCGGAACTTCTGACGATCGATTATCTCGACCCGCGGGTCGGTAAGGGTGACGACCAGGCCGGTCTCTTCGGTCAGCTCCCGGGCCGCCGCGTCGGCCGGGGTCTCGCCCGGCTCGCTGTGGCCGCCGGGCAGCGCCCTGTACCGTGCCAAAACTCGTTTAACGGCCGTGACCTGGTGTTTTGGAGATCGTGTTAGGCGGCCCGGTGGTACTCGTTGATCACCCCGTGGAGTCGCCGTCGGCGTCGTACGGGCTTGTCCAAGGGGATGACGATGGCCGGGTCATGGTTGGGTGGCCGTTGCTGCCGTCCTTGGTGTGGTCGGTGGTTGTTGAAGTGGTCGACATACTCGTCGATCACGGCCTGTGCGTGGCGTTCGTTGTAGATCAGCATCTGGTCGGTGCATTCCTGGCGGAGGCTGTGGCCCAGGGTCATTGCGTTGTCGGATAGGTGCTGGTCACGGCGGTGATGAGGTCGTGTGGGCGGCGGTTGGCGCGTCGGGTGGCGCGGGCGATGTTGGCCTCGCCGTTTGTGCGGTGGTAGCCGATCGAGGTGTTGCGCAGGGTGGCCAGGACGGCGGGTCCGGTGCCGGTGCGGGCCTGGTGCAGGTCTTCACGGAACGTGACGTCCCGGACGTGGTGTATGCGGTTCTCGATGTGCCATTCGCGGCGGGCCCAGTCCTGCAAGTCGGCGGGTTGGGCCTGCTCGGCGGGTAGGGACACCGTGAAGTAGGTGGTCTCGCGGCTGGTCTTCCCGCCGGTGGTGCGGGTCCGGATGATCCGGATGGCCTGCTCGGCGTGGGGGAACCTGATTCCGCCGGGGGTGTGCACGGTGATGGCTTTGACGGTGCGGGTCTCGTGGCGGCCGTGCCCGGTGTCGCGGCGGCGGTCGCCGAGTGGGACGTCGGGCCAGGGTAGGGCTTTGAGCTGGGTGAACAGGGTGGGCTGGTTGCCTTTCGTGGGGATCATCAGGTGGGCGCCGCGGGCGGCGATCTCGTCGGCGTGGGCGGTCTGGGTGTGCAGCGCGTCGGCGATGAACAGCAGACCGGTCAGGCTGCCCAACACGGTCTCGACGGCGTCGAGAAGCGGCGCGAACGCGGGGATCTCGTTGCTTTTCGCGCTCACGGTGACCTGGGCCAGGACGATGCCGGTGCTGGTATCCAGCGCGGAGAGCAGGTGGACCTGACCGCCGTCGCTTCGGCGGGCACCCCGAAGGGTTTTCCCGTCCACGGCGATCACCGTCCGGTACCGGTGTGGCCGAGGCGTGGTCACCGGCCTGGCGCGGATGGTCAGCCAACCGGCCAGGACTGTGGACAGCAGCCCGTCGTCCAGGCGGGTCAGCAACCGCCACACCGTCGTACCCACCGGCACCCCGTGCGCGAAACCGAGCCGGTCGCGGGCCTGCTCGTCCAGATCGTGCAGCCAGTCGGTGATCGCGGCGAACGACGATGCCCCCGCCAGGACCGCGCACACCGCGACCGCGAGCAGGCCCGACAGCGGATACCGCACCCCACGCGGGTCGCGGGGATCCGGGACCGCCGACAAGGCGTGCAACAACCCCGCGCACTCACCCTCGGTGACCACAGGCGGTGACGTGTCACAGGTGCCGGCAACGGCGGACAGTGCGGGGATCGGGCATGATGACATCGGCGGGTGAGGTCCTCGGGGTGTCGTGAAGCGTAGAGAACTCCATGATCACCGACGCGATCTCACCCGCTCTCTCGGCCTCCACAGAGGCTACTCACTGCGCACATCACCAGCTCAGGGCACCCGCCAACCGACTACGCAATCGCCCTGGCGTGTCCACCGATCCGCCAATGCAACAGAGCCCCCACAGGCGGTGCCGCCGGAACGACCGGCGAGAAACTCGCGACCGCGGAAAGGATGACTGCGGTCACAGCCGGTGACGGCTGCCCGCAGACGACAAGGCGCCGGGGTGGAGAGGATCATTCCCCACCCCGGCGCCCGTCTGGTACGTAAGTGGTGCTCTGGTGAAGCTCGGTCAGTTGTCAGTTGTCAGTTGTCACGGGTGAGTCGTCAGTTGGCGCGCAGGCCGTAGGCGCGGTGGATGACCTGTGAGACGGTGCCGCCCTCGGAGTCGGTGGCCTCGGCCTTGATGCTCACCGCACCGGTGGTCTGGGACAGTGCGGGGTGGGTGACCGTACCGATGAAGGTGCCGTTTCCGGCCGCCTTGGTCCGGATGGCGGTCCAGTGCGCGCCGTCGTCAGTGGAAATCCACAGCTTCAGCGACGTCATCCTCGGGGCGTTCGTCAGGTACGGGCTGTAGTAGCCGTTGATGGTGAACTTCTGCTTGCTCTCCGCCGGCAGGGTGTTGTCCAGATCCAGGTCGAAGTCGTACCCGAGGTACAACTCCCTGTTCGGCTGACAACTCTCTCCCGACGGCGGGCTCAACGTGCCGTCGGCGTTGCGGAGGTAGGTGAACCACGAGTAGCAGTTCAGTCCGCGTTCGACGTTGCGCGGTCCGACGATGCCCCCGGTCCCCCGCTGCGAGGTGAACGTGCGGGTCGTGTCGACGGTGCGGGCGTAGCGCTGATCGAGGGGTGTCTCGAAGCGCTCGACCAGCCGGTACTCGGCCTTCTCCGCCGGCAGGTCGAAGTACGGGTTCAGGAAACCCGAGAGGAAGAAGAACCAAAGCCCGTCCTTGCGCGGGATCTCGATGCCGTCCTTCTTGTACAGGCGAACCTTTGTGAACTCCGGCTGGTTCGCGTTGGTTCGGTAGGGGGCGAGGCCGCCGCCCTCGCCGTCGCGGGTGAGGACGTGTGCGGGGTTGAACATGTCCCCGGACCGACATGACGTGCAGAAGTACAGGCCGTGCCGGGTCTGCTTCGGGTCGATCCGCTGGACCGCGGGCACCAGCGGCTGCTCGCCCCAGTCCTGGACCCGGCTGCCCGCCCGGGTGAGGCGATCGCTCGTGCTGGCGCTCCACGCCTGCCCACCGGTGTCGTACACATAACCGGCCGCGCGGTTCCACCCGAGGTCCCTGCCCACCGGGCCGAGGTAGGACGTGACGGCGCTCTGGCCGCGAAGGGACAGGCTCGCTCCCAGCAGGATGAGGCCCCTGTCCGTGTTCGGCGTCCAACTCAGACCCGCCTCGCCGGGAGCATCGCCGTGCATGCGGTTCTTGATCGCGTAGAGCTGCCGGTCGGTGAGCCTGTAGTTGACTGCAGAGGGGAACCGCGTGGTGTCGGTGTAGAACAGGTTGTAGACATATGGCGTGGTCGACGATGCGGTGACATCGAGCGTGACCGGCTGCCGCGACAGCAGGTCGGCGAGCATCCTGCCCTCGTCCGCAATCAGGCCCATCGTCGGGATGGGGTAGAGCTCCCAGCCGAGGTAGAAGCCGTTGCGGCCGAGCCCACCGAGGAACGACCGCCCGACCTCGCCGTAGCCGAGTACCCCGAGAGCGCCGGCCCGCTGGGCGTTCTCCACCCGGTCCAGACCACCGGTCTCGCACGGGAAGCCGAAGTTCTTTTCGGCATCCGCGGGACAGATGTCGGACAGGTCGAGCAGCACCAGCTTGCCGCGCGCGTCGACGTTCGCGAAGTCCTCCGGCAGCCCGTGTCCGGCGTGGACCAGCGGCAACGACCCCCGCCTGTCGAGCATGGCCACCGGCTGGCCGTAGCTGTCCGCGTGAATACTCGCGTACTTCGGGTGCAGCCGGATCGGTTTGCTGCCGCGCCGGCCGGGCACCGTCATGGTGACCGGGTCGGGGCCGAGGAAGAACTCGCTGTAGTAGGTGAAATCGCCGAGCGTGGCCTTGCTTCTCGACGGCAACGTCCACATGTTCTGGTCGTTGCCGTAGGGAACCTTCCAGAAGTCCTGCATGACGGACTTGGCGTTCTCCGAGGCGCTTTTGGCGCCGACCAGCATCTCGTAGGGGACGGACTTCTTCGGGGTCGTGACCTGTACCCGCTTGAGCCTACGCAGGTCGAAGGTGACGGTGGTGTCGCCGTTGACGACGACGGTGGGTTCTCCGACCATCGCGTAGTTGAGCTGGCCGTTCGCGTCGAGCCAGCTCGCGTCGGACGCGACGGCGTAGGTGCCGGCCGGGATCCGGCCGGTGTGTTCCTTGGCCGGCAGCGACACGAAGTTGCTGTCGACGCCGGGCGCCTCGTCGAGCCGCAGCAGCAGGATGCCGAAGTACTGGATGTCGTTGGCGGCGGCAGGGTCGACCCAGCGCGTCGTGATGTTCGACATCTTCGGTTCCTTGTACGCGCCCACCGCGGTACGCACCCGAACGGCGCCGGCCGCGTCGATCGCCTCCACCGCGCCGCCGTACCAGGTGGTCGCGCCACCCTTGGTGGCGTCGAACGTCGTCGTCACGTCGGCGCTGCCGTGCGCGGGGACGGTGACGGTGTCGCGGTCGAGGGTGAGCATCCCCTCGGGCGCGGTCCCGCCGCCGTTGGGCGTGAGGCTGCTCGTCAGGCTCAGGGTGACCGGTGCGTCGCCGTCGTTGACGTAGGTGAGGGTCTTGCCCACCGGGGTCGTGTACGGGAACACGACCCGGCCGAAGTCGACGTTGTTGGTCGCGTGGACCAGTTGGCTGCGGGCACGGGCAATGTCGACCCGGCCGGCGCCCTGCTCATAGGAACTGAACCCGTCGTCCTTGCTCGTGCTGGTGAGCACCGCCTTGAGTTTCTGGCCGGACCAGTCCGGGTGCTGCTGGGCGAGGATCGCGGCGGCACCAGAGACGTGCGGGGTGGCCATCGAGGTACCGGAGATGGTGGTGTAGCTGTCGTCGACGACCGGTCCGAGGGCGGTGCCGTCGGCCTTCGCCGCGGTGATGTCCACACCAGGCGCGGCGATGTCCGGCTTCAGACCGAAGTTGCCCAGCCGCGGACCGCGGCTGGAGAAGTCGGCCATCTCGTCCTGCTTGGTCACCGCCGCGACGGTCAACGCCCCGTCGGCCACACCCGGCGCCTCGATCGTGCGCGGGCCGCTGCGGCCGCTGTTGCCCGCCGCGATCACGAACAGCATGCCGTACTTGGCGGACAGCTCGTTCACCGTCTGGGACATCGGGTCGGTGCCGTCGGAGAACGCGCCGCCGACGCTGATGCTGACGATCTTCGCGCCCTGCTCGGCGGCCCACTGCATCCCAACGATGATCTCCGTGTCCGAACCGGTACCGGCGTCGCCGAGGACCTTGCCGATCAGCAGCTTCGCCCCCGGGGCGACACCCTTGTACTTGCCGCCCGACGCCGCACCGGAACCCACGATCGTGGAGGCGACGTGCGTGCCATGGCCGTGCCCGTCCCTGGCGGTCTCACCCTCGACGAAACTGCGGGCTTCGATGATCTTCCCGGCGAAGTCCGGGTGGCTCTCGTCGATACCGGTGTCGAGGATCGCGACCTTCACCCCGGTGCCGTCGTAGCCGGCCTGCCACGCCTCGGGCGCGCCGATCTGCGGCACGCTCACATCGAGGGTGGCCCTGGTCCGGTGGTCCAGCCAGATCTTCGACACGCCCGCGTCCAGCGTGGTCGAGGTCGGGCTCACCGCGTCAACACCGGACCAGAACGCGCGGGCCTGGGTCTTGGACACCTTCACCGCAGCGGAACGCGCCGCCGGCAGTGCGGTGACCTTGGCCGTCGCCGGCAGCGCGTCGGCCTTGGTGGACAGCGCCTTCGCGTCCGAAGAGGTCCTCGTGGGGTACTGCACGATGACGGGCAGTTGGGTGGCTTTGTCGTCGGCATACCCGTTATTCACCAGGTACGCCACGTCGAACAGGCCCTTGTCCAGGCGGTCTGACCCCAACAGTCCCCGCGCGTCGGACGGGATGACGTAGAACGCGTCCCCGTCCTTCACCTGCGTGAACGCCACCAGGCGCCCGTTCGCCCGCGGCGCAGGAGTCACCTGCACCTGCGGAGCACCACCCGCAGGATCAGCCAGGTACGACACCACGTCACCGGTTACCAGCGTCACCTTCGTCGCACCCGAGAGCGAACCTTGGGCGAGCTCCACCGGAGTGACCGCCGCCCCAGCAGCGCCGCCGAGGGTGACCGGGTTCAGCGGTGTCGCTGGAACCGCAGCACCGGTAAGACCCGCGCCGGGGGCCGCCGCGGCCAGCCCGGTGGGGGCTGCCGCGGCGACCGCCAGCACCGCTGTGACAGCACCTAGGCGCCGCCAATGTCGACTACTCATGTTGCTCCTCTAGCCCGGGTTTCCGGGACAAATTGATCATGACGACGTTCTTTTGGCAGGAAGAGCTCCAGCTCGTCGGGCTGGTCAGAACCAGTTTCAAAGCACGGACAGCGTATGGGTGCGGCTTCTTCGAGGAACCGTCTGATGTGGTGTGACGGGCACCGTTCGGGTTGCGCCGCACCGACGTGTGTTTGACCAAATTAGCCAGATCGGGGTTGAAATAGCCGACCATCGATGGTACGTATCCAGCTTGAGATGCTCGGCTGAGCAGGGCTGCCGTCCACTGTGGCAGCTGGGGCTGGCGTGATCTTGGCCGTGCAGCCGGGCCCGCAGCTTCCCTCGGTTGAGCAGCTTGTGGCGGTGGTGGCTGAGCTGCGGGCCGAGGTTGAGCGACGGCGGGCGGACAACGCGCGGCTGCGGGCCGAGAACGCCGAACTGCGGCGTCGGCTGGGGTTGAACTCGTCGAACTCCTCCAAGCCTCCGGCGCCGGACGGGCTGGCCCGGCCGCGTCCGCAGCCGGGCAAGGGTGAGGGCAGTGGCCGGCGGCGGGGTAAGCAGCCAGGGGCGCCGCTGGGGTTGGGTCGCGGACCCGGACCGGGTGGTGCAGCATCGGCCGGATCGGTGTGCCGGCCCTGCCTGCGGCGCCGACCTGTCCGGTGGCCGCGAGTACGGGCGGCAGCGCCGGCAGGTGGTCGAGCTGCCGGATCCGCAGCCGGTGGTCACCGAGTACCAGCTGATCGCGGTCGAGTCGAGGCGGCGCGGCGGCTGGGCCCGTTCGTCTCCCGGCTGACCGCGCTGCTGCATGTGCAGGATGTGCTGCATGCCGATGAGACCCCGGCGCGGGTCGGCGGCGGGTTCAAGTACGTGCACGTGGCCTGCACGCCCGGGTTGACGTTGTTCCACGTCGGGGGCCGGTCCGCGGCCGACCTCGACGCCGGTGGGGTGTTGCCCGGGTTCACCGGCACCCTGGTCCGTGACGGCTACGCCGCCTACCGGCATCTGACCGAGGCTGAGCACGCCTGGTGCGGCGCGCATCTGATCCGTGACCTGCGCGGCGTGCACGAGCAGGACCCGGCCGGCCAGGGCTGGGCCGAGGTGATGGCCGGCACCCTGCTGATGGCCAACAGCTGACCGAACATGCTGTCGCCGCCGGGCACGACACGCTCACCGCGGACGAGATCCGTCACATCCGGGCCTGCTACGCCGGGGCGGTGGCCTACGGCCGCGAACAGAACCCGCCCAACCGGGACGGCCGGCTGTCGCGGGCCGGCACGCTGGTCGAACGTTTCGCCACGCACCGGGACATGATCCTGCGGTTCACCGTCGATCTGGCCGTGCCGTTCACGAACAACCAGGCCGAACGCGACCTATGCCCTGTCAAGCTCCAGCAGAAGATCTCCGCGACCTGGCGCACCCTGCGGGGCCTGGCCGACTTCGCCACCCTGCGCTCTTACCTGTCCACCGCCGCCAAGCACGGCGTAGATGCCCTCGACGTGCTCAAGCAGCTATTCAGCACCGGGCCATGGTTGCCCCAAACGGCTGCCTCAAGCTGAATACGTGCCATCGATGGGTACGACGGGCGATCTTGCCGTAGTTGGGTAGTTGGCGGCGGAAAGGCGACCCTGGCTTCGGCCGCGTCGCACATGCCTTTGACGCGGGTGATGTTCCCCGGGTTCGGTGGAGTCGGTTTGGTTGACTTTCGCGCGTTTCGCTCGTTGAGGAGTGACGTGCCGAGGAGTTATCCACCCGAGTTCCGCCGCAAGGTCCTTGATCTACTGAAGGCTGGCCGATCGGTGGCCGACCTGGTCCGGGACCTGCAGATCAGCGACCAGACCGTCTATACCTGGCGCCGCCAGGAGTTGATCGACACCGGGCGGCTACCCGGGATCGCGTCGAGGGACCAGGTCGAGCTGGTCGCCGCGCGGCGTCGTATCGCCGAGTTGGAGACCGAACTCGCGGTCCACCGTCGTGCCGCCGAGTTGCTCAAGGAGGCGGTGCCCCCAAAAGGCCGGTACGCGGCCATCAAACAGCTGGCCGCTGAGGGTTGCCGGTGAACGTGTGTTGCCGCGTCTTGAGGGTGTCCGTGTCGGGCTACTACGCCTGGCTCGGCCGACCGCTGTCGGCGCGGGCGTTGCGGCACGCCTGGCTGATCGAACGGATCCGCGCGGTCCACGTCGCGTCGCGAGGCGTGTACGGCGCAGGCCGGGTCCACGCGGAGCTGAGGCTCGGGCAGGGGATCGTTGTCGGCCACAACGCGGTGGAGATGTTGATGCGGCGGGCCGGGATCAAAGGCCTTCCCCACCGACGGCGTCCCCGGCCGAAGCATCAAACTCCGACCGCGGCGGACCCGGTCAACCGCGACTTCAGCCGTGGGGAGCCCAACCGGCTCCGGGTTACCGACATCACCGAGCACCCGACCAGGGAGGGCAAGGTCTACTGCGCGGTCGTGCTGGCCACCTACTCGCGGAAGGTTGTTGGCTGGTCAATCGACGCCACACAGACCGCCACCCTGGTCACCAACGCGCTGGGCATAGCGATCGGCAACCGCCAACCGCAACCGGGCACGATCATTCACTCGGATCACGGAGTTCAGGGCGGATTCAACTGGTCGTCGCAACACTGGGTTCTTGGAGCGATTGTAGATGTTCGGCGAGGGCTCGTCCGCTCGACCAGAGTTGCGATCGCGGAACGCTGCATACCGATGATCAGATCTCCCCTCCCGGTGCCCGGGGACGGCACGGTCCGCGGCTTCGGCGGGACGTTCACTGATCAGCGTGTCGCTGGTGACGTACGCCCACGCGCGTGTTTCACGCGTGCCCGGGGGGACGCGAAGCGCCCGCCCGGTCCGCAAGCAGGTGACGAGTTCGCGCTTGAGGGCACCGCGGCTCTGGACGTAGAGCGCCTGGTAGATCGCCTCATGGCTGATGTGCATCGACTCATCCTCCGGAAACTCGGCTCTGAGTCTTCGGGAGATCTGCTCCGGACTCCATCCGGTAGTTCATGCCCGGTCGCCACGGTGGGGTTTGTTGCGGCCCTTCCACTTCGGGCCCTGCGGTCCGATGATCGGGACGCCGTCCGCGGTCCGGATCGCGCCCGAGAGCCGCTCCTGGACGTACTCTCGGAGCCGATCATTGACGAGCAGCCGCGGTCTTCGGCCGGCGGGCTCGACGCTCGGCGTGCCACTGCCCGGTCGTGGCCTTGTAGTCCAACCGGTATGTCCTGGTCGAGGCGTTGCGCCGCAACTCCCGCGAGACCGTCGACGGGTCTCGGCCGAGCCGCCGTGCGATCTCATCGCAGTGGCTCCCAGCAGCCATCTGACCGGCGCGACTGCCCCGTTTGGGTGGCCGGGCGGTGTATGACGGTGGGATGAGTGGCGAGGGTTCGTTCGCGGCGACGCTTCGTTTGGCGCGTCATACCGCTGGGCTGACGCTGGAGGAGTTGGCTGAGGCATCTGGTGTGAGCGTGCGGGCGTTGAGCGACATGGAACGCGGGCGGGCGCTTGGACCACAGCGGCGGACGGTGGCGCTGATCGCCGACGCGCTCAAGCTTGGCGGCGTTCGCCGGGACGAGTTCGTCGCACTCGCCAAGGCCGGACGTACGCGGCCGGCGTACGCGGCCGCCGCGCCGGGCCTGTGTGAGTTGCCGGGATCGATTGGGGATTTCACTGGCCGGGCGGCCGAGCTGGCGTGGATCTTCCGGTTGGTGGATGCGCTGGAAGAGTCGGCCGACCGATCCAATGCGGCGGTGATCTCCGGTGGTGCCGGGATGGGTAAGACGACCCTGGTGGTGCGGGCTGTGCACCGTCTGCGTGACCGGTTCCCCGGCGGGGTGTACTTCCTCGATGCGCTGGGGATGAGTGCGCGCCCAGTCGGCAGTGACGAGGTCCTGGCGCGTGTGCTGCGGGCGCTGGGCGTACGGGATCAGCAGATTCCGGAGGACGCAGCCGAGCGTGCTGGGCGTTACCGGCAGTTGCTCCGGGAAAAGCGTGTGCTCGTGGTTGTTGACGATGCGGCGTCAGAGGCACAGGTGCGCCCGCTGATACCCGGTGGTGGGCACAGCCAGCTCCTGGTAACCAGCCGGCGTCTGCTGGCCGGGCTGGAAGGCGTACGCCGGCTTCATCTGGATCCGATGCCGGCGGCCGACGCGTCCGACTTGCTCAGGCGGATCCTCGCCGAGCGGGCGGACGTGCCGGATGACCGCGACTTGCAGAGCTTGGTGACTTTGCTGGGCGGGCTGCCGCTGGCGGTACGCATCGTGGGAAACCGGCTGGTGTCGCGGCCGATCTGGAGTGCGGGCGAGCTGGTCGCGCGGCTGTCGGTCGACGAGCGGCGGCTGGATCAGCTCAGCACGGGTGACCTGAAGGTCGCGGCGGCCTTCGAGATGTCGTACGAGCAACTGCCGGACGCGGCGCGGCAGATGTTTCGCCGCGCCGCGCTGGTGCCCGGGCCGGATTACAGCGCCGCCCTGGCGGCGGTGCTCGGCGGCGTCGCCGTGCCGGTCGCCGAGGACCAGCTCGACGATCTGGTCGATCTGGGCCTGATGGGGATCGCGGAGGGCGACCGGTATCGGTTCCACGACCTGGTGCGGCTGTATGCGCAGCAGCGGCTTGAGCAAGAGGACTCAGCCGACAGTGTGATTGCTGTCCGCCGGCAGATGGTCGCCTGGCTGCTAGCGACCGTTACCTCCGCCGGGGGATGGTTCGGGCCGGACGCAGCGCGGTCCGCGGATCCCGTTTTCGCCTCGGCTGAGGAGGCCAAGGCCTGGATACGCATCGAGGCGGAACACTGGTTCCCGGCGCTCGGCGCCGCTGCGGTCGACGGGGACCACCACGCCGTGGTTCGCGCCGCCGGTGCCTTGCACTGGTTCGCCGAACACTGGGTGCATTGGCCCCGCTGGCTCGAGGTGTTCACGCTCGCTTTCGACTCGGCGGTCGCGCTCGGCGACGCCGGACTTCAGGCCGAATTCCTCAATCACATTGCCTGGGCCCACACGTTGCCGTGGCGCACGGACATGCCAACCGCACTGGGTTATGCGCAGCGGGCGCTGAGTTTGGCCCGCCAGGCCGGCGACGTCCGGCAGGAGGGATGGGCTCTGACGTACATCGCGGCCGCCCGCCGTGGGATGGGCGACCTCGAGGCCGCGCTGACCGCGGTACGCCAAGCAGCCGTTGTGCTGGATCAGGGCGGAAACCTGCGGGATGTCAACCAGGCATTGCTGGCCCGCGGCACCATCGCCTTCGACCTTGGTGACGTGGCAGAAGCGCTTGCCGCCTACCAGCGTGCGCTGGCCTTGGTGGAAGATCCCGCCTCCGGCATGACAGCGGAGATCGCCGAAGCGGAACTCCCGCATGTCCTCGGCCTCACCGCCCGGGCGCTTGGACGCGTCGGCCGCCGCGACGAAGCCGTACCGATGATGCTGCGCGCGGTGGATCTCTTCGGCCGCCTGCAGGTCTTCATGGGGCAGGCGGCGTGGTTGCGGATACTGGGCGAGGAACTCTACGACGAGGATCACGCCGCCCAAGCGCGAGCCAGCCTGCTACAGGCGGCCGACCTGTACGAGTCGGTCGGGCAGAACGACCGCGCCAACCACTGCCGTGCCAGAGCCGCGGCGATAGGAGCAAGCAGCGGCAGGTAGTTCTGCATGCTGCTCTGCCTGTTCCAGCACCTGCGCTACGGCTTGCATGGACTGCGAAGCGGCGGGCGATCCGCCCGCCCCGGTACTCGGGAGCGTTCCATGAGCACACCAACCATCCGCAATGTGGTTCTGGTCCATGGCGGCTTCGTCGACGGATCAGGCTGGCAGGCCGTGCATCGCCTGCTGACCCGGGACGGCTTCACCGTCAAGGTCGTGCAGAACCCCACCCTGTCACTCGAGGGCGATGTCGCCGCGACCCGCTACATCCTCGGCGGGCTCGACGGCCCGGCCGTGCTGGTCGGCCACTCCTACGGCGGCGCGGTCATCAGCGAAGCGGGCGCTCATGAAAGGGTCGCCGCACTCGTCTACATCGCGGCGTTCGCCCCGGACAAGGGCGAGTCCGTCAATACCCTGATCGCCGACCCACCGCCCGGCGCCCCGGTTCCGCCGATCCTGCCGCCCCGCGACGGGTTCCTGTTCCTCGACCGGGACAAGTTCCACGCGTCGTTTGCCGGTGACCTGCCCGCCGACGAGGCTGCCTTCCTGGCCGACTCTCAGGTGCCGTGGGGCGTCGGGGCACTGGCCGGTGCGGTCACCGAACCGGCGTGGCGGCACAAGCCCAGCTGGTACCTGGTCGCCACCGAGGACCGCATGATCCCGCCGGCCGCGCAGCGGACGATGGCCACCCGAGCCGGCGCCGTTGTCATCGAGGCGATCGGCAGCCACGCCATCTACGCCTCCCAGGCGGCCGCGGTCGCCGACCTCATCCGTCAAGCCGCCGCATCGGCCACCTACTGATCACCACCACGTCAGGAGCTTTCATGCCTGCCAGCGTCTCCCGGCGTACGTTCATCGCCGGCGCCAGCGCCGCGGTAGCCACCTCCGCGATGGCGATGGCAGCCAGTCCGGCCGCAGCCGGCCGCAACCGCCCGACCAAACCCACCGTCGTGCTCGTCCACGGCGGTTTCGCCGACGCCACCGCCAGCTGGAGCGGCGTCGTCAAACGGCTACAAGAGCGTCGCTATCCAGTAATCGCACCGGCGACGCCGCTGCGCAGCCTGCCCTCCGATGCCGCCTACATCGCCAGCCTGCTGCACAGCATCAATGGTCCGGTCATCCTGGTCGGCCACTCCTACGGCGGCGCGGTCATCACCAACGCCGCCGCCAGCGCGCCCGACGTCAGGGCCCTCGTCTACATTGCCGCGTTCGTCCCAGACACCGGCGAGGCCCTCGGCGAGCTCATCACCAAGTACCCGGGTAGCGAGATCCAGGCCGCCCTCAACCCGGTCCCGTACCCGAACCCGGACGGCACCACCGGCACCGACCTGTACCTCCAGGCCGACAAGCTTCGCCAGGTCTTCGCCGCCGACCTGCCGGCACCAACCACGAAGATCATGGCGGCGACGCAGCGGCCGTTCAGTGCCACCTGCTTCACCGACCTGACCCAAGCCGCTGCCTGGCACACGATCCCGTCATGGGGCTTGATCGCCACCGACGACAAGGCCATCCCGCCCGCGCTGCAGCGCTACGAATACCGGCGCGCCGGCTCACAGACCGTCGAGGTCGCCGCCTCCCACGTGGCCATGGTCAGCCACCCGGATCTCGTGACGCAGCTCATCGTCGACGCCGACCGAGGCACCCGCTGACCCGATCCGTCCGGAACCAGCCATGAGACGCGGGGCCCTGTCCTCCTCGGGGCCCTGCAGGGCAACTCCAACCGCCGGGCCCTGAGCCGCTGCGGTCACTCGTCCAGCGCGTACCGCCTGGATCTGTCGTCCGCCGCATCGAGTGCCCAACAGCGCCCGACCGGGCGGACCGGACAGCAGCACGTCCGGCGCGTTGGCCTCGGCCTGCCGCCGAATAGCGGATCGATCGACAGGCGCATGACGTCGTACCTCGGGTGAACACATGTGCAGGCCGATGCCGGCACCCTGTGCCAGGTACGGCATGAGCGGCGTACGCGGGCTATCACGATCGGCCACAATGTCGAAGTCGTCCACCAGCAAGAGCAGCTATGGCCCCTTTCACCAGTCGCCACGTGGGTAGTTGCTCGACGTTCACGGAGCTGTCTGGCTCCCGCCGGCGCAGGCCAGCCGCCGCGTCGGGCCATGATGGATTCGCGGCGAACGCAGGAAACTGACGGACGGTAACGATGCCGACGCCGTTACCGGATAGGACGCCGCAGAGGTGTTTCCGGCGGCGTCCGGGCCTTGACAGCAAACGTGTACGAGGGTGCTCGGCGACAGCCCTGCCGGGTAGCCGTCGGCGGGAACCCTGCCGGTAATCTCGCAGATCCCCACGGCGAGGCTTCATGAAAACGCGAGGTTTGCGCCCGTCCAGCCAGCGGATCGGGAAGAATGCCGACGATGGCCAGAATGGTGCATGGCACGGAGGAGTCCGGATGACCGAGTTGTTCCCGCCGATCCCGCTGTCCGCCTGGGCGGACTCGAAGGAAACCGTCCACCGGTTCGCGCAGATCGTCGGCAAGATCCGGCTGGACCAGGCACCGCCGCGCAACCACTGGTGGCACGTGCCGTTCCATCTGACCGGCCGCGGCATCACGTCGCGGCCCATGGGCCGGGATGTCGTGTTCGCCATCGACTTCGACTTCGTCGACCACCGGCTGGTCATCAACACCCTGGCCGGCCGGACGGTCTCCTTCCCGCTGCCCGGCCTGTCCGTCGCGGCGTTCCACGAGCGACTGTTCACCGCGCTCTCGTACCTCGGCATCCGCGTCCACATCAGCGCCGGCCCCTACGATCTGACCGACAGCATCCCGTTCGCCGAGGACACCACGCACGCCGCGTACGACCCGTACTGGGTAAACCGGTACTGGCAGGTCCTCGGCCAGGTGGGGCTGGTGCTGGAGGAGTACGCTGCCCGGTGCAACGCCAAGACCAGCCCGGTGCACCACTTCTGGCACACCTTCGACATCGCGGTCACCCGGTTTTCCGGCCGGCAGGTGCCGCAGTCGGACACCGTCGACCCGGTGACCCGGGAAGCGTACTCGCACGAGGTGATCAGCGCCGGCTTCTGGTTCGGCGACAAGAACGTCCCCGAACCAGCCTTCTACTCCTACACCGCGCCCGAGCCCGACGGCCTCACCGAGGAACCGCTGCGACCCGCGCAGGCGCACTGGATCGAAAACCGGGGTGCACACCTCGCGCTGCTGACGTACGACGATGCCCGCACCGCCGCCGACCCGCGCGCGACGGTCCTCACCTTCCTGGAGAGCGCCTACCAGGCCGGTGCCCGCCGCGCCGGCTGGGACACGAGCAAACTGCGCACCCAGTACGCACCCTGACCCGGCAGGGCCCGTCTCGCTAAGGGTGTTTCCGGCGATCTTGGTTAGTAGGTTTCAGCGGCTGGGAAGCGGTCGCTGAAGGTGATGGCGAAGGTGTTCAACGCGGGTTTCCAGCGCATCGTCCATCGGGTTCTGCCGGCGCCGGTGGGGTCCAGGGACCGGGTCACCAGGTACAGACACTTCAACGCGGCCAGCTCGTTCGGGAAGTGGCCGCGGGCCTTCACCGCCCTGCGGTAGCGGGCGTTCAATGACTCGATCGCGTTGGTGGAGCAGATGACGGTGCGGATCTCCAGGTCGTAGTCGAGGAACGGGATGAACTCCGCCCAGGCGTTGTCCCACAACCGGATCACCGCCGGATACCGGCCGCCCCACTTGTCGGCCAGGTCGTCGAACGCCGCCCTGGCGGCGGTGGCGTTGACGGCGGTGTAGATCGGCTTGATGTCCCGCTTCAACTCGTCCCAGTACCGCCGTGAGGTCAGCCGGAACGTGTTACGGATCAGATGGATGATGCAGGTCTGCACCACCGTTCGGGGCCACACGTTCGTGACCACCTCCGGCAGCCCCTTGAGGCCGTCGCAGACGAGGAAGAACACGTCCTTGACGCCCCGGTTGCGCAGGTCGGTCAGCACGCTCATCCAGAACTTCGCGCACTCACCACCCGTGCCGGCCCACAAGCCGAGGATGTCCTTCTCCCCGTCGAGGGTGACCCCGATCGCGGCGTAGAACGGCCGGTTCGCGAACTGACCATCTCGCACCTTTCGCGTCGATGAACACCGCCACGTAGATCTCATCCAATGGCCGGTGCGACCAGTCGGTCATCTCCTCGATCACCTTGTCGGTGCTCCGCGAGATCGTCTCCTTGCTGACAGAGGCGCCGTAGATCTCCGCGAAGTGAGCACTGAGTCGAGTCGGCCCGCAGCGCGGTTCCGGTGTTGCCACCGGCCCGTTTCTGCGGACCGCTCGCCGAACCCGCCGTGCGCCTCTCAACGCAACGGGGCTTGACCCAATGCCCTTCAGTTAAGGGTCTTTGGGCTGGCCAGTCGGGGTGTGGGTGGTCCGGGGCGGCGGGTGTTGCGGTCGGTGGGGCGTTTGACGCGGTAGGAGTTGTGGCGGGCGCGTTTGATGGTGCGGGGGCAGGTGCGGTGCCGCCGTGGGGGTAGCCGGTGGTGCAGGAGTTCGGTGATGGTGTCGGTCAGGGCGGTGTTCAGGCGTTCAGGGGGTGATGGCCGCCTGGTCTGTGACCTGGCGGCGGACGACGCGGATGCCCTGTGTGAACGACATGCGGTCGGGGTCGTAGCCGGCGGGGTCGGCGGCGTCGACGAGCAGGGCCCGGATGGCGTAGGGGGCCAGCAGCAGCCCCCACATCTGTTGTTCGACCAGGTCGGGGGCCTTCGACCGTAGGACTTCGCCTCGGCCGCGTAGGTCGGTTTTGATCTCGCCGAGAGCGGACTCCTCTTCCCAGCGTTGCTGGTAGGCGGCGGCGAGGTCCAGGGCGGGCACCTCGTGCGGGTCGAGGATGGTGGTGACCACGGCGATCAGTTCGCCGTCGGGGTTGCGGTCCGGGACGGTGTACTCGACCACCCGCACCACCCGGGCCGCATCGGCGCCGATGTCGCCGCCGGCACGGGCCTGTGCGACCAGACGGCGGCGCCGGTCGGCGGTCAGGCCGGGCCGGTAGACCAGGGCGAGGTAGGAGCCGTCGGTCAGCCAGCGGACGTGACCGATCGACACCGACGCGCCGACCCTCCACGCCAGGTCGGCGCCCGTGTCGGCGTACCGGTTGAACAGTTCCCACGAGAACAAGCCGGCGTCGGCCAGGACCAGCATGTCCGGGTCCACGGCGGTCACCAGGTCGGCGGCCAGGGTCCGTTCCCCGGTGCGGCACGACCCCAGCACCGCTCCCACGATCGCGTGCGTGCCGCACTCTGCCAACGCGGCGACGTGCAGCTTCGGATACGCCGACGCTTTCGGCCCCGACCCCGCCCGTCCGAACCGTTCCACGTTGCCCGCAGTGTCGGCCACGTCGAAGCTGGTCGCGTCGATCGCGCAGAGACGGCGGCGTGCCAGCCACGCGCCTTTGGCGCCCGGGTCGGCCAGCGGCACCGCCGCCCGTTCGAACAGCGCCTTCACCGGTTCCACGCCGAGGCGGGTCCTCGCCTGGGTGATCGCCGACGCGGTGGGCACCTGCCAGTCGTCGACCCACGACCCCAACCGGTGCAGACTACCGACCAGCCGACGCATCACCTCGTCGTACGACTCGTCGAAGAACAAGCCCATCGCGATCACGTAGCGGATCATCACGTGCGCCGGCAGCCGGCGGGACCGCTTCTCCCGACACCCGGTCCGGTTGATCACCTCCTCGAGAAGGTCACGATCGAACCGGGCGGACAACACCCCCAACCCGATGTGGTCGATCAACCGACCCGACAGCTGGGGCAACGACTCAGACACAGAGGACGCCACGACCGGCAACCGTACTGGTCTCACGCCCAGCCCTCAGCCAGCCACCCTGACCAGCGCCGAAGCCCTATCTGAACGGCATTGCGTCAAGAGCGGAGCGCTTCGGGCGATAGCCGTAGGAGTCCGGGTGGAAGATCGAATCGACCTTGCCCTCCAGTTGCCCGGCTACCACCGTCTGCGCGACCCGATCGGCCACAGTGGGCACCCCCAGAATCCTGGTGCCCGTTCCGTGCGCCTTCGCGATCTCCACCGCGCGCACCGGCGGCGGGAAGTACGACCCAGACGACATCCGATTCCAGACCTTGTAAAGGTTGCCCTTGAGGTCAGACTCGAACTCCGCGATCGACTGCCCGTCCACACCCGGTGCACCCTTGTTCGCTTTGACTTTCTCCCACGCCTGCCAGACAGTCCGCTTCGAAATATCGAACGACTTGCCCGATGCTTTCAACTCGTCCACGCGACTCCTCCCGGGCTCCCGCCCGGTTGATCGAACGAACACAGCCACGAACAACCCGGCCCCTTCGCTCCAGTCCCGTTACAGAACCTTCACCGCTACTACGAACCGGTCCGCCAGCGCGCCCCGCGACGGTACTCACTCCCTCACGGTCTTCCCGCTTCGAGATACTCCCTATCACCTACCCATACCCGGGCAAGCAGTGTCGAGGCACGCCTTCTCCTGTTCCACATGGAAGCCGCAGACCGGACTCGCGCCGTCTACATGCCGGACACCGCCTGGCCAATAAGCGGAACACCCGCCAGACTCATCCCGGAACTGATCTCACGCCCCGGTTCTGATGTCACCTGTTGAGATTTCGACACGTCAGCAACGATTCGCTCGCGCTCGCCTTCCCGGTCCCCACCTGACGCCTCAACGACGCCTTTTCCTCATCGCTCACCACGACGGTCATCAACCAACGCAGCATGAGGCGGTTTGGAGCCTCCCTCCGCAGGATGGCTCCGAAGGGCCAAACCTTCATCTCCCACGCAGCACCACATCAAGAACCCGACCTACACCGGCTCCTCCTTGCGTTCAGGACACACGAGATCACCTCAGTGGATCCGGCGCTAAGCCTTGATTGCGG
Source organism: Micromonospora sp. NBC_01412 (assembly GCF_045040215.1). Taxonomy (NCBI): domain Bacteria; kingdom Bacillati; phylum Actinomycetota; class Actinomycetes; order Micromonosporales; family Micromonosporaceae; genus Micromonospora; species Micromonospora sp. NBC_01412. Next base: position 599,323 of record NZ_CP109528.1, read on the forward strand.
GCCGGCATGACTCGGCTGGTCAGGGTTGGACACGTTTGCCGACTTGGCCGGCACTTTCCGTGCATGCCAGTTTCTCGGGGCCGGGGTGCCGGCCGGAAGCGTCCCGATCGGAATCGCCAGCGGGCTCGGGATCGGGCCGAGCGGGGTTCGCTGTTGGTGATCCCGGATTCGGTGACGGATGCGGAGCTGTCGACGGTGCAGTTCCTCGCCACGGTGATGGGCCGGGTTCCGCGTCAGCCTGCTTGTTTGGGGCCGCTGCTTGTCCACGTAGGAACTGTCCCTGGTCCTCGGCGCACCCGACGACGCCAGGCTCGACCGGGCCGTGCGGTCCCTGTGGTGCGCCGCAGGTGTCCAGGAGTGCCGTGTATACGGGTCCGACGAGTCCGGATTCATCGACGTCGAGCTGGGCGGGGCCGCGCTACACGAGCACGGCCACCTACGCGGGACGTTGACTTTGCCGTCCGGCGACCGGGTGGTCTGTGGCGGCTTTTCATCCCGGTATGAGGGCATCGACAGGCTGGAGCTCTACCTACCGCTCGACGCGCTGGCCCGGGACCGCAGGATCAACGGCTATCCCTTCGACGAATACAGCGGTGTCCAGTCACTCACTTGGCGTGCTCCTCTCGACCGGTGACTTGCCGACGTGGCCGCCGCCGTGCACGCCGACGTGCCGTTCCAACGGGCCGGCGGCACCCCGCCGCCGTTCCCGGTGACCGGTCCGGTCGACCCGCTGACCGACGCCCGGTCCCGGCCGGTCGCCCCCGGGACGGATGAGTGATCCGCCTCGCGGAGGAGGCCGGGTTCGGCTGGCCGAGCGGGAGCGGGAGGTGCTGGTGTGACCAAGCTGGGGCTGCGGGACCGGGTGCAGGCGGTGGTGCTGGCGTACGAGACGGGGCTGGTCCGGCCCCGCCAGTGATGGCCTCGTCCTGTGTGTGGTCAGCGCGGCGAGGCCGGCTCGGTCACCTACCGGCGTGCTCCCGGCTCCTGTTCTGCCACGGTCCCGATGGCGTCGACCCGGCCCCACCTCCCGGGAATGTCGAGCAGTTCGATCCGGCCGAACCGTTCGGGCAGTGCCGGCACGACCACTAGATCCTCTCCGTACGGGTCGAGGCCGAGCAGCGTGCGCACCAGCAGCAGGGGCGCTCCGGTGGCCAGGGCCTGCGGGCTGTTCGCTCCTGTGTGCTGGACGGGGTGCCCGGTCAGCTCGCGGTCGTAGCCGCCGAACGCCTCGGGCAGGCGCCCCTGGAAGTGGTGGGATGCGTCGATGATTCCCTCGGCGATGCGTCCCGCCTGGTCGGTGAAGCCGTAGCGGCGCAGGCCCCAGGCGATGAACGCGTTGTCGAACGGCCAGACGGTGCCGACGTGGTAGCCGATGGGGTTGTAGCGTCCCTGGCCGGTGGCGAGGGTCCGCACCCCCCAGCCGGAGAACAGTCGGGGGCCGAGCAGGTGTTCGGCGATCTTCGCCGCCCGGGATTCCTCGACGATGCCGCTCCACAGCAGGTGGCCGATGTTGGAGGAGAGGGCGTCGACCTGGCGGCCGTCGCCGTCGAGGGCGAGGGCGTAGTACTCGCCGTCTTCGACCCAGAAGTCCCGGTTGAAGCGTTCCTTGAGTTCGGCCGCTTCGCGTTCCAGCCGGTCGGCGTAGGCGGGGTCGTTCCAGAACTGGCGGGCCAGCCGGGCGCCGCGGATCTTGGCGTCGTAGGCGTAGCCCTGTAGCTCGCAGGTCGCCCGGGGCAGGCTGGGCAGCCGGCCGTCCCGGAACGAGATGGCCGTCGGGGATTCCTTCCAGCACTGGTTGTCCAGGCCGTTGCGCTCGTTGCGGCGCTGGTACCAGATGTAGCCGTCGCCCATGATGTCGCCGTACTCGTCGATCCAGTGCAGGGCCGCGCGGGCCTCGTCCTCGAGCTCGCGCACCACGGCGGCGTCCCCGGTCCATCGCTCGTACTCGTCTAGCAGGATCACGTAGAGCGGGGTGGTGTCGGCGGCACCGTAATACGGCGACATAGGGTACTCCTCGAACGCGGTCAGTTCGCCGTAGCGCCACTCGCGCAGGATCTTGCCCGGCTCCTCGTCCCGGAAATCGTCGAGGACTGCGCCCTGGACCATGCCGAGGATGCGCAGGGTGGTGACGGCGAGATCCGGTGTGAACGGCAAGACCTGCAGGCTGGTGAGGATGGGGTCGCGGCCGGCGAGGTTGGCGTTCCACGGCAGGCCCGCCGCGGGCATCGCCTTGCCCCGTAGCGCCAGCACCGGGTACCGCAGGGCGGCAAGGTCGACCAGGCTACGCCGGTAGGTCCGCTCCAGTGGCTCCCAGTCGCAGGTCAGCTGCGGGGCCTGGCCGAGCCAGTGCCGCAGGTCGCTCTCGAGCCACGACTTGCCTTGTCGGTCAGGGCGCGGATAGACGTGTTCTCGAAGGTCCTGACCGTCCGGGCGCAGCACCAGCCCGCGGACATGCAGCGTGGTGGTCCATTGCCCGTGAGGTTCGATCTGGATGTGGTAGGTCAGCCCCTGCTCGTCGACCTGTGCCGGCTCAGTCGTGGATATCTGGGTCTCGCGGTGAAACTTTTCCCGCACGTAGCCGAGGTGCAGGCGCCCGTTCTCGACGCGTTGGTAGAGCCGGCCGGCTGGTGTGCGTTCTTGGCCGATCATGAACAACGAGGTGAAGTCAGAGGCGGCGTCCACCCGGACCGTGAACTCGGCCCACTCCCCGGAATGGTTGAGCACCGTCAACCGCTCCTCGAAGCTGCCGGCCACCGTCCGTTCCCGGATCACCGACACCTTGGCATCCACGTAGTGCGTCGGAGCCCCCGGCACCAGGAAGAACCGCACCTCGAAGTACGACGGGTCGTCCATGGCCAGCGTGCTCACCCGTTCGCCGTTGATGGTCAGCCGCCACAGCGACAGGAACCGGGTGTCGAACGAGAAGTACCCAACCGGGACGCTGGGCGTCGCCTCCATGTCGCCACTGCCGTCGCTCAACACGAAGATGTTGCCATCCAGGATCCTGACGAGGTCGGTCTTCATCCCTGCCTCCCCCGGTCACGGGCGGCGATCCGCGGGTGACGCGCGCCGGGCGGCGGCGCGAAGAGCCGCTCCAACAGGACGAGGAACCGAAGTTCTCCTTCGGTCGTTATCTCGTTCCGCAGCCACGCCGGGAGCGGTTTGACTTCGCCGCGCGCCATGCGGTCGAACAAGGCGTTGTCGGAGCGGATGACGGTGTCGGCGTCGCTGCTCTGCTGTGACACCCGGACGGCACCTTCGCGGATCTCCACGAACCAGTGGTCGATCTCGTGGTCGTGCTCGAGGTCGAAGCGTATGGTGCCGTTCGTCTTCTTCAGCAGACGTTCGTGGCCATGGCGTTCGAGCGCGTCGAAGAACTTCCTGGTCTCCTCGGACATGGCACCACCCCCGCAGAAATCCGCTGGACAAGGGGCAGCATCACTCGGGTCAGGGTGCCGCGACCTCACCCGGAACGGATGAATGTGGCTGGCGGCCGCGGGCGGCGCGGTGAACTCATCCGATCCGGGTGATGCGGCAACGCCTCGCTCCCCGTCATTCTGGGTGGGCGATTCATCCGCGTTCGGGACCCATCGGAGGGAGGCGGACATGTCGAATCCGACCACGAGCTTCTTCGAGGCGCTCAGCCGTCGCGGCCACGAAGCCCTTCTCGAGGAGGCCACCGGGACCATCCGGTTCGACCTCACGCACGAGCAGGGCGTCGACCGCTGGTTCGTGGCGATCGAACGGGGCGATGTCCGCGTGTCGCGGGACGGGGGCGAGGCCGACTGCGTCTTCCGCGGCAGCCGGGCGACCTTCGACCGGGTCTTCGCCGGCCAGTCGCAGCTCTACCCGGCGTGGTTGCGAAACGAGGTCAGAACGGAGGGCGATAACCGGCTGGCCCGTATCTTCCTTCGGCTCGTGCCGGGGGCGCCCGGAGCCCATCACCCTCGGGATTTCGCCCGCGAGCGGAGTAGTGCGGCATGAGCGACGGTCTCGTCCGGCTGCTGGACGGCAACACGTTCGTGGTCAGTGAGGGGACCGGTGACATCGCCGCGTCCCCCACCTTCCCGACCGGTTTCTTCTCCTTCGACACCCGATTCCTGTCGAAATGGATCCTGTCCATCAATGACCAGCGGGTCAACGCGCTCACCGTCGAGGAGATCGAATATTTCGAGTGCCGAATGGTTGTCGTCCCGACCCTGCCCACTCCGCTGCTCGACGTCAGCGTTTCGGCCATTCGCGACCGCTCCATCGGCCGTAGCTTCACCGAGCGGCTGACGGTGATCAACCACGAACCCGAGCCCGTCGACCTGCGGATCCGGATCGACGTCGAGAGCGACTTCGCCGACCTTTTCGAAATCAAGGATGTGCGGAACAAGAAGGGGACGTACTACACCCGCATCGACGACGGATCCCTGCGTCTCGGCTATCGGCGGGAGGGGTACTGCCGGGAGACCCTGATCTCGTCCACTACGCCGGCCCACGTCGACGAGCGGGGCCTGACGTACCACGTTCGGCTCGGACCGCACGGCCAGTGGATCACCGACCTGCACGTGCGGGCGCTGGGCCTGGGCGGGCGCGACCTTCGGGAGAGCCTGGAAGGCATACCCGGTCGGACCGGAGAGCAGATACGGCGGGACCTGGACGACTGGCTCGCGGAGGCACCCCGCCTGACCTGCGGCTCCCCCACGTTGGCGATGACCTACCGGCGCAGCCTGGCTGACCTCTCCGCGCTGCGTCTCGGGCCGTTGGGCGCCGGCGTACATGCCATCCCCGCCGCCGGCCTGCCGTGGTTCATGGCGATCTTCGGCCGGGACAGCATCCTCACCAGCATCCAGGCGCTGCCGTTCGCGCCCGACCTCGCCGCCACCACGCTACGCCAGCTGGGCCTGAGGCAGGGGGCCGTCCTGGATGACTTCCGCGAGGAGGAGCCGGGGAAGATCCTCCACGAGATGCGGTACGGGGAGAGCACCGGGTTCGAGGAACAGCCGCATGCGCCGTACTTCGGTAGCGCCGACGCGACACCCCTGTACGTCATCCTGCTCGACGAGTACGAGCGGTGGACCGGCGACAGCGCCACGGTTCGGTCTCTCGAACGTTCCGCGAGAGCCGCCCTGGACTGGATCGACGAGTACGGCGACATCATGGGCGACGGCTACGTCTGGTACCAGCGCCGCAACGAGAAGACCGGGCTGGACAACCAGTGCTGGAAGGATTCCTGGGACTCCATCTCGTTCCGGGACGGCCGGCTGCCCAGCCTGCCCCGGGCGACCTGCGAGCTACAGGGCTACGCCTACGACGCCAAGATCCGCGGCGCCCGGCTGGCCCGCCAGTTCTGGAACGACCCCGCCTACGCCGACCGGCTGGAACGCGAAGCGGCCGAACTCAAGGAACGCTTCAACCGGGACTTCTGGGTCGAAGACGGCGAGTACTACGCCCTCGCCCTCGACGGCGACGGCCGCCAGGTCGACGCCCTCTCCTCCAACATCGGCCACCTGCTGTGGAGCGGCATCGTCGAGGAATCCCGGGCGGCGAAGATCGCCGAACACCTGCTCGGCCCCCGACTGTTCTCCGGCTGGGGGGTGCGGACCCTCGCCACCGGCCAGGGACGCTACAACCCCATCGGCTACCACGTCGGCACCGTCTGGCCGTTCGACAACGCGTTCATCGCCTGGGGCCTGCGCCGCTACGGCTTCACCGACCAGGCGGGACGCATCGCCGAGGGAATCATCGACGCATCCCACCACTTCCAGGGGCGCCTGCCCGAGGCGTTCGGCGGCTACGACCGCGAGCTGACCAGATACCCCGTGCTCTACCCCACCGCATGCAGCCCACAGGCATGGTCCACCGGCACCCCCCTACTACTGCTGCGGACCATGCTCGGCATGGAGCCACACGGCGAGCACCTGGTGACCAGACCCGCCGTACCCCACAGCATGGGCCGGATCGAACTGCTCAACATCCCCGGACGGTGGGGCAGGGCCGGTGCCCTCGGACGCGCCCACCCAGAGCGACGCTGACCGCGGCGAGTGCCCGCCAAGCCCCCGGGCCGGTTTCGATCCTCGCGGTCTGGCTGGACCCCGAGGCGCCGCACCCGGTGCCGCCGCGCCTCCGGTCATCGGGGTGGGGTGCCGGACGTCGGCCCAGAAGTCGCGGGCGAGGGATCGGGCCAGCGCCCACCCCGCGGTTCGGTGTCGATTTCGTCGGGGGTCATGCCTATATTCCAGCGTCGTCGGGTCGCGGTGCGCGGGCGCGCGGCGCGACCGGGTTGGTGGCGGGCGGATCGGGTTGGTCGTCGGGGGGCTGCAGCGCCCGGTAGAGGGTGGAGCGGCCGACGCCGAGGTGTCGGGCGATGGCGGTGACGGACTCGCCGCGGGCCTGGCGGGCGCGGGCGACGGCGAGGACATCGTCGGTGACGGTGGTGGGGCGTCCGCCGTGCCGGCCGGCGGCGGCCGCGGCGCGTAGTCCGTCGAGGGTGCGCTCGCGGATGAGTTCGCGTTCCATCTCGGCGGCGAGCGCGGCGACGGCGAACAGGAGCCGGTCGGCGAGGGTGGCCCCACCGGGGCGGTGCACGCCGGCGCAGATCCCGGCGAGGATTTCCAGGGTGATGTCGCGGGCGTGGAGTTCGTCTTCGAGGAAGACGAGCAGTTCCTTCATGGAGCGGGCGACCCGGTCGGGGCGGTGGATGACGAGGGTGTCGCCGGGGCGCAGGGTGTCCAGGACGGCGCGCAGCTTGGGCCGGTCGCCGCGGGTGCTCGCGGTCTCGATGATGATCTCGCGGCAGTGCGCAGCGTTCAGGTCGTCGAGTTGGGAGTCGTGGCCCTGGTCGCGGGTGCTGACCCGGGCGTAGCCGACGCGGATCCGGTTGTGCGGCCGCGGCGGCACGGCGGCGGTACGAGCGGGGGCGGGAGTCACGCCGCTGATCGTCCCGGAAACGTCCCGTAATCCCGGTTCTGACACGCCGGTTCTGGGACGGGTTGCGGGACTCGCCGTCCTGCGCGAACGCAGGCAACTGCGAATCTTGGTCAGTCGTCCCGCAAAGGAGCGTTTCCGGGACGCCGACCTGCGCCGCGACTTCGCCCACGTCCTGCAGGTGCAGCTGCCCCGCCCAACGCGGCCACTGACCGAGCAAGACGTCGCGTGTCGACACGGTCACCACCGGCTACTGTGGATCGCCGATCCCTCACCCGAAAGGCGTTCATCTTGACCGCGAGTTTCGCGCCCCAGCCGTACCCGCTCTACGCCGTACCGCTGAACAGGGCCGACGACCCGGCCCGTTTCGAGCTGACCACCGACCCGGTCCGGCTCGTCCTGGGCTGGATCGCCGACGACGACGGGATCGTGCTGCTCACGTTGGCCGGCGGCGCCCCCGGCGGCACGCCGTGGGACGGCCCGATCTTCTACGAGGAGACCCGCGACCGGGCCGAGCAGACCGCCAAGAGCATCGACAAGGCCGACCAAGCCAGCATTCGCGACGCCCGCCTACTCGCGGCGCTCGACCGGTGGGAGAACTGGTCCGACCGGGTCAGCCAGCACGTCGAGCAACGCCCGCATCCCTCCTAGAAAACCCCGTCGTACCCGCTGATACTCGACTGGTCCCCGCCCCTGCTGGGGGCGGGACCGGTCGCCTCTCAGGCGGTTTCGACGCAGGCGGGATCCATGCCGATCTGCTCGCGCAGCGCAGCGGCGGCACGGCCGACGTGCACGAGCAGCGCGATCGCCGCGTCGAGCCCGTCCACCGCCGCGGCGAGGTCGTCGGCGGGTGGGTGACCAGCCGGGCCAACACGGCCAGGACCGCGTCCGCGGCGACCGCCGAGTGCACGCCCAAGTCCCACACTGCCGCGGTGCCCGACGGGTCATCCCTGGCGTCCAGGTCAGGGCTCTGTTGCGTTGAGCGTGGGCTTGATCGATTACGGGCTTGACTGATGTGGTGAGCTGGGCCGGTGAGGCCGTCGTCTGGTGTCCGGTCCTGGTCGCTGCCACCGTCGGCGTTCGCTGGCTTCCGGTTCCCGCCCGAGGTAATCGTTCTCGCGGTTCGCTGGTATCTACGGTTCAACCTCTCGTATCGAGATGCGGAGGAACCGCTGGTCGAACGCGGTGTGGAAGTCGATCACGTGACCACCTACCGGTGGGTGCAGCGCTTCACGCCTTTGCTGGCCGACGCCGCCCCCTTCGCCCGCCACTCACCCAGCGACCGGTGGCATGTCGACGAGACGTACGTCAAGGTCAACGGTGTGTGGCGGTACGTCTACCGGGCCGTTGACCAGCACGGGCAGGTCATTGACGTACTCGTCTCAGCACGTCGGGACGCAACCGCAGCCCGGCGGTTCTTCCAACGGGCGCTGAGGACGTTGAAGGTCACGCCTTGCGAGGTGGTCACCGACGCCGCGCCCGCCTATCCCAAGGTGCTCGACGAGCTGATCCCGTCGGCGTGGCATCACGTCGAGCGGCACGCCAACAACCCGATCGAGGCCGATCACAGCCAGCTCAAGCACCGACTCAGACCGATGCGGGGGTTACGTACCGACCGCACCGCCCAGACGATCATCACCGGACATGCCTTCATCCAGAACCTACGACGCGGACACTACGAACTCACTACCGACATCCCGAGAGCGAGGCGGGTGGCCGCCGCGTTCACCGAACTCGCCCAAGCAATCTGAACAGTAGCGCCGACTCGGCTCAGCGCGCCCACCCGACCGTCAACGCAACAGCGCCGCTTGGAAAGGCTCCGCGTTATCGATTCCCTTTCAGTGCTGCGCTAAGTTCCGCCCGTCCCGAGATGCCGAGCTTCCGGTAGGTGTGGGTGAGGTGGATCTCGACCGTCCGTACGCCGACAAATATCTGTTGGGCGATCTCTCGATTGGTCAGGTTCTCGGTGGCCATCCGTGCCACCCGGCGCTCGGTTGGCGTCAGGGCGTCCAGCCCGGTGAACCGCCGAGTCCTAGGCTTGGCTCCGGTCGCGCGTAGACGATCGGCGGCCCGCCGGATCAGGCCGTGCGCCGCGCACGTGGTGGCAAGGTCGATTGCTTGACGTAGGGCGAGCCGGGCCTGCTCGATCTGGTCGGCCCGGTGCAGGGCAGTTCCGAGGTCGATCAGTGCCTTGGCGTGCTCCAGCCGGTCTGGCGAATTCGCCAGTTCCCGTACGGATTCCTGGAGCAGGTCGAGGCCGCGCCGTCCGGGCGTCGCCGTGCCCATCGCGCGCAGCGCGGCGCCGATCGCCTCCGCCGACCCCCACCGCTCAGCCAGCTGGAGATTCGACGTGGCCAACTCCCGGGCGGGCTCGACATCGTCGATTGCGAGATACGCGCGTACGGCCTCCGCTCGCCAGGGAAACAGCGCGACGTTCGGATGATGTGCCTTCCGTTGCAGGATCTCGCCGCAGGACAGCAGGTCGTCAAGGCCGGCCCGGATCTGGCCCTGGGCCACCCGCAGCTTTCCCTGCGTGAACAGCAACCACGGCCCGGTACGCACGTCGTCCTCATTCGGAGGCTCAGGAAAGCTGGTGAACAGCGCAACCGCCTCTTCGAGCCGGTCCTGCTCGATCAGCGTGTCCACCTCGCGGCAGGCGGTGATGCAGTCGGCGTCGATCAGGTCGGGTATTCGGATCGCCTGCACCGCCCTGATGTCGGCCAGGCAGTCGTCGAGTCTGCCGAGCCGGAAGTTCACCTCCGCGGCCATGGTGCGTGCGAAGTCGTAGTACTGAGGTGAGCCGTGGCGCTGGGCTTCCTCGGTCATGGCGTCGCAGTGGTCGAGCGCCGTCAGCGGCTCACCCGCAACAGCCATGGAAAGCAGCGCCCGGTTGCGCACGTATGCCTGATCGCCGAAGTAGCGGCCTGGTAGGAGCGCGATCCTCGCGCAGGTTAGCGCGGCGTCGCGGTCCGCGCCGAACATCACACCCCGGTACGCGAGCAGCCCCGCCAGGGAACGCTCGGCCGGGGTGCCCCTGCCGTCGGTAAGGGTCAGTTCCTTGAGCCGGGGCAACAGCGCGGGCAGCAGCGTCGCCGACGCGGTCGCGGCGTAGATCCATTCGACTTCGAGTAGCAGGGCAAGACCAGGATCCTCTGCCAGGATCATCGCCTGTATCGGGCGAAGCGCGTTGACGTGGTGACTGATGCTCTCGTTATTGTTGGTGCTCCAGAGGTGCATCAGGTCGAGGGCAGCGCGGGCACGTAACGGCGCGGGCAGCGGCCCGTCCAGCCCCTCCTTGAGCCGGCGCATCGCCGACGCGGGGTCGACCGCCCGCTCGATCTCGCCTAATTCGACGAGAAGCGCGGCGCGCGATGGGGGATCCATGGGCTCGGCCAACGCACGGTCGAGGTAGCGGATCGCGCTCTCCGGCGCACCTCGCCTGGTCGCCTCGATGGCCGACATCCGAAGGACCTCGCCGGCCCAGGCCTCCCCGACCGGATCCGTGGCCACCAGGTGGGCGGCGATCCGTTCGGGCGTCGCGTTCCGCTGTCGCAGTGCCTGGGCGGCGGCTTTGTGTAATTGGTCGGCTACCGGCCGGGGAAGGTCTGCTGTCAGCACCTCGCGGACGATGGGATGCCCGATCGACGCCACACCGTCCCCCGCGTCGACGAGCCAACCGTGGTTCAGGCGAGTCAGCACGTCGTCGAGTTCCGGGCGCTCGACCGAGAGCACGTCGGCCAACATCTCCAGGTCGACCTGCTCGCCCAGCACGGCCAGCGCCGTCACGATCTGGTGTGCCACCTCCCCGTACCCCGCCAGAGCGCTTCGCGTCATCCTGCGGACCTCCGCGTGCCCGAACCGGTTGATCTCGCCCGCCGCCTGTGCAGTGGGGTGCATCCCCGCTGCCACGAATCCCCGTAGGATCGTGGTCAACAGGAGGGGATTGCCATTGGCCATTGCGTGGCACCGCTGCCAGAACTCCGGATGCCCGGCTTCGCCCAGTATCGCCTGGCCGATCTCGGCGCAGGCGGACACGTCCACTCCACCGAGCGTGATCCGGGTGGCGGCGAGCCGCCCGAGGGCGGCGCACTCGACGCTGAGAACCTCGCCCGTGCCGACGGTTGCCAGGACGGCGACGGGCAGATCCTCGAGCCTGCGGACCAGGTATCGCAGCCACCGCAGTGAGGCTGCGTCAGCGCAGTGCAGATCATCGACCAGCAGGCACATCGGGTTGTTCGCGGCGATGTCTGACACGAGCCAGTAGAGCCCGTGCAGGACAGGGTAGGTCGCGCCACCGGTGTCCACCCCGGCCGTCAGGTCGAACACGGTGGCGGCCAGCGAGGCCGGGCCAGCCAGCCTGTGCGCGAAGCCAGGACCGTGTATCCGGTGCAGTGGCAGCTCGAGCAGTTGTCGTACGACCCCGAACGCGAAATCTTGCTCGAGGGCGTCGGCACGGGCCGATAGGACGGTGAAGCCCTGCTCTTCGGCGAGCATACGGGCGCGCGCCAGTAAGGCCGACTTTCCGATGCCCGACTCACCCTCGATCACCGTCAGTTGCCGATCACCGGTGAGCACGGTGCGCAGCGCGGTTAGCTCCGCATCACGGCCGACGAGCATGTTGTCCAGTCCTCCGAACGACCCAATTTGCATCAGCACTACGAGAGTCTTCCGTGCCGAATAGCTGCCCAGTCATCAGCGCACCGAAAAGTTGACCGAGAGACTAGCCTCGGCCCTTCGTTAAGGGCTGTCCACGGAGTGGGCTGAAAACAAAGAAGTGCCTTCTAATCAGGGAAAATAGGGCTTGTCGAAAGTCCCATGTTCCTGTCACGGAAGGTACTTGCTGGGTGAGGGTTACCGCAACACGTCCGAAGATCATGGTGACCGGTGGCGGGCGGGGCGTGGTCGGTCACGCAGGTGCCCGGCTACTCGCCGATCTTGCCGATGCGACCGGGCTAACCAGCGCGTTCAGCCAAGCGTTGGGCGGGTTGCGGCAGCGGCAGGGCGGGCACGACCCGGGCCGGATCGCCGTGGATGTGGCGGTGATGCTCGCCGACGGTGGCGAGGCCATCGCGGATCTGGCGGGTGTTGCGTGACCAGCCGGGCTTGTTCGGGCCGGTCGCCTCGGATCCGACAGCGTGGCGGCTGTTGTCGCAGTTGGACGAGACGATGTTGGCCGAACTACGGGCCGCGCGGGCCCACGCTCGCGAGGTGGCCTGGGCCCAGCACGCCGAGACCCGCGGGGATCTGCCGGTGGTGAGCGTGGCCGGCCGGCAGGTCCAGGGCCTGGTCCTGGACATCGACGCGTCGATCGTGATCTGCCATTCGGAGAAGGAGGCCGCGACGCGTACCTGGAAGAAGACGTTCGGATATCACCCGCTGCTCTGCTTCCTGGACAACACCGGCGAAGCGCTGTCCGGCCTGCTGCGTGAGGGCCGGGCCGGATCGAACACCACCGCCGACCACATCACGGTCCTCGACCAGGCGCTCGCCCAGATCCCCGACCCGCATCGGCACGGCACCCCGATCCTGCTCCGCAGTGATTCGGCCGGTTCCAGCCACGGCTTCCTCGCCCACATCCGCGGTCTGCGCCAGCATCACCTGGACATCCGGTTCTCGGTCGGCGCCCCGATCACCGAACCGCTCCGCGCAGCGATCCGCGCAGCGACCGGCTGGGTTCCTGCCGTCGATGTCGATGGTGACCTGCGGGAACACGCCGAGATCTGCGAGATCACCGGCCTGTTCGAGGCGCCCGGCCGGCCCGACGGGACCCGGTTCCTGGTCCGTCGGGAACGCCCGCACCCCGGCGCTCAACTGTCGCTGTTCGACACCATCGAAGGCTGGCGGCACCCGGTCGTCGCCCCCGACACCCCGCACGGGCAAAGCAGCGTCCAGCACTTGGAGGCCCGGCACCGCGCCCATGCCCGGGTCGAGGACCGCATCCGCACCGGCAAGGACACCGGCTTCGGACGGTTCCCGTCCCGGGTCCTCGCGATCAACCAAGCCTGGCTGCAACTCGCCCTGACCGGCGTCGACCTGCTCGCCTGGACCCAGACCCTGCTCCTGGACGGTGACCTCGCCCGCGCTGAACCCAAGAAAGGGCGTTACCGGCTGCTACACGTCGCCGCCCACATCACCCGCACCGCCCGCACCGCCCGACAAACCCGACTCGCCATCGCCGCCGACTGGCCCTGGACAAGCGCCCTGACCAACGCGTTCAACCGCCTCACCGAACTACCGAGACCTGCCAGCTGACCCCAGTAGCCTCACGCCCGACCAACTACACGGAAGAACCCCGCCCCCGCGCCGGGCCATCAGCATGCCAACAAACCAGCGAAAACCCTTAAGAACCACTTCATCGAGAGCCAACTATTAGGAGGCGCTCACATGAAAGACCGAGGTTAGCTTCGGTCCCTCGTCGGGGACTGCGTAGATTTCGGCTCTGTCTCACACATTCGGCTCTGCCTCCCTTCCGGTGGTAGCAGGGAGTAGCGGCCCAGCCGACCGGGCAGCGGTGCCGACCAAATCTGCACGATCGGCGCAGAAGGGGTAGCAGATCATCGTTGCAGCTTCCCCGCACAGACCTTCGAGCGCTGAAGTGCCAGCGTCAGAGGCTCGCGCCCCGCCCGCAACGCCGCTACGGAATGCCACCACCGAATTGCTCGGCTCCTATGTCGTGGTGCCAGACTGAGGGTCGAAGACCGACACGAGTTCTCCTCTGCGGGAGATGTGCAGCTTGCGGTAGGCGTTGGTCAAGTGGATCTCAACGGCCCGGGTGCCGACGAAGAGCTGCTCAGCGATGTTGCGGTTGGTGTGGCCGCGTGCCGCCAGCATCGCCACCCGGCGCTCACTCGGAGTCAGGGAGTCGATTCCGGAGTAGGCGCGGCTACGCGGACGGGCCCCGGCCGCGCGGAGTTCGGCCTCAGCAGCCGTTAACAGGCGGGTGGATCCGCACGTCACCGCGAGATCCGCAGCGGTGCGGAGCTGGCGTCTGGCCCGCTGGAGGTCGCCCGTTGCCCTGGTCACACTGCCCAGTTCCAGCGTGGCCCTGGCGTGCTCCAGCCGGCTAGGCGATGCGGCGAGGAGGTCGACGGCTTCGGTCAGCAGTTCCAATCTGCCCTCGGTTGCAAGGAGACCGTTAACACTCAGCGCGATACCGACGGCTTCCCGGGTGCCCCACCGCCGGGCCAGAGCCAGATCCTCCCCGGCCAGCGCGCGGGCCCGGTCGTGCTCGTTAAGCTCGCGGTGTGCCCGCGCCGCGTGTGAGCGCCACGGGAAGTAGGCGGTGTTTTCGAAGCCGGCGGACAACAACCGTCGTCCGCATTCGAGGTAGTCCGCCAGTGCCTCATGAATGCAGCCCGTCGCATGCCGCAGCCGGCCCCGGGCCATCAACATCCAAGTGAAGAACAGGTGGTCAGGCAGGTCGCCCCACAGGTTGGCGCCGTCGACGATCCGCCAGGCCTGCTCGACGGAATCCTGCTCGACCAGCGTGTCGACGAAGCGGGCAAGGGTGATCATGGCGTGGCTAAGGCTGTGTTCGATTTGCAGTGCGTCACGTAGTTCCAGGCTCGCCTGGGCCTCAATCTGAGCACGCCGGATGTCACCCAACCGGAAGTACGCCTCGCAGCGCAGGGTGTGGCCCACGGCGATGCTGAATCGAGAGCCATGCCGGGTCGCCTCGGCGACCGCCGCGTCGCACAGGGACAATGCCTCATTCGGCGCCCCCGCCACGATCATCGAGATCAGCGCGCCGTTGAAGACAAAGGACTCGTCGGTGGACGGGAAGATCCCACATCGTAGTGCGCGTCGGGCGTGGGCGAGGGTGTCGGCGCGGGATACCCCGAGGGCGGCCTCGCGCTGAGCCAGCAGACCCGCACAGGCGTTCTCAGTCCGGGTGCCGTCGGCCTCGGACAACTGCAGCGATCGCAATCTTGGCCGGGTCGCGGTGCTACTGGCGCCGTTCGTCAGGAGACTGAGGTATAGCTCCTCGACCTCCAACCGGAAAGCCAGCTCGGGCTCGATATCGCGGATCTGGTCGCGGGCCTGCCGCAACGCGGCGATCGCTCGATCGTAGTCGTCGACGACACAATAGGCGCGGGCCAGATCGATGGCCGCGTAACCGCGTTTGGCGGGTTGCAGGTCGCCGGCCAGCGCCGCGGTTAGGCGGGTGATCGCCGCCGGCAGGTCGATGCTCAGCTCTGCTCGGCCGAGACTGAGCAGGATGTTGTTGCGGCGTCGCTGGCTCAGCGGCTCATCCAGCGCCCGGGCCCAGTAGCGTGCGGCGCTCTCGGGAGCCGCCCGACGCATCGCGACTTCGGCGGCCTGACACATGATGTCCACAGTGTCGGCCGTTGATGAAGCCGGCGCGGCGAGCAGGTGCGCGGCGACGCGTTCGACCGGTGCGTCGGCTTCGTGCAGGATGCGCGCGGCGCGCAGGTGTAGCTCGGTTCGGCTACGCTGGGCGACCTCGGCGAGAATCGCCGCGCGAACGATGGCACGGGAGAAAAAGACAAGTCCGGCCGCATCCGTCTGCAGGATGTCCTGCTGGGTCAAGATGGTTACCAGGCGTACAACCTCGGGTTGCGGCAGGTTGGCAACCTCGGCGAGCAAATCCACCGAGACTCGCTCGCCGAGTACCGCCAACGTTGCGGTCACCCCCGCCGCCAGCGGGTCCGATGAGGACAGGATCTCTCTGATAAACTGTTGCACCTCGACAAGCCCGAACTGGCCAAGGTGCGTGGCAGAGACGCTAGTGGGCTGAGTTCCCTTAGCCAGGCAGTCGCGCAGCAACGCGTGCACCAGAAAGGCGTTACCGCCGGTCGTGGCGTGGCAGCTGGCCCAGAACTCTGGCGCCCCGGTGGCACCCAGCGTACGTCTGCCGAGTTCGGCGACCGCCGCCTGGTCGAGCCCGTCGATCTTGATGGTGACGCCGCCTAGCTGCTCCAGCTCTCCGACACTGTCACCACCCTGATGGGTGGCGACAATGACCACCGGTAGACCTTCGAGCCGCTTGCTGAGGTACCGCAGCCACCGCAAGGAAGGCTTGTCTATCCACTGGACGTCATCGATGGCGAGGAGCAGTGGACGGTTGGCGGCCAGATCGGCCACCAACCAGTACAGACCGTGCAGGCTGGCGAAGATCGTCGCCTCATGGACGGAGGTGCTGAGGTCGGCCGCCGTGCGTAGGTCGAACACACTCCTGGCCATCGCGGCCGGCCCCTGCCACAGGGGCAGGTCGACGGCGGCGTGATCATGAACGGTGCGGTCCAGTAGCTGCCGCACCACACCGAAAGGGAAGTCGGTCTCAAGTGGATCACAATACGCGGACAGTGTCAGATAGCCCAGCGCTGCGGCACGCCGTCTGACACTGCGCAGCAGTGCCGTCTTGCCGCCCCCCCCGAGACCGTTTATGATCAGCAGCCTACCCTCGCCCAGCTGACCGGCGGCGAGTAGTTCGTCGGCGCGTCGGAGTTCGAGCTCGCGGCCGACGAGGGTCTCCCGCCCGATGTCCGCCACCGCGTCGCTGGACCTCGCCGCAGGCATGCACGGCACGGCGGCGGGTGTGACGGTGTGTGTGTTGGCTTCCCCCACCATGGCGTCGCTCCTGATGCTCGAATGCGGCGAGTGGTGGACCCGCCGGCCAGGGGTCGTATTGGTCCAGGTAGACCGACGTCCTCACGGCCGCTGTGCCTCATCTTCTCGGTCTCTGCTTCGTAGTAAGATCATCCGAACGGCCCGTTTCATCGAGGCAGTGGCGTGTGGGTACGTTCGCCGCGCTGTCCGCTGGGCGGGTCGCCTTGCCAAGCCCTACAGCTCGATCTTCCTCGGCGTCCGCATGATGACGGGCCTGGTCGTACGGGCGCGACGTGCTCCGCCGTTGTTCGCCCTTGACCAGGTTGCGTCCATGGACGTGGTGTGCGACGTGCCCGTGATGGGCCTGTTGCATAGCTGGGAGACGGCCAACGCGTGATCCTTCAAGACGACCAAGTCAGAGAAGGAGAAGGAACGCGATGGCCGCACCTGAGAGTGGGAACCCTGTTGACCTGCTGCGCGAGCAGATCGAGGGCGCGTCGCCGGACGTGTTGCAGGCGATGGTGCGCGCGTTCGCGCAGGCGTCGATGTCCGCCGAAGCGGACGCGATCTGCGGCGTCGGGTATGGGCAGCGCAGCGACGAGCGGATCAACTCCCGCAACGGCTACCGGCCCCGGGAGTGGGAGTGGGACACCCGCACCGAAACCATCGACCTGGCCATCCCGAAGCTCCGCACCGGCAGCTACTTCCCCGGACTGGCTGCTAACGCACCGCCGGCGGGCCGAGCAGGCCCTGGCCTCGGTGGTGGCGACCTCGTATCTGCTCGGGGTGTCCACCCGCCGGGTGGAGAAACTCGTCGAGCAGCTCGGCATCCGGCAGTTGTCGAAGTCTCAGGTCTCGGAGATGGCCACGCGTCTGGACGCCCAGATCGAGGCGTTCCGCAACCGGCCCCTGGACACCGCCCACTACACGTTCGTGTAAATGGACGCGTTGACGATGAAGGTCCGCGAACACGGCCGCACCGTGAACGTCCACGCGCTGGTCGCGGTCGGGGTCAACGCCGACGGCCAACGCAAGGTTCTCGGCCTGGACGTCGCCTCGGATGAGGACGGCGCCGGCTGGTTGGCGTTCCTGCGGTCGTTGACCGCCCGCGGTCTGACCGGCGTCCAACTGGTCATCTCCGACGCCCACGCCGGCCTCGTCGCCGCGATCGGCGCCGCCCTGCCCGGCGCCGCGTGGCAGCGCTGCCGCACCCACTGAAGCTGTAAAGAAACAAACTGATCTTTTCGGCTCATGGGCGCGTCGGTGTGGTATGTCGATCCCGAGCGCGGCCCGCGGGCGCATCGCGTTGAGGTTCCAGGTGTTGTTTCCGCATCTCAACGAACGTCAGCGGCGCCTGCTGGTGGCGACGGAGGCGCGGCTGGTCGGCCATGGCGGTGTGCGGGCTGTCGCTGAAGTGGCTGGCGTGAGCGAGACGACGGTCCGCAAGGGCGTGTTCGAGTTGGAGCAGGCAGCCGATCCACTGCCGGACGGGCGGGTGCGCCGGCCTGGCGGAGGTCGGATGCGCGCCGAGGACCTGGACGCTGGCCTGGTGCCTGCGCTGCTGGCGTTGGTCGAGCCGGACGAGCGCGGCGATCCCATGTCACCGCTGCGGTGGACCACGAAGTCGCTGCGGCACCTGGCCGCGGAGCTTGCGCGGCAGGGTCACAGCGTGTCGGCTCCGACCGTCGGGCGTCTGTTGCGGGCCAACGGTTTCAGCCTGCAGGCCAACATCAAGACGCTGGAAGGACGGCAGCACCCCGATCGCGACGACCAGTTCCGGTATATCAACGAGCAGATCAAGGAGCACCAGGCGGCCGGGGAACCGGTGATCAGCGTGGACGCCAAGAAGAAGGAGCAACTCGGCCTCCTGCCTGCCGCAGGACGGGAGTGGCGCCCGAAAGGCGAACCGGTGCAGGTCGAGGATCACAGCTTCTTCAGCGGGTCCGACACCGACCACGCAATCCCGTACGGGGTCTACGACGTCACCGCCAACACGGGCTGGGTCAACGTCGGAGTCGACCACGACACGTCGGCGTTCGCGGTCGCGTCGATCCGCCGCTGGTGGCAGGCCCGCGGCCGACACGACTACCCGCAGGCGCGACGGCTGCTGATCACCGCGGATGCGGGCGGGTCCAAAAGCTACCGCTTCCGGCTGTGGAAGGCCGAGCTGGCAGACTTCGCCGGCGAAGCAGGCGTGGAGATCACCGTATGCCACTTCCCGCCGGGCACCTCGAAGTGGAACAAGATCGAGCACCGGTTGTTCTCCCACATCACCATGAACTGGCGCGGCAGGCCACTGACCAGCCACGAAGTAGTGGTCAACACGATCGCCGCCACCCGGACCGCGACCGGCCTGCAGGTGGGGGCCGAGCTGGACACGGGCGCCTATCCCACCGGCCTGTCCATCAGCAAGCAGCGCATGAACGCTCTGCCGATCCGACCGCACCAGCATCGCGGCGCCTGGAACTACACCATCGTCCCGGCCCTGCCCGCTCCCGACGAGCAGAGCACGTCCGCCAGCCGTGCGCAGTCACGGGCCGAGGCCCGACAGACCCTGGCGCACCCGGCCCTGACCGGGATGACCCGGCAGCAGTTTGATGCCTTGGCCGCCCGGTTGGCCTCGCTGCAAGCCGCTCAAGACGAACAGCGCTGCTACGAGCAGCGTGGGCGACGCCGCATCAACGCGCCGGGAGCCGGCGCCCGACCTCTGCTCAGCCCCGCCGACCGGCTCCTGATCACCGTCGTCTACCTGCGCCAGAGCTGCACCCAGCGCGTCCTATCGAACATGCTCGAGATCAACCCCAACTCGATCAGCAAGGCCATCGCCGAGACCACAAGGCTCCTGGACCAGCAGCGTCACACCATCACAGCCACCACCCTGCGCTTCACCACAGTCCAAGCCATCACCGACTACCTGAGCAGCGACAGCAGCGCAACGCCGCGGCCCGACCTGCCCCACACGCTGTCCCACCCGTCCCTGACCGGGATGAGCCGGGCAGAGCTTGCAGACCTAGTGTGCCGCGCCGGAAATTCGCCTTATAAGTCGGTGTAGGGTGGGGCGATGGCACGAACAGGGCGCCCCACCGCACCGCTGGTGTTGACCGACGAGGAACGCACGACATTGACCCGCTGGGCGCGGCGGGCGAAGTCCGCGCAGATCCTCGCGATGCGGTCGAGGATTATCCTGGCGTGCGCCGAAGGCGCCTCGAACACTGATGTGGCAACAGATCTGCGTGTTCACTTGATCTACAGTGGGCAAATGGCGGCGGCGGTTCCTGGCCGATCGTCTCGACGGCCTGATCGACGAGCAACGTCCCGGCCGGCCACCCTCGATCGCCTTGGACAGGGTCGAAGAAGTCGTCGTGGCGACCCTCGAGCAGACCCCGCGCAACGCCACCCACTGGTCACGGACGTCGATGGCCGAGAAGTCGGGGCTGTCGAAGTCGACGATCGGCCGGATCTGGCGCGACTTCGGCCTCAAGCCACACCGGGCCGACACGTTCAAGCTGTCCACCGATCCGCAGTTCATCGAGAAGGTCGTCGACGTCGTCGGTCTGTACCACCACCCGCCGGAACGGGCCGTGGTGCTGTGCGTGGACGAGAAATCCCAGATCCAGGCCCTGGAACGCTCCCAGCCGGTCCTACCGATGATGCCCGGCATGCCCGAGCGCCGCACCCACGACTACCAACGGGCCTGGAAATCCTTGCCAAAGCCCGCCTCGACATCGTCCAACCCGACCAACACGACACCGATCAAGCCGATCCCACCCCGATCGCCGCCTAACGGCTGACGCCCAGTTCGACAGCCGGAAGAAGTGCTCCGCTGGGCTCGTGACGGCCCGCGCTGGTAGGTCCCCGCCGCCCCACCTTTCATCACACCGCCACCACCAACGAATCCCAGCCGGGCCCGGCTGTGCCCACAGACCTACACCAACAACGGCAGGTGAAGACCTCAAATACGAGACGCTGAGTGCCCTGCTGGAACGATCGTCTCAGCGCTCTGGATGGCGCTCCTTGAGTACGTCCCTGGCCAACTCCACGGTACCCGTCAAGCGCATCCGTTCCGCATCCAGCTTCTCCCGGTTTTGCTTGATCGCCTGGTTCTGGTAGGCGACTTCAACAGCATGCCAAACACCCACGAGATTGACCTCGTGCTTGCACGCGACATCGGCTCTGGCGATGGATATCTCCTCAGAGCTCGGCTCGGTGGTCTCACGCCATGCGGGATCGCCATTGGGTCCCCAAACATCCTTGTAGTGGAAACCCGCCTTCGCCATGCACTCACCCCATCGCAGCATGGCGTCCCGCGTCCGCTTGTCGTCTTCCGCGCTATCGTTGGCTTGTTTGTCCAACAATTCAACGAGCGAACCCGCTCTTGCCCGGGACGGTCCGTCGTCCAGCTTCTCGCGCGCCTCGCCCTGACATCCGCCCTGCGGCACCACTTTTCCATTTACGTGGCTCGGACCTCTTCCCGTATAGACGGTAACCGCCTCGGCAGACAGCGTTGGTCGTTGCTGGATGTCCGACTCTGTCGAGGCTTCCTCCTTGGCAGGGCGATAACCGTTGGCTGTCGCCAACGCCATGTCCAGTAGGCCGTAACGGCGTGCATAGCGCCCCTCAGAGGGACCTTGCGCCGAGGAGAAATTTGGAAGCTTTTCCGAGATCCCGAATCGGCGTAGGCAATCCTCTGCCAAGGCCGCCTCAGCACGGTTGACCACGACCCGCTCGTCCCCGGACAGCACGTAGGCGTCCAAGGGAAGGACCAGGTTGTCGGCGGTCTTCAGTACCGGCACCTCACTCAGTTCCGGCGGCCCCACCGACACTCCACCGCTGTCGGCACCGCACCCCCCCAATGCCAGCAATGCGACCAGGGTCGCCGCTCGCCCTACCCAAAATCTCGCTGTCATGCCATCCTCCCGCACCCCGATGGGCATTTTCGCGATCTTTCCGGGTGCCATGACGCAGCCTGATGAGCCACGTCATGGCACACCGATTTTAGTGGATTCAGCCTTCAGCAGCTGTCGTCCCACCGGCCACTGAATCGCACCGAGGTGATCTGATCGTTGTAATCCCCCATCGACGTCCACCAGGTGCCACGAGGTCTCACCAACCGCCAACCATTGTAGTTCGCGTGCTCGTAGTAGCAGTTGACGTACCACGAGTCGTTAATGACACTGGAAGTATGATCGTTCCAGCCCCCAAGATCCGGGGTGTTTTGGTGCAGCATGGTGTAACTTCCCTGCCAGTCATTGTGCTCAAACAAGCAGGAGACGTTGTAAGACCAGCAGGTTTCCGCACCGGGACTAGCAGCCTGCGCACCGGTAGCACCGACAACGGAGACCGACAACCCACAGAACGCGGCCAAGAGAAGGGAGATAAGGCGACGCTTGGATAACATAGCTAGCTCCTTTTCGGATCGTCGTGATCACCAGTGTCCGCAGCATACGCACACGCGAGGCCTGGATCCACAGGAAGCACACCTAAGATTGCGAAGGGTTTTCGGAGGCGAACCGAAAGGATTAGCCGCTATGAGGGGTAGCAGCCAATTTCGGTGGTATTCCCGACGAGCTGGAGCAACGCCTAGGGTGGTAGGCATGCCTCCTGAACACCCAGGGCCCCGGCAAAGTCGTCAGGTGCTGCCGAGCAGGGCCAGGGGGCGGGTGCTGTCGCGGGCGTGGTGGCGGTTGGCGGCGGCGATGTTGATGATGCCGGTGATGCGGGGTGCGTCGATGGCGGCGTTGCCCAGGGCTGCCATGACCTGAGAGGACGTCTGATTCACGTATTTTGCCGGTTATTGGGTTTAGCTGTGTCGCCAGGTTGGGGTGGTTTCGGTGGTGAGGCGTTTGGCGAGGTTGTCGATCATGGCGATGGTGATCATGCTGGCGGAGTTGTCGGGTCGGGCTTCGTAGTCGCGGACGAGTCGGCGGTGGTGCGTGAGCCAGCCGAGGGTGCGTTCGACGACCCATCGGCGTTTGACCACGCTGAAGCCTTTGGCTTCCGGGTTCTTGGTGACGATTTCGACGTCGACGTCGAGTTGGGCGCCGTGTTCGATGACGCGGTTTTTGAATCCGGCGTCGACCCCGGTTTTGGTCGGGGTGGGGTGGGTGGTGGTGGCCTGGTCGAGCAGGTTCATGCCGATGGTGTTGTCGCTGGTGCTGGCTGCGGTGACGGCGACGGCGAGGAGTAGGCCGAGGGTGTCGGTGATGATGCCGCGTTTGCGGCCTACGATCTTCTTTCCGGCGTCGATGCCTTGTGTGGACGGTGGGACGTTGGTGGAGGTCTTCACGCTCTCGCTGTCCATGATGGATGCCGTGGGACTGATTCCGCGGCCGTGGTGGTCGCGCACGAGGCCGGTGAGGTCGTAGTTCAGCTCGGTGAAGATGCCTTCCTTGCTCCAGGCGGCGAAGTAGCCGTAGACCGTCGCGTGGGGTGGGAAGTCGTGGGGCAGGTAGCGCCAGGCGATGCCGGTGCGGTTGACGTACAGGATGGCGTTGAGGATCTCGCGGAGGTCGTGGGTGGGGGCGCGGCCGCTGACGCCGGCGTCGGTGCGGGCCTGCCGCCAGGCGGACAGGCGGGGCGCGATCAGCGCCCACCGGGCGTCGGACAGGTCGGACAGATAGGCGCGTCGTTCGGTCATGGAGCAGGCGTACGGCGTCCGGGCGCCGGCGCGACGGACATCATGTCCGTCGATGTCGGGGTGAAAGTGAACCAGACACGATCGCGGGGTGAAACGCGCCGATTCCGGTCAGGGTTGCCTCGGGCGGGATGTGTTCGTTCTGGGTTGGGTCGGACATCTTGCGCTACCGAGGTCGAGACGTGAATCGGCCACTACTGGCGCGAAGGAGAAACAAACGTCCAGTGAGGTCCGGTGCCGGTGCGGATCTGGGAGCGGTCTTCGTCGTAGGTGACGTCCCCCACCCGGTGGACCTTGTTCTCGACCGACCAGTGGCTGCGGATCTAGCCGGCCAGCTGGGCGGGTTTGGTGTCGTGCATGCGCAGGCCGGTGATGGCGTAGATGGTCTCGGTGGTGAAGTGAGCCCTTTTCATCGTGGGTTTCGGCTGGTCTGGACGTGATGTAGGACGAGGATGGCCTGGACGATTGTGGTGGCGCGTCGGGGGCAGCAGCACAGTGTGTCAGGACTTTCCAGCCCTTGAGGGTGGCGACGGCGCGTTCGCCGACGGCTCGGATCTTGGCGTGGTGGCGGTTGACGGTCTTCTGCCGGCGGGACAGTCGGGGCCGGTGCGGACGGCGTTTGACGGCGTACGAACGGTGCCGCCGGCGCCTTGGTACGCCTTGTCGGCGAAGGTCATGACGTTCGCGTTGGTCAGCGCGGCGGTCAGGTCGGGGGTGCGGGTGGCGGTCAGGTCGTGCACGGTGCCGGGCAGGGCCGGCGATGCCCAGATCAGGCGCCCCTTGCAGTCCGCGATGACCTGCACGTTCACCCCGTGGCGCTTGTGCTTTCCGGAGTAGTGCGGCCTCTGATTCGCGACCCGTTCGATCGGGATCAGAGTGCCGTCGAGAATCGCGTACGCGAGCCGGCCGATGCGCCGTATGGGCCGCGTTCAGGTTCTCGGCGTGTACGGCGAGTAGGTCGATGGCTTCCCGGACGTACCGCCAAGCAGTGGTGACGCTGACCGCGAAGCCGCAGGCCAGACGGGTGATGGTGTCACCATTGCGGAGATGAGCCAGGGCGAGTAGGGCCTGCCGGCCGGCGTCGAGGCGCCACCACCGGCCCCGACGCCGGGCGCGTTCGGCGCGGATGAGATCGACCAGGTGGTTCAGGGCGCGGCTGGACAGCGCGACCGCGGACGGGTAAGACAGCACAGCGAGGCTCCCGGTTGGGGCATCGGATCTTGGTCGACTGCTGTCTTACCGGGAGCCCCTATGTCGACACCAGCTCTCCTCCGCGCCCACCGCGACCAGGCACATCACGATGAAAAGGGCTCAGTGTTTCGGTTGGTCGAGGCATCGTCGGCGGCGACGAATCTGTAGTGCCTGTGCGGCGTTTGGGAAGTCGATCCCGGTGGAGATCGTCAGGATCTTGAGGGTTCGGATCTCGCGGCGGCCGTGTCCGCGGTCGGTGTCGCGGGTAGCGTCCGGGACCGCTTATGCCATGGCAGGCGGGCGAGTTGGGTGTGCGGGCGGGGCTGGTTGCCTTTGACGGTGAGGATCCAGTGCGCGCCGCGTTCGGCGAGGTAGGTGACGTGGTCGCGTTGGCAGTGCAGCGCGTCGACGGTTATCACGGTGTCGCGGTTGTACACCGCCCTCCGGGACCTGCACGACCAGCTCGCGACTTGGCTCGGGTTGTGCCCCCTCTGCCACCAACCTGCCATGAACTAGTACCAACCTAACAAACACTACTAAGATTCCTGAATCTCCCCCCACCGTGCCAGGTCGCTGGTCATGATCGTGTGCAGCACGACGCTGTCGGCGAACCGCAACGCCTTCCTCATAGTATCGGCCGCGGCGACCAACAGATCCATCGACTCGAAAGTACTGTCTACATCGCCGATGAGGAGCACGGGCCCGGTCTCGAACGGAACCGCGTTCCTGAGATTCGACCTGATCTCGCTCTCCGGCCCAGTCACCCGGTTGTCCCGCAGGAGCAGCCCGGCGGGGATCACCTCGGCGACAAAGCCGCCGTTGAGCACCAGGACCTGCGGCAGGAGCGGCTCGATCTCTGACCCCCGCTCGAGCCACCGGCTACTTGGCAAAACCTCCCTGATTTGCGCCCGGGCTTGCCCGCTGCCGTTCTCTCCCGGCGACCAGGTCAGCCATTGGGCCATCGGAGCCCAGGACTGGCCGTCCTCCGGCACCTTGCGCTGAGCCAGGTAGGTGCCGTCCGCTTCCCGTGTCAGCAACCCGTTCGGACCCGTGACCCGACGGTTGAGGATCGCCGCGAACTCGTGGGCATCCTCTTGCAGCACCACCACCCCGGTTGGGCCGTCACTCTCGTTGAACGCCGGCAGCCACGACTGGACATCGGCCGGAGTCACCGGCCTGCCTGCTCCCGGAGAACCGATGACAATCACCCGCCCCTCGGAATCAGCCAACTCGAAGACCTTGGCAAGGAGGTTGGTGGGCACATCCCTGACATCGGCGTCACGCACCCATGCGATCGAGTCAAAGAGGGAAATCGACAATCCATCGGGAGCATGCCGCGGGATCCCTCCGCGAAAATTGACAAACTCGTCCTTCCGGTTTAGCCGGACAATCGTGTCAGCCATGGCAGTCGGGCGCATGACGAGAGAGCCAGCCGATATCCGCTCACCGACGACCGCCTGATGGAAGCGGTTCGCAAATACGGTACAGTTATTTCGGTAGAGATTGAAGTTTGCTTCCATCGCTTCGTGGAGGAATTCGAACCCACGCTTCAACTGGCGTCCGCTCACTTTGATTGCCAGCGTCTGCGTCGGCGGAATCGGATCAGGTGAGGAAATTCGAGGCGCGAAGTCATGGCCGCTGAAAAACCGCCTGACAAACTCGGACCGCGACAATCCTTGAGGCCGCGTCGGATAGAAGCCCAACGTCAACTTGCGCCCCAGTGCGAATGGCGCGGCGAGATCGCCGATCGGGAACCGAAATCCTACACTGGCATGACCTGTCTCAGCAAGGCCAACGCTGTCGGGAGGTCTCACACCGATAGTGAATTCAATACTGGCCGCATCCTGGTCGGGCAGGGCGTCAATCATACGATAGATCTCGTCAATCGAGCCGCCGCCATCCGTCGGACTAGCCACAAGCATTGTCCGTACGTCGGGAATCTCTTCGAACAGGGATCTGCCGTACCGAAGCCCATAGGATTCGTTCAGCTGAGCGAGGGTTACCGGATCACGCTCGACGCCCGCCAGCGCCATGATCGCCTGATCTGGGCCCCTGTCGCTGAGCACCTGGTGCAGCCTCGTAACAACGTCAGCAATTCCCGGAAAAGTGTCATCCGAATACTTTGGCACGTCCGGGTCCACCAGCCGCAAAGGCTGATAGCTATCCTTCAACATCCGGCTGAGAGCCACCTCATTTTCAGCCGCCATAAAAATCATGGCCAGTCGGCCCTTGAGGCCATCGACTTCCCCAAGGAGCCCCTGTCGGACCCCATTTTTACTTTCGAGAAACGCCTCGATCCGATTGGCCTGCTCGCCCAGGGCTATCCGATCTTCGTTCCTCAACGCGCTTTCCGCCGCTTGCATCCAGTGTTCCACTATCGTGGCTGCTTCCCGGACCCCGGACATGGCTTCGTAGTACGCCAACTTATGCACATTGCTCCGAACCCGGAAGTCGGTTTCCCGCAACGACTGCGGAGGACGTCGACTCGGTGAGGGCGTGTCATAGGCATCGATGCTGGCAATGAAGATCGTCGGACGCACCGGGGCACCACCAGCTCCCCAACTGGTCGGGTGACTCGCTCGATCTTCCACGAGCAGCGCCGCCAACTCGGCCGCAGTGTCTGCCTGGATCGTTCTGGCCGTGGGAATGCTAAGCCGCTGTGCCCACTCCTCTATCGGCACAGGTGAGCGCAGGCCGAGCGAGGGGTCCAATACCATCAATCGGATCTGGCGGTCGGAACCGAGAACGCTGACCGCAACCGCCGCATGGCTTTCCCATTCCACTTTCTTGTGGGGAGGAAGACCGTCGCCGCCGCCCTCGAAGTAAAGAGTGGTCGTTCCCCCGTTCGAACCGGCCGTGGCGAACACCTTGCTCGCGGTCACGCCACCTTCGAGTAATCTCATCGCCCACAGGTGAGCGCGAAGATGGGATCCGCGCTCGAGCATCCAGTTCCCGAGTCCCGACCAGGCCCCTAGAAATTCGCCATCATGGAGGTGGAGGTGGAAGGTCTTCATGTCCACCAGGCCATCGATTGCCCGGTGCGCTTCGGCCTGCGAAAGCGCGACCTGCCTGGGCACCTCAAGCGCGTAGTCCAACACGATGCCTGCTGATGGTTCGACGCCCAACAGATCTTCTCGCAGCGGCGAGCCGGACATCAGCCGGTAGGCATCGTTGATGGCCCATGCCTGGCGCCGGTTAACCGCCATTTCATCCAACATGGAGTTCAGCAGATATCTGCGCGGTCCACCGTTGACGACCTGCTTGAATTCCTCGGCCCATTTCAGGACTACCGGGTGCCCATGCAGGTGCACCGAGGGGTGCCCACTCTCCAGGTTGTCGAGCACCATCGCGCCGGACAATTTTGGCAGTGCGTAACCCGCGTGCTTTGCGGGCCTCTGGTCTACCAGTCTATTCAGGGCATCACCGCCGCCGAAAGCAATACGCCCCTCCTCGACCGCCGAGAAGATGCGCTTGTGGACGGTCTCCCGGAATGACGGAGGTTCGGTGACAGAGATCGCGTGGGCCCGGTACAACAGGCTGATTACCACTGTTGCGTCGACCACAGAACTGGAAAGCTCCTGGCTCAGCAAATAGTCGAGCGACCGGGTCGATTCTGGAGTGGCTGACGCGAACTCGTACCGATGACTGCCGTCGGGGCGATCGAGGACGATCAGCGTGTCGGTCACCACGTCGGGAACATCCTCGCCCTCGCCCATGTAGAGCAGGTTCCAGTCGTTCAGCTCAGCAACCAGGACGTACACGAGCTGGGGCGTCGCGGTCACCATCAGGCCATGCTGCAGGTCCTCCACCGCTCGCCGATCGATCTCCTCGAGGAGCAAGTCATCGGGGTGGGAATCAACATTTCCATACCCGCCGTTGACGAGATGACGGTAGCGGTCGGGCGCTGCCCGAAAGCGATCTACAAGGGAGCTGTGGACCGCCCTCTCCTGCGTGTCGTCCCAGAAGAGTCCGGCCGCCAGGTAGATTTCCCCGACTATCCGGCTGTGTGGGGCCAAGACGATCAGTGGTTCAGTCGCGGTGGGAAGCTCCTGCCCGTTCCAGTCGGGGTCGATCTGAAAGTCGGGCCTCGGAATAACATCCGGGTTCGGGTCGCTTTCGAGCCTGGCGGGAATCGCGACCTTCGGATCGACTGGCCCTGCGACCGCCGAGGTCGATTCCTGTGCGGGCTCCGCCTGTCCCGCCGGGTTCTGATCCGGCGCCACATCCTGCGGTGATGAGGGCGGGCCGTCAGTGTCGCCGATTGGTGCTGTCTGTGCCGGGCCGCCCTCGTCCGGGATCCGCGAATTGAACCCTGCCCGGGTGGTCGGGCGGTCGTCGTTGACCGGTCCGCGCTCCGCCGCACCGTGCCGCCGGATCAGGTCGCCGCCGCTGAGCACCTGCCCGACTTCGATCTCATCGATGGCGAACAGATGACGAGGGGCAAGCACGGCCTGACCGTCGAGGAAGCGACCGGCCGCGGTAGCAGGGAAGATCCGGTTGCGGTCACCGTGGCGACGCGGGTCACCCGTCGCTGGTGAACCGGTGTCTACCGGGAGCATCCGCCGCTGGCGCAGCACGTCACCACCCGGCCGGTCGTAGTACTCCTCGCGGATACCGAAGCGGTGGAGCACCTCCTCCAGGATCTCGGCGGGCGTCATCCCGACGGTCCACTCCTGCGTGTTGGGTCGTCCCGCCGGCTCTAGCCTGATCACCCCGTGGGCATCCGCTGCGGAGGCGTCGATGTCCACCACGAAGTGGGCCACCGCACCATCGGTGGACCGGTAGCCGGCGTTCATCTGGTGCAGAACCTCACGCAGCCTGTCCCGCACACCGCCGAGCGCCGCGTGGTCCACTCCCTCACCCAGCCGCACGTCCAGCCGCAACGTGCGCTCCCGCACCCGGGAGACCAGCCCGGTAGCCGGATCAGCCACTCGGAACTGCTGGATGTCGTAGTGCACGTCCACCGCCCGGGTAAGCCGTCGCCCTCCTTCATCGACCGTGTCCAGCGTCTCCGCCAGTTCGGTCGACACCATCCGCCGCGGTGCGGTAGATCGCAGGCCAGCCCACAGCGACTCATCCAGCCTGGCCTGGGGCGCAAACCAATCCGCGGTGAGATCAGCACGCCGGAGCCAGGACCGGTCCGCCAGAATCGACCGTCCCTCAGCAGCGGCACGCGCGAAATCGCGCCGGGCTAGTTCCTCGTCCAACCGCAGGGCAAACGCTTCCGGATTCTCGGCGCCCACGCCCACCATCGGATGAAGCTCGACCACCCGATCGAGGAAACCACTGTCCTCGACATACTGCGCTAGCCTGCCTGCGTCCCACCGCACATGCGATCCGTCGCTTGTCGGGACCACAAGCCCACCGCGGTCGAACTCGACGCCAAGCGGCGTCGCGGCGGCCTGATCCCCGGCCGGCCGCGTTCCGGCATCCAAACGCGGTTCCCCGACCGGGGAGTCGTTCCGCTCTGTTCGGACGACTCCTGGACCGTTATCCTCCAGGATGAGCGGCCCGGCTACCGGCAGGTCTCCGCCCGGGTGATCCAGGTCCACCAGGATCTCGGCGGGCGTCATCTCCTGCGTGTTGCGTCGTCCCGCCGGCTCTAGCGTGATCACCCCGTCGGCATCCGCTGCGGAGGCGTCGATGTCCACCCCGGGATCTGGAAGGACCAAGTTGTTCGAACTCCACGCCTGAGTGCCTTCCCAATAATCATCGGAATCGGCAAGGCCCTCGATTTCTAAAATGATGTCCAAATCGATGTCGCTGTAAAACGGATCCGCAGTTCTCTCGTCAGCATCTTCGGTGTTATTGAGGCGATTTTGAGTCGCGTCAACGATCTGCGTCGACGCCACTTCGACCGAGACAGCTAGTTCGACGACACCCTCAGCCACGGTGTCCTCTGTCTCGGAACGGCGACTGACAATCAGGTCCGACTGGTAGTCGACGTGCGGATTTATCGCCGTCAGCTTGTCATACAGTTCGCTACCGAGAGCTCGCTCCACGAGATTGACAGCAAGTGAACCCTCGATACTTGAATGCGTCTTGATCTCAAGGTCAACCCAATTGCCGAGATGGCTGTGCAGGACGGCGAACTCACCCAGCGCTTCAGCGAACGGCTTGACACGCAGGCGGAAACGATCGCTGGCATCACTCCCAACGTCGCCGCTGGAATCCTGGGTAAGCTCATCTGACGCCAACGCGATCGTGGACGATATGGCGAGCTTCCGCTCCAGGTGCCCGATCCGCTCTGCGACACCGTTTGCGGTCTCCCAACCCGCCGGTGCCACATCGGGCAGCACTGCGCCCTGCATTGCTGTGTCGATACGCCACAGGTGCCGTGGCCTGAAATGGGATTCGACTCCAAATAGGTTGGACATGAGCGAATCATCGTAGTGGGCGGCGCCTCGCGCTCCCCGTCTAAGGAGGTTTGGGAAGATCCGCTGCTGCAGTTCCCTGCTAAAAGAGTCCAGGTCCGATTCCGAGTACCACTCATACCAGGTACCTTTACCTGGCATACCTGTTCCGGGCTTAACTCTGACCATCAGGTGAGACTGAGACGGATCCTCGACAATCTCAATCTCGGCCCGGAGAGTGACCCCCGCGAACGGTCTATTGTCCAAGCGCTGCTCGTGGAAATCGGTCTCGGTCTCGTTGCTAACCTCCCTCAGACGTGACGATACGCTCAGACGCTGGTTGAGCTGTGCCAACCCGTCTTCGACAGTTTGGCGTGCGCCTTGGAGCACCAGCTCCTTCTGGTCCGGTGTCAGCGTGGGGTCCGGTCGAAGGTACACCCGCTGGGTTCTGATCCGAGTCCAGCTCCGGCCGCCCTCAGGACGCGGCTGCGACGACCACGTCTCGTCAAACAGCCGGTCGATCCCTGCTTCCTTAAGCCCCATACTCACCGATGCAAGAGAGGGCGCCTGGAAAATAATGGCACCGGCGCCGTGGTTATCGTACTCCTCTCCAAGGCCCAGGTAATGCAACAGTTCGTGAGCGATCGTGTCAGGGCTAGCACCCGCAGGCCACTTGTTCTGGGATGCGCCGTTGTAGGGGCCACCATCGATGACGAAGATCGTTTGATGGGCTTTGTAGGGGGCGTCGACGAATTCGACGTTTAACCGGAACTCGTCACCACGCGCGCCCAGATAGTCGACCGGCTTGAAGAATCTGCCCACGTTGAACTTCTTCAGCGCCTCAGCCGTCGTGCGTCTAACTCTCCCGAGCTGG
Organism: Micromonospora sp. NBC_01412; assembly: GCF_045040215.1. NCBI lineage: Bacteria > Bacillati > Actinomycetota > Actinomycetes > Micromonosporales > Micromonosporaceae > Micromonospora > Micromonospora sp. NBC_01412. The sequence goes on from NZ_CP109528.1 coordinate 630,857, forward strand.
TCATCCGTGACCGTCTCATCTTCCGGTTGCAAATAGAGTCTGATGGTATATTCGCGCACCACCTGCATCTCGTGTGTTTCGGGGTGCCTCACCCAACCACGCCGAAGATCATACGCGTATACTTGGCCAACCAGCGTGGAGGTCGCTCGTGTCTCTGAGGCACCCCTGTCCCAGACCTGAGTCGGTGTCGCCCACATAGTATTGACGGTTTGCACTGGCAGCAGCCTCCTGTGCTGCTGCCAGTCCTCCTGCCACCATTCGGCAGGCAGAGGTTTCGAGTTGTCGGACCAACCGGTTTGGCCAGCCGGAGCCTCATAGTGCCGGTCGCGTAGCCCGGCAACCGCTTCCCGGGTCCCGCGATCCACAAGCTGGTTGTCCATGACGGCCTTGCGCAGGTCCATGCCAGCCGAGGCACGAATCTCCAGGGGTGTACGTGTAGATGATTGTGAAAGTGACGCAAAATGGTCACTTACCCTATCCATCGTACTCGTCCGCAGAATGTACCAAGGCACTCCGGAGACGTCTTCGGGCTGCTGGCCCGATATGATGGCTTCGAGTTTCTCGGCCACTTCACCTATCACCAGATCGGCCGGACTGGCCGTCGCTATGCCGCCGGGCATCTGACGGTTTGAAATCAGTGACTCGAGCTCCTCGGCCGCGTTGCGCATCGCCTGACCGTCGAACCCATCCCTCTCCACCCGGTCCAGGATTTTGTACACCGACGTCTGCAAGGCTAGGTCGTTTGTCAGGCGAGGCGTCAGATGACGGAGCAGATCAACCCGAATCACCCGCCCGGTTTCCGGCACTCCCACCAGCCATTCCGCAGGAAGCATCCCCGCGAGGAGCTCGCCGAGGCGCTGAAGCTGCGTGCCCGCACCTTGGCCGATCGCCGCGAGATCACCGAGGGCCGTGACGACCTGGCGCAGGTCTCTCGGGTTCGCCACGATGGCCTGTAGTGCTTGTTCCAGCAGGCCAAGGTGCGCGGTCCCGACGAGGCCGATGCCAGAGGCGAGCCAGGCCGCCACCAACACCACCCGGCGTCGTGCCGGAAGGACGGCGTCCACCAACCGGATGGCCTCCCAGATCTCGTCCGGTGTTACCGCCCTCGAGAGCGTGTTGAGGTCCAAGGCTATACGGTCGACAGACTTCGACTCGTCGAAGATGTTCGTAACCACGTTCTGCAACGTAACGACGTCCGGCGAACCCATCGGCGAATCCGCCCACAGCTTCAAACGACTGATCAATCGCGCTGCGGTAATGTGCGGTATTGTCTTATCCGAGATTCTGCCTAACAGGTCGCCAATCAGGTTCAGCCGCCGTGGGGAAATCTGGTCGGCGAGCATCACCAGCGCTTCGGCGACCTGCGGCAGGTCCTCCGAACTCCGTCTCGCCATTTCTTTTAGGTCTTCCACGGATATGCCTTCATCCAGTGCCGCTTGTAGCACCTCCTGTGCCGAAGAGGACACTGAACCCTGCAGCTCCAGCGCGAGGACCGAGATCAGCTTCGCATGGTCACGGCTGTCGAGCGCATCCCGTACCGCCGTTTCGAACCTGGCCAACTCGGCAGCCGATAGCTGATCCCGAAGCTTCCGCCACGCCCCCCGCCGGTCCGCTATCTGTGCTGCCGAGCCCTGATCGAGTACGGGATGGGCATCGCCGCCGACCACGTCAGCCACCAGGCTGCGAACCTTCCCCGCGCGCGGATCACCCGCAGGTAACGCCAGCCGATTCATGACATAGGCCGCAGCCGTCTGCGCCGCCTGCGATGAGTCGACCTGTCGGAGCGCACCCAACACCATGCGCGCCGAGTCCCCCGACGCCGACGTCAGGGCAAAGGTCAGTCCTGGAGGCAGATGCTCTCCTCCTGCGTCACCACCAGCCAACACCGGCTCAAGCGCTGCGTGTAGCGGATCCGCCTTCGACACCGCGCTCAACACCCACGCCCGGGCTAACCGCTCCTGATCGGAAGATCTGGCCAGATCCAACGCCCCATCAACAACGCCCTTCTGGAGGCGATCGGGAAGCACCTGACGAGCCCGCCGAAACACATCCACAACGTCAACGTCGCTGAAAGGCTGACTAGAATCCGCAGCCACTTCAATCGCATGCTGCATCATCGAAGCCGCCCCCGACCCGAGGTCGACTCCATACACGACCGGCGTAAACCAGCTCTGCAAGGCGCGGTGAGGCGCTACTGGAAGCACATCCGATATTGCTTCATAGAGATCCGAAAAATCCGCCTCACCCTCGGGAAGCAGATTCACGGCATTGGCGACTCGGCGGGCTGCATCAGCTCTGAGCTCCGGAGACGACGAGGCCACCAACCCGATCACCGCAGAAATGAGCTCGTATCTGACGGCATCAGGTAGCTGGCCCGTCGCCATATTCGTCAGATAAACGCCCACAGTATTCGAATACGAATCACGTGATAGCACGGCACGCAGCGCGGCGAACATAGCGTTCGATCCATCGGAAACGGCCCTCAATCTAGTCAGTTGATCAGCGAGGCCACGCAGATCGAGCTGTTGTCCATCCTCTACATTTTCGAACAGTCGCAGTAACATAAAAGCGGGATTGGCATTTTCAATCGGAATTCCAGCCGCCGAGATGAGCCACCCGATATTCAACCCCATTGTTAACCGCGATGACAGAGCAGAAGCATCATGAACCACCCCACGCAAGACGGTCACAAGCTCGTCGTGGAAATGATTGGAAACCAGGGAATGAAGCCGAGCAACGCCCTCAACTATTTCACGCATTGTTATGCGCTCGTTCGTATCCTCGACCAATGCCAGAAGGAACTGGATCGATCGCGCGTGCTCCGTGGGAACCCCTAGCCGCGACAATTCCTCCAACTTGTCGACGGCGGGCCCCTCGTCCTCGATCGCCTGGTCGATCGCTGCCACCTGTCCCTCAGTCAGGTTGGCGAGCGTCGGAAGAAGGTAGGTCGCCGCGATAGTCAGCCGAACGTTAACGGATGAGTCACCCATCAGATCCAACAGCGTGTCTTTCAGTTCGTCCGGGTTATGGACCAGGCGCAACCTGTCCAACCACTCACTCGCCGCGTGTACGCCGCGACTGATGGCATCAACCGTCGGTAGCGCCGATGCGACCGGCGCGGCGGAGCGCAGGTGCTCCTCGTACCGGTTGTCGACGCCAAGCGGTGTCGCGGCGGTTTGGTCCCTGTCCGGCCGTGTTCCGGCGTTCAAGCGCGGTTCCGCGGTCGGGGAGTTGTTCCGCTCTGTTCGGGCGACTCCTGGGCCGTTGTTCTCTAGGATGAGGGGCCCGGCTGCCGGCAGGTTTCTGCCCTGGTGGTCCAGGTCTACCACGTCGGCGGTCACGGTGTCGGGGTTGGCGGTCTCCGCGAAGGCATCCCCGGCGGTCTTTTCACGGGTGAGCCAGGTGGGTGCGCTGTCGCGTTCGTATAGTCGGTGGATCTCGGTGGCGGCTTTGCGGCGGTAGGAGTCGGCCAGGTTGGCGAGGACCGGGTTGGTGAGGGGCTGCTGGTCGGCGTTTGGCTTGGTTAGGTCGGCGAAGTCTGCTCCGGCGCGGCGCAGGGCGTCCTCGGCGCGGACGTCGAACACCAGGTCGGCGTTGATCCGGTGGGCCACATCGGCCTGGATGTCGGCCAGGCGTCGGCTCAACGCGTCGTCGAGTTGGGGTATCTTCCCCTGCGCGAACGCGTTTCGGCTGACTGCCTCGATGGGGGCGAGCACGTCGGCGGCGACATCCTCGAACAGTCTGCCGAGCGTGGTGTGGGTGATCTGAGCCTCGGGGCCATCGGAGTTGGGCCTGGCCAGATGCGCGTCGATGTCGACCGGTGGGGCGTCCGGTGTGGTCAGGTACAGGGTGTCGAACTGACCTCTCACGACGTCGACGAAGGCTTCTCGGATGCTGTCCTGCTGGTCACGCCGCCACAGGGCGAACCACACCTCCGCCCCGGCGCGGCTCTCGATCTCGGCCATCCGGCGGTCCAGTGCCGTGTCAAGGTCCGCGAGGGTGGTGGGCGCGCTGACCGGGCCGTCGGTGTTGGACCTGGGCGCCGGGGTGTCGGTTTCGGCGTGTTCCGACCATGCGCGCACCAGGTCGCTGACCGCGCGGGTGTCCACGCCTCCCAGGTCCGCGCCCGCCGTGGTGAATTCGCCCACCTGAGTGGCGGGGTTGGTGTCGGCTGCGCGGGTGTGCCCGCTCGCCCCTCCAGAGAGGATTTGCCGGACCTCGGCATAGGTGAGGTTCTCGTCGAAATCATCCGCTATGTCACGGATCATCCGGTCGATTTCGGCGACGCTGTGGTCGATCACGGACTCCTCGATCAACCGGCGCCGGATCTTGGCGTCGTGGCCGTCGACCAGGTCGCCCCGCCCGCCGCCAATCACGTCGTTTGGTGGCGCCGGATCCGGGTCATCGAGTCTGCCGGAGACCTCGGCCACCAACTCGGCGCGCTGCTGTGGGGTCAGTGGTCCGAAAGCGTCACCGGTGTGTGCCCGCAACGGCTCCAGCAGGTAGCTGGCCATGTTGTCGCGGACACGTTGGACGGCCTCGGGCGACATCGCCGTGGGCTCGTCGGACCGGGGGTTGGTGGTGGCGGCGGCCAGGTCGGTGATCCGACCGTCCAGCCGGTCGAGGATTGGTGCCAGGTCGGAGGCAAGGGCGACCCAGGTTTCGGCGGTGGCCAGGGCGTGACCATCGCCCCGCTCGAGTACTTCGGCGGTCAGCGTATCGCCCCGGTTGAGTACTTCGGCGGTCAGCATGTCGCGTAGGGCCTGCTCGGCGCGGGAGGACCAGGGGAGGTCCGCCTTCCGGGTATCCGCGACAAGGTCGTCCAGTAGGGACTGAACTGTGACCACAGGTTCGAAGCTGCTCTTGACCTGCGCGAGGACCGCGGGCCGTTGGGCATCGCGTTCCCGCCACCAGGCGCGTTCGTGTGCGGTGGGGGTGACGTCGGGTGACGGGCTGCCGGCCGCCGTGGCGTCGGCGACAGCGGGCGGGGCCTCGGGCGTGACAGCGGAGGTAGGGCTGTCGGCCGTGCTCGATGTGGCGACGCCAGACGCTCCCGATGTCGCGGCTGTGCTGGTAGCGGATGCCGAAGGGGATGGGGGGGAGGTCGGGGAGAGGCCGGGCAGGCCCGGCGTGGCCGAGCCGGTGGCCGGACGCACCGCCGACGCACTCGCGCCGGCCTGAGTAGTACCGGCCGGCCTCCGGCTGTGCCTGATCACCTGCGGCGTCGACTGAGTGGCCGCGGAGGAGGACGAGCCGCTGCCGACCACCGCCGAGGAGGACGAGGACGAGGCGGTGGGAACAGCCGAGGACCCGGTGGAGACCGTCGAGGAGGAGGACGATCCGGTGGGTACGGCCGTGGCGGTCGAACTGCTCAGGGAGGTGGCGTTTCCGCTCTGGGTGGCCGGTGCGGACGAGGATGTCGGAGCTGCCGGGGCAGGGCTCGTCTGCGTCGCGGGCGTGGCGGGGGCGGGAGCCGGGGCACCGCTGCCAGCGGCCTGGCCGACCGGAGTGCCGGTGGCCGTCGGCCCGGTCAACGTCGGGGCGGCGGGGGTGGGTTGGGCCGCCGCGGCCGGGGCTGCGGGCACGGCCGAGGCCGAGCCCTCGGACACACTCGCGAGCCCGCCGGCGATGGCAGAGGCACCAGAGACGGCAGAGGTGTCGGTGACGGCAGAGGCGCCGGTGACGGCGGAGGCGCCGGTGACGGCGGAGGCGCCGGTGGTCGTACCGGATGATGTTGCTGCCGGGGCGGCAACCGTGGGCGAGGAAGAGGCCGGCGCCGCCGCGGCGGACTCGGCGGTCGCGACGGGGGTGCCGGCCGTCGACGCGGCCGCGGTCGACGCGGCGGTCCCCTCGCCGGCCTGCGACTGCCCGGCATGCGATCCGGTGGTGGTGGCGGTGCCGGTCGCACCGCTGGTCGCACCGCTGGTCGCGGTGCCGGTCGCGGTGCCGGTCGCGGTGCTGGTCGCACCGCTGGTCGCGGTGCCGGTCGTTCCCGGAATGGTCGCCGGGGTTTCCGATTCGGTCTGGTTCGCGCCCTGAGCGGAAGCGGTCGAGCTTGCCGTCGATGTGGTGCCCGCTCCGCTGCTGCTGGTGGTGGCCGGGCTGGACGAGCCCATCGGGGCCGTCGAGTTGGAGAGGGGCGAGCTGCTGTCGCTGGGCAGGCCTGCCGTGCTGCCGAGCTCGGGTTTCGCGTCGCCGGATACTCTCCCCGCCGCGAGTGTCAGGGGGTTCGCGGCGCCGGGTGCGTGGGCGTGGGCGCCGGGGGCGGCGCCGAAGAGGCCCTCGGTGATGACCCGCCAGTCGAACTCGCCGGTGATGCCGGTCAGTGCGCCTGCGGCGATGGTGCCTGCCATGGCCCCCTCGGCCCCGTACTTGGCGATGAGCGCGGCTTTCTGGGCGGCCCTGCGCGCCATGCTGGCGCCAAGCGCGTCGTCGAAGAGCCTGGGTAGGAAGCGGCCCATTGTGGCGTCACCCGCCACCTTGGACAGCACGCCTGCGGGGGCCATGATGGCGCCGGTGATGGCAGCCATCTTGGTGGCCTCGACGTCCCAGTTCTCGCGCTTGGAGAACAACATTTGCAGGGTCTGGGTTCCGGCGTCCATGACAAGCTGCATGCCGAGTCCGTAGGCCAGCGCTCTCAGCAGCCAGTTGAGCATGGCCTTGGAGAAGATCCTGGCGAGGGTGATCCGAGCCGGGGCGAGCCAGAGCCCGAACAGCGTGCTCGCCAGAATGGCCAACTCGACCATCAGCTGGATCGCCGACGCGATGATCATCCACTTGGCGTACTCGACCTGTTCAGCGGACTGTTGCGCCGTTTGTCGCAGCGCCTTGGACCTTGTGGTGAGTTGGGCCAACCCCGGCCCGACTTTGGTCCGCATGAACGTTTCGAACTCAGTGGCCGACCCGCCGGACCATGCCTGCAACGTCGAGTCGGTCGCGGCGCCCACACCACCCGAAACCGATTCGAGGGCCGACGCCGCAGCTGCCCAGGCCGTTGCGAGGTCGTAGAGCTTCTGCTCATCGGCCTCCGGCCACTCCTCGCCGACGACGATCTCCAGAAACTTCTTCAACTCCGGCGAAGGCTGCCACGACGAGAAGGACACGGCTGCTCCAAGAACACTCTGGTGGGATGCGGCCCGCTCCGGCCGCGGGAATCGACGCCCTCGCGGTAGGCGCGGGATGTCCACGGTGGGCATCCCACGCCTACCGCGAGGGACGGTGGCTCACACCTGACGGTTCACCCGGTCGGCCGCCGCTTTGGCCAGCCCTTCGGCCTCGGCATACTTGCGGGCCAGCCGGCCCACGGGGCTTGACCCCTGATCCTGGACACGGGGTTTATGCGGCCGGGGCCAGCGTAGCTGGCGTTGGTCGGGTGTTCTTCTCGTAGGTGATCGGTGGCTGCTGTCCGAGTCGGGAGTGGCGGCGGACGGTGTTGTAGCGGTGCATCCAGCGGAACGTGGTCAGCCGTGCTTCGCGTTCGTTGGTGAAGGCGCGGCGGCCCTGGAGGGTTTCGCGTTTGAAGGTGGCGTTGAACGACTCCGCGGCGGCGTTGTCGGCGGAGCTACCGACCGCGCTCATCGACTGCCGCACCCCGGCTGTGGTGCAGGCGGCGGCGAAGGCCCGGGAGGTGTATTGAGCTCCGTGGTCGGTGTGCATGATCGCCCCGTGCAGGGTGCCTCGCGTTTGCTGTGCGGCGTGGAGGGCGTCGATGACCAGTTCGGTGCGCATGTGATCGGCGATCGCCCAGCCCGCGAGACGCCGGGAGTGCAGGTCCAGGACGGTGGCCAGGTAGAGGAACCCGCGGTCACCGACCGGCAGGTAGGTGATGTCGCCGACGTAGCGCTGATTCGGCTCCGGGGCGGTGAAGTCCCGGCCGATCAGATCCGGGGCCCTCGCCGCGGCCGCGGCCGGGTCCGGCACCGTCGTACGAGTTCGCCTGCGTAGTCGTAGCCCTTGCACGCCGAAGCGGCGCATCACCCGCGCGACCCGCTTACGGTTGACCGCCAGGCCGGCATCCCGGAGTTCGGCAGTGACCCGGGGTGCCCCGTAGGTGCCGTCGTGAGCGGCGTGGACCGCCCGGATCCGACCCACGAGAGCCGCATCCGCGGCATCCCGGGCGGCCCGCGTTTCGGCGGCCGAGCGCCAGTAGTAGAAGCTCGAGCGGGACACCCCGATGATCTGACACAACCGCTTCACGCCGAAGCGCTGCTGATGGTCGGCGACGAACTGGAAGCGGCTCACCAGCGCGTCTCCCCGGCGAAATACCGGGCCGCCTTCCGCAGAATGTCCCGCTCCTCCTCCAACTCGCGGACCCGCCGCCGCAACGCGGCGTTCTCGTCCTCCACCGACCCGGCCGCCGACGACCCCGCCGGCCCGGCCACCGCATCCCGACGCTGATCATCGGCGCGGACCCAACTACGCAACGTCTCCCGATTGACCCCGAGATCATCAGCGATCTGCGCGATCGTCGCCCCAGGCCGAGACCGATACAACGCGACCGCGTCGGCCTTGAACCCGGCCGGGTAGTGCTTCATCACCATCTGTCAGGGACTCCTGATCTCCCCAGACCATCACGATCCAAGGCTCAAGTGTCCAGGACCAAGGGGCAACTCCCCACCTGTTCGCCGGTTGTGGTCAGGCCCTTCGCCACCGCGCGGAGTTCCTTAACAACATCGTCCTTCGGCGCGACGTAGTTCGTGGCGAACGCCTTCCCGATTTCGTCGTTACCCCAGCAGCTACCCGCCGCGGCCATGGCCGCGTCCAACGCCCGTAGGGCGTAATCGACCTTGCTGCCGAGGTCCTGCACCCCTGCGGCGCGCAGGGCGAGTTGGTCGGTGTCAACCCGAAGCTGGTCACTCATCGGTCTGCCCGCTTCGCATCCGGACCGGGTCCGAGCAGGGCCGCGAGCATCGGATCGTCGAAGATGTCGGCAGGCAGGACCCGATCGATGGGAACCTTGCCGCCCTGCATGTCGGCCATGGAGACGCCCTCGGGCATCATCACGCTCATCAGCTCCGACATCTGCGACAGCGCCTTGACCTTGGCATCACCCACGGTCTTCGTCACCATCGCGGCCAGCTCGGCCGGCGCCATCTTGCGGTATGCCTCCGTCGGGAAGGCCATCCCGGTGATGTTGCCGTTCGCGTCGACCGTGACGGTCAACGCGCGCTTGGGCGCCGTCACCGTCACAGAAATCTCCTCTACCTTTCGCTGCGCTTCCAGGGCCTGGCTGCGCTGCTGCTGGTACAGCTCAAGCAACTGCTCGATCTCGTCGCCGAATGACATCTCCCGCTCCGTTCCGAAGGGCCACAGGCCCGCCCAAACCTCACTAGAACACGACCGCGCTCGACTCCGGAACCCAAGACATCAGGTAGCGCGGGAGGTCACCAGCAGGCCGACACCGAAAGAGATGCCGAAAGACAAACCCGCGACCGAAGCGGACCACCCCGTGGCCCGATACAGTCGGCGGGCCTGTTTCGGGGACGACCCCCAGCAGCCACAGAACACAGCCGTGGCTGATCGCCCAGCCCAACCATCCGGCCAGACACCCGACCTGCAACCCCATCAGTAGATGACTGGCCGGAGGGGAGAGCACATCACGGAATCTGGGCCAGTGAGCTGTTCTCGGTAACCAGGTGTGACGGTGTGTGACTGGCGGTTGGAGGCGGTGGATGACACGCCGACGGTGTCGCGCTGCGCCAGGAAAGGGGTGAAGCCCTTGTAGGAAGTGGTCATCTCACTGATCAACTCCACAGAGGCCTCACGTGTCTGCCAGTGTCACATATAGCTGATGCTCCCTGCACGGCAGGAGACCGTCCTGTTCGTGTCGGCCTTGATCCACGCCCGGCGCCAGCGTCTGGGAACCCGCCGTGGCCGTCGGGCGTTGACGTGTTTCCAACAGGCGGTCCTGGTCATGCGGTGGTTTCTCGACGGCACCCGAGTGCGGCAGTTGGCGGTCGACAACGCGATCTCGGTCCCGAACGTCTATCGCTGCCTCGACGAGGGCATCGACGTGTTGGCCGGCCTCAAGCCGTCCCTGCACGCGGCCCTGCTGGCGGCGAAGATCGCCGGACATCCGCACGTCAACATCGACGGCACGCTCATCTACACCGACCGGTGCGCCGCGCCCGGGCCGACCCCTGGCGTGGATCTCTGGTGGTCAGGCAAACATCACCACCACGGCGGCAACGTCCAGGTCGTGTCGTCACCGGACGGGTGGCCGCTGTGGACCTCCGACGTCCGCCCAGGACGTGAACACGACACGACCTGCGCACGCGCCCATTCGCAGATCTTGCCCGATTTGATGGCTTGGACCGGCGACGGCCTGCACGCCCTGGCCGACCTGGGCTACGAAGGCGAAGCCACCATCTTCACCGTCCCGATCAAGAAAACGAAGGGCGTCAAACTAACCGATGCCCAGAAGCAGCTCAACTGGCTACAGGCCCACGCCCGAGCCCGCGCCGAACAAGCCAACGCCCTGCTCAAGATGACCTTTAAAGCCCTGCGCCGCGTCAGCCTCGACCCCAGCCAGATCGGCAAAATCGTCGCCGCCACACTCGTGCTCCTGCACGTCGAGCAGAGCCGAACCACATAATCACCCAACGTCACGAGCCGTTACCGAGAATGGCTCAGTGTCCAGGTCAGGTCAGGGCCACCACGGTGGTAGCGACCGCCATGATCGACGCCGACAGCCATTGGGTGGCCGACAGGGAACCGATGGTCCGTCGGCGGCTCGGGCCACGCAGCGGGTCTGAGACCATCCGGAACGCCGAGTAGAGGCCGAGGTAGACCAGAAGCCACGACACGTCCTGCGTGAGCACGCCGGTGAGGACGGCGGCAGCGATGGAACCGGACACCAGCAGCTGGAAGCCAGCATCGATTAGGTTCAGTGGCAGCACTCGTTCCGCAGGCCACGGATCCGGGGTGAAGGAGCGCCACCATCGGTGGCGGGACACCAGATCCTCCGGCCGGTAGCGGACGCCCAGGGCATGCGGCCGGCCGTAGTGACAACCGCCCAGAAAGCAGCCGATTCGGGTGATAGCGAACGTCAGGGGCAGCACGATCGCCAGTACGGTCGAGACCGTGCCGACCGGAATGCCGCACCAGGCCGCGGACAGCACCAGAAGCGGGACGAGGATCAGGCTGTCGAATAGCGTGGACCGCGATCCCCGGGCGCCCAGTGCGCGTTTGATCGCCAGTAGGGCCGGATAGACCGGGAAGTAGAAGACCAACAACAGCAGCGCCGCGAACACGACGCCTTCCTGGGGGCGGCTCAGACGTGCGGTCAGGGTTGCCGTGGCGACCGCGCCGCAGATGGCCGCGGCGTCCATGGCCACGAAGTAGGGATGGCTCCGTTTCCGCGTGATCCGGTGCGAGAACGCGATCACCCGTTCAAGAGCGCGCAGTGCGCGGTTTCCGCCGCTGTCGGGATGAGGCTCCATGATCACTCTTTCTTGTCTCGGCCGCATTCCTCGGCTGTCGCCCCCGTACCCAACGTCGGCCATCACGCCGGGCCTGGCCCGGCTGGTCACCCGCCGACCTGTTCGACCAGATGCACGACTCGGCCGTCGGCGGTCGGCTCGATGTCCCGAAGCACGAACTCGGTTCCCGCGCTGACCAGGACCCGCATGACGCCCTCGCGGTGAGCAGGGTCGAGGGTGCCCGGGCGCCGTGCCGTCCGACAATGCATGACTACCCGTGCCGGGCTTTCCGGGACGTCCTCGGCCAGGAGGAAGCCGACCAGCGGACTCGCCGTGGCGACCCGCAGGTTGGCCGGCGCGTCGTCGGGAAGGGCGTCGGCTTCCGGGAATCCCGTGCAGAAGACAGTGCCGCGATGGGTCGGTAACCGGTCCAGACCAGACATCAGGCACGCGCCGTACGCGCGCAGAGCGCCCAGGTCACCGGCGCGGAACAGTTCGTCGATCCGAGTATCGGTGGCCGACAGGTAGACGCAGACCGCGACGAGGTCCGTCACGGCCGCCTCGTGGTCCTCCTCGCCCGCGGGCAGTAGGCCCGGGTTGTCCGCGATCATCCGGCGCACCAGGGAGGCGAACCTCTCCTCCTGCGCACCAAGGGTGGCGCGTAGCCACCGACGCTCGTCTACGCTACTGCGGTGACCTGCCCGCGGCGGCGCCTGGCCCTGCCCCTCGGGCCGGCCGTCCTGCCCGGTCAAAGCCGCCGCAGCGGTCAACGGCGTCCCGGCCAGCTCACCGCCACCTGCCTGCTCGACATCGACGTCCGGCGTGCCCGTCGTGCGCGTGGTCGTGTCATGCGCACTTGCCTCGGCTCCGGAGCTTCCTTCCGCCCAGTACACTTGCTGGGTCGCGCTGCGACCGGTGCCGGGATCGGAGAGGTAGGCGGTTTGCAGGAATGGTCGAATGGAGGCGTGCACGACTAGCGCGAGGTCGGCCGCCGCAGCGGCCAACGGCGAGGTTACCCCCGTTTGACCGCTGCCGACATATAGCATGCAGCGCTCCGGGTTGAACGCACGTTCCCGTGGGCTACCCACAGCCGGGGCGGTGTCGGCATCTCGCACCCACAGCCCACTCTGGACGACCTCCACCACGATCTTGTCGTTCCAGGCGAACATGCCGCCACCGACGTGGCGCAGACCAGGTGCGGGTGGGTGGCACCTCGTCACCGCATGCGCAGCCGCCGGCCGGTACAGGATCTCTTCGGCCGGCGGAGCCCAGGTGTACTCCCCGTCCACGTTCACGCAGTACGGCACGCCGCTCGCCTCCGATACAGGGATGCCCTGCTGCGCGCGGAGCGGCGCGCCCATGCCGTCGGCAACCCGCTGGCCGAGGAGCGCACCGTCGAGCCCGGACACCTCCCCGACCTGGATGAGGCGGATCGCGTTGTTGTCACCATGCAGCCGCTGAGCGACCCCGATGACATCGTCCGCGGATACCGGAAGACCACCTGCGACACCGACCACCAGGCAGACCGCGTCACTGCGCACCGGCATGCCGGTCACCGCGGCCTCCCATGCGGGCGGAACCAGGCTCTCGGCGGGGCGCAGCCAGAAGCCGGCCGCGATCGGCTCGGCCACGCTGCCCGGTCCCACCCTCAGCGGTGTCCCCGGCACCTGGTTGTCCCATGGCGGAGCGGGGTGACGATGGGCCTCGACCCGCGGGGACCGATCTGGTAACAGCCCGATCCAAGCCGCCAACTGGGTGCCGCAGCGGGCGGTACGCAGTTGGCCGACCGGGGCTACAACCTCCACCCGGAGCCGATCGGCCAACCACTGGCCCAGCCCGGTCGGCTCGCTGGCCGCGTAGGGGACCAACAGTCGGATCGGTCCACGGTCCGCGAGCAGGGCACACAAGCGGACGCCACGCTCAGGGGTCAGTTCGGCGGCGTGGTCCACCACGACATTCACCCGCCCGGGATCGATCCGCAGCCCCACGGCGAACTCGCGGACTGTGTCACCGCACTCCGGGGAGTCGTGCACCACCAACACCCCGCCGATCTGGGTCACCGACAGGGAATACGGGTGCTGCGGCGTACCCCGCTGCGACCGCAAAATCGACATTTCAGTTCTCCCAGAGTCGTTCGATGGTCACTTGCCGCGGATCCAGCACGGGGCCTGTCGGTAGCAGTTCCAACCAGGGCCTGGGTACCTCCAGCGGACGCACGCCACCGAAGCCGAGGGCCGCGCTGACCTCCTCCCCCGGCAGGGGATACCTGACGCCCATCCGGTCCACCAGGTAGAGACCGCCATCCCACACCCCGGGTCCCGCCTGACTGGCAACCAGTGCGCCGGATTCGAGGGGAACGAAGACCGTATCCGCCACAGCCTTGTCGGCGCGCCCTGCGGCGGCGACGGCACGGGCACCGGAGAGGTCCGTGCGGTCGACGGTCACCGGCCGGTAGCTGACGCCCTCGTCGGCGAAGGACGCCTCGATGCAGAGCGATCGCCTGCCGAAGTCGATGTCATTTGATGCTGTGGGCGGATCGGGTGGATACTCCGGTGTGGCCATGGAGCCGATGACGTGATCCGCCACGGCCGCCGCAGGCAGGCGGACCGGCCCGACGTTACCTCCCGGCGTACCCGCCGCTGTGGGATCGCCGAGCCGTAACGCGGCGTCGGTTCGTCCGATTGGCGCGACCCCGCCCTGAGTTACCAGGTAGTAAGCCGGTGGTGCGGACAGGGTAACGACCTCGACCACCTGCCCCACCAAGGTCGGTGTTCCGCCGAGCACGGGACCAGGCTCACCGGCCCCCGGCACCGAACGGAACGCAAGATCCGGTCCGGCTGGCACGGTGTTGAGCCAGGCCGGAGTGACCGTCACCGGTGTCCGGGCGTCCAGGCCGAGGGCCAGCAGCACCTTGCGGTCGGCGATGCGCAGCCGCTGGTCGCGCCAGATGAGGTGATGGTCGCCCGTCGGCGTGACGACAACGACTCCGCCGTCGGGTACCGGGACCGTGCCGGAGGGCCGCTCCAGACGCAACTGGACACCGGGGACCGCCACGTCGTCCCGGACGACGTCCACGGCGCAGACCAGCCATGGCCCGGCCGAGAGCTTCCCTGCCGAGGGAACGACCTCCGGGGCTCCGGGGACTCCCACCGGTGCGCCCTGTGGCGTGCCGCGGAGGTCCTTCTCCGAGACGATGATGACCGCCCGGTTCCCGCCCGCGCCTGCCAGCAGCGCGGAGGCCACGTTGAGTACCGGCCGCAGGGTGCCGTCCACGACGAGGTACCTGCTACCGGTTTCCCGGACCACGACCAGCGTTCCCGGCTCCCGCCAGGTGTCACCGGCACGAGGGGAGAACAGCCCGAGGAAGGCGACGACCACCATGATGACGACGCCGACGAGACAGCCAGCCACCGTGCCGACGTTGGAGCGGCGCATCGGTGTGGTGATGGCGTCCGGGTTGGCGTTGACGAGTGCGGAGACCAGCCGCCCGACCTGGTAGACGTGCGCGTGCAGTTGGTCACGCTTGGTGTGCAGGGACATCCCGGTCACCCGAACAGCGTGCGTGCGAAGGAGTACGCGCCCAGCACCCAGAGCAGGATCGGCACGATGGCGACGGCCAGCAGGGTCTCGGCGATGTCGGCTGCCCTGCCCCAGTAGGGCAACAGTTGCTTGTCCACCAGCAGCCGTGACCCGACGGTGAGCAGGATGGCGAGCACGAGCACGCCCACCACGACTGCTGCCCGACCCACGGGCCCTGCCGACCACACCACCCAGATGAGCAGGGCTGCGCACGCGGTGACTCCGGCCAACGCGGCGCTGAACCGTTGCTGCACGCTGCCCTCGATCCGGGACCGGACCAGGGAGGCGGCGGCGAGCACACCCAGCAGCAGGCGGACGCGCCAGTCATCGGCGAAGGCCAGAATGCCGGAGGCACCGGCGGTGACCACGGCCGTGGCGATGAAGACCGCCGAGAATATCTTGTCCGCCCGGCGGGCCCGGGCGAACAGCTCCTCGCTGCCGATGCCGCTACTCTCCGCGCGTAGGGCGTCGGCGTCGGTGGGCATGGTGGGCAGGCGCAGCCCCACCACGCGGGCGGAGTTGATCGGCGCGAACACGCTGAAGACGAACATCACACTCGCCACGAGCGCGGCGGCCCGGGCAGGAGTCAGACCCAGGACGACGGCAGCGCCGCCGGCCGCCACCGCGACGAACACCACCAGCGCACAGCCGAAGTGCACGACTCGCACCGCCACGCCCGTCATGACCAGGACGCAGATCACGGCTGCCAGCACGCCGGCCCACAGTACGCCGACCCCACTGGGAAACCCGCCCATCCCGAGCAGCCGGGGAAACATCAGCCCGCAGGGCACCGCGACGACTACGGCGCCGGCGCCGAGCATCGCCGCGGCCTGCGCGTCACCCGCCGCCCGGGACGCGACGGTCGCGGCGACGGTCAGCAGGACCACGCCGGCAGCTGCCGCGGCGAACTCCACGACAGTCGGTCCGGACACGAGCGAGCCCGCTGCGGCGATCAGCAGCGCGGCGGCGACGGCGACCAGGAAGAGCGTCCTGGTCATGGTCGCCTGCCAACGGTTGGGCAGCTTGGACACAGCCTCGGCCACTCCGTCGACGACATCGTCGTACTCGGCCGGCGCCGCCGCCTGGGGCCTGGGCCGTAGGTACAGCACCTCGCCGTCGAGCACAGACTGCGCCGCCAGGGTGTTGTCCAGGTCCAACGGCTTGTCCCCGACCCGCTGCAGGACCCAGTCCGGCTCACGCCTCAGGTCCAGCTCGGCGTGCCGGGCGATCGACGGGAACAGCTCGGCGACGGGCAGGGCCACGGGCAGCGCGACATCGACCCGCCGGGTGGGCCCGACCACCGTGATACGGCAGAGTTGCTCTGCGGATTGCGCCAGGCTTGTCATCAATACTCCCGACTGGGTTCCGGGTGGACATCGCCACCGGTGTCTTCGGATTCGGAATCCACCACTGCGGTCTGTACCAGGGAGATGGACCGGCGGGTGACGAGCTGGGCGCGCCCGACGGGCAACTGTCGGGGCTGCGCCTCCCCGAGGAACTTGCCCTCCTCCCTCGGGTAGGAGAACAGGAGGCCGTGGCTGCCCAGCTCCCACATCCGGCGCAGGGCCGGGTCCAGCATCGCCCGCATCGCCCCGGAGGAGCTGCGGGCGAGCACCAGGTGCAGCCCGATGTCCGCGCCGTGGGCGAGCAGCGGCACCAGTGGTTCCAGCACACCCCCCATGCCTGAGGAGGCCAGGTCGTAGTCATCCACGAGAACGAAGAGCCTGCGCCCGATCCACCAGTCGCGTCGGGCGAGTTGCACGGCGGTAACCTCGGGGCCGGGGAGTCTCTTCTCCAGCGATACCGCCGCCCGTTTGACGAGATCGGCGAGTGCCTCCCCGGTCACCGCGTACCCGAGCCGGTACTCCTCCGGCACCGAATCACCCAGTTTCCTGCCGAAGTCGCCGAGGATGACGCCCGCCTCGTCCGCCGTGTACCGGTCGGTGACCGCCTTGGCCATCAGCCGTAGCAGGTTCGTCTTGCCGGTCTCCGCGTCGCCGAACACCAGCAGGTGTGGCACCGCCGAGAAGTCGTGCACCACCTCGGCCAGCCGGTCCTCGTCCCAGCCGATCGGTACCCGCAGGTCCCCTACCGGCGCGCCGAGTCGCGCGGCGGACAACCGGGTGGGCAGCAGCCTGACCCCAGGTGCCCGTGGTCCCGTCCAATCGCTGTTGATCTCCCTGGCCGCAGCCGTTACCGCGTCACCGAGGTCGTCGCCGGTGACCCGCAGGTCCAGTCGCGGCAGCGCGGCGGCGAACTGTAGCCCGCCGGAGGTGAGGCCGCGACCGGGAACGGCAGGCACGGTGGCCGCCAGTCGGCTGCCCACCTCGGATTCGAGCGGGTCGCCGAGGCGCAGCTCGAACCGAGATCCCAGCAGGTCCCGCAGCGACGGGCGGATCTCCGACCACCGGGACGCGGTGATCATCAAATGCAGCCCGTACCCCAGCCCGATCGTGGCCAGCTCGGTGATCCTGGCTTCGAACTCGTCGTAGTCCTGCCGCAGCGTGAACCATCCGTCCACCACCAGGAAGACCTCGCCGTACGGGTCGTCGACGACCCTTCCCGCGCAGAGCTTGCGGTAGGCGGCCATGGAGTCGATACCGTGCTCGGCGAAGGCCTGCTCGCGTCGCTGCAGCAGTTCGGAGATCTCCGCTATCGTCCGCTTGACCCGATCCCGGTCTCGCCGCGACGCCACCGACCCCACGTGCGGCAGGCCGGCGATCGTCGACAGCGCCCCGCCTCCGAAGTCCAAACAGTAGAACTGCACCTCGCGCGGGGTGTGCGTGACCGACAGCGACATGATCAGGGTGCGCAGCATGGTCGATTTGCCGCTCTTCAGGGTGCCGACGATGGCTGCGTGCCCCGCGGCGCCAGAGAGGTCGGCCACCAGGAGGTCCCTGCGCTGCTCGAAGGGCCGGTCGACCAGTCCGACGGGAACCCGGAGACGTCCGCTGCCCGGCCAGGACGCGGCGGTCAGCCCACGGTCCCGACGCGGCACGATGCCCGGCAACAGCATGTCCAGACTCGGCGACGCGCCCAGCGGCGGCATCCACACCTGGCGGGCCTTCGGTCCATGGTCGGCCAGCCGCCGGGTGAGCACCTCCAGCAACGTCTGGGTGCCCGAATGCGGTTCCGGCTGCTCCTCGGACACCGGTTGCGGCACCGCAGCGGCGGGCCGTGCCACGAAGCCCGAGGTGAACGGCACCACCTCGTGGTGGGCGTACGGTGGCACATCGTCGACCGTCACCGTCTCGGGCTCGTACGGTCCCGAGACGTATCCGGCCTTGAACCGGACCAGCGTCGTCGTGTCGATCTTAAGGTAGCCGTGTCCGGGGGCCGACGGCAGCTCGTAGGCGTCGGCGACGCCGATGACGCTGCGGCTCTCCATCGCCGAGAAGGTGCGCAACGCGATCCGGTACGACAGGTGGCTCTCCAGCTGGTGGATGCGCCCATCGTCGAGCCGTTGGGAAGCCAGCAGCAGGTGCACCCCCAGGCTCCGACCAAGCCGGCCGATCATCACGAACAGGTCGATGAACTCGGGTTTGGTCGCTAGCAGCTCGCTGAACTCGTCGACCACCACGAACAGGCTCGGCAGGGCGACGAGTTGCGCGCCCTCGGCGCGGGCCTTCTCGTACTCCTTGAGGGAGCTGTACCCGGTGCGGCGCAGCAACTCCTGCCGGCGTACCAGCTCGCCGTGCAGGGAGTCCTGCATCCGGTCGACCAGTGGTAGCTCGTCGGCGAGGTTGGTGATGACCGCCGAGGTGTGACTGAGCGCGTCGAGTCCAAGGAAGGTCGCCCCGCCCTTGAAGTCCACCAGGACGAAGTTCAGATGCTCCGACGAATGGGTAGCGGCCAGGGTGATGACCAGGGTGCGCAGCAGTTCGCTCTTGCCGGAACCCGTCGCACCGATCAGCACTCCGTGCGGACCCATCCCGCCCTGGGCGGACTCCTTGATGTCCAGTTCGACGATGTGCCCATCGCGACTGATCCCGACCGGCACGCGTAGGTGATCGCGGCGAGCGGGACCGCGCCACAGGGCGGTGACGTCGAAGGCGCGGGCATCACCGATGCCGAGCAGCCTGGTCACGTCGAACGACGACTCCAGCGATTCGCCGCCATCACCGGTCTTGCTGGTCCGCAGCGGGCTCAGCGACCGGGCCAGGCTTTCGGCCCACGCCCGGCTGTACTGGTCGGGTCTGCCCAGGCCGCTGCGCACACCGTCGACCACGGACTCCAGCGCGTCCGGTCGGACGTCGAGGGTGAGCGCGGCGGCAACCGCGACGTCCGGGTTACCCACATCGTCGGCGAAGGCAGTCTCGCGCAACCGGATGTCGAGCAGCACGACGTTGCGCAGACCGCCCAGCAGGAGCCGGTAGTCCACCGGATAGTCGGCCTCGTCGGCGATGACGATCAACATCGGCTCGTCGGGGGTCACGGTGCTGTTCAGGTCGAAGCCCGACCGGTCGAGGAAGGTCGGCCCCAGCAGATCAAGCAGCTCCTGCGGATGTCGGGCGTAGAGCCGGCTCTGGCCCGCGGCGTCGGCCACGGTGGGATGCCGTGCGTGTGGAAGCCACTTCATCCACTCCCACTCCGGCGCGTGCTGGTCGTCGGCGATCACGGCCAACCGGAGATTGTCCGGGGCGTGGAAGAGCACCAACTGGGCGAGCATCGCCCGGACGAGGCCACGCACCAGCTCCGGGTCCCTGCCCCGCACCGCGACCACGGGGAACGCGCCCAGCCGGAGCCCGACCGGCAGCCGATCGACGGTGGAATGGGTGGTGATGAAGCGGCGCAGCGCCAGTGCCGAAAGCGGTTCCAGGTCGGCCAGGGGCTTAGTCGTCGGCGGGGTCAGGCGCAGCGCGGCTGCCAGACGTCCGGTGGCTATCCGCACCTCGCCGAAGTCGTCGTGCGTTGTTCTGCGTTCCCAGAGCCGGTCGCCGGCGACCATGCCCCACAGCGCGGTGGGATCCGGATTCGTCCATAGCAGCGCCTCGCGTTGCGACTGAGCTGCCCGGCGCACCTTCTTGCGTACCTGCGCCAGATAGCGCAGGTAGTCACGGCGTTCGCTGTTCGTGTGGCGCTTGCGTTCGATGCCGGGCCGAACGAGCTGCCCGGCCAGCATGCCAATGCTGGAAACGCCCATCATGCCCGCGGCGATGTACATCGTCGGGCCAGCCGCGGGCGACGCGAACATCATCATCATGGCGCCGGAGCCGAGCGCCATCGGCGCCATGGTGATCAGCGACGCCATGTCCGCAGCCTGGGCCTCGGGCAACTCCGGAGGCTCCTGCAACTCGATTTCTCCAGCGGGCCACGCCGGTCCTTCCGCGCGGGGCCCCCTGGTACGCACGACGCTACTCATCTGTCCGCCTTCGAGATGATGTACGGGGTGAGGCGTGCCCGGCGGCCCTCCATCGTCGCGCCTGGCCGGCGGGCGTCACCACGCGAACTGCGATGGCGACGCCGAGGGCCGTCAGACCGACCGCCACGGCCAGCAGGGCCAGCAGGGTGCTGCCGTCGTCGTCCGGGGCGGCCGTGATCGGCCCGAGGTCCGCACCTCGGATCGCGGTGACGGGCCCGGTTCCGTCGCCGGGCAGGACTTCCGTGGCCACCGCGGCGTAGGGGTTGACCACACCCCAGCCGAGCCCGTCGTCGGGCAGGATCCGGCTGGGATGGTCGGCGGTACGGGTGATCCGCTCGCGTACCTGGGCCGCGGTCAGGTGCGGAAATCGTGCCCGGACCAGCGCGGCGACACCGCTGACGAAGGGCGCGGCATAGCTGGTACCGCTGCCCACGTAGTGCCCCGCTCCGCGCGGTCCGGTACTGACGACGTCGATGCCCGGCGCGGCGAGCGAGATGTGGTGCCCCGAAGCGGAGAACGTGCTGGCCTTCTCACTGGGATCCAGTGCGGCCACCGCCAGCACAGTCGGATAGGCGGCCGGATAGGCGACCGGGTTACCGTTGGCGCCCTCGTTGGAGGCCGCAGCCACCACCACGACGTCCCGCTCCTCGGCGTAACGGACCGCGTCGACGAGCGCCGCGGTGCTGTAGAAAGACGAGAGGGACACGTTGATCACTCGCACCCCGGCGTCGGCTGCGTAGCGGATGGCCCGGGCAAGGCCCTCCGCCGAGCCTTCGCCCCGGTCGTTGCTCTGTCGCACCGGAAGAATCACCGCTTCGGGTGCGACACCGACCAGACCGGAACCGGTCCTGGGGGCGGCGGCGATGATGCCGGCCACGAACGTCCCGTGGCCCAGGCAGTCGCTGTTCCCCGTTCCCTTTGGGCTCCACACGTCGGCACCCGGCAGCACCCGCCCGGCCAGTTGGGGGACCGACGCGTCGACACCGGTGTCCACGACCGCCACGGTCACCCCAGCGCCGGTGGTCAGCGGCCAGACCCGCTCGGGGGTGAGTCGTCGCTGCGCCCACGGCTTCTCGGCGGCCACTGTGGCCGACGGCGGCAGGCAACTGCCCGCGTCAAGCCCACCCGGCTGGTCGATCGGCGGGACGGCCCGCGCCGCCGACGCGGCAGGCGCGGCGGGCAGCAGCACCGCGACGACCGCTGCCGGGACCAACAGCCGGCGGATTGCCGCACCGATCCGGAATGCCCGCAGACTCATCCGAGTTTTCCCTTCTGTTCAACGAGGCCAGGGCCGGTGTCCCCCGACGGCCGGCGGCTGCGGGGGACTCCGGAATCCGGGACGGATCACGTCACTCCTCGGTACGCCCGCCGACGACGCCCGGAGCGGTGCGCCTGTCCGACGACCAGACGTCGTCGTCCTCGACCAGCCAGGTCGAGCGCTGTCGCTCCTGTCCGCCCGGCGCGCCGCCCGCGCCGGGCATACCGCCGCCCATGCCGCCCATCGGCATCGGATAGCCACCCTGCCCCCGCCCGGGCCCCACCGATCCGGGGCCGGGCATACCGGGTGCGGCGCCGACGCCCTGACGGGACGGGAACTGCCCCGCGCCACCAGCGCCCTGCGTGCCGGTGGCGGCGCCGAGCCCACCGAACTTCCCGACACCGGTGCCTCCGCCACCACCGCCGGTGCCCGAGAACCCGCCGATCTTCCCGCCGCCACCGGCGCCGGTGCCCGAGAACCCGCCGATCTTCCCGCCGCCACCGGCGCCGGTGAGGCCGGCGCCGGGCACGAACGGCGTGACTCCGACGGGGTTGAGGCCGCCGACACCTGACGGGTTGACGCCCGTGCCCGGCCATGGGGTTACGCCCGGGCCCGTGGGCAGCGACGGCTGACCCATGGGCGCCCCGCCGACGGTCAGCCCACCCGCCGGCAGGCCCTGAAGGCGGGTGTTCGCATCGGTGTTCGACGGCAGGCCGAGGTCGGCGGCCGAACCCACCGCCGGCATCCCGGACTTTCCGTCCCAGGGGGTGATCCCCGCCGACGATCCGGCACTGGGAGTCGTGTCGGGCACGGTCCAGGAGTCGAACGCGGATCCCTCCGGCCGGAAGGCCGTCACCCCGGGGGGCAGGCCCGAGCCGGAGCCCCCACCCCCCATTCCGGAGAGCCCAGGCCCACCGGTGGGCAGTCCGTCGACACCGACCGGCAGGCCGGCCCCACCTCCCGGGCCACCACCCATCGGGTTGAAGTTCGTGACCGGTGCGGGCTTGAGCACGCTGTGCCGTAACTCGTAGCCCGCGGCGAGTTCCTTGATGACCCGCTTCATGTCCCGGGTCATCATGTCCACGACCTCGGGCTTCTCCGAGACGTGCACGAGCCCGTCGTGCACGGACGCCCCCGCGCTGCGGGCAGCGCCGGCATAGTGGTTGTCGATCGCCTTGACCTTCGCGATGGCGGTATCGAGCTTGACCGCCGCGTCGAGCAGCCCCTCGGGCACCGGCCTGGTCCGCGACGGGTTGTCCCGGATCTGGTCGACGTGCGTCTGGAGCTTCTTGTCCATCATCTCCATCGCGCCCCGGAAGGAGTCGGCGAGCGCGCCCCGCCAGAGGCCGCCGTCCCCAGCGAGGATCTTGGTGTTCTGTCGGATCGTGCCCTGGACCGCGGTCAGCAGGAGAGCCACCTCGTGGAACGCCTGCGCCGCCTCCACCAGGGTGTGCGGCTTGCTGACGTCGTTGACGGCTTCCCGCCGCGCCTCGGTCATGGCCGCACCACCGGTGATGGCGGCCATGATCTGACGCCACGACCAGGAGTCGAATTCGCGATCCGACCCGACTGTGGCGTTGTACCTGTCATCCTGCTTGACCATCGTCTGTCCCCTGGCTCCTGGCTTCCCCGGATCGGACGTGCGACCGGCCGGCGCTAGTTCTTGGTGGTGGGGGTTTGGCCCGGCATCGCCGCGCCGACGGGGAGCTCCGACTTGATGTCCGCGATGAGGGAACTGATGTCGGCGCCCGCCTCGGCGTTGAGTGTCTCGACCGAGTCGTACTTGTCGGTGATGTCGCGGAGGCCGTGGGCCAACGTGACCAGTGCGGCCTTGAGATTCACCAGGTTTTCGACGTACGCGCTGGCGAGGCCGCCGGTTGCCGCCGTACCCACCTTCGTGACGATCTGGTCAGCGTCGTAGAAGTTCCCCGGCAGCACCTTGACCTGCCTGAGCTTGGCTAGGCCGCGGTCGCAGTACGGAATCAACCCCTCGACGATGCCGGCGAACTGCCGGATCGCTCCGCCGTCGACCACGATGTCGCCGTTCTGGGCGTCCGCGCGCAAAGTGGTGATCTCTGGCACCACCGCCTTGTCCGGGGTGACCAGAATCCGGTTGGGCGACATGCCATATTCGCCGCTCCAGTCCTTCGGCTGGTAGTTGGCCTCGGCGGCCGCCCTGTTGGTGTTCTCCTGGACATTACGGGCAGTCTTCGCCGCCGCTCTGGGATCGCTGTCACTCATGGGCCGCACGTCCTCCTTCGGCGTATCTAGTCGGCGGTCCGCGTCAGCGGACGCCGCCGAAGGTGCTGACGCCGGCGCGATCCACGGCGTTGTAGTTCTGCATGATCTCCCCGAGCGCCAGGTGCGCCTGGGCGAGGATCTGCGGCATCCGCGCGGCGGAGGCGTCCCACCG
Organism: Micromonospora sp. NBC_01412; assembly: GCF_045040215.1. NCBI lineage: Bacteria > Bacillati > Actinomycetota > Actinomycetes > Micromonosporales > Micromonosporaceae > Micromonospora > Micromonospora sp. NBC_01412. Next base: position 654,889 of record NZ_CP109528.1, read on the forward strand.
CATCTTGCACTCGCGGTAGGCGACCTTCGCCTCGCTGTTCCACTCACCGAGGTTCTTCTCGGTGTCCTGCTCCAGGCCCCGCAGCGTGCTCTCGATCTGCTTGCTGATGGATTCCATGTTGGCCAGCACGCTCTGGACGCGGCTGAAGCTGACGGTGTAGTTCATGGCACGTCTCCCTCGGGGTAGCTCAAAACGTCTTGGTCGTTTGGGGGTGGATCAGAGGCCTTCGAGGCCACGAACCGCGCCGGCGGCGGCGTCGATGGCGGCGCGCTCGTTGGTGGCGAACGCCTGCCCACTGGAGCGCAGCGCCTCCAGGATGGTGGAGAGCTGGACGGTGATGTCCTGGTACTCACCGCACCACCGGTGCAGCGACTGGTTGAACCGCCCGGCAGCCTCGCCGGTCCATGCCACGCCGAGCGTGGCGACCTCGGTCTGCACGGCGTTGAGCGAGGTACGAGCGCTGCCTAGCGCCGCCTCGAAGGCACCCTCGGCGCGCTGCATCCCGGTGACGGTTACCGACATCTCCTGGTTGGACATTGACTCCTCCTTCGGGTGGAAACGCTGCCGCTCATGCGTTCGAATCATCGATGAGCCGCAGCTCTGTAGCTGCACTACACCAGTTGTGAGCTGCGGCTGGAACCCAGAACTATCCGAGGTCGTGGCGCCCGCTACCGAGAGGCCACCGAAAGCACGACCGATACCTTGTCCGCCACGGGTCGGTGACCGCCGACCGAGAGAGCCACCGAGATCTCGGCTCACGTCCGCGCCGAGGCTGGGCGCGCCGATCTGGGTGTTGTGGGGCAGGAGGTTGACGACACGCGTCCCACAGCGGCGCCGGTGGCCAGCCGACTCCAACGAGGTGTCGCGAACGTCCAGCCCTCCTGCATCTGGGCTCTGCTGACCTCAGAACAAATGAGATCATGACCTGAAGGGACACCGACATGACGGCACAGACGATCAATGCCCAGGTGTGGACGCCGCCGAGGATGTCCGCTCGCGCCAGGGCAACAACGAGCACACTGCCGATGCCGGCGTACACCCTCCTGCCGGTACCGGGCACCGGTCCGGAGGATGTCGCGTTCGACGCGGCGGGAGTGCTGTACAGCGGGCTCGGCGACGGCCGGATCGTCCGTAGCCGCCCGGGAACCGACACGTTCGAGGTTGTGGCGAACACCGGGGGCAGGCCCCTGGGAGTCGAGACGGTACCGGACGGGACGCTCGTCGTCTCTGACGCGTACCGTGGCCTGCTACGGGTTGACCCGGCAACCGGCCGGATCGACTCGTTGCTCGACGAGCGGCAGGGTTACCGGGCGGGCCTGTGCAACAACGCCGCCGTCGCTAACGACGGGACCATCTACTTCAGCGACTCCTCCCAGGTCTACGATCTGGCGAACCACGTGTGGGACCTGGTCGACCACACGGGGACCGGGCGGCTGGTACGCCGCGATCCCACCGGGGCGGTGGAGGTGATGCTCGATGGTCTCCATTTCGCCAACGGGGTCGCCCTGGCGCCCGACGAATCGTTCGTCCTCGTCGCCGAGATGGGCGCGTACCGGATCCGGCGTGTGTGGCTGACCGGGCCGCGCGCAGGCCAGGACGAGGTCTTCGTCGACAACCTGCCCGGGTTCCCGGACAACCTCAGCACCGGGTCCGACGGGCGGTTCTGGCTGGCCCTGCCCACCCCGCGGATGCCGGTGCTGGACTGGGCGCACCGCAAGCCGGGTTTCGTCCGCCGGGCGCTGTGGCGGCTGCCCGCGGCCCTGGTTCCCCCGACACCACGCACCATGTGGGTGCTCGGGCTCGACACCGATGGCGCGACGGTGGTCGACCTACAGGCGTCGGGTGACGCGTTCCACATGGTGACCGGTGTCGGCGAGCACGCGGGCCTGCTCTACCTGGGCAGCATCGTCGAGCCGGCGATCGCGGTCGTCCCGCTGCCCGGCTGATGCGGCCAGCGGCGCCGGTCGGAATTCTCCGGCCAGCGCCGCCGAGGTGATCAGCCGAGATCAGACGTTCGCCGCGATCCACGCGGCGACGGCCGCCTGGTAGTCGCCGGTGTTCCGGGCCAAGGTGAGATCGTGGCCCGCCACCGGCGTCACGTCGGCCGAGAGCGAGGCCGCGTTCGGGAAGTGTGGCGCCTCCGCAGCCAACAGCGCGGCCGAGGAGCCACACACCGAGGTCACCATGCCACAGAAGAGCTTGTCCTCGGCTCCCATCGACACCAGCACCGGTGCGGTGATGGCGGGCGACTTCGACAGGACCATCCGGATCACACCTTCGGTGAGTTCACCAGTGGCGAGGACCGATTTCGTCGCCTCGTCCTCGGCGACCACGGCCGGCACGGGGTCGCTGGCCGAGTGGAAGAGTCCGCCGCGTACCCCGGGCTGGGTCGTCAGGTACAACGGGTCGAGACCGCTCGGGGCGAACGCCGGGTCCAGCGGGGCCGAGGTGAAGCTGAGCAGGAACTCGCCGACCAGCAAGAAGTTGACCGAGTGGGTCATCCCGGTCACCACCAGACCGTCGAGACCACCGTAGGTCGCGGCGGCCTCCATCGAGATCAGCGAGCCGAGTGAGTGTCCCATCAGGACGACCCTGTCGAAGGCGACACCGCCGATGGCACCGGCGCGCAGCTTCTGGATCGAGGCATTCACCGCCTTGGCCTGCTTGTTGACGGTCACCAGGGCGGCCAGCGGCTTCGAACTCGCACCGGTCCCGATCCGGTCGACGGTGTAGGTCGCGAAGCCCGCCGACAGCAGGGACCGCACCTGCGAATAGGTCCCCGGCTGATAGGTGAAGTCCCAGTAGACCCCGGTGTAGGTCGCGCCGGGCACCAACACCACGACCGTGTCGGCGCCGCCCGCGGGCGTGCAGAGCCGGCCCGCCATCGTCGCCATTGACAGCAGACCGATCGGGACGGTTGCGGATCCATTCACGCAGGTCGACGCTGCTCCGCCGCCGCCCGCGGACGCGGCGGAGGCGGTGCCGACCACGCCCATCACCACGGCGGTCGCCCCGATCAGCACCGCGCGCATGGTGCGCACAATTCCCATCATCACTCCACTCGTTCCTGTGAATGTGGCTGGAACTGGTCCGAGGCTAGGCCGGAAAGGGCCACTTTCGACCGGTACGACGACCGAGAACATTGGGCCGGCGGCCAACGCGCGGATCCACGGCCCACCGGCCATTCGAGAAGCTCCGAGAGAGAACCTCTGCCGGATCGCTCCGGTCAACCGAGAAGTCGACCGAACACTCTCGCGACCGCTCCTCCAAGCGGTCTCGCGCCCGCGTAGAGTCCGGACGGCTCCCGCGTCGGTGAGCCCGGCGGGGCCGCCGGGCGCGAAACGGAGAACGACGGGCCGCGCGGGCGCTCCGACGGCTCGCCACAATCACCGTCGCACTCGACTCGCAGGCGAACAGGGGACAAGGCGATGACCCGGCAGACTCTCATCGTGTCGCCGTCCGGCACGAGCCGCTACCGATCGATCGCGGACGCGATGGCCGCTGCGGTGCCGGGGGGAACGATCAGTGTTCGACCCGGCCGCTACGAGACTCCCCTCTGGCTCGACCGCCCGGTGAGTGTGTCGGCTGAGGAGGGGCCGGGGACGGTCGAGGTGGTCGTCACCCAAGGGCCGGCGGTTTCGGCAAACGCCCGCGGGGTCCGGCTGATCGGCCTCGTGGTGGTCAGCCAAGACCCCGACATTCCCGCCGTCGATGTTCACGCCGGTCAGTTGACGATGGAAGACTGCACGGTCACAGCGGCCGGGTGGAGTGCCGTCCTGGCGCGAGGAAACGGTGAACTGCACATGCGCTCCTGCCGGGTGGCCAACCCCGGTGGGGCCGGGGTGGTCTGGAAGGAGAGCGCCGTCGGCCTGGTCGAGGAGTGCACGGTGGCCGATACCGGCGCCTCGGGTTTCGTCGTGGCCGACCGCGCAGACGTGACGCTGTTGCGCTGCACCGGACGGCGAACGAAGGCCAACGGGGTCTTCGCCACCGGGTCCGGACGGGTCCGCATCGACGGGTGCAATGTCTCCGACGCGGGCAAACCCGCGATCGCCATGGAGGAGATGAGCAGCGGGCACCTGACCGGAACCGCACTGACCAAGTCGGCCCACAGCGGCGTACTGATCTCCAGCATGGGCTCGATCTCCGTGGATTCCTGCTCCGTGGCCGACATCGCGGGGGCGGGCCTGCACCTGCTCGGCGGCAGCGACCCGGTGGTACGCGACCTGACCATCACCAGAACCCAGGGGCCAGGCCTGCTGGTCGAGGACCGTGCCCGGGGTGTGTTCACCCGCTGCTCGGTGGCCCGCGCCGGCCGCGACGGCGTCCTGGTCACCGGGGCCGCCGCCGCGCAGTTCGCCACGCTGACCGTCGAGGGGTGCCGCGGCGCTGGCGTCACCGTGACTCAGGACTCCACCGCGGAGTTCGAAGGGTTGGTCGTACGCGACGGTGGCGGCGACGGCCTGGTGGCGAACGGGCGGGCCAACGTCGTCGTCCGGGACATGTCCGTTGCTGACGTGGCCGGCAGTGGTGTCTCGCTGGATCAGGGCGCCCACGGCCGGTTCGAGCGGGTCGAGATCGTCCGCGCCACCGGGCCGGGCATCGTGACCGGTCCGGACACCGAGCCCCACCTGGATCAGGTCACCGTAACCGCCACCGGAGGCCCTGCCCTGCTGGTGAACGGGGGCTCGACGGTGGTCCGCGACGCGACGATCAGCGAGTCCCGCGCGGACGGTGTCGTTGTCGGCGCGGGCGCCGTGCTGTCACTGACCCGCACGCGAATCACCAGCAGCAGCCGATCGGGAATCGTGGTCCAGGCCGAGGGGAAGGCTGATGCGACCCACTGCCGGGTCGAGGGCAACCAGGGCGACGGCGTGGCCCTGCACACCGAGGCCCCGGTCTCCCTGCGCAACTGTGACCTCAGCGGCAACGCCGGCAACGGGCTGGCCCGCCATGTCGTCTCCGACAGTCTGATCCTGCACAACGTCACCGGTGCCGAGCCGACGGCCGCGCCGCAGCACGCCCAGGCCCAGGCCTCCGTCGCCACCGCCGGTAAGTCCGACGGCGCCGACGGCGGTCCTGGCCACGAACCGGTGGCGGAGGCGACCGGCCCGCTGGGGCAGTTGATGAACCTGGTGGGACTGGCCCGGGTCAAGCGCGAGGTGACCACGCTGGTCAACCTCAACCGGATCGCCCGGCACCGCGCGGAGCTGGGCCTGCCCGCTCCCCCGATGAGCCGGCACCTGGTCTTCGCGGGCCCGCCCGGAACCGGCAAGACCACCGTCGCCCGGCTCTACGGAGCGATCCTCGCCGAACTCGGTGCCCTCCGACAGGGGCACCTCGTCGAGGTCGCGCGGGCTGACCTGGTCGCCGACATCATCGGCGGCACCGCGATCAAGACCACCAAGGCAGTCGAGAAGGCGCGGGGCGGGGTCCTGTTCGTCGACGAGGCGTACACCCTCTCTGCCCAGTCCGGGGGTTCCGGGCCCGACTTCGGCAAGGAAGCCATCGATACCCTGGTGAAATTGATGGAAGACCACCGCGACGACATCGTCGTGATCGTCGCGGGCTACTCCGCCGACATGTCCCGATTCCTAGACACCAACCCCGGTCTGGCGTCACGGTTCAACCGGACCGTCGAGTTCGAGAACTACTCCCCCGCCGAGCTGGTAACCATCGTCGACTCGATGTGCGCGAATCACCGGTACACCCTGGCCGAAGGAGCACGCTACGCGTTGGCCGGCCTGTTCAGCCAGATGCCGAAGGACGCGTCGTTCGGCAACGGACGCGCCGCGCGCAAGGTGTTCGAGGAAATGGTCGACCTACAGGCGATGCGCCTGGCGCAGAGCGAGACCTTCGACGTGTCCTCGCTGACCCAACTTAACGAGGCCGACGTACCACGCCACGCGTGAGCACCCAGGGCGGATCCGGTCAACCCTTCAACCACCATGCCCAGCGCGCGGCGCGACGTCGACCGGCCCCGCCCGACGGGAGCAACCTCAACCGTGACAATCAGCCTCTGTACGGCGAGTCCGCGCCCGGACCGGCATCGGCGGGATTCATCTCGACCGCGGTGCCCTGGATCCAGGGCTCGGGTTTGGTGAGGAACACCGACTCCCCGGTGCCGTCCTGCATGACGAGCCATCTGCGCAGGGCCACCCTGGTGACGGCCGCCGGCACTCCAACGACCTGTGCGAGCCCTTCCGCAGTGAGACTCTCCCGGACGGACATCTCGAAGGCGTGGTTCACGATCCGCTTCTGCGCCGCTACCACCGACCGAGGGCGGGCCGCGTACCTGTGTGCCATTGCGGCGATCTCCTCAGCGAGGCTGTGCCCCGGCACGACACGGTTGACCAACCCGTTTCGCAGCACCTCATCGGCGGTGTACGACCGCGCCTCCAGCAACATCTCCATCGCCCTCGCAGGACCGACAAGCTGGGTGAGTCGCTGGCCGCCCACCGTGGTGGCCAGGCCGATGGACAGCTCGGGCAGCTGAAAGGCGGCGTTCTCGCTGCCCGCGACGCGAATGTCGAAACACACCGACAACTCCAGACCGCCGCCTCCGCAGGGTCCGTCGATCATGCCGAGCCACGTGGCGGGTGAGTCGAGCAGCCCCCGTACGACGTCGTAGAACCGGGTGACGGCCAGCACTCCTGCCGCGGGCGTTCTGGCCAGTGCGTGTTCCCCGAACAGCTTCGCCGCCGCGCGAACGGTCCGGAAGAGGGTTCTGGCAGCCCTCGGCGGCAGGAGCGGCACCGGCTCCGCGACACGGCTCAGCTCACCGATGTCGAAGTGGGTAATGTAGCGGCCCGGCACTCCGCCCGACACCACCACCGCCCCCACCGATGGGTCGCCTGCCACGGCGCGGACCAGCTCGCGAAGCTCCGTGACCATGGTGCCCACCATGTAGTTGAACGGCGGATTGACGACCTCGGCGAACAGCACCCGGCGTTCCTGACGAAGCCGGATCGTCGACAGCGTCAGCTCGGCGGCACGGCGTGCTCTGGACTTCATCGGTCATTCTCCTCGGCTATGGGAGCGAACCCGGATTCCCAGGTCGCGAATGTGATAAGCGCACACGTCATCAGCCCAGACCCAGGCCTCGCCGACGACGAGCACGGCCGACGGCACCACGGTCACCGAGGTGACATGCACCTCGGTCCGCATCAGCCGGGTTTCCGGCAGCACCTGTCCGCGGAAGGTCCAGGTGACCTTTCGGTCGGCCGACAGCATGTCGAAGACCGGATCTGCGGACCGTACGGTGAGGCCCGACTCCACGCAGAACAACCGCAGCAGCCCAGCGACCGCCTCCAGTCCAAGCGAGCCCGGTTGGACCGGGTCCTGGAAGAAGTGGGCCTTGAAGTACCACTCCGACGGGTCGATGTCCTTCTCCCCGACGATCCGTCCGAGCCCGGCCGGGCCGCCAGCCGTCTCCAACTCGACGACGCGGTCGACCTGCGCCAGCCTCGCGTCGGTGAAGATCAGAAGGTCGCTGCGATAGGCGCCAGGTCGGCCGGCGATGCCCGGCACGCGGCTCAGCTGGCTGCGCGGCCACCGGGGTGGGGTCAGCCCGGCCTGTGTGGCGAGAGTCTCTGGGGAGAAGTACCCGAACCGGGTCCACAGGCTGGCCACGGGGCGCCCACCTACGACGCAGCGAACGTCGAACTCCAGAAGGATGATGTCCCTCGTGGACGCGATCGTCTTCAACGTCGCTTCGGTGCGGACTCGACCACTGTCCGGACCGACCACGCCAAGCACGGCCACCCGGCCGTCCAGGTTCCGGAACGCCAACTCGGTGTCACTGGTCAGCGCGCTGCCCACATACTGCGGGAGCAGGCCACACGGCTGCAACAACACCTCGGTCAGCACGGCGAGCGGCATGGCCGGCGTCGTGCTCACCCCGAAGTACCAGCCGTCTTCTACCACGTCGTACTCGGCCGTCAGCGAGATTCCTGGCTTGAACCGGCCGCCCGGCCCGCTCACCTCGACGACCCTGGTGAGGAACTGGTAGGGCGGACTGGGTAGCCGAGGCAGCCGTGCGGGGCCGTCGAAACGAGCGTGCTCGGGCCCCAGTGCGGCACTCGGTTTACCCAACGCGTAGGCCAGCATCGCCTGGGCGTCGAGCCGGCGTCCGTCAACGACCAACGCACGCGGATCCGATCCGGCCGCGACGGGACCGGATGACCTACTCATGGGTCGTGGCGGCAGCTGTCCGAGCAGCTGTCGCTGGTCCAGGGGCCAGTCCGGAACCAGCCACACCGCCAGCCCTTCGACGTGAAACGCCTTGAGGCCATCCGCGCTGCAGAGCACGTCGGCGACGACCATCGACCGGGGGCCCTCATGCACCTCGCGGACGAACAGCTCGTAGGTTAGATTCCTCGTCGTCGGGGTCACCTGCGCGCGGCAGCGCATTCGGTAGTCCCGCCCCGGGACAGGCTCGAACCGCCAGCCGTCCCGGTCCACGGTGTATCCCAGCGCGGCGAGGTAGAACGCCATCGTCTGCATGCAGCCCTCGGCCATCAGCGTGCCCGGCATGCACGGATCACCGGGGAAGTGCCCCTCGAAGAACCACAGATCAGCGGTGATGACCTGTTCCGCGCGGAGATATCCGCTCCCCCACGCACCGCCTGCCGGATCGAACTCGGGCACCGAATCAGGCAGCCACACCCGCAACGGGCCCATGCGGGGGGAACGGACATGGGTGCGGGTGCGTTCCCAGCCCGCACCGAAGCACTCGACTGGCCTGCCCTCGGCGAACGCCCGGACCGCCGCCTTGTCGAAGGACCGCCGGCCACCCACACGCACCGGCGGGTCAACCCTCGGCCGCAGCTCGGGAGCGGGCCCCGGCTCCCAGATCAGGCCATTCCCATCGGCCAACTCGTGATCGGTGAAGTAGCCCGCCCTGCCGTTGCGGACGCTCACCCGCAACTCATCGCCGACGTAACAGTCGTAGCGGAATGAGAACAGCATCACCTCACCCAGCGTGAAGTGTTCCTCGATCGCGATCTCGTAGCGCAGGCGCTCGCCCACCTGCGGCGGACTGGTGTGAAACGTGACCTCGCAGCCCAACAGCCGATGGCGGCGCATGCCCTGGTGGTGGAGGTCGATGCCGAGCCAGCTGATCAGGAGCATGTCCGCCTGCCCCGCTTCGATGGCCAGGCAGGACGGCATGCGGCCGGTCACATCGACGTACCACCGCTCGGCAGTGACATCGGTTTCGGTCTGGATCGTTCCGACTCCCATTGAGCCGGGCATGGCGTCGATGCGGTTGACCCGGTCGACCAAGAGCAACGGGGGCGCGGGCAGTCTGGTCTGCCTGGGGTAGTCGTCCTGGGCGGCGAAGGATGGACCGAACAGTTCGGAGATCCGTCCCCTGGTGAGAAACTCCAACTGCGCCCGATCGAAGAGGACGGCAGCGCTCAGGTAGCCGTCCGGTCCCGGGGGCGGCAGTCCCGGCGCCCTCGGCATGAGAGTCGAGGCGTACGTGGGGAGATCGGGGTGTCAAGCCCCGGGTTTGATGGAGATTGGGTTATCTGGTTTCCAGGGGTGCGGTGACCGGCTGGGTCATCGTGTGTAGTGCTTCGTACTCAGCTGGTGGGACGTGGCCGAGCTCGCCGTGTAGGCGCCGGTTGTTGTACCAGTCGATGTACTCGACGGTGGCCATCTCCAGGTCGTCGAGTCCACGCCAGGGGCCGGTGTTGCGGACGAGTTCGGCCTTGTAGAGGGAGTTGAACGCCTCGGCCATGGCGTTGTCGTAGGAGTCGCCCTTGGAGCCGACCGAGGCGACGGCGCCGGCCTCGGCCAACCGCTGGGTGTAGCGAATCGTTCGGTATTGGACTCCCCGGTCGGAATGGTGTATCAGTTTGCGCAGGTCAGCGCCTTGGTTCTCGCGGCGCCAGATCGCCATCTTCAGCGCGTCGAGAGCCAGATCCGTGTAGAGGCTGGTGGCGACCTGCCAGCCGACGATCATGCGAGAGTGCACGTCGAGGACGAACGCGGCGTACACCCAGCCCACGCTGGTGCGCACGTAGGTCAGGTCCGCGACCCACAGCTGGTTCGGGCGGACCGCGGTGAAGTCACGTTTGACCAGGTCACCCGGGCGGCCGGTCTCGGCCGCTGGCCGGGTCGTGCGCGGTGACTTGTCGCGTAGCAGTCCGCGCAGTCCGGAGGCGCGCATCAGCCGCTCGACGGTGCAGCGGGCCACTCGCACGCCGCGTCGGCGCAACTCGTGCCAGACCTTGCGGGCGCCATAGACGCCGTAATTCTCCGCGTGGATCCGCTCGATCACTGCGGTCAGCTCCTCATCGCGCCGCGACCGGGCCGAGGCCGGGCGGGTCTTGGCGGCGTAGTAGGTCGACGGTGCGATCTGTGCCGGCGTGTCTTCGAGCGCCTGCAGGACCGGCTGGACACCGTGTTCGGCCTTCTGGGAGTCGACGAAGTCGACCTTCATCGCGACGGACGGTCCAGCTCCGCCGCGAAGAAACTCGCTGCGGACTTCAGGATCTGGTTCGCCCGGCGCAGCTCACGCACTTCCCGTTCGAGGGCGGCGAGGCGTTCCGCGTCGCTGCTGGTGGTGCCCGGCCGCTCACCGGCGTCGGTCTCGGCCTTCTTCACCCAGGTCCGCAACGCCTCCGGGTGGATGCCGAGCTGCCCGGCGATCCGGCGGATCGCTCCGACCGCGGACGCCGGGTCCCGGCGGGCCTCGACCGCCAACCGGGTCGCTCGCTCGCGCAGCTCATCGGGGTACTTCTTCGGTGCGGGCATCGCTGGTGTTCCTCCCAGGTTTCGATGTCTCCATCAAACCCGGTGCGGGACAGTTCTCGGTTGCGGAGGCGGCCATGACGATGACGGCCAGCAACAGTCCCAAGGTGTCCGTGACCACGCTGCGTTTACGTCCGACGATCTTCTTGGCCGCATCGGTTCCCTGTGTGGCGGTCGGCGGGTTCGTGGACGTTTTCACGCTCTGTGTATCGATGACTGCGGCGCTGGGCTGCGCTGCGCGGCCGGCCTTCACCCGGGCCAGGCCGGTGAGGTCGATGTTGAGCTGGGCAAAGATGCGTTCGTCCCGCCAGGCGGCATAGTAGTCAGAGGCCGATTCACGTCTCGACCTCGGTAGCGCAAGATATCCGACCTGACCCGGAAGGAACACATTGCGCCCGACTCAACCCTGACCGGAATCAGAGCATTTCACCCCGCGATCGTGTCTGGTTCACTTTCACCCGACATCGACGCACATGACGTCCGTCGAGGCGGCACCCGCACGCCGTACGCCTGCTCCATGACCGAACGACGCGCCTATCCGTCCGACCTGTCCGACGCCCGGTGGGCCCTGATCGCACCCCGCCTGACCGCCTGGCGACAGGCCCGCACCGACGCCGGCGTCAGCGGCCGCGCCCCCACCCACGACCTACGCGAGATCCTCAACGCCATCCTGTACGTCAACCGCACCGGCATCGCCTGGCGCTACCTGCCCCACGACTTCCCACCCCACCCGACGGTCTACGGCTACTTCGCCGCCTGGAGCAAGGAAGGCATCTTCACCGAACTGAACTACGACCTCACCGGCCTCGTGCGCGACCACCACGGCCGCAAGACCCAACCAACCGCATCCATCATGGACAGCCAAAGCGTGAAAACCTCCACCAACGTCCCACTGTCCACACAGGGCACCGACGCCGGGAAGAAGATCGTAGGCCGCAAACGTGGCATCATCACCGACACCCTCGGCCTGCTCCTCGCCGTCATCGTCACCGCCGCCAGCGCCAGCGACAACACCATCGGCATGGACCTACTCGACCAGGCGACCACCGCCTACCCCACCCTGACCAAGAACTGGGTCGACGCCGGCTACAAGCGTGGGGCCTCGAACGTGATGACGTTCTGCGACTCCGTCGGCCTGGGCCTGCTCGCCGGCGCCGCCCACGACCTCGCGGTCCACGGCCAGCGCGTACACCTGACCGGCACCGTCAGCCTGAACCTGATCGGCTTCGACGAGCGCTTCGATGGTAACGGGCCCAGTTGTCCAGCAGCCGTCTCGCCGTGTTCGGGGTCAGTCCCCGGCGCCGGCCAGGCGGATCGCTGGGATGCGGGTCGCGGTGAGGGTGGACAGGGTGCTGGCGGTGGTGACCAGCAGTACCGCGGCCAGGGTCAGGGAGCTGATCAGGGTCCAGGGCACCTCGGCGTGCCAGTGGCCGGTGAGGTCGGCCAGTGAGCGGCTGACGCCGTAGATGGTGCCTGCGGCGGCGAGTCCGCCGAGTGTCAGGCCGATCCCGACCACCGCCAGGCTCTCCAGGAGGGCGGTGCGCACCACCTGGCGGCGGGTGAGTCCGGTCAGTCGGGCGGCGGCGAACTCGGCCCGCCGGTCGGCGGCCCCGATCATCACGGCGTTGACGACGGCGATGGCCGCGTAGAGCGTGCCGGCTCCGAGCAGCGCCAGCAGCACGGCGTTGCTGTCGCGCCGCTGACTGCGGCGGAAGTCCTCCAGCCAGTCCGCGCGGCTGGTTACCTCGCCGAGTCCGGCGGCTCGGATCGCGGCGGCGACCTGGTCGGGCTGGTCGGTGCGTAGCCAGTAGCCGGTGCCCGCCTGTTCGGTGCCCATGGCGGCGGGCACGAACATGCCGATGTCGTTGAGGGCCGGGGTCAGTAACGCCACTACCCGCAACCGTCGGCCGTCGGGGGCAATGAGCTCGTCACCGAGGCTGAACACCCGGCCGGGCGTGGCGTTGGCGCGCACGGCCACCCCGTCGCCGACCACAGCGGCGAAGTCCCCGGCGGTGACCTCGACCCGGTGGGTGGCCTGGTAGGCGGCCGGGTCCACGGCCATCGCGGTGGGATTGTCCGGGCCGAGGTTGACGTCGGGCTCGGCGGATACCGCCCGCACCCCGGGCAGGGCGGCCAGTTCGGCGCCGACCGGCCGGTCCGCACGGACCCGTAGTTCCCCGGTCAACGACCCGGTCCGCTCGCGGAGCATCGCGGTGGACACCGTGTCAACGCTGCCGGCGAGTCCACCGACGATGGCGACGAGCACGAGCACCGGTGCCGCGATGGACGAGGTCCTGCGGACCCCGGCCCGCAGGTTGGCCATCGCCAGTTCGCCGAGCGGGCCCCGGGCGATGACGCCGAGTACCCGACTGGCCAGCGGCACCACCAGCGGCGCGAACGCGTTGAGTGTCACGGCCAGGGTCATGCACAGCCCCAGGTACAGCGGTACCGCGTAGTCGGCCGGCACGCTCGGCGCGCTGGCGACGATCGCGACCGTGCCGGTGAGGAACAGTCCGCCGACCACCCAGCGGGACGCGGTCATCACCCGGCGGGCGGCGCCGGTCTCGCGGAGCGCTTCGAGGGGCTCGACCCTGGCCGCCCGTTGCGCCGCGCTGAACACCCCACACAGTCCGACCACAACCCCCACTCCGACGGACACCACCGGCGTCCAGCCCCGCCAGGGCGCGTCGAAGGAGTCCGGCACGAACTCGAAGGACCGCAGCACCGCGAGTTGGCCACGCAGTACCGGTTCGGTGCACGCGATCCCAGCGGCCGAGCCGAGCAGGCCGAGGATCAGTGCCTCGCCGAGCAGCAGCCGGCGCAGTTGCCATCGGCTGCCACCGTTCAGCCGCAACGTGGCCAGTTCGGTCCGGCGCTGCGCGACGGTGAACGCGAAGGTGGAACCGACGACGAACACTGCCAGGAATCCGGCGATCGTCAGCACCATCGCCAGCAGGGAGCTGGTTCCGTCGTAGCCGGCGCGCAGCCGCTGGACCTCGGTGGCCGACAGCCCGGCGGGTAGCACCGGGTCCACCGCAGCCATCAGCAGGAGCAACGACGAATGTACGAGGGCGACGCCGAGGGCCACGGCCACGAAAGCGCCCGCGAACAGTTGCCACCGGGCGCGGAAGGTCTGCCACGACATCTGCAGCATCAGACCGTCACCTCGAGCTGGGCGAGCCGTGCGGCGACCTGGTGCACGGTGGGCGAGTTCAGGCCGTCGACGATCCGTCCGTCGGACAGGAACAGCACCTGGTCGGCGCTGGCCGCCGCAGCCGGGTCGTGGGTGACCACAACGATGGTCTGCCCCTCCTCGACGAGCTCCCGGAGCAGGCCGAGCACCACGCGGGTGGACCCAGTGTCCAGCGCCCCGGTCGGCTCGTCGCCGAACAGCACCGCCGGTCGGGTGATCATGGCCCGGGCCAGGGCGACCCGCTGCTGCTGCCCGCCGGACAGTTCCCTGGGCAGGTGTTTGAGCCGGTCGCCGAGGCCGACCCGGGTCAAAATCTCCCGCACCTTCCGGCGGTCGGGCCGTTGGCCGGCCATCCGCAGCGGCAGGGCCACATTCTGCTCCGCCGTCAACGAGCCCATCAGGTTGAAGCTCTGAAACACAAATCCTATTTTGTTACGCCGCAGTCGGGTCAACTCGTCATCACTAGCCCTGGTGATGTCCTGCCCGGCCAGGCTCACCCTGCCGGACGTGACCCGATCCAAACCCGCCGCGCAGTGCAGCAGCGTCGACTTGCCCGAACCCGAGGGGCCCATCACGGCGGTCCAGGTACCGGTAGGAAAGCTCAGATCAACCCCGTCGAGAGCGCGAATGGTGGTGTCGCCCCGGCCGTACACCCGGTGCACGGCGCGGAGTTCGACTGCGTGCGTCATGCACGCAGCCTGCCCGACGATCGGCCCGAGCCGCATCAGGGGACGCACCCGCAGCCGACCCTGAGGACCGACCCTGAGAGGGTGTTTTTGATCGTCCGAGGGGAGTAGCAGAGTCGTGATCCGCTGCAACCGTTGACCCTCGACCATCGACACCTGCCGGACGAACACCTCCGGGCGCCTACCCACGCCACCACCTCCCGAACCATGAACGATGGGAGACAGCCTGCCCGACACATCCTCAAAACCAACGGATTACACGATCAACGTTCAAAGACGAGGCACTAGTCGACATCCGCCCGCTCCGCACGCAGCCGGTCTTTCGGCGCCTCTGGCTGGGCACCACCGCCTCCGGGTTCGGCAGTCAACTCGGCACCTTCGCCGTCACCTTCTACGTCTGGGAAAGCAGCCGCAGTCCCCTCCTGGTTGGGCTGATCGGGCTGTTCACAGCCGTACCGTTGATCGCGTTCGCGCTGCTCGGCACCGCGTTCGCCGACCACGTCGACCGGCGGCGGCTGGCTCTGGTCACCACCCTGGGCCAGTTGGCGACCAGCCTGCTCATGGCCGGCGTCGCGGCCGGCCTCCGGGACAGGGTGTGGGCGATGTTGGTCTTGGTCGGCGTCAGCTCCGCGCTCGCCGCGCTGAACGCGCCCGCCAGGCAGGCGTTCCTGCCGCGGCTACTCCCCGCCGAGCAGCTCTCCGCGGGATTGGCGCTGAACCATCTGTCCTTCCAGCTGGCCATGCTGCTCGGCCCGGCCGTCGCCGGGATCCTCACCGCCGGGTGGGGCACCACCCTGTGCTTCGTCGTCGACGCGCTCACCTTCGTCGCGGCCCTGGTGGGCATCCGCAGCCTGCCGCCTACCAGGGCCGCTGACAGCGACGGTCGGGCCGGCGCCTCCGCCGCCTGGCAGGGAATCCGGTTCGCACTCCGTACTCCGCCCGTGCGCGGCGCCTTCCTGCTCGACCTGTGCGCGACTGTGCTGGCGATGCCAGTGGCCCTCTTCCCGGTCGTCAACGAGGAGAAGTTCCACGGCTCCCCGGAAGTGCTCGGCCTGCTCACCTCGGCGATGGCCGTCGGCGGCGTGGTCGCCTCCATGCTGTCCGGGCTGATCACCAACAGCGGCCGGTCGGGCCGTGTCCTGCTCGGATGCTGCGCCGTTTGGGGGGCGTCGCTGGCCGGGGTCGGGCTCGCCGGCAACCTCGCCCTGGTGCTGGTGCTGCTCGCCGTGGCCGGTGCCGCCGACACCTGGTCGGTCGTGTCCCGGGGCACGATCGTGCAGTTCTCCACGCCTGAGTCACACCGGGGCCGGGTCGCCTCGCTGGACTTCCTGGTGGGGGCTGCGGGGCCACGGATCGGCGGACTCCGTGCTGGGCTCGTCGCCGCTGCCAGCTCCGGGGGCACGGCGCTGCTCGTCGGCGGCATCACCTGCCTCGCCGGCATCGCGCTGACCGCGCTCGCCACGCCGCACCTCGGCCGGTTCACCACCGCCTGGCCGGTTCCTCCGGGCAGGGACACTACCGAGCCGCTCGTCGGAGCGTGACAGCTCGCCACGTTGGGTTGGCAGCCGGGTCACCGCCTCGACATCCGCTTGCATCAAGGGATGCTCGTGGTGGCGCTGTTGCGTTGGCGGATCGATGGGCACGCCGAGCTGCGTCAGCGGGCACTGGTCAGATCGCTTGGGCGAGTTCGGTGAACGCGGCGGCCACCCGGGTCGCGGGTGGGGCGTCGGTGGCGAGTTCGTAGTGTCCGCGTCGGAGGTTCTGCACGAAGGCGTGGCCGGTGACGATCGTCTGGGCGGTGCGGTCGGAACGGAGTCCGCGCATCGGTCTGAGCCGGTGCTTGAGCTGGCTGTGATCAGCCTCGATCGGATTGTTGGCATGCCGTTCGACGTGGTGCCACGCCGACGGGACTAGGTGTTCTGTCCATGGACGTTGGTGACAGGGCTGGAAGCTTGAAATGGGAAGGACCTCCGGGTGAGGTGGAGCTTGTCGGAGGTTCCGCATCACCCGGGAGGTCCTCGTGCCCCACGCTAACGCACCCCTGACAGAGCGCGGCAGGCTGCGCCTGGCGCGCTGCGTGGTTGATGATCATTGGCCGTTGCGGCGGGCCGCGGAACGGTTCCAGGTCAGCGTGAACACCGCGAAGCGGTGGGCCGGCCGGTACCGAGCCGAAGGCGTCGCGGGCATGACCGACCGGTCCAGCCGCCCGCGCCGGTCCCGCCCGCCAGTGGAGCGCAAGGTGCTGCACCTACGGGTGAAGAATCGGTGGGGGCCAGCCCGGATCGGCGGCCGGCTCGACATCCCCGCGTCGACGTGCCACGCGATCCTGCGCCGTGCCGGGGTGGCCCGGCTGGCTCACCTGGACCGGGGCACCGGCCGTCCGATCCGCCGCTACGAACACGCCAACCCCGGCGACCTGGTCCACGTCGACATCAAGAAACTCGGCAACATCCCCGACGGTGGCGGCTGGCGCACCCAGGGCCGGCGACGAGGCAAACTCAACCGCACCGCCACACCAGGGTGAGGCAGCGGGTCATGCCGCGCATCCGGAGCGGCGCGACGAGAACACCGGTCGGGGCGAGCTGGCCGGTGGAAGGTCACTGGCCTCCACCGTGACGATGATCGCGTCGTACGGCGCGGCGCCGGGCCAGCCGGCCATCGCGTCGGCCGTTTCTACCTGGACCTGCGGGTAGCCGGCGGTGTCGAGTACGGCGCGAGCGTGCGCTATGACGCCGGGGTTGATGTCGATGCTGGCGACTGCGCCGTGCGGGCCGACGACCTCGGCGATCAGCGCGGCGTTGTAGCCGCCGGAACCGATTTCCAACACCCGCGCGCCGGGCTGGAGGTGGGCGGCGTGCAGCATCACGGCTTGCAGCCACTTCCCTATTAGATCTACGTGTTGCGTAGCCGTACGTTGCATGTAGAAGGGCCTCCGTGAGCAAGCACCGGCAAGTACATAGGGTGACAGGTGCGAAACTCGTTGTTCCGTCACGCCTCGCCGCTGTCGTGCGACTGGACGGCTTGGAGGAGCGTGAGCAGGCGCTCGGCATCGAACCGGGCTCGATGTTCTTCACCGATCCGGACTACCGCGTCGATGCTCGGCTGACTTGTTCTACGCCCAAGTCCGTGCGCAAGGCCAAGTCCCTGACAGGGAGCGCAGGCTCCGAAAAGAACTCGACACGACTAAACGCCGACTGGCCGAAGCAACCGAGTGCATCAAAACTCTGGAGAGCGACAACGGCATGCTTGCCCGCATCGTGAACGTGCTCGCCACCGAGAACACGCAGTTCCGTGAACAGCTCCGACCCACCTCGTCCGCAGTCGTATGGCCCTTTGGCCAGTCGCCTCGGTAGTACGACATCATTCGGTCGGGCGTGTGATCGCGACCTCGGCAATAACGGCGAGCGCGAGCCGGTGTGCGCTTCGTACTCTCTCCGCCGGAAAGCCTATTTCGCTGAGTGTCCAGTGGCCGTATGCTAGTGCCAGGATCTGGTAGGCGGCGTTCTCGCAAATGGCTCCGGACCGACCGGGGTAGTCGTCCGCCAAGGCTTGCGCGATCAGTGTTTCCAAGCCTGAGTAGACGACTCGGATCTGTTCGCGCAGGGCGTCGTCGAAGCGGGCTGCGGCCAGGAGCGCGTCGATGGCGGCATTGTCGTCGAGGTGCACTTCACTGCCGAAGAGGAATCCGACGAGGTGTTCGGCACGGCTGCCCGGATCGCCTTCGGCGGCCAGTTGCGCGGCGCGGTCGGCGTAGCGGCTGATGATGCGCTGGCGGAACAGTTCGCGCAGCTGGTCGCGGTTTCCGGCGTAGTGGCGGATGTGTCCGCGGGCCATGCCCGCCTCGTCGGCGATGCGTTGCAGGGTGGTGCCGTCCAGGCCGTAGCGGGCCACGCAGCGGGTGAAGGCGTCGAGCACGTCATCGATGCGCTGCGGGGCTTTGCTCGGCCGGCCGACCCGGCGTTTCGGCTCCGTCATCACCACTCCCTATAGTTAGTCAGACTTGACCAAAAATAGCAGGTGGTTCACCCTTCAAAGTCACCGACGGCGTCACGGCAAGGGTGGAGGGGGCATGACGGGATATCCCTGGTCAGCGCACCGGACAGGGACAGCAGGCCGGAAGGCGCTGGGTGCGCTGCTGGCGGCGTTGACAGTGGTCGCATCGACCGCCGGGCCCGCGCACGCGGCCCCCAGCCTGGCTCCGGAGACCGGTCCGATCGTTGTCACCGCCGACGGCCCGGTGCGCGGCTTGAGTCAGGACGGCCTGTCGGTGTTCCGTGCCATCCCGTACGCGGCGCCGCCGTTCGGCGACCGACGGTTCAAGCCTCCCGCGGCGCCGCAGAAGTGGACGCAGCCGCGCGACGCCTCCCAACCGGGCGCAGCGTGTGTGCAGACACCGGACGAACACGAACTGGCCGAGGGCAGCGCGATGTCCGAGGACTGTCTCACCGTCAATGTCTGGACGCCCTCGACCGAGGGCCGCAAACCGGTCCTCGTGTTCATCCACGGCGGCGGCTTCACGTCCGGCTCCGCCCTCGACGAGTGGTATGACGGCACCAGCCTGGCCCGCCGTGACACCGTCGTGGTCACCTTGCAGTACCGGGTCGGCCCGTTCGGCTGGCTGGATCTCAGCAGCCTCGACGACGACTACGCCCAGAGCATGAACAACGGCCTGCTGGACCAGATGGCCGCGCTGCGCTGGGTACGGGCCAACGCCGCCGCGTTCGGCGGCGACAGCGCCAACGTCACCGTGGCCGGTGAGTCCGCCGGTGCCATCAGCATCTCCGCCCTACTCGGCACCCCGTCCGCTGACGGGCTGTTCGACCGGGCCGTCCTGCAAAGCGGTACCGCAGGCACCGTGGCCACCCGCGACTGGTCCGCCAAGGTCACCGACAGCTTCACCGAGTCAGCCGGTGCCACCAGCCCGAAGGACCTGCTCGGGATGGGCGCCGACGAGCTGCAGAAGGCGGCCGAGAAGGTCTACGACAGCCAGTTCTCCGACACCGCGTTCCACCCGGTCGTCGACGGCACGCTGATCCCCGAACTACCGGCGAAACGCCTCGCCGCCCCGGACGGCCCCACCACACCGGTCATCATCGGCACCACCCTCGACGAGGCCCGCTACTGGCTGTACTTCCTGCCCGAGATCGACCGGCTCCCGCTGCGCTACTCCCGGCCCTGGCTCACCTCGCTGGTCGGTGACCGCGCCGATGAGGTGATCGACGCCTACCGTCGCGAACGACCGGACCTCACCGAGGCCCAGACCGGCCTGGCGCTGGTCGGCGACGTCGGCTTCCGGATGCCGGCCATCCGCATGGCCGAAGCCCTGCACCGCCGCGGCGTGCCGGTGCACATGTACCTGGCCACCGTCACCTCGACCGACCTCGACGGAAGAATGGGATCACCGCATGCCATCGAGCTGCCGTACCTGTTCGGCGTCCTGAACACCGACAAGACCCGCGACTTCATCGGCACCGACCCGGCCAACGCCACCCTGTCCGACACTGTGCAGCAGCTGTGGACATCCTTCGCCGCCACCGGCACCCCACAGGCCACCGGCGTCACCTGGCCCCGGTACGACACCACTCAACGGCCCACGCTCATCCTCGACCGCACCGTCCGGGTCGACAACGACCCGTACCCGCACGCCCGCCAAGCCTGGGGCGAACTGCGGTTCGACGGATCAGAACCGGGCCTCGACCGGCTCACTCCGCTGCAGTACGAAGGCACCAACCCGTACGATCCACTGGTGATCGCCGCCGTCATCGGCTGGTCCTGGGTCATCGCCGCGATCGTCGGCCTTCTCGCACTCATTACCGCAGCGGTCGTGCTGATCCGCCGGATCAGGCGCCGCCGCACCCACGCCGCCACAGCCGGACAAGCAGAAGGATCATGATCGGTATCGCGCCCTTGCCCCGCGCCGAGGTAGCCCCGGCGGCGAGAATCCTCGCCGCCGCGTTCGCCGACGACGCCGTCGTGGCCGAGTTCGTCCCTCACGTTGCGAACCGTCAGAAGAAGTTGGAACAGCTGTTCACCGCCACCATCCACGCCGTCGGCCTACACCGGAACAGCATCGACGCCGCCCGAGACGACGACGGACAGCTCCTGGGCGTAGCGATCTGGGAAGCCTCACCCAGTACGGGAGAGTCGTGGCGCATGCTCACCCAGGCGCCCCGCTACCTCGCCGCCCTCAGGCTCACCGGCATGATTCGCTGGCTACGAACTCGGCACGCCTTTACCGGCTACCGTCCCACCGAACCGCACTGGTACCTCTCCAACATCGGCGCTGCGCCCGCTGCACGCGGCAAAGGAATCGGCTCGGCCCTGCTACGCCACCGCCTCGACCTCGTTGACGGGCAACACCAGCCAGCATGCCTTGAGGCAACGACACCAGACAGCCAGCGCCTCTACCAACGCTTCGGCTTCCAGACTCACAGCACCATCACCGTGCTCCGCGCCACCGAACCTACCGCCATGATTCGTCCAGCACGCGCATAGCCCCTGGCCAACATCTATGGCCCTGAGTCAGCCACGGTGATCGGATCGACGGTTGCTGGCGTCCGCTGGCAGCGCCAAAGGACGGCGCCCCCGGACACGGTGGCCGGGGTGGCACAGGCGATGGCCAGCGACGGTGACCCCGTGCTGCGGCCGTGCGCCCGTTCCGTGCAGATTCGCCCGGCCACCCCCATGCACGGCTGAACGTAGCGGCGTACCTGAACCTTGTGGGGTTGACCCGGTTTGACGGACAGGGTCGATGAGTTTCTCTCACGCTACCCTGGTGGTTGACCTGCGGGGATAGGCGGTCGCTTCGTATTCGGCTGGGCTCATGTAGCCCAGGGTGGAATGCCGGCGGCGGGTGTTGTACCAGCCTTAATGGCAACAGAGGACGCTCGTACCAGCCGTTGGCCGTCGAGCCTGGGAATCGAGATCGGCGCCTTGTTGAAGATCGCGGCCGCTGTTGACCTCTGTAAGAACGTTGAGGGCTGGACCCTGGCTTCGGCGTGGGGCGCAGCGGCCGCGGTCGTTGACGAGGATGATCGGCCCGTGGATCGCCGACGGGCTGAGCCTTGATTGGTCGCAGGCCGAGAGCCTTGCGCGAGTGCGGGCGCCGCCGGTGGCGAGGCGAACGGCTCGTGAGATGTCGTGCGGCAAGCACTGTCCATTAGGGCGTCGCGCCTCGCTGTGGATGCAGACAGAGAGGAGTCGCGATGACAGCGGTGGCGTGTGGGATCGATTGGGCGCAGGATCATCACGACGTGGCGTTGGTCGACACCAACGGCGTCGTCGTGTCTTCGGCCAGGATCAGCAACAACGCGGCAGGGCTGAGCCAGGTCCTGGCCATGCTCGCCGAGCATGACCCTGAAGGCGGCAAGCTGCCGGTAGCGATCGAGACCAGTCAGGGCCTGCTGGTCGCGGGGCTGCGGTCCGCCGACCGGCAGGTGTTCGCGATCAACCCGTTGGCGGTGTCACGCTATCGGGACCGATACCGGTCCTCGCGGGGCAAGTCCGACGCGTTCGACGCGATGGTGCTGGCCAACATCCTGCGTACCGACGTCGAGGCGCACCGGCCGTTGCCGCAGGACAGCGAGTTGCTGAAATCGCTGCGTGTGCTGACCCGGGCGCAGCAGGACGCAGCGTGGGACCAGGTCACGATCACCAACCGGATCCGGACGGTGCTACGGATGTTCTTCCCCGCCGCGCTTGAGGCGTTCGAGCGCGGTGGGCGGCATCGACTGGACTCGCCAACCGCCCGGATCGTCCTGGCCGCTGCGTCGACACCTGCCGCCGCAGCGGCGTTGACCGTAGACGATCTGGCGTCGATGCTGCGCACGGCTGGCCGGCAGCGTGGCATCACCGCTGAGGCGGACAAGCTACACAGCCTGCTTGGCAGCGAGCAGATGCGCCAGCCCGCAGCCGTAGAGGACGCGATGGGCCTGCAACTGCAGGGCCTGGTCCGGCAGCTCGACGCGGTCTGCCAGACGCTGGAACAGCTGGAACACCGCATCGACGACGTGTTCACCGCGCACTCCGACGCGAAGATCATGACGAGTGTGCCCGGCCTCGGCGTGCAACTGGGCGCCCGCCTGCTGGCCGAGATCGGCGACGACCGGAGCCGATTCGCCGACGCCCGCGCACTGCGGGCCTTCGCAGGCGCGGCGCCGGTGACCCGCGCGTCTGGCAAGAGCAGTTTCGTGCACGCCCGGCGCGCGAAGAACGACCGGATCGCCGCTACCGGCTACGTGTGGGCGCTGGCCGCAGTACGGCACGACCCGCACTGGAACGCCCGCTACCGCGCCCGCCGGCAGGCCGGCGACCGCCACGTCGCCGCACTACGCCGACTGTTCCACCTCATGCTCGGCAAGCTGCACCACTGCCTGCAACACGGCACCATCTACGACCCGACCAGAGCCTTCACCAACCTCGCAGGTAACCCCGCTTGACAGACAATGTTGGTGAGATGTCTCAATCCAGTCGAAGGTCGCCGCACGGGCCGCAGCGCGGGTGGGCCAGGCCCGTCGGTCCAGTAGCTCGGTCTTGATCGTGGAGAAGAACGACTCCGCAACGGCGTTGTCCCAGCATTGCCCCCGGCCGCCGACGGATAGCCGTACGCGGGATTCCGCCCTGGCCCGCCACCCGGAGTACGTGCGTTACGTAGACAGCGCCGCTGAGCACTCCCACCAGGCGGTGCGGCTACGCCGCCCGCAAGATCGTCGGTCCTTCATCTTCGACACGATCTCGGTCGCCACCGCGAGTATCCTGGCCGGTGATCTCGCTACCGCTGGCGAGTACGGAATGAAGGCGGTGGGGCTGGTGGCGGACGGGATGCGATTGGCTCGCGTCAACGATCGTCTGAACGCACTGTGGGAGCTTGCCGAGCCGCAGGCCAAGCGGGAGCCGGCGCTCGCTGCTCTCGGCAGCCGGATCGCGGAGCTGCAGGCGGTCTGATGACCACCGCACTGAGCGACGCTGTCGCCTCGGAGATCCGTGGGCACTTGAGTGAGGTCTGTGCTCGGATCGGCGTCGACCCGGAGAGTGCCAGCCTCGTCAAGTACACGATGAACGCGGTGTTCGTGGCATCGCCGTTCGTGGTCAGACTTGCTGCCGGGCCCCACGCTGCGACTCTGGCCCACCGGGTGGTGTCGGTCGCGGCGTGTCTGGAGCAGGTTGGCATGCCTACGGTGCGGCTGGCCTCCGGCGTGACGTCTCAGCCGATCTTCAGCGGGGACTGGGTCGCCACCGCATGGCAGTACGTCCCTATTCTGAGGCCGCTGAGGTCTGCGGCTGCCCCGTCGGGATGATCCGGTCCCGAGTCGCCCGTGCCAGAGAGGACCTCGTCGCCGCAGTCGACGGTGGCCGTCATGGCTTCAGCCCCGGAGCAGGCACTAGCGCCGGGTGAGGACGCCGCTGACAGGAGATCCGATGCGGCCTGAGGGAACCAGAACCGGCATGCCGCCGACTACCCGTACATGCGGTGTGAGCAATGGCGTGAAATCCTGTCGGCGCAGTTGGACGACGAGGGCAGCCATGCCGAACGCAACTCCGCCGACGACCACCTGAGTCGGGTGCGCCGGCTGCCGCCGGTGGTTCGAGGAAGCCGCTGCGGTGACCCGTCGCGCCCGGCTGCGGCTGGCCGAGCCCTCAAGAGACCTGAGCGATGTCATCGACGCTGCGTCCCGTGCGCCTCGTCCGAGGCGTGCCCGCCAACGGCTTGTCGTGACGCTCCGCACGGCGCTGGGGCTCCTCGGCTGTGTGCAGTGGTGCTGGGGCTTTCCCAGATCGGCCGTGGCTCTGCCGGTGGGCACGGTCACCCGGGCATGGCCGTGCTGGATTCCGGCCACCTGTGGCACGAGTCCGCCGCCTGGAACGTCGCGGTCGGCGCCGGTTTCCTGTTCGTTGCGGTACGCCGGAGCGCACCCGCCGGGTTTGTTGCCCACCCTTACCGCCTTTGTCGGCACGCTGCTGCTCTCGGTCAACGATCTCGTCGCCGGACGGGTCGAACCGGCCCGAATCCTCAGCCACGCGTTTCTGCTCGGGGATACCTGATTGTCCTCACGCTGTCTCATCCCCGATTACGCCCCGGCGGCCCGGCGGCGAGCGGCGGCTCCGACCACATGCCCTGGCGCCTGGGAGCACACCATGAGCCGACCCCGCCGAGGTTACGCCTGGTGCGCTCTGCCGATGGGCACACCTCGGCCCGTGATCGCTGGGCCGCCTGACCAGCCTGAGTCGAGCACCTTGCACGCCGATTCGGCCGCTGGGGTGTCAAGGATTACTACGGAGTGTAGGAACTTTCCGCGGCTGAGCGTCGACCAACTCCAGGACAGCAGCACTGCACCAGCTTCGGAGGAATCTGCATGCGTACAGCCGCCACACTGGGACCGCGACGGCGTCCGGTGGCGTTGATGAGCTTTGTGGCCGCCGCTACCGCGATGGTGTTCGGCGTAGCCGGGTGCGGATCATCGGATCCGGCTCCGGGTGCCGATCTGAGCCCGGCCGCCACCACTGCGGCAGAGGTGGTCACGGTGCGTGACCCGTGGGTGAAGGCTGCCGACAAGGGGATGACAGCGGCGTTCGGCACGCTGGTCAACAGCAGCCGCGCCGACGTCACCGTGGTGAGTGCGAGTACGTCGGTGTCACCGATGGAACTGCACGAGATGACCATGAAGGACGGCAAGATGGTCATGCAGCCCAAGGCCGGCGGGATCGTGATCAAGGCGAACAGCGAGCACGTGCTGCAGCCCGGGGGTGACCACCTGATGCTGATGAACGTCGCCAGCCCGGTGAAGGCCGGTGACGAGCTGACGTTCACGCTGACCTTTGCGGACGGGAAGAGCGTCCAGTTCTCGGCGATCGCGAAGCCGTTCACCGGTGCGGGGGAGAGCTATGACCCCGGCCACCCGAGCATGAGCCCGGGAATGAGCATGAGCCCGTCGACGTGACAGACCGAAAGAGCGGTCGCCCGGTGAGCAGGCGCCGCCTGCTCACCGGCGGGGCGCTGGCCGCCTCCGGGGCCCTGGCGGGCGCGGCTGCGGCCACGGTCGCCACCACCTCCGACCGCCCCACCGCAGCCGTGGCTAGCGACACCGGGACGGCCGTCGAGCCCTTCCACGGCACCCGGCAGTCAGGGGTTGCCACCATCCCGCAGGCACACGCGTCCTTCGTCGCGTTCACTCTGCAAGCAGGCACGGACCGTGCGGTGTTGGGTCGGATGCTGCGCCTGCTCAGTGACGACGCGGCCCGGCTGGCCCAGGGCCTGCCGGCGCTGGCCGACACCGAGGCCGAACTCGCCGTCCTGCCGGCTCGGCTGAGCGTGACCTTCGGCTTCGGGCCCGGGCTGTACCGGATGGTCGGCCTGGAGAGCCGGCGCCCGCCGTCGGTGGCCGACCTGCCGGCGTTCGCCGTCGACCGGCTCCAGCCGGCCTGGTCCGGTGGCGATCTGCTGTTGCAGATCTGCGCCGACGATCCGGTCACCGTCGCCCATGCCCAACGGATGCTGATCAAGGACAGTCGGCCGTTCGCCACCGTCCGGTGGGTGCAGCAGGGCTTCCGCCGGGGTCACGGTGTGCAGCAGGGGAACCCGACGCAGCGCAACCTGTTCGGCCAACTCGACGGCACCGCCAACCCGCAACCGGGTACGCCCGCCCTCGATACCGCAGTCTGGATCACTGACGAGGCGCCCTGGCTCCGCGACGGCAGCACCCTCGTGCTGCGCCGGATCCGGATGGACTTGGAGAGGTGGGACCTGCTCGGCCGCGCCGACCGAGAACTGGCCGTCGGCCGCCGCCTGGACACCGGCGCACCGCTGACCGGGCAGGCCGAGCACGACCCGCCGGACTTCGCCGCCGTCAATGAGGCGGGCCTGACGGTGATCCCCGACTTCTCCCACCTGAGCCGGGCACACGTGACCGACGACCGGCAGCGGATCCTGCGCCGGCCCTACAACTACGACGGCGTCCCGGCGGCCGACGGTACGGCCGACAGCGGGCTGATCTTCGCCTCCTACCAGGCCGACATCACCGCACAGTTCCTACCCATCCAGCGGCGGCTCGCCGAGCGGGACCTGCTCAACGAGTGGACCACGCCGGTCGGCTCCGCCGTCTTCGCCATCCCGCCCGGCTGCCCGCCCGGCGGGTGGATCGGCCAACAACTGCTCGGTTAGAGACCCCGCACGCCCCGACCCATTCTCGTCGAGCTGGAGAGCCTGCCATGCCCGTACCGTCGCGCCGAGCCTCAGCCGTGGCCCGGCTGAGTGTCGCGGCACTGGCTGCCGTCCTGGTCGTCCTCGGCGTGCCGACCCCGGCCCGCGCCCACAACAGCCTCCGCTCGGCCGACCCGGCCCGCGACGCCACGCTGAGCACCGCGCCGACGCAGATCACGCTGGAGTTCGCCGAACGGCTGGATCCCACCTTCACCACCATCGTGGTCACCGACGCCGGCAAACTACGCGTCGCCACCGGAGCCCCCGTGGTCGCGGGAGCGCGAGGGACGGTCACGCTCACCGCGCCTCTGGGCAACGGTGCCTACACCGTCGCCTACCGGGTCGTCTCCGCCGACGGGCACCCGGTGCAGGGCTCCTACCCGTTCACCGTGGCTGATCCCCAGGGCACCGACGCACCCGCGCCGCCGGGTGGCTCCGCAGCCAGCCCGGAGGCCGTCGCCGCGGCTCCGGGGAAGGACACCGGCCTGGGTGTCGGCGCGCTCATCGGTGCCGTGGTGCTGGTCGTGCTCGCCACGGCGGCCGGTGCGTTGTGGTGGCGGCGCCGGGCCCACCGATAGAGCGATCCCGCCAGGTCCGCTGGCGTACCGATCCGACCAGCGGCCACCGCGACGGTCCAACCCGAGATCAAGGTCAATCGCATGTCCGAAACCGATGCCCGACCACGGAGCCCGATCGAGGACGAGACCGAACCGGACACCCCGCCTGCGGTAGCCGGCGCGGCGGCGTCCCGGCGACGTCAAGGGGCCGCCCGCCCGTCGACGCTACTTCGGCGCTGGTGGTTGCCGGTCACCGTTGGTGCCGTGGCCATCGTCGTGCTGCTGGCCGCACTGCGCGCCGGTGGTGCCCTGTCCACCGCCATTCCCGGTCTGCCCGACCCCGGCGCAGGTGTCACCTGGGCGTTACCCGTGGTCCGGCTCCTGCTCAACATGCTGGCCACGCTGACGGTCGGCATGACGGTGACCGCGGCGTTCCTGCTTCCCGGGGACAGGTCGAGCGTCAGCGCGCGCGGCTATCAGATGCTGCGTCGCAGCACCTGGACCGCAGCCGGCTGGGCGATGACCGCCACGGTCCTGATCATCCTTACGGTGTCCGACCTGCTCGGGCTACCAGTGGACACGCTCGGGACAGCCACTGTCGTCAGCTTCGCCACCTCCATCGCCCAGGGGCAGAGCCTGCTGCTGCAGGCCGGGCTCGCCCTGACCGTGGCGGTGCTGTCGCGGGCCGGGGTGTCGCGCGGGCTGGCCGCCACGGTCGCGCTGCTGGCGATGGTCGCGCTGCTACCGCCGGCGTTCACCGGACACGCCGCCGGATCCGGCAACCACCAGGTCGCGGTGACCAGCCTTGCCCTGCACATCCTCGCCGCCGCCATCTGGATCGGCGGGCTGGCCGCGCTAATGATAGTGCGCCGTAGCCGCCTGCTCGCCGACGGCGCCGCCCGCTACAGCCGCCTCGCCCTGGGCTGCTTCGCCGCTGTCGCGATCAGCGGTCTGGCCAATGCCGCCGTACGCCTCGGCACCCTCGAGCAGCTGTGGCTGTCCCGTTACGGCTGGCTGCTCGGCGGCAAACTCGCCGCGTTGCTGGTCCTCGGTGCGCTCGGGGCGACTCACCGGCGTCGTACGCTGCCCGCCCTGCGCGCCGGCCGGCGCGGGGCGTTCACCCGGTTCGCCGGCGTGGAACTGGTCGTGTTCGCCGCCACCGCCGGACTCGCGGTCGCCCTGTCCCGCAGCCCCACCCCGATCCCGGACGACCCGCTCGACGCCGACCCGGTCATCGAACTGCTCGGCTTCGCGATGCCCGCCGCGCCGACTGCGGCCCGGCTGATCGGCCAACCGCTACCGGACATGTTCTTTCTGACCCTGGTCAGCCTCGGCGTCATCGGCTACCTCATCGGGGTGGCACGGATGCGACGGGCCGGGCATCACTGGCCGGCGGCCCGAACGGCGAGCTGGTTGGTCGGCATGCTGCTGCTCGCCGCGATCACCAACCTCGGCGTCGCCCGCTACGCCTCCGTGCTGTTCAGTGCCCACATGGTGCAGCACATGGTGTTGTCGATGCTGGTGCCGATCCTGCTCGTCGGTGGCGCCCCGATCACCCTGGCGCTGCGGAGCCTGCGCCGACCCGACGACCCGCAGGTGCGCGGTGCCCGGGAATGGCTGCTGCTGGCCCTGCACAGCCGTCCGACCAGGGTCCTGACCCACCCGCTGGTCGCCCTCGGCATCTACACCGGCAGCCTCTTCGGGCTCTACTTCAGCGACCTGCTCGGCACCCTGATGCGCTCCCACCTCGGGCACCTGGCCATGCTCACCCACTTCGTCCTCGCCGGCTACCTGCTCTTCTGGGTCCTCATCGGCGTCGACCCCGGACGGCCCCGACTCGCCCCACCGCTGCTGGTGATCATCCACCTGGCGGCGATGATGGCGCACGGCTTCTTCGGCCTGATCCTCATGCAGAGCACCACCGTCATCGCCCCCGACTGGTACCTCGCCGTGCACCCGGACTGGGCTGCCCCGCTCCTGGCCGATCAGCATCTAGGCGCCGGTATCGCCTGGGCGTTCGGTGAACTGCCCGCCGCAGCCGTCATGATCGTCCTCGTCCGGCAGTGGATCCGGGCCGACGAACGCGAACAGGCCCGCCTCGACCGGGCCGCCGACCGCGCCGACGCCACCGGGGCACCCGACGACCTCGCCCGGTACAACGCCTTCCTCCGCGACGCTGCCCGCACCGAAGACCGGTACCGGGACCAGCCACGATGACAGCTCGGCGGCGGTTCCGATCACATTGCCCGCCATAGGCGCTGCGGGCGATGGTCTCGCCGCCGCCTGGCTCACGGGAACCCACACCACCTGGGCGACGACTAACGCACTGGTCGAGTTGACTACGTCAGCGTCGGCCCCCGTGACGAGTCGAAAGAGAAATCCTTGGTGCTGTCCGGAATGCGCCCGACAGTGAGCCCTTTTCATCGTGGGTTTCGGCTGTTCTGGATGTGATGTAGGACGAGGATGGCCTGGACGATCGCGGTGGTGCGTCGGGGCAGCAGCGGAGCTTGGCCAGGATCTTCCAGCCTTTGAGGGTGGCGACGGCGCGTTCGCCGAGGGCCCGGATCTTGGCGTGGTGGCGGTTGACGGTCTTCTGCCGGCTGGATGGTCGGGGCCGGTGACGGTGTCGCTTGAACGGCGTGCGGACGCTGCCGTCAGCGCTCTGGTACGCCTTGTCGGCGAACGTCATGACGTTCGCGTTGGTCAGGGCGTCGATCAGGTCGTGGGTGCGGGCGGCGGTCAGGTCGTGCACAGTGCCAGGCGGGGCGGGCGATGCCCAGACCAGGCGTCGGGCGCGGTCCGCGATGACCTGCACGTTCGCCCCGTGGCGTTTGTGCTTGCCGGAGTGGTACGGCCTCTGGTCCGCGACCCGGTCGATGGGGATCAGGGTGCCGTCGAGAATCGCGTGGGCGAGCCGGCTGATGCGCCGCATGGCCGAGTTCAGGTCCTCGGCGTGCGTCGTGAGCAGGTCGGTGGCTTCCCGGATGTACCGCCAGGCCGTGGTGATGCTGACCGCGAAGCCGCAGGCCAGACGGGTGATGGTGTCACCGTTGCGGAGATGGGCCAGGGCGAGTAGGGCCTGCCGGCCGGCGTCGAGGCGCCACCACCGGCCCGGTGCCGAGTGCGTTCGGCACGAATGAGGTCGGCCAGGTGATTCAGGGGCTGGCTGGACGGCGCGATCGCGGATGGGTAAGACAGCACAGCCTGCAACGCAACGTCCTGGACCGGCAACGCTGGGCGACCCGCCACGACCTGCGGCTGGCGATCGTGACCTGGATCGAACGGACCTACCACCGCCGACGCCGGCAACACCGCCTCGGCCGGCTCACCCCGATCGAGTTTGAGACAATCAACCAGCCCACACACGCGGCCTGAACCACTCAACCCCGCGAGTCAACCAAACCCGGGGCAGTCCCTACCTCGAGCTCGCTGACGCGACGTCCGCCGGGGTCGACGCCGTAGTGGCGTTAGACTCGCCGGCTATGGGACTGCTCATCTTCAGCCTCAACCTCACCCTGGATGGTTGCGTCGACCACCAGGAGGGGATCGCCGACGACGAGACACACGCCTTCTTCACCCGTCTCATGGACGAGGGCGGGGCAATGCTGTGGGGTCGCGTCACCTACGAGATGATGGAGAGCTACTGGCCGGCCGTCGCCCGCGGCGACGAGGAGGCGCCGCCGGCCATGCGCGAGTGGGCGGCCAAGCTGGAGGCCAAACCGAAGTACGTGGTGTCGTCGACGCGCAAGGACTTCCCGTGGGCCAACAGCCACCACATCGCCGGCGATCTGCGCGAGGGCGTGCAGAAGCTCAAGGACGCGACCCCGGCCGGGGTCCTCCTCGGAAGCGGCAAGCTCGCGACGGAGCTCGACCGGCTGGACCTGATCGACGAGTACAAGTTGCTCGTCCATCCCAGGATCGCCGGCCACGGCCCGACGCTGCACCAGGGCGGGCTGCCCGGCACGCGCCAGCTCGAGCTGCTCTCGGCGGAGCCGCTCCGCAACGGCGCGGTGGCCATGCACTACCGCCGCGCGCGCTGAATCACAGGAGTCCATCGCCGCCAGCTCACCGGCAGCGCGGCGTCCTCCTCGCGCTCACCGTGCAGCGCCGATGACTCCTAGAAGGCGAGGACGTCTCGAACAGCAGGTCGAGAGCTCCGTGGATGTCGCCAGCGGCGCAGCATCGGCCCGACGGCTACGACGAGGCCGATGCCCTTCTCCGCAGCCACGACATCACCGGCGGCCCCGGCTAATTGATCGACATGCTTGCGCACCCGCCGACGCCTCCAGGGCGGGACCCTAATTCCCGCACATTGATCATGGAGAAACACTCCGCCCTGGGCCCAGAAGAGACGCCTATCTGGGCCCCGTTTCCACGACCGAAGCCAAACCGACGAATCGATAGTTGACCTGCCAACGCACCCACTCACCGGGCCCGAGCCACACCGCCGGCCGCCGGCGCCAGCGGCGAGGCATGCCCCACGGCGTTACCACCAACTCCACCCGCAGTCGACCGTCGTTCTCCTTCAACAGCACGCCAGCCGGATCTGGCTGCCCATCGCGGAGCGACTCACGCGGCTCGAATTCCTGCGCTTCGTCCATCAACACCTCGTGGACGACAGGACACCGACGCACCGGCAAGGTGGAACCTACCGGCGCCGCGTTCCGAACCGCCGCCATTGATCCACCACGCGACCGTTTCGTCCACGACGTCCGCACCCACTGCGCCACGACATCCACGAAGCGATCATGAAGTCCTCTGCCAGGCCGGGCAACCGACATCCTGGCGCGTCACTCACGGTGATCCTCGCTGCTCTTCAAGAACGAATACACGATAGATCGTCTACACGACTCTGCCAGTCGGGCGGCCCCGCAGAGTCCGCCGCGACCTGCTCGACCCCGGCCGGTTGATCATGTCCCTGACCCTCGCGGAGATCTCGACGCTGACCGGTGTGCCCGCCGCCGAGGTACGCGCCATGGCGCGACAGCGACACGAACAGCCGTAGACCCCGGGGGTGCAATCCGTGTGGACGATGGCGGGGGATCCCAGGAGCGCCAACCCCCTTTTTATCCCCCCGGTCCGGCGCGAACCGAGGAACTGGTCACCACGACACGGGAACCGACCACCGGCGATCGGACCCGCGATCAGCCGGGCGACACGGGAGTCGATCAGCCGGCGGGGCTCTGTTGCATTGGCGGATCGGTGGACACGCCGAGCCGCGTCAGCGGGCATTGGTCAGATCGCTCGCGCCAGTTCGGTGAAGGCGGCGGCCACCCGTAGCGCGGGCGGGACGTCGAGTCCGAGTTCGTAGTGTCCGCGTCGGAGGTTCTGCACGAAGGCGTGGCCGGTGATGATCGTCTGGGCGGTGCGGTCGGTGCGGAGCCCGCGCATCGGTCTGAGCCGGTGCTTGAGCTGGCTGTGATCAGCCTCGATCGGATTGTTGGCATGCCGCTCGACGTGGTGCCACGCCGACGGAACCAGCTCGTCGAGCACCCTCGGGTAGACCGGGTTCGCGTCGGTGACAACCTCGCTGGGCGTGACCTTCAGCGAGTTCAGCGCTCGATGGAAGAACCGCCGGGCCGCGGCGGCGTCCCGACGTGCCGAGACGAGCACGTCGATGACCTGCCCGTGCTGGTCCACCGTCCGGTAGACGTACCGCCAGACCCCGTTGACCTTGACGTAGGTCTCGTCAACGTGCCAGCGGTCACCCGGTGCGTGGCGCGCGAAGCGGGCGGCGTCGGCCAGCAGCGGGGTGAACCGCTGCACCCACCGGTAGACGGTGACGTGATCCACCTCGACACCCCGTTCGACCAGCAGCTCCTCCACGTCTCGGTAGGAGAGGTTGAACCGCAGGTACCAGCGGACCGCCAGGACGATCACCTCGGACGGGAACCGGAACCCAACGAACGCTGATGCGGGCGGAGACCAGGACCCGAGACGAGACAGCGACCTCACCGGCCAAGCAGACCACATCGGGCAAGCTGGAGTCGATCATGCTTCCGCCCAACGCAACAGAGCCGGAAATTCCTATTCAACAGCCTCGATGGAGGTTACATGAGTGCCGCCGTTACGACCGGCAATTGGCCGTCCCTGAGCGTGACCCCACCGAATCTCAATGGACTGGGCACCGAGCATGTCCGGTGGGGCATACCGGCCGGCTCCGGCCAGAGCGGATACGTCTTCCGGGGCGGCTCCGTCGAGGTGCGGACCGATGGCACCGAGTTCACGCTCGGCACGTACACACACGAGAACTTTCCCATCGTGGCCATGTCAGCACAGCAGTTCGACGTGGACCTCGTCGTACGGGTGGCCTTCGAGGACGGCACCGAGGCGGACTTCAGCTTCCGCTTCCACCACAACGAGACCCCGAACGACGGTCCGACACCAGACGACGTGGTGGACCTGCCGACGTTCGTCTCGCCGGAGACCGTGACGATCGACGGAGTCGAGTACGGCGTGGTGATCAGCGGATTCAAGCAGGGTGGTCAGATCGTACGGACGTTCATCAGTCCGGAGAACGGCGCGAACAGCGCCGACATCGTCGCGATCTTCGCTCGTGTCGGTCGACCGGACGTAGTCATCACCACCGTGCGCAACCGGGGTGAGGTGAAGTACACCCAGGCGGACGAGTACGTCGAGATCGTCAACCGGGGCACCGTGGCCGGGAACATCAGCGGCTGGACGCTCGGCGCCGACGACGTTGGGCAGGACTTCACGTTCCCGCCCGGTACTGTGCTGCAACCCGGGCAGCGGATCAGGATCTACACCAACCAGAACCACCCCGAATGGGGTGGCTTCTCCTACGGTAGCGGACGTCCGATCTGGAACGACAAGGGCGACCTCGCGGCACTGCGTGGACCCGACGGCGAGGTCGTCTCCACGTACGGATACGGCTCGAAGGCGTTGCCCTGACCCCCGCATCGGACGCGGCTGCGGGCTAGGCCGGCTCTGTTGCGTTGGGCGGAAGCATGATCGACTCCAGCTTGCCCGATGTGGTCTGCTTGGCCGGTGAGGTCGCTGTCTCGTCTCGGGTCCTGGTCTCCGCCCGCATCAGCGTTCGTTGGGTTCCGGTTCCCGTCCGAGGTGATCGTCCTGGCGGTCCGCTGGTACCTGCGGTTCAACCTCTCCTACCGAGACGTGGAGGAGCTGCTGGTCGAACGGGGTGTCGAGGTGGATCACGTCACCGTCTACCGGTGGGTGCAGCGGTTCACCCCGCTGCTGGCCGACGCCGCCCGCTTCGCGCGCCACGCACCGGGTGACCGCTGGCACGTTGACGAGACCTACGTCAAGGTCAACGGGGTCTGGCGGTACGTCTACCGGACGGTGGACCAGCACGGGCAGGTCATCGACGTGCTCGTCTCGGCACGTCGGGACGCCGCCGCGGCCCGGCGGTTCTTCCATCGAGCGCTGAACTCGCTGAAGGTCACGCCCAGCGAGGTTGTCACCGACGCGAACCCGGTCTACCCGAGGGTGCTCGACGAGCTGGTTCCGTCGGCGTGGCACCACGTCGAGCGGCATGCCAACAATCCGATCGAGGCTGATCACAGCCAGCTCAAGCACCGGCTCAGACCGATGCGCGGGCTCCGCACCGACCGCACCGCCCAGACGATCATCACCGGCCACGCCTTCGTGCAGAACCTCCGACGCGGACACTACGAACTCGGACTCGACGTCCCGCCCGCGCTACGGGTGGCCGCCGCCTTCACCGAACTGGCGCGAGCGATCTGACCAATGCCCGCTGACGCGGCTCGGCGTGTCCACCGATCCGCCAATGCAACAGAGCCTCCGCGCCGGTTCCCCGGCGTCCGAGCACCCACGGAGCAACCCGTCGCCGACCTGCGACAGCCTGGACCGGTTCGCACGTCACATGACGGAGTCGTCAGCTCCCACGTCTTGCCGGTGGAGTAGCTCGCGACGCCATGCGGCGAAACGGTTGCGGAGGTCGTTCAGCGCTTGCCCTGTGACACGGTACTGGGCGAAGTCGTCAGGATCGAGGAGACTGGCCTGCCCGAGAGCTTCGGCGAAGATTCGCCGGTCGAACCCACGGTCGGCACGCTGCGCGAGATTGAGGAGAGCTTCACGGGTGTATCGGCCGGATTGAAGCGCGGCATCGATGTCGATGAAGTCACGGGCGAACGCCCGCCCGTACAGCGCGCTCATCTTGTTCGCGACCGCGTCGTCTGGATGGAGCACCGGGCCGACGGCCATGAGGATGGGCTCGTTGGCACGCCAGTCCACGCCGAGTTCCACCTTGGAAACACGATCGCCGTCGGTGACCGTCAACCGGGCGAACGTGTCGTACTGCCGCTCAACATCGACGGCCAGGCCATCGTCGCGGTACGCGTGCACGACGGCGGTGACTGCGGTGGTGAACTCGCCACGGCGGTCCCAGGCGGTGAACAGGTCAACGTCTTCGCTGGGCCGCTCGAGAAGGCCGGCGGCTTGGACCGCGTAACCGCCGGCGAGGGCGAAGCCGTACCGACGGGCAGCATCGAGCCCCATGCGGGCGAGGCGTTCGTGAAACGGATCCATTCCTATGCGGCACTCGTGCGGGCTGCAGCGAGTTCGGGAAAGGCTTCCTCCCAGCGCTGACGTAGCTGGGGCGGCAGCCACAGGGTGGGCCATAGCCGCAGCAGCAGGTCGGCGTTGAGCCAGTTGTTCAGGTCGTCAACCGTGCTGGCTTCGGTGAGCACCACCTTGTACATGCTGGCCAGCCGTCGGGGCCGGCTCAGGTCGTACTCGGCGTGACCGGACCAGTCCAGATGACGCGGAAGCGCGACCACGCCTCGTGTCGGGCCGTTCAGCGCGGCGAGAGCGTCGGCCAAGACGTATGGCTTTCGGTCACCGTAGGAACGGTAGTCTGCCGGCGGCTGGAGGGACGCCTTGCGCCGGCTGAGGTTGGTCGCCTGCCGGACCTCCGGTCGTAGCGCCTGGCGGATCGTCTCCCGGCTGTACCCGGTGACTCGTTGCAGGTCCACCGGCCGCCAGCCCGCCGTGTGAAACGCCCGCAGTTGCTCATCCCGCTCGGTCAACGCGGCCGCCCTGGTCGCCTCGTATCTGGCGACGACCGAGTGTAGATCGTCCTCGGAGAACCGGTCCATGCCCGTAAGCCTACCAGGCTAGGCCAAGCGCGCTTGACCCGATGGTGCCACAGCTGCTGTACTGGCTCTGTTGCGTTGGGCGGAAGCATGATCGACTCCAGCTTGCCCGATGTGGTCTGCTTGGCCGGTGAGGTCGCTGTCTCGTCTCGGGTCCTGGTCTCCGCCCGCATCAGCGTTCGTTGGGTTCCGGTTCCCGTCCGAGGTGATCGTCCTGGCGGTCCGCTGGTACCTGCGGTTCAACCTCTCCTACCGAGACGTGGAGGAGCTGCTGGTCGAACGGGGTGTCGAGGTGGATCACGTCACCGTCTACCGGTGGGTGCAGCGGTTCACCCCGCTGCTGGCCGACGCCGCCCGCTTCGCGCGCCACGCACCGGGTGACCGCTGGCACGTTGACGAGACCTACGTCAAGGTCAACGGGGTCTGGCGGTACGTCTACCGGACGGTGGACCAGCACGGGCAGGTCATCGACGTGCTCGTCTCGGCACGTCGGGACGCCGCCGCGGCCCGGCGGTTCTTCCATCGAGCGCTGAACTCGCTGAAGGTCACGCCCAGCGAGGTTGTCACCGACGCGAACCCGGTCTACCCGAGGGTGGCTCGACGAGCTGGTTCCGTCGGCGTGGCACCACGTCGAGCGGCATGCCAACAATCCGATCGAGGCTGATCACAGCCAGCTCAAGCACCGGCTCAGACCGATGCGCGGGCTCCGCACCGACCGCACCGCCCAGACGATCATCACCGGCCACGCCTTCGTGCAGAACCTCCGACGCGGACACTACGAACTCGGACTCGACGTCCCGCCCGCGCTACGGGTGGCCGCCGCCTTCACCGAACTGGCGCGAGCGATCTGACCAATGCCCGCTGACGCGGCTCGGCGTGTCCACCGATCCGCCAATGCAACAGAGCCTGATTCGCCGTAGCAGTGATTTCATCTCGCGTCGCGGTACGTGCGGCACGGTAGGAGGTGGAAGATGTGGCCGTGAACTCCTCGCCGCGGGCCCGCAATTTCGACCCCGAACCCGCCCCGGCCACCACCGCGAGTCCGCCCGCAGAGGCTGCCGGCTCGCCGGGCGGGGCCTCGTCGCCGGGCGTGCTGGGGTCTGCCCCTGATCACCGCTACCTCCTCGACAACGCGCAGGCCGAGGCGGGCGAGCGGTTCGTCGCGCTGGCCGAGCTGTTCGACGGCGTGACGCGCGGGCACTTCGACCGCCTGGGGGTGGGGCCGGGATGGCGCTGCTGGGAGGTGGGGGCCGGAGGTCGCAGCATCCCCGAGGCGCTCGCCGCGGTCGTCGGACCGACCGGGTACGTACTGGCGACGGACATCAATCCCGCGTGGCTGGACCCGCATGGGACCTACGAGGTACGCCGGCACGATGTCGCCGCGGATCCGCCGCCGGGGACGTTTGACCTGGTACACGCCCGGCTCGTCCTCGTCCATGTGCCCGACCGCGCTCGAGCGCTGGCAACGATGGTGGCGGCGCTGCGGCCCGGCGGCTGGCTTCTGCTGGAGGATGCGGACACCGAGCTGCAGCCGTTGGTGTGCCTCGACGAAAGCGGCCCGGCGCAGCGGCGAGCCAACCGGCTGCGGCGCGCCTTCCGGGAGTTGATGACGCGCCGCGGCGCCGATCTGCGCTACGGCCGTACGCTGCCGAGGACGTTGCGCGAGGCCGGCCTGGTCGACGTCGCGGCGGCGGGCAGTTTCCCGGTCGGCGGGGCGGTCTGCGACCGCCTGGAGATCGCGACGATGCGGCAGGTCCGCGCCGAGCTGGTCGCCGCCCGGCTGGCCGATGAAGCCGAGATCGACGCGCACGTCGCGGCCGTCGGCGCCGGCGAGCTCGATCTCACCCTCGCACCGCTGATCTCGGCGTGGGGACGTCGCCCCGACTAAGGTGATCTTGGCGTGGGTTGAGGTGTCCCGGAAACGAGCCGCTGCTCCGGCAGCATCGACAGATCCAGGGTGTGCGCGTCCAGCCGGCGCAGGTAGGTCATTTGGCTCTGTTGCATTGGCGGATCGGTGGACACGCCGAGCCGCGTCAGCGGGCATTGGTCAGATCGCTCGCGCCAGTTCGGTGAAGGCGGCGGCCACCCGTAGCGCGGGCGGGACGTCGAGTCCGA
Organism: Micromonospora sp. NBC_01412; assembly: GCF_045040215.1. Classification (NCBI taxonomy): domain Bacteria; kingdom Bacillati; phylum Actinomycetota; class Actinomycetes; order Micromonosporales; family Micromonosporaceae; genus Micromonospora; species Micromonospora sp. NBC_01412. Next base: position 693,495 of record NZ_CP109528.1, read on the forward strand.
GTTCGTAGTGTCCGCGTCGGAGGTTCTGCACGAAGGCGTGGCCGGTGATGATCGTCTGGGCGGTGCGGTCGGTGCGGAGCCCGCGCATCGGTCTGAGCCGGTGCTTGAGCTGGCTGTGATCAGCCTCGATCGGATTGTTGGCATGCCGCTCGACGTGGTGCCACGCCGACGGAACCAGCTCGTCGAGCACCCTCGGGTAGACCGGGTTCGCGTCGGTGACAACCTCGCTGGGCGTGACCTTCAGCGAGTTCAGCGCTCGATGGAAGAACCGCCGGGCCGCGGCGGCGTCCCGACGTGCCGAGACGAGCACGTCGATGACCTGCCCGTGCTGGTCCACCGTCCGGTAGACGTACCGCCAGACCCCGTTGACCTTGACGTAGGTCTCGTCAACGTGCCAGCGGTCACCCGGTGCGTGGCGCGCGAAGCGGGCGGCGTCGGCCAGCAGCGGGGTGAACCGCTGCACCCACCGGTAGACGGTGACGTGATCCACCTCGACACCCCGTTCGACCAGCAGCTCCTCCACGTCTCGGTAGGAGAGGTTGAACCGCAGGTACCAGCGGACCGCCAGGACGATCACCTCGGACGGGAACCGGAACCCAACGAACGCTGATGCGGGCGGAGACCAGGACCCGAGACGAGACAGCGACCTCACCGGCCAAGCAGACCACATCGGGCAAGCTGGAGTCGATCATGCTTCCGCCCAACGCAACAGAGCCGTCGATGCCGCCGGGGCTCCGGACGGTGCCCCCGACGTCGTGGCGAGGGAGCCCGCGAGACGCGGTCCGGAGGGGCCTGGCTCGGTGACGGTGCCCAGACGCTCAACCACGACGTGGAACAGCTCGGAGAGCTGCCTGTGGTAATGCGAGGCAGCGAGGCCGGAATGTGCCGGTGCCCCCGCCGGTGCTGACGGGCTCGGCCCGGCGGCGCCGGGAAGCTTCGTGACCGGCGTTTTGACCGGCACAACGGACCTGAGCGTGTCGATGGGGATACCCAGTTCCGTGGCGCTCTTCTCGTCGACCACCAGCTCGACGCTGCCGGCCCGCCTCATCGGGGCAAGGCCGGTCCCGGGCAGCCTGATCTCGTACTCGAGCATGGCGTAGACGAAGTAGACCGAGGTGTCCGCGCGCAGCCAGGCCCGATGCTCGATCCACGCGGTCTGGTCGGTGCCGACGGCTCTGCTCCGCTCCGCGCCGAAGGAGACCTGCGGCCCGACCGAGTTACCGGGAGCCACCTCGACACCGAGCGTGAAGGTGCCGGTCAGGTTCTCCCGATTGTTCTGGCTGCGGTTGTGGGCGACGAGATCGGTGCCATGGTCGTAGTTCTCCAGCTCGGCCTTCGCCATGTAGTAAAGCTGGCGGACCTCGCCGAATCTGGCCCGCACGCGGAAGCCGGCGGGCCCGGGGTCCACCACCTCGCTGGCGGTGGCCACCGAACGGAACCAGGCCCCCTGCTCGGTGAGCATCGCGGCGAGACTGCCCCGCATCGTCTCGAAGGTGAGCTGATCCGTGGCCGGCGGGACGGTCGCCGGATCGGAGACGCCGCCCACCCGGGTGGATCTCACCGCCTCGTGGATCACCCGTAGGCCGAGGATCCCCTCGACCAGAGCGGTGGGCGGTAGCACCCTCCCGAGCCTGGTCCCGAGGTCCGGCATGGGTTCTCCCCGGGGGACCGTGCCCTCGTCGGGCACGCTGACCACATGGTCCTCGTCCACTGTGATATTCGACGATCGGAGCGGCATGTCCCGGCCCCGCACCGTGCTCATCAGCCTGCCGACGGTTCCGTCCACGACCCGGGTACCCAGACTGGTGATCTCTCGGATCGTCGCGTTGAACCGGACCGCCTGGGTGAAGTCCATCAGCTTGTTGGCTCGTAGCCCGGCCATGAACAGCAGGTTCGAGCCACGCGTGTCGGCCTGCTCGACCCGCCCGGTCCGCCCGCCGGTCACCGTCAGACCCCAGTGCCCGTCAAGGCCCCCCGGCTGTCCCCCTCCGGTGAGTCCGCCGGCCACGCCGGTCGAGGCGACGTTACGACGGGTGGCGTCGCGATAGGCGTTGCCCCGTTCGTAGACCTTGACGCCGTTTCCGCCGGGACGGCTGTCCCGGGCCGGCCCGACCAACTCGGCGGACATCAGCACCTCGAAGACCCGGCCACCGGCCTGGAAGGTCCAGGCCGCGCCTCCGTCGCGCATCTTCGCCAGGTACGGACTCAACCAGGAGGGCAGCGACCGGACCTGGGTGACCAGTTCAGGCTCACCGAACCTGGCAGCCTCCGCGGCCAACCTCTCGCTCAAGCCCCCGAAACCCGCCTCCGCGCCCCCACCGTTGAACAGCATCGGCCACATCACGGCCCAGGAGAGGCCGTCCTGGAGGCTGACCGGTGGCAGCTTCTCGGTGCTCAGCGAACGGGCCATCGGCGGTGTCGGGGCCGGAGCCTCGTCGGGGGCCGAAGCCTTTGTCTTCGGGACGGGGACGGGGTCGTTCAGCAGCTCGGTGTTGTCGAAGGCGTCCTGGTTGGCGAGGACATCGGTCCGCAGCACGTTGAGCCATACCTCACCGAAGGTCTCGACGAGGGCGCCGCCCGCCGTCTCGACCCGGTTGACGACCACTGTGCGAACGATCGCCATGCGGGTGTCCTGGTAGACACCTCGGTAGCTGCCCACCGTGCGCAGTGACGCGGCGCTCTCCCCCGTCCCGGTAGACCTGGTGACGGCGCCGCTACCGGTCAGGAACTCGGCTTCGTCGGGGCCGAGGGCGGTCGCGCCGCCTGTCCCCTGCGCCTGCAAGCCGTGCTGGCTCAGGCTGTCGTTGCCCTGCTCGTGACCTACCTGACTTTCGAGCACCTGCTGGGTGTAGGGGAGCCAATCCTTGACGACCTCCGGGCGGCCGACCGGGCGGACGGTCAAATCGACGACCTGGTCTCCGATCGGGATCGTCGCGGATGCGGAGAGCCCCCGCATCAGGACGGTCTTGTAGACGGTCGGCGTCAGGCCCTGCCAGACGGCGGTCGCCGGCAGACCCGTCATCCGGATCAGCCTCTCCTGCAGCACCCCGACACCCTGGACACCGATCGTGGTATAGATCGCCGCCGTCATGGTGGTCAGCACCGAGCGCATCCGCCGGTCGTCCAGGAGCCCGGCCGGCGGGTCGACGCGGGTGCTGATCGGATCCAGGGATGGATCGGGCTGGGCGGCGACGACATCGAGCGGTGCGAGGGCCGATTGGCCGGCGTCGGCGTGCAGGGCGTTGGGTTGCAGCAGGATCGCTGTCGCCGGAACCTGCGCCGGCTGTTCCAACGACGCCTGGCCATGATTGGCGAACCAGCGCCAGCGGATCCCCACCTCGAACTCCGAGCTCGGCATCTTCTGCCCGTCGGTGTCGGAGGTCAACGCGGTGGACTGGGTCCGGCCGAGTTTGTCGGTCGCCGACCTGGTGAGTTGGCCGCCAACCTGCCCCTGCCCCAGGCCATCGCTCCTGCCCGTTCCGCCGGCCCCGGCGTACCCGGAGAGGTCGCTGATCCGACTGCTCGCGCCCTTGACGGCCATGGTGTCCACGCTCGTGTGGCCGTACTGCACCTGGTAGTCGGTGGCGCGCTGGTAGGTGTCGACGCCGGTGGCCTCGGCCCACAGACCGATGGTGAGCCCTCGGGTCAGGGAGACCGGCTCCGCGGGATGCGAGAAGACCCAGGTGACGCCCGGTTGTCCCGCGTCGGCGCTCAACACGTCGTCGGCCCTGGCCCGCAGGGACTCCTCCGACAGTTGGCTGACGAGCAACCGCCAGTTCAGGTACGCCTGGCCCGGCTGGTTGACGTCCGCGCCGGTCACCGACAACCCCTGCAACATTTCCCACGGCGTCCTTGTCCCGTCACCCACCGCCTGCCTCGGCAGGTACCCCTCGGTGACCATGAGCGCGGCGATCTGGTTGTAGAGTTCCGGCACGCCGTCGAGACGCTTGACGAAGTCCATCGTCAGCCCGAAGCGAGGGCCCGGCGTCCACCATTTCGGGCCGGCCGGGGCCGAGCTGGTCGACGCCGCCGTGGGGTTCTCCGCCGCGCCCGCCGACCCGCTCCCGGGGTCGGCCGCCGCCGTGTCGTCCGACAACGACCGTAGGGCGTCCGAGTGCATCATGAAGTGCGCGAAGCCGTCGATGTTCACCGGGGCGGGGGCTGTCACCACGTCCCCGTGCCGGTGGTGGACCTCCAACTGGACGGTGAAGTCGGCCAGCACGACCTGCAACGGGCCACCGACCCGCATGGCCCGGGTCAACATGGCCCGGTGATGGCGAATGAGCTGGTCACCGCTGCGCTGGGTGAGCTGGCCGCGCCCGCCGATCCTGAGATACTGCTCGATCACCCGCAGGCTTCCGGTCAGCGTGCCGCGGCCCGACCGCGTGGCGTCCTGACTGAGCAACGTCTTGATCACGACGGCCAGCACCCGGTCGAACCGGGTCTCGCCGCTCCGACTCACCTCACTGATCTTGGTGACCGCGCGGACCGGTTGGGCCAGGCCGCCGGCAGTGAGACTGAGGCTCAGATGCCGGCCGTCACGCTGCAACGTCTGGCGGAACACCTGCTGGTAGTGGCGGTCACCACTACGGTCGGTCGCGCTGGATCCCCTCGCGGGCCGCAGGATGTCCCGCAGGCCGAGGGCGAGCTGGTCATTGGACAGGTATGCCTCGACGACAGGCTTCCAGAACGCATAGTCCTGCGGGCTGAGCGCCTGCCGAACCCCGTCCAGCACCGAGTCGGCGAGCTGCACCCTCGGCACCGCGTGGTCCAGGTTCCACACCGGGAACTGCTCGGCGCTCGTGATCGTCGTTGTGCTCCGATAGTCGGGGTCGATGTTGGACGACAGCCCCGGTCGCTGGCTCTCCGGCAGGGAGTAGGGCAACTGGAACTGCGCCACCGCGTAGCGGACCTGGTGCTCGCGCAACGTGCCCTGCACGTCGCGGAGACTGAGCTCCCGCCACCGGCCGGTCGCCCGGTCCTGGACCCGGAGCACCCAGTTGACCGGCAGGTGCACCCAGCCCAGGGGCTCCTTGATCCGTAACTGCTGGAAGTCCGAGGTGGCGTTGGCGGCGAGCTGACGCCGGCCCCTGGTGTTCACCCGACCGTAGGTCGCCGCCACGTCCGCCCGGCCGGCGCTGACCGTGCCTGGAGCACCGAAGCCACCCCGATAGGCCACCCCGACGTCGAGGCTGCTGCCCTGCGCCTCGGACCGCCAGATCGCGGTGTCCCGGTAGCGGTAGATCCGGTTCTCCTGCTTGCCGGAGAACCGGGTGCTGCCCGCTTCCTTGCCGCCGAGCAGGCTGGCCGGCTCCACCACCGGCTCACCGGCCGCCACGGCCCACAGCCGAACGTCGTACGTCCGGCCCCCCGCCGTCACGGACAGCGCCGCACCGTCGTCGAGCACCTGACCGAACAGCGAAGCCAGCGTACGGTTGACGACCTCCTCGCTGATCTGCCCCCCACCGAACGGCACGGCCCGGTTGATCCAGGCGGTCAACTCCGGCACGAACGGCAACTCTTCGATGGCGTGGAACGCGGTAACCATTCTGCTGTGGTCCTCCGCCACACCCTCCGGGTTCGGCCGGCTGCCCGGCTTCCCGTCCTGCCAGCGCGAGATAGCCAGTTCGGTGAGCTGCCTCCGGGTGACCGCACGATGGAACCGAACCGCGGCGACGGCCGCATCGATCCCCGTTCGGGGTGGACTGGCTGCCCGCGCGTCGCGTACCAGGGTGGCCAGCTCCCGCACCTCGGCCGCACCCACCGCGCCCTCCACGCCCAGCAGCTCGAGCGCCATGGGCCGGTAGTCGGACAGCCCGGTGTACCAGCGGTCCCGCGCGTCGGCATAGAGCAGACGTCGGACGTTGACCAGCCCGGCGAGGTCATCCTCGGTGACCGGGGCCGGCTGTCGCGTAGCCGGGGCCACAGCGGCCCCGGGCAACGGATCGGGATCAGGCGACGACGCCGCAGGCGGTGGTGCGGTCGGGGCAGCCGACACCTCTGTCCACAGGCCGTCCAACTCGGCCTGGCGCTCCGCCGGCGAGTCCGCCTGGCCCGGCGCCTTCTGGATGTCACGCGTGTGCCGGGCGGAAACGGTCTGGTAAACAGCGGACCTGCCCAACGCGGGCAGCTTGACGGTGACGGACCGGGTCACGCCGGCCATCCACGCCTGCCCCGGATGCCTCTCCCTCCAGTGCTGGCGCGCGTCGCTCTCATCAGCGACCCGCCGCACGTTCGCCCAGGTGAGGGCCGCCCGGTCACCGAGCTTGTGGCGAAGCAGATCCTCCAGGTGCTCCAACCGCAACGGCCCGTCCGGCCGGGCACCGTCGTAGACCTTCCCGTACCGCCGGTAGGCCGACTCGATCACCTGGTTCAGCGTCTCCAGGTTCCCGTCCGTGGGTTCGAAGGACTCGCTGCTCTCGATCAACAGGTCGCGGGCCAGTCCGCGCAGCTCAAGCATTCGATCGCGCGACAGCGGGGGATTGTGCCGCCACGCCGCTATCCGCCGATCAAGATCCAATACGGTACGCGAGACCTCGGTCGGATCATCGAGCCGGATCCGCAGCGCGTCAAAGCCCGCACGCCGCGTCAGCGCGTCCAGGGTGACCGGCTCATTGCCTTCGACCAGGGACATGACGTACCCGGTCAGGCGGTCCATGTGCTGTTTGTTCACCACCAAGGCGGACGGGTCGAGCGCATGCTGGACGACCGGCAGGAACTGCATGTTCCCGGGCGCCCCCGGGTCGAGACCCAGAGCGCTGGTCCGCATCGGAAAGTCCCGGTACAACACGCTGCCGAGCAGGTGCCGGGCCCTCATCGTCGGCTCGTCGGTGCCCGCCGCCGTCCGCACAAGCTCGTCGGCACTCCGCTGCGCGGTCTCCTGCCAGGCCCGCATCTGCGCGGGCGGCGCATTGACCAAGATCCGAGCGAGCGGGACCGACGGCAGTTCACCGGTTTGCCGGGCCTCCTCGATCAGCCGGCTGAACTGCTCCAGCGCCTCCTCTACCGCCCGGACCTCCGGCGCGGCCGGCGAGGTCAGCTCCTGGGCCTGGCGGAGCCGCATCTCCAGGACGGGTTGCATGGCTACGACAAAGGCCGCGTCGAGCAACTCGGCGTCACTCGGCGGTGCCGTAGACGCGGTCGGGACCACCGGTTCCGACACCGGCTCCTCACGGGTTCGAACCGATCCCACCGGCACCTGGACGGCTGGCACCGGCGCGTACCGGGTTCGTTCGGCGTGCAGGACGTGTTCCTGGGCGTCGAACAGGTACGGCAGGCCCTCCCGGGTTGATCCGGACAGCTCGGCGTCGCGGAGCGAGGTCGTCGCGCTGGCCAGGGAGGTGAACACCTCGTCTCGAACCGCCTGGCCCGGGCTGCCCGTCGCCGCCTGGCTGTCCAGCGACCGTTCGAGCACACCGATCTGCCTACGCAACTCGGCGATGCCCATCGGCAGATCGAAGGTGGCCTCCTCCAGCCAGTCGCTGAGCGCGTCCGGCGTGAGCGCACCGATCACCGCATCCTCCACCGGTTCCCCGGCGTGGAAGGACAGCCACGCGTCGGGCCGGCCCGGCGCACCCGCGTGCAGCAGACCACCGGCGGCATACACCGGGCCCGGGGCAGCCAGAAACCAGACGGCCGGATGGGCAGCGGCGACCTGGCGAAGCTGGCCGGGGAATCGGGTAGACGCCCCGTTCAGGGCGACCACCACGACACCCGGACGGGTCGCAGCGATCGGCTGCATGACCAGTTCAAGAGATTCGACGAACCGCTGGGCGTTCACCTGACCGCCCGGCCGGGTCACCACGCGATCGTCAACGACCGCGATGAGGGTATCGTCCAACGCGGACAGCAGCCCGGCGTCGAGGTACGAGCGGTCCGAGACCTGACCGTCGAGCGCCGCCGCAGGCTGAGCTGATAGTGCCTGCGGACTCAGCCCTCCACTCCCGACCCCACCAGCAGACACACTACCGGCGGGTCCCGACACATCACGAGAACCGTCAACGCCAGCTGATATCACACCAAACTCGGACCTCACAAAAACTTCGGGAAGCCCCAGCCCGTCCAGGGGGTCGGTCTCAGAATCGGGCCTCCCAACAGCTTCGGAAACCACGGGCACCTGCCGCACCCGCTCACCAAATCGTGACCGCGACCTCACCGCAGGCGCTTCCGCCGCGTCCTGTGCGGGCTCCGCCTGTCCCGCCGGGTTCTGATCCGGCGCCACATCCTGCGGTGATGAGGGCGGGCCGTCACTGCCGCCGATTGGTGCTGTCTGTGCCGGGCCGCCCTCGTCCGGGATCAGGGAATTGAACCCTGCCCGGGTGGTCGGGCGGTCGTCGTTGACCGGTCCGCGCTCCGCCGCACCGTGCCGCCGGATCAGGTCGCCGCCGCTGAGCACCTGCCCGGCTTCGATCTCATCGATGGCGAACAGATGACGGGGGGCAAGCACGGTCTGACCGTCGAGGAAGCGACCGGCTGCGGTAGCAGGGAAGATCCGGTTGCGGTCACCGTGGCGACGCGGGTCACCGGTCGCTGGTGAACCGGTGTCTACCGGGAGCATCCGCCGCTGGCGCAGCACGTCACCACCCGGCCGGTCGTAGTACTCCTCGCGGATACCGAAGCGGTGGAGCACCTCCTCCAGGATCTCGGCGGGCGTCATCCCGACGGTCCACTCCTGCGTGTTGGGTCGTCCCGCCGGCTCTAGCCTGATCACCCCGTGGGCATCCGCTGCGGAGGCGTCGATGTCCACCACGAAGTGGGCCACCGCACCATCGGTGGACCGGTAGCCGGCGTTCATCTGGTGCAGAACGTCACGCAGCCTGTCCCGCACACCGTCGAGCGCCGCGTGGTCCACTCCCTCACCCAGCCGCACGTCCAGCCGCAACGTGCGCTCCCGCACCCGGGAGACCAGCCCGGTAGCCGGATCAGCCACTCGGAACTGCTGGATGTCGTAGTGCACGTCCACCGCCCGGGTAAGCCGTCGCCCTCCTTCATCGACCGTGTCCAGCGTCTCCGCCAGTTCGGTCGACACCATCCGCCGCGGTGCGGTAGATCGCAGGCCAGCCCACAGCGACTCATCCAGCCTGGCCTGGGGCGCAAACCAATCCGCGGTGAGATCAGCACGCCGGAGCCAGGACCGGTCCGCCAGAATCGACCGTCCCTCAGCAGCGGCACGCGCGAAATCGCGCCGGGCTAGTTCCTCGTCCAACCGCAGGGCAAACGCTTCCGGATTCTCGGCGCCCACGCCCACCATCGGATGAAGCTCGACCACCCGATCGAGGAAACCACTGTCCTCGACATACTGCGCTAGCCTGCCTGCGTCCCACCGCACATGCGATCCGTCGCTTGTCGGGACCAGAAGCCCACCGCGGTCGAACTCGACAACCATCCTGACGGTGTGATCGTCCGAGCCACCTGTAGCAGCGATCATGGTGCCGGACCGTCGGTCGGTGAGCACAAGGAGGTTGTCGGTCAGGCTGGTCACCATGGGCTTCCGCTCAAAACGCAGGCCGGCCTGTAGGGTGAGGTCGCGACCCCCTGGCAACGACTTGCCCTCTACCCGTTCCAACGAGATCAGCTTGGTGCGGTCGAGGACACTACCTCCGCGTTCGCCGGGCACGGGCATGTCCGTCAACAACAATTTGCCCTCGAACGGCTCGTGCCGCTTGAGGCCGGAGCTCAGGTTCTCGATCGAGGCGAACGTCGCCTTCGCGTCGATGGCGCCCCCCGGCACCAGCACATGGAGGTGATAGCCCGCCATTCTGGGCTGTTCCCGATAGGCGGTAACGAACCCCGGCCTAGTATCCGAATCCAGCTTGCCGTCAGGGTGGAGGCGATCCCGTCGAATATGGGCCGCCCAATCTTCATCTAGCGGAAGATCTGGAAGCACGATCCACGCTTCGCTAGCCGCCGTCGTCGTCCTGGGACCACCGGTCGGCATGCCAGGCAGCCCGTGCTCGGCCGTGAACCTGGGGGACAGGACAACTCCGTCCAGCGGGTCGATCGGTACGGGCCGCCCCTTCCCACGGTCCACGTCCCCGGTCCAGGCGCTGACCACCTTGATGTTCTTCACATCGCCTGAGGCGACGAAAGAGAAGCCCTTACCATCCTTAATCCGACGCCGGGGGACCCTTACCTCGTAGAAAATCTTCCCGGTGCCTGCGCCTGCACCCTTCCACTTCTCCCACTGATCCAGGCTAAAGACCCGGATCAGGCCGTTGCCCAGGCCCGACGACGCCAGGCCACGGGAAGCAATCACGCCGGGCATATGGTCGCTGACGACGAACCGCGCGCCCATGGGAGAGAAGGTGTCAAAAACGGACCGACCAGCCGGCGCCGTCCCTGCCGACGGAGCCTGTTTCCCCCTGGCGTCCTGGATTACCTGCCCGACCCGCACCGTCTCGGGCACTACCGCGGTGGCATCGGAAACCACGGGCACCTGCGGCGCCGCCGCAGGCTGAGCCGATGGCGCCCGCGGACTCAGCCCTCCACTCCCGACCCCACCAGCAGACACACTACCGGCGGGTCCCGACACATCACGAGAACCGTCAACGCCAGCTGATATCACAGCAGGCACGGACCTCACAAAAACTTCGGGAAGCCCCAGCCTGTCCAGGGGGTCGGTCTCAGAATCGGGCTTCCCAACAGCTTCGGAAACCACGGGCACCTGCCGCACCCGCCGCTCACCATATCCTGACCGCGACTTCACCCCGCTACGCTCGCCCTCAACAGCAGGCACACCATGGGCGGGTGGCGACGCCTCATGAGAACCGTCAACGTCAGCTGATATCACAGCAGGCACGGACCTCACAAAAACTTCGGGAAGCCCCAGCCTGTCCAGGGGGTCGGTCTCAGAATCGGGCTTCCCAACAGCTTCGGAAACCACGGGCACCTGCCGCACCCGCCGCTCACCATATCCTGACCGCGACTTCACCCCGCTACGCTCGCCCTCAACAGCAGGCACACCATGGGCGGGTGGCGACGCCTCATGAGAACCGTCAACGTCAGCTGATATCACAGCAGGCACGGACCTCACAAAAACTTCGGGAAGCCCCAGCCTGTCCAGGGGGTCGGTCTCAGAATCGGGCTTCCCAACAGCTTCGGAAACCACGGGCACCTGCCGCACCCGCCGCTCACCATATCCTGACCGCGACTTCACCCCGCTACGCTCGCCCTCAACAGCAGGCACACCATGGGCGGGTGGCGACGCCTCATGAGAACCGTCAACGTCAGCTGATATCACAGCAGGCACGGACCTCACAAAAACTTCGGGAAGCCCCAGCCTGTCCAGGGGGTCGGTCTCAGAATCGGGCTTCCCAACAGCTTCGGAAACCACGGGCACCTGCCGCACCCGCCGCTCACCATATCCTGACCGCGACTTCACCCCGCTACGCTCGCCCTCAACAGCAGGCACACCATGGGCGGGTGGCGACGCCTCATGAGAACCGTTGACGTCAGCTGGTGTCACAGCAGAGCCGGGCGTCGAGTGGACCTGGTCCGCCGCGTCCTGTGCGGGCACCGCCTGCCCCGCCGGGTTCTGATCCGGCGCCACATCCTGCCGTGTTGCGAGCGGGCCGTCACTGCCGCCGATTGGTGCTGTCTGTGCCGGGCCGCCCTCGTCCGGGATCTGCGAATTGAACCCTTCCGGGGTGGTGCCCCGACGCTGGCGCAGCGCGGCACCACCCGACCCGTCGTAGTACTCGAAGCCGTGGCGCACCTCCTCCAGCTCCAGGATCTCGGCGGGCGTCATCCCGAGGGTCCACTCCTGCGTGTTGCGTCGTCCCGCCGGCCTTAGCGTGATCACCCCGTGGGCATCGGCTGCGGAGGCGTCGATGTCCACCCCGGGATCTGGAAGGAGCGAGTTGTCCGGACTCCACGCCTGGGTGTCTTCCCCATAATCATCGGAATCGGCAAGGCTCTCGAAATCAGAATCGCTGCCGAGATCGGGGTCGCTGAGAAACGGATCCGCAGTTCTCTCGTCAGCATCTTCGGTGTTATTGAGGCGATTTTGAGTCGCGTCAACGATCTGCGTCGACGCCACTTCGACCGAGACAGCTAGTTCGACGACACCCTCAGCCACGGTGTCCTCTGTCTCGGAACGGCGACCGACAATCAGGTCCGACTGGTAGTCGACGTGCGGATTTATCGCCGTCAGCTTGTCATACAGTTCGCTACCGAGAGCTTGCTCCACGAGATTGACAGCAAGTGAACCCTCGATACTTGAATGCGTCTTGATCTCAAGGTCAACCCAATTGCCGAGATGGCTGTGCAGGACGGCGAACTCACCCAGCGCTTCAGCGAACGGCTTGACACGCAGGCGGAAACGATCGCTGGCATCACTCCCAACGTCGCCGCTGGAATCCTGGGTAAGCTCATCTGACGCCAACGCGATCGTGGACGATATGGCGAGCTTCCGCTCCAGGTGCCCGATCCGCTCTGCGACACCGTTTGCGGTCTCCCAACCCGCCGGTGCCACATCGGGCAGCACTGCGCCCTGCATTGCTGTGTCGATACGCCACAGGTGCCGTGGCCTGAAATGGGATTCGACTCCAAATAGGTTGGACATGAGCGAATCATCGTGGTGGACGGCGCCTCGCGCTCCCCGTCTAAGGAGGTTTGGGAAGATCCACGTTTGCAGTTCCCTGCTAAAAGAGTCCAGGTCCGATATCGAGTACTCCTCGTACCAGGTATCTTCATTTGGCATACCTGTTCCGGGCTTAACTATGGCCTCCCGGTGAGCCTGAGACCGATCCTCGACAATCTCAATCTCGGCCCGGAGAGTGACCCCCGCGAACGGTCTATTGTCCAAGCGCTGCTCGTGGAAATCGGCCGATACGCTCAGACGCTGGTTGAGCTGTGCCAACCCGTCTTTGACAGTTTGGCGTGCGCCTTGGAGCACCAGCTCCTTCTGGTCCGGTGTCAGCGTGGGGTCCGGTCGAAGGTACACCCGATGGGTTCTGATGCGAGTCCAGTTCCGGCCGCCCTCAGGACGCGGCTGTGACGACCACGTCTCGTCAAACAGCCGGTCGATCCCTGCTTCGTTAAGCATCTCAAGCATCGATGCAGGAGAGAACGCCTGGAAAATATCACCACGGGCGTCGAAGTTAGAGTATTCCTCTCCAAGGCCCACGTAATGCAACAGTTCGTGAGCGATCGTCTCAGGGCTAGCACCCGCAGGCCACTCGTCCTGGGATGCGTCGTCGTCGCCACCATCGATGACAGAGATCGTTTTATGGGCTTTGTAGGGGGCGTCGACGAATTCGACGTTTAACCGGAGCTCGTCACCACGCGCGCCCAGATAGTCGACCGGTTTGAAGAATCTGCCCACGTTGAACTTCTTCAGCGCCTCAGCCGTCGTGCGTCTAACTCTTTCGAGCTGGTCATCCGTGACCGTCTCATCTTCCGGTTGCAAATAGAGTCTGATGGTATATTCGCGCACCACCTGCATCTCGTGCGTTTCGGGGTGCCTCACCCAACCACGCCGAAGATCATACGCGTAGTCTTGGCCAACCAGCGTGGAGGTCGCTTGTGTCTCTGAGGCACCCCTGTCCCAGACCTGAGTCGGTGTCGCCCACATAGTATTGACGGTTTGCACTGGCAGCAGCCTCCTGTGCTGCTGCCAGTCCTCCTGCCACCATTCGGCAGGCAGAGGTTTCGAGTTGTCGGACCAACCGGTTTGGCCGGCCGGAGCCTCATAGTGCCGGTCGCGTAGCCCGGCAACCGCTTCCCGGGTCCCGCGATCCACAAGCTGGTTGTCCATGACGGCCTTGCGCAGGTCTATGCCAGCCGAGGCACGAATCTCCAGGGGTGTACGTGTAGATGATTGTGAAAGTGACGCAAAATGGTCACTTACCCTATCCATCGTACTCGTCCGCAGAATGTACCAAGGCACTCCGGAGACGTCTTCGGGCTGCTGGCCCGATATGATGGCTTCGAGTTTCTCGGCCACTTCACCTATCACCAGATCGGCCGGACTGGCCGTCGCTATGCCGCCGGGCATCTGACGGTTTGAAATCAGTGACTCGAGCTCCTCGGCCGCGTTGCGCATCGCCTGACCGTCGAACCCATCCCTCTCCACCCGGTCCAGGATTTTGTACACCGACGTCTGCAAGGCTAGGTCGTTTGTCAGGCGAGGCGTCAGATGACGGAGCAGATCAACCCGAATCACCCGCCCGGTTTCCGGCACTCCCACCAGCCATTCCGCAGGAAGCATCCCCGCGAGGAGCTCGCCGAGGCGCTGAAGCTGCGTGCCCGCACCTTGGCCGATCGCCGCGAGATCACCGAGGGCCGTGACGACCTGGCGCAGGTCTCTCGGGTTCGCCACGATGGCCTGTAGTGCTTGTTCCAGCAGGCCAAGGTGCGCGGTCCCGACGAGGCCGATGCCAGAGGCGAGCCAGGCCGCCACCAACACCACCCGGCGTCGTGCCGGAAGGACGGCGTCCACCAACCGGATGGCCTCCCAGATCTCGTCCGGTGTTACCGCCCTCGAGAGCGTGTTGAGGTCCAAGGCTATACGGTCGACAGACTTCGACTCGTCGAAGATGTTCGTAACCACGTTCTGCAACGTAACGACGTCCGGCGAACCCATCGGCGAATCCGCCATCAGCTTCAAACGACTGATCAATCGCGCTGCGGTAATGTGCGGTATTGTCTTATCCGAGATTCTGCCTAACAGGTCGCCAATCAGGTTCAGCCGCCGTGGGGAAATCTGGTCGGCGAGCATCACCAGCGCTTCGGCGACCTGCGGCAGGTCCTCCGAACTCCGTCTCGCCATTTCTTTTAGGTCTTCCACGGATATGCCTTCATCCAGTGCCGCTTGTAGCACCTCCTGTGCCGAAGAGGACACTGAACCCTGCAGCTCCAGCGCGAGGACCGAGATCAGCTTCGCATGGTCACGGCTGTCGAGCGCATCCCGTACCGCCGTTTCGAACCTGGCCAACTCGGCAGCCGATAGCTGATCCCGAAGCTTCCGCCACGCCCCCCGCCGGTCCGCTATCTGTGCTGCCGAGCCCTGATCGAGTACGGGATGGGCATCGCCGCCGACCACGTCAGCCACCAGGCTGCGAACCTTCCCCGCGCGCGGATCACCCGCAGGTAACGCCAGCCGATTCATGACATAGGCCGCAGCCGTCTGCGCCGCCTGCGATGAGTCGACCTGGCGAAGCGCACCCAACACCATGCGCGCCGAGTCCCCCGACGCCGACGTCAGGGCAAAGGTCAGTCCTGGAGGCAGATGCTCTCCTCCTGCGTCACCACCAGCCAACACCGGCTCAAGCGCTGCGTGTAGCGGATCCGCCTTCGACACCGCGCTCAACACCCACGCCCGGGCTACCCGCTCCTGATCGGAAGATCTGGCCAGATCCAACGCCCCATCAACAACGCCCTTCTGGAGGCGATCGGGAAGCACCTGACGAGCCCGCCGAAACACATCCACAACGTCAACGTCGCTGAAAGGCTGACTAGAATCCGCAGCCACTTCAATCGCATGCTGCATCATCGAAGCCGCCCCCGACCCGAGGTCGACTCCATACACGACCGGCGTAAACCAGCTCTGCAAGGCGCGGTGAGGCGCTACTGGAAGCACATCCAATATTGCTTCATAGAGATCCGAAAAATCCGCCTCACCCTCGGGAAGCAGATTCACGGCATTGGCGACTCGGCGGGCTGCATCAGCTCTGAGCTCCGGAGACGACGAGTCCAACAACCCGATCACCGCAGAAATGAGCTGGGTTGGGGCGGCATCAGGTAGCAGGCCCGTCGCCATATTCGTCAGATAAACGCCCACAATACGCCTATACGAATCATGTGATAGCACGGCACGCAGTGCGGCGAACATGGCCTCCGACCCACCGGAAACGGCCTCCAGTGCAGCCAGTTGATCAGCGAAGGCACCCACATCGGGCAGTTGTCCATCCTCTACTCCTTCGAAATCCTGCGGTGTTGCGAGCGGGCCGTCACTGCCGCCGATTGGTGCTGTCTGTGCCGGGCCGCCCTCGTCCGGGATCAGGGAATTGAACCCTGCCCGGGTGGTCGGGCGGTCGTCGTTGACCGGTCCGCGCTCCGCCGCACCGTGCCGCCGGATCAGGTCGCCGCCGCTGAGCACCTGCCCGACTTCGATCTCATCGATGGCGAACAGATGACGAGGGGCAAGCACGGTCTGACCGTCGAGGAAGCGACCGGCTGCGGTAGCAGGGAAGATCCGGTTGCGGTCACCGTGGCGACGCGGGTCACCGGTCGCTGGTGAACCGGTGTCTACCGGGAGCATCCGCCGCTGGCGCAGCACGTCACCACCCGGCCGGTCGTAGTACTCCTCGCGGATACCGAAGCGGTGGAGCACCTCCTCCAGGATCTCGGCGGGCGTCATCCCGACGGTCCACTCCTGCGTGTTGGGTCGTCCCGCCGGCTCTAGCCTGATCACCCCGTGGGCATCCGCTGCGGAGGCGTCGATGTCCACCACGAAGTGGGCCACCGCACCATCGGTGGACCGGTAGCCGGCGTTCATCTGGTGCAGAACGTCACGCAGCCTGTCCCGCACACCGTCGAGCGCCGCGTGGTCCACTCCCTCACCCAGCCGCACGTCCAGCCGCAACGTGCGCTCCCGCACCCGGGAGACCAGCCCGGTAGCCGGATCAGCCACTCGGAACTGCTGGATGTCGTAGTGCACGTCCACCGCCCGGGTAAGCCGTCGCCCTCCTTCATCGACCGTGTCCAGCGTCTCCGCCAGTTCGGTCGACACCATCCGCCGCGGTGCGGTAGATCGCAGGCCAGCCCACAGCGACTCATCCAGCCTGGCCTGGGGCGCAAACCAATCCGCGGTGAGATCAGCACGCCGGAGCCAGGACCGGTCCGCCAGAATCGACCGTCCCTCAGCAGCGGCACGCGCGAAATCGCGCCGGGCCAGTTCCTCGTCCAACCGCAGGGCAAACGCTTCCGGATTCTCGGCGCCCACGCCCACCATCGGATGAAGCTCGACCACCCGATCGAGGAAACCACTGTCCTCGACATACTGCGCTAGCCTGCCTGCGTCCCACCGCACATGCGATCCGTCGCTTGTCGGGACCAGAAGCCCACCGCGGTCGAACTCGACAACCATCCTGACGGTGTGATCGTCCGAGCCACCTGTAGCAGCGATCATGGTGCCGGACCGTCGGTCGGTGAGCACAAGGAGGTTGTCGGTCAGGCTGGTCACCATGGGCTTCCGCTCAAAGCTCATGTCGCGTACGGAGACTTCGCGATCCCCTCGCACCGACGTACCCGCTACCCGTTCCATATGGAGCAGCTTGGTGCGGTCGAGGACACTACTTCCGCCTCGGCGTTCGCCGGGCACGGGCATGTCCGTCAACAACAATATGTTCCCCTCGAGCCGCACGAGCCGCCTGAGATGGGAGTTCAGGTTATTGCGCGAGGCTAGCGTCCCGCTCAGGTCGATGGCGCCCGCCGGCACCCGCACACGGAGGTGATAGCCCGGCAGATTGGGCTGTTCCCGATAGGCGGTAACGAACCCCGGCCGAGTATCCGAATCCAGCTTGCCGTCAGGGTAGAGGTGATCCCGTCGAACATAGGCCGCCAAATCGTCATCTGGCGGCGGATTGTCAAGCACGATCCACGCGTCGATAGGACCCTGCGTCCTCGTGAAACTATCGCGCGGTAGGCCAGGCACCCCGTGCTCGGCCGTGAACCTGGGGGACAGGACAACTCCGTCCAGCGGGTCGATCGGTACGGGCCGCCCCTCCCCCCGGTTCGCGTTCCCGGTCCAGGCGTCGACCACCTTGATGTGCTTCACATTGTCTGGAATGACGAAAGAGGCGACCTTATCGACGATGTCGTAATCGTTTAGGATTTCAACGCTATGAACCCGACGCGAGGAAACTTTTACCTTGTAGAAAACCTTCCCGGTGGCCCCGGTCTTCAACTCTTCAGCGGTGAAGACCTCGATCAGGCCGTTTTCCATGCCCGGCGACGTCAGGCCACGGGAAGCAATCACGCCGGGCATATGTTCGCTGACGACGAACAGGTTCCGGGCGGAGTCACTTCTGCTGAAAATGGCATGCCACGCCGTCCCTGCCGACGGAACCTGTTTCCCCCTGGCGTCCTGGATTACCTGCCCGACCCGCACCGTCTCGAGCGCTACCGCGGTGGCATCGGAAACCACGGGCACCTGCGGCGCGGCCGCAGGCTGAGCTGATAGTGCCTGCGGACTCAGCCCTCCACTCCCGACCCCACCAGCAGACACACTACCGGCGGGTGGCGACGCCTCATGAGAACCGTCGACGCCAGCTGATATCACAGCAGGCACGGACCTCACAAAAACTTCGGGAAGCCCCAGCCCGTTCAGGGGGTCGGTCTCAGAATCGGGCCTCCCAACAGAATCGGGCCTCCCAACAGCTTCGGAAACCACGGGCACCTGCCGCACCCGCCGCTCACCAAATCGTGACCGCGACTCCACCCCTTTACGCACTCGCCGCTCACCATATCCTGACCGCGACTTCACCCCGCTACGCTCGCCCTCACCAGCAGGCACACCATGGGCGGGTGGCGACGCCTCATGAGAACCGTTGACGTCAGCTGGTGTCACAGCAGAGCCGGGCGTCGAGTGGACCTGGTCCGCCGCGTCCTGTGCGGGCTCCGCCTGTCCCGCCGGGTTCTGATCCGGCGCCACATCCTGCGGTGTTGCGAGCGGGCCGTCACTGCCGCCGATTGGTGCTGTCTGTGCCGGGCCGCCCTCGTCCGGGATCAGGGAATTGAACCCTGCCCGGGTGGTCGGGCGGTCGTCGTTGACCGGTCCGCGCTCCGCCGCACCGTGCCGCCGGATCAGGTCGCCGCCGCTGAGCACCTGCCCGACTTCGATCTCATCGATGGCGAACAGATGACGAGGGGCAAGCACGGTCTGACCGTCGAGGAAGCGACCGGCCGCGGTAGCAGGGAAGATCCGGTTGCGGTCACCGTGGCGACGCGGGTCACCGGTCGCTGGTGAACCGGTGTCTACCGGGAGCATCCGCCGCTGGCGCAGCACGTCACCACCCGGCCGGTCGTAGTACTCCTCGCGGATACCGAAGCGGTGGAGCACCTCCTCCAGGATCTCGGCGGGCGTCATCCCGACGGTCCACTCCTGCGTGTTGGGTCGTCCCGCCGGCTCTAGCCTGATCACCCCGTGGGCATCCGCTGCGGAGACGTCGATGTCCACCACGAAGTGGGCCACCGCACCATCGGTGGACCGGTAGCCGGCGTTCATCTGGTGCAGAACGTCACGCAGCCTGTCCCGCACACCGTCGAGCGCCGCGTGGTCCACTCCCTCACCCAGCCGCACGTCCAGCCGCAACGTGCGCTCCCGCACCCGGGAGACCAGCCCGGTAGCCGGATCAGCCACTCGGAACTGCTGGATGTCGTAGTGCACGTCCACCGCCCGGGTAAGCCGTCGCCCTCCTTCATCGACCGTGTCCAGCGTCTCCGCCAGTTCGGTCGACACCATCCGCCGCGGTGCGGTAGATCGCAGGCCAGCCCACAGCGACTCATCCAGCCTGGCCTGGGGCGCAAACCAATCCGCGGTGAGATCAGCACGCCGGAGCCAGGACCGGTCCGCCAGAATCGACCGTCCCTCAGCAGCGGCACGCGCGAAATCGCGCCGGGCCAGTTCCTCGTCCAACCGCAGGGCAAACGCTTCCGGATTCTCGGCGCCCACGCCCACCATCGGATGAAGCTCGACCACCCGATCGAGGAAACCACTGTCCTCGACATACTGCGCTAGCCTGCCTGCGTCCCACCGCACATGCGATCCGTCGCTTGTCGGGACCACAAGCCCACCGCGGTCGAACTCGACGCCAAGCGGCGTCGCGGCGGTTTGGTCCCTGTCCGGCCGTGTTCCGGCGTTCAAGCGCGGTTCCGCGGTCGGGGAGTTGTTCCGCTCTGTTCGGGCGACTCCTGGGCCGTTGTTCTCTAGGATGAGGGGCCCGGCTGCCGGCAGGTTTCTGCCCTGGTGGTCCAGGTCTACCACGTCGGCGGTTACGGTGTCGGGGTTGGCGGTCTCCGCGAAGGCATCCCCGGCGGTCTTTTCACGGGTGAGCCAGGTGGGCGGGCCGTCGCGTTCGTATAGTCGGTGGATCTCGGTGGCGGCTTTGCGGCGGTAGGAGTCGGCCAGGTTGGCGAGGACCGGGTTGGTGAGGGGCTGCTGGTCGGCGTTTGGCTTGGTTAGGTCGGCGAAGTCTGCTCCGGCGCGGCGCAGGGCGTCCTCGGCGCGGACGTCGAACACCAGGTCGGCGTTGATCCGGTGGGCCACATCGGCCTGGATGTCGGCCAGGCGTCGGCTCAACGCGTCGTCGAGTTGGGGTATCTTCCCCTGCGCGAACGCGTTTCGGCTGACTGCCTCGATGGGGGCGAGCACGTCGGCGGCGACATCCTCGAACAGTCTGCCGAGCGTGGTGTGGGTGATCTGAGCCTCGGGGCCATCGGAGTTGGGCCTGGCCAGATGCGCGTCGATGTCGACCGGTGGGGCGTCCGGTGTGGTCAGGTACAGGGTGTCGAACTGACCTCTCACGACGTCGACGAAGGCTTCTCGGATGCTGTCCTGCTGGTCACGCCGCCACAGGGCGAACCACACCTCCGCCCCGGCGCGGCTCTCGATCTCGGCCATCCGGCGGTCCAGTGCCGTGTCAAGGTCCGCGAGGGTGGTGGGCGCGCTGACCGGGCCGTCGGTGTTGGACCTGGGCGCCGGGGTGTCGGTTTCGGCGTGTTCCGACCATGCGCGCACCAGGTCGCTGACCGCGCGGGTGTCCACGCCTCCCAGGTCCGCGCCCGCCGTGGTGAATTCGCCCACCTGAGTGGCGGGGTTGGTGTCGGCTGCGCGGGTGTGCCCGCTCGCCCCTCCAGAGAGGATTTGCCGGACCTCGGCATAGGTGAGGTTCTCGTCGAAATCATCCGCTATGTCACGGATCATCCGGTCGATTTCGGCGACGCTGTGGTCGATCACGGACTCCTCGATCAACCGGCGCCGGATCTTGGCGTCGTGGCCGTCGACCAGGTCGCCCCGCCCGCCGCCAATCACGTCGTTTGGTGGCGCCGGATCCGGGTCATCGAGTCTGCCGGAGACCTCGGCCACCAACTCGGCGCGCTGCTGTGGGGTCAGTGGTCCGAAAGCGTCACCGGTGTGTGCCCGCAACGGCTCCAGCAGGTAGCTGGCCATGTTGTCGCGGACACGTTGGACGGCCTCGGGCGACATCGCCGTGGGCTCGTCGGACCGGGGGTTGGTGGTGGCGGCGGCCAGGTCGGTGATCCGACCGTCCAGCCGGTCGAGGATTGGTGCCAGGTCGGAGGCAAGGGCGACCCAGGTTTCGGCGGTGGCCAGGGCGTGACCATCGCCCCGCTCGAGTACTTCGGCGGTCAGCGTATCGCCCCGGTTGAGTACTTCGGCGGTCAGCATGTCGCGTAGGGCCTGCTCGGCGCGGGAGGACCAGGGGAGGTCCGCCTTCCGGGTATCCGCGACAAGGTCGTCCAGTAGGGACTGAACTGTGACCACAGGTTCGAAGCTGCTCTTGACCTGCGCGAGGACCGCGGGCCGTTGGGCATCGCGTTCCCGCCACCAGGCGCGTTCGTGTGCGGTGGGGGTGACGTCGGGTGACGGGCTGCCGGCCGCCGTGGCGTCGGCGACAGCGGGCGGGGCCTCGGGCGTGACAGCGGAGGTAGGGCTGTCGGCCGTGCTCGATGTGGCGACGCCAGACGCTCCCGATGTCGCGGCTGTGCTGGTAGCGGATGCCGAAGGGGATGGGGGGGAGGTCGGGGAGAGGCCGGGCAGGCCCGGCGTGGCCGAGCCGGTGGCCGGACGCACCGCCGACGCACTCGCGCCGGCCTGAGTAGTACCGGCCGGCCTCCGGCTGTGCCTGATCACCTGCGGCGTCGACTGAGTGGCCGCGGAGGAGGACGAGCCGCTGCCGACCACCGCCGAGGAGGACGAGGACGAGGCGGTGGGAACAGCCGAGGACCCGGTGGAGACCGTCGAGGAGGAGGACGATCCGGTGGGTACGGCCGTGGCGGTCGAACTGCTCAGGGAGGTGGCGTTTCCGCTCTGGGTGGCCGGTGCGGACGAGGATGTCGGAGCTGCCGGGGCAGGGCTCGTCTGCGTCGCGGGCGTGGCGGGGGCGGGAGCCGGGGCACCGCTGCCAGCGGCCTGGCCGACCGGAGTGCCGGTGGCCGTCGGCCCGGTCAACGTCGGGGCGGCGGGGGTGGGTTGGGCCGCCGCGGCCGGGGCTGCGGGCACGGCCGAGGCCGAGCCCTCGGACACACTCGCGAGCCCGCCGGCGATGGCAGAGGCACCAGAGACGGCAGAGGTGTCGGTGACGGCAGAGGCGCCGGTGACGGCGGAGGCGCCGGTGACGGCGGAGGCGCCGGTGGTCGTACCGGATGATGTTGCTGCCGGGGCGGCAACCGTGGGCGAGGAAGAGGCCGGCGCCGCCGCGGCGGACTCGGCGGTCGCGACGGGGGTGCCGGCCGTCGACGCGGCCGCGGTCGACGCGGCGGTCCCCTCGCCGGCCTGCGACTGCCCGGCATGCGATCCGGTGGTGGTGGCGGTGCCGGTCGCACCGCTGGTCGCACCGCTGGTCGCGGTGCCGGTCGCGGTGCCGGTCGCGGTGCTGGTCGCACCGCTGGTCGCGGTGCCGGTCGTTCCCGGAATGGTCGCCGGGGTTTCCGATTCGGTCTGGTTCGCGCCCTGAGCGGAAGCGGTCGAGCTTGCCGTCGATGTGGTGCCCGCTCCGCTGCTGCTGGTGGTGGCCGGGCTGGACGAGCCCATCGGGGCCGTCGAGTTGGAGAGGGGCGAGCTGCTGTCGCTGGGCAGGCCTGCCGTGCTGCCGAGCTCGGGTTTCGCGTCGCCGGATACTCTCCCCGCCGCGAGTGTCAGGGGGTTCGCGGCGCCGGGTGCGTGGGCGTGGGCGCCGGGGGCGGCGCCGAAGAGGCCCTCGGTGATGACCCGCCAGTCGAACTCGCCGGTGATGCCGGTCAGTGCGCCTGCGGCGATGGTGCCTGCCATGGCCCCCTCGGCCCCGTACTTGGCGATGAGCGCGGCTTTCTGGGCGGCCCTGCGCGCCATGCTGGCGCCAAGCGCGTCGTCGAAGAGCCTGGGTAGGAAGCGGCCCATTGTGGCGTCACCCGCCACCTTGGACAGCACGCCTGCGGGGGCCATGATGGCGCCGGTGATGGCAGCCATCTTGGTGGCCTCGACGTCCCAGTTCTCGCGCTTGGAGAACAACATTTGCAGGGTCTGGGTTCCGGCGTCCATGACAAGCTGCATGCCGAGTCCGTAGGCCAGCGCTCTCAGCAGCCAGTTGAGCATGGCCTTGGAGAAGATCCTGGCGAGGGTGATCCGAGCCGGGGCGAGCCAGAGCCCGAACAGCGTGCTCGCCAGAATGGCCAACTCGACCATCAGCTGGATCGCCGACGCGATGATCATCCACTTGGCGTACTCGACCTGTTCAGCGGACTGTTGCGCCGTTTGTCGCAGCGCCTTGGACCTTGTGGTGAGTTGGGCCAACCCCGGCCCGACTTTGGTCCGCATGAACGTTTCGAACTCAGTGGCCGACCCGCCGGACCATGCCTGCACCAGCGAGTCGGTCGCGGCGCCCACACCACCCGAAACCGATTCGAGGGCCGACGCCGCAGCTGCCCAGGCCGTTGCGAGGTCGTAGAGCTTCTGCTCATCGGCCTCCGGCCACTCCTCGCCGACGACGATCTCCAGAAACTTCTTCAACTCCGGCGAAGGCTGCCACGACGAGAAGGACACGGCTGCTCCAAGAACACTCTGGTGGGATGCGGCCCGCTCCGGCCGCGGGAATCGACGCCCTCGCGGTAGGCGCGGGATGTCCACGGTGGGCATCCCACGCCTACCGCGAGGGACGGTGGCTCACACCTGACGGTTCACCCGGTCGGCCGCCGCTTTGGCCAGCCCTTCGGCCTCGGCATACTTGCGGGCCAGCCGGCCCACCTGTTCGCCGGTTGTGGTCAGGCCCTTCGCCACCGCGCGGAGTTCCTTAACAACATCGTCCTTCGGCGCGACGTAGTTCGTGGCGAACGCCTTCCCGATTTCGTCATTACCCCAGCAGTTACCCGCCGCGGCCATGGCCGCGTCCAACGCCCGTAGGGCGTAATCGACCTTGCCGCCGAGGTCCTGCACCCCTGCGGCGCGCAGGGCGAGTTGGTCGGTGTCAACCCGAAGCTGGTCACTCATCGGTCTGCCCGCTTCGCATCCGGACCGGGTCCGAGCAGGGCCGCGAGCATCGGATCGTCGAAGATGTCGGCAGGCAGGACCCGATCGATGGGAACCTTGCCGCCCTGCATGTCGGCCATGGAGACGCCCTCGGGCATCATCACGCTCATCAGCTCCGACATCTGCGACAGCGCCTTGACCTTGGCATCACCCACAGTCTTCGTCACCATCGCGGCCAGCTCGGCCGGCGCCATCTTGCGGTATGCCTCCGTCGGGAAGGCCATCCCGGTGATGTTGCCGTTCGCGTCGACCGTGACGGTCAACGCGCGCTTGGGCGCCGTCACCGTCACAGAAATCTCCTCTACCTTTCGCTGCGCTTCCAGGGCCTGGCTGCGCTGCTGCTGGTACAGCTCAAGCAACTGCTCGATCTCGTCGCCGAATGACATCTCCCGCTCCGTTCCGAAGGGCCACAGGCCCGCCCAAACCTCACTAGAACACGACCGCGCTCGACTCCGGAACCCAAGACATCAGGTAGCGCGGGAGGTCACCAGCAGGCCGACACCGAAAGAGATGCCGAAAGACAAACCCGCGACCGAAGCGGACCACCCCGTGGCCCGATACAGTCGGCGGGCCTGTTTCGGGGACGACCCCCAGCAGCCACAGAACACAGCCGTGGCTGATCGCCCAGCCCAACCATCCGGCCAGACACCCGACCTGCAACCCCATCAGTAGATGACAGGTTCAGTCGGTCGTAGCATTTGATCTTGGTGGTTCGGTGGGACAGGATGTTCCGCCGTGCGTGCGATGTTGACCCTGGCTGATCGTGAAGAAGTATCCCGTGGCCTGGCCGAAGGCTTGGAGTACAAGCAGATCGCGGTCCTGATCGGCCGTGATCCGTCGGTGGTGTCACGGGAGATCGCCCGGCACGGTGGCCGGGTCGGGTACCGGGCCGCGGCCGCTGACACCGGTGCGGCGGCGGCGCGGCGGCGGCCGAAGACGTGGGCGGTGGAGCGGGTGCCGGGCCTGCGGGAGGTGGTCCGCGAGCGGCTGCGGCTGGGTTGGTCGCCTGCGTCGATCGCGGGTCGGTTGGCGTTCGACTACCCCGACGATCAGGCTACCGGGTGTCTCATGAGGCGATCTACCAGTGGGTGTACGCCCAGCCGGTTTCCACTCTGGCGCGGGAGTTGATCGGTCTGCGTACTGGCCGCACGGCCCGACGTGGCGGGGCCCAGCCGGCACCGGCACCCCGGATCCGCGAGCCCCGATACCTCGACGAACGCCCCGCCGAGGTCGAGGACCGACAGGTCCCCGGGCACTGGGAAGGTGACCGTGCGACACGAAGTCGCACGAGTTTGAGTGGATTTGCCGCTTGGAGGTTCGTCTATTACTGATGGCAAGTCCCGGTCCTGTGTCCGTTGGCTCGTCCCCTCTCCTGACATGCGTTGCTGGTAACGGCGGGGTGTGAAGCTCAGGAGTCAAGCCCAAGGGTTTCCGTTCCGTCCGGGAGCTACAGGCTAAGGGGAAGACCGGACGGGTGAATGCAAATGAACCCTCGATGATGTCTCGTGATCCCAAGCCCTGTCGACGGAATGCGGTAATGGGGTACAGGGCTGGCCGTTGAGAAGCGGCAGGCGCTGGCTGGTAGAGGTCACTCCAGCCAGAAGGACACCGCCGCCTCGGGATAAAGAGGGCACCCACCCCGGTCGTGTCTCACTCGTGCGGAACGTGGAAATCCCGTTGGAGTCCGGGTCTCGATGACCGGTCGGCCGACTGCGAGGAAAGCTCAATTCTTCAGCGGGGACAGGAAGGCCCAAGAAGCGAATGCCGGTAGCCGAAAGGAAACAGGAAATCGGAGGAGTCATCCGATCCTCCATCGGATTCTTCCGTATAACTGGCCGGATACGGGCGATGCCCGGACTCGAAAGGGTGCTGACGTGGGTCTGGTGAGCCTGTGGAGAAACACTGAACAATGACACCGGAACCGAAGGACAAGTTGGACGTCACAGTGACGCAAGTGTTCACTCCGATTGGCTCGTGGTGAGTATGTTGCCGTGGTGAACGGACCGGAGGGCGATGTTATCGACTGGTCGTCGATCGCTTGGCGCCAGGCTGAAGATGCCGTGGGTCGTCTGCGTCAGAGAATTTTCGCGGCGTCGCAGGCGGGGGACCTTAAACGGGTCCGCAATCTGCAGAAACTGATGCTCCGTTCTCGCGCTAACACGCTGATCAGCGTGCGGCGAGTCACGGAGATCAACGCTGGCCGTAAGACGGCGGGCGTCGACGGGAAAGTCGTGCTGCACCCGGAATCCAAGGCTGAACTGGCCGACTGGATGCAGCACGACAGCGCCATGTGGACTGCCCGTCCCGTCAAGCGTGTCTACATTCCTAAGCCCGGAACCACGAAACGGCGTGGTCTCGGCATTCCCGTGATCGCCGACAGGGCCTTACAAGCCTTGACAGCGAACGCGTTGGAACCTGAATGGGAGGCCCGATTTGAGCCGAAGTCCTACGGATTTCGGCCGGGCCGCGGCTGTCACGACGCGATCGGGGCCATCTATTCCACGCTCAACGGTAAGAACCCGCAGCGGGTGTGGATCCTCGACGCTGACCTGACGGCAGCCTTCGACCGGATCGATCACCGGCACCTGCTGACATTGCTTGGCGCGTTTCCCGCCAGGGATCGAGTGGAACGATGGCTGAAAGCAGGTGTGATCGATAATGGCCGGTTCGCCCCGACCGGGGAAGGAACTCCCCAAGGCGGAGTGATCAGCCCGACGCTGTTCAACGTGGCTTTGCATGGAATGGAGAATGCCGCCGGGGTCCGTTACCTCACAGCCGGCAGAGATGCCGGCAGTGCGGTAACAGACAGTCCGGTGCTGGTGAGATACGCAGACGATTTCGTCGTGATGTGCCACAGCCATGAGCGGGCCGACCAGGCCAAGGAAAGGCTACGGCAATGGCTGACGTCCAGAGGATTAGCCTTCAACGAGGGCAAAACTCGTATCGTCCATGCTGGCGATGGGTTCGATTTTCTGGGGTTCAACGTCCGCCGCTATCACGGGAAACTGCTGATCAGACCGAGCAAGGCGGCATTGAGACGGATCCGGGAAAGGCTACGCGGCGAGATAATAGCTTTGCGAGGAGCTAACGCGGCGGCGGTGCTTTACAAGATCAACCCCATCATCCGGGGCTGGTCTGCCTATTACCGGACGGTGGTGTCGAGCGAGATATTCACGGCGCTGGACAACTATGTGTGGATTCTGCTTTACAAGTGGGCGAAACACAGCCACCCGAATAAGTCGAAGCACTGGATCGTTGACAGGTACTTCGGCCGGTTCAACCAGGCCAGGCAGGACAGGTGGGTTTTTGGTGACCGTGACAGCGGCTCCTACCTGATCAAGTTTTCCTGGACGAAGATCGTCCGGCACCAACTGGTCAAGGGCACGGCGTCCCCGGACGATCCTGCTCTCAGCAAGTATTGGGCCGATCGGCGCTGCAAAGGACCTCCAGCAACGGGCAAAGCCACGCTGTATCTTTTGAAGAAACAGCAAGGTCGATGTTCGCTCTGCCGAGGGTTTCTGCTACACGCCGAGCACGCGCCGCAGACCCCAACCGAATGGGAACTGTGGACACGCACGATCCGGAAGGCGATCGTCAGACAACATGTCGTCGCCCCGATCGACGGTAAGCCGGACGCTATTCATTCCCGTCTCATACACGCGTACTGCCTCCGACGGCAGCCAGCCGGCGAAGGCCAAAGGCCAAGCATTCTGCCCGTCAGCGAGCCTCCAGGGCTTGCTTGAGCCGTGTGCGGTTAACGCCGCAAGCACGGTTCTGAGGGGGCCCCGGCGCAGCAATGCGCCGGGGCTACCCGACTGGTCATCGGCAAGGCAGGCAAGACCGCGGTGGCGACGCTGGTCGAACGCACCTCCCGGTTCGTGGTCCTGGTCCCGCTGACCGGCCGAGACTCCCTCACCGTCGGCGACGCGATCATCGCCGCCGCCGGAACCCTCCCCCGCAGATCGCGAGGTCGTTGACCTGGGACTGCGGGTCGGAAATGGCCGGACACGCCAGGATCACCGCAACCGGCCTGCCGGTGTACTCCGCCCGCCCCCACTCACCCTGGCAACGAGGCAGCAACGAGAACGCCAACCGGATCCTGCGCGAGTACTTCCCCAAGGGCGTCCCGATCACCTCCGACCCCACATACCTCGCGATGGTCGCTTCCGAGATCAACGACCGACCGCGTAAGATCCACGGCTGGAAGAAGCCCTCCGAGATGCCGGGAATGAGGTGTCCGAGGCGCAGTTGCAGTTGCTGATCGGGATGGGCCGCGACCCCAAGGTCGGTGTGTCAGCGACCGGCTCTGTTGCATTAGGTGCAAGCATGATCGACTACCGTGTTTGATCGGTGTGGTCTGCTTGGCTGGTGAGGTCGCTGTCTCGTGTCCGGTCCTGGTCCCCGCCCGCGTCGGCGTTCGCGGGGTTCTGGTTCCCGCCCGAGGTGATCGTTCTCGCGGTGCGCTGGTACCTGCGGTTCAACCTCTCCTACCGGGATGTGGAGGACCTGCTGGTCGAACTCGGTGTGGAGGTGGATCACGTCACTGTCTACCGGTGGGTGCAGCGGTTTACCCCGCTGCTGGCCGACGCTGCCCGATTCCACCGCCACTGTCCAGGCGACCGGTGGTTCGTCGATGAGACCTATGTAAAGGTCAACGGGTCTGGCGGTACGTCTACCGGGCGATTGACCAGCACGGGCAGGTCATCGACGTGTTTGTCTCAGCCCGTCGGGACGCCGCCGCAGCCCGCCGGTTCTTTCAGCGCGCGATGCGGACGTTGAAGGTCACGCCCAGTGAGGTGGTCACCGACGCCGCCCCCGTCTACCCCGGCGTGCTCGATGAGCTGGTCCCGTCGGCTTGGCACCACGTCGAACGGCACGCCAACAACCCGATCGAGGCCGACCATAGCCAGCTCAAGCACCGGCTCAGACCGATGCGCGGGCTTCGCACCGACCGCACCGCCCAGACGATCATCACCGGGCATGCCTTCGTGCAGAACCTCCGCCGCGGACACTACGAACTCGCCACCGATGATCCACCCGCGACGCGGGTGGCCACCGCATTCACCGAACTGGCCCGAGCGATCTGACCGGTGCCCCCTGACAAGGCTCGGCGTGCCCACCGTTCCGACAACGCAACAGCGCCATTGATGTTCTTCCCTAGACAAGAAGATCATCAACCAAGGGCTGTTTCCGTCATCGGTCGGGGTCCCCACAGGACCTCAGCGGTTAAAGATCAAGTTAGACAGACCTCTCTCGAGCCGCTCTCGCCGGCGGTCGTGGCCGGGGCGCAGGCCGTTCGAGGGCCAGCCCGTGGGCGGCAGGTGTTTCCCGAGCGACCCCGACCACAACCTCGAAGATCATGGCTGCAGACCCTGACCTCCGCTGCCAATTCAACAAGTTGGAGACCTCTCTGTTGCCAACGCCTTGACACAGAGAGGTGCCGTTAGATCCACACTCCCGCCTGGGATGATGGGAGGGGATGGTTCAAGCCTGGAGTCAACGGCTGGTGCGGGCGGCGCCCTCGGTCAGTCCGCAGCGGGCGGTTTGTCGCCGACCGCGAGGGCGCGCAGCGGGACGGGCTTGACCGGCGCCTGCGCGGTGAACGCGCCGACCTGCTCCGGCCCCCGGCCGGTCAGCATGGAGATGAGCTGGCAGAGGCCCGGCTCGCAGGACCGCCCCTGGCACAGGCCCATCCCGGCGCGGGTCACCAGCTTCACCGCGTTCGCGGTGCCGAGGTGCGGATTGGCGCCCAGCGCGCGGCGCACGTCGCCGGCCCGCACCTCCTCGCACCGGCAGAGCACGGTGTCGTCGGTGACCAGGCTGCCCAGGGCCGCCCGGTCCGGCGCGAACCGGTCGAGCACCTGCGTGACGAAACGTCGTCGTCGGCGCAGCTCCCGGCGGACCGGGCGGGCCAGCGTAACGGCCTGGGGCTCGTCGAGCAGCCCCAGGTCGCGCAGCACACCGAGGGCGGCGAGCCGGCCCTCGACCTCCGCCTGCTCGGCACCCGCGACGCCGGTCAACTCGCCGGCCACCGCGATTTGAGGCACCGAGGTCCGCAGCCACTCGTCGTGCCGGACCACCCAGCCGCCCGCGGGGGAATCCCAGGTCACCGCGCAACCGGCCTGCCGGGCCAGCTCGACGGAGGGGACGAAGCCGTAGCCCAGCGCCAGCACGTCGCAGGGCACGTCCCGCTCGGTCCCGGGCACCGGCAGCCCTGTGGGGCCGACCTCGGCGAGGGTCACCGTGGTCAGGTCCGGGTCGCCGGCGGCGCGGCGGACCACCGTGCCGAACCGGACCGGCACGCCCGCCCGTCGCAGGACGCACAGCGCGTCGACGCCCTCGGCGATCTTGCCTCCCGCGCCCGCCACGGCGGCCAGCCCGGCCGGTCCGGGCAGGAGGTCGCGGCGGCGTTGGATCAGCGCGACCTCGACCACCCGGGCACCGGCCCGGACCAGTTGGGCGGCCACCACCAGCAGCAGCGGGTGGCCCCCGGCCAGGACAAACCGGCCGCCCGGCAGCAGGCCCTGTGCCTTGACGAACGTCTGCACACCGCCCGCCGTGAGCACTCCCGGCAGGGTCCAGCCCGGAAACGGCACCGGCAGGTCGTACGCGCCGGCGGTGAGCAGCACCGCTCGGGGTTCGAGCAGGCGGACACCGACCGGACCGTGCGTGGCGACCCGGTAGCGGCCCGGCGGGGGCTGGTCGCCCGCGTACCCGTCGAGGCCGGCCCGGGTGCCGAGGACGCCCCACACCGTGGTGTCGGCGAGCCAGCGGACGCCGGGAGCGGCGGTGGCCTCGGCCAGCAGCGCCCGACCGGCGGGGGACGATCCGGCCGGCGGGGTGAACCCGGCCGGCGGTTGGCGGTAGATCTGCCCGCCCGGCTGCTCCTGCTCGTCGACGACGGTGACGGCGGCGCCATGCCGGCCGAGGGTGGCGGCGGCGGCCAGCCCGGCCGGGCCAGCGCCGACCACCACCACGTCGGGCGCGTTCACCGGGGCACCGCCGTGCGGACCCGCATGTCGGCCCGTACCCGGATCAGGCAGGAGCGCTGGCAGGGCACGTCGTCCACCGTGACGACGCACTCGAAGCAGATCCCCATGTTGCAGTAGGGCGCCCGGCGGGCGCCGCCGCGCGTGGTGCCGACGGCCCGCTCACCAGCGGCGAGCAACGCGGTGGCCAGCGACTCGCCCGGGTGGGCGGGAACGGTCCGCCCGTCCACCTCGATGGTGACCAGCTCGGGTCGGTCCATCGGGGTACGCCTCGGTGCGTCCGGAGGGTTCGACGGGCGGTGTTCAGACAAAGTTCAGCGCTCCGAAACGGGAGGGAGAGTAGTCCTCAATCGACCGGTCGGTCTCGCCGGTCACGACCATGCCGGCGAGGAGCCGGGCGTAGGTGAGGCCGAGGGTGAAGGCCGAGCCGCCGGTGGCGACGAACAGTCCGGGCCGGCGCGGGACCGCGCCGAGCAGCGGCAACTGGTCCGGGGTGAGCGTGGTCATGCCCGTCCACGTCCGGATCACCGGCAGGTCGAACACCGCCGGGACCACCCGGGCGGCGGCGGCGGCGTTGCCGACCAGCGACTCGTACCGCAACTCCGGGTTGGTCTCCAGGTCGACCTGTCCGGCCCGGCTGACCAGCTTGGCCGGCCACCCGCCACCGATCAGCACGTTGCCGTCCTCGGTCTGCTTCATCGACAGCCGCCGGCCGACGTGCTGGATCAGGTGCGGCAGGAACGGCCGGCTGCGGGCGGTGGCGCTCATCGTCAGCCCGACCGGGAAGACCGGCAGCCGGACGTCGGCCATCGCGGCCAGCTCGGCGGTCCAGACCCCGCCGGCGAGCACCACCGTGTCGGCCAGGTGGGTCTCCCCGGCGGTGTCCCCGGGCCCGGTCCCGGTGCGCAGTTCCCAGTGCCGGCCGCGCCGGTGCAGCCCGGTGACCCGGCAGCCGGTGCGCAGCACGGCGCCGTACCGGCCGGCGGCCCGGGCCAGCGCCGGGGTGACCAGTCGGGGGTTGGCCTTGCCCTCGCCGGGCACGTGACCGGCGGCGAGCACGGTGTCCGCCAGGTACGGCGCGAACCGGCGCAGCTCCGGGCCGGAGAGCACGGCGACGTCGAGACCGTACTCGCGTTCCAGGGCCGCCTTCCGGTCCAGCACAACGATCTCCGCCGGGGTCTCGGCGAGCATCAGCCCGCCGGTACGGGACACCCCGCACCGCTCACCGAGCTCGTCCTCGACGGTGGCCCAGGCCCGCATGGCGTCCAGGTGCAGCGGGAGCGCACGGGCCGCCGCGCGGGCCGCGTCGTCGCCGTGCTCGACCATCCGGAACTCCAGCTGGAAGTGCAGGCTGCCCGCGTTCTGCCCGGAGGCGTGCCGGTTGACCTGGTCCTTCTCGACGAGCAGGACCCGGTTGCCGGCGCGGGCCAGGTGCCAGGCGGTCGCGCAGCCGAGCAGACCGCCGCCGATGACCGCCGTGTCGTACGAAGTCATGGGAGCAGGTCGAGCTGGGTCATGGTGGCCCGGACGCGGTCCTGTTCGGCGGGGGTCAGCGGGAGCAGCGGCGCGCGGACGTGCCCGGCCGGTACGCCGCGCAGGGTGAGCGCGTACTTCATGATCGCCTGCGCGTTGCCGAACCGGGCGCCGTAGTCCGGCCCGAACCAGTCCTCCATGATCACCCGGTCGCGGGCGCCGAGGACCCGGGCCCGGTCGAGGTCCCCGGCGCGCAGGGCGCGGAAGAAGTCGGGGTGGTCGGCGCCAAGCACGGCGCCGGCTCCCATCAGCCCGTCGCCACCGATCGTGGTCATCAGCTCGATGCCGACCTCGTTGGTGGGGATGCCGAAGTAGCGCACGCGGTGGCGCAGGGCAACGAGGCTGCGGACGAATCCGCCGAAGTCCGGGGTAGAGTTCTTGACCGCCACCACGGTGTCCAGCCCGCTCAGCTCCGACAGTAGGTCGGCGTCCAGGTCGACGCCGGTGCCGCGGGGCCAGTTGTAGACGCAGAGCGGCATGTCCACCGCCTCGGAGACGGCCCGGTAGAAGGCCACGATCTCCGACCGGGTGGGCACCACGTACGGCGGCGGGGTGAGCAGGATGCCGTGCAGGCCTGCGTCCCGGGCGGCCTCGGCGTGCCGGATCGCCTCCGCGGGCGTGTACGCGTTGCAGCCGCCGAGCACCGTGAGGCGGTCGCCGACCCGTTCGGCGGCCGTCCGGAACAGCGCGGAGCGTTCCTGTTCGGTGAGGCTGAACCACTCGCCCGTGGTACCGCCGACGATCACCCCGTGCAGCCGCTCGGCGGCGAGCCAGTCCAGTTGGACGCGCCAGGCGGCGAGGTCCAGTTCGCCGGTGGCGGTGAACGGGGTGGTGACGGCCGGGAGGTAGCCGAACCAGTCGACGCTGTCACGGTCCACTTTCGGGTCCTTTCGACGGGCGGCGTCGTATCCGCCCACGTGCGTGACGCGGGCCGGGTGACGTGCCGGGGTGGGTCAGGGGGTCGGCGGGGTGACCGCGATGATGAGCCGGGCGCGCTGGTCGCTGGCGTTGCGGTAGAGGTGGGGCAGCCGGGAGTCGAAGGTGATCGCCTCGCCGGTCTTCAGCACGTACTTCTCGCCACCGATCTCGGCGACGACCTCGCCGGTGACGGCGATCGCGCACTCGGTCGAGGGGTGCGACCACGGCTCGCTGGAGCTGGCGTCGCCGGGCGCCAGCTCGGCTTCGAGCACCTCCAGGTCGCCCCGCCCCGGGGTGAGCCGGTCGTAGGCGATCTGCCCCGGAGGAGCGGCGAGCCGGGTCCGCGAACCGGAACGGCTGAGGTGCACCAGCGGCGCGTCCGGCTCGGAGAACAGCGCCGCGATGGAGGTGTCGAAGACCTTGGCGAGCTTACGGAGGGTGGCCAGGCTGGGGTCCGTGGCGCCGTTCTCGATCTGGCTGAGCAGGGCGGGTGAGACGTCGGCGGCAGCCGCGAGCTGACGTAGCGTGAGGGAGTGCTGCTGGCGCAGGTCGCGAAGCTGGTCACCGAGCATGCGTCTTCCTCGTTCCAACAGTGTGACTAGAAATGTTTGACGTAACTATACGCCGTTGTCTAGCATGGTCAAACACAAGGCGAACGTGTTTGGTGTAACTAGACAAGCCGCGCCGAGGAACGAACCGGACAGGAGTCCCGGCCGGATACATCCAACCTCATGACGGTATACGGGCGAAGACCCGCGAGCCGCCATCGGTTGGCACCGGCGGCCCCGGCCGCGGCGTCACCGGCGACGCCGGGCGCGACAACCCAAGAGCCCGTCCCACGCGGGCCGGCCCATTCGAAGGTAGGAACAGCATGTCGGTGTCCCCTCGCCGGCTCCGCGTCGGAGCGATCGCTCTGGCGGCACTGGCCATAGCCTCCAACACCGCGTGCAGCGCGGGCGGCAACGGAGGAAACGGTAACGATGGTTCGGCCAAGACCCTCACCGTCAACACCTCGTTCGTCCTCAAGACCCTCGACCCCGGCCGGATCTACGAGGCCACCGGGCTCACGGCCGTGCACTCCCTCTACGACACCCTGCTGACCTTCAAGGGCTCGGACGTCGGCAAGCCGGTCCCGGCGCTGGCCGAGTCGTACGAGGCCTCCGCCGACGCGAAGACCTTCACCTTCAAGCTCCGCGGGGGCGTGAAGTTCTCCGACGGCAGCCCGCTGACCGCCGACGACGTGGTCTTCTCCCTCAACCGGCTGAAGAACCTCAAGGCCAGCCCGGCGGTCATGGTCAGCGGCCTCACGGTCGCCAAGACCGACGACCGGACCGTGGTGGTCACCTCGGCGACCGCCGACCCGAACATCCCAGTGGTGTTGGCCATGCCCTCGACCGGGGTGGTCAACTCCAAGGTTGCCAAGGAGCACGGCGCGACGCACGGCCCCGACGCCGCGAAGAGCGACACCGCGCAGCAGTACCTCGACAAGAACTCCATCGGTAGCGGCCCGTACGTGCTGAAGTCGTACGACCCGTCGGCGCAGGTGGTGCTGGAGGCCAACCCCAACTACTGGGGCACCAAGCCCGAGTTCGGCCGCGTCGTGCTGCGCAACATGGACGTGCAGACCCAGAAGCTGACCATGCAGCGGGCCGGCGGCTCGGAAATCGCGTTGGACATCTCCGGCAAGCTCCTGGAGGGGCTGCCGGACACGCTGAAGACCTCCGCCATGCAGGACACCGTCTACTTCCTCTTCCTCAACGCCGACCCGGCCGTCTCCGGGGTGACCTCGAACCCGAAGTTCAACCAGGCACTGCGCGCATCCATCGACTACCAGGGCATCGCCGGGCTGTACGGCAAGGGCGCCGCCCCCGGCGCAGGGCTGGTGGCCCCGGCCTACCCGGGCGCGCTGCCCGCCGGGGAGGAGTCGAAGCGTGACGTGGCGAAGGCCAAGGCGCTGCTCACCGAGGCGGGGCTGACCAACCCCACGGTCAAGTTCAACTACCCGGCCATCACCTACAAGGGGGTCGACCTGGGCACGGTGGCCACCAAGGTGCAGGGCGACGCCGCCGAGGCCGGCATCAAGCTGGAGCTGACCCCGCAGCCGCTGACCACGTTCCTCGACGAGATGCGTACGGGCAAGATGGCACTCGGGTTCACCCCGCAGAGCCTGAACTACCCCGTCGCCGACTCGCTGATCAACAACATGTCCCCCGGCCAGGCCACCGCGCTGCGCTCGGGCTGGACGGTGGAGCGGGCCGACCCGGCCGTCGTGGCCGCCGGCAAGAAGGTCACCGAGACCCTCGACCTCGCTGCCCGGGCCACCGCCATGCAGGAGTGGCAGCGGGCGATGAACGCCGCCTCGCCGTACGTAGTCCTGGCCAGCAACTCCTCCACCGTCGTGGCGAGCGGCGACCTGACCGGCACCGACTACACCGCTGCGGGCTGGCAGGTCGACCTGGCCGCCGTCGGCCGGGAGTAACCACCTCATGACGACGACAGTCGACGACGCCGAGCCGGGCGCGGTCACCACGACCGCGTCCCGGCCCCGGCCGCGCCGGGCGCTGCTGGTGTTCCTGGCCAAGCGGGTGGCGATCACGGCCGGGCTGCTGCTGGGCGTCACGATCGTGACGTTCGGCCTGGTGACCGTGGTGCCCGGTGACCCGGTCACCGCCAACCTCTCCGACCAGGCGCTCAACGACCCCGCCACGGTGGCCGCGTTCCGCGAGAAGTGGGGCCTGGACCAGCCGCTGTACGTGCAGTACCTGCAGTACCTCGGCAACCTGTTCCGGGGCGACCTCGGCATCTCCCAGCAGACCGGCCGGACCGTGACGGACGACCTGTTCCAGTACGTGCCGGCGACCATGGAACTGGCCATCCCCACCATGGTGCTGGCGCTGCTGATCGGCACCGGGATCGGCATGCTCGCCGCCGTGCGCAACGGCCGGATCACCGACCAGCTGATCCGGGTCGGCGCGCTGCTCGGCCTGTCCACCCCGCCGTTCTGGCTGTCGCTCGTCGTGCTCTACGTCTTCTTCTACCAGCTCGGCCTGGCACCCAGCGGGGGCCGGCTCTCCACCGACTTCAGCCCGCCGCCGACGGTGACCGGCATGTACACGGTCGACGCCGCCCTCGCCGGCCAGTGGGACGTGGCCTGGGACGCAGCCCAGCACCTGATCCTGCCGGTGCTCGTGCTGACCAGCCTGACCGTGGCGATGCTGGTCCGGTTCGTCCGCTCGTCCATGCTGGAGGTGCTCCAGCAGGACTACATCCGGGCCGCGTACGCCAAGGGCCTGCCCGCCCGGGTGGTGTTCCGCCGGCACCTGCTGCGGGCCGGGCTGGTCCCGGTGATCACCGTCTCCGGTCTGGCCTTCGCCTCGCTGCTCTCCGGCACGGTGCTGGTGGAGAACATCTTCGGCTGGCCGGGCCTCGGCCAGTACGCGTACCGCAGCGCGACGGCGCTGGACCTGCCCGCGATCCTCGGCGTCAGCCTGTTCGTGGCGCTGGTCTACACGCTGGTCAACCTCACCGTCGACCTGCTGTACGGGCTCATCGACCCGAGGATCCGGCTGTCATGACCACACTCGCACCCGACCCCGTGGCGCCCGACCCGAAGGCGACCGACGCGCTGGCCCGGCGCCGGTTGTTGGGCCGGCTGCGCGGTCGCTCGACCGGGCGGCCCATCTGGCGGCAGCCGATCGCCGCGGCGGCCCTGGTCATCCTCGGCGGGTGGCTGCTGATGGCACTGTTCGCCCCGGTCGTCGCGCCGTACGACCCGTTGGCGCAGAGCCCGGACGCGTACGCCCCGCCGTCGGGCACGCACTGGTTCGGCACCGACTCCCTCGGCCGGGACGTGTTCAGCCGGGTGATCCACGGCTCCCGCCTGTCGATCCCGCTCGCGCTCGCCATCGTCTCCCTCGCCCTGCTGATCGGCGGCCTGCTCGGCTTGGTCGCCGGCTACGTGGGACGGTTCGTCGACGAGGCGCTGATGCGCCTGACGGACCTGGTGTTCGCGTTCCCGCAGATCATCCTGGCGATGGCGGTGACCGCCGCGTTCGGGCCCAGCACCCGCAACGCCGTCCTCGCGCTGGTCATCGTCTCCTGGCCGGTCTACGCCCGGGTCATCCGCAGCGCCGTGCTGACCATGCGCGGCGAGGACTACCTCAGCGCCGCCCGGCTGCTCGGCATCGGGCCGGTCCGCGCGCTGCGCCGCGACGTCCTGCCCAACAGCGTGGGGCCGGCGATCGTGCTGGCCACCCTGGAGCTCGGCAACGCCGTGCTGCTGCTGTCCGCGCTGTCCTTCCTCGGCCTCGGCCCCCGCCCGCCGGCCGCCGAGTGGGGCTCGATGGTGGCGCTCGGCTCGCAGGACCTCTCCATGTGGTGGGTCAGCGTGTTCCCCGGCCTGGCCATCCTCACCGTGGTGATGGCCTTCAACGTGCTCGGCGACGCGCTGCGCGACCGGATCGACCCCCGCTACGCGAAGGGACGTT
The DNA here is from genome assembly GCF_045040215.1 of Micromonospora sp. NBC_01412. Classification (NCBI taxonomy): domain Bacteria; kingdom Bacillati; phylum Actinomycetota; class Actinomycetes; order Micromonosporales; family Micromonosporaceae; genus Micromonospora; species Micromonospora sp. NBC_01412. The sequence continues at coordinate 731,666 of NZ_CP109528.1, forward strand.
GAGAATGCCACCCCTGCTCGAGGTCGACTCCCTGTCCGTCACCCTGCCCGGCCCCACGGGGCCGCTGCCGATCCTGCACGACGTGTCGTTCACCGTCGGTGAGGGCGAGATGGTCGGCATCGCGGGGGAGAGCGGGTGCGGCAAGAGCCTCACCGCGCAGACCCTGCTCGGGCTGCTGCCCGCCGGTGCCAAGGTCACCGGGTCGGCCCGGTTCGCCGGGACCGAACTGCTCAGCCTGGACACCAGGCGCTGGCAGAAGGTGCGCGGCGCCGGAATCGCGATGGTCTTCCAGGACCCCACCGCGGCGCTGCACCCGATGCTCACGGTGGGCCGGCAACTGACCGAACACATGCAGGTCCACCTGGGCCTGGACCGGCGGGCGGCGGGCCGGCGGGCGGTGGAACTGCTCGACCAGGTCCGCATCCCCGACCCGCAGCGGGCGGTGCGGGCATACCCGCACCAGTTCTCCGGCGGCATGCGGCAGCGGGCGGCCATCGCGATCGCCCTCGCCGCCCGCCCCCGGCTGCTGATCGCCGACGAGCCGACCACCGCGCTCGACGTGACGGTGCAGGCCGGTATCCTCGCGCTGCTGGACCAGTTGCGCGCCGAGACCGGGTTGGCCGTCGCCTTCATCACCCACGACCTCGGGGTGCTCAGCGCGCTCACCACCCGCGGGTACGTCTTCTACGCCGGGCGGGTGGTGGAGACCGGCCCCACCGGAGCGCTGCTCACCGCGCCGCGCCACCCGTACACGGCCGCGCTGCTCGGCGCCCGCCCGCACGGCACCCAGGCCGTCGGCACGCTGCGTCCCATCCCGGGCGGGCCGCCGGCACCGGGGCAGGCGCCGCCCGGATGTCCGTTCCAACCCCGGTGCGGGTACGCCGAGCCGTCCTGCGGCACCGCGCCTCCCCCGCTGTCCCCCGCCGGCACCGACCGGTCGGTGGCCTGCGTGGTCCGTCCGCACCTGGAGGTGGCGGCATGAGCGAGCCGGTCGGGTCAGGCAACCTGCTCGAGATCATCGACGTCGAGGTGGAGTACAAGCCGCGCGGCCGGGGGCCGGTCCGGGCTGTGGCCGGGGTGAGCCTGGAGGTGGCGCCCGGCCAGATCGTCGGCCTGGTCGGCGAGTCCGGCTGCGGCAAGTCGTCGCTGGCCCGGGTGGCGGTCGGGCTGGCCGCGCCGAGCGCCGGGATGATCCGGTTCGCCGGCCGCCCGGTCACCCAGCTCGGCTGGCGGCGCCGGCCGGTGCCGGAGGTCGGGCTCCAGATGGTCTTCCAGAATCCGTACGCGTCGCTGAACCCCCGGCGCACCATCGGCACCCAGCTCCTCGACGGGGTGCCGGACACGGTGACCGGCGCCGCCCGCCGGGCGAGGGTCGCCGACCTGCTGGACCGGGTCGGCATGCCGGCCGGGGCCGCGGAGCGGTACCCGCACCAGTTCTCCGGCGGCCAGCGGCAGCGGCTCGCGATCGCCCGGGCGCTGGCGCCGGAACCCCGGATGATCATCGCGGACGAGCCGGTCACCGCACTGGACGCGTCGTCGCAGGCGCAGGTGGTCAACCTGCTCGTCGGGCTGGTCCGGGACCTGGACATGGGCATGCTGTTCATCTCGCACGACCTCTCCCTGGTGCACGAGATCGCCGACGTTACGGCGGTGATGTACCTGGGCCGGATCGTCGAGACCGCACCCACCCGCCAGCTGTGGCACTCGCCCCGGCACCCGTACAGCCGGGCGTTGATCGACGCGGTGCCGCAGATCGGCCCGCACCCGCAACTGCCCAGGACGCTCGCCGGGGAGGTCCCCGACCCGGCGCAGGCACCGGTCGGGTGCCGGTTCCGGCCGCGTTGCCCGCACGCCTTCGGGCCGTGCGGCGAGCAGCCGCCCACGCTCGATCTCGGCGGCCGCAGCGCCGCCTGCTGGCTCAACGACCCCACGGTGGCGCCGACCACCGTGCCCGCCGGGTAGAGGACACCGCATGCACATCCCCACCGAACAGGTCCTGGTCAACCTCGCGCTCTACGACGGCGTACGGGACGACGTCCAGCGCGACAGCGGCATCTGGATCGGCGCCGACGGCACGATCCGCGCGGTCGGGCCGGTCGACGACGTCCTCACCGAGGCGGGCGGTGCCCGGGTGGTCGACCTGCACGGCGACCACGTCATGCCCGGCCTGACCAACATGCACGTCCACCTGTCGCTCGGCCTGCCCGGACACCTCGGCGACGAGGTACACCGGTCGAACCTCGCCGAGTTGGTGCTGCTGATGGCCGACTCGGCGCGCCGGACCCTGCACTCCGGGGTCACCACCGCCCGGCTCGTCGGCGAGAGCCGGTACGCCGACTTCGCCCTGCGCAAGGGGATCGAACGCGGCGCGGTGGACGGCCCGCGGATCTTCACCGCCGGGCACGCCCTCTGCTGCACCGGGGGACACGGCTGGGAGGCCGACGCGCTGGAGGCCGACGGGGCGGACGGCTTCCGCCGGCTCACCCGGCAGCAGATCCGGGCCGGCGCCGACCTGATCAAGGTGTGCATCTCCGGCGGGATCGCCGGCCAGTTCGAGTCGATCGACACCCCCCAACTGCTCGACGACGAGCTGGCGGCGGTGATCCGGGTGGCGCACGACTGGGGGCGCAAGGTCACCGCGCACGCCGGCCCGGCCGAGTCGGTGCGCCGCGCCGTGAAACTCGGGCTGGACTGCGTCGAGCACGGCTACGAGCTGACCGACGAGGTGACCCGGCTGATGGCCGAGCGGAACGTCTGGTACGTCCCGACCATCGTGGTCAGCCGCTGCGAACAGTTCTTCCGCGACTCCGGCGTGCCGGGCTGGCTGATGGACCGCGCCCTGGCCGCCGGGCCCCGACACTGGGAAAGCCTCCAGCACGCCATCCGCAACGGGGTGCCGATCGCGCTGGGCAGCGACATGCCGCCACACGCCGGCTACGACGAGACGACCGCGACCGTGCGCGAGCTGGAGTTCATGGTGGACGCCGGGATGCCCGTCGCCGACGCCCTGAAGTCCGCCACCATCCGCCCCGCGCAGTGGCTGGGCCAGGCCGACACGCTCGGCAGCGTCGAGGTGGGCAAGCACGCCGACCTGCTGGTCCTGCGCGACGATCCCACCCGGTCGGTGTCCGCGCTGCGCACCCTGCACACGGTACTCAAGGGTGGCGTCGGGTACCGCGACGACCACGGCCGCCTCGGCGTCGCCCGATGACGACGATCACCGAGGTCGCCGACCGGTACCTCGACGCGCTCGCCGGGCTGGATCCGAAGGCCGCCGAGGCGGCGGGTCGTACGCCCGACTCGCACTTCGCGGACCTCTCCCCCGACGGCTTCGCCGCCCGCGCGGAGCTGGCCCGCGGCACCGCCACGGAGGCGGCCGGCGCAGGTGTCGATGGCACGTCGCAGCGGGCCCTCGCCGGCGCCCTGCTCGACCGGCTGGCCAGCGAGGTCGACCTCTACGACGCGGGCTTCACCACCCGGCTGCTCGCCCCGCTGGCGACGCCGGTGCACCTGCTCCGGCAGGTCTTCGACAACCTGCCCCGCAACACCGCGCAGGACTGGGCGGTCGTCGCCGCGCACCTGCGCCGGGTGCCCACGGCCCTCGGCCAGTACGCCGAGACGCTGCGCTGGTCGGCCCAGCGGGGGCACCTGGTCGCCCGCCGGCAGGTGCTGGCGGTCGCCGACCAGTGCACCGCCTGGGTCACCTCCGACGACTTCTACGGCCGGCTGGTGGCCGGGTGTCCGGAAGGGCCGCTGGCCGGGGAGCTGGCCGCCGGGGCACGCTCGGCCTCCGCCGCGACGGCGGACTTCGCCGCGTTCCTGCGCACCGAGCTGGCGCCACGGGCCACCGACGTCGACGGCGTCGGTCGCGACCTGTACGCCGTCACCGCGCGCAGCTTCCTCGGCGCGACCGTCGACCTGGACGAGCTGTACGCGTACGGCTGGGAGGAGCTGGCTCGGACCGCCGCCGAGCAGCGCGCGGTCGCCGCCGAGCTCGGGTACCCGGACGTGGCGGGCGCACGGGCCGGGCTGGACGCCGACCCCGCCGGACGGGTGCCGGTCGGGCCCGACCTGGAGGAGTGGCTGCGGGAACGCACCGAGCGGCTCACCGACGCCCTGGACGGTGAGCACTTCGACATCCCGGCCGCCACCCGCCGGGTGGTGTGCCGGATCAGCCCCGCCGCCTCCGGGGTCATGTACTACACCCCGCCCGACGCCGGGTTGACCCGCCCGGGCGGAATCTGGTGGTCGACGCCCCCCGGCGAGTCGACGGTGCCGGTGTGGCGGCACGTCGGAACGCTCTGCCACGAAGGGCTGCCCGGGCACCACCTCCAGCACGCGATTACCCTCACCACCGCCGACCTGCACCCGTGGCAGCGGTCGCTGTGCCAGGTGCACGGGTACGCCGAGGGCTGGGCGCACTACGCCGAACGCCTCGCCGACGAGCTCGGCCTCTACGCCGGTCCCGCCGAGCGGCTCGGGATGCTCGACGGGCAGATGTGGCGCGCCGCCCGGGTGGTCATCGACCTCGGCCTGCACCTGGACGTGCCGATCCCGGCCGGGACCGGCTTCACCGACGCGCGCCGGTGGACCCCCGAGCTGGCCGTGGACTTCCTCGTCCGCGTCGCCGGGTTGGACGCGGCGACCGCACGGTTCGAGGTCGACCGGTACCTCGGCTGGCCGGCGCAGGCGTTGGCCTTCAAGGCCGGGGCGCGGCTCTGGCAGCAGGCCCGCCGGGAGGTCGAACGGCGCGAGGGCGCCGGGTTCGACCGCAAGCGGTTCCACCACCGGGCCCTGCGGCTCGGGCCGATGGGGCTCGACCCGCTGCACGCCCGCCTCGCCGAGCTCTCCTGATCCCCCGACACCCCCGTCCGCCCCGACCGGAAGCGAGCCCCGATGACCGTTGACGATCTCACCGCCGCCATTACCGACATGTACCGGTCGTTGGGGGACCGGGGGGCGTTCGACGCCCGGCTGCACCCCGAACTGACGATCTGGGAGTCCGACGCGCCCGACCTGCTGGACGGTCTGGCTGCCCTGGACGACCTGCGGGACCGCCGGGCGGCGACCCGGGGATCGGCCGCGCCCCCGACCTCGGTCGCCCCCGAGCAGTTCCGGGCCGAGGCGTGGAAGGACACGGGCCTGGTCCGCTACGTCCTGCGGGCCCGGTACCCGACCGGGCAGCCGGACGACTGTTTCCGGGTAACGGACGTGCTGCGCCGCGACGAGCGGGGCTGGCGGATCGTGCACCACCACGCGGAAGCCCTCCGATGAGCGCCGAGGAACCGGTCACCGACCTGTACGACCTGCGGGTCGTGGTGGAACGGATCGAGGGTCGCTCCGTCTGCGGCCTCCAGCCGGGCGACCACATCGACCTGACCGAGTCGAGCCGGCGGTTGAACTAGTGTTGTGATTCCTAAATAGCTTTACGCTTGATATCCATCTCTGGATGGGTAGTCCGGCCGCATCGGCACTGGTTCTGCAAGACGGTCATCGCGAGATTCTGGAGTCGTTGGCCCGGTCGAGTGTGGCGTCGCATCGTCAGGTGATGCGGGCGCGGGTGCTGCTGCTGGCCGCGGACGGGCTCGCGAACATGCGGATTTCGGCGTTGACGGGGGTGTCGCGGCCGTCGGTGCTGGCGTGGCGGGCCGAGTACGCCGAGCGCGGGCTTGCGCAGCTCGGTAAGCCTGTGGCGGGTCGGGGACGCAAGGCCTCAATCCCGCGGATTGTGGAGCTGACGCTGCACTCGAGGCCGGAGGGTGCCACCCAATGGTCCATCTGATCGATGGCCGCGAAGGTCGGCGTCAGTGCCGCCACGGTGCAGCGGGTGTGGGACGCGCGGGGCTTGAAGCCGCACCGGACGGAGACGTTCAAGCTGTCCAACGACAAGAGGTTCGAGGCGAAGCTGGTCGACGTGGTCGGCCTGTACCTGAACCCGCCGGACAAGGCCGTGGTCTTCTGCATGGACGAGCAGAGCCGTGCGCCACGAGGCGCTGATGGTTCCGTGCAGGAGGAGGTGCCTGCCGCCGGTCATCGCAGTGATCGGTAGAAGCTGAGGGCAGGCCGATCCCCGGGTTGGGGGTGAGGCCGGGAGCAGCCCTGACAATGAAGGGGCGGGCTGGTACCACCAGACGGCTCGTGCCCGCTAGTGCTCTGACCATGAACGTTCACGGTGTTGATGACACGCCGTCTGGCCTGTCGGCTGGGCGGCGTCGTGACGGTCAGGCTGTGGCGGTGGCAGAACCTGTTCGCGTTCGGCGGCTCAGTGACCAGGAGGGTCAGCAGCTGCTGAGGATCACTCGTAGAGGTACCGGCTCGCCGATCCGGTTACGGCGGGCGATGGTCGTGCTCGCCTCGGCCGGCGGGAACACGGTGCCGGCGATCGCTCGCCTCGTCCAAGCCGACGAGGACACGATCCGGCAGGTCATCCACCGCTTCAACGAGATGGGGATGGCCAGCCTGGACCCTCAGTGGGCGGGTGGCCGTCCCCGCCAGATCAGTCCTGACGAAGAACAGCTCATCGTCGAGACGGCCAACACCCGCCCCGAGAAACTGGGGCGGCCGTTCACCCGCTGGAGCATCCGCAAGCTCGTCGACCACCTGCGCGTTCACTCCACTCGACGGGTCGGGGTGGGCCGGGAACGGCTGCGGCAGATCCTGCACCGACACCGGATCACCTTCCAGCGGACCAAGACGTGGAAGGAGTCCACCGACCCTGACCGGGACGCCAAGCTCGCCCGGATCGAGCACGTGAGCAACCACCTCCCGCAGCGGGTGTTCGCCTTCGACGAGTTCGGGCCCTTGGTGATCCGTCCGCAGGCTGGCACGGGCTGGGCGCCGGCCGGGCACCCACACCGGTTGCCCGCGAACTACCACAAGCTGCACGGCGTCCGACAGTTCCACGGCTGCTACTCCGTCGGTGACGACCAACTCTGGGGCGTCGTCCGTCGCCGCAAGAGCGCCGGGAACACCCTCGCCGCCTTGAAGTCAATCCGGGCCGCGCGTCCGGACGGGGCACCGATCTACGTCATTCTCGACAACCTGTCCGCGCACAAGGGCCGAAAGATCCGGGCGTGGGCGGCCCGGAACAAGGTCGAACTCTGTTTCACCCCGACCTACGCCTCCTGGGCCAACCCGATCGAGGCCCAGTTCGGGCCGCTACGCACCTTCGTCATCGCCGGCTCGAACCACCCCAACCACCCCACGCTGACCCGGCGGCTGCATGCCTACCTGCGCTGGCGCAACGCCAACGCCCGCCACCCCGACGTCCTAGCCGCCCAACGCCGCGAACGCGCCCGCATCCGCAGCGAACGCCAACGACGCTGGGGCCAACCCGCCACCCGCGCAGCCTGACCCCAACACCGTGAACGTTCATGGTCAGAGCACTAGCACCGGGATGAACTGCGGGCCGTCACCGCGCTGCCCGGCGGTCGGCACGATCGACAACGGCTTCTGCCCCTGCTCACAGGCCAGGTGCAGCTTCGTGGTCAACCCACCCCGAGACCGGACCAACGCGTGGTCAGCCGGTTCCTCACCCACCCCGCCGGGTGGTTCCTTCTGCAGGTCCCCTCTCTTGCGGGCTCCGGCGACGTGCTGATGCGCCCGGGCGCTGGTGGAATCCACGCTGACGTCGCCTTCGGGATGGCGCTCAACGTCGAGGACCTCAGCGGCGTTGTGCTCGGCACTGTCTTCGGCACGGCGATATCGATGATCGGGGTGGCGCTCGCCCTCGCCGCATCATCTCGCCCACCCGGATAGCCGTCCCGGGTCACTACATCGCCCTGGTCGCCGCGCCGCTGGTGCTGATCCCCTTCCTGGTGTTCGGGCCCATCACCCCGCTCTACGGCGTGCTGCTCCTGCTGCTGTTCGTGCTCTTCCTCGGCTACGTGGCCACCCGGGAGCTGCGGAGGGGCACACCGGGGCGCGAGCACGCCGCCGTTCGCCGTGACGATGCCGTTCGACAGCGCCCGCCCGCTTCCCGGCTGGGCGGCGATCGGGCTGGCCGTCGTATCGCTGGTCGGCCTCGTCGCCGGCGCGGCCATGACCAGCATCGGTACGGAGGGCCTGCTGAAGGAGTTCCGGATCCAGGGGGCCCTGTTCGGTGCCACCATCGCCACCCTCGTCCTCACCCTCGAGGACGTGCTCCTGACCGTCGAGCCCACCCGCAGGGGCGCCGCCGACATCGGCATCACGAACGTCATCGGCAGCGTCGTCTTTGGCGTGACCGGGAAGCTCGGCATCATCCTGCGCGCCGGGGGCAGCGTCGTCGACGACGAGGTGCTCTCCTGGCACCTCCCGGTGCTCGTCGGCATGACCGCCCTCGCCGCATACTTCCTCCACACCGGCCGGCTGCGGCGCTGGCACGGATACGTGCTGCTCGCCGCCTACGTCGCCTACTGGGGCGTCAGCCTCGCCGTCTTCGGTGAAGCGCCGGTCGAGGCCGACTGACAGGTGACCTGTTTCCGCCGGCTGAATGCCCACCCGGTCGCTGCGCCGGCTCGACGGGCAGCCAGAGCTCGCGGGTCGCGGTGCTGAGGTCGTCCGTCGGCTCGGGCACCGCGACGATCTCCGGGCCCGGCCGCAGCCGCCACGGGTTGAAGGGAAACCACTCGGCTGCGGCCGTGGCCCAGGTCTTCTGCAGGGTCTGTGGATGCGGCCCCACGGCCCGGATGACCGCCCAGCGACCTACCGGGACCTCGATGACGTCGAGGTCGCCCGGGACCGGCGTGCTCGGGGACACGGCGACCCCGTGCAGGTAGGTCAGCTCGCTGCCTTCGTCGTAGTCGGCGTCGAGGTCGTCGAAGACCGCGAGCAGGCCGCCCGGCTCAGTGTCGCCGAGTGCCTTCAAGCGCAGGTGCTCCTCTGCCGGCAGCGCGGCGATGTGCTGCTGGATGTACGGGTTGATGCCTCGGTGGATCAGTGGAACCCGGGCAGCGTGCCCCACGAGCCGGAACGCGGGACGGTCGACGATGCGGGTTTCCATGCGTTCGCTCCCTTCGACAGTTGGGCGGAACCTAAGCTGTAGTGCTGTGCGACAGGGCCTCCGTATCGTGACCGGCGCTGTTGCGGCACACCCGACAGAAACGGAGCGGAAAGTGTCGGGTGATCGGGATCGGTGCCGCCACACGATGGGGGCATGGACGACACGACACTGGTATCCCGGTTCCTTCGCGACGGCTTCGTGAAGTTGGCGGGCGCCGTCGCACCGCGCGTGGCCGCGGACTGCGCGCGGCTGCTGTGGCGGGAGACGGGCTGCGAGCCGGACGACCCAGCCACCTGGACGCAGCCCGTGCACTGGGTGCCCGGCATGGCGCAGGGGCCGTTCGCCGCCGCACCCAATTCTCCGTTCCTCCATCACGTGTACGACCTGCTCGTCGGCGCGGGACGCTGGGAGCCGCGTTACTCGCTGGGCACGTTCCCGTTGCGCTTCCCGCACCAGGACGAGCCGAACGACGCGGGCTGGCACATCGAGGGCAGCTATCTGCCGGAGGGTGCGAGCTGGTACTTCACGAATGTTCGCTCCCGGGGCCGGGCGCTACTGATGCTGTTCCTGTTCAGCGAGGTCGGTGCGGAGGACGCCCCGACCCGGATCCGGGTCGGCTCACACCTCGACGTGCCGAAGGTGCTGGAGAGGTACGGGGAGGACGGGGCGAACGGGCTGGACCTCGCGCCCGAGTTGGTGGCGGCGTCCGACCACCGGCCACTCGCCCTGGCCACCGGGTCCCCGGGCGATGTCTTCCTGTGCCATCCGTTCCTGGTGCACGCGGCGCAACCCCACCACGGGACGCGGCCGCGCTTCATGGCCCAGCCGCCGCTGATGCCGGCCGCGCCGTACGAACTGGAACGGGCCGACGGTGCGTACTCGCCCGTGGAGATCGCGATTCGCCGAGGACTCGGGCAGGACACCCCCGTTCCTGAGGTACTGGGAAGACGGGGACAACAGTGAGGGTGCGGGTGAGTGGCCGCAATGCGCGATTCCAGCAGTGGGAGGCTCTGCTCCGCAATCGGACCAAGCGGCAGCGTCGCGGCGAGTTCCTCGTACAGGGCGTGCGCCCGATCGCCATGGCCATCGAACACGGCTGGCAGGTCCGAGAGCTGCTCTACGACGCCGACGTCCAGCTGTCCGGCTGGGCACGCAAGGCCCTGGACACCGTCCGGGCCGAGAGGTTCGCCGTCTCCCGTGAACTGATGCACGAGCTGGGCGGCAAGGCAGACACGGTTCCGGAGCTGCTGGCCGTGGTCGCGCTGCCGGAGGACGACCTGTGCCGCATCCCGGCCGGGCCGACCATGCTCACCGTCGTGTTCGACCGGCCCACCAGCCCTGGCAACATCGGAACGCTCATCCGGTCCGCAGACGCCTTCGGCGCGTCCGGCGTCATCGTCACCGGCCATGCCGCCGATGTGTACGACCCGAAGGCGGTGCGGGCGAGCACCGGCTCGCTGTTCGCTCTGCCCGTAGTCCGGGCGCCCTCACACCAGGCCGTGCTGTCCTGGGTCGCCGACGTGCGCGCCGACGGCATCGGCATCGGCATCGTGGGTGCCGATGAGCACGGCGCACTGGATGCCGCCGAGTACAACTTCACGCAACCCACGCTGACCCTGATCGGTAACGAGACCAACGGTCTCAGCGTCGGCTGGCGTGAGGCCTGCGACCAGCTCGTCCGGGTCCCGATGTCCGGGGCCGCCAGCTCCCTGAACGCGGCGGCCGCCGCGACCGTCGTGCTCTACGAATCGGCACGCCAGCGCAGCGCTGCCGCCCGCCGACGACCTGGATCCTGGACCCATTTGGGATGATCCGCTCACCCGGTGACCGGGTCGGCGATCCGGTGACGAACGGACAAACTCGACCGCATCCAGGCGAAACTGCTCGGGGTACTTCGACGGACGGGGCATCAGGACATCCTTGCCCCAGACCACTGCCTGGGCTCAGGGTGTCCGGCCCCGAGGGGAACTTCATGAAGAGGTAACCGGCCTTCTTGTCCTCGGTCAGCCAGCGGGCGTGCTCGCGCTGGGTGTGTAACGCGTCGGTAGTGACGACCACCGCGGTCAGGTCGAGGGGTCCGGCAGCGGCTCGAAGCAGGTCAGCTCGTTCGTCTTGCCGTCCACGCTGTACACCCGCCGGCCAGTGGTCATCTCCGGCCGGGAGGCGAGGATCCACCGGCCGACCGTGTCGTCCAAGGCGTCGGCATCGACACCGGCCAGGATCCTGCGGAAAGTGGACCCGTCCTGCGCCCGGTACAGCCCGGTGAACGGGTCCCGCCATGCGCCGAGCCCGGCGAGGACCTGCTGCGGGGCGTCGTTCGCCCACTCGGCGACCGCCGCCGCCGACCTGGCACCGGCCAGCACCGCCGCCACCGCGGCAGCCAGGACTCCCGCGAGGGGATGCACGCACCACGCCCCGCGGGTCCCGCCGCCGGCACGGCCGTTAACGCCTCGACCTGACTCGGCCGGCACAAGGCAGGCAGCGACACTCCAACATGATCCGCGTGCACGGCCAGCACACCGATCAGCGATGATGTTCCCAACGGGCGCGGTCCTCGGATGATCTTTCGGCTTCGACACCTGGATGATCACCGAAAGGCCGCGCCCGGCCTATACCACCATGATCAGGAGCGTCCGCCCCGAAACACTCACGACGGGCATATCGCCACCTTGCCTGAGCCCTGGGTTGCGGGGTTAGCCGCGTTTCATGAGTCGGCCGACGGCGGCCATCATCTGGGTGGCCATCTCGTCGGCGCGTCCTTCGGCGGCGCCTTCGTGCATGCAGTGTCGGGCGTGGCCGTCGAGCAGGCCGAGTGCGACCTTGTCGAGGGCGGCCTGGATGGCGGAGATCTGGGTGAGGACGTCGATGCAGTAGCGGTCGTCCTCGACCATCTTCTCGATGCCGCGTACTTGCCCTTCGACGCGTCGCAGCCGGGCGGAGAGCTGGTCCTTGCTGGCGGTGTAGCCGCGGACCGGGGCGGGGGTGGGTGTGGTCATACATCAACTACAGGGAACCCCCGGGGGGTATGCTACGGTCTTGCTCCAACGGATACCCACACCGGGTACCGGTATTGGAGGTATGTCATGTGCGCCAGCTGTGAAACCGGTTCCGCCCAGACCGCCTCGGCTGCGAGCGAGAGCCGCCAGTTCTCCGTCGCCGGGATGTCCTGCCAGCCGTGCGCCACCAAGGTCGACACCGCTGTGCGGGCGGTCGCGGGCGTCACCGACGTACGGGTGGATCTGTCGGCCGGGCGGATCACGGTCGCGGGCAATGCCGACGAGAACCAGATTCGCGCCGCCGTCACCGACGCCGGCTACAGGATCACCACCCCCTGACTAGTGCGGTAACCGTTACAAGGCCCCGGCATGATCTGTCGCGGGCCGGATTTGGACTTGTCATGGCTTCGTCATCTCGGCGCTGGTGGGCGTTGGCGCTCATCGCCGCCGCCCAGTTCATGGTCATCATGGACACCTCGATCATCGGGGTGGCCCTGCCCCGCATCCAGGAGGATCTCGGGTTCTCCCAGGAGAACCTGTCGTGGGTGTTCAACGCCTACGTGGTCACCTTCGGTGGTCTACTGCTCCTCGGCGGACGGCTGTCGGACCTGTTCGGCGCACGGCGGATGTTCGCTACCGGCTGGGCGGTCCTGCTGGGCGGGTCCGTGGTGGCCGGCGCGGCCGGCACGGTGGGTGTCGAGCTGGCCGGCCGCGCGATACAGGGCGTTGGTGCCGCGCTGATCGCCCCGTCGGCGCTGACCCTGCTGATGATGCTGTTCGGCGCCACCCCGAAAGAGCTGACCAAAGCACTGGCGCTGTATGGTGCGGCCGCACCGGCCGGCGGCACTGCCGGGGTGTTCCTCGGCGGACTCATCACCGAATATGTCAGCTGGCCATGGGTGTTCTACATCAACATCCCGATCGCGGTCCTGGCCTTGGCGGCGACTGCGGCGCTCATGCCCGGCGGTAGTCCGAGCGGGCGCGGCTCGGTCGACGTCGTCGGTGCGGCCACGGTCACTGCGGGCGTGGGAGCAGCGGTGTACGCGATCGTACGGGCACCGCAGGTCGGCTGGGCTGCGTCCCAGACGTGGCTCGTGCTCGCTGGTGCGGTGGCACTGCTCGGGCTGTTCGTGGCTATCCAGGCAAACCGCCGTCAGCCGCTGATGCGGCTGTCGATCCTGCGTACTCCGAACCTCGGTGCGGCGAACCTGGCGCAGCTACTACTGGGTGGGGCGTGGATCCCGATGTGGTTCTTCCTCAACCTCTACCTGCAGCAGGTTCTCGGCTACAGCGCCTTCCCCAGCGGCGCCGCCCTGCTCCCGATGACCATTCTCATCATGATCGGGATGATCGTTCTCGCCCCGAGGGCGATCGGCCGGTTCGGCCCGAAGGCCATGGTGGTCACCGGACTCGCCGTCCTCGCCGCCGGCATGGGTTGGCTCTCCCTGATCCGCCCTGACGGCAGCTTCTGGGTCGACGTCCTGCCCGCCTCCCTACTCGCGGCGTTGGGCATGTCTCTGGCCTTTATTCCTTCCCTCGGCACGGCACTGTCCACCGCCCGTCCGGAAGAGGGTGGACTAGCGGCCGGGATTGTCAACACCAGTTATCAGGTGGGATCCGCCCTCGGTTTGGCTGCGATGACTGCGGTGGCCGCGTCGTTCGGCGCGGACCAACTCGGCGACCTAACGGCGCTGACCGACGGATTCTCCGCCGCGTTCCTCGGCGTTGGCGGGATCGCTGCGGTGGGCGCAGTGCTCGCCGCGGTCACCCTCCGCTCCGCCCGCCCGACGGCTGGGGCAGGAGACACGGTTGGCGAGCCGGTGGCGCAGCCCGCGCACCGGTAGGAGTGAGCGTTCGCCCAGCTCAACTCCGTGAGTGGATGTGACGGTCGTCCTGGACTCGGTTCGTCAGGGCGACCGTCGCTCCGTATCTACCCTGCCGGATCGACCCTTCCGGCGGAAGACGTCGGCGCTCCTGTGTGGGTTCGCTCGGCTACCCGGTGTCTTGGCCTCGCGTCTTCGCTGGCGTGCCAGTGGCGCCTTGCCTGGTGGGCTGCTCAGGCGCCTGCCTACCGACCCAGCGACGATGCTTCAGGCCTGCGAAAGGAAGCCACGCGCCAACTCGTGGACCTGTACCGGGGCGACGACACCATTGGCGCTTGACGTCGGCTCGCTGCCTGCGTGCTTCCGATCACCTTGATACCCCTAGGGGGTAGGGGTATCGTGACGTTGGCGGGCCACCCGCAGCCCGCTGTTCCGCCGCCTGGCGATGCGCCCGGACGAACCCAAAGGGGAGCCCCATGCAAACCATCTACACCGTCTCCGGCATGACGTGCAGCCACTGCGTCAACTCCGTGCAGGCCGAGGTCAGTCAACTCGCCGGGGTAACCGAGGTGCTTGTCGACCTGACCAGCGGCGCCGTCACGGTCACCAGCGACGGACCTCTCGACGAGACCGCGGTCCGCGCGGCAGTCGACGAGGCCGGCTACACCCTCGTCAGCTGACGCATCAGAATGAGAAAGGGACGACGGTCATGAAGACATCAATCAAGGTCGGTAGTTACGCCCTGGGACTGGCGGTGATCTTCACCGCTGCCCTGGGCGCCGGCGGGGCGCTCGGTCCCGTTGCTCGACCCAGCCCGGCCGGCCACGACAGCGGCGAACACGGCACCGACAGCCAAGAGACCCCCGTCGCAGCCGGCGCCGACGAGATTCCGGGCGGGCTGCAGATAGCCGAGGACGGCTACCTGCTCACCCCGATCACCACCAGCCTGAACACCGGGACCGCAGCAGACTTCCGCTTCCGGGTCACCGGCCCGGACGGACGTCCGGTCACCGCCTACACCCCGACCCATGACAAGGACCTGCACCTGATCGTGGTGCGCCGCGACCTGTCCGGTTTTCAGCACCTGCACCCCCAGCTCGCCGCCGACGGCACCTGGTCGGTGCCTCTGGCAGTCTCGAGCGCCGGGCAGTATCGGATCTTCGCCGATTTCCAACCCGCTGCCCGGACCGAGCCGCTGACCCTCGGTGTCGACCTGCCGGCCGCGGGTGCGTATGAGCCGAAGCCGTTGCCCACCCCCTCGCGCACTGCCATTGTCGATGACTACACCGTCACCCTGGCCGGTGATCTCGTCCCGGGAAGCGCGTCGAAGCTCACCCTCACCGTGACCAAGGCCGGCGCGCCGGTCACCGATCTACAGCCCTACCTCGCGGCGTACGGCCACCTGGTCGCGCTGCGCGACGGTGACCTGGCCTACCTGCACGTGCACCCCGACGGGGCCCCGGGCGACGGCCGTACCAAGGCCGGGCCGGGCATCACCTTCTACGCGCAGGTGCCGTCGGCCGGCGCCTACCGTCTGTTCCTGGACTTCCAACACGCCGGCACCGTCCGCACCGCCGAATTCACCGCCCTCGCCGGCAACGTCCCCCGCGTCGACCCGTCAGAGAAAGTCGAGCCGACACCTAGCCCATCGGGTGAACACGACACTGACCACACCCACAACTAAAACGTCCGGATCCGATCAAGGAGCGCAGCACAAATGACATCCGCCGCCCGGCCCCTACGTACGGCCCCGACCCAGATCGAGCTGGCGATCGGCGGCATGACCTGCGCATCCTGCGCCTCCCGGATCGAGAAGAAACTCAACCGCCTCGACGGAGTGACCGCCACGGTCAACTACGCCACCGAAAAGGCGACCGTCACCATCGACGACCCCGCCGTGAGCGCGGACGAGCTGATCGCGACGGTAGAGAAGACTGGCTACAGCGCCGCCCTGCCACCACCGCCAAAGCCGCACGGGAACGATGGACATCGGGAGAGCGAACCGATTGACGAACTGAGCCCGCTACGCACCCGGCTGTGGGTGTCGCTGGTGCTGACCGTGCCAGTGATCGTCCTGGCGATGGTGCCCGCGCTGCAGTTCACCTACTGGCAGTGGCTCTCCCTCACCCTGGCCGCTCCCGTCGTCGTCTACGGCGGGCTGCCCTTTCACAAGGCCGCCTGGGTCAACCTGCGCCACGGCGCCACGACCATGGACACTCTCATCTCCCTCGGCACCATCGCCGGTCTCGGGTGGTCACTGTGGGCGCTGTTCCTCGGCACCGCCGGCGAACCCGGCATGACCCACCCGTTCAGTTTCGGCATCGCCCGCACCGACGGCGCCGGAAACATCTACCTGGAAGCCGCGGCTGGCGCCACGCTGTTCATTCTCGCCGGGCGTTACTTCGAGGCCCGCTCCAAGCGCCGTGCCGGCGCCGCGCTGCGCGCCCTGCTCGAACTCGGCGCCAGGGATGTCGCCGTGCTGCGCGACGACCTCGAGGTGCGCATCCCCGTCGACCAACTCGCGACCGGGGACCGGTTCGTCGTCCGACCCGGCGAGAAGATCGCCACCGACGGCATCATCGAAGAGGGCTCCTCCGCCGTTGACGCCAGCATGCTCACCGGCGAATCCGTGCCAATCGAGGTCGGCCCCGGAACCGACGTGGTCGGCGCGACCGTCAACGCGGGCGGTCGGCTGATCGTCCGGGCGACCCGGGTCGGATCGGACACTCAGCTGGCGCAGATGGCGAAGCTGGTCGAGCAGGCACAGACCGGCAAAGCAGCCGTGCAGCGCCTCGCCGACCGAATCTCCGGCATCTTCGTACCGATCGTCATCGCCCTGGCCGTGGCCACCCTCGGCTTCTGGCTCGGCACCGGCGACAGCGTCAGCGCGGCGTTCACCGCGACGGTAGCCGTACTGATCATCGCTTGCCCCTGCGCCCTCGGCCTGGCCACCCCCACCGCGCTGCTGGTCGGCACCGGCCGCGGCGCCCAACTCGGCATCCTGATCAAGGGACCCGAGGTGCTCGAATCCACCCGCCGGGTCGACACCATCGTGCTGGACAAGACCGGCACCGTCACCACCGGCCAGATGACCCTCGTTGATGTCATCACCGCCGACGGCGAAGACGCCGACGAGATGCTGCGGCTGGCGGGCGCGTTGGAAGCCGCCTCCGAGCACCCGATCGCACAGGCCATCGCCACCGGCGCCACCGAGCGCGTCGGCCCGCTACCGGCGGTGGCCGGATTCGCCAACGTCGAGGGGCTCGGCGTCACCGGCACCATCGACGGCCAGCACATCGTCGTCGGACGCGAACAGCTGCTACGCGAACACGACCTGCACCTACCCGAGGAACTGCGGCAGGCACTCGCGGACGCCGAGGCAAAGCGACGGACCGCGGTCCTGGCCGGGTGGGCCAGCCAGGTTCGGGGAGTATTTGTTGTCGCCGACACGGTGAAACCAACCAGCCGACAGGCCATCGCGGCACTACGCGACCTCGGGCTGACCCCGGTCTTGCTAACCGGCGACAACACCACCGTGGCCAACGCGGTCGCCGAAGAGGTCGGCATCGACCAGGTCATCGCCGAGGTCCTGCCGGCAGACAAGGTCGACGTCGTCAAACGACTCCAGCGCGACGGCAAGGTCGTCGCGATGGTCGGCGACGGCGTCAACGACGCCGCCGCCCTCGCCCAGGCCGACCTCGGCCTGGCCATGGGCACCGGCACCGACGTCGCGATCGAAGCCTCCGACCTGACCCTCGTCCGCGGAGACCTGACGGCCGCTGTCGACGCGATCCGACTGTCCCGCCGCACGCTTCGCATCATCAAGGGCAACCTGTTCTGGGCCTTCGCCTACAACATCGCCGCCCTACCCCTCGCCGCCACCGGACTACTCAACCCCATGATCGCCGGCGCCGCGATGGCGTTCTCATCCGCGTTCGTCGTCTCCAACAGCCTGCGACTGCGTGGCTTCAAACCCGTACGGTGAAACGTCGCCGTGCGGTGAAAGGTCGTCGGTGCCCTGCGGCCGGGCACCGACGGCTGAGCAAGCTCAATCCTGGGCCGAGTCGGATGAACGTGGAAGAAGCCACGCTGTCCCGTCGGACGCTGCGCATCCTCAAAGACAACCTGACTGTTGGCCGTTGTCTGCCAAAGTAGGCGGGCAGAGCGCGCGGGGAGTTGCCCCCTGGTCCTGGACACTTGAGCCTTGGATCGTGATGGTCCGGGGAGATCAGGAGTCCCTGACAGATGGTGATGAAGCGCTACCCCGCCGAGTTCAAGGCCGATGCGGTCGCGTTGTATCGGTCTCGGCCTGGGGCGACGATCGCGCAGGTCGCTGACGATCTTGGGGTCAATCGGGAGACGTTGCGCAGTTGGGTCCGCGCCGATGATCAGCGTCGGGAGGCAGCGGTCGGGCCGGCGGCATCGGCGGCGGCCGGCTCGGTGGAGGACGAGAACGCCGCGTTGCGGCGCAGGGTCCGGGAGCTGGAGGAGGAACGGGACATTCTGCGGAAGGCGGCCCGGTATTTCGCCGGGGAGACGCGCTGGTGAACCGCTTCCAGTTCGTCGCCGACCACCAGCAGCGCTACGGCGTGAAGCGGTTGTGCGAGGTCATCGGGGTGTCCCGATCGAGCTACTACTACTACTGGCGCTCGGCCGCCGAGGCGCGGATTGCCCGGGAGGCGGCGGATGCGGCTCTCGCCGGCCGGATCCGGGCGGTCCACGCCCCTCACGACGGTGTCGCTGAAATCCGGGGACGTGATCTAGACACTACCCTCTGGTCCACCGCTGCGACTTGAACGCCGGCCCTGACACCGCGTAACAGGCCAGGAGGAAAAGCTTCGGCCGTCTCGCGGTGGTCAACGCCGCCTGCCAACCGGGCTCTTGCCCACCTTCCGCGAGGTCGCCCTCTTCGGCGAACAGCCGAGCACCCCTCCATGTCACGCTGATGTGAGACAGCCTGCCTACCAGGGGATACTGTTCCTGGGCGGCCCTGAGGAGAGATCATCAGCATGACGTCGAAGCCCCACGAGAGTCTGGATCCGGACGCCCGGCCCCAGCGGCGGACATTCACCGCGGAGTTCAAGGCGCGGATCCTGGACGAGTACGACGCGGCCCCGGACGCGGCGGCTCGCGGGGCGATTCTGCGCCGGGAACGGCTGTACGGGTCACACATTCTCGACTGGCGCAAGGTCCGAGACGCCGGAGCCTCGGCTGGCTTGACGGACCGGCGGCAATCGGCCGCACGGGCAGCGAAGAAGGCCGAGAACGCCGAACTTGCCCGTCTTCAGCGCGAGAATGCCCGATTGCAGGCCAAGCTGGCCAAGACCGAAACCGCGTTGCAGATCATGGGAAAAGCGCACGCGCTCTTGGAACTACTCTCCGAGAGCGCGGATTCCGCGCCGATGCCGAACCCGTCCTCGTCGAGGCACAGCAGGCGCTGACCCCGGCGTGGGGCATCGCCGGGGCGTGCCGGCTGACCGGCGTCTCCCGCGCAACGCTCTACCGGCACCGCACACCACCGCTGGTCTCCAGGCCGCGGGCACCGCGCAAGCCACCGCCGTCGACGCTGTCGGAGGCGGAACGCGAGCAGGTTCTGCAGCTGCTGAACCGGCCCGACTACGCCGACCTGGCGCCGGCGCAGGTATGGGCCCGCGAACTCGACGAGGGCCGCTGGTGGTGCTCGGAGTCCACCATGTACCGGATCCTGCGGGCCGCCGGGCAGAGCGGCGAACGCCGTACCCAGGCCACGCATCCGGCCCGCACCAAACCCGAACTCGTCGCCGACGCGGCGAACCAGGTCTGGTCCTGGGACATCACGAAACTGCGCGGCCCGGACCGAGGCGCCTGGTTCCACCTCTACACGGTCATCGACATCTGGTCCCGCTACATCGTCGGGCACCTGGTCGCCGCACACGAGGACGGACAACTCGCCGAGGCTTTGATCGCCGACGCTGCCGCCCGTGAACGCGTCGACCCGGACCAGTTGACCGTGCACGCCGACCGCGGCGCGGCGATGACCTGTAAGACCGTCACCCAGCTGCAGACCGATCTGAAGATCGGCCGTAGCCACAGCCGACCCAAGACATCGAATGACAACCCGTACATCGAGGCCAGCTTCAAGACGTTGAAGTACGACCCGAGCTTCCCGGACCGGTTCGGGTCGATCCAGCACGCCCGGCAGCACTGCGAGGCGTTCTACACGTACTACAACCACGAACACCGGCACTCCGGGATCGGCTTGCACACCCCGGCCTCGGTCCACCACGGCACCGCCGGACAGATCCGTGAACAGCGGCAACGGACCCTCGACGCCGCCTGGGCCGCGCACCCGAAGCGGTTCGGGCGCCGCCGCCCTCAACCGCCCCGCCTCCCAGACCGGGCATGGATCAACAAACCCGACAACCACGACCCCGAACAGGCCACCATCCCGGCCATGACCAGCCAACCAGCAGCACAAAGCTAAACAAAATCAAGAAGCTGTCTCAGTTGACTTGACAGGTTCCGACGACGCCGCCCCCTTGTGTCAAGCCATGGTGGCCGCGCTGCTCGACTATGACGCAGTCGCCGCCAACCCCACGATCTTGACCGGCATGTCCGACCTCTCCATCCTGCTCAATGCCATCCACGCCCGCCACCCGCTCGGCATCTGGCCCGACCAAGCGAGGGAGGCACCATGACCGACACAGAACGGCACGGGTGGCCCGCCCTCACTCACGCGAAGGCCCGCCGCCGTATCGGACCGGTGTGCGGGGCCGCTGAACCGCATCACCGAGGACCCGCGCCTCGTCAGTCGCCCCGATTGCGAAGGGCTGGCCGAGATCGCCGCACTGTCCGACGACGCGACCGCAGGCGACCCCCGCGTCATCAAGCTGCTGCGCGAGGCGAAGCGCGGCAACTTCCGCAAGATCGACGGGGTGGTGGTAGACGCGACCACCGCCGCCGCGATCCTGACCGTGTACGACGCGCTCAAACCCGCCACCCGCGCGTAACTGGCCGCGCTGCGTATCGATCGAATGGCGCAGGTAGCGTGGCGGCTGCTGCGCCCGCACGTGTAACCGGGCAAATCGGTGGCCGGCGGGCACACCTGAGGGTGCGTGCAACCCCGACCGGTCACCTCGCCCACTCCGGGCCCGCTGCGGACACACGGCCGCTTCTACCCGAGCCAGGGCGTGCCGCCGATCCTACGGCGAGTCCTGCCCTGCCCGCCCCGACAGCACCGGCAGCAAGGAACCCGGAGGGGCCGGGCCGCCCGCCCCGCCGGCGTACGACCGGCGGGACGGGCCGCCCCGCTCAGGCCCCCAGAGCCACGGTCAACCGCTCCGCGGCGACCTGCGCCGCGTCGGTGCGTATGACGCCGGCGAACTCGCGGGCCCTGGCGGCCACCTCCGGCCGCAGCGCGGCGCCGAGAGCCTCGGTCAGCGACTCGACGGTCGGCACCGAGCCGGGATGCATGGTGCCGATGCCGAGCGTGGACACCCGGCGCGCGAAGTAGTGCTGGTCGTACATCTGCGGTATGACAACCTGCGGCGTCCCCGCCCGCGCGGCCGTGGTCGTGGTGCCCGAGCCGCCATGGTGGACCACCACGGCCACCTCTTTGAACAGCGACTGCTGGTTCACCTCGCCGACCACCAGGCAGTCGGGTGTCCGGTCTCGCGACGAGAGCGGTGCCCAGCCTCGCGAGACGACCAGCCGGCAGCCGACCGCGCGCACGGCCTGCACGGCCGTCTCCAGCAGGCCCGGGGGCGCGGCGACACTGCCGAATCCGACGTAGACGCACGGCCCGCCGGCCTCCAGGAAGGTCGTCAACTCGGCGGGCAGGGCCCGCTCATCCGGCAGGAGCCAGGCGCCCGGCTGGTAGACGGTCGGATCGGCGGCGTCCGGCCAGGGTGCCAGGGTCGGGTCGGTGGCCAGCCACGGCTGGTCGGTGTGGATGTGGTCGGTGACGTCATCTACAGTGTCCAGCTTCACCGCCGACCGCAGCGCGTTGAGCGGCGCGGCGAAGGTGTCGTTGACGTGCCGCAGGTTGGCGGCCCACAGGTCGCGGTTGTCGGCCGACGCGGGCGCCGGCGCCTCCCCGAGCACCGGCAGCGGCAGCGGGGGGTGGTGCGGTGAGGGCAGGGCCGCCGGGCAGAGCGCCGCGAAGACGTACGGGATGCCGCGCTTCTCCGCCACGGTGCGGGCGGCGATCTGGAGGCCGGTCGACGCGACGAGGACGTCACAGTCCCGGGCGGCGGCCGACAGCACCTCGAACTGGATGCCGATGGAGGACTCGGCCAGCTGGCGGACCTGGGCGGGCGAGAGTTTGGGTACGGCGGCCCGCGACCTGGGCTCCGCCGACCTGCGCCAGGGCGGGCCGATGGGTATGAAGGGAATCCTGAAGGTGGTCACCCAACGGGCGAAGTCGGGCGGGGCGCAGAGGCGGACCTGAAGGCCGAGGCCCCTCAACCGCGACGCGAGCGCCACCAGTGGTTGGACGTCGCCACGCGTCCCGAGAGTCGACAGCAGTACGCGCATGATACTCGCCTTTCCGTCTCTTGCGGGTGGATCCGGGCGTGGTGGGACAGACCCGACAGCGCTGTCGGGCTTGGCCACACCGTCGATCTGCTATCCCCGCGTCGCGGTGCACCCCGGCGCCAGTGCCGTGGGTCGCGCCTTGGCGGCGGTATGAGCGGGTACCCGGCGCGCGGCGCCGGCCGCGGGCTGGAGGGCCCGCAGGGTCAGTACGTGGCCGAGCCCCTCGACCACGCGCAGCTCGGCCGTGCAGGCGGCGGCCTGCGCCTGGCGCAGGTAGTCGAGCGTCTGCGGGTCGGCGGCGCACATCCCCGGCGTCGAGTCGGCGGTGGCGACCAGGTGGACCTCGCCGGCCAGCAGCAGCGAGGCGGAGATGAACTGGCAGAGTTCCGGCCACAGCAGGTACCGCCAGAAGTCCACACTGATCACCGCGTCCAGGCTGCCCGGCGGCATGGGTGGGGTGACGCCGAGCAGGTGGAAGTTGGTCCGCCCGATGGGCGCGGCGTAGTCGAAGCTCAACGCCGAGGCGGGCAACCCCGACTCGGCGCGGCCGGTGCCGATCCAGAGCGTGCGGTGCCCCCGCAACTGGCCGGCGAGGCGCGCGGCGGCGGGACCGATGGCGCAGGCCGACCGCTCGACGCACTCGTCGATGAGCGCCCGGTAGTGCAGGATCCGCCGGATCGCCTCGTACCCCATGACCGCGGTCAGGAACTCCCATTCGAGGCAGGGGTAGAGCCGGGCGGCCTGCTGGAAGTTGGCCTTCATCTCCATCCAGTTGCGGGTGATTTCTTGTGGTGCGGCAGGACGACCCGGGCATCGTCGTCGTAGCCGAAGTTGACGCCGTCGGGCAGGCTGCGGTCGACGTGGTAAGACAGCTCGACGTCCTCCACCCCGTAGCTCAGGCCGAACGCCTCGCGGTAGCCACCGACCTGCGCGAAGTGCGCGCTGGACAGCGAGATGTTGTGCGTGTAGGCGATGACCCAGCCGGCCCGGAGCCAGTCGCCGCCGTCGTCCGGAAGCCCCGTGCCGAACCGCAGGTCGCCGCCGTGCGGGAAGGCGCGCGCGATCGCACGTGACTCCCCGGCCAGCACGGCGGGCAGGTCCGCCAGGCCGATCTCGTCCCGCCGGCCGATCAGCACCGCCGCATTGCCGGGCATGCTGTGCCAGGCCAGGTGCCGCTCCAGCAGGTCGGGCACCGCCCACGAGTCGGCGTCGAGGAAGACCAGCAGGGGTGCGGCGGCACGGCGTGCCCCCTCGTTGCGGGCGACCGAGCGACCCTTGCGCTGGACGAGTTCCAGCACGCGCAGGCGGAGCCCGGCACCCTCGGCGAGAGCCTCGGCGTACCCGTCGGACGAGCCACCGTCCCGGACCACGATCACCTCGAAGCGTTCCGGCGGGGGCGTCTGTCGGGTCAGCGCCCTGAGGGTCAGCGCGAGGCACTGCGGGTCCTGATACGTCGGCATCACCACGCTCAGCGCCGGGGGGATGGTGGGCAATGACATGGCGATCCTCTCCGTCAGACGACTTTGCCGTCGGAGGTCGGCGACGTCGTCAGAGGATAACGCTCCGCAAAGGAGAATCTTACTCATGAATAGGGGTCGACAGGGGTGCACTGTCCCTTTACGAGTTGTCGCCTCGGCCGGACCCACACCCACGCTCACGCGAAACCACACCGGGCGGAAACCGGCCGTCCGGGAACCACATCCGTCAGCCCCGGCACCGACGTCGGGCCGCCCCCGACACGCCCCGGGGCCGGGCCGCCGGGCCGCCGGGGCGGAGGATGGGGCCGTGGCACGACGCATGATCGGCGGACGGATCGCCCTCGACCGGGCCGGAGTCGCCGCGCACACCGGTGCGGCGTACTCCACGGTCAACCACTGGCATCGCCACCGCGCCCGGTTCGGCTTCCCCGAAGGCTTCCGGCACGACGGCCGCGAGTGGTTCTGGCTCGACGACATCGAGGCGTTCCACGCCGCGCACCAGGCCGCGAAACGCGCCGAGCTGACGAAGGTCGACCGCCGCGGCGACTCAATCCCTCACGAGACCGCCCACGCTTCATCGGTCCTCCGCGGAAAGAGTCCTGTGACCGCTACCGACCCGTTGCCCGCCAGCGTCACCGAGCAGTTCTACGTTAACAACGCCGATCGCGGCGAAACCCTTCATCGCTCCACGGCCGAGGTCATTCACCGCGACTCGACCGCCCTGAACGTGCGCGAAGGCGACCACGTGCTGGAAATCGGCACCGGCACCGGCTACTCCGGCGCGCTACTCGCCGCCCGAGCCCGGCGCGACCGGGCGCGTGACGAGCATCGGCATCAGCGTCCACCTCGTCGATTGGGCGGACCGCCTGCGCCGCCAACGCGGCGTCACCACTTCCAGGCCGGAGCCGGCCAGTGAATTCCTCAAGCCAGGGCGCCCGTCGCTGCCGCCAGATGCCCCTGCATCAGAATCCCGTCCCGGCGCAGGCCCTCCTCAATGTCCCGAACCGGGTAGCTGGCAACGCCGGCGTGTCGCCGCTTCCTGAAGACTGACCCGCCAGGAGTCTCCGAAAACTGACCCATCCTGCTGTATGTGAGGAAGGTGCTGAAAGTGGAGGACTGGGCGGAGATACGCCGTTTGCATCGTGCGGAGGGCGTGCCCATCAGGGAGATCGCTCGGCGGCTGGGAGTAGCCCGCAACACGGTGCGGGCCGCGTTGTCCAGCGACCGGCCGCCGAAGTACGAACGTGAGCCACGAGGCTTGATCGTGGACGCCTACGAGCCGCGGATCAGGGCGTTGCTGACCGAGTGGCCGCGGATGCCCGGACCGGTGATCGCCGAGCGGATCAAGTGGCCTTACTCGATGCCGCCGTTACGTAAACGGCTGGCGGTCATCCGGCCGGAGTACGTCGGTGTGGACCCGGTCGACCGGACGGTCTACGAGCCGGGCGAGATTGCCCAGTGCGACCTGTGGTTTCCCGACACCGCGATCCCGGTCGCGGCGGGCCAGTCACGCACGATGCTACCGGTGCTGGTCATCACCCTGGGGTTCTCCCGGTTCATGACCGCCGTGATGATCCCGTCCCGGCAGGCCGGCGACATCCTGTCCGGGATGTGGCAGCTGATCTCGCAGCTGCGGCGGGTGCCGAAAACCCTGGTGTGGGACCGGGAGTCCGCGATCGGTGGGACCGGACGGGTCTCGGCGCCAGCGGCGGCGTTCGCCGGCACCCTGGCCACGCGGATCCGACTGGCTCCCCGCCGCGATCCGGAGTTCAAAGGCATGGTCGAACGCGCCAACGGGTTCCTGGAGACCTCGTTCATGCCCCGGCCGGCTGTTCACCTCACCGGCCGATTTCAACATCCAGTTGGACGACTGGCTGGTCCGTGCCAACGCCCGTACCGTCCGTTCGATCCAGGGCCGCCCGGTCGACCTGCTGGCCACCGACTACCTGTCGATGATCCCGCTGCCGCCGGTGCAACCCCCGACCGGCCTGACCAACCGCATCCGGCTCGGGCGTGACTACTACGTCCGCGTCGACACCGTCGACTACTCCGTCGACCCGCGCTCGATCGGCCGCCTCGTCGACGTGAACGCCTCACTGAACACCGTGACGGTGTTCTGCGACGGCCAGATCATCGCCCACCACGACCGGTCCTGGGCCAAACACGGCCTCGTCACCGACCCGGTCCACAAGGCCACCGCGCACCGCCTGCGCCAAGCCTTCACCGAAGAGCACCACCGCCGGCAGGCAGCCGTGCGCCACCACACCGACGGCCACACCGTCGCGCTACGGGCACTACCGGACTACGACGCCCTGTTCGGCGTCGACTTCACCAACCCCACGACGAAAGCGAGCCACCAGTGAGCACCACCACCACGACATCGCGGGCCAGCACACCCAAGGACGGGATGCCGTCGATGATCTCCTACCTGACCAGAGTATTGAAGACACCCACCATCGGCGCGGTCTGGGAGGAACTCGCCGAGCAGGCACGTGACCAGAACTGGTCCCACGAGGAGTACCTGGCCGCCCTGCTGCAGCGTCAGGTCGCCGACCGGGAGTCCAAAGGCACCACGATGCGGGTCCGCACCGCGCACTTCCCGCAGGTCAAGACCCTGGAAGACTTCAACCTCGACCACCTGCCGTCGCTGCGCCGTGATGTCTTGGCGCACCTGGCCACCAGCACGTTCGTTGCCAAGGCGGAGAACGTGATCCTGCTGGGCCCACCCGGGCTCGGTAAGACACACCTGGCGATCGGGCTCGGCGTCAAGGCCTGCCAGGCCGGCTACTCGGTGCTGTTCGACACCGCCAGCAACTGGATCGCCCGCATCGGCGCCGCTCATCAACAGAACCGTTTGGAAGCCGAACTGAAGAAGATCCGCCGCTACCGGCTGATCATCATCGATGAAGTCGGATACATCCCGTTCGACCAGGACGCCGCGAACCTGTTCTTTCAGCTGATCGCCTCACGCTACGAGGTCGGCTCGGTCATGGTCACCTCGAACCTGCCCTTCGGCCGCTGGGGCGAGACGTTCTCCGACGACGTCGTGGCCGCCGCGATGATCGACCGCCTCGTCCACCACGCCGAAGTCCTCGCCCTCACCGGCGACTCCTACCGCACCCGCCAACGCCGCGAACTCCTCGCCAAAGAGAACCGCGCCAGCCGCGACTGACCACAGACCATGGGTCAAAATTCGCCGACTCTTGCAGGGTTCAGATTGCCGAAGCGTTGACACGGCGTCGTTGAGGATCTGCATCACCGTCGGATGCGGCTGCACCTCATCCACCGGAGCCTGCAACACGCCGTCTACGTGATGCCCGCCAGCGGTCACCCGCGTTGCGTTGCCGGCGCGGAACGCGAACATCACGAAGTGGTAGGAGCCGTCCTCGGCGCGGATCTCGTACACCCCAGTCGGCTCAGCTCGCCCACCTCGAAGCCGGACTCTTCCACCGTCTCCCGGCGAGCTGCGTCGTGCGCCGACTCCCCGAACTCCACCTTGCCTTCCCGGCAACAGCAGCCACCCCGCGTATGGGCCACGCTGCTGGCGCACGAACACCACCTGGCCCGAGGCGGTCGGTACGACCGCCAGCGCGGCGACGGTCGGCTTCGTAGTCACGATCACCCCTTACCGGGACGTGCGAAAGCGCGGGCATCTCGCACGACGGTCAACCACCGGCGAGGGGCGCCAGTGGCACCCTACCGCCGGTCCCCCATGCCCTTCCCAGAACATGCCCCGGCGCACCGTGCGGGGAGGTGCGTCCCTATGAGAGGGCGTTTGATTTACGCCTTTTGTGGCTTGTGAGGCTAGTACGTTCCTCGCCAGGTTGGTGTGGCCTCGCCCGTTATGCGCTTGGTGAGGTTGTCGATCGAGGCCAAGTGGATCATGGCTTCGGAGCTGGCGGGAAGGGCCTCGTAGTCGCGCGCCAGGCGGCGGTGCAGCATCAGCCAGCCCAGGCTTCTCTCGACTACCCAGCGGCGTTTGACGATGTGAAAGCCGCGTTTCTCGGCGTTTCGGGAGACGACTTCCACGTCGATTCCGAGGGCGGCGCCGTGTTCGATCACGGCGTTTTTGAAGCCGGTGTCCACCCACGCTTTGGTGATCGTCGGGTGAGCCTTCTTGGCCTGGTCGAGCAGGCCTATTCCGATGGTGTTGTCGGAGAGGCTCGCGGCGGTGACGACCACGGCGAGGATGATGCCGAGCGCGTCTGTGATGATTCCGCGTTTGCGACCCACGATCTTCTTGCCGGCGTCTACTCCCTGGCTGGTCACGGGCACGTTAGTGGACGTCTTCACGCTCTGGGTGTCGAGCACGGCGGCGGTCGGTTCGGGTTTACGGCCTTCTTTCACTCGCGCAAGTCCGGCCAGTTCGTATCCGATCTGCGCGAGGATTCCCTCGTCGCGCCAGGCCGCATAGTAGGCGTACACCGTGCTGTGCGACGGAAAGTCGTGGGGAAGGTACTTCCAGGCGATACCGGTCCGGTTGACGTACAGGATCGCGTTGAAGACCTCCCGCAATTCCACTGTGGCTGGCTGGCCGGTGGGTCGCCGGTCAAGCCGGGCCTGTCGCCAGGCGGTCAGGGTCGGCTCGAGCAGCGCCCAGCGGGCATCGGACAGGTCACTGGGGTAGGCCTTGCGCGCACTCATGGAGCAGCATCTACACCAGACCAAGTCATCGGGCCCGGAACTCGTCCAACATGGAGTGTCGACCGGATTTCTAGACTAGACGGAATCCATGTCTTCTTCATGAGCTAAACGGACAGCTTGAGCGCCAATCCGGCGGGCTTGAATGCCCCCTTATCTCTGTGAATCATCCCTAAAGCCGCCACACTCAAAGCCGACAAATTGCCATACGCCTTACCTGAATGCCCTCTTAGAGGACGGTTCGGAGGATTAGGTCCGTTTCGGGGCGAGGGTGAATATGCCGGGCTGGTCTTCGGTCAGGACGTGGCGGTTGACCATGCGTTTCAGCTTCGCGCGGGTGCTCTCGACGTGTTTCGGTGAGGGCTCGACGCCGAGCGCGAGGCAGATGCCTTTCGCTCGCATGCCGGTGGGCGCGGCGGTGAGGACGTGCAGGATCTGCTGGTAGGGGCCGCTGGCTATCGCCGGGTCGTCGGCGGTGAACTCGGCCGCGGTGAGCCCTCGTAGGGTGGTGCGGGTGGTCACCAGATCGGCCAGTTCACACTCGGTCTGGGCGAGTTCGGCGGTGAGGGTGGTGATCCGCTCGCGGAGCCGGTCGGCGGCCTGGCGTGTGGTGGCCTCGCGTTCGGTGATCAGGTCGAGGACCGTGGGAAGGTTCACCGGTGTCGCCAGGAGGGTGTGTTGGTCCCGGTCAGCCGGCGCACGATGTTCGCCGTCGAGGCCCACAGCGTCCGTGACACGGCCGATTCCGGGCGGCTCTCGTACTCGCGCACGAGACGGCGGTGCAGCATCAGCGTGCCGTAGGTCTGCTCCACGACCCACCGTCTGCGCACCGGCACGAACCCGGGCCGGGTATCGGATCGTTTGACGCCCTCGACGTCGATGCCCACCACGGCGCCGTGCAGCGCGAGGTCCTGTTTGAACCCGGCGTCGACCCAGGCGCGGGTCACCGTCGGGGTGTGTTCGACGACCTTGTCGAGCAGTTGTATGCCGATGGCGTTGTCGGTGACCGAGGCGGCGCTCACCACGACCGCGATGATCAAGCCGAGGGTGTCCACGGCCAGGCCCCGCTTACGGCCCGACACCTTCTTCCCGGCGTCCTTGCCGGTCGTCGCGGCCGGGACATGGTTCGCCGCCCGGATCGACTGGGTGTCCAGCACCACCGCGCTCGGATCCTCCCGACGGCCGACCTTCTCCCGCACCTGGCAACGCAGCAGATCATGGATCACCTGATCGGTGCCGTCGTCACGCCACAGGGCGAAGTAGTAGTAGGTCGCCGACTTCGGCGGCAGGTCGTGCGGCAGGTACGCCCACTGACACCCGGTCCGGTTCTGGTAGAAGATCGCGTTCACGATCTCCCGCAGGTCGTAGTCACCCTGACGACCCGAGACCGACACCGAGACGCGCCTGGCCTTCCACACGTCCAGGAACGGCCCGATCAACGCCCACTGCTCGTCGGTGACGTCACTGGGATACGGCTTCCGATCACCCATGACCGGCCTAACGCGCCTACCGCCCGACAGTCACGACCACGATTCACCTTTCCGCGACATCGAACGATCGCCATGCGACGAACCCGCCGAAAGCCCTCCAACCAGACGCAAGCCATAGATCAAACCAAAGATCTTCAGACCGTCCTCTTACGGTTATCGGCTTGTGGACGCAGGCCCTCATCCGAACCGCGCCCACGCCGCCTGGGGACGGCGCCTGCACCGCTTGGAGCCCGACCCTGCCTCCGCACCCCACGTTCGGTGGATCTTCGAGCAGCGGCTCGCCGGCCGGAGCGTGGCCAGCATCGCCCGCGCCCTCAACGACAACGGCGTCCCGTGCCCGTCCGGCGCCGACCCAGCGCGTAACCCCCACCGCAGCGGCCGCCAATGGATGCTCACCACTGTCGCGGCGATCCTGGCCAACCCCCGTTACTCGGGCGGCAGGTCTGGAACCGTCAACGCACCGACCGCGATGCCCTCCCTGGCAAGGAAAGCTTCGATCGACACCACGAGATCCGACGGTGGAGCGCCTCCACTGACTGGGTCATCTCCCGCGAGATCGCACACACTCCGCTGGTCAGCGAAGAACACTTCGTCGCCGTCCAGGCAGTCCATACCGCGCCGACCCCAGCCGACGGCATTTCCCGCCGCTATTTGTTGGCCGGAGTGATCTGCTGCGGCGTGTGCGGCCGAATCATGGACTCCCACTGGGTCCACGACCGCGCCGGCTACCGATGCCGACACGGCAACACCAGCGCCCGGCCCACCTCATCGAGACGACAGAAGACCCTCTACGTCCGGGAAGACCATCTCCTGGACAGGATTCGACACGACAGCTGCCTCCGTCGGCACCATCCGGCGATGCGCGACCAGGATTCGGACAGCGTCACGGGCTACCTGCGGCTCCACAACATGATCATCGTGTGCGACCACGATACCTGGACCATCGAAGCCGAGGCCGCGATCTACACGCTCACCGCCCCGACGAGCGTCCTGACCCACACAGCGAAAATCCCCGCCCAACGGGACGGGGATCGCGCGAAACGCGAAGAGAAATCACGCTTCGTGGGGAAATAACGTGTCCGAGGGGGGACTTGAACCCCCACGCCCTTTACGGGCACTAGCACCTCAAGCTAGCGCGTCTGCCATTCCGCCACCCGGACCTACTCGTTCAGCCTACCCTGTCGGCCTGGGGGGCTTCACCACCCGTCGACCGCCCCGGAGGGCCGCACGGGGCATTACTGTACACGGCGGCGGTGGATCATGCACATCACCTTCCCGCCGGCCCGTTTGCCCAGCTCAGGGGGCTGAAGGCCCCGAATGGGGCAGGCCAATCTCGATCATGGCCGGCAGGGTGGGTGGCGTCGAGCCACCCTCTCCGGGCAGCATGGCTGACGTGTCACAGCCCTCTCCCCTAGCCGCCCTCCAGCATCGGGCGCTGGCCCAGCGCTCCGCCGGCGACCTCGCCGGCGCGCGCCGGCTGCTGGCCGACGCGCTCGGACCGATCCGGGTCAGCTACGGCGAGGACCATCCGGAGGTGCTGCGTGTCGCGCACCTCCTGGCCCGCCTGCATCGTGAGGCCGACGACCCTGCCGCCGCGCGACGCGTACTGGAGGAATGCCTCGCGGCCGGCGAGCGCCGGTGGCATCCCGCGGACCCGCTGATGCTCGCGCTTTCTCTCGACCTCGCCTCGGTCTCCGAGGAGCTGGGCAACCGGCACGAGGCCCGCCGCCACTACTCCCGCATCGCCAGCGCGGGGCCCGCCGTGCTCGGCGCGGACCACCCGGCGGTACGCGAGGCGCGGCACTACCTCGGCGCCGCCGCGCCCCCGTCGACGGCCCCCGTTCCCCAGCACCACCCGACCGCCCCTCAGCCCAGCCCGACGATCCCCCAGTACGGCCCACCGACCGTCCAGCACGGCCCGCCGAAGCTCGACGGTCCGACCATGCCCCTGGCACCGGTGCCGATGATCCCGCCGCCGAGGCACGCGCAGGCCGCCGCGCCCCGGCCGGGAACCGCGCCGCCCCCGCCGCCGCCGGTGTCCGCCCCGCCCCGGCAGTCGCCAACTCCGCCGCCGGTCCCGGCAACGCAGCATCACCTTCCGGCTCCGCCTCATGTCCCGGCCCAGCTTCCGCCCCAGGTCCCGGCTCCGCCCCAGCAGGTCCCGCCGCGGATCTCACCTCCGCCTCGGGCTCCGGCCCCGCCGCCCGAGCCGCCGGCCCAGGCACCGGCCCCGGCCCCGCCGGCTCAGCGTCGTCCCGAGCCGCCCAGCGCATCGGGGACGCAGGGGCACCCACCTGCGCCCCAGCTCCCCGCTCCCCCGCCCAGGACGCCGGTTGAGGCACCGGCCCAGCAGGCGGGCTCCCGGTGGGCACCGGCCCAGCTCGCCGCGCCGCCGGCATCCCGGGCCCCGGGCCTCCCACCGGCATCCCCGGCCCTGGGTCCCCCACCACCGATCCCGAGCGCCCAGCCCGGGCCGCCGCATCAGGCCTACCCTCCGACGCCGGCCGCGCCGTCTCCGAGTACCGGACCGGTCGCACCACCCCAGCCGCCGGTCACCGGTCCGGCGCCGGCGCCGGCCGGACCGGTGTCCCCGTGGGCACCGCAGCAGCCCGCGTCGAGCGGCAGCCGGCCCACGTCCGCCCCACCTTCACCCGCACCGGCCACGCCGCAGGCCGAGCCCTCGCCGCGCCCGCCCGTCGGGCCGGCACCGCCGCCGGCATCACCGCCCGTCCCGGCACCAGGTTGGGACAAGCCGACCATCCAGGTACGACAGATCGACGCGCTGCTGCGGGAGGAGGTCGCCCGAGCGGCTGGTACACGGGCCGGGCCGGGCAGCGGCGGCCCGGCTGCCCCGGTGCGCGGCGTTCCGTCGGAGGCCGACGCCCCGGTCAGCGCGCCGCCCGCAAGTGGTCCCCCGGCAGGCCCGGTCAGTGCGCCTCCCCCGGCCGTACGACCGATCAGCGGCACGCCGGTCAGTGGGCCACCGGTCAGTGGGCCGCCGGTCAGTGGGCCGCCAAGTCAGCAGGGGTTGGGCACCGCACCGTCGGCGGCGAGCACGGTCGGCGGGCAACCGGCGGACGGCAGTCCGATGGGTGCGTTCCCGGGGGACAGGCTCCCGATCGACGCCAGGGCTGCTGCCGGTGTGCTACCCACCAGCACGCCCCCGTTCCCCTCACCACCCGTCAGCATCCCGCCGGTGAGCGCCCCGCCGCGCACACCCCCGATCGGCGCACCACCCGTGGCCGGCACGCCGGTCAGCATGCCGCCCGTGACCGGGCCACCGGTGGGCATCACACCGTTCACGACTCCCCCCGTGAGTGGACCGCCCGTGAGCGGAGCACCGATCAGCGGCACCCCGTACAGCGCACCACCCGTGAGCGGCACCCCCTTCAGCGCCCCGCCGTACAGCGCACCACCCTTCAACGCCCCGCCGGTGAGCGGGGCGCCGGTGCCGCCCTGGGGCATGACGGCGCCGCCGTGGAGCAGCGCCGCGCCGCCGCAGCCGCTGGCTCCGACCGTCGACCCCGACCCGGCCCCGGACCTGCGGGACGGGTCCGACCGTCCCGCCGAGGAGCACGGCTCGTCGTACGCCGGCTGGGAGCCGGAGATCGGCCCCGCACTGGCACCGCCGCCACGGTCACCCGGTCCGGAGCCGTCGGTGCCGCGGCTTGACGCGTCCGCCGCCGCGCCACCCCCGGTCCCACCGCCTCCGCATCAGGGCCACTCCTCCGACGCGACCGAGCGGGGACCGGCCGCACTGGACTGGGCCGAGCAGCGGCCGACCGAACACGGGCAGGCCGAACACGGGCCGGGACAGGAAGGGCAGACCTGGCACGAGCGGGACGGCTGGCGGGCCGCCGACGACTACCCCTCGCCGCAGGATGCCTGGCAGCCGACGTACCAGGAGGAGGAGCGGACCGGGCGCGGCCGGACGGTGGTCCTGGTCGCGGTGGTGGTGCTGGTGGTCCTGGCGATCGTGGTCGGCGTCGCGGTGCTGGTGTTCGGCCGCGACCAGGCGGCTCCCCCGGGCGCGGCACCGGCGTCGGCGTCGGCGTCGGCCGGTCCGAAGGTGAGTGGCCCTCCGCCGGGTGACCTGAAGCTGCGCGACGACAGCAGCACGATCAGCCTCACGTGGACGGATCCGTCCTCCGGCGCGGTGCCGTTCATGGTGGCCGGCGGGCGGGCCGGGCAGAAGCTGGGCGTGCTGGCCACCGTGGACCCGGGGCAGACCGGCTACACGGTCAACGGCCTCAACTCGCGGGTGGACTACTGCTTCACCGTGCTGGCGGTCTACTCCACCGACGCCTTCGCCACGTCCGGGCAGGTCTGCACCGCGCGGGGGCCGGCCCCGACGCCGAGCTGACCGGCCACCCACACCGCACACGCTGGGTGTCCACAGCCGGACCGTGCGGGTTTCCCCTGTCCCAGGGTGGCCATATGATGGCACCCGGCTCAGGGGAGGGTCGCCGGTCTCCGGCGCGCCGCCCGGCATGACGACACGGGGAGGCAGCCGCTTGTGGCCACCATCGACGACGCTGTGAGCACCGGGCGGGAGGGCCGCACTCGTCGTTCCCGCTGGCGCGGTGGCCTGGTCACCGTCGGCACGGTGGGTGCGCTGCTGGCCGCGATGGGGCTCACCGTCCTCGGGCTGGGCGCCGCCGACAACGCGGTGGCCAACTACGACGCCAGCAGCTGGCTGTGGAGCGCGGCGCGTAGCGAGATGGCCCGGGTCAACGGCATCACCGCTCGGGTGGACACCCGGATGGAGGTCCCCGATGCCCGCCGGCACCCGATGCAGGTCATCCAGACCGACCGGCTGCTGATCCTGCGTGACCTGAACACGGGGCAGGTCAGCTCGCTGGACCTGGCCACCCTCCAGATCACCGCCTCCACCCGGACCACCCCCGGCCTGGGGGTCAACGTCGCGCTGCACGAGGACGCCGCGTTCGTGGTGGACGCCGTGCAGGGCATCGTCCGGCAGCTCGACCCGCGCTCGCTGGCCCCGGTCGGCGAGCCGGTGCGCTATCCCCCGGGCATCACCGGCGGGGCGTTCGACGGGGAGGGCCGGCTCTGGATCGCCGTCCCGGCGGAGGGCACCGTCTCCGCGGTCACGGCGGCGGAGCTGCCGTCCGAGCCGGGCTCGGCCGCGCCGGCCGGCGCCGGCGTCAGCCCGAAGAAGGTCGAGACGTACGAGGTCGCCGAGCCCAGTCACGAGCTGATCGTCTCCACGCTGGACGACGGGGTGGCGGTGCTCGACCGCACGTCGGGCGCGCTGGTCCGGGTGCAGCGCGGCGAGGTCAGCCGGACGCCGCTGGCGATCGCGGGGCCGGGCGCCCTGCCTGCGCGGACCAGCGGGCCGAAGGTGCCGGTGACGGTGTCCGGTGACCGGACGGTGCACGTGGTCGGCGCCGGCGGCGAGGAGCGCGCGTTCACCGTGCCGGGCCGGGGCGACGGGCTCAGCCCAGCGGTGGCCTGGGCGGACCGCTACTACTGCGCCGACGAGGCCGCCGGCGCGGTGTACTCCTTCGACGCCAACGGCCAGCTCGTCGACACGATCGGCGGCAAGGGCTCGACGGGCCCGCTGGAGCTGGAAGTGCGGGAGAACCGCCTGTTCATCAACGCGCCGGACTCGTCGACCGCCCGGGTGGTCGACGACAAACACCAGGTCCGCGAGGTCAACAAGTACGCCAACGACGTGCTCGGCGGCGACCCGCCGCCGGTGCCCCCGCCGCCGCCCCCGCCGAAGAAGCCGAAGGTGGGCAAGCCGAGCGCGCCGCGCAGCGTCACCGCGTCGGCCGGCAACGCGCAGGCCCGGGTGAGCTGGCGGCCGGCCGCCGCGAACGGCGCGGAGATCATCCGGTACGTGGTGGAGGGCGCCGGCCAGCGCCGGGAGGTCGGGGCCAACCAGCGGTCGGTGGAGATCACCGGTCTGACCAACGGCGAGACGTACCGGTTCTCGGTGCACGCGGTGAACGCCAAGGGCGACGGCCCGGCCCGGGCCAGCAACCCGGTCACCCCGACCGCGGCCGTGCCGGACCCGCCAGCCAGCGTCACGGCCGAGGCCCGGCCGGACGGCACGGTGCTGGTCAAGTGGCCGGTCGCCAACGGTCAGGGCAACACCATCGCGAAGTACGCGGTGACGGCGGCCTCGGCCGGCGCGAACGCTCCGGTGGGCGAGTCGGCGAAGAGGGAACTGGTGGTGCCGGCCGGCGAGCTGGAGTACGGCACGCAGTACGCGTTCACCGTCGTCGCGGTCAACGACCGGGGCGCCGGGTCGACGGCGTCCCCGGTGAGCAACAGCGTGGTGCCGTTCGCAGCGCCCGGCCAGCCGGTTGACCTGCGGGCGTCGACGGTGGCGGACCAGCCGGGAACCGTCGCGGTGCAGTGGTCCCCGGCGCCGGCCAACGGCCGGCCGGTGACGAGGTACCTGGTGGACGTGGGCGGCCGGGCCAGCGAGGTGACCGACACCCGGGCCACCGTGAACGGCCTGGGCGACGGGCAGAACGTCACCGTGAAGGTGAAGGCGGTCAACGAGGCCGGCCCCGGCCCGGAGGCCACCGCCACCGCCCGTACGGTCGCCCAGCCCCGGATCACCGTCACCGGTTCGTCGGCGACGGCCACGGCGGTCACGGTCACCTTCACCGTGGACGCCGGCGGCGGAAAGGCGGACTGCACGGTCAGCGTCCCGGGCGAGGCGCCGGTGCAGGCGAGGAACTGCGCCAGCGCGACCGTGTCCGGCCTGACGCCGGGCACGAAGTACACGGCCACGGTGACGGCGAGCAACGCCGCCGGCAAGGGCACCGAGACCCGAGCCCAGGACACCGACCCGCTGTACGGGATCGCGACCTGCAACAACGGTCCCGACGGCGACCAGCGGACGTACTGCGACAAGGAGATCGGCGGCCGCAACGGCAACGAGGTCTTCCGGGTGACCCGGCAGGACAACGACCAGCAGGCCGGCTGGGCCAAGCCCGGCACCCGGCTGAAGGCGTACTGCCGCAAGCAGGGCGAGAACGTCGACTCCTGGATCTACAACAACCAGAAGCAGAGCACCTGGTGGGTGCAGGTCGAGTTCGGCGGGAAGAACTACATCCCGTGGGCCTGGCTCAACCTCGAGGGTGGGGACAACATCAACGTCCTGCCCACCTGCTGACCGCTCCACCAGGCAAGGAGCACCACCGTGAACGCCAACGAACCGCTCACCCAGCCGGAGGTGCAGGGCTTCGCCGCCCTCGCCGCCCGGCTGGCGGAGAACGTCAACTCGGTGGTGCTGGGCAAGCCGCAGGTGGTCCGGCTGGCGCTGACGGCGCTGTTCGCGCAGGGGCACGTGCTGCTGGAGGACGTGCCGGGGGTCGGCAAGACCACCCTGGCCCGGGCGATCGCCGCCACCGTCAAGGGGCGGTGGCGGCGCATCCAATTCACCCCGGACCTGCTGCCCTCGGACGTGTCCGGGGTGACGATCTTCAACCAGGCCACCCGGGGCTTCGAGTTCCACCCGGGGCCGGTGTTCGCCAACATCGTCATCGCCGACGAGATCAACCGGGCGTCGCCGAAGACCCAGTCGGCGCTGCTGGAGGTCATGGAGGAGCGCACCGTCACCGTGGACGGGGTCCGGCACCCCGTGCCGCAGCCGTTCCTGGTGGTGGCGACGCAGAACCCGGTGGAGATGGACGGCACGTACCGGCTGCCGGAGGCGCAGCTCGACCGGTTCCTGGTGAAGCTCTCCGTCGGCTACCCCGACGAGGCGGTCGAGGTGGAGGTGCTGCGCGGGGCGACGGTCCGCTCCCCCGAGGCGCTGTCGGCGATCGCCGACACCGACACCGTCGGGGAGATGGTGCAGATGGCCCGGCGGGTGCACATCGCCGAGCCCCTGTACGCGTACGCGGTCCGGCTGGCCGCCGCGACCCGCAGCCACCCGCAGGTGCGGGTGGGGGTGAGCCCGCGCGGGGTGATCGCGCTGACCCGGGCGGCGTGCGCGTACGCGCTGATCGACGGGCGGGGCTGGATCATGCCGGAGGACCTCAAGGCCCTGGCCGAGCCGGTGTTCGCGCACCGGCTGCTGCTCACCTCGGACGCGCAGGTGCGCGGGGTGACCCCCGCCGAGGTGCTGCGCCAGGCGGTCGCCTCGGTGCCGGTGCCGCTGCCGTCGGGGCAGGTCGCCCCGGCCCGGGTTCAGGGCTGAGGCGGGCCGTACGGACGTGGGGATCACCGCCCGGGGCGCCGGGCTGCTCGTGGCCGCCGTGGTGCTGCTCGTCGTCGGGTTCCGGTTCGCGTACCCGGAGTTGACGCTGCTCGGCGCGGCGGGGGCCGTCGCGGTGGGGTACGCCCTGCTGGTGGCGCTGTGGCGGCCCCGGCTGGAGGTGACCCGGCACGCCGACCCGGACCGGGTGGCCCGGGGCGAGCCGGCGCGGATGGTGCTGACGGTGCGCAACGCCGGGCGGCTGCGGGCGGCGAACCTGCTGGCCGAGGACCGCTGCGGCGGGCGGACGGTGCCGGTGCCGGTGTTGCGGTTGCGCCCCGGTCGGGACACCACGATCAGCTACGACGTGCCGACCGACCGGCGGGGCGTGGTGCCGGTCGGTCCGCTGCGGGTGACCCGGCGCGACCCGCTGGGGCTGGTGGCGCTGGCCCGCCCGTACTCGGGCACGGTGCCGGTGTGGGTGCACCCGCGCATCCACCCACTGACGGCGGTGCCGAGGGGGGCGGGGCGCAGCCTGGACGGCCGGGTGGACGGGGTGCCGCACGGGTCGATCACGTTCGACTCGTTGCGGGAGTACGTGGTCGGCGACGAGTTGCGCCGGGTGCACTGGCGCACCAGCGCCCGGGTCGGTGAGCTGATGGTGCGGGAGAACGTGGACACCAGCCTGCCCCGGATCGTGGTGCTGCTGGACGACCGGGCCGCCGCCCACCCCGACCCGGAGTCGTTCGAGTCGGCCTGCGAGGCGGCGGCGTCGGTGGTCGCGGCGGCGCTGCGCGCCGACCTGCCGGTGACGCTATTGCTGGTCGCGGCGGAGCAGCCCACCGACGACGGGCTGCCGGCGTCGGCCGGGGACCGGTGGGCCTCCCGGGTGGTGGGCCGGCTGCGGGCCCGGCTCGCCGCGCCGGCGGCCACCACGGCGGCGAGCGGGGCTGCCGAAGCCGGGGGTGGGCCGCTGGACCGGCTCGCCGCAGTCCGGCTGAACGCGGGGGACGCCGGTGCGGCGCTGCGCGCGGCGACGGCCCGGCTGCGTCAGCAGCGCCTCGGCGACACGCTGGTCTTCCTCACCGGGCCGGGCGGTCGGGGCGACCTGGGGCACCTCGGCGTGCTGCGCGGGGCGTACCCGTCGGTGGTGGTGGGGGTGTTCGGGGCGGCGGAGCCGACGCCGGCCGGCGCGACCGGGATGGTGGTCGTCGACGCGGCCGACGGGGCCGCTTTCGCGGCCGAGTGGGACGGGGTCCGCCGGTGGTGAGGGTGTTGCGGGCGGTGCCGCTGCCGCTCGCGCTGGTCGCGCTGGTCGCGCTGACCGGGGTGGTGCTGGGCCGGGTGTACGCCGGGGGCCTGCTGCCCCGGCTGGTGATCGGCGCGGCGGTGGGCTCGGTGCTGGTCAGCGTGGCCGCCCGGCGGCTGCCGTCCTGGCTGGTCGCCCCGCTGTCGGTGACCGCCATGGCGGGGTTCACGGTGTGTTCGCTGAAGCTGTCCGCCGACGCGGCCGGGCTGTCGGGCTCGCTGGCCGAGGTGACGGCGGAAGCGGCGCGCAACGGCATTCCCCGGCTGCTGACCGCGATGATCCCGGTCGAGCCGACGCCGGACACGGCGCTGGTGCCGCTGGTCGCGGCGTGGCTGGCCGGGCTGGCGGCTGCGGAGGTGGCGCTGCGGGCCGGCCGGGTGCTCCTGGGCTTTCTCCCGCCGGCGCTGCTCTACGCCGCCGCGCTGTACGTGGTCGGGCCGAACGCTGACCCGGCGATCTGGCCGACGGTGGCGTTCGCGGCGGTCGCCGCGGTCGGGCTGGCCGTGCCGTCCAAGGGGCCGGGTCCGTCGGGGCCGGACCCGACCGCCGGGCTGGCTCCGGGGGTGCGGGCGGCGGTGCGGGTACGCCTCGCCGCCACCACCGCCGCCGGGCTGGTCGTGGTGGTGGGACTGGCCGCCCTGCTCGGCCCGATGGTGGCGGGCCGGGTCGACGACCGGCCGGTGGACCCGCGCCGGTACGTGGAGCCGCCGCAGGTGGAGTCCCTGGACGAGAACCCGCTGATCCGCGTGTCCGGCTGGGCGTTGAACCCGCAGCAGAAGCTGCTGGACGTGACGACGCGCCGCCCCGGCGCCCCGGCCGACGCCCCGGACCCGGTGCCGACCCCCGCCGGATCGCCCGACCCGACGAGCGGCGCCTCGCCGGGCAGCGGGAGCGCCTCGCCGGGCAGCGGTGACAGGCTGGGCAGCGGTGATGGGGGCCGGTCGGAGCGGATCCGGCTCGCGGTGCTCAGCGACTACGACGGGGTGACCTGGCGGGTCGGGGCGACGTACCGCAACGCGGGGCGGATCCTGCCGGCGGCCGAGCCCGCCCCGGGGGCCACGGTGGAGACAGTCCAGCAGGAGATCACCGTGGCGGCCCTGAGCGGGCGGCTGCTGCCGGCGGTGGCCACCCCGCGCGAGGTCAGCGGCGCCCGGGTGGCGTACGACCCGCAGACGGGGACGCTGATCCGGCCGGAAGGGCTGACGCCGGGGCTGCGGTACACGGTCACCTCGGCGGCGGAGAGGCCGGACAACAACCTGCTCGCCACGGCGGACGTGCCGGCCGGGGAGGAGGTGGCCCGGGTGGTGCGGGTGGCCGACGGGGTGCCGGACCCGGTGCGTCGGCTCGCCGGCCAGCTCGCCGAGGACAACGGCGCCCCGTACGCGCGGGCGGCGGCGATCGAGCAGTTCCTCGCCGAGCACTACCGGATGGTGGCGGACGCGCCGAGCGGGCACGCGTACCCGAACCTGAACTTCTTCCTCTTCGGACCGCGCAACGCGGGTGGCCAGCGGGGCACCTCCGAGCAGTTCGCGGCGGCGTTCGCCCTGCTGGGCCGGTTGACCGGGCTGCCGACCCG
The DNA here is from genome assembly GCF_045040215.1 of Micromonospora sp. NBC_01412. NCBI lineage: Bacteria > Bacillati > Actinomycetota > Actinomycetes > Micromonosporales > Micromonosporaceae > Micromonospora > Micromonospora sp. NBC_01412. The sequence goes on from NZ_CP109528.1 coordinate 772,655, forward strand.
GGTGGTGGTGGGCTTCCGTGCCGCCGGCGACGGTCCGGTCCGGGCCGGCGACGCGTACGCCTGGCCGGAGGTGCTCTTCTCCGGCCTCGGCTGGGTGCCGTTCGACCCGCTGCCCCGGCCCGACGACGAGCCGCGCCCGGTGGAGGAGGACTTCCGACCGACGCCGGAGGATCCGCCCCCGTCGGAGGTGCCGGAGCCGACGGTCGAGCCGACGGCCACCCCGCCGGCGCAGGTCGCGCCGGACCGGCCGGTCGACTCGGGCGGGCTGTCGACGCCGGTGCTGGTCGGCGGCGGGGCGGCCGGTCTGCTGCTCGTCGTCGGGGCGGCGCTGGCGGTGCTGGTCGCGTTGCGTCGGGCGCGGTCCCGGGCCCGGCTGTCCACGGGCGACCCCGGCCGGCGGATAGCCGGCGCCTGGCGGGAGCTGACCGACGCGCTGCGGTTGGCCGGACGGCCGGTGGGCGGGGACCTCGCCGCCACGGAGGTGGCCGAGCGGGCCCGCGCCGCCCTGGCCGAGGCCCGCGCGGGCCGTCCCGGGTCCGATGCCGACACCGGGGCGGGCCGGACCGGCCCCGGCCCGGAGCCCACCGTGGACGAACTGGCCATCCTGCTCAACCAGGTCGCCTTCGCCCCGGGCAGCGCCAGCGAGGCACAGGCCGACCGGGCAGCGAACGTGGCGACGGACTACGTCACGGCGCTACGCGCCGCCCGCCCCCGCTGGCGCCGCCTACTCTGGTCAACCCACCCCGGCCCCCTCCACTGGCCCAACTAACCCCACCCCCCACCCCCACCCCACTCACCGCGTTGATCAAGAAGTTTGCGTCGGGAATGGGCACATCGGCGACGCAAACCTCTTGATCAACGCGGGCCAGCCCGACCGGGGGGAGGGTGGGGTGTGGGGTCAGGGGTTTAGGCGGCGGGTCAGTTTGCGGAGGCCGGCTTGCCAGCCGTCGGGGTCCTCGGCGCGGCGTCGGGCGTAGTTCGCGACCTCGGGGTGGGGCAGGATGAGGAACCGCTCCTCGGCCAGGCCTGCGATCACCGCGTCGGCCACCTGGTCGGGGTGGAGCACCGCGCCGGAGGCGGCGATCACCCGTGCCCCGAGGTGCCCTGCGGCCAGCCCTTCGGCGAGCATCGGCGTGTCCACCCCCTGCGGGCACAGCGCGCTGACCCGGATGCCCTGGTCCCGGTAGGTGATCGCGAGCCACTCGGCCAGCCCGACCGCCGCGTGCTTCGTGGCGGTGTACGGGGCGTCGCCGACGGCGGTGAGCACCCCGGCGGCCGAGCAGGTGTGCAGCAGGTACCCCTGGCCCCGGGCCAGCATGCCGGGCAGCACGGCCCGCGTCGAGTGCACGTGGGCGAGCACGTTGACCCGCCAGGCCCGGTCCCAGTCGGCGGCGGTGGCGTCCAGCCCCGCCTCCGTGGCGACCCCGGCGTTGGCGCAGAACAGGTCGATCCGGCCGTACCGTCGCTCGGTGTCGGCCACCAGGGCGCGGACCTGCTCCTCGGCGGTGACGTCGAGCTGCACGGCGTGGGCGACCGGGCCGACTTCCTCGGCGACGGCGCGGGCCCCGGCGGCGTCGAGGTCGGCCACCACGACGGCCGCCGCGCCCTCGGCGGCGAACCGGCGGGCGAGGGCGGCGCCGATGCCGCCGGCCCCGCCGGTGATCACCGCCACCCGGTCGGTGAGGTTCATGTCGGCTCCCTCCGTCGCCCCGGCAGGGCGGTCAGGCCGGTCCCAGTCGGGCGATCAGGTCGGCCGGCTCGCCGGCCTGCTCCGGGGTCGGCAGCAGGGCCAGCACCGGTACGTCCACCCCGGCGTCGGCATAGCGGCGCACCTGGTCGCGACAGTGCTCGGGCGAGCCGTGCAGCACCAGCGCGTCGACCACCTCGTCGGGCACGGCGGCGCCCGCGCCGCGCCGGTCCCCGGCCGCCCAGGCCCGCCACATCGGCCCGAGCGTCTCCTCCCGGCCCAGCCAGCGGTGGAACTCCGCGTACGCGGGCACGGTGAGGTAGCTGGTGATCAGCCGGCGGCCGAGGGCGCGGGCGTGCGTGGCGTCCTCGGTGGGGCAGACGAAGATCCGGGCCACCACCTCGAACCCGTCCCGCCGCTCCCCCAGCGCGCCGAGGGCGGTCGGCACGTCGTCGGCGGCGAGCCAGTTGAGGATCACCCCGTCGGCCTCGGCGCCGGCCAGCCGCAGCATTCCCGGGCGCAGGGCGGCCAGCAGCAGCGGCGGCGGCACGGCCGGCACCCGTTCCAGGGTGAACCGGCGCACCGCGAAGGTGTCGTACGCCCCGTCGACGGTCTGCCCGGCCAGGGCTGCCCGCAGGAAGCGCAGCACGTCCCGGGTGCGCTTGAACGGCTCGTCGAAGGGCACGGCGTTCCAGTCCCGCACCAGCACCGGCGAGGACGCGCCGAGGCCCAGGGCGAACCGGCCGGGGGCCGCCTCGGCGAGCGCGGCGGCGTGCATCGCGAGCAGGCCCGGCCCTCGGGTGAAGACCGGGGTGATGGCGGTGCCGAGCCGCAGCTCGGGCTGCCACGCGGCGGCCAGCGCCAGCGGGGTGAACGCGTCGGACCCGGCCACCTCGGACGACCAGAGGTCGGTGAACCCCGCCCGGTGCATGGCCGCGTAGACGGCGGCGTGGTCGGCCAGCGGAATGCCGCCCAGCGGCACGGTCATGCCCCATCGGTTCGTCATCGGTCGATCCTGCCCGCTGCCCGGGCGTCGCGGCAAGACGCCACCGGACCGCGCCGCCCGGGCAGCGGCGGGTCAGGCCGCCAACTGGGCGACCTGACCGGTCAGCCGACGGTGCGGGCCGCCTCGACGTCGGGCCCGAGGGTACGGGCGACGCGCGGTCCGGCCCGGCGGCGGCTCAACGCGCAAAGGCGAGCCGGCGCACCCCGGCACCGTCGAGCACGGCCCGTTCCCGGTCGGTGAGCGGCACCCGGCCGGTGGCCCTGCTGACCAGCGTCAGCCGGTCCCAGCCCAGCTCCGCCGGGACGTCCCGACCGCCGGTCAGCAGCGCCGTGGCGACCTCGGCCGCCGCCGGGGTCAGCCACGGCTCGCGGCCCAGGGCGGCGGCCAGGTCGAGGCCGTGCACGCCGACCTCCACCACCCGGGTGACCAGGAACTCGGCCAGGGCCATGGCGTCCCCGTGCCGGGTGCGAACCACCCGGCCGGGCGGCTGGCGACCCACCGCTTCGTCGGCCGGCTGCCAGGCTCGGTCGAACTCGGCCGCGACCGCTGCGGGGTCGGGCAGCTCGCGGGCCTCCCGGCGGGCGCTGTCGATCCGCGCCTGGTCGACCTCGGGGGCGAACTTGGCCGCGCCGAAGTAGCCGGCGGCGTCCACCTCGGCGGCACCGGGGGCCGGCGCGGCGAGCATGCCGGTGAGGCGGCCGGCTCCGGTGCATACGTGGGCGATCAGCTCCCGTACGGTCCAGGGCGGGCATCCGCTGGGCCGGTCCAGGTCTGCGGGGTCCAGGCCGCGCAGGACCGCGCCCAGCGTCGCGCACTCGGCGCGGAACGCCGCCCGTACCGTCGGCATGGTCATCACCCGCGTCACCCTCTCACTTGCCGTTTCGCGCCGTCCCCGGCGGGTACGCGCGGCCCGGACGAGGAGAGGGGCGCCAAGAGATGGCCGGCATCATGCTGCGCAGCACCGCGTTCACCGATCATGACCAGTTGCCGGGACGCTTCGCCCGCGACGGCGGGAACGTCTCGCCGCCGTTGCAGTGGGCCGACGTCCCGGGCTCGGCGCAGGAGCTGGTGCTGCTCGTCGAGGACCCGGACGCGGGACGGGAGCCGTTCGTGCACTGGCTGGTCACCGGCATCACGCCGGACTCCGGCGGGGTGGCCGAGGGCGCGGTGCCCGACGGCGGGCGGGAGTGGCCGAACGGGTTCGGCGCGTCCGGCTGGGGTGGCCCGCACCCGCCGCAGGGCGAGGACGCGCACCGCTACTTCTTCCGGCTGTACGCGCTCGACCAACCGCTGGAGCTGCCCGCCGCGCCCGCCGCGGAGGAGTTGCGCCGGGCGCTGGACGGCCGGGAGATCGCCAGCGGCACCATGGTCGGCACCTACCGCCGCTGAGCCACGCGGGTCAGCCCTTGATCCGGGTCAGCCCTTGATCCGGGGGACGAGCCGGTGCACGACGGCGAGCAACAGCGCCGCGACGATCGCCATGGTGCCGGCGATGCCGGCGGCGCTGCCCGCATAGCCGACGAAGAGCGACCGGCGGCCCATCTGGTCGGGGTCCAGCCGGGGCAGGTCGACCAGCCAGGACAGGGCCAGCGCGGAGCTGACCACGGCCAGGGCGCCGGCCAGGCCGAGCACGATGGCGGCGACGCGGTGGGCTTCGGCCGGCTCCACCTGGGCCTGTTCCCGCTGGGTGACCAGCAGCATCAGCCCGGCCAGCGCCGCCCACGCCCCGACCACCAGGAACGCCGCCATGGCGTCGCTCGGGCGGTGCCAGCCGGCGGAGAGGGTGGCCACCCCGGCGACGGCCGCGTACCCGGCGCCGACGAACGCGCCGAGCACCCGCACGGTACGCGGGAGCACCAGGATCAGCGCCAGGGCCACCGAAGCGGCCACGGCGGTGTGCCCGCTGGGCAGGCTGTTGCCGGCGACGGCCCGTTCGGGGTCGATGCCGTACTCGGGACGGGCCAGGAAGTGCTTGAGCAGTTGGGTGGTCACGTTCGCCCCGGCGATCAGCAGGGTGGCCGTGATGGCCAGCGCGACCCGACGCCGGATCAGGGCGATGAAGCCGATCACCGCGGTCGCCACCAGCAGCGACAGGGCCGACATGGTGTTGAGGATGCGGTTCACCGGTGCGGCGATGGTGTCCTGGCCGATCCGGTTGCCGGTCAGCGCCACCGTGTCGACCCACTGACCGAGCTCGGTGTGCAGGGCGGCGCGCCACACCACGACGAAGGCGGCTGTCTGGGCCAGGGCCAGTACGACCAACCAGACTGCCGTCCAACCTCTCGCCGTCGCACGCACCCGCACACCGTAGCGGCACGCCCGGAAGCGTCCCCCGGTGGCCCGCCGACACTCTGGCGCTAGTTTGGGGCGGACCGACAGGAGGTTGCCGGTGACCGCCGCATCCGGGCCCGAAGGGCCGTCCACCCGCGAGCCGCGCCCCGCGGACCGGCCGGAGTCGCTCGCGGACCTGCTCGGCGGCCGGCGGGGCGCGGTCGACGCGACGCTGCCGCCGGTGGCGTTCGCGGTCGGCTGGCTGGCCACCGGTCACTCACTGGTCGGCGGGGTGGCCGCCGCCGTGCTGGCCGGGACGGCGGTGGCGGGCTGGCGGCTGCGCCGGGGGGACCGGCCGCGCTCGGTGCTGGTCGGCCTGCTCGCGGTCTGCGTGGCCGCGCTGATCGCGTTGCGCACCGGGCGGGCTGCCGACTTCTTCCTCATTCAACTGTTGTCCAACGCGGCCAGCACGCTGGCCTGGATCGTCAGCATCGTGATCCGCTGGCCGCTGCTGGGCGCCGTGGTGGGGGTGATGCTGCGCCAGCGGGGGCGGTGGCGGCGCGACCCGGCGCTGCTGCGGGCGTACTCGCGAGGGAGCTGGGTGTGGGCGGCCACGTACGTGCTGCGGCTGGCGGTCTTCGTGCCGCTCTACCTCGGCGGTCAGGTGGTGGCGCTGGTCGTGGCGCGGGTCGCGCTGACCTGGCCGCTGGTGGCGGCGGCGCTGGCGGTGAGCTGGCTGGTGATCCGCCGGTCGCTGCCGGCGGGGCACCCGGGGCTGCGGCATCCGGTCACCGTGCCCGGCCCGACGGACGAGGGCCAGGGCGAAGGCCGGGGCCAGGGCGAAGGCCAGGACCGGACGTAAAGGGAGAGGCCGCCACGGGGGGAGCGGCCTCTCCGGTGACGTACGTTACTCCGTCGACGACCGTCACGTGATCCCTCGACGGCCACTTTTTCCGGCGCCTTTTCGCGGCAACTTCGGTTTCGGGCGGTGGGACGGGCCGGCCGGTTCGCTGCGTCGACCGTACGGCCGGCCCGTCCCGACCTGACCACGGAAGTCAGGCCGTCCGCCGACCGGCCTCTTGGTTCCCCCTGGCCGGCCGGGCTCCGGGTGGGCGGGCCGCGCCGCCCACCCGGAGGATCTGGATCACCCGTTCGGGAACAGGTTCCCGTAGTCGGCGTACGCCATGGCGACGTCGGCCTGGGCCCAGAACCGGTGGTAGTTGAACGTCGGCTCCGCGCCGCCGTTCAGGTACGCCTGCACCTTCGGCCAGTCGGGGTCGTTCTTGTAGAACGACCGGATGTCCAGGAAGCTCTTGCCGGCGGCGATGGCGTCGCCGTTGGGCATCTTCCCGGTCCAGCCCGGCGGGATGTAGAGACCCTGGCCGTCGGCGGCGTTGTAGACGTCGTCGAAGCGCTTGTAGTCGCCGCGCTTCTCCGGCATCGAAACGCCCTTGGCGTCGCTGGCCGCGTACAACGCGTCGAGCAGGCCCTTGGCGGTGGTCTTGGCCGCCGCGTTGCCGGACTTCGCGGCGTACGCGATCAGGGTCCGGGCGTAGGCGGCGGCGACGCCGACGTCCTGGCCCTTGACGGTGACCTCGACGTGCAGGTTGGTGTTGGGCTGCGGGCTGGCCGGGTTCCAGTTGGTCGGCTGGCCGGTCCACTTCATGTCCGACGGGATCGACCAGTTGGCGCCCACCGTGGTGTTGGCGATCGCCCACGGCACCCACTTGTCCAGCAGTGCCTTGGCCTTGGCGTTGCCGGTCTCCAGGTACAGCTCGGCGATCCGCTGCATCGACCACGCCTGCATGCCGAACCACTGGTTCGACGGCGGGTCGTTGTAGACCGGGTCGACGTCGTAGAACATGCCGTAGAAGGTGGCGGTGCCGGCCGGCGGGGTGCCGTAGTTGCCGTCCCAGCTGTTGGTGGCGCCGCCGGCGATGCCACCCTCGGCGGACTGGAGCCAGGTGTAGAACTCCAGCTGTCGGTCGAGGCTCTTCTGCCAGTCCGCGACGGCGGTCGGGGACTGCGGCTTGAGCTCGGCCACGTTGGTCAGCGCCCAGGCCGCGAACGGGTTCTGGTAGCCGAAGTGGTTGTGGCTGGAGCCGATCCGCCACGACCAGTTCTGGTTGGCCTCGTACGCGCCGCCCCAGGCGTAGTACCAGGACATCAGGTAGTGCGCCGAGTCCTTGCCGGTGCCCGCCGGGCAGGCGCTGGCGCCGACGCAGTTGCCGATCTTCTTGAAGTACTTGTCGAACATCGCGTACCGCAGGTAGTCACCCATCTTCGCGGCCTTGGCCACGGTGGCGGCGACGTCGGCCTGCTTGCCCTGAGCCTTGGCCCAGGTCAGGGCCCAGTACGCGGCCTGCACGGCGCGGGCGTCCGCGTCGGGGGCATTGGTGTACTTCCACTGCTTGGCGGGGGCGTTGGCCTCCTTGACGAACAGGTCGAGGTAGCCGTACTGGCCGCCGTGCTTGAACGTGTCGCAGGACGGCTGCGGCACGGTCTCCCACACCGACTCCTGGGTGCCGCGCTGGAAGGTGTTGATGTACGCCGGCCTGGTGGTGCCGTCGCCGCAGCGGCCGTAGCCGTAGGTGTTGTCGACGTCCAGCAGCCAGTGCATGCCGTAGATGTCGCCGGTGCCGTAGGTGCTCTGCAGCTCCGAGCGCAGCGGGTCCTGGCCGACGGGGACGTTCGGCTGGAGCTGCGACGGGTACTGGTTGGGCAGCGGCCACTCCGCGGCGTACTGCGGGGTGCCCGCGGCGCCGGCGGTCGCCTGGTCGGCGTGCGACGGGATGATGTACTTCTCCATCACCGTCCAGGAGTTGTTGAAGGGGGCCCAGTTCTGGGTGACCCGGCCGTATTGGGCCTCCAGCCACAGCCAGAAGCTGAACGCCTCGGACGTGGTCTCGTGGCCGTGGTCGGGCGCCTCGACGATCAGCGTCTCGATCGAGTGGTAGGGCACCCCCTCGGCGCTGAAGTAGCCCGAGTTCTTGATCTTGCCGTACTGGTCGAGGAAGCGCTTGATGTAGGCGTTGTCCCCGCCGGGGGCGTCGTCGTCGATCTCCGTGGCGGTGACGGCCAGGGGTGCGATGCCGGTGCCGGAGGCGGTGATGGTGGCGGTGCCCCCGACGGTGTCGGCGTCCTGCGCCGCGGCCACGGTGACGGTGACGCCGGTGTTCCAGTTGGCGGGCGTCAGGGTGACCGAGGCCGGCGTGACGGTGATGTCGGCGTCGCCGGTGCGGGCGAGCGTCACCGGCACGTTGGCCGTCGGCGCCGCGCTGAGCTTGAGGTTGAACGTGGCGGTGCCGCCCTCGTTCACGCTGACCGCCGACGGGGTGGCCACCAGCTTCGGGCCGGAGGCCGCGGTGACGGTGAACGCCTTCTCGTCGACGGCGATGCCGTTGGCGTTGTCGTAGGCCTTGGCCTGGACGGTGTAGCTGCCGGCCGGCAGGTCCTCCAGGGTGTAGCCGTACGGGGCGGTGGTGTCGGTGTTGACCAGCAGGCCGTTGCGGTAGAACTCGACCTTGCTGATCGTCCCGTCCGGATCGCTGGCGGTGGCGGTCAGCGGCACGTCCGCCGGGGCCTCGAACGGCCCGGTCGGCACGCCGAGGGACACCGTGGGCGGCCGGTTGGCGGGGGTGCCGTTGCAGGTGACGCCGTTGAGGGTGAACGCGGTGGGCTTCGGGTTGCTGCCGGAGTAGCTGCCGTTGAAGCCGATGGTGGTCGACGCCCCGGTGCCGAGGCTGCCGTTGTACGACTCGTTGGTCGCGGTCACCTCGCTGCCGGTCTGGCTGTACTTCGCCGACCAGCCCTGCACCACCTTCTGGCTGCTGTTGGGGAACGTCCACTTGAGCGTCCAGCCGTTGATGGCGTCGCCCAGGTTCTTGATGGTGACGTTGGCGGTGAAGCCGCTGCCCCAGTCGTTGGTGGCGTAGACCACGTCGCAGGCCGGGGCGGCCTGCGCGGCGCCGGCCGGCAGGGCGACCCCGCCGACGGCCAACGTGGCGGCGGCGAGCATCGCCGTCCGGCGACGTCTTGCCATGAGTCTCATGTGCGCGGTGTCTCCTCGGACCAGGCCGGGGCGCGGGGCCCCGGCGGGAGCGCCTCCACGTGCGGGTGACACGGGGGGACGGAGGTGCTCGGGATGGTGGTCGATCCGGCCCGGCCGGGTTCGGGACGGGAGCATCGGCGCTGGCAGACAGCGGCCGTCCGTCCTCTCGGGTGCCGTCCGGAAACCGGATGCCCTCGGCGACCCGCGCTCACGCGAGCTGGCTCCTCGTCGCGGTAGGCCGACAGTTTGGCATGGAAGCGCTCCCACGACAAGGAGCCGCCGAGAAGAAGCAGGTAGATGTTTCGATCTCGTTTTGGGTCTTTCACAAACCCGTGACGGGCGTTACAGTCGCTGCATCATCGATGGGAGCGCTTCCATCGATGGAGATCCACGGAAGATGTCGACCGGGGTCGTCGCTCCGCGACGCTCCCGAGACACTGCCCGAAGGCTGACGGCGGGCCAGCCCGGACGCCGCCGCCAGCCACCACCCACCGGCAATGGAGGGAGGTGGAACCAGAGCCACTCGCGTGGCCCGGCTCCCGCGCGGCACGCACGGCAGGACGCCAATTCCACTCGTGCGTGTTTGCATCGAAGGTGGGGACGGGGGTTGCCCTCCCCCGTCCCCACACTAAACCCCCTGCCACGATGGGAAAAGAGGCCGACGGGCCAGGCGTGCCACGCCGCCCGGCCGGCCTCGTTCGCTATCGGCACGCCGGCTGCGCCCACGTGCCCTCGACCGCCGCCCGGCAGCACCTCACCTGCGCGTTCGCGCAACCGGCCGCGCGCCGAAACATCCCGCACAGCAGAGCCGACCCGGCACGGTCGCGGTCGGCCGCCCCCGCCTGCCCTATGCTGGGAGCGCTCCCGGCCGGTTGCGGCGGGCACCCACCCCAAGGAGAAGGCCCCATGTCGATGCTCACCCGGCGGCGGCTGCTCAGCCCCGCCGCACTTTCCGCCACCGCCGGAACCACCGGCACCGGCCCGCGCGCCGGCGCCCTCGCGACCGCTGGCGCCGCGGTCGCCGGTGGTCCGGTCGCCGGCGGCGGAACCGGGGCGGACCCCGACACCGACCCGACCGACCGGCCCCGGGGCGCGCTGCGCTTCCCGACCGGCTTCGGCTGGGGCGCGGCCACCTCGGCGTACCAGATCGAGGGCGCCGCCAAGGAGGACGGCCGGGGCGAATCCGTCTGGGACACCTTCAGCCGCACCCCCGGCCGCACCCGCAACGGCGACACCGGCGACGTGGCCGCCGATCACTACCACCGCTACGCCGACGACCTCGACCTGATGCGCGACCTGGGGCTGCGCAGCTACCGGTTCTCCATCTCCTGGCCGCGCATCCAGGCCGACGGCACCGGCGCGGTCAACCAGCGCGGCCTCGACTTCTACCGCCGGCTGGTCGACGGGCTGCACGAGCGGGGCATCTCGCCGATGGCCACCCTGTTCCACTGGGACCTGCCGCAGGCGTTGCAGGACGCCGGCGGCTGGGAGAACCGGGACACCGCGTACCGGTTCGCCGAGTACGCCGACGCGGTCTTCCGGGGCCTCGGCGACCAGGTGCCGGTCTGGCTCACCATCAACGAGCCGAAGACCGTGGTGCAGAACGGCTACCTGTTCGGCCACCACGCCCCCGGCTTCCAGGACCCGCGGGCGGCGTACCTGGTCGCCCACCACCTCCAGCTCGCCCACGGGCTGGCCGTGCGGGCGCTGCGCGCCACCGGCAGCGCCGGCCGGATCGGCCCCGCGCTCAACCTGCACCCCTGCTACCCCGCCGACGGCAGCCCCGAGGCCGCCCGCGCCGCGCGCCTCTACGACGGGTACGAGAACCGCCTCTACCTCGACTCGATCCTCAAGGGCAGCTACCCGGCCGACGTGCTCGACGACCTCGGCGCCGACAGCCGGCTCGCCCGGGGCGTCGCCGACGGCGACCTGGAGATCATCTCCTCGCCGATCGACCTGCTCGCGGTGCAGTACTACACCCCGTACTACGTCACCGGCGACGGCGCAACGGTCACGCGCTGGCCCACCTCGCAGGCGGACTGGCAGCAGATCTACCCGGACGGCATGTACGACATCCTGACCCGGGTCACCCGCGACTACGGCCCGGTCCCGCTGACCGTCACCGAGAACGGCCTGCCGCAGGCGGACACGCTCTCCGCCGACGGCACGGTCGACGACGCCGGACGGATCAGCTTCCTGCGCGACCACATCGCCGCCGCGCACCGGGCCGTCTCCGACGGGGTGCCGCTGGAGAGCTACCACGTCTGGTCGCTGCTGGACAACTTCGAGTGGGCCGAGGGGTACGACCAGCGCTGGGGCCTGATCTACGTGGACTACCCCACCCAGCGCCGGGTGCCCAAGCGCAGCGCGCACTGGTACCGCGAGGTGATCCGGGCCAACGGCCTCTAGCCCGACGGCAAGCCACCTGGGCGGGCGCGGCCATGCCGCGCCCGCCCGGGTGGCGTCCGGTGCTCGCGTCGTCCCGACCCCGCCGGGCGGGGCCGGGACGACGGACGGGGTCAGCGGGGCAGCGCCTGCTGGAGTTCGGCCCGCAGCGCCGGGGTGAGCATCTCGCCGGTCTGCTTGGCCAGCCGGGCCATCTCGTAGCCGACCACGCCGATGTCGGCGTCCCCGGCCGCCAGGGTGGCCAGGATCGAGCCGTCGCGGATCTGCATCACCAGGAAGTACCCGCGGCCCATCTCCACCACCGTCTGCTTGACGATGTCGTCGTCGAACATCTGCGCCGCCCCGGCGGCGATGCTCATCAGGCCCGAGGTGACCGCGGCGAGCTTGTCGGCGTTGTCGCGGGGCAGGTGGTCGGAGATCGCCACCAGCAGCCCGTCGGACGAGACCACGATCGCGTGCGCCACACCGGGCACCCGCTGCGCGAACCCGCTCACCAGCCAGCTCAGGTCCCGGGCCTCCTGGCTCAACGTCATCACTGTTGTCCCCCTTCGGTGCTCCCGCCGGCCGGCGGCAAGCTGATCTCGGTGGTCTCCTCAGCCTCGGCCCGCCGCACCCCGCTGTAAAGCCGGGACAGCATGCCGCCGACGGCTTCCGGGTCCGGGTCGTGCCGTGGAGTCGGCTTCTGTGGCCGGGCGGACCGCGTCACGGCGGACAGCTGCGCCATCGGCACCCGCACCGGCAGGCCTCGCTCGTTGGTGCCCCCGGTGACCGGGACCGCCGGGGGCGCCGGGGCCGCCGGGGCGACGCCCGTGGTCGGGCCCTCCCGCGACCACCAGCCGCCCCCGCCGTCCGCGGGCACCCCGGCGGCCGGGGCAAGCACGTCATCCGCCCGCACCGGCACCGGCCGGGACTGCCGCGGCGCGGTCACGCGGCGCTGCCGGCGGCCGGCCACCGGCAGCTCACCCGGGGCCGCCGGGCCGCCGTCGCCGGCCCGGCCCGCGACGGCGCCGCCCGGCTCCGCGGACCCGGCGAACCCCGACGGGACGGCAACGGCGAAGCCGGCCCGCACGGGCCCTGGGACGCCGTTCCGCGCGGCAACGGCCCCGCCCGGGCGGGCCGTCGGGGCCAGCGTGGTGGTCAGCATCCGCCGCGACGGCGGCGGGTCGAGCTGGGCCGGCGGGGCGCCGGTGAGCAGGGTCGCCGGGATCCGGACCAGGGCCACCAGGCCGTCCTCGCGGGGGTGCAGGCGCACCTGCACCGCGTGCCGGGCGGCCAGGTGGCTCACCACGAACAGGCCCATCCGCTCGGACGCCGCGACGTCGGCGGCCGGCGGGGACGCCAGCACCTCGTTCGCCTCGGCCAGCGCGGCCTGGCTCATCCCGAGCCCCCGGTCGGTCAGCTCCACCAGGGCGCCGAGGCCCTCGGGGCGGGCGGCGACCAGCACGACGGTGTCCGGCCGGGAGAACGCGGTGGCGTTCTCCAACAGCTCGGCGAACAGGTGCACCAGGTCGCCGATGACGTGCCCGACGATGTGCAGGTCGGCCACCTGCTCGCGGTGTACCCGCTGGTATTGCTCGATCTCGGCGCTCGCGGCCAGCAGCACGGCGGCGAGACTCACCGGACGGTTCCACCGCCGGGTCGACTCGCTGCCGGCGAGCACCAACAGGCTCTCGTCGTTGCGCCGCAGCCGGGCGGCGAGGTGGTCGAGCCGGAACAGGTTCTCCAGTTGGTCCGGGTCGCTCTCGTCGCGTTCCAGGCCGTCGAGGAGTTCGAGCTGCCGCTCCACCAGCACCTGGCTGCGCCGGGCCAGGTTGACGAACATCAGGTTGACGTTGCGCCGCATGGTCGCCTGCTCCACCGCGACGCTGACCGCGCTGCGGTGCACCGCGACGAACGCCTCGGCCAGCTCGCCGATCTCGTCCAGCGAGCGGACCACCGCCGGCGGCACCTCGATGTCGGACACCCCGCTGTTGACCTGCCGCAGCTGGTCCAGGGCTTCGGGCAGGTCGATCTGGGCGATCCGCAGCGCCTGGCCGCGAAGCAACCGCATCGAGCGGGCGACGGACCGCCCGACCAGCACCGAGATCAGCAGGGCGACCAGCAGCACCGTGCCGATCCCGCCGACCACCAGCAGGGTGGTCCGCAACTGGCCGGATCTGGCGTCATCGGCCTGGGTCACCGCGTCGCCGAGGACGCCGACCTCCAGCTGTCGCAGCCGATCCTGGCGCAGCTCGCTGGCCGCCCACCACTGCGACGCGTTCAGCACCAGGGGCGCGGCGCCGCCGCTGGGCAGGCTCTGCTCCTCCAGCTTCGTGGCGGCGGCGAGGTCCGGCTCCGCCGACGCCGCGTCGTACCGGCGGATCTGGTCAGTGGTGGCGGCCACCCGGAACGCGCCGAGGGCGGTGAGCTGCTGGGCCCGCAGGTCGGTCAGCTCGACCTGGTCCGCCACTCCGTACCGGCCGGCGCGGGCGGCGGCGTAGAGCTCGGCGCGGACCCGGGAGGACAGCTCCTTGACCCGGGCGAGCTGGACGTAGCGCAGCACGCTGTCGTTGAGCACCCGCTGGCCCTCCCCCGGCGAGGGCTGGGCGAGCAGGGTCAGCAGCGCGTCGACCGCCCGGTGGTAGTTGCCGAGGATGGTGTCGCTGGCCAGCACCGCCGGGGGCACGGTCGCCCGGATGTAGATCACCTGGTCGTACGCCTCCAGCGCCTGCGAGTAGGCGACCTGCCAGGCGGCGTCGGCGTCGGCCAGCGGGCCGGCCGCCCGCCGCAGCTCCCGCACGGCGGCGTCGCTGGCGGCGTGCAACGGCCGCAGCGCGGCGATCGTGGCGTCCCGGTCGGCCCGGCCGCCGACCCGGCGCAGCTCGGCCAGCTCACCAGCGGTGCGGTCGCGTTCCTGCTGGAGCTGGTGCACCACGGCGGTGATCTCCCGGCCGATGTCGACCTGCCGGGCGAAGTCGCTCAACGCGGTGGTCTGCCCGACCAGCCCCCGGGTCTGCACCCCGGCCAGCACCAGGAACGCCACCGAGGGGACGACGAGCACCGTGACGAGCTTCGTCCCCATTCGCCAGTCCCGCAGCCGAAACGGCGAGCGGCGGCGGTGCGGCACCACGCGGACGTCGAACCGGCGCCGACTGTGGCTGGACACTCCACTGTCGCCCGGATCGGGACCTACGCCCACACATGCCTCCTAGGCCCTCGCGTCCGCCGCATCGGGGAGCGGGGTCCATCCAACCAGGCAGGCCGGCGCTGTCAACGGGCTCACCTGAACAGAAGATCAGGAAGGATACTGGGGGCCGCGCGGACCTGACGGGGTCGGTGAGGCCACCTCATCCGTCCGGCCGATGTCGCGAAGCGCCACCGGCTCGTCCAGCCGGCCAAGCGCCACCCGGGCCGCGCCGGTCGCGCCGATCTCCGGGTCGGGCCGGTAGCGCACCCGGCGGGGCGCCAGGACGGCCGCGAACGACTCCCGCCACCACCCGGACGCGGCCAGCGCGCCGCCGCCCAGCACCACCTCGACCGGCCCGTCCACGGTGGATTCCAGCTCGGTCAGGTCGGCGGCGACCAGCCGGCAGATCCCGGACATCAGTCCGGCGAGGATGTCGACCGCTCCAGTGTCGAGGCTCAGCCCGCGCAGCTCGCCGGAGCCGGCCGGGGCCTGCCCGGGCGGCCGGTCGCCGCCGAAGCGCGGATTGGCCGACACCCCGCCGCCCGGGGTGATCCGGGCCAGCGCGGCGTCCAGCGCGGCGCCCTCGGGCAGCCGCAGCTCCCGCCCGGCCCAGGCGAACAGGTTGCCGCCGCTGGAGTACGCCGCCCCGGTGACCACGTATTCGTAGTCGACCCGGTACCGCCACAGCCCGGCGGGCAGCGGCGGCAGCTCCGCGCCGGCCGGCACGGCCTGGACCAGCCGGACGGCCGTGGACGTGCCGACGGTCACCGCCGCCCGGCCCGGGCCCACCGCGCCGGAGCCGACGTTCGAGGCGGCCCCGTCCCCCACCGGCGCGGCCCAGGCCGCGTCGGTGAGCTGCGGCCAGCGGCGGGCGTGCTCCGGCCGCAGCCGGCCCCGCCAGCCGTCGGGGGCCAGCTCGGGCAGCTCCCCCGGGCCCGCGCCGGCCAGCTCGCACGCCTCGGCGTCCCAGGTCAGCGTGTTCAGGTCGAGCAGCCCGGTGCCGGAGGCCTCGGACACCGACATCGGGGCCGCGTCGAGCAGGGCGCCGAGCACGAACCCGGCCAGGCCGATGAAGCGGGCCGGCGGGGTCGAGGTGCGCTCCCGCAGCCAGGGCAGCCGGACCGACCAGTAGCAGCGGTGCCACCAGGTGCCGGTGCGCCGGTGGTAGGCGGCCTCGTCGGCCGGGCCGGTCGCGCCGGCCAGCGGCTCCGGGCGGGTGTCCAGCCAGGTGAGCACCGGACCGAGCGGCTCGCCGGCCCGGTCCACCGGCAACACCGAGTGCCACTGGGCGGAGACGGCGACCAGCCCGACGTCGCGCAGGTGACCGCCGGCGGCCAGCTCGTCCAGGCACTCGGCGAGGCAGGCCAGGTAGGTGAGGCCGTCCAGGGTGCCGGCGCCGTCGTCGTCGACGGTGAGGCGCATCTTGCGGCGGGCGAGGGCGCCGGGCCGCGGGGTCGCGCCGGTGTCCAGCACGAGACCCCGCACCGAGGAGGTGCCCAGGTCGAGGGCGAGGATGTCCATCGTCGATCACCGTACCCGCCGGTCGGCGTGGCGGCCCGCCGGTCCGCGTCACCGCAGGTGGCCGCCGGCTGGTCCCGTACCCCGGGATCGGGTTCCGGGCGGGCGGCGGCGCGCGTAGGGTGATCGCATGCCCGCGCACCCGACCTGCTGGTGGCCCGCCGACCCGGCGGTCCACCCCCGCGCGTAGCTTCCCACGCGGCCGCCTGACGAGGCGGTCGCCGGTTCTCTCCCCCGGCCCAGGGCCGCCCCCGACGGCGACGCCCGGCCCCAGGAGAAACCCGATGACCAGCCCGCACGACCTGCTCGCCGCCGTCGCCCGCGGCGTCGACCCCGGCCCCTTCGCGCTCGTGCGCCGCGAGGGCGCCGACCATCTGGAGCTTTTCACCGGCACGGTACGTCCCGTCGAGCGGCTCGCCGACGTCCCGCTGCCCGACGGGCCGCCCGGTCCCCGCACCCTGGCGCTGGTGCCCTACCGGCAGGTCACCGAGCGCGGGTTCGACTGCGTGGACGACGGCACCCCGCTGGAGTGCCTGGAGATCGCCGGGCACGCCCGGTTACCCCTGGCCGACGCGCTCGCCGCCCTGCCCGACGCCCCGGTGGCCACCGCCGACGCCGGGTTCGACATCGCCGACGCCGAGTACGCCGACATCGTCGCCCGGGTGCTGGCCGAGGAGATCGGCCGGGGCGAGGGGGCGAACTTCGTCATCCACCGCACCCTGCGGGCCGCGGTGCAGGGCTCCCCGCTGGTCGCCGCCCTGGCCGCGCTGCGCCGGCTGCTGCTGCGCGAGCGGGGCGCGTACTGGACGTTCGTGGTGCACACCGGGACGCGGATCCTGGTCGGGGCCAGCCCGGAGCGGCACGTCAGCGTCGACGACGGGCTGGTCATGATGAACCCGATCAGCGGCACCTTCAGGCACGGCGGGACGGCGGACCGGGCGGCGCTGCTGCGCTTCCTCACCGACCCGAAGGAGATCGACGAGCTGTACATGGTGCTCGACGAGGAGCTGAAGATGATGGCCCGCGTCGCCGAGCGCGGCGGGCAGGTCGTCGGCCCGTACCTCAAGGAGATGTCCCACCTGGCGCACACCGAGTACCTGCTGGCCGGACAGGGCCGCCTGGACGTGCGGGACGTGCTGCGGGAGACGATGTTCGCCCCCACCGTCACCGGCAGCCCGATGGAGAACGCCTGCCGGGTGATCGCCCGGCACGAGACGACCGGGCGGCGCTACTACGCCGGGGTGCTGGCCCTGCTGGGCCGCGACGACGCCGGCCGGCAGACCCTGGACGCGCCGATCCTGATCCGGACCGCCGAGATCTCCCCCGCCGGCGAGCTGCGGGTGCCGGTCGGGGCGACCCTGGTGCGCCACTCCACGCCCGAGGGCGAGGTGGCCGAGACCCACGCCAAGGCCGCCGGGGTGCTGGCCGCCCTCGGCCTGCGCCCCGACGCCCCCGACCCGGGCCCCGGCCCGGTCGAGCGGCTCGCCGACGACCCGGAGGTACAGGCGGCGCTGGCCGCCCGCAACGCCCCGCTGGCCCGGTTCTGGCTGGACCAGCGGCCCACGGGGGCGCTGGCGCTGCCCGGGCTGACCGGCCGCCGGGCGCTGATCGTGGACGGCGAGGACACCTTCACGGGCATGCTCGCCCACCAGCTACGCGCCCTCGGGCTGGCCGTCGAGCTGACCCCGTGGCACCGCGCCGCCGACGACGGGTACGACCTGGTGGTGGCCGGCCCCGGGCCGGGTGACCCGCGCGCGGTGGACGAGCCGAAGATGGCCGCCCTGCGCGGCCTGCTCGCCGGGCGGCTCGCCGCCGCCGCCCCCACCCTGGCGGTGTGCCTGAGCCACCAGCTCCTGGCCGGGCTGCTCGGGCTGCCGCTGCGCCGCCGGGACGCGCCCTACCAGGGGTTGCAGCGGGACGTCACGGTGTTCGGCACCAGCCGGCGGGTCGGGTTCTACTCCACCTTCACCCCCGTCGCCGACGCCGACCGGGTGGCCACCGCGTACGGGCCGGTGGAGCTGTCCCGGGACCCCGTCGACCACGCGGTGCACGCGCTGCGCGGACCCGGCTTCGCCGGGGTGCAGTTCCACCCCGAGTCGGTGCTCAGCCGCGACGGCCTGGCGGTGCTGGCCGACCTGCTCGGGCACCTGCTGTCGGTGCCACCGGGCCGGGCGCCGGCCCACGCGCACCCGGCGCCGGCCGGTTCGGCGCATGGGCCCGCCGACCGGGGGTAGGGACGCCAGCGACCGGTGGGCGGAACGGGTACGGACCGGTGGGCGGAACGGGTACGAGAGCCCCCGTCCGGCCACCGGTCGCTCGACGAGAGGGTCAGCTGGCGGCCAGGCCCTTCTTCAGAGCCGCGCCGATCCGCACCGCCCGCTTCGCGGTCAGCGCCGTCGCGCCGAGCGCCACGGCGTCCGGGGCGACCTCGCCGTTGTTGCTGGTGTGCGAGGCGCCGTACGGGTTTCCGGCGATGAACTGGCTCGGGTCGGTGTAGCCGGGGGTGACCACGACGCCGCCCCAGTGGTAGAAGATCGTCAGCAGCGACAGCAGCGTGGACTCCTGCCCGCCGTGCGTGGTCGCCGTCGAGGTGAACGCGGAGTACACCCTGTCCGCCAGCGCCCCGTTCGCCCACAGCGGCCCGGTGGTGTCGATGAACTGCTTGAGCTGCGCGGCGATCATGCCGTACCGGGTCGGCGAGCCGAAGATCACCACGTCGGCCCAGGACAGATCGTCGGGCTCGGCCTCCATGACCTCCTGGGTCTCCAGGCGGTGCGCCTGCCACCCCGAGTTGGAGCGGATCGCCTCGTCCGGCGCCAGCTCACGCACCTTGCGCAGGCGGACCTCCGCACCGGCCTCCCCGGCGGCCTCGGCAGCCGCGACCGCCATCTGGTACGTGATGCCGGTCGCGCTGTAGTAGATCACCGCGACCTTGATCTGGCCGTCCATC
Organism: Micromonospora sp. NBC_01412; assembly: GCF_045040215.1. Lineage (NCBI taxonomy): Bacteria > Bacillati > Actinomycetota > Actinomycetes > Micromonosporales > Micromonosporaceae > Micromonospora > Micromonospora sp. NBC_01412. The sequence continues at coordinate 791,710 of NZ_CP109528.1, forward strand.
AGATGTTCCTCTCCTCGGTTCAGGTCAGCTCCGGCGCCTACCCGTTCCCCGCGACGTCAAACGCCGGGTCGGTGCCGCCGCCGGGCCGCGCGCTGGCATGCTCGACGCATGCTGATCAGGGAGGCCACCGCCGCCGACTGGCCCGAGATCTGGCCGTTCCTGCGGCGGATCGTGGCCGCCGGTGAGACGTACACCTGGCCCCGGGACGTCGACGAGGCGACCGCCCGGCGGCTGTGGCTGCCCGGCCCGCCCGCCCGGGCGGTTGTCGCCGTCGACGACGCCGGGACGGTGCTGGGGACGGCGAAGCTGGCCCCCAACCAGCTCGGCCCCGGCAATCACGTGGCCAACGCGAGCTTCATGGTCTCCCCGGCCGCCGCCGGGCGCGGGGTGGGCCGGGCGCTGGGCGCGCACGTGCTGGACCTGGCCCGGGCCGAGGGCTACCGGGCGATGCAGTTCAACGCGGTGGTGGCCAGCAACGAGCGGGCGGTGGCGCTGTGGCGGTCCCTCGGCTTCGCGGTGGTCGGCCGGATCCCCGAGGGCTTCCGGCACCCGAGCCGGGGGTACGTCGACCTGCTCGTCATGCACCGCCGGCTCTGACCGTCGGCGGCCGACCCCACGCGGAGACAGGTGGGCACGGGCGCGCTATAGCCTGTGCCGGTGATCCTGCCCCTGCCCGACGGCGACTTCCAGGCGTACCTGTTCGACTGCGACGGCACCATCGTCGACTCGATGCCCCAGCACCACGCCACCTGGCGGCAGGCCCTCGCCGAGTGGGGCTGCGACCTCCCCGAGGAACTCTTCTACGCCTGGGCCGGCCGGACGGTGGCCGACATCGTCGCCGACCTCAACGAGCGGCACGGCCTGGCCATGCCGGTGGGGGCCGTCGCCGCCCGCCAGGTGGCCCTGTACCAGCAGCTCCTGCCGACGGCAGCCGGCGTGCCCGGGGTGCTGCGGCACATCGAGGACGCCCACGGGCGGATCCCGTTCGCGGTGGTGTCGGGCAGCACCCGCGAGTCCGTCACCGCCTCCCTGTCCGCGCTCGACCTCCTCGACAGGTTCGACGTGCTGGTCTGCGCCGGGGACTACGCCCGGCCCAAGCCCGACCCGGAGGGGTTCCTGCTCGCCGCGCGGCTGCTCGGCGTACCCCCGCGGTCCTGCCTGGTCTTCGAGGACGCCGACCTGGGCATCCAGGCCGCCACCGCGGCGGGGATGGCCTCGGTGCGCGTGCCACAGCCCCGCCGGGGGTGACCGAAAGTGACCGGCCACTCAAGATTTGCGCAAGTTCCATGGTCGGCGGGCTCCGGCGGGCCTGGCGAGCGCCATCCTGAGCGGGCCGGCGCCGACGGCCAGGGGGCCGCCGCCCCGCGCCGGGCGACCTGAACGGGGGATCGCGCTCCGCCGGCGACGGGCCGGCGTAGCGCGATCAGGGGGACCGCCGCCGTCTCCGAACGGGTCCGACCGGGTCCGTGCGGAGCACGCTCAGCGGACCAGGGCGTCCAGCAGCCGGTCCAGTTCCGCCGCCGGGTCGGCGGTCAACCCGGTGTGCACCGGGCTGGTCTGGATCATCGTGCTGCGCGGCGCGGCCAGCCAGCGGAACCGCTCCCCGCGCTTCATCCGCCCCGACGGCCCGTCCCCGACACACGTCCGGTCCCAGGAGCCCAGCGCCGCCGCGACCTCGGCCAGGTCCACGTCCGGCGCGAGGGCCCGGACCCGGTCGGCGTCCAGGTGGGTACGCGCCGCGAGGAAGTCCCGCCCCTGGCAGTACAGGATCACCCCGACGTTGATCTGCTCGCCGCGCTCGATCCGGGGCACCAGCCGAATCACCGCGTACTCGAAGGGTTCTCTCACGCGGCGCTCCCCTGGGGCAGCCAGTCGGCGGTGCGCGCCACCCGGCGGGTGAGATGGTCGGCGTACGCGGCGCGGGCCGCGTCGGCGGAGTCGAAGTCCGGCCCGGCCAGCCAGGCGTCGGGGACCAGGGCCAGCACCTCGGCCAGCAGCCCGGGGGTGACCCGGGGCGCCAGGTCCGCGTCCGCCTCGGCCAGCCGGCTCGCGTACGGGGCGAGCACGTGGTCGTCGGCCCGGTACGCCCGGTGCACCGCCGCCTCGGCGCGCGGCCAGTTGTGGTGGAAGTACAGGCAGGCGCCGTGGTCGATCAGCCACAGCTCGCGGTGCCAGATCAGCAGGTTGGGGTTACGCCAGCTCCGGTCGACGTTCTCGGTGAACGCGTCGAACCACAGCACCCGGGACGCCAGCGCCGGGTCGACCGGGTGCGCCACCGGGTCGTAGCCGAGCGCGCCGGGCAGGAAGTCCATCCCGAGGTTCGGCCCGCCGCTGCCGCGCAGCAGCTCCTGCACCTCCTGGTCGGGCTCGGCCCGGCCGATCACCGGGTCGATGTCGAGCACCACCAGCCGGGGAACCGCCAGCCCGAGCCGGCGGGCCAGCTCGGCGCAGATCACCTCGGCGACCAGCGCCTTCGGCCCCTGCCCCGCCCCCCGGAACTTCGCCACGTACGTGCCGAGGTCGTCGGCCTCGACCACACCGGGCAGCGAGCCGCCCTCGCGTAGGGGGGTGACATACCGGATTCCGGTGACCTGACGGAGCACGAGCCCACCCTAACCGGGCCGGCACGGGGGCGCGCGGGCCCGGTGGGTGTCGGTGCCCGGTCCTATGCTGACCGTCGACCCGGATGGAAGGCGGCTGACCACGTGGCAACGAGCGGCGCGAGGACACGCACGGCGGCGGCACCGGCCGGGTCGGCGGAGCTGACCGGCGCGGAGGCGCTCGCGCTGCGGATGACCAGCCTGCTGCTGCGCCCCCACCCCACCGCCCGGCCCACCGACGTGGCCGGCGTGGTCGAGTGGTTCGGCGCGATGCAGGCGCAGGACGTGGCGAGCGGCATGTGGTCGCTCGGGCTGCGGCTGCCCGGCTGGACGCACGCCGACGTGCAGGCGGCGCTGGAGCGTCGGGAGGCGCTGCGCACCTGGCCGATGCGCGGCACCGTGCACCTGGTGCCGTCCCGGGACGCCCGCTGGATGCTGGAGGTGACCGGGGTGCGCATCCTGGACGCCGCCGGGCCCCGGCGGGCGATCCTCGGCCTCAGCCTGGAAGACGCCGACCGGGCCGCCGACGTGCTCGGCGGGGCGCTGGCCGGCGGCGTCCGGATGACCCGCTCGGAATGCCTGGGCACGCTCAACGCGGCCGGCATCGACACCACCGGGCAGCGCGGCTACCACCTGATCTGGTACGCGGCCCAGCGCGGCGTCACCTGCATCGCCCCGCACGTCGGCACCGAGCAGACCTTCACCCTGCTCGACGAGTGGGTGCCCGACCCGCACCGCCCCGACCGCGACGAGGCGCTGGGCATCCTGGCGCTGCGCTACTTCCGCAGCCACGGCCCCACCACCCGGAAGGACTTCGCCGGCTGGACGGGCCTGACCGCCGCCGACGCCAAGCGGGGCATCGCCGCCGCCGGGGCGGCGCTGACCACCGTGACGGTCGACGGAGTCGAGGCGGTGGTCGATCCGGCCCTGCTCGACGCGCCCCGGGAGCCGGTCGACGACGTGCACACCCTGCCCGGCTTCGACGAATACCTGCTGGGCTACAAGGACCGGTCGCTGATGCTCGACGCGGCGCACAAACAGGCGATCATCCCCGGCGCCAACGGGGTCTTCCAGTCCACGGTGGTGCGCGGCGGCCGGGTAGCCGGCACCTGGAAGCGGACGCTGACCAAGACGAAGGTGAAGGTCGCGGTGCGCCCGCTGGTCGACTTCGACGCGGCCACCCGGGCCCGGGTCGACGCGGCGCTGGAGGCGTACGCGACGTTCGTCGGGCTACCCCTGGCCGTCGACTGGGCCGCCGCCTGACCCACCGTGTTCGGTGTGGTCATTGCCGGGTCAGTCCGACGACGGCGGCGAGGCGGGCCACGTCGGCGGCGGTGGGGCCGGCGCGGAGCACTGCGGTAAGCGCGGTGTGGGCGGCGGGGCGGGTGCGGGTCTCGGCGGGGGCGATGCGGTCGGCGGTGACGAGGGCGCGTCCGGCGGCGCGGGGGTCACCGAGGTCGAGATGGGCGCGGGTGATGTCGATCAGGTGGGCGGCCCGGTGCTCGGCGGGGAGCTGGTGCCAGGCGTCGCCGCCGGTGGCCTGTCGGTGGGCGGTGACGGCCCGGTGGGGGTCGCCGAGGCGCATGGCGGTCAGGGCGCGGGCGAGTTCGACGGCGGTGGGGCCGAAGCCGATGCCGTCGTTGTCGTGATGGTGGTGGTGCCCGTGGGCGGTGGCGAGGTGGGCCGCGAAGCCGGCGATAACGAACGCGGGGACACCGCCATCACTACTCTTCGAGCACTCCCACGAGGGCCGAGGCGATGAGGGCGACAGCCCGGTCATCGTCGTGGGCCAATTGCCGCAGGACGCCCTGCGCGATGGTCGCCGGCATCTCGGCGAGTGCCTGGGTCAGGCGTATCCGCACCGCGGAGTCCGAAGCGTGTGCGGCGAGCTCGTCGACCAGTGCACTCATGATCCGGTCCCCGCACCCTGGGTCCAGTGACAACGCCCCCAGGACCTCGGCCGCCTCGACATCGTTCGTGCCCTCGACCACCATGCCGACGAGTGTCGGCACGGCTGCGGTCGCGCCACGCGTACCCAATGCCAGAGCAGCATGCCTGCGCACCGTCGTATCCGAGTCCCCGAGCGCGTCCGCGAGCACCGCGGTCGCCTCGTCACCGGGCATCTCGGCGATCGCCAGGACCGCGCGCCGCCGGATGTCGACGTCCTCCGAATACACGCCGCTCGCCACGCTCGCCACACCGTCACCGCCCGCCCGCGCGAGGGCCCACCGCAGGGCGCCGGCGACGTTCGGATCGGATTCGGCGAGGACCGCCCCAGCCAGCAGCTCGGTGGGAACCGGCACGTCCTCGGCCGGGGCCAGGACGGTCTGCTGTCGGCGCGCGGCACTGGGCGAGTTGAGCCCGTGCAGGAGCTCGACGATGCGCAGGACGCCCTGCCAGCCGGAGGGCGCCGAGGCATCGACCGTACGGAGCCGCTCGAGTAGCTCCTGCTCCCGCTTCAGTCGGTCTTCGGTCCGTCGGATGAGGTCGCCGACCAGTGCGGACGGCGCGAAGGCGGGATCCTCCAGAGCGCGTCCGATCTGTCGCAGCGACAGTCCCAGGGACCGCAGACTCTCCACGTGGAAGATCCGGCGAATGTCCTCGGCGGAGTACTCACGGTAGCCACCCACGGTGCGGCCTGTTGGTCGCACCAGCCCGAGGGAGTCGTAGTGCCGGAGCATCCGGGTACTCACCCCCGAGCGGCGTGCCACCTCGCCGATCAGCACGCTGTTCCCTCGGCCCGTTCCGGGCCGAGCGCGACGACCCGTATCGCCTCGCCGAGGGCTTGATCGAAACCGGCATCCGGGTCCCGTAGGAGCCGCTCCGTGGCGCGGGCATGCGCACGCACTGTCGGGTCGTCACTCGCCAGTCCCGTCCGCAGGGCCGGCTCGATCACGTCTCCGAGTGCGACGAGTGCTCGGCTGAGACTCAGTTGCACAAACCGGTCGCCGCGACCGAGTTGTGCGGCCAGCTCCGCGGCCAGCCCTCCCTGTTCCCCGGCGGGCACGAGGACGACGGCAGCACGCCATGCGCTTCGCGCGACCTCGTCGTCGGCGTCGTGCAGCAACGACCGCGTGATCGCGGGCCACACATTCCCGTCCCCGATCTTGGACAGCGTATGTAACGCCTGGCTTCGGGCCTGAGCGCGCTCGGAACGAAGCTCCGCGCGGAGTCTGGGCACCGTGATCTCCGACGGCAGGCGGGTCAACGCCCAGGTGAGCATGTCGCGCACGAAGAAGTCCGGCTCGATCGCGCACCGTGCCACGAGCGCATCGACGAGGCCAGGGTCGGCGTGCGTGCCAACCGCCAGAGCCGCCTGGAGCCGCGTCGACGAGTCTCCGGCGCCCAGCGCGTCGAGCAGGCGCGTGTCCTGTGAATTCCGGTGTGTCGAGTTGACGGGGACCACCTCCTGCACCCAGTGAAGACCCTGTCACAGTGTCAACGTCAAGTGCAGGATGCCCGGGCGAGCAGGGCCCAAGACGGAACGATCGCTACCGAGAAGACGTTCACACTCGGGGTCAGTGTCATTGCGTTGTCGCGGGTGCGGTCCCTGGTCGGCCGGGGACCGTGGCCCGGGGCGGAGCTGTGGGCGGGGCGGTCGATGCCGTGGGGCGGTGCCTTTGGAGCTGAGTCGTCCACGTCATCACCGCCGGTCGGGCCACCGCCGTCGCGTTACCCAACCGCCGTCGGGTCGTCGCCTACGGTCGCCGAGCACGGCGAGCGCGGCTGATGTCGTATCCGACTCAGCTCCATAGGCACCGAAAGGCATACCAGCCGTGGAGCGACGCCCACGCCAGGAACCCCCAGACCTCCTGATCGAAGCGCTCCCGCCCGACTTCACAATCACCCTGACTCGGGGGTTGCCGGTCAGAGGTCGTAGGGATAGATCGCGATCTTCTCGCGTTCGAGGTAGAGCTCGATCGTTCGATCATGCCTGCTGGGAGCGATCCGGTGAGACGTAGACGACTCCTAGCCGGCGCAGCAGGGAGTCGTCGCTGCTGCGGTGTCGAGCTCGCGGATGCCGACGGGTGCGAAGGAGCAGCGTCGTCTCGTCGAGCAGGTGTGAGCCTGATTCCGATCGCGACGCCACCGTCAACACCAAGCCCGGACCTGCCACTACCGGCGACGCGGCTACCGCCAGGCAACTGCCGTTGCGGTAGGCAGGAAGGGTCCCCTGCTACAGAGAATCTGATAGCAGGGGACCCTTCCTTGCACATCGTTGCCGCGCTGGCGCCCTGTCGGGCTACCGCGCTGCCGCGCTAGACGCGGGTGATGCGGATCGCGTCGGCGATCACGAGGCCGGTGCTACCGGACCACCGGCTGATACCCACCTTGTTGGCGTCCCCGGCGGCCAGGGTGAAGTTACCCAGCGAGCGCCATCCACCACCGTTGGCCGACTGGTTCACGCTGACCGTCTGGTTGCCGCTGCTGGTCGCCACGATGTACGGCGTAGTGGTGTTGTAGCCGGCGACGGCCGGGTACCAGACCTCCACCCGGTAGGTGGCGGTGGCCGGGATGTTCACCTTGTACCAGGCGGCGTCGCTGGCCGCGACCGGGTCGGCGAACCGGTAGTCGGCGCCGTAGCGCTGCGACGAGTACGACGAGGTGCCCCAGTTGCTGCTCGCGGTGAACCGGCCGGCGGTGGTGTTGTCCACGATGGTCGACCAGGTCGGCGGAGGCGTGGTGGTGCCGGTGACGAGCTGCATGTAGTAGGTCCAGTTCCAGTTCGGACCTGGGTCGGTGTGCGTGGCGCCCGGCACCTGGTTGTGACCGATGATGTTGCTGCGGGTCTTCGGGATGCCGTACTTGTCGCACAGGTACCGCGTCAGCGCGGCCGACGACCGGTACATCGCGTCGGTGTACCAGGAGGCGTTGTCGACGTAGCCCTCGTGCTCGATACCGATCGACTGGGTGTTGTAGGTCCAGTTGCCCGCGTGCCAGGCGACGTCCTTGTCGCGCACCATCTGGGTCACCGCGCCGTCGGAGGAGCGGAGCAGGTAGTGCGCGCTGGTGCCGGCGGCTGCGTTCTGGAACCAGTTGATCGAGCCGGCGTAGCTGCCCTGCATGGTGTGGATGATGACGTAGTTGATCGGGTACGACGACTCGCGGCTGGAGGCCGTGTAGTTGGACGAGTTCGCCGCCACCCAGGCCGCCGGACCGTAGTCGGTGCTCAGGGTGCCCATGTCGGCGGTGCCCACCGGCGCCACGTCGGCGTAGTCGCCCCGCTGGGGCGCGACCGGACGGCCGTCCACGGTAACCTCGCCGCTGGCCGTGGACGCCCTGAAGCCGCTGCCGAGCAGGTCGTACACGGCGTCGGCGTACAGCCGGGCGGTGGCCTTGTCCGACGAGCCGCCGTAGCGGGCGATCAGGCCGTACCACTGGTTGACGTCGTCGCGCTGCGCCGCAGTGAGCCCGGCCTGATCGGCGTACGAGCGGAGCACCGCCGCCGCGCCCGCGACGTTCGCCGCGTCACGGGTGCGCAGTTCGGTACGGTCCAGTCGGGCACGGCGCGCGGCCTCGTCGAGGGTCCGCACCTTCGGGTTGCTGGTCAGGTGCATCACGCCGTACCCGCCGGAGGCGCTGGGCTCGCCGTTGTGGCCGTCCAGCCGGGTCTCCGCGTACCCGAGCGCGGCGAGCAGGTCACGCGGTACGTCAGAGCGGGCCGCAGCCTTGTCGAAGGCTGCGGAGAGTGTCTCCGCGCCTTGCTGCGGCGCGGCCAGGGCTGGCTGGCCGGTCAGGCCGATCATCAGGATCATTGCGCCGCCGAGCAGTTGGCTCACCCGACGCGGGGGTCTCCGAACAGTCACCGTCACTCCTCGTCGCCTACAAAGGGCGACTGTGATCATGTCGCCCGGGTCGCCGCACCATATATCGCGACGTCCGTCTATGTCGAGACCTTGCACCGGGCTTGACGATGATGAAGAATTCCTTCACCTGGCGGACATCTGGACACCATCGGTGCGCCGCCTGGACCTGCCGGTGAGATCAGACCAGCCCGGCGACCCACCCCACCGTCCCCGCTGTCAGCGGTCGGGGCGATCGCGGACCGCTGCGGGCCGGCCGGTCCCGCCGTACGCTCGGCGGATGGACGCCACCTTCTTCTTCGACCCTGCCTGCCCGTGGACCTGGCGCACCTCGCGCTGGCTGGTGGCCGTGGCCGACGCCCGCGGGCTGACCGTCGAGTGGCGGTCGTTCAGCCTCGCCATCCTCAACGAGGGGAAGGTGGCGCCGCAGTTCGCCGAGGCGATGGCCGCCTCCGGCCGGGCGCTGCGGCTGGTGGAGGCGCTGCGCGCCGAGGGCCGGGGCAACGACACCGGCCGCTTCTACGCCGAACTGGGCGCGCGCACCCACGACGCCGGCAACCCGATCTCCGACAAGCTGGTCGACGCGTCCGTCGAGGCGGCCGGCCTCGACGCCGCCGCGCCGGCTCTCGACGACGACCGCTGGGACGAGGCGGTACGCGAGTCGCACGCGCTGGCGTACTCCTCGGCGGGCCCGGACATCGGCTCGCCGGTGCTGACGGTGCCCGGCGCGGAGCGCGGCATCCACGGCCCGATCCTGACCGAGGTCCCCGGCACCGACGACGCGCTGACCGTGTGGGACTCGCTGCTGCCGCTGCTGCGACTGCCGGCCTTCCACGAGATCAAACGCGGTCGCCGCTGACCGCCACGGGCGGGCTTTCGGACCCGGCCGGCATGATGGCCGGATGATCGCGCGCTTCAAGGACCTCTGCATGGACGCCAACGACGCCCTCCGGCTGGCCGGCTTCTGGGCCGGTGTGCTCGACGGCGAGGTGGTCGACACCGGCGACGGGGACGCCCGGATCGACCCCCGGGGCGGCCCCGGCGCCGAGTCGATCTGGGTCAACCGGGTGCCCGAGCCGCGCGCCGCCAAGACCCGGGTGCGCCTCGACCTGCGACTGGCCGGGCCGGAGCCGACGGAGCTGTTAGCGGCCGGGGCCCGGCTGGTCCGCGAGCCGGACGTGGAGGTGAGCTGGTGGGTGCTGGCCGACCCGGAGGGCAACCAGTTCTGCGCCTTCGCCCCCCGGGAGGGCTCCCGGCCGGGGACGTTCGAGCTGGTGGTGGACAGCGCCGACCCGGTCACCCAGGCCACCTGGTGGGCGGGGATCGTCGGCGGCCGGGCGGAGACGACCGAGGAGGGCACCGCGTCCGTCGTCGGCGCGGCCGGCTTCCCCTGGGACCGCTGGGTCTTCGACCCGGTGCCGGAGCGCAAGCGGGTGAAGAACCGGGTGCACTGGGACGTCGACCTGACCGGCCCCGACGCCACCCGGCTGATCGCCGCCGGCGCGACTCTGCTGCGCGAGCCCGACGCCGACATCGGCTGGTGGGTGCTGGCCGACCCGGAGGGCAACGAGTTCTGCGCCTTCGCGCCGCGCCCCAGGCCCTGACGCCCGCCCGGCGGCAGGAACGTTCCGACACGGGCCCGGCGATGCTACCCAGCGTCCACCGGTTCGACTAGCGTTTCCCCAGCGTTCGCCCAACTCGGCCGCCAGGCGTCGCCGTCGAAGTCGACACATCTCCGGCCGGGCCCCGCCTGCCCGATCGGTGGGTAATCGAGCGATCTCCCCGCTGCCGGTCCACCGGTTGGGCAGGATCGTTGACGACGAGGAGGTGCCGTCGTGCAGGACACCCGCGCTCTCGCCCTGACGTTCGAGGTGAGCGGCCTGCCACCGGTGAAGACCGAAGCCCTGTCCATCTTCGCCGCCGGGCACCGGCAGGCGACGAGGGTCCGGGCCCTGCTCCTGGCGGCCTGCTCGGCGGCCCAGCGCACCGGCTGGACCCCGCTGGACGGGCCGGTGGAGGTGGAGGTGACCCTGCGCTGTCCGCCGGGGCACCGCGTCTCCGACGCCAGCACCCTGCTCGGCGGGGTGTGCGCGGTGCTGCAGAACAAGAAGCGGGTCGCCACGATCGGCCTGACCCACCTCGGGGTCCTCGCCGACGTCGCGCTCTACACCGACGACCGACAGATCCGCCGGCTGTCGTACCTGGAGGAGCCGGCGGAGGAATTCTCCTACCAGGTACGGGTGGCCGCCGTGCCGGCCATGGTTTGACCGACGCCCGAGGTGGGGTACCGCGGACGCCGACGAAGGGAGCGCCGATGTCGGAGCCACATGTCACGCTCGACCCGAGCGGGCTCGACCCCGTGCAGCGGAAGTTGCGGGGCCCGCTGGAGGATCAGCTGACTTCGGCCCTGCAGGCGGCCACCGAGCGGATCCGGGTCAGCTACGCGGGCGAGCCGGTCGAGCAGGTCTGTCAGCGGCTGCTGGACGAGACCCGGTCCGGGCTGCACCCGGACATCGCCGCCGGCTTCCAGCCGGACATGGACGAGTTCTGCCGGGTGGCGGTGGCGATCGTCCGGGGCGAGATCTCCTGACCCACGGTTGCCGGCCACGCCGGCCCGCGACCCGGAGGCTCCCCGCAGGGTCGGCTCGGGTCAGGACCGGGTCCGCAACTCCCCGGCCCTGACCACCAGCCGTCGTCCGGCATGGCAGCGGAATCTGCCGCGACGAGCACGGGCGCGCGGCACGCCGCCCACGCCGGGCTCAACGCGGCGAGCCAGCCCGCCCGCACTCAGCTCCACGGTGCTCCACCGCCGGATTTCGGCACGCTCACGACTCACCCCGACGAGCCGCGAGCGCCGGCCAAGGCTAGGTCCGTCGCCGCAGGTCGGACAAGGCTTCCCGCCGCCGGGTGGGGATGATTGACGTCAATGCCGAAAACCGGCACGTCCCCGTAACAGGGGCAGCGGTCCCGGCGCTGTACCCACCGGGAGCGGGTCCGTCCCGGGGGGTCACGAAGGCCGGACGAGGGCTCAGAAGTGCCGGAGCAGCTCCGGGAAGGCGGCCAGCCGGAGCACCCCGGCATCCGTCGGGTCGAGGTCGTCGTGCTCCAGAACCCAGGTGTTCTCGTTCGGGATGAACACCGCCCGCATCCCGGCCGCCCGCGCCGGCAGGATGTCCGACCTCGGGGAGTTGCCGATCATCCAGGCGCCGGCCGGGTCGAAGCCATGCTCCCCGACCAGCCACCGGTAGGTCTCGGCGTCCTTCTCCGGGACGATGTGCGCGGCGTGGAAGTGGTGCAGCAGCCCGGACGCGTCCAGCTTGCGCTGCTGCTCCTCGCGGTCGCCCTTGGTGAGCAGCAGCAGCCGGTGCCGCCCGGCCAGCGCGTCGAGCGTCTCGGCGACCCCGGGCATCAGCTCGACCCGGTGCGCGACGAGCGCCTCGGCCAGCAGGTCGATCTCCCGGCGCTCGGCGTCGGTGGCGGGACGCTCGCGCAGCCGCTCCAGGCACTCACCCAGGCTGCGCAGGAAGACCTTGCTGCCGTACCCGTGGGAGACGGCGTTGGCCCGCTCCACGTCGTCGAGCACCTTCCGGATCTCGACCCGGTCGAGCGTGGGGTGGTCCAGCCAGTCAAGGAAGTCGTCAATCACCCGCTCGAACAACACGTTGTTCTCCCACAACGTGTCGTCGGCGTCGAAGACCATCACCTGCGCGTTCCGGCGCTGCCCCATCGCGTGTCCCATCGTTCTTCCCTCCCACTCGGCCGGGACACCGTAGTGCCGGCGCGGGAACGGGGCATGCGGATTTACGCCGGGCAGAACGGGTACCGCCAGGGGACGGGCCCGCGACGAGAGGAGCAGCCGCGATGACGGCGACGACGAGCGCCATGCTCAAGGCGTACCCGGCCGAGATCAACCTGGACCGCGACCGGCTGGCACTGACGATCGACGCCCTGACCTCGTGCGCCCAGGCGTGCACCGCCTGCGCGGACGCCTGCCTGGGCGAGGACAACGTGGGCATGCTCGCCAAGTGCATCCGCACGGACCTCGACTGCGCGGACATCTGCGCCGCCACCGCCCGGGTGATCTCCCGGCACACCGGCTACGACGCGAACATCACCCGATCGCTGCTGGAGGCGTGCGTCACCGCCTGCCGCTCCTGCGGGGACGAGTGCGAGCGGCACGCCGGTATACATGAGCACTGCCGGATCTGCGCCGAGGCCTGCCGCGCCTGCGAGCAGGCGTGCCGGGACCTGCTCGCCACGATCGGCTGACCGACGCCGCCTGCCACAGATCGGCTGGACCGGTCGGGGCAGACCGGCGGCCGCGGCTCATTCATCCGGGAAACCCGATCTCGATGTCGAGACCGCCGGTGGCCCGGGCCCGGGCGTCGAGGGTCGCCCCGTGCGACTCGGCGATCGCGCGGACAATGGCCAGACCGAGTCCGTGCCCGTGTCCGTCGGGGTGCCTGATCCGGCGGTTGCCGACCTGCCGGAACGGCTGGAACAGCGCGTCGACCTCGCCGGGCGGCACCACCGGGCCGGAGTTGCTGACCCGGATGGCGCCGCCGGTCGCGGTGGTCGTCGTGCTGATCTCGACCCACCCGCCCGGGGCGTTGTGCCGCACGGCGTTGTCGACCAGGTTGACAACCAGGCGCTCGATCAGGTCGGGGTCGCCGGTCGCCGGTGCCCGATCGAGGGCGGTGTGCATCCGGATGCCTCGCCGGCCGGCGTCCTGATGGCGGGCGGCGACCACCTCGGCGGCGGTGTCGGCGACGTCGAGCGAGGTGTGCGGTTGGAGGCCCTGTTCGCCGTGGGCCAGGGTGAGCAGCGCCTCGATGAGGCGTTCCTGTTGGTCGTTGAGCGCGAGGACCTCGTGGCACGCCGACCGCAGCGTCTCGGCGGGAGCGTCCGGGTCGGCGAGCGCCACCTGGAGCACCGTCCGCTCGGCGGTGAGTGGGGTACGGAGTTCGTGCGAGGCGTTGGCGACGAAGTGCCGCTGCGACTCGAACGCGGCCTGCAACCGCTGGAACAGGTCATCGAGCGTCTCGGCCAGGTCGGTGAACTCGTCGTGCAGACCGGTCCGGCCGAGCCGGCGGTGCAGGTCGCTGGCGGAGATCTCCCGGGCGGTGGCGGTGATGGTGCGCAGCGGGCGCAGGAACCGGCCGGCGACGAACCAGCCGAGCAGCAGGGAGACCACCACCATGCCGGCGATGGCCCACGCCGAGGTGGTGAATTGCCGGTCCAGGTGACCGCCGTCGCCGGGGACGCCGGCGGGATCCGCGACCGGACCCGCCGGGGAAGCCTGCTTGTTGCCCAGCAGCGGGATCGCGAGCAGCACGACGCCGGAGATCAGGAAGGGCACGGCGTAGAGCAGCGTGAGCTGGACATGCAGGCTCCGCCGGGGAAGCCGGACGTGCATCACGGTTCGCCGACCCGGTAGCCGCCCTCGCGAACGGTGTGGACGATCGGAGGGTCGCCCAGCTTGGTCCGCAGCCGGCGGATGGTGGTCTTCACCGCCGTGGTGAACGGGTCCGCCGCCTCGTCCCAGACCCGTTCGAGCAGATCCTCCGCCGACACGAGCCGGCCGTGCGCGGCGAGCAGGCACTCCAGCACGGCGAACTCCTTCGGGCTGAGCTCCAACCGGCGTCCTTCGCGGGTCGCGACCCGGCGGCCGGGGTCGAGCGTGAGTTCCCCGTATTCCAGGATCGGTGGCACGGCCGTGCCCGGCCGCCGGCCGAGCGCCCGCACCCGCGCGACCAGCTCGGCGAAGTCGAAGGGCTTGGCGAGGTAGTCGTCGGCGCCGAGGCCCAGGCCGTCGACCCGCTGTTTCACCGACGAGGCCGCGGTCAGCATCAGCACCCGGGTCGCCGAGTGCTCGTCCACGATCCGCCGGCACACCTCGTCGCCAGGCACGCCCGGCAGGTCGCGGTCGAGCACCACCACGTCGTAGCGGGTCACGGCCAGGTGATCGAGGGCCGCGTCGCCGTCGAGGACCACGTCGACCGCCATGCCCTCACGGCGTAACCCGACACCCACCGTACGGGCCAGCACCTCGAAATCCTCGACCACCAGCACGCGCATGATCCCCACCATGCCACCGCGCGGGTGTCAGAACGGTGTCACCCGGCGGCACCGTCATGACACCGGCGTCCGCGTAGAACCGAAACCTGCAAACCGCGTCAGCAGGACGGAAGGGTCACGGATGGAAATCGTTCTCGAAACCGACCAGCTCGGCAAGAGGTACGGCAGAGCCTGGGCGCTGCGGGACTGCTCGCTGCGCCTTCCGGCCGGGAGGGTGGCCGCGCTGGTCGGCCCCAACGGAGCGGGCAAGAGCACCCTGTTGCACCTGGCGGTCGGTCTGCTGCGGCCGGACGCCGGCGCCGTGCGGGTCTTCGGCCGGACGCCGTACGACGACATCGCCGTCCTATCCGAGGTCGGCTTCGTGGCCCAGGACACGCCGCTGTACCGGGACTTCACGGCGGACGAGCTGTTCACCATGGGTGCCAAGCTGAACCGGCGCTTCGACACGGCGCTGGCGCACTGCCGGCTGGCGCAGATCGGCATCCCGCGCGACAAGCCGGTCGGCAAGCTGTCCGGCGGTCAGCGGGCCCAGGTCGCCCTCGCCCTGGCGATGGCCAAGCGCCCACGGCTGCTGCTGCTCGACGAGCCGGTCGCCAGCATCGACCCGCTGGCCCGGCGCGAGTTCCTCCAAGCGCTGATGGGCGTCGTCGCCGAGACGGGCACCACGGTGCTGCTGTCCTCGCACATCCTGGCGGACCTCGAACGCACCTGCGACCACCTCATCGTGCTGCACGCCTCGCAGGTGAGGCTCGTCGGCGACGTCAGCGCCCTGCTCACCGAGCACCGGCGGCTGGTCGGCCCCCGGGACGGCGGTTCGCCGCCCGCCGGGGTCGCGCAGGTCGTGCGGGCCGAGCACACCGATCGGCAGTCCACGCTGCTGGTCCGCACGAACGCTCCGCTGCGAGATCCGGCATGGAAGGCGTACGACGTGACTCTGGAAGACCTCATCCTCGCCTACCTCGGCGACGGCGACTCCCGGCCGCACGCCGCGTGGGAGGTGCCGGCATGACCTGGCTCGCCTGGCGGCAGCACCGCAAGCAAGCACTGTTCACCGCGATCGGCCTCGCGCTCCTCGCCGTGTTGATGGTCCCCACCGGTCTGGCCATGCGGCACACCTTCGCCGACCTGGGCCTGGACGACTGTGTCCGAGCGCTGGGTACCGCCTCGGTGATCCCGGCTGACGCCGACACCTGCGGCAGGGCGTCCATCCAGTTCAACGGTCAGTACGGCGTGCTGACCATGATCGGTGTGCTCTTCCTCGTCCTGCCGCTGCTGGTCGGGCTGTTCTGGGGTGCGCCGCTGGTCGCCCGCGAGATCGAGCAGGGCACCCACCGTATGGTCTGGACCCAGGGCGTCAGCCGGGGACGCTGGGCACTGGTCAAGTTCGGGGTCGCCGGCGCCGTCGCGCTCGTCGCCTCGGTGGTCTACGGACTGGGCGTCTCGTGGTGGCTGACCCCGATGAGCCAGGCCGGGCAGCACGGCCGCTTCAACATTTTCTTCTTCGACATGCAGGGCACGGCCCCGATCGGCTACACGATCTTCGCAGTCACGCTCGGCATCTTCGCCGGCACCATCTGGCCCAAGATGCTGCCGGCGATGTCCGCCACGCTCGTCGGGTTCCTCGGGCTACGCATCGCCCTGACGACGCTCGCCCGGCCGCACTACCTGCCCGCCCGCGTCCTGACCTTCCCGATCAAGGACGCCACCGAGCAGACCAACCCGGCCGCCGGCGACTGGATCCTGTCCTACGGCATCCGCGACGCCTCCGGCAAGATGGTCACGGCCAACGCGCAGATTGCCTGCGCGCCCGACGCCACCGGACCGGGAGCCGCGTGCGGCGCCGATCTCGGCATCACCTCGGGCGCCTACAACTGGCAGCTCTACCAGCCCGGAACCCGGTTCTGGCTGTTCCAGGCCATCGAGACCGGCATCTTCGTCGCCGTCGCCGCCCTGCTGCTCCTCCTCGCCGTCCGCCGCATCCGCCGCGTCGCGTGACCGCGACGCCGTCCATGGGCCGGGTCAGCGGCGCCGGGTGAGGATCAGGTCGGCGACCAGGGCCGTCCAGCCGGTCTGGTGCCACGCGCCCAGGCCCGCGCCGTTGTCGCCGTGGAAGTACTCGGGGAAGCAGATGAGGTCCCGCCAGTCCGGGTGGGTCTGGAAGAGCTGCGCGGCCCCGTAGATCGGCCGACGGCCCCAGTCGTCCCGGGTGAACAGCGAGATCAGCCGGGCGGAGAGGTCGTCGGCGATCTCGTCGAGGGTGTGCTTCACCCCCGACCTGGTCGGGTACTCCACCTGAAGGTCGTCGCCGAAGAACGCGGCGTAGTCGCGCAGCGCGCTGATCAGCAGGAAGTTGGTCGGCATCCAGATCGGCCCGCGCCAGTTGGAGTTGCCGCCGAACAGGCCGCTGGTCGACTCGGCCGGCTCGTAGCCGACGCTGAACTCCTGCCCGCCGAGGGTGACGGTGAACGGCTTGTCCAGGTGCGCGCGGCTGAGCGTGCGCAGGCCGTACTCGGAGAGGAACTCGTCGGTGTCCAGCATCCGGGCCAACAGCCGGACCACCTGCTCCGGGCCGACCATGGACAGCAGCCGCTGTTGGCTGCCGTCCGGGCCGATCCGGCGGGCGCCGATCACGTCGGCGTACTCGGGGCGGTTGGTGAGGAACCAGCGCAGCCGGGCGCCCAGCTCGGGCAGCCGGCGCAGGGTCCGCGCGGTGAGCCGGGTGGTCGCCGCCAGCGGCAGCAGCCCGACCACCGAGCGGACCTTCAGCGGCACCTGGCTGCCGTCGGCCAGCCGCAGCACGTCGTAGAAGAACGCGTCCTCGTCGTCCCACAGCCCCTGCTCGTACGCGGCGGCGGCGATGTAGGCGAAGTGTTCGAAGAACTTGGTGGCGGTGTCGGCCCAGGTGGGGTCGTGTTCGGTCAGGACGATGGCGATGTCGAGCAGGTTGAGCGCGTACATGCCCATCCAGCCGGTGCCGTCGGACTGCTCCAGCGTCCCGGCCACCGGCAGCGCCGCCGAACGGTCGAACGGGCCGACGTTGTCCAGCCCGAGGAAGCCGCCTTCGAAGACGTTGTTGCCGCCGGTGTCCTTGCGGTTGACCCACCAGGTGAAGTTGAGCAGCAGCTTGTGCATCACCCGGGCGAGGAACTCGTGGTCGCGGGAGCCGTCGATCTCGAACACCTTCAGCGCCGCCCAGGCGTGCACCGGCGGGTTGACGTCGCCGAACGCCCACTCGTACGCGGGGATCTGCCCGTTGGGGTGCAGGTACCACTCCCGCAGCAGGAGCAGGAGCTGCGACTTGGCGAAGCCCGGGTCGACCCGGGCGATGCTCACGCAGTGGAAGGCCAGGTCCCAGGCCGCGTACCAGGGGTACTCCCAGGGGTCCGGCATGGAGATCACGTCGAAGCTGGTCATGTGCCACCAGTGGCTGTTGCGCCCGTGCCGGCGGCCGGCCGGCGGGGGCGCCGAGCCGGGGTCGCCGGCCAGCCACCGCTTGACGTCGAAGTGGTAGAACTGCTTGCCCCACATCAGCCCGGCGATGGCCTGCCGGGCGACCAGCGCCTCGTCGGCCGTGGCGGCGTCCGGGACGACGCTGTCGAAGAACCGGTTCGCCTCGGCCCGCCGGGCCCACACCACCGCGTCGAAGCCGTCGCCGAGGTCGGCCCGGGGCGGCGGCGTCCCGCCGGGCGGCGGGACGGTGCGGGTCAGGCGCAGCCGGATCTGCCGGCGCCCGCCGGCGGGCACGTCGAGCACGTAGTGCAGCGCCCCCTTGGTCCCCACCCGGTCCGGGTTGACCGTCGCCGCGCCGTCGACCACGTGGTCGTTGATCCCGTCCTTCGGGTACGGCGAGCGGCCGGGCAGCCCCCAGAGCCGCTCGGCGTTGGTGTCGTTGTCGCACAGCAGCGGGACGGGATCGCCGTCGCCCTCCAGCAGGATCTGGCCGAGCACCCAGTGCTCGCCGACCAACCGGGCCCCGCCGTCCGGGCCGGAGCCGTGGCCCGAGCCCGAGCCGTGGCCGGTGCCGGAGCCGGAGCCGGAGCCGGAGCCGGAGCCCGAGCCGACGATCCGGGGCACCCGGTCGCCGCCGGGCAGCCCCCAGGCCCAGGTGTTGCGGAACCACAGCGACGGCAGCACGTGCAGCCGCTCGTCGGTGTCCCCCCGGTTGGCCACGGTCACCACGACGCACATGTCGCTCGGGGACGCCTTGGCGTAGTCGACGGTCACCGCCCAGTACCGGTCGTCGTCGAAGACGCCGGTGTCGACCAGCTCGTACTCGGTGTCGTCGCGACCGCGCAGGGCGTTGACAGCGACCAGCTCGTCGTACGGGAAGGCTGTTTGGGGGTAGTGGTAGCGCCAGCGCATCCAGGAGTGGGTTGGCGTGGAGTCCAGGTACCACCAGTAGTCCTTGGCGTCCTCGCCGTGGTTGCCGCCGTCCCCGCCCAGGCCGAACATCCGTTCCTTGAGGATCGGGTCCCGGCCGTTCCACAGGGCGAGGGCGAAGCAGAACGTCTGCCGGTCGTCGCAGACGCCCGCCATGCCGTCCTCGTTCCACCGGTAGGCTCTGGACCGCGCGTGGTCGTGGGGAAAGTAGTCCCACGCCGTGCCATGCTCGCTGTAGTCCTCCCGTACCGTCCCCCACGCCCGCTCGGACAGATAGGGCCCCCATGCGCGCCAGTCCTGCTCCCCCGAGTCGGCCTGGGCGAGCCGGAGCCGCTCGGCGTCGGGTGCGGACGCGGGACCAGGGGGCAGGTCGATGATCACATGCCTATCTTCGACGCCGCCGGGGTACTTCACCACAGCGGCCATTCTCGTCGTGGCGTGTTACACCTCGCCGCCGCTGGAGGAAAGTTGATCGACATTCGTTTCGGCCCCCAGGTGTGCGGGGATCTGGCCGGCGGGGCCACCAGGGAGTGGCTGGTCCCGGACGGCCTGGGCGGGTACGCGATGGGCACTGTGAGCGGGCTGCGCACCCGCCGCTACCACGGGCTGCTGGTGGTCCCCGGCCGGACACCGGCATCCCGCCGGCTGGGACTGGTCAGCCTGGACCCGGCGGTCGTCCTCCCCTCCGGGGCGCGGCTGCGCCTCGGCGCGCACGAGTGGTCCTCCGGCGACGTCAACCCGCGCGGCTTCGAGCTGCTGGAACGCTTCGACCTGACCGACGGCCTGCCGCGCTGGCGGTGGCGCATCGGCGACGTGGTGATCGAGCGCGAGCTGGCCATGGCGTACGGGCGCTCGTGCGTGGCCGTGGTGCATCGGCTGGTCGCCGGCGGGCCGGTCCGGCTGGAGCTGTCGGCGGCCTGCACCTGGCGGGACGCGCACGGCGAGCGGCGCGCGGACGGCCCGGTGCCCCGGGTCGAGCCGGTGGACGGCGGCGCGGTGGTGGAGGGCGCGTTCCGGCTCGCCGGGCCGGACTGGGCCCCGGAGGGCCAGTGGTGGGTCGGGGTACACCACCGCGAGGAGGAGGCGCGGGGCCTGCACCCCGACGAGGACGTGTGGCACGCCGGGCGGTTCTCCGGCGCCCTGGAGCGCCCCGGCGACACGGTGTCGGTGCTGGCCTGGGCCGGCGACCTGGCCGCCGAGCCGCCCCCGGCGGAGGAGATCGTCGCGGCGGCCCGGCGACGCAACCGGCGGGTGGTGGCGCAGGCCGCGCCGGCCGACGCGGTCGAGGCCACCCTCGCGCTGGCCGCCGACGCGTTCGTGGTGCGCACCGCCGCCGGCCCGGACGTGGTCGCCGGCTACCCGTGGTTCGGCGCCTGGTCGCGAGACACGATGACCTCCTACGAGGGGCTCTTCCTGAGCACCAACCGGGCCGACGAGGGGCGGGAGCTGCTGCGGGCGTACGCGGCGACCCTGTCGGAGGGGATGCTCGCCAACACCGCCGACACCGGGCGGGTGGAGTACAACACGGTCGACGCGACGCTGTGGTTCCTGCACGCGGTGAGCCGGCACGTCACCGTCAGCGGGGACACCGACCTCGGCGACGAGCTGCTGCCCGCGCTGCGCGGGATCGTCGACGCGCACCTGGCCGGCACCCGGTACGGCATCGCCGTCGACCCGGCCGACGGGCTGATCACCCAGGGCGGCGCCCCGGGCACGGCGCTGACCTGGATGGATGCCCGGGTGTACGGGGTGCCGGTCACCCCGCGCACCGGCAAGCCGGTGGAGGTCAACGCGCTGTGGGTCAACGGCCTCGCGGGGCTGGCCGAGCTGACCGAGCTGGCCGGCTCCGACGCCGCCGAGCTGTGGCGGCTGCACGCCCGGGCCACCGCGTCGTTCGCCGCCCGGTTCCCCTCGCCGGTCGGCTGGCTGCACGACGTGGTGGACGCGCCCGCGCCCGCGTACCCGCTGGGTGGGGCGCCGTTCCACGACGACGACCTGCTGCGGCCGAACCAGCTGCTGGCCTGGTCGCTGCCGTACGCGCCGCTGGAGCCGGACGAGCCGACCCTGCGCCGGGTGGCCGCCGGGCTGCTCACCCCGCTCGGGCCGCGCAGCCTCTCCCCCGACTGCCCCGGCTACGTCGGCCGGCACCGGGGCGGCCCGGCCGAGCGGGACGGCGGCTACCACCAGGGCACGGTGTGGCCGTGGCTGCTCGGGCCGTACGTGGACGCCGCCCGGCGGGCGAAGATGGACGTCGACGGGTTGTTCACCGGCGTCGACGCGCACCTGACCGAGTACGGGCTGGGTTCGGTCAGCGAGACCGCCGACGGGGCGGCCCCGCACGGCGCGACCGGCTGCCCGTTCCAGGCGTGGTCGGTGGCCGAGGTGCTGCGCGCCCGGCGGGTCCGCCGGTAGCGCTTTACATCCCGGCAACGGTGACGTCTCCGCCGGTTATCCGGCCGGGGGCAGGATGGGCCCCGATCCAGGGCGTGTCGGCGGCATCCGGTCTGCGGGTGCGGCCGACGCGTGCCGGAGACAACTCCGAGGGGGCCGAATGTCACCTGACGCCGAAGTGATCGACATCAACCCCGCCCGGCGCCAGCGGGTGCTGATGCTGTCGTGGGAGTACCCGCCGGTGCTCGTCGGCGGCCTCGGCCGCCACGTCCACGCACTATCCGTCGCCCTCGCCACCGCCGGCCACGAAGTCACCGTCATCACCCGCCACACCCACGGCGCACCCCACGAGGAATACGCCGACGGCGTCCGCATCCTCCGCGCCACCGAAGACCCCGTCACCTTCCCCCTCACCACCGGCAGCCTCCTCGCCTGGACCATGGCCTTCAACCACACCCTCACCCGCACCGCCCTACGCGCCACCGAATCCGGCACCTACGACCTCATCCACGCCCACGACTGGCTCGTCGCACACACCGCCATCACCCTCCGAGACCACCTCGACATCCCACTCGTCACCACCATCCACGCCACCGAAGCAGGCCGACACCAAGGCTGGCTCCCCGAAGAGATGAACCGCACCATCCACGGCGTCGAACACTGGATCAGCGGCGAATCCAACCGGGTGATCACCTGCTCCGGATACATGCGCGAACAGGTGACCCGGCTGTTCGACGTACCGGCGGGCCGGATCGACGTGGTCCCCAACGGGGTGGACGACCGGGCCTGGCGCGCCCGCCCCCGGGCGGTGGCCTCGGCCCGGGCCCGGTTCGCCGGGGACGGCCCCCTGGTCGGGTACGCCGGCCGGCTGGTCTACGAGAAGGGCGTGCAGCACCTGATGCACGCGGTGCCGTACCTGCGCGAGCGGCACCCCGGGCTGCGGGTGGTGATCGCCGGCGACGGCCCGTACCGGGAGGAGCTGGTGGACCAGGCGCACCGGTTGCGCCTCGGCGACACGGTGCGCTTCGCCGGTTTCATGAACTCCACCCAGCTCCCGGCCATGCTGGCCGCCACCGACGCCACCGTGGTGCCGAGCCTCTACGAGCCGTTCGGCATGGTCGCCCTGGAGGCCGCGGCGGCCGGCGCGCCGCTGGCGGTCGCCGCGACCGGCGGCCTCGCCGAGATCGTTGAGCCCGGCGTCACCGGGGTGACCTTCCCGCACAGCGACCCGGACGCGCTCGCCGGCGCGGTCGACCGGCTCCTCGGCGACGAGGTCTTCGCCCGACGGGTGGCCCGCCGGGCCCGCACCATGGTCAGCGAGCGGTACGGCTGGGCGACCATCGCCGCGCACACCGCGAGCGCCTACGGCGCGGCCCGCCGCGAGCACGGCACGTTCCAGGCCTGGCGGGCGGCGAGCCGGCTGGCCGCCGGGCGCACCCGGATCGCCATCCCGGAGGGGAACCTGCTCACGGCCGGCCACCCGGCCCGCTGACAGCTTTCCCCGACCTGTCGTCCGATAGGTCCACGCCGATCCGCTGGCTATGGTGTACGTCCACCAGCGGTGAGGAGAACGGTGCAGCAGGTAGTGATCGCCGGCCGATACCGCCTGCTCGACATCGTGGGTCGCGGCGGAATGGGCCGGGTGTGGCGGGCGAGGGACGACGTGCTGCACCGCGACGTCGCGGTCAAGCAGGTCGTCCCGCCGGCCTGGTTGTCCGACGACGAGCGCGACGAGCTGCGCCTGCGCACCCTGCGGGAGGGCCGGACGGCGGCCCGGCTCAACCATCCCAACGTGGTCCGGGTGTACGACGTGGTGCCGGTGGGCGACGACCCCTGGTTGATCATGGAGTACGTCCCGTCCCGGTCGTTGCAGAACGTGCTGGACACGTCCGGGCCGGTGTCGCCCAGGCAGGCCGCGGCGATCGGGCTGGCGCTGCTGGCCGCGCTGCGCGCCGCGCACCGCGCCGGGGTGCTGCACCGCGACGTGAAGCCGGCCAACGTGCTGATCGCCTACGACGGGCGGGTGATGCTCACCGACTTCGGGCTGGCCGTGTTCGACGGCGGGGACGGGGTGATGACCCGGCCGGGGCTGGTGCTCGGCTCGCCCCAGTTCGTCGCCCCGGAGCGGGCCGCCGAGGGGCGTTCCAGCGTGGAGGCGGACCTGTGGTCGCTCGGGGCGACCCTGCACGCGTCCGTCGAGGGCCGGTCCCCGTACGCCCGCAGCACCGCGATGGCGACGCTGAGCGCCCTGGCCACCCGGCCGCCCGACCCGGCGCCGCACGCCGGCCCGCTGCGCCCGGTCCTGGCCGGACTGCTGCGCCGCGACCCGCGCGACCGCACCGACCACGACGAGACGCAGCGTCGGCTGGCCTCGGCCAGCACCGGGGACGGGGAGCCGTGCCCCCTGGCCCTCGCCGCGCCGGCCACGGCGATGCCGCCGGACGTCCTCGACCCGGGTGCCGCCCCACGGCCGTCCAGCCCGGCCGGCCACGGCCGCCCAGCCGGATCCGGCGCGGGTGGATCCAGCACGGGTGGACGGCGCTGGCCGCTGGCCGTGGCGGCCGGGGCGTTCGCCGCGCTCGCCGCGATATCCACCGCGATCGCGCTCGGTCAACGCGAGCACGACCGGGGCGCCCCACCGGGGACCGAGGCCGGGCGGACGGAAGCCGAATCGGACCGGACCGGAGCCGAGCCCGGAGCGGGGCTACCCGGAGCAGGGCTACCCGGAGCTGGGCTGCCCGGAGCAGGGTCGCCCGGCGGGCGCGTGCCGCCTCCGCCCTTCCCCTGCCTGCGGCCCTACCCCGCAGGCGAACCCGCCCCCACCGTCTCCCCCGCCCGGGGCGAGCGGCTCCGGCTGCCGGCCGGCTGGCGCTGGTACGCCGACCCGGCCGGGTTCCGGCTCGCCGTGCCGCCGGGCTGGCGGCACTACCGGGTGGGAGGCGCGGTCTGCTTCCAGGACCCGACGGCCCGGCGGGTGCTGACCGTCGCCCCGACCAGCGATCCCGACGCCGCCCCGCTGGCCCAGCTACGGGTGAACGAACGCCGCGCGCTGGACGCGGACGCCCTGCACGGGTACGCGAGGATCCGGCTGGAGACGGTGGCCGGCCGGGGGTCGGAGTGGGAGGCCGCCTGGAACGCCCCGTACGGGGGCCGGCTGCACGCGGTGCAGCTGATCCCGCAGGACGCCCGGGCGTGGTCGCTCGCCTGGAGCGCCCCCGACTCGGACTGGCCGACCGGCGCGACCGAGCGGGACACGGTGCGGGTCAGCTTCCGGCCCGGCGACCCGGGCTGAGATACGGTGCCCAACGACATGGCACGCGCTGACCGTCACCCGACAATGTCCCCTGTGGACCATCCGGGTTATTGCCCCCGGGCGGCGGCTCTGCCAGAGTGGCGTAGTTTGTGGATCAAGATCCCTGGGGAGGGCGAGGCGTCATGATGGGACCGTCCCACGCGCTGTCGGGCGCGGCGGTGTGGCTGGCCGGCTCCTGGGCGCTCGATCAGTTCGCCGACTACCACCAGTCGCCGCTGGCGCTGGCGGTCGGCACCGCGGTCTGCGCCGGCGGGGCGCTCTTCCCCGACCTCGACATGTCCGGCAAGGTGACCCGCAACCAGGGCGGCGCCACGGTGGCCCGCACCTTCGGGGTGGTCAGCCTCTTCGCCGCCGAGGTGATGGAGAAGATCTCGCTCGGTGTCTACTACGCCACCAAGCTGAGCAAGGACCCGCGCCGCAACAACGGCCACCGCACGCTGACCCACACCATCCCGTTCACCGTGCTGATCGGCTGGGGCACCACCGCGCTGTGCGCCGCGTACGGCAAGTGGGCCGTGGTCGGCATCCTGTTCTTCATGTTCGGGCTGGCCCTGCGCGGGCTGTTCGACCGGTGGGCGGAGCGCGCGGGCTGGGTCATCGTGACCCTGACCTCGGCCGCCGCCGCCTGGTTCACCTTCGTCAACCTGCCCGGCGACCGGGGGTACCCGCTGATCGGGCTGGCCGTCGGGGTGGGCTGCTTCGTGCACATCCTCGGCGACATGATCACCCGTGCCGGGGTGCCGATCCTCTGGCCGATCCCGATCAAGCGCCGGATGTGGACGATGGTCGGCCTGCCGAACAGCATCGCCCTGCGCACCGGCAGCAAGGCCGAGGTCATCGTGCTGCGCGGCGTGCTGACCGCGGTCGCCGTGCTGGCCACCGTGGGCCTGGTCGCCCCCTCCGTGCTGCGGAAGTTCAACATCGAGATCTGACCGCACCCCGGTCAGCCACCCGAGTGACGCCACCGGACCGACCCGCCCCACCTGGCCGGCGGGTCGGCCGAGGACGGCGCCGCCGGCCGCTTCCCGCCGGCGCCGTCCTCGGTCGAAGGGCGTCAGCCTCCGACGCCCAACGCGGGCTCGGCGGCCTCCAGCAGCGGCCCGCGCACGGACCTGCCGATGCGGTGGGCCTCAGCCAGGATGTGGGTGCGCCAGCGTCGCCACAGCGGGGTGAGCCGGGAGGTGACCAGGACGACGTCGACGGCGTCGTCGGGCAGGACGGTGCGGATGCCGATGGCGTGGTGGGTCGGGTCGGCGGGCAACCGTTGAAGCAGCGTCTCGTCGTAGTCGAACAGTTCGGCGGACGGGAACCCGGCCGGCAGTACGCCGCCGCAGCCGAACACAGCGACCCGGGTGCCCGGCGGCAGGGTGTCGCGCAGGTGGGCCAGTTCCGCCGTCACGTCCAGGCCGCGGACCCGGTTGGCCCCCCGGCGGATGGTGGGCAGTTCCAGCCTGACGTGCCAGTCGCGGGTGTCTTCGAGCTGGGGCAGGTGCTTAGAGTACCAGGCCCACAGCAACTCCGACAACGGCTCGGGATGCTTGTGCAGGAACGTGAGCATGTTGCTGCGGTTGTCGCTGAGGTCCGGATCCGACCGGCGCGGGTGCGGGGTGTCCACCGCCCAGCCCTCGCGGCTGACCTCGAACGACAGGCCGTGCCGGTACAGGCGGAAGCCCAGCTCCGTGTCCTCGGCGCCCCAGGAACGGAAGTCCTCGTCGAAGCCGCCCACGGCCCAGAACTCCTCGGCCGGGACGGAACAGTTGCACGTCCAGAACAGTTGCCAGGGCAGCGCCGTGCGGGCGAGGTAGAAGCGGGCGGTCGCGAAGAGGGAGTGCCGGGAGTCCTGGAATTCCGGGTCGGCGCCGTAGTCGCGTACGACCTCCTCGGGGGTGTGTGTCTGGAGGATCCCCTCCAGACCGGGGGTCGGGTGGTCGGGACGGAAGCCGTAGGTGTAGCCGATCACCGCCCGGGGCGGACCGGGCTCCCGGTGCGCGGCCAGGTGCCCGGCGACGAAGTCCGGACCGGGCAGGATGCCGCTGTCCACGAAGGCCAGGATCTCGCCACGGGCGAGGCGGGCGCCGGCGTTGCGGGCGGCGGCGGCCCGGAAGCCCAGGTCCTCCTGGAAGTGGTACCGCAGGCGGAGCCGGTCGGTGAAGTCCTCCACCGTCTGGCGGGTGTCGTCGGTCGACCCGTCGTCGGCGACGATGACCTCGAAGACGTCCGCCGATGTCCGTTGGTCGGCCAATGCCGTCAGCGTGCCGCGCAACAGACGGGAGCGGTTGTAGGTGGGGATGATGACGGAGATTTTTGGCACTGTGGCGCCAGAGGGCATTGTGGCGGCTCCGTGTGGTCGGGGCGTAACAACGTAGCCGTCGCCGGGCGACGGGGGCCATCATCCGTGAGGGTTATTCATTTCCGCCTCACGATTCGATCCGAAGGGATTCCGCCGAGCGGGCATCCATGCATCGCCGGACGCGATCCGCGCGGACCGCCCTTTGGCGACCCACTTCGTCATCGACCATTCCGGTACGCCAACGAGGGCGGCCACCGCCGACCGGGTCGACTACGACGCCCCGGCCCGGTCCTGGAAGGACAGCGCCCACTGGTACCGGCTCCTGACCCTCCCCCGCGCCGGAACCGCCGGCCGGCTCCTGATCCGTCCCCGCGCCGGAACCGGCCGGCCGGCGCGGCGGCCGGGGCGCTCAGCGGAGTTGCTCGTCCGCCCAGCGGGCGAGCAGCTCCAGCAGCGGCCGGCGGCCGGCGAACATCTCGGCCTCGCCGCGCAGGTCGTAGCTCTGGGCGGTGCCGCCGCCAGCCCGGCCGAGCATCAGCGGGGCCAGCCAGAAGTACTTCGCCGCCCCGGTGAGCCGCACCGCGCGGGCGACCTCGGCCCGGTCGAGGGCGCCGCGCAGGCCGTCGGCGTACCGGTCGACGACCGTGGCCGCCACCTCGTCGAGCAGGGCGACGTCGACCAGCCCGTCGAGGAAGGTGTCCAGCAGCAGGTTGGCGGCGTCCTCGCCGACCGGCCCGGGGCCGACGAACGACCAGTCCAGCAGCACCGGGCCGGCGTCGCCGAACACCAGGTTCATCGGCCAGCAGTCGTGGTGGCACAGGGTACGCGGCAGCCTGTCGGCGGCGGCCAGCAGCGCGTGCCGGTGTTCCCAGAGCCGGCGCAGGGCGGCGCGCAGCGGCGCGGGCCACGCGGCCACGGCGACCGGGTGATCCCACGGCACCGGCTCGACGACCGGCCGGGTCAGGGTGTAGTCGTGCAGCCAGTCCCGGGCCAGCCAGTCGTAATCGGGAGCCCGGCCGAGCCAGGCGGCCTGCCCGGCGCCGAGGCGGGCTGCGACGTCGCCGAGGTCGGCGACCGTGCCGGCGGTGCCGGGCCGCCCGGCGACATCGGCCAGCCAGAGCGCCACGCCGCCGTCCGGGCGCTCGTCGACCGCCAGCGTCTCGGGCGCGGCCAGCCCGGCGTCGGCGTACGCCTGGGCGGCCAGGCCGCCGCGGTACGCCTCGACCTCGCGCCGCCAGTAGTTCCAGTGCCCGGGGTCGGCGCTGCCGGCCCAGTGCGCCGGACCCTCACGGCCCGGCGGGGTGATCAGCTTCAGCACGGCCGGGCGACCGTGGCGGCGGGTCCGCCAGATGCCGCCGGTCACCGCGTTGAACGGGTTGTGGGTCAGTTCCTCGGCCGGCCCGTCGGCGGGCACGAGGTCGACGGGGGGACGCGACACCGCCCGACCCTACGTCCAACAGCCCTACCCACCGCACGACACCTATCGTCACCCCGCCCCCTCCCCTCCCGCCCCCTCCCCGCCCCCTCCACCCCCCAGCCCGGTGATCAAGAGGTTTGCGTCGTCCGGTGGCCCGAATCCTGACGCAAACCTCTTGATCACCGGCGTGAGGGCCTGGGGGTGGGGACCTGGGGTGGGGTGGGGTTAGGCGCCTACGCGTTGGGGTGGGACGGTTAGGCCGTACAGGGCCATCAGTTCGGGGGTGTCGACGCGGCTGCCGTCGGCCACCGAGTCGCAGGCGATGTCCACGATCTGGTCCTTGTGCGCCAGCAGGTAGGGCCGGGCGCCGACGTCAGCGCTGGCCAGGGTGGCGATGCCGGCCCAGTGCCGGCGGCCGAAGAGCATCGGGTACCCGCGCAGCCCGCTGTAGGTGGCGCAGGCCAGCACGTCGGGGTACGGCAGCGCGGCCACCCGCCGCACCGCCGCCGGGGTGAGCCCCGGCATGTCGACCGGCACGACCACCACCGCCTCGACCGTCTCGTCGGTCAGCGCGGCCAGGCCCGCCCGGATCGACGAGCCGACCCCGGTCCCCCACGCGCGGTTGACCACCACCGTGGCCCGGGTCAGGTCGGCGGTCTGCCGGACCTGGTCCGCCGCCGCGCCCAGCACCACCACGAGCTGCTCGCAGCCCGCCTCGGTCATCGTCTCGATCATCCGATCCACCAGGGGTTGCCCGCCCTGGTGGAGCAATGCCTCCGGGCCGCCGAGGCGGCGTCCCCCGCCCGCCGCGATGATCATTCCTGCGATTCGCACACCGGGTGCAACGAGCGCCCGACAGATCAGTGTCGGGGCGAAACGGGTATTTGCCGCACATCGCCCCGGTGGTCGGCTCAGCGATGGTACGCGTCGGCCAGCGCCGCGAAGGCCGCCTTGGGCTCCCACGGCAGGTCGGGATACGTGTCACCGAGCCGGTCCTCGAACACCTTCACCAGGCCGTACGAGGCCCGGTCCACGTCGCGCAGCGGGTCCTCGCGGTACGGCAGGTTGTACGTCGCGAAGGTGCACCAGAACGCGGTGTCCACCCCCTCGGCGGCGAAGACGTCGAGCAACTCCCGCAGGTAATCGGCCTGCTCGTTCTCGTCGCGGGCATACTCACCGGTCAGCCGGGCGCCGTTGGCGCCGTCCCACTCGACGATGAACATGCCGCGTGCTCCGAGGTCGGCGGCCCCGCGGTGGGTCGTGCACCCGAACTCGGTGATCGCGACCGGCTTGCCCTGGGCGACGAGGGCGCGGATGCCGTCGACGTACCGGTCGGCCACCTCGGCCGAGCGGTACGCGTCGGCCGAGACGTAGTCGAAGGGCGCCCAGTCGACGCGCTCGCTCGGCAGCGAGGCGTAGGTGATCTTCCCGCCGAACCGCGCGCGGACGACCCCGACGGCCTCGCCGAGGAAGGCGTTCAGCCGGGCGGGCACCTCGGGCAGCACCTCGCGGAGGATGTCCGGCCGGGTCAGCACGTCCAGCCGCTCGGCGAGCGTGTCGCCGGGCAGGAACCCCTTCGTGAACAGCATCAGCTCGGCCCCGGTGACGAGGACGACCTCCGCGCCCCGCCGCCGCAGCCGCTCGGCCCGCTCGGCGCAGTCGGCCAGGACGTCGAGCAGTTCGCCGGTGGTCAGGTCGCAGGTGAACGGGGAGAACCACACCTCCAGCCCGACGTCGGCGGCGTGCCGGGCGGCGATCTCCAGCCGCTCGGGGATGCCGCCGGTGACCCGGACCGCCGTGCAGTGCAGGTCCTCCCGGATGACGCGCATCTCGCGCCGCACGACGTCCGGGTCGAACGGCTCGCGGGTGCTCTCGCCGGCGTCGACGAAGCCGGTGTCGTACGTGATGCCCCTGCCGCGCATGGTCGACCTCCTTCATTTAGGGTACGCAGCGTACCTTAAAGTCCCGGGGGCGAGCGATGCAAGCCGGGAGCTGGGGTACGATCCGTACCCGTCATGGCAGGCGACGGGGCGGAACGGACCGGGGCGACGCGGCGGCGCGGGGCAGCCCTGGAACAGGCGATCCTGCGCGCCGCCGCCGACGAGCTGCTGGAGTCCGGCTACACCGGCCTCACCATGGACCGGGTCGCCCGGCGGGCCGGCACCAACAAGAACGCGATCTACCGGCGCTGGCCGAACCGGGCCGCGCTCGGCGTCGCCGCGTACCGGCAGCTCGCCGTGGCCAACCTGGATCCGCCGGACACCGGCGAGCTGCGCGGCGACGCGCTGGAGCTGCTGCGCCGGGCCAACTGCCACTGGACCTCCCCGTTGGGCGAGGTGCTGCGCGGCCTGCTGTCCGCTGTCGGCGAGGAGCCGGAGCTGCTGGCCCAGTTGCAGGAGCAGGCCGGCGCAGCCGGGACGGCCGGCTGGCTGGCGGTCCTCGACCGCGCCGTCGCCCGGGGGCAGGCGCCACCCGAGGCCCGACACCCCCGGGTCGCCACGGTGGCCCTCGCGCTGCTGCGCAACGAGATCGTCACCCGCGGGGTCGCCAGCGCGCCGGACGACGTGCTCGTCGAGATCGTCGACGAGGTGTACCTGCCGCTGCTGCATGGGCGTACCCGCACGGACGCCGGCTGACCGACGCGCGGACCCGACCGGCCCTGATCCCACCCATGCTGCGCCGACGACCCCTGGGAAACGGGCGGCCCGACGCAACGGCGGCCCGACGCAACAGCGGCCCGACGCAACAGCGGCCCGACGCAAGCCTGCTGACCGGGGCGAGCGGCCCTGGGACGGTGGCGGTCAGGCGTCGGCGTAGCAGTCGACGACGGACAGGTCCAGCGGGAAGCGGACCGGGGTGTCGCCGAACAGCAGCGCAGCCGCCCGCTCGCCGCTGGC
Organism: Micromonospora sp. NBC_01412; assembly: GCF_045040215.1. Lineage (NCBI taxonomy): Bacteria > Bacillati > Actinomycetota > Actinomycetes > Micromonosporales > Micromonosporaceae > Micromonospora > Micromonospora sp. NBC_01412. The sequence goes on from NZ_CP109528.1 coordinate 822,880, forward strand.
GCGCACCGCCTCGGCCACCGCGTCGGCCTGCGCCGCCGGGCAGTGCACGATCACCTCGTCGTGCTGGAAGAAGACCAGCTCGGCGTCGGTGCCGGCAAGCGCCGTCCGCAGGGTGGCCAGCAGGGTGGAGGCCCACTCGGCGGCGGTGGCCTGGATGACGAAGTTGCGGGTGAACCGGCCCCGGGAGCGGGCCGCCCGGGCCCGGGGGCCCTGCGGATCGGCCGCCGCGTCCGGGTCGACCCCGGCGTCGTCGCCGTCGGCGAAGCCGGCCGTGCCGGGCGGACACGTCCGGCCCAGCCAGGACCGGACCAGCCCGCCCGCCTCGCCGGTGCGGGCCGCCGCCTCGACGTACGCGAAGGCGGTCGGGTAGTTGCGCCGCAGCACCGCGAGGGCGGGGACGGCCATCCCGCCGGTCTGCCCGTACATCGCACCGAGCAGGGCCAACTTGGCCCGGGCGCGGTCGCCGCCGAAGGAGTCCCGGGCGAGGGCGGCGTAGAGGTCGCCGGCCCCGCCCGCGGCGGCGAGCCGGGCGTCGCTGGAGACCGCGGCGAGCACCCTCGGCTCGAGCTGACCGGCGTCGGCGACGACGAGCCGCCAGCCCGGGTCGGCCACCACCGCCCGCCGGATCACCTTCGGGATCTGCAACGCGCCGCCGCCCCGGGTGGCCCAGCGGCCGGAGACCACCCCGCCGGGGACGTACTCCGGATGGAACCGGCCGCCACGCACCCAGGCGTCCCGCCAGGCCCAGCCGTGCGCCGTCCAGATCCGGTAGAGCTCCTTGTGCTCCAGCACCAACGGCACCGCGGGGTGGTCGACCCCGCGCAGCACCCAGGCCCGGGTGTTGGGCAGCTCCACCCCGGCCCGGGCGAACGCCTTGAGCAACTCGGCCGGGGAGTCGGCGTGCACTTGGCGCAGCCCGAACGCCGCGGCGATCCCGGCGGCCAGCTCGGCCAGCCGACGGGGCGGGCCGCCGACCGGGGACGGCTCGCCGAGCAGCTCGGTGAGAAGCTCGTCGTGCACCTCGGCACGCCAGGGCAGCCCGGTCGCGCCCATCTCGCCCGCGATCAGGGCGCCGGCCGACTCGGCGGCCACCAGTAGGCGGAACCGGCCGGGGTGCTCGGTGGCGGCGGTCCGGGCGAGCTGGTCGGCGTACACCCGGGTCAGGGCCTCGACGCCCGGGCCCGGCGGGCCGAGCAGCGCGTCGAAGAGCGCGCCCTGCCCGTGGCCCGGCGGCTCGGCCGCCCGGGGCGGCGGGTCCGGCGGCACCGGAGCGCCGGTCAGCCGGGCCCAGGCGGCGGCGAACGAGCGAGGCTCACCCCAGCGGCCCGCGTGCCCGAGCAGCAGCGACTCGGTCAGCTCGACGTCGTGGCAGCGGTCGAGCCGGACCCCGGCGCGCAGCAGCGCCGGATAGACGGCCGCGCCGCTGGCCCAGACCCAGCGCGGATGCTCCGCGGCCTCCCGGGCGGCCACGGCGGCGGCGAGGTCGGCCACCGACTCGGCCGGGGCGGTGGGCCGACCGATGGGGTCGAGGGGTTGCAACACTCCCCCGCCCCGGTCGTCCGACACCACCGCCACCAGCACGGACGTGATTCTGCCTCGCCCCTACGACATTCCCCCCACCCCACCCCACCCCACCCCCACCCACCCACCCACCCGCCCGCCGGGCCGGGCCGGGCCAGCCGCCGCCCACGCCGCCGGCTGGCCCCCGCTTTCACGGAAAGAGTGGCCATTCCGTATCGAATGGCACTCTTTCCGTGAATTTGCGCGCAGAGCGAGGTGGGGCGGGTGGCGTGCGGGGTGGGGGTGGGGGTGGGGGTGGGGGTGGGGGTGGGGGTGGGGGTGGGGGTGGGGGGTTATTTGCCGACGCCGGCGGTCAGGCCGGATTGCACCTGACGTTGGAACACGATGTACACGATGAGCACGGGGAGCATCGCCATGGTCACCCCGGCGAACAGGCCGGACCAGTCGGACTTGTAGCCCTGGTTGACCGACAGCTCGATCAGACCCTGGGAGATCACCTGGTTCTTCGGCTCTCCGGCCACCGACTGCATCAGCAGCGTCGGCAGGTACCACTGGTTCCACTGGCCCAGCACGTTGAAGATGCCGATGCTGATCAGGCCGGGCTTGGACATCGGCAGCATGACGCTGAAGAACAGCCGGCTGTGCGAGGCCCCGTCCACCATCGCCGCCTCGGCGATCGAGTTCGGCAGCGTCCGGAAGAACGAGTGCATGAAGAAGACCGTGAACGACAGCGACCAGGCCACGTACACGAAGATCAGCATGAGGTGCTTGTTCGGGCCCAGCAGCGGGAAGGCGAGCCCCATGTTGTAGACGCCCTTGAACAGCGGCACCGCGGCGAGGTAGATCGGCAGCGTCAGGCCCGACAGGAACATGTAGTAGATCAGCCGGTTACCGGGGAACTCGTAGCGCGACAGCACGTACGCGGCCATCGAGCCGAGCAGCATGGTCAGGAAGACGCTGCCGACCAGCACCAGCAGCGTGTTCAGGAAGAACGCCCCGAGGTGCCCCTCCCCCCAGGCCCGGGTGAAGTTGTCCCAGTGCAGCTTGTCCGGGATCAGCGACAGCGGCTTGCGGATGACCTCGGAGTCGTCCTTGAGCGCCGACATCACCACCCACAGCAGCGGGTAGATCACCATGACGGCCCAGACCACCAGGAACACGTGCGAGAAGCCGTTGAAGAAGCGTCCGCCCAGCTCGCGGCTGCGGCCGAGGAGTCCGTCGGACGCGGGGGGCGGGGTGCGCCGCTCGGGGCGGGTCCGGTCACCGGACGGGTGGATCACCGTGCTCATCGTCCAGCCTCCTCAGTACTCGATCCGCTCACGGCGGGTGATCCGGAGCTGGAGCGCGGCCAGCAGGATCGTGAAGATGGCCAGCGACACACCCATCGCGCAGGCATAGCCGAACTGGCCCTTCTGGAACGCGGTGAAGTTGAGCACCGACGCGAAGATCTCGCTGGCGTGGTTGGGCCCGCCCTGGCTGGGCGTCATGACGAAGACCAGGGCGTACATGTCCAGCGCGATGAAGCCCAGGTAGACCCAGGCCACGGAGATGGTGTCCCGCAGCAGCGGCAGGGTGATCCGGAAGAACGTGTGGAACCGGCTCGCGCCGTCGAGGATGGCCGCCTCGTAGATGTCCTTCGGGATCGACTGCATCGCCGCGGAGAAGAGCACCATGTAGAAGCCGGCGCCGCTCCACACCGCGATCAGCAGCAGCCACCAGAGCACCGCGGGCACGCCGAGGAAGGGCTCGGGATCGGAGGTGAAGGCGATCGGGTTGTCCGCGTCGACCAGCCCGATCTTCATCAGCAGGCCGTTGACCAGACCCTGGCCGTCGGACCGGTAGATCTGCTGCCACATCACGGCGATGACCACGAGCGACAGGACCTGCGGGAAGAAGAAGATGACCTTGTAGAATCCGGAGCCGAAGATGCCCCGGATGCCGGCCCTGTCCTCGCGTCCGCCCACGTTGAGCAGGAACGCGAGGAACAGGGCCAGCGCGATCGTGAACAGCGGCACGGTCACCAGGAAGAACACGTTGTGCCAGAACGCCTTCCTGATCAGCTCGTCGGAGAACAGCCGGACGTAGTTGTCCAGCCCGACGAACTCCTGCTTGTCGGAGTAGCCTCCCCAGCTGGTCAGCGAGTATCCGGCTGCCTGGGCGAAGGGCCACACCACGTAGAAGAGGTACAGCGCGACGGGGAGGGCGAGGAAGCCCGTGACGAAGCGCGCGACACCGTGCCGCATTCCACTCACTCTCTCGTTCGGATCAGTGGTCCATGGCCGCCATCAGGCGCGGGTCTGCTTCTTGATCGACGAGTCCTTGGCGACCTTGTCGGCGGCCGCCTGCATCTTGTCGACGAACTGCTGCGCGCTGAGCCGGCCGGCCATCAGCTCCTCGGAGAGGTTCTGGCTCTCCTTGTCCAGGTCGGCGTAGAAGTCCGGGAACTTGGCCTTGATCAGGTCCTTGGGCGCGTTCTTCATCAGCTCGTTGGCGGTGGACAGCGCCGAGTCCTGCACCCCGTCGCCGGAGCCCTTGGTGGAGGCGAGCGACTTGGTGAGCTCCGCGAACTTGGTGGAGCCGGACTTGGACAGCACGGCCCGCAGGAACTCCTTCGCCGCCGCCTTGTTCGGGGCCTTGCTCGGCACCACCAGGCCCTCGCCGGCGCCGGCGAAGACGTCCTTGGGTGCCTTGTCGGTGGCGCCCAGGCTCCAGTAGTCGGACAACTTCATCTCGAAGCCCGGCGGGATGGTCGCCGCCATCTCGTTCTTCAGCCAGGTGCCGACCTGGATGAACGCCGCCTTGCCGTCGAGCCACGCCTGCTGCGACTGGGTGTGGTCGAGGTTGCCCGGCAGCAGCAGCTTGTCCTTGACCAGCTTCTCCCACGCCTGAAGGGCCGGCAGCACCCCGTCGGCCTTCCAGGCGTTCTCCTTGAGGTTGTCGATGTCGATGACGACCTGCCGGCCGGCGGACTTCCAGATCGTGGCCATCAGCGCCCAGCGCGGGTAGTAGCCGTGCTTGGCGTCGTGCACGTACGGGGCGATGCCCTTGGCCTTGATCTTCGGCGCGAGGGCGAAGAACTCGTCGAACGTCTTCGGCGGCTCCCAACCCTCCTTGGTGAACAGCGCGCCGTTGTACCAGTTGCCCCAGACGGTGTAGGCGACGTTCACCACGTAGAACTTGCCCTGGAAGGTGCCGTCGTCGACGGTGCCCGGCAGCAGCGAGTCGGCGACGGTGCCCTCGCCGTCCCAGGCCGGGGCGGCGAGCAGTTCGTCCAGCGGCTCGATCGCGCCCTCGTTGACCAGGGTGCTGATGTCCATCATGTCCGCGCCCGAGTTCATCACGAGGTCGCTCGGCTGCGTCGCCATCTTCGGCTGTTCTTCGGTCTTGATCTTCTGGGTGGAGCTCATGTTGACCGTGACGCCGGCGTGCTTGGCGTTGAAGACGACCTTGTCCTCCTTGGCCCACTGGTCGCCCAGTCCGCCGTTGAAGACGACCACCTTGACGGCGCTGCCGTCCTTCAGGCCGAACGGGTTGTCCTTGCTCTTGGCGGCCCCGGAGTCGTCGGACTTGCTCGGCTCGCTGCCGGCGCAGGCGCTGAGCAGACCGGCGGCGGGAGTGACGAGCAGGCCCGCGGCAGCGGCGCGGCGTAGCAGGGTCCGGCGATTCTGGCCGGCCGGGTGCTCGGGGGTAACCGACATCGTTGTCTCTCCTTGTGGTGTCGAATCAGGCGGTCCGCCGGAGACGCCCGGCGTACCGCGACTCGAGGGCGAGGTTGTGCTCGTCCCCACCGGGGACGTTGGCGGAGAGGTAAATAGGGGGTACCTCTCCGGCCTGGTGGAACCGTCGTACGACCTCGGCGGTCAGCAGCTGCGCCAGCAGCGCGGCGGTGACCGAGGAGACCGCACAGACCGCGCCGCCGCCCTCGAGCGGCAGCAGTGCGTCGCCGTACGGCGCGCCGTTGTCCAGCACGACGTCGGCGAGGTCGGCGAGCCGGTGCCCCGACGGGTGCCGAGGGGCGACCCGCGCGGTGTGCTCGACGGAGGTGACCGCGATCAGCGGATGGCCGTTGCCCCTGACCAGCGTCGCCAGCTCGACCACCGAGCCGTTGATGCCGGACTGGGACGCGACCAGGAAGACGTCCCGCGGGCGCGGGGCGGCCAGGGCGTAGAGCTGGTGGGCGACGGCCGGGTCGCGTTCCAGCTTCGGATCGGCGAGCACGTCGCGGGAAGCGCCGCCGTGCAGCACCAGGTCGTGCAGGGTGATCCGGTTGGTCGGGACCAGCCCGCCGGCCCGGGCCACCAGCTCGGCGGCGAACACCTCGGAGTGGCCGGCGCCGAACGCCTGGAGCACCCCGCCGGCACGCAAGCGGGCGGCGATCAGGTCGGCGGCCCGGCCGACCGCCTCGGCCTGCGAGTCGACGAGCCGGTCGAGGACGGGACGGACGGCAGCGGCGTACCCCCGTGCGCTGATCATGCGGCGGCCCCCTTTGCCGCCTTGTGCCCGTCGACGGCCTGGGCGGTGCGCCGGAAGGCCGCGTGTGCGCGGGCGTGGGTGCGCTGCGCCACCGCGATGTACAGCAGGTCGAGCACGACGAGCTGTGGGTGCCGGGCGGACAGCGCGTCCGGCCGGAAGGTGGTGGCCTGGCTGGCGGTGAGCAGCACGATGTCCGCCAGTTCGGCCAGCGGCGAGCGGGGGAAGCCGGTGAGGGCTACGGTGGTCGCGCCCCGGCTGCCCGCCTCGGCGAGCATCTCGATGGTCTCCCGGGTCTGCCCGGTGTGCGAGATGCCCAGCGCCACGTCGCCGGCGCCCAGCAGCGCGGCGCTGGCCAGCCCTTCGTGCACGTCGCTCCAGGCCCAGGCGGCCACCCCGATGCGGTGCAGGCTGAACTGCATCTCCGCGCCGACCAGGGCGCTGCCGGAGGCGCCGAAGATGTTGACCCGGCTGGCGCCGGCGATGGCCACCGCCGCCCGCTCGACCTCGGTCAGGTCCAGCAGCGCCGCGGTGTCGTGCATGGCCCGGGTGTCGGCCGCCATGATCTGGCCGAGCACCCGCTCCAGGGGGTCGCCGGGCTGGATCTCCCTGCCGATGTCGACGGTCCAGCCGGCGGAGCGGGCCCGGCCGGTCTCGGCGGCGATGCCGAGCCGCAGGTCCGCGTACCCCTCGAAGCCCATCGCCCGGCAGAACCGGGTGATGGTGGCCGGGGAGGTGCCGCTGCGCTCCGCCAGCTCCACGATGGTCGCGCGGGCCGCGGCCTCCGGGTCGCTGAGCACGTGCTCGGCGACCCGGCGAAGGGCACCGGTCAGCTCGCCCGCGCCGGCCCGGACCCGGGCGAGCACGCCGTCGGTGGGGAGCGAGCCCCGCCGGTCGGCCGTGTCGGCGTCGACCACGGCGGTCCCCCCGGGGGTCTCCAACTCGTGATCCACCATGCGACGCCTTTCGGAAAAGAGTCTTAACTGTTAGTGGTAAAATTTCTTACTGAAGGCCCCCCGGTGTCAAGACTGTGGGCGAAGTTTTCAAACCGTTACCTGGAGCAGGGTCACCGACGGGGCCCTGGGTCTTGCCTCCGGCAGCCGGGCCCACCAGCATGGACCCGCCCGCACCGCAGTCCAGGGAGGCCCAACGATGTCCGACACCGTCGTGGTCGGTCTCGACGTCGGGGGTACGTCCACCCGCGCGGTCGCCCTCACCCTGGCCGGGGAACGCCTCGGCGACGGGCGGGGCGCCGGGGGCAACCCGACCAGCCACGGTGCCGAGCGAGCCGCCGGGGAGCTGCTGACCGCCCTGCGCGGGGCACTGTCGGGGGTGGACCCGACCCGGGTCCGGGCGGGCACCATCGGGCTGGCCGGCGCCGGCCGGCTGCTCGCCGACCCGGCAGGGAAAGCCGCCTTCGACCAGGCCTGGCGGGACGCCGGGCTGCGCTGCCCCTGCTCCGTGCACGGCGACGCTCTGGTGGCGTACGCCTCGGGCACCGCCAGCCCGGACGGCACGGTGCTCATCGCCGGCACCGGCGCGATCGCCGCGCAGGTCCGCGACCTGCGGCTGGATCGCGTGGCCGACGGGCACGGCTGGCTGCTCGGCGACGCGGGCTCGGGCTTCTGGTTGGGCCGTGAGGCGGTCCGCCGACTCCTCGCCGGCCTGGACCGGGGCCGGACGACGGGACCACTGGCCACCCAGGTGCTCACCGAACTGGTCGGCTCCGACCGGGTGGCGGCCCGCCCCCGGGACACCGTGGACGCGGTGGTCCAGGCCGTCACCCGCCGGCCGCCGGTGGAGCTGGCCCGGCTCGCGCCGCTGGTGGTGGCTGCCGCCCTCGCGGGCGACCCGGTCGCCACCGGGCTGCTCGACGAGGCCGCCGGGCAACTGGCGGAAAGCGCCGGGCGGATCCGTCCGCCCGGCGCTGTCGACCCGGTGGTCCTCGGCGGCGGCCTGCTCACCGGCGACACCCCGCTGGCTGCGGCGGTCCGGGCGGAGCTGGGCCGGCGATGGCCCGACGCGCCGCTGCGCACCGCCGGCGACGGGGCCGCGGCGGCGGCCTGGCTCGCCGCCCGGGACCTGCCCGAGGTCACCGACCCGACGGCGCTTCATCCGCTGCTGGTGCCGCCGACGAGATGACAGCGCCGGTCGAGCACGACCCACGCCCGCCGTTCCGAATTGGGACTGTCGCAGACCCGGAGCTTGATCAGGCTGCCCTCGTACATGTCCTTGTTGCAGTACCCCCAACCGTTGGAGGTGAAGGTGCAGGTGCCCTGCCGGTATAGCGTGCTGCCGAGCGTGCTGTTGTTGGAAATCCAGAGCACGTCACCGTACGGTTTCCAGCACGCGACGGAATGGCTGAAATGATCGTCATCGGTGCAATTCTTGGGATGCCCGTTGTCGACGTTTTCGCCCCCGTGGCACTTCAAGCTCGAACACGTCCATTGAATTCAACGGCGTATTGCCCGGGGCTCCACCGCAGACGCGCTGACGCCGGCCTCGTCCGACGTGCGGGCCGCGCCGTCCCCGCAGCCCGGCAAAAGGGTGATCGCACACGCGGCGGTCAGGACGGCGCCCAGCGCACGTGAGTTTCGCTGTCGCATGGATTGCCCCTCAGTCGTAGTGGGCGTTGAAGTCGGACGTGTGGTGGGCGCTGTAGATGGCGTCGGTCGACCGGACGGTGCCGATGTCCCCGCCCGCCATGCAGTCGCGCTGGTTGGCCGGTGGAGGACCCTGGTGGCCCTTGAAGCCGAGCGGGTGCCCCGCCTCGTGACAGGCGACCGACGAGTACCCGTGCTCGTCCTCGGGGGCGTCCCGGGCGATGGCCGAACCGGCCAGGTGCACGTGGTTCTGGTCGCACTCGCCCTGGCAGGGCGATTGCGAAGTCGGGCGGGAGCGCTTCGATCAGGAGGTTTGGGGTTCCTGGTGTGGGCGCCGCTCCACGGCGGGTGTGCCTCCCGGTGCCTATGGAGCTGAGTCGGATACGACATCAGCCACCCTCGGCGCGCTCGGCGACCGCAAGCGACGACCCGACGGGGCGGTGGGTAACCCGACGGCGGTGGCCCGACCGGCGTTGATGACGTAAACGACTCAGCTCCAAAGGCACCGCATCGACCGCCTCGCCCACAGCTCCGCCCCGGCCACGGTAACCGGGCCGACCAGGGACCGCACCCGCGACAACGCAATGACCCTGCTCGATCTGATTGGACGAACCGTCGTTGGGCCACGCGTACTTGTAGAACGCCTCGCCGTACACGCCGTCGCGCCACGCGTCGAACCAGGCGATATTCGGTGCGGGGTGTGCCGTCCCCCACCGCCACGTCGCAAGCCGAGTGGTAGGTGACCGCCGGGATGGCCGACAGGCGACGGCGACGGTCGGCGAGGACCCCTGCCGCCGAACAATGGATCACGGCAAGGGAGGGTCGATATGCACGCCTGATCGATGGCGTGCCCCCGAGCCGGCTGGCAGCGACGACAGTCCGGGTGAGCCGACCGGCGGCGGGGTCGGCCGGGACCACGGCCGCCGGGCCGACCCGCCGCACGTTGGGTGGGGACGCCGCGCCAGAATCGCTCGCGGCGGCAACCGGTCAACTACTTGAGCTGGCCGGCGGTGAGGCCGGACTGCACCTGACGCTGGAAGAGCAGGTACACCACCAGCACCGGGATCACCGCGATGGTGAGGCCGGCGAAGAGCTGGGCGTAGTCGCCGGCGTACCCCTGGCTGATCGACAGGGCGGCCAGGCCCTGGGCGAGCATCCACTTCGACTCGTCGCCTTGGAGCAGCACCTGTGGCAGCAGGAACTGGTTCCAGTGGCTGAGGAAGTTGAAGATGGCGACGCTGATCAGTCCCGGCCGGGCCATCGGCAGCATCACCCGGAAGAACAGCCGGAAGTGGCCGCACCCGTCGACCAGCGCCGCCTCCGCCACCGAGGTTGGCAGGGTGCGGAAGAACGCGGTGAGGAAGAAGACCGTGAACGGCAACGAGTACGCCGCGTAGACCAGCACCAGCCCGGTCCAGGTGCCGAACAGCCCGGCGCTGCGGACCACGAAGAACAGCGGCACCAGGGCCAGGAAGACCGGGAACATCAGCCCGCCGACGAACAGGTAGTAGGCGAGCTGGCGGCCCCGGAACTCGTACCGGGCGAAGACGTACGCGGCGGTGGCCCCCATCAGCATGGTGAGGGCGACCGAGCCGGTGACCACCACGGCGCTGTTGAGGAAGTACCGGCCGATGTGCGCCCCGGTCCAGGCCCGGGCCCAGTTGTCGAACCGCAGCGCGCCGGGCAGGCCCCACGGGTCGGCGATGATCTCGGCGTTGGTCTTGAACGAGCTGATGAACATCCACAGCAGCGGCAGCACGGTCAGCGCGCCCCAGAACAGCAGGAAGCCGTGCGAGAGGAAGTTCACGACGCCCCGCTCGCGGCGCACCGGCCGGGGTTCCCGGGCGTCCCGGGCGTCCCGGTCACCGTCGACGACCACGCCGACGGGCCTGTCCAGAGCGGTCATGACAGCTCGATCCGTTCCCGCCGGCTGACCCGCAGCGCCAGCACGGCCACCGACAGGGTCAGGAAGAACATCACCACGCCGATCGCCGACGCGTAGCCGAACTTGGTCTCGCTGCCGAACGCCGTGTCGTACATCCGCACCCCGATCACATCCGAGGAGAAGTTGGGGCCGCCGTTGGTCATGAGCTGCACCAGGATGAACCCGTCCAGGGCCGCGACGGCCAGGTAGATCCAGGCGACCTGCACGGTGTCCCAGAGCAGCGGGATGGTGATCCGACGCAGGGTGGCCCACCGGGACGCCCCGTCGAGCAGCACCGCCTCGTAGATCTCCCTCGGGATCGCCGACATGGCGGCCCCGAAGAGCACCACGTAGAACCCGACGTTGGACCACACCATCACCGCCAGCACGCACCAGAAGGCGAAGTCCGGGTCGCCCAGCCAGGCCGGTCCGGACACCCCCACCGTCCCCAGGATGCCGTTGAGCAGGCCGCTCGTGGGGTGGTAGACCTCCTTCCACAGCGCCGCGATGATCACCACCGAGAGCACCTGCGGGAAGAAGTAGACGGTGCGGTAGAACGCGCCGCCGCGCACCCCGGTGACCCCGGCCCGGCCCCGGCGCCCGCCCATGCTGAGCATGGTGGCGAAGAACAGCCCGAACGCGATGGTGAACACGGGCACCAGGGCGAGCAGGATCGCGTTGTTCTTCAGCGCGTTCCACACGTAGTCGTCGTGCCACAGGGCCCGGAAGTTGGCCATGCCCACCGGGTTGGCCTCGGCCGAGTAGCCGAGCCAGTCCGTGGTGGAGATCTGGAACGCCTGCAGGTACGGCGACACGACGAAGACGACGTAGAGCAGCAGGGGCGGTACCAGGAAGGTGACGATCAGCGGGAGCCTGCCGTGCTTCACGCCGACCGCTTGTACTTCTTGATCGAGGTGTCGGCGGCGATCGAGTCGGCGCCCTTCTGGCACTGGTCGAGGAACTCCGCCGGGCTGATCCGCCCGCTGAAGAACTCGCCGCAGGCGGCGTCGACCAGGTTGCGCTCCAGCTTGCGGTAGTAGTTGTTGTAGACCCAGTTGAAGCCGTTGGTGCCGGACGCCTCCAGGGCCTTGACCACGGTGGTCAGCCCGTACGGCAGCTCGACGCCGTCGGAGGCCCCGGCGACCACGGTGAGGCTGGCGACCTTCTTCGTGAAGTCCTGGGCGCCCTGCTTCGACAGCATGGTGCGGAAGTACTCCAGGCCGCCGGCGAGGTTCTTCGCCTTGGCCGGCACCATGAACGGCTCGCCGGCGGTGCCCCGGACCGCCTCGAACGGCAGCTTGTCGCCGCTGCCCAGGCTCGGCGTGGGCGCGACGGTCATGTTGAACCCGGCCGGGGTGACCGCCTTCTGCTCGCTCTCCAGCCAGGAGCCGCAGGAGATGAACGCCGCCTTGCCCTGGCACCACGCGGTCTGCGACTGGACGTGGTCCAGGCCGGGCGTGCCGTCGAGGATGAACTTGTCCTTGACGATCTGGTACCAGGCGTCGGCCGCGGCCTTCATCGCGTCGGACTTCCAGGCGTTCGGCTCCAGGTTGTCGATCGCGGTGGCGACCGAGGGACCGCCGAACTTGATCGCGGTGGAGATCACCGGCCAGCTCATGTAGCGGGGGTGCTTGCCGGCGTACGTCCAGGGGGCGATGCCCGCGGCCTTGATCTTCTTGCACAGGGCGATGTGCTCGTCCCAGGTCTTGGCGTACTCCCAGCCGCGGTCGGCGAAGAGCTTGGTGGAGTGCCAGATGCCGTAGACGGTGTAGGTGTAGTTCATCACCAGGAACTTGCCGTCGTACGAGCCGACCTCGACCGCGCCCGGCAGCAGCGTGTCCTTGACGGTCTTGCCGGGGACGTCGAGGCTCGGGGCGGTCAGCAGCTCGCCCAGGTCAGCGAGCGCGTTCTGGGAGACCAGGCCGTTGAAGTCGATCTGCCCGGCGCCGGAGTTGTTCACCACGTCCGGCGGGGTGCCGTCGACGAAGCGGGGCTGGAGGGTCTTGCTGATCTCCGCGGTGGCCGAGTGCTTGATCTTGGCCTTCGGGTGGTTCGCGGTGTACATCGCCTCGTGGGCCTTGGCGTAGTCCTCGCCGAAGCCGCCGTTGAAGATGACGACCTCCAGCGGGGCGTCCTCGGCGACCCCGAGCGGGTTCTGCGCGGACTTGGTGCCCTTGTACACCTTGGCGTCGGCGGAGTCGTCGCCACCGGAGGTGGCGCAGCCGGCGAGCAGGCCGGCGGCGGGGGTGGCCAGCAGGCCGGCGGCGGCGCTGCGTCGCAGGATGTCACGCCTGTCCATCGTTGCTCCTCGGATCGTCCCGGCGGATCTGTTTTTTCTCTTCACGTCACTGAAGTCGACTGAAGAATTTCTACGGCAGGAGCGCGTCGACTTCAAGCCCTGGCCGCCGAACCGTTATCACCACCGGGCGACCCGGGCTGGCATAGCCTGAGCCCATGCGCCGTCTCCGGCAGCTCGCCGAGCGCACGCCGGCAGGGCGCGAGCGCTACGTCGACCTGCTCCGGGCGGTCGCGATCGGGATGGTCGTCGTCGGTCACTGGGGCGTCACCGTGATCGGCCGGGGCGCCGACGGGCGGCCCACCGGGCACTCGGCGCTCAGCGACCTGCCGTGGGCGTACCCGCTGACCTGGGTCGCCCAGGTGCTTCCGGTGTTCTTCCTGGTCGGCGGGTTCGCCAACGCCGCCTCGCTGACCGCGCACCGGGGCCGGGGCGGCAACGCCACCGGCTGGCTGCTCGACCGCAGCGCCCGGCTGGTGCCGCCGACCACCGTCCTGCTGGTGGTCCTGGCCGTCGGCGCGGCGGGCGCCCACCTGTGGGGCATCGACCCGGCCCAGGTCCGTGAGGTCGTCTGGTTCGCCACCATCCCACTGTGGTTCCTCGTGCCCTACCTGGCCGTCGTGGCCCTCACCCCGCCGATGCACGCGCTGCACCGCCGCTTCGGGCTCGCCGTGCCGGTGGCGCTGACCGGGCTGGTGGCCCTCGGCGACCTGGGTCGGCTGGCCGGGCCGGCGGCGCTGGCCACCGGCAACCACCTGGCCGGCTGGCTCGCCGTGCACCAGGTCGGCTTCGCCTGGTACGACGCCCACGCCCGCCCGACCGGGGACCCGGGACGGGACCGCGCCCGGCACCCCCTGCCGACCTCGCGGCGGGCGGCGACGGCCATGCTGGTCGGCGGGTTCGGCGCGCTGCTGCTGCTCACCACGATCGGGCCGTACCCGGTCTCCATGCTGCACGTGCCCGGCCAGCGGCTGGAGAACACCGGCCCGCCCAGCCTGGCACTGCTCGCCCTGGCCACCGCCCAGCTCGGGCTGATCCTGCTGCTGCGCGAACCGGCGCGGCGGTGGCTGCGCCGGCCGGGCCCGTGGCAGGCGGTGATCGCCGTCAACTCCGTGGTGCTGACCGTGTTCCTCTGGCATCTCACCGCCGCCCTGCTGCTGATCGGCCTGCTGGACGCCGTCGGCCTGCTGCCCACCCCGGCGGCGGGGACCGCGGCCTGGTACGCCTGGCGGGTGCCGTGGCTGCTGCTGCTCGCCCTGGTGCTGGCCGGCCTGGTCGCCGTCTTCGGGCCCGTCGAGGCACGTGCCGGCCGGCGCCACCCGGCCGGGGGGCGGTCGACGGGTCGCCGGCCGGCCCGGACCGCGCTGGTGGTCGCCGGGTACGTCGCCGTGCTCGGCGGGCTGCTGGTCAACACCGTCACCCCGAAGAGCACGCCCGCGCCGCTGGGGCTGCCCGCCCCGGCGCTGGTCGCGTACCTGGCCGGGGCGGGGCTGCTGCGGCTGCTCAGGTCTGGGTGGGGAACCCGAGGTTGACCCCGCCGTGCCGGGGATCCAGCCACCGGCTGGTGACCACCTTGCCACGGGTGAAGAACGCCACCCCGTCGGCGCCGTGGGCGTGCAGGTCGCCGAAGAGGGACGCCTTCCAGCCGCCGAACGAGTAGTACGCCATCGGCACCGGGATCGGCACGTTGATGCCGACCATGCCGACCTCCACCTCGTGCTGGTAGCGCCGGGCCGCGCCGCCGTCGTTGGTGAAGATCGCCGTGCCGTTGCCGTACGGGTTGGCGTTGACCAGGTCCACCGCCTCGTCGTACGAGCCGACCCGCAGGACGCCGAGCACCGGGCCGAAGATCTCGTCGGTGTAGATCGACATGTCCGGGGTGACCCGGTCGAACAGGGTCGGGCCGAGCCAGAACCCGGCCGGGTCCCCGTCCGGGGCGACGTTCCGCCCGTCGACCACCGGGACCGCCCCGGCGGCCACCCCCGCCTCGACGTACCCGCGCACCCTGGCCGCGTGCGCGGCGGTCACCAGGGGGCCCATGTCGCAGCCCCGCCGGCCGTCGCCGGTGCGCAGCCGGGCCATCCGCTCGGCGATCCGCGCCACCAGGGCGTCGGCGACCGGCTCCACCGCGACCAGCGCGGAGATCGCCATGCACCGCTCCCCCGCCGAGCCGAACCCGGCGTTGACCGCCGCGTCGGCGGCCAGGTCCAGGTCGGCGTCCGGGAGCACCACCATGTGGTTCTTCGCCCCGCCGAGGGCCTGCACCCGCTTGCCGGCGGCGGTGCCGCGCTGGTGCACGTGCCGGGCGACCGGGGTGGAGCCGACGAACGACACCGCCCGCACGTCGGGGTGGTCGAGCAGGGCGTCGACCGCCTCGGCGTCGCCGTTGACCACGTTGAGCACCCCGTCGGGCAGGCCGGCCTCGGCGAACCACTCGGCCAGCAGCAGCGCCGCGCCCGGGTCCTTCTCGCTCGGCTTGAGCACCACCGCGTTGCCGCAGGCCACCGCGACCGGGACGAACCACAGCGGCACCATCACCGGGAAGTTGAACGGGGAGATCACCGCGACCACCCCGAGCGGCTGGCGCAGGCTGTACGAGTCGACCTCGGTGGAGACGTTCTCGCTGAACCCGCCGCGCAGCGCCGAGGGGATGCCGCAGGCGTACTCGATGAC
The DNA here is from genome assembly GCF_045040215.1 of Micromonospora sp. NBC_01412. Taxonomy (NCBI): domain Bacteria; kingdom Bacillati; phylum Actinomycetota; class Actinomycetes; order Micromonosporales; family Micromonosporaceae; genus Micromonospora; species Micromonospora sp. NBC_01412. Next base: position 838,367 of record NZ_CP109528.1, read on the forward strand.
CTCCAGGCCGCGCTGCACCTCGCCGGCGGCGTCGGCGAGCACCTTGCCGTGCTCGGCGGTGATCACCTCGGCGAGCCGGTCCCGGCGGGCGTTCACCAGCTCGCGGAAGGCGAACAGCACGGCCGTCCGCTTCGCCAGGGAGACGTCCCGCCAGCTCCGCGCGGCCCGCCCGGCGGCCCGCACCGCGGCCGCCACGTCCGCGGCGCAGGCCAGCGCCACCTGCCCGGTACGCCGGCCGGTCGCCGGGTCGAAGACGTCGCCGCGCCGGGTGGACGTGCCGTCGACCCGCCTGCCGTCGACGAAGTGCCCGGTCACCGGCCCGTCCCCCGCCGCGCTCACGCCGCCGCCCCGGGCGCCGCCGCCGAGGTGCGGTTCACGCCGCCGCCTCCGGTGCCGTCGCCGAGGCGCGGATCGCGTCGACGAGGATGGCCAGCCCCTCGCGGGCCTCGTCCTCGGTGAGGGTCAGCGGCGGGCCCATCCGCAGCACGTTGCCGTACAGGCCGCCCTTGCCGACCAGCAGGCCGCCGGCCCGGCACGCCTCGAACACCCGCGCGGTCAGCGTCGCGTCGGGTTCGACGCCGCCGGGGTGGACGAACTCGACGCCGAGCATCAGCCCCTTGCCGCGTACCTCGGCGACGCAGTCGAGGCCGCCCACGGCGGCGCGCAGGCCGTCGGCGAGGATCGCCCCGGTGCGGGCGGCGTTGGCCTGAAGGTCGTGGTCGAGCAGGTAGTCCAGGACGGCGTTGCCGGCGGCCGTGGAGACCGGGTTGCCGCCGAAGGTGGAGAAGCTGATCGCCGGCACCGACTCCATGATCTCGGCCCGGCCGACCACCCCGGCCAGGGCGAAGCCGTTGCCGATGCCCTTGGCGAAGGTGAGCAGGTCCGGGGTGACGCCGTGCGCCTGGTACCCCCAGAAGTGCTCGCCGGTGCGCCCCCAGCCGGTCTGCACCTCGTCGGAGATCAGCAGGATGCCGTGGGCGTCGAGTTCCTTCTTCCAGGCGGCGAACAGGCCGTCCGGGCCGTGCACGAAACCGCCGACGCCCTGGATCGGCTCGGCGATCAGGCAGGCCACGTCGCCGGCGGTCTGGGTGGCGAGCACCTCGCGCAGGTCCTCCACCGCCGCGTCGACCCGGTCGGCCGGGTCGAGCCGGGACAGCAGGCCGCGCAGCCGCTCGCCGGAGTGCAGCCAGGCCACCTGGAGGGGGTTGAGCGCGCTGGCCGACCAGCTCCGGTTGCCGGTGGCGCCCATCGCCGCGTACGACCGGCCGTGGTAGCTGTTGCGCACCGCGAGGATCTGGTGCGAGCGGCGGTGGTTGGTGGCGGCCAGCAGGGCGGCCTCGTTGGCCTCGGTGCCGGAGTTGGTGAAGAACACCCGGGCGTCGGGGATGTCGGAGAGCCGGGCGACCTTCTCGGCCAGCTCGACCTGCTGGCGGATCAGGTAGAGCGTGGAGCTGTGCACGACGCCCGTGCGGAGCTGCCGCTCGACGGCCTCCCGGATCTCCGGGATGTCGTAGCCGATCATGTTGGTCAGCACGCCACCGAAGAAGTCCAGGTAGCTGCGTCCCCGCGCGTCGGTGACCCGGCGACCGGAGCCGGCGACCAGCTCGATCGGCTCGGCGTAGTAGAGCGGCATCCAGGACGGCAGCACGGCCCGATGCCGGGCCAGCAGGTCGTCGGTCATTCGTCGCACCCTCCAGGCGTTGGCGGTCACCGCACGCTCCCACCCGGACGACGCGGGGACAACTGCCACTGTGTAGCGCACCGCCGGCCGCCGCCTGACACCACGTCAACCGAAGGCCACGGTTTCCGACGCACTCCGGGCATCGAAGCGGCGTTTCCGGTTGTCAAAGCCGGCCGGCACGACTCTTTCCGCAGCGGGGCCGGTCGGCGCGCCGACCTGATCGCGAGGCCCGGGGGCGGGCGGGTGCCGGTACGATCCGGCGGGTGCCGATCATCCCGGACGACCTGTCGACGCCGCGCCCGCGGCACGCCGACGCCGACGTGGCGCTGCCCGGCGGCGGGGCGGGCACGACCCGGCAGGAGATCACCGACGGCGTGCGGTCCTGGGTGACGTCGCCGCCGCTGCGGGAGCTGGTGGCGCGCTTCGGCGGGGACTGGCCGGCCGGGGACCTGGCGACGGTGCTGGCGTGGCTGGACGACTTCTCCGCCCGGCACTGGGACTTCCGGGGCGGCCGGGAGCGCCCCGAGGCCCGGGAGCCGGCCCTCGACCCGCGCACCGCCGGGCTGGTGCTCGCCGCGGCGTCCGCGCTCGGCCTGGTCCGTCCGGTCCCGCCGGCCCGCCCCGGGTACGCCCACCTGGTCGTCCTCGGCGGGCTGGCGCACGCCTGCCTGCGCCGGGTCGGGTACGCCGCGCACCTGCTGCGTTCCGGCACGCGGGTGGCCGGCGAGGTGGCCGTGCTGGGCAGCTTCCGTCCGCTGTCCGACGCCGAGCTGCGGGCGCTGGCCGAGGCGGGCGTGACGGGTGGCGACACCGAGGTGGACGCCCTCGACGCGGCGGTCCGGCTGGCGTTCCGGGTGGCCGGGCCGGCCACGTCCGACGGGGCGGACGCCGGGCACCCGCACCACTCCTGGTCCTCGCGGACCTACCGGCCGGCGGGGCTGCCCCCGGTGCGGGTGCTCGCCGCCCCGTCCAGCGAGCCGGACCGGCGGCGGGCGCACACGGCCGACACCCAACGGTTCTGGGCCGAGCACGTGCGGCTCTCGCCGGGCGATCCGGTGCTGGTGGTCACCGCGCCGATCTACGTGCCGTTCCAGCACTGCGACGCGCTGCGCACCCTCGCCGTGCCGTACGGGTGCGCGATCGAGACCGTCGGCGTCGACCCGGACGTGCCCGACCTGGCCGGGCTGCCCGAGCCGGCGCTCACCCCGGGCCGCCACCTTCAGGAGATCCGCTCGGCGATCCGGTCGATGCGCACCCTGCACGCGAGCTTCGCCGCGGGCTGAGGCGGCGCGGGCCGACGCCCGACGGGGTGTCGGACGCCGACCCGGACCGGGTGCGCGGGTCAGTTCACGTAGACGATCGGGCTGCCCGCCTGGGTGGTGTCCCGGATCGGCGAGTACGTCGCGCTGAAGTACGCGGCCGAGAAGCAGGTGCCCGGCCCGGAGGACTTGGTGAAGGGCTGGTTGACGAAGGCGATCGAGGTGGTGGCGTTGGACGCCGTCCCCTTCACGACGTTGCCGTTGGCCTTGTAGACGCAGATGATGTTGCCGAGCAGGGTGCGCAGCGAGACGGTGCTCTGGATCGGCCCGGTGAGGGTGACCGCGCCGGCGCTGGTGACGGAGACGGAGTACGGCAGGTTGTCGACGGTCACGCTGTTCACCCCGAGCGTGCCGACCACATTCGTGGTGCAGCTGGTGAAGCTCTGCGCGGTGAGGCTCTCCGTGGCGGTCCCCGGCGCGGCCGGGTTGGTCAGCACCTTGGCGCTGAAGCTGGACGCGGCGCACTTCACGCCGGTGGTGCCGGTGGCGGTCGAGTAGAAGTTGGCGGTCGTGCTGGCCTTCAGGCTGGCCTGCAACACGTCCCCGACCGCAGCGGCGGTGCCGGCCGCGCTGCCGGTGGTGAGCACCGTGTTGGCGAGGGGGGCGGGCGGGGCCGCGGCGGCGGGGGCCGCCGCGACGAGGGAGCCGAGCAGCGCGACGGCGGCGAGGCCGACGGCGGCGCGTCCGAACCTGGGCATGGTGGGTCCTTTCGACGGTGGTGCGACGGTGGCGGCCGACCGGGGTCAACGTGCCCGGCGTGGACCGGGCGCGACCGGACGGCCGCTCGGGGACGACCGCGCAGGGACGGTCGCGGCCGGTGGGCCCGTCGCCGGGGACGGCCGGCGACGGGGTAGGCGCCGCCGGGGCGGCGCGACGTGCGCGGATCGGTGGCCGGGCGACCGGTGAACCACCGGGCGGCCCGAGTCCTTCCGGACGGTCAGCGGGCGGTGCGGGCTGGCGCACTGCGGCGCAGCCGCGTCACCTGCGCCCTTCCGGCCTTGGGGGCGAGGGTGCGGTCAGCGATAATGGCGAACATCGAGCCCTCCTTCGGCGCTGCTCGGTGCGACCATCAAAAAAGATGACCATGAGTGACACGACCGGAACTCAACGTGGTGAAGTTATAAACCCCGGAGGGTCGCAAAGTCAATCGTCGATTCATGGAGGTCGATGTCAATGTCGCTGGCGCCCCACCCGGCGACCGGGGCGACCCCCCTGCCCGGAGCCCGCCCCGGCCGCGACCCCGAACGGGCGATCAAACGCGGCCCGCGCCGCCTGTCCGCCGAGGTGGTGGCGGCGACCCAGCGCGACCGACTGTTCGACGGGCTCGTCCACGAGGTGGCGGCGAAGGGCTACGACAACGCCCGGGTCACCGACATCTGCCGCGCGGCCGGGGTGACCCGCCCCGCCTTCTACGCCCTCTTCGCCGGCAAGGAGGACGCCTTCCTGGCCACCTACCGACACGGCACCGCCGTCCTGCTGCGCCTGATGGATGACGCCTACGCCGCGGCCGGGCCGGACTGGACGGACGCCGCCCGGGCCACCCTGCGGACCCTACTGGAGGTGCTGGCCAGCGTGCCCGCGTTCGCCCGGATGGCGCTGGTGGAGATCGACGCCGCCGGCCCGGCCGCCGGGGACGAGCGGGACCTGCTGCTGGCGGAGTTCCACCGGTTCTTCCACCCGCCCCGCCCCCGGTCCCCGCTGACCGAACAGGACGACGAGTTGCTGGTCACCGCCGTGGTCGGCGGCATCCACACCACCGTCCGGCAGCGGGTCGCCCAGGGGCGCACGGCGGAGCTTCCCCAGCTCCTGCCGGCACTGACGTACGCCATGACGGCACCGTTCCTCGGCCCGGCCGCCGGCGGGCGGGCCGCCCGGACCGCCGGCGCGGATGCCACCCCTGGCGTCACGGCCCCCTGCGCGGCCGACCCGGCCCGCCCGCCCAGGCGGGGCGCCTGACCGACCCGCCAGCCACGATCAGAAACCGCTGCGGTTTCTCACTATTGGCCGCATTTCGCAGATCCACCGATTCCACCGGTCATTAATCTTGACCCGCCCCTTACTCAGCGGTAACTTCGCGGGGCAGCGACCCGAACAGCTCAACGCGCAACCAATTCAGATCATCTCCAATGATCCGCGGCGCGTTCATCGCATTGTCGCGGACGAATCGATCTCGAAGAGGAGCCGTCATGTCGGACGACACCGTACCCATCGAGCCGGTCCCGCCCCAGAGCGGCGTGCGCTGGCGCCGGTTCGCGGCCAGCCTGGCCGTCGTCGGCGCCGGCGCCGCAGGAATGGTGATGCTCACCGCCCAGGGGGTGCTCAGCGCCCAGTTCGCGATCTCCGGAATGCCCTTCGTGGTCACCGCCGACAAGCTCAGCGGGACCGGGTTCGAGCAGTTCGCCACCCTCGACCAGATGATCGAGGACAGCCCCAACCAGGGCGACACGGGCGGCCAGGTCGTCGTGATCGTCTCGGCGATCGACAAGGCCGAACTCACCAACCTGTGCCAGAGCATCAACCTCGGCGGCATGTACATGAAGCTCACCGCCGGCGGCGACGGCAAGCCGGTCAGCGCCCGCACCCTGGTCGTGGACTCGGACGAGCTCTCCGGCAACGCCTCGTTCAAGTCCATCGACATCGGGCAGGACGCCAGCACGCTGGATCAGGTGCCCGGCGTCCGGGGCAACCCGGGGGTCTTCGGCCAGCAGGCCGACACGGTGACCATCACCGACCTGCGGCAGAACAACTACGCGACCACGGCCGCAGTCTTCACCCTGCCGAACCTGCGGATGCGGTTCACCTCCGAAGGATGCTGAGTTGACCGACGGTGGCGGGGCGCGCGTGGTCGGCGCGGGGCGTGGTGGCGGGGCGCACATGGCCGGCGCGACGCGGGGCGGCCGGTGGCGGGCCTGGCGGCGCAGCCGCCCCTTCTGGGGCGGGCTGCTGGTCGCCCTCGGCGGCGCCGAGATCCTGCTGACCCTGCGCGCCCCGCTGCCGGTGATCCTGCACATCGGGCCGCAGGGGCTGGCCGGCTACCTCGGGCCGGTCATCCTGCTGCTCTGCGGCGTGCTGCTGGTGGCCCACCCACCCCAGCGGGTCTTCTACGCGCTGGTCTCCCTGGTGCTCGCCCTGGTCTCCTGGCTGACCTCCAACCTGGGCGGGTTCTTCGTCGGGATGCTGCTCGCGCTGGTCGGCGGCTGCCTGGCGTTCGCCTGGACCCCGGTCAGAACGCCCCGCCCCGGCACCGCCCCGGCGACCCACCCCGCCGCGACCGCAGTTGCCCCGGTGGGCGACCCAGACGTCCCCGCCGACCCGGAGGGTTTCTCCGACCCGGAGGCTCCCACCGACCCGGAGGCTCTCACCGTGCCGGAGCCCACCCCCGTGACCGACGGGCGACACTGGCGAGGGGTCGACCAGACGTAGCACGCCGGTTGACGCCCCGGCCGGGGCCGGGTCCTGCGGGATCCGGCAGGTCCGGCCGGGTCCGGCTGGGTCCGGCGCCTTCGGCCAGGGAACGCGCGCCAGCCGGGTGCGCGGGCCCAGCGCCCGCCCCCCGACGCGGTGAGCAGGCACTACGCGAGCGAACCGACCGGGGACGGCTTTCCCGGTGATGCGGACCCCCGGGCCGTCCGGTGCGTAACCTGTGCCCTGATCGGGGTGGCCCTGCGGACAGACCGGCCCGCCCGGGACGGGAGAAGCATGACCGACGTGCCCACACCAGGACGGGAGCCATTCGTCCTGGGCCTGGTGATTCATCCGCGCAACGACGTCAGCGATTCGGTCGCCACGGTGACGCGGGCCGCCGCGTGGCACGGCTCACCCGTCGTGGCGCGTCCGGGCGACGCCGCGCGGCTGGGCGACGGCGTGCTGGCCATGGACGACCAGGAGTTCGTCGAGCGCGTCGACGCCGTGATCAGCCTCGGCGGGGACGGCACCATGCTCGGCGCCATGCGTCTGATGGCGGGACGGCAGACTCCCGTGCTCGGCGTCAACCACGGCAACCTCGGGTTCCTCATCGAGGTCTCCCCGGCGCAGCTGCCCGCGGCGCTCGACGAGATGGTCGACGGCCGGTTCAGCCTCGAACCACACAGCTGCCTGGAAGTCGACGGCGACACCGGCTCCCTCGGACCGGCGACCGCGTTCAACGACATCGTGCTCACCGGCGAACGTCCAGGGATGGCGGTGAGCCTGGACCTGGAGATCAACGACATCCGCCACGGCTACTACCGTTGTGACGCGGTGATCGCGTGCACACCCACCGGTTCCACCGCCTACAACTACGCCGCGGGAGGACCGGTCATCTCCCCGGCGATCCCCGCGATCGGGCTGACGCCGGTGGCGCCCATGTCGGGCATCAGCCGCACCATCGTCCTCGGCGGCGAGGAAACCGTCACGCTCCGCAACCCCTCCGAGGACGAGAGCCTACGGATGTCCCTCGACGGCGCGGCCGTCAGCCGGGTCGGGCCCAGGGGCCACGTGACCCTGCGGCTGCGACCGGACGTCGTCAACGTGGTCCGGTTCGACGCCGCCGCCCTCGGGCGACGCAACCGCGTCAAGCTCAGCCTCCTCGACCTGCCGCTGCGCCCCGACCAACTGCTCGAACTCGTACCCGAGCACCTGCGGGAGCGCGCCAGGCAGATGCGGGAGTCGCGGGACGAGGCAACCTCTTCGGACTAACCGGCGGCGTGGGCGGCGGTGTCCCGGACCGCCTCGGCGAAGACCTCGGAGCGGTGCTCGAAGTTGCGGAACCGCCCGTAGCTGGGCGCGGCCGGGGAGAGCAGGACCACCCCGTCGGCCGGGGTCAGCTGCCGGGCCCGGCGCACGGCGGCGACCAGGTCCTCGACCACCTCGGTACGCACCTTCGGCAACCCGGCGAGGGCGCCCACGATCCGCTCCCCGCTTTCCGGGATGCCGAGCACGGTCAGCTCCCGCTCGGTCAGGTGCTCGCGCAGCGGCGTGTAGTCCAGCCCCCGGTCGGTGCCCCCGACGATCACCGTCAACGGCCGCCCCTCGTACGCGTCGATCGCGTGCATCGCCGCGTACGGGCTGGTGGCCAGGGTGTCGTCGACGAAGGTCAACCCGGACGGGTCGGCGATCTCGGTGAGCCGGTGGGCCAGCCCCTGGAACCCGGCGACCGCCACGGCGAGGGTGTCCCTACGGGCCACCACGTCCACGCCGAGGGCGTCGAGCACGGCGAGGGCGACGCACAGGTTGCCCTCGTTGTGCCGGCCCACCAGGGGCAGCACGGCGCGGGGGAACAGCGGCCGGTCGGCGAGGTGGAACCAGGGCGCGCCGTCCGGGCCGGGGGCCACGTGGGTGGTGTCCGGGGAGCCGGCGCGCACGGCCGGCCGGGCGCCCAGCTCGGCGACGAGCCGCGGGTCGGCGCCGTTGACCACCACGGTCTCCGGCCCGTACGCCAGCAGGTTGAGCTTGTCCCGGTAGTACTCCCGCTCGCCGCCGTGCGCGTCCAGGTGCTCGGGGAAGAGTGCGGTGACCGCCGCGACCCGGGGCGAGTCGGTCAGGTCGGTGCACTGGTAGCTGGACAGCTCCAGCACGTACAGGTCGGCCTCGGGCAGGTCCAGCAGCGGCACCCCGATGTTGCCGCCGAAGACGTTCGGCCGGTCGACCGCGGCGAACAGGTGGCTGATCAGGCTGGACGTGGTGGACTTGCCCTTGCTGCCGGTCACCCCGACGGTGCGCCGGGCGTGATCGGCCATCCACAGCGCGCTGCCCTGGGTGACGGTGACGCCCCGGCGGCGCAGCTCGACCATCCACGGGTGGGTGTTCGGCACCCCGGGGGAACGGACCACCACGTCGGCGGCGGCCAGTCGGGCGAGGCCCTCGTCGCCGGTGACCAGCGGGGCCGCCTCGGCCAGCAGTCCGTCCCACGGCAGGGCGAGGAAGTTGGCGCTGTCGTCCACGGCGACCAGGCCGGCCGGGCCGTGCGCGGCGATCGCGGTCACCGCCGCCCGGCCCTCCCGGCCGGTGCCCCAGACGGCGACGGTACGTCCGCGCAGGTCAGACAGGCGCACGAGTGATCTCCTCAGGGCTGGGGTCGGTCGGCGGCCCGGTCCGGCGCAGCCGGACACGGCCGGACGAACCAGGGCCTAGTATGGCGTGTGCCCAACGAGCAGCTCCGGCGGATGGACGCCTTCACCTTCCCGTCCTACTCGATCGACCTCTCCACCGGAGAGGCGTTGTTCGACTACGCCCTCACCGGCCCCGACGGTGAGCAGCGGTTCACCGAGGTGATCACCCTGCCGCTGCCGGTCGAGCCGCCCTCGGACGAGACGGTGGCCACCCTGGGCCGGGTCCTGGAGCTGCTGCACGTCGTCGCCGGGGTCAGCTACTACAAGGCCGCCGCGCCGCCCCGGCTGGCGCTGCCGGCGCCGCTCGGCCCGGCCGCCGCCGAGCTGGTCACCGCCGTCTACACCAGGGGCCTCGCCGAGTACGCGTACCGCAACCAGCTCCCGCACGTGCTGGAGCTGGTCCCGGAGGTCCCGCCGGGCTCGGTGTCGCCCGCCCGCGAGTACGACAACTCCGACCTGCGCCCACTGTCGGCCGTCGGCGGCGGCAAGGACTCCATCGTCAGCCTGGAGGCGCTGCGCCGGGCCGGCTTCGACCCGGTGCCGTTCTCGGTGAACCCGAACCACGTCATCGTCTCGGTCAACGAGGCGTCCGGGCTGGCCCCCCTGGCCGCCCGACGGCGGCTCGACCCGGTGCTGTTCGACCTCAACGCGGCCGGCGCGCGCAACGGCCACATCCCGGTCACCGCGATCAACTCGCTGATCGCGGTCGCCACGGCGGTGCTCAACGGCCTCGGCCCGGTGGTGATGTCCAACGAGCGGTCCGCGTCCGACCCGAACCTGGTTTGGAACGGGCACGAGATCAACCACCAGTGGTCCAAGGGGGTCGAGGCAGAGGGGCTGCTGCGGGCGGCGCTGGCCGAGCACGCAGGGCTCACCGAGCCGTACTTCTCGCTGCTGCGCTCGCTGTCCGAGCTGCACATCGCCCGGCTGTTCGCCGCGATCGACCGGTACGACGACGTGGTGACGAGCTGCAACGCCGCGTTCAAGCTGCGCGACGCGAGCGAGCGGTGGTGCCGCGACTGCCCGAAGTGCCGGTTCGTCTTCCTGGCCATGGCGCCGTTCATGCCGCGCGAGCGGATCATCCACATCTTCGGCGGTGACCTGCTTGCCGACGAGGCCCAGATCCCCGGGTACCGGGAGCTGCTGGGCGTGGACGGGCACAAGCCGTTCGAGTGCGTCGGCGAGGTCGAGGAGTCGGTGGTGGCCCTCAGCCTGCTGGCCGAGCAGGACCAGTGGCGCGAGGCCCCGGTCGTCCGCGCCCTGGTCGACGCGGTCCCCGAGACCGCCTGGTCGGCGGCAGCCAACTCGGACGTCTTCACCCCCGGCGGCCCCAACCACATCCCCCCGCCCTACACCAAATCCCTAACCCCCCTGACCCCCTGACCCCCTCCCCACCCCCACCCCCACCCCCACCCCCACCCCACCCCACCCGCCGCGTTGATCAAGAGGTTTCGGTCAGGAACGGCCGAATCCCCGACGCAAACTTCTTGATCAACGCGGAGGGCGGGCTGGGCCGGGCGGGGCGGTGGGGGCGGGGCAGTGGGGGTGGGGTTAGGGGGTGCGGACGGCGTCCAGGGCGAGCAGGGCGACGTGTAGGGAGAGGCACGCCTCCACGGAGTCGAGGTCGACATCGAGGATGCGGGCTATGCGGGCCAGCCGCTCGTAGAACGCGGGCCGGGACAGGTGTGCCGCGGCGGCCCCCGCCGACTTGTTCCGGCCCTGCTCCAGGTACGCCCGCAGGGTGCCGAGCAACTGCTCCCGGGGGTGCCGGGCGTCGTACGCCAGCAGTGCGCCCAGCTCGCGCTCGACGAACGTCTGCAACCGCGGCTCGTCCCGCAGCAGGTGCAACAGGCCGGCCAGCCCGACGTGCGGCAGCCGGAAGATCGGCAGGTCCCGGCGGTCCCGGCGGGCCGCGTCGGCGACCTGCCGCGCCTCGACCAGCGAGCGGCGTGCCTCCCGCAGGCTGCCCACCCCGGACCCGGCGGCGACGATCACCGCGGCCGGCCCGGCGGTCCGAGCCTGCGGGGGTACACCGGGCCAGGCCTGGGCCGCGGGGCCGGTGACGCCGCCCGGCCGGGCGGAACCGACGCCCGAGGCGGGCACGCCCGGGCGGGCGGGGACGGCGTCGGGCGGGCGGGGCGGGGCGGCGTCCATCCGGTTGCGACGCAGCGCGGCGGCGAAGGCGGCCAACGCCCGCTCCTCGGCCGCCGCGTCGGGCAGGGCGAGCAGCACGCCGACGGCCTGGTCGTCGATGGCGCTGCTCAGCCCGGTCAGCTTCGCCTCGCGCAGGGCCTGCCCGACCGCCTCGGACAGGTCCCGCAGCCGGGCCGGCCCGGCCTCCGGATCGACCGGGCCGGACTCGCCCGGGCTGCCGACCTCGGCGGCCGGCTCGTCGGCCCGGTACCGCACCACCACGCCGACCAGGTGCCGGCGTTCCAGCGCCACGCCGAGCGCCCGGGCCCGCAGGGCCACCTCGTCGACGGGGCGGGAGTGGTCCAGTAGGGCGGTGAGCAGGGTCCGGTGGATCTGCCGCTCCAGCCCCTCCGCGTCGCGGCGGATCAGCCGGCCCAGCGCGAGGGCGGAGGCGGCCCGCTCGACGAGGATGGTCAGCCGGGTCGGCGGTGCGCCCGGCCCGATCCGACCCGCCTCCGGGTCCGGCACCCCGTCGCGGACCGGTGCTGGGGTGGTCAGCTCGCTGCCGGCCGGCCAGCGCAGCAGCAGTCGACCCCAGTCCTGCCCCCGGGCCCCGACGGTGGTCACCAGCCAGCCGCTGTCCTGGTCGTACGCGGTGCGCCCGGCCGGGCTGATCCGCCGCGAGTGCTGCTCCCAGCCGTCCAGCAGCAGCGCGGCGCTCTCCCCCGCCGGGTCGTACGCGAGCACCTGCCGGGACAGGTTCTCCAGCACCACCGGGCAGCCGGACAGCTCGGCGGCCTGCCGGACCACCTCCGCCGGGCCGGCGCCCTCTACCGACAGCTCGGTGAACCGCTGGTGGATCTCCTCGGTCGCCCGCAACTCGGTGAGCTGGGCGTCGACGATCAGCGCGTGCACGGCCTCGGTCACCCGGACGAACGGGGTGGCCCGGCGCAGCTCCACCAGCGGCAGGCCGCGCCGTTCGGCGGCGGCGGCCATCACCCGGGGCACGCCGCTGACGTACCGGCGGCCCAGCTCGACCACCAGACCGGAGACCCCGACGTCGGCCAGTGCACCGATGAACACGCGCAGGCCGTCGTCGTCGGCGGGCAGCCCGATGCCGGTGGTGAGCACCAGTTCGCCGCCGCGCAGCAGGGTGGCGATGTCCGGCACCTCGGCCACGTGCACCCAGCGCACCGGCCGATCCAGGCCGGCTTCCCCGGCGACCAGGCGGGGCGCGCCATGGCGGACCGGGTCCAACGCAAGGACCTCACGGACGGTAGGGAACACGGGCGACACGCTACCGTCCGTGACGTCGATCCTGTACCACCAACCGGTCGGCCGTGCCCCCCTGACATCGATCTTGTGCAGTACGGTGCCTTTCGACCACGACCAATCGGAAGGAGCGGCATGGACGGGACAACTGTCAGCCGGCGCGGGTTCGGCAAGCTGGTGGGTGCCGCCGCGGGGGCGGGGGCTCTGGGGGCGCTCGGGGTGGGCGCGACGGCGGCCCAGGCGGTGCCGGACACCTGGACCGCCACCGGCACCACGGTCGCCGCGCTGAGCGCGTTCGACAACGCGATGAAGGCGTTCATGCAGGCCAGGCACATATCCGCCGGGCAGCTCGCGGTCACCTACCAGGGGCGGTTGGTGCTCGCCCGGGGATACGGCGACAACTCCCCCCAGCTCATCCAGCCGACCTCGCTGTTCCGGGTGGCCAGCCTCTCCAAGTCGCTGACCGCCGCCGCGCTGGTCCGGCTGGCCCAGGACGGCAAGCTGGGCCTCGACGACCCGATCACGAAGTTCCTCCAGTTCACCCCGCCGGCCGGCCAGGCGACCGATTCCCGGCTGCCCCAGGTCACCCTCCGGCGGCTGCTCCAGCACACCGGCGGTTGGAACCGGGACCTGACCGCGTTCGACCCCCTGTTCAAGGACCGGGTCATCGCCAGCTCGCTCGGGGTGCCGATGGAGCTGACGCACGCCGACGTCATCCGGTTCATGTCCGGCCAGCCGCTGTCGCACGCCCCCGGCTCGACGGTCTCCTACAGCAACTACGGCTACCTGCTGGCCGGCCGGATCGTGGAGAAGGTCAGCGGCCTGCCCTACGAGACGTACGTGCGGCAGAAGCTGCTGGCGCCGCTGGGCATCACCCGGATGGCGACCGGGTGGACGATCAGCCGGCACAGCGGCGAGGTCGGCTACGAGTCCCAGTACACGGGCCAGACCGTGCTGGACAACTCCGGCACGGTCGTCAACGCCCCGTACGGCACGTTCAGCATGCGGCTGCACGACGCCAACGGCGGCTGGCTCGCCTCGGCGGTCGACCTGGTCCGCTGGGCCCGCGCGTTCGAAAGCGGCAGCCCGGTGCTGAACAGCACCTCGACCGGGCAGGTCTTCGCCACGCCCGCCGGGCTCGGGGTGAACCCGGACGGTTGGTACTACGGGATGGGCTGGGCGGTCCGCCCGGTCACCGGCGGCACCGGACGCAACATCTGGCACACCGGCAGCTTCGCCGGTACGTACAGCCTGCTGGTCCGCACGTACCACGGGCTGAGCTGGGCGGCGGTGTTCAACCGGCGCGACGATCCCTCCGGGCTGAGCTACGCCCCGATCGACTCCGCGTTGTGGACGGCGGCGAGCGCCGTGACGAGCTGGCCGACCCACGACTTCTGGCCGACGTACTTCACCGCCTGACCCGGCTGCCTGCGGTGGGCGGAACGCCGCCCGCCGCCGGCGCGGGGAGGGGGACGCCCGTCCCGCGACCCGGAACGGGCGGGTCCAGACCGGACTCCCCGGCGACCAGGCGGGGCGCGCCATAGCGGACCGGGTCCAACGCGAGCACCTCACGGACGGTAGGGAACACGGGCGAAACGCTACCCTCCGTGATATCAGTCCCGCACGGGCCGCCGCCCAGTCTCGGGCCCGCGCCCAGTTGAGGAAGCGCTCCTGCAGGTTGAGGACGCGTTCGGGGTTGAGCTGGACGAGCTGGGCGCGGGCCTCGGCCATCAGCCCGCTCAGGTAGAACAGCAGGGCCGTATGGTCGCCCCGATACTCCACCAGCAGGCCGAGCCGGGCCGGCTGGCAGGGCCACTCCGCGCCGCAGTTACGGCACCGCCAGAGCGGGCGCATCGGTACGTGCGGAATCATCCGGTGCGTCATCGGCTCATCCGCAGGGCGATGGCGCGGGCCTCCTCGTGGCTCAGCGGCAGCCACCAGAGGAACCGCAATCCCGATTAACACTCTCCTCGATCCGCTCAGCAAGCCGCGACTCCAGGAAATAACCTCGCACGGCAGAGTGACGTAAAACAGGGCTGTTGATCTTTGGAGCCCAAATCAGAAGTCCCCGGCGTGAGGAATCGCGGTTCTTGGACAGTTCTCGTCCCCTGTTGCCGGAAACCGTCCAAGATCCAGGGGGCGGTAGGCGAAGTTCACGCCGCGACAGAGGCGGGGCGGGGCGGTGTTCGGCGCGAGGCGGGGCGGGGCGGTGTTCGGCGCGAGGCGGGGCGTGACGTCGCGGCACCACCGTTGCCGCCGGTCCCCGCGTGGACAGTGGAGAGGGGAACGGTGGCGCCATCGACCGGCTCCGCCCAGCCGCACCCATCGCCGCTTGACGAAACCCATAGGACACCCCAACGTCCAGCAGCAGTTCAACCACGCCCACAACCGGCTTCGCGCGGCGGTCGGCGAACACGGCAACAGCCTGCTCAAGGTGACCTTCAAAACCCTCCGCAAGGTCAGCCCACGTCCCTGGAAGATCGGGGACATCGATCACCGCAACCCTGGTCATCCTCCACATCGAGCCGAGACGGACCGCCTAAAACGACAGCCACCCCGTCACTCGGAAACGTTCATTCAGTCCCACAAACACCCGACGGGTACTGACGGATTCTGGACAGAAAGTGATTCGTGAGGCAAAGGTACGTCGCTGTTCGGTATTGTCGGCGACACCAACGTCGAGAAGTCACTCCGAGGAGCGGAATTGCTCTACATCAACAAGGTACCGATCCCCGACCTGAGCGTCGAGGGCGCGATAGCTCCATACGCCAAAGACATTGAGAGCGCATTCACCAAGTTCGCCGAATCAACCGGGGACACCCTCGATAATTCCACCAAACAAGCAGTTCTCGACCAGTTGATCACCTGGTCCGGGCCGGGAAAGAAGGAAACCTTCCCGTCCTGGCCGGCGGCCGTACGTGCCGCTCACTCCAATATCAAGACCGGCGGGCTCCTCGGGGCCAGCCACATGGAGGAGGTGAAAGCCCACAGCAAAGAGGGCTTCAACATGGCCATGGGCAGCGTCAACTGGGCCAACTGCGGCAAGACCTCCGACAACATCCTGTTCGAGCTGAAAAAACTCCACCCCCAACTCGCGGACGGGATCACGAGCGGGGAACGGTTGACGTTCCCCGCCGGCAAGGGCGAAGCGGCGAGGCAGGCTCTCAGCGCAATGCCGCAACAAGGGCAGATCCTGCTCCTCGACTGCACCTTTCCCTTGGTCCACACATTCGTACTTGAGGTCCACTCGAACGGGAATCGCTACCTGTGCCAGGGTTACCAGGGCGCTTACTTCGCCAACTGGTGGACGGGCAAGGACAACAACGGCCTGATCATCGGCAAAGAGCAGGACAGGGACATCACCGAAGCGGACCGGATCCGGCTGAACGGGACACGGGATGGATGGGGCCTCGGCAAGGCCATTCCCGTCGACAGGTTCGAAGCCATGGTGCTCACCCTCGCCAAGGCGCTCAACGTCGCTGGTGAGCAGGACGTCGCCGAGGACTTCAACGACAGCGACAAGGTGGCCGAGCTCACGGAGCGCGAGACCGCCGCATGGCGTGCGTTCGCGAAATTCTGGTTGGACCTGCCGTTCTTCCCGGTCAAGAGAGAGGCCGACAGCGTCGGAAAGCGGACCACGCGCCCCGAGATCCAGATCACCCGCATCCAGTTGCCAGATCTCGCCAAGGGCACGGGCGTCTCGATCTCCGTTCCGGTGATACCCAACTCCATCAAAGGCTGACACCTCCTGACTGGTGTTGAACGCTCATGCCGGGTCGTCGCGGCTCAGCTCCCAGCAGGCAACAGCGGTCGCGGCGGCCACGTTGAGCGAGTCCACCCCGCGCCGCATCGGGATCACCACCCGCACGTCGCTGGCGTCCATCGCGGCCCGGGTCAGCCCGGCCCCCTCCGCGCCGAGCAGCAGCGCCGAGCGGGCCCGGGCGGCGGCGTCGAGACGCTGGATCGGCACCGCGTCCGGCGCGGGGGTCAGCGCCAGCACCGCGAAACCGGCCGCCCGCACGTCGGCGAGCGCGTCCGGCCAGGGTGCCAGCCGGGCGTACGGCACGGCGAAGACCTCCCCCATGCTGACCCGGACGCTGCGCCGGTAGAGCGGGTCGGCGCAGGACGGGGAGAGCAGCACGGCGTCCACCCCCAGCGCGGCCACGGCCCGGAAGATCGCGCCCAGGTTGGTGTGGTTGTTGACGTCCTCCAGGATCACCACCCGCCGGGCGTCGGCGAGCACCTCGGCCGCGTCCGGCAGCGGCTTGCGGTGGAACGAGGCGAGCACCCCCCGGTGCACGTGGAAGCCGGTGGCCCGCTCCAGCACCTCCTGGGTGGCCGCGTACACGGGGGCGTCGCCGGTGTCGAGGTCGGCGAGCTGGTCGACGCGCTTGGCGTCGACCAGGAACGACCGGGCCGGGTAGCCGGCCCGCAGCGCCCGGCGCAGCACCAGCTCCCCCTCGGCGATGAACAGGCCGTGCGGCGGCTCCCACCGGGTGCGCAGCTCCACGTCGGTCAGGGCGCGGTAGTCGGCGATCCGGTCGTCGTCGGGATCGGTGATCTGGTGGACGGGCACCCGGCGATTCTGCCGGACCGCGCCGCCGGCACCGCGCGCCGGTCGCCCCGCGGCGTTTTCCACGGGTACGACGGGGAACGTGCCCGAGGGCAGCGGACGCGACCGGAGGGACCTGACGGGTGAGCGCTAACCAGGCCGGCGGGCCGACGCCGGACGGACAGGGCGGCCTGCCGAAGGGCGCCACCGTCGCCGACCACATCGTGGCCCGGCTGGCCCTGTGGGGCGTACGCCGGTACTTCGGCCTCCCCGGCGACGGCATCAACGGCATGACCTCGGCGCTGCAACGCGCCGCCGGGCGGGCGGAGTTCGTCCAGGTGCGGCACGAGGAGACCGCCGGTTTCGCCGCCTCGGCGCACGTGAAGTACGGCGGCGGCCCGCTCGGCTGCGCCCTGGTCACCAGCGGCCCCGGGGCGGTCCACCTGCTCAACGGCCTGTACGACGCGAAGCTGGACCACCAGCCGGTGGTGGCCCTGGTCGGGAACACCGCGCTGACCGCCGAGGGCGGCAGCTACTACCAGGAGATCGACCTGCTCGCCCTCTACAAGGATGTCGCCTCGGCGTTCCTGGCCCAGCTCGACGACCCGTTCCCAGGTGCGGCACCTGGTGGACCGGGCCTGCCGGACGGCGGCTGAACGGCCCCGCACCGCAAAAGGCCCCGCACCGCAAGGCCGCCGGCGCTGAGCACGTGCCGGCCACCGCCGCGCACCCTCAGCCGCGGCGGTTCGACCAGCGGAGCGGGTTCACCGGGTCGTCCTGCTGCTGGCGGGACGGGGTGGGGCGGGGCGGCTCCGGGCGGTGCACCTCGCCGGCCAGCT
The DNA here is from genome assembly GCF_045040215.1 of Micromonospora sp. NBC_01412. Lineage (NCBI taxonomy): Bacteria > Bacillati > Actinomycetota > Actinomycetes > Micromonosporales > Micromonosporaceae > Micromonospora > Micromonospora sp. NBC_01412. The sequence continues at coordinate 856,252 of NZ_CP109528.1, forward strand.
CCCGGCTGGGCGGGGTGAACTCGCGCACGGGCTGGCCGTCGACCGCCGTACGGATCGTCCGGGCCACCGCGCCGATCACCTTCGCCTGCACGGCCGAGCCGACCGAGTCGCCCGGGTCGTCCGGGTTGGCGGCGATGCCGGCCACCGCGACCTGCGGGGTGAAGCCGACGAACGTCTCGGTGGCGTTCTCCTCCGAGCTGCCGGTCTTGCCGGCGACCTGCCGGCCGACGATCCGGTCCACCGAGGTCGCGGTGCCGCCGTCACACTGGCCGAACGTGGTCTGCTGGCCAACGGGGCAGCGCGCCGCGTCGGTGGCCGCCCGGGCCACGTCGGCGTCGAGCACCTGGCGGCAGGACGGGTCGCCGACCGGCACCCGGTCGCCGTCGGCGGCGGTCACCGAGACCACCGGCAGCGGGGCGCAGTACGTCCCCTCGGCGGCCACGGTCGCGTACGCGTTCGCGAGGTCGAGCGGGGTGGTGGCGGCCACCCCGAGGGTGAACGAGCCCCAGTTGGCCGCGTTGTCCTCCGCGAAGGCAGCGTCCGAGCCGGCCCGGAAGGTGATGCCGAGGCGCTGGGCCATCTCCACCACCTTCGCCGGGCCGACCTGCTCGGCGAGCCAGACGAAGTACGTGTTCACCGAGCGGCCGAAGCCGTCCCACATGGTGCGGTAGCCGTCCATCCACTGCGGGTTCGCGTTCGCCGGGCACCACTTGCCGTCGCAGCTTCCCGCGCCCTCGGCGGCGTACCGGGTGGGCAGCCGGCTGGGCGCGTCGAAGCCGGTGGCGAGCTGCTTGCCGTTCTCCAGGGCGGCGAGCATGGTGAACAGCTTGAACGTCGACCCGGCCTGGTACCCGTCGACGCCGCCGCCGCCGGAGATCAGCGGGTTGACGGTGTTGGGGTGGTTGGCCTGCCCGTCCGGGTTGTCCTCCAGGCTGTAGTGCCGGTTGACCGCCATGGCGAGCACCCGGCCGGTGCCGGGCTGCACGGCCGCGATCGGCAGGGCCCGCTTGTTGTCGTACCCGTAGACGGCGGTGGCCTGCTGCTGCGCCGTGGCCTGGATCTTCGGGTCCAGGGAGGTGACCACGGTGTAGCCGCCCCGGCGCAGCGCCTGCTCGCGCTCCTCGACGGTCTCGCCGAACGCGGGCTGGGTGAGCCACCACTGGCGCAGGTAGTCGCAGAAGAAGCCCCAGTCGTCGTGGCCCTGCGCCACGGCGGTGCAGCCGTTGGGCTGCCGGGTGGGGCTCAGCGCCAGCTTCTCCGCCTTGGCCGCCGTGGCCTGCTCGGCGCTGATCGCGCCGGTGCCGGCCATCGCGTCGAGCACGTACCCGCGCCGGGACAGCGCCGCGTCGGCGTCGCCGTCGATCGGGCTGTACGCGTCCGGCGACTGGACCAGGCCGGCGAGCAGGGCCGCCTCGGGCAGGGTCAGCTCGGCCGGGGACTTGGCGAAGTAGCGCTGGCTGGCCGCCGCGATGCCGTACGCGCCGGAGCCGAAGTACGCGATGTTGAGGTAGCCGTTGAGGATCTCGTCCTTGCTGAGCCGCTGCTCCAGCGCCGTGGCGTACCGGATCTCCTGGAGCTTGCGCCCGACGGTCTGCTCGGTGGCGGCCTGCCGCTCCTCGGCGGTGCGGTCCGGGTCGGTCTTGAGCACGTTGCGGACGTACTGCATGGTCAGCGTGGAGCCACCCTGCTCGGTGCCGCCGCCCCTGACGTTGGCGACCAGGGCTCGGGCGAGGCCGCGCAGGTCGGCACCCCCGTGCGAGTAGAACCGCTGGTCCTCGGCCGCCACGATGGCCTGGCGCAGCACCGGGGCGATCTCGGCCAGCGGCACGTCGGTGCGGTTGACGTCGTAGAACGTGGTGATCAGCGTCTTGCCGTCGTTGGCGTAAAGGTACGACCGCTGCGGGGTGATCGGGGTGCGCAGCGCCTCGGGCAGCACAGCGTACGACCCGATCGCCGACTTCGCGGCAAAGCCGAGCAGCAGGTTGCCCGGCAGCGCCGCGACCGCCAGGACGAGGCCGGCGAGCACGCCGGCGAGCAGCACGGTGAACAGCCGCGACAGCGGCGACCGGGGTGGCGGCATGGAGCCAAGGATTGCCACGAAAGCCGCGATCCGGCCACCTCGGGGGGCGATTGTCAGGTAACTCACCGCGTCCTGCCAGGCGCTTCCCCACCTGGGCGGCGGGTTTCGGGACGAACCTCGCGACCGGCCCACGGGAGACCGGGTCAGCCAGCGGCGAGCGGGCCGCCGCCGGGGCCCCGGGGCGCGCCGCCGCCCGGGGCGGTGGCGGTGGCGACGCTGGCGCTGGCCGCGTCCCGGGCGATCGCGGCGGGAACCAGGCGGCCGGAGCGGTACCCGATGCCGATGCCGGCGATCAGCACGAAGATCGCCCCGAAGGTCTGCAAGGACCCGATCAGCGCTCCGCCGATGCCGACCAGCGGGGCGGCGATCATCAGCATCGTGCCGTCGCCGATGCTGAACATGCCGGAACGGGCCACCGCCCATCCGGTGAGGAACCAGCCCACCGTGTAGCAGGTGGCCCCGACCAGCACGAGCGTGCGGGCCGTGGTGCCGAAGACCGGGGCCTGCTCGGTCAGCCCGGCGAAGGGCAGCATGAGCACGGTGCCGGCGACGCTGACCAGCAGCCCCGCGGCGGCCACCCGGCGACTACGGGTGGCGGCGAGGAGGCCGGTCAGGGCCAGCAGTGCGAGCAGCCCGAGCCAGACGGCGGCGACCCAGCCGATCAGGTAGAGCTGCCCCCCGTCGGCCGGGTACGGGGCGTTGCCCATCCCGCCGTCGCTGGCCATCGCGACCACGCCGTACAGCACCGCGTACGCCGGCAGCAGCCAGACGGCGGCGCGGCCGAAGCGGCGCAGCGACCAGGCCCAGGTGGCGTCGGTCGCGGGACGGGCGGGCGTCGGCTCGCCGACGAACGGCAGCACCCCGAACCCGCCCCCGGTGCGTCGGGTGCCGATCGGCCCGGCCGGGTCGTGCGCACCGGGCACCGGGGTGCTGGAGAAGAGCTTGTCCGCGGGATTCTTCATGCGTCACCTCGCTGCGCTGGTCGGCGGGGCGGGACGCGCCGCGGCGCCCCGGCTCCTGGTCACCACCCGTCCTTCGGACCGATCGTGTCAGGTGCCGGAGCGCCGCATGAGGGAAATTCGCATTCCGCCCCGGGCCCCGCCCGGGTGGTCGTCAGCCCCGCTCGCGCTGGTCGGCCGGGTCCTGCAGCAGGCTCCCCGGGGACACCGGCTCGGGGGCCGGCAGCCCCTGCGGACCGTGGCCGCCGGTGGCCTGCGCCTCGGCGACGCGTACCTCGTCGTGGATCTGCCGGGCGGCGGCGGCCGCGGCCTGGGCGGCCTCGGCGGCCTCCCGCTCGACGGCGCTCGCGTGGTCGGCCGCCTCGGGCGTGGGCTGGTCGCCGACCATCTGGCTCAGCCCGCCCAGCGCGCCGCCCATCCCCTCCAGGGCCTTGGTCAGCTCGGCCGGGATGATCCAGACCTTGTTGGCCGTGCCGTTGGCGATCTGCGGCAGCGCCTGAAGATACTGGTAGGCGAGCACCTTCTGGCTCGGGTTCGACTGGTGGATCGCGTCGAAGACCGTCCGGATGGCCTTCGCCTGGCCCTCGGCCTGGAGGATCCGGGCCTGCCGGTCACCGTCGGCGCGCAGCACCGCGGACTGCTTGTCGCCCTCGGCGGTCAGGATCTGCGACTGTTTGTGGCCCTCGGCGGTCAGGATCGCCGCCCGGCGGTCCCGCTCGGCGCGCATCTGCTTCTCCATCGAGTCGCGGATGCTGGCCGGCGGCTCGATCGCCTTGATCTCCACCCGGGTGACCTTGATGCCCCACCGGCCGGTGGTCTCGTCCAGCACACCCGAGAGGTGCCGGTTGATCTCCTCCCGGCTGGTCAGGGCCCGCTCCAGGTCCAGCGAGCCAATCACGTTACGCAGGGTGGTGACGGTGAGCTGCTCGATGGCCTGGAGGAAGTTCGAGATCTCGTACGTGGCGCGGGCCGCGTCGATGACCTTGAAGTAGAGCACCGTGTCGATCGACACCACCAGGTTGTCCGAGGTGATCACGGGCTGCGGCGGGAAGCTGACCACCTGCTCCCGCATGTCGACCTTGGTACGGACCGCGTCGACGAACGGGACCAGCAGGTTCAGGCCCGGGTTCAAGGTGCGCTTGTACTTGCCGAGCCGCTCGACCACGTCCTGGCGCTGCTGCGGCACGATCCGCACCGCCTTGACCAGGGTCACCATGACGATCAACGCCACGGCGACCAACAGCACCGTCACAAATTCCATACCCTTCACCCTCTCGCTTCGGGCAGCTCACCCGAGGTGGAAACGTCGTCATCCCACACCAGGGCCGTCGCGCCCTGGACCTTTATCACCCGCACCCGCCGACCGGGGACGAAGCTCTGCGTCGCGTCGTACGACCGGGCGCTCCACATCTCCCCGCCGATCTTGACGAGGCCCTGGTCGGCGTCGACCCGCTCCAGCACCAGGGCGGTGGACCCCTCGATCGCCTCCACCCCGAACGCCTGCTCGCCGCTCTCCTCGGCGGAGCGGGCGTGCCGGCGGATCGCCGGCCGGGCCACCGCCACCGTGAGCGCCGAGACCACCGCGAACACCAGCGCCTGGACGGCGGTCGGCGCGCCCAGGGCCGCGGCCCCGGCGGCGGCGAACGCGCCGACCGAGAACATGATCAGGAACAGCGTCGTCGTGAAGATCTCGGCGACCGCCAACACCACACCCAGTACGACCCAGAAGACCGCGTCCACCACCCAAGAGTGACACGTCGCGGCACGCGCGGCCCCTCGGCAAGATCAGTAAGCTCGGCGGCAGCCGTTTCATGAGGCGCCGCCGGCGTCCGAGAGTCAGTGGAGGAACCGTGTCGCTGCCATCCGAGACCGCCCGAGGAGTCGACGCCGCCGTCGCCCGGGCACAGTCCGCCGGGCGTACCCCGTCGCTCGTGCTCGGCGTGGTGCGCGACGGCGAACTGGCCCACGTCGCCGCCGCCGGGGAACACCCCCGGCCGGACGCCGACCGGCAGTACCGGCTCGGCTCGATCACCAAGACGATGACCGCGGTGCTGGTCATGCAGCAGCGCGACGCCGGGACGCTGGCCCTGCACGACCCCCTCGACGCGCACCTGCCCGGCACCGGGGTCGGCGCGCTCACCCTGCGCCAGCTCCTCGGCCACGCCAGCGGCCTCCAGCGCGAGCCCGACGGCCCCTGGTGGGAGCGGGTCGAGGTCGGCGACCTGGCGTCCGTGCTGGCCGGCGTGGGCGAACACAAGATCGCCTACCCGCCGCACCAGGCCTACCACTACTCCAACCTGGCGTACGGGCTGCTCGGCGGCGTGCTGGAGGCGATCACCGGGACAGGCTGGTTCGACCTGCTCCGGCAGCGCATCCTGGAGCCGCTGGGCATGACCCGCACCACGTACCAGGCCGCCGAGCCGTTCGCCCGGGGGTACGTGGTGCACCCGTGGCACGACACGCTGCGGGAGGAGCCGCGCACCGACACCGGGGCGATGGCCCCCGCCGGGCAGCTCTGGTCGACGATCACCGACCTCGGCCGGTGGGCCGCGTTCCTGGCCGACCCCGACCCGGCCGTCCTCGCCCCGGCGACACTCACCGAGATGTGCGCGCCGGTGGTGATCAGCGACCTCGACTCGTGGACCAGCGGACACGGCCTCGGCGTCGAGCTGAACCGGGCCGGCGACCGGGTGTACGTCGGCCACGGCGGGTCGATGCCCGGGTACGTCGCCGGGCTGGCCGTGCACCGCCCCACCCGCACCGCCGTGGTCGGCTTCGCCAACTCGTACGGCCTGCGGGTCGGCCACGTCGGCGGCCTCGGCCGGGAGGTGCTGACCACCGTCCTGGACGCGCTGCCGGACCCGGTCGAGCCGTGGCGCCCGACCGACGCCCCGCCCCCGGCCGAGCTGGCCGAGCTAACCGGCCGCTGGTGGTGGATGGGCGCCGAGTTCGAGTTCAGCGCCGACGCCGCCGCCGGCGAACTGCGGGCCGGCCCGATCGGCAACCCGGTCATGCGGTTCACCCAGGAGGGCCCGGACCGCTGGCGGGGCCTCTCCGGCCCGGAGCACGGCGAGATCCTCACCGTGCTCCGCAACCCCACGGGCCACCCGGTCGCCCTCGACCTGGCCACTTTCGTCCTGACCCGCACCCCCGACAACCAGCCCTAACCCCCACCCCGGCCTACCCCCACCCCACCCACCCCACCCCACCCCACCCCCACCCGTTCCCGCCCCGGTGATCAAGAGCTTTACGTCAGGTCCAGCACGATTCCTGACGCAAAGCTCTTGATCACCGCACGTGGGGGTGGGGTGGGGTGGGGTGAGGGTGGGGTGGGTCAGGAGGTGGGGGTGGTGACGAAGTCGATCAGGCGTTCCATGGCGTTGATCAGCGGGGTTTCCACGTCGGCGAAGCTGTCCACCCGGGACAGGATGTGCCGCCACATGTCGGCCGGCTCCGCCACCCCGAGGGCCGCGCAGACGCCCTCCTTCCACGGCCGCCCCGGCGGCACCACCGGCCACGCGGCGATGCCCAGCGCGGCCGGCTTGACGGCCTGCCACACGTCTACGTAGGGGTGGCCGGTGACCAGCACGTGCGGGGAGTTCACCCGGGCCACGATCCGGCTCTCCTTCGAGCCGGGCACCAGGTGGTCGACCAGCACGCCGAGCCGCCGGGACGGGCCGGGGGCGAAGTCGCGCACCTGCGCGGAAAGCTCGTCGATGCCGTCCAGCGGCTCCACCACCACGCCCTCGACGCGCAGGTCGTCGCCCCAGATCCGCTCGACCAGGGCGGCGTCGTGCACGCCCTCGACCCAGATCCGGCTGGCCTTGGCCACCTGCGCCCGCACGCCGTCGACCGCGATCGAGCCGGACGCGGTGCGCCGGCGGGCCGCCGGCACGGGCGAGCGGGCCGGACGGCGCAGCGTGACCGGCCGCCCGTCGAGCAGGAAGGCCGCCGGCAACAGCGGGAAGTTGCGCCGCCGGCCGTGCCGGTCCTCCAGCACCACCGCGCCGGACTCGAAGCCGACCACCGCGCCGCAGAACCCGGACTCGGCGTCCTCGACCACGAGATCGGGCTCGGCGTCCACCTCGGGGGTCGCCTTCCGCCGCCGCCAGTCCCCCGCCAACACGTCCTCGCCGTACCGCCCCACCATGCCGCCACGCTAACCCCCGCCCCACCCCGGGGCTCGTCAGCCGCGCCGATCATGGAGTCAGGGGCGCCCCTAAAAAGGGGCACGAACGGAATATCCGGTCACCACGAGTCCATGATCGACGCCAACCAAGACGGGGCACGCGGCAGTCGAGACAGGGGCGGCGCGCACCACGTACCCTCTCTTGCATGTCCTCCCCCGCAGCGGGCGCGGTCACCCTCGCGCCCCGCCGGTCGAGCCGGTTCGTCGCCTGGGTGCGCGCGTGGCGCGCCGGCCTCGTGCCGTACGACGAGGTCGCCGAGGAGATCGCCGGCGACGAGGAGCATCTCGTCTCGGACGCCCCCGGCACCTGGACCGACGTCCCACTGCGGGACGCGCTGCCCACCCTGGCGAAGCTCTCCCCGGACGAGATCCGGCTGGTGCTGCCCGCGCCCGGCGACCCTCGGGGGCTGCCCGGGCCGGGCGACTTCGCGGGCATCGCGCTGGTCGCCGGCGAGGCGGTGGTGGCCGGCGGGATCGGGCTGATCCCGCAGGTCCGCACGCACACCTCCGGCTCGGGGATGACCTTCGAGACGGTGCTCTGGCGCTGCTACCCGCTGCCCGCCGACGCCTCGGCCGCCTCACTGGCCTCCCCCGGCGCCGCCGAGGCGGAGGCGGAACTGGCCAGTGCGCTCGCCGAGACCACCGCGGCGCTGACCCGGCTCGACGTGGCCCAGTGGCGGCCCGAGCTGGCCGGCGCGCTGGCCGCGCTGCGCCGCCCCGACGGGACCACCGACCTGCCGCCGGGCTTCGACCCCCGGGCGCGGCGGCTGTTCGCCCGCGCCGCCGTGCTGGACCGGGTGCTGGCGCTGGCCGGGCACAGCGCGCCGGGCGGCGCGATCAACAACTACGAGGCCCAGCAGCGCGACGCCGCACTGCGCCCGCTCACCACCGCCTGCCGGCAGGCCCTCGTCGCGGCCTGCAACGCCCCGCTGCGCCCCTGACGCCCGCCGGCCCTGAGCGCCCCCTGGAGCCCGCCGGGCCCCGACCCCTGGCCGCCCGCCGGCCGGCTCCCAGCGCCCTGGCGCCCGCCGGCCTCAGCGCCCCAGTGCTCTGGTGCCCGCCGGGCTCAGTGCCCTGGCGCCCGCCGGGCCTGGCGGCTGACCGTCGCCGGCCGGCCGCAGGTCGGCGGTCCGGGGGTGGGTCGGATCTCGTCCATCAGGTCGGCCACCGAGTTGACGATCCGCGACGGGCGGTACGGGTACCGCTCGGCCTCGACCCGGGTGCTGATCCCGGTCAGCACCAGGATCGTCTCCAGCCCGGCCTCCAGGCCGCACAGCACGTCGGTGTCCATCCGGTCGCCGATCATCGCGGTCGTCTCGGAGTGCGCGTCGATCGTGTTCAGCGCCGAGCGCATCATCATCGGGTTGGGCTTGCCGACGAAGTACGGCGCCACCCCGGTCGCCTTCGAGACCATCGCCGCGACCGAGCCGGCGGCCGGCAGCGCGCCCTCGGCCGACGGGCCGGTGACGTCCGGGTTGGTGCAGATGAACCGCGCCCCCTCGTTGATCAGCCGGACCGCCTTGGTGATCGCCTCGAAGCTGTACGTCCGGGTCTCGCCCAGCACCACGTAGTCGGGGGCGTAGTCGGTGAGCACGTAGCCGACCGCGTGCAGCGCCGTGGTCAGCCCGGCCTCCCCGATCGCGTACGCGGTGCCGCCCGGCCGCTGGTCGGCCAGGAACTGGGCGGTGGCCAGCGCCGCCGTCCAGATGGCGTGCTCGGGCACCTCGAAGCCCATCCGGGTCAGCCGGGCCTGCAGGTCGCGCGGGGTGTAGATGGAGTTGTTGGTCAGCACCAGGAACGGCTTGCCGGAGGAGCGCAGCTTGTTGATGAACTCCGGTGCCCCGGGCACCGGCTGGCCCTCGTGCACCAGCACGCCGTCCATGTCGGTCAGCCAGCTCTGCACCGGCTTACGTTCGTGCATTCGTCGTCCCAGGGGGTCTCGGGGCGGGGCCGTCGGACGGTGACCCGCACGGGTGTCGGAGGTGGCGGGCGGCGGTCAGGGCCGGCGGGCCGGCACGCAGCACACCGTCGGGCAGGTGTCCCACAGCGGCAGCTCGCCGAGGCGGCGGCGCAGCCGCTCCCCGCCCGGCTCGGTGCGCTCGGCGACCAGCTCGCGCACCATGGCCACGAAGCGCGGGTCGGTGCCCGGGGTGCCGGCCCGGGCGAAGTCCAGCCCGAGTTGCCTGGCCGTCTCCAGCGCCTCGGTGTCGAGGTCCCACACCACCTCCAGGTGGTCGGAGACGAACCCGATCGGGCTGACCACCACGGCGGTGGTGGTGCCGGCCTCGGCGAGGGCGGCCAGGTGGTCGTTGACGTCCGGCTCCAGCCACGGCACCTGGGGCGGGCCGGAGCGGCTCTGCCACACCAGGTCGTACGGCAGGTCGGGCGCGGCGGCGGCGTGTACCAGCCGGGCGACCTCGGCGAGCTGGGCGGTGTACCGGCCGCCGTGCGGACCGGCGTTCGCGGCCGCCGAGACGGGGACGGAGTGGGCGGTGAACACCAGCCGGGTGGTGGCCCGCTTCGCCGGGTCGAGCTGGCCCAGCGCCGCCCTGACCGCGTCGGCGTGCGGCTCGACGAAGCCCGGATGGTCCCAGAACTGGCGCAGCTTCTCGATCACCGGGGCGTCCGGGCCGACGGCCGCGCGGGCCTTCGCGATGTCCTCCTGGTACTGACGGCAGGAGGAGTAGCCGCCGTAGGCGCTGGTCACGAGCGCCAGGGCGGTGGTGATCCCGTCGTCGCGCATCCGGGCCACGGTGTCGGCGAGCATCGGGTCCCAGTTCCGGTTGCCCCAGTAGACCGGCAGGTCGACGCCGTGGGCGGCGAAGTCCGCCCGGATGGCGGCGAGCAGGTCGCGGCACTGCTGGTTGATCGGGGAGACACCGCCGAAGTGCTGGTAGTGCTCGACGACCTCCGCCAGCCGCTCCGGGGGCACGCCGCGCCCCCGGGTCACGTTCTGGAGGAAGGGCAGCACGTCCTCGGGCCGCTCCGGGCCGCCGAAGGAGACCAGCACCAACGCGTCGTACGCCATGGGCCTATTCTTCCCCGCCCTCGGCGGGGGCCTGGCGACGCCCCCTGGTCCGGGGGTGGAAGGGCGGGCTCCCGCGTCGGCGGGGCCCGCCCGCGACGTCAGGCGCCGATGGCGTGGTAGCCGCCGTCGACGTGGACGATCTCGCCGGTGGTGGCCGGGAACCAGTCCGACATCAGCGCCAGGCAGGCCCGGGCGGCCGGCTCCTGGTCGGTGAGGCTCCAGCCCAGCGGGGCGCGCTCGGCCCAGGCGTCCTCGAACTGCTCGAAGCCGGGGATCGACTTCGCCGCGATGGTGCGCAGCGGGCCGGCGGCGACCAGGTTGCTGCGGATGCCCTGCTTGCCCAGGTGCATCGCCAGGTAGCGGGAGGCGGACTCCAGCCCGGCCTTGGCCACGCCCATCCAGTCGTAGACCGGCCACGCCTTGGTGGCGTCGAAGGTCAGCCCGACCACCGCGCCGCCCGGCTGCATGAGCGGCAGCGCCGCCATGGCCAGGGACTTGTAGGAGTACGTCGAGACGTGCAGCGCGGTGGCCACGTCCTCCCACGGCGCGTCGAGGAAGCCGCCGCCGAGGCAGCTCTGCGGGGCGAAGCCGATCGAGTGCACCACCCCGTCGAGGCCGTCGACGTGCTCGCGGACCTTGTCGGCCAGGCCGGCGAGCTGCTCGGCGTCGGTCACGTCCAGCTCGATGACCGGGGCCGGCTCGGGCAGCCGCCGGGCGATCCGCTCGACGAGGGAGAGCCGGCCGTAGCCGGTGAGCACGACCTGCGCGCCGTTCTCCTGGGCGAGCTTCGCCACCGAGAAGGCGATCGAGGCGTCGGTGATGACGCCGGTGACCAGCAGCCGCTTACCGGCCAGCAGTCCGGACATGTGGGAGTTCCTCCGTTGAGTCGGTGCGATGAGCTGCGTCAGTGGCCCATGCCCAGGCCGCCGTCGACCGGGATCACTGCGCCGGAGATGTAGCCGGCGCCGTCCGAGGCCAGCCAGGCGACCACCTGGGCGACCTCGTCGGGGGTGGCGAACCGGCCCGCGGGGATGGACTTGAGGTACTCGGCCCGGCGGTCCTCGGGCAGCGCGGCGGTCATGTCGGTGTCGATGAAGCCGGGCGCGACGACGTTGGCGGTGATGTTGCGTCCGCCCAGCTCCCGGGTGATCGAGCGGGCCACGCCGACCATGCCGGCCTTGCTCGCCGCGTAGTTGACCTGGCCGGGGCCGCCGTACAGGCCGACGACCGAGGAGATGAAGATCATCCGGCCCCACCGGGCCCGGAGCATCTTCGTCGAGGCGCGCTTGGCACAGCGGAACGCGCCGGTGAGGTTGGTGTCCACCACCCGGGTGAACTGCTCCTCCGACATCCGCATGATCAGGGTGTCGTCGGTGATGCCGGCGTTGGCCACCAGCACCTCGACCGGGCCCAGCTCGGCCTCGATGGTGCCGAAGGCCGCGTCGACAGAGGCGGAGTCGGTCACGTCGCACCGCACCCCGAACAGCCCTTCCGGGGCGTCACCACTACGGTGCGTCACCGCCACCCGGTCGCCCTGCTTGGCGAAGGCCTGGGCGATGGCCAGGCCGATCCCCCGGTTGCCGCCGGTCACCAGCACGGTTCGGGCCACGGGTCCCCCTCGGTTCGATGATCTCCCGGTCGGTCGGAGCCTAGGCGTTACCGGCAGGTAAGCGCTAACGCCGCCCGGGTCACTCCCTGGTACGACACCCGGATCACCCCGTGGTGGCACGCCCCGGCACCCCCGACCGCCGTAGCCTGCCAGGAATGAGCCAACCCGCCGGAGCCGTACGCGCCGCGCTGCGCGACCTGCGCCGGCTGCTCGTCGGCCCGGACGCTCCCCGACCGTCGGCGCCCACCCGCCGACGACGCCGCTGGCACGGCTACCTGGTCCCGGCCTGCCTGCTCGCGGGGCTGGGCCTGACGATCGCCGCCGCCCGGTACCTGGCCGACACCCGAGGGCTGCCGGAGCCGTACGCGCTCGCGTTGGGCCTCGGCAGCACGCTGCCCGCCGGCCTCGCCGCTCGCCACCCGCTCTGGGCGTGGCGCATCGGCTACCCCCTGCTCTACCTGGGCGTCATCGACGCGACCCGGGCGGAGGCCTGGCCGTGGAACCCGGTGCAGATCGTCGGCTACCTCGTCGTGCTCGTCGTGCTCGCCGCGCGCACCGACACCGGCGTGGCCACCTGGGCGGGCCTGCTGAGCCTGCTGCCGGTCTACCTCCTCGTCCCACACCAGGCGAACGTGTACGGCGTCACCGTGCTGGTCATCGTCGCCCTCGTCCTCGGCGACCAGATCGGCCGCCGCCGGCGCAGCCAGCGGGCGCTCGCCGACCAGGCCGAGCGCAGCGAGCGGGAACAGGCCCGGCGGGCGGTGCTGGAGGAACGCACCCGGATCGCCCGCGAGATGCACGACGTGGTGGCCCACCACATGTCGATGATCGCCGTGCAGGCGGAGACCGCGCCGTACCGGCTGAACGGGCTGCCCGAGTCGGCGCGCGCCGAGTTCACCGCCATCGCGGGCTCCGCCCGGGACGCGCTGACCGACATGCGACGCCTGCTGGGCGTGCTGCGCAGCGACTCAACGGACCCGCAGACCGCGCCGCAACCGGACCTGCCGGAGGTGCCCGCCCTGGTCGACGCCGCCCGCCGGGCCGGCATGACGGTGACCCTGGCCGTCGACGCGCTCCCCGCCGTGCCCGCGCCGGTCGGGCTGGCCGCGTACCGCATCGTGCAGGAGGCGCTGGCCAACGCGGCCCGGCACGCGCCCGGGGCGGCGGCGCGGGTGACGCTCCGCGCCCGGTCCGGGGCGCTGGTGGTACGCGTGGAGAACGACCCGGGCGGCGCGGGTGCCGAGGACGGCGGCCGGGCCGGCCACGGGCTGACCGGGATGCGGGAGCGGGCGGTCTCGCTGGGCGGTAGCTTCACCGCCGGGCACTCCGACGGCGGCGGATACGCGGTCGCCGCAGTGCTGCCCTACGACGGGGAGGCCGGAACGCAATGATCAAGGTGCTGATCGCCGACGACCAGGCGATGGTCCGACAGGGCTTCGGCGCGCTGCTGGCCGCCCAGCCGGACCTGGTCGTGGTCGGCGACGCCGCCGACGGCGCGCAGGCGGTCTCCGCCGCCCGCCGGCTCGACCCGGACGTGGTGCTGATGGACGTCCGGATGCCGGTGCTGGACGGGCTCGCCGCCACCCGCGAACTGCTCGGCACCCGGCCGGCCGAACGCCCGAAGGTGCTCATCCTGACCACCTTCGACCTCGACGACTACGTCTACGAGGCGCTGCGGGCCGGGGCCAGCGGCTTCCTGCTCAAGGACGCCCCGGCGGCCGACCTGGTGCACGCCGTCCGCGTGGTGGCCTCCGGTGACGCCCTGTTGGCCCCGGCGGTCACCCGTCGGCTGATCGCCGAGTTCGCCGCCCGGCCGGACCGGCACCGGCCCCGACCCACCGTCCTGGCCCGGCTGACGCCCCGCGAGACGGAGGTCCTCCGGCTGATCGCGCGGGGGCGCTCCAATTCCGAGATCGCCGCCGACCTGGTGGTCGCCGAGCAGACCGTCAAGACCCACGTCGGGCGGGTGCTGACCAAGCTCGGCCTGCGCGACCGGGCCCAGGCCGTGGTGCTCGCGTACGAGACGGGGCTGGTCGCGGCCGGCGAGTAGCCCCACGGGGGTAGGCCGGAGACGGCTCCCCGGGGTGACGCCCGCGTACCCGTCCGCATCGCACGCTCTCACCGGAAAACCTTCCGGAGGGAGAACACGATGCGGTTCAGAGGTGTCACCCGGTTCGCGCTGCCCGCGCTGCTCGGGATCGGCCTGGTCGCACCGGCCGGAGCCGATCCGGTCGCGGCGGCCGCCTTCGTCGAGGCGTACCCGGGCACGGCGGCGGCGATGCGCGCGGCCGGAGCGCCGTACGCCGGCTGGGCGGCGACCGGGCGGCGGTTCCTGACCTTCGACCCGCGCGGCGACGGGCTGGCCGTCGAGGTGCTCGGCGACCTCGCGACGGCGGACCGGATCGCGGTGCTGATCCCGGGGGTCGGCAGCACGCTGCGCGACTTCGACCGGGGGCTGGGCGGGGTGGCCCGCCGCGCGCCGGCCGGCCAGGCGCGGCAGGTGCACGCCGAGGCGCGGCGGATCGACCCGGACGCCCGGGTCGCCGTGCTCGCCTGGCTCGGCTACAACCCGCCCGGCGGCGTGATCGGGGCCGCCGGGGCGGCCAGCGCCCGCCAGGGCGCCGCCGCCCTGCTCGACCTGCTGCGCGCCCTGGCCGCCCACCGCCCGGCCGCCTCGATCACGCTGATCGGCCACAGCTACGGCTCGCTCGTGGTGGGGTTGGCGGCGGCACAGGCCCCGGCTCAGGTCACCGACGTGGTGACGCTGGGTGGCATCGGCGTGGGCGTCGACCGCGCCGACGCGCTCGGCGGGACCCGGCGGGTCTGGGCGGGCGAGGCCGACACCGACTGGATCCGGCGGGTGCCGCAGCTACGGGTGCCCGGTCTGGGGCACGGCCGCCGCCCCGGCGACCCCGCCTTCGGCGCCCGGCCGTTGCCGGCCGCCGGTGTCGCGGGACACGACGGCTACCTGGTGCCCGGCAGCCCGACGCTGACCGCGGTGGCGTCTGTGCTGCTCACCGGTGTGTCGGTGGGGGGTTCCCGGTGAGCCGGGACCCGGTGGTCGACGGGCTGCGCGCGTACGCCATGGGTGGCGTCGTACTCGGGCACTGGCTCGTCACCGGCCTCGTGCTGGCGCCCGACGGTTCGCTGAGCCAGGCCAGCCCGCTGAGCGCCATGCCGGCCCTGGCCCCGGCCACCTGGCTGTTCCAGACGCTCGGGCTGTTCTTCTTCACCGCCGGGTACGCCTCCGCCCGGTCGATGGCCGCCCACCCCGGCGGTGCCCGGGGCTGGCTGGCGCGGCGGATCGGCCGGCTGGCGCTGCCGGCCGTGGCGCTGCTCGGCACCGGCGCGGCGGTGCTGCTGATCGCCACCGTGCTGGGCACGCCAGACGCCACGCTCACCGTGGCGCTGACCCTGGCGGCGACCCCGCTGTGGTTCCTGCTGCCGCTGGCCGCCCTGGTGGCGCTGACCGCCCCGCTGACCGCCGCCGTACGCCGGTGGGGGCCCCTGTGGTGCGCGGCGCCGGAGGTGGTCGTGGTGGGTGCCGGCGACCTCGCCGCGCGCCTGCTGCCGGCCGCCGACGGGCTGCTGCCGGTCAGCGTGCTGGCCGCGTGGGCGGTGCCGTACCTGCTCGGGCTGGCCCACGCCGACGGCCGGCTGGCGGGCCGGCGCCCGGCCGTGGCGCTGGTGGCCATCGGCGTGGCCGGCCTCGCGACGCTGGTCGGCGTCGGCTACCCCGTCAGCGCCGTCGGGGTACCCGGTGCGGGCGTGTCCAACCTGAACCCGCCCTCGCTGCTGGCGGTCGCCCTGGCGGTGACCCA
This sequence comes from Micromonospora sp. NBC_01412, assembly GCF_045040215.1. Taxonomy (NCBI): domain Bacteria; kingdom Bacillati; phylum Actinomycetota; class Actinomycetes; order Micromonosporales; family Micromonosporaceae; genus Micromonospora; species Micromonospora sp. NBC_01412. The sequence continues at coordinate 871,938 of NZ_CP109528.1, forward strand.
GGTGGGGGTGGGACTGCTCGTCGGGCCCGCGCTGACCCGGCTGCTGCGGCGGCCGCTGCCCGGGCGGGTGGTGGGCGCGGTCAACCGGAACGCGGTGCGCGTCTACCTCTGGCACCAGCCGGTGCTGGTCGGTGTCACCGCGCTGGCCGCCCGGGCCGGAGGTGCGCTGCCGGGACTGCACACCACCCCGGACGGCCTGCCCTGGCTGGCCGCCCGGCTCTGCTGGCTGCCCGTGCTGGCCGTCGTCCTGGCGCTGCTGCTGCGTCCCCGGCGGGTCGCGGACCGCCCGGCGGTGGGCCCTGCGGAGCGGCTCGGCCAACCGGTCGGCCGAGTGCCGTCCGGCGACCATCCAGGTGTACGATGATCCACGTTTGCGGGCCGTGTGGTCCGCGTTCCGGGCCCCGCCGAACGCAGGAGGTGATCGCTGTGCGAGATAGCGATCCTCCCAGTCGTGGCCGGGCCGAACGTCAGCCCCGCTGAGCCACGACTCAGTAGGTGAGCTGACCCAGCTCCGCTCCCCGCCTCCGCCCGGTCACCGGCCCCGCGCCGGATGACCGGGCCGCGCCGGGAGCAGCCCGGTCACGACTTTGTGTGCGCGTCCTGATCCACCCCCTGCGGTCCGCCCCCGCATGCGCGGACCGTCCAGTCGCCACCCGGAGCCGTCCATGAGCCGCTACGTCGCCCCGCTGGGCTTCACCCTCGCCGCCGTCTGGGTGGCCGTCGTCTTCGTCCTCGCCTCCGCCGGCCACTGACCGCCCCGCCCACGCCGACCCCACGGTCGACGCGGACGGGACCGGGGTCGGTCAGATCAGCCGGGAGGACCACAGGAGACTCGTGGCGCCCGCGCAGAGGGCCAGCAGCAGCGCGATCCCGGCGTACCACTGGGTGACCTCGCGGGGCTCCGTGCGGAACCCGATCGAGCTGCCCATGTCCTGGTAGACCTGCTTGAGTTCGCTGACCGAGGCCGCCTCGTAGAAGTAACCGTCGGTGGTCTCCGCCAGGTCGGCCAGCGCCAGCCGGTCCACCGGCACCCGCTGGAGCTGCCCGCCGATGTCGACCTGGCCGGCGTCCGTGCCGAAAGCGATGGTGGAGACCGGCACGTTGGCCGCCTGGGCGGCGGCGGCGGCCTCCTCCACCGACCGGCCGGAGGTGCGGAAGCCGTCGGAGAGCAGCACGATCCGGGCCGGCGGGATGCCCGCCGCGCCGTCGGCCGGCACCGACCGGATCGACTCCAGGCAGGTGAACACCGCCTCACCGGTCGCCGTCGCCTCCGCCAGCACCAGCCCGTCGATCGCGGTGGTCACCGCGCCCCGGTCCTTGCCGGGCGGCACCAGCACGTTCGCCGACTTGGCGAACGAGACCAGGCCGAGGTTGTAGCTCTCCGGAAGCTCGCCGACGAACTGCTTCGCCGCCTCCTGTGCCGCCTCCAGCCGGTTCGGCGCCACGTCGTCGGCCTGCATGGACAGCGAAACGTCGATGGCCAGCATGACGGTGGCCCGCTCCAGCGGTTCCCTGGTGTCGATCGCCGGCCGGGCCAGGGCGGTGGACAGCACCAGCAGGCAGAGCAGGAACGCCACCGCCGGAACGTGCCGCCGCCAGCCCAGCCCCTTCGGCGCCAGGGTGCGCAGCAGGTCCACGTTGGTGAACCGCATCGCGTACGCCCGGCGGTGCAGCTGCCGCCACACGTACAGCGCGGCGAGGGCGAGCACCGGCAGCACGGCCAGCAGCCACCACGGTTGCAGAAAACGGATCATCGTGTCGTCCCCCGGGTGCGGGCGTGCCGCTGCGCGGCGACGAAGCGCACCATGTCGAGCAGCCAGTCGGTGTCGGTCCGCAGTCGCAGGTGGGCCGCGCCGGCGGCGCGGAGCTGGGCGGAGATCTCCGCGCGCTGGGCGGCGGCGGCCTCGGCGTACCGGCGGCGCAGCCGCGGGTCGGCGGTCTGCACCTCGTGCAGCTCCCCGGTCTCCGGGTCCACCACCGGCAGCACCCCCACGTCGGGCAGCTCCAGCTCGCGCGGGTCCACCACCTCGATCGCCAGCACGTCGTGCCGGACCCGCAGCTTACGCATCGGCCGCGCCCACTGCGGCGGCGGCGCGAGGAAGTCGGAGATGACCACCGCGAGCCCGCGCCGGCGGGGCGGCCGGTTCAGCATGTCGACCAGCGCGCCCAGGTCGCTGCGCCCGGGCCGGATCTCGGTGCCGGCGATCGCCCGCAGCAGCCCCTGCGCCTCCTTCCGCCCGGACCGGGCGGGCAGCCGGACCAGCCGGCCGGGGCCGGGCGGCGGCGTGCCCCGGCGGCGTCCGGCCGGGGCCGCCGGCGCGGCGCCGCTGCCGACCACCGCCCCGATCCGGTTGCCGCCGCGCACGGTCAGGTGGGTCAGCGCGGCGGCGGCGGCCACCACCACGTCCCGCTTCAGCCATTGACCGGTGCCGAAGTCCAGGCTCGCGGACAGGTCCACCGCGAGCCACGTCTCCAGCTCCCGGTCGGCGACCGTGCGCCGCACGTGCGGCGTCGTCGTGCGCGCGGTCACCGGCCAGTCCATCCGGCGTACGTCGTCGCCCGGGCGGTACTCGCGCGACTCCCCCGCCTCGCTGCCCGGGCCGGGCAGCAGCCCGGCGTAGTCGCCCTGGAGCAGGCCGTCGAGCTTGCGGGTGACCATCAGCTGGAGCCGGGACAGCAGCGCGTCGCTGCGGGGGGCGGCGGCGGGTGAGGGCGACCACCGCGTACCCCCGGAGGGGGTGGGGGTGGGTGAGGTCACGGCCGCTGCCCGGGCCACCCGGCGGCGGCCGGCGGCGGGCCGTTCGGGGTGGCCTGCTGGCGCGGGGCCACCGACGGCAGCGGGATGGTCGACATCACCCGGTGCACCACGTGGTCGGCCGGCACGTCGTCGGCGAGCGCGTCGTAGCTGAGCACCAGCCGGTGGCGCAGGATGTCCGGCGCGATGTCCTGCACGTCCTGCGGGAGGGCGTAGTCCCGGCCGCGCAGCAGCGCCAGCGCCCGGGTGGCCCGGACCAGGCCGAGTGAGGCGCGCGGGCTGGCGCCGTACTGGATCAGTTGCGCGACGTCGGGCATGCCGTGCTCGGCGGGGGCGCGGGTGGCCAGCACCAGCCGGACCGCGTAGTCGACCAGCGCGTTGTGCACGAAGACCTGGTCGGCCTTGCGCTGCAACGCGATCAGGTCCCCGGTGTCGAAGATCTGCGTCGGCTGCGGCGGGGTCACCCCCATCCGGTACACGATCTCCCGCTCCTCGGCGTCGGTCGGATACCCAACGATGATCTTCATCAGGAAGCGGTCCCGCTGCGCCTCCGGCAGCGGGTAGACGCCCTCCTGCTCGATCGGGTTCTGGGTGGCCATCACGAGGAACGGCTCCGGCACCCGGTGGGTCTGGCCGCCGATCGACACCTGCCGCTCGCTCATCACCTCCAGCAGGGCCGACTGGACCTTGGCCGGGGCCCGGTTGATCTCGTCGGCGAGCAGGAAGTTGACGAAGACCGGGCCCAACTCGACGTCGAACTTCTCGCTGGACTGCCGGTAGATCCGGGTGCCCATGATGTCGGCGGGGACCAGGTCCGGGGTGAACTGCACCCGGGCGAAGGATCCGCCGACCACCTTGGCGAGGGTCTCCACAGCGAGGGTCTTCGCCACCCCGGGCACCCCCTCCAGCAGGCAGTGCCCCCGGGCGAGCAGCGCCACGAACATCCGCTCGACCATCCGGTCCTGGCCGACGATCACCCGCTTGATCTCGAACAGCGCCCGCTCCAACAGCGTCGCGTCCTGGGCGGGGGTGGTCGTCGGCGGCGCCGAGGTCGGGGGGTTGTCCGGCGCGCTGCCGTTCGGCGTCGGGGTGTCGGGCGTGGTCGGCTGGGCCACCGGTCCTCCACAGCATGATCGGTTGTCGCGACGTGGTGCGTGTCAAGACTCGCATGCCCGGCTGAGTGCCGAGGCCGGGAGAAGCCGTTTTTCGCCACGCCGTCCCACCGTCCCGAATCGCCGATCAGGGTTTACACCAGGGGGTCCGGCGTGTGTACCATTCACCCCGTCGCCGGGCGGCTCCCCCCGTGGCCGCCCGGCGCTCAATCTTCTCGCCGCGCACCTAGACTGGCCCGGATGAGCGCCCCCCTCCCCGCCGACGCGGCACCGATCTGCTCGGCCCGGGGCTGTCGCGCGCCCGCCGAGTGGGCACTTCGCTGGAACAATCCGCGCCTGCACACCGCCGACCGGCGCAAGACCTGGCTGGCCTGCGCCGACCACCGGTCCTCGCTCGGTGACTTCCTCGACGCGCGCGGCTTCCTTCGGGAGGTCACGCCGCTGGCCGGATCGCCTACGCTCGACTGGTGAGCGCGCAGAGCGGACCCTCCCGGTGACCGGCGACCCTGTCGGCGGCCCACCCCCACCCGGCCCGCCGGCCGTCCCACCCGACCCGCACCCCGCCCCGCCGCCGGTGCCGGCCTGGTCGGCGGCGTTCCCGCCGGGCCCGCTGGAGCCGTGGCCGGACACCGTGCGCTGGCAGCCGGTGTCCGGCGACCTGATCTGGGTGGAGCTGCTGCGGCTGGCGGCGGCGCTCGGGGTGCTGCTGCTGGGTCTCGCCGTCGGCTGGGCGTTGAGCGGGCACTGGCTGTTCGGCGCAGCCCTCGGCGCGGTCGTGCTGGCCGGCGCGTGGCGGGTCGTCACCATCGTGCGCGCGGTGCACGCCTGGGGGTACGCCGAGCGCGAGAACGACCTGCTGGTGCGGCACGGGCTGCTGGTCCGCCGGCTGTCCATCGTGCCGTACTCGCGGATGCAGTTCGTCGACGTCAGCGCCGGCCCGCTGGAGCGCGCGTTCGACGTGGCCACGGTGCAGCTGCACACCGCCGCCGCGGCCAGCGACGCCCGGGTGCCGGGGCTGCGCCCGGCGGAGGCGTCCCGGCTGCGCGACCGGCTCACCGCGCTCGGCGAGGACCGCGCGGAGGGCCTGTGAGCCAGGGCCAGCACAACACCGACCCCCACTCCCCGCAGTTCCCGGCCCCCGTGCCCGCCGCACCGACCACCGGCCCCCCGCACGGGCCCGAGGCGGCCGTCGCCCCGCCGGGCGGGCCGGGGCCGCAGCTCCCCGACCAGCCGGCCGGGGGCGGGGAGCCCCGGCAGCGGCTGCACCCGCTGAGTCCCGCGCTGCACGGGGCCAAGTCGCTGGTCGTGGTCATCGCCGGGCTGTCCTGGTCGACCCTGTCCCGGGTCGGCTTCGGCTGGTTCGCGGCGATGGTGACCGTGCTGGCCCTCGGCGCGACCGTGCTCGCGGTGGTCAGCTGGTACAACACCGGCTACCACGTGGTCGGCCGCGAGCTGCGGGTGTACGAGGGCCTGCTCTGGCGGCGCACCCGGGCCATCCCGCTGGAGCGCCTCCAGGCCGTCGAGGTGGTCCGCCCGCTGCTCGCCCAGCTCACCGGGCTGGCCGAGCTGCGGCTGGAGGTGGTCGGCGGCGGGAAGACCGAGGCGCCGCTGGCGTACCTGGGGGTGGCCGAGGCCGCCACCCTGCGGCAGCGGCTGCTCGCGCTCGCCGGCCCCGGGACCGCCCCCGGCCCTCAGCCGGCGACCACGGCGACGGACGGGCCGGGAATCGGACACGGGGCCCCGCCGGTCCCGCCCGGGCGGGCGCTGCACAACGTGGCCAACCGGGACCTGCTGGTCAGCCAGCTGCTCACCCCGCAGGCGCTCCTGCTGCCCCTCGGCGTGGCCTTCGTCGTGGCCCAGTTCCTCTCCGAGGACTCCTGGTCGTTCATCGCGGTGGCGAGCACGCTCACCGCGATGGCCGGCGTGCTGCTGCAACCGGTACGCCGCGTCCTCGACGACTGGAACTTCCGGCTGGCCCGGGACGAGGGCACCCTGCGGATCCGCAACGGCCTGCTGGAGACCCGGGCGCAGACCGTGCCGTTGAGCCGGGTGCAGACGGTCGGGGTCACCTGGCCGCTGCTCTGGCGCGCAAAGGGCTGGCTGCGGCTGCGGCTGGAGGTGGCCGGCTACGCGGCCGGCGAACCGGACGACCGGAACCGGCCCGACCGGCTGCTGCCGGTGGGCGACGCGCACACCGGGGAACGGATCGTGACGGAGGTGCTGCCGGGGGTGCGGCTGAGCGGGCTGGCGACGAGCCTCCCGCCGGCCCGGGCCCGGTGGCTGCGCCCGCTGAGCCGCCGGGCCGTCGGCGCCGGGCTCGACGAACAGGTCTTCGCCGCCCGGTCCGGGCTGGTCACCCGGCAGCTCACCGTCGTGCCGTACGCGCGGATCCAGAGCGTGCGGGTGACCCAGGGCCCGGCGCAACGGCGGCTGCGGCTGGCGACCGTGCACGCGGACACCGCGGGCGGCGCGGGCGCCGCCGCGCTCGACCGCGACCTCGCCGAGGCGTGGTGGCTGGCTGCGGAGCTGACCGCGCGGGCGCACGCCGCCCGCCACCCCGGCTGAGCCGGCCCGCCGCGCGGCCGGGACGCCTGCCGCGACGGGTCCGGCGGTGGTCCGCGCAGGGGCCTCAGCGGGCGGCCGGGACCGCCGGCTGGTCGCCTCCGGTGGCGGGACCGGCCGGCTCGGGCGCCCCGTCGGCCCGCTCCGGACCGCCCTGAGGGTCGCCGGCCGGCTCCGGCGCGACCGGCGCCCGGCGGGCGGCCCACCAGCGCTCGGCCAGGCCGACCACGAGGAAGGCCATCCCCACGTACGCCCAGCCGACCAGCACGTCGATGACGTAGTGCTCGCCGGCGTAGACCAGGGTGAAGGTCATCGCCAGCGGGTACGCCAGCAGCAGCGGCCACCACCGGCGGCGGGTCGCCCGCAGGAAGAACAGCACCACGAACAGCGCCCACGCGGTGTGCAGCGACGGCATCGCGGCCACCGGGTTGGAGGCCATCTGCCCGGCGTTGAGCAGGTTGCCCGCGCCGTGCATGCCGAACGCCTTCCAGCCCCGGGTGGAGATCCGGGCCACCTCGGTGAGCAGGCCGTTCTGCGCCGCCCACCAGGGCGGGGCAGCCGGGTAGAGGAAGTACGTGACCAGCCCGGCCGCGCAGAGGAACCCGAAGCGCCGCATGTACGCGGCCCACCGGCCCCGGTTCCGCATCCAGAGCACCCCGGCGGCGGCGAGGGCCACCACGAAGTGGGAGAAGTAGACCCAGCTGGCGACCACGTCCCACCAGCGCACCTCGGGCCGGTAGAGGTGTTCCTGCAACCAGACGGTCGGCACCTCGCCGCCGGTCGCCCAGCCGAACATGAACCGGTCGGCGACGATCAGCTCCATCGCGTGCGGGGTGGCACCGTTGTCGGCGAACCCCCGGGACAGGTTGTAGGCCGCGAGGAGCAGCACCACCGGCACCCAGTCCCGGGCGAACAGCAGGTGGGTGCGCCACGGGCGGTGCGAGTTCCAGGCGACGGTGCCCGCCCAGATCCAGAGGAACGCGTACGTCGGGTCGGTGGGCAGGCCGATGCCGAGCCAGCCGGCCACGAAGGCGACGGCCCAGACCGACATGGCGATCACCCGACGGCGACCGCCGTCGGGTGGGGCGGGCGGCGCGGGCGGTCCGGCGGGGGCGGGGGGCTGGGGGTCAGTCACGACGGCCATCGCCGTCCAGGTTAACGGCGGCACCGTGACCCCTCGACGGCGACCACCTAGGGTGGGCGCATGCAGGAGCAGTCCGAGCAATCCTTCGCGCCGGGCCTGTCGGCCCGGGTCGAGCTGACCGTGACCGACGCCGACACCGCGCGGGCCGTCGGCTCCGGCGACGTGCCGGTGCTGGGCACCCCCCGGGTGCTCGCCCTGGTCGAGGCTGCCACGGTCGCGGCCACCGCCGACGGCATGCCGCCCGGCCGGACCACGGTCGGGCTCCGGGTCGAGCTGGACCACCTGGCCCCCACCCCGGTCGGCCGCACGGTGGCGGCGCACGCCCGGCTCGCCACGGTCGACGGGCGACGGCTGCGGTTCGAGGTGAGCGTCACCGACGGCGCGGAGACGGTCGCCCGGGGGCTGGTGGACCGGGTGCTGGTCGACCGGCAGCGCTTCGTCGAGCGGGCCGGCGGGGCCCGGCCCGGCTCTCCGGCCGGCGGGGGGCCCGTCGACGCTCCGGCCGGCGGTCGCCCCGGTGACCGCGCGGCGTCAGCCACGTCATGACGCTGCGGTTCGTCGAGGTCGCCGACCGGGTGCACGTGCTACGGGAGCCGCTGCTCGACGTCAACGTCACGCTGGTCGTCGGCGACGGCGCGGCGCTGGTGGTGGACACCCTCTCCACCGCCGGGCAGGCCACCGAGCTGGCCGCCGCCGCCCGGGCGATCACCTCGTGCCCGTGGACTGTGGTGAACACCCACCACCACTTCGACCACTGCTTCGGCAACGCCACGCTCGCCGCCGACCCGGCCCACCCGGTGTACGCGCACGAGGTCGCCGCCGCGGCGCTGCGCGAGCGCCCCGACGAGCTGCGCCGGGCGGCGTACGAGGAGATGCGCGGCGAGCGGCCGGGGCTGGCCGCCGAGCTGGCCGGCACGGCGCTGCTGGCCCCGACGCACGTCGTACGCACGGAGACGGTGCTGGACGTCGGGGGCCGGCGGGTGCTGCTGCGGCATCCGGGGCCCGGGCACACCGACGCCGACCTGGTGGTGCACGTGCCGGACGCGGACGTGCTGGTCGCCGGGGACCTCGTCGAGCAGGGCGGCCCGCCGGCGTTCGAGGAGTCGTACCCGTTGCGGTGGCCGGACGCGGTGGCCGAGCTGCTGCGGCTGACCACCCCGGGCACGGTCGTCGTGCCGGGGCACGGCGAGCTGATCGGCCCGGAGTTCGTCCGGGCCCAGCACGGCGAGCTGGTCGAGCTGGCCCGGCTGATCCGGGCCGGCCACACCGGGGGCGCCCCGCCGGAGCGGGTGGCCGCCGACGCCCCCTTCGGGGCCCGCGCCGCCCTGCTCGCGGCCCGCCGGGGCTACGCCGAACTCGACGGCGCCGCCTGACCTGACCTGGTCAGTCGGCGGGGGTGACGAGGGTGGCCAGGCGGGTCAGGTGGGGCAGGGCGGCCGGGGTCAGCCGGCGAAGCGGCGCAGCACCTCGGCCCGGGTGGGCATGGCCACCGCGCCGCCCGGTGCCTCGCAGACCAGGCCGGCGACCCGCAGCGCGAACGCGACCCGCCGGTGCCAGTCGGCCGGATCGGTCGGCTCGCCGTCGACCAGCAGGTCGGCGACGAGCGCCCCCATCACCGAGTCACCGGCGCCGGTGGCGTCCACCGCGCGCACCCTGGGCGCGGGCACGCGTACCGGATCGGCGCCTGTGGCGGCGACCACCGCACCGTCCGGGCCGAGGGTCACCACCACGGTCGCCGCCCCCAGTTCGCGCAGGTACGTGGCGACCCCCTCGACCGGCTCGCCGGGGTAGAGCAGCTCGGCGTCGGCGGTGCTCAGCTTGACCAGGTGGGCGGAGGCGGCGAACTCGGCCACCGTCTCGCGCAGCCCGGCCAGCGCGGCCGGCCCGTCGAGCAGCCGGGGCCGCACGTTCGGGTCGAAGACCCGCAGCCCGGGGGCGATCCCCCAGGCCCGGCGGGCGGCGGCCAGCACCGGCGGCTGGAGCAGCACGATCGACCCGCAGTAGACGACGTCGGCGCCCGCGACCAGGTCGGTGTCGAGGTCGTCGGGACCGAGCAGGCCGTAGGAGGGCGGCTCGCCGTAGAACCGGAAGTCGGGCTCGGGACCGGCGAAGGTGGCCACCGCCAGCGCGGTCGGGACGGGGACAGTGACCGCCCCGGCCAGGCCGACGCCCGCCCCGGCCAGGAAGTCGCGGATCCGCCCGGCCAGGACGTCGTCGCCGAGCGACCCGACGAACTGCACCGCACCGCCGAGCCGGGCGACGGCGACCGCAACGTTCAGCGGCCCGCCGCCGACGGCCTGCCGGTAGACCGGCTCGCCGGCGTACTCGGTGTCGAGCAGGTCGACCAGTGCCTCGCCGAGCACCACCGCGTATCCCATTCCGGTCCTCCATCCACACCGAGCGCCGAGCGATCTTGTCGTACCAGGCTGGCACGGTACGCGCCATGACGAGCGCTGAAGCCACCGTATTGGCCTACTGGCAGGCGTGCGAGGCGAGGGACTGGGAGACCTTCGGCGGGCTGCTCGCCGACGACGTGGTCTACCACCTCCCGCAGACCAGGGAGCGGATCACCGGCCGCTCCACCGTGGTGCGGTTCAACCGGGAATACCCCGACGGGTGGCACCTCACGGTGACCCGGGTGATCGGCTCGGGCCGGCAGGCCGCCACCTGGATCACCTGCTCCTACGAGGGCGCGCAGCTCGCGGCCACCAGCTTCTTCGACCTCGACGAGGCCGGTCTCGTCCGCGAGGTCACCGAGTTCTGGCCGGAGCCCTACGAGCCGCCGCCCGGCCGCGAGCATCTCGCCGAGCGCTACTGACACATCGAGCAACAGCTATTGCGCGCCGTCGGCGTCCCGTGGTGGGATAGCGCTTGCCGGGCGGTGCGGGGGCTGCCGTGCCGCCGGCGCCGGGTTCACATCCACGCGAGGGCACCGGTCCGCGAGTCGGACCACCGACGGCGCACGTACGCCGGCCATCCGCCGGGACACGTCCGCCTCGACCGCCGTATCCGCGTCGCAGCGGGGCGGGCGGCGCTGCCGCCCCGCGTTGCCCGCGGGGCGCCCGCGTCCCGCGAGTCAGGAGAACCCCGTGACCCGTTCCCGTACGGCCGCGCTGCTCACCGCGGTCGCCACCCTCGCCGCGGGCGCCGTCGCCCTGGTGGCCGGCCCCGACCCGGCCGCCGCCCACGGCACCCCGATGACCCCCGGCAGCCGGACCTACCTGTGCTGGAAGGACGGCCTCAGCCCCACCGGCGAGATCAAGCCGATCAACCCGGCCTGCACGGCGGCGGTCGCCCAGAGCGGGGCGAACTCGCTCTACAACTGGTTCAGCGTGCTGCGCTCCGACGCCGGCGGCCGGACCGTCGGCTTCATCCCCGACGGCAAGCTGTGCAGCGGCGGCAACCCCGGCTACACCGGGTACGACCTGGCCCGCACCGACTGGCCGCTGACCCACCTGACCTCCGGGGCCCGGCACGACTTCAAGTACAGCAACTGGGCCCACCACCCGGGCACCTTCTACTTCTACGTGACGAAGGACAGTTGGAGCCCGACCCGGCCGCTGGCCTGGGGCGACCTGGAGGAGCAGCCCTTCCTCACGGTGACCAACCCGCCGCAGAACGGCGGCGTGGGCACCAACGAGGGGCACTACTACTTCAGCGGCAACCTGCCGTCGAGCAAGAGCGGCCGGCACATCATCTACTCGCGCTGGGTCCGCTCGGACAGCCAGGAGAACTTCTTCGCCTGCTCCGACGTGGCCTTCGACGGGGGCAACGGCGAGGTCACCGGGGTGGGCAACGGCGGCTCGCCCAACCCGACCACCCCGCCGCCGAGCCCGACGACTCCCCCGCCCAGCCCCACCAGCCCTCCGCCGAGCCCGACCACCCCGCCGCCGCACAGCGGGGACTGCATGGCGGTCTACAAGGTGGTCGGCGCCTGGTCCGGCGGATTCCAGGGCGAGGTGACGATCATGAACCACGGCGCGACGTCGTTCGCCGGCTGGAAGGCGACGCTGGTCTGGCCCAGCGGTCAGACGGTCAACAGCCTGTGGAACGGCTCGTACACCACGTCCGGATCGACCACGACGGTGACCAACGCAGCCTGGAACGGCACGGTCGCCCCGGAGGGGACGACCGCGTTCGGCTTCCTCGCGAGCAGCCCCGGGGCGAACGCCCTGCCGACGGTGAGCTGCGCCCGGGCGTGACTCCGCCCGGGTGAGCGGAGGCCCCCTGCCACGCGCGACGGCAGGGGGCCTCCGTTCCGGCTCAGCGGACCATGGAGCCGACCACCGGCTTGGTCAGCAGCGCGGACTGGTTGCGCTGGATGCCCGGGTCGAGCGTCTTGGCCACGAAGATCGCGTGCCAGATGCAGAAGATCAGCACCGTCCACACCTTGCGGGAGTGGTCGGCCTCCTCCCGCTTGTGCTCCTCCAGCAGCCGCATCGCGTACGGCAGGTCGATCAGCTCGCCCGCGCCGGAGTTGGACAGCACCCAGCGGGCCCACTCGTACATCTCGCCGCGCAGCCACACCCGCGTCGGGGTGGGGAAGCCGAGCTTCCTGCGGTTGACGATGGCCGGGGGCACCACGCCCTGGAGGGCCTGGCGCATGGCGTACTTGGTGGCGTCGGAGCGCGGCGGGAGCTTCAGGTCCACCGGGATGGTGGCCGCCACGTCGAACACCGCCCGGTCCAGGAACGGCACCCGGACCTCCAGCGAGTGCGCCATCGAGATCCGGTCGGCCTTGACCAGGATGTCGCCGCGCAGCCAGGTGTACAGGTCGACGTACTGCATCTTGGTGACGTCGTCGAGCTCGGCGCACTCGGCGTAGATCGGGGCGGTGACGTCGGTGTAGCGCACCGAGGGGTCGTAGCGGCGCATCAGGTGCTGCTTCTCCTCCTCGGTGAACATCCGGGCGTTGCCGTAGTAACGCTGCTCGATCGGAGTGGTGCCGCGCTCCAGGAAGCTCTTGCCCTTCACCCCCTGCGGGATGGCCTTGGAGACCGCGCGCAGGCCCTTCTGCACCCCGCCGGGCAGGCCGTTGACCGTGCCGAGGGAGAGCGGCTCCCGGTAGATGGTGTACCCGCCGAAGAACTCGTCGGCGCCCTCGCCGGAGAGGACCACGGTGACGTGCTCGGCGGCCTTCTTCGCCACGAAGTACAGCGGCACCAGCGCCGGGTCGGCGACCGGGTCGTCCAGGTGCCAGACGATCTTCGGCAGCGCGTCGATCATGTCCTGCGGCCCGATCTTGGTGGGCATGATGGTCACGTCGAGGTGCCGGGCCGACTCCTGGGCGACGTCGATCTCCGAGTACCCGGGGACGTCGTAGCCGACGGTGAAGGTGAGGATGTTCGGGTTGAACTCCCGGGCCAGAGCGACCACGGCGGTGGAGTCGATGCCGCTGGACAGGAACGAGCCCACCGGCACGTCCGAGCGCATGTGCACCCGGACGCTCTCGCGCAGAGTCTCCCGGATCTCGTGGTAGAGCCGCTGCTCGTCGCTGACCGGGGCCGGCCGGAACACCGGCCGGTACCACCGGCGCACGTCGATCCGGCCGCCCGGGGACCAGGTCAGGTACTCCCCCGAGCCGATCCGGTTGATCCCCCGGTGCAGGGTGCCGGGCTCCGGGACGTACTGGAGGGTCAGGTAGTGGCTCAGGCTCGCCGGGTCGATCCCGGCGTCCCCGGCGTACGCGGACTGCGCGAACGGCAGCAGCGCCTTCTTCTCCGAGGCGAGGTAGAGCCCGTCGGCGGTCTCCAGGTAGTGCAGCGGCTTGATGCCGAAGTAGTCACGGGCGCCGAACGCGCGGCGCTCCTGCCGGTCCCAGATCACGAACGCGAACATGCCGCGCAGCCGGGTGAGCACCTGCTCGCCCCAGAAGTGGTAGCCGGCGACGATCACCTCGCCGTCGCCGGCGGTGGCGAACTGGGCCCCGTAGGTGCGCACCAGCTCGTCGCGCAGCTCGATGTAGTTGTAGATCTCGCCGTTGAAGGTCAGCAGGTAGCGTCCGCCCGCGTACGGCAGCGGCTCGTGGCTGGACGCCACGTCGATGATCGCGAGGCGCTTGTGCCCGAACACCCCGTCCGCGTAGTGGCCGGTAGCGTCGCCGACCACCTCGACACCTGTCTCGTCCGGTCCACGGTGGTGCAGGCACTCCAACGCCCCCGCGATGTGGTCGCGGTGGGCGGCGGCGTTGCCGTTCGCGCTGAAGAAGGCCAGGAGTCCGCACATGCCGGTCATCTTTCCACGCGACCGGGACGGCCGTCGCAGGCACCGCAGGCTCTCCACATCCCCGCGCGCGAGGTACCGTCTGGGCCAACGACGTGGCGGAGGGAGCGGATCATGAGCGAGCAGCGGGCGGGCGACCAGCCTGTGGAGGGCACCGAGTCACACGACCCGGATTTCCCGGAGGCGTTCCTGTCGTTCATGCGCGAGGGCTGGCGGGACACGACCCTTCCGGTCGGCCCCCGGGTGGAGGTGCCGAACCACGCCAAGCGGCGGGCCGAGCTTTCCGCGGCCTTCCCGGGCGAGACGCTGGTGATCCCCACCGGCGGCGAGAAGGTACGCGCCAACGACACCGATTACCCGTTCCGGCCGGGCAGCGACTACGCGTACCTGACCGGCGACCACGACCCGGACGGCGTGCTGGTGCTGCGGCCGAACGGCTCGGGGCACGACGCCACCCTGTACACGCGGCCCCGGTCCTCCCGGGACAACGACGAGTTCTTCCGCAGCCGGCACGGCGAGCTGTGGGTGGGCCGGCGGCACACCCTGGCCGAGAAGTCGACCGAGCTGGGCCTGCCCACCGCCGACCTGACCGAGCTGGACGCGGCGCTGGCCGAGCTGGCGCCAGGGCGTACCCGGGTGCTGCGCGGCTTCGACACCCGGGTGGACTCGGCCGTGCGCCCGTACGACGGGCCGCGCGCCGAGGGGCAGCCCGCCCGGGACCGGGAGCTGGCGATCGCGATCTCCGAGGCCAAGCTGGTCAAGGACGAGTGGGAGATCGCCCAGCTCCAGGACGCGGTCGACGCCACGGTGCGTGGCTTCGAGGACGTGGCCCGGGTCCTGCCGGCCGACCGGGCGGTCTCCGAGCGGCTGCTGGAGGGGATCTTCGCGCTGCGCGCCCGGCACGACGGCAACGACGTCGGCTACGGCTCGATCGTCGGGGCCGGCGAGCACGCCACGATCCTGCACTGGGTGCACAACCACGGAGCCACCCGGCCGGGCGAGCTGCTGCTGATGGACATGGGCGTGGAGAACCGCAACCTCTACACCGCCGACGTGACCCGGGTGCTCCCGGTCGACGGCCGGTTCACCCCGTTGCAGCGGCAGGTCTACGACATCGTGTACGCCTCCCAGCAGGCCGGCATCGACTTCATCAGGCCCGGGGTGCAGTTCAAGGACGTCCAGCTGACGTGCATGCGGGTGCTGGCCGAGGGCCTGCACGACCTGGGCCTGCTGCCGGTGAGCGTGGACGAGGCGATGGACGAGAAGTCGACGGTCTACCGCCGGTGGACGCTGCACGGCTTCGGGCACATGCTCGGCATCGACGTGCACGACTGCGCGAACGCCCGCAAGGAGATGTACCGCGACGGCGCGCTCGGCGAGGGCTACGTGCTCACCGTCGAGCCGGGGCTGTACTTCCAGCCGGAGGACGATCTGGTCCCCGAGGAGCTGCGCGGCATCGGCATCCGGATCGAGGACGACGTGCTGGTGACGGCGACCGGCACGGTCAACCTCTCGGCCGGGCTGCCGCGCCGGGCCGACGAGGTGGAGACCTGGCTGGCCGAGCAGCGCGAGGCGGGTCCGCGCCTGCCCGGCTGATCCTCAGGGTACGACCCACGGCGGGCCCCGCCGCCGGTACGCGACGTTTCGACCGTCGACGCACCGGTGGCGGGGCCCGCCGCCGTTTCCGCCCTGCGGCACCTTCCCGTAGGCATCGGCACCTTCCCGCACGGCATCGCCCGACTGCGGACTCCCGCCCGATCCGAGAACAATGCGGGGTTTTCTCGGATACGTCCCCCTCGCGAAGAACCTTCTCATACGGTGGGGATCAGAAGGCTGCAACCGATTTGTAGCTGGTCGCGCCCCTTCGGGCGGTGCGGCCCCGTCTGATAGCAGGAAAGGGCGGAAGGTTCTGATGTCCAACGACAAAACGACTCCCGCCGGCGGGGTGCACGCCACCCCGCCGGCGAAACGGCGGCGGGCGCTCTGGGTCGCCACCGGCGTGGCCGGCCTGACCGGCGTCGTCGGTCTGGCGGCGCTCGGCGGGTTGGCCGCCCGCAACGACAAGTCCGACGACGCGAACCGACTGTCGGACCAGCACTCGTCCACCGCGAAGCAGAACGTCAGCGACGCCGGCCGGGCCGACGAGGAAACCGGCAAGGAGAACGACGACCAGGACGACTGGGACGATGCCGAGTGGTCCGGACAGGACGACTGGTCCGGCAAGGACCGGGGTGGTCGGGGTGAGCGTGACGAGGAGGGCCGGGTTCGTGAGGTGCCCTGCGACGACGACGCGTTGGTCGAAGCGGTGGTACGGGCCAACAACGAACTGGGCGGCACCCTGAAGCTCGCCCGGGACTGCAAGTACGAACTGAGCGACCACGACCGCAAGAACGGCTCGGCCCTACCCACGATCCGCCAACGGATCACCATCAAGGGCGACAAGTCCATCATCAAGCGCGACTCCAGCAACGCCTTCCGCATCTTCACCGTCGGCGAGGGCGGCGAACTCACCCTCAAGGGCGTCACCCTCAAGGACGGCAACGCCGCCCGCGAGAAGAAGAAGGACCCGGAACCCTGGCCCACCAAGACCAACACCCCACCCACGGCCACCAAGCCAGACCAGGCAGCCGGTGGGGTGGCCAAGGCAGGCCCGGCCGCCGCTCCGGTAGCCGCAGCTGCTCCGGTAGCCGCTGCTCCGGTAGCCGGTACGGCGCCCGCCGTGCCAGCCCCGGGGACCACACCGGCCACACCGGCCACACCGGCCGCGCCGGCCGCGCCGGGGACGCCGGTCCTGCCGGAAACGCCGGCCGCGCCGGGGATGCCGGTCATGCCCGAAACACCGACCAAGCCAGGTGACGGCTCATCCGGCACCTACGACGACGGCGCCGACGGCGGCGCGATCCTCGTCAAGCCCGGAGGCAGCGCCTTCCTCGAAGACAGCAACCTGTTCAACAACAACGCCAGCGGCAACGGCGGCGCCATCGCCAACTTCGGCCGCGTCTCCCTCGACCGCACCACCGTGGAAAACAACCACGCCAAGGAAAACGGCGGCGCCATCTTCAACACCGGCATCCTCAAGCTCAAGGAAACCCGCATCAGCAACAACACCGCCGGCAAGAACGGCGGCGGCATCGCCAACGGCAACGACAACACCTACGAACCCAAGATCGCCATCGGCACCACCGCCACCGGCACCGTCGAAATCACCAAGAGCACCATCCACAACAACACCGCCGACCAAAACGGCGGCGGCATCTTCACCGCCAACGGCTTCCTCGACATCACCTCCACCGACATCAAGGACAACACCGCCTGCCACAGCGGAGGCGGCATCTACGCCACCGACACCAACCTCCACCTCCGCCACGTCACCATCGACAACAACAAAGCCAGCAAAGACGGCGGCGGCATCTTCAACACCAGCACCACCAACAAACCCAAAACCGATGACTACGACAACAACGACAACAAGGACCGCGGCAGCGCCACCATCGACGACAGCGCCATCCGCGGCAACACCGCCGGCCGCCGCGGCGGCGGCATCTTCAACGGCGACCCCGACCTCAAACCCGGCCCCAACAAAGACAACCGCGCAACCCTCACCCTCCGCAACAGCGAGGTCAAGGGCAACACCGCCGGCAACGGCGGCGGCATCTTCAACAACCGCGGCACAGTCAACATCACCAAAACCAGAATCACCAAGAACACCGCCACCGACACCAACAAGACCTACGACATCGCCGGCGGCATCGTCAACAACGACGGCAAAGTCAACCTCGACGACGAATCCATCGTCATCGACAACGACCCCACCAACTGCACCGGCCACATCCCCAACTGCTTCGCCTGATCCGAGCTGCACCACATAGAGGGGACGGGCCCCTCCCGACCGCCCATCGGCGGCGGGAGGGGCCCGCTCGCGTACCCGGCGAGCTACGTCCGGATTAGGGGTGCCCTGAGCGTGCCGTACACCTAATGTGCGGTTTCTTCGGATCTGACCCCGCTACGAAGAACATTCTCATACGGTGTCCTTAAGTAGCTACAACCGATTTGTAGCCAAGGCGCCTCGCGCTGGCGAAGCACCTTGTCTGGTACGAGGAGAGAGCAGAGAGCTCCGATGTCCAACTACCTTCCGAAGAGCACCGATACGGCGCGGGAAACCGGGGCGGCGCCGCGCCACCGCAAGCTGTGGCTCGTCACCGGCGTCGCCGGCCTGACCGGCGTCGTCAGCCTCGTCACCGTGGGTGCCGCCACCGGCGCGGGGGCGGCGGGAATGAACCGGCTGGACAGCCTCAAGTGGTCCACCGCCGAGCAGGTCGTCAAGGACGACGGGCCCGGCAGGGACGATCGCGACGAGCACCGTGACGAGGACCGGGACAAGGACCGGGGTGGTCGGGGTGAGCGTGACGAGGAGGGCCGGGTTCGTGAGGTGCCCTGCGACGACGACGCGTTGGTCGAAGCGGTGGTACGGGCCAACAACGAACTGGGCGGCACCCTGAAGCTCGCCCGGGACTGCAAGTACGAACTGAGCGACCACGACCGCAAGAACGGCTCGGCCCTACCCACGATCCGCCAACGGATCACCATCAAGGGCGACAAGTCCATCATCAAGCGCGACTCCAGCAACGCCTTCCGCATCTTCACCGTCGGCGAGGGCGGCGAACTCACCCTCAAGGGCGTCACCCTCAAGGACGGCAACGCCGCCCGCGAGAAGAAGAAGGACCCGGAACCCTGGCCCACCAAGACCGACACCCCGCCCGCGGCCGCCAAGCCAGACCAGGCAGCCGCGCCGGCCGCCGGGACCGCGCCGGCAGGCGCCGCCGCACCCGGGGCCGGGGCTGCGCCGATGGCCGCCGCCGCTCCGGCAGACAAGGCGGGGTCGGCCGCCGCTCCGGTAGCCGCAGCTGCTCCGGTAGCCGCTGCTCCGGTAGCCGGTACGGCGCCCGCCGTGCCAGCCCCGGGGACCACACCGGCCACACCGGCCACACCGGCCGCGCCGGCCGCGCCGGGGACGCCGGTCCTGCCGGAAACGCCGGCCGCGCCGGGGATGCCGGTCATGCCCGAAACACCGACCAAGCCAGGTGACGGCTCATCCGGCACCTACGACGACGGCGCCGACGGCGGCGCGATCCTCGTCAAGCCCGGAGGCAGCGCCTTCCTCGAAGACAGCAACCTGTTCAACAACAACGCCAGCGGCAACGGCGGCGCCATCGCCAACTTCGGCCGCGTCTCCCTCGACCGCACCACCGTGGAAAACAACCACGCCAAGGAAAACGGCGGCGCCATCTTCAACACCGGCATCCTCAAGCTCAAGGAAACCCGCATCAGCAACAACACCGCCGGCAAGAACGGCGGCGGCATCGCCAACGGCAACGACAACACCTACGAACCCAAGATCGCCATCGGCACCACCGCCACCGGCACCGTCGAAATCACCAAGAGCACCATCCACAACAACACCGCCGACCAAAACGGCGGCGGCATCTTCACCGCCAACGGCTTCCTCGACATCACCTCCACCGACATCAAGGACAACACCGCCTGCCACAGCGGAGGCGGCATCTACGCCACCGACACCAACCTCCACCTCCGCCACGTCACCATCGACAACAACAAAGCCAGCAAAGACGGCGGCGGCATCTTCAACACCAGCACCACCAACAAACCCAAAACCGATGACTACGACAACAACGACAACAAGGACCGCGGCACCGCCACCATCGACGACAGCGCCATCCGCGGCAACACCGCCGGCCGCCGCGGCGGCGGCATCTTCAACGGCGACCCCGACCTCAAACCCGGCCCCAACAAAGACAACCGCGCAACCCTCACCCTCCGCAACAGCGAGGTCAAGGGCAACACCGCCGGCAACGGCGGCGGCATCTTCAACAACCGCGGCACAGTCAACATCACCAAAACCAGAATCACCAAGAACACCGCCACCGACACCAACAAGACCTACGACATCGCCGGCGGCATCGTCAACAACGACGGCAAAGTCAACCTCGACGACGAATCCATCGTCATCGACAACGACCCCACCAACTGCACCGGCCACATCCCCAACTGCTTCGCCTGACGGCAGGCAGGACTGGTAGCCGGCAGGGCTGGTAGCCGGCAACGGCGACACCGGCCACGGGCAGTCCACCGGCCCCGCTCGGGAAGGATCCGCACGGATCCCACCGGGCGGGGCCGGCGGCCGTCTCCGGCGCGGACGGGCCGGACACGGGCCGGACACGGGCCGGCCCCCTTCCGCCACGGGTGGAAGGGGGCCGGTCGGTCGACGGCTACTTCTGGACGAAGACCGCCACACTGCGCGCCGGCACCGTGAAGGTGCCCGTGCCCCGGTCGAACGACGCGGTGCGCAGCACCGGGTCGGCGGAGGCCCTCAGCACCGGGTGCAGCGCCACGTCCGCCCCGCGCAGCCCGGTGACCCGCTGCCGCGCCGCCTCCGGGGTGGCGTTGAACACGACGGTCACCGACCGCCACTTCCCGTCGAGCCCGCGGGCGTCGAGGGTCATGGTGAGCACGCCCGGGGCCTCACCGGTGCCGGAGAGCGGGAAGGCGACCCGCCTCTGCACCTGGTCGGCGGTGGGCAGCCCGAACACCGGCGAGGACTCGCGGATGCGCAGCAGCTCCGCGTACCGGGCGTCGGCCAGGTCGATCGCCGCGCAGCCCGGCACCAGCGACGGATCGGCCAGCAGCGGCTTCGCGTACGACCACTTGTCCTGGTTGTCCGCCGCCTGCGGGAGGCCGGCACCGAAGCCGTTGCCCTCGGCGCAGTCCCAGCGGATCTGGTTGAACCAGTCACCGGAGTTGTACGAGTTACGGTCCAGCGACTTCGAGCGCAGCCGCTCCGAGCCGGCCGCCACGAACCCGGTCCCCTGGCCCATCACCACCGTGGAGAGGGCGAGCACCTGCATCCGGGCCCGGTCCGCCGCCGAGGTGGCCTGCGGCAGCTTGTACGCCAACGCGTCGTACAGGATCTCGTTGTCGTGCGCGTCGACGTAGGTGACGGCCTCCCCCGGCGCGGCGGTGTAGCCGGCGGGCGAGCCGTTGTAGTCGACCTGGCCGCCGGTGACCTGCCGCCCGGCCGAGTCGGTGAACCGGTAGCCGCGCAGGTTGCCCGTCAGCCCGACCTTGATCAGATCGTGGGCGTGCAGCAGCCGGGCCTTCTGCTCGGCCGCCGACCCGTTCACCGGGTCGCCGTTGGGGTCGGTGAACAGGCCCGACGCGAAGCCCTGCACCCGCGGGTTCGGGTCGAACGGCCCGCCGCCGCGCACCGCGTCGCGGAGCCGGTCGTTGAACGTGCCGATCCCGGTCCCCGCCATGTTGGCCTGGGTGGCCTGCACGAACCGGGCGTCGTCGGCCACCTCGCCGAAGTTCCAACCCTCGCCGTACAGCAGGATCTTCTGCCCGTCCACGCCGTCGCGGGCGAGGGTGAGCCTGTCCAGGGCGGCCCGCACGGCCAGGATGTTCGCCTTCGGGTGGTGGCCCATCAGGTCGAACCGGAACCCGTCCACCTTGTACTGCCTCGCCCAGGTGACCAGGGAGTCGACCACCAGCTTGCCCATCATGGCGTGCTCGGGGGCGGTGTTCGCGCAACAGGTCGAGTTGGCGACCGTACCGTCGGACAGCAGCCGGTGGTAGTAGCCCGGCACCACCTGGTCGAGCACCGACTTGCCGTCGGTGCCGGCCGCCGACGTGTGGTTGTAGACCACGTCCATGACCACCCGCAGGCCGGCGCCGTTGATCCCGGCGACCATCCGCCGGAACTCGGTGGTCCGCTTCGACCCGGCCGGGTCGACGGCGTAGCCGCCCTCCGGCACGGTGTAGTGCAGCGGGTCGTACCCCCAGTTGTAGCCGTCGGACTCCGCCACCGCCGCGACGCACTTCTGCTGCTCCTCGGAGTCCGGGGGCAGCTTCGCCAGGTCACAGGCCGGCTGCCGCTGGTCGGCGCGGCGCTCGGGGATGGTGGCGAAGTCGAACGCCGGCAGCAGGTGCAGGTAGTCGACCCCGGCGCCGCCGAGCGCCCTCAGGTGCCTCATCCCGGCCGTGTCCGGGTCGGTGAAGGCGAGGTAGGTGCCCCGCCGCTCGGCCGGCACGGTGCTGTCGGCGATGGAGAAGTCCCGGACGGAGACCTCCTGGATCTGCGCCTTCGCGGCCGGCGGCGCCGCAGGCTTGCGCAGCTTCGCCCACCCCTCCGGGGCCAGCGCCGGGTCGGCCAGGTCGACGATCTGGCTGTGCGTGGAGTTCGGCGCGAGCGCCACCGAGTACGGGTCGGTCACCGAGGCGATGACCACCTTCTGCGCCGCCGGCTGCCACGCCTCGACCCGGTACCGGTAGTACTTGCCGGTCCAGCCCCGGTCGCCGCGCGCCGACCAGACGCCGGTGCGGTCGTCGCGGCGCATCGGCACGGTGCGCGGCGTGGCGGTCGGAGAGTCGAACAGTTCCAGCGCCACCGCCCGGGCGGTGGGCGCCCACACCGCGAGGGTGGGTGCCCCGCCGGCGAAGGTCGCCCCAAGCCCCGCGTCGGTGGCGGCGGCGTAGACGTCGTCGAGCACGCCCGGGACCTGCACGCCGGTCGCGCCGAGCAGCGCGCCCCGCGCGTCCCGCTCGGTCACCACGAGCTGCCCGCGCAGCGCCGCCGGCACCTTCGCCAGGTCGCCCCGGTCCAGGCTGAACGCCTGGTACGCCCACAGGTGCGGGTGCTTCGCGCGCTGGGCCTCGGTGAGCCCGTTGCGCTGCGCCCGCAGCGGCAGCGTGGTGTACGTACCGGACAGCTCCCCGTCGACGACGCTCAGCCCGCCGGCCGGGGCGGCCACCAGCGCGTACGTCCGGCCGTCGGTGGGCCCGGCCTGCCAGGCGACGGTGGACCGGTCGATCCAGTGCGCCTTCTGCTGGGTGATGTCCACGTCCCTGGACACCCCGGACGAGGTCGACGGCAGCAGGCGGCCCGGCGTGCCGGCGAGCAGCCACACCTCCCGGCCGGCGGCGGCGAAGTCGAGCCGCTGGTCGTCAGGCAGGTCCTTGGCGTCGCCGTTGTGGATGATGTAGCTCAGCCCGGTGGCCCCGGCCGCCAGCGGCACCCGGAAGAACGCGCCGAACGCGTCGGTCCGCTCCGGCTTGAGCGGGGCGGACCACTCGGTCGGGTCGGCCGCGCCATCCCACAGGTGCAGGCCCCAGCCGTCGTAGTTGTTGTCGGCCCGGCGGTAGTGGATCAGCGCGGTGCCCTCGTCGACGGGCGGATCCGGCTCGCCGGTGGCTGCCTGCCGGGTCGGGTAGAGCGCGGCGTCGCCCTGCTTCACCCACACCTCGCCGGTCTGCGTGACGTCGATGGTCCGGTCGTTGGCGACGTCCTTGTTCCCGGCGGAGTCGACCACCAGGAAGCCGACCGACTTCGCGCCCGGCTTCAGCTTCACCCAGGCGAACCGGCCGAACGAGTCCTCACCGGCGAACGGCTGCCCCTTCGGCCACTCGGTGGCGTACGCGGGGTCGATGTCGCCCCACACGTACAGGCCCCAGTCGTCGTATCCGCCGGCCGGGCGCTGGTAGTGCACCACCGCCCAGTCCCGCGACGCGCCCTGCGCCGGGGTGCCGGCGGTGGCGGTGGAGCGGGTGCTCGCGGTGCGCCCCCTGCCGTCGCGGACGACGGCCTTGTACTCGATCCGCGTTCCGCCGGCCAGGCCGGTCAGGTCGTGGTGCACGGTGTACGGGGCCCGGTGGGCGCTGCCCAGCAGCGTCCACCTGCCGCCGGCGACCCGGGCGGCGACGGTGACGGTGGCCAGCGGATCCCCGGTGACCTGGGCGGTGATGGCGGCGCGGGTGGCCACCGGGGCGTCCGGGGCGGGGGCGGTGATGTTGATCGACGGCTTCGCGTCGGCCTGCGGGATCGCCCGGCCGGCCCGGTACACCGCGGCGGACAGCGCCGGCACGGTCACCGTCAGCCTGCCGTCGGCCCCGGCGGTCGCGGTCGCCGCGCCGCCGTGGATCCCGGCGAAGGCTGCCCCGGCCGACCAGGTGTCCACTGTGACGGTCTGCGCGGTGCCGGCGTTGTTCACGGCGACGACGTACTCGGTGCGCTGCTTCGGGTCGATCCGGGAGAAGGCGAAGACGCCGGGGCCGTCGGCGGCGTACCGGGTGACCTGGATGCCGTCGCGCAGCGCCGGGTGGGCCTGCCGGAGCCGGCCCAGCTCGGCGATGGTGCGGTAGAGCGGGTGCGTCGGGTCGAACTGGTCGCCGGCGTGGGTGCGGTCGGTGCCGATCAGGTCGTCGTCGAGGTAGTCGGGCACCTTCGACGCGAACATGTCCTGCCGGGCGTCCTTGTCGCCGCCCGGGCCGGTGAAGCCCTGCTCGTCGCCGGAGTACACCACCGGCTGTCCTCGGGTGAGGAACATGAGCTGGTGGGCGAGCTGGTCGCGGCGTAGCTGCGCGGCGTCGTCGCCGCCGGAGGCCGCGATGAACGAGCCGATCCGGCCCATGTCGTGGTTGCCGAGGAAGGTGGTCAGCCGGTTGGCGCCGGTGTCCCTGGAGGCGTAGAGGTCGTCGCGGGCGTACACGTCGGCGAGCGCCTTCGCGGAGCCGTCGGCGGCGGTGTAGCCCCGGGCGGCCTCCTGGAACGCGAAGTCGAGGGTGGCGGGCAGGCCGCCGCGCCGCACGTACGTGGAGGTGATCTCCGGGTCGGCGCTGTAGACCTCACCGAACATGAAGAAGTCCTTCTTGCCGGCGGCCTCGGCGGCCCGCTCGATGCCCCGGCTGAACTGCGGCCAGAACTCCAGGTTGGTGTGCTTGACGGTGTCCAGCCGGAACCCGTCGACGCCGGTGCCGCCGATCCAGTCGCCGTAGACCTTGGTCAGGCCGCGCACCACCTCGGGGCGCTCGGTCCACAGGTCGTCCAGGCCGTAGAAGTCGCCGTACTCGCTGTTCTCGCCGGAGAAGGTCGAGTCGCCCCGGTTGTGGTACATGGTGGCGTCGTTGAGCCACGCCGGGACCTTGACCTTCGCGTCGGCCGGGGTGTCGAAGACCGGGGTGTACGGGAAGGACTCCGCCGCGTCCACCTTCGGGAATTCCCGGCTGCCGTCGGCGTAGTTCCGGTCCTCGAAGGCCCGCCCCTGCGCGTCGGTGTACGGCGCGGTCTTCTTGTCGATGTACGCGTACCTGCCCTCGGCGTACTTGATGACGTCGGCGGTGTGGTTGACGATGACGTCGAGGTACACCTTGATGCCCCGCTGGTGCGAGAGCTTGACCAGCCTCTTCAGCTCCTCATTGGTGCCGAAGTGCGGGTCGACCTGGGTGAAGTCGGTGATCCAGTAGCCGTGGTAGCCGGCCGAGACGTCCGCGCCGACGCCCTGCACGGGCCGGTTCTTGAAGATCGGGGCGAGCCAGATCGCCGTGGTGCCGAGCCCCTGGATGTAGTCGAGCTTGTCCAGCACCCCCTTGAGGTCGCCGCCGTGGTAGAAGCCCTTGTCCTTGGGGTCGAGGCCGGTCTTCAGCCGGTCCCCGGCGAGCCCGCCGGAGTCGTTGCGCGGGTCGCCGTTGGCGAACCGGTCCGGCAGGACGAAGTAGAACTGCTCGGCGCGGGCGTCGCCGGAGCCCGCCTTCAGCAGGGCCTCGACGGAGGGTTCGGAGCGCCACTGCACCGCGCCGGCGGCGGCGAGAGGGTCGGTGCCGGTCGTTCTCGGGGCGGCCTCGGCGGCGAGCTGGTGCGCGGCGACGGGGGTACCGACGAGGGTGAGGGTGAGGGCGGAGACCAAGGCGAGCAACGCCTTACGGGACATCGGCGGGGGATTCATCGACGGCCTTCCTCTGGTCGTGATTCGCCCGCACGCTAGCCCTTGCCGAAACGTTCTGCAATACCTTGCAAACGAAGCCGCAACAAATGCAGTCATCTTGCAAACGCCGACTCGCGGG
Source organism: Micromonospora sp. NBC_01412 (assembly GCF_045040215.1). NCBI lineage: Bacteria > Bacillati > Actinomycetota > Actinomycetes > Micromonosporales > Micromonosporaceae > Micromonospora > Micromonospora sp. NBC_01412. Next base: position 897,643 of record NZ_CP109528.1, read on the forward strand.
TGGGCACCGTCACGGTCGGTGTGTGCCCCGCCGACGACCGGGCCTGGCTGCGGCCCCGGCGGAACTGACGGGAACCGTGGCTCGGCGGGGTCAGGCGGCGCGGATGACCGTGCAGATGGCGGGTCCGCTGTCGGTGCCGCGCAGCAGGTGCCGGTAGCGCTCGCCGGGCACCCGCCGCCCCTGGCTGTCCAGGAACTCCCACTCCACGGCCACCTCGGCAAACCGGCCCCGGGGGCGGCGCTGTCGTCGCTCAGCGTTGCGGGATGTGTACCTCGATCTCGGCGCCGAGCTGTGCCCCGGCGGCCAGGCCGAGGTCGTCGCCGCTCCAGAACCGGCCCGGGTCGTACCAGTTCGGCCGGCGGCCGGCGGGCAGCAGGCCCATCGCCTCGTAGGTCACCGCGACCACCTCGGCGCAGTACGCCGTCTCCAGCGCCCGGTCGCGCACCGCGCCGCCACCGGGGGTGTCCCGCCGGGCCGGCAGGGGCAGCCGCACCCGTGGCACCCGGCCCCGCGCCCAGCGCCAGGCGAGCTGGGCGGTGGACGGGAAGGGGGTGCCGTCGAGGCGGGCGACGGTACGAAGCACCGCCTTCTCCATCTCCGCGTCGGCGGACGGTTCGAGCTGCCGGAGCCAGGCCCGCTGGCCGTACCGGTTGGCCCAGACGCAGACCGCGTCCCGCAGGTCGTGCAGCTGCACCCCGCGCTGGTGGGTGCCGGTCCACATGTCCGGCAGCGACCGGCCCAACTCGGCGTGCCACATCAGCGGCGGCATGTCGTCCAGCACCACCGCCATGCCGACGTGGTTGACCGGACTGTTGGTGGTGAACTGGATGGCGCGGTCGGGTGCGCTACGGCCCCGGAACACCCATACGTCGCCGGTGCGGGTCAACTCCACGGCCTCGTCCAGGCTGATGCTCATGCCCTCACCCCGGTGCCGCCGGCGGTCTGCTCGCTCATGGGGGTCTACCCTAAGCGGATGCGGCAAAGGATGCGGTGGTGGAAGGTCCTCGGGCTGGCTGGTCTCGCGGGTGTCGCCGCGACCGGGGTGGTCGTCGCCCGGGCGGAGCGACGGCGACGGGCGTACACCCCGGAGGAGATCCGGGCCCGCCTGCGCGACCGGCACGCGGAGGCCAGCACCCCCGGCACCGGCCCCGACGCCCCAGCCTGAACCCACCACCCCAAACCACCCAAACCCCCCCACCCCACCCCGCCCCACCCCGCCCCGCTCTCGCCGCGTTGATCAAGAGGTTTACGTCAGGATCCGCCGCCCCGCAGACGTAAACCTCTTGATCAACGCGGCTAGGCGGGAGGGGTGGTGGGCGGCCTGGGTTGTTTGGGTGGTTTTGGGTGGGTGGGCGTGGGCCGGGCCACCCCGGCGGGGGAATCGGTTGGGGGGCGGGGGCGTTGTACATGGTTCACCCGGGTGAGACCGGCTCGGGGTAGCCCCCGGAACCGAGACCCCCGTGGAATGCGGGGCCGGCCGGGGTCGTTACATCCCCCGGACGCCCGAGCAGGTCCCCCCGATCGCCGGGCCCGTCCCCCCGAACCTGACCCCCCTCGCGGCACACGTCGCTTCCCAGCGGGTGTTGCCGCGTGTCCCCCGACCAGAGGAGCACGCCACCATGCGTACCGATCTGATCCGCAGGACCGCCCTCACCGCCGGCATCCTCACCGCCACCGCCGGTGGTATCGCCGCCCCCGCCATCGCCGCCCAGGCGGCTCCGGCCGAGAAGGCCGCCACCACGTCCGTGCAGGCCGACCGCAAGGCCGCCGGCGAGCGGCAGCTCGACGTCCGCTACGAAGCCCAGCCGAACTTCTACTACTGCGGCCCCGCCGCCGCGCGTAACGCCCTGTCCGTGCAGGGCAAGGCCATCAGTGTTGACGCCATGGCCAAGGAGATGGGCACCACCGAGGACGGGACTGATTCGATCAACGACATCACTCCTGTGCTGAACAAGGAGACCGGTAAGGCTGACGCGTACCGCAGTGTCGAGATCAAGACCGGCAAGGCCGACGACGGTCAGACCGACAAGCTGCGCGCCGACGTCGTCCGCACCGTCGACAGCGGTCGTGCGGTGGTGGCCAACATCGCCGGCACCTCCACTGACATCGACGGCGGCGTCCACTCGTTCGAGGGCGGCCACTACATCAGCGTCGTCGGTTACCGCGACAACGGCGGCATCGTGAGGATCGCCGACTCGGCCAACCCCGACCAGGCCAGCTACGAGGTCACCGTCGACAACCTTGCCGACTGGACCGCCACCCGCGGCTACGCCACCTCCTGACAACGACAACGACAAGGGCCGGCCCCCACCCGGGGACCGGCCCTTTCGTCGTACGAAGGGACGTGGCGCCGACCCGGAGGGTCAGCGGTCGGTGCCCGCGCGGACCGGCTCGGCTGCGGCGTCCGCATCGGCCGGCCCCGCCGGCTCCAGCCGCCGGGCCCGCCGCCGCAGCCACCAGGTGCTGCCCAGGCCGGCGAGCACCGCGAGGACCAGCCCGGCCCAGGAGATGTCCTTGAGCCAGTGCTCGGCGGCCCGGCCGACGCTGTACAGCAGGTAGGTGGTGCCGAAGGCCCAGACCAGGCCGCCGGCCGCGTTGGCCAGCAGGAACCGGCGGTACGGCACGTGCAGCGCACCGGCCAGGGGGCCGGCGAGGATCCGCAGCAGCGCCACGAACCGGCCGAAGAAGACCGCCCACACCCCGTGCCGGGCGAAGCTCTGCTCGGCGCGGGCGAGGTGTGCGGGGCCGAGGTGTCTGGGGAAGCGCCGGCCCAGCCGGGCCAGCAGCGGACGGCCGCCCCGGCGGCCCACCGCGTACCCGATCGAGTCGCCCGCGATGGCGCCGAAGGCCGCGGCGATGGCCACCCACTCCGGCTCCACCACGCCGGTGGCGGCGAGCAGGGCGGAGCTGACCAGGACGATCTCGCCGGGCAGCGGAACGCCCATGCTCTCCACGCCGATCACCCCGGCGACGATCAGGTAGACCGCGACCGGGGGCAGCGCGGACAGCCAGTGCGACACATCGATCACGGCCCACCCCTTCAGGTCCGGCCTCGAACCCTACCCGCGCCGCCGGGGCACCGCGGCCCCTCGCCGCCGGTGCCACCCGCCCGGGCGGCCCGGCGCCCCGTCAGCGCGGGGCGACGAACTCCAGGCGGTTGCCGTGGGCGTCCTCGGTGTGAAAGCGCCGCATCCCGGGCAGCTCGTCCTCGCCGCCCCAGTCGACCGGGTGGCCGGCGGCAGCCAGCCGGGCGGCGAGGCCGTCGAGGTCGGGGCGGAGCAGGGCGACGTGGGCCTTGCGGGCGGGGCGGAAGTCGTCGGAGACGCCGAGGTGCAGCTCTGCGCCGTACCCGGTGAACCAGCAACCGCCGCGGGGGGCGAGGGCCGGGGGTTTGGGCTTCTCGGCCATGCCGAGCAGCCCGACGTAGAACGCCCGGGAGGCGGCTTCGGAGCCGGGTGGGCAGGCGAGCAGGACGTGATGGATCATGGTGGCACCTCCTCGTCCCGGAGCCTGGCACGAGGTTGCGCTGATAGCAAGACGGACGTACGGTTTTGTTGGAAGCAGTAATCACGGTAAGTGTCACCTAACCGGGGCGTCGTCCCGGACGGTGCGACAGACTGCTCAGGACTACTCACGGTCGCTGGTGTGAAGGAGTACGACGTGGCGAGCCTCGACACCTTCGGTGCGAAGACCCAGCTACGCGTCGGAGACGCGAGCTACGAGATTTTCAAGATCAGTAAGGTGGAGGGGCAGGAGCGGCTCCCCTACAGCCTGAAGATCCTGCTGGAGAACCTGCTGCGGACCGAGGACGGCGCGAACATCACCGCCGACCACATCCGCCAGCTCGGCGCCTGGGACTCGGCGGCCGACCCGAGCGTGGAGATCCAGTTCACCCCGGCGCGGGTGCTCATGCAGGACTTCACCGGCGTGCCCTGCGTGGTCGACCTGGCCACCATGCGCGAGGCGGTCCGCGACCTCGGCGGCGATGCCACCAAGGTCAACCCGCTCGCCCCGGCCGAGCTGGTCATCGACCACTCGGTCATCGCCGACCTGTTCGGCCGCGCGGACGCCTTCGAGCGCAACGTCGAGCTGGAGTACGAGCGCAACAAGGAGCGCTACCAGTTCCTGCGCTGGGGCCAGACCGCGTTCAACGAGTTCAAGGTCGTCCCGCCGGGCACCGGCATCGTGCACCAGGTCAACATCGAGTACCTGGCCCGTACGATCATGGAGCGCAACGGCCAGGCATACCCGGACACCGTGGTCGGCACCGACTCGCACACCACCATGGTCAACGGCCTGGGCGTGCTGGGCTGGGGCGTCGGCGGCATCGAGGCCGAGGCCGCGATGCTCGGCCAGCCGGTCAGCATGCTGATCCCCCGGGTCGTCGGCTTCAAGCTGCACGGCGAGATGCCGGCCGGCACCACCGCCACCGACCTGGTGCTCACCATCACCGAGATGCTGCGCAAGCACGGCGTGGTCGGCAAGTTCGTCGAGTTCTACGGCCCCGGCGTCAGCGCGGTGCCGCTGGCCAACCGGGCCACCATCGGCAACATGTCCCCGGAGTACGGCTCCACCGTCGCGATCTTCCCGATCGACGCCGAGACCATCCGCTACCTGGAGCTGACCGGCCGGGACCCGCAGCAGGTCGCGCTCGTCGAGGCGTACGCCAAGGAGCAGGGCCTCTGGCACGACCCGGCCGCCGAGCCGGAGTACTCCGAGCGGCTGGAACTCGACCTGGGCACCATCGAGCCGTCCCTGGCCGGCCCGAAGCGCCCGCAGGACCGGGTGCCGCTGGGCAGCGCCAAGACCCTGTTCCGCTCCGCGCTGACCGACTACGTGGCCGACGACTCCGCCGGCGAGCGGGACCTCAAGCCGGGCGTCGCCCGCGAGCAGCTCCCCCGGGGCACCGGCGGCCCGGCCGACGAGGCCAGCGCCGAGTCGTTCCCGGCCAGCGACCCGCCGGCCAACGACTTCAGCGACCCGGCCGACGAGCCGCGCGACCTGGAGACCGCGGCCATGGGCTCCGGCGGCCGGGCCAGCAACCCGGTCCGGGTGACCAGCGCCGACGGCGTCGAGTACGAGCTGGACCACGGCGCCGTGGTGATCGCCGCGATCACCTCCTGCACCAACACCTCGAACCCACAGGTGATGATCGGCGCGGCGCTGCTGGCCCGCAACGCCGTCGACAAGGGCCTGTCCCGCAAGCCGTGGGTGAAGACCACCCTGGCGCCGGGCTCCAAGGTCGTCATGGACTACTACGACCGCGCCGGCCTCACCCCGTACCTGGAGAAGCTCGGCTTCAACCTGGTCGGCTACGGCTGCACCACCTGCATCGGCAACTCCGGCCCGCTGCTGGAGGAGGTCTCCGCCGCCGTCAACGAGGCCGACCTCGCCGTCGTCTCGGTGCTGTCGGGCAACCGGAACTTCGAGGGCCGGATCAACCCGGACGTCAAGATGAACTACCTGGCGTCCCCGCCGCTGGTGGTCGCGTACGCGCTCGCCGGCACGATGGACATCGACCTGGCCAACGAGCCGATCGGCGAGGACACCCAGGGCGACCCGGTCTTCCTGCGCGACATCTGGCCGAACAGCGCCGAGATCCAGGACGTCATCGCCCAGGCGATCGGCGCGACCGGGTTCAGCGCGGCATACGCGGACGTGTTCGCCGGTGACGAGCGCTGGCAGTCGCTGCCGACCCCGACCGGCGACACCTTCGCCTGGGAGGACGAGAGCACCTACGTCCGCAAGCCCCCGTACTTCGAGGGCATGGAGCGGAAGCCGAAGGCGGTCGTCGACATCGCCGACGCGCGGGTGCTGGCCAAGCTGGGCGACTCGGTGACCACCGACCACATCTCCCCGGCCGGCTCGATCAAGGCCGACTCCCCCGCCGGCACGTACCTCGCCGAGCACGGCGTGCCGCGCCACGAGTTCAACTCGTACGGCTCGCGCCGGGGCAACCACGAGGTGATGATCCGGGGCACGTTCGCCAACATCCGGCTGCGCAACCAGCTCGTCCCGGGTGTGGAGGGCGGCTTCACGGTCAACCACCTGACCGGCGAGCAGACCTCGATCTACGACGCCTCCACCGCCTACCAGGAGGCGGGCGTGCCGCTGGTCATCCTGGCCGGCAAGGAGTACGGCTCCGGCTCGTCGCGGGACTGGGCGGCCAAGGGCACCATGCTGCTCGGCGTTCGGGCGGTCATCGCCGAGTCGTACGAGCGGATCCACCGCTCGAACCTGATCGGCATGGGCGTCCTGCCGTTGCAGTTCCCGGTCGACGTCACCGCCGAGTCGCTCGGCCTCACCGGCACCGAGACCTTCTCGATCACCGGCGTGACCGTGCTGAACGACGGCGAGACCCCGCGCACCGTGAAGGTCACCACCGACACCGGCGTCGAGTTCGACGCGGTGCTCCGGATCGACACGCCCGGTGAGGCGGACTACTACCGCCACGGCGGCATCCTGCAGTACGTCCTGCGCCGCATGATCGCCAACTGACCCGACACACACGACGAGGGGCCCCTGCCGCTACGGCAGGGGCCCCTCGTCGGAGAACGGAGCGGCTGCCCGGCGACACGCGCCGGCCGGAGCCGGGCTACTCGGCCGACGTGGCGCGGCGGGCGTCGCGGGTCTTCATGGCGTGCTCCATCAGCGTGATGAGCACCTCCTTGCTCGACTCCCGCTGCCGGGCGTCACAGAGCAGCACCGGCACCCCCGGGTCGAGGTTGAGCGCGGCCTGCACCTCGTGCAGCCGGTACTGGCGGGCCCCCTCGAAGCAGTTGACCGCCACCACGAACGGGGTGCCGCGCCCCTCGAAGTAGTCGATCGAGGGGAAGCAGTCGGCCAACCTGCGGGTGTCGGCGAGCACCACCGCGCCGAGCGCGCCGAGCGCCAGCTCGTCCCAGACGAACCAGAAGCGGTCCTGCCCGGGCGTGCCGAACAGGTAGAGGACCAAGTCCTCGCCGATGGTGATCCGGCCGAAGTCCATCGCCACCGTGGTGGTGGTCTTGCCCTCCACCCCCGACAGATCGTCGATCCCGACCCCGGTCTCGGTCAGCACCTCCTCGGTCCGCAGCGGCCGGGTCTCGCTCACCGCACCGACCATGGTGGTCTTGCCGACGCCGAAACCGCCCGCGATCAGGATCTTGATCGCGGTGGGCAGCGGCACGGCTCCCGCCGGCCGCTCAGAGTGCCCGTAGTCCATTGATAACCGCCTCGAAAATACTGTCGTCGGGAAGGCCCGCGGTGACCCGGGGCTCGCGCACCTCGACCAGATCGCGGGCCACCAGGTCGCCGAGCAGGACCCGGATGGTGCCCACTGGCAGGTCCAGGTGGGCGGCGACCTCGGCGACGGACTGGATCCGCTGGCAGAGCGCGACGATCGCCAGGTGCTCGGGGCCCAGCCCGACCTCCGGTGACGCCTCCACGCGGGTGGCCGTCACCAGGGAGATCAGGTCGAACGTGCCGGTGACCGGCCGAGCCCGGCCACGCGTCACCGCGTACGGGCGGACCACCGGGCCGGCGTGGTCGTCGACCCACTGTTCCTCCGTGGACTCCCCTGGGGCCGTCATCGCGACTACTTCTCGCCGACCGGCTGCTCAGGGAGCCGGGTCGGGGAGGCCACGTACTTGCCCACCCGGGTTACCAGCATGGCCATCTCGTACGCGATGAGGCCGACGTCGGCGTCCTCGGAGGCCAGCACCGCGAGGCAGGCGTTGCGACCGGCGGCTGTGACGAAGAGGAACGACGACTGCATCTCGATGATGGTCTGCTGGACCTGCCCGCCACCGAACCGCTTCCCCGCGCCCCGGGCCAGGCTCTGGATCCCGGCCGCCATCGCCGCGAGGTGCTCGCCGTCGTCCCGGCTCAGCTCCCGCGACGACGCCATCAGCAGGCCGTCTGTGGAGAGCGCGACAGCGTGTTCGGCCTGTTTCACCCGGCCGACCAGATCATCCAGCAACCACGTCAGGTCGGCACTCGATGCCGTCTTCTGCCCCACTCGTCGTCCTCTTCTTCCCGGCTGGTGTCGCCGTTGTCGTCTGGGACCTGCGGCGCGGTTTCGTCCGCGCCGCCCCTCAGGTGGCCTCGCGCCCACCGGCGTCGGTGCCGTCAGCGGGCTCCGCCTCACCGGTCTCGGCGGCACCGTCGAACAGCCGGGCCGCGTCGGTGCGGCCACGCCGGGTGCCGGTCTGGTAGGAGCTCATCATCTGGCGGACCTGCTCCGGTGGCCTGATCGCATCCTCGTCGTCGTCCACCTGCTGCTCGGACGGATCCTCCCGCAGCTCGGGCACGATGTTCGCCTGCCGGACCCGCACCGGCAGCCCGGAACCGGTTTGCTGCGCCGGCGACGCCGCCGGGGTCAGCCCGGTCGACAGGTCCGGGACGTCCGGGGCGTCCGGGGCCGGCGTGCCTGCCTCGTCCGCGACCGGCCGGGGCGCGGTCACCGGGAACCCACCCGGCACGGTCGGCGCGTCCAACGCCGACTGCCCGGCCGGGCGGCGCGGGCGTACCGGCAGCCCGGCGCCCTCCCCGGCCGGCGCGTCCGGGGCCCCCGGAGCCGTGCGCTGGCGCGCGCGGGTGGGCAGGGCCGCTCCGCCGTCGGCCCCGCCGGCCTCCGGTGCCGGCGGCGCGACTGGGGCCGTCACGGGCTCCGCCACCGCGACCGGCCCGGCCTGCCGGGCGGTCGGGTGGGCTGCCGGGCGGGCGGGCGGCGGGGCCAGGGCGACCGGCGCGGAGGTCCCCGGCAGGCCGGGGCGCTCCGGGGCGTCGGCGTCGCCGCCCGGGTCGGCGACCATGTCCGGCGGGATCAGCACGACAGCGGTGGTGCCGCCGTACGCCGACTCCTTGAGCTGCACCCGGACGCCGTGTCGCTCGGTGAGCCGGCTGACCACGTACAGCCCGAGCCGGGCTGCGTTGGCCAGGTTCAGCTCGGACCGGTCCACGATCCGGTCGTTCGCGGCGGCGAGGTCATCGTCGCTCATCCCGAGGCCCCGGTCCTCGATCTCCAGGACGAAGCCGTTGGCCACCATCTGGCCGCGCACCTCGACCGTGGTGTGCGGGGGCGAGAAGGACAGGCCGTTCTCGATCAGCTCGGCCAGCAGGTGGATGACGTCGCCGACGGCCCGGCCGGCCAGCGACACCGCCCCCAGCGGCAGCACGTTGACCCGGGTGTAGTCCTCCACCTCGGCGACCGCGCCGCGCACCACGTCGACCATCGGGACGTTGCGTCGCCAGGCCCGGCCCGGGGTGGAGCCGGAGAGCACGATCAGGTTCTCGGCGTTACGCCGCATCCGGGTGGCGAGGTGGTCGACCCGGAACAGGTCCTCCAGCTCCTCGGCGTCGTGCTCGCGCCGTTCCATCGCGTCGAGCAGGGTGAGCTGGCGGTGCACCAGGGCCTGGGTGCGCCGGGCCAGGCTGAGGAAGACCTCGCGGACGTTGCGGCGCAGCTCGGCCTGCTCGACGGCGGTGCGCAGCGCGGTCTCCTGGACCACGTTGAACGCCTTGCCCACCTGCCCGACCTCGTCGTCGCCGAACTCCAGCGGCGGCGCCTCTTTGGCGACGTCCACCTCCTCGCCGTGGCCCAGCCGCTCGACCACGCTGGGCAACTGGTCGTTGGCGAGCGTGAAGGCCGCCTCGCGCAGCCGCTCCAGCTGCCGCAGCAGCGCCTTGGCGGTGGTGATCGACACGATGATGGACGCCACGACGGCGAGCAGGCCCAGGCCGGTGGCGAGCACCAGTCGGATGACCACCATGACGGCGACCGGGGTGGCCCGATCCACGACGTCGTCGCCGCCTTCGACCACCACCTCGCTCCACCGGGCCAGCGCCGGCGCCACGGCCTCGTCCCACTCGGCGGCCTCGAACCCCAGTCGGGGGGCGCTGCCCCGGCCCTGGAGGGTGCTGTCCTCCAGGGCGCGCAGCTTCTCGAACGCCGTACCGCCGACCATGGCGGCGTAGCGCTGGCGGTCGGCGGCCGGCAGCCGGCTCACCGCGAGGTCGGCGGAGAACCGCTGCGCACCGATGATCTGGGCGACCTGGGCCCGCTCGACCTCGGTCACCCGGCCCGCCGCGAGCACGCCGGTGAGCAGGGCGTCCTCCTGGGAGAGCAGCTCGCGGGCGCGGTTGAGCTCGATCAGCGCGGTGGTGTCCTCGGCGACCTGCTCGTCGTCGAGGAGGCCCAGGGCCGTGTAGACGTCGAAGATGGACCGCACCACACTGCCGTACGCGGTGAAGGTCGACGACCGGTCCGCGCTGCGGTCGTCCACCTTGGCGCGGGCCTGCCCCAGCCGGGACAGCTGCCCGTAGGCCACGTCGAGCCGCTGTTCCAGCGTGTCGCTGGCGGCCACGGCGGTGCGCCAGTCGCCGGCCGACTCGCGGAACGCCACCGCCAACTCGTCGGTGCGCCGCCGCTCCGCGCCCAGCGTCTCCCGCCCCGCGTCGTCCGGTCGCCCGAGGTACGCCAGCGACGTCCGGCGTTCCCGCTGCAGCTGGAGCACCAGCGTCTCGCTCGGCTCGGACACCGACTCGTTGAGCGTCTGCACACCGAGGAGGTTGAACCCGTCCCGCACGGTCACCCACGCCGCGAAGGCCCAGAGCGCGACGAGCGACGCCAGCAGAGCGACGACTTTGGTACGGAGATTCGTACTGCGGGAACGCATCACACCGTCCTGGCCGGGTGTTCGAGGGGGATGCCGGAGCGCCCGTGGCCGGTACACCGTCGGCCACGGGCGCACGCTAGCAGTGTCCGATTGTTCACTCAAGCGGCACTGATCAACGGGGGCGTCCGGTTCGCGGGCCTCTCGGCGGTGCCGTCACCGGCCCCGGCGCGGACGAGATGGTGGGCGGCGACGACGGCGGCACGGACGATCACGGCCGGCCGGTACAGGTCCTTGTCGTGCCAGAGCGCGGGCTCCCCGTCGCGTCCGTCCATGGTGGCCAGGTAGCGCCGGGCACGCCCGAGCGCCGCCCCGACGCCGGCCGGCGCGGCCGGCCCGGCGGCGTGCAGGGCGTGTACGGCGTACGCGGTCTCCTCGACCGTGCCGCCCCAGCGCCCCCAGGAGCCGTCGGCGCGCTGCCCCGCCAGCACCCACCCGGCCGCCCGGGCCACCGAGCCCGGCACGGCCGCCCCCCGGCCGTAGCCGGCCAGGGCGAGCACCGCGCAGCTCGTGGCGTAGTACGGCGAGGCGTGCCAGCGGTCGGACCATCGCCCGTCGGGGTGCTGCCGCTCGACGAGCCAGCCGGTGAGCCGCCGCACCACCGCGGTGAGCCGGGCGTCGCCCGGTGCCCGGTGCCTCAGGTGCCAGCCGAACGCGTCGAGCACGTGGGCGTTGGTGGTGACCGAGGCCCCGTCCTCCCCCTGCCAGGTGCAGAAGTGCTCGCCGGTGTCGTACCCCCAGAGGCTGTCCGGGCCGACGGGGCGGCCGAGCCGGGCCAACGCGTACAGGGTCACCGCGGTGGTGTCGGCGTCGGCGGGCAGGCCGGGGGCGGTGGCGGTGCCGGCGGGACCGACCGTCGCCACCAGGCCGGCCAGCAGCCGGGGCGGGACCGGCAGCGCGATGCCGGCCCGGCTCATCGTGCTCAGCGCCCAGGCCCGCTCGAACACGGTGATCGGGGTGGCGCAGGGCACCGGCCCGCCCTGCTGACGGGCCACGTCCTCCAGGTAGGACACCGCCGCGGAGACCCCGGCCCCGGGGACGGGCACGCCGAGCCAGGCCGCGGTGGCCGCCGGCGAGGCGCCGACGGTGCCCGGCCCGACGGGGGCCACCTCGGCGGCGCGGTGGGCCGCCGGGCCGACGACCTCCAGGGCGTGCAGCAGCTTCTCCGGCAGCGGCCGGCCGGCGGTGAGCAGCGCGCGGACCCGGTCGAGCCGGGCGCTGTCCAGCCCCGACGGCAGCGGCAGCGCCCGCGCGTCGCGCCAGGCGGTCAGGCCGGGCAGCGGGTCGGCGCGCAGCGCGTCGAGGTGCGCGTTGAGCGAGTCGACCAGCGCCGGGACGGTCAGGTCGGTGGCCGGCAGGTCGGGCAGCTCGGGGCCGGCCGGGCCGGTGAGCCGGGTGTACAGGACGTGCAGGCCGCTGTCGACGGCGCGGGTCAGCCGCTCGGCGGCGCGCGCCTCGCGCAGCCAGGCGGCGTCGCCGCGACGCAGGGCGGTGAGCAGCGCCTCGGTGGCGCTCAACGTCGGCACCAGGGCGTACCCCTCCGGGCCGCCCCACGTCCCGTCCGGGCGCTGGGCGGCCAGCAGGTACGCGATCCGCTCGACGTGGTGGGTCAGCCACGGCGCGAGGCCGACCAGGCGGGCGGTCTCGTAGACCGACACGGAGGACTGCCCCGAGAAGGTGAGGGTCATCGCGGAGACCAGCTCGCGGGCGTCGGCCGCGGACTCCGGGTCCCGCCGGGGCGGGTGGGCGGTGCCGTCGCCGGTGGCCCGCAAGGGCCGGTGGGCGGTGCCGCCGGACCCACCGTCGTGACCGGTCCACGACCGGACGGCCGTCACCGTTCCCCCCAGAAGTCGGTCGACCGGTAGAAGCCGCTGCTGAAGCCGATCTGCCGGGACAGGTACGCCGCCTGCAACGGGCAGCCGCCGGCCAGCGGGGCGAGCAGCTCGGTGCACCGCTCGACCAGCTCGACGATGCGCTGGTCCACCTCGGCGCGGTCGGCGACGAGCAGCAGGGCGTTCAGGTCGCCCCACTGGAGGTCCCGCTCGTAGGTCGCCAGGTCGTTGACCAGCCGCAGCACCCGCTGAACCTCGTCGCTGACCGTGACCAGCCGGTCGAGCCGCCGGTGCGTCTCGGCGTCCCCCGTCCAGATCCAGTGCGCGACGTTGACCACCGTGCAGGCGAGGTTGTCGGCGTTGTCGAGGTACTCGGCGAAGCCGGGCAGCGGCGCGCCGTCGCGCTCCCGGGCGGTCTTCCAGTCCCACTCGCGGGCCATCGCGGTGACCGTCCGGCGTACCGCCGCGCGCCAGGCGTCGCCCAGTTCGGCGAAGGCCGGGACTCCGGCCAGCTCGTCGCGCAGCTCGGCGAGCAGCCGGCCGAGCGGGTCATCGGCGTCCGGGGTGGCGCCGTCGGCGACCGCCAGGGCGCCGGCCGCCACCCGGTCGACGTCCGCTCGGGACTTCGCCAGGTAGTCGATCTGCCAGTCCAGGGCGAACCCCCACAGCACCGCCCGGTTGGTCAGCCGCAGCTGCTCGGCGGTGCACCAGGGCGCCCCGAAGGCGATGGCCAGGGCGATGTTGCTGAACAGGGCGCCGTCGAAGGGCGGGCCGGTGAAGAGGTCGGGGTACCGGGCGGCCTGCCGTTGCAGGTCCCGCTGCCCCTTGGCGGCGAGTGCGCAGATCCGGCCCTGTTCGGCGGCGGCGGAAAGCTGGTCGGGCAACAGGATCGAGGGGCTGGCGGAGACGTTCATGCGACGCCCGCGGGGTGGGCCGGGCGCAGTTCCAGCTCCACGCGGTCCTTGGTGCGCAGCGCGGCGGCGAGTTGCATGGTGGGCAGGCGCAGGCTGGGTACTCGCAGCCGGTAGCGGCTCAGCACGTTGGCCACGATCAGTTGTGCCTCCAGATAGAACAGGTGCATCCCCAGGCACTGGTGCGGCCCGCCGCCGAAGGGGAAGAAGGCGTACCGGTGCCGGGCCCGGACCCGGTCCGGGGCGAACCGGTCCGGGTCGAAGACCTCGGGCCGCTCCCAGTACCGCTCCAGCCGCTGGGTGATCAACGGACTGACCAGCAGCGTCGCACCCTCCTCCAGCTCCACCCCGCCGAGGGAGACCGACCGGACCACCTGCCGGGGGGCCAGCCAGGCCACCGGGTAGAGCCGGATCAGCTCGTCCAGCACCATCCGGGTGTAGCGCAGCTGCGGCAGGTGTTCAGGGCCGACCCGGTCGCCGCCGACCACCTGGTCGATCTCCTCCTGGAGCCGGGCGGCGACCTCGGGCGAGCGCTCCAGGTGCGGCCAGAGCCAGGTCAGCACGTTGATGGTCGTCTCGGTGGTCACCGCGACCATCGCGACGGTGTCGTTGCGGACCTGCTGCTCGTCCAGTGGCCGCCCGTCGTCCGTGGTGCCCCGCCACAGGGTGGAGATGATGTCGTCGCCGTGCGCGGCGGTGGCCCGCGCCGACCGGACGATGGGCACCAGCACCTCGTCGATGCGCCGGACGGCGTCGCGGAAGGTCCGGTCGCCCGGCATGGGCAGCGACAGCGGGACGAACGGCACCAGCACCCGGGGGATGACCGAGGTGGCGATCGCGTCCTGGGCCTCGATGACGCGCAGCGCGTCGGAAACCGAGATGCGGTCGGCGAAGAACGCCTTCATGATCGCCCGGCAGACGATCCGGGCCTGTTCGGCGCCGATGTCCACCGGGCGGCCGGCCCGGGCCGGGGCGTCCATCTCGGCGACCGCGTCGGCGATCGTCTCGGCGATCCCGCCCATCATCGCCTCGACCCGTCTGGCCGTGAACAGGGGCTGGAGGATGCGCCGGCTGTCCGACCACGCCGGACCGTCGCTGAGGATGCCGTCGCCGAACAACCGGCGCAGCGGGCCCCAGAACGGCCCGTCGCCGGCGCGGCCGAAGTTCTCGGCCCGGTCGCCCAGCACCTGCTGCACGTGGGCCGGATCGGTCACCAGGTAGGGGCGGAACGAACCGAGGTTGAGCCGGACGACCTCGCCGGCGGCGCGCTCGCCGAACCCGAGCAGGGCCCGGACCGGGTCTCGTGCCAGGCCCGGCAGCACGTGCCACAGTGGAACGGATCTCGCTCGCCGGGCACGGTTCGGGGCGGTGTGTGGGGTTACCACGGCTGGTTGAGCTCCCCTTATCGCAGTGCGTCGCGGAGCGACTGTGCAAAGTCACGGTCTGCCCGAGCATGCCATTGAGCAGGGCAACTTCTCCATAGGCAAGGGAGAAAATTTCGCGGACAAAATTTGACGAGTCCACAAAAGACCTGACGTGGGCCTCCTACCAGCGCAGATCCCGCCGGCAGCGCCACTGGTCTGCGACCGGCCGGTAATCGAGCCAGGCGTTGAGGCCGAGCATCGCGTCGTTGCCGGCGTCGTTGACCGTCATCGCGTGGCGGAATCCGGCCGCCCTGGCCCCGGCCAGGGCGGCGTGCTTGACGAGCCGGGCCAGCCCGCACCCGCCGCTCCGGTCGCACCGCCAGGTTGACGAACCCCAACCCGGGCTCGGCGCTCTCGTGCAGCAGTCCGGTACGCGCCAGCCCGACCGGCACGCCGTCGACCTCGGCCACCAGAGCGCCGAACCGCTCGGCGGCCCGGACACCGCCGACCTGCCAGCGGATCAACTCAGGGGTGGCCACCAGATGCGGCTGGGTCGCCCGGAGCACCTCGACGGAGGCACCGGTGTCGGCGAACGGCCGTACGGTGAGCGTCATGGCGTGGCAACGTACCTCGGCCGCCCGCCCCGCGCGACAGCTTTCGGCCGGCCGGCGCGCGGGAGAAGCCGGGCACGCCCCCGGCCGCTGTGCCAGGCTCAGGGCATGGACGACAAGACCATCCTGAACCGGATCTCCGAGCTGGTCGACGAGGAGCACCGGCTCCGCTCGACGGCGCAGACCCGCGAGTCCGGCACCGAGGACGACCGGGACCGGCTGCGCGCGCTGGAGGAGTCCCTGGACCAGTGCTGGGACCTGCTGCGCCGGCGGCGGGCCGCCCGCGAGACCCACGGCGACCCCGACACCGCGGGGATGCGCCCCAGGCCGGAGGTGGAGCGGTACCTGCAGTAGTCGACGTCGGGGACGGACGGCGCCCCGCCCGTCCCCGGGGCCGACGGCCGGCTCAGGCGGCGAGCACCGTGGCGACGGCGGCGATCAGTCCGTCGACCGTGTACGTCGGGGCGAAGCGGCTGTCCGTCCAGGCCCGGCCCCGGTGCAGCCAGACGCTGGGCAGGCCCACCGCCGCCGCCCCGCCGATGTCCGCCTCCGGGCTGTCCCCCACCACCCACGCCCCGCTCAGCGGCATCCGGACCCGCTGGGCCGCCAGCGCGAAGATCCGCGGGTTGGGCTTGCTGACCCCGACCTCCTCGGAGATCACCCAGTCGGCGACGTACCGGTCCAGGCCGGTGCGGCGGATCATCGCGTCCTGCTGGCGTACGGCGCCGTTGCTGACCACCACCGGCATCCAGCCGGCCCCGTCGGCGATGCGCAGCGCGCAGGCCACCAGCGCGTCCAGCCGGCTGCTGGCCAACACCCCGTCGTGCAGCTCCTCCACCAGGTCGACCGAGGGGATGAGCAGCCCGTACCGGTCCCGGATCGCGTCCGCGACGTCCCAGCGGTCGGTCAGCCCGTCGGCGTCGACGGACAGCAGCCAGTCGATGTCGGTGGCCGGGGCGCCGACGCCGTCGAGGAAACGCTCGCCCCAGGCACGAAACGGGCCGGCCCGGTCGAGCAGGGTGTTGTCCAGATCCAGCAGGAGCAACGGCACTCGGGCACTTTAAGGCAGACGGGCCGCCGTCCGACAGGGTCAGCCCGCGGCGACCTCGGTCAGCTCAGCCTCGCAGCGCCGCGCGGGCCGCCCCGGGGTCGGCGGGACGGTCGGCCAGCATCGAGTGCGCCGCCCGGGTGTCCGCGAGCACGGCCGGGTCGAGGACGGCCACCAGCACGTCCTCGCCGGTGTCCGCGCCCCGGGCCAGCGGCTGGCCCTGCGGGTCGTAGACCGCCGCGCCGCCGTTGAACCGCCACGGGTCCACGCCGTCGACGGCGTTGGCGAACACGACGAACATGGTGTTGTCCAGGGCCCGGGCCGCGTAGTAGAGGTCCCTGCGGTGCGCGGAGCCCACGAGGTAGCCGCTCGGGCAGAGGTAGCCGTGCGCGCCGTCGGCCGCGGCGGCGCGACCGTGCTCGGGGAAGCAGCCGTCGTAACAGATGCCCAGGCCGAACCGCCAGTCCTCGACGAGCAGGGTCGCCCCACGCCGGCCGGGCTGGAACAGCGCTCGCTCGTCACCCCAGAGCTGCTGCTTGTCGTACGCCGCATGGACGACGCCGCCGCGGTCGACGACCAGGGCGGAGATGGTCCGCCGGCCGTCCGGGTGCCGGACGGCCGCCCCGACGACCACGACCGCCGCGCCGTCGCGGGCGGCGGCCCGCAGCGGGTCGAGCCGGGCGTCGTCCACCGTGCCGTCCCCGGCCGCCACGAGGTCGGTGCCGGCCGGGTCGGCGGCCAGCGTCGGCGGATGGTACGCGGGCAGGAACAGCTCCGGCAGCACCACCATCCGCGCGCCCTCGGAGACGGCCCGTCCGGTGAGCCGGGCGGCGGCGACGGCGTTGCCGGCGAGGTCCCCGGGCACCGAGTCGGCCTGGACGGCCGCCACGGTCAGCGGTGCGGCGGGGGTGGCGGGGGGTGTCATCGGGCGATCGTAGCCGGCAGCGGGCGGGGCGATCACCGCGCACGGCCCGCCGGCCCCGGTCGCCGCTGCGGGCGACGTTCCCGCCACCGCCTCCAAGCCGTACGTACGGTTTGCAGAGCGTCCGGGCACCTGACACGATCAGGCCGTGCCCAGAGTAAGTCAGGACCAGCTCGACGCCCGCCGGCAGGAGATTCTCACCGCAGCCCGGGCGTGTTTCGCCCGGCACGGGTACGAGGGCGCCACGGTGCGGCGGCTCGAGGAGGCCACCGGGCTCTCCCGGGGCGCCATCTTCCACCACTTCCGGGACAAGGACTCGCTCTTCCTGGCGGTCGCCGAGGACGACGCGGCGGCCATGGTGGAGACGGTCGCCCGCAACGGCCTGGTCCAGGTGATGCGGGACCTGCTGGCCCGGGCCGTCTCGCCCGACACCACCGGCTGGCTGGGCAGCCAGCTTGAGGTGTCCCGGCGGCTGCGCACCGACCCCGCGTTCGCCCGGCGCTGGGCCGAGCGCTCCGCCGCCATCGCCGAGGCCACCCGGGAGCGGCTGGCCCGCCAACTGGAGGCCGGCGTGCTCCGCGAGGACGTGCCGATCGACGTGCTGGCCCAGTTCCTCGAGCTCGCCTACGACGGCCTGGTGCTGCACCTGGCGATGGGGCGCCCGGCCGGCGACCTGGGCCCGGTGCTCGACCTGGTCGAGGAGGCCGTCCGCCGCCGCTGACCGGCACCCGCCCGGCCCGGTCTCGGTCCGATAACTGCGTCCTCGGCCGAGGCTGACCGTGGCGGGCCTGTTCCACAATGGGGTCGCGTTCCCCTCGCGCGACAGGAGAGCAGCATGACCGTCATCGCGGCGCCCGGCGACACCTGGGGCGTCTCCGGCCCCACCTTCCTCCGGATCTACCTGCTGGCGGCCCTAGTGGTCGTCGTCGGCTCGATCGTGCACCGGCGCCGGGTCCTCGCCGGCCCCCCGGCCGCCGACATCAGCCAGCTCACCCCCCAGCAGGTGGCCTTCCTCAACGGCGGCAACCAGCTCGCGATCTGGGCCTCGCTCGGCGGCCTGCGCGGCACCGGGATCGTCGGCGTCCAGCCCAACCGGCGGCTGGCGGTGGGCGGCCAGCTGCCGGTCGGGGCCACCCCGCTGGACCGGGCGGTCCACCACGCCGCCAGCCGCAACCTGTACGCCAGCGAGCTGGGCCGCGACGGGTGGGTGGTGCGGGCGCTCGAACAGCTGCGCGACGGCCTGCAGCGGCAGGGCCTGGCGCTGACGCAGGCGCAGCGGCTCTCCGCCCGGCGCGGGTCGTTCCTGCTGCTCTCGCTCGTGCTGCTCGGCGTTGTCCGGATCGTCGCCGGGCTGGCCAACGACCGCCCGGTCGGCTTCCTGATCCTCCTCCTGATCCCGCTGGCCGTCGCGGCCGCGCTGATCGCCCGGGTGCCCTGGCGGACCCGGGCCGCCGACGTCGCCCTGCGCGAGCTGCGCCGGCGCAACCTGCATCTCCTCCCCGCGTCCGCCCCGGCCTATTCCACCTACGGAGCGGCCGGCGCGGCGCTGGGCGTCGCCCTGTTCGGCACCGCCTCGCTCTGGGCGATGGACCCGGGCTTCGCCGAGCAGGCCGAGATCCAGCGACAGGCGCTCTCCCCCGGCGGCACCTCCAGTGGCGGCACCTCGTGCAGCGGCGGGGGGAGCTCGTGCGGCGGCGGCAGCTCCTGCGGCGGCGGAGGCGGGTGTGGAGGCGGCGGGTGCGGCGGATGACCGGCCCGGGAACCGCCACGACCGGCCCGGGTGCCTGGGTGGCCGGGGCGGGCCGGGACGCGGCCGGCGCGGGCGAGGCCGCCGGGGGCGGCCAGGGTCCCGCCGGGGTCGGCATCGGCTGGCGGCCGGAGATCGCCGGCTTCGTCGCCGAGCTGCCGGGGCTGCGGTTCGTCGAGGTGGTGGCGGAGGCCGTCGCCCCACAGGGGCCGCCGCCGGCCGGGCTCGCCGAGCTGGTCGAGCGCGGCGTCACCGTCGTACCGCACGGGGTGCGGCTCTCCCTCGGCGGCACGGAACCGGTCGACCCGGCCCGGGTCGCCCACCTGGCGCGGGTGGCCGAGCTGGTCGGGGCGCCGCTGGTCAGCGAGCACATCGCCTTCGTCCGGGCCGGCGGGCTGGAGGCCGGTCACCTGCTGCCGCTGCCGCGCAGCCGGGAGGCCGTCGCCGCGGTGGTGGCCAACGTCCGCCGGGCGCAGGCCGAGCTGCCGGTGCCGCTGGCGCTGGAGCCGATCGCGGCGCTGTTCGACTGGCCGGACGACGAGCTGGACGAGGCTGACTTCCTCACCGAGATCCTGGACGCCACGGGCGCGAGGCTGCTGCTGGACATCGCCAACGTGCACGCCAACTCCCGCAACCGGGGCACGGACCCGCTCGCCCTGCTGGACCGGCTGCCGCTGGACCGGGTCGCGTACGTGCACGTCGCCGGCGGCGCCGAGCAGGGCGGCTTCTACCATGACACGCACACCGACCCGGTGCCGCCGGTCGTGCTCGACCTGGTCGGCGCGCTGTGCGCCCGGCACCGCCCGCCGGCGCTGCTGCTGGAGCGCGACGGCCACTGGCCGCCCGCTCCGGAGCTGCGCGCCGAGCTGGACGCGATCGCCGCCGCCTCCGGGTACCCGGTGGTGACGTGAGCGACGACCGGGGCCACCCCGCTGCGCCCCACCGGCCCGGCGATCTGGCCGCCCGGCAGGCCGAGCTGGTGGCGACCCTGGTCGCGGGCGGACCGCTGCCGCCCGGGTTCGCCCCGGCACCGGTCGACGCCGCCCGCCGGGCCCTGCTGCGCAAGCGGGCCGGCGACGTGGCGCGGCACTGGCCGCTGCTCGCCGCCGGCCTCGGTGCGGCCTGGCCGGCGACGTTCGTCGGATGGGCGGCCGGCCGGCCCACCAACGGCTCGCTGCGCGACGGCTGGGACCTGGCCCGGGAGCTGCGCGAGCGGGGCGAGCTGCCGCCGCTGGGCGCCGAGGAGCTGGCCGCCCGGGAAGCGGCCAGCCGTTACGACGGCGCGGGGACGCCGCGCCGCCGCCGGCTGCCGTCCGTGGCCCACGCCGGCGGCGCCGTCGCGGTGCAGCTCGCCGGCCGGGTACGCCTGCTGCGCCCAGCCCGACGCTGACCGCCTCCCGCCTCGTACGGCAGGATCGGCCCCATGGATCTGGGACTCACCGACCGGGTGTACGTGCTGACCGGCGCCTCGCGCGGGCTGGGCTTCGCCACCGCCGAGTGTCTCGTCGCCGACGGGGCGCGGGTGGTCGTCTCCGCCCGGGCCCCCGAGCGGGTGGCCGAGGCGGTGCAGCGGCTCGGCGGCCCGGAGCGGGCCATCGGCCTGGCCGCCGACCTGGCCGACCCGGCCACCCCCGAGCGGCTGGTCGCCGCCGCCCGGGAACACTTCGGCCGGCTCGACGGCGCGCTCGTGTCGGTCGGGGGCCCACCCACGGGCACCGCGGCCGGGGCGACCGACGCGCAGTGGCGCGAGTCCTTCGAGACCGTCTTCCTCGGCACCGTCCGCACCGCCCGGACGGTCGCCGCCGGGCTGTCCGACGGCGGCGCGATCGCGCTGGTCCTGTCCAGCTCGGCACGCAGCCCGCTGGCCGGGCTGGGCATCTCCAACGGGCTGCGGCCGGGCCTCGCCGGGGTGGCCAAGGACATGGCCGACGAGTACGGCCCCCGGGGCGTGCGGGTCGTCGGCCTGCTCCCGGGGCGGATCATGACCGACCGGAACCGGGAGCTGCTCGCCGCCTCCGGGGACGCGGGGCGGGCCCGGGCCGAGGCCGAGGCCGGCATCCCACTGCGCCGCATCGGCGAGCCGGCGGAGTTCGGTCGGGTCGCCGCGTTCGTCCTCTCCCCCGCCGCCGGCTACCTGACCGGGATCACCCTTCCGGTCGACGGCGGCGCGCTGCGCGGCCTCTGATGCCCGCCCGCGCACCCGGACCCAACCGGGAGCCGACGCCGATCTCTCCGGCACCGGCCGGAGCGAAGCCGGCCTCCCCGGCCCCGACCGGACCGAAGCCGGCCGGAGCGAAGCCGGCCTCCCCGGCCCCGACCGGAGCGAAGCCGATCTCCCAGACGCCGACCAGGTCGGCCCCGGCCGGACCGAAGCCGGCCGGAGTGGCCCTGACCGGAGCGCAGCCGACCGGAGCGGCCCCGGCCGTGTCCGGCGGGGCGGACCGGGGGCGACGGCCGACGCGGGAGGAGCTGGCCGCCGCGGCGGACCGGACCATCCCCGACGTCATCGCGCCAGGGCTGACCGCGCTCTTCGTCGGGATCAACCCCGGGCTCTGGTCGGCGGCGACCGGCTGGCACTTCGCCCGGCCCGGCAACCGGTTCTGGCCGGCCCTGCACCGGGGCGGCTTCACGCCCCAGCAGCTGCACCCGAGTGAGCAGGACACGCTGCCCGGGTACGGGCTGGGCATCACCAACATGGTGGCCCGGGCCAGCGCCCGGGCCGACGAGCTGACCGCCGCCGAGCTGGTCGACGGGGCGGAGATCCTGGCCGACAAGGTGCGACGGCACCGGCCTGCCTGGGTGGCGGTGGTCGGGGTGACCGCGTACCGGATCGGGTTCGGTCGGCCGAAGGCGACCTTCGGGCCGCAGCCGGAGCTGCTCGGCGACGCCCGGCTGTGGGTGCTGCCCAACCCGAGCGGGCTGAACGCCCACTTCACGGCGGAGACCCTGGGCATGGCCTTCGGCGAGCTGCGCGCCGCGACCACCGCCTCTGCCTGACCGGGCCAGGCCAGGCCGGGCCGGCGGGTCCGAGCAGGACGCGCTGGCCCTGTCTGATCGGCCGGACCGGCCGGACAGGACGGGTCGGTCAGTTGGCGGCGGCGGGGGGCATCGCCTCGTCGGCGACGTAGTTGGCCATCGGCACGGTGATCACCGTCTCCCGCCCGGTCGCGTCCACGTACGGCGCGGGCGACTCGGCCAACGCGAACTGGGTGCGGTACAGCTCGGCGTAGAGCCCGCCGACGGCGACCAGCTCCTCGTGCCGGCCCCGCTCGACGATCCGCCCCTCGTCGAGGACCAGGATCTGGTCGGCGTCCCGGACGGTGGAGAACCGGTGCGCGATCACCAGTGCGGTACGCCCGGCCAGCGCCACCGACAGGGCCCGCTGCACCGCCGCCTCGCTCTCCGAGTCAAGGTGCGCGGTCGCCTCGTCGAGGATCACGATCGACGGGGCCTTGAGCAGCAGCCGGGCGATCGCGATGCGCTGCTTCTCGCCGCCGGAGAAGCGGTACCCCCGCTCGCCGACGGTGGTCTCCAGCCCGTCGGGCAGCGACCGGACCAGATCGGCGACCTGCGCCCCCGCGAGGGCAGCCCAGATCTCGTCGTCGGTGGCGCCCGGCCTGGCGTAGCGCAGGTTCTCGGCGATCGTCTCGTGGAACAGGTGGGAGTCCTGGGTGACCACGCCGATCTCGTCGCGCAGCGAGGCGAGCGTGGCGTCCCGGACGTCGACCCCGCCGACCAGCACCTGGCCGTCGCTGACGTCGTAGATCCGGGAGATCAGCATGGACAGGGTGGACTTGCCGGCGCCGGACGGGCCGACCAGGGCCACCATCTGGCCCGGCTCGACGGCGAACGAGACGCCCTTGAGCACCGGCTCGTTGACGGTGCGGTCCAGCGTGGTGACCTCCTCCAGGGAGGCCAGCGACACCTCGGCGGCGCTCGGGTAGCGGAACCGGACGTCGTGGAACTCGACCCGGCCGTTGCCGCGCGGCACCGCGACGGCATTCGACTTCTCCTCGATGCCGGGGCGCAGGTCGAGCACCTCGAAGACCCGGTCGAAGGAGACCAGCGCGCTCATCACGTCCACCCGGACGTTGGACAGCGCGGTCAGCGGGCCGTAGAGGCGGGTGAGCAGCAGCGCCATTGTCACCACCGTGCCGGCGCTGACGCTGCCGGCGACCGCGAGCCAGCCGCCGAGGCCGTAGGTGAGCGCCTGGGCCAGCGAGGCGACCAGCAACATCGCCACGAAGAACGTCCGGGAGTACATGGCGGACTGGATGCCGATGTCGCGGACCCGCTCGGCCCGGCCGGCGAACCGGCGCGCCTCCACGTCGGGCGAGCCGAACAGCTTGACCAGCAGCGCCCCGGCCACTCCGAACCGCTCGGTCATCGTGGCGCTCATCTTGGCGTTGAGGTCGTACGACTCGCGGGTGATGTCGGCCAGCCGCCGGCCGACCCGGCGGGCCGGGATGATGAAGATCGGCAGCAGGATCAGCGACAGCACGGTGATCTGCCAGGAGAGGGTCAGCATCACCGCGGCGGTGAGCACCAGCTGGATGACGTTGCTGACCACCCCGGAGAGGGTGGAGGTGAACGCCCGCTGGGCCCCCATCACGTCGTTGTTGAGCCGGCTGACCAACGCGCCGGTCTGGGTGCGGGTGAAGAACTGCAGCGGCATCCGCTGGACATGGTCGTAGACCCGGGTCCGCAGGTCGAGGATGATCCCCTCCCCGATCCGGGCCGAGTACCACCGCTGGGCCAGCGAGAAGAGCGCGTCGGCGACCGCCAGGGCGGCGATGACCAGGGCCAGCCGGACCACGGTCGGCCCGGCGTCCGGGCCACTGCGGCTGATCGCGTTGATCACGTCACCGGCGAGCACCGGGGTGGCGACGCCGATCACCGCGGCGATCACCACGGTGACCAGGAAGACGACCATGTCCCGCTGGTAGGGCCGGGCGAACTCGATGATCCGCCGGGCGGTGCCGCGCTTGAGCCGGTGGGCGGAGACCTCGTCCCGGTTGCGCATCGACCGAATCATGTTCCAGCCGCCCATGCCGCCATCAGACATCGCGCGTCACCTCCGGGTCGTGGGCGGAATCGTGCCGTCGGGTCGATTCTCCCGACGGCTACGACAACCTCGGCCGCAACCCGGTTCTTCCCGGACAGTCCTCACCGTCCGGGTTCGCCCCAGCGAGACCGTTCCGCCCTGCCCGGCGCGGCTAGTCGCCTCGGCCGGCGAGGTCGCGGAGGCGACGGGTCTGGGCCTCGCGTTCGGCCCGCTGCTGTTCGGCATGGGACCGGCCGGCGGCACCGGCGAGCAGCGCCTTGATCTCCACCACGGCGTTCCGGTCGTTGGCGAGCAGACCGGCGGTGAGGTCGCGCACGGCGGCGTCCAGCTCGGCGTTCGGCACCACCAGGGTGGCCAGCCCGAGCCGGTCGGCTTCGGTGGCGTCCATCCGCCGGCCGGTGGCGCAGATCTCCAGGGCGCGGGCGTATCCGACCAGCTCGACCAGCCGCCTGGTGCCGGCCAGGTCGGGGACGAGGCCCAGGGTCACCTCGGCCATGGAGAGTTTGGCGTCGGCGGCCAGCACCCGCAGGTCACAGGCGAGCGCGAGCTGGAGGCCGGCACCGATGGCGTGCCCCTGCACGGCCGCCACCGAGATCACGTCCGGCCGGTGCAGCCAGGTGAAGCCGCCCTGGAACTCCGCGATCCGATCGGCGCACTCCTGCTCGGGCAGGGTGGCCAGCTCGGCGAAGGAGCCCGGGCCGGAGGCTCCGGCCACCGACAGGTCGAGGCCGGCGGAGAACGCCCGCCCCTCGCCGCGCACGACGACGACCCGCACATCGCCGGGCAGGTCCCGGGAGAAGTCGCTCATCGCGCGCCACATCGCCGGGGTCTGGGCGTTGAGCACGTCGGGCCGGCACAACGTGACCGTCGCGACCGGCCCGTCGCAGTCGAGTCGTACCCCGACCGCGCCGGGGGTCACCGGGCGGCCCGGGGGTCGGCGCTGGTGGACGACGTCGGTGGGCGGGTCACGCCTTCTTGCGACGCCGGGCACCGCCGCGCTGACGCAGCTGGACGCCGGACTCGGTGAGCACCCGATGGATGAACCCGTAGGAACGCCCGGTGGAGGCCGCGAGCGCGCGGATGCTCTCCCCCGAGGTGTACCGCTTTACCAGGTCCTTGGCGAGCGTCTGACGCTCGGCTCCGACGATCCGGCGACCCTTCTCAGTGCTGGTGGCTGTGCCAGTGGCTGCCATGCTGATTCCTCACGTCCCAGACTGTGCGGTTCGGATACGGTCCCACCTATTAGACCGCCTCGAACGATCATGCGCCAGATATCAACTATTCGCCAACCGACACGCTATGCAGTGTCGGTTAACCGATAGGGTGACGGTGGTCGCCGGCTGAGGGTGCCCCGCGACGGCGTGCGGGGGCGGGGCGGGCGCGGCGGCCGTACCCTGCCTCGCGTGACCGACCTGATCGCGACCGCGGCCGCCGCGGCGCTGGTGTTCGCCGCCACCAACATCGACGACGTCATCGTGCTGACCGTGCTCTTCGTGGCCGCCCGGAGCACCGGGAGGCCCCGGCCATGGCACATCGTCGGCGGCCAGTACCTGGGCATCGGCGCGCTGGTCGCCGCCGCCGTGGTGGTCGCCGCCGGGCTGCTCGTGGTGCCCGACCCGTGGACCGGCCTGCTCGGCCTGCTGCCGATCGCGCTCGGCGTGCGCGCCCTGCTGGCCCGGCGCGACGACGCCGAGCCGCCGGCCGTGGTCGGTGGGCTGCTGGGCGTGACCGGGGTGACGATCGCCAACGGCGCCGACAACATCGCCGTGTACGTGCCGGTGTTCCGCGCCCTCGACCCGATCGACGGACTGGTCTGGCTGCTGGTGTTCGTGGCGCTGGTCGGGCTGTGGTGCGCGGTCGCCGCCGGCCTCGGCGGCCACCCGGCGGTGGTCCGGCTGGTCGGCCGGGCCGGCCACTGGCTGGTCCCGGCCGTCTTCGTCGCGATCGGCGTGGTGATCCTGGTCAGCTCCGGCGTACTGACCCACCTGACCACCTGACCCTCGCCCCGCCGAGGATCATGGAGTACGGCGCTTCGCGAAAGGTGCATGAAGTCGCTTTCCGCCCACCCCGGCTCCGCGATCGACGCGGCGGGCGGGCTCAGGCCAGCTCGACCAGTTCGAGCAGGTCGTCGCTCCAGGCGTCCTCGTCGCCGTCGGGGAGCAGGATCGCCCGGTCCGGCTTGAGCGCCAGCACCGCGCCGGGGTCGTGGGTGACCAGCACGATCGCCCCCGGGTAGTTGGCGATGGCGTCGAGCACCTGTTCCCGGCTGACCGGGTCGAGGTTGTTCGTCGGCTCGTCGAGCAACAGCACGTTGGCGCCGGAGCAGACGAGGGTGGACAGGGCCAGCCGGGTCTTCTCCCCACCGGAGAGCACCCCGGCCGGCTTGTCCACGTCCTCGCCGGAGAACAGGAACGCGCCGAGGATCTTCCGCAGCTCGGTGTCGGTCTGCTCGGTGGAGGCGGCGCGCATGTTCTCCAGCACCGTCCGGTTCACGTCCAGGGTCTCGTGCTCCTGGGCGTAGTAGCCCAGCCGCAGCCCGTGCCCGGCGTGCACCTCGCCGGTGTCCGGCTTGAGCAGGCCGCCGAGCATCCGCAGCAGGGTGGTCTTGCCGGCGCCGTTGAGGCCGAGGATGGCCACCCGGGAGCCCCGGTCGACCGCCACGTTGACGTCGGTGAAGATCTCCAGCGAGCCGTACGACTTGGACAGCCCGGACGCGGTGAGCGGCGTCTTGCCGCACGACGCGGGATTCGGGAAGCGGACCTTGGCCACCCGGTCGGAGACCCGGACCTCCTCCAGCCCGGAGATCAGCTTCTCGGCCCGGCGGGCCATGTTCTGCGCGGCGACGGTCTTGGTGGCCTTGGCCCGCATCTTGTCGGCCTGGGCCATCAGCGCGCCGGCCTTCTTCTCGGCGTTGGCCCGCTCCCGGCGGCGGCGCCGCTCGTCGGTCTCCCGCGCCTCCAGGTACGCCTTCCAGCCCAGGTTGTAGACGTCGACCACGGAACGGGTGGCGTCGAGGAACCAGACCTTGTTGACCACCGACTCCAGCAGCGCGCCGTCGTGGGAGATCACGATCAGCCCGCCCTTGTGGTTGGCGAGGAAGCCGCGCAGCCAGGTGATCGAGTCGGCGTCGAGGTGGTTGGTCGGCTCGTCGAGCAGCAGGATGCCGCCGCCGTTCTCCCCGGCGTCGCGGAACAGGATCCGGGCGAGCTCGATGCGGCGGCGCTGACCGCCGGAGAGGGTGCCGATGGTCTGCGCGAGGGCCCGGTCGGGCAGGCCGAGGTTGGCGCAGATCCGGGCGGCCTCGGCCTCGGCCGCGTACCCGCCGAGGGCGGCGAACTGGTCCTCCAGGGCGCCGTAGCGGCGGACCAGCTTGTCTTCGACGCTGTCGGCGAGCTTGGCCTCGACCTCCTGCATCTGGGCCATCAGCACGTCCAGGCCACGGGCGGAGAGCACCCGGTCCCGGCCGGTGACCTCCAGGTCACCGGTACGGGGGTCCTGGGGCAGGTAGCCGACGGCGCTGCGCCGATCGATCTGCCCGGCGTACGGCTGCCCCTCCCCCGCGAGCACCTTCAGCGTGGTGGTCTTGCCTGCGCCGTTGCGGCCGACCAGGCCGATGCGGTCGCCGGGCTGCACCCGCAGGGTGGTGTCGGACAGCAGGATCCGGGCGCCGGCGCGCAGTTCCAGGCCGGTGGCAGTGATCATGTGAGGGGCTCGCTCTCGAGGTCTGGAAGGGCTGACTCATGGGCACGCGAAAGCGCCGGCGGGTCGGTGGTTCCCGTCGGCGCGGGGCGGTTCAGCCTTCGCAGAGCAGCACGCCGCAATTGTACCGGGCGTCCCCGACGACGCCGCCACGGTTACCGATCAAGATCATCGGGTACCGAGAATGCCGTCCGGACCCGGTCCGGTACCGCAACCACCAAACGTGATGAATCGGTGATCGGGGTCAACATGGAGCTGAACGAGAACGCGCGGGTCGACACCAGTCAGGTGGACGATCGGCGGGGGTCCGGGGGAGGCGGCGGCCTGGGTGGCATCCCCATCCCGCTCGGCGGTGGGCGCGGCGGCATCGTCGGCATCATCGTCGCGGTGCTGGTCGCCCTGGTCGGTGGCGGCTTCGGCCTGAACGCGATGACCGGCGGAGGCGACGGCACCGAGCAGGGCGACAACACCTCGCTCGCGCAGAAGTGCTCGGCCGAGGACGCCCTGAAGCAGCTCGACTGCCGCAACACCCTCTACGTCAACTCGATCCAGGCGTACTGGCGTACCGCGCTGCCGGAGGTATTCGGCGAGCAGTACCAGGCCTCGAAGACCGTCTTCTTCAGCCAGGGCGTCAACACCGGCTGCGGCCAGGCCGACTCCGGCGTCGGGCCGTTCTACTGCCCCGCCGACGACCTGGTCTACATCGACCTGACCTTCTACCAGCAGCTCGCCGACCAGCTCGGCGCGAAGGGCGAGTTCGCCCAGCCGTACGTGCTGGCCCACGAGTACGGCCACCACGTGCAGGACCTGCTCGGCACCGAGGCGCAGATGCGCCGTCAGCAGCAGCGCGACCCGGACAGCGCCAACGCGCTGTCGGTGAAGCTGGAGCTCCAGGCCGACTGCTACGCCGGCGCGTGGGCCAAGAACGCCACCGGCACCGCCGACGAGAAGGGCCAGAAGATCTTCACCAGCATCACCGAGCAGGACATCCAACAGGCGATCGACACCGCCGAGAAGATCGGCGACGACGCGATCCAGCAGCGCTCCGGCCGCCCGGTGAACCCCGACGAGTTCACTCACGGCACGTCCGAGCAGCGCAGGCAGTGGTTCACCAAGGGGTACGACACCGGCGACCCGAAGTCCTGCGACACCTTCAGCGGCAGCCTCTGACCCGCCGCCCCGGCACCCCCGCGACACGACGGGACGGGCCCGGTCACCACCTCGGCGACCGGGCCCGTCCCGTCCTCCGGGAGGGCTCAGACCTGCTGCCACAGGGCGGGGACGTTCGGCGGCTCCCAGCCCACCTGGGCCGTGTGCCCCTGTAGGCACCGGTACGACTGGCCGGCGTAGGTCACCGTCGCCCCGGCGGCGTACCCGGTGCCCGCCTGCCAGGTCGTGCCGCCCGGCGGAGTGCCGGTCGCGGTGGGCGTCGGATCCGGCCCCGGGCCGGAGGTGATCAGGCTCAGCCCGTACGCGGCCAGGATCGGGTTCACCGGCTGGAAGTACATGGTGCCGCCGCTGGTGCAGTTGCCCGAGCCGCCGGAGGTGACCCCCTGGGCCTGGCTGCCGGCCAGCCAGGAGCCGCCGGAGTCACCCGGTTCGGCGCAGGCGTTGCTGCGGGTCAGCCCGGAGACGGTGCCCTCGGGGTAGGTGACGGAGGCGTTCTTCTGCTGGATGGTGCCGCAGCGCCAGCCGGTGGTGGACCCGGACCGGCAGACCGCCGCGCCGACGGCGGCCTCGGTGCTGCCGGCCACGGCGACCGTGCCGCCGCTGTAGGTGTTCACCAGCCCGCGCGGGGTGTTTCCGGCGTCCACCTGCACCCAGGCGTAGTCCCGGCCGGGGAAGGTGGAGCCCCGGAACGTGCCGCCCGGCTGGGAGGTCCGGGCGCCCACGCGGCCGCAGTGCCCAGCGGTGACGAACCCGCCCTGCACGGAGAAGCCAATCGAGCAGCGGCTGCTGCCGATGTAGTACGCGTTGCCGCCGATCACGTCGGCGTACGGCCGGGGGTCCTCCGTGGTGGCCTGGACCCGGACCGTGCCGGCCGGCGCGCCGGCGGCGAACGCCTCGGCCGCGGCGCCGCCGCCGGGGCGGGCCAGCACCACGACGCTGTTCGTGGGCAGGTCGGCGTACCAGCCGGCCACCCCGTCGGGGGCGTCGCCGGCCCTCCGGTCCAGCTGGTCCACCACCGCCGCCAGGACCCGCTCGCCGTGCCGCACCCGCGCCGGAACCGCGCCGAGACCACGCACCGTCGCGGCGTCGTCGGCGGTGGTGACGCCGACGGTCACGGCGGCGCCGTCGGGCGCCACCCAGGCGCCCCCGTAGCGGCTACCGAGGGTGGCCCGCAGCACCTGCTGGACCCGGCCGGCCCGGGCGTCGGTGTCGAGCCGGGCGCGGGCCTGCTCCGGGTTCAGCCGCAGGTCCCGCTGGAGCGCGGCGAACATCTCCGGCGCGATTCCGTCGGGGGCGGCGACGCCGGCCGGGCCGCCGAGGGCCGGACCGGCACCGGGGTCTGCCTGCGCGGCCAGGGTGAGGGTGAGCACCGTGGCGGCGGCGCCCAGGAGGGCGGCGGCCATGGTGGCGGATCGTCGGCGCATGGGGATCTCCTCGCGGAACGGGGGGAGGGACCGGGTGGGCGGCGGGCGTGGTGGACCGCCCACCCGCCGCGCTACCGGCGAGCCAACTTTTGTTGTTAACTCTGTTGCCAGTACGGTAAGTGACGTATGCGGATGCGTCAATACGTTCCCCGATCGGCCGCATCCGACTGCCGCGACCGCCTGGAGTGGCCGTTGTCCGCCTCGTCCCGCCCCCGCCCGGCCCGCCGCCAGGCAGCCCCCGGCCCGCCGCCGGCTCTGCCCCGGCACGAGCTGGACGTCCCCGCGCCCGACGAACTCCCGTTCGCCGTCGGCTCCTTCGCCGAGATCGGGCCGCTGTCCCGCGCCGGCTTCCCGCACCGGCACACCTTCTACGAGCTGGCGTACGTGACCCACGGGCACGCCACCCACGTCGTCGACCTCGTCGCGTACGCCGTCCGGCCGCCCCAGCTCTTCCTCGTCACCCCCGGCCAGGTGCACCACTGGCGCGACGCGGACGACCTGCGGGGGCACGTCGTACTGTGCGCCCCCGAGTTCCTGCTGGCCGACCCGGGCGACCGGGACGCGCTGCACCGCTCGGGCCACCGCTCGTGGCACCCACGCGACGCCGCGCACGCCGCCCGGATCCGGTCAGTGCTGGAACGGATGGCCGGGGAGCGGCGCCGGGCCGAGCCGGGCTGCCGCAGCGTGCTGCGGGCGTACCTGCACATCCTCGTCGTCGAGGTGAGCCGCTCGACGCCGGCCGGACCGGCGGCCCACCCGTACGGCGACTCCCCGGCACACGCGGGCCGGGCCGAGACGGTGGCCCGCCGCTTCGACGAGCTGCTCGCCGAGCCGGCCCTGCTCGGCGAACCGGCCCACGCCTACGCGCGCCGCCTCGGCGTCTCGGTGCGGCACCTCAACGAGGCGGTCCCCCGGGTCACCGGCGCCACCCCGGCCCAGCTCATCCGCCGGGCCCGGGTGCTGGAGGCGAAGCGGCTGCTGGTGCAGACCGACCTCACCGTGGCCCGGGTCGCCGCCCGGCTGGGCTTCGCCGATGCCGCCTACTTCTGCCGGTTCTTCCGCCGCGAGGTCGGCGACACCCCCGGCGACTTCCGCCGGCACGGCGGAAAACACCACGACCCAGGCACCAAACACATCGACGTCAACGGATAGCTCTTCCTAGGGTCGGTGGCAGCGGTCGGCCCGACCGGGTCGGCTCGGAAGGTCACCACCGAGCGACAAGGAGCTGCCATGACCGGCGCATCCACCGGCGCGGACGAGCCCCGCGACACCAGCGGTGTCACCCGCAAGACCGTGCTGAGGGCCGTGGCCCTCACCCTGCCCGCCCCGCTGCTCCTCGGCGGTGCGGCGCGGGCGCTGGCGACGGCCGGCGACCCCGCCGGCCCGGTGCTGACGCCCACCCCGATGTGCGACGACGGCGACGACCCGACGCCGGCGCAGATCGAGGGCCCCTACTTCAAGCCCAACTCGCCACGCCGCACCTCCCTGATCGAGGCCGGCACGGTCGGCACCCGACTGACCCTCAGCGGCTACGTCTTCGGGCTGGGCTGCCAGACGATCCCCAACGTGCTGCTCGACTTCTGGCAGGCCGACGCCAACGGCGGCTACGACAACGCCGGCTACCGGCTGCGCGGGCACCAGTTCGCCGACGCGTCCGGCGCGTACCGGCTGACCACGATCGTGCCGGGCCTCTACCCCGGCCGGACCCGGCACATCCACGTCAAGGTCCAGGCCCCGGGCCGGCCGGTGCTCACCACCCAGCTCTACTTCCCCGGCGAGCCCCGTAACAACACCGACTCGCTGTTCAACCCGGCCCTGCTGATGACCGTGCGCGCGGTGGACGGCGGCCGGGAGGCCACCTTCGACTTCGTGCTCAACGTGTCGCAGACCCCCTCCCCCACCGCCAGCCCCACCGGCACCCCGCCGCCGTCGGGCACCTGGGCGACCGGGACCACGTACCGGGCCGGCGACCGGGTGACGTTCGGCGGCTCCGGTTACCGCTGCCTCCAGGCGCACACCGCCCAGGCGGGCTGGGAACCGCCGAACACGCCGGCGCTCTGGGCCCGCGACTGAGCGGCCGACCAGGCTGTCGTGGCCTGGGCGGTGCCGGCGGACGGTCCGCACACCCGGCAACAACGGACGGGCGGCCGGGGCGGGACGGCCGGTGGGCGTCAGGTGGCCGGGCGCACCGCCGAAGGCGGGCGCTCGCCGAGCCGCTCCACCGCGCGCAACCCCTCACGCATCAGGTCCAACGCCTCGTCGGGGCGGCCGGCGGAGGCGAGGTGGTCGGCCAGCGCCAGCACGGTGCCCGCCAGCTCGCGCCGCCGGCCGGCGGCGCGGAACCCCTCGACCGCCGCCCGCAGGTAGCGCTCCGCCCCGGGCCGATCGCCGGCGTCCGCGCGGAGCAGTCCGCGCACCCGCGCCGCGCGGGCGGCGCCGGGACCCTCGCCACCCCTGGCCAGCACCTCCCCCACCAGCGCGTCCGCCGTCGCCGGCCGCCCGAGCACCCGGTACGCCTCGGCCAACTCGACCGCGGCGTCCCCGGCCAGCCCCGGCTGGCCGGCGGCGCGCAGCGCGTCGTACGCGGTGGTGAGGTCCGCCAACGCGCCCGGGACGTCCCCGGCGGCCCACCGGCCGCGCCCACGCGCCCGGTGGCACGACGCCAACTGCACGTCCAGCATGGCCTGCCGGGCTGCCTGCCGGGCCTGCTCCGCCGCCGTGGCCGCCTCCGCCGTGCGGCCCCCCGCCAGCAGGCTGCCCGCCACCGCCAGGTGCAGCCCGGCCACCCGGGCCGGCTCGGCCAGCACCGCCAGGGCCAGGGCCCGCGCCGCCGCCTCCGCCGCCGCCGGCTCGTCGTCGAGCTGGAGATGGCAGACCGCCAGCTCCGCGTGCAGGGTCAGCAGCGCGGCGGGATCCGGATAGCCGTCCCGCACCAGCCCGTCCCGGGCCGACGCCAGCAGGTACGTCGCGTACCGGAGGTCGCCACCGCGGCCCACCAGCACCGCGCGGACGGCGGTCGCCTCGGCGCGGACGTGTGGCGCAGCCTCCGTCAACAGCTCCTCGGCCCGGTCGAGCTGCGCCGCCGCCTCGCCGGTGTCCCCCCGCCGCAGGGCGAGGCCGGCGAGGCCGAGCCGGGCCCGGGCGACCAGGACCGGGGCGTCCAGCGGCGCGGCGACCGAGATCACCTCCCGGTAGCCCGCGCCCGCCCCGGCGGGATCGTCCGGCCCGGCGCAGTCGGCCTCGACCAGCCGCAGGTGCAGGCGCACCACCTCGGCCGGGGAACGGCCGGTGGTCAGGTCGACCGGGGTGACTCCGAGGCGCTCGGCGAAGTGGGCGACAGCGTCGGCAGAGGGGGTGCGCCGGCCGCCCTCCACGGCGGAGACGTAGGCCGCGGTGTAGCGCGGCTCGGCCAGGGCGCGCTGGGTGAGCCCCCGCGCGGCGCGCAGCCGCTGGAGGCGGGCACCCACCTGGTCCCGCCGCTGCGTCATTACCGCCGCCCCGCCGCGCCGCGCCGGCCGCCCGCGTCAGCCGCCCCGCCGCGCCGCGCGTTCCCGTCAGTCGCTCCGCCGCGCCGCGCCGCGCGCCGGACCCCCACGTCGTCCGCCCCGCCGTGCCGCGCCGCGTGTCGGGCGCTCACGTCAGTCGCTCCGCCGCGCGCAGGCCCCGGCGCAGCACCTCGGCCGCCCCCGGGCGGTCCCCCTCGGCGAGCAGCGAGTCGCCGAGGTGCCGGCAGGCGACGACGACCTCCCCCATCAGCCCGGCCTGCTCGTACCGGTCGGCCGCCCGGGACAGCAACCGGCGGGCGTCCGCGCTGGCGCCCCGGCCCGCGCGCACCAGGCCGAGCACGAGGTCGGCCTCCGCCATCAGCTCCCGGTGCCGGCACTCGGCCGCCGTCCGGGCTGCCTCTCCGGCCAGCTCCGCCGCCTCGTCCAGCGCGCCCTCCCGGCGGCGGGACTCGGCCAGTTCCAGGGTCGCCCCCGCGTGGTCGAGCACGGCACCGACCGCGCCGAGCATCTCCCGGGCCCTGCGCAACTCCGGTCCGGCCTCGCCGGGCCGGCCGGCCCGGCGCAGTACGTACCCCCGGGCCCAGTGGCACAGCGCGATCTCCCGGGTGAGTCCCAGCTCGGCGTAGCGACGGACCGCCTCGCGCAGGTAGCGGTCGGCCTCGTCCAGCTCGCCGTCGCGCCGAAGCTGGCCCGCGACGGCGTAGAACTGGGCCACCCACTCTCCCCGGGTGGCCCGGCTCAGCAGCGGCAGCGCGTCCCGCTCCAGCCGGCGGGCCCGGTGCCGCCAGCTCAACTCCAGGAACGTGTACATCAACGCGTTGGTCAGCCGCAGCTCCGCGTCGGGGTCCACCGGTGCCGAGGCCCGCAGCTCCCGTAGCCCGTCCTCCAGGACGGCCACCGCGCGGGGGGCGTCCCCGTCGACGAGGAGGCAGTAGGACTGCCGGGCGAGCACCGCCGCGCGCAGCGCGGGGCAGTCGGCCGGCGGCTGCGCCGCCAGCCGCGCGTAGCCCGCCGCGGCGGCCGGGGCCCGGCCCCGGTGCAGGTCCACCTCCGCCGCGTAGTACCGCGCCCAGCCGCCCAGCTCCGGCAGGTGGTAGTCGTCGGCCCGGCGACCGATGTCGGCGAGCGCGCGGTCGGCGTCGTCGAGGTCGCCGGCCGACAGGGCCCGCCGGGCCGCCGCCAGCTCCCCGGCCAGCCGGGCCGCCGCGTCGGCCGGCCGCCCGTGGCGCAGGTCGTCGACCGGCAGCCCGAGCCGGTCGGCGACGTGAGTCAGCGCCTCCGGGCTGGGGGTACGGGTGCCGGACTCGATCGCGCCGAGGAACGCCCGGGTGTACCGGGGCACGGCGACCTGCTGCTGGGTCAGCCCCCGGGCGGTGCGCAGGCGGCGGATCCGGTCACCGAGACGCTCACCGCCCGGGCCGCCACCGCCGGCGACGCCGTCCGTCGCCTCCATCCCGACCCCCTTCGCGCGCTACCGCCAGCCTAGTGGCCCGGGCACGCCCGTCGATCGGTCAGGGGGCGGCCGGCCCGGGATCCCGGACCAAGACCCGCACGGCGCGGGCCGCGTCCACTGCGGAGACCAGCACCGCGTGCCGGGGCTCCGGCACGTCGAGCAGCCGGTCGGCGCGCAGCGCGGCCAGCGGGGCCAGCCGCCGGTCCGCCAGCACGGTGTCCACCGCCCGCCGATCGCCCCCGCCGACCAGGGCGGTGAGCGTGGCGGCCTCGGGCAGCAGCAGCCGGACGGCCAGCTCGACCGCGTCGCCCAGCGCCGCCTTCGCCTGGTTGTCCCGGCGGCGGGCGAAGCGCTGCTGGGACCAGCCGCCGGCGGCGGTGCGCCCCTGCACGTACCGAGTGTCGACCTTGGACACCACGATGTCGCCGCCCTCGGCGATGCCGACCGCCACCGCGCCCTTGCGGGCGAGCAGCAGCCCGATCCGGCGCGGCGCGGCGACGGCGGCCACGAACCCGGCAAGGTCGAGGGCCGGGGGTACGCCCGGCGGGGTGTGCAGCTCGGCGGTCGCCCCGTCCGGGGCGGCGAGCAGCAGGCCGTACTCCCGGGGGGTGGTGGTCGGCGGGCCGTGCCGGTCGGCGAAGCCCTCGACCCAGCGGGCGACGCGGGCCGGGTCGACCTCGACCCACCGGCCGCCGCCTGCTGCGGGTCGACTGGTCACCGCCCGACCGTACGGCACGACCGGGCCGCGCAGGGAGCGGCATCCGGTTCCGGTCGAGGCACGCGTTCGGCCGGGCGGCCCCGGTCAGCGCGCGAGCAGCATGACGACCGCGAGCGCCCCGATGATCGCGCTGGAGACCAGGGCGGTCACCAGCCGGCCCCGGGGCCCGGTCAGCGCCCGGCCGACCAGTGTGCCACCGCCCGCGATCAGCAACTGCCAGCTCGCCGAGGCGAGGAACGCTCCGGCCACGAAGAGGGCGGCGGCCGGGCGGTCCGGGCCGGCCGCCTCGCCGCGGCCGAGCACGAGCGCCACGAAGTAGACCACCGTCGCCGGGTTGAGCAGGGTCAGCGTCAGCACCCCGGCGAAGGCCCGCCCCGGGGTGCCGAGGCCCCGGCCGCCGCCCGCACCGGCGGGCGTGGGGCGCGGGCGCAGCGCCCGCCACGCGGTGTGCCCGGCGAGGACGAGCAGCACGGCCGCTGCCACCAGCCGCAGCGGCCCGGCGATCGGGGTCACCAGATCGGCGACCGCTGCCCCACCGAGCACGGCGACGGCGGCGTAGAGACCGTCGGCGGTCGCCACGCCGAGCGCGGCGGCGGCGCCGACCCGGAACGACGTCCGCGCGCTGAGCCCCAGGATCAGCACGGCGATCGCGCCGACGGGCACGGCGACGCCGTAGCCGGCCACCAGGCCAGCGAGGAACGCCCCGGTCACGACGGTCTGCGACGGGTCGAGACGCCACCGGGCGAGGTCCGCTGTCGGGGCGCGGTGTCAGCCGCGCGGACAAAGACCTGCTGCGGGTACGCCTCGATCATGGCCTCATCATCGGCCCAGGCCCTTCGGCTCGCGAGCGATTTCCTGGACCCCACGCCCCTGGCGGCACCGCCCTTGCACGGTCACGCTACGTCATCCCGCCGCTTCGGGCATCGATATGGACTCGCCCCCTTTGCTCTGCTGCCGTCAGCGCAACATCAGCACTGAGCAGCTGCTTCACGTCGCGGGCCAGCACGAGCGGACAGCAGGGGGCGTCACTCTCCGCGTGCGTTGCATGGGGGGCAGCAGAGCAAAGGGAGCTTTAGCAGGTGTGGCCCGCAGGTCGACGACCGTGGGGCACGGGGTGGCGCGATCTGAGCCCCGGCATGTCAGAAGCCAGCAGGCCAGGCGGGCGGGATGCCCGGGTGCCGGGATGCCAGGCGGGCGGGATGCCGGGCGGGCCTGCCGGTGGACGCGGTGGTGCTGGGGCGGGTCAGGCGGCCAGTCGGGCGGCAGAGCGGTTAACCCGGGCGGGCTGCAAGTAGGTGGGGCCGCCGGGGCGGCATCGCGGAGCAGGCGGGCCGGACGAAGAAAACGCCGCGAGCGTCCCCCTGGACGGGGAGACGCTCGCGGCGCGATGCGTGGTGCGGGCCGGTGTCAGACGTTGAAGCCGAGGGAACGGAGCTGGTCGCGCCCCTCGTCGGTGATCTTGTCAGGACCCCACGGGGGCAGCCAGACCCAGTTGATCCGGATGTCGTCGACCAGTCCCCCGCCGGGGCCGGTGGTCAGCGCCTGCCGGGTCTGGTCCTCGATCACGTCGGTCAGC
The DNA here is from genome assembly GCF_045040215.1 of Micromonospora sp. NBC_01412. Lineage (NCBI taxonomy): Bacteria > Bacillati > Actinomycetota > Actinomycetes > Micromonosporales > Micromonosporaceae > Micromonospora > Micromonospora sp. NBC_01412. The sequence goes on from NZ_CP109528.1 coordinate 935,344, forward strand.
GGGCAGGCCGCCGAGGTCAGCGTCATGTCCAGGGTCGCGACGTTGTCGTCGTCGACGTGGACGCCGTACACCAGGCCGAGGTCGACCACGTTGATGCCCAGCTCAGGGTCGACGACGTCCTTCATCGCCTCCTCGACGTCGGCGACGGCGGCCTTGCCGTTGGTCGCCGCACCGTTGGCCGCCGGCGTGGCCGCGCCCTCGGTGGGCGGGACCGCGCTGTCGGTCGCCACGGCGCCGGCCTCCGGCGTGGTGGGGGTTTCCTCGCTGCTCATGCCGTCCCCTCGCTTCGCTCGGCACCGGCATGAGCTGTGCCGGCACTGTGCCGATGATTCGCTCGCTGACGCTCGCTCATGCCTTCACCTCCGGGCTCACGCCCACCCCGGCGCGTGCCGCGGCGTCCTTGAACGCCATCCACGGCAGCAACGCGCACTTGACCCGGGCGGGGTAGCGCGCGACACCCGCGAACGCCACCCCGTCACCGAGCACGTCCTCGTCCGGCGTGACCTGGCCACGGCCGGACATCAACTCGACGAACGCCTCGTGCACCGCGAACGCCTCACCCGCACCCCGACCACGCAGCAGCTCGTGCAGCACGCTCGCCGACGCCTGGCTGATCGAGCAGCCCATGCCGTCGTACGAGATGTCGTGCAGCACGTCGCCGTCGGTGGCGACCCGGACGGTCACCTCGTCACCGCAGGTCGGGTTGACGTGGTGCGCCTCGGCGACCTGGTCGGCCGGGTCCTCGGCGTCGCGCAGGCCACGACCGTGCGGGCGCTTGTAGTGGTCCAGGATGATCTCCTGGTAGAGCTGGTCGAGCTGCATCAGTCGAACACCTTCCGCACCTGCTCCAGACCGCCCACCAGGGCGTCGATCTCCTCGGTGGTGGTGTACAGGTAGAACGAGGCCCGCGTCATGGCCGGCACGCCGAACCGGGTGCACACCGGCTTGGCGCAGTGGTGGCCGACGCGCACCTGCACGCCGAGCGAGTCGAGCACCTGACCCACGTCGTGCGGGTGGATGTCGCCGAGCGCGAACGAGATCGTCCCGCCCCGGCCCACCGGCACGGTCGGCCCGAAGATCCGCAGGTCGGGCACGGTGGCGAGGGCGTCCAGCGCGTACGCCGTCAGCTCCTTCTCGTGCCACTGGATCGCCCGCATACCGATCCCGGTGAGGTAGTCCACCGCCGCGCCGAGCGCCACGGCCCCGGCGATCGGCGGAGTGCCCGCCTCGAACCGGGTCGGCGGGGCGGCGAACGTCGACCGGGCCATGGTGACCGTCTCGATCATCGAGCCGCCGCCGAACACCGGGGGCATCGCCGCGAGCAGCTCGCCCCGGCCCCAGAGCACGCCGACGCCGGTGGGGCCGCACATCTTGTGCCCGGTGAAGACGATGAAGTCGGCGTCGAGGTCGACCACGTCGATCGGCAGGTGCGGCACCGACTGCGAGCAGTCGAGCAGCAGCAGCGCCCCCACCTCGCGGACCCGCGCGGTGATCCGGGAGGTGGCGTTGACGGTGCCGAGAATGTTCGACATGTGCACCAGCGAGACGATCTTCGTCCGCTCGGTCACCAGGTCGTCCAGCCCCGACTCGTCCAGTCGCCCCTGGTCGGTGACCGGGAACCAGCGCAGGGTCGCGCCGGTGCGCTCGGCCAGCAACTGCCACGGGACGATGTTCGAGTGATGCTCCATCTCGGAGATCACGATCTCGTCGCCGGGGCCGAGCCGGAAGCGGGGGTCGGCGTCGGCACGCGGCGAGGCGTTGGAGAACGCGTACGCCACGATGTTGATCGCCTCGGTGGAGTTCTTGGTGAACACCACCTCGTCCACGCTCGGCGCGTTGACGAACGCGGCGAGCTTCGCCCGCGCGCCGTCGTACGCCTCGGTCGCCTCGGTGCCCAGCGTGTGCACCGAGCGGGACACGTTGGCGTTGTGCCTCGCGTAGTGCTCGGTGAGCACGTCGAGCACCTGGCGCGGCTTGTGCGAGGTGTTCGCGCTGTCGAGGTAGACCAGCGGGTGCCCGTTGACCTCCCGGTCGAGAATCGGGAAGTCCGCGCGCACCGCCGCCACGTCGAAGCGCGGCACGTCGTCGAACTGCGGCATCCCCTCGGGGATCGTGATGGTGGTCATCTGCGTGACCGGCCCCTTCCTCAGGCCCCCGCCGAGCCGGCCCCGGCGGCGTACCGCTCGTAGCCCTCGGCCTCGAGCTTGTCGGCCAGCTCCGGGCCGCCCTGCTCGACGATCCGACCGGCGACGAAGACGTGCACGAAGTCCGGCTTGATGTAGCGCAGGATGCGCGTGTAGTGGGTGATCAGCAGCAGGCCGGTGTCGCCGGTGTCGCGGACCCGGTTCACGCCCTCGCTGACCACCCGCAGCGCGTCGACGTCGAGGCCGGAGTCGGTCTCGTCGAGGATCGCGATCTTCGGCTTGAGCAGCTCGAGCTGCACGATCTCGTGCCGCTTCTTCTCGCCGCCGGAGAAGCCCTCGTTGACGTTGCGCTGGGCGAACGCCGGGTCCATCTGGAGGCGCTCCATCGCGCCGCGCAGCTCGCCGCCCCAGGTGCGCAGCTTCGGCGCCGTACCGTCGATCGCGGTCTTGGCGGTACGCAGGAAGTTGGCCACCGAGACGCCGGGCACCTCGACCGGGTACTGCATGGCGAGGAAGAGCCCGGCGCGGGCCCGCTCGTCGACGGACATGGCGAGCACGTCCTCGCCGTCCAGGGTCACCGAGCCGCCGGTGATCTCGTACTTCGGGTGACCGGCGATGGAGTACGCCAGGGTGGACTTGCCGGAGCCGTTCGGGCCCATGATGGCGTGGGTCTGACCCGAACCAACCGTCAGGTCTACCCCGTCAAGGATCGGCTTGAGCTGACCCTCGGGCAGCTTGACCGACACCTTCAGGTCGCGGATCTCCAGGGTGCTCATTATCGGGTCACTCCATTGCTCGGCATCGGGCGGCCGTCGGCGCCCACGGGAAGGTAGATGTCGCCGTCGCGGATCTCGACGGCGTAGACGGGAACGGGTTCGGTGGCGGGCAGGCCGGTCGGCTCACCGGTACGCAGGTCGAAACGGGAGCCGTGCAGCCAGCATTCCAGCGTGCACCCCTCGACCTCGCCCTCGGAGAGGGCGACCGCGGCGTGCGAGCACTCGTCGTGCACGGCGTAGAACCGGTCGTCCTCGCCGTGCACGAGGGCGACCGGCGTGCCGTCGACGTCAGCGCTGATCACCGTGCCCTTCGGCACGTCCTCGGTGGCACAGATTCGGATCATCAGGCGCCCGCCGTGGCCAGCCGGGCCTCGATCGCGTCGCCGAGCCGCACGCGCAGCTCCTCGACCGGGATCTTGTTGATCAGCTCGGCGAAGAAGCCGCGGACCACCAGGCGGCGGGCCTCGTCCTCCGGGATGCCCCGGGCCATCAGGTAGAACAGCTGCTCGTCGTCGAAGCGGCCGGTCGCGCTGGCGTGCCCGGCGCCGGCGATCTCGCCGGTCTCGATCTCCAGGTTCGGCACGGAGTCGGCCCGGGCGCCGTCGCTGAGCAGCAGGTTCCGGTTGATCTCGTACGTGTCGGTGCCGGTCGCCCCGGCCCGGATCAGCACGTCGCCCACCCAGACCGTGTGTGCGTCCGCGCCCTGCAACGCGCCCCGGTAGCCGACGTAGCTGCGGCAGTCCGGCACGTTGTGGTCGACGAGCTGGCGGTGCTCCAGGTGCTGGCCGCCGTCGGCGAAGTAGACGCCGTACAGCTCGGCCTCGCCGCCCCGGCCGGTGTACTCCACCGAGGTGTACTGCCGGACCAGGTCGCCGCCGAGGCTGACCTGGATGTGCACCACCTTGGCGTCCCGGCCGAGCTTCACCCTCAGGTGCTGGGCCTGCACCGCGTCGGCAGCCCAGTCGGCCACGGTGACCAGGGTCAGCTTCGCGCCGTCGGCCACGGACACCTCGACGTTGTCGGCGAGGGTCGCCGAGCCGACGTGCTCCAGCACCAGGGTCACCTCGGCGAACCGGCCCACGTCGATGAAGGTGTGCCCGAACGCCAGGTGATCGGCGCCGTCGCCGACCACCCGCAGGCCCACCGGTTCGCCGACCACCGCGTCGCGGGCGACCTCCACCAGCAGCGCCTCGCCGGCACCGCCGTACGCCAGCGCGCTGACCCGGTCGACCGGGGTGAGCACGCTGCCCACCCGGGGGTCGTCCTTGCCGATCGGGGAGACGGTGACGCCGGAGGGCAGGTCGCCGTACTCGTGCCGGACCGCGCCGGTCGCGGCCTGGGCCTCGCCGACCAGCCCGCGCAGCCGCTTGAGCGGGGTGAAGCGCCACTCCTCCTCCAGGCCGGTGAGGGCCGGGAAGTCGGCGACGTCGTACGAGCGGAGCGCCTGCGACTTGGTGCTGGGCGGCGCGGAAGCCTGGGTAGTCATCTCTTCCTTGGTGTGTTCTGCGACGACGGTGTCTGGGACGGGTGGACGGGCCGGTGCGACCGGCCCACCGGGCGGGCGGCGTCAGCCGACCGCGCCCTCCATCTGGAGTTCGATCAGGCGGTTCAGCTCCAGGGCGTACTCCATCGGGAGCTCCTTGGCGATCGGCTCGATGAAGCCTCGGACGATCATCGCCATCGCCTCGTCCTCGCTCAGGCCCCGGCTCATCAGGTAGAAGAGCTGGTCGTCGCTGATCTTGGAGACGGTCGCCTCGTGCCCCATCGACACGTCGTCCTCGCGGATGTCGACGTACGGGTAGGTGTCCGAGCGGGAGATGGTGTCGACCAGCAGCGCGTCGCACTTGACCGTGCTGCGGCTGTGGTGCGAGCCCTCCAGCACCTGCACCAGGCCCCGGTACGAAGTGCGGCCGCCGCCCCGGGCGATCGACTTGGAGATGATGGTGGAGGAGGTGTGCGGCGCGGCGTGCACCATCTTGGCGCCGGCGTCCTGGTGCTGGCCCTCGCCGGCCATCGCCACCGAGAGCACCTCGCCCTTGGCGTGCTCGCCGGTCATGTAGACCGCCGGGTACTTCATGGTGACCTTGGAGCCGATGTTGCCGTCGACCCACTCCATGGTCGCGCCCTCGTGGCACACGGCCCGCTTGGTGACCAGGTTGTAGACATTGTTCGACCAATTCTGGATGGTCGTGTAGCGGCACCGGGCGTTCTTCTTGACGATGATCTCCACGACCGCGCTGTGCAGCGAGTCGGACGAGTACATCGGCGCGGTGCAGCCCTCGACGTAGTGCACGTAGGCGTCCTCGTCGACGATGATCAGCGTCCGCTCGAACTGGCCCATGTTCTCGGTGTTGATCCGGAAGTACGCCTGGAGCGGGATCTCCACGCGCACCCCCTTCGGCACGTAGATGAACGAGCCGCCGGACCACACGGAGGTGTTCAGCGCGGCGAACTTGTTGTCGCCGACCGGAATCACCGTGCCGAAGTACTCCTTGAAGACGTCCTCGTGCTCCTTGAGCGCGGTGTCGGTGTCCAGGAACAGGACGCCCTGCTCCTCGAGGTCCTCGCGGATCTTGTGGTAGACGACCTCGGACTCGTACTGCGCCGCGACGCCGGCAACCAGCCGCTGCTTCTCCGCCTCGGGGATGCCCAGCCGGTCGTACGTGTTCTTGATGTCCTCGGGCAGGTCCTCCCAGCTGGTGGCCTGCTTCTCGGTGGACCGGACGAAGTACTTGATGTTGTCGAAGTCGATCCCGGTGAGATCGGCGCCCCAGGCCGGCATCGGCTTGCGGCCGAACAGCCGCAGGCCCTTCAGGCGCAGGTCGAGCATCCAGGCGGGCTCGCTCTTCTTCGCCGAGATGTCCCGCACCACAGCCTCGTTGAGGCCGCGCTTGGCGGTGGCGCCGGCGACGTCGGAGTCGGCCCAGCCGTACTCGTAGCGACCGAGGGCGGCGAGCTGCTCCTCCTGGGTCAGGGGCTGAACGATCTGCTCGGTCATCTATCTGTCCTCACAGTGGTGACGGTTCTACCGGACTGGGCACGCCCCGGCTGGGCGGGGATGTGCGTGGTGCACACCCCGTCGCCGTGCGCGATGGTGGCCAGGCGCTGCACGTGGGTGCCGACCAGGCGGGAGATCACCGCGGTCTCGGCCTCGCACAGCTGGGGGAACTCGGCGGCTACGTGCGCCACCGGGCAGTGGTGCTGACAGAGCTGACCGCCGGAGGCGATCGTCGACGCGCTGGCGGCGTAGCCCTCGGCCGTCAGCGCCTCGGCGAGCGCCTCGGCCCGCGCCAGGGGGTCGTCGCCGGCGTTCTCCATGGCGGCCCGACAGCGGTCCTCCAGGGCGGCGACCTGGTCGGCCGCGAACGCCTCCACCGCCGTGGAACCGCTGTTGCGGGCGATCCAGCGCAGCGCGGCGGTGGCGATGTTGTCGTAGTGGTGGGTGCCGCAGCGACCCCGGGCCGCGTCCGTCAGCACGAACACCTTCGCGGGGCGGCCCCGCCCCCGGCTGCCCCGGACGGTCTGCTCACGAGCGGTCACGTCGCCGTCGACCAGCATCGCGTCGAGGTGCCGGCGGATCGCCGCCGGGCTGAGCCCGAGCGCCGAGCCGAGTTGCGCGGCGGTGGTCGCCCCCTGCTCCAGCAGCAGCTGGGTCACCCGGTCCCGGGTGGAGAGGTCGGCCACGGCGGAACCGGACGCACCGGCGGACACGGGCACACCGGCGACCGGACCGGTCACCGGCTGTCGCCCGCGAAGCGCCGCCACGTTTTTCACAACGCCAACGTTACGTAATTCGCCGGAGGCCCGCAAACCCGGGTCCCGGTGATCCGAGCCACCGGCGCGGCGGAGTCACCCGATCGGGCTCCACTACGTTGCGTAGGATTTGCCCCGTGAAGCGATCCGTCCGGTTCCCGGCCTCCACCACACTGCTGCGCCGCCTGGCGCTCGCCTCGATCATCGCGAACGTCGCCATCGTGGTCACCGGCGGGGCGGTCCGGCTGACCGCGTCCGGCCTCGGCTGCCCCACCTGGCCCAGGTGCACCGACGCGTCGTACACGACGACTTCGGAGATGGGCGTGCATGGCGTCATCGAGTTCGGCAACCGGCTGCTCACCTTCGCCGTCGGCGCGATCGCGCTGGCGGTGGTGGTGGGCTTGCTGCTGCACGGGGCGCGGCGGCGGGCCCTGCTGCCGCTGGCGATCGGGGTGCTGTTCGGCATCCCCGCGCAGGCGGTGGTCGGCGGGATCACCGTGCTGACCAACCTGAACCCGTGGGTGGTCGGCCTGCACTTCCTCGCCTCGATGGCGGTGATCGCGGTCGCGTACGCGCTCTGGCGGCGCATCGGCGAACCGGACGGCCCGACGGCGCCCACGGTGCCGGGGCCGCTGCGGACGCTGGCGCTGGTCACCACCGTGGTGAGCGTCGCGGTGCTGGTGGTCGGCACCTGGGTCACCGGCAGCGGCCCGCACGCCGGCGACCAGGGCGCGGCCCGCAACGGCCTCGACCCGCAGTCGATCTCGCAGGTGCACGCCGACGGGGTGTTCCTGCTGATCGGGCTCTCGGTGGCGCTGGTCTTCGCGTTCCGCGCGGTCGGCGCCCGACGGGCCGAGCGGGCCGCCCTCGTGCTGGTCGCGGTGGAGCTGAGCCAGGGCCTGATCGGCTTCGTCCAGTACTTCACCCACCTGCCCGCGGCGATGGTCGCAGCACACATGCTCGGCTCGTGCCTGGTCCTGCTCGCCACCCTCGCGGTGCTCTGGTCGACCCGAGAACGCCGCCCGACCGAGGTACCGACGACCCCTACGCCAGCCAAAACCCCCGCCCCCACCCCCGCCTGACGCGCCCCACCCCCACACCCCACCCCGCGCAAATTCACGGAAAGAGTGGCCTCGCACCCACACGGAGGCCACTCTTTCCGTGAATTTGCCCGATGCGGGGGCGACGCGGCCCCGGGGCGACGCGGCCCCGGGGCGGGCGGGTCAGTGGGGATGGTGCAGGTGGGTGAGGATGGCGTCGGCCAGGCGGTCGGGGGCGCCGTCGGCGTACCCGAGGAACAGGGACGGCTCGGTCAGCTCCAGCTCGACCAGCACGGGTGACCCGTCGGGGCCCGGGATGAGGTCGACCCGGGCGTAGAGCAGGCGCTCCGACCCGCCCGGGACCGCGGCCAGCACCCGCTCGGCGACGGCGAGTTGGTCGGCGGTGGCCGTCCGGGAGCTGATGTCCTCGTCCTTGAACAGCCCGTCGGGGCCCAGGTCGGGGCCGGTCAGCATCGGGCCCTTGCGGATCGCGTGACTGAACCGGAGCCCGTCCGGCCCGGCCAGGTACAGCAGCGCGGTCTCCCCGGCGGTGTCCACCGCCGTCAGGTACGGCTGGACCATGGCCACCCGGCCGGCCCGCGACAGCCGCCGCACGTGGGCCGTGGCCAGCTCGCGGTGCCCGGGGTCGGCCAGGTCGTACCGGCCGGTGTCCTGGCTGCCGGCACTGACCGCCGGCTTGACCACGTACTCGCCGTGGGTGGCGGGCGGCTCCCAGCTCTCCCCTGGCAGGACCCAGCCGGTCGGCACGGTGGGCACGCCGGCGGCCGACAGTTCGCCGAGGTAGCGCTTGTCGGTGTTCCAGCGCACCACGTCGGCCGGGTTGACCAGCCGGGGGACGGTCTCGGCCCAGGCCACGAACTCGTCGCGGCGCAGCGCGTAGTCCCAGGGCGAGCGGATCACGACCAGGTCGTACGCGGCCCAGTCGACCGCCGGGTCGTCCCAGACAGCGACGGTGACCGGGACGCCGCGCCCGGTCAGCGGGGCGAGCAGGAGCCGGTTGTCCGGGTCGAGGTCGGACAGCTCGGCGCACGTGACGATAGCGACCCGGGGTTCCCCCCGGGTCGACTGGTGGTGGTGTTCGGTCATCTGTGGGTCAACGGGCCATCGCGCGTCGGGCCATCGATCGCCAGAGGTCGTTGCTCGGGCGCATCTGGTCCATCAGCTCCCGCTCCCAGGCGTTCTCGACGGTGACTCCCGCCCTGGCGCACGCCTCGCGCGCAACCCCGGTGTCGTCCGCGAACTGGTCGCCCCAGGCCCCGTCGGAGCCCACGAGGACGATGCGCGCGCCACGCTTGCCGACGTACTCGATGACCGCCTTCGCCCCGCCGTGCCCGGCGGCGAACGACTTGATGCCCGCGACCAGACCGCTGGGGGGGGTCTGGTCGGCGACGGTCTGCTGAGCCGTCAGCGTCGGATCGGAACCTTCTGCCATGACGCGAAGCCTAAGCAGAGTTCCCTTGTGCCGTGCGAGAACCATGAACAATTTGTGATGCCTATTACCCGACCGTTTAAGGAAGCCCACAGGTGCTTCGTGGGGATTTATCCGACTTAGCCGGCCATAGCTCAGCGACAAAGTCACCCGTTGTCACCCGAGTTGAGTGAACCCGACTCAGGGTGAAATCTTTTCCGATATGTCACCAAATACGGACAACTCATCAACGATGGTGATTTGTCCGGGCAGCACGGCAGGCCGGCGACCAACCGGACCACCGGGAACCGGGGGGCGGTGACACGGCGCGGGCCGGGGCCCGACGGCCCCGGCCCGCGTCCTCGCGGAGACCGCGTCAGATCAGGGCGTCCACGGCGACGGCGGCGAACAGGATGGTCAGGTAGACGTACGACCAGTGGAACAGCCGCATCGGCCTGACCGCCCCGCCCCGGGCCACCTGGCGGCACAGCTTGTGCGCCTCGTACACGAAGACCCCGCCGGACACCAGCGCGGTGACGCCGTAGATGGCGCTCATCCCGAGCGGCCAGACGGCCAGCGAGGAGAGCAGGGTCAGCCAGGCGAAGCCGATGATCTCGGCGTTGACCCGGCGGGTCGAGGCGACCACCGGCAGCATCGGGATGCCGGCGCGGGCGTAGTCCGCCTTGTACTTCATGGCGAGGGGGTAGAAGTGCGGCATCTGCCAGAAGAAGACCACCGCGAACAACGCCCACGCCGCCGGCGCCAGCGAGCCGGTCACCGCGGCCCAGCCGATCAGCACCGGGGCCGCCCCGCACGCGCCGCCCCAGAAGGTGTTCTGCGGCGTGGTCCGCTTCAGCCACAGCGTGTAGACCAGGTCGTAGTAGGCGATCGCGGCCAGCGTCAGCCCGGCGGCCAGCAGGTTGGTGAACGCGGCCATCAGGGCCACCGAGACCACCGCGAGCACCAGCCCGAAGACCAGCGCGCTGCGCGGCGAGACGGTGTGCGTCGGCAGCGGGCGGCGCTTGGTGCGCCGCATGAGCTGGTCGATGTCCCGGTCGATGTAGCAGTTGAGCACGCTGGCCGCGCCGGCGGCGAGCGAGCCGCCCACCAGCACCACCGCCATCAGCCACAGCGACGGCAGGCCACCCTCGGCCAACATCATCGCCGGGATGGTCGTGACCAGCAGCAGCTCCACGATGCGCGGCTTGGTCAACGAGACGTACGCCGAGACCACCGCCCGGACGTCCCGCCGGGGCACCGCCGGTGCCTCGGTCACCGTGCGCACCGGCGGCTGCCCGGCAGAGTTGCTGACGGGGCGCTCGGTGATCATGCTCACGGATTGCCACCTTCCGGCGTCGGCAGGGGGGTCGGATCGGTCGGACCCGTCGGGGTCCACATACCGATCAACACACTACGCGTCGTCGTTTTGGCTGCCCCCGCGACCCGACAACGGTGCGGGCCGTCACACCCTGGTGGAACGGCCGAACCGGACGGACCCGCATGCAGAGATCCCTGGGCGCACGTTTAGGGCCGCTCGATAGGGTCATCACTGAGGGTTCCGCCCAACTGCCGAGGAGCACAACCATCGTGGCTGCCAACCGACCCGAGCAACCCGCACTCAACTGGTCCGACCTCGACCGCCGGGCCGTCGACCTCGTCCGCGTGCTGGCCATGGACGCCGTGGAGAAGTCCGGCAACGGCCACCCCGGTACGGCGATGAGCCTCGCCCCCGCGGCGTACCTCCTGTTCAACCGGGTGATCCGGCACAACCCGACCGACCCGAACTGGGCGGGCCGGGACCGGTTCGTACTCTCCGCCGGCCACTCCAGCCTGACCCTCTACATCCAGCTCTTCCTCTCCGGCTACCCGCTGAGCCTGGACGACCTCAAGGCGCTGCGGCAGTGGGGCTCGCTCACGCCGGGTCACCCCGAGCACGGGCACACCCCGGGCGTGGAGACCACCACCGGCCCGCTCGGCCAGGGCCTGGGCAACGCGGTCGGCATGGCGATGGCGGCCCGCCGCGAGCGCGGCCTGTTCGACCCGGAGTCCGAGGCCGGCGCGTCGGTGTTCGACCACGACATCTGGTGCATCGTCTCCGACGGCGACGTCGAGGAGGGCATCAGCCACGAGGTCAGCGCGCTCGCCGGGCACCAGCAGCTCGGCAACCTCACGGTGATCTACGACGACAACGAGATCTCGATCGAGGACGACACCCGCATCGCCAAGAGCGAGGACGTCGCGGCCCGCTACGAGGCGTACGGCTGGCACGTGCAGACCGTCGACTGGCGCACCGGCGACGCCGACCAGGGCGACTACCACGAGGACATCGAGGCGCTGCACCGGGCGCTGCTGGCGGCGAAGGCCGAGACCGGCCGCCCCTCGTTCGTCGCGCTGCGCACCATCATCGGCTGGCCCGCCCCGAACAAGCAGAACACCGGCAAGATCCACGGCTCGGCGCTGGGCGCCGACGAGGTGGCCGCCACCAAGCAGCTCCTCGGCTTCGACCCGGCCCAGAGCTTCGAGGTCGACGAGGAGGTCCTCCGCCACGCCCGCCGGGCGCTGGAGCGCGGCGCGGAGGCCCAGCAGGAGTGGGAGAAGGCGTACGAGGGCTGGGCGAAGGCCAACCCGGAGCGCAAGGCGCTGTGGGACCGGATGTCCCAGCGGGTCCTGCCGGAGGGCTGGACCGAGGCGCTGCCGACCTTCCCGGCCGACGCCAAGGGCGTCGCCACCCGGGCGGCGTCCGGCAAGGTGCTGGAGGCCCTCGCCCCGGTGCTGCCCGAGCTGTGGGGCGGCTCGGCCGACCTGGCGGAGAGCAACAACACCACGATGAAGGGCGAGCCGTCGTTCATCCCGGCGGCGCACGCGACCAAGGACTTCCCGGGCCACGAGTACGGCCGCACGCTGCACTTCGGCATCCGCGAGCACGCCATGGGCGCGATCCTCAACGGCATCTCCCTGCACGGCGGCACCCGCCCGTACGGCGGCACCTTCCTGGTGTTCAGCGACTACATGCGCCCGTCGGTGCGGCTCGCCGCGCTGATGAAGCTGCCGGTGGTCTACGTCTGGACGCACGACTCGATCGGCCTCGGCGAGGACGGCCCGACCCACCAGCCGGTGGAGCACCTGACCGCGCTGCGGGCCATCCCCGGCCTGGACGTGGTCCGCCCGGCCGACGCCAACGAGACCGCCTGGGCGTGGCGGCAGGCGCTGGAGCACACCGACCGGCCGACCGCGCTGGCGCTGAGCCGCCAGCCGCTGCCGACCCTGGACCGTTCGACCCTGGGCGGCGCCGAGGGCGTCACCAAGGGCGGCTACGTGCTGGCCGAGGCGTCCAACGGCAAGCCGCAGGTGATCATCGTCGGGACCGGCTCCGAGGTGCAGCTCTGCCTCACCGCCCGGGAGCGGCTGGAGGCCGACGGCACCCCCACCCGGGTGGTGTCGATGCCGTGCCAGGAGTGGTTCTACGCGCAGGACGAGGCGTACCGGGAGTCGGTCCTGCCGCGCGGGGTAAAGGCACGGGTGAGCGTGGAGGCGGGCATCGGCATGTCCTGGCGCGGGATCGTCGGTGACTCCGGCGAGAGCGTGAGCCTGGAGCACTACGGCGCGAGCGCCCCGCACTCCGTGCTCTTCGAGCAGTTCGGCTTCACCCCCGACCGGATCGTGGCCGCCGCGCACGCGGCGCTGACCCGGGTGGGCGACATCACCGGTTTCACGACCGGCAACTGAGGGGAGCGTGGACGGCATGACGGACAGGCTTAGTGAACTCACCGCCGCCGGGGTGGCGGTCTGGCTCGACGATCTCTCCCGGGTGCGGCTGAGCTCCGGCGGGCTGGACCAGCTCCGCCGGGAAAAGCACGTGGTCGGGGTGACCACCAACCCGACGATCTTCGCCAAGGCGCTCGGCGACGCCGACGAGTACGACTGGCAGCTGCGCGACCTCGCCACCCGTGGGGTGGAGGTGGAGGAGTCGGTGCGCATGCTCACCACGTACGACGTGCGGTGGGCGTGCGACGTGATGCGCCCGTCGTACGACGACAGCCGTGGCGTCGACGGCCGGGTCTCCATCGAGGTGGACCCGCGGCTGGCCCACGAGACCGACAAGACGGTCGCCGAGGCCAAGGCGCTGTGGTGGCTGGTCGACCGGCCGAACCTGTTCATCAAGATCCCCGCCACCGAGGCGGGCCTGCCGGCGATCACCGCGACCCTGGCCGAGGGGATCAGCGTCAACGTCACGCTCATCTTCGGCCTGGACCGCTACTCGCAGGTGATGGAGGCGTTCCTCGCCGGCCTGGAGCAGGCGCGGGCGAACGGCCACGACCTGTCCAAGATCGGCTCGGTGGCGTCGTTCTTCGTCTCCCGGGTCGACTCCGAGGTCGACAAGCGGCTGGAGAAGATCGGCTCCGCCGAGGCCAGGGCGCTGCGCGGCAAGGCCGCCGTCGCCAACGCCCAGCTCGCGTACGAGCGCTACAGCGAGGTCTTCTCCTCCGACCGGTGGCAGTCCCTGGCCGACGCGGGCGCCCACCCGCAGCGCCCGCTGTGGGCGTCCACCTCGACGAAGAACCCGGACTACCGGGACGTCATCTACGTCGAGGAGCTGATCGCCCCCGGCACGGTCAACACGATGCCGGAGTCGGTCATCCACGCGTACGCCGAGCACGGCGAGACCCGGGGCGACACCATCACCGGCGCGTACGACGCGGCCCGCAAGGTCTTCACCGACCTGGAGGCCGTCGGCGTCGACATGTCCGACGTGATCGCCACCCTGGAGCGGGAGGGCGTGGAGAAGTTCGAGGCGAGCTGGCTGGAACTGCTCGACGGGGTGCGCAAGTCGCTCACCGCGGCGGGTCGGGGCACCGGGCGGCCCGGCCAGGCCGCGCAGGGCAACGCGCAGGCCGCCCAGCAGGCGGGGGGAAACGCGTGACCGACGCTCACGGCGGCTCCCCGGGGCATCGCCGCGGGGCGGCCACGTGAGCGACCTGCTCGCCGGCCCGGCGGATGCGTCCGCCGGGCTGGTCGTGCACGGCGCGGACGCGGTCGACCGGTCCGCGCCCGCGTCGACCCGGGACGCCCTGGTGACCCGGGGCGTCCCGGCGCGACTGGCCGCGAAGGACCCCACGCTGTGGGGGCCGGAGGCCGAGGCCGAGGCGGGGACCCGGCTCGGCTGGCTGGACACCCACCGGCGCAGCTGGGAGCTGCTCCCCCAGCTCGCCGAGCTGACCGCCGAGCTGGCGGACCTGGACCACGTGGTGCTCGCCGGGATGGGCGGCTCGTCGCTGGCCGCCGAGGTGATCACCCGCACCCTGGGCCGGCCGCTGACCGTGCTGGACACCACCGACCCGGGCCAGGTCCGGGCGGCGCTGGCCGACCGGCTGGAGCGCACCGTGGTGGTGCTGGCCAGCAAGTCCGGCAGCACGGTGGAGACTGACAGCCACCGGCGGGCCTACCTCCAGGCGTTCCTCGACGCCGGGCTGACCGAGGCGGAGGCCGGCCGGCACTTCGTGGTGGTCACCGACCCGGGGTCCCCGCTGGAGTCCGTCGCCGCCGAGCTGGGCGCGATCACCGTGCTCGCCGACCCGCAGGTGGGCGGCCGGTACTCGGCGCTGACCGCGTTCGGGCTGGTGCCGGCGGCGCTGGCCGGGGTCGAGGTGACCGAGCTGCTCGACCAGGCCGAGGCGCTGTCGCAGTCGCTGGCCCGGGACACCGACAATCCGGGCCTGGCGCTGGGTGCCGCCCTCGGCGCGGCGGCCACCGGGGGCCGGGACAAGGTCGCCCTGATCGGCGACGGCACCGGGATCGACGGGCTCGGCGACTGGATCGAGCAGTTGCTCGCCGAGTCCACCGGCAAGGCCGGCCTCGGCATCCTGCCGGTCGTGCTGGAGTCCCCCGACGCCCCCGGCGGCGCCGGCCCGGACGTGCTCACCGTCAGCTACGGCGGGGCGCTGTCCCCCGGGGCGGTCCCCGGCGGTGGGTGCGCGCCGGACGTCGCGGTCAACGGTCCGCTCGGCGCCCAGTTCCTGGCTTGGGAGTACGCCACGGCGGTGGCCGGCGCGGTGCTCGGGGTGAACCCGTTCGACCAGCCGAACGTCGCCGAGAGCAAGGAGAACACCGCACGCATCCTGGCCTCGGCCGCGCCGGCGGAGCCGCCGTCGTCGACTGCGGGCGCGATCGAGGTGTACGCCCCGGCGGGCAGCCCCGGCGACCTGGCCGGCGCGCTGCGTCACCTGCTCGACGGCGTCGGCGACGGCTACCTCGCCGTGCTGGCGTACCTGGACCGGCTCGCCGACGCCGACGCGGCCCGGCTGCGTCCGCTGCTCGCCGAGGTTGCCGGCCGGCCGGTCACCTTCGGCTGGGGGCCGCGCTTCCTGCATTCCACCGGCCAGTACCACAGGGGCGGTCCTCAGATGGGCCGTTACCTCCAGTTGACCGGTACCGTCGACAATGATCTGCATGTGCCCGGGAAGCCGTATTCCTTCGGGGAACTCCAGGCTGCCCAGGCCGCGGGCGACCGGCAGGCCCTGGCCAGCCGGGGGCGTCCGGTGCTGCGGCTGCACCTGACCGACCGGTCGGCGGGAGTGGCCCAGCTGCTCGACGCGGTCCGGCAACTACGAACCTGACGATGGACGACGTGACACCAGCGGAGCGAGGAGGCGGCGTGAACCCGCTGCGCGACGCGCAGGACCGGCGGCTGCCGCGGATCCCGGAGCCCTGCGCTCTGGTGATCTTCGGGGTGACCGGTGACCTGGCGCGGAAGAAGCTGCTACCGGCGGTCTACGACCTGGCGAACCGGGGGCTGCTGCCACCCGGTTTCGTGGTCCTGGGCTTCGCCCGGCGCGACTGGGGCGACGGCGACTTCGAGTCACTGACCCACGACGCGGCCAAGCAGCACGCCCGGACACCCTGGCGGGAGGAGGTCTGGGCCCGGCTTGCCGGCAACATCAAGTTCGTCGGCGGCTCGTTCGACGACGACGACGCCTTCGACCAGCTCAACCGGACACTTGACGAGCTGCGCAGCACCCACGGCATCCACGGCAACGCGGCCTTCTACTTCTCCATCCCCCCGACGGCGTTCCCCGTGGTGCTCAAGCAGCTCGCCCGCACCGGGATGGCCGACAACGAGAAGTCCGGCGGCTGGCGGCGGGTGGTGGTGGAGAAGCCCTTCGGGCACGACCTGCCCTCGGCGAAGGCGCTCAACGACCTCGTCGACGACGTGTTCACCCGGCAGGACGTCTTCCGGATCGACCACTACCTGGGCAAGGAGACGGTCCAGAACATCTTGGCCCTGCGGTTCGCCAACAGCCTGTTCGAGCCGCTGTGGAACTCCAAGTACGTCGACTCGGTGCAGATCACGATGGCCGAGGACGTCGGCATCGGCAGCCGGGCCGGCTTCTACGACTCGGTCGGCACCGCCCGGGACGTGTTCCAGAACCACCTGCTCCAGCTCCTGGCGCTGGTGGCGATGGAGGAGCCGACGAGCTTCGACGCCGACGAGATCCGGGCCGAGAAGCTGAAGGTGCTCAAGGCGATCACCCTGCCGAAGGACGTCTCCCGGGGCACCGTGCGCGGGCAGTACCTGCCGGGCTGGGTCGCCGGGCAGCGGGCGGTCGGCTACCTGGACGAGGAGGGCGTCCCGGCGGACTCCACCACGGAGACGTACGTGGCCGTGGAACTGGGCATCCAGAACCGCCGCTGGGCGGGGGTGCCGTTCTACATCCGGGCCGGCAAGCGGCTGCCCCGGCGGGTGACCGAGGTGGCCATCATGTTCAAGAAGGCCCCGCACCTGCCGTTCAACGCGGCCGACATGGAGATGCTCGGCAACAACCAGCTCGTCATCC
The DNA here is from genome assembly GCF_045040215.1 of Micromonospora sp. NBC_01412. Taxonomy (NCBI): domain Bacteria; kingdom Bacillati; phylum Actinomycetota; class Actinomycetes; order Micromonosporales; family Micromonosporaceae; genus Micromonospora; species Micromonospora sp. NBC_01412. The sequence goes on from NZ_CP109528.1 coordinate 952,318, forward strand.
GGGTGCAGCCGGACGAGGGCGTGGTGCTGAAGTTCGGCTCCAAGGTGCCGGGCACCACGATGGAGGTCCGCGACATCGCGATGGACTTCCAGTACGGCGAGGCGTTCACCGAGTCCAGCCCCGAGGCGTACGAGCGGCTGGTGCTGGACGTGCTGATCGGCGACCGTACCCTCTTCCCCGACGCCGCCGAGGTCGAGCAGAGCTGGGCGGTGGTGGACCCGCTGGAGCACGCCTGGGAGGGCACGAGGCCGGAGCCGTACCGGGCCGGCGAGTGGGGTCCCCGGGCCGCCGACGAGATGCTGGCCCGCGAGGGCCGGGCGTGGCGGAGAGCGTGAGCGGGCACAGCGAGCGAACCAGGAGGTTCCATTGATCGGGCTCTGGGACACCACCGGCAACGAGGTGGTCAAGGCGCTCGCCGCCGAGCGGCGCAGCGCGGGCGGGGTGGCCAGCGGCATGGCGCTCACCCTGATCGTGGTGGTCGACGAGAAGCGGGTCCGCGAGGCGGAGGCGGCGGCGACCATCGCCGCCGCCGCCCATCCGTGCCGGCTGCTCGTGGTGGTCCGGGCCGACGTCGAGCGGGAGCGTAACCGGCTGGACGCGGAAATCGTCGTCGGCGGCCGGCTCGGCCCGTGCGAGGCGGTGGTCACCCGGATGTACGGCCGGCTGGCGCTGCACGCCGAGTCGGTGGTGATGCCGCTGCTGGTGCCGGACGTCCCGGTGGTGACGTGGTGGCACGGCGAGCCGGCCGCGGAGATCGCGACGGACTTCCTCGGCGTGGTCGCCGACCGGCGGATCACCGACACGGCGCAGGCCGCCGACCCGATCGAGGCGCTGCGCCAGCGGGCCCGGGACTACGCCCCGGGGGACACCGACCTGGCGTGGACCCGGATCACTCCGTGGCGCACCCTGGTGGCCGGCGCGTTCGACACCACGGAGGCCCGGGTCACCGAGGCCCGGGTGGTGGCCCCGCCGACCGACCCGACGGCCGCGTTGATGTGCGGCTGGCTGGGCAGCCGGCTCGGGATCACCCCGCGCTGGGAGCCCAGCGACGCGTCCCCCCGGATGCGGGAGGTGCAGCTGAGCTGCGCCAACGGCGAGGTGCTCTCCCTGACCCGGGAGGACAGCCTGGCCACGTTCCGGCGCACCGGGCAGGACGACCGGCAGTTGCCGCTGGTCCGCCGGCCGCTCGGCGACGAGCTGGCCGAGGAGCTGCGCCGGCTGGACGCCGACCAGGTCTACGCCGAGGCGCTGGGCGCGGTGGCCGGCATCTCCGGGCTGGACGAGCGGCCCGCCCAGCGGGTGCACGTCTGGAAGGACCCGGCGACCGCGAAGCGGGCCGAGGCGGGGGTCACCGCCCACGCCGGCACCAGCGCGACACCCTGACGACGGCGCCGGCGGGCCGGATCCGGCCCGCCGGCCCGGCCACGCGACGGAGGGCCGCCGGCCCCCCGGGCACGACGAACAGGGACCGCGAGGGCGGTCGGAGACGAAGGCACAACACATGAGTGAGACGAGTGTCGCCGTCCACGCCGATGCCGACCTGCTGGCGCAGGCGGTGGCGGCCCGGTTGCTGGTGAAGCTGCTCGACGCGCAGGCGGACCGCGGCCAGGCGGCGGTGGTGCTGACCGGCGGCCGGATCGCCGCCGCCGTGTACCGGGCGGTGGCCGCGCTGCCGGCGCGGGACGCGGTCGACTGGTCCCAGGTCGACGTCTGGTGGGGCGACGAGCGGTTCCTGCCTGCCGGGGACCCGGAGCGCAACGAGACGCAGGCCCGGGCGGCGCTGCTGGACGTGGTGCCGCTGGACCCGGGCCGGGTGCACCCGATGCCGGCGTCCGACGGTCCGGCCGGGGCCGACCCGGAGGCCGCCGCCGCCGGGTACGCCGCCGAGCTGGCCCGGGCGACCCGCCCCGGGCACGCCACCCTCCCCCACTTCGACGTGCTGATGCTCGGGGTGGGCGAGGACGGGCACGTCGCCTCGGTCTTCCCGGAGCACCCCGTGCACCACGACAGCCGGCCGGTCAGCGCCGTGCGGGGCAGCCCCAAGCCGCCGCCGGTGCGCACCACGCTCACCCTCCCGGCGATCAACACGGCCGAGGAGGTCTGGCTGGTCGCCAGCGGCGCCGACAAGGCCCGCGCGGTCGGCATGGCGCTGGCCGGGGCCGGCCCGGTGCAGCTCCCGGCCGCCGGGGCGCAGGGCGTCGGGCGCACCCTCTGGCTGCTGGACCGGGCGGCGGCGGCCAACATCCCGCCCCGGCTGCGCAGCCTGCGCTGAGCTCTACGGAAGGGCCCCCACGGGGGCCCTTCCGCGTGTCCGTCGGGTGCCCCCGCCCGGCTGCTCAGGCGCCCTGCCCTGCCCGGCTGCTCAGGCCCGGCCCCGGTCGCTCAGGCCCGGCCCCGGCGGCGGCGCAGGGCGGCCAGGGCCTCGGCCAGCAGGGCCTCTCCCTCCTCCGGGGTGCGCCGTTCCTTCACGTACGCCAGGTGGGTCTTGTAGGGCTCCGGGCGTGCCCGGCCCGGCGGGTTGCCCGGGTCCTGGCCGGCGGGGACCCCGCAGCGGGGGCAGTCCCACTGCGGCGGCGGCTCGGCCTCCGCCGCGATCGGGACGTCGATCCGGTGGTCGTTGCGGCACCAGTAGGTGACCGACCGGCGCGGGGCCGGCGCGTGCCGCTCGTTGAAGCGTTCCGGGCCGGATCCGGTCCGGGCACCCCGGATCAGGTTGCCACTCGCCACGGCTGCTCGCTCCTGTCATCGGAGGGGACCGCCGCTCGGGCGGGCGGCGGGCGACGCGGTGCAGCGGGAAAACGACTGCGCGCGGCCCGTCGGTGACGGACCGCGCGCAGATTGTACGACTCAGTGGGCTCGCTCTCAGGCCCCGCTGGTGAGCTCGAGTCGCAGCCAGAGCCCCAGCCCGACGATACAGGCGAACCAGACGATGCCCACCAGGACGGTGTAGCGGTCCAGGTTCTTCTCGGCGACCGAGGAGCCGGCGAGGCTGGAGCTGACCCCACCGCCGAACATGCTCGACATCCCACCGCCCTTACCGCGGTGCAGCAGGATGAGCATGGTGAGCATGACGCTCGTGATGACCAGCAACACGATCAACGTGTATGCGAACCAGATCGGCATGGCTGGGGTCAGTCCTCTCGTTACGATCCTCGCCCGGACAGGTCGGGCACTGCGGCACCGGCCGACGGACGGGCGGAGTCAAGGATAGCGAGCCGTCAGCGGCTGATGTGCTCCGGGAACCGGCAGATCTTGGCGAATTCCTCGCCGTCCAGGCTCGCGCCGCCGACCAGGGCCCCGTCCACGTCCGGCTGAGCCATGATCGAGGCGATGTTCGAGGACTTCACCGACCCGCCGTAGAGGATCCGGACCTGGTCCGCGGTCGTCTGGTCGAAGGTCTCGACCAGCCGCTTGCGGACCTCCCCGCACACCTCCTGGGCGTCCTCGGGGGTGGCCGTCTTGCCCGTCCCGATCGCCCAGACCGGCTCGTACGCCACGACGACCTTGGTGACCTGCTCGTGGGTGAGCCCGCGCAGCGCGCCGTCGAGCTGGTCACAGCAGTGCGGCACGTGCCGGAGCTGCTCGCGGACATCCAGCCCTTCCCCGATGCACAGGATCGGGGTGAGCCCGTTGGCCAGCGCGGCGGTCACCTTGTCGTTGACCAGCGCGTCGTCCTCGTGATGGTACTGCCGCCGCTCGGAGTGGCCGACCACCACGTACGTGCAGCCGAGCTTCGCCAGCATCGCCCCGGAGATGTCCCCGGTGTAGGCCCCCGACTGGTACGGCGACAGGTCCTGCCCGCCGTAGCCGATCAGCACCTTGTCGCCGTCCACCGCGGTCTGCACGCTACGCAGGTCGGTGAAGGGCGGCAGCACGACGCACTCGACGTCGGTGAGCTGCTTCTCGGTCAGGCTCGCGGCCAGCTTCTGCACCAGCCCGTTGGCCTCGAAGTGGTTGAGGTTCATCTTCCAGTTGCCGGCCATCAGCGGCCGGCGGTTGATCACTGCCATCAGTCCTCCAGCGCCGCGATGCCGGGGAGGGTCTTGCCCTCCAGGTATTCCAGGGAGGCGCCGCCACCGGTGGAGATGTGCCCGAAGGACGACTCGTCCAGCCCGAGTGCACGCACCGCCGCGGCGGAGTCGCCACCGCCGACCACGCTGAGCGCGTCGGCCTTCGTGATCGCCTCGGCGACGCCCCGGGTGCCGTTGGCGAAGGCCGGCATCTCGAACACGCCCATCGGCCCGTTCCAGAAGATCGTCTTCGCCTGGGACAGGGCCGCCGCGAAGCCGGCCACCGTCTCCGGGCCGATGTCGAGCCCGAGCCGGTGGCTGGGGATGGCGTCGGCGCGGACCGTGTCGTGCGCCGCGTCGGGGGCGAAGGCGTCCGCCACCACCACGTCGACCGGGAGCATGATCTTGCCCTCGGACCGCTCCAGAAGGTTGCGGCAGGTCTCCACCATCTCCTGCTCCAGCAGCGAGGTGCCCACCTCGTGGCCCTGGGCCTTGAGGAAGGTGAAGCACATCCCGCCGCCGATGAGCAGCCGGTCGACCTTCGGCAGCAGCGCCTCGATCACCGCGAGCTTGTCGGAGACCTTGGAGCCGCCGAGCACCACCACGTACGGCCGCGCCGGCTTGCCGGCGAGCTTCGCCAGCACCTCCACCTCGCGCAGGACCAGCCGGCCGGCGACGTGCGGCAGCCGCGCCGGCACGTCGAAGACGCTGGCGTGCTTGCGGTGCACCGCGCCGAACGCGTCGTCGACGTACGCCTCGCCCAACGCGGCGAGCTGGTCGGCGAACGCGCCCCGCTCGGCATCGTCCTTGCTGGTCTCCCCCTTGTTGAAGCGGAGGTTCTCCAGCAGGGCGACCTCGCCGTCGGCGAGCGCGTCGACCGTGGACCGGGCGGAGTCGCCGACGGTGTCCTCGGCGAACCGCACCTGCGCGCCGAGCAGCTCGCCGAGGCGGGCCGCGACCGGGCGGAGGCTGAACTGCGGGTCGGGCGAGCCCTTCGGGCGGCCCAGGTGCGAGAAGACCACGACCTTCGCGCCGGCCCCGGTCAGGGCGGTCAGCGTCGGCAGCACCGCGCGGATCCGGCCATCATCCGTGATCGCGCCGGTCTGCTTGTCGAGTGGGACGTTCAGGTCGGCGCGCACGAGCACGCGCCGACCCGTCACCCCCTCGGCGAGCAGGTCGTCGAGGTTGCGGATGGTCACAGCGACTGACCCACCAGCTTGACCAGGTCCACCAGGCGGTTCGAGTAGCCCCACTCGTTGTCGTACCAGCCGACGACCTTGATCTGGTTGCCCACGACCTTGGTCAGCGGCGCGTCGAAGATGCAGGACGCCGGGTCGGTGACGATGTCCGAGGAGACGATCGGGTCCTCGTTGTAGACCAGGATTCCCTTGAGCGGGCCCTCGGCGGCGGCCTTCAGCGCGGCGTTGACCTCGTCCACCGTGGTTTCCCGGTTGACGTTGACCGTGAGGTCGGTGACCGAGCCGGTCGGGATCGGCACCCGCAGCGCGTACCCGTCGAGCTTGCCCTTCAGCTCCGGCATCACCAGGCCGATGGCCTTCGCGGCGCCGGTGGAGGTCGGGACGATGTTCAGCGCGGCGGCCCGAGCGCGACGCAGGTCGGAGTGCGGCGCGTCCTGGAGGTTCTGGTCCTGGGTGTACGCGTGGATCGTCGTCATCAGGCCGTGCTGGATGCCGAACGTGTCGTGCAGCACCTTCGCCATCGGGGCGAGGCAGTTGGTGGTGCAGGAGGCGTTCGAGATGATCGTGTGCTTGGCCGGGTCGTACTGGTCCTGGTTCACGCCCATGACGACCGTGACGTCCTCGTTCTTCGCCGGAGCGGAGATGATGACCTTCTTGGCCCCGCCGGCGACGTGCGCCTTCGCCTTGTTGGCGTCGGTGAAGAAGCCGGTGGACTCGATGACCACGTCCACGCCGGCCTCGCCCCACGGCAGCTTCGCCGGGTCCTTCTCGGCGTACGCCTTGATGGCCTTGCCGCCCACGATGATCTCGTCGGCGGTCGCCTTGACCTCGTGCGGGAGGCGACCCAGGATGCTGTCGTACTTGAGCAGGTGAGCGAGCGTCGCGTTGTCGGTCAGGTCGTTGACGGCCACGACCTCGATGTCCGCGCCGGACGCCAGCACGGCCCGGAAGAAGTTACGGCCGATGCGGCCGAAGCCGTTGATGCCAACCCGGATGGTCACAGGTCCCGTCTCCTCGCGTTGATCCGCCGGCGTCAGCTTCGGCCGGCGAGGTGATGTGCGCCGGCCGTTGGAGCCGGCCGTTGACAGTTCATGTCGGCCACCCCGCCGCGGTCCGAAGACCCTGACCGCCCGAGGCGGTGAGCACGGCGAGGAGTGCCGGTGCCGGCCCCCTTGCCGTATGCAGCGACCCTATCCGAGCGCGTGGCGGCATGCTGCGCCGGGTGGTGATCCGCTTCGCGTTCTCGGGCCGGGTCCCGCCCCGGGGACGCGAGGCGGGGCGGGCCGGGACCCGCCGCCACGCGCCGCCGTCCGCCTACCGCCACCGTCCTATCAGACCACGAGCATGTCGGGCGTGACGGCCGCTTCCGTATCCGGGATGCCCAGGTCGCGGGCCCGCTTGTCGGCCAGCGCCAACAGCCGGCGGATCCGCCCTGCGATGGCGTCCTTGGTCAGCGGCGGGTCGGCGAGCGCGCCCAGCTCCTCCAGGGACGCCTGCCGGTGCTCCAGGCGCAGCCGGCCGGCGGACGTGAGGTGGTTCGGGGCGTCCTCGGCAAGGATCTCCAGGGCCCGGGTCACCCGCGCGGCGGCAGCCACCGCGGCCCGCGCCGAGCGGCGCAGGTTGGCGTCGTCGAAGTTGGCCAGCCGGTTGGCCGTCGCCCGGACCTCACGGCGCACCCGGCGCTCCTCCCAGGCCAGCACGCTGGAGTGCGCGCCCACCCGGGTGAGCAGCGCGGCGATCGCGTCGCCGTCCTTGACCACCACCCGGTCCACGTTGCGCACCTCGCGGTTCTTCGCGGTGATGCCGAGCCGGCGGGCCGCGCCGACCAGTGCCAGCGCCGACTCGGGGCCGGGGCAGGTGATCTCCAGGGCGCTGGAACGGCCCGGCTCGGTCAGCGAGCCGTGCGCCATGAACGCCCCCCGCCACGCGGACACCGCGCAGCAGACGTTCGCGGCCACCACGTGCGGGGGCAGCCCCCGCACCGGCCGCCCCCGGACGTCGAGCAGCCCGGTCTGCCGGGCCAGGGCCTCGCCGTCCTTGACCACCCGGACGATGAAGTGGCTGCCCTTGCGCAGCCCGCCGGAGGCCAGCACGTGGATCTCGCTGGAATAGCCGTAGACCTCAGCGATCTCCCGGCGCAGCCGCCGGGCCACCGCCCCGGTGTCGAGTTCGGCCTCCACCACCACCCGACCGGAGACGATGTGCAGCCCGCCGGCGAAGCGCAGCAGCGCCGCCATCTCCGCCCGCCGGCAGCAGGGCTTGGGCACGTCGACCCGGCTCAGCTCGTCCTTGACCGCAGCCGTCATCGCCATTGTGCGCCCCCTCACGGACCGGTTCCGGCGTGTCGCCGGAGATTACGTACGTGCTTAACGATCGGCGCCCAGGACAGGCACCAGGGCCGCACCCAGGGCCGCCGGATCGTGACGGGGCCCGCCTTCGGTGACGGCGACCGGGGCGAGGATCAGCCGGGCACCCAGCGATTCTGCCGCACGCTCGACGGGCCCGGGATCGCCCACCGCCTTGGAGTCCGCCAGCACGGCGTCCACCGTCAATTCGGGCAGGTAGTGCCGCAGGGTGGCCAGGTGGTCGGCCAGGGAGAGACCGAGGGTCTCCTTCTCCGCCGCCAGGTTGAGGGTGACCAGCCGGCGGGCCGGGCTGGCCACGATGGCGGCGGCCAGCCCCGGCACCAGCAGGTGCGGCAGCAGGCTGGTGTACCAGCTGCCCGGCCCGAAGATCAACCAGTCCGCCTCGGCGGTGGCCGCAACGGCCTCCGCGCAGGCCGCCGGGGCGGTCGGGGTGAGTCGCAGCGACTCTACCCGCCCGGTGGTGACCGCCACCTGGTGCTGCCCGCGCACCGTGCGCGCCTCGTCGGGGCAGGCCGGGTCGACGCCGCGTACCCGGGCCTCGATGCCGACCGGCTGGCGGGACATCGGCAGCACCCGGCCCACCGCGCCGAGCATCGCCCCGGCGTGTTCCAGCGCGGCGACCGGGTCGCCGAGCAACTCGATCAGCCCGCACAGGACCAGGTTGCCGACCGCGTGCCCGGCGAGCCCGTCGTCGGTGTCCGCCGGGTCACCGGCGGTGCCGGCGAAGCGGTGCTGGAACAGCCCCGCGCTGCGCCTGGTGGCCGGGTGGTCGCCGGCGAGGGCCACCAACGCCTGGCGCAGGTCCCCCGGCGGCAGGCCGCCGCGCCGGGCCCGCAGCCGGCCGCTGGAGCCGCCGTCGTCGCCGACGGTGACCACTGCGGTGATGTCCAGGTCGAGCTCGGGCGCGCAACGGCGCAGTGCCCGCAGGGACACCGACAGGCCGTGCCCGCCGCCGAACGCGACCACCCGCATCGGCGTCATTCCCGCCCCAGGTCGCGGTGCTGGGCCTTGGCGGCGAGGCCGGCGTGACGCAGCCGGGCGGCCAGCTCCTCGGCGATGGCGACGCTGCGGTGCTTGCCGCCGGTGCAGCCGACCGCCACGGTGAGGTAGCGCTTGCCCTCCCGCTCGAAGCCGACGGTGGTGGCGTTGACCAGGTCCGCGTACGTGCCGACGAAGGCATCCGCGCCCTCCTGGCCGAGCACGTACGCGCTGACGGCCTCCTCCCTGCCGGTATGCTCGCGCAACTCGGGCACCCAGTACGGGTTCGGCAGGAACCGGGCGTCGAGGACGAAATCGGCGTCGGGCGGGAGGCCGTACTTGAAGCCGAAGGAGAGCACGGTGACCCGCAGCCGGCGGCTGTCCTCGCCGCCGAACAGCTCCTCGATCCGGCGGCGGAGCTGGTTGACGTTCAGGTGGCTGGTGTCGATGATCACGTCGGCCTGGTCCCGGGCCTCCTCCAGCAGGCCCCGCTCCACGGCGATGCCGTCGGCGAGCCGCCCGTCGCCCTGCAGCGGGTGCGAGCGCCGCACGCTCTCGAACCGGCGGATCAGCACCTCGTCGTCGGCGTCGACGAAGACCACCCGGGGAGAGAAGCCCCGGTCCTTCAGCTCCCGGATCGCCCCGACCAGGTCGGTGGAGAAGGCGCGCGAGCGAACGTCCAGCACCATCGCGGTACGCCGGGCCGCGCCGCCGGCCTTGAGGGCCAACTCGGCCATGTCGAGCATCAGCGCCTGGGGCAGGTTGTCGACCACGTAGTAGCCGACGTTCTCCAACGCCCGCGCCACGGTGCTGCGGCCACCGCCGGACACGCCGGTCACCACCACCAGCGTGGTCTCCGCCTCCGACACCGCCGGTGTCGGGTCGCCGGTCACCGGAGCCTCGGGCGTCCGCGCCTCGTTCACTGCCTGCTCCCCCCACGGATGACACCGCGGTCGAGATGACCGCGCATGGCCGATCTGCGACTCTATCCCGCTGCCCCCGCCACCCCGCGCAGCCCACACCCACCCACCCCACCCCGCGAACACCCCACCCCGCGAACACCCCACCCCCGCCCCCACGCCCCGCCCCCACGCCGATCTTGCACTTACGGCCCGAACAAAGAACGCACAAGCGGCATATAGGCGGCCGCAAGTGCAAGATCGCGGCTGCCGGGGTGGCGGGGAGAGCGATTGGGCACGATGGAAGAAGTCAATCGGCGAAAGCCCCGCCAAAATGCGATTGGACATCGACCTGTGTCAATCGACCGCGTTGGGTGGGTTGGCGGGCGCGTCCACGCGGCCGGCGGTCACCGGCCTCCCGGTCCGGGCGTAGTCGCCAGCGTCGCCGTCGCGCCCGCGCCCGGGTCTCGTCCCCCCAGCGTGAGGAGCGCAGCGTGACGCAGACCCACAGATCTCCCCGACGACCCGAGGTGCGGGCAGGGCTCCAGCCGGACACCGGGCAGGAGGGGACGTCCGCCTTCGTCAACGGGCACTTCCCCCGGCGGCGGGCACTGATCGTCCTGCTCAGCGTGCTCGGCGGCTTCCTGCTGACCGTGATCTGGTCGGCGGAGTTCGTGGACCAGACCATCGGCGACAACGTTGCCAACACCCTCCTCGGCCACGACGCCAAGGAGACACCGATCCAGGGGATCGCGGCGGGCATCGTGTTCGCCTTCGTCTCCGGGATCGCCGGCACGTTCACCGCCTGCAACATCGCCGCCTTCGGCGCCCTCGCCCCGCTGACTGGCACCACCACCGGGAGCAGGTTCAGCAGGCTCGTCCAGCCGCTGAAGCCGCTGGGCTGGATGTCGGTGGGCATGATCGCGGTGTCGGCCGTCTACGGCGCGATCGTCGGCATCGTCGGCACCTCGATGCCACAGTTCTCCACCGCCCCCACCACGCCCGGCGGCCTGTCGCCGAGAAGCATCCAGTCGATGGTCGTCTTCGGCGTGATCGGGCTGGTGATGGTCTATCTCGGGCTGGCCTCGATCGGCGTGGTGCGGGACCCGTTCGCCCGGATCGCCCGCCGGTACCCCAACGCCCCGATGATCTTCATGGGTGCGCTGATCGCCGGCTTCCTGATCGGTCGGCCGTTCGGGCTGTTCCGGCAGATGTTCCGCGACGCTGCGGAGAGCGGCAACCCGCTGTACGGGGCGGCGGCGTTCACGCTCCAGTCCATCGGCAACATCGTCATCATGGCGGTGCTGTTCCTGCTGCTGGCCTGGCTCGCCGGCTCCCGACTGCAACGGTGGTTCACCGAGCGGCCGACCCGGCTGGCGGTGCTGACCGCGGTCGCGTTCATCGTCGCCGGCGCGTTCACGTTCCTCTACTGGGACGTACGGCTGCTCGCCCGCCGCGAGATCATCCCCTGGTATCCCCTGGCTCCCTGGGCCTGACCCGCGACGCCGCCGCTGGTGACCGGAGCCTCGGCCACCAGCGGCGAGACCGCCGAGGGTGGCTGGGCGCCGTCAACGGCGCTGCTCCAGCGCCTTGACCCGGTGGCGGCCGAGCACGCCGAGGTAGTCCCACGGCTCGTCGAGGCAGGAGTCGACCTCGGCCGCCCCGATGATCTCGGCCAGCCGCTCCGCCAGCTCATCGGGATCCGGCTGCACCTGCTCGCAGAGCTGGACGTGGACCGCCCGTAGCGCACCGCCGATCTCGCCCGGCTCCTCCTCGTACGTCTCCCAGGCGTCGTGGAGAGGCGGGACGATGCGGTCCCAGGCGCGGGCGGCCCGCTCGACCACCAGCAGGGTTCCCTCCGTCGCCGGCCGCTCGGCCAGCACCCGTACCTCTTCGACGATCGCCCGACCTGCCTTCTCGACGTCGTGCAGGTCCCAACGGTCACCGCTGGTCGCCTCGTGGGCGATGCCGTCGATGCTCCGGCCGACGTCGTCCAGCTCGGCGGTGGTGAGAGGCGCGAGCCGGCCGGCCTGCGCCAGCAACCTGCTCTCCAGCACCCGATCCGCGGCCGCCCACTCGGCGACCAGCGACGCGAGCCGATGGGCGGGGATGTCGCGCGCGACGTCGGTCAGCTCGGCGACCCTGGGGTCGATCTCCAGAGTCGACGACGAGGTGGCCGCCGAGGACCAGTCGAATCCGTCCTCCACAGCGGCGGCGGTGAGGGCCACCGCGTGGGCGCACAGCTCCGCACTGACCGGGCAGTCACACTCGGCGGTGAAGCCGTCCGCCGTGATTCCCACCCAGACCTCGTAGGGCGGCTGCCCAGCCTCTCGGATCACGCAGGACGCTCCACCGCCGGCCGAGGTGATCGCCGCCGGCTGCCCGGCCGCCCGAAGCTTGTCCGCCGCGTCGCAGGCCACGGCCCCGGCCTCGCCCCGCAGGGCGTCGATGTCGATGCGTACCGCCATCCGGCCATCTAACCGGGCGTGGGTGATGCCGTCGGCATCAGGGCAGCGGCCGACTTACTGAGGCGTCAGCCGCGCAGACCAGTCCGCAGGCCGACGATGAACAACGACCACGCGGCGCGCTCGAAGAGGAGCGCAGGCCCGCCCGGGTCCTTGGAGTCCCGGACGGCCAGAACGGGCATCAGATCAGCCACTTCGACGGAGGAGCCTCCCGTGTCGCCGCTGCGGATGCTCTTCCGCCACTGGGCGCTCACGAGGTCGGTGGCTCGCCGAACGTGGGTCACGAGTCCGCGCTCGACGGGGCCGACGTTTCCGAGCGGGTCCGGGCCGCCATCGCGCACGCGCTGGCGAGGCCGGACCCCCTCTCCTCGTACGTCGACGCCCGGCTCACCCACCACACCTCCAAGCGCGAGCGGCGGTCGGGGCGTAGCGCGTGTGCCCCGCCGCTGGACGCTGCACCTGACCTATCCGGCGGCCGACCTGCGCGAGGCCCGGGACCAGGCGGTCGTCTACACGGAGGGCTGACGATCCTGCGCCCCGAGCCGGCCGCGAGCGCCACGCTGCTGTCCCGGGCCGACGCCTGGAACCACGTCAAGCAAGCGGCGACAAGGCGTGAGTCGCCCCGCCCACGCGGGTCGGGCCGGCCAAGATCGCGCTCGAACACGGAAAGAGTGGCCTCCCGCGCTGAGGAGGCCACTCTTTCCCGGATCGAGCGCGATCTTGCGACAGCGACCGTGCCCGCGCGGCCCCGACGGCGCGGCCGTGCCGGCGCGGGATGCGCGTGAGGGGCGGTGGGTCAGATCGCGCGGGCCACGCAGATGCGGGCGTCGAGGCGGGGGCCGGCCTCGTACAGCATGTACGAGACCCCGCCGTCCGTGCCGAACGTCGGCGCGGCGACCCGGCCGTTGTCGGGGGCCACCGGGGTGTGGAAGACGCCCAGGTGCACCTCCCGGTCGAAGGCGTTGCCGACCTCGGTCAGCCGCATCCTGCCGTCGCCGCCGTGGTAGACGACGTACGTGGTGTTGTTGCGGTGCAGCAGGTGCGGGCCGGAGATGTCGGTGAGCCCGTCGCCCGACGGCGAGACCAGCGGCTGCGGGTCGAAACTCCACCGGTCCCAGCCGTTTGGCGACCAGCCCCAGAAGATCTTCCGGGTGCCGGGCTTCACCGTGTGCGCGCCCATGAAGAGCATCACGTACCGGTTGCCCAGCCCCGGCACGGCGTGCTCGAAGACCCGGGCGTACGAGGTCTCGGTCGTGTTCGGGACCAGCCGGGTGCTCAGGATCGGCGTCTCGTCGGTGAAGGTGACGCCGTCGCGGGACCGGGCGACCCGGGTGGTGAAGTTCTCCCCGTGGAAGTAGAGGAAGAACTCGCTGGTCGGGGCGTTCCAGACGACGTGCGGCGAGGAGACGTGGCTGACCGTCGCGCCGCCGGGCAGGAACCGGTCGACGATCGGGTTGCCCGGGTGCTCGGTGTAGGGGCCCTCCATCCGGTCGGCGTAGGCGAGGCAGATCCCGCCGGGGTTGTCGTGCGGGGCGTAGTACAGGTAGTACCGGCCCCGGGCCCCGGAGATCTTGTCGTAGACGCCCCGGACGCAGGGGAAGATCGTTTCACCGGTGGGGTTGTAGACCAGCGGCCTGTCGAACGCGTCGCGCACGTACCGGTAGCCGGGGAAGCCGGCCGGGCCGGCCAGGGCTGGGGCGCCGGCGGCCAGGGCGCCGAGGCCGCCGCCGGTCGCGGTGGCGGCGCCGAGCAGCGCGGCGCCGCGGAGCAGGCCGCGGCGGGTGAGGGCGGGCGGTGGTACGGAATGGGTCGGCACGGGGTCTCCGATCACGGGGGGACGCCCGGTGACTGCGCGGTCGCGACGAGGCCGGCCAGGCGCCGACAATCACCGAGTGTGACGATGCTGCGGTACGGTGAGCATGCCCTGTGATCGATGAGTTTGCGCGGGCGGCGACGCCGGTCAAGGTGATAATACGGATTATCAAGATGGGGCGGGCGGCCCCACGGCTGGAAGGGTCAGCGACGGCGGGCTCCGAAAGGGAGTTCATCATGACTCTTCGTGTCGACTTCAGGCCCCGCGAAGGTCGGTGAGCCCACAGCAGTCGAGCCCGGACCAGCTTGCCGGGCTGGAGGATCGTGACCACTCCGACTTCCAGAGGTGCATGCGCTTTGCATACACTTTCCCCATGGAGCCAGCACTGGAAGCAGCCCTCAACGAGTGGCACGCGAGCGTGAACGACGGCGACTTGGAACGGTCAGCGAGGGCGGTCGGCGATCCGATCGTCGTTCTGGGCCCGAAGGGCGCCGGCCCGATCACACCCGCGCAGTTCGCAGAGTGGGTGCAACGCTCGGGGATCACGCTCATCCCCCGGTCGTGGCATCCGGTCAGCGACCGCCTCATGGTCGTGGAGGAGGACGCCAGCTGGCCTGAGAGCAAGACCCCGACCCGGGTGGCGACGGTGTTCCGGGTGGCCGGCGAGAAGGTGACCGCCTCCCTCCGGCTGCCAGATCTGAAATCGGCGCTGGAGCTGGCCTACATCTGCCGGGAGATGGCGGCCACCGAATGAGCAGCCCAGGACCGGGGGAGGCATTGTTCGCCTTCGTCCGGCACTGGTCGCGCAGGCCATCGGCCAGCGATGACGAGGTTGCCGAGCAAGGCCGGCTCGTGCTCGTCACCGAGTCCGTCCACTCCCTGACGCAGCGAGGGATCACGGCCACGGTCAATGCCGTCGCCCACGAGATCGGCATCGACCAGAGCGGAGCATCACGACTGGTCAAGAGCGCGACAGAGGCCGGATACGTGATTTTGCGGGCATCGGAGACAGACGGTCGGCAACGTCAGGCGACGGTCACCTCATCCGGCCACGCCATGCTGGAACGAGCTCACGAGTGGCAGGAGCAGGTCTTCGGCCGGCTCACCGAGAACTGGAGCGTCCAGCGGCGCCGTGACTTCCAGCAGGCGATGACGGACCTGATCGACCGGTCCTACGCGCTGGACGCATGACCCCACGCCAACGCGCCGCTGAGCCTGGCTGCGAACAGCCACACCACCGCGTCCAGCCCTCCTACGGCGAGCTGTCGCCCGCCGCGTCGGGCCGGGCCGGCTGTGGGCCCGCGTCGGGGTTGAGGGCGGCGGTGATCGCCTCGGCGGTGCGTCGGCCGACGCCGGGGACCTCGATGATCTCCTCCACCGAGGCCGCGGCGAGCCGCTTGAGCGAGCCGAAGTGACGCAGCAGCGCCTTGCGCCGCACCTCGCCGAGGCCGGGCACGTTGTCCAGCGCCGACTCGGTCATCCGCTTCGAGCGGCGCTGCCGGTGGAACGTGATGGCGAAGCGGTGCGCCTCGTCGCGCACCCGTTGCAGCAGGTAGAGCCCCTCGGAGGTGCGCGGCAGGATGACCGGGAACTCGTCGTCGGGCAGCCACACCTCCTCCAGCCGCTTGGCCAGGCCGCACAGCGCCACGTCGTCGATGCCCAGCTCCGCGAGGGCCTGGGCCGCCGCGGCGACCTGCGGCGCGCCGCCGTCGACCACCACCAACTGCGGCGGGTACGCGAACTTGCGGGGCCGGCCGGTCGTCGGGTCGATGCCCGGCCGGTCCGGGTCGGAGGCGGTCTCCTCCCCCAGCTCGCCGGTCTCGGCGCGGGCGTCGAGGTAGCGGGCGAAGCGGCGGCGCAGCACCTCCGACATGGCGGACAGGTCGTCGGTAGCGCCCCGGACGATGAACCGGCGGTACTCGCCCTTGCGGGGCAGGCCGTCCTCGAAGACGACCATGCTGGCCACCACGTCGGTGCCCTGGATCTGGGAGATGTCGAAGCACTCGATGCGCAGCGGCACGGTGCGCATGCCGAGCGCGTCGCTGATCTCGTCGAGGGCCTGGCCCCGGGTGGTCAGGTCGCCGGAGCGCTTGAGCTTGTGCCGGGCCAGGCCGTCCTTGGCGTTGCGTTCCACCGTCTCCAGCAGGGACCGCTTGTCGCCGCGCTGCGGCACCCGCAGGGACACCCGGCTCCCCCGGCGGCCCGACAGCCAGTCGGCCAGCGCGTCGGCGTCGGCGGGCAGGGCGGGCACCAACAGCTCCCGGGGCACGTCGGCCTCGCCCTGCTCCTCGCCGTACACCTGGGTGCAGAAGTGGTGCACCAGGTCGCCGGGGGTCAGGTCCTCGGTCTTCTCCACCACCCAGCCGCGCTGGCCCCGGACCCGGCCGTCGCGGACGTGGAAGACCTGGACGGCGGCCTCCAAGGGGTCGTCGGCGAACGCGACCACGTCGGCGTCGGTGCCGTCGCCGAGCACCATGGTCTGCTTCTCCATCGCCCGGCGCAGGGCCGCGACGTCGTCGCGCAGCCGGGCGGCCTTCTCGAACTCCAGCGCCTCGCTGGCCTCGGTCATCTCGCGTTCGAGCCGGCGGACCATGGTGTCGGTGCGCCCGCCCATGAAGTCGCAGAAGCCGTCGACGATGTGCCGGTGTTCCTCGGCGGAGACGCTGCCCACGCAGGGCGCGGAGCACTTGCCGATGTAGCCCAGCAGGCAGGGGCGGCCCACCTGGCCGGCGCGCTTGAACACGCCGGCCGAGCAGGTGCGCGCCGGGAAGACCCGCAGCAGCAGGTCGAGCGTCTCGCGGATGGCCCAGGCGTGCGAGTACGGCCCGAAGTAGCGCACCCCCTTGCGCTTGGCGCCGCGCATCACCTGGAACCGGGGGAACTCCTCGTCGACGGTGACGGCGAGGTACGGGTACGACTTGTCGTCGCGGTAGCGGACATTGAACCGGGGGTCGTACTGCTTGATCCAGGTGTATTCGAGCTGGAGGGCCTCGACCTCGGTGCCGACGGTGACCCAGTCGACCGACTCGGCGGTGGTGACCATCTGCTGGGTGCGCTGGTGCAGCCCCCACAGGTCGGCGAAGTAGGAGCTGAGCCGGCTGCGCAGGTTCTTCGCCTTGCCGACGTAGATCACCCGGCCGGTGCCGTCGCGGAACCGGTAGACCCCCGGGGAGTCGGGGATCGTGCCGGGCGCGGGACGGTAGGTGGAGGGATCAGCCACGCCTGGAAGACTAGCCGCCGGCCCCGACAGCCCAGATCACGCCGAGCTGGTCGACCTCGCTGCCGGACCGGCCGAAGAAGCCGGCGAGCCGTCCGCCGGGCGGCGCGGTGAAGGTCACCGCGTCCGAGGTCGGCGTGCCGCCGGACAGGGTGCGCCCGAGGTTGGTGGTGAACCGGGCGGAGAAGATCCTGGTCCGGTTGTCCTTCTTCCCCTGGGTGAGGGTGACCTGGGTGACGTACTCACCGGCGGCCAGCGCGAGGCTGGCCGGGGTGCCGCCCCCGCCACCGTGGGTGCGGGTGACGCCGTCGACGAGGCCGACGCCGACCTGGTCGAGCCGGGCGCCGGCGCGCAGCGAGACGGTGGCGACCCGGGGTCCGACGGCGTCCGCGTCGGTGAACGGGGTGCCGTGCGGGCCGCCCCAGGTGTCGCTGGCCCGCAGGCCGGGGTCGAGGGTCCAGGTGAACCAGGCGGCGTGCGGGTAGTGGTCGGACAGCGGGTCGCCGGCCGGGTCCAGGAACCGGGCGTGCTCGTTGTTGTAGCGGGTCAGGCCGAGCCGGACCAGCCGGTTGCTCCGGTAGAGGATCTTGTCGACCACCTCGCAGGCGTTGGTGACGTTCGCCGGGTCGCAGGTCAGCGCCGGGCTGCCGAGCACCGGGGGCACCCCGCCGCGTTCCTGGCGCACCCACGCGTCGGTGAGGCCGTTGGCGGACACCAGGTCGCGGACGTTGTCGCCGACGCGGGTGTAGCGGGAGTTCAGGTCGCCCATCACGATCACCGCGTTGCCGGCGGAGTTGGCCGCGACGTACGCGGAGAGCTGGCTGATGTTGGACCGGCGGGCGGTGAAGTCGGCCTCGGTCGTGCCGGCGTTGGTGTGCACGTCGTAGAGGTCCACGAAGGCGCCCTCGGCGAGCCGGACCCGGGACCGGCTGAACCCCTTCGGGGTGAGGCAGTCGAAGCCGTTGCAGTCGTCCCACTTGACCCGGACGAAGTCCGACACCGGGTAGTTGGACATCGTGTTGAGGCCGTCGCCGATGGGCACCCCGCCGCTGGTCGGCGTGCGGTGCGGGTGCCGGTCGGTGGCGTACAGGTCGGCGTGGTAGTTGAAGTCCTCTTGGGCGTGCACGATGTCGTACGCGTTGACCCGCTCGCCGATGGGCCGGGTGTTGACCGCCGGCTTGCTGCCGGACAGCGGTTCGGGCAGGCCGGCGACGTTGTAGGTGAGCACCGAGAAGGTGCCGGACGTGACGGCGGCCGGCGCCGGCGCGGGTGCGGCGGCGGGCGCGGCGACGGCGGGCGCGGACGGGGGCAGCAGGGCGGCGAGCAGCGCCACGGGGGCGAGCAGGCGGGCGGATCTCATCCGATGTCCCTTCTCGACAGGGGACCGGGTCCGGCCGGCACCGGCTCGGAGGGATCGAAGACTATCGAATGAATCCGGCCGACTCAACACTCACGGGTGACCGGCGGCCGATACAAGGATTGGCATCTTCCAATCTCGGGGCGCGGAGATTACCATCCGGTAACTGAATGTTCTTCATGTAATGATCCGCACCCGTCCCGTGCCCTGATCCCCATCCCCTCGGAGGATCACCATGTCCCGTCCCACCACCACACGCCGCCTGCTGGCCGGCGCGACCGCCGCCGTCGGCGTCGCGGCCCTGCTCGTCGCCTCCCCCACCCCGACCCCCGCCGTGGGCGCGCCGGCCACCACCGCCGCCGCCACGTTCGCCGCCAACGACTACTGCCTGGGCGAGTGCGGCGACATCGTGCCGCCCGGCCAGAACGGCAACGCCACCCTCGTCGAGATCCTCGCCCACCAGACGGTGGGCACCATGCCCCGGCACTCCGCCGACCAGCTCGGCAAGTACGCCGACCTGGTCTACGGCTACGCCGGGCTGCGCGAGGAGCAGATCGGCAGCTTCTTCAACGACTCCTCCTTCGGCGTCCCCTCCGGACAGGTCGAGCGCGACTACTCGCCCCGCTCCGACGTACGCATCCTGCGGGACAAGGCGACCGGCGTCCCGCACGTCACCGGCACCACCCGCGGCGGCACCATGTACGGCGCCGGTTACGCCGGCGCCGAGGACCGACTGTTCACCATGGACCTGCTGCGGCACGTCGGCCTGGGCACCCTCACCCCGTTCGCCGGTGGGTCCCCGGGCAACCGGGCCCTGGAGCAGAGCGTCTGGCGCAACTCGCCGTACACCGACGCGGACCTCCAGGCCCAGGTGGATGCCCTGCGCACCAAGGGGCCGAACGGCGAGCGGCTCTACACCGACGTGCAGGAGTACATCGCCGGCATCAACGCCTACATCGGCGTCTGCATGGCCGACCGCAACTGTCCCGGCGAGTACGTGCTGACCGGGCACCTCGACGCGATCACCAACAAGGGCGGCCCGGAGCCGTTCAAGATGACCGACCTGATCGCCATCGCCGGCGTGGTCGGCGGCCTGTTCGGCGGCGGGGGCGGCAACGAGATGCAGTCCGCGCTGGTGCGGATCTCCGCCCGCGCCAAGTACGGCCCGGTCGAGGGCGACAAGGTGTGGGCGGCCTTCCGCAACCAGAACGACCCCGAGACGGTGCTGACCCTGCACAACGGGCAGAGCTTCCCGTACGGCGCCGCCTCCCCGGACGCGGCCAGCGTGGCGCTGCCCGACGCCGGCTCCGCGCAGGCCGAACCGGTCTTCACCGACCCCACCGGCTCCGCCAGCAACGCCTCCGCCGGCAGCGGGTCCGAGCTGGCCGCCGCGCTGTCCGGGCTGACCATCGACCCGGCGCACCGGGGCATGTCCAACGCGGCCCTGGTCTCCGCCGCCAACTCCGCGACCGGCCACCCGGTCGCCGTGTTCGGGCCGCAGACCGGCTACTTCTCCCCGCAGCTACTGATGATCCAGGAGTTGCAGGGCCCCGGGATCAGCGCCCGGGGCGCCGCGTTCGCCGGCCTGAACCTCTACGTGCTGCTCGGTCGCGGCCAGGACTACGCCTGGAGCGCCACCTCGGCCACCCAGGACATCACCGACACGTACGCGGTGCCGCTGTGCACCACCGACGGCAGCGCCCCCACCCTGGCCAGCACGCGCTACCTCTACCGCGGTCAGTGCCTGGCGATGGAGCAACTCGCGCACACCAACAAGTGGAACCCGACGGTGGCCGACAGCACTCCCGCCGGGTCGTACAAGCTCACCGCCTGGCGGACGAAGCTCGGCCTGGTCGCCTGGCGCGGGACCGTCGGCGGCAAGCCGCACGCCTTCACCCAGCTCCGCTCCACCTACCGGCACGAGGCCGACTCCGCGATCGGCTTCCAGATGTTCAACGACCCGGCCCAGATGGGCTCCGCCGCTGCCTTCATCGCCTCGGCGAACAACGTCGAGTACGCGTTCAACTGGTTCTACGTCAACTCCACCCAGTCGGCGTACTTCAACTCCGGGCTCAACCCGATGCGCGCCACGGGGTCGAACCCGAACCTGCCGATGAAGGCCGAGGCCGCGTACGAGTGGCAGGGCTACCAGCCGGCGACGAACACCGCGACGTACGCCCCGCTGGCCGCCCACCCCAACTCGGTCGACCAGGACTACTACGTGAGCTGGAACAACAAGCAGGCCAAGGACTTCGGGGGGGCCGACGGCAACTTCAGCTTCGGCGCCGTGCACCGGGGCAACCTGCTCGACCGGCCGCTCAAGGCGGCCCTCGCGACGGGGAAGAAGTTCGACCGGGCGTCGCTGACCAGCCTCGTGGAGCAGGCCGGGCTGACCGACCTGCGCGGGACCGAGGTGCTCGGCGAGCTGATCCGGGTGCTGGAGAGCCAGCCCGTCGGCGACGCCGCCCTGGCCGCCGAGATCAGCCGGCTGAAGGCGTGGCGGCAGGCCGGCGCGCTGCGGGTGGAGACGGCCAAGGGCTCGAAGGTGTACCAGCACGCCGACGCGATCCGCACCTTCGACGCCTGGTGGCCGCTGCTGGTGCGGGGGATGTTCTCCGCCCCGCTCGGCCCGGACCTGTACCAGTCGCTGGTCAACGCCATGCAGATCAACGAGTCCCCCTCCGAGGCCCAGTCGCACAAGGGCTCGTCGTTCCAGTACGGCTGGTGGGGGTACGTCGACAAGGACCTGCGCGCGGTGCTCGGTGACCCGGTCGCCGGCGGCCTCGGCCGCACGTACTGCGGCGGCGGCACCCTCGCCGGCTGCCGGCAGGTCCTGCTCGACACGCTGCGCGGCGCGGCGGCCACCCCGGCCGCCCAGGTCTACCCCGGCGACGCCACCTGCTCGGCGGGCGACCAGTGGTGCGCCGACGCGATCATCCAGTCGCCGCTGGGCGGGATCAAGCACGCCACGATCGCCTGGCAGAACCGGCCCACCTACCAGCAGGTCGTCTCGTTCCCCGCGAAGCGGGGCGACGACGTGACCAACCTCGCCGCGGGTAAGGCGGTGACCGCGTCGAGCACCCAGTTCGGCTACCCCGCCGCCAGGTCCGTCGACGGGGACCTCGGCACCCGGTGGGCCAGCTCCCGCAACGACGACCAGACGCTCACCGTCGACCTGGGCTCCGCCCGAGCGGTGGGCCGGGTGGTGCTGGCCTGGGAGGCGGCGTACGCCCGGTCGTACCGGATCGAGGTGTCCGCCGACGGGACGACCTGGCGCACGGCCTGGTCGACCACGGCCAGCGACGGCGGCACCGACGTGGCGGCGTTCCCGGCCGGGACCGCCCGGTACGTGCGGATGCGCGGCCTGACCCGGGCCACCGAGTACGGCTTCTCGCTGTGGGAGATGTCGGTGTACGCACGCTGACCCCCCGCGGCGGCGGCCGGCACGGATGATCCGTGCCGGCCGCCGCCGTCAGGCCAGGTTGATCTGGTCGCCGTCGACCTTGATCTCCTTGGCCGCCAGCGGCTTCGTCGCCGGGCCCTGTTTCACCGAGCCGTCGGTGATGGAGAACTTGCTGTTGTGGCAGGTGCAGTTGATGGTGCCGCCGTCGACGTTCGACACCGGGCAGCCCTGGTGGGTGCAGATCGGGTCGAAACCCTTGAACGTGCCGGCCTCGGGCTGGGTGATCACCACACCCTTGCTGGCGTAGACCGCGCCGCCGCCGACCGGGATGTCGGCGGTGCGGGCCAGCGGGGCGGACGAGTCCCGGTTGCCGCCCTCGGCGTCGCCCGCGCCGGTCGCGCCCGGGCCGCCGCTGGTCGGGGCGGGGCCGCCGTCGGTGTCGTCGTCGCTCCCGCAGGCCGACAGGACGACCGCCGCGCCCACCGCACCGGCACCGGCAAGGAGGGCGCGGCGTGTCTGCGTGCCTGGAGGAGTCTGCACCTGCTCGTCACTCATGTCTGGCCTCTCTGTCGACTGCCGCCGCTGTCACGATCCGCGGCCGTACCCGCTGTCCACGAATCGCGGTGCCTGACGGTTCAACGAATCGACCACCGTGATCGCTCCGGGTCCGCGACGGGCGGTGCCCGTCGCCGGGAGACCGCCGCGTCGCCGGCCCGGAGCCGGTCGACCGGTCAGCGCGCAGCGGCCGTGGCCTTCCGGCCGGGCCGGGCGCGGGTGGTGCCGTTGGCCTTCGCGGCCCGGCCGGTGGCCGCCTTGGCGCCCTTGGCGTCGCCGTCGAGCCTGAGCACCTGGCGCAGGAACTGGCCGGTGTGGCTCTCGGGCACCTCGGCGACCTCCTCCGGGGTGCCGGTGGCCAGCACGCTGCCGCCCCGGTGGCCGCCCTCGGGGCCCATGTCGATCAGCCAGTCCGCCGTCTTGATCACGTCGAGGTTGTGCTCGATGGTGATGACGGTGTTGCCCTTTTCGACCAGGCCCTCCAGCACCATCAGCAACTTGCGGATGTCCTCGAAGTGCAGGCCGGTGGTCGGCTCGTCGAGCACGTACACCGTCCGGCCGGTGGAGCGTTTCTGCAGCTCGGAGGCGAGCTTGACCCGCTGCGCCTCGCCGCCGGACAGCGTCGGCGCGGGCTGGCCCAGCCGGACGTAGCCCAGACCCACGTCCACCAGCGTCTTGAGGTGCCGGTGGATGGCCGGGATGGCGGAGAAGAACTCCGCCGCCTCCTCGATCGGCATCTCCAGCACGTCGGAGACGGTCCTGCCCTTGTAGTGCACCTCCAGGGTCTCCCGGTTGTACCGGGCGCCCTTGCAGACCTCGCACGGGACGTACACGTCGGGCAGGAAGTTCATCTCGATCTTGATCGTGCCGTCGCCGGAGCACGCCTCGCACCGGCCGCCCTTGACGTTGAACGAGAACCGGCCCGGCCCGTACCCCCGGACCTTGGCCTCCGTGGTCTCGGCGAACAGCTTTCGGACGTGGTCCCAGACCCCGGTGTAGGTGGCCGGGTTGGAGCGCGGGGTGCGGCCGATCGGCGACTGGTCGACGCCGACGACCTTGTCCACGTGCTCCAGGCCGGTGATCCGGGTGTGCCGGCCCGGCACGTGCCGGGCCCCGTTGATCTGGTTGGCCAGCACCGCGTGCAGGATGTCGTTGACCAGCGTCGACTTGCCCGAGCCGCTGACCCCGGTGACCGCGATGAGCTGGCCCAGCGGGAACGACACGGTGAGGTTGCGCAGGTTGTGCTCGCGGGCGCCGTGCACCACCAGCTCCCGCTCCGGCGTCTGCGGCCGGCGCAGGCTCGGCGTCGGGATCTCCCTGCGCCCCGACAGGTACGCCCCGGTGACCGACTCCGGGTTCTCCAGCAGCTCGGGCACCGAGCCGGAGTGCACGATCCGGCCGCCGTGCTCGCCCGCGCCCGGGCCGATGTCGACGATCCAGTCGGCGGCGCGGATGGTGTCCTCGTCGTGCTCGACCACGATCAGCGTGTTGCCCAGGCCGCGCAGCCGGACCAGGGTCTCGATCAGCCGGTGGTTGTCCCGCTGGTGCAGGCCGATGGACGGCTCGTCGAGCACGTAGAGCACGCCGACCAGGCCGGAGCCGATCTGGGTGGCCAGCCGGATGCGCTGCGCCTCACCGCCGGAGAGGGTGCCGGCCGGGCGGTCCAGGGAGAGGTAGTCCAGCCCGACGTCGAGCAGGAACGTCAGCCGGGCGTTGATCTCCTTTAGCACCCGCTCGGCGATCATCTTCTGCCGGTCGGTCAGCTCGATGCCGGCCAGCAGCTCGGCGCACTCGCCCACCGACAGGTTGCAGACCTCGGCGATGCTCTTGCCGGCCAGGGTGACCGCGAGCACCTCCGGCTTGAGCCGGGCCCCGCCGCAGGCCGCGCAGGGCACGTCGCGCATGTAGCCCTCGTACTTCTCCCGCGACCACTCCGACTCTGTGTCGGTGTGCCGGCGCTCGATCCACTGCACCACGCCCTCGAAGCCGGTGTAGTAGGAGCGCTCGCGGCCGAACTTGTTGCGGTAGCGCACGTGCACCTGGTCGCCGGAGCCGTGCAGGATGGTCTTCTGCGCCCGCGCCGGCAGGGCCCGCCACGGCGTGTCGACGTCGAAGTGCTCGGCCTCGCCGAGGGCCTCCAGCAGGCGCAGGAAGTATTCCAGGTTGTGCCCGGTGGACCAGGGCTGGATCGCGCCCTCGCGCAGGCTGCGCTCCGGGTCGGGGACGACCAGCTCCGGGTCGATCTCCTTCCTGGTGCCCAGGCCGGTGCACTCGGGGCAGGCGCCGTACGGGGCGTTGAAGGAGAAGACCCGGGGCTCCAGGTCCTCGATCGCCAGGGGGTGGTCGTTGGGGCAGGCCAGGTGCTCGGAGTAGCGGCGCTCACGGTCGGGGTCGTCCTCGGCGAGGTCGACGAAGTCGAGCAGCACCAGGCCGCCGGAGAGCCCGAGCGCGGCCTCGACCGAGTCGGTCAGCCGCCGCTTGGCGCTGGGCTTGACGGCGAGCCGGTCGATCACCACCTCGATGGTGTGCTTCTCCTGCTTCTTGAGCTTCGGCGGCTCGGTCAGCGGGTGCACCACGCCGTCGATCCGGGCCCGGGCGTACCCCTTGCCCTGAAGCTCGGCGAACAGGTCGACGTACTCGCCCTTGCGGCCCCGCACGACCGGGGCGAGCACCATGAACTTGGTGCCCTCGGCCATCGCGAGCACCCGGTCGACGATCTGCTGCGGGCTCTGCCTGGAGATCCGCTCGCCGCAGACCGGGCAGTGCGGCTCGCCGACCCGGGCGTAGAGCAGGCGCAGATAGTCGTAGACCTCGGTGATGGTGCCGACGGTCGAGCGCGGGTTGCGCGAGGTGGACTTCTGGTCGATGGACACGGCGGGGCTGAGCCCCTCGATGAAGTCGACGTCCGGCTTGTCCATCTGGCCGAGGAACTGCCGGGCGTACGAGGAGAGCGACTCCACGTACCGGCGCTGCCCCTCGGCGAAGATCGTGTCGAAGGCCAGGCTCGACTTGCCGGAGCCGGAGAGCCCGGTGAAGACGATCAGGGCGTCCCGGGGCAGGTCGAGACTGACGTCACGCAGGTTGTGCTCGCGCGCGCCACGGATGATCAGTCGGTCGGCCACGGTCCGTGTACTCCCGGGAGAAGAAGGCGAAGAGGATCTGTCCGCTCCGGGGCGGTCCGGGGGCTTCCGGGACGGCCCTGAGCGGTTGTGCGGGCGCAGAAGAAGCGCCTCGGCAACTCTAGCTCCGAGGTACGACAACTTCCCGCGCCCGCACATTCCCCCAGCTCACACCGGCTGCGCCGGACCGCCGCCCCGACCTGCGGACGGCCCACGGCGACGGCGCGACACCGGCCACGGCCACGCCCGGGCGACCCCGCGTCGCCCGGCCCACCGAGGCGCGCGGGGCGACGCCACGGCAACCCTCCGTCACGACACCCGCGCGGACGGAGCGACGGTGGGGACACCCCGCGTCACGGTCGGCCCGTCCGGCGGCGCCCACCGCGCCAGCCGCCCCGGCGCTCCGCGGCCAGCCGGGTCTCCCGGCGCCGGGTCTCGAAGACCACCTCCCGTTGCAGCTTGCGCCAGCTGTCGTACCTTCGGGCGGTCAGCTCCCCGGCGGCGAGTGCGTCGCGGACCGCGCAGCCCGGCTCGGCGTCGTGCGCGCAGTCGGCGTACCGGCAGTCGGTGGCCAGCTCGGTGATGTCGGCGAAGGCCCGGTCCAGCCCGACCGCGCCGTCGAGCAGGCCGACCGCCCGCACCCCCGGGGTGTCCAGCACCGCCCCGCCGCCGGGGATCGGGACCAGCGCCCGCCAGGTGGTGGTGTGCCGGCCCTTGCCGTCGACCCGGCGGATCGCCTGGGTCGGCATCACCACCGCCCCGGCCAGGGCGTTCACCAGGCTCGACTTGCCGGCGCCGGACGGCCCGAGCAGAGCCAGGGTGCGGCCCGGGACGACGTGGGCGCGCAGCGGGTCGAGGCCGACGCCCCGCTCGGCGCTGACCGGCAGCACCGGCACCCCGGGCGCGACCCCGGCGAACTGCCGGGCGATCGCCGCCGGGTCGGCGGCGAGGTCGGCCTTGGTGAGCACCACCAGCGGGGTCGCGCCCGACTCGTGGGCCAGGGCGAGCAGCCGCTCGATGCGGGCGACGTCCGGCTCCGGGTGCACCGGCTCGACGACGGCGGCGGCGTCCAGGTTGGCGGCGAGCACCTGCCCGCTGGCGTCCTTGCCGGCGGTGCGGCGCACCAGCGCGGTGCGCCGGGGCAGCACGGCCTCCACGGTGACCGGCCCGTCCGGCCAGGTGTGCAGGAGCACCCAGTCCCCCGCGCAGGGCAGCCGGGTCAGGTCACGGGCGGCGGCCGCCAGCACCGCCGCGCCCAGGGTGGCGCGGACCGGGCCGTCGGCGCCGAGCACGGTGCACACGCCGCGGTCGACCCGGGCCACCCGGCCCGGCCGCTGGTGGGTGCGGTTACGTACGTGGGCCGCCCGCTCGGCGTCCCAGCCGAGGGCGGTCAGGTCGATGGTCATCGGAACCTCTCCGGTGTCGTGGTGAACAGTGGCGCGACTCGCGTGCTACGACCGGCATGGGCACCACCTCCTCCGACGTCCCGGGTGCCGCGTACGACGCCGACGGTAGGGGGCGGGCCGACGCGCCGAAAGCGATTTCCACGGCGACGCCGGGGGAACGGACCGCTAGGGTCGGGTCGTGACCGCGGATCCGCTGCTGCTGACCGGTGACCTCGACGACGCCACGGCCCGCCTGCTACGCACCGCGGCCGCCCTCGACACCGCGGGCGTCGCCGCGCCGTCCCTGCTGCCCGGCTGGGCCCGGGGGCACGTGCTGACCCACCTGGCCCGCAACGCCGACGGGTTCGTCAACCTGCTCACCGCCGCCCGCACCGGCGAGCGCATCCCGATGTACGCCAGCACCGCGGCCCGCGCCGCCGACATCTCCGCCGGCGCGTTCCGGCCGCCCGCCGCCCACCTGGACGACCTGCGCCGGTCGGCGGAGCGGTTCACCGAGGCGGTCGCCGCCATGCCGGTCGAGGCGTGGGCGGCCACGGTGCAGACGCGACGCGGCCCGTGGCCGGCCGCGATGCTGGTCTGGGGGCGGCTGCGCGAGATCGAGGTGCACCACGTGGACCTGGCCACCGGGTACCTCCCGGCCGACTGGCCGGAGGCGTTCGCCCAGCGGCTGCTGCACGAGGTCACGACCGGCCTGTCCGGCCGGCCCGACGCGCCGGCGATGGTGCTGCGCTTCGACGGCAGCCACCACGAGCTGGTCGTCGGCGACCGCAGCGCGGCGCCCACGATCACCGGCCCCGCCTCCGAACTCGCCGCCTGGCTGACCGGCCGCAGTGCCGGCGAGACGCTCGCCGTCACCCCCGATGGTCCCCTGCCGAACCCACCGGAATGGATGTAGAACCTTGACCTACAGCGGAGACGTCAGCCCCGGCGACGCGCCGGCCGTACGCGAACTCGCCGGGCTCACCGTCACCAAGGTGTCGGTGGGGCCGATGGACAACAACGCCTACCTGCTGCGGTGCACGGGCACCGGCGAGCAGTTGCTGATCGACGCCGCCAACGAGGCCCCCCGGCTGCTGGAGCTGGTCGGCGACGCCGGTCTGGCCACCGTGGTCACCACCCACCAGCACATGGACCACTGGGTGGCCCTGGAGGAGGTGGTCGCCAAGACCGGCGCCCGGCCGCTGGTGCACGCCGACGACGCCGCCGGCCTGCCGATCGAGGCGGACACCCTCGCCGACGGGGACACCGTGACCGTCGGCGAGTGCGAGCTGGAGGTGATCCACCTGCGGGGGCACACCCCGGGCTCGATCGCCCTGCTCTACCGCGACCCGGCCGGCATCCCGCACCTGTTCACCGGAGACTCGCTCTTCCCCGGCGGGGTGGGCAATACGGACAAGGACCCGGAGCGCTTCGGTCAGCTCGTCGACGACGTGGAGCACCGGCTGTTCGACCGGCTGCCGGACGAGACGTGGTTCTACCCGGGGCACGGCGGGGACAGCACTCTCGGCGCGGAGCGCCCGTCGCTGCCCCAGTGGCGGGCACGCGGCTGGTGACCCCGGGGGCGGCGCGCCGCCCCCGTGCCGGCGCGCCGCCGCCCACCTCGTCCCCGGGGACCCGACCCGGGCGGCGGCTCCGCCCGCCCGGGGCCGGGCCGATGGCGGCGCGCAGCCCGCGCCGGGTGGCGAGCAGCATCACGCCCGCCAGGAGCGCCCCTACCGCCATGGTGACCAGGATCGGCGAGACACCCCCGGGGAGCAGCCCGGCCAGCGACCGGGAGACCGTGCCGACGGCCACGTAGAGGCCGGCCCAGAGCGTGGCGCCGGCCGCCGCGCTGACCAGGAACCGCCGGTACGACATCCGCAGCCCGCCCGCGGCCAGCGGCAGCAGCGCGTTGAACACCGGCAGGAAGGGCGCCACCAGCACCATCTTGCCCCCGCCGCGGCGCAGGACCGCCTCGGCCGCCGCCCACCGGTCCTCGCCGATCCAGCCGCCGACGAGGCTGTGCCGCAGCCGGTCGCCGTACCGTCGGCCGGCGAGGAAGCTCAGCGACCAGCCGGCCAGGCAGCCGGCCACCACGGCGGCGACGGTGGCCGCCCGGGCGGCCGGCTGTCCGACGCCGACCGCGGCGAGGACCGCGACGTCACCGGGGACCAGCACCCCCAGCAGCGGTACGGCGTCGAGGAACATCACCACCCCGAGCGCCCCCATCAGCCCGATGGTGGGAAGCTCCCCGACCTGCGCCGTCCAGTCCGCCATGCCCGTACGCTACGACCTCCCGGCCGGGGCGGGCATCGGGTCCGATCCCCCACCAGCCCCTGATCCCTTCTCGGGGTAGGCCCCGAGCCGGGGCGTCAGCGGGGGCGGAGCACCTCGACGCGGCGCACCGGGGTGTCGACGGCGGGTTCGGTGGTGGGCACCTGGTAGCTGGCCACCAGGTCCAGCCGGTTGCGGGGCAGGTGGCCGCGGCCGGGGTCGCCGACCAGCACGTGGCTGCCCCGGGCGGCGGCGCGGCGCAGGAACGGCAGCATCCGCTCGGCCAGTTCCTCGTCGTAGAAGACGTCCCCGGCGACCAGCAGGTCCACGTCGTCGGCAGCGGAGTCGAGCAGGTCCTCGCCGGTGGCGGTGACGGTGACCCGATTCGCCCGGGCGTTGAGCGTGACGGCGGCCACGGCGTACGGGTCGATGTCGTTGGCCACGACCCGGGACGCGCCGGCCAGCGCGGCGGCGATCGCCACCAGGCCCGAGCCGGAGGCCAGGTCCAGCACGCGGCGGCCGGCGACGAGCTCGGGGTGGTCGAGCAGGTGCCGGGCGAGGGCCTGCCCGCCTGCCCAGACCGACGCCCAGTACGGCGCCGGCAGGGCGTGCCCGGAGGCGGCCTCCATCCGGGCCCACCAGACGATGGCGTCCTCGGCGAGGTGCAGCCGTACCTCGGGGACGAAGGGGGTGGCGACGATCCGGAGCCGGTCCAGCCCGTCCCCGGGCGCGCTGACCTCCCGTTCCAGCTCAGACAGCGCGGCGGCTGCGGGTCCTTTCACCGGGCAAGCATGCCCGAGCGGCCCGATCTCCGGGCGGCTTTCCCCCCGGCGTGGCCGGTGTGAGATTTTTTTGCCGGCCGACCTACGGCACTTCGACCAGCGGATCGGGGTTTCGCCAGTTACTGTCGGGGAGGTACAGGGCGATCATCGGCCAGCGGTCGGTGGTCTCCCGCTTTGAACAGGGAGAGATGCATGGCTACCGGCACGGTCAAGTGGTTCAACTCGGAAAAGGGCTTCGGCTTCATCGAGCAGGACGGCGGAGGTCCGGACGTGTTCGTCCACTACTCGGCCATCGCGTCCAGCGGTTACCGGGAACTCAATGAGGGCCAGAAGGTCGAGTTCGACGTGACCCAGGGGCAGAAGGGCCCGCAGGCGGACAACGTCCGTCCGATCTAGCCTTCGTGCCGGTGGCGGCGGCCGGGTTGACCCGGCCGCCGTCACAGCGCGCGCTGACCAGGGACCGCCCGCCCCGCAGGCCCCGCCCCGCAGGCCTCGCCGCCGGCCAATCTCAAGCCGCCATCCGCCGGGCGATTTCGTCGGCCACCTGCTGGGCCAGGCTGGGCGGCAGTGCGGCGGCGATCTTCTCCGGGGTCAGCGACGCGAGCACTCCGGCCACGATCGCCGGCTCGTCGGTGAAGTCCTTGCCGGACAGGATGGCGAGCTGCGCGAGCGCGGCGTCGAGGCGGTACATGGTGTAGTCCAGCTTGGCCACGACGCTGTTGGACTCCGGGCTGGGGCCGGGGCCGTCCGGGTCGACCCGGCGCCCCATGCTTGACCCGCCGTTGAACACGGCGTTGAAGAGGCTGTTGATCTGGCTCTCGGCCTGGGCGCTCATGTCGTCCTCCTTGAGGAGACCGATGGTGGTCAGGTAGCGGCGGAACAGCGGGGTCTGGTCCCGGCCCGCCTTGGTCGAGTCGCGGAAAAAGCTGAGGTGGGTGTGCCACAGATGGCTCGCGTCGCCGGTGCTGCGCCGCCCGAGCCGGTCCCACCGTCGGACCGTGGTCCCGTCCGGGGAGTAGATGATCTCGCGGATGTCCCGGGTGTCGTCCGCCCCGGCGACGCACTGCGCGACGCACCAGGCGGAGAAGGAACGCAGGTCGTGGACGTCTCCGCCCGAGGTGACGGAGAACCGGCCGATGTCCAGCGCCGAGGCGTCGAGGGTGAGCCCCGCAGCGTCCCGGGGTGACTCGACCACCGAGTAGTCGCCGGCGACGACTCGGTCGGAGCCGCAGTGGTAGCCCCCGACGTGGTCGGCGTCGCCGACGATGCCGACCTCGGCCGGCTCCAGGTCCTGCGGTCGTGCGGCGGCGGGATCGAGGTCGAGATGTGCCAACAGGAGACTTCGGACGGCCAACAGGTTCGTCGGGGCCCGGGTCATGGCGCCCCCCTTCCGGTAGCGGGAAGGCCGGGTGGCGGTGACCCGTGGTCCTGGGTCGAAGTGGGCCCGGCCGGGGTGCACGGCGTCGGGCAGGTGACTCGAAAGTAGCCGGACTTTCTGGCGTTTTGCCAGGTCAACGGCCTGATTTTCGAATAGGGCAACGATCCGCCAAACCAGGCGGGGTCGGCCCCGCGCGGACAGCGGTGCTCGGTCAGCCGGCCGGGCGGCGGGGGGAGTCGGGGCGGGCGGCCCGCACGGTGTCGCGGTGCTCCCGCATCGCGGTGACCATCGTCGCCATGAAGCGGTGCACGATCTCCAGCTCGGCGTCGCCGAAGTCGGCCATCACCCGGTCGGTCCGCCGGCCCAGCGGCTGGAAGAAATCCCTGGCCAACGCGGCGCCCCGGTCGGCGTAGTGCAGGAACACCTTGCGCCGGTCGGCGGTGTCCCGGTCCCGGCGGATGTGGCCGGCCCGCTCCAGCCGGTCGACCAGCGCGGTGACCGAGCCGGAGGAGAGGTTGAGCTGCTCACCCAGCCGCCCCGGGGTGATCGGCGTGCCGAGCAGCTCGGCGTCCATGACGGCGATCAGGGCGTGCAGGTCTGTGGGGTTGAGCCCGTGCAGCCCGGCGAAGGCGTGCCCGATGTGCTGGGCGTCGACGGAGTACCGGCGCAAATCGTTGGTTATCTCGGCGACGAGCTGGTCGCGCCGGCTGTCGCGCCGCCGATACATGCCGTGCCGTGTCACGCCGCCGCTTCCCCCTGCCGTTGCGGTCCCGCTTGCAGCATAGACGCGCGGCGGATAATCTCGCCTGTCAAGATACTCGACAGACGCGCTAAGCGCACCCTCGCGTCGAGCCGCCGAACCGTCGAACCGCACCGCCGTACCCGGGACCGCGTTCCCGGCAACCCTGAGGGAACCCGATGTCTGTGTTCACCCGCGTCGCCCGGGGCCGGCTCGCCGCCTGGCTCACCGTGGCCGTCGCGATCGTCCTCGGCGCGGCCGTCTTCGGGTTCCCGGAGCCGGACAACCCCGCCCCCGTCTCGTCCACCGGATTGTCGGTGCGATGGCAGTCGACCCAGGTCGAACGGCTCCAGGAGGAGCTGCCCGCCAGCGACGTCGAGCCGGCGATCGTCGTCGTCAGCCGCGCGGACGGCGGGCCGCTCACCGAGCCGGACCGCGCCGCGGTCACCGGCATCTCGGGCGAGCTGGGTCGGTTCGCCGTCGGTGGGCGGGTCGGCCCGCCGCAGACCTCCCCGGACGGCACCGTGGCGCTCGTCGCCGTCCCGCTGTCCACCGCCGGCGGCCAGGAGGCCGTCGTGACGACGGTGGCCGACCTCCGCGCGGCCCTCGACGGCCTGCCCGACGGGCTCACCGCCGAGGTGACCGGCGCGCCGGCGTTCTCCGCCGACCTGACGAAGGTCTTCGACGGCGCGGACATCACGCTGCTCGCCGTCACCGCCGGCGTCGTCGCCCTGCTGCTGCTCATCACCTACCGCAGCCCGTTCCTGTGGATCGTGCCGCTCGTCGTCGTCGCGGCCACCGAGCAACTCACCCTGCGCGCCGTGGACACCATCGTCCCGGCCTTCGGCATCCACCTCCAGGAGGGCCAGGTCACCGGCATCGCCAGCGTCCTGGTCTTCGGCGCCGCCACGGACTACGCCCTGCTGCTCATCGCCCGCTACCGGGAGGAGCTGCGCCGGGAGGAGGACCGCTTCGCCGCCATGCGTGCCGCCCTGCGACGCACCGCCGAACCCATCCTGGCCAGCGGCGGCACGGTGGTCCTCGGCGTGCTCACCCTGCTGCTGTCGGAGCAGGAGACCAACCAGGCCCTCGCCGTGGCCTGCGCCACCGGTGTGGTGTTCGCCATGCTGTCGGCGCTGTTCCTCCTCCCCGCCGTGCTGGTGATCTTCGGCCGAGGGCTGTTCTGGCCGTTCGTGCCCCGGGTCGGCGGCCCCGCCCGCGAGGGCCGGCTCTGGGGCCGGCTCGGCGCCGCCGTCGTCCGCCGGCCCGTGCCGGTCGCGGCCCTCACGACGCTGCTGCTCGCCGGCCTCGCCCTCGGCGGGCTCGGCATCCGCACCGGGCTGTCGGAGACCGAGCAGTTCCGGGTCAAGCCCGAGGCGGTGGCCGGCGCGGAGACCCTCGCGAAGGCCTTCCCCGCCGGCACCACCCAGCCGGTCGCCGTGCTCACCACCCCCGCCGCCGTGGCGGCCGTCACCGACGCCGCCGCGAGCGTCCCCGGCGTGGCCTCGGCCCGACCGGGGGACGCGGGCACGACCGTCGCCCAGGTCGACGTGGTGCTGGAGGCCGAGCCGGGCACCGCCGCCTCGGACCGGACGGTCGAGGCGCTGCGGGACGCCGTCGCCGCGATCCCCGGCTCCGCGCCGCCGGCCGTCGAGGGCGCCGACCCGTTCACCGGCGCCGTGGTCGGCGGCACGGTCGCCGCCACCTACGACTCCGACAAGGCCGACGCCAAGGACCTGTGGCTGATCCTGCCGATCATCCTGCTGCTCGTCGGCGCGGTGCTCGTGCTGCTGCTGCGTGGCCTGGTCGCGCCGCTGCTGCTGGTGCTCACCGTCATCGCGTCGTTCTTCGCCAGCCTCGGCGCGGCATGGCTGCTGTTCGACCACGTCCTCGGCTTCCCCGCGCTGGACAGCGGCGTCCTGCTGCTCGCCTTCGTGTTCCTGGTGGCCCTCGGCGTGGACTACAACATCTTCCTGGTCACCCGGGCCCGCGAGGACGCCCGGCGCACCGGCACCCGCGACGGCATGCTGTCGGCGCTGCGCGTCACCGGCGGCGTGATCACCAGCGCCGGCGTCCTGCTCGCCGCGGTCTTCGCCGTCCTCGGCGTCCTGCCGCTGATCACGCTGACCCAGATCGGGATCATCGTGTGCATCGGGGTGTTGCTCGACACCCTGCTGGTACGCACGGTGCTCGTGCCGGCGCTCGCGTTCATGCTCGGTGACCGCTTCTGGTGGCCGGGCCGGATCGACCGGACGCCCGAGGACGCCCCGGCGGACCAGGACCGCGGCCCCGCCGAACCGACCGCCGGCCGCGACTGACCGCCCGCCCCGTCCTTCCGGTCCGTCCCGCTCCCGGCCCTACCCCGTGCCGGGCCGCTACCCCTTGCTGGCGCAGCGGCCCGGCCCCGCCCCGCCATCGGTCGCCGGCGGCGGTCCCTCCTCGGGCGTCGCCGCGCGCGCTTCCCCGCCGCCGCCCGCCGCCCGGTCCCGGGTGGCCCAGGCGACCATGAACAGCGCGGTCCAGGCCGAGCCGAGCAGCACCGAGGTGACGGTGCCGCTGGCGGTGCTCAACCCGAGGTAGAGCCGGGCGCCGCCGATCGCCGACACCCCGGCCGCGGCCACCGTCCAGGCGGCCACCGCCACCGGCCAGCGCGCGCCCCGGGACAGCAGCCAGGCCAGCGTGCACAGGCTCGCCGCCACGACGGCGTTCTGCGTCGGGAACAGCACGCTCCCCTCCCCCGACGCGGCCCGCCCCGGCGTGGTCAGGTCGGTGACCACTGCGAGGACCACCAGCGGCAGGAATGCCCCGACCGAGCCCACCACGCTGAGCAGGTCGGCCCGCCACGGCCGCTGCCGCCAGGCCAACCCGGCGGCCACCACCGCGACCAGCACGATCAGCACCGAGCCGCGCAGCACCGAGACGAGGGTGAACGCGACGTCGGCCGCGCCGGGGGTGCGCCGGTCGGTGAACCAGCCGGCGATCGCGTCGTCGACCGCGGCCAGTCCGCTCCACCGCATCGCCGTCTCGAGCAGCCAGGCGACGGCGAACCCGGCGGCGAACAGGAGCGCGAGCCCCGCCGCGAGGTTGATCAACAACGTCCAGGCCGGGCCGATCCGCATGGCCAGCAGGAAGAACAGCACGCCGTACCGGGCGGCGAACCAGCCCACCGGCGGCAACGCCGTCACCCGGGCCAGCAGCGCCCGCGCCGGGTCGGGGTGACGGCCCAGCCAACGGCCGACCAGCAGCACGGCGAGGATCCCGCCGAGCAGCACCAGCACCGCCCCGGTGGCCCGCCCGAGCAGTCGGGACACCGTCTCGTACGACTCCCCGGCCACGTTGCCCAACAGCACCGACCCGCCCACCCAGGTCGCCACCCCGGCGAGGTTCCACGGCGCGAACCGGCGGTACGGCATGCCGGCGGCCCCGGCCAGCCGGGGCGCCAGGGTCCGGGCGAAGGCGACCCAGCGGGCGGCGAAGACCCCCCGTCCACCGAGCCGCTCCAGCAGCTCGTCCGCCCGCCGCCAGCGGCCCGGCCCCACCCGGGCGCCCAGCCCCGAGGCCCGCAGCCGGGGCCCGTACCGGCGACCCGCCCGAAACGCCACCGCGTCACCGGCCACCGCTGCGACAATCATCACCAGCAGCGCCGGTCCCAACCGAAGGGCACCGGTGTACGTGAGGAAGCCGACCAGCAGCAGGGTCGCCTCCCCTGGCACCAGCAGCCCGACGATCACGGCGGTCTCGCCGGCCACGATCGCCGCGGCGGCCAGGTAGACCAGCAGGGGCGGCAGGTCCCGCACCGAGTTCAGCAGATCGTGCACGACAGCCCCGGGATCACGGCGGCCAGCATGCCAGCCGGGATAAGCAGGGCGACAGCGGTTTCGGCACAGATCCGGGAAGCGCCGGGGTGACCCCGACGCCGCCCCTGATCCGCGCAGGCAGGAGGATGGAACCCATGCAGCTTCGCACCGACCTCCGCAACGTCGCCATCATCGCTCACGTCGACCACGGCAAGACCACCCTGGTCGACGCCATGTTGCGGCAGGCCGGCGCCTACGGCGCCCGCGGTGAGACGACCGAGCGGGTGATGGACTCGGGGGACCTGGAACGGGAAAAAGGCATCACCATCCTGGCCAAGAACACCGGCGTGCGCTACCTGCCGGCGGACGGCTCCGACCCGGTCACCATCAACATCATCGACACCCCCGGGCACGCCGACTTCGGCGGCGAGGTGGAGCGGGGCCTCACCATGGTCGACGGCGTGGTGCTGCTCGTCGACGCCAGCGAGGGCCCCCTGCCGCAGACCCGCTTCGTGCTGCGCAAGGCGCTGCGCGCCCGGATGCCGATCATCCTGGTGATCAACAAGGTGGACCGCCCCGACGCCCGGATCAAGGAGGTCGTGGACGACACCTACGAGCTCTTCCTCGACCTGGACGCCGACGAGGAGCAGATCGACTTCCCGATCGTCTACGCCTGCGCCCGCGACGGCATCGCCTCGCTCACCCAGCCCGCCGACGGCTCGGTCCCCGACGACAGCACCAGCCTGGAGCCGCTGTTCCGCACCCTGCTGGACACCATCCCGCCGCCCGCGTACGACGAGGGCGCGCCGTTGCAGGCGCACGTGACCAACCTCGACGCCTCGCCGTTCCTCGGCCGGCTGGCCCTGTGCCGGGTCCGACAGGGCACCATCGCCAAGGGCCAGACCGTCGCCTGGTGCCGCACCGACGGCACCAACCAGCGGGTCCGCATCTCCGAGATGCTGATGACCGAGGGCCTGGAGCGCAGGCCGGCCGAGTCGGCCGGACCGGGCGACATCATCGCGGTCGCCGGCATCCCGGAGATCATGATCGGCGAGACCCTGGCCGACGCCGAGAACCCGGTTGCGCTGCCGCTGATCACCGTCGACGAGCCGGCCATCTCGATGACCATCGGCACCAACACCTCGCCGCTGGTCGGCCGGGTCAAGGGTGCCAAGGTCACCGCCCGGATGGTCAAGGACCGCCTCGACAAGGAGCTGGTCGGCAACGTCTCGCTGCGGGTGCTGCCCACCGAGCGGCCCGACGCCTGGGAGGTTCAGGGCCGCGGCGAGCTGGCCCTGGCGATCCTGGTCGAGCAGATGCGCCGCGAGTCCTTCGAGCTGACCGTCGGCAAGCCGCAGGTGGTCACCAGGGAGATCGACGGGAAGACCTGTGAGCCGGTGGAGCGGCTGACCATCGACGCGCCCGAGGAGTACCTGGGCGCGATCACCCAGCTCCTCGCGACCCGCAAGGGCCGGATGGAGCAGCTGGTCAACCACGGAACCGGCTGGATCCGGATGGAGTGGCTGGTCCCGGCGCGCGGCCTGATCGGCTTCCGCACCGAGTTCCTCACCGACACCCGGGGCACCGGCATCCTGCACCACGTCTTCGAGTCCTACGAGCCGTGGTTCGGCGAGCTGCGCACCCGCAACAACGGCTCGCTCGTCGCCGACCGGTCCGGCGCGGTCACCTCGTTCGCCATGATCAACCTTCAGGAGCGCGGCCAGCTCTTCGTCGATCCGACCACCGAGGTGTACGAGGGCATGATCGTCGGGGAGAACTCCCGCGCCGACGACATGGACGTCAACATCACCAAGGAGAAGAAGCTCACCAACATGCGGGCCTCCTCCTCCGACGAGACCGAGAAGCTGATCCCGCCGCGCAAGCTGTCCCTGGAGCAGGCCCTGGAGTTCTGCCGCGAGGACGAGTGCGTCGAGGTGACCCCGGCGTCCGTGCGCATCCGCAAGGTCGTCCTCGACCAGACGCAGCGCGCCCGAGCGACCGCCCGCCGCAAGCACGCCGGCTGACAGCCGAGCACGACGCGCGGGGCGGACCGGGAGAGACCACCTCCCGGTCCGCCCCGCACCCGGTCCGCCGGCGGAATCCGGATCCGTTACGGTCACCGGCATGATCTGGGACGACCTCGACGCGCATCTGGACACGCTGCCGGGCACCATGTCGGCGTACCTGGGCCGGCTCGACGCCGCCCCCACCTGGACCCGCCAACCCGACGCCACCCACTACGCGGCCAGCACCATGAAGGTCGCCGTGCTGCTGGCCCTGCACCGGGCTGCCGAGGCCGGCACCCTCGACCTGGCCGCCCTCGTCGACGTGCGCAACGAGTTCGACTCCGCCCAGCCCGGCACGCCCCGGTTCTCCTGCGACCGGCACGACGACAGCGACGGGGAAGTCTGGCAGCGGGAGGGCCACAGCGCGCCCCTGCGCTGGCTCGCCGAGCGGATGATCGTGCGCTCCAGCAACCTGGCCACCAACATCTGCCTCGGCCACGTCGGGCTGCCCGCCGTGGCCGACGCCTGGGCGCTCGCCGGCGCCCGGCACAGTGTCACCGGGCGCGGCATCGAGGACTTCGCCGCCCGGGAGGCCGGAATCACCAACCTCGTCACCGCCGCCGACCTGGCGGCCCTGCTCGGCGGGCTGGCCACCGGGGCGATCCGGCCCGGGCCGCTCGCCTCCCCCGCCGGCTGCGCCACCATGCTCGACGTCCTGTTCGCCCAGGAGTTGCGCGAGGACCTCGCCGCCGGGCTGCCCGAGGGGGTCCGCATCGCCCACAAGAACGGCTGGATACCCGGCGTACGGCACAGCGCCGGGGTGATCTACCCGCCCGACGCCCCGCCGTACGTGCTGGTCGTCTGCACCACCACCGACCTCGCCAACGGGGGTCCCAGCGGCGACGAGACCTCCGACGACGCCTGCCTGGTCCTCGCCGACATCTCCGCCCGGGCCTGGGTCGCCCGCCACGACCTGCGCCCCGCCGGCTAGTCCTGCCCCCGCCAAGTCCCGGCAGGCACGGCCGGCACCAGCGCGGTGCCGGCCGGTGGGCCGGCGCGGCGTCCCACAGCCGCAGCTCACCGCGCCCCCGCGGACGCCGGCACGCCCGCAGCAGGCCCGCGCGGTGGCGTTCCGATCCGTCGCCGCGCCGGAGCCGGCCTCAGTCCAGCAGGTTGTCCCGCAGCGCCGCCAAGTGCGCGTCGGTCAGCCCCAACCCGTCGCGCAGGTACCGGTCGAACGAGCCGTGCGCCCGCCGGACCTCGTCGTACGCGGCGTCCAGGTACTCACCGCGCACCTCCATCAGCGGCCGGATCGCCGCCTCCGCCAGCTCCGGCTGCCGGGCCCGCATCGCGGAGAGGATGACCTCCTTGAGGCTCTCCGTCTGCGCGTTGGTCCGCAGGTAGTCCGCCCGGATCGCCGCCTCGTCCACGCCCACCGCGGTGAGCAGGACCACCGACAGCCAGCCCGTGCGGTCCTTGCCGGCCGAGCAGTGGAACAGCAGCGGCAGGTTCCCCGCGTCGGCGGCCAGCCGGGCCGCCCCGCCGAAGCCCACCCGGGCCGCCTCCCCGGTGACAAACCACCGGTAGATCCCCGCCATCGCCGCCGGGCTGCCCTGCATGGCGAGCGTCGCCTCCGCGCCCAGGTCGTGCCCGAGCAGCACCTCCGACACCGCCGTGAAGACCGGGTGGGCCTCGTCGTACACCGGCAGCCGCACCACCCGGGGCTCGCCGGCCAGCCGGTTCGGCGGGGCCGCCGCGATCTCCGAGTCGTCGCGTAGGTCCACCACGCAGGCCGGGGCGATCCTCCCCAGCGTCGACAGGTCGTCGTCGGTCAACCGGCCCAGCGCCGGCGTTCGGATCAACCGGCCCGTCCGCACCCGCCGCCCGTCCGCGCCCACCATGCCGCCGAGGTCACGCGCGTTCGGCGCGCCAACCAGCTCCCAGTCCTGCCCCGTCATCCGGCCTCCCCTGTCGTCGTGCACCGCGGTATAGGGTGCCGCACATGACGATCGCCGCGGTACGCACCCACCGGCTCTCCGCGCCCCTGCACACCCCGTTCGCGACGGCGCTGCGCCGCACCACCACGGTAGACACCTTGATCGTGGAGCTGGTCGACGACGACGGGCGGTCCGGTTTCGGCGAGGCGCCGCAGGTGTGGCAGGTGACCGGGGCGTCGCTGGCCGGTGCCGAGGCGTGCGTCCGGGAGATGCTCGCACCGGGCCTGGTCGGGCGGGACGCCGACGACCTGGTGGCCCGCTGCGTTGAGGTGCAGCGCACGGTGGCCGGCAACGAGGCCGCCAAGGCGGCGGTGGACACCGCGCTGCACGACCTGGCCGCGCGGCGGCTCGGCGTACCCCTGGTGCGGTTGCTCGGCGGCACGGCCCTGCGGGTCCCGACGGACGTCACCCTGGCCGCGGGCGACGCCAGCGACCTTGCCGCTGCCGCGCGGCAGCGGCGGGCCGAGGGGTTCGCCGTGCTGAAACTGAAGGTGGGCACCGACGCGGCGGGCGACCTGGAACGGGTCCGCGCGGTCCGCGCCGCCGTCGGCCCGGACGTGCAGATCCGGCTGGACGCCAACCAGGGCTGGACGCCCCGCGAGGCGGTCCGGGTGATCCGCGGCATCGAGGACGCGGGGCTGGACGTGGAGCTGGTGGAGCAGCCGGTGGCCCGCTGGGACCTCGACGGGCTGGCCTGGGTCAGCGACCGGGTCGGCGTGCCGATCCTGGCCGACGAGTCGGTGTTCGGCGTGCGCGACCTGGTCGAGGTCATCCGGCGGCGGGCCGCCGACATGGTCAACGTCAAGCTCGCCAAGTGCGGCGGCCTGCACGCCGCCCGGACCCTGCTCGACCTCGCCGCCGCGCACGGCGTCGGCACCATCGTCGGCTCGATGATGGAAAGCCAGGTCGGCGTGGGGGCCGCAGCCAGCCTGGTCGCCGCGTACCGGACCACCGCCGTCTCCGACCTCGACGCCGCCTGGTGGCTGGCCTCGTCGCCGGTGCGGGGCGGCATCCGGTACGACGGGGCGACGGTGCTGCTGCCGGATGCCCCCGGCCTCGGCATCACCTCGGTGTCTGTAGCAAATATGCAGTCGCCCGGTTGATGCTCGGAGCTTTCTTTCATATGGTCACGGCAGATGACACCGGAGCTGGGAGTGGACGTGGAACTGCAACCGGGCCGTGAGGCCGTCGTCCGAGTCGCGGTCGCGACCCTGTGGACCAGCCCCGAGAAGGTACGCCCCGTCGACAGTCCCGCCCTCGACCCGCAAGCCGACGTCGCCGCCTGGATCTCCGGCATGGACCCCGAGCAGCAGGTGGGTGACTGCGTCCTGAGCCAGCTGCTGTTCGGGGAACGGGTGCTGGTCACCGTGCTGCGCCCCGACGGCTGGGCGCACGTGGTGGCCGTCGAGCAGCCGGCGGCGACCCACGACCCGCGCGGCTACCCGGGCTGGCTGCCGGCCGCCCAGCTCGCCCCCGTCGCATCCGACGACCCGCAGGGACCCGACGCCCCCTGGGTCGTCGACGCGACCATCACCGCCCTGCGGGCCGCCCCGGACGGGGAGCCGGTCGTCGCCGGCATCGTCCTCGGCACCCGGTTGGCCCCGGCAGGCCCGCCGGCCGACGGCTGGCGCCCCGTGCACGCCCCCGGGCACGACCGGCCGCTCTGGCTGCCCGACAGCGACCTCGTGCCCCTGCCCACCGAGCCGCCGCCCGCCCGGGACGTGCTGGCCGTCGCCGCCCGGCTGCGCGACGTGATCTACGTCTGGGGTGGGTTGTCGGCGTACGGGATCGACTGCTCGGGCCTGGTGCACCTGGCCTGGCGGCGGTTCGGCGTGGTGCTGCCCCGCGACGCGGCCGACCAGGCCGAGGCGACCACCCCGCTGCCGCTGGGCGCCGAGCGCCCTGGCGACCTGTACTTCTTCGCCCGGCCCGGCCGGCGGATCCACCACATCGGCTTCGTCAGCGCCGAGCCGGACGCTGCGGCGAACCGGCACCTCCTGCACGCCTGCTACCAGCATCGGCGCGTGTTGGATGAGGCGATGCCGGCCGGCCGGACCGCCACCCTGGTCGGCGTACACCGGGTCTGACCCGTCCGCCGGCCAGGCCCGGCCGACCGGGCACCGGAACGCTGCGGTTGTAGCGCGACCGGCCGGCACCACGACACTACGGGCGTGGCGCGACCGGCCGGCACCACGATGCTGCGGCATGGCGCAACCCGCCCGGCACCGACACCAAGGGGCGCTCCCGCACCGGGAGCGCCCCTTGGTGTCGCGATGGGTTGTCAGCCTCGGGCGGCGGCCAGCTCTCGTCGCCGGTCCCGGGCCGACTTGATCAGACTGGCCACGGTCGCCACCAGCAGGGTGCCGAGAATGACCACCAGGGAGAGCCAGATCGGGATGTGCGGGGCCCAGCCCACCGGCTCCCCACCGTTGACGAACGGCAGGTGGTTGTCGGCCAGCGCCTCCAGGACCAGCTTCACGCCGATGAAGCCGAGGACCACGGACAACCCGATGCTCAGGTAGATCAGCCGGTCCAGCAGCCCACCCAGCAGGAAGTAGAGCTGGCGCAGCCCCATCAACGCGAACACGTTCGCGGTGAAGACCAGGTACGGCTCCTGGGTGATCCCGAAGATCGCCGGGATCGAGTCCAGCGCGAAGATCAGGTCGGTGGTGCCGATCGCGATCATGACGACCAGCATCGGGGTGAACAGCTTACGGCCGCCCTCGTGCGTGGTCATCTTCGCGCCGTCGTAGTCCCGCGAGATCGGCAGCGCCCGCCGGCTCCACCGGATCAGCAGGTTCTCGGAGAAGTCGTCCTCGTTCGGCTCACCCTGCCGGAAGAAGTTGATCGCCGTGTAGATGAGGAACGCGCCGAACAGGTAGAAGACCCAGGAGAACTGCGAGATCAGCGCCGCGCCGGCGGCGATGAACCCGCCGCGCATGACCAGCGCCAGCACGATGCCGATGAGCAGCACCTTCTGTTGGTACGGTCGAGGCACCCCGAAGCGGGCCATGATGATCACGAAGACGAAGAGGTTGTCCACCGAGAGGCTGTACTCGGTGAGCCAGCCGGTGTAGAACTCGCCGGCCACGCCGGGGCCGGCGGTGAGCCAGAGCCCCACGCCGAAGACCAGGGCCAGCCCGACGTAGAAGCCGACCCAGAGACTCGACTCGCGGACGCTCGGCTCGTGCGGCCGACGACCGATGATCAACAGGTCGACGACCAGAACCGCTGTCAGTGCGACGAGGGTTCCCGCCCACACCAATCCGGACACGTTCAATC
Source organism: Micromonospora sp. NBC_01412 (assembly GCF_045040215.1). Lineage (NCBI taxonomy): Bacteria > Bacillati > Actinomycetota > Actinomycetes > Micromonosporales > Micromonosporaceae > Micromonospora > Micromonospora sp. NBC_01412. The sequence goes on from NZ_CP109528.1 coordinate 995,339, forward strand.
CAATCCTCCGGCAGACACGCGGCGTCGGGCACACCGTACGCCGCGTGTGGGCGGGCAGGTTGCGGCAACGCGGACACTGGTGACTGTCGGAGGTCTCTTCCGCCACCGGCCCACGTGTGGGGCGGTGACCGACGGAGCCGGGTCGGGCCATCGGGGGCGATGGTCGACCGTGCTGACGACTCCGTCACGGGGGAATACTCCCCTCCTTCGCCGCCATTCTTCACCATCGAGGCCTCCGGCCGCATCTCCGGGCCCGCACATCGACGTTCCCACCACGTCCGGCGTGACGGAAGTCTCCGCCCGCAGAGCTTCCTAGGAGGCCACCCCGGAACCCGGGGGCGGTCCCGGTCGGCGGGCGGCAGCTTCCCGCCAGCAGCCGCACCAGGGCCGGGCTGGCCGGCACGTGCGCGGCGGGCAAGGCCGCGAAAGCCCGCGGGAGGGGTGGGCGGCAGCGGAGCGGTCCGACCGGCGGGACAGTCCCCCCGCGTCGTTCGTCCCGGCCGGGGACATGGCAGGCTCAGGGGCATGGTGCTTGAGGTCGCGCTCATCGATGTGATGCCCGGACACGAGGACACTTTCGCCGCCGCGTACGCGCAGGGTCACGAGATCCTCGCGACGACGCCTGGCTGCCGCTCAGTGCGGATGACCCGCGGGGTCGAGTCGCCGTCGCGATTCGTGCTGCTGGTCGAGTGGGACTCCGTCGAGGCGCACGAGGCGAACTTCCGGGGCACCGAGCGGTTCACCCGGTGGCGGGAGCTGATCGGCCCCCACTTCGCCGGCCCGCCGCTGGTCGAGCACTTCGTCGACGTACCTGCCTGAGCTGCCCCGGCACTGCGGCTACGCCCGTCGCCCGCCACCAGCGGATGGCCGGGCGCAACGTGCTGCACGCGATGGGCGGATACCCCGGCCCGGCACGTCCGCCGCTGCGGCCGACCGCCGATGTCGTACCCCCCGCCTACGGTGCGTCTGACGCGCCGGCCACCGGTGCCGACGGGCTCGGGGCCGCCGGGCCCGGTGGCGGCGCGGCGACAGCCCGGGCTCAGTCCTGCGGCGGGCGGGGCCGGGGCACCGCCGCCACCTCCTCCGGCCGCACCCGGAAGGCCAACGGGTGGCCGCCCGGACCGGTCGGCGACGGCAGCGCCGAATCGTCGGCCAGCCGGGCCAGCAGCGCCGTCGTCTCGGCGGCCGGGAGTGCGGCGTCGAGCATCCGGTCGACCACCGTGTCGTACCAGGCGAGGTCGGCGGCGGAGACCAGCCGGACATCGGTGGTCAACGCCTCCAGCATCACGGTGCGGGGATCGGCCGGGTCGGGGAAGGAGTACCGGGCGAACGGGGTCAGCGGGTGGACGCCACCGGTCGTGACGCCGGGCGGCACCACCCTGATCGTCACGTTCGGCTTGCGGGACAGGAGGGCCAGGTGGCGCAGCTGCTCGCGCCAGACCCCTTCCGGCAATCCACCCGGGCCGCAGGCGGTGAACTCCAGCAACGCCGTGTAGTGCGGCGGCTCGGCCCGGTGCAGCACCTCCTGCCGCACCAGCCGGGCCCGCACGTCGGCCTCCACGTCGATGTCGGGGTGCAGCAGCCGGGCGACCCCGAGGCGCAGCCGGGCGTACGCCGGGGTCTGCAACAGGCCGGGCACGACGGCCGGCTGGTACTCCACCACGGTCGCCGCCCCGGCCTCCAGCTCGGCGTACGCGCGCTGGCGCTCGCCCATCCCGCCGAGGGTCTTCCACCAGCCGCGACCGATGGCCGCGTCCCGGGCGATGACGATCAGCGCCTCGCGTTCCTCGGCGGCGACCCGGTAGACGTCGAGCAGGTCGAGCACGTCGGCGAGATCGGGTCGGCTCTGGCCCAGCTCGATGCGGGACAGCTTGGAGGTCGACGCCCAGCCCAGCCGCTCGCAGACCTGTTCAAGGGTGAGCTCCTCCCGCCTGCGTAGCTGGCGCAGCTCGGCACCGAGTCGCGCACGTCGAATCACCGGACTCGTTGGCAACGGCATCCCCGCCTCCCAGGACGGAGCGTACGCAGATCGATCACACGCTGCAATACCTCGCTCGCCGTCCGCAACGGGTTCGGGTGGCGCCCCCGTCACCGCCACCCGCACCCGAGGGCGGGTCAGGGACGGTAGGTGCCGAACGACCAGACGTTGCCCACCAGGTCCCGGGCGGCGTAGTCCCGGGAGCCGTAGTCGGTGTCGAACGGCTCGCGGACGATCCGGGCACCGGCGGCCCGGGCCCGGGCGTGATGGCCGTCCACGTCGTCGACCGCGACGTAGACCGCGTAGTCGTCATCGGCCGGACGGGACCGGGGGCCGGGGCCCGCGCCGAGCATGACCATGCCCGTCTCCCGCACCAGCTCGACGTGGACGACAGTCCCGTCCGGCGCGCGGTGCACCGCCCGGGGTTCGAGGCCGAAGGCGGCGTGCAGCCAGTCGACGGCGGCTTGGAGGTCGGGATACCGGAGGATCGGGTAGATCGTACGCATACCCTGATTCTGCGGACGGCCGGTCAGCGGGGATTGGACGAATGTGACCGGGAACCCATGAGGCCAGCCGGGGTGTCCCCGGCGAACTCGCGGAAGTCGCGGATCAGGTGGGACTGGTCGTAGTAGCCGCAGGCCGCCGCCAGCTCCGCGCCGGCGGGCCGGCCCGCCGGGCCGTACGGGTCCCGGCGGACGTGCCCGGCCGCACCGCCCGACCCCCTGCCGCCGCGCTCGGCCGGGCCCGTCCCACGCTCGTCCGCACCGCCGGGCTCCGTCGGCGCGCCGGCGGGCGGGGCGCCGGTCAGCAGGGCGTACGCCCCCTGGAAGCGCAGCAGCCGAGCGGTCGTCTTCGGGGTGAGCCCCAGCTCCCGGCGGAACCGTGCCGCCAGGTGCCTGCGGCTGCACCCCAGCTCCTCGGCGAGCGCCCCGACGCCCACCAGCCCGCCGCTGTGGGCGAGCCGCCCCCAGGCCCACCGCAGCGCGGGATCCACCGGGTCGGCCACGGCGAGCCTGGCCCCGATCGCGGCGTCGAGCAGCGCGAACCGCCCGGCCCAGTCGGGCGTGTCGGCCAGCCGCCCACGCAGCCGGTCGAGCCAGCCGCCGGGAAGCTGCTCCGCTGCGAGGGCCCGGTTGGTCAGCTCACCGAGCGGCACGCCGAGCATCCGACGGGCGGCCGGCGGGGTGAGCGTGAGCTGCACGCCGGTGCCGACCCCGACCGTGCTGGTGGTGCACCACGCGTCGAAGGTGCCGGCCACGAACGAGTCCACCCGGTACGCCGACCTGGCGGCGTCGCGCGGATCCACGATGTCCAGCGGGGCTCCCCAGCCGAGTACGACCACCACGAAGGCCCCGGCCACCTCGCGGCGGCGAAGCTCCCGCTCGACGCGCTGCCGGTAGCCGAGGTAGTGGCCGACGAACGGGCGCAGCGCCGGGGCGGGCAGACCGACCACGGCCTCGTCGAACGGGTCGACCGGGGCAGCCGCCCGCTCGCGGATGGAGTGCGACGGCCCGGTGGGATGCGACGGCGGGGCACCGGAACCCACCGGCCCGGTGCCTTTCCCGGGGGCCCGTTCCCCGGTCACTTCACGCCGGCCGCGTCCATCCCCCGCATCTCCTTCTTGAGCTCGGCGACCTCGTCGCGGATGCGGGCGGCCAACTCGAACTGCAGCTCCCGGGCGGCGGCCAGCATCTGGTCGTTGAGCTCCTGGATGAGCTGGGCCAGGTCGGCCCGGGCCATCCCCTCGCGGGACGGGCCCGCCGCGCCGATCCGGCTGCGGCTGCGGGTCTCCTTGACCGGCGCCTTGCCCCGGGAGAGCTGCCGCGCCGCCCCGCCGATCCGGGACTCGGTGTCCTCCGCCTCCCGGTAGATGTCGTCGAGGATGTCGTGGATCTTCTTGCGCAGCGGCTCGGGGCTGATGCCGTGTGCCTCGTTGTGGGCGATCTGCTTGTCCCGGCGCCGGTTGGTCTCCTCGATCGCCATCGCCATCGACGGGGTGATCTTGTCCGCGTACATGTGCACCTGGCCGGAAACGTTCCGGGCGGCCCGGCCGATGGTCTGGATCAACGATCGGGCGCTGCGCAGGAAGCCCTCCTTGTCGGCGTCGAGGATCGACACGAGGGACACCTCGGGCAGGTCGAGACCCTCCCGGAGCAGGTTGATGCCGACCAGCACGTCGTAGTCGCCCTTGCGCAGCTCGCTCAGCAGCTCCACCCGGCGCAGGGTGTCCACCTCGGAGTGCAGGTAACGCACCCGGATGCCGTTCTCCAACAGGTAGTCGGACAGGTCCTCGGCCATCTTCTTGGTCAGCGTGGTGACCAGGATTCGCTCGTCCCGCTCGGTGCGCAGCTTGATCTCGTGCATGAGGTCGTCGATCTGCCCCCGGGTGGGCTTCACCACCACCTCGGGGTCGATCAGGCCGGTCGGGCGGATCACCTGCTCGACGAACTCGCCCTGGGCGCGCTCCAGCTCCCACGGGCCGGGAGTCGCGGAGAGGAAGACCATCTGGCCGACCCGCTCCAGGAACTCGTCGAAGCGGAGCGGCCGGTTGTCGCCGGCGCTGGGCAGCCGGAAGCCGTGGTCGATGAGCATCCGCTTGCGGGAGGCATCGCCCTCGTACATGCCGCCGATCTGGGGGATCGTCACGTGTGACTCGTCGATGACGGTGAGGAAGTCGTCCGGGAAGTAGTCGAGCAGGCAGTGCGGCGGGCTGCCGGGCTGCCGGCCGTCGATGTGCATGGAGTAGTTCTCGATGCCGGAGCAGAAGCCGACCTGACGCATCATCTCCAGGTCGTAGGTGGTGCGCATTCGCAGCCGCTGCGCCTCCAGCAGCTTGCCCTGCCGCTCCAGCTCGGCGAGCCGCTCGGCCAGCTCGGTCTCGATGTCGCGGGTGGCCCGCTCCATCCGCTCCGGCCCCGCGGTGTAGTGCGTGGCCGGGAAGATCATCAGACCGTCGACCTCGCGGACCACGTCACCGGTCAGCGGGTTGAGGTAGTAGAGCTTCTCCACCTCGTCGCCGAACAGCTCGATCCGGACGGCCAGATCCTCGTACGCCGGGATGATCTCCAGCGTGTCGCCGCGCACCCGGAACGTGCCCCGCTGGAAGGACATGTCGTTGCGGGTGTACTGGATGTCGACGAGGCGGCGCAGCAGCTGGTCGCGGTCGAGCTCCTGCCCGACGGCGACCCGGACGGCCCGGTCGAGGTACTCCTCCGGGGTGCCGAGGCCGTAGATCGCCGAGACCGTGGCCACCACGACCACGTCGCGGCGGGTGAGCAGCGACATGGTCGTCGAGTGCCGCAACCGCTCGACCTCCTCGTTGATCGAGGAGTCCTTCTCGATGTAGGTGTCGGTCTGCGGGATGTAGGCCTCGGGCTGGTAGTAGTCGTAGTAGGAGACGAAGTACTCCACCGCGTTGTGCGGCAGCAGCTCGCCGAACTCCTTGGCCAGCTGGGCGCAGAGCGTCTTGTTGGGGGCGAGCACCAGGGTGGGGCGCTGCAACCGCTCGACGAGCCAGGCCGTGGTGGCGCTCTTTCCCGTGCCGGTCGCGCCGAGCAGGACCGTGTTGCGATCGCCACGCCGCACCCGACGTTCAAGATCGTCGATGGCTGCCGGCTGGTCGCCGGCCGGCTGGAAATCGCTGACCACCTGGAAGCGGCCATCGAGCCGGGGAATGTCAAGCGCCATGACCCAACGGTACGCCGGAGGTCCGACACAACGCGGCGACCACCGTCAGTCAGTGATCGGCTTCAATATTCGCATTGTGTGGCACATCTCACCACGCTAGGGTATGGGCCGTAGGCCGCTCGCGGCGGCCGTCCGGGCCGGCGGCCTGGCCTCAACGGCCGGCACGCCCCTGGCACTGGGGTCGCAGCACCCGGGCAACACCGGCGTGCGCACCCGAGGTGGTCGCGCGACGCGCAGACCGGCCGCCGCGAGCGCCCCCACAAAGGGGGCGATTCGTGCGTCACCTGTCACAGGCGCACGAAGTTCATCCTGCCGTGGACAACTCCCCCGACCCGACGCCCCGGCCCGACCGGGCCCCAGGCCCTTCGGCGACCGGCGGCGCAAGCGACCGGAGGCCCCGCGGACCGGACGCCCCCGCCGGGACCGACCGGCTCGACGGCCGGCGTCGGCGTACCACCGTGGTCGCCCTCGGGGTGATCGCGGTCGCCTCCGCCGCCGGCCTGGCCGCCGGTCTGCTGACCTGGGCGCCGCCGGCTGCGGAGCCGGCCCGGCCGCTGACCCCCACCGAGGCGGAGCGGCTCGCCGCTGTCCGGGTCACCAACCACCGGGACGTCCGGTCCGGCCTGCGGATCACGATCGGCACCGCCGCCGCCCGCACCGACGTGGTGGGCTGGGTGGACTGGTCCCGGCCGCTGGCCTACGTGGACGTCGGCGGTCCGGGGGCCGGGCCGGGCCGGGGCCTGGTCCAGGCCACCCCCGGGCTGCTGATGGCCCGGCCCGACCCCACGGCGGTGCCGGCCCCGGCATCCCCGCCGCTGGTGCCCCCGGTCGACGGGTGGCGGGTCGCCGACGGGTCCGCCGCCCGGCCCCTGCGCCCCACCCTCGACCTGCTCTTCGCGCTCGCCGCGCCCCGAACCGAGCCGGCCGGGGCGATCCCTGCCGGCACCGCCCGGTGGCTGGCCCGCGCCGAGGCCGGCAGGCAGCCGGTGGACGTCCTCCAGGCCCCGCTGCCCGACGACGCCGACCGGCGAGGACCGCAGGACGCCCCGGAAGCCGGCCGACCTGCCCCGTCGACCCCAGGCACCGCTTCCCACCCGTCCGGCCCGCCCGCCACCACAGGCCCGTCGAACACGGCGCCGGCGCGCGGCACCGCCGGCCAGGCGGGCGCGGTGAGTCCGCCGAACACGACGAGCCCACCCGGTACGACCGGCAGGGGGGCTCCCCGCAGCACGCCGACCGGCGCGGCCGGGTCCGCGGGTTCACCCACGGCGTCCCCACGGGGATCCGGCAGCGCAGGCTGGCCCGGCCCGGCGGTGAGCCTGCCGGCCGCAGCCGCCAGGCCCGCCGGCACCGCGCTCCTCGACGGGGCCGCGCGCTGGTGGATCGATCGGGACGCCCGGTTGCACCGGTTGGAGGGACAGCTACCCGGCGGCGTGCCGGTGACGGTGGAACTGCAACGGGCCAACCGGCCGGTGCTGTGGCCGGTGGCGGCGCTGGGCGGCCGGGCGGGGCTGCCCCGAGCGCTCACCGGCCCGGAGGAGGAGCGGTTCGCACGGACGGCGGCCCGGATGCGCGCCGAGGGTGGCGCGACCGCGACCCTCACCGCGCCCGTCGCCCCAGGCGTCACCCTGCGCGGCACGGGCTGGATCAGCTGGACCGAGCGGGCCGCGTACCTGTCGGTCGGCGCCCGCGCCGCACCCGCCGGGCGGACCCTGCGCCGCTACGACGCCACCGGGGTCTGGTCGGCGTCGGACGCCGGGAACGCGCTCGTCGCGCCGCCACTGCCGCCCCCGCGCACCGGACACACCTGGGGACGCGCCGGGCCCGGCGCCGACGACGTCGACGTGCTGCTGGCCGCCGCGCTGCGGGTCGGCTCGGCGACCGGGGCGCCCCGGCCAGCCACCCGGATCCGTGGGGACCGCATCGCCGACCGGACCGTCGACGTCATCGAGGTGGACGCCCGGCACGGCCGGCTGCGCTACTGGATCGACCGGGCCGGCCTGCTCCGCCGGCTGGAGCTGCGTACCCGGCTCGGCACGTACGCCCAGCTCGACCTCGGGCCGGGGCTGGTGCCGGCGCTGCCGTCGCCCGTCCCGTCCGCCGGCAAGCCGGGGCGCTGACGCCTGCACCGCCGCACCACCGCGCCGCCGCACCGCCGCGCCGCCCCGGCCGAGCCGCCCCGCGGTGCGGGACAGGTACGACGGGTCAGGGCCGCCAGCCGGTCTGCGCCGCCCACTCCTCGGCGCGGTGGTGCTCCTCGTCGAACCACGGGTCCCTGGCGGTGGTGTACGTGACGGTGTCCGGCCCACTGGCCGCCAGTTCCCGCTTGAGCGCCAGGTACGCCGCCCGCTGGTTCGGGTCCGCGCGCAGGTGGTCCCGCATCAGCAGGGCGTAGCGCCAGCCGGGCGAGCCCTCCTGCCGCAGGTGCAGGTTCACCGGGCGGCCGGGGTCGGCGCTGCCGTGCAGACGCTTCTCCCACCGGTCGCTGCCCGCCGGCCGGGGACTGTCCCACCACTGGCCGGGTACCCGGGGAAAACCTGCGGTCGCGAGGCGATCCGCCAGCGGACCGTCCGCCTCGGCCAGGCTCGGCACCGTGAGCTGGACGTCGATGACGTCCTTGGCCGCCAGGCCGGACACGGCGGTCGACCCGATGTGGTCGATCCGCAGGTCGGCGGGGGCGATCGCGTGCCGGATCCGGGCCGCCAGCCGGCCGTACTGCTGGGGCCAGGTGGGGTCGGGCTCGGTCAGCCTCACCCGCTCGGGGCGCACCGCGCGCCGGTCGCGCACGTTCGCCTCGTACGGCAGCAGCCGGTCCCGCCACAGCCGGTCCACCGCGGCGTGCAACTCGTCGAGGGTGCCGTCGTTGGACAGCACCACGTCGGCCGCCACCCGGCGGCGGGCGTCGTCGGCCTGCGCGGCGATCCGCCGCTCGGCGTCCGCCCGGTCCATGCCCCGGTCGCGTGCCAGCCGGGTCAGCCGGGTCGAGATCTCCGCCTGCACGACGACCACCAGGTGGTACGTCGGAGCGAGCCCGACCTCGACCAGCAGCGGCACGTCGTTGACGACGACCGCGTCGAGGGCCGCCGCCGCGACGAGTTCGGCGCTCCGGGCCCGGACCCGGGGATGGGTGATCGCCTCCAGCCGGTGGCGGGCCGACTCGTCGGCGAAGACGACCGCGCCCAGCGCGGCCCGGTCCAGTGCGCCGTCGGGGCCGAGCACCCGATCGGAGAAGGCGGCGACGATCTCCGCCAGTCCCTCGCTGCCCGGGGCGACCACCTCCCGGGCGATCCGGTCGGAGTCGATCAACACCGCGCCGAGCGCGGCCAGCCGCGCCGCGACAGCACTCTTGCCGGACGCGATTCCGCCGGTCAGTCCCATCATCAACACCGGACCAGTCAACCGGATCCCGTGCGCCGAGCCAAACCGGCCCGACGGCCGGTGCCGACGCCGGGACACGGCGAGGGCCCCGCCCCCAGCGACCCGGTGAAACCGGATCGCAGGGACGAGGCCCGTCGTCGTCAGCGGGTCACTTGCCGCCGGCGAGCTTCTCCCGCAGAGCGGCGAGCGCCTCGTCGGTGGCCAGGGTGCCTGCCGGCTCCTCGGCCTGCCGGCTCGGGGCCGAACTGGTCGAGGTGGTGGTGCCACCAGCGGACACGGCCGGAGCCGGGTTCGCAGCGGCCTCGGCGTCGGCGGCCCGGGAGGTCTGCACCTGCTTGGTGTGGGCCTCCCAGCGGGTACGCGCCTCGGCGTACTGGTTCTCCCAGGTCTCGCGCTGCTTGTCGTACCCCTCGAGCCACTCGCCCGTCTCCGGGTCGAAGCCATCCGGGTAGATGTAGTTGCCCTCGGTGTCGTAGGTCGCGGCCATGCCGTAGAGGGTCGGGTCGAAGTGCTCCTCGCCCTCGACGAAGCCCTCGTTGGCCTGCTTGAGCGACAGCGAGATCCGGCGACGCTCCAGGTCGATGTCGATGACCTTGACCATGACCTCGGAGCCGACCTGGACGACCTGCTCCGGGATCTCCACGTGGCGCTCGGCCAGCTCGGAGATGTGGACCAGGCCCTCGATGCCGTCGTCCACCCGGACGAAGGCGCCGAACGGCACCAGCTTGGTGACCTTACCCGGCACGATCTGCTGGATCGCGTGGGTACGGGCGAACTGCCGCCACGGGTCCTCCTGGGTCGCCTTCAGCGACAGCGAGACCCGCTCGCGGTCCAGGTCGACGTCCAGGACCTCGACCTCGACCTCCTGGCCGACCTCGACAACCTCGGACGGGTGGTCGATGTGCTTCCAGGACAGCTCGGAGACGTGCACCAGGCCGTCCACGCCGCCAAGGTCGACGAACGCGCCGAAGTTGACGATCGAGGACACGACGCCCTTGCGGACCTGGCCCTTCTGCAGCTTGTTGAGGAACTCGGTGCGCACCTCGGACTGCGTCTGCTCCAGCCAGGCCCGGCGGGAGAGGACCACGTTGTTGCGGTTCTTGTCCAGCTCGATGATCTTGGCTTCGAGCTCACGGCCCACGTACGGCTGCAGGTCGCGCACCCGCCGCATCTCGACCAGGGACGCGGGCAGGAAGCCGCGGAGCCCGATGTCGAGGATGAGACCACCCTTGACGACCTCGATGACCGAGCCGCGGACGACACCGTCCTCGTCCTTGATCTTCTCGATCGTGCCCCAGGCCCGCTCGTACTGCGCCCGCTTCTTGGAGAGGATCAGACGACCCTCTTTGTCCTCCTTCTGGAGGACCAGGGCCTCGATGTGGTCACCGACCGAAACGACCTCGGCCGGGTCCACGTCGTGCTTGATCGACAACTCCCGAGAGGGGATGACACCCTCGGTCTTGTAGCCGATGTCGAGCAGGACCTCGTCCCGATCGACCTTGACGACGGTGCCTTCGACAATGTCGCCGTCGTTGAAGTACTTGATGGTCTCGTCGATCGCGGCGAGGAAAGCCTCCTCGGAACCGAGATCGTCGTGGGTGACCCGGGTGGCGCTCGAGGGGGCCTCGATGCTGCTCGTCATGTGGGCGGTTGCTCCGGTCGGATGGGTTTTGGGTTGTCACAGCAGGCTGGTGTCGCGGTGACCTGTTCGCGCCAACGGATCCGTCGCCGGGCACACCGAACGATCGCTGAGTGAGATCCTGATGTAGCTCCGTCGACCGCGCACCTGCTCCCTGCCGAGGCACACGATCCGCGAGCGCATCGTCCAGCCTACCGTGTGCATTACCACAGCGTGCAAGCCCCGGGGATAAGTGATCCAGCCCGCTTTCGCGATGCGCCGTCTCTTACGTCCCGACCGGCGGTGTTTTGCCCCGTCCGACGGGCGCCGCGCCGGGGCGGCGCCCTGGCGGCGCGGAACCGGGGAGCATCGCGCCGGGCGGCGCCCCGGCGGCGCGGAGCCGGGGAGCCGGCCGGGTGGCCACATAGACTGCCGCGATGACCGACGACCGGGCGGGTGCCGCCACCCACGCCGACCACGCCGACCCGCCGGGCGTGCTGCGGCGCCCGGTCACCAACGCGGAGAGCCGCCGGGCGAACCGTGGCTGGTGGGACGCCGACGCCGACGACTACCAGGCCGAGCACGGCGCGTTCCTCGGCGACGTGGAGTTCGTCTGGTGCCCCGAAGGGCTGCGGGAGGCCGAGGCCCGGCTGCTCGGCGACGTCGCCGGGCGGCGGGTGCTGGAGGTGGGCGCCGGGGCGGCGGCCGCCGCCCGCTGGCTGGCCAAGGCGGGGGCGAGGCCGGTCGCGCTGGACCTGTCCATCGGCATGCTGCGGCACGCCGCGGCGGCCGCCGATCGCACGGGTGTACGGGTGCCGCTGGTGCAGGCCGACGCGCTCGCGCTGCCCTTCGCGGACGCGGCGTTCGACACCGCGTGCACGGCGTTCGGGGCGATCCCGTTCGTGGCCGACTCGGCGGCGGTGATGCGCGAGGTGTTCCGGGTGCTGCGGCCCGGCGGCCGGTGGGTGTTCTCGGTGACCCACCCGATGCGCTGGGTCTTCCTCGACGACCCGGGCGAGGACGGCCTGACGGCCGTGCACTCGTACTTCGACCGCTCCCCGTACGTGGAGCAGGACGAGTCGGGCGCGGCCACGTACGTCGAGCAGCACCGCACCCTCGGCGACCGGGTCCGCGAACTGGTCGGCGCCGGGTTCCGGCTGGTCGACCTGGTGGAGCCGGAGTGGCCGGAGGGGCACGAGGGGATCTGGGGGCAGTGGAGCCCGCTGCGCGGCCGGCTCTTCCCCGGCACCGCCATCTTCGTCGCGGAGAAGCCCGCCGGCTGAGCGGCGTCGCACAGCGGGTGCGACGCCCCGGGCGAGGGCCGGGGTTACGCTGACCGGGTGAGCGCCGAACCGATCGCGACACCACCTGGCCCCTGGTGTCCGGACCCGATCCGGCAGCAGCGTGCCGACTACACGCTGGAAGACCTGCCCAACCTGCCGGACGACGCCCCGCGCGTCGAACTCGTCGACGGAGTCATCCAGGTGACACCCTCCCCCACCCTGGGCCATCAGGACATCTCCCTGCTCCTGGCCCGCTGGTTGTTGCAACACGCGCCCGACCACCTCCGCGCCACGCAGGCCGTCGGGGTGGCGCTCAACGCGAACACCAGCCGACAGCCGGACGTGCTGCTGCGCCGCGCCGAGGTGCGGTCCGACCGTTCCCTGCTCCTGCCGGAGGACGTCGTCCTCGCGGTGGAGGTGGTGTCCCCCGGCACCCGACGGGTCGACCGCTTCGCCAAGCCGGGCGAGTACGCCGCCGCCGGCATACCGTTCTACTGGCGCATCGAGCAGGACCCGGTGCACGTGTACGCGTACCGGCTCAGCGGCCAGCTCAGCCTGAGCGGTGAGCGGCAGTACGAGCTGGTCGCCGACAGCGCGGAGCTGATCGAGCTGACCGAGCCGTTCGACATCAAGCTGCCGGTCGCCGAGCTCACCGCGTAGCCGCCGCCCGTTTGGCCGGGAAAGCCCCGGGTAGCCAGCCTCATGGCCGACAACAAGTTCCGCAGGGGTGACCACGTCTCCTGGGCCAGCCACAGCGGCCGCGCCCACGGAGTGGTGCGGGAGGAGCTGACCGAGCGGACGCACGTGCGCGGGCACGCCGTGAACGCGTCGCAGGACGAGCCGCAGTACCGCATCCGCGTCGACGACTCGGGACGGGACGTCGCCCACCGGCCGGAGGCGCTGCGTCGTGAGCAGGGCTGAGCGGGGACGCGACACGTACCGGGAGTTCGCCGAGGCGGTGAACATGAAGCCGGGCGAGCTGTCGACGTGGCTGGAGACCGACGAGTCGAAGCAGGTCGGCTCGCACAAGGGCGGCCGGGCGGGCGGCGGCGAGTCGGTCGGGCACGAATCCGGTCGGAAGATCGTCAATCTGCTGCGGCGCGGACGGGCCGGGCTCTCCGAGGCCGACTACCAGCACATGCGCAAGGTCGTCGGGTACGTCCGCCGGCACATGGCGCAACGGCCGTCCGGGAACGTGCGCGACACGAAGTGGCGGTGGTCGCTGATGAACTGGGGCCACGACCCGCTCAGGTGAACGGGCCGCGGCCCTCCCGGGAGCGTCAGTGGTCGGCGCTGTTCCAGTCGCGGCCCTCGCCGACGGAGACCTCCAGCGGGACCGACAGCGGGTACGCCCCGCCCATCTCCTTGCGGACCAGCGTCTCCAGGGACTCCCGCTCGCCCGGAGCCACCTCGAAGACCAACTCGTCGTGCACCTGCAGCAGCACCCGCGACCGCAGGCCGGCGTCGCGCAGCGCCGCGTCGACGTGCAGCATGGCGACCTTGATGATGTCCGCCGCCGAACCCTGGATCGGGGCGTTCAGCGCCATCCGCTCGGCCATCTCCCGGCGCTGCCGGTTGTCGCTGACCAGGTCGGGCAGGTATCGCCGGCGGCCCAGGACGGTGGAGGTGTAGCCGTCGTGCCGGGCCCGGGCGACAACCTCGTTGAGGTAGTCACGGACCCCGCCGAAGCCGGCGAAGTAGTTCTCCATCAGCCCGCGCGCCTCCTCGGCGGTGATCCCGAGCTGTTGGGACAGGCCGAACGCGCTCAGCCCGTACGCCAGGCCGTAGTTCATCGCCTTGATCTTGCGGCGCTGGTCGGCGGTGACCGCCTCCACCGGCACCCCGAACACCGACGACGCGGTGGCGGCGTGGAAGTCGCGACCGGAGTTGAACGCCTCGATCAGCGCATCGTCCGACGACAGGTGCGCCATGATCCGCATCTCGATCTGGCTGTAGTCGGCGGTGAGCAGGCAGTCGTACCCCTGCCCCACCACGAAGGCCCGGCGGATCCGCCGACCCTCCTCGGTACGGATCGGGATGTTCTGCAGGTTGGGATCGGTGGAGGAGAGCCGGCCGGTGGCCGCCACCGTCTGCTTGAACGTGGTGTGGATGCGGCCGTCGTCGGAGACCGACTTGAGCAGGCCGTCCACGGTCGACTTGAGCTTAGCCACGTCCCGGTGGCGTAGCAGGTGCTCCAGCACCGGCAGCGGGTTCTGCGCGTAGAGCCACTGGAGGGCGTCGGCGTCGGTGGTGTAGCCGGTCTTGATCTTCTTGGTCTTGGGCAGCTCCAGCTCGCCGAAGAGCAACTCCTGGAGCTGCTTCGGCGAGCCCAGGTTGAACTCCCGCCCCACCGCGGCGTACGCGCCCTGGGCGGCGGCCTTGACCTCGCCCGCGAAGTGCGCCTCCAGCTCCTGGAGGTAGTCCAGGTCGGCGGCGATGCCGACCCGCTGGATCGTGGCGAGCACCTCCGACAGCGGCAGCTCGACCCCCGCCATCAGCCGGGCGGACTGCTCGCCGTCGCGGGACAGCTCGGCGTCGATCGCGTCGGCCAGGTCGAGGGTGGCCCGGGCCTGGAGCATCAGGTTCTGCTCGGCCTCGCCGTCGTCGCCGAGGCCGTCCAGGGTGAGCTGACCGGTCTCCGGGGCGTCGACCCGCAGCTCCCGGTGCAGGTAGCGCAGCGCCAGGTCGGTCAGGTCGTAGGAACGCTGGTCGGGGCGGGCCAGGTAGGCGGCCAGCTCGGTGTCGCGGGCCACGCCCGCCAGGTCCCAGCCGCGGGCGGCGAACGCCAGCCGGGCGTGCTTGCTGTCGTGCACCACCTTGGGCCGCTGCGGGTCGGCCAGCCAGCCGGCCAGGGCCCGCTCGTCGGCCTCGACCAGCTCCGCCGGGTCGAACCAGGCCGCCGGGCCGGCCGCCAGCGCCAGGGCCACGCCGTCGAGCTGCGGCTCGTACCGCTCCCGGGGGGTCGTCGGCTTCGCCGGCGTCTTCACCGCGACGCCGACCTGGGTGCCGGCCGGGGCGTGCGCGTCGAGCCAGCCGGCCAGCGCGCCGGGCTCGGTGAGCTTCTCGCCGGTCAGGTCGAACCCGGCCTCCGCCTCCGGCTCCACGGCCTCCAGGTACTGGTAGAGCCGGTCGCGGAGGATGCGGAACTCCAGGGTGTCGAAGACCTGGTGCACCGCCTCCCGGTCCCAGCCGGCCCAGCGGGCGTCCTCGGGACGGACCGGCAGCTCCAGGTCGGAGACCAGGCGGTTGAGCTCGTAGTTGCGGATCACGTCGGCGAGCCGCTCGCGCAGGCTGTCGCCGGCCTTGCCCTTGATCTCGTCGGCCCGCGCGACGACCCCGTCGACCCCCCCGTACAGGTTGATCCACTTGGCGGCGGTCTTCGGCCCCACCCCCGGGA
Organism: Micromonospora sp. NBC_01412; assembly: GCF_045040215.1. NCBI lineage: Bacteria > Bacillati > Actinomycetota > Actinomycetes > Micromonosporales > Micromonosporaceae > Micromonospora > Micromonospora sp. NBC_01412. Next base: position 1,010,680 of record NZ_CP109528.1, read on the forward strand.
CGCCCGGCAGGTTGTCGCTGGTCTCGCCGACCAGGGCGGCCAGGTCGCGGTAGCGCTGCGGGCCGACGCCGTACTTCGCCTCGATCGCGGCGGCGTCCATCCGGGCCAGGTCGGAGACACCCTTGCGGGGGTAGAGCACCGTGATGTTGTCGTCGATGAGCTGGAAGGCGTCCCGGTCGCCGCTGGAGATCAGCACCGTCATGCCCTGGTCGCGGGCCTGGCAGGCGAGGGTGGCGATGACGTCGTCGGCCTCGTAGCCCTCCCTCTCCACCACCGGGATCTGGAGCGCCTCCAGCACCTCCTTGACCAGGCTGACCTGGCCCTTGAAGTCCGCCGGGGTCTCGCTGCGGCCCGCCTTGTACTCCGCGTACTTCTCGGTGCGGAAGGAGCGGCGGGACACGTCGAAGGCGACGACGATGTGGGTCGGCCGCTCGTCGCGCAGCACGTTGATCAGCATCGAGGTGAAGCCGTAGACGGCGTTTGTCGGCTGCCCCGTCGTGGTGGAGAAGTTTTCCACCGGCAGGGCGAAGAACGCCCGGTATGCCAGGGAGTGTCCGTCGACGAGGAGTAGGCGCGGCGTCGTAGCTGTCACGCAGGCGACTCTAGTCCGTACGCCCGACATCGCCGCCCGGTGGCACGGCCGGCGGAGCCGGGAATCGCCCAGGCGGCCGGGCGTCCCGGCGCCGGGGGCACAGACGTCGGCGGCCGGTCGCCCCCGGGTGGGGACAGCCGGCCGCCGACGGTACGACCTCAGGCCACGCCGAGGTACGCCTCCTTGACCGCCGGGTCGTGCAGCAGGTCCTGGCCGGTGCCCTCCTTGACGATCCGGCCGGTCTCCAGCACGTACCCCCGGTGGGCGCGGGACAGCGCCTGCTGGGCGTTCTGCTCCACCAGCAGGATCGTGGTGCCCTGCTCGTTGATCCGGGTGATGATCTCGAAGATCTGCTGGATCAGCTTCGGCGCCAGACCCATCGACGGCTCGTCGAGCAGCAGCAGCCGCGGCCGGGCCATCAGCGCCCGACCCACGGCGAGCATCTGCTGCTCACCGCCGGAAAGGGTGCCGCCGGCCTGCTTGCGCCGCTCCGCCAGCCGGGGGAACAGGTCCAGCACCATCGCCATGTCCTTGGCGATCTCCGCCTTGTCCCGGCGGGTGTACGCCCCCATCTCCAGGTTCTCCAGCACCGACATGCCGGGGAACACGCCCCGGCCCTCGGGCGCCTGACCGATCCCGCGGGTCACCCGCAGGTCGGCCCGCATCCGGGTGACGTCGGTGCCGTCGAAGACGATCGAGCCCTGGGCCACCGGACGCAGCCCGGAGACCGCCCGCATGGTGGTGGTCTTGCCCGCGCCGTTGGCGCCGATGAGCGCGACCACCTCGCCCTCGTTGACCACCAGGCTGATCCCGTGCAGCGCCTGGATGCGCCCGTACAACAGGGTCAGGTCCTTGATCTCAAGCAGCATCGGTCGGCACCCCCAGGTACGCGGCGATCACCTTCGGGTTGTCCCGGACCTCGGCCGGCAACCCCTCGGCGATCTTCTTGCCGAACTCCAACACGACGATCCGGTCGGTCACGCCCATCACCAGCCGCATGTCGTGCTCGATCAGCAGCACGGTCGTGCCGTTGTCACGGACCAACTGGATCAGGCCGAGCAGCTCCTCCTTCTCCGCCGGGGTGAAGCCGGCGGCCGGCTCGTCCAGGCAGAGCAGGGCGGGGTCCGTCGCGAGAGCCCGGGCGATCTCCAGCCGGCGCTGCTCGCCGTACGACAGGTTGCGGGACAGGTCGTTCGCGCGCCGCTCGATGCCGACGAACCGCAGCAGCTCGTACGCCTTCTCCCGGCCCTCCCGCTCCTCCCGCCAGTGCCGCGGCAGGCGCAGCATGGCCGAGATGACGCTGGTCTTGTGGTGGACGTCCGCGCCCACCATCACGTTCTCCAGCGCCGTCATCTCGGGGAACAGCCGGATGTTCTGGAACGTCCGGGCGATGCCGGCCTTGGTGATCCACGACCGCCGTTTGCCGTTGGTGCGCTGCCCCTTGAACCGGATCTCGCCCTCGGTGGGCCGGTAGACGCCGGTCATCGCGTTGAAGCAGGTCGTCTTGCCGGCGCCGTTCGGGCCGATCAGGCCGAGGATCTCCCCCTTGTAGAGGGTGAAGTTGACCTTGTCGAGGGCGACCACGCCGCCGAAGCGCAGCGTGACGTCGTCGACCTCCAGCAGCGGCTCCCGCCCCGCGGCGTCCCGCGCCACAGGGGCGGTGGCCGTGGGCCCGTCGGGGCCTTTTTCCGGCGGCACGCCGACGGTGCTGCGGCCGTCGGCGGTGACGTCGCGGTCGCTGCTCGGGTCGCGCTCGCTCTTCATCTGCGGGTCACTCACTGGGCACCTTCTCCTGCGGAACCGCCTCCTGGCGCCGGTCGGCGAACTCCGCCGCCCGCCGCCGGTTGGGCACGATACCCTGCGGACGGAAGATCATCATCACGATGACGACCAGGCCGAAGATCAGGATCCGGTACTCCGCCGCGTCGAACTCCACCCCCAGCAGTTCGCCGACGCCGCGCAACCACTCCGGCAGGTACCAGGTGATCGCGCCGCCGACGATGGCCCCCTTGATGTTGCCGACACCGCCCAGGATGACCGCCGCGAGCACCAGGATGGAACTCTCCAGCACGAACTGGTCCGAGTTGATGAACGTCTGCTTGCCGGCGAAGACCGCACCGGTCAGGCCGGCCACCGCCGCCCCGATCGCGAACGCCCAGAGCTTGTACTTGAACGTCGGCACGCCCATGACCTCGGCGGCGTCCTCGTCCTCGCGGGTGGCGACCCAGGCCCGGCCGACCCGGCTGTTGGCCAGGTTCCGGACCAGCACGATCACCAGGAGGATCAACGTCAGCAGGAGCCAGTAGTACGGCCGGGCGTCCACCACCCCGAACAGCGGCTTGCCGTCCGAGCCGGAGCCCGGCGGGTGCGGGATCGACGGGATGCCCCGCTGCCCCTGCAGCACGCCCTCGTTGCGGGCCGCGTAGAGCCGGATCATCTCGGCGAAGCCGAGGGTCACGATGGCCAGGTAGTCGCCGCGCAGCCGCAGCGTCGGGCCACCGAGAATGACGCCGGAGATCATCGCGACCATGACCGCGATCGGCACCGCCGCCAGCCACGGCCAGTTCGTCCCGAGCCGGCTCTCCGGCGAGGTCAACAACGCGACCGTGTACGCGCCGAGCGCGTAGAAGCCGAAGTAGCCCAGGTCGAGCAGGCCGGCGAAGCCGACCACCACGTTGAGCCCCACGGCCAGCAGGACGAAGACCGCGGTGTCGAACAGCACGCCCGCGAAGTCCGACCGGGTGGTGTAGAGGGCGAAGTACTCGCTCCCGATCGGGAAGCCCAGGTACTCGTAGAACCACTTGTTGGGCAGGATGTAGAGCAGGACGACCAGCGCCGCGATCGCGGCCCAGCGGATCTGCTTGGGCATGGCCGCCCAGCGGCCCTTGAAGCCGGCGGGCCGACCCTTGTCCACGGTGGCGGTCATGCGCGCGCCCTCCCGAGAGATTCGCCGAGCAGGCCGGTGGGGCGGAACATCAGCAGCACGATCAGCAGCACGAAGCCGGTGAAGTCCTTCCAGTCCCCACCGAACAGGCCGGCGGCGTAGTTCTCCGCCACCCCGAGCAGCAGGCCGCCGAGCAGCGCGCCGCGCAGGTTGCCGATGCCGCCGAGCACCGCCGCCGCGAACGCCTTCAGCCCGAGCAGGAAGCCGACGTTGAACTTCGTGAAGCCGTAGCGGACGTTCCACAGCAGCGCCGCGACGCCGGCCATCAGGCCGCCGAGCACGAACACCAGCAGGATCACCCGGTTCTTGTTCACGCCCATCAGGGCGGCGGTGTCCGGGTCCTGGGCCACCGCCCGGATGCCGCGGCCGAGCCGGCTGCGGTTCACGAACTGGTCCAGGCCGACCATCATCACCAGCGTCACGCCGAGGATCAACAGCTGGACGTTGGTGACGTCCGCGCCGAAGACGGTGAACAGCGTCTCGGAGGGAAGCAGCGTCGGCATGCCGAACGGCGCCCGGCGGGTGCCGATGCCGAAGGACTCGGCGAGCACGAACGACGCGCCGATCGCGGTGATGAGGAAGGCCAGCGGTGGCGCGTTGCGCCGCCGCAGCGGTCGGTAGGCGACCAACTCCACGGTCACCGCCGTCGCCGCGGAGGCGACGCCCGCCACGATGAGGCCGGCCGCCAGCGCGAGGATCAGCGGGCCGAGGGCCGGCGCGGTGGAGTTCTGGTCGTAGCCGAGGGCCTCCCAGGTCCAGAAGGCGGTGAAGGTACCGACCATGAAGACCTCGGAGTGGGCAAAGTTGATCAGGCGGAGGACGCCGTAGACCAGGGTGTAGCCGAGGGCGACCAGGGCGTAGATCGCGCCCTGTTCCAGCCCGGTGATGGTCAGGGCCGGGAAATTCCCGAACAACTCATCGAAGTTCAAGTGGGGCTCCAACTGTGCGGCCAAACGAGGCGGCCGGGAGGACTACTCCCGGCCGCGTCGTCTGGTATCCCTGGCGGAACCGGAGAACCGGTCAGGCCTTCGGGATCTCGATGTCCGGAACGACCTTGCCCGCGTTGACCTTGAACGCCCAGACCAGCACCTGGGCCGGGTCCAGCTCGCCGTTGGCCTCGAACTTGTAGGTCACACCGGTGGCGGCACCGGCCTTGTTGTAGGACTTCACGAAGGCCAGGAGGTCGGCCCGGGTGGCCTTGCCGGCCTTGATGCCCTCGAGGTAGATCTTCGTAATGTCGTACGAGACGTCGGCGTAGGTGCCCGGCTCGGCGTTCTCGAAGGCCGCCTTGTAGTCGGTCACGAAGCTGCCCTTGGCCGCGGTGGCCGGGGCGCAGGGGCAGGTCAGGATGGTGCCCTCGGCGACCGCCTGACCGGCGACCTTGATGAAGAGGGCGTCGTTCACGCCGTCACCGGCGATCATGGTGCCCTTCCAGCCGGCGCCCCTGAGCTGCTTGAGCAGCAGGCCCGCCTCGGTGTAGTACCCACCGAAGAAGAGGGCCGTCGCGCCACTGCCGACAATCTTGGTGACGACCGCGGAGAAGCCGGTCTGCTTGACCTGGACCTTGTCCTCGCCGACGACCGTGCCGATGACCTTCTTGACCTCGTCCACCAGGCCCGTGCCGTACGCCGACTGGTCGTCGACGACGTAGACCTTCTCGGCCTTCAGCACGTTCTTGATGTAGCGGCCGGCAGCCGGGCCCTGCGAGGTGTCGTTGCCGACGCCCCGGTGGAAGACCTTCCAGCCCTTGGTGCTCAGGCTCGGGCGGGTCGCCGACGGGGTGATGGTCGGCAGGCCGGCCGCGTCGAAGATCGGGCCGCCCACCTCGGACTCGCCGGAGAACGCCGGGCCGACGAGGCCGACGACCTTGGTGTCGCCCACCGCCTGCTGCGCCAGCGGCGGGGTCTTGGCCGGGTCGCCCTGCGAGTCGTACTGCTCGAGGTTGACCTTGCAGTCCGCGTTGTCCTTGTTGTACTGGTCGATCGCCAGCTTGGTGCCGTTGCGCATGTGGATACCGAGACCCGCGGCGTCGCCGGTGAGCGGGCCAAAGAAGCCGATCTTGAGGCCACAGGCGGCGGAGCTGCCACCCTCCTCGGTGCCACTGTCGGCCTTACACGCGGCCGTGCCACTGAAAACGAGCGCGCTGATGGCCACGCCACCCAGCACCCGTGCGAGCTTCTGCCTCACGGCTCGTACCCTCCTCCGTCCGAAGGCCCGAATCACCCGCCGCAATGTGGAAATTGGCTCTTGCTGGAGGGGATCGAACCGACCGCGTACCCGGTCTGGGGCGGGACGTTATCCCACCAGCAGGGCACGCCGTAAGACTTAGGAAGCGGGGTTGACCTAACCGTTACGTTGAGTGGCCAGATTCACTGAGGTGCTGTAACACACACCCGCGGGAAAGGGCGAAATCGGGCATCCGACACTGTCCGGAAACAAACCGCAGGCACGCTCACCCGGGCCCGCGCGGCACTCGCGCCGACCAGACCCCGGCACCCCGCACGCCATCCACCAGCAGCAGCATCCGGTCCCCCGCCCCGGCCACCGCGACCGACCGGTCCGCCCCCACCGGCAACGGGGCCGGCACCGCCACCGGCGACCAGCCACCACCATCCGTCGAGAACCAGGCCGCCCCGCCCGCGCCGGACAGGACCACCGCGACCATCCCGCCGTCCACCGCCGCCAGGCCCGCCACCTGCGCCGACGCGCCCCCGGCCCGCTCCAGCACCCCGCCCGGCCGCCAACCCGCCCGGGCCGCCCCCGCAGCCCCGCCGGGCCCCTCGATCCAGGCCCCCACGCCGTCACCGCGCCGACCCACCGCGACCAGCCGCTCCCCCGCCCGGACCACCCGCTGGAGATCACCCGGCGCGTCCACGCCCGACAGCGCCTCCCGCCGCCAACCCAGGCCGTCCGGCGAGGTCCACACCGCCGGCTCACCGCCCGGCCGCCCCGGCGCCCGCGACGAGCCCACCAGCACCCAACCCGACGCTCCCGCTGCCACGTCCGCCGCCCAGGTCCGCCCCGCCGCGTCAGACGCCAGCGGCGGCACGCCGCTGACCAGCCGGAACTCCCCCGCGTCCACCGAGGACCAGGCCGCCGCGCCGGTGCCCCGGTTACCGGCGATCACCCAACCCTCCGGGCCGCCCGCGATCCGCCCCACGTTCACCGCGTCCGGGCCGCCGAACACCTCGAACTCCGCCGGCACCTCCACCACCGAACCGTCGGCGAGCTGCCGCCACGTGCTCACCCGGGGATTGCCGTGCACCCCGCCGCTCTTCGCGCCCACCGCCGCCAGCCGGCCGTCGCGGCAGCCCACCGCCTTCAGCACGTTCTCCGCGCCGTACCCGCTGCGCGCCGACAGCCGCAGCGGGGTCCACGCCGCCGCGTCCGGGCTGGACCACGCCGCCGGCCGGGTCACGCCCGCCGCGTCCGCGACCGCGCCCACCACGAACCAGCGCCCACCGCAGGCCGCCGCGTCGCGCAGCAGCAGCCGCCCCGCCGCGCCGGGCGGAGTCGGCAGGGCCACCGCCCGCCAGTCGGGGCGCAGCGGGGTCGGCTCCGGCGCGGGACGCGGCGCCGACCAGCACCCGGCCAGCAGCAGCGCGCACACGGCCACCACGCCGGGCATCGCCCGCAGGCACCGAGAAGGCATGGACGCGATCGTATCGATCAATCGCAACGACGGGGAGCCGCGATGCGCGCGGCTCCCCCCGGACGGCGCCCCGTCAGGAGGCGGGCTGGGCCGCCTCGCCGCCGGCGGTCTCGGCGAGGATCCGCTCGGCGACCTCCTTCATGGTCATCCGGTGGTCCATCGCCGTGCGCTGGATCCACTTGAACGCCTGCGGCTCCGTCATCCCGTACGTGGTCATCAGCGCGCCCTTGGCGCGCTCCACGGCCTTGCGAATCTCCAGCCGGTCGGTCAGGCCGGCGACCTCGGCCTCCAGCGCGGCGACCTCCGAGTACCGGGACAGCGCGATCTCCACCGCCGGCACCAGGTCGCTCTTCTGGAACGGCTTCACCAGGTACGCCATCGCGCCGGCCGCCCGGGCCCGCTCCACCAGGTCACGCTGGCTGAACGCGGTCAGGATGATCACCGGGGCGATCCGGGCGCCGGCGATCCGCTCGGCGGCGGCCAGCCCGTCCATGATCGGCATCTTGATGTCGAGGATGACCAGGTCGGGCTTCAGCTCCTCGGCGAGCCGGACGGCGGTCTCGCCGTCGCCTGCCTCGCCGACCACCTCGTAGCCCTCCTCGACCAGCATCTCGGCCAGGTCCAGCCGGATGAGCGCCTCATCCTCGGCGATCAACACCCGCCTGCGCTCGGCATCCGTCTGCGTCTCGGCCACGAGCCACTCCCACCAGTCTGTGCCCGACACCGCCGTGCCGGGTGTCGCCGCCCCTAGCGTAGTGGGTACCCTGATGGGGCCGAACCACAGAACGCCCCTGTAGTCCAACCGGCAGAGACGATGCACTCAAACTGCATACAGTGTGGGTTCGAATCCCACCGGGGGCACAAATATCGTACGCGCGTACGAAGCTGGACGGGTGCATCCACCTGAGATCCGAGCGCGCGCCCGCCGCCTCTACCTCTCCGGGGCGACCGTCGCCGAAACCGCCCGCAGTGTCGGCCTCCCCTATGCGACGGTCCGTCAGTGGTGCAGGCATCGCCCTGAGCCGAAGCAGCAAGGCACTGCCTTCCGCTGCTTCCGCTGCGGTCCCGGTATCGGCAATCCGACAGACCCACATGCCTATGCCTATCTCCTGGGGCTTTACCTCGGAGATGGGCACCTCACCACCTCGAGTCGGGTTCCGGTCCTGAGGATCTCGTGCAGCAACGTGTGGCCGGACCTTATCGAGGCTTGCGACTCCGCCATGCGAGCGGTCTTGGCGGCGAGAGTGCAACGGGTTCAGCAGCAGGGGTGCGTCAGCGTGCAGAGCTACGGCGTGCACTGGCCCTGCCTGCTGCCGCAGCACGGGCCGGGAAAGAAGCACGAGCGGCCGATCGTCCTCACCGACTGGCAGCGGGAGATCGTCGCCGCCCACCCCGGCGACTTCGTGCGCGGCCTGTTCCACTCCGACGGCTGCCGGGTGGCCAACCGGGTGACCGTGCGCGGCAGGGCCTACGTCTATCCCCGCTACATGTTCAGCAACGAGTCGGCCGACATCATGGGGCTGTGCCAGTGGGCGCTGGACCTGCTCGGCGTCTCTTGGCGGATGAACCGCCGCAACTCGCTGTCGGTGGCCCGGCGCGAGGCGGTCGCCGCCCTGGACCGGCACGTCGGCCCGAAGTCCTGACCGCACCCGGTGGAACAGCTGGTCCTGACCGCACCCGGCGGACAGCTGCCGGTCAGCCGATCGCGGCGAGGGCCTGCTCCAGGTCCGCCCGCAGGTCCTCCGGGTCCTCCAAGCCGACGGAGATCCGCAGCAGGCCGCCGGCCGGCTTGGCGTCGCCTTCGACCGGCCGGTGGGTGAGCGAGGCGGGGTGCTGGATGAGGGTGTCCACGCCGCCGAGGGAGACGGCGTGGGTGATCAGCCGGCAGGCCCCGGCGACGGCCGCCGCGGCGGGCGCGCCGCCGCGTACCTCGAAGGCGAGCAGGCTGCCGGTGCCGGCCATCTGCCGGCCGACGAGCCCGGCGGGGTCGTCGATGCCGGGGTGGTGCACGCGGGCGACGGCGGGGTGGCCGGCGAGCCAGCCGGCGAGCTTCTCGGCACCGGCGGACTGGGCGCGGACCCGCACGGGCAGGGTCTGGAGGCCGCGGTGCAGCAGGTACGCGCCGAGGGGGTGCAGGATCGCGCCGGTGAGGGCGCGTACCTGGCGCAGCCGGGCGGCCCACTGGTCGTCGCAGGCGACGATCCCGGCGAGGACGTCGCCGTGGCCGCCGATGCTCTTGGTGGCGCTGTGCAGGATGAGCGCGGCGCCGTGCCGGGCGGGTTGCTGGAGGACGGGGGTGGCGACGGTGTTGTCGACGAGCAGGGGCACGTCGCCGGCGGCGGTGGCGAGGGCGGCGATGTCGACGAGGTCGAGCGTGGGGTTGGCGGGGGTCTCGACGATGACGAGGGCGGTGTCGGGGCGGACGGCGGCGGCGACGCCGTCGGGGCGGGCCCAGGTGACCTCGGTGCCGAGCAGGCCGGTGGCGAGGACGTGGTCGGTGCCGCCGTAGAGGGGGCGGACGGCGACGATGTGCCGCTTCCCGTCGCGGGTGGCGGCGAGGATGGTGGCGGTGAGGGCGGCCATGCCGCTGGCGAAGGCGACGGCGGCGGCGGTGCCCTCGAGCTCGGCGAGGGCGGTCTCGAAGCGGGCGACGGTGGGGTTCCAGAGGCGCTGGTAGACGGCGCTGCCGCCGGGCGGGAGGGTGCCGCCGGTGGCGAGGAGTTCGTACGCGTCGCCGCCGTCGGTGACCGACGGCAGGGGGTTCGTGGTGGACAGGTCGATGGGTGGGACGTGGACGCCGAGGGCGGCGAGGTCGGCGCGGCCGGCGTGTACTGCTCTGGTGTCCACGGTCGTCATGCGGGAAGGGTCGAACATCAGGGTGGCGATCGGCAATAGGGTCGCAGAAGATTCTGTTTGTTGGTCTTTGACAACGCGATGATTCGGAGCAGGATGGCTGGATGCCCCTCGCACCGAATGATGTGCGGCCCTTCGCCGCCCTGGATGACGTCGACCGCGCGATCCTCTCCGAGCTGGCCGCGGACGGCCGGCTGCCGAACAACGCCCTGGCGGACCGGGTGGGGGTGGCGCCGTCGACATGCCTGACCCGGACCCGGTCGCTGCGGGAGTGCGGGGCGATCCGGGGGTTCCACGCCGAGGTGAACCCGGCGGCGGTGGGCCTGCCGTTGCAGGCGCTGGTGTCGGTGCGGCTGACGGCGCACGAGCGGGCCGCGGTGGACGCGTTCCGGGCCCGGTCGGTGCGGCTGCCCGGGGTGGTGTCGGTGTTCCACGTGGCGGGCGCGGAGGACTACGTGCTGCACGTGCGGGCGGCGTCGGGGGACGCGTTGCGGGACTTCGTGCTGGACCATCTCGCGGTGGACCCGGCGGTTCAGCACACCCAGACCAGCCTGATCTTCGAGCAGGCGCGCGGGATGGGCTGAGCCACACGGACCCGGCGAGGGGAACAAATCCGGCACGGGACGGGTTGGATGATCGCGTGATCAACGTACCGATGTCTGTTCTTGATCTTGCCCCGGTCGCGGCCGGCGCCACCGCCGGCGCGGCCCTGCGGCACACCACCGAGCTGGCCCGGCGCACGGAGGAACTGGGCTACCGCCGGTTCTGGGTGGCCGAGCACCACAACATGCCGGCGATCGCGAGTTCCGCGCCGGCGGTGCTGCTCGCGCACCTGGCGGCGAACACCTCGACCATCCGACTGGGCTCGGGCGGGGTGATGCTGCCCAACCACGCCCCGCTCGTGGTGGCCGAGCAGTTCGGCACCCTCGAAGCGCTGCACCCTGGCCGGATCGACCTGGGGATCGGCCGGGCCCCGGGGACCGACCAGGTCACCGCGCTGGCGTTGCGCCGGACGATGGAAGGGCTGTCGGCCGAGGGGTTCCCCCGGGAGCTGGCGGACCTGATGAACTACTTCTCCGGGGAGCGGCCGGGGCCGATCACGGCCACGCCGGGGCGGGGCCTGCAGCCGGCGGTCTGGCTGCTGGGGTCCAGCGGGTTCAGCGCGCAGCTCGCCGGGCTGCTCGGGCTGCCGTTCTCGTTCGCGCACCACTTCAGCGCGCAGAACACGGTTCCGGCGCTGGCGCTGTACCGGCAGCACTTCCGGCCGTCGCGGTTCCTGGAGAAGCCGTACGCGATGGTGGCGGTGAACGCGGTCTGCGCGGACACCGACGAGCGGGCGGAGTGGCTGGCGGGGCCGAGCGCGCTGTCGTTCCTGAGGCTGCGCTCGGGGCGGCCGGAGCCCCTCGCCACGCCGGACGAGGCGGCGGCGTACCCGTACACGGAGGCGGAGCGGGAGTTCGCGCTCGCCCGGCGGGAGGGGCAGGCGCTGGGGTCGCCGGAGACGGTTCGCCGGCAGCTCACCGGCCTGCTGGAGCGCACCGGCGCGGACGAGCTGATGCTGACCACGCTGGTGTACGACGTGGCCGACCGGGTGCGCTCGTACGAGCTGATCGCGGACAAGGTGGTGGGCGGGCTGCGCCGGGACGGGTGAACCCCGTTGGAAACGCCCGAAACACGGTCTTCATAACGGCGTCACCCCCGCGACGCGGACGCCGCGTAACTTTGGTTCCGGTGGTGGTACGGCACTCCCCGGTCGGGACGGGTCGGGGGTGCCGCGGTGTGGTGCACCGGGCCGGAGCTGTGCGGATTCCGCGGCTGCGGCCCGGTGCCTGCCACCCTGCTGCCGATGAGCGCTCAGCGCAGGTAGATGTTCGGCACGGGCGGGGTTCCCATGCCGTCCCCGATGAAGAATCCCGGGTGCGGCGGCTGGTTGTAGGCCGTGTTCTGCCAGGCGATGGCGGCCCGGTACTGCGGGTCGTGCATCAGCGTGTGGATCCGGGTGCCGGTCGGGGTCGGGGTGCTGTAGATGCGCAGGGCGGTGCTGTCGCTGGTGCGCCAGACGACCTCCTCGCGCCAGTCGCCGAGGAGGTCGCCGGAGAGCGCCGGGGTCGATTTGGTGCCGTTGTTGGACGCGACTCCGCTGCCGGTGAGCAGCCGGGTCTCGCCGCCGGTGCCGTACTTGTCGATCTTCGTGCCGTCGAGCAGCTCGCGCACCGGGTCGCCGTCCCACCAGGCGAGGAAGTTCGCCGAGGACGGCTTGCGGCCGACGTTCTGCCCCCGGGTGTTGGCGAGGCCGTCGACGGCGGAGGACCAGGACTCGGCACCGGGGCTGCCGGCCCAGATGTCGGCGGAGACGCCCCGGCCGTTGTCGCCGGAGGCGGCGGTTGACCAGATGATCTGCCCGGTGCGGGCGTCGGCGAACCAGGAGCTGGGCTTGCTGGCGTCCTCGTCAACCTTGAAGACCTCCAGGCCCGCGCGGGCCGGGTCGAGGTCGCCGACGTGCAGGGCGTCGCCGTGGCCGTTGCCGGTGGAGTAGAGCAGCCGGCCGTTGTCGTCGATGGTGGCGGCCCCGTAGACGATCTCCTGCCGGCCGTCGGCGTCGACGTCGGCGACCGAGAGCTGATGGTTGCCCTGGCCGGCGGCGGCGGAGTTGCCGGAGGCGTTGGAGTCGAACGTCCACCGCCTGGTGAGGGTGCCGTTGCGGAAGTCCCAGGCGGCGATGACGGCGCGGGTGTAGTAGCCCCGGGCCATGATCAGTGAGGGGCGCTGGCCGTCGAGGTACGCGGTGCCGGCGAGGAACCGGTCGACCCGGTTGCCGTAGCTGTCGCCCCAGGAGGAGACGGTGCCGCGCGGCGGGTCGTAGTCGACGGTGGACAGGATCGCGCCGGTCTGGCCGTGGAACACGGTCAGGTACTCGGGGCCGGACAGGACGTACCCACTGGAGTTGCGGTGGTCCGCCGAGGAGGAGCCGATGAGCTGGCCGGTGCCGGAGCGGGTGCCGTCGGCGGTCTTCATGGCCACCTCGGCGCGGCCGTCGCCGTCGTAGTCGTACACCTGGAACTGGGTGTAGTGGGCGCCGGCCCGGATGTTGCGCCCGAGGTCGATCCGCCACAGCCGGGTGCCGGTGAGGGTGTACGCGTCGACGAAGACGTTGCCGGTGTAGCCGGACTGGGAGTTGTCCTTGGCGTTGGACGGATCCCACTTGAGCACGATCTCGTACCGGCCGTCGCCGTCGAGGTCGCCGACGCTGGCGTCGTTGGCGGCGTAGGTGTACGCCTCCCTGGTCGGGGTGGTGCCCCCGGCCGGCGGCTGGATCGGCACGTCGAGGTAGCCGCCCGCGAACTGGAGTGCGGGGGCGGACGCCGCCTGCTCGACGCCGTTCACCACGGCCCGCACCGTGTACGCCGATCCGGCGGCGGCCCCGCTGTCGAGGTGGTTGGTGGCACCGGCGATCGGGCTGCCGTTGACCCTGGTGGAGCCCCGGTAGAGGTTGAACGACACCCCGGAGGTCTCGGTGCCGAGCAGCCGCCAGGAGACGAGGTTCCCGCTGCCGGAACGGACGCTGATCAGGCCCCGGTCAAGGTCCTCCAGCTGCTTTGCCCCGGCGGGCGGGGTCGTCGGTGGTGGGGTGGTCGGGGGCGCGGTGGTGGTCGGTGGTGGGGTGGTGGGGGTGGTGCCGCCGGCGCAGGCCGTGCCGTTGAGCGCGAAGCTCGCCGGAACGGGGTTGCTGGCGTCGTTCCACGACGCGTTGAAGCCGAAGTTCGCGGTGCCGCCGGTGCCGATGGCGGCGTTGTAGCCGGCGTCGCGAGCGGTGACCTGGGCGCCGGACTGGGTGACGGTGGCGTTCCACGCCTGGGAGACCTGCTGGCCGGCGGTGTAGGACCAGGTGAGGGTCCAGCCGTTGACCGGGTCGCCGAGGTTGGTGACGGTGACGTCGGCGCCGAAGCCGCCGCCCCACTGGTTGGTGATCTTGTAGTCGACGCGGCAGCCGCCGGCGGCGGCCGAGGCGGTCACGGCGGTGAGGGTGCCGACGGTGAGGGTGCCGGCCGCCGCCGCGGCGAGCAGAATGGTGCGGCGGCGGGATCTGGTGGGTTGCACGAGCATGCCTCCGGGGAGGTCGGGCGCGCGGCGACACGGTGCACCGTCGGCCTGCCCTGGACCGCTGGGAGGTGTACGCCGCGCTGCGGCGGTGAGCGGACGGCATCGACGTCCACGGATCGACTCCGCGCAGCACGGATGCTAGAACACCGCTTTCCCACAGGCAACCACCGCGCCGTCCCCGCTCCCGGGACGCGTCTCGCAAGCGGGGACTTGCCTGCGACGGCGGCTTTTGATCGACTCGGCGGATGGCTGAGCACATGGACCCCGAGGAGTTCCGTCGGGCCGGGCACGCTGCGGTGGACTGGATCGCCGACTACTGGGCGACGCTCGGGCAGCGCCCTGTCACCTCGCACGACCCGCCGGGGGCACTGGCCGCCGCGCTGCCGACCGGCCCGACCGCGCACGGCGAGCCGGTCGAGGCCCTGCTCGCCGACCTGGACACGCTGGTCGCCCCACGGCTGACCCACTGGCAGCACCCCAGCTTCTTCGGCTACTTCCCGGCGAACATCTCCGGCCCGAGCGTGCTGGGCGACCTGATCAGCTCCGGGCTCGGCGTGCAGGGCATGCTGTGGGCGACCAGCCCGGCCTGCACCGAACTGGAGACGGTGGTGCTGGACTGGCTGGCCGGGCTGCTCGACCTGCCGCAGCGGTTCCGCTCCACGGGCAGCGGCGGCGGCGTGATCCAGGACTCCGCCTCCTCGGCGACCCTGGTGGCCACCCTCGCCGCGCTGCACCGGGCCAGCGGGGGGCGCTGGCGCGACACCGGGATCGACCGCCGCTACCGCGCCTACACCTCCAGCCAGGGCCACTCGTCCATCGAGAAGGCGGCCCGGATCGCCGGGCTGGGCCTCGACGGGGTGCGGGTGGTCGACGTCGACCCGGAAACCCTGGCCATGCGCCCGGACGCGCTGCGCGAGGCGATCCGGGCGGACCTGGCGGCCGGCGACGTGCCCGCGATCGTGGTGGCCACGATCGGCACGACCTCCACCACCGCCATCGACCCACTGCCGGAGATCGGCGCGATCTGCGCGGAACTCGGCGTCTGGCTGCACGTCGACGCCGCGTACGCCGGGGCGGCGGCGGTCTGCCCGGAGCTGCGCTGGTCGCACGTCGGCCTGGAGTACGCGGACTCGTACTGCTTCGACCCGCACAAGTGGCTGCTCACCGGCTTCGACTGCGACGCGTTCTGGGTGGCCGACCGGGGTGAGCTGATCGAGGCGCTGACGGTGCTGCCGGAATACCTGCACAACGCGGCGACCGAGACCGGCGCGGTGATCGACTACCGGGACTGGCAGGTGCCGCTGGGACGCCGGTTCCGCGCCCTGAAGCTGTGGTTCGTGCTGCGCTGGTACGGAGTGGAGGGACTGCGGGCGCACATCCGCTCCGGGGTGGCCCTCGCCGACCGGTTCGCCACCCGTGTCCAGGCCGACGACCGCTTCGCGCTCGCCGCGCCGCACCCCTTCTCGCTGGTCTGCTTCCGGCTCACCGCCGGCGACGAGGCCAGCGCCGAACTGCTGTCCCGGGTCAACGCCACGGGCCGGGTGTTCCTCACCCACACCCGAGTCGCCGGCCGGTACACGCTTCGCCTGGCGGTCGGCTCGCCGCTGACCACACAGGCGCACGTGGACGAGGCATGGGAACTGCTGAGCGAAGCTGTCGAGAAGCTGTCGGCCTCCCGCGAGTAACCTCGGCCGGCCCCACCCCCGCGCGCGGGACGGGTGCGGGGGTGGGCAGGGCCACCCAGCCGGGTGCGACGTCAGGCCCTGGGCCGGGCGACGTCCGGCCCCGACGGCAGACTGTCGGGACGCTTTGGAGCTGAATCGTTGACGACATCAGCGGGACATCTGACCCTGAGTCGTTCGCGCCATCAGCTCCAAAGCGCGCTGGCGGGTGACGGCCGCTCCCCAGCCTCGAACCGGGCGCTGGCGCTGGCACGAACCGACGAGACGGCGCCCTGACGAGACGGCGCCCCACCGGCCGGGCCCGCCGCCGTCCGATTCCTCACCGCGAACGGGCACCAGCCGTCGGGCCGCCGGCGTGTCCGCCCCGCCTCGACCGTGAAATCGGGCGGCGGTCGCAGAACACGCCGGGCAGACGAGCGGCTGGGCAGACGGGCAGGCTGGGCGGGCAGACGGCGGGCCGGGCAGACGGGCGGGCCGGGCGGGTCTGTCAGCCTTCGACGGTGGCCAGCGGGAGGGACCGCTCCGGGGCCGCGTGCCCCGGGGCCGCCGGCACCCCCGACCCGGTGGCGGCCTCGACCGTGGCGCGGGCGCGGCGGACGCGGCGCAGTGCGCGGACGGCCAGGACGATCGAGACGAGCCAACCGGCGGCGAGGAGTCCGTAGACCAGCCACTGGACCCCTCCGGGGAGGCCTCCGACGCGGATCAGGGTGCGGGCGTTGGTCAGCACGATCACACCGCCGATGGTGGCGCCGAGGAGCTGGGCGGGGACGATCCGGACCAGCCAGGCGGCGATCGGGGCGGCGATCAGGCCGCCGATCAGCAGGGCGGCGACGGTCGGCAGCAGGAAACCCTCGGTACCGAGGCCGATCAGGAAACCGGCGCTGGCCGCGCCCGCAACCACGAACTCGGCGGTGTCGACCGAGCCGATGACCTTGCGGGGCTCCATCCGGCCGGAGACCAGCAGCGCCGGGGTGGCAACCGGACCCCATCCCCCGCCGCCGGTCGCGTCGACGAAGCCGGCGACCAGGCCGAGCGGGCCGAGGAATCGGCTCCGCAGCCCGCCGGCGGCACGGTTGGCGCGCAGCGGCCGGGAGAAGCGCACCAGCAGGTACGCCCCGAGGGTGAACAGGATCGCGGCCATCCACGGCGCGGCGGCCTCGGTGGAGATGGCGCTGAGGAAGGTGGCGCCGGCGAACGCGCCGAGCCCACCGGGGACGGCGATGCGGGCGACCACCCGCCAGTCGACGTTGCCGAACCGCCAGTGGGCCACCCCGGCGGCGAGCGTGGTGCCGATCTCTGCCAGGTGCACCGAGGCCGACGCGGCGGCCGGGGCGACCCCTGCGACGAGCAGCAGGGTGGACGAGGTCAGCCCGTAGGCCATGCCGAGCGAGCCGTCGACCAGTTGCGCGACGAGCCCGACCAGGGCGAGGACCAGCAGCTTGCGCACGAGCGCCCCCTGACTTTTCGGCATCTCCTATCAACTTGGTCGACAATGCGGCACGGACCGACCCGGGTCAAGTCCCCGATCGGTTGATGGGACGCGCCGGACGGCCGCCACCCGTGGCGCGGCCAGCGGTCCGTAGCGCGTGGCGGGTGGCGCCGGTCAGCTCCAGGCGCGCGGGTCGGCGGCCAGCTCGTTGACCCGAGCGGGAAGGGTGCCGTTGGCCACGTCCGCGACGGTGACCAGTTCGAGGATCTCCCGCTCGCTCGCCCGCAGGGCGATCCACACGTCCTGCAACGCCCGGGCGGCGCCCAGGTAGCCGAGCTGCTCCGGGCGCTGCCCCCGGACGTGCGCCAGCGGCCCGTCGATCACCCGGATCACCTCCGCCAGGGAGATGTCGGCGGCCGGCCGGGCCAGCCAGTACCCACCCTCGGGGCCGCGCTGGGCGTGCACGATCCCGCCGCGGCGCAGTTGCAGCAGGATGCTCTCCAGGAACTTCGGCGGGATCTCCTGCGTCTTGGCGATCTGCTCGGCCGTCACCGGGCGGGCCCGGACGGCACCGGCACCTTCGGCGACCGCCGCGAGTTCGGCGGCCGCACGGAGGGCGTAGTCGACCCGAGCGGAGAGACGCATGTCGGCCAGGTTAGTCCGCGAGCCGACCGGCCAGGCTGCCACCCCTCGGCCGAACGGTCGAACCTCCGTCGTCCCACCGCCCGGCCGGGCGGGCTCTCGTCGGTGGCGCGGTCGTGGCACCATACCGGTGTCGTCGCGCGACGGGGGGCCGGCGACCATCAGCGCGCAGAGCGGAAGACAGCCAGGCCGATAGGGGCAGCGACAGCGATGCCGGAGATGACACCGCTGGGTCCGCGGGATCCGGACCGGGCGGGCCCCTACGAGCTGCTCGGCCGCCTCGGCGCGGGCGGCCAGGGCGTGGTCTACCTGGGCCGCGAACAGCAGGGCGGGTTCGTCGCCGTCAAGATGATCAACCTCGACCTGCACCACAACCCGCGTGCCAAGGCCCAGTTCGCCAAGGAGATCGCCGCCGCCCGGCGGGTGACGCCGTTCTGCACCGCGCAGATCCTCTTCGCGGACGTGGACAGCGACCCGCCGTACGTGGTGAGCGAGTACATCGAGGGCCCGACCCTGCAACGGCACGTCCGCGAGTACGGCCCGGTCACCGGCAACGCCCTGCACCGGCTGGCCGTGGGCACCGCCACCGCGCTCGCCGCGATCCACCAGTCCGACGTGGTGCACTGCGACCTCAAGCCGGACAACGTCGTCCTCGGCGCGGACGGCGCCCGGGTCATCGACTTCGGCATCGCCCGGGCCCTCGATGTCACCGAGACGATGACCAGCAGGATCATGGGCACCGCGCCGTACATGGCGCCGGAACGGTTCCGCGACGACGAGGTCGGCCCGGCCAGCGACGTGTTCGCCTGGGCTGCGACCATCGCGTTCGCCGCGGCGGGCCGGCCGCCGTTCGGCACCGGGACTGTCGTGGCGGTGATGAACCGGGTGCTGCACGACCCGCCGGACCTGGCCGGCCTCTCCGGCCCGCTGGGCGAGTTGGTCGGGCAGTGCCTGGACAAGGACCACCGGGCCCGGCCGCCGGCCGAACAGGTCCTGCTGCGCCTGCTGGGGCACACCCCGCACGCCGGTGCGCCGGTGCCGATCCAGACGGCGCTGCGGGCGGGCACCGACGCGGCGGCCACCCAGCTGGTTCCTCGCCAGCCGACCACGTACCCGCCGACCACGCACGAGCCGGCGACGCACGGGCCGACCGCATACCCACCGACGACACACGAGCCGGCGACGCACGGGCCGACCGCGTACCGATCGACGACACACGCGCCGGCGGCTCCCCAACCGACCGCTTATCAGCCGACGACGCACGGGCCGACAGGACGGCCGCCGACGGCGTACCAGTCGACCGGACAGCCGCCGACCGCGTACCAGGGGGCCGCCTACCAGTCGACGGCGCCCGCGCCGACCACGTACCGGCCGGCGGCGCAGGGGCCGGCGCGGGACACGTGGTCGCGGCGGCTGCGCCGGCAGTATGCCGACGCCTGGGGGATCTCGGCCGCCATCTTTCTGGGCGCGGCCGGCGGGGCCGCCGGGTACGTGGCGACCACCGTCGCGGGCACCGCCGCCGCCGTGGGGGCGGTGACCTTCGTCGTGGTCTACGGTGTCCGTCTGGTCGTCGCCACCGCGCTGCCCGGAGCCGCCGCACCGGACGCCCCCGCACAGGACGCTGCCGCACCGGACGGGCCCGGGGCGGCGCCCACGTCCGACCGGGGCGGCCCCGCAGCCCACCCCAACGCCTGAACCCGCGAACCCGCGAACCCCTGGAGGATCCGATGGCCACCGGTCAGACTTCCGCCCGGCCGTGGTTGCCGTTGACGGTGGCCATCGTCGCCGGGCTCGCGGTCATCACCGCGGCGTACGTGATCGTCCGACCGGGTCCCGGACCGGACCGCTCCTCGTGCGTGGCGCTGGAGGTGAACTCGTCGACGGAGAAGGACCAGTTGCTCGGCCAACTCGCCGCGAAGTACAACGACAGCGACCGGCGCTTCGGCAAGCGCTGCGCCCAGGTGACCGTGCACGGGCTCAACTCGGGCAAGGCGATGGAGGCGCTGGCGGGCGGCTGGGCCAGACAGCAGCCCGCGATCCCGGCGCCGCAGGTGTGGCTGCCGACGTCGTCGCTGTGGACCGGTCGGTTGCGGCTGCTGGACGAGAAGAACGGCGGGCCCGCCCAGACCCCCGACCAGTACCCGTCGATCGCGAACAGCCCGCTGGTCATCGCCATGCCCAAGGAGAAGGGCGAGCTGGTGCAGCAGCGCGGCCCCCTCGGCTGGAAGGACGTCCTCGGGCTGTCCGGGGACCAGGGCTGGGCGGCCTTTGACCGGCCCGAGTGGGGCCGGTTCACCTTCGGCAAGGACAACCCCAACCTGTCCACCTCGGGGCTGGCGGCCACCATCGCGACCTACTACGCGGCGGTGCAGCGCTCCAGCGACCTGACCGAGCCCGACCTCGCGCAGCCCAGGGTGACCCAGTTCGTCCGCGAGATCGAGGCGAACGTCTCGCACTACAGCGACGACTCGGTGGACCTGCTGCGTGACCTCGCCGAGGCGGACCTGGGCGCGGCCGGCGACGCGCGGACGCGGGACATGAGCGCGATCGTGGTGCAGGAGGAGCTGGTCTACCAGTACAACCAGGGGCAGCTCAGCCCCACGCCGGGCCAGAAGCCCCGGGTCCCGCTCGTGGCGGTGCACCCGAAGGAGGGCACGTTCAACCTCGACCACCCGTACGTGGTGCTGCCCTCGGCCGACGAGGCGCAGCGCGCGGCGGCGCACGACTTCCTGCTCTTCCTCCAGGGCGACCCGCAGCAGCGCAGCTTCGCCGAGCTCGGCTTCCGCGACCACGAAGGCCTGCCCTCGGACGAGCTGGTCGCCGCCGTGCGGGGCGGGCCCGCCGGGAACCTCAACTACTTCGATCCGCCGGAGCCGGAGGTGGTGGACGCGATCCTGCGCGGGTGGAACACGCTGCGCAAGAAGGCGAACATCCTGTTCGCCGTGGACGTCTCCGGCTCGATGACCAAGAAGATCGGCGGCCGGTCCCGGCTCCAGATCGCCACCGGCGCCGCCGGCAAGGCGGTGGGCCTGCTCAACTCGGCCGACCAGGTCGCCCTCTGGTCGTTCTCCTCGGAGACGTCGCAGCGCCCGAAGCCGCACCGCGAGGAGCTTCGGCTCTCGCCGTTCAACGAGGCCGGCTTCACCAGAAAACTCGGCGGCCTGAAGGCCGACGGCGGCACCGCGCTGTACTCGACGGTCCGCGCGGCGCACCGCCAGCTCCTCGCGAGTTACGACCCGGACCGGATCAACGCGGTGGTGGTCCTCACCGACGGCAAGAACGAGTACCCGAAGGACAGCGACCTCGCCCGGCTGCTGAAGGACATCGCGCTGGACCCGAATCGGCCGGTGAAGGTCTTCTGCGTCGCCTTTGACCTGGAGTCCGACTTCGCCACCCTCGACAAGATCGCCAAGGCCAGCGCCGGCAAGGCGTTCGACGCCAGAGACCCGGCGACGATCGACGAGGCGTTCGTGAAGCTGGTCAGCAGCTTCTGATCAGTCGCCGACCCGGCGCAGCAGGCCCTCCTGCACGGCGCTGGCGACGTGCCGGCCGTCGATGGTGAGGAACCGGCCGGTGGCCAGCCCGCGCGCGCCGGAGGCGGACGGGCTCCAGCAGTCGTACAGGAACCACTCGTCGGCCCGGAACGGCCGGTGGAACCACAGGGCGTGGTCGAGGCTGGCCCCGATCACGCCGCCGGGCCCCCACACCTCGCCGTGCACCGACAGGACCGAGTCCAGCAGGGTCAGGTCGGAGGCGTACGTCACGGCGCAGGCGTGCAGCAGCGGGTCGTCGGGCAGCTTGCCGTCGATGCGCATCCAGACCCGCTGGTGCGGGTCGGCGGGCCGGTCGCCGGGGCGGACCCAGCCGGGCTCGCCGACGTAGCGCACGTCGATCGGGCGCGGGATCTGCCCCCAGATGCCCAGCCGCTCCGGGTAGCGGGACAGCCGGTCGGTCATGGTGGGCACGTCGTCCGGCGCGGGCACGTCCGGCGGGGTGGGGGCCTGGTGTTCCAGGCCCTCCTCGGTCCGCTGGAACGACGCCGACATGAAGAAGATCGGCTGGTCGTGCTGGAGCGCCACCGAGCGGCGCACGGAGAACGACCGGCCGTCGCGGACGTTCTCCACCTGGTACTCGATGGGCTCGGACGGGTCGCCGGGCCGGACGAAGTAGCCGTGCAGCGAGTGCACGAACCGCTCCCGGTCGACGGTGCGGCCGGCGGCGACCAGGGCCTGGCCGGCGACCTGGCCGCCGTACACCCGCTGCGGACCGACCTGGGGGCTCATCCCCCGGAAGGTCATCTCGTCGATCTGCTCCAGGTCGAGAACCCCGAGGAGCTGGTCGACGGCAGTCTGGCCGACGGCGACCGGGTCGGTCACTGCAACGCCCGCGCCGACGCCGCGTCGACCAGCGAGCCGAGCTGGTGCACCCGCAGGGTGTTGGTGGAGCCGGGGGTGCCGGGCGGGCTACCGGCGACGATCACCACGTAGTCGCCGGGGTTGGCCTGGTTGAGCCCGAGCAGCGCCTGGTCGACCTGGCGGAACATGTCGTCGGTGTGCTCGACGAACGGCATCAGGAACGTCTCCACGCCCCAGCAGAGGGCGAGCTGGCTGCGCACCTCGGGCACCGGGGTGAAGGCCAGCAGCGGCAGGTCGCAGTGCAGCCGGCTGAGCCGCTTGACGGTGTCGCCGGTCTGCGAGAAGGCCACCAGGGCCTTCGCGCCGATGGCCCGGGCGATCGAGGACGCGGCGACGGTGAGCGCCCCGCCGTGGGTGCGCGGGTCGTGCTGGAGCCGGGGCACCCCGATCGAGCCGCCCTCGGTGGTGGTGATGATCTTGGCCATGGTGCTGACCGTGAGCACCGGGTACTTGCCGACGCTGGTCTCGCCGGAGAGCATCAACGCGTCGGCACCGTCGAGCACCGCGTTGGCCACGTCGGAGGCCTCAGCGCGGGTCGGCCGCGAGCTCTCGATCATCGAGTCGAGCATCTGGGTGGCCACGATGACCGGCTTGGCGTTCTCCCGGCAGAGCTGCACGGCGCGCTTCTGCACCAGGGGGACCTGGTCCAGCGGCATCTCGACGCCGAGGTCACCGCGGGCGACCATGACGCCGTCGAAGGCCAGCACGATCGCCTCGAGGTGGTCGACCGCCTCGGGCTTCTCGACCTTGGCAAGCACCGGCCGGTACACGCCCTCCTCGGCCATGATGCTGTGCACGAGCTTGATGTCCTCCGCCGAGCGGACGAAGGAGAGCGCGATCATGTCGACGCCCAGCCCGAGGGCGAAGCGCAGGTCCTCGGCGTCCTTGTCGGACAGGGCCGGGACACTGACGGCCACGTTGGGCAGCGAGACGCCCTTGTTGTTGGAGACCGGGCCACCCTCGGTGACCAGGCAGCGGATGTCGTTGCCGACCACGTCGCTCACCTCGACGGCCACCCGGCCGTCGTCGATCAGCAACCGGTCGCCGGCCTTCACCTCCTGCGGGAGCTTGCGGTAGGTGCAGGAGACCCGCTCCTTGGTGCCGAGGATGTCGTCCCCGGTGATCACCACGGAGTCACCGGTGCGCCACTCGTGCGGGCCGTCGGCGAACCGGCCGAGCCGGATCTTCGGGCCCTGAAGGTCGGCGAGCAGGGCCACCGGCCGGCCGGCGGCGTCGGAGGCCTCGCGGACGAGTCGGTAGACCGCCTCGTGGTCCGCGTGGCTGCCGTGGCTGAAGTTGAGTCTCGCCACGTTCATGCCCGCCTCGACGAGCCCCCGAATGCGCTCCGGGGACGAGGTGGCGGGGCCAAGAGTGCAGACGATCTTCGCGCGGCGTGTCACGCCCATCAGGCTAGTCTCTCCTCCGGGTCGGTCTACGGGCCGACCCCTTTCGGATTGCGGAACAGTTCTGCGACGACGCGCCACACCCGCGCACCCGGCGGGCGGAACCACATCCGGAACCAGCGTCCGGAATCGTCGTCTCGGCGGGCATCGGCGACCGCGCGCCGGGAATCGTACCGCCCGGCGTCACCTCCCTCGGGCGCGCTCCCCACCACCGGGCGACGGTATCAGCGGACGGACCGCGGCCGCCGTCACGATGCCGACACCCCACCGGCCGCCGGGCGGTCAGCTCTCCGTCTTGGCCAGGGGAAACTCCACCGCGCCGGCCGGGCAGAGGAACGTCAACACGTCCACCCGGTAGAGCCCGGCCTGCACCGCCGGGTCGGCCTCCATGACGCCGCGCACGTCGTCCACCGAGCCGGTGCGGGCCAGCCCGAAGCCGATCGGCGGGTCGGGCTCGCGGGCGGGACCGTCGATCGAACCGGCGACCAGCACGATGCCCCGCCGTTGCAGCGCCCGCATGTGCTCGGTGTGCTCGGCCTGCAACCGCTGGACCGTCTCGTCGGGCAGGGCCCGCCCGGAGGGACCCGGGTAGAGCACGATGCACTCGTAGGTGTCGAGCGCGAAGTCGACCTGCGGCATCCCCGTCATGGCGCTCCTCCCCCCGACCCAGCGTCGCACGGGCGAGCCGGCGGCGGGGCCGCTCGGCGCAATCGCCCCGGGGCCGGGGGCTTCGCCCCGGTGATCAAGAGGTTTGCGTCAATCTGGAGATCACCTCCGACACAAACCTCTTGATCACCGGGGCTGGCGAGCCCCGCCGGTCCCGTCACCGACGCCCTGGGCGCGCTCGGCGGGTGCGGCCCCGGATCGGCGGCGCGCTGGGCGGCGACCCGGCCCGGCCCAATCCCGCCACGCGGGGTGACCCGTCGGACGCGGGGGGCGACCCCCTGTTCCCCCTCGGTGGCCGAGCAACTACCTTCTGAGTGGTTCTCGTATCCGTCGAAGCGAGGGGCCCCATGCAGGAGTACGACTACGTCGTGGTGGGCGCGGGCGCCGCCGGGTGCGTGCTGGCGAACCGGCTGAGCGAGGACCCGGCGACCCGGGTGCTGCTGGTCGAGGCGGGCGGCTGGGACCGCAGCCCCTTCGTGCGGCTGCCGAAGGGGTTCAGCCGGCTGATGGACGACCGGCGCACCGCCTGGCACTACCCGGCGGAGGCGGCGCCCGCGCGGCGCGAGGTGTGGCAGCGCGGCCGGCTGGTCGGCGGATCCAGCTCCATCAACGGCATGGTGTACGGCCGGGGCGACCGGGTCGACTGGGACGGGCTGGAGCAGCTGGGCAACCCAGGCTGGGGCTGGGACACCCTGCTGCCGATCTTCAAACGGCTGGAGGACCACCCGCTGGGCGCCTCCGAGATGCGTGGCGCGGGCGGGCCGCTGCGGCTGTCCTCGGCGACCGGCACCGACGAGCTGTGCGAGGCGACGATCGGCGCCGGGGAGGCGCTGGGCTGGCGCCGGGTGGACGACCTGAACGCCGAGGACGGCGAGCGGATCGGCTACGTCACCGCGACGATCCGCGACGGACGCCGGGTCAGCGCCGCCGACGCGTTCCTGCACCCGGTCCGGGACCGGCCCAACCTGACCGTGGCCGTGGAGACGGAGGTGCTGCGGATCCTCGTACACGCCGGCCGGGCCATCGGGGTGCGGGCCCGCCGCGGCGGACGGACGGTCGACTACGCCGCCTCGGCCGAGGTGATCCTCGCCGCCGGGGCGATCGCCAGCCCACAGCTGTTGCAGGTCTCCGGAATCGGGCCGGCGGACACGCTGCGCCGGGCCGGGGTAAACGTGCTGCTGGACCGGCCCCGGGTGGGGCGCGGGCTGCGCGAGCACCGGTCGACGCCGGTGCAGTTCCGGCTGGCCGGCAACGGCGGCTACAACCACATGCTGGGCAGCCTGGTCGGGCAGGGGCTGGCCGCGCTGCGGTACGCGCTGACCCGGAGCGGGCCGCTGAGCCTGCCCGTGCAGGACATCGGGGCGCACATCCGCTCCACCCCCGACGTCGATCATCCGGACGCACAGTTGCTGGTCGCGCCCTTCTCGGCGGCCCCACGCCGCCCGGGTCACGCGCTGGAGCTGGAGACCGAGCCGGGGATGATGGGGCTGTGCACGGTCACCCGGCCGGACAGCGAGGGCAGCCTCGCCATCACCTCGGCCGACCCGTCGACCCCGCCCCGGATCATCGCCAACTACCTCGACACCCCGCACGACCGGCGGGTCGCCGTGAACGCCTTCCGGCGGATGCGGGAGCTGTTCGCGACCGACCCGATCGCCGGGCGGATCGCGGTGGAGACCGTGCCCGGCCCGGAGGTGCGCGACGACCGGGAGATCGTCGAGGCGACGCTGGCGCTGGGCTACTGCGGGTACCACGCGGTGGGCACCTGCGCGATGGGGCCGGGCGACGAGCACGTCGTCGACCCCCGGCTGCGGGTGCGCGGGATCGACGGGCTGCGGGTGGTGGACGCCTCCGTGCTGCCGGTGCTGGTGTCGGGTTACCTCAACGCCCCGGTGATGGCGCTGGCCTGGCGGGCAGCCGACCTGATCCTGGGCCGGGCGGCGCAGCCGACGGGTGTCGGATCGGCGGCATAGCTCCCTGGGCGTGGGAACCGTTCCGGCACGCCCACCTCGACCACATGCCCGCTCCCCTGCACCTGCGGCCCTGACCCGGTGTCGCCGGGCACACCCCGCGATCGGCGTGCGGGCCGCGATCCGGGGGAATGCCACCGTAGGACGTCGGGGTCCGCCGACGACGGCACACGGGGATTGGGGTTCCTCTCATGGGCAACGACGCTGGCAGGCAGCCCGCGAAGGCCTCCGGCACGTACCGGATCGGCGGCGACCTCCAGGTCGACCGGCTCGGCTACGGGGCAATGCAGCTCACCGGGCCGGGCGTCTGGGGCGATCCGTTGGACCCGGCCGAGGCGGTGCGGGTGCTGCGCCGGGCGTACGAGCTGGGCGTCACCTTCATCGACACCGCGGACTCGTACGGCCCGTTCGTCTCGGAGATGCTGATCAGGGAGGCGCTGCACCCGTACGCCGACGACCTGGTCATCGCGACCAAGGCCGGGCTGACCCGCGCCGGCCCGGCCGACTGGCGGCCGGTGGGCCGGCCGGAGTACCTGCGCCAGCAGTGCGAGCTGAGCCTGCGCCACCTCGGCCTGGACGCCATCGGGCTGTACCAGCTGCACCGGATCGACGCCCAGGTGCCGCTGGCCGACCAGCTCGGCGAGCTGGCACTGCTCAAGCAGGAGGGCAAGATCCGGCACATCGGGCTCTCCGAGGTGACCGTGGATGAGATCGAGGCGGCCCGGGAGATCACCCCGATCGTGTCGGTGCAGAACCTCTACAACCTGGCCGACCGCAGCGCCGAGGGCGTCCTCGACTACTGCGAACGCAACGACCTGGCGTTCATTCCGTGGTTCCCGATGGCCACCGGCAACCTGGCGAAGCCGGGCGGGCCGCTGGACGCGATCTCCACCGGGCACGGGGCGACGCCCGCGCAGCTCGCGCTCGCCTGGCTGCTGCGCCGCTCGCCGGTCGTGCTCCCCATCCCGGGAACGTCGTCGGTGGCGCACCTCGAGGAGAATGTGGCCGCCGCCGAGGTGCGACTCACCGACGACGAGTACGAGGCCCTGGCGAAGGCCGCCTGAGCGCCGGTCGACCCCGCACCCGGCCCGGCGACGGTCCCACGGCCGGGCAGGCGGTCGTTACCCTCCGATGGGGGACGCAGGGGTGTCCCGCGAGCGCGAGGAGGCGACGGCATGGCCGCACCGGAGCAGGACGAGACGATCGAGGAGAGCCCGGTCGGCTGGGTGGCCAAGCACGTACGGCGGTACGTGGCGACCGACGGCGCCGAGGGGGCCAGGTACCAGGGCTACGACGCGCTGCTGGTCACCACCCGGGGCCGCAGGTCCGGCACCCTGCGGCGGACGGCGTTGTACTACGGCCGGGACGGCGGCGACCGGGTCGTGCTGGTCGCCTCCAACGGGGGCGCGGCGGCGCACCCGAACTGGTACCTGAACCTCGCCGCCGACCCGGAGGTGGAGGTGCAGATCGGTGCCGAACGGTTCCGGGGCCGGGCCCGGACGGTCTCCGGCGAGGAGCGGTCCCGGCTGTTCGAGCTGATGACGAAGGTCTTCCCCCGGTACGCCGGTTACCAGCGCGACACCGACCGGGAGATCCCGGTCGTGGTGATCGAGCGGGCCTGACCGGCGGGGCTCGGGGCCACGCCGGTCAGGCCCGTCGATCAGGCGGCCGGGCCGGCCTGGTCGGGCTGGTCGGGCTGGTCCGCGCCCACTCCCCCGGCCTGCCGCAGCGCCCGAGTCGCCTGGTCGAGCAGCTTCGTCGCGTCCGTCCGGCCGTTGACCTGGACCTCCACCTCGGCGTCGCCCACCTGGATGCGGATGCTCGCCTCGGTGCGCTGCTGGTCGACCCAGCTCTGCAACAGGCTGAACAGCCCCGGCAGCAGCCCCTGGGCCACCACCGCGATGATCACCGCGTCGCTGAAGCCGGGTCGGCCGCCGGTCCGCCCGCCGCCGGCGTCCCGCACCGCCGCGCGGAACTCCGGATGCTGGTGGATGAAGGCCAGCAGCGGCACCCGGGGCGGCCGGCCGGCGCGCGGGGTCAGCACCAGTCGTACGGGTCGCCCGGGCCGGGTCGACATGTCGGTCACGGGTTTTCTCCTACTCGTCGCCGGCTCGGAACGTCAGCTTCCCCTCGACCAGCGACAGGACTCCGCTGACACCGAAGGTCTCGTCCTCGGTGAACGGGGTGGTCCCGGAGAAGCCTGCGGTGCTGCCGGTCGCCCGAGCCGACCCCTGCGTCTCGTACGGCGTGCTCACCCGGGCCGTGGTCGGGCCGGTCAGCTCCATCTGGATCTTCGGGTACTCGATGATCTTCCAGGCGATCTTCTGGACCGGCGCGCCGTTGTAGAAGCGGAACGGGCAGTTCTCCGGCGCGGCCACCGTCGTCGCGGCGCAGGCGTCCAGGTACTGCCGGACGCTCTGCTCCGCCGCCTCCTGCCCGGTCGCGGTCAGCGTCGGCGTGAGCCGCACGTTCGACACGCTGTCCTGGCCGGGCCGGACTGCGACGGTCTGCGACGGCGTCTCGCTGAGGGCGTTGCTCGCACCGCCCAGGGTGTACGCCCCAGGCAGCAGCGCCACGACGGTGCCCTCCTCGGCCACCGGCACCGGCACCCCGTTGACGGTCAGCCCCGGCACTCCCGGAAGGCTCAGCGCCGTCAGGCCGGCGGTGATCCGCCAGCCGTGGAACAGCCCGAGGGTGGCCGACTCCTCCCGCCGCAGGGGCAGTTCCGAGGTCACCTGCTGGCCGGCGAGGGTGAAGGCCACCGTGGCGACCGCCTCGTCGCCGTCGCGCTTCATCGACGTCACCTTCACGTCGGTGGGCGGCTGGTAGCCCTTCGCCCCGACCATCGCGGCGAGCTGGTCGCCGTCCAGGCCGGCCCGCACGTCCGGGTCCAGCAGCGACAGGGCCTCCCTGCCGTCGTGGTCGTCGAGGGCCGAGAAGTAGTCGCCGACCACCACCTGGGGCCGGAACAGCGCCCACTGCGTCACCGTGAGCAGGGTGCCGCCGAGGCAGCAGACCAGCGCCAGCGCGCCGGCCACCACCAGGGTTTGCCGGTTCGCCACCGACCCCGGCCCGGGAAAGAGGTCCGCCGAGCTGACCAGAATCGCGTCGTCGTCAGCCCGGACCCCACCGGCCTCGGTGACCGGACAGAGCCGCTCCAGCCGGTCCAGCCGCAGTTCCGAGGCCGGGTGGGTGGCGCAGACCGCCTCGTCCCAACCGCTGCGCCCGCTCTCGAAGGACTTGCGCTGCTCCAGCATGTCCCGCATGCCCTGCGCGTGACCGGCGAGCACGGCGCCGGCGTCGGCGCGGTACTCGGCGGCCCGGACGTCCCGGGAGTGCAGCGGCAGCACCACGTACTTCATGGTGAGCAGCACCGGCCAGAAGAAGACGAAGAGCAGGAAGTCGGTGACCGGGTGGGGGAAGGTCCGCATCAGCCAGGTCGGCACAGCGTGGATCAGCACCAGCGGCAGCGCGACCCCCCGGACGAACGCGCTGGTCACCTCGTCGCCGGTGCGCCAGTGCACCAACTCGTGGCTGAGCAGGGCCGCGATGTCCTCGTCGGACTCAGTGAGCAGGCTGGTGGTGACCACCACGTGCCGGGAGTACGCCCGCGCGTTGGTCAGCACCGTGTTGTCCTCGATCAGCAGCCGGGGAACGCTCGGCAGGCCGAGGCGCTGCGCGCAGTCGTACAGGATGGGTCGAAGTCTTTCGGTCTCCCGGCGGCTGAGCCGCCGGGCCCCGGAGACGCTCAGCAGCCAGGGCTCCAGCAGCACCCGGTAGAGGGTGTAGAGCAGGCCGACCAGCGCGGCGGCGGCCACCATGCCGGCCAGGCCGGTGAACAGGGTCGCCGGCTCGTCGACCACGGTGCGCCAGGGCAGCACCAGCAGCACCAGGAAACCGACCAGGAATCCCACCCCGAACCCGATGAAGCCGCCGAGCACGCCCCCGGACCGGGTGAGGAAGGCGTCGATCAGGCCGCCGATCAGCGGTGCGTCCCGCAGTTCCTGCGGCACGGACTCGGCCACCTGGGTGCCGCCGATCAGGCCGATGACCGCGAGGCTGAACGCGCCGTACACGGCGGCGAGCAGGGCCACGGGTACGTAGAACCAGGTGGCCACGAACGCGCCGAGCACCCCGCGCCAGTCCCGCATGATGCCGGCGCGCAGCCAGACCAGCGCGTTCGGATATCCCGGCGGACGGTTGGCGAAGCGCTGCTCGATCCGGTTCGACCCGGTCGTCGGCTGCGGCCCGGTGGGTGGGTCCCCGGCGGGCGGTTCCTCAATGGCGGGTCTGACCTGGTCAGGATCGGGATCGCGCACGGGGCGCCTCCTCGACTGAGACGCCCTCCCCCGGGAGCGGCGGAGGGCGGACGGGCTCAGGCATGGCGTATCGGCCGGCCGTTGGAGCGACCGACGAAATTGCCTAGTCGTGAGATTGACGTCGAAACGTGCGGGGAATCGACGTCGGACAACGTTACCGGCATCCGAATCCATCTCGCTACCGATAATCGGTCAGGGATCCGACGATGAACGGCAGCGGATAGACCCGAATTCCAGTGCGATCAGGCGAGTGGTTGGGGGCGGAGTCCCGCGCGACACGCCTCTGCTCACGAACGGGGCGGGGCGTCGGACTTCAGCACCCGGAGCCCGGCCTCCTGGACGAAGAGTGACCGTCGCGCCACCGCGTCGCCCTTGGCGTCGAGCTGGTAGCCGTCGAGCCAGATCCAGCCGTAGTAGGTGATCCAGTCGGCGTGCACGCGGATCAGCCGGAAGAAGATCGGCCGGACGAACTGCGGGCTCGCCGCACTGGTCAGGTGGAGGAGCATCCCGGCCCGGAGGGCGGTCACCGCACCCAGCCGAGGAAGCGTCGGTGGAGCGTGCCGGCCGGGGCCCAGGTGATGTCCTGGCTGGCGGCCACGTAATACGAGCCCATCAAGAGCGCGAGGGAGATCGGCGCGGTCGCGTACTCCTGGAGCAGTTCGTTGCGGCGGGTGGCGCAGGGCCAAGGGGCGGAGCAGCCGGCGCAGAGCCAGAGTGGCAGGACGGGCCGTGTGCGGTCACTGGTCCTCCTCCCCCGGCCAGTTGTTCCGGCTGATGGGGATCCGGTGTCTGTGCCGGCAGGGCAGCTCGTTGCCGCACTTGCAGACGTACCGCCACCTGATCCACGACCAGACCGGCCGGTGCCGGCGGGCCAGGGTCATGGCCGTAGCGAGCAGATACTCCTTGAAGGACACTCGTCGCCGCATACGGCCACGATCCCGGTAGGACAACGAGTCAAATGGCAATAGCCGATCAGACAGTAATCACCTAACTACTTTCAGCCCCCATGGAGCGTGGCCCGGGGAGCCTGATGGGGCCCTACGAGATCGCCGAACGCCTGGGCGTCTCGCGGCAGCGGTTCCAGCAGCTCGCCCGGTACCCCACCTTCCCGAAGCCCTACCAGGAGCTACGCGGCATGAAGGTGTGGTTGGCCGAGGACGTCGAAGAGTGGATCAAGAAGTACCGCCAGCCCCGCCCGACCGAGGACGACATTCCGGGCTGACCGGGCAGCCGCCGCACCGTTGGCAGGTCGGGCTCAGATCATCCCGCAGGGGCCAGCTTCCCGCTCTCGCCGAGCATCTCCTGCGCTACTCGGCGGGACCGCTCACGCAAGGGAAGCCCAGCGGCCCGGAGTCCACTTCTGCTCCACCCGGGCGTGCTGCGCCTTGGCACGAGCACACCCTCGACGGTGAGGGTCATGCCACGCCGGGAGAGTCCGGCAGCGACACGCCAACCGCCGCCCCACGGCCTCATCACCGCCCTGACCAGTAGTTACCCGACTACGCAATGACCCTGCCTCACCGCCACCCGACGCACATCATCCTTGCCGACGTCCACTCAATCCCGATGATCAAATCGTCCGGCAGGCGACAGTTCAGCGGCATCCGGATGCCTAGTCTTCGATCATCATTTCTCGCACTCGGAGGTAGCATGCTGCGAAGTTTGCGCCGCAGTCTCATCGTGATCACAACGTTCACGGTGGCCGTGGCCTCGGCAGCGGGGCCGGCCAGCGCGGTCGACTCCTCGTCGTCGCAGCTAAGGCAGGCGGCCGGGACCTCGGCCCAGCTCAGCCCAGATGTGGCCCGGAAGGTTAAAGGCACCGACCCCGCCGCCCGTAACCGGGCTCTAGCCGAGTACTGGACTCCGGAACGGATGCGCAACGCCCGCCCGGTGGAGACGGTGCTGCGTAAGACCATGGAGCCTGGCACCACCCTCCCGGCCGGGGCCGGGATCGATCGCGCCCAGGAGCCTGTCATCGTTCCACCGGCCGCCCCGACGGTCGCACCCCCGGCGGAGGTCGCCACGACCAACGGGAACGCTGTCGTAACCCCCAACGCCATCCCGCCCAACGAGCCCCCTCCGGTCACCAGCCCCAACACCTACCTGCCCGACTACCCGACGGGTCACCAGGTGGCCCGGACCATGGGCAAGGTCTTCTTCACCATGGGAGGACAGGAAATGGTCTGCTCGGCCGGGGTGGTGAGCAGCCCGGGCAAGGCGCTGGTGTGGACCGCCGGCCACTGCGTGCACGGGGGTGGCAGTAGTGGCACCTGGGCTCACAACTGGATCTTCGTGCCGAACTACACCCTGAACTCTTACGGAAATCCTGTCGCCCCCTACGGCATCTGGTATGCCGCTGCCTTGTTCGCCGCTCGTGACTGGATCGACTACAAGAGGCAGTACAGTGACCTGGGTGCAGTGATCATGCAGTTCCGCGGTGACAAGCTGCTCCAAAATGTGGTGGGCTCGCAGGGCATCGCCTTCAGCCTGCCCTACTACCCGTCTATCGCCGCTTTCGGATACCCGGCCGAAGCGCCGTTCAACGGGGAGCTTCTGTGGCGAGCAAACAGTCCGTCAGGCGACGCCGGAGCCAGCGTCAGCTACATGCTGAGCGGGATGAACGGTGGAAGCTCGGGCGGCTACTGGCTGGCTGAGTTCAACGGCGTGACCGGCCTGGTGAACGGGCACAACGCCTTCACGGTGGACGGTGTTCGGGGACACATGTTCTCGCCCTACTACGGGATGAGCACGCGCGAATTCTACGACGAGGTGAAGAACTACACTCCGTCCTGATGATCTGATCGGAGCACCGCCGCCGAGTTGGCGCTCAGTTCGGAAGAGGGCTGCCCGGTCGGACCGACCGGCCGGGCAGCCCGCCGTCTCACTCCGCCCCAAGGGACGGCGATCAGTCCGGGTCGACTCGCGAGCCCGACGCGCCGAGCGCTTCGGCGATGGCGGCGAACTCGCGTAGCGCCGCCTGTAGATCCTCGACGATCTCCTGCGCGATCACCTCGGGTGGCAGCAGCGCGTCGGCGTCCTCCAGGGAGGCGTCCTTCAACCAGGTGATGTCGAGGTTGACCTTGTCGCGGGCGATCAGCTCGTCGTACGAGAAGGCCCGGAACCGTTCGGTCTCCACCCGCTCCGACCGGTCCTTGCCCGGCAGGTAGCAGTCGACGAAGTCCTGGAGGTGTTCCCGGCGCAGCGGGTTCTGCTTGAGCGTGAAGTGCTCGTTGGTGCGGAAGTCGTACACCCAGAGCTTTTCGCTCCACGGCTGCTCGCGGGCGCGCTTACGCTCGAAGAACAGCACGTTGGCCTTCACGCCGCCGGCGTAGAAGATGCCGGTGGGCAGGCGCAGCATGGTGTGCAGGTCGTACTGCTTGAGCAGCCGCCGCCGGATGGTCTCCCCCGCGCCGCCCTCGAAGAGCACGTTGTCCGGCAGGACGACCGCCGCCCGCCCGTTGATTTCCAGCAGCGCGGCGATGTGCTGGACGAAGTTGAGCTGCTTGTTGGCGGTGGTGGCCCAGAAGTCGGCACGCTCGATCTCGCGCTCCTCCCGGCTGGCCTTGCCGCCCTCCCCGGCCATCCGGATCGACGAGCTGCGCCCGAACGGCGGGTTGGCGAGCACCAGGCTGACCCGGCTCTCCGGCTCCCTGCCGAGGGCGTCCCGCACGGTGATCAGCGACCGGCCGTTGGGGGTGCCGATGCCGTGCAGCAGCATGTTCATCGCCGCCAGCCGCGCGGTGCCGTCGACCAGCTCGGTGCCGGTGATCGCCCCGTTGGCGATCCCCCGCCGCTGATCCGGGGTGAGCGCGCTGCCGTGGTGGCGCTGGATGCGCTCGAACGCCGCCAGCAGGAAGCCGCCCGTGCCGCAGGCCGGGTCGGTGATGCTGTCGTCGGGGGTGGGCAGCATGCAGTCGACCATCGCGGCGGTCAGGGCGCGCGGGGTGAAGTACTGGCCTGCGCCGGACTTCGCGTCCTCCGCGCCCTTGGCCAGCAGCTCCTCGTACGCGTCGCCCTTGACGTCGACCCCAGTGCCCGGCTACTCCTGCTTGCCAATCAGGGCGCCGCCGCAGGCTCAGCCCGGGTGGATCTGGATGAGCACCGCGCGCAACTCCGCCTCCGGCACCAGCTCCGGGTCCGCCAGCACGTCGAGCGCGACCCCGGGCCCGACCAGCCGGAACGCCTCGCCGTCGCCGACGAGCCCGGTGACGTCGCCGTCGGAGAACTCGGTGGGCCGCCACCGCGCCGCGTCCCGCTCGTGGTAGCCGGCGAGGAAGTCGCGCAGCTCGTCGAGGGTGCCCAGCCCGCCGCCGCGTAGGACGTGCACCCGCAGGTCGACCCGGTAGCCCACCTCGACCTGCCGCTCCCACACCCGGGTACGGAAGCGCACGTCCTCCCACTCGCTGGCGAAGTCGGACACCTCCGCGCCGATCCCCGCCGGCACATACCCGATGACGAACCCGTCCAACTCGCCGCTCACCGGCACCTCCCCGTCGCCCGACCCGGCCCGCCGCCGGACCTTGGACACCTATCGTCCACAGCAGACGACAACTGTCCAAGGTCCGCGAATGCCGAGAGCGAATGCGGCATGTCGGGGCCGCAGCCCCGGGTCGGTCAGGCGTCGTCGAGTTGGGCTAGGAGGTGGTGGACGGCCGGGTTCGTGGTGTCGCGGGGCCAGGCCAGGCGCACGTCCACCGTCGGGGTCGGGGCGGTGAACCGGCGCAGCCGTACCCCCGGCACCTTCAGCGCTCGGGCGCGCCCGGCCGGCACCGCCGCGACCACGTCTCCCCCGGCGACCGCGCGGAGCAGTTGCTCGTCGTCCGGCTCCTGCCGGACGAGGCGGAAGCCGCCCTGCGGCCACACCTGGGCGATGGTCCGGTCGAACATGCCGGGGCCGTTGTCGCGCGGCCACATCACGGCGGGCAGGTCGACCACCTCGGCCCGGCTGATCCGGCGGCGGCCGACGGCCAGCGGATGCCCAGTCGGCAGGGCGAGCAGCAGTTCCTCGGCCTCGACGAACCGGCACCTCAGGCCCGGCTCCTCGACCGGCGTGCGGACGAACGCCGCGTCGAGCCGGCCGGCGAGCAGGCCGGCGACGTTCGGGGCGGTCCAGGCGGTCTCGGCGACCACCTCCACGTCGGGGTGGGCGGCCCGAAACCGGGTCATCAGGGCGTCCACCCGGCCGCCCCGGGCCGAGCGGGTGTACGCCAGCCGGAGCCGGCCCTCCCGGCCCCGCACCAGGTCTCGGATGCGGTCGGTGCCGGCGTCGACCTCGGCGAGCAGCCGGCCGGCCTCGGCGGCGACCCGTTGCCCCACCTCGGTCAGGACACAGCCCCGACTGGTGCGGTGCACGAGGGGGACGCCGAGCTGGCGTTCCAGGGCCCGGATCTGCTGGCTGAGCGCCGGCTGGGCGATGTGCAGGCGGGCAGCGGCCCGGGTGAAGTGCAGCTCCTCGGCGAGCACCGCGAAGTATCGCAGCCGGCGCAGGTCCCACCAGGGGTCCCGGGGCGGGGAGTCGGGCATGGCCGCCATTATAAGCGCCGCTTATCGCCCACTGCCGTTTCCGTCTTGGACGGCGCACCGCCCGTCCGGGCACGATCCGAAGCCACGGCACAACTGCCGCAGCACGACGACGGCAGCAGCACGACGGCCGTGGAAGACAGGCAACGGACAAGAGGCAGAGGACAGGCAACGGACGACAGCCACGGCACGACGGCCGTGGGCGACCGGAGGGAGCGGGCGATGACGGAGAAGACGACGGATGTGGTGGTGGTCGGCGGCGGGGTGATCGGGCTGACGGCCGCCGTGACGCTTCAGGAGCGGGGCGCGCGGGTGACGGTGTGGGCCGCGGACGATCCGGCCGACATCGTGTCGACGGTGGCCGCCGCGGTCTGGTACCCGAGCCACACCGAGGAGGACCCCCGGGTGCTGCGCTGGGCCCGGGAGACCCACGCGGAACTGAGCCGCCAGGCGGCCGGCGGGGTGCCGGGGGTGGTGGACCGGGCGACCCGGATGCTGCTGCGCCACCCCTACGCGGGGCCGCCGTGGTGGGCGGAGGCAACCGGGGACCTGACGGCCGAGCCGGCCGCCGAGCCGTACGCGACGCTGCTGCGGTTCACCGCGCCCACGGTGGAGATGACGCCGTACCTGGCGTGGCTGACCGAGCGGGTCGAGGCGGGCGGCGGGCGGGTGCTGCGCCGCCGGGTGCAGCGGCTGGACGAGGCGTTCGAGGCGGCTCCCACCGTGGTGAACGCGACCGGGCTGGCGGCCGGCTGGCTCGCCGCAGACCCGGCGGTGCATCCGGTGCGCGGGCACATCGTGCTGGTGGCGAACCCGGGGCTGACCACCTCGATGCGCGACGAGGACGACCCGGCCGGGATCACCTACGTGCACCCGCGCCGGCACGACGTGGTGCTCGGCGGCACGTTCCAGCCGGGGGTGGGGGACACCGGGCCGGACCTGGAGACGGCGGCGGCGATCCGGCGCCGCTGCGTGGCTCTGGTGCCGGAGCTGGCCGACGCGCCGGTGCTCGGTGAGCGGATCGGGCTCCGCCCGGCCCGGCACGGCGGTCCCCGAGTGGAGGCGCAGCAGGCCGGACCGGGCGGCGGCCGGCTCGTGCACGCGTACGGGCACGGCGGCGCGGGAGTCACCCTCTCCTGGGGCTGCGCCGCCGAGGTCGCCCGCCTGGCCCTGGGAGACTGACCCGCCCGGTGGCCGGCGGTCAGTGCATGAGGCGGGACAGCACCAGGTAGCCGCAGTATGCGAGGGGCACGAGCAGCACGCAGGTGACGAAGCCGAGGGGGACGAACCGGGGCGGCTGCTCCGAGCCCAGCGCCGGCCGCCCCCACCGGCCCAGCACCAGGTACCCGGCGACGAAGGAGAGCACCGGCAGCCCGGCGCAGGTGGCGGCGTAGAGGGCACCGAGGCCCACCACCGCCAGGTCGGCGGCCACCACCATGATCAGCATCAGCACCACCCCGGCCGCCGCGCAGCCGACGTACACGGCCAGGGCCCGGGCCAGCGGCGACCAGGTCGGCAGCAGCGGCGGTTGCCGGGCGACGGCCTCGGCGACCTGGACCAGCCGGTCGGTCTCGTCGGCGAGCCGCCGGGCCTCGGCCAGCTCCGCGGCCGGGTCGGCAACCCCGGCGCGGGGCGCGGGCACCCCGGCCGCCGCCGGCAGCGCCACCACCGCCCCGCCCAAGGCCCCCGGTGGGTACGCCCCGACGCCCGGCCGCCCCGGCGCGGCGGCTGCGCCGCCGTCGGACACCACCCCCGTCCCAGAGGTCCCGCCGGACGACGTCGCCCCGGAACCACCCGACCCGGAGACGCCCGGGCCGGGATCGGTCACGCCGGGGGCGCTGCTTCCAGGGGCGGTCGTCCCGGGGCGGTCTCCCCCGGCGGTGGGTGCCGGGTCGGCGGGCAGGCCGATGGCGTGGCCGAGCTGGCCGAGGCGGTGGGACTGGACGGCGAGGCGCCGGGTCAGCTGGTCGAGCATGGTGTGCAGGGCGCGGCGGCGGCCGGCCTCGGCGGCGGCGTCCTGATCGGTCTCGCGGCGCTGGTCGGCGAGTTGCCGGGCCAGGGCGGCGTACTCGGAGAAGGTGGACACCGTCAGCTCTCCTCGTCCCGCTCGTGCCCGGCCCACGCGAACGGCACGATCAGTCGGGTGCGCTGGTCGTGCCGGTCCACCAGCAGCGCCCGGTCGGCGCGTGGGGTGTGGGCGAGGTCGTGCTCGCCCAGGTGCAGCCCCAGCTCCGCACCCGGGACGTTCAGCGCGACGAGGCAGGCGGCGTCGTCGCGGTGGTGCGACCCGCCGAGGTCGTCGGCGAGCCGGCGCAGCCCGCGCCACCAACCGAGCAGGTGCACCCCGCGGGCCGGGCCTTCGCGCAGCAGGGCGCGCAGGTCGTCGTGGCCGGAGCGGAAGGTGACCGGGTCGACGCCGGCGAGGGTGGCCGACGCCGCGTCCGCGCCGAACAGCACCAGATAGGTCCGGCCGGCGGGCGGGGTGGCGGCGAGGGTTGCGAGCCGGTCCCGCAGGGCGGCCTGGTCGAGCCGCTCGACCGGGTGACCGGCGGCGGCGAGCGCGGCGGCGGTGTCGTCGGCCGCCGGGCCGGCGGCGGCCACCAGCGGGGCGAGCAGGAACCGGGCCTCGCCGGGGGTGTGCTGCCGGGCGAGGCTGAGGGCGGCGGCCCGCAGCACGTCCGCGCCCGCCGTCGCGGTGCCGACCACGGCCAGGTGCCGGCCCGGGGTGGCGTCCAGGGTGAACGACGCCGCGCTGCCGGCCACGTCGACCGTGCGGCCGACCAGGACGACCGGGGGCCCGACACCGGGACGCAGCCCGGCGAAGGTGGGATCGTCCTCCAGCCGCGCGGGCTCGTACCCCCGGAAGACGGCCGGAGGGCTGTCGCCGGCCGGCCGGTCCCGCCACAGCTCGTGGCGCAGCCGGGCCAGGTCGGCGCGGGCGGCGTACGCGTCGGGGAAGCGGACCACGGTGTCGGCTCCGGCCGCCCCGGCGGTGGTGTTCAACACGGCCGCGCCGATCGGCAGCGCGTTGGCGGCACCGTTGAGCGGGTCGAGCGCCCCCGCGCCGCCAGGCAGCGCCACCCGCAGCGGGAACTGCCCGAAGATCGCCTCGGCGCGCCCGTACAGCGACTCGATTCCGGTGGTGGCCTGGCTGGCCAGCACCAGGTGCACCCCGTACGAGCGGCCCTTGCGGGCCAACTCCTCCAGCAGGTCGACGGCCTCCCGCGCCACGGCGTCGGTGCCGGCGAGCAGCACCTGGAACTCGTCGACGACCGCCACGATCCGGGGCACCGCCGCGTCGCCGGGCAGGTCGGCGAGCTTGGTGACACCGTGCCGCTTCAGCACGCCCGCCCGCCGGTTCAGTTCCCGGCGCAGCTCGCGCAGCACGGCGAGGCCGTACTCCCGGTCGGATTCGATGCCGACGGCACGGGCGTGCGGCAGCCAGGACGGGTCCCGCTCGGTGGGGACGAACTCGGTGAAGCTGACGCCCTCCTTGAAGTCGAGCAGCCAGAGCTGGAGCTGCGCCGGGGAGTAGCGGGCGGCCAGCCCGTAGAGGACGTCGAGCAGGAAGACGGTCTTGCCGGCGCCGGTGCGCCCGGCGACCAGCCAGTGCGGGGTCGCGTCGTCGAAGGCGACGGTGACCGGTTGTCGCCCGGCCCGGCCGACCACGGTGGACAGCCCGGCGGCGCTCGACTCGGCCCAACGCCGGGCGGGCAGCAGGTCGGCGAAGGTGGGCGGGGCGTCGCGGCGCACGGCCGGGCCGAGGTGCCCGGCGAGGGCGGCCACGGTGGCCGGCGGCAGGTCGCCGTCGAGCACGACGGGGGCGGCCAGCCCGGAGCCGTCGCCGCTGAACGGGTACCCGGGCGGGTCGCCGACGTGGGCGTACCGCTGCATCAGCCGCAGCGCGGTGGCCGCGCCCAGCGGCGGCGGGTCGGCCGCGCCGGCCGGCGGGTGGCCGGCGAGCAGCACGCAGACCGCGGCGGACGGGCCGGCGTGGGTGAGCGCGGCGAGCCGCGCCAGATCCGGGGGCGAGGGCGCCGCGGCGGCGACCAGCACCAGCAGCTCCCGGGCGGCCGGGGCAGCGTGCTGCGCCGCCCGG
The DNA here is from genome assembly GCF_045040215.1 of Micromonospora sp. NBC_01412. Classification (NCBI taxonomy): domain Bacteria; kingdom Bacillati; phylum Actinomycetota; class Actinomycetes; order Micromonosporales; family Micromonosporaceae; genus Micromonospora; species Micromonospora sp. NBC_01412. Next base: position 1,050,967 of record NZ_CP109528.1, read on the forward strand.
GCGTGCCGCTCGGCCTCGTCGAGCAGCGCGGCGACCTCGGCGGCGGTGGTGGCGGGCGGGGCGAGCACCCCGGCGTCGAGCAGCGGGCGCAGCGGCAGGAAGGTGGCCCCGAAGGCCACCGTGTCGATCCCGGCGACCCGGACCGTGCCGGCCGGGGCGGTGGCGAGCAGCCGCAGCACCAGCGCGCGCAGCAGCTCGCCGACGCGGGGATCGCGGGCGTCGGCGTCGACGGTGAGGTGGTAGCCGCCGCCGAGCGGTACGAGCACCGGGAAGCCACCGTCCAGGGTGGTCGCCTCGCCGACCCGGACTCCGGCGGGCGCCTCGGTCAGCGGGGTCACGCCGGGGGTGGGAGCGGCGAGCCGCCCGCCGAGGCGGGCCAGCCGGGCGACGACCTCGGCGGCGCCGGTCACGGCCGCCGGCGGTGCGCCGAGGGCCAGCCGGGCCCGTTCCAACCGGTCACGGGCCTGCCGGTGGGCGGTGACCGCCTGGCCGTACGCCGCCGCGAGCCTGCCCACCCTTGTGCCCCCCACGCGATGGCCGTCCGATCCAGCGAACCCTAACGGACGCATGGCTGCGACGGACAGTCCCGCAGCCAGGACGGCGACGGGGCGTACCGCCCGCGGGGCCGGCCGAGCGACCCCGACGGACGTTGAGCAGGGGGCGGGCCCGGGTCAGCCGGTGACGGCGGTCAGCGCCGGCAGGTAGCCGTAGCGGTAGCCGTCGGCGTTCGGGTGGTACGCCTCGATGACGCCGCTGACGTCGCGGATCCACGGCGCGGCGGCGCAGACGCCATGCCCGGCGAAGTACGGGCGGGTGTCGGCGAAGGTTGCCCCGGCCGCGGCGGCCCGGCCGGCGGTCACCGAGGCGAGCAGGTCTGCCGCCTCGTTGAGAATGGTGCGCTTGTAGGTGCTCATCGCGAGCAGCCCGCACGAGCCCGTCTCGAACAGGCGCGGGTAGCCGAGCACGATCAGCCGGGCGTTCGGGGCCCGGTCGCGGATCGCGGCGTAGGTGCGGTCGAGCCGGCCGGGCAGCTCGCCGGTGGCGAAGGCCTTCGCCTCGTTCACCGCGTCCGTGCAGCTGCTGGTGCTGCCGAACCGGCAGCTGGTGATGACGTCTGCGAAGCCGGCGTCATTGCCGCCGATGGTGATGGTGACCAGGGTGGTGCCGATGCTCAGCGCGCTCACCTGGCTGTCGATGACGTCGGAGGTGACCGCGCCGCCGCAGGCCGGGAACTTGAAGCTGGTCACCCGGTTGGCGGCGGCCCAGAGCGGGGCGTACGACTTCTCGCTGCGCAGGCAGGTGGACAGGTCGTACGGGCCGGCGCCGACGCCGGAGGAGTACGAGTCACCCAGGGCCACGTAGTTGACGGCTGCGGCAGCCTGGGCGGCGCCGGGGACGGCCACCGCCCCGACGGCGGCGGTGAGGACGGCGACCAGCGCGGTCAGGGCGCGGGCCAGCGGGCGTTGGGGCATGGAGAACCTCCACGGGACAGGGGTGGTGGATCCTCGGGACCGCGCGCGTGGCCAAGGGTGATGGTGGTTACTGGACGGTAATGCTATCGAAACATCTAGATATAGGGAACAGCCCGGAGAACTCGCCCACGGGATACACATGTTCACATCTGTCGATTAGTTTGATCGTGCGTACACCCCGACGGAGGGAGTCCACCTCGTGCGACGAGTTCTCGCGGCGGCCATCGCCGCCCTGACCGTCACCACCGCCGGCACGGCCGTGACCGGCGCCCCCGGCCAGGCCGCCGCCCGATCGGGCTGGGGCCGGCCGACCCTCGCCCCCGCCGCGCCGACCCCCGGCAGCCCAGGCCTGGGCGACAGCTACTTCCCCGACTACGGCAACGGCGGCTACGACGTCGACCACTACGACATCCGGCTGCGCTACGAGCCGGCCACCGACCAGCTCAGCGGGACCACCACGATCCTGGCCCGAGCCACCCAGGACCTGTCCCGGTTCAACCTGGACTTCCTGCTGGGCGTCGAGTCGGTGCGGGTCAACGGCTGGTCGGCCACCTTCGCCCGGGAGGGCGTCCACGAGTTGGCGATCAACGCGCCCCGGCCGATCGTCAAGGGCCAGTCCCTGACCATCGTGGTGAAGTACGCCGGCGTGCCGTCGACGACCCGGGTCAACGGCTACAGCGGCTGGACCCGGACGGCCGACGGCGGCCTCGCCGTCAACGAGCCCGAGTCGGCCTGGTGGTGGTACCCGAGCAACGACCACCCCCTCGACAAGGCGAACTGGGACGTCTCGGTGTCGGTGCCGGCCGGGGTCGAGGTGGTCAGCAACGGCGTGCAGCCGCGCCCGCCGCTGGCCGAGGCGGGCAACCGGGTGCGGTGGAGCTGGCGCAGCACCAGCCCCGGCGCGACGTACGAGTCGTTCCTGGCCGTCGGGCAGTACGACATCGTCACCGACACCGCCCCGAACGGGCAGCCGGTGGTCAACGCCTACAGCACCACGCTGGGCCCGCTCGCACCCGCGGCGCGGGCCAGCATCGAGCGGACCGCCGAGATCGTCGAGTGGGGGAGCACGATCTTCGGGCCGTACCCGTTCGAGGCGCAGGGCGGCGTGGCCGGGCCGGTCGACGGAATCGGCTTCGCCCTGGAGACGCAGACCCGCCCGGTGTACGGGCCGGGCTTCTGGCGGCGCGGGTCGAACACCTACGTGATCGTCCACGAAAATGCCCACCAGTGGTTCGGCGCCTCGGTCTCGGTGGCGGACTGGCGGCACATCTGGCTCAACGAGGGCTTCGCCTCGTACGCCGAGTGGCTCTGGTCGGAGGAGCAGGGCGAGGGAACCGCGCAGGAGCTGTTCGACTTCACCTACGCCACCTACCCGGCCGACGACGACTTCTGGCAGGTCCCGCCGGGTGACCCGGGCGCGAACGACATCTTCGACGGGGCGGTCTACGACCGGGGCGCGATGGCCCTGCACCAGATCCGGCTGGCCGTCGGCGACGACGCGTTCTTCCGGATCCTGCCGCAGTGGACCGCCGCCCACCGGCACGGCAACGGCACGGTCGAGCAGTTCCAGGCCCTCGCCGAGCAGGCCTCCGGCCAGGACCTGGACGCGGTGTTCACCACCTGGCTGTTCACCAGGGGCCGCCCGGAGCTGTCCGGTGAGGCCGCCGCCCGCACCGCCACCGCGCCGACCGAACTGGCCGAGCCGAAGTCGTGGGCGAGGCTCCGCGAGTCCCACCGGCTCCTCGCCCACTGACCCATCCCCAATTGATGTATGGGGCACGGGGCCTCCGCCGGCCGCCGGCGGGGGTCCCGTGTCGCCTTTGGAGCTGATGTCGCAGACGACTCAGCCGCAGTAGGACCACATCACGGCGACCCAGCGAGCCTCTGGCCGCCGGCACGGCACGGCACGGCGACCGGCGGGCCGGGACACGAGGGCCCGGCCCGCCGGCCGTCATGGTCAGCGGGCGGCGAGGGGCTGCCGAGCCGGGTCGACCGGGGCGGGTAGCTCGCCGACCCCGCCGAGGTACGTGTGGATCGCGGCGGCCGCCGCGCGCCCCTCGGCGATCGCCCAGACGATCAGCGAGGCGCCGCGGTGCATGTCCCCGGCGACGAAGACGCCGTCGGCGTCGGTCTGCCAGTCCGGCCGGGCGTCGATCGCGCCCCGGGCGTTGCGGCTGACCCCGAACTGTTCCAGCAGCGGCTGCCGCTCGGTGCCCTCGAAGCCGATCGCCAGCAGCACCAGGTCCGCCGGGAGGTCCCGCTCCGAGCCGGGCAACGGGGTGACGATCCGGCGGCCGTCGCGCTTCTCGACGCTCACCTCGGCGATCCGGACGGACTTCACCTGCCCGGTGCCGTCGTCGACGAACTCCTGTACGGCCGCGGCGAACACCCGGTCGCCGCCCTCCTCGTGCGCCGGGTAGTTGCGCAGGACCCAGGGCCAGGTCGGCCACGGGTCCCGGCCGGCGTCGCGGGAGTGCGGCGGCTCGGGGTACAGGTCGAGCTGGTGCACCCCGGCCGTGCCCTGGCGGTGGGCCACACCGAGGCAGTCCGCGGCGGTGTCGCCGCCGCCGATGATCACCACGTGCTTGCCGGCCGCGTCGATCGGGGTGCCGTCGGGCAGCACGGCGAGCGCCGGCCGGCCCTCGCCGGCCGCCGCGACCACCCGGTTCGCCGCGACCAGGTGCGTCATCGCCTGGTGCACGCCGCGCAGTTCCCGCCCCGGGGTCTCGTGGGTGTCCCGGCCCTGGAGCGCGCCGCAGGCGAGCAGCACCGCGTCGTGCGCCTCGCGCAGCTGCTCGGCGGTCACGTCGACGCCGACGTTCACCCCGGTGCGGAACCGCACGCCCTCGGCCGCCAACTGGGCCTGCCGCCGGTCGATGTGCTGCTTCTCCAGCTTGAAGTCGGGGATGCCGTACCGGAGCAGGCCGCCGATCGCGTCGTCGCGCTCGTACACCGTCACGGCGTGGCCGGCTCGGGCGAGCTGCTGGGCGGCAGCCAAGCCGGCCGGGCCGGAGCCGACCACGGCGACCGAGCGGCCGGTCGGGGCCGCCGGCGGGCGGGGTTCCAGCCCGCCCCGGGTCACCGCCGCGTCGGCGATCTCCACCTCGACCTGCTTGATGGTGACCGGGGCGCCGCCACCGATGCCGAGGACGCAGGCGGCCTCGCACGGGGCCGGACAGAGCCGGCCGGTGAACTCGGGGAAGTTGTTGGTGGCGTGCAGCGACTCCACCGCCGCGTCCCAGCTACCGGTCCGGACCAGGTCGTTCCAGTCCGGGATGCGGTTGCCCAGCGGGCAGCCGTCGTGGCAGAACGGGATGCCGCAGTCCATGCACCGGGTGGCCTGCTCGCGGACGAGGGCCTCGCCGGCCGGCGGATACACCTCCCGCCAGTCGCTGATCCGCACCGGCACCGGGCGGCGCGCGGGCAGCCGCCGGTTGTAGCGCAGGAAACCGTTCGGGTCAGGCACGAGCCACCTCCTGGACGACCGCCCGCGGGGCGGGCGGCAGCGGCGCGGCCGGCGCGCTCAGCGCGCTCATCACCGCGTCGTCGACGTCACGGCCGGCGGCTTCGGCGGCCCGCATGATCTCCAACACCCGGCGGTAGTCCCGGGGCACCACGGCGGTGAACTCCTCCACCGCCTCCGGCCAGCGCTTCAGCAGCGCCTCGGCGACCGCCGAGCCGGTCTCGGCGAAGTGCCGGTGCACCAGCTCGTGCAGCCGGTCCCGCTCCTCGTCGCGCAGCGGCGACAGGTCGACCAGCTCCGTGTTGATCCGGCGCCGGTCGAGGTTCCAGACGAACGCGGTGCCGCCGGACATCCCGGCGGCGAAGTTGCGCCCCGTCTCGCCGAGCACCACCACCGTACCGCCGGTCATGTACTCGCAGCCGTGGTCGCCGACGCCCTCGACGACCGCCACCGCCCCGGAGTTGCGCACCGCGAACCGCTCGCCGACCCGGCCGCGCAGGAAGACCTCGCCGGCGGTGGCCCCGTACAGGATGGTGTTGCCGGCGATGATCTGGTCCTCGGCGCGCTCGCCCGGCATGGCCCCGCCCTCGACGAACGGCGCGGCGGCGTCCGGACGGACGACGATCCGGCCGCCGGACAGGCCCTTGGCGACGTAGTCGTTGGCGTCGCCGTGCAGGCGCAGGGTGACCCCGCTGGGCAGGAACGCGCCGAACGACTGCCCGGCGGTGCCGCGCAGCAGGAACTCGATGGTGTCGGCGGGCAGGCCGGCCCCGCCGAAGCGGCGGGTGACCTCGCCGCCGAGCATCGCGCCGACGCTGCGGTGCTCGTTGCGCACCGCCACCTCGACCCGCACCGGCGTGCCGTCGGTGAGCGCCGGCCCGGCGAGGGCGATCAGCTCGTTGTCCAGCGCCAGCTCCAGGCCGTGGTCCTGGGCCCGCACGCCGCGCCGGGCGGCACCGGCCGGCAGCTCCGGCAGGTGCAGTACGCGGCCGAGGTCGAGGCCCTGGGCCTTCCAGTGGTCGATGGCGCCGACGACGTCGAGCAGTTCGACGCGGCCGATGGCCTCCTCGATGGTGCGGAAGCCCAGCTCCGCAAGGTATTCCCGGACCTCCTCGGCGAGGAAGAGGAAGAAGTTCTCCACGAACTCCGGCTTGCCGGTGAACCGCTCGCGCAGCACCGGGTTCTGGGTGGCGATGCCGACCGGGCAGGTGTCCAGGTGGCAGACCCGCATCATCACGCAGCCCTCGACGATCAGCGGGGCGGTGGCGAAGCCGAACTCCTCGGCGCCGAGCAGCGCCGCGACCAGCACGTCCCGGCCGGTCTTGAGCTGGCCGTCGACCTGCACGGTGACCCGGTCGCGGAGCTTGTTGAGCAGCAGGGTCTGCTGCGCCTCGGCCAGCCCCAGCTCCCACGGGGTGCCGGCGTGCTTGAGCGAGTTCAGTGGGGACGCGCCGGTGCCGCCGTCGTGGCCGGAGATCAGGATGACGTCGGCCTTGAGCTTGGCCACGCCGGCCGCGACCGTGCCGACGCCGACCTCGCTGACCAGCTTGACGTGCACCCGGGCTGCCGGGTTGACGCACTTGAGGTCGTGGACGAGCTGGGCCAGGTCCTCGATCGAGTAGATGTCGTGGTGCGGCGGCGGGGAGATCAGGCCGACGCCCGGGGTGGCGTGCCGGGTCCGGGCGATCCACGGCCAGACCTTGTTGCCGGGGAGCTGTCCACCCTCGCCGGGCTTCGCGCCCTGGGCCATCTTGATCTGGAGGTCGTCGGCGTTGACCAGGTATTCGCTGGTCACGCCGAATCGGCCGCTGGCGATCTGCTTCACCGCGGAGCGGCGCTGCGGGTCGTGCAGTCGCTCGGCGTCCTCGCCGCCCTCGCCGGTGTTGGACTTGCCGCCGAGGCGGTTCATCGCGATGGCGAGGGTCTCGTGCGCCTCGGCCGAGATCGACCCGTACGACATGGCGCCGGTGGCGAACCGCTTGACGATCTCGGTGGCCGGCTCGACCTCGTCCAGCGACACCGGCGGGCGAACCCCGGTGCGCAGGGTGAACAGGCCGCGCAGCGAGCCGGCCTTCGCGGCCAGCTCGTCGACCTTCGCCGTGTACTGGCGGAACACGTCGTACTGGCGGCTGCGGGTGGCGTGCTGGAGCAGGAAGACCGTCTCCGGGTTGAACAGGTGCAGCTCGCCCTCGCGGCGCCACTGGTACTCGCCGCCGACCTCCAGCCGGTCGGACGCCACGGCGCCCGGCGCCGGCCAGGCCAGCGAGTGCCGGGCGGCCACCTCGGCGTGGATGCCGTCCAGCCCGATGCCGCCGATGGTGCTCGGGGTGCCCCGGAAGTACCGCTGGACGAGGCGGGTGTCCAGACCGACGGCCTCGAACACCTGCGCCCCGCAGTACGACGAGACGGTCGAGATACCCATCTTCGACATGATCTTCAGGACGCCCTTGCCGAGCCCCTTGACGTAGTTGCGCACCGCCTTCGCCGCCATCCGCGATGGCGCCTCATCCGGCTCAGCCGGCTCAACTCGCGTGATCACCCCAGTGGCGATCATGTCCTCCACCGACTCGAAGGCCAGGTAGGGGTTGACGGCCGCGGCGCCGTACCCGATCAGCACGGCCGCGTGGTGCACCTCGCGGCAGTCGCCGGACTCGACGATCAGCGCCACCTGGGTGCGGGTCTGCTCGCGGACCAGGTGCTGGTGCACGGCGGCGGTGAGCAGCAGCGACGGGATCGGGGCGAGGTCGGCGTTGGAGTCCCGGTCGGAGAGCACCAGGATGCGCACGCCGTCCTCGATCGCCTCGGAGACGTGCCGGCAGATCTCGGTGAGCCGGGCCTTGATCCCGGGCCCGCCGTCGCGGATCCGGTACAGCCCGGAGACCCGCACGGCCTTGAAGCCGGGCAGGTCGCCGTCCTCGTCGATGGAGAGGATCTTGGCAAGATCGTCGTTGTCGATCACCGGGTGCGGCAGCACGATCTGCCGACAGCTCGCCGAGCCCGGGTCGAGCAGGTTGCCCTCCGCGCCGATGGTGTGCTGAAGGCTGGTCACCAGCTCCTCGCGGATCGCGTCCAGCGGCGGGTTGGTGACCTGGGCGAAGAGCTGGTGGAAGTAGTCGTAGAGCAGCCGGGGCCGGGTGGACAACGGGGCGATCGGGGTGTCGGTGCCCATCGAGCCGAGCGGCTCGGCGCCGGTGCGGGCCATCGGTGCGAGGAGGATCTTCAGCTCCTCCTCCGTGTACCCGAAGGTCTGCTGGCGGCGGCGCACCGAGTCGTGGGTGTAGACGGTGTGCTCGCGCGGCGGCAGGTCGGTCAGGTCGATCAGCCCGGCGTGCAGCCACTCGCCGTACGGCTGCGCGGCGGCCAGCTCCGTCTTGATCTCGTCGTCGGAGACGATCCGGCCGGCGACGGTGTCGACCAGGAGCATCTTGCCCGGCTGGAGCCGCCCCTTGGCGACCACGGTGGCCGGGTCGAGGTCGAGCACGCCGGCCTCGCTGCCGAGCACCACCAGCCCGTCGGCGGTGCGCCACCAGCGGCCCGGGCGCAGGCCGTTGCGGTCCAGCACCGCCCCGACGATCTCGCCGTCGGTGAACGCGACCGACGCCGGCCCGTCCCACGGCTCCATCAGGCTGGCGTGGAACCGGTAGAAGGCGCGCTTGTCGGCGCGCATGTCCGGGTCGTTCTCCCATGCCTCGGGGATCATCATCAGCACCGCGTGCGGCAGGCTGCGCCCGGACAGGTGCAGCAGCTCCAGGACCTCGTCGAAGTTCGCCGAGTCGGAGGCGGCGGGCGTGCAGACGGGGAAGACCCGGCGGATGTTGCCCGGGATGGCCGGGCTGCGCAGCAGCGCCTCTCGGGCCTGCATCCAGTTCCGGTTGCCGCGGATCGTGTTGATCTCGCCGTTGTGGGCGATGATCCGGTACGGGTGGGCCAGCGGCCAGGACGGGAACGTGTTGGTGGAGAACCGGGAGTGCACCAGCGCGATGGCGCTGTCGACCCGCTCGTCGGTCAGGTCGGGGAAGAACTCGGGTAGCTGGTCGGGGGTGAGCATCCCCTTGAACACCATGGTCCGGCCGGACAGCGACGGGAAGTACGCGGGCACGCCCCGCTCGGCGGTCTCCCGCTCGGCCTGCTTGCGCACGCAGAACGCCACCCGGTCCAGATCGAGGCCGGACAGCGGGGAGCCGGCCGGGCCGGCCGGGGTGTCGGTGAGCCGGCGGGCGGCGAGGAAGACCTGCCGGACCCGGGGCATCGCCGCGAGCGCGGTCTCGCCGAGGCCGCTCGGGTCGGTCGGCACGTCCCGCCAGCCCAGGATCTCCGCGCCCTCGACCAGGGCGTACTTCTCCAACACCCGGCGGGCGCGGGCCTCGCCAGCGTCGTCGGTCGGCAGGAAGACCAGGCCGGTGGCGTACTCGCCGGCGGGCGGCAGCGGGAAGTCGACCACCGCGCGCAGGTACGCGTCCGGCACCTGGATCATGATGCCGGCGCCGTCGCCGGTGTTGTGCTCCGCGCCTCGTGCGCCCCGGTGATCCAGCCGGAGCAGGGCGCCGAGACCGTTGGCCACGACCGCGTGGGAGCGCCGGCCGTAGAGGTCCGCCACGAAGGCCACCCCGCACGCGTCGTGCTCGTGCACGGGGTCGTAGAGCCCGGTCGCGCGCGGGGCCGACTGCTGGCTGGGAGGGTACGGAAAGGCCACCGGGCCTCCTGTCGTCACTCAGGTTGATCATGGTCGGGACGACGTCGGCCCTTATGGGTCTATTGAGTCTACGTTAGGGGTTGCGACGCAAGGCCAGTTCAGATTGATCACACTTCCAGATGCTGGGAACGATAGTCTCGCGCGGTGGATCACGTACGCGCTGAGACGACTGCGACGTTCGACCGGCTGGAGCACTTCTACGACGCGGTGCCCCGGGACTCCGCCCGGGCGGAGGAGTACGGCCCCCTCGTGCTGTTCGTCCGGGAAGGGGCGGGTTGGCCGTTCTACGCACGGCCCCGCCTGGACGCCACCGAGCCGCCCTCGCTGGCCGACGTGACCGCCGTACGGGAGCGGCAGCGCGAGCTGGGCCTGCCGGAGGCGTTCGAGTGGGTGCACGAGCGCAGCCCGGACCTGCTGGCGGTGGCCCGCTCGGCGGGGCTGGCCGTGCTGGAGGCCCCGCTGATGGTGCTCGACCCGGCCGCGCTGGCCGTCCCCGAGGAGTTCACCGACGTACCGGTGTGGCTGCTGGACCCCGACGTGCCCGGCTTCGCCGCCGACGTGGCCGCCCGCCGGGCGGTCGCCGCGGTCGGGTTCTACGCCGCCGGCACCGCCCGGGGCGAGGCCGGCCCGGCGCAGCGGGACGCCGCGGTCACCGACCTGGACATGGCGGCGCTGGAGGAGGAGCGGTCGCGCGTCGCCGACGGCCACCGGCTGTCCGCGCTCGCCGGGACGCCCGCCGAGGGTCCGCTGGCCAGCGGGATGGCGATGCGGGTCGGGGAGGTGGCCGAGATCGCCGGGGTCGCCACCCTGCCGGCGGCCCGCCGCCGGGGCCTCGGCGCGGCGGTCACCGCCGCCCTCGCCCAGGCGTTGCGCGCCGCCGGCACCGACCTGGTGTTCCTCTCCGCCGGCAGCGAGGAGATCGCCCGGGTCTACGTCCGGGTCGGCTTCCGCCGGGTCGGCACCGCCTGCATCGCGGAGCCCGCCGCGCTCATCTGAGCGCGCCCCGCCGCCCGGTTCCCCCGGTGCCCGCCACCCGACCGGGCCGGGTCAGGCCGGCCCGGCGGGTGAGCCGGTCAGGCCGGCGGGCGCCACTGGGCGGCGACGGAGGCCGCGGTCGAGAGCAGGCGAGGGCTGATGGTGCCCAGCGCGGCGTCCCGGGCCCGCAGGGCGAGCCGGCCCCGGGCCTGGAGCACCGCCGACATCCGCCGGGTCTGCCGGACCACGGTCGCCGCCCGGGGCCGGCGCAGCCGGTCGTACGTGGCGACGGCGTCTGGGAGGCGGGCCTCGCGCAGCAGCGAGGCGAGGGTGGCGGCGTCCTCGAAGGCCAGGCAGGCGCCCTGGCCCAGGTGCGGAGGCATGGCGTGGGCGGCGTCGCCCAGCAGCACCACCCCGCCCGGCCCCGCCGGGAAGCCGTAGGCCCGGGGCAGCGGGCGCAGCTCACGGATCTCCTGCTGGACCACGTCGGCCGGGTCGGTGGCGTCGAGCAGCTCGCCGATCGGGGCGGGCCAGCCGGCGTACCAGCGGCGGAGCAGCGCGAGCTGGGTCTCCGGGGACTCCGGCCGGGGCGCTCCGGCCGCGGTGGCCACCCAGTAGATGCCGCCCCGGCTCGACCCGCCGGACGAGCCGCGCTCGCCCAGCGAGGCGGCCACGAACCGGTACCCGGCGCCCAGGGTCTCCCCGCCGACCGGCTGGTCCGCCGGGAGCCGGGGCGCCCGGTACCAGGGGATGACCGCCCGCCACGCGGCGCAGCCGGAGCTGACCACCCCCGCCTCGGGGGCCAACTGCCGGCGGATCTCGCTGTCGGTGCCGTCCGCCCCGACCACCAGGTCGGCCTCGAAGCGCTGCCGGCCGTCGCCGACCGAGGGCCGCTCACCGGGCTCGGCCCGGACCGTGCGCACCGTCACGCCGGTACGCAGCTCCACCCGCTCGCCGAGGCCGGCGATCAGCGCGTCGTGCAGGTCCTCCCGGTGCACCACCACCGGCATCCGGTCGGCCGGGGTGGGGCGGGGCTGCACCAGCCAGTGCCCGTCGGGCCGGCGTATCCCGCCGTCGGGCAGCGGGGTGGCGATCGCGTCCAGGCCCGCGCCCAGGCCGAGGGCGCGCAGCGCGCGTACCCCGTTGGGCCAGAGCACGACGGCCGTCGGGTCCGGGCGGACCCGGTCGGCGCGCTCCAGGAGGGTGACCTGCCACCCGGACCGGGCGAGCGCGCCGGCGACCGCGAGGCCGCCGATCCCGGCCCCGACCACCACCGCGGTACGCATGCCGTCCCTCCCCGCTCAGCTCTCCCGGTCGGTGGCGCGCGGGCCGGTCGTGCCGGCCCGCTCGTCGCCCGCCGGCACGTCGCCCGCCTCGCGGTCGTCCGGCGCGTCGTCCCCGGTCGCCCCAGGGCCCGGAGTGTCGTCGTCGTCCACGTCCGGGTCGGGCCCGTCGGGGCCCGGAGTGTCGTCGTCGTCCACGGTCGCGTCGGGCCCGTCGGGGACCACGCCCGTGTCCCGGTACGCGTGGAACTGTTCCTCGCCCACCACCCGGTACCCCTCCGGGGCGGCCGCCTGCGCGCCGGCCTCCCGCTGGGACAGGTCGACCTGGGAGACGTCGCCGCCGGTGGCGGCCGGGGCGGGGGTGGGCCCACCGATCGGGACCAGGTATTCCCGGGGACCACGGACCCGTAGGAAGTAGATCAGCGCGCCGACGAAGACCAGGGCCGCGGTGAAGACGTTGAGCCGGACGCCGAGGATGTGGGTGGCCTCGTCGGTGCGCATCAGCTCGATCCAGAACCGGCCGGCGGTGTAGCCCATCACGTAGAGCGCGAACGCCCGCCCCTTGCCGAGGCGCAGCTTCCGGTCGAGGAAGAGAACCAGGGCGGCGACGCCGACGTTCCACAGCGCCTCGTAGAGGAAGGTCGGCTGGTACAGCCCGGGAAGCAGCACGGGCTCGCCGTCGACGACCTTCGCGTGGCCGGGGTTGCTCGGGTCCATGTCGTGCACCCGCAGCCCCCAGGGCAGGGTCGTCAGGCCGCCGTAGAGCTCGTTGTTGAACCAGTTGCCGAACCGGCCGACGGCCTGGGCCAGCGGCAGCCCCGGGGCGAGCGCGTCGGCCACCACGGTGAACGGGATGCCGAGCTGGCGGGCGGCGATCCAGGCGCCGAACGCCCCGCCGGCCACCGCGCCCCAGATGCCCAGGCCGCCCTCCCAGATGGCGAACGCCTTGAGCGGCTCGCCGCCGGCGCCGAAGTACTTCTCCGGGGAGGTGATCACGTGGTAGATCCGGGCGCCGATGATGCCGGTCGGCACCGCCCAGACGGCGATGTCGAGAACCGCGCCGGGGGCGACGCCGCGCTGGCGCAGCCGCCGCTCGGTGACCACGCAGGCCACCACGATTCCGGCGATGATGCAGAGCGCGTACGCCCGCAGCGGCAGCGGGCCGAGCTGCCAGACAGCCGTGCTGGGGCTCGGCAGGGCCGCCTGGGGAATCATCGAGGCGAGGGTCACGGGTGCACACGCTACCGCTGTGCACCACCCCAGCGGCACCCCGGTCGGGTGACCGGTGCGTCAGCGACGCGGGTTGCGCACCCCGTCGGCGAGTTCGGCGCTCAGGGTGCGCAGGGCGGCCAGGCCGGCGGCCGGGTCTGGCGCGTCGAGCACGCAGCGGACCAGCGCGCTGCCGACGATCACCCCGTCGGCGTATCCGGCGACCGTGCCGGCCTGCGCGCCGGTGCCGACGCCGAGCCCCACGCCGACCGGCAGGTCGGTGACCTCGCGCAGCCGGGAGACCAGAACGGGGGCCGCGTCGGAGGTCTGCGCCCGGGCGCCGGTGACGCCCATGACCGCCGTGGCGTAGACGAAGCCCCGGCAGTGCTCCACGGTCATCTTCAGCCGCGCGTCGGTGGACGACGGGGAGACCAGGAAGGTCCGGTCCAGCCCGTGCGCGTCCGAGGCGGCCAGCCACTCGTCGGCCTCGTCGGGGATGAGGTCCGGGGTGATCAGGCCGGTGCCGCCGGCCGCGGCCAGGTCCCGGGCGAACGCGTCGACGCCGTACTGCTCGATCGGGTTCCAGTAGGTCATCGTGACCACCGGGGCGCCGGTGGCCGCGACCGCCTCGATGATGCGCAGCGTGTCGGCGACACGGACGCCGCCCGCCAGGGCGATGTCGCTGGCCTTCTGGATCACCGGGCCGTCCATCACCGGGTCGGAGTATGGAATCTCCACCTCGATGACGTCCACCCCGGCCTCCACCATCGCCGTCATCGCGGCGATGCTGCCCTCGACGGTGGGGAAACCGGCCGGCATGCAGCCCACCAGCACGGCCCGCCCGTCGGCCCGGGCCTTGTCGAAGGCGACCCCGATGCGGCTCACGTTCTCACTGCTCCTTGTCGAGGATGCCGAAGTACTCGCCGGCGGTGTGCACGTCCTTGTCGCCCCGGCCGGAGAGGTTGATCACGATGACCGGCTCCCGGCCCAGCTCGGCGGCGAGCCCTGGGGCGATCTTCAGCGCGCCGGCGAGCGCGTGCGCGCTCTCGATCGCCGGGATGATCCCCTCGGTGCGGCAGAGCAGCTCGAACGCGGCCATCGCCTCGCGGTCGGTCACCGGCGTGTACGTCGCCCGGCCGCTGTCGTGCAGCCACGCGTGCTCCGGGCCGACGCCCGGGTAGTCCAGGCCGGCCGAGATCGAGTGCGACTCGATGGTCTGCCCGTCTTCGTTCTGGAGCACGTACGTGCGGGTGCCGTGCAGCACCCCCGCGGAGCCGCCGGTGATGCTGGCCGCGTGCCGCCCGGTCTCCATGCCCTCGCCGCCGGCCTCGAAGCCGTACAGCCGCACGCCGGGGTCGCCGACGAAGGCGTGGAAGATGCCCAGCGCGTTGGAGCCGCCGCCGACGCACGCCGCGACCGCGTCCGGCAGCGCGCCGGTCAGGTCGAGGCACTGCTGGCGGGCCTCCTCGCCGATGCCCCGGACGAAGTCCCGGACCATCTCGGGGAACGGGTGCGGGCCGGCGGCGGTGCCGATCAGGTAGTGGGTGTCGTCGACGTTGGCGACCCACTCCCGCATCGCCTCGTTCATCGCGTCCTTGAGGGTGCGCGAGCCGGTGGTGACCGGGACGACGGTGGCGCCGAGCATCCGCATCCGGGCCACGTTGAGCGCCTGCCGCCGCGTGTCGACCTCGCCCATGTAGACCACGCAGTCGAGGTCGAACAGGGCGGCGGCGGTCGCGGTGGCCACGCCGTGCTGGCCGGCGCCGGTCTCGGCGATCACCCGCCGCTTGCCCATCCGCTTGGTCAGCAGCGCCTGGCCGAGCACGTTGCGCACCTTGTGCGCCCCGGTGTGGTTGAGGTCCTCCCGCTTGAGCAGCACCCGGGCGCCGATCTTCGCGGAGAACCGCTCCGCCGGGTAGAGCAGCGAGGGGGTGCCGGCGTAGCCGCGCAGCAGCCCGTCGAACTCGGCGAGGAACGACTCGTCGCCCATCGCCTTGCGGTACGCCGCGTCCAGCTCGTCGAGCGCCGCGACGAGCGCCTCCGGGACGAACCGGCCGCCGAACCGGCCGAAGTGACCGGCGGCGTCGGGGAGCTGGCCGGTCGGGGCCGGGGCGTTGGCGCTCATCGCGGTGTCCTCTCGCTGCTGCTTGTCGCCCCGGCGCGGGTCAGCGCGCCGGGCGGGGCGTGGCCGGGTGGTTGCCGGCGTTGACCAGTCCGGCCACCGCCTCGCGGGGGCTGGACTGGGTGACCAGGCCCTCGCCGACCAGCACGGCGTCGGCGCCGGCCGAGGCGTACCGGATCAGGTCGTGCGGGCCGCGCACCCCGGACTCGGCGATCTTGACGACGCTGCTGGGCAGGCCGGGGGCGATCCGCTCGAACACCGAGCGATCGACCTCCAGCGTACGCAGGTCACGGGCGTTGACCCCGATCACCTGGGCGCCGGCCTCCATGGCCCGGTCGGCCTCCTCCTCGGTGTGCACCTCGACCAGCGCGGTCATCCCGAGGGACTCGATCCGCTCCAGCAGCCCGACCAGGGCGTTCTGCTCCAGCGCGGCGACGATCAGCAGGACCAGGTCGGCGCCGTGCGCGCGGGCCTCGTGCACCTGGTAGCTGGAGACCACGAAGTCCTTGCGGAGCACGGGGATCTTCACCGCGGCCCGGACGGCGGCCAGGTCGTCCAGCGACCCGCCGAACCAGCGCCCCTCGGTGAGCACGCTGATCGCCCGGGCGCCACCGGCCGCGTACTCCGCGGCCAGCTCGGCCGGGTCGGCGATCTCGGCCAGCTGTCCCCTGGACGGCGACGAGCGCTTCACCTCGGCGATCACGGCCACGCCGGGCCGGCGCAGGGCCGCGTACGCGTCCAGCGGCGGGGGCGCGGCGGCGGCCAGCTCGCGGATCCGCTCCAGCGGAACCTGCTCCTGCCGCCGGGCGACGTCCTCGCGGACACCGGCCAGGATCTCGTCGAGCACGCTTCCGGACGCCGCCTGACCGGCCCCGTCCCCCTCCGCGTGCGCATGGTCAGCAGTCACCAACGGACTCCCCTCTCCGGGTGTCATGGGCCGATGCTAGGTGGCGCCACCTGGGACCGGATGCCGGGGGGTATGGCGCTCCTCACGAAATGGGCTGCGGCATAATGCCCGACTTCCGGTGAACGCCGCATCACGCAGCGCCACCACGCCCGTCGATCGCGGTGACCCCGCGGCCGGCGCGCGCGCCGGTCAGCCCATCGACGGGCACCCATTTCCATTCGACCATTGTCGGCCCGCGCCCTCCCCCCGCGCATCTCGGTGAGTGCTGTGACGAAGGTCAAGGCGGAACGGCCCTGTCCAGGTCGCCGACTCCGGGGGAGAGTTGACGTGCCGGTGACCGGGGCGAAACGTGAGCCGGGCATCGTCCTTCTCGGGCAGACTCGATCACGCGCCTGCTCGGGGCGTCGGGTGGCGCGGCGACGCGCAGCCCGAAACCGTCGGAACGATCTCGTGCGGGGTGACCATGAGCAACACCGAGCCCAACCCGGCCATCGGGCTGACCACCATCTCCCGTACCGTCGCGTCGCTCGCCGCCGGGGTGGTGCACACCCTGGAGCGCGCCGTGGTGGGGGACGGCCGGGTCCGTACCGCGCGCGGCAACGCCTGGGAGGCGGTCTGCGCCGACCGGGCCCGCGCCGACCAGCGCGCCGAGCTGGACCGCCTGGTGGCCGAGCTGGTCGCCACCCGGGCCGCCGCCCGCGAGCGCCAGCCGGTCGGCTGACCGCCCGTCAACCGGCCGTCGGGTCCTCGCCGCGGTCCAGCGCGTCCCACGCCTCGGTGGTGCGCCGCCCGGTCACCGGTCCGGCCGCCGCCGGCCCCGGCTCGGTGGCGGCCCGCCGGGCCGGTCGCTCGTAGCGGGCCCCCATCGCCGGCCAGCCCGCGCCGCGCAGTGCGGTGAGCGCCCCGCCGGCGCCGGCGAGCAGCCCGCCGGCCAGGCACAGCGCCGGCCACTGCCGGCTGACCTCGCCGTCGAACGCGGCGACCAGGCCGTACCCGCCGCCGGCCGCCACGGCCGCGCCGAGCGCCAGCAGCAGCGCGCCGATCAGCCGGCGCAACGCCCCCCGGGTGGCCAGCACCGCGCCGCCGCCGGCCAGCCCGACCACGGCCAGCGCCGACAGCCAGGGCAGCAGCACCGCCCCGGTGCGCGCCTCGCGCATTGGCGGCAGCGGCGTGGGCCGGACGGTCAGCTCGACCGACCAGGTCCGGGTCGACGCCCACAGCGCCAGGCCCGCCCCGGCCAGGCAGAGCAGCACCGCGTACGTCATCTCGCGCCGGCGCCGCGCGGCCGGCGCGCCCGCCCCGCCGGCGCCCGCTGCGGTTGTCGGGCCAGGTACCGGGCCGGTCACCGCGCCGGCCGGAGGGTCTCGGCGGCGGCGATGGCGGCCAGCACGGCGGCGGCCTTGTTCCGGGTCTCCTGGTCCTCGGCGGCCGGGTCGGAGTCGGCCACCACCCCGGCGCCTGCCTGCACGTACGCCCGGCCGTCGCGGATCAGCGCGGTGCGGATGGCGATCGCCATGTCCAGGTCCCCGCCGAAGTCGAAGTACCCGACGGTGCCGCCGTACAGGCCGCGCCGGACCGGTTCCAACTCCTCGATGATCTCCATGGCCCGAACCTTCGGCGCACCGGACAGGGTGCCGGCGGGGAAGGTCGCCGCGAGCGCGTCGAAGGCCGTCCGGTCCTCCCGCAGGGTGCCGACCACGGTCGAGACGATGTGCATGACGTGGCTGTACCGCTCGATGGTGGCGAACTCGGACACCTCGACGGTGCCCGGCCGGCAGACCCGGCCCAGGTCGTTGCGGCCCAGGTCGACCAGCATCACGTGCTCGGAGCGCTCCTTCGGGTCGGCGAGCAGCTCGGCGGCGAGCCGGGCGTCCTCCTCCGGGTCGTCGCCGCGCGGGCGGGTGCCGGCGATCGGGTGCAGCAGCGCCCGGCGCTGCCCGTCCGGGCCGGCGCTCACCTTCAGGTGCGCCTCCGGCGACGAGCCGACGACGTCGAAGCCGTCGAAGCGCAGCAGGTACATGTAGGGGCTGGGGTTCGTGGTGCGCAGCACCCGGTACACGTCGAGCGGGTCGGCGTGGGTCGGCCGCTCGAAGCGCTGGGCGAGCACGATCTGGAAGCACTCGCCAGCCCGGATCGCCTCCTTGGCCGCATCGACGGCCTTCGGGTAGCCGCCCTCCTCGGTGCGGCTGACCACGTCGCCGACCGCCGGCCGGTCGACCGTGGAAATCATCGGCGGGATGGGCCGGGACAGCGCGGTGGTCATCGCGTCCAGCCGTCCCACCGCGTGGTGGTACGCGGCGGAGACCAGGGCGTCGCGGTCCGGCTCGTCCGGCGGCGGGAGCACCGCGTTGGCGATCAGGATCGCCGAGCCGTCGTAGTGGTCGAGGACAACCATGTCGGTGGCGAGCATCATGCCCAGCTCGGGCACGCCGAGGTCGTCCTCGGTCAGCTCGGGCAGCCGCTCGAAGCGGCGGATCAGGTCGTACCCCAGGTAGCCGACCATGCCGCCGGTGAGCGGCGGCATGCCGCTGGCCGGGTCCCAGGCCGGGCCGGCCAGGGCGTCGACCGTCTCGCGCAGCACCCGGACCGGGTCGCCCCCGGTGGGCAGCCCAGCGGGCGGCTGGCCGGTCCAGTACGCGGTCCCGTCCCGCTCGGTGAGCGTCGCGCCGCTGCGCACCCCGATGAACGAGTACCGCGACCAGGCCGATCCGGCCGGGCCGGCGCCCTGCTCGGCGGACTCCAGCAGGAACGTGCCCGGCCCGCCGGCCAGCTTCCGGTACACCCCGACCGGGGTCTCCGCGTCGGCGAGCAGCCGGCGGGTGACCGGGACGACCCGCCAGCGGGCCGCCAGGTCGGCGAAGGTGACCCGGTCCGGGCTGACGGAGCCGTCGGTCATGAGGGGTCTCCCGGGGTGGAGGTGACCGGAAGCTCCGTGAAGAAGCAGGTCCGCTCGCCGGTGTGGCAGGCCGCGCCCACCTGCTCGACGCTGACCAGCAGCGCGTCGCCGTCGCAGTCGAGGGCGACGGAGCGGACGTGCTGGTGGTGGCCGGAGGTGGCGCCCTTGACCCAGTACTCCTGCCGGCTGCGCGACCAGTAGGTGGCCCGGCCGGTGGTGAGGGTGCGGTGCAGCGCCTCGTCGTCCATCCAGGCGACCATCAGCACCTCGCCCGTGTCGTGCTGGCGGACCACGGCGGCCACGAGGCCGTCGGGGTTGCGGCGCAGCCGGGCGGCGACGGCCGGGTCGAGCCGGGACGGGCCGGTCGGCGCACCGGCCGCCGACGGGTTCGCAGGGGCGTTGGCGCCGGTCGGCGGCGCGTCAGGTACGGGCACAGTGACCAATTGTCCCGCACGCGGCGCGGGCACCGGCGACGGCTCCCGCCGCGGCCGTGGTACGGCCGCCGCGACACCGGTGAGCTGGGCGAGATAGCGGTCCAGCCGCCCGTCGACGAGGGCGTCGGCCAGGTCCGCGCCGGCCACCGCGGCGATCTCGTCGGCGTACGGGCGGACCAGCGGGACGGTGCCGGTGACCAGCCGCCCGGCGGCGGCCAGGAGCTGCCCGGTGGAGCCGGGTCGCCCGCCGAGACAGAGCAGCATGTCGTCGCGGTACCCGGGCGGGGCGACCGGCAGGTCGAGGGCGGCGGTGAACGCGGCCCGCCGGGACACCACCCGCACCGTCGGGTTGGCCAGCCGGAGCACGGACGGGCAGAGCCGGGCCAGGTCGGCGGCGGCGAGCCGGACGCCGAGGTGGTCCTCCCGGGCCCCGGCCCCGGCGACCTTACCGAGAGTGGCGATCAGTTCCTCCAGCCGCGGCTCGTCGGCGGGCTGGCAGAGCACCGTCAGGTCGATCCGGTCGCGCCAGTGCTCCTCGGCCCACAGCAGTCGGGTGGGCGTGGTGACCGGCAACCCGAACGCCCAGTCGGCCGGCTGGGCCAGCCGGACCAGCCAGGAGCGGACGTCCCGGACCGCCACCGAGACGTGGGTCAGCCGACCGCCGGATTCGGCGAGGTAGGCGCGGCGGGCGGCGTACGGGGCGTTGATCGGCGGGCCGGCCGGCCGGGGCGGCCTCCCGTCGGTGACGAGCACGTCGATGTCGACGTCGCTGTGCGCCGTGGCGGCCCTTCGGGCGTGGCTTCCGCGCAGCAGGATGCCGACGACGGGCCGCTCGGCCGCCTGCCGCAGCCGCGCGACCCAGTCGTCGAGGAACCCACTCTCAGGTGACGCAGCGTGACCCACCGCGCCATCGTGCCGTACGCCCGTTCGGGGCGCAATGCCCGATGCCGGACCGGCTGTCCGGATCCGAAGGCTAGTGCCCGGTCCGAAGGCTAGTGCCCGGTCGTTCTCATTCCTGCCTCGGGGCACCTTTCGCCGGCCACGAAGTCAACCCCGTTGTGCGCGGGGGGCAGTTCATCTAGCGTTGATTTCATTGGGTGATGAAATCCGGAGGTGACGATGGACCACGCGATCGCGGTCCGCGACCTGGTCGTGGAGCGTGGCCGGCGGCCGGTGCTGCACGGCGTGAGCTGCGCGGTGCCGCGCGGCTCGGTGACCGGGCTGCTCGGGCCAAGCGGCAGCGGCAAGACCACCCTGATGCGGGCCGTCGTCGGCGTGCAGACCGTCCGCTCCGGCTCGGTGACCGTGCTCGGCCGCCCGGCCGGCTCGGCGCCGCTGCGCAGCCGGGTCGGCTACCTGACCCAGGCGCCCAGCGTGTACGCCGACCTCACCGTCCGGGAGAACGCCCGCTACTTCGCCGTCCTGCAGGGCCGGGGCCGGGCCGAGGCGGACCGGGCGGTGGCCGACGTCGGGCTGGCGGAGGCCGCCGGGCAGCTCGTCGGCACCCTCTCCGGCGGCCAGCGCAGCCGGGCGTCGCTGGCCTGCGCCCTGGTCGGCGAGCCGGAGCTGATCGTCCTCGACGAGCCGACCGTCGGGCAGGACCCGGTGCTGCGCGCCGACCTGTGGGCCCGGTTCCACGCCCTCGCCGCAGCCGGGACGACCCTGCTGGTGTCCAGCCACGTGATGGACGAGGCGGCCCGCTGCGACCGGCTGCTGCTGATCCGCGAGGGCCGGCTGATCGCCGACGACACCCCCGACGCGGTCCGCGCCGCCGCCGGGGTCGACGACCTCGACGAGGCGTTCCTGCGCCTGATCAGGGCCGGCGGCACGGCCGGGGTCGCGGCCGACAGCACTGGCCGCTCGACCGGCCCGGACGGGGGCGCGTCGTGAACCCGCGCATCCTGGCCGCCACCACCGGGCGCATCCTGCGTCAGCTCCGGCACGACCGGCGCACCGTCGCCCTGCTCGTGGTGGTGCCGGCACTGCTGCTCGCCCTCGTCTACTTCATGTACGCCGACCAGCCCACCCCGCCGGGCCGGCCGAGCATGTTCGACCGGGTGGCGCTGGTGCTGCTCGGCGTCTTCCCGTTCGTGATCATGTTCCTGGTGACCAGCATCGCGATGCTGCGCGAGCGCACCTCCGGCACCTTGGAGCGGCTGCTCACCACCCCGCTCGGCCGGCTCGACCTGCTGTTCGGCTACGGCATCGCGTTCGGCGTCGCCGCCGCCGGGCAGGCCTCGATCGCCGCGGCCGTGGCGTACCGGGTCTTCGGGCTGACCACCGCCGGCAGCAGCGCCCTGGTGATCGGAATCGCGGTGCTCAACGCGATGCTCGGGGTGGCCCTCGGGCTGTTCTGCAGCGCGTTCGCCCGCACCGAGTTCCAAGCCGTGCAGTTCATGCCGGTCGTGGTGATCCCCCAACTGCTGCTCTGCGGGCTCTTCGTCGCCCGCGACGAGATGGCCGGCTGGCTCCAGGCGGTCAGCTACGCCCTCCCGCTGTCGTACGCGGTCGAGGCGTTGCAGGAGGTCGGCGCGCACGCCGACCCGACCGGCACGATGTGGCGGGACCTCGGGGTGGTGGCCGGCGCGGTGGTGCTGGCGCTGGTGCTGGCCGCGGCCACCCTGCGCCGGCGCAGCGGCTGAGCCGCCGGGGCGCGGACGGCACGACGACGGACGAGCGAAGGGCGACGATGGCGCGGCGGACCGGTCGGCGACCCGGCAACCCGGACACCCGGGAGGCGATCCTCGACGCGGCCCGCACCGCGTTCGCGGAGCGGGGGTTCGACGCGACCTCGATCCGGTCGATCGCCGGGGCGGCGGGGGTGGACCCGGCGCTGGTGCACCACTACTTCGGCGGCAAGGACCGGCTCTTCCTGGCCGCGATGGACGCCCCGCTCGACCCCGGCGAGCTGCTCCCCCGGATGCTCGGCGGGGACGCCGACGGAGTCGGCGAGCGGCTGGTCCGCACCTTCCTGGAGGTCTGGGACTCCCCGGCGGGCGCCGCCGCCGTGGCCCTGCTTCGATCCGGGATGAGCAACGAGTGGACCGCCCGGCTGCTGCGCGAGTTCCTGGTCACGCAGGTGCTGCGCCGGGTCCTGGACCACCTCGACGTCGCCCCGGCTGAGCGGCCGCTGCGGGGGTCGCTGGTGGCCACCCAGATGATCGGGCTGGCCATGATGCGGCACGTGATCCGGCTGGAGCCGGTCGCCTCCGCACCGGCGGAGACCCTGGTCGCCGCGATCGCCCCCACGGTCCAGCGGTACCTACGCGGCGACCTCTCGTAGGGCCCCGGTCGACGCCTCCGGCGGGGCCGGTCCCCCGCTCACGCCGGGCGGGGACGCCTGCGGCGCGGGCGCGGCGAGCACGGGCGCAGGCCGGTCAGAGCGGGCGGTCGGAGCGGGGTGACTCGGCGTGCCGGCAGTACACGGGGTGCAGCAGCCGGGCCAGCTCGCCGTGGTCGGCCACCGGCTGCGGGAAGGCCAACCGGGCCCGCCGCCGCGCGCCGCCAGAGCCGAAGGAGACCACGAGGCCGTACCGGTCGACCCGCACCACCCGGGGCGGGTCGACCCGGGCCGCGTCGACTAGGCCGAGCTGCCGCCGGACGTACGCCGTCATCTCCCGGCCGTGGTGCACGGTGAACTCGGCCAGCAGCTCCGCCTCCACCGGGTGCAGCGGATCCGGCTCGGCCTCCGCGTACGCCAGCGGGTCGATCCGGAGCAGTCCGTCGGGGCGCTCCAGGCGGGCCTCGGCCACCTCGAAGCGGTGCAGCCGGAACCGGGTGCCGACGTCGAGCAGGTCGCCCGTCGGGTCCACCTCGGCGTAGTCCAGCGCGGCGTGGCGGGCGGCCTCGCCGTGCAGCGCGGCCGCCCAGCCGGAGACCCAGGCCCGGCCCAGCGACGGGGCGCCGGCCGCCGGCGGCAGGTCCAGCACGTCGAGCGCCACGGCGACGTCGTCGCCCGGCGGCAGCGCCGCCGCGAGGTCGCTGTGCACCGGCACGAGCAGCAGCACCCGGCCCTCGGCGTCGGTGACGTGCCGGACGTGGAACGGGCCGGGCCGCTGGGCGAGGTAGGCCAGGCCCGGCAGCCGGCCGGCGGCCAGGGTCCGGACGATCTCGGCGGGACTGGGCCGCAGGGCGGTGCTGGGGCGCATGACCCACCTCCGAAGGTTAGGCTTACCTAAGTGGCACGGTAGACCACCCGCGCCTCCCACGTCCACCGCCTTGCCGATTCCGGCCGGTCCACCCGGTCAGCGGGTCTGCTCCAGCCAGGAGGCGTAGAGCAGCCCGTAGACCGAGTCCGGCTCGCGGACCAACTCGTCGTGCGGGCCGCGCTGCACGATCCGGCCCCGATCCACCACGATCACCTCGTCCGCGGCCTGCGCCGTGGAGAGCCGGTGCGCGATCGCGAGGGTGGTCCGCCCCCGGGTCACCGCGTCCAGGGCGCGCTGCAGGCGGACCTCGGTGGCCGGGTCGACCGCGCTGGTCGCCTCGTCCAGCACCAGCAGGTCCGGGTCGGCGACGTACGCCCGCGCCAGCGCGACGAGCTGCCGCTCCCCCACGCTCAACGCCTCGCCGCGCTCGCCGACCTGGGTGTCCAACCCGGCGGGCAGCCCGTCCAGCCAGTCCGCCAGCCCCAACTCGGTGAAGGCCGCCGTCAGCTCGGCGTCGGTCAGCTCCGGCCGGGCGAACCGGACGTTCTCCCCGACGGTGGCGTCGAAGAGGAAGCCGTCCTGCGGGACCATCACCACCCGCGTGCGCAACGAGGCGAACCGGACCTGCCGCAGCGGCACCCCGGACAGCAGCACCTCGCCGCCGGTCGGGTCCATCAGCCGGGTGAGCAGCTTGGCGAAGGTGGTCTTGCCGCTGCCCGTCTCACCCACCACGGCCACCCGGCTCTTCGCCGGGATCTCCAGGCTGACGTCGTGCAGCACCGGCGGGCCACCCGGGTAGGCGAAACCCACCCCGGCGAAGCGGATGTCCAGCGGGCCGGACGGCAGCTCCCGCCCCCGCTCGGCCGGGTCGGCCACGTCCGGGACGGCGTCCAGCACGTCGAGCACCCGCCGCCAGCCGGCGATCGCGTTCTGCGCCTCGTTGAGCACCTCGGTGGCGATCTGCACCGGCTGGATGAACAACGTCACCAGGAACAGGAACGCCGTGAGCTGACCGACCGACAGGGTGCCGTCCACCCCGAGGGTGACCCCGAGGACGACGACGCCGGCCAGCGCCAGCCCGGCCGCCAGCTCCCCCACCGAGCTGCCCAGAATGCTGATCCGGATCGCCCGCTGCTGAGCCTGCCGCTGCCCCTCGATCGCCACGTCCAGCCGACGGGCCGTCCGCCCCGCGATCCCGTACGCCCGGATGACCGGCGCCCCCACCACGCTCTCGGCGATCGTCCCGAGCAGCGTCCCCATCCGCTGCCGGACCACCCCGTACGCCCCGGCGAGGCGGCGCTGCAACAGCCGGATCACCAGCAGCGCCGGCGCGAACGCGGCAAGCACCACCAGGGTGAGCTGCCACGAGTACGCCAGCATCACCACCGTGGTCACCGCGAGCTGACCGAGGTTGACGATCAGGATCACCCCGCCCCACTGGAGGAACTGGGTGATCTGGTCGACGTCGCTGGTCACCCGGGAGACCAGGGAGCCGCGCCGCTCGGACTGCTGGTGCAGCATCGACAGGTCGTGCACGTGCCGGAACGCCCGGGTGCGCACGTTGGCCAGGGCGGTCTCGCTGACCGTGAACAGCCGCCGCATCATCAGGTACCCGCAGGTGGTGGTCACCACCAGCACGGCGACGGCGACCGCCACCACCGTCCACACCACCGCCAGGTCGAGCCCACCGACGATGCCCTTGTCGATGCCCTGCTGCACGGCCACCGGCACGGCCACCCGGCCGACCATGTAGACCAACGCCAGGGCGAGCGTGCCGGCCAGGCCGGCGCGCAGCTCCGGGGAGAGGGCCAACCCCCGCCGCAGGGTCTGCCAGGTGCTCTCAGCCGGCTCTGCCGGCTGCCGCTCGGCCTCCTTCACGCTCACCGGTACCGCCCTCCGTTCGCGACTGCGGGGCTCGCAACCTCACTCCTCGCACTCACCGGTCTACCTCGATCTCCAGGCCCGAAGCCAACGGCGTGATCTCGTCGGGCGTGCGCTGCGGCTGGGGGTCGGTCTCGGCCTGCTCGTAGGCGGTGACCAGATCGACATAGCCGGCGACGGTGGCGAGCAGGTCGGCGTGGGTGCCCCGGGCGAGCACCCGGCCTTGCTCCAGGTAGATCACCTCGTCGGCGAGCGCGATGGTGGCCCGCCGGTACGCCACCACCAGGATCGAGGCGGCCGGCCCCCCGGCGGTCGGGGCGCGCAGCCCGGCCAGGATGGCCGCCTCCACCCGGGGGTCCACCGCGCTGGTGGCGTCGTCGAGGACCAGCAGCCGGGGTCGCCCGGCCAGCGCCCGGGCCAGGGTGAGCCGCTGCCGCTGCCCGCCGGAGAGCGAGGTGCCCCGCTCGCCGACCATCGTGTCCAGCCCGTCGGGCAGCGCGGCGACGAAGCCGTCCGCCTCGGCCAGTCGCAGGGCCACCCAGACGTCCTCGTCGGCGATGCCGGGCCGGTCCAGGGTGATGTTGGCCCGGACCGTGTCGTCGAAGACGAACGGCACCTGGGCCACCAGCGCGGCGGCGCCCGCCAGCGACCCGGCGGTGAGCCGGCGGACGTCCACCCCGTCGAGGCGGATCGCGCCCGTGTGCGGGTCGACCAGCCGCACCGCCAGCGCGGCGATCGTCGACTTCCCGGAGCCGGTCGGCCCGACCAGGGCCACGGTCTTCCCAGCCGGCACGGTGAAGGAGACCTCGCCGAGCACCTCGACGCCGGGCAGGTCCGCCTCGGCCGGCTCGTACGCGAAGCCGACGTCGGCGAAGGTCAGGGTGGCCGGGGCGGGGTCGGCCGGGTCGAGCGCGACGTCCCCGTACCGCATCTCGCCGGTGGCGTCGAGCACCCGGCGCACCCGGTCCCAGCCGGCGACGCTGCGCGGCAGCTCGGCCAGGACCCAGCCGATGGCCCGCACCGGGAACGCCAGGACGGTGAACAGGAAGGCCACGCTGACCAGCTCGGTGACCGTGATGGCGCCCTGCCGGAGCCGGAACGCGCCGACCACCAGCACGGCGAGGGTGCCGAGACTGGGCAGGGTCTCCAGCAGCGGGTCGAACACGCCGCGCAGCCGGCCGACGGCGATCAGCGCGTCGCGCAGCTCGCCGGCCCGGGCGGAGAACCGGGCGGTCTCCTGGGCCTCGCGGCCCATCGTCTTGACCACCAGGGCGCCGTCGAAGCTCTCGTGGGCGATCCCGCTGACCTCCGCGCGCAGCCGCTGGGCGCGGGCCTGGCGGGGGGCCATCCAGCGGGAGTAGATCACGTTGAGGGCGAACAGCGCCGGGAACACGGCCAGCCCGACCAGGGCCAGCGCCCAGTCGGTGACGAAGAGCGAGGCGACCGCGCCCACGAGCATCACCAGCGTGCCGACCGCGAACGGCAGCGGGGCGATCGGGTACCAGGCCGCCTCGACGTCGGAGTTGGCGTTGGACAGCAGGGTGCCGGTGGCGTTGCGCTGGTGCCAGGACAGCGGCAGGTCCAGGTAGCGGCGGGTGACCCGGCGACGGTACGCGGCCTGGAGCCGGAACTGCATGTAGCCGGCGCCGAGCCGGCGGCCGAAGATGCCGACCACCCGCAGCACGCTGATGCCGAACAGGGCCCCGGCGGCGAGGGCGATGGCCGCCACGCCCACCGATCCGCGCTCGACCGCCGGCACCACCACGTCGCCGACCACCGCGCCGACGATGTACGCGCTGGCGATGACCAGCCCGCCGAACAGCACGCTGCCGGTCACCGCGACCGCGAAGATCCGGGGCTGTTCCCGGATCGCCCGGCCGAGCACGGACAGCCCTCTGCCGAGCACGTCCCGACTTGTCCTGCTGGTCACGCTCTCCCCCGCCGTAAGCCACAATTATCCCCCTCATCCTTACCGGTCCGGTCCACCTCGCCGTTCCCGACCGGGTATGTCGGTGATCACGTCTCGACCGTCGACGGCGCCGCAGCGCCGGCCCCGCCGAACCGGCCTACGATCGGGCGATGACGCGGTACGCCCGGTCGGAGCGCGAAGCGCTCGCCGACCTCATGCTGAGCCTGGGTCCGGACGCACCGACGATCAACGAGGGCTGGTCCGTCCGCGATCTCGCCGCCCACCTGATCGCCCGGGAACGCCGGCCGGACGCCGCCGTCGGGATCATGCTGTCGCCGCTGCGCGGGTACGGCGAGGGGGTCGTGGCCCGGATCGCCGCCCGGCCGTTCCCCGAGCTGGTCGGCCAGGTCCGCCGCCCACCGGTGTGGAGCCCGGTGAGCAATCCGCTCACCGACGAGCTGGTCAACACCGTGGAGTTCTACATCCACCACGAGGACGTCCGCCGGGCCCGGCCCGGGTGGCGGCCGAGGGACCTGCCGGCCGGGCTGCACGCCGTGCTGTGGCGCCGGGCCACGCTGCTGGGCCGGCTGGCGCTGCGCCGCTTCCCGGCCGACCTGCTGGTGCAGGCGCCCGGGCACGGCGAACAGTCGGCGGGGCGGGGCGGGCAGCGGGGCCGGCTGGTCGGCCCGCCGGGCGAACTGGTGCTGTTCCTGACCGGCCGGCAGCGGGTGGCCCGGGTGCAGGTGGACGGGCCCGCGGAGCTGGCCGAGCGGCTGAGGTCCGCCAAGCTGGGCATCTGACGGCCGCGCTTCTCCCGTCACATACGGGTGTGAACCGGTCGTGGCCGAATTATGAATGTCGATCGATTCTGACGTACCCTCGTCCGGCCGTCGCCCCATTCCGGGGCGGCCACATCCGGAAGGGGCGACATGCGAAGCTTCGCGGTCTCGGCCCTGGACGAACCGCCGTTCCCCCCGCGCCGGCACGCCGAGACCGACCTGGCCGCCGAGGCGAGCCTGGTCTGGGCGCAGGAACTCGGCCTGATCACCAACGGACACCGGCTGGTCCGGCTGCGGGGGGCGGCCGCCGCCGAGCTGGCCGGGCGCACCTGCCCGGACGCGGCCGGCGAACGGCTGCGCCTGCTCACCGACCTGGTCACCTGGCTGTTCGTGGTGGACGACGCGTGCGACGAGGACGGCCTCGGCGCCGCCCCCACCCGGCTGGCCCCGGCCGTCGCCGACCTGCTCGACGTGCTCGACCGGCACGGCGCACCGGGGAACGCGGGCGGCGACCCGATCGGCAGCGCCCTGGACGACCTGTGCCGACGGACCCGGGCCCAGGGCTCCCCCGGGCTGCTGATGCGCTTCGTCGGCCAGGTGCGCGACTACCTGCTGGCCCTGCTCTGGGAGGCGACGAACCGGGAGCGCCGGCGCACCCCCGGGGTGGCGGAGTACGTCCAGCTACGCCGGCACACCGGCGCCGTGCACCCCGCGTTCACCCTGACCGACCTGGCGTACGACGCCCCGCCAACGGCGGCGCGCCGGGTCGAGCCGGCGCTGGTCGACGTCGAGGCCCTCGCCGCGGACCTGGTCTGCTGGTGCAACGACCTCTTCTCGTACGGCAAGGAGAACGAGTCGGGTCCGGACGCGCACAACCTGGTCAGCGCCATCGCGGCCGAGACCGGCCGGGACGAGCCGGCGGCGCTGCGCGCCGCCGCCGACCGGTTCAACCACACCCTCGCGGTGTACGCCGAGCGGGAGGCGACCCTGCTCGCCGCCGACCCGACGGCACGCCCGTTCCTGGCCGCCCGGAGCAACTGGGTACGGGCCACCTACGACTGGTCCACCCGCGCCGCCCGGTACGCCTGATCCCGCGCCCCGGGGCCCCGGGGAATCGCCAGGGCTAGCCGACGCACGGGTGCAGGCAATACCCTTCGGTAACCGCAGAATGACGTGACCCCCGTCACGCCTCCACCCCTGAAGGCGGCTACAGCGATGGCTCTCGATGTACCGTACCGTTCCATCCCCGACATGTTCCTCAAGCGTGTCGCGGCGACCCCCGACAACCACGCCTTCGCCCACCCCGCCCCCGATGACTCCGGGCCGATCTGGCTGACCTGGGAGCAGGTCGGCCACCGGGCCAAGGCGGTCGCGGCCGGGCTGCACGGGCTCGGTGTCGGCCAGGAGGACCCGGTGGCGATCCTGGCGAACACCCGGCTCGACTGGGTCATCGCCGACTTCGGCATCATGTGCGCCGGCGGCGCCACCACCACCGTCTACCCGACCACCGAGCCCGAGGAGGCGGCGTACATCGTCGCCGACTCCGGCTCCCGGGTGCTGTTCGCCGAGAACCCGGCCCAGGCCGCGAAGATCGCCGGCACGGAGCTGCCGGCGCTGACCCACGTGGTGCTCTTCGACGGCGTGGCCGATCCCGCGGCGGCCGTGCCCCAGCTCACCCTGGCCGAGCTGGAGGAGCAGGGCACCCGGGCGCTCGCCGCCGAGCCGGGGCTGATCGAGCGGCTGGTGGCCGGGATCGGGCCGGACCACCTGGCCACCCTGATCTACACCTCGGGCACCACCGGCCGACCCAAGGGCGTCGAGCTGCTGCACGGCGGCTGGTGCTGGGAGGGGGTGGCGCAGGACGAGGTCGGGCTGCTGCGCGACGACGACCTGCAGTACCTGTGGCTCCCGCTGTCCCACTCGTTCGGCAAGACCCTGCTCTGCGGGGCCACCCACGTCGGCCTGCCGACCTACGTCGACGGCCGGGTGGAGAAACTGGTCGACCTGCTCGGGGTCATCCGGCCGACGCTGATGTGCGGGGCGCCCCGGGTGTTCGAGAAGATCTACAACAAGGTGGTAACCACCGCCCGGGCCGGCGGCGGCGCCCAGGCGAAGATCTTCGCCTGGGGAGTCGGGGTCGGCCAGGCGAAGGTGGCCATCGAGCAGGCCGGCCGGCCGGTGCCGGCCGGGCTGAGGCTGAAGTACGCGCTGGCCGAGAAGCTGGTGTTCAGCAAGCTCCAGGCCCGCCTCGGCGGGCGGATCCGGGTGCTGGTCTCCGGCGCCGCGCCGCTGAGCAAGGAGATCGCCAGCTTCTTCGCCGCCGCCAACCTGCCCATCTCCGAGGGGTACGGCCTCACCGAGACCAGCGCCGGCAACTTCGTCAACCCGCCGGACGGGCTGCGGATCGGCACCGTGGGCCGGGCGATGGGCGACCTGGAGTGCCGGATCGACACCGACGGGGAGATCCTGGTCCGGGGCCGCCCGGTGATGCGCGGCTACCACAACCTGCCCGAGGACACCGCCGCCGCGTTCACCGACGACGGGTTCTTCCGCACCGGGGACATCGGCAGCCTCGACGAGGACGGCTACCTGCGTATCACCGACCGGAAGAAGGACCTGGTCAAGACCTCCGGCGGGAAGTACATCGCGCCGTCGCACATCGAGGGCATGTTCAAGGCGCTCTGCCCGTACACCTCGCAGGCGATCGTGATCGGCCAGGCCCGCAACTACTGCACCATGCTGGTCAGCCTTGACCCGGACGCGATCGCCGGCTGGGCGGCCGGCGGCCCCCTGGAGGGCCGCGGGTACGCCGAGATCGTCGCCTCCGACGAGGCCCGGCTCATGGTCGAGGAGTACGTCGCCCAGCTCAACGCCAAGCTCAACCGCTGGGAGACGATCAAGAAGGTCGCCGTTCTTCCCCGGGACCTGACCATCGAGCACGGCGAGATGACCCCGTCGCTGAAGATCAAGCGTCGGGGCGTGGAGGGCAACTTCGCGGCCGAGATCGAGAAGATGTACGCCGGCACGCTCGCCGAGCTCTGACCGCGGTTCCGCCGGCGGCCGTGTCCCCCCGTCCCGGGGCACGGCCGCCGTCGTCTCACAGGTGCTCACCCCGCCACCGGCTCTCCTCGATCTCGGCTGCCCGCTGTTCCTCCAGCGCGAGCTGCCGTACCCGATTCCGGCGGCGCCGCCCGCCCAGCGTCTCCCCGACGGTGACGGAGACGCAGACCAGGGCCAGCAACACCAGCGCCTGCAGCTCCGGCAACCGGACGGCCACCGGGGCGAGCACGGCCAGCAGCGCCACCTCGACCAGCAGTGGCCAGCGGAGCACCCGGAGCGCCACCATTCCGCAGCCGACAAGGCTGAGCAGGTAGAGGGCGACCCCGCCGTAGAGGATGAGGATCCAGAACGGCCCCAGCGGATCCCCCCAGGCCGGAGTCTCAGGGTCCGCCGCCTCGGCGAGCACGCCCTTGATCCCGAGGGCGAAGAAGATCACCCCGGCGATGATCGGCAGGTGCAGGTAGGTGTACGCGTCGCGGGCCAGCCGGGCCCGGGCCGCCGGGTCGCGGGCCCGGTGCAGCGCCTGCTCGACGGCGAGGGCCAGGGTGTCGAAGTAAGCCCACCACAGCGTCGATGCCACCGCGATGCCGGTCACGGCGGCGACCACCACCGGCCAGGTCAGCGGCAGCCCGTTGACGAACCCCGGGCCGAGCCCGAGCGCGAGGATCGACTCGCCGAGCGCGATCAGGACCATGAGGGCGTGCCGCTCCGCCCAGTGCCCGGCGGACACCACCGCCCAGTACGTGCCGCCGAGCGCCACCCCCACGCCGTACTCGACGAGGAGCGCGACGGTCCACAGCACCAGCTGCACGGTCGTCGCCGTGCCCCCATCGGCGATCCGCAGCACCATCGCGGAGACGACGAGCAGGGCGGTCGCGACCACCGGCAGCAGGGCGAGCAGCCCCAACCGCCGCAGCCGCTCCCGGTCTCCCCGGGCCAACCAGCCGAGGACGGCGAGCTGCGACGCGCGGACCGCGAAGTAGCAGGCGGCGAAGACCAGCGGGCCGTTCAGCCCGCCCGGCTGATCCAGGAACGCCCCCGGCATGCTCAGCGCGAGCAGGAAGGTGGCGGCGATGGTGATGAACCCGATCAGCGGCAGGATTCCCTGGTCGGCGCGGACGTAGTTGGCCAGCCCGGCGAACCCGGTCCAGCACCACCAGAGCAGCCCCAGCACCAGCAGGCAGCGGTACAGCTTGGTGGCGGAGGGCTCGCTCGAGGTCAGCGCGGTCACGTTGAGGAAGGCGAAGACGAAGACGAGGTCGTAGAAGAGTTCCAGCCGGGTGGTCCGGGAGCCGGGCGCACCGGGGCGGACCCGCTGGGACCAGACCCCGTTGCCCACTTCGCCAGTCTGTCAAGTGACGTCCCCGCCCCGCCCCGGATCACCGACATCACGGTGTCGGGTGACGGCGCGGCCAGGCCGGGACGTCGTCCGGGCGGCGGCACGCCGCTCAGGCGATGACGGCCGGCTCCCGCCAGTGCGTCCGGCCGCCGCGGTCCAGGTCGTACCGGACTGCGGCGAGCCGCCCCACGGCCTCGACGAGGTCCGCGGCGGGCAGGGTGAACGGCAGCCGCAGGAACCGCTCCAGCGTCCCGTCCAGGCCGAACCGGGGGCCGGGGGCCAGCCGCACGCCGACCTCCTCGGCGGCCCGGGCGAGCGCGCTGGAGATCGGCCCGTCCAGCTCGGCCCAGAGCGTCACCCCGCCGCGCGGGACGGTGACCCGCCAGTCGGGCAGCCGTTGCGCGAGCGCGGCGGTCAGCGCGTCGCGCTGGGCGGCGAGCTGCACCCGCCGGGCGGCCACGATGGTCGGCGCGTCGGCCAGCAGGTGGACCGCGACGAGTTGGTCCAGCACCGGGCCGGCCATGTCCACCCCGACCCGGGCGGCGGCCAGCCGCTGCACCTGGGGGGCGGAGGCGCGCACCCAGCCGATGCGCAGGCCGCCCCAGTACGGCTTGCTCATCCCGCCGATGGAGATCACCCGGGAGTGCCGGTCGAAGGTGGCGACCGGCGGCGGCAGCGGGGTGCCGTCCAGCGGCAGGTCCACGAACGACTCGTCGATGACCAGGTCGGTGCCGGCGGCGTGGGCCGCGCCGACCACCCGCTCGCGCAGCTCGGTGGGCATCAGGTGCCCGGTCGGGTTCTGGAACTCCGGGATCAGGTACGCCAGCTTCGGCCGCCCCTGGCGCAGGCTGCCCAGCAGCAGGTCGGCGTCCCACCCGGCGCCGTCGGTGGCCAGCCCGTGGGTGGTGATCCGGGCCCGCCGGGCGGACAGCGCGGCGAGGGCGTTCGGGTAGGTCGGCGACTCGACCAGCACGCTGCCGCCGGGGGCCAGGGCCAGCCGCAGCACCAGGTCCAGCGCGTGCTGGGTGCCGCTGGTGACCATGATCTGGTCGGGCGAGGTGGGCAGGCCCCGGTCGGTGTACCCGGCGGCCACGGCCTCGCGCAGCTCGATGATGCCGGTCGGGTGGTAGCCGGCGCCGCCCAGGTACCGGGGCAGGTCCTCGGCGGCGGCGCGGGCGGCGGGCATCAGCTCAGCCGGGGCGGCCAGCGCGGCCACCCCGAGGTCGATCATGTCCCGGTCGTCCTGCGGGGTCCACAGCCCGGTGCTGGCGACCCGGTGGGTGCCCGGGAGCATGGTCCAGCTCCCCGCGCCCCGCCGGCTGGCCAGGTGGCCGGTCTCCCGCAACAACCGGTACGCGGCGGTGACCGTGGTCCGGCTGATCCGCAGCGCCTCGGCCAGCTCCCGCTCGGCGGGCAGGCGCACCCCCAGGGGCAGGCGGCCGTCGGCGAGCAGCCCCCGGACGGCGGCGGCGAGCGCCGCGTAGTCCGGGCTGCGGCGACGACCCGGTAGGGCGTGCCACTGCCCGAGCAGTCGGGCCAATTGGGTGCCACGCACCTGACTCGTCATGGCCACCCTCCCGATATTGGCTCCTTATGCCGCGCCAATTGGACCCTAGGGTGGCATGCATGGCACCGATTGGCAATCTCCGGCAGCGGCCGGTCCGGCGGCTGACCCAGCTCTACGCGGGCCTGGTCCTCTACGGCGTCAGCATGGCGCTGATGATCCGCTCCGGGCTCGGCCTCGATCCCTGGGACGTGTTCCACCAGGGGCTTTCCCGGCACACCGGGCTGTCGTTCGGCACCGTCACCATCGCGGTCGGCGTGCTGGTGCTGCTGCTGTGGATCCCGCTGCGGCAGCGTCCCGGCCTGGGCACGGTGAGCAACGTGCTGGTGATCGGGCTGGTGGTGGACGCCACCCTGGCCCTGCTGCCCGGCGGCGGCCCGCTCGCGGCGCGGGCGGCGCTGCTGGTCGCCGGGATCGTCGCCAACGGCGCCGCCACCGCCCTCTACCTCGGCGCGCGGCTCGGCCCGGGCCCCCGCGACGGCCTGATGACCGGGTACGTGGCCCGCCGGCCCGGACGGTCCGTCCGGCTGGTGCGCACCGTCATCGAGGTCACCGTGCTGATCCTGGGCTGGCTGCTCGGCGGCACCGTCGGCGTCGGCACAGTCGCCTACGCGCTCACCATCGGGCCGCTTGCCCAGTTCTTCCTGCCCGTCTTCATGGTGGCTCTGCCGTCCCGGGAGCCCGCCGTGACGGAGCCCGCCGGTCCGGAGCCGGGCGGTCGGATCGCGGCCGGGCCGGAGCCGGGCGGCCATAATGTGGTCGAAGCACCGGCGACGGACTGCGTTCAACCGCGCTGAGCTGCGGAAATGCCGCGCCGGGAAAAGTGGGTGTTTCCTTGCTCGGCGGCGCACGGCATCATTCCTGCATGGGGGAGACCGGATGGCGCTGGGCCGACGCTTGGATCTTCGTTTCACTGGTGATCGCGAACGGCGCGGGACGACACCGCCGGGCGGCGTCCACCCGACGGCCGGAGGGCGTCCGGCTCGCTGACGTGCTCTCCACAGCCGACCACCTCAACCACGCCATCCCCGAACGGGACGAGGTGGAGACGGCGGTCCGACGGCTCGTCGGCGCCGGCCTGGTCAGCGTCTCGGACGGCTGGTTCCGGCTCACCGCCGACGGTGAGCGGCTGTGGCGCACCCGGCCGAGCGCCGGCCTGTCCACCGCCGTGGACACCGTGCAGGGCGTGCTGAGCCGCCGGCACGCCCCCGGCAGCGCCGACTGGACGCTGGAGAAGGAGGAGCACGCCGCCGCCGTGCAGGAGTACGTGGTCCGCTCGATCCCGGCCCCGCGCCGCTCCCCCGAGGGCCACTCCGGGCGGGGCTGAACCCCCGGCCCCGGCCCGGCACAGGCTCGGGGCGGGGAGGGCGGCGTCAGCGGACGGGGTGACCCGAGCCGCGCAGCACGCCCTTGACCTCGCCGACGGTCAGCTCGCCGAAGTGGAAGACGCTGGCGGCGAGCACCGCGTCCGCCCCGGCGGCGATCGCCGGCGGGAAGTGGGCGATCTCGCCCGCGCCGCCGCTGGCCACCACGGGCACGTCGACGACCCGGCGGACCTCGCCGATCAGCTCCAGGTCGAAGCCGGCCTTCGTGCCGTCGGCGTCCATCGAGTTGAGCAGGATCTCCCCCGCGCCCAGCTCGGCGCCGCGCCGCGCCCACTCGACGGCGTCGATCCCGGTGCCCCGGCGGCCACCGTGGGTGGTCACCTCGAAGCCGCTCGGGGTGGTCCCGGCCGGTGCCCGGCGCACGTCGAGGGAGAGCACCAGCACCTGCCGGCCGAACCGTTCGGCGATCTCCGCGATCAGCTCCGGGCGGGCGATGGCGGCGGTGTTCACCCCGACCTTGTCGGCGCCGGCGCGCAGCAGGATGTCAACGTCGGCGACCTGCCGGACGCCGCCGCCCACGGTGAGCGGGATGAAGACCGACTCGGCGGTGCGCCGCACCACGTCGAGCATGGTGCCCCGCTCGCCGGAGGAGGCGGTCACGTCCAGGAAGGTCAGCTCGTCCGCTCCCGCCCGGTCGTACGCCGCCGCCAGCTCAACCGGGTCGCCGGCGTCGCGCAGGTCGAGGAAGTTGACCCCCTTGACCACCCGCCCGGCGTCCACGTCCAGACACGGGATGACCCGTACCGCCACCGTCATGCGGCGAAGCCTATCCTCTCCCGCCCGGCCCGTCCGTGACCGCCCGCGCCCCGCCTCACCGGCAACGTCGGAACGGAGGCCTACAGCCGGACGAGCATCTTGCCGAGGTTCTCGCCGCGGAGCTGGCCGAGGAAGGCCTCCGGGGCGCGGGCGATGCCGTCGACGACCGTCTCGTCGTACGAGAGCTTCCCCTCGCGCAGCCAGCCGGCGACCTCCTGGACGAACCGGTCGCGCAGGTGGCCGTGGTCGCCGACCAGGAAGCCGCGCAGCGTGAGCCGCTTGCCGATGACCAGCGCCAGGTTGCGCGGGGCCGCCGGCGGCTCGGTGTCGTTGTACTGGGCGATCATCCCGCAGATCGCGGCCCGGCCGTGCAGCCTCATCGCGCCGATGGCCGCCTCCAGGTGCTCCCCGCCGACGTTGTCGAAGTAGACGTCGATCCCGTCCGGCGCGGCGGCCCTGAGCGAGTCGCGCACCGGGCCGTCGTGGTAGTCGAACGCGGCGTCGAAGCCCAGCACCCTCAGCCGCTCGACCTTGGCGGCCGAGCCGGCGCTGCCGACCACCCGGCCGGCGCCCTTGAGCTTGGCGATCTGGCCGACCATGCTGCCCACCGCGCCGGCCGCGCCGGAGACGAAGACGGTCTCGCCCGGCTTCATCGCGGCCACGTCGAGCAGCCCCGCGTACGCGGTCAGCCCGGTCATGCCGAGCACGCCCAGGTACGCGCTCACCGGGGCCAGGTCCGGGTCCACCCTGCGGGCGCCCCGGGCGTCGACCAGGGCGTACTCCCGCCAGCCGAGGCCGTGCAGGACCGTGTCGCCCGGGGCGATCCCGTCGGCCTCGCCGGCCACCACCTCGCCGAGCGCGCCGCCGTCGAGCGGGGCGTCGAGGGCGAACGGCGGCACGTACGACTTGACGTCGTCCATCCGCCCCCGCATGTACGGGTCGACGGACATGAGCTGGTTGCGCACCACGAGCTGGCCGGGGCCCGGGGTGGGCACCTCGGTCTCCACGAGGCGGAAGTTGTCGGCGGTCGGCCAGCCCTGCGGGCGGGAGGCCAGGTGGATCTCACGGTTGACGGTCACTGTGTCGTCCCTTCGGTCGCTGGTCGGGCTGCGCTGCACGAGGTGTCAGGCGGCCAGGGCCTCGCGGACGGTGAGCGCTACCTCGACGTTGCCACGGGTCGCGTTCGAGTAGGGGCAGACCTGGTGGGCCTGGGCGACGAGCTGCTCGGCGGCCTCCCGGGGCACGGCCGGCAGGTCCACCACGAGGGCCACGGTCAGCCCGTACCCGCCGGTGCCGTTCGGGCCGATGCCCACCTCGGCGTCGACCACGGAGCCGGTGACGTCGGCCTTCGCCCCGCGGGCGACCAGGCGCAGCGCCGAGTGGAAGCAGGCGGCGTACCCGGCGGCGAAGAGCTGCTCCGGGTTCGCGGCGCCGCCGGCCCCGCCCATCTCCTTCGGGACCGCGAGGTCCAGCTCGAACGTGTCGTCGGAGGTGCGGACGCGGCCGTCGCGGCCGTCGCCGGTGGCGCGGGCGTTGGCGGTGTAGAGGACCTTCATGTCACTGCTCCTTCTGTCGGTGGATCGTCTCGGTGACCCGGGTCAGGGTGTCGCGCAGCGCGACCAGTTCGGCCTCGCCGAGGCCGGTGGCGAGGGCCACCCGCAGCGGGACGTCGCCCATCCGCTCGCGCAGCGCCCCGCCGTCGCCGGTCAGGCGCACCTCCACCCGGCGCTCGTCGCGCGCCGAGCGGGAGCGGACCAGCAGGCCCGCCGCCTCCAGCCGCTTGAGCAGTGGGGAGAGGGTGCCGGAGTCCAGCCGCAGCGCGGCGCCCAGCTCGGAGACCGTGGGGGCGTCGTCGTCGCGCTCCCAGAGCACCAACAGCACCAGGTACTGCGGGTAGGTCAGCCCGAACTCGTCGAGGATCGGCCGGTAGACGTCGGTCAGGGCGCGCGACGCCGCGTACAGCGCGAAGCACACCTGCCGGCGCAACACCAGATCATCGGTCACCCCAGAAAAATAGCGGGCAATTGAGTTGTGCACAACCGATCTGGCCGGACGGTGGCCCGCCTCACCCCGCCCTCCAGGGGCGGGGCGAGCGGTCAGCGGTCCCCGAGGTACGCCTCCAGCTCCACCTCGACCAGGTGGTCCGGGTCCAGCAGGGCGGCCACCACGACCAGGGTCGCCACCGGACGGACCGCGCCGAACACCGCGTTGTGGGCCCGGCCCACCTCGTCGGCGTACGCGCGGT
This sequence comes from Micromonospora sp. NBC_01412, assembly GCF_045040215.1. Classification (NCBI taxonomy): domain Bacteria; kingdom Bacillati; phylum Actinomycetota; class Actinomycetes; order Micromonosporales; family Micromonosporaceae; genus Micromonospora; species Micromonospora sp. NBC_01412. Next base: position 1,089,487 of record NZ_CP109528.1, read on the forward strand.
CGGTCACGTACATCCGGGTGCGCACCACGTCCCCGGGCCCCGCGCCCACCTCGGCCAGGGCGGCCAGGCCGATCCGCAGCGCCTGGGCGGTCTGCGCGGCGGCGTCCCCCACGTGCACGACGCGCCCCTCGACCGTGGCGGTGCAGCCGGCCGTGACGGCCCGGTCGCCGGCCCGGACCACCCGGGAGTAGCCGTAGAGCTGCTCCCAGGGGCCGCCCGAGCCGAGCCGGGTGACGGTCACGCGGCGGCCAGCACGTCGAGGGCCTGCCGCACGGTGAACGCGCCCGCGTACAGCGCCTTGCCGGCGATCACGCCCTCCACGCCCACCGACTCCAGGGCGGCCAGGGCCCGCAGGTCGTCCAGCGTCGAGACGCCGCCGGAGGCGATCACCGGGGCGGCGGTGCGGGAGCACACCTCGCGCAGCAGGTCCAGGTTCGGCCCGCGCATGGTGCCGTCCTTGGTGATGTCGGTCACCACGTACCGGGCGGCGCCGGCCTTGTCGAGCCGCTCCAGCACCTCGAACAGGTCGCCGCCGTCGCGCGTCCAGCCGCGCGCCGACAGGGTGCGACCCCGCACGTCCAGCCCGATGGCGACCCGGTCGCCGTACTCGCCGCAGATCCGGTCGCACCACTGCGGGTCCTCCAGCGCGGCCGTGCCGATGTTGACCCGGGCCGCGCCGGTGCCCAGGGCGGCCCGCAGCGACTCGTCGTCCCGGATGCCGCCCGAGAGCTCCACCTTGACGTCGAGCCGGCGGACCACCTCGGCGAGCAGGGCCGCGTTGGAGCCCCGGCCGAACGCGGCGTCCAGGTCCACCAGGTGGATCCAGTCCGCGCCGTCGTGCTGCCAGGCCAGCGCCGCCTCCAACGGGTCGCCGTAGGTGGTCTCGCTGCCGGCGGCGCCCTGCACGAGCCGGACGGCCTGGCCGTCGGCGACGTCCACGGCGGGCAACAGGGTGAGGCTCAACGCTCTTCTCCTCGGATCAGGAACACGATGGATCGGAAACACGATGGATCAGGACCGGCGGCCCAGGGCGATCACCACGGCCGCCGGCAGAACCAGCAGCAACAACACAACCAGCACCACCCGCAGCGCCAGGTCGTCGACGAAACTCCAGATGCCGACCATCGCCACCCCGGTCAGCCCCACGATCGCGGCCCGCTCGCCCCTGGTGTGCCGGGCCAGCCGGCCCGAACTGCGGCGCGACCGGCGGGGCAGCAACCGGCGTACCACCGCGCGGCGGCGCTCCCGGCGGGCCACCCGGCGGCGGCGGACGGCCCGCTCCCGCTCCAACTGGGCCTCGCGGGCCTCCCGGCGGCGGGCCCGCTCCTTGCTCATCGGACGCCCCCGCTCGGCGTCGCCGGGCCGGCGGGCGGGCGGCCCGGCCGGATGACCCGCTCAGCCATCGACGGTCACGGTGGCCAGCCAGTTACGCAGCAGCGCCGCGCCCGTGTCGGCCGACTTCTCCGGATGGAACTGGGCGGCCGACAGCGCGCCCCGCTCGACCGCGGCCACGAAGTCCGTCTCGTGGTGCGCGGTGGTCACCGTCGCCCCGGCCGCGGCCAGCGCCGCCGGGTCGGTCACCCCGTAGGAGTGGACGAAGTAGAAGCGGCTGTCCGCCGGCAGGCCGGCGAAGAGAGTCGACGACGCCGGGGCGTGCACGGTGTTCCAGCCCATGTGCGGCAGCCGGGCGGCGGCCAGCCGCGTCACCGCGCCGGGCAGCAGCCCGAGCCCTTTGGTGACCACCCCGTGCTCGTCCCCGTGCTCGAAGAGCACCTGCATGCCGACGCAGATGCCCAGCACCGGACGGCCGGCGGCGACCCGTTCGGCGATCACCGGACCCGCGCCGATAGCCTCGATCCCGGCCATGCAGGCGGCGAACGCGCCGACGCCCGGGACGACCAGGCCCTCGGCCTCGGCGGCGGCGGTCAGGTCGTCGGTCACCGTGACGTGCGCGCCGGCCCGTTCCAGGGCCCGCTCGGCCGAGCGCAGGTTGCCCGAGCCGTAGTCGAGCACCACGATCCGCTTCGCCATCAGCCCTCCCCGGGCAGCAGCCAGAGCACCCCGCCGACGGTGGCCACCACCGCGAGCAACGCGGTGATCACCACCGCGCTACGCGGCGCGCCCTGGCGGTACAGCGACCACACCCCGCCGACCAGCACCCCGGCGAGGATCAACAGCAGCGTCGGCAGCACAGATCCCATCAGGATCGTCCCTTCCGCGCGCCCGGCCTCACAGCGCGCCCTTCGTGCTGGGGATCGCACCGGCCGAGCGCGGATCGATGGCAGTGGCCTCGCGCAGGGCGCGGGAGACCGCCTTGAACTGGGCCTCCACCACGTGGTGGGCGTCCGGGTGGCCGCCGGGGCGGGCCGCCCGCAGCACGTCCACGTGCAGGGTGATCCGGGCCGCCTGGCCGAAGGACTCCCAGATGTGCCGGGTCATGCTCGTCGGGTAGACCGGCCCGATGTACGGCGCGAGCGGCGGCTCGTCGTGCACCACGTACGGGCGGCCGGACAGGTCGACGGCGGCCCGGACCAGGACCTCGTCCATCGGGACGGTGGCCGAGCCGTACCGCCGGATGCCGGCCTTGTCCCCCAGCGCCTCGTCGAACGCGGTGCCCAGGGCCAGCGCGGTGTCCTCCATCGTGTGGTGGGCGTCGATCTCCAGGTCGCCGACGGTACGCACGGTCAGGTCGAAGCCGCCGTGCCGGGCGATCTGGTGCAGCATGTGGTCGTAGAAGCCGACCCCGGTGCCGATCTCGGCCGCTCCGGTGCCGTCGAGGTCGATCTCGACGAACACCTTGGTCTCCTTGGTGATCCGCTCCACCCGGGCGGTCCGGCTCATTGAAGTCTCTCCATCGCGGTGAGGAAGGCGTCGGTCTCGGCGGGGGTGCCGGCGGTGACCCGCAGCCAGCCGGGCAGCCCGACGTCGCGAACCAGCACACCGGCGTCGAGCAGGGCACGCCAGGCCACCGCCTGGTCGCCACCCACCTCGAACAGCACGAAGTTGGCGTCGCTGTCGGCCACCCGGTGACCCCGGGCGCGCAGCTCGGCGACGATCCGGTCCCGCTGCCCCATGATCGCCTCGACCGTGCCGAGCAGGGCGTCGCGGTGCGCCAGCGCCGCGCGGGCGGCGGCCTGGGTGAGCGCGGAGAGGTGGTACGGCAGCCGCACGAGCTGCACCGCGGCCACCACCGCCGGGTCGGCGGCCAGGTAGCCGAGCCGGCCGCCCGCGAAGCCGAACGCCTTGCTCATCGTCCGGGTCACCACCAGCCTCGGGTGGCCGGGCAGCACCGCGAGGGCGCTGACCGTGCCGGGGCGGGCGAACTCGGCGTACGCCTCGTCGACCACCACCATGCCGGGGGCCTCCGCCAGCACCGCGGCGACCACCGCCGGATCCAGCGCGGTGCCGGTGGGGTTGTTCGGCGAGCAGAGGAAGACCACGTCGGGGCGGTGCTCGCGGACCTGGGCCACCGCCTCGTCGGCGGTCAGCCCGAAGTCCGCCCCACGCCGGGCCGGCACCCAGCGGGTGCCGGTGCCCAGGGCCAGCAACGGATGCATCGAGTACGCCGGGGCGAAGCCGAGCGCGCTGCGCCCCGGGCCGCCGAACGCCTGGAGCAGCTGCTGCTGGATCTCGTTGGAGCCGTTGGCCGCCCACACCTGCTCGACGGCGAGCCCGTGGCCCAGGTACGCCGCCAGGTCGGCGCGCAGCGCCACGGCGTCGCGGTCCGGGTACCGGTTGAGGTCGCGCAGCTCCGCCGCGAGGGCCTTGCCGATCGCGTCGACCACCGGCTCGGGCACCGGGTAGGAGTTCTCGTTGGTGTTCAGCCGCACCGGCACGTCGAGCTGCGGCGCCCCGTACGGGGACAGCCCCCGCAGGTCGTCGCGGATCGGCAGGTCGTCGATAGTGCTCACGCCGCCACCCCGCCTCGCCCGCTCACGGGGCGTCCCCCGGGAAGCGCACGCTGACCGCCTGGCCGTGGGCCGGCAGGTTCTCCACCCCGGCCAGGACGACCACGTGCGGGGCCACCTCGCGCAGCGCCTGCTCGGTGTACTCGATGAGGTGGACGCCGCGCAGGAAGGACTGCACCGACAGGCCCGAGGAGTGCCGGGCGCAGCCGCCGGTGGGCAGCACGTGGTTGGAGCCCGCGCAGTAGTCGCCCAGCGACACCGGCGACCAGGCGCCGACGAAGATCGCCCCGGCGTTGCGCACCCGCAGCGCCCACTCTCGGGCGTTCTCGGTCTGGATCTCCAGGTGCTCGGCGGCGTACGCGTCGACCACCCGCAGGCCGGCCTCCAGGTCGTCGACGAGGACCACGCCGCTCTGCTCACCGGTGAGCGCGGTGGTGACCCGCTCGGCGTGCTTGGTCGCGGGCACCTGCCGGGCCAGCTCCCGCTCGACCGCCTCGACCAGCGCGGGCGACGGGGTGACCAGCACGCTGGCCGCGAGGGGGTCGTGCTCGGCCTGGCTGACCAGGTCGGCGGCGACGTGCGCCGGGTCGGCCGTGTCGTCGGCGAGGATGGCGATCTCGGTCGGGCCGGCCTCGGCGTCGATGCCGACCACCCCGCGCAGCAGCCGCTTCGCGGCGGTCACCCAGATGTTGCCCGGACCGGTGATCATGTCGACCGGGTCGCAGCGCTCCGCGCCGGCCGGGTCGACGGCCGAGCCGTACGCGAGCATGGCCACCGCCTGGGCGCCGCCGACGGCGTACACCTCGTCGACGCCGAGCAGCGCGCAGGCCGCGAGGACCCGGGCGTCGGGCAGGCCGCCGTTGTCCTGCTGCGGGGGGCTGGCCACCACCAGGGAACGAACCCCGGCCGCCTGGGCGGGGACCACGTTCATCACCACGGTCGACGGGTACATCGCCAGGCCGCCGGGAACGTACAGGCCGACCCGGTCCACCGGCACCCAGCGCTCGGTGACCGTGCCGCCGGGCACCACCTGCGTGGTGTGGTCGGTGCGCCGCTGGTCGGCGTGCACCTTCCGGGCGCGGCTGATCGACTCCGACAGCGCCGCGCGGACCTGCGGGTCGAGCGTCCCCTCGGCCTCGGCGATCGCCTCGGCGGGGACCCGCAGCCGCTCCGGCGAGACGCCGTCGAACCGCTCACTCGCCTCCCGGATCGCCGGGTACCCATGCTCCCGGACCGCCTCCACGAGCGGACGGATCCGCTCGACGGCCACGGACACGTCGAGCTGGGCACGGGGCAGCAGGCGGCGGGGGTCCCGGACGGCGCCGCGCAGGTCGATCCGATTCAACACCCCTGCGAGTCTAGGCGGACCGCCCGGCGCCGGCCCGCGCCGCCCGCAGGCCGGGACGGTGAGCCGGGCCACGCCGGCGCGGCGCGGGCGGGCTAGGCTCGACCACGTGACTGCACGGTTGCCGATCTTCCCCCTCGGGACGGTGCTCTTCCCCGGCCTGGTGCTGCCGCTGCACATCTTCGAGGAACGCTACCGGGCCCTGGTGCGCCACCTGGTGGGCCTGCCCGAGGGCGCGCCCCGCGAGTTCGGGGTGGCGGCGATCCGGGCCGGCTGGGAGGTGGCCCCCGGCGCCACAGACCGGCCCGTCCCCGGCGTCGGGGACGTCACGCTGCACGAGGTGGGCTGCACCGCCGAGCTGCGTCAGGTGACCGAGCTGGCCGACGGCGGGTTCGACATCGTCACGGTGGGACGGCGGCGGTTCCGCATCGTCGACGTCGACGAGCGTGCCGAGCCGTACCTGACCGCCGAGGTGGAGTGGCTGCCGGAGCCGGGCGGCCCGGACGAGGGCGCCGACCTGCTGGCGGCCCGGGTGATCTCGGTGTTCCGGCAGTACCTCGGGCTGATCCGACCCGCCCCGGAGGAGATCTCCGAGCAGCTCCCGGAGGACCCCACCGTCCTGTCCCACCTGGTCGCCGCGACGGCCATGCTGACCGTGGACGACCGGCAGCGGCTGCTTGCCATCGACGACACGACCGCCCGGCTCCGCGCCGAGCTGCGGCTGCTCAACCGCGAGGCGGCTCTGCTGCGCCAGGTGCGGGCGGTTCCGGTGCCGCTGTCGGAGCTGGCGAGCCCGCCGGCCCCGAACTGACCCCCGGCGCACCGCCGGGCGGGCCGGCCGGGTAGCCGCCGGGCGGGGCGGCCGGGAAACCGCCGGGCGGGGCGTCCAGCGCCCAGTTCAGGTCGGGCGTCGGCTCCGGGCGCAGCGACGGCCAGCGGGACCAGCCGGCCAGCAGGGTGTACGTCACGGCCGCGGCGAACGCCGGCAGCAGCAGGTTGCCGTACGGCACCGGGAGCACGTCGAGGAACCAGTGCACGCCCCCGGCGCGCAGGTCGGCGGGCTTGGTGAACGCCTGCCCCACCGGGGCATCGGCCAGCAGGCGGTCGTACGTCGACAGGCCGACCCGGCGGCCGACCTGCCAGGCCACCGGTGCCGCCGCGAGCCCGCCGAGCACGCCGGCGAGCAGCCCGGCGGGGCCGCGGCGGCGACGCAGCAGCACCCACAGGGCCAGCGCGGCGAGCACGCCGAACCCGAGCCCGAGCATGCTGAACCAGCCGTCCGCGGCGATCGGCTGCTCCGGCTGCGGCTGGGCGTAGACGGCGCCCGCGGCGGTCTTGACCACCGGGGTGTCGGGCGCGACGGCCGCCCAGAGCAGCCCCAACGGAACGCCCAGCGCGGCCAGCGCCGCCGCCGCGCCGAGCGCCACCGCGATCGCCCGGCCCGGCCGCCGCGCGGGCCGGTCGGCGGCGGGGGGCGGGACGTTGCCGGTGGCGGGAGCCGCCGGACCGGACGCCCCGGGGTCGGGGGCCGGCCAGGCGAGCGGGTCCGCGCCGGGCACGGCGGCGGGGGTGCCCGGCGGCACCGGCAGGCCGGCGGACCAGCCGGGGGCCTCCGGGCCCGCCGCCGGCCAGGGCTGCGCCCCGGGCTCGGGCCCGCCCGGCGCGGCGGGTGGGGGCACGGGGCGGTCGGAATCGGAGGTGTCCGGGCTCACCGGTTGATCCTTCCAGACCGGGCCCGCCCCCGGGGCGTCGGTGCCGCCGGACGGTCCTCAGCCGGCGAAGGGTTCGAGCATGGTCGACGCGGCGCGCAGCCAGGCCTGGCGGGTCTCCGGCTGGAGCTGCTCGTACTCGATCGAGGACCCGGTCTCCAGCGCCGGGTCGTACGGCACCACGGCCACGGCCCGCGTCCGGGTGGCGAAGTGCCGCTCCAGGTCGTCCTGCAGCGGCGAGCGGCCGGGCGTCGGGCAGGAGATCAGGGTGACCGCGTTGTCGGCCAGCTCACCCATGCCCACCTCGTGCAGCAGGTCGAGCATCCAGTCCGCGCTGAACGCGGCATCCTCCCGGGGCACGGTGGTGACCACCAGTTGGTCGGCGGCCTGCATCACCGTGCGCCAGTTCGGGCTCTCCACGTTGTTGCCGGTGTCCACGCAGACCACGTCGTGGGTACGGCGCAGCAGCTCCAGCACCCGCTTGACGGTGAACTGGTCCAGCCGCTGGGCGAACCGGGGGCTCTCCTCCCCGGCCAGCACGTCGTACGAGCCGTCGGAGGCGTGCCGCAGGTAGTCGTCCAGGCTCGCCAGCAGTTCGGCGCCCTCGCGGATCTCGATCTGGGCGAGGTCGCCGATCAGGTGCCGGATGGTCCGGGCGTGCCGGGCGCTGCCGGCTCGCAGCCCGAGGGTGCCACGCAACTCGTTGTCGTCCCACGCGAGCACGCCCCGGCCCCGCACGCTGCCGACGGTGGCGGCGGCCAGCACCGTGGCGGTGGTCTTGTGCACCCCGCCCTTGGGGTTGGCGAAGGCGAGCACCCGGGAGGTGCCCAGCTCCCGACGGAGCACCCCGGCGGACCGCTCCAGCTCGATCTCCGGGCTCTGCGGTCGCCACTCGATCCGGGCCGGGTAGCCCCGGTCCACCACGGCCGGCGGCCCGGGCTGGTAGACCGGCTCGACCGGGGGCTGGTAGACCGGTTCAACCGGGGCCTGGTACGTCGGCTCGACCGGCGGCTGGTACGTCGGCTCGGGCCGATACCCGCCGCCGTCCAGCAGCGCGTACCGCGACTCGACCGGTGGCGGCTCGCGCCGGTAGCCGGTGTCCAGCATCGCGTACCGGGACTGGGCCGGCGGGGCGAGGTCGGCGCGGCGCACCGGCTCCGGCTCGGGGTGGGCCGGCTCGGCCCGCCACGCCGGCTCGACCGGGTACACCGGCTCGGCCGGATAGGCGGGCTCGGGCTGGTAGGACGGCTCAGGCTGGTACGCCGGCCCTGGCTGGTAGGACGGCTCAGGCTGGTACGCCGGCCCGGCCTGGTAGGACGGGTCGATCCGGTAGGCCGGGTCCACCCGGTAGCTCGCCCCGGCCCGGTAGCCCCCGTGGGGTGGCTCGGCCGGGTGGCCGGGCTCCGCGCCGTACGACGGCTCGGCGGAGTGGCCGATCGCCTGCGCCCGCCCGGCATAGCCGTTGCCCGACGTACGCCGGGGCAGCGGGTCAGGGGCCACCCGGGACGCCTCCTCGGCACGATGGTCGACCTCAGCCTGCTCCGCGGTGCGACCGCCGTGGCGGGCCCGGTCGAGCAGCGCCCGCCATCGCGGTGCTGGCTCGGCCGGTCGACCCCAGCTGGTCTCCGTGCCGTCCAAGGCTCGCCCTCCCAGCGCCATCGATCTCCGCCTGACAGGCTACGAACGAAACCCTATTCGGACCACACCGATCTGCGCACCTTCTGGTCCGTCTTTGTCACCGGGGCACCGCCTCCGGGTCGCCGCCGGCCGCGTACGGCGAGGTCGCGGCGCTCGGCGCGATCTCCCCGGCCGACGCCGGGCCGACAGGCGGTGACGACACCACGACCTTCGGTGCCGCTTCCGACGTTTCGCCCGCCCCCGGCGCCGGCCCGGTGTCGGCCGGCGGGCGGGCCACGTCGCGCTGTTCGGGAAGCGGCGGGGTCAGCACGGTACGGTCCAACCGGCGCAGCTCCGGGGCCGGTTCGACGGCCCGGACCCGCGGCCGACCGGCCAGCGCCCGCAGCTCCTCCGGCACGCCTCGCACCACCGCCGCGTACACGCAGGCGCACCCCGCCCGGTACGCCGCCGCCTCGCCCGCCGCGACCTGCGCCCCGGTCTCGTACCCCCGGCGCAGCTCGGGGTCGGCGGCGCCGGCGGCCCGGGCCCGCTGGTCGGCGGCCTCGCGGTCCTTGCGGTCGGCCACCCCGGCCATCCCGGCGGTCACGTCCTGCGGCAGCCATCCGACCGGCAGCCGGACGATCTCGGTCTGCCGGCCGGGCAGCGGCGCCCGGGCCACCACCTCCGCGACGGACACGCCGTCGAGCAGCGCCGGCAGCCCGCCCGGGGCGACGTACGCCGAGAACGACACCAGCGCGTACGTTCCGGCCGGCGACCCGGCGGCCGGCAGGGCCGCCAGCTCGGCCGCGGCGGCGCTCAGGTACCCGGGGATCGGGTCGCCGGAGGCGATTCCGACCCGGGTCACCTCGCCCACCGTTCGGTCCCCCGCCGGCCGGTCCCGGCGGCTCGCCCACCCGGCGGTGAGCAGCACCGCCGCCACCGCCAGCAGCGCGGCCGAGGTGATCAGGCGAGGCCTGCGGGCCACTCCGGCCGGGACGCGACCGGCGGCGGGGCCGGTCGCGGCCGGCCCGGCCTCCGGGCCCGACGGCGGTTGGTCGGACCGCGGTGGTTCGGTAGCGCGCACCGCGCGGGCCCCCTCGTCGGAAGAGTCTCGGTGGGACGTCGGGTCAGTCGCGGAGGATCTCCAGCGCCCGTTCCAGGTCGGCCGGGTAGTCGCTGACGAAGGTCACCTCGTCGCCCGTGCGCGGGTGCATGAAGCTCAGCGACCGGGCGTGCAGCCACTGCCGGTCCAGGCCCAGCCGGGCGGACAGCGTCGGGTCCGCGCCGTAGGTGAGGTCGCCCACACAGGGGTGGCGCAGGGCGGAGAAGTGCACCCGGATCTGGTGGGTCCGGCCGGTCTCCAGCCGGACGTCCAGCAGGCTCGCCGCCGGGAACGCCTCCAGCGTGTCGTAGTGGGTGACGCTGGGCTTGCCGTCGGAGACCACGGCCCACCGGTAGTCGTGGGTCGGATGCCGGTCGATCGGAGCGTCGATGGTGCCGCGCAGCGGGTCCGGGTGGCCCTGCACCACGGCGTGGTAGCGCTTCTCCACCTCGCGGTACTTGAAGGCCCGCTTCAGCGCGGTGTACGCCTGCTCGCTCTTGGCCACCGCCATGATCCCGGTGGTCCCGACATCGAGGCGGTGCACCACGCCCTGCCGCTCGGCGGCGCCGCTGGTGGAGATCCGGTGCCCGACGCCGGCCAGCCCGCCGATCACGGTCGGGCCGGTCCAGCCGGGGCTGGGGTGGGCCGCCACGCCCACCGGCTTGTCCACGACCACGATGTCGTCGTCGGCGTACACCACCCGCAGGCCGGGAACCGTCTGCGGCACCACGGTCGCCGGGGCGACCGGGGCGGGCAGAGTCACCTCCAGCCACGAGCCTGCCTTGACCTTGTGCGAGTTGGGCCGGGCCGCGCCGTCGACCAGCGCGTCACCGGCGTCGACCAGGGCTGCGGCGGCGGTGCGGGAGAGCCCGAAGAGCCGGGACACGGCCTGGTCGAGCCGCATGCCGTCCAGGCCGTCCGGCACCGGCAGGGAACGCTGGTCGCCGCCCGCGGCGAACGCCGCGGTCACGCCCGCTCCCGCTGTCCGGCCGGGACCGCGTCGGCGGCCTTGTCCCTGCCGAGCCGGGAGCCGTCGCGCTGGCGCCCGGTGAGTTCCAGCACCACGGCCAACACCACCCCACAGAGCAACGAGCTGTCGGCCAGGTTGAACACCGGCCACACCTGGCCGTACGGGTCGAAGAGGCTGATCATGTCGACCACGTGGCCGACGAAGTGGCCGGGGGCACGGAAGATCCGATCGGCCAGGTTGCCCAGCGCCCCGCCGAGCACCAGGCCGAGCGAGACCGCCCAGGGCAGCGAACGCAGCCGCACGGCCATCCACCCGATCCAGACGATCACCCCAGTGGTGATCAGCGGGAAGACCCAGGTGTGGTCGCCGCCGATGCCCCACGCCGCGCCGCTGTTGCGGGTGAGGCTGAGGTAGACCGCGCCGCCGAGCAGCTTCACCGGTCCCCCGTCGCTGAGCCCGAGCAGGGCGAAGTGCTTGGTGAGCAGGTCGGCGAGGAACGCCACCAGGGCGACCGCGGCGAGGATCACCAGCGCCCGGCGCCGGGCCGGGGGCGGGGCCCCGCCCGGCTCGGCGGTGCCGGTCTCGGACCCGGCGGGCGGTGTAGCCGTCATCTGCTCCCCATCGACGCTCTTGGCGGTGATCGCTCACCGTCCTGATCGGCCGGGGAGCGAGTTCAGCGCCGCTCCGCCAGCTGCTTGCACTTCACGCAGAGGGTCGCCGACGGGAAGGCGGCGAGCCGCTCCACCGGGATCGGGTCGCCGCACCGCTCGCACCAGCCGTAGCCGCCCTCGTCGAGCCGCTCCAGCGCCCGCTCGACCTGCGTGATCCGTTCCCGGATGCTGTTGGCGAGTGAGATCTCCTGCTCCCGCTCGAACGTCTTGGTGCCGGTGTCGGCCTGGTCGTCCCCGGCCGAGTCCGTCAGCCGATCGCGCTGCAGCTCGGTGATCTCGCTCAGGGTCTGATCGTACTCGGCACGCAACTCGTCCCGCCGCGCCGCCAGGGCCGCCCGGATCTTCTCGGTCTCCGCGACGCTGCGGGTGGCCTTGGTCACCGGCTTGCGGCCGGCGGTCCTGGTCTCGGCTGGCTTCGCCATCGTCGCTCCCTAGCGCCGCGGCGCCGCGGCGCTGCCGCGGCCCCTGGACAGGGGTCGCCGGCCTGGCGCCCCCAGGTACAAAACGGGCGCACGGCAACACTCGCCGCGCACTCCGGAGGTTGGCAAGAATACGGAACGTACAGGCGTCCGACAACGTGCCGCACCGCCGCCCCGCCATTCCGCCTCGAAAAGGCCTCAAATGGGCAAAAGGAACGCTAGCAGATCAACCATCGCGATCCTCGCCGTACTCGCCAAACCACCGGGCCAGGCGCCCCCGACGGCTGACCGCGCGCAACCGCTGCTCGGTGGCGTCCCGCACCCCCGCCGTCGCCACGATCAGCAGGCTGTCGCCGGCCTTCAGCCGGGTGTCCAGGCTAGGCACGAAGCCCGCCCCGTCGCGCAGCACCAGGGTCACCGAGGCACCCACCGGCAGCCGCAGCTCGTCCACGTGGACCCCGGCCAGCCGCGACTGCGGGGGCACCTCCAACTGGAGCAGGTCCGCCCGCATCCGCTCCAGCGGGGCGATCTCCACCCGGATCTCCGCCGGCTCGGCCGGCGCGGTCACCCCCAGCCAGCGGGCGGCCGGGGCGAGGGTGCCCGCCTGGAGCAGGGTGAAGATGACCACCAGCACGAAGACCGCGTCGAAGAGCCGCTCCGCGCCCGGCACCCGCTCCGACAGCGGGATGGTCGCCAGCACGATCGGCACCGCCCCACGCAGCCCGGCCCAGGACAGGAACGCCTGGTCGCGCAGGCCGAACCGGAACGGCCAGGCGGACACCGCCACCGACAACGGCCGGGCGGCCAGCACCAGCGCCAGCCCGGCGACGATCGCCGGCAGCAGCGCCGCGTCCAGCCGGCCCGGCGAGGCCAGCAGCCCGAGCAGGACGAACAGGCCGATCTGGGCCAGCCAGGCCAGCCCGTCGGCGAAGCCGAGGATGGCCTGCCGATGCGGCAGCCGGGCGTTGCCCAGCAGCACCCCCGCGACGTACACGGCCAGGAAGCCGGAGGCGTGCAGCACCGCGCCCGCCGCGTACGCGAGCACGGTGAAGCCGACCGCCGCGATCGGGTAGAGCCCCGCCGAGGGCAACGCCGCCTTGCTCAACGCCGCCCGGCCGGCGAGCCCGACGCCCAGCCCGACCGCGACGCCCACGCCCAGCTCGTAGCCGAGCAGCAGGCCCTCGTACCACCAGGGGTGGGCGGCGTCGGCTGCCGCACGGGACAGCAGCACCACCAGCAGCACCACCGGGGCGTCGTTCATCCCCGACTCGGCCTCCAGGGTGGCGACCAGCCGGGGCGGCAGGCGCAGCCGGCGCAGGGTGGCGAAGACGGCGGCGGCGTCGGTCGAGGAGAGCACCGCGCCGTAGAGCATGGCCAGCCGCCAGTCCAGCCCGAGCAGCAGGTGCACCGCCAGGCCGACCACCAGGATGCTCACCACCACCCCGACGGTGGACAGCACCGCGGCCAGCCCGAGCACCGGTCGCAGGGTGCTCCACCGGGCGGTCAACCCGCCCTCGGCGATGATCACGATCAGGGCGCAGAAGCCGAGGGTCCGGGTCAGCTCGACGTCGTCGAACCGGATGCCCAACCCGGACTCGCCGATCGCGATGCCGAGCGCGAGGTAGACCAGGAGGCTCGGCACGCCCAGCCGGGTGGAGAACCGGACCGCGCCGACGGCCACCAGCAGCACCGCGGCGCCGAGCAGCAGCGTGAGGTCGAACCCGGGCGTCATGCCGGCCCGGGACGGGCAGCCGTCACCGGTCGGCCCCGTCGCGCAGCCGGCGCAGCGCCTGCGCCAGCTCCGGCGGCGGGCGCTCGACGAGGAAGAGCTTGTCCCGGCTGGCCGAGCCGGCCCGCAGCGACACGGCCGCCGGCCGGACGCCGAGCGCCTCGGCCAGCGCCCGACGGGCCGCCTCGGTGGCCCGGCCGTCGACCGGCGGGGCGTTCACGGCGATCACCAGGGCCGGCCCGTGCGGGCCGTCGTGTCGACCGCCGACCCGGGCCCGGGCTGCCCCTGGCTTCACCCGCACGGCGACGGTGAGCGTGTCGTCCATGGGGCGTCAGAGTGGCCTGGCGTCGGCGAGCAGGACGGTGTCCGGCGCGCAACCGGCGCACGGGGTGAAGCCCAGCCGGACGGCCTCGGCCACCGGCAGCGGCTCGGCGACGCGGTCGAACAGGTGCGGGCAGTCGGCCAGGTGGTAGCGGGGTCGCCCGTCGACGACCTGGACCTCGGTGTCGAGCTGGGCGACCAGCGCGGCGTCCGACGGGGACACCCGCAGCGCGGGCGGCTCGTCCGGCGGCACTGCGACCTGGTCCGGGTCGACCGGACCGGCGTACGGGTCCCCGTCGGCATACGGATCGTGCGGGCCCTCGGCCGGGTACGGCTGCCCGTCGGCGTACAGGTCGTGCGGGTCCTCCCCGACGACGGCCGACGACCCGGGTGGTTGCCGCCACCCAGTGTCGTCGGCACCGATCGTCGGGGGAACGTGTTGGGCCGGGATGTCCGACCCGGCCGGGGAGTGGGCCCCGGCCTCCAGGTCGTCGCCGGCCGATGGCCGGCGGACCCAGTTGGCGTCCGGGTCGGACCGCTCGGCTGCCGCCCGGGTGGCGGCCGCCTGGCGGGCACCGACCACCAACGCGACGGCGGCCAGCAGGCTGGCCGCCATGGAGGTGGTCAGCAGCAGGCTGGAACCACCGGTGAGGCCGACCACCAGGAGCACGACGGCGACGAGGATGAGCAACAGGCTTACGACTAGCACGGCTCACCCCCGCCGCGTCGGATTCAGGTGGGCGTGGTCGGCGGTCGTCCCCACGACGACCGCCGTACCGGAATCAGCGACCCGACTCCAGGGCGCCGGAGCGACCGCCGCCGTACGAGCCGGCGAGGCCTGCTGCCGCGAGGCCGTTGCTGCCGCCCACGGCCCGGCTGCCCTCGCGGGTCATCTCGGCCTCCAGGCCCTGACCGCGGCCGTCGAGGTCGCGCAGCTGGCTCTCGAGGTACGCCTTGAGCCGGGTGCGGTACTCCCGCTCGAACTGCTTGAGCTCCTCGATGTGCTTCTGCAGCGCGGTGCGCTTGGCGTCCAGGCCGCCCATGGCCTCCTGGTGCCGCTGGCGGGCGTCGCGCTCCAGGGCGTCGGCCTTGGAGCGAGCCTCGTGGGTGACCTCCTCGGCCTTCGAACGGGCCTCGGAGAGCAGTTGGTCGGCCTCCCGACGGGCGTCGGAGACGTGGTCGTCGGCGGTGCGCTGGGCCATCATCAGCACCCGCAGCGCCTGCTGCTCGCCGTCGCCGGCCGCAGCCGGGCCGCCCTGGGTGCGGACCTGCTCCAGCTCGGCCTGCATCGCGCGGGCGGCCTGCTCGGCCGCCGCCTTGTCGCGCTGCACCCGGTCGAGCTGGGCCTTGACGTCGTTCAGCTCGGCGGCGAGCCGGGCGTCACCGCCGGGGCCGGCGGGGGCACCGCCACGGCCGCCACGCTCCACCTGGGCGCGCAGCTCGTTGTTCTCCTCGATCAGACGGGCAAGCTCACGCTCGACCTCGTCCAGGAAGGCGTCGACCTCCTCCTCGTCGTACCCCCGCTTGCCGATCGGCGGCTTTTTGAAGGCGACGTTGTGGACGTCGGCCGGGGTCAGCGGCATCGAAACTCCTCGGGTCAGTTGCGGCCGCGTAGCGGGCTGGACCTGCGGGTGTTCACCACCCGAGGATCAGCCGCTTCAACACGAACTCCATCAGCACGAACAGGATAACCAGGAGCACAAGGGAGGCCAGGTCGATGCTCACGGTACCAATTCGCAGCGGAGGGATCACACGCCTCAACGCCTTGAGAGGCGGATCAGTGACGCTCCACACGGATTCCAGTCCCGCCGTCGCCCCCCGCCCCGGCTGCCAGCGGCGCCCGTAGGCAAGGACCGCGCTGAGGACAAACCGGGCCAGAAGAATGATCAGGAAGACATACAGAATCAGGTACAGGACTTGCAGCAGGATCGACAACACAGCAGGCGACGTCCCTCGGTCGGCCGGGGCTAACTCAGGCTGAAGAACCCGCCCTCGGCAATCTTGGCCTTGTCCTCTGCGGTGACCTGGACGTTGGCCGGTGAGAGCAGGAACACCCGGTTGGTCACGCGCTCGATCGTACCGCGCAGGCCGAACGCCAGCCCGGCAGCGAAGTCGACCAGTCGGCGGGCATCCGCCTCGTCCATCTCGGTGAGGTTGATGATCACCGGGACGCCGTCGCGGAAGTGCTCCCCGATCGTGCGGGCCTCACGGTACGTGGTCGGGTGCAGCGTGGTGATCTGGTACCGCTGCTCCTCCTCGGCCGGCGCCACCCGCTCCCGGGCCTGCCCCTGCGGGGCCAGGGCCAGGTTGTCCCGGGTGTGGTAGCTCAGCGCACCCGAGCCGTCGCCGCCGGAGTTGCGGGTGATCGACCGGACGCTGGACCGGTCGGCGCGCTCGCGCTCGACCCGCTCCGGCCGGTCGGACTCGGCCCGGTCGGTGTCCAGCGAGCGGCTCGCGGAGCGCTCGGTCAGCCGACCACGCTCCCCGGCCCGTGGTCGGGGAGCCGGCGGCTCGTCGGCCTCGTCGTCATCGTCGTCGGCGAACTCCTCCGCGTATCGGCCCTGCCGGTAACGCGACTCGCGGTAGCCACTCTTTTCGTAGCCACCGTCGTCGTAGGCCCGCTCGTCGTCCTCCTCGACCAGACCGAGCCAGACCCCCGCCTTGCGCAGTGCACCCATCCCGCGCCCTTCCGTCCGCCGTGCGGCACGCGCCCCCGTGCCGTGTCGCTTCTCGCGGGTAGACAACTGCCCACCGGACCGGAGCGGCAATCCCCGGCCCGCGATTCGCGGTCACGGGCCTGCCCCCTGACAACGGGACGCCGCTCCTGAAACAACACTGATGTAATTTGCTTCTCTCGCGGTCAGGCTACCGCAGCGTGGAACGCATTCCGAGCAACGCGCTGCCGACGCGGACATGTGTCGCGCCGTACCCGATCGCGGTTTCCAGGTCCCCGCTCATCCCGGCGGAGAGCACGACCGCCTCCGGATGGGCGGCCCGGAACTCCCGCGCCATCTCGGCCAGCCGGGCGAACGCCCGCTCCGGCTCCCAGCCCAGCGGGGCCACCGCCATCAACCCGGCCAGCCGCAACCCGTCCGCGCGGGCCACCGCCTCGGCCACCGGGTGCAGGCCGGCGTCCGGGTCGGCGGAACCCGGCAGCACGCCGCCGCGGGCCGGGTCGCCGTCGATGCTGACCTGGATCAGCACGTCGAGGGGCCGATCCCGGACGGCCACCGCCGCGGCGGCCAGCGCCCGGGCCAGCCGGGCGCTGTCGACCGATTGGACGACGTCGGCGTACCCGACCACCGAACGGCACTTGTTGCGCTGCAGCTGCCCGATGAAGTGCCACCGCGGGGTCGCCCCGGCGGCGGCCACCTCGGCGGCCTTGCCGGCCGCCTCCTGGTCCCGGTTCTCCCCCACCTCGGTCACCCCGAGCCCGGTCAGGGCCAGCACGTCGGAGGCCGGGTACGTCTTGGTGACCGCGACCATGGTGACCTCGGAAGGGGCCCGCCCGGCGACCGCGCAGGCGTCGGCGATCCGGGCCTGGACCTGAGCCAGCCCGGCCGCCAGCTCGGCCTGGCGGTCCGGGAGCACGGTCGGCTTCGCGTCGGTCATAGCCGCTGGTCAGGATCCGTTCTTGAGGAAGTCCGGCACGTCCACGTCGTCGAAGAGCACGCGACGCGGCGACTGGGTCGGCGCCGACATGGTGGTCTGCGGCGTGACCGGCGGATTGGGCTGGCTCGGCTGGTTCTGGTTGGTCTTGCGGCCCGGCTCGACCGCCTTGTACGCCGGGGTGCCGCCGTCGAAGCCGGCGGCGATCACGGTGACCCGCACCTCATCGCCGAGCGCGTCGTCGATGACCGCGCCGAAGATGATGTTGGCGTCCGGGTGGGCCGCGTCGGTGACCAGCTGGGCCGCGTCGTTGATCTCGAACAGGCCCAGGTCGGAGCCGCCTGCGATGGAGAGCAGCACGCCGCGCGCGCCGTCCATGCTCTGCTCCAGCAGTGGGCTGGAGATGGCCGCCTCGGCCGCCTCGACCGCGCGGTTCTCCCCACGCGCGCTGCCGATGCCCATCAGGGCACTGCCCGCGCCGCTCATCACGCTCTTCACGTCGGCGAAGTCCAGGTTGATCAGACCCGGGGTGGTGATCAGGTCGGTGATGCCCTGGACACCGGAGAGGAGCACCTGGTCGGCGGTGCGGAACGCGTCCATCATGCTGATGTTGCGGTCGCCGAGGGCCAGCAGCCGGTCGTTGGGGATGACGATCAGCGTGTCGCACTGGTTGCGCAGTTCGTCTATCCCCGCCTCGGCCTGCACCTGTCGGCGCTTGCCCTCGAACGAGAAGGGCCGGGTGACCACGCCGATGGTCAGCGCGCCGAGCTTGCGGGCGATGTTCGCCACCACCGGCGCTCCGCCGGTGCCGGTGCCGCCGCCCTCGCCGCAGGTCACGAAGACCATGTCGGCGCCCTTGAGCACCTCCTCGATCTCGTCGCGGTGGTCCTCGGCGGCGTTCTTGCCCACGTCCGGGTTGGCGCCCGCGCCGAGCCCGCGGGTCAGCTCGCGGCCGACGTCAAGCTTGACGTCGGCGTCGCTCATCAGCAGCGCCTGCGCGTCGGTGTTGATCGCGATGAACTCGACGCCCTTGAGCCCAACCTCGATCATCCGGTTGACGGCGTTGACGCCGCCGCCCCCGATGCCGACGACCTTGATGACCGCCAGGTAGTTGTGCGGAGGTGTCATCTCCGGTCCTTTCCCTTCGAGATTGGCATGGGCCGACCCCACACGGCTTGGCCAGACCAGCGTCGACGTCAGCTTGTCCCTGCGAGGCCGAGCTGAACACTCACCCTCTACTAGAGGCTTACAGTTATGTCAACTACCGATCCTCTTCGGGGCAACGTAAGCGGCCCCACGCCCGGAGCCAAGGACCCGCCCGGCGTGTCGCCGCACGGAGAGGGCCACGCCTCACTTCCACCGCCCACCGGCCACCCCGGACGAACCCTGACCGGCCGGTCACTTGAAGGTGACCACGTCCGGAGCGCTGACGTCGATGGTGTCGGCCTCACGACTGAGCAGGGCCGTGGCCACCCGGGCCTTGTCCGCGCCCCGGGTGGCGTCCCCCCAGACCACGGTCCGGTCGCTGCGCAGCCGCAGGCTGATCCGGGCCAGCCCCTCCACGGTCACCTCCACCAGTTGCCCGCGAAGCTGGGGAGTGAGCACGGCCAGCACCTCCAGCCCGGCCCGGGTGCCGGGGTCCTCCGGGCCCGGCCGGCCGACCCGCACCACCGGCAGGCCGTCCGGCTGACGCGGCAGGGACCGGAAGACCACCCCGGACCGGTCGACCACCGCGAACGCGCCGTTCTGCGGCACCGCCGCCACGGGCGTCCGCTCCACCACCCGCACCACCAGCGTGCCCGGCCAGTCCCGGGTGACCGTCGCCCGCTCCACCGGGGCCAGCGTGCCGATCCGCCGGGCGGTGCCGGCCAGGTCCACCCGGGCCAGCGGGAAGTCGTCCGGCACCGCCGCGGCCTCGCGGACCTGCACCGAGCTGACCAGCTCGGCGCCCTCCACCTGGACCTCGCGCACCCCGAACAGGCCGGTGCCGAAGACCGTCCAGCCCACCAGCGCGGCCAGGGCGAACACCCCGGCGACCACCGCCCAGGGCAGCGCCGCGCGCATCCGGCGCTGCCGGGCCCGGGCCATGAACCGCCGGGTGGACGGCGGCACCGCGTCGGTGCCGGCCCGGACCAGCTGCCAGCGGCGCACCGGCCCACGCCGGCCGCCGCCCGGGTCCACCCCAGCGGTACGGCCGCGCGACGGACCGGGGCTCATCCGGCGGTGGCCGCCGAACCGCCCGGGTCGACGGCGGGGTCGACGGCGGGGTCGACGGCGGGGTCGACGGCGGCGCGGGCCGACAGGGCGTCCAGGAGCTGGTCGCCCATCAGCGAGATGGGCGGCGCACCCATGGTCACCACCACGTCGCCAGGGCGGGCCCGGCGGGCCACCTCCACCGGCGCGTCGTCCCAGGAGTCCACGAAGACCTTCCGGTCGGCCGGCAGCGGCACGGCCTCGACCAGCGCGGCCGAGCCCTCGCCGGGCTGGCGCAGCTCGCCCGGCCCGAAGACCTCCAGCAACACCAGCTCGTCCGCGATGCCCAGCGCCGCCGCGATCTCCGCCTGGAGGTCCCGGGTGCGGTAGAGCCGGTACGGCTGGAACACCACGATCAGCCGCCCGTCGCCGGCCACCTCACGCAGCGTCTGCAACGCCAGGGTCATCGACGTCGGGTGGTAGGCGTACTCGTCGTAGACCAGCACGCCGTCGGCCACGCCCTTGCGCTCGAAGCGCCGCCGCACTCCCGGGAACGCGCCGAGCGCGGCCTCCGCCGCCTCGACCGGCAACCCCAGCAGGTACGCGGTCAGCACCGCCGAGGCGCTGTTGAGCCCCATGTGCCGCCCCGGCACCGGCAGCCGGATCTCGCCCAGCGAGCGGCCGTCCACCTCGGCCAGGTAGCGCACCCCGTGGGCGGACGAGACGATCCCGCTCAGCCGCAGGTCGGCGTCGGGCGCCTCGCCGTACGTGTGCACCCGGCGGCCCTCGGCCCGCAGCGTCTCGGCCAGCCGCCGCCCGCCCGGGTCGTCGGCGCAGGTGACGATGAACCCGTCGGGGTCGGTGAGCCGGGCGAACTCGGCGAACGCCGCCTCCAGGGTGGCCAGGTCGCCGTAGGTGTTGAGGTGGTCCGCCTCGATGTTCGTGATGACCGAGATGTACGGGCGGTAGATCAGGAACGAGCGGTCGCTCTCGTCCGCCTCGACCACGAAGTGTTCGCCGGTGCCGTGGTGCGCCCCGGAGCCGACCTCGGAGATCTCCCCGCCGATGACGAAGGACGGATCGACGCCGGCCTGCTGGAGCACCATCGTCACCATCGAGGTGGTGGTGGTCTTGCCGTGGGTGCCGGCCACCGCCACGGTCCGCCGCCCGGTCATCGCCGCGGCCAGGGCCTCGGAGCGGTGTAGCACCCGCAGCCCGCGCCGACGCGCCTCCACCATCTCCAGGTGGTCCTGCGGGATCGCCGAGGAGTAGACCACAGTGTCGACGCCGTCGAGGTTGGACACCTCGTGACGGGAGTGGATGGTCCCACCGAGGGCGCGCATCCCGGCCAGCGACGGCCAGTCCCGCAGCTCGCTGCCGGAGACCGGCAGGCCCCGGGTGAGGAAAAGTCGGGCCAGTCCGCTCATCCCGACCCCGCCGACCCCGATCAGGTGGATCCGGCCCAGGTCCTCGGCGGTCAGTGTGCCGGCCGGGGTGAACTGCGCGGTGTTCATGACGGGTACCTTCCGGTCTCGACGGTCGGCCCGGTCAACGGGCCACCGCCTCGTAGACGAAGTTCAGCAGCGCCTCGTCGCCGTCGCGCCGCCCGTAGCCCGCCGCGGCGGCACCCATCGCGGCGAGCCGGTGCGGGTCGCGGATCAGCGGGATGATGGTGCGCTCCACCCAGGCCGGGGTCAGCTCGGCGTCGTCGACGAGCAGCCCGCCGCCGGCGTCCACCACGGGCAGCGCGTTGCGCTTCTGCTCCTGGTTGCTGTGCGGGTACGGCACGTAGACGGTGGGCAGGCCGATCGCGGCGACCTCGGCGCAGGTCATCGCCCCGCCCCGGCCGAGCATCAGGTCGGCGGCGGCGTAGCCGATCTCCATCTGGGACAGGTACGGCAGGGTCACGTACGGCACCGGCAGGTCGGTGGGGATCGGCACGGGCTCGTTGCGGGCGCCCATCACGTGCAGCACCTGCACCCCGTGCCGGGCCAGTTCCTTGGCCGCCCCGGCCACCGCGAGGTTGATGGAACGGGCGCCCTGCGAGCCGCCGGCGACGAAGAGCACCGGCAGGTCGGGGCGGAGTCCGAAGTGGGCGCGGGCGGCGGCGGCGTTGGCGGCCCGGTCCAGCCCCGCGATGCCCCGGCGCAGCGGCACGCCGACGACCCGGGCGTCGCGCAGCGCCTCGGCCTGCGCCGGCTGGTGCGGGAAGCCCACGGCCACGTTGTCGGTGAACTTCATGCCGAGCCGGTTGGCCACCCCCGGCGGCACGTTGACCTCGTGGATGACGATCGGCAGCTCGCGCCGCCAGGCGGCGAGGTAGCCGGGCACCGAGACGTACCCGCCGAAGCCCACGACCACGTCGGCCCGGACCTCGTCGATCACCTTGCCCGCCGCGCGGGCCGCCTTCCACATCCGGTCCGGGGTGCGGACCAGGCTCATGTTGACCGACCGGGGAAGCTGGTACGCCGGGATCTGCCGCAGGTCGTAGCCGGCCGGCGGGATCAGCTCGTTCTCCAGGCCCTTCGGCGTGCCGAGGCAGGTGATCCGGACGCCCGGGTCGTGTCGGCGCAGGCAGTCGGCGAAGGCGAGCAGCGGGTAGATGTGGCCACCCGTGCCCCCTCCGCAGAGCACCACCGAACGCAGCGGACCCATCAGCGTCTCCTCTCGCTCGCCGTCCCGCCCCGGGCCCGGTCGGGCCGGGCGCCGCGGGATGCGGCCTGGTCGTCCTCGCGCCGCGCCCGGGACCGGGGTACGGACCCACGGTCCGGCGGTGGCGGCGCCGGTCGGCGGCGCCGGCCGGGAAGCGGCGGCAACGGGGCCCAGAGTAGTCGGACCCATCGGGCGGGCGGACGGGCATGCAGGGCTCGGGCCGCGTCGGGTTCCGCGCGGGCGAACGAGGCCAGCATCCCGATCGCCGCCAGGGTCACCACCAGGGCGCTTCCGCCGTCGGAGATGAACGGCAGCGGAACGCCGGTCATCGGCATCAGGCCGATGACCCCGCCGATGTTGATGATCGCCTGGCCGACCAGCCAGGTGGTCGCCCCGGCCGCGGCGAGCCGGCGGAACGGGTCCTCCACCCGCCGGGCGATCCGCAGGCCGGTGTAGCCGAGCACCGCGAACAGGGTGATCAACACCACGCAGCCGACGACGCCCAGCTCCTCGGCGAGCACGGCGAAGATGAAGTCGTTGTGCGCCTCGGGCAGCCAGCCGAACTTGAGGCTGCTCTTGCCCAGCCCGACGCCGAACCAGCCGCCGTGCTCGATGGCGTTGCGGGCCTGGACCGGCTGGTAGCACCAGGTCTCGAAGCACTTCGCCGGGTCGGGCGGGTTGATGAAGACGGTCAGCCGGGCCAGCCGGTAGTTCTCCTGTCCCTTGGTCCCAGAGCCGGCACCGAGCGAGGCGGCGGCGATCAGCAGGCCGATGCCGACCAGCCCGATCACCGACAGCACCGCGAAGACCTTGGCCCGCACCCCGGCCGCCCAGAGCAGCCCGACGACCAGGGCGAGCAGGCAGAGCATGGTGCCGACGTCGTTGTAGCCGACCAGCACGAACAGCAGCCCGACCACCGGGAACAGCGGGGTGGCCAGTTCCTTCCACCAGCCGAGCCGGACGCCCTTGCGGGCCAGCACGTCGGCCCCCCAGAGCACCAGCGCGAACTTCGCCAGCTCGGACGGCTGGAGCTGGATGCCGCCGACGAACAGCCAGAGCAGGTTCGCCTCCAGGGGCCCGATCCGCTTCACCCCGAAGAACGAGTTCAGGGCGAGCAGCAGGTTGAGCACCAGCAGCAACCCCACCGCGATCCCGAGCGCGACCCGGGCGACCGAGCGGTAGGTGCTCGCCGGCAGCCGCTGGCAGACCCAGAACGCCACCACGCCGATCACCGCGAAGATGGCCTGCTGGGTGAGGTCGGCGAAGGCGTTGCCCTGCTCGGCGTAGTTCATCACGCTGGTGGCCGAGAAGACCATGGTCAGGCCGATCACCAGCAGCAGGCTGGCGCTGGAGATCAGCAGGTAGTACGAGGCCAGCGGCCGGGCCAGCAGGCCGCGCAGCGCCGCCAGCCCGCCCGCGGCGTCCAGGCCGAACCCCCGCGCCGGAGCCGGCGGATCGGCGGTACGCCCACCCCCCGCCGCCCGCCTCGGAGACGTGTCGGTTGTCGTCGTGCCGGTACCTCGGTCCTCCCCCACCCGCCCATCATGGCGAAT
The DNA here is from genome assembly GCF_045040215.1 of Micromonospora sp. NBC_01412. Classification (NCBI taxonomy): domain Bacteria; kingdom Bacillati; phylum Actinomycetota; class Actinomycetes; order Micromonosporales; family Micromonosporaceae; genus Micromonospora; species Micromonospora sp. NBC_01412. The sequence goes on from NZ_CP109528.1 coordinate 1,113,285, forward strand.
GCGACCGGCCCGTTCCCGCCGAACGCCGTGGTCGGCGTGTCGGACCGACGAAAAGGAGGGCCCCCTGCTATCGCAGGGGACCCTCCGGACGCCTCGGGAGCCGCGGGCCGCCGCGTGGCGGCGGGCGGCTGCGGGGCTACTCAGCCCATCGCGGCCAGGAAGTCGCTGTAGAACAGCCCCAGCGCGATGGCCACCCCGATCCCGGCGATGATCCAGAACCGGACCACGATGTTGACCTCGCTCCAGCCGGCGAGCTCGAAGTGGTGCTGCAGGGGCGACATCCGGAACACCCGCTTGCCGGTGGTGCGGAACGAGATGATCTGGATGACCACCGACATCGTGATGATCACGAACAGCCCGCCGATGATCGGCAGCAGCAGGATGGTCCGGGTGGACATCGCCATGCCGGCGATCAGGCCGCCCAGCCCGAGCGCCCCGGTGTCGCCCATGAAGATCCGGGCCGGCGAGGTGTTCCACCACAGGAAGCCGACGCAGGCCCCGGCCGCCGCCCCGGCGATCAGCGCGATCTCCAACGGATCCCGGACGGTGTAGCAGTAGTTGTTCGGGTTCGCCGTGTACGCCGGGTCGGCGCACCAGTGCCGGTACTGCCAGAACGCGATCAGCGCGTACGCCGCGAGGACCATCACCGACGCGCCGGTGGCGAGGCCGTCGAGGCCGTCGGTGAGGTTCACGCCGTTGGTCGCCGCCATCACCACGAAGATGAAGATGACCACCGCGCCGATCTTGCTGACGTCCAGGGCGGGGATGTCCCGGATGAAGCTCAGCGTGCTGGCACCCACCGTCTCGGTGTTGGTGGCCGCGCCGCTGGCGTCGGTCATGCTGCTCGGGAAGTACAGCGCGACGACGCCGAAGAGCGCGCCGACGAGGATCTGCCCGGCCAGCTTGCCCCGCTTGTTGAGCCCGCCGCTGTGCCGCTTGCGGACCTTGAGGAAGTCGTCGATGAAGCCGACCGCCCCGGAGAACACCATGAGGCCCAGCAGGAACAGGGCGGTGATCGTCGGCTCGACCTGGGCGATCTGCGCGTCCGGCAGGGTGGTCAGGGCCAGGTGCCCCGCGACGTACGCGATGACGGTGGCCAGGATGAAGACCACGCCGCCCATCGTCGGCGTGCCCTTCTTGGTCTGGTGCATGGCCGGGCCCTCGGCCCGGATCGGCTGGCCGGCCTTGAGCCGGGTGAACACCTTGATCGCGATCGGGGTGCAGAACAGCGAGACGAGGAACGCCACCCCGATGGCGATGATCACCGCCCTCATGCGGCGGCCCCCTCGCCCGTGGCGTCGACGCGCAGCGCGTCGGCCACCTCCCAGGTGCGGTACCGGGAGCCCTTCACCAGGACGACGTCACCCGGCCGTAGTTCGCCCCGCAGCACCTCGACGGCCGCCGCCTGATCGGTGAGCAGCACCGACTCTCCTCCCCAGTCCTCTACCGCTGTCGCGCCCTCATGGATCGGCGCCGCCGGCTCGCCCACCACGAGCAGCCGGTCCACCCCCAGCCCGGCCGCGAGCCGGCCGACCTCCAGATGCCCGTCCCGTTCGTACGGCCCCAGCTCGGCCATGTAGCCGAGCACCGCGAGCGCGCGCCCCCCGCCGCGCATGCCGGCCAGCGCCCGCAGCGCCACCGCCATCGACGCCGGGTTCGCGTTGTACGAATCATCAATCACCGTCACGCCGTCGGGGCGCTCGAAGACGTCCATCCGACGGGTGGAGACCAGACCCAGTTCGCCCAGCGCGGTGGCCAGCTCGGTCACCGGCATGCCCAGCTCCCGGGCCACCGCAGCGGCCGCCAGCGAGTTGGAGACCTGGTGCCGGCCGGTCAGCCCGAGCCGCACCGGCGCGCTCCCCTCCGGCGTCACCAGGGTGTACGACGCCCGGCCCCGCCCGTCCAGGGTCACGTCCTCGGCGCGGACGTCGGCGTGCGCGGCCTCGCCGTAGCGGACCACCCGGGCCCGGGTGCGCCCGGCCATCGCCTCGACGAGCGGGTCGTCGGCGTTGAGCACGGCCAGCCCGTCGGCCGGCAGCGACTCGACCAGCTCCCCCTTGGCCAGCGCGATGTTCTCCACCGAGCCGAACTCGCCGAGGTGCGCCACGCCGACGTTGAGCACCACGGAGATCCGGGGCGGCACCACCTCGCACAGGTAGCGCACGTGCCCCACCCCCCGGGCGCCCTTCTCCAGCACCAGGAACCGGGTGTCCGGTCCGGCCCGCAACGCCGTCCACGGGTGCCCCAGCTCGTTGTTGAACGACCCGGGCGGGGCCACCGTGGGGCCGAGCCGGACGGTGAGCTGGGCGATCAGGTCCTTCGTGGTGGTCTTGCCGGACGAGCCGGTCAGCCCGATCACGGTCAGTTCGGGCAGCCGGTCCACCACGGCCCGGGCCAGCCGGCCCATCGCGTCCAGGGCGTCGGCGACCAGCACCATCGGCACCCCGGGCACCTCCCGGGTGCCGAGCACCGCGACCGCGCCGGCCTCGACGGCCGCGGCGGCGTAGTCGTGGCCGTCGACCTTCTCCCCGGGGAACGCCACGAACAGCGTCCCGGCGGACACCTTGCGCGAGTCGAACTCGACCGGGCCGGTCACCCGGGCGGCCGGGTCGGCGGCGAACAGTCGGCCGTCGACCGCCCCGGCCACCTCGGCCAACGTCAGCGGGATCACCGCTGACCCGCCAGGTCGCCGAAGCGGGCGCGCAGCGCGTCGGCCAGCTCGGTCCGGTCGTCGAACGGCAGCACCTCGCCGCCGATCTCCTGCCCGCGCTCGTGGCCCTTGCCGAGCACGGCCACCACGTCGCCCGGGGCGGCCAGCCGGACCGCCTCGTCGATCGCCGCCCGGCGGCCGGCCACCTCGACGATCCGGGCCGGCGCGCCGGTCCCGTACGCCCCGGCCAGCACCTCCGCCCGGATCGCGCCCGGGTCCTCGGTGCGCGGGTTGTCGTCGGTCACCAGCACCACGTCGGCCCCCTGCGCGGCGGCGGCGCCCATCACCGGCCGCTTGCCCCGGTCCCGGTCGCCGCCGGCGCCGATGACGCAGATCAGCCGCCCGGCGCTCAGTTCGCGCAGCGCGGCCAGGGCGGCCACGATCGCGTCCGTCTTGTGCGCGTAGTCGACCACCCCGCGCACCGGGCCGGCCGTGGAGACCAGCTCCAGCCGGCCGGGGACCCCGCCGCAGGCGGCCACCCCGGTGGCGGCGGTCTCCGCGTCCACCCCGGCGGCGACCAGCACGGCGATGGCCAGCAGGGCGTTGGCCACGTTGTGCCGCCCGGGCAGCGCCACCCTGGCCGGCACGGTCAGCCCGTCGGGGCCGTGCGCGGTGAACCGCTGGGCGTAGCCCTCGCCGTCGACGTCGCCGGCGTACCAGGTGGCGGTCGGGTCGCCGGCGGCCGAGTAGCTGACCGTGGCGGGCTTGAACAGCGGGCGCAGGGCCGGGTCGTCGTGGTTGAGCACCTCGACCGCGCAGCGCCCGTCGAACAGCTGGGCCTTCGCGGCGAAGTAGTCCGCCGAGTCGGCGTGGAAGTCCAGGTGATCGGAGCCGAAGTTCGTGTACCCGCCCACGGTGAACCGCACCCCGCCGACCCGGCCCATCGCCAGGGCGTGGCTGGAGACCTCCATGACCAGCGCGGTCACCCCGCGCTCCCGGGCGGCGGCGAGCATGGCGTGCAGGTCGGTGGCCTCCGGGGTGGTCCGCACACTGTCGATCGCCAGGTCGCCCAGCCGGGTCTCCACCGTGCCGATCAGCCCGGTCACGTGGCCGGCGGCGCGCAGCCCCGACTCGACGAGGTAGGCGGTGGAGGTCTTGCCGGCCGTGCCGGTGATCCCGATGACGGTCAGCCCGGCGGTGGGGTCGCCGTAGACGGCGGAGGCGAGGGCGCCGAGCACCGCGCGGGGGTCGGGCACCACCAGCGCGGGCAGGCCCGCCGCGGCCACCGCCGGGGCGCCGGCCGGGTCGGTCAGGGCGGCCACCGCGCCCGCCGCCGCCGCGCCGGCGGCGAACTCCGCGCCGTGGCGGCGGGCGCCGGGCAGCGCGGCGTACAGGTCGCCGGGGCGGACCTCCTGGCTGGCGTGGGTCACCCCGGTCACGGCGACGTCGGCGGCGCCTGACGGCGGCTCGACGGCGAGCCGGTCGGCGAGATCGCCGAGCCGGAGTCCGGTCACGGTACGGGGGCGTGGATTGCCGGGCACGGCGTCAGACCCTACCCGGTCGTCCGGTCCCGACCGCACAGCCGCCCCGGCGGTTCGTCCCCACTCACCGATGATGTCCCCCCGCTCCTGGTCAGCGCGGAAAGACCTCGAACTTGGGCGGCTTGGCCGACGACGGGGGAACCCGGTACCGGCTGAGCGTGAAGCCCATGATCTCGCGGAAGGCCGGCGCGGCGACCGCCCCGCCGCCGCCCTCCGGGCTCCACACGAAGACCGCCACCACGAACCGCGGATTGTCCGCCGGGGCCATCCCGATGAACGAGCCGACCTCGCCGGGCTGCTGCTTGCCGTCGACGTAGCGCAGGCCGGTGCCGGTCTTGCCGGCCACCTGGTAGCCGGGCACCGCCGCGGCGAGCCCGGTGGCCCCGTCGACCGTGGTGACCGCCTGGAGCAGGGTGCGCAGCGCCGCCGCGTTCTGCGGGCTGAGCACCGAGCGGGTGACCGGCGCCTTGCCCGGGGTCCGGCTGCCGTCCTTCCCGCTGATCACCTCTTTGATCAGGTGCGGCTGGACGTAGGTGCCGTTGTTGGCGATCGCCCCGTACGCGGCGGCCATCTGCAGCGGCGTGGCGTCGACGCTGTGCCCGATCGGCACCGACCCCTCCGACGACCCGCTCCACTGGTCGGCGGGGAGCAGCCGGCCACTGGCCTCGCCCGGCATGCCCTCCTCGGTGCGCTGGCCGAGCCCGAAGCGCTTCTGGTAGTCGATCAGCCGGTCCCGGCCGAGCTTGTCGGCGATCTCGATGGTGCCGACGTTCGACGAGTACGCCAGCATCCCGGCGAGGCTCATCTTCTGCCCGTTGGCCGGGTGGGTGTCGCGGAAGACCGTGTCGCCCTTGCGGATGGTGTTGGCGATCGGCAGCGCGGTGTCGGGCGTGACGACGCCCTCCTGGAGCGCGGCTCCGAAGGTGATCGCCTTGTGGATCGAGCCGGGGTCGACCACGAAGCTGCTCGCGGCGTCCTCCCGGTCGGTGGGGGCGCTCTCCTCGTGCTTCGCGGCGTTGTAGGTGGGGTGGCTGGTCTGGGCCAGCACCTCGCCGGTGGGCGCGTCGAGCACGACGACCGCGCCGACGCTGCCCTGGGCCTTGTCCGTCTGGTCCTTCAGCACCTGCTGCGCCTTGAACTGGAGGTCCCGGAGGATGGTCAGCTCCAGCGAGCTGCCCGGCTTGGCCGGGGTGGTGCGGCTGTAGCCGCCCGGGATGGGGGCGCCCAGGTCGCCCTGCCCGGCCTCGTACACCCGGCGGCCGTTCTCGCCGCGCAGCAGGTCGTCGTAGCGGGCCTCCAGGCCCTCCAGGCCGACCATGTCCTGGCTGGTGAAGCCGAGCAGGTTGGCGGCCAGGTCGCCGCCGGGCACCTCGCGCCGCTCGTCGCGGTGCACGCCGATGCCGGCCAGCTCCAGCGCCATGATCTTCTTCGCGGTGGAGATGTCGACCCCGCGCGCCAGGTACTCGAACTGGGAGGCGCTGCCGTTCTCCAGGGTGCGCGGCTTCATCCGCCCGGCCAGGTCGGAGGCGGGCAGGCCGAGCAGGGGCGAGAGCGCCCGGGCGGTCGCCGGGCGGTCCTTGACCCGGGTGGGGTCGGCGAAGACGTACCGGGCCTCGACGCTGTGCGCCAGCGGGGCTCCGGTGCGGTCGTAGATGGCTCCCCGGGGGGCGGGCAGGTCGACCCCGGTCAGCCGGTCGGCCAGCCCGCCGCCGGCGTACGCCGGGGTGTCGATCGCCTGGAGGAAGACCAGCCGGATGCCGATGGTGGCGAACAGCACGAGGACGAGCAGGGTGCCCAGGCGCAGCCGGCGCCGGGGGTCGGCCAGCCGGGGCGGCTTGCGCGGCCTGCGCGGCTTGCGCCGGGCGGCGGGCCGCTCCGGGCGGCGCGGGGCGCGCGGGCCGGGCCGGCGGCGCGGCGGGGGTGGGGCGTCATCGTCGTCGTCGGCCGGCGTGCGGGCCGGTCTGGGCTGGACGGTCCGGATCACCCCGGAGCGCCCGGCCGGAACGCCCTCCCGCCGGCCCGCGCGGGTCGAGCCGACCCGGCCGCCGTCGAGCACCTGCAACGCCGGCCGGAACGGGTCGCCGCCGGCCCGGGTGCTGCGGGGGGTACGCCGCTGCTCGGCGCCCCCGGCGCTCGGCCGACCGAGCGCGCCGCGCTCCTCGCGGATGGTCCGCCCCCGAGGGGTGTACGCCCGAGCGTCGGAGATGCCCCCCACCCCGGGCTCGCCGGCACGCGGCTCGCCCCGACCGCTGGTGGAACGCGATGAACCGCGCCGGGACCCCGTGGGGTCCCGGCGCGGTTCATCCGATCTCGGCGGCACCGGTCAGCCTCCCGCGCCCTGCTGGCTGGTGACCGAGGGCTGGCCGTTGGCCGGCTGCGGCACGCCGATGATCCGGCCGTCCGGCAGTCGGATGTACGCCGGCTCCTCGGCCTCGACCATGCCCAACCGCTTCGCGGCGGCGGTGAGGTTGCCGGGGGCCTTCGCGTCGGCGATCTCCTTCTCCAGCTGCTGCTGGTCCACGTCGAGCTTGGCCTGCTGCTGCTGGAGCCTCTCCAGCCGGAAGGAATTCTCGTTGATCTTGGTGTTGACCAGCAGGATGCCGAGCACCCCGCCGACGACCAGCACCAGGATCAGCGCGACGAAGGGTGCCCGCGGCACCGACACCGGCGGCGGCGGAGCGACCCGCAGCCGTGGCGACGGGGTCGCCACCGGGCTGGTCCGCTCGGCCGGGCGCAGCGCGGCGCTGCCGTTGGTCGGGAACTCGCGCGCCCCCCGGGCGCGAGCCTCCCCCTGCCGGTCGAACCGGGCGGCCCCCGCCGCCGGAACCCCGGTCTGCGTGGTCCGCTGCGCCGCGGTCCGGCCCCCCGACCGCGGTGCGCGCTGCCCGACACCGGTGTCCCGGCCGTCGCGCTTGTCAACGTTCATCTTCCCTCCCCCTCTTCGTCCGTCCCTGCCCCTCGCCCGGCGCCGGCCGCGGATCCGCCGATCCCGGCTGGTGCATCGCCCTGACCCGCCGGCGGTACCGTTCGCGGTCGGCCCGCCCCTGCTGCTCCGCCTCCGGGTCGATCCGTTCCGCGGCCCGCAGGCGCACCGAGGCGGCGCGCGGGTTCGCGGCGACCTCCGCCTCCCCGGGCAGCTCCGCGCCCCGGCTGAGCAGCCGGAACGTCGGACCCGAACCGGGAAGTTCGACCGGGAGGTCGACCGGGCCCTTGCTGCGGACCCGGTCGGCGAGGGCCGCCTTGGTGAGCCTGTCCTCCAGCGAGTGGTAGGACAGGACCACCATGCGACCGCCCACGGTGAGCTTGTCGAGAGCAGCCGGCAGCGCCGTCTCCAGCACTGCCAGCTCCTTGTTTACCTCGATCCGTAAAGCCTGAAACGTTCTCTTGGCCGGGTGTCCGCCCGTCCGTCGGGCTGCTGCCGGGATGCTCTCCCTGACCAGTTCGGCCAGTCGCGCCGACGAGGTGATCCGGGCCCGCTCCCGCTCCCGGAGGATCGCCGAGGCGACCCGCACGGCGAACTTCTCCTCGCCGTACACCCGCAGCACCCGGGCCAGGTCCGGGTGGGGATAGCTGTTGACCACCTCTTCGGCGGTCACCCCCCGGGTCTGGTCCATCCGCATGTCCAGCGGGGCGTCCTGCGCGTAGGCGAACCCGCGGTCGGGCGCGTCCAACTGGAGCGAGGAGACGCCCAGGTCGAACAGGATGCCGTCGATCGCCGGGTAGCCGAGCCGGTCCAGCACCTCGGGCAGCTCGTCGTAGACGGCGTGCTCGAGGTGGACCCGGTCGGCGAACCGGGCCAGCCGGACCCGCGCGTGGGCGAGGGCCTCGGTGTCCCGGTCCAGCCCGATCAGCACCGTGCGCGGATGCCGTTCCAGCACCGCCTCGGCGTGACCGGCCAAACCCAGCGTGGCGTCGACGTGGATCGTGCGGTCGCCCCTGTCCAGCGCGGGGGCCAGCAACTCGAGACACCGCTCGAGCAGCACAGGCACGTGCGTGCCGCGAAGCTCCCCCATGTCGACCCCCACTGGTTGAACCGTCCGTTTCTCTTTTCGCCTGCCGTCGCCACGACGCCTCCGTCGTACCGCCAGATCCCCATCCGCTCCCGCCCGCCGGAGGCCGCGGCCCTCCGATGAGATCGTGCGCCTGGCACCGGGGAAGGGGTGCCAGGAACTCGAAAGCGGCTGGAGATCTCGCAGTACGTCGGGCGCCGTCACGCCCTACAGACCGCCCGGCAGCACCCCCTCCTCGATGTCGGCGAAGTCGTCCTCGCTCTCGGAGAGGTAGGCCTCCCAGGCCGCCTTGTCCCAGATCTCCACCCGCGTGCTCGCCCCGATCACCACCAGGTCCCGGTCGAGCCCGGCGTACGCCCGTAGGTGGGGCGGGATGACGACCCGGCCCTGCTTGTCCGGGACCTCGTCGTGCGCGCTGGCGAAGAAGACCCGGCTGTACGCCCGGGCCGCCTTGTGCGTCATGGGTTGCCCGCGCAACTGGTCGGCGATGCGCTGGAACTCGGGCATCGGGAAGACGTAGAGACAGCGATCCTGCCCTTTAGTGATCACGACACCCCCCGCCAGCTCATCCCGGAACTTCGCCGGAAGGATCAACCGGCCCTTGTCGTCCAGGCGCGGAGTGTGGGTGCCGAGAAACATCGGCCCAACCCCCTCGCCCTTTCAGCGGCGTTCGCGGCGCCGCTTCCCCCCGGGCCGGTTGGCCCTACCGGCCTCACCATTGGGCCCCACTCTACTCCACTTCCCTCCACCTGCAACCAGAATCACCCGCGCGGCGCGGCGTTTCCGAACGCAAAACCGCACGTCAGAGGGGGTGGAGCGGAGTGGAGGGCCGAAGCGCCCCCGCCGGGGCGTCCACTACCCGACATAGATCGACTCCATCCGGTCGAGCGCGCGCTGACCGTCCGCCGGACGCCCCCGGCCGAACGGTTCGCCGTCGGCGGCGATCTGGCGGGCGCGGCGGTCCGGTAACCTCGCTCGGGTGACGGACGCGAAGATGCCCCTGCGGGCGAAGGTGGCCAGCTCGGTGTCGCGGACCGCCGCGGCGCTGTCGAGAGCCGCGGGTCGTGGTGACGGTTCGGTGATCGGCGGGTGGATCGGCCTGAAGATCGACCCGGACCTGCTCGCCCACCTCTCTGCCGGACGTGCCATCGCGCTCGTCTCCGGCACCAACGGCAAGACGACCACCACCCGGCTGGCCGCCGCGGCGGTCGGCGTCCTCGGCCGGGTGGCCACCAACTCCTTCGGCGCCAACATGCCCACCGGCCACACCTCGGCCCTGGCCAAGGCCGGCAGCACCCCGTACGCGGTGCTGGAGGTCGACGAGCACTACCTGGCCCAGGTCCTGGAGGCCACCGAGCCGCACGTGGTGGCGCTGCTCAACCTCTCCCGGGACCAGCTCGACCGGGCCAAGGAGGTCGCCATGATGGCGCAGCTCTGGCGGGCCGCGCTGGTCAACCACCCGGACGTGCGGGTGGTGGCGAACGCCGACGACCCGATGGTCGTGTGGGCCGCCACCCCGCCCGGCGACCCGGCCCGCGGCATCCGGCCGCCGCACGTCACCTGGTTCAGCGCCGGCCAGCGCTGGCACGACGACTCGTGGGTCTGCCCCGAGTGCGGCCACACCATCCAGCGCTCCGGCGAGCAGTGGTGGTGCAGCGGCTGCCCGCTGCGCCGCCCCGGCCCACAGTGGACGGTGGAGGACGACGGCGTGCTCGACCCCACCGGAGCCTGGCACAAGGTGACCCTCCAGCTCCCCGGCAAGGTCAACCTGGGCAACGCCGCGACCGCCCTGGCCGTCGCCGCCGAGTTCGGCGTACGCCCGGTCGACGCGGTCTCCCGGCTCGGCTCCGTCACCTCGGTCGCCGGCCGCTACGCCCAGGTCGACCGGGACGGGCGCAACATCCGGCTGCTGCTGGCGAAGAACCCGGCGAGCTGGCTGGAGGCGTTCGAGATGGCCGACGTGGCCCCGACGCTGCTGTCCATCAACGCCCGGGACCCCGACGGGATGGACACCTCCTGGCTGTTCGACGTCGACTTCGCCCCGCTGCGCGGCCGACAGGTGCTGATCACCGGCGACCGGGCGTACGACCTGGCGGTCCGCCTCGATGTCAACGGGGTGCCGTTCCAGCACGTGCGGACGTTCGCCGAGGTGGTCCGGGCCGTGCCACCCGGCCGCCTGGAGGTCATCGCCAACTACACCGCCTTCCAGGACATCCGAGCGGAGCTGGACCGTGTCAACTGAGAGCCTGCGTATCGTCTGGATCTACCCCGACCTGCTGTCCACCTACGGCGACCGGGGCAACATGCTGATCCTGGCCCGCCGGGCGCAGCAGCGCGGGATGCCGGTGGAGGTGCTGGAGGTCCGCTCCGACCAGCGGCTGCCCGCCACCGCCGACATCTACCTCATCGGCGGCGGCGAGGACGGCCCACAGGCGCTCGGCGCGCAGCGACTGCGGGCCGACGGCGGCCTGCACCGGGCCGCCGCCCAGGGGTCGGTCGTGTTCGGCGTCTGCGCCGGCTACCAGCTCCTCGGCACCTCGTTCTTCGCCAAGGGCGTCCAGTGCACCGGGCTGGAGCTGCTCGACCTCTCCTCCGACCGGGGCCCGAGCCGCGCCGTCGGCGAGCTGGCCGGCGACATCGACCCCCGGCTCGGCGTGCCGGCGCTCACCGGCTTCGAGAACCACGGCGGCCGGACCCAACTCGGCCCGGGGGTGTCCCCGCTGGCCCGGGTGACCACCGGGGTCGGCAACGACGGCGCCACCGAGGGCGCGTGGCGGGGCAAGCTGCTCGGGACGTACTCGCACGGCCCCGCCCTGGCCCGCAACCCCGCCCTGGCCGACCTGCTGCTGCGCTGGGCCACCGGCGCGCACCAGCTCCCGCCGCTCGACGACACCTGGGCCGACCGGCTCCGCGCCGAACGCCGCGCCGCGGTGGCCGCCGCCCGGGCATGATCCAGGCGGTCCGGCTGCTGCTCCGGCAGCCGTCGGCCCGCCGGTTCGCCCTCCTGCTGCTCCTGCTCGCCGGGCTCGCGGCGCTGCTGCCGGTGGCGCCCCGACCCGACACGGCGGAGCTGCCCCGGATCGCCGACTCCCTCGGCGGGTACGCCCCGGTCGCGGCGGTCGTCGGCGGGGCGCTGCTGCTGGTCGCCCTGGTCCCCCGCACCTTCGTCACGCTCGCCACCGGCGCGATCTTCGGCGCGCTGGAGGGCGCCGCGTACGCGCTCGGCGCGGCGCTGCTGGCCGCGGCGCTCGGCTTCGCCGTCGGCCGGGCGCTGGGACGGCAGTTCGTCGCCGAGCGGGTGCGCGGCCGGTTGGCCCGCCTCGACGGCTGGTTCGCCCGGCAGAGCGTGCTCGGGGTGGCGACGGTCCGGCTGCTGCCGATCTCCGGGTACGGGCTGGTCAGCTACGGCTACGGCACGACCGGGGCCCGGGTGCTGCCGTTCCTGGCCGGTAGCGTCCTCGCCTCCGCCCCCACCGCGTTCGGCTACGCGGCGCTCGGCGCGGCGGCCACCTCGCCGGGCGACATCAACTGGTACGCCGCCGCCCCCGCCAGCCTCGGCCTGATCGCCAGCGCGGTGCTGGTCCACCGGTGGTGGCGTGCCGAACGCGGACGGCGGGCGAAGACCGCGAAATGACCAGCACAGCGACCGTCATCGCATGCCCGGGCGGGTTTGCTCGCTCGCACAAGTTCCTGGAATGGCCACTCATTCCAGGAACTTGCCGCCACAGCGCCCCGCCCCCGGGAGGCGGAGATGACGAGGTGGACGATCGGTGTGCTGGGGCGGCACACCGCGCCGGCACGCGGGGCATCATCCCGACGACCGAGGACCCGTGAACGATCCACGCCGCCCGCCCCGTGGCCCCACCCCACTGACAACCCCACACCCCCTCCCCCACCCTCCCCCACCCGTCCCCGCCGATCTTGCGGTTGCGGCCCCGACATACCGGCCAGAACGGACGGAACAAGGGCCGCAACCGCAAGATCGCGGAGACACGGGGCGGGGCGGGGGCGGGGGCGGGGGTGGGGTGGGGTGGGGTCAGGCGACCACGGAGACCATGCGGCCCTTGATCACGATGACCTTGCGGGGGGGCTTACCGGCCAGCGCGGACTCGACCGCTGCCAGGGCTGCCGCCCGCACGTCGTCCTCGGGCGCGTCGGCGGCGACCTCGATCCGGCCGCGGACCTTGCCGTTGATCTGCACCGGGTACGTCACCGTCTCGGCGACCAGCAGCGCCGGGTCGGCGACCGGGAAGTCCGTGTACGCCAGCGAGGCGTCGTGGCCCAGCCGGCGCCACAGCTCCTCGGCGACGTGCGGGGCGAACGGGGCCAGCATCAGCACCAGCGGCTCGGCCGCCTCGCGGGAGGTGGCCGGCAGGCGGGTCAGCGAGTTGGTCAGCTCGATCAGCTTGGCGATCGCGGTGTTGAACCGGATCCCCTCCATGTCGCCGCGCACCCCGTCGATCACCTTGTGCAGCAGCCGCCGGGTGGCCTCGTCGGCCGGGTCGTCGGTGACCCGCAGCTCGCCGGTCTGCTCGTCGACGACGGCCCGCCAGACCCGCTGCAGGAACCGGTACGACCCGACGACCGCCCGGGTCTCCCACGGGCGGGACATCTCCAGCGGGCCCATCGACATCTCGTACACCCGGAAGGTGTCCGCGCCGTACGCGGCGCACATGTCGTCGGGGGTGACCACGTTCTTCAGCGACTTGCCCATCTTGCCGTACTCGCGGCGCACCTCCTCGTCGCCCAGGAACCAGGCGCCGTCGCGCTCGACGACCTCCTCGGCCTGCACGTAGGAGCCCCGGGGATCGACGTACGCGTACGCCTGGATCATGCCCTGGTTGAACAGCTTGCGGTACGGCTCGAACGACGAGACGTGGCCCAGGTCGTACAGCACCTTGTGCCAGAAGCGCGCGTACAGCAGGTGCAGCACGGCGTGCTCGGCGCCGCCGACATACAGGTCGGTGCCACCGCAGTCGCCCTCGGCGCGCGGGCCCATCCAGTACCGCTCGTTCTCGGCGCCGACGAACCGGCCGGCGCTGGTCGGGTCCAGGTAGCGCAGCTCGTACCAGCAGGAGCCGGCCCACTGCGGCATCACGTTGGTCTCGCGGGTGTACCGCTTCGGCCCGTCGCCCAGGTCCAGCTCCACCTCGACCCAGTCGCGCCGCCGGGACAGCGGGGTCTCCGGGTTGCTGGCGGCGTCGTCGGGGTCGAACGTCTTCGGGGAGAAGTCGTCCACCTCGGGCAGCTCGACCGGCAGCATCTCCTCCGGCAGCGCGATGGCCGCTCCGGTCTCGTCGTACACGATGGGGAACGGCTCGCCCCAGTAGCGCTGCCGGGAGAACAGCCAGTCGCGCAGCCGGTAGGTGACCGCGCCGGTGCCGTGCCCGTCGGCCTCCAGCCAGGCGATGATCGCCGCCTTGGCGTCGGCGACCTCCAGGCCGTTCAAGTCCAGGCCGCGCTCGGGCGCGGCGCTGTTGATCGCCGGGCCGTCCCCGGTGTACGCCTTGCCGTCGAAGCCGTCAGCCGGCTGCACGGTGCGCACGATCGGCAGGTCGAAGACCTCGGCGAACGCCCAGTCCCGCTCGTCCTGCGCGGGCACCGCCATGATCGCGCCGGTGCCGTAGCCGGCCAGCACGTAGTCGGCGATGAAGATCGGGATCTGCCCGCCGGTGACCGGGTTCGTGGCGTACGCGCCGACGAAGACGCCGGTCTTCTCCTTCGTCTCGGACTGCCGCTCCACGTCGGTCTTGGCCGCCGCCGCCTTCCGGTACGCCTCGACTGCCGCCCTGGGGCCGGCGTGCCCGCCGGTCCAGGCGTCCTTCGTGCCCTCCGGCCAGGCCGCCGGCACCAGCGCGTCGACCAGCTCGTGCTCGGGGGCCAGCACCATGTAGGTGGCCCCGAAGACGGTGTCGGGCCGGGTGGTGAAGACTCTGACACGGGCTTCGCCCGCGAAACCGGAATCAGTGGGCACGACCGGGAAATCGATGTGGGCGCCGGTGGATCGGCCGATCCAGTTGCGCTGCATCAGCTTGATCGGCTCGGGCCAGTCCAGCGTGTCCAGGTCCTCGATCAGCCGGTCGCCGTACGCGGTGATCCGCATCATCCACTGCTTCAGGTTCCGCTTGAACACCGGGAAGTTGCCCCGGTCCGAGCGGCCGTCGGCGGTGACCTCCTCGTTGGCCAGCACGGTGCCCAGCCCGGGGCACCAGTTCACCGGCGCCTCCGAGACGTACGCCAGCCGGCGGTCGTCGACGACCCTCCGCCGCTCGGCGACGGTCAGCTCCGCCCAGGGGCGGCCGTCCGGGGTGGGCCGGGTGCCGCCGGCGAACTCGGCGATCAGCTCGGCGACCGGGCGGGCCTTCCTCGCGTCCTGGTCATACCAGGAGTTGAAGACCTGCAGGAAGATCCACTGGGTCCAGCGGTAGAAGTCGGTGTCGAAGGTGGCCACCGAGCGGCGGTCGTCGTGGGCCAGACCCAGCCGGCGCAGCTGCTCCTTGTACCGGGCGATGTTCGCCTCGGTGGTGGTGCGCGGGTGGGTGCCGGTCTGCACCGCGTACTGCTCGGCGGGCAGCCCGAACGCGTCGAAGCCCATCGCGTGCAGCACGTTGCGCCCGGCCATCCGCTGGTAGCGGGCGAAGCAGTCGGTGCCGATGTACCCCAGCGGGTGCCCGACGTGCAGGCCCGCCCCCGACGGGTACGGGAACATGTCCAGCACGTACAGCTTCTCCGCGCCGGCCCGCGGGTGGTCGGGGTCGGCCAGTGGGCCGGTCGGGTTCGGGGCGTGGAAGGTGCCCTCCCGCTCCCAGGTGTCCTGCCAGCGCTGCTCGATCTCGTCGGCCAGGGCCGCGGTGTACCGGTACGGGGGGATGTCGCCCGCCGGTGCTGCCTCACTCATGGTGTCTCCTCGCTTCGCTCGTCGCCGCCGGCCACGCCCCGGCCGGGCTGGGTGCTGACCTCGCTCGGCGCGGTCATGCGTCAATGGGGAGTGCTCCGCCCGCCCGCCGCCACGCGGCGGCAGGGACCGGGCCGCCCGTCGCCGGAGAGGGCCCGACCGGCGGAGGGCACAAAAAAGCCCCTCGCGCAGGAGGGGCCGCCGTGCTGTCGCGCGTCAGCGCATCAGCACGGCCCGGTAAGAAGCAGGAAGACTCCGGCCATGTCGGGGAGTGTACCCCGCGGGCCGGGCGCGCACGTCGCCCGCCACCACGAGGCGGAGACAGGCCGGGCGTTGCACGTCGCCCGCCACCACGAGGCGGAGCGCCGGCACGGTCCGTTCACCGACGGTGAGGACTTCCCCCGTCCGGCGAATATTCGGGGTGTAACCGGCAGAGTTCCTGCGGGGGTCGGCGATCAAGACAAACATGGTTAGCCTGAGGGGCCTGTGAGATTTCTGCGGCAGACGAGATTTCTTCCCGCTGCGAACCCAACGGCGGGTCCAGGTGCTCTGTACAGAGCTGCCGTTCCGGCGACGAGGAGGAGGCCCGTGACACAACAGACCTGGGACGAGGTGGGCGGTCTGTTACCGCACGACGAGTTCCGCGCCGCCAGCGAGGCCATCGTGGCCAACATCGAGCATGTCATCGAGGGCAAGACCGCCACGGTGCGGCTCGCCCTCGCCGTCCTGCTCGCCGAGGGCCACCTCCTCATCGAGGACGTCCCAGGCGTCGGCAAGACCAAGCTGGCGAAGGCCCTGGCTCGTTCGATCGACTGCTCGGTGCGCCGCATCCAGTTCACGCCGGACCTGCTGCCCAGCGACGTCACCGGGGTGAGCGTCTACAACCAGGAGACCCACGACTTCGAGTTCCGGCCCGGGGCGGTCTTCGCCAACCTGGTCGTCGGCGACGAGATCAACCGCGCGTCGCCGAAGACCCAGTCCGCGCTGCTGGAGTGCATGGAGGAGCGCCAGGTCACCGTCGACGGGGTCACCTACCAGTTGCAGACCCCGTTCATGGTGATCGCCACCCAGAACCCGATCGAGATGGAGGGGACGTACCCGCTGCCCGAGGCGCAGCGGGACCGGTTCACCGCCCGGATCGCCATGGGATACCCGGACCCCGCGGCCGAGCTGGCCATGCTGGACGGGCACGGGGCGGCCGACCCGCTCCAGGAGCTGGGGGCCGTCTCCGACGCCGACACGGTCCGCCGGCTGATCGCCACGGTCCGCGAGGTGCACGTCGCCGACGCGGTGAAGCAGTACGCGGTCGACCTGGTCACCGCCACCCGGGAGGCTCCCGACCTGCGACTGGGCGCGTCCCCCCGGGCCACTCTCCAGCTCCTGCGCACCGCCCGGGCCGTCGCCGCCCTGGAGGGCCGCGACTACGTCCTGCCCGACGACCTCCAGGCGCTCGCGGTGCCGGTGCTCGCCCACCGGATCATCCCGACCGCCGACGCCCAGCTCGCCCGGCGCACCACCGACGCGATCGTGTCCGAGCTGGTGCACCGGCTCCCGCTGCCGCACGACCGCCAGCGCTCCCCGTACGACACCCGGCCCAGCGGCGAGGGCAACGGCCGAGCCCCGTACGAGCCCCGGAGGCGGTGACCGTGCGCGACGGGCTCCGGGGCCTGACCACCCGCGGCCGTTCCTTCCTGGCCGCGGCGCTGGCCGCGGGCGTCTCCGCCGCCGTCCTCGGCGAGAAGGACCTGCTGCGGGTGGCGGTGCTGCTGGCCGTCCTGCCGCTGATCGCCGCCGCGTACGTCGGGCGCAGCCGGTACAAGCTGGCCTGCAACCGGTCCCTGGAGCCACACCGGGTGCCGGTCGGGGCCAGCTCCCGGGTGGTGCTGCGGTTGCAGAACATGTCCCGGCTGCCCACCGGCACCCTGCTGCTGGAGGACCGCCTGCCGTACGCGCTGGGCAGCCGGCCCCGGGTGGTGCTGGAACGGCTCGGCGCGCACCAGGCCAGCTCGGTGGCGTACACCGTCCGTGCGGACGTGCGCGGCCGGTACGGGCTGGGCCCCCTGGTGGTCCGGTTGACCGACCCGTTCGGGCTGTGCGAGCTGAGCCGGGCCTTCCCCGGCACCGACCACCTCACGGTGATCCCGCAGGTCACGGCCCTGCCCTCGGTCCGGCTCCCCGGCGAGTACGCGGGCAGCGGCGACAGCCGGGCCCGCTCGGTGGCGGTGCACGGCGAGGACGACGCGGCGACCCGGGAGTACCGGGTGGGCGACGACCTGCGCCGGGTGCACTGGAAGTCGACCGCCCGCACCGGGGAGCTGATGGTCCGCCGCGAGGAGCAGCCCTGGGAGAGCCGGGCCACCGTCGTCCTGGACACCCGGGGGTACGGCCACCGCGGCGATGGGCCGACGGCGAGCTTCGAGTGGACCGTCTCCGCGGCGGCCAGCATCGCCGTGCACCTGCGCCAGGCCGGGTACAAGCTGCGCCTGGTCACCGGCGGCGGCGCGGACGTCGACGCGACCGAGGGCGCCGGGGACGGCGTGCTCCTCGACCACCTCGCCGAGGTTCGGCTCGACGGGCGCGGCGAGATCACCACGCTGGTGCAGCGGGTCCGGCAGCGCGCCGACGGCGGCCTGATCATCGCGCTGTTCGGCTCGCTGAGCACCGCCGAGGCCGAGCTGCTCGCCGGGCTGCGCGGCAACGGCGCCACCTGCGTCGGCTTCCTGCTGAACAGCTCCACCTGGCTGAACCTGCCGGCTCGGGCCCGGGCCGAGGCCGACCACGCGCACGGCGCCGCCGCGCTCGCCCTGGTGCGGAACGGGTGGCGGGTGATCGGGGTCGACCACGGGGCCCGGCTGCCGGCGCTCTGGCCGCAGGCCGGCCGGGGCTCGCAGGGGTTCGCCCTGCGGGCGGCGCTGGCAGAGACGGTCGCGGGCGGCGTGAAGTGACACCGTGGCCGGGGCGACGGACCGCCGCCCCGGCCAGTGGCGAACCGACGCTCCGGCCGGGGCGTGAGGTGACGCTCCCCGGGCGGGAGCACGCGAGGGGCCCGGCACGCCGGGCGTGACACACACCGGAAGGGTGGTCCCGTGACCGCGACCCGCAACCTCGGCTTCGTGGCCGCCGCCGCGACCCTGCTCTCGGCGGCCCCGCTGTCGGCCATCTTCGAACGCTGGACCTGGCTCATCCAGGCCGTCATCGCGGTCGCGGTGGTGGCCGGGGCGGCGGCGTTGACCCGGCTGGTCCGGGCGCCGCTGTGGGGGCAGGTGCTGGGCATGCTCGCCGGGCTGGTGCTCGCGCTGACCTGGATCTTCCCCAGTGGCGGGGAACTGGTGGCGCTCGTCCCCACCCCGGCCACCTTCGCCCACTTCGGCGAGTTGGTCGGGGCGTCCGTGCAGGACATGCGCTCGTACGGGGTCAAGGTGCCCGACGCCGATCCGCTGCTGTTCGTCAGCGCGCTCGGCATCGGCGGGGTGGCGGTGGTGGTGGACGTGCTCGCCGTCGGGCTGCGCCGCCCGGCCCTGGCCGGCCTGCCGATGCTCGCCATCTACTCGGTGCCGGTCGCGGTGTACGTCGACAGCGTCCCCGCCGTGCCGTTCGCGGTCGGCACCGCCGGCTACCTCTGGCTGCTGGTCGCCGACAACGTCGACCGGGTGCGCCGGTTCGGCCGCCGGTTCACCGGTGACGGCCGGGGCGTCGACGTGTGGGAGTCGTCCCCGCTGGCCGCCGCCGGCCGCCGGCTGGCCGTGGTGGGGGTCGCGCTGGCGGTGGTGCTGCCGCTGGCCGTGCCGGGGATGACCGGCGGGCTGCTCGACACCCTCGGCTCCGGGGCGGGCAACGGCACCGGCCGCGCCGGCCAGGGCGGCAACCCGAGCAAGGTCGACCTGTTCGCCAGGCTGAGCGGCGAGCTCAACCAGTCCGAGGTCGTCGAGATGGTGAAGGTGACCACCACCGAGCCGAGCCCGTTCTACCTGCGCTTCGGCGTCCTGGACAAGCTCCGGGCGGACGGCTTCCGGATGGGCGACCCGACCGGCCAGCCGGTTACCCGAGGGCTGCCCGACCCGACACGGGCCGGGGAGGGCGTCGAACAGCAGCAGCACCGGGCCACCGTCGAGGTGACGAAGAACTTCCCCATGCCCCTGCTGCCGGTCTACGGCGAGCCGGTACGGACCGAGGAGCTGGGCGGCAACTGGCTGTACGACTCGGCCCTCCAGGTGATCTACTCCAACCGGGACAACGCCCGCGACAAGCGCTACTCGTTCGACTACGTCCGGTCGACGTACAGCCCAGCGGCGCTGCGCCGTGCCCCCTCGCTGCCGGCCGACCACCCCGTCCGGGTCCAGCAGACCGAGACCCCGCCGGTGTCGCAGGTGGACACCCTCGTCTCCGACCTCGTCCAGGGCAAGCGCACCGACTACGACAAGGTGCGGGCGATCTATGACTACTTCTCCTCGGACAACGGCTTCACCTACAGCCTGACCACCAAGGGCGGCACCAGCGGGCAGGACATCGTCGACTTCCTCAGCAACAAGGCCGGCTTCTGCCAGCAGTACGCGGCGGCGATGGCGTGGCTGGTCCGGGCGGCCGGCATCCCGGCCCGGGTGGTGCTCGGCTTCACCAACGGCACCGGCCGCACCGGCGAGGGGTACGTGCTGACCAACCGGAACCTGCACGCCTGGACTGAGGTCTACTTCGACGGGATGGGCTGGGTGCCCTTCGACGCCACCCCGGCGTACGGGGTGCAGGGGTCGGCCCGCTCGGCGTGGGCCCCGGACACCGACGCCCCGGAGTCCGTCACCCCTGAGGCCGGCACGCCGAGCGACCCGGGCGAGAACGGCCCCTCTCCGGAGGCCGCCGGCCCGGACCCAGCCGACCGGGAAACCGACGCCGGGCTGGCCATCGGGGCCGGCGACCCCACCCGGCAGGCCCCGGTCTGGCCCTGGTGGACGGCGGGCGTGCTGCTCCTGCTCATCCTGCTCGCGGTGCCGGCACTGCGCCGGGCGGCGCTGCGTCGACGCCGGGGCACCCGGGTTGCGGCGGCCCCGAAGGCGACCATGGTGGACGCCGGCGCCGGCCGGGACGGCGTCGAGCGGACGATCGTGGTCGGGGTGGACCCGGCCCGGGCCCGGGCGGACGCGCACGCGGCCTGGGACGAGCTGCTCGACACCCTGGTCGACTACCGGGTCCGGGTGGACCGGACGGAGACGCCCCGGGCGACGGCCGAGCGCCTGGCCACCGACGCGCTGACGGAGGACGTCTCCGCCGCCGCGGCGGCGCGGCTGCTCGGGCGCGCCGAGGAGCGGGCCCGCTACGCCCGGGACCCGCTCGCCGGTGAGGAGCTGACCCCGGCCCTGCGCAGCGTCCGCGGTGTGCTCGCCGGCCGGGCCGATCGGCGGACCAGGCTGCTGGCCACCGTGCTGCCCCCGTCGGTGCTGCTGCGCTGGCGGACGGCGGTGAGCGACACGTCCTCGCGGATGGTGGCCACCACCGGCGCCGCCCGGTACCGGCTGTTGCGCTGGAACCCCCGCCGCCTGCTGGCCTCCCGCAGCGGCCGCTGACCCCGGCTGGCAGAACCACGAGGCACGCCGAGGGCCACAACGGGGTGCGGGGAAAGGCTTCACGAGGCGCAGACAGGCCGCATGGGGGCGGTACGCACGAGGCCGACGCGCCGATGACGCCCTTCTGCCCGGAAGGCAGGCCGCCTGGGGGCGGGGTGTGCGGGGCGTGGAGAGGCCCGGGTTGTGCCGGCCGCAGGCGTGGAACATCGGCCCCTCGTCGGAAAGGCCGAGGTCAGCGCGGTCCCGCCGGGTCGGCGGGACCGGGGATCAGCGGAGGGGCCGGGTCAGCGGTGCCCCTCCGGGCGCTGCCGCCACCGGTCCTCCATCCGGTCCAGGAACGACGACCGTCGGCCTGACCGCCCACGCGGACGGCGCCGACTGGTCGTCCCGCCGACCACGTGCAGGTCGGGGGACTGCGCCCGCCGGTGCGACTGCACCGCGTACGCCGCCGAACCCAACATGACGACGAACCCCGCCACCGCGAGCGGTGGAGTCTTGATCACCGCACCGTAGACCAGCAGGGCCAGCCCAACGATGATCGCGCCGGCAGCGACAAGCAGGCGACGCCGCGCATGGAAGCGCGGATCGCTGGCACGCACGGCCGAGGCGAATTTGGGGTCCTCGGCAAGCGACCGCTCGATCTGATCGAACAGCCGCTGCTCGTGCTCCGAGAGCGGCACGGCACTCCTCCCCGGTCACGTAGGTCGGCCCGGGCGGGCCGACAGACCGTGGCAGCCGACCGGCTGCTTACCGCCAAGTCTACGAGGGGGGTCGCGCGTCGGAAAGCGGGACGACCTATGGGCGGGGTGGATTTTCATTTCGCCCTCGGTCGCGACGACCGAGCAGACTCGCCGGACCTATGACGGACCGCCCGAAACGGGCAGCCGCGGCGTCCGCGGCGGCCTCCGCCTCCCGCCAGCCGCGCTCGGGGGCGCCGAGGGTGAGCTGCTGCGGGGTCTGCTCCGTCGGCGCGAGGCCCTCCAGGCGCACCCCGACGAGGCGGATCCGCTCGCCGGGGTCGAGAACGGTGTAGAGCGCCCATGCCGTGTCGAAGATCTCCCGGGCGGTATCGGTGGGGACACCGAGGGTGCGGGAGCGGTTGACCGTGCGGAAGTCGGCCATCCGCACCTTGATCGACACCGTCCGGCCGACCTGACCGGCCCGGCGCAGCCGGCCGCCCACCTTCTCGGCGAGGGCGAGCAGCGACCGGCGGATCTCCAGTGGGTCGCCGACGTCGACGTCGAAGGTCACCTCGGCGCCGATCGACTTCTCCACCTGCTCCGGGCTGACCCGGCGCGGGTCCCGCCCCCAGGCCAGCTCGTGCAGGTGGCTGGCGGCAGCCGCCCCGACCGCCTTGCGGAGCATGCCGAACGGCGCCTCGGCCAGGTCACCGACGGTGGCCAGCCCGAGCCTGCGCAGCGTCTCGGTGGACCGCTCCCCCACCCCCCAGAGCGCGGAGACCGGCAGCGGGTGCAGGAAGTCGAGCACCCGGTCGGCGGGCACCACCAGCAGCCCGTCGGGTTTGGCGCGGGTGGAGCCGAGCTTCGCCACGAACTTGCTCGGCGCAACCCCCACCGAGCAGGTCAGCCCCTGCTCCCGCTCGACCCGGGCGCGGATGCGCCGGGCTATCCCGGCCGGTGCGCCGAAGAGCCGGCGGGCACCGGCCACGTCGAGGAACGCCTCGTCGAGCGAGAGCGGCTCGACCAGCGGGGTGACGTCCCGGAAGATCTGCATGACCGCCTGGGAGGCCGCCGTGTACTGCGCGAAGTCGGGCGGCAGGTAGACCGCGTGCGGGCAGAGCGCCCGGGCCCGCGCGGTGGGCATGGCGCTACGGACGCCGTACCGTCGGGCCTCGTAGCTGGCGGAGCTGACCACGCCGCGCGGCCCGACCCCGCCGACCACGACGGGCCGGCCGCGCAGCTCGGGGCGGCGGCGCACCTCGACCGAGGCGAAGAAGGCGTCCATGTCGACGTGCAGGATCGGGCAGCCGGAGTCGTCGCCGTCGGGCCCGAAGCGCGGGTCGCCCCCGCGCGGCAACGACTGACTGCGGCCCATCCCCGCAGGCTAGCCCCCGGGTACGACGCCCCGGGGACCGCACGGCGGCTCAGCCGCGGACCACCAGCAGCGGGATGGTCATCTCGGCGGCCGTGTCCGCCCCGTGGTACGCCACCAGGCGCGACTCGATCGGCTTCTCCGACCGGGTGGCCACCACCGCGGACGTGCCCCGGCAGACCACCACCACGTCGCCGACCCGGCACAGGTGCTCCTCCGGCACCGGGCCGAACCAGCCGGTGGCCACCGCCTCGCCCCGGTGCAGCACCCGGGCCGCGTCGCCGAGCACCGCCGACCAGGCCGCCACCACGTCATCGGCCGCGCCTGGCTCGACGTGCAGATAGCGGACCCGGGGTTCGCCGGCCAGCACCCGCACCCCGGCCCGCAGCCCGGGGTCGGCGTCGAAGTCGACCCGGTCCGCCACCGGCACGTCGAGCTGACCATGATCGGCGGTGACCAGCAGCGCGGCGTCCCTCGGCAGGCCGTCGACCAGCCGGGCGAGCAGCCCGTCCACCACGGCGGCGGCGACCCGCCACGGCGCGGAGTCGACCCCGCTGAGATGGCCGTGCCGGTCCAGATCGGGGTGGTAGCCGGAGACCAGGGTCGGCCCGGTCCCGGCGGCCAGCGCGGTGAGCATCGCGGCGGCGAGTGCGTCAGCGTCGGCGGCGCCCCGGTAGTCGCCGCCCCGGTTGGCGGCCAGGGTGAGGCCGCTGCCGGCGTACTCGGGGCGGCTCACCACGGTCACCGCGACCCCGGCGGCGCGGGCCCGTTCGAGCTGGGTGGCGACGGGCTGCCAGCGCAGCGGCTCCGGATCGCCGGTCCACTCGATGTGGCTGAGCACCCGGTCGGTGCCGGGCACCCGGACCTTGAAGCCGAGCACCCCGTGCGCGCCGGGGGGCACGCCGGTGCCCAGGGTCACCAGGCTGGTCGGGGTGGTGGACGGGAAACCGGAGGTGAGCGGGCGGCCGACGGTCGCGGCCAGCCCGGCCAGGGTCGGGGCGTACGGGGCGGCGGTGGGGATCTGGTACCAGCCGAGCCCGTCGACCAGCAGCACTGCGACCCGCCGCACCCCGGCCAGCTTTGGGGCCAGCCCGAGCAGGTCCGCGGCCCCCGGCACGCCGAGCACCGCCAGCGCGCTGGGCAGCACGTCGGCCAGGCTTCCGCCGCCGTACCGGGGCGCGACCGGCTCCAGCGGCGCGACCGGGAACGCCGGCTCCGACGCCTGCTCCGAACAGGCCGGCGAGACCGGAAACGCCGGCCCGACCGCCGGCGCCGGGCGGGGCGGACCGCCGGGCGGGGGCGGCACGGGCCCGGTCACGCCGGTCGGCGGGCGAACAGGTGCAGCTGGGCGGCCAGGTCCCGGTACGGCGGCCGGGCGGCCAGAGCCCGCTCCAGCTCGACCAGGGCGGCCGGTTGACCGTCCGTGACGGCGGCGGGCAGCAGGTCGGCCAGGACGCGTACCCCGTGGATCTCCTCGACCGCGAGGCCCCCGTCGGTGAGCAGCGCCGCGGCGCGGTCGACGTCGTAGCGCCGGAGCAGGGTGTCCCGGGGGCCGGCGGCACCGGCCGGGTCGGCGGCCACGGTGGCGGCCAGGTCGAGGTGGCCGTTCATCGCCCGGCCCAGCACCGCGGCGGCCTGCCCGGCGACCAGGACGCTGGCGGCGCCGCCCGGACGCAGCGCGGCGACCAACGCGGCCACCACCGGCGCGGGGTCGTCGACCACCTCCAGCACCGAGTGGCAGAGCACCAAGTCGACGCTCGCCGGCTCGACCAGCCCGGCGAGCGCGTCGCCGTCGCCCTGCACGGCGCGTACCCGGTCGGCGACGCCGGCCTCGGCGGCCCGGCGGGTCAGCGCGGCGAGCGCGTCGGGGCTGGCGTCGACCACGGTGACCCGATGCCCGGCCTGGGCCAGCGGCACGGCGAACCCGCCGGTGCCGCCGCCGACGTCGAGGACGGTGAGCCTGGCCTCGGCGCGGCGGTCCAGCTCGGCCCGGAGCACGGACCAGATGACGGCGGTACGGGGGGTCAACGGCGGGCCGGTGAGCCGGCCACGGGTCTGCTCCACGCGGTCGAGCCTAGTCACCTGGTCCAGCCGCCCGGCGCATCCGGTGGCCGGGGAACGGCGACCGGTGTAGCCGGGCGGCTCCGGACCGGGGTGCGTCAGGACTCGCCGCCGCCGGCCGGGTCCTCCTCGGCGCGGGACCGGCGGGCGTTGGCCACCGGGCCGTCGGTCACCGAGTATTCGCGAATCTCTGTGGTGTGCGCCGCGACCCAACCGGCATCGAGCCGGGTGCGTCGGGCGTTCGCCACCGCACCGGTGTAAGTGTCGTTACCCGCCACTCGTCCTACCCCCTCATGGAACCCGGGCGACTCTGCCCGCGCGCGGTCACAAGTCTCCCCCGCGATCGCCCGCCACACTGTAACGTCGATCACCGGAAGTCGCGGGAGGCCGGGGCGACCGGCGGCTCGATCGGGTCGAGCCGGTCGGCGGTGAGGCTGGTCACCCCCTCGTGCCGCTGCAACCGGCCGCGCACCACCAGGGCGGCGCTGGTCCGCGCCACCCGCCGGTAGCGCTGCCACAACCCCGGCGAGCAGGTGACGTTGAGCATCCCGGTCTCGTCCTCCAGGTTGAGGAAGGTGACCCCGCCGGCGGTGGCCGGCCGCTGCCGGTGGGTGACGATCCCGCCGACCCGGATCCGCCGACCCGGCTCCACCCGGCCGAGCCGGGCGATCGGCACCGCGCCGAGGGCGTCGAGGCGGTCCCGGATGAACCGGGCCGGGTGGCTCTCCGGCGACAGGCCGGTCGCCCAGACGTCGGCGACGAGGCGGTCCACCGCCTCCATCCCCGGCAGGGTCGGTGCGGTCGTGCCGGTCACCGTGCCCGGCAGCCGGCCCGGCCGGTCCTGGGCCGCCGCCCCGGCGGCCCAGAGCGCCTGCCGCCGGGTCAGCCCGAAGCAGGCGAAGGCGTCCGCGGTGGCCAGCGCCTCAAGCTGCGCGGCGGTGAGACCCACCCGCCGGGCCAGGTCCGGCATGTCCCGGTACGGCCCGTGCGCCGCCCGCTCCGCCTCGATCCGCTCGGCCACCCCGTCGCCGAGGGTACGCACGCCGCCCAGCCCGAGCCGGACGGCCGGCCCGCCGAGCCCCCACTCGTGCTGGGGCTCCCCGGGGGCGCTGCCCCACCGGGTGGCCGGGGTGGATTCGAGCACCGCCTTCGCGCCACTGGCGTTGACGTCCGGCCGGCGAACCTCCACCCCGTGCCGGCGGGCGTCGTCGACCAGGGTCTGCGGCGAATAGAAGCCCATCGGCTGGGCGTTGAGCAGGGCGGCCAGGAATGGGCCCGGGTGGTAGCGCTTGAGCCAGGAGCTGGCGTACACCAGGTAGGCGAAGCTCATCGCGTGGCTCTCCGGGAAGCCGTAGCTGGCGAACGCGGTGAGCTTGCGGTAGACGTCGTCGGCCAGTTCCCCGGCGATGCCCCGCTCGGCCATCCCGGCGTAGAGCCGCTCGGCGATCTGCGCCATCCGCTCCACCGAGCGCTTGGCCCCCATCGCCCGGCGGAGCTGGTCGGCGCCGGCCGCGTCGAAGCCGGCCAGGTCGATGGCGAGCTGCATGAGCTGCTCCTGGAACAGCGGCACGCCGAGGGTCTTCTCCAGCGCGTTGCGCATCAGCGGATGGGCGAACGTCACCGGCTCCTGGCCGTTCTTGCGCCGGATGTACGGGTGCACCGAGCCGCCCTGGATCGGGCCGGGACGGATCAGCGCCACCTCCACCACCAGGTCGTAGAACTCGCGGGGCTTGAGCCGGGGCAGGGTGGCCATCTGGGCGCGGCTCTCCACCTGGAAGACCCCGACCGAGTCGGCCCGGCAGAGCATGTCGTAAACCTCGGGGTCGTCCAGCGTCATGTCGCCCAGGTCGAGGGTCTCGCCGATCATGTCGTAGCCGTAGTGCAGGGCGGAGAGCATGCCGAGGCCGAGCAGGTCGAACTTGACCAGGCCGACGGCCGCACAGTCGTCCTTGTCCCACTGGAGCACGCTGCGGCCGGGCATCCGGCCCCACTCCACCGGGCAGACCTCGATCACCGGCCGGTCGCAGATGACCATCCCGCCGGAGTGGATGCCCAGGTGCCGGGGGAACGTCTGCAACTCGTCGGCGTACGCGACGACCTGCTCCGGGATGCCCTCCACGTCCACCGACGCGACGGAGCCCCAACGGTCGATCTGCCTGCTCCAGGCGTCCTGCTGGCCGGGCGAGAAGCCGAACGCCTTCGCCACGTCCCGCACCGCCGACCGGGGCCGGTACGAGATGACGTTGGCGACCTGGGCGGTGTGCTCCCGGCCGTACCGGGCGTAGACGTGCTGGATCACCTCCTCCCGACGGTCGGACTCGATGTCGACGTCGATGTCGGGCGGGCCGTCGCGCTCCGGGGCGAGGAAGCGCTCGAAGAGCAGCCGGTGCCGGACGGCGTCCACGTTGGTGATCCGCAGCGCGTAGCAGACCGCCGAGTTCGCCGCAGACCCCCGGCCCTGGCAGTAGATGTCCTGCTGGCGGCAGAACGCGACGATGTCGTACACCACCAGGAAGTAGCCGGGGAAGCCCAGTTCCTCGATCATCCGCAGCTCGTGGTCGAGCTGCCGGTACGCCGCCGGGTGCGCCCCGGGTGGCCCGTACCGCTCCCGGGCGCCGTCCATGGTGAGCCGGCGCAGCCAGGTCATCTCGGTGTGCCCCGGCGGCACCGGGTACGCCGGCAGCCGCGGCGCCACGAGTTGGAGGTCGAACGCCAGCTCCGCGCCGAACTCGGCAGCCCGGGCCACCGCACCCGGGTACGCGGCGAACCGGGCCGCCATCTCCTCCCCGCTGCGCAGGTGTGCGGTGGACGCGGCGGGCAGCCAGCCGTCGATCTCGTCCAGGCTGCGCCGGGCCCGCACCGCGGCCAGGGTGGTGGCCAGCCGGCGCCGGCCCGGCGTGGCGTAGTGCACGTTGTTCGTGGCCACCGTGGGCAGCCCCGCCGCGGCGGCCAGCTCGGCGAGGGCGTCGTTGCGGTCGGCGTCGACCGGATGGCCGTGGTCGGTCAGCTCCACCGCCACCGTGTCCGCGCCGAACAGCGCGGTCAGCCGGTCCAGCTCCCGGGCCGCCGCGTCGACGCCCTCGGTGAGCAGCGCCGCCGGCACATGCCCTTTGCGGCAGCCGGTGAGCACCAGCACGTGGTCGCGCAGCTCGGCGGCGACCTCCTCCAACTCGCCGTAGTCCGGGCGGCCCTTCTCCCCGCCGCGTAGCTGGGCGCGGGCGATGGTGCGGGCCAGCCGGGCGTACCCCTCGGGGCCGTGGGCCAGGGCGAGCAGGTGGGTGCCGCGCGGGTCGGGTTCGCCGTTCTGCGGGCCGGGCAGGCCCAGCGACAGCTCCGCGCCGATCACCGTGGGCAGCCCCAGCGTACGGGCCGACTCGGCGAAGCGGACCACGCCGTAGAAGCCGTCGTGGTCGGTGACGGCGAGCGCGGTGAGCCCGAGCCGGGCCGCCTCCTCGGCCAGTTCCTCGGGGTGGCTGGCCCCGTCCAGGAAGCTGAAGTTGCTGTGCGCGTGCAACTCGGCGTAGGGCACCGCGCCGCCGGGGCGGGACAGCTCCGGCGGCCGGTACGGCTCCCGCCGGCGGCCCCAGGCCGGCGCGTCGCCCCCGTCGGCGTCGACGGCGAGCGGGTCCACCACGTGCAGGTGCCGCCCGCCCGCCGCACCGCCGCCGGATCCCCCGGAGAGCACCCGCTCCAGCTCCACCCAGGGCATCTGCGGATTGTGAAAACTCACCACGCCCCCGGCTCGGCGGAGATCTTGGAAGATTCCGGCCCCTGGAGGGGCCGGAATCTTCCAAGATCTGCAGGGAAGGCGGCCCGCCGGTCAGTCATAGATGGCCTCCACCAGCCACTGGCCGGCCTCGACCGCGAGGAGGAGGGCGGCGCCGTCGGCCAGGCAGACCTGAAACCGGGCCCGGCGACGGGCCTCGGCCGGCACCCACCAGCGCTCGTCCACCGGCCACGGGCCGGCCCAGCCGACGATGTCCACCGGACGGGCCGTCCCGACCACCAGCCGGGCGGGGGCTGCGCTCACCTGGAGCCGGGCGCTGACCCCGACCGGCTCGCCGACGGCGTCGTACACCGTCGCGGCCAGCGGCGCGGGGAGCACCACGGCCGGCGCGGGCGGCGGAAGGCGCCCCGGCCACGGGGGAACACCGGACCCGATGGCCCTGCCGGAGCCGACGGCCCTGCCGGACCCGACGACGGCCCTGCCGGACCCGACGGCGTCGGACCCGATGGCCCCACCGGAGCCGACGGCACCGCCGGACCCCGCCGGTTCCACCGGCGCCTGCAGGGCCTCCCGGCCCGGCCAGGTGGGCTCGCCCTGGCGGGCGGGCAGCCGCTCTTCGCCCCAGGGCACCAGCCGCACCTGGTCGGCCGGGGACCGCCCGCCGCCGAGCACCGCGGTGACCACCGCATCGGGGCCGAGGATGCCCTGCACCCGGCTCAGCGCCCGGTGCGCCCGCTCCCGCTCCTCGCCCACCTCCCCCCACAGCCCGGGTTGCAGGCCGGCCTGGGCTAGCACCCCGTCGGGCACCAGCCGCAACCGGATGATCCCGGCCGTCGGCCGGGCCGGGCGGGCGCCGGGCCGCCCGGTGCTGCCGGAGAGCCAACCGTCGAGCTGCCAGCGCACCCGGTCGGCGATGGCCGCAGCGGTGAGCAGGCCGTCGTGCCGCCAGACCCGGTGCAGTTCCTGGCCGTGCGCGGTGACCGCCTCGATGCCGAGCCGGGTGCAGGCCAGGCCGTGCGCGGCCAGCCGGTCGTGCAATCGCTCAGCCAGCGCACGGGCGGCGAAGGCCGCCGCGTCCACCCGGTCGATCGGCTCGTCGTGGTCGGCGGTGACCGCCAGGTCGGCCGGGGGCTGACGGACGGCCAACGGCCGGTGGTCCCGGCCCGCGGCAAGCCGGTGGGCCAGCGCACCGTCGAACCCGAACCGGGCCAGCACGTCCCCCGCCGGCAGCGCGGCGAAGTCCCCGAGGGTACGGATGCCGAGCCGGCGCAGCAGGTCGGCCAGGGCCGGCCGGCCGAGCGCCTCCACCGGCAGGCCCGCCAGGAATCCGGGCGTACCGCCGGCGGGCACCACCTGCCCGACGCGGGCGGCGAGGCCGGCGGCGAAGACCCCGTCGGCGATCCCCACCTGGCTCTCCACCGCGCAGGTCTGCGCGACGTGCTCGACGATCCGCTCGGCGGCTGGCTCCTCGCCGCCGAGGTAGCGGCTCGGACCGCGCGCAGCCAGCGCGCAGGCGCCCGGGCGGACCACCTCGACCCCGGCGGCGACCTCCTCGACCGCGGCGACCACCGGCTCGAACGCCCGGGCGTCCCGGCCCGGGTCGTGGTCGACGACGGTCAGCTGCGGGCAGCGCCCCTGCGCCTCCCGCTTGCGCAGCCCCCGACGGACGCCCTCGGCGCGGGCCCGCTCGGAGCAGGCGACCACCCGGTTGGCGTGCAGCACGGCGACCGCCCCGATGGCCGGCACCCCGTCGACGATCTCGGCGGCGAGCACCGGCCAGTCCGGGCACCAGAGCAGCAGCGTGCGCGTCGGCACCCCGGTCACCCGGGACCGACCACGGCAAGCCCGCCACGGTCGGGCGGGACGGCAGAGGCGGGCGGGACGGTCGGGAACGCCGGAGGCACCGGGCGGAGCCGGCCGGCGGTCGACCGGCCGGTGACGGAGGCGGCCGGGACAGCGGCCGACCGGGGGATGATCCGGGTGAGCCCGTCGCCGGGGAGCCAGACCTTGATCTCCTTGGGCCGGGCTGCCGCGCCCCGCCCCCGGGCGGAGACGGTGACCTCGCGCCGGCGCAGCCGGCCCCGGCCCTGTCCCAGCCCTTCCCAGACGCCCCGGACCACCTGCAACGTGACGTCCGCGCCGTCCCAGCGGCCGTACGGGACGAGCACGCTGCCCCGCTGCCGGGCCCGGGCGGCCAGCCGGTTGGCGACCGAGGCGGAGACGGTGGCCGGCACGGCGGCCACCACCACGTCCACCCCGTCGATCAGCGCGGCGACGACGGTGGGCCACTCCGGCCCCGGCTGCGGCACGAGGGCGAGCCGGTCCAGGACGATCCCGGCCTCGGCCGCCGCGCCCGCGCCGAAGGTCGGCACCCCCACCACGGCGCACCACGAGCCGGCTCGGGACGCCTCGGCGAGGAGCGCCAGCACCAGCGACGTGCCGCCGCTGCGCCGGGGCTGGCCGGTGGCGACCGCGATCGTGCTCCCCCGGCGCAGCCCTCGGCTGGGCAACAGGCCGGTCAGCTCGGGGGGCACCGGGAGCACCCGCTGCCCACCGGCCGGATCCGGCGCGCTGGCCGGGCGTACCAGGCCCGCGAGCGCGGCGGAACCGACCACCATCAGGCCCGCCATCGGACCTACCCCCCGTCGTGCTCGTCGTGCCGGAATCGTGCGTGCCGGATCGTGCTGAGGTCGTGGTGCGCCGGCCCGGCACCGGACCGCTACTCCTGGACCGCGTGCCCCCGGGACCGTGCCTGGCCTGGGTACGCCCGAGCGGGCCCGGTGGACGGGGGTGCCGCCGCGCTAACGGGCGTCGTCACACACCGGCGGGGGCCGCGCCGACGCGGGGTGGTCGGAGCCCTGCGCGGGCTGGGCGGGGGCGGACCAGCTCCCGCCGGGCGGCTCGCTCAGGCGGCCAGGCCGTCGAGCGCCGGCTGGTGGGCCAGCCCGAGGGTGCTCTCCACCACCGTCACGAACTCCTCGGCCGCCCGGAGCAGGTCGTCGGCCTGCCGGGCGGTGACCACCCGGGGGATGCCGGCCTCGGCTGCGGCGCGCTTGCTGGCGCCGGCGGCGAAGAACGCTGCCCACTCGTCGAGCTCGGGGGCGACGGTGGAGAGCAGGACCCAGACGCTGGTGATCCGGTTGCGCCGGACCGGGGCGGGACGGGCACGGGCGGCGAGCAGGGCCGCGGCGGCGCGCAGCGCGGCCAGGTGGGCCGCCGCGTAGCGCAGCCCGTCGGGGCCGGTCCGGGCGGCCTCGGTCAGCCCGTGGCGGGCCACCGCGAGAAGCTGGGCCGGGGTGCGGTGCGGCAGCACGTGTGCCGGCACCGTCGGTGGCTGGGCCGGGTTGGTCGGCATGGGCTGTCTCCTCCACGTGGCCGGGCGGGGCGCGGACGACCGGGGCCGTCGGCGCGCAGGCCGTCGAGTGGTGCGGAGGAAGACGCACCAGTGGGAGCCGGCCGGGTGTGGACGCTTCCCCACACCACACCCGGCCGGCGTACCGGCAGGTTCGTCGCCCGCCGCCCGGGGGTCGTGGGCGGCGGACGACGCTCCCGCCTGTCGGGCCCGGACTCGCGACTGCCCGGGACCCAAGGTGCGGCCCGCGGAGCCGCACCGCCCGGGGCCGGCGCCGCGAAACACCGCCCGGGCTGTTGGAACGAGTGTTCGAGGCAATCGAACACCCGTTCTAACTGCTGCTGACAGTACACCCCGCGCCCGACGAAAATGCAACGTGTGGCGGACGGCGCGGCGGGGCGACGCCGGCCGGCCGGCCCCGCACGCCGGACCGGCTCCCCGCACCCGACGAGACCCGACCGCCGGGCGCCCGCGCGGTGCCCGGACGGGTAACGAGCGCCTGCCCCTGAACCCCCTGACGACCACGGCTAGCCTCTGCTCGTGACGACCCCCCGCCCCGCCCTCGGCGTCGCCATGGTGCTCGGCTCGGGAGCCCTGTTCGCCGTCAACGGCACGGTCTCCAAGCTGGTGCTCCGGGCCGGCCTGAACGCCCAGCAGCTCACCCTGCTGCGCGCGCTCGGCGCCGTCGCGGGCCTGCTCCTGCTGAGCCTGGTGCTGCGCCCGGGCGCGCGCCGGCTCCGGGTCACCCCCCGACAGATCCCGCTGCTGGTCGCGTACGGCCTGACCGGCTTCTTCCTGGTGCCGATGCTCTACTTCGTCGCCATCTCCCGGCTGCCGGTCGGCCTCGGCCTGCTGTTCGAGTACTCCGCCCCGCTGCTGGTCGCCCTCTGGGCCCGGTTCGGCCAGCGGCACCGGGTCCGCCCCCGCCTCTGGGCCGGCCTGGCCCTGAGCCTGGCCGGGCTGGGCTGCGTGGCCGAGGTGTGGGGCGAGTTGAAGCTGGACGGGCTAGGCATGCTCGCCGGCCTCGGCGCGGCGGTCTTCCTGGCCGTCTACTACGTGCTCGGCGCACGCGGCGTGCAGGGGCGGGACGCCCTGTCGCTGTGCACCTGGGCGTTCGGCGCGTCCGCCGTGGCCGGGCTGCTCACCCGGGCGGTCACCGCCGGCACCGGCAGCTGGGAGCCGCTGACCGGCAGCGCGGCGGACGTCCCGGTCGCCCTGCTCTGCGGGTACGTGGTGGTGCTCGGCTCGATCGTGCCGTACCTACTGGTGGCGGGCGCGATGCGGCACCTGCCGGCGACCAGCGTCGGGATCGTCGGCATGGTGGAGCCGGTGCTCGCCGCGGCGGTCGCCTGGGTGGTCATCGGCGACGGCGAGACGCTCAACGCCGCCCAACTCGGCGGCGGGGCGCTGGTGCTGCTCGGGGTGGCGCTGGCCGAGACGGCCCGGGTGGCCACGCCCCGGCAGACCGCGCCCGACGCCGTCACGCTCGGCACGGCCCCGCCCACCCGGCCGCTCAAGGGGGCCGACCATGTCGAGGGTGGCGTGGAAGCGGGGGCTGCTGGGCCCGTGGGCACACGTTCGAGTTGAAGACACTTCCTGGACGTGGCCTGAGCGGAAGGGGCGGGCCGGACGAGGCCCGGGCCGCCCCTGGGAGCTGGGCGGGAGCGGGACGGGAAGAATGGGCGGCATGCAGTCACACCCGAACGTACGGGCGGTACAGGAGGCCCTCGACGCCGCGGGCGCGCTCGACGGTGCCGGCCGGCCCAGCGCGGTCCGCCTGCTGCCCGAGGCGGTGCACACCGCCGCCGCGGCGGCCGAGGCGCTCGGCGTGGGCGTCGGCGCCATCGCCAACTCGCTGGTCTTCGCCGCCGACGACGCGCCGCTGCTGGTGCTCACCTCCGGCGCGCACCGGGTGGACACGGCCGGCCTGGCCGCGTCCCTCGGGGTCACCCACCTGCGCCGGGCCACCCCCGAGTTCGTCCGGCAGCACACCGGCCAGGTGATCGGCGGGGTCGCCCCGTTCGGCCACCCCGCGCCGCTGCGCACCCTGGTCGACACCGCCCTGGAGCGGTACGACGAAGTCTGGGCGGCCGGCGGGGTGCCCCGGGCGGTCTTCCCCACCACGTACGCGGAGTTGCTCCGGATCACCGCCGGCATCCCGGCCGAGGTGGCGTGAGCGGCGTACCCGAGCTGGTCACCCTGCACGTCTGGCGGATCGGGCGGGCCGCCCTGCCCGGGGCGCTGGCCCGGATGACGACGCACCCGACGCGGCTGCGCCGCACCCCCGGGGTGCGGTTCGGCAAGCTGCTCGGCACCGGGACCGGCACCGGCTTCGGCCCCGGCGACGCCGACCTGACCCGCTGGGCGGCCCTCGCCGTCTGGGACTCCCCGGCCGACGCCGCCGGCTTCGACGCTTCGCCGGTGGGCCGCTCCTGGGCCCGGATCGCCCACTCCCAGGTACGGGTCGACCTACGCCCGCTGACCAGCCGGGGCGAGTGGTCCGGGCGGCGGCCGTTCGGCGAGCCGTCCGGCGGTCGGGTCGCCGGCCCGGTGCTGGCGCTGACCCGGGCCCGGCTGCGGGCCCGCCGGGCGGCCACCTTCTGGCGGGCGGTGCCGCCGGTGGCCGCCGCCCTGCACGCCGCGCCCGGCCTGCTGGCCCGGTTCGGCGTCGGCGAGGCCCCGCTGGGCTGGCAGGGCACGGTCAGCGTGTGGCGCGACACGGCGGACCTCGTCGCGTTCGCGTACCGTCACCCCGAGCACCGCGCCGCGATCACGCGCACCCCCACCGCGGGGTGGTACGCGGAGGAACTCTTCGCGCGGTTCGAGGTGCGCGACGTGGTCGGCGACCGGTCGGTGCTGGGTTGGGTCGCCGACGGCGATCCGGAGACGGCGAAGGATGGACGGGCATGAGGTTGGTGCGCTGGACGCCGGACGACCTGGTCCGGCGGCTGGACGACGTGGTGGCCGTCTACGGCGAGGCGATGAACTACCGGACGGACCTGTTGGAGGCCCGACGCGGCTACATCGCCACCCACGTGCGTCGGCCCGGTTTCCGCGCCGTCGCCAGCCTCACCTCCGAGGGCCACCTGGCCGGCTTCGGGTACGGGTACCTCGGCGCGGCGGGCCAGTGGTGGCACGACCAGGTGCACCGGGCGCTGGACGGCGACGCCCGGCGGCGCTGGCTCGCCGACTGCTTCGAGGTGGTCGAGCTGCACGTCCGGCCGCCCGCGCAGGGGCACGGCCTGGGCGCCCGTCAGCTCACCGCCCTGCTCACCATGGCGCCGGGCAGCACCACCCTGCTGTCCACCCCGGAGGCCGACGAGCAGCGCTCCCGCGCCTGGCGGCTGTACCGCCGGTTCGGCTTCGTCGACGTGCTGCGCCACTTCCACTTCCCCGGCGACGAGCGCCCGTTCGGCATCCTCGGCCGGGATCTCCCGCTCACCCCGCAGGCCCCCGCGGACGGGGCGGCCTCCGCCCCGGGCCCGGGCGTGCCGTGACCCGACCCCGACTACCTCGACCCCGACTTCGCCAGGCCGGGCCGGACCGCCCGCTACCCCGAGCCGGGCTACTCCGGGCCGGGCTGGACCGCCGGCTGCCCTGGGCCGGGCTGGGCGTGCTGGTCCTGGCCCAGATCTGCTACCCGCTCACCGCCGGCGCCACCCGGGCCGGGCTGACCGTGGCCACCGTCGTGCTCGGATACCTGATCTCGGTCAGTCACGCGCTACTCACCCGGGGGCCCCGCGCGGCGGCGGCGCTGGTCGCCGTGGCCACCGGCGGCGGCTTCGCGATCGAGGCCCTGGGGGTGGCCACCGGCTTCCCGTTCGGCAGCTACGACTACTCCGGCGAGCTGGGCCCGAAGCTGGCCGGAGTGCCGCTGATCATCCCGCTCGCCTGGACGTGGATGGCCTGGCCGGCCTGGCTGACCGCGGCCCGGCTCACCCCGCCCGGGGTGCGCCGGGTGGCCCTCGCAGCCGTCGGACTGGCCGCCTGGGATCTCTTCCTCGACCCGCAGATGGTCGCCGAGGGCTACTGGAGGTGGCAGGACGCCACCCCGGCGCTGCCCGGCCTGCCCGGCGTGCCGGTCAGCAACTACCTCGGCTGGCTGCTGTTCGCGGTGCTGCTGATGGCGGCGCTGCGCCCGCTGGCCGGGCCGGTGATCGACCACGCGGACTCCCGGGACGCCCCGATGTTCGCGCTCTACCTGTGGACGTACCTGTCCAGCGTCCTGGCCCACGCGGTCTTCCTCGGCCTGCCCGCCTCGGCGGTGTGGGGCGCCGCCGGGATGGCGGTGGCCGCCGTGCCACTGGCCCTGGCGCTGGGCCGGGAACGCCGGGAGCACCGCCCGCGCCGGCCGGTCGACGCCACCGCATGACCGGCGTCCTGCTGCTGGTCGCGGGCGTCGCCGCGCTCACCGCGCACAGCTGGATCAACGCCACCCGGTGGCTGCGCCGCCCCGCCGACGGGCCGGTGCGGGTCGCCGAGACCGTCGCGGTGCTGCTGCCGCTGCGCGACGAGGCCGCCCGGGTCACCCCGTGCCTGCGGGCGCTGCTCGCCCAGCGGGGCGTGCCCGACCTGCGGATCGTGGTGCTCGACGACGGCTCCGCCGACGGCACCGCCGACGTGGTCCGCGCGGTGGCCGGCGCCGACCCCCGGGTCACCCTGCTCACCGGGGTCGCCCCGCCGCCGGGCTGGCTGGGCAAGCCACACGCCTGTCACCAGCTCGCCACCCGGGCCGACCCGGCCGCCACCGTGCTGGCGTTCGTCGACGCCGACGTGGTGCTCACCCCGTACGCGGTGGCGGCGGTGGTGGCCGAGCTGCGCGCCGCGCGGGTGACGCTGCTGTCGCCGTACCCCCGGATCGTGGTGGCGACGGCGGCCGACCGGCTGGTGCAGCCGCTGTTGCAGTGGCTGTGGCTGACCTTCCTGCCGCTGCGGGCGATGGAGCGCTCGCCGCGGCCGTCGCTGGCCGCGGCCGGCGGGCAGTTCCTGGTGGCGGACCGGGCCGGGTACGACGCGGCCGGCGGGCACGCCGCCGTGCGCGCGCGGGTCCTGGAGGACATCGAGCTGGCCCGGGCGGTCAAGCGGTCCGGCGGCCGGATCGCCCTCGCCGACGGCTCCCGGCTGGCCGCCTGCCGAATGTACGACGACTGGCCGCAGCTACGCGACGGCTACACCAAGTCGCTGTGGGCCACGTTCGGCCACCCGGGTGCCGCGGCGGTCGTGCTGGCCCTGCTGCTCCTGCTGTACGCCGCTCCCCCGCTGATCGCGCTGGTCGCCCTGCCGGCCGGCGCGCCGGCGGTCGCGGCGCTGGCGTCCCTCGGCTACCTGCTCGGGGCCGCCGGGCGGGCGGTCAGCGCCCGGGCGACCGGCGGCCGGTGGTGGCCCGACGCGCTCGGCCACCCCGTGTCGGTCGTGGTCCTCGGTTGGCTGACCCTGCGGTCGTACCATCTGCGGAAGCGGCGCCGCCTGTCCTGGCGAGGCCGCCCGGTCAGCTAGGAGGGCACGTCATGGCGCGGATCGTGGTCGTCGGCGCCGGGGTGGGTGGGCTGGCCACCGCCGCCCGGTTGGCCGCCACCGGGCACGAGGTGACCGTCTTCGAGCGGGCCGACACCGTCGGCGGCAAGCTCGGCCGGTACGTCCACGACGCCCCCGCCGGGTCGTTCCACTTCGACACCGGGCCGAGCCTGCTCACCCTGCCCGAGGTCTTCCACGACCTGTTCGAGGCGACCGGGGCGAAGCTCGACGAGTACCTCGACCTGGTCCCGGTGGACCCGATCGCCCGGCACGTCTTCCCCGACGGGGCCACGCTCGACTCGTGCGCCGACCCGGCGGAGTTCGCCGCCCGCGTCGGGGCGGCGTTCGGCGACCGGGCCGCCGCCGACTGGCAGCGGCTGTGGCGCCGCGCCGCCCGGGTCTGGGACGCCTCGCACTCCGACGTCCTGCGCCGGGCCGTCGACTCCCCGCTGGACCTCGCCTCGCTGGCCTGGCGGCTGGGCGACCTCGCCGCGATCGGCCCCGGCCGCACCCTGCGCGGGCTGGGCCGCCGACACCTGTCCGACCCCCGGTTGCGGATGCTGCTGGACCGGTACGCCACCTACACCGGGGCCGACCCCCGCCGGGCCCCGGCCGCGCTGGTCGCCGTGCCGTACGCCGAGCTGACGTTCGGCGGCTGGTACCTGCGCGGCGGCCTGGGCACCCTCGCCGACGCGCTGCTGACCAGGTGCCTGGACCTCGGCGTGGTCGTGCGGACCGGCACCGCGGTCACCCGGATCGACGCCGCGGGCGGCCGGGTGCACGGGGTACGCCTGGCCGGCGTCGCCGCGCCGGTCCCCGCCGACGTGGTGGTGGCCAACGTGGACGCGCTGACCGTCTACCGGGACCTGCTGCCCAGCCCGCGCCGGCTGGCTGGGCTCACCGACCGCAGCCTCGCCGGCTTCGTCCTGCTGCTCGGGGTGGCCGGCGACACCGGGCTGGCCCACCACAACGTGTTCTTCCCGCGCGACTACGACGCCGAGTTCGACGCGGTCTTCGGCCACCCGGGGCGCGGGATCCGGGCCCGTCCCGCGCCCGACCCGACGGTCTTCGTCACCGTCGCCGACGACCCGGCCGTCCGCCCCGAGGGGCACGAGGCGTGGTTCGTGCTGGTCAACGCCGCCCGGCACGGCACCGCCACCGGGGCGGTGGACTGGCGCCGGCCGGGGCTCGCCGACGCGTACGCCGACCGGGTCCTCGACGTGCTCGCCGAACGGGGCGTGGACGTGCGGGACCGGCTGGCGTTCCGGGAGGTCCGCACCCCGGCCGACCTGGACGCCACCACCGGCGCCCCCGGCGGGTCGATCTACGGCACTGCCGGCGGCCTGCTCCGCCCGGCCAACCGGGGCCCGGCGGCCGGCCTCTGGCTGGTCGGCGGCTCCAGCCACCCGGGAGGCGGACTCCCGATGGTCACCCTCTCCGCGCAGATCGTCGCCAACGAAATCGGCCCCGCCTGGGCCTAAGCACCCCGCACCCCCGCACCCCCCGCACCCCCGCACCCCCGCACCCCAAGATCATCGCAGTTTCACGGAAAGAGTGGCCTCGCCGAGCCTGGAGGCCACTCTTTCCGTGAAACTGCGCGCCGTTGGGAGCGTGGGGGTGGGGGTGGCGTGGGTGGGGGGCGGGGTCAGGCGGCGTTGACGAGGGCGCGGCGGACGGTGGAGAAGAGTTGGCCCAGGCCGAAGCCGGCGAGCAGCACCCAGACGGCGGTGGCCATGGTGATGGTGCCGGCGGTCAGGTCCGGGTCGATCAGTCCGGCCAGCCCAGCCAGCAGCAGCCCGACCAGGGCCACGCAGACCCGGGTGGGGCGCTCCCCCACGGTGACCGCGCCGATCTCCCGCATCCCGGCCGAGACCGCCCGGGCTCGGACGTACTCGTGCAGCCAGGACAGCCCGCCCGCGGCTACCACCAGCGCGCCCGGCGCGCCCAACAGCCAGAACGCGGCCAGCCAGGCGACCTCGCCGAGCCGGTCGGCCACGGAGTCGTAGACGTACCCGAGCCGGGTGGTGCGGTTGGTGGCGACCGCCACCGCACCGTCCACGCTGTCGGCCACCGAGGCGGCCAGCACGAACAGCGCCCCGATGACCGGCCCGTTCACCGGCCGGACGGCAAACAGCGGCACGCAGAGGCAGAGCAGCACGCCCGCCAAGGTGACCGCGGTCGGGGTGACCCGCAGCCGGCCCAGCACGTACCCGACGTGGTAGGCGAACCGCAGCCAGGCGCGTACCACCGGGGCCGCCGCCCGGGGATCGAAGCCACCGTGCAGCCGCGCCCACGCCGTCGCGTACTCGTCCCAGTTCAGCTGACTGCCCACCACGGAACAACCGTCGCATCGGCGCCCAGGTGTCGCGCCACGGGGGTCACACTCGGGTGCCGACCTGCAACTGCTGCCAGACCTCCCGGGTCGCGGTGGACCGGTTGAGGGTGATGAAGTGGATCCCGGGGACGCCCTCGTCCAGCAGCCGCCGGCACATCTCGGCCGCCTGCTCGATGCCGAGCCGGCGGACCGCCTCCGGGTCGTCGGCGACCTCGGCGAACCGCGCGGCGAGGGCCGGCGGGAACGGCGCCCCGGAAAGCTGCGCCGAACGCTCGATGGTGCCCAGCTGGGTGACCGGCATCACCCCGGCCAGGATGGGGGTGTCGCAACCAGCCGCCGCAACCCGGTCGCGCAGCCGCAGGTAGTCGTCGGCGTCGAAGAACATCTGGGTGATCGCGAACTCCGCGCCGGCCTGGCACTTGCGGACGAAGTGCGCGGTGTCGCCGGCCACGTCGGCAGAGCGCGGGTGCTTGTACGGGAAGGCAGCCACCCCGACGCTGAAGTCGCCGGCGTCGCGGACCAGCCGGACCAGGTCCTCGGCGTAGAGCACGCCCTCGGGGTGGCGGACCCACTCCCCGCCCGGGTCGCCCGGCGGGTCGCCCCGCACGGCCAGCATGTTGCGCACCCCGACACCGGCCAGCCGGCCGATGACGTTGCGCAGCTCGGCGACGGAGTGGTTGACCGCGGTCAGGTGCGCCATCGGCAGCAGGGTGGTCTCGGTGGCGATCCGCTCGGTCACCGAGACCGTGGTGTCCCGCGTCGACCCGCCGGCCCCGTAGGTGATCGACACGAACGACGGGCGCAGCGACTCCAGCTCGCGGATCGCCTGCCAGAGCAGCCGCTCGCCGTGCGCGGTCTTGGGCGGGAAGAACTCGAACGAGAAGGTCGGCTGACGGTCGCGGATCAGCTCCCCGATCGCCGGCTGCGGATTGGGGAGGACAGAGGGAAGACCGAGCGCCACGGATCGACTCTAGCCGCAGGCGCATGCCGGAGACAGAGTCCTTCCCACAGAGCGCGACGGACACGCCCCGGCGGACAGGCCCCACGCCTTGCGTCGGCGGGTCGAGGCCCTGCCGGAGGCAGCACCGCAGGTACTCCCCGACGGGCCGTCCGCAGGCGTCGATGTGATCGATCCGCGCCACGTCCCGACGACCGGCCGGGCAGACCGTCGTACCCCCGGGGTAGACAGTTGAGCAGCGCGGGTGGGGCCGGCGGGAGCCGGCTCCGGGGGGCCCGCGCGGGGGTCAGCACCGACCGCGGCACACCGGTCCCGCCCGTCCGGGAGGGACCGGCGCCGCCACCGCGCCGACCCCCTGGAGAACCGATGACGCCACCCACGCCACCCGGCCCCGAGTTGCTCGGGCCGCTGCTCGCCCGGCTCCGCCTGGCCCGGGGCCACAGCCAGCAGCTCCTCGCCGCCGAGTTGTGCGCCGCCTCGGGCGTGCCCACGCTGAGCCGGCACGAGGTGTCCCGCTGGGAGCGGCAGCTCCGCGTGCCGGGGGGCTTCTGGCTGGGGTGGCTCGCCGTGGTCCTCGCCGTGCCGGTCGAACTGCTGGCCGAGGCCGCCGCGCACAGCCGGCGGCTGGGCCCGCCGCCCGGGGCGGTCGATCCGGCGGGCTCCCGGTCCCGCGCGGCGCTGTTCGGCCTGGCCCAGCGCTGGCTGGCCGACCCGTGCGGGTCGCTGCTGGTCGCCGCGCCGACCGCCGGGCAGTTCCCGGCGACGCCGGCCGCGCCGCCGGTCGACCCGCCGCCGGCCCGGCCGCCGGCCGAGGCGACACCCGCAGGCCCGACGCCGGACGGCCAGCCCGGCACCGCCGCGCCGCCGGCCCTGACGCCCGGGGTGACGGAGTCCCTGACGCCCGGGGTGACGCTGGCCCTGACGCCCGGGGTGACGCTGGCCGGGCTGCGCCGGCTGGACGACCTGGCCGGGGGCGCCGACCTGTTCGGGTACGGGGCGTACCGGCTGCGGCGGGCGGTGCGGGCGCTGTCCGGGGCCGGCCCGGCCGGCCGTCGACGGCTGCTGCCGGTGCTGGCCGAGTCTGCCCAGTTGGCCGGCTGGCTCGCCGCCGACGCCGGGCGCCCGGCCGACGGCCTGCAGGCGTACCGGCTGGGGCTGCGGGCCGCGGCGGCGGCCGGCGACCCGACGCTCGGCGGGCACGTGCTCGGCGCGGCGAGCCACCTGCTGGCCGAGGCGGGCGACCCGCACGGCGCGCTGGTGCTGGCCCGGACCGGGTACGCCGGGTCCCGGCGCCACGCCAGCCCCGGCCTGCGGGCGCTGCTGCTGCACCGGGTGGCCCTGGCCGCGGCCCTCGGCGGCCGGCCGGAGGCGGCCCGGCAGGCGCTCGCCGCGGCCGGGCGGCTCGCCGGGGCCGTCGAGCCGGGCCGGGAGCCGCCCTGGCTGTACTGGCTCGACGGGCCGGAGCTGGCGGCGATGACCGGGCGGACGCTGGTCGCGCTGGGCCGGCCCCGGCCGGCCGAGCCGCTGCTGGCCGCCGCCCGCCGGGCCGGCCGCCCGCGCAGCGCCGCGCTCTACGGGGGCTGGCTGGCCCGGGGCCATCTCCAG
Source organism: Micromonospora sp. NBC_01412 (assembly GCF_045040215.1). Classification (NCBI taxonomy): domain Bacteria; kingdom Bacillati; phylum Actinomycetota; class Actinomycetes; order Micromonosporales; family Micromonosporaceae; genus Micromonospora; species Micromonospora sp. NBC_01412. The sequence continues at coordinate 1,155,540 of NZ_CP109528.1, forward strand.
CTCGGCGAGGTGGAGCAGGCGTGCGCGGTGGCCGACGCGGCGCTGCTGGACGCGATCCGCTCCGGTTCGCTCCGGGCCGCCGGCCAGCTCGCCGAGGTGCGCCGCCGGCTGGCCCGGCACGCCCACGAGCCGGCGGTACGGCGGCACGCCGCCCTCGCCGGCGCGGCGGCCCGCCACCTGCCCCGCCCGGCCCCGCCACCCGGCCGGCCCCGCCACCCGCCCGGCCGACCACCGGACGGGCCGACCACCGGACGGGCCGGCGGTCACCGCCCGTGACCAGGCACTGAACCCGTCGCGACGACGCTCGGCGGCCGGGGCGGCCCACGGCACGCCACGGGCCGCGGATGCGGCGCGGTCCCAGGCAACCCGCTAGCGTCGGGGCGTGACCCACGCTGCTCCCGTGTCCCCCGTCGACCGCGCCGGCCTGCGTCAGCGGATCGACAAGTCCCTGACCGAGTTCCTGGCCGGCCAGCGCACCTGGATGACAGGCGTCGACGACGCCCTGGTGCCGGTGGCCGAGGCGATCGAGGCGTTCGTGCTGGGCGGCGGCAAGCGACTGCGCCCGGCCTTCGCGTACTGGGGATTCCGGGGTGCCGGCGGGGGCGACTCGGACCAGGTGGTGACCGCGCTGGCCGCGCTGGAGTTCGTGCAGGCCAGCGCACTGATCCACGACGACCTGATGGACCGCTCGGACACCCGGCGCGGCGAGCCTGCGGTGCACCGGCGGTTCGCCGCCCGGCACCGGAACGCCGGCTGGGGCGGCAACGCCGACGGGTTCGGCGACGCGGCGGCGATCCTGCTCGGTGACCTGTGTCTGGTCTGGTCCGACGAACTGCTGCACTCCGCCGGGCTGGACCCGCGGATCGTGGCCCAAGCCCGCCCGGTCTTCGACGAGATGCGCACCGAGGTCACCGTCGGGCAGTACCTCGACGTGCTCACCCAGGCCACCGGCGACACCTCGGTGGAGCGCGCGAGCAAGGTCGCCCGGTACAAGTCGGCGAAGTACACGGTCGAGCGTCCGCTGCTGCTGGGCGCCGCGCTGGCGGGCGCGGCGGCGGACGTCCGGGCGGCCTACTCGGCGTACGGGCTGCCGCTGGGCGAGGCGTTCCAGTTGCGCGACGACGTGCTGGGGGTGTTCGGCGACCCGTCGCAGACCGGCAAACCGGCCGGCGACGATCTGCGTGAGGGCAAGCGGACGTACCTGGTCGCGGTGACCGTGGAGGCCGCCGACGCGGCCGGCCGGGAGCTGCTGCTCGGCCGGCTCGGCGACCCGGGCCTGGACGAGGACGGGGTGGCCCGGCTGCGTGAGCTGATCACCTCGACCGGGGCGCTGGCCCGCACCGAGGAGCGGATCGCCACGCTGACCGACACGGCGCTGGCCGCGCTGGCCGCCGTCGACCTGGAGACGGAGGCCCGCCAGGCCCTGGTCGACCTCGCCATCGCCGCCACCCGCCGCGCCGACTGACACCCACCCGACCCACCCGACCCGGCGACCCGCCACCCCGTCTGCCCGCACCAGGCGGCCAGGTACGGCCCGCCAGGTACGGCCGGGCCAGGCGGCCCGGTACGGCCCGCCAGGTGCGACCCGGCCGACCTGCCCGCCCGGTATGGCCCGGCCGACTCAGCCGACCTGCGCAACCTGTGCAACCTGGCCGACCTGTCCCGACCTGGCCGACCCGCCCGGTGTGACGGGAACCGGGGTCGGGCGGGGCGAGTCAGGTCAGGGGGTCAGAAGCCGAGGGCCTGGGCGCGGCGCTTGACCTCACGGGCGTGGTCGCCGCCGAGCGTGGCGGCCGGGGTGCCGCCGGACAGGGTGTCGTCGGGCTCGTAGAGCCAGCGCAGCGCGGCCTCGTCGTCGTAGCCCGCGTCGGTCATCAGGGTGAGCACCCCGGGCAGGTGCTTGAGCACGGTTTGGTTGGCCACCAGGTCGACGGGAATCCGCCGGATGCCGTCGCGGCGCACCGCGAGCAACTCCCGGTCCCGGATCATCTGGTGGATCTTGCTGATCGACAGGTCGAGGCGCTCGGCGACGTCCGGCAGGGTCAGCCAGCGGGCCGGATCGGTCGGGCCGGCAGGGCCGGCGCCGGAGGCAGCCTGGTCGGAGGGTACGGAGTCGGTCACCCGATCACCCTGCCACGCCGCCGACGGCGGCGGCGAGGGCACCCCCTCGACCGGCCCGGACGGGCGCCCGGAGCGCTCAAAGCGGCGGTGCGAGCGCGGCGGGACGAATCCTCTCGCCGGCCGGCTGTAGCATCCTGTTCAACCTCCACCCTCTGGACACATAGACTGCCTGCCGATGGACACACAGGTCGCCGACACGTTGCTGGGCTCGCTGATCGACGGGCGCTACCGCATTCGCGGTCGCGTGGCCCGTGGCGGCATGGCGACCGTGTACACCGCCACCGACGAGCGCCTGGAGCGCACCGTCGCAGTCAAGATCATTCATCCGACCCAGGCCGCCGAGACGCGGGCCCGGATGGCCGGGTTCCTGGAGCGGTTCACCGACGAGGCGAAGACCATCGCCCGGCTGACCCACCCGAACGTGGTGGCGGTCTACGACCAGGGCACTCACGCCGGCCTTCCGTACCTGGTGATGGAGTACGTGCGCGGCCGGACGCTGCGCGACGTGCTCGCCGAGCGGCGCCGGCTGCACCCGGACGAGGCGCTGGCGATCATGGAGCAGATGCTCGCCGCGATCGCCGCCGCGCACCGGGCCGGCCTGGTGCACCGCGACGTCAAGCCGGAGAACGTGCTGGTCGCCGAGGCGCCCACCGGCGGGGTCGCCAACCTGGTCGACAGCGTGGTCAAGGTCGCCGACTTCGGGCTGGCCCGCGCGGTGGAGGCCAGCGCCGAGGACGAGCCGGGCAACCAGCTCATGGCCACGGTGGCGTACGTCGCGCCGGAACTGGTCACCGACGGGCGCTCCGACACCCGCACCGACGTCTACTCGGCCGGCATCGTGCTGTTCGAGATGCTCACCGGCCGGGTCCCGTACGACGGCGACCGGCCGGTGGACGTCGCCTGGCAGCATGTCGACAACGACGTGCCGGCCCCCTCGACGCTGGTGCCGGGGCTGCCGAAGGCGCTCGACGATCTCGTCGCCCGGGCCACCCGACGCGACCCGGAGGCGCGGCCGACCGACGCCGCCGTCCTGCTGGCCGAGGTCCAGGTCGCCCGCGACGACCTGGGCGACCAGAACACGCACACCGCCGTGCTGCGCGCGGTGACCGACGACGCAGCCCCGCTGAATCAGCCCACCATGGTGGTCGCGGCGGTCCGGCCCACCGAACGCCCGGCCTGGGCCCGGCTGCCCGAGCACAAGGAGCAGCGCCCGCACCGGCGGCGGGCCGCGCCGGAGAGCACCGGTGTGGGCGGCCGGATCTCCGCCCTGCGGGCCCGGGTGCTTGGCGACCAGCGGGGGCGCATGGGCCTGCTGGCGGCGGCCGTGGTGCTCGTCCTGATCGCCGCGCTCACCGGCTGGTGGTTCGGGGTGGGCCGGTACACGGTTGCCCCGGAGCTGGTCAGCCTCAGCAAGGCCGAGGCGCAGGCGCAGGCGACCCGGGGCGGTTTCACCCTCGAGTACGCCGAGCCCCGCTACGACGAGAAGGTCCCGCGCGACGGCGTGGTGGCGCAGAGCCCCGCCTCGGCCGCCCGGATCCTCAAGGGCGGCGCCATCACCCTCACCCTCTCGCTGGGGCCGGACCGGTTCCCCGTGCCGGACGTGGTCGGCAAGGAGTTCGAGCTGGCCGAGGCCGACCTGGTCAACGCCAAACTGGTGGTCGCCAAGGGCACCCCCCGGTACGACGACAACCTGCCCGAGGGCGTGGTGGTGGACACCAACCCGAAGGTCGGTGCCGAGGTGAAGCCGGGCGCGAAGGTCACCGTCATCCTGAGCAAGGGCAAGGCCCCGATCTCGGTGCCGAACCTCGTCGGCAAGAACGTCAACGAGGCCCGCACCGCCCTGGCCCAGCTCGGCCTGGTGCCGGTCGAGACGTACAAGGACTCGGACAAGCCGAAGGACGAGATCCTCGGGCAGAGCCCGGCGGACGGCGCGGGCGTGGAGAAGGGGGCCCAGGTCAAGCTGGACGTCAGCAAGGGCCCCGCCCCGGTGGTCGTGCCCCGGGTGCTCGACCTGCCCTGCCAGCAGGCCAAGCAGCAGTTGGAGAGCCAGGGCTTCCCGGTGAACGTGCAGTTCAACCCGAACGGCACCGTCCGGTTCCAGAACCCGGGGGAGAACTCCCAGGTGGCGCCGGGCACCCAGATCACGATCGGGTGTCTGTAGAGATGTCGGCGCCCGCTCTCCGCCGGCCGGTCGGCTCGCACACCCCCACCTCGGGCGGGCTGGCGAAGGCGGCTTTGCCGTACGTCGACGCCGCAGGCTCCGAGGCCGTCCAGGTCTACGTCTCCAACTCCCGGGGCTGGGCGCTCCCGGCGGGCGACCCGGCCCAGGACGCGCTGTTCCGCGACGGCTGCGCCGAGCGGGGCGTACCGGTGTTCGTCCACGCGTCGCTGCTGGTAAACCTCGGCTCTCCCACCCCGGCCACGGTCGAACGGTCGGCGCAGACCCTGGCCCACGCGCTGCGCCGGGGGCGGGCGATCGGCGCCCTCGGGGTGGTCTTCCACGCCGGCAGCGCGGTCGACGCGGGTCACGCCGACGCGGCCATGCGTCAGGTGCGCGAGGCGCTGCTGCCGCTGCTCGACGAGACGCTGGCGGCGGGTGGCCCGCTGCTGCTGGTCGAGCCGAGCGCGGGTGGCGGCCGGTCGCTGGCCTCCCGGGTGGAGCATCTCGGCCCGTACCTGGACTCGGTGGACCAGCACCCCGGCCTGGGCGTCTGCTTCGACACCTGCCACGCCTGGGCCGCCGGGCACGACCTGGCCGTCGACGGCGGCATGACGGCCTGCCTGGACACACTGGTCGCCACGGTCGGGCCGGACCGGCTGCGGCTGGTGCACGCCAACGACTCGAAGGACCTGTGCGGCTCGACCCGCGACCGGCACGAGAACATCGGCAAGGGCAACATCGGCGAGTCGGCGTTCGCCGAGCTGATGACCCACCCCGCCACGGCGGGCATCCCGGTGGTGGTGGAGACCCCCACGGAAAAACACGAGGGCCACGCCACCGACATAGCCACCCTCACCCGCCTCCACCCCTAACCCACCCACACCCACACCCCCACACCGGCCCGGCGTCCGCCCGTCCGTCTCGCCCCGGTGATCAAGAGCTTTACGTCACCCGAGCGCCGGATCCCGACGTAAACCTCTTGATCACCGGGGCGATCGGGGGGTGGGGGGTGGGGTGGGGTGGTGGGGTTAGGGGGCGAGGAGGGTGGTTAGGGTCTGGGCGGCTTGGGTGATGGCGGTGTCGTCGACGTCCAGGTGGGTGACCAGGCGGGCGGAACGCGGGCCGAGGACCGAGATCAGTACGCCCTCGGCGCGGGCGGCGGCGGCCAGGCCCCGTGCGTCGAGCGGGGACTTCGTCAGGTCCAGCGGGACGATGTTCGTGCGCACCGCTGTGGCGAGCACCCCGAACGGGGCGACAGCCTCGGCCAGCCGGGCTGCCTTCGCGTGGTCGTCGGCGAGTCGCTGGATGTGGTGGGCCAGGGCGTACCGGCCCGCGGCGGCGAGCACGCCGGCCTGGCGCATTCCGCCGCCCATCCGCTTGCGGACGAACCGGGCCCGCTCGATCTTCTCCGCGCTGCCGACGACGAGCGAGCCGACCGGCGCGCCGAGGCCCTTGGACAGGCAGACCGACATGGTGTCGAACAGGGCACCGTAGGCAGCCAGCGGCACGCCGTCGGCGACGTGGGCGTGCCAGATCCGGGCGCCGTCGCAGTGCAGGGCCAGCCCGTTGGCGTCGGCGACCCGACGCAGCTCGCGCAGGGTGGCCAGCGGGATCACCCCGCCGCCGCCCCGGTTGTGGGTCTGCTCCACGGCGATGGCCCGGGTCGGCACCGCGAAGTAGCCGTCCGGCCGGACCATGCCGGCAACCAGGTCGGGGTCGACGTCCGCGCCGACCGCCGGCCAGGTCCGCGACGAGATCCCGCCGTACGCCGCCGCCGCGCCGATCTCGTACGTGACGATGTGCGCGTCGGCGTCGCAGAGCAGCTCGTCGCCGGGCGACACCGCCAGTTGCAGGGCGATCTGGTTGGCCATCGACCCGGTCGGGGCGAACAGCGCCGCCTCGTGCCCGAACAGGGCCGCGACCTCGGCCTCCAGGGCGTTGACCGTCGGGTCCTCGCCGTAGACGTCGTCGCCGACCTCGGCGGTGGCCATCGCCTCCCGCATCCCGGCGGTGGGCCGGGTCACGGTGTCCGACCGCAGGTCGATGAGATCGTCAGCCACGGTTGCCCCTTCGGCCGCCGACTGCGGGGCCCGCAAGCTCACTCCTCGGGTCAGCCACGGAGCATCTCCGCCACCAGGAAGGCCAGCTCCAGCGACTGCTGGGTGTTCAGCCGCGGGTCGCAGGCGGTCTCGTACCGGTCCGGCAGGTCGAGGTCCTCGATGCCCTGGGCACCGCCGAGGCACTCGGTGACGTTCTCTCCGGTCAGCTCGACGTGCAGGCCGCCCGGGTGGGTCTCCAGGCCCCGGTGCACCTCGAAGTAGCCGAGCACCTCGTCGACGATCCGGTCGAAGTGCCGGGTCTTGTAGCCGTTGGAGGACTCGTGGGTGTTGCCGTGCATCGGGTCGCACTGCCAGACGACCTTCGCGCCGGCGGCGGTGACCTTCGCCACGATCGGCGGCAGGGCGTCGCGGACCCTGTGGTTGCCCATCCGGCTGATCAGGGTCAGCCGGCCGGGGATGTTCTCCGGGTTGAGCTTCTCGCAGAGCTCGATCGCCTCGTCCGGGGTGGTGGTCGGGCCGAGCTTCACGCCGATCGGGTTGGCGATGCGGGAGATGAAGTCGATGTGCGCGCCGTCGATCTGCCGGGTGCGCTCGCCGATCCACAGGAAGTGCCCGGACAGGCCGTACGCCCGGCTGTCGGAGACCCGCGTGAGCGCCCGGTCGTACTCCAGCGCGAGGGCCTCGTGGGAGCAGTAGAGGGTGACGGTGCGCAGCGCGTCGTCCTCGGTCATCCCGCAGGCGTTGATGAAGGCCAGCGCCCGGTCGATCTCCCGGGCGATCGCGTCGTAGCGCTCGCCGGCCGGGGAGCTCCTGACGAAGCCCTTGTTCCAGTCGTGCACCGCGTGCAGGTCGGCCAGCCCGCCCGCCAGGTACGCCCGGAGCATGTTCATCGCGGCGGCCGAGTTCGCGTACGCCCGGATCATGCGCTGCGGGTCGGCGACCCGCGCCTCCGGCGTGGCCTCCAGCGAGTTGATCAGGTCGCCGCGGTAGGCCGGCAGCCCTCGGGCGTCGGTCGGCAGCGACCGGGGCTTGGTGTACTGCCCGGCGACCCGGGCGACCTTGATCACCGGCAGGGACGCGCCGTAGGTCAGCACGATCGCCATCTGGAGCAGGGTGCGGGCGTTGGCGAGCAGGTGGCTCTCGGTGTTGTCGACGAAGGTCTCCGCGCAGTCGCCGCCCTGGAGCAGGAACGCCTTGCCCTCGCAGACCAGCGCGAGGCGGTGCCGGAGCTGGTCGACCTCGTAGGGCGCGACGACCGACGGCACGGTGTCGAGCACCTTGCAGACCTCGGCGACCGCGGCCGGGTCCGACCACGGCGGGATCTGCGTCCGGGGCAGGTCCCGCCAGCGGTCCAGGCCGAGGGCGGCGTCCTCGGCGGAGTCGACGGTCGGACGGCTGGTCTGGAGGCCGGGGCTGCCCACCGCGGGATGGCTCAGCTGATGCCACTCATGGCGCATGGGGAAAGCCTACGGCGGCCCCCGGAGGGACCGGGCGTCGAGGGGGACGGTTCCGGAGGTTGGGAGCCCCGGGACCGCGTGGCCCGGGATGGCGGGGGGTCAGGGGGTGACCGTCGGCCCCGGGGTCTGCCCGCCCGGCGCTTCCCCCGCGACGCACCAGTCGGCGCCGCTGCGGGTGACGGTGAACAGCAGCGGCCGGGTGGCCTCGCGGGCGCCGGCGGTGACGGTGATCGACGTGCTGACCTCCTGCCCGGCCGCGCCGGGTCGGACGTCGGTGATGGCCGCCTCGGTCACGGTGAAGTGGTCGGCGAAGTCGCCGTTAGGGCCGGTGGCGGCGGAGTCGAAGCCCTCTTGGGCGGGGGCGCAGAGCTGGCTGCGCCCGGCCGCGGTGTCCTTGGCGATCATCGCGTCGAGGTACGCCTGCACCCGCTCGCGGGCCTTGGTGGCCGCCTCCTCGGCGGGTGCCCGCCCGGGCTGCTCCGCCGCCTTCTCGTCGCCGCCGCCGAGCCCGCAGCCGAACAGGGTGAACGGCAGGAGCGCGAGCGCCGCGACGAGCGCCGACCTGGAGTGAGTCACAGCCATCCGTCCCTCCCCCTCGACCCGGCACGGGCAGGTGCCGATGCGCGAGTCTGACACATCGCCCCGGACCCGCCGAGCACCCGGTGCGCCACTGCGGGCGTCGTGCCGGGGCCGACGGGCGGGCCGGGCGGGGCGTGGACGGGCGGGTCGGACGGGCGGGCCGGGCGGGGCGTGGACGGGCGGGAGACGGCCCCTCGCCACCGGGGGCGTCGGCGAGGGGTCGGCGGCACGAGCGGGCGGGGAGGGACCGGTGCGTGGTCCCTCCCCGCCGTGTGGGTGTTGCGTCGGCCCTCGGCTCAGCCGAGACCGCCCTTGATGGCGCCGATCAGCTCACCGTTGCTCGTGTCACCGGAGAGCTCCCAGAAGAACGCGCCACCGAGGCCCTGGTTCTTCGCGTACGTCATCTTGCCGCCGATGGTCGACGGGGTGTCGTAGCTCCACCAGTTGCTGCCGCACTTGGCGTACGCGGTGCCGGCGACGGTGCCGGTGGCCGGGCAGGTGTTCTTGAGGACCTTGTAGTCCTCGTTGCCGGCCTCGTACGTGCCGGGGGCCGCGCCGGTGGCGGTGCCGCCCGGGGCTGCCTGGGTGACCCCGGTCCAGCCCCGGCCGTAGAAGCCGATGCCGAGCAGGAGCTTGTCGGACGGGATGCCCTTGCTCTTGAGCTTCTGGATCGCCGCGTCGCTGTAGAAGCCCGGGGTCGGGATGCCGGTGTACGAGGTGAGCGGGGAGTGCGGGGCGGTGGGACCCTGCGCCGCCCAGGTGCCGAAGTAGTCGTACGTCATCGGCATGAGCCAGTTGAGGTTCGGCACCGCGCCGGCGTAGTCGGCGGCGTCGATCTTACCGCCGGCGCTACCGTCCGCGGTGATGGCGGCGGTGACCAGCGCCGAGGAGCCGAACTTGGTCCGCAGCGCGGAGATCACGTTCTTGAAGGCGTTGGGGCCGCTGGCGTCGCAGGTGAGGCCGCAGGCGTTCGGGTACTCCCAGTCGACGTCAATGCCGTCGAAGACGTCCGCCCAGCGCGGGTCCTCGACCAGGTTGTGGCAGCTCTCGGCGAACGCGGCCGGGTTCTGCGCGGCCTGGGTGAAGCCGCCCGACCAGGTCCAGCCGCCGAAGGACCAGATGACCTTGAGGTTCGGGTACATCTTCTTCAGCTTGCGGAGCTGGTTGAAGCTGCCGCGCAGCGGCTGGTCCCAGGTGTCGGCCACGCCGTCGACGCTGTCCGCGGCGGTGTACGCCTTCTCGTAGTCGGCATAGCTGTCGCCGATGCTGCAACGGCCGCCGGTGGTGTTGCCGAAGGCGTACAGGATGTGGGTCATCTTCGCGGCGGACCCGCTGGTGTGGATGTTCTTGACGTGGTAGTTGCGGCCGTAGACGCCCCACTCGGCGAAGTACCCGACGACCTTCTTGCCCCCGGGCGGCGGGGTGGTCGGCGGCGGCGTGGTCGGCGGCGGGGTCGTGGGGGGCGCGGTGGTCGGCGGGGTGGTGGTGGGTGGCGCGGTGGTCGGCGGGGTGCCCCCGCCGCACGGTGCGCCGTTGATGGTGCAGTTCAGCGGAGCCTTGTACGCCCCGGTGCCGTTGTAGCCCCAGCTGAAGCTCGTCCCGGGGGCGAGCGGGCCGGCCCAGCTCTTCTTCACTGCGACGTAGTGGTTGCCGCTGCTGGTGACGTCGGCGTCCCACGAGCTGCTGATGGTGGTGCCGGCCGGCAGGTCGAACTCGATGCGCCAGGTGCTGATGCTGGCGGCGGAGTCGTTGGCGACGGTCACCCGGGCTTCGTGACCGGTCCCCCAGTCCTGCGCCTTGGCGAACGTGGCGGTCACACTTCCGGCGCCGAACGCCGAGGTCATCGGGACCGCTGCGACGGTCACCGCGACCACGGCGCCGGCCCAGACGGCCCGGCGGAACGATCTCTTCATGTGGCGTCTCCCCAAACAGTTAGGAAACTTTCCTAAAGGATGGTGAGACGCTACTCACGGCGTCACCACTTCGTCAAGATGCACATGCGTCGATATTTGGGAACCCCGGTCCCGGCCGGCCGTCGCGGCCGGTCGGTAGCCTCGGCGGATGACCGTCTTCGACACCCAGATCGACGCGCTGACCGGTGGCCCGGCGGACCTCGCCCGCCACCGGGGCCGGGCGCTGCTGGTGGTGAACGTGGCCTCCCGCTGCGGCCTCACCCCGCAGTACGCCGGCCTCCAGGCCCTGCACGAGACCTATGCCGACCGGGGCCTGGTGTTGCTCGGCGTGCCGTGCAACCAGTTCGCCGGCCAGGAGCCGGGCACCGCCGCCGAGATCGGCGAGTTCTGCCAGGTCAACTACGGGGTGACCTTCCCGCTCACGGAGAAGGTCGACGTCAACGGCCCGGCCCGGCACCCGCTGTACGCGGAACTGGTGACCACGCCGGACGCCGAAGGGCACACCGGCGACGTGCGGTGGAACTTCGAGAAGTTCCTGGTAGCGCCGGACGGCACGGTGGCCGCCCGGTTCGCCCCGACCGTCGCGCCGGACTCCCCCGAGCTGCGCGCCGCGATCGAGAAGGTCCTGCCGGCGTAGCCCGCCGATCCCTTCCCCGAATTGATCGAGGCCGCGCGCCCACCCGGCGGGTGGGGGCGCGGCCTCGGAGGTCACCGGCCGGGGCCGACCCGGTCAGCCCGCGGCGGAGCGGAACACCGGGTAGTAGCCGCCGGACTGGCCAGCCGCCGTCGGGTGGTACGAGACGCCGATGTTGAGGAAGTTCAGGGCGTGCATCCACTTGTCGCCGTAGCTGCACAGCTGGTGGCCGACGAAGGCCGACCGCACGTCGGCGAACTTGAAGCCGGCCGAGGTGGCGGCGGTGCGGATGGTGTCGTCCACCAGGTTGATGCCCGCGTTGAGCTTCGTCCGGGAGGTCACGGTGAGGCCGACGCAGGGCGTGCCGAGCTGGTAGAAGACCGGGTAGCCGACGACCACGACCCGGGCCGAGGGCGCCTTGGCCTTGATTCCGTTGTAGACGTTCGCCAGCTTGCCGGGCAGCTCGGTGCGAGCCTTGGTCTCGGCGGCGGTCACGGCGGCCACGCAGGCGCTCTCGCCCTGGAGCACGCAGGTCTGCATGATGGTGGAGAAGCCGACGTCGTTGCCGCCGATGGTGACGCTGACCAGCGTGGTGCTCGACGACAGGGCCGAGATCTGGTTGTTGATCACGTCCGTGGTGATCGCCCCGGAACAGGCCACCGACTTGTACGAGGCGGGCTTGATCTTGGTGTTGTACAACGCCGAGTACGCGTTTGTGCTGCGCTTACAGGAACCACTCTCGGCGGTGTAGTTGTCGGCGCCGACACCGGAGGCGTACGAGTCGCCGAGGGCGACGTAGTGGTCGCTGGCCGACGCCTGGGCGGGAACAGCCAGCGTGAGCGTGGCACCGAGGGACGCCGCAACACTCACGGCGAGGGTAATGAGGCGGGATCTCCGCACGTCGCACTCCTGGGGTGGGGGGAAGTGGTAGTGAGAGATAGGTATCACTGAATGCAGGCTCTATGGAAGATCACCGATTGCCTACAGGGGTGAATAGGGGTGGTTCGGTCCGCAACCGTCCAGAGTGGCAGAAGGCGATAACCCACCGGACCGGTCGGGAAGCGGCGGCGGGCGACCTGGTCGTGGTCACCATCCCGCTGCGGGCCTACCGCGACGTGCCCGCCGCCCCGCTCGCCGACAAGGTCGTGATCGACACGAACAACTACTACCCGGAGCGGGACGGCCACTTCCCCGAGCTGGACGACGAGTCCACCACCACCAGCGAGCTGCTCCAGCGGCACCTGCCGAAGTCAGGGGTGGTCAAGGGCTTCAACAACATCTACTCCGGGCACCTGCTCGCCCTGGCCCGCCCGACCGGCGCCGCCGACCGCAGCGCCCTGCCGATCGCCGGCGACGACGCGACTGCGAAGGCCGCCGTCACCGCGTTCCTCGACACCCTCGGGTACGACACGGTCGACGCCGGCCCGCTCACCGAGGGCTGGCGGTTCCAGCGGGACTCCACCGCGTACGCCGGCCTCTACTCGGCCGACCCGGCGGCCGCCTTCGAGGTTCCCGCCCGGGTGGACGCGGAGAAGCTGCGCGCGGCCCTCTCGCCGCCGCCCGCCGCTACGCCGACGCCTGAGAAGTGAGCAGGGCCCCTTGTGAACGCCTCGGCGGACCCAAGGGGCCCCACAGTCGCGCACCCGCCTCCACCCTCCCGATCCGGCCGTCCGAACGGAGCGGCACTCGGGCCGATCGTCGGCGATCCCGGACAGCCGCCCGCCCGGCACGTACTCGAAGATCATCTCCAGACTCACAAGCACTTCCCACAGGAGATCTCCGAGATGATCAACAAGTACGCCGGGCGCTGCGGCACGTGCAGCGCACGGGTGGAGGTCGGCGCCGGTCAGGCCGTCAACGTCGATGGTCGTTGGAACTCGTACCACCACGGGTGCGTCCCGGTCCGGGTCGCGCCGCCGGTCGGCCGTCACGCCGGGTGGCACGACCTCCCGGTGGTGGGCTTCGACCTCGAGGGCACGCTGCCCGAGCCGGCGGAGACCCGGATCATCTCCGCTGCCCTGGTCCACTCGGACGGGACGACGCAGGAGTGGCTCATCGACCCGGGTGTGCCGATCCCCGCCGACGCGACGGCCCGGCACGGCATCACCGACGAGATGGTCCGCGGCGGCGGCCAGCCCACCCGCGAGGCGCTGGCGGATCTGGGCACAGCGGTCGCCAAGCTGATCGCCGACGAAATCCCGCTGGTGGCCTTCTGCGCCCCGTACGACGTCACGGCCCTGCACACGGAACTGGCCCGGCACGGCCTGCCCGCCATCGACTGGGACCGAGCCGTCATCATCGACCCGTCGGTGCTGCACAAGGAGGTCGAGCCCCGCTGGTACGGCAGCAAGCAGTTGGGCGATCTGTGCCGGTACTACGAGGTCACGCTGGAGACCGCCCACGAGGCGGCCAGCGACGCGCGGGCGGCGGCCGACATGGCCCGGTCGATCGCGGCCCGACACGAGCGCATCGCCCGGATGCGGCCGGACCTGCTGCACCAGGCGCAGATCGGCTGGTACGCCGAGCAGTCCCGGGACCTCCAGAGCTACTTCGACCGGCAGGGCCGGAACGAGACGGTCAGCACGCAGTGGCCCCTGGAGACGAAGCCGCGCGGCTGACGGCGGACCGGCCGCGGGCAGCCGTCAACGGGTGAAGGTCTCGGGCAGCCGGCTGCGCTCGGCGGGAACCCCCGCCGCGCGCAGCCGCAACCGCGCGCCGGCCAGCATGGCCGGCGGCCCGCAGACGTACACCTCCTGCCCGGGCTCGTGGTGATCGAGGGCCACGGTCAGGGCGTCGCCCCGCTCGGCCGGCTCGGCGAGGACGTCGTGCGAGAACGCCGGCACGATCGTCAGCCAGCCGTGGGCGCACTGGAGCCTGTCCAGGCTGATCGCGTCGTACAGGTCGGCGAAGGTGCGGGCACCCACGACGAGGGTGACCCGGCGGCCGTCCGGGGCGGCGGCGACCTGCTCGACGAGGGCGCGCAGCGGCGCGAGGCCGGTACCCCCGGCGACCAGGAGCAGGTCCCGGCGGGGTCGCGGGTGGAGGGTCAGCCCGACCTCGGCGGGCGGGCCGAGCCAGAGCGGCTCGCCGGGGCGTACCTCGTGGACGAGGCTGCGGGAGACGGCGCCGGCGGCGACCGCGCGGACGTGCAGCTCGATGGTTCCGTCGGGGCGCGGGGCGTTGGCCGGGGAGTACCAGCGCCAGACGCCGGGCCGGCGGGGTGTGCAGACCGGGACAGCCTCGCCGGGCCGGTGCGGCAGGCGCTCCCCCGGTTGCACGGTCAGGATCGCGACGTTGTCGCCCGCCCGGTCGTGGTCGACGACCCGGGCCGACCACCACGCCGGCCCGGTCCCGCCCGGCGGCAGCTCGCGCAGCGCCTCGCGGCAGCGAAACAGCCAGTCGGTGGTCAGCTCCGGCGTCCACCGCTCCTTCCGAGGCGACGCGGCGAGAAGGGCGTCGGCGATCGACTCGGCGTGCTCGGGTCGCAGGCCGTACCGCCGCCGGGCCCGTCCCAGCACCGTCAGCAGGGCTGCCCGCCCCGCCGGGTCGTCGCCGCCGTCGACCAGCCGGGCGAGACTCGCGAACAGCAGCGGCCCGTCCCGCCCCTGCGGGCCACCGCCCGTCGCCGCCCGAAAGTGGCGGGCCGCCACGTCGGCGTACCGGAAGGTCGCCGCCCACGACGTGGCCTGGCCTGTCGCCGGGGGCCCGGCCTCGTCGGCGAACGCCCGGCCCGCCGCCTCGACCGCCGCCGCCGGCAGGTCGCGCGCCAGCAGCACCCCGGTCAGGTAGTCGACCACCCGCCGGTGCTGCGCCTCGGTGAGCCCGAGGCCGCGCCACGCGCCCGCCGCCGGGCGGGCGATGCCGCCGGCCGGGCCGCCGAGCGCCGTCGTGAGGGTCAGCGCCAGGTGCCCGGCGAGCCGGGTCCGATCGACCCCGACGAGGTACGGCGACAGGTCGGCGTCCGCAGCCACCAGCCGCAGCCACCGCGTCACCGCGTCGCGCACCCCTGCCGGCCCGAGCCGGCCGAACAACCCCATCCGGTACGTCACCGCTGGCCTCCGTTGGCTGAGAAGTGGAGCGGCACCGGGGCGGGCGGGGGCGGTGGAAGCGCTCGGGGTGACGCTCCCACCGGAGCCCGGCACCCGCCCCGGGCCATGCCTCCACCCTCGCCGTCGGCACGGGTCGGCCCCAGTGCGGCAACTCGGCGAAACAGCGGCACAGGTGTTGCATCCCGATCACCAGACAGGTAACTGTGTAGTGCTGCCCGATCACAGTCCGCGACGGAAGGTGCCGCGATGGCCCCCAAGCGACACCGCCTTGCCCAGCGCCGGAAAACGGTCGGTCACACCCAGGAGAGCCTCGCGGAGAAGCTCGGCGTCGACCGCACCACCGTCGTCCGCTGGGAACGCACCGAGTCGGAACCTCAACCCTGGATACGACCAAAACTCGCCGATGCCCTCAACGTGACGCTGGAACAGTTGACGAGGATGCTGGACCGGGTTGAAGACGGCAGCGGGTCGACATCGGATCGCCTCGCCGCCCTCCGGAACCGTCCTGCATCGGTTGACCTCGAAGCCGTTCGGCAGTTACGGCTCGAACTTGAGCGTTTGAACGACAGCTACGACACGGCTCCCTCAACCGCTGTGCTTCCAGAGGCCGGCCGCCTGTGCCACGAAGTGCGCTTTCTCTGCTCAAATGCCCGAGGTGAAGGAGTGCGCCGAGCCCTGAGAAGGGTGGAGGCGGGCTCTGCAACATTGATGGGCCAGCTGATCTGGGACGCGTCGCAGCGACGCGACAACGCGACAGCCGCCAGCTACTACGACCGGGCGGCCAACGCTGCTCGGCAAAGCGGGTATGCGGATGCTGAGGCCCAAGCATGGCTTCGCCTCAGCTTTGTGGCTCTTTACGGCGAGGGCGATCCGGCCGCTGGGTTGGCCCGGGCGAGTCACGCCGCCGAAATTGCCGGACGCAGTGGGAGCCATGCCATGAGGGCCTCTGCCCTGCTGCATGTAGCCGAGGCAAGCGCAATGATGGGCGAGACCATGGACTGCGAACGAAGCCTCGGTGAGGCCGAACAGCAGCTGAGTCAAGCTGATGACGCCGATCCCGCCCGTTCGCTCGTGTCAGCCGGGCAGCTACATCGGATAGCAGGCTCCTGTCATCTCTTCCTGGGGAACCCCCTGCGCGCTCAGTGTCTCCTCGCCGCTGGTCTACCGACCGCCCGCAACCGCAAGAAGTCGTACGGAATCGCACTGGCGAACCTCGGCCTCGCTCGCCTACGGCTACGGGACCTGGAAGGCGCGGTTGAGGCGTTGCATGGGGCGATCGATGTAGTGGAAGTAACCCGGGGAGGCGGAGCCGTCAACGTCCTATTCAGGGCGAATCGTGAGCTGCGAGCATGGCGGGACCGAACAGACGTACAGGAGATCATGGACCGCACGCTGGACCTGATGGTTGCCTAAGGAGGCCCGAGTGAGCCACGAAGACGCGAAGCTGGCCGTGCGCGAGATGGTCTGGTCCCGGCTCGACCAATCAGGAGTTGCTCATCCTCCCGGCGCTGCCGGACGAATTCCGAACTTCGTCGGCGCCGAAGCGGCCGCAGAACGGCTCGCCAGCCACCCCTCATGGCAGCGAGCAGGAGTCATCAAGTGCAATCCCGACAAGGCCCAACTGCCCGTAAGGTTGCTGGCTCTCGCCGAAGGCAAACGGCTCTACATGGCGGTACCGAGAATCGCTGACATCCAGCCCTTCTACCTCCTCGACCCGCGCAACCTCACGGACCGACCGGAACGCATCGTGACCAGCGAAGGCGCAGCCCGGCATGCGCCGAAGGTCGGCGTGGGCGAGATGCCACCTGTCGACCTGGTCATCTGCGGCAGCGTGGCTGTCAACCGCGATGGAGCACGAATCGGTAAGGGTGCGGGCTACTCAGACATCGAGGTGGCCCTACTCACCGAGGCAGGGCTGGTCAGCCCATCCACCATTCTCGCGACCACCGTTCATCCACTACAGATCGTGAATGGGCCGATACCCGAGGCCGCGCACGACTTCAGAGTCGACCTGATCGTCACCCCGAACGAGATAGTCGAGTGTCCACCGGCTCACCGCCCCGCCGGCCTGTACTGGGACAGCCTGGATCCGGCCAAGGTGGCCGCGATCCCAGTCCTTGCCGCTCGTGCCGCGACGCGGTCGAAGACGTGACCGACCATCCGGTCCTGTACCTGGTGGTGTGCGCCGCTCCCCCCGCGCAGCGGATCGGCGAGTTGGTCGAGCTGCTGATGCGCGACGGCTGGACGGTGTGCGTGATCGCCACGCCGACGGCCGCCACCTGGATCGACAGGGAGGCCCTGGCCGAGCGGACCGGTCACCCCGTCCGCTGGACGCCCCGGACGCCCGGAGAGCCCGCCGTGCACCCCGAGGCCGACGCCGTCCTGGTGGCACCCGCGACCTTCAACACGGTCAACAAGTGGGCGCTCGGCATCAACGACAGCGTCGCCCTCGGCATTCTCAACGAGCTACTCATGTCGGGCCTGCCGATCCTCGCCTCCCCGTACGTCAAGCAGAGCATGACGGCGCACCCCTCGTACGCCGGACACGTCCGGCTGCTCGCCGCAGCCGGCGTGGAGTTCACGGAGACAGAGGCCCTACGGCCGAGGACGACCGCCGACGACCACCCGTGGCACGTGGTGAACGAACGGCTGAGGCGTCATCTTCCGGCCGCCGACACGTGACCGCTGTCAGTTGGCCGGGGCAGGCTGAGGCGCAACGTCTGGCCGGCGGCGGGGGCGAATCCCCACGAGCGGTAGAGCGGCTCACCGTCCGCCGTCGCCCGCTGGCCTGCGAGACAGGCGGTGACCAGGGGTCGACGAAGCAACTCGTCGACCCCTGGTCACCGTGTCCGGCCCGATGACGGGACGCCTCGGTCGCGCGAGCGCGTCAGCCGGCCCGAGCCTGTGTCGAAGTCGACCTACCTCGACTCGATCGTGCTGGATCAGGGAACAAGGTCGTGCTCGATCAGGGAAAGTGTGGCCTCGTTGCGGGTAGGAGGCCACACTTTCCGGGATCGAGCACGACCTTGCGCGCCTGGCCGATCAACGGCGGTTCCCGGGAGGCCGCCCGGCCCTGGAACGCTCCGGAGCTGGTAGGTCTCCGCTGATCGTCAGGGCACCGGTCGGTTCCGGTTGGTGGCGTACGCGTTTGCCTGCCGCGGAGACGTGGCCGCGCGTCTCCCGCGCCTCGACACACGCCCTAACGGATCAGCCACACCTGGGCGGGGTTGTCGGCGGTGCAGGCGTAGATCTGGATGGGCGCGCCGTCCGCAGGTGACCCGCCCGCCACGTCGAGGCACCGGCTGCCGATCGCGGAGACGATCCGGGCCGGCACGGAGTTGGGGATCGCGGGGGTGACCTGCCACTTCTCGTTGCTGATGCTGTTGCAGGCCCACGTGTCGACGGGGGTTTTGTTGGCGTTCGGGCCGTGGGCGTCCAGGCATCCGCCGGTGCTCTGGTTCAGGAACCGGTACTGCCCGCCGCCGAGGGAGATGGGCGCCCAACGCTGGGCGGCACTCCCGTTGCACGTCATCTGCACGAGTTGCACGCCGATGTCCGTGGAGTTGGCCGGGGGCGGCTGGATGCACTTGCCGCTGCCGAAGTTCTGGATCGTGTAGAAGGTGGCCGCGCTGGCCGGTTGTGCGGGTGCCAGGGCGACCGCGGTCGAGCCCGCGGCGGCGAGCAGTAGTGCGGCGAACCCGCGTCGGTGCTTCATGTTCTTCGTCCTCCAAAGAATGCCGGCTCGGCCGCCCGGTGGTGGTGTTCCAGGTGTCGCCGTCCGCCAGCGGACAGCCGGCCGGCCCTTTAACGGTCGGGCGCGTTCGCGCCGTCTCCGTAACTCTGGGGGCCAGGGCTGAAACGGGCCTGACGCGACGCTGAAACGGCTATGGCGCGGTCAACGAACCGGCGTCCAGGTGGCTCGGCGAAGCCGGGCCGAGCAGTTGCGGCGGTCGTGGGAACCGGCGCAGCTTCACGCGGACCCGCTCGGCGTCGGAGTGACCGAGTGCGTCGAGGATGCCCAGGGCCCGCAGCCAGGACCGGCCTGCGGCGTCCAGGTCGCCTGCCGCCTGCTGGCTGTCCCCGGCATGGCTGAGCGTGTCGGCCTCGTAGTAGCGGTCACCGACGTCGCGGAACAACTCGACCGCCCGCCGGTAGCAGGCGGTGGCCTCCTGGTACTCGCCGAGGTGGTGGTGGGCGTAGCCGAGGCTGTCCCAGGTGTTGGCCTCGCCGAAGCGGTCGCCGACCTCGCGGAGCAGGCCCAACGCCCGCTGGCAGTAGCGCAGGGCCTGTCCGTGGTCGCGCAGTTGGGCGTACTGCCAGCCGACCCCGTTGAGGGCCCTGGCCTGCATCGGACGGTCGCCGACCGATTCGAACAGGTCGAGCGCGCGCAGCGCGTGGACGAGTCCCTTCCAGTGCTGTCCCTGTTGGGAGTACGCCCAGGCGATGCTGCGGTCGGCGTGCGCCTGACCGGCCGGGTCGTCGAGCTGGCCGGACAGGCTGGCCGCCCACCGGAAGTGGGCATGGGCGTCGGCGAACCGGCCCAGCTGGGCCCGGGCGCGGCCAAGGCCGCAGTGGACCCTCGCGGCGGCCCGAAGGTCCGCCAACCGATGTGCGGCGGCCAGCGCGGTCTCGTGGGTCACCACCCAGTCGTGCCAGTGTCCCTTGCGGTCCAGGAAGTCGGACAGGGTCCAGGCCAGCCGCCAGGCGTGTCCGTGCAGACCGTCCTCGGCCGCCCGGGCCACGGCGTTGAGCAGCACCGGATGCTCGATGTCGAACCAGGCCATCGCCTGCTCGGCGTCCGCCGGCGACATCGTCGTGACGCCGGGCAGGGCGGGTTCCAGGTCGATCAGCTCACGGAACGGCTGCAACAGCCGGGCACCGGCGTACGCGACGTGCAGGTAGTGGTCGAGCAGCCGGCGCACCGCCGCGCGCCGGTCGGCCTCGCTGTCGAGGTCGTGGGTCAGCTCGGTGGCATAGGCCCGCAACAGGTCGTGGAAGAGGTACCGCCCCGACGCGTGCTCGATGAGCAGGTGCGTTCGCGCCAGCGCGGCCAGCAGGACCCGCGCCTGGCGCGGCGCGATGCCGGCGAGGCTGGCCGCGGCGGGCACGGCGATGTCCGGGCCGGGATGCAGACCCAGCAGCCGGAACAACCGGCCGGCGTCCTGGCCCAACGCGCGGTAGGACCAGGAGAAGACCACCCGTACGTTGGTGGCCGGGTCCCCGCCGTCGAAGGCGTCGAGGGCACCCGCCGCATCCCGCAGCTCCTCGGCGAGCACCGCCAGCGGAAAGCCGGGGCGGGTCGCGGCCCGGGAGGTGGTGATGGCCAGCGCGAGGGGCAGCCGTGCGCAACTCGTGATGATCTGGTCCACCGCGTCCGGTTCCCCGGCCACCCGGTCGGCACCCAGTCGGCAGGCCAGCAGATCCCGGGCCTCCGCGGTCGGCAACACGTCCAGAGCGAGCGGGTGGGCGCCCTCGATGGCGACCAGCGGGGTGAGCTGGTTGCGGCTGGTCACCACGGCGAAACAGCCGGCCGAGCCGGGCAGCAGCGGACGGACCTGCTCCGCGTCACGGGCGTTGTCCAGCAGCACGAGGACCCGCTTGCCGGTCAGCAGGCTGCGGTAGAGACCAGCCTGCGCCGGCAAGTCCGCCGGGATGCGTTCCACCGGAACTCCGAGCGCGGCCAGGAACCCCCGCACAGCCTCGGCGGGGTCCAGCACTGAGCCGCCGGCGTCGAATCCGCGTAGGTTCACGTACAGCTGCCCGTCCGGGAAACGGTCGGCGACCTGGTGGGCCCAGTGCAGGGCCAGTGCCGTCTTGCCCACCCCCGCGGTTCCCGACACGGCCGAGATGACCACCGCCGCCGGACCGGTCTCGGCTGTCCCGGCGAGCAGATCGTCGAGCCGGCGGAGTTCGGCGGCACGGCCGGCGAAGGCACGCACCGGGGGCGGTAGGTGTGCGGGGATCGACGGACGCCCCGCACCGACGGCCACCTCGATCGGCGGCGGGGCCGGGTCGAGGGCCGGGTCCTGGATCAGGATGGCGCCTTCCAGCTCGCGCAGGGCCGGGCTCGGCTCGATCCCCAACTCCTCGCGGAGCATGCTACGCAGCCGCCGGTACGTCGCCAGCGCATCGGACTGCCGGCCGGTGCGGTAGAGCGCCAGCATCAGCTGTTGGTAGATGTGCTCGTCGAGCGGGTGCTCCCGGCTGAGCTGGTCCAGCTCCGGAACGAGCTGCGTGTGCTCGCCGAGGGCCAACCGGACATCCGCGAGGGCCCGTACCGCCACCAGCCGGACGTGCTCCAGGCGCTCGGCCTGCTCGTGCAGCCAGGAAAGGCCGGCGACGTCCACCAGCGACCGACCGCGCCACAGACCGAGCGCGGTCCGCAGGCACGAGCGGCCGTACGCCTGGTCGGCGGTGCGCGTACCGGCGCGGATGAGGCGCTCGGCGGCCTCGACGTCGGTGGCCTCACCCGGCACGTTCAGCTCGTAGCCGGGCGGTCGCGCCACGATCACGTTCCGTACGCCGATCGTCCGGCGCAGGTAGGACACATGGCTCTGCAAGGTGTTCGGTGCGGTCGCGGGCGCCCGGTCGCCCCAGATCACATCGACGAGACGGTCGGTGCTGACGATCTCGCCCGAGTGCAGGGCAAGCACGGCGAGCACGGCCTTTCGGCGCAGGCCGGAAACCGTTCGCGGCGTGTCGTCCACCATCGCATCGACCGGTCCGAGAAGCCTGACCTGCATTGACCCGCCCCCGCTTCGAGCAAAGACGTGCTCAGGCTAACGGCGAGGCAGCCGGCCTCAGGCGGCTCAGTCGGACACCGGACCGTCGCGGGGCGGACGGTCGTCGCCGGCGCGGTGTCCTGCGCTCACACGGGGCGGCGGCCGGCGAAGCCGCACTCGACGCGGTGGTACCACCGCACGTCGGAGTCGCCCTCCAGCCAGCACCACAGGACCGGGCGGCCGGCCCGCTCGCCGGGGAAGTCCAGCAGCACCGGGGCGATGCCCTTGACCTGGATGTCGTGCTCGTGCAGCTCGTCCACGATCCCGTGCAGCCGGGCCTCCAGGCCCTTGACCTCGGCCAGGCCGCCGAGCGGGCTCAGCCCACCGTCAGCGAGGTCGGCCCGCAGCTCGGCCAGGTCGGCCCGGAGCCGGATCAGCTCGTCGACACGTGGGTGCAGGGTGGCCACCAGGTACCGCGCCTGGGCGAGTGTGAACACCGCGACAGTATGGGGCACGCGGGTGCCCGACGTGCCCCGCCGGCCGCTGACGGAACCGGGCGGTCTACTCGGACTGGGCGGCCAGTTCCCGGGCCCGGTCGCGGGCCGCCTCCAGCGCGGCGAGCATGGCCGCGCGGACGCCGTGGTTCTCCAGCTCCCGGATGGCGGAGATCGTGGTGCCGGCGGGCGAGGTGACCGCCTCGCGCAGCTTGACCGGGTGCTCGCCGGAGTCGCGCAGCATCACCGCCGAGCCGATCGCGGTCTGCACGATCAGCTCGTGGGCGACCTGCCGGGGCAGGCCGAGCAGGATGCCGGCGTCGATCATCGCCTCGACCAGCAGGTAGAAGTACGCCGGCCCGGAGCCGGACAGGGCGGTCACGGCGTCCTGCTGGGACTCGGGGACCCGGACGGTCGCGCCCAGCGGCTTGAACATCTCCTCGGCCAGGGCCAGGTGCTCGCCGGTGGCGTGCGCGCCGGCCGAGATCGCGCTCATCGCCTCGTCGACCAGGGCGGGGGTGTTGGTCATGACCCGGACCACCGGGGTGCCCTCGGGCAGCCGCCGGTTGAAGAAGGCGGTGGGCAGGCCGGCGCAGAGCGAGATGACCAGCTTGTCGGCCGGCACCTTCAGCCCGATCTCGTCGAGCAGGGCGGCGGCGTCCTGCGGCTTCACGGAGATGGCCAGCACCGCCGCCTCGTCCACCGCGGTCAGGTTGTCGACCACCCGGACGCCGTAGCGGGCGGTCAGCTCCTCGGCCCGGCTCGGCCGCCGGGCCGTGGCGAGCAGTCGCTCCACCGGCCACCCGGACCGCAGCAGCCCGGAGAGCATCAGCTCGCCGATCTTGCCGGCCCCGATCACCGCCACGGTGTGTGTCCCCGCCGCCATGGCCGTACCCCCTCAGTCGCCCGCCTCGCGTCGCTCCAGGGTGTCGCCGTCGCCCGGTCGGACGCCCGACCCGGGCCGCGGCCGGCGCGACGGCCGCCGCGGACGCCCTGGACCGGCCGCGGCGGGAGCCCGGCGGCGCGTACGGCGCCCCCCACGTGGGGGAATGCCGCACGCGCCGCGTGGGCGTCAGCTGCCGAAGAAGACCTCGGCCTCTCCGTACCGCTCCAGCGGCACGGTCTTCAGCTCACGGGTGGCGTCGGCCAGCGGCACCCGGACGATGTCCGTGCTCTGCATCGCGACCATCTTGCCCCAGTCGCCCTCGTGCACCGCGTCGATGGCCTGGAGGCCGAGCCGGGTGGCGAGCACCCGGTCGAACGCGGTCGGGGTGCCACCGCGCTGGATGTGGCCCAGCACGACGGTCCGCGCCTCCTTGCCGGTCTTGGCCTCCAACTGCTCGGCGAGCCACTGGCCGATGCCGCCGAGGCGGACGTGGCCGAACGAGTCGAGCTGCTGGTTGTGCAGCACCATCTGGCCGTCCAGCGGCTGGGCGCCCTCGGCGACCACGACGATCGGGGCGTACTGGTGCTGGAAGCGCTTCTCGACGTACCCGGCGACCTGCTCGACGTCGAACTGCCGCTCCGGCAGCAGGATGACGTTGGCGCCACCGGCCAGGCCGGCGTGCAGGGCGATCCAGCCGGCGTGCCGACCCATCACCTCGACGACCAGGGTGCGGTGGTGGCTCTCGGCGGTGGTGTGCAGCCGGTCGATCGCCTCCATCGCGATGTTGACGGCGGTGTCGAAGCCGAAGGTGTAGTCGGTGGCACCGAGGTCGTTGTCGATCGTCTTCGGCACGCCGACCACATTGACGCCCAGCTCGTACAGCTTGGTGGCGACACCGAGGGTGTCCTCGCCACCGATCGCGATCAGCGCGTCCACGCCCTGCGCGGCAAGGTTGTCCTTGATCCGCTCGACGCCGTTCTCAATCTTGAACGGGTTGGTGCGGGACGAGCCGAGGATCGTGCCGCCGCGCGGCAGGATGCCCCGTACCTCGGCGATGCCCAGGGGCTTGGACAGGCCCTCCAGCGGCCCCTTCCAGCCGTCCTGGAAGCCCACGAACTCGTGACCGTAGTTGGCGACGCCCTTGCGGACCACCGCCCGGATTACCGCGTTGAGACCTGGGCAGTCGCCGCCGCCGGTGAGCACGCCGATACGCATGATCTGCATCATCCTCCTGGAGCATCAGGTGAAGCCCGATTTGCCCCAGGATATGTGTCAGACCAGACCATCGGCGCCATTGCCGGCCCGGGGCGGGCCGTCAGTGCGACTGTAGCCGCCGTATCCGCACCGCGACCGCGCGCCCCAGGCAGCCCCGCCTGCCGCTCAGAAGGTCACCTCCCGGTTCTGCCCTGCCCTCGGCTGCTTCCCGATGACCGCCGCCCGGGCGAAGCCGAGCAGGTTGACCACGGTGCCGCTCGGCGAGCCCCAGTACTCCGCGGAGCTGGCGTGCACCTTGATCAGCGTCAGGCCGGGGGTGTCCGGGCCGTCCGGAAACCAGGTCTTCAGCAACGGGTTCCACAGCTGCTCGGCGCGGGCCCGGTCGTACCCCTCCTGCGCGGTGCCGGACAGCGACACCCAGGCGTTGTTCCGCTGGTCGGAGAAGCCCACGTTGACCTCCGGATTCACCCGGAGCTGGCGGACCTTCGCCGAGTCGGCGTGGGCGAAGAACCACAGGTCGCCGTCGAACTCCGCCGCCTGGAGCCCCATCGGCCGGCTGACCAGCCGCCCGTCCAGGCCGATGGTGGTCAGCATGCAGATCCGCGCCTCGCGGACCAGCTCGGTGACCCGGCGCCGGGCGTCGGCGACACTTGTCGGCTCGCTGCTCATGGCGGTACCCCCTCGATCGACCGGATGTCGAGGCGGTGCCCGGGACGGACCCGACCAAACCTGAAGGAGCCGACGAAGGTCAGCGGGCGGTCATCGCGTGCCAGCGGGCGAGGTTGTGCCGGGCGTCGACCAGCGCGTCGTGCCGGGCGGCGTCGGCGTTCGGCAGCGGCGGCCGCCCCCGGTCGTCCCAGAGCTGCCGCAGGTCCTTGGTGAACCGGGGGATCTCCCGGGGCAGCGCCGGCATCGCCCCCCAGAGCTGGGCCAGCACCACGTGGTCGTACGCGGCGTACCAGGCCCACAGCTCCAGTTGCTCGCCAGGCCGGTCCCGGACCGGCTCGACCAGGAACTCGTAGAGGTCGTCGCGGATCCGCTCCCGCGACCGCCAGGCCCGGTCGGCCGGCGAGGGGAGCTTGTCCAGCACGTTGCGGCGCACCCAGGGCACGGCCCGGGAGTCATCGAACTCGGTGGAGACGGCGTAGAAATCGCGCCCGTTCTCGTCGACGACGCCGATCGACACCAGGTCGACGGTGCGCCCGTCCTCGATGAACTCGCAGTCGTAGAAATAGCGGTAGACCATCGGGCCAATCCTGGCCCACCCGCGTCACCCGCCGTCGGCCGGGGCCCGCCCCGCCGCCCTTCGCCGCAGCTCGGGAGTGTCACGGAAGTGTTTCCAGGGGTGTACAGCAAGCGACTGGGCCGTCATGATCTGATGTGTACCGCTACCGGACGCCGAACCGGTTCAGAACCTCGTACCGGGGCTGTCAGGTTCACCCGGCTGCGAGTTGTGGTCCTTGACCGGGGAGGGGTTGGGCCGTGGAGATGCGCCTGCCGGAGCCGGGTGACGCCCTCACCGGCGTCGACATGTTCGCCGGCCTCGAGCCGGAGGTGCGCCAGCGGGTGATCGCGGCGGCGGTGCCGCGGACGTACCGCAAGGGCCAGCTGCTCTTCGTCGAGAACGACCCGGGCGAGTCGCTGATCGTGCTGCGCCGGGGCGCGGTGGCCGTGTTCCGCACCGCGCCGACCGGTGAACGGGCCGTGCTGTCGGTGATCCGACCCCCGGACGTGCTCGGCGAGGTCTCCCTGCTCGACGCGTCCACCCGCTCGGCGTCGGCCGAGGCGATCGAGGACTCCGCGGCGCTCGCGCTGTCCCGCCCCGCCTTCATGGAGCTGGTGCACTCCAACCCGCGCATCCTCGACGCGGTGATGCGCTCACTCGGCGGGCTCATCCGCCGGTTGACCGAGCAGAACGCCGACCACGTCTTCCTGGACCTGCCCGGTCGGGTCGCCAAGACGCTGGTCCGGCTGGCGGGCGAGAGCCAGGCCCCGATGATCACGATCGAGCTCAACCAGAGCCAGCTCGCGGAGATGGCCGGCGGCTCCCGGCAGAGCGTCAACCAGGCGATCGGCTCGTTCGCCAGCCGTGGCTGGCTGCGTACCGAGGGCCGGCGGATCGTGGTCACCGATGTGGGGGCACTGCGCCGCCGGGCCGGCATGAACGACCGCTGAGCCACTCCGGTCGAGCCCAGCGGACCCGCTGACGACGAAAAGGGCCGGCGGGCGAGGCCCGCCGGCCCTTTTCAACGGTTATTGACGTGTCCCGTTATTCAGTTGCCCGGCTCGTCCGCGGGCGGCGCGCCCGGGCCAGGACCGATCTTTGTCGGATCGGTCGGCTTGGGCGTCGGCGGGGGCGTCGACGTGGTGTTCGTGCTGTTCTCGGGGCCAGTGCCCTGGCCGTCCGGTGCTTCTACCATGCCTTGCTCCTCCAGTGAGGCGAGAGTGACGGCGTCGACCTCTACCGTGTCGCCCGGGGCCCACACGGTCCCGCGCGAATCCGTCCACGGGGCGGACAGTCGTACGTGCACGGCACTCTCCTGACGGTGTATCTCCTGAGTGGAAGCTTAGTGTGGCCCGATCAGCCGCACAGTCCGCCCACATATCGGGTAGCCGACTCGGCGGCGGGAGCGTGATACTGGGGCCACCTCGCGCTATGGAGCCGACCATCGACCTCAAGTGTGGACACTGCTCACGCGGAGCCGGTCCCGACGACCGCTTCTGCGGCGGGTGCGGGCAGGCATTGAGCCGGAGCTGCGCCCACTGCGGGCACCCCAACGGCGCCGAGGCCAACTTCTGCACCAGCTGCGGCCAGCCGCTGCACGACCGGCCGGTGGCGGCGCAGGAGGACCGCCGCCAGGTCAGCGTCCTGTTCATCGACATCGTCGACTTCACGACGTACGCCGAACGGGCCGACCCGGAACAGGCCCGCAGCCTTCAGCAGGGCTACTTCGCCACGGTGCGCCGGCTGGTGCACCAGTACGGCGGGGTGGTCGAGAAGTACATCGGCGACGCGGTGATGGCGCTGTTCGGGGCGCCGGTGGCCACCGACAACGACGCACTGCGCTGCGTACGCGCGGGGCTGGAGCTGCAACGGAACCTGGCCCGCCAGCCCGCCGGCCCGCACCCGCCGCTCGGGTTCCGGGTCGGCATCGCCACCGGCGAGGCGCTGGTCGACCTCTCCGCCGCCCGCGACGGCGGGCAGGGCTTCGTCACCGGGGACGTGGTGAACACGGCCTCCCGGTTGCAGTCCCTCGCCCCCTCCGGCGGGGTGGTGGTGGACGAGAGCACCTGGACGGCCACCCGGCACGACATGGAGTACGCCGTCCAGCCCTCGGTGACGCTGCGGGGCCGCTCGGCGGTCAGCCGGATCTGGCTGGCCGTCCGCGCGCTGCCCCAGCGGGACCTGAGCACCGCCGAGCTGAGCCCGATGGTCAACCGGGAACACGAGCGCGGCCTGCTGGTCAACGCCCTACACCGGACGATCACCGAGCGCACCTCGCAGCTGGTCACCGTCTTCGGCCCGGCCGGGGTGGGCAAGAGCCGCCTGCTGCGCGAGCTGGCCCGACACGCCGCCAGCCGGCCCGGGCCGCCGGTCACCTGGCTGGTCGGGCACTGCCCGCCGTTCGGCGAGAACGTCGCGTACGCGGCTCTCGCCGACATCGTCAAGGGGTGGGTCGGCGTGTCGGACGTCGACGATCCGGCGGCCCTCGACGACCTGCTGCGGCGCCGCCTGGGCGGGCTGGCCGACCGGCACGGCGTCCGGCTGGCCGGTCAGCTCGGCCCGCTGATCGGCCTGCCCGGCGAACGGCTCACCCCGGGCGAGACCGAGGCGTCCTGGCGGCGGTTCCTGCTCACCCTGGCCGCCGCCGGCCCCACGGTGCTGGTCTTCGAGGACATGCACTGGGCCGACCAGTCCATGCTCGCCTTCGTCGAGCAGCTCGGCGCGGCGGCACGCGGCGTGCCGCTGCTGGTGTTGGCCACCGCCCGCCCGGAGCTGCGGGAGCGCCACCCGGCCTGGACCGGGACGATCAGCGGGGCGATGTCGATCTCGGTGCCGCCGATGCACGACGCGGACATCGACACCCTCTACTCGCTGCTGCTCGGGCAGGCCACGCTGTCGCCGGAGTCCCGGGGGCCACTGATCGAGTTCGCCGACGGCAACCCGCTCTACGCCCAGGAGTACGCCCGGATGCTGCTCGACGGCGGGCTGCTCGCCACGACCCGGCCGGACGTCCGGCTCGACCCGGCCGGCTCCCCGGGGATGCCGCGCACCGTGCAGGCGGTCATCGCCAACCGGCTCGACCTGCTCGACCCGTCCGACCGGGCCGTGCTCCAGGCCGCCGCGGTGGTCGGCGTGCAGTTCTGGCCGGGGCCGGTGGCCACCGCACTGAGCCGACCGGTGGAGTGGGTCGAGCGGGCGCTGGACCGGCTGCAACGCCGCGACCTGGTGTACGAGCAGCCCACCTCGACGATGCCCGGCCAGCCCGAGTACCGCTTCCGGCACATCCTGGTCCGGGACGTCTGCTACCAGCGGCTTCCCCGGGCCGAGCGGGTGCTGCGCCACCAGCACACCGCCGACTGGCTGGAGCAGGTCACCGACGGCCGGCAGCACGACCTCGTCGAGGTGCTGGCCAACCACCGCTGGACGGCGCACGAGATCGCCCGCACCGTCGGCCTGGACACCGCCCCGTACGCCCCGGCGGCGCGGGCCGCCCTGCACCGCGCGGCTCGGCGGGCGAACGAGCTGCACGCGCTGGACAACGCCGCGACCCTGGTCGGGCGGGCGCTGGCCCTGGCCGGCGGGCCCGACCCGACGCTGGAGCTGTTCGACGCCGAGCTGGCGTTCTACCGCGACGGCGACGCGTTCCTGGTGGCCGGGGGCACCGGCAAACTGACCGGGCTGGCCGACCGGCTGGCCGAGGCCGGCGAGCGGACGGGGGCGGCCCGGGCCTGGACGCTGCTCGCCACGGCGGCGTGGAGCCGCGCCGACCGCTCGGAGACGCTGCGCTGCCTGGACCGGGCGCTGGGCATCTACGTCGACCTGCCGGACACCGAGGAGAAGGCGGGCGCCCTGCTGGAACTGGCCCGCGTGCACATGCTCAACGCGGAGACCGACCCGGCCTGCGCGGCGGCCCGGACCGCCGCCGGGCTCGCCGAGCGCCTGCAACTGCGCGAGGTGAGCGCGAACGCCCAGATCACCCTCGCCGTGGCCCGCTACATGTCCGGCGTCGGCGAGGCGTACGCCGAGCTGGCCGAGATCACCGAGCACTGCCGGGTGGAGCGGCTGACCAGCCGTCGCCGGGCGGTGCACAACCTGGCCTGGGTGTTGCAGGAGGAGGGCGACCTGGCCGGGTCGGCCCGGCTGGTGGACGAGCAACGCTCGCTGGACCTCGGCGGCGAGCACAGCCTGGCGACGAGCTTCGAGGACCAGTGGGCCCGGTCGTACTACGCCGGGGACTGGGGTTCGGCGGCGGCGCTGGTGGCCGAGTCGACCCGGCGGCCCACCGCCGAGTGGGACCTGCACATCGTCGCGGTCTCCGGCTGGCTGCGGGCGCTGCGGGACCACTCGGAGCGGGCCGGGGCTGCCGCCACCGGGCCGGGTGCCGCCACCGGCCCGGACGGGGGCGGGGCGGGTGGGGGCGCGGCCGTCGGGGGCGGGGGCGCGGCCGAGGAGGGCGGCGAGGGCGATCAGGTGCAGCGGGCGGTGCTGGCCGCCCGACGCTCGGGCTTCCACCGGGTGCTCCGCTCGACGCTGGCCCACGCCGCGCTCTGCCGGGCGGTGCAGGGACGCGATGCCGAGGCGCTGCGGCTGCTCGCCGAGCTGGACGACGACTGGCGGCGGAGCCGGATGATCCCGTTCGCCGAGTGGGTTCCCGCGATCGGGCACGTCGCGGTGGTGCTCGGCGGGGACGCCGCCCGACAGGTCCGGGAGCTGCTGGCCCGCTCGCCACGGACGACCCCGTGGGCCCTGGCCGCCGGCCAGGAGGCGGAGGCCGCGCTCGCCCGGGCGGCCGGGGACACCCTCGCCGCCGCAGGGCTGTTCCGGTCGGCGGCCGAACAGTACCGCCGGATGGGCGACGTCACCGACCACGCGCTCGCCCTCGCGCTCGCGCTGCCCACCCTGCGCGAGGTGGACCCGCCGGACGCGGCCGAGGTGCTGGCCGAGGTGCGGGAGTTCGCCGCCCGCAACCTGGCGCCGGGCCTGCTCCGACTCGCGGGCGTCGCCCCGGAGGGGTAGCCCTCCCGCCGCCGCCAGGCACTCGCCCGGCACTCGCCGTCAGGCGGCGACCGCCTCCTGTGGGGACGTCTCGGCGGGCGGCCGGGACTTGACCTTCTGCGCGTAGACGTCGACGTACTCGCGCCCGGAGAGCTCCATCAGCTCGTACATGATCTCGTCGGTGACCGCGCGCTCGACGAACCGGTCGCCGGCCCGCCCGGCGTACCGGGAGAAGTCCAGGGGGGCGCCGAAGCGGATCCGCACCCGCTCGACCTTCGGGATCAGCTTGCCGGGCGGTTGGATCTCGTCGAGGTTGAGCATCGCCACGGGGACGACCGGGGCACCGCTCTCCAGCGCCAGCCGGGCCACCCCGGTCTTGCCCCGGTAGAGCCGGCCGTCGGGCGATCGGGTGCCCTCGGGGTAGATGCCGGCGATGCCGCCCGCGAGCAGGACGCGTAGTTGGGTGTCCAGCGCGGCCTGCCCGGCCTGGCCGCCGGAGCGGTCCACCGGGATGGTGCCGGAGCCGACGAAGAACATCTTCGTCAGCCAGCCCTTGAGCCCCTTACCGGTGAAGTACTCCGCTTTGGCGATGAATGTGACTTTTCGCTTGACGACCAGCGGCGTGAAGATCGAATCGGAGAAGGACAGGTGGTTGCTCGCGAGGATGACCGGCCCGGCGTCGGGCACGTGGGGCAGGCCCTCGACCCGAGGGCGGAAGATCAGCCTCAGCAAGGGGCCGAGGATGACGTACTTCATCAGCCAGTACAGCACCAATGTCCTTCCCGAGAGGTGGCCGCGACGCCATCGCGGCCGGCGGGCCGGGCGCCGGGAAAGCGCCCGGGCGGGCCCGCAGGGGCGCCGTCGGCGAGCGGGACCGTCGGCCATGAGCCTACGAACCAGGAGCGGCACGCCACAACGCACTCCCGGAACGGGGCCCCGACGTGTCACGATTCAGGGCACGGCGTGCGGGGCGCCGGGGCGACCGCACCGTGAGGTGCGCCGAGGGAGGATGTCCGGTGTCAGCGGGTGGGGCCCGCCGAGGGCGGCGGGACAACGGGCTCGACGCGAGCGAGTACGCCGTCGCCGGCGACGTGGATCCGCGCGTCGGCGAGCATCTGCTCGACGTGCTGGCCGCCGGCGGCATCGCGGCGTACCTCCAACCGTCGGCCGACCTGAACCCCGTCACCCGCACCACCACCGTTCCGTCCCGGCCGGTCGACCGGCTCTACGTCGACCGGTCGCACCTGACCACGGCACGTGACTACCTCACCCAGCTCGCCGACGAGACCCCCGCCGAGCCGGCCCGGAACGAGCCGGACGTGGACGCCGAGTGGGCCCGCATCGTGGCCGGCTTCCACACCGCCCCGGCCGCCGGGGCGCACCCCTGGCCGGCGGCGGAGGACGTCGACGACGAGCCGGGTGAGCCGGCGGCGGGCGGAGCCGGCCGGGTCGGGGTGGACGAGGGCGGGACCGCCACCGACGTGCGCCGGCTGCCCTGGGCCGCCGACATCTCCGGCGTCTCCGTGGGCCAGGGCCGGCAGGACGAGCCGTCGCTGCTGGACGGGCTGGACACCTTCGGCGCCGACCTGCCCGACGACGCGGAGGAGCGCTACACCCCGCCGCCGCCCCCGCCCCTGCCCCGGATCTCCAAGTACGCGGTGGCCGGCGTGCTCGCCATCATTGTCGGCTTCGTGCTCTTCCTGAGGCCGTCGCTGCTGCCGGTGGACTCGTCGGTGGTCACCCTGTTCGGGTTCACCGGGATACTGGCCGGCTTCGTGACGCTGATCTGGCGGCTGCGCCCCGGTGACTCCGACGACGACCCGGACAACGGCGCCCAGGTCTGACCGACCCCGCGCACCCCGCCCACCGTCCCGGCCCATGATCGCGCCCGGGCCCGCAGGCGGCAGGCTCACGCTCCGTCGCGTACCGTTCCCGGGCACGGACGCCGGGTGCCCGAATTGCGGGACGCCCACCGCCGCCGCGAAAGGCGTAACAGTGGTGTAACTTACTGTCGTAGGAATACCGCTGTACGTCAATTCCCCCACTGACTGCCCGGTTGTTCCTCGCTCGTGGTGGTCGGTCTCTGCTGATCGGAATGCCCGAGATGCGACAGAGTTCACTCGTGGTGGTGGCCAACCGCCTCCCCATCGACGACAGTGTGGCGCCCGACGGCGCCTGCGAGTGGCGGAGCAGCCCCGGCGGGCTGGTGAGCGCCCTGCACCCCCTGCTCCGGCACACCCCGGCCACCTGGGTCGGCTGGGCGGGCGGCACCGGGCCGGCGCCGGCCCTGCCCGACGTCGACCGCGTCCGGATGCACACCGTGCCGCTGAGCTCCGAGGATCTCCGCGACCACTACGAGGGCTTCGCCAACTCCACCCTGTGGCCGCTGTACCACGACGCGGTCGAGCAGCCCGAGTACCACCGCCGCTGGTGGGAGGCGTACCAGCGGGTCAACCAGCGGTTCGCCGAGGCGACGGCCGAGGTGGCCGAGCGGGGCGCGGTGATCTGGGTGCAGGACTACCACCTGCAACTGGTCCCCGGCCTGCTCCGCGAGCTGCGCCCCGACCTGCGGATCGGCTTCTTCCTGCACGTGCCGTTCCCGCCGCCGGAGCTGTTCATGCAGCTCCCCCGCCGGGCCGAGCTGCTGCGCGGCATGCTCGGCGCCGACCTGATCGGCTTCCAGCGCGCCCAGGCCGCGCACAACTTCGCCCAACTGGTGGCCAAGGTGCTGGAGCTGCCGGCGACCGACCGGCGGGTCGCCGTCGGCGACCGGGTGGTCCGGATCGGGGCGTTCCCGGTCTCGATCGACACCGCCGAGATGGCCGCCCTGGCGGGCCGCCCCGACGTGGCCGCCCGGGCCCGGCGGCTGCGCCGCGACCTCGGCGACCCCGACCACGTCATCCTCAGCGTCGACCGGATGGACTACACCAAGGGCATCGAGCAGCGCCTCAAGGCGTACAGCGAGCTGCTGGCCAGCGGGCACGTCAAGGTGCGCGACACGGTGCTGGTGCAGGTGGCGGTGCCCAGCCGGGAGCGGGTGACGCAGTACCAGATCCTCCGCGACCGGGTCGAGCGCGAGGTGGGGCGGATCAACGGCGAGTTCGGCCGGGTCGGCGAGCCCGCCATCCACTACCTCACCCAGCCGTTCGACCGGGCCGAGCTGGCCGCGCTCTACCGGATCGCCGACGTGATGGCGGTGACCCCGCTGCGGGACGGGATGAACCTGGTCGCGAAGGAGTACGTGGCGGCGCGGGTCGACGACACCGGCGCGCTGCTGCTCAGCGAGTTCGCCGGCGCGGCGGCGGAGCTGCCGCAGGCGTACCTGGTCAACCCGCACGACCTGGAGGGGCTCAAACAGGAACTGCTGACCGCGCTCCAGGCCGACCCGGCCGACGTCACCGCCCGGATGCGCGCGATGCGCGAGCACCTGCACCGCAACGACATCCACGCCTGGGCGCGCTCCTACCTCAGCGCCCTCGACGACGGCGGCTCGCTGCTGAACCACATCAGCACGACCGGCTGACCGGCCGGCCCCTCCGCCCAGGCCCGCTCAGGCCGCGCCGGCGCGGGTCAGGCCGGGGTGTGCTCCTTCTCCAGCCAGTCCAGGATCGCGTCGATCGGCTCCCGCCAGCGGGCATCCAGCATCAGGTCGTGCCCCATCCCGGGAAAGAGCAGCGGCGCGCCGCCGTGCCGCCGGGCGGCCCGGGTCAGCGCGGCCGGCGGGACCACCCGGTCGTCGGGGCTGCCCAGCACCAGCACCGGAGGGTGACCCACGGCCGGCTCCGGGTCACGGTGGGTCAGCAACTGCCACTGCGCGCGCCGGCCGGCCCGGCCGAGCCGGGCGGCGTACCGGCGGGCCTCGGCGTCGGGCAGCTCGCGGCTGAACAGTTGCCGGCGGCTCAGCCGCAGCCCGCCGCCGACCAGGGCGGGCAGGGTGCCGCCGGGATTGCGGCGCAGCGCGGCGCCCAGCGTCCCCCACTCGCCGAGCACTGGGGCGACCAGCACCGCCGCCCGGGCCGGGTAGCGGGCCAGGGCGTGCCGGACCACCAGGGCCCCGGCGCCGTGCCCCACCAGCACCGCCTGGCGCGGCAGGCCCGCCGCCACCTGCGTCACGTCGTGGGTGTACGCCCGCAGCGTCGCCTCCGGCGCCGGCTCGCTGCCGCCGTGCCCGCGCAGGCTCAGCGCGTACGCCGGGAAGCCGCGCCCGGCGGCGTGTTCCAGCCAGTGCTCGGCGAACGCCCACGCGCCGTGCCCGAAGCCGGGCACGAACAGCAGCGGGGGGCGGCCCTGCTCCAGCTCGGGGAGCACGCTGAGCACCTCGCGGCGGGCCGGGCGGACCGGGTGGGCCCACTCCCGGCCCCGCATGATCCGCACCCGCTCCCCGCCGCCGCTCACTTCTCCTCCAGGTCGTACATCGCGCGCTGCACGGCGCGCAGGTAGTCGGCGTGGCCGACCTCGAACCAGTGCCGGCTGCTGTCCTTGACCTTGCCGGAGTAGCGCTCGCCGACCCCGGCCGCGGCCCGCTTCGCGAACGCGGCGGCCCGGTCGGGCCGGGTGAGGCGCAGCGCGAGCAGCCGGGCGAAGAGCACGGTCTGCCAGTGCGACAGGGTGAAGATCCCCGAGTCGGACTGGACCAGGCCGGCGACGGCGAGGGTCGGATGGCCGGGGGCGAAGGCATTGAGCCACAGCCGGGGCCGGCCCGACCCGTCGGCGTCGCCGAGGATCCTCGGGTCGAGGAACTCGAAGCGGGGAAGGTAACCGGTGGCGAAGACGACCAGATCCGGCTCGATCCGGCGGCCGTCGGTCAGCTCCACCGCCTTGGCGTGGAACCGGGCCACGTCCGGCACCGGGGCGACCTCGCCGTGGCCGACGTAGTAGACGAGCTGGCTGTTGGCGATCGGGTGGGTCTCGTAGACCCGGTGGTCGGGCTTCGGCAGGCCGAACCGGGTCAGGTCGCCGACGGTGAGCCGCAGCGTCCAGTGGTAGAGCCACTGCCGGATCCGCAGCGGCACCCGCAGCGCCAGCAGGCGGTCGTTGACCTGGTCGGTGGGGCGCCCGAGGACGTACTTCGGGGCGTACCAGTAGCCGCGGCGGGTGGAGTGCCAGCAGTGGGACGCCTGCTGGGCCGCCTCGACCGCGATGTCGCAGCCGGTGTTGCCGGCCCCGACGACCAGCACCCGCTTGCCGCGCAACTGGGCCGGGTCCTTGTAGGACGAGGCGTGCATGATCTCGCCCCGGAACTCCTCCAGCCCCTCGTAGCGGGGCAGCTTCGGCGACCAGTTGTGGCCGTTGGCGACGACCACGGCGGCGTACCGGGAGGTGCGCTCCGGGCCGTACCCGCCGGTGCTGCGGGTGGTGACGTCCCAGCGGTCGCCGTCGACCGGCTCGACCCGGACCACCTCGGTGCCGAACCAGACGTGTTGTCGCAGGTCGAAGTGGTCGGCGTAGCGCTCGAAGTAGGACAGCAGCTGGCTGTGGTGCGGGTAGTCCGGCCAGTCGTCCGGCATCGGGAAGTCGGGGAACTGGGTGAACGGCGGCGACGAGATCAGGTGGGTGCTGGCGTACACGGGGCTGCGGTCGTGCCGCCAGTTCCACGCGCCGCCGACGCCGGTCTCCCGTTCGTAGCAGTCGACGCCGAAGCCGTGTTCGCGCAGGTTCTTGACGGCGGTCAGACCGCTGGCCCCGGCCCCGATGACGCAGACCGTGTCGCCCCGGTCGGAAATCGGGCGGCCGTCCCGGTTCGGGGCGAGCGTCGCCGCTTCCGGCTCGGGGCTGCCGGGATCGGTGGAGGGGGACACCGGATTCTCCTTAGGTGCGGCACGAGTGCCGGTCGCTGCGAAATCCTTCCGGTAACCCGACCGGTTTGTCCAGCCCCTGTGGAGGGTCGGACGCTCCGGGACGGTCAGCCGGTGGCCGGCAGCAGCAGGTCGACCAGGACGGGGAAGTGATCGCTGGCGCGGCGGGTCTGCGGGGTGTCCACCACGTCGTAGTCGACCACGGTGATCCGGGGGTCGACGAAGACCGCGTCGATCCGTCGGCGCGGGTCGGCGCACGAGTAGGTGTGCCGGTCGGCCCGGTCGGCCGCGACCGCCGCGTCGGTCAGCCCCTCCCCCACCGTCGCCCAGGCCGGGCCGTCGGGGCCCTCGTTGAGGTCGGCGCCGGCCACCACGGGCAGGTCGGCGGCGGCCAGCTCCCGCTTGAACGCCGCCGCCTGGGCGGGTCGCTCGGCCGGGTCGGTGGACAGGTGCGAGCCGGCCAGCAGGAACCGCGCCCCGCCCACCCGGCACTCGGCATACGCGGCACCGCGCAGGTGCCGGCCCGGGGTCAGCGGGTAACGCTGGCAGCGGGTGTCGAGCACCCGCACCCGCAGGCTGGTCAGCAGCAGGTTGCCCAGCGACGGCAGCCCGCCGGCGGCGACGACCAGCCCGAACGACCCGGCCAGCGTGGCCGACTTCTGCCGCCACCGGAACCGCCGGGGGGCCTCCTGCACGATCACCACGTCCGGCGCGGCCTCGCGGACCACCGCGGCCAGCGCGGCGGCGTCGTCGCGCTGGCTGTGGATGTTGTACGACACGACGCGCAGCGGCACGCCCGCGTTCTCGCTCATCCTGGCCCGCCTCAGACCCGACGGGCCAGGTCGGCGGCGCCGATCACACCGGCGGTGTTGCCCAGCTCGGCGGGACGCACCTCGGCGACCGGGAGCCGGTTGCGCTGGGCCAACGCGTCGGCGAAGGACCGCCGGGTCGGGCCGAGCAGCAGGTCGCCGGCCTCGACGACGCCACCGCCGACGACCAGCACCTGCGGGTCGAGGATCTGCGCCATGTCGGCGAGGCTGGTGCCGAGCCAGCGCCCGACCTGGGCGAACGCCTCGGCGGACACGGGGTCGCCCCCCTGGGCGGCGGCGGTCACCATCGGGCCGGTGACGGCCTCGGCCTCGCCGCCGGCCAGTTTCAGCAGTGCGGTGGCCCGGTGCGGCTCCTGGCGGGCGGCGGCGCGGGCGAACCGGACCAGGGCGCTGCCGCTGGCGTACTGCTCGATGCAGCCGAGCCGGCCGCAGCCGCACTGGTGGCCGTCGGGGACGGTGAGCATGTGGCCCAGCTCGGCGGCGATGCCGTTGGCCCCGCGCACCAGCTCACCGCCGAGCACGATGCCGCCGCCGACGCCGGTGCCGATGGTGAACATGACCATCGAGTCGTCGGCCTGCCGGGCCGCGCCGTAGCGGAACTCGGCCCAGGCTGCGACGTTGCCGTCGTTCTCCACGATCACCGGCAGGCCGGTCGCGACGCTGACGTACTCACGCAGCGGCTCGTCGCGCCAGGCCAGGTTCGGGGCGAAGAGGACGGTGGAGCGACTGACGTCGATCCAGCCGGCCGCGCCGATGCCGACGGCGTAGATCTCCCGGCCGGCGGCGAGTTCGGTGACCACCTCGATGATGACGTCGCGGGTCTTGGCCACGTTGTCGGCGGGGGTGTCCCGTCGGGCCTGCACGAGGACCTTGCCGGTGTCGTCCACGACACCGCCGGCCACCTTCGTGCCACCGACGTCGACTCCGATGGTCAGCGTCACCGCTGCCACTCCCCTCTGCTGTGCCGTCCGGCACCGTCACGGCGAACCGCCGTGGGGTGGGCCGGGATGTCCGGTGGTCAGGCCTCGTCGCCTGGTGCGTCCTCGACCGCGCCGCCGGGTGTCCGCGACGCGGACCCCGCGGGTTGGCCGGCCGGCTGTCGGGAATCCCGCGGCGCGGCCGGCCCGGCGTCGTCGGCGGGCGGCACGTCGGCAGCCGGAACGCCCCGACCCTCCCCCCGGGTCGCGGCGGACCACACGTCCTGCTCCGGCGCCGGCTGAGAATCATGCCCGGTACGGGTGGCCTCGCGCCACACATGATCGCCCGACCCCTGGTGCTCCCCCGTCCGGGGCGGGGGCGGTGCGGCTTCGCCCGGCTCCGGCGGGCGGTGGGCAGGATCACCGGCCGAGGCGAACGCGCGCAGCAGGCTGGCCACGCCGGCCGCCAGATCACCCGCTCCGGTGGCGAGCCGCTCGGCAAATTCCGGACTCGGGTCTCGTAACGCCGCGATACCGCGACAGACCGGGCAGATGCAGCATTCTGCCGCGCCGGTGGCGAAACCAACCCGGCCGGTCTCGGTGGGGCCGCCGGCCGTACGCCCGCCGGTGCTGTGACCGAGGACACTCGACAGGATCCCGCCGACCGGACCCCACGGGCCCTCCCCGGAACCGGAACCAGCGCCCGCGCGAGCCCCGGCCAGCCGGGCCGCCGCGAGCACCATGGCGACCAGCCGCTCCGCCTCTTCCCGGGCCGAACCCGGCTCGATACCCCCCACGGTCGGCTCCTCTACCGTGCCGGGCGTGCCGCAGCAGGTCGCGTCACCGCGCCGCACCGGATTCTTCTACCCGGAGCTTGAGCTGCTTCAACGCCGTATCCATGATCATTTTTTCGGCCTTACGCCGAAACATGCCCAGCATGCCCACGGAGAGCTCCACCTCCAGGGTGTAGGTCACCGTGGTCGTCCCGTCCGGGTTGCCGACCAGGTCGTACGCCCCGCGCTGGGAGCGCTGCATCTTCGAGGGCGCCACCAGATGCCACTCGATGCGGGTCAGATCCTCGGAGTACTCGTAGGCGAGCACGTACTCGTCAGCCAGCACCCCGGCGTCGATGGCGAACCGGACCTGGCTGGCGTAGCCGTCCTCGTACTCCTCGACGACTTCGGCCCGGCGCATCGCCTCGGTCCACTCGGGGTAACGCGTGAAGTCGCAGATCACCGTCGCGACCTGGTCCGGTGACGCGCCGATGACGATCGACTGGGTGGAGGAGTCCGCCATGTGGGGGAGGCTACCCGGCGGCGGGCGGACCCGCCCCGGTCCACCCCCGCCACGCAGCGGCCCGTCGTCGGCGGGCCCGGCCGCGCACGCCCGCACGGGACCGGTTCGGGCGACGGTCCGGCAACCTCCTACCGCAGTCAGCTGGGCGGGCGGGTAGGTTTCGACAGAGCCGACCCGTCCGGGCCCCTGCCCGCCCGGCCAGTGCGAGCACGAGGGAGTGCAGGTGCGCGAGTTCTCCGTTCCGCCGATCGTCACCGTCGGCGACTCGGCCAACCTGACACAGCCGGTCTGGGACAACGCCGAGGCGGCACCGGAGGCGGTGCAGTTCGTCCGCCCCGTCCCGTCGGCCGGCGAGGCGGGCCCGGCCCGGGAGGACGTGACCTGCCGGCAGTTCCGCGACGAGGTGGTCGCGGTGGCCCGTGGGCTGGTCGCGGCCGGCGTGTCCCCGGGCGACCGGGTCGCCCTGATGAGCCGCACCCGGTACGAGTGGACCCTGTTCGACTACGCGATCTGGGCGACCGGCGCGGTCACCGTGCCGATCTACGAGACCTCCAGCGCCGAGCAGGCCGCCTGGATCCTGGAGGACTCCGGCGCGGTCGCGGTCGTGGTCGAGAGCACCGCGCACGCCACCCTGGTCGCCGGCGTCCGGGACCGGCTCCCCGAGCTGGCACACGTCTGGCAGATCGAGCTGGACGCGGTCGGCGACCTGGTCGCCGCCGGCGCCCCGGTCGACCCGTTGGAGATCGACCGGCGCCGCACGGCGGTCCGGGCCGACGATCTGGCGACCATCATCTACACCAGCGGCACCACCGGCCGCCCCAAGGGCTGCGTGCTGACCCACCGCAACATGTACGCCGACATCGCCAACGCGGTGCCCGTACTGCCGAACCTGTTCCTGCGGCCGGGCGCGTCGACCCTGCTGTTCCTCCCGCTCGCGCACGCCTTCGCCCGGCTCATCCAGATCGGCGTGGTGCACGCGCGGGCCACCATGGCGCACTGCGCCGACACGACGAACCTCGTCGGGGAGCTCCAGGAGTTCAAGCCGACCTTCGTGCTCTCGGTCCCCCGGGTCTTCGAGAAGGTCTACAACGGGGCCCGGCAGAAGGCCGAGGCCGACGGCAAGGGGACGATCTTCGACCGGGCCGAGCAGGTCGCGGTCGCGTACAGCGAGGCCCTGGAGAAGCCGGGCGGGCCGGGCCTGGCGCTGCGCGCCCAGCACGCGGTCTTCGACAAGCTGGTCTACCGCAAGCTGCGCGCCGCCCTGGGCGGCCGGTGCCGGGACGCGATCTCCGGCGGCGCGCCGCTCGGCGCCCGGCTCGGCCACTTCTTCCGCGGCATCGGGGTGACCATCTGCGAGGGGTACGGGCTCACCGAGACCTCCCCGGCCGCCGCCGCGAACCTGCCCGACGCCACCCGGATCGGCACCGTCGGCCGCCCGCTGCCCGGCGTGACCGTCCGGATCGACGACGACGGCGAGATCCTGATCTCCGGCGACCTGATCTTCCGGGGGTACTGGCGCAACGAGGCGGCCACCGCCGAGGCGCTCAGCGCGGACGGCTGGTTCCGCACCGGCGACCTGGGGCAGCTCGACAACGACGGCTTCCTCAGCATCACCGGCCGGAAGAAGGAGATCATCGTGACCGCCGGCGGCAAGAACGTCGCCCCGGCGCTGCTGGAGGACCAGGTCCGGGCGCACCCGCTGATCAGCCAGTGTGTCGTGGTCGGTGACCGCCAGCCGTTCATCTCCGCGCTGGTCACCATCGACGAGGAGGCGCTGCCGAAGTGGCTGGCCGCCCACGGCCGCCCGGAGACCACCCCGGTCGCCGACCTGCGCGACGACGAGGCGCTGCGCGCCGAGGTGCAGGGCGCGGTCGACCAGGCCAACCAGTCGGTCTCCAAGGCCGAGGCGATCAAGGTGTTCCGCATCCTGCCGCACGACTTCACCGAGGCCACCGGCGAGCTCACCCCGTCGCTGAAGGTCAAGCGGCAGGTCGTGCACAAGACGTACGCGGCGGAAATCGCCGACGTCTACCGGCGCTGACTACGATCCGTCACGTGCCAGCCTCCTCGACACCCGCCCGGCCGCCCACGCAGCCACTCGCCACCGCCGCGCGCCTGGTCATGCTCGCGCTGGTCGCCGTTCTCACCCTCCTCGCGACCCGCGACGTCGGGCAGCTCTGGTGGATCGCCCTGCTGGGCGTCGCCGGCCTGCCCGCCGCCCTGGCCCCCCAGCACCGACGGCTCGGCCCGCTCAGCCGCTTCGCCGAGGTGGTGGTGCTGGGGCTGGCCGCCAGCCAGGTCGCCGCCGACACCACCCTCGACGGCGCCGCCAACGGGCTGGGCGCCTCGGCCGTGCTGGCGTACCTCGCCGTCCCGGTGACCGTGACCGCGCTGCGCCGCCGGTTCCGCGAGGGCGCGGCGCTGCTCGCCGTCTGCGCCGCCACCCTGCTGATCAGCGCCGCGCTCACCGGGGTCGACGGCGGTCGCCAGCTCGGCCAGCCCGGGTACCTCGCGGTCTGCGCCCAGTGGCTGATCCTGGCCGGGCTCGGGCTCTACACGGCCGGCACCCTGCACCGGGTGATGCGGGTCCGCGTCGAGGGCAAGCCCCAGCCGTACGCCGAGGCCACCCGGCTGCTGACCCAGCTCCGCACGGTCGCCCGGCAGCTTCCCGGGGCCACCCTCGACCCGGGCGGCATCTCCGAGCACCTGCTGGAGGAGCTGCGCACCGTGGCCCGGGCCGAACGGGCGGCGGTGCTCTCGGCCAGCGGCGGCGGGCGGCTGGTGGTGCTCGCCCAGGTGGGCGTGGACCGGGTCGACTGGGAGACCACGCTCGACGCGGACTCGGCGATCGCCGACGCCTGGGCGAGCCAGCAGCCGCAGACCGCGAGCCGCTCGCAGGCCCGCTCGCACGCCGGCGGCGACGTGTCGGCGCTGATCGTGCCCCTGGTCGCCGGCGTCCGCACGATCGGCATGCTGGTGATGGAGGCGGACGCCGCGCAGGCGTACCCGCCGCCGGTGGTGTCCCGGGTGACGGCGCTGACCCGCCCGGCCGCGCTGCGGCTGGAGGCCGCCCTGCTCTTCGACGAGGTGCGCTCGCTGGCCACCAACGAGGAGCGGCAGCGGCTGGCGCGGGAGATCCACGACGGGGTCGCCCAGGAACTGGTCATGGTCGGGTACGGCATCGACAACGCCCTGGCCACCGTCTTCGAGGACGCCGACGAGACCGCCGAGTCGCTGCGCCAGCTGCGCCACGAGGTGACCCGGGTGATCACCGAGCTGCGGCTGAGCCTGTTCGAGCTGCGCAGCGAGGTGGACCGGCAGGGTGGCCTGGCCGCCGCGATCGCCGAGTACGCCCGCACCGTCGGCGCGTCCGGTGGGCTGCGGGTGCACCTGTCGCTGGACGAGTCGACCGCCCGGCTGCCCGCCGCGACCGAAGCGGAACTCCTGCGTATCGCGCAGGAGGCGGTCACCAACGCCCGCAAGCACGCCGGGGCGTCGAACCTGTGGGTCACCTGCGAGGTGGACCCGCCGTACGCGCAGATCGAAGTGTCGGATGACGGTCACGGCATCGGTGAGCAGCGCCCGGACGGGCACTACGGCCTTGCGATCATGGCCGAGAGGGCGGAACGTATCCGGGGCCGGTTGGAGATCAGGCCGCGACGACCCAGCGGCACGACGGTGGCGGTGGTTCTCGGCTCCTCGTCCCGGCGCGATAAGGTGCGCGGCAACGCCGCAGCAGCAGAAGGGGAGTAACCCGAGGATGACCACAAGCCCGACACCGGCGACCCGCACCAAGGTCCTCCTTGTCGACGATCACGACCTGATCCGCAAGGGACTGCGGCACGCCTTCGAGCGGGACCGGCAGTTCGAGGTCGTCGGCGAGGCCGCCACGGCGGCGGAGGGGGTCCGGCAGGCCGGCGCCCTCCAGCCCGATGTGGTGATCATGGACCTGCGGCTGCCCGACGGCAGTGGCCTGGAGGCCACCCGCGCGCTACGCAAGTCCAGCGCTTCGATGGGCATCGTCGTGCTCACCATGTACGCCGGCGACGACCAGCTCTTCGGCGCCCTAGAGGCCGGGGCGAGCGCGTTCGTGCCCAAGACAGCCCCGGCCGACGAGGTGGTGGCCGCCGCCCGGCATGCCGCCTCCTCGCCGAGCGCGTTCACCGCGGCCGACCTGGCCGAGGCGATGAAGCGGCGGCTCGCGCCGTCCGGCCCGCAGCTCTCCCCCCGGGAGGGCCAGGTGCTGCGGCTGCTTGCCGACGGCATGAGCGTGGCGGGCATCGCCAAGCAGCTCTTCGTCAGCGAGTCGACGGCCAAGACCCACATCTCGAAGCTCTACGAGAAGCTGGGCGCGGCCAACCGGGCGCAGGCGCTGATGACCGCGCTACGGCTCGGCCTGCTCGAGGCGCCGGACGCCCCGAAGTTCTGACCGCTTCCCCGTCCGGCCGGCAGTCGCCGGTCGGGGGTTTCCGCGACGGCCGATGGGTCCGGTCAACGGGACCTCCCGACCGGCCGGTCGGGCGGGGAGCGGCCCTCTCTGGTCACCCGCGCGGCGGGCGGGGCAGAATACCCGGATGACCCGCGCGGGACGACGTGTTCCGCGTCGTTGACAAAAGGGGTAGGGCATGCAGCGGCCAGACTGGGCACCCGACACCATCGACATCGAGCGCCCCAGCGTGGCCCGCATGTACGACTACTACCTCGGCGGCTCGCACAACTTCGCCGCCGACCGGGCCGCCGCCCGGGCGATGGTGGACGCGGTGCCCGAGGCGCCACTGATGGCCCAGGCGAACCGGGCGTTCCTGCGCCGGGCGGTGCACTTCCTCGCCGAGGCCGGGATCCGCCAGTTCCTCGACATCGGCTCCGGGATCCCGACGGTCGGCAACGTGCACGAGATCGCCCAGCGGATCGACCCCGCCTCCCGGGTGGTCTACGTCGACGTCGACCCGGTGGCGGTGGCGCACAGCCGGGAGATCCTCAGCGGCAACGACCGGGCCGCCGTGGTCCAGGAGGATCTGCGCCACCCCGAGCGGATCCTGACCCACCCCGACGTCACCGGGATGCTGGACCTGTCGCAGCCGGTCGCGGTGATGATCGTGGCGGTGCTGCACTTCGTCCCGGACTCCGACGGGCCGGCGGAGATCCTGCGGACGCTGCGCGAGGCGCTGGCGCCGGGCAGCTACCTGGTGCTCTCCCAGGCCAGCGACGAGGACC
Source organism: Micromonospora sp. NBC_01412 (assembly GCF_045040215.1). Lineage (NCBI taxonomy): Bacteria > Bacillati > Actinomycetota > Actinomycetes > Micromonosporales > Micromonosporaceae > Micromonospora > Micromonospora sp. NBC_01412. The sequence goes on from NZ_CP109528.1 coordinate 1,200,103, forward strand.
GACACGACACCGGGGAGCGGGCGGAGGCCGAGGCGGTCTACCGCCGCACCGACAACCCGCTGTTCATCCGCAGCCGCGCCGAGCTGACCTCCCTCTTCGACGGCTTCGAGCTGGTCGACCCGGGAGTGGGCTGGGTGCCGCAGTGGCGCCCCGAGACACCCGAGAGCGCGGAGGACGCCGAGCAGGCGGTCTTCATGGGCGGCGTCGGGCGGCTCGGTGGGTGAGCGGTCCGACGGCCCGGCGGGCCCGACGGGCCCGAGGTCACTCGCCTCGCACCCGGGGCCACTCGCTCCGCACCCCGGGCACCTCGCCCCGCAGCCGACGCCACTCGCTCCGCACCCGGGGCACCTCGCCCCGCACCCCGGGGCCTTCGCCCGGGCCTGGGCGAAGGCGGTCTCCGGCACCAGCTACCTGCCGATGACCCAGGCCCAGTTGGAGGCCCTCCTGCAACGGCTCACCGACCGGCTGGCCGAGGCACTGGTGGCCGAGCCGTTCGACCGGCGGGTCGGCTACCAGGTCGGGGCGGAGCTGGTCGAGTCGCACATCGCCTCCGCCGAGGGGCTGGGCCGCACGATCGAGGTCGTGCAGCTCCGGCTGCTGCGCGACCTGAGGCTGGTCGGCGAGGACGTCGAGGACCGGCTGGCCCGGCTGCTGGCCACCGTGGCCACCGGCTACGCCCGGGCGCTGCGGGCCCGCACGCTGGACGAGCAGGAGTCCATCCGCCGGGCCGCGATGGTGGCCCGGGCGCAGGCCGAGCGGGCGCTGCGCGACAGCGAGGCCCGGTTCCGGCACCAGGCCACCCACGACCCGCTGACCGACCTGCCCAACCGCACCCTGTTCACCGAGCGGCTCGCCGCCGCGATCGACACCCCGGGCCGGGGAGCCGACCGGGTCGGGGTGTGCTTCCTCGACCTGGACCGCTTCAAGGTGGTCAACGACTCCCTCGGCCACCAGATCGGCGACCGGCTGCTGGTCTCGGTCGCCGACCGGCTGCGCCGGGCGCTCGACGAGCATCTGGTCGCCCGCCTCGGCGGTGACGAGTTCATCATCCTGGTCGAGCGGACGGCCTGCACCGACGACGTGGTGAAGGTGGCCGAGGCGGCGCTCGCCGCGGTCGGCGAGCCGGCCCTGGTCGACGGGCACGAGCTGACCGTGTCGGCGAGCATCGGCATCGTCGAACGCCCGGTGGCCGGGACCACCCCGGTCGACCTGATGCGCGCCGCCGACGCCACGCTGCACTGGGCCAAGGCCGCCGGGGGCGCCCGCTGGTCGCTGTACGACGCCGACCGCAACCGCCGGGAGCTGGCCCGGTACGCGCTCTCCGCGGCCATCCCCGCGGCGCTGGAGCGGGGCGAGTTCTACCTGGACTACCAGCCGCTGACCTCGCTGTGCGACGGCACCGTGCTCGGCGTCGAGGCCCTGGTCCGCTGGCGGCACCCCGTGCTCGGCGAGCTGCGCCCCGACAGCTTCATCGGGCTGGCCGAGGAGACCGGGCTGATCGTCCCGCTCGGCGGGTGGGTGCTCGCCGAGGCGTGCCGGGAGGCGGCGACCTGGTCCGGGCCGGGGCGCGTCACGCCGTTCGTCAGCGTCAACCTGGCGGTGCGGCAGGTGCACCGGCCCGGCCTGGTGCACGAGGTGCGCGCCGTGCTCGACCGCACCGGCCTGCCGCCCGAGCGGCTCCAGCTGGAGGTCACCGAGAGCGCCATGATGAGCGCCGTCGAGGAGCCGGTACGCGCCCTGCGGGTGCTGGCCGACCTCGGCGTGCGAATCGCCATCGACGACTTCGGCACCGGCTACTGCAACCTGGCGTACCTTCGGGACCTGCCGGTGACCGAGCTGAAGGTGGCCGGGGAGTTCGTGGCCGGGCTGCGGGCCCCGGCGGACGACCCGGCCAGCCGCACCGACGAGCGGATCCTCGCCTCGCTGGTCTCGCTGGCGCACGCGCTGGACCTGACCGTCACCGCCGAGGGGGTGGAGACCGCCGGGCAGGCCGACCGGCTGCGTGCCATCGGCTGCGACGCCGCCCAGGGCTGGCACTTCGGCCGACCGGCACCGCCGCCCGCCTCCTGGAGCACCTGATCCCGACCGGACGCCGGCCTGACCGAGACGCCGACATGATCGGGGCCCCGGCCTCGTTGGACCAGGCAGGGACGCGACCAGCCGAAAACGGCGGCCGGCCGAGGGGCAGGGGTCAGCCGGCGAGGAGGGTGGCCATCCGGGCGGCCTGGGTCTCCCAGCGCCACTCCCGCTCCACCCAGGCCCGGCCGGCCGCACCGAACTGCCGGGCCAGGTCCCGGTCGGCGAGCAGGGTGGCCACCCGGTCGGCGAGCTGGGCGACGTCGTGGCCGGAGACGACGTACCCGGTCTCGCCCTCGCGGACGGCGTCCGGCGCACCCCCCGAGTCGCCCGCCACCACCGGCAGGCCGGTCGCGGACGCCTCCAGGTAGACGATGCCGAGCCCTTCGACGTCCAGGCCCCGGTTGCGGGTGCGGCAGGGCATGGCGTAGACGTCGCCGGCCGCGTAGTGGGCGGGCAGGTCCGCCGAGGGCACCGAGCCGGTGAAGACCACGTCCCGCTCGACGCCCGTCTGCCGGACCAGCTTCTCCAGGGTGCCCCGGTACGGCCCACCGCCGACGACCAGCAGCGCCGCGTCCGGCACCCGGCGGCGGATCGCCGGCAGGGCGCGGATCAGCATGTCCTGGCCCTTGCGTGGCACCAGCCGGGAGACGCAGACCACCACCGGCCGGCCGGCCAGCCCGAGCCGGGCCCGGACCGGCTCGCCGTCGACCGACGGATGGTACGTCTCGACGTCCACGCCGGGAGCCAGCCGGTGCAGCTCGGTCACCCCGTGCAGCGCCCGCTCCAGCCGGACCCGGGTGTACTCGCCGAGGTACGTCACCACGTCCGTGCCCCGGCCGATCCGGCGCAGCGCGGCTCGGGCTGCGGGCAGCGCCGCCCAGCCCACCTCGTGCCCGTGGGTCAGGGCCACCACGCGGCGGACGCCGGCGCGGCGGCGCAGCCCGGCGGCGAGCAGCCCGAGCGGGGCCGCCGCGCCGAACCAGACGGTGTCGCAGTCGTGCTCGCGGGCCAGCCGGGCGGCCCGGCGGGCGACCAGCGGGGTGGGCAGCAGCACCCGGGTGCGCTCCCGGACCACCTCGAACGGCTGGTCGGCGTCGAATTTCTCCGCCCCGCGCCAGCTCGACGCGTAGACCACCACGGAGCCGGTGGGCTGGCGGACGGCGAGGTTGTGCACGAAGGACTGGATACCGCCCGGGCGGGGCGGAAAGTCGTTGGTGATCAGCAGCGTGCGGCTCATCGGCCGGCCTCCCTGGCGTAGGCGCGGGCGGCGGCCATCCGCTCGACCGTGGACGGGTGCGACGCCGAGTAGAGGTACTCCCAGCGGGGCGGATCGGGATCGGCCAGGTTCACCCCGGCCAGGCGGCGCTGCATCGCCTCGAAGGTCGCCGGGTCGCCGGTGAGGGCGAGGGCGTGCGCGTCGGCCCGGACCTCGACCCGGCGGGACACCAGCGCCTGGACCGGGGTGGTCACCAGCCCGGCCACCGTGACCAGGGCGATCAGCAGCGGGAACGCGCGCGGCTCGGCGATCGAGTCGACGCCGGCCAGGCGCAGCAGCGGGCCGGCCGAACCGAGCAGGTAGAGCACGACCACGGCCAACGCGGCGCCCAGCGCCCCGGTCAGCGTGCCCGTCCACACGTCCCGGTCCTTGGCGTGCCCCAGCTCGTGCGCGACGACGCTGGTCACCTCGGCCGGGGTGGCCTCGCGCAGCAGGGTGTCGTAGACGACGACCCGGCGGGTCGGCCCGAGCCCGGAGACGTACGCGTTGACCGCGCGGGTACGCCGGGACGCGTCGGCGACCAGCACGTCGCGCACCGGCACCCCGTCGCGGGCCGCCATGCCCATCAGCTCGGTGCGCAGCGGGCCCTGCTCCATCGGGGTGAACCGGTTGAACACCGGCTCCACCAGCACCGGCAGCACGAACGACAGCAGCACCACCAGCCCGGCCGCGCCGGCCGCGCCGAACGCCCACCACCAGCGCGGGGCGAGCCGGGTCACGGTGTAGAAGCCGAGCAGCGCGAGCGCGCCGATCACCGCGCTGACCGCGTACGACTTGAGCAGGTCGGTGGTCCAGCCGGCCCAGCCCTGGGTGCTCAGCCCGTACCGGGTGAGGATCGTCTGCCGCCAGGCGGAGAGGGGCAGGGTGAGCAGGTCGGCGACGAGCACCACGGCCAGGCCGCCGAGCACCGCCTGGGCGATCCAGTTTCCGCCGAACGGGCGCCCTGCCAGCTCCACGAGGCGACTGCCCAGCGGGGTGAGCCCGAGCGCCAGGGCCACCAGCAGCCCGAGGGCGAGGCCGGCCCAGCCGGCGGGGCGCAGCGCGGCCCGGAACTCCCGGCTGTGGGCGACCTGGTCGACGGGCAGGTCCCGCAGCGCGGCGAGCTGGTCGGCGCGCGGGGCCGGCGGCCGGTGCCACGGCACCAGCAGGGCGCCGACGACGAGCAGCGCCACAGCCAGCCCGGCGAGGGTGAGCATCGCCCAGCCGCGCGGCGTCATCCCGCCACCCCCGCCACCCGTGCCATCCCGACCACCCGTGCCATCCCGACCGCCAGGCCCCGGGCCAACAGGGCACCGGCCAACAGGGCACCGGCCAACAGGGCACCGGCCAACAGGGCACCGGCCAACGGAGCACGAGCCAGCGGGACACCGGGCAGCGGGACACGGGGCAGCACTCGGCCGGCCGCGGCGGGGACCGCTGGTGGGCAGGTCGACGTCGGGTCGTGTGCACCGCTGTCGCGTCGTACCCGCGTCATGCCACTCCTCCCGCCGTGAGCGCCCATCCTATGGCCCGACGGCGGCGGAGCCTGGGCGGGCGGCCTGCGGCGGTCGCGCCGACCGGCCCGCGACAGCCCCCACCCCGACCGGCGGCGGGCGGCAGGCGGACGGTTACGCCACCCGGCGGCGGGCCGGGCGGGCGCGGGGCGCCCGGACGGGCGCGGCGGGCGGGAGCACCTCGACGTCGAAGCCGGCCCGGGCGAACACCTCGATCGCCCGCTGCTCGGCGGCGCCGAGCTCGCCCCCGGGCCCGTCGGCATCGAACAACGCGGTCACCAGGCAGCCGGAGCAGCCCGCGCCCCGGATCGCGCACCTGTCGCAGTCGATCAGCATCGTTCCTCCTGAAGCGATGCGTCGGCGGCGGGCGGAACCGACCTGGCCGACCACGTCGTCGCCCAGGTCGCCGTCGTCACCGCCCGGCCACCGTCGGTCATCCCGACGCTACGGCTTGGGTACGACAGAATCGGACAACCAGCTCGCTACGGCCCAGATCCGAGCAAGCGCCCCGGATCAGGAACGGGCCAGCCGGCGCAGCAACGAGTCGGCGCCCAGCGGGTACGCGCCGTGCCGGCGCACCCCGTCGGCGACCTCCCGGTCGGAGGAGACCACCACCACCGGCCGGCCCGCCGGCTCGGCCCGGACCAGCCGCCGGATCAGCTCGTCGGCGGTCTCGCCCTTGCGGGAGAAGAGCACCCGCACGCCGCGCGGGGTGGGCGGCAGGCCGTGCATCCGCTCCGCGCCGTCGAAGACGACGGTGACCTCGTCCCCGGTCTGGGCCGCGATCCCGCCCAGCCCGGTGATCAGCCGCTTGCGCTGCTGTTCCAGGGACATCTCGCCGAAGCCGCGTTTGGTCACGTTGTAGCCGTCGACCACCAGGTGCGCCTTGGGCAGCGCGAGGAGCTGGTCGAGGCGGGCCGGGTCGTCGGTGTCGCGGGCCCGGGTGGCGGCGCCGGCCGGGGTGGGCGCCGACCGGTCGGTGAAGGCGTCGGCGACGAAGTCGGCGGGAAGCTGGTCGACCGGGTCCAGCGCCAGCTCGCGGCGCAGCCCGACGGCGGCCTGCCCGATCGTCTCCAGCAGCAACCACAGCCTCGCGTCATCGACCGAGCGGGCCTCCTTCGCGCTGACCCGGGCCACGCCGGCCGCCGCCTCGGCATCGGCCAGCCGGGCCCGGGCGCGGCGCAGCTCGGCGTCCGCGTCGGCCGCGGCCCGGGAGGCCCGACCCCGCTCGGTGGCCAGCAACTCGCCGGCCTTGCGCTCCCGGGCCTGGGTCTCCCGCAGGGTCCGGGCGAGCTGGCGGCTCTCCTCGCGGAGCTGGCCGAGCTCCTCGCGGACCCGGGCCAGCTCGTCGCGGAGCTTGTCGGCCTCCACCCGGGCCACTGCCCGGTCGTGCTCGGCCCGGCCGGCCCGCTGCTCGGACTCGCGTATCAGCTCGTCGACGACGGCCTTGTCCGCCTCGGCCCGCACCGCCGCGCCGCTGGCCTCGATCAGCTCGCGCCAGCCCCGGGGCCGGGCCAGGTACGCCAGGGCGGCCACCTCGACCGGGTCGGCGGCGGCCGGGGCGGTGCCCTCGACCACGGCGGCCCCGAGGTCGCCGGCGTCGGCGAGCACCCGGGCGGTGATCCGCTGCCGGAACAGCGGGTCGGCGGCGAGCTGGGCGGCGATCACCGACGCGCCGAGCCGGGCCCGGCGGTTGGGGGCGAACTTGGCCACCCGGCGCAGCGGCACCGGCACCTCGTCGCCGGACAGGACCGGCAGCACGGCGGCGGTGAGCGCGACGATCCTCTGGCGTACCGGCTCCGGCAGTGTCGGCTCCGGCTCCCCGAGGGGCGGCTCCGTCAGGTCGGGCTCGCGCCGCAGGTCGGACGTGCGGTCGGTGTCCGGGGAGTCCTCACCGGGGTGGTGCATGGCACCGGCCGACACCTCCCCCGGGAGGTTGTCGTCGCGGGGCTCGGTGAGGGGCATATGGCAAGTCTCCCACCGCGACCGGGCCCACCGCCCGGTGAGTGAGCCGATCTCTCATCCTAGACCGGTGACGACGTCTGGGGCCGCTGATGCGGGAGTGTCGCACCCGCGGACTAGCGTGCCGCAGGTGGCACGAGAGGAGTACGTCCAGCAGGCGCTGGCCGGTCTGGACCGGGCCGCCGGCGACGGGGTGGACCCGGCCCTGCCGCTGTATGCGACGACCTTCGTGGTGGTCGACCTGGAGACCACCGGCGGCGCGCCGGACGGCGGTGGGATCACCGAGATCGGCGCGGTCAAGGTGCGCGGCGGCGAGGAGCTGGGAGTGCTGGCCACCCTGGTCGACCCGGGCGTGCCCATCCCGCCGTTCATCACCGTGCTGACCGGGATCACCCAGGCCATGCTGATCCCCGCCCCGCCGATCGAGCAGGTGCTGCCGAGCTTCCTGGAGTTCATCACCGACGCGGTGCTGGTCGCCCACAACGCCCCCTACGACGTCGGCTTCCTCAAGGCGGCCTGCGCGCGGCACGGCTACCGCTGGCCCAACCCCCGGGTGCTGGACACCGCGGCGCTGGCCCGCCGGGTGCTCACCCGCGACGAGGTGCCCAACCGCAAGCTGGGCACCCTGGCGGCGTACTTCCGCACCGCGACCCAGCCCACCCACCGGGCCCTCGACGACGCGAAGGCCACCGTCGACGTGCTGCACGGGCTGATCGCCAGGCTGGGCGGGCACCGGGTCGACACGGTCGGCGAGGCGATCGAGTTCGCCCGGGCGGTCACCCCGACCCAGCGGCGCAAACGGCACCTCGCCGACGGGCTGCCGAAGGTCCCCGGGGTCTACATCTTCCGGGCCGCCGACGACCGGCCGCTCTACATCGGCACCTCCGGCGACATCGCCACCCGGGTGCGCAGCTACTTCACCGCCGCCGAGAAGCGGGCCCGGATCTCCGAGATGCTCGCCGTCGCCGAGCGGGTGGAGGCCGTCGAGTGCGCCCACTCGCTGGAGGCGGAGGTGCGCGAGCTGCGGCTGATCGGCGCGCACGCGCCACCGTACAACCGGCGGTCGAAGTATCCCGAGCGGATGGTCTGGCTCAGGCTCACCGACGGGCCGTACCCCCGGTTGTCGGTGGTCCGGTCGCTGGCTCCCGGCGACGAGGCCTACCTGGGGCCGTTCAGCTCCCGGCGGGCGGCCGAGCTGGCCGCCGCCGGCTTCCACGACGCCGTGCCGCTGCGCCAGTGCACGCACCGGCTGTCGTTGCGCACGGTCACCCCGGCCTGCGCGCTGGCCGAGCTGGGTCGCTGTCCGGCGCCCTGCGAGCACCGGATCACCCCGCAGGAGTACGACGACCGCGCCGTCGCGCCGTTCCGCACCGCCACGGCCAGCGACCCCGGTGCCGTGGTGGAGGCGCTGCGGGCCCGGATCGAGGCGCTGGCGGCCGACCAGCGCTACGAGGAGGCGGCCGTGGTGCGCTCGCGGCTCGCCGCGGTGCTGCGCGCGACGGTACGGATGCAGCGGCTGGCCGCGCTGGCCGGCATCGCCGAGCTGGCCGCCGCCCGCCCGGCCGCCCGGGGCGGCTGGGAGCTGGCCCTGGTCCGGCACGGCCGGCTGGCCGGCGCCGGGGTCTCCCCGCCCGGCGTCCACCCGCGGCCGACGCTGAACGCGATCCGGGCGACGGCCGAGACGGTCCCGCCCGGCCACGGCCCGGCGCCCCGGGCCTCCGCCGAGGAGTCGGAGCGGATCCTGTCCTGGTTGGAGCGGCCCGAGACCCGGTTGGTGGAGATGTCCTCCGGCTGGTCGTCGCCGACGACCGGTGCGGGCCGCTTCCGTGACCTGCTCAGCAAGGCCGAGGGCGCATCGTCCCACCAACTCTCGACCGAACGCCCATGACCAAGTGACCGATCGGACGACCCTGCCTCGCTTAGGCTGTTAAGGAAGTGCAGTACTGCCCGTTTCGTGGGCCTGCTCCCGGTTGCCGTGCCCGGCTGCCTGTGGAGCCGGGGTGAGGAGGTGTCCCTCGTGGACGTCGACGCCGGACACGGCGCCGCCCTGGGGGGCGCGCTCCCGACCCAGCCGGGGGAACTGCCCCTGGCCCGTCGGCTGCGGTCGCTGCTGAGCTGGCCGAGCGCCGAGACAGACCCGGTCACCCACCTCGTCCGCACCCACCGGGCGATCCACACCGGCACCGACCCGTCGGTGCTGCGCCGGGCGTACACGATCGCGGAGAACATGCACCGCGGCCAGTTCCGCAAGAGCGGCGAGCCGTACATCACCCACCCGCTGGCGGTCGCCCAGATCTGCGCGGAGCTGGGCATGGATCCCACCACCCTGGTCGCCGCGCTGCTGCACGACACGGTGGAGGACACCCGCTACACCCTCCAGGCCCTGGCCGAGGACTTCGGCGGCGAGGTGGCCCACCTGGTCGACGGGGTGACCAAGTTCGACAAGGCGTTCTACGGCAAGGCCGCCGAGGCGGAGACCACCCGAAAAATGATCATCGCGGCCGGCAAGGACGTCCGGGTGCTGATCATCAAGCTGGCCGACCGGCTGCACAACATGCGCACCCTCGGGGTCCGCTCGGCCGCGTCGCGGGAGCGCATCGCCCGCAAGACGCTGGAGGTGCTGGTCCCGCTCTGCGACCGGCTCGGCATCCAGACCCTCAAACGCGAGCTGGACGACGTGGTGCTGCTGCACCTGGAGCCCGACGAGCACGCCCGGATCGCCCGGTTCGTGCACGACCGGCCCGGCTGGGGCGCGTACCTCGGCGACGTGGTCGCCAAGGCGAAGGTGGCGCTGCGCCGCAGCCGGGTCGACGCGGAGGTGGCCCCCCGGCCCCGGCACCTCTACTCGATCTGGAAGGACACCGTCGCCGGCGGCCACGGCACCCCGTACGACCTGCCCCGGATCGTGATCGTGGTGGACGGCCCGGCGACCGACTGCTACGCGGCCCTCGGCGCGGTGCACGGCCTCTGGCGGCCCGCACCCGGCCGGTTCAAGGACTTCATCGCCTCCCCCAAGAACAACCTCTACCGTTCGCTGCACACCAGCGTGTGCGGCCCGAAGAACCGCACGGTCGAGGTGCTGATCCGCACCGAGGAGATGCACCGCGCCGCCGAGTACGGCATCGCCGCCGACTTCCGGTCCCCCCGCACCGCCGGGGCCGCCGCCCGCGCCCAACAGCTCGACTGGCTGCGCCGGGTGCTCGACTGGGAGCAGGAGACCGCGGATCCGGCGCAGTTCCTCCAGTCGCTGCGCTGCGACCTCGCCGAGGCGCAGATCCAGGTGGTCACCGAGGGCCGGCAGGTGGTCCTCCCCGCCGGGGCGACCCCGGTGGATGTGGCGTACGAGCTGGGCCCCGACCGGGGCGACCGCTGCCTGGCGGCCCGGATCAACGGCCGCCTCGCCCCGCTCTCCTCCGAACTGGACGAGGGCGACGTGGTGGAGATCTTCACCGAGTCCGCCGCCGAGACCGGCTTCGAGGCGGACGTCGCCCCGCGCGGCCCCCGCAAGGAGTGGCTCGGCTTCGTGAAGTCCCCGCACGCCCAGATGCAGATCAACCGGTGGTTCGCCGAGCACACCGAGCCGGGCATCTCGATCGCCGACAAGGTCCGCCTCGGCCGGGCCACCATCGGGCTGACGCTGCGCAAGCACAACCGGGGGCTGGCCAGCGACCTGCCGCTGCTGCGGCTCTCGGAGGAACTGGGCTACCCGGATCTGGAGACCATGCTGGTGGCGGTGTTTGACCGGGCCATCGAGCCCGACGCGGTGGTGCTCCAGCTCATCGACCTGGTCGACCATCGGCACTGACCGTTCTCCCCCCGGTGGCCGGCCCGGCCCGCGCCGGCCACTAATCTGGACCCATGATCCCCCGCTCCCGCGCCACCGGACGGGCCTTCGCCTATCAGGTCTTCTACCGGCTGCCCGTGTCGGTGCGGCGCCGGCTGGTCCGGATCGCCACGCCGAAGTACATCGTCGGGGCGGTCACCCTGGTCCGCGACACCGAGGCCGACGGCCCCGGCCGCCTGCTGCTGCTGCGCCAGCCGCCGGGCCACAGTTGGACGCTCCCGGCCGGGCTGCTGCAACGCGGCGAGGACCCGGTCGTCGGCGCGGCGCGCGAGCTGTTCGAGGAGTCCGGGGTCCGGCTCGCCCCGGACCGGCTCCGCCCGGCGGCGCCGAACGCACTGGTGCACGCCAAGGGCTGGGTGGACATGGTCTTCGAGACCGAGGTCCCGGCGTCGACCACTGAACTGAAGGTCGACGGCGCGGAGGTCTACGAGGCCGCCTGGCACCCGCTGGACGACCTGCCCCGGCTAAGCCGGGCGACGGCGAACCTGCTCGGGTACTACGGCATCGGGCCGCGGGCCGGCGAGGTGCCGCCGCACCGCCCGACGGTGTGACCGCCCCGGTCCCCGCCGGGGGCGGGCCGGAGGTCTGCGCGGTGGTGCTCGCCGCGGGCGAGGGGACCCGGCTGCGCCCGCTGACAGAGCGGCTGCCCAAGGCGCTCTGCCCGGTCGGCAACACCCCGCTGCTGGACCGGGCGCTGGCCCGGCTGGCCGGGCTCGGCCTCACCGGCCCGACCCGGGTCTCGGTGAACGCCTGCTACCTCGGCGACCAGGTGGTCGCGCACGTCGGCGGCCGGGCCCACCTGTCGGTCGAGCCCGGCGACCCGCTCGGCACGGCCGGCGGCGTGGCGAACCTGCGGGACTGGATCGCCGGCCGGGGCGTGCTGGTCGGCAACGCCGACGCGTACCTGGCGGATCCGGCCGCCGTGCCGGGCCCGGACGTCGCCGCGCTGCTGGCCGGCTGGGACGGCGAGACCGTACGCCTGCTCGGCCAGCCCGCCGACGACCCGGCCGCCCCCGGCACCTTCGACGGCCATCGGTTCGTCGGCTTCTCGCTGCTGCCCTGGCGGCTGGTGCGGGGCCTGCCCGTCGAGCCGGGCGACCTGGTCCGGGCGGTGTGGCGGCCGGCCGAGGCGGCCGGGGCGCTGACCGTGGTGCCGTACCGGGGCACCTTCTACGACACCGGCACCCCGGCGGACTACCTGGCGGCGAACCTGCACGCCGCAGGCGGCGGCAACCTGGTCGACCCGAGCGCCACGGTCACCGGTCGGTGCCGGGAGGCGGTGGTGGGTGCGGGGGCGACGGTGCGGGGCGAGGTGACCCGGTCGGTGGTCTGGCCGGACGCCGAGGTGGCCGCCGGAGAGCGCCTGACCGGGGTCATCCGCGCGGCGGGGGGCCTGACCGTCCCGGCCGCGCCCCGCTGACGACGGCCCGCCGGCAGCGGACCCGTTGCGGCCTGCCGGTCCCGGTCCGGGCGGATCGGGCGGCCTCTAGCATGGTGATCGACGCCGACCGGCGGGAGTGGACGCACGACGAAGGAGCGGACCCGTGATCACCGCGATCGTACTGATCGACTGCGCCACCGACTCGATCCCCGAGGTGGCCGAGAACCTGGCCAACCTGCCCGGGGTCAGCGAGGTCTACTCGGTGGCCGGGCACGTCGACCTGATCGCCATCGTGCGGGTCCGGGAGTTCGACGAGATCGCCCAGGTGATCGCCGGCAGCATCTCCAAGGTGCCGGGCGTGTTGGACACGGAGTCGCACATCGCCTTCCGGGCGTACTCCCGGCACGACCTGGAGGAAGCGTTCGCGATCGGCATGGCCAGCGCGGACTGACCCGCCCACGCACGGCGGTGGCCAGCCCACCGGTCGGTGGGCTGGCTACCGGCGGTGTACGACGTCAGCTCACGCTCGGAGCCGGCGCCTCGGTGTTCTCCGGGGCCGGCGACTCGGTGGTGCCGCCCGGAGTCGGGGCCTCGGTGGTGCCGCCCGGAGTCGGGGCCTCGGTGGTGCCGCCCGGAGTCGGGGCCTCGGTGGTGCCGCCCGGGGCCGGCGTCGTGGCGCTGCCACCCGGGCTGGGCGTGCCGCTGGCGCTGGTCTGCGGGACCGGGACGCCCAGGGTCTGGGCCAGGGCCACCAACGCGTCGTAGTGCGCCTGGAGCACCGGCAGGGCGTTCTGGGCCAGCTGGACCACCGACTGCTCGGAGCCCTGCGAGATCTCGGTCTGGGTGGCCTGGATGGCCTGGACGTGGCCGGCCAACTCGGCGGTCACCCACGCCTTGTCGAACTCGGCGCCGCTGAGGTTCTTCAGCCTGTCGATGACCTCCTGCTGGTCGGCGGTCGGCGCGTCCGGCAACTGGACGTTGAGCTGCTGCGCGGTGCTCTGCACCGTCTGGTCCAGCTGGGTGTGGTCCGTGACGAACTGGGCACCCAGGTCCTTGACCTGCTGGTTCTGGCCCTTGTCCTGCGCCAGCTTCCCGGTTTCCATCTCCGTCAGGTTCACCTGGTGCAGCGCCTGCAGGTACTGGGTGTCCTGCGTCGATGGCTGTGCCGCGGCCTGCGCAGCCGCCGCGGGCGCCAGCCCGACCACCACCAGGGCGGCGAGCAGCCCGAGACGTTTGAGACCCAACATGTTTCCCCCCCTTTTTCGTTGGACCGCACGGATACCCGGCTGACCCGGATTAACCCTGCCGGTTCCGCAGCCACCGTGCGTGCGGCACCAGGGGGCGCCCCCGGCGGTCGGCGGCCACCCGGAGGGCGAAAAAGGACGTGGCGCCCGCCGGAGGAATCCGGCGGGCGCCACGCTTGCGGTGTCTCGGCGGCTCAGCGGCGGCTCTCGCCGCTGCCGATCTCCTCCCGCTCGGGCCGGGACTCGACCGGCGGGTGCCCCGGCGAGACCGGCGCCTCGGCCGGCTTCTCGATCGGGTAGAAGAAGCCCCGGATGGCCGGGCCGAGGGCGCCGAGCCGGTTCATCTTCTTGGGCACCACCCAGCCGATGTATTCCAGTTCGCCGTGGCCGTCGTCGCCCGCCGCGGTGAGCGGCTGGTGGACTTCCTCGAACCGGCCGTTCGGCAGCCGCCGGATGATGCCGGTCTCCACGCCGTGGGCCAGCACCTCCCGGTCGTGCTGCTGCAGGCCCAGGCAGAGCCGGTACGTCACGTAGTACGCCAGCGGCGGGAGGACCAGCAGGCCGATCCGGCCCGCCCAGGTCATCGCGTTGAGGCTGATCTGGAACTTGTCCGCGATCACGTCGTTGGCACCCGAGAGGGTGAGCACGACGTAGAACGCCAACGCCATCGCGCCGATCGCGGTCCGCTCCGGGACGTCCCGGGGGCGCTGGAGCAGGTTGTGGGTGCGGGTGTCCTTGAGCCGGCGGGCCTCCACGAACGGGTAGAGCGTGGAGAGGCCGACCAGGATGCCCGGCAGCACGACCGTGGGCCAGAACAGCGGCGGGATGACGTACCCGTCGCCGATCGGGATGTTGATCTCCCAGGCCGGCATGAGACGGGTGGAGCCGTCGAGGAACATGACGTACCAGTCGGGCTGGCTGGCGGCCGAGACCACCCACGCCTCGTACGGGCCGAAGTACCAGATCGGGTTGATCTGGAACAGACCACCCATCAGGGCGATCACGCCGAAGACGACCATGAAGAAGCCGCCCTGCTTCAACGCGTACCGCGGGAACATCCGCTCGCCGACCACGTTGTCGTTGGTCCGGCCGGGGCCGGGCCACTGGGTGTGCTTCTGCTTGAAGACCAGGCCGAGGTGGGCGCTGATCAGCGCCACCAGCAGACCCGGGATGAGCAGCACGTGGGCGATGAAGAACCGGCTCATGATGATGTCGCCCGGGAACTCCCCGCCGAAGATCGACGAGGTGACCCAGGAGCCGATCACCGGGATCGACAGCATGATCGCGGAGGCGATCCGCAGGCCGGTGCCGGACAGGCCGTCGTCCGGCAGCGAGTAGCCGGTGAAGCCGGCCAGGAAGCCGACCCAGAACAGCAGCGAGCCGATGATCCAGTTGGTCTCCCGCGGCTTGCGGAACGCGCCGGTGAAGAAGACCCGCAGCATGTGCACGACGATCGCGGCCATGAACAGCAGCGCCGACCAGTGGTGCATCTGCCGCATGATCAGGCCACCGCGGACGTCGAACGAGATGTCCAGACTGGAGGCGTACGCGGCCGACATCGGCGTGCCCCGCAGCGGGGCGTAGCTGCCGTTGTAGACCACCTCGGTCATCGCCGGCTCGTAGAAGAAGGTGAGGAAGACACCGGTCAGCAGCAGCACGACGAACGAGAACAGCGCGATCTCGCCGAGCAGGAACGACCAGTGGTCCGGGAAGACCTTGTTCAGCAGCTTGCGCAGCGGGGTGGAGACCTGGAGCCGCTCGTCCATCCCCACCGCGGCCTTGCCCGGCACGGACGCCATGTCCAATTTACGACGCTTCACGGCCGCTCCCAGAAGTCAGGCCCGACGGTCTCGGTGTAGTCCGACCGCGCCACGAAGAAGCCCTCTTCGTCGACCTCGATCGGCAGCTGCGGCAGCCGCCGGCTGGCCGGGCCGAAGACCGGCCGCGCATTGTCGGTGATCAGGAACTGGGACTGGTGGCACGGGCAGAGCAGACGGTTGGTCTGCTGCTCGTACAGGCTCGCCGGGCAGCCCGCGTGCGTGCAGATCTTGGAGTACGCCGCGTAGTTGCCCCACATGTAGTCGCCGTGGCGGATGTCCGGCCGCGCGTTGGCCGCCCGGGACTGCTGGGCGTCGTCCTCGCGCAGGTGGATCAGCAGCGTCGGCGAGTCGGCGTGCTTGTTGCTCACCCCGTGCTCGATGCCGGGGAAGACGGTGAGCTGACCGCCGACGCTGACGTCGGCCGGGCGGATCGGCCGGCCGTCCTCGCGGACCAGCCGGATCTTCTTGCCCCCGACCGGCGCGAAGCCGGTGGTGAACATCTGGTTGTTCTTGTGCGGGTTGGAGATCAGGCCACCGACCAGCGGCGCCGCGGCGACCGCGGCGACCGGAGCCAGGCCGGCCAGCAGCGAGATGCCCAGCAGCGGGCGGCGCTTCACGCCCAGCTCGTCGGCGAGGAAGAGCATCGTCTCGCCGGTGATCTTGCGGCTCTCCGGCGCGTCGGGGTCTTCCACGTGCCGGTCCTGGATCGACACCTCCTTGGGCAGCAGCTTCTTGCCCCAGGTCAGGATGCCAAAGCCGACGCCCAGCAGGGCGAGGCCGAGGGTGAGGCCGAGCAGCGGGGTGTAGTACTTGTCCCCGCCCGAGCCCGGCTCGTACTTCCACGGCCACCAGATGTAGATGATCAGGAAGGCGGTCGCGGCCAGGCCGGTCAGCAGGAACATCGCGGCGACCGTGCGGGTCAGCCGCCGCTCTGCCCGGCTGCCGGGGACGACCTGCTCCTCGTAGTGGACGATCTCGATGTCGTCCCGACGCGCGCCCTCCCGGACGATGTCGAACCGGCTCAGCCGCGGATCGTGGACGTCGATCGGCTCCGGGCCCTGGTGGGCCTGGTGCTCGGTCTGGGTGCTCATGCCGTCACCTCGCTACGGGCGGTGCCGGGCTGCGGCACCACAGCGCTGAATCGAATGATCCGCTCGGTCACGACTTGCCCGCGATCCACAGGCTGGCGAAGACGAGCGCGACGATGCCGACCAGGAAGATCGCCAGTCCCTCGGTGGACGGCCCGTACCGACCGAGGTTGAAGCCACCCTGATCCTGGTCGGCCTTCAGGGTGCCCTGGATGTAGGCGATGATGTCCGCCTTCTGCTCCGGGGTGATCTGGTTGTCCCCGAAGACCGGCATGTTCTGCGGGCCGCTCAGCATGGCGGCGTAGATCTGCCGGTCGGTGGCGGGACGCAGGCTCGGCGCGTACTTGCCGGAGGACAGCGCGCCGCCGCCACCACCGAAGGCGTGGCACTGCGAGCAGTTGATCCGGAACAACTCACCGCCGGTCGCCAGGTTGGCGCCCTCGCGCAGGTCGCCCTCGGGGACCTGCGGGCCGCCGCCGAGCTCCTGGACGTACTGGCCGAGCTGGCGGACCTCCTCGTCGGTGAACACCGGCGGCTTGCGCATGGCCTGCGCCTCCTGGCGGGCCATCGGCATGCGGCCGGAGCCGACCTGGAACTCGACCGAGGCCGCGCCGACCCCGACCAGGCTCGGGCCACGACCCTCGACGCCCTGCGCGTTGCGACCGTGGCAGGACACGCAGCTCACGTCGAACAGCGCCTTGCCCTCGGCGGCGGCGCCGGTGATCGGCGGGTTTTCCTGCGCCTGCACGCCGGGGGCGAAGACGGTGTAGGCGCCGCCGGCCAGCGTCAGCGCGGCGATCAGCCGGAACGCGGCGCCCAGCCGGCGGCGGCCCCTGCTGCGCCCCGCGGACCGCTCGCCGCGCAGCCGCGCGAGCAGACCGCGTCGGCGGTCGTTGTCAGAAGTCATGACCTGTGTCCTTAACCGGTGGGACCTTGTCTCAGGGGACGGGGCAGCGGCGCGGTTCGTGACGCGCCATGATCACTGAAGCCAGTAGATCATGGCGTAGAGGCCGATCCACACGACGTCGACGAAGTGCCAGTAGTACGACACGACGATCGCCGACGTGGCCTGGGCGGGGGTGAACCGGCCCATGGTCGTGCGGATCATGAAGATGATGAAGGCGATCAGACCGCCGGTCACGTGCAGGCCGTGGAACCCGGTGGTCAGGTAGAACATCGACCCGTACCCGTCCGCGTTGATCTTCACGCCCTCGTGGACCAGGGTCCGGTACTCGTTCACCTGACCGAGCACGAAGATCAGACCCATCACGAAGGTGATCGTGAACCAACGCCGGAGGGCGTGGACGTCACCCTTCTCAGCGGCGAACACACCGAGCTGGCAGGTCACCGAGGACAACACCAGGATCACCGTGAAGGTGGTCGCGTACGGGATGTTGAGGTGCTCGGTGTGCTTCGCCCACTGCTCCGGCGCTGCCGCGCGGATGGAGAAGTACATCGCGAACAACGCCGCGAAGAACATGAGTTCACTGGAGAGCCACACGATCGTCCCGACGCTGACCATGTTCGGCCGTGTCAGAGAGTGGATCCGGCTCTTGTCAATGGCTGGGGCCGCAGTCACGCGGTCATTATTGCCCCTGACCACGGCCGGCGATCAGCCGGGGGGCAAACCGGCGGCACAGGTGGCCCGATCGTGGCGGTCCGGTTCGCCTGGCCTAGCCTGAAAAGCGTGCTGCACGTCGATTCGATCTTCGCCGCCACCTCGGCGGTCGCCGCACCGCAGGCCGTGGCGGCCGGCGGCGACCCGCTTCCGCCGCCGTTCACCGTCGCCCGGGTGTTCACCGAGACCCGGCTGGACAGCTGGCTGGCCCTCGGGCTGGTGCTCGCCGCCGGGCTGTACCTCTACGGAGTGCACCGGCTCCGGTTGCGCGGGGACCGCTGGCCGGTCGCCCGTACGGTGTTCTTCCTCGGCCCGGGCCTCGGCGGGATCGCCGCGGTCACGGTCAGCGGCCTGCACGCGTACGACACCGCGCTGCTGTCGGTGCACATGGTGCAGCACATGGTGCTGTCGATGGTCTCGCCCATCTTCCTGGCCCTCGGCGCCCCGATCACCCTGGCCCTGCGCACCCTGCCGGTCCGGCCGCGCAAGCGGCTGCTGGCGATCGTGCACAGCCGGATCGCCCGGATCTACAGCTTCCCGCTGGTGGCGTTCGCCATCTTCGTGGTGAACCCCTTCGCGCTCTACTTCACCGACCTGTACGGCTACACCCTCGAACACGCCTGGGCGCACGAGCTGGTGCACGCGCACTTCATCATGACCGGCTGCGTGTTCTTCTGGCCGCTGCTCGGGCTGGACCCGCTGCCCGGCCGGTGGCCGTACCCGGGCCGGGCGCTGCTGATGGTGCTGTCGGTGCCGTTCCACACCGTGCTCGGGCTCACGATCATGCAGAGCACCACGCTCTTCGGCGGCGACTGGTACCCGTCGCTCGGCCTGACCTGGTCGAACCCCTGGGACGACCAGGTGGTCGCCGGCGGGGTCCTGTGGGCCGGCGGCGAGTTCGTCAGTGTGACGATGCTCGCGGTCCTGGTGGCGCAGTGGATACGCCAGTCCGAGCGGGAGGCCCGCCGGCTCGACCGCGAGCTGGACCGCCAGGAGGCCCGGCAGCGCGCCGCGGAGGCGGCGGGAACAGCGGAAACAGCCTCCTGACCTGCCCTTTCCGGTACGCCGACCGCGCCGCGTGGGCGCAAGGTCGACGGGCCGGCGGCGGCGGGTACGATCAGCGGGCAGCTACGAGGTGGGAGCCAGCCAGCGATGAGCGATCGTCTTTGCACCGTCCTGCTCTACAGCGACGACCCGCAGGTCCGTGACCGGATGCGGCTGGCCGTCGGCACCCGGCCCGCCCCCGGGCTGCAGATCGAGTTCGTCGACGCGTCCGACTACGCCGGGTGCATCCGGGTGGTCGACGAGTACGAGATCGACCTGATGCTGCTCGACGGCGAGGCGAGCCCCGGCGGTGGCCTCGGCATCGCCCGGCAGATCAAGGACGACCGGGACGACGCCCCCCCGACCTGCCTGGTGATCGCCCGCGCCGCCGACCGCTGGCTGGCCGCGTACGCCGAGGTCGACGCCACCCTGGTGCACCCGCTCGACCCGGTGACCACCGGCACCACCGTGGCCGAGCTGCTGCGCAGCCGCGCCGCGGCCTGAGCCACTGCGGCCTGGCCTGAGAGCCACCGCTCCCCGGCCTGAGCCACCGCGCCCGGCGCCACCGGCGACGCCCGGCCCGACGCGCCGGCCCACGCCGGTCACCACCCGTCCCCGCACCCCACGCCCGATCGGGAGGCCCGCCATGGGCGAACGGACCTGGCCGCACCTGATCTCCGCGCTGCTGCGCGGCGAGGAACTCTCCACCGCGGACACCGCCTGGGCGATGGGCGAGATCATGGCCGGCTCGGCGGGTTCGGCGCAGATCGCCGGCTTCGCCGTCGCGCTGCGGGCCAAGGGCGAGACCCCGGCCGAGCTGGCCGGGCTGGTCGAGGCGATGCTCGGCGAGGCGGTGCCCGTCGAGCTGCCGGAGGAACTGCGGACGTCCGCGCTCGACGTGGTCGGCACCGGCGGTGACCTCGCCCACACCGTGAACATCTCCACGATGGCCGCCCTCGTGGTGGCCGGTACCGGGGTCCGGGTGGTCAAGCACGGCAACCGGGCCGCCTCGTCCCTGTGCGGCACAGCCGACCTGCTGGAGTTCCTGGGCCTGCCGCTGGACCTGTCCCCCGAGGGGGTGGCCCGGTGCGTGGCCGAGGCCGGCATCGGCTTCTGCTTCGCCGGCCGGTTCCACCCGGGCATGCGGCACACCGGCCCGACCCGGCGTGAGCTGGGCGTGCCCACCTTCTTCAACTTCCTCGGCCCGCTGACCAACCCGGCCCGGCCCCGGGCCGGCGCGGTCGGCTGCTTCGACCTGCGGATGGCGCCGGTGATGGCCGCCGTCTTCGCCGGTCGGGGCGACTCGGTGCTGGTGCTGCGGGGCGAGGACGGCCTCGACGAGTTCACCACCGCCGCGCCCACCCGGGTCTGGGTGGCCCAGGCAGGCACCGTCAGGGAGGCCCTGGTGGACGCCACCGACCTCGGGGTCCCCCGGTCCACCCTCGCCGAGCTGCGGGGCGGGGACGCGGCGTACAACGCCGGCGTGGCCCGGCGGCTGCTGGCCGGCGAGACCGGCCCGGTGCGGGACGCGGTGCTCGTCAACGCCGCGGCCGCGCTGGCCACCCAGGGCCCGCTCGACGGCGACCTGGTCGAGGCGCTGCGCGCCGGGATGGCCCGGGCCGCCGAGTCGATCGACTCCGGCGCCGCCGCCGCCTCGCTGGACCGCTGGATCGAGATCGCCCGCTCCGCCTGACCACCGCGGCCGAACGGCCGAGGCACCGGCGGACGTGTCGGACCTCCGTGGGAAACTACATCCGAGTAGTTTTCCGATGCCCGTTCCGGCCCGACCGCCGGTCGGGCCGCCGGCCACCACGTCGGCACACGCCGGCCACCAGGCCGTCCGACGTCCCCGTGGGTCCCCGGTCAGCCGCCCGACGGCACCGCGCGACCACGACGGCGTCCAGCAACGAGAGGAGACGCCCGTGTCGGACCGCGAGCTCTACTGCGACACCTGCGAGGGCGTGCAGCCGTTCGAGGCGCCACCGTGCGCCGACGGCCACGGGGCCGACTGCCCTGAGCTGGCCTGCACCGGCTGCGGCACGGCCGTGATGATCGGCACGTTCACCTTCCCGGCCACCCAGCCCGCCGGCCGCCGTCACCGCGCACCCCGCCACCGCGCGGCCTGACCGGCGCGACCCCGCCACCGCCAGCCCCGCCACCGCGCGGCCTGACCGGCACGGCCCCCGCCATCGCGCGCCCCCGCCATCGCGTCGGCCTGACCGCCACCGCGCGCCCCGCCGTCGCGTCGGCCTGAACCGGCACGGCCCCCGCCATCGCGTCGGCGTGTCACCTGACCTGCGCGCACCCCGGCAGGGCGGGGGGCGGACACACGGAAGCCCGCGCCCCCCGAAGGGGTCACGGGCTTCCGGAAGTGCCGGGTCGCCGGTCAGTGCTCGGCGGTGCGCCGGGTGCCGGTGTAGTACTCGAAGAGCAGGCCACAGGCGGCGAAGACAACCGACACCAGGCCCAGGCCGACCAGCCAGAACTGCCAGAACACCAGGCCGAGACCGGCGATCGCGGCGGACAGCGCCAGCCCGAACGGCCAGTAGCTGCCGGGGCTGAAGAAGCCGATCTCGCCCGCGCCGTCGGCGATCTCGCCGTCCGGCCGGTCCTCCGGCCGCAGGTCGATGCGGCGGGAGACGAACCAGAAGAAGCCACCGCACATCGTGCAGAGCAGGAACGACAGCAGCAGGGCGACGGTGCCGATCCACTCGACATGTCCGTCGGCGCCGTACGTCCAGGCGCCGTAGAGGACCGTCACGCCGAAGAGGAACCCGGCGATGACCAGGAAGATACGCCACTCGGTCTTCATGCCCGCTCCCTCAGCTTCCCGCGCCGGCGGCAACGTCGTCGGGGTTGAAGTTGGCCGTGTCGCGCCGCGTGTTGAACGGCTGCGTGGTGGAGGCGTACGGGTCCTCACCGATCGCGGTGAGCGCCTCCTGCGTCGACTTGCCGTCCCGCTTGGCGGCCAGGAACTGGTCGTACTGCTCCGGGGAGACGACCCGCAGCTCGAAGTTCATGAACGCGTGGTAGCTGCCGCACAGCTCGGCGCAGCGGCCGACGTACGCGCCCTCGGCGTCGAGGCTGGAGACCTCGAAGACGTTGCGGATGTTGCCCGGCATGACGTCCCGCTTGAACAGCATCTCCGGCACCCAGAAGGAGTGGACGACGTCCTTGCTGGTCTCCTCGAACCGGATGGACTGGCCGGTCGGCAGGACCAGGATCGGGATGACCTCGCTGGTGCCGAGCACCGACGCGACGGTGTTCGCGTCCTTGCCCTGGCCGTCGCGGTAGTTGAACTGCCAGTTCCACTTGAAGGCGACGATCTCGACCGTGACGTCCGGGTTCTTCGTCGTCTTCGTCACGTCGGTCTGCACGACCGCCGTGTAGTAGAAGAGCACCGACACGATCAGGATCGGGGCGATCGTGTAGAGGAACTCCATCGGCATGTTGTAGCGGGTCTGCACCGGCAGGTCGTTGCCCCGCTTCCGGTAGCGCACCACGCACCAGAAGATCAGGCCCCAGACGAACACGCCGACCGCGAGCGCCGCGATGCAGGACGCGATCCACAGGTCGTACATCCGGTGGGACTCGGGCGTGATGCCACCCTGCGGCCAGCCGAAGCCGCCGAACGTCTTGCCGACGTCGCAGCCCGTGAGCAGGACCAGCAGCGCCGCGCCGCCGAGGCCGAGCCCGGCGAGCCGACCAGCACCACGCCGCCGGCGTCCACCGACTCCCGGAGAAGCGCTGTGCCGTACGGCGGACTGCCGTACCTCCGAACTCCTTGCGACCACCTGGTCCTGCCTCCCTAGCGCGCCGCGGTGGTTGTTGTCCCCGACCAGCGGCAAAGGCGTCACCGACGGTCGCAGATTACTCGACCATGACGGGCCTGACCGTGTTGGGGTCACTGTCCACCCCCATCGGGGGGATCTTGAGGATACCGGCGCGATAGCGTCGGAGCCGTGAGCGCACCCCTGGTCTACCTGGACGCGGCCACCGCCGCGCCGCTGCATCCGGTCGCCCGGCAGGCCCTGCTGGCCGCCCTCGACGACGGCTGGGCCGACCCGGCCAGGCTCTACACGCAGGCCCGCCGCGCCCGGCAGTTGCTCGATGCCTCCCGCGAGGCCGCCGCGGCCACGCTCGGTGTCCGCGCCGACGAGCTGTCCTTCACCCCCAGCGGTACGACCGCGGCGCACTCGGCCGTGCTCGGCGGCCTGGCCGGGCGGCGCCGGGCGGGCGGGACGCTGGTGCACTCGGCGATCGAGCACTCGGCCGTGCTGCACGCCGCCGAGTGGCACGTCGCGGCGGGCGGCACGGCGACCAGCGTGCCGGTGGACCGGCTCGGCCGGGTCGAACCGGCCGCCTGGTCGGCGGCGGTCGCCGCCCCGGGGGTGGCCCTCGCCGCCCTGATCGGGGCCAGTCACGAGGTGGGCACCGTGCAGCCGGTGGCCGAGGCCGCCGCCGCGTGCGCCGCCGCCGGGGTGCCGCTGTACGTCGACGCGGCCCAGCTCGTCGGGCGGGCCCCGGTGCCGGGCGGCTGGTCGGTGCTGACCGCCAGCGCGCACAAGTGGGGCGGGCCGCCCGGCGTCGGGCTGCTGGTGGTGCGCAAGGGCACCCGGTGGGAGTCGCCGTGGCCGGCCGACGAGCGGGAGTCGGGGCGTACCCCCGGGGTGGTGAACCTGCCCGCGGTCGTGGCGGCGGCGGCGAGCCTGCGCGCGGCGGCGGCCGACGCGGCGGCCGAGGCGGCCCGACTGGCCCCGCTGGTGGACCGGATCCGGGCCCGGGTGGCGGCCGAGGTGCCGGACGTGGAGGTGGTCGGCGACGCGGTCGATCGCCTCCCGCACCTGGTCACCTTCTCCTGCCTGTACGTCGACGGCGAGGCGCTGCTGCACGCGCTGGACCGCCGGGGGTTCGCGGTCTCCTCGGGCTCGTCCTGCACGTCGTCGACGCTGCGCCCGTCGCACGTGCTGGAGGCGATGGGGGTGCTCTCGCACGGCAACGTGCGGGTGTCGCTGCACCGGGAGACGACCGGGGCGGACGTGGAGCGGTTCCTCACCGAGCTGCCCGGGATCGTCGCGGAGCTGCGCGCCGAGGCGGGGGTGGTGGGGCTTTGACCGGGCCGGGCGAGGGGGCAAGGCAGGACGGCGGGGCGCCGGACGGGGTGCTGGACTGTCGGGGGCAGCGCTGCCCGCTGCCGGTGATCGGGCTGGCCCGACGGCTGCCGGAGCTGCCGGTCGGCGCGGTGCTGCGGGTGCTCGCCGACGATCCGGCGGCGGCCGTCGACATCCCGGCCTGGTGCCGGATGCGCGGCCAGGAGTTCGTCGCCGCTCACCCCGAGGGCCCCGGCTACGACGTCCGCCGCGCCCACTGACCTACTCGTCGATCCAGATCAGGCGCAGCCGCCGCCCGGTCCTGGCGAAGAGTCGCACCGCGCTCCCCGCATCACGGAAGTGACCGGTGAGGGAGCGAGCGTCGTCGCACACCAGCGCGCCTTCGGTGAACGCGAGGCCCCAGGCGAAGACCTCCCCGTCGATCCGGTCGCCGTGCTCCTCGCAGATGGCGAACCGCCGGGGGGCGAAGTCGTTGGCCAGCTCCACGAGTGCCTGCTGGAACTCCTCGTCCGTGCCGAACTGCTCGACCGTCGTCTCGCCCACGAGCCACCTCCAGCCAACGTCCTGCGGGCCTGCGGGGCCGACCAACCCGCGATCGACCGGCTCACCACGCTCGCCACCCGCTCCGACGCCAAGACCTGGTGGGCGCCGTGGGCCGCCGTGATGCCCGACTGGTTCAAGACGTACGTCGGCCTGGAAGGGCTGGCCGACTCCGCGTTCGTGTTCGAGTCCATGGTCATCCCCGGCCTGCTCCAGACCGAGGAGTACGCCCAGGCGCTGACCCTCGGCACCGGGTTCGTCCGCCCCGACCACGCCGAGCGCTTCGTGTCCTTCCGGCAGACCCGGGCCAGGCGGCTCACCGACGACGAGCCGCTCACCCTGCACGCGGTGGTCGGCGAGGCGGCGCTCCGGCTGCGGGTCAACGGCGACGAGACCCGGCGGGCCCAGCTCGCACACCTGGCCGCCATGTCCGAGCTGCCGAACGTCACCGTCCAGGTGCTCCGCCCCGAGGACGGGCCGCACGCCGCAACGCCGCTGGGTAAGTTCGTGGTGCTGGACTTCGCCCACGTCCGGCCGATCGCCTACACCGAGGTGCTCGACGGGGCGATGTACGTGCAGGACCCGGACGGCGTCCGGACCTATAACATGGTGGCCGACAACCTGCGCCAGGTCGCCCTATCCCCCGCCGAGTCGCGCGCGTTGATCCGGGAGCTGGCCGGCGCGGCCTAACCCTCGGAGGCCACCATGCCCACCCCCGACCTCGCCGCCGCCCACTGGTTCACCAGCAGCCGCAGCGCCAACAACGGCGACTGCGTGGAGTGCGCCGTCCTGCCCGAGCTGATGGCGGTGCGCGACAGCAAGGACCGGTCCGGCCCCACGCTCGTCTTCCCGTCCCGCCAGTGGTCCGCGTTCATCGCCGCGACCGCCTCGGGCACCGTCGCCCCGCCGCAGGCTGCGGACGCGCGACGCTAGCCCCCCGCTCACCGCTGCGGCCACCCCGAACTGGGAGATCTTGGAAGCAAACGGCCCTTCCAGGGGCCGAAATCTTCCAAGATCTATCCGATCTCCGCTCTGACGGGACGGGCTTGCCATGGGTCTGGTCTGGCGCACGGTGGTCAGTGCCAACTACTGCATGTTCGGGTTCCACGATCCGACCTGCGAGGAGTCGGAGAACTTCGCCACGGCGATCTCCGCCGCGAGCCGGGAGGTAGTCGGCTGGGCGACGAACGCGGTGATGGTGCGCGTGGTAGCCGACCTGGTCAGCATCGACGTGCGGATCGAGGTGTTCGACGAGGCGCCGGCCGCGGACGATTCCGCTGATCTTCTGCGGGACGGGCAGCTCGAGGTGCCCGGCGGGTTGATCAGTGTGCTGTATTCGGTCGACGACATGTTCCAGCGCGGCGTGGATCTTCCGGCCGGTCCCGGCACGTACGGGGTGCGGGTGTGCGGCTACGGCCGCACTCGGGTACGGCAGCTACGGGAGAAACGCGTGGAGCCGGGCGGTCCGGGTGATACCGACCCCATCGGTGCGGCCCTGGCGGGCGTGGAGCATTACCGGATCTGTCTCTGGCAGGTGTCACCCGAGCCGCACTGGGAGTACGACGACGAGGACGAGTGACAGCGAATGTGCCGGCACGGCCGAGGGCAGCCGTTGCCCAGCGTGGGCACCTGGATCTTGACCCGGTCCAGCGGCTAGTCGTCGGCGAGGCCATCCGGGTGTGCAACGCCAGCACCGGGGTGAACCCGCGCTCGACCATCGCCGTCAACTCCTGGTCGAAGTCGCGGATGGTGGCGGGGCTGAGCCGTAGCGCCCGCGCCGACCGGTTGTAGCCTCGGCCCTCATGAGTTGGCTGCCTGACGACTTCGTCCATCCCGTCTACGTGCCCGTGCCCAACACCGCGCTTCACCTGCGGCCGATCCGGGAGGCGGACACCGCGCTCGACTACCCCGCCGTCATGGGCTCTCGAGAGCGCTTGTGGGAGATCTTCGGCCCGGCCTGGGCTTGGCCCAAGGAGACGATGACCTATGAAGAGGACCGCATCGACCTGCTGCGGCACGAGAAGGAGATAGCCGCGCACCAGTCGTTCAACTACGCGCTGCTGGACGAGGAGGAGACGGGGATCCTCGGCTGTGTCTACATCGACCCGCCCGAGCGCACCGGCTCCGACGGCGAGGTCTCCTGGTGGGTGGTGGACGACCTTGTCGGCGGCGAGGTCGAGCGCGCGCTCGACGCGCTGGTGCCGCAGTGGATCGCCGCCGACTGGCCCTTCCGGCAGCCCCGTCATCTGGGCCGCGACATCACCTGGCAGGACTGGCTGGCGCTGCCGCGCGCCTCGTGACACGCCGAGGCGGTGCCTGGATCGTGTCTGGCGACTGCGTGGAGCGTGCCGCGCCGGCCGGGCCTACGGCAGCAGGTGCGGCCGGACGTCGTCGGCGGCGACGTCGCCGTACGACTCGGCGAGCCGCTTGACGAACAGGTCGTGGCGCACCTCGTACTCCTGGGTGCCGACGGTCTCCAGCACCAGGGTGGCCAGCAGGGAGCCGACCTGGGCGGACCGCTCCAGACCCAGGCCCCAGGAGAGCGCGGCGAAGAAGCCGGCCCGGAAGCCGTCCCCGACGCCGGTGGGGTCGACCGCACGGGTCTCCCGGGCGATCGGCACGTGGATGGTGTCGAAGTCCCGGCTGGCGATCTCCACGCCGTTGCTGCCCAGCGTGGTCACCCGGACCTTCACCCGGTCCAGCAGCTGCGCGTCGGTGAGGCCGGCCTTGCTCTGCAGCAGCGACTTCTCGTACTCGTTGGTCATCAGGTACTCGGCGCCGTCGATCAGGCCCACCACGTCATCGCCGCCCATCCGGGCGAGCTGCTGGGACGGGTCGGCGACGAAGGCGTACCCGCGCTCGCGGCACTCGGCGGAGTGCCGCAGCATCGCAGCGGGGTCGTTGGCGCCGACCAGCACGAGGTCGAGCCCGCCGAGCCGCTTCGCGACGGGGGCCAGCTCGATGTTGCGTGCCTCGCTCATCGCGCCCGCGTAGAAGGAGGCGATCTGGCACATGTCGGTGTCGGTGGTGCAGACGAACCGGGCGGTGTGCGCCACCTCGCTGACGTGCACCGAGTCGCAGTCGACGCCGTGCCGCTCCAGCCAGGAGCGGTAGTCGGCGAAGTCGGCGCCGACCGCGCCGAGCAGGATCGGGCTCAGGCCGAGCTGCCCCATGCCGAAGGCGATGTTGGCGGCCACCCCACCCCGGCGAAGCACCAGGTCGTCCACGAGGAAGGACAGCGAGACCTTGTCGAGCTGGTCGGCGAGGAGCTGGTCGGCGAACCGGCCGGGGAAGCTCATCAGGTGGTCGGTCGCGATCGAGCCGGTCACGGCGATCTTCATGTCAACCCTCGTGGTCGGGAGCACGGCGCGGGTCAGCCTACCGGGCCATCCGGTGTCGTGGTCCCGGGTCGAAGAGAGATCGTTCACGTTCCGCTCGACCCCGCGTCGCCGGCCGGCCAGCCGGCGTCCGCCGGGGACCGGATCCGCCCTGGTCTGCCCACCGCGACGGCACCCGTGGGCGGCTGCGGAGGGTGAAGCCGTCCGAAAAAAGAGACAGCGGGGCCACCCCCGGCCGGGGGTGGCCCCGCTGCCGCATCGGCCGTGGGGCGTCGACTCAGCTGAACGAGTCGCCGCAGGCGCAGGAGCTGCCCGCGTTCGGGTTGTCGATGGTGAAGCCCTGGGCGTCGATCCGGTCGGCGAAGTCGATCGTGGCACCGGACAGGTAGGGGGCGCTCATCCGGTCGACCACGACCTCGACGCCGTCGTAGTCGGTGACGACGTCACCGTCGAGCGAACGCTCGTCGAAGAAGAGCTGGTACCGAAGGCCGGAGCAGCCGCCCGGCTGCACCGCCACCCGGAGCCGCAGGTCGTCGCGGCCCTCCTGCTCGATCAGGGCCTTGACCTTCTGCGCCGCGACGTCGGTGAGGACGATGGAAGTAGGGGCCTCGGTCGACTCGGTCGACTCGGTCTGCGCTGGCGTGGTCACGTGGAAATCTCCCTGCGCGGTCTGGGTCTGGACGCACTGGCCAACGTCTCGCGTCGTCCAGTGATTCCCGATGTGGTCGCAGACCCGATGGTACGCCGCCCCGGCCCGGAGCACCCGATCGACGTGACCCGGCCCCGGGTCAGGCCCGGATCGGCCCCTGGTCCGGCCGTCACGGTCCCGACCACACCCGGTGAGTCGTCCTAGGAGGATAGGTGGGAAGCGGAAGCGTCCGGCCGGCGCTCAGCGGCTCCACTGGCGGGCCAGGCGGGCGCCGAGCTGGCGCAGCCCCTCCGCCGGGCGGCTGAGCGCCGCGTCCAGCCCGCCGCGCTCCTCCCCGCCGAAGTGCTCCACCAGGCTGTACGCGTCGGTGACCCCGGCCGAGGCGGCCTCGCGCCGCCCGGTGCTCACCTGCCCCGCCAGCACCACGCAGGGCACCCCCCGGTCCCGGGCGGCCCCGGCCACCCCGGCGACGACCTTGCCGCGCAGCGACTGGTGGTCGAAGGAGCCCTCGCCGGTGACCACCAGGTCGACCGCGTCGAGCGCGGCGGACAGCCCGATGGCCTCGGTGACCAGGCCGATGCCGGACTCGCACCGGCCCCCGAGGGCCAGGATCGCCGCGCCGAGGCCGCCGGCCGCACCGCCGCCGGGCAGCGCGCCGAGGCCCGCCGGGCAGCCGGGCAGGTCCCGCTCCAGCACGTCGGCGAAGCGCTCCAGCGCGGCGTCGAGCAGCAGCACGTCGGAACGGGTCGCGCCCTTCTGCGGGCCGTAGACGCTGCTGGCGCCGTGCAGCCCGAGCAGCGGGTTGTCCACGTCGGTGGCGGCGACCAGGGTGGCGCCGCGCAGCCGGGGCGCGCCGTCCAGCCCGGCGATGCCGGCCAGCGCCGCCCCGCCGTACGGCAGGGCCCGGCCGGTCTCGTCGAGCGCGGTGACGCCGAGCGCGGTGAGCAGGCCGGCCCCGCCGTCGTTGGTGCCCGAACCGCCGAGCCCGATCACCACCGTCCGGGCGCCGTGCTCCACCGCGGCGGTGACCAGCGCGCCGAGCCCGTACGAGGTGGTGGCCTTCGGGTCGCGCTCGGCGGCGGCGAGCAGGTGCAGGCCGCAGGCCTGGGCGCTCTCCAGGTACGCCGTGCCGTCGTCGGTGAGCAGGATCTCACCGTCGGTCGGCCGGCCGAGCGGGTCGACGGTCGGCACCGGCACCCGGCGCCCGCCGAGCGCCTCGGCGAGGACGGCGACGAAGCCGGGGCCGCCGTCGGCGAGCGGGCGGATGAGCAGGTCGTCCCCGCCGGCCACCTCCCGCCAGCCCTCGGCCACCGCCGCGGCGACCTCCTGAGCCGGCAGCGTGCCGGCGAACTTGTCGGGGCAGAGCAGCACGCGCATGCCGAGCAGTGTGGCAGGGCCCCATCGCACGAGGCAGTGCGGCAGCCCACACCGCTACGAGCCGCGTGCTCCCGGCTGTGGAACCATGAGGGCGTGACTTCGACCTGGGCGGAACCATCCGACACCGCGACGGCCCTGTTGCTGCTCGGCCGTGGCAGCGACCCCGCCACCGAACGTGGCGTGGAATGTCCGGGCGACCTGCCGGCGCCCAGCGACCCCGACCTGGTGGCCCGGGCCGCGGCGGCGAAGGCGGCGCTGGGCGACAGGGTCTTCGTGCTGGGCCACCACTACCAGCGCGACGAGGTGATCCAGTTCGCCGACGTGACCGGCGACTCGTTCAAGCTGGCCCGCGAGGCGGCGGCCCGGCCGGACGCGGAGTACATCGTCTTCTGCGGCGTGCACTTCATGGCCGAGAGCGCCGACATCCTCACCACCGCCGCTCAGAAGGTGGTCCTGCCCGACCTGGCCGCCGGCTGCTCGATGGCCGACATGGCGGTGCTGTCCCAGGTCGAGACCGCCTGGGACGTGCTGACCGAGCTGGGCGTGGCGCAGGACACCGTCCCGGTGACGTACATGAACTCCTCGGCTGACATCAAGGGCTTCGTCGGCCGCAACGGCGGCGTGGTCTGCACCTCGTCCAACGCCAAGCGGGCGCTGGACTGGGCGTACGGGCAGGGGTCGAAGGTGCTGTTCCTGCCCGACCAGCACCTGGGCCGCAACACCGCCGTGCTGGAGATGGGCCTCTCGCTCGACGACTGTGTGCTCTACAACCCGCACAAGCCGAACGGCGGGCTCACCGCCGAGCAGCTCCGCGACGCGAAGATGATCCTGTGGCGCGGGCACTGCTCGGTGCACGGCCGGTTCACCCTGGACAGCGTCAACGACGTCCGCGAGCGGGTGCCGGGGGTGAACGTGCTGGTGCACCCGGAGTGCCGGCACGAGGTGGTCAACGCCGCCGACTTCGTGGGCTCGACGGAGTACATCATCAAGGCCGTCGAGGCCGCCCCGGCCGGCTCGGCGTGGGCGATCGGCACCGAGCTGAACCTGGTGCGCCGGCTCGCGCTGGCCCACCCGGACAAGCAGATCATGTTCCTGGACAAGGCGGTCTGCTACTGCTCGACGATGAACCGGATCGACCTGCCGCACCTGGTGTGGGCGCTGGAGGAGCTGGCGGCCGGCCGGGTGGTGAACCAGATCACGGTGGACCCGGACACCGCGCACCACGCCCGGGTGGCGCTGGACCAGATGCTGGCCCTCCCCGCCGCCGACCCCGTAGCGCCGACAGCCTGACCACCCTGTGTGACATTCTGGGTGCGTTTGCGCACGTGACACCCCGTTTCATGCCCTCGGGGGCGATGTGACCGCATCCACTCTGGTCACCGAGGGCTATGCTGCCGGGGCGACGACGCGCGCGGATCCGTTTACCGCCGGCCGCATCGCGGGTACCACCGACAACTCCCGCATCATCACAAACACTGCAGCACCCGACGCGCTGGAGGTTGCGTTGACCGACGACGTCCTGGTCGTACACGGAGGTACTCCGCTGGAAGGGCGGATCCGCGTGCGCGGCGCGAAGAACCTGGTTTCCAAGGCGATGGTCGCCGCCCTGCTGGGCGACAGCCCCAGCCGGCTGTTCGACGTGCCGCGCATCCGCGACGTCGAGGTGGTCCGCGGGCTGCTCGGCCTGCACGGGGTCAAGGTCACCGACGGTGCGGAGACCGGTGAGCTGGTCTTCGACCCAGCCAACGTCGAGAGCGCCAGCACCGACCAGATCAACGTGCACGCCGGCTCCAGCCGCATCCCGATCCTGTTCTGCGGGCCCCTGCTGCACCGCCTCGGCCACGCGTTCATCCCGGACCTGGGCGGCTGCCACATCGGGCCGCGCCCGATCGACTTCCACCTCCAGGCGCTGCGCGAGTTCGGCGCCACGGTCGACAAGACCCCGGAGGGGCTGCACCTGTCCGCCCCGAACGGGCTGCACGGCACCAAGTTCGCCCTGCCGTACCCGAGCGTCGGCGCGACCGAGCAGGTGCTGCTCACCGCCGTGATGGCCGAGGGCGTCACCGAGCTGCGCAACGCCGCGGTCGAGCCGGAGATCATCGACCTGATCTGCATCCTGCAGAAGATGGGCGCGATCATCAAGGTCCACACCGACCGGGTGATCGAGATCCAGGGCGTGCCGAAGCTGCACGGCTACACCCACCGGCCGATCCCGGACCGGATCGAGGCGGCGAGCTGGGCGGCGGCGGCGCTGGCCACCCGCGGCCACGTCGAGGTGCTCGGCGCGCAGCAGGCCGACATGATGACCTTCCTGAACATCTTCCGTTCGGTCGGCGGCGAGTACGAGGTGACCGACGCCCGGCCGCCGAAGCTGGGCGACCCGGGCCAGGAGGGCGGCATCCGGTTCTGGCACCCGGGCGGCGAGCTGAACGCCGTGGCGCTGGAGACCGACGTGCACCCCGGCTTCATGACCGACTGGCAGCAGCCCCTCGTCGTGGCGCTGACCCAGGCCCGGGGCCTGTCGATCGTCCACGAGACGGTGTACGAGCAGCGGCTCGGCTACACCGAGGCGCTGAACACGATGGGCGCCAACATCCAGGTCTACCGCGACTGCCTCGGCGGCACCCCGTGCCGGTTCGGCCGGCGCAACTTCAAGCACTCCGCGGTGATCGCCGGCCCGAGCAAGCTGCACGCGGCCGACCTGGTCATCCCGGACCTGCGCGCCGGGTTCAGCCACCTGATCGCCGCGCTCGCCGCCGAGGGCACCTCCCGGGTGTACGGCGTCGACCTGATCAACCGGGGCTACGAGGACTTCGAGGCCAAGCTGGCCGACCTGGGCGCCCATGTCGAGCGGCCGTAACCGGGCTCACCGCCGGGTTCGACCGTAACCTTGCTCACTCCCGTTCCGCGCCCGGTGCACCGCGATGTGCACCGGGCGCGGGCGCTTGGCTACCCTTTCCTCGTGCTGTCGCCGTTTCGCCGCAAGTCCTCCGCCCCCGTCGACGAGTCCGTCACCTCGGTGACGCCCGACGAGGCGCCCGCGTCCGCCCGCCGGAGCTACACCCCGAGCAAGAAGGAACTGGGGCGGGAGACGCCGAAGCGGCCCGTCGCCGGCCGCCGGCCGGCCGGCCCGACCAAGCCGCTGAGCAAGGAGGAGGCCCGGGAGCGGCGGCGGCGGTTGCGCGCCGAGTCGTCGGCCGAGTTCCGCCGCGAGGGCGGCCCCCGCGACCGTGGCCCGGCGAAGCTGCTGGCCCGCAACGTGGTCGACTCCCGCCGCACGATCGGCACCTGGTTCTTCGGCGGGGCGCTGATCGTGCTGCTCGGCTCGAACCAGGCGATGCCGCCGATCGTCCGGCTGATCTCGAACATCCTCTGGGGCGTGCTCGCCCTCGGCGTGGTGATCGACTCGATCCTGATCAGCCGCAAGATCAAGAAGCTGGTCCAGGAACGCCTCCCGACCAGCGGCGAGCGGATGGGCTCGCTCTACCTGTACGCGATCATGCGGTCGATCACCTTCCGCCGGATGCGCGCGCCGGAGCCCCGGGTCAAGGTCGGCGACCCGGTCTGACCCGCGCCTGCTCCGGTCCGGCCCGGGCCTGCCGGGGCGGCTGTCACGATGCCGCCCCGGAGGCGTCGACCAGGGGCCCCTCCTCCCGGCCGTAGAGGCGGGCGACGACCTCCTCGATGTCCGGCTCGACGATCGAGATGTCGCGCAGGGTGGCCAGCCCGGCCAGGGCGGCCACCACCTCGGCGGCGCCCGTCGACTCCAGCGCGAAGACCAGCCGGTGCCCGTCCGCCTCCACGCGGCGCAGCGGGGCGCCGGGCAGCTCCGGCGGCTCCGGCAGGGCGGCGTCCAGGTCGGCGACGACGAGGCGACGCGAGCCGTACCGGTCGTGCAGGGCGGCGATCGAGCCGTCGTGCACCACCCGGCCGTGGTCGATCACCACGAGCCGCCGGCACAGCCGCTCGATGTCGGCCAGGTCGTGGGTGGTGAGCACCAGGGTGGTGTCGCCGGCCCGGCCCAGCTCGCCCAGGAAGCCCCGGACGGCCTGCTTGCTCACCACGTCCAGCCCGATGGTCGGCTCGTCGAGGAAGAGCACCTCCGGGCCGTGCAGCAGGGCGGCGGTCAGCTCGCCGCGCATCCGCTGGCCGAGGGAGAGCTGCCGGACCGGGGTGTCCAGGAAGCCGTCCAGGTCGAGCAGGTCGCGGCAGCGGCGCAGCCGGGCGGCGTGCGCGTCAGCCGGCACCCGGTAGACGTGCCGCAGCAGGTCGAACGAGTCCCCCAGCGGCAGGTCCCACCAGAGCTGGGAGCGCTGGCCGAAGACCACGCCGATGCGCAACGCCAGCCGGGTGCGCTCGGGCACCGGGCGCAGGCCGCAGACGCGCACCTCGCCGGAGGTGGGGGTGAGCACGCCGGTGAGCATCTTCAGGGTGGTGGACTTGCCGGCGCCGTTCGGGCCGATGTAGCCCAGCATCTCGCCCCGCTCGACGAGCAGGTCGACCCCGTCGACCGCGCCGACGGTGCGCTTCTCGCGGCGCAGCCGCCCCGCCTTCACCCGGACCGTGAACTCCTTGCGCAGGTTGCGTACCTCGATGACGCTCATGACCCCGTACTCCGGTAGTGGCGGACCCCGACGCGCCAGGCGGTGGCGGCGAGCGCGGCGGCGACCAGCGCGACCGCCGGAGCGGCCCAGCCGGCCCAGGCCGGCAGGCCGAGCGGGTCGGCGCGGCCGAGCAGCGCCAGCGCCGGCTGGTAACTGACGAAGGCGAATCCCATCCCGTACGCGAAGGCCGCGCGGAACCAGCCGTCGAAGACCGTGACCGGGTACGACGTGAAGTCGCGCCCGCCGTAGGTGACCGAGTTGGCCAACTCCCCCGACTCGGTCCAGTAGAACGAGACGGTGGCGGTGGCCACGAAGACCGAGCCGAAGAAGACCACCCCGGCCAGCGGGGCGATGAGCACCAGCGCCACCCGGCCCGGGGTCCAGTCGATCCCCGCCGAGCCGACCGCCACCACGAGCACGGCCACGCCGAAGAGCACCCGGGACACCTTGCGCAGCGGCAGGTCCATCAGCAGGAGCTGGGGCAGCGCGCCGAGCGGACGCAGCAGCACGGCGTCGAACAGGCCGGTGCGCACGTACCTGGGCAGCCGCTCGATGTTGCCGACGAGCAGGTCGGCGGTGGCGAACGCGGCGGCGGACAGACCCACCATCACCAGCGTCTCGCGGAGGGTGAAGCCGCCCAACTCCCGGGTGACCCCGAAGATCACCAGCACGGTGACCACGTCGAAGACGGTGGCCCCGACGTTGCCGACCAGGTCCACCACGAACGACGTCCGGTACGCGGCCTGGGACCGCGCCTGCGCCCCGAGCAGCGCCCGATACGCGGCCAGCCGGCCGGACGGGCGCCGGGGATGCCCCGGTGGCCGCTGCCGGGGCAGGACGACCGGCTCAACCACCCTGCACCACCAGCCGATGCTCGGCGCGGCGCTGCACCAGCCGGCACAGCGCCAGGACCGCGACCGCCCAGCCGACCTGCACCGCGACCAGCCCGGCCTGGGTGGCCGTCGGATCCCGCTCGACCAGCACGTCGAGCGGGATCTGCAACAGGCTCGGGAACGGGGTGCCGAACTGCAACGCCAGGTACAGCGCGTCGGGCAGGAAGGGCAGCGGGAAGTAGAGCCCGGCCAGCACGCCCGAGGCGAGGAGCCACAGCATCTGCGGGCCCCGGACGTCCTCGAGCCAGTACGCGGTCGTGTTGACCAGGAACCGGCAGCCGAAGGAGAGCACCACCGCGACCAGTACGGAGACCACGAACAGCGGCACGGTCGACCAGCGGGCGGGCAGGTGCACGTCGAAGAAGATCGGGCCCACCACGACCGGCGGCAACAGCCGGGACACGCCGGCCCAGACCGCCCGCCCCAGGTCGGTGGCGAGGTAGCTGGTCACCGGGTGGACCGGCCGCAGCAGGTCGCTGGCCACCTCGCCGGTGCGGATCCGGTCGGCCAGGTCGGTCCAGCCCCAGAGCAGGATCACCGCCAGCAGGCCCTGCCCGGCCCAGACGAAGGTGGCGAGCTGCTCCCGGTCGTACCCGGCGGCGCTGCCGGCCGCGCCGGCCACCGCGAGGAGGACGTAGCAGCGCAGGAACCCGAAGACGATGTTGGTGACGGCACCGGCCAACGCCGCCTGGCGGTACGTGGCGTATCGTCGGAATCCCGATCCCGCTATCGCACCGAATGTCCGAAACCATAGGATAACGTTTGACGCGGTGGGCGGTGCCACAGTGGCGGTGACAGAGCCCACGCCGTTACCCTCCTTCCGCAGCCACGCCATGCCGGACCGGGCGACTTTACCGGCAGGCGGGGCGCCCAGCGCGACAATTTCCAACGCGAGGTGACATCGCCGTGAGCGAGCGACGCGAGCCGGGCGCCGGGGCTCGCCACGCGAGCGGCGACGAGGCCTTGCGATGAGCGGCGACTTCTACGACCGCTGGCGGGACCCGGTCGAACCGTCCTGGGTCTTCGAGCCGACCTCGGAGTGGCAGCCTCAGTTCCCGGGGCAGCGCTACCCCGGCGACATCGGGCTGCGACACCTGCCGCCCCAGCACCGTGGCCGGGCCGCCGTCGTCGGCCGGGCCGAGGTGCGGCCGGTCAGCCCCGCCCCCGACCCCGGACCGGTGAGCCCCGCTCCGGGTGGGCGCGACGGGGCGTACCCCTTGGCGGCCCCCACCCCGGACGGCCACGCCCGGCGCAGCTGGGACGACCGCCGCGCGGCGCCGGCCGAACCGCGCCGGCCCGACGCGCGCCCGGCCTGGGCCGGCCCGGCCCGGGACCGCGCCACCCCCGTCGACGACCGCCCTGCCGGGTACACCCGGCCGCCGGCACGCGAGGAACGGCCCCCGGCGCACGGCGACCAGCAGCGGCGGGGCGGGGACGACCACCGTCCCAACCCGACCGACCGCCACCCCGGCCCGACCGACCACCGTTCCGGCCCGACCGACCGCCACCACGGCCCGACCGACCGCGACGGGCACGACCGTCGGGGCCGCGACGAGCGGGATCCCGACCGGCACGGCCGCGACGAGCGCGAACAGGCATGGCGCCCGCGCGGCGCCGGGGCCGCAGAACACGACGCACGAGGGTACGGCCTGCGGGGCGAGGACCGCCGGCCCGAGGCGACGGACCACGACCGGTACGGCCGCCAGGGCCGCGACGACAGCAGGTGGCGCCGCGACCAGCACCCGGCGGACCGGGGACCGGTCGAGGCGTACCCGCTGCGGCCCGATCCGGACCTGCCCCCGCGTCACGAGCCGCGCCGGCCCGAGTGGACGGTGGATCGCGACCCGGCGGCCGGCTGGCACGGTGACCGGTACGACCAGCGGCACCCCGCCGACCCCGGCCGGCGGACTCCCCCGCCCGAGGCTGCGGCGCCGGTGTCCCCCGCGCACCGGCCGGAGCCGGGGTGGCTGCCCGAGCCGGAGGAGCGCCCGCACCGCCCCCACGACCGGACGACCGGCGACCGAAGCGGTTCCGAGCGACCCGGACCCGGCCGTCCCGGCTGGCCGGACCGTCCCCGGCCCGCCCTGGACCGCGACGGCCGGCCAAGCCTCGACCACGACGGCCGCCCGAGCCAGGACCACGACGGCCGGACCAGCCTTGCCCGCGACGGCCGGACGGCGCCGGACCGCGACAGCCGGACCAGCCTCGACCGCGACGGCCGGGCGGCACCGGACCGCGACAGCCGGACCAGCCTCGACCGCGACGGCCGGACGGCGCCGCCCGGAACCGGCCCCGCGCGCCCCGCGCGACCTGTGGACGGGCCGGTGCCGGAGCACGGGCCGCGGGATGCCGGCCGGCCCGGCGTCGGCCAGCCGGACGCCGGCCGACCCGCTGCCGGGGCACCGCGCCACCCCGTCGATCGGGACGGGCAACCTCACCGGGACGCCAGCCGGGAGGCCGCCTCGTGGGCGGAGCCGTACCGCCACCCGACCGGTCGGCCGACGCCGGCCCGCGACGGCGGTCTGCCCTGGCCGGAGCCCGGTCCCCTACGGCCGGACCTGGGCCGGATGCCAGGCCCGGATCGGGGACCCACGCGCCCCGGCGACGCTCCCCGCCCCGACGCCAGCCCGACCGACCCGGCCCGCCCCGAGGCGCGGCCGGGCGACGGCACGCGGCCGGTCGAACGCGCGGGACGGGTCGACGGCACACGACAGGACCCCTGGTTCGCGGACGCCGCCCCGGGCGACCTGCACCGCCCGGACGGACCGGTCGAAGGCCGGCCCGACGCGCGGTCCACCACCGACCGGTACGGACGCCCCGCACCGGGCGACCGGGACACTCCATCGGCCCGCGAGAACCAGCCCATTTCGCCCGCCCGCGACGAACGGCCCGCCCCGCTGCCTCGCGACGAGCGGCCCGCCCCTGCGCCCCGCGACGAACGGCTCGCCCCGCTGCCTCGCGACGAACGGGGCACGCAGCCGGTACGCGACGACCGGCGGTTCGCTGGGCAACCGCCCGAAGCCCCGGTCCGGCCCGTACCCGACGCCGACCAGCCAGCCGCGCGCCGCCCCGGGCCGGATCCGATCCACCCGGACCGACCGGCCGAGCGCCCGAGCACCGAGCAGCGGCCCAGCGACGCGCCCCGGCTCGGCCCACCGCCGCACTGGCCGGCCGCACCGCACCGGCCACCGGTCGAGCCGGCCGCCGGCGCA
Organism: Micromonospora sp. NBC_01412; assembly: GCF_045040215.1. Lineage (NCBI taxonomy): Bacteria > Bacillati > Actinomycetota > Actinomycetes > Micromonosporales > Micromonosporaceae > Micromonospora > Micromonospora sp. NBC_01412. Next base: position 1,238,676 of record NZ_CP109528.1, read on the forward strand.
TCGCACGACGAGCACTGCACTCCGCCCACGACCGATGCGCCAGTCTCGGCCGTTCCGGTCTCCGGCGCCCCGGGTCGGCCGGTCTCGGGCCCGCCGGGGCCGGACCGGGCGGTGGCGGGTCCACCCGTGGCCGGACGGCCTATTCCGGGGCGGCCCGTCTCGGGTCCTCCGAGCTCTGGGCCGCCGCTGGCCGGGCCGTCGGCTCCCGGCACTTTCGGTCCCGAACGGCCGGCACGAGGCATGCCGGTTGCGGGTGCCCCCGTGTCCGGCCCGCCGATCTCCGGGCCACCCGCGCCGCCGGTTGCGCCGGTTACCCCGCCACCCGCCACCCGGGCGGCCACGGGCCCGACATCCGTCGTGCCGGTGTCCGGGCCGCCAGCGCCACCGGCATCCGGGCTGCCCAGCCGGCCCACGCCGCCGGTACGGCCTGTCTCCGGGCCGCCCGGGGGCGTGGCGTCCACTGCTCCGGTCGAGCCGGTCTCCGGGCCGCCAGCGCCCCGGCTTCGACTGGAGTTCCTGCCGGCCCCCGAGCCGGTCCAGCGCACATCCGCGCCCGCACAGCGGGACGAGCCGCTGGTGGGGTCCGCCCCGCGCGCCGACGCGCCGGACGCGATGGACACTCCAGACGCGATGGACTCGGCGGACGCGGGTGCCGACGAGTCCGTACCGTTGGATATTGCCGGGTCAGTGCCGTCCAGCCCGGCAGTTCGCCTCCCGGTCGCCGCCGGGGCATCCGCCGACCCCAGCCCGACGCCCGGGGCCGCAGAGCCGGACGCCGGTGCCGGGCCGCTGGACGCGGCCGAATTGTCGTCGCCCCGGCGAACCGAGGACGACAGCCCCGCCGAACGTACGGAAGCACGACCGGTTCCGCGTCAGCCGGAGCCCGCCGAGGAATCGATCGTCCAGCTGCCTGCGGTCCCGGAGCCGCTGCCTGCGGTCCAGGCCGCCCCTTGGCCACTGGTCGAGCCGGATTCGGGCACAGCCGATCCACGGCCCGCCGAGCCGGACGCCAGCCCGACGGACATCGACGGGGCGGACAACGACCGGCTGGATGCTGTCGTCGGCTGCCCGGAACAGCCGGCCGGTCCGCTGCCCGACGCCGGCGACACCAACCTCACCGTGGACCTCGACGATGCCGCCGTAGGCGTGGACGTCGACAACCCCGGGGCGGACGTCGACGACACGGATATCGACGGGGCGGACGCCGATGGCACGGACGTCGACGGGGCAGACACCTACGGTCTCGTCGACGCCGACGGGTCGCGTGTCGGAGCCGTTGAGCCGCAGGTCCGGATGGACGAACCGCGCGCCGTCCCCGACGAGCCGAGTGTCGCCCCCGAGCCGCGTGCCGTCCCTGACGAGTCGAGTGTCGTTGCCGACGAGCATGGGAGCCTCGCCGTCGGGGACGTTGCGGAGACGCCGGGGAGCGAGCTGACGTCGCCGTCGCGGCAGGAGGCCGGGCAGCCCGGCAGACAGCCCGTTGACGAGCCGTCGTCGGCCGTGACCGTCCCCGCGCCGCAGGACACCGTGACCACGGCCGCGCCGACCGACTCCCCCACGGCACGGCCCGGACCGCCGCCGGACCGCCCCGACGCCCCGGTGTCGACCGAGCCGCCACGCGCAACCGCGCCCGCCCCGGACCACTCGGACGCCTGGTTCCGACCGAGCAGGCCCGCGCCGCCGGCCCCCGAGCAGACGCCGGACGCAGGTCGCCCGTTGGCCGCGACGGCCGCCCCGGGAGCCTCGTCCGTCGCGGTGCCGGCGGAGGAGGGATCGGCTTCCACGCCGAGGGATGGGACTGCGGCAGCACCGGTGTCGGCACCCCCGACGCCGGAGCAGCCAACACGCCCCGTCTCCGCGCCACCGGCACGGCCCGCCTCCACGCCACCGGCACGCCCCGTCTCCGCGCCACCGGCACGGCCCGTCTCGGGACCGCCCGCACAGCCCGTCTCGGGACCGCCGGCGCGGCCGGTCTCCGGGCTGCCGGCGTACCCCGTGTCAGGAGTGCCGGCGTACCCCGTCTCCGGGCCGCCCGGGCGGCCGGTGTCGCCCGCCGGGTCGGGGTCCGTCCACGGGGTGGACGCCCGGACCGGGCAGGACCGGCGGGGCAACGCCCCGGCCGACGGGGCGGCCGGGGCCGCCGACCCGGAGCGGACGCTCGCGGCGTTGCGGTGGCGCCTGCACCCGGAGACCCTGCGGGAGGAGACCGACGCCCCGGAGCGGTTGCGTGCGGTGCGGGACGGGCTGACCGCCAAGCTGGCCGTCGCCCTGGACAACCGGTCCCGGGCCCGGCTGCTCAGCCTGCGGGCCGTCGCGTCCCGGATCCTCGGCGACCTGGACGACGCGCTCGACGACGCCCGGCTCGCCCTGACGTACGCCGAGAGCACTGGCGAGTTCCGGCGGACCGCCCTGGCGCGGGCTCGGCTGGCCCACGTGCTGCGCTGGCGGGGCGAGTTCGCCGAGGCCGACCGGCTGTTCGCCGAGGCCAACTCGACCGAGCTGCCCGATCGGCTGCGCGCGGCCCTGCACGAGCACGCCGGGCGGTGCAGCTACGACCAGGGCCGGCTGATCGAGGCCTGTCACCACTTCGAGCGGGCGCTGGACCTGCACCGGGCGGCCGACGCCGAGCTGACCGGCCGGACCCGGGTGGCGCTCGACGCGGTCGCCGAGCGGGCCGGCCGGGACGGCTTCGGCCCGTACCCGCGCAGCCGGGACGAGATCCTGCACACCGGCCGGCCGCCGGTGCCCACGTACGACGAGGACCTGGACCGGTGGGGATACGCCGACGCCGACGGCAACCTGGTCGTCGGCACCGACTACGCCGAGGTGCAGCCGTTCCGGGAGGGAATGGCCTGGGTACGCCGCCCGGAGGGCGCCCGGTGGACGCTGATCGACGAGGCCGGGCGCACCCTGATCCAGGCGAACAACGGCTATCGCGCGGCCGGCTCGTTCTCCGACGGCCTGGCCTGGGTGTCGATGGACGGCACCGGCGACTGGATGGCGATCGACCCGTCCAACACCGTGGTGATCCCGCCGGGCTTCGACGACGTACGCCCGTTCCGGCGCGGCGTGGCGGCGGTCCGCGCCGACGGCGGCTGGGGAGCCGTCGACCGGACCGGCGCGATGGTCGTGCCGACCCGGTACCACGGCCTCACCACGGCGCTCGCCGACGGGCGCTACGTCGACGGCTTCACCGACGAGGGCCTGGCCGTGGTGGAGCTGAACGGCCGACGCGGGGTGGTGGACCGCACCGGCCGGATGGTCGTGGCGCCGACGCACCCCGCGCTGGTCGTACACCCGGTCGCGTTCCTGGTCGGTGACGGCGCCGGCCGCTGGGGCGCGCTCGACCGGCGGGGCGAGCCGTTGCTCGACCCGGTGCACCCGAGCCGGGACCGGGTGGTGGAGCAGATCGACCGGCTCCTGGCCGACACCAGCCCGCTGCTGTGACCCGTGCCGGTGTGCCGGCCCGCCGACGGGTGATCCCCCCGGGCTAGGGTCGGGGCATGGAATTCCGACACCTGGGCCGCTCGGGCCTGATGGTCAGCGAGATCTCGTACGGCAACTGGATCACCCACGGCTCGCAGGTCGAGGAGGACGCGGCGACCGCCTGCGTCCGGGCCGCGCTGGAGACGGGCATCACCACCTTCGACACCGCCGACGTGTACGCCGGCACGAAGGCCGAGGAGGTGCTCGGGCGGGCCCTCAAGGGCGAGCGCCGCGAGGGTCTGGAGATCTTCACCAAGGTCTACTGGCCGACCGGCCCGGGCCGCAACGACCGCGGCCTGTCCCGCAAGCACATCATGGAGTCGATCGACGGCTCGCTGCGCCGGTTGCAGACCGACTACGTGGACCTCTACCAGGCCCACCGGTACGACCACAGCACGCCGCTGGAGGAGACGATGGAGGCTTTCGCCGACGTCGTGCGCTCCGGCAAGGCGCACTACATCGGCGTCTCCGAGTGGCGGGCGTCGGAGATCCGCGAGGCCCACCGGCTCGCCCGCGAGCTGCGCGTCCCGCTGGTCTCCAACCAGCCGCAGTACTCGATCCTGTGGCGGGTCATCGAGACCGAGGTCGTCCCGACCAGCGAGGAACTGGGCCTTGGGCAGATCGTCTGGTCGCCGATGGCCCAGGGCGCGCTCTCCGGCAAGTACCTGCCGGGCCAGCCGCCGCCGGCCGGCTCCCGCGCCACCGACGAGAAGTCCGGGGCGAGCTTCATCGCCAAGTTCCTCACCGACGACGTGCTGACCCGGGTGCAGCAGCTCAAGCCCCTGGCCGAGCAGGCCGGGCTGACCATGCCGCAGCTCGCCATCGCCTGGGTGCTGCAGAACCCGAACGTCTCCTCGGCGATCATCGGCGCGTCCCGCCCCGAGCAGGTGCGCGACAACGTCAAGGCGGCCGGCGTGAAGCTGGACGAGGCCCTGCTGAAGGCGATCGACGACATCTTCGACCCGATCGTCGAGCGCAACCCGGCGAAGACCCAGTCCCCGCCCCAGCGGCCGTGACCCTCGGGTCCGGCCGGCGCGAATGTGCCGGCCGGACCCGGATCAGCCGTGCCCAGCCCCGGGTCAGCCCCGGATCAGCCCCGGATCAGCCGCGCCAGAAGCGGATCAGCTCCAGGCCGGCGGCGTAGAGCCACGGGGGCAGGCCGAGCAGGTTCGCCACGGCGAAGACCGCGTCGAAGAACCAGCCGCCGATGCGCGGGTTCCACAGCAGCGCGAAGAGCAGGATGAACCCGTACGGGGCGAACAGGTCGTACATCCGCCGCCACTGGGGGTTCAGCCACGGCTGGATCATGTTGCCGCCGTCCAGGCCGGGCACCGGCAGCAGGTTCAGCACGCTGGCGGTGAGCTGGAGGAACGCCAGCAGCGCCAGCCCGGCCCAGAACTCCACCGGCCCACCCCCGCCGAACCCGATCCGCAGCACGGCCACCAGCAGCAGGGTGAACAGCACGTTGGTGGCCGGGCCGGCGAGGCTGACCAGGGTGTGCCGCAGCCGCCCCGGGATGGCGTGCCGGTCCACCCACACCGCGCCGCCGGGCAGGCCGATCCCGCCGAGCAGCACCACCACCACCGGCAGCACGATCGACAGCAGGGGGTGGGTGTACTTGAACGGGTTGAGCGTCAGGTAACCCCGGTGCGCGACGCTGCGGTCGCCGGCCCGGTACGCGACCACGGCGTGGGCGTACTCGTGCAGGCAGAGCGACACCAGCCAGCCCGAGACGACGAGCAGGAACACGTCGAACCGGACGTTGCCGATCCGGTTCCAGGTCAGCACGGCGCTGGTCACGAACAGCGCGACCAACGCCAGGAACACCGGGCTGGGCCGGAACGCCGCCCGGGGCACGCCGAGCACGAGCGGCTCGCCGCCCTCCGGACGGTCCGACACCATCACTCGGCCGGGGGTTGCAGGCTCATCCGGTAGTCCACCCGGTCGTCCTCGACGAGCACGACCGTGGTGACGCCGGACGCCGCGAGCTCCCGCCAGGCCTGGCCGATCCACGACTCGGCGTCTGCCTGGCTCCCGAACGTCTCCGTCGACCCCTCGGCCGCCTCGCCGTTCGCGCCCTCGTATCGCCAGCTCCACGCCATGCCGCGTCTCCCCTCGCCGCTGAAGTCCCCTGGGACGAACCCCGCAAGCGTAGTCGGCCGCGGCGCCGGACGGCCCGACGCTCCGCCCCGGGACCGCGACCGGCTCCGGCGGGCGGTGGGTGACCAGGGCCGGCGCCGCCGGTACGGTGACGCGGTGTTGACTCATGGGGTGGTGCTCAACGGCCGGTACCGGCTCGACGAGCGCGTCGCGACCGGGGGCATGGGGGCCGTCTGGCGGGGCACCGACACGCTGCTCGACCGCGAGGTGGCGGTCAAGGTGTTGCTGCCGTCGCTGGGCGACGATCCGGAGTTCACCACCCGGTTCCAGGCCGAGGCCCGGATGATGGCCGCGCTGCGGCACCCGGGCATCGTCGCCGTGCACGACGTCGGGCAGGCCGTCCTCGACGACGGCAGCCGGGTGAGCTACCTGGTGATGGAGTACGTCGACGGCGAGTCGCTGGTGGTCTGGCTGCGCCGCGCCGGGCGGCTGGATGCGGCGTCGACCATGTCGGTGGTGGCGCAGGCGGCGGGGGCGCTGCACGCCGCGCACACCGGCGGGATCGTGCACCGCGACGTCAAGCCGGGGAACCTGCTGGTCAAGCGGGACGGCACTGTGGTGCTGGTCGACTTCGGCATCGCCCGGTCCGGGAGCACGGCCGGCATCACCGGCGCGCACATGGTGCTCGGCACCGCGTCGTACATGTCCCCGGAGCAGGCCACCGGGCAGCCGGTGTCGGCGTCCTCCGACATCTACGCCCTCGGCGCGGTCGCGTACTTCTGCCTGGCCGGCAGGCCGCCGTTCGACGGCGAGAACCCGTTGCAGGTGGCGCTGCGGCACGCCCAGGACGAGCCGGAGCCGCTGCCGCCGGACACCCCGGCAGCGGTGGTCGAGCTGGTCGCACGGGCGGTGGCGAAACGCCCGGCCGACCGGTACGCCAGCGCGGCGGAGCTGGCCGACGCGGCGGAACAGGCCCGCGAGGCGACCCTGACCCGCTTCCCGGTCTCGGCCCGCCCGCCCTGGGCGGTCCCCGCCCCGGCCCATCCCGTTCCCGCCCCAGCCCAGGCACCCGCCCAGGCACCGGCGCCGCCTGTTCCCGGCCTGGCCCAGCCTGCTCCCGCCCAGGCCCAGGCCCCCGCCCCGGCTGTTCCCGGCCCGGCCGGGACGACGGGAGAAGCCGGCGCGGCCCGTCCGGGGAAGGAACCCGGCCCGGCCCGACCGGTGGAAGGACCCGGCGCGGCCGATCCGGTGGCGGCACCCGGCCCCGAGCATCCGGTGCCGTGGTCCGTCGGGCCGGCCCGGCAGCCCGACGGCCCTGCCGTCCGGCCCGCCACGCCAACCCCGCCGCCCTTCCCGCCGACCCCACCGTCCGGCACACCGACCCCGCCGCCCGGTGGTGGGCCGGTCCCGTGGCCAGCCTGGGCGCCGGCCCCGCCCGCGAGCCCGGAAGCCCGGCCCGTCGACGGGGCTCCGCTGCCGGGCAGCCCGAGGCCGTACCCGGCTGGTCCCGCCCCTACGCCCGGCGGACCCGGCGGGCCCGGCTGGGCGGACGCCGGCTCGGCACCCACCCGGGAGGATCCGGCCGGCCGGCCGCACCGGAACCGGCGGCTCGCCCTGGCCGGGGCCGCCGGCGCGGTGGTCGCGGTGCTGGTCGCCGTGGTCGCCGTGACGACGCTGTGGCCGGACGGGGACCCGGGGCCGCCCGAGCAGCGGACGGCTCTGACCGTCGGCTCGGCGTCCGCCACCGCGCCCGACGGCACCGGGCCGGCGCGCCCGGACCGGCCCGACGCGACCGGTGCCGCCGACCCGACCACGCCCTCCGGGTCCGCCCGCCCCAGCGCCTCCGCCCGGCCGACACGCTCGGCCGCCGACGGGGCCACGGCCCGCCCCTCCGGCGCCGCGAGCGCCACCACCGCGCCGACCACGGCCGCCCCACCGAAGCCGAAGCCGAACCCGTACACCGCGGCGCAGGCCTGCGGCAGCGGGTACCAGGTGATCGACACGGCCACCCTCACCGGCTCCGACGGGGTCCGGCGGGGCCGGGTGTTCCTGCTCTACCAGGCTTCGACCGGCCGGAACTGCGTGGTGACGCTCAAGGACACCGCCGTCGGCGTCAAGTCGGCCGTGTCGGCGTACCTGGAGGTGAAGGGGAAGGCCCGCAGCACCGACAGCGGCTCCTTCGCGTACTACGCCGGGCCAGTCCGGGCGGACGCGGACCGGATTTGCGTGCGGTGGGGCGGCGCGGTCGGCGGGGTCGGCTACGGCAGCCCCTTCGAGCACTGCGGGTGAGCCGGGCGGTGACGCCAGGGGATCGTTCGGCGCCGGGGCCGGTGCGGCGGTCACCGGTACGGCCGTCACCGATACGGGCCGGCGGGCGGCGCGGCGTCCGACGGCTTTAAGGTACGGGCATGTCCGTTGACGGGTGGAACACGGTCCTGGTGCTCGGCGGTATCCGCTCCGGCAAGTCCGAGTTCGCGGAGTCGCTGGTAGCCGACGCGCCCACGGTGCGCTATGTGGCGACGTCGGCGCCCGGCGACCCGGAGGACGCCGAGTGGGCGGCCCGGCTGGAGGCGCACCGGAGCCGTCGCCCGGGAAGCTGGACCACCGAGGAGACCGCCGACGACCCACGCCGGCTGGCCGATGTCGTCTCCTCGGCCGGGCCGAACGACACGCTGCTCGTCGACGACCTCGGCGGCTGGGTGACGGTGCTGCTCGACCCGGCCCACCAGCCGGCGGACGACACGGCGACGATCGCCGAGCTGGCCACGGCGCTCCGCGACTGCCCGGCACGGGTGGTGCTGGTCAGCCCCGAGGTGGGGCTGTCGCTGGTGCCGACCACCCCGCTGGGCCGGGCGTTCACCGATGCCCTCGGGGCGGCCAACCGGGCGGTCGCCGACGCGTGCGACGCGGTGGTCCTGGTGGTCGCCGGCCAGGCGTGCTGGTTGAAGCCCTCCGCCGTCCCGCGCGCCACCGCCACCGCCGTCCCGGCACAGGCCGGCCAGGCCGCGCCGATGACGGGGACCGTGGACGCGTCCGCGCGTTCGGAGCCGGCCGCCGCCCGGCCCGACGACGGCGAGCGGGAGGCCGCTCTGCCGGACGTACTCACCCCGACCGCCACGCCGGGACCGGCCGGCGCGCCGTGGGCGGCACCCACCATGGCGCTGCCGGTGGTCGCCACGGGCCTGGTCATCCAGGCCGGCATGGAACTGCCCATGCCCGACGAGTACTCCGGGCCGCAGGCGACGGAGCGGCTCGCCACCCTGGACGTGCCCGGCGCCGGGCTGGGCGTGCTGGAACGGGTGGTCGGCTTCGCCGCCGCCACCCAGGGCACCGCCACCCCGGCGCCCTGGGGCTCCGTGCGGGTGCTGCTGCTGCACGGCGACCACGCCGGGGGCGCCGCCGCCGGCTCCGTGCCCGGCGAGTCGGCCCGACGGGCCGCACAGGCCCGCGCCGGCCAGGGCGTGCTGGCCCGGCTGGCCGCCGAGAGCGGCGCCAGTCTCCAGGTGGTGGACGCGCCGACCGCCGAGCCGATGGAGGGCGTCCCGGCGCTGGACCACGAAACGGTGGAGAAGGCCCTGCGGTACGGCTGGCGGCTGGCCGAGGAGGCCGCCGACGCGGGCGTACAGCTGCTGGTGCTGGCGTCGTGCGGGGCCGGGGCCGACGCCGCAGCGGCGGCGGTGCTCGCGGCGACCGCCGGGGCGGAGCCGCCGGCCGTGCTCGGCCGGGTGGTGACGGCGAACGGCGAGATCAACGACGCGGCGTGGATGCGGCGCTGCGCGGCGGTCCGGGACGCGATGCACCGGACCCGGCGCTCCCCGCGGAACGCCAAGGACGTGCTGGCCGAGCTGGGCGGCGGGGACATCGCGGTGGCCACCGGCGTGCTGCTCGGCGCGACCGCCCGCCGGATCCCGGTGCTGCTGGACGGCCCGGTCGGCCTGGCCGCCGGCATGGTCAGCCGGGACCTGGCCGGGCAGGCCCGACACTGGTGCCTGCTCGCCGACTGCGGCGGCCACCCGGCGGTCCGGCTCGCCGCCGACGTGTTGGGGCTGACCCCGCTGCTGGACCTGCGCCTCGACCTGGGCGAGGGCGCCAACGCGCTGGCCGCGCTGCCGCTGCTGCGCTCAGTGCTGTCGCTGGCTGCCGCGCTGCCCACCCGACCGGAGCCCACCCGCACTGGTCCCGGCGGCGAGGAACCCGGTCGCGAGGGCGACGGCGGAGAGGACGACGGGGAGGACCCGGGCGACGGGGAGCCAGACTTCCGCGAGCCGGAGCCGGCTGGCCCCGGACCGGCCACCGCCGAGCCGACCGAGCCGGCCCTCGCCGAGCCAACCTCCACCGAGCCGACCCTCGCCGGACCGGCCACCACCGGACCCGCCCCCGCCGGACCGGACCAGCCGGCCCAGCCGGATCCGGCCGGCTGGCGTGCCGGCTGAACCCGACGACCGGGCCGGGCATGCCCGGCCGGCCGGGCGAGGGCTCGCCGACGGCGTCCGGCTCGCGCTCACCACGTTCACCGTCCTGCCGGTACGCCCCGGCCGGGTGGACCGGGCCACGGCGGGCGCCGCGATGGCGCTGGCCCCGGCGGTCGGCGCGCTGCTCGGGGCGGTGCTGGCCGGGACTCTGCTGCTCCTCGCCGCCGTCGCCGCACCGCTGGTCGCGGCGGGGGTGACGGTCGCGGTGGGCGCCCTGCTCACCCGGGGGCTGCACCTGGACGGGCTGGCCGACACCGTGGACGCGCTCGGGTCGTACCGGCGTGGGGCGGCGGCGCTGGAAATCATGAAGAAGCCGGACGTCGGCCCGTTCGGGGTGGCCGCGCTGGTGGTCGTACTGCTGGTGCAGGCGGCGGCACTCGCGGAGCTGGCGGGCCGATCGTGGCCGGCGGCGCTCGCGGCGGTGGTGACGGCGACGGCGGCCGGCCGGCTCGGGGTCACCCTGGCCTGCCGACGCGGGGTGCCGGCGGCCCGGCCGGACGGGCTGGGCGCGCTGGTCGCCGGCACCGTCGGCCCGATCGCGGCGGCGCTCGGCACGGCCGCCGTCGCGGTCGTCGCGGTCGCCGCCGTGCCGGGCCGCCCGTGGCAGGGGCCGCTCGTCGTGCTCGCCGCCGTCGCCGTCGCGGTCCCGCTGCTGCGCCACGTGGTACGCCGCCTCGGCGGGATCACCGGCGACGTGCTCGGCGCCGCCGTGGAGCTGGTCACCACGCTGGTCTACCTGGGTCTGGTGCTGACCCGCTGATCCGGGCCCGCCGGGCCGGGTAGCGTTCGGGCGACAGGCCGGCACGGGGAGACGGGAGACCCACATGCTCATCACCGACGACTTCCTGCCCGTCCCGGTCCCCGAGTCGCTCAGCGCCACCTATCTGGTGCCGATGGCGGGGCTGCCGAGGGTCAGCGCGAAGACCGCCGTTCGGGCGCTGGCCGGCCGGCTCGCCGAGCCGGTGTACGGGCTGGCCGCCCAGATGCTGGACAGCCCGCTGATGAGCGTGGACACCCGGCCGATCGCCGAGTTCCCCGCGCTGCCGCCGGACCTGCTCACCGCGTTCGGGGCGACGGGGGCGCAGCTCGACCGGCTCGCCGCGGCCACCCACCTGGTGGTGGTGCAGGCGGAGTACCGGCCGGGCTGGCCGCCCGCGCACGAGTGGGCGGCCCGGGCGGTGGCCGCCGCGGTCGCCGACACCGTCGGCGGCGACGTGGTGGACGTCTTCGGCCTCCAGTTCCTCGACCCGGCGACGGCGCTGCGTTCGCTGCCCGACGACCAGGGCCGGATCCGGCTGGTCGACTGGGTGCTGGTGCCGTACTCCTCGGACGCCGACGGGCTGTGGTTCACCACCAAGGGGTTGCGCCGGTTCGGGCTGCTGGAGTTGCAGACCCAGGGGGTGCCCGACCACCTCACCCGGGCCTGGGGCGCGGTGATGACCGGGGCGGCCCGGCGGCTGCTGCGGGACTGGACCGACGGGCTGGCCGGCGAGGAGGTGCCGGCGTTCGTGCAGCTTCCGGTGCTCGCCACGATCACCGGGCACGACATCGCGGTGGCGTACGGCAATCCGGAGCAGCACGGGGCGACCGCGCCGGTGCTGCTGCGGCTGGAGCTGGACCCGGCCACGGATCCGGAGGCCGACTCGTTCCTGAGCCTGCGCCCGCCGCCGGGGCACCCGGGGCCGGCGGGAAGGTACTTCGCGGCGGCCTGCGCCACCCTGTTCAACGGCATCCAGCCGGACGTGCGCTACGCCCGCCGGGGCGACGCGATGAGCGCGGCGATCGCCACCGCCCGGGCCAGTCTGGACGACATCCGGGCCCGGTTCCTGGCCGGTGGGCTGCCCGGCGAGTCACAGCTCGTGGTCAAGTACGGCCTGCCGGCCGACGAGGGCCCCGAGTACGTCTGGGCGGGGGTGACCTCGTGGGAGTCCCCGGAGCGGATCGTCGGGGCCAGCGTCACCGACGCCGACACCGATCCCACGGTCCGCATCGGCTCCCCCGTGACGATCGAGGCGACGGACGTGGTCGACTGGGCGATACTCGACGGCACCGGCGTAACCGAGGGCGGCTGGACCCAGGCAGTCCTGGACGCCGACGACCGCCCCACCCTCCCTTGAACGTGTTGATCAAGAAGTTTGCGTCTCCGGTCGCCGGATTCCCGACGCAAACTCCTTGATCAACGAGGCCCAGGCGGGACAGGGCGTGGGGGTCAGCGGACCGAGGGGGTTACGAACGGGGGGCGGGTGAGGCGCATGGGGGTGCGGCGGCCGCGGATGTCGACCTCTACCGTGTCGCCGTCGGCGAGGGCGGCGGACGTGTCCAGCAGGGCCAGAGCGATGCCCTGCTTCCGGGTCGGCGAGAAGGTGCCGCTGGTCACCGTGCCGACCTGCGTGTCGCCGGCGTACACCGCCATGCCGGGGCGCGGGATGGCCCGGTCGACCGCCTCCAGGCCGCGCAGCGTACGTGCCGGACCGGCGGCCTTCTCGGCGCGCAGCGCGTCGCGACCCCAGAACGCCGGCTTGTCCCAGCCGACCGCCCAGCCCGAGCGCGCCTGCACCGGGGTGATCTCCGGCGACAGGTCCTGCCCGTGCAGCGGGTACCCCATCTCGGTGCGCAGGGTGTCCCGCGCCGCCAGCCCGCAGGCCCGCAGCTCGTACGCCTGGCCCGCGGCGAAGATCGCGTCCCAGACCGCGACGGCGTGCTCGGCCGGCACCACCAGCTCGTAGCCCAGCTCGCCCGTGTAGCCGGTGCGGCACACCACCAGGTCCGCGCCGGCCAGGGTGGCGGCGCGGAAGCTCATGTAGCCGTGGTCGGTGGGCAGGCCCAGCGCGTCGAGCAGTTCCGCCGAGCGGGGCCCCTGCACGGCCAGCACCGCGTACGCCTCGTGCTCGTCGGTGACGACCAGCCCCTGCGGCGCGGCGGCCCGCAGGCGGCGCACCACCTCGGCGGTGTTCGCGGCGTTCGGGATCAGGAAGACATGGTCCTCGGCGTGCAGGTAGGCGATGATGTCGTCGACCACGCCGCCCGTGGCGTCGTCGCAGCAGAGCGTGTACTGCGCCTTGCCGGGGCCGATCCGGCCGAGGTCGTTGCTGAGGCAGGCGTTGACGAAGTCCGCCGCCCCGGGCCCGACCACCCGGGCCTTGCCCAGGTGCGACACGTCGAACACCCCGACCCCGGTACGGACCGCCGTGTGTTCCTTGAGCACTCCGCCGCCGGCGTACTCCAGCGGCATCTCCCAGCCGCCGAACGGGGCGAACTTGGCTCCGAGGGCGGTGTGCCGCCCGTGCAACGGGGAACGGCGCAGCCGGGTCGCGGCGGCGTCGGAGGTCACGTCGGTCATGGGTGGCAACTTACCGGTGCCTGAACGGCTGGTTAGCATCGGCGGGAGCCCGCCGATGCAGTTTCGGTGGGACAGCCAATCGTCCGGCGGGTAGGTTGCCGCCGGAGACCTTCATCGCCGGTACGCGACGACGCGGCCGGCCCGGCCCGCCCGGAGTAGCTTCAGTGACATCGCCCAGCACCACCATCAGCCTGGTCGACACCGACCCCGCCGAGCTCGCCGTCGACGCGATCGTGATCGGCCTGCACAGTCAGACCGGAGAGCAGGACGTCGCCGGCCCGGCCAGCGCGCTGCTGCTCGCCAGTGGCGCCGAGAGCATCGCCGCCGCCTTCGACGGCAAGCTGACCGAGACGCTGGCGCTGCTCGGCGCGACCGGTGCCCCGGGCGAGGTGATCAAGCTGGCCACCCTGGGCACCGTCACCGCCCCGATCGTCGCCGCGGTCGGGCTCGGCGCGGAGCCGACCGGCGCCGCCCCGGCGCCGGAAACGCTGCGCCGGGCCGCCGGCTCGGTGGTCCGGGCCCTGGCCGGGGCGCGCCGGGTGGCGCTGACCCTGCCGCTGCCCGACGACGCAGACGCCCCCGCCGCACTGCGCGCGGTCGCCGAGGGCGCGCTGCTCGGCTCGTACCGCTTCGCCGGGTACAAGACCCGGCCGCAGCCGGCCCGGCGGGAGCCGGTGGCCGAGGTGCTGATCGCCGTCCCGGAGGCCGGCGACGCGGCCGCCCAGGCGGAGGTCGAGCGGGCGCAGGCGGTGACCGGCGCGGTCCGGCTGAGCCGGGACTGGGTGAACACCGCCCCGAACATGCTGCGTCCGCCGGCGTTCGCCGACGTGGTGGCCGAGGCCGCGCGGGCGGCCGGGCTGGGCGTCGAGGTGCTCGACGAGGAGGCCCTGGCGGCCGGCGGCTACGGCGGCATCATCGCCGTCGGCCAGGGTTCCGAGGCCCCGCCGCGCCTGGTCAAGCTGACCTACACGCCGGAGGGTGGCGGCACCGGCAAGCGGGTGGCGCTGGTCGGCAAGGGCATCACCTTCGACACCGGCGGCATCTCGATCAAGCCGGCCCAGGGCATGTGGGAGATGAAGTCCGACATGGGTGGCGCGGCTGCGGTCGGCGCGGCCATGCTGGCGATCGCCGCGCTCAAGCCGGCGGTCGCGGTCACCGGGTACCTGCCGATGGCCGAGAACATGCCGTCGGGCACGAGCTACCGGCCGGGCGACGTGATCACCATGTACAACGGCAAGAAGGTGGAGGTGCTCAACACCGACGCCGAGGGCCGGATGGTCCTGGGCGACGCCCTCGCCCGTGCCTGCGAGGACGGCGCCGACTACCTGTTCGAGACCTCCACCCTGACCGGCGGTCAGGTGATCTCGCTGGGCAAGCGGATCGCCGGCGTGATGGGCAGCCCGGAGCTGTGCGAGCGGGTCCGGGTGGCCGGCGACGCGGTCGGCGAGCCGGCCTGGCCGATGCCGCTGCCCGACGACGTGCGCAAGGGCATGGACTCCGACGTCGCCGACATCTCGCAGGTCAACGCCGGCATGGACCGGGCGGGTCACATGCTCCAGGGCGGCGTGTTCCTGCGCGAGTTCGTCACCGACGAGGTGGCCTGGGCACACATCGACATCGCCGGCCCCAGCTACCACTCGGGCGAGCCGACCGGCTACTGGACCAAGGGCGGCACCGGCGTCCCGGTCCGCACCCTGATCCACCTGGTCGAGGACGTCGCCACCAACGGCTGACCCCCGCGCACTTTCACGGAAGGAGTGGCCATTCCGCGTGGAATGGCCACTCCTTCCATGCAAGAGGGGCCCGCAGGGGCGGGGAGGGGCGCGGGGTCAGGGGAGGTGGGGGCGGCGTTTGCGGCGTTCGTTGTAGTCACGCATGCGTTGTGGGTAGCCCATCAGGCGGACGTCGTAGATGGGGATGGCCAGCTTGTGGGCGAAGCGGCGGGCGCCCTCGGGGCCGTCGACGCGGCGGCGGGTCCACTCCCCGTCGTCGGCGATGAGGATCACGGTGGTCTCGGTGACGGTGGTCCGCGGCTCGATGAACGCCTCGACGCCCCGCCGGGTCCGGACGAAGTTCTCCAGGTGTTCGAGATCGGCGCGGTCGAGCGCGCGATCGCGGCCCGCTGGGCGCGCCTGCTTGCGTCGTCGGAACAGCGCCACCGGCCGTCTCCCCCGTGTCCGTCATCGAAGCCGGCGCCAAGCGTACGTGTCGGTGACGTGTCGTTGGGCACCTCACTACGCGCCCGGTGGGCGGTGGTGACAAGATGACCGAGGTGGGGACTGTCCGTGCCACCCCGCCGTGACCCCCGATGCAGTGACGCGAACTGGGAGTTGGACGTGAGCGAGCCGAACGACGCAACCTTCGACATCGTCATCCTCGGAGGTGGCAGCGGCGGCTACGCGGCGGCGCTGCGCGCCGCCCAGCTGGACCTGTCGGTCGCACTGGTCGAGAAGGGCAAACTCGGCGGGACCTGCCTGCACAACGGCTGCATCCCGACGAAGGCCCTGCTGCACGCCGCCGAGATCGCCGACCAGACCCGCGAGTCCGAGCAGTTCGGCGTGAAGGCCGAGCTGGTCGGCGTCGACATGGCGGGCGTCAACTCGTACAAGGACGGCGTGATCTCCCGGCTCTACAAGGGCCTCCAGGGCCTGGTGGGCAGCTCCAAGAACATCACCTTCGTCGCGGGCGCCGGCAAGCTCGTCGCCCCGAACGCCGTCGAGGTCGACGGCAAGCGCTACACCGGCCGCAACGTCGTGCTGGCCTCCGGCTCGTACGCGAAGAGCCTGCCCGGCCTGGAGGTCGACGGCGAGAAGATCATCACCAGCGACCACGCGCTGAACCTCGACCGGGTCCCCTCCTCGGCGATCGTGCTGGGCGGTGGCGTGATCGGCGTCGAGTTCGCCAGCGTGTGGAAGTCCTTCGGCGTGGACGTGACGATCATCGAGGCGCTGCCCCGGCTGGTCGCCGCCGAGGACGAGGAGTCGTCGAAGGCGCTGGAGCGGGCCTTCCGCAAGCGGAAGATCAACTTCAAGGTCGGCAAGCCGTTCGAGAAGGTCGAGAAGACCGACAAGGGCGTCAAGGTCACCATCGCCGGCGGCGAGACCATCGAGGCCGAGCTGCTGCTGGTCGCCGTCGGCCGCGGCCCGAACACCGCCGACCTCGGGTACGAGGAGCAGGGCGTCAAGACCGACCGCGGCTACGTGCTGACCGACGAGCGGCTGCGCACCGGGGTGCCGAACATGTACGCCGTCGGCGACATCGTGCCCGGCCTCCAGCTCGCCCACCGCGGCTTCCAGCAGGGCATCTTCGTCGCCGAGGAGATCGCCGGCCAGAACCCGGCCGTGATCGACGAGGCCGGCATCCCGCGGGTCACCTACTGCGACCCGGAGCTGGCGTCGGTCGGCCTCACCGAGGCGAAGGCCAAGGAGCAGTACGGTGCTGACAAGGTCAAGACGTACAACTACAACCTGGGCGGCAACGGCAAGAGCCAGATCCTCAAGACCGCCGGTTTCGTGAAGCTGGTGCGGGTCGAGGATGGCCCCGTCGTCGGCGTACACATGGTCGGCGCCCGGGTCGGCGAGCTGGTCGGCGAGGCGCAGCTCATCTACAACTGGGAGGCCTACCCGGCCGAGGTGGCGCAGCTCGTGCACGCCCACCCGACCCAGGGCGAGGCCCTGGGCGAGGCGCACCTCGCCCTCGCCGGCAAGCCGCTGCACGCGCACGCCTGATCGAGAACTGATTCCGCGGCGTCCGGCGACAGACGGGCGAGATCGCACCAGGGGAATGAAGGAGTCTTAGAACATGCCGGTATCGGTCACCATGCCTCGGCTCGGCGAGAGCGTCACCGAGGGCACCGTCACCCGCTGGCTCAAGCAGGAGGGCGACACCGTCGAGGTCGACGAGCCGCTGCTCGAGGTCTCGACCGACAAGGTCGACACCGAGATCCCGTCCCCGGCGGCGGGCGTGCTGAGCCGGATCGTGGTGGGCGAGGACGAGACCGCCGAGGTGGGCAGCGAGTTGGCCGTCATTGCCGGCGAGGGCGAGTCGGCGGGCGGCGGCGAGGCCGCCGCGCCGCAGCAGGAGGAGCCGGCCGAGGAGGCCGCCGAGGCCGCCGCCGAGCCGCAGGCCGAGGCGGAGCAACCGGCCGTCGAGGAGCCGGCGGCCCAGGCCGCCCCGGCCCCGTCGGGCGAGGGCACCCCGGTCAAGATGCCGGCCCTGGGTGAGAGCGTCACCGAGGGTACGGTGACCCGCTGGCTCAAGCAGGTCGGCGACGCCATCGAGGTGGACGAGCCGCTGCTGGAGGTCTCGACCGACAAGGTCGACACGGAGATCCCGTCGCCGGTCGCCGGCACCCTGCTGGAGATCAAGGTCGCCGAGGACGAGACCGCCGCCGTCGGCGCCGACCTGGCGATCATCGGCGCGGCCGGTGCCGCCCCGGCCGAGGCGAAGGCAGAGCCGAAGCCGGAGGCCAAGCCGAAGCCGGAGGCCAAGCCCGAGCCGAAGCCGGAGCCGAAGGCCGAGGCCGCCCCGGCGCCGAAGGTGCAGGAGCCGACCCCGGGTCAGTCGTACAACGAGCCGGCGGCGGAGGCCGAGACCGCGGCCAAGCCGGCGCAGGTCGAGCAGCAGGCCCAGCCCGCGGCCCCGACCGCCACCCCGCAGCGCCCGTCGGCGCCCGCCGAGGGCGGCGG
Source organism: Micromonospora sp. NBC_01412 (assembly GCF_045040215.1). Taxonomy (NCBI): domain Bacteria; kingdom Bacillati; phylum Actinomycetota; class Actinomycetes; order Micromonosporales; family Micromonosporaceae; genus Micromonospora; species Micromonospora sp. NBC_01412. The sequence continues at coordinate 1,256,762 of NZ_CP109528.1, forward strand.
CGAGGAGGCTGCCGGGTACGTCACCCCGCTGGTGCGCAAGCTGGCCAGCGAGCACGGGGTGGACCTGTCCTCGATCAGCGGCACCGGCGTGGGTGGCCGGATCCGCAAGCAGGACGTGCTGGAGGCGGCGGAGAAGGCCAAGGCGGCGAAGGCAGCCCCGGCCCCGGCGGCGCAGCCGGCCGCCACGGCGGCCCCGGCCAAGCCGGCCGCGAAGCCGCAGCCGAGCGCGAAGCGCGGCACCACCGAGAAGCTGCCCCGGATCCGGGCGACCATCGCCAAGCGGATGCAGCAGTCGCTGCACGAGATGGCGCAGCTCACCACGGTGGTCGAGGTGGACGTCACCAAGGTCGCCAAGCTGCGGGCCCGGGCCAAGGACTCGTTCCAGCAGCGGCACGGGGTGAAGCTGTCGTTCCTGCCGTTCTTCGCCCTCGCGGCGATCGAGGCGCTCCAGACGTACCCGATCGTCAACGCCAGCATGGACCTCGACGCCGGCACGATCACCTACCCGGAAGCCGAGCACCTCGGCATCGCGGTGGACACCGAGCGCGGCCTGATGGTGCCGGTGATCCACGGGGCCGGTGACCTGAACCTGGGCGGGCTGTCCAAGCGGATCGCCGACCTGGCGGAGCGCACCCGGACCAACAAGATCAGCCCGGACGAGATCGCCGGGGCGACGTTCACGCTGACCAACACCGGCAGCCGGGGCGCGCTGTTCGACACCCCGATCGTGCCGTCGCCGCAGTCGGCGATGCTCGGCACGGGTGCCGTGGTGAAGCGCCCGGTCGTGGTGAACGACCCGGAGCTGGGCGAGGTCGTCGCGGTCCGCTCGATGGTGTACCTGGCCATGTCGTACGACCACCGGCTCATCGACGGCGCGGACGCGGCCCGCTTCCTGGTCGCGGTCAAGGAGCGGCTGGAGGCCGGCAACTTCGAGGCCGAGCTCGGCCTGTAACTCCCGCTGTCCCACTCGACGGGCGCCCCGGCCACACCGGCCGGGGCGCCCGTCGCAGTAGTCCTCGAAGTACCGCCCGCCGGGCTGAGCCGAATCGACCCCGGGCCCACCGCGCGCTGCGAGAGTGGACGGGTGGGCGGCAACCGGCGGCGGAGGCTCGGCCCGGCCGTGGCGGTCGCCCCGGGCGCTCGGGTCGACAGGTTCGAGATCTTCTTCGACCTGGTCTTCGTCTTCTCGTTCTTCATCATCACCCGGGCCACCGCCGCCGAGATCACCGGCACGTCCCTGCTGCACGCCATGCTGGTGCTCGCCGTGCTCTGGTGGACCTGGGTGGTGCACAGCGTGGTGGCCACCCGGATCCGGCTCGGCCAGGGCTTCGTCCCGGTGCTGATGGTCGTCGCGATGGCGGCGCTCTTCTGCTTCGCGCTCGCGCTGCCCCAGGCCTTCGACGATCCACGCGAGGGCTCAGCCGGGCCGGTGGTCGTCGCGGTCAGCTACGTGGTCATCCGCGGCGTGCACCTGTTCCTCCTCTACCTGTACGCCGGGCGGGACAGCCCGGGGGAGCGCCGGCAGCTTCTCCGGTTCGCCCCGGAGATGGTGCTCAGCACGTTGCTGCTGCTCGCCGCAGCGCTGGTCCCCTCCCTGATCCACGACCTGGACCGGACGAACCTGGTCCGGGACGGGCTCTGGGTGGCCGTGGTGCTGCTCCAGTACGGCACGGGACTCTTCGGCACCGAGGGTTGGGCGGTGCAGTCGGCGGAGCACTGGACGGAACGCTACGACCTCATCCTGATCATCGCGCTGGGCGAGTCGGTCATCTCGGTCGGCGTCGGCAGCAACCTCCTCGGCCAGCCGCCGACCTGGCCGTCGGTCGCCGTGGCCGTCCTCGGCATCTTCTTCACCGCGGCGCTGTGGTGGGCCCACTACGACGTCATCGGGCCGGCCGCCCGGATCGCGTTGCACGCCGCGAAGGGCCGCCCCCGGGCGACGATGGCCCGCGACGCGTTCGCCTACCTCTACCTGCCGATGATCGCCGGGATCATCCTGTTCGCCCTGGGCGCCGAGGAGATCGTGCGCGGGATCACCGACCCCACCGTGCCCGTCGACGAGCCGGGCCACGGCTCGCCCGTGCCCCTGCTCTTCGGCGGGGTGATCTGCTACCTGTGCGGGAACATGCTGTTCCAGCTCCGCACGCTGCGCACGCTGTCCTGGACCCGGGTCGCCGCCGTCGTGGTGCTCGCCGCCGGCATCCCGGTCGGTGCCCGCCTGCCCGGGCTGGCCGCCGTGGGGCTGTTGACCGTGATCTGCGTGGGCCTGGTCGCGGCCGAGGTAATCATCATGGGGGAGGGCCGGCAGGCCCTGCACGAGGAGGTCACCCGCGAGCGCACCAGCCACGAGGCGAGCGATGCCGCCTGGCGGGCCCAGTGGCGCGAGAACGCCTCCGGGGATCAGCCGCCCGGCCAGCGGTGACCGATCAGCCGGCCGACCGCGCCGGGTGCGGGCCCGCAGGGCCGGCACCCGGCGGCCACTCTGGGTGCGGGCCGCAGGGCCGGGGCGGCCATGGTGGGCGCGGCTTGTAAGGCCGGCACGCGGCGGCCACGGTGGGTAGGATCATCGGCGGCGTCGCGGTGCACCCGGCAAGGAGACCGCCGAGGGCATGGAGGCGCGGGACCGTACAGGACTGATGTGCAGCCTTCCACCCAGCCGGGCGACCGCCTCACGGCGCTCGGCACCCAGTTGATCGAGATCCACCACTGGCTCCGCGAGGAGCTGGCCCGGCTGCGGGCGAGCCTCGAACCCGGCGCCGCCCCGCCGGCCGGCGGCGACCGGCTGCGCAGCCTGCGGGCCCACTGCCTGAGCTTTTGCTCCGCCCTCACCGCGCACCACACCGGCGAGGACGCCGGCGCGTTCCGGGTGCTCGCCGAGGAGGCGCCGCAGCTGCGGCCGGTCCTGGAGAAACTCGCCCAGGACCACCGGCTCATCGACGGCATCGTCCGCCGGATCGAGGAACTGGCCGCCGACCCGCCGGGCGACGACCCGGCCGCCGCCGCCCGGGTGCTCGCCGAACTGGACGGCCTCACCGCCATCGTCGAGTCGCACTTCGGCTTCGAGGAACGGACGATCATCGCCGCGCTGGACGCGCTGCGCGCCGACGCCGGCACCGCCGAGGAGCTGTTCGGCCTCGCCCCGCCGGCCTGGTGACACCGCCGCCGCGACTTGGTGGGCGTGCCCTGAGCAGAACGGTTATCCCTGCGGCACGCGCGGGCGGCAGGCTGGGCGGCATGGGCACGGGATTCAGCGGCGAGGTCGCCGTCTACTACGCGCGCCACCGCCGTGGCTACCCGGCGGAGGTGGTGGACGCGATCGCCGGGGCGTTCGGGCTGGACGCGGACGACGCGGTGATCGACGTCGGCTGCGGCACCGGGCAGCTCACTCTGCCGCTCGCCGCCCGGGTGGGGGCGGTTGTCGGCGTCGACCCCGAGCCGGACATGCTGGCGCTGGCCCGCCGCGCCGCCGTCGACTCCGGCGCGGGAAACGTCGTCTGGCTGCTCGGCGCCGACACCGACCTGCCCGTCCTGGGCCGGGTGTTGGGCGGCCGGCCGGTCGGCGCGCTCACCGTCGCGGTGGCGATCCACTTCATGGACCGCGACGCGCTGTTCCGGGCCGCCCGGCCGCTGCTGCGCCCCGGGGGCGGCATCGCCGTGGTCACCAACGGCACCCCGCTGTGGGCCCAGGACGCCGACTGGTCCCGGGCGCTGCTGGCCGGCCTGGAGCGGCTGCTCGGGCATCCGGTCACCGCGACGTGCCAGACCGACGAGGCGGGCCGGCGGCGCAACCGGGACGCCCTGGTCACGGCCGGCTACCGGGTGACGGAGTCCACGGTGGCGTACGCCGCGCCGCTCACCGTCGACGACATGGTCGGCGGTGTCTTCTCCGCGATGTCACCCGACCTGCTGCCCGACCCGGCTGGCCGGGCTGCCTTCACCGCCGAACTCCGCGCCGCCCTCGGCGGGCGCGACCGGGTCACCGAACGGGTGACCGTCGTCGCCCAGTTCGGCCACGCGGACTGAGAAGACTATGGCCGGGGCGGCCGTCGGGCCAGGTTCAGCGGTCGGCTGATTCGCCGGTCGGCAGAATCCGGCCCGGTGCGCTGGCCCGACGCGCGTGGACGCCGCACCCTGGGGCGATGGCGACCTTCTCCCTCCAGTCCACCCCCGCCGACGCCGCGAGCTGGCTCGACCTGGCCCGCCGGGCCGAGGTCGCCGGCTTCGACGCCCTGCTCGCCGCCGACCACCCCGGCTCCTGCGCCAACCCGTTCGTGGCGCTGGCCGCCGCCGCGTCGGTGACCTCGACGATCGGGCTCGGCTCGTACGTGTCGAACCTCGGCGTCCGCGAGCCGATGCTGCTCGCCGTCGACGTGGCCACCCTCGACGTGGTCTCCGGCGGGCGGGCCCGCCTCGGCGTCGGCGCCGGCCACACCCCGGCCGAGTGGCGGGCGGTCGGCCGGGAACGCCCCGACGTGGCCGGCCGGGTCCGCCGCTGCGTCGCGGTCACGGAGGCGGTCCGCGCCCTGCTCGACGGGCAGGAGGTCACCGTCGACTCCCCCGAGCTGACCGTGCACGCCGCCCGGCTGGAGTCGCCCCGGCCGGTGCGGGAGCGCATCCCGCTGACCGTCGGGACGTCCAACTCGACGCTGTTGCGCTGGGCGGGGGCGCACGCCGACGTGGTCGGGCTGGCCGGCTTCGGCCGTACCCTCGAAGACGGGCACCAGCACGAGGCCCGGTGGCGGGCCGACCAGATCGAGGCGCAGCTCGCCCGTGTCGCCGAGGGGGCGGCGGGCCGTGCCGAGCCGCCGGCGCTGGAGGCGCTGGTGCAGACGGTGCTGGTGACCGACGACGCGGAGGCCGCCGCCGCCGAGCAGGCCGCCCGGACCGGCCTCACCGTCGCCGAGCTGCTGGCCACGCCGTTCGTGCTGATCGGCACGGAGGACGAGATCGTCGCGGCGGTCGCCGAGCACGAGCGCCGCTGGGGCGTCACCCGCTTCGTGGTACGCGCCAACGCCCTCGACCCGCTCACCCCGGTGCTCGCCCGCCTGACCGGTGACGGTCGCCCGGCGTAGCCACCCCTTCGGAGCCGGGCGGGTGGCGCCGCATGGGTACCGTGCCTACGGTGATGATCGACAGTCCCGCACCAGCGCGGAGACCCGTGGCGGGGGCGATCGTTCTCGCGGTCGGCGGGCTCCTGATCGTAAGCTCGGCGCTGTGGCTGATTGCCAGCGGTGACACCGGTATCCGGTACACCGCCGACCACGACGGCACCGTCCCGATGTGGCACCACTGGATCCCCGCGCTGGTCGGCATCGCGCTCATTCGGCTGGTGCCGCCGGCTGGCCCCGCACCGTGGGCCGGGCCGGTCGCGCCGTACCGCGAGGCGGTGCCGCTGTTGCTCGCCGCCGTCGTCTTCGCGGTCACGCTGCCGCTGCTCGGCGGCGAGCCGGCGTACACGCTGCTGAAGCTGGCGCTGCTGCTCGGCGTACCGGCCGGGGTGTTCTGGCTGGCACGTCGGCGGACGCCGAGGTGGCGTCCCGAGCCAGCACCGGCCGACGCCGCGTACCGCTGGGGGCCGGCGCTGCCGGTGGTGGTCTGGCTCGCGCTCAGCTACGCCACCCCGCTGGCCATGCCGCCCAGCGACTACGGCCGGAGCGTCGACGCGGCCGTGCTGGTCGGCACGCTCGTCGTGGGCTTCGCACTCAACGCCCTGTTGGAGGAGGTCTTCTACCGGCGCTGGTTGCAGACCCGGTGGGAGTCGATCCTGGGCCGCTGGCCGGCCATCGTGCTGGCGTCGCTGGTCTGGGCGGCCTGGCACGTCGGCATCCAGGGCACCGGCCGGCTCGGGACCGACCTGGCGGTCGTCGCGGTCAACCAGGGCGTGACCGGACTCTTCCTGGGCTACCTGTGGTCCCGGTACCGGCGGATGTGGCCGCTGCTCGTGGTGCACGGCGCGATCAACGCGGCACCCATCCTGCTCGGCCTCTGACCTGGGTCGTCAGCCCTCATTCGATGGAGGTGAAGCTAGTACTCGGTCACTCCGAGGTCCTCGACGAACTTCCACACGTCCGTGTACGGATCACGTCGGCTGAAGGGCACGTGACTGGCGTACTGCCGTTCGAGCTGCACGGCACGCTTCACGACGCACCGGTCAGCCCGCCGGCCGCTCGGCGCGAACGCCCCGAGCCTGTGGCGCCCGCCGACGCCGCGCACCGGTACGGCCCGGCGCTGCCGATGGCGGTGCAGGGTGATTCGCGTAGCACTTCGTAGCACAATCTCGGTAGACTGCTCTCGTGGCTGAGCACGCTTCTCGCGAGATCACCCAACGCGAGCTACGAAACGACTCCGGCACGATCATGCGCGGGGTGGAGCGCGGAGAATCCTTCACGATCACCCGCAACGGCACGCCGATCGGCAGGCTCATCCCGATCCGCCGCCGCACCTTCGTGCCGCGCGCCGAGGTCATCGCCGCCTTCGCCACCGCGCCTGTCCTCGACGCCGCCACTTTCCGAGCCGACCTCGACGAGGCCATGGAACAGGAACTCTCCGACCGTGAGTGGTGAAGCACTCGCACGCGGGCTGATTGACACCAACATCGTCATCCACCTCGCTGCCCTCGACCCTCACCAGCTTCCTGAGGAGATGGTCATCAGCGCGGTCACGCTGGCCGAGTTGTCCGCAGGGCCGCACCACACTGATGATCCGCGCGAGCGTGCGCGGCGGATGAGCGTTCTCCAGCACGTGGAGGCGACCTTCGACCCGCTGCCGTTCGATGCCGAGGCAGCACGAGCGTTCGGCCTGATCTCGGCGGCCGTGCTCGCATCCGGCCGGGGCACCCGCCGCCGCATCGCGGACCTCATGATTGCTTCAGTCGCCCACGTTCACGGGATCCCGCTCTACACGACCAACCCGACCGACTTCTCGGGCCTGGCAGAACTGGTGACGATCACGGCGGTGGCGCGTCCCGACGCACGCTAGGTGGTGCGGGCCGTCGGCACCGTGCCAGCGGTGATGATCACGTCCGACTCCCGCCGCACCGTGGCCGGACCCGCCCGCGCCGCACCGCGAGGCGGTGCCGCTGCTGCTCGCCGGCGTCGCCTTCGCCCTGACGCTGCCGCGCGGCCAGCATAAGGAGGTGACGGCGGCGGTCCACTCGCACACGCCGCGCCAGTCACGGACGCATGAGTGGGCCCTCCGGCCGCTCGGCGACAAACACCCCGACACCGTGGACTCCCTCGACCCAGCCCTGCATCTGAAGGACCAGGATCGCTTGCCGCACGACCGTGGCCGACACGCCGTGCTCCAGTTTGAGCTGCGCGGTCGACGGCAGCTTGTCTCCTGGCGCAAGCTCGCCGGACTCGATCCGCTCACGGATGTTGTCGGCGAGCTGCGCCCACTTTGCCTTAGCGGGCATCCACACTCCCAGGTCTGCACCGCCATTCGACCACGAACTACTACCCACAACAAGTAAGGACCAGCTCTTCCTTACTTTACACATCCTGTTGTGTAAAGCTGGCGGCGGCTGGCTCCCAGGTCTGCAAACCCGGAGCTGGCTGTCCTGCGCAGGACGCACCCGGTCGACCATTCCCCCGGTCGGCCGGGTGCCACCCCACCGATCCGGCGAGGAAGGGCGGGAAGGCGTGTACTCAACGATCGGCAAGGAGAGGTTCCGCGTACCCGAAGGATCGCGGTGAGGTGGCCGGGCCGGCAGCGCTACGCGACACCGGTCCCCCTCGGTCCGCGCCACCGGCGGACCTGGCGCGGATGGCAGCGCTGGTGCTCGTGCGGCCTGCGCTGGACGGCATGCCCGGACCGGCACGCGACCCCGGCCACCGAGCCACCGACCCCGCCGCCGCGAAACACCCGCTGGCGGGACGGGTCCGTCGGATCGGACGCGCGGACCAGGCGGAACAACGGCGGTCGCTGGTGACGGGGGCCGGCCGGCATCTGCCGCTACGCCCGCTCTGGCTCTGCCGGGCCTGCGCCGCCCCCTGGCCGTGCGCCACGGCCCGGCTCATGCTGCTCCGGGAGTACGCCGACGACCGGATCGCGTTGCTGATCCACCTCGCCGGGCTGCTACACGAGGCGACCGGCCACCTGTACACCCTCAACCCGCACGACGCCCCGGAGCCGGGGCAGCTCTTCGACCGGTTCCTGGCGTGGGCACGCGTCCGCAAATCGCCGAACGACTCACCCCAAGATTCCGTCGTCGAGTTTCCCCGACCCAACCCGGCGAGCTGACCGACACTGCCCCGGGCCACCACTACAGCCACACAGAATCATGGTTGTAGTGGCCTCCCAGCGACGGCGAGGCCACTACAAGCGGGTTCGAGCGTGATCTTGGATGCCGACGACGTGCCCGGGCGGTGTGATCGAGATCCGCTCCCCGCGTCCGACCGGGGTCGCGTACCCGAAGATGGGGGTATGCGCATCCTCATGGCCGGCGCGTCCGGCTTCCTCGGCACCCGGTTGGTCGACCGCCTGAAAGCCGACGGGCACCAGATCACCCGCCTGGTCCGGCGGCCGGCGCGTACCCCCGACGAGCGACGGTGGAATCCGTCCGCCGCGCAGCTCGACCCGGCGGTGGTCGCCGACGCCGACGCCGTGGTCAACCTGGCCGGCGCCGGCGTCGGCGACAAGCGGTGGAACGACGAGTACCGGCGGCTGATCCGGTCCAGCCGGGTCGACACCACCACCACGCTGGCCATCACGATCGCCGGCATGCCGACCGCCGACCGCCCGGCGGTGCTGCTGAACGCCTCGGCCGTCGGCTGGTACGGCAACACGGGCGACCGGGTGGTGGAGGAGGACGCCCCGGCGGGCGAGGGCTTCCTCGCCGACGTCTGCCGGGTCTGGGAGGCCGCCACTCGCCCGGCCGAGGACGCCGGGGTGCGGGTGATCCGGCTGCGCACCGGGCTGCCGCTGCACCGCGACGGCGGGCTGCTCAAGCCGCAGCTGCTGCCGTTCAGGCTGGGCGTCGCGGGGCGGTTGGGCAGCGGCCGGCAGTGGCTGCCGTGGATCTCGATGGCCGACTGGCTGGACGCCGTGCGGTTCCTGCTGGGCCGCGACGACGTCGTGGGGCCGGTCAACCTGGTGGGACCGGCCCCGGTGACCAACGCCGAGTTCACCCGGGAGCTGGCCCGGCAGCTGCGTCGCCCGGCGGTGGTGCCGATCCCGGCGCTGGCGTTGAAGGTGGTGCTCGGCGGTTTCGCCCACGAGGCGCTGACCAGCACCCGCGTCCTGCCGGGCGTGCTCACCGGAGCCGGCTTCACCTACCGCCAACCCGACCTGCCCACCGCCCTGCACGCCGCCCTCACCGACTAGCCACACCACGCGCGGCTGTACGCGTACGCGGTCAGCCGGGCGGGCATGCGGGCCGCCGGGCGGATTTTACTCGGAATCGTCGTCGACGGCGGCAGAGAACTCAGCAGCGAACATCTCTGTGCCCAGCGTCGCGAGGACCTTGACCGTGATGCGGTCGACGTCGCCGCGCTCGGCTTCCGGAAGCGGCGCGCCGGAGGATTCGCGGGCCCGGACGGCGGCGCCCAGGAGGCGGGCGGCCCGCACGGGTTGGCCTGCGAGGGCGTATGCCCCGGCGAGGCCCTCGCGGGCGAGCGCGAGGGCCCGGGGGTCGCCGCTGTCCCGGGCGACGGCGAGGCCTTGGCGGTGCAGGGTGAGGGCCTCGGGTGCGTCGCCGCGTTGTTCGGCGAGGAATCCGAGTTCGGCAAGAAGGAGTGCCGGGCCCGGGCCGAATTCGACCTGGCGGTGCCACGCGAGAGTCTTGCGCAGGTATTCCTCAGCGAGGTCAAGGTCGCCCTCGCGCCGGGCCCCGAGAGCGAGACCGATCTCGGCGTGGATCTCGCCCGCCGTGTACCCGTGCTCGGCAGCCAGGGCCATCGCCCTAGCGTGGAGATCGGCGGCCTGCCGGAAGTCACCGGTGAGAAGAGCGATTCTGCCGAGCCCGGTGATCCGGTCGGCGGCTTCCGTCCAAAAGCCCAGTTCTTCGGCCAGGTGCAGGCCGGCCTGGTGCAGGTGTGCCGCGAGTGTGTAGTCGCCGGTGATCGTGGCCAGTGCCGCCAGCGGATAGGTGGTCCGCAGTTGTCCCCAGCGGTCGCCGAGTTTCTCGAAGCGCGCGTGGGCCTCCTTGGCGTCGCGACTCAGCGCAATGAGATCTCCCCGCAGCAGAGCCTGCGTGGCCCGGGTGCTGAGTGCTGCGGCGATGCCCCAACGGTCGCCGGTCACGCGGAAGTCGGTCAGGGCGCGGTTCACCAGTCTCTCGCTGCGGGCCAGGTCCTCGCCCGCGCCGAGCGAGGCGTGGCCGAGGAACCAGTTGGCGCGTGCGCAATCCGCCCGGCCGTCCACCTCCGCCTCGTTCGGGCGAGCCGGGCCATTCCGTTTCTCCCCGGCCAGCAGGGTGAATCCGGCGTGCCAGAGCACGGCCTGGGGCCGGAGAACGCTGGGGGTGCTGCCGCTGACCCGCACGGCTTCGCCCAGCGATCGTCGGGCCTCGCTCAGCCGACCGCGAAGAAACCAGTACCAGGTCGAGGCCAGCGCCGTCCGCAGGGCCCCGGTGGCATCGTTCCGGCGCACGGCGCACTCCAGGGCGATGCGCAGGTTGGCGCTCTCGTGGTCCAGGAGGTCCAGCCCGCGCTGCTGCTCGGGGCCGTAGAGCTGGGCCGTCACCTGTTCGGCGAGTTCGGTGTAGTAGGCGTGGTGGCGCAGGTGGAGCGCCTCGGACTCGTCCGCCTCCTCCAGGCGTTCCAGCGCGTACGCCGCCACCGACTCCGGCAGCCGGTAACGAGGGCCGTCGGCCACGGTGACCAGCGAGCGGTCCACCAGCCGGATCAGTGGGTCGAGAACCTCGTTGTCGCCGCCGCACACGGCCTCGGCCGCGTCCAGAGTGCAGCCGTCGGCGAAGACCGCGAGGCGGCGCAGGAGCCCACGCTCGTCGTCAGCGAGAAGTTCCCAACTCCAGTCGATCACCGCCCGCAGCGTTCGCTGGCGCGGTGGAACGCCGCGTCTGCCGCCGGCAAGCAGCCGGAACCGGTCATCCAGCCGGCTGGACACCTCGTGCACGCCCAGCGCGCGGACCCGGGTGGCGGCCAGTTCCAGTGCGAGAGGTATCCGGTCGAGGCGGCGGCAGATGGTGGCGACGGCGTCCGTGTTGTCCGCGGTAACGGCGAACCCGGGCGCGGCGGCTGCGGCGCGCACCGCGAACAGCCGCTCGGCGTCGGCCTGCGGCAACGGCGGCACGGCCCACACCGCCTCACCGGCCAGCCCGAGAGGTTCCCTGCTGGTGGCCAGGACGCGCAAGCCCGGTGAGGCGGACAAGATCCGGCGTACGACATCGGCCGCCGCGTCGATGACGTGCTCGCAGTTGTCGAGGAGCAGCAGGAGCCGCCTCGAACGCAGCGCGTCCTCGAGCCCCCCTGGCCCCACTTCACGGATGCCCAGCGCTGCACTCAATTGCTCGGCCACCTCAGTGGATCCGGCGAGGCTGACGGTCCGGACGCTGTGCGGATACACGTCGGCCGCCCGGGCGGCGGCCTCCTCGGCCAGCCGGGTCTTGCCGACCCCGCCGGGGCCGGTCAGGGTCACCAGCCGGTGGGAGATGAGCAGTTCACCTACCGCGGACACGGCGTCGTCCCTGCCGATCAGAGCGGTGAGTGGAGCCACTGGCTCACCGCCGCGCTCCCGGAAGGTGGGGGCCGCCTCCAGCGCGGCGTCGTGCTCAAGGATGGCCTGGTGCAGGGCGGTCAGCTCCGGCCCGGGATCCACGCCCAGTTCGTCGGCCAGCTGGTGCCGTAGCTGGGAATAGGCGGCCAGGGCCTCGGACTGCCGCCCGGCCTGGTAGAGCGCCCGGATCTGCGCGGCGCGCAGCCGTTCCCGCAGTGGGTGGCGGGCAACCTGCTCACTCAACCCATCGATCAGCGTGCGGTGCTCGCCAAGCTCCAGACGAGTTTCGGCGAGTGCCTCAACGGCGGTCAGCCGCTGTTCCTCCAGCCGCCCGGCCGCGGTCCGCACGAATCTGTGGTCACCGAGGTCAGCGAAGGCGTCCCCTCTCCACAGGGCCAGAGCTTCCGTCAACAGGCTCGCCCTGGTGTGCAGGTCCTCGGTGCGGTAGGCGGCGTTGGTCATCTCGGTGAACCGGTGGGAGTCAACGTCCTTGGGGCCGATCCGCAGCAGATATCCCGGCGGCCTTGACTCCACCAGCGCCCCGGCCCCGGGCTCGGCCCCTGCCAGGGAACGACGCAGTCGCGACACCTTCGTCTGTAGGGCACCGGCAGGGTTTCCGGGTAGCCGGTCCGCCCACAGGTCGTCCACCAATCGGTCCACCGAAACCACACGCCCCGCGTGGATCAGCAGCAGAGCCAGCAGCGCGCGGACCTTCGCCTCGGGGACGTCGACCGCGGTCCCGCTGGCAGTCCGGACGGCGAGCGGGCCCAGCACGCGGAAGTACATGGCGGCACAGTATCCGGCCACCGACGGCGGCCGCCTGAAGACCGACAGCGGCTCGACAAAGTTCCGCCAGCGCCGGTCGGCACTGTGAAGACCGAACGACGCGTCCGGCGACGCCGGCCGAAGGAACAAAGGAGGCATCAGATGTCGGAGAACGACAACCACGAGCGATCCGCGGTGTCAGTGATCGGCCTGGGGCAGATGGGGAGCCGGCTCGCCCAGGCATTTCTGGCTGCCGGGCACACGACGACCGTGTGGAACCGTACGGCGGCGAAGGCCGACGCCCTCGTCGTACAGGGCGCCGTCCGGGCGGCGACCGTGGAAGCGGCGGTCGCCGCGAGTCCCCTCGTCGTGGTCTGCCTACCGGACTACCCGACCGTGCGGGATCTGCTCGGGCCGGTGGCAGAGAGTCTGCGGGGTCGGGCCCTGGTGAACCTGACCTTCGGCACCTCGGAGGACGCCGCGACGATGGCAGGGTGGGTGGCCGGGCACGGCGCCGACTACCTCGACGGCGCCATGATGGCCCTCCCCGAGACCGTCGCCACCCCGGAGGGCTTTTTTCTCTACAGCGGATCCCAGCATGCCTTCACCACCCACCGGCGCGATTTGGAGGTAATGGCACCGGCGCACTACTTCGGCACGAAGGCGGGCTCTGCGGAGATTCATGACCTGGCCCTGCTGGGCACCGGGTACGCGGCCCTCACCGGATTCCTGCACGCCGCGGCGCTACTCGACGTTGTGGGCACCACCCCGGAGGTGTTCGCCCCGCTGGCGGCACAATGGCTGCGCGGCATGGCCGAGTTCCTGCCCGAGCTGGCGCGCGAAGCCGGATCATCGGAGTACACGAATGCAGTCTCCACGGTCGACATGAACCGGGCCGGAGTCGACAGTCTCATCCAACTCAGCAAGGCCAACGGTATTGCCGCCGCCGTCCATGAGCCGCTGAAAGCCCTGCTCGACAGGCGGTCGGCCGACGGTCACGGCCAGGACAGCTTTTCCAGCGTGTACGAGCTGTTGAGATCACGAGCCCTGGGGGGCGATGAGCGCGGAACGCGGATCGGCTGACACACGGCCTTTCCGGCCCAGCGGCAGGGGACAAGGCAGACTTGGCCCCTGCCCGAGCCGGGCGCGATACCGAGCCGTCTCCTCAATCTCTGGGAACCGGGATGAATGCGAGTTCTAGGTGCACGAGCCGCAGGAACTCGTCGCGTACCTGCGCGAGATCAGCGGCCGGGCGACCGGGCGGCGGCCGGTACGCGTACCCGGTGAGGTTGCCGGGGTTCGAGTGCGTCCTGACCGGCGTGCCCGGTGCGGTTGGTAACGTCCCTGGGTGCCGACCTCCCCGTCCCCGGCGTCGTCGCCGGTCCCGCCGCCCCGTGTCGTCCGCCACCGGCGGGCCGACCTGGCCGTCGTCCTCGTCGCGCTGGCGCTCGCGGTCTGGGTGACCAGCGGGCTGTGGCGGGACCCGAACACCCGCGCCATCACGGTCAACTCCAGCGACCAGGCGCTGTTCGAATGGCTGCTCGCCTTCGGCGGGCACGCGCTCACCCACGGCGAGAACCCGCTGTTCACGTACCTGATCAACGTCCCCGACGGGGTGAACCTCGCGGTCAACACCTCGATCACCGTGTACGCGGCGGTCTTCGCCCCGCTGACGTACCTGGTCGGGCCGCCGGCGACGTTCCTGGTGATCCTCACCCTCAACCTGGCCGCCACGGCGGTGGCCTGGTACCTGCTGCTGTCCCGGCAGTTCGTCCACAGCCGGCTCGCGGCGGCGGTCGGCGCACTGTTCGTCGCGTACTCCCCCGGCATGGTGTCGCACGCCAACGCCCATCTGAACTGGACGGCCGGCTGGCTGGTGCCGCTGCTGCTCTGGCGGCTGTTCGCGCTGCGCCGCCCCGCGCACTGGCTGCGCAACGGGATCGTGCTCGGCATCACCGTCGCGGTGGCCTTCTCGATCGCCGCCGAGGGGCTGTTCTTCACCGCCCTGGCGCTCGGCGTCTTCCTGCCCGTCTGGGCGCTGCACCCGAGCCGGCGGGCCGCCGCCCGGGCCGCGCTGCCCACCTTCCTGCGCGGGCTGGGCGTCACCGCGCTGACCGCCGGGGTGCTGCTGGCGTACCCGCTGTGGCTGCACTTCGCCGGGCCGCAGCGGTTCCACGGCACCGGCTTCGACCCGATCATCCACTCCGAGGACGTCGCCGCGTTCGGGGCGTACCCGCGCCGGTCGCTGGCCGGCGAGGCCGGGCTGGGCACCTCACTCGCGCCCAACCCCACCGAGGAGAACTCGTTCTTCGGGGTGCCGCTGCTGCTGCTCGCCGCCGTCTGCCTCGGCTACCTGTGGCGACGGGACCGGGCCCGCCGGGCCACCGTGTGGGCGCTGGGCGTCACCGGCGTGGTCTTCGCGGTGCTGTCCTGGGGCCCCCGGGCCAAGTGGAACGGCGAGCGCACCGACCGGCCGCTGCCGTTCCTGCTGCTGGACAACCTGCCGGTGGTCAACGCCGCCCTGCCGTCCCGGCTGGCCCTGGTGGTGGCCCCGGTGATCGGGCTGCTGCTGGCGTACACCGTCGACCGGCTGCGGGCCGACCCGCCCCGGCGCCGCGCCGCGTCCGCCGCCTGGGGCCTCGGCTTCGCGGCGGCGCTGCTGCCACTGCTGCCCACCCCGCTGCTGACCAGCGTCCGCGAGCCGGTGCCGGCGTTCGTCACGGCCGGCACCTGGCGACAGTACGTCTCCCCGGGCGGGGTGCTCACCCCGCTGCCGCTGACCCTCGACGTGACCCCGGACGGGCAGCGCTGGCAGGCGTACGCGCTGGCCCACCGGCAGGGCGAGTTCCGCATCCCGGCCGGGTTCTTCCTCGGCCCGGGCGGCCCGGACGGACGGGGCCGGATCGGCCCGCCGCCGCGCACCTTCGACACCCTGATGGACCAGGCCGGCCGCACCGGGCTGGTGCCGATCATCACCGAGGGCAGCATCGAGGAGTCCCTGGCCGACCTGCGGTACTGGGGCGTCGAGGTGGTGGTCCTCGCCGACCGGGTGCACGGCGCCAAGTACGACCTCGACGAGGAGGCCCTGCGCCGCACCGCCACCGCCCTCCTCGGCCCCCCACAACGCGTCGACGACGTCTGGCTCTGGAAGGTCCCCCCACCCTGACCCCTCTCCCCCGCGATCTTGCACTTCGGGCCCAGGCGAAAGGCACGAAAAGGGCACCCCGGGGGCCGCAACTGCAAGATCGCGCGGGGGCGGGGGCGGGGCGCGCGGGGCGGGGGGGCGGGTGGTGAGGCGGCTCACCGGGGGTGACCGGCCGGTACGGGGCTAGGCTGGTGGGCGTGACCGCGACGATTCCCGGGCTGACCGCCGTACGTGCAGGGGTGCTCGACTACCAGGCCGCGTGGGACGAGCAGCGCCGGCTGCACGAGTCGGTGGTGGCCGGCGAGCGCGGCGACACCGTGCTGCTGCTGGAGCACCCGAGCGTCTACACCGCCGGCAAGCGCACCGAGCCGTGGGACCGCCCGATGGACGGCACCCCGGTCGTCGACGTCGACCGCGGGGGCAAGATCACCTGGCACGGCCCGGGGCAGCTGGTCGGCTACCCGATCGTGCGGCTGCCCGACCCGGTCGACGTGGTCGCCTACGTCCGCCGCACCGAGCAGCTGCTGATCGACGTCTGCGCCGAGTTCGGGCTGGCCGCCAGCCGGGTCGAGGGGCGCAGCGGGGTCTGGGTGCCCGAGGACGACCGGGGCCCGGCCCGCAAGGTGGCCGCCATCGGCATCCGGGTCGCCCGGGGGGTCACCCTGCACGGCTTCTCGATCAACTGCGACTGCGACCTGGCGTACTTCGACCGGATCGTGCCCTGCGGCATCCGCGACGCCGGGGTCACCTCGCTCACCGCCGAGCTGGGCCGCCCGATCACCGTCGCCGACATGCTGCCGGTGGTCGAGCGGCACCTGCCCACCCTGGTCACCCCGCCCGCCTGACCCGCCCCGGCCACCGCGACGCCTTACTAGGCTCGGCGGATGCAGATCGATCTCGTCACCCTCATCGTCGCCGAGTACGACCCGGCCGTCGCCTTCTTCACCGAGGTCCTCGGCTTCGAACTGGTCGAGGACTCCCCGTCCCTGACCAACGACGGCCGCCCGAAGCGGTGGGTCGTGGTCCGCCCGCCGGGCGCGCAGACCGGCCTGCTGCTGGCCCGCGCCGACGGGGAGCGGCAGGAGGCGGCGGTCGGTGACCAGACCGCCGGGCGGGTCGGCTTCTTCCTCCGGGTCGACGACTTCGAGGCCACCCACCGCCGCCTCGTCGACGCGGGCGTCGAGTTCGTCCGGCCCCCGCGCACCGAGCCGTACGGCCGGGTGGCCGTCTTCCGGGACATCGCCGGCAACCCCTGGGACCTCCTCGGCTCGGCCTGACCCGGCCCTGCCCACTCTGCCCCGGCGCGACCTGCCCTGGACGGTGCAATCCGCCCTCCAGCTCCACCGGCTTTCCTGCGCTCCCTCCGAGTCCTCGCGCCCTCCCGGCCGGACGCGCCCGGCACGCTGCCCGTCGGGTGCTCGACAACGCGACCGAGCACTCCGTTGACGCACCGACACCACCCGTCCCCAGCACCCACCCCTCCCCACTCGCTTTGCTCTGCACCCACCGACGCAACAGTTACTGCACGCGCCTGTTGCATCGGTGGGTGCAGAGCAAAGGGGCGGAGTGGGGGTTGAGGTGGGCGGGGTCGACGCAGGTCAGGGGTAGCCGTGGCGGGGTGGCCTGAGGCAGCCAGCCCGCCACGGCTAACGGTGGGTGACGGGGACGCGCGACCGGTCGGGCCGTGACGCCGTGTAGGCACCGAGCAGGAATCGGCCGCTCAGGGGGTGAGGCGGTGCAGGTCGCGGGGGAACGCGGTGACCTCGCGGACGTTGGCCGCGCCGACCAGGCGGGCGACGAACCGTTCCAGGCCGATCGCGAAGCCGCCGTGCGGCGGCATGCCGTGCCGGAACGCGTCGAGGTAGCCCGCGTACGGGCCGACCGGCTCGCCGCGCGCCGCGAGGGCGGCCAGGTAGTCGTCGTACCGGTGCAGGCGCTGCCCGCCGGTGACCAGCTCCACTCCCCGGAACAGCAGGTCGAACCCGTTGGAGTACGCCGGCCGGGCCGGGTCGGGGTGGGTGTAGAACGGCCGCTTCGCCATCGGGTACCCGGTGACGAAGACGAACTCCGAGGAGTGCTCGGCGCGGGCCCACTCCCCCAGCGCCCGCTCGTGGGCGGGGGCGAGGTCCGGCTCGTCGGCCGGGGCGCCGGCGATCCGCAGGGCCTCGGTGAAGTGCACCTCCGGGATCCGCGCCGGCACCTCCGGCGGCGTCACGCCCAGCGTGGCCAGGGCAGCGCCGGCCCGGTCCGCCACGGTCGCCAGCATCCCGGCGAGGGTGTCCCGCAGCACGGCCATGACGTCGCGGTGGTCGGCCACGAAGCCCAGTTCGGCGTCGAGCGAGGTGTACTGGGCCAGGTGCCGGACGGTGTCGTGCGGCTCGGCCCGGAACACGGGCCCGACCTCGTACACCCGCTCGAAGACGCCCACCATGAGCTGCTTGTAGAACTGCGGCGACTGGGCCAGGTACGCGGGCCGTCCGAACCAGTCCAGCGCGAAGACGTTCGCGCCGGACTCGGTGGACGAGCCGACCACCTTCGGGGTGTGGATCTCCACGAAGTCGCGGGCGTCCAGGGCGGCCCGGAAGCCGGCCACCGCCGTCGCCGAGATCCGCAGCGCCGCCGACCTCCTCGGGTGGCGCAGGGCGACGGGCGCATGGTCGAGCTGGGTGGGCAGGCTCGCGGTCAGCGCCGGCCGGTACAGGTCGAACGGGGGCGGGACGGCGGGCGGGCCGAGCGGTCGTACCGTCGGGTCGGTCAGCTCGACCCCGGCGGGGGCCGCCGGGTTCGCGGTGGCCGTGCCGACCACCTCGACGACGGTCTCCTCGGTGAGCGCCCCGACGGCGGCGCGGACGGCCGGGTCGGTGACCACGACCTGGGTCAGGCCGGCGGCGTCCCGCACGATCAGGAACGTCACCGACTTGAGCAGCCGGCGGCGGTGCACCCAGCCGGCGACCCGGACGGTCGCGCCGGCATGGGCGGGGAGCTGGGTGGACAGGATGCGTTGCACGGCGGGCTGCTCCTCGATCAATCGCAACGCCTTCGCCGCCGCAGGGCGGCGAAGCATCGCCTCAGCCCCGGGAGGTGTGGGCGAGCGGGTCCTCGCGGTGCCACCACACCTTCGCCCCCGCTCGCGCGGGGGCCTCGTTCGTCGCCTGATGACCGGGGCCAGCCGGGCGGGCTCTACTGGGCGGGCGCCCGCAGGGCAGCCGCGCACGCCGTTCTTCCCGCAGCTCGGGAGGGTCTTCGCGCGCCGACGCCAGACCGCCTCGCAGCGAACGGCGGCTCTCTCGACTGGCGGGGCGACGCGCTACTCGGCTCCGTCACAGCTTTGCCGCAAGCTAGCACCCCGGGCGGGGCCGGTAACGGGATTTTCGGCGGTGGCGGTGGGCGGCGTCACAGGGATTAGGGGGTGACGGCCGTCGCCTCACGTTCATCGACGGCGGCCGTCCGGCGTAGGCTCAATTCGTGACGATCGAGCACTTCGCGCCGACGACGCCGACGACCGAGCAGCCGACGACCAGCCCCGCTGCGCGTACCGCCACGGTCGCCCCGGAGGGGCGGCGCATGCTGCGGATCGAGGCGCGCAACGCCGAGACGCCGATCGAACGCAAGCCGCCGTGGATCAAGGTCAAGGCCAAGATGGGGCCGGAGTACACCCAGCTGCGCGGGCTCGTCTCGCGTGAGGGGCTGCACACCGTCTGCCAGGAGGCCGGCTGCCCCAACATCTACGAGTGCTGGGAGGACCGGGAGGCCACCTTCCTCATCGGTGGCGACCAGTGCACCCGGCGCTGCGACTTCTGCCAGATCGACACCGGCAAGCCGGCCGAGTTCGACGCCGACGAGCCGCGCCGGGTGGCCGAGTCCGTGGTGTCGATGGGCCTGCGCTACGCCACGATCACCGGTGTCGCCCGCGACGACCTGCCCGACGGCGGCGCCTGGCTGTACGCCGAGACGGTCCGCCAGATCCACGCCCTCCAGCCCGGCTGCGGCGTGGAGCTGCTGATCCCCGACTTCAACGCGGTCCCCGAGCAGCTCGCCGAGGTCTTCGGCTCGCGCCCCGAGGTGCTGGGGCACAACGTCGAGACGGTGCCGCGGATCTTCAAGCGGATCCGGCCGGCGTTCCGCTACGACCGTTCGCTGGACGTGATCCGGCAGGCCCGCGCCGACGGCCTGGTCACCAAGAGCAACCTGATCCTCGGCATGGGCGAGGAGCGGGCCGAGGTGTCCCAGGCGCTGCGCGACCTGCACGAGGCGGGCTGCGAGCTGATCACCATCACGCAGTACCTGCGCCCGACGCCCCGGCACCACCCGGTGACCCGCTGGGTCAAGCCGGAGGAGTTCGTGGAGCTGCGCGAGGAGGCCGAGGAGATCGGCTTCGCCGGGGTGATGAGCGGTCCGCTGGTGCGCTCGTCGTACCGGGCCGGGCGGCTCTACCGGCAGGCGCTGGACGCCCGCGGGGCCGTCCGCGCCTGACCCGTCGGCCCGGCGTGCACCGGGACTGACGGACGTACGCCGGCTACAGCGACCACTGGGTCCGCCTGCCGACATGGCGCCGCCTTCGGGGCCGCAGGCGGGGTCGACCGCGTGCTAAATTCCGCGCGGCCCGGCCCCCGACGTCCCACCCAGCGGGGCGACTCTTGCCGAGAGACGTCGAAGATGATGAATTTAGTCATGCCCCTGCCACGTACGGTGATCATCGGCGCCGGTCCCGCGGGTCTGACCGCCGCCTACGAACTGACCAGGCGGAACGCCCCCGTCGAGGTGGTCGAGACCGACGACGTGGTGGGCGGGATCAGCCGCACCGTCGAACGGGACGGCTGGCGGTTCGACATCGGCGGGCACCGGTTCTTCACCAAGGTGGCCCGGGTCGAGGCGTTCTGGCACGAGGTGCTGCCCGACGGCGACTTCCTGCTGCGCCCCCGGATGAGCCGGATCCACTACCGGGGCCGGCTGTTCGACTACCCGCTGCGGGCCGGCAACGCGCTGGGCAACCTGGGGATCGTCGAGGCGGTCCGCTGCGTCGGGTCGTACCTGTGGGCGCGGGTGCGACCGCCGGCGGACCAGAGCCACTTCGAGGGCTGGGTGTCGGCCCGCTTCGGCACCCGGCTGTACCGGATGTTCTTCAAGACGTACACGGAGAAGGTCTGGGGCATCCCGGCCACCGAGTTGCAGGCCGACTGGGCGGCCCAGCGGATCCGTAACCTGTCGCTCGCGGGGGCGGTGCGCAACGCGCTGCTGCCCCGCCTGGCCCGGGCCGACATCACCAGCCTGATCGAGGAGTTCCAGTACCCCCGGCTCGGCCCGGGGATGATGTGGGAACGCTGCGCCGAACTGGTCACCAAGGCCGGCGGCGTGGTGACGCTGGGGGCCCGGGCGGCGACCGTGCACCGCGCCGACGGCCGGGCGGTCGCGGTGACCGTGGCCGGGCCGGGCGGCGCGCGCCGGGTCGCCGCCGACCACGTGATCAGCAGCATGCCGCTGCCCGCGCTGGTCCGGGCCATGGACCCGCCCGCGCCGCCGGAGGTGCTGGCCGCCGCCGACGCGCTGCGGCACCGCGACTTCCTCACCGTGGCCCTGGTGGTGCCGGCCGCCGCCGGCTTCCCGGACAACTGGATCTACGTGCACACCCCGGGGGTACGGGTCGGCCGGGTGCAGAACTTCGGCTCCTGGTCGCCGTACCTGGTGCGGGAGGGGTTCACCTGCCTGGGGCTGGAGTACTTCGTCGATGTCGGCGACGACCTGTGGGACGCCCCCGACGAGGAGCTGGTCGCCCTGGGCACCGCCGAACTGGAGGCGCTCGGGCTGGTCGACGCCGGTGCGGTCTCCGCCGGGTACGTGGTCCGGATGCCGAAGGCGTACCCGCTCTACGACGCCGGGTACGAGCAGGCCGTGGAGACCCTCCGCGCCTGGCTCGCCGAGGCGGTGCCGAACGTGCACCCGGTCGGCCGCAACGGCATGCACCGCTACAACAACCAGGACCACTCGATGCTCACCGCGATGCTGACCGTGGAGAACATCCTCGACGGCGGCGACCACGACGTGTGGGCGGTCAACGTCGAGGAGGAGTACCACGAGCAGGCCGGCGGCTCCCCGCCAGCCGGGTCCACCGGCCGGCACGGCACCGGACGGGCCGCCCCGGTCCTGCCCCGCCGCCCCTGACCGCCCGGAGCACCGGGCGCGGCTCAACCCGTTGCACGGCGACCACTAGACTCTGCGACATGGCAAAGCCCCAGGAGAAGGTCTCGTTCGGCCAGCGGCTGAAGCAGATCGGGATGGTGTTCCAGTTCACCGCCAAGCAGGACCGGTGGTTCGCGCCGCTGACCGCCGGCGCGGTGCTGATCCCGCTCGCGCTGACCGTGGTCGCGGTGATCCTCTGGGGCTGGTTCTGGCTGCCGCTGGGCATCCTGATCACCCTGCTCGCCGTGCTGATCGTGCTCAACCTGCGGTCGAACAAGGCGATGATGAACGCCGCAGAGGGGCAGCCCGGCGCGGCGGCGCAGATCATGGAGAACATGCGGGGCGACTGGCGGGTCACCCCGGCCGTCAGCGCCACCACCCAGATGGACATGGTGCATCTGGTGATCGGGCGCCCCGGCGTGATCCTGCTGGCCGAGGGGAACCCGCAGCGGGTCCGTGGCCTGCTGGGGCAGGAGAAGCGGCGGCTGACCAAGGTCATCGGCTCCGCCCCGCTCTACGACTACGTGATCGGCCAGGCCGAGAACGAGCTGCCGATCCGCAAGCTACGGATGACCCTGATGCGGCTGCCGCGCAGCCTCAGCGGCAAGGACGTCAACGCCCTCGACAAGCGGCTCAAGGCGCTCACCGCCCGCCCGCAGATGCCCAAGGGCGCGATCCCGAAGAACATGCGCCCGCAAGGCGGCACCTTCCGCCAAACCCGAGGCCGCTAACCCCCCACCCCCACCCCGGGCACCACGCCCGGCCCCGCAAGACGCGCTATTACACGGAAAGAGTGGCCTCCCGTCGACGGGAGGCCACTCTTTCCGTGTAATAGCGCGAGGTCAGGGGGCGCGGGGGCGGGTGGTCAGGGGCGGGGGGCGGGGGTGATGACCGAGCCGGTGAGGCGGTCGTGCAGGCCGCGGCGGTGCTCGTCCATGATCAGGGCCGGGACCACCAGGGCCAGCAGGACGCCGCGCAGCAGCGCGCGGGTCAGCCCGATCCGGCCGCCGTCGGCCCAGGACACGCAGCGGATCCGGGTGATGTACATGCCGGGGGTCTGGGCGAACAGGCCGAGGAAGAGGGCGTACTCGACGATCAGCACCACGACGGGGGCCCAGCCGTCGTGGACCGGGTCGGCGAAGAAATTGGACACCAGCAGGCAGAGCACCCAGTCGATCACCAGAGCGCCGAACCGGCGGCCCAGGGTGGGCGGGACGAAACCGGGGTCGGCGGCGGGGGGCGCGGGATGCTGCGGCGTGGTCACAGTCGCCAAGGGTAGTCAGGCACGCCGGGATGGTCGGATCGGCACCGGCCGACGAATCGGACCAAAGGCAGTAATCTGCGGTACAACGGCGCGCCGGGTATCCTCCGAACGGACAGCGGCTGGCGACTGACCGGCGAAGATGACGCAGCGCGAGCGACGTAACACGACAGAAACACTCAAGATACGGCCGGGCAACCGCGCGGTCATAGCGTCGCCAGGAGCCAGCCACCCCGTGGACGTGCCAGGAGGACGTGTGTTCGCCAATCCCGAGGAACTCCTGCGATACCTCAAGAACGAGGACGTAAAGTTCGTCGACGTACGTTTCTGTGACCTGCCCGGCGTGATGCAGCACTTCAACCTGCCGGTGGAGTCCTTCGACGACAGCGTCTTCAGCGACGGTCTCGCCTTCGACGGGTCGTCGATCCGCGGCTTCCAGACGATTCACGAGTCGGACATGCTCCTGCTCCCGGACGTCGCGAGCGCGTTCATCGACCCCTTCCGCGTGCAGAAGACCCTCGCGCTGAACTTCTTCGTCCACGACCCGTTCACCCGCGAGGCGTACTCCCGGGACCCGCGGAACGTGGCGAAGAAGGCCGAGGCGTACCTCGCCGCGAGCGGCATCGCCGACACCGCGTACTTCGGTGCCGAGGCCGAGTTCTACATCTTCGACTCGATCCGCCACGAGACCTCGGCGCACCAGTCGTTCTACTACATCGACTCGGTCGAGGGCGCCTGGAACTCGGGCCGCGAGGAGCCGGGCGGCAACCGCGGGTACAAGACCCCGTACAAGGGCGGATACTTCCCGGTGCCGCCGGTCGACCACTACGCCGACCTGCGCGACGGCATGGTCCGCCGCCTGATCGACGCCGGCTTCACCGTGGAGCGTTCGCACCACGAGGTCGGCACCGCCGGCCAGTCGGAGATCAACTACAAGTTCTCCACCCTGCTGCAGTCGGCCGACCAGCTCCAGCTCTTCAAGTACCTGATCAAGAACGAGGCCTGGGCCAACGGCAAGACGGCCACGTTCATGCCGAAGCCGCTCTTCGGCGACAACGGCTCGGGCATGCACACCCACCAGAGCCTGTGGCTGAACGGTGAGCCCCTGTTCTACGACGAGACCGGCTACGCCGGCCTGTCCGACATGGCCCGCTGGTACATCGGCGGCCTGCTGCACCACGCCCCGTCGCTGCTGGCCTTCACCAACCCGACGGTCAACTCGTACCGCCGCCTGGTGCCGGGCTTCGAGGCGCCGGTGAACCTGGTCTACTCGCAGCGCAACCGGTCCGCCTGCACCCGCATCCCGGTGACCGGCAGCAACCCGAAGGCCAAGCGCGTCGAGTTCCGGGTGCCGGACCCGTCGAGCAACCCGTACCTCGCCTTCTCGGCGATGATGATGGCCGGCCTGGACGGCATCAAGAGCAAGATCGAGCCGCCGGAGCCGATCGACAAGGACCTGTACGACCTGCCGCCGGAGGAGTGGGGCTCGGTCAAGCAGGTTCCGGGCTCGCTGCCCGAGGTGCTCGACGCGCTCGAGGCCGACCACGACTACCTGCTCGACGGCGGCGTGTTCACGCCGGACCTGATCTCCACCTGGGTGGGCTGGAAGCGGGCCAACGAGGTCGACCCGGTGCGCCTGCGCCCGACCCCGCACGAGTTCGCGATGTACTACGACTGCTGAGCCCTCGGGTCAGCACGCTCCTCCAGCACCGGCCGGGCCGGCTCCGCAGCACGCGGGGCCGGCCCGGCCGCTTGTCGTCCCACCACCCGACGCACCGCCCCCCGATATAGCTTCGCGTCCGATATATTGAGGACGTGGACACACCGCTGCGCGAACCCACGTTCCTGATCCTCACCGCACTGGCCGGGGAGCCGATGCACGGCTACGGGCTGATCGGCGAGGTCGCCACCATCTCCGACGGGCGCGTCTCGCTGCGCCCCGGCACCCTCTACGGCGCCCTGGACCGGCTGGTCGACGCCGGCCTGGTGCAGGTCGACCGGGAGGAGATCGTGGACGGCCGACTGCGCCGCTACTACCGCCTCTCCCCCGCCGGCGACGCCACCCTCACGGCCGAGACCGAGCGGCTGCGCCGCAACGTCGAGGCGGCCACCGCCCGGCTGGGCCGCCGGGCCGCCGCCCGGTCTGGCACCGCACGCCTGGCGGGAGGGCTGGCATGAGCGAGAGCGTAAGGACTGGCAGTGGCGAGCTGGAGCGCCGCTACCGGAGGCTGCTGTGGGCGTACCCGTCGGCGTACCGGCGGGACCGGGGCGCCGAGCTCGTCGGAACGTACCTCGATCTCGCGAGCGAGGGGCGGCGTCGGCCCTCGCTCGCGGACGCCGCCGACCTCGTGGGCGGCGGCCTCCGCGAGCGGCTGCGGGCCGCCGGCACCGCCGGCCTGCTTTCCGGGGTACGCCTCGCGGCCGTCCTCGCCTTCCCCACCGCGACCGCCCTCGCGGCCGGGTGGTCGGTGTTGGAATCGCACCCGCCGGCCCCGGAATTCCAGGTGCGAACGTTCGGCCCGTTCGCCAGCCTGGGCGTGGTGGCCTGGGCCGCCTGGCTGGTCGCCGCCGTCACCCACGCGCTCGCCCCGGCGCGGCACGCGCGCTCGCTGATCGGGCTGGCCGTGCTGCTCACCGCGCTCGTGGTGCCGGCGGCGGCGCTGACCGGCGCGCCCCGGCCGCCGCTGTCCGTGCTGGTGCCGCAGCTCGCGCTGGGCCTGCTGGCGCTCGCCCTGCCGGACCGGCTGCCCCTGTGGGTCCGGCTCGCCCCGGCGGCCGTCGCCGCCCTCGCCGCCGCGCTCGCCGTCCGCTGGCTCGCGCCCAAGGGTGACTACGTCAGCTACCACAGCTCCGGCCTGGAGTTGCTGGCCCCCGTCGGGGGCGCACTGCTGATCGTCGCGCTGGCGCTCGCGCTCGCCCTGGCTCTCCGCCGGGACGCCCGAGGCGCCTGGGCGCTGCTGGTGCTGCTCACCCCAGCCGGCCTGCTCTCGGTGCGGAAGCTGGCCGAGCAGTTCATCGGGCAGAACCCGTACTGGTCGGCCCTGGCCGGCACCGCCGTGGCCGTCACCCTGCTCGGCCCGGCCCTGCTGTTGTTCGCGCTGGCGGCTCGCCGTGGCCGGCCACTCCCGCAGCGGGCGGTCGGCTGCTGCCCCACCTGCGGCGCGTCGCGCTGAACGGTCGGTCGCCCCGCCCCGCCCCGACCGACGGGGGCGGGCGGGCGGGGCGACCGCCCCCGTTCAGCGGGCGAGCAGGGCGTCCAGCTTGCCGAAGGAGCTGCCCCAGCCCTCCCGCGCGCCCGCCTCGACCTCCGTCGAGTACGGGCCCTGGCACAGCACGAGGCGGGTCTTGTCGTCGCCCTCGTCGTGGAACTCGATCCGCATCTCCAGCCGGGCCCCGTCCGGGAAGCCGGGGACGCCGTGCACCTCCTCGTAGCCGACGAGCAGCTCGTTCTCGACCACCTCGGTGAACGTGGCGTCGACCGGGGAGCTGAAGCTCGGATCGGCGTCGCTGACCATGACGAACCGCTGGTGGCCGCCGACCCGGGCGTCGACGCTGACGGTTTCCCGGGGCACCGAGAAGCCCACCGGGCCGAACCACTGGGCGAGCTGGTCGGGGTCGGTGAAGGCGCGGTAGACCAGCTCGCGCGGGGCGTCGAAGATCCGGGTGATGACGAGTGTCTCGGTGGCTGGGGCCTCGGTCATGGTGTCGTCCTCTCTCACTGCTTGTCGTTGTCGGTGGGCGTCGCCTGCGCCTGCCGCATCCGCCGCAGGTGCGCGTCGAGTCGGTCGAAGTTCGTGTCCCAGAACTGCCGGTACCGCTCCATCCAGGCCGTCGCCTCCCGCAGGGGCTCGGGGTTGAGACTGCTGGAGCGCCACTGGGCGGACCGGCTCCGGGAGATCAGCCCCGCGTGTTCGAGCACCTTCAGGTGCCGGGAGATCGCCGGGAGGCTGATCGCGAACGGCTCGGCCAGCTCCGAGACCGTGGCGTCCCCCTCGGCGAGCCGGGCGAGGATCGCCCGGCGGGTCGGGTCCGCCAGCGCCGCGAAGATGACGCTGAGTCGATCGGTTGCCACGCTCTTAACCACCTCGTTAATTAACTTATGGGTTAAACATAGGGCCGGGCGCCGACCCCGTCAAGCGCTTCCGCCGCGTTTCGACCACCCCGGCCGCCTCATCGCCCGACCGCCCGCTCATCGCCGAGGGCGGCAGGGGCGGCGCGGGCGGCGACGAACGCCCACACCGCCAGCGCCAGCACCAGCGCCGTCATCGCGATCGCGCCGGGGGCCTTGGTGAACCGGGCCAGGTTGGTGCCGTCCGGCAGCGTCAGTACGGCGGCGACGGCGCACGGCAGCACGAACCAGGTGGTCCGGGCGGCCCGGATCACCGAGACGGCCAGCAGCGTCAGGGGCCAGAGGGCGTACCAGGGGTGGAAGACCGGGGAGAGAGCGACCGTGGCGGCCAGCGCCAGGCCCGCCCCGAGCAGGGCCACCCGGGGCCGGGCCGCCGCCAGGGCGCGGGCCCGCTGCCGGACGTCGTTGAGCCGGCGCAGCGACCGCCAGGCCCACCACCACAGGGCCACCAGCAGCACCATGAGCAGCAGCAGGCCGGCGGCCCGGGCCGCCGGCACGGCGTCCGGCCGCCGCCCGACCAGCCTTCCCACGTAGTTGACGACGAAGCCGACGGCGGTCGGCGGCGAGGTCCACTGGGCGGAGTCGCCGCTGCGGGCCAGCCCGCCGACCCAGCCCAGGCCCAGCCCGGAGGCCAGCGAGGTCGCCAGCGCCGCCGCCAGCGCGCCGCCGGCCAGCCAGCCGCCGTCGCGCAGCAGCGCCCGCCAGGTGTACGGGCCGAGCACGGCGGCCAGCGCCGCGAACGGCAGCACCACCACGGCGGTCGCCTTCACCAGCACCGCCAGCCCGAGCAGCGCCCCGGCCAGCAGCAACGCGCGGGGCTTTCCGGGCCGGCGGACCAGCACCAGCAGGGCCAGCAGCAGCAGGCCGAGCGCCACGGCGTCGTTGTGCGCGCCGGCCACCAGGTGCACCCCGACCAGCGGCGCGGCCAGCGCCAGCCAGGCAGCCCGCCGGGTCGGCGCACCGGCCGCCCGGGCCAGCCCCGGCAGGCAGAGCGCGGTCAGCAGCACCCCGGCCACGGCGTACAGCCGCAGCACCGCGAGCGCGCCGACCAGCCCGCCGCCGAGGGCCACCGCGAGGGCGGCCAGCAGCACGAACAGCGGCCCGTACGGCGCGGGGGTGTCCCGCCAGATCGGGGCGACCGAGTCCAGCCACGGGCAGCCGGCCGCCGCCACCCCCACCTCGTACGGGTCGCGCCCGTGCGCGTACGACCAGCCCTGGCAGGCGTACGAGTAGACGTCCCGGCTGCCCAGCGGCGGCGCGGCCAGCAGCGGCAGCAGCCAGAGCCCGGCGGTGCGGTACGCCCACCCGGTCGACGGGGCGCCCCGGCGCAGCGCCCACCACGCCCCGACCGTCAGCCCCGTGCCGGCCAGCCAGCAGCCCAGCACCGCCGGCCCGCGCGGGCCCTGCCAGGTGTCGATCGGGCTGCCGCCGGTGAGCTCGGGCAGCGCCCCGCCGAGCCAGCCGGCGACGGTGAGCAGCACCGCGCCGAGCAGCCCGGCCCAGCGGGCGAGCGCGGCCCGCCGGCGGGAGGGTGCGGGCGGGTCGCCGGGGACGGTCACCGGCGCACCCCTGTTCAGTCGGCTCCTGCGGCGGCTGGGGTCGGCGCACGCTCGGCCCTGGCCGACCGTACCAACCGGACGACCACCCAGATCAGCAACAGCGTCATCAGCGGCGCACCGGGCAGCTTCGTGTACCGGGCCAGCCCGGTACCGTCCGGCAGGATGAGAAACGCGCTGACCAGCGCAACGACGGTGAACCAGGGGATGCGCTGCGCGGTCGCGGCGAGCACGGTCAGCGGCCAGACCCAGTACCAGGGGTGCACCACCGGCGACATCGCCACCGTGGCGGCCAGCGCCAGTCCGGCGTGCCACAGCGGGTCCCGGGTGCGGGCCCGCCACCACAGCCAGAGCAGCAGCCCGGCCAGCACCACCACGCCGAGCGCCCGGACCACCGGTAGCGCGTCGACGTGCGCGCCGAAGAGCAGCGCGACGTACCCGGCGGTCTGCCCGACGGCGGTGGGCGGCGAGGTCCAGGCGATCGCGTCGCCGCCCTTGGACAGCCCGCCGATCCAGCCGAAGTCGAGACCGGCTGCGAGGGTCACCCCGACCACGGTGGCGACCGTGCCGACGACGACCCACCCGCCGTCGCGGACCAGCGTCCGGCTCCGGTACGGCCCGGTCATGGCGGCCAGGGCGGCGAACGGCACCACCACCACCGCCGTGACTTTGATCGACACGGCCAGCCCGAGTAGCACGCCGCCGGCCAGCAGCGGGCCGGGCCGGCCCGGCCGGGCGGCCACCACGGCCAGGCCGGCAACCAACAGGCCGACCATCAGCGCGTCGTTGTGCGCGCCGGCGACCAGGTGCACCCCGACCAGCGGGCTGGCCAGCGCCAGCCACAGCGCGCGGCCGACCGGCACGCCGCAGCGGCGGGCCAGGACCGGCAGGCACCACGCGGTCAGCGCCAGCCCGGCCACCGCGAACAGCCGGAACGCCACGATGCTCGCGGTCAGCGAACCGGTCGCCTTCACCACCGCCCCGGCGAGCACCACGAACAGCGGCCCGTACGGGGCCGGGGTGTCCCGCCAGATGTACGAGATGGAGTCCAGCCACGGACAGGGCAGCGCGGACACCCCCTGTTCGTAGGGGCTGATCCCGTTGGCGAAGCTGGCGCCCTGGCAGGCGTACGCGTACACGTCCCGGCTGGCCATCGGCGGCGCGACCAGCAGCGGCAGCAGCCAGAGGCCGGCGGTGACCAGGGCCCAACGCGCGGACGGCACCCCGTCCCGCAGCGACCACCACGCCCAGGCCATCAGGGCGGCGCCGAGCAGCCAGGCCGCGATAATCAGTGGCCCGTTCGGCCCCTGCCAGATGCTGACGGGGGTGGGGCGCAGGTCACCGTCCGGGAACGCGCCGCCGAGGAATGCGGCCAGGGCGAGCAGCAGGGAACCGGCCAGGCCGGTCCAGCGCGCGAGGTGGTGAGGCACGCCCATCATGCTGCCAGCCGGCCGGCGGGGAGCAATGGCGGGCACCCAACCGGGGAGGCGTCCCGAGCCTGGCCCGAACTCGGTACTCCTGCCACGCCACGTCCACGACCCCCTACTACGCCGTAGTGACCTCCTCCCACAGCGCCAGGAGGCCCGGGGTTTCCTGGGCACAGGCCGCTACCAGGTAGAGAACGGCGTGTTTCGGCAACGGCTGCTGCCCGTTCAGCCAACGCTCCCAGGTGGCACGACTGAGGTCGGTAATTTCCTCCAGCCGCACCACGTCCAGTCCCGACCGGTCTACCAGGCAGCGGACACGGGTTGCCAATCGGCAAGCGTCAGGCGTCCCCGGCAAGGTGTCGGACCGCGACCAGGGCTCACTATCCTCGGAGGCAGCAGCGCCGAAGCCGCGTACATCGAGTCTGGCCGCATGCGCCCTGGCCGCTTCCTCCCACAGCGCGGCCAACCTGACGCCATCCCCGCCACACGCGGCACTCATGCGCTCCACCGCCTGCCGCGGCGGTAAATGTTTACCGTTGAGCCACCGCTCCCACGATGACCTGCTAAAACTGGTCCGTTGACCCAGTCGGGTCAGGCTCAATTCGGAATGGTCTTTGAGAAATCGCAGCTCAATCACCAGGCGTCCAGCCGCTTCAGGAAGACCGACAGGCAACTTCCTCCACAACATTCCAGTCCCCCGATTCACAGCCAGAACATTAGCAGAAGCAAGACATCCCTCAATGTCCCTGATCGTCTCGCAAGACTAGCGGAACGATGGATGCCACGCCAGACTATGGCGAGTCAGCGCACCACAAATCCCCGACAAGACTTTGCTGGACACTGCATTTTGCAATTCATTCCTGAAACGCGCTGACAGCAGGCACTGGCGACTCAGAATGGAGTTTGACATGTCGAGAAACCGTCGAATCGCGCTGGGAGCCGCGCTGCTCGCGACCCCATTCGTTCTCGCCGCGCCCAGCCCCGCGCAGGCACACGGAACTTGCATGACGTTGCCCAATCGAGGCACGGGTTGTGTCACCGCCAGCCACACCACCGTTTCCGTATGCGATTCGAATAACGAAGGCTGGGGGGTACGGACGTGGTACAAGACGACCAACGGGGTCACTGACCACGTCGGTGACGCGGACGGCAACGGTCCGAACTGTGGCTCCGAGTCCCCCCTGGGGGGTGGCACCATCACCTCGTACCGGGTGTGCGCGGGCCCGAACAACACCGACAGCGAATGCACCCAGTGGGCAACCGCCTAGCAAACCCACCTGGCCGGCGACTTGCCGGCAGGTACGCGCCCGCCGACGAACGGGGCCGTTCGTCGGCGGGCGCGCTTCCCTTGCCCTGGCAGGGGCCAGTGTTCATCCCACGAGCAGGCTCGGCGCTCAGCAGTGGTTCGCCGGTGCGAGGTCGCTGGAGATCGAAAATTCGCCCGGGGTACGGACCGCCACCTCGGCCCACCCGTCCGACCCTGGCCTCAGGCACCCGTCGGCCCCTTCAAGGGACAGCCAGCGCGACCACCAAACGCGGACCTGCACGCGCCCAACCTGGTCTGTGATGAACCGCACCCGCGCCTGGTCAGAGGCCACCAGTCGGCCCGGGGCACCCACCAGCGGCGTCGGATCGACCACGGCGTACAGCCGCCAGTCCGTGTTCCCCCACACCTCACGCAGATAGGGCTGGCCGGCAAGGATCAGGCCTGCCTCGGCACGCCCCCATCGGTCGGGCACGGCGTCAGGCGCGACCGCGACATACTGGACCGCGTCGCGGCGGAGCCAGTCCGCGTAGGACTGGGCAGTCAGCCCGTCTCCGTAGAAGACGGCGTTGCGGTTGGTGTCCGTCTGCCGTTCCCAACCCCGCGCCAGGGGAACCGTCGGTGGCAGGTACGCCGACTCCCAGTGGTCGCGCAGCGGCACCACCTCGACCCGGCCCACCGGCTGCCGCCGGGCTAGTTCGTCGGCGAGCGGGCGGTGGAAGGCAGCGGTGCTCTCCGCCGATCCCGCGCGGGTCACATCGCCGACCATCACCGGGTTCTGCCACCAGACGGTGGCGGCGAGCAGCCCGGCCAGCCACGGGCGTGGCAGCGTGGCGTACCCGGCAAGCACCGGCACCGCGAAGAGCATCGGCAGTCGCAGTGCGTTGGAACCGATCGGAGTAGGCAGGTAGAAGGCGGCGACCAACAACAACACGGCGAGCACCGAACCGATCCGTAGTGTCCGGCACCGCCGGGGCACGACGACGAACACCAGCACGGCCAGCGCCACGTTGATTCGCATCGACTCGGCCGAATACGGCTGGGTGCCACCGTTGCCGAACAGCACGGCCATCGGAGCAAGCGCGAGCGCCGGCGTGAGGCAGAGGACCACGCTCTCGGCCAGCGGGCGGTCCACCCGCCAGCCGCCGGCCAGGGGCCGCCCCGGTCCGTCGCCGCGGCGCAGGGCGGCCAGCAGCAGCGCGGCACCGGCCAGGCCGGTGAAGAGACCAGCGACCGGACTGGCCCAGGTGGCGGTCGCAGCGAGCACGGCGGCCAGGGTCAGCCGTACCGTCCGGTTTGGCCGCCCGACGCCGACCGCGCAGAGGGCGAGCAGCCCGAATGCGAGTCCGACGGCGAAGGTGATCCGGCCGCTGGCCAGGTTGCCGACCAGCACCACCGCGCCGAGCACCCCGGCGAGCACCGGCCGTCGGGCCCCGTGCCGGACGAGGAGCCATCCCAGGGCTGCGGCGCCCAGCACTGCGGCGAGGGCTCCCAGGGGCCGCACTCCGACCCACGCGCCCAGCCGGGCAGTGAAGAGGCTGTAGCCGTACTGGTTCACGCCGCCGTACCAGCCGAGGTCGATGGGCACACCGCCGTAGCGGGCGACGAACCCGGCCCGGGAGCTCTGCGCGGCCAGGTCGGTGCCCATTGGCGGGGCGAGCAGGAAAGCCACGGAGAGCAGCAGCGCCACCACCGGGGCCGGCAACCAGCCGAGGGGCATCCGGTGGTTGGCGCGTGGGGCGGGGGCGGACCGCGCCTGGCGGGTTGACGCCTCAGCCACCGAAGACCCGTTCCATCGCCGTGCGGGAGCGGCGGCCGGTGCGCAGGTACTCGTCGAGGAACTCGCCCGGGTCGTCGCGGCCGAGCAGCCGGACCACCCCGGCCAACTCCACGCCGTGCCGGGGCAACTGGTCGCCGGCCCGGCCGCGGACCAGCATCAGCGCGTTGCGGACCTGCGCGGCCAGCGTCCAGCCGGCCGCCATCTCGACGGCGTCCGCCGGGTCGACCAGGCCGGCGTCGGCCGCCGCCGCGAGCGCGTCGAGGGTACGCGTGCCGCGCAGCGCCGGGAGCCGGCCGGCGTGCCGGAGCTGGAGGAGCTGCACCGCCCACTCGACGTCGGCGAGGCCGCCCCGGCCCAGCTTGGTGTGGGTGGCCGGGTCGGCGCCCCGGGGCAGTCGCTCGGTCTCCACCCGGGCCTTGATCCGGCGGATCTCGACGATCTGTTCCCGGGTCAGCCCGTCGGCCGGGTAGCGCACCGGGTCGGCCATCGTCTCGAACTCGACGCCCAGGTCGACGTCGCCGCAGACGAACCGGGCGCGCAGCAGCGCCTGCGCCTCCCACACCTCCGACCAGCGGGCGTAGTACTGGGCGTACGCGGCGAGGCTGCGTACCAGCGGGCCCTGCCGGCCCTCCGGGCGCAGGTCGGCGTCCACCCCGAGCGGCGGGTCGGGGGCCGGGGCGGAGAGCAGCCGGCGCAGCTCCTCGGCGATGGCGTGGGCGGCGGCGCTGGCCGTGCCCTCCTCCGCCCCGGACGGGTGGTCGTAGACGAACAGCACGTCGGCGTCGGAGAGGTAGTTCGACTCGTACCCGCCGAGCCGGCCCACTCCGATCACCGCGAACCGCAGCCCGGGCGGGGCCGGCCGGGCGGCCCGGGCGGCGCGCAGCGCGGCGGCGAGGGTGGCGTCGGTGACACCGGCCAGCGCGGCGCCGACGGCGGTGATGTCGGCGAGGCCGAGCGAGGCCCGCCCGGTCGAATCGGGGCGGGTCGGGGTGGGGGCGAGCGACCCGGCGCGGCTGAGCACGTCGGCGCAGGCGATCCGGACCAGTTCCCGGCGGCGCAGCGCGCGGACCGCCCGGGTCGCCTCGACCGGGTCGGCGTGCCGGGCCGCCGCCGCGGCGAAGCCCTCGCAGAGCACGTCGCGGGGGCGCGGGGTCAGCTCGTTCTCCTCGGCCAGCAGCCGCAGCGCCTCCGGCTCCCGGGCCAGCAGGTCGGCCGCGTACCGGGAGGAGGAGAGCACCCGGGCCAGCCGGCGGGCCACCGGGCCGGAGTCCCGCAGCAGCCGCAGGTACCAGGGGGTGCCGCCCAGCTTGTCGGACACCTTGCGGTAGTTGAGCAGCCCCCGGTCCGGCTCGGGCGCGTCGGCGAACTCGCTGAGCAGCACCGGCAGCAGGGTGCGCTGGATTGCGGCGGTACGGCTCACCCCGCCGGTGAGGGCCTGGAGGTGGCGCAGCGCCCCGGCCGGGTCGGCGAAGCCGAGGATCTCCAGCCGGTGCCGGGCCGCCTCCGGGGTGAGCCGCAGCCCGTCGGCGGGGACCCGGGCCACCGACTCCAGCAGCGGCCGGTACAGCAGCTTGGCGTGCAGCCGGCGTACCTCGGTGGCGTGGGTGACCCACTCGGCGCGGAACTCCTCGACGGCGCTGCGGCCCGGGGTGGCCGCGTAGCCGAGCGCGGCGGCGAGCCAGCGCAGCCCGGCCGGGTCGGCCGGCACGGTGTGGGTGCGGCGCAGTCCCTGGAGCTGGAGGCAGTGCTCGACGCCGCGCAGGAAGCGGTACCCGCGCAGCAGCGCCTCGCCGTCGGCCCGGCCGACGTAGCCGCCGGCCACCAGCGCGCGCAGGGCGGGGATGGTGCCGGGTGCCCGCAGCGCCTCGTCGCCCCGGCCGTGCACCAGTTGCAGCAGCTGGACGGCGAACTCGATGTCGCGCAGCCCGCCCGGCCCGCGCTTGATCTCGCGGTCCAGCTCCTTCGGCGGGATGTTGTCGATGATCCTGCGACGCATCGAGCGGACGTCCTCGACGGCCTCCGGCCGCTCGGCGGCCCGCCAGACCAGCGGGGCGAGCTGGTCGATCCACTCCTGGGACAGCGCCAGGTCGCCGGCCGCCGGGCGGGCCTTCAGCAGCGCCTGGAACTCCCAGGTGCGCGCCCAGCGCCGGTAGTACGCCAGATGGCTGGCCAGGGTGCGGACCAGCGGGCCCCGGCTGCCCTCGGGGCGCAGCGCGGCGTCGACCGGCCAGGCGACCAGCCCACAGATGTGGATCAGCCGGGTGGCGACCGTGGTGGCCGCCGGCAGCTCGTCGTCCTCGGCGCAGACGAAGATCACGTCGACATCGGAGACGTAGTTCAGCTCGCCGCCGCCGCACTTGCCCATCGCCACCACGCCCAGCCGGGGCCGTGGCGTGCCCTCGGGCAGTTCGCCCACCGCGATGTCGTAGGCCGCGCCGAGGGTGGCGTCGGCCAGCCCGGAGAGCGCGGCCATGGTCTGTTCCAGGGCGCGCCCGCCGGTCAGGTCGGCCGCCGCGATCCGCAGCAGGGCCAGCCGGTACGCCTGGCGCAGCACCGCGATCGGCTGGGTGGACGCGGTGACCCGGGCCGCCGCCGCCAGGTCCAGCCGGCCCTCGGCGGCGGGGGCGAGCCCGTCCGGATCGGTGGCGAGCACCGGCCACTGGTCGGGGTTGGCCACCAGGTGGTCGCCGAGCGCCGACGACGCGCCGAGCACGGCGATGAGCCGACGGCGGAGCCCCGGGTCGACGTGCAGGGCGTCCAGCAGCGCCGAGTCGGCGGGCTTGCCGGCGTCGCCGGTGGCCCCCGTGGCGCGGCGCGCACCCGTCGACCCACCGCCGGTGCTGCCGGCCGCGCGGCGCTCGGCCTCGGCGAGGCGGTGCAGCTGGCGCAGGGCCAGGTCCGGGTCGGCGGCCCGGGACAGCGCGGCCAGCAGTTCGGCGGCCCGCTCGTCGACCGGCTCCTGTTCCTCCGGCCGCCACAGGCCGAGCCCGGCCGGGCCGAGCAGGTCGGCGGCCCGGGAACCGTTGTCGCCGTCGGCGGCGCCGAAGCCGTAGCGGGCCAGCCGGCCCCGGGCCGGTCTGCTCATCACGCTCAGTGCCCGAGCAGCGGAAGATCGCGCCGGAAGCTGTCGTCGCCCAGCTCGCCGAGGGCGAGGGCGGCGAACCGGATCGCGAACGGCTGCCACACCTCCTCGACGTCGGCCATCAGCCGGGCGCAGGCGTCGACCACCAGCTCGGGGTCGTAGCCCAGCTCGGCGATCAGGCGCGAGTCGGTGGCCCAGTCAACGATCATCGCGGTGTCGCACTCGATGTGGAACTGCAACCCCCAGGCCCGGTCGCCGAGGCGGAACGCCTGGTGCGGGTAGCGGGTGGAGGCGGCCAGCAGGGTCGCCCCGTGCGGCAGCTCGGTGATCTCGTCGGCGTGCCACTGGAACACGTCGGGGATCAGCGGCACGTACCGGAACAGCGGGTCGGAGTCGGCGGCGTCCCGCTTGCCGACCACGGCGGGGCCGACCTCTGGCCCGGACGTGCTCCGCTCGACCAGGCCGGCGTGCGACGTGGCCAGCAGTTGCGCTCCGAGGCAGATGCCGAGGGTGGGCACCCGGTGCCGGACCGCCTTGCGCAGCAGCCCCTCCAGCTTCGGGAACCAGGGCGCCCCGGGGCTCCCGTCGGGCAGCGGGTACGGCTGCTGCTCGCCGCCGAGCACCACCAGGGCCACGTACCCGTCGAGGTCGGCGGGCAGCTCGTCCCCGGCGTGCGGGCGCAGCACCCGCAACTCCAGGCCTCCCTCCACCAGCCATTCCCCCAGGCGGCGGACGTCATCGGTCGGGTCGTTCTCGATCACCAGCGCGGTTGCCACGCCGTCGAGGCTATCGGGTACGCCGACCGCGGCCGGGAACGCCTCGGCTTGGTGCTCCCCGAAACGGCACCGGCCGGGCGGCGGGTCGGCCCAGGGTCCCGGCCGGCCGCTAGGCTCTGCGGCTGTGATCGCCGACGACGCCGTCCTGCGCCCACCGGTCCTGCGTCCGGGGGACGCGGTGATGCTGGTCTCCCCGTCGGGGCCGACCCGTCCGGAGCGGGTGGCCCGGGGCGTCGAACTGCTCACCGGGTGGGGCCTGCGCCCGGTGCTCGCGCCGCACGCGTACGCCCGGCAGGGGTACCTGGCCGGGCCGGACGAGCTGCGCGCCGCCGACCTGAACACAGCGTTCGCCGACCCGTCGGTGCGGGGGGTGATCTGCACCCGGGGCGGCTACGGCGCGCAGCGGGTGGTCGACGCGATCGACATGGCGGCGGTGCGCCGGGACCCGAAGGTGGTGGCGGGCTTCTCCGACATCACCGCGTTGCAGTTCGCCCTCTGGCGCGGCGCCCGGCTGGCCGGCGTGCACGGCCCCGGGGCGGCCTGGCTGGACGAGCGCACCCCGCTGCGCTCCGCCGAGTCGCTGCACGCCGCGCTGATGACCACCGAGCCGGTCACCGTCGCCGCCGCCCCCGGTGCGGAGACGTTCGCCGTCCGGGTTCCCGGCCGTGCCACCGGGACGCTGCTCGGCGGCAACCTCTGCCTGCTCGTCGCGTCGCTGGGCACCCCGGACATGCCCGACCTGACCGGGGCGGTGCTGCTGGTCGAGGACGTCGGGGAGCCCCCGTACAAGGTGGACCGGATGTTCACCCAGCTGCGCCGGGCCGGTGCCCTGGACGGCCTGGCCGGGGTGGCCGTCGGGCAGTTCACCGACTGCGCGGACGGGTGGGACACCACGGTCGCCGACGTGCTGACCGACCGCCTCGGTGACCTCGGCGTCCCGGTCCTCGGCGGCCTCCCGATCGGCCACGGCCAAGGCCAGCTCACGGTCGGCGTCGGCGTCCCGGCCACGCTCGACGCCGACGCCGGCACCCTCACGGTCGAGCCCGCCGTCCGCTGACCCCTCAGGGCGTGAGGTGGGCCACCGCCCCCCGCTCCAACGCGGCGTGGACCGTGCCGTCGGGCAGGACCGCGAGACCGTGGGGCTCCGAGTCCGGGGTGGGCAGGTCGTACGCGTCGATGTGGCCGTCGGGGGTGACATGGCCGATGCGGTTGGCCGCCCACTCGGTGAACCAGCAGCCGCCGGCCGGGTCCGCGACGATCGCGTGCGGCCGGGCGGCCCGGTCCGGCAGCGGGTACTCCTCGACCCGGCCGTCCGGGGTGACCCGGCCGAGCTGACCGGCGGCGATCTCGACGAACCAGAGGGCCCCGTCGGCGCCCAGCGTGATGCCGACCGGCCCGGCGGCGTCGGTGGGCAGCGGGTGCAGGCGTACCGCGCCGTCCAGCGCGATCCGGCCGACGGCGTTCGCCTGGTTGAGGGTGAACCACAGGGCGTCGTCCGGCCCCGCCGTGATCATCGACGGGAACCCGCCGCTGACTGGCAGCGGGTACGCGGTGACCGTCCCGTCCGTGCCGACCCGTCCCACGGTGTCGTTGCTCATCCCCGCGTACCAGAGGGCCCCGTCGGGGCCGGCGGCGATGCCGCACGGTGCGGTGCCGACCGGCAGCGCGACCGACGTCGCCGCCCCGCCGGTGGTGATCCGGCCGATCCGGTCGTCGCCGGAGCGGGTGAACCAGAGCGCGTCGTCCGGGCCGGCCGCGATGACCAGCGGGCGGCTCGCCGGGTCGCCGGGGTGGGTCCGCACCGCGCCGTCGGCGGCCACCCGGGCGATCCCGCCGGCGCGGACCAGGGTCAGCCACAGCGCGCCGTCCGGCCCGGCGGTGATCCCGTACGGCCCGCAGTGCGGGTCCGGCAGGACGGTCTCTCGGATGGTGGGGGTGGTCACGGACGCCCGCCTCTCTGCTCGACTCGAGCCCACCCTGTATGCCGGGCCGTCCCTTGGCAACCGGTTTGTCCCCGATTCGAAACCTGATTTTCAGCTCGCTGACAGGGTCGCCATGGCCCTTACCCAGCCAACCCGGTCACTGTCGGTGATGTCATCGCACCCGAGCAAACGAAATGGAGAGCGAATGTCCCGCACGATTTCCAAGAAGCAGTTGCTGGCCGGCCTCGCGGCGGCAGGCGTACTCACCGTGGGGATCGCGGCGCCGGCCGTCGCGTTCGCCGAAGAAAGCTCGACCCCGAGCGCGAGCGCGAGCAGCAGCGAGGGCACCGACCGGCAGCAGCAGCAGGCCGACCGGCAGTCCGAGTTCGCCGAGGCGCTCGCCAAGGAGCTGGGGGTCTCCACCGACAAGGTGACCGCGGCCCTGGACAAGGTGCGCGAGCAGAACAAGGCCGACCGGCCGGAGCGGGGCGAGCGTCCCGACGCCGCCGACCGGCAGGCCGCGATGAAGGAGCGGCTGGACCAGGCCGTCAAGGACGGCAAGCTCACCCAGGAGCAGGCCGACGCCATCACCAAGGCCGCCGAGGCGGGCGTGTTCCCCGGCGGGGGCGACCGGGGCCACGGCCACGGCGGCCCGGGCAAGGGCGGCCAGGACAAGGGCAGCCAGGACAAGGGCGACCAAGCCGACGGCGAGTCCGAGGGCAAGTGACGCCCGCGCGGCCCCGCCCCTGTCGGGGTGGGGCCGCGCACCGGTGCGCCGGCAGGGTCAGGCGGGGCGAGGGCGGGACCGGGGTCAGGCGATGCAGGCGCAGACGATCAGCGCGGCCCCGAAGTGGGTGGCGGCGCTGATCCAGGCCGCCGGGTGCGGCTCGTCGGAGCAGATGACCTCGCCGAGCCGGCCCGGGGTCAGCAGGTCCAGCACGAAGAAGGCCAGCGCCATGACCGCCAGGCCGATCAGCCCGAAGATCACCGTGGAGGCCAGCCCCTTGGCGAAGTCGCTGTAGCTGGTGAGGATCGCGGTGAACACGATCCCGGCGATGCCGAGCTGGTTCGCGGCGAGCAGCAGCCCGGCGTTGGCGTTGCGCCGCACCCAGATCAGCTCGCGCAGCTTCCCCGGGGTGAGCAGGTCGACCAGGCCGAAGCCGGCCGCCATCAGCCCCACCCCGACGACCCCGAACACGACGCTCTGCCAGGCTCCGCTGAGCAGGTCCTCCAGCACCGACTGCCTCCCGACCACCTACCGCCCGGCGGGGGTGCCGGCGCGGTGATCGAGACGATAGCGGCCCGCCGCAACCCCCGGCGGCCCGCGCCGGGCAGCGGCCCTACAGCGACAGGTAGCGCTGCCGCTCGTAGGGGGTGACCTCGCGGCGGTACTGCTCCCACTCGGCCCGCTTGTTGCGCAGGAAGAAGTCGAAGACGTGCTCGCCGAGCACCTCGGCGACCAGCTCGGAGCCGGCCATCACGTCGATCGCCTCGGACAGGTTCTCCGGCAGCGCCTCGTACCCCATCGCGCGGCGCTCGGCGCTGCTCAGCGACCAGACGTCGTCCTCGGCGCCCGGGGGCAGCTCGTAGCCCTCCTCGATGCCCTTGAGGCCGGCGCCGAGCAGCATCGCGAAGGCCAGGTAGGGGTTGGTCGCCGAGTCCAGCGAGCGGACCTCGACCCGGGCGGAGTTCGGCTTGCCGTACGCGGGGACGCGGACCAGCGCGGACCGGTTCAGGTGGCCCCAGCAGACGTACGCCGGGCTCTCGGTGATCCGGTCGGGCAGCGCCTGCGGGAACAGCCGCTTGTACGAGTTGACCCACTGGTTGGTGACCGCCGTGTACTCCCGGGCGTGCATGAGCAGCCCGGCGATGAACGACTTCGCCACCTTCGACAGCTTCATCGGGTCGCCGGCGTCGTGGAACGCGTTGCGCTCCCCCTCGAACAGCGACAGGTGGGTGTGCATGCCGCTGCCCGGCTGGTCGGTGAACGGCTTCGGCATGAAGCTGGCCTGCACCCCGGTGGAGAGGGCCACCTCCTTGACCACGTGCCGGAAGGTCATGATGTTGTCGGCGGTGGTCAGCGCGTCGGCGTAGCGCAGGTCGATCTCCTGCTGGCCGGGGGCGACCTCGTGGTGGCTGAACTCCACCGAGATGCCGATCCGCTCCAGGGCCAGCACGGCCTGGCGGCGGAAGTCCCGGGCCACCGCGTGGGTGGTGTGCTCGAAGTAGCCGCCGGTGTCGACCGGGACGGGCACCGAGCCGTCCTGCGGGCCGTTCTCCAGCAGGAAGAACTCGATCTCCGGGTGGGTGTAGAAGGTGAAGCCCTTCTCGGCGGCCTTGGACATTATCCGGCGCAGCACGTGCCGGGGGTCGGCCCAGGACGGGCCGCCGTCGGGGAGCAGGATGTCGCAGAACATCCGGGCGCTCTCGCCGCTCACCCCGCCCTCGAAGGGGAACACCTGGAAGGTGGTCGGGTCGGGCATGGCCACCATGTCGGACTCGAAGACCCGGGCGAAGCCCTCGATCGCCGAGCCGTCGAACCCGATGCCCTCCTCGAAGGCCGCCTCCAGCTCGGCGGGCGCGACCGAGACGCTCTTGAGGGTGCCCAGCACGTCGGTGAACCACAGCCGGACGAACCGGATGTCCCGCTCTTCCAGCGTACGGAGGACGAACTCCTGCTGACGGTCCACTTCCACCCCTCGCGACACTGTTGCCCAGCACCGGCCGGGCCTGATCGCCCAGTCTCCACCGGGTCCTTTACGCAGACGTTACGCGACCCTTCCGGGCCGCGTCCTGTCGTGTCCCGCCACCTGGCGGGCTGACCGGCGGACCTGCCCCCATGGTCCCCGGCCGGGTTCCAGGGCGCCCAGGCCGGTGGCCGCCGTCTCCCGCCGCCCGCCGTGTCGGGCCAGTCCGGCTGGGGCAAGATGAGGGCATGTCCACCCTGCGTCTCGCCCTGTCCCAGGTCAATCCGAGCGTCGGCGACCTCGCCGGCAATGCCGACCTGGTCCGCCGGTGGACCCGGCGGGCCGCCGATGCGGGCGCCCAGCTCGTCCTGTTCCCGGAGATGACGCTGACCGGGTACCCGGTCGAGGACCTGGTCTTCCGCCGGTCCTTCGTCGCCGCGTCCCAGGCCGCGCTGCGCCGCCTCGCCGCCGACCTGGCCGCCGACGGCCTCGGCGAGCTGCCGGTGGTGGTCGGCTACCTGGACGCCGACGGCCCGCCGCAGGTCAGCGCCGACGCCCAGCCGGGCCACGGGGCCCGCAACGCCGCCGCCGTGCTGCACCGTGGCGAGGTGGTGGCCATTTACTTCAAGCACCACCTGCCCAACTACGGCGTGTTCGACGAGGATCGCTACTTCGTTCCCGGCGACACCCTGACCGTGGTGCGGGTCGGCGGGGTGGACGTGGCGCTGACCATCTGCGAGGACCTGTGGCAGGCCGGCGGCCCGTTCGCGGTGGCCCGGCAGGCCGGCGTGGGCCTGGTGGTCACGATCAACGGCTCGCCGTACGAGCTGAACAAGGACGACGTCCGGCTGCCGCTGGTGCGCCGCCGGGCCGCCGAGGCGGGCGCCACCGTGGCGTACGTCAACATGGTCGGCGCACAGGACGAGCTGGTCTTCGAGGGCGACTCGATGATCGTGGGCGCGGACGGGACGCTGCTGGCCCGCGCCCCGCAGTTCGTCGAGCACCTGCTGCTGCACGACGTCGAGCTGCCGGCGGCGCCGGAGCCGGTCGGCGGCGTCGGGGAGGTGGAAGGCGGGATGCGGATCGTGCGCGCCGAGGTCAGCGACCCGCTGCCGCCGGCCCCGGGTGAGGTGGCGGTCGGCGGGATCATCGAGCCGGCCGCCGACGAGGCCGAGGTGTGGCAGGCGCTGGTGCTGGGCCTGCGCGACTACGTCGACAAGAACCGGTTCCCGTCGGTGGTGCTGGGGCTCTCCGGCGGCATCGACTCGGCGGTGGTGGCGGCCCTGTCGGTCGACGCGCTCGGCCCGGACCGGGTGGTCGGGGTGTCGATGCCCAGCCAGCACTCCTCGGAACACTCCCGGGAGGACGCGGAGGACCTGGCCAAGCGCACCGGGCTGGACTACCGGGTGCAGCCGATCCAGCCGATGGTGGACACCTTCCTGGCGAACCTGTCGCTGTCCGGGTTGGCGGTGGAGAACCTCCAGGCCCGGGTACGCGGGGTGCTGCTGATGGCGCTGTCGAACCAGGAGGGCCACCTCGTCCTCACCACCGGCAACAAGAGCGAGCTGGCGGTCGGCTACTCCACCCTGTACGGCGACTCGGTCGGCGGGTTCAACCCGATCAAGGACGTGTGGAAGACGCTGGTCTGGCGGCTGGCGAAGTGGCGCAACGCGGACGCCGCCCGCCGGGGCGAGACGCCGCCGATCCCGGAGAACTCGATCGGCAAGCCGCCGAGCGCCGAGCTGAGCCCCGGCCAGCTCGACAGCGACACGCTGCCCGACTACGACGTGCTCGACCCAATCCTGATCGGGTACGTCGACGGCGACCTCGGCCGGGCCGGGCTCGTCGAGTCCGGCCACGACCCGGCGGTCGTCGACCATGTGCTGCGGATGGTGGACACCGCCGAGTACAAGCGCCGGCAGTCGGCGCCCGGCACGAAGATCTCGATGAAGGCGTTCGGGCGGGACCGCCGGCTGCCGATCACCAACCGCTGGCGCGAGGACGGCTGACCCGGCGGGGGTACGCCCGCCGGCCGGCCCGCCCCGCCGCCGGGGAGTGAAATCCTGCACTGACTCCTCCCGCCGCCGCCCACCCGGTGCGACGATCGCGGCGGAGCCCGGGGACCGCGAAGGCGGCCTCGAGGAAGGAGACAGTCATGGTGGAGTCCACCCCGACCGAGGTGACGGCGCTGTACGGCGGCCCGGCCACCCGGCGGGTCCGCACCCGCGATCTGCTCGCCGCCAAGGAGCGCGGCGAGCGGTGGTCGATGCTGACCTCATACGACCAGTACACGGCGTCGATCTTCGACGCCGCCGGCATCCCTGCGCTGCTGGTCGGCGACTCGGCGGCGAACAACGTCTTCGGCTACGAGACGACGCTGCC
The DNA here is from genome assembly GCF_045040215.1 of Micromonospora sp. NBC_01412. Classification (NCBI taxonomy): domain Bacteria; kingdom Bacillati; phylum Actinomycetota; class Actinomycetes; order Micromonosporales; family Micromonosporaceae; genus Micromonospora; species Micromonospora sp. NBC_01412. The sequence goes on from NZ_CP109528.1 coordinate 1,300,791, forward strand.
GGTGACCGTCGATGAGCTGCTGCCGCTGGTCCGCGCGGTGGTGCGGGCCACCCGGCAGGCGCTGGTCGTCGGCGACCTGCCGTTCGGCTCGTACGAGGAGGGGCCGACGCAGGCGCTGCGCACCGCGGTGCGGTTCATGAAGGAGGGCGGCTGCCACGCGGTGAAGCTGGAGGGCGGCCGGCGCTGCGCGGCGCAGATCGCCGCGATCGTCGACGCCGGCATCCCGGTGATGGCGCACATCGGCTTCACCCCGCAGCGCGAGCACACCCTCGGCGGGTACCGGGTGCAGGGGCGGGGCGACGCGGCCGACGACGTGCTCGCCGACGCGCGGGCGGTGACCGAGGCGGGCGCGTTCGCGGTGGTGCTGGAGATGGTGCCGGGCGAGGTGGCCGGGCGGGTCACCGCGGAGCTGCCGATCCCGACCGTCGGCATCGGGGCCGGCCCGGACACCGACGCGCAGGTGCTGGTCTGGCAGGACATGGCCGGCCTGCGCACCGGAAAGGCCCCGCGCTTCGTGAAGCGCTACGCCGAGCTGGCCGGCGCGCTGACCGACGCCACCCGCCGGTTCGCCGACGAGGTCCGCGGCGGCGAGTTCCCCGCCGCCGAGCACACCTTCTGACCGGTACGCGGGTGCGGTGACCGCGGGGTGGGCTGCCCACCCCGCGGTCACCGCGTCCACAATCGGGGGATGTTCGACTTCGGCATCTCCGGCTACCGGCCGGCGTGGCTCCAGGGGCGGGCGGCCGTCGAGGCGGCCCACGGGGACCGGCTCGCGGCACTGGCCGGACGCCCGCTGACCGGGGCCTGGCTGGCCTGGGACCTGGACGACGACTCCTGGTTCGCCGACTGCCCGGTGCTGCTGGACTTCGCCGGCGAGCAGGTCGAGGTCAACCACCAGAAGTTCGACGACCTCTCGGTCACCTGGAACTCGGTGTCCCCGGTCGACGGGCCCGCCTGGCCCGGTTCCCGGCTGGCCTGGCGCGCGGAGCCGCTGCCCGAACTGGCCGCGCTGCGGGGCCAGGAGCTGCGCGCGGTCACGCTGCTGCAGTGGCGGGGAGCCAAGCGCGACCTGGCCAACGGTGCCGTCGCGCTCGGTCTCGCCTTCCCCCGGGGCGACCTGGTCGTCCACAACGCCCTCGACGAGAACGGCCTCGTCTTCGGCCCGCCCGACCCCCGCTACTTCCGCCATCCGTTGCCCGCCGCCGGTGGCCCCGGCGGGAAGCTGCCCGCCCGGGATCTCCCGCCCCGGCGGCTCAGACGTCGGTGACGCGGATGCCGGCGTGCGACTTGTAGCGCTTGTTGATGGCGATCAGGTTGGCGGCGAAGGCCTCGATCTGGTGGGCGTTGCGCAGCCGTCCGGCGTAGACGCCACGCATGCCGGGGATGCGGGCCGCGAGCGCCCCCACGACGTCCACCAGCTCGCGGTCCTCGGTGCAGATCAGCACGTCGAGGTCGATCCGGTCGATCTCCGGGTCGGCCAGCAGCGGCGCGCTGACGTGGTTGAACGCGGCGCAGACCCGGGAGTTGGGCAGCAGCCCGGCGGCCTGCTGGGCGGCGCTGCCCTCGGCGACGAGCAGCGCGTACGGGCCCTGCTTGTCGAAGCCGAGCGGGTTCACGCAGTCGATGACGATCTTGCCGGCGAGCGGCTGCGCGAGGGCGGCGACGGTGACGGCGTGACCGTCCCACGGCACCGCGATCACCACCACGTCGCTGCGGCGGGCCACCTCGTCGTTGTCGCCGCCGGTGACGGTCGCGCCGGATGGCACTCCGGGCATGACGGCGATCTCCTCAGCGGCCTGCACGGCCCGCTCGGCGGACCGGGAGCCGATCAGCACGGTCTGCCCGGCCCGGGCGAACCGACAGGCCAGGCCCCGGCCCTGGTCGCCGGTGCCGCCGATGATCCCGACGGTCAGCCCAGACACGTCGGGCTGCCTGCTCGCGTTGTATGCCATGCGCCCATCCTCGCAAACGGCTGGCCGCCCTGGCGGCGTCCGCCGGTGTGAGAATCTTCGCTGGTCACGGCCCATGATCAGGCCGACGGGTCGCGCTCAGGCCAGTGCGAACAGGATCTTCCGGGCAACCGGGTCGGCAGTGACCAGCCGGACCCGGACCCGCTCCCCCAGCGGCAGCTCGCCGGTGCAGCGGGCCCGCACCGACGGGGAGTCCAGGGCCACCGTGCCGCCGGGCTGCCGGCCCGGCTTCGGCTGGCCGTTCGGCGGGGTGTCCACGTCGAGCACCGCCGCGTCGAACGTCTCACCGACCCGGTGCTCCAGCAGCACCGCCTCGGCCAGCTCGACCGCGCCCCGGGTGGCCGCGCCTGCGGCCCGGTCGGTCGCGGCCATCACCTCCGGCAGCTTCGGCAGCACCGCCCGGGCCCAGTCGGGCACCGCCCGCCCCTCGTGCAGGGCCAGGCACACCTCGGTGGCGTACCGGTCGGCCAGCCGGCGCAGCGGCGCGGTGACGTGGGCGTACGCGGCGGCGACCCCGCCGTGCTGCGGCTGCTCGGGCGGCACGCCGTCGAACGCCGTGTACGCGGCGCCGCGCATCAGCTCGGCCGCCTGGTCGACGAACGCCGCCGCCCGGGGCTTCGAGGCGTCCAGCCCGGCGAGTACCTCGCCGACGCCCACACCGGCCGGCCAGTCGACGCCGAGCGCGGCGGCTGCGGTGCGCAGCCGGGCCACCGCCTCCGGCTTCGGCGCCGGCATGGTGCGCAGCAGCCCGATCCCGCCGGCCAGCATGAGGTCGGCGGCGGCCATCCCGGTGAGCAGGGAGATCTGGGCGTTGTGGTCCTCCATCGGCACCGGCCCGCGCAGCACCAGCCGCCAGCCGTCGCCGTCCGCCTCGACGTCCTGCTCCGGCAGCGGCAGGTTCACCGCGCCCCGGCGCAGTCCGCGCGCGGTGAGCAGGGCGCCGATCTCGGGCAGAAGGGCGATCGGCTCGGGCAGTCGCCCGGCGTCGGCGTCGGCCTGGACGCCCGCGTAGTCCAGCTTGGCGCGGCTGCGCACCAGGGCGCGTTCCAGCGTGACGGCGACCGTGTCGCCGTCGGCGTCGAGGTCGATGGTCCACACCACGGCCGCCCGGTCCTCGTTCGGCAGCAGGCTGGCCGCGCCCTCGCTCAGGGTGTGCGGGTGCAGGGGCACGTTGCCGTCGGGCAGGTACACGGTCTGCCCCCGCCGCCAGGTCTCCTCCTCCAGCGCGCCGCCGGGGCGCACGTGCGCGGCGACGTCCGCGATCGCGTACCGGGCCCGGAAGCCGCCGCCGGGGCGGCGGGCGAGGTGCATCGCCTGGTCGAGGTCCCGCGAGGTGGCCGGGTCGACGGTGACGAACGGGACGTCGGTGCGGTCGACGGCGGGCCGGGGCGGCGCGGCTGCCGCCGCCTCGGCCTCGCGCTGCGCCGCGGGCGGGAACTGCTCGGGCAGCCCCAGCTCGCGGCGCAGCGCGCTGAAGTCGATGCGGGGCGCCAGTACGCGTCGGATCACCACGGGGTCAATCCTGACAGCGGAACGGGCGATCCGCTCCCCCGGCACCTCGCGGACCCGCCGCCGGGCCGCGTACCGGTGCGGGTGGCGGGGCCGGCGACGGGCGGTCAGCGACGGGCGGCCTCGCTCAGCCGGTGGCCTTGCGGGCCGTCGCCCGGGTGCCGCGCGGCGCGCTCGCGCGGGCCGCCGCCGTCCGGGGCGCAGCCGTCCGGGCCGTCGCCTTCTTCGCCGTGGTCTTCTTCGCCGGGGCCTTCTTCGCCGCCGCAGCCTTGCGGGTGGTGCTCGACGAGGTGGCGGTCGCCTTCTTCGCCGGGGCCTTCTTCGCGGCTGCCTTGCGGGCGCCGCCGGTGGGCCGGGTCGAGGCGGCCTTCGTCGCGGCGGTGGTCTTCTTCGCGGCGGTCGTCTTCTTCGCGGCGGTCGTCTTCTTCGCGGCGGTCGTCTTCTTCGCCGGGGCCTTCCTGGCCACGGTGGTCGTCTTCGTCGCCGCCGCGCCCGCCTTCTTCGCCGCCGGCGCCTTCTTCGCGGTGGCCTTCGCCGCCGCGGTGGACTTCGCCCCGGTGGGCTTCGCCGCAGTGCCCGCGGCTGCGGTGGTGGTCCGCTTCGTCGCCGGGCCCGCGGCGGCGGTCGTCTTCTTCGCCGTGCTCCGGGCTGCCGGGGCCGTCTTCGCCGTGGTCCTGGTGGCCGGGGCCTTCTTCGCGGCGGTCTTCGAGGCCGGGGCCTTACGTGTGGCGATCTTCGTCGCGGCGGCCTTCCTCGCGACCGCCGTCTTCGCCGGCACCCGGCCAGCCCCGGCGCCGGAGGCGTTGGGGGACGCCTTGGTCACGGTCGACCCCCGGGCCGCGCCGGCCGTCCCCGAGGGGCGCGCGGCCGTGGCACGGGTCCCGCCCGCGGCCCGCCCGGCCGTGGCGGTCTTCTTCGCGGGCGTACGTTTGGCGGCCGGGCGGGTGGTGGCCTTTTGTGCTTCGGCCATCTGGGTTCCCTCCTTGGGGACATGCGCTCGCGTGCCGCCTCGCGGGGCACGGAGTTCCTCGACGCGGGCGGTCCCGCGCCGCTTATCTGTCCTCCCCGGCCCAGCGGGCGTCCGCGGCGTCCCACGCGTCGTTACGCTCCCGCACCTGTTGCAGGGCGTTCTCCGCGTCGGCTGCCGAGGCGTACGGACCGAGCACGTGCCTCGCCGCGCAGACGTCGGCATCGGTCTCGACCCGGTGGTGTCGGGTGCACCAGTAGTAGTGCCCACCACTTCCGCTGTCGCTCATGGGATCACTGTGCACCGCGAACCGCCCGGCCGCCACCGGTTCAACCAGAACCGGTGGCGGCTTCCACAGTAGACGTGCTGGTCAGCGGCCGGGCCGGAACCGCGAAACCCGCCGGACCGGGTACGTCGCGACCCCGCCGGGCGGCCCGGGCCCGCCGTCGGGGCGGCCACGGAAGGGCCGGGCGGGGCAGCCGGGCGGGGCAGCCGGGCGGCGGGCGATGGCGCACAATCCCGGGGTGCGACACGGAGGACGACGCGGGACCGGGTCCGCCGGGCGGTGAGCTGGTCGGCCTGACGGCGGTGTCGGAGGAGACCGCGAGGTTAGCCAAAGAGGCTGTTGCCCCATACCGCCCGACCTGGGGAACTTCATATCAGCTGGACCCGAGATCAACCATCCGTCGGAGCGTCCCACTTACGGGACTGGCGGGACCAGTCGCTTCGTCCGCTCAGGTCGATGCGATCACCCTCGGGTGCGCCGGAACCTGCCGTGTGCGAGCCTCGTCGGAGCATTTTCACGGCGTCGCGCCACCTGTCACCGAGGGGTGACCCTCGGCACGGAGACGGTGGCGCCGGCCCGTCATAGCTGGGGGGAAGAACTGTGGCGAACCTTGACATTGCGCTGAAGAGCGCGATGAGTATCGATGGGGCGATCGGGGTGGCGCTCGTCGACTACAACAGCGGCATGACGCTCGGCGTGGCCGGCGGCACCGGGGAGATCGACCTGACCGTCGCTGCCGCCGGCAACACCGACGTGGTACGCGCCAAGATGCGCACCATCGAGATGCTGAACCTCGACGACGAGATCGAGGACATCCTCATCACGCTCGGCGGCCAGTACCACCTGATCCGGCCGGTGAGCAGCCGCACCGGCAAGGGGCTCTTCCTCTACCTGATGGTGAGCAAGAGCCGGGCCAACCTGGCGATGGCCCGTCACCAGTTGCGCACCATCGAGGAGAACCTGGAGTTGTGAGCGGATTGGACAACATCGGGACGGCCCTCCCTCGCCGCACCGCCCGGCAGCCCGGAGGGATGCCGCCGCCCCGGTCGCTCCCACCGTCGCTCGCCGGGAACCCGGCGCTGCCGTACCCGCAGATCGGTCAGGAGCTGGCCGAGCTTCGCGTGCAGATCCCCGGGGTGCACGGCTGCGTGCTGGGCGGGGTGGACGGTCTGATGATCACCCACAACCTGCAGACCGACATCGACCCGAGCGACCTGGCGGCGCTCGCGGCGACCACGTACGGCCTGGGTCGCCAGGTCGGCCTGCGGCTGGGCCAGGGCGACTTCCAACAGTCCACGGTCCGCAACGCCCTCGGCTACCTGAGCGTCTACGCGGTCAGCGCGCAGGCGCTGCTCGCCGTGGTCGGGGGCGACACCATCAACGTGGCCCGGCTGCACCTGCACGCCCCGCAGGTGGCCGAGCGGCTCGCCGTCCTGCTCGACGGCGTGACGCCGACCTCCCGGCAACGGTGACCCGGCACTTGCCGGCGAGCTGACGGACCGGGAACACACGGGCGGGCACCGCCACGGTCCGGCCTCGCCGACGCCACGGCCGGTCGACCCCTCGTGCCGGCCCGGGGCCACCCGCCCCGGGCCGGCACGCCACAATGCGGCATGGACCCGGACGTACGGCGGTACCTGACCGACCTGGTCGGGGCGGCCCGCGACGTGCTCGGCACCGACCTGGTGGGGGCGTACGCGGCCGGCTCGGTCGCCCTCGGCGCGTACCAGGCGGGGCGCAGCGACGTCGACGTGGCGCTGGTCTGCGCGCATGCCCTGGCCGACGGGCGCAAGCGGGAGCTGGTGGCCCGGCTGCGGCACGAGTCGCTGCCCTGCCCGGCGCGCGGGTTGGAGCTGGTCGTCTACCGGCGGGAGGTGGCCCGCTCCGGCACCCCGGAGCCGGGCTTCGAGGTCGAGCTGAACACCGGCGCCCGGATGCCGTTCCGGGTGACCTGGTCCGGCGACGGGCGGCCGGCGGCGGACGGCCGGTTCTGGTACGGGCTGGACCGCAGCATCCTGCACTCCGGCGGGCTGGCCCTGGCCGGGCCCCCGGCGGCGGAGACGTTCGCCGACCTGACGCCGGCCGACCTGCGCCGACTGCTGGTGGACGCGCTGACCTGGTGGCTCGCGTTGCCGACGCCGCCCGGCGACGTGCCGGCTGCCGGCGCCGAGGACGCCGTGCTCGGCGCCTGCCGCTCGCTGGTGCGCTGCCGCGACGGGGTGTGGCTGCCCAAGGTCGCGGCCGGGCGGCGGCTGGTGGAGCGGGGGCATCCCGGGGCGGCGCTGGTCGAGCGGGCGATCGCCGCCCGGCACGGCGGCCCGCCGCCGGGTGGCCAGGCCGCGCGGGCCTTCCAGCGGACCGTCCTCGACGAGCTGCACGCGATGCTATGACCTTACTGATATATAGCCAAACGTGGATATGTCGATAGCCTGTCATCACGATCTCGGACCGCGTACGACCAGCTCCGACGCGGTCGACGACAGAGGAGACCGACAGATGACGCTCCCCCGCAAGGTCGCTGCCCTCGGCGTGCTGACCGTATCCGCGATGGCAACGGCCATGATCGGCGGCCCGGCGACAGCCGCACCGACGACCGGTGAGATCCGCTCCGCCGGCGGTGCCACCGCCGTCCCCTCCAGCTACATCGTCGTTCTGAACGACGCCGCCGTCGGCGGCAAGGCCGGCACCCGGGCCGCCGCCGTCACCAACTCCGCGGACAAGCTCGCGAAGCGCTACGGCGGCGACGTCGCCCAGGTGTACGGCGAGGCGCTCAACGGCTTCGAGGCTCGACTGTCCGAGGCCGCCGCCAAGCGGCTCGCCGCCGACCCGGCAGTCGCCTGGGTCGAGCAGAACCACGAGGTCACCCTCCAGACCACCCAGACCAACCCGCCGTGGGGCCTGGACCGGATCGACCAGACCAACCTGCCGCTGAACAGCGCGTACAGCTACACCAGCACCGGGTCGGGCGTCACCGCGTACATCATCGACACCGGCATCCTGACCACCCACACCAACTTCGGCGGGCGGGCCGTCGACGGCTACGACGCGGTCGACAACGCCCTGCCGGCCGCCGACTGCAACGGCCACGGCACCCACGTCTCCGGCACGGTCGGCGGCTCGACGTACGGCGTCGCCAAGAACGTCCGGCTGGTGGCCGTGCGGGTGCTCAACTGCGCCGGCAGCGGCACCAACGCCGGCGTCATCGCCGGGGTCAACTGGGTGACCTCCAACCACCAGGCCGGCCAGCCGGCGGTGGCGAACATGAGCCTCGGCGGCGGGCTCAACACCGCGCTGAACACCGCCGTGGCGAACTCCGTCGCCGACGGCGTCACCTACGCGGTGGCCGCCGGCAACTCCAACGCCAACGCCTGCAACTACTCGCCGGCCTCCACCGCCACCGCCATCACCGTCGGCGCGACGCAGAGCAACGACGCCCGGGCGTCGTACTCGAACTACGGCACCTGCGTGGACATCTTCGCGCCGGGCACCAGCATCCTGTCCGCCTGGTACACCAGCACCACGGCGACCAACACCATCAGCGGCACCTCGATGGCCTCGCCGCACGTGGCCGGCGCCGCCGCCCGCGTCCTGCAGAACAACCCGACCTGGACCCCGGCCCAGGTGGCGTCGTACCTGGTCTCCACCGCCACCTCCGGCGTGGTGGGCAGCCCGGGCACCGGCTCCCCGAACCGCCTGCTGTACCTCTCCCCCACCAGCTGATCCTCCCACCCCCCTGGTGCGGCCCCGGAGCGCTCGATCGCTCCGGGGCCGCACCGCGTCCGGCGTCAGGCCGCGACGGGCGCGATCACGTCGGCGGCACCGGCCCGAGAGCCGTTCCACCTGCCGGCCTCCCGCCAGCCCTGTTCACCTGCTGGAACGGGCGTAACCGATGCCCCCGGCGGCGGGTTGGTCCCCACGACGTGGGCGTGCGGTCCCGCGGGCACACGTCACGGCCTGGGGGTGAGCGGTGCAGCACAGACTCGTCGCCGTCGCCCCGCTGCTCGCCTGCGCGCTCCTGCTGCACCTCGGCTTCGCCTCCCGCCCACCGTTCGCCCCGGCCGTCCAGGGACTCGTCGCGACCCACGCCCGGGCGTCGGTCGACGCACCGCCACCCACCCACGCGCCGGTCTCCACTCACCCGCCGGTTTCCACCCACGCACCGACACCCACCGACACGCCGACACCCGAGCCGCGAGCCGCCGTCACCGCGCCAACCACGCGGACCGGCGCCGCGCCACGCCAGGTGCGGGCCGACCTCGCCCCGGTTCCCGCGCAGGCCAGCCTCGCCCCGGTTCCCGCCCGGGCTGACCGGGTGCGGTTCGCGGCGTACCTCGACGTGACCGCCCTCGCCGCGCGGACCGGCCGGTCGCCGCAGGGGACCGTGGGGGCGAGCTTCGACGGCAGGGCGTACGGGTCGGTCACCCGCCCCGGGCGGAGCAACCCGACGACCGACCGCCGCGACCCGGTGGAACAGGAGACGTCGACGCCGCCCGACGTGTCGTACCGCAGGGACAACACCGCCGACGGCCGTCCGCTCACCGCGGACGCGGCCCCCGACCCGATCCGGCTGAGCATCCTGCGCTGCTGACCGGCGTGCCCCGGGCGTCCCCGCCGCAGCCACCCGCCCGCCCGCCCGCTGAGGTCGCCCAGGTCGGCCGACAGGACGGGCGGCGACAGCGGCGCAGCCCGGAAACGCCGGAGCACACCGCACACCGCCGACCACGCGGTCGCCCGCCGACCACGCGCACCTCCGCCCTCGTACCGCCGACCGTCGTCGGCGGTACGCCCGGTCTCCGCCGGGCGGTGGTGCGCCGACCCGTTGCTCCCCCGCTGCCTTCCGGAGTGGACCATGCTGCCTTCCGCCCAGTCCTGGCGTGCGCTGCGCGCCGACCTGCCCGCCTCCCTCGTCGTCTTCCTCGTCGCGCTGCCGCTCTGCGTGGGCATCGCCGTCGCCTCCGGCGTACCCGCCGAACTGGGCCTGGTCACCGGCGTGGTCGGCGGCCTGGTCGTGGGGTTCATGCCCGGCAGCAGCATGCAGGTCAGCGGCCCGGCAGCCGGGCTGACCGTGCTGGTCGCCGAGGCCGTGGACCGCTACGGACTGGCCGGCCTCGGCACGATCGTGCTGGTCGCCGGGCTGCTCCAGGTCGCCCTCGGGCTGCTGCGGCTCGGCCGCTGGTTCCGGGCCATCTCCGTGGCCGTGGTGCAGGGCATGCTCGCCGGCATCGGCCTGCTGCTCATCGCCGGCCAGCTCCACGTCCTCGCCGGTGGCACCGCGCCGCACTCCGGGCTGGGCAAGTTCACCGCCCTGCCCGGGCTTGCGGGCGACCTCGTCACGTCCGACACTGCCCGGCTCTCGCTCGCCGTCGGCGTGGCCACCCTCGTGGTCATGGTGCTCTGGGACGCCCTGCCCGGCCGGCTCCGGACGGTCCCCGGCGCGCTGGTCGCCGTGGCGGTCGCGGCCGTGGTGACCGCCGCGCTGCGCCTGCCGGTGCACACCATCCAGGTCGAAGGACTGCTCGCGGCGGTGCAGCCCTCCCTCGGGGACTGGGGCACGCTGGCGGACCTGGGCGTCCTCGCCACCATTGGGACGTTCACCCTGCTCGCGTCGGCGGAGAGCCTGTTCAGCGCGGCGGCGGTCGACCGGCTGCACCAGGGCCCGCGCACCGACTTCGACAAGGAGCTGGTGGCGCAGGGCGCCGGCAACACCGTCTGTGGCCTGCTGGGCGCGCTGCCGATGACGGCGGTCATCGTGCGCAGCTCCGCGAACGTGCGGGCCGGCGCGCGGACGAAGGCGTCCCGGGTACTGCACGGGGTGTGGCTGCTGCTGTTCGCCGCCGCCGCGCCCGGCCTGCTCGGGCTGATCCCACTACCCGCGCTCGCCGCCGTGCTCGTCCACGCCGGGGTGAAGCTGCTGCCGCTGCGGGCGGTACCGGAGCTGTGGCGGGGGCACCGGGGCGAGGTGGTGGTGCTCGCGGTGACCGCCGTGTCCATCCTCACCACCGACATGTTCGTCGGCGTGCTCGTCGGCCTCGGCCTGGCCATCGTCAAGACGGCGTGGGAGACGTCCCACGTGCGGGTCACCGTGCGGGACGGCCGGGCCGGGCCGATCGACGTCGCGATCTCCGGGAACGCGACGTTCCTGCGGCTGCCCACGATCCTCACCACGCTGAACGGGATGCCGGCCGACCGGACCGTACGGCTGGACCTGCGCGGCCTGCGGCACGTGGACCTCGCCTGCCGGTCGGCGCTGGACGCCTGGATCGAGACGCACAACGGCAACGCGGGGGTGTCCGTGCAGATCGTCGCCCCGCGCCCGGCCGAGGAGGACCGGCCCCGGACGGTCGACGCCACCGAGTGACCCCGTCCCGTGGGCCGGGCCGCGCTCAGGCCGGGCTGATGTGGGCCGCCAGGATCCGCCAGCCGCGATCGCCGTACGTCCACGTCCTGGTGTACCGGAGCCTCGCCGTGACCGGGACGCCACCGAAGGTCCCCGTCACCCGGCCCAGGAAGAACGTCACCCCGGTCGTCCCCTCGACGATCAGGTCCAGCTCCTCCTCCACCAGTTCGTCGATGACGGAGGTCCGGTCGCGGTGGGCGATCAGGTCGTCCTGCTTGGTGAACCTGTTCCCGTCCGGGCCGAAGGCGATCAGGCGCTCGTCGAGCAGCTCGCCGAAGGCGGCCACGTCCCCCGCCCGTTGGGCGGCCTGAAGCCGGCGCTCGGCGTCGAAAAGCTCGGCCTCACGTTCGCTGTCCGGCATCGTGTCCTCCTCCTCAGACCAGACCTCGTCGGCAAGCCCGGCCGCCACCCGAGGTGCTGTCACTCGGCCGCCGGTTGCCCGGCCCGCCCCGGCGTACCGATGGTTCGGGACGACGGCCGGGCCCCGACGTCACGACCCTATGCGAGTCTCCCGGGCCGCACGGGCCAACCGGCGGCCCGGGAGAACCGTCGGTGGGACCTGCTTCAATGCCGGTCGGACTTGAGAACGGAGAGGGTGCGGACACCATGGGAACCTGGGGCAGCGGGAACTTCGACGACGACACGGCGGCCGACCACCTGTCGGACCTGACCAACCGGCTGATCGCCGAGGTCGCCGAGGCGATGTCCGGCGACCCGTCCGGGATCGAGCCGGACGACTACTGGGGCGTCGCGGTGCCCTGCAACCTGGAGCTGCTCCACCTCGTCGCGCGGCAGAACTACGTCGGGGCCGTCCTGCCCGACCCGGCCACCATCGCCGCCTGGAAGACCCGGTTCCTGGCCGTCTGGGACGGGTCGATCGACGGCCTGGAACCCGGCCCGGAGCACCGGGCGCAGCGGCGCGAGGTCCTCGTACGCACCTTCGACCAGTTGGCCGAGTTGGCGATCAGCAAGAGCTGACGCGGTCGCCGTTCACCGGCGTACCGGTTGGCGTGGGCCCGGCGCGGGTACGGGCGCGGGCCGGCGGGTCGGGGCCGCCGGCCGCTGGTTGGTCCGGCGCGGGGGAGGCGCGGCCGGCCGGCGCATGAGCTGGAGGCCCACCGGCCACACGAAGAGGTCCCGCTTCTCGACGGCGTTGCCGCGCTCGTCGAGCGAATAGCCGTGCAGCCAGGTCCAGCCGTCGTAGGTGACCCACTCCGTGACCACCCGGATCACGCGGAACATCACCGGCCGGACGAACTGCACCGACGCGGCCCGGGTGACCAGCACGACGTCACCCGGGGAGGGCAGGCCGTCCACCGGCTTCCCCCTCCGGCGCAGTCCCTCCACCGTCTCCGCCGGGCGGGTCAAGTTTTCACTGTGCTCACTTGCCGGCTCGCTGGCTTGTCCATCCGCGTCCGGACCTGGAAGCATGATCTTCGCTGAAGTCCAGGAGAGCTGATCATGGCAACCAGACCGCCGCACTACCGACGTGTCGCCGACGACATCGAGCAGAGGATCAGATCGGGCGAGTACCCGAGCGGGCAGCAGTTGCCCTCGGTCTCCGAGCTGGGCGAGATCTACAAAATCGCGCGGTCCACGGCGCACCGGGCCGTGAAGGAATTGCACGCGCGCAACCTGGTGTACGGGCAGCAGGGCCAGGGCGTCTTTGTGACCGACGAACCAGAGCCGCGCGAACCGCAGGGCTGAGCATGCGGTCGACTACCGCCGAAAACCGGGCCGGCCGGGGCCACCGCCGTCTCGGGCGATGGCAGATGTTGGCCGGCGATGGGACATCGAGCCCTTCCCGGACGAGCGCACCGAGAGGTCCCGGCTTGTCCCCCGGGCACGGGTCCCGGCCGGCATTGGCTAGATGATCAGGGTATCGAACCGGCCCTTGCGGCGGCGGACGTGCCCGCGCCAGCCGGCGAGCAGTGTGATGACGGTCCAGCCGGCGGCACCGAGTGCCAGTGCCACCAGCATCCCACGGGAGTCGACCTTATCGGCGTCCTGGAGCGGGACCACCCCGTCCGGGTCGGTGAGCACGACCAGGGTGTCGCCGAGCTGGTAGCCGGGGTTGCTGCCCCGATAGATCAGTGGCTCGTCGAGCGGCCCGTCCTCGCCCCGGAGGGTGAACGCGTGTCGCTTACCGACAACCTCGACGTTGACGATGGCCACCTGCTGACGAACGCCGCGCGCCTCCAGCACCGCCTCGGGGGCGAACTGCACCGACCCCACGAGGACGAACAGGGCGGGAACCATCGCGAGGAAGGCCAGCCACGCCGCCCGGTGCAACACACCTACGACCGACGCAAAGACGACGCAGAGGGCGAGGCCGGTGCTGATCGGCACCGCCTTCGGCCAGCCGGCCGTGGCGTACGCGACGGCGGTACTCAGCCCGACGACGGCCAGGCCGAGCAGCACCACCAGCATGGTCCTCCGGACCGATTTGCCGGCCGACCAGGCGCCCGCCGCCGGAACGGGACCGGTCGGGGGCGCTCCGGTGGGAACGTATCCGTACGGGTACGGATTGTGCTCGGCCGGTCCCGGACGGACGGCTCGCCCGTCGACTGGCTGCCAGGGACCAGACTGCATTCGGCCTGGTGGGGTGGGGTGTGTGGGCACGGCAAGATCGTAACAACGGCCCGACATCCGCCCTGCCTGAGCCGAGGTCACGACTGGAGAGCACGTGTCGCGTGCCGTTGCCGGCGAGGCGCGCAGCGACGCTCCCCGGAACGCGGAACGTCCGACCCACCCGATCAGCGCACCGGTCGCCGCGCCCAGAACAGGGTGTGCCCGCTCGCGCCCTCGGGGACGAATGCCTCGGCGGTGACAGTCAATCCGGCGTGCCGCAGCCAGGAACGGTAGGTGGGGGTGTCCGCCTGGCTCCACCACATGGCGGCGGGACCGTCGAGCCAGGAGTCCTCGGTGCCGGTCCACGCGTCGTGGCCGACGGTGGTCAACAGCCAGCCGCCGGGGCGTAGCCACGTCGCGATCCGCTCGGCCAGACGCGGCTGGTCGGGCAGGGGCATGTGGATGAGGGCGTAAAGGCAGACCACGGCGTCGAACGACTCCGGTGCCAGGTCGAGCTGGGTCGCGTCCGCGCGCAGGAAGATGGCGGTGGGCACCAGGCGGCGGGCCCGTTCGATCTGCACGTCGCTGATGTCGATGCCGGTGACCCGGTGCCCGGCGTGGGCGAGGAAACGGGCGACCGGCACGCCGCAGCCACAGCCGAGGTCGAGGACCGCCGCCGAGGTCGGCAGGCGCTGGTGCAGGTCGGCGAGCCAGGACGCGTACTGGCCGTCGTCGGCATCGTCCGCACGGTAGTGGTAGGAAAGCGCGTCGTAACCACGTCGAACCAGGTCCCGCTCGTCGTTGCCGCCCATCCTGGCGAGACTACGAGTCCCGATGCCCGTTGCCGATCCGATGCCCGCTCCGTGTGCCCGTACAGCCGGAAACCGCCCGCCTGCGGACTGCTGCCCGGCGGGCGGCCTCCGGCCGCTGCCACTACCCTCAGTCTGACGGAAACGACGCTCAGTGAGGCAGTTCGCGCCAGGTCGGGCTACTCCCGCGCCAGGCCCCGGCGAGGATGCTCGCCGAGCTGCGGCTGGAACATTCCAGCACCTTCGAACGACCTTGTGCACCACCGATCTGCGCCTGAACTTCCCAGCGCTGACCATCAGTACGGATGTAGATGTCGCGACGTCCCCGCGGCGTCGCTTCCCCATTCCACCAGTGCTCCTCGACGTTCACCTCGCGACCGTACCAGGAGACGCGAGTACCGCCAGGATCGTGTCCAGGCCGCCCGGCCCGGACGAGCCCCCGCATCCGCGCCCCGGCCCCTCGCCCGATCCTGGTCTGTGCGCCACAGAGTCCTCACTCAGCACGAGCAAACGGGCTCTGACCTGCGGCGCCGACCGGGCCGCCGGTATCACCTCGTGAGGCTGATGCGTCCCACCTGATGCTTGATGGTCGGTCTAGGGATTGTCGTCCGGGTACGGGGTGCCAGTCCCGTCGGCCAGCCGGCCAAGGAGCCGGCGGTACTCGTCGGGTGTGCCGATAGCGGCGCGGTGTTCGGCGTACTCGGCGTAATGGCGCATAACGTCGGCGATGAACCACGGATGCACGGTGTCGATCGGCAGCCGCTTCCCCGAACCAAGTCCTCGGCGGCCCACTCGGTGAGGGTGTGAGTAGGACAACGTGAGCTGGTGGGCGCGCGGCGACGGCCGCTGCGGATGCCCGGCCTGCAAGGCGTCCCAGGGCACGAACAGCGAACTTTGGGCCGTTCGCTCCTCGATACCCTCGGAGCGCAGGTGCAGGTGGGTACCTCGCCAGGCGTCGATGACGCGGAGCGCGGCCAGGTAGGCCCACACCAAGCACGAAACCAGGGGCCAGGCCAGATCCTGGCCTGAGGAGGACGACAGCATGGCGATCGGCAGGCACAGCAGAACGACGTACGCGGCGGCGAAGTACACGTCGGTCGCGCTCTGCGGGGCCCGAAAGGCCCGGTGCTGCGAGTCGACGACCAGCACGGCCGGACGGGAGCGCCCCCAGCTCAGCATGGACAGCACCAGCAGGACCGCAGCGGAGCCGACCACGACAGCGAACAGGTCGACCACCTTCGGGCTGCCCTCCTGAAGCAGGAGCGCCAGGACCACCGCAGCCGTCGCGACCAGCACGATGACGAGGATCGGGCGGCGGCGACGGGCCACGAAGGCATCGATCATGGCGGGCACGACCAAACGGTACGCACAGGGATGCAAACGCCCACGGCGGTCGTACCCCGCCAGGGATCCCCGGCTGGTGATCTGGTGGACGCGCTGCCGCGAGATGTCGCCGAGCATGGTCCGGATCTCCCCCGAACCCACCAATGCCTAGGGTCGAGTGGTTCCAGCGCTCCGGCCTCTGCCCACTCCGACAGCTACAGTCACGCGGTGAACCTGGAGCAGGTCCGGCAGGCCTATTCGTCCGTCGCAGAGCTCTACATCAGGCTGTTCGGTACGAGCCAGCAGGTACACGCCGACGACCTCGCCTTCATCGGGCGACATCTGGCGGGCCGACCTGGCACGGTGCTGGATCTGGGCTGCGGGCCTGGCCATATCACCGGTTACCTTCGCTCGTTGGGCGTCGACGCAACGGGAATCGACATGGTCCCCGAGTTCATCGCCCATGCGCAGGCGGCCCACCCGGGCGGCAGGTACCAGCTCGGGTCGATGGAAGTCCTCGACGTTGCCAACCACTCCACCGCCGGCATCCTGGCCTGGGGCTCGCTGATCCACCTGCCGCCGCAAGATCTCGACGGCATGCTCGCTGAGTTCCGGCGAGCAATGGCCCCGGCCGGAACGTTGGTGATCGGTTTCTTCGTAGGTGACGAGGTCGCCGCCTTCGACCACAAAGTCGTGACCGCCTATCGCTGGCCCGTTGACGAGTTCTCCGAGCGGCTGGCGCGAGCCGGCTTCACGGAAGTTGAGCGCCTGCAGCGGCCCGGCGAAGGCGCTCATCGGCCGCACGCCGCCATCGCGGCAGTCGCAACCGTTCCGCTGCCGTGACGGGTCACGATCAGTGGTTCCTCTTGCAACCTCCGCTGGGCTGCTTTGGTCGTTTTGCCCGCCCGTGGGGCGGACACCCTTGAACGGCGCCCGTCCCACGGGACAAGCCGTGGCTCCCAGCCTGATCCCGCCCGCGATCAGCGGTCGGTCAGCGCGAACTCCTGGTCAGGAGCCGCCGGCCGTCAGGACTGGCGGGTGAAGGTGTATCCGGCGTGGTGGAGCACGCCGTCGATGAACTGGCCGTAGGCCCAGAAGCCCAGGTCGTCGCGGTAGACGATGCGGTCGCCGTCGATCCAGTACGAGCCCTCGTAGGCGTGCGGTCGCCCGCCGCGCGCCTCGTCGTAGCGGCCCTCGGCGGTCAGCTCCTGGTGGATGAACCCGGTCGAGTTGATCCACATGCCGACATAGGGCGAGTTGGATGACGGCGCGGCCGGCATGAACGACGCCCGGGAAACGCCGTTGAACAGGACGAACTCCCCGTCCACGACGATCGCGGCGGCCTGCGACGGCCACCGGACGACCTTCTCGGCGCGATCGTCGGTCGACGGGGAGGGGACCACCGCGAAGGTGGCCGGATTACCGGGGGCCAGCGAGCTGACCGACGGGGAGAAGATCGAGACGATGGTCAGCCCGGTGCAGTCGACCACGATCGAGTTGTCGTCCTCCGCGGCGGTGTGCAGCCCGGGCCCGACGCAGACGATCTCGGCGCCCACGATCATCAGGTCAGCGCCGGTCGTCTCCCCGATCACCGGGTCCAGCGTGTCAATGGTGGCGTTGACGAAGAGCAGCGGCCGGTTGCGGTCGGCCGACAGGACTGCCTCGTCGAGCAGTGGAGTGCTCACGGTGTACCTCCGAGCTAGGGGTTGTTGACACCCACACTCGGCCGCCGGAGCTGCCGCAACCAGGCCAGGCTCTCCCCGGGTGCGCGACACCCTGGCTGCCCGCCCCCGGAGCGCGTCTACGCTGGTCACATGCCTCAAACCCGACTCGGTGCGTTCCTCGCGGCCCGACGCGCCCGGCTGAACCCGGACGAGGTCGGGATGGTCTCGACCGGCACCCGCCGGGTGGCCGGGCTGCGCCGCGAGGAGGTCGCGGTGCTGGCCGGCGTGAGCGTCGACTACTACACGCGGCTCGAGCAGGGCCGCGAGCGCAACCCGTCACCCGCCGTCCTGGATGCGATCGCCCGCGCGCTCGACCTCGGCCCCGAGGCCCGCGAGCACCTGTTCCGCCTGGCCGACAGCCCGGTCGGCGTCGCCCCCGCGCCGGCGCGCCCCCAGGTGACGCGCGGCCTGCGTGAACTGCTCGACGCCTGGCCCGACACACCCGCCATCGTCATGAACCACCGGCTCGACCTGCTGGCCCGCAACGCGCTCGCCGACGCGTTCTACCGCGACTTCACCAGCGCCGACAACTACGCCCGGATGACGTTCCTCGACCCCGCCGGCCGGACGTTCTTCGCCGACTGGGAACGCTCGGCGCAGGCCAGCGTGGCGAACCTGCGCCTCGCCCTCGGCCGCGACCCGCACGACCGGCCGGCGCTGCAACTGGTGGCAGAACTGACCGAGCGGGCGCCGGAGTTCCGGTCACTGTGGGAACGCAACGACGTACGCGGCAAGACCCACGAGGCGAAGACCTTCCGCCACAACGCGGTAGGCGACCTGACCCTCTCCTACCACGCCTTCGACGTCCGGGGTGCCGCCGACCAGCAGCTGATCGTCTACCAGGCCGAGCCCAACAGCCGCAGCGCCGAAGCCCTCAAACTCCTCGGCATGCTGTCCACGAGCCGGCGGTTCTCCTCGACCATCTCGCCGGTGGGCCGGTCGTGACGCTCACCCGCGTCGGCCTCGGACTGACGAATCCAGTTCCGCAACGCCTCGTGACGCACGCCGAATGACTTCCTCCCGAAGCGGCCAGGTCGACCGTCACTCTGGGGACGACGTAACGTCGGTCTCCTGGTGGTACGAGGCGTCCGCGCACCTGACATGGTGTTATTCATGGTCGACACCTGTGGGGGGCGGAATGCCGAGGGCTGGGTGCCGGTGGAACGCCGGTGGCTCGGGCTCGACAGGCGCAGCCTGACGCCGACGATCATGGTCGCGGCGATCGCAGTTCTGCTGACGTTCGTGGTGCCGCTGATCGATCGGGCGGTGCCGCAGGACGATCCGATCCGGGCCGGTGAGCGCCTGGATCTGGGCGGGGGCATCGTCGTCACGCCGCCGGCCGGCTGGGAGCTGGAGAGCGGAATCCGGGTCGGTGACAAGACCACGGTGCCGGTCACCGCGGGTACGGCCGATGCGGCGTTCTCCGGCGACGGGTGACTTGGCCCCGCGGCTGGTTCGTAGCCCGTACGACGGTCTGATGATCGGCGCGTTCGCCGGCCTCGGCCTGCAGATCTCCGAAGACGCGCTGTACGTGTTCAACGCGGCGGGCAACGGCTTCGGGGCGGGTCAGGTCAGCGCGGCCATGCAGATCATCGGCACCCGAGCGGTGAGCGGCCTGGTCCAGCATGTGCTGTTCAGCGCGGTCTTCTGCGCGGGCCTGATGTGGTTGATCGGCCGAGGCGAGGGCCGGCACCGGCTGCGCGGTCTGCTGCTGATACTCGCCGCGATGCTGGTGCACAACGGCTGGGACAACACCGCCGCCTACGGTGAACGCCTGGCCGGCGCTGCCGGCCTCTTCCTCATCCTGATCATCCTGTTCATCGTCGGATTGATACTGCTGACGGTCACGTTCCGCCTTGCCGCCCCACAGGAACAGGGATGGCTACGCGCCATTCTCGCTCCCGAGGCCGACCGTGGCCTGCTTACCGAGGCTGAGGTCGAGGCCGCAGCCAGCGGGTACCGAAAGCGCCGCGCCTACCGCAAGTCGATCCGTGGGCACCATGATCGCAAGGCTGCCAAGCATGTCCTTGAGGCCGCCAACGATCTGGCCCAGGAAGTCGCCCGCTCCGGCGGGCGCGATACCGAAGCCGTCGAGCACGCCCGGGCAGAGGTCGATCGCCTCCGTAACCGCAAGTAGCGGCTTCACCTGATGCATGGCGAATCCAGCAAGCCAGGGGCGACAGGACGGCCGCCGAGGCAAGGTCCTGTCATGCCGGAGACGGATGCTGAACTCACCAACTGTGCCGACGGGACCGGGCGGCTATCCGAAGCGGTCAGCCAGCTTCGTCAGCTTGGTGACGTACGCCGGCCAGTCATAGTCGTCGGGGATGTTGGTGTTCTCCCGCCGCAGGCCGATCGCCGTGTCGTGCTGCTCGCGCATGATGTCGGCCTGACCGGCGTGACGAGCGAGGTCGCAGGTCACGTGGGCGATGATCCTTTGCAGCGTCACGGCCTGTCCACCTGGCCGCCACCATGGCACCCGCCCCGGTGCGTCGAGCGGTAGCTGTTCGATCGTCTGATCCGCGAACACCCCGACACGGCGATACAGGTCGATCAGCCCATCCTTCGTCTCGTCCTCCCGCGCGTACCAGTCTGCCTGCGGGTCCTCGTCGTACGCCTGCATGGGGACCAGTTCCGCAGGCGTCGGGAATTCGCGCCCGAAGGTAGGCCCGAAGTAGCCGACTTCGACATTGAGGCAGTGCTTAAGGACTCCCAGCAGGTTGTTGCCGGTCGCGGTGCGGGGCAGTCTGGCTTCGCGTTCGCTCAGCCCGTCGAGCTTCCAGATCAGGTCTTCGCGAGTCGTTTCGAGGTAGTGGTGCAGCGCAGCCTTCGCATCGCCCAAGTCAGCCATGCCCGCCAGTCTTCCTTATGCGCCGAACCATCATGCGGGGCGCCGGCCGTACGACAGGGAACGAGCCCGGCAAGGCCGTGACGGAAGCCGGCGAGCAACTCCGGTCGCGTGGTCGGGGCTTCCGGCTGCCGCGCCAGTCCAAACCCGGGACTGGCTTGCCACCGGGTCACCGGGTAGCGGCACCAACTCCACCGCCAGGACGTGCCCGACCCTCCCCGCAGCCGCTGGCCCCGACCCAGAGCCCCGAGCGCCAGCCCCGGAAAGGCCCCCACGACAGCGCAGCCCGCCAGGGCCGAGGCAAGGTCAACTGAGCCCACGCTCAGGGCGTCTCCAGGGCGTCAGGGCGTTCTCAGGGCGTCAAACGCCGGCCAATGTTGACCAAGAACGACCATCGGCACCCGAACATAGAACCAGCTCAGAGCCTTGATCAGGGCTCTGAGCTGGTGGGGGCTGGTGGGCGACGGACGAGTCGACCTGTACGCCGGATTATGAAGATGAAACGCCACTGACCTGGGGCGGAGCCCGGCGACAACCACTGTGGGCCGTCGCTGGGCCGTCCAGCCGATCCTCCTCATACCTCCAGCAGTCCAAGCCCGACTGACGCACCCCGCCAAGGCGATCTCACCCGCTTATGCAGGCGTCTCAGACCTTGCCCCCAAAGCAGACGATGCAAGCGCCTCGACCGCACTGATTACAGGCCGCACACTTTGATATCGAGATGCACGATCATGCGCGCGCTTAGCGCCTCGTCTCGTACCTGGTCAGAACCACCCCGCCGGGAAACGTCCGCGTCTCCACCAGGTTCAGGTTCACCCAGCTATCCAGCGCGGTGAAGAACGGCGTGCCGCCGCCCACCAGGACCGGATGGGTCACGATCGTGTACTCGTCGATCAGCCCGGCCCGCATGGCCGCCCCGGCGAGCGTTGCACCACCAACCCTCATCGGCTCGCCGTCCTCAGCCTTGAGCCGGGTGATCTCCGCGACCGCGTCGCCGGTGACCAGGCGGGTGTTCCAGTCGACCTTCTCCATCGCCGAGGAGAACACCACCTTCGGCGTGTCCCGCCAGTTCCGCGCGAACTCGATCTCCGCCGGGGTGGCATTGGGCTGCTGGTCGCCGGTCGGCCAGTAGGAACTCATGGCCTCCCACAGCTTGCGCCCATACAGCAACAGGCCGATCGCCTGCTCCTGATCGAGCCACCACTGAAACAGCTCGTCGCTCGGCCCGCTCCACCCGAGGTCGTCGCCGGGCGCGGCGACGTAGCCATCCAGTGTCAGGTTCATGCCGTAGATCAGTTTCCGCATCGCGCCATGCCTTCCGTCAGCCGGTCTCGGAAGTTTAGACCCGGTTCAGCGCACGAAACTGATCGGTACGCGATCCGGCTCGCAGGTAGTCCTCGCACTCGGGGCACATGGCTCTACGTCCGTCCCTATGCCAGCGACGAAGAGCGCACCGCCGCGCTCGCGGACTTCCTCAACACGTACAACCACGAGCGGCCCCACAGCGCGTTGGGGAACAATCCTCCGGCCGGTCGGGTGCCGATCACGACGTACCGCCTTGCACCGCAGTCGGGGAACTTCGCTACGCCCCAGATAGAAGGACTCGGCTACGAGCCCACGTTGTTCGATCTGCTGTAAACAACTCGCAGATCACCTGGCGGACGCGTGTCGCGCATCAGTCGACGGAGGACACTGTGATCCGACAACTGACGTGCGACACAACTCCGCCAGGTGATGTGCGACAGGGGCCGGCGATCTAGGGGTGGCAGGTTAGCCACCGACCAAACGTCCTGTCATGGCACCCCTCTGTGTCAAGAGGCGGCGAGGAATGGTGTTCTAGGCTGGGGTTCGGCGGGTCCGGGAAGTGACTGTTCCGAAGTGTCGACCTTGGGGATTGGGTCGGCCGCGCTGGATTGAAGAGTCGCCCCCAGGTGTCCTCCCGGACCCGTCCACACCGATGTGGCATCTTTGATCATCTGCTTGTAGACGACGTCGGACAGGCGTCGTTTCAGGCAGCGTATGGCTTCCATCGGGGTCTTGCCCGCGGCGAGTTTGCGCCGGTAGTACGCACGACCTTCGGTGTCGTGCCGCATCTGGACGATGGCCATGATGTGCAGGACCCGGTTGATGCGCCGGTTCCCGGCGCGGGACAGTCGGTGACGTTTCTGGTCGCCGGACGAGGCGTCCAGAGGTGCGGTGCCGTTCCAGGAGGCGAAGTGGCCACGGGTCGCGAACCGGCTGACGTCACCGACGTCGCCGATGAGTCGGGCCGCGCCGGACGGGCCGATGCCGTTGAGGTCCTGCAGACCACTGCCGGTGGCGGCGACGAGTTCGGTGAGCTCCTTGTTCGCGGCCTTGATCTTCTTGTCGACCTGGGCCAGCTCGGTGATGAGTTCCGACGTGAGCCGCCGGCGGGTGGACCCGACCAGGTCACGGGGTCGGACCGTGTTGAGTAGTGCCCGGGCTTGCGGGGCGGACAGGAACGTCTTCGCCCCGCCGGGCACCAGTTCCAAGAGCAACTTGTGAATCCGGTTGAGTAGGTCCGTGCGGGCATGACCAAGACCATCGCGACGGTCGACCAGCAGCCGCAGCGCAATCGTCACGTCGTCGACGGCCACCTCCCGCAGGCCCTTGGCCCGTAAAGCCGCGACGGCCACGCTGTGGGCGTCGACCGGGTCGGTCTTGCGACCCTGACCGGTATCGAAGACCCGAGCCCGCGCGGACAGCTTCGCCGGAACGTCGATCACAGTCTCGCCATCAGCCACGAGGCGTTGAGCGATGTGCCGGCCGATACCGTTGCAGCCCTCGACCGCCCAGACACGGTCCTTGTTCTGTCGGCCGAACTTGAGCATCGCCTGGTAGCCGTCACGGTCGGTGGCGAATCGACCTTGGGCAAGGATCTGCTCACGGTCGTTGATGATCTCGATAGTCGCGGACCGCTTGTGCGGATCCATGCCGATGATGACGCGTCCCACGCTCGTCCTCCTCGATCAAACCGGGCTGAAACCGGCGAGGAGGGCAGCGCTACTTCGAGCTGGGCAGACCCCTCTTGAGCCTCTCCGCGCCACGGTGACCGGCAGGACGCATGCCATGAGTGAGCCACACCAACTCGCGGTGGGCAGCCGATGAGAGAGCTACCCCGCCGGTCACCTCGACCAAGCCTGGCCGGGCTGCGGTCGTAGCACCAGTACATAAGTAGCCGATGAGCGGAAACTCGATCATGCCAGCAGCGAAGTGCTTGCTCCTCACGCGGCGTCATGCCACATAGTCGGTGGCGTGGAGGAGCACCTGACCGTGGGGCGTGTGGCGGAGTTGGCCGGCGTCAGCGTCCGCACGCTGCATCACTATGACGAGATCGGCCTCCTGGAGCCGTCCACGCGGACCGCAGCTGGGCACCGAGCCTACTCCGCCGACGATGTGGAGCGACTCCGGGAGGTGCTCGCCTACCGGCGGCTCGGCTTCGGATTGCGGGAGATCGCGGATCTGGTTGACGATCCGGCCACCGACGCAGTCGCGCACCTGTGCCGGCTGCGCGGCCTGCTGATGGACCAGCGCGACCGCGCTGCTGCCATGGTGACGGCCATAGACAGGGAGCTGGAGGCACGAGCAATGGGAATCAGGACGACGCCAGAGGAGCAACTGAAAGTGTTCGGCGCGCAGTTGTACGACGCCATCGGATCTGCTTACCCAGCAACGCGGCGCACCGAGCCGCGGATCGCCGCGCGCATTTGGGATGCGCTGGGGGACGCCCGAACGGTGCTGAACGTCGGGGCTGGCACCGGTTCCTACGAGCCCCCCGACCGCGATGTCACGGCGGTGGAACCGTCGGCGGTCATGCGGGCGCAGCGTCCCGTGGGCGCGGCGCCGTGCGTTGCCGCCGCTGCGGAGAGTCTGCCGTTCGAGGACCAGTCTTTTGATGCCGCGATGGCGGTCAGCACCGTCCATCACTGGCCGGACCCGGTCGCCGGGCTGCGTGAGATGCGGCGTGTGGCCCGCCGCGTGGTGGTGTTCACGTACGACGCCGATGACACCGGCTGGCGTCAGCGGTTCTGGCTCACCCGCGACTACCTGCCTGAATTCGCGGACCTTCTCGTCGGCTGGCCGTCCCTGGCCGACCTGACCCGCGCGATCGGAGGACGCGCGGAGCCGGTGCTCGTCCCCTGGGACTGCGCTGACGGCTTCTTCGAGGCACACTGGCGCCGGCCTGAGGCATACCTGGACGAACATGTACGCCGCGCGGTTTCGGTATGGACCAGAGTCGGACCGCAGGCTGAGCAACGGGCAGTCAACACACTCCGCGAAGACCTTTCCTCAGGGCGGTGGGCCGAGCGCAACCGTGACCTCGTCGCCCTCGACACCGCAGAGCTCGGCCTCCGCCTGCTCGTAGCCTGAACCACCGTGCGCGAGAACGCCATCGCGCAGCTGACCTACCGCGATCAGTAATTGCGGCCACGGCGACGCTTGGCCTCCATGTCGCACTCGACCTGGAGGTCATCGCCGCGCAGGTCGAACGTGGACCGGTCGGTCCAGCCCATCGGCGGCATTCGGGTGCGACGCGAAGATCCGGTGCACGCTCATGCCGCGATCCGCTCGGCGGTTACTCGTCGTTGCGCGCTGCGGCGTCGTCCGACGGCGGTTGGCTGAGTGCTGGGGTGGCTGTTGGGTCGAGCGTGTGTCGCGCCGGGTGCCATTGCTCGGCTTGCCTCAGGCCGATGATCGGGGGCCACGGGCCACGTCACGCTGGATGTAGGTCTGTCCAGGAGCGTGCGTCCGGGCGGTCCTGTGTCCAAGCGTCAAGGACTACGTGGGCGGTGTCCTCGGGTGCGGCGATGAGCAGCGGTTGTTCGCCGTCGAAGCGGCCCCGTTCGCTGCGGTGGGTGCCCTGGCTGCAGCAGGAGCACCGGTCAACGCGGCTGTTGAGGACCTCCATGCCGTATCCGTCCTGCGCGAACCGCGCCGACAGGTCCTCGATGTCGTCGGCGTCTCGGGCGGTGACCCTGACGGCCAGCGTTGCCAGCGGTGATGCCTCGAACAGTTCGATCTCGTCGAAGACGGGGTAGGTGACACCGCCGGAGACCCGCTCGCCGCTCGGGGCGCCGCTGTGCAGGACGATCTCGCCGTACCGGCGCGACGGATCGAACGGCACGTTGAGGACACGAGCCCGGACCGGGTCGATCCGTCTGGCCCAGACCACCTCGCCAATGCCGAGTCGGACGCAGGTGGGTCCACCGTCGATGTCGATCGGGCCGGTGCCCGGTAGCGGCTCCATCCCGAAGCCGGCCCAGCAGTCACGGGCCAGGTCCCAGTCCCGCAGTGCGGTCGCGGCGGTGCCGAGGTTCCAGTACGCCGGCTCGTTCGCGCTCGACAAACCTGACCGCCTGCAAGCCACGGTCACGGGCGGTCGGCCAGTCCCGCATCCGCAGAGCGCACAACGCGGCATCAAACCAGAGCGCCTTGGCGAGACCGGGCGCCACCCCGACGGCCACCCCCGTCAGCAGCTCACCGGCGCGGTCGTACCGCTCGGCGTCGAACGCCGCGTACGCCTCGTCCAGTACCCGCTCGATCGCAGCGTCCGGCTCGTCATCGGTCGTCGTCATGCCGCGACACACTACGTGACCGGCAAGATCAAGATGTCTACCCTGCATTCGGATCTGCCGCGAGTCCCGCACCACCTCTCTTGACACTTGCCGGTGCCGCTACTTCCTGGATGGGCGGGGATGGCAAGCTTCCATGGTGTTTGCGGAGCCGCGCGGCGACTACTCCTGGCTGTTTGACCTGGTGGCGATCGATCCGGTCATGCGTCACCATGCGCTTGCTCGTCATCAGGCACTGCTCGCTGCGGCGAGCGACGCGTTGCACCGGTCGAACGGCCTGTGGGCAGCGCATTACCGGTCGAGGTCCAGTCAGTGTCAAGCCCCGGGTTTGATGGAGATTGGGTTATCTGGTTTCCAGGAGTGCGGTGACCGGCTGGGTCATCGTGTGTAGTGCTTCGTACTCAGCTGGTG
Source organism: Micromonospora sp. NBC_01412 (assembly GCF_045040215.1). Taxonomy (NCBI): domain Bacteria; kingdom Bacillati; phylum Actinomycetota; class Actinomycetes; order Micromonosporales; family Micromonosporaceae; genus Micromonospora; species Micromonospora sp. NBC_01412. Next base: position 1,327,200 of record NZ_CP109528.1, read on the forward strand.
GGACGTGGCCGAGTTCGCCGTGTAGGCGCCGGTTGTTGTACCAGTCGATGTACTCGACGGTGGCCATCTCCAGGTCGTCGAGTCCACGCCAGGGGCCGGTGTTGCGGACGAGTTCGGCCTTGTAGAGGGAGTTGAACGCCTCGGCCATGGCGTTGTCGTAGGAGTCGCCCTTGGAGCCGACCGAGGCGACGGCGCCGGCCTCGGCCAACCGCTGGGTGTAGCGAATCGTTCGGTATTGGACTCCCCGGTCGGAATGGTGTACCAGTTTGCGCAGGTCAGCGCCTTGGTTCTCGCGGCGCCAGATCGCCATCTTCAGCGCGTCGAGAGCCAGATCCGTGTAGAGGCTGGTGGCGACCTGCCAGCCGACGATCATGCGAGAGTGCACGTCGAGGACGAACGCGGCGTACACCCAGCCCACGCTGGTGCGCACGTAGGTCAGGTCCGCGACCCACAGCTGGTTCGGGCGGACCGCGGTGAAGTCACGTTTGACCAGGTCACCCGGGCGGCCGGTCTCGGCCGCTGGCCGGGTCGTGCGCGGTGACTTGTCGCGCAGCAGTCCGCGCAGTCCGGACTCGCGCATCAGCCGCTCGACGGTGCAGCGGGCCACTCGCACGCCGCGTCGGCGCAACTCGTGCCAGACCTTGCGGGCGCAATAGACGCCGTAATTCTCCGCGTGGATCCGCTCGATCACCGCGGTCAGCTCCTCATCGCGCCGCGACCGGGCCGAGGCCGGGCGGGTCTTGGCGGCGTAGTAGGTCGACGGTGCGATCTGTGCCGGCGTGTCTTCGAGCGCCTGCAGGACCGGCTGGACACCGTGTTCGGCCTTCTGGGAGTCGACGAAGTCGACCTTCATCGCGACGGACGGTCCAGCTCCGCCGCGAAGAAACTCGCTGCGGACTTCAGGATCTGGTTCGCCCGGCGCAGCTCACGCACTTCCCGTTCGAGGGCGGCGAGGCGTTCCGCGTCGCTGCTGGTGGTGCCCGGCCGCTCACCGGCGTCGGTCTCGGCCTTCTTCACCCAGGTCCGCAACGCCTCCGGGTGGATGCCGAGCTGCCCGGCGATCCGGCGGATCGCTCCGACCGCGGACGCCGGGTCCCGGCGGGCCTCGACCGCCAACCGGGTCGCTCGCTCGCGCAGCTCATCGGGGTACTTCTTCGGTGCGGGCATCGCTGGTGTTCCTCCCAGGTTTCGATGTCTCCATCAAACCCGGTGCGGGACACAGCGCGGCTCGCCGCGGGGTTAGACCAAGCGTGCGCTGACTTCCGGTGGCATCAGGAGCAGACAATCTACGGACCTCTCCATGCCTTTCGGGACGCTTCGGACGACGACCGCGCCGGCCACGCACGCTGGGCGCCGATCGCCGCCCTCTACCTGCGGTGGGAGACGGAGTATCCCGACGAGTGGGGAGCGCCGGAGTCGTGGATGTGGTCCCGCTGGGGAACGAAGGAGGTGCTCCTTCGCCGACTCAATCGGGGCGGTCTCCCGGAGGCCATCAAGCCACAGATCGCTGAGCTGATCCTCGCGGCACTGAGGCGACCGTACCGGTGCAAGGACTGGCTGTACGCCAGCTTGGTCCGTCATCTCCACGACTCGCTGTTCTTCCATGAGGTGGAGATGCTAACGTCCGCCGACGATCCCCTGGTCCAGCGCCGAGCACGGTTCGTTCTCCATGTGGGCACGCATCCCGAGCAAACTCCCACCCGCACGAGCTGGCGACGTTGGCTCGATGCAGGCACCTGACCGCTCGATCGCAGGCGTTTGGTCCGTCGTACGAGGCCTGCCACCGAGGCCCGCAGTTCGTCCGGCGGCATGTCCTCGTAGCCAGGAGGGGCGAGGTCGAACGGGTCTGCTGCACCGGTAGGTGACATCTGAGATGGCTTGCCCTGGTGGCGGGCTGGAAGGATGTTGCCGTGCCCAAGCCCTACCCTCGTGAGTTCCGCGATGACGTCGTGCGGGTGGCCCGTGACCGGGACCCTGACGGTCGAGCAGATCGCGAAGGACTTCGGAGTCCACCCGATGACGTTGTTCAAGTGGTTGCGCCAGGCTGACGTTGACGCTGGGACCAGACCGGGTGTCAGCGGCAGCGAGTCAGCCGAGTTGCGCGAGGCCCGCAAGCGGATCCGGTTGCTGGAGCAGGAGAACGAGGTCCTGCGCCGGGCCGCGGCGTATCTGTCGCAGGCGAACCTGCCGGGGAAAGGCTCTACCCGCTCGTGAGCGAGCTGGCCGCCGACGGTATCCCCGTAGCGGTGACGTGCCGGGTATTGAGCATCGCTCGTCAGCCCTACTACCGGTGGCTCGCCCGGCCTGTCGGCGACGCCGAACTCGTTGCCGCTTACCGCGCGAACGCCCTGGTGGACGCCCACCGCGACGATCCGGAGTTCGGGTACCGGTTCCTGGTTGACGAGGCCCGGCACGCTGGGCATCCGATGGCCGATCGAACCGCGTGGCGGATCTGCTCGGGTAACGGCTGGTGGAGCGCGTTCGGCAAGAAGAAGCGCCGCGGCAAGGGCGGCAAGGTCGGGCCGCCGGTGCACGACGATCTCGTGCGCCGGGACTTCACCGCGCCACGGGCGAACCAGCTGTGGCTGGCCGACATCACCGAGCACCACACCGCCGAGGGCAAGCTCTACCTGTGCGCGATCAAGGACGTCTGGTCGAGGAGGATCGTCGGCTACTCCATCGACTCACGGATGAAGTCCCGGCTGGCCGTCAACGCGTTGCACAACGCCGTAGCCCGACGCGGCCGAGTGGCCGGCTGCGTGCTACACACCGACCGCGGGTCCCAGTTTCGCAGCCGGAAACTCATCCGCGCCCTCAACCAGCATCACATGATCGGGTCGATGGGCAGAGTCGGCGCCGCCGGCGACAACGCCGCCATGGAATCGTTCTTCGGCCTGCTGCAGAACAACGTCCTCGACCGGCGAACCTGGACCACCCGCCAGCAGCTGAGGACCGCGATCGTGACCTGGATCGAACGGACCTACCACCGCCGCAGACGACAGCGATCCCTGTCCCGGCTGACCCCTATCGAGTACGAGACCATCATGACCCCACCGGCCAGTCAGGCCGCGTGACTGAAACTGTCACCTACCGGTGCAGCAGACCCAACAGGAGCACGACCTTGTGCGGCACCTCCAGGGGGCGGCGCACGATCATGCCGCAACCCGCGTACCGTCCTTCCTGTTCCTTCTTCTCCTGCTGGTCAACGGAATTGGGAGGCGGCGGTGATCTTCGCTGGTCATACTGGTGCCTATGAAGCTTGCTGAGGCTCTTGCGTTGCGCGCGGATGCGGCGCGTCGCGCCGAACAACTCCGTGCCCGCATCGTCGCCAGCGCGCGGTTCCAGGAGGGTGAGACGCCTGCGGAGGACGCTGCGGCTCTCCTGGGGGAGGTCGGCGAGGTGCTCGGTGAACTGGAGGCGCTGATCCGACGAATCAACCGCACCAACGCCGCCACCGGGGTTGACGGTGGCACACTCACCGACGCTCTGGCACGGCGCGACGTGCTTCGCTTGCGGCACAGCGTGGTCACCTCTGCCGCCGATGCCGCTGTCGGGGAGGGCCAGCGAGGGTTTCGGCAGTTGCGGTCGGAGCTGAAGATGATCCCGGCCCTGCCGGTGGCGCAACTGCGCAGCCAGGCCGACGACCTAGCCCGGCAACTTCGCGAGGTCGACACCCTGATCCAGCGGACGAACTGGGAGGTCGACCTGCTGGACTGACGACAGGTTGCGGAGCAGGTAGCCGACGTGGAGGCGTGCACGAACCCGAGAGCCGGCGGGTATTCCGGCTCACTCCTGGCGCGCCGAGGGCAGGCGTGGGGGTTCGACTCCCTGGCATACATCGCATGCCCAGCACAGGACACAGGTGACGGCGCACAGGGCACGGCACACTACCGGGTGCAGATCCACGACGGTGAGGGTGGGACAGGGGACTTCCGCAACCCGTACTGGTACAGCTCTTTCGCTACAACGCTCGATGCCCGCACTGATCTGCCGCGACGAGCGCGCCGAGGTGTCGCAGATCAGTTGGCGAACGACTGTCGCACATCAGTCGACGGAGGACAGGCCGGTGGTGGGCTGCTTGCCGAATTGCTCTCTTTTGGATCAAGGCACCGCGCTCCGCGCGGTGCGGGGCGGCAAGCCCGGCCGGCGGCAAGCCGCCCCGGCCGCCTACGGCGCCGGGGCGGTGAGCCACCGACAGCCGCCGGGACACCGCCCTCACGCCTGCTGCCGGCAGCACTACGGTCACAGCATGAACGACGCGATCGAGCTGCGACTCGACCCCGCCACCGCCGAGGACCTTCGCGATGCCCTGTACAACCTGGGCGAGCATCAAGCCGCAGGCAGAGGAATCCCGCACATGGACACCGACACCAGCAGACGGCTCGGCGCACTCCTGCGAGACCTGGACATCCGATTGGGCGGCTCTGGAAGGTTCGGATAGGCGGCGGGCCAGCAATGTGGTACGGAAGCCAGCACGTCGGCCGCCGTCGAGGTTGGGGCTTCCGGCTGCCGCGCCAGTCCAACCCCGGGACTGGCTTGCCACTGGCTCATCCCGTGGCGGCACCCAGCTCCACGGCCAGGACGTACCCGACCCTCCCCCGCAGCCGCCGACCCCTACCCGGAACCCCACGCGCCGGCCCCACAGAGGCCCACGACGGCGCAGCCCGGCCGACCCAAGGCGAGGTCAACTGAGCCCGCGCTCAGGGCGTCTCCAGGGCGTCAGGGCGTCGTCAGGGCGTCAAACGCCGGCCAGTGTTGACCAAGGACGACCATCGACGCCCGAACATAGAACCAGCTCAGAGCCTTGATAAGGTCTCTGAGCTGGTGGGCGACGGACGAGTCGACCTGTACGCCGGATTCTGTGCCCGGCGCGTACCCCTCGCGGGGCCCGCGCCAGCGGCGGCCATCCATCTAGGCCTGCCGTCGCCGGCAGGCTCGTGCGGCCTACCCGCAGACATCGGGCGGGCAGCCCTCAAGCGTCTGCGCTGGGCCGTCACCTTGCGGTGATGGCCCATTTTGGCCTTGCTCCGGGTGGGGTTTACCAAGCCATCCCGGTCACCCGGGATGCTGGTGGGCTCTTACCCCACCGTTTCACCCTTACCGTCCCCGTTGGGGTCGGCGGTCTGTTTTCTGTGGCACTGTCCCGCGGGTCGCCCCGGGTTGCCGTTAACAACCACCCTGCCCTGTGGAGTCCGGACGTTCCTCGGCGACGGGCCGGAGCCCGTCAACGCGACCGCCCGGTCGACTCGTCCGTCGCTCACCCATCCTAACGACGGGGCGTGCGCGTCTATTGCGCACCCGTCGGTGAGCGTCCGCCTTCGCTCAGGGGATGCCGATCGTCACGACGCCCAGCCCGGCGTACGCCTTCGGAGAGTCGATCAGGACCGGGCGCCCCTGAGGCCACTCCGGCTCCGGACAGTCGAGCACGACGGCATGGACGAGCCGCCAGTCGACACCCTGTTTGACGAGTCGCCCGACGACGAGGGCGGCGGAGTATCCCAGCTCGACGACCTCCATCGCGGGTAGCGCCCCGACATGCTCGCCGAGGGCGGTCCGCTCGGCGGTGGCACCGGCGAGGCAGAGGGCGGGCACGAACAGGTGCCTGCCCTGAGCCTGGTGCGCTTGGACGACGAGGCCGGACAGCATTCGGTGGCCAGCGCCGAAGGCGAGCAGAGCGGTGTGGTCGAAGACCACACCGCTCTGCTCACGCGGCCCAACGGCGAGAGTCCGGCAGGGCCTCGGGCGACTCGCCAGCCTCGACGGCAGCCCACACGCTCTCCGCGCCGCTCAGATCGTCGTCGCTGAGGTCGGGGCCAGCCGCGACCGCACGTACGCCTCGGCCCTGGCGGCCCGGCTGCCCCCGTGGCCACTGAGCCCCCCGGCACGACTGTCGGGGCGGGCGGCGGTGGTCGTACGTACTAGCCTCGGGGATCGTGGATCTCTCCAGCGCCGCGCTCCTGGTCACCGCCGGTCTCGCCGCGGGCACGGTGAACGCGGTGGCCGGGGGCGGTTCGCTGATCACCTTCCCGGCCCTGATCGCGGTCGGCCTGCCACCGATTCCGGCGAACGTGAGCAACTCCGTGTCGGTCTTCCCCGGGTACGTGGCCAGCGTGGCGGGCAGCCGGGCGGACCTGCCGCGCGGGCGGTCGCTGTGGCTGCTGCTGCCGACCACCGTCGCCGGCACGATCGTCGGCTGCCTGCTGCTGCTGGCCACCCCGGCGCGGGCGTTCGAGCTGACGGTGCCGTTCCTGGTGCTCGGGGCCACCGCCGTGCTCGCCTTCCAGGATCCGCTGCGCCGCCTCGTCGGGCACCCGGCCGACCTGGCGCCGCGCCGCCGTACCGTGACGGTGCAGGCCATGGTCGCTGTCGGCGCGGTGTACGGCGGCTACTTCGGCGCGGCGCTGGGGGTGATGCTGGTGGCCGGCCTGGCCCTGGTGCTGGACGCGACGCTGGCCCGGGTGTCGGCGGTCAAGAACCTGCTGTCCGCCACGGTCGGGCTGACCACGCTGGTGGTCTTCGCGCTGTTCGGCCCGATCAACTGGGCCGCCGTCGCGGTGGTCGCCCCGGCGACCCTGGTCGGCGGGTACGCGGGCGCGCGGCTGGTCCGCCGGCTGCCGCCGGTGGTGTTGAAGACGCTGATCGTGGTGTTCGGCACCGGCATCGGCCTGTACCTGCTCTGGCGCGCGCTGCGCTGATCCGGCGACCGAGGCCGCCCGTGGACCGGGCACGGGGCCTGCGGCACCCCGAGGAACGGGCCCGGTCGCGGGCTCGGCGGCGGCTCAGTACGCCTCGCCGACCGGCTCCTCCGGGGTGTGCTCGGCGCCGGCGGCGGCCCGGTTCCAGCGGGACCAGAGCACCCGCTCGCCGTAGCCGGCGGCCATCACGTGGGCGAAGGCCAGGTAGACCAGCACGCCGACGGCGAGCACGCCGAAGCCGACCCAGAACGGCAGGGCGAGGCTGTGCTCGGCGAGCTTGCCGGAGATGATCGGGGCGGGCGCGGCGGCGCCCCAGCGGACCAGGTTGAACGCGCCGGTGGCCACCCGGCGGTCGCCGGAGCCGAGGCCGAGCGCCAGGTCGGTGAGGTTGGCGTTGGCCAGGCCCATGAACAGGCCGGAGGTCACGAGCACCACCAGCGACATGGCGGTGCCGGTCGAGGTGGCGAACAGGACCATGCAGACCAGCAGGCCGGCGATGGCCACGCCGACGGTCTGCACGGCGCCGATGCGGTGGGCGAGCCGGTGGCCAATCACCAGGATTCCGGCGGCCAGGCCGAGGCCCCAGCCGGTGAACGCCAGCCCCAGCGGGACGATGTCCAGGCCGAGGAAGAGCGGCGTGTAGCCGAGCACCACGAAGAAGACGAAGTTGTACGCGGCGGTGACCACGCACAGGGTGACGAACGCGGGCTTGCGGTAGGTCGAGAAGATCTGCCCGACGCGTACGGGCGTCTGTCGGTTGGCCGGCTCGCGGATCTTGCGGGACGCGACGGCCAGGGCGAGCACCATGAACACGCCGCAGACGAAGAACGGTAGCCGCCAGCTCACCTGGCCGAGCAGGCCGCCGATCAGCGGTCCGACGGCGAAGCCGAGGCCGAGCGCGGTCTCGAAGAGGCCGACCACCCATTCGCGGTCGTTGGCGAGGTTGACCAGCACCACCATGGCGGTGGCGAAGAACATCGCGTTGCCCAGCCCCCACACGCCGCGCAGCACGGAGAGCTGGACGATGTCGTTGCTGAACGAGGCTCCGATGGCGGCCAGGCCGACCACCGACACGCCGGTGATCAGCACGGGCTTGAAGCCGAACCGGCCGCTGGCCAGAGTCGCCGGGATCATCCCGACGGCCATCACCGCGATGTACGCGGTGAACAGCAGTTCGACCTGCCAGGCGGTGACCCCGATGGCCTCGCCGATGGCGGGCAGGATCGGGTCGACCACGGCGATGCCCGCGATGGCGAGGAAGGCCACCAGCGTGGTGGCGTAGATGGCACTGCGGTTGGGCTCGGTACGCCGATCCACTCCGCCTCCAATATAGCTGTATCGTACAGGTAATTCCGTTGTATCATACAGTCATGAGCGACGACCACACCACGGGAAGCGGGCCGGACGAGACCGCCCTCGCGCGGATCGAGACCGAAGTGGCGATGCTGATGCGCCTCGGCGAGGCGACCCGACGGGCCACCGGCACCGCCGAGCACCGGGTGCTGGACCGCGCGGCGTACGTGATCCTGCGGCACCTGGCCGTGGCCGGGCCGCAGAACGTCTCGGCGCTGGCCGCCCGGCTCAACCTGGACGGCTCCACGGTCACCCGGCAGGTCTCCGCGATGCAGCGGGACGCCCTGATCGCCCGGGCCCCCGACCCGACCGACGGCCGGGGCACGGTCATCTCCCCCACCCCGGCGGGGCTGCACCGGATGGCCGCCGTGCGGGCGGCCCGCACCCGGCTCTACGGCGACATCCTCGCCGACTGGACGCCCGGGGACCGAGACACCCTCGCCGACATGCTCGCCCGGCTCAACGAGGCCCTGGAGAACCGCACCCGCCGCTGAGCCGGCCGGGCGCGGACACACGGAAGGGCCCCGGCCGCTCGCTGCGGATCATCAAGACCGAGACGACGACCTGGGGCCCCTCCGCGCCGCTCAGGCGACGGGTTCGGGGGCGGCGTCCGCGCCCCGGGCGGCACCGGGGGTGACGCGCGGGTCGCCCTCGTCGGCGAAGTAGTCGTCCGGGGTGGTGCCGTCGGTGCCCTCGGCCACCCGAGCGGCCCGCAGGGCCAGGGTGACCAGGGCGGCGACCACGAGGTTCACCAGCACGGCCACGATGCCGACGTAGATCGTCTTCGTGGTGTCGAAGCCCAAGTCACTCAACGGGAACGCCGAGCCGCCGAAGTGCGCCCGCTTCGTCGCCGGGTTGGGGATCTGATAGAGCATCCACATGCCCAGGCCCATGCCGGCCACCCAGCCCGCGACCAGCGCGCCCCGGTGGAACCAGCGGGTGTAGAGGCCCAGCGCCACCGCCGGCAGCGTCTGAAGGATGATCACGCCGCCGATGAGCTGGAGGTCGATGGAGAACTGCGGGTCGAGGAAGACGATGCAGGCCACCGCGCCGACCTTCACCACCAGCGAGGTGATCTTCGAGACGTTCGCCTCTTGGGCCGGGGTGGCGTCCCGCTTCAGGTACTCCTTGTAGATGTTGCGGGTGAACAGGTTCGCCGCCGCGATCGACATGATCGCCGCCGGCACCAGCGCGCCGATGCCGATGGCCGCGTACGCGACCCCGGCGAACCAGTCCGGGAACTGCTGGTCGAACAGCACCGGCACCACCGTGTTGCTGTCCACGGTGCCGGCGGTCGCCCCGGGCAGCGGCTTCACCCCCGCCGCGATGGCCATGAAGCCGAGCAGCGCGATCAACCCCAGCACCAGGCTGTACGCGGGCAGCGCCGACATGTTCCGCTTGATCACGTCCCGGTTCCGGCTGGCCAGCACGCCGGTGATGCTGTGCGGGTACAGGAACAGCGCCAGCGCCGAGCCGAGCGCCAGGGTGACGTACTGGAGCTGGTTGTTGGCGTTGAGCAGGATCCCGTCGTTCGGGTTCGGCGACGCGGCGAACTTCGCCTCGGCGGCGTCGAAGATGCTGCCCCAGCCGCCCAGCCTCTGCGGCAGCCAGATCACCGCCACCAGGATCACGATGTAGATCAGCGTGTCCTTCACGAACGCGATCAGCGCCGGCGCGCGCAGCCCCGACTGGTACGTGTACGCGGCCAGGATCGCGAACGCGATGATGATCGGCAGGTGCCGGGCCACCGCGCTGTCCCCGGTCACCCCCATGGTCTTGAGCACCGCCTCGATGCCGACGAGCTGCAAAGCGATGTACGGCATGGTGGCGACGATGCCGGTGATCGCGATGAGCAGCGCCAGCACCGGCGAGTCGAACCGGCTGCGGACGAAGTCGGCCGGGGTGACGAAGCCGTGCCGGTGCGAGACCGACCAGAGCCGGCACAGCACCAGGAACACCAGCGGGTAGATCACGATCGTGTACGGCACGGCGAAGAACCCGGCCGCACCCGCGCCGAACATCAGCGCCGGCACCGCCACGAAGGTGTACGCGGTGTACAGGTCGCCGCCGACCAGGAACCAGGTGACCCAGCCCCCGAAGCTGCGCCCGCCCAGCCCCCACTCGTCGAGGTGGGCCATGTCCTTCGGGGCCCGCCACCGCGCCGCGACGAAGCCCATGGCGCTGACCAGCAGGAACAGCACCGCGAAGACGATGATCTCGGTCAGGTGGTCGCGCCACATCACTGCACCGCCTTCGTTCGCGACTGCGGGGCTCGCAGGCCCGGCTCACTCCTCCCGCTCACCGGCCACCCCGCTTCTTCGTGAGCTGGTAGACCAGCGTGGTGGTGGCCACCCCGAGCAGGATGTAGGCCAGTTGCAGCCAGTAGAAGCGCGGGAACCCGAGCACGCGCGGCGAATCGGCGTTGAAGAACACCGGAATCAGCGGCACCACGATCGGGATGAACAGCAGCCAGTTCCAGGGGCTGTGGTCCTTCGCCCTGGACGACGCCGAGCCGGGCGTCTCCGATTCGGGTGCAGCCATCCGACACACCTCCGGGAAGTCGTATCTCGCCAGTGACGGCCGCACGTTACGACCAGGTGACCCCCGCCACACTCCATCGGCCCCCGCCAATGCGCCAAACGGCACCCCACCTGCGCCAAACGGCACCCCACCCCCACCCCACTCGCCGCGCAAATACACGGAAAGAGTGGCCATCCGCCGAGGAATGGCCACTCTTTCCGTGAAAGCGCGCGGGGTGAGGGGTGGGGTTAGGGGGTGGGGAGGTGGGCGGTGTCGTTGATCGAGCGGACCGCTACGCCGCCGTCGGGCCAGCGGTCCAGGACGGAGATGCCGGCCGCGTCGAGATAGAGCCGGTGCAGGAACGCGTCGTCGGCGCTGAGCGCGTCGCGCAGCACCAGCTTGATCGGCGAGACGTGCGAGACCACCACCACGGTCTCCCCGGGGTACGCCTCGATCAGCGCGTCCGTGACCCGGATCGTCCGGGCGGCGACCTCGGTGAACGACTCGCCGTCCGGCGGGGCGACGTGGGTGGAGGCGAGCCAGGCGTCCAGCTCCCCCGGCCAGTCGGCGCGCAACTCGGCGAAGGTGCGCCCCTCCCAGGCCCCGAAGTCACACTCGATCAGGTCGCCGGCCGTGCGCAACGGGACGTCGCCGAGCGCCTCGACGATCGCCTCGGCGGTCGCCGTACACCGGGACAGGGGCGAGCTGACCACGGCCGCGACGGACGGGGCGAGGGCGGCCACCCGGGCGGCAACGGCCCGCACCTGGGCCCGGCCCCGCGCGGACAGCGGCACGTCGCCCCGGCCGGAGTAGCGGCGCTGCGCGGTGAACTCGGTCTCGCCGTGCCGGACCAGGATCAGCCGGGTGGCGGTGTCGCTGGGCCGCGGCTCCCAGGACGCGGGGATGGTGGCCGGGTCGGAGCCGGCCCCCCGGGTGGCGGCGCGGGCGGCGGCCTCGCGAGCGAGGGCCCGGGCGGGCGAGTCCGGGGCGGCCACCTCGCGCGACGGCTCGACTGCCCGGGTCGGCGCGGCGGCGCGGGCCGGCTTGCCGGCGGCGGCATCCATCGCCGCGTTGGCGAGGGCGTCGGCGTGCCGGTTGCGTTCCCGCGGGATCCACTGGAAGCGCACCGCGGCGAACCGGCCGACGAGGGCCGCCGCCTGCGCGGCGAGCGGACGCAGTCCCGGGTGCTTGATCTGCCAGCGCCCGCACATCTGCTCGACCACCAGCTTGGAGTCCATCCGGGCGTCGACCTCGGCCGCGCCCAGCTCGGCGGCGGCCTCCAGGCCGGCGATCAGCCCCCGGTACTCGGCGACGTTGTTGGTGGCGGTACCGATCGCCTCGGACCGCTCGGCCAGCACCTCGCCGCTGGCCGGGTCCCGGACCACCGCGCCGTAGCCGGCCGGGCCGGGGTTGCCCCGGGACCCGCCGTCGGCCTCGATGACAACCGTGTGTACCGCCATCGCGCCTACAGCCCGGACTCGTTGGTGCGGACCATGATCCGGCGGCACTCCTCGCAGCGGACCACCTCGTCCGGGGCGGCCTTGCGGATGCGGGCGATGTCGGCGCCGGAGAGGTCCAGCCGGCAGCCGCCGCAGCGGGCACCGGTGAGCAGGGCCGCGCCGAGCCCGCTGTCCTCGCGGATCTTGTCGTAGAGGGTGACCAGCTCGCCCGGCAGGTCCCCGGCGAGGGGCTGGCGGGCGGTCCGCTTGAACTCCTCCTCCTTGGCGATCTCGGCGAGGGCCTGGTCGCGACGCTGCTCGGTCGCGGCCCGTCCCTCCCGCGCCTCGGCAGCCCGCCGCTCGATGCCGTCGAGCACCCCCTGCGCGGTCTCCCGCTGCTCCATCAGCTCCAGCTCGGCGTCCTCCAGGTCGCTCTGCCGTCGGTTCAGCGAGACCAGCTCGTGCTGGAGCGCCTCCAGCTCCCGGGCCGGGCCGGTGCCGGCGGCGAGCCGCGTCTCGTCCTTGCTCTTGCGGGCCCGGACCTGCTCGACGTCCTTCTCCAGCCGGGCGATGTCCCGGTCCAGGTCGTCGACGGCGACCTGGGCGCGGACCCGCTCGTCCTCCAGCGCGGACAGCTCCCGCGCGAGGGCCTCCAGCTCCGCCCGCTCGGGCAGGGAACGGCGGCGGTGGGCGAGCTGGGCGAGGGAGGTGTCGATCGCCTGGAGGTCGAGCAGGCGGCGCTGGACCTTGGGGTCAGCCTTCACGGTCTGGGCTCCTTGTCGTCCGCGGCGAGGGCGGGGTCGGGGTCGGCGGCGGGTACCGGGGCGGCGCCGCCGGGCGCGAGGGTGGTGGCGGGGGCAGTGGTGGTGGCGGGGCCGGCGGGTGCCGGGACGCCGCCGGGCGCGGTGGCATGCACCGTCCACGGGTCGGTGTTCAGGTCGGACACCATGGTCTCGACGCCCAGCTCCGCCCGAAGCAGGGCGGCCAGGTCGTCCAGCCAGGGTCGTTCGGTCGCCCAGTGGGCGGCGTCGAGCAGTGCCGGGCCGTCGGCGGCGAGGTGCTCGCCGGCGGGGTGGTGGCGCAGGTCGGCGGTGAGATAGGCGTCGACGCCGGCCGCGGTGGCCGCGCCGAGGAAGGCGTCGCCCGAGCCACCGCTGACCGCAAGGGTACGCACCGTCCGCGCCGGGTCGCCGGCGGCGCGGACTCCCCAGGCGGTAGCGGGCAGCACGGCGGCGGCGTACCGGGTCAGCTCGGCGAGGGTCATCGGCCGGGGCAGCACGCCGATCCGGCCGATCCCCCGGCCCGCGCCGGCTGCCGGGGCGCCCGGCGCCGGGGTGTGCAGCGGGCGCAGCCCGGTCAGCCCGAAGCGGGCCGCCAGCGCGTCGGAGACGCCGGGGTCGGCCACATCGGCGTTGGTGTGCGCGACGAGGAGCGCCACGTCGGCCTTGATCAGTTGGTGGACGATCCGCCCCTTGTACGTCGTCGCGGCGACCGAGGAGACCCCCCGCAGCAGCAGCGGGTGGTGGGCGACGATCATGTCCGCCCCGGCGGCGAGGGCCTCGGCGACGGTCTCGGGGACGACGTCGACGACGCAGGCCACCCGGCGGACCTCAGCGGTCGGCTCGCCGAGCACCAGCCCGACCCGGTCCCAGTCCTCGGCCCAGGCCGGTGGGTAGCGCCGGTGCAGCGTCGCCACCACGTCGGCCACCGTCGGCGGTGTCGGGGTTGTGCTCACGGCGGGCCACTCTACCGGCGCGCGCCGTAGGTCAGGGCCGCGGCTGTGGACAGGGCCCCCGGTGCAACGGAATCCGTCGGCAAGGGGGCCCTGCTCCTCGTTCAGGCGGCTGGGGTGACCGGGCAGCGCCGGTCGCGGAGCGCCGCCAGGCCGACGCCCCACGGGAACGCGTGCAGGTGACGCTCGCCGGTGCCGGGTGGGTGCAGCGGCACGACGTGCTCGCCGAAAACCACGTCCACCCCCCACTCGGCGAGCCGGGCCAGGCTTGCCCGGAAGGCCGGGTGCCCGGCCATCGCGACGTTGGTGAACGGCACCGCCACGATCGGCACCCCCTTGCCCTGCGCCTCGACCAGCAGGCCGAGCGCGAGGGTGTCGGTGATCCCGGCCGCCCACTTGTTGACCGTGTTGACCGTGGCCGGGCAGACGATCATCGCGTCGGCCTGCGGCAGCACGTCCGGGTCACCCGGGTCCTTGTACCGGCTGCGGACCGGATGGCCGGTCTGCCGGGCCAGCGCCGGCCGGTCGACGAACTTCGCGCCGTCCGGCGTGACGACCACACAGACCTCCCGGCCGTCCTGCTGGGCCAACTCGACCAGGCGGCCGACGTGACCGGCCAGCGGCGACCCGCAGGCGATGACGTAGAGCACCCCACGGCGCTCGCTGCCGCGGTGCGGCCCGTTCATGCCGACCGCTGCCGCGCTCATACTCCCACTCCCATGTGCTCAGCCAACTCCGCAATCGGCGGAGGCGGCGCACCCCGTGTGCGACGCAGGATGTCCGACATCACCACGTGGGCGATCGGGCGGCAGCGGATCTCCGAGGGCGCGAGTCGGTCACCGCGCAGCAGCATCTCCCCGGCGGTGGCCACGTCGCCGATCTGGGCCATGCCCCGGGCGATGTCGAGCAGGTGGTGGGCCCGGCGCTCGGGAAGCAGGCCGTTGAAGGACGACTCGGGGATGCGCTGGTGATGCACCTCCACCGCCCGCCCCCCGTCGCCCAGCTCCACGGCGGCGGCGGCCCGGTGCAGCTCGACGTTCGTCGGACCGAAGGAGGTCCAGTAGTGGTTATGGTCGCCGCCGAGCAGGACGGCCGCCTCCTGGGCACCGTTGATCAGGTCGTCCACGGTCGCCGAGTCGCCGAGCCGGGCGGCGGCCATCGCGCCTTGGAGCAGCAGTAACCCGTAGACCGAGAGCCGGTCCGGGGTGGCGTCGTTGCCGCCGCCGGGGGCCAGCCGGTTGGCGATGTTGACGTTGAGCTCCAGCGCGGGACGGGCCCGCCCCATGGCGACCATCGCGTTGCAGACCCGGGTGGTGGCGATCCCGGCGAGGAGCTGGTCGTCGGCCCGCTGGGCGACCGCCATCGACCGGTCGGCGGCCAGCCAGGCCAGTTCGCACTCGCCGAGCTTGCGCAGCACCGAGGAGGCGATCTGGTACACCTGGCCGAGCAGGTGGGCGGCGTCACGGGACTGGTCGCCGTCGTGGCCGGCGTCCGCCGCCTGGGCGTCGCGCAGCAGCTTCGGCAGCGCCCGGGTGAGTATCCCGTAACGGCCGTACTGGTAGGTCAGCCAGGCGTGGTTGACCGCCTTGCGCATGTCCACCAGCGGCGGCGGGAACGGGGCGGCGTCGAAGTAGGCGCTCATCGAGTCGTACCGCTCCAGGGCCGCCCGGATCTCCTGGACCTCGACCGGGTCGATGCAGTTGAGCACGTCGGTACGCCGCTCCGGGTCCTTGCCGAGCAGTAACTGCACGTCGACCTGGAGGATGACGGCGATCTCGTAGAGAACGGAGAACTTGTCCAGCCGGCGCACCCCGCGCTCGACCTTGTCCACCCAGCTCTTGGACTTGCCGAGCCGGTCGGCGAAGACCTGCTGGGACATCTTGCGCCGACCGCGCCAGTACGCCACCCGCCGGCCTATGGGCAACTCGTCCATGTCCATCCCTCCCCTGGCCGGGCCGGTTGGCCTCGGCGGCGACCGTGCGGACGGATCGGCTGTCCGTTCGTCCTCAGGTTTTCGCTGGTCGCACAGCCAGTACGTCGGCCGAGCGGGCAGCACTCGTAGCTTTCGTGCAAGTTGCACCAGCCGTTCCGTCAAGTCAACGAACGCGAGTTACGGCAGTGACGGCGCTCGACAAGCGACCTGGCACCTACCGGTCCGGGCGAGAGGAGTTCGTAGGCATGTGGGGGAACGTCGGGCCGCGGGTCGCGCAGCTCTCGCCGCTGGAACGGGTCCGGCTGCGCCGGGTCGCCGTCCGCTACGCCGTCCACGGCTGGGAGGTGACCCCCGGCGCGTGCCTGGCCCGCAGCCGCTTCGTGTGCGGCCGGGCCGGCTGTCCCACCGTCGGCTGCCATCCCGCCCTGGAAGACTGGGAGCGGGCGGCCAGCACCGACGCGGCGCGGGTGGCGACCTGGTGGCGCAGCCGCCCGCACGGGGTGCTGCTGCCCACCGGGCGGGCGTTCGACGTCCTGGAGGTGCCGGCCCACCTCGGGCGGGGGGTCCTCGACGCGGTGGGGAACCACCCGGCCGGCTTCGGGGTCCGCGGCCCGGTGGTGGTGACGCCGACCGGGCGGTGGATGTTCCTGGTCCGCCCCGGCGACCCGCTGCGCCCGGAACTGGAGCACTGCTTCCACGTGGTCCGGCACGGCGTCGGCTCGTGGATCCCGGCGCCACCGACCCGGCTGCCGGAGGGCACGGTCCGCTGGGCGGTCGCCCCGGAACAGGCGCGCTGGCAGCTCCCGGACTCCTACCTGGTGCAGAACGTGCTGGTCGACGCGCTGCGGGCCACCGGCGTGGCGCTCACCCCCGAGCTGCTCCCCGGCCACCTGCCGCTGCCTCGACGCGGCCGGTGAACCCGCCCGCCACACCCTCGGCGCGGCGGGGCACCCCCGTCGCGCCGACGTCCCCGAGGGGCACCCCCGTCGCGCCGACATCCCCGAGAGACACCGCCGTCGCGCCCACGCCATTGAGGGGCACCGCCGCCCGGCCGGCGCCGCTGGTGGATCCGTCCGCCGTCGGCCCGACACGGGCGGGCCCGCCTGTCGGGGAGCCGACGCGTCCCGGGCAGCGTCCCTGCGGCCCGGGACGTCGTTGACCCGGACGAGGGGGCGACAGCGCCCCGAGCGGGGGTGTGATGTCCAGCAGGGATGACGCGGCACGCCGGCCAGACGGCGCGGAACCGCCGCCGCACCACCGACGCGGGCACCGCTGGCCGCCGACCCGCCCGTCCGGCTCCCGCCCCGGCCGTCCCCGCCCCGGAGGCGCCCACCCGGCCGGCACCCGCCGCCCCGCCGGCTGACCGCCCCCGCCGCTCCCACCGCTCCCACCCTCCGCGATCTTGCAGTTCGGGCCCGGTCAGACCGGGGCAAAAGCCGCATCCCGTGGGCCGCGAGTGCATGATCGCGGCAAGCGGCGGGGGGTCGTGTCAGGTTGGGAGGAGGGGGAGGTGGGTGGAGTGGAGGCAGCGGGCGTCGTCCGTGATCACCGCGTGCAGGTGGCCCAGGAGGCGGTCGAGCCAGCCGATGCCGGCCGCCCCCATCGCCACCGCCGCCGTGGCGTACGCGTCGGCGGCCCCCAGGTCCGGGCCGACCACGGTGACCGAGCGCAGGCCGGTGGCCGGTACGCCCCGGCGTGGGTCGAGCACGTGGTGCCCCCGCTCGTACACCCCGGAGGTGGCCACGGCCAGGTCGGTGCCGGTGAGCACCAGGCAGGCCGACGACTCGTCCCACGGGTGCCGGACGCCGATCCGCCACGGCCGGCCGCTCGCCGAGTTCCCCCGGACGCGAACGTCCCCGCCGGCGTTCAGGCAGTGGTTCGGCGCTCCGGCGGCGACCAACCGGTCTGAGGCGACCTGCGCCGCCCAGCCCTTCACGTAGCCGGACGGGTCCAGCCGCCCGGTGGCGTACGCGTCGAAGAAGCCGTCCGTGGCGCCCCACAGGTCGGCGCAGCGCTCCAGGACCGTGCGCAGGTCCCCGGACGCCTCGGACAGCGGCACCTCGCCCCGGTCGAACCGGCACACCTCGCTGTCGGCCCGGTACGTGCTGAACCGGGCGTCCACCTCGCGCAGCCAGGCGAAGACGGCGTCGGTCAGCTCGCGCAGCCGCGCCATGGGCAGGTCGTCGGCGAGGTCGAGGCTGATCGCCGTACCCATGACCTGCTCGACCCGGCGCAGGCCGGGGCGGGTCACCGGCGTGGTCACCTCAGCGGGCCCGGTCGAGGGCGGCCTGCAACGACTGGCGGTACGAGGTGCTGGTGGCGGTCGCCCCGGAGACGGTGTCCAAGTCGGTGCCCTGCTTCTGCACGACCTGCCCGGCGGTGCCGCTGTACCGGCCGTCGACCTCCTCGCTGCGCCGGTCGGACTGCGCGGTCTCCTGGGGCAGCTCCAGCGCCACCACGTCGACGATGCGGGTCCCGGACAGGGTGATCTGCACCTGCACGCTGCCGTACTCGTTGGAGACCACCGACCCGGTCACCTTGCGCGTGGTGGACTTCGGCGGCGCGGCGGTGGTGGTGCGCGGCGCCGAGGTGGGCCGGGCCGAGGTGCTGGTCCGGGAGCCCGGGGTGCGGGTGGCGGTGGGGCGGGGCTTCGGGGTGGCGGTGGCGCGGGCCGACGCGGCGGAGGTCGGCGTGGGCGCGGCCGACCGGCCCGGGGCCGCCCCGGACGGCACCACCGGCGGCCGGGTGGCGGGCAGCTCCTGGGCGACCTGGCCGGCCTCCGGGGAGCCCTTGAGCACCACCAACGCGGTGGTGCCGGCCGCGAGGCCGGTGATCGCGAGCAGCGCGCGACGCATGGGGCCTTCCTTACAGCTCGAAGGTGGCGAGGTGGATCTGCCGGCGTGGCACGCCGGCCCGGCGCAGCGCCCGGACGGACTGTTCCACCAGGCCGGGCGGGCCGCACAGGTAGACGTCCCGGTGGGCCACGTCGGGCACCAGCCGGCGCAGGCCCGCGGCGCTCATCACCTGCCGGGGGCCCTGGTCGTCGCGGGAGCCGATGACGTACCAGACGTCGGTGCCCCGCTCCTGGGCCAGCCAGTCCAGCTCCCGGTGCAGCAGCACGTCGTCGGGGGTGCGGGCCCGGTAGATCAGGGCAGCGCCGGGCGGCAGCTCCTCCAGCATCGCCCGTAGCGGGGTGATCCCGCTGCCGCCGGCGATCAGCAGGGCCCGCTCCCGGGTGCGGTGGGCGGCGGTGAACGTGCCCGAGGGGCCCTCCGCCCAGACCCGGGTGCCCTGGTCGAGGTCGCGCAGGTCGGCGGTGTGCCGGCCGACCACCTTGACGGTCAGCCGCAGCCAGCGGCCGTTCGCAGCGGCGGAGACGGAGAACGGGTGCGACTGCCACCAGCAGCCCCGGGTGAGGAACCGCCAGCGGAAGAACTGCCCGCCGAGCAGGTCGACGCGGTCGAGCCGGTCGCCGGTGAGGTAGACCGAGACGGTGTCCGGGCTCTCCGCGACCACGTCGGCCACCCTCAGCCGGTGCCGCAGGTTGAACCGCAGCGGGGCCACCACCCGGCCCCAGAGCAGGGCGGCGGCGACCAGCGCGTACGCGGTGATCCAACCGGCGCGCACCGGGCCGGCCGGGAAGAGCTGGGCGCCGTTGCTGAACTGGTGGCTGAAGCCGAGCAGCAGGACCAGGTAGCTGGCCAGGTGCAGGTGGTGCCAGAGCTCGTAGGGCAGGGCGGTGCGGACCGCCCGGATCCCGGTGAGGCCGAGCAGCACCAGGATGCCGGCGGCGGCGAACGCGGCGACCATGTCCTCGTACTCGCGCAGCAGCTCGCCGGCCTGGCCGAGCACCGACCGCCGGCCGGCGGCGTAGCCGACCACGATCAGCGACAGGTGGGCCAGCACGGTGACCACCAGGGTGGCGCCGACGTCGCGGTGCCAGCGGGAGATCCGCTCCCCGGCGAGACGCCCCAGCAGGCCGAGGCGGCTCATCATCAGCACCTGCACCAGCAGCAGGTAGCCGGCGACCAGGCCTGCGATCCGCCCGGCGGCGGTCAGCGTGGCACTGGTGCTGCCCAGCGAGCCGGCCGGGGTGTCCAGCCACCACGGCAGCACAGCCGCGACCAGGCCCACCCAGAACAGGGTGGTCACCGCCCGCCGGCCGCCCGGCCCACGCCGGGGCACCGCCGCCGGGGGTACGGGAGCAGCCGACCGGCCGCCGCTCCGGGACGGGGTCCCGGTGTGGCGGCCGGCGGCGTGGGCGTGCTGATGGGTCACGCGTACAGCTTCATCGGGGTGAACTTCTGCCGGGGGAAGATCTTGTCCACCTCGGCGGTGGTGAGCCCGAACCGGCCCTGGGCGACGGATCCGTACACGTTGAACATGTTGTTGTACTCGGGCACGTCGCCGGAGTCCAGCTTGTCCAGGCCGTTCCAGGTGCCGAGCAGCGAGCCGGCGAGCTTGCGGCCGGACAGGACGGTGACCACCCCGCCATGGCCGTGGTCGGTGCCGCCGCCGTTGGAGGAGACCCGGCGGCCGAACTCGCTGGACACCATGATCGTCACGTCGGCGGCCTTGTCGCCCAGGTCGGTGAAGAACGCGGCCATGGCGCCGGCCAGCTCGTTGAGCCGCCGGTGGAGCTGGCCGCCGGAGCGGGTGCCCTGGTTCTCGTGGGTGTCGTAGCCGCCCATCCCGACGGTGGCGACCCGGACGTTCGCCCCGCCCTTGATGAGCTGGGCGAGCTGCTGGAAGGCGTTGCCGACGCCCTCGTACTTGACGCCCTCGGCCGCCTCGTACGGCTTCGCGGCCAGCTTCTGCGCGGTGGCCAGCGCGCCGAGGCCGTCCTGCACCGCCTCCTCGACCGGGTGGTTGATCCCGGTGAACAGGCCCTTGATCGCCTTCTCGGTGGCGGCCCGGTACCGGGCGTCGCCGTTGAGCCGCAGCGAGCCGACGCTGTTCATGGACAGCGCGCCGTTAGTGCCGACCAGCGACCGGGGCAGGGTGCTGCCGATGCCGACGCTGCGGAACGCGGTGCCCTTGCCGAGGTTGTCGACCAGGCTGTCCAGCCAGCCCCGGCCGCCGGTCTCGCTGGGCAGGCCCCCGAGGTTGCAGGCGTCCGCGGCCTGGAAGTGGCTGCGGGACAGCCGCTCGTCGGAGACCGCCGGGACGAAGCCGAGCTGGCCGGCCTTGAGCCACTGCTCCAGCGGCTTGAACGCGCTGGTCAGCTTGAACCCCCGGCCCAGGGCCAGGGAGTCGTCGCCGAGCAGCAGGTCGGGGCGGGCCTTGGCCAACACCGGGTCGCCGGCCGGGGCGACCAGGCTCAGCCCGTCCAGCCCGCCGTAGAGGAAGACGTGGATCAGGGTGCCGGTCTTCGTCGCGGCGAACGAGGCGGAGGTGGTGACGAACTGTGCGGTGGCCAGCGCCGTGGCGGTGGCGGCGGCACCGGCCACGAAGGTGCGCCGGGTGACCCCCCGACCGTCCTGCTGGGCCTCCTCCAGCTCCTCCAGCCGGCGGTAGCGGTCGGTTTCGGCGGCGTTCTCGGCGGCGACGATGTCGGCCTCCGCCCGCAGCAGCGCCTCGGCCGGGTTGTCGGCCAACCGCCGCAGGTCGGGGCATTCGGGGTGCAGGGGGAACGAGTGCACAGTCTTCTCCATCGGATGCCTCACCGGAGGTGGTGCTGGGGGGACGCGAGGATCGCCCGCGCGACGGCGGCGATTGCCCCGTTGAACGTGGCGTCGACCCTGGTGCTCGCCGAGACCCCGGCGACGTCGAGGATCAGCTCCCGCTCCCGGGCGCTGAGCTTCTGGTGCACCAGGCGCTGGGACAGCGCGTCCACGTACGCCCCGGCGGTGGCCGGCGGCCGGGCGACCAGCTTCTCCGGCTTGGTGTACGTGAACTGGGTGCGCCAGCCACCGAGGAGTTCACCGGCCTCGTTCCAGCCGTTGACCATCGTGCCGGCCGAGGTCCAGGCGACGTAGACGTCCGGGTAGCCGTCGGGGGTGGGCTGGCCCATCGGGTACTGGCCCAGCTCGCGCATCTTGTCGTGGATCTGCCGCAGCCCCTGGGCGAACGCGGTGCGCTTGTTGTCGCCCTGCTTGAACCCGGGCGCCGCCTGCGGGGAGACGCCGAGGGTGCGGTACGTGGCGACCAGGTACTCCATCGGCCGGCGCACCTTCTGGCCCACCGACGCCCAGAACTCCGAGGAGCTGAAGAGCGTCATCAGCATCGGCTTGATCATGCCCTTGTTCGCCGCGTACGTCTTGGCCAGGCGCTCCACCAGGGACTTCGGCGGGGTGTCCGAGACGAACCGGGTGGCCAGGCTCTGCGCCACGTACCTCGCGGTCGACGGGTGCAACGCGATGTACGCGATGTACGCGTCGATGGCCGCGTCGGCCTTCTTCGGGTCGTCGGAGTTGTTCGGGTGGGAGAAGCCGAGGACCTTCACCTTGCCCAGGTAGTGCCGCTCCGGGCGGAAGACGTACTTGCCGTCGTTGACGCCGCGGCCGGTCTGGAGCAGGGCGGCCTGCCGGACGTCCTTCTCGGTGTAGCCGCCGTCGACGCCCACCGAGTACAGCTCCAGGTTCTCCCGGGCCAGGTTCTCGTTGACCGCGTCTGCGCGGGAGTCGTTCTGGCTGAGGTACAGCAGCAGCGCCGGGTGCTTGTTCGCGGCGACCAGCATCTCCGGGTAGCTGCCCAGCGCGTGCTTGCGCACCACGTCGGCGTCGAACGAGGTCCGGTACACCTCGCCGCCGTCGAAGTTGGCGGCGACGTGCAGGAAGTCGTTCCAGAAGTCGACCATCACCTCGAAGAGCTGGCGCTCCGACCAGATCTGCCGGGCGATGGTGGCGTCGACCACCTCGCGCTCGGGCTGCGCGCCCCGCTCGTTGAGGGCGTCGCGTTGGGCGCGTAGCTGCTGGGGGCTCAGCTTGAGCGTCGGCAGGTCGGCCAGCTTCAGCTCCGCCGGGGTGGGCGCGAGCTTCTCCGGCTCCAGCTGCTGGCGGACCCAGGCGTCGATGCCGAGCCGCTTGATGTCGGCCGTCAGCTTCGGGGTGGCGCCGAAGGTGGCCCGGCTGGCCAGGTGCCGGACCGGGTCCTTGGCGAGCACGGTCTTGACCGTGACCTCGGTGGCCTCGGCGGCGGCGGCCGGGCCGGAGAAGGTACGCCCACCGGAGGGGCTGTTCTTCTTCAGCGCCTCGCCGGCCCGGGAGCCCATGTAGCTCTCGTTCTGCTCGGTGTAGGTGCGCACCGTGCTCGGCTGCTGGCCGCTGGGGCGGGCGGGGGTGCCGTCGGTGACCGTGGTGCCGGTGGCGTCGCCGACCGGGGCGTCGCCGCCGAAGAGCCCACGCACCTGCGGGGTCATGGCCAGGGCGGCGCCGCCGGCCACCACCGCGGCGGTGCCCCCGATGGCGGCGAGGGCGCGCCGCCGGCCCACCCTGCGGCCCGGGTCGTCGTCATCGTCCAGGTTGGGTAGTCCGTAGCCGGGGTTCGCGGCCTGGGCCGGCTGGCCGAGGCCGTCGGGGCCGACCCACTGTGGGCCGCGCTGTGCCGGCCCGGGGGCGGCGGGCGCGTGCCCCGGGTACGGGCCGCCGGCCGGGGCGGGGTGAGCGCCGGGGTGCGGGTGGTTCGGCTGCTGGCCGGTCGGGCCGTAGGGGACGGACGTGCCGTGGTCGCGGTAACCGTCCTGGGCGGGGTGCTGTCGTCCGTCCCAGCCGCGATCGTCCCGCGGCCGGCTCGGTGGCACATTCTGGTCGGCCATGTACCAATCCCGTTTTCGTCGAACGCCGGCACGGCTACGCCCGGGGGTGGGGCGGGGTGCGGCGGCTACTGCTGGAGGAGTTGCCACGGAAGGTAGCCGGGGAGGTGAGAGCCTTCAATACGCGCCGAATCAGCCGGCGAGGGCACTTAAGACGGCGTTCAACGGCACGGGCGGAGGGTCCGTTTCGGCTGCTGCCGGGGGCTGCGTCCGGAGCAGGACGAACACGCACCGGCCGGGCCCGGACGTGCCGTTTCGCACCGCCCCGGCGCGACGTGCGCCGTTCCCTGGCACAGCGAAACTTAAGGGAGGAATAAGGCTGCGCTCAAGCGGCCCACGACGCGGGGGCCAGCGCTCCGGCGGCGGTGGACGGACCGCCGGCGGGGACGTCGGCTCCCGCTCCCACCCGGCGAGCTGTCGAAAGTAGCAGCAGGAGGAGCGCGTGAGCCGCCGCCGCAGCGGGTATGCCGCCGAACCGCTGAACGCGTGAGGGGAAGGCACCGCCATGCTCAGCAAAGAGGATCAGCGCAGGTTCGAACAGATCACCCGTCAGCTCCGGGAAAGCGATCCGGAGTTCTTCACCCGCCTGGAACACCGGGCCCGGGGCCACCGCAGCCGGTACCTGATGCTGTTGACCATCGTGCTGTGGGCCTCGCTGCCGGCGGCGACCGTGCTGGCCGGCGGGCTGGCCGGGGCGATCTTCGCGGTGGTGTTGCTGGCCAACGGCGCACTCATGTGGCGGTTCCGCCGCCGCTGGCTGTGACGCCGGTCCGGCCGCCGGTCCGCCGTCGGCCGCGAACCGTCATCAGGTCGTCGGACGGGACCTCGACGCCGGTGCCCGGCCCGCCTCCGGGCGGGCGTGGCCGAACTCCCGGTACGCCCGGCGCAGCCGTTCCAGCAGGCCGGGCCCGCCGAGCGCGGGCGCGGGCGCGCCGAGCTGCCGCAGCAGCAGGTCCGGGCCGGTCAACAGGGTCGGCGGCCGGTCCGGCAGCGGCACCGGAGGCACCCAGAACCGGTCGACGGCCTCGTCCAGGGGCGCCGGGGGCAGCGCGGCGAGCGCCCGCGCCGCCCCGACGGCCGGCGCGACCCGGCCGGAATCGTCCCTGGCGGACGGTGACCCGGGGCGGCCGGCAACCGCCGGGGCGGCCGACCCGGCCCGACCGAGGCTGTCCGGGGTGGACGGCGCGGGCACCCGACCGGGGCCATCCGGGGTGGATGACGCGGGCACCCGGCCGGCCCTCGGGGCGTTCCGATCGCCCGCCGTGGCACCGGCAGCACCGGCGGCCGGCTCCGCGCAGTCGACGGCCGGGGCGGCGGCGCGCAGGTCGCGCAGCCGGTCCAGCAACTCCGCCCGCCGCCGTCCCCGCCAGTGCAGCAGCTCGAACGGGTCCGCGTCGAACGCCTCCGCGAGCAGGTAGAACGCCGCCGCGAGGTGCTTGCACGGGACGGCGAAGTCGGGGCAGTCGCACCGCTGGGCCAGCTCGTCGACCCCGGCGGGGAACAGCGGCGCCCCGGCACCGGCGCACAGCTCCTCCAGTTCGGCGGGGAGGTCACCGGCGAGCAGTCGGGCGCTGAAGAACGCCTGGGCCGCCAGGTCCGCCTCGATCCGGTGCCACAGCGCCGCCGGGAACGGCTCCAGCGCGATCCGCACCCGGTACGGCTCGCGCCGGGAGCCCTGCACCCGCGCGGTCACCACGCCGGGGGCGACGTCGAGGCTGACCACCTGGCCCGCCCGCGCGTACGACCGGCCCCGGGTGAGCCGGGTACCCAGCGCGAACGACTCCAGCACCTCCAGGAACCGGCGGGACCACCAGGACCGGCCGATCGCGCCCCGGGTGCTGCGGGCGCGCAGCCCGCCGTCGACCCGGCGCGGCCGGCCGTATTCGGCGAACCGGCCGGTCGACGCCGACCAGTCCGTCGACGGCCCGGTCACTCGGCCACCGCCCCGGCCTCCAGCGCGAACAGCTCGCGCAGCCGCTCGGTGGACAGCTCGGTCACCCACTGCTCCCCGGAGCCCACCACCGACGCGGCCAGGCTCCGCTTCTCGGCGATCATCGCGGCCACCTTCTCCTCCACCGTGCCGGCGCAGACGAACTTGCGGACCTGGACCCTCCGGCGCTGGCCGATCCGGAACGCCCGGTCGGTGGCCTGGTCCTCGACGGCGGGGTTCCACCACCGGTCGACGTGGACCACGTGGTTGGCGGCGGTGAGGGTCAGCCCGGTGCCGCCGGCCTTGAGGCTGAGCACGAACAGCGGCGGCCCGTCAGCGGACTGGAAGCGGGTCACCATCGCGTCCCGGTCGGCCTTGCCCACCCCGCCGTGCAGGAAGAGCACCTCCCGGCCGAACCGGGCGGAGAGGTGCCCGCGCAGCATCCCGCCGAACTCGGCGTACTGGGTGAACAGCAGGGCCCGCTCCCCCGCCGCGAGCACCTCGTCGAGGATCTCCTCCAGCCGGGCCAGTTTGCCGGACCGGCCGGCCAGCGCGGACCCGTCGCGCAGGAGCTGAGCGGGGTGGTTGCAGACCTGCTTGAGCCGGGTCATCGCCGACAGCACCAGGCCGCGCCGCTCGATGCCGTCGCTGGACTCGATGCGGGCCAGCATGTCGTCCACCACCGCCTGGTAGAGCGACGCCTGTTCGGCGGTGAGGTTGCACAGCACCTCCATCTCCAGCTTCTCGGGCAGGTCGGAGATGATCGACGAGTCGGTCTTGAGCCGGCGCAGCACGAACGGGCCGGTCATCCGGCGCAGCCGCTCGGCGGCGTCGGCGTCGCCGTGCCGCTCGATCGGCTCGGCGTACGCCTTCTTGAAGCTGGCAGCCGGTCCGAGCAGACCGGGGTTGGCGAACTGCATGATGGACCACAGGTCGGCGAGCCGGTTCTCCACCGGCGTGCCGGTGACCGCCACCCGGTGCCGGGCGGGCAGCGACCGGACCGCCTCCGCCTGCCGGGTGGCGGCGTTCTTGATGGCCTGTGCCTCGTCCACCACCAACCGGTGCCAATCGATCCCGGCCAGCTCGACCGCGTCCCGGGTGGCCACCGAGTAGGTGGTGAGGACCAGGTCCGCCGCGTGCACGACCGCGGCGAACCCCTCCCGGCGCGCCCGGTCGGCACCGTGGTGCACGTGTACGCGCAGCGTCGGGGCGAACCGGGCCGCCTCCCGCTGCCAGTTGCCGACCAGCGACATCGGGCAGACCAGCAGGGTCGGCCCGGCGGTCGGCGGGTCCCCGGCGATCAGCGCCAGCAGCTGCACCGTCTTGCCCAGCCCCATGTCGTCGGCGAGCACCCCGCCGAGGCCGAGCGACTGGAGGAACGCCAGCCAGGCCAGCCCTCGCCGCTGGTACGGCCGGAGCGTCCCGGTGAACGTCGGCGGCGGGTCCAGCGGGGTGAGCCGCCGCTCGGCCTGCCCGGAGAGCAGCTCGCCGAGCGCCCCGTCGGCGGTCACCTCCAGCACCGGGAGCGCGTCGTCGGAGTCCGCCTCGGCGAGGCCGAGCCGGAGCAGGTCGGCCACGGTCAGCTCACCGGCCGAGCGGAGCATCCGCAGCCCGGCGGCGAGTCGCCCCGGGTCCAGCTCCACCCAGCGCCCCCGCAGCCGGACCAGCGGCGTCTTCAGCTCCGCCAACGCGGCCAGCTCCTCGGCGGTGAGCGACTCGTCGCCGAGCGCCACCTCCCACCGGTAGTCGACCAGCGCGTCCAGGCCGAACCCGCCGTCGGCGGCGGCCACGGTGCCCGGCGCGGTGCGGCTGCGGGCCTGCAACCGGGCCCCCAGCCGGGACGAGGGCCGCCGCCACCAGGACGGCAGCAGCACCCCGAAGCCGGCGGCGTGCAGCACCGGAGCGCCGTCCCGCAGGAACCGGTGCGCGCCCTCGACATCCAGCTCCAGGGCCTCCGGGGTGGCCGTACGCAACGCCGCGTCCAGCTCCGGCCAGAGCCGGCTGGCCCGACCCAGCTCGGCGAGCAGGGTCTCCTGCGGGGAGTCCAGCCGGCCGGCGAGGGCCGGCACGGTGTGCGGGGACCGCCAGACCTGCCCGGCGTCGACGATCAGGCTCGGCTCGTCGGCGGCCTGGAGCCCGAACTCGACCCGCCAGCGAGCGGCGTCGGGGGGCGTCCCGGCCGGACCGGCCACCGCCTCCTGCGGGCCCCGGGCCCCGGCCGGCACATCGCCGGTCGGGTCGGCCAGGGCGTCGTCGAGCGCGTCGGTGAAGGCGTCGTCGAGCAGGTCGGCGACCGGCTCCACCAGGCGGAAGCTGGCCCGGACCGCGCCGCCGGCCGCGTCCCGCTGCCAGTCGTCCAGCTCGGCGCGCAGCGCCGCGAGGGCCCCCGGCTCGGCGGTGAACTCCCCGGCCGGACCGGTCAGCGCGGCCAGCCAGGCCGGCACCGCGCCGGTCGGCCGGCCGCCCCGGGTCGGCGTGGTGCGGGTGAGGGCGGCCCGGGCCGCGGCGTCGGTCAGCACGTCGAGGGCGTCGGCGACCAGGTCGCCGGGGGGCAGGTCGACGGCGGCCCGGGCGGCCGGCGGGAGGGCCAGGGCGAGCGACCGGGCCCAGGCCGCGTCGGCGCCGGTGAGCAACGGCCGCCACACCGCCCGCGCCGCGACCGCCCCGGCCCGCGCGGGCCGGCGCCGGGCCCGCGTCGGGGTGCCGGCCGGGCGGAACGCGGCCGGCTCCGCCCGCGCCGCCGGGGCCCCGGGCTCGTCGTCCTCGGGCCGCGACGGGGCGACCCCGGGCAGGACGCGGCCCCGGCGGACCAGGTCGGCGGCGAACTCGGCCAGCTCGGCCAGGTGCCGCAGGGTGGCGCCGGGCATCCCGGCGTGGTCGCCGGCAGCGCGTAGCAGCGCGAGCGCGTCCGCCGGGGCGTACCGGAGGGCGGGAGCGCGCCACCCGGCGAGGGTGACCGGCCCACGGACCGGCTCGTCGACGGCGGTCCGGACCAGCTCCGGCGAGTCGACCGGCGAGCCCGCCCTGGTGGGCAGGCGCAGCAGCACCGACCCGGCCTCGGCGGTCCCCGGCCCGGTCGTTTCCGGCGAGCCGGGCGGCCGGCCGGTGGTCGCCGACCCGACGGTCTCGGGGCCCACGGTTGCCGACCCGTCCGTTCCTGGGCCGTCCGTCCCTGGGCCGGCGGCGGCCCGGCGGGCGGGCGGCGGGACGTCGGCCTGCGGGTCGGCGTGGTCGAGGGCGGCGGCCAGGGTGGCGGGATCGGCGGCGAACGGGTGGGGCCGCTCGCGGGGGACCCGGCCGGGGCGGCGGGGCGCCCGCGCCGGCAGGGCGGTGTCCTCAGCCCAGACGGCGAGCCCCGTACCGGGCAGCCACGCCCCGTGGATGACCAGCACCCGTCCCCCTCCGACCGACGACCACCGAGAATAGCCGGGCCCGACCGGGACAACGCGCAGCGCCGGCACCGACACAACCAACGCCGTGCGGTGATCTTCCGGCCGCCCGGTCCGACCGGCTAGCGTCCGGGTCATGTTCGATCTTCTCGTGCTCGGCGGGCTGGGGGTGGACCTGCGGGTACGCGTGCCGCAGCTTCCGCTGCCGGCCGCCGACTCCCTCACCGTCCCTCCGATCGATCTGCGGGTCGGCAACACCGGCGCCGGGGTGGCGCTGGCCGCCCGCGCTCTCGGCCTGCGGGTGGCGGTCGTCGATGTGCTCGGCGCCGACCCGGCGGGCGAGGTGGTCCGGGCCGCGCTGGACCGGGCCGGGGTGCACACGGTGCTGGCCGTGGCCCCCGCCGGAACCCGCCAGTCGGTGAACCTGGTGGACCCAGCCGGCGGGCGGATGTCGCTCTACGACCCCCGCCCGTGGCAGGGGCCGCCGCCGTTCGCGCCGGAGCGGCTGACCGCGCTGGCCCGGGACGCGGCGCACGTGCATGTTTCGATCATGGACTGGGTGCCGCCCCTGCTGCCCGCGTTGCGCGCCGGGCTGCCGGCCGGGGTCGGCCTCTCCACCGACCTGCACGACTGGGACGGCGACAATCCGTACCACCTCCCGTTCGCCGACGTGGCCGACCTGGTCTTCGTCAGTGGCGTCCGGCTCGGGGAGCGGGCCGGGGCGGTCGCCGCCGCGCTGGCGCCCCGGACCACCGTGGTCACCCGGGGCGCGGACGGCGCGGAACTCTTCGTCGCCGACGGGCCGCCCGCCCGGGTGCCCGCCGCCGTGCCGCCGGGGCCGGTGGTCGACACCAACGGCGCCGGGGACGCGTTCGCGGCCGGCCTGGTCGCCGCCCGGCTGCGCGGCGCGGGGCTGGCCGAGGCGGCGGCGTACGCGGCCCGGGTCGCCGCGGCGGCCTGCACGCACGACGGCATGGAGTACCCGCCGGGACTACTGCCGCTCGGGTGAGCGGCCCGGCCCGGCCGAGGCGGGCGTGCCACCCTGCCGGCCGGATGGTGCCGGTGGTCAGACCGACCCGGTGGAGCCGTCGGTCAGCTCGCGCAGGATGTCGGCGTGGCCGGCGTGCCGGGCGGTCTCCTCCACCATGTGCGTCAGGATCCAGCGCAGGGAGACCTCGCCGAGCTGCGGGTGCGGCACCACATGGTCGACGTCGAAGTGCGCGGCGACCGCGCGGGACCGGGCGCAGGCCCGCTCGTAGCCGGCCAGGAGGGAATGCACCGTGTCGGCGTCGTCGAGGGTGAAGCTCGCCGCCGCCGCCTCCTCGGTGGTCTGGTAGACGTCGCCGGGCTCCGGGGCGAGCAGGCAGGGGAACCAGTTCCACTCGACCAGCGTCAGGTGCTTCACCAGGCCGGCGAGGGTGGTGAGGGAGGGCACCAGCCGGCGCCGGGCGTCGGCGTCGCTGAGGCCGCGTAGCTTGCGCGTCACGGTCGCGCGGTGGAAGTCGAGGAAAGATTCGAGCACGGCGCGCTCATCGCCGGTGCGGGCCAGCACCGGCCCGAGGGTGGGGTCGATCGCGATCTCCGCCATCTCCGGACCCTAACGGTCACCACCCGATCACACTGCCCCGCTCACCCGCACCTCGTAGCGGCAGATCTTGGAAGATTTCGGCCCCTGGAGGGGCCGTTTCCTACCAAGATCTCGCCCGTCCCCGCGAACGCGGCGCAGACCGAGTGCGCGGGCGGGTATCTCCTGCGGGGCGGCGGTCGCCCGGGCAGGATTGGGCGCATGGCAGCAACGGTAGAGATCCCGCTGGCGGGCGGCACCGCCGACGGGCAGGTGGTCACGGTCGAGCTGGACAGCAACGGCCGTCCGCCGTTGACCCACCACCACCTCGGCGAGCACGGGCTGGCCGAGGCCGAGATCTACGAGCTGGAGTCGGTGGCCGAGACCGGCCGGGGGTGGCTCTACCGGTGGCGGGGGTCTGCCGTCTGACCCCCGGGCACCCCGGTCGCGCGAAGCCGGCCGTCAGCCCGGCCCGGCAGCCGCGACGAGCGCAGGCTCTCCAGCACCGCGCCGGTCACCTGCGACGTGCCCCGGGCCTGGTCGCAGACCTCGGCCACCCGGCGGGCCGTCTCCGCGGCGCGGGCCTCCCGCTCGTCCCACAGCCGGTCCACCTCGGCCAGCAGCGGCCCCTCCACCTCCCGCTCCACGCCGCGCAGCGCCGGCACGCCGAGGCGCTGGGCCAGGTCGAAGACCTTCCCCGCGTACGGCAGAGGCAGGAACGGGGTGCCGACCATCGCGGCGAAGATCAGGAAATGCAGCCGCATGCCGACGGCGAGGTCGAAGTGCCGCATCAGCCCGAGCACCTGCCGGGGTGAGTAGTCGCCGTGCAGGATGCGCCCCCGCTCGGCGGCGGTCATATGCGACATCACGCCGTGCGAGTGCCGGATGTCGTCGCGTTCCATGGGCACGAAGAGCACGTACGCGTCGATCCGGTGGATCAGGAAGTCGGCGATCTGGGCGATCAGCCGGTGGTAGCCGTCGACGTCGAGCCGCTCGGCGGCCCGGCCCGGTTCCCGGACGCTGAGCCCGACCAGTCGCCGGCCGGCCGGCACCCCCTCCTCGCGCAGGAACCGGTCGGGGAACTCCTCGGGCTCCAGCAGGAACGCCGGGTCGGCGGTCACCGTGATCGGGTTGATCAGCCCGGCCTCCTCCAGCACCATCCGGGACTCCTGGTCCCGCACGGTCACCTCGGTGGCGCCGGCCAGGGTCTCCCGGACCATCCCGGTGTCCACCCCGTCGCTGAGCGGCCCCACCCCCACCGCGTACGTGAGCAGGGGCAGGCCCCGCTCCTGGGCGACCCGGACCACCCGCAGGTAGCGGCGGGCCTCCCGGTCGTAGAGGATGCCGCCGCCGCCGAGGATCAGCAGGTCCAGCTCGGCCAGCACCTGCGCCGAGTCGACCCGGCTGACCCCCTCCCAGGGCACCGCCTCCACGTCGGGGTGGGCCCGGGCGGTGTGCTCCGGGTTCCGGGAGAAGACGATGATCCGCGCGTGCGGCTCGTGCGAACGCAGGTCGGCCAGGAGGCCGGTCAGGATCGCCTCGTCGCCGAGGTTGCGGCCACCGTACGAGCCCAGCACGCCGATCGTCAGTGCGGTGCGGTCCCCCATCGCCTCGCTCCTCCCGGTATGCGTCCGGCCTCCCGGTCTGAGTCCGTGCGTCCGGCCTGCCGGTGCGCGTCCGGGCAAGGTTCCCGGTGTGTGCGTCCGGGCAGGGTTCCCGCTGGGTACGGGGGCACACCTGGGACGGTCGGCCCGTCCGGGCGGGCCGACCGGCTTGCGCACCGGGCCGACCGGCTTGCTCATCTACTGGGGGCGCAGCAAAGCGATCTCGAACGCGGCGTCCGGTAATGCCGTCAGCGTCTTCCGTCAGCGTCTTCCGTCAGCGTCTTCCGTCAGCGGGTGACCGACCGACGCCGTGGACGACGTCGCGGTAGCTGGCGAAGGCGGGCTTGGGCCGGTAGGTGTCGGTGACGATCCCCAACGTTCCGGTGGGTTGATCGGAACCGCTGTCCGCGTCGCGCAGGCTGAACAGCTCGTACTGGGTGATGTTCAGGGCTTCCCGGCGGGCGAGGACCACGTCGAGCATGTCGGACAGTGAGTCCCGCTGCCCCTGCTCGGTGCGCGGCGCCCCGCTGGGGCTGCCGTTCTCGACCACGTGGATCGGAATGCCGGGCGGGATGCTGGCGCGGGGTAGCGAGTGGTTTCGCAGGTGGTCGAGGGCGTGCGCGGTGAGGGATGCGACGTCCCCTGGTACGCCGCGCGGGGCGACGGGTGAGAAGGCGTCGGGGTACAGGCCCAGGCCGACGTAGTCGACGTGGGCCGCGAAGTCCCGCCGCGGCAGGGCGGACAGGTACGCCCAGAACGCGTCGTCGCCGCCCAGCCACTCCGCCGGCTCGGCGACGGAGAAGCCGACCCGCACCTCGTGCAGGCCCCGGCGGTCGAGCGCGGCGCGCGCGTGCGGTACGCCGAGGGTCAGGGCCTGGAGAACGCCGGGGGAGCTTCCGTCGATGAACGGGATCGGAAAGTTGGGTTCGAGCGTCACCTGAAGGCACCGCGTCAGGTGGCCGTAGCGGTCGATGACGGTGTCGAGGAAGGCCAGCCATCCGGGGATGTCGGCGGTCCGCGGGAGGTAGCTCACCACGAGGTCCAGCTCGCGGCCTCCCTCGACGTACCACTCGTCGGGCATCGTGAGGTGGGCGAGGTCGTGGTCCGCCCCGAGTGAGGCGACCACGTCCGGCGGTGTGCCGTCGCCGAAGAAGTGCACGTACTCGCGGACGACGAACGGCCGCCCGCCCGCGAGGTCGTCGACGAGGGCGCTGATCGCGGTGGGATCGGGCGGGTACGAGCAGACGGTGCCCGCCCGTCCGCCCGGGTAGATGCCGAACTTCATGCGTCGGTCCTCCCTGGCCCGCCGGGCTACTCGGTCGGCCAGTCGATGTCGCGCGACCGGATCCGCGTCGCCAGGATCCTGATCCAGCCCGCCTCGGCGGCGACGACGTTGCGCCAGTAGGCGACTTCGAGCATGTACGCCTCGGGCACCCCGGCGGGCTCTTGCCGCAGGGCCGTCAGCCTCTGGCCGAGGCGGGCAGCACGGTCGTCCAGGATCGACGCCGCGTCGTCGGCCGGGAGGATCCCCAGGTAGGCCACTGCCATGACGAAGTCCGGGGAGGCGACCTGGGCGTCGCTGAGCCCTTCCACGACCCTGCGGCTGAAGTCCGTCAGACCCGCCTCGGTCACCTCGTAGGCCGTGCGCGGCGGCCGGTTTCCCACCCGCTCGGGGACGCGGGCGGCGACCAGGCCGGCCCGCTCCAGCGCCTTCAACAGGGACGTGAGGGTGCTGCGGGTCACCGACAGGTGCCCGTACCGGTCGCGTAGGCGTGTCGTGAGGTCGTAGGCATGCGACGGCTGCTCGACGAGGAGCCCGAGCAGCGGCAGCACCAGGCTGTTCCGGGAGGCGTCCAGGGGCACCGGGACAACCTAATAGACGTATACGTCCAATTGCAACCTCGGATCCGGGCCGGGGACCTCGCCGCCGTACTCGACATCCAACGCCGGCCCCGGTCAGGCCGGCCCCGGTCAGGCCGGCCCCGGTCAGGCCGGCTCGCGGACCTGGGTGGTGAGGAACGGGATCACTGCGGCGGGCAGTGCCGGCGACGTGACGATGTCGTAGTGGGTGAGGCCCGGCAGCACGGCCAGGCGTGACGTGGGACGGTCGGTGCCGTCCCAGCCGGCGTCGCGGTGGCCGCCGCCGAGCAGCCCGAAGAACTCCGCCACGTGGCCGACCGGGATCGAGTCGGCGTCGGCGAAGACCAGCAGGGTGGGCTGGGCCAGGGCGGCCGCCTCGGCCGACCAGTCGTACTCGCGGCGGAGCAGATCGCCGGTCTTGGCCCAGAGCGCCGGCCAGTCCTGCGGGCGTGGGGCGACCCGGGCGTACAGCTCGTGCGGCGGGGTGCCCCGCATCCGCTCGCCCGTCCGCTCGTCCTGGGTGTCCATCGCGGCCAGCACCTCCGGGTACCAGCCCTGCCGGCGGCAGGGGGCGGAGACCACGACCAACCGGCGCACCAGGTCCGGGTGCTGGATCGCGACCCGCAGGGCAACGCCTCCGCCCAGCGAGTAGCCCAGCACGTCGGTCTCGCCGAGGCCGAGGTGGCGGATCAGCGCGGCGACGTCGTCGGCCATCGACTCGTACCGCAGCGGGCGGTCGACGTCGGCGGTGCGGCCGTGCCCCTGGAGGTCGACCCCGATCACCCGGCGGCGCCCGGCGAGGGCGGGCAGGATCGGGGCGAACATCTCCACCGCGCCGTACCCGCCGTGCAGCAGCACCAGCGGGCGACCGGTGCCGTGCACCTCGTACCACAGCCGCAGGCCGTTGACCTCCGCGTAGCTCACCAGGGCACCTCCGGCTCGTCCGGCCACTCGCCCCGATCCAACACCAGCCGTACGGGATCGCGGCGCGGATCGCCCCGGCCCACCCCACGACGGCGTCCAGTGGGCCGCCGCCCGCCCTGGATCCGGCGTCGGCCAGGACGACGGGGGCAGGCCACCGCGGGCGTCCGGGCGCGGGTCCGCCGACGCGGTCACGGAGGGCAGTGATGATGCCGGCCGGAATCCCCTGCTATCCCGGCCGGACGCACGGGTCGGTGATCGTGTAGGTCGGGCTCTGCGCCGTGCGACCGTCCACCGCGGTCACCCGTACCGACCAGGTCAACGCCGACGCGCGCAGCCCTCCGACGGTCACCCGCCCGGCGGATCCGTCCACCGTCATGGCCCGGGCCGACGTGCGGCCGCCGGGGGGTGTCCAGCGAACCTCGGCGCCGCCGAGCGCGGCACTGCCGGTGGCCTGCACCGCGAGGCTGTACGTCTCCGCGCCGCACCGTACCCGCGCGGTGGCGGAGACTGTGAAGGGAGCGGCGACCTGCGGTGCGGCGGTCGGCCGGGGCCCGGTCGGTGGTCTGCTCGGTGCCGGCGCGGCGCCACCCGGCGCGACATCGGGCACGGCGGGCGCATCGGTCCGGGCAGCCCCGTCGCCGTCCGCCGGCCCGGCAACGGACGTCGCACCGCCGGCTCCGGCCGACGCCGGCGGGTCGGCTTCCGTGGCCGTGACGGACGGCAGCGGCGCGGCGGGGGGAGCCACCGGCTCCCCGGCCGGTAGACCGAGCACTTCGGACACCGGGTGGCCAGAGCCGTCCCGCGCGGCGGTCTGGCGACCGGGGGCCAGTGCCCAGGCACCGAGCACGGCGATGAGGATCAGCAGAGCCGCGGTCGCGGCCAGCCGCCGACGGCGCCGGTCGCGGTCCGCCCGCGAGGTCGCCCGCACGGCGTGCGCCGCCTCGCGCGGCACTGCCGCCGCACCGCCCGGAGACGCCGCCGCACCGCCGGCCGCTCGCGGGGGCCCGTTGGCCGGTCCGTCCGCCGGCCCGGCATCGCCGGAACCCGGGGGTTCGTCGGCCGTTGGCGCCAGGTCGGCCACCGGGTCGGCCGGGGCCACACTTGCCGCGTCGGCCGCCGGGGTGGTCAGGACGTCGGTCGCGCAGACCTCGGCCAGTCTCGACCACACCGTGTCGGCGACGACCAGGAAGGCCGGTGCCGTGTACGCCGACAGCAGCGCGGCCGGGCTGAGCTGTTCCCGCCGGAGCAGCCCGCACACCACGCAGTTCTCGATGTGCCGCGAGACCCGCTTGCGCAGAGTCGGGGTGAGCCGGTCCTGCCAGCCGTCGATCAGGCCGGCGAGGGTGGGGCAGTCCCGGGCCCCGGTACGGGCCACCAGCAGCGCCCCCAGCGCCCGTTCGAGCTGGGTGCGGGCGCGCGACAGGCGGGCGTGCGCATGGTTGGCGGACACCCCGAGGGCCACGCCGATGTCGGCGGACGACAGGTCGTGGCGGATGGCCAG
This sequence comes from Micromonospora sp. NBC_01412, assembly GCF_045040215.1. Taxonomy (NCBI): domain Bacteria; kingdom Bacillati; phylum Actinomycetota; class Actinomycetes; order Micromonosporales; family Micromonosporaceae; genus Micromonospora; species Micromonospora sp. NBC_01412. The sequence goes on from NZ_CP109528.1 coordinate 1,363,397, forward strand.
GTGGACCACCTCACGGTCGCCCGGGTTCAGCGCGGCGGCCGCGGCGTGTACCAGGTCGCGCACCTGCTCGGCGTGGACGCCCGTGGCCGGGTCGGCGGTGTCGGCCACCGGCTCGCCGGCCTCCTCCAGCGGCAGGGAGCGGGACCGCTCCCGTAGCTGCCGGAGGCACTCGTTGCGCACGATCGCGTACAGCCAGGAGCGCAGTCGGTCGGGGTCGCGCAGCTGGTCGATGCGCTGGCTGGCGGTGAGGAACGCGTCGTGGACGGCGTCCGCGGCGGCCTCCGGCTCGCGCAGCATGGCCCGGGCGTACGTGTACAGCCGGTCGGCGTACCGCCGGTACATGCCTTCCAGCCCTGCCCGCTCGCCGCGACGCACCGCCTCGACCAGCGCGGTGTCGTCCTGTGCCGCCGTGTCCATCCGTGTCCCCCGCTGCTCGTCAACGGTGCCAGTAAAGCCGCGAATATTTTTCTTCGGGACTTTCTGTTGGCATCCCGACCCGACCGCGCTCCTACCGGTGTCGAGCACCTCTAGAAAAGGAAGACATCATGCGAGAAGGATCGAACCGGAACCGTTGGTCGCGTCGGATGGCCGCCGTGGGCGGGGGCGCGCTGAGCGCGCTCGTCCTCGGCCAGGTGGCCCTCACCGGACCGGTCGCGGCGGTTCCCGGCCTGAGCCTCAAGACGACGACCGGCCCCAGCAACAGCGTCGCGAAGTCGCAGAACGCGACCTGTCCGGCCGGCACCAAGGTCATCGGCGGCGGCGGCGCGATCACCGGTTCCGGCCTCGGGCAGGTCGGCATGGACATCATGGTGCCGCTGATCGGCAGCGACACGTACTCGGTGACCGGCCGTGAGGACGAGAACGGCGTGGCCGGCAACTGGGCGGTCACGGCGAACGCGGTGTGCGCCCCGTTGCCCCCGGGCCTGGTGACCGTCTCCGGCAGTTCGGCGCCCAGCCTCGGCACGTCGAACTGGTTCGAGAAGTCCTGCCCGGCCGGCAAGCACGCCATCGGGGTCGGTGGCGCGGTCGTCGGGGCTTCGAACAGCGAGATCGTCCTCGAGGACCTGCGCATCAACCAGAACAGCGTCGTGGTGGCGGGTGCCGAGGACGGCACCGGCTTCGCCGGCACGTGGTGGTTGGACGCCACCGCGATCTGCGCCGACCCGCTGCCCGGCGAGCAGCGCGTGATCGACGACAGCACCTACAGCTCCACCGCCACCCAGTCGGTCACGGCCACCTGCCCCGCCGGCACGCGCGTGCACGGGGTGGGCGGCGAGATCCTCGGCGGCGAGGGACAGGTACGCCTGACCGAGATGCGGGCCACGTCCTCGACCGTTGTCACCGTCCGCGCCGCGGAGGACGAGAACGGCTTCAGCGACACCTGGAAGGTGCGCTCGTACGCCGTCTGCGCGAGCTGACCGGCAGGTATCCGTGGTCCCGCGCCGGATGTCCGGCGCGGGACCAGCAGGTCGCCGGCCGTTCGAGGATCGACGAACTGGGACGGGCCGCCGGTCATCCGGCGGCCCGTTCGCGTGCTGAAACAGCGCTCCCCGCCTACGAAGGACGCTTCGGTGTGAACTGCAACGTCCGCCGGTGTCCAACGGCTCTGGTCGGAGGCGGCGGGAGGCTTGCTTCGGTTCCGTTTCAGGCTTCTGCCTGCGTCCGTTCTTGCTCCCACGTCAGTTTTGCGCGGTCACCCTTCTTCACCTCACCAGCGACCAGGTGCTCGATCGAGCAATCCGGCGAACGGAGCGCCCATACGTCTGCGAGGTACTGGCGGTGGATCTATCGCCGATCGCCAGGTGGAATCCGAGGAAGCCGCTGGCCATGCTGCCGGACAAGATCAGCCTTTCAGCGTCATGGCCGCTGGCCTTCGGCCTGGCATGCCTGGCCGAGTCCATCAACGACCCGTCGTGGCCGCTGCGGCAGGAGCTGACGAGGCGGCTGACCCAAGAGGCATCTCACGCACCGGGCGAGTCGTCGAGAGACAGTCACGCGGTGGATGTATAGAACCGGCCCACGCCCTCATCCGGGAACGCCTGTCGTTCTGCGGCGGCCGTTGACCTCGTCCGGTACGGCGAGGCGACCTCGGCGTTGCTGGCGGCGCGGGCCGTGTTCCACGACGATATCGGCGAGTTGAGCGCCTTACGTGATCGTCTCTCCTTGTATCCGGATGATGTGTGGCGTTATGTGTTGGCCCCGCCACGTCGAACGCTGCGAGAATCGTGGGTGGGTGTGATCGTAGAGGTCCAGGATCCGGTGCATCTTGGTGGTGAAATCGGGGGCGGTGCTGGCCTTCCAGGTCTTCGTGTTTTGCCATGACACGCCACGCTCCCGCAGGATCCGCCGGACGGTCTCGACGCCGATCGTCGTGACGTGGCCGGCGTCGATGAGGTGGTCACACAGCCTCGTCAGCGACCAGCAGAAGAAGAGGGCGGCCGAGGAAGCGGGGGTCGCACCGGGCGGTGACACAGATCCAACCGCAGGTCTGCTCATCGGTCCGTCTCGGTGCCCTCTCCATTTTGGGTCCAGCGCGGTAGACCTCGCTCGTTGAACGCGTGGATCACGTCCCGCACGTAGTCCTCGCTGGGTCCGCAGCAGGTGGGCGATGTCCGGCGCCGGCTGGCCCTGAGAGTGGATTCAACACGACGATCGCCCGACGCAACTTGCCAGGGGCCGCCGTGGCCATCTCCGCTGCGCCGATCCAGCCCTCGCCCAGGTGGTGGGCGAGCGGAGGCTACCGATGCGAGCCTCTTGCGGATAGTGTCCTCGGTCACACTGTCCGCCTACCTGAAGGGTTCTGCTATGGCCTTTGGTAATCGATGGCTGTCGCGAGCAGTTGTCGCCGCGCTGCTCCTCCTTGCCGGGATGGCTGCCCCCGCCGGTCCCGCCTCGGCGGCGGAAACGGGTGCGAAGTTCGCGCTCGATCTGACCGGTACGACGATTCCGCTGGGGGTCGACAGGAAGAGGGTCCACCTGCGACTCACCAATCTGACCGACAAGATCCCGACCGAGGTGATCTTCTATGTCCGACCCTTGGAGTTGGACTTGGACAAAGCCTCACTCATGTGGCCGGAGGGCGGCGGATCCGGCGAGTGCGATGGCGACTTCTCAGGTTGGTACTGCCGCATCGAATCGAGCCTGCTTCCGGAGCTACTGCCGGCTCCCGGCGGCACGGTGGATCTTCCCATTGATATTCGCATCCGCAAGGATCAGGAGCCTTACGAAGGCAGGTTCCACGTCGAGGCCGGCATGGCCTGGGGTGAGGAGAAGATGCAACTGAGTGTCAGCAAATGGTTCACGCTCAAGTTGGTCGACGATCCCGAAGCTGACCTGTCGGTGGTGGTGCCGGACGTGAAGCAGTCGGCGCGGGTCGGCGCGGGCGGCAGGCTCGAACTCACCGGGACGTTGAACCCGGGCGAGATGGGCGCGGTGCGGTACCGGGTCGTCAACCAGGGCCGGAAGGCGGTTAGCGGCGTCAAGGTCACGCTGCACCTGCCCAAGGGCGTGACGTTTACCCGACCACCGGAGGAGTGCGCGGTCGGCAACGACAGGCGGTCGGCGGTTTGCACCTACGACACGCTCGCGCTCGTACCGGTAGGCCAGGACACCGACCCAAATGACAGCATTTATTCCGCTGTCGAGCTTCACAATCTGGTGACGGTGTCGGCCTCCACCAAGGCACCCGTCACATTGAAGGGCGGAGCTGTGCAGGTCGAGGGCTTGACCGAGCGAACGGATGCCCGCTCCGGCCCGGAGCGTACCGAACTGCCGGCCAACGCCGTCGCGGTACGTGCGGCCGATGTGGACGACAGCGACAACCAGGACGGGTTCGCCGTCGTGGTCGCCGCGAGCGGCAGTGGCGGTGACGGCGGGGGCGGCGGCGGGGGTGGTTTGCCGATCACCGGGTCGCAGGCCGGGCTGATCGCCGGCACCGGTCTCGCCATGGTGCTGGGTGGCGGCATCATGTTGCTCCTCGCCCGGCGCCGCCGGGCGGTCCCGGTGATCCCCGGGGACGAGACGCCCGCTGTCTGATTTGTCTTCCACCGCGCACGAGGGCAGTTCACGTAGAAGGGCGGGATGGCTTCCCATCCCGCCCTTCGCATTTCCAGCAAGCACGTGGCGTGTACGAGCACCACTGCATCTGAGGCACGTTGTTTCGAAGATCGGTGAACCAAGTAAGCGAGTCCTGTCCGACCGGTCAAGCTCTTTGGAGTTGCGATCCTCCGCCAGCGTTTCCGCAGGTGAATGTGGTTTGTGGGCGCGGCAAGTTCCGTGACCCTCTGTCCACCGAGGTCCGCCGGCATCCATCACCAGGAAAGATCGACACCCGCCGCCACTACCGACCCACCCTGAACGTCAGTCAACGAGACGAGAACTGAGACGACTCACAACAAGCTACGAGAGCGGCCAGGCAGGGTCATTGCGTTGTCGTGGGTGCGGTCCCTGGCTGGCCCGGGGACCGTGGCCCGGGGCGGAGCTGTGGGCGAGGCGGTCGATGCCGTGGGGCGGCGCCTTTGGAGCTGAGTCGTTTACGTCATCAACGCCGGTCGGGCCACCGCCGTCGCGTCACCCACCGCCCCGTCGGGTCGTCGCTCACGGTCGCCGAGCACGGCGAGCGCGGCTGATGTCGTATCCGACTCAGCTCCATAGGCACCGGGAGACATACCCGCCATGGAGCGGCGCCCCACGCCAAAAAATCCCCAGACCTCCTGATCGAAGCGCTCCCGCCCGAATTCGCAATCGCCCTGGGCCAGGCGTCGATGGGGCTGACGCCCAACGCGGCGAGCGTAGGCAAAGTGCAGTGCCGGACTAAATCGGTTGGTACCGCGTCGCCTCACCGCATTACCGTGCCGGTCGTGCCCATCCACGATGACGAGGTCCGAGCCACCGTCGGTCAGATGCGCCGCCTGGTGACGGCCCAGTGCCCGCAGTGGGCCGACCTTCCCGTTAAAAACTTGGCCGACGAGTTGGAGGGCACCGACCACGTACTGTTCCGGATCGGCAACGACCTCGTCGCCCGTATGCCCAAGATTGCCTCGGCGGTCGACCAAGCCGATTCTGATGCTCGATGGCTGCCCGTGCTGGCGCCTCACCTGCCGGTGCGGATCCCCGTTCCGCTGCACGTCGGCGAGCCGGGCGCGGGCTACCCGTGGCGGTGGACGGTGGTGCCGTGGGTCCCGGGCGTCGCACCGCCCCGGCTCGGCTGCGACGACGTACCCCTGGCCCGCGACGTGGCAGCCTTCGTCCACGCCCTGCACCGGGTGGATCCTGCCGGAGGTCCGGTCAAGCCACCGGGTTCCCGCGGGTCCGCCCTGCGCCACGTCGACGCGAACGTCCGCCGGGTGCTGCCCCGCCTGGCCGAGCATGACGACGGCTTCGACGTGGCCGCGGCCGAGGCCGCCTGGGACGTCTGCCTCGCCGCTCCCGACTGGGACCGGGACCCCGTATGGATCCACGGCGACCTGCAGCCGGGCAACCTGATCACCGACGCCGGCCGGCTGGCCGCGGTCGTCGACTTCGGGGCACTCGGTGTCGGCGACCCGGCACCGGACGTGGCACCGGCGCTGTGGACCTTCACCGGCGCGGCTCGGGACGCGTACCGGAAGGCAATCGAGTACGACGACGCCACCTGGCACCGCGCCTACGGCTGGGCCCTCGCACCGTCGCTGACGGGCATCGACTACTACCGGCACACCTTTCCCCGCATGGCGGAGCACGGCCGCCGGATGGTCCGCGCAGTGATCGCCGAACTGACGTGAGTGCCACTGCCAGCCGAGTGGCTCCGCGCTCAGCGGACCCGCCGGTCGCAGAGGCGGCACGCGACGAACCCTGATGTTGGGGCCGGCAAGCACAGCAGCTGGAACGCGACGAACTGAGACGAAGCGGGCCGCCGGTCATCCGGCGGCCCGTTTCACATGCTGGTCAGAGTGTGGGCGCGGCAGGTTTCGAACCTGCGACCCCTCGCTTGTAAGGCGAGTGCTCTCCCACTGAGCTACGCGCCCCGAACGCCCGTGCGGTGGGCCGGAGTCCGGCAAGCTTACCCTGCCGACCCCGGCCCGACGCGCCGGTGTGCCTGGGGTGGGATCAGGCAGCGACGGCCTCGGCGAGGGCCTTGCGCCAGCCCTGCTGGTCGCGCGCCTCGCCCGGCATGTTCATCTCGGCGAACCGGACCACGCCGGCCTTGTCGATGACGAAGGTGCCCCGGTTGGCGATGCCGGCGACGTCGTTGAAGACGCCGTACGCCTGGGCCACCGCGCCGTGCGGCCAGAAGTCGGCCAGCAGCGGGAACTGGTAGCCCTCCTTCTCGGCCCAGATCTTGTGGCTGTAGACCGAGTCCACGCTGACGGTGAGCACCTGCACGTCGTCGTTGACGTACTCGTTGAGGTTGTCCCGCACCTCGCAGAGCTCGCCCTGGCAGATGCCGGTGAAGGCGAGCGGGTAGAAGACCAGCAGCACGGTGCGCTTGCCACGGAAGTCCGACAGCCGGACCTCCTGGTTGTTCTGGTCCTTGAGCACGAAGTCCGGCGCGTCGGCGCCAACCTCAATCGGCATGCGAGCTCCTCAGGTCGAGTCAGGGTGGCACCAGCCTGCCACCACACCCGGCGGCCAGGGCTGCCGGGTGTGGTGGCGGAGGGCTGCTGCCCGGTCTTGCCCCGGACGGGGCCGCTACTGCTACTTCTTGGCCTTCGTGCCCCGGCGCAGCACCAGACGGGCGCCGCTCCAGTCCCGGCCGGCGTTGACCGTGGAGGTCTGCTGGAGGCCAGCGGTGGGCGCGGACTCCGCGACCTCGCTCGGCTCGACGTGGCCGTCCCGCCCGGCCTTGGGCGTCAGCAGCCACACGACGCCGTTGTCGGCCAGCGGGCCGAGGGCGTCGACGAGGAGTTCGAAAAGATCACCGTCACCGTCGCGGTACCACACCAGCACCGCGTCGACCACCTCGTCGGTGTCCTCGTCGACCAACTCTCCACAGCGGTCGGTCAGGGCGTCCCGGAGATCCTGGTCGACGTCTTCGTCGTACCCCATCTCCATGACGACCATCCCCGGCTCGATCCCGAACCGGTCCGCCAGGCTGCGTACCCCGTCGGCGGCCTGACCAGCGGTCGCGCTCACTGTCGCGTGCCTCCTCATCTCGTCTCTGCTCGCGGCATCGTTGCGATGCCGTCAGGCAGAGTCCACACACTCGTAGCTCCCCGCGCAAGTGGCGCACCGGGTGGATCGGAATTTACCGTGCCAGCAGCGTACGGGCACCCTGGGTGATGGCCTTCTCGGAGACCAGCACCTGGCGCGCCGCCGGGCCTAATGGTACAAACGAGTCTATTGCCGCCACCCGCAGCGCCGCTCCGACGTATCCCCCGTCCACCAGCGCCGCGAGCACCCCCTCCCCGACCCCGCCGGACCGGCGCGTCTCGTCCACGACCAGCACCCGGCCGGTCGCGGAGGCCTCCCGGACGATGTCCGCGACCGGCAGCGGCGCGATCCAGCGCAGGTCCACCACCCGGGTGCCGACCCCCTCGTCGGCGAGGGCGGCGGCGGCGCGCAACGACATCCGTACGCCGTTACCGAAGGTGATGATGGTGACGTCCTCGGCCGAGCCCACGCCGTACACCCGGGCCCGCCCGACCGGGGCGTGCCCGGCCGGCCACGCCTCCGGCTCCGGATAGTCGGCCAGCCACTCGCCGTCACTTTCGGCGTACAGGTCGCGGGTGTGGTAGAGCGCGATCGGCTCGACGAAGACGCAGACGCTGCCGTCCACCGCCGCGCTCGCCAGGCAGGCGCGCAGCATCGGCGCGGCGTCGTCCGGGCGGGCCGGCACGGCGATCACCAGGCCCGGCACGTCGCGGAGCACGGCGAGGGAGTTGTCGTTGTGGAAGTGCCCGTCGGAGCCCTCCTGGTACGCCAGCCCGGCCACCCGGACCACCATCGGGTTGCGGAACGCGCCCGAGGAGAAGAACCGCATGGTGGCCGCCTCGCCGCGGAGCTGGTCCTCGGCGTTGTGCAGGTACGCCAGATACTGGATCTCCGGCACCGGCAGCAGCCCGGCCAGCCCGGCGCCCAGCCCGAGCCCGAGGATCGAGGTCTCGTCGAGCAGGGTGTCGAAGACCCTGGCCGCGCCGAACCGGTCGCGCAGACCCTTGGTCACCTCGTACACCCCGCCCTTGGCGGCGACGTCCTCGCCGAAAACGACCATCCCGGGGTGGTCGAGCATGCCGTCGGCGAGGGCGGCGTTGATGCTCTGGGCCAGGGTGAGCGGGCCGGCCAGCTCGGGCAGCCGACCGCCGAACGCCTCGGCCCGGGCGACCGCGCCGGGCCCGGCGGCCCGGGTCGCCGCGTCGGCCACGGCGCGGGCCACCCGGGCCGGCCGCCGGGGAGCGATCTCGGCGACCACCTCGGCCGCGGAGGCGAGTTTCGGCTCGCCGAGCACCTCCTCGGCGATCCGGCGTACCTGCCAGCCGCGCTCGTCGTACCGGGTCAGCAGCTCCTCGGCGGTGGCCGTGCCGGCCTCGACCAGCAGCCGCGCGGTGGCCAGCAGCGGATCCCGCGCCAGGTCCGCGGCCAGCTCCCCGGGGCGGCGGTACGCGGCCTCAGCGTCGCCCCCCGCGTGTCCCATCAGCCGCACGGTGGACAGGTGCAGCACGGCCGGCCGCCGGTGCCGGCGCACCCAGCCGGCCGCCTCCACCGCCGCCTCGTACGTGTGCACCGGGTCGGTCCCGTCGGCGGCGAAGTAGCGGATGCCCGGCTTGGCCCGCAGCGTCGCCTCCACCCAGCCCCTGGGCGAGCGGACGCTGGCACCGAGGCCGTTGTCCTCGCAGACGAAGAGCACCGGGATACGCAGACCGGTGTGGTCGTACCAGCCCGCGGTGTTGAACGCGGCGGTGGCGCTGGCGTGGTTGACCGAGGCGTCGCCGAACGAGCAGACGACGATGGCGTCCGGCGGCCAGGGCGAGCGGGGCGGCTGCCCGACGTCGCCGGCCGGGGCCGCCCCGGCCGGCCGCCCGGCCGGGTCGCGCCGGCGCAGCCGCTCCAGGGCCAGGCCCACGCCGACCGCCCGGGGCAGGTGCGAGGCGATGGTGGAGGTGGTCGGGACGACGGCGAGGTCGGCCCGGCCGAAGACCTTGTGCCGGCCCCCGGCGATCGGCTCCCGGGCGGAGGCGACCATGCCACGCAGCACGTCGCGGGCCGCTCCGGCGTACGCGTCCTCCGGGTCGGTCTCCCCCGCCGGGCCGGCCCCCTCGGCGGCGTCGCCCCGCGCCACGGGGTCGGCCGACGGGCCGCTCGGGTGGACCGCGCCGGCCGAGCTGATCGGACCGGCCGGGACGGCCGAGCCGGCGTCGGTGTCGGTGGCGTCGGTGTCGGTGTCGGTGTCGGCGGCAGCGTCTGGGTCTGGGGCTGCGTCTGGGCGGCCGGGGTCGGCGTGGCCGTCCGGGCCGCCCTCGTCGGTGCTACTCCCGGCCGGGTCGGGGAAGGCGGGGTCGGGGAAGGCGGTCCGGCCGGCGGCCAGGGCGGCCCGGAGGCAGTAGAACGCGCCCGAGCGGTAGTGCAGCAGGGCGGGGTCGCCGGGCCGCAGGGCGGCGGCGACCGCCGCGTTGCCCTCGTGGCCGGCCGATCCCGTGGTGTGGAAGCCCTCGCCGAAGCTGCGCAGCCACCGCCCGGCGAGGTCGAGTTGCCGGCTGGTGACCTGGGCGTCGAAGAGGTCCAGCAGTTGCGCCCCGGTCAGCGCCGTGCCGTCGCGGACGGGCTCGGCCGGGTCACGCCGCCGGGGCGCGGCGGCCAGTTTGGCGAGGGTCTCCCGGAACCTGTCGTCGAGATCTTGCGCGGTGGTCACGTCGGACAGCATTACCGACTCGGCGCCCGCTCGCCCACTCGGACACGATCCGCCCGGGGCGGCTCAGTCCTCCCGCTGCGGGCAGCCGCCGTCGGAGGCCTTCCACACCAGCTCGCGCAGGGTGGCCGGCTCGGTGTGGGTGAGCCCGGCGAGCAGTCGGGAGTCTGACATCACCCGGTCGCCGTGGCCGCGCATCCGCCGGCCGGCCTCGGTGACCACCAGCGTCTTCGGCCGGCGGTCAGAGGGCTGTGCCCGCCCCACGGGTCAGCCCGGCAGGAACGAGAGGCGGACCTGGCGGGTGGGGTTGTCGCCGTTGGTGTCGACCAGGCAGATCGACTGCCAGGTGCCCAGCGCGAGCCGCCCGTCGACCACCGGCAGGGTCGCGTACGGCGGGACGAAGGCGGGCAGAACGTGGTCCCGCCCGTGCCCCCGCGAGCCGTGCCGGTGCTGCCAGCGGTCGTCGGTGGGCAGCAGGTCGTCCAGCGCCCGCAGCAGGTCGTCGTCGGAGCCCGAGCCGGTCTCGATCACCGCCAGGCCGGCGGTGGCGTGCGGCACGAAGACGTGCAGCAGGCCGTCGCCCAGGCCCGAGACGAACCGTTCAGCCTCGGCGGTGATGTCCCGGACGGTCGGCCGGGACCCGGTCTGGACGGTGATCACCTCGGTGCGCATACGGCGCATTCTGCCCGAGACGCGGCGGGCCCGCCGGCAGCCGCCGGGACGGCGGTCAGCAGCTTCCGCCGCCCCCGCTGTCGCCGCCGCCCGACCAGCCGCCCGAGTCCCCGCCCGACCAGCCACCACCGGAGTGGTCACCGCCGGAGTGGTCAGCGCCGCCCGACCAGCCGGAGCCGGAGTCCCCCGGCCCCGAGTCGCCCCACCGGCCGCCGCCCGAGTGGTCGGCGCCGGCACCCAAGCCGTAGGTGCCGGAGCCGTACAGGCCGGCCGGTTCACCCGTGGCGGGGTGGTGGTACCCGCCGCGCCGGCGGCCCGCCCGGTTGAACAGCACCAGGCCCACCGCCAACAGGGCCAGGCCGAGCACCCCGGCCAGGGCCGCGTCGGGCTCGCCGCCGGCGAGCCCGATCAGCGCCAGCAGGAGAATGAGCCCGCCGACCAGTACGAGTGCGCTCGCCACTGCCCGCAGCATCGTCATGTCCCGACGGTAGGGGACGCGGGCAACCCGCCCAACGCGTCGGGCGGGGGGTGATCCCGGGGCGCGGGCCGGACCGTTCCGGCCGGGGCGGGGCCCGGGCTCCGGGTGGAGCGGCCGACCCAAATGTTACCGACGGGTACCTGTGTTCAGCGTCGCGTCTGGGGGAGGCAGGCGTGACGATCACCGCCGGGAGGAGGCAGGATGGCATCTAGAGACCTGTCCCACACACAACCGAGGGAACGCCTGTGGCCACGGAACGCAAGCGCCCGGTGATCACCGCCGGTCTGCCGAGCCAGCTTCCGGATATCGACCCCGAAGAGACCGGCGAATGGGTCGAGTCGCTCGACGGAGTGATCGACGAGCGCGGAACCAAACGCGCCCGGTACGTCATGCTTCGTCTGCTGGAGCGGGCGCGCGAGCGTCAGGTCGGGGTGCCGTCGCTGACCACCACCGACTACATCAACACCATCCCGCCGGAGCACGAGCCGTGGTTCCCGGGTGACGAGCACATCGAGCGGCGGATCCGGGCGTACATCCGGTGGAACGCGGCGATGCTGGTGCACCGCGCGCAGCGCCCCGAGATCGGCGTCGGCGGGCACATCTCCACCTTCGCCAGCTCGGCGTCGCTCTACGAGGTGGGCTTCAACCACTTCTTCCGGGGTAAGGACCACCCGGGCGGTGGCGACCACATCTTCTACCAGGGCCACGCCTCCCCCGGCATGTACGCGCGCGCGTACCTGGAGGGGCGGCTGAGCGAGAACCAGCTCGACGGGTTCCGCCAGGAGCTGTCCCACCCGGGCGGCGGGCTGCCGTCGTACCCGCACCCGCGGCTGATGCCGGACTTCTGGGAGTTCCCGACGGTCTCCATGGGTCTCGGCCCGCTGAACGCGATCTACCAGGCCCGGTTCAACCGGTACCTGCACCACCGGGGCATCAAGGACACCTCGCAGCAGCACGTCTGGGCGTTCCTCGGCGACGGCGAGATGGACGAGGTGGAGTCGCTCGGCGCGATCGGCGTGGCCGCCCGCGAGGAGCTGGACAACCTCACCTTCGTGATCAACTGCAACCTCCAGCGGCTCGACGGGCCGGTCCGGGGCAACGGCAAGATCATGCAGGAGCTGGAGGCGTTCTTCCGGGGCGCCGGCTGGAACGTCATCAAGGTGGTCTGGGGCCGCGAGTGGGACCCGCTGCTCGCCGCCGACACCGACGGCGCGCTGGTCAACCTGATGAACACCACGCCCGACGGCGACTACCAGACCTACAAGGCGGAGTCCGGGGCGTACGTGCGGGAGCACTTCTTCGGCCGCGACCAGCGGACCCGCAAGATGGTCGAGGGGTTCACCGACGACGAGATCTGGAACCTCAAGCGGGGCGGCCACGACTACCGCAAGCTCTACGCGGCCTACAAGGCGGCGACGGAGCACACCGGCCAGCCGACGGTGATCCTGGCCAAGACGATCAAGGGCTGGACGCTCGGCTCGCACTTCGAGGGCCGCAACGCCACCCACCAGATGAAGAAGCTGACGCTGGAGGACCTGAAGCTCTTCCGCGACCGGCTCTACCTGGACATCCCGGACAAGAAGCTGGAGGAGAACCCCTACCTCCCGCCGTACTACCAGCCGGACGAGAAGTCCGACGAGATCGCGTACCTGAAGGAACGGCGGCAGCAGCTCGGCGGTTACCTGCCGTCCCGGCGGACCGCCGGCAAGGCGCTGGCGATCCCGGGCAGCGAGCGGTTCGCCGACGTCAAGCGCGGCTCCGGCAAGCAGAAGGTGGCCACCACGATGGCCTTCGTCCGCCTGCTCAAGGACATCATGAAGGACAAGGAGTTCGGCAAGCGCTGGGTGCCGATCATCCCGGACGAGGCCCGCACCTTCGGCATGGACTCGCTCTTCCCCACAGCGAAGATCTACTCGCCGCACGGCCAGCGGTACACCTCGGTCGACCGGGAGCTGTTCCTGTCGTACAAGGAGTCGACGACCGGGCAGATCCTGCACGAGGGCATCAACGAGGCCGGCTCGGTGGCCTCGTTCACCGCCGCCGGCACCTCGTACGCCACCCACGGCGAGCCGATGATCCCGCTGTACATCTTCTACTCGATGTTCGGCTTCCAGCGCACCGGCGACGGCTTCTGGGCGGCGGCCGACCAGATGGCGCGGGGCTTCGTGCTCGGCGCGACCGCCGGGCGGACCACGCTCAACGGCGAGGGCCTCCAGCACGAGGACGGCCACTCGCTGCTGCTCGCCGCCACGAACCCGGCGGTGGTCGCCTACGACGCGGCGTTCGCGTTCGAGCTGGCGCACATCGTGGAGAACGGCCTGCACCGGATGTACGGGGAGCAGCCGGAGAACATCTTCTACTACCTGACCATCTACAACGAGCCGATCCACCAGCCGGCGGAGCCGGCGGGCGTTGACGTGGAGGGCCTGCTCAAGGGCATCTACCGCTACTCCCCCGCCCCGCAGGTCGACGGCCCGAAGGCCAACATCCTGGCCTCCGGCACCGGCATGCAGTGGGCGCTCAAGGCCCAGCAGTTGCTCGCCCAGGACTGGGGGGTGGCCGCCGACGTCTGGTCGGTGACCTCCTGGGCCGAGCTGCGCCGCGACGCGGTGCAGTGCGAGGAGCACAACCTGCTCAACCCGGGCGCGGAGCAGCGGGTGCCGTACATCCAGCAGAAGCTGGCCGACGCCGACGGGCCGAAGGTCGCGGTCAGCGACTGGATGCGCGCGGTGCCGGACCTGATCGCCCGCTGGGTGCCGGGCGACTACACCTCGCTCGGCACGGACGGTTTCGGCATGTCCGACACCCGGCACGCGCTGCGCCGGCACTTCCACGTCGACGCCGAGTCGGTGGCGGTCGCGACGCTGCGGCAGCTCGCGCTGCGCGGCACGGTGCCGGCCACGGTTCCGGCCGAGGCTGCCAAGAAGTACGCGATCGGCGACGTCAACGCGGCGCCGGTCGGCGAGACCGGCGGCGACAGCTAAGGCAGCGAAAGTGGAAGGGCCCGGGGCGGTGATCACCGCGCCGGGCCCTTCGTCTACCCCACCCCGGACAGGGTGATGGTCCGGCGTCCCTGGCGGGGGCGCCGGACCATCACCATCGCGGGTGACGCCGGGACGGGCCCGGTCAGCCGACGGCGGCCAGATCGGTGAGCCGGGCCAGCGAGTCCTCCAGGTCGGCGCCGACCCGACGCAACCCGAGCCGGAGCAGGGCGGCCTTGACCGGGCCGGCCGGCCAGCGTACGACGATGAGCCGCACGACGGTCCCGCCCTCCTCCTCGTCTCCGGTGAGCTGGACGTAGATCTCGGTCCGGGCCTCGGCCCGGGCCCCGGCGCCCTTGGCGCGCTCCCGCCAGCCGATCAGGTTCGGCTCCTGGTAGGCGATCACCTCGGCCTCGTGCGCCGACCCGCGCCCGGCCTGGACCAGCTGCCGGCGACCGAAGCCCTCCCCCGAGAGCACCTCGGCCGCACGGACCCCCGCCAGCCAGGCCGGCAACTGCTCGGCCCGCTGGACGACTTCCCAGACCGCTTCCACCGGCGCCGCCACGTGCGCACTGCGTTCCACGAGGATCATTTTCGTTCTTTCCCCCACTGAGGACATCCGCGATATTCCGCACTCTATGCATGAAAACGGACTTACTAGGACTTCTTCGGAAAAGACACGCCGAAAACCCTTGCGCGCCGATCGCCGGCCGCCTATGGCGCGATCGACCGTCGGGGGCCTAGAGTCCGAACACGTTTCGCGTTTCGCGGGCGTCCCGTGGGTCGCGCTGCCGGCGTCCCCACGGGCCCGCGAACGCCGTCCGATCTCGACTCGCCTGGAGGGCGCATGACCACCGAGCCGCTGCCCGAGTTCCCGGCCGGATTCCGCTGGGGCGTCGCCACCGCCGCGTACCAGATCGAGGGGGCCACGACGGCCGCCGGACGCGGGCCGTCCATCTGGGACACCTTCGCGCACACCCCCGGGCTGGTCGCCGACAGCAGCACCGGCGACGTCGCCTGCGACCACTGGCACCGCCACGGCGAGGACGTCGCGCTGATGGCCGGGCTCGGCGTGTCGGCGTACCGGTTCTCGGTCGCCTGGCCCCGGGTCCAGCCCGGCGGCACCGGCCCGGCCAACGCCGCCGGCCTGGACTTCTACGACCGGCTCGTCGACGACCTGGCCGCCGCCGGCATCGACCCGGTCGCCACCCTGTACCACTGGGACCTGCCGCAGCCGCTGGAGGACGCGGGCGGCTGGCTGAACCGGGACACCGCCGCCCGGTTCGCGGAGTACGCCGACCTGGTGGCCGCCCGGCTCGGCGACCGGGTGAAGCTGTGGATCACCCTCAACGAGCCGTTCGTGCAGATGAGCCTCGGCTACGGCACCGGCCAGCACGCCCCCGGCCGGACGCTGCTGTTCGGCGCGTTCCCGGTGGCCCACCACCAGCTCCTCGGGCACGGGCTCGCCGTCGCCGCGCTGCGCGCCCGCACCACGAGCCCGGTGGCCATCACCAACAACTACTCGCCCGTGCGGGTGGCTGGCGACACCGACGCCGACCGGGCCGCCGCCGACGCGTACGACGCGCTGCACAACCGGCTGTTCACCGACCCGCTGCTCGGCCTCGGCTACCCCGACGTCCCCGGTGCCGACGTGGGGGCCGTCCGCGACGGCGACCTCGCGGTGATCGCCGCGCCGATCGACGTGCTCGGCGTCAACTACTACAACCCGACCGGCGTACGGGCCGCCGACGCGGACTCGCCGCTGCCGTTCGATCTGGTCGAGCTGGCCGGGTACCCGCGTACCGCGTTCGACTGGCCGGTCGTGCCCGAGGGGCTGCGCGAGCTGCTCACGGGCCTGCGCGACCGGTACGGCGACCGGCTGCCGCCGATCCAGGTCACCGAGAGCGGCTGCGCCTACGACGACGCGCCGGACGCCGACGGCCGGGTCCACGACCCGGAGCGGATCACCTACCTGGACGGGCACCTGCGCGCCGTGCGGGCGGCGATCGACGACGGCGTGGACGTGACCGGGTACTTCGTCTGGTCGCTGCTGGACAACTGGGAGTGGGCGGAGGGCTTCACCAAGCGGTTCGGCCTGGTGCACGTCGACTTCGCCACCGGCGCCCGCACGCCCAAGTCGTCGTACGCCTGGTTCCGCGACGCCGTCACCCGGCCGGCGCGCCCCGCGACACCGAGCGCGGAGTAGGGCCGTGACCACCGTCGACCCGCCGCCGGCCACGCTGCCGGCGGCGCTCGCCGAGCCGATCGCGCCGGTGCGGCGGGGCTGGATCTCGCTGATCTTCGCCGCGAACCTCGGGGTGTGGATGGCCTTCTTCACCCCCATCCAGGTGCTGCTGCCCCAGCAGATCGAGCGGATCGCACCGGGCGACAAGGAGGCCATGTTCGCCGTGGTCACCGGCCTCGGCGCGCTCGCCGCCGTGCTGGCCAACCCGCTCGCCGGGGCGCTGTCGGACCGGACCTGCCTGCGGCTGGGCGGCCGGGAGCTGGGCCGCCGGCACGTCTGGACGGCCGGCGGCGCGGTCCTCGGGGCGCTCGCCCTGCTGCTGCTGGCCCGGCAGAACACGATCGCCGGGGTGGCGGTCGGCTGGGTGGCCGCCCAGGTCTGCTTCAACGCGATGCTGGCCAGCCTCACCGCCGGCCTCCCGGACCGGGTGCCGGTGGCGCAGCGCGGTGGCGTCTCCGGCTGGATCGGCATCCCGCAGTCGCTCGGCCTGGTGCTCGGCGCGGTGCTGGTGACCGCCCTGGTGACCGGCAACGCCGCCGGGTACGCCGCGGTCGCGCTGGCCGTGCTGCTGCTGTCGCTGCCGTTCGCGCTGCTCACCGCCGACGACCCGCTGCCCCGGGAGCACCGCCCGGCGCTGCGGCTGCGCACGCTGCTCGCCTCGATGTGGATCAGCCCGCGCCGGCACCCCGACTTCGCCTGGGCCTGGATCACCCGGTTCCTGGTCCAGCTCGGCAACGCGCTGGGCACCCTGTACCTGCTGTACTTCCTCACCGACGGGGTGCGCCACCCCGATCCCGAGGGCGGGCTGCTGATCCTGATCCTGCTCTACACCCTCGGGATGATCCTCACCGCCGTGGTCGCCGGCCGGCTGTCCGACCGGTCCGGGCGACGGAAGGTCTTCGTGATCACCTCGGGCGTGGTGATGGCGGTGGCCGCGACGCTGCTGGCCGTCGCGCCGGTCTGGTCGATGGCCGTGGTCGCCGCGCTGCTGCTCGGCGCGGGCTACGGCGTCTACCTGTCCGTCGACGCGGCGCTGATCACCGAGGTGCTGCCGACGGCCACCGACCGGGCCAAGGACCTCGGGGTGATCAACATCGCCAACTCCGCGCCGCAGGTGCTCGGCCCGGCGCTGTCCGCCCCGCTCGTGGTGCACCTGGGCGGCTACCCCACCCTGTACGCGGCCACCGCGGTGGTCACCCTGCTCGGCAGCGTCCTGGTGGTCAAGATCCGCTCGGTGGCCTGACCCGCCCGGAGGGGGGCCCGGGCCGCTCGGGGAAGACGCCGAGGAGAGGGCCCGGGCCCCCTCGCGGAAGGCGCCGGCCGGCGGCCGTAGGCTGGGGGACGTGACGGTACGTGTGCGCTTCGCCCCTTCCCCGACCGGTATGTTCCACGTCGGCGGTGCCCGCTCGGCCCTGCAGAACTGGATCTACGCCAAGCAGCAGGGCGGAGTGTTCGTGCTCCGCATCGAGGACACCGACGCGGCCCGCAACAAGCCGGAGTGGACCGAGGGCATCCTCTCGGCGCTGGACTGGATCGGCATCGCCCGGGGCAGCTACGAGGGCCCGCACTTCCAGTCGTCGTACGCCGGGGAGCACCGCGCCGCCGCCCAGCGCCTGTTCGAGGCCGGCCAGGCGTACTACTGCGACTGCACCCGCGACGCCGTGCAGGCCCGCACCGGCTCGCAGTACCAGGGCTACGACGGCTTCTGCCGGGACCGGGGCCTGACGCCGGGCGAGGGCCGGGCGCTGCGCTTCCGGACCCCCGATTCCGGCGAGACCGTGGTGGTCGACCTGATCCGCGGCGAGCCGACCTTCGAGAACAAGCTGATCGAGGACTTCGTCATCGCCCGGGGCGACGGCTCGCCGGTGTTCCTGCTGGCCAACGTCGTCGACGACATGACCATGGGGATCACCCACGTGATCCGGGCCGAGGAGCACCTGCCCAACACCCCGAAGCAGCAGCTCCTCTGGGACGCCCTCGGGGTCACGCCGCCGATCTGGGCGCACGTGCCGGTGGTGGTCAACGAGAAGCGGCAGAAGCTGTCCAAGCGGCGGGACAAGGTCGCCTTGGAGGCGTTCCGGGACGAGGGCTACCTCGCCGCCGCGATGCGCAACTACCTGATGTTGCTGGGCTGGGCGCCGTCCGGCGACCGGGAGATCGTGCCCTGGTCGGTGATCGAGGAGGAGTTCCGGCTGGCGGAGGTCAACCCCTCCCCCGCGTTCTTCGACGAGAAGAAGCTGCGCGCGTTCAACGGCGACTACATCCGGGCGCTGCCGGTGGACGAGTTCGTCGCGGCCTGCCAGCCGTGGCTGACCGGCACCGACACCATCGCCCCGCCGCCGTGGCAGCCGGAGGAGTTCGACGCGGACGCGTTCGCCGCGGTCGCCCCCCTGGCCCAGACCCGGATCGCCGTGCTCAGCGAGATCGTGCCGAACGTCGACTTCCTCTTCCTGGCCTCGCCGCTGATCGACGAGGCCGCCTGGACCAAGGCGATGAAGGAGGGCGCGGCCGAGCTGCTGGACGCGGCGGTGGTCGCGTTCGAGGCGCTGGAGTCGTGGGACGCCGACTCGCTGAAGTCGACGCTGGAGGCGGTCGGCGCGGAGCGCGGCCTCAAGCTCGGCAAGGCTCAGGCACCGGTCCGGGTCGCGGTCACCGGCCGCACCGTGGGCCTGCCGCTGTTCGAGTCGCTGGAGGTCCTCGGCCGCGAGCGCACCCTCACCCGGCTGCGCGCCGCGCGTCTCCGCCTGCCCTGACCTGGCACGCGAAGGGCCCGCCGGTGACCCGGCGGGCCCTTCGCCGTCAGTGCCCGGACTCGCCGGGTCAGGGGCGGGGCGAGCGGCGGCGCAGCAGGAGGCCGGCGGCGAGGGCCGCGAGGACGACGAGCCCACCGAGCGCCCAGAGCCAGCCGGCACCGCCGTCGTCGTCCGAGCGTTCGGCGGCGGCCGGGTCAGCCGCCGGCGGGCTCGTCGCGGCGGCCGGTGACGACGGCACGGCCGTCGGGGTGGCGCTCGCGGTCGGGTCGGTGGCCGGGGACGACGAAGGAGGCTGGGCCGGGGTGCCGGTGGTGAGGGTGAACCGCACCTCGCCCTTGATCGGGTGGCCGTCGCCCGAGGCGACCTGGTACCCGACGACGTAGAGGCCGGCGGCGCCGGGCGCGAACGGGACGCTCACCCGGCTGCCGGAGAAGGTGGGCTCGCCCCCGAGCGCGGCCACGTTGTCCGGACCGGTCAATGTGATCTTCGTCGTACCCGGGTCCGGCTTCGCCAGGAAGCGAAGCTCGATCCGGGCCGGCGCGGCGGCCACCCGTGCGCCGTTCTCCGGGTTGCTGCCGGTCAGCGAATTGTGCGCCGACGCCGGCGCCGCCGGGAGCGCCAGCGACACACCGAGCGACACACCGAGAACCACTACCCAGGTACGTGCCACGCGTGGGAACGTGCCCCCCATGAACCCCTCCGGAAAGGTACTATCCGCCCGCTAATGAACGGCTGACTGGTTAGTCGGCCCAGGATCGCAGATAGTTCCAATTCCCGATCCAGTAGCTGCAACTGATCGACGTTCCGCACAGTCTTAGAGGTGGGCGCCCGCCCTGGGGCATGGTCACCGCCATCGACCGACCAACGCGTGACCCGCAGTGAAGCCATCCAAATCGAAACGGGGCGAGGAGGCGGCGATGGTCCGACAGGTGAGGCGGCTGATCGCGTTGGCCGCAGGGATGCTGCTGGCGGCGGTCCTCACGGGACCGGCCCACGCGGGTGGCCCGGCGCGGACCGCCGGCCCGGCGCGCGTCGCGGTGCCGGCCGCCCCGAAACCGCAGCCCGCCGGTGTGGACATCACCGGTGACCGGCTCGCCGAGCCGCTGCGGCTGCGGGCCGCCACCCACCCCGCCGCGGTGGTCGCGGTCATCGACCAGGTGAGCTGGCTGGGTCGCACCGGCTCGCCCTCCGGCCCGGCCGCGAAGGACCTCGGCCCGAAGTACACGGTGGTGGTGTTCGCCGGGGAGATCGCCACCCAGACGTACGACCTTTACCCGCTGGCCAAGGGCGGCCCACGGGTGTATCGGCCGGCGAAGCAGCCGGGCCCGTCCCCGAAGGCCAAGGCCGGCTGGTTCCTCGGCCGGCTGAACATGTCGGAGGCCCTGCGCACGGCCGGGGTGCCGCTGGAGCAGCAGTTCGACACGGTCGGCGGCGGCGGCGGCGGCGAGCGGGTGCTCCCGGACGAGTCGCTGAACCCGGGCCAGGACCTCGACGAGGCCCTCGGCGAGTTGCAGCGGCTACTGCTGCTCAACGTCGGGGTGATGCTGGTGATCACCCTCGGGCTGGCCGGGATCGCGCTGCTGATCCGCCGCCGCACCCGCTGAGCCACGCCCGCCGAGCAGGCTGAGCCGCCCCGGCCGGGCGGTCGGCGGGTCAGATCTCCAGGACCACCTTGCCCCGGACGTGCCCCTGCTCGACCAGGCGCTGCGCCTCGGCCGCCTGGTCCAGCGGGAACGTCCGTGCCACGTGGACGGCGAGCCGGCCGGCGTCGACCAGCCCGGCCAGGACGCTCAGGTCCGCCGTGGACGGCCTGACGAACAGGTAGCTGCCGCCGAGGCGGGTGACGTGTTCCGGGTCGGCGGTGGAGACTAGCCGGGCGGGACGGGTCAGCAGCTCGGCAGAGACGTCCAGCGTCGCCCCGCCGAACAGGTCCAGGGCCACGTCCACCCCGTCGGGCGCGACCGCGCGGACCCGGTCGAGCAGCCCGTCGCCGTAGCTGACCGGCTCCGCGCCGAGCGACCGGACGAAGTCGTGGTTGGCCTCGCCCGCCGTGCCGATCACCTTGCCGGCGCCGAGCGCCCGGGCGATCTGGACGGCGAGGTGCCCGACCCCGCCGGCCGCGCCGTGCACCAGCACGGTGTCCCCCGCCCCGGTGCGGGTGAGCTGGAGCGCCTGGTACGCGGCGAGCCCGGCCAGCGGCAACCCGGCCGCCTCCGCCCAGGACGCGCGGAGCGGCTTGTCTGCCACCGTCCGCTCCGGGGCGGGCACCAGCTCCGCGTACGTGCCGTACTGGAGGTCGTCGCGGCGGACGTACCCGATCACCTCGTCGCCCACGGCGAACCCGGCCACCGCCGGGCCCACCGCGGCCACCACGCCGGCCGCGTCCCAGCCGGGCACCAGCGGGAAGTGGGCGGGGATGGCCCCGTCGAGGTGCCCCTCGCGGATCTTCCAGTCGACCGGGTTGACGCCGGCCGCGCGCACCCGCACCAGCACCGTGTCCGGCCCGACCGGCGGGTCGGGCAGCTCCCGCACGGCGAGCCGGTCGGCGGGGCCGTACGCGTCGATCGCGATCGCCTTCACCCTGCTCACGCTAGCCGCTGCGGGGTCGCCGCGGGGCGGCACGGGTGGCGGAGCCGGTCCACGGGGCGGGCCGGCGGCGGGCCGTCAGGCCGCTGTCAGCACCAGCGGCGCGGCGGGCGCTCCTGGCGGACCGCCCGGTGCCGGGGGCGGACCGGGCCGTGCCGGTGCGCGCCGGCCCAGCCGGGCAGGTCGCTGCGGCAGGCCGCCGCCCGGCCCAGCTCGTCGGCGGGCGGCTCGGGGGTGCGCTGGCGGGGCACCGCCGCGTCGTCCTCGCCCCGCTCGGCGGCCCGGCCGGAGGTCGGCTCGACGGGGTGGACCGGGCCGGTGAGCCGGCGGTGGTGCTCGGCCGTCTGCTGGGGGTCGTGGTGGCCCGGCCGGCGGGTCTCCCCCTGGGCGCAGCCGTACTCGGCCTCCCCGTGCGCCATCCCCGGTCTCCTCAAGCTCGCCGTCGCGCCTGGCCGGTGGTGGCCCGCGTGCCCTGTCACCGTACTGGGGCGGGCCGACGCGTCGTGCGGCGCGTACCCCACCTCAGCGCTTGGGGCGACGCGGGAAGATCGTCTCCCAGACCGGGAAGGCGACCAGCCAGATCGCGATGACGAGGGTGAGGTTCTGGATCCAGTTCCACAGCTCACGGGTGCGTTCGGCGTCGTCCACGTAGAGGATCGCGGCGCCGAGCAGCGCACAGGCGACGGCCCAGCCCAGCAGTCCCTTGCCCCACTCCCGCCACTCGTGCCGGGTGCGCGCCCAGCCGTGCCGGGGCGGCCGGACCGGGGGCGGTCCGCCGGCGAACCGGTGGGCGAAACGCTGGTCGGCCCAGCGGACCATCGAGTGTCCGAAGGCCACCGAGAAGCCCAGGTAGGCGGCGGCCACGCCGTGGGTGACGTCCGCGGTGGCGCCGCGCCGCAGGTCCAGCGCGGTCGCCGCGAGCAGCACCAGGTCGACGAGGGGTACGCAGACCAGCAGCGCCGCGCCGAGGCGCGGTCTCCGCAGCGGGTACCGGGCCACCAGCCCCGCCGCGAGCACCACCCAGAACCCGATCTCGCACCCGATGATGACCGCGACCAGCACGCCGACCTCCCCGTTCGTCGGAGTCCAGCATGCCGCCCGCCGCGGACCCCGACGTCGGCGCGGACGGTGAGATCCGGGTCCGCCGAAGGATGGACCCGGTCAGGCGCGCAGGCTGCTGGCCGAGCACGGCGACGACCGGGGGGTCCGCCTGGTCGCCGCCCGCGCGTACGTCGGCTCGGCGCAGCTCGGCCGGGCCCGGCGGTGCTGGAGCGGCTGGTGGCCGAGCAGCCCGGCGACTCGTACGCCCGGCTGCTGCTCGGCCGGGTGCTGCGCCGGCAGGGGCATCCCGCCGAGGCCGCCGGGCACCTGCGCCTGGCCGCCGTCATGACCCCGGTGTACGGCTGAGCCGTACCTCCTTCGGCGGACCGCGGCCTCGTGCCGTGGGCGGAGCCGGCGCGGCTGGGGGTGTGGTGGGATCGGGCCATGCGACCGCCACCCTGGCTCGGCTCCGGGACCCCCGGCCGGGACCTGGTGCTGGCCGGCGCCTCCCTGACGGGCGGGCTGGCGCTGCTCAGCCTCGGCTCGCACCTGGCGATCACCCCGCGCACCGACGTGCCGACGGCGGCCTTCCTGCCGTCGCTGCTGGCCGTGTCGGTGGCGGTCGGCCTGCGCCGGGTGGCCACCCGGACCGGCCTGGCCCTCGGCACGGCGGCACTGGTCGTCGACGTCGCCCTCGGCACCACCCTCGGCACCGCGCTGATCTACACCCAGGTGCTCTACGACTCCTGCCTGTACGGCCCGCCCCGGCTGTGGCGGTGGCTGTTGCGGGTCGCCGTGGCACTCAGCCTGCTCGCCGCCGGCGCCGGGACGCTGCTGGCCGGTAACTGGCGTGGGGTGGCGCTCGTCGTGCCGGTGGTGCTGGTCGCGGTCCTGCCGGTGCTGTCGGGGATCAGCGTGCGGCAGTACCGGGACCAGGCCGCGGCCGAGCGGGCCCGGGCCGAGCAGACCGCCCGGCTCGCCGAGCTGGACCAGCGGGAGGCGGTCCGTGCCGAACGGTCCCGGATGGCCCGGGAGCTGCACGACGTGGTGGCCAATCACCTCAGCGCAGTGGCCATCCACGCCACCGCCGTGCTCTCCGTGCCAGGGCTGGACCGGGCGCAGGTGACCTCGGCGCTGCGGGTGATTCGGGAAAGCAGCGTGCAGGGCATGGCGGAGATGCGCCAGCTCGTCGGGCTGCTGCGGGAGCCGACGCCGGGGGCGGCGGACCCGGCCGAGGACGCGACCCGGGTCCGCCTCGACGAGCTGGACCTACTGGTGGACCGGATGCGGGCCGCCGGGCTGACGGTGCGGGCCGAGGTGGCCGGTGGGCCGCGTCCGCTGCCGGTAGGGGTGGACCTGGCGGCGTACCGGATCGTGCAGGAGTCGTTGACCAACGCGCTGAAGCACGGCGCGGGCGAGGTGGAGCTGATCGTGACGTACCGGCCGGCGGAGGTGGTGGTGACCGTGGCGAACCCGGTCCGAGCGGGCGGCGGGGGGCTGATCGGGGCGGGTGCCGGCCTGATCGGGATGCGCGAGCGCGCGGTGCTGCTGGGCGGCGAGTTCGCCGCCGGCCCGGCCGACGAGGGCTGGCGGGTCCGGGCGGCGCTGCCCACCGGGGAGCCGGCGTGAGCGGCCCGGGCGCCACCGGCACCGGCCGGCGGGACGACGGAGCGGACGGCCCGGTGCGGGTGGTCCTCGCCGACGACCAGGCGGCGGTGCGGGCCGGGCTGGCGTTGATCCTGGCCGGCACGCCGGGGATCGCGTTGGTCGGCGAGGCCGCCGACGGGGAGGAGGCGGTGCGACTCTGCGCCGAACTGCGCCCCGACGTCGCCGTGCTGGATGTGCGGATGCCCCGCCTGGACGGCATCTCCGCCACCCGGGAGATCGTCGCCGGCCGGCTCGCCGACGTGCTGGTGCTGACCACCTTCGACCTCGACGAGTACGTGTTCGGCGCGCTGCGGGCCGGGGCGGCCGGCTTCCTGCTCAAGGACACCGACGCGGACACCCTGGTCGCCGCCGTCCGGACGGTGGCCCGGGGCGAGGGATTCATCGCCCCGGCGGTGACCCGGCGGCTGATCAGCGCGTTCGCGGCCACCGCGCCGGGGGCGCCGGCCGCCGTCCGGGATGCGGTGGCCGGCCTGACCGCCCGGGAGCGGGACGTGCTGGCCTGCCTCGGGCTGGGCCTGTCCAACCAGCAGCTCGCCGCCCGGCTGGCGATGGCGGAGAGCACCGCGAAGACCCACGTCAGCCGGATCCTGGCCAAGCTCGACCTGCGCAGCCGCGTCCAGGCCGCGATCCTGGCGCAGGAGCTGGCCCTGCCGGCCCCGCCCGGCGGGGCACCGTCGGCCCCGCCGCCGAGGGGGTGAGCGCCCGCGTCACCGGTGCCGTTGACCGGGGCCCCTCGCTTTCTGGAAGGCTGGGGGGGTGAGCGAGCCGGGCGGGATCGAACTGTCGGCCACGCTGCGCCGGATCGAGCGGGCGGCGGGGGCGCTGGCCACCGCCAGCGTGGCCCGGATGGACGAGACGCTGCCCTGGTTCCGGGCGCTCCCGGCCGACCAGCGCTCCTGGGTGATGCTGGTGGCCCAGGCCGGCGCCCGGTCGCTGGTGCAGTGGCTGCGCGAGGGCGGCGGCTCTGCCGACAGCACCCAGGAGGTCTCCGACGAGGTCTTCGCCACCGCGCCGCAGGCGCTGGCCCGCTCGATCAGCCTCCAGCAGACGGTGGCGTTGGTCAAGGTGACCATCGAGGTGGTCGAGGAGCAGGTCGGCACCCTGGCCGCCGAGGGCGAGGAGCAGCGGCTGCGGGAGGCGGTGCTGCGGTTCTCCCGGGAGATCGCCTTCTCCGCCGCCCGGGCGTACGCGCGGGCCGCCGAGTCGCGCGGCTCCTGGGACGCCCGGTTGCAGGCCCTGCTGGTGGACGCCCTGCTGCGCGGGGACTCCCCGGACGTGCTGGCCAGCCGCGCCGCCGCGCTGGGCTGGTCGGATGCCCCGCCGGTCGCGGTCGCGGTGGGCCGTTCCCCCGGCGGCGAGGTGGCCGCCGTGCTGCACACCGCGTACCGGCTGGCCCGGCGGATCGGGGTGGAGATGATCGGCGGGGTGCACGGCGACCGGCTGGTGATCGTGCTCGGCGGGGCGGCCGACCCGCTCGGCGCCGCCGGGAAGCTGCTGCCCGCCTTCGGCGACGGCCCGGTGGTGGTGGGCCCGGCGGTGCCGAGCCTGGACGAGGCCACGGACTCGGCCCGCGCCGCGCTGGCCGGGTTCCGGGCGGCCCCGGCCTGGCCGACCGCGCCGCGCCCGGTGCCGGCGGCCGACCTGCTGCCCGAGCGGGCCCTGGCCGGCGACGCCGAGGCCCGCCGCCGGCTGCGCCACGACGTGTACGCGCCGCTGGCCCGCGCCAGCGGCGAGCTGCTGGAGACCATGGACGCGTTCTTCGCCGCCGGCGGGACGCTGGAGAGCGCCGCCCGGGCGCTGTTCGTGCACCCGAACACGGTGCGTTACCGGCTGCGCCGGATCGCCGAGGTGACCGGGTTCTCGCCGCTGCTCCCCCGGGACGCGTTCGCCCTCCAGGTGGCCCTGACCGTGGGCCGGCTCGACCCGGTGGTGCCCCCGGCAGCGAATCAGCCGATAAGCGGCACAAGCCGCCAAAAGGCCCCATAAATACGATCACCGCCACCGATTTCTGTTGGGTTCCTCCAAAGGTTCTAGTGTGGTTTGGTGTCGGTCGGTAGCACCGTGACCGGCGGGTATCCGGAAGAGTCATATCCGTGCTCGCCGTACTCTCACCCGGACAGGGTTCCCAGAAACCCGGCTTCCTGACACCCTGGCTCGACCTGACCGGCGCCGAGGCACGGCTGCGGTGGTGGTCGGCGCTGGCCGGCGTCGACCTGGTCCGCCTCGGCACGGCGGCCGACGCCGACGAGATCAAGGACACGGCCCGCACCCAGCCGCTGCTGGTCGCCGCGGCGCTGCTCGCGGCCGAGCACCTGCCGATGCACGACGTCGCACTCACGGTCGGGCACAGCGTCGGCGAGCTGGGCGCGGCGGCGCTCGCCGGGGTCTTCCCCGCCGAGACCGCGATCACCCTCGCCGGGGTGCGTGGCCGGGAGATGGCCGCGGCGTGCGCGCTGGAGCCGACAGGCATGGTCGCGGTGCTGGGCGGGAACACTGAGGAGGTGCTCGCCGCCCTCGACAGCCACGGGCTGGAGCCGGCCAACCGCAACGGCGCCGGCCAGATCGTCGCCGCCGGCTCGCTCTCCGCGCTCGACAAGCTCGCCGCCGAGCCGCCCGCGAAGGCCCGGGTGGTCCGGCTGAAGGTGGCCGGCGCGTTCCACACCCCGTACATGGCCCCGGCGGAGGCCGCTCTGGGTGCGGTGGCCGCCGGGATCACCCCGGCCGACCCGGCCCGGATCCTGCTGTCCGACCTCGACGGCGCTGCGGTCAGCCACGGCCGGGAGATGGTGCAGCGGCTGGTCCGCCAGGTCACCTCACCGGTGCGCTGGGACCTGTGCATGCGCACCCTCGCCGACCTCGGCGTCACCGGGGTGATCGAGCTGCCGCCGGCCGGCACCCTCGCCGGCCTGATCAAGCGGGAGCTCAAGGAGTCGGGCGTGCCCGAGATCGTCACCCTGAACACGCCGGACGACCTGCCCGCCGCGCGGGACCTGATCGCCCGGCACGGGATGGCCCCGAGCCACGAGCCGGCCATGCGGTTCCGGGTCGTCGTGTCCCCCTCGGTGGGCACCTTCGCGCCGGCCGAGGGGCTGGCCGAGGGCGAGGCCCTGAAGGTCGGCCAGGTGATCGGGCACGTCGCCACCCGGCAGGGCCAGGTCGAGGTGACCGCGCACGACAGCGGCCCGCTCACCGAGTGGCTCGCCCACCACAACGACCCGGTCGCGCCGGGCCAACCGCTCGCCCGAATCGGGGGTCAACACTGATGACTGGCAGCCGGATTCTCGCGCTGGGGCACTACCAGCCGTCCCGGATCGTCACCAACGACGACCTCGCCCAGTTCGTCGAGACCAACGACGAGTGGATCCGGGACCGGGTCGGCATCGCCAGCCGACGGATCGCCGGCGACGAGACGGTGGCCGACATGGCGGCGGCCGCCGCCGACAAGGCGCTGGCCAACTCCGGGCTCACCGCCGCCGACATCGACCTCGTCGTGGTGGCGACCTGCACCTCGATCGACCGCAGCCCGAACGTGGCCTGCCGGGTCGCCGCGAAGCTCGGCATCACCGCGCCGGGCGCGTTCGACCTCAACACCGCGTGCTCGGGCTTCGCCTACGCGCTGGGCACCGTCGACCACGCGATCCGGGCCGGGGCGTCGCGTAACGCGATCGTCATCGGGGCGGAGAAGCTGTCCGACTTCACCGACTGGACCGACCGCTCCACCTGCATCATCTTCGCCGACGGCGCCGGCGCCGCGGTGGTCACCGCCACGGCCGAGGGCGAGCCGGCCGGGGTGGGCCCGGTGGTCTGGGGCTCGGTCCCGGACAAGGGCGACGCGGTACGCATCGAGGGCTGGCGGCCGTACGTCAAGCAGGAGGGGCAGACGGTGTTCCGCTGGGCCACCACCGAGCTGGCCCCCCTGGCACTAAAGGCCTGCGAGCGGGCCGGGGTCGCCCCGTCGGAGCTGGCCGCGTTCGTGCCGCACCAGGCCAACACCCGGATCATCGACGGCATCGCCAAGCGGCTCGGCATCCCCAACGCGATCATCGCGAAGGACCTCATCGAGTCGGGCAACACCTCGGCGGCGAGCGTGCCGCTGGCGCTGTCCAAGCTCGTCGAGCGGCGGGAGGTGCCCTCCGGCGCCCCGGTCCTGCTCTTCGGCTTCGGCGGAGGCCTGACCTACGCCGGTCAGGTCATCCGCTGCCCCTGACGTCCGGCCCCTCCCGGGGCCGTTCGCACGCCGCCCGGCACGCGTCGCGCGGCGAGTCCAACCATTGAGAGGAACGCACCAACCATGACCCGTGACGAGATCACCGCCGGCCTCGCCGAGATCCTCGAAGAGGTTGCCGGGGTGAACCCGGACGACGTGGCCGAGGGCAAGTCCTTCACCGACGACCTCGACGTCGACTCGCTCTCCATGGTGGAGGTCGTGGTCGCCGCCGAGGAGAAGTTCGGCGTCAAGATCCCCGACAACGAGGTGCAGAACCTGAAGACCGTAGGCGACGCCGTCAGCTTCATCGAGGCGCAGGCCTGATCATGAGTCGCTCCGACGTCGTCGTCACCGGAATCGGCGCGACCACTCCGCTGGGCGGGGACGTCGCGTCGACCTGGGACGCCATGCTCGCCGGCCGCTCCGGGGTGGGTCCGCTCACCCAGGAGTGGGCCGCGCAGTTGCCGGTCCGGATCGCCGCGCAGCTCGCCGTCGACCCGTCCGAGGTGCTGGACCGGGTCAAGCTGCGCCGGCTCGACCGCTCCGAGGCGATCGCCATCATCGCGGCGCGGCAGGCCTGGGCGGACGCGGGCCTGGCCGACTCCGGGTTGGACCCGGAGCGGCTGGCGGTCAGCGTCGGCTCCGGCATCGGCGGGGCCACCACCCTGCTCGCCCAGGACGACATCCTGGAGGCGTCCGGCCCTCGGCGGGTCTCCCCGCACACCATCCCGATGCTGATGCCCAACGGTCCCGCCGCCTGGGTGGGGCTGGAGCTGGGCGCGAAGGCCGGCGTACACACGGTGGCCAGCGCCTGCGCCACCGGCGCGGAGGCGATCGCGCTCGGGCTGGACATCATCCGCTCGGGCCGGGCCGACGTGGTGGTGGCCGGCGGCACCGAGGCCGTCATCCACCCGCTGCCGATCGCCGGGTTCGCCTCGATGCGGGCGATGTCCACCCGCAACGACGAGCCCGAGCGGGCCTCCCGACCGTGGGACACCGGCCGGGACGGCTTCGTGCTCGGCGAGGGCGCGGGCGTGCTGGTCCTGGAGCGGGCCGAGCACGCCGCAGCCCGGGGCGCCCGGGTGTACGCGCGGCTGGCCGGCGCCGGGATCACCTCCGACGCGTACGACATCGTGCAGCCGCACGCGGAGGGCGAGGGCGCGATCCGGGCGATCAAGAAGGCGGTCGAGGACGCCGGCATCGCGAAGACCGACGTCGTGCATGTCAACGCGCACGCCACCTCGACCCCGGTCGGCGACATGCTGGAGATCGGGGCGCTTCGCGCCGCGCTCGGCGACCATCCGGTGATCACCGCCACCAAGTCGATGACCGGCCACCTGCTCGGTGCGGCCGGCGCGTTGGAGTCGATCGCCACCATCCTGGCCATCCGCGACAGTGTCATCCCCCCGACGATCAACCTGGACGACCCGGAAGCCGGCATCGATCTGGACGTGGTCGCCCACAAGGCACGTCACATGGAGGTCCCCGCCGCGCTGAACAACGCGTTCGGCTTCGGCGGGCACAACGTGGCTCTCGTCTTCACCCGGCCCTGAGACTTCAGGCTCTGAAGGCGGATCTGTCCGGGCGACGCGGCCGGCATCGAGGGCGGGCACTACCTGACCGCCACGATGCCGGCCGCGTCGTCCTGCCCGGCCCGGGCCAGGAGTGGAACGGCGTGGCCCGGCGCGGGGCGAAGCTGCCGCACGGGTCCGCCGAGGCCGAGGTGCCCCGGGTGATCCTGGTGAGACCCGCAAGGCGTACGGCGGCGCGTACATCGCGATGAACTCCCGCTCGCTCGGCGCGACAGCCGAGTTCGCCCGGCCGAACGCGAGGCGTGTGGGACATGACCGGTGCCGTGGTGACGGAAGGCACCGCGCTGCTGCCGAAACTGCTCGCCGTGTGCAGACGTGCGGGGGCGCCAGAAATGGGCTGGTGCCGTTGGTTCAGCGGAGCCGGTCGAGCGCGGCCTGCAGGAACGTGTCTCGGCGTTCGTTCAGTATCGCGGCGGTCAGGTCGTGCCTGGCTTGGTCGTGGATGACGGGGGTGAACACGGCGAGGTCGCCCGGCTGGTTGAGCGCCGCGACGGCGTCCCAGTAGGCGAGGTTCTCAGCCTGCTCTCCGCTGGCCTCCTCCCATCCGGCGAGGACCGGTTCGGCCGCTTGCTGACCGAACATCAGCACCGCGTCCAGGCGCAGCGAACACAGGTCGATGCCGTGATGGCCCACGCCGGCCATGTCCCAGTCGAGCAGGCCGCAGAGCCTGTCGCCGTTCCACATCATGTTTCCCTGCCAAAGGTCGCGGAACTTGTCAAGGTCGGTGGGACCAGTGGGTGTTAAGCCGCATGGAGTAACGGCTGGTCAGCCGCCGGTTCGGGTGGGTTGATCCAGACGGTCTCGGGTAGGTGTAGCGCTTTGGGTCGGGGTCGGCGGGAGAAGCGTTCGGGGTTTGTGGTCCAGGCGGTGTCGAGGGCGTGGGCGCGTTGCTTCTGCTGGGTCGCGGTGTGGCCGTAATGGACGTCGGCGGGGGTGTGTAGGCCGATGCCGGCGTGGTGGTGTTCGTGGTTGTACCAGCCGAAGAACGTGTCGCAGAACGCGCGGGCGTCGGCCAGGGATCCGAAGCGTTCCGGGAACGTGGGGTGGTACTTCACGGTCTTGAACGCGGCTTCGGAGAACGGGTTGTCGTTGCTGACGCGGGGTCGGGAGTGTGAGCGGGTGACGTGCAGGTCGGCCAGGAGCGTCGCGACGCGTTTGGAGGTCATGGAGGTGCCGCGGTCGGCGTGCACGACCTGTGGGACGCCGTGGGTGGCGATGACGTCGGTGATGAAGTCGTGGGCGATGTCGGCGCTCTCGGTGGCGGCGACGTGGTGTCCGAGGACATACCTGGAGTAGATGTCGATCATGACGTAGGCGTCGTAGTAGAGGCCCTTGGTCGGGCCGGGGAGTTTGGTGATGTCCCAGGTGAACACCTGGCCGGGTGCGGTGGCGGTCAGCTCCGGGCGGGCCCGGGTGGGGTGTCGGGCCTGGCGGCGGCGGTCGACGACCTGGTTGTCGGCGCGCAGGATGCGGTAGAGGGTCGAGATCGAGGCCAGGTAGACACCCTCGTCGAGGAGCGTCGCGAACGTCTCGGTCGGGGTGGTGTCGACGAACCGGTCGCTGTCGAGCACGGCCAGGATCCGGGCGCGTTCGGTGTCGGACAGCCGGTTCGCCGGTGTCGGCCGTGGCGCGGGTTCATACATCACCGGCGGGCGGGAGCGTCGGTGGGCGGTGCTGCGGGCGATCCCGGTCAGCCGGGCCGCCACACGCGTCGACGTTTGCGCGGCCAGCAACGCCGTGTGGGCGTCGGTCAGGGCTTGGTCGGCCTGGTGTCGGTGTCCGCGCTCTCGGAGATCTCGGCCAAGAGCGCGTGTGCTTTTCCCATGATGTCCAACGCCGCCTCGGTCCGGGCGATCTTCCGGTTCGCCAACTCCAACTGACGGCGCAACCGGGCGATCTCGGCCTGCTCCCCACTCGGGCGCCCAACACTCTGGCCGGGCTTCTTGCCCTCCAGTAGGCCGGCGTCACGGGCCCGGCGCCACTCACTCATCAACGACGAGTACAAGCCGTTACGACGGAGATAGCCATTGCCGTCACCCTCGGCGACAGCCTGCTCATACTCGGCGAGCAGCCGCAGCTTCTCCCCGGGAGCGAACGAACGCCGCCGTGGCCGCTCCGCTCGAGGTCCATCGGTCGTCATGACCCCATCGTGCCCGACGGGCAGGCCAGTCCTGGAAATCGTCATCGAAGGAGAATCCATCCTCGCCCCGGGCGGGCTCTTACTTGCTCTGAACCGCTGGTCTCACCCAACCCTGACACCCAGGGGCCTCGCAATCAGGTCGTCTGCGGCTGCCAACAACGATGTGGTGTGGTTGGTTCCCAGCCGCCGTTCTCCCGCGAAGTCGCTGGCCGGGATCGGGCGGGTGCGCGTCGGTAGCTCTGTTGACGGCTCGGCGGTGATGGCGTGCAGGGCTGCGGCCGCCGCGCCCATGACACGCAGCCGTTCCGGGGTGGGCTCGATCGGGATCGCGCTGCGCCCGCGCACGACGGTCTCCAGCACCGCCCGTGTCCCGGCAGAACTGCCGGTGGCATCAAACCCCAGAATCCGCGGCGCCGGGACGCGCCGTTCGTCGGCCAATCGCAGCGCGGCGATCTCGGTGGCCAAGCCGCCGGAATCGTCGGGCCGCGCAGTCTTCAGTACCGCCTCGATCGTCCGACCCTCGTGCTCGATCTGCAAGGACCAGGGGTTGTCACCTTCCCGCAGCCCCTTCGCCGCCACGACCGACGCACCATGGCCTATGAGGCCGGCCGCCCAAGCGAGCGCGGCCTCGGCCGGCTTCCTCGACGCCGTCACATCCGGAGCCTATGTGGTCACCAGCGGGAGTCGACAGCCGAGCAGCGGGACGGAACCCTGCTTCCACCGCCTCAACCACGGACCCTGTGCGGCATTTCGGTGCCGGTCATTGGCTTGCTTCTCCCGGGTCTGTCTGACTCATACGGATTTCTCGACGTCCGGCCGGTGCCAACGGCCAACCTCGGTACCCCGGACTGGCGGGCGTTGACGTTGCGCCAGCGCCTGAAGGGCCGCCCGAGCGTGGTCCAGCGCCGAACTCTGTTCAATTCTCATCAAAGGGCCCGCATCCCCTCCGACTTCCCGGCAGGGCTGAACCTGATCTTCTCAAGTACGACCCGGCTCGGGGGTCAGGCTGGGCCTCGGCTCGGTTGCGGGTCAGGCGCGGTTGCGGGGGTGCTGCCGCGCGGCGCGTTCGTTACCCCGCCGGTAGTTGCCGGTCCACCGGGCCATCACCAGTTGCGGGTCGCCGTCGACCTCGGCGAGGAACTCCGCCGCCCGGCCGCCTCGCAGCGTGCCGGCCACCCTCCCGTGGTGCGTGATCACCACCGACCCGTCCGCCCGCTGGGCGTACACGAAACCCTGTGCTTCTCCCATGCCCGGCACACTCCCACCCCGCCCACACCCCCCGCACCCCGATTTCGCCCGGACACCGGACAGATCTTGGAAGGAAACGGCCCCTCCAGGGGCCGAAATCCTCCAAGATCTGTCGCGGGGCGGCGTGGGCGGCTAGTCGGGAGCTTTTTCGGCGAGGATTCCGGTGCCCTGGCCGAGCTCGATGAGATAGCCGTCGGGGTCGCGCAGGTAGCACCGGATCTCCACGCCGTGGTCCTTCGGCTCGGTGAGGAACTGCCCGCCGCGCGAGCGCCACAGCTCGTAGACGGCGTGCACGTCCGTCACCCGGACGTTGAGCGCGCTGTGGAGCACGTTCGGGTCCGTCGGCGCCTGAGCGACGACGGTCGGCTTGTCGTCGGTCGGGCCGCCCTCGTCGTTGATCACGAGGTAGCTGTTGTGCAGCCGGAGGATGGCGGGCTGGCGCTCCCGTACCACCGTCGCGCCGAGCACCGTCCGGTAGAACTCACGCGAGCGTTCCACGTCGCGCACGATCAACAGGTGGGTGAGCACCATGCCGTGTTCCGGCTGGAAGTAGTCCGGGGCCTCGTTCGTCACTGCCGCCTCCCTCGGGAGCCCGTCGGGTACCCGCGGGCGGCCACGGCACACCTGGAACGCCTGGTCACACCCGTCAACGGACAGCTCCGAGGAGACCCGGCAGGCGGCCTGAATCCGCCGCCTGCCGGATCAGGCGCCCTGTCGGATCAGGCGCCCCGTCGGTCAGGCCGCCTGCCGGGCGGGGACGCGGAGGTCGGTGACGAAGGCCCGCCAGGAAGAGAGGGCGAAAGCGAGGGTGCCGGCGTCGCGGGCCTTGGAGTCGCGGACCAGCACGACGCCGGGCAGGTTGTCGGCGACCTCGACGCAGTTGCCACCGTTGGTGTTGCTGCGGGTGGCGGTGCGCCAGCGGGGGTGGGCGGTGCTCACAGCTCGTTCACCTGCTACAGGATCAGGTCTCTGGACTGGTCGCGCGGCAGGGCGACCGCACGCACAGCTTCCCACGCCTGCTCCAGCGCGGAAACCTGCTTCGGGTCGGCGACCACCCGCCCCTCCAGCTGGTCCTCCAGGAAGGCCAGGTGGTCGCCGCCGGCCGCCTCGGCGAGGGTGAACGCGCCGGACTGGCCGATATAGGGGCCCGCGCCGTACGGCACGACGTGCACCAGCACCCGGGTCCGCAGGACCGGGGCAACGCCGACCCACTCCGGGCAGGCCCGCCGCCCGACACCGGGCGTTTCCGCACACCCGGGCGGGGCGGACGGGGCGGGCGGGGCGGGCCGCTAGGGTGGGATCCGCCGAGACCCTGCGAGGAGCACGCCGTGGAAGCGACCGAGATTCGCAAGCTCGCCGCCCTGGAGGACACCCACTGGTGGTACCGGGAGCGGCGGGCCCTGCTGGCCCGGGCGCTGCGCCGGCTCGCCGCCACAGGCCACTCCCCCGGGCGGGCGTTGGACGTCGGCGCGGCCGGCGGCGGCAACACCCGGGTGCTGCGGGCGCACGGCTGGCGTCCGGTGGCCCTGGAGTACAGCGTGGAGGGCGCCGGGGTGGCCCGCGAGCGCGGGCTCGACGTGATCCGGGCCGACGCCCGGCATCTGCCGCTGCCCTCGGCGAGCCTGGGCCTGGTGACCGCGTTCGACATCCTGGAACACTTCGACGAGGACCACCTCGCAGCCGCCGAGATCCGCCGCACCCTGCGCCCCGGCGGCGTCGCCCTGATCGCCGTACCGGCCGACATGGCGCTCTGGTCGGCGCACGACGTGGCGGTCGGTCACGTCCGGCGGTACGACCGGGCGTCGCTGCGCGCCGTGGTGGAGAAGG
Source organism: Micromonospora sp. NBC_01412 (assembly GCF_045040215.1). Lineage (NCBI taxonomy): Bacteria > Bacillati > Actinomycetota > Actinomycetes > Micromonosporales > Micromonosporaceae > Micromonospora > Micromonospora sp. NBC_01412. The sequence continues at coordinate 1,398,658 of NZ_CP109528.1, forward strand.
CGGGCCTGGTGGTCGACGAGCTGTGGAGCTGGAACGTGCTGCTCCGCCCGGTGGCGGCCTGGCGGCGGCGGAAGTCCACCGGCAGCGACCTGGACGACCTGAACCCGGTGGTCAACCTGGGCCTGCGGACCATCGTCACCGCCGAACGGTACCTGCCGGTGCGCTCCCTGCCCGGGGTGTCGCTGATGCTGCGCGCCCACCGCCCGACGGCCGACTGACCCCGACGGCCGACCCGCTAACATCCACCCGCTGTCCGGGGTGGACCGGGCGGCGCGGACGACCACGGGGGAAGTAAAACGGTGTTTCGACGTATCGGGGCGGCCGTACTGGCCGTGCTCACCATCGCGACGGCGACGGGCTGCGCCGAGGACGGGACGCGGTCGTCGGCGGCCCGGGCCGGCCCCGCGCTGTCGCCCTTAGTGTCCGGCCCGCCCTGGTACGACGACGTGGCCCCGGCCGAGGCGGGGGTCACCGTCGGGGCGAAGGGCACCCCCTGCGAGCTGCCGATCACGTTCTCGCTGCCGGCCCGGTGGGTCGCCGAGCCGGTGGGCGACGCGGCCGGGGTGACGCTGGGCGGGTCGCGGCTGCGCTGCGAGGTCGACGCGAAGCCGGCCGACAACGTGGGGTTCCTGCGGGTCTGGGCGGTCGACGCGGCCCCCCTCGGCGCGCGGGCCTCACTGGAGGAGTTCCTGGCCGAGTACGGCCGGATCAGCGAGATCGAGTACCGGCGGGTGCGGCGCGGCCCGCTGGACCTGGTGGAGGCCACCTACCTCCAGCAGGACGGGCTGAGCGGGGGCCCGAACCGGCACCGGGCGTTGGGCGCGAACACCTCCTCCGGCGGGGCCGTGCTGCTGACCCTCGGCGGGATGGACACCGGCGAGTTCGAGGCGATGTTCCCGGCGTACCAGCTCGCGACGAGCACCCTGCGGCCGACCGGCTGAGCGGACCCGCCGGTTCCGGGTGCAGTTGTCGCGACCCTGGCAGCAGCCCTGGCAACAACAACTGCACCCGGAGAGTAGCGCCCCGCAAGCGGGTCAGCGGGGGGCCGGGACCGCCTCGCGGGCCAGGACGACCGCGCCGAGCAGCGCGGCGTCGTCGGCGAACCCGGAGAGCACCACGTCGGGCCGGTACGGCAGCACGGCGGCCAGCCGCTCGACCAGCAGGCCACGGATCAGCTCGCTGCCGGCCACCCCGCCCACCAGCACCACCCGCTGCGGGTCGAGCAGCAGGCAGCAGGTGACCAGGTGGCGGGCCAGCTCGTCGACCCGGGCGGTCAGCGCGTCCCGGGCCGGGCCGGGCCGCTCGGCGGCGGCGGCCAGCCCGGCGGCCGTCCCCGGAACCCCGAGTTCGTCGGCGAGCCGGTCCAGCGCCCGGCCGGAGAAGTCCAACTCCAGCATGGTGCCGGGCCACGGGCCGCCCGCCACGGCGTACCCGATCTCGCCGGCCGCGCCGTGGTGCCCGGCCAGCACCGACCCGCGCACGGTGAGCGCCGCCGCGACCCCGGTGCCGAGGCCGACGACCAGGCCGGGGTCGGCGTCGCGGAGCGCGCCGAAGCGCAACTCGGCAAGGGCTGCGGCGTTCAGGTCGTTGTCGACCGCCACCGCCGGCACGCCGAACCGGTCGCGGACCGCGTCGGCCAGCCGGAGCCGGTCCCAGCCGGGCACGTTCGGGGCCAGGTCGATGCCGTCGGGCCGGACCACCCCGGGCGAGGCGATCCCGGCCGCCGCGATCGGGCCGCCGACCTCCCCCACCAGCTTCGCGGCCAGGTCCAGCGCGCGGTCCAGGGCCTGCTGGGCACCCTGTTCGGCGTACGTGGGCACGCGCTCGCAGGCCAGCAGCCGGCCCTCGCCGTCGGCCACCCCGACCGCCATCTTGGTGCCGCCGAAGTCGATGCCGAGCAGCGCGGGCGCGTCACCGGCCACCGGCGCGGGCTGGGCGACCCGGCCGGCCAGCCGCACGCTCACAGCTCAGTCCCGTCGGTCGTGTCCGGGATGCCCGCGCTCATCGGGCCGCTCGCTCGGCGGCCACGGCGTCCAGCGCCTCGTCGGCCCTGGCCAGCCTGTCCCGCACGGCGGCCAGCCGGCCGGCGACGGTGTCGAAGGTGCCGCGCAGCACGGTCACCTGAGCCCGGACGGCGTACGCGCCGGGGCCGTCGACCTGGGCCCGGTCGAGCACCAGCTCGGGGCGGACGGCGGCGGCGATCAGGTCGCCGATCGCGTCGTCGTCGAGCCGGTCGGTGATGCCCTCGGCCGCCGCCCGGACGCCCTCGGGGGTCCAGGTGTCCGGGGCGCCGCCCCGGACCAGCCGGCCGACCACCGAGTGGGCGGCCCGGAACGGCACCCCGTGCCGGGTCAGCGCGTCCGCGGCGGCCGTGGTGGTGGCCCCGGAGGCGACGATCTCCTCCCGCGACGGCGGCTCCAGCGGCTCGATCTCGGCGAGGAAGCCGCCGAGCAGGGCGAAGAACCGGTCGGTGCGGTCGTTGCTGTCCCACAGCCGCACCTGCACGTCGGTGGTGGCGTTGTTGGAGTCCTCCCACCAGGCCGCGCCCACGTTGTTGAGCACGCTGGCGGCGTCGGCTGCGGTGGCCCCGGCCATCGAGACCAGGTGCTCCAGCACCACCGGGTTGCGCTTCTGCGGCATGATGCTGCTGCCCTGGGTGAAGTCCCCCGGGGTGGTCACCCAGCGCCAGGTCAGCCAGTCCATCAGGGTGCGCGCCAGCCGGGCCCCGGTGGCCAGGGCCTGGGCGTTGAGGGTGCCGACCCGGATCAGGTGGTCGGCACCGGCCACCGCCTCGTACGAGTTGGTGACCAGGCCGCCGAAGCCGAGCAGCTCCGCCACCCGGGCCGGGGCGATGTCCAGGTCGGTGCCGGCGAACGCGCAGGAGCCAAGCGGCGAGGTGTTGATCTGGTCGATCAGGTCGGCGTACGCGACGGCCTCGCCGGCCAGGGCCTCGGCGTACCCGGCGAGGGCGTGGCCGATGGTGGTCGGCTGGGCCGGCCGGCGGTGGGTGTAGCCGGTGATGACCACGTCGGCGTACCGGTCGGCGGAGTCCAGGGCGGTGGCCCCGGCGGCGAGCACCCGGTCGAGCACCCCGAGGAGCTGGTCACGCAGCAGGATCCGGAACACCCCGGCGTCGAGGTCGTTGCGGCTGCGCGCCATCTGCACGTCCAGCTCGGACGTGGGGATGCCGCACGCCTCGGCGATCCGCTTCTCCATGAGGTAGTACGTGTCCTCGAAGCTGCCGTCGAAGGCGGGCGCGGGGCCGGTGTCGGCGCGCAGCTCCGCCAGCCCGCGCAGCAGCCGGGCGCCCCGCGCGGCGGGGATCAGCCCCTGCTCGGTCAGCATGACCACGTGCGCCTGGCTGGCCCGCACCATCGCCGGGTAGAGGTACCCGACGTGGTGGTCGTATGTCGGCCGCAGGTGGTGCCGCTGGTAGGTGGTCAGCGCGGGTGTGCTCATCAGGAGTCTCTGCTTCCTTCCAGGCCGGGTGCGGCGCTGTTCGCCGCGCCCGGACGTCAGCCGGTCTACTCGTGCACGCCGAGCAGGCGCTCGGCGTTGCCGGCGAAGATCGCGCGGAGGTGCTCGTCGGGCAGGCCCAGTTCCCGGCAGATCCGGAGCTGGTCGTCGAGGTAGCGGGTGACGTACCCGCGCGGGAACCACGACGAGTCGCTGCCGTACACGATCCGGTGCGGGCCGATGGTCTCGTAGCAGCGCCGGAACAGCTCCTCCAGCGTGAGCTTGTACGGCATCCAGCGCACCCACTGGTTCGACCCGGACGTGTCGACGTGGATGTTCGGGCAGCCCCAGGCGGCGAAGAGCAGGTCCTGCACGTGCTGGACGCCGAAGTGCGGCACCACCACGGCCAGCTCGGGGAAGCGGCGGGCCATCCGGGCCAGCTCGTCCGGGCCGCCGTACCGGCCGTGGGACAGGCCGCCGGCGCTGCCGTAGTGCCCGATGTGGATCAGCACCGGCACGCCGAGCCGCTGGGCGGTGGACCAGAGCGGGTCCAGGTCGGCGTGGTCGAGGGGCCCGCGCAGCAGCGGGGCGAACAGTTTCAGCCCGCGCAGGCCGCGCTCGGTCACCGCGCGGTCCAGCTCGCCGGCCGCGTCGGGGCCGTACGGGTCATGGTGGGCGAGGCCGAGCAGCAGGTCCGGGTGCCGGTCGACGACGTCGGCGACGGTGTCGTTGCCCCCGCCGGTGACGAAGACGGCCCGGCGGACGTTCACCCGGCGCAGCTCCTCGGCCCACCGGTCCGCCTCGTCCTGCCAGCGCTCGGCCGGGGGCTCCGGGTCGGGGAAGGCCCACGCCTGCCGCCACTGCCGGGAGTACGGGGCGGAGCCGGCGGCCCGGACGGCCCGCTCGTGCTCCCCGCCGGGGTGCATCCCGGCGGCGTGCTCACACGCCTGGATGGTCTGGTCCGCGCCGATGCGGAAGTGCAGGTGGAAGTCGACGATGTCGAGTCCCCGGTCGACGGTCATAATCCCCCCTCGGAGGCAGGCAGCGGGTTGGCGGTGGGCGGGGCGGGCGGCGGGGCGGCCACCCAGGCGGCGACGACCTCGCGCAGCCGCGTCCCGGCCAGCTCCCGCACCCGCCGGCCGGCGGGCTCGTCGGCCAGCGAGATGTGCCCGGACCAGCCCTGCCACGGGTCGGGCCGGGACTCCACCAACACGTACGGGTGGGTCACCGGCAGCTTCGGCTTCGGCGGCAGGTCGTCGACCGCGCCGAGCCGGACCGCGCCGGGGTCGAACCCGAGCACCCCGGAGGTCTCGTACGCCCCGCCGTGCCCGCGCGAGACCAGCGGGCCGTACAGCTCGACGGTCTCGGCGGGGGTGACGAGCTGGAACCAGTTGACCAGCAGCAGGCTGGCGGTCCGCCGCCCGGAGACCCACTCCATCGCGGCCCGGACGGTGGACATGTTGGCGTCGTGCCCGTTGACGATGAGCAGCCGGGGGAAGCCGGCCGCGACGATGCCCTCGATCACGTCGGCCAGGTAGCCGACCGCGATCTCGGGCCGGATCGCCACGGTGCCGGGCCAGGGCCGGGTCTGGCCGGGGCAGGCGGCGTACGGCACGGCGGGGAAGAGCACCCCGCGCGGGCCCACCGCCGGCCGGCCACCGGCCGGGGTCGCGGCCTCGTCCGGGGTCCCGCCACCGGACGAGGCCGCGCCGTCCCCGGCCGAGAACGCGCCGGAGCTGGTCGCGCTCTCGGCGGCGAAGCCCTCGGCGAGGATCAGGTCGGTGCCCAGCGGCAGGTGCGGGCCGTGCCACTCGACCGCGCCGACCGGCAGCACCGCGAAGTCCGCCGCCTCGGCGACGGCCGCGAGTTCCCCGCCGGGAACCCGGGACACGGGCACCAGGCCGCCGCCGGCGAGCCAGGCGGCGATGTGGTCGCCGTCGGGGTTGCTCCGCGTCACGCCGTCCACTTCGCCGCCTCCCGGGTCGATCGCCCGCCGCCCTCGAGCCGGCCGGAGACCACCATCACCACGAAGATCAGGACCACCTGGAGCATGCCGTACGCGGCGGCGGTGCCGACCTCGAACGAGTACATCCGGTTGTTGATCTCCACCGAGATCGGTGCGGTCTCCGAGGTGTAGATGAGCACCGAGGCGACGAACTCGCCGACGCCGTGCACGAAGGCGAGCAGCGCGCCGGCCAGCACGCCCGGCAGCATCAGCCGCAGGGTGACCGTGCCGAACGCCCGCCACCAGGACGCGCCGAGGTTGCGGGCGGCCTCCTCCAGCGACGGGTCGAGCTGCGCCAGGGCGGCCGAGCTGGACCGGAACACCAGCGGCAGGAACCGCACGAAGTACGCCAGCGGCATGATCCAGAAGGTGCCGATCAGCACCTGGCCGAAGCTGAACGCGTTGCCGGTGCTGAACGCCGAGATCAGGTTGATCGCCACCACCGTGCCGGGCAGCGCCCAGGCCAGCATGACGGCCACGTCCAGCAGCCCCCGGCCGCGGAAGTTCAGCCGGCGCACCGCGTACGCGATGAGCACGCCGACCACGACGCAGGCGACGGTCGCGATCAGGCTCATCTTGAGCGAGTTCAGGATCGGCTGGAACGCCCGGGGCTCGGAGAAGATCGTGACGAAGTTCTGCATGGTGTACTGCGCCGGGATCACCTCGGTGGTCCACGAGCCGTCCGCGGAGAACGCCACCAGGGCGATGGTCGCCACCGGGGCCAGCAGCACGGCCGTGGCCAGCAACGACGCGGCCAGGGCGAGCCACTTGCCCAACGGGTTGGTGATCTCGCGCCGGTGCGCGGCGACGCCCTTGGACTGGGAGCGGTAGCTGCGCCGCCCCTCGTACCAGCGCATGCCGAGCAGGAACAGCACCGAGACCACGCCGAGCACGGAGGCGTACGTGGAGGCCATCGGCAGGTCGCCGTTGGTGCGGTTGATGTAGATCTGCATGGTCATCGTCTGGTCCACCCCGAACAGCAGCGGGGCGGTGTACGACGCCAGCGAGGTCATGAACACCAGCAGCGACGCGGAGACCAGCGCCGGGGTGAGCATCGGCAGCAGCACCGTGCGCCAGACCCGGACCCGGCCGGCCCCCAGGTTGTACGCCGCCTCCTCCACCGACGGGTCCATCCCGCCGAGCGCCGCCGAGGCGGACAGGTAGAAGTACGGGTACATGGTGAACGTGTGCACCACCAGCACCCCGGCGATGCCGCTGAACGGCAGCACCGGGTTCTCCGCGCCGAAGAGCTGCTGGAGGCCGCGCGGCAGGATGCCGGTCTCGCTGTAGAGGAGCTGGAAGGAGATCGCCCCGATCAGCGGCGGCAGGGCCGCCGGCACCAGGATGATCGCCTCGATCAGCTTGCGCCCGGGGAACGAGAAGCGCTTGAGCAGGAACGCCATCGCCACGCCGACGACCCCGCAGAGCAGCACGCTGGCCGCGGAGATGATCAGCGAGGTGACCAGGGAGGACCGGGCCACCCCGTCGCTGGTGAGGAAGCTGCCGTAGTTCTCCACCCCGTCCACGCCGACGCTCTCGGCGAAGGTGGCGAACATCGGCTGCACCACGTACCCGAACAGGACCAGCACGAGCGGGAACACCAGCACGTACGGGAACCAGCGGGAGCCGGTGCCACCGGCGAACCGGGCGGTGAGCCGGCGGCGCGGGCCCGGGGGCGGCGTCGGGTCCTTCGTCACCGGCGCGACGGTGGCCGGGGTGGGGGTAGCGGGGATGGTGCTCACGGGCGCACCACCCACATCCGCTCGCGGTTGAGCCGCAGCCCGACCTGGTCGCCGACGGCGATCCCGGCCGGCACCTCGACGGCGGCCACCTGCACCTGTTCACCGGCGGTGTCGACGACCAGGTTGGTGGCCATGCCGGTGAACTCCAGGTCGACGACCCGGCCGGGCAGCGCCCCCGGGTCGGTGGTCGAGGTGAGGCCGATGTGCTCGGGCCGCACGGACACCAGGGCGGTCTCCCCCTGGCTCAGGCCGTGGTCGGTCGGCGCGGGGACGACGATCTCCCTGCCGCCGGGCAGCCCCACCGTGAGGGTCTCCGCCGTGGCGGCGAGCACCGGCAGGGTGAGTACGTTGCTGCGGCCGATGAACCGGGCCACGAAGCTGGTGGCCGGGCGGTGGTAGATCTCCTGCGGGGCGCCGATCTGCTGCACCCGGCCGGACTGCATGACCGCGATCCGGTCCGACATGGCCATCGCCTCGGCCTGGTCGTGGGTGACGTAGATGCCGGTGGTGCCGGCTTCCTTCTGGATCCGGCGGATCTCCGTCCGGGTCTCCTCGCGCAGCTTGGCGTCGAGGTTGGACAGCGGCTCGTCCAGCAGCAGGGTCTTCGGCCGGATGACCAGGGCGCGGGCCAGCGCCACCCGCTGCTGCTGGCCGCCGGAAAGCTCGTCGATGCGCCGCTCGCCGTACCCGGCGAGGTGCACCTGGCCGAGCGCCTCCTCGACCCGCCGCCTCGACTCGGCCCGGTTGACCTTGCGAATCTTCAGCCCGTACGCGACGTTCTGCGCGACGCTCATGTGCGGGAAGAGCGCGTAGTTCTGGAACACCATGCCGGTGTCGCGCTTGTTCGGCGGGCGCCGGGTGACGTCCTCCGTGCCGAACCGGATCCGGCCCGAGGTGGGGAAGTAGAACCCGGCCACCATGCGCAGGGTGGTGGTCTTGCCGCAGCCGCTCGGGCCGAGCAGGGTGAAGAACTCCCCGGCGGCGATGGTGATGTCGACGTCGTCCACGGCTGCGGTGTCGCCGCCGCGCGCGAAGCGCTTGCTCACCGACTCCAGCGTGACATCGATCATGATGTCTTCTCCTTCTGCGGTACCGGATCGGGGCCGGTCGGGTGACGGGTGGCGGGAGACCGGGGGACGGGCACTTGACGCCTCTGGTGGGAAAGGGCTCCCGTCCGGGTGCCCCGCTAGCGGGCGGCGCCGGGGGCGGGAAGGTTCCCGCCCCCGGCGCCCGCGCTGGTCAGCCCTTGTTCTTGATCTGGCTGTTCCAGTGGTTGATCCACTCGGTCTCGTTCTTGCCGATCACGTCCCAGTCGACGTCCAGCGGCTTGAGGTTGAGCTGGGCCAGCCACTCCGGCTTCTCGGCGATGTCCACGGCCGGGATCTGGAAGTAGTCCTTGGCCAGGTCGGCGCGGAGCTTGTCGTCGAAGAGGAACTCCATGAACTTCTGCGCGCCGGTGGTGTTGCCGCCCTTGACCGCGGCGATGCCGTCGACCAGCACCGGGGCCCCGGAGGCCGGCATCACGAAGCCGAACGGCATGTTCGACTGGTTGGCCTGGAGCAGGACGTCCTGGAGGTTCCAGGCGCTGAGCGTGCCCTGCTGGCGGGAGAGCTTGAGGTACAGGTCGGCCGGGTTGGCCGCGTACGAGCCGGTGTTGGCGTCGAGCTTCTTCAGCCAGTCGTAGCCGGGCTGCGGGTTGCTGCCGTCCGGGGACTGCCGCGTGATCATCGCCGAGTAGATCGACCGCATGGTGCCGGACGCGGCCACGTCCCGAATGATGATCTTGTCCTTCCACTCCGGCTTCAGCAGGTCGTCCCAGTCCTTCGGGGCCTGCTCCGGGGTGAGCGCCTTGTTGTTGTACATGATGACCTCGGGCAGCAGGATCTCCCCGAACCAGCGGCCCTCGGCGTCCTTGTACTTGGCGTCCATCTTGCCGGCGAACGCCGGCTGCCAGCCGGTCAGCAGGTCCTCGGACGCGCCGGCGGAGAGCCCCTGCTGGGTGCCGCCCCACCAGACGTCGGCCTGCGGGTTGGCCTTCTCCGCCCGGACCCGCTCCAGGATCTCCTGCGCGCCCAGGTTGAGGATCTCGACCTTGCCCTTGTACTCGGGGTACTTCGCGGTGAACTGGTCCACCACGAAGGTCGAGACCTTCTTGTCGCGGGCCGTGTAGATGGTGAGCTTCTCGGCGCTCGAGCCGCCGGACGCGTCGTCGTCACCGCCGCCGCCGCAGGCGGTGCCGGCGACGATGACGGTGGCGAGCGCACCGGCGAGGAGAAGACGACGTCTCATGGGGTACCTCCGAGGGGAATAAGGGGAAACTCGTGGGTCAGGGGCTGGGGAGCAGGATCGGCAGGCCGGCCGCGGCGGCGGAGAGCGCGTAGCTGACCGCGCCGTGCAGCACGGCCCGGTCGCCGAGCACCGCCCGGCGGACCTCGGTGACGCTCGGCGCGGCGGCGTCGACCAGCGACTGGAGCCGGTCGACGGCCGGGTCGTCGAGCTGGGCGGCGGCCCCGCTGAGCAGCACCCGACCGGGGTCGATGACGCAGACGCAGGAGACGATCAGCCGGGACCAGGCGGTCAGCACCTCGTCCAGGTACGCGGCGGCCCGCTCGTCGGCGCGGGCCAGCTCGACCAGGGCGGCCACCGGCGCGTCCGGCCGGCGCCCGGGGGCCAGGGCCACCACCCGCTCGGCGATGGCGTTCTCCGACCAGCGGGCCTCGAACGGGCCGATCCCGTCGTGGCCTCGGTCGGCCGGGTCCAGCGGCAGGAAGCCGACCTCGCCGGCGGCCCCGCCCGCGCCCCGGCGGACCTGGCCGTCGAGCACCAGGCCGGCGCCGATGCCGTCGGCGACGTGCAGCAGCAGCAGGTCGGCGACGTCGCTGCCGGCGCCGGCCGCGTGCTCGCCGGCCGCCATCAGGTTGACGTCGTTGTCCACCACCACCGGCACCCCGAGGTGCCGCTGCACCGACTCCCCTATCGGCCGGCCCTCGACGAGGCCGACCGAGGGAGCCAGCCGGACCGCACCGCCGGAGGAGACGCCGGGCGCGGCGATGGCCACCCCGCGCAGCGCCGGCAGGCCGTCGCCGGCCAGCTCGGGCACCGAGCGGCAGATGGTGTCGATGATGTCGCCGGTGAGCCGGACGGCCCGGTGGGCGACCACGGTGCCGTCGCTGTCGGCGATCTCGCAGCTGATCCGGGACGGCTCCAGCGAGACGGCGGCGACCAGCTCGGCGCGCGGGTTGAACTCCAGCATCGCCCGGGGGCGGCCGGAGCGGGACGCCCCGGGCCCCCGCTCGATGAGGTACCCCTCGGCGATCAGCTCGCGCACGAGCGGGGTGAGCGTGGCGGGGCTCAGGCCGGTGAGCTCGGTCAGCTCGGCGCGCGAGAGCAGCCGAACCTGGCGGGCGGTGGAGATCACGGACAACCGCTTGATCTCCTTCGACCGCTCCCGGCTCACCGGGCTCGTTGGTGGCGTCACCACGTCAGTCACACTTCCTTCCTACGGCGAACGAACTATGGAGTCAAGTAACAAAACGATCTCGGGCTCCGACAAACCCCTCCGCGAACAGGGGAAACATCCCCTTTGGCGACGGCAGTCGGGGTGGGCGCATGCGGCCACGCAGGCACTTACGAGGGCAGTTCGGGCACACTTTCTTTCTTTTGCAAAGAAAGAAAGTCCTTGCAAAGCATTGACGGGCCGCCGCACCGGTCCTTAGCGTCACCGGGCGAAGGCCTTCCAGTGTGTACGGACCACCGTGCCGCTGCTGTCCCCGGTGACCATGCGCCCGTCGGCGCCCACCGTCCCGTCCCAACCCACTCGCCGTCCGATCACGACTCTCGCGTCGACGCCCCGCGTCCGACGACGGTGGTCGCTGCCCGGACCTCGTGGTTCCGGAAGGATCTGCATGCGAATCAAGGCGTTCCTGCTACCCACGGCGCTCGCCCTGGCCCTGTCCGGGGTGCCCACCGCCGCTCTCGCCTCCCCCGCCTCTCCCACCGACGCCGTCGACCTGGACGTCCTCTTCGTCAGCGCCCACCCCGACGACGAGGCGGGCAGCCTCGCCACCCTCGGCCAGTGGAAGGAGCGCTACGGCGCCAAGGCCGGCGTCGTCACCATCACCCGGGGCGAGGGCGGCGGCAACGCCGTCGGCCTCGAGGAGGGCCCGCCGCTCGGCATCATCCGGGAGCGCGAGGAGCGCACCGCGATCGGCAAGGCCGGCGTGAAGAACCTCTACAACCTCGACCGGGTCGACTTCTGGTACACCGCCTCCGCCCCGCTGTCCGAGCAGATCTGGGGGCACGACGACACCCTGGCGCAGATCGTCCGGGTGATCCGGCAGACCCGGCCCGAGATCATCATGACGATGAACCCGTCGCCGACCCCGGGCAACCACGGCAACCACCAGCAGGCCGCCCGGTTCGCCGCCGAGGCGTTCCAGGCCGCCGCCGACCCGGCCGCGTTCCCGGAGCAGATCAGCAAGGAGAAGCTGAAGCCGTTCCGGGCGGCGAAGTTCCTGCGCTCCGGGGGCACCGGCACCTCGGCCGCCGGGCCGCAGTGCGCCACCAGCTTCGTACCCACCGTGCCGACCGACCAGGTCTTCGGCGTCTGGGAGGGCACCCCGAGCGCCACCGGCAAGACCTGGGCCGCGATCGAGGTCGACGCCCGCCGGGAGTACGTCACCCAGGGCTGGGCCAACAGCGGCGACGCCTCCACCGACCCGACCAAGATTCGCTGCGACTTCTACACCCTGATCGACAGCCGCGTCCCGTACGACCCGGCGGACACCTCCCCCGAAGCGATCCTGCGCGGATCCGTACTGCCGAACGCGGCCGGCGGCCTGCCCAAGGGCGCCGAGCTGTACCTCACCACCGACCGGTTCGACCTCGCCCCCGGCGAGACCGTCGAGGTCACCGCGCACGTGCGAGCGCCCCGGGACCGGGCACTGGCCGCGCCGCGGATCGACCTGCGGCTGCCGCAGGGCTGGACCGCCAAGGGCTCCGGGACGCTGAACAGCGCCGTACCGGCGGGCAAGGAGCGGACCAGCAAGTTCACCGTCACCGTGCCGGCGAACAGCGACACCAACCAGCAGCAGCTCATCGGCGCGACCCTGACCACCCGCCAGGGCGTCGGCCGCACCGACCGGGCCGTCCGGGTCGTCGCCGACGTGCGCGGCACCCTGGAGCCGCTGGAGGAGGTCGGCGTGTTCCGGCAGTGGGCCGGCGAGGGCGGATACCCGCAGCTCGACACCCTGATCAAGCCGGTGCTCACCGTCGGCTCCGGCCAGAGCCGGGCGGTCCGGATCGACCTGCGCAACCACGGCGAGGCCGCCCAGAGCGGCGCCGTCACCCTCGGCCTGCCCGCCGGCTTCACCGCCGACGCCGCGACGAAGAGCTACGCCGACCTGGCCCCCGGCGCGACCGGGGCGGTCACCTTCAACGTGACTGCCGACGCCAGCCTGCCGACCGCCAACGAGGGCGGCACGGGCGGCGATTACGGCATCACCATCACCACCACCAGCGCCGCCGGCAGCACCGTGGAGACCGGCGCCCTGGAGATCGTGCCGACCACCGAGGTGCCGCAGGCCGGTCACGACCACGCCGTCGACGGCGTGGCCTCCCCCGGCGAGTACCCCGGCGCGGAGCTGGACTTCTCCCGCATCTGGGAGGGGCAGGCCACCACCCCGCAGGACGCCTCGGCGAAGGGCCACATCGCCTGGACCGCCGACGCGCTGAAGGTGTACGTGCAGGTCACCGACGACGTGCTCGGCACGAAGGTGGTGCCGCAGGACTGCAAGCGGCAGCGCCGCACCGACAGCGTGGAGATCATCGTCGACCCGAAGGGGAACTCGGCGGACACCTCCACCGTGTTCAAGGCCGGCATCTTCCCGATCACCGACGACCCGGCCAACGGCAACCCGCCGTGCTGGCAGCGCGACGCCGACAACCGGCAGGGACCGGGCGCCACCACCGCGCCGGGGATGACCGTGGTCAGCAAGGTCACCAGCCCGTACGCGGGCTACACCATCGAGGCGAGCATCCCGTTCTCGGTGCTGCCCGACGCGGTGGACCCGGCCCGGATGGGCTTCAACGTGCTGGTCTACGACTCGGACACCCAGGACCTCAGCTCCCAGTCGCGGCTGGGCTGGTCCACCTTCAACGGTGTCCGGGCCGACCCGTACCGCTACGGCCTGGCCACCCTGCCCGGATACACCCCGGCGCAGCAGCAGCCCAGCGCCCCGGTGTTCCCGGACACCTCCGCCCGCAGCGTGCACAGCCCGCAGACCATCGCCCAGTCGGCGGTGGACGGGGTGGCCCCGGCCGCCGTGGCCAAGCTGCCCGAGAAGGCGCTGCGGCTGACCGACCAGCGCCGGGTGGCCGGTGGGGTGCTGGTCACCCTGCGGGCCGACCGGGCCGGCACGGCGTACCTGTACGCCTGGAACGGCACCACCGCCCTCGGTGACCGGACCGTCGAGCTGACCGCCGGCCGCCCGGTGACCGTCGTGGTCCCGGTCGCCTCGGGCCGCCCCAGCGCCCTGCTGACCGCGTTCGAGTCGAACGGCTCGGCCCTGGCCAGCAAGCTCCCCCTGAGCTGACGCGCCAGAAGGGCCCGTCGGTGACGCGTTCGCGTCACCGACGGGCCCTTCGCCCGTCCCCCCGCGCCCTTCGCCCGTCCCCCCGCGCCCTTCGCCCGTCCCCCCGCGCCCCGCGCCCCGCGCCCCGCGCCCCGCGCAAATTCTCGGAAAGAGTGGCCTTCCGGCGCTTCATGACCACGAATTCCCAGAACTTGCGCGGCCTGGGTGGGGGTGGGTGGGGGTCAGCGTAGGTGGTAGACGGCCATTCGGGCGTTGGTGTAGCGGAGGTCGGCGAGGGTCGCCAGGGTCGGGGACTCCGGGGCGACCTGACGGTCGACGACGAGCCAGCGGACGCCGTAGGAGTCGCGCAGCTCCGCCAGGCCGGCGACGGTGGGGGCGGTGAACGCGGCGTCGTTGGCCCGCAGCCGCTCCTGATCCCAGAACGGCGCGTACGGGCCTCCGGGCAGGCCGACCATCCGGGGCGCGAACGCCCACCCCTCCACCAGCACCGACCGTTCGGTGTACCCGCTCAGCCAGAACGACCGGGCGTCGCACCAGCCGCTGACCACCGCCCGGCAGTGCACGTTGGTGGCCACCACGTCGCCCGGGTCGCTGTGCTCGTGCACCCAGCGGGCAGCCGCCACCCGGGAGGCCGGCATCCGCTCCGCCGGGTACGCCCCGCCGTTGGGGAACCGGTTTGCGGCGGCGGCGTCCAGCACCAGCCCCGGCGCGCCCGCGACCAGGGCGGCGGTGAGCAGCATCGCCGGGCCCCGGCCGGCCAGCCCCGGCCAGCGCCCGACCAGCGCCGGCCAGCAGAGCTGCACCAGCAGCGCCACCCCCAGCAGCGCCGCCGCCCAGGTCAGCAGCGGCAGCACCGACGCGTACGACGGGGTGGCCGGCGAGGCGGCCGGGAAGCGCAACTGGACGGCGGTGAGCAGCACGGCGAACCCGGCCGCCCCCGCCCCGAGCAGCGCCCGGCCCCGGGCACCCAGCGCGGCGGAGTCCAGCAGCTCCACCCAGCCCCACGCGGACAGGATCACCCCGAACGCGAACCCGGCCCGGGTGAAGTACTGGTTGCTGCTGCCCGGGTGCCCCACCAGCAGGTAGATCGCCGGGCCGGCGAGCGCCCCGCCGAGCAGGAACACCTGCACCGGCTCCAGCCGCCAGCGGCGCAGCCGCAGCAGCGCAGCCACCCCGGCCAGCCGGAGCTGGAGGTTCAGCAGGAACGCGACGAAGACCAACACCCACTGCAGCGCCGTCGTCCCCGCCGGCCGCCCCGACAGGACGTACGGGCGCAGCCCCGAGAACGGGTCCACGCTCACCCCGTGGCTCT
Source organism: Micromonospora sp. NBC_01412 (assembly GCF_045040215.1). Taxonomy (NCBI): domain Bacteria; kingdom Bacillati; phylum Actinomycetota; class Actinomycetes; order Micromonosporales; family Micromonosporaceae; genus Micromonospora; species Micromonospora sp. NBC_01412. The sequence goes on from NZ_CP109528.1 coordinate 1,413,766, forward strand.
CGAACGCGAACAGCACCGCCGTGGCGAAGAGCTGCGCGGCCAGCGCCAGCCCGGCCGCCGCCAGCACCACCCGGGGCAGCCTGCGGCGGAACGCCAGCGACACCGCCGCGACGAACGCCAGCGCGGCCAGCACCACCGGCACCGAGCTGGCCTTCGCCCCGGTCGAGGCGGCCAGGAACAGCGCGGCGAGCACCCACGCCCCGCGCCCCAGCGCCGGCACCGCCGAGCCCCGGGCCCGGCCGACCAGCTCACCCAGCGCCGCGATCAACGGCAGCAGCAACACCCAGCTGTACGTCATCGACGGGCTGCCCCAGACGATGAAGGTGGCCTGGGTCCCGAAGAGCTGGCGGACCCCGTTCTCGTAGCCGAACTCGCCGACGGTGAACATCAGCGCGGCGGCGACCACCCCGGCGTACGGCCGGCCGGTGACCCGCCAGCCGACCACCGCGACCAGCACGGCGGCCAGCGCGCAGAGCGTCGGCACGCCGAGCCGGAAGAAGACCGTCGGCAGGTCCACGCCGCTGACCAGGCTGGCCGCCGCGAAGTGGGCGAAGCCGAACCAGTGGTAGTGCAGCGGCTCCCCGGCGACCTGCGGCACGTCCAGCGGCGCCTGGTGGGTGGCCGCGCCGGCCAGCGAGAGCTGGAACGCCAGGTCGATGTACTGCGCCTGCCCCTCGTCGGTGGGCAGCACCGGGTTGACCCGCAGGAACGACTCGTACAGGTAGAGGGTGAACCCGGCGACCACCCCGGCCAGCGCCCACGCCCACCCGGTCGGCACCGGGGCGTACCCGGACACCCGCCAGTGCCGGCGCAGCCGGGGCACCGCCGCGAACGGCGCGAGCACCGCCAGCGGCCAGAGCCACAGCAGGTGGGGCACCCCGGCGGCGGTGAACACCGCCCAGCCGGCCAGCTCCAGCATCAGGCCGACGGCCGCGCCGAACGCCAGGTCCTCGACCAGGGTGTGCGGCCGGCGGCGCAGCGCCCGGAACACCAGAGTGCCGGGCAGCAGCACGGCCAGCAGCAGGTACCCGGTCCACCGGGCCAGGTCGGCAACCGGGGTTCCGGTGCCGAGCAGGACGGCCACGATCACGGCGTAGCTGGCGACGGCGGGGGCGTACCGCAGGACGGCCGGGCGGGCCGCCCGGGCCGCGAGCCCAGCCGCGCCGGACGGGCCGGGGCCGGATGGGCCGGGGCCGGATGGGCCGGGGCCCGACGGGTCTCCGGTGGCCAGTGCGGTCACCGGAGGCTGTCGGCCAGCTCGGCCGGCCCGCCGGGGCCGGCCGGGGCGGCGCCGGCCTCCGGGGCCGGATCGGTGTCGGTGTCGGTGTCGGTGGCCACGAAGTACGCCGGGCGGGCCTGCACCGCGGTGTAGATCCGGGCCACGTACTCGCCGAGTAGGCCGAGGCAGAGCAGCTGCACCGCGCCGAGGAACAGGATCGCCACGTACAGCGAGGGCCAGCCGGTGACCGTGCCCCCGGCCAGCCAGGCGACGACCGCCACCACCACCAGCATCCCGCAGACCGCCACCCCGGCCAGCCCCAGCCAGGTGGCCACCCGCAGCGGCGCGGCGGAGAAGCTGGTGACGCTCTCCGCGGCCAGCCCGGCCATCCTGGACAGCGGGTACTTCGTCCGGCCGGCGGCGCGTTCCTCACGCTGATAGGCCACCTCGCCGCTGGGGAAGCCGAGCCACGGCACCACCAACCGCAGCACGGGGCTGCGCTCGGGCAGCTCGCGCAGCGCCTCCACGGCCGCCCTGCTGAGCAGCCGGAAGTCGCCGGCCTGGGCGGGCACCTGCTTGCCGACCAGCCGGCGCATCAGCCGGTAGTAGCCGGCGGCGGTCCACCGCTTGAACCGGGTGTCCCGGCTGCGGTCGGCGCGGACCCCGTAGACGATGTCCAGGCCGTCGGCGCGGGCCCGGCGCAGCATCTCGGCGATGGTCTCCGGCGGATCCTGGAGGTCGGCGTCGATGCTGACCACGTACCGGCCCAGGGCCCGCAGCAACCCTGCGACCAGGGCGGCCTGGTGACCGCTGTTGCGGCGCAGCCGCAGCACCCGCAGTTGCGGCCAGCGGGCGCGCAGCCCGGCCAGGCCGGCGGCGGTGCCGTCGGTGCTGCCGTCGTCGACCGCCAGCACCTCGTACGGCTCGTCGAGCGCGTCGAGGACCGCGCGCAGCCGCCGGGCGAACAGCGGCAGCACGCTCTCCTCGTTGAACATCGGGACCACCACGGACAGTGCCGGCTCCGGTCGCGTCACGGGGCTGGCCTCCGTCTCGTCTGCGCAGTCGGACAGCCGAACGCTATCAGCCGGAGCCCGGCCCGAAGGCCCCCGCGCGCGACCCTGGATGCCGCGCCCGCCGGGTCAGTTGCCGCAGGCCGTGGCGGGCAGACCGGAGACCGGCACCGGGGACCGGCCGGCCGGTCGGGCCTTGCCGGCGAGCACGTTCGCCAGCGCGGTCATCGACGCCCGGCCGGAGGAGTACGTGGCCAGCAGCGTCGGTGACTTCGCCTTCGCAAGCAGGTACGGGGTGTCCATCGCCACGGTCACCGCGGCGTCGGCGCTGAGATCGGCCGTGCCGTCGCCGTACCCGACGAGGTGCACCCTCGTGCCGCCGCTCGGGACCACCTTCACCCCGGCGGCGGTGAGCGCCTCGGTCAGCAGGTCCCGGGTCTTCTCCCGTCCCCCGGAGGAGGTGACGGTGACCGGGCCGCGCACCCCGGTCGCGCAGGAGCCGCGCAGCACGGTCACCGCGCCGGCCGCCAGTGCGTCCGCGGCCTGCCGGTGCTCGGGGCTGTTCAGCGTGGACATCGCCGGGGCGGGCGTGTCGGCCAGGGTGAACTTCATGGTCAGCACCCGGGTGACCGCCTCGACCAGCCGGGCCCGGGGCAGCGAGCCGTCGCGCAGCGCGGCGAGCAGCCCGTCGTACGCCTGGGTGACGTTCGGGGGCATCAGGATCAGGTCGTTGCCGGCCTTGAGCGCCCGCACCGCCGCCTCCCCCGGCGCCCAGCGCTTGGCCGGCGGCATGTTCATCCCGTCGGTGACCACGACGCCCTTGAACCCGAGCTGGCCGCGCAGCACGTCGGTGAGGACCTTGTGCGAGAAGGTGGCCGGGGTGCCCGGGTCGATGGCGGTGACGTCGAGGTGGGCGGACATCACCGCGAGGGCGCCGGCGTCGATCCCGGCGGTGAACGGCGGGAACGCGGTGCCGTCGAGCACCTTGCGGCTCTGGGTGATCACCGGGACGTCCTTGTGCGAGTCGGTGGCGCTCAGGCCGTGCCCGGGGAAGTGCTTGACGCTGGCCGCCACCCCGGCGCTCTGCAACCCCCTGACCGCGCCGGCGACCTGCGCCGAGGCCCGCTTCGGGTCGGCGCCGAAGGACCGGGAGCCGATCACCGTGCTGCGGGTGGCGAGCACGTCGGCGACCGGGGCGAAGTCCATGTTGATCCCCATCGCGGCCAGCTCGGCGCCGGCGGCCCGCCAGGCCGCCTCGGTCAGCGCCGGGTCGCCGGCCGCCCCGGCGGCCATCGGGCTGGGCAGCAGGGTGACGCCATCGGTGATCCGGGTGACGATGCCGTGCTCCTGGTCGGTGCCGACCAGGAAGGGCGCGGCGCCGGTGGGGAGCTTCCCGGCTGCCTCGCGCAGGCCGGTGGTCAGCTCGCGGACCTGCTTCGGGTTGTCGACGTTGGTGGTGGTCTGGTTGCCGGCGGTCGGGTCGTCGGCGCTGAAGCCGACCAGGATCAGCCCGCCCAGCCGGTACTTCGCGACCATCTCCGCCGGGGTGGCCACCCCGGCGAGGGACCGGTTGCCGGCGGCGGAGCCGTCCGAGACCTTCGTCGCCGAACTGCCGTACGCGTACGGCATCAGCACCTGGCCGACCAGGTCCTCGTCGGCGAGGGTGCCGATCAGGGCGGCGGCCCGGGCGGCCGGGTCGGCGGCGGCGGGCGGGCTGCCGGCCGCGGTCGGTTCCGCCGTGACCGTGCTGGCCGACGGCGTGGGACGGGGCCGGTCCGGCTCCCCCGAGCATCCGGTGACGAGCACAGCGGTCAGGGCGGCGAGCGCGACGCTGGCACGTCGCGGGGTAATCGACACGCGGACCATCCCACCAGTCCACCCCTTATCAGGGCAACTTGACCTGGTCAAACATCACCCCGTCGGGCGTGTCGAGGGCAGCGCCACCCCTGCTGGGGACGCGCGGTGGCGCGGTTCAGCCGACCCGGGTGAGCCGGGTCACCGGTGCGCCGTCGCCGGCGTACCGGTAGGGCTCAAGCTCGGCGTCCCACGCGGTGCCGAGCGCCTTGTCGAGGGCGTGCGCCAGCGCCTCCGGGGCCCGGGCGGCGGCCATGACGGCGCGCAGCCGGTCCTCGCCCAGCTGGATGTCGCCGGCCACGCCGACGGTGGCCCGGAACAGTCCCCGGCCCGGGACGTACATGAAGCGCTCGCCGTCGACGCCGGCACTCGGTTCCTCGGTCACCTCGAAACGGATCATGGGCCACTGCCGAAGGGCAGCAGCCAGCTCGGCGCCCGTCCCCGGGCGACCGGTCCACCCGCACTCGGCGCGGCGGGCGCCGGGATCGACGGGCTGAGCCGTCCACTGCAGGTTGACCGGCGCGGCGAGGACGCGCGCGATCGCCCACTCGACGTGCGAGCACACGGCGAGCGGGGTCGAGTGGACGTATACGACGCCACGCGTTGGCACGGTGACCTCCCGGAGAGCGAGGTGCGTCTTCCCCTACGACCTCGACCACCCGAGTGGCTGTTGCAACACATGATGACTGGTGGGACGGATGGTGCGCCAGAGAATCGGGGAATTCGCCGGAACCGGTGCTCGGATCCACCCCGCCAGGGGTGCCCGGCGCGGCCGTCCCGGGGCGTCCGGAGCGGCCGCTCCCGGGCGGGCGGGCGGGTCGACCCGGCGGAATGTCGGGCCGGCGTCCGTGGTTGTGTCCCTCAGACAGGCACGGTGACCAGCCAGGCATCGCGGTCGTGTAAAGTTCTCTCGGCGGCTTGTTGCCGCGCACAACTTCGGCGGGTCGAGGCTCATCCCGAGCGTCACCCGCCACAGCCCCCGGACGTTACCGTCCTCCCGTACGTCTCAAGGAGTACCTCCGTGGCGAGCAACACCTCTAAGACCGCGCGCGCGTCAGTCCGGGCCGGCCAGGCAGGCCAGGGTGGCGCCCTCAGCGTGCTGGGCGAGTTCAAGTACGTCATCCCGCTCAACGGCGGCAAGCACGCCTACGTGCGCAACCTGACCAACGGCAAGACCGCGCACCTGCGCACCGACTCCGAGGCCTTCGTCGAGGAGATCCGGGTGCTGGCCGCAGCCGGCCACGCCGTCAAGATCCGGGCCGAGCTGAACAACCTCGCGGCCACCCACCCGGACCACGGCTGGGACGCCACCGAGAAGCGCCTCGCCGAGGCCGGCGTCTTCGGCGGCTGAGCCAGCCCACCGCGACACCACGAACCGCCCGCCGGTCGACCCGGCGGGCGGTTCGTCGTCTCCGCCTCCCACCCACCGTCACCTCCCACCCACCGGGGGGCGTCGGCCGGGTGCTCTTCCTTCCCCTTGGAGGGTTGGCGTGGTGTCATGACGGGTAGCCGGTGTTACCGCCGGGTCACCAGGTGGCGAAGTTCTCGTGGCGGCCCGAGGGGAGGCGGCGATGCTGGAACAGACCGAGGTGCGGCTCGCCGACGACGTACGGCTGCACGTCGAGGTGTCCGGGCCGGCGGACGCCGAGGTCACCGCGTTCCTGCTGCACGGCTGGACGCTGGACGGGCGGAGCTGGCACCGGCAGCTCGCCGGGGTCCGCGAGCGGTTCGGCGGCCGGGTCCGGGTGGTGACCTACGACGCCCGGGGGCACGGCCGGTCGAGCTGCATGGCGCTGCGCACCGCCACCCTCGCCCAGCTCGGCGACGACCTGGTCGCCGTGCTCGACGCGGTCGCCCCGGCCGGGCCGGTGGTGCTGGTCGGGCACTCGATGGGCGGCATGACGATCATGGAGTACGCGCACCGCCACCCCCGGCACTTCGCAGCCCGCACGGCCGGGCTGGTCTTCGTCTCGACCACGGCCGAGGGGCACACCCACACCGCCTACGGCCTCTCCCCGCGCATCGCCCGGCTGATCCGGCTGGCCGAGACCGCCGGGGCCGGGGTGCTGGCCCGCTGCGGCGCGTGGCGCCCGCCCCGGGCGCTGCTGCGGGCCCTGCGGCCCAGCATCCGCTGGATGCTCTTCGGCGATCACTGCGAGCCCACCGACATCCGACTGGTCACCTCGGCGGTGGCCCGCGCCTCGCTGCGCTCGATCGGCGGCTTCCGGGCCTCGATCGGGACGCAGCACCGGCTGGACACCCTCGCAGCGCTGGCCCGCCTCCCGGCGGCGGCGCTGGTCGGCGACCGGGACCGGCTCACCCCGCCGCCGTGCGCCGAGTCGATCGCGGCGGCGCTGCCGGCGACCGAACTGACCGTCTGCCCGGGTGCCGGGCACATGCTGATGATGGAGCGGCCGGACCAGGTGAACGCCGCCGTGGCCGGCGTGCTGCACCGGGCCCTGGCGGCCGCGCCACACCCGGCTTCCCCGGCCTGACCGGGGCCGCGCCACAGGTGTGAGCGGCGGTCCGGGACGTGGGCTGGCTCGCGCCGGGACGTGGGCTGGATCGCGGCGACGGCATGGCCCCGCGTCCCGGTCGACCGGTGGCCGTACCCTCTCCGGTTAGCCCGGCGCGCGGCCTGCGCCCCGGCGCGGCCGTCCGCCGCCGTCTGCGAGGAGCTGCGCGTGACCGACCGGACCACCCTGGAGCAGGAGATCGCCGTCGAACAGCGGCATCTCGACCGGGTGTACGCACGCCTCACCGAACTGCGCCGCTCGGCCGCCCAGGCCGAGAAGGACGGCTACCAACTGGCCCGGGTGGGGAACTTCGGCGCGCTCGTCGAGCGGGACGCGATGGTCTTCCACGCCGCCCAGCGCCGGCACCGGCTCGACGCCGAGCACGAGGGGCTGGTCTTCGGCCGGCTGGACCTGCGCGACCGGCAGGTGCTGCACGTCGGGCGGCTCGGGGTGCGCGGCGAGGACGCGGAGACCCTGGTGGTGGACTGGCGGGCCCCGGCCGCCGCCGCGTTCTACCAGGCCACCCCGGCGCAGCCGATGGACGTGGTGCGGCGGCGCACCATCGGGTCCACGTCCGAGCGGGTGACCCGGATCGAGGACGACCTGCTGGACCCGGCGGCTGCCCCGCCGGACATGGCGGTGGTGGGCGACGGGGCGCTGCTGGCCACCCTGTCGCGGGCCACCGGCCGGGGCATGCGGGACATCATCGCCACCATCCAGCGGGAGCAGGACGAGGCGATCCGCTCCCCCGGCTCCGGGGTGACGATCGTCTCCGGCGGCCCGGGGACGGGCAAGACGGCGGTCGCCCTGCACCGGGCGGCGTACCTGTTGTACTCCGACCGCAGCCGGTACGCCGGCGGCGGCATCCTGGTGGTCGGCCCGTCGGCGGTGTTCGTGGAGTACATCGCCTCGGTGCTGCCGTCGCTGGGCGAGGAGACCGCGACGCTGCACTCGCTCGGCTCGCTGTTCCCGGGGATGGACGCGACCCGCACCGACCCGCCCGAGGTGGCTGCGGTGAAGGGATCGCTGCGGATGCGACGGGTGCTGGAGCAGGCGGCGCGGGACGCGGTGCCGGGCGGGCCGGGCGAGCTGCGCCTGCTCTACCGGGGCGCGCTGCTCCGGCTGGACCACCGGGAGCTGGACAGCATCCGGGACCGGGCGCTGTCCCGGGGGGCCCGCCGCAACGAGGCGCGCCGGGCCGGCTTCGACGGCGTGTTCGCCGCGCTGTGGGCCCAGGCCCGGCGACTGAGCATCCGCCAACTGCCCGAGCAGCCCGCGTTCGAGGCCGAGATCGCCGAGCGGGCCGATTTCCGCGAGTTCCTGAAGGCGTGGTGGCCCCGGCTGCACCCCCGGCACGTGCTGGGCTGGCTGGCCCGCCCGGACCAGCTGCGCCGGTACGCCGGGGGGATCCTGTCCCGGGCGGAGATCGGCCTGCTCTCCGAGGCGTACCGGACGCTGGACACCGAAGGTCTCACGATCGCCGACATCGCCCTGCTGGACGAGTTGGACGCGCTGCTGGGCAAGCCGATGCAGCCGAAGCGGGCCAAGCGGGACCCGTTCCAGCTCGCCGGGGGCGTGCGGGAGCTGAGCACGCAGGCCGACCGGCAGCGGGCGGCCCGGGAGGCGGCCCGGGAGCGCCCGGAGGACTACCGCGACTACGCGCACGTGGTGGTCGACGAGGCGCAGGACGTCTCCCCGATGCAGTGGCGGATGGTCGGCCGGCGCGGCCGGCTGGCGTCCTGGACGGTGGTGGGCGACCCGGCGCAGACCGCGTGGACGGGCGCGGAGGAGGAGCTGACCCGGGCCCGGGACCAGGCGCTGGGCCGGCGACGCCGGCACCAGTTCGAGCTGACCACCAACTACCGCAACTCGGCGGAGATCTTCGCGGTGGCGGCGGCGGAGATCCGCCGGCTCTACCCGGACCTCAGGCTGCCCAGCGCGGTGCGGTCCACCGGCGTGGAGCCGGTCGCGCTGACCGTGCCGCCGGCCGAACTCGAACGGGCCACCGTCGCGGCGGTCGCCGCGCTGCTCGGCGAGGTGGAGGGGACGGTCGGGGTGATCACGCCGGTACCGCGCCGGGACGAGGTCGCCGGCTGGCTCGCCGGCCTGGCCGCGCCGCGCCTGCAGGTGGTGACCAGTCTCCAGGCCAAGGGCATGGAGTACGACGGGGTCGTGCTGGTCGCACCGGCCGAGATCCGGGCCGATCCGGGCTCCGGCGTGCGGACGCTGTACGTGGCGCTGTCCCGGGCCACCCAGCGGCTGACCACGATCGATCCGACCGGCTGACCGGCTGACCGACCGGCGCCCCGTCCCCGGTCGGACACCGGACGTTCACTTGCACACATAGCGATGTGAGCATACATTTGGCCGAGTCCGGATCGGGGACGGAGGGTGTTGGCGTGGGCGCAGGTCATGACCACCACGGCGCGGTGGCGAACGCCGCGGACCGCCACTCAGGGCGGCTCTGGGCGGCCTTCGCGCTGCTCGCCACCCTGATGATCGTCGAGGCGGTGGCCGCGTTCGGCACCGGCTCGCTGGCGCTGCTCTCCGACGCCGGGCACATGTTCACCGACGTGCTCGGCATCGGCATGGCGCTGGCCGCGATCACCGCCACCCGGCGGGCCACCACCGACCCCCAGCGCACCTTCGGGCTCTACCGGCTGGAGGTGCTCGCCGCGCTCGGTAACGCCGTCCTGCTCAGCGGCGTCGCGGTCTACGTCCTCGTCGAGGCGGTCCGCCGGTTCGGCGAGCCGCCCGAGGTGACCGTCGGCCCGATGCTCGCGGTGGCGACGCTGGGCCTGCTCGCCAACGTGGTCGCGTTCGCCCTGCTGCGCAGCGGGGCGAAGGAGAGCATCAACCTGCGTGGGGCGTACCTGGAGGTGCTGGGCGACCTGCTCGGGTCGGTCGGGGTGATCGGCGCCGCGGCGCTGATCGCCGTCACCGACTGGTGGTGGGCGGACCCACTGGTGGCCGTCGCGATCGGCGTGTTCATCCTGCCCCGCACCTGGCGGCTCGGACGGGCCGCGGTGCGCATCCTGGTGCAGGCCGCGCCGGAGCACCTCCAGGTGACCGCCGTGCACGACCGCCTGGCGGCGGTGCCCGGCGTGGTCGAGGTGCACGACCTGCACGTCTGGACGCTGACCTCCGGCATGGAGGTCGCCTCCGCCCACCTGACCATGGCGCCGGACGCCGAGGTGGGCGCGGTGCTGGCCGCGGCCCGCACCGCCCTGCACGAGGACTTCCACATAGAGCACGCCACGTTGCAGGTGGAGCCCGGGGAGTCGGCGGGCCCCTGCGGGCCGACCGGCTGGTGATACCCACACCCATCAATCAGGTGATGTATTGTGCCTTCATGCCGGTTTTAAGCGTATTGGCCCACGCACCGTCCGTCACGGACGCAGCGGGGGACCCATCCGCACCGGTAGGCTCTCATCCGGTCTCCGCCGGGCGGCGCCCTCCGGCGCCTGCGGTGACCGCCGCCTAATCGCCTCCTGGCGAGCCGGGGAACCATGTTCGTGGGGTGTATCCGCATGAGCGGTAGGGATCTTCCGTCCCGAACCCGTCAGCTAACCCGGTCGGCGGCTGACGGAAGGACATGCGTATGCCAGTAGTGGCACCTGTACGAAGGACCGCCGCCCGGATGGCGGCGATGCTGGTGCTGACGCTCGCCGTCGGCCTCGGGTTCGGGCCGGTGGCCCCGGCCGGCGCGGCCCCGCCCACCGGTCTGCGAGCCGCCGCGCCCGGCCAGGACGAGGAGGGCGGCACCCCGGCCCTGCGCGCCCAACTCGAGGCGGCCAGCAAGGGCTACCTGGACGCCAAGAACGCCCTGGCCCGCTCGGTCAAGCGGCAGCAGCAACTCGGCAGCCAGCTCAAGACGGTCGAGGCAGAGCTGACCGTACGCGGCGCCAAGGTCGACGAGATCGCCGGCGTGGCGTACAAGTCGGGACGACTCAGCCCGGTGTCCGCGCTGCTCAACAGCACCAGCCCCGCGGGCTTCCTGGACCGGATCGCCGCGCTGGACGCGGTCGCCACCAACGAGGACCGGGCGCTGCGCGACCTGCTGGAGACCCGGGACCAGGCAGCCAAGACCCGGCTGGCCCTCGACGGGGAGATCCGCGAGCAGCGCAAGCAGGTCACCGTGATGGCCAAGCGCAAGCAGCAGGCCGAGCAGGCCCTGACCGTGGCCAACGAGAAGGCCAGCGCCAGCGGCGGCGGGTCCAACCGGGGCACCTCCAGCGCGAACGCCACCCCGGCGAAGCGCAACTCCGACGGGTCCTGGCCGTCGGAGTCGTGCAGCGTGAACGACCCGACCCCGGCCAGCGGCTGCATCACCCCGCGGACGCTGCACGCGCTCCAGCAGGCCAAGGCGGCCGGCTTCACCCGGTACGTCTCCTGCCACCGGCCCAGCGGCTCCGGCGAGCATCCCAAGGGGCGGGCGTGCGACTTCGCCGCCCAGAAGGGCGGATTCGGCGGGGTGGCCTCCGGCGGGGACCGCACCTACGGCAACAACCTGGCGGCGTACTACATCCGCAACGCCGACAACCTCGCCGTCCTGTACGTGATCTGGTTCAAGCAGATCTGGCTGCCCAGCAGCGGCTGGAAGTCGTACAGCGGGGGCAACGGGGACCCGTCCAGCGACCACACCAACCACGTGCACCTGTCGGTGTACTGACCGCGCGTCCGGTGGCCCCACCCGGGGCCACCGGACGTCACGCGCACAAGCTGTTGAACCGGGCTGCGGTCGGCCCGGCCGCGCCGCTCAGGCCTGCTGGGCGGGGCCGTCCCCGGCGCGGTCCAGCACCTCGCCCAGCCTCCGGGCCAGCCCAAGGTGCGCCGAGCGGGCCTGCCGGAAGGCGTACCGGAACAGCGGCGCCGGGGCGGCGAGAGTGATCTCCACGTCGATCCGGACCACCCCGCCCGGCTCGTCACGCAGCCGGGTGCGGTTGCGCACGGTGGTGGCCGGCCGCTGCCGGGCCACCGTGACGATCTCGTCGTCGGTGACGACCAGCACATCCGCCTCGTACGTCACCGGGAAGCGCAGCGGCCCGGCGGCGAGCCGGTCGGTGATGGCGTAACTGGCCCGGGCGCCCGGCCGGGGCGGCAGCCGGCGCACCCGCGTGATCAGCGGATGCAGCTCACCCTGCCGGGCCAGGTCGCCGAGCAGCGCCACCGCCTCGGCCCGTGGGCAGCGGGCCTGGACCGAATACTCGAAGGTGTCTCGCCGAAGCACACCCCGATCGTCCCCCACCCGGCCCCCGGAGGGAAGGACCACCGCCCCGTCCAGGCGAACCGGCCCCGGCGCACCGACCTGGCGGCGTATCCCCCGGAGGGGCGGCGGAGACGGGACGCCCGGGGCGGGCGGCCGTCAGGCGCCCGGCAGCGCCTCGGGGGTGGGAGTGGCGGCGCCGGCGCCGGCGTAGTAGGGCTCCGGGGCGCCGAACAGGCCGAGCAGCCCGGTCACCCAGAGCTGCCGGTGCACGAACCGGCTCGGCTCGGTGACGACCAGCTTCACGCTGCTGACCTCGGCGGTCTGGAAACCAGCCACCATCGCGCTGATTCCGACGGAGTCGATGAAGGTGACGAGGCGCATGTTGAGCTCAATGCGGGCGGGACGCCCCTTGGCGAGCACCTCTGCGATGGCTTCGCGCACCTCGTACGCGGTGTCGACGTCGATTTCGCCACGCGGGACGATCTCGATGACACCACCAGACAGGACCGACTTCACGATCGACAGGCTCACGCGAGCACCTCCACTCGCCCGTTCACGGGCGCCTCATCAGTACGCGGGCCGCGACCGAGAGTATTCCTCCGACGGCCTCGGTCGCCACCCCTCGGGATGAGCAATTCCTGGATCAAGGCACAGCGGCTGGCCCTTATCCGGACTTTTCAGGTCCTGCTCAGCGGACGATCGGCCCGGAAGCCGATGTCGCCGACCCAGGGTAACGGTGACCCCCGACCTTCGCGCGCACATTGTGTGCCGGGCGTGCCTCGCGGGACCCGGTGAGAGAGGTCACGGCGGGCGATCCGCCACCGTTGCCCGCCCCGCCTACGCTCGGTGGCGTCCGTCACCCGTACTACGGAAGGACCACTCATGATCCGGAGATTGGCCGGCCTCGCCGGCGTCGGCGTGTTGCTCGCCCTCATGCTGGCCTGTGGCTTCGGCGGCGCGGGTGACGACGACGATGATGACGACGACGACTTCGCCCGTGGCGCTGCGGTGGTGTCCGTCCGCTGATCACCGCCGGACTGACCACCGCCGGACTGGGCCGCCACCGGCCGGGCCGGGTTTGCGGCCGGGTCCGGCGGGGCACTGCCCGAGTGGGCGGACGGGCGGACCGCCGGACCACGCCGGTGGGCGGGGCGCCCGAGCCCTGCCCTAGCCGAAAGTCCGAAGTGGCCGCAAGCTTCGGCACCCCGAGGAGGTAAGAACGATGTTCGGAACCGATCTGCTGGAACGCCGCAGCAAGCCCGAGCGGATCGCGGACCAGGCGTGGCAGCACCTGGTCTCCGCCGTCAGCTCCGCCGGGGACAGCGTCCGGGACACCGCCCGCTCGGCCCGCCGCAACGGTTCAGGCCTCGCCGATGACGCCGGTGACCTGGTCGGCTCCGCGGCCGAGGAGGCCCGCCGCCGGGCGTTGCGGGCCTTCGACTCGCTCGCCGGCCGCCGCCCGGCCCTGCCCTGGACGCTGCTGATCGGCGCCGCGCTGGTCGGCGCGGCGGTCGGCTGGGCCGCGGGGTCGGCCGCCCGGGCCGCCGGCGGCCGGGGCGACCGGGACGCCGACGACATCGAGTTCGTCGACGTCGACCGGCCCGACTCCCCCGTCGGCCTCGACGGCTGATCCCGCCCGGTCCGGCGGCGCGACGGTCTCCCCGCCGCGCCGCCGGACCGGCCGACCGGCCGAGAACCAGACCCGACCGACCAACCGGCCGAGAACCAGACCCGACCGGCCCCCACGCGCGGGGCCGCCCGGACGCCGGGGACGCCGCCGACCGACCGCGCCTTGGCTAGCGGGCGACGGTTGCGGTGCAGCTCAGCACCGGCACCGAGTTCGCCCCGGTGAAGCTGCCGAGGAGGCCGAAGGTGGTGCTGGCGCCGGTGCCGAGGGCACCGTTCCAGCCGGCGTCCCGCACCACGACCTGGGTGCCGGTCTGGGTGAACGAACCGCCCCAGAGCTGGGTGAGCCGCTGCCCGTCGGCGTAGTTCCAGGCCACCGACCAGGCGCTGCTCGGCGACCCGTTGTTCCTGACGGTCACCTCGCCCTGGAAGCCGCCCGACCAGGAGCCGGTCACCTTGTACGTCGCCGTGCAGCCGCCGACCGGCGCCGGCGTGGTCGGGGACGGCGGAGGCGTGGTGGGCGGGGGCGTCGTCGGCGCGGGGGTGGTGGGCGCCGGGGTGGTCGGCGCGGGCGTGGTCGGCGACGGGCTGGTCGTGCCGCCGAGCCGGTCGGCGACGAGGATGCCCCGGCCGTTGGTGCCCAGGTAGACCCGGCCGTAGACCCGGGGGTCGCCGGTCAGCGCCTCGCCCGCGTTGCCGTACTGGTGCTTGTCGTCGTTGATCCGGACCCAGCTCGCGCCGGCGTTGTCGGACCGGAACACGCCGTGCTGGCCGTCGACCGTGCCGAAGGTGAACAGCGCCGGATACGTCTGCCCGGGGGCCGCCTTGCCGAAGCCGATGTTCACCGCCGACGACACGTTGGCGAGCTTGGTGAAGGCGGCGCCGGAGTCGGTGGAGTGCCACAGGCCGCCCTCGCCGGCCAGCCAGATGTCGCCCTCCCTGCCGGGCAGCGCCTTGAACTTCACGTTGCCGGTGCTCGGCAGGCCGGCGGCGGCCGACGCGGCGAAGCTGGCCCCGCCGTTGGTGCTGACGTAGAATCTGCCGCCGCCGAAGCCGTAGAACTTGTTCTTGTTGACCCGGTCGGACTCGACCACCGCGTTGGCCGGGATGCCGGTCGCCGCGGTCCACGAGTTGCCGAAGCCGACCGAGCGGACCACGGCCTGACCGGCGTCGCCGGGCGCCCAGACGAACTGGCTGCCGTCGGCGGACGCGGCGACCGTGCCGCCGCTGTTGATCCCGGACGGCTCGCCGCCCTGGAACCAGTTCCCCCCGCCGTCGGTGGAGAACGCGACGTGGCTGTCGTTGGGCCGGTCCGCGTCGGTGAAGTTGCCGGCCCGCACCAGCACCGACGGGTTGGTCTCGGCGTAGTCGAGGCTGGTGGTGCTGGTGAAGTTCGGCTGGGTGAACATCATCGGCGGCACGGCCGCGAGGTCGGTGTGCCGGAAGCCGCCGATGTCACCGAGCGCGCTGACCAGCGGCGCCCCGGACGGCGGGCTGACCAGGTCGAGCACGGCGGTCTCCTCCAGCCCCTTGACCATCGGTTTGATGGTGAGCTGGCCGCCGGTGTCCCACTTGGTCAGGTCGGTGCTGCCGTAGATGGTCGCGCCGGTGCCGTACAGGAAGCGGTTGGAGTCGAACGGGTCGATCTCCACCGACTCGTTCATCCAGCCCAGCTTCGGGGTCTCCTCCGGCGGGGACGGGTTGCTGCCGAAGGTCAGCCACGGCGCGGAGCTGACGTCCATCGTGTACTTCTTGGTCTTGTTCGGGTAGCTGCCCCAGTCCCAGATCCGGGTCCAGGTCGCGCCCCCGTCGGTGCTGCGCCAGAAGATGGCGTCCGGCCACCAGGAGGTCTGGGTGGCCACCATGAGGGTGTTCGGCTTCTGCCGGTCGATGGTCAGCCCGGAGTAGCCGAAGTACGCGTCGGTGCTGGACGACGGGATCGGGCTGATCCGCGTCCACGCGCCGGTGGCCCGGTTGAACTTCCACACGTCACCCTTGGCCCCGTCGTACGGGCCGCCGGTGTCGCTGGTGGCGATGTAGAGGTAGCCGCCGACCGGGTCCACCACGCCCTTGTGGGCGAGGTGGCCGGTGGGCTGGCCGGCGATCCGCTCCCAGGTCGTGCCGCCGTTGGTGCTGCGGTAGACCGGGTTCTCCTTGTCCGCCACGCCGACGTAGACGGTCTGGGTGGCGTTGCCGGCCGTGCCGGTGCTCTTGTCGAAGCTGACCCAGGTCAGGCCCTGGTTCTGGCTCTGGTAGCCGCTGCTGTCGTTCGGGTCGGCCCGGTAGTTGCCGACGTTGGGGAAGTTCGCCACCTTGGCCCAGGTCGCCCCGAAGTCGGTGCTGCGCCACAGGCCGTTGCCGCCCTCGGCGCCGTAGTACAGGACGCTGTTCCTGTTCGGGTCGATCGCCAGCCGCTCGCCCATGCCCCGGCCGGGCATGTTGCCGCCGTTCTTGAACGGCAACTCGGTGACCTGCCAGGTGGCGCCCTTGTCCGCGGAACGCAGGATCGCGCCCTTGTTCGGGTCCCAGTCGTTGGTGTACATGCCGACGGCGGCGTACACCCGGTTGGTCTGCACCGGGTCGGTGGCGAGGCTGACCACGCCGTTGTAGCCCCACTTGTCGGGGCCGACCCAGTCGAGCAGCGGCGTCCAGGACTGGCTGGCCTGCTCCCAGCGGTACGCGCCGCCGATGTCGGTGCGGGCGTAGATCAGGTTCCTCTCGGTCTGGTTGAACACGATGCCGGGGACGAAGCCGCCGCCGTCGATCCGGACGTTCTTCCAGGAGTACGGCTCCGCCGCCGCGGCGGCGGCCGGGGCGGACGGGGCGACGGTGAACTGAACGGCCACGACTGCCGTGGCGGCGGCCAGCACGGTGGTGACCGCGCCGACGAGACCTCTCCGCATCTGCGGTTCCTCTCGGGATGCCCGTGGTGGTGGGTACGAGCACGACGCGCGGCGGTCGACGGGGCGACCGTGCCCTGGCGCGTCGAGGTGGGGGGAGCGGCCCAGGCTCCCCACCGGCATGCGTGGCTCCCGCTGCCGAGGAAGGATTCACAGTAGCCTCTCCCCCAACAGGTTTGGAAGCGCTCCCAACAAAGTCGGCGGACCGGCCCGGGCCACGCCCTGCCCTGCCCTGCGGGGTCGCAAAGCGCGGCGGCGGCTCAGTCGAGGTGGTAGACGAGCCCGTCGCCGACGGTCTCCCGCCGGATGCCCAGCCCGTCCACCGGCCGGGCCTCCACGTCGGCCCACGGCGTGCCGGCCGCGTACGCCGGCAGCAGCACCACCGTGCGCACCCCGATCCCCCGCAGGTACGCCACCGACGCCGCGTCGGGGAAGCCCCCGCTCGCCGCCCGGATCTCCTGCTGGCCGGCCGGGGTGAACGACGCCAGCCCGTTGGCCACCTGCGGGAAGCCGTCGGTGGACCAGAGCATCACGTGGAACTCCCGGATGCCGTCGCTGGGTAGCACCAGCGCCGGCCCGCGCAGCCCGTGCAGCGCCGCCGGCTGCACCGGGGCGGGCACGTGCGGGGTGCGGTTGACTCCCTCGGCGAGCACCAGCAGCATCGGGAGCACCAGCGCCGCCTGCCCCCACCGCCGCCACCGGCCGCCGGGCGATCCCGGCTCCGGGTCCGGCTCGCGAACGGTCAGCGCCCCGGCGGCGAGGACGCCCAGCAGCAGCGTCGTCCAGAGCACCAGCCGGCCCGGGGTGCGCACGCCGTCCCAGCCGGGCACGTGCTCCACCAGGGTGACGTAGCCGGGGTCGCCGTCGCCGAACAGCGTGGTGCCGGCGGCCAGCGCCGCGCTGACCAGCACCCCGGCGGCCAGCGCCAGCCGGTGCCGCAGCCGCCACGCCGAGAAGAACAGCCCGGCGACGGCGAGCCCGATCAGCACCATCCCGGGCAGCAGGGTCATCTCCCCGGCGAAGCTCAGGGTGGCCCGGGCGGCGGTGTGCCGCTCCCCCCACAGCCAGGACTCCGGCGGCGCGGTGAGGAAGCCGCGCACCGGCGGGGAGAACATCGCGATCTGTTCGACCGTCCGTCGGCCGGCCGGGTGCCGGGCCACCACCTCGAAGTAGGGCGCGGCCATCAGCAGGGTCACCCCGGCGAAGAAGGCGCCGCCGGCCAGGTCCGCCACCAGCAGCCGGCGCGGAAACGCCGGCCGTTCCCGCCGCCACCACGACCAGCCGTACCCGCCGGCCACGCCGAGGCAGAGCAGCCCCAGCACGTACGCGAAGGGCAGGCCGATGCCGAAGCCGAGGCTGACCTGCCAGGCGGCGACCAGCCAGCCGGCCCCCGCCCAGCCCGGCCGGGCCCGGTCCGGCCGGTACCCGTGCCGCAGCGACCAGCCGTGCCCCCGGGCGAGCATGGCCAGCGCCAGCGCGATCCCGCCGATGCTGAGCACGTGCAGGTGCCCGGCCTGGGCCAGCTTCCACGGCGCGTACGCGAAGGACGCCCCGGCCACCGCGGCGCCCGCCCAGCCCGCGCCGAGCTGCCGGGACAGCGCGTACGCCCCGACGAAGGCCAGCGCGTGCACCAGCACGTACAGCAGGTTGTAGCGGACCACGGCGGCGACCGGCCCGTGCCCGATCATCCCGAACGGGGCGTAGCCGAGCAGCGTGTCGGAGTAGGCGTAGGTGTACGGCTCCGGCCAGAACGTGTTCGAGTGCCAGACCTGCGCCGGGTCGGTGAGCAGGGCGTGCCCGCCCCACGCGACCTGCCACGCCTGGAGCGTCGGGTCTCCGGTGTCCTGCGGGATGGTGCCGGCCAGGTCGCGCAGCGTCGGCCAGGTCAGCACGGCGGCGAGCAGCAGCGAGCCGAGCACCGCGAGGGTCCACTCGTGCCGGGCCAGCAGGCCCAGCCGGACGGCCACCGCCCGGCCCCGCCCAGGGCCCCACCGCCCGGGGCCCCACCGCTTGGGGGCGGCGGCCGGAGCCGTCGCGCGAACCTCACTCATCGCTTGCTCCCCGCCGCCGACAGTCACGCCGCCCACAGATGGTGCCGGACCCGGTGGGCCCTTGTCGACGCCCGGCCACCACCGCGCGCCGGGACGGCGCTGTGCGGGCGCCCTCACCCGACCGGGGTGGGTCCGGTTCACCCCCTCCGGCGGCAGGATCGGCCCCGGCGGGCGGGCCCACGCGCGCCGCCGACCGTTCGTCGACATTCGGGAGGATGCAGCGATGGCCACCGCGACGACCACCCGCACCGACCAGGACATCCAGTCCGACGTGCTGGACGAGCTGACCTGGGAGCCGCGGGTCCAGCCCCACGAGATCGGCGTGACCGTCACCGGGGGCGTGGTCACCCTGACCGGCTGGGTGGACAGCTACGCGAAGAAGTGGGTGGCGGAACGCGCCGCCCACCACGTCGCCCGGGTCCGGGCGGTCGCCAACGACCTCACCGTCCGGTTGCCCGGCTCGGCCGAGCGCACCGACGCCGAGCTGGCGACGGCCGTCGGGCGGGCGCTGGAGTGGGACGCGTTCGTGCCGGTCGAGCGGCTGGAGATCACCGTCGCCGACGGGTGGGTCACCCTGCACGGCGAGGTGGAGTGGGAGTACCAGCGCCGGGCCACCGAACGCGTCGTCGGCCGGCTGACCGGCGTACGCGGGCTGAGCAACGGGGTCACCGTGCGGCCGGCGGTCCGGCCGGACACCGACGACCTCGCCGACCGGATCATCGACGCGCTGGCCCGCGCCGCGGCGGTCGACGGCGAGCAGGTCACCGTGCGGGTACGCGGCGACGCCGTGCTGCTGGAGGGCACGGTGCACTCGGTGCCGGAGCGCGAGGCGGTGGAGCGGACGGTCTGGTCGGCGCCCGGCGTCCACGAGGTGCGCAACCGCCTCACGGTGGTGGCCGGATGACCACGCCGTTGCAGGTCACCGCCCGACTTCGGGTGCCGGTGACCGGGACCGACCACGCCCGGGGGCCGGCGGACGCGCCGGTGACCCTCGTCGAGTACGGCGACTTCCAGTGCGGGCACTGCGGCGCGGTGCACTCGAACCTCGCCGAGCTGCTGCGCCAGCGGGCCGACGTGGTCCGGCTGGTCTACCGGCACTTCCCGATCGCCAACGTCCATCCGTACGCCGAGAGCGCCGCCGAGGTCGCCGAGGCGGCCGGGCGGCGGGACAGGTTCTGGGAGATGCACGACTGGCTGTACGAGCACCAGGACCAGCTCGACCCGGTGCACCTGGGGCTCGGGGTGGCGCAGCTCGGCCTGCCCGCCGACGAGGTGGGCGGCGAGCTGGAGCGACACGCCCACGCCGACCGGGTCCGGCGGGACTTCGTCGGGGGCATCCGCAGCGGGGTGAGCGGCACCCCGACGCTGTTCCTCAACGACGTCCGGTATGAGGGCGGGCACGCCCTGCCCGAGCTGCTGGCCGCCGTCGACCAGGCCGCCACCGCCTGACACCCCACCCATAGCTTCAGGCGGCGCCGCTTGCCGGCCCCTCGTGGTGGGCGGCGTCGGGCCCGGTCAGGGCCTTGCCGGCGCCAGGTGGGTGCGTTCCCCGTCGTGGTCGAGGATGCACAGGATCTCGGCCGCACCGCCGTGTGCGCCGAACGCGTGCGGCACCATCGTGGAGAACTCCGCCGCCTGACCGGCCTCGACCAGGATGGTCCGCTCGCCGAGGCGTAGCACCACCGTGCCGGAGAGCACGGTGAACCAGTCCCGGCCCGGATGCACCCGCCCCTCGTCGGGGATCGACCGGGTGATCCGCATCTTGGCGACCGTCACGCCGTGCGGTGCGCCCTCGCGGGACAGCAGCCAGGTGGTGACGCCACGCGCCTCGTCACGGTGGGGACGGATCACCACGTCGTCGTCGGCGCCCGACTCCACCAGTTGGTCGAGCGTGGTGCCCAGCGCCCGGGCGATCGGCGTCAACTGGTCCAGGGCGATCCGCCGGTGGCCGGTCTCGATCCGGCTCAGCGTCGACGGACTCAGAAAACAGCGGGCTGCCAGGTCATCGAGCGACCAGCCGCGCGCCACCCGCAGCCCTCGGATCCGCTGCCGAACCAGGGCGTCCAACTCACCGTCTTGCGTCATACGCAAGATGCTATGCCATCCCAGCAATGGGCGGGTACGGTCGTCGGCATGGCACATTCTCACCTGGGCGAAATGCTCGACCTCGACGCCGACGTTCTGCACGAGTTCCACCGCGAGGTGATCGCCTGGGCCGGCTCGCTGGTCCCCGACCGGCCCCGCATCATCGACGTGGGCGCCGGCACGGGCACCGGCACCCTCGCGTTGGCCCGACACCTGCCGGACGCCGAGGTCATCGCGGTGGACCTCTCCGACGAGATGCTCGAGCACCTACGGCACAAGGCCCAGGCGTCCGGCGTCGCGGACCGGATCCGCACCGTGCAGGCCGACCTGGACCAGCCGTGGCCGGACCTCGGGCCCGCCGACCTGGTGTGGGCGTCGGCCTCGCTGCACCACATGGCCGACCCCGTTCGTACCCTCGCCCAGGCCCTCGCGGCGCTGCGGCCCGGCGGCATCCTCGTGGCCACCGAGCTGGACTCGCTCCCCCGATTCCTGCCCGACGACGCCGGCGCGGCGCTGGAGGAACGCGGCAACGCCGCCATCGCCGAGATCCGCGCCGAGGCGGGAATGCACATCGGCCAGGACTGGACGGCCCACCTCACGAAGGCCGGCTTCACCGTCGAAGCGCAGCGGCACTTCGACATCGCCCTGCGAGCGCCCCTGCCCCCGGCCACCGGCCGCTACGCCCAGCTCTGCCTGCAGCGCCTGCGGCACGGTCTCGACGGCCGGCTCGGGGCCGACGACCTGGCCGCCCTCGACACGCTCGCGGCCGGCGTCCTCGACCGCGACGACCTCACCGTCCGGGCGACCCGGACGGTATGGCTGGCACGGCGCCCATAGCAACCCACGCCCCCGGACCCACGCCTCGCGGGGCCACGACGCCGGGCCCCGCGAGGCTCAGATCAGGTGCAGCTCCCGGGCCCGCCGGACGGCCTCCCGGCGGCGGGTGGCGTCCAGCTTGCGGTAGATGTTGCGCACGTGCGTCTTGACCGTGTTGACCGACAGCGACAGCTCGCCGGCGATCTCCACGTTGGACAGGATGCTCTGCAGGTACCGCAGGATGGTCAGCTCCCGCTCGGTGAGCGGCTCCTCCAGCGGCCGCCCCGACGCCGGGTCCGGCCGGTCGGTCGGCTCCTGGGCGCGGACCAGGTCGCTGACCGTCGGCCAGTGCGCCGTGCCGGAGTCCAGGTGCGCGGCGAGCAGGTCCCGCGCCCCCGGCTCGGCCCGGGTGAAGACCCGCCGGTACCCGTCCGGTTCGGCCAGCTCCAGCGCCCGCTCCAGCAGCCGCCCGGCCCGCCGCTCGTCGCCGGCCCGCCGGGCCAGCACCGCGTCGAGCAGCGCAGCGTCGAGGCGTACGGGCAGCGGCCAGGCTGCGGCGTCGGGGCCGTCCCAGTCCGGCAGGGCGTGCCCGGCGGCCCGCGCGTCCCCGGCGCGCAGCTCGATGCGGGCCAGGGCCACCGCCACCGCCGGCGCCGGGCCGTCCGGGTGACGCAGCCCGTCGGCGAACAACTCCCGGGCGGTGCCCAGGTCGCCGTGGGCGGCCCGCAGCTCCGCCTCGGCGGCCAGCAGCCGGCCGGCGAGCTCCCGCGCCCCGGCCGGCCCCTCCCCGGCCCCGCCGAAGCGGTCCCGCGCCGCCGCGAGCAGGCGCAGGCCGGCGGCCGGGTCGCCCCGGTCGCTCAGCAGCTCTGCCCGGCACAGCGCGGCGAGCGCCGCGACCGACGGCTCCCCGACGTCGCCGGAGTCGCCGCGGGCGCGGGGACCGCCGTCACCGCCGAGATCGCGGGAACCACCGAGGTCGCGGGGGCCACCGAGGTCGCGGGGGCCACCGAGGTCGCGGGAGGCTCGGGGGCCACCAGGGCCACCAGGGGCGCCGGGGTCGCGGGGGATGCCAGGGGCGCCGGGGGCGTCGCCGCCGGTGGCCGGGGCGGCCAGCGCCAGGTGCGCCGCCGCCTCGTCGGGCTGGTCCCGGTGCAGCGCCACCAGGGCCAGCGCCAGGTGCCCGTGCGCGCAGTCGACCCGGCAGGACCAGCCCTGGCAGGCCGGCAGGTCCAACGCCTCCCGGGCGGTCCGCTCGGCCGCCCGCAGCTCACCCAGGGCCGCGTGCAGCAGGGCCGACCGGCTCGCGCAGAGCAGTTCGGTGCGGGGCCGCCCGCCCTCCCGGGCCGCCGCCAGCGCCGGCCCGAACTCGGCCGCCGCGCCGCGCAGGTCGCCGTCGGCCAACGCGGCCAGGCCGAGCGCCGCGCCGGCCGTCGCCCGCACGTCGGCATCGTCGGCCGCGCCGGTGCGCGGGTCGTCCGCCGGCCCCCCGGGGGTACGCGTGGCGAGCAACCGGTGCGCCGCCCGGCGTACCTCGTCGTGGTCGCCGACCAGCCGGGCCAGGGTGACCTCCAGCGCGGTGGCCAGCCGGCGGAACCGGTCCCGGCGCGGCACGGGCAGCGACCTGGCGTGAGCGGCGGCCCGGTGGAGCTGCGCGGCGGCGGCGGCCGGATCGCCGGCGTGGGCCCGCTCGGCGGCGGCGGCGAGCCCCAGCTCCGGGTCCCGCCGGACCGCCTCCTCCGGCGGCGCGGCCGGCGGCGGCCCGCCGAAACCCTCCCGGTCGTACGGGATCAGCTCCGGCCAGCGGGTGACCAGCAGTTCGGTGGCCCGGTCCCAGTGACCGGCGGCGAGCGCGTGCCGCAGCGCCTCGGCGGGACGCCCGTGCCCGGCGTACCAGCCGGCCGCCCGCAGGCGCAGCTCGCGCCGCTCCTCGGCGGGCAGCCCGGCCAGCTCGGCCCGGAGCAGGTCGGCCAGCAGCGGGTGGCAGCGGTACCAGGGCGGCCGGTTGTCGTCGCGACGCACGAACCCCCCGGTCGTGGCCAGCGCGGCGAGCACCGCCTCGGAGCCGGGGCGGCCGGTCAGCGCGTCGACCAGGTCGGCGCGGAACGCGTCGGCCACCGCGCCCCGGCGCAGGCAGTCCCGGGCCGCCCCGTCGAGCGGGTCGAGCACCTCCTCGCGCAGGTAGCTGGCGACGTCCGGCTGGTCCCCGCCGAACTGCTCCAGCCAGCGCACCGGGTCCGGCCGGTCCCGCACGGCCAGCGCGGCGAGCCGCAGCCCGGCCGCCCAGCCGGCGGTGCGCTCCCGCAGCCGGGGCACCACCGCCGCCGGCAGGTACACGCCGTACGCGGTGAACAGATCCGCCACCTCGTCGTCGGTGAAGGCCAACTCGTCGGGGCCGACGGTGGTCAGTTCCCCGGCCAGGCGCAGGCGGTGCAGGCCCGGCGGCAGGTCGGTGCGCGCCCCGACCAGCAGGCGCAGCCGCTGTCCCGCGTGGCGGAGCAGGAACTCCAGCCCGGTCAGCGCCGCCGGGTCGGCGATCCGGTGCAGGTCGTCCAGGACCAGCAGCACCGGGCGCTCCCGGGCGGCGAGCGCGGCGGCCAGCAGTTCGAGCTGGTCCGGGCGGGGCGGCGCGTCGGCCGGGGGCGGGGCGGGCAGGGGCGGCTGCGCCGGGTCGGACCGCCGGCCGATAGCGCCGTGCAGCGCCGCCGCCAGGTACGACCAGAGCCGCGCCCCCGTGTCGCCCGCCTCGACCGTCACCCACGCCGGGGGCGACTCGACCGTGCGGGCCCAGGAGCCGAGCAGGGTGGTCTTTCCCCAGCCTGCCGGGCCGGAGACCAGGGTGACCGGGCCGGCCGTCCCCTCGTCCAGCCGGCGCAGCAGCCGGGGGCGGACCAGCACCGGCTCGGCCAGCGGGGCCGGGGCCAGCCGGGACGCCAGCAGCGGCGGCGGCCCGCCCGCCCCGGCGTACCCGGCGGCGGAACCCGGGACCGTGTCCCCGGCGTGGGTCCCCGGCCCGGCGCTCGCGGCGGCCACGGCCGTGGCGTCCCAGTCGTGCTGCGGCATCCGGCCCCACCCCCACGGACGCGTCCACTTCCCCAGGTCGTGCGGCGGGCGGTTACCCCGCCCCGGCCGGTTCACCCCTTCGGGGGGAACCCGCTTCACCCGGCCGGCGGCCACCGTGGGGGCACGCGGGGGCCGGCCGCTTGTCCGCCGCCCAGGTCCGCAGCAGCTCGAAGGCGGGTGACCGGGTGCCCGCCGGCCGACGAGGGCCACCGACGACGAGGGGTGGGTGGGACGGATGGGGCGCGGGACGCGGAGGGCGCGGGCGGTGGCCCGTACCGCCGGGGCGATGGCGGCCGGCGCGGTGGCCGCGGTGACGGCGGCGCGGGCGCTGCGCGGACCTGGGCGGGCGAACCGGTCCCGGACGGCGGGCCGCCCGGACCGGGGAGACCGCTGGCAGGTGGTGACCGTCGACCGGCCGCCGGAGCGGGTGCTGCCGGGCGGGCGACGACCCGAGCCGCTGCGTCGCCTCGGCGACGGGGTGGAGGTGGCGCTGCGCCCGGCGCCCGGCGGGCGGGGCACCGAACTGGCCGCCCGGTCGGCCGGCGGCGGCCCGCTCACCGGGCCGGCCGCCCACCTGGCCGGGGACGACCCCGGGCTGCCGATCCGGGAGACCCTGCGGCAGGTCAAGCAGCTCGCCGAGACCGGTGAGCTGCTCCGCCCGGACCGCTCCCCGCTGGACGGGCCGGCGCCACCGGCCGGGCCTGGCCGCCCCCCGGACGGACCATTCGACGGCCCGATCGACGGGTCGGTGGGGCGCGGATGAGGGCGCTCTGCCGGCTCGGCGCGGACAACCTCGGGGTGCCCGGATGAGGGCCCTCTGCTGGCTCGGCGCGGACGGCCTCGGGGTGCGCGAGGTGCCCGACCCGGAGCTGCGCAACTCCGGCGACGCAATCGTCCGGGTGCGGCGCAGCGCCACCTGCGGGGCGGACCTGCCGCTGCTCGGCGGCCGGGGGCCGAGCCTCACCGTCGGCGACGTGCTCGGGCACGAGTTCCTCGGCGACGTGGTCGAGGTGGGCCCGGGGGTGCGCCGGCACCGGGTCGGCGACCGGGTGGTGGTCTGTGCCGTCGTGGCCTGTGGGAGCTGCTGGTACTGCCGGCAGGGCCTGTACGCCTGCTGCGACAACGCCAGCACCAGGGCGGCCGTCGCCGAGCAGGCGTGGGGGCAGCCCACCGGCGGCTGCTACGGCCAGCCCCGCTCGGCCGGGGGCTTCGCCGGCAGCCATGCCGAGTACGTCCGGGTGCCGTACGCCGACGTCGGGGCGTTCGCCGTGCCCGACCCGGTGGACGACGACCGGGCGGTCTTCGCATCCGACGCGGTGCCGACCGGCTGGCTCGGCGCCGAACTGGGCGAGGTGTGCCCCGGCGACGTGGTGGCAATCTGGGGGGCCGGGGCGGTGGGCCAGATGACCGCGCAGGCCGCCCTGCTGCGCGGCGCGGCCCGGGTGGTGGTGATCGACCGGCACCCCGACCGGCTGCGGTCGGCCGAGCGGCACGTCGGCGCGGAGACCCTCGACTACCGGGCCACCGACGTCGCCGCCGAACTGCGCGAACGCAGCGGCGGGCGGGGCCCGGACGTCTGCGTGGAGGCGGTCGGGATGGCCTGGGACGGCACCGGACCCCGGTCGCTGGCCGACCTGTTCGCCGCCGCCGGGCGGGGCGGCACGGTCCCGGACCGGCCGATCGCGGTCCGCGAGGCGGTGCACGCCTGCCGCAAGGGCGGCACGGTCGTCGTGCTCGGCACGTTCACCGGGTTCGTCGACACGTTCCCGCTCGGCGCGGTGATGCACAAGGGGCTGACCGTGCGCAGCTCCCGGCAGCACGGGCAGCGGTGGATCCCGATGCTGCTGGACCGGATGGCCCGTGGCGAGATCAACACCGGTCACCTGGCCACCCACCGCCTCCCTTTGGAGCAGGGCGCGCACGGCTACGACCTGTTCCGCGAGCGCGCCGACGGCTGCCTGCGCGCGGTCTTCACGCCCTGAGCCGCTCCCTGAGCCGTTTCCTGAGCCGTCCTCGGGGCCCTGTCCTCGGGACCGTCCTTGAGGACCGTCCTTGAGGGCCGTCCTTGAGGGCCGTCCTTGAGGGCCGTCCTCGGGGCCGGGCGGGGTGCCGGCCCGGGTGGGACACTCGCAGGATGCGTGAGGACCGGCCGTACGACGTCGTTCTGTTCGGGGCCACCGGGTTCACCGGGGGGCTCACCGCCGAATACCTCGCCCGGCACGCGCCGGACGGGCTGCGCTGGGCGCTCGCCGGGCGCAACCCGGCGAAGCTGGCGGCCGTCCGGGACCGGCTGGCCGCCATCGACCCGGCGCTGGCCGGGCTGCCGCTGCTCACCGCCGACGTCACCGACCCGGAGTCGCTGCGCCGGGTCGCCGGCAGCGCCCGGGTGGTGGCCAGCACGGTCGGGCCGTACGTGCACCACGGCGAGCCGCTGGTCGCCGCGTGCGCCGCGGCCGGCACCGACTACCTCGACATCACCGGCGAGCCGGAGTTCGTCGACAGGATGTACGTGCGCCACCACGCCGAGGCGGTGCGCACCGGGGCCCGGCTGGTGCACGCCTGCGGCTTCGACTCCGTCCCGCACGACCTGGGCGTCTGGTTCACCGTCAAACAACTCCCGGCGGACGCGCCGATCACCGTGGACGGGTTCGTCCGGGCCGGCGGGAGGTTCTCCGCCGGGACGTACCACTCGGCGCTGACCGCGTTCTCGCGTACCGCCGAGGCGGGCCGGGCGGCGCGGGAGCGCCGGGCCGTCGAACCCCGGCCGGAGGGCCGCCGGGTCCGCGCGGTGCCCGGGAAGGTGGGCCGGTCGAAGGAGCTGGGCACCTGGGCCGTCCCGCTGCCGACCATCGACCCGCAGGTGGTCCGCCGGTCGGCGGCGGCCCGCCCGGAGTACGGCCCGGACTTCCGCTACCGGCACTTCGCCGCCGTGAAGCGGCTGCCGACGATCGTGCTCGGCGCGGCCGGGCTGGGCGGCCTCGTCGGGCTGGCCAAGCTCCCGCCGACCCGGCGCTGGCTGCTCGGCCGGCTCGCCTCCGGGCAGGGGCCGAGCCCGCAGCAGCGGGCGAAGTCCTGGTTCCGGGTGCGGTTCCTCGGCTCGGGCGGCGGCCGGCGGGTGCTCACCGAGGTCTCCGGCGGCGACCCCGGGTACGACGAGACCGCGAAGATGCTCGCCGAGTCCGCGCTCTGCCTGGCCCTGGACGAGGGCCTGCCGGCCACCTCCGGCCAGGTGACCCCGGTGACCGCGATGGGCGACGCCCTGCTCAACCGGTTGGTGCGGGCGGGAATGACCTTCCGGGTCCTGGACGCGCCCCGCTGAACGTCAGCTCGGCTCGTCGCCGGGCGGCGGGTTGTACGTGTGGGCCCGCTCCTGGCCGGAAAGGGCACCGATGGCGTCCATGATCTGGTCGGTCACCCGACGACGGGCCGGGGCGGAGCCGGCGTTCCCCCGGTGTGCGGGGAACTCCAGCACCGGGCCGAACCGGACCGTCGGCCGGGCGGCGCCGGGCAGCAGGGCCGCCGCCGACCCCAGCCGGGCCGTGCCGGCCACCGCCACCGGCACCACGGGGGCACCGGAGGCCATCGCCAGCCAGGCCACCCCGGTGCGCCCCCGGTGCAGCCGGCCGTCCCGGGAGCGGGTGCCCTCCGGGTAGATGCCGAAGGCGCCGCCCGCCTCCAGCAGCGCGAGGGCGGCGTCGAGCGAGGACTGGAACTCGCGGTTGACGCCCCGCCGCACGGGGATGGCGCCGAGGCCGGCGAAGAACTGGCGGCGCAGCAGCCCGCCGGCGCCTCGGCTCTCGAAGTACTCCGCCTTGGCCAGGAACGACACCGGGCGGGGCGCGGACAGGGGGATGAGCACACTGTCCTGGAAGGACAGGTGGTTGCTGGCCAGGATGACCGGACCGGTGGCGGGCACATGCGACGCCCCGTCGATGCGGGGGTGCCAGGCCAGCCGCATCAGCGGTCGCAGCACGGCGCGGACGGTGGCGGCGGCTCGGGGCACGGCACTTCTCCTGGAGTGAGGGGTCGACCCGCACTATAGCGACCGAACGTTCGGACGCTATTACCTCCGCGCGTCGCTACACTGTCCCGATGAGTCCCCGCTCGTCCCTGGCCGACGCCGCCCGCACGCGCGCCGCCATCCTGGCGCACGGTGCTGCGGTCGCCTCGGTCGAGGGCCTCGCCGGGCTGACCATCGGCCGGCTCGCCGCCGACCTCGGCATGAGCAAGTCCGGGCTGCTCGGCCCGTTCGGCAACAAGGAGACCCTGCAACTCCAGGTGGTCGAGGCCGCCGCCGACGTGTTCTGGCGGGAGACCTGGGAACCGGTCGCAGACCGACCCGCCGGGCTGCCGAGACTGGCCGCCGTCTGCGGCAGTTGGGTACGCCACCTCGCCCGTCCGGTCTTCCCCGGTGGATGCCTCTTCATCGCCGCCGCCAGCGAGTTCGACGACCGGCCGGGCCCGGTCCGCGACCTCGTCCTCGGGTACGCCGACCGCTGGCACCGCGAGCTACGCGGGCAGGCACTGCGGGCCGTCGCCGACGGGGACCTGCCCGCCGGCACCGACCCGGAGCAGCTGGTCTTCGAGCTGACCGGGCTGGCGCTGGCCCTGCACCAGGCGCTGCGGCTGCGCCAGGACGCGGGCGCGGTGCCGCGCGCCTGTCAGGGCATGGCGCGGCTGCTCGGCGTTCCCGTCCGGCCCACGGCTTGACCCTCGACCAGGTTGAGACAACAGGATCCTCGGTGTGGAGAGCGAACTACGCAGCATCGGCGAGTTGGCCCGGGCCAGCGGGCTGACGATCAGCGCCCTGCGGTTCTACGACCGCTCCGGGGTGCTGGTACCGGCCCTGGTCGACCCGGTCACCGGCTACCGCTGGTACGCCGACGAGCAGGTGGCCCCGGCCCGGCTGGTGGCCGGGCTGCGCCGGGTCGGGATGCCGCTGGCGGAGATCGCCGCCGCGGTGCGGCACCGCGCCGAGCCGGCCGTGCTGGGCCGGCTGCTCGACGCGCACCTGCGACGGCTGGAGGACGGTCTCGCCGACGCCCGCCGCGAGCTCTCCCGCGTCCGCGCCCTGATCGACCCCGAGGAGAACCCGATGACCACCCGTCTCGTCCTGTCCCACATCGACCTCGCCGCCGCGATCGACGCCGTCCGCTTCGCCGTCGGCACCGACCCCGACCTGCCGGTGCTGTCGGCGGTCCTGCTCGAGGCCGGGGACGACGGCGTACGCCTCGTCGCCACCGACCGGCACCGGCTGGCGGTGTCCCGGGTGTCCGGCCGGGTCGACGGCCCCCCGGTGCGGGCGCTCGCCCCGGTGGACCTCGTCGACCGGGTCCGCGCGCTGCTGGACGCCGACGCCGGGAGCGCCGCCGAGGCGCAACTGCGGCTCGACGGGTCCGCCGTCACCGTCACCGTCGCCGGCCGGGAGATCACCGGCACCGCGCTGCCGTACGACTTCCCGGACTACCGGCGGCTGCTGCACGGGCACGTCACGGGCGCCCCGACGTACCGGATCCCGGTGGACGTGCCGGCGCTGCGCGCGACGCTGAGCGGCGCGGCGCCGGCCCTGGTGCGCGAGCACGAGGGCGTGGCCGTGCCGGTGACCGTGCTGGGCCTGGACGACCGGGGCGCGCTGCGGGTCCTCGACGGCGACGCGCTCGCCGACGACGACCCGGGCGCGGTGCGGGTCGGGGTCAACGGGCGGTACCTGCTCGACGCCCTGGACGCGGGCGACCGGGGCCAGCTCGTGCTGGAGCTGGACGGGCCGATCGCCCCGCTGGCCGTGCGCCGACCCGACGACGCCGACGTGTTCTCGATCCTGATGCCGATCCGCCTGTGACCGCCCTGGCACCGATCCGCCCGCTGCCCTGATGCCGATCCGCCTGGCTGTACTGGTGCCGATCCGCCGGCGACCGGCCGGCCGGGGCCGCCGACCCGCGCGGCCCCGGCCGGCCGATCCCCGGGCCGGGCCGGCGGGTGCGGGCCCGGCGACAGGTAGCATCTGTGGGTTCCACCTGACCCCCGGACGGAGGCGTACGGAGCAGCATGCTCGACATGGAGTTGATCCGGAAGGATCGCGAGGCGGTGGCGACCGCGCTGGCGAAGCGACTGGATCCCGCCGAGGTCAACCGGGCGCTGGACGAGATCCAGCGGCTCGACCAGGAACGTCGCGCCCTCATCACGGAGATCGACGCCGAGCGGCAGCGCCGCAAGGCGGACGCCCGGGCGTACGCGGCGGCGAAGCGGGCCGGCAGCGCGCCGGAGGTCTCCGCGCCGGAGGCCGAGCGCAAGCAGCTCGCCGAGTTGGAGTCCCAGCTCGACGAGGTGCAGTCCCGGCTGCGCGACCAGATGAGCGAGCTGCCCAACCTGCCCGCCGACGACGTGCTCCCCGGCGGCAAGGAGGCCAACCGGGTCGTCAAGACCTTCGGCGAGCCGCCGGCCATCGAGAAGGTCCGCGACCATGTCGAGCTGTCCCGGTCGCTGGGCCTGGTCGACTACGAGCGGGGCGTCAAGCTCGGCGGCTCCGGCTTCTGGATCTACACCGGTCAGGGTGCCCGGCTGGAGTGGGCGCTGGTCAACTGGTTCATCGACCGGCACATCGCGGCGGGGTACGAGTTCCTCCTCCCGCCGCACCTGCTGCTGGACAGCGTCGGGTTCGCGGCCGGGCAGTTCCCCAAGTTCTACGACGACGTCTACCACCTGGACCGGGAGTCCGCCCCGCGCGGGCAGTTCCTGCTGCCCACGGCGGAGACGGCGCTGCTGGGCACGTACCAGGACGAGATCCTGGACACGACGAAGCTGCCGCTGAAGACGTTCGCGTACACCCCCTGCTACCGACGCGAGTCGGCCGGGTCGCACTCGGACGAGCGGGGCACCGTGCGAGGCCACCAGTTCAACAAGGTGGAGATCTTCCAGTTCACCCTGCCGGAGCAGGCGGACGCGGCGCTGGAGGAGATGCTCGCCCACGCGGAGAGCCTGGTCGAAGGGCTGGGCCTGCACTACCAGCGCAGCCTGCTCTCGGCCGGCGACGCCAGCGCGGGGATGAAGAAGACCCTCGACATCGAGGTGTGGATGCCGAGCACCGGAAAGTACAAGGAGGTGTCGTCGGTCTCCTGGGCCGGCGACTACCAGGCCCGTCGGGCGGCGATCCGCTACCGGGAGCCGGGCGGCAAGCAGACCCGGTTCGTGCACACCCTCAACGGGTCGGCGCTGGCCACCAGCCGGCTGTTCCCGGCGATCCTGGAGCAGTTCCAGCAGCCCGACGGCTCGGTACTGGTGCCGGAGGTGCTCCGCGACCGGGTGGGCACCGACCGCCTCACGCCCCTCCGCTGACGCCCACGCCGGGGCGGAACCCCTCCTCCGCCCCGGCCCTGGCCCACCCACCACCTCACCCCCGCGCACTCAGCCTGGCCCCGCGCCCCGCCCCGCCCCGCGCCCGCCCCGCCCCGCCCACCCCGCCGATCTTGCACTTTGGGCCCGCCAAAAGGGCGTCATGCGGTATTTGTCAGGGCCGTAACTGCAAGATCGCGGGGCTCAGGCGTGTCTCCCTTCGGGGGCGGGCGGCGGGTGGGGCGTAGTGACGCCCCGACCTCCGACCGGCCCAGCAGGGTGCGCCACTCGGCCCTGACCAGCCGCAGGCCAACCCCGTTCCCCCAGCGAGCACGGAGCGCCGGGGCCAACGGATCGGCCCGATGGCGGATTTCTCGGGCTTCTCGGCCGAACCGTCGAACCGTCGAGCCGTCGAACCGTCGAACCGTCCTGAGGCTGGCAGCCGGCAGCGCACCATGCAGCGACACATGTGCATGCATTGACAGGTTGCGCAACACGCTTGTAACGTTTCCGAAAATTTCCACGCGGCTTGCAAGATTCCGACAGGCGGCCCTTCCCCCCGTCGCACGGCACCCCCACGGTTCCCCCGATCCCCCGTCAGGATTCCCGATGCATCGACGTCGACGCCGCCCGGCGGTCCTCGCCCTCGGCGTGATCGCCAGCCTGCTCGTCCCAACCGTTGTGGCGGCACCCCCGGCCGCCGCGGCCCCATCCGGCGCCAAGAAGGTCATCGCAAACCTGTTCGAGTGGAACTGGCCCTCGGTGGCCAGCGAGTGCACGAGCGTCCTCGGCCCAAAGGGGTACGGCTACGTCCAGGTCTCCCCGCCCCAGGAGCACGTCCGGGGCAACCAGTGGTGGGTGGCGTACCAGCCGGTCAGCTACCGCATCGAGTCCCGCAAGGGCACCCGGGCGCAGTTCCAGTCCATGGTGAACACCTGCCACGCCGCCGGGGTGAAGGTGATCGTGGACGCCGTCGTCAACCACATGTCCGGCCAGGACGCGGGCGGCACCGGTTGGGCCGGCTCGTCGTACGGTCACTACGACTACCCCGGGATCTACCAGACGCAGGACTTCCACCACTGCGGGCGCAACGGCGGCGACGACATCGCCAACTACAACGACCGGTACGAGGTGCAGAACTGCGAGCTGGTCAACCTCTCGGACCTGAAGACCGAGTCGGACTACGTCCGGTCGAAGATCGCCGGATACCTCAACGACCTGCTCTCCCTCGGCGTGGACGGGTTCCGGCTGGATGCCAGCAAGCACATGCCGGCCGCCGACATCGCCGCCGTCAAGGGCAAGCTCTCCCGCTCGACGTACCTGGTGCAGGAGGTCATCCACGGCGCGGGTGAGCCGATCCAGCCACCGGAGTACACCGGCAACGGCGACGTGCACGAGTTCCGCTACGGCAAGGACCTCGCCCGGGTGTTCCGCAGCGAGAAGCTGGCGTACCTGAAGAACTTCGGCGAGGGGTGGGGCCACCTGCCCAGCGGCTCTGCGGCGGTCTTCGTGGACAACCACGACACCCAGCGCGAGGGTGGCGTGCTGACCTACCGGGACGGCGGGATCTACGCGCTGGCCAACGCCTTCATGCTGGCCTGGCCGTACGGCTCCCCGACGGTGATGTCCAGCTACACCTTCAGCAACCGGGAGACCGGCCCGCCCTCGGACGGCAGCAACAAGACCCGGAACACCACCTGCTACTCCGGCTGGGAGTGCGAGCACCGCTGGCGGGTGGTCGCCAACATGGTCGCGTTCAACAACGCCACCCAGGGAGCGGGCGTCGCCAACTGGTACGACAACGGCAACAACCACATCGCGTTCAGCCGCAGCGGCAAGGGCTACCTGACGGTCAACGACGAGGACGGCGCGGTCAACGGACGCTCCTACTACGCCGGGCTGCCCGCCGGCCGGTACTGCGACGTCATCCACGGCGACTTCTCGGGCGGGGCGTGCAGCGGCCCGGTGATCACCGTGGACGCGAGCGGCTGGTTCGCCGCGAGCGTCGCGGCCCACGACGCGGTCGCCATCCACATCGGTGCCAAGCTGAGCTGAGTCGAGCGGAAGGGAGGGCCCCTCCGGGCGCACTTTCGCACAGGAGGGGGCCTCACCCCGGTCACGTGGTTACAGTGCATTTGTGCTGTTTGCCCGATTGACCTCGCGGTGGGTTCTCGGCTGGCTGGCCGCCTCGCTCGGCGTACCGCTGCTCCTGGCCGCCGCGCTGCTCGCCGGCCGGGCCCTGACCCCCGACCCGGTCCGCCCGGCTCCCCCGCCCGCCGCCGCCCCCACCGAGGACGCCGCGCCCCCCAGCGCCGCCGCCCCCACCGACGAGCCGGTCCCGGTGGCGGCCCCCGCACCCGCCACCCTGCCGGTCGTCGACTACGACCCGGCGCCCACCGGCTTCCCGGCCGACCCCCACCCGCTGGACGCCGCCCCGCTCACCGAGGGGCTGCGGCCGAGCCGGAAGATCGCCGCCTACGACGCGCCCGGCGGCCGGCCGCTGGCCTTCCTCGCCCCCACCATCAACGGCGTCAAGCTGACCGTGCCGATCGTCGAGCGCCGGACCGGCTGGACGGCGGTGCTGCTGCCCTCGGCCAACCGGCGGCTCGCCTGGCTGCCGCCCGGCGACGACCGCGGCGTCGTGCCACTACGCGACCAGATCGTGGTGGAGCGCCGGCCGCACCGGCTCACCTGGTACCGGGACGGCCGGGCGATGCGATCGTGGCAGGTCAGCCTCGGCATGCCGGGCCAGTCCACCCCGCTCGGCCGCACCTTCGTCCTCGGCCGCACGCCCCCGCCCGAGGCGGTGTACGGCGGCGTGGACGTCTACGCCCTCGGTGCCGTCCCTGACGACCCGGACGCCGTCCCGGCCGGGCTACGCGGCGCGCACATCGGCGTGCACAGCTGGCACAACGACGACACCCTCGGCGAGAACGTCACCAACGGCTGCATCCGGCTGACCCGCAGCGGTCAGCGCCAACTCCTCGCCGAGGTCCCGCCGGGCACCGGCGTGCTGGTGGTCGACGCCCTGCCCATCCCGTGAACCCGGTCAGTCGCCGAGCAGCCAGCCGTTCTGCTCGGCGAGTGGACGGCATTTGGCGCAAGTCGACCCGCAGCAACAATGGTGGCAATTGTGTCGAAGTCGCTGGCAGCTTCCCTGGCGTCGTCGGGCTGCGCGACAGCAAGGACCCGACCGGCCCGCTGCTGACCTTCACCCCGGCTGCCTGGGTCGCTTTCGTGGCGGGCGTCAAGGACGAGACGGTGAGCCGCTGACCGGAAGGCGTTGCCTTCGAGTTGTCTCCGAGACGGCCAGCCCGCCACGAGGCTGCCGCCACCAGCCGCAGTGGCCCGGCAACCGGGGTCACCACGTGGCAACCGCCGCGCCGCCGTCATGACTGAGGCCCCGGCCCCGGCCCCGGCCCCGGCCCCGGCCCTTCGGCTCCGAGCGATTTCCCGGCTCCCGCGCCCCTGGCGGCACCACCCTTGCGCACGGTCACGCTGCGTCAGCCTGCCGCTTGGAGCGCCGAACGAGACTCCTCCCTTTGCTCTGCTGCCGTCAGCGCAACACCTGGACTGAACAGCCACTTCACGTCGCAGGCCAGCACGATCCGACGGCAGTGAGCGTCACGCTCCGCGAGCGTTGCATGGGGGGCAGCAGAGCAAAGGGGGGCTTGCAGGTGTTGTCCGCAGGTCGGCGACCATGGGGCGTGAGGGTGGCGCGATCTACGCCCCGGCATGCCAGGAGCCAGCGGGCAAGCGTCCAGGTGGCCGGGATTCCAGGCGGGTCAGCGCGGCGGTCTCCCTCGACACCGAGGTGGGCCAGTTCGTCAGCCCCGGGCCGAGCGGCCAGGTCTCCATCGAGTACCGGGACAGCGTCGCAGGGCCGACCGACCCTCCGGTCGCCCACAGCACGATCACCTGCGTGGACCGGTACGGGCTCTCGGTCACGGCCGGTGTCACGGCTGGCGTCACGGCCGGGTGAGGGGGCGGGTGAGGGGGCGGGTCCCGCGCCGCCGTCGCCCCGACGAGTCCATCCTTACGCGCTGAAACCCTGCTCCGCCGCGTCGATTGCCGGCCGCTGGCGCGGCAGGGCCGGACCCGCCTCCCCGCTCAGGTTCCGCCACAGGAACTCCAGCGTCAGCGCCCAGACGAAGGCACGCTGCGCGTTGTTCGCCGCCGCACCGTGCCCACCCTCGACGTTCTCGTAGTACGCCACCTCGTGGCCGTGCTCGCGCAGCCGGGCCGCCATCTTGCGGGCGTGCCCCGGATGCACCCGGTCGTCCCGGGTGGAGGTGACGAGCAGGAGCGGCGGATACGGCTGGTCGCTGCGGATATTGTGGTAGGGCGAGTACCGGCGCAGGTAGGCCCAGTCGGCCGGCTCGTCCGGGTCGCCGTACTCGGCGGTCCACGAGGCGCCGGCCAGCAGCCGGTGGTAGCGCCGCATGTCCAGCAGCGGGACGTGCGCGACGACCGCCCCGAACAGCTCCGGGTAGCGGGTCAGCATCACCCCCATCAGCAGGCCACCGTTACTACCGCCCTCGATGCCGAGTCGCGCCGGTGTGGTGATTCCCCGGGCGACCAGGTCGGCCGCCACCGCCGCGAAGTCCTCGTACGCCCTGGGCCGGTCCTCCCGGAGCGCGGCCCGGTGCCACGGGGGGCCGTACTCGCCGCCGCCCCGGATGTTCGCCACCACGTAGGTGCCGCCCCTGGCCAGCCACCCCCGGCCGATGATGCCGCTGTAGTGCGGGGTCAGGGAGACCTCGAAGCCGCCGTACCCGGTGAGCAGGGTCGGGCCGCCGGTCGCGTCCGGGTCGCCCACCACGAAGTACGGCACCCGCGTCCCGTCCGCCGAGGTGGCGAAGAACTGTCGTTCCGCCAGGCCCTCCCCGTCGAAGAACGTCGGTGCGCGCTTGAGCGTCTCGACGGTGCCACCGACCCGTCCGAGCCGCAGGGTCGCCGGTTGCCGGAACCCCTCGGACACGAGCAGGTAGTCGTCGCCGGTGTCGCGGTCGGTCTCCACCAGCCCGCTGTGGCCCGACTCCGGTACGCCCGGCAGCGGCTCCCGCCGCCACCCCGTCGTGTCGGGGGTCAGCACCTCCAGCCGGCTCCGCACGTCCGCGAGGGTGACCAGGATGAGATGGTTACGGGTCCACGCGTGACCGCCCAGCGCGGTGCGGTCGTCCGGCCTGAACAGCACCGTCAGGTCCCGCCCACCGGCGAGGAACGCGTCGAACCGGGCCGCCAGCAGCGCGCCCGCCGGATGGGTGACGCCCTCGACCGTCCACGGCGAGCGCAGCCCGATCACCAGCCACTCCCGGTGCACATCCCACCGGGCGTCGTCCGGCACGTCGATCCGCAGCCGCTCACCCTCCTGCGTCAGCAGGTAGCTCTCCGTGCGGTAGAAGTCCAGGCTGCGCCCCACGAAGGTGCGCTCGAAGCCGGGTGTGTGGTCGTACGAGGCGTAGGCGCTGACGTCGTCCGCCTGCCCCTCGAAGACGACCTCGGCCGCCGACAGCGGCGTGCCCCGCCGCCAGCGCCTGACCACCCGGGGGTAGCCGGAGGTGGTCAGCGAGCCCGGCCCGAAGTCGGTGGCCGCGTAGATGTGGTCGGCGTCGATCCAGCACACGGTGCTCTTGGCCTCGGGAAGCGTGAAGCCGTCCTCGACGAAGGCGCGGCCGACCAGGTCGAACTCGCGTACCACGACCGCGTCGGAGCCGCCTCGGGACAGGCTGACCAGGCAGCGCTCGTACCCGGGGCGCAGCACCGTCACGCCGTCCCAGACCCAGTTCTCGCCCTCCTCGGCGGCCAACGCGTCGAGGTCGAGCAGCACGTCCCACTCGGGCTCGGGCCGGCGGTACTGGTCGAGGGTGGTCCGCCGCCACATCCCCCGCGGATGCGTCGCGTCGGTCCAGAGGTTGTAGTAGAAGCGGTCCCCACGCCACCCGGGGTAGGGGATGCGGTCGTCCGAGTCGAGCACCTGCCGGATCTCGGCCCGCAGGGCGGTGAACCGCTCGTCCCCGGATGGCGCGGCCAGAGTCTCCGCGTTGCGGTCCCGCACCCATCCGGCGGCGTCCGGTCCGTCAAGGTCCTCCAGCCAGAGGTACGGGTCGTCATGCTCATCGGTCAGCCTCGCCACGTTGCCACTATCCCCGACGGGGTCAACCCGGCCGGAGAACCGGACCACCGGCGATGGCATGCTCCGGTTTTCGCGGGGTATGACCGGAACATGAGGGCGAGTTTCCGGATCGGCCGGGTCGCGGGCGTGCCGGTCGGGGTCAACTGGAGCGTCCTGGTCATCTTCCTGCTGATCGCCTGGGGGCTGTCGGCCAACCAGTTCCCCCGGTCGTACCCGGACCGGCCGACCTGGGCGTACGTGCTCGCCGGGCTGAGCGCCGCGGTGGTCTTCTTCCTCGGGCTGCTGGCCCACGAGGTCTCGCACGCCGTGGTGGCCAAGCGCAACGGCATCGAGGTGGAGGGGATCACCCTGTGGCTCTTCGGCGGGGTGGCCGAGTTGCGCGGGGAGGCCCGCGACCCCGGGGCGGAGCTACGCATCGCCGGGGTCGGGCCGCTGGTCAGCCTGATCATCGGCGTCGTCTTCGGCGGCATCGCGGTGCTGCTCGCCCTCGCCGGGTCCACCGGCCTGTGGCTCGGGGCGCTGGCCTGGCTGGCCGGCATCAACATCCTTCTGGCGATCTTCAACGTGCTGCCGGCCGCCCCGCTGGACGGGGGTCGGCTGCTGCGCGCCGCCGTGTGGAAGGCCACCGGCGACCGGACGAGGGCGTCGGTGGTGGCGGCCCGGGCCGGCTGGGTCCTCGGCGTGCTGCTGATCGGGCTGGGCCTGTGGCAGTTCCTGCGCGGCGCGGGCTTCGGCGGGCTCTGGCTGGCGCTGATCGGCTGGTTCCTGATCGGGGCCGCCGGCCTGGAGGAGCGGCAGGCCCGGACGGGCAGCGCGCTGCGCGGGATACGGGTGGCGGACGTGATGACCCCGCAGCCGCAGACCGCGTCGGCCGAGATGACCGTGGCCGACTTCGTCGACCACTACCTCTTCGCGTACCGGCACTCGGCGCTGCCGCTGACCGAGGACGGCCGTCCGGTCGGCCTGGTCACCCTCGACCGGGTACGCGGCGTCCCGGCCGACCGGCGGGCCGCGACCACGCTGGCCGAGGTGGCCTGCCGGGCCGACCAGCTCGTGCTGGCCTCCCCGGACGAGCAGCTCACCGACCTGCTCCCCCGGCTCAGCGGGTGCACCGACGGCCGGGCGCTGGTAGTGACCGACCAGCGCCTGGTCGGCATCGTCTCGCCCAGCGACATCAGCCGGGCGGTGCAGCGCGGCAGCCTCCGCGAGCAGGTGCCGGCCGGCCGGCACTGAGCCGCCCGGCGGCCCTTGATCGTCTGCTGTTCACGGACATCCGCTCCGGCGTGTCGTCTCACTCCGGCGCAAACGATCAAGGGAAGGCAGGAAGGCCGGGCGGCGGGTCGGTGGAGTGGTGGAGTGGTGGATCCGGTCGGTCAGCGGGGGAAGTGGCGGTCCAGCAGGGCTGTGCGGAATTTTCCTGTTGGGTCCAGGGTGCGCTGGAGGGCCAGGAAGTCCGGGTGACGGGGGTATGTGGCGGCGACCGCTGGCGGGTCGAGCGTGAACACCTTGCCCCAGTGCGGTCGGGGCGCGAACGGGGCCAGCCTCTGTTCCACCTCGGCGAGCACAGGGGCCACCGCGTCGGCGTCGGCGGTCCAGGTGAAGTGCACGGCGACGCTGTCCCGCCCGTACTGCGGGCTCAGCCACAGCTCGTCGGCGGCGACCGTACGCAGCTCGCAGACCTGGAGCACGGCGGCGATCCGGTCCGCCACCGGGTCGAGGGCGGCCAGCGCGTCGGCCGCCGTCGCCCGGGGCAGGTGGTACTCCGACTGGAGCTCGTCGCCGCTGCTCGGGGTGAAGCCGAGCCGGAAGTGCGGCAGCCGCTCGTGCCAGGGCCCGGGCTCGCCGAGCTGGGCCGTGCAGCTCCCCGCCGGCATCCCGGGCACCGGGTGCACCGGCCCGTCCGCCGCCGTGGTGCCCAGCCAGTCGGCCTCCGGCGGCGGCGCGTCGGCGAGCTGCTTGCGCCACACCTGCCCGAACCGGTCGCCGCGCCAGTCGGTGAAGACGCTGACGCTGTACGCCGAGGCGAACGCCTCGTCCAGAGCCACGCGGGGCAGGCCGAGCCGGACGTACTGCCGTATCTCGAAGGCGGGCAGCACGTCCAGGGTGACCCGGGTGACCACGCCCAGCGCGCCGAGGGCGACCACCATCCCGGCGAACCGGTCGCCGTCGGCGTCCCGGCGTACGGTCAGCAGGTCCCCGTCGGCGGTGACCAGCTCCAGGGCGGCCACGGCGGTGGCCAGGTTGCCGATCCCGACGCCCGAGCCGTGGGTGGCGGTGGACACCGCCCCGGCCACCGAGATGTGCGGCAACGATGCCA
This sequence comes from Micromonospora sp. NBC_01412, assembly GCF_045040215.1. Taxonomy (NCBI): domain Bacteria; kingdom Bacillati; phylum Actinomycetota; class Actinomycetes; order Micromonosporales; family Micromonosporaceae; genus Micromonospora; species Micromonospora sp. NBC_01412. Next base: position 1,453,894 of record NZ_CP109528.1, read on the forward strand.
TCGTCGGCAGGGCGTACCCGGCGACGTGCAGCCGGGTGGCCAAATCGCCGTAGCGGACGGCGGCGGCCACCGTGACCGTGCGGCGCTCCCGGTCCACCTCGACGGTGGGCGGCAGGCCGGCCAGCGACACCAGGTCGCCGGTGGTGTCGCCGAGCCGGTTGAACGAGTGCCCGGTGCCGACCGCCCGGAGCCGGTCGCTGCCGGCGACCAGTCGGCGCAGCTCGTCCACCCCGGACGGGCGGTGCCGCCGGGCGGCGGCGTACCGGACGTTGCCGGCCCAGTTGCGCTCCGGCACGCCCGGTGCCCGGTCGGTGGGCCCTGCCCCGGGCACACCGACGCCCGCGCGTTGTTCCTGCTCCCCTGCGTCCACGTCGCACTCCCGTCGCTCGACGTCGTCGGCCGACGACCCGGGGCGGCACCGGCCGGGGAGGTTGCCCGGGCTCAGAGCTGCGGCATGACCTCGGCGGCGACCAGCTCGACCTGGTCCAGGTCGGCCAGGTCGAGGACCTGGAGGTAGATCCGCTCGCTGCCGACCTCGGCGTACCGGCCGATCCTGTCGACGATCTCGGCCGGGGTGCCGCCGAGGCCGTTCTCGCGCAGCTCCGCCGGCTCCCGGCCGATCACCTCGGCCCGCCGTCGCACCTCCGCCTCGTCCCGGCCGCAGCACAGCACCAGCGCGTTCGACCAGCGCATCCCGGCCGGGTCCCGGCCGATGTCGGCGCAGGCGGCCCGGACCCGGCCGAACTGGGCCACCGAGTCGGCGACGGAGACGAACGGCAGGTTGAACTCGTCGGCGTAGCGGGCCGCGAGGCGGGGCGTGCGCTTCGGCCCCATGCCGCCGAGCAGGATCGGCGGCCGCGGCTGTTGCACCGGCTTGGGCAGGGCCGGTGAGCCGGTCACCGGGTAGTGCCGGCCCGCGAAGTCGAACGTCTCGCCGGCCGGCGTCTCCCACAGCCCGGTGATGACGGCGAGCTGCTCCTCCAGCCGGTCGAACCGCTCGCCCACCGAGGGGAACGGGATGCCGTACGCGGTGTGCTCGTCGGCGAACCAGCCGGCGCCGATGCCCAACTCCACCCGGCCGCCGCTCATCTGGTCGACCTGGGCGACGCTGATCGCCAGCGGGCCGGGCAGCCGGAACGTGGCCGCCGTCATCAGGGTGCCGAGCCGGATCCGGGAGGTCTCCCGGGCCAGGCCGGCCAGCGTGGTCCAGGCGTCCGTCGGGCCCGGGTCGCCGCTCACCGCGCCCATCTTCAGGTAGTGGTCGGAGCGGAAGAACGCGCCGTAGCCGGCGTCCTCCGCGCAGCGGGCCACGGCGAGCAGCTGGTCGTAGCTGGCACCCTGCTGGGGTTCGGTGAAGATCCGCAGTTCCATGCCCCGAGCATAGGGAGCCCGCCGGGCGCCCGCCGCGAAAGGAAGGCCCTTGGGGGCGCAGCGTACCGGTCAGGGTTGGCCGAGGCCGGCCTCGCGGGCCCGCTGGATCGCCTGGCTGCGGTCGGCGACCTGGAGCTTGCCGAGCACGTTGGACAGGTGGTTGCGGACGGTCTTCGGGCTGAGCGTCAGCCGGCGGGCGATCACCACGTTGCTCAGCCCTTGCGCGACCAGGTCCAGCACCTCCCGCTCCCGGTCGGTCAGCTCGGGAAACGGCGCCGGCCCGCCAGCCCGCCCGCCGGCGAGGAAGCCGATCGCCCGACTGGCGATCACCGGGCCGAGCAGCACCTCGCCGTTGGCGACCGCGCGGACGGCCCGCTCCACCTCGCCCGGCGCGGCGCCCTTGAGCAGGTACCCCCGCGCGCCGGCACGCAGCGCGGCGAACACCGAGTCGTCGTCGTCCAGCATCGTCACCACCAGCACCCCGATCCCCGGGTGCCGGGCGACGATCTCCCGGGTGGCCTCCACTCCGGACCGCCCGCCGAGGTGCAGGTCCATGATGATCACCTCGGGTCGGGTCCGGTCGGCGAGCCGGACCGCCTCGTCGGCGTCGGCGGCCTCGCCGACCACCTCCAGCCCGGGCGTGGACGCCAGCAGCGCCGTCATGCCGAGCCGGAACACGGGATGGTCGTCGACCACCGCCAGCCGGATCACCGCCGCTCCACCGACCACCGCACCGTCACCCGTCACCGCCGCACCGCCAGGGCTAGTCGCGCCACCGTCCACCGTCATCGCCACACCGCCGGGGCTCGTCGCGCCACCGTCCACCGCACCGTCACCGGTCACCGCCGCACCGCCAGGGATCGTCCCGTCCGCGTCCCCGGCACCGTACCGGCTTCCGCCGGCACGCCCGCCGGCTGCCGCGGGCCCGCCGACGGGTCGGCCGGGGCGCGGACGGCGGCCGGCAGCTCCGGGCCGGGGTCGGGATCGGCCGGGTCCAACCCCCGCTGGGCGGGGACGGCCGACGGCAGGTCGCCGTCGACCGGCGGCAGGCGGTCGGCGGGCACCCGGACGGTGACCTCGGTGCCGCCGTCGGGCGCCGGGCCGATCACGCACACCCCGCCGATGCCCTCGGCCCGCTCCCGCATGGAGAGCATGCCGACCCCGGACGGCGTGCCGACCGCGACGCCCCGACCCGGGTCGGTCACCCGGACGGTGAGCCCGTCCGGATCCCGCTCGACCGCCACCCGGCAGGTCGGTGCGCCGGAGTGCCGCCGGGCGTTGCGGACCGCCTCGGAGACGATCCCGTACACGGCGGTGGCGACCGGCTCGGGCAGCGGCAGCGGCAGCGCCTCGACCAGCACGGTCAGCCCCGAGCCGTCGTACCGTTGGGCCAGCTCGTGCAGGGCGGGGACCAGGCCGCGCTCGCCGAGGACCGGCGGCAGCAGCCCGCGGGCCAGGTCGCGGACCTGCTCGACCCGCTGGTCCGTCTCGTCGCGCAGCCGGTCCAGCAGCCGTCCGGCCGCGCCCGGGTCGGCGGCCAGCAGGTTGCGGGCCGCCTGGAGGCCGAGCGCCACCCCGGCCAGGGCGGGCCCGAGCCCGTCGTGCAGGTCCCGCCGCAGCTTGCGGCGTTCCGAGTCGCGGGCCTCGGCCAGCCGGGCCCGGGAGACGACCAGCGCCCGGCTGGTCGCGGCGAGGCTGGCCGCCGAGGCGACCACCGGCACCAGGTCGACCAGCGCCGAGCGGGTACGCCCGTCCAGCCGCTCGCCGGCCCGGGCCCACGCGGTCAGCCGCCCCACCTCCCGCTCGCCCCGGCGCAGCGGCAGCACCAGCGGCTCCCCCACCGGCCCGGCGGACGCGCAGTGGGCGGTGCACGGGTCCGGGCCGTCCACCTCGATACCGCAGGCACCCAACCGCAGCGACTCGGTGAGGCTCCGCGCCACCCCGGTCAGCACGTCGGTCGGGTCCTCGCTCGCGCTGATCCGGTCGCCGACGCCCCGGACCACGCCGATCGGTTCCGCCGCCGCGCCGTGGATCAGCCGGTCCACCCGCCGCTGCACCCACCACCGGCCCGGCTGCACGGCGGCCGCGACCAGGGCGGTGACCAGCACCCCGGGGACCGCCCGGCTGGCCGGGAGCAGCGCGTCCAGCGTGGTCACCCCGACCACGTACGCGGCGACCAGCAGGAAGGTCAGCAGGAACCAGACCAGCGTGCGGCGGACCGCGATCTCGATCCCCCACAGCCGCTGCCGCAGCACCACGGCCAGCACGGCGGCCGGGAAGAACGCCTGCGCGGCCAGCATGGCGGTCGGCGGCAGCCCTTCCGGCACCGCGCCCGCCCAGTCGGCGGGCAGCGCTATCGGGGCGAAGCTCACCGCCAGCAGCACCGTGCCGACCGCGAGCCAGCCCAGGCCGACCCGTTCGGCGGGCGGCGAGACCCGACGCCGCCACAGCAGCCCGGCGGCGGCGACCAGCCCGAGCAGCGGCACCAGGGCGGTGAGCACGGGCTGCACCCGGGCGACGAACTCGGCCCAGTCGGCGCTGCGGATCGCCAGCGGCGCCCCGGACGGGGCGCCGCCCAGCCCGGGATAGGTCAATTGGAACAGCTCGGTCGCGGCGACCACCGCGGCGCCGGCCGTCACCGCCACCCGGGGACCCACCGTGAGCCGGCCCTCCCGGACCAGCCAGGGCAGCACCACGATCAGCGACAGCATCCCCGGCACCCAGCCCCAGTGCCGGGCCGTGGTCAGCAGCGTGACCTCCGGCAGCCCGGGGTACACCCGCAGCAGGTCGAGGTACTGGGCGCCCAGGCCGGCGATACCCCCGCCGACCCCGGTGACCGCCAGCAGCCAGGCCACCGGGTGACTGCGGCGCAGCAGGATCAGCCATCCGGTCGTGCCGTACACCGCGCAGTCGGTGTAGTCGACGAGGAAGTAGAGCTGGGACAACCCCCACGGGCGGCGGGCGAGCACCCAGCAGAGCGTCGTGGCGGCGAGCAGCAGCACGCAGCCGACCAGCACTGTCCAGGCGGCGACCGGGCGGCCGGGGTCATCACCGGCGTTCGGGACGGTCAGCGCGCTCGGCACCGGGTCGACCAGCATGGCGTGATCCTGTCAGTCGGAGCGGCGGTTGCCGAGATCCCGGCGCTGCGCAACGGGTGTCGGTCCGGCGACAGTCGCGCGGGCCCGGCCGGGACGGGGTACGGCCACGGGTGGGACACGGGCGCCTCCCGACGGGACGTGGTCGTCGATGGGGCCAGCGGGTCGGGGTGCGGGCGACACCGCCGGTCCACCGAGCGTGCCGGTCCCGACGTCCCGGCCGCATGGTGCGCACCGTCCCGTCCACCCGGGAACTTCCGCCGGGCAGGGGGCCCGGCGGCCCGGTACCGCCGTCCCTTCCCGCCGGGACGCCGGGCCGTCCAACGTCTGAGCCGCGGATGCCGCAGGCCGGCGCCGCGAGTCCGACGGCGCCGGGACGGCGCCGCGACGCCCGGGGCGAGCAGGAGGCAACCATGGACGAACAGGACCGCACCCGACTGACAGATGCGGTACGGGAGCTGACGCCGGAGCTGAGCCGGCGGGCGGAGGAGATCGAGGTCGCCCGGGAACTGCCCGCCGACCTGCTCGACGGGCTCCGGGCCGCCGGCTGCTTCCGGATGTTCGTGCCGCGCAGCCACGGCGGGTACGAGGCGGACCCGCACACCGGGCTGGCGGTGCTGGAGGAGCTGGCCCGCGCCGACGGCTCCACCGGCTGGACGGTGATGATCGGCGCGGAGACGCCGCACCTGCTGGCGTTGCTGCCCCGGGACCGGTTCGACAAGCTCTACGCGTCGGGCCCGGACGTCGTGGTGGCCGGCGGCTTCGCCCCGCAGGGCCGGGCCGAGCTGGCCGACGGCGGGTTCCAGGTCACCGGGCGGTGGGGGTTCGCCAGCGGCTCCCGGCACGCCGACTGGATCTTCGGTAACTGCGTGCTCACCGGGGACGGCCAGCCGCTGCCCGGCCCGAACGGCCAACCTGTGGAGATCCGTTCGGTGCTGCTGCCCGCCGGCTCGGTGACGGTGCAGGACACCTGGCACACGCTGGGGTTGCGCGGCACCGGCAGCCACGACGTGCTGATGGAGTCGGTGTTCTGCCCGGTGGAGCAGAGCTTCGACCTGTTCACCGGGGTCCCGTGCGTGCCGGGGCCCGGGTTCGTCGCGCCGCTGGCGCAGTTCGTCCTGCACCTGGGCGCGGTGGCCGTCGGGATCGCCCAGGGCGCCCTGGACGACACCGTGGCGCTGCTCGACGGCGGCCGGCAGCGGCTGTACGCGCGGCAGTCGCTGGCCGACTCGCCGGCCTTCCGGGTGCAGCTCGGCCGTGCCGACCTGAACGTCCGGGCGGCCCGGGCCCTGGTGCGGTCGCTGGCCCACGACCTGTCCCGGGCGGCCGACGCGGAGAACCCCGCCGCGGTCGACGCGCTGCGCCCGCAGATCTCCGCCAGCCTGCCCTGGGTGACCGAGGTCGCCACCGCCGCCGTGGACGCCTGCTACCGGGCGGGTGGGGGCGGCGCGGCCCGCGACTCCTCCCCGGTGCAGCGCCGCTTCCGGGACATCCACACCTTCGCCCAGCACGCGGCGGCGGCGGAGGGCTGGCTGGGCAACAACGGCGCCCACCTGCTCGGCCGGCCGGTGGAGCTGGCCTACTGACGCGGGCGGGCCCCGGCGTCGTCCGGCGTGGGGCGGCCCGGCTCAGCCCGCCCGCCGCACCACCTCCTCCGGCGTCAGCGGCGCCTTGGGGTGGTGGGTCAGGCACAGCGGGGTGTCCACCTTGACGAAGGGGAAGCCCTCGCTCGCGACGTAGAACTGGCCGCTGCTCAGCAGCCCGATGTCGGGCAGCCGGCCGCCCTTGGCCTCGGCGAGCTGCCGCGCCGCGTCGATCTGTGCCGGGGCGTTGAGCAGACCGAAGAACTGGGTGGTGGCGTTGCCCGAGATCTGGTTGTGCAGGCCCTTGGGGGCCTGGGTGGCGAAGACCAGCCCGAGGCCGTACTTGCGGGCCTGCGAGGCCAGGGCGATGGAGCTGGCCGTGCAGGCGGTGTTCCCGGTCGACGGGGCGAGGGTCTGCGCCTCGTCCATGACGAACAGGCCGCCCAGCGGCCGGTCCCCGGCGGGGTGCCGCCTGACCCAGGCGAACAGCGCCATCTGCAACTGGTTGACGAAGCTCTGCCGCTCCTGGTCGGAGGTGAGCCCGACGAAGCTGATCACCGACACCCGGGCCCGCCGGCCGGGCGTCGGGGTGAGCAGCAGGCCGGGATCGGCCGGGGCACCCGTGCCGCCGAACAGCGGGTCGGTGACCATCGCCGCCTTGAGCGTCTCGGCCAGTTCGAGGGCGAGCTTGTCGGCCCGGGCCAGCCGGCTCACCCCGTCGGGCAGGTCGGCGAGGAACTCGGTGAAGCCGGGCAGGCCCACCGTGCCGGTCCTCGCGTACGCCAGCAGCGCCTCCGTCAGCACGGCCTTGCCCTGCTGGGCGAGCCGGGTGGGCCGGTTCACCCCGGCCCGGGGCGCGAGGGCCTCCACCGCCGAGCGGATGGCCTGGTCGAACTCGTCCGGCGAGTCCCGCACGGGGCTGAAGTCGGGCAGCGGCTGGAAGCTCAACGGCCGCCCGGCGTTGACCCGGGGCGTCCAGACGACGACCTCCGTCTGGTCGAGGTAGTCCCGGGCCCGCTCGTCGTCGCCCGGCCCCCAGCCGACCGGCGGCTGCGGCCACGCGTCCCCCAGCCGGGCCAGGTCGTTGTTCGGGTCCAGCACGATCGAGGAGACGCCCTGCCGGGCACACTCCTCGACCAGCCGCCGGATCAGCACCGTCTTGCCCGATCCCGAGCCGGCGAAGACGACGGTGTGCCGGCGCAGCGACTCCAGGTCGACCAGGAACGGCCGCCGCCCGTCCGTGGTCTGCCCCAGCCGGACCGCCGCGCCCCCGCCGCCCGCCGGCTGCTCGCCGACGGCCGGGAGGGCCACCACCACCGCGCCGTCCCCGACGGGGCCCGGAACGCGGCCCTCGCCGGAACCCGACACCGACCCGTCGCCGTGGCCGGACACCAACCCGTCGCCGGTATGCAGGACCGGCTCGGCGGCGCCACGCGGAACCGGCTCGACGGCCGGGTGCGGGGCCTGCGGCTCGGCGGGCCCCGGACCGGGGGCGGGACCGGGGGCGGGCGCGGCCGGCGTGGGGTCCGGGTCGCCGAGGACCGCGCGGAACAGGGCGGTGCCGCCCGCCGGCCGGCGGGCCACCAGCCACTCCTGGTAGGCCGCGTCCGGGCGGCGGCCCAACTCGCGCAGCGCCGAGAACACCCGCAGGTCCGCCTCCGGCACGGCGCAGGTCACCCCGCCGGCCGCGTCGAACGCCGCCAGCACCTCGGCCGTACGCTTCCCGGTCGGCCAGGGGCCGTTGCGCAGCAGCACCAGCCGGCGCTGGGGGTACTGCCGGTCCAGCCCCGCCATCGTGCAGGCCGCCTTGACCCGGGCGATCGTGGCGACGGCGTTCGGGTGGGAGATCGCCCGGAAGCACCAGTGCGCCTCGTTCTCGGTGGCCTCGTCCAGCACCTCGATCAGCCGGCCGTGCAGGGCCGGCTTACGGCCGGGCGGCGGGTCGTACTTGTACGTGGCCCCGGTCGGGGCCTGCTCGGCGATCCAGGCGGCCAGCCCGGCGGCGAGCAGCGCCGGCAGGCGCTCGTCCTCGGTCCGGTGGTCGAGCGCGGGGCCCACCTCGGCCGCCTCGACCAGCGCGGCGAACCGCTCGTCCAACGGCCGCAGATCCACCGCCCCGGTCGCCCCCGGCGTCGGGGCCGACGGGTCGCCGCCGTCGATCAGCCGGTCCAGCAAGATCACCTCGTCGGCGTCCCGGCACCAGGAGACGTGCCGATCCACCCGGCGCAGCAGGGCGCGCGGGGTCAGGTTCGAGGCGTCGGCGAACGCCTCGGGGCCGATCGGCCACGTCGGCGCGGGCGGCGTGAACCGCAGCGCGGCGAACGCGGCGGTGAACCGCTTCTCCACGATGGCCCGCCCGATCTCCGAGGTCGGGATGCGGTCCGGCAGGACGGACACCCGGAACCGGTCCGCGACCGGGGTGGGCGCGCTGCGGGTCAGCAGCTCCCAGGTGTCGGGCAGGCAGGACACGACGACCAGCGACCGACGGGTCACGTCGCGCAGGGTAAGCAGGCCGTCGGCGATCGGCCCGAACGCGATCGCCTGGGCGTCGTCCAGCTCGGCGTACCGGTCGAACATCGAGGTGCTGGTCTGGGCGAAGAGCGTGTCGAGCTGGTCGACCGCGATCACCGTCGGGTCCAGCGTCAACGCCATGAGCCGGGAGACGTCCTGGACGATCTGCTGCGGGGTGCACAGCCTGGTGGTCAGCCCCCAGGCGGCCCGGCCGGCCGGGTCACCGGGCTCGCTGATCAGGTGGGCGTACCCGACGTCCTGGTCGTCGAACTCGCGGGAGCCGTGCAGCACCAGCGCCCGCGCGGTGTCCTGGCAGTCCCGGCCCACCTCCCGGTGGTGGGTGCGCAGGGCGCGGACGAAGGTGTCCAGGTCCTCCCTGGTGAGCGGCCGGACGCCGGCCACCGCGTCGCGGACCTCGGCCGGGATGCCGAGCTGCGAGGTGAGCCGGCGCAGGAACTTGCGTAGCTGGGTGCCCCAGCCGTAGCCCTCCCGGCCCATCCCCTCGACCATGGCCAGCGCGACGCTCGCCCAGAACGTCTTCCCGCTGACCATGTTGACCAGGAAGAAGTAGCCGCCGTCGCGCTGGATGCGCTCGCGGACCGCGCCGAGCAGGTGGGTCTTGCCGGAGCCGGCCCGGCCCTGCATGGCCACCCCGAGGGGACGGCTGGTGTCGTCGGTGCGGGCCCGGGCCACCCCACGCAGGATCTCGGCGACGACCCGCTCGTGCAGCTCGGGCACGTCGTGCGGGGCGGGCCGCCAGACGTCGTCCGGGGTGACGGCCGGATTGAAGGTCAGCGCCTCCAGCGCCGCGCGCTCGTCCCCGGCGATCATGCCGCCCCGATCGACAGGGTGTGGTTGTCCTCCTCGCCGATGCGTACCGCCGCCGCCCGGTCCCGCGCGGTCAGCGACTTGCTGTTGGCGACCGGGATGATCCGGACGCCGTCCCGCCGGAGCATCGCCCGCAGCGCGTCGTCCACGACCGCCCGGTCGGCGTCGCCGAGGCGGTCGCGCAGGTCGGCGAGGCCGACCCAGGTGCCGGGGGCCTTGGCCAGCTCCCGGTACGCCGCCCGGATCCGCTCCTCCACGTCGCCGCCCGCCGGGGCGGGGGCGGTCCCGGTGACCGGCGGCGGAACGGCCTGACCCTCGTCGCTCCCGGCCGCGACGAGCCGGGCCAGCGCCGGCTGGCCGGCGGTCTGCTTGAAGAAGTCGCCGTGGCTGACCCTGAGCCGGTCCAGCCCTCGGTGCAGGTTGGCGAGCAGGGTGAACAGCGACCGGCTGGCCGAGCCGCCCGCCTTGGGCGGTACGCCGGTGTGCAGCTCGCGTACGACCCGCCAGCCTTCGTCGGTGAGCTCGTGGGAGAAGGGACGGTGAGACCTGTCGGTCTCGACCAGACCGGCCTTGACCAGCTTCTCGTTGTCCTTGCCGGTCAGCGGGAAACCGGCCAGTTCCCGCAGCTCGGAGTTGGTCAGCTTGCGGGCCTCCACCATCAGCACGACGAGCACGTTGATCTGGTTGGGGGTCAGGCTCGGCAGGTCCGCACTGCTGCTCGACATCGGTGCCTCATTCCTGTCAGGGGTGCGCGCCGGCCGCGCGGCGCCGGGCCAGCAGTTCCCGGATGCTCCGGACCACGGCCTGGACGTCGGTCAGCACCTGCTCATTGGTGAACCGAAGCACGTCGAGCCCGAGGAGCTGGAGCTGGACGTCGCGCCGCCGGTCGTCGGCGAACATCATGGCTCCCCGATGCTCCGGGCCGTCCACCTCGACCGCAAGCCCCTCGACCGTCCAGAGGAGATCCAATCGGTACGGCCGGCCCAGCGGATGCCACTCGTAGGTGTGGTTCCACCGCCGGTCCCGGGCCCAGTCGTGCGGGGCCAGGGCCCGCTCCAGGGCCTGTTCGGCGGCGCTGTCCGGACGGGGCGTCCCGGCCAGCGGCGGGTACGCCAGGCCCGCGCCACCCGGACCGACAGGGCTGTCGGAAACCCGACCGACGCCCCCGGCCAGTTCGGCGAGCTGCGTCGGGAGCCGGAGCGACACCGGTCGGACCCGGTCGGCTCCGTGCGGGAGCGGGCCGACCAGCCACACCGCGCACCGGCCGTGCTGCACCAGCCACTCGGCCGCCGCCACGAGCGCCCGCTCGTCCTCGGGGCCGGCCCCCTCCGGCGACTCGGCCACCAGCACACAGGACTGCCTGTCGTACGCGTCGGCGAGCACCCGGGTGAGGCCGGCGGCCCGCACCTCGGCGGGAAAGCGCGACGGGCGCGTACGCCGTCGGTCCTCGCCGGGGACCTGCGGGCCGCTCCCGCCCGGCTGCTCCCGTCGGTCCTCGCCGGGGACCTGCGGGCGGCTCCCGCCCGGCTGCTCCCGTCGGTCACGGGGATGGGCTCCGGCACGGCGGGAGCCCAGGGCCCGCTCGGCCAGGTCGGCGAGGAACGGCCCGAAGTGGTCGGAGCGGGCCGCGACCCGGGTGGCGAGTTCCCGGGCGGCCGGGGCGCCGAGGCGTCCACGGTCGTCGAGCCGGGCCGCACCGGGCAGCCAGCGGGGAAACAACGCCCGGGCGGCGTCCTCCAACTCGTCGAGGAGGACGGTGACCAGGCCGGCGAGGGGAAGGCCCCGCGCCGGCCGGTAGGCGACCACGGCCGGCGCGGACGGCGGCAGCGGGTCGAGGGCCAACCGGAGCAGCTCGGGGTCGACGCCCACGAGGTGGCTGACGCGAAGCGGCGGGACGGCCGTCCACCACTCCGGACCGGCCCCGCTGCGCATGGCCACGCACGCTACCGAGCCGGCGGCGCGGGCGCTGCCCCGTCCTCGCCGGTAACGCGGCCGTGCGGGCGGCATCGAGGTCGTAGTCGGTGGGCAGGGTGTAGCCGTGGCCGGGGAGACCGCGCTGACCGACCGGCGCGGTCTCCGACAGGTTCGACGTGGCGACCGGTGCGGATCAGCTTCCGCCGGCACGCCGTCGGTGGAGCAGGTGGGCGCCCAGGCTGACCGCGGTACTGCCGGCCGCCATCCCGAGCAGGATCAGGACCGCCCCGACCGCCCACAGGCCCGAGTCGTCGCTCGTCGCCGCCTGCCACGCCCAGGCGACGGTGAAGGCCACCGTCATGACCGGCGCCACCAGCCAGGGGCGGAGCGTCCAGCCGCCGACGGCTGCGATCACCGCCAGGGACAGGACGCACCCGACGACCTGCCACACCTCGTACGGGCCGCTGACCGAGTCGGTCACCGGGTCGACCGTGTACTCGGTGTCCCAGCCGAGCCAGGCCCACCAGGCCGCGACCGTCGCCACCGCGAGGACCGGCCCACCGAGCAGAGCACGTGTACGCGTCGAGGTGTTCACGGCACGATCCTTCCCTGAACCGCAGCGCGCCGGATGAGCACCCCTACCTACCTGCCTACCCCGCCGCCCGTCCTCCCTCGGGACGTTGGACAGTTCGCGCTCGTGGGCGACGGGAACCGTCCAAGGTCCGCCGCCGCTCCCGGCCCTCGACCAGGATGCGGCAGGGGTCGGTCACGGAATAAGCACACGAGTGGGCCGTGTGGAACGGTTTGACTCGATCGGCGAGACTCGGTCGGTACCCACACCACCCAGGCGGGTGCCGCCGACGGGACCGTCGGCCGGGGGGTCGACACCTTCGCCGACCGTCCCCTGGAGGCGCTGAAGGTCGTCACCGTCAACTACGACCTGCTGGTGAAGGCCGGCACCGTGCCCGACGGCGCCCGTACGATCAGCCCGTCGCTGCCCCGTTTCCTGCTCGCGGTCGCGGCGATCGTGGGCGTCGTCGCCGGGGCGACGGCGCTCTATGTCGGCGGCCGGCGGGCGGGCCGGCTCGCGGCCACCCGGCGCAGCCGCCGCGACGAGCACGCGGACGGCCGCAGCGCGCTCAGCGCCGCCACCGCCGTCCTGGCCCAACAGATCATCGACCTCGACCAGCGGTACGCCCGGGCGGAGCGCCGGGCCCGCGACACCGACCGGAAGTTCGGCCGGAGGTACCTGAGGCTGACGTCCGACTACGCGGCGCTGCTCGACGGCATCACGGCCGTGGACGGCGGCGACGAGGCTGCCGTACGCGAGCTCACCGAGCGTGTCGACTCGCTGAGCCGGCGGGCCCGATCGGTCGCCGAGGTGGGGACCGGAACCTGAATGCCGTGGGTATGGTCGACCCGTCGGTGATCAGTTGTGGTGGGCGGGACGGGGGCGTGTCGATGTTGCAGGTGAAGGTACGGCGGCCGGCGCCCGGCCCGGCTCGGCGGCGAGAGCACCGTCTTCCTGTGGCTGACCGCCCTGGCCTGCGGGTGACCCGTGGTTGACGTTCCCGGCATGTACGCCGACGCGGTCCGCGAGGAGCGGGACGCGCTGTGGCTGCTGGTCGACGAGGCCGGGGGCCTGGCGAAGGCCGGTGACCTGGCGGGGCTGCGGGATCTCGCCAACAGGGTCCGGCGGCGGCTGGCGACCGGCGACAGTATCGAACGGACCGGTGGGCATCTCGGCGGGAACATGGCGGACATCAGCGCCGCGCTCGACGACGTGTACGACGAGGCGTTCCCGGTGCGGAACCCGGACGACCCGGCGGAGGTGCTGGACGGCCCGTGGCCCACCGCCCGCCGTGCGGCGATGCTGGCGTCCGCCGTGGACCGGGTGGGCTGGCGAAAGCCGCCGCTCGAACCGTTGGCCGAGCGGGCGATCGCCGACGACGACGTGCGCCTGCTGCGGCTGCTGGTGCTCACCCCGCTGGGCCGCGCGGGTCGGGAGACCGTGGTGCGGATCCTGGACGCCCTGCACGTGGCGGGCGCGCTCGATGTCGAGGTCATCGAGAAGGCGTTCGCCGACGACGCGTACCTGGGCAGGGCCATCGGCGGGGGCTCACCGGCGGAGGGCGCCACGACTTCGGCGTCGGCGGGCAGTGCCGTGGCTTCGGCGTCGGCCTGCTGCGCCCCGGTCGTCCGGGACTACTTCGACGCGCTGGCCTGGCGGCTGACCTCGCCGGCCGAGCCCGACTGGGACGAGCTGCCCGAGGTGCTGGTGCCGCGCGGCCTGCGGTTCGTGCTCCGGGCCCTGGACCGGCCGCACGACCGCCGGATGGCCCAGCGCTTCGGCCCCGCCGAGCTGACCGACGACGAGCGGTCCGCCCTGGTGGACCACCTGCGCGACCGCACCGCCGAACAGCGGCGGTACGCCTTCGAGCTGCGGCTGCCGGCCGGCGACGCGGAGGTGCTGCTGCCGGTGCTCGGGTTGCCGGGGGCGGAGCCGTTGCTGCGGCTGGTGCTGGCGACCGCCGCGACGGAGGCGGGGCGGCAGGACCGGGCCGACATCCTGGCCGCCGCGCGGCGGGCCGGTGACGACGGCGCCCGCCGGCTGCTGGGACTCTGCCCGAGCGAGGTGATCTCCGCCGCGCTGGGGTGGAACCGGGCGGCCGTCGAGAAGCGGGTCAAGCGCAACGCGCTGTCCGGGATCGCCGCGTTCGGACTGCTGCCGCTCGCCGACGGCGAGACCGTACTCGATCGTCATCTGGCCCTGCGGGAGGTGGCGGGCCGGGGCCCGAAGCTCGGCCCCAACCGCCGGCACAGCCACGCCGCCGCGGTCGCGGTGGCCCTCGACCACCTTGCCCAGGTGGCGGGCCTCCCCGACGCGGACCGCCTGGAGTGGGACTGCGAGGCCCGCGTCGTCACCGAGACCCCGGGCGACTGGCACATCGGCGACTACACCGTCGGGGTACGGCTCGCCGACGCCGATCCGGTTCTCACGGTCAGCAGGGCCGGCAGGGCGCTGAAGTCGGTGCCGGCCGCGGTCCGCACCGACCCGCGGTACGCCCACGCGCGCGAACACCAGGAACGGCTGCGCGACCAGGCCCGCCGGATGCGCGGCGGGATGATCGAGCGGCTGGTCGCCACCGGAGGCACCCTCAACCCCGACGAGCTGCACCGCCTGCGGCGGCTGCCGGCCGGGCAGGCGATGCTGCCCGCGTTGATCTGGCAGGACCGGACGGGCACCGTCGGCCTGCTCGACCAGATCGACCTCGACGGCCCGGTCACCGCGGCGCACCCCTTCCTGCTGTACGAGCGGCGCCTGCTCGCCCACTGGCAGGCGGAGATCGTCCGGCTGCTGATCCAACAGCCCGTGAAGCAGGCGTTCCGCGAGTTGTACCTGTTGACTCCGGCCGAGCGCGACACCGTCGACGTGTCGCGACGGTTCGCCGGCCACACCGTCGACGGCAGGGTGGCCGGCCAGTTGCTGTCCGGACGCGGCTGGTCGACCCACGACCGGTACGACGCGTACCAGGCGACCCGCCCGGTGACCGCCGGGCTCACCGCCGCGCTGGCCTGCGAACTGCACGGCTACTTCGGCGGCGGCGACGTGGTCGTCGGCGAACTGCGCTTCCTCGCGGCCGGCTCGGCGGTCCCCCTCGCGGAGGTGCCACCCGTGGCGTTCTCCGAGGTCATACGCGACCTGGACCTCGTCGTGTCGGCGGCCGGCGCCGAACCGCACGGGTAGGCCCCGCCGAACCGGGCCCAGCTCGACGCACAGGGCTGAGCTGGGCCCACCTCGACGCCGGCCCAGGCGGACGGAAGCCGATGGCCCGGGTCGACCACATCGGCCCGGGCCATCGGCTGTCGCGTCACAACCGCTTGTTCATGCCGTCGGTCAGGCGCGGGTGATGCGGACCGCGTCGGCGATAACGTAGCCGGTGCCGCTGGTCCACCGGCTCACGCCCACCTTGTTGCCTGAGCCTGCGGCCAGCGTGAACACGCCGAGTGACACCCATCGTCCCCCGTTGAGCCGCTGGTTCACCTTCACCGTCTGGCTGCCGCTGGTGGTGGCGACGACGTACGGGGTCGAGTCGTTGTAGCCCGGGTCGGCCGGGTACCAGACCGAGACCTCGTAGCTGCCGGTCTCCGGGAGGTCCGCTCCGAACCAGGCGGCATCGCTGGCGGGGGTCGGGGTGGCGAACCGGTAGTCGGTGCCGAACCGCTGACTGGAATAGGCTGAGGTGCTCCAGTTCGCGCTCGCGGTGAACCGGCCCGTGGTGGTGTTGTCGACCGTGACGGTGAACCCCTGCGGCGGCTCCGTGGTTCCGGTGGATACGTCGAGATAGTCGCGGTCGATGTAGATCGTTACGCCGCCCCAGGTCTCGCTGGTGTCGCCGGTGTACTGGTGGATGCGCTGGTGGTTGCTGTAGTACGCGTCCGGGCAGTAGTCGCCGGCATCGGTGTTCGCCACGCCGTTCCACCAGCCGAGGAAGAGATGGTCGACGCGGGTGTACCGGGTGTCGTTGTAGGCGTTGCACAGATCCCGGACCCCGGAGGAGCCGCTGGAGTACATGCCCGAGAGGTAGCCGAGCGTGTGGAGCCGCTCGGTCCAGCCGGAGAGGTACGAGAGCACGGCCGCCTTGCACGACTCACCCGCCGGATACTGCTCGATGTCGTTGTAGATCGCGCTCCCGGCGGGGATGCCCAGCGCCTTGGCCGCGTTCACCGCACTGGTCGCCCGGGTCGCACCCTCGGACCGCGCCGTGGCGGGGTCGTACGACATCTTCGGCAGGCGGGTGCCGCACGGCGCTTGGCGGTCGAGCTCGATGGGGATGAGGTGCCAGCCCTTGGCAGCCTGGTTGGTCACCCAGGTCGCGGTCAGGTTGGCCTGGGTGCAGGATCGGCTCGCGCCGCTGATGTAGATGCCGACGGCGCGGTAGGGCGAGCTGTTGCGCCACGTGTCCATCGTCGACTGCGACGGCGCGGTGCACGTGTCGAAGCCCTTGCCGGTGTAGGTGCCCGGCTGCGGGCCGGTTGCCAGCGACGGCGCCACCGTGGCGGGCGTCGAGGCCGCGCGGACGGCGTCCAGGGATACCGGCGTGGCACCCGCGCCGAGCTTGGCGGCGGCCAGGATCCGGCGGACCGCCGGCTCGGTGTCCGGGGTGTGGAGAGCCGTGACGAGTACGCCCGCGTCGCGCACCGCGACCTGGGCCTCTCCGTCGCGCGACACCAGGGTGTCCACGGTCGCCCGGCCGCTGGCCGTGACGGCGGTGTCCGCCGTGAGGCGCTCCGCGGTGACGGCGTCGATGGGCTCGATGATCAGTCCTGCCGTGCGCCCGACCAGCCCGGTGGGGCACCAGGGCTCGGCGCTCGGATGACCGAGGTAGACCGTGAGTCGGTCGAACCGGACGCATGCGTGCGGGTCGGTGGACAGGTCGACGATCTGCCAGTCCGCCGGCACCTGCACCTGGTAGCCGCGGTAGCTGACGATCTGTTCGCCCGTGGGGGCCGCCCAGGTTGGTGTGGCCGCCACCGCCGGAGCGACGATGGCTGCCGTGAGGCCGGCCATGATCCTTCTTATCCTCATCGAAGCCTCTCTGGGTGAAATCTTTCGCAAACGACGCCGAGCTTGGCAAATTCCTACCATGCGCGGGCCGCTCGCACCAGAGATAGGCGTCGATGGGAACCGGGCTGTTGTCCGTCGCCCACCGGCACGGGTTGCTCTACGCCAGTTCGCCGACAGCTGGCGTCCGCCGCCGGACGACGGCGTCGGGACCACTCGCGTGCGCGACGCGTCAGGATTGTGGACCACCGGGCGCCCTGGCCCCCGACGGTACGATCAGGACCGTGGAGACCACCCGTGCCGTCCTCGCGTACCTCGCGTTCATCGTCGCCGGGTACCTCCGCTTCGGCGTCGCGACTGCCGTAGGCCGGCGAGACCGCCGCAAGGCTCGATGGTTCAAAGGCTCTGCCGTCGCCCTGGCGCTCGTGGGTGTCGCGCTGCTCTGCTCGAACTTCCAGTGGTAACCCGGGTCACCGGCCGCGAGTAGGCACGGGGAGCAGCAGGATCGCCACCGCCGTGGAGAGAGTTGCGAGGTCATCGAGTACCAGCAACGGACCATTCAGACGCCGCCGGCAGATGACGACGAGACCGCCGCGCCAGAGAAGGAGGCTTTACCGACTCGCAGCACGTCAGCGCTCGACTCCGACGCTAAAGAAGCCTGCCGGCGTTCAGGGGCATTGCGTTGTCGCGGGTGCGGTCCCTGGTCGGCCCGGGGACCGTGGCCCGGGGCGGAGCTGTGGGCGGGCCGGTCGATGCCGTGGGGCGGCGCCTATGGAGCTGAGTCGTCCACGTCATCACCGCCGGTCGAGCCACCGCCGTCGCGTTACCCACCGCCGTCGGTTACCCACCGCCCGTCGGGTCGTCGCTTGCGGTCGCCGAGCACGGCGAGCGTGGCTGATGTCGTATCCGACTCAGCTCCATAGGCGCCGGGAGGCATACCTGCCGCGGAGCGGCACCCACGCCAGGAACATGAGAGGCCGGCAGAACCGTCGCGCTCCGCGAGCGTTGCACAGGGGGCAGCAGAGCAGAGGGGGCGCGGCGGTGTTGCCCGCCGGTCGGCGACGACGTCGGCGTCGGCGTTCCCGCCCCGCCCCGCCCCGCCCCTGGGATTGGGACTTCACGATCGTCTGCTGATTCTGGAGAACTCGCCCGGCGTGTCGTCTCACAAATCAGCAAACGATCACGCAACGACAGGCCCGACTCCGTAATCGCCCTGCAGCCAATGGCGGTTCCGGAGCGGTCATGCTGCCTCAGTTTTGAGCCGGCCGTTCAGATACGGCTGGGAGGGCCGTTGGAAACACGCGCCGGAGACGCGGGACTCGACGGTACGGACGTGTCGGAAGCCCTGCCGGCGGTAGTAGTCGTGCAGCCGGTGATTGGTGGTCCAGGCGTCGAGCCGCAGCCACGTCAGCTCCGCCTCGTATGTCCGGCCACCAGCCCAGTCCAGTAGTTCACCGCCAAGGTTTTCACCGGCATGGGCGAGCGGGATCATCATCTTTGCCGCGTACAACGCGTCGGCCGGGTCATCCTCCGGGTGCCACAGCGCCTCGGGGTCCCGGTCCGGTTTCCACAGGTTGTCGACGTCCACGTACGCGGTCAGGGTGATGGTGGCGATCGGTTCGTCGCCGTCCCAGACCATCCACGTCTGTCCGGCTGAGATCGTCGATGCCACGGCGGAGCGGGGCAGCGGGATGGACCACTGTTCTTCGTCCCGGGCGGCAAGCCACGCCACGCGCTCGCGCCGCCAGCTCATGATGACGTCGACATCCCTCAGCCGGGCCGGCATGGTGATCATTCGGGGGCTTCCTCCGGGCGGAATCTGCCGATGATGCGCACGTCTCCGTGGGTGGTGACGATCTGGTTGCGGTCGCCGGCGAACACGTTGAAGGACACCCGTACGGGGCGCTGCGCGGTGTACCCGGTGCGGATGTGCAGCAGGATCGTCGTGCCGGGCTGCAACCCGAGCAGCCTCGTTTCCTCGGGCGTTGGCATCCGGGAGACGTACTCGTCGTAGAAGGCCGTCTGCTCGTGACCCCGTTCGGCCAGGAGCCGGGTGGTGCCCTGCGGGATGTCTTTCGGCGAGAGCAACTCGCGGACCTCCTCTGCGAGGTCCATCGGGTAGTAGCTGTCCTGCAACGAGGACGGCTGGTCGTTGACGTACCGGACGCATCGCCGCAGCACTGCGACCGAGTCGGGCTCGACGTGGAGGCGTTCGGCGAGGTCGGGTGAGAGCGACTGGATCGTCAGGGAGAACTCCTGTGACGCCTCATAGCCTTGCGCCACAACTTCCGACCGCCACGCGTCTGTCTCGGCCGTCGGCTGGGCAGGCATCTCGGCGCGATGAGCGTGGAACGTCAGGGTGACCTTCCTTCGGACGATCATGCCTCCGCCGCGTCCCGGCACCCTGTGCACCAAGCCTTCGTTGACCAGCAATGCGGTTGCGTCGCGGACCGTGTTGCGTGAGGCGCCGTACTGCTCTTGGAGCTGCGGCTCGGTTGGAAGCCGGTCACCCTCGCGCAGCGCTCCTGACACGATCTGGCCGCGAAGCTCGGTCGCGATCTGGCGGTACTTCGGCTGACCCACGTCGCCATCCTTCCTGATGTCGTACCAACCAATCTATCGGCATGGTCTTGACTGGCCCTCATCCAACTAAAATGGTTGGTATGAATCCAACGTTACCCACCGTCAAGATTCGATCACCAAGGACGTGGCATGGAAGGTCAGGTCGGCGAACCGGCGCGGGACATCGAGGTGGTCAACCGCGCTCTTGAGTCCACCCGTGTCCACCTGGCCGCTCTCGCTCGGGCAGAAGACGCGCTTGAGCTGCGCCGACCAACCAACTCGCCGCTACTCACGCTCGTCGAGCAGGCCGAGAGGGCGGCTGCCCGGGTGACCAAGTACTTGCGGGCGCAATCCCGCCCATGAACCGCTCCTCTGCCTCGTCAGAAAGCGAGGGTCTTCGTGATCTCCGAAGTCGTGTCGGTCGTGTTCGGCGGGCTGGTGCCGGGCTTCCTGCTCGGGCTCCTCGCGTTCCGGGTCAAGTCCCGGTGGTGTCCGCGCTGCGGGGAGTCCACGTTGGCCATGCAGCCGCCAACGGAGCAGGAGCGATGACCCGGCCCGTCCGGCGCACCGGCAACGAGTTGCCGATCGGGCGGCGGGTGGCGGAGCTGCGGGTCAACCGGGGCATGAATCAGCAGGTCTTCGCCGACCGGATCGGCAAGTCCAAGAGCTGGGTGGACAAGGTCGAGCGCGGCGTCCGTACCCTCGATCGGCTCTCGGTGATCCAGACGGTCGCCGCAGCCCTCGGCGTCGCCCCGACCGTCCTGCTCGCCAGCAGGGCCCAGCGGGGACCGGCCACCGACACCGACACCGGCAGCGCCGTGGAGCGGGTGCGCGAGGCGTTGGCGCGCTACGACGTACCCCGGCTCGGCAGCGACGGCCAGCCGGCGTCGTCGCTGCGGCAGCTTGACGGCCAGGTCGGGTACGCCTGGACGGCGTACCGCAACGGCCACCACGCCCAGGTGTTGCGGATGCTGCCGGACCTGCTCGGCGACAGCCGCCGGGCCCACCACGTCCAGACGGACGACCCGGCCGCCGCCGACCTGCCGGTGCGGGTGTACCGGCTCGCCGCCCAGGTGCTGGCCAAGCTCGGCGAGGCCGACCTGGCCTGGCTGGCCGCCGACCGGGCCATGACCGCCGCCGCCGGTGATCCACGCCGCGCCGGCCTCGCGGCGGTCTCCCTCGCCCAGGCGCTCCGGGCACTGCGGCGGGGGCGGCTGGCGATGGCCGCCGCCGCCACCGCCGCACAGCGGCTCGACCAGGCACCCGCCCGCGCCTTCCTGCCGGAGGAGCCCGCGCTGACGGGGACCCTGCTGACCGAGGCCGCTCTCGCCGCCGCCGCGTGCGGGGCCGCCGCCGCCACTGCCGAGTTCACCGAGCGCGCGGCCCGCCTCGCCACCGCCCACGGTGAGCGGCACCATGGCGACCACGACGGCATCTGGTTCGGCCCCGTTACCGTCGAACTCGCCCGCGCCCTGACCGCCATGCGCGTCGGCGACCACCACCGGGCCGTCACCGCCCACCGGCGGGCCACCGCCGACGACGCCTGGCACCTGCTCCCCGCCGAACACCGCGCCGCCCACCTCATCGACATCACCCGCGCCCACCTCGACCTCGGCGACCACCACGCCGCCGGCCGCGCCCTGGTCACCGCCGACGGCATCGCCCCCGCCGAGACCCGGCTACGCCCCGCCGCTCGCGCCGCCCTGACCACCATCCTGCGCGCCGGCCCCACCTCGGCCGACGTGGCCCGCCTCGCCGCCACCGTCGGCCTCACCCGGCAATAGACAGGGTTGTTGCGGGGGCGAAGCTCAGCATCCACCGGCGGCTGGGGCCTTGGAGTCGAAAGCCAAGGGCAATGCATTCATTTAGCTCGAATAAATTAGGTATCCGGCCATTGCCGCAACTATCTCGGCTTTCCACAGAAAGCGGTCGTCGACTGCTCCACCACTGCGATCCCGCGGGGCCGGCCATGTATCCCATTCACGACATGTCACAGCATTCACGACGCCGCACGTCTCGACAACAGAACGATTCCCTGCTAAATATGGCCACGAATGCAGCCAGCCTCATGCTCATAGATTTAGATCAAGCTTTCCGAATTCCCCTCAGGAGGAATGGTGTCCGCTCCAGCCGACCCGGCGCATTTAGCGCCCGTCCAACCCGCCGGCCCCGAACGGCCGGCGCCATCGCCGGCCGTCGGCGAGCCGAGCCACCCAAGTCCGCCCGACCGGCCGCGCTCCAGATTCCGTGGCGACATCGAGGGAATCCGCGCGGTCGCCGTGGTGATGGTGATGCTGTTCCACGCCGGCGTGCCGGCGCTCTCCGGCGGCTTCGCCGGCGTCGACGTCTTCTTCGTCATCTCGGGCTACCTCATCACCACCCAACTGCTGTCCGAACAGGACCGGACCGGCGGGGTCGCGCTGATCGACTTCTACGCCCGCCGGGCCAAGAGACTGCTGCCGGCGGTCAACGTGGTGCTGCTGACGACAGCGGTGTTCGTGTTCCTGATGGTGCCGCGTGGCCGGTGGGGTCAGATCGGCGGCGACATCGTCGCCGCAGTGGCCTACCTGCTGAACTGGCGGCTGGCCGAGCGCTTCACGCACCCCGACCCGACGATGCCGCCGTCCCCCGTCCAGCATTTCTGGTCGCTTGCCGTCGAAGAGCAGTACTACCTGATCTGGCCGTTGCTTATCCTGCTGGCGGTAGCGCTGGCCAAGGTGTCCGGCGCCCGGCTGAAGCCGGTGCTGGCGACGGCGCTGGGCCTGCTGGCCGCCGGCTCGCTGGCCTGGTCGGTAACCACCACCGTCGGTGCGCAGTCCCCGGCGTTCTTCCAGACCACCAGCCGGATCTGGGAGTTGGCCGTCGGCGCCGGCGTCGCCATGTCGGTCGGGGCCTGGGCCCGGCTACCCAAGCCGGTCGCTGTCGTGCTGGGCTGGGCCGGGTTGGCAGCGGTGCTGGTGACGGGCCTGTTCTTCACCCCGATGATGGACTTCCCCGGCTACACTGCCGCCCTGCCGGTGCTAGGCACCGCGGCGGTCATCGCGGCCGGCTGCGCCACGGCCCGGGGCGGGGCGGAGACTCTGCTCGGGATCGCGCCACTGCGCTGGATCGGCGCGCTGTCGTACTCGCTGTACCTGTGGCACTGGCCGATGCTCGCGATCGCGGCCACGTACTGGGGACCGCTGTCGACGTCCACCGGACTGCTGGTGATCGCACTGTCGATCGCCCCGGCCTGGTTGACCTTCCACTTCGTCGAGAACCGCATCAGGTACTCCCGGCGGGTCTCGCAGTCGCCACGGCTCGCCCTGGGCATCGGGGCCGGCTTCTCCGCGCTGGGCGCGCTGGCCGGCGTCGCGCTGCTGCTGGCGGGCTGACCGGGTCCGGCACCGGCCGCGTGAGCGGTCGGTGCCGGACCGACGGCCGCGACGTCAGGCCGACTCGGCAAGGCAACCCAGGATGAGCTCGTTGCTCCTGGCCGGGCTCTCGACGAAGGATTGGGGCCGGAAAGTAGTACCACCCAGGATGTCTGATCCCTGCCCGGTCGCTCGTCGGTAAGACGAGTGCCGCTCGGCAGCCTTCCGAGCGGTCCCGGCCGTGGAGGTTGTCATGACATATCCCTTTGATGCAGAGCTGGCGCCGTGGGTCCCGATGCTGCCCATCCTCGACCTTCGCGACCCGGCCGCCGCCCGCGAAGTCGGGCGGGCCATCGCGGCCCAGCTTCCCCAGCCCGACCTGACCGGCCTTACCGTGCTGGACCGCACGGTGCCCGGCCCGGCCGGCGCCCCCGCCGTCCCGGTGCGGATCTACACCCCGCAGCCGGCGGCAGCGCTGGCGCCGGCCGTCCTGCACCTGCACGGCGGCGGCTTCGTGCTCGGCGACCTAGAGCTCGAACACGCCGACGCCGCCGCGTTCGCCACCGGCATCGGGGCCGTGGTGATCGCCGTCGACTACCGCCTCGCGCCCGAGGAGCCCTTCCCGGCGGCCCTGGAGGACTGCTACGCGGTGCTGTGCTGGCTGGCCGGCAACACCGACGAACTCGGCGTGGACCCCACCCGCCTGGGCCTCTACGGCCGCAGCTCCGGTGGCGGGATCGCCGCCGGCCTCACCCTGCTGACCCGCGACCGCGGCGGCCCGCGGCTGGCCATGCAGTACCTTGACGTCCCGGTGCTCGACGACCAGCTCGGCAGCGTGTCCATGCGCGCCTACGTCGACACCCCGATCTGGAATCGCCCCAGCGCCGAGCTGGGCTGGGCCTACTACCTCGGGGACGACGTCAAGCCCGGCGACCCGAGCGTGTCGCCGTACGCCGCCCCGGCCCGCGCGGAGGATCTTGCCGGGCTGCCGCCAGCGTTCATATCGAGCTGCCAGTTCGATCCGGTACGCGACGAGGGAATGCACTATGCCCAGCGGCTGGCCCAGGCCGGCGTGCCGACCGAGGCGCACCTGTACCCGGCCACCTTCCACGGCTCCGCGTTGGTGACCGAGGCGGCTGTGTCGCGGCGGATGCAGCAGGACGCGGTGGCCGCCTTCCGCCGGATGCTCTGACCGTCCGGCGGCGTGCTCCCGCAGGCCCCGCGGGAGCACGCCGACGGTGACACGAGTGAGCGGTGGTCGAGGCTCCGTCGCGTCGATCCGAATGCCGGCAGGGCCTGTCAGCGGACGGTGACGATGACTGACTCGGCTTCGCCGACGCCGCCACAGATGGCGACCAGGCCCCTCCCCCCGCCCCGCCGGCGCAGCTCGTTGATCATCGTCATCACCAGCCGGCCGCCCGTCGCGCCCGTGGGGTGACCGACCGCGACAGCCCCGCCGTTGACGTTCGTCCGCTCGCGCAGCCGCAGCGCCTTGTCCCGGTCCCCGTCCGCCAGAACAAGTGTCGTGACCAGGGGCACCGCCGCGAATGCCTCGTTGACCTCGATCAGGTCGATGTCGTCCAGGGTCAGGCCGGCCCGGGCCAGTGCCCGCTGGGCCGCCCGCGCGGGCATCGACGCCAGGCGCTGCGGATCGCCGGAGACCTGGGTGCACGCGCTGACGGTGGCCAGGCCGGTGGTGCCGCGCCGCGCCGCCTCCGCCGTACTGGCCAGCACCAGGGCCACCGCGCCGGTACTCATGTTGGGCGCGTTGCCCGCCGTCACCGTGGCGCTGTCGTAGACCGTCGGCAGCGCGGCCAGTTGCTGTGCTGTGGTGTCGGGCCGCGGCGCCTCGTCGGCGGCCAGCCGTACCGGGCGGCCGGTCCGGTCCGGCACGTCCACCGGCACGATCTCGTCGTCGAAGCAGCCGCGGGCCAGGGCGTCCGCGTACCGTTGTTGGCTGCGCAGCGCCCAGTCGTCCTGTTCGGCGCGGTCCACCCCGTACTCGGTGGCTTCGGCGCCGGCCTGCACGGCCCGGGGTACCCCCGTGTGCGGGCAGGCGACGACGAGCTGGTCGGTGAGCACGATGTCGCCGATCCGGTTTCCGAAGCGGGCCGCATGCACGAAGTACGGCACCCGACTCAGGTTCTCGACGCCGCCGGCGACGCTCAGCGCGGTGTCGTTGAGCCGCAGTCCCCGGCTGGCCAGCGTGATCGCCGCGAGCGACGAGCAGCAGGCCCGGTCGACGGTGTACGCGACCTTCTCCTCGGGGATGCCGGCCCGTAGCAGCACCTGCCGGGCCACCGAGCGCTCGGAGCCGGGGAAGTTCACCCCGAACGCCAGCTCGTCGACGTCCGCGCCGGTCAGGCCGGCGCGGTCCAGCACGGTGCCCACCGGGATCGCGCCGAGGTCGGGCAGGGGCAGGTCGCGAAGGGCGCCGCCGAAGCGGCCGAACGGGGTACGGGCCGTGGCGAGGACGACAACGTCGTCGGTCATGGGGTGGTCCTCTCGAAAACGTCGGCGGTCCACGCCGCCCTGCGGTACGGGGCCAACGCCTGGGTGCGTAGCTGTGCGATGCGTCGCCCGTACCAGGCCACGCCGCTCTCTTCGGTGAACGCCATCGCGCCGTACGCCTGGAAGGTGTGGTACGTGGCGGTACGGGCCGCGCGGGCTGCGGAAAGGACGGCGGCCCGGGCGGCGCGGGCGGCGTCCGCACCGCCGTCCGTCAGGCGGGACGCGGCCCGGCTGGTCAGGGCCCGCGCGGCGGCCAGTCCGATGTCGGCCTCGGCGAGCGGGAAGGCCACGCCCTGGAAGTCGCCCAGCGGCCGGCGGAACTGGTGGCGGCTGGCCACGTACTCGGCGGCGTCCCGAACCAGCCGGGCACCGGCTCCGACGAGTTGCGCGGCGAGCGCCAGGTCACCCAGGGCGAGCGCGCCGCACTCGTCGGGGACGCGCCGGCGGGGTGCCAGCGGCACCTCGGCCCACAGCTCACCGGTGAGCATCGGCACGGGCACCGCCTCGCCGGCCGGCTCACACTCCCAGAGGCCGTCGTCGGTGAGCGCGAAGAACACGGTGGCGCGGTGTCCCCAGGGCAGCGGGCCGCCGGTACCCACGGTGGCGATGCCGTTCGCCGGTGGTTCGGCGGCGGCGCGGGTCGCCAGGACGGTTTCCCAGAGCGGGCCGGGGCAGCCGAGGCCGCCCAGCTCCTCCATGACGGCGGCGATCTCGCCGGCCACCTCGGTGCCCTCGGCTGCGAGGCCGAGGAACCCGATGTCGGCGAGGTCCTGCCAGGTCTGCTCGGGAAACCCGTCGCCGGGCAGGTGGCGCCAACCCTCCTCATGACGCCGGCACAGCATGCGTACCGCCTCCGCGAACTCGCGCGGCTGCTGGCCGTAGTCCACCTCAAGCGTCACGGGTGACCTCCCGTAGGGCACGTTTGTCCACCTTCATCGCCGGGGTCACCGGCAGCGCGTCGAGCACGTGGAACCGGCGAGGCACCTTGTACCCGGCCAGGGCGGCGCGGCAGTGCTCGCGCAGCCCGTCGGGATCCACACCGCCACCGGGGTGTGGTACGACAGCGGCCTCCACCCGTTCGCCCCACAGCGGGTCGTCCACGCCGAAGACCGCAACCTGGTGGACCTGCGGGTGCCGGGCGATCACGTTCTCCACCTCGATCGGGAAGACGTTCTCGCCCCCTGAGATGACCATGTCCTTGGCGCGGCCGGCCAGGTGGAGGAAGCCGTCCTCGTCGAGCCGGCCGAGGTCACCGGAGCGGATCGCGCCGTCGACCACCGTGGCCCGGGTCTGTTCCGGCCGCGCCCAGTACCCGGACATCTGCCACGGCGCGCGGACCAGGACCTCACCGACGCCGCCCCGGGGCACGTCGTGGCCGGCGTCGTCGACGATGCGGATCGACGCCCCCGGCACCGGGCGACCCAGCCCCCGGTCGACGCCGTCCTCCTGTTCCCAGGAGCGAAGCCGGGCCACCGCGCCGAACTCGGTGGCGCCGTACCCGGTGATCAGCTGGGCCCGCGGAAACGCGGCGCGCAGCCGACCGGGGAAGGCAGGCACGCTGGCGGTGGAGCCGAACAGCACCCGGCGGATCGAGGCGCCGTGTTCCGCGCCGAAGCCGGGATGCTCCAGCAGCCGCAACAACGCGGTGGGTGCGCCGAACAGCCGGGTGGGCCGGCCGGTGGCGAGCGCGTCGAGGACAGCGGCCTCGTCGAAGCGCGGCAGCAGCCAGGCGGTGCCGCCCGCGAACAGGGTCGCGAACACGATCGTGGCGACCGCGATGTGGAAGAACGGGGAGAAGTACAGCTCCACGTCGGTGCGCCGGATCTCCATCTGCGCCTGGCAGGACGCGGCGTACTGGTACAGCGCCGAATGGGTCCAGGTGGCGCCCTTCGGTTCGCCGGTGGTGCCGCCGGTACCGATGATCATCGCGGCTGTCTCGTCGCGGAACGCGGGCGACGACGAGACGGGCGTCACGGCGGTCAGCGACATCCGGTCGGTCAACGACCCGGGGGCGCCGGCCGAGGACAGGGTGGCCAGGCCGCAGCCCAGCCTGGCCGCCAGCTCGGTGTCGGGTTCGGCGGCCAGCAACTGGGCCGGGCAGAGCGGGGCCAGGAAGGCGTACGCCTCGGGCGGGGCGAGCCGGATGTTCAGCGGTACCGCGACCGCCCCGGCGGCCATCACCCCGAACAGCGCGGCCAGATGCGGGGCGCCGGGCGCCAGCGCGGTGACCACCCGGTCGCCGGGGGCGACACCGAGGGCGCGCAGCGCGGCGGCGTGCTCCTCGATCGCGGTCCACAGTTCCGCGTAGGTGTACTCGCCGACCGCGTCGATCAGCGCCGGCGCGTTCGGCGCGTGCCGCGCGTGGTCGGCGAGCACGTCCAGGTACCCGGTCATCGACGTCCTCCCAGCCCGAGCGCCTCGCGGGCCAGCACGCCCAGCATGATTTCCGAGGTGCCTCCGGCGATGGTCTCCATGAAGGTCTCGTGCCACAGGAAACTCGGCGTGCCGGTGCGGGCGGCCCCGGCATCGCCGACGTCGAACGGCAGCCGCGCGATGCGTTGCAGGGTCCTGCTGCCCAGCAGCTTCGCCCGCGCCGCCTGCGCGGCGCCGTCGTGGCCGGACTCCAGGGCCGCGAGGGTGCTCATGGCCGCCACCTCCACCTCGGCCACGTCCAGCGCTATGTCGGCGATGTCGTCGCGGGTCCGGGCGTCGGCCGACCAGCCCCGCTCGGCCGACCAGCGCAGCAGGTCCTCGAAGTCGCGGCGGACCCGGCCGGGCAGCACCATCAGATGCCGCTCGACGGCCAGCGCGGCCCGGATCAGCCGCCACGCCTCGCCTTCGGCGCCGATCCGGTTCTCCTGCGGCACGTACACGCCGTCGAGGCTCACCTCGTTGAGCCGGTGCCCGTCGATGGTCTGGATCGGCCGGATCTCTACCCCGGGCGCGGTGAGGTCGAGCATCAGCAGGGTGTGACCGCTTTCCGGGGTACGGCACAGCAGCCACAGGTAGTCGGAGTTGTGCGCGTCGGAGGTCCACCGCTTCTCGCCGGTGACCCGGTAACCGTCGTCGTCGGGCACCGCCCGGGTGCGCACCCCGGCCAGGTCCGATCCGGCTTCCGGCTCCGAGTATCCCAACGCGAAGCTGATCTCGCCCAGGCCGATGCCGGGCAGGAAGCGGGCCCGCTGCTCGTCCGTGCCGTGCCCGATGATGGTCTTCGCGACGATCCCGGCGGCCAGGTCGGGGCGTACCGCGCGGGCGTAGGCCAGCTCGTCCCAGACGATGAACTCGGTGGAGGGCGGCGCGTCCTGCCCGCCCCACTCACGCGGCCAGGCCAGCCGTAGCCAGCCGCGCTGGCCGAGCTCGCGGTACAGCTCGCGGCTGGCGCCGCCCCGGCCGTGGAAGTACTGCATCGGGTCGCGCTTGTGCGCGTGTTCGGCCAGGAAGGCCCGCACCTCATCGCGCAGGAGTTCCTGACCGGCGGTGAAGGCCCACCTCATGCCGGCACCTCGACGTTCCACTGCGGAGGGCGTCGCTCAACGAAAGCGCGCGCACCCTCGGCGAAGTCGGGGTGGGTCCACTGCCGGCGGGCCAGTTCCCAGCCATACTCCAAAGCCTCCTGGTGCGGTCGTTCGGCGGCACCCCAGATGGCCTGCTTCGAGCGCGACACCGCACTCGGGGAGTTGGCGGCGATGGCCGCGGCCAGCTCCCGCGCGGTGTCCATCAGGCCGGCCGCCGGCACCAGTTCGTCGACCAGACCGAGCTGGTACGCGCGGGTCGCGTCGAGCCGGAAACCCCGGCCCGCCAACGTCATCCGCAGCACGGTGCCCAGCGGTAGGCGGCGGGCCAGTCCGATGTTCTCCACCGCACCGACCTGCCCGACGCTGACATGGGTGTCCATGAACTGGGCGTGCTCGGCCGCCACGACGATGTCGGCGTCCGCGACGAAGTGCAGCCCGCCTCCGGCGACCAGCCCGTTCACGGCGCAGATGACCGGCTTCCACACCTCGTTCTGCAACGGTGACCAGACGATGTCCTCGGCCACCGTGCCGTGCCCGGACGAGGTCGTACCGGTGTCGGCCACCTCGCGGACGTCGGCACCGGTGCAGAAGTGCCGGTCCCCGGTGCCGGTGACGATGACCACCCGTACCGACGGGTCGTCACGTACCTTCGCCCACAACTCGCGCAGCCGGGGCCGCATCCGCCGCGACAGCGCGTTGCCCACCTCCGGCCGGTTGAGCCGGATGGTGGCGATGCCGTCGTGCTCGTCGTACTCGATGTCCTCGTTCGTCATATCGCTAACCCACGATCCGCTCGGCGCGCAGCCGTTCGATGTCTGCTACGGACAGTCCGAGGCCGGCGAGCAGCTCGTCGGTGTGCCGGCCGTACCCGACCGGTGG
The DNA here is from genome assembly GCF_045040215.1 of Micromonospora sp. NBC_01412. Lineage (NCBI taxonomy): Bacteria > Bacillati > Actinomycetota > Actinomycetes > Micromonosporales > Micromonosporaceae > Micromonospora > Micromonospora sp. NBC_01412. Next base: position 1,483,585 of record NZ_CP109528.1, read on the forward strand.
GCCCGGCGGCACCGCAGCGGTCCGGGAGAACCGAGGCGCGGGTGCCGGCTGGGGCGTGCCCGCGACCGGCACCAGCGTGCCCCGGGCAGCCAGATGCGGGTGAGCGGCGGCCTCGGCCATCGACAGCACCGGTGTGACGCAGGCATCGGTGCCGTCGAACACCGCGGTCCACTCGTCCCGGGTGCGGGTGGCGAAGGTCCGGGCGAACGCGGCGGCCAGCGCGGGCCAGCGCTCCCGGTCGTGCTGCGGAAAGTTGTCGGCGGCCACCCCGAGCCCGGACAGCAGTTGGGCGTAGAACTGCGGCTCGATCGCGCCGACGGCCATGAAGCCACCGTCGCTGGTGCGGTACGTGCGGTAGAAGTGCGCCGCGCCGTCGAGCACGTTGCTCTCCCGCCGGTCCGACCAGGTGCCGGCGGCCAGCATCCCGTGGAACATCGCGGTCAGCGAGACCGCGCCGTCCACCATGGCCGCGTCGATGACCTGCCCGGCCCCGGAGCGCTCCCGTTCCCGCAGCGCGCAGGCGATGCCGAAGGCCAGGTACATCGCGCCGCCGCCGAAGTCGCCGACCAGGTTCAACGGCACCGGCGGTGGCAGCTCGGCCGGCCCCATCGGGTGCAGCGCTCCGGCGATCCCGATGTAGTTGATGTCGTGCCCGGCCCGCTGGGCCAACGGCCCGTCCTGCCCCCAGCCGGTCATCCGCGCGTAGATCAGCCCCGGATTGCGTTCCAGGCAGGGTTGCGGGCCGGCGCCCAGCCGCTCCATCACGCCGGGCCGCATCCCCTCCATCAGCACGTCGGCGCCCTCCACGAGGCGCAGCAACAGGTCCACGCCCTCGGACCGCTTGAGGTCCAGTGCCACGGTGCGCCGGTGCCGGTGCCGCGGATCCGTCTCGACGCTCGCTCCCGCACCCGGCGCGGGGGCGCCCACCCGGTCGACCCGGATCACCTCGGCGCCCATGTCGGCCAGCAGCATCCCGGCGAACGGCACCGGGCCCAGCGCCGCCACCTCAATGACCCGTACGCCCTGCAGCGGCCCGGACATGACGTCTCCTCCGATGTGTGCTGTGTTCATCGCAGTGCCGACACCCCGAGCAGGTGCTTGCCCAGGTGCAGGATCTGGATCTGGCTGGTGCCCTCGGGGATGGTCGCCTCCCGCGCGTCGCGGAAGTAGCGCTCCACCGGGGACTCCTCCATCAGCCCGGCCCCGCCGTGCACCTGCAACGCGAGCGTCGCCGCCTGACCGGCCGCCTCGCCGCAGTAGTACTTGGCCATCGAGCACTCGTACCGGCCCGGCAGCCCGGCGTCGAGCGTGCGAGCTGCCTGGTAGCCCAGCAGCCGCGCGGTCTCGGTGAGCGTGGCGACCTGTACCACCATCTCCTGCACCAGCTGGAATCCGGCGATCGGGCGGCCGAACTGTTCCCGGGTGCGGGCGAAGTCCACACAGGACTCCAGGCACGCCTGGGCCAGCCCGACCGCGCCCATCGCCATGTTCAACCGGCCCAGGTTGACGCCGGACATCGCCAGGGACAGCCCCCGGCCCAACTCGCCGAGCAGGTTGGCCGCCGGTATCCGGGTCTGGTCGAAGACCAGTTCGCAGCTGGTCGTGGCCCGCAGCGGCATGTGCGGGATGTCGTAGGCCTGGTACTCCGACTCCGTCCGGTCCACCAGGAACGCGCTGACCTCGCCGGTGTCCGGCACCCGGGCCAGCACGACCCCGAAGTCGCCGGCCAGGGCGTTGGTGATGTAGAGCTTCCGCCCGTTGATGACGTAGTCATCCCCGTCGCGCCGGGCGGTCGTGCGCAGCGCGCCGGCATCGGAACCCGCGTCGGGTTCGGTGAGCGCGAACCAGCCGAACCGTTGCCCGGCCAGCAGCGGCCGAAGGAACCGCTCCTTCTGCTCCGGCGTGCCGGCCGTGCTCAGTACCCGGGCCACCATGCTCTGCACGTTGAGCGTGGTGCGCAGCGAACCCCAGCAGCGGCCGGCCTCCTGCATCAGCAGGGCCTGCACCATGTGGCTGGCGCCGTCGCCGCCGTCCGCCTCCGGTACCACACCGCGCACGTACCCGAACTCGTACAGCTCGGCCAGCCGATGCCAGGGAAAGGTGCGGGCGCGTTCGTGTTCGGTCACGATCGGCGCGATCTTCGCGTCGAGGTACGAGCGCACGCTGTCACGCAGCAGCCGCTCGTCCTCAGTCAGCAGGACATCCATCGCCGCCGCCTCAGCTGAACCGGCCGCCGGTGACGTGGAGCACGTCCCCGGTGACGAATGAGGCTGCCGGCGAGGCGAGGTACAGCGCGGCGGCGGAGATGTCCTCGGGGGTGCCGAGGCGGCGGATCGAGTTGGCGCGCTCCGCCCGTTCCGCGATGGCGTCGAACTTCGGGTGCCGGCGGACCGTCTCGGTGGCGATCAGGCCGGGGGCGATCGCGTTGACCGTGATGTTGTGCTTGCCGAGCTCCTTGGCCAAAGTACGGGTCAGGCCGACGATGCCGGCCTTGGCCGCCGAGTAGTTCGCCTGCCCAGGGTTGCCCAGGTACGCCCGGGAGCTGATGTTGAGGATCCGCCCGTAGCCGCGCTCGATCATGCCCGGCACCACGGCACGGCTGCACGCGAAGGTGCCGTACAGGCACACGTTGAGCACCTGGTGCCAGTCTTCGTCGCTCATGGACACCAGCGGCCGGTCCACCGGGAAGCCGGCGTTGTTGACCAGGATGTCGATGCGGCCGTGGCGGGCGTTCACCTCGGCGGCCATCGCGTCGATGCTCTCCCGGGACGTCACGTCCAGCGTGTGCGGATGCGCGTCGATGCCTTCCGCGGTGAGCTGTTCGGCGCTGCGGGCGGCGGGTTCGGCGGCGATGTCGGCGACGATCACGGTGGCGCCGGCCAGCCCGAGTTCCCGGCCGATGGCCAGGCCCAGCCCACCCGCTCCACCGGTGACCACGGCCACCTGATCGCGGAGCGTCTCTGTTGAAACCGAGGCCGTAGCCGTCATGTGCGGTACTCCCTGTCTTTCGGAGGTTGGTGGTCGACCCAGGACTCGTTCTGACCGACGAGTTCGGTGCGACCGGCGAGCATCTTTGTGATCCGCTCGCAGCATTCGCGCAGCAGCCGCCCGTACAAGGCGGATTGTTGTTCGTCCATCTCACTGGTGAAAGCCACGGCGGCGGCGACCAGCCGGATCCGCCCGTCCGGCCCGAAGATCGGTGCGGCGACGGTGCTGACGCCCAGCGCATAGCCCTCGTGGTCGACCGCGAAACCCTGCTCGCGCACCCGTTCCAGGTCGCGCAGGAAGATCTCCTTGCGGGCGACGCTCTTGCTGGTGAACAGTTGCAGCCCGGTGGCCAGCGCGGCATTGACCTGCGAGGGCTGGTCGTAGGCGAGGAAGACCCGGCCGAACGAGCCGCCCTGGATCGGCACCGGTGTGCCGACCTGCAGGGTGATGCGCACCCGGTGTGGGCGCTCCAGCTTGTCGACCAGGATGATCTCGGTCAGGCTGATCCGCCGGTACAGCACGATCGTGGCGTTCATCTGGTCCAGCAGTTTGGCCAGGCTGCGCTTGGCGATGCTGACATCGTTCATCTGGTTGGCCGCGGCGGCGCCGAGTTCGACCAGCGCGGGGCCGAGCTGGTAGCCCTGCCCGGCGTCGTCGTACTGGACGAGGTTCTCGGCCAGCAGGGTGCGCAGGATGTAATAGGTGGTGCTCTTGTTCATGCCGGTGGCTTCCACCGTCTTCGCCAGCGACATTGAGTCCTGTGCCGCGAGCAGTCGCAGCACCCGTACGGCCCGTTCGATTGCGGGGACCCGGTATTCCTCGGTCATGGCAGCATCACCTCGACTCATCCGCTCATCTCGCCATTGGCCAGACGCCGTGAGATGAGCCGCTTGAGTATCTCCGAAGAGCCGTCCGCGATCTTTACCGTCCGCATGCTCTGCCACGCCTTCGCGAGCCCCACCTCGGTGGTGATGCCCATCCCGCCCAGCGTCTGCATGGCCCGGTCGATGACATCGGTGGCCATCTCCGTGGCGAACAGCTTGGCCATCGCCACCTCGGTCAGGGCGGGCCGCCCGGAGTCGACCAGTTCGGCGGCGTGCAGTCCCATGAGGTGCGCCGCGTGGATCCGGGTGGCGGCATCGGCCAGCGGGAACGAGATGCCCTGGTTGTCGAACAGCCGGGTACCGAACGTCTCCCGCTCGGTGGCGAACCCGACCGCCAGGCCCAGCGCCCAGCGGGCCAGCCCGACGCCCTTCGCCGTGTTGTACAGCCGGCCGGTGGCGATGCCGTCCAGCCCGAGCGACAGCCCGCCGCCCGGCTCGCCGAACAGCTGCCAGTCCTCGACGCGCACCTCGTTCAACGACAGGATGGCATGCTCGCCGCCCATCTGGCCGTACAGGCCGATGACGCTGTCCACCTGGAATCCCGGCGCGTCGGTCGGTACCAGGAATGCCGAGATGCCGCCCGCCCTGGCCCGTACCTTCTCGGGGTCGGTGACCGCGAAGACGATGGCCAGGTCGGCATGCGGGCCGTTGGAGATCCACTGCTTGACGCCGGTGAGCCGCCAGCCGCCTGCCTCGGGCACCGCCCGGGTCGACATCTGCCACACGTCCGAGCCGGCGCCAGGCTCGGACATCGCGAAGCACATGGTCTGCTCACCGGAGAGCAGGGAGCCCAGGAAGGTGTCCCGCAGCCGCTGCCCGGCGCGGCCGAACACCACGCTCGGTCCGGTGGCCCAGTGCGCCACCACCTCGCTGCCCAGCCAGCCGCCGCTGCCGCAGAGCCGGTTGATGAGCTCCCACGCCGCGTACATGGTGACCGCGCCCTGCCCACCGCCGCCCAGCTCCTCGGGAACGCACATCGTGTAGTACCCGGCGCCGGCCGAGGCCATCCGGACCGCGCGGCGGTGCTCCTCGACGGCGGCGACGTGCCGGCCGTCCGGCCCGTACCGCTGGCGCGGGTCGGACAGCAGCGCACCGGCCTCGCGGTGGCGGGCGAGGACCTCCGCGTTCAGGAAGTCGCGCAACCCGTCCAGGATCTCCCGGTTCTGCGCCGACAGCAGCTCGCTCATGCCTCACCAATCCGTTCGAAGAGCGTCGCGGTGGCCATTCCGTATCCGACGCACATGACCTGCAACCCGTACCGGCCACCCCGGCGGTGCAGCTCGTACAGCAGGGTGGTGGCCAGTCGGGCACCCGAGCACCCGGTGGGATGGCCCAGCGCGATGGCGCCACCGTTGACGTTGAGCCGACTGGGATCGGCGCCGGTCTCCCGCAGCCAGGCCAGCGGGACGCTGGCAAACGCCTCGTTGACCTCGTACAGGTCGATGTCGGCAATGGTCAGTCCGGTGCGCTCCAGGATGCGCCGGGTCACCGGAATGACGCCGTGCAGCATCAGGTCGGTTTCCACGCCGACGACCTCGGTGGCCACGATCCGTGCCAGCGGTACGAGGCCGAGCCGTTGCGCCTCGGCGCCGTCGCAGACCAGCACGGCCGCCGCGCCGTCGGTGAGCTGGCTGGAGTTGCCGGCGTGGTGCACGCCGTCCGCGCCGAAGGCGGGCTCCAGCGCGGCCAGGGCCGCCAGCGAGGTGTCTGGCCGGATGCCCTCGTCGCGCTCGATGAGCCAGCCGGCGTCGGGCAGCTCGTCGGCGAGCAGCGCCGTGGTGAGGTCGGCGGGTACCGGTACGCACTCGTCGGCGAACCGGCCGTCCCGCCAGGCCGCCTCGGCGTTGCGGTGGCTGGCCAGGGCGAAGGCGTCCAGCTCGGCACGGTCCAGGTGCCAGCGCGCGGCGATCCGGTCCGCCGCCACGCCCTGGTCCACCAGCTCGTACCGGCCGGTGACCGCGCCCGGTGGGGTGACACCCGCCGCGTCGGCGCCCAGCGGCACCCGGGACATCGACTCGACGCCGGCGGCGATCACCATCCGCTGCTGGCCGCTCAGCACCGCGTGCGCCGCGAAGTGCAGCGCCTGCTGGCTGGAACCGCACATCCGGTTGACCGTCACACCCGGCACCGTGACCGGCAGGCCGGCGGCCAGCGCGGCCACCCGGGCGATGTTGCGCCCCTGCTCACCGACCGCGTTGACGCATCCGGCGATCACGTCGTCGACCGTGTCCGGCGCGATGCCGGCCCGCTGCACGAGCCGGCGCAGGGTGTAGGCCAGCAGCTCGTCCGGGCGTACCCCACTCAGCGCGCCCCGGCGGCGGCCCAGCGGGGTCCGCACCGCCGCCACCACCACCGCCTCCCGCTGGGTGCCGGCGGCCAGCCGGGTCAGTGGGATGTCCGCACCGTCGCCGGCCAGCGCGACGGCGGCGTGCAGGTCCTTGGCGACCATGCCGGGCGGCAGCACCTCGCGGATCTGGCGGCGGTAGTAGGCGAAGTTGCCGGTCAGCCAGGACTGCGCGGTGCCGGAGTCCAGCACCTCCAGCAGCTCCGCCTCGCCGACGCCCGCGTCGCCGCCCAGCGCCAGGGCCTCTTCCAGCACCTGGAACCCGACGTGCAGCGCCAGGTTGTTGGCCAGCTTGGCGGCCAGTCCCGCGCCGACCGGCCCCACGTGGTGGATCCGGCTGCCGAGGGCGTCGAGGACCGGACGGACGCGGGCCACATCGTCCGGGTCGCCGCCGACCATCAGGGTGAGTTCGCCGCTTCGTGCCCGGGCGTCGCCGCCGGCCACCGCCACATCCAGCAGCGCCACCCCTGCCGCGCCCGCCTGGGTCGCGACGTCCCGCACGGTGCCCAGCGAGATCGTGCTGTGCACCAGGATGGTGCCGCCTGGGCGCATCCCGGCCAGCAGCCCGGTCACCACGTCGCGGACCTGGGCATCGTCGTACACGGCGACGCCCACCACGGTGGCGGCGGCGCCCACGTCGGCCAGCGAGGCCGCGACCCGGGCACCGGGCACCTCGGCCGCGGCCGACGCGTTTACGTCGTACACCACCACCGGGAACGCACGCGCCAGTGCGGCGGCCATCGGCCGGCCGATGTTGCCCAGCCCCACGAAACCGACCACCACGGTACCGTCGGCCACGGCTCAGCCCTCCACGATGGCGCCCATGGCGGCCTGGTAGGCGGCGTCCAGTTCGGCGACGTCATCGTGTTCGGCGACGACACGGCCGCGCATCAGCACGACACCGCCGTCGGCGACCTGGCCGAGCACGCCGATCGTCGGCGCGGCCAGCAGTACGGCGGTGCCCGACCGGGCCAGCTCCCGCACGGTGCGCAGCAGGTCGTCCACGATCAGCGGGGCCAGCCCGGTCGCCATCTCGTCGAGCAGCAGCACGCTGGGGTCGGTCATCAGCGCCCGGGCCACCACCATCATCTGCTGCTCACCGCCGGAGAGCACGCCGGCCGGCCGGCTCGCGCGGGTGCGCAGGATCGGGAAGCGGTCCAGTGCCTGCTCCACCCGCTCCGGGTCCAGGCGGAGCAGTTCGGCGCTGACCATCAGGTTCTCCCGGACGCTCATCCGGGCGAAGAGCTGCCGGCCCTGTGGCACCAGGGCGAGCCCGGACCGGGCCCGGACCCGGGTGGGCAGCGCGGAGACGTCCCGGCCGCCGAGGTACACCTGCCCGCCCGACGGCACCGAGCCGTACAGCGCCAGGACCAGACTGCTCTTGCCGGCGCCGTTGGGGCCGACCACGAGGGTCACCCGCCCCGCCGGTACCCGCAGTTCGGTACCGGTGAGGTTCAACGCGCTCGCTCGTCCGTATCGGACGGTCAGCTCGTTGGCCCGCAGGCCTGTCTCGCTCATCGATCCACCTGCCCGGTGCCGAAGTAGACTGCCTGCATTTCGGCGCTGGCGAGGCAGTCGCGGGGTGCGCCGTCGAAGACGACCGTGCCGCCGGCCATCAGCACCATCCGGTCGGCCATCGAGGCCACGATGTCGACGTTGTGGTCGACCAGCAGCACGGCGGTGCCGCCGGCGGCGACCGTGCGGATGGATTCGGACAGGCCGGCTATGCCGTCGGAGGCCAGCCCGGCGAATGGCTCGTCGAGCAGCGCGATGCGCGGGTGCTGCAACAGCGCGCGGGCCACCTCCAGCAGCCGCAGCTCGCCGAGGGTCAGGTCGGCGGCCAGCCGGTCGATCCGGCGCAGCCCGAGGCGGGCGGCGACCTGACCGGCCTCCTCGCGCAGGGCCCGGCCGCCTGGGGCGACCACGCCCCGCGCCGCCGCGCCCAGCAGTGCGAGGCCGGAGGACATGCCCCGGGCGAAACCGCCGACGATGATGTTGTCGCGGGCGGTGAGCGCGCCGGCGACCTGCGGGTACTGATAGGTGCGGGCCAACCCGGCGCGACGGGCGCGGAGGGAGGGCGAGCCGGCCAGCGGTACCCCGCCTACGAGCACCTGGCCGCTGTCGGGCTGCTGCTCACCGCCGATCAGGTCGACCATCGTGCTCTTGCCCGCGCCGTTGGGGCCGACCAGCCCGACGATCTCACCGGCACCGACCGTGAACGAGGCGCCGGTGACCGCCTTGACCCCGCCGTACGACTTGGTCAGCTCTTGACAGGAAAGGATGTCAGCGTTCATCGCGTCCGCCTCTGTTGACAGCGCCGACGAGCCGGCCGGTCAGGTCGCGGGCCAGTCCGATCAGGCCCTCCGGGGCGAAGATGAGCACCGCCACCACGGCGACGGCGAACAGGAGCGTCCCGGAACCCTGGAAGAAGTTGAGGTTGAAGGTGAGCTCGGTGACCAGCAGCGCGCCGATGACCACACCCCACGGGCTGGACCGCCCGCCCAGGAACGGGATGAACACCGCGAGGAACGCCACCGACACCGGGATCGACTCCGGCAGGATCGACAGGTTCGCCGTGGTGAACACGGCGCCGGCCAGCGATCCGATCGCGGCGCCGATGCTCAGCGAGATGAGGGTCAGCGCGGTCACCGGCACCCCGGCCGCCTCGACGGCGACCGAGGCCTGCGCCTTGGCCCGCAGCGTGACGCCGAACGGCGAGCGGCGCAGCCGGGACAGCAGCAACGCGATGAGCCACATCAGCACCAGCGCGATGACCACGATCTGGTCCCTGCCGAGCTCCGCCCCGAAGATGCTGAGCGACCGGGTGAGGATCACGCCCTCGGCGCCGCCGGTGACGCCGTCCGCGTCGACGAGCCACGCCTGGAACGCCTCGCTGAACAGCAGCGTCACGGCAGCCAGGTAGAAGCCGTTGAGCCGACGGGTGGCCAGGCCCAGGAGCACGGAGATGAGTACGGCGGCGACGATGCCCAGTGGTAGCGACACCAGCAGCGGCCAGCCGGTCCGGGTGGCGATCAGGCCCAGCGCGTAGCCGCCGATCGCCGCGTACGCGTTGTACGCGATGGACAACGAATCGCCCATGATGAAGTGGCTGTACAAGCCGAGCCCGATCAGCCCGTACGTGACGGTGAGCACGGCGAGGTCCTGCCGGTACCCGTCGGTGCCGACCCAGGTGATGGCGAGGATCAGCAGCACGCCGGAGATGACCGGTTCGGCGAGGGGCCGCAAGCGGCTGGCGCTCATACCCGTACCCGCGCTCATACCCGTACCCGTTTCATGAAGATGCCCTGCGGGCGGAAGGCGAAGAACAGCACGGCGGCGGCGAGCGTCGCGTAGTGCAGGGCGGCCGCGCCGAAGTAGAAGATGGCGGCCGACTGGATGGTGGCCAGGATCAGCCCACCGGCCAGCGGCCCCCACACCGACGCGGTACCGCCGATCACCAGCGCCAGGAACGCGAAGAGGGTGTAGTCCATCGCGCTTTCGAAGATGATCCCGGATCGCGCCGCGAAGACGCTGCCGGCGAGGCCGGCCAGCGCCCCGGCGAGGGTGAACGAGGCGATGCGTACCGCCCGCACCGGCAGCCCGAGGACGATGGCGGCCGGGGTGTTCTCGCCGATCGCGCGAAGTCCCCGACCCATCCGGGTGCGGTAGATGAACAGCAGCAGCAACCCGAACGCCAGGGCGGTCAGCCCGATCTCCAGCGCGGCCTGAGCGGTCACCGTGGCGCTGCCCAGCCGTACCGCGCCGTCCCCGACCAGTTGTGGCCCGGGCAGCGCGGCACGGCCGAACAGCACCCCGGAGATCTGTTCGAGGGCGAACAGCGTGGCCACCAGCGCGATGACCATCGGCAGTTCCTCGTTGGCGCCCGGCTTCCACATCGGACGCACCACGAGCACCTCGGTCAGCAGCGCCAGCGCCACCGCGCCGATGACCCCGATGACGATTCCGGCGGCGGCGGGCAGCCCTCGTACGCTGGTGAAGTACGCCGAGGCAAGCCCGGCGAACACCGCGTACCCGCCGATTGCGAAGTTGAAGAACCCGGAACTCTCCCGCACCACGAACATCGCCGCGGCCAGCAGACCGAAGAAGCATCCCGTCTCGATGATCGAGACGATGACCTGTAGGGGGATCATTGGATCAAGGGTGCTTCTGGTTGATTTCGACGACGTTCATCGACGGGTCGTAGCAGTAGACCTGCCGGTACCCCTTGAACGCCCACGTGCCGGCGTCGTTGTAGGGCATGCCCATCTCGCCCAGCCGTCGCATCACGCCGTCGATGTCGTCGACCTCGATGGCGATGTGTCCGTTGATGACCGGGTGCAGCCGCAGGTCGTTGTCCCACGGCAGCGTCGGGGTCGGCTTACAGATGTGGATCTGCCGCTGGTTGGTGTCCTCGAACAGGGCGACGAAGTCGTTGCCCGTCTGCAGAGCGCCCCGCCCGTCCTCGACGAACGGGAACTTCTTCTCCTGCATGCCGAACACCTTCGAGTAGAAGGCGGCCATCGCCCGGACGTCCGAGGCGGGCAGGTTGACGTGATGCAGGCTCCACGACATAGAACTCACTCCTTGGGGTGGTGGTGGTACGGGTGGTGGTGGTGATGCGGCTCAGACCCGAAGTGGGTGGCCGCCGCCGACGATCAGGGTCTCGCCGGTGATGAAGGCGCTGTCCGCGCCGCAGAAGAACCGCATGGCGCCCACGAGGTCGGCCATCCGGCCCTGGCGCTGGATGAGCTGCTTGTTGGCGATGAAGTCGCGAAGCAGTTCCTCGGGCAGGTCGGCAATGGCCGACTCGGAGTCCATCGGCCCGGGGGCCAGGCAGTTCACCCGTGTCCCGTCGGGCGCGAACTCCTTCGCGAGCGCGGCGGTCAGGCCACGCACGGCGAGCTTGGTGATGCCGTACACGTCGGTGGCGGCGAACCCGGACACCGACGAGATGTTGAGTACCGCGCCCGCGCCGCTGCGGCTCAGGTGCGGCCGGCAGGCCCGGGCGCAGTTGACGATGCCCAGCACGTTCACGTCGAGGATCTCCCGCCAGCCGGCGGTGGAGATCTCGGTGACCGGCCGGCTCCAGGCCATCAGGTGCTTGCCGGCGTTGTTGATCAGGATGTCGAGACCGCCGAAGTGTGCCACCGCCTCGTCGACCGCGCGTTGCACCGACGTCTCGTCGGCGGTGTCGCAGGCGACCCCGAGCGCCACGGCGGCCCCGAGATCGACGGCGGCCCGCACCGCCGCCGTCTCGTCGATGTCGGCCAGGACCACCCGGGTGCCGTCGGCGACGAGCGCCTCTGCGAACGCCCGCCCGATGCCCCGGGCGCCACCGGTGATGAATGCGGTACGCGGCTGAGCTGTCGTGTCGGTCATGAGCACTGCGGCTGGTAGTCGGCCCAGTTGTCGCCGGGCTGGTTCTGCTCGGTGAAGCGGCGCAGCACGATGCCGCACAGCCCGTCGCTACCGACGTGCTTGCTGGACGTGAAGCTCATCGTGAAGCCCTGCCGTCCCCAACTCGCCGGGAACGCGCTGATCTGCTCGAGCCCGCCCCGCACCTGCGCCGGACCGCTGTCCACGCCGGCCTTCTCGATCGCCTGCTTCAGCAGGTACACGGTGTCGTAGCCCTGCGCGGCGAACGCGGTCAGTCCCAGGTACTTGGCCCCCAGCTTGGCCTTGAGCTTCTCGCCCAGCTCGTTGGAGCGGGTGTTGTCGGCGGAGATGGCGCTGGCGTAGACGAGCTGCCGGAACGCGCCGGGCTTGGCGAGCTTCCAGGTGTCCGGCTGGTTGCCGATCGACGCCAGGGAGATCCGCGGCAGGTCCGGCATGATCTGGTTCGCGGTGTTGTGGAACAGCACCTCCAGCTGTCCGCCCAGCGAGGAGACGAACAGCGCATCGGGCTTGGCGGCGGCGATGCGGCTCAGCTGCGGCGCCACGTCGGTGCTGTTGAGCGGCGCCTTCTCGTTGGCGACGATGGTGATGCCGGACTTCTCGAAGATGGGCAGCAGCCCCTTGTTGAGCCCAGCCATGGTGGGCGAGTCGTCGGTGATGACGGCCAGCCGCGCGACGCCGATCTTCTTGAACGCCGCCGCGTACACGGTGCCGATGTCGGTGATCGGGTTGGCCAGGATGAACGAGAACGTGTTGTTCGGCGGTTCCGCGATGGCGGTGGCGATGTTCGTCGCCGAGACGGCGACGATCTTCTCCTGCTCGACGACCGGCTTGACCTGCTGGGCCGACGCCGACGACGAGTTCATGATGATGACGCGGGCACCGTCGCTGACGAGCTTGCGTAGGACGGCCGGGGTCTGACTGGGCTGGCTGCCGTCGTTCTGGCGGATCAGCTTGAGCGATCGCCCGCCCACGCCGCCGGCCTTGTTGATCTCGTCGATGGCCAGCGAGATCCCGGTGCTCGCCTCGGCCGAGGTGGCCGCAGTGCCACCCGAGGTGTCCTCGACCATCCCGATGACGATGTCTTTTCCGGACGACGAGTCGCCGGAGTCCTTGCCGTCGCCGCAGGCGGTGATCGATGCGGCGAGCGTGAGTGAGGTGGCCGCGATGCTCAGGCATCGCAACGCGTGGGTACGGGACATGGTCGCTCCTGCGGGTGGGGCATTGCGGCCGGTGAGCCCTGACGAACGACATTCGACGTCGGGCTGCGGGGGTGTGGAGGAGATGAGCCGAAGGCTCCGGCTCTCGGCGTCCGAGCAGGGGACGGAACGAACACCGACGGTCTGTCAGTAGAACCACGTTCAAGACCTGTGTGGCGAACATCATCGAATGGACCATGCGGGTTGTCAACCCTCTTCCGGCCTCTACCTCGGCATAAGTCGAGAATCCCGACCCTTGACGCCCACCCTCAGCATCCCTACTGTTCTCGAAATCAAGACGATGATCGTTCTACATACAGAACGGGCCTCATGAAACTCGGACTCAGCCTCGGACACTCAACCGGCCTACGGGACCTCGGCGCCGTGGCCCGCCGCGCCGACTCTGCCGGCCTGGACTCGCTGTGGGTCTCGGAGGCGTACGGCTCCGACGCGGTCAGCGTTCTGGGCCACCTGTCGGCGGTGACCAGCCGGATCGGCCTGGGCACGGCGGTACTCCAGATGCCGGCCCGCACCCCGGCCGCCACCGCGATGACCGCGCTCACCCTCGATCAGCTCAGCGACGGCCGGCTCCTGCTGGGCCTGGGCACCTCCGGCCCGCAGGTGGTGGAGGGCTGGCACGGCGTCGCGTTCGACTCCCCGCTGGCCCGAACCCGCGAGTACGTCGACATCGTGCGCGCGGCGGTGGCCCGGCGGGAACCGCTGACCTACCCGGGCGTCCACTACCCGCTGCCGTATCCGCGCGCCGACCGGGAACCACCGCGCCCGCTGAAAGCCACACTGCACCCGGTACGCCCGCGGATACCGGTCCTGTTGGCGGCCAACGGCCCGCGCAACGTGGCGCTCGCCGGACAGCTCGCCGAGGGCTGGCTGCCCGCCTTCTACTGCCCGGACCAGCCCGAGCTGTACCGGGACATGCTCGCCCCCGGGCTGGCCCGCCGCCCTGCGGAACTCGGCCCGCTGCAGATCGTGGCCACGGTGCACGTGGCGCCCGGAGCGGACCTCGCGGCCTGTCGGGACGCGCTGCGCCCGGCCTTCGCCCTGTACCTGGGCGGCATGGGCGCACGCGGCCGCAACTTCTACGCCGACCTGGCGTCCCGGCTGGGCTACGAGGCGGCCACCGACCAGATCCAGGAGTTGTACCTGGACGGACAACGCGCCCAGGCCGCTGCCGCGGTACCGGACGCGCTCATCGATCAACTTGCCCTGGTGGGACCACGCGAACGGATCCGGGACCGGCTGGCGGCCTGGGCGGATGCCGGGGTCGACGTACTGACCCTCAAGACCACCGACGTCGACCTGGTCGCGTGGCTGGCCGCCGCGCTCTAGAAGACCCGATCAGGAGAGAGACATGCCGCTCAACGAGGCATTCATCGGCAGGGTGTTCGCGCCCACCGCGCCGTACCGGGTCAGCCGGGAAAAGATCCAGGAGTTCATCCTGGCCACCGGAGCCGCCCTCCCCCAGAACGGCCAGCCGGTGGTCCCGCCCACCTTCCCCATCGTGCTGAGCCTGCCCGCCACCCGGAACACGCTGTCCGACCCGACGCTGGGTCTGGACTACAGCCGGGTAGTACACGGGCGCCAGCGATTCCGGCACACGCGAGGCGTACAGGCCGGCGACGAGCTGACGGTGACCGTCCACATCGAACAGATCCAGTCCGGCGGGGTGCACCAGATCGTCACCACCCGCAGCGAGATCGCCACCACGGCCGGCGAGCCGGTCTGCACGGCGTACTCGACGCTGGTGGAGCGGGGCACCGGGCCTCGGACTGCCAAGCGCGGCGCGAAACCGCAACAGCCCTGGACCGTGGCCGGCCAGAAGCTTCCGGCCCGCGAGTTCAAGGTCACCCGGCAGGACCTGGTGCGCTACGCGGGCGCGTCGGGTGACTTCAACCCGATCCACTTCAGCGACCACGCCGCCACCGGGTCGGGACTGCCCGGCGTCATCGGGCACGGGATGCTCACCATGGCGCTGACCGCGCGGGCAGTCACCGAATGGCTCGGGGACCTGGCCGGAGTGCTCGACCACGAGACCCAGTTCAAGCTGCCGCTGCTGGTGCCCGACGACGGGGGTGCCACCCTCACCGTCACCGCGACGCTCGGCGACCCCGACGATGCCGGCCACCGCCAGCTGGTGGCCGAGGCAACCGCCGGCGCCACCGTTGTCGCGGTCTCCCGCCTCACCATCCGCCCAGCCGAGCGGTGATCGGGTTCCGGGACGGCGGACGACCCGCCGCGGGTCGGAGACCCGCTGGGTCGTCCCGCGCGGAACGGTGCCCTAGCAGTCAGTGAGGTCACCGATCTGCGACTCCGCCGGCGAAACGCATGACTCAGATCACAGGCCGGGGTTGCGGCCGGGTAGGTGAGAATCCAGCAATGCTGACCCACCTGGGGTTGACCCTCGCTGAGCAGGACCTCTACCGGCACCTGATCCGGCATTCGCCGGTTCCGGTCGCGGACCTGACGGTCACTCACGGTGAGGCGGTGCCGGTGATGACGGAGCGCCTGGTCGCGCTCGGCCTGGTGGTCCGCCTCCCGGGTCCGCCGGAGCTGATCGCCGTCGTGCCACCCCGGGCCGCGCTGGAGCCGCTCCTGCACGCACGCGCCGGCCAGCTCGCGGAGATCCGCAGGCAGCTCGCGGCTCGCGCCGCGCGGACCGACGACGCGGCGGCCCGGCGTGAGCCGAACCCCCCGGTCGAACTGCTGTCGGGACCGGAGGCGCTGGTGCGTGCCCACCGGAAGGTCATGCGCAGTGTCCGGAGCACGGCCCGGTTCTGGGACATGCCGCCCTACCTTGACGATCTGGAGTGGGCGCTGCCGGTTGAGGACGGTTACCGCGAGCGTGGGGTGGTGGTCCGAGTGATCTACGACCCGCGCGCGGTGAGCCATCCCGGCCGCCTCGCCGAACTGCTCGGCGATGTACTCTCCGGCTTCTACGCCAGGGTGGCGGAGCTGCCGATGAAGGGCGCCATCGCCGACCAGTCGCTCGCCCTGGTCGCGAAGGTCGTAGATGGTCAGGCGGAGGGCCTGCTGGTCCGTGACCCGGTGCTGATCCGTGCGCTCATTGCGGCATTCGAGTGGTACTGGGAGATCGGCATTCCGTTGGGGGCGTTCACGGCGGAGCGGTTGGCCGCCGACGCGGCGGCCTCCGGGCAGGTGCCCGCAGAGCCGGACGACCGCGAGCGGGAGCTGTTGTTGCTGCTGGTCGCGGGCCTCACCGACCGGGAGATCGCCGCGCGCCTCGGCCTGAATGAACGCACCGTGCGGGGGCGCATCCAGCGGATCAAGATCCGGCTCGGCGCGCGAACGCGGTACCAGGCGGGTTACCTCGCCGCCCGGTACGGCTGGCTGACTCCCATCCGGCCGGCGACGTTCCGGAGTGCGGGCGACGGCGGGGCGACCGATGCCGCCGCGTGAGCGTTCGGGGGCGGGCGGCGCGGAGCGGGCCGAGGTCGCCGGGTTTCCTCCGGAGGTGGCCGGGGCGCTGTTGCACCTCGCGCACGAGCGGGAACTGGCCGAGATCCAGCGGCACATTGACGAGCTGACCGAGGCCCATCGGGCGCGCCAACTGGCCCTGGACCGCCGCTTGGCGACGGCGCTGACCGGTCCGGACGCCATCGCCGAAGGGCTCGGGCAGGTACGCGCCGCCACCCGTGACGAGCTGCGCTGCCTGGTGCGGGCCGGCGGATGGCGCCCGCCGGCCGACCTGCCATACCGCATGGTGGTCGAGGTGCCGCCGACCCGGGCGGGGAACCGGGCGGTTGGCGGGGCGGCCGGCGCGGCCGGCGGGCCGACGGTGCGCTGGTTGCCCGAGCTGCCGGTCTCCCTCTACCTGGCCGACGACCGGCTCGGGCTGGTCGCGCGTGGCGACCTGGATGCTGCGGTACTGGTCTATCCCAGCCTGTTGCTCGACGTGTTGGGTGGGCTGTTCGAGGCGCTCTGGGCGCGGGCCGATCCGCATCACGCCGGCGGGTCGGCGGATCGGTGGGGCGACCTGCCGGATCTGTTGCTGGCCGGGCTGACCGACCAGGCCATCGGCCGCCAGTTCGGGGTGAGTGACCGTACGGTGCAACGGCGGATAGCGGAGCTGATGGTCGAGTTCGGCGCGGCCACCCGGTTCCAGGCCGGTGTCCGGGCGGCGCTGCGGGCGGGTGCGGACTCTCCGGCCGGTGGACCGGGTCGGTCGGATGATCCCGCCGGATCGGCTGGTCGGGGCTGGAATGGCGGGCGCCCGGCCGGGTAGCTCCGGCCGGGCGCCCGGGGTGGTGCTGGCTAGCGCAGGCCGTAGGCCCGCTCGATGGTCTGCTTGATGGTGTTGCCGTCGTTGTCGGTGGCGTTCACCCGTAGCGAGACGGTGCCGTCGGTGCGCTTCAGGGCCGGGTGCTTCATGATCAGCTTGTAGTTGCCCTTGCCGTTGACCTTGACGGCCGTTACCCGATGCCAGGTGGCGCCGCTGTCGTAGCTGGCCTCGGCGGTCAGCGACGTCAGTCGGGCGGCGGGGTCGGTGTAGGACTCGCCGTACCCGGACACGGTGATGACCTGGGCCCGCCCGGCCCGGGCGGTGTTGTCCAGGGCGAGGGGCACGTCGTAGTTCAGGAACAGCTTGCGCTGCGGAGCGCAGGGCCCCAGTTGCGGAGTCAAGACCGTCACCAGGCACGGACCTGCCGGGGCGGTGGGATCCGAACGCTGGGTCCGGAATGTCCACTCGGTGTCGATGTCCCGGCCGTAGAAGTCCACCGGCCTGTCGCCGCGGTACCTACTGGTCATCCGGTAGGTCTCCGGATCGGCGGAGACCGGGAAGGCCGGTAGCCAGTTGAGGAAGACGAAGACGTAGTACGGGTACGGGGTCATGGCGATCTCCCGGTTCCCCTGGAACAGCCGCAGGTCCTCGGTGCGCGACGTGGGCACACCCACCGCCTGCCAGGTGCGGTCTCCGAACACCCCGTCGCCGTTGCGCAGGATGTGCACCGGAGCCAGGTTGTCACCCACCCGGCAGTCGTTGCACTGCGTCATGCCGGGGGACCGCTGATCGAGCGTGAACCCGGCGACACCGGGAGTGAACGGTTGCCGGCCCCACCGCTGGACGTGCCGGCCCGGTCCGGTGTAGCGGTTCAGGGTCTCCTGATTGTTGCCCCAGGCCACCTCCTGCGGGTTGAAGGAGATCTCGTAGGGCCAGTCCATCTCACCCCAGGTGACGTCGGCGGCGACCGGGCCGAAGTACTCGGTGCGGGTGCGCTGGGACGCGGTGAACAGGGACATCGTGCTACTGCCGGTCACGTCGTGGCCATCGCCCAGATACGCGGCGAACTGGCTCTTGTAGTAGCCGGGCTTCGCCATGTACCGGTGGGATTCGCGTTCGACCAGGTTGCGCTGGTCCACCGACAGGTCCGGGTTTGCCGGCACCTGCTGGCGCTGGTAGAACTTCAGGGAATAGATGTACGGCGAGTCGGCCACACCGTTGGCGGTGACCGTGACCGGCCGTTCGGCGGCCGCCGCGGCCAGCGCCCGCGCCTCGGCGGGGGGCAGGTTCAGCAGCGGGATGTGCGCGTTCCGCCGCAGTGGCTTCCACCAGTAGATGGTGGCCCGCTCCGTGCTGCCGTAGAAGGCCACCGCCGCCGCCCCGGCCTGCTGCGCGTCGTTCACCCGTTCCGGGGCGTACGCGTTGCACGACGGGGTCGGGCACAGGTCGGAGAAGTCCAGCAGCACCAGCTTGCCCTTGACGTCGACCTTGGCCAGGTCCTCCGTGGTGCCGTGGCCGGCGGAGACCACGGCCAGCTTCCGCTCGCCGTCGATCATCCCGGTGGTCGGGTCGACCCAGACATACCGGGGGTGCAGCGCGACGCCGTCGGCGCTCATGCTGATCGGTGGCACGCCCAGCAGGTACTGGCTGGCCGTGTGGAAGGTGCCGGTGGTGGCCTTCGCGGTGGGCAACGACCACAGCCGGCTACCGTAGGGCAACTCGCCGGTGCCGGTGCTCATCGTCTGCCCGAAGGCCCCGGTCCGCTGATGCGTGCCCTGCACCTGGTATTCGTCGGTCGGCTTCGGGGTGCGCACCTTGGGCTCGGTGGCGGTGCGCAGGTCGAGGGTAACCGTGGTGTCACCGTCGACGGCCACCTCGGGCACGCTGACCGGCAGTGCGTTCCAGGTGCCGTCCGGGTCGTACCAGCCGACCGCGCCCAGCACACCGAACCGGCCGGACATCACGTCCACGGTGACCTCGGGCGCTCCGTTGAACGGGTACGCCCGGTCAAGGTCGGCGCGGTCGTCGACGCGCAGCACACCGAAGGAGCCGAAGGTCAGACCGGTCATCTGCGGGGCGGCGATCGTCTTGATGGTCAGCTTGCCCCGCTTCGGCTCCTTGAAGGCGCCCACCGCCGTGCGCACGCTGACCCCGCCGGCCCCGGTCGCGGTGATGATCCCGCCATACCAGGTGTCCGGCCCGTCACGGAAGTCCAGCGTCACGCCCACCGTGGTCGAACCGTGCGCGGGCACCTGCACGCCGGAGCGGTCCAGCCGCAGGATCCCGGCCGGGGCTGGCCCGGCGCGGGAGTCCAGCGACGCGGCCAGGTCAAGGGTGACCGGGGCGTCGCCGTCGTTGGTGTAGGTCAGCGTCCGGCTCACCGGCGTGTCATACGGGTAGGCGACCAGACCGAAGTCGATGTTGCCGCTGCCGGACACGCTCTGGCTGACCGCGCGGGCCACATCCACCCGCCCGGCGCCCTCCTCCAGCACCGCGGCCGGGGTGTCCACGCTGGAACCGGTGAGCACGGCCTTGAGCCGCGCGCCGGTCCAGTCCGGGTGCCGCTGCGCCAGGATCACCGCCGCACCGGCCACGTGCGGGGTCGCCATCGACGTGCCGTTGGACGAGGTGTACCGGTCGTTGACCGGGGTGCCCATCGTGGTGCCGGCCGCCCGGCCCGCGACGATGTCCACGCCCGGCGCGGCGATGTCCGGCTTGAACCCGTAGCTTTTGGTCGGGCCGCGGGAGGAGAAGGAGGCCAGCTTGTCCTGCTTGTCCACGGCGGCGACGGTCAGCGCCTCCGGCGCCGTTCCGGGGGTGCCGATGGTCCGGTCAGTGCCCCCGTCGTTGCCGGCGGCGATGACGAACAGCGTGCCGTAGCGGGTGGACAGGTCGGCCACCGCCTGCTCCAGCGGGTCCAGCCCCGGCGTGTCGGGGCCGCCGAGGCTCATGTTGACGATGTCCGCCCCGTTGGCCGCGGCCCACTCCATCCCGGCCAGCACCGAGGAGGTGGGACCAGAGCCGCGCGCGCCCAGCACCTTGCCGACCATCAACTCGGCGCCCGGAGCGACCCCCTTGTACTTGCCGCCGGAGGCGGCACCGGAGCCGGCGATCGTGGTCGCCACATGCGTGCCGTGACCATGCCCGTCCTGGGCGTCGATCTCATAGGGCACGAAGTTCTGCGACGCTGCGATCTTGCCGGCCAGGTCGGGGTGGTTGAGGTCGGCACCGGTGTCCAGCACCGCGACCTTCACCCCGGTGCCGTCGAACCCGGCCTGCCACGCCGCCGGCGCCCCGATCTGCGGCACACTCACATCCAGGTCGGCCTTGACCTTGGCGTCCAGCCACACCCGGGACATGCCCCTGTCAATCGCCCGGGGACCGGTCGAGCCGGCCAGCGCGGCCCACAACTCGTCGGCGTTCTTCCGCGCCACCTTCGTGGCCGCGGCGTTGATGCTGTGCAACGCCCGCGGCCGTGCCGTGCCCGGCAACGCGTCCACCTCGGCGGCCACATCCCGCACCTGCCGCCCGGCGTCGCGGGCCGCGTCGTTCGGCTTGCGGTACTGGAAGATCAACGGCAGGTCGGAGCTGCTCGTGTTGTCGTAGCCGTTGGACGCGAGGTAGTTGACGTCGAACAGCCGGGCGTCCAGCTTCCCCGCCTTGACCAGGCTGATCGCATCCGACGGATACACATACAGCGCGTCACCGTCGGAAACCTGCAGGAACGACGGCGGCGGGCCCGGCCGGTAGGCCGTCTCGGAGACGCCCGCGGTCACCTTCCGGTCAGCGCCGACCGCGACGGTGACCACGTCACCCGTGATCAGCGTGACCTGCGTGCGGGCGACAGGCAGGCCAGCACCACTGCCGGGCGCGTCGGGCTGGCTGGATGGGGGCGTGGGCGGGCCCGCGGCCGGCGCCGCCACGCCGGGCACACTGACCGAAGCCACCATGCCCAGCGACAGCAGGCCCGCAGAGGCGCGCAGGCGCCATCGGCGAGGAATCATGTCGATCCTTCCCAAAAAGGGTGACGAAGGGCCAGCACCCAGGGGTGAAGGGTCGCCGCCCGGGGTGATGAGTGGGCGCGGCTCAGGGGGTGGTTGAGGGGCGCCCACCGGACGATCTCAAGCGGAGCGGGTCAGGCGGAAGATCTGCGCTCCGCCCTAAACCCGTCATGACGGGTTTAGGCTGTCGCGCGATAACGCGTTCCTGCTGACCGTCACCGCCGCCGTGCTGGTCGGCGGCACCAGAACCGACCACCGCCGACCATGGCCTCGCCCGAGGAGCGCGCTCGACCGCGATTCGGGTCAGGCGGGCTTCATCACTCACACGGAAACAGCCGCCGGTGCCGCTCTGCCCATCAACGGCGTGAGGCCCACGGCCGGCTGGCCAGGAGCCTCACGCCGTACGGATTACGCTGGCCGGCTCAGAATGAGTCGCCGCTGCGCCACCGGATACCGGGCTCGGGCGAACGTGGCGGCCATCGGCGTGTTCGTCACGTCGGTGTCGGCGGTGATGCCCTCTGCGCCCTGCTCGACCAGGACGTGGGTGCCCTCGGCGAGCAGGTCGTACGCGTAGCCGTGCCCCCGCGCCTCCGGCAGCACCCCGACGTAGGCGATGATCGGCGAGGAGTGGTTGCGTGCGGGTATCACGATGCCGGTGAGGTTGCCGGCCGTGTCGCGAGCCAGGCGCCACCAGTCGCGGGGACTCGGCAGCCAGGCCAGGAACTCCAGGTCTGCGGCGAGGGCCGCCTCGACGCCTTCCCGCTCGATCGCCTGCCGCTGGTGGAAGTCGAGGCTGCCGGTCAGGATGCGGCGCAGCACGTCGTGGAGTACGGCGTCGTCGGAGACGGGGTGGTACGTCAGCCGCGCCGGGCGCTCTGGCAGGCCGTCGGCCGGCGTCCACCGGTACCGCAGCCGCTCCAGGACCGGGCTGAATCCGGCGTCGCCGGCGGCGGTAATGCGCGACCGGGCTGCACGGTGCGTCTCGGGGACGTCGCGCCAGTCGGTCGGCAGCACGAGGTGGTAGTCGACGGTGAAACCCGCGGCGCGGAGCAGCTCCGCACCCACCATCGGGTCGGTGCCGGGATCGAACCAGTCCAGCGCCACCGGGGCGCTGTCGTCGGGCCCGCCCCACCAGGCGGCCCGCGCGATGACCGTGTCGCCGTCGAGGGCTACCCAGGTCCACTCGGGACGGTACTGGCGGGCGGCCATGGTCTCGGCGAAGTCGCGGCCGAGCAGGGCCATGCCAACGGTGGGAGGCTCGGGCATGGACTGGAACAGCGTGTGTTCACCCGCGCACAGCGGGCGGATGACCAGGTCGGTCACGGGAACATCCTCTGCGGGAGAAGCGGCGTGCTCCCGTGATTCAGCGGTCGCACATGTCGCGTGCGCTGGAGGCCCGATGACCAGGACGACCGACGCTCCGGTCCTGGGCCGCTACCTGTCACCGTAGTGGTACCGGCAGGCGATGATCCCGACGTCGTCCTTGGTGATCCGATACACCAGCCGGTGTTCGCGATCCATCCGGCGGGACCAGAAGCCGGACAGCTCCCCACGAAGGGGCTCCGGCTTGCCGATGCCCTCGTATCCGTTGCGCATCACGTCCGCGATGAGGTCGTTGATGCGCTTCACCCGTTTGCGGTCAGTGTGGCTGAGGTACTGGTTCCATGCCGTAGCTGTGAAGACCAGCCTCACGCAACGTCCCGAACGTCGGCCGGATCGATCAGTTCCCGCTCGGCGGCGTCGCCCTCCTCCAGCTCCGCGATCGATCGACGCAGGACTGCGGCGTTGCTCGGGCTGCGGAGCAGGTACTCGGTTTCCTTCATCGCCTCGTACTCCGCAAGCGGCACGATGACCACCGGCTCGTGGCCCGACCGGGTCACCACCACTTCCTCCGCGTCGTTGATGACGGCGTCGAGCTCGGCAGCCAGGTTCTGCCGAAGCTGGGTGAAGTTCACGGTCCGCATGATCACCTCCAGGTAAGTACAGAAAATTGTACCTCAGGCCAGGTGACTCGATGGACCGACCGCAGGTCGGTCACGCACTGCGCCGCGCCCGGACGCCCCAAGCTGGTCATCCGATCTACGAGTCGCGCGGCTCGTCGTTACAGGACCAGCCGGGTTCGCACGGAAGGTCGACAAGTGGGGCGGGCGGGACTCGAACCCGCGACCGAGGGATTATGAGTCCAGCACCAAATATTTGCTTCACCTGCGCCTATGCGCGTTTCCCCTGCTCACACCCGTACGATCTTGAACGTAATCCTACGGATCCTTACGTGAAACAGCGGGTTCGGTGCACCCATCGGTGCCCCAACCGAGGTGGCCTCCCGCCATGGCATCGATCGAGGCGACCTCTACCGGCTTCGCCGTGAAGTGGCGTATCGGCGGCAAGCGCACCGGCGCCCCCAGACTCTGAGCTTCCGCGTCCCACCCGGTCACAAGCTGGCGGCGACGCGGAAGCTCGCGGAGGCGGCGAAGCGGCTTGCCGAGTCTCGCAGCCACAACATCACCCGCGATGAGGTTCGCGCCGCAGTCATCGGCGACACCCCCGACGCGCCGTCCGGGGTGCCGACCTTCGCCGAGTGGGTGAGCACCTACCTTGACCAGCGGGCCAAGTCGCAAGAGGTGCAGGAAGACACCCTCGACCGGTACGCCCAGATCCTTGCCAAACGGGCTGTGCCGTTCCTCGGCGGCCGGTACATGGTCGACAACCAGCCTGCTGGCCGGGCGGGCGCAAGCCCTGTCGCTGGCGGGCCGGCACGCTGAGGCGGTGGAAACGGTGCGGCGGCTCGACGGCATGGTGCAGCGGCTCCCGGATGCGATCACCGGGGATGTGGAATCGCTGTGGGGGTGGCCGGAGCACCGGCTGCGGCACACACAGTCGTGGGTGTAACCCCGACGGCAGCGTTGACCGCGTCGGCTACGCCGAACACGACCTCGTCCAGTTCTCGTGGGTTCGAGACACCCTCAACGCCGCGGTGGCCGCCGCCGAGCAGCAACTCGCCGAGGGAAACCCTGGCGCCCCCGTGAAGCAGCTCACCGTGGACGCTGTCCGGCGTGCGTGGCCCGAGGTGGTGGAGCGGTCGAAGCGAAACCACCGGCGGGTGTCGGCGCTCGCCCAGTCCTCCCGAGTGGAGGAACTGACGGAGGACGGAATTCGACTGTCGGCGGGAAGCCCGGTGCTGGTGAAGATGCTCAACGACAGTGAGAACCTGCTCGCTGACGCCGTGTACGAGATCCTGGGAACCCGGTGGGGTGTCCAGGCTCAGCTTCGCAGCGCGGACGCCGGCTGATGCGGAATCTGGTCTCAGACCGTGCCGACGGAGGGCCGGCCGTGACCGCCGCCGACGACATCGAGACCGCCGCCCTTGTGATCGCCGAGTACGGCCGTTACGACGCCGTGTCGGTGCTGATCACGTCCGGCCTGTACGGCTGGGATCGGGATCGTGCCTCCGACGCCGTGACTGCCGCACTGCCGCTCGCCCGCACCCTCACTACCCCCGCCGCCTCGCGCGGCTGACCCGGAGGTGACCGTGACCGCCGCCCCCGAATACTTCGCGCTCATCGGGCAGTTACATGTAACGCCTGGGGATCTGCCGGACATGGAGTGTTATGCGGTCGGCTCGGTTTGAACGGGAGTATGCGGCTCACTATAAGTCGATCTTCACATACGCGCTGCGCCGCACCACCGACGTGCAGGACGCCGGTGATGTCGTCGCCGAGGTCTTCCTGACCGCGTGGCGGCGGCTGGACGATATGCCCGAAGGGCCGCAGGGGTTGCTGTGGCTCTACGGCGTCGCCCGGCGGACCCTGGCCAATCACGACCGTGCCCGGCGGCGCCACGAGCGGCTGGCCGCAAAGGTGCAGGCCCATTCGGCCTCGCCGCTGCTGGACATCTCAGCGGCGCATGACAGCGCAGGCTCGGTGGCGGCGGCGTTCGGCCGCCTGCGCCCAGACGATCAGGACATCCTCGGCCTCGTCGCAGTGGAGGGCTTGACCCCGGCCGAGGCGGCCGAGGTGCTCGGTTGCACGGCGGTGAATGCCCGGGTGCGCCTGCACCGCGCCCGGGCCCGCTTCGCTCGGGAGTTAGGCGCGGAGGGCATCGACCTGTAGCGGGTGTGCGGCCGGGTGTAACGCGGGGGGCCGCGCCGGACATGAGAGGTTAGAAAGGGGATGAACGGGATGAGCGATCGACTTACGGACCTTGTCAGACAGGCGATGGCACTCGACGCGGAGCGCGTCTCGGCCCTTGACGACGTCGAGGCTCGCCGAGAGCTGTTCGCGCGGATCGTCAACCAGCCATCGCCGACACTTCCGGCGCCGCGGGCGGTGGGGCTTGCGCCGGCTCGCCGCCGCCGTCGTCGCTGGGCGCTGAGTCTCGTCGGTCGTCGCTGGGCGCTGAGTCTCGTCGCAGGAACCGCCGCGGCGGTCGCCGCCTTCGTGGCGTTCGGCGTGGGATGGGACGGTTCGAGGCCGGAGCCCCCAGCCTCCGGCAGCGTCGATGTCTTCGCCGGGCACCAAGCCCCGCAGAGCTGTGTGGAGTCCTACACCCCGGAAGCATTGGCGCGGAGGGCCTTCGGCTTCGACGGGACAGTGGCCGGCATCGGCTCCGCCGCGTCCACCGCAGGCCTGCCCGACGGCTATGTGCCGGTGACCTTCAAGGTGCATCGATGGTTCCGAGGAGGCGCGGGCGCGACCGTCGTCGTCACGATGCCGCGACCGGAGGGTTCGTCTGGGCAGGACAGCGCGGCCTATCGGATCGGGTCGCGGCTGCTGGTCTCAGGGGAGCCGCGTTACGGCGGTGCGCCGCTGGCCGATCCGATCGCCTGGGCCTGCGGGTTCACCCGCAGCTACACGCCCGGCGAGGCGGCTGCGTGGGGGGAAGCGTTCCGCTGAATCATGTCGAGACCGAATCGTGACCTCTCGCCTAGCGTAGTCATTCACCTACCCAGGGTGGTGGTGGCGGCGTTGCGTTCAACGCCGTGGTCACGGTGTGTCACGTCGGGCCGGCGGGCGCACCGCCCGCGAAACAGATCTCCCCGACAAGCAACATATCGACAGATTAGAATCCTTGCCTGGAGCGCTTCCGGCAACAAAGTGCGGCTTTGGTATTGGCCCACCACAGCCAGCGTTGTCCCCTCTCTCGGCAAGGAGAAAAATGACTACCGTCTCCACGATACCTCGCGGCCTGTTTCGGGCAGCCGCGATCGTTGCCTCCGCCGCGCTCGCCAGCACGGCGACACTCGCCATGACAGCCGGCCCCGCATCGGCCTACGCATTGCACGGGTGCAAGGTCTCCAGTACCACCGTCCAGTGGACCGACGGCACGGGTGGTGGCGCCTACGGCACCGCCGCGCAAAGCAGCGCCTCGGCCTGGCAGG
Source organism: Micromonospora sp. NBC_01412 (assembly GCF_045040215.1). NCBI lineage: Bacteria > Bacillati > Actinomycetota > Actinomycetes > Micromonosporales > Micromonosporaceae > Micromonospora > Micromonospora sp. NBC_01412. The sequence goes on from NZ_CP109528.1 coordinate 1,510,030, forward strand.
CGACCTCGACGCCGCTCCTCTTCTCGAAGGTCGCGTCGGGTGGGCACGTCGGCATCAACATCGCCAACTACGGCAACGTCAGCTTCGACGGCATCACTCAGAAGATCAGCGGCGGCGACCCGGTCTGCGGTGGTGGCGGCACCTGGACCACGAAACTCACCGCGACCTGGAATACCTACCACGCCAACGCCTACTCGGCGGCCAAAAAGCAAAGCGTGATGGCGCACGAACTCGGCCACGTCCTCGGGATCGCCCATAGCGGCATCGGTCCGTGCATCAGCGTTCCGCTGGCGTACCCCACGACCGACATACGTTACGACAGTTGTCTGATCAACACCCCGAAAGCCGACGACATCGCCGCAGCGAACTTCATCTACTGAGCGGAGACCCGTACATGCTAAAGAAACTCGCCTTGATAGCGGTGACCGCCGCGTTTCTGGCCGGCTGCGGGAGCACGCCCGACGGTGGGACCGCAGCACAGCCGGAAGGCAAGACTGATTTGAGCGCCAGCCGGGTCAAGGACTACGCCTCCCTGGTTGAACTACGGGCGGAGAGCACGGCGGTCGTCCGGGGGACGGTGGAGTCGTCCACCAAGGACAAGCTGAACAACCTGCCTGTCACGATCTCGAAGGTGCGGGTGCAGAAAGTGCTCTGGGGCAAGGTGCCCTCGGACGTGCTCGCCGTCCAGCAGGTCGGCGACGAGACCATGAAGCTGCATGACACCGGCGCGATCCTCGGCAAGGACCGGGAGTACGTGCTATTCGTCAAACCGTTCCAGCTGGCACCCGGCAAGGACACCGGCCGCTGGCTGATCACCGGTGACCAAGGCACGTTCGCACGCAGCAGCGACGGCGCCACCTTCGAGTTCGCCGGCGCTGGCAACCCGCCGGAACTGCCAAGAACCCTCAGGACCACCGTCGTCGAATCCGGCGCGCTCCTGAACTAATCGAGATTCCCTCGGCGGAGCGGCTCGCGCGACCACCCGACCGGGCTGCTCCGCCCCTCGTCAGGAGAAGCCAGACGATGCCTCCGACGAGACCCGGAAAGCGGTGACAGTGCCTGGGCCGAAGACATGCCCCTGCGCCCCGACGGCGTGCTCGCCGCCGGCCTCACCCACCACCGCGCGGTCATCGGCCAGGTCGTCGCCGTCAACGATCACTGCTTTCGCCTCGCCTCCCATTCGTGGCCCGACGACGGGTTCCACAGCGGTGTCGTTGTGGTGGCGTGGTCGCAAGTGGTCGAGTTCGGACCGGCCGCCGGTAGGCGCGGCGGACGGTTGGACACGAAGCCGCTGACGGATTTCACCAACGCGTGGACGGAGGGCCAGCAGTGACCGCCCCGACCGCTGACCTCACCCGCGACTGGCGCGGCTGGCCCTACTACCTGACGACGAGGCCGAGCGATTGCGCCGCAAGTACGAACGCGCCCGTGCCGTGCTACTCGACCCCGAGGAAACGCGCCGAGTTCGACAAGGCCATGGATGAGGTTGATCGACAGGCCGCCGAGCGGTGGGGGCCGCCCCGATGAGCCGACACATCCCAGCCGCTCCCACACACGGAACCGCCTCTGATCGAGTTGGTCGTGGTGATTACCTCGCCAAAAGCCCAACGACTGTGACAAGCCCACCAACCAGCGACACGAGGCCCACAAGCATCAAATAGAGTGTCATCCCACTCAAAACCGCCTGGAAGTCGCGCTGGTCGAACCATATGTAAAGTCCGATTCCTGCGGTTGCCAGCAGCAGGATGGCGACACCCGCTACAACGAGCGGGTTGGCTGTGAGGAAGTCACCGGCGACAGCGAGCAGGAAGATGATCGCCGCCGCGATGAGGTTCGCCAACACGTTGACTCCGACGTCCCGGGCGAACTTTCGTCGGGCGGCTGCTGCGGGTTGCGGCTCGGTCACACGCTCATGGTGAACTAGTGCGTCGACCTGTCGTCCATGCTGGATTCTGGCGTGGGGGAGGACACCCACGGTCACCCTCGACGACCTGCGGGCCGCCGGCTGCCCCGCCGTCTCGCGCGGCTAACCCGACACCCGGAGGAGATCACCCGATGACCGACAGCCACCCCACGTTTCCCGCCGCCTCAACTCACCCTGACAGACAGGGGGCGAAGATTTGGGAGAACGAATGCGCCGGGCCAGGGCTGGCGTCGCCTTCACGCACGCTGGACGCGCAAGACACACGAGCAGCCTCGGGCCTAACACGACCGTCTATCATCCCCCGGTGAATCGTGCCTTGGCCCTGAGCATGTGGGGCGTCGCGCTCCTGCTCACCGCTTGCGTTGATGAGAAGCCCTCAGCTATCAAGCCCACCCCAGACGATGTCACCCGTCGCGCCTGCCACACCGTGTTGTATGTGGTGGAGCGGAGCAACCATTACTTCGCCCTCAACCTGTCCGCTGGCGGGAAGAGCAGCGCATCACCTGACGTCGAACTGAGGGCCGCCGGCCGGGAGTTGCTGGCGGCTGCGGAAGAGGCCTACGCGCTGGAGATGAACAGCGACGGTGAGGTCGACATGACGCAGTCGGAGGCCAGGATCGCCACCGCCCAGCAGAAGGCGATGGCGGTGTGCGTTGGGTTGATGGGAGAGCCGCCCTGGGCGTGAGTGTTGGGCGGCCGTTCAATGGTGAGCAGCCACGAGTCGGTGACCGCCTGGCCTTCCTGCCTGGCGGTCCGCCCGTGCTCATCCGCGCCGTCGGTTCCGGGGCGCAGCCGGAACGGCCCCCACACCTGCCGTTGCCATTCCTCCTACGTGCGGTCGCGGGTGGTGCCGGGGGAAGGGGCGGTGCCCGCGTGGTAGACCGTGCTGGTGCACACCGCATGGGATGACCTGCCCGACGCCGCACACCGGGCCGTGGTCGCGCATACCGGCGCCGTCCGGTCCGTGAGCCCAACTGGCGCCGGAGCGTCATGCCGGTTCGCGGCGACCCTGCACACCGACACCGGGCTCGCGTTCTGCAAGGGCATCCCGATCACCGATCGGCTGGCGTGGACGTTGCGCAACGAAGCCCGCGTCAACCCGCACCTGCCCGGTATCGCGCCAGCCCTCCTGTGGCATGTCGAGCAGGCCGGCTGGCTGCTCGCCGGGTTCGAGCATGTGCCCGGACGGCACGCCGACCTGCGGCCCGGATCCCCCGACCTGCCAGCGGTCGCCGGTGTTCTCGCCGCCCTGGCCTCATCCCCGCCCCCCACCTTCCCGGTGCGCCCGCTCACCGCCCGCTGGGCCGGGCTGATCGACCCGGAGCACATCGCAGGCGGGACGCTCGCGCACACCGACATGAGCCGCCGCAACTGGCTGGTCCACGACGGCGCCGCACGGTTGGTGGACTGGGCTGCCCCCGCCGTTGGTGGCACCGTGGCTCGATACGGCGTTCGCGGTGGTCCGGTTGATCCGGTACGGGCACACACCGGCCGCCGCCGAAGCGTGGGCGGCGCAGGTCCCCGCCTGGTTGTCTGCCCCGGATGAGTCGCTGTCCGCGTTCGCCGCCGCGCTGGCCCGCATGTGGCAGCGGCAGCAGGACACGTCGCCGGGCACCCACCGGCCACCGCTCATCGACGCCGCCCGCACGTGGTGCCGGTACCGGTCCGGGTGGGCTGCCGGGGACGTGGCCGTGCTGGTTGGGTGGGTCAAGCCGTTCGACCTGGCCACCATCCCCGACCCGCCCGTCAAACCGAGACGGCAGGCTCGCCACTCGGCTGGTCAGCCGGTTCTTCCGTCTCGCGGATCATCCGATCCAACTCCCGCATCGCAGGCATGAGCGAGGCACGCGAGTGGTGTAAGAGACGGCCATCGCGGGATCCGGTTGATGTTAGGCGGCGATCGGGGCCGGGTCGGTCTGGTCGGTGTCTTGTTGGCTGTTGTCAATGGTGGTCATGCGGGCTTTGGCGAGGATTTCCAGGCCCATGTAGCGGCGGCCTTCGGTCCACTCGTCGGTCTGTTCGGCCAGGACCGCGCCGATGAGGCGGATGATCGCCGGTCGGTTGGGGAAGATCCCGACGACGTCGGTGCGGCGGCGGATCTCCTTGTTCAGCCGTTCTTGGGGGTTGATGCCCCTATGGATTGTCAAGGCGGGCTGGGGCCGGGGTGAGCGCGACCGGTGTGGTGAGGTGCTGGTGGATCTCGCGGGCGATGTAGCGCTTCAGGCAGCGGATGATTTCGCGACGGCTCTTGCCCTCGGCAGTTCGTTTCGTGAGGTAGGTGCGGCTGCGTTGGTCCCATCGCAGCCGTGACAGCGTTATGCGGTAGAGGGCGGCGATGGCCTGGCGGTCGCCGCCGCGGTTGAGTCGGCGTCTTGCCGTCTTGCCCGACGATGCTTCCAGCGGGCTCACCCCACAGAGCGCGGCGAAGGAGGCTTCGTTGGTCAGGCGTTCGGGGTTGTCACCGGCTGTGACGAGTAGGACGGCGGCGCTGTCCGGGCCGACGCCGGTCAGTTTCAGTAGTTGCGGAGCCTTCGCCTCGATCGTGGCGGTGATGTGTGTCGTTAGCTCGTCGATCTCGGCGGTGAGCTGTTGGATCCGGTTGGCGAGCAGCCGAAGGGTGTAGCGGGCGGCGTATGCGGGTCCAGCGCTTCGGTCCGGGTCGAGTCGAGCGCAGGCTGCGACGAGTAGTGGGTTGGACAACGGGGCGAGGTCTTCTCGCAGCTGCGTGTCGGCGGTGACGAGTACGGCTTTGAGTTGGTTGATGGCCTGGGTTCGGGCCTTGATCGCTGAGTCCTTCGCCAGTTTGAACAGGCGAAGCATCTCGACCGGGCCGTCGGCGCTCTTGGGCGTCGTGGTTGCCTGTCCCGAGATGACGGCGCGTCCGGCGGCTTCGGCGTCGGCGGTGTCTGTCTTGCCTCGCCGCCGGCGGGCCGCTCGGTCCGGCCGGTTGACCTCCAGCACGACGATGTCTTCGACGCGTAGGTGACGGGTCAGCGCGGTGCCGTAGGAACCGGTGTCCTCCACTCCCGCGCGGCGTAGTGTGCCGAGAGACTTGGCCCAGGCAACCAACTGGCGATAGCCGGATGCCGTCGTCGGAAACGCTGCATGCTCGAGTAGGGCACCAGCGAGGGTGAGCACGGCCGCGACGTGGAAATCCTTGTGAGTGTCAACGCCGAGGACGATCGTTTCGGTGTCGTCTTGGCGGCCTTCGCCGGATCCGGGCATGCTCAGGGCGGTCATGTGACTCCTTCAAGCCGATCGACGTCCATGGCCAGCGCCGGACCGGGTGGGCGGTCAGAACTGTGACGGTGCCTTGTGCGGCAAGGCCCCTATCGGGACACGCCCGCCCGGGCCGGCGGCAGCAAGCACCACCCCGGGCCGATGGTCGACAGATCAATCCATAGGCACCACGGCCAGTTAGACCACGAGTCAGACCACAGCCCAAAGGCGGCACCGCAGGATCCTCACAGCGGCCCTCATCATCTGGGGGTTCCTCGGCGCGCTCGCGCAACTCGACCCGGGCACACCGCTCACCCGGGGGACCGGCACCTTCCTCACCTTCGCCGTTGTGGTGGCCAGTGCGGCGGTCGCATCGCTGGCCGCATGGGCGGCAGTCCAGGACCGGCGGGCCCAGGACGCGAAAGCCGACCGGATCCGCGCCCACGACCAGGCACGGCAGGAGCGGCTGATCAAAGACGCCGTCGGGGTGTTCCTGCGCGACGGGGACAGCGCGGCCCGCGAGCTGATGGAGCAGACGCAGCGGGTCATTAACGGTGCCGACGACGGCGGCGTAGTCCGGCAGTTCCGGGGCCGCGGGTAGGTCCATCTGCGGCGGCGAGGCGGCGCTCAAGCCCTCATTGGCGGTGCGGTTTGGGTGCCGCCTCGGCACGTGGTGCACCTCGTGGGGCCGGTCGGTGCACCTGCCGTGCACCAGAGGATGCCCAGGGTGGATCTTCAAAGGCTTGTTTTGCCTGGTGGGGCGGGCGGGGTTCGAACCCGCGACCGAGGGATTATGAGTCCCCTGCTCTAACCCGCTGAGCTACCGCCCCGCTACCGCGCCGGATCGTAACCCGCGCGGTGGATCATCGGCCACCGCGAAACAGCCCCATCCGCCCACCGGACGGCCCATCGGTGATCCAGCACGATGGGCTACGCGAGGATAACAGCACGCAGCCGTCGATGAAGGGCTCAGCCCTGGGCACGCAGCTCGGCGAGGACCGCCCCGGCGGTACGCCACCCGCCGGCCAACGCACCTGATGGAGGGACTGTCCCGGTGGTCCCCGGCGACGAAGAGCCCTCCGCCCAGCGCCACCGGCTTGCGCAGCCGGCCCTGCCGCGGCGGCGGGCAGCGCGTGCGGCACCGACACCGTGGTCAGGTGCGCCCAGTCCGCCGTGGACCGGCCGTAGAGCCGGGCCATCTCGGCTCGGACCGCCAGCTCGGCAGAGGCGGACGGGCCGACTACCGAGGTGGCCAACGGGTGCCACCCGTCCGACGCGTGCGTGGGGTTGGTCCGCCGGTCGACGAAGCCGGCGACGAGGTCCTGGCCCGGGTCGCCTCGGCGTCGGCGGGCAGGAAGGAGACGTTGCCGTTGGTGGCGACGTCCCCAGTTTCCCGGCGTACGGCCAGGCGACGCCGCCGACCACGAGCCACCCGATCACGACCAGCACCACGATCAGCATGGCCGCGCACCGGCCCGACCTCCCGGCCGTCCCCCTTGACTTCGCCCGCAGGGGCCGACCACCACCACCCATGGCCATACCACCCCGGACTGGTCGAAACCTCCCACCCACCCTCCGGTGATCAAGAGGTTTGTGTCTGGTTTTGGAGCCAGGACGACGCAAACCTCTTGATCACCGCATTGAACGGGGGGTGGGGTGGGTGGGGGGAGACAGTGATGCCCGCCGGCGGGGCCGGCGGGCACGTGGGGTGGAGCGTGGCTCCCCCGTTTGGACTCGAACCAAAAACCTGCCGGTTAACAGCCGGCTGCTCTGCCAATTGAGCTACGGGGGATCGCTGCCGCCTGGTCCGGATTTTCCCGGTGCCCGGCGACGGGACAAGAATACAGGACTGCCGGGGGGTTTGGTCCAGGGGGTACCGGACCGACCCGACCGGGCGGGGGGCTGCGGCGGCAGCCGACAAGCGGACAATTCGTCATCCTGGCACAAGCAGGTATGAGCGCGGAGGAGGATGGGTAGTTAGCTGTCGACAGAGAAGATAGGCGCGAGATGATCGCCACGGGGTCCGCCCCGGGGAGACGATGGCGCGTCAGGTACGGAAGGAGCCGCCATGCGCGGAAAGATCATGTTTCTTGGCGGGCTGGCTGCGGGATTCGTCCTGGGCGCCCGTGCCGGTCGGGAAAAGTACGAGGAGCTCGTCGTCCGGGGCCGCAAGGTGCTCGACCACCCGACCGTCCAGGAGGCGGCCGGGGTCGCGCAGGCCCAGGCCAACCGGCTCTACAGCGAGGGCAAGGACAAGCTCAGCCAGTCCAAGCTGGGTGAGAAGTTCAGCAGCAACGGCAACGGCACGCAGGACCTGACCCCCGCCGACAAGCCCTACGCCGGCACGCCGGCCACGGTCGGCGCCAAGGCGGGCAACAGCTCGTCCGGCACCGCTCCGACGGGGCCGACCCCGAGCACCGCCGCTCGCCCCAAGCCGTCCGGCACGGGGACCAACGGCAGCACGCTCTGATCGACCGTACGACGACGGGCCGGCCGCCTTCGGGCGACCGGCCCGTCTGCTGTTTCCGCGACTCGGGACCGCCGGCGCGGTGGGCGTGGCCCCGGCCGATCAGCGACGCCGCCGCCCGCCACACCCGTGACGCCCGCACACGTCGGCCCCGCCCGTGACAACCCGCCCGTGACAACGCGCGACGCCCCGTGACTCCCCCCGCCTCGTGACAGCCCGCGCGGCCCGACCGACGCCCTGCGACGCCCCGTGACGCCCGTGACGCCCCGTGACGTCGGCCGGGCCGCGCGGGCCCGGCCGACGGGTGGACGGCTCAGTCCCGGCTGCTGCTGAACGCCGCGTCGAAGGCGGCGGTCGGGGCGTCGAAGGCCAGCCTGCGGACGAACTGGAGCGCCTCAGGCGCCCCGACGAGGCGGTCCATCCCGGCGTCCTCCCACTCGATGGAGATGGGACCGGCGTACCCGATGGCGTTGAGCGCGCGGAAGCAGTCCTCCCACGGCACGTCGCCATGGCCGGTGGAGACGAAGTCCCAGCCCCGGCGCAGGTCCGCCCAGGGCAGGTGCGAGGCGAGCCGGCCACGCCGGCCGTCGCCGGTACGCACCTTCGCGTCCTTGCAGTCGACGTGGTAGATCCGGTCGGCGAAGTCGAGGATGAAGTTCACCGGGTCCAGGTCCTGCCAGACGAAGTGCGACGGGTCCCAGTTCAGCCCGAACGCGGGCCGGTGCCCGACCGCCTCCAGGGCCCGCTTGGTCGTCCAGTAGTCGTACGCGATCTCGCTGGGGTGGACCTCGTGGGCGAACCGGACCCCCACCTCGTCGAAGACGTCGAGGATCGGGTTCCACCGGTCGGCGAAGTCGGCATAGCCGCGCTCGATCATGGCTGGCGGCACCGGGGGGAACATCGCCAGGGTGTGCCAGATCGACGAGCCGGTGAACCCGACGACGGTATCCACGCCCAGCCTCGCCGCCGCCCGGGCGGTGTCCTTGATCTCCTCGGCGGCCCGCCGGCGGACCCCCTCGGGCTCGCCGTCGCCCCAGATCCGGGCGGGCAGGATGTCCTGGTGCCGCTCGTCGATCGGGTGGTCGCAGACTGCCTGGCCGACCAGGTGGTTGGAGATGGCGAAGACCTTCAGGTTGTGCTTCGCCAGGGTCTCCCGTTTCCGGTCGACGTACGAGTCGTCGGCGAGCGCCCTGTCGACCTCGAAGTGGTCACCCCAGCAGGCGATCTCCAGCCCGTCGTAGCCCCACTCGGAGGCGAGCCGGCAGACCTCGTCGAACGGAAGATCGGCCCACTGGCCGGTGAAGAGTGTGATGGGTCGCGCCATTGTCCTACTCCCCTGGGTGATGGGGGATTCCGCGTGCGGGACCGGGGCGAGGGCGACCGGCCGGGCCGGTGTGTGGCGGACGTGGCGGGGCGGCGGGCGCGAAGGAGCGCCTGGGCCCGGCGGGTTGCGCCTCCCACCGGGTCACCGGCCACCGCGTACGGTCGCCGCCCCCACTCTAGGGCCGCCCCGACCGGTGAGGAAGGGACCCCGGCACAACGTCGGCCGGGGTCCCTTCCCGCCCAGCGGGGCGGGGCGGCGGACGGGCGGCGGCTACCGCCGGCGGCACCCGCCAGGCCAGGTCACGGCAGGGTCCACTTCTGGTTGGCGCCGGTGCCGCAGGTCCACAGGTGCACGGGAGTGCCGTCGGTGGAGGTGTTGCCGGAGACGTCCAGGCACTTACCCGACCCGACGTTGCGCAACGTCCCGTCGGCCTGCGCCGACCAGCTCTGCGCACCCGTGCCGTTACACGTCCAGAGCTGGATCTTCGTACCGTCGGCGGTACCGGCCCCCGACACGTCCAGACACTTGCCCAACGCCCTCACCGTGCTGTTCGGCGTCACCGTCCACGTCTGGGCCGCACTGCCGTTGCAGGTGTAGATCTGGACCTGGGTGCCGTCGGCGGACGCGCCGTTGCGCACGTCGAGACACTTGCCGCCCAGGCCCCTGACCGGGCCGGTGCCGTTCGTCGGGGCCGGCGACCGGACCAGGGTCACGTCGTCGACGTCGAACAGGCCCGTCCCGGTGCCGGCGAAGGTGAGGTACAGGTTCTGGTTGCCGACCGGCACCCCGGTCAGCGGGGCGCTGACGTCGGCGTACGTCGTCCAGCTCCCGGTGTTGGGCACCGCCACCTGGCCGAGCACGGTGCCGGTGGCCGAGCCGGTGCGGAACTGGATGGTCCCGCCGGGGCCGCCGGAGACCACCCGGGCCCGCACCGAGGTCACCCCGGTCAGGTCCAGGCCGTGGTAGCCGGCCCAGTCGCCCGGGTCGACGTACCCCAGGGTCTGGCCGCCGTTGGCCCCGGCCTTGGGGTACGCGCTGACGCCGCTGGCGGCGCTGTACGCCTCGGCCTGGACGGTGGTGTTCCCGGCCGGCGGGCCGCCCAGCTCCCTGATCCGGATGTTGCGGAACGCCGCGTCGTCGCCGGTGCCGTGGTTCTGGATGCCGATGTGGCCGGCGAGCGAGCGGGCCGGGTCGGTGTTGGTGAAGTCGTTGATCTTCACTCCGTTGAGGAGTACCTGGAGCCGCTCCCCCTCGACCAGCAGCTCGTAGGTGTTCCACTCCCCCGGCGGGTTGAGCGCGGCGTCCCGGGCGGCCAGGTCGGCGGACTTGAAGGTGTAGACCGCTCCGGTGGTGCGGTCGGCGGCGTCGGTGGCGTCGATCTGCACCTCGTAGCCGTTGTTCACGGCGGAGTTCGGGTCGGTCGACGGTGGGAAGCCGATGAACACGCCGGAGTTGTCGTCCCCGGCCAGCTTCCAGTCCAGCTTGAGCGAGTAGCTGGTGAACTGTTTGGCGCTGTACCAGTACAGGCCCATCCCGTCGTGGGAGGTGAGGGTGGCGTCGGCGTTGGTGAAGCCACCCGGCCCGGCCTGGGACCAGCCGGCCGTGGAGCCGTTGTAGAGGGGGGTGTAGCCGGTCTCGGGCCGGCAGTCGGCCTTCGCCCGGCCGGCCGCGTACCGGATGCCGCCGAGCAGGTGGGAGCGGAAGGCCGGCTCGGCGTACGACGACTGGGTGTGCCCGCCGCCGGTGTAGAAGGACCGGCCGCCGTTGTACGTCTTGCACCAGGCGTGCGGGTGGTCGCCGCCCATCGACCCGCCGGAGTACGACGACTCGTCGAGGGTCGCCAGCACGTGCGCGGTGGAGCGGGCGTTGGTGCGGTAGTTGTACCACTCGTCGGTGCGCGGCCAGGACTGCGGCAGTGTGGCGGTGGCGGCGTGCGCCCGGTCCTCCACCTTGACGGTGGCCTGCTGGATGGCCGGGTGGGAGGCGAACCAGGCACCCACCAGGTTGCCGTAGAACGGCCAGTCGTACTCGGTGTCGGCGGCGGCGTGCACGCCGACGAACCCGCCGCCGGAGCCGATGTACGACTCGAAGGCGGCCTGCTGGGTCGGGTCGAGCACGTCGCCGGTGGTGTTGAGGAAGAGCACCGCCTCGTACCTCGCCAGGTTGGCGGTGCTGAACACGGCGGCGTCCTCGGTGGCGGTGACGGTGAAGTTGTTGGCCGCGCCGAGGTCGCGGACGGCCTGGGTGCCGACCGCGATGGCGTCGTGCCGGAAGCCGGCGGTCTTGGAGAAGACCAGCACGTCGTACGGGGCGTCGGCGGCCGAGGCCGGGGTGGCGGGGGTGGTGCAGGCGAGGACGGCGAGGGCCGTGGTGGCCACGCCGAGGACGGGACGGAGGAGTCTGCGCATGTCGCTCTCCTGGGGCTTCGCGCTGCGGGGGGTGGGGTCGGTCGGGTCCCCCTGCGCGACGGGATCCGTCGGCAGGGAGCCCTTCCTCGCACCTGACTAGGGCAGGGTCCACTTCTGGTTGGCGCCGGTGCCGCAGGTCCACAGGTGCACGGGGGTGCCGTCGGTGGAGGTGTTGCCGGAGACGTCCAGGCACTTGCCCGACCCGACGTTGCGCAACGTCCCGTCGACCTGCGCCGACCAGCTCTGCGCACCCGTGCCGTTACACGTCCAGAGCTGAATCTTCGTACCGTCGGCGGTACCGGCCCCCGACACGTCCAGACACTTACCCAACGCCCTCACCGTGCTGTTCGGCGTCACCGTCCACGTCTGGGCCGCACTGCCGTTGCAGGTGTAGATCTGGACCTGGGTGCCGTCGGCGGACGCGCCGTTGCGCACGTCGAGACACTTGCCACCCAGGCCCCGGACCGGGCCGGTCCGGGTGGTGGCGGGGGTGGTGTCCAGGGTGAACGCGTCCAGGTCGTAGAGCGCCCCGGCACCGCCCGCGAAGGTGAGGTACAGGGTGGTGGTGCCGGCGGGCGCACCGGAGACAGCCCTGGTGACCGTGGTGAACGTGTCCCACGCCCCGGTGACCGGCACGGTGGCCGAGCCGAGGACCGTCCCGGTCGCCGAGCCGGCCCGCACCTGAAGGGTCCCGCCCGTCCCGGCCGAGGAGACCCGGGCGCTGAACGAGGTCACGTCCCCGAGCTGGTATGGCTGGAACGCGATCCAGTCCCCGTTCTCGATGTTGCCGACGGTCTTGCCGCCCTCGGCGGTGGTCTTGTCGAAGGTCGCGATGCCGGACGAGGTCTTGAAGTGCTCGGCCTGCCGGTGCCGGGGCTGGAGGGTGTGCTGGGTGTGCGTGGTCAGCCCACCCGAGTCGGTGTACTCGGCGTCGAAGATGGCGAAGATGTTCGCCGCGTCGTCGTGTTCGCCGTCGACCGGGATGGCGATCGAGCCGGAGCAGCCGTTCGCCGAGGTGATCTGGTGGCCGTGCTGGTCGTGGCCGAGCACGTAGGTCATCTTGACCTTGGTGCAGTCGATCGTGCCGTCCTCCGGGTCGGTGACGGTGATGCTGAACGGCACGGTGTCGCCGAAGGAGAAGAGCTTGCCGTTGCCGGGGCTGTTCACGGTCACCGTCGGGGCGGTGTTGCCCACCGTGATGGTGACGCCGGCGCTGCCGGTGGCCCCCTGCGGGTCCCGCACGGTTAGCGTGGCGGTGTACGTCCCGTTCGCGGCGTACGTCTTGGCCGGGTTGGCGGCGGTGGAGGTGGTGCCGTCGCCGAACGCCCACGCGTAGGTCAGCGCCCCGCCGTCGGGGTCCGTCGACCCGGCCGAGGAGAAGTTCACGGCCAACGGGGCCGTCCCGGACGTCCTGTCCGCGCTCACCCGGGCGGTCGGGGCCCGGTTGCCGCCGCCGATGTGGTCGAAGCGGTAGAGGGCGGAGTTGGCGTCGCCGTTGAAGTAGCCGGTGCCGTAGTCGAGCACGTAGTACGCGCCGTCCGGGCCGAAGGCCGAGTCGATCACCTGCTTGCCGGTCCACGGGAAGGCGTCGATGGTGCCGGGCGAGCCGTCGGCGTTGACGTGGATCGGCTTGATCCAGCCGCGGCCGAACTCGGTGGCGAAGAACTGCCCGTCGAAGGACTGCGGGAACTTCGTCGTCGAGGTGGAGGCGGCGTTGTACCGGTAGACCGGGCCGCCCATCGGGGACTCGGAGCCGCCGCCGAACTCGGGCGGGGTGCCGGCGTCGCCGGCGTACCGGATCCAGGCCGGCTTCGCGGCCGGCAGCTTGCTCAGGCCGGTGTTGCGGAACGAGTTGTTGGTCGGCCCGCCCGCGCAGTCGTACTTGGCCCCGCCGGTGCCGGCGGCGAAGTCCCACTCGTTGTACGTCTCGGTGGCGGTGTTGGTGCCGGTGCAGTACGGCCAGCCGTAGTTGCCTGGGCCGGTGACCCGGTTGAACTCGACCTGGCCGCTGGGGCCCCGGGTGGCGCTGGTGGTGCCGGCGTCCGGCCCGTAGTCGCCGAGGTAGACGATTCCCGTGGCCTTGTCGACGCTGAGCCGGAACGGGTTGCGGAAGCCCATCGCGTAGATCTCGGGGCGGGTCTTCGCGGTGCCGGGCGCGAACAGGTTCCCGGCCGGGATCGAGTACGACCCGTCCGCGCCGACCTTGATCCGCAGGATCTTGCCGCGCAGGTCGTTGGTGTTGCCGGCGCTGCGCTGCGCGTCGTACGCGGGATTGCGGTTGGTCCGCTCGTCGAGCGGGGAGTACCCGGCGGAGTCGAACGGGTTGGAGTCGTCGCCGGTGGACAGGTAGAGGTTGCCGGCGGCGTCGAAGTCGATGTCCCCGCCGACGTGGCAGCACATGCCCCGGTCGGCCGGGACGTCCAGCACGTCGACCTTGCTGGCCTGGTTGACGGTGAAGTCGGCGTTCAAGGTGAACCGGGACAGCCGGTTGACGCCCTGCCAGGCGGAGAAGTCGGTGCCGGTGGCGGGGGCGTCCCCGGCGGGGGTGGACAGCGGCGGCGCGTAGTAGAGGTAGATGTGCCGGTTGGTGGCGAAGTTCGGGTCGACCCCGACGCCCTGCAACCCCTCCTCGTCGTGGTTGTAGACGGCCACGGTGCCGATGACCGTGGTGGTGCCGGCGGAGTCGGTGCGGCGCAGCGTGCCGTTGCGGGCGGTGTGCAGGACCGACCGGTCCGGCAGCACGGCCAGGGACATCGGCTCGCCGGTCTCCGCGACGCCTCGGGCCAGCTCGACCTGTTGGAAGTCGCTGCCGCTGATCACGTGTGCGGCGGCCGGGGTGGGGCCGCCGAGGGCGGCCGGGCCGGCGCCGAGGCCGACCGCGCCGGCAACGGCGACGAGCAGCAGCGCCGCGGCGGCGGTGGGCCACCGTCGGGGGTGGTGGGTGGGAGCGTCCTTGATGGACATGGCTTTGCAGTCCCTTCCTGACGTCTGACTGCCAGGCGGGGCGCGCGCCGTCGCGCCGGATGCCGTAGCGGGGGGATGCGCTCGGGCCGTCGGGTGCCTGCCCGACCGCCGCGGCCTCCGGGCGGGACGGGTGCGTGCCCGGAGGTCACCAGTCGATGGGTCACCGCGCCGCCGGTTCACCTCGACGAAAAACACCATCGCAATGCCCCAGACATTAATGTCCATGAATTGCCTGTGTCCATACCTTCTGACTACTCAACCTGAACTTTCGCTCGGGTCGGCAAAAGTTCCGCCCACGCCTCAGCCAACCAGCATTCGACGCGGGGCACGCCCCAGGATCATTGCGTTGTCGCGGGTGCGGTCCCCGGTCGGCCCGGACCGTGGCCGGGGCGGAGCTGTGGGCGCGGCGGAGCTGTGGGCGCGGCGGTCGATGCCGTGGCTCGGCGCCTATGGAGCTGAGTCGTTTACGTCATCAACGCCGGTCGGGCCACCGCCGTCGCGTCACCCACCGCCCCGTCGGGTCGTCGCTCACGGTCGCCGAGCGCGGCGAGCGTGGGTGATGTCGTATCCGACTCAGCTCCATAGGCGCCGAGAGGCACACCTGCCGTGGAGCGGCACCCCACGCCAGGAACCCCCAGACTCCCTGATCAAAGCGCCCCCGCTCGACTTCGCAACCGCCCTGGGCGCGCCCCGCCCGGCCGCCCGCCCGAGGGCACCTCCGACGGCGACGCCACCGGACGACCCCCGGGACGGACGGGACGGGCAGGGCTGGCAGGCAGGGCCGGTCGGCGTCCGTCCCTGCCTCCCCCGCGTCCGTGGTGCCTGGTACGTGGTGCTTGTGGTGCCTGCTGCGCGGTGCGCGGCCTCCGGTGCGGCCGGGGAATCCCGGTCCGGCCGCACCGGACGACCGTCCTGCCCTCGCACGGCGGCGGGCCATGGCCCGCCGTCGCACGCCCTCCGGACCGACCTCGTCCCCGCCGCGGGGCGCAACCGCGGCGGGTCCCTCGCCGGTCGGTCCGGAAGCCTCTCGGGCGGTGGCGACGGCACGCGCCGCCACCGCGGTTCCTCCACCGGCGGACGGCTGTCGCCGGTGCGCCTCGGCGGTGGCGACCCGGGGCCGCCTCCGCCGGGGCGGGCTCAGGCGGGGACCGCCTCCAGCGTCGGCTCCACGTCGGTCCACGAGGAGCCCAGCTCCGCCGAGCGAATCACCGCGTCCAGCACCAACTGGACCTGCAACCCGTCGGCGAACGAGGGCGCCGGGTCGACGCCGGTGGCGACCGCCTCGACGAAGTCCCGCATCTGGTGGGTGAAGGAGTGCTCGTAGCCGATGATGTGGCCGGGCGGCCACCACGCCGACATGTACGGGTGGTCCTCCTCCGTCATCAGGATGCGGGTGAAGCCCTGCTCGGCGGCCGGCCGCGTGGCGTCGTAGAACTCCAGCTCGTTGAGGCGTTCCAGGTCGAAGGCCACGGTGCCGAGCGAGCCGTTGATCTCCACCCGGAGCGCGTTCTTGCGCCCGGTGGCGAACCGGCTCGCCTCGTACGTGGCCAGCGCCCCGCCGTCGAGCCGGGCGACGAAGACCGCCGCGTCGTCCACGGTCACCGTGCCGGTGGCCGGGCCGTGGCCGTCGACCGGACCGGCGCCGTTGGTGGCCTGCGCGGCCAGGCCGCTCGACGCCGCCGACAGCGGACGCTCCTTGACGAACGTCTCGGTGACCGCGCTGACCCCGGTGATCCGCTGACCGGTGACGAACTGGGTCAGGTCGATGATGTGCGCGCCGATGTCGCCCAGCGCACCGGAGCCCGCCCTGTCCCGCTGCAACCGCCAGACCAGCGGGAACTGCGGGTCCACGATCCAGTCCTGGAGGTACGCCGCCCGGACGTGCCGGACGGTGCCGAGCCGGCCGTCGGCGATCAGCCGCCGCATCATGGCCACGGCGGGGACCCGGCGGTAGTTGAACCCGCACATGGACCGTACCCCCGACGCCCGCGCGGTGGCCGCGGCGGCGGCCATCGCCCGGGCCTCGGCAACCGTGTTGGCCAGCGGCTTCTCGCAGAGCACGTGCTTGCCTGCGGCCAGGGCGGCGAGCGCGATCTCGGCGTGGCTGTCGCCCGGTGTGCAGACGTCGACCACGTCGATCTCGTCGGACTCGACGAGGCGTCGCCAGTCCGTGGTGTGCGCCTCCCAGCCGAGCCGGTCGGCGGCGGCGGCCACCTTCGCGGTGTCCCGGCCGCAGACCAGCGACATCCGAACCCGGGCCGGCAGGTCGTACACCCGGTTCACGGTGCGCCACGCCTGTGAGTGGGCGGCGCCCATGAACGCGTAGCCGACCATGCCGACCCGCAGGTGACTGTGGTGAGTGGACAAGGTGGGTCTCCCCCCGTCTGTCAGAACCCGAGCTTGAGGTAGTTGCTCGCGTTCTCCTTGGTGATCGTCTCGGAGGCCAGCACGATCTCCTTGGGCACCTGAAGCTCCACCAGGTCGGACATGCCCTTGCCCTGGCCGATGAGCCGGGCCAGCGAGATCGCGGAGGACGCCATCGACGGGCTGTAGGTCACGGTGGCCTTGAGGACCGTCCCGTCGGCCTGGATTTCCTCCATCGCCTTCTTCGAGCCGGCGCCGCCGACCATGAAGAACTCCTTGCGGCCGGTCTGGTTGACCGCGGCGAGCACGCCGATGCCCTGGTCGTCGTCGTGGTTCCAGACCGCGTCGATCTTGGGCAGGGCCTGGAACAGACCGGTGGCGGCCTGCTGGCCGGAGTCCGCGGTGAACTTGGCCGGGCGGCGGTTGGCCACCTTGAACCCGGCTGCGGCGAGGGTGTCGGCGAAGCCCTTGGAGCGCTGCTGGGTCAGCTCCAGCGAGTCGATGCCGGGGATCTCACCGATGACCGGGTTGCTGACGCCCTTGGCCTTGAGCTGCGCGACGATGTAGTTGGCGGCGGCCACACCCATGCCGTAGTTGTCGCCCATGATCTGTAGGCGGTAGGCGAGCGCGTCGGGGAAGGCCCGGTCCAGGTTGACCACCGGGATGCCGGCCTTCATCGCCTCCAGGCCGGCGGCGTTGAGCTCCTTGCCGTCGTGCGGCAGCATGACGATGACGTCCGGCTTCTGGGCGATCAGGGTGGACAGCGCCGCCCGCTGGGCCGCCGCGTCCGCGCCGGCCTCGACGGTCTTGAAGTCCACGTCGGAGTAGGCGCCGGCCTGCGCCTTGGCGTTGGCGGTGATGGCGGCCAGCCAGCCGTGGTCGGCGGCCGGGGCGGAGAAGCCGATGGTCACCTTCTTGCCGGGGGCGCTGTTGCCGCCGGCGGCGGTGTCGGCCGCCTTGGTCTGCGCCGTCGTGGGCGCCGCCTCGTTGCTGGTGCACCCGACGAGCAGTGCGCCGGCGCCGAGTGCGGCCCCGCCGAACAGCAACCGGCGGCGCGACAGGTCCCGACTGTGCTGGGTCATGACGACCTCCTGGGAGATGGGGTGGTGGAGGGAGGAAAAGGGTGTGCGGGGCCCGGCCACCGTCGGTGCGACGGCAACCGCGGGGTGCGCGGGGTGGAATCCGGTGGTGCTGTGGGGTGGTGCCGGTGGATCAGCCGGTGGTGAGCCGGTTGCGGCCCAGGAACTGGGTGAGGCTACGGAACTGGAACTGCTGGACCAGGACGGCGGCGACGATGATGCCGCCCTTGACCATGTTCTGGGCCTCGGTGGAGAGGCCGTTGATGGCGAACAGGTTGGTGATGGTGGAGAAGATGACCACACCGAGCAGGGAGCCGACGATCGTGCCCCGCCCGCCGCTGAGCAGCGTCCCGCCGATGATCGCGGCGGCGATCGCGTCCAGTTCGTAGAGGTCGGCCATCGCCGCCTGGGCGGAGGTGGCCTGCGCGGTCAGCATGATCGCGGCGATCCCGCAGCAGAGGCCGGAGAGCGCGTAGAGCAGCACGGTGTGCCGCCGGACATCAATGCCGGCCAGCCGGGCGGCCTCCGGGTTGCCGCCGACGGCGACGGTGCGCCGGCCGAACGTCGTCCGGTTCAGCAGCACCCAGCCGGCGACCACGACCGTGGCCAGGATGTAGACCAGCAGCGGGATGCCGAGCAGGTCGGTGCTGGCGATGCCGTTGATCGTCGCGTTGTCCGACACCTGGGTCTGCTTGTCGGAGATCTGCGCGGCCAGCCCCCGGGCGGCCACCATCATGGCCAGGGTGGCGATGAACGGCACCAGCTTCCCGTACGAGACGAGCAGGCCGTTGACCAGGCCGACGCACAGGCCCACGACGAGCGCGGTGAAGATCATGCCACCCGCGCCGTAGCTCTGGGTGGCGAGCGTGGTGCACCAGACTCCGGCGATCGCCACGATCGCGCCGACCGACAGGTCGATGCCGCCGCCGATGATCACGAAGGTCATGCCGACGGTGACGACGCCGACCACCGAGGCGAGCTTGAGGATGGTGAGGATGTTGTTCCACACCCAGCCGGAGTCGCCGTACAGGTCGGGTCGGGTGGCGATGCCGATCAGGATCAGCACCACCAGGACCCCGATCAGGCCCAGGTTGCGCCGGGCGCCCTCGCCGCCGTCGCCGCGCCACCAGGAGAGCCGGCCGGTTCCGCCGGGCCCGTGGGCGGGGCCCTTGCCGACCGCCCCGGTCACGGCCGGGTCCACCGGCGGGGACTGGGCCGGCAGCGCCTCCGGCCGGTCCGGCGTGGCGGTGGGTGTGCTGTCGCTCATGCGGGTGCGCCTTCCAGCAGGGACCCCGCCATGACGAGGTCGAGCACCGTGTTCTCGTCCAGTTCGTCGGCGGGTGCCTCGCGCACCATCCGGCCCTCCCGCAGCACCAGCACCCGGTCGGCCAGGCCCAGCACCTCGGGCACCTCGCTGGAGACCAGCAGGACCCCGACGCCTCGGGCGGCCAGCTCGCGGATCACCTGGTACAGCTCGGCGCGGGCGCCGACGTCCACCCCGCGGGTGGGCTCGTCGAGCAGCAGCAGCCGGGTGTCGCCGAGCAGCCAGCGCCCGACCACCACCTTCTGCTGGTTGCCCCCGGACAGGGTGCGCACCGGCCGCCGCACGTCGCGGGGGCGCAGCTCCAGGGAGTCCGCGATCCGGTCCGCCTCGGCCCGCTCCCGCCCGGCGTCGGTGAAGCCGAGGCGGGCGTACCGGCCGAAGGTGGCCAGGGTGACGTTGCGGTAGATCGGCTCGCCGAGCAGCAACGCCTGGCTCTTGCGCTCCTCGGGAGCCATTCCCATGCCGGCCCGTACCGCCGCGCCGACGCTGCCCGGGCGCAGCGCGCGCCCGCCCATCCGGACCGTCCCGGCGTGCGCGCGGCGTGCCCCGTAGATGGTCTCCAACAGCTCGGACCGGCCGGAGCCGACCAGCCCGGCGATGCCGACGATCTCGCCGGCCCGCACGCTGAGCGAGACGTCGGCGAACTCGCCGGACCGGGTCAGGCCGTCGACCCGGAGCAGCTCCGCGCCCGCGCCCGAGTCGGCCGGGCGGTCCGGGAAGACGTACTCGATGGTGCGGCCGGTCATCCGGGCGACCAGGTCGCGGGTCGGGGTGTCGCGCGCCGGCAGGTTCGCCGCGGTGGTCCGGCCGTCCTTGAGTACGGTGACCCGGTCGCCGATCTCCCGAATCTCCTCCAACCGGTGGGAGATGTAGATGACGGCGATGCCCTGCGCGGTCAACTCCCGGATGATCCGGAACAGGTTGCCCACCTCGTCGTGGGCCAGCACCGCGCTCGGCTCGTCCATGATGATCAGCCGGGCCTCGTGGGACAGCGCGCGGGCCATGCTGACGATCTGCTTGCCGGCCGCCGGTAGCGCCCGGACCATCCGCCCCGGCGGAATCTCGCCGTGGCCGAGCCGGCCGAGGATCTGCCTGGTCCGGCGGGCCATCCGGCCACGGCGGACGAAGCCCGCCCGGCGCGGTTCGTGGCCGAGGAAGGCGTTCTCCGCCACCGACAGGTCCTCGACGAGGTCGAGCTCCTGGTAGATGGTGGCGATGCCGGCGCGCATGGCGGCCTGCGGGTTGGCGAACTCGGCGGGCTGCCCGCGCCACTCGACCTGGCCGGAGTCGGGGCGGTGCACCCCGGCGAGGACCTTGATCAGGGTGGACTTGCCGGCCCCGTTCTGCCCGAGCAGGCAGTGCACCTCGCCGGCCCGCACCTCCAACTGCACCCCGTCCAGCGCCCGTACGCCGGGGAAGGTCTTCACCACGTCGGTCAGGCGCAGCACCACCTCGCCGGCAACGGCGTCGGCGGGCGCCTCGACCAGCGGGCCGCCCGCCGGGCCGGCAGCGTCGGCGGGCGCCTCGACCAGCGGGCCGGCGGCGTCGGCGGGCGTGGTCATGACGCCTCCCCGAAGGCCACGTCGCTGGCGAGCACGGCCGCGCCGGCCACCCCGGCGCGCGGGCCCAGCTCGGACAGGACGACCGGCAGGTTGCCGGTGGCCAGCGGCAGCGATCGGCGGTACACCACGCTGCGGATCTCGGCGAGCAGGATGTGGCCGAGCTGGGCCAGCCCTCCGCCGATCACGATCATCGACGGGTTGGTGAAGCTGACCAGGCCGGCCAGCACGCCGCCGACCCGCCGGCCGCCTTCGCGGATGAGCTGGATGCAGGCCACGTCCCCCTCGACGGCGCCCTCGGCGACGTCCCGGGCGGTGACCACGCCCCGGTTGGCGAACCGGTCGGCCAGGGCCGGGGACGCCCCACTGCGGGCGGCGACGTTCGCCTCCCGGGCCAGCGCGGCACCGCTGAACAGCGCCTCCAGGCAGCCGGCGTTGCCGCAGGAGCACATCGGCCCGTGCGGGTCGACCTGGATGTGCCCGATGTCCCCGGCGCAGCCGTCGGTGCCCCGGTAGACGTCGCCGCCGAGGTAGATCCCGCACCCTATGCCGGTGCCGATCTTGATGAACAGAAAGTCGTCCACCGAGTGGGCGACCCCGCCGTGCCGCTCGCCGATCGCCATGATGTTGACGTCGTTGTCGACCACCGCCGGGCAGCCGTGCTCGCGGGTCAGCAGCTCACGGACCGGGAACCGGTCCCAGCCGGGCATGATCGGCGGCGAGACCGGCACCCCGTCGCGGAAGCTCACCGGCCCGGGCACCCCGACGCCGACCGCGTGCAGCCGGTCGTGTGCCCCGTCGACCCGCGCCTTGTGCAGCAGCTCGTTGACCCGTTGCAGGGTCACCTTGGGGCCGTTGCGGATGTCGGCCGGCTCCCCGTACGCGGCGATCGTCTCCAGCCGGCCGTTGACCACCTCAAGGTCGATCGAGCTGGCCCCGAGGTCGACCGCCGCGAAGCGCAGCTGGGGATTCAACTCCACCAGCGTGGACCGGCGCCCACCCCGGGAGGCCGCGAGACCGGCCTCGGCGACGTAGCCGAGGCCGACCAGCCGCTCCAGCTCGGCGAGCAACCGGGGACGCGGCATCTGCAGCCGGTCCCCGAGCTCCGCCCGGGACACCGCCCCCTCGTCGCGGAGCAACCGCAACAGTCGCAGGTGCAGGGGCTCCACCGTCCGCACCGGCACTCACCTCCGCCTCGGAGTCATTCACATCCACAAGTGCGTCGATGTGTTGTGTCCGACACAGTAGGAGGCTTCCGTGCCGCCTGTCCAGAGCTTCGGCCAGCCTGGCTCCAACTTTTGTCCGTTCGAACAAAAGCAGACAGTTGATCCAGGAAGGTCGACGGGTTCACGCAGCCGCCCCGCCTCGCGGGGCGAGACGGGGCGGCGGGCTCCGAAGCGGCGGGTGGCGGCCCTGGTGGGGGCGGTCAGCGGCTGGCGGCGGAGTTGCGCTTCTTCTTCAACTTGCGGTCGTCGCGCAGCTCGACGTACGGCTCGACCTCGGCCGGGTGCCCGGCGGCGATCGCCCGGCTGCGCTCCAGCTCCGCGTCGAACTCCGCGCCCAGCAGGATCGCGATGTTGCTCAGCCACAGCCAGACCAGGAAGATGATCACACCGGCCAGCGCCCCGTACGTCTTGTTGTACGAGCCGAAGTTGCCGACGTACAGGGCGAACAGCCCGGAGACCAGCAGCCAGATCAGCACGGCCAGCACCCCGCCGGGGCTGATCCAGCGGAACCCGCCGTGCCGGGCGTTCGGCGACGCCCAGTAGAGGATCGCGAACATCAGGCTGACCAGCACCAGCAGCACCGGCCACTTGGCGATGTTCCACACCGTCACCGCGGTGGAGCCGATCCCGATGGCGCTGCCCGCCTCCTCGGCGAACCGGCCGGTGAAGACCACGATCACCGCGCTGGCCAGCAGCAGGACGCCGATCACGGCGGTCACCCCGACCCGGATCGGCAGCGTTTTCCAGATCGGCCGCCCCTCCGGAACGTCGTAGATGCTGTTGGAGGCGCGCATGAACGCGGCGACGTACCCGGAGGCGGACCAGAACGCGGCGAGCAGACCGATGACGGCGGCGACGCTGGCCAGCCCGCCGGCGTTGGACGCCTGGTCGATCGCGGCCGAGATGATCTGCCGGATGTTGCCCTCCGGCACCGCCTGGTTGACGGTGTCCCTGACCCCCTCGGTGGCGCTCGGTCCGAGCAGGCCGAGGATCGAGATGAGCACCAGCACGCCGGGGAAGATCGACAGCACCCCGTAGTAGGTCAGCGCCGCCGCCCAGTCGGTCAGGCTGTCGTCCTGGAACTCCCGGACGGTGCGCTTCAGCGTCGCCAGCCAGCCGGTGCCCGACAGCTCCATCGGGCTGTCCGGCCCCTCATCCGGACCGACCGGCCGGTCCCGGCCCACGTCCCGCTGGTCCCGGTCGGCGTCGCGCCGGCCCACGTCCTGTCGGTCCCGGGCGGTGTCCTGCCGGTCCCGATCGGTGTCCTGCCGGTCCCGATCGGTGTCCTGCCGGTCCCGGTTGCGGCCGGTCCCCGGACGATCGGCGTCGATCCGGCTGTCGGCGCCCGGCCGGGCCGCGCCTGCGGTGCGGGCGCCGTCCCGGTCGCGTCCGGCGCGGACGGAAGTCTCGTCGGAGGCCATCGCCCCTCCTCATGGTCGCGGTGTCCACTCGGGCATGCCCCGGGAAGGAGTCCACTAACCGCCGCCGGTGGAGCAGACGTTCCAGCACCCCGGCGGCGAGACCACCCGGGGCGCCGAGCGTCAGCCGGCCACCCCGGCGCAGGCGTCAGCCGGTCGGCCGGGGCGCGGTGGCCAGCGTCCACACCGCGTACACCCAGAGCAGCAGCCCGGCGCCGACGCCGACGACCAGGCCCGGTACCACGGCCGAGGCGAGCCCGGTGACCAGGCCGGCGAGCGCGACCAGGCACATCGCGACGCCGAGCAGCCACAGCCGGGGGTCGCGCAGCAGCGGGGCGAGCGGGAAGAAGTGGGCGCCACGACGGCGCAGACCAGCACCGGGGCGTACGCCGAGCGCCCGAGCATCGCCAGCAGCGCCGCGCCGAGCCCCGCCGCGGCGAACTCGGCCACCACGATGAGCAGGTACCGGCGGTCCGACGCCCGGTCCCCGACGGCGCGCGCCTCGGGGCGGCTGCGCGCGGCGACCACGGCGCCGGCCACCGCCGTGCCCAGGGCGGCGACGCTCGTGACCATCAGCAGCGTCCGCAGTGGCTGGCCGGCCGCCGGCACGCTGAACCAGACCGTCGCGAAGACGCCGAGGTAGAGGGCGGTGAGTCCGGCCTGGCGCCGGGGGACGGTGAGCACGAGGGGGTTCGCTTCCGATAGGGGTCAGTCGACGAGGGTGCGGCCGGCGAGCTGCAGGATGAAGGTCCTCCAGGCTTGGCGGGCGCAGGTGGTCAGGTTCCCCCGCCCGATCAGGCTCGGGATGGAGGTTGCCCAGCTGCGGGCAGACGGAGCAGCGCCATGATCGTCTGCTGGAAACAGACACGACACGCCGTGCCGATTCTCCCTGAACGACAGACGATCATGAGACGGGCGGGGCGAGGCGCGGGGCGAGGCGCGGGGGCTAGAGGTTGGTGGGGGCGGTGGCGGCGCGGGCGGTGGCGACGAGGCGGTCGGTCTCGGCGACCACCGGCTCGTCGTCGGCCGGGGTGCCGGGGTCGTAGCGGACCGTCCAGGTCAGGCCGTCCACGCCGGGCACCCGGCGGGCGGCGATCCGACCGGCGCCGCCGGGCACCGGGTGCTGCTGGGTGTACGCGACCGAGCTGGTCACCCGCGCGCGCACCTGGTGCGGCAGCTCCCCCGGGTCGAGCAGCAGGTACGTCTCGGCCGGGCAGTCGGCCACCACCAGGTAGCCGTCCCGCTCGGCGACCAGCTCGGCGGGCGTGACGGTCAACTCCCGGCCCGACCAGCCGGCCTTGAGGATGTCGTGCCAGCCCAGCCGGTGGCCCCGCCCGGGGAGCCAGAGCCCGAGGTTGCTGGCGACCACCACGCCGTCGCCCTCGCCGTCGCCGGCCGCGGCCCAGGCGAGCACCCGCTCGTCGTCGGCGAGCGGCGGGCGGGCCGCCGGGGGCAGCTTCGGCCTGCGGTTGAACAGTCCCATCAGAGCCCTCCTGCGGCCTGCTCGCGCAGCGCCCGCGCGTGCTGCTCCAGCGAGAGCAACTCCCCGAACAGCGCGAAGTACTCGTCCTTGTCGCTGACCGGGTTGACCCGCTGGATCTTGGACTTGAGATCCTTGATCCGGCCGGTCACCGAGCCCCACTGCAACCGCGCGATGGTCACCGAGACGTACCGCGGGTCGGGCTCGCCGTCGATCCGCAGCGGCTCGACGGCCAACTCGCCGACCAGAGCCTGGGCGGCAAGGTCGACGCACGCGTCGCGGACGGCCTCGACCCAGACGGCCCCGCCGGTGGCGCCGGCGGCCCCGCCTGCCGCCGCGACCGCCTCCCGCACGGCCACGTGCAGCGGATGGCGGTACTCCGCCGCCTCGACCGCGTCGAACATCGGGCCGGCCAGCACCGGCTCCTGGACGGCGAGCTTCAGCGCCTCCCGCTCGACCAGCGCCAGCGGGCTGTCCAGGCTCTGCGCGGCCCTGGCGGCGCGGGCCGCCGCAGGCGTCGCCTGCCCGGCGGGCTGGCCCGAAGCTGCGGCGAGCACGGCCCGCTGCACCGGCTCGATCTCCATCCCGAGGTCACCGGCGAGCTTGCGCACGTACTCGGGGCGCTTCTCCCGGTCCTTGAGCTTCGCCACCAGGGGGGCGGCCCGGCGCATCGCCTCGACCCGGCCGTCGACGGTGTCCAGGTCGTACCGGTTGATCAGGTGGCGGAGCGCGAAGTCGACCAGCGGCTCGCGGCGGGCGACCAGGTCGCGGACCGCCAGGTCGCCCTTGGCCAGGCGCAGGTCGCAGGGGTCCATGTTGTCGGGGCTGACCGCGATGAAGGTACGCCCGACAAAGCGCTGGTCGTCCTCGAAGGCACGCAGCGCGGCCTTCTGCCCGGCGGCATCCCCGTCGAAGGTGAAGATGACCTCGCCGGCCACGTCGTCGGTGTCCAGCAGCAGCCGGCGCAGCACCCCGATGTGGTCGGAGCCGAACGCGGTCCCGCAGGTCGCCACGGCCGTCGGCACGCCGGCGAGGTGGCAGGCCATCACGTCGGTGTAGCCCTCGACGACGACCACCTTGCCCTGCTTGGCGATCTCCCGCTTGGCCTGGTCGATGCCGTAGAGCACGTGTGACTTCTTGTAGATCGGCGTCTCGGGGGTGTTCAGGTACTTCGGGCCGTCGTCGTCGTCGAACAGCTTGCGGGCCCCGAAGCCGATCACGTCGCCGGTGATCTCCCGGATCGGCCACATCAGCCGGCGACGGAACCGGTCGATCAGCGTGCCGGAGCGCGCCGGACGCGACAGCCCGGCGGTGACCAGCTCGTCGTGGCTGAAGCCCTGCTGGCGCAGGTGCTTGGTGAGCAGGTCCCAGGCGTCCGGGGCGAAGCCGCAGCCGTACCGCTCGGCGGCGGCCCGGTCGAAGCCGCGCTGCGCCAGGAACTCCCGGGCCGGACGGGCGCCGGCCGTGCCGAGCTGGGCCCGGTAGAACTCGACGGCGGCGGCGTGGGCGGCCACCAGGCGCTGCCGCTGCCCCTGCTGCGGGCGGGCGCGCGGGGTGGCCTGGTCGTTCTCGACGTAGCGGAGCTGGATGCCGGCGCGGGCGCCGAGCCGCTCGACGGACTCGACGAAGCTGAGGTGCTCGGCGTCCATCAGGAACTTGATCGCGTCGCCGCCGGCCCCGCAGCCGAAGCAGTACCAGACGTTGCGGGCGGGCGAGACGTTGAACGAGGGGCTCTTCTCGTCGTGGAACGGGCAGAGCCCTTTGAGGTTGCCACCGCCGGCCGACCTGAGGGTCACCGTGTCCGAGATGACCTCCGCGATCGAGGTGCGTTCCCGGACCAGCGCGATGTCCTCGTCCCGGATCCGCCCAGCCATCCGCCACCCCCTCGGCCCCACATCCTGCCCTGCCGGGGGCGGCGATCCGGCGTCGGGGGGACGACTTGTGGCGCGTGCCGCCGCCCGTCCGGGGCCGGAAGGGGCTCGGCCGTGGCCACGGGCGATCCCGGTCCCGTCGCGCCCGCCGGGCGGGCCGGGTCAGCGGGGGCGGCGGCGAAGGTAGCGGGCGACGGGCGGGCCGTCCTCCTCCTCGTACGACCGGGCGGCCCGCACGGCGGCGGCCAGCCCGTACCGGCGGGTCCGGGTCCGCCGCGGGTTGACCGCCGGGTCGCGGGACAGGTCCCGGACCAGCGCCACGGCCAGGCCCAGCAGCACCACCAGGAACGGCAGCGCGACCAGGATGGTGGCCTGTTGCAGCGCGTCCAGCCCGCCGGCCAGCAGCAGCGCGGCGGCGACCGCGCTGATGAGCACCCCCCAGAGCACCACCAGCACCCGGTGCGGTCGCAGCGCACCGTGGGAGGTCAGCGAGCCCAGCACCAGCGACGCCGAGTCGGCGCTGGTGACGAAGTAGAGCGCGATCAGCACCATGGCGAGCACGCTGGTCGCCGCCGCGAACGGCAGCGCGTCGAGCAGCCCGAACAGCGCCTGCTCGGTGCCGCCGGCCGCGTCGGCGACCAGGTCGCGGGTCCCGGTGGCCTGCGTCCGCAGCGCGGTGCCCCCCATGATCGCGAACCAGACCGCGCTCGCGCCGCTGGGCACCAGCAGGACACCCGTGAGGAACTGCCGCACCGTACGCCCCCGCGAGATACGCGCGATGAACGTGCCGACGAACGGGGCCCAGGAGATCCACCACGCCCAGTAGAAGATCGTCCAGGCGCCCAGCCAGGCCGGGTCGGAGAAGGCCCCGGTGCGGGTCGACATCACCACGAGGTTGCCCAGGTAGTCGCCGACCGCGGCGGGCAGCACCTCCAGCGTGTAGATCGTCGGCCCGACCACGAAGACGAAGAGCATCAGCAGCACGGCGAGGACCACGTTGGTGGTGGAGAGCCACTTGACCCCCCGGTGCAGCCCGGAGAAGGCGGAGACGACGAAGGCCAGGGTCAGCGCGCCGATCACGATCAGCTCCACCGCCCGGGTGTCCGGGATGCCCGCCACCAGGTCCAGCCCGGCGGCGACCTGGAGCGCGCCGAGGCCGAGGCTGGTCGCCGAGCCGAACACCGTGGCGAAGACCGCCAGCAGGTCGAGCGCCCGGCCGGTCGCGCCGTCGGCCCGCGCGCCGATCAGCGGGTGGAAGGCGGCCGAGATGCGGTTGTCCCGCCCCTTGCGGAACGTCGAGTACGCCAGCGCGAGCGCCGCGATCGCGTAGATCCCCCAGGGGTGCAGGGTCCAGTGGAACAGTGTGTACCGCATCGCCGCCGCACCGGCCGCGCCGGTCTGCGGCGGCACCCCGCTGGCCGGGGGCGGGGCGGCGTAGTGCTGGATCGGCTCGGCCACCGCGAAGAACACCAGGCCGATGCCCATCCCGGCGCTGAACATCATGGCGATCCAGGCCAGCGTGCCGAACTCCGGCTCGTCATCGTCGTCGGCGCCGAGCCGGATCCGGCCGAACCGCGACAGCGCGAGCACGACGGCGAGCACCAGGAAGGCGTCCGCGCCGACCACGAAGAACCAGCCGAAGGTGTCGATCGCCCAGGCCAGCCCGGACTCGCCGAACCGGGCCAGCGAGTCCCGGGCCAGCACCCCCCAGGCCACCACGGCGAGCACCCCGGCCACGCCCGCCCCGAGCACGACCGGGTCGGGGCGGTGGCTCGTCGTGTGTACGTCCTCCGCCTGCTCAGTCATGGCCACCCCCGGTGCCCATCCTGATCCGGCTGCGGCCCACCAGGACGCGTTTCGGGGATTACCCGCCCACCGGCATGCCCCCGTGGTGGCGGGCGGGCAGGCGGGCCCGGTCGTCCGGGCGCGGCGGTGGTCGGTCCCGGCGGTCCTGGTCGAGGAACCGGGCGAAGCCCAACGGGAGCAGGGGTCGCTCAGGCGGTGGCGGTGGCCTCCTCCGCCTCCTCCTGGCGGTTCCAGTCGGCCTTCGTCGAGCGCCAGCCCTCGTCGTCCATGCCGCGCCGCCAGTAGCCGGAGATCGACAGCCGCTCCCGGGGCACGGCGCGCTCGACGCGCAGCAGCCGGCGCAGCTCGCGGACGAAGGTCGCCTCGCCGTGCACGAAGGCGTGCACGTCGCCGGGCGGGAAGTCCAGCGCCGTCACGGCCGCCACCAGCGCCTCGCCGACCGGCCGGTCGCCCCGGTGCAGCCAGGTCAGCTCCACCGCGCCCGGGCTGGGCAGCGGCTGCTCGTCGACGGCGTCGGCGACCTCGACGAAGACCTTCGCGGGGGCGTCGACCGGCAGCCGCTCCAGGGCGGCGGCGATCGCCGGCAGGGCGCTCTCGTCGCCCACCAGCAGATGCCAGTCGGCGTCCGGGCTCGGCGCGTACGCCCCGCCGGGGCCGACGAACATCACCGGGTCGCCGGGGCACAGCCGGGCCGCCCACGGGCCGCCCACCCCGGCGTCGCCGTGGTGCACGATGTCGATGGTCAGCTCGCCGGCCAGCGGGTCCCAGGCCCGCAGGGTGTACGCCCGCAGCCGAGGCCACTGCTGCGGGGGCAGGTCCCGGCGGATGGCGGCGAGGTCGACCGGCTCCGGGTAGGTCACCCCGGGCGGCGGGAAGACCAGCTTCACGTAGTGGTCGGTGTACTCGCCCACCGGCAGGCCGGTCAGCTCCTCGCCGCCGAGCACCAGCCGGACCAGGTGCGGGGTGGGCCACTCGGTCTTCAGGACCCGGGCGGTGGTGACCATCTTCGGGCGCTCCGTCATGCTGCTTAGGCTAACCTAAGTGCGCCCCGGCTTCCTACTGACCGCTCGGCCGCTGCCGGCAGCGGCCCGGTGGCTCAGTCGGCGAGCAGCCGCTCGTGCCAGGCCAGCGCGGCCGGGTCGGTGAGCGAGGCGACCTGGTCGATCACCACGCGCAGCCGGGCGGCGTCGTCCGGGGCGGCCCGCCACAGCGGGGCGAAGACCTCGTCGAGCGCCTCCGGCGCCCGGTGGGTCAGGACGGAGACCAATTCGGCGAGGATCTGCCGCTGCCGCTCGTACCGGCACCCGGACCCGGGCCGGCGCATCACGTAGCGCAGCGCGATCCCCTTGAGCAGCGCGCACTGCGCCCGGACCGGGCGCGGCACCACCAGGTCGGCGGCGTACCGGCGCAGCGGGCCGGGGCCGCGGCGCTCCCCGGTGGCGGCCACCACGGTCGAGACGAAGCGGCCGGTCAGCACGCTGGTGGTGGCCTTCAGCGCGGCCTGGGCGCGGTGGCTGCCGTCGTACCCGGTGAGCGGGACGAGCACCGGGTCGGCGAGCAGTTCGACCAGCATCTCGCCCAGGTCGGCCGGGGACTCCCCCGAGTACTCGGCGGCCACGTCGGCGCAGAGCGCGGCCCGCTCGTCGGGGTCGGCCAGCAGCGGGCGCAGGGCGACGTACCCGCCGTGGATGCCGTCCTCGACGTCGTGCACCGAGTACGCCACGTCGTCGGCCCAGTCCATCACCTGCGCCTCCAGGCAGCGCCGCCCGCCGGCCGGGGCGCCGGCGCGCAGCCAGTCGAAGACCGGCCGGTCGTCGGCGTACACCCCGAACTTGCGCTCGCCCGGCCGGCGCGGCCAGGGGTACTTGCCGGTGGCGTCGAGCGACGCCCGGGTCAGGTTGAGCCCGACGGAGCGGCCGTCGGGGCCGAGCACCTTGGCCTCCAGCCGGGTGAGCACCCGCAGCGTCTGGGCGTTGCCCTCGAAGCCGCCGCAGGCCACGGCGAGCCGGTCCAACTCGGCCTCGCCGTTGTGCCCGAACGGCGGGTGCCCGAGGTCGTGGGCCAGCCCGGCGGTGTCCACCACGTCGGGATCGCAGCCCAGCCGGGCACCCATCTCCCGGGCGATCTGCGCCACCTCAAGCGAGTGGGTCAGCCGGGTACGCAGGAAGTCGTCGGTGCCGGCGACGTGCACCTGGGTCTTCGCGGCGAGCCGGCGGAACGCCGCCGAGTGCAGCACCCGGGCCCGGTCCCGCTCGTACGGCGAGCGGCCGTGGCTGGCGTCCTTCGGCGGCTCGGCGACCCAGCGCGCGGCGTCGGCCGGCTCGCCGCCAGGGCCGCCCCCGTGCAGGTCGCTCACGCCGCCCCGCTACCCGCGCTGCCGCAGCACGCAGAACTCGTTGCCCTCCGGGTCGGCCAGCACCGTCCAGTCGACGTCGCCCTGGCCGACGTCGACGTGCCGGGCGCCCATGTCGACCAGCCGCTCGACCTCGGCCTCCTGGTCGGCCGGACGCAGGTCGAGGTGCAGCCGGTTCTTGACCTGCCGGTCGTCGGGGACCGGCAGGAAGACAATGCCGGGGAGCTGGTCGGCGGACTGCCGGATCTCCACCTCGTCGGGGTGGTCGTTGACCAGCTGGTAGCCCAGGACCTCGGCCCACCAGCTGGCGAGCCGGGCCGGATCCCGCGCGTCGACGGTCAGACTTTCCCAGACGCTGGCCATGCGGTCCACCCTCCACCGGCGATATCGACACACTCGCGGGCCCAGGTTACGCCGGAGCGGCCCGCTCGGCTCAGCGGGCAAGGTGAGGGTTTTGCAACAGCCGATCAGTCGAGAGTTGTCGACCGATCGCCGACCGTCACGGGGGTCGCGGGCCGCCATGGCGGCGGGTAGCGTTTCCGGAGCAGAACGTTACCGAAGATCCGCACATCTGAATGCACGACGGGAAGTGACGCTCGTGGACGCTGACGCGGTGCTGGGAACGGAGTTGTGGGGGCTGCGCCGACGCCGGCCGGAGGTCGCCGGCACGGTGCTCGCCGGCACCGACGGCCTGCTCATCTCCAGCGACCTACCGACGACCGACGCCACCCACCTGGCGGCCCTGGCGGCGGCCAGCTTCGGCCTCGGCAACCGGGTCGCCGACACGGTGCGGCACGGCGAGTTCCAGGAAACGATGGTGCGCACCGCCCGGGGTTGCGTGGTGACCTATCCGGCCGGCCAACACGCCCTGCTCACCCTGGTCACCGCAGCCGGCGCCGACCTGGAGACGCTGCACGTGGAGGCCCGGGAGGTGGCCGACCGGGCGGGTTCCGTCTTCGACCGGCAGCGCACGGCGGTCGTCCCCGGCCCGGTGCCGGACCCGCACGCGCCGCTGGCCGTGCGGACCCCGATGGCGACGCTGCCCGGCCGGGCACCCAACGCGTCCCGCGTGACCGGCTGGCGGCGCCCACCGATCTGAGCCCGCCGGTCCCGGTGGGGGTGCGTGCGGCTCACCCACCGGGACCGGCGCCGATCAGTCGACGCCGACCGGCGACGCCGACCGGCGACGGGGGTCGGCGACGGGGGTCGGGGGTCGGCGTCGCCAGATCGGGCGACGCCGACCGTCAACGGCTGTCGGAGCCGTCGCTCTCCACCACGGCACGCCCCGCTTCCAGCCGGGCCACCGGGACACGGAACGGCGAGCAGGAAACGTAGTCCAGCCCCACCTCGTGGAAGAAGTGGACCGACTCCGGGTCGCCGCCGTGCTCGCCGCAGACGCCGAGCTTCAGCTCCGGCCGGGCGGCCCGGCCCTCCTCGGCGGCGATCCGCACCAGCCGGCCCACGCCGTCGCGGTCGATCGACTCGAACGGCGAGATGCCGAAGATGCCCAGCTCCAGGTAGCGCCAGAAGAACGCGCCCTCGACATCGTCGCGGGAGAAGCCCCAGCCCATCTGGGTCAGGTCGTTGGTGCCGAAGGAGAAGAACTGCGCCGCCTCGGCGATCTGGCCGGCGGTCAGCGCCGCCCGGGGCACCTCGATCATCGTGCCGATCAGCACCTCGACCCCGCTGTCCCCGACCACCTCGGCGATGATCTTCTCGGCCTCGGCGCGTACCGTCTCCAGCTCCTGGACCGCGCCGACCAGCGGGACCATGATCTCCGGGCAGGCCGCCCGGCCCTCGCGGGTGACCTGGACCGCGGCCTCCGTGATCGCCCGGACCTGCATGGCGAACAGGCCGGGGATGACCAGGCCCAGCCGGACCCCGCGCAGCCCCAGCATGGGGTTCTCCTCGTGCATCCGCCGGACGGCGGCGAGCAGCGCCTCCTCCTTGGCGACGTCCTCGCCGCGTTCCTGGGCGACGGCGACGTCCACAGCGAGCTGCTCCAGCGGGGGGAGGAACTCGTGCAGCGGCGGGTCGATCAGCCGGACGGTGACCGGCAGCCCTTCCATCTCGCGGAAGATCTCCACGAAGTCGTCGCGCTGCAACGGCAGCAGCGCGGCCAGCGCGTCCTGCCGCTCGGTGTCGGCGCGGGCCAGGATCAGCCGCTCGACCAGCTCCCGCCGGTCGCCGAGGAACATGTGCTCGGTGCGGCACAGCCCGATGCCCTGCGCGCCGAAGCGCCGGGCCCGGGCGGCGTCCGCGGCGGTGTCGGCGTTCGTCCGCACCGCCAGCCGCCGCCGCCCGTCGGCGTGCGTCATGATCCGGTGTACGGCCCGGACCAGCGCGTTGTCGATGTGTGCCGGGTCGAGGCTGCCCTCGAAGTACTGCACCACCTCGGACGGCATGACCGGCACCTCGCCGAGGTACACCTTGCCGGTGGTGCCGTCGATGGAGACGACGTCTCCCTCGGTGACGGTGCGCCCGCCGACGGTGAACTTCTTCGCCGGCACGTTGACGTCGATCTCGTCGGCGCCGGAGACGCAGGTCTTGCCCATCCCCCGGGCCACCACGGCGGCGTGGCTGGTCTTGCCGCCCCGCGAGGTGAGGATGCCCCGGGAGGCGATCATGCCGTTCAGGTCGTCGGGGTTGGTCTCCCGGCGGACCAGGATCACCGCCTCCCCCGCGCCGGCCCACTCGACCGCCCGGGCGGAGGTGAAGACCACCTTGCCGGACGCCGCGCCCGGCGACGCCCCGATGCCCTTGGCCACCGGCTCGAACTCGTGGTCGAGCTGGAACCGGGGGAACATGAGCTGGGCGAGCTGCGCGCCGTTGACCCGGTGCAGCGCCTCGTCCAGGTCGATCAGCCCTTCGTCGACGAGCTGCCCGGCGATGACGAACGCCGCCGCGGCGGTGCGCTTGCCGACCCGGGTCTGGAGCATCCACAGCTTGCCGCGCTCGATGGTGAACTCGATGTCGCACAGGTCCCGGTAGTGCTCCTCCAACCGGGCCATGATGCCGAGCAGTTCGTCGTAGGACTTCTTGTCCAGCCGTTCCAGCTCCTGCAACGGCACGGTGTTGCGGATGCCGGCGACCACATCCTCGCCCTGGGCGTTGGCCAGGTAGTCGCCGTAGATGCCCTGCGCGCCGCTGGCCGGGTCGCGGGTGAACGCGACACCGGTGCCCGAGTCCGGGCCGAGGTTGCCGAAGACCATGGCCACCACGTTGACCGCGGTGCCGAGGTCGGCCGGGATGCGCTCCTGACGGCGGTAGAGCACCGCGCGCTCGGCGTTCCACGACTCGAAGACCGCGCGGATGGCCAGGTCGAGCTGCTCGCGCGGCTCCTGCGGGAACTCCCGCCCGGTGTGCTTGGCGAAGATCTTCTTGTACGCGTCGACGAGCCCACGCAGGTCGTCCGCGTCCAGGTCGAGGTCGTTCTGCGTGCCCCTGGCGCGCTTGATGTCGTCGAGGGCCTGCTCGAACTCCTCGCCCGGCACCTCGCACACGGTCTTGCCGAACATCTGGATCAGCCGGCGGTAGGAGTCCCAGGCGAACCGGTTCGCGCCGCCGGAGGTGGCCTGGCCCGCCCCACCGCCCGCCTGCGCGCTGAGCCCGACGACACTGTGGTCGTTGAGGCCGACGTTGAGGACGGTCTCCATCATGCCCGGCATGGAGAACTTGGCGCCGGAGCGGACGGAGACCAGCAGCGGGTCGTCGGGGTCGCCGAGCCGCCGGCCCATCCCGCGCTCCAGCGACTCCAGGTGCTCCTCGATCTGGCCGGCGAGCCCGTCCGGCTCCCGGCCGGTCGCGAGGTACGCCTTGCACGCCTCGGTACTGATCGTGAAGCCGGGCGGTACGGGCAGGCCGATGTTCGTCATCTCGGCGAGGTTGGCCCCCTTGCCGCCGAGAAGCTCCTTGAGGCTCTTGTTGCCCTCGGAGAAGTCGTAGACGTACTTGCGATCGACCATCTCTTGCGCTGCCACCAGAGCCTCCAACGCGCGCCGGAACTGACACTTAACGAAGGTTCAGATCCTCCATACCCCGGGGCCGGCCTCCGGTAATCCGAGGTCGTCGGCGATCGGTGGGCGAAGGCTAAGCGAACATGGCGTGACCTGGGCCTGTTCGGTGACAATTGGCACAGTCATCCCGACTATCCGTGTCCGTACCGGTTTTTGGGAACGCTTCCACGCGCACTATCAAGCAATTCTCCGTTCCTCTCTCCCTCTTGACGCGCTGGTTCTGCCGAACCTCACCTTTGCCATATCACACGCAAATACACACCGAGGAGCCGCCATCCTGCCACCCATGCCCCCGCGCCACCCAACCCTCTAGCCGCGTTGATCAAGAGGTTTACGTCAGGATCCGCCGCCCCGCAGACGTAAACCTCTTGATCAACGCGGCTAGGCGGGAGGGGTGGTGGGCGGCCTGGGGGGGGTGGGTGGTTTGGGGTGGTGGGCGTGGGCCGGGCCACCCCGACGGGGGAATCGGTTGGGGGGCCGGGGCGTTGTACATGGTTCACCCGGGTGAGACCGGCCCGGGGTAGCCCCTGGAACCGAGACCCCCGCGGAATGCGGGGCCGGCCGGGGTCGTTACATCCCCTGGACGCCCGAGCAGGTCCCCCCGATCGCCGGGCCCGTCCCCCCGAACCTGACCCCCCTCGCGGCACACGTCGCTTCCCAGCGGGTGTTGCCGCGTGTCCCCCGACCAGAGGAGCACGCCACCATGCGTACCGATCTGATCCGCAGGACCGCCCTCACCGCCGGCATCCTCACCGCCACCGCAGCCGGTATCGCCGCCCCCGCCATCGCCGCCCAGGCGGCTCCGGCCGAGAAGGCCGCCGCCACCACGTCCGTGCAGGCCGACCGTAGGGCCGCCGGCGAGCGGCAGCTCGACGTCCGCTACGAAGCCCAGCCGAACTTCTACTACTGTGGTCCGGCCGCCGCGCGTAACGCCCTGTCCGTGCAGGGCAAGGCCATCAGTGTTGACGCCATGGCGAAGGAGATGGGCACCACCGAGGACGGCACCAACTCCATCAACGACATCACCCCCGTCCTGAACAAGGAGACCGGTAAGGCTGACGCGTACCGCAGCGTCGAGATCAAGACCGGCAAGGCCGACGACGGCCAGACCGACAAGCTGCGCGGCGATGTCGTCCGTACCGTCGACAGCGGTCGTGCGGTGGTGGCCAACATCGCCGGCACCTCCACTGACATCGACGGCGGCGTCCACTCGTTCGAGGGCGGCCACTACATCAGCGTCGTCGGTTACCGCGACAACGGCGGCATCGTGAGGATCGCCGACTCGGCCAACCCTGACCAGGCCAGCTACGAGGTCACCGTCGACAACCTTGCCGACTGGACCGCCACCCGCGGCTACGCCACCTCCTGACAACGACAACGCCAACGCCAACGACAACGCCAATGACAAGGGCCGGCCCCCACCCGGGGACCGGCCCTTCGTCGTGGGTCAGCCGCCGGAGTCGGCCAGCTCCGCGCCCTCGGGCACGGTGTCGTCGTCCCGGCTGGCCAGCCAGCCCTCGGGGAGGTAGACCTTGCCCGGGGAGTTCGTCCGGCCGCGTGGCTGGCCGAGCGTCGCCACCGGGAACGGCTCGGCCGGGTCGAGCTTGCCGAGCAGGTCGTCGAGCTGGGCCAGGCTGTCGATCATGGCGAGGGACCGGCGCAGCTCGCTGCCGACGGGGAAGCCCTTGAGGTACCAGGCGACGTGCTTGCGGAAGTCGGTGCAGCCGTCCCGCTCGCCCCGGGCCGGGTTCCGCGCCCCCGCCACGAACTGGTCGACCAGCAGCTCGGCGTGCCGCCGCATCGTCGCCGCCACCTCGCCGAGGGCGGGCAGCCGCCGCTCCGGCCGCCCGTCGAACGCGGCCTCCAGGTCGGCGAAGAGCCACGGCCGGCCCAGGCAGCCCCGCCCGATCACCACCCCGTCGACCCCGGTGTGGGCGACCATCCGCAGCGCGTCGTCGGCCTCCCAGACGTCGCCGTTGCCGAGCACCGGCACGTCGAGGGCCTGCTTGAGGGTGGCGATCGCGTCCCAGTCGGCGGTGCCCGAGTAGCGCTGGGCGGCCGTACGACCGTGCAGGGCGACCGCCACGACTCCGGCGTCCTGGGCGGCGAGCCCGGCCTCGACGTACGTCAGGTGGTCGTCGTCGATGCCCTTGCGCATTTTCACGGTGACCGGCACCCCGGCGGGCGCGGCGGCGTCCACCGCGGCCTTCACCAGCCGGGCGAAGAGCCTGCGCCGCCAGGGCAGGGCCGACCCGCCGCCCTTGCGGGTGACCTTGGGGACCGGGCAGCCGAAGTTCAGGTCGATGTGGTCGGCGAGGTTCTTCTCCACCACGATCCGCACGGCGGCGGCAGTGACCTCCGGGTCGGTGCCGTAGAGCTGGAGGCTGCGTGGCTGCTCGTCGTCGCCGAAGGCGATCATGCGCAGGGTCTTCGGGTTCCGCTCGACCAGCGCGACCGTGGTGATCATCTCGCAGACGTAGATGCCGCCGCCCTGCTCCCGGCAGAGCCGACGGAACCCGACGTTGGTGATCCCGGCCATCGGCGCGAGCACCACCGGCGGCCACACCTCGTGCCGCCCAAGGGTCAACGGACGCTGCGCGGGCAGGATCGGGGCGGTCACCGGACAAGTGTACGGGGCCCCGACCGCGCTGGTCGGGGCCCCGTATGCAGGTCAGCAGCCGGGGAGGCGCTCGATCAGGTAGCGCTCGACCTGGTCCAGGGAGATCCGCTCCTGGGCCATGGTGTCCCGGTTCCGCACGGTCACCGCGTCGTCGTCGAGGGTGTCGAAGTCGACCGTCACGCAGAACGGGGTGCCGATCTCGTCCTGCCGGCGGTACCGGCGGCCGATGGCCTGCGAGTCGTCGAACTCGACCACCCAGCGCTTGCGCAGGTCGGCGGCGAGGCCCTTGGCCTTCGGGGAGAGCGCCTCGTTGCGGGACAGCGGCAGGACCGCCACCTTGACCGGGGCCAGCCGGGGGTCGAAGCGCATGACGGTGCGCTTGTCCACCCCGCCCTTGGTGTTCGGGGCCTCGTCCTCGTCGTACGCCTCAAGCAGGAACGCCAGCACCGCGCGGGTGAGGCCGGCGGCCGGCTCGATGACGTACGGCATCCAGCGCTCGCCCTTGCCCTGGTCGAAGTAGGACAGGTCGACGCCGGAGTGCTTGCTGTGCGTGGACAGGTCGAAGTCGGTGCGGTTGGCGATGCCCTCCAGCTCGGCGAACTCGCTGCCGCCGAACCGGAACCGGTACTCGATGTCGACGGTGCGCTTCGAGTAGTGGGAGAGCTTCTCCTTGGGGTGCTCGTAGAAGCGCAGGTTCTCCTCGGACAGGCCGAGGTCGAGGTACCAGTTCCAGCGCTCGGAGAGCCAGTACTCGTGCCACTGCTCGTCGGAGCCCGGCTCGACGAAGAACTCCATCTCCATCTGCTCGAACTCGCGGGTGCGGAAGATGAAGTTGCCCGGGGTGATCTCGTTGCGGAACGACTTGCCGGTCTGCGCGATGCCGAACGGCGGCTTCTTGCGGGCGACCGTCTCCACGTTCTTGTAGTTGACGAAGATGCCCTGGGCGGTCTCCGGGCGCAGGTAGTGCATGCCCTCGTCGCTCTCCACCGGGCCGAGGTAGGTCTTCATCAGGCCGTTGAACATCTTCGGCTCGGTGAAGGTGCCCTTGTTGCCGCAGTTCGGGCAGTTCAGCTCCGTCAGCGAGGCCAGCGGCTTGCCGTGCTTCTCGGCGTACGCCTCCTCCAGGTGGTCGGCGCGGAACCGCTTGTGGCAGGACTGGCACTCCGTCAGCGGGTCGACGAACTCGGCGATGTGGCCGCTGGCCTCCCAGACCTTGCGGGACAGGATGACCGCGGAGTCCAGGCCGACGACGTCGTCGCGCTGCTGGACCATGGTCTTCCACCACTGCCTGCGGACGTTCTCCTTCAGCTCCACGCCGAGCGGACCGTAGTCCCACGCCGACCGGGTGCCCCCGTAGATCTCACTGGAGGGGAAGACGAAGCCCCGGCGCTTGGCGAGGCTGACGACGGCGTCGATACGGTCGGCTGGCATGTTTCCTCCTACGCCGGCTGGCGGTCGGCGGGGGCGAGATGTGGATGGATCGGTCGGTTCGGGGACAACGGTACGACCGTACGGGCCCCGGGCCCAGCAGAATACCGGGGGCGGGGCCGGCCACCCCCGCGAGCCTCCGCCCCGGCCGCGGATGAGTGTCAGCTCACCCCGCAGACCTCCATGGCCCCGGTCTGCCCGTCGGCGGCGAGGGTGACCTCCTGGTCGCCCCGGTTGCCGCCGCTGAAGGTGACGGAGACCGGGACGGTGAGGGTGGTGGGGTCCACCTCGCCCACCCGGTACGAGTCGATCTGCGGCTCGGCGGCGACCCGACGCTCGAACTCGGCCCGGGACTCGCGGCGCTGCGCGTCGTCGCAGAGGGTGTCGTACGACCTGCCGTACTTCCGCTCGACCAGCCCCTGGTAGTAGTCGTCGGTCACCGCGCGGCCCTGCTCCCGCACCGCCTGCACGTTGCTGACCGCCAGGCCGACCACGGCCGCCCCGCCCCCGCCGCAGCAGAGCAGCACGGCCAGCGCCCCGGCCCCGAGGCCGAGCCAGAGCCGGGCGCGGCGCCCCTCGGTCGGGGGCGCCACGAACGGCGGGGCCACTCCGGGGCCGGCCGGGGGCGCGGGCACCCCCGGCTCCAGGTGCGTCGGCGGCCCGCCGGGGGCAGGCGGCCCGTCCGGCCCGGGTGCCACAGGGTACGAGGGTGGACCGGCCGGTCCGGGTGCGGTCATAGGTGCAGGGTAGTGCCCGACGGGTCAGCGGTACGGGGCAGCGGCCCGATCACTGGGGTTCACCTCGACCGCCCCGCCGGGGGCGGCGGCGGCCAGCGCCTCGTACGCGGACGGCTCGTCGAGCGACTCGGCCAGCAGCGGCGTGGCGTGCACCTTGACGTCGAACCCGCCCAGCGCCCGCCGGTAGGCCCCGACGGACTCCCACTCGGTGACCAGGCACCAGTGGCGCGGGTCGTCCAGCGCCCGGAGCAGTTCCCCACGCAGGTAGCCGGGGCGGGCGGCGAGCGCGGCCAGGGCGGCGTGCGCGCGTTCGGTGAAGGCGGGGGCGACGTCCTCGTCGACCACGAACCGGTTGGTGACCAGCACCGGGTCCTCCTCGTAGAGTCTGTGGGATGCAGCGTACGCAGCGCCCCCTGCCGGTCCGGTTGG
The DNA here is from genome assembly GCF_045040215.1 of Micromonospora sp. NBC_01412. Taxonomy (NCBI): domain Bacteria; kingdom Bacillati; phylum Actinomycetota; class Actinomycetes; order Micromonosporales; family Micromonosporaceae; genus Micromonospora; species Micromonospora sp. NBC_01412. The sequence continues at coordinate 1,550,046 of NZ_CP109528.1, forward strand.
CCCGGGCGAACCCGACGACGGTCTTCCTGGTCACGCTGGCGCTGGTGCTGGTGGGGCTGTTCACGCCGGGAGTGTTCGGCGGGGTGCTGCTGCTGGCGCTCGCCGCCGCCCTGGTGGCGCTGCTGCTGACCACCTGGCCGGTGCAGGCGCCGGCCACCCGGGTGATCCGGCTGGTGATGCTCGTCCTGCTGATCACCGCAGCGCTGACGAAGCTGCTCTGACCGCCGCCGCTCGGAACTGGGCCACCTGAACGGGGCATTAGCAGACACCCCGTTCGCATGCAAGCATGCGTTTTTGACAATCAATTTCGTTGTCACGGAGAGTTGGGGCATGAAGCTCCGCCGCTCCACCGCACGTGCCCTGGCCGCAGCGACCGCCCTGATCGCCCTCGGCGCCGTCACCGCCTGCGCGGAGGACGGCGCCGGCGCAGACCCGCAGCGGGTCGACGTGGCCGCCGCCTTCTACCCGCTCCAGTTCATCGCCGAGCGGATCGGCGGCGACGCGGTCCGGGTGACGAATTTGACCAAGCCCGGCGCCGAGCCGCACGACCTGGAGCTCACCCCCCGCCAGGTCGGCGAGGTGAACCAGGCCGAGCTGATCGTCTACCTCAAGGGCTTCCAGCCCGCGGTGGACGAGGCGGTCGAGCAGAACGGCGGCGACCGGGCCTTCGACGTCGCCGGGGTGCAGCCGCTCCTGGCCGGGAGCGCAGGCGGGCACGACCACGAGGGCGAGGAGGCCGGACACGGGGGCGAAGAGAAGGACGGCGGCAAGGACCCGCACCTGTGGCTCGACCCGACCCGGCTGGCCACCGTCGGCGACCGGCTCGCCGAGCGGCTCGGCCGGGCCGACCCGGACCGCGCCGCCGACTACACCGCCCGGGCGGGCGCGTTGCGCGCCGAGCTGGAGACGCTGGACGCCGAGTTCGCCGCCGGGCTGAGGACCTGCCAGCGCCGCGAGCTCATGGTGAGCCACGCCGCGTTCGGCTACCTCACCGAGCGCTACCAGCTCGACCAGGTCGGCATCACCGGGCTGGCCCCCGAGAACGAGCCCTCCCCGCAGCGCCTCGCCGAGGTCGCCCGGGAGGCCCGGGAGCACCAGGCCACCACGATCTTCTTCGAGACCCTGGTCAGCCCGAAGGTCGCCGAGACGATCGCCCGCCAGGTGGGCGCGAAGACCGCGGTGCTCGACCCGCTGGAAGGACTGTCCGCCGATCATGGCGGGGACTACCTTTCGGTGATGCGCACCAACCTGGCGACCCTGCGGACGGCGTTGAGCTGCTCGTGAACGCGCCTGTCATCACCGTCACCCGCGGGGCGGTCGGCTACGACGGCCGCCCGGTGCTGCGCGACGTCTCACTGACCGTCACCGTCGGCGAGGTGGTCGCCGTGCTCGGCGCCAACGGCTCCGGCAAGTCCACCCTGATCCGCGCGGTGCTCGGGCTGGTCCCGCTGCACGCCGGGTCGATCTCGCTCTTCGGCGCCCCGCTGCGCCGGTTCCGGCAGTGGCAGCGGATCGGGTACGTCCCGCAGCGCCTCGGCGCCGGCGGCGGCGTCCCGGCCACCGTCCGCGAGGTGGTGGCCTCGGGCCGGCTGGCCCGCCGGGGCGTGCTGCGCCCGCCGGGCCGGGCCGACCGGGCGGCGGTCGACGCCGCGCTGACCGCCGTCGGCCTGGCCGACCGGGCCGGCGACCCGGTCGCCACCCTCTCCGGCGGCCAGCAGCAGCGCACCCTGATCGCCCGGGCCCTGGCCGGCGAGCCGGAGCTGCTGGTCCTCGACGAGCCGACCGCCGGGGTCGACGCCGCCAGCCAGGAGGCGTTCGCCGGGGCGCTGCGCGGCTTCGTCGACGGCGGCGGGACGGTGCTGCTGGTGGCCCACGAGCTGGGGCCGCTGCGACCGCTGATCAGCCGGGCCGTGGTGGTGCACCAGGGCGGGATCGCCCACGACGGCCCGGTCCCCGAGCCGGCCGGCCACCACGCCGACCCCGACCACGACCACGTGCACCCGCACGGACCCGACGAGCCCGCAGGGCTGTGGAGCAGTTGAGCATGGAGCTTTTCCAGTACCCGTACATGCAGCGCGCCCTGATCGGCGCGCTGGTCATCGGCCTGGCCGCCCCGGCGCTCGGCATCTACCTGGTGCAGCGCCGGCTGGCCCTGATCGGCGACGGGGTCGGGCACGTGGCGCTCACCGGCGTCGGCGCCGGGCTGCTGCTCAACCGATCCCCGGTGCTGGTGGCCGTGATCGTGGCGACGCTCGGCGCGATCACCATCGAGCTGGTCCGGGCGCGCGGGCGTACCTCGGGCGACCTCGCGCTGGCGCTGCTGTTCTACGGCGGGATCGCGGGCGGGGTGACGCTGGTCGGGCTCTCCGACGCCACCAGCGCCAACCTCAACGCCTACCTGTTCGGGTCGCTGATCACCATCTCGTCGGCGGACCTGACCACCATCGTGGTGCTCGGCGCGGCGCTCCTGGTGACCATGCTGGCGCTGCGCCCGGCGCTGTTCGCGGTCTGCCACGACGAGGAGTACGCCCGGGTCGCCGGGCTGCCCGTGCGGGCGCTGAACATGCTGCTCGCGGTCGGCACCGCAGTCACCGTGACGATCGCCATGCGGGCCGTCGGGGTGCTGCTGATCAGCGCCCTGATGGTGGTGCCGGTGGCCACCGCCCAGCAGGTCACCCGGGGCTTCCGCAGCACGATGACCGCGGCGATGGCGCTCGGGCTGTTCGCCGCCGGCTCCGGGGTCTGGGTGGCCGCCAACGCCGATACCGCCCCCGGCGCGTCCGTGGTGCTGCTGGCGATCGCCTCGTTCCTCGTCGTCGCGGTCGTCAGCGCCGGCTGGCGGGCGGTACGCCGACGCCGGGCGACGACCGGGACGGCGGTCGTCGAGCCGCCCGAAGTGGTGCTGAGTTGATCCTGCGCCCCGGCGGCCCGCTGGGACTGGTTATCGTTACAAGGTGACCGGCGGAACAGGATACGAGGCGTACGAGGACGCCGGTGAGCTGCTGCGTGCCCTCGCTGCCCCGATCCGGCTGGCGATCGTGAGCGAACTGGCGCAAGGTGAACGGTGCGTGCACGAGCTGGTGGAGAAGCTCGGGGCGACGCAGCCGCTGGTCTCGCAGCACCTGCGGGTGCTGCGGGGGGCCGGCGTGGTCCGCGGCTCCCGGCGCGGGCGGGAGATCGCGTACGCGTTGGTCGACGAGCACGTCGCACACATCGTGGCCGACGCGGTCAGCCACGCGGGGGAGGCATCGTGACCGAGGGGACCGCCGTCCGGAACACCCGGCAGCGCTCGGCGGTGAGCGCGCTGCTCGCCGAGGTCGAGGGGTTCCACAGCGCGCAGGACCTGCACGCCATGCTCCGCGAGCGCGGCGAGCGGGTGGGGCTGACCACCGTCTACCGCACCCTCCAGGGGCTCGCCGACGCGGGCGAGATCGACGTGATGCGCCCGCCCGGCGGCGAGCACCTCTACCGGCGGTGCAGCGAGGGCCACCACCACCACCTGGTCTGCCGGGCCTGCGGGCGCACCGTCGAGGTGGCCGGGCCGACCGTGGAGGTCTGGGCGGAGCGGGTCGCGGCGCAGCACGGGTACGCCGACGTCAGCCACACCCTGGAGATCTTCGGCACCTGCCCGGCCTGCGCCGGCTGACCCAGCCCGCCGGGCGACGCCGGCAGCCGGGTCCGCGCCGGTTGACAATTCCGACCCGTGCCGGGCGGGGCCGGCCGTGGCACGCTGTCCGGCGTGAAGATCTACGCCGATCGCTTCCCGACCGCCGTCCGCCAGTTCCTGACCGACCTGCTCGTCGTCGTCTGGGTGTACGCCGCGATCCGCTTCGCGCTCTGGGTGCACGACCTGGTGCAGAAGCTCGCCGTACCCGGGCAGAAGCTGGAGGGGGCCGGCGGCGGCCTCGCCGACAACCTGGCCGACGCCGGCGGCAAGATACGCCGGGTGCCGCTGGTCGGCGACGAGCTGACCGCCCCGTTCGCGAAGGCCGCCGACGCCGCCCGGGCGATGGCCGAGGCGGGCCGGGACCAGCAGGAACTGGTCGGCCAGCTCGCCCTGGCGCTCAGCATCGCGGTGCTGGTGTTCCCACTCGGCCTGGTGCTGGTCGGCTGGCTGCCGCTGCGGCTGCGCTGGATGCGGCGGGCCGCCTCGGCCAAGGCGCTGGCCGCCGTCCCGGGCGGGCGGGACCTGCTGGCCCTGCGGGCGCTGGCCGGTCAGCCGATCGGCAAGCTGACCCGGATCGCCCCGGACGTCGCCGACGCGTGGCGGCGCGGCGACGACGCCACTGTCGAGGCACTCGCCGCGCTGGAGCTGCGCGGGCTCGGGCTCCGGGCCGGCCGCTAGGGTGGTCCGGTGCTCTACTTCCTGATCGTCGTCGCCGTGTTGCTGCTGGCCTACGCCGCCGTGCTGGTCAGCTTCGTCCGCCGGGGCCGCAAGATCCCGCCGGCGGCGTACCTGGTGCTGGCGGCGCTCAACGGGGTGATCCTGGCCGCCGTGCTGGCCTGGGCCATCGCCCGGTGAGCCCGCTCCGCCCCGGGTCGCTCCGCCCCGGACGGGCCCCCTGCCGTGCCACGGGCGTCGGCAGGGGACCCTCCCTCGTCACTCGGGGCGGGGGATGCGGCGGCGGACGTCCTGGGCGATGGACGGGCCGGGGGTCCAGCCGGCCACCCAGGGCAGGTCGGCCGGCGGCGTGACCACCCCGTCCTCCAGGGCCGCGTACCGGCCGTCGAGGATCCGCTTCGCCGCCGCCACGTCGACGGAGTCGGTGTTTGCCCACAGGCCGGTGAACAGGGCGTCGACCCGCAGCCGGGCCTGGCGGCAGAACAGGTCGGCCAGCTCGACGTTCTCCGGGCGGGTGTCCTTCTCGGCGTACGCCCGGACGCAGACCGCGGACATCGCGAACAGTTCCGCGCCGATGTCCACCACCCGGCCGAGGAACGCCTGCTTGCGCTCCATCTTCCCCTGCCAGCGGGACATCGCGTAGAACGTCGACCGGGCCAGCTTGCGGCTGTGCCGCTCGACCTGGCGCAGGTGGCCGGCGAGCGGGCCGAACTCGGCGTACGCCCTCGGCGCCTGGCCCCGGCCGACGGCGAGGGTGGGGAGCCACTTCGCGTAGAAGGCCCCCGCCCGCGCGCCGGCCTTCGCCTTGCGGCCGAGCCCGGCGTCGGGGTCGATGATGTCCCCGGCGACCGAGAGGTGGGCGTCGACCGCCTCACGGGCGATGAGCAGGTGCATGATCTCGGTGGAGCCCTCGAAGATCCGGTTGATCCGCAGGTCGCGCAGCATCTGCTCGACCGCGGCCGGGCGCTCGCCCCGGGCGGCCAGGGAGTCGGCCGTCTCGTAGCCGCGCCCGCCCCGGATCTGGAGCAGCTCGTCGCCGATCTTCCAGGCCATCTCGCTGGCGTAGAGCTTGACCAGGGCCGCCTCGATCCGGATGTCGTTGCGGTCGTCGTCGGCGAGCAGGCAGCACAGGTCCAGCATGGTCTCCATGCCGTACGTGGTGGCGGCGACGAACGCGAGCTTCTGCGCGACGGCCTCGTGCTCGCCCACCGGCCGGCCCCACTGGACCCGGTCGGCGGCCCAGTCCCGGGCCACGTTCAGCGACCACTTCCCAGCGCCGACACACATCGCCGGCAGCGACAGCCGACCGGTGTTCAGGGTGGTCAGGGCGATCTTCAGCCCCTTGCCCTCGCCGCCGATGACGTTCTCGTTCGGCACGAACACGTCGTGGAACCGGGTGAGGCTGTTCTCCAGGCCGCGTAGGCCGGTGAACTCGTTGCGCCGCTCCACCGTGATGCCCTCGGCGTCGCCGTCGACGACGAAGGCGGTGATCCCGCCGCGCCGCCCCTCGGTGGCCGGCACCCGGGCCATCACCACCAGCAGGGTGGCCACGGTGCCGTTGGTGGCCCACAGCTTCACCCCGTTGAGCCGGTACCCGGTGCCGTCGGCGGTCGGCTCGGCCGTGGTGGCCAGCCGTGCCGGGTCGGAGCCGACGTCCGGCTCGGTGAGCAGGAACGCCGACACCTCGCCGGCGGCGAGCCGGGGCAGGAAACGCTGCTTCTGCTGGTCGGTGCCGAACATCTTCAGCGGCTGCGGGACGCCGATCGACTGGTGGGCCGACAGCAGCGCGCCGATCGCCGGGCTGACCGACCCGGCCAGCATCAGCGCCCGGCAGTAGTGCAGGTTGGTCAGCCCGAGCCCGCCGTGGGACCGGTCGATCTTCATACCGAACGCGCCGAGCCGGGCCAGCCCGTGGAACACCTCGTCGGGGATGCGGGCGTCGCGCTCGATCGCCGCCCCGTCCACCTCGGATTCCAGGTACGCCCGCAGCCGGCCGAGGAACTCCTCGGCCCGGACTTCCTCGGCCGGGTCGGTACGCGGCCAGGGGTTGATCAGATCGAGCCGGAGCCGGCCGAGGAACAACTCCTTGCCGAAGCTCGGCCGGTCCCACGCGGACTCGCGGGCCGCCTCGGCGACCTGCCGGGCCTCCTTCTCGGACACCTGACCGGCCTCCGTCGGCAGCGCCCCCGCGCCCCCGGCGGCGTCGATCGCGGCGGCGTCGGCGGTGGCCTCGGCGGCATCGGTAGCGGTAGCGGTAGCGGCGGTGGTGGTGGTGGTGGTGGTGGCGGCGGTGGCCTCGTCGGTGGTGGTGGCCCCGGCGGCGGGGCCCGGGGTGGCCGGCGCCGGGTCCATCGCGGCGGCCTCGGTGACGTCGGCGGCGGGGTCCGGGACGGCCGGGGCCGGATCGTCGATCGGCGCGGCCCGACCGGTGGGGCCGCCCGCCGGGGCTCCCCCCGCCGGGTCGGGCGCGGGTCGGCTGTTCTGCGTCGTGGTCACGGCGGCCCCCTCGAACCTCGGTCCGGATGCGTCAACGTGCTCGACAAGAGCAACGCTACCCCCGGCTGTTACCCAGGGGTAGCGTTGCGTGCACCTCGGATTTTCCCCAACGTCCGCGCTGGTCGGCGGGATCAGTCGCCGGTGAGCGCCTGCGGCTCGTCATCGTCGTCGTCGATGTCGTCGTCGCCCCAGTTGCGGCGGGCGAACGGCAGGGCCACCCAGAAGGTCAGGAACCAGGCCGCCGTGATCCCGGTGAGCACGAAGGCGATGCCCCGGTCCAGCACGAAGTCGGTGATCAGCAGGACCGCGCTGACCATCGAGACGAGCATGAGGGCGAGCCCGCCGCTGGCCATCCGGTGGGCGAACCGGACCAGCTCCGGCTTGCGCCCCTGCCGGAACAGCGCCCGGTGGAAGGCGACCGGGGAGATGATCATCGCGGTGGCGCCGGCCGCCGACAGCAACGCGACGATGTAAACGTCCTTCTGGAACTCGCTGGTGCGCGTGAAGCCGTTGCTGAACGGCAGGGTCAGCAGGAACGCGAACAGGATCTGCACGCCGGTCTGCGCGACCCGCAGCTCTTGGAGCAGGTCGGCGAAGTTGCGCTGCCAGCGCTGCTTCTCAGTTTCCTTCGACACGCGCTACCTCCGGGGGAACGGTACTGCCGGCGGGGTCCACCCCGCCGGCAGCATCGGCTTTGCCCCGTCCGGCGGACGGCGAAACCGACTCACGACCGCACCCGCCCGGCGCGGTCAGGACCCCCGGCGGATCCGGCCGACGTACCGGGCCTCCAGGCCGTTGTTGTGCTCGTCGCCGCCGGCGATGTTGGCCGACAGGTAGACCGGGGGCCGCTCCCCCGCCGCGAGCAGCCGGGCCACCACCTCGACCGTGAGCTGCTGCGCCAGCAGGGCGGCGGTGATGGAGGAGACCGCGCCGACCGCGCCGCCGCCGGGCAGCGGCAGGGTCGCATCGCCGTACGGGGCGCCGTTGTCCAGCACCACGTCGGCGAAGTCGGCCAGCTTCCGGCCGGACGGGTGGCGGGACGTCATCCGCGCCGAGTGCTGCGCCGAGGTGATCGCGACGAGGCCGTGGCCGCGCTCCTTCACCAGGGCGGCGAACTCCACGATGGCCCCGTTGACGCCGGAGTTGGAGGCGACCACGAAGACGTCCGACGGGTCGACCGGGGCCAGCTCGTAGAGGCGGTGGGCCACCGCCGGGTCCCGCTCCAGCAGCGGGCCCAGGACGTCGGCCGGGGCCCCGCCGTGCAGCACGAGGTCGCGCAGCGCGATCCGGTTGGTCGGCACCAGGCCACCGGCCCGGCCGGCGATCTCCATGGCGAGGGCCTCGGAGTGGCCGGTGCCGAACGCGTGGACCACCCCGTCGGCGCGCAGCGCGTCGGCGACCAGGTCCGCAGCCCGACCCACCGCCTCCCGTTGGCTGGCCGACACCCGGCCGATCGTCTCCGTCACCACCGCGAGGTAGTCCTCGGCGCTCACCGTCATGCTTCCTCCTCCGTCCGTCGGTTGCGGGCCAGCCAGTCCACCGCGAAGTCGACCGCCGCCCGCTGGCGCATCAACCTGCCCGTCCCGTCGCCGACCGGGCCGATCCGGACCGCGCCGGTGGCCTCCAGGTCCGCCCCGAGCCCGGGGAAGTCGGCCGAGTCGACCGCCACGTCCTCCCACCACGCCCAGTCCCGGCCGCCGTCGCGGGTGCGCACCGCCGCACCCACCCGCTGCCTCGGCGGGGCGGCCTGCCGGTACTCCGCCAGGTGCAGCGACGTGTTGCAGCCATGGTCGACACCGAGCAGCAGCACGTCGGCGTCCAGTTCGTACAGCCGGCCCAGCGGCGAGCCGGGACCGAGCATGTCGGCCAGCGGGTGCCCGGCCACGACCTCCTCGGCGGCGGGCCCGAGCGCGGCGAACGAGACGTGCGGGTGGTCGCTGCGCCGGGCCCCCGGCCAGCCCCGGACGGTCTCAGCCAGCGCCCCCATGAACCGGCTGGGGGTGACCGCCGGGTCGAAGCCGGGAGTCTCCGCGCGGATCACCGGCCACCAGTCCGCCGGCACCGGCGGGTTGCTCCACCCGGCCGGGTCGCTGTTCTCCGACGTGTGGGTCGGCACCACCAGCGTGCCCTCGGGGCCGAGCACGTCACGCAGGGCGAGGGCCACCGCCTGCGGGCCACCGCAGACGAACCCGAGCGCCCGCAGGCCGGCGTGCACCAGCACGACACCGCCGGGGCGTACCCCCAGGTCGTGGAGCTGCGTGGCGAGCGACGCGCGGGTGTGCGGCCGGGCCGCCACGACGCCGCCGGCCGCCGCACCCAGGCCACCCGCCGCACCCGGCGAGCCCGGGGCGGACGACGGATCCGGGACGGACGACGAACGCGCGGGGGTCACGGCGTGACGCCCGTGCGGGCCAGGATCGCCTCGGCGAGTGGACCGGGCGCCTCGTCGGGGATCCAGTGCGAGACGCCGGGCAACTCGACGAGGCGGTAGTCCCCGGTGACATGGGCGGCGCACGCCTCGGCGGCGGTGCGGCCGATCGCGATGTCCCTGTCGCTCCACACGAACGTGGTCGGCACCGACACCGGCCCGACCGCCGCGAGATCGGCCCGCGACATCGCCCGATACCAGTTCAGCGCGGTGGTCAGCGCGCCCGGCTCACGCATCGGCTCGGCGTACCGTGCCACCTGGGCGGCGTCTCCGACCCCGCCGAGCAGCTTGCGCAGGGCTGCGGCCCGAAACGCCAGCAGCGCCTTCTCCGCCTTGCCCGGCTTGCGGAACAGGGCGATGTACGACGAGCGGGCCTTCTGCCCGGTGTCCGTGGCCAGCGCGTGCGCCATCGCGGCGGGGTGCGGGACGGACACGGCGGTGAGGGTGCGCACCCGGTCGGGGCGGCTCGCGGCGAGCCCCCAGGCCACGATCGCGCCCCAGTCGTGCCCCACCACGTGCGCCGCCTCGACGCCCAGCGCGTCGAGCAGGGCCGCCGCGTCGGCGACCAGCTCCGGGAGCCGGTACGCCTCGACCGCCCCGGGCCGGGCGAGCGGCGAGTAGCCCCGCTGGTCCGGCGCGTATGTGCGCAGCCCGGCGGCGTGCAGCGCCGGCGCCACCTCGTCCCACTCGCCGCCGTGCTGCGGGAAACCGTGCAGCAACAGCACCGGTTCGCCGTCGCCCGGCCCGCCGGTGCGGGCCTCGAACGTCAGCCCTCGCGCCTCCACCTGCATGATCGGCAGCCTACTCAGCGGGGCCCGGGCTCACTCGTACTGGTTTCGCGGGACGGGCACCTCCCGCCAGGACTCCACGGCCAGGTACGGGATCTCGGCGTCGTTGACCGGGTCCCGGCCGACCCGGTCGCTGTACCGGCCGGTGGCCTCGACCCAGGTGTCGTTCGGCAGGCCGAGGGGCACGTCTCCGGTCAGGCCCAGCTTGACCGGGCGGCCGTCGGCGGCGCAGCAGGACAGCATCATCCGGGCCAGCATCGGCTGCCCGTCGGGGCCGGCGACGATGAACCCGGTGAGCCGGACCCGGCGGCCGCCGATCGAGGCGCCCCGGTCGAACAGTGCCCGGGAGGCGTAGTCGAGCACGGTGACCGGGGCGGGGTCGCCCGGCGGCAGCGGCGGGTAGTCGGACGGCTGCTGTTCGGCGGCGAGCGCCGTGCCGGCCTGTTCCGCCGCGTACGAGCCGAGGGCCGGCGGGGCGACCAGCAACAGTCCGAGCACCGGCAGCAGGAGCAGCCAGCCGATCCGTGGCTCGTGGCCGTGGTGGCTGTGGTGCTCGTGGCCGTCGCCGGGCTCGTGGCCGTGGTCCCCGGTGGCGGGCGGGCGCAGCTCGTACCAGAGGGTCGTCACGGCGGTGGCGACCAGCACCAGCCCGGCGGCGATCAGGAGCGGGCGCAACCCCTCCTTGACGTAGCGCAGGTAGAGGTCGGTGACGCTGGCCCGGACCACCGCACCGCCGAGCAGCAGCAGGACGACCGCCTGCGCCTGCCGGTTCACAACAGCACCGCCCCGGCGAGGGTGGCCACCCCGACGGCGACGGCGAAGGTCGCCGGGGCGAACCGGAACGCGAACCGCCGGCCGAGGACGCCAGCCTGCATGGAGATCAGCTTGAGGTCGACCATCGGCCCGACCACCAGGAAGACCAGCCGGGAGGTGAGGGAGAACTGCGACAGCGACGCCGCGACGAAGGCGTCCGCCTCGGAGCAGATGGACAGCAGCACGGCGAGCACGGCCAGGGCGAGCACCGACAGCACCGGATCGTCGGCGAGGGTCTGCAACCAGCGCTCCGGCACGAGCACGTTGATGGTCGCGGCGGCCATCGCGCCGACGACCAGGAACCCCCCGGCGTGCACGACGTCGTGTCGCACGGCGGCCCAGAAGGCCCTCCCCCGCCCGACGCCGGCCAGCTCCGGCCGGCGCGGCAGCCGGATCCAGTCGGCGCGGCCGAGCCGCAGCCAGAGCCATCCCATGATCATGGCGACTGCCAGGCTGGCGAGCGCCCGCGCGAGCACCATCCCGGGGTTGCCCGGGAAGGCGACCGCGGTGGCGGTGAGCACGACCGGGTTGACCGCCGGGGCGGCGAGCAGGAAGGCCAGGGCCGCAGCCGGGGTGACGCCACGCCGGATGAGGGAGCCGGCGATCGGCACGGAGCCGCACTCGCAGCCCGGCAGCACCACGCCGGCGACGCTGGCCACCGGCACCGCCAGGGCCGGATGCCGGGGCAGCGCCCGGGCCCAGAACGCGCGCGGGACGAAAACCGCGATCGCCGCCGACAGCAGCACCCCGAAGACCAGGAAGGGCACGGCCTGCACCAGCACCGAGACGAACACGGTGGTCCAGGTCTGCATCCGGGGCGCGGCCAGCGCGCCGGCCAGCGGCTCGCGGAACACCACCAGCAGCACCAGCACCGTGGCCAGCACCTCGACCGAGCCTACGAGGCCGCCGCGCGCCCGCCGCGGCCCGACCGCCGCCTCCCCCACCGGCACGTCCGGCCGGGCCGACGCCTCCCCCACTGGCACGTCCGGCGCGGCCACGCCGACCGCCCCCGTCGCCGGGGCCCGCCCGCCGGCCTCGGGCGGCGGCGGGGAACGGTCGGTCGGTGACGTCACGGCTCGCCCCCTGGCGTTCGACAGTTCGGCGGCGCGACAGTATCGCGCGCGGCGGGCCGGGTCGATGAAGTACGGCGAGATGGCGGTTTCCGCATCGAGGGTGAGCTGCGGTTGGATCACATTGCCCGGCGATCTTCCGAGGTGTTAGCGTCGTCGAGACAACTTCATATCCGACAGGGGAGCGCACAGCGCTGAGAGTGCGGGCATCGCCCGCAGACCCTCGAACCTGATCTGGGTAATGCCAGCGCAGGGAGTTCGGTCGACCTCCAGCCGCGCCGCCGTCCGGTTTCCCCGGGCGCGGCGTGCGTCTTCTCCTGGTTCACTCACGAACTGGGAGCCATCACATGAACCACACCGACAACCACCGCTGGCGCACGATCGACATCGTGGTCGCCTCCGTGATCGCGGTCGCCTTCGGCGTCATCTTCTGGGCCTGGGGCCTGGTCTGGAGCGCCACCGACGGGGCGTTCGCGTTCTTCCCGCCCGCGCAGACCCTGCTCTACGGGGTCTGGCTGATGCCGGCCGTGGTCGGCGGCCTGGTCATCCGCAAGCCAGGCGCGGCCCTGTACTGCGAGACCGTCGCCGCCATCCTGTCCGCCCTGCTGGGCAGCCAGTGGGCCGGCACGGTGATCCCGCAGGGCATGGTCCAGGGCATCGGTGCCGAGCTGGCCTTCGCCGCGTTCCGGTACCGCTCGTTCCGACTGCCGACCGCGCTGCTCGCCGGGGCGCTCACCGGCCTCAGCGCCGCCCTGTTCGACTTCCTCGTATGGAACGCCGAGTACGACCTGACCAGCTACCGCATCCCGTACGCCCTGCTCACCATCGTCAGTGCCACGGTCGTCTCCGGCGCCGGCGGGTGGGCCCTCACCCGCGCCCTGGCCGGCACGGGTGTCCTGGACCGCTTCCCGGCCGCCCGCGACTACCGCGCCCCCGTCTGATCAGGTTGATCAAGAGGTTTGCGTCAGCCGAACCCGGTTTTCCTGACGCAAACCTCTTGATCAACCAGGCTGGGATGGGGGGTTGAGGGTTGAGGGTTGAGGGTTGGGGGTTGGGGTGGGTGTGGGTGGGGTTGGGGTGCGGGGGTTTGGGTGGCGGCATGCTGGGCGGCGGGCCTGGGCGGTGCGGGGGGTGGACCTGCGCGTCGAGCGCGGTGAGCGGGTGCTGCTGCTCGGGCCGTCGGGGGCGGGCAAGAGCACGCTGCTGGCCGCGCTGGCCGGGCTCCTGCCCGAGGACTCGGGCGAGCAGGAGGGCACCGTCGAGGTCGACGGGGTCGATCCGCGCGCGGATCGGGAGCGGGTCGGCATCGTCTTCCAGGACCCGGAGACCCAGCTCGTCATGGCCCGCTGCGGCGACGATGTGGCGTTCGGGCTGGAGAACCGGGGCGTACCGGCCGACGAGATCTGGCCCCGGGTGGACGAGGCGCTGCGCCGGGTCGGCTTCCCGTACCACCGGGACCGGCCGACCGCCGCCCTCTCCGGCGGGGAACAGCAGCGGCTCGCCCTGGCCGGGACGCTCGCCCTGCGGCCGGGTCTGCTGCTGCTCGACGAGCCGACCGCGAACCTCGACCCGGCCGGGGCGGCGCTGGTCCGCCGCGCGGTGGCCGACGCGATGGACGGCGACACCACGCTGATCCTGGTCGAGCACCGGGTCGCCGAGGCGTTGCCGTTGGTCGACCGGGTGGTGGTGCTGGAGCCCGGCGGCGGGGTACGCGCCGACGGGCCGCCGGAGGCGGTCTTCGCCGCCCACGGCGACGCCCTCGCCGCCGACGGAGTCTGGGTGCCCGGCCGGACCGTGGCGCCCCGGCACGCCGGCGCGGCTCCGGGAGACCTGCTGATCAGCGCCGACCGGGTCGCCCTGCCGCCCAGGCTCGCCCCGATCGACCTCGCGGTACGCGCCGGCGAGGCGCTGGCCGTGCTCGGCCCCAACGGCGCCGGCAAGTCCACCCTGGCACTGCTGCTGGGCGGCCTGCTCCGGCCGGCGACCGGCCGGGTGGCGGCGACCGGGGAGCTGGCCGGCAGGGATGCCCGGACCCCCCCGTACCGCTGGCGGGCCCCCGCCCTGGCGAGCCGGATCGGATCGGTCTTCCAGGACCCGGAGCACCAGTTCGTCACCGGAACGGTCTTCGACGAGCTGGCCCTCGGCCCGCGCCGCACCGGTCAGCCCGAGACCGCCGTCCGGGCCATCGTGGACGGTCTGCTGGATCGGCTGCGCCTGGCGGCGCTGGCCCGCGCGAACCCGTACACCCTCTCGGGTGGGGAGGCTCGGCGGCTGAGCGTGGCGACCGCCCTGGCCACCGCGCCCCGGCTGCTGGTCTGCGACGAGCCCACCTTCGGCCAGGACCGACGGACCTGGCTGGAGCTGGTCGACCTCTTCGCCGAGCTGCGCGACGCCGGGCACGGCGTAGTCACCGTCACCCACGACCCGGACTTCGTCGCGGCCCTGGCCGACCGGCGGATCACCGTGACCCGCGAGCCTTCGGCGGCGGCGACGTGACCGACAGGAACGATTACTTGACGGACGGCGCGAGCGACAGGAACGACAACCTGACGGACGGCGGGACCGACAGAGACGGCGCCCTGACGGACGACGGGACCGGCGCGTCCGGCGAGGTGGTGAAGGCCACGTGATCAGCATCGAACCGGTGGCGACGCCAGGCGCCCCGCTGGCCCGGCGCAACCCGGTGGCGAAGGTCGCGGCGGCGTTGGTCTTCTCGTTCACCCTGCTCGCCACCCTGGACCCGGTCGCCCCGGCGATCGCCCTCGGCGTCGAGCTGGCCGTGCTGCCGCTGTTCGGCATCCGGTACCGGGTGCTGGCCCGACGGGCCGCGCCGCTGCTGCTCAGCGCGGTCGGCGTCGTGGCCACCCTGGTCCTGTTCGCCGCCGATCGCTCCGGCCGGGTGCTGGTCGACGTGGGGCCGGTGCTGGTCACCAGCGGGGTGCTGCTGACCGCGCTCGGGCTGGCGCTGCGCATGCTGGCCGTGGCACTGCCCGGCGTGATCGTCTTCGCCACCACCGACCCGACCGACCTGGCCGACGCGCTGATCCAGAACGCGAAGGCGCCGGCCCGGTTCGCGATCGGCGCGCTGGCGGCGTTCCGGCTGGTGCCGTTGCTGGGTCAGGAGTGGCAGATGATCAGCATGGCGCGGCGGGCACGCGGGGTCGACGCCGGGCGCAACCCCCTGGCCCGGATACGGATGTTCGTCTCGACCGCGTTCGCGCTGCTGGTGGGGGCTATCCGGCGCGGCGCCCGGCTCGCGGTGGCGATGGACGCCCGCGGTTTCGACGCGGGCACCCCACGCACCGTCGCCCGGCGGCAGCGGTTCCGGGCCGCCGACGGCCTGCTGATCGCCGGGGCGGCGGCCTTGGCCGGGGCGGCGCTGGCGGTCAGCATCGCGCTGGGCGCGTTCCGCCCACTGATCGGCTGACCGGCTGAGCCTCCACCGGACCGCACCGACCACGCCGCGCCGCCGGCCGTCAACGACCGCGAGCCGTGGCTGATCGACTCCGTGTGCGGCATGTCGGGTTTCCGGGGAACGGAGACCGGCAATGCGCCGCACACGGAGTCGATCTTGGCGGATCAGCTGCGGCGGAACGCGTACCGGCGGCCCTGGCCGGCGCGCTGGCTGCGGGCAGCGCCGGTGAACCGGGTGCCGCCGGCCGGCGGGCCGGCCTTCGGCGCGGGCGGCGTCGCCACCACCGGGACGACCGGCGCGGCGGCGACACCGTCGAGGTCCGGCGGCGTCACCACCGGCGGAACCGGGACGACCGGCGCGACGGCGGCAGCGTCGAGGTCCGGCGGCGTCGCCTTCGCCGGGGACGGACGCGGGGACGACGGGCGGGGCTTGCGGGAACTGCGCTTGGCGGGCATACGCGGCCTCCTGGTCAGGTGGGCACCGGCGACGCCACCGGGACCGGGGCGCCGACGACGCGGCGAGCGGGGAACGGGGCGCCCCGGCGGGCCCGACCACGAGGAACGCCGCGCGGGAACGACGGCGGCGACGACGGAATGCGGACGCCCGGAGCGGCGGACCCGCGGCGACAGCGGCGGGCCGGCTTCCGAAAGAGGGGCGTCAGTTACGCATGGACCCGACAGTAGTCCATCCACCCGCAAGGCGCACCCGAATTACCGACACCAAAGAACTGCTGCGGCGCGGCCGGACGCGACCAACCTGTGACACCGCGTCGAGGTCCGTCCCCCGGCGCGCACCCGGCGCGATACGGTCGCAGCACAGGCGACGCGAGGGACGGCGGGTACGGATGACGCAACAGGCGACAGCGCAGATCGGCGTGACCGGGCTGGCGGTGATGGGCCGGAACCTGGCCCGGAACCTGGCCCGCAACGGGTTCACGGTGGCGGTGCACAACCGGTCCCCGGAGCGCACCCGCAGCCTGGTCGCCGAGCACGGCGACGAGGGCACGTTCGTGCCGTCGGAGTCCCTCGCGGACTTCGTGGCGTCGCTGGAGCGCCCCCGCGCGGTGATCGTGATGGTGAAGGCCGGCGCCCCGACCGACGCGGTGATCGACGAGCTGGTCCCGCTTCTGGAGGAGGGCGACATCGTCGTCGACTGCGGCAACGCCCACTTCGCCGACACCCGGCGACGGGAGGAGGCGCTGCGCGGGCACGGGCTGCACTTCTCCGGCACCGGCGTGTCGGGCGGCGAGGAGGGCGCACTGCGCGGGCCGAGCATCATGCCGGGCGGCTCCGCCGAGTCGTACGCGAAGCTCGGCCCCATGTTCGAGAAGATCGCCGCCCAGGTCGACGGCACCCCGTGCTGCCGGCACATCGGCCCGGACGGCGCCGGCCACTTCGTGAAGATGGTGCACAACGGCATCGAGTACGCCGACATGCAGCTCATCGCGGAGGCGTACGACCTGCTGCGGGCCGGGCTGTCGGCGAGCCCGGCGGAGATCGCGGACATCTTCCGGGAGTGGAACACCGGCGAGCTGGAGTCGTTCCTCATCGAGATCACCGCCGAGGTGCTGGGGCACACCGACGCGGCGACCGGGCGGGCGTTCGTCGACGTCGTGCTGGACCAGGCCGAGCAGAAGGGCACCGGCCGCTGGACGGTGCAGAGCGCGCTGGACCTGGGCATCCCGATCACCGGCATCGCCGAGGCCACCTTCGCCCGGTCGCTGTCCGGGCACGCCGACCAGCGCGAGGCCGCCCGCCGGGCGTTCGGCGACGCCGGGGAGAAGTGGCAGGTCGAGGACCGGGACGCCTTCGTCGAGGACGTGCGGCGCGCGCTGCTGGCCAGCAAGATCGTCGCGTACGCGCAGGGCTTCGACCACATCCGCGCCGGCAGCCGGGAGTACGACTGGGACATCGACCTGGGCGGCACCGCGACGATCTGGCGGGGCGGCTGCATCATCCGGGCCCGCTTCCTGGATCGGATCAAGGAGGCGTACGACGCCCAGCCGGAGCTGCCGTCGCTGCTGGTGGCGCCGTGGTTCGCCGAGGCGGTCAGCGCCGGCGTACCGAGCTGGCGACGGGTGGTGGTCGACGCGGCCCGGGCCGGCGTGCCGACTCCGGCGTTCTCCTCGTCGCTGGCGTACTTCGACGGGCTGCGCGCCGAGCGGCTGCCCGCCGCGCTGATCCAGGGGCTGCGGGACAACTTCGGCGCGCACACCTACCAGCGGGTGGACCGGGAGGGGTCGTTCCACACGCTGTGGGCCGGCGACCGCTCCGAGGTGCAGGCGTGACGCGCGAGCCGCGCTGACGGTCACGACGATCGGGCCGGCCGGGGCGCGCCCGCCCCGGCCGGCCCGGTCGACTCACACCGGGCCGGCGAACGTGTTCCGGGGAGAGCCGCCGCCCGTCGGTGACGGTTCCTCAGGGCTGCCGTGCGGCGCCGGGAGGCGTCGGGGCCCAGGCCGGGGCCGGGTCGCCGGTGGACAGCTCGGCGATCTCCCCGGACCGAACGCCCGGGGCGTGTCCCAGCTCGGCGCAGTACCGCTCGGCGACTCCGGCGCACAGGTCGGCGACCTGCTCCCGGCGCGACGCCTCCACCAGGTCCGCAGCGGCCAACGCGGCCGTCATCTCGTACCGGAGATCCCGCATCCCCCACCCCCGTGGCGGGCGCATCCGCCACGGCGCACCCGGGCCGATCCTATGCCCGCCTGCCGCCGCGACCTCGGGAAACACGTCAGCGCCGGCCCTTCGGGAGACGCCGTCTCCGCACAGGAACGCGTCGACCCCGCCCCCGGTGCGGGAGGGCGGGGCCGACGGACGGCTCACCAGAACCGGCGACGCTTCGCCTTCTGTGGGCGCAGCAGGTCGGCGCCCTTGCTGAGCACCCGGCTCACGCCGGTCGGGCCGCGCCGGGCCTCCAGGGTGTGGCTGAGCCGGCGAGCTCCGGCCGCGGCCAGCGGCACGGCGACCGCCATGACCGCCCACTGGCCTATCCGCTTCTGAATCATGTGGGTTCACCTCCGCGTCGTGGCTGCTGAGAGGTTGATACCCAGCCGGGCACGCCGGTAAGCCTGGGCTCAGGCCGACGGGGCGACCGGGTTGGGCAGCGCCCCACCGAAGCGCCGGTCCCGCTGGGCGTACAGCTCGCAGGCGTACCAGAGGTGGCGGCGGTCGAAGTCCGGCCAGAGGGTGTCGAGGAACACCAGCTCCGCGTACGCGGTCTGCCAGAGCAGGAAGTTGGAGATCCGTTCCTCGCCGGACGGGCGGAGGAAGAGGTCCACCTCGGGGATCTCCGGGTGGTAGAGGTACTTCGCGATCAGCTTCTCGTTGACCTTGTCCGGGTCGAGCCGGCCGGCCGCCACGTCGCGGGCGATCGCGGCGGCGGCGTCGGCGATCTCCGCCTGCCCGCCGTAGTTGACGCAGAACTGGAGGGTCAGCGTCGAGTTCCCCTGGGACATCTCCTCGGCGGTCTGCAACTCGGAGATGACGCTCTTCCACAGCCGCCCGGCCCGGCCGGACCAGACCACCCGGACGCCGAGGTCGACGAGTTGGTCGCGGCGGCGGCGGATGACGTCCCGGTTGAAGCCCATCAGGAACCGGACCTCGTCGGGCGAGCGCCGCCAGTTCTCCGTGGAGAACGCGTACGCCGAGAGGTAGGGCACGCCCAGCTCGATCGCGCCCTCGATGGTGTCGAAGAGGCTGAACTCCCCCGCCTCGTGGCCCTTGGTGCGGGGCAGCCCGCGCTCCTTGGCCCACCGGCCGTTGCCGTCCATCACCACGGCGACGTGCCGGGGCACCGCCCCCGGGGGCAGCGCCGGGGGCCGGGCGCCCGACGGGTGCGGAGTCGGCGGCACCGGCTCGCGCCGGCCGGCCCTCATCGATCGGATCACTCGGCTCTCTCCCTGCTCACGTCCGGCACCACCGGGCCGGCGACCGGAGCGCCCCGGTCGACCAGCGGCAGCGAGCGTAACGCGCGCTCCAGGTGCCACTGCAGGTGCGCCGCGACCAAGCCGCTGCACTCCCGGCGTACGCCGGTCTCGGTGGCGTCGGCGAGCACCCAGTCGCCGGTGGTGAGCGCGGACATCAGGTCGACGGTGGCCGGGGCGGGGTGGGCCGCGCCGGGGGGCCGGCAGTCCGGGCAGACCGCGCCGCCCGCCGGCACGGAGAACGCCCGGTGCCGCCCCGGGGTGCCGCAGACCGCGCACGCGGTCAGCGCGGGGGCCCACCCCGCGAGGGTCATCCCGCGCAGCAGGTACGCGTCGAGCACCAGCGTGGTGGCGTGGTCGCCCCGGGAGAGGGACTTCAGCGCGCCGAGGGTGAGCTGGAACAGCCGCAGCGAGGGCTCCCGCTCGACGGGGGTGAGCCGCTCGGCCGTCTCGGCGATCGCGCTGGCCGCCGTGTAGCGCGGGTAGTCGCCGAGGAACCGCTTGCCGTACAGGTCGATCCCCTCGACCTGGCTGACGCTGTGCAGCGAGCTGCCGGTGTTGCCCTTCGGGTCGCCGGCGAGCTGCACGTCGATGTGGCCGAACGGCTCCAGCCGGGCGCCGAACTTGCTGGTGGTGCGGCGGACCCCCCGGGCCACCGCGCGGAGCCGGCCATGCCGGCGGGTGAGCAGGGTGATGATCCGGTCGGACTCGCCGAGCTTCTGCACGCGCAGCACCACCGCGTCGTCGCGGTAGAGCTGTCGGCGGTACCCGGGCATCCGGTCATTCTCCTCGGGGTGTGAAATCAGGGTCGGTTCGGGGTAGCCGACGCGCGATCCCGGATGCGCCCCGGGCCGGCCCGGCCGTAGCGTGCCGGCATGGCTCCGCATCCCACCGCCGCGCCCACCCGGGCCGCCGCACCACGCCGCGCCGCCGTCACCGCCCGGCGGCCGGTGGCCAGCACCGCCCTCGCCGTCGGCGGCGCCGCCGCCCTGATCCTCGTCGCCGGGTGCGACACGTTGTCGATGCGCCAGCTCGACTTCGACACCACCGAGACCGCCACCGTGACCCGGATCGTCGTGCGTCCGGGGACGGGCGACGTGACGGTACGCGGCACCGGTCCGACCGGTCAGATCCGCGTCAAGCGGGTGCTGCGCTACCACGGCGCCCAGCCCGACACCCGGTACGAGGTGCACGGCGACGAGCTGGTGCTGGACACCGACTGCGGCCGCCGTTGCTCGGTGTCGTACGACGTGACCGTGCCCCCGGGGACGGCGGTGCGCGGCGAGAGCGGCTCGGGCGACATCGACCTGTCCCGGGTCGGTGCGGTGGAGCTGCGGGTCGGCTCGGGCAACATCCACGTCGGCGGGGCCACCGGCCCGGTACGGGCCGAGACCGGTTCCGGCAACGTGGAGGTGGATGACGTGCCCGGCCCGGCCACCCTGCGGGCCGACTCGGGCAACGTCACGGGGCGGGGTCTCGGCGGTCAGGTTGACGCCGAGACCGGCTCGGGTGACATCGACGTGGAGCTGTCCGTCCCGGCCTCGGCGCGGGCCCACGCCGACAGCGGGAACGTGGACCTGGTCGTGCCCGCCGGCCGGTACCGGGTGCGGTCGAGCGTCGGGTCGGGCGACGCCGACCTCGGCGTCCCGGACGACCCGACCGCGCCGCTGCTGGTCGACGTCGCCGCCGGCAGCGGGAACGTGACGGTCAGCGCGCGCTGAGCTTGATGGCGTACTCCTCGGGGGCCCGGGGCGCCGGCACCATCGCCTGCCCCGCCGGAGCGGGGCTGACCGGCACGACGGCCCCGCCGGCCGGAGCGCCGCCGGGGCGGGCCGCCGTGGGGGGTCGGCCGCCTGGGAGCAGCTCCGGGGGCCGACCGGCCGCCACGTCCTCCACCCAGCCGACCAGCACGGTGACCACGCCGACCAGCGCGAAGACCAGCGCCACCCGGATCGCCAGCCCGACCGGGTCCTGGTGGGACCAGCCGACGACGTCGACCAGCGGGGTGAGCGCCACCACGAACGGCATGTGC
This sequence comes from Micromonospora sp. NBC_01412, assembly GCF_045040215.1. Taxonomy (NCBI): domain Bacteria; kingdom Bacillati; phylum Actinomycetota; class Actinomycetes; order Micromonosporales; family Micromonosporaceae; genus Micromonospora; species Micromonospora sp. NBC_01412. Next base: position 1,571,352 of record NZ_CP109528.1, read on the forward strand.
CAGAGGTAGGCGGTCAGCGCCCGCCGGTTCAGCACGGTCACCGCGCGGCCGAGCAGGGCGTTGCGGTCCACCCAGGCCGCCGACGCCGGGGCCCGGCCGATCGCCACCAGGATGAATGCCGCCGACCAGAGCGCGTTTCCCATCGGCATGTCGTTCAGGTCGTACCCCCGGGGGCCGGGGTGGGTGACGATCCAGGCCGCCCCGGCGGCGCCGAGGGTGAGCGCGGTCGGGACCAGCACCCGGGTGGCCATGCGGCGCAGCAGGCCGTCGTGGTGGGCGAAGCCGAGCAGCCAGGCCCCGAAGTACAGGCCGAAGTCCCGCAGCACCGTCGGCGCGTTCGGCAGCATGCCGACCTCGATCGCGGCCAGCAGGGCGTACGGGGCGAGCAGGGTGGGCCACGGGGCCCGCCGGAACAGCCAGAGCGCGAGGGGCGAGGCGAACACGAACCAGAGGTAGTCGCGCAGGTACCAGATCACGCTGAGCGCCAGCGACCCCCAGTAGTTGGCCGGTGGGTCGGCGACGGGGAACGCCCAGAGCAGCACCTTCGGCGTCAGCGGCAGCCCGGTGAGCAGCATGGCGGGTACGAAGATCGCGGCCACCACCCACAGCGACGGCAGCAGGCGGCGCAGCCGCCGGCCCACCGCCGGCACCCCGGACCTGTCCAGCGACGCCGCCATGAGCGATCCGGCAAGCGCGAACATCACCGACATGGCCGGGAAGAGCAGCGTCAGCGTGGCCCATCCGCTCACGTGGTAGACCACGACTCGGATGATCGCCAGGAAGCGCAGCAGGTCCAGGTATCGGTTTCGCATCAGCCTGCTTCAATGTCAGGGGGCAGGGCGCAAACGTTCCCTACCCTCCGACCGAACGCCGGCAAACACCCACCATCGCGGGCTGAAAGTGAAAAGAGCCATAACCGGGCCTGACCCGGGACCGCCGCCGGGGTGGATCAGCCGAGGTGAAGCCCGGCCGTCGCGGGCACGACGTGGATCAGGACGCGGGGCCGCTCGCTCATCGCCAGCAGGTGCGCCAACTGCGGGCGCAGCACCCGCGCCGGCCCCCGGCGCAGCACCGTCTCGTCGATGACGAAGGTGGAAACTCCCCAAATCCGCCCCGCACGTCGGCGACCCGGCGCGCGGGGCGGATCCGGGTCAGAAGCCGAGCTTGCGGAGCTGGTTGGGGTCGCGCTGCCACTCCTTCGCCACCCGCACGTGCAGGTCCAGGTAGACCCGGGTGCCGAGCAACTCCTCGATCTGCTGGCGGGCGGTGATGCCGACCTGCTTGAGCCGGCTGGCCTGGTGACCGAGCACGATCGCCTTCTGGCTGGACCGCTCGACGTAGACGTCGGCGTAGATCTTCATGAGCTGACCCTCGGGGATCATCTCCTCCACCACCACGGCGATGGAGTGCGGCAGCTCGTCGCGGACCCCCTCCAGGGCCGCCTCCCGGATCATCTCGGCGATCAGCACCTGCTCCGGGTCCTCGGTGAGCATGTCGTCCGGGTAGAGCTGCGGCGACTCGGGCAGGTAGCCGGTCATCACGTCGACCAGGGTGTCGACCTGGTGACCGGACACCGCGCTGACCGGCACCACCTCGGCGAACTCGCCCAGCTTGCTGACCGCGAGAAGCTGCTCGGCCAGTCGCCGCTTGTCCACCAGGTCGGTCTTGGTCACCACGGCCATCACGGTGGCCTTCAGCTCGGCCAGCTCGCCGGTGATGAACCGGTCACCCCGGCCGACCGGCTCGTTCGCCGGGATGCACAGGCCGATCACGTCGACCTCGCTCCAGGTGGAGCGGACCAGGTCGTTCAGGCGCTCGCCGAGCAGCGTGCGGGGGCGGTGCAGGCCCGGGGTGTCGACCAGGACGAGCTGCGACTCCGGCCGGTGCAGCACGGCCCGGATGATGTGCCGGGTGGTCTGCGGCTTGTTCGAGGTGATCGCGATCTTCGTGCCGATGATGGCGTTGGTCAGCGTCGACTTGCCGGCGTTCGGCCGGCCCACGAAGCAGGCGAACCCGGCCCGGTACGGAAGCTTCTCCGGCTCGCCGCCGCCGGACGCGCGGCCACCGGCCGCAGCGCCCCCGCCGTCGCGGCGACCTGCTGCGGGACGACTGTCGCGGCGACCGGCTGCGGAACGGCCGGCTGCGGGACGGCCGGTCACTCGACCACCGTGCCGAGGACGGTGCCGTCCGGGGCAGCCACGTGGACCGGCGCGTCGGCGGCCAGGTCGCGGACGGCGGCGTGCCCCGCCCCGTCCAGGGTCGACGCCTCGGTCACCACCACGGCGGCCTCCAGTCGGGTGGCCCCGGCCGCCACGGCGGAAGCCACCGCGAGCTGGAGGGCGGTGAGCGTGAGCGAGGGCAGCGAGACGCTCGCCGCCGTGTACGTGCGGCCGTCCTGGTCGCGTACCGCCGCTCCCTCCACGGCGCCCACCCGGCCCCGCGCGCCGCGCGCCAGGACGACCAGCTTGCCGTCCTCGGCGGTCAGCTCGACCGGCGCGGTCGGGGTGGGCAGGGCCGCGGGTGCGGCGGGTGACTCAGGCATCGGCGGATTGCCTCTCCTCGGATCGGTTCTGGTTGCCCCGGTGGTCGGCGGGCTCGCCGCGCCCCGGGGTGGTGTCGGGATGGTCGGTCGGCTCGACCCGGCTGACCAGCACGGTGTCTATCCGGTTGCGCCGGCCGGTGGTGCCCTCGGCGTGCAGCCGGAGCTTGGCCACGTCGGCCTCCGCGCCGGGGATCGGAACCCGGCCCAGGGCCTGGGCGAGCAGGCCGCCGACCGTCTCGACCTCGTCGGCGGGCAGCTCGACGTCGAACAGCTCGCCGAGGGTCTCGACCGGCAGCCGGGCGGTGACCCGCACCGAACCGTCCTCCAGCCGTTCGACCGGCGGGCGCTCGACATCGTACTCGTCGGTGATCTCCCCGACGATCTCCTCGAGGATGTCCTCGATGGTGACCAGGCCGCCGGTGCCGCCGTACTCGTCGACGACGATGACCAGGTGGTTTCGGGCCGCCTGCATCTCCGACAGCAGGTCGTCTACCGGCTTGGACTCCGGGACGAAGGTCGCCGGACGCATCAGCTCGGCCACCGGCAGCCGGGCCGCGGCCTGGTCGCCGCCCCGGGTACGCCGGATCAGGTCCTTCAGGTAGAGCACGCCCAGCACGTCGTCGACGCTCTCCCCGATCACCGGGATGCGGGAGAAGCCGGAGCGCAGGAAGAGCGTCAGCGCCTGGGAGAGGGTCTTGCGTTCCTCTATCCACAGCATTTCGGTGCGCGGCACCATCACCTCGCGGGCGATGGTGTCGCCGAGCGCGAAGACCGAGTGGATCATCTGCCGCTCGCCGTGCTCCACAACGCCGCGCTGCTCGGCCAGGTCGACCAGCTCGCGCAGCTCCACCTGGGTGGCGAACGGCCCCTCCCGGAAGCCGCGCCCCGGGGTGACCGCGTTGCCGATCAGGATCAGCAGCGAGGCGAGCGGGTTGAGCGCCCGCCCGAGCCAGCGCACCAGCGGGGCGACCGCCCGGCCGACCGCGTACGCGTGCTGCCGGCCGATGGTGCGCGGGCCGACGCCGACCACCACGAAGCTGATCACGGTCATCGCGCCGGCGGTGATCAGGGCAGCCCGCCAGCCAGCGCCGAACGTGTCGACCGCCACCAGCGCGACCAGCGTGGTGGCGGTCAGCTCGGCCAGCAGCCGGAGCAGCAGCAGCAGGTTGAGGTGGCGGACCACGTCGCCGGCGACCGCCTGGAGGGTGCGGGCGCCCCGGGCGCCGTCGCGGGCCAGCTCGGCCGCCCGGGCCGGGGACACCGCCGCGAGCGCCGCCTCGGTCATCGCGATCAGGCCGGCGAGCACCACCAGCCCGGCCGCGAAGACGAGCAGTTGCAGGTCGGGCAGGCCGGCGGGGGCGCCGGCCGCCGATATCAGGGTGGGCATCACCGGGACCGGGTCGACCGCCAGCCGGCCAGCAGCCGGGCCTGGAGCTCGAACATCTCCCGCTCCTCCTCCGGCTCGGCGTGGTCGTACCCGAGCAGGTGCAGGACCCCGTGCACGGTGAGCAGGTGCAGCTCGTCCGCCGCCGCGTGGCCGGCGGTCGCGGCCTGCTTGGCCGCCACCTCAGGGCAGAGCACGATGTCGCCGAGCAGGGCCGGCTCCCCACCGGACGCGCTGGCCTCGCCCGGCCCGTGGTCGACGCTGCCCTCGTCCATGGGGAAGGCGAGCACGTCGGTCGGGCCGTCGCCGCCCATCCAGCGGTGGTTCAGCTCGGTCATGTAGTCGATGTCGACCAGCAGCACTGACAGCTCGGCGAGGGGGTTGACCCCCATCTCGTCGAGGGCGTACCGGGCGACGGCGAGCACGGCGTCCGTGTCGACCTCGACACCGGACTCGTTGGCGATCTCGATGGACAACTGGGTTCCCTAGGTCTGGCGGCGCCGGCCGGCCCGACCGCCCGGGGCGGTCCGCCCCGGCACGGCGTGCACGCCCTGCGCCTGCTGGTTCTCCCGCTCGGCGTCCCAGCGGGCGTACGCGTCAACGATCTTCCCGACCAGTGTGTGACGCACCACGTCGGAGCTGGAGAGCTGCGAGAAGTGCACGTCCTCCACGTTTCCCAGGATCTCCCGGACGATCCGCAGGCCGCTGGTCGTCCCGCCGGGAAGGTCCACCTGGGTGACATCGCCGGTGACCACGATCTTGGAACCGAAGCCGAGCCGGGTGAGGAACATCTTCATCTGCTCGGGCGTGGTGTTCTGAGCCTCGTCGAGGATGATGAACGCGTTGTTCAACGTACGCCCGCGCATGTACGCCAGCGGCGCGACCTCGATCGTCCCGGCCGCCATCAGCTTCGGGATGGTCTCCGGGTCGAGCATGTCGTGCAGCGCGTCGTAGAGCGGGCGCAGGTAGGGGTCGATCTTCTCGTTCAGCGTGCCGGGCAGGAAGCCGAGCCGCTCCCCCGCCTCGACCGCCGGCCGGGTCAGGATGATCCGGTCGACCTGCTTGGCCTGGAGCGCCTGGACGGCCTTCGCCATCGCCAGGTACGTCTTGCCGGTGCCCGCCGGGCCGATGCCGAAGACGATGGTGTGCCCGTCGATGGCGTCGACGTACTGTTTCTGCCCGAGGGTCTTGGGGCGGATGGTGCGCCCGCGCCGGGAGAGGATGTTGTGCGTCAGGACCTCGGCGGGCCGTTCGGCACTGCCCTGCTCGAGCATGCCGACGGTACGCCGGACGGCGTCAGTGGTCAGGGTCTCGCCTTTCTCGATCAGTTCGAGCAGCTCGCTGAAGAGGCGCTCAGCGAGGGCGTTGTCCGCGGGAGCACCGGTGATGGTGATCTCGTTGCCGCGGACGTGCACGTCGCTGCTGACCGAGCGTTCGACGAGTCGCAGGATCTCGTCGCCCGCGCCCAGCAGGTTGACCATGATCTTGGAGTCGGGGACGGTGATCCTGGTCTGCACCCGGGGCGGGCCGGGAGGCGGGGTGCCGGTCATAGGTCGGGCCGAGGGGCCCTGCGCCACCTGCTCTCACTCTCGGCGCCAGGCCTGGTGGGCGCGGCGGTCGGACGTTGCCCCCATCCTATCGTTTCCCGCACGGTGGCACCTCTGCCATTACCCGGGCCGCCGACCCGCCCCGCCTGCCGCCGAGCCGCCCCACCCGGGGCGGGGGTCAGCGATGCTCGGGGCGGGGTCAGCGACGCTCCGGGGCGGGGGTCAGCGCCGGAAGTCGTACCCGTCGAAGGTCTCCTGGGCCCGGGTGAACCGGTAGGTGGCCCAGTGCAGCCGGACCACCGTCCCGTCCGCGTCCCGGGTCAGCCGGAGCAGCTCGCCGACCTCCCGCCCGGACACGGTGCGGAACACGTCCGGCCGGTCCGGCACCGGGGCGAAGACCGCCGGGGGCTTCCCCGCCGGGTCGTCCGCGCCCCGGGCCCGCAGGGCCCCGTCGTGCCAGCCGAAGACGTACTCGAAGCCCTCGCCCCACCAGCGGCCCAGCATCCCGCGCAGGTGCGCCGGGGCGGGCTCTCCCGGCCGCCACGGCTCGACGTCGGCCGGGTCGTGCTCGGCGGACGCCGCCAGCAGCCGGTGCGGCAGGTCCATCACCTGCACTCCGGTCCCGGACGAGCCGAGCACCGCCGCCCCCATCGCCCCGGCGGTGCCGTCGCCGCCACGCCGGCCGTAGACGGCGGCCAGGAAGCCGGGCATCGCCCCGTCGTGCCCGACGTGCACCACCCGCTCGCCCTGCGGCACGAGGATGAGTCCCAGCCCGAAGCCCGCGCCCCAGGACGTCTCGTCGGTGACGGTCAGCGGCCAGCGCATCTCGTCCAGGGTGGCCGGGGCGAGCACCGCGCCGGCCGGGTCCAGCGCCGCCGGGTCGGCCAGGAACGCCGCCCACCGGGCCATGTCCGAGGCGGTGCTCCAGAGCTGGGCGGCCGGGCCGACCGCGCCGAAGTCCGTCGGCGGCTCCGGGTGCGCCTCGTCGGAGTACGCGTCGATCAGGAACCCGGTGGCCGCCGCCGGGCCGGGCCGGTCGGCGGTGGCGGTCAGCCCGAGCGGGGCGAGCACCCGCTCGCCGAGCACCTCCGCCCAGGAGCCGCCGCGCAGCCGCGCGACGAGCTGGCCGAGCAGCGCCATGCCGAGGTTGGAGTAGTGGTAGCGGCGGGCCGGCGGCAGCACCCGCTCGGCCCGGGCCAGGTCGGCGAGCAGCGCGTCCACGTCGGGGGCGGCCAGGGTGTCCCAGACGTCGCCGTGCGGCTCCCGTTGCAGGCCTGAGGTGTGCGACAGCAGCCGGCGCACGGTCAGCTCGCCGTGCGCCGGGACGTCGAGGTGCCGGCCCACCGGGTCGTCCAGGTCGAGCAGGCCCGCGTCGCGGCACTGGAGAACCAGCACGGCGGTGAAGGTCTTGGTGACCGAACCGATCCGGAACAGCGTCTCCGGGCCGAGGACGCCGTCGTTGCCGGTGCCGCCGACCGCGCACGTCCACGGCGGCCGGTCGGCCCGGTGCAGGGCGGCCGACACGGCCGGCACCCGCCCGTCGGCCTGGACCCGCCGCACCATCCGCTCCAGGCGGCCGTCGATCTCGCTCACCACCGCCCGCCTACCGGCAGATCATCGGGCCGAGCGGCGCGCCGCCGAGCACATGCGCGTGGACGTGGAAGACCTCCTGGCCCCCGTACGCCCCGGTGTTGAACATCAGCCGGTAGCCGTCGCCGAGCAGCCCCTCGTCCTCGGCCACGACGGCCGCCGCGGCCAGCAGCTCCCCGGCCAGCGCCGGGTCGCCCTGGCCCAGGGTGGCCACGTCGGCGTAGTGCTCCTTGGGGATGACCAGCACGTGCACCGGGGCCTTCGGGGAGATGTCCCGGAACGCCAGGGTGGTGTCGGTCTCCCGGACTATGGTGGCCGGGATCTCCCCGGCGACGATTCGGCAGAACAAGCAGTCGGATCCCATCGGGGCATGGTAAGGCGTGCCGGCCTGCTCGGGCATGATGGCGGCGTGACTACACGGGCAGTACTGGTGACGGGGTCCTCGCGTGGCATCGGGCGCGCGGTGGCGGCGAGGTTCGCGGCGGGCGGGGACCGGGTGGCGATCCACCACCGGGACTCGGCGGAGCTGGCCGAGGGGCTGCGCGCCGAACTGCCGGGCGACGGCCACGTCGTGGTCCGCGCGGACCTGACCGACCCCGACGCGGTACGGGCGATGGTCGACGACGCGGCAGCCCGCCTCGGCGGCCTGGACGTGCTGGTCAACAACGCCGGCGTGTACGGCGAGCGGGACGCCCCGCACCCGGTCTTCGGCGCGTCCTACGCCGACTGGCAGCGGCGCTGGCGGCAGGCGCTGGAGACCAACCTGACCGGGGCGGCCAACGTGACCTGGTGCGCCGCCCAGCACATGCGCGAGCGGGGCGGGCGGATCGTCAACGTCTCCTCCCGGGGTGCGTTCCGGGGCGAGCCGGACCAGCCGGCGTACGGGGCGAGCAAGGCGGGGCTGAACGCGCTCGGCCAGTCCCTCGCGGTGGCACTCGCCCCGTACGGCATCGCGGTGGCCACGGTGGCCCCCGGCTTCGTGGAGACGGACATGACCACGGAGCACCTGGCCGGCGAGCGGGGCGCGGCGATCCGTGCCCAGAGCCCGTTCAACCGGGTCGCCCGCCCCGACGAGATCGCCGCCGCCATCCACTGGCTGGCCAGCCCCGAGGCGGAGTGGACCTCCGGCACCATCATCGACCTGAACGGCGCCAGCTACCTCCGTTCCTAACCCCCACCCCACCGGGCCACCAGTTGGCGCAAATTCACGGAATGAGTGGCTGTTCCACGCGGGATGACCACTCATTCCGGGTAAGTGCGAGCTGAGGCCCGGGGGGACGGGTTACCAGCGGGGGAGGCGGGTGGAGAGGACTGAGAGGGCGGCTACGCCGGCCGTGGAGGTGCGCAGGACCGACGGGCCCAGGCGGACCGGGCGGGCGCCGGCGGCGGCGAAGGTGGCCAGCTCGGGCTCGGCGATGCCGCCCTCCGGGCCGACGACCAGCACGATCTCGCCCGCGTCGGGAAGTTCCACGGTGGTCAGCCGGTCGTCGGCCTCCTCGTGCAGGACGAACGCGGCGGCGGACCCGGCGATCCGCCGGGCCACGGTGGCGGTGGACTCGTCGGGGGCCCCGGCCAGCACCGGCAGCCACGCCCGGCGGGCCTGCTTCGCCGCCTCCCGGGCGGTGGCCACCCACTTCTCCCGCGCCCGTACGCCCCGGTCGCCGCGCCACTGCACCACCGAGCGGGACGCACCCCAGGGGACGATCTCGTCCACCCCGACCTCGGTCATCGCCTGCACGGCAAGCTCGCCCCGGTCGCCCTTGGCGATGCCCTGCACCACCACGAGCCGGGGCGCGGACGCGTCGACGTACCCCCGGGAGGTGATGTCGAGCTCCAGGCTGCCCCGGCCGACGGCGGTGACCACAGCGGACGCGGTGCCGCCCCGGCCGTCGGCGAGCAGCAGTTCCTCGCCCACCCGCAGCCGCTGCACGGTGGCGGCGTGATGTCCCTCGGGGCCGTCCAGGGTCAGCTGGGCAGCGGTGGGCAGCGACTCGACCAGGAACAGCGGCGCGGACACGACGATCAGGTTAGCCGCCCCGGCGGGGACCGGGGCGGCGAGGCCGGGCGGACCGGGGTCAGGGGTGCCCGTTGAACGCGTCGCGCATCCGGGAGAAGAAGCCGCCCTGCTTGGAAAGCTCGGCGACCTCCTCGCCCCGGGTCTTGGCGAAGTCGCGCAGCATCTTCTCCTGGTCGGCGTCGAGCTTGGTCGGGGTCCGCACGTCGAGGTGGACGTAGAGGTCGCCGCGGCCGGTGCCCCGCAGGTGCGGCACGCCCCGGGCGCGCAGCCGCAGGGTGCTGCCCGGCTGGGTGCCGGCCTTGACGTCGACCGTCTCCTCGCTGTCCAGCGTCTTGATGGTCAGCCGGGTGCCGAGCGCGGCGGCGGTCATCGGGACGGTCACCCGGCAGTGCAGGTCGTCGCCCTTGCGGGAGTAGACGTCGTGCGGGCGCTCGTGGATCTCCACGTACAGGTCGCCGGCGGTGCCGCCGCCCGGGCCGACCTCGCCCTGCTGGGCCAGCCGGATCCGCATGCCGTCCTCGACCCCGGCCGGGATCTTCACGGTCAGCGAGCGGCGGGTACGCACCCGCCCGTCGCCGGCGCAGGTCGGGCAGGGGTGCGGGATCGTGGTGCCATACCCCTGGCAGACCGTGCACGGCCGGGCGGAGACCACCTGGCCGAGGAACGTGCGCTGCACCGACTGCACCTCGCCCCGGCCGCCGCACGCCTCGCAGGTGGCCAGGTGGGTGCCGGCGGCGGTGCCCGCGCCGGAGCAGGTGGTGCAGAGCACGGCGGTGTCGACGGTGATCGGCGCCTCGACGCCGAACGCCGTCTCGTGCAGGTCCAGCTCCAGCCGCAGGATCGCGTCGGCCCCCGGCCGGGTGCGCGGGCGCGGCCCGCGCGCGCCGCCGGCCGCGCCGCCGAAGAAGGCGTCCATGATGTCCTGGAAGCCGACGAACGGGCCGGCCCCGCCGGGCCCGCCCGGGCCGGCGCCCCCGCCGCCCGGGGCGAGCGGGTCGCCGCCCAGGTCGACGATCTGCCGCTTCCGGTCGTCCGAGAGGACCTCGTACGCGGCGTTGATCTCCTTGAACTTCTCCTGTGCCTCCGGGTCCGGATTCACGTCCGGGTGGAACTGCCGCGCCAGCTTGCGGTAGGCGCGCTTGATCTCGTCGTCGGAGGCTTCCCGGCCTACGCCGAGGATGCCGTAGTAGTCCCTGGCCACTGCGTTCCGTGTCCTCATGTTCGTCTCGCGTTGCGCCGGTCGGCGGCCGGAGCCGGCCGTCGGCCCTGACTGGTCAGTTCTGGGCCAGCAGCTCGCCCACGTAGCGTGCCACGGCTCGCACCGTGGCGATGGTGCCGGGGTAGTCCATCCTGGTGGGGCCGAGCACGCCCAGGCCGCCGAGCGCCGTCGCCCCCGGCCCGTACCCGGTGCTCACCACCGAGGCGGCGCGCAGGTTGTCGATCTCGTTCTCGTCGCCGATCAGCACCCGGGTGGTGGTCGACTCGGCCTCGCCGATGAGCTTGAGCATCACCACCTCCTCCTCCAGCGCCTCCAGGATCGGCCGCAGCGAACCCTGGAAGTCCAGCAGGCCGCCCCGGGTGAGGTTGGCGGTGCCGGCCAGCGCGATGCGCTCCTCGTGCCGCTCGACCAGCGTCTCCAGCAGCACCGTGGCCAGCGTGGTCATGGCCGGGCGCAGGTGCGCCGCAGACTCCTCGACCAGGGCCTGCACCAGCGGCGGGGTCTCCGACAGCCGGCTGCCGACCAGCTTCTCGTTGACCAGCCGGCGCAGGTCGGTGACGGTGTCGGCGGGGATCGGCGCGGGCAGCTCGACCAGCCGCTGCTCGACCCGCCCCGTGTCGGCGATCATCACCAGCATCAGCCGGGTGGTGGAGATCGGCACCAGCTCCAGGTGCCGCACCGAGGACCGGGCCAGCGACGGGTACTGCACCACGGCGACCTGCCGGGTGAGCTGGGCGAGCAGCCGGACCGTACGGTGCACCACGTCGTCCAGGTCGACGGCGCCGACCAGGAAGCGCTCGATGGCCCGGCGCTCGGCCGGGCTGAGCGGCTTGACCCGGGAGAGCCGGTCGACGAAGAGCCGGTAGCCCCGGTCGGTGGGCACCCGCCCGGCGCTGGTGTGCGGCTGCCGGATGTACCCCTCCTCCTCCAGCACGGCCATGTCGTTGCGGACGGTCGCCGGGGAGACGCCGAGCTGGTGGCGCTCGACCAGGGCCTTGCTGCCGACCGGCTCCTGAGTGGCGACGTAGTCCTCGACGATGGCGCGGAGCACGGCGAGCTTGCGGTCGTCGAGACCCACTCCCCTTACCTCCTGTCGCACGTCGGTGCCCGTCGTCGCGGCGACGCCCCGGGCCTGCGCGCCGGCCGGCGAAGCCTGGCACTCGACTGTAATGAGTGCCAGTCTACGTCGGCTGCCCCTCCGTCGGTAAGATCACAGACGGACCGTCGGCCGGCCGGGCGACGGGGCGGGGTGCCGGCCCCGCTGGCCGATCATCCCCTCGGACCCGACCAGTGTCGCTCTGGTGCCCCCTTGCCGGCAGCCCCTACCGTGACGTGCATGACTGAACCACCTCGCCCTCCCGGAGCGGGCGACCCGGGCGGCTACCCGCCCGAGGGCAACCCGCCGTCAGCACCGTACGGCTCGTCGTACGAGCCCCCCACCGCACCACTGTCCGGCGCACCCGGGGCGGGCGGCTATCCCCCACCCGGTGGCTATCCGCCGCCCTCCGGTGACCAGCCCTCAGCGGGCGGCTACCCGCCCCCCGGAGGCTATCCGCCCCCCGGTGGCTACCCGCCCGGTGGCGGATATCCGACCGGCGGTGCGCCCTCCGGCGGCTACGCCAACAACGAGGACAAGACCTGGATCCTGGTCGCCCACTTCGGTGGCGCGGCGGGGATGTTCCTCGGCGGCGGCGTGCTCGGCTGGCTCGCGCCGCTGATCGCCCTCCTCGCCCGGGGCAACCAGTCGCCGACGGTCCGCGCCCACGCGGTGGCGGCGCTGAACTTCCAGCTCCTCTGGTCGGTCATCGCCCTGATCGGCTGGATCCTCACCTGCATCCTGGTGGGCGCGCTGGTCGGGTTCGCCGCCATGGTCATCGGCATCATCTTCGGCATCATCGCCGGCATCAAGGCGAACGAGGGCACCCCCTACCGCTACCCGATGACCGTCAGCCTGATCAAGTGACCCCGGCCGGCCGCTCCCCCGGCCGGTCGGATCACCCCGTCAGGGCAGCAGGTCGCGGACGACCGCGTCGGCCAGCAGCCGGCCGCGCAGGGTGAGCACGGCCCGGCCGGCCGCGTACCCGGCCGGGTCGAGCAGCCCGCCGGCCACGGCCCGCTCCGCGCCGGCCCGGCCGGGCGCGTCCAGCACGTCCAGCGGCAGGCCGGAGGCGAGCCGGAGCCGCAGCATCACGTCCTCCATGTGCGCCTCGCCGGGCGTGAGCACCTCCCGGGCCAGGCCGGGGGACTCCCCCGCCGCGAGCCGCTTCGCGTACGCGCTCGGGTGCTTGACGTTCCACCAGCGCACCCCGCCGACGTGGCTGTGCGCCCCCGGGCCCAGGCCCCACCAGTCCGCGCCGGTCCAGTAGAGCAGGTTGTGCCGGCACCGGCCGGCCGGCGTACGGGCCCAGTTGGACACCTCGTACCAGGAGAAGCCAGCCGCGCCGAGGGCCGCCTCCGCTGCCAGGTAGCGGTCCGCCGCCACGTCGTCGGAGGGGTACGGCAGCTCGCCGCGCCGCATCCGCGCGGCCAGCCGGGTGCCGTCCTCCACGATCAGGGCGTACGCGCTGACGTGGTCCACCCCGGCGGCGACCACCTGGTCGAGGGAGGCCGCGAAGTCCTCGGCGCGCTCCCCCGGCGTGCCGTAGATCAGGTCCAGGTTGACGTGGTCGAACCCGGCGTCGCGGGCCTCGGCCGCGGCGGCGGTGGCCCGGCCGGCGCTGTGCCGGCGGTCGAGCACGGCCAGCACTCCCGGCGCGGCGGACTGCATGCCCAGCGAGATCCGGGTGTACCCGGCCGCCCGCAGGGTCTTCAGCGACTCCGGCGTCACCGACTCCGGGTTGGCCTCGGTGGTCACCTCGGCGTCGGCGGCCAGCCCCCAGGTGCGGTCGATGCCGCCGAGGATCCGGGCCAGGTCGTCGGCGGGCAGCAGGGTTGGTGTGCCGCCGCCGACGAACACGGTGTCGACCCTCGGCGGCGGGGTGTCGCCGAGCACCCGGCCGGCGAGGGCCAGCTCGGCCAGCACCGTGTCGGCGTACGACTCGCGGCCGGCCCCGCCGCCCAACTCGTCAGCCGTGTACGTGTTGAAGTCGCAGTAGCCGCACCGACTGGCGCAGAACGGCACGTGCACGTACACGCCGAAGCCGCGCGCGCCGACGGCGCGGGTGGCGGTGGCGGGCAGCGAGCCGTCGACGGGGACGGCTTCGCCTTCTGGAAGGACGCCGGGCATGGCCACTAGTGTGCCCGCATGACCTCCTCCGACGCGCTCGTGCGGGTCACCACGGCCCGCGGGGTGACCACCCTCACCCTGAACAGCCCGCACAACCGCAACGCGCTCTCCACGCCGCTGATGACCGAGCTGCTGGCCGGGCTGTCCGCCGTGGTGGCGGACGACGCGGTCCGGGTGGTCGTGCTCGACCACACCGGCCCGGTGTTCTGCTCCGGCGCCGACCTGAAGGAGACCGCCGCCGCGTACGCCAGTGGGACGGTCCCGGCGGGGATGCTCGGCGACGTGCTCGCGGCGGTGTGGGAGTGCCCGAAGCCGGTGGTGGCCCGGGTGGCCGGGCCGGCGCGGGCCGGCGGGTTGGGCCTGATCGCGGCGGCCGACCTGGCGGTCTGCGCGCAGGAGGCGACGTTCGCCTTCACCGAGGTGCGGATCGGGGTGGTCCCGGCGGTGATCTCGGCGACCGTGCTTCCCCGGCTGGCCCCCCGGGCGGCCGCCGAGCTGTACCTGACCGGCGACACCTTCGACGGCCGGCGGGCCGCCGAGATCGGCCTGGTCACCACCGCCGTGCCGGCCGACGGGCTGGACGCGGCGGTGGAGCGGGTATGCGCGTCGCTGGTGCGGGGCGCACCGCACGCGCTGGCCGGGGCGAAGGCCCTGCTGCGCCGGCCGCCGGCCGCCGACCTGCGCGCCGAGATCGCCGAGCTGGCCGCCGTGTCGACCGGGTACTTCCTCTCCGAGGAGGGGCGCGAGGGGGTGCTGGCGTTCCGGGAGAAGCGGGACGCGAGCTGGGTGCCGACCGCCTGAGGCGTTTCCCGCCCCGGCTGGCGGGAAAACCGGCCGTCACCGCGCCCGGTCGCGCCCCGCCACCGGGCCGGACAGGACGCGCCACCGGGCCGGGCGGGACGCGCCACCCCAGGGCACTAAATGTGGTCGACTCGCTACGGAACGGAGCGAACCGGTCGGACGAGCCGGTCGGCGACGGCGGGGACGTACTCTTGGCGGAGCCGTCGAACGGGGGGTGCGGGTGCGAGGTCGGGCAGTCGTAGCGGCCGGTGTCGTCGTCGCCGTCGTCGCAGTCGTCGGGATCTGGCTCGTGGTCCGCCAGGTGGGTGAGCGACTGCGACTCCCCCTGGCCAGCCGCACCTGCCTCGTGCAGGCGGACGGCCAGGTGCGCCTCGACGCCGACCAGATGGCCAACGCCGCCACCATCGCGGCGATCGGCACCCAGCGGAAGATGCCGGAGCGCGCCGTGGTGGTGGCCCTCGCCACGGCGTACCAGGAGTCCGGGCTGCGCAACCTCGACGGCGGCGACCGCGACTCGGTGGGGCTGTTCCAGCAGCGGCCGAGCCAGGGCTGGGGCAGCGAGGAGCAGATCGGCGACCCGCGGTACGCGGCCAACAAGTTCTACGCCGCGCTCAAGCGGGTGCGCGGCTGGGAGAAGATGCGGGTCACCGAGGCAGCGCAGAGGGTGCAGCGCTCGGCCTACCCGGAGGCGTACGAGAAGTGGGCCGACGAGTCGCAGGTGTTGACCCGGGCGCTGCTCGGTCAGGCGACCGGGGCCGTGGCCTGCACCGTGGGGTCGACGCCGGTGATGCGCGGCGAGGCCGCGGCGGCGGCGCTGACCCGGGGCCTGAGCCTCGACTGGAGGCCGCCGGAGACGGTGTCGACGGCCGAGCTGACCGGGCTCGCCGTGCCGGCCACCGACCAGCGCGACGGCTGGCGGTACGCCCACTGGTTCGTCTCGCACGCCTCCGACCACGGGGTGAAGCGGGTGCGCTTCGGCGGGTTGGAGTGGACCGCCGAGGCCGGCACCTGGGATCGGGTGGCCGACGCCCCGGCTGCCGACCGGCGGGTCGTCGCGGAGGTCTTCGCCGACTCCTGACCACCCCGGATCTTCCCACCGACGGTCACCGCACAATCCGGCATATTGGCGTAATTTCCCCGAGCCGGCATCGAATTTTCACTCTCCGCACCTGACCGGCTGCCGATCGTCGGGCATCCGTCCGGTGCCGGTCGGGCGCGACGACCGCCCCGATGCCGGCGCAGTACCATCGGCTGCCTGTGCCAGAAATGGTTTCCTCATGGGGAGGGGTACTACGCGGTGTTCGATTACGACGGCCGGACCGGCTACGAACCGATCAGCGACACCGATCGCAAGGAGTTTCACGAGCAGGGGTTCCTCCTGCTACGGAACGTGCTGACGGAGGAGCACCGGGCCGCCCTGGAGGAGGCCGTCGACCGCGTCTACGCGGAGGAGCAGACCAAGGGCAACACCACCAAGGACGGCACCCTGCACCTGCTGGGCTTCCTTGATCGGGACGAGCTCTTCGGCAACCTGCTCACCCACCCGATCGCCTTCCCGTACATGTGGGGCCTGGCCGGGTGGAACATCTACACCCACCACAACCACCTGGACGTCACCCCGCCGGCCCTGGAGCCGGAGAAGCCGTACTGGGGCTGGCACCAGGACGGGTACCGGCAGAACTCCGACCCGGAGACGATGGACCCGAACCTGCCCCGGCCGATGTTCTCGCTGAAGGTGGCGTACGTGCTCTCCGACCTGTCGGAGACCGGGCGCGGCGCGACCAAGGTCATCCCGGGCAGCCACCTGTGGAACTCCCTGCCCCGGCCGGACGACCTGACGGTCCACAACCCGGACCCGGAGGGCACGGTGGAAATCACCGCCAAGCCGGGCGACGCGTTCATCTTCGACCGCCGCCAGTGGCACTCCCGGTCGACGAACCTGTCCTCCATCACCCGCAAGATGCTCTTCGTCGGCTACACCTACCGCTGGGTCCGCCCCCTCGACGAGCTGCACATCAACCCCGAGAGCGAGTGGTGGGCCAACCGCACGCCGGTGCAGCGCCAGCTCTGCGGCGAGGGCACCCACACCGCGAACTACTGGGGCATCAACTGGAACGGGTACGTCGACGACGAGATCCCGCTGCGCAAGGAGCTCAAGGAGCGCGGCCAGCTCGACCGCAGCATCCCCTGGCTCCGCTGACGCGATAGGCGAGGGGCCTCCGTCGGCGCGCGTCGCGCACGGCAGGAGGCCCCTCGTCACGCCTGGCGCGGTCGGGCCTGCCCTGCGGCGAGGCGGCGGCGGGCCTTCTCCCGGACCGACTCCGGCAGCTCGGGGACGTCGAGCAGCCGGGGCAGCAGCTCCGGCTCCAGGGTGCCGGCCCGGAACACCTCGCCGATGGTGACGCCGTGCGCCGGCCGGTCCACCACCTCGACCGGGTCGCCCGCACCGACCTCGCCCTCCCGCAGCACCCGCAGGTACGCCCCGGGCGCGGCCCGCGCGGTGAACCGCTTGATCAGGTCGGGCACGCCCCAGAACCCGGCGAACGTGGTGCACGGCGTGCGCGGCTTGGTCACCTGGAGCAGGGCCGAGCCGACCAGCCACTGCTCCCCGATCACCGCCCCGGTCACGTCCACGGCGTACGTGGTCAGGTTCTCGCCGAAGCCACCCGGCCGGACGCCCCGGCCCAGCTCGGCCGCCCACCAGGCCGCATCCTCCTCGGCGTACGCGTAGACCGCCTGGTCGGGGCCGCCGTGGTGGGCCCGTTCCGCGATGAAGTCCCCGTCGACGCCGTCGGCCCGCAGCAGCACCGGCCCGTCGACCGGTCGCTTGTCGATCCCGCTGCGGCCGCTCGCGTCGCCCGCCCACTCCGCCTCGGTCACCACGCCGAGGTTCACCGCCACCAGCCTGCCCGTCATGGCGCCAGCCTACGGCGTGGGTGCCGGCGACCACCGTCCCCGGCGCGGCCTCCTGCGACCGCTGCCCCCGGAACGGCCGCTCCGGGACCGCCGTCCCCAGAACGGCCCCCGGCGACCGCCGGTCCCGGAGCGGCCGAGGCCTCGCCGCCGGGCGACGGGGGGTCCCCTCCGGACGTCACGCGCCCGGCCGGCCCTGCCCGCGCCTCAGCCCTTGACGGCACCCGCCACCAGGCCGGAGACCATCCGGCGCTGCACCAGCAGGAAGAAGATGATCACCGGAAGGGTGAACAGCGTCGAGGCGGCCATCACCGGCCCCCACGCGGTGTCGTCCCGGCCGAAGAAGAACGTCATCGCCACCGGCAGGGTGTACCGGTCCTGATCGTTGATGAACGTCAGCGCGAAGATCAGCTCGTTCCAGGCGGTGATGAAGGAGAAGATGCTGGTCGCCACCAGGCCGGGCGCGACCAGCGGGAACAGGATGCGGCGGAAGATCTGCAACCGGCTCGCCCCGTCGATCGCCGCGGCCTCCTCCAGTTCCTTGGGCACCGCGGCCACGAAGCCGCGCAGCATCCAGACCGCGAACGGCAGCGAGAAGCCGAGGTAGGTGAGGATCAGGCTGGGCAGGGTGTTGTAGAGACCCAGCCGTTGGATCATCAGGAACAGCGGGATGACCAGCGCCTCCAGCGGGATCATCTGCACCACCAGCAGCATGATCAGGAAGCTGGTCCGCAGCTTGAACCGGAACCGGGCCACCGCGGTCGCCGCGAGCAGCGCGACCAGGCCGCTGAGCAGCACGGTCGAGACCGCCACCAGGACGCTGTTGAGGAAGAAGTCCGCGAACGTCACGCCGGGGATCAGATTCCCGGTAAGGATCTCCCGGTAGTGCTCCAGCGTCGGGTTGGTCGGCACCGGCCGGGGGGTGGCCGAGAAGATCTCCCGGTTCGGCTTGAGCGACGTCGCGATCATCCAGTAGACGGGGAACGCCGCGAAGAGCGCCACCAGCAGGCCCGCGCCGTTGAGGGCGACCCGCTTCACCAACGCGCCGCGTCTCACGACTCCTCCTCCTGCTTGAGCACCATCCGCACGTACACCCCGGTCACCAGGAGCAGGATCAGCGTCAGCACGACCGCGATCGCCGCGCCCAGGCCGTACTTCGGGGGCGGGGAGAACGCCTCGGCGTACGAGTAGATCGACAGCATGAACGTCAGCCGGTCCTGGGTGCCGCCGGCCAGCACGAACTGCTGGGTGAAGACCTTGAAGTCCCAGATGGTGGAGAGCACCACCAGGATCCCGAAGACGGGGCGCAGCAGCGGGAAGGTGATCTTCCAGAACACCTTCCACGGGCCGGCCCCGTCGACCCGGGCGGCCTCGTGCAGCTCGCTCGGCACGCTCTTGAGCCCGGCCAGCACGCTGACCGCGATGAACGGGAAGGAGTGCCAGACCACCACGAGGGTGAGGATCGAGAAGAACAGCAGCGGCGAGTTGAACCAGCCGTATCCGGTCCAGTCGGCGCGCCCGAACAGCGCGTTCGACAGCCCGTCAGGCAGGGCGTTGAACAGCCAGGTCACCAGGCCGGAGGTGTCGTCGAACATCCACTTCCACACGATGGTGCCGGTCAGCGCCGGGGTGGCCCAGGCCAGCATCACGCAGCTCGCGACGAAGGTGGCCATCCGCTTGCCCAGCCGGTTGAGCAGCAGCCCGACCAGGGTGCCCAGGATCATCGTCAGGGCCACGTTGGCCACGGCGAACAGGACCGTGTTGCGCAGCACCGTCAGGAAGAACGGGTCCCCGAGGATCTCGGCGTAGTTGTCGAACCCGACCCAGGGCCATTCCCGGTCGCCGCGCAGCTGCCGGACGTTGTTCAGCCGGAAGAAGGACATCGCCACCACCTGGCCGAGCGGCCACAGCAGCAGCACGCAGATGACCACCAGGCAGGGCAGGAGCAGCAGGTAGGGCAGGCGGTCCACCCGGCGACGCCGCCGCGCGGGATTCTCCCGCGCGGCGGACGTCTCCGACGCCTTGGTCAGCGTGGTCACTTCGCGTTGAGGATGCTTTCCATCTCGGCGGCCGCCTCGGCGGTGGCCTTCTCGACCGTCTTCTGACCCTTGATGACCGAGCTGTTCATGGCCTGGGTCACCGTCTTGGTACGGCTGACCTCGACCCACTTCGGGGTGAGCGGGGTCAGCTTCGTGTTCTGCAGCGTCGTGGCGAACGCCGCCATGATCTTGTCGTTGGCGTACTCGCCGCCGCTGACGAGGTCGGAGTAGACCGGGAAGAAGCCGAGGCTGCTGGCGAACTCCTTGTCCTTCTGCTTGCTCAGCAGCACGGTCAGGTAGTCCCAGGCGAGGTCCTGCTTCTTGCTGTCCTTCCACAGGGCGATGTCCGAGCCGCCCGCGAAGGCCGGGGCCGGCTTGCCGTCCGGGCCGGGGATGGGGAAGGTGCCCCAGACCTTCTCGATCTCGGGGTTGTCCTTCTTGATGGCGCCGGCCTGCCAGCTACCGCCGAAGGCCATCGCGGCCTTGCCGGTGGCGAACTGGGTCCGGGCGTCGATCTCGTTCCAGCCGGCGGCGGCGGGCGGGGCGACCTTGTGCACGGTGACCAGGTCGGTCCAGAACTTGACCGCCTTCTGGGCCTCCGGGGTGTTGTAGCCGGACTTCCAGGTGTCACCCTGCTTGGTGGCGATCTCGCCGCCCGCGCCCCAGAGGAAGGAGTAGAAAGGCAACTCCGAGTTGCCCGGCAGCGCGATGCCGTAGGTGCCCGGCTTCTTGGCCTGCACCGCCTTCGCGGCGGCGACCATCTCGTCCCAGTTCGTCGGCGGCTTCACGCCGGCCTCGGCGAACCAGTCGGTGCGGTAGTACAGCGCGCGGACGCCGGCGTACCACGGCACGCCGTACTGCTTGCCGTCGAGCTGGGCGTTCTTGACCAGGTCGGGGAGGATGTCCTTGCCCTCGGACCAGCCACCGAACTTGCCGGTGACGTCGGCCAGCGCCTCCTGGTCGGCCCAGCCCTGGGTCTCGGTGTTGCCGAGCTCGGTGACGTCAGGTCCCTCACCGCCGGCGAGCGCCGCCTGGAACTTCTTCGGCGCCTCGAGCCAGGGGATGTACTGCACGACCACGTCGGTATCGGGGTGCTTCTTCTTGAACTCGGTCTCGACGCCGTCGAGGAACGCGGTCTGCGCCTCGCTGCCCTCGCCCATCATCCAGACCGTCAGCTTGCTGTTGTCGGCGGCCTTGTCGTCCCCCGAGCCGCCGCAACCGGCGAGCACCATCGCGGCCGACGCCACCACGGCGGTGACCGGGGCCAGCCGTTTCCACCTGTTCACGCCACATCTCCCTCGCGCCGTCCTGGCACTAACCTTCTCCGCCGCACCTTAGTAGGGAAAATTCTTTTACGACAGGGGCGATTCGGAAGCGAGGCGACCGTATCGCAGCGGAGGCTCGGAGGCAGTCCGACGTCGGCCGAACCGGCGTGACACAGACGAACGGGCGCCCGACCGGGGAGGGTCGGGCGCCCGTTCGCGGGACGGTGGCTGTTACCGGTGGCTGACGCTGCGGCGACCACCGACGCCGGCCACAATCGCGACCGCGATGGCGGCGACGACGACCTGGACCAGCAGCTCGGCCCAGTCGACCCCGGCGGTGTCGGTGGAGATGCCGACGGCGTTGGCCAGCACGGTGCCGAGCAGCGCGGCACCCACACCGACGAGCATGTGCAGCCAGATCGGCATGTTCTGCCGGCCGGGGATGACCAGGCGGCCCAGAGCGCCCACGATCAGACCGACGATGAGCGCGGTGATGATTCCGGTAACGGTCATGGTCGTTCTCCTCAGAAGTCTTCAAAGTGTTGTTCGCTGTGGTGACAACCAAGTTCCCGGTCCGCCGGAAACCCAAACCCGCCATCCAGACATTGCGGGGGATGGCCGTCAGTGGGGACGTCCGGGCAGCTCAGGCCGCATACGGCAGCCCTTCGGCGCAATCCCGCGCCCGGTCGGGACACGCACCGGAGCGCACATTCACGAGAGACACTCGCGCACAGTTCTCCATGCCTTCGACGCGGGCGCGGAAAGGCCGGAGCGCCAGCCGGGGAAGCGGTCCAGTCGGGTTCGACGCACGCGAAGGGCGCCCGACCACAATGGTCGGGCGCCCTTCGGGAGAAAGCGGCGTGACGTTACCGGTGGCTGACGCTCCGGCGACGGCCGACACCGGCGACCAGGGCCACGGCGACGGCCGCCAGCACGACCTGCACCAGCAGCTCGGTCCAGTCGATCCCGGCCGTCTCGGTGGCGATGCCCACGGCGCGGGCGAGCACGGTGCCGAGCAGCGCGGCGCCGACACCGATCAGCATGTGCAGCCAGATCGGCATGTTCTGCCGGCCCGGGACGACCAGGCGGCCCAGAGCGCCGACGATGAGACCAACAATGAGTGCGGTGATGATGCCCCAAACGGTGAGCTCCACGGTCGCCCTCCTCCTAAGGATGTGTCACAACGGTGTGTTGTTGCTGTCGTGACCGCTAAGTTCCCGAGGGCCCGAAAATCCAAACCGGGTTCGCCGCCGATCTGCTGCCGCACGTCGATGTCGCCGCCCCCTTCCACCCGCCCGGGAGGCGGCGAAAGGCCAGGTGGAAGGGCTCCCACCGCCCCCGCGGCACGCGCCGCCGGCCCCGGAAAACTCCTTCCGGTACGACCGGACGCCCGCCCCCTGGCCGGCCTGGGCGGGCGTCCGGTCGCGGTCACCCACGGTGGGCGGACCCCCGGAGGTGCGCGGTGGCGTGACTACTTCTTGCCGGCGGCCTTGCCGTCGCCGTCGTCGGAGGAGAGGGCGGCGATGAAGGCCTCCTGGGGGACCTCGACCCGGCCAACCATCTTCATCCGCTTCTTGCCCTCCTTCTGCTTCTCCAGCAGCTTGCGCTTGCGGCTGATGTCACCGCCGTAGCACTTGGCGAGCACGTCCTTGCGGATGGCCCGGATGGTCTCCCGGGCGATCACCCGGCTGCCGATCGCCGCCTGGATGGGCACCTCGAACTGCTGCCGGGGAATCAGCTTGCGCAGCTTCGCGGCGATGGTGACGCCGTAGTTGTACGCCTTGTCCTTGTGCACGATGGCGCTGAACGCGTCCACCGGCTCGCCGTGCAGCAGGATGTCCACCTTGACCAGGTCGGACGCCTGCTCGCCCGAGGGCTCGTAGTCCAGCGAGGCGTAGCCCTTGGTGCGGCTCTTGAGCTGGTCGAAGAAGTCGAAGATGATCTCCGCGAGGGGCAGCGTGTACCGCAGTTCCACCCGGTCGGCCGAGAGGTAGTCCATCCCGAGCAGGTTGCCCCGGCGGCCCTGGCACAGCTCCATCACCGCGCCCACGTAGTCGTTCGGGGTGAGCACGGTGGCCCGCACGACCGGCTCGTACACCTCGGCGATCCGGCCGGTGGGGTACTCGCTCGGGTTGGTCACGACGATCTCCTGGCCGTCCTCCGTGATGGCCCGGTAGACCACGTTCGGCGCGGTGGAGATCAGGTCGAGGTTGTACTCCCGCTCCAGCCGCTCCCGGATGATCTCCAGGTGCAGCAGGCCGAGGAAGCCGCACCGGAAGCCGAAGCCGAGGGCGCCGGAGGTCTCCGGCTCGTAGTCGAGCGCGGCGTCGTTGAGCTTGAGCTTGTCCAGCGCCTCGCGCAGGTTGGGGTAGTCGGACCCGTCGATCGGGTAGAGGCCGGAGTAGACCATCGGCTTCGGGTCCTTGTAGCCGCCGAGAGCCTGCGTCGCCGGCCTGATGTTGATGGTGACCGTGTCGCCGACCCGGGACTGGCGGACGTCCTTCACGCCGGTGATCAGGTAACCCACCTCGCCGACGCCGAGCGCGTCGGCCTTCACCATCTCCGGCGAGATGACGCCGATCTCCAGCAGCTCGTGGACGGCGCCGGTGGACATCATCTTGATCCGGTCCCGGGCGCCGATCCGGCCGTCGATCATCCGGACGTAGGTGACCACGCCCCGGTAGACGTCGTACACCGAATCGAAGATCATCGCCCGGGCGGGTGCGTCGGCGTCACCGACCGGCGCGACGAGCTGCCGGACGATCTCGTCGAGCAGGTACGGCACGCCGACGCCGGTCTTACCGGAGACCCTGATGCAGTCCGACGGTTCGCAGCCGATCAGGTGGGCCAGTTCCTCGGCGTACTTCTCGGGCTGGGCGGCCGGCAGGTCGATCTTGTTGAGCACCGGGATGATCCGCATGTCGTTCTCGAGCGCCAGGTAGAGGTTCGCCAGGGTCTGCGCCTCGATGCCCTGGGCGGCGTCGACCAGCAGGACCGCCCCCTCGCAGGCGGCGAGCGACCGGGACACCTCGTAGGTGAAGTCGACGTGACCAGGGGTGTCGATCATGTTGAGCACGGCCTGTTCGCCGACCCGGTCGCCCTCGCGGATCGTCCACGGCATCCGGACGGCCTGGCTCTTGATGGTGATGCCGCGCTCGCGCTCGATGTCCATCCGGTCGAGGTACTGCGCGCGCATCTGCCGGGGGTCGACCACGCCCGTGAGCTGCAGCATCCGGTCGGCCAGGGTCGACTTCCCGTGGTCGATGTGGGCGATGATGCAGAAGTTCCGGATGCGCGCCGGGTCGGTGGCACCGGGAGCGTTCGCGCCGGAATCGAGCGTCGGTGGCACAGCGGTCCGTTCTGGTCGGCTGACGTGAGCGGGCCGACGCGACGCCGGCCCCCTCTATGCTCCCACGTCGCCCCGGGCCCGATCGGATCACTCCTCCCGCCGCCCGGGGCGGGATCGGCGGCTCACTCCTCGGGCGGCTCGACGAAGAGCGCGGCGAGCTTCGGCAGCCGGCGCTGGGCCTCCTCCTCGTCGTCGAAGTCCCAGAACTCGCCCAGCTCCGGGTAGGGCGTCTCCGGCACCGCCGGCAACTCGCTGGCCGTCGCCTTCCGGTACGCCTCCCCGGCGACCGTGAGCATCTGCTCGGCCTCGAACTCCTCACCGGTGAGCGCCGCCTGACGGATCTGCGGCAGCGCCGCCAGCGAGTCCGGGTCGGCCACCGCGCGAGCGAACACCTCCCGGCCCTGGGTGATCAGCCAGCCCCGGAAGTACTCGAACCCGTCGTCGGACGCGCCTCCGTTGATCAGGTACGCCGCGCCCCAGAGGTCGGCCCGGTAGGACGCCGCCATCACCCGGCGCTGGTGCTGCGCGTACCCGACGATGTCGGCGGCATCGCGCTCGGCCAGCAGCGCGACGGCCCGGGCGGCGACCGGGCCGGCCGCCCCGCCCCCGCCGGCCCGGGCCCCGTCGATCAACTGCCAGAAGTCGTCGGTCCTCATGGCTTGGCAGTCTGACAGAGCCGGCCGCCACCACGGCGGTCGCGCGGGTCGCGGCGCTCCCGCGCCGCGGGTCACGGGCGGCCGGGCACGGGTGGGAACATCGCCGCCAGGTGTGGGTAGCGGCGGGTGAACTCGGCCGGATCGTCCGGCTCGTCGCCGAGATCCGGCGATTCGTCGCCCGGCTCGCCCACGCGCGCGAGCACCGCGTCCTCCAGACCCTCGGCGACGCCGGTGATCCGCTCGTGTGCCTCGGCCGCCACATAGTCGAGGGATTCCCAGTCCGGCCACTCGTCGTCGGACCACTCGCGGGTGGGGCGGCCGGCCAGCCGGCGCACCTGGGGAACGTCCGCCAGGGTGTCCGGGGCCGCCACCGCCCGGTCGAAGACCGCCCGCCCCAACCCGACCAGCCACGCCTGGAAGTAGCGGAACCCGTCGTCGGAGCAGAGCCCACCGCATATCCGCAGCGCGGCGTCCCAGAGCCGCGTGGTGTCGGCCCGGGCGTGGGCCTCGTCCAGCCGAAGCTGGAAGTCGACCACCTCCGACGCGGGGAGGCCGGCGAGCCGGTCCGTGAGCCAGGTCAGCCGCTCGTCCGGGCCGCCGGAGGCCCGGGCGGACGCCTCCACCAGCGCCCAGAATCCCTCGGTGTCCACGGCGGCATCATCGCGCGGCGGTACGACATCCCCAGCCTGTTCACGGCACCCGGCGGACGGCGCACCGGGCGCGGGTGGGGCAGCATGGTCGGATGGTCCCGATCTCACTCCCCCCGGTGCCGTACGACGCGACCGCGCTGCGCCCCGGCTGGGCGGAGCTGCCGGCCGGCCTGCGGGCGGCGGTGACCGCCCGGCTGGGCGGCCCGGTGGCGGCGGCCCGGGTGGCCGGTGCCGGGTTCACCCGGGGCTTCGCCGGCGTGCTGGAGACCGCCGACGGGCGGCAGACCTTCGTCAAGGCGGCGTCGCTGACCGAGCAGCGGCACCTCGTCGACTGGTACGCCCGGGAGGCCGCCGTCCTGGACCGGCTCCCCGCCGGCCTGCCGGTCCCCCGCCCGCACTGGACGGTGACGGCGGCCGGCTGGTACGCGCTCGGCCTGGAAGCGATCGACGGTCGCACGCCCGCGCTGCCGTGGACCCCGGCGGACCTCGACGCCACCCTGGCCGGGTACGCCGAGGTGGCCGCCGCGCTGGCCGACCCGCCCCCCGAGCTGGTGGGGCTCGGCCTGCCCCGGCTCGCCGACCTGGCACGGGAGGACATCCTCTGGTGGGGCGAGGTGGCCGCCGGCCGAGAGCCGGCCCCGGAGCTGCCACCCTGGGCACCGGACCGGCTGCCCGAGCTGGTCGTGCTGGAGTCGCGCCTGCCCCGGTACGCCGAGCGCGGCGGCCTGGCCCACGGCGACCTGCGGCTGGACAACGTGCTCGTCGACCCGGCCGGGCGGGCGTGGTTCTGCGACTGGACCTGGATCTGCCACGGGCCGGCCTGGTTCGACCTGGTCAGCCTGCTGATCACCGCCCACGCCAGCGGCCTGGACGCCGATGGGCTCTTCGCCGGGCACCCGGCGACGGCCGACGCTCCCCCGGACGCCCTGGACGTGACCCTCGCCGCGCTCTCCGGTTACCTGCTCACCTCGGCCGCCGCCGGGCCGACGACCGCGTCCCCGCACATCCGGGCACACCAGCGGTGGAGCGGCGGGCAGGCGCTGGGCTGGCTCGCCGTCCGGCAGGGCTGGGCGGCGGCACCGGAGGGTCGGGAGCCGACCACCCCCGGGCTGCGGAAGTGAGCCGTTTTGGCTCGTCCGGGCGGACCTGGTAACCTGGCCATTCGCGCAGCGATGACGCATGCTCGTCGCAGCGGAATGCAGACCATACCGAGCTATCAAGACGAGGCTGTCGCGTGGCGAACATCAAGTCCCAGATCAAGCGCAACCGGCAGAACGAGAAGCGCCGGCTGCGTAACAAGTCGGTCAAGTCGTCGCTGAAGACCGCCATCCGCAAGTTCCACGAGGCTGCGGAGGCCGGCGACTCCGAGAAGGCCACCGTGCTCATGCAGGACGCCTCGCGCAAGCTTGACAAGGCTGTCAGCAAGGGCGTGATCCACTCGAACCAGGCGGCGAACCGCAAGTCGGCGATCGCCAAGCGCGTGACCTCGCTCGCTGCCTGACTGACGTCCACAGACCTGACCGGAAGCCCTGGGTCAACCAGGGCTTCCGGCTTTCTGTGTGTCCGCGCCGGCCTCCCCCGCGCTGGCTACCGGTTCGCTGCGTAGCCCGCTGCGGCTCCGTGCTGCGCCACGTAGCCTGCGGCCGTTCCCCTGGCTGCACCATGTCCGCGCCCGCAGCCCGGCGTTCCGGGCCAGGCTGACCAGCCGGCTCGGCCTCAACCACGGCTTCATCGGGGTGCCCGTGCTCGCCTCGGCGCTCCGCGCGCCCACGCCGCCCCGCGACCGCGATCCGTGCCCGGATCAGGGGCGGGGGCCGGGGGTGTGGTCCGGAATGGTGTGGTCCGGGAGATCGGGCTCCGCACGGCGGAGGCCGTGGCGGGGCCGTTCAGCACGTCCCGCCGGCTCGGGATGGACGAGAACGCCCGGGATGGCCCGCGAGGTCGTCCCCGGCGCGTCGCGCGGGCCGGCCCCGGGCGAGCCGGCGACACCGATCGCGCCCCGGCCACCAGTTCCCCCGCCCGCGTGATCCCCGCCTGCGCGCCAGGTGCCTCCGCGCCCGGTGCCTGCATGACCGGTGCCCGCATGACCGGCCGCGCCCCGGGCCGCGAGGCCGACCGCCCCGGGGCGGCCACCGACGCTGCGGACCGTGGCGCGCCCGACCACGGGCTCCATCTGCCGGCGGAACCGATCCCGCTCCTGCTCCGGCACGAGCGCGGCCGTCCGGACCACCGCCTCCGCCACCATGTCGTTGAGCTTGACCATCGCCGCCACGGCGGCGGGCAGCACGAGCACCGCCCACCAGGTCACCAGCTCGGCCAGGGCGAGCAGGACGGCCAGCGCGGCGGCCCCCTCGAAGAAGAGGAAGCAGAGCACCCCGCCGGGGTTGACGAAGCGCAGGCCGAGGGCCCGGGCGTAGAGGGGGCGATACCGCTCCTGGGCGGAGGGGACCGTCGCCCACGACACCCGGACCGGCCGGTTCACCGGGCGCCGCCCTGCCGGGCCGCCGCCACCGAGAACACCGCCCGCTCCAGCGCGTACGCGCGGTCGTCCGCGCCGCCCTTGACCGCCGCGTTGCACTCGGCGGCGGCCCGCATCGCCTGCACCAGGCCCTCCGGCGTCCAGCCCCGGGCCCGCTGCTGAGCGCTCTTGACCTTCCAGGCCGGCATGCCGAGGGCGCCCGCCAACTGGTACGGGTCGCCCCGCCCCGCTGCGGCGACCCGGGCGACGGTGCGGACGCCGTCGGCGAGGGCGTCCGCGATCGGAACCGGGTCGACGCCGACGTGCAGCGCCCAGCGCAGCGC
The DNA here is from genome assembly GCF_045040215.1 of Micromonospora sp. NBC_01412. Taxonomy (NCBI): domain Bacteria; kingdom Bacillati; phylum Actinomycetota; class Actinomycetes; order Micromonosporales; family Micromonosporaceae; genus Micromonospora; species Micromonospora sp. NBC_01412. The sequence continues at coordinate 1,599,352 of NZ_CP109528.1, forward strand.
CTCCAGCGCCGCCGGCACGTCGCCGATCAGGGTGGCGTCGGCGACGGTGAAGCCGCTCACCTCGACCCGCCCCTTGTAGTAGCGGGCCACGGTGTCGGCCCCGATCCGCCCGTCGGTGTCGGCGATCAGCTGGGAACACGCGGCGGCCAGCTCGCGCATGTCGTTGCCGACCGCCGCGATGAGCGCCTCGGCCGCGTCGTCGGTGCACTTGCCGCCGGCCCGGCGGATCTCGTCGCGGACGAAGGCCACCCGCTCACGGTGCCCCTTGAGCTTCGCGGCCGGCACCACCGTGGCGCCCGCCGCCCGCAGCCCGTCCGCGAACGCCTTGCCCTTGGCCCCCCCGAGGTGCAGCACGACGAGCTGAACGTCCGGGTCCGGGTTCTTCGCGTACGCCAGCAACGCGGCGGCCAGATCCTTGCGGGCGTCCTGACCGGAGCGCAGCACCAGCACCCGCCGACCGCCGAACAGCGACGGGCTGAGCATCTCGGCGATCTCACCGACGGCCAGCACCCCGGCCTGGTACTCCCGGACGTCGACCTCGGGGTCGACGTCACGGGCCCTGGCCACGGTCTCGGCCACCGCGCGCGTGGCGAGCAGCTCCTCGTCGCCGAGGACGAGCAGAATGGGGGCGAGGTCGGCGGCGGTCACGCCGCCCATATTCGCACGCCACCCCCGGGATCGTGCCTGCTCGTCGAGGCCGACTAAGGCGGAGCCCGCACTCAGCGCAAATCCAGACATTTACGCTAATCCCCCTGCCAATGCCGCCAATGGCCGTTACTCCTCAACGTTGCCGTCGCCCTGGGGCGACGCCCCGGTTCACCACGGCCATCCCGTCCCGCCCCAGCACCACCGCCACGTCACCGTCGGTGTCCGTACGCAGCACCCGCGCCCCGCCCCGGGCGATCCGGGCGAGCACGGCAGCGTTCGGGTGCCCGTACGAGTTGCCGACCCCCACCGGGACCAGCGCGACCCTTGGCCGGACCGCGTCCAGGAACGCCGGCTCCTGGTACGCCGACCCGTGGTGGGCGACCTTCAGCACGTCGGCGCGTACGCCGCCGGGTGGCACCCGCTCGAGCAGCGCCCGCTGCTCCTCGGTCTCGGCGTCCCCGGCGAGCAGTATCCGCACCCCGGCCACCGTGGCGCGCAGCACGAGCGAGTTGTTGTTCGGGTCGGACCGGGTCCCCCGCAGCGGATACGGCGGGCCGAGCACGACGAGTTCCAGCCCGCCGACCCGGCACGTCCAACCCGCCGTGGCCGCAGCCGTCCCCGCCCCGCCCGCAGCGGCGGCGGCACGCACCAGCTCCCGCCCGGCGGCGGGCTCGGGCCACTGCGGCGTGCGCACCGCCGCCACCCGCCGGCCCCGGAAGACCCCGGCCACCCCGCCGGTGTGGTCGACGTGGAAATGGCTGAACAACAGCAGCGGGACCTCCCGTACGCCCAGCCGGCGCAGGCAGCCGTCCACGGCCGCCGGATCCGGCCCGGCGTCCACCACCACCGCCCGGCCGGTGCCCGCCGGCAGCACCAGCGCGTCGCCCTGGCCCACCGCGCACGCCACCACCACCCAGCCGGGCGGCGGCCAGCCGGCGGCCACCAGGCGTACGGGCAGGGTGCCGGCGATCACGGCGACCGCGACCACCGCCACGAGTCGACGCACCAGCGGCCTGCGGGTGGCGATCAGCAACGCCACGGTCAGCCCGGCCAGCAGCAGCGCGCCCGGGACCCCGCCCGGCCAGGGCAGCGCGCCCGCCGGCAGCCGCGCCCCGTACCGGGCCACCGTGACCAGCCACCAGGCCGGCCAGCTCGCCAGCCAGGCCGCGAACTCCGCCCCCGCTGGCCAGACCGGGGAGAGCACCGCCGCCGCCACCCCGAGCACCGTGGCGGGCGCGATCGCCGGCACCACCAGGAGATTCGCCGGCACGGCGACCAGGCTCACCGTCCCGGAGATCCCGGCCACCACCGGGCCGCAGGCGAGTTGGGCGGCGGCCGGCACGGCCAGCGCCTCGGCGAGCCCTGGCGGCACGCGCCGCCGCCGCAGGCCGTCCCGCCACCCGGGGGCGAGCAGCAGCAGGCCGGCGGTGGCCAGCACGGACAGCGCGAACCCGGGATCGCCGGCCAGGTCCGGATCGAGCAGCACCAGCCCGGCCACCGCCGCGGCGAGTGCCGGCAGGGCCGCCCGGGGCCGCCCGGCGGCCAACGCCGCGAGGCCGATCGCGCCCATGGTGGCGGCGCGCACCACGCTCGGCGAGGGGCGGACCAGGATCACGAAGCCCACCAGGGCCAGCCCGCACAGCCCGGCGGCCGCCCACGGACCGGCCCGGGACCAGCGGGCCAGCAGCAGTACCGCCCCGACGACAATCGCGACGTTGGAGCCGGACACGGCGTTGAGGTGGGTCATCCCGGTGGCCCGGAAGTCCTCCTCCACCGTCGGCGGCAGCCGGCTGGTATCGCCGACCACGAGGCCGGGCAGCAGCCCGCCCTGCTCGTCGGGGAGCGGCTCGCAGGCCCGTTGCAGGCCGGCGCGGAGCACACCAGCGGCCCGCTGCGACCACGACGGCGGGCCCTGCCGCGTCGGCGGCCCACGCACGGTGAGCACCGCAGCGGTCAGGTCACCACCGCGCGGCGAACCCAACCGCCCCTCGGCGGTGAGCCGCTGCCCGGGGAGCAGACCCCGCCACCCGGGGTCGGTGGCGAGCACCAGGACCCGCACCGGGGCGACGACCCGCGTGCCGTCGGGGCCGGTCAGGGCCACGAGGTCGGCCCGGACCAGCAGGGTGGCGGGCCGACCGACGACGCCCCGGACCGGGCGCGGATCGTCTCGGACGACCAGTTCGGCGCCGACCGTGGCCCGGTCGTCGACGAGGGCTCGGACGGCGGGTGCATCCCGGACGACGAGCCGGGCGGCGGTCGCCGCCGCGCCGCAGACCACACCGAGCAGTACCGCCACCGCGATCCACCCGTACCGGCGAACAAGGGGCGCCGGGCGGCCCAGCACGCCAAGCAGGTGCGCGACGGTGCACGCGGCCAGCCCAGCGGCACCAGCCGCGAGCAGGACCGTCGGGCGGGGACCAAGGTGCAGACCAGCCAGCGCGGCCAGCCAGGCGGCCACCGCCAGCCCGGCCAACCGCAGGTCGAGCGGGGTGACCGGGCCGGGCGGGGCGGCGGCCGGTGTGTCCGGGTCGGGCGAACCGGTGGCGGGCGGGCGCGCGTTTCCGCTCACACCGTCACCAGTTCCTTGAGCTGCTCGTACCGGGCGTCGCCGATGCCCTCCACCTGGCGCAGGTCGCCCACCGAGCGGAAGCCACCGTGCTGGTCACGGTGGTTCAGGATGCGCTGGGCGAGCACCGGCCCCACCCCGGGAAGCGTGTCGAGCTGGGCGAGGGTGGCGGTGTTCAGGTTGATCGGGCCACCGGCGGCCGGCGCGCCCGCGCCGACGGGCTGCCCGGGGGCAGCCGGTGCGACGCCCGGCTGGCCCGCCGGGGCGGCGACGCCGACCAGGATCAGCTCACCGTCGGTGACCTTGCGGGCCGGATTGAGCAGCGCCACGTCCACGCCGGGCAGCACACCGCCGGCCGCCTGGACCGCGTCGGCAACCCGGGCCCCCGCCGGCACCCGGACCAGCCCGGGACGGCGTACCTTGCCGGCGACCGCCACCACCAGCTCACCGGCAGGCGTCGGCCCGGCGGCCGGGACGCCCGCGCGCGCTGGTGCCCCCGCGTCCGGTGGCGCCTCGGCCATGGGGGCGGCGGACGCCTCGGCCCGGACCGGCTCGGCCTGCGGCCGGGAGCGCCACGCCCAGAAGCCGGCACCGAGCACCACCGCCACGGCGACCACAGCCAGCGCCCGCACGCCGCGCCGCCCGGGGTCGAACGCGCCGGGACCGGGCAGCCGGGACAGTCGCGGCGAGCGCGCCGGCTCGTCCTCGGGTCCGGGGTCGGCGCTGGGGGCGGGCTCGCCGGGATGCGCCGGAGCGTCGCCCCGGAGCGGGTCGCCGACGGGGAATGACTCGGCGGCCCTTGCAGCCCGCCGCCCCGAGCCGAGCCGCCCTTCCCCCGGCCAGGGCACCGGCCGCTCGTCCACCGGATCGCCGGCCGGGAGCCATCGGTCCTCCGGCGGCACCACCGCAGGCCGCCCAGCCGCCGGCCCGTCCACCGAACCCCGCCCCAGCAGTGGTGCGGCGACCCCGGGCGGTTCGACCGCCGCCCCCGGTGGCACGGCCCGCCCGGCCGGCTCGATCGGCGGCTCCGGGGCCTCGGCCGGCACCCGGCCGGTCGTTAGCCACCGCAGCCGCCGCACGACCGTCTCCTCGTCGTCTGACACGACGCGAGATTAGGCTTGGACGCGGACGACCCTGCGGCCCTCCGACCGGTGCCTGTGGACAACAAAAGCCACTGTGGACAACCACCCGATCATGTCTGCCGTGTGCTATGGCGACGGGTCGGAGGATGGTGGGGCAAGAGCCGGAGACCCCGGCGACCGTCGGACCTGTAGTGCGTGGACCACGCCTGGGTCACCCAACAGGCCCGCAACCTCGTGATGGACCTCGGCGAGCAGACAAACCGGTTCCGGTTCCTGATCCGAGACCGCGACGGCAAGTACAGCACCGCGTTCGACGAGGTCTTCGCCACCGAAGACATCGAGGTGGTCAAAAGCCCGACGCGCACGCCGCGGGCAAACTGCTTCATCGAACGGCAGGGCCGTAGTCTGCGCGGGGAGTGCACCGACCCCCTGCTGATCTACCACGAACAGCACGAACGGGCCGACCTCGGGTGAGCTGCCCGAAGCGAGAGGGTGAAAGGTATGGAATTTGTGACGGTCAGCGCGGGTCAGGTCCAGGCGCCCAGCCATCCGGGCAGCCCCATGTCGCCCCAAGGCCTGTTGGTCGCTGTGGCGTTGATCGTCGTGGTGACCCTGGTCAAGGCGGTGCGGATCGTGCCGCAGCAGCGCCAGGACGTGGTGGAGCGGCTCGGAAAGTACAAGCGCACCTTGAATCCGGGCCTGAACCTGCTGGTCCCGTTCATCGACGCGGTCCGTACCAAGGTCGACATGCGGGAGCAGGTGGTCAGCTTCCCGCCCCAGCCGGTGATCACCTCGGACAACCTGGTGGTGTCGATCGACACGGTGCTCTACTTCAAGGTCATCGACGCGGCCCGGGCGACGTACGAGATCTCGAACTTCCTCCAGGCCATCGAGCAGCTCACCGTCACCACCCTGCGTAACGTGATCGGTTCGCTGGACCTGGAGCGGGCGCTGACCAGCCGGGAGGAGATCAACCGGCACCTCTCGGGCGTGCTGGATGAGACCACCGGCCGGTGGGGCATCAAGGTCACCCGGGTGGAGATCAAGGCGATCGAACCGCCGGCCAGCATCCGCGACTCGATGGAGAAGCAGATGCGCGCCGAGCTGGAGTGATGGACGGGGTGGCCCCGACCGGTTCGGCCTGCGGCCGGGACTGCCACGCCCAGAGGGCCCGCGCCGAGCACCACCAGCACGGCGACCGCCGCCAGCGCCCGTACCCCCCGCCGCCCGGGGTCGAACGCCCCGGGGCCCGGCAGCCGGGACAGCCGCTTCTCGGACGTCGCCTCGTCGCCGGGCTCGGAACCGTCGCCAGGCGGCGATCCGCCGAAAGAACCCGGGCGGTGACGGCGCGGCCCGGGGCCCGCCCGACCCGGCCATGGCACCGGCCGCTCGGCCGCCGGACCGCCGGCCGGGGCCCACCGGTCCTCCGGTGGCAGCACCGTCGGCCACTCGGCCGACCGGGCACCCGCCGATGCCCGCCGACCCTCGGGCGGCGCCACCGGGGCGGCCCCATCCCCGGCCGGCTGCGCCGGGGAACCGGCCCCGACCGACGGCAGGTCGTCGGTGGGCGCCGGCCTGGCCGCCAGCCACCGCAGCCGCCGCCGTACGACCGTCTCCTCATCGTCTGACACGGCGCGACGCTAGGCCGGCGGACGGGCGTCGTGGGGCTCCGCTGCCCTCGCCTGTGGACAACGAAGCCCCTTTTGGACAACCGCCTGATCATGCCTGTTGTGTGCTAGGCATTGATCGTGCCAAGTCGGGGCCTTGCCGGCACAAACCGGTCCCGACCTGCGCGACCGGTGATTGGCCGACGCACGCGACGCAAGTCGCACCGACCCGGCACACCACGCGACGTTCCCCCGCCCGCCGGTTCCTCGGGCGCAACCAACCCCCGTTCTCAGCTCGACCGGCACGGCTGGGCGTGCGCGATCTCCCCGACCATTGGCTGTGCCCTCCGGTAGGCGGCGCAGTGCGCCGCACCCAGGTCGTTCAGCTCGCGCCGCCGAGTGGCGGGCAAGGACTCGGCCCTGTCCCGACGTAGCGCGAGTTCCGTCGACGGCACGTGGACCCGCAACGCGCACTCCCCGTCGGCGGTGGCCACGGCGATCTCCCGGCGGCGTAGGGAGGCGGAGCCGCCGTTCTGCCGGTACGCACGCGACAGGTCATCGACCGCGGCGTCCGGATCGGGGTACGGGTAGCCCGATGCGGTCATGCACGAGAGCCACCCGGAGCGGGCCCGTGCCAGTTCCGGTGCATCCCCGATCTGCTCCCTGAGCGTGTTGTTCAGGACCTGGGGAATGGAGTCAACGCGGGCCCACCGCCGGGCGTCGCCGTACAGGGCGGCCCGGCTCTCGGCCACGCACCCGCTCGTCGGATAGGACAGGACGCTGCCGTTGGGCAGTTCCAGCTGCTCGTACCGCCGGGCGTTGCCGAACAGGGCGAGTTGGAACACCGGCTGCCGGTCGTTCGGACCCGCCCTCGGCGGCCTCGATTCGTCCGTCAGCCCGAAACCCTTCGCGCGTCGCCGGGGCAGGTCGACCGTACGCTCTTCGTCCGACCCGGTAACCGGTGGCGGGGTGACCGGCCAGTAGACCTGCCCACGCGCGGCCATACACCGCTCGACGAGCTTCTCCTCGGCAAGCTCCAGCACCCGGCTGCGGGCCGGGTGGTCGCCGGAGTTGGTCAGCAGATCCAGCGCGTCGGCACCGAGCGCGGACTCCTGGCGGCCGGTGGTGCCCGCCTGCGGGGTGCAGGCACTCCCGCAGACGAGCACCAGGAGGCCGACGGCCACGGACAGCATCCGGGACGTCGAGTGTCGGATCGTCAGCACCACTTGTGCGAACTGATCTTGTCGTTCGGACTGGTCCCGTCGCTCCACTTGTCGTACGCCAGGTTGGCAAGGTAGCCGCCACGCTGCAGCCGGTAGAAGAAGGCGCCGGTGTAGCTGCTGCCGTCGTAGAAGGTGACGGCACAGTTTTGCCCGTTGTTGAACACGGACGACACGCAGTTGCTCCAGGTGCCCGACGGGCAGGTGCCGTGACCCCAGGCCGCGTAGTTGGCCTCGTCGTTCTGCCACTTTCCCGGGCCGTCGTTGAAATCGGAGGCGGCCCACACGCAGAAGTAAGTCTGCGGACAGCCGGCGTACCTGTCCCCCGCGGACGCGGGCTCCACCAGGCACACCAGTGTCAGCACCACTCCCGCCGCCGCCGCCGCGCAGCGCCGCAGCATGCTGCCCATGTTCTACCTCTTCTCTCCGCTGATTGATCGACCAGGTGCGATCGACTTCCTGTCCGCTCCAGGGTCGGCGGTGGCGTTGGGTCGGCGGCTTGTGAAATTCTTGTGCATCGATACGGGGCCAGGCGGGCGGCGATCACGATGCCGCTTTGGGGAGAGTTGTGGCCGATTTTCGCTTGTTGGGGCCGGTCGAGATCTGGGCGAACAACCGGCGACTGCCAACCGGGCAGCCGAGGCAACGCGCCGTGCTGGCGGCGTTGCTCGTGGATGCCGGACGGTCGGTGACGCCGCAGACGTTGTTGGACCGGGTGTGGGGAGACAGCCCGCCACGGGGCGCGCGTCAGTCGCTGCACGCACACGTCACTCGGATTCGACAGGCCCTACACCTTGTAGACGTCGGTGAGCCGCCCGTGCTGGTGTGGCGGCCCGGCGGATATGTGCTCGAGGTCGCCGCCGACCGGGTGGACGTGCACCGATTTCGCAGCCTGCTCGCCGAGGCCAAGGAGCCGGAATGCCCGGACGCGCGACGGGCGCCGTTGCTGCGGGAGGCGCTCGCGCTGTGGCGGGGTGAACCGTTGGCGGGACTGTCCGGATCCTGGGCCGCCCGGACCAGGGAGAGCTGGCGGCAGCACTACCCGGAAGCGGTCGTCACCTGGGCCTACGCCGAGTTGCGGGTGGCGAACCCGGAGCCGGTTATCAGTCGACTGACCGAACTGGTAGGTGACTATCCGCTCGTGGAGTCGGTGACCGCAGTGCTGATGCGTGCCCTCTACGCCGTGGGCCGGGGGGCCGAGGCTCTCGGGCAGTACGCGGTCATCCGTCGGCGGCTCGCCGAGGAACTCGGTGTCGATCCGGGGCCCGAACTGCGGACGCTGCACCAGGCGATCCTGCGCGATGATCTGGACGCACCGCACGACCGGAACCCGGCGTCGGTGGCCGTTCGGCACCCGACGCCGGCCCAGCTACCTCCCGACACCCCGGGATTCGTGGGTCGAGCGGAACACCTCGCCTGCCTCGACGCCCACCTGCCGGGGCAGCAGCCCACCGCGGCGTCCACGGTGGTCAGGATCGTCACGGTTTCGGGCACCGCGGGGGTCGGCAAGACGGCGCTGGTCGTGCACTGGGCGCACCGCGTCTCCACACGGTTCCCCGACGGAAACCTGTACGTGAACCTGCGCGGGTTCGAGCCCACCGGCGAGGCGATGGCTCCCGCGGAGGCCGTCCGCGGTCTCCTCGACGCCCTCGGCGTGACCGCCGACCGGATACCACCCCAGCCGGAGGCTCAAGCGGCGTTGTACCGCACGCTGCTGGCCGGCAAACGGATGCTCGTCCTGCTGGACAATGCCCGCAATGCCGAACAGGTCCGCCCGCTGCTGCCCGGGGCGGCCGCGTGCCTGGTGGTGGTGACCAGCCGCGACACGCTGGTCGGTCTGGTCGCCGCCGAGGGTGCCACCGCGGTGCGGCTGGACCTGTTGGCCCGTGGTGAGGCCCGGAGCCTGCTGTCCAGCCGTCTCGGGTGGCACCGGCTGTCGGCCGAGCCCGAGGCCACCGACGAAATCGTCGACCTGTGCGCCCGGCTTCCCCTGGCGCTGTCCGTCGTGGCCGCCCACGCCGTGATGCGCCCCGACGTCGCCCTGTCGGTGCTGACCGACGAGCTGCGTGAGGCGCGCGGCGGCCTCGACGCCTTTGCCGGGAACGATCCGATCATCAACCTGCGGAGTATCTTCTCCTGCTCCTACCAGGCACTCGGCAGCGAGGGCGCGCGGACCTTCCGGCTGATCGGGTCGCACCCCGGCACCGACATCACCGTGCCGAGCGCGGCGAGTATGAGCGGGGTGCCGGTGCGGCAGGCGCGGGCCCTACTCACCGAACTGACCAACAACCACCTACTCACCGAGCACACCGCCGGTCGGTATGCCGCCCATGACCTACTCCGCGCCTACGCCGCCGAGCTGGCGGACAGCCTCGACGCCCAGTCGGACCGTGACAGCGCGGCACAGCGGGTCCTCGACCACTACCTGCACACCGCACACGCCGCCGCCCGGATGCTGGAGCCCCACCGGGAGACGCTCACGCTCGCCACGCCCCACCCCGGCGTCACGCCCACCGCCTTCGCCACCGACGCCGAGGCGCTGGCCTGGTTCATGGCCGAGCGTTCCGCCCTGGTCGCCACCGTCCATCTGGCCGCCGCGACCCGGCACGCCTCCCACGCTTGGCGGCTGGCCTGGGTCCTCAACACCTTCTTCAGCCGGCAGGGCTACTGGCACGACCAGGCGGCCATCCAACACACCGCGTTGAGCGCGGCGCAACGCGTCGCCGACAAGGACGGACAGGCACACCTCCACCGGGGCCTCGGACGGGCCTATTTCCGGCTGGGTCGCCACGACGAGGCGGACGCCCACCTACGGGCGGCCCTGAACCTCTGCGAAGAACTCGGGGACCCGGTGGCGGAGGCGCGCGTCCACGACAGCCTCGGTTTCATCCTCAGCCAGCGCGGTCGTCACCAGGAGTCGCTACCCCATTTCCAGCGAGCGCTCGGGCTGTACGCCAGGGCCGGGCATCCGGACGGGTACGCAGAATCGCTCAACGATCTCGGTTGGAGCCACGCGCTGCTCGGTAACCACCACCAGAGCCTCCTCTACTGCCACCAGGCCCTGGTGCTGATGGGCCGACTCGGCGACTACCACGGCCAAGCCAACGTCTGGGACAGCCTCGGCTACGCCCACCACCGCCTCGGACACCACGGCAAGGCCATCGAGTGCTACCGGCAGGCTCTCCAGTTGTTCCAGCACACGGGCGAGCGGTACCTGCGGGCCGAGACCTTCGTCCGCCTGGGCGACGCCCTTCTGGCGGCGGAGGAGCCGGAACAAGCCAACGCCGCATGGGCTGACGCCCTGCGCATCCTGGCCGACCTCGGGCACTCCGACATCGGCCTCGTCCGCGCCAGACTCCGCTCGGTCCCCGAGCTCCCGCAGCCGCCGACTCCGGCCAGCAGGCGTCTGCCCGGGACGTGGCCGGACGAGGGCGGGGCGGGACGGTGATCCCCGCCAGGTGCGCCACGGTGCGGGCGTTACCGGCGAAGATCAGGCCGCGTCGGGGCGCCGGTGCACGACCACGCAGGCCAGCCCCGGGCCCGCATGCGCGGCCACCACCGCGCCCGCCTCGGTGACGTATGCGGAGCGCAGCCGGTCGCCGAGCCGTTCGGTGAGCGCGGCGAGGAGCTGCTCGGCGCGCTGCGGGGCGGCGAGGTGGTGCACGGCGAGGTCCACGTCGGCGTCGCCGGCCGCCTCGACCGCCAGGTCGATCAGGCGGGCCACCCCCCTGCTCGCGGTGCGTACCTTGTCCATCAGCACGATCGCCCCGTCCGGCATGTGCATGATCGGCTTCACCGACAGCGCGGTGCCGAACAGCGCCTCGGCGGCCCCGATCCGGCCGCCCCGGCGCAGGAACTCCAGGGTGTCGACGTAGAAGAAGATGCTGGTGCGGTCGATGGCGTCGAGCGCCGCCCGGCGTACCCCCGGCAGGTCGGCGCCCCCGGCGGCGGCCTCGGCGGCGGCGAGCGCCGGGAAGCCGAGGCCCATGCCGGTGGAACGGCTGTCGACGACCGTGACCCGGTCGCCGACCTCGGCGGCGGCCAGGCGGGCCGCCTCCACCGTTCCGGAGAGTTCGGCCGACAGGTGCACCGACACCACGCCGTCCGCGCCGGCGTCGAGCAGCTCCCGGTACGTCCCGGCGAACTGTTCCGGGGACGGCCGGGAGGTGCTGACGGAGACCCGGCGACCACCCAGCGCCCGGGTGGCGTCCTCGGGAAAGGTCTCGATGCCCTCCAGCCCCTCCGCACCGTTGAGGACCACGGTCAGCGGGACGACGGTGAGCCGGTGCGACTGCGCCAGCTCAGGCGGAAGGTAGGCGGTGGAGTCGGTGACGACCGCGACGGGCATGCCGGCACGGTAGCCGATGTCGGCCCCGACCGCCCGGGACCGTGTGGTCAGACCGCCTCGGCGGGAGCCTGCAGGGTGATCGGGCCGACATTGTGGGCCAGCAACTGCCAGCCGCGCGGTTCGCTGTGCCGCAGCTCGGTCCAGTGGCAGTTCTGCAACGGGCCGATGGCCCGCAGCACCGTGTGGTCCCAGCCGAGCAGGTACCCGCAGCCCTGCCGGGCTCCGCCGCCGTGGGTGGCGACCACGATCGTGCCGCCGGGCGCCACGTCGGCCGCGCCCTGGAGGGCGGTGCCGATCCGTTTGCCGAGGTCGTCGAGGCTCTCGATGTCCGCCCCCGGGTCCGGGTCGCCGGCCCGCCAACGGGAGTACTCGTCCGGGTACCGCTCGGCCGCCTCGGTGCGCGCGAGCCCCTGCCACCGGCCGAAGTGCCGCTCGCGCAGCCGGGCGTCGGCGCGCACCGGCAGCCCGGTGAGCGCGGCCAAGGCGGCGGCGGTGTCTGCGGCGCGGCTCAGGTCGCTGGCCACGATCGCGTCGGGACGCAGCGCCGCGAGCAGCTGTGCGGCGGTGGCGGCCTGCTCCCGGCCGAGGTCGTTGAGCGGTACGTCGGTCTGTCCCTGCACCCGATCGGTGGCGTTCCAGTCGGTGTTGCCGTGCCGCCAGACGATCAGTCGGGTCATTCGCCGGCGGTGGGCCCGGCGGAGGCCTCGGCCTCGACCAGGTCCCGGTCGACGAACGGGATCTGCGGGCAGTCCTTCCAGAGCCGGTCGAGGGCGTAGAACTCACGCTCCTCCGTGTGCTGGACGTGCACCACGACGTCGACGTAGTCGAGCAGGACCCACCGGCCGCCCCGCTCGCCCTCGCGCCGGAGCGGCTTGGCCTTCTCCGGCAGCTCGAGCAGCCGCTCCTCGATGGCGTCGACGATGGCCAGCACCTGACGCTCGTTGGGGGCGGCGGCGAGCAGGAACGCGTCGGTGATGGCGAGCTGCTCACCCACGTCGATGATGACGATGTCCTGCGCCTTTTTGTCGGCCGCAGCCTGGGCGGCGGCCATCGCCAACTCGTGTGCGCGTTCGGAAACTGTCACCGTTCTCCTTCGATCAACCGTGCGACGCTCCAAGCGTCTCACACCCGGCGAGGCGACGACTTGTCAGTTCTGGTCGATTTCCCGGACGAAAAGGCACGTATCCGGCGCGATCACCCGAGATAGAGCCGTCGTTTCGCGATGTACTGCACCACACCGTCGGGCACCAAGTACCACACCGGCTCCCCCCGGGCCACCCGGTCCCGGCAGTCGGTCGACGAGATCGCCATCGCGGGCACCTGCACCAGACTGACCGTGTCGGCGGGGAGGTGCTTGGCGGACAGCTCGAACCCGGGGCGGGTGACCCCGATGAAGTGGGCCAGTTCGAAGATCTCGTCCAGGTCCTTCCAGGACAGGATGCGATCCAGCGCGTCCGCCCCGGTGATGAAGTAGAGCTGCACCTTCGGGCCGTACTGGGCGTGCAGGTCGCGCAGCGTGTCGACGGTGTACGTGGGCCCGCCCCGGTCGATGTCCACCCGGCTGACCTGGAACCGGGGGTTGGAGGCGGTGGCGATCACCGTCATCAGGTAGCGGTCCTCGGCCGGCGTGACCGGCTGGTCCGCCTTCTGCCACGGCTGCCCGGTCGGCACGAAGACGACCTCGTCCAGCCCGAACCGGTCCGCCACCTCGCTGGCCGCCACCAGGTGACCGTGGTGGATCGGGTCGAAGGTGCCGCCCATGATCCCGACCCGGCGGGTGTCTTCCTCCATCCAAAGATCGTATGCCGGCCCCGATCAGCCCGGCCCGGGCCCTCGAACCGGGACGGGCCGAGCGGGAACGGGGCCGGGACGGATCGGGACGGCGGGAGCGGATCGGGACAGTAGGAGCATGTCGGGCGGGAGTGCTTGGGTCAGGCAGCGGCGGCGGCCACGGCCGTGCGGGCCACCAGGGCTCGGCGCAGGTCGTCGTCCAGGTCGGTGACCACCCGCCGCAGGCCGGCGGGAAGGTCGTCGCGGGCCAGCAACGCCGCGGCCAGTTCCCGGGTGGGCTGCGCCACGGCGTACCGCGGGAAGGCGAGCTGCGCGACGGACTCGGCTGCGCCGGGGGTACGCCGGGGCCACGCCGCCGGCATGTCGGCGAAGTACCGCGACACGTACGGCGCGGTCAGCTCGACCTGCTCGGGCTGCCAGAAGCCCTCCGCGGCGGCCTCGACCAGCCGAACGGACAGCTCAGTGTTGCGCACCACGATCTCCCACGCCGCCGCCTTGGCCGCCGGGTCGGGCAGCGCGGCCCGGCAGCCGGCGGCCCGCTCGGCGCCGGCGGCGCTCAGGTCGGCCGCCGCCTCGGCGGAGATTTCCACCTCCCCGGCCGCGCCGAGCACCACCAGCCGGCCGAGCACCGACCAGCGCAGCTCGGTATCCACGGCCAGCCCGTCGGGCACGCCCCGGCCGGCCAGCCAGCAGGTCAGCAGGTCGATGTCGGTGGTCGCGCCGATCAGGGCCCGCGCGGCGGCCAACTGCCGGGACCCGCCCGGCCCGGCGGCGGCGAGCATCCGCTCGCAGGCCCCGGCGAGCCGGAGCAGCGCCGCCTCCCGGGCCGGCGGGTCGAGGTAGCGGTCGACCAGCGGCCGGGTCGCCCGCAGCACGTCCTCGATGAGGATCACCTCGGCCTCGCCGGGGAGCACGGTGTCGATCAGCCCCACCAGCCCGGCGACGGGCCGCTCCCCGTCGGCGGCGGCGTCCAGCGCCTCGCCCCAGAGCAGGGCCCGGGCCAGCGGGTCGGCCAGGGTCGGCAGCACCATCGGCACGGCGTCCGCCGAGGCGGGGTCGAGGCGGATCTTGGCGAAGGTGAGGTCCCCGGCGTTGGGCAGCAGCAGCCGGGCGGCCGGCTGCCCGACCAGCCCGGCGAGGACCGTCCGGCCCCCGTCTGCGTCCGGGTCGAGGTCGACCTCGTCCCGGGTGACCATGCCGTCGGCGTCGTACCGGGCGACGCCGATCCGGTGCGGGCGCAGCACCGGGTGGGTGGCCGGGGCCGTCTGCACGATCGCCGCCTGCGCGTACCGGCCGTCGGCGTCGACGGTGACCTCGGCCCGCAGAGTGTTCACCTGGGCCTGGCGCAGCCAGCGCCCGGCCCAGCCGGACAGGTCCCGGCCGCTGGCGGCGGAGAGTGCACCGAGCAGGTCGGCGAGGGTGGCGTTGCCGAACCGGTGCGCCGCGAAGTGCGCGTTCAGCCCGGCCAGGAACGCCTCGTCGCCCACCCACGCCACGAGCTGACGCAGCACGCTGGCGCCCTTGGCGTACGAGATGCCGTCGAAGTTGAGCAGCGCCAGGGCCGAGTCGGCGACCTCCTCGGGCGCGACGGGATGGGTGGAGGGGCGCTGGTCGGCCGCGTACCCCCAGCCCTTGCGGCGCAGCGCGAAGGTGGTCCACGCCTGGTCGAACCGGGTCGCCTCGGCGGTGACCCGGGTGCCCAGGTACTCGGCGAACGACTCGTTCAGCCACAGGTCGTCCCACCAGCGCATGGTGACCAGGTCGCCGAACCACATGTGCGCCATCTCGTGGGCGATGGTGGTGGCCCGCTGCTCGCGCTGGGTGTCGGTGACCGCCGAGCGGAAGATCAGATCGTCGCGGAGGGTCACCAGGCCCGGGTTCTCCATCGCCCCGAGGTTGAACTCCGGCACGAACGCCTGGTCGTACTTGCCGAACGGGTAGCGCTCGGCGAACAGCTCGTGGAACCGGTCCAGGCACTGCCGGGTGACGGTGAGGATCTCCTCGGCGTCGGCGTCCAGGTGCTCCGCCAGCGACCGCCGACACCAGATGCCCAGCGGGACGCCGTCGTGCTCGGCCCGGCGCACGTGCCACGGCCCGGCGATCAGCGTGACCAGGTACGGCGCCAGCGGGGCCGTCGGGGCGAACTCCCAGTGCCCCGGCCGGGGGTTTGCGACCTGCTCGCCGTTGGTCGCGACCGTCCACTCCGCAGGGGCGGTGACGGCGAGGGTGACCGGGGCCTTCAGGTCGGGCTGGTCGAAGGCCGCGAAGACGCGCTGGGCGTTGTCCAGGAAGGACATGGCGTACAGGTACGTCTCGCCGTCGGCAGGGTCGACGAACCGGTGCAGCCCCTCGCCGGTGTTCGAGTACGCCATCTCGGCCTCGACGACGAGCGTGTTGGCCTCGGCCAGCCCGGCCAGCGAAAGCCGGTTGCCCGTGAGGCCCTCGGGGTCGAGGCCTTGGCCGTTCAGGTGCACGGCCAGCAGCCTCGCGGGGCTGACCTCGACGAACGTCTCCGCCCCGGGGCTCGCCCGGAAGCGGATCGTGGTGTGCGAGCGGAACCGCTCGCCGCCCCCGGTCAGGTCGAGGTCCACCTGGTAGGACTCGACGGTAATCAACGCGCCACGCGCGGTCGCCTCTACATGGCTCAGGCTCGGCATCCGCTTATCCTGCCCGATGGGAAACCACACTCGTTTCCCATCACGTTCTGCGATGGAGGAAGCAACAATGGGTCAGCACCCCAAGGGCGACTTCGACCTGTCCCGGGCGATCTGGCAACGGGCCGAGGGCGACACCTCGGACAGCGCGGTCGAGGTGGCCTTCGTCGATGATCTGATCGGCATGCGCAACTCCGCCGAGCCGGACGGCCCGGTGCTCGTCTTCACCCAGGCCGAGTGGGACGCCTTCGTCGCCGGTGCCCAGGACGGCGAGTTCGACCTGGACTGAGCCGGTCGAAGCGACGTCGACCCCTCGTCGGCGGCGGGGCGGCACACCCGAACGGGGACGCCACCCCGCCGCCGACGAGGGGCGCACCCGCTGAAGTCATGATCATCTGTCGTGCGGTGAGACGACACGCCGAGGAGCCTGTTCGGGAACAGCAGACCATCATGGCTCGGCCCCTCGCCCGGCCCCTCACTCAGCCGCCGTCTCCCCAGCCCAGGCCGCCCGGGCCCGGCGCGTGGTGGAAGCCGGGATGGCCGGCCACGTCGACACACCGCTCGCCGTCCGGGCCGACCGCACCGCAGAACAGCCGCTCGGCCCGGTGCCAGGCGTCGGCCGGGGACAACGCGGCGGCCCCGAGTGCCAGCTCGGGGCGGAGCAGGCTCAGCCCCTCGGCGTACGTGACGGCCAGCTCGCGGGCCAGGTCGGTGCCGTCGGCCGCGAACCCGAGGTGCACCGTGAAGTAGCGCGGCGGCGCCTTTCGCCGGGGCGGGGCGAGCAGCGGGCGGTCGGGTCCACCGATCCCGCCACCCGCCGGGCCGGCGCCCAACCCCTTGACCGCCTGACGCTCCCGCCAGCGCCGCGACCCGTTCTCCCGCATGCGGTCCTCCCCGTCCTCGCCGACCGGCGGGCCGCCGGTCGGCCCGTGCGACCCAGCGAACCAGGTTTCCGCCGCCCGGGGAGGGGCCAGCCGAGCGCGGATCCGCCGGCCCCTCCCCGGAACCGACGACGTGCGGGATGCTGGAGGGTTCGCTCAGCCGCCCCCACGGCAGGCCGCGACCCGTCCGCCGCCTCCTGGGGAGCGTTTGGCCAGCCGAAATGCGGGCATCCGGTGCGGCCCGGCCGATCGACACCACGGGAGGCACCGGTGCCCTTCGACGTCAGCGCGGGCGGCCAGCCGGCCGCCGTCCCCGGCGGGGCGGATGCGGGGCCCGCGGCGGGCCGGCCCGGGACGCTCGCGGGCGGGGCGGATACGGGGCCCGCAGCGGGCGCTGCCCCGGCCCGCCGCCGGCTCCCCGTCGAGTACGTCCTGCCGCTGCGCTGGTCCGGCGACGCCGGGCTGGCCGAGCTGACCGGCTACCTGCGCGAACTGGGCCGCCTCGTCGACGTGACCGTGGTCGACGGCTCCGCCCCCGAGGTCTTCGCCCGGCACGCCGCCGCGTGGCGGGGCGTGGTGCGCCACCTCACCCCCGACCCGGCGGTGCGCGGCGGCAACGGCAAGGTCGTCGGGGTGCTGACCGGGGTGGCTGCGGCCCGGCACGAGCACGTGGTGATCGCCGACGACGACGTCCGCTACGACGAGGCGGGGCTGCGCGCCGCGCACCGGCTGCTCGGCGGCGTCGACCTGGTCCGCCCGCAGAACCACTTCGACCCGGTGCCCTGGCACGCCTGGTGGGACACCGGCCGGACCCTGCTCAACCGCGCCCTCGGCGCGGACTGGCCGGGCACCCTGGCCGTGCGCCGGAGCACCTTCATCGCCATGGGCGGGTACGACCCGGACGTGCTCTTCGAGAACCTGGAGCTGGTCCGCACCGTGCGGGCGTACGGGGGTACCGAGGCGACCCCGCCCGGGCTGTACGTCCGCCGGCTCCCACCGGACGGCGCGCACTTCCGCGGGCAGCGGGTCCGCCAGGCGTACGACGACCTGGCCCAGCCGGCGCGGCTGGCGACCTCGCTGGCGGTGCTGCCCGCCGTGTTGGCCGCGCTGGCGGCCCGCCGCCCCGGCCTGCTGCTCGGCGCGGCGGCGGCCGTGGTGGCGCTCGCGGAGGTGGGGCGCCGCCGGGCCGGCGGGGCGCGGGTCTTCCCCCGCACGGCGGCGCTGGCCGCCCCGCTGTGGCTGCTTGAGCGCGGCGCCTGCTCGTGGCTCGCCGTCGCCCACCGGGTGCTGGGCGGTGTGCCCTACGCCGGTGCCCGCATCACCCGCGCCGCCAACTCCCCCGGCGCCCTGCGGGCGAGACGGAACGCCCAGTCGACACCCGAGGCGTAGCCCTCCGGCCGCGCACCCGTACACGACAGCTCGCGGCCACTCCCCGGCCTGCGCCGGGAGTGACCGCGAGCTGCGGCGTACGGTGCCTCAGTACCTGGTCTGTTCGCGGGACTGCTGGGCCTGGTCCCGCACGTCGTGCGCGGCCGACTTCGTGTCGTCCTTGACGGCGTGCACGGCGTCCTGGGCGGTGGACCGCACGGACTCGGTGGCCTGCCGGGCCGGCTCGCGCAGCTCCTCCTTGAGCTCGGTGGCGACCTCGCCGAGCTTCTCCTTCACCGCACCGGCGTGCTCGCCGGCCAGCTCCTTGACCTGGGCCGCCACCTGCTGCTCGCGGCGGGTGGCCGGGATCAGCGAGGAGGCCAGCATGCCGACGCCGAAGGCGATCAGGCCGGCGGCCAGCGGGTTGCCCTCCGACTTCTCCCGTAGCACCCGCGGCGTCCGCTGCGCGGCGTCGCCGACGGTCGAGGCCGCCGAGTGCGCCTTTTCGGAGACGGTGGAGGCCGCCGACGAGGCCCGGTCGGCCACCGAGTGCGCGGTGTGGCTGGAGCTGTGGCCGTAGTCGGAAGCGGTGCCCATGACCTTGTCCCTCACATTCTGCAGCGCGTTGCGCGCCCGCTGCTTGCGGTCGTCGACGATGCGGCCCGGGCTGACCTTGTACGCCAGCGCGTCCACATCGGTGCTGAGGCTGTTGCGGGTGGCCTCGATCTCCCGGCGGATCTGGTCGGGATCAGTGCTCATCGGGTGACTCCCTCCGGCTGGGGCTTGAGTGCGTCGGGGATCCGCTGCACGCTGTCGTTGGTCTGCCGGAGGCCGCGTACGCGCCGGGCGTTCTTCTTGGCCATGGAGTAGAGGACGGCGGCGATCGCGCCCCAGATCACGGCGACGATCAGCGCCGCCCAGCCGGCGTCCATGACGTTGGACAGTCCGCCCCAGAGGGCGATCGACAGGAACAGCGCCACCATGTAGCCGCCGAAGCCGGCGCCACCGAACAGGCCGGCGGCCATGCCCACCTTCCTGCCCTCCTGGCGGATCTCGGCCTTGGCCAGCTCGACCTCCTGGCGCACGAGCGTGGAGAGGTCGCTGGTCACCTGGCGCATCAGCTCGCCGATGGAGCTGCCCCTGACCTCGTCCGCGGTGTGCGGCGCATCCGCGGGGCGGTATCCGGAGCCCACTCCGGGGTCCTGCGTCGGCACGGTCATTCCGTCGCCTCCCTTCGGATGGATCGCGCGGTCACGGACGGGTGGTGCCGCTGGACGGCACGCCCGGCAGCGGGTCGGTCTGGGTCACCGGGGGCAGCGGCTGGCCGGTGCCGCCCGCGGGGTCGGCGTACCCGGTGGTCGTGCCCGGGTCGGGGTAGGCCGCGCCCTGGCCGGAGTAGCCGGCGTCGGACCCGGCGTAGGTGCCCGGGGTCGGGTCGAGGTAGCCGCCCGGCGGGATCTGGTCCGGCACGGCGCGGGGGGCCGGCGGGGTCGGGATGACCGCGGTCCGCTCCGGGTCGTAGCCGTCGGTCGAGCCGTGCGCCCCGCGGGCGCCGCCGGTGCCGCCGGACGTGGCGGACAGGCTCCGGGTCAGCCGGCCGGCGAGCACGCCGAGCACGGCGGCGCCGACCAGGAAGGTGCCCGGGTTGCGCCGGGCGTAGTCCTTGACCTCGTTGACGATGTCGCCGGGCTGCCGCTCCTCCAGCCAGCCGGCCACGCCGTTGACCCGGTCGGCGGCCTGGTGGGCCAGCTCGGTCACCGGGCCGGCCTGGCCGCCGTGCTGCGCCATCGAACGCATCTCGCCGGCCAGCGAGCGCAGCCCGCCGGCGGCTCGGCGCTGCTGCTCACCGGTCTGGCCGGCGAGCTGGTCGCGTGCCTCGCCGTAGAGGTCGCGGGCCTGACGCTTCGCCTCGCCGACCACCTCCCGGCCCTGCTCCCTGGCGGTCTGGGCGACCGCGCCGCCGGCTTGCGCGGCCTCGGAGCCCACCTGGCGGGCCTGCTCCCGGACGGCGTTGCCGTTGCTCGACTCCGGCCCGTACGTGGAGGTCGTGGGTGACAGATCGTAGGTCACGATGTCCCTTCCGCTCGAAAAGTCGTCGCGGTAACACTGCGTGGGGATTGGCTGGCATTCATACCGCTGGCGTCTTTTGACCTACCCTCGGTCCGGCCCTCCATACCTGATTCCCGATTTCTCTGCGGGATGTGTGGGCGCGCACACAGAATTGAGGATCGTCGGGAGCTGCTGATCCACGGAGGTGACAGCGATGGCACGTGACCAGCACGGGACCCCGAAGCCCCGGGTGCAGCAGGCCGCCGCCGCGGTGGCCGCGCTGTTCCTCCTGCTCGGCGTGCTCGGCTTCGTTCCCGGCATCACCACCGGGTACCACGACATGGCCTTCGCCGGGCACACCTCCGGCGCGAAGCTGTTCGGCCTGTTCCAGGTGTCGGTCCTGCACAACGCCCTGCACCTGCTCTTCGGCCTGGCAGGGCTGGTCCTGGCGCGCAGCGTCGGCGGCTCGCGGATCTTCCTGGCCGGCGGCGGCGCGATCTACCTCGGGCTCTGGCTCTACGGGTTCGCCATCGAGTTCTCCGCCGAGCACAGCGCGGTCAACTTCATCCCGCTCAACGGCGCGGACAACTGGCTGCACCTGGCGCTCGGCTTCGGCATGCTCGCCCTGGGCCTGCTGCTGTCCGAGCGGGCCGGCACGGGCGGCCGGCTCGACGACCCGTTCGACCGCCCCTGACCCTCCGCCCTTGGCCCCCTGTCGTCACGCCCGACGGTGGCGCGGCGTCCCCGGCCCGGTGGCGGGCCGAACCGGTGGCGGGGCCGGGGCGGCCGAAGCGTCGGCCCCGCAAACCACCGAAGGTGGCGGCGTCAGGCCGCGACCGGGAGGCGCTTGGCGAAGCAGCGGCTGTACGGGTTGGCCACGTACTCGCCGAACACCGGGATCGGGGCGTATCCGCAGGAGGTGTAGAGGCCGATGGCCGCCGGCAGGTAACTGCCGGTCTCCAGCCGGATCTCGGCGTACCCCTGTTGGAAGGCCAGCCCCTCCAGGGCGGCCAACAGTTGCCGGCCGATCCCCCGCCCTCGGTACGCGGGCCGGACGTACATCCTCTTCAGCTCGCCGGTGCACGGGTCGAGCCCCTGGATGCCGCCGCAGGCGACGGCCCGGCCGGCGTCCACGAACGCGAGGTAGCGGATGTCGTCGTGGGTGACGGTCACCTGCCCGTCCAGCCCACCGTCGGCCTCCCGCAGCTCCCGCTGCTGCGCCACGACCAGGGCCGCGATCTCCGGGTCGGTGGCGGGCCGCGGTTCGATCAGCAACCCGAGAACGTAGGCCGCCCGGGTTTCCTCCAGGTTTCCGGCGGGCGACCCGACGGCGGAGCCCGGCGAGCGGTTCGTCGGCGGGCCGCCCGCCGGCCGGAGCTATTCGTCGAGATCGTCGTCGAGGTCGGTGTCCGGCTCGTCGTCCGTCGCGTCGGCCCCCAGTCCGTCGGCCGACCGCACCCGGCGGGCCTTGCGCGCGGCGAGCCGATCGGCGGCCGAGGCCCGGGACGACTTCTCCTCCAGCCGTACGTCGGTGCCCCGGTTGCCCGGGACGAAGTCGACGCCCGCGTAGAGGGTGGGCTGCCAGTCGAACTCGCGCTCGCCGATCCGCACCAGGTCGCCGGGTTTCGCCCCGGCCCTGGCCAGCTTGTCCTCGACGCCGAGGCGGGCCAGCCGGTCGGCCAGGTATCCCACCGCCTCGTCGTTGTCGAAGGTCGTCTGCCGCACCCAGCGCTCCGGACGGGCGCCCCGGACGGTGAACGACCCGTCCGACTCCGCCTCGACGGTGAAACCGGTGTCGTCGACCGCCTTCGGGCGGATGACGATCCGGGTCGGCTCGGCCGGCAGGGCGGCGGTGCGGCCCTGCTCGACCAGCTCCGCCATGGCGAACATCAGTTCCTTGAGGCCCTCGCGGGTGGCCGCGGACACCTCGAACACCCGCAGGCCACGGGCTTCCAGGTCGGCGCGGACGATCTCGGCGAGGTCCCGGCCGTCCGGCACGTCGACCTTGTTCAGGGCGACGAGGCGGGGCCGGTCCACGAGCCCGCCGTACTCGGCGAGCTCGGCCTCGAGGGCGTCGATGTCGGCCAGCGGGTCCCGGCCGGGCTCCAGGGTGGCGGTGTCGATCACGTGCACCAGCACCGCGCAGCGCTCGATGTGCCGGAGGAACTGCAGCCCGAGGCCCTTGCCGGTGGCCGCCCCCGGGATCAGGCCGGGCACGTCGGCGACCGTGAAGATGTGGTTGTCGGCCTGGACCACGCCCAGGTTGGGCACCAGCGTGGTGAACGGGTAGTCGGCGATCTTCGGCTTGGCCGCCGAGATGACCGAGATCAGCGACGACTTGCCGGCCGACGGGAAGCCGACCAGACCGACGTCGGCGACGCTCTTGAGCTCCAGGACCACGTCGAGCTGGTCGCCGGGCTCACCCAACTCGGCGAAGCCGGGGGCCTTGCGCCGGGAGTTGGCCAAGGAGGCATTGCCCCGACCGCCCCGGCCGCCCCGGGCCACCTCGAACGTGGCGCCGGCGCCGACCAGGTCGGCCAGCACCTCGCCGTCCGGGGTCTGCACGACGGTGCCGTTGGGCACCTTGAGCACCAGTTGGCGCCCGTTCGCGCCGTCCCGGTTCGAGCCCGCGCCGCCCTTGCCGTTATCGGCCTTGACGTGCGGATGGTAGTGAAAGTCGAGCAGGGTGTGCACCTGCGGGTCGACGACCATGGTCACGCTGCCGCCGTGCCCGCCGTTGCCGCCGTCCGGGCCGCCGAAGGGCTTGAACTTCTCCCGGTGGATCGAGACACAGCCGTGCCCGCCGTCACCGGCCTGCAGGTGCAGGACGACCCGGTCCACGAACATCGTCACGTCGTCAATCCTTCCAGCGGGATGCGCCCCGCGCGTACGAGAAAAGGCGAAGCGGGCCGGGACCTACCGGTCCGCGGCCCGCAACGCCTTCGAACTACTGCTGCGCCGGTACGATGCTGACGGTCTTGCGACCGCGCTTGGTGCCGAACAGGACCGAGCCGGCGGCCAGCGCGAAGAGCGTGTCGTCGCCGCCGCGGCCGACCAGGTCACCGGGGTGGAACTTGGTGCCACGCTGGCGGATGAGGATCTCACCCGAGCTGACGACCTGACCACCGAAGCGCTTCACGCCGAGTCGCTGGGCCGCGGAATCGCGACCGTTACGCGAGCTGGACGCACCCTTTTTGTGAGCCATCTGAGGACGACCTACTTCCCGCTGGAGATGCCGGTCACCTTGACCTGGGTCAGCGGCTGGCGGTGACCCTGGCGCTTGTGGTAGCCGGTCTTGTTCTTGAACTTGTGGATCTTGATCTTCGGGCCCTTGGTGTGTGCGGCAATCTCGCCGGACACTGCGACCTCGGCAAGCTTCGTCGCGTCGGTCACCAGGTCGTCACCGTCGACGAGGAGCACCGCGGTGAGCTTCACCGCGTCGCCGGGGGCACCGGCGAGCTTCTCGACCTCGATCACGTCGCCCTCGGCGACCTTGTACTGCTTGCCGCCGGTCTTGACGATCGCGTACATCGGAGGCGGACTCCCTGTCGTTGAGGCTGCTGGCGGTCGTTCCCTCGGCGGCTCGCCGGGTAGCAGAGGCACGGCGGCGCGGGCACGCGGGAACACGGCACACCAAAGTGCGCCGCAAGTTAGCCTACGCCATCGGTAGGCCGACACCCAAACCGGGCTCCCCGTTCCCGGTGGAGCCGTCGCCGGCCACCGGGGCCGAGCCGGGCTCCGCGGCCCTCTCCCAGGTGCGGGAGGGGTTCCCGCCCCGTCAGCGGGCGCAGAGCTGGTCGAGGCGTTGCTGGAGCTCGTCCAGCTCCTCCTCGTCGATCGCGTCCACGTCGGTGCCCAGGGTGCCGACCTCGCTGGCCAGGTCGGCCAGCAGCGTCTTGAGCTGCGGGTCGGTGGCCCTGGCGGACTGCTGCCGCAGCGCGGTGCGCCAGCCGGCCAACGCGGCCTCGGCCCGCTTGCGGGCAGCCTCCGCCGTCGCGCTGTCGTTGGCCCCGACCGCGCCGATCATCCGGCCCAGTTCCGCCACGTACGTGCGGACCGCCGCGCCGCTGGCCTGCTGGGCGGCGGCGCAGACCTCCGGGCCGTTCCCGCCGGCCGGCCCGAGGGACCCGCCGGCCGCCCCCGGGGTGGCCCCGGCCGCCGCGGGCGGTGAACCGCTCGGCCCCGGCTCAGAACCGGAGCGCTCGGCGGAGCAGGCCACGCCGACGGACAGGACCGCCATGGCTGCGGTGAGGGCGAGCAGACGACGCATTCTTCTTCTCCTGACCGAGGGTGGCCGATCCTAACCGGGGCCGGGATGACCGACAGGGCCCCGCCCACCGGTGCTGTCACCGGGGAAGGGGCCCTGTCGGACGCGGGATGTCAGTCGGTCACGGGCGGGTACGCCGCCTGGTGCTGCCCCGGCGGGACCGGCGCCGGCCGCCGCCGCCCTCAGTGTCGCCGTCGGCCTCGTCGCCCAGGGCGTCCGGGTCGTCGGCCCCGGCGAGCCGGGCGGACTCGCCCTGCTGGCTGTCCGCCACGGCCGGCGCGGCAGCCGTGTCCGCCTCGTACCGGGACAGGTCGTAGCCCATGGTGTCGTGGTACTCGACGACCGCGTTCCCGCCCGGCGCCTCG
The DNA here is from genome assembly GCF_045040215.1 of Micromonospora sp. NBC_01412. Taxonomy (NCBI): domain Bacteria; kingdom Bacillati; phylum Actinomycetota; class Actinomycetes; order Micromonosporales; family Micromonosporaceae; genus Micromonospora; species Micromonospora sp. NBC_01412. The sequence goes on from NZ_CP109528.1 coordinate 1,624,198, forward strand.
GGAGCCTCGGCCACCTCGACCACCGCGCGCTCCGGCGCGGCGCTCTTACGGGCCCGCCGCCGCGGCGATGCCCCACCGACCTGCTCGGCCGGGGCGGGAGAGGCGGGAGGGGCGACGGCCGAGGCGACCGCCTTGACCTTCTCCCCCGCACCCGCGGCGCGCGGCTTCTCCGGCACCGGCTCGGTGTGGATCACCACGCCGCGGCCCTTGCAGCAGTCGCAGGTCTCGCTGAACGCCTCCAGCAGCCCCGCGCCGATCCGCTTGCGGGTCATCTGCACCAGGCCCAGCGAGGTGATCTCGGTGACCTGATGCTTGGTGCGGTCCCGGCCCAGGCACTCCGTGAGCCGGCGCAGCACCAGCTCACGGTTCGACTCCAACACCATGTCGATGAAGTCGATCACCACGATGCCGCCGATGTCACGCAGCCGGAGCTGGCGGACGATCTCCTCCGCCGCCTCCAGGTTGTTGCGGGTGACCGTCTCCTCCAGGTTGCCGCCCGCACCGGTGTACTTGCCGGTGTTGACGTCGACCACGGTCATCGCCTCGGTCCGGTCGATCACCAGGTGACCGCCGGAGGGCAGGAAGACCTTCCGGTCGAGACCCTTGAGGATCTGCTCGTCGATCCGGTACTCGGCGAACGCGTCGCTGGTGCCGACGTACCGGCGCACCCGGTCGACCAGGTCCGGCGAGACGTGCGAGAGGTACGACTCGACCATCCCGTACGACTCGTCGCCCTCGATCACCAGTTCGCGGAAGTCCTCGTTGAAAAGGTCCCGCACGACCCGAATGACCAGGTCCGGCTCCCCGTAGAGCAGCACCGGGGCACCGCCCTCGGTCGCCTTGGCCTGGATGTCCTCCCACTGGGCCTGGAGCCGCTCGACGTCGCGGGCCAGGTCGTCCTCACTCGCCCCTTCGGCGGCGGTCCGGACGATCACGCCCGCGCCGTCGGGGACCATCTTCTTCAGCACGTCGCGCAGCCGCTTGCGCTCGGTGTCGGGCAGCTTGCGGCTGATGCCGGAGGCGTTGCCGTTCGGCACGTACACCAGGTGCCGGCCGGACAGGGCGATGTGGCTGGTCAGCCGGGCGCCCTTGTGCCCGATCGGGTCCTTGGTGACCTGCACCAGCACCGAGTCGCCGGACTTGAGGGCGTGCTCGATCGAGCGGGCCCGGCCCTCCAGGCCCGTGGTGTCCCAGTTCACCTCGCCGGCGTACAGCACGGCATTGCGACCCCGGCCCACGTCGACGAAGGCCGCCTCCATGCTCGGCAGGACGTTCTGCACCTTGCCGAGGTAGACGTTGCCGGCCATGGTGCCGGAGGAGTTGCGGGTGACGTAGTGCTCGACCAGCACGCCGTCCTCCAGGACGGCGATCTGGGTGCGGTCGCCACGCTGGCGCACCGCCATCACCCGGTCGACCGCCTCCCGGCGGGCCAGGAACTCCGACTCACTGAGGATCGGCGGGCGGGTCCGCCGCTGCTCCCGGCCGTCGCGGCGGCGCTGCCGCTTCGCCTCCAGCCGGGTCGACCCGGAGACGCCCTGCACCTCGTCGACGGCCTTGCGCGGCTCGCGGATCTTCACGACGGTGGGCACACCGTCGTCGGCCCCGCCGTCACTGTCCCCGGCGCCCCGACGACGACGGCGACGGCGGCGGCGGGTCAGCCCGTCCCCGTTCTCCTCGCCCTCGTCCTCGTCACCCTCGGCCTCGGCGGACTCCTCCTCGGCCTGGGCGGCCTCCTCGGCCTCCTCGTCGGCGTCGTCGTCCGCGCCGCCCTTGCCGCGGCCCCGACCCCGGCGACCACGCCGGCGCCGCCGGCGAGCCGCAGCGGTCTCGTCCTCGTCCTCATCCTCGTCTTCGTCTTCCTCGCCCTCGGCGGCCTCCTCGACGGCGGCCTCCTCAACGGGCTCCACCGCCTCGACGGGCTCGGCCTCGCGGCGACCCCGGCGACGGCGCCGGGTCGGCTCGGGCTGCTCCTCGGCCGGCTCCTCCTCGATCACGACGGGCACCACGACCCGGGCGACCGGCGCCTCCTCCGGCTGGGGGGCCATGAAGAGCACGGTCGGCGCGGAGAGCGCGGCCCGACGCCGCCGGGTCTTCGGCTCGGCCGGCTCGGCGGGCTCAGCCGGCGACACAGCGGGCACGGCCACGCCGGGCGGGACCTCCCCGGCGCGGTTCTCCGCGCCGCTGGACCGGGTGCCGGCGGCGGCCGGGCGACCGGCCTGCGCCTCGGCGGCCCGGGCGGCCTCCGCGGCCTCTTCGGTTTCCTCGTCCTCGGCCGCCGCGCCGTCGACCGGCTGGACGGCGGCGGGCGCGGGCGTGGTCTGGGCAGCGGCGGGCGCGGACGACGCCTCGGCCTGGGTGGTGGTCGGCTCGGTGCCGGCCTCCGCCGGGGCCTCCACCACAGGAGCGGCGGCCTTGCGGCGGCGGGTCCGGGTCACCTTCACCGGAGGTACGACCTCGGCGGACGCCTCCTCCGCGCCGGACGCGACGACCGGTTCCTCCGTCGCCTTCGCGGTGGTCGCCTTGCGGCGGCGACGCGGCGTCTTCGGGGCCTCCTCCAGCTCACCGGCGATCGGGGCGAAGACCTCGGCCTGGGGGGCCTCGCCGCTGGTCGAGCCGGCGGAGGTGGACGCCTCCACCGGCGCGTCGGTCTGCTCCGGCTGGTTCAGCGGGGCGGCCCGCCGCCGGGTGGCCCGCTTGCGGGGCGGGGTGACCGGCGCCTCGGCGGCCGGTTCCCCACCGGGTGACTGCTGGGCGGCGGTGGGCCCGCCGACCGGGGCGGCGCCTTCGGCGGCGCCGCCGGCGTTGGTGGTGCGGTCAGCGGTCTCGCCGGCCGGCTGTGAACCGGTCCGTTCGCCGCCCTCGGGCTCGTTCTCGAGCATGGAGGTTCTCCAGTTTCTGGCTGCCCCGGGCGCGGTTGAGCGCTGCCACGCAGGGTTGCCGCAAAGTGTTTCCGCCGGGCGCGCGAGGTGCGCGACCGCCGAAGTCTGCCTGCCCGAGCGTTGACCGACGGTCAACGCTCATACGATGGCTGCCCCGTCGCGATCCGCGTCCAACGGATCCACGATCGCGCCCTGCGCGGTCAACGTGCCCTGCGCCAGCCGGATCACCCTTGGGGAGACCGGCGGCTCCAGGTCGGCGACCGCGCGGAGGCCGGAAAGGACGTCATCGGGTCGTACGGACGGGGTGACCTGCCGGACGACCAGTTCGAGTATCGCACACGGTACGGCCGCGGCCCCGGAAGGCGTCTGCGGAGACGCAATCAAATCGATGCTTATGACTGCCGCGCGAGCGTCGAAGGTACGCCGGCCCTGCTTGGTCATCCGCTCGACTTGGACCTCCTCCGCGGCGGTGAAGGCTGCCACCGCGCGATCCAGCACGGCCGGCTCGACCTCCGGCAACTCGATCCGCCAGTGCGACGCCTCGATCCGGTCGGCAAGACTACCGCCGGAGGCGACGACAGCGTCCAGGATGTCGAGGCCGGGCGAGAGGGCGGCGTCCAGCGCGGCCCGCAGTTGCTCCGGGTCGACCGGCTCGCGGAGCCCAATCTCGAGGTACTCCGCCTCGCTGGCCACCCCGGTCGGGGCAGCGCTGGCGTAAGAGATCTTGGGATGCGGGGTGAAGCCCTGCGAGAAGGCGATCGGTACACCCGCCCGACGCAACGCCCGCTCGAAGGCACGGGCGAAGTCGCGGTGCGAGGTGAACCGCAGCGGTCCACGCTTGGCGTACCGGATCCGGACACGCTGGACGATCGGGGCCTGCCCGCCCTCCGGCTGTGGTTTCCTGCTGATCGTCGTGCTCCTCGGACTCAGAACCGGTTGGTCGTGCAGGTGCCGTCGCCGACGCGCCGTGACCGTGACGACACCTGCCTGATCAACGCAGCGGGCGGTGGGGCCGGCCGTGGGTCAGGGGTGGGTGGGGGTGGGCACCTTCAGGCCGGCGCCGTTGATCGGGGTGAGCGGGAGCAGCTTCTGGCCCGTCGGGCCGATCTGGATCTCGGTGTCCATGGACGGGCAGACCCCGCAGTCGAAGCAGGGGGTCCACCGGCAGTCGTCCTGCTCGTACTCGGACGTCGAGTCCTGCCAGTCCTTCCAGAGCCAGTCCTTGTCCAGGCCCGAGTCCAGGTGGTCCCAGGGCAGGACCTCCAGCTCGTCGCGCTCCCGGGTGGTGTACCAGTCCAGGTCCACGCCGAAGGCCGGCAGTGTCGCGGCGGCGGCGTCCACCCAGCGCTGGTACGAGAAGTGCTCGCTCCAGCCGTCGAACCGGCCGCCGTTCTCCCAGACCCGGCGGATCACCGCACCGACGCGGCGGTCGCCGCGACTGAGTAGTCCCTCGATCAGCGACGGCTCGCCGTCGTGGTAGCGGAAGCCGATCGCCCGACCGAGCGACCGGTCCGAGTTGATCTCCTGCTTGAGCATCCTCAGCCGGCCGTCGATGACCTCCGGCCGCTCCATCTTCGCCCACTGGAACGGGGTGTGCGGCTTCGGCACGAACCCGCCGATGGAAACCGTGCAGCGGATGTCCTTCGAGCCGGTGGCTGCCCGGCCCGCCTTGATGACCTCGTGGGCCATCCGGGCGATCTGGAGCACGTCATCGTCGGTCTCGGTGGGCAGGCCGCACATGAAGTACAGCTTCACCTGCCGCCAGCCGTTGGTGTACGCGGTGACGACGGTGCGGATCAGGTCCTCCTCCGACACCATCTTGTTGATCACCTTGCGGATCCGCTCCGACCCGCCCTCGGGGGCGAAGGTCAAACCGGTGCGCCGGCCGTTGCGGGACAGCTCCTGGGCCAGGTCGATGTTGAACGCGTCCACCCGGGTCGACGGCAGCGACAGCGACACGTTGGTGCCCGCGTACTGCTCGGCCAGGCCGGAGCACATGTCGCCGATCTCGGAGTGGTCGGCCGACGACAGCGACAGCAGGCCCACCTCGTGGAAGCCGGAGAACTCCAGCCCCTGCTGCACCATCTGCCCCACCGTGGTGATCGACCGCTCCCGGACCGGCCGGGTGATCATGCCGGCCTGGCAGAACCGGCAGCCCCGCGTGCAACCCCGGAAGATCTCCACCGCGTACCGCTCGTGCACGGTCTCGGCGAGCGGGACCAGGGGCCTCTTCGGGTACGGCCAGGCGTCCAGGTCCATCGTCGTGCGCTTGTGTACCCGGAACGGCACGTCCGCCCGGTTCGGCACGACCCGCTGGATCCGCCCGTCGGGCAGGTAGTCCACGTCGTAGAAGCGCGGCACGTAGACGCTCTCGGTGCGGGCCAGCCGCAGCAGCAGCTCGTCCCGGCCGCCCGGGGAGCCCTCGGACTTCCACTCCCGGACGATCGTGGTGATCTCCAGGACCGCCTCCTCGCCGTCGCCGAGTACGGCGGCGTCGACGAAGTCGGCGATCGGCTCCGGGTTGAACGCGGCGTGCCCGCCGGCCACGATCACCGGGTCGGCGTCGGTGCGGTCCGCCGCGAGCATCGGGATGCCGGCCAGGTCGATCGCGGTGAGCAGGTTGGTGTAGCCCAGCTCGGTGGAGAACGAGATGCCGAACACGTCGAAGTCGCGCACCGCGCGGTGGGCGTCGACGGTGAACTGCGGCACGCCGTGCGTGCGCATCAGACTCTCCAGGTCGGGCCAGACCGCGTACGTCCGCTCGGCGAGCACGTCGGGCAGCTCGTTGAGGACCTCGTACAGGATCTGCACGCCCTGGTTGGGCAGCCCGACCTCGTAGGCGTCCGGGTACATCAGCGCCCAGCGGACGGTCGCCGTGTCCCAGTCCTTGACCACCGCGCCCAGCTCGCCACCGACGTACTGGATGGGCTTGGTCACCTGAGGCAGCAGCGGCTCCAGCCGAGGCCAGACGGAGTTGGCCGCGGCGGGGCGCGGGGTGGTGGACGGGACGCTCATGATGCCCAAGGGTACGCGTCCGCCCACCGGCCGCCGCGTCGCATCCGCCGCGCGCCCGGCCCGGCCCCGGGAAGGGACGGTCGGGCCCGCGCTGATCAGCGTCACGACAGGGCATACATCGCCTACGAGCTGTCGTCGCAGGCGGCCGAGGACCGGCTGAACCGGGGCCGCGAGGGGCCTCAACGGGTACCTCGCGGAGCGGCGGGCGTCCTCGGCGCAGGACACCCAGCTCGAGCAGGCCCGCCGGGACCCGTGCATGGTGATCGACGGGGGCGGCCGCGCGACGCGGCGGTGCAGGAGTTGCCCCGCCGCTACGGTGCTGCCGTCGGCACTGCCCAGGAGAGCCCGCGGGAGGAGCGGGCCCCGTGGCCCGCCCCGGAGTGAGGAACAAACAATCCCCCTGACCGGTTCCGCGGATCGGCCCGGCCTCAGCCGGTCCGGCGGCTGGCGCCCGTCCACGCGCCACCCGGGACGTGGGCGGATCGCCGTCGGTGGCACGCCGGTACTAACCTCGGACCGGCGCGAAAGGAGATTGCCGCGATGCCGCACCCGCAGCCGGGAGCAGACCGACCGGCCGACGGGGGCACCCCGGCCGCCGACCGGGACCAGGATCTGGCCGTCGCCGGCGAGTCGACCCCATCCCCCGAACCACCGTCCGCCGCGCCGGGCTCGCGCGGCGCCTCCGCGCCGCCCGCCGCCGCAGACGCGCCCGCCGCCGCAGACGTATCGGCCGCGGACCCGGAGGGCACGCCCGCCGGGACGGAGGTGTCCGCAGCCCCCGCGACGGAGGACGCCACCCCGGCGGAGGACGCCACCGACCCGGCCGGCTCCGCCGGCACCCCGGCTGGCGACGCTCCCGACGCGACCGCCCCGGTCGGGGATACCCGACCGGCGGCCGAGTCGTCGGCCCCGCCGGAGCCCACCCGGGTCGACCCCGCGCCGGCCCCCGGGACGCGGCCCGAACGGGTCATCCCGCCCACGGCCGCCGACACCGCCCCGCAGCCGACCGACCCGGACCCGACCGCGGCCGAGGCGACTCTCGAACAGCCCGGCCCGGACCCCACTGCGGCCGAGGCCACCCCGGAACGGGCCGGGCCCGACCCCACCCGGGCCGAGACCACGCCGGAACGGGCCGGGCCCGACCCCACCCGGGTCGAGGCCACCCCGGGACGAACCGGCCCGGAGCCGGCTCGCGGCGGGGGCCGGCCGGCCCCGGCGATCCCCGCCCCCGACCCGACGAAGGTCGACGCTCGGCCGGACCGGACCACCCTCGACCCCGCCGCTGCCCCGCCGCCGGCGCCCCGGTGGACGGGCTCCGCGCCGGTCCCACCGCCGCCGCAACGCAGGAGGATCTGGGGCGAGTCGGCGGAGCCCACCCCGCCGCCACCCGCCCCGGTCGAACACGGCCCGCTGCCGCCCCCGGAGAGCCAGGTGCCGGTGGACCCGTGGGCCGGCGTGGACACCGGCAGTTGGGACCTGCACTCCGCCGAACTGCCCCCGCTGCCGCCGACGCTGTCGTACCCGACGCCGCCGGCCACCCGGCGGCACCCGGGGCGGGTGGCCGGCTCGGCACCCGTCGCCGGGCCCCCGACCCCGCCGCCGGTGGCCCATCCGGCCACCCCAGCGCAGGGCGCCCGGCCGGTGTCGCCCGTGGCCCGGCCCGTCAGCCCGCCGCCGCCCGTGGCCCGGCAACCAGCGCCGACCCGCCAGATGCCGCGTCAGGCCCCACCGCGTCAGGTGTCACCGCCCGCCCCGCCGCCCCACGTACCGCCGCCCGCTCCGCCGGTCGCGCCGCAGCAGCAGCGGCCAGCGCCGACGCCGACGCCCGCGCCGAGGGCCCCCCGCCGGCGCCGTCGGCGCTGGCCGTGGGTGCTGCTGCTCAGCATCGCCTGCTGCTGCGGATGCCCTGCCTACTGGGTGAAGCCGATGTGGGAGCAGTATCCGGCGAACGCCGCCCTGCCGCAGCAGATCTCCGACCTGTCGCTGCGCGAGGACGCCCGCAGCCAGGCCGCCGCGAAGGAACTGGAGAGCGATGTACGCAAGGCACACCTGCTGACCGAGGACACCTTCGCCGGCGTGTACGCCTCGTCGGCGGGCAAGCCGGTGGCGGTGTTCGGCGGCACCGGGTTCCGGCTGACCCCGGAGAGCGACGCGGACGACGAGATGACCCGGCTGACGGAGCCGTACCGGCTCGGGGACAAGCAGGTGGTGGAGACCGGCGTCCGGGGCCGGTTCGAGCGCTGCGCCGTCGGCGCCCTCGACGGCACCGACGTGGTGGTCTGCACCTCGGTCGACCACGGCAGCCTCACCACCGGCGTGTTCACCCAGCTCTCCGTCGATGACAGCGCCAAGCTGCTGGACACCATGCGCGAGCAGATCGTCACGGCCAACCAGAACCCGGGCACGACGGGCTGAGGCCCGACGCGACCGGGCGGGGGCCGGCCGGGGCGGGGCGGTCAGGCCGGGCGGGGGTGGTCAGGCCGGGGCCGGCGGCTCGCCCTCGGCCGCCGGTTGCGCGCGGGGCGGGGCGTAGCGCGACACGTACTCCTGGCCGGTGAGCTTCTGGATCTCGCTCATCACCTCGTCGGTCATCTCCCGCAGCGAGGTCCGGTCGTCCGCGCGGCCGGTGAAGTCCAGCGGCTTGCCGAACCGCACAACGATTTCCGCCCGGCCCGGGCGGGGCACCCTGGTGCCGATCGGCTGGGCCCTGTCGGTGCCGATCATGCCGACCGGGATGATCGGCACGCCGGCTGCGACCGCCAGCCGGGCGGCCCCGGTGCGGCCCCGGTAGAGCCGGCCGTCGGGCGAGCGGGTCCCCTCCGGGTACACGGCGACCAGGTCACCGGCCTTCAGCACCGGGATGGCCGCGTCGAACGCGGACAGCGCGGCCCGGCCGCCGGCCCGCTCGACGGGGATGGCTCCCAGCCCGGTGAGCACGAACTTCGAGAGCGCGCCCTTCGGGCCGGTGCCCTTGAAGTACTCCGACTTGGCCCAGAACGCAAGGTGGCGGGGCACGACCGTGCCGAGGAACAGCTCGTCGGCGACGGAGAGGTGGTTGCCGGCGAAGATGGCGCCACCGGTCTCCGGGATGTGCTCCAAACCCTCCACGGTCGGTCGGAAGGCCAGCCGGAGCGCGGGCGCCACGGTGAGCCTGCCGATGGTGTAGAGCAGCGGCACTGGTCCTCCGGCGGTCGTGCTGGACAGGGCGATGTCACGTTAGCCGACGCGGTCACGCCGAACCGAACGGGTGGCCGGGCCATCCGCTGCGTGGCGGAGGGGCCGCCGGGCAGGGGCGCGCCTCCCGGGAAGGGCCCCACCCACATCTCACACCCGGCGGACGGCCACCGTCACCGGTTCCTCCTCGCCGGCCTCACCGATGAAGCCGGCGACCCGCGCCCGCCTCCGACCACTCACCGCCCGGCCTGCGACGGCATGACCGGCGTCACACCCGCCGCCGTCACACCCGCGCCCCCTCCGCCCGTCGTCCGGGTGTACCGACGAGGACAGGAGACATGATGAGTCGGATCGATCTGGAGGCAGTGGCGCCGGAGGCGTACCGGGCGGTGGCCGGGCTGGAGCGGTACACCCGCGCGAACCTCGACCACACGGTGCTGCATCTGGTGAAGGTGCGCGCGTCGATGCTGAACAGCTGCGGGTTCTGCGTGGACATGCACAGCCGGGACGCCCTCGCGGCGGGCGAGTCCAGCCGGCGGCTGTTCGCCGTGGCCGCCTGGCGGGAGACGCCCTTCTTCGACGAGCGGGAACGGACGGCGCTCGCGCTCACCGACGCGCTCACCCGCCTCGGGGAGCACGGGGTGCCCGACGAGGTCTGGGACGACGCCGCGAAGGTCTGGTCGGAGAAGGAGCTGGCGGACCTGACGGTCGCGATCGCCACAATCAACGTATGGAACCGGATCGTGGCGGCCACCCGGCGCCAGCCGCCGACGGACGGGTGACGACGGCCGGTGCGACGCAGGCGGCCGGTGCGCTCGACGCGCACCGGCCGATGCTGCTCGGCCTGGCGTACCGGATGCTCGGCAGCCTGCACGACGCCGAGGACGTGCTCCAGGACGCGTACCTGCGGTGGTTGGGCGTCGACCGGGCGGCGGTGGCCGAGCCGCGCCGCTACCTGTCTCGGGTGGTCACCCGGCTCGCCATCGACCGGCTGCGGGCCCGGCAGGCCGCCCGGGAGGCGTACGTCGGGCCCTGGCTGCCGGAGCCGGTGCCCACCGCGCCCTCGCCGTTCGGGCCGCCGGAGCACGCGGAGCTGCGCGACTCGCTCTCCCTGGCGCTGCTGCACCTGCTGGAGCGGCTGACGCCGCCGGAGCGCGCGGTCTATGTGCTGCGCACCGCCTTCGATCTGCCGTACGCCCAGGTCGGCGAGATCCTGGACCGGTCCGCGGCGGACTGCCGGCAGTTGCACCACCGGGCGGCGGCCCGGATCGCCGACGACCGCCGCCGCTTCGCGGCCGACCCGGGCGAGCAGCGGCGGCTGCTGGACGCGTTCCTCGCCGCGGCCCGCGACGGCGACCTGGCCCGGCTGACGGACCTGGTGGCGACCGACGTCACCTCGTGGACCGACGGGGGCGGCCGGACCAGGGCGGCCCGCAACCCGGTGCGCGGGGCGGACCGGGTTGCCCGCTTCTTCGCCGGGATCCTCGGGCCACGGCGGCCGACGCCGCGCACGGTCCCGGTCGAGTTCAACGGCCGGCCCGGGTACGTCGTGCACTTTCCCGGCGGCCGGCGGTACGCGCTGACCGTGGCCGCCGCCGGCGGCCGGATCACCGGCCTGTACGTGGTCGCCAACCCGGAGAAGCTCACCCGGCTGGCGGGGTGACCCGACTCCGGGCCTGCCCCGCCGCGCCCCGAGTCGGAATGCCGTCAGCCCAGCTCGGGGAACCAGAGCGCGATCTCGCGCTTGGAGCTGTCGGTCGAGTCGGAGGCGTGCACCAGGTTCTCCCGGTTGGACAGGGAGAAGTCGCCACGGATGGTGCCGGCGGCGGCCCTGCGGCCGTCGGTGCTGCCGATCATGCCGCGTACCACCTCGATGACCTGGTCGCCGGAGAGCACCAGGGCCACCAGCGGACCGCTGGTCATGAACCCCTTCAGCGGCGGGTAGAACGCCTTGTCGACGTGCTCGGCGTAGTGCTGGTCGGCGAAGTCGCCGTCCATCGTCCGGGATGCCATGGCGTCGATCCGCAGGCCCTTGCGCTCGAAGCGGGAGAGGATCTCACCGACCAGGCCACGGCCGACCGCGTCGGGCTTGATCAGGACGAGAGTGCGCTCGTCCGGGCTGCTGCTGGACACGCTGGGTTCCTCCTGTGCGCGGAAGACGGCTCGGCTGGGTACGGTCAGCCTAGCGACCCGGTGCCGGCACCGGCGCGGCGGCCGCGCTATTCCCTGGGTCGCCGATCCGGCCTAGCCTGGCCCTTGACCCATGGGAGGTCCACAGTGGCGAATGGCGGGAACCGACCCATCGCGCCGGTACGCAAGCTCATCGCGACGGTGCTGGGCACCGTGGCGACCTTCGTGGTCCTGTTCGGGCTGGGCATGACCAGCTGGGCGATCGTGGCGCTCGGGGTGGCCCTGCTGGTGCTGGCGATCGCGATGGCCACCGTGCGCGGCGGCGGCCGAACCTGGGTGGTCGGCGTCGGCCACGTGCACAGCGCCTCCGAGCCGCCCAACGCGTACGCGTTCGGCCGCTGCGAGTTGCAGCTCGTCATCGACGCGCCCGGCCTGCCGCCCCGGTCGAAGAAGATCATCGAGCCGCGGGTCCCGGTGGCGAAGTGGCCCTCGATCGGGCAGGCCCTGCCGATCCGGGTGGCCCTGGACGACCAGCGACATGTCCGCGTCCTCTGGGACGAGGTGCCCACCCACTCGGAGACCGCCGCGTCGGCCATGGCCGACCTCCCGCCCGAGTACGCGGGCGCCGACCCGGTCGACGAGGTCCTGATCCAGCAGGAGGCGCCGCCGTGGGCCGACCGCATCCCGGACGACGACTTCCGCGACCCGTCCGGTTTCCATGACGACCTACGCGACCCGTCCAGCTTCCGCGACGACCTGCGCGACCCGTCCGGGCCCGACCCGCTGCGCGACGACGACCTCGGCCCGCTGCCGGAGGGCCGGGAGCCGGTCGTGATGCACCAGCGGCCGGGCGGCCCGGTCGTGCTGGAGGGGACGGTGGTGGAGCCGACCCCCGGCCCGCTGCCCCGGCGGGCCACCCCGGCCCCCCGCCCACCGGCCGAGGAACGCTTCGACCCGACCGTCCCCGTCGAGACCATCGACGCGGGAGCCCCGACCGTCCCCGTCGAGACCATCGACGCGGCAGCCCCGGCCGACCCCATCGACGTGCCGCTGGACGACCCGGACCCGCGCCCCCGGCCGGCCCCCGACCAGCACGAGCTGGACGAGGCGATCTTCGGTTACGACCCGGAGGCCGAGCCCGCCGACGCGGCGGCCCCGATCAGCGGGGTCGGCATCACCCTGCTGGTCACCGACCTGGACCGGTCGTTGGAGTTCTACCGGGACACCCTCGGTTTCGAGGAGGTCGACCGGGGCGCCGGCAACGCCGTGCTCGCCTCCGGGGCGACCCGGCTGGTGCTGCGCGAGGTCACCGGCGCGGCCCCGATGAGCCGCCGCCTGGTCCACGTGAACCTGGAGGTCGACGAAATCCAGGGCGCGTACGAGCGGCTGCGCGACTCCGGCGTCCGCTTCACGTACGCCCCGAGGGTGGTGAACCGGGGTACCAAGCTGGAGGTCTGGGCGGCGGCCTTCCGCGACCCGGACGGCCACGGCATCGCCCTCACCCAGTGGCGCACCCGCGCCGACGCCTGAGCGGTGGGGAACGCCTGGCACCGTGGCTGAGCCGCTGCCTGCTGGCCCGTCCCGCAAGGCAGCGGGCCCGTCCCGCAGGCAGTGGCTCAGCGGCCGAGGATCACCCGGCGCACGTGCAGGGCGTACCCCCAGACCAGGGTGAAGATGATCCCCACCGCCAGCAGTGACCAGTGCAGCAGCCCGGCGAGCAGCAGCGCCCCCTGGAGCACCGTGCCGGCGTACCAGGCCCACTGCCGGCGCATCATCCCGGCGAGCACGATCGCCGCCACGGCCAACGCCACGATCACCGCGACGGCCGCGCCGCTGAGCTCCCCGCCGACCACCCGGATCGGCTGGATCGCGAGCAGCAGCACCAGGGCCTCCAGGCCGAGCGTCCCGGCGCCCAGGCCGCGCACCGCCCCCTCGGGGTTGCGCAGCCCGGAGCGCCGCTGACCCGATCCGTCGCCGGCGCCCTCCGCCCGGCGGTCTGAACCCGGGGCGGTCATCGCTTGAACAGCCTGCGGGCGTCGGCCACGGTCACCACCGACCCGGTGATCAGTACGCCGACCCCGGACAGCTCGCCGGGGACGTCGGACTCGGCCTCGGCCACCGCCGCCTCGATCGCGTCGGGCATCTCCTCGGCCACCGCCACCCGGTCCGCCCCGAAGACGTCCAGGGCCAGCTCGGCCAGCTCGTCGGCCGGCATCGCCCGCGGCGAGCTGTTGCGGGTGACCACCAGCGAGTCGAGCACCGGCTCCAGCAGCTCCAGCAGGCTCAGCGCGTCCTTGTCGCCGAGCACGCCGAGCACGCCGACCAGCTTGCTGAACGCGAACTCCTCCTGGAGGGCGGTCACCGTGGCCGCCATCCCGTGCGGATTGTGCGCCCCGTCGAGCAGGATCGTCGGCGCGTTCCGCACCTTCTCCAGCCGGCCGGGCGAGCTGACGGCGGCGAAGCCCTCCCGGACCGCCTCCACGTCGAGCTGCCGATTCGATCCCGCCCCGAGGAACGCCTCCACGGCGGCGAGCGCCACCGCCGCGTTCTGCGCCTGGTGCGCGCCGTGCAGCGGAACGAACATGTCCTCGTACACCCCGCCGAGGCCCTGGATGCTGAGCACCTGGCCGCCGACCGCCACCGAACGGCGCAGCACGCCGAACTCCGCCCCCTCGCGGGCGATCGTCGCGCCGACCTCGGCGCACCGCTCCAGGATCGGCCGGGCGGCCTCCTCCTCCTGCGCCGCGCAGACGACCGTGGCCCCCTTGTGGATGATCCCGGCCTTGTGCAGGGCGATGTCCTGGAGGGTGTCGCCCAGCCACTCGGTGTGGTCGAGCCCGATCGGGGTGAGCACCGCGACGCCGGCCTGGATCACGTTGGTGGAGTCCTCCGCCCCGCCGATCCCCACCTCGACCACCGCGACGTCGACCGGGGCGTCCGCGAAGGTGGCGAACGCCAGCGCCGTGGTCAGGTCGAAGTAGGTCAACGGCTCGGCGGAGCGCTGGTCGACCAACTCGGCCAGCGGCACCACCTCGCGGTACGTGGCCACGAAGCGTTCCTCGCTGACCGGCTCCCCGTCCAGGCTGATCCGCTCCCGGACGGTCTCCAGGTGCGGGCTGGTGTACCGGCCGGTGTGCAGCCCGAACGCCCGCAGCAGCGAGTCGATCATCCGGGCGGTCGAGGTCTTCCCGTTGGTCCCGGTCAGGTGGATCGACGGGTACGCCCGCTGCGGGCTGCCGAGCAGGTCGAGCAGCGTCTCGATCCGGTCCAGCTCGAAGTGCATGCGGGTGAACCCGCGCGCGGCCAGCTCGGCGTCGACGGCGGCAAACTCGCCGTCGACGCCGCGAGCGGTGCGGTGGGTGCGATCGTTACGGTCGGTCACGAGGGCAGCGCCTCCAGAGCGGCATCGATGCGGATCAGGTCGGCCTCGGCCGTGGCGAGCCGGTCGCGGATCTTGGCGACCACCGGCTCCGGGGCCTTCCCCACGAACGCCGGGTTGTCCAGCTTCGCGCGGGCCTGCGCGACCTCCTTCCCGGCGGCGGCGCGGTCCTTCGTCAGTCGGGCCCGCTCGGCGGCCACGTCGATCGAACCCCGGGTGTCCAGCGCGACGCTCACCTCGCCGGGCATGGCCAGGGTCGCGCTGGCCTGGAAGTCGTCGCCGGCCGGGTCGAGCCGGACCAGCGAGCGGATCAGCCGCTCGTGGGAGGCGATGCCCGCGCCGGCCAGGCCGTCGAGCCGGGCGACCACCCGCTGGGTGGGCCGCAGGCCCTGGTCCGAGCGGAACCGCCGGATCTCCGTCACCACCCGCTGGACGGTGCCGACCTCGCCCTCCGCGGCGTCGTCGATCCCGGTACGGTCGGCGGCCGGCCACGCGGCCGTCACCACCGTCTCCCCGCCGGTCAGCGCGATCCACAGTTCGTCGGTGACGAACGGGATCACCGGGTGCAGCAGCCGCAGGAGCTGGTCCAGGACGTGCCCGAGCACCCGCCGGGTGGCGTCGGCCGCCGCCCCGCCCTCGGCGAGCACCGGCTTGCCCAGCTCCACGTACCAGTCGCAGACGTCGTCCCAGGCGAAGTGGTAGAGCAGATCACAGACCTTCGCGAACTCGTACGCCTCGAACTGCTCGTCGACCTCGGCGGTGACGTGCGCCAGCCGGGACAGGATCCACCGGTCGACGGTGGAGAGCTGCTCGGCCGGCGGCAGCGGGCCGTTGGTGTGGGCGCCGTTCATCAGCGCGAACCGGGTGGCGTTCCACAGCTTGTTGCAGAAGTTGCGGGAGCCCTGGCACCAGTCCTCGCTGACCGGGACGTCCTGGCCGGGGTTGGCGCCCCGGGCGAGGGTGAACCGGGTGGCGTCCGCGCCGAACCGGTCGATCCAGTCCAGCGGGTCGACCACGTTGCCGAACGACTTCGACATCTTCTTGCCGTGCTCGTCGCGGACCATGCCGTGCAGGGCCACCACGTCGAACGGCGGCCGGCCGTCCATGGCGTAGAGGCCGAACATCATCATCCGGGCGACCCAGAAGAACAGGATGTCGTACCCGGTGACCAGGACGCTGGTCGGGTAGAACTTCGCCAGGTCCGGGGTCTGCTCCGGCCAGCCGAGGGTGGAGAACGGCCACAGGCCGCTGGAGAACCAGGTGTCCAGGACGTCCTCGTCCTGGTGCCAGCCATCGCCGGCCGGCGGCTCCTCGTCCGGGCCGACGCAGACGATCTCGCCGTCCGGGCCGTACCAGACCGGAATGCGGTGGCCCCACCAGAGCTGGCGGGAGATGCACCAGTCGTGCATGTTGTCGACCCAGGCGAAGTAGCGCTTGGCCAGCTCGGCCGGCTCGACCTTCACCCGGCCGTCGCGCACGGCGTCCCCGGCCGCCTTCGCCAGCGGGGCGGTGTTGACGAACCACTGCAACGACAGCCGCGGCTCGACCGTGGTCTTGCACCGTGAGCAGTGGCCCACGGCGTGCACGTACGGCCGCTTCTCGGCCACGATCAGGCCCTGCTCGCGCAGCGCGGCGACGATCGCCGGCCGGGCCTCGTACCGGTCCAGGCCCTCGAATGGGCCCGGCGCCGTGATGATGCCGCGCTCGTCCATGATCGTCAGGGCGGGCAGGTCGTGCCGCTGACCGATCTCGAAGTCGTTCGGGTCGTGCGCCGGGGTCACCTTCACCATGCCGGTGCCGAAGCTCGGGTCGACGTGCTCGTCGGCGACGATCGGGATGCGCCGGTCGGTCAGCGGCAGGGCGACCTCGGTGCCGATCAGGTGCCGGTACCGCTCGTCGTCGGGGTGCACCGCCACGGCGGTGTCGCCGAGCATCGTCTCGGCGCGGGTGGTGGCCACCACGACCTCGTCGCCGTACCGGATCGAGATCAGCTCGCCGTCGTCGTCGGTGTGCTCCACCTCGATGTCGGACAGGGCGGTCAGGCAGCGCGGGCACCAGTTGATGATCCGGTTGGCCCGGTAGATCAGCCCGTCGTCGAAGAGCTTCTTGAACATGGTCTGCACGGCCCGGGACAGCCCCGCGTCCATGGTGAAACGCTCGCGGTCCCAGTCGACCGCGTCGCCGAGGCGGCGCATCTGGCCCAGGATCGCGCCGCCGGACTCGGCCTTCCACTGCCAAACCCGCTCGACGAACTTCTCCCGGCCCAGGTCGTGCCGGGACAGGCCCTCTCCGGCGAGCTGCCGCTCGACGAGGTTCTGGGTGGCGATGCCGGCGTGGTCCATACCCGGCAGCCAGAGCGACTCGAAGCCCTGCATCCGCTTGCGCCGGGTAAGGGCGTCCATCAGCGTGTGCTCGAACGCGTGGCCCATGTGCAGCGAGCCGGTCACGTTGGGCGGCGGGATGACGATCGCGAAGGGCGGCTTGTCGCTCTGGGCCGACGCCCGGAAGTGCCCGGCGGCTACCCACTGCTCGTACCGTCGCTGCTCAACGTCGCCCGGCTGGTACTGGGCGGGCAGGGTCGGGGCGTCGGGGCGTCGGGCGTCCAGGCTGTCGGTCACCCTGAAAGTCTACGGAGCGCTTCCGCGGACCCGACGTGCGCCACCTGCCCTTCGCGTACGGTGTCGGCTATGTCCGACGCACATCTCACTGAGCGTCCGCTCGCTGACGAGCCCGAGCCGATCGACCTCACCGGGGAACCGATCCGGCTCAGCAACCGGGGCCCGCAGGGCTCGGCCCGGCGGCGCGGTCCCCGGTCCCGGCGCGGGCGGATCGCCCTCACCGTGCTCCTGGCGGCCGGCCTCGCCGGCGTCGGGGCGCTGGGCGTCGCCGGCTGGCGGGTGGCACAGCAGAAGGACGCCCGGCTGGCCGCTCCGGCCACCGTCGCCGGCCTGCAGCGCGACGACAGCGACCGGGCCCGCAGCACCGCCGACTACCTGCGCGACGGACTGTCCGCCGACATCGACCTGGATCGCAGCCTCGGCGTCGTGTACCGCGATCCGGCGGACGACAAGCGCTCCGTGCTGCTCTTCGGCGGCACCACCCTGCTGTGGCAGCCCGAACGCGACCTGGACACCCTCTTCGGCCTGATGGCCGACGAGACCGGGAAGGTCACCGGGCTGCGTAAGGTGCCGGCTGGCCGGTTCGGCGGGGTGATGAAGTGCGGCACCACCAGCGGCGACGGCGGTGACTTCGCCGTCTGCGGCTGGGCGGACCACGGCAGCGTCGCGATGGCGATGCTGCCGGGGCGCCCGGTCGACGCCGCCGGTGATCTGATGCGGCGGATCCGCGAGGATGTCCAGTCCCGTTCCTGAGCCGCGTCCCCGGGGACCGCGTTCCGGCCGTTCACGCCGGATCAGTCATGCCGGAACGGCCCGGGTCGTGGGTACGGAAATGGTCACGGAAACGCGTCAGGGCCACCCCCGAAGGGGTGGCCCTGACCGAAAGATGTCCGGCGGTGTCCTACTCTCCCACACCCTCCCGAGTGCAGTACCATCGGCGCTGGAGGGCTTAGCTTCCGGGTTCGGAATGTAACCGGGCGTTTCCCCTCCGCCATGACCGCCGTAACTCTATCGACATATCAAACAACACCAGCAACTGGTCTGTTGTTCATTTGTCGAGAGTTGCACAGTGGACGCGTAGCAGCTTAGTAGTCAAGTCCTCGGCCTATTAGTACCGGTCAACTCAACCCGTTACCGAGCTTACATTTCCGGCCTATCAACCCAGTAGTCTAGCTGGGGGCCTTACCCCACAAAAGTGGGTGGGATACCTCATCTTGAAGCAGGCTTCCCGCTTAGATGCTTTCAGCGGTTATCCCTTCCGAACGTAGCTAACCAGCCGTGCCCCTGGCGGGACAACTGGCACACCAGAGGTTCGTCCGTCCCGGTCCTCTCGTACTAGGGACAGCCCTTCTCAAGTATCCTACGCGCACGGCGGATAGGGACCGAACTGTCTCACGACGTTCTAAACCCAGCTCGCGTACCGCTTTAATGGGCGAACAGCCCAACCCTTGGGACCTGCTACAGCCCCAGGATGCGACGAGCCGACATCGAGGTGCCAAACCATCCCGTCGATATGGACTCTTGGGGAAGATCAGCCTGTTATCCCCGGGGTACCTTTTATCCGTTGAGCGACACCGCTTCCACTCGCAAGTGCCGGATCACTAGTCCCGACTTTCGTCCCTGCTCGACCTGTCAGTCTCACAGTCAAGCTCCCTTGTGTACTTGCACTCAACACCTGATTGCCAACCAGGCTGAGGGAACCTTTGGGCGCCTCCGTTACCTTTTAGGAGGCAACCGCCCCAGTTAAACTACCCACCAGACACTGTCCCTGAACCGGATAACGGCCCGAAGTTAGAAACCCAAATCAACCAGAGTGGTATTTCAAGATTGCCTCCACCCATACTGGCGTATGGACTTCACCGGCTCCCACCTATCCTACACAAGCTAATTCGGATACCAATGTCAAGCTATAGTAAAGGTCCCGGGGTCTTTCCGTCCTGCCGCGCGTAACGAGCATCTTTACTCGTAATGCAATTTCGCCGGGCCTGTGGTTGAGACAGTGGGGAAGTCGTTACGCCATTCGTGCAGGTCGGAACTTACCCGACAAGGAATTTCGCTACCTTAGGATGGTTATAGTTACCACCGCCGTTTACTGGCGCTTAAGTTCTCCGCTTCGCCCCGAAGAGCTAACAGGTCCCCTTAACGTTCCAGCACCGGGCAGGCGTCAGTCCATATACATCGAATTACTTCTTCGCATGGACCTGTGTTTTTAGTAAACAGTCGCTTCCCCCTGCTCTCTGCGGCCATACAACGCTCCACCCGCAAGGGGCTTCACGTCTCCGGCCCCCCTTCTCCCTAAGTTACGGGGGCAATTTGCCGAGTTCCTTAACCACAGTTCGCCCGATCGCCTCGGTATTCTCTACCTGACCACCTGTGTCGGTTTGGGGTACGGGCCGCTAAGAACTCGCTAGAGGCTTTTCTCGGCAGCATAGGATCACTGACTTCACCTGAATCGGCTCGGCATCACGTCTCAGCCTTAATGCACCGCGGATTTGCCTACGGTACGGCCTACACGCTTACCCCGGCACAACCACCGGCCGGGCTCAGCTACCTTCCTGCGTCACCCCATCGCTTGACTACTACCCGCCAGGTTCCCACACTCACCCAGTTAAGTCCGAAGACCGCCCCAAGATCACATGGTTAGCACAACAAGGTTCATCATGGGCGTTCTTTCGCGGGTACGGGAATATCAACCCGTTGTCCATCGACTACGCCTCTCGGCCTCGCCTTAGGTCCCGACTCACCCAGGGCGGATTAGCCTGGCCCTGGAACCCTTGGTCATCCGGCGGAAGGGTTTCTCACCCTTCTTTCGCTACTCATGCCTGCATTCTCACTCGTGCCGCGTCCACAACTGGGTCACCCCGCTGCTTCACCCCCGGCACGACGCTCCCCTACCCATCCACACACCTGCACAAGGAATCAAGTCCAAGCGAGGATAAAATATGAATGCCACAGCTTCGGCGGTGTGCTTGAGCCCCGCTACATTGTCGGCGCGGAACCACTTGACCAGTGAGCTATTACGCACTCTTTAAAGGGTGGCTGCTTCTAAGCCAACCTCCTGGTTGTCTATGCGACCCCACATCCTTTTCCACTTAGCACACGCTTAGGGGCCTTAGCTGGTGATCTGGGCTGTTTCCCTCTCGACTACGAAGCTTATCCCCCGCAGTCTCACTGCCGCGCTCTCACTTACCGGCATTCGGAGTTTGGCTGATTTCGGTAAGCTTGTGGGCCCCCTAGACCATCCAGTGCTCTACCTCCGGCAAGAAACACGCGACGCTGCACCTAAATGCATTTCGGGGAGAACCAGCTATCACGGAGTTTGATTGGCCTTTCACCCCTAACCACAGGTCATCCCCCAACTTTTCAACGTTGGTGGGTTCGGCCCTCCACGCGGTCTTACCCGCGCTTCAGCCTGCCCATGGCTAGATCACTCCGCTTCGGGTCTAGGACACGCGACTGAATCGCCCTATTCAGACTCGCTTTCGCTACGGCTCCCCCACACGGGTTAACCTCGCCACATGCCACTAACTCGCAGGCTCATTCTTCAAAAGGCACGCCGTCACCCCGCAAGGCTCCGACGGATTGTAGGCGAACGGTTTCAGGTACTATTTCACTCCCCTCCCGGGGTACTTTTCACCATTCCCTCACGGTACTTGTCCGCTATCGGTCACCAGGAAGTATTTAGGCTTACCAGGTGGTCCTGGCAGATTCACGGCAGATTACAGGGGTCCGCCGCTACTCGGGAACACCCACAGAAGACCAGCCACTTTCACCTACCGGACTCTCACCGCCTACGGTCAGCCATTCCAGACTGTTCGGCTAGCAACTGGTTTTATAACTTCTCGAACAAGTGTCAGCTCATTCAGCAAGGTCCCACAACCCCAACCACGCAACCCCTGACAGGTATCACACGCAGCCGGTTTAGCCTAGATCCGCTTTCGCTCGCCACTACTCACGGAATCACTCTTGTTTTCTCTTCCTACGGGTACTGAGATGTTTCACTTCCCCGCGTTCCCTCCACACACCCTATGTATTCAGGTGCGGGTGACATCACATGACTGATGCCAGGTTTCCCCATTCGGACACCCTGGGATCACAGCTTGGTTGACAGCTCCCCCAGGCCTATCGCGGCCTCCCACGTCCTTCATCGGCTCCTGGTGCCAAGGCATCCACCGTTCGCCCTTGACAACTTGACCACAAAGATGCTCGCGTCCACTGTGCAATTCTCAACAAACGACCAACCCACAACCCACAGCCCCACACCAAACCCGACAACCGCCGACGGTATGCGAGACCAGGCCATGCCTGGCAACCAACCCCCACCCACAGGCGAGGCAATGGCTCCGAAGAAAACAACCAATGGTTGTTCCTTCAGGA
The DNA here is from genome assembly GCF_045040215.1 of Micromonospora sp. NBC_01412. Taxonomy (NCBI): domain Bacteria; kingdom Bacillati; phylum Actinomycetota; class Actinomycetes; order Micromonosporales; family Micromonosporaceae; genus Micromonospora; species Micromonospora sp. NBC_01412. The sequence goes on from NZ_CP109528.1 coordinate 1,645,770, forward strand.
CCCAACAGGGTGCTCTCCGCCCTCCCCCAGCCGCACCAGAAGGAACCATTCCCACCACCCCAAAAGGGCAGCTGTACTAGGTCCCCCGGCCGTTGCCAGGGCAAAACTCACCAGTGTCTCCGCCATCTGAGCACCCCAACCCGACATACGCAGGTCGCGGGCTCCATACCGCCTTTCGACGGATGGTGCTCCTTAGAAAGGAGGTGATCCAGCCGCACCTTCCGGTACGGCTACCTTGTTACGACTTCGTCCCAATCGCCAGCCCCACCTTCGACGGCTCCCTCCCACAAGGGGTTGGGCCACCGGCTTCGGGTGTTGCCGACTTTCGTGACGTGACGGGCGGTGTGTACAAGGCCCGGGAACGTATTCACCGCAGCGTTGCTGATCTGCGATTACTAGCGACTCCGACTTCACGGGGTCGAGTTGCAGACCCCGATCCGAACTGAGACCGGCTTTTTGGGATTCGCTCCACCTTACGGTATCGCAGCCCATTGTACCGGCCATTGTAGCATGCGTGAAGCCCTGGACATAAGGGGCATGATGACTTGACGTCATCCCCACCTTCCTCCGAGTTGACCCCGGCAGTCTTCGATGAGTCCCCGCCATAACGCGCTGGCAACATCGAACGAGGGTTGCGCTCGTTGCGGGACTTAACCCAACATCTCACGACACGAGCTGACGACAGCCATGCACCACCTGTGACCGCCCCCGAAGGACCTCACATCTCTGCGAGTTTTGCGGCCATGTCAAACCCAGGTAAGGTTCTTCGCGTTGCATCGAATTAATCCGCATGCTCCGCCGCTTGTGCGGGCCCCCGTCAATTCCTTTGAGTTTTAGCCTTGCGGCCGTACTCCCCAGGCGGGGCGCTTAATGCGTTAGCTGCGGCACAGGAAACCGGAGAGGTCCCCCACACCTAGCGCCCAACGTTTACAGCGTGGACTACCAGGGTATCTAATCCTGTTCGCTCCCCACGCTTTCGCTCCTCAGCGTCAGTATCGGCCCAGAGACCTGCCTTCGCCATCGGTGTTCCTCCTGATATCTGCGCATTTCACCGCTACACCAGGAATTCCAGTCTCCCCTACCGAACTCTAGCCTGCCCGTATCGACTGCAGGCCCGCAGTTGAGCTGCGGGTTTTCACAGTCGACGCGACAAGCCGCCTACGAGCTCTTTACGCCCAATAATTCCGGACAACGCTCGCACCCTACGTCTTACCGCGGCTGCTGGCACGTAGTTGGCCGGTGCTTCTTCTGCAGGTACCGTCACTTTCGCTTCGTCCCTGCTGAAAGAGGTTTACAACCCGAAGGCCGTCATCCCTCACGCGGCGTCGCTGCATCAGGCTTCCGCCCATTGTGCAATATTCCCCACTGCTGCCTCCCGTAGGAGTCTGGGCCGTGTCTCAGTCCCAGTGTGGCCGGTCGCCCTCTCAGGCCGGCTACCCGTCGTCGCCTTGGTAGGCCATTACCCCACCAACAAGCTGATAGGCCGCGAGCCCATCCCAGGCCGAAAAACTTTACACCACCAGCCATGCGGCCAGCAGTCATATTCGGTATTAGCCCCCGTTTCCGAGGGTTATCCCAAAGCCTAGGGCAGGTTGCTCACGTGTTACTCACCCGTTCGCCGCTCGAGTACCCCGAAGGGCCTTTCCGCTCGACTTGCATGTGTTAAGCACGCCGCCAGCGTTCGTCCTGAGCCAGGATCAAACTCTCCAACAAAAACTTGTTGAAAAACTGTCCCGACAACAAAAAGTGTTGCCAAAGGAATCCCAACCAGCCGAAACCCTAAAGTCCGACCAGTACGGGGTATAAATCATAATTGGCACTGGCTTATCAAGCACCCTGTTGAGTTCTCAAAGAACAACCACACACCATCCAGTGAATCCCACTTAGTGGGACCCCCTTCTGGGGCAACCTCTCCAACTTACCCGATCGCCTCTTCGCAGTCAACCTCGTTGCCGAAGTTTTCTTTGCCGATTTGATCGACCCCACGTTGACGCTCGCCAGAATTGGCGGTCGTTTCTGTCGTGGGAAGCCGCAGACCGGCCGATCGCCACTTCCGCGGCCATCCGCCCGGCTCCTGCCGGCTTCAGCACTCTACCTGGTCGGCTTCGCGATCGCAACTCCGTCTCACCGGCGTTGCTCCGCACCACCCAGGTTCCCAGCCTCGCTCGGCGTCTCCGCCTCAAGCCTGGTGCCCGCTCTCAGCCGGTTTGTCCGGCCTCCCGCTTGCAGAGAGAAAGTTACGCGTACGGCCAACAGAAGGCAAATCAGCGTCCGTCGATGCTGCCAAGATCGTGTCCCGGGAACCGTCCGCACGGCTCACCCGCACACCATGCGCCGGCGTGCCAAAGTGTCTGGCATGGATGACGCTCCCGCCCTACCGGCGGCCACCCTCGCCGAGGAAGCCCTGCTCGGCCTGCTGATGCCCTTCTGGCAGCTGGTCATCGGCGCCGTCGTACTGGTCGTCATCCTGGTGTCGGTCGGCCGGCTGGCCCGTCGCGGAACATCCCGGATGACCACCGCCCTCCTGGTGACCGCCGGCGCCATCGCCGGCCTCACCGTGATCGGCGTCCTGCTCCAGGGCTGATGACCGCCCACCCGCCGACGTCCCGCCAACGGCGCTCAGAGGCGGCGGTTTGCCAGGCTCGGCAGCTCGGCGCGGATCGCCCGGAGCCGCTCCAGGTCGAGGTCGACGACGGTCAGACCGGGGCCGTCCGGCACCTGGCCGAGGACCGTCCCCCACGGGTCGACCACCATGCTGCGGCCGAAGCAGGTACGCGCCGGCTCGTGGTCGCCGGTCTGACCGGCCGCCGCCACGAAACACTGGTTCTCGATGGCCCGGGCCCGCAGCAGGACCTCCCAGTGGTCCCGCCCGGTGTGCAGCATGAACGCCGCCGGCAGCACCAGCAGTTGCGCGTCCCCGTCCGTGACCAGTTGCCGGTAGAGCTCGGGGAACCGCAGGTCGTAGCAGATCGACAGGCCGACCCGGACGCCCTCGACGTCGACCACCACGGGCTTCTCCCCTGGTGCGACCGTCGCCGACTCCAGGTAGGAGACCCGCCCGGGGATCTCCACGTCGTACAGATGGATCTTGCGGTAGCTGGTGACCAGCGTGCCGGACCGGTCGAAGACCAACGACGTGTTGAAGGTGTGTTCCGGATCCGGGCCGGCCTCGTGGAAGGATCCCGCGACCAGCCAGATGCCGAGCCGGCGGGCCACATCGGCGAAGAACCGGCCCACCGTGCCGTCTACGGGCTCCGGCGCGGGCAGGCCGGCTGCGGGGCCCAGGTAGTCGACGTACTCCGGGAGGACGGCCAGGTCCGCACCGGCCGCTGCGGCGCGGACCAGCAGGGCCTCCGCGGCCGCGAGGTTGGCCGCCCGGTCGTCGCGGGCGTTGAGCTGGCAGACGGCGACGCGCATGGCCCTCAGCGTACGGCCGAAGAAGCGCCCGCGACAGCCTCGGACTTCTCCGGGGCCGCCGCGGGAACACCGCTCCCCTGATCAGGGGGAAGGCAGGTCAGGCGGACTTCTCCTCGCGGTCCCCACGGTCGCGACGGGCCCGGCGGCCGGTGAACTCCCGCGGCACGATCGTCGGGTTGACGTTCTCCAGGACCACCTCGCGGGTGATCAGCACCCGGGCGGCGTCGGGGTTGCTCGGCACCTCGTACATCGCGGAGAGCAGAACCTCCTCGATGATGGCGCGCAGGCCACGGGCCCCGGTGCCGCGCAGCATCGCCTGGTCGGCGATCGCCTCCAGGGCCGGGTCGTCGAACTCCAGCTCGACGCCGTCGAGCTCGAAGAGGCGTTGGTACTGCTTGACCAGGGCGTTGCGCGGCTCGGTGAGGATCCGCACGAGGGCCGACCGGTCGAGGCTGCGGACGTTGGTGATCACCGGAAGCCGGCCGACGAACTCGGGGATCAGCCCGAACTTCAGCATGTCCTCCGGCATCACCTGGCTGAAGATATCGTCGGCCGAACGGTCGGAGATCGACCGGAGCCGGGAGCCGAAGCCGGTGCCGCCGTGGCCGGTGCGAGACTCGATGATCTGGTCGAGACCGGCGAAGGCGCCACCGCAGATGAACAGCACGTTGGTGGTGTCGATCTGGATGAACTCCTGGTGCGGGTGCTTCCGGCCGCCCTGCGGCGGCACATTGGCCACCGTGCCCTCCAGCATCTTCAGCAGGGCCTGCTGGACGCCCTCGCCGGAGACGTCCCGGGTGATCGACGGGTTCTCCGACTTGCGGGCGATCTTGTCGACCTCGTCGATGTAGATGATGCCGGTCTCGGCGCGCTTGATGTCGTAGTCCGCAGCCTGGATCAGCTTGAGGAGGATGTTCTCCACGTCCTCGCCGACGTAGCCGGCCTCGGTCAGCGCGGTGGCGTCGGCGATGGCGAAGGGGACGTTCAGCATCCGTGCGAGGGTCTGCGCCAGGTGCGTCTTGCCACAGCCGGTCGGCCCGAGCAGCAGGATGTTCGACTTGGCCAGCTCGACGGCGTCGCTACCTGAACCCGGCGCGCCGGCCGCCTCGGCCTGGATCCGCTTGTAGTGGTTGTAGACCGCGACCGCGAGCGCCTTCTTGGCCTGGTCCTGGCCGACCACGTAGTTGTCGAGGAACTGGCAGATCTCCATCGGCTTGGGAAGCTCTTCCCACTTCACCTCGCCGGACTCGGCCAACTCCTCCTCGATGATCTCGTTGCAGAGATCGATGCACTCGTCGCAGATGTAGACCCCAGGGCCCGCGATGAGCTTCTTGACCTGCTTCTGCGACTTGCCGCAGAAGGAGCATTTGAGTAGGTCGCCGCCGTCACCGATTCGTGCCACCTACGTTCTCCCTGCACTCATCGGCCGGTGCACCGGCCATGACTTGCGGACGTTGCGCTCCGTCCGGCTCTGTTCGCCCGCCGGACCGACCCGACGCAGCGGTACGGACCCGACGTTACCCGCTGGCGGGGGTTTCTCCGACCCCCAATTCGGGCGTGTCAGAGGCCGACCGGGAACCCGCCCGGCCGGCCTCCGACCCGATGCTCGGTCAGCGGGCCGCGTTGGCGGCCAGCAGGCCCTTCTTGCGGCTGGTGAGGATCGTGTCGACCAGCCCGTACTCGCGGGACTCCTCGGCCGTCATGATCTTGTCCCGGTCGATGTCCTTGCGGACCTTCTCGAGCGGCCGGTTGCAGTGCTGGGAGAGCATGTCCTCCAGCTGGGTCCGCATCCGCAGGATCTCCCGGGCCTGGATCTCGATGTCCGAGCCCTGCCCGTAACCGCCCTCGGTTGCCGGCTGGTGGATGATGATCCGCGAGTTCGGCAGCGCCATCCGCTTGCCCGGCGTGCCGGCGGCCAGCAACACGGCGGCCGCGCTGGCGGCCTGACCGAGACAGACCGTCGAGACGTCCGGCCGGATGTACTGCATCGTGTCGTAGATCGCCGTCATGGCGGTGAAGGAACCGCCCGGCGAGTTGATGTACATGGTGATGTCGCGGTCCGGGTCGGTGCCCTCGAGCGTCAGCAGCTGCGCCATCACGTCGTTGGCGGACGCGTCGTCCACCTGGACGCCGAGGAAGATGATCCGGTCCTCGAAGAGCTTGTTGTACGGGTTGGACTCCTTCACCCCGTACGACGTGCGCTCGACGAACGACGGCAGGACGTAGCGGTTGTGCACGGCCGCGAACTGGGGCGGCAGGCTCAGGTCGGTCATCGTCAGCTCCTCGCTCAGCTCAGGGTCCCGGCGCCTTCCGGAACCTGGGTGGCTCCGGTGATCACCTTGTCGATGAAGCCGTAGTCCCTGGCCTCCTGGGCGGTGAACCAGCGGTCGCGGTCCGAGTCCGCCTCGATCTGCGCCTGGGTCTGGCCGGTGTGGTGCGCGACCCGCTCCTGGAACATCCGCTTCGTGTAGAGCATCTGCTCCGCCTGGATGGCGATGTCGGAGGCGGTGCCGCCCATGCCGCCGGACGGCTGGTGCATCATGATCCGCGCGTGGGGCAGGGCGTACCGCTTGCCCTTGGTGCCCGCGCAGAGCAGGAGCTGGCCCATGGAGGCCGCCATGCCCATAGCCACGGTCGACACGTCGTTGTCGATGAACTGCATGGTGTCGTAGATCGCCATGCCGGAGTAGACCGAGCCACCCGGCGAGTTGATCCAGAGGTTGATGTCGCGGTCCGGGTCCTCCGCGGCGAGCAGCAGCAGCTGCGCGCAGATGCGGTTGGCGACCTGGTCGGTCACCTCGCTGCCGAGGAAGATGATGCGCTCCTTGAGCAACCGGTTGTAGACCGAGTCGTCGAGGTTGCCAATGTTGTCGCCACCGCGGGCCTCGATCGCCCGGAGCGGCTTCGCTGGGATGTGCATGTCGGTCATGGCAGCCCTTCGCTCTCCGTACCGTCTTCACCGACACTAACCGCTCACCCGGGTGACACAGTCCCGGTCGGGGCGCTTTTCGCTCTCAGCGCAGCCCCTCCCAGACGTACCCGGAAAAGGGTTTCGGCCGCCGTCCACCGGGACCGGTGGACGGCGGCCTCAGCCGACGATCAGTGCTCGTGGTCGTGGTCGTGGGCCTCGTCGCCTTCGGCGCGGATCGCGTCGAGGCTGACCTCGTTGCCCGCCGAGTCCTTGATCTTGATGTGCTCCATCACCGAGGCGAGCGCCTTGCCCCGCCGCACGTCGCCGAAGACGGCGGCCGCCGCGCCGGAGCGGACGAGCTGGTCGTAGTACTGCTGCGGGGCCATCCCGGCGCGCTGGGCGCGGTGGACGATCTCGTGGCCGAACTCGTCGTCGGAGACCTGGACGTCCTCGGCGTCGGCCAGGATGTCCAGCAGCAGCTGGATCTTGACCCCGTCGGTCGCCGCCTCGTTCAGCTCGGCGTCGATCTGCTCCTCGGTCTTGTCCTCGGCGGCGAGGTACTCCTCCAGCGAGGCGCCGATCCGCTCCAGCTGGTCGACCATGGCCTGCTTGCGGCTCTCGACCTCCTCGCGGACCACGCCCTCCGGCGCCGGCACCTCGGCGGCCTCGACGAGCTGCTCGAGGGCCTTGTCCCGGGCGGCGTAGATCTGCTCGACGCGCTTGCCCCGGGTGACCTTCTCGCGCAGGTCGTCGCGCAGCTCGTCGATCGTGTCGAACTCGCTCGCCAGCTGCGCGAAGTCGTCGTCGAGCTCGGGCAGCTCCTTCTCCTTGACCGTGCGCACGGTCACCGCCACCTCGGCGTCCCGGCCGGCGAAGTCGCCGCCGACGAGCTGGGTGGTGAAGGTGGTGCTCTCGCCGGCGGCGAGGCCGACGAGAGCCTCGTCCATCCCCGGCAGGAGCTGCTTGCTGCCGACCTCGTGGGAGATGTTGGTCGCCTGCCCGCCGGGGACGTCCTCACCGTCGACCGTGGCGTTCAGGTCGATCTGGACGTAGTCGCCCTCGGCGGCGGCCCGCTCGACGGTCTTCAGGGTGGCGAACCGCTCACGCAGGTTCTTCACCTGCTCGTCGATCTCACTGTCGTCGATCTGGAGCTCGTCGACGGTGACCTCGATGCTGTCCAGGTCGGGCAGGGTGATCTCGGGCCGGACGTCGACCTCGGCGGTGAAGTTCAGCGAGTCACCGTCGTTGAACTCGGTGATCTCGACATCGGGCCGGCCGAGGGTCTTCAGGTCATGCTCGCGGACCGCGGCGAGGATGTTCTGCGGGATGGCCTCCTGCACCGCCTCGTTGAGGACGGTGCCCCGGCCCACCCGCTGGTCGATCACGGCGGTCGGCACCTTGCCCCGGCGGAAGCCGGGCACCTGTACCTGCGAACCGATCTCCCGGTACGCCTTCTTGAGGCTCGGCTCGAGCTCGACGAACGGCACCTCGATGGCGAGCCGCACGCGCGTCGGGCTCAGAGTCTCGACGGTGCTCTTCACAGGCGTACTCCTTGACGGATCTCAGTTGAGTCTGGGCGTAATTCGGCCCATCGAGTGTAGGTGAGCCGACGCGGCCCTCCGGCAGCGCCCGGGGGCCGCACGGAAAAGGCGGCACCCGGGACGCCCCGGCCGCGGACGACAGTCGGGGTGGCGGGATTTGAACCCACGGCCCCTCGCTCCCAAAGCGAGTGCGCTACCAAGCTGCGCCACACCCCGTGGCGACGAGAAGTGTATGCCTTGACCGCCTGTCGGGAGTGCCGGGGCATCGCCCGACACCCCGGAACCACCCCGACGGGACACGGAACCCCATTCGACACACGCCCCACCACGCGCCAGGCGGCGGCGCCCCGACGGGCCGGCGGCACGCGGGCCGCCTCTGAGATGCGCCGACGCCGGCGCTGAGCGGGACGCCACCGACGCGCCCTCGGGTCCTGCCCCGTCGGGCAGGACCCGACCGGGGCAAATTCAGGGAAAGCGTGGCCACGCCGCGCTGGGAAGCCACACGTTCCACGAATCTGCGGGGATCTTGGTACGGGAAGGGGCGGGGCGGGGCGGGTGGGGGAGACACTGATGCGCGGCGGGGCCGGGCACCGGGTAGGCTGTCGGCGCGGCCTGTACAGCAGGTCGCACGCGGGCGTAGCTCAATGGTAGAGCTTCAGTCTTCCAAACTGACGGTGCGGGTTCGATTCCCGTCGCCCGCTCCACACCTTCCGGCCCAGGTCAGCGGCACTTTCGTCGCACCTGGGCCGCTCTCGTTTCAGCCCCTACTGATCTTGCATGTCATTGGCGTGCCAGTAGCGCCGACCGTGCCGTCCGAGGCGGGTTCGCGTGCCGGCCGGTCGGCCTTCTTGTCCTTGGCGGGCTTCTGCTTCGCCGGCTTGTCGCTGGCCTTGTCCTTCGCCTTGGCGGGCTTGGCCTTGGCCTTCGTCGCGGCCGGTGCCGTCGCGCGCTTGGCCTGCTTGGCGATGCGGCGGTCCATGCCAGCCGCGATCTCCCGGTCCCCGGTCTCCTTGTCCCGCGCCTGGTTGTCCGCCTCACCCCGCCCGCCCAAAGTCAATCTCCGGCGAGACGCCGAGGCAGAGCGCCCCGGCGGGGAAGACGTACCCGGACGGGACCGGCACCTTCAACGTCATCGGAACCACTTGGCAGCCTCCTAGCCTCACCAGGCGACTTCCTTCCTGACAGCCGGTTAATCTTACAAGCCGCATCAGATTGTAAGCACAAGCAAGATTTAAGGTGAACCGATTGCACAATGTGGAAAGCCGGCCCCGGGTGTCCAGGGCCGGCACGGAGGAGGTGTGATGGCTGAGCGGGTGACAGCCGAGCGTCTGATGCTGGTGGACACCGTTGGCCGATGGTTCCACTTGGACCAGCCAGTGTTGATCGAACGCGGGCAGACCTACTGGATCGACTGCACGACCAGCGAACTGTGCGTCGATCGGGGAGACGGGCGAGTCACGCGGACTGCCGGTGAGATGTGCCGCTGAGCCGCCCGCCGGGCTGACGCAGCGGATCAGGACAGGGCGTAGGTGTCTTCGATTTCGTGGCGGCTGCCCGGCATGACCAGCACCGACGTCATGATCGGGTCACCGGATGCCTGGTGGACGGTGATGACGACGCTCATCACCGACTCGTCGGCCGGCACCTTCAGGGCCTCGGCCTCGACCTCGCTCACCCGGCGGGCGGTCATTCGCTCGGTGGCGTAGTCGGCACGTAGGCCCTTGTGGCGGGCGATGAGGTCGAGCAGGCCACCCGGGATCGGAGCCGGCTTGGTGATGTCGGTACCGACCGCGATGTCCACCGGCACGAATGTGGCCACCAGGTCCACCGGCCCCGCCTCCGAGACGGTCCGGCGGCGCCGCTCGTAGACCGGCGCGCCCTCCGGAATCTTCAACTCCGCCGCGATGCGTGGTGAGGCGAGCACCGGGCCGACGTGCAGGATCTCCGTCTCCCCGGTCTCGTCCAGCTCAACGGCGTCGCGGGCGTAGTCGGGCGAGGTGCGGCCGGAGACGGGCCGGCCGCGCACGAAGCTGCCCTTGCCCTGCTGCGACTCGATCCAGCCGTCCTGCTTGAGGATGCCCAACGCCTTGAGCACCGTCGGACGGGACACCCCGAACTCCGTGCAGAGCTGGTTCTCCGACGGCAGTGCCGCACCGGGGACGTAGTCGCCGTCCTCGATGCGCTTCCGCAGCGTGTTCAACACGCGCAGGTACTTCGGCGTCGGAATCTCGTACGCCATCGCGGGCCACCCCACCTATGAACGCTGCATGAATAACAGCAGCTTATGAGTTGTGTGCATGACAGAACAAGTCAGGTCAGCCGTCCGGCGTCACACACTCCACCGCTGCGGCCAACCATCCCGACCAGGAAGACGAGGCGCCGATGTGTTCCGGTCGCGACGCCCCTGGCCAGCGGCGTGGTAGGCAGCCGTACCGGCCGAACAACCGCAACGCTTCCCGCCAGGAAGAGCACGTCCCTTCCTCACCGCAGCCGGCGCAGCGCCCGTCCGCGCTCGACGGCGTGTGCTGGTCAAGCTGCCCCTGCGCTGCCCGGAGCTGGTCATGCGCCGCACCGGACAGGTACGTGGTCACCGGCCCTAACCTCTGGGCAGCAGCTTGCTCGCGTGTACCAGGATCTGCGTCTGCGGACCCCGGCGGCCGGACCGACCAATGAACTCCTGTCACACCACCGGCAGCGGCGGGTCAGAGCATCGAGCCTATGTTCACCGACGAGCCAGCGGCTCGGGCGGCTACTCCGGCATCTATAGGCACCCCTCGATGGTGAGTCTGGTTCGCAGATGGGGCACAAGGCACCATGAACGTCGTGAACCAGTGGTAGACCATGGCAGCGCGAGACAGCGCATGAGCAGGCGTAGAGCGTCCTTCCCGCTGGTCACGAGGCAGCGGCCCTGAGTTCCGCTTCAACTCCATGTCTAGTCCCACCACATGCTTGATTGATCCCAGCAAATGCATGACAGCCGGCCATGGTTGTTAGGTCATCCTGGTTGCAGCCGGTGGCACCTGAGCGGGGTGGCCCACATTCCGATGGTCGAACGCCTAGCCACTACAGGAACACCAGGTGCTTGGAACCTTGCCCGGACTACCCTCAGTGGCGTGCCCGTTAATGATCTTCCGTTGCCTCCCGCGTTTGAGGCGGTCACGGCCTGGGCTGGTACTGGGCGGGTGGTGCGTGCCACCGAGCTGGACGTGGAGACGTGGCGGCTTCCCGAGCCGCAGAAGGTCGCGCTGGTCTCCTGTGGCGTACCGCTGATCGATGACCTCGTGAGTGCGGTGTCATTCCATGCAGAGCCGACAACGTACCGGTTGGCGAACTCCGACGACCTGGACTGGGTGTACGGTGCCGCGCCGGGGACCGGTGAGGTGCAGGCATGGTCGTCGGACGGCAGCACCTGGTTCGTCAACTCAACGGTTAACCACTGGCTGTGTTCGCTGCACATGGTTGGTAGCTGGCTGACCAGCTCAAGCGTCATCGGCCGCTGGGACGAAGACGGACAGGCCGAAGAGGAAGCACTCGCGGAGCTCACCGACCTGTTGGAGCGGATCAGGGCCCTTGACCCGCCCGCGTTCGGGGACGGCGATCATCGAACCCAATTCTGGCCCGCTGTGCTCGACCGGTGGCTTTACTGATCGACGCAGACATCCTCTGTTGTCGCGATGCGCGCCCCCGTCGCGAAGCGTAAGGGCCTCCGCGACGCGTCTTGAGGATCATGTCAGACACCAGGTGGGACGCGAGTGTCAAACATGTCCCGTGACGGGACATCCGCTTCAACTCCACCACTGCCGAATCACTCTCTTATGGATCAAGGGGCCGCGCAAGCGCGGCCCGCCCGCAGCACTCGGCCGGCGGCCTCTGGCCGGCATCGGCCCGCGCGGCGGGGTCGTTAGGCAGGTTCGGTTGTACGGCTACCGCAGCAGCAACGCTGCCATCTCCCGCGAGCCGCAGAGTGTCAGCAGCGTCAGCACCACGAACACGGTTGCGATAGAGATCATCACATGGGCCCTGCCGCCTCGGACTTTGAGGCGAAGCAGAACGACTACTGCGGAGAGCCCCAAAGCCCACGACAGCGCCCAGGGCATGTAGTACCAAGCCATGAGGTTCAGGTAGCCAAAGGCGAGGCCAGGCAAGCTTATGAGTTGGGCGGTAACGAAAGCTCCTACCGTCACCCAGGCGATGACCGCTAGGACTGTGACTACCCCCAGGGCTATCTGCGTAACCGCGTGGCTCTCCTGGACCGAGGGCGGCCCCTGATGAAGGGGCGGCTTCGGACTGCCGGCGTCGGGGGGCGAGTCGGGAACTGCCGGCCGGATGCGGGGTTGGGGAAGACCTCCAGCATCGGCCATGTAGCGATATTCCCACGCGGAAGATAGTCCTTTGCAATGCCTCTCGCAGCCTGTCTACAGCAGACCTAAGACACGGTCCAGGCGCGCGGAGAGCCGGCGACACGGCAAGCCGCCCCCGGCCCGAGAGGCCGGGAGCGGTAGGCCGCACACCGCCGGACAGCCGCGCGCCCACCGCGCAGCCGTGCCAGCCACGTGCCAGTAGCCGGTGTCCCAGGCGGTCAGCAGCGGTCAAGATCGGGCAGCACGACAGCGTCGCTGACCAGGCACTCCGGACAGATCACGACAGCCGAACACGATCTTCCAAACTGACGATGCGGGTTCGATTCCCGTCGCCCGCTCCACGACGCTGTGCCGGATTGGCTGTCCGGGGCCAGGCCACCCTCGCATCACCACGCCGACGGGACACCGGCTCCCACAACCGCCAGCTGAAGGCGACCAGCCCCGTCACGAGCACCGCGGCCCAGATGGGTCGCGACGCGTCCCGTGCTCCGTCAGCGTAGGAGGAAACAGCGCGACGGAGTTTGGCAGGAGTGTCAACGCAATGGCCATCAGAATCGTGGCTGGGCCGGCGAGCACGTGCCCACCCGGTCCCGTGGCGCGTCGATCCGCACCGGCCCCGACGCGTCGGTCAGCACCGTCTTCGCCCGGGTGCCGTTACGGATGTTGCCCGAGCCGACGCCGGCCGGGTCGTGTTTCTCGTAGCCGAGGTGCTCGTACTGTGGCTGTCCTCGTTCCCGCACCACATCAAGCCGCAGCTCAGCCAAGGTCAACGTCCCCGGCTGGAGCCCTTCGACCTCTGCCCCCGAACCTCCGCTCTCCTGATGGATCGACTGCCGCTCTCATCGGCAACGAACCGCATCATGACGTCGCGAAGCTCTCGGTTCAGGTCACGTGGCTTGAGGTCAGGGTCGGAGAACGGGGGGCCGGCAACGAGTTGAGCCAGAACCGATGCCAGACGCTTCCGTTCGGTTCGGAGACTCGACCACTCGGAGTCCGGTAGCCGCAGCACGTTACGGAGCAGGTCGCCTGGGTAGTAGTCGCCCTCGGCCAAGGGATCTCGGAGCAGGACTTGCACCGCGAGAGGCAGCAAGACCGACACCCCGATCTGCTGACCGAGCATGATGCGCAGGTCTTCGACGGTGAACTCCGCTACCGGCTTGCGTCGCAACTCCGTGCAGCGTCGGATGAGGGAGGTGTCGTCCGGGCCGGGGTCCGGCCAGACGTCCCGCTCAAGCTGCTCGATGGTCGCCATGACGGTCAGGGTAGTGCGCACGGCACCCCCGGGGATGCCTGTGAGGTCGGCGAGAGGCACCGCGGCGATCGCGAGGGTGGTCAGCCGCCACCGAGGGCTGCCGCGCCGCTTCGCACCTTGCAATCGGGTCTCGCGGTTGTCCGGCATCGGCGGTGATCGTGGCGACCGCGGTGATGAACGGCAGTGCGGCGAGCGGCAGTCAGGCGACGATCCGGCCACCGTCGGCGAGTTGGTCAACCCAGTGCCGGGGCAGCCGGGCTGGGGTGCACCGGGTCACGATCCGGTCGTACGGGCGTTCTCCGGGTATCCCCCGGTGCCGTCGGCGACGTGGCAGTTGATCGTGCCGACGCCCCGGCGGTGGATCAGGTTCGCCCAACCGACCAGGGGCTTCCTGACGTCGACGCCGGTCACCTGCGTCGAACGCGTTGGCGATGGCGGTCACAAGGCCTCCTTCGGGCGGGCCACCACGGCGTGCGGGACAACGACCCGGCCAAGCGGATGTGACTGGTGCGAGGCCGCTGGCGGCCTGCGGGGCAGCTACTCCCCGCCGCGACACGGGCCGGTTCGAAGCTGACCACCGTCGCATCGTCGTGTTTCTCCCGCGCTGTGCAGCGCCCAGCTGGCCCCGATCGTTCTTCGCCGACCGTTGATTCGAGTTGTCCGCAATGAGTGCATCGGCTAGCGTGCGCGCCTGTGAAGCGTTTTCGGGTTACCTCCACTCTGTTGATCTGCGGCTCCCTGATGGCTCTCACCGCGTGCGGTGGGGAGGACACCAAGACCACGGCCGGGTCAACGCCGTCGGCCTCCACGGCTCCCTCCTCGGCGGCCGCCTCCGCCTCCTCGGCGCCGTCCTCTACGGCCGCGGCGGGCACCACGGGCGGCGTGAGCGACAAGAAGCTCTGCGAGTCGGCGAAGAAGGCCGGGGACGACATGAAGTCGCAGTTCGTCGCCGCCATGCAGTCCGGTGAACCGTCGCCGGCCGTGTTCAAGAAGATCCTGACCGATCTGGACGAGAAGCTGACCACGTTGGCCGCCACCGGGAGCGAGGGCAAGGTGGCCACCGCGCTGAAGCAGTTCGGGGTGGAGGCATCCAAGGCCGCAGCGGCAGCGGACCCGGCAGACGCCGCCGACAACCCCGCCTTCGAGAAGGCCGGCGCGGACATCACGGCCGCATGCAAGGCTGCCGGAGTCAGCGTCAACTTCTGACGACGCCGCCGCCCCTCAGCGGCCGATTGACCACCATCGCGGCTGTCATCGCGGGCCACCCAACTGGTCCGCGATGACAGCCGCGCTCGGTTCTCACGGTTTTTGATCCTGTCGCCCGATCCATACTCGACCCACATGGTTGTCGGTCAGAAACGGGCACCGACGTGACAAGAGTCGGAGATCAGTCACTCGGCCCGGATCTCCCACGGCCTTCGGAACCGCCCCCGTTGGTCTGCCTCGGCTAGCCTGGATCACACGTGGTCGAAGCCGGGAGGCGCAATGAAACTGTGGCTCAGAATCGACAACGATCCAGCGGGGACCGAGGCGACGACGCTCTACCGTTGGCTCGCCCGCGACCGGCAACTCGCCCGGCACGCGCGGCTCTCGCCGGCCGCCGGGACACCGATCGACGGGGAAATGAGCGGCGGCTCGCTGGAGACGATCAACGTCATTCTCTCCAACAGCATCGCGCTGGCCAGCCTGATCACCTCGATCGTGGCGTTCCGGAAGGCGCAGAAGCAACAGCGGGGCGGCTCCGGGGATCCGATCGTCGTGCTGCTGGGGCGGTCGGGCAGGTCCATCGCCATCGACGACGACTCCACGGCCGAGGGCGTGGTCGAACTGCTCGAGGCGGCGGATCCCGCCGCGGCCGGGGTGACCTCCGATGGCAACGCTCGCTGACCCGGCCGCCTCCCGAGCGGTACTGGTGGGAGTGCCGGCGTACGACTCGCTGCCGCCCCTGCCAGCGGTGAGCGAGAACGTCAACGCGCTGCGCCGGCTGTTCGCCGACCCAGCGGTGTGGGGGTTGCCCGCCGAGAACATCCTCGTGCCGGACCTGACCGGCCCGGACCCGCTCGGTGCCGTGATGGAGGCGCTGCGCTCGGCCGCCCGGGAGGCCACCGACACCCTGCTCGTCTACTACGCCGGTCACGGTCTGACGAACGTCCTGACCGGGGAGCTCATCCTCGCCCTGCCCGGCGCCGAGAATCTCGACCAGTGGTGGCGGGCGCTGTCCTTCGACCACATCCGTCGGGGACTCACGGACCCCACCCCGGCCGCCGCCCGCCGGGTGGTCCTCCTGGACTGCTGCTACTCGGCGCTGGCACTGGCCGGTGACATGGGGCCGGCACCGGCGAGCATCGACGTGGCCGCGCTCACCGAGGTCAACGGGGCCTACGTGCTGACCGCCTGCGCCGAGTCGGAGACGGCGAAGGCGCCGCCCGGCGCGCGGTACACCGCCTTCACCGGTGAGCTGATCACCGCCCTGGAAGAAGGTGTCGCCGACGGTCCCGAACTGCTCGACCTACACACGCTCTACCGCCACCTGGCCGCGGTCCTGGCCGGGAAACGCTGGCCGGTCCCTCAGCAGCGCAGCCGCAACTCGATCGGGGACCTGGCCCTGGCCCGCAACCGGGCCTGGTCAGCGCCCGCCGCCGCCTCCTCCGGCGACGGCGACGACGCGGGGCGGGGCGGGCCCGTCCTCCGGCGGTTCGCCGTCCCGGCGACCGAGCGCGCCCGACTGCTGCAGCGCGTGGGCAACTTCCCGGGTGCGGCGGCGACGCTTCGCGATGCAGCGGTCGACCAGGAGCCCGAGGCGCTACGCCAGCGCATCCGGCAACTGCGTCGCGCGAATCGGCACTCGGAGGCCGCCGCGCTGTGGCGGCTCGCCGAGGGCGTGTAGGACGCCGAGGGCACGCGTCTGTCTTCCTCGCCGGCCAGAAGACCGGCCCGGTCAGGCCTCCGGCAACCCGTCGAGGCTGCGTTCGGCCCGGCGGCGCAGGTCAGCGTCCAGCGGGTTGCCGTGATCGGCGGCCTGCCGGGCCTGCGTAACCGCTTCCGCGCGTTCCTTCCAGACGGTCGGGTCACCGCCGAGGTGGGACTCGAACAGGTTCCAGTTCAGCAGCACGAGTTCGATGACTTCGGCGGTGTCCAGGCGGTCGAGCGGGTCGAGCCGGTCGGCCGGGACGAGTGGGACGCCCTCCGGCCCGCCGTGCCAGCGCCCAGCGGCGACCGCCGCGCCACCGGCCCGCCGGCTCAGCTCCGCGCCCCAGCCCTCACCCCACGAGCGGGTCAGCCGCTCCCGGACGTGGACGCGCAGCGCCAGGTCCCGGTCGATCCACCAGCCGTGCAGCGAACCGGTCAGCACCATGCGGCGTACCTGCTGGGCGAATTCCGGGGACAGCAGCGCCACCGTGACCCCGTCGGGGCGGACGAGGCCCAGCCGGCGCAGCAGCGCGATGTCCTGTGAGTCGATCGTCAGGTAGGTCCGGGTGAGCACCTGGTACAGCAGGTCTCCCCCGCGCCCGCCGGTGTCCGCGTTGAGGTTCGTGATCGAACGGGTGAACTGGTCGCGGAACTGCGCTTCCACCTGCTCCCAGGCCAGTTCCGCGTCCAGCCGGTCGGTCAGGTGCGTCTCCACGAGTTCGTGGCAGAACAACTCGATCAGGTACGGGTGGTTCCCGGCCCGCCGGACGATCTCCGGCCGCAGGGCGGTGAGGTCGACGCCGGCGTCGTCGGCCCGGGCCAGCATGGCGGCGACCTCGGCGTCCCGGAATGGGCCGACCGGCCGTCTCATCCCCATCACTCCGTCCAGCGTCGAGTGGGCCACGGCGGCCAGCTCGATCGACTTGATCGACCGGCGGGACAGGGTCACCAGCCCGACGGAGTAGTTCTTCTCGCTGACCAGGTCCCGCAGGAGCTGGAACTCGACGCGCCGGAATGCCTCCGCCTGGTCGAACTCGTCGAGGATGACGCCGACGCCGACGCCGACGCGGTACAGGGCGGTGAAGAACGCCTCGAAGCACTCCTTCAGGTCCAGCCACTCGATGCTGCTGTGCACCGACAGCTCGATGTCGGTGAGGCCGGCGAGCCAGTCGGGGGGCGCGCCGTCCCCCGGCTGGTTGAGTCGCTCGGCCTCCTGGCGCACCCGGCCGACGACGGCCCGGAACACGTCGGCGCCGCTCTCGTACGACGCGACGCTGAGGTAGACCACGAGCAGGTCGGGGCGGTCGGCCGCGAACAGTTCCTGGGCGCGGCGTACCACGCTGGTCTTGCCCATCCGGTGGTTGCCCTGGAGGCTCAGGTTGGCCGGGCGCGGGCCCCGCCAGCAGTTCTCCAACAGGCGCAGCAGGTCCTGCCGGCCGACGAACCGCCCGGCGGTGGCCGCCTGCCCGACGCCGAGGTACGGATTGACCGTCATGGCAACCGGGCCCTAGCGCCCGAGCTCGATGGACGCCCCGACGTGGTGCATCAGCAGCCAGTCCTGGTAGAGGCGGACGACGATCCGGTACGCGCCCCCTTCCTTCCGGACGACGTCCCGGATCACCAGGTCGTTCAGCAGCTCGGTGAGGTTGGCGGTGCCCCGGTAGACGGCCTGCACCCGTTCGATGGTGGCCAGGCCCTGACGGGAGGCGACCGCCACGGCCAGCAGGACGGGGCGGAAGTGCTCGGCGGTGGGGGCGTCCGGTTCGGTGTAGCCGGCGGTCTCCAGGTTGTCGAAGTCCTCCTCGCCGAGCGAGTCCAGCAGTTGTTCCCGGACGAGTTCCACGTCGGCCTCGGTGACCAGCGGGGCCCGGTTGAGGTTCATCTGCTCGACCAGGGAGAAGCAGAACTTCTGGATGTAGAAGGCGCTGCCCCCGGTCAGCTCGACGATCCGGTCCACGGCGTGCTGCCGGTACCGGCTGTGCCCGTCCCGGCCCCCGATGAGGATGGGTAGCTCGATCAGCTTCCGGGCGTTGATGTCGTCGAGGTAGGTGACCCGTTCCCGGGCGAACACCACGAAGACGTTGGCGTGCTCGCGGATCACCCGTTCCAGCGCGTCCTGGCCCACCACGACGAGGTGGAAGACGCGCCGTTCGATGATCGCCTTCAGCGCCTGCATGAACGACTGCGGCAGCAGGCGGTTGCGGATCCACTCGTCGAAGTACTGGAACTCGTCGATCAGGACGACGACGTGTGGTGGCCGGTCGAGCGTGGCGAAGTAGTCCTCGATGATGGAGATGAAGTCCACCACCGGCTGCGGGCTGGCGGCGAACTGTTCCCGGGTGACGTCTGCTGCCAGGCGGGGCCGGCCGGCGCCGGCCGGGTCCTCGAGCAGTTTGCGGCCCGTCCGGTTGAGGATCTCCCAGAGCAGCTGGCCGAGCAGGGCGTGCGGGCCCCGGCCGGCGGGGCCGCTCTCGGGGTTGAAGCTGCCGATGTTGCCGAGGTCGACCACGATCAGGTTGTTGGACGCCCGCCGCTCGCTGAGCCGGTCGATCAGCCGGAACCGGATGGAGGACTTGCCGGCCCGCTTCTGGCCGAAGATCGCCACGCCGGTGCCCGGCACCGGGGCGAGCCGGAGCCGGCGTTCGATGTTGTCGAGCAGCTCCTCCCGGCCGAAGAACATCTCCGGGTCCTGCACCGGGGCGCCCGTCGAGCCCTGGAAGAACGGGTTGTGGATCTCCTCGAACTTCGACGGGTCGGCGAGCTGGACGGCCAGGCTCGCCTCCACCTGGTCGTACTCGTCGTCGGAGCGGGACCGGTACAGCAGGGTCACCGGCAGCGAGAAGGCGCCGGCCCGGACCCCGCTGTCGCTGACCCGCAGCTTCACCACCAGCACCCGGTGCTGCCCGCCGCTCACCGCGCTGGTCAGCCGCAGCACCTCGTCCTGGGGGATGAACAGGTCCGGCTCGCTGCGGATCCGCAGCTCCCCGGACTCCAGCGGGGCCATGCCCTCCTTGTTGCGGATCTCGATCTGCACCGTGACCAGCCCGTGCTGGTCGCGGTTGCTCTCGGCCAGCGCGAGCGCCAGGTCCGGCTTGGGGCGGCGCTCGGCCAGCAGGTGCTCCTGCGCCTGCTCCACCAGCGAGGCGATGCGGACGGCGACGGGGTCGACGCCCTCGACCGCGAAGCTGGTGGGCGCCTTCGCCACCTCGCTGCGTACCCCCTTCATGGTGTCCGTCACCCGGCGCAGCGAGGCGTCGCGCTCCTCGAAGGACTCGGCGTAGATGAACTGGAGCAGCTCGCGCAGGGCGTCTTCGATCCGGCTGAGGCTCTCGCTGTCCGAGTCGACCTCTGGACGCACCTCGGAGAGCCTGACCAGCGCGGTCTTGATGACGTCCTCGGCGATCGTCAGCTCGTGCAGGGGCGCCAGGGCGGCGACCTTCCGTCGCTGCTCCCGCCCCCAGGCCGCGCCGTACCGCTGCCACGCCTCGCGCATCACCTCGAAGGTCGGCCGGCCCGACGGGTGCTCGTCGGGCCAGTCGTCGAGCAGGTCGCCGTCGAGGTAGCCGCGGTCGGCGAGGTACCTGGCCGCAGCGGCGCGCAGCTCCGGGTCGTCGTGGATGACCGCGGTGACCCGCTCGGCCGCCACGTCCGTCTGGGCGACGAGCTGCGCCACCAGCGGGAAGATGGCGTTGCCGTACTGGTCGAGCTTCTCGCGCAGGATCGGCGCGACGACCTCGTCGATGGGTGCGCCGTCGGGGGTGGAGTCGCGCCAGCTCAGCGCCGGCCGCCCGTCGAGGGAGAGGAAGAACCGGACGATGGCCAACCGGGCGTCGCCGCCCCGGGCGGGGTTTCGCAGCCGCTCGGAGGCGGCCAGCGCCTCGCAGTACAGGTCCCGGGCGGCCTCGCTGGCCTGCCGGTCCAGCACCAGGTCGGCCAGCGCCGTGAGGCCGCTGCACAGCCAGCCGTGCAGCTTGTCCTCGTCGTCGTCGCGCCCGTTGGCGCCGTACTCCCGCAGGATGGCCGCGGCGGAGATGTAGCCGTCGGCGCTGTTCTCCCGCTGGTACCCCCGCGAGTGCCCGGCGTTGTCGGCGAGCCGCGTCGCGTCGCGGAAGATCGGCTGCTTTTTCTCCCGCTTGCGCTGGTCCTTGATCCCGGCCGCCTGCTCGGAGTACCGATCCATCACGTAGGCCACCAGGGCCGAGGTGAACAGGCGGTCGATGAACTTGGGTGTGCTGAGGGACAGCTCGTTACCCTGGCGGATCGCGGCGACCTGGCGGCGGATGTCGTCCGCCCGGTCGGTGCTGTCGTCGCGGATCAGGTTCTCGGCCTCGTCCAGGCTCGCCGACGTCTGCTGCTGCACGTACGCCATGGCCAGGCCACGCCGGACGGCGGGGTTCGCCGGGGTGGCGTCGAGCAGTGTCTTCCACTCGGGGATCGAGTCCTGCCCGGCGGAGAACTTCACGAACGCGATCTGGTGGAGCAGGTGCCGTCCCTTGGAACTGGACGGGTCCCGGGAGGCGAGCTGGCGGTGCAACGCCTCCAGCGCGTCGCGGTACCTTCCGGCGGCGATGTAGAAATCGATCAGGATGTTGTCCAGGGAGTCGCCGGGCGGCACCACCCCGGGGAACTCGACCTCCAGGATCCGCAGCGCGGCCTCCGCGCCGTCGAGCCGTTTGATCAGCCAGGCGAGGTCCTTCACCGCGCTCTCGCGCTTCGGCCCGCCCGAACGGATCTCGTCCCGGTACGCGGCCTTCGCCCCGTCGAAGTCGCGCTTCTTCTTGTTCAGGTGATCTGCGCGGGCGAAGTGGTCGCTGGCCGCCCGCGCGGGCGCGGCGGGGGCCCGGGGCGCTGGATCGGGCGGCTTCTCCACGGCGCGGCGTGGGGTGGGCAGGAGCCGGCCGGGTGTGCCGGGGCGCCCCGGCACACCCGGCCGGGCGGCCGGTGGGAAACCTGCGGCTCGGAACCGGATCGGACGCGGCTGCGCCCCCTCGGGGCGGGCGCAGGGCTCCGGCGTCACGTCGCCGGGACGGGCCTCCTCCACCGCCCGCCGGGTGATGGGCGGCAGGTTGGGGGCGAGGAGCAGGTCGCCCAGGGGCGCCCGGGAGCCGGCCGCGTCCAGCACGCCCAACAACGCGTGCCAGGCCGCCGAGTCGATCATGGGGGTGATGTTGCGGAAGTACCGGAGCAGGGCGTACACCACGGCGTCGCTGTCCGCGTTCTTCGCCGCGGCGACGGCCAGCAGCCGCCAGCTGTCCGGGTCGGCGGTGAGGTCCGCCGCGGTGGCGAAGTACTGCTGGGCGGTCGCCGGGGCGGCATTGAGCAGCTCGATGACCCCGATCAGGTGGTACAGGTCGCCGTTGACCGGGTCCGCGGTGAGGATCCGGCGCAGGCCCGTCGCGATCTGGCCCAGCCGGCCGAACTTGGGTGCCAGCTCGTTGATGTTCGCCGCGTTGCGGTACCGCTGGTACTCGGCGTGCAGACCGCTGTACTGGTCCCGCGGAACGTCGATGTCGAAGGACACGTCCACCGGCATCGAGGCCACGGCGCGCAGGGCCAGGTCCGAGGTGACCGCGGTGGAGGCGGCGGCCGCCTCGACCGGCGCGGCGGGCCGGCCGTCCCCGGCCGCGGGCATCGCCTGCATCGGGGGTTGCTCGACGGCGGCCTGCGGGACGGGGTCACCTGCGGCCGGTGTCGGTCGCGGGGCGGGCGCCGGCAGGGCCACCGGCACCGCCGCCGGAGTGGGCTCGGCAGCCGGCACCGCCGCCGGGATGGGCTCGGCAGCCGGCACCGCCGGCGGTGCCGCCGGGGTGGGCTCGACCGGCTGCGCCGGCGGGACGGGCCCGGCCGGCGGTGCCGCCGGGGTGGGCTCGGCCGGGGGCGTATCCACCAGGGTTCGCAGCCCGAGGATGCCCGCGAGGGCCAGGACGCTCCGCCCGCCGTCCGGCTCCTGGAGTACGAGCCGGTTGAGCGTCAGCTCCACGAGCTGACCGACGAACGGGTCACCGGTGATGAGACGGACCTCGACGTGGTCGCCGACCCGCGCGACCGACTGGACAAAGTCAGCGTCCATCACACTCCACAGTCGAACGTTGGCCGGGCACATGATCTGCCTATCAGCTAGCCCGGACCACGGCAGCAGTGTCAAGCGCAAAGCCGACAGTAATGGCCGACACCCGAGGCTCTTCCGGCCGGCGCGGGAAGCCACCTCCCCGGCTCGTCGAGCTGGCCCCCGCGCCACCGAGCAGGCCGAGACCCTGGTGTGGGGTGTGCCGGGAACCCGGCACCGGCGATCGACGTCCGGATTGCTGTCGACCGTCGACGCCGAGGCGCGTCAACCATTCGTAGCCAATGAGACAGGTGATTCAGACGACCTACCGGCCGCCGGCCGTTCTCGATTAGCCTGACGGCGTGGAGCAAGAGGATCCGTGGATGGTACTGCAGCACGCCAATGATTGGCTCCGGCATGCCGACACGAAAGCAAGCCTGATCCTGACCCTCAACGGCGCGTTGATCGGGCTGATCACGCTACGCGTGCAGACGCCGGGCCTTTTCGACCGCCAACCGTTCGTCACAGCTCTGCTGCTGGTCGCAACCGGGCTCCTCGCCGGCAGCCTCGCATTCAACGTCATCGCCGTCGCGCCCCGGTCCGTGGTGACCGACCAGCAGCGGTCGCTGCTGTACTTCCACCACGTCGCCACGGAGTTCGAGGCGAGTGAGTCGTCGTTCGTCGAGGAGTTCACCGCGCTGATCACCGACAAGGAGGCGTTGCGCCGGCAGGTGGCCAGCCTGGTGTGGGCGAACAGCCTGGTCGCGCGACGCAAGTACCGGCACCTCAACTGGGGGATCCGCTTCACCGCCGGAGCCATTCTGGTAATCGTCTGCGCGGGCGTTCTGGGGGCCCTGGGCGGCTGATCGCCGTGCTCCGAAGCCTGAGGTCAGTCCCGTTTCGGCCGAGTCGTTCGGACCACTGACGATTTGGGCTCCGGCGGCCAGGGACTCGTCCGTGCCGTGCCAAAGATGCTCGTCGGGTACGGCCGGCCGGCCACCTACGAGAAATACAGCGCCGACGCGCTGAAGTCGGTGGAGCGGGCCGCCCTGGAGACGATGGTGCTGCTTCCCCGTCAAGAGGGACCTTCCCGGGTCGGTGGAACGACGCGGGCGGATCCGGGCGGCGTCCACCCGCCACCTCCGTCGGCACCTCACCGCCCCGGAGTCCGGGCTGCGTACGATGCGTAGCCGGACATCCCCTCGTCCCCGGCGGAGGTAACGGCAGATGGCAGCCCAGCACGAGGGCTTCGCCCTCGGCGTCGACCTCGGCACGTCCAACACCGTGGCCGTGCTCCGCTGGCCGGACGGGCGGACCCGGCCGCTGCTCGTCGACGGGCAGCCGGTCATCCCCTCCGGCGTGTACGCCGACACCGACGGGCGCCTGCACGTCGGCCGGGACGCGCAGCGGCTGGCGCAGGCCGACCCGGGCCGCTACGAGCCGAACCCGAAACGCCTGATCGACTCCCCCTCCGTGCCGCTCGGCGACCGCGAGTACGCCCCAGCCGACCTGCTGGCCGCGATCCTGCACGCGGTGGGCCAGACCGCGGTCGCCACAGTCGGCTTCCTTCCCCCGGCGGTGCTGACCTGCCCGGCGTCCTGGGACGACGCCCGGCGGCAGGTCCTCGCCGAAGCTCTGCTGCGGGCGGGCTGGCCGCAGGCGGCCGAGCACACCCTCTCCGGCCCCACCCCGCTCGGCACCCGGCTGCTGCGCGAGCCCGTCGCCGCCGCCCGCTACTACGCCCAGGTGCTGCGCCGGCCGGTGCCGGTCGGCGGCTCCATCGCCGTGTTCGACCTGGGCGGCGGCACCCTGGACGTGGCGGTGCTGCGCAACGAGGGCGCCGACCCGTGGGGCGACTCCGGCTTCGCCGTGACCGCCACCGGGGGCGTGCCCGACCTCGGCGGGCTCGACCTGGACGCCGCCCTGACGAGCCGGCTCGGCGAGCTGGTGTCCGCGACCGACCCGGCGCGGTGGGCCGCGCTGACCCAGCCGGCCGACGCCGGGCAGCGGCGGGACCTGCACCGGCTCCGGGAGGGCGTCCGCGAGGCGCGGGAGATGCTGTCCCGGGCCCCGGTCGCGCCGGTGGTCGTGCCGGGGTCGCAGGAGGTCGTCCAGCTCACCCGGGAGGACCTGGAGCGGGTGGCCACCCCGCTGGTGGCCCGGGCCGTGGCCGAGACCCGGCGGGTGATCGCCGCCGCCGGCCTCACCCCCGATCGGCTCGCCGGCCTGTTCCTGGTGGGCGGCCCGACCCGGATGCCGCTGGTGGCCCGGATGCTGCACGCCGAGTTGGGCGTCGCGCCGACCGTGCTGGAGCAGCCGGAACTGCCGGTGGCCGAGGGCGCGCTGACGGACCTGCCGACCCCCCGCCCGCCACGACAGGCGGCGCCGGCCGCGCCGGCGGGTGGCGCCGGGGGCGTACCGGCGGCCGCGCCTGCGGCGGCCGGAGCCGGCGGCCTGCCACCCACCTGGGTCGACGGCGGGCCGGGGCTGCCACCGACCGCAGCCGCCGGGCCAGGGCTACCGCCGACCGCAGTCGCCGGGCCGGGGCTGCCACCGACCGCGCCCGCCGGGCGGCCCGGGACGCATTGGGCGCCGGACGCCGCGTGGGGCGTGCCCGTCTCCGGTACGCCGGCACCGCCGGCCGCCCCCCGGCGGCGGGTGCTGTGGATCACGGTCGCGGCGGTGCTCGCCCTCGCCGGGGTGGCCGGCGGCGTCGCCCTGTGGTACACCCGGGACCGCTACCCGGGGCTGGAGTTCCAGAAGAACCTGACCGAGGTCAAGCGCGTCACCGCCGGGACGGACCGGCCGGCGGAGATTTTCACCGCGCTGCTCGGCGACACCGGCTACGCGGCATACCCGCTGCCGGACGACCGGCTGGAGATCGTGGCGGTCGACGCGGAGACCGGCAGGGAGCGGTGGCGCAGGCAGACGACGCAGGTGTCGCAGCGGTGGGAGGGGATCCGCGCCGTGCCCGGCGCGGTGGCGGCCTTCTCCGACCCGATCGGCGCCGAGACGCCCGGCGAGCTGGTGGTGCGCGACGCCGCGTCCGGGGAACAGCGGTGGGCCAGAACGATCCGGGACGAGGATCGGGTGATCTTCGGCACCGACGTGGCGGTGCTGGTCGACCGGGCCGGGCAGAAGCTCGTCGGCCTGCGGATGGGCAACGGCACGGAGGCCTGGAACAAGCCCAACACGCGCGACGAGTCGGGCAACACCCGCAGCACCGTGCTGCCGGTGGGCACCGATGAGGGGGCCGGCGGCCCGGCGTACGCCGACGGCACTCCTCGCGACCCGTGGCACGGGAAGGTCGACCGGCTCGTGCAGATCGGCGCGGACCGCTCGGTCCGGCTGATCGACCTGGACAGCGGGACCTTGCTGCGGAACTGGACGGGCGTCGCCGACTGGGACGACCTCGTGGTCGCCCACGAGGACCGGCTGTACGTGGTCGACGACAGCGGCGCCGGCCGGTACCGGCTGCTCGGGTACGACCTGACTCGGGTCACCGAGCCGACGATCCTGCACAGCTCGGACGAGGGGCGGCGGGCGGAGGCGCTGGTGGCCTGCGGCGAGCACCGGGCGTGCCTGCTGGAGACGCCGTCCGGCGACGCGGACCGCTCCGAGGTGGTGGCGGCCACCGAGGGCGCCGGGACGCGACAGTGGGCGACGCCGGGGGCGAAGGAACTGGTGCCCGTGGGCGAGCACCTGATCGTCCGACGGCAGTACCCCGAGTCGACGTCGACCATCTTCGACCCAAAGGGCAAGGCGGTGCTGCGGGACCGCGACGGGACGGCGGTCCGGCTGAACGCCGGTAACGTCCTGATCTTCGCCGACCCGCTGAGCGCCAGCGAGGGGGACCGCAGCGTCGCCGCGATGCCAGTCGGCGTCGCCGACCCGACCGAGCTGGGCGAGGCCAAGGACATCCGCAGCGCGTCCTGCTCGTGGGACACCAGCGTGCTGCTCTGCGGCGCGGACAAGGACTTCGTGCTGTACCGTTTCGCCCCCGCGCCCTGACCCGCCCCCGCCCCGCCCCCGCCTGAGCCTGAGCCTGAGCCTCGGCCGGGCACACGTTCCCGGCGGGGCGGGCGTCAGTCGGCGGCGGCCAGGTTGCGGAAGAAGCCGAGCGTGGCCGGGTCGTCGATGGTGGCCGGTACCGGCTCGTCGCGCCCCTCCACCAGGCCCCGCATCGTCCGGCGCAGGATCTTGCCGGAGCGGGTCTTCGGCAGGGCCGGCACGACGGTGACCCGACGGAACGCGGCGACCGGGCCGATCCGCTCCCGCACCCGGGTGACCAGCTCGGCGGCGAGGACGTCCGGGTCCGCCTCGACGCCGGCCTTGAGCACCACGTACCCGCTGGGCACCTGGCCCTTGAGCTGGTCCGCCACGCCGATGACGGCGCACTCGGCCACCGCCGGGTGGCCGGCCAGCACCTCCTCCATCGCCCCGGTGGAAAGCCGGTGCCCGGCCACGTTGATCACGTCGTCGGTGCGGCCCATCACGTACAGGTAGCCGTCGTCGTCGAACCGGCCGCCGTCGCCGGTCAGGTAGTGGCCGGGGAAGGTGCTCAGGTATGACCGGACGTAGCGCTCGTCGTCGCCCCAGAGGGTGGGCAGGCAGCCCGGGGGCAGCGGCAGCCTGATCACGATCGAGCCGTCGACGCCCGCCGGCACCTCCACGCCCCGCGGGTCCACCACCCGCACGTCGTACCCGGGGACGGGCACCGACGGCGAGCCTGCCTTGATCGGCAGCGGCTCCAGCCCGCGCGGGTTCGCCGCCACCGGCCACCCGGTCTCGGTCTGCCACCAGTTGTCCACCACGGGCACCCTCAGCCGCGCACCGGCCCAGGCGAAGGTGTCGGGGTCTAGGCGCTCGCCGGCCAGGAACAGCGTCCGGAGGCTGGACAGGTCGTACCGGCCGATCCGGGTGCCGTCCGGGTCCTGCCGCCGGATCGCCCGGATCGCGGTGGGGGCGGTGAACAGGGCGGCGACCCGGTGCTGCGACACGACCCGCCAGAACGCGCCCGCGTCCGGGGTGCCGACCGGCTTGCCCTCGTAGAGCACCGTCGTCGCCCCGGTGAGCAGCGGGCCGTACACGATGTAGGAGTGGCCGACCACCCAGCCGACGTCGGAGGCGGCCCAGAACACGTCGCCGGGCCCGATGCCGAAGACGTTGGTCATCGACCAGCGCAGCGCGACCGCGTGGCCGCCGTTGTCCCGGACCACGCCCTTCGGGCGGCCCGTCGTGCCGGACGTGTAGAGGACGTAGAGCGGGTCGGTGGCGGCGACCGGGACGCAGTCGGCCGGCTCGGCGCCGTCGAGGGCTTCGTCCCAGGTCAGGTCCCGGCCGGGGGTGAGCGGCGCGGGGTGCTGGGGGCGCTGCACGATGACGCAGGCCTCGGGGGCGTGCTCGGCCTCCGCCAGCGCCGCGTCGAGGATCGGGTGGTAGGGCACGATCCGGTCCACCTCGATCCCGCACGAGGTGGCCACCACCACCTTCGGCCGGGCATCGTCGACGCGGACCGCCAGCTCGTGGGCGGCGAAGCCGCCGAACACCACGGAGTGCACGGCGCCGATCCGGGCGCAGGCCAGCATGGCGATCACCGCCTCGGGGACCATCGCCAGGTAGAGCAGCACCCGGTCGCCCCGGCCGACCCCCAACCGGCGCAGGGCCCCGGCGAACCGGGCGGTCGCGTCGCACAGCTCGGCGTACGTGTACGTGCGGGTCGTGCCGGTGACCGGGCTGTCGTGGATCAGCGCGGGCTGGTCGCCGCGTCCCGCCGCCACGTGCCGGTCCAGGGCGTTGTGGCAGGTGTTCAGCTCCCCGTCGGGGAACCAGCGGTACAGCGGGGCCCGGCCGTCGTCGAGGATCCGCTCCGGCGGCCGGTGCCAGTCGATGTCCGCCGCCGCGTCCCGCCAGAAGGCGGTCGGGTCGGCGATGCTCCGCTCGTACGCTGCTTGATACGCACCCATCCCGCCATGGTGGGGCGTGCCGCCCGGCCGGCACGATGGCCGGCCCGCTCCGATGCGCCGGACGCACCTGCCGGATCGCCGAACGGCGGACCGGACGGCCGACCCCACGGTTGTCAGCTGCCGGCGCCCGCCACGGATGAAGCCCCGTGGGGCGGGTAAGCAGCGCCGCCTGGTGAGGAACGGCCGGCGTCGCGGCGGACCGCGACTCCGATGCCCGGGCGGGCGGCTCCGCGCCGACCCGCCCGGGCGCAGGACCACCACACCGGTGCGGCCCCGGCCCGACCGGGGGTCAGTTGCCGGTGACCCAGTTCCAGGCGGAGACCACCCACTCGGTCTGCTGGAGGTAGGCGACCCCCAGGCCCACCAGGAAGACCGCCGTCACGATGTGGGCGCCCCGCGCGCTGCGCCGGATCCGCCCGAGCTGCCGCTCCCAGATCACCCGGCCGAGCAGCCGGGACAGCCCGAACAGGCCGGCCGCCACCAGCAGGCTCAGCACGAAGGTGAGCAGCGGTGCGCCGAGGTCGCCCCGCCCGGAGATGGCCCAGATGCCCCAGCAGACGAAGGCGAACAGGGCACCTGCGGCGCTCCACTCGCCGCCGAGCCGCAACTGGGCCAGGTGCCAGCTCAACGGGCGGCGCGGCGCCGGCACGTCGCCGGACCAGAGCCCGTCGTGCCCGTCGTGCCCGCCCTGGTCGACCGTGGGGAACGGTTCCGTACGTGGAGGGCGCGGCTGCCCCACGGAGGCCACCCCCCGGCGGAAGGCGTCGCGCTGCGGCGGCACCCCGACACCCGGTTGCGGCGACACCTCGACGGTCCGCTCCGCCCACGGCTGTGTCTGGTCTGCCATCTCGTGTCCTCCCCTGACGTCGGTGCCGGCACCGACCGGCCCCACCTTCGAGGGTAACGAGCCGGCAAATCGGTCGTCCGCCCCGTGTGGCGTCGGGTAGACACGGGCGATGACGAACCCTTCACCGCAGATCCGGGTCGGCCGGCCCGACGACTTCGACGACCTGGCCCGGATGATCGAGATCACGTTTCACACCAGCCTCGGCGAGGAGACCCGCGAGGCCGAACGGGGCATCTGGGAGCCGCACCGGAGCCTACTCATCCGGGACGGCGCGGATCTCGTGGCGCACGTCTCGGCGTTCACCCGGGAACTGACCGTCCCGGGCGCCACGCTGCCGGCGGCCCACGTGACCATGGTCGGGGTGCTGCCGACCCACCGCCGTCGCGGCCTGCTCACCCGGCTCGTGCGCCGGCAGTTGCGCGACATCCGGGACGCCGGCCGGGAGCCGGTGGCCGTGCTCTGGGCCAGCGAGGGCCGGATCTACCCCCGGTTCGGCTACGGCCTCGCCGCCCAGGAACTCTCCGTCGAGTGCGCCACCACCGAACTGCGGCTGCCCGCCCCGGCCGCCGCCGAGGGCCGGCTACGCCTGGACCGGCCGGTGGCACGGCAGGCCGACCTGGCCCGGCTGTACGACCGGCTGCGCGCCGACCGTCCCGGCTGGTCCGACCGGGACGACCGGTGGTGGCGGTACGTGCTTGCCGACCCGGCCGACGAGCGCTCGGGCGCGACAGAGCGCCGGGTGATGCTGCACGAGGGCCCGGGCGGTGAGGTCGACGGGTACGCGCTGTGGCGCTCGCGCCGGGACTCCGACGCGGCCGGCCCGCGCGGCGTGACGATCGTCGAAGAGATGGTGGCCACGGACCCGGCGGCCCGGCTGGCGCTGTGGCGGCTGCTGCTCTCGCTCGACCTGACCCGCCGGCTCTCCTACCGGGGGCCGGTGGACGACCCGCTGCTGCGCCTGGTCGACGAGCCGCGCCGCCTGGTGGCCCGGCTCTCCGACGCGCTCTGGGTGCGGGTGGTGGACGTGCCGGCCGCGCTGGCCGCCCGCCGGTACGCCGCCAAGGTGGACGTCGTCGTCGAGGTCACCGACGAGTTGCTGCCGGAGAACTCGGGGCGCTGGCGGCTGACCGGCGGGCCGGACGACGCCCGGTGCGGGCCCACCGACCGGCCGGCCGACCTCGCGTGCGACGTGCGGGCGCTCGGCGAGCTGTACCTGGGCGGGGCCGGGCTGACGACGCTGGCCGACGCCGGGCGGGTCCACGAGCGGCGCCCCGGCGCGCTGGCCGCCGCCGGGCCCGCGTTCGCCTGGCACCGGGCCCCGGCGGGGATGGGCATCTTCTGACCGCCCCCGCCCCCGCCCCGCCGGCCGGCCCCCACGTGGGGCGGGCGCGGCGGCGGCGCGGGCGGTACGGTCGGCTGATGGGTGACGTGGATCGACGGAGACGGCGGCTGAGGCACCACTCCGACGCCGAGGCCCCCACGGCGCCCACGGCCGGGGTGCAGGACGTGGGCGAGCCGCCCCGCCGCCGGGGCGGCCCGGCCGGTGAGGAGCGCGACGGCGAGCGGGGCCTGCGAAGCCTGGTCGGGCCCGGCGCCTCCCAGGTGGGGCCCCTGGCGGCGCTGCGGGCCCGGGACGCGGCCCGCCCGACCGAGGCGGACCTGGCCGAGGCGGAGGCCCGGGTGGTCGTCGTCCGGCGCAACTGGGTGCCCCGCGAGGACCTGCCCCGCCCCGGTCGCTGACCCGACCGGGGCGCCGACGGGTCAGGGCAGCTCGGGCAGTTCCCGGCTCTGCTCGTACGCGGCGACCTGGTCGATCCGGCGGGCGTGCCGGGGGTTGCCGGAGAACGAGGTGGTGAGGAACGCCTCGACGATGGCGGTGGCCTCGTCCAGGGTGTGCTGGCGGGCGCCGACGGCCACCACGTTGGCGTCGTTGTGCTCCCGGCCGAGCTGGGCGGTGTCGATGTTCCAGGCCAGCGCCGCCCGGACGCCCGCGACCTTGTTGGCGGCGATCTGCTCGCCGTTGCCCGAGCCGCCGATGACCACGCCGAGGCTGCCGGGGTCGGCGACTACCCGGGTGCCGGTGTGCAGGCAGAACGCCGGGTAGTCGTCGTCCGGGTCGAAGACGTGCGGGCCGACGTCGACCAGCTCGTACCCCTGCTTGGCGAGGTGGCCGGCCAGGTGCACCTTCAGCTCGAAACCGGCGTGGTCGGATCCCAGATAGACGCGCATACCGCGCAGTCTGTCAGGCCGTCGTCCGCGCCGCCGCACGGGCGGCGGCGCGGAGCCGGCTTCGTCACAGAAGGGCTGGTCACGCGGGTCGCCGGCCGGCGTGTCGCGGGCTCAGCGGGCTCAGCGGGCTCAGCGGGCTCAGCGGGACAGTTCGGCCACCACCAGGCCGCCGCGGGCCTTCGGGGTGAACCAGGTGCTCTTGCGCGGCATCTTCTCCCGGGCCAGGTTGACCGCGACGAAGTCGTCCACGGTCACCGGGGCGATCAGCACCGCCAGCTCGGCCCGGCCCGCCTCGACCTCGCCGGTCAGCCAGCTCGCCGGATAGTCCCCGCCGACGTAGGTGATCCGCTTGTCGCCCGGGTCGAGGCCCAGCGCGTCGCGCATCAGCACCCGCTCCACCAGCGCGTGGTCGAGGTTCTCCAGCCGGCCGCCGTCGACGTGCGGCAGGCGCACCGCGTACCCCTGGTCGGCCAGCCGGAGCGCGACGGTGCCGCCGGCCGTCGGGACCTCGACCGGACCGTCGATCCCGGTGACCTCGGCGCCCGCGGCGCGGAGCCGGTCGACCAGCTCCGCCGGGGTGACGGTCAGCTCGCTGACCAGCCGGTTGTACGGCTGGATCGCGACCGACGCGGGGGTGGTCACCACGGCCAGGAAGCGGGGCAGGCCGCCGGTCTGGGCGGCGAGGCTGCGGTGGTTGCCGTCGGCGACCACCAGCTCGCCGCCGCCGGCCAGGGCGGCCAGCGCGTCCTGCTCGGGGCCGGGACCGAGCAGCCACACGGCGTGCGTCCGCCCGGACTGGTCGGTGTCGGTCGCGGCGGGCGCCCCGGCCGACTCGGTCGCTGCCGCGAGCGCGGCGTGCAGCTCGTCGCCCCGGCCGGTCTGGAGCAGCAGTACGGGCGAGAGCAGGTGCCCGAGCGCCTCGGCGAGGGCGACCCGCTCGCGGACCTTCGCGATGAAGACGTCCTCGTTGCGGATGACCAGGCCCGGCTCGTCGGCGCTGGTGGAGATCTGGTCGGTGTCGACCATGGCGAACAGCCCGTACGCGGTCTCCTCCCCCGGCGCGCTGATCCGGTAGAGGACCACCACCTGCTCGGCCGGGGTGTAGCTGCCGTCGGCCTTGGCCTCGGCGAGGCGGGCCACCGCGTCGGGAAGCGCGTCGAGGAAGGACCTCCCCAGGGTCTCCGGGGCCCGGTGCGGCATCTCGATGCCGAGGGCACTGTGCGGGTTCGATTCGATGATCGCGGTGATCTCCGCGTCGTCGGCGAACTCGTCGTAGTTCTGCGCGCCGGTGCCGCCGGTGGTGATCCAGGCCCGGGCGATCGGATGCACGACCGTCATGTCCGCTGACGCTACCGCCGGCCGGTTACGCCCCGCAGCGGGCCCCGCACCCCGTCCACCAGTTGAAAGGAGGTGGCCGGCGTGCCGGGCCGGCCCGGCACGCCGGCGGGCGGGGTCAGCCGGGAGGTGGCCGCCACCCGGGCGACGCCGACCACGATCGGCGGGGCCAGCAGGTCGACCATCTCGGCTGGCAGCGACGGCCGGACCGCCGGCCAGCCGGCGTCCGCCACGGACCAGTACGTCGCACCGGGGTCCCCGGTCGCCGCCTGCGACGGCGCGTCGTCAAACGTACGGCGGTGCTTACCCATCGGATGCCTCCACGAGCTGCCGGGCACGGCCCTGCGGGCCGTTGGCGGGACATCCGGTGGAACGACCCCCGCGCCGCCCGGTGACGCCCCCACGGCGCGCCGCCCGCCCGGCGGAGGCGTGCCGTGGGGCTCTTCCCCAGCCTCAGTCGAAGCTGGGGTGGGCCTGGCGGGAGCGCTTCAGTTCGAAGAAGCCCGGCGTGCCGGCGACCAGCAGCACACCGTCCCAGAGCCGGCCGGCGGCCTCCCCCTTCGGGCTCGGGGTGACCACGGGGCCGAAGAAGGCCACCGGTGTGCCGTCCGGGCCCGGGGCGTGGATGACCGGGGTGCCCACGTCGGTGCCGACCGGCCGCATGCCGGCCTCGTGGCTGGCCCGCAGGGCCTCGTCGTACGCGGTGCTGTCGGCGGCGTCGGCCAGCGCCGGGTCCAGCCCGGCGTCGGCGAGCGCCGCCGCGAACAGCTTCGGGCCCCGGTCCTCCTCCTTGCCGAGGTGGATCCGGGTGCCCAGCGCGGTGTACAGCGCGCGGACGGCGTCCTGGCCGTGCTTCTGCCCGGCCGCTACGCAGACCCGCACGGGACCCCAGGCGGTCCGCATCAGTTCCTGGTGCCGCTCGGGCAGCTCACGCCCCTCGTTGAGCACCGCGAGGCTCATCACATGGAAGCGGACATCCACGTCGCGGACCTGCTCCACCTCCAGCACCCAGCGGGAGGTGATCCACGCCCACGGGCAGAGCGGGTCGAACCACATGTCAACGGCGGAACGGTCGGTCACTGTGCGGTTCCCTTCGCGACGGGAGCGCCGGGGGTCGGCGCCTCGTCCCCCGTTCCTCACCCTACTCGGCATCGACCGGCGCCGGAATGAGAGCGTGGCCTCGGCCACCGAGAGATGTCCCGCCATGGAAGACTCGGATCCACCGACCGTCACGAGCGGACGGTGGGCTGGCGCCGCAACGGCGCACGGCGAGAGCGGGATGGAGACGAACAGTGCCGGGAGTGCGCAACCTGACCCAGGTCGAGGCCACCGAGCGGGCCCGCCTGCTCGAGGTCACCGGGTACGACATCAGTCTGGACCTGTCGACCGCCGTCCAGGCCGCCGACGCCCGGACCTTCCGGTCGGTGACCGAGGTCCGGTTCCGCTGCGCCGAACCGGGCACGTCCACCTTCATCGAGGCGGCCGCCGAGTCGGTGCGCTCGGCGACGCTCAACGGCGTTTCGGTCGACCTCTCCGGCTGGTCGGCGGACAGCGGTCTGACGCTGACCGGGCTGGCCGAGGAGAACACCCTCGTGGTCGACGCCGACTTCGCGTACTCGAACAGCGGGCAGGGGCTGCACCGCACGGTCGACCCGGTCGACGGGGAGACCTACCTCTACAGCCAGTTCGAGACGGCGGACGCCCAAAAGGTCTTCACCTGTTTCGACCAGCCCGACCTGAAGAGCGTCTACACCTGGCACGCCACCGTTCCGGAGCACTGGCGGGTGGTGTCCAACATGCCGGTCGAGCGCGAGGCGCCGGCCGGCGAGAGCCTCAAGACCGTCCACTTCGTCCCGTCGGCCCGGATGAGCACCTACATCACGGCGCTCTGTGCCGGCCCGTACCACGAGGTGCGGGACAGCCACGACGGCATCGACCTGGGGGTCTACTGCCGGGCCTCGATGGCGCAGTACCTCGACTCGGACGACCTGTTCCTCGTCACCAAGCAGGGCTTCGACTTCTTCCACCAGCAGTTCGGCGTGCGCTACCCGCTGCCGAAGTACGACCAGCTCTGGGTGCCGGACTTCAACGCCGGGGCGATGGAGAACTTCGGCTGCGTCACGCACGCCGAGGGGCACTACCTCTTCCGCTCCCAGGTCACCGACTTCGAGTACGAGCAGCGGGCCAACACGATCCTGCACGAGCTGGCCCACATGTGGTTCGGCGACCTGGTCACCATGCGCTGGTGGAACGACCTGTGGCTGAACGAGTCGTTCGCCGAGTGGGCCAGCCACTGGTGCAACGCCAACGCCACCCGGTTCACCGACGCCTGGACGACCTTCCTGTCCATCCGGAAGAACTGGGGCTACCGGCAGGACCAGCTCTCCTCCACCCACCCGGTCTACTGCGAGATGCCGGACCTGGAGGCGGTCGAGGTCAACTTCGACGGCATCACGTACGCCAAGGGCGCGAGCGTGCTCAAGCAGCTCGTCGCGTACGTCGGCGAGGAGCCGTTCCTGGCCGGGCTGCGGGCGTACTTCGGCAAGCACGCCTGGGGCAACGCCACCTTCGACGACCTGCTGTCGGAGCTTGAGGCGGCCTCCGGCCGGGAGCTGCGCAAGTTCGCCGCGCAGTGGCTGGAGACCGCCCAGGTCAACACCCTGCGTCCCGAGGTGACGATCGACGCCGACGGCGGCTACCAGCGGGTGGTGGTACGGCAGGAGGCGCCGGCCGGGTACCCGACGCTACGCACCCACCGCATCGGCGTGGGCCTGTACGACCTGACCGACGGCCGGCTGGTCCGCCGGGACCGGATCGAGGTCGACGTGACCGGCGAGCGGACCGAGCTGACCGACCTGCACGGCGTGCGAGCGGCGGACGTGCTGCTGCTCAACGACGACGACCTGACGTACGCGAAGCTGCGGCTGGACGAGCGGTCGATGGCCACGGTGGTGCAGCACATCGCCGGCTTCGAGTCGTCGCTGTCGCGCGCCCTGTGCTGGATGGCCGCGTGGGACATGGTCCGCGACGCCGAGCTGTCGGCCCGCGACTACGTGGCGCTGGTGCTGGCCGGGCTGCCTGCGGAGACCGACATCAACCTGGTCACCGCCACCCTCCGGCAGGCGACCACCGCGCTGGTCTACTACGCCGACCCGGCCTGGACGCCGACCGGCTGGGCCGAGCTGCACCGGACGGCGAAGGCCGCGCTGGCCGCCGCCGAGCCGGGCAGCGGATTCCAGCTCGCCTGGGCCCGCGCCGTCACCTCGGCGACCCGCTCCGACGAGGGCCTGGCGACGCTGCGGGGCTGGCTGGCCGGCAACGACGTGCCGGCCGGGCTGGCCGTCGACACCGAGCTGCGCTGGACGGTCCTCCAGCAGCTGGTGGCCAACGGGGCCGCCGGCACCGAGGAGATCGAGGCCGAGCTGGCCGGCGACCGCACCGCCAGCGGCGAGCGGGAGGCCGCGCACGCGCACGCGCTGGTGCCGACGGAGCAGAACAAGGCCGCCGTCTGGGCCCAGCTCACCGGCCCCGACGCGCTGCCGAACTGGCGCAACCGGGCGCTGTTGCAGGGCTTCGCCCCGTCCGTGCAGACGGAGCTGGTCGCCCCGTACCGGGAGAAGTACTTCGCCGTGGTGGACCAGGTCTGGGCGCAACGGGACAGCGAGCCGGCGCAGGAGTTCGTCCAGCTGGCGTACCCGGACCAGCAGGTCTCCGAGGAGACCGTCGCGGCCACCGACGCGTGGCTGGCCACCGCCGGCGACCAGCCGGCGTCGCTGCGCCGGTTGGTCGCCGAGGGCCGCGACGCCGTCGTCCGCGCGCTGAGGGCCCGCGCCAGGGACGCCCGCAGCGCCTGAGGCGAGTGTTAAACGGCCCGGGGCCGGCGTGGGCGAACAGCCCCGCCGGCCCCGGGCCGTTTATCGTGCAGACGAAGGTGGACGTGACGGCACAGCCGACGTGCGAGTGGCGCCAGCCCCTGGCTGCGTCTCAGCCCTTGCCGGCGTGGCTGGCGAGCTGGTCGAGGCCGTTGATGATGCCGCCGGCCAGGTCGCCGCCGCCGAAGGCCGCCACCATGGAGAGCGCGGCCAGCTTGGCGTACGTGTCGGGGATGCGCTTGCGGGCGTGCCGGCCGGTGACGACCTCCAGCTTGCGCTGGTTCGGCGACACCGCGATCAGGATCGACCGGTCGGGATCGGCGAGCTGCCGGTGCAGCCGCTGGGCATGCTCGCGGATCGGCTCGTCGAGGCCGCCGACGTAGACCGAGAAGACCAGCCCGGTCCCCTGGTCGGCCAGGCGGAGCGCCTCGTCGATGTGCAGCAGCTGACGGGTCGAGAACGGCCCGTCGAGCACCTCGGGCGGTGTTTCCGTGCCGGCCTGGATCTCACCAACGGTCACTTGCGCCTCCGGTTCCCCCGGCCGGCGCCTCGATGCCGGCCTTCTCAAGCTTGTGGCTGGTCAGCGCCGGTGCCTGCGCACCCGCGGCCAGCACGGTGCCGGCCGAGTCGGCCAGCTGCTCCGGGCGGCCCAGGAACCAGACCGGAGTGAAGTCGAAGGGCCGGCCCGGCCGGTAGCGCTTGGCGGCGGCGCCCTTGCCCGGGCCGCCGGCGAATGCCAGCGCGGCGATCACCAGCACCACGGCCGCCGGGATGCCGACGAAGATCAGCAACGTCTCGGTAACAGACAATCCCAACGCCCCCAGGCGGAAAGAGAGACCAGGAATCCGGGTCGGGTGGACGATCATGGACACCGACCGCCCGACTCCGCTCCTGTTCACGTTAGCGGAGTCGACGGCCCGCCAGACTGCGGGGTGGCGATCCCACCCGCCACCGCACCCCGCCCATCCTGCCCGCTCCGGCCACCGGCCGCACGGCTGACACGGCAGACACGGCAGACACGACGGGCTGCGGGCTGCGGTCAGCTCAGGGTGCCGGCCGGCGCGACCCATTCGCATCGCGGGCCGCCCACGTCCCAGATCAGATCGAAGTCGCGGTCGTAGTGCACGACGATTTATATGTGCGACCTGCCGAGGAAGCGCAGGGCGTTGGCGGAGAGCAGCTTGTCGCGCTGGGCGGCGGTGAGGAAGTCGGCCGTGCGGACCACCCGCCCGGCCGGGCGCTCCCCCAGCGGGTACGGGTAGTCGCTGCCGACCAGCACCCGATCCTCGCCCATGGTGTCCACCAGCAGCCGCAGCGCCGCCGGTTCGAACACCACCGAGTCCACGCAGAACCGGTCGACGTACGCGCTGGGCGGCGCGGCGGACGCGCCCCGGACCAGATCGCCCCGGCGGTGCCAGGCGTTGTCGGCGCGGCCCAGCCAGAACGGGAAGCTCCCGCCGCCGTGCGCGAAGCAGAGCCGCAGCGACTCCGGCACCCGGTCGAACACGCCGCCGAGGATCAGCGCCAGCACCGACAGGTGCGTCTCGGCGGGCATCCCGGTCAGCCAGCGGGCCATCCACCGGTCCAGCCGGGGCCCGCCCGGCATGTCCCACGGGTGCACGAACACCGGCGCGCCGACCTCGGCACAGTGCTGGAGGAAGGTGACCACCCCCTCGTCGTCGAGGTCCCGGTCGCCGACGTGGTTGCCGATCTCCACCCCGACGTGCCCGGCCGCGAGGCAGCGGTCCAGTTCGGCGCAGGCCGCGTCCGGGTCCTGCAACGGCACCTGGCAGAACGGCACCAGCCGGTCGCCGCCGGCCGCGGTGACCTCCAGGGTGAGGTCGTTGAAGATCCGGGCCACCTTCACCGCCTGGTCGGCGGGACGGTCGTAGCTGAAGAAGACCGGGGTCGGGGACACCACCTGAACGTCAATCCCGTCGGCGGCCATGTCGGCCAGCCGGGTCGGCGCGTCCCAGCACTCCGCGCCGACCGGCCGGAACTCCGTCTCCCCCACCATGATCATGGCGGCCCGCTCGGAGTCGACCCGCAGCCAGGGCCAGCCGGACCCGCCGCACGCCGCGCCGAGGTCCGGCCACCCCTTCGGTACGACGTGCGTGTGCACGTCGACCACGCCGGGCCGCCCGGCGGGCGCCCCCATCAGCCCTTGCCCGGGTGCAGCACGCCGCATTCGCCGCAGGTGCGGGCGGCCTCGTCGGCGTAGAACGCGCCGAACACCGGGGGCAGGTCGGCGGCGATGTCGCGGACCTGCAACTCCACCTCGTGCACCTTGTGCCCGCATTCCGGGCAGTACCACTGGAACTTCTCCAGCGTGCCCTCCTCGCGGACCCGCTCGACCACCACGCCGATCGAGCCGACCTCGGGGCGCTGCGGCGAGTGCGGGGTGTCGCGCGGCAGCATCCACATCTGGCCCTCACGCACGTGCACCGTACGCGGCCCCTGCGGGGTCATCAGGTTGACGTGCATGTTGCCCTTGACCTGGTAGAAGAACTCCTCGTACGGGTCGACGTGGAAGTCGGTGCGCTGGTTCGGCCCGCCCACCACCATCACGATGAAGTCGTCCCCGCCGGGGAACATCTCCCGGTTGCCCACCGGCGGCTTCAGCAGGTGCTGGTTCTCGGCGACCCACCCGGGGAAGCTGAACGGCTCGGCGATCTCACTCACGACTGACCTCCCGACGGAAGAAGTGCCACGGCTTGCATCTCGATGAGCAGGTGCGGGTGCGGAAGCTGGTGCACGGCCACGGTCGTCCGGGTCGGCCCCGTGGCGTCGAAGAACTCCGCCCACACCTCGTTGTAGCCACCGAAGTCGTTCATGTTGACCAGGTACGACGTCACCTGCACGAGATCGGGCAGGTCCGCGCCGACCGAACGCAGCACGTCCCGGACGTTCCCGATCACCGCCCGGGTCTGCACCCGGACGTCGAGGTCGGTCGTGCCGAACTCGTCCACCGACACGCCCGCGAAGGTGTTGTCCGGCCGCCGGGACGACGTACCGGAGACGAAGACGAACCCGCCGGCGACCTTGACGTGCGGAAACGCCCCGCGCGGCACGGCCTTGCCGGCGACCACGCGCGCCTCGCCGCTCACGACCGGCCACCCGGCGGCGACCCGACGACCGCGACCCCCGCCACGGCGGGCGGCGCGCTCACGACGACGCCCGCAGCGACACGGCGCCGAGCTTCTCCACGACGGCGCGGACGTGGGCGCCGGGGCGCAGGGGCACGGCGGCGGTGGCGGCCCCGGCCAGGAAGACCCAGCCCGACCGCAGTCGCACCCCGTGCCGCCCGGCGAGGCAGAGCCCTTCGTCCAGGGTTCGGCGGGGGTCGCCGAGGATCGCGGCGGTCGAGCCGACCTGGGCGACGCGCCCGTCGATCTCGAGGAGCACGCCGAGGTTGTCCAGCCCGTCCGGCACCGGCGACCAGGCTCCGATGGTGAACGCGGCGGCGGAGGCGTTGTCGGCGATGACGTCGGGCAGGGAGAAGGTGAAGTTGGCGTACCGGGAGTCGATCAGCTCGATCGCCGGGGCGACCGCGCGCACCGCGTCGGCGAACGCCCCGACCGGCTCGCCCGGCTCGGGCAGCCGGTCCAGCAGGAACGCCACCTCCGGTTCGACCCGGGGGTGGATGAAGGTGGCCGGGTCGACCGTGCCGCCGTCGGGGACCCGCATCACGTCGGTGAGCCGCCCCCAGATCACCTCGTCGACGCCGACCTGGGCCATCTTCGCCCGGCTGGTCAGCCCCATCTTCAGCCCGACGAGGCGCTCGCCCCGGTCCAGCCGGCGCTGCACCAGCGCGGTCTGCACCGCGTACGCGCCGTCGGCGTCCAGGCCGATCTCGGCGGCGAGCTGCGGGATCGCGGTGGCCGTGTCGGCCGCCGCCCCCAGCCTGCCGGCGACGCCGGCGGTGTCCACCCCGATCACGCGACCTCCTCCTGCCCACGCCGACCAGCGAGGTCCAACGCCACGTCCACGATCATGTCCTCCTGACCACCGACCATCCGCCGTCGCCCCAGCTCCACCAGGATCGACCGCACATCCACCCCGTACTTCGCCGAGGCGCGCTCGGCGTGCCGCAGGAAGCTGGAGTACACCCCGGCGTAGCCGAGGGACAACGTCTCCCGGTCCACCCGTACCGGCCTGTCCTGCATCGGCCGGACCAGGTCGTCGGCGGCGTCCATCAGCGCGAACACGTCACAGCCGTGCTTCCAGCCGTGCAGCTCGGCGACCGCGACGAACACCTCCAACGGGGCGTTGCCGGCCCCCGCGCCCATCCCGGCCAGCGACGCGTCCACCCGCACCGTGCGCCCGTGCGGGGCGTCCGGCCCGGCCGGAACGCCGCCGGCGACCCGGCCGTGCTCGACGGCGACCACGCTGTTGGCCACCCCGAGCGACAGGTTGTGGTGGGCGTGGATACCGATCTGGGTCTCCGCCGACAGCACCTGCCGGTACGCGTCGACCCGCTGCGCCACGTCCGACATCAACAGCCGGCCACCCGAGTCGGTGACGTAGACGCAGTGCGCCCCGTACGACTCCATGAGCGCGGCCTGCGCGGCCAACCCGGCCGGGTCGGTCATGTGCGACATCATCAGGAAGCCGGACACGTCCATGTCGTTCTCCCGCGCCCAGGAGATGTGCTGGGCGGAGATGTCCGCCTCGGTGCAGTGGGTGGCGATCCGGACGCTGGTCACCCCGAGCGCCCTCGCCGCCCTCAGGTCGGCGATGGTGCCGATCCCCGGCAGCAGCAGGGTGGTCAGCCGCGCGGTGGTCAGCACCTCGGCCGCGGCGGAGATCCAGTCGGCGTCGCTGGCCGCGCCGTGGCCGTAGTTGACGCTGGACCCGGCCAACCCGTCGCCGTGCGCCACCTCGATCGCCGCCACCCCGGCCGCGTCCAGCGCCGCCGCGATCGCGCGCACCTGGTCGACGGTGTACCGGTGGGCGACGGCGTGCATCCCGTCGCGCAACGTCACGTCCTGCACGTACAGGTCGGTCATGCGGTCACCGCCTTCCGCAGGGCGACCAGCCGCTCGGCGGTGCGCAGCGCGGCCGACGTCATGATGTCCAGGTTCCCGGCGTACGCGGGCAGGTGGTGCCCGGCCCCGGACACCTCCAGGAACACCGACACCTGCAACCCGGTGAGGTGCCGCCCGAGAGCCGGCACGTACGCGTCGACCGGGTCGAACTGCACGTCCTGCTTGAGCCGGTACCCGGGAACGTACTCCTGCACGGTCGCCACCATCTCGGCCACCGATCCGGCGATCGCGGCCCGGTCCGCGTCGGCGTCGGGGCACAGGCAGTAGACGGTGTCCCGCATCATCAGCGGCGGGTCGGCCGGATTCAGCACGATGATCGCCTTACCGCGCCCCGCGCCACCGACCACCTCGATCGCCCGCGCGGTCGTCTCGGTGAACTCGTCGATGTTCGCCCGGGTCCCCGGACCGGCCGACTTCGAGGCGATCGAGGCGACGATCTCCCCGTACGCCACCGGCGTGACCCGGCCGACGGCGGCCACGATCGGCACGGTCGCCTGCCCACCGCAGGTCACCATGTTCACGTTGGGCTCGTGCAGGTGCTCGTCCAGGTTGACCGGCGGCACCACGTACGGGCCGATCGCCGCCGGGGTCAGGTCGATCACGGTCCGGCCGAGGGCGCGGAGCACCTCGTCGTGCCGCCGGTGCGCGCCGGCCGACGTCGCGTCGAAGACCAACTCCACGTCCGCGAACTCGGGCAGCGCGACGAGCCCGTCGACGCCCTCGGCCGTGGTGGCCACGCCGAGTCGGCGGGCCCGGGCCAGCCCGTCGGAGTCCGGGTCGATGCCGGCCATCGCCACCATCCGCAGGCTCCCCGCAGAACGCGGCGAAGCGGAGTCCCGCGGTCGCGACCCGTCGGGACCACCGCTGCGCCGCAGCACCTTGATCATCAGGTCGGTGCCGATGTTGCCCGACCCGAGCACCGCCACTCCGGTACTCATGAGGGTTCCCTCCCGAAACTGGTACGGACCGAGCCGAGCCCGGAGATCCGCGCCTCGTACGCCGCGCCGGGCGTCGCCGGCACCACCGGGCCGAGCGACCCGGAGAGCACCAGGTCCCCCGCCCGCAGCGGGTCCCCGGCGCGCACGAGCGTGCCGACGAGCCACTCCAGGGCGTTCAGCGGGTTGCCCATGCTGGCCGCCCCGGCGCCGACCGAGACCGGCTCCCCCGCGTGTTCGAGGACCATCCCGCACAGCCGCAGGTCCACGTCGGCGAGCCGGCGGGGCGTGGTGCCGAGCACGAACATGCCGCTGGAGGCGTTGTCGGCGACCGTGTCCACGATGGAGATGTCCCAGCCGGCGATCCGGGAGTCGACGATCTCGATCGCCGGCAGCACGTGGTCGACCGCGCGGATCAGGTCGACGACGGTGACCCGCTCGTCGGTCAGGTCCCGGCCGAGCACGAAGGCGATCTCCGCCTCCACCTTCGGCTGGAGCAGCCGGCCGAACGGCACCTCGACGCCGTCCCCGACGGCCATCGCGTCGGTCAGCAGCCCGAAGTCCGGCTGGTGGACGCCGAGGCTCTCCTGGGCCGCCCGGGAGGTCAGCCCGATCTTCGCGCCCACCCGGCGCTCGCCCCGCCCCTGCCAGGCCCGCGTCTGGAGCTGCTGCACCCGGTACGCGGACTCGACGTCCCCCTCCGGCAGCAGCCGGCCCCGCAGTGGCGGGCAGGGCTTCCCGCTGCTGCGGGCCTCGGCCAGCTCACGGTTGGCCGCCTCGATGTCGACACTCATGCCCGCTCCTCGGTGCGTTCGCTCACGACGCCGTGCATTCTGCCCGCCGGGCCGGTCAAGAGAGGTCCACGCAGACGTTGGTCAGTTCGGAATAGAAGCCCAGGGAGTGCACGCCGCCCTCCCGACCGATGCCGGACGCCTTCACCCCGCCGAACGGGGTACGCAGGTCCCGCAGGAACCACGTGTTGACCCAGACGATCCCGGCGTCCAGCCGCGCCCCCGACCGGTGCGCCCGGCCCACGTCGCGGGTCCACACCGTCGCGGCGAGGCCGTACTCGGTGCCGTTGGCCAGCGCGTACGCCTCCTCCTCGACGTCGAACGGGGCGACGTGCACCACCGGGCCGAAGATCTCCTCCCGGTTGGTCCGGGCATCCGGGCCGAGCCCGGTGAGCACGGTGGGCCGCACGTACGCGCCACCGTCGCGGGCGTCGCCGAACGTGGGCCGGCCGCCCCCGGCGAGCACCTGCGCGCCCTCGGCGCGGGCCAGGTCGTGGTAGCCGAGCACCTTCCTGCGGTGCTGCTGCGAGATCAACGGCATGTTCACCGTCGCCTCGTCCGCCGGCCACCCGTACGCCAGGCCGTCGGCCGCCTTCGCCAACCGCTCGACGAACTCGTCGAAGACCGGCCGCTGCACGTAGATCCGCTCCGTGCACAGGCACACCTGGCCGCCGTTGGTGAAACTCGACCGGACCGAGCCCGCGACCGCCGCGTCCAGGTCGGCGTCGGCGAAGACCAGGCCCGCGTTCTTCCCACCCAGCTCGAACGAGACCGCCTTCACCCCGTCCGCCGCGGCCCGCATGATCGCCCCG
Organism: Micromonospora sp. NBC_01412; assembly: GCF_045040215.1. Classification (NCBI taxonomy): domain Bacteria; kingdom Bacillati; phylum Actinomycetota; class Actinomycetes; order Micromonosporales; family Micromonosporaceae; genus Micromonospora; species Micromonospora sp. NBC_01412. Next base: position 1,690,043 of record NZ_CP109528.1, read on the forward strand.
CCGGTCGACGACTCACCGGTGAACGTGATCGCGTCCACCCCCGGATGCCGGGTCAGGAACTCCCCCGCCGAGCCCGGGCCGAACCCGTGCACCAGGTTGAACACCCCGTCCGGCACCCCGGCGGCGGCCATCACCTCGGCCAGCACCGTCGCCGACGCCGGCGTCTCCTCGCTCGGCTTCACCACCACCGCGTTGCCGCACGCCAGCGCCGGGGCGACCTTCCACGTCAGCAGCAGCAGCGGCAGGTTCCACGGCACCACGACCGCGACCACCCCCACCGGCTTGCGGACGGCGTAGTTCAACGCCCGCCCACCGGACGGGGTGACCGTGGTGAACGACTCCGTCGGCGCGGTCGCCACGATCTCCGCGAACGCCCGGAAGTTCGCCGCCCCGCGCGGGACGTCCAGGGTCCGGGCCTGCGAGACGGACTTGCCCGTGTCGGCCACCTCGGCGGTGACCAGGTCGTCGAAGCGGCGCTCCAACTCGTCGGCGACCCGGCGCAGCACCTCGGCGCGCTCCCGTTCGCCCATCCGGCCCCACGGCCCGCGCAACGCCGCCCGCGCGGCGGCCACCGCGTCGTCCACCGTCGAACGGCCCGCCTCCACGACCTCGAACACCGGCTCCCCGGTCACCGGGCTGCGCTTGGTGAACCGCTGCCCGGCGTCGACGAACTCGCCGCCGACGAAGTGGCGCAGCAGCCCCGGCTCCCGGGTCGCCCGCCCGGCCATCAGGCCGGGATCCCAGCTCACGCTCATCGCCGCCGCCCCCGGGCCAGTGCCGCGCCGACCGCGCCGACCAGCAGCGTCGCCGCCGTGGCGGCCACCGCCCCGAGCACCGCCTGCTGGCGGCGGACCCGCCGCCGCACCTGCGCGTACGGGGTGGTGGAGAAGGAGACCAGCTCGTACTGCGAGACGTACCGGCCGGGCAGGGCCCGCTCCAGCGCGTGGTCCAGCTCGCGCCGGGCCTGGAACACCGGGGAGGCCACCTTGTCGCGCATCTCCACGAAGTTGGCCAGCGCCATCCGGGCGATCGCCTCCGCGTCGTCCTGCCGCCGCGCCTGGAACAGCGGCAGCGCCGCCGCCCAGTCGTCGTCGCACTCGTCGAGGCAGCGGTCGAGCACCACCACGTCCTCGAAGGCGCAGTTCGCGCCCTGGCCGTAGAACGGCACGATGGCGTGCGCGGCGTCGCCGATCAGGCCGACCCTCCCGTTCGCCTGCCACGGGGCGCAGCGGACCGTGCCGAGCACCCCGACCGGGTTGTGCTGGTAGTCGTCGACCAGGTTGGGCGCGAGCGGGACCAGGTCCGGGTAGTGGGTGGCGAAGTGCCGTTCGATCGCCGCCGGGCTGCTCAGCGAGGCGAAGCTCGCGGTGCCGTGGGTGGGCCAGAACAGCGTGCAGGTGAAGGAGCGGTCCGGGTTGGGCAGGGCGATCATCATCGAGGTGCCACGCGGCCAGATGTGCAGCGCCGCCGGGTCGAGGGCGAACTCGCCGCCGACCGCCGGGATGGTCAGCTCCTTGTAGCCGTAGTCGAGGAAGTCGAGGCTCTCGCTCAGCACCCCGTACGCGAGGAGTTGCCCGCGCACCGCGGAGCCGGCCCCGTCGGCGCCGAGGACGACCGGCGCGGCGGCCGTGACCTTGCCCTGCGCCGTCTCGAAGGTCATCTCCCCGGCGATCGGGTCGAGCCCGACGAGCCGGTGGTCGAACGCGACCCGCACCCCGGGCAGCGCGGTGGCGGCGGTGAGCAGTGCGTTGTTCAGCGCGCCCCGGCTGATCGAGTTGATCGCCAGGTCCCCGGCGGCGCTGTACGACTGGAACTGCGGCTCGCCCGCGACCGGGTGGATCATCCGGCCGCGCATCGGCAGCGCGTCCGCCATGACCTGATCGTCCAGGCCGATCCGGCGCAGCGCGTCGAGCCCGCGCTCGGACAGCGCCAGGTTGATCGAGCGGCCCCGCTCGGCCCTCCCCGTGCGCGGGTCGGGCCGCCGCTCGTAGAGCGCCACCCGGTACCCGCGCCGGGCCAGGAAGCAGGCCAGCAGGCAGCCGGCGAGCCCGGCCCCGACGACGGCGATCTCGTCCCGTTCCGCGGTCACGTTTGCCCCTCCACCGTCGCGGCCAGCGCGTCGGCGACCCGCCAGCAGTCGTGGTACGTCGAGTACAGCGGCACCGGGGCGAACCGGACGACGTCCGGCTCCCGGGCGTCGGCGATCACGCCGTGCTCGTGCCGCAGCCGCTTGGTCAGCTCGCCCGCGCTGCCCCCGCCGATGCGCACCGAGAGCTGGCAGCCCCGGCGCTCCGGCTCGCGCGGGGTGACCACCCGTAGCGGCCGGCCGGCGGTGACCTCGTCGAGCAACCGCTCCAGGTATCCGGTGAGCCGCACGCTGCGTTCCCGCAGCGCCGGCATGCCGACCGAGTCGAACAACTCCAGCGAGGTCCGCACCGGGCCCATCGCGAAGATCGGCGGGTTGGAGACCTGCCACGCCTCCGCGGTGGCCGGCGGCCGGGACACCGGGGTCATCTCGAACCGGGTGGCCGCCTCGGTGCTCCACCAGCCCTCGAGGCGGATCAGGTCGGCCCGGCCGAGGTGGCGCTCGTGGACGAAGACGCCGGCCAGCGCGCCCGGGCCCGAGTTGAGGTACTTGTAGGAGCACCAGGCGGCGAAGTCGACGTCCCAGTCGTGCAGCGCCAGCGGCACGTTCCCGGCCGCGTGCGCCAGGTCCCAGCCGACCACCGCCCCGGCGGCCCGGCCGGCGGCGGTGATCGCGGGGATGTCCATCAGCTCGCCGGTGAGGTAGTTGACCCCGCCGAGCAGCACCAGCGCGACGGTGTCGCCCTCGGCGGCCAGGAAGTCCAGCACGTCGGCGGCGCGGAGGTTGTCCTCGCCGTCGCGCGGGCGCAGCCGGACCACGGTGGCGTCGGGGTCGAGGCCGTGGAGGCGGGCCTGGCTGCGCACCGCGTAGCTGTCCGAGGGGAAGGCGCCGTCCTCGATGACGATCCGGGTGCGCTTCCCCGCCGGCCGGTAGAAGCCGACCATCAGCAGGTGCAGGTTGACCGTGAGGGAGTTCATCACCACGGCCTCCGCGGGCCGGGCGCCGACCAGTCGCGCGACCGGCCCGGTCAACAGCTCGTGGTACGGCAGCCAGGGCCGGTCCGCCTCCAGGTGCCCCTCGACGCCGAGCCGGCCCCACGCGTCCAGGTCGGCGAGCAGTTCGGCCCGGGTGGCCAGGGGTTGCAGGCCGAGGGAGTTGCCGGCCAGGTACGCGGCCTGCGGGTAGCGCCCGCCGTCGGCCGGCGGCACGTGGAACAGGTGCCGGTGCCCGGGATCTGCCTGGTCGAGGCGGTGCGCCTCCTGCTCCGAGGGGCGCGTCGCGTCCCGCTCCGGGATGTCCATGTCGTGCTCCTCGCTCACATTGCCGTCCGGGCCGACCACAGCTCCGGGAAGACCACCCGGGCCATGCTGCGCTGCAACCAGGCGAGGCCGGCCGAGCCGCCGCTGCCGACCTTGGCGCCCATGGTCCGCTGCACCGCCTTGACGTGGTTCCACCGCCAGTCGCCGAACTGCTCGGCCACCTCGGCCAGCGCCTCGCCGAGCAGCCACAGGTGGTTGTCCGGGCCGCCGTCGGCGTACACGTCCACCCAGGCGGCCTCCACGGCCTGGTGCGGCCGGTGCTCCTCGGCCACGTCCCGCCCCAGCACCTCGGCGGGCACGTCGGAGCCGCGCCGGGCCAGCAGGGCCACCACGTCGTCCCACAGGCTCGGGACGGCCAGCACGGCGCGCAGTTCGTCGTACACCTCGGGCTGCCGACGGAACGGCCGGATCAGGGCCGGGTCGCGCAGGCCGAGGAGGAACTCCAGGTGCCGGTACATCGCCGACTGGAAGCCGGAGCCCTCGCCGAGCAGGTTGCGGAACCGGTTGAAGTCCGCCGGGGTCATCCAGCGCAGCCCCTTCCAGGCCGCGTTGAGCCCCTCCAGGTGCAGGGCCGCGCGGCGCAGCGGGGCCAGCGCGTCCCCGACCCGGTCGGCGCGCAGGCAGCGCTGCGCCTCGCGCAGCTCGTGGCAGGTCAGCCCGAAGTACAGCTCCATGATCTGGCTGACCACCAGGAAGGACATCTCGCCCGGGTCGTCGCTGAGCGGCTGCTGCAACCCGTGCAGGGTGCTGGCGTGCACGTACGCGTCGTAGGGCACCCGCTCGGCGAACTCCAGCGTGGGTTCGCCGCCGTTGCGGGCGGCCCGGGCCGCCCGCTGCTGCGGGGTCGCCGGACGGACCGCCGCGGCCGGCGCGGGGGCCCGCAGGTCCGTCTGCTCCACCTGTCGTCTCCATCCATCAGCCGGGTAGCGTCATGGTGCCCTGGTGGAAGGGCCGAATGGAATGCCGAATCGACGGCACCATCGGCCTCGGGCCTACGGCGACAAAGGCGAATGCCCCTGTGGGGTTTCGGGAAGGAAGGTCAGGCGTGGACCACATGGACTGGGCGCTGCTGCGCGAACTCCAGGCCGACGCCCGGTTGTCGTTCAGCGAGCTGTCCCGCCGGGTGCACCTGTCACCGCCGGCGGTGGCCGAACGGGTCCGCCGGCTGGAGGAGTCGGGGGTGATCACCGGCTACCGCGCCCACGTCGACCTGGCCCGGGCCGGCCGCTCCGTGGTCGCCCTGATCCGGATGTCCTGCTACGGGTCCCGGTGCATCATGCACGACCCGGAGGTGCCGCACTGGCCGGAGATCCTGGAGATCCACCGGATCACCGGCGACGCGTGCAGCATGCTCAAGGTCGCGACCGGGTCGATCGGCGAGTTCGAGCGGGTGATCGACCGGCTCGCCCCGTACGGCCAGCCGTCGAGCACCATGGTCCTGTCCACCCCCCTCGACTGGCACCCCGTCACCCCGCTGGAGGGCGGGCCGCCCGCCTGACGCCCCGCGCACCGGGCCGTCCCCTGTCGGCGCCCCCGGCCCGCCGCGCCGCCGACCTGCGGGTTTGCCCCGACGCCAGGGGGAAATGCAGGGCGGACTACCCGGGGGAGGATTCCGGTGCCCGGCACCGGGAGGGGGGAATCATGCGAGGGCTCACCGTGTCACGTCGCGTCCTGTCGGCCGTGCTGACCGTGTTCGGCCTGGTCGGGGCGTTCGTCCTGGCCACGGTCGCGCCAGCCCGGGCCGGGGAGAACACCTTCGTCGAGGTCACGCCGAACAGCGCGCAGGCCGGCACCCGGGTCAACATCCGGGCGAGCTGCGACAACGACAACAAACAGCAGGCGGACGTGCGGTCCGACGCCTTCGGGCGGGTCGTGCTCCGGCCCGACAACGGCTTCCTGACCGGGGCGGTCACCATCCCGGAGAACAAGCAGCCCGGCGAGTACTCCGTCGAGCTGCGCTGCAAGAACGGCGGCACCGCGACCACCACGCTCACCGTGCTGAACATGGCCCAGCCGAGCAAGGGGCCCAACACCGGTGCCGGCGGCACGGCCGGCGACGACCGGGGCACCGGCTCGCTGCTGCTCGTGGGCGGCCTCGCGGCGGCGGCCGTGGCGGCCGGGTTCGGGGCGTTCGGCGCGGGTCGGCGTACCGGGACGCGTTCCTGACGAGGTCCGCCATGGCCCGCCGACGTACGCGTGCCAACCCGGCCCGGGACCCGCGCCGCGGCGCCGGCCGGTTCCGGGCGACGGCCCGGCTGGTGGCCCGGGGGTGCCGCCGGGTCGCCCGGGTCACCGGGCAGGCCTTCTCGGCCAGCGTCGCCACGGTCGACCCGGCCGCCCGCCCGGTGGTCGTCGCCCCGGGCCGGGGCGGGCCGGGCGCGGGCCGGTGGCGGCTGGCCCGCCGGGGCCCCGGCGTCCCGGTGCTGGTCATCGCCGCCCTGATGGTGCTGATCGTGGCCATGCTCGGCGTCGAGCGGGTGACCGGGCACAGCGTGCTGCCGGACCGGTTCATCGCCGGGCTGCGGCCCCCACCGAAGAAGTTCCCGGTGCTGCCGGCCAGCCGGCCGGTCGCCATCAGCAGCGACCCGATCGACCTGGACGCCCCGGTGCACGACGTCGGCATCGCGGCGGACGGCAGCATCGGAGTGCCCGACGCCGCCCGCGCCCAGGAGGCCGGCTGGTACGACCAGGGGCCGACCCCCGGCCAGTACGGCCCGGCGGTGATCGTCGGCCACGTCGACACCCGGACCGGGCCGGCGGTCTTCCACGGGCTGAAGGAGCTGCGCTCCGGCGACCGGGTCGAGATCCGCCGGGCGGACCGCTCGGTGGCGGTGTTCGAGGTCGACTCGGTGCACCGCTACGACAAGGACCAACTGCCGGTGGGCGAGGTCTACGGCGACTTCACCCGGCCGAGGCTGCGCCTGATCACCTGCGGCGGCCGGTGGGTCGGCGGGGAGACCGGGTACGCCGACAACGTGGTGGTCTACGCGTCCCTGGTGAAGGCCCGCCACGAGTGAGGCCCCCGGCACGCCCCGGCGCCGCTCAGGCCGCCGCTTCGGCGCCGCTCAGGCCGCCGCCTCGGTCTCGGGCTCGCGCAGGTCGAGCCAGTCGGCCCAGCGCGGGTCGGGGGTGCGGTGGCCGAGCACCCGCCAGGCCGTCCCCATCGGGACGGCGGGCGACGAGTGCAGTCGCCAGCCGAGCTCCGCCGGGGTCTTGTCGCCCTTGGTGTGGTTGCACCGGGCGCACGCGGCCACCACGTTCTCCCAGGCGTGCCGGCCGCCCCGGCTGCGGGGGAACACGTGGTCGATGGTCTCCGCCGGGCCCCGGCAGTATCCGCACCGCCAGCCGTCCCGGGCGAAGATCGCCCGCCGGGAGAGCCCGACGTGGGCGCGGTAGGGAACCCGGACGAACCGGGTGAGCCGGACCACCGAGGGCACCGGGAGCGCGTTGCGGGCGCTGTGCAGCATGCCCTCGCCGTCGGCAACGCAGACTGCCTTGGCGGAGAGGACAAGGATCGCGGCGCGACGCACCGACACGACACACAGCGGCTCGTAGGTGGCGTTGAGAACCAGCGCGCCGGAGCCCACCGTGGGTCGTATGTCAGGCATCGAGCTCACCCTCCCGGTCCAGCCGCTCCCACCGCTGGCCGCGCCGGGCACGCCCGCGCACGGCGGCACCACGCCCGACGCCGGCAGGATCACCGACGTCCGTTGCGCCAATCGTCCCTGATAAGGCCCAGGATTGCACGTACTAATCCGGGGTCCCTCGTGAAGCTCTTTCGGGCCATGTCAGGATGACCGGTTCCGCACGGTCCGTCGGGGACGGCAGACCGGATGGTGGGTCCGCCGGCCGGTGCCCGGTGGCCGTGGGGTACGAAGGCAGGGTGAGCGCCGCCAGCCTGATGATGATCACCGCCCTGTCCGTGGTGGCCCCGAGCCCCTCCCCGGACGTCACCCCGAGCGCCAGCTGCCAGGGCAGCACCTCCTGCGAGTGGGTGTACAAGACGACCGGGTCGTCGTGGTTCGCCGAGGGCAGCTACTGGATCCTGCTGAAGCCGCTGCGGGTGCTGGTGATCCTCACGTTCGCGTTGATCGCCCGCTGGGCGCTGCACCGGATGATCAAGCGGCTGGTCCGCACCACCGCCGACGGGGTGCCGACCATGCTGCGCCCGCTGCGGGAGCGGGTGCCGACCGCCGCGCACGAGCCCGGCGAGTTCGTCCCCGAGCGCCGCCGGCAGCGGGCGGAGGCCATCGGGTCGGTGCTGAGCAGCACGGTCACCGCGTTCGTCTTCGGCATAGCGGTGCTGATGATCCTGCGCGAGTTCAGCTTCGACCTGGCGCCGCTGCTGGCCAGCGCGGGCATCGCCGGCGTGGCGCTCGGCTTCGGCGCGCAGAGCCTGGTCAAGGACCTGATCGCCGGCCTGTTCATGCTGGTGGAGGACCAGTACGGCGTCGGCGACACGGTCGACCTCGGCGAGGCGACCGGCATGGTGGAGTCAGTGGGGCTGCGGGTCACCACGGTCCGGGACGGCCGGGGCGTGCTCTGGTACATCCGCAACGGCGAGATCATCCGGGTGGGCAACAAGAGCCAGGGCTGGGCGCTGGTCGTGGTCGACCTGCCGATCGGATTCGCCGGCACCGAGGAGGCGACGGCGGTGCTGCGGACCGCCGCGGCCTCGGTGGCGATGGACCCCGACCTCGCCCCGGAGATCGTGGAGGCCCCCGACGTGCTGGGCGTCGAGCAGATGACCATGGACGGCGCCGTGATCCGTACCGTCGTCAAGACCACCGCCGACGGGCAGTTCGCGGTCGGCCGGGAGCTGCGCCGGCGGCTCGCCGAGGCGCTGGAGAACTCCGGCATAACGGCCAAGATCGCCGCCGCCCGCCTCTATCCGGGTTACCCGCCGCGCACCGTCGAGGGCGGGGCAACCGGCCAGAGCGGGCCCACCTGAACCGCGATGAACGTCGATGACCTGCGGCTTTGCCTGACCGTGGATCTGAGGGGTCGCGGACCGCGTGGCCCCTCGGGTATCGTCCGTTCGTTCAGTCGGAGATGCGACGATCAAACCGTTCGCCCTAGTCAGCTCTCAGACGATCGGGCAGAATCCGGTACGCACGCCATCTGCCGGAGCGTGATCACGTCTCGCTGATCCGTAGATCTGACGACGGTTTCCCGGGCAGGCCATCACGAGTGGCCCACCGTGGGGACGATGGAGGCCACGGTGTCCGACGAGCGACCCTCCCAGGAAGGGCCAGCCACCTTCCGCGAGGTGTTCGCCCAACGGGAGTACAGGGCGGTCTTCGCCGCGAGCGCGCTCTCCTGGATCGGCGACTTCATCGCGAAGGCCGCGGTCACCGTGCTGGTCTACCGCGAGACAGAGTCCGTGGCCTACTCGGCCGCCGCGTTCGCGGTCAGCTTCCTGCCCTGGCTGATCGGCGGCCCGCTGCTGGCCACGCTGGCGGAACGGCACCGCTACCGGTCGGTGATGGTGGCCTGCGACGTGATCCGGATGGCCCTGATGGTGCTGGTCGCCATCCCGGGGAATCCGCCGTGGCTGATCCTCTGCCTGCTCTTCGCGACCACCCTGGCCAACCCGCCGAGCCAGGCCGCCCGGTCCGCGCTGATGCCACTCATCCTGACCGGCGACCGGCTGGTGGTCGGGCTGTCGTTGAACAGCAGCACCGGCCAGGCCGCCCAGGTCATCGGCTATCTGATCGGCGCGGCCATCGCCGCGGTCAACCCGACCGCCGCACTGCTGATCAACGCGGGCACCTTCGCCCTCTCGGCGACCCTGGTCCGCTTCGGCGTCGGGGACCGGGCACCGGCGATGAGGGCGGAACACCGCAGCCACCTGCTGCGGGAGACCGCCGAGGGCTTCCGGATCGTCTTCGGCACCCCGGTGCTGCGGGCGGTCGCCCTGCTGGTGTTCAGCTCCATGCTCTTCTCGATCGTGCCCGAGGGGCTGGCCGCGGCCTGGGCCCGGGAGGGCGCCGGCGGCGGCCTGGACACCGGTGCGTCCCAGGCCGCCATCATGGCCGCCAACCCGATCGGCTTCATCCTGGGCGGGCTGCTGGTCGGCCGGGCGGTCGCCCCGGCCCGCCGGCTGGTCCTGATCCGGCCGCTGGCGGTGCTCGCGCCGCTGGCCCTGGTGCCGGCGCTGCTCGACCCGCCGCCGCTGGCGGTGGCCCTGCTCGCCGCCCTCTGCGGCTTCGCGGTCGCCGGGCTGCTCCCGGTCGCCAACGGGCTCTTCGTCCGGGCACTGCCGAACGGCTACCGGGCCCGCGCGTTCGGGGTGATGGCCACCGGCGTTCAGGTGATCCAGGGCGCCGCCGTGTTGATCACCGGTCTGCTCGCCGAGCGGTTCTCGATCCCGCTGGTGGTGGGCGTGTGGAGCGCCGCCGGGGTCCTGCTGATGCTGCTCACCGCCGCGCGCTGGCCCAGCCGGGCCGCGATCGACGCGGCGGTCGAGGCCGCCAGGAACGAGTCCGGCCCGGCCCTGCCCCGGCCTGCGGGCGAGGGCGACGGACAGCTCGACAACCTGCCGGGCGAGCACCGCCGACGCAGCCAATCGGTGGGTTGACGGGCCGGTGTGACGAGGACGGCAGCGGCCCCGGCCGGTACGCCCCCGCCGGCCACGGGCGCACCTGGCAGGATGGAACGGTGAATCCCGCAGGTGAGTCCGAGCGTGCCGTGACCCTCTTCGAGGCGGTCGGCGGCGAACCCACCTTCCGCAAGCTGGTGGACGAGTTCTACGCCGGCGTCGCCACGGATCCGCTGCTGCGGCCGATGTACCCGGAGGAGGACCTCGGCCCCGCGGCGGACCGGCTGACGCTGTTCCTGATCCAGTACTGGGGCGGCCCCAACACCTACTCCACCCAGCGGGGGCACCCCCGGCTGCGGATGCGGCACGCCCCGTTCCGGATCGGCGCGGCCGAGCGGGACGCCTGGCTGCACCACATGCGCCGGGCCGTCGACCGGCTGGACCTGCCGCCGGAGATCGCCACCGCGCTGTGGGACTACCTGGAACGGGCCGCCTACTTCATGGTGAACGCGATGGACGACCCGGCGGCCGGCCCAGCCTGACCGGCCGGGGCCACGGCCCCGCCCGGCCTCCTACCCAGCCCCGCACCGCACCGGCCGGCGGCACACGCCGCCCAGGTCGGTCCGACGCCACCCGGTCCGACGCCACCCGGTCCGCCGCATTCGGCCCGGCACCGCAGGGCACGGCACGGCACCGCGCCGCGCCGCACACCGCCCGGCCCGGCAGCACACCGCCCGGCCCCGCCACGCGCCGCACGGCCGCGCGCGGCGGCCCGGGCGGGCGGGTCAGAGCAGCGCGCCCTCGTCGTGCAACCAGTCCACAAAGGTGGTGGCCACCGCGGCGCCACAGTCGAGCATCTCGACCAGGAGCGCGTCGTGCGCCCCCGCGCCGAGGGGCACCTGGAGCTCCGCGTAGATCGGCAGTTGACCCCGCTCGGTGGGGTCGCCGATGTAGGCCTTGCAGAACCGGCGGGTGTGGTTCCACTCGTTGACCACCCGGTAGGCCCGGTCGACCCAGTCGGGCGGGACCGTCGCGTGTGGACGGGCCCGCATGACCAGGATCTCGTCCTCCGGGCCCTCCAGGGTGACCAGCACCGCGTGCCGCTCCCACATGGCCAGCAGGTTGCCGTCACCGTCGGCCAGGTAGCGCACGTCCAGCAGGTCGAGCGCGTCGCAGACCCGGCGGAGGGTGACCTGTGCGATGGTTGCCGACATGTCCGTGATCACGGAACGGTCGGCGGCCGGGCAGTCGTCGCCCGGTTGACGTGGGGCCGGTGGTCCGACCCGGACGGTGCTGTCCACTGTGATCCCGCTTCGAGTTTCCGGTTCGCCGTCACCGGCGGGACCGGGGCGCCATGACCACCACGGCATCGCTCGCGCACCTCACTCCCCAGCGGATCCAGTCGCCTACGGTGCGTTGGATCCGAGGATGGACGGTACCCGGACAGCCGGGTTGAAGCATCCCCCCAACGGCAGCACCGATCCAGAAGAATGAACAGGGGTCATACTTTCGGATGAGCCCCGAGCGGCGTGACGGCAAGATCAGCAACCTTCTGCGACCACACGGCTCCGTATGGTCCCACCAGACTGACCCATTGCCCAGCCACTCGCACCTGAACGTCGCCGCTGGCGGTCCCACCGGTAAAGGGTAGGGGGGTCCCGACGGGCGGCACTGGGGTGTCGACACCGGGACCGGGGCGGCCCAGGAAGCCCATCCGCACCAGTCCCTGGACCAGCCGCTGGGCGATCTCGACCGGCGGGCCGGGCGGGTCGTCCGGGGTGACCACCACGGCGACGTGGTCGAGCAGGGCGTCCCGCAGCACCCGCTGCCCCACCGCCCGGCCGCCCACACCGTGGGCCGCGGCCTCGCGCAGCGTCCCCGCCGCCGCCTCGGCGATCCGCCACAGCTCCCCGGCCGGCAGCACCTCGACCGGCCGGCTCGTCGAGGGCGGCAGCGGCCAGCGCCACTGCGCGTCCCGCCGGGCCGGCAGGGCGTCCTCGCCGCCCGCAAGTGCGGCCAGCAGTTCCCGGGCGGCGACCGTGACGTCGCCGCAACCGGCCCCGGCCACCGTCCGGGCGGCCAGCACACCCCATGGCAGCCGGGCCCAGAGGACCGTCCGGCCGACCGACGCCGCCCCGGCCACCGGGCCGGAAGGCGACGCGGGAGGCAGGGCGGAGGGCGACGCAGCCGGCAGGCCGGACGGGGGCGGGGGGACGGCCTGCGGCGGGGCCGCCGGGCCGGCCGGGCGCAGCCGGACCAGCGCCGCCGGGTCGAGCCGGACCAGCCGGGCCAGGAACGCGCCCGCGTCGGCCACCCCGACCAGCCCGTGCCCGCCGTCGGCCCGGTCGGGCCCCTGCGGGCGGGCCAGGGCGCCGCTCACGCCCGGGCCCCGGCCGCGCCGACGCCCGGGGCGTACGCGAGCAGGAAGGCCCGCTCCTCCTCGGTGATCCGCCGGGGCCGCTTGGCGACCAGGTCGAACGGAACCAGCACCGAGCGGGCGGTGCTGGCCAGCACGTCGCCGTCGTACAGCTCGTAGCCGACGGTGAACCGGGAGGCCCGGATCTCCTCGATCCACAGCTCGATCCGCACGGTGGGGGCGGCCTCCGCGGTGGCCCGGCCCAGCGCGTAGTCGACCGGGCGCAGGTAGTCGACCTCGTGCCGCCGGATGACCACCCCGTCGGCGAACGAGCCCACCCCCCACGCCCGGCCGCCGGCGAACATCAACGCCACCCGCGCCTCCTCGTACAGGGTGAGGAAGCGCGAGTTGTTGATGTGCCCGTACGCGTCCAGGTCGGACCAGCGCAGCGTGCAGTGGTAGACGAACCGGTCAGTCACGGGTGAGCTTGCGGTAGGTCACCCGGTGCGGGCGGGCCGCGTCGGCGCCGAGCCGATCGATCTTGTTCTTCTCGTACGCCTCGAAGTTGCCCTCGAACCAGAACCACTTCGCCGGGTTCTGGTCGTCGCCCTCCCAGGCCAGGATGTGCGTGGCGACCCGGTCGAGGAACATCCGGTCGTGGGAGATGACCACGGCGCAGCCGGGGAACTCCAGCAGCGCGTTCTCCAGGCTGGACAGGGTCTCCACGTCCAGGTCGTTGGTCGGCTCGTCGAGCAGGATGACGTTGCCGCCGATCTTCAGCGTCAGCGCCAGGTTGAGCCGGTTGCGCTCGCCGCCGGAGAGCACCTTGGTCGGCTTCTGCTGGTCCGGCCCCTTGAAACCGAACGCGGCGATGTACGCCCGCGACGGCATCTCGACCTTGCCCACCATGAGGTAGTCCAGGCCGTCGGAGACGACCTCCCAGACGCTCTTGTCGCCGTCGAGGCCCTGGCGGTTCTGGTCGACGTACGACAGCGTGACGGTGGGGCCCACCCGGACCTCGCCGTCGGTCGGCTGCTCCAGCCCGACGATGGTCTTGAACAGCGTGGTCTTGCCGACGCCGTTGGGGCCGATGATGCCGACGATGCCGTTGCGCGGCAGCGAGAACGACAGGTCGTCGATCAACAGCCGGTCGCCGAAGCCCTTGCTCAGGTGCTGCGCCTCGATCACCGTGCTGCCCAGGCGCGGGCCCGGCGGGATCTGGATCTCCTCGAAGTCGAGCTTGCGGGTCTTCTCCGCCTCAGTGGCCATCTCGTCGTACCGCTCCAGGCGGGCCTTGGACTTGGTCTGCCGCGCCTTGGCGTTGGAGCGGACCCACTCGAGCTCCTCGGTGAGGCGCTTCTTCATCTTGGCGTCGCGGCGCCCCTCGATGGCGAGCCGGGCGGCCTTCTTCTCCAGGTAGGTGGAGTAGTTGCCCTCGTAGCCGATGGCCCGGCCGCGGTCCAGCTCCAGGATCCAGCCGGCCACCTTGTCCAGGAAGTACCGGTCGTGGGTGATCGCCATGACGGTGCCGGCGTACTTGGCCAGGTGCTGCTCCAGCCAGGAGACGCTCTCCGCGTCCAGGTGGTTGGTGGGCTCGTCGAGCAGCAGCAGGTCCGGCGCCTCCAGCAGCAGCTTGCAGAGCGCGACCCGGCGACGCTCACCACCGGAGAGCTGGGTCACGTCGGCGTCCGGCGGCGGGCAGCGCAGCGCGTCCATGGCCAGTTCGAGCTTGGAGTCGATGTCCCACGCGTCGAGGTGGTCCAGCTCCTCCTGGAGCTTGCCCATCTCCTCCATCAGCTCGTCGGAGTAATCCGTCGCCATCTGCTCGGCGATGGAGTTGAACCGGTCCAGCTTGGCCTTGGTCTCCGCGACCGCCTCCTCGACGTTGCCGAGTACGGTCTTGGCGTCGTTGAGCGGGGGCTCCTGGGCGAGCATGCCGACGGTGTAGCCGGGCATCAGCCGGGCCTCGCCGTTGCTCGGCTTGTCCAGCCCTGCCATGATCTTGAGGAGGCTGGACTTACCGGCGCCGTTCGGGCCGAGCACACCGATCTTGGCCCCCGGCAGGAAGCTCAACGTCACGTTGTCGAGCACGACCTTGTCGCCGTGCGCCTTGCGTGCCTTCTCCAGGACGTAGATGTACTGGGCCACGGTGCGGGCTACCTCCATAGGTTGCGATCTGGAAGCTTGCGGGGTGCGGGCGCGGCGCGGCTCCGGGTGCCGCTCGCCGCCGCCGGCCGGGGGCCGGCCACAACGCAGGCCATCCTCAATCCTGACAGGTACGACCCGCTCCGCCCACATCACCCCGCCCCAGCAGTACGCCGGCGAGCCGCATTGGCCGGAACGGCCGGTCTCGCCGAGGCCGGCCAGAAGCTCGACGAGGCGCAGGCGAAGATCACGCCTGAGCTGCGGGCCAAGGCAGCCGCGCTGCTGGGCGAGGCTTCGCGTGGACGGATGGCCTCATGACCGACGCGGGCCTGGTCCTCGACACGTCCTGCCTGCTCGCGTACTCCGAGGGCGCCGAGGCAGTCGGCGAGCAGATCGCCAAGGTCGCGGACAAACTCCAGGTCGTGATCGTCCCCGCTCTCTGCCTGGCCGCGGCGTACCGCCAGGTGACCAGCGACGGATGGCCGCTCCTGGACATTGTCGGCGCCCTCGAACAGGTGGTCGTCACGTCGGTCGAGCACGACATGTGCGCGACCCTCGGGGGATGGTCGCGCACCCTGGGGAGCATGGACCTGGCACAGGCGGCGATGGAGGCCGCCCGCGCGACGACGCCGATCATGACGGACCGGCGGGAGGCCCTGGGCGAGGTGCTGCCCAAGGAGTGGCCGATCATCGACCTCTGACCGGTCCTGACCTGCGTGATCACCTTCACGGTTCGGCGGTCGTGGGACGGGTAGGTAACTCCGGCACGGGGCACCAGACGCCGCAGCTACGCTCAGTACGCTCATCGCGGTGGACCCGTCAGCACCCGGAGGTGGCCGAACGTGACCGTCCGTAGTTCCTTTGTCGTAGTAGCGAACCGACTACCGGTCGACGAGGTGAACACCCCGGAGGGACGGCAGTGGCGCCGCAGCCCCGGCGGTCTGGTCACCGCGCTGCACCCTGTCCTCGCGGAGCACCAGGGCACGTGGGTGGGCTGGGCCGGCGGCACTGGCGCCGCCCCCGAGCCGTTCGACCTGGAGGGGATCCGGCTGCACCCTGTGCCGCTGAGCGCGGACGAGCTGGAGCGCTACTACGAGGGTCAGTCGAACGCGACGATCTGGCCGCTCTACCACGACGCGGTGGAGACCCCGGCGTACAAGCGCCGCTGGCGCGAGGCGTACCGACTGGTCAACGCGCGGTTCGCGGAGGCCGCGGCGGAGGTCGCGGCCGAGGGCGCGACGGTCTGGGTGCAGGACTACCAGCTCCAGCTGGTGCCGGCGATGCTCCGCGAGCTGCGCCCCGACCTGCGGATCGGCTTCTTCCTGCACATCCCGTTCCCGCCGATCGAGCTGTTCATGCAGATGCCGTTCCGCGCCGAAATCCTGCGCGGGCTGCTCGGGGCGGACCTGGTCGGCTTCCAGCAGCGGCTGGCCGCGCAGAACTTCGTCCGGCTGGCCCGGCACCTGCTCGGGCTGCGCTACGAGGGGCAGATGATCCAGGTCGACGGCCGGCAGGTGAAGGCGGGCGCCTTCCCCATCTCCATCGACACCAGGGAGATGGAGCGGCTGGCCGAGGACTCGGCGATCCAGGCCCGGGCCAAGCAGATCCGCGAGGAGTTGGGCAACCCCAAGACGATCATCCTGGGAGTTGACCGTCTAGATTACACGAAGGGCATCGAGCTTCGGCTCAAAGCCTTCCGCGAACTTCTTGCTGACGGAAAGTTGACAGTTCCGGACGCGGTTATGGTGCAGGTCGCCACCCCGAGCCGCGAACGGGTGGAGCACTACCAGGCGCTGCGAGTCAAGGTCGAGCGTGAAGTTGGCCGAATTAATGGCGAATTTGGCAGGGTCGGCGTGCCTGCGGTCCATTACCTGCACCAGTCGTACAGTCGCAGTGAACTGGCGGCCATGTACGTGGCCGCCGACGTGATGATGGTGACCCCCCTTCGAGACGGAATGAATCTGGTGGCTAAGGAGTACGTCGCATCGCGCGCCGACCAGGGCGGCGCGCTCGTGCTCAGTGAGTTCGCCGGCGCCGCCACCGAGCTGCGCCAGGCGTTTTTGTGTAACCCGCACGACCCCGACGCGGTCAAGGACGCGTTGCTCAAGGCCGTGCATGTGGAGAAGCCCGAGGCCCGCCGACGGATGCGTGTCATGCAGCGTCACCTGCGCACCCACGACGTGGGGCACTGGGCGAAGTCGTTCCTCACCGAGCTCGGTGTGCCTGATTCGGAGGTTGCGTGAACACGTCCGTCCACGACGGGGCGGCCTCGGCCGCGGGAGTGCTGGATCCGGAGCTTAGGGCCGCAATCGGCCGGATAGCCCGGGTCCCCCAGCTCCTCGTCGCCTGCGACTACGACGGCACCCTCGCGCCGATCGTGGAGGACCCGAGCAAGGCAGTGCCGCTGCCCGAGTCCGTCGCCGCCGTCCGGGCGCTCGCCGCGCTGCCGCAGACCACCGTCGCGGTGGTCTCCGGCCGGGCGCTGCGCGACCTGGCCGCGCTGTCCCGGCTGCCCAGCGAGGTGCACCTCGTCGGCAGCCACGGCTCCGAGTTCGACATCGGCTTCGTCGAGCGGCTCTCCCCCGAGCTGATCGCCGTGCGCACCCGGCTGCGCGACGCGCTGCGTGAGATCGCCAACGCCCACCCGGGGGTCCGGCTCGAGCGCAAGCCGGCCAGCGTCGCGGTGCACACCCGCGGGCTCGACCCGCAGGTGGCCGCCGCCGCCGTCGAGGCCGTCCGCAAGGGCCCCGCCACCTGGGACGGCGTCACCGTCACCCAGGGCAAGGAGGTCATCGAGCTGTCGGTGGTGGCGACCCACAAGGGCACCGCCGTCGACCAGCTCCGCACCCAGCTCTCGGCCAGCGCGGTGCTGTTCATCGGCGACGACGTCACCGACGAGAACGCCTTCGGCAACCTGCACGGCCCCGACATGGGCATCAAGATCGGTATCGGGGACACGAAGGCCGACTACCGGGTCGCCGAGCCGATCGAGGCCGCCCGCGCGCTCGGTCTGCTGCTGGAGACCCGGCGGCACTGGCTCTTCGGCGAGCGGGCCGTGCCGATCGAGCGGCACTCGATGCTCGCCAACGGGCGTACCGTCGCGCTGCTCACCCCCGAGGCCAAGGTCACCTGGCTCTGCCACCCCAAGCCGGACTCGGCGGCGATCTTCGCCGACCTGGTCGGCGGCAGCCCCGCCGGGCACTTCAGCGTCGCCCCCGAGCGCGGCGGCATCCCGCTCGGCCAGCGCTACCGCTCCGGCACGATGACCGTGGAGACCCGCTGGTCGGGCCTCACGGTCACCGACTGGCTGGACAAGCCGGCCAGGGAGACCACCCCGGACGGCCCGGCGGTCGTCACCGGCGACTCGACCCTGGTCCGGGTGCTCACCGGCTCCGGGCGGGTCCGGGTGGAGTTCGCCCCCCGGCCCGAGTTCGGCCAGGTGGCCACCCAGCTCCAGCCGGTCGGCGACGGCCTGCTGGTGCTCGGCTCCAACGAGCCGGTCGCGCTCTACTCCCCCGGGGTCGAGTGGCAGGTCAGCAACGACGGCGGGTACGAGACGGCCAAGGCCGTCGTGGACCTCTCCGCCGCCGGCGGGCAGGTCGTGCTGGAGCTGCGCTTCGCCACGCACAGCCTGGAGCACCACCGGCTGCCGGTCCACGAGCGGCAGGCCACGGCCGAGCAGCCGTGGAAGGACTGGGTGGCCTCGCTGCGGCTGCCCGCCACCGCCCGGGACCTGGTCGCCCGCAGCGCGCTGACCCTGCGCGGGCTCTGCCACGAGGCGACCGGCTCGATCCTCGCCGCGGCGACCACCTCGCTGCCGGAGGAGCTGGGCGGCGTCCGGAACTGGGACTACCGGTACTGCTGGCTCCGCGACGCGGCGATGACCGCGCGGGCCCTGGTCGACCTCGGCTCCATCGAGGAGGCCGAGGCGCTGCTGCGCTGGGTGGACGGCTGCATCGAGCGCACCGGCGGTCACCCCGAGCGGCTGCACCCGCTCTACACGGTCGACGGGTACGAGCTGGGCGCCGAGGCGGTCATCGACACCCTGCCCGGGTACGCCGGCTCCCGGCCGGTGCGGGTCGGCAACCTGGCCAACCACCAACTCCAGCTCGACGTGTTCGGCCCGATCGCCGACCTGATCGCCGCCGTCGCCGACGCCCGGGGCTCGGTCCGCGAGGACGAGTGGCGGGTGCTGGAGAACATGGTCGAGGCGGTCCGCCGCCGCTGGCACGAGCCCGACCACGGCATCTGGGAGGCCCGCCTCCCCCCGCGGCACCACATCTTCTCCAAGGTGATGTGCTGGATGACCGTCGACCGGGCGCTGCACGTGGTGCGCCAGCACGGCGGCGAGGACCGGGCAGAGTGGGTGGAGCTGCGCGACCGGATCGGCGCCAACGTGCTGGAGCACGGCTGGCATCCCGACGTGGAGGCGTACAGCGTCGCGTACGGCAACGAGGACATGGACGCCTCGTCCCTGTGGATCGGCCTCTCCGGGCTGCTCCCCGGCGACGACCCGCGCTTCCTGTCCACCGTGCTCCGGATCGAGGCGGACCTGCGCAGCGGCCCGGTCGTCTACCGGTACCACTGGGACGACGGCCTGCCCGGGCGCGAGGGCGGCTTCCACATCTGCACGGCGTGGCTGATCGAGGCGTACCTGCGCACCGGTCGGCGCACCGACGCGGAGGAGCTGTTCACCCAGATGATCGACACGGCGGGCCCGACGGGGCTGCTCCCCGAGCAGTACGACCCGCTGGCCGAGCGTGGGCTGGGCAACCACCCGCAGGCGTACAGCCACCTCGGCCTGATCCGCTGTGCCCTGCTGCTGGACAACATGCTCAAGCAGTGACCTGACCGCGAAGGCGGCCGGAGACCACCCGTCTCCGGCCGCCTTCGCGTGTGCGGCGGCGGTACCCCTACCACTGTCCCCACCCCAGTAGTACCCCGCGACTCATTGACACCCACCTGTCGTCCTGTTTAGCTGCGGCGGCGGCATCGGCATCGACGAGGCCGGATTTCTATCGGGTTGCCAGGACGGAGATGCCGTAGTGAACAGAGTGACGAAGGCCCTGCGTGGGGTAGGCGCGGCGCTGAGCGCGGTGCTGGTCGTGGCCGGGGTCGTGGTCGTCGGACCCACTCCCGCCTCGGCCGCGAACTACTACTACGAGTTGCCCTACCCGGCGGGTGAGTCCTACCGGGT
The DNA here is from genome assembly GCF_045040215.1 of Micromonospora sp. NBC_01412. NCBI lineage: Bacteria > Bacillati > Actinomycetota > Actinomycetes > Micromonosporales > Micromonosporaceae > Micromonospora > Micromonospora sp. NBC_01412. Next base: position 1,709,687 of record NZ_CP109528.1, read on the forward strand.
CACTCAGGGGCCGGAGGGCACCTACTCGCACGTCGGCCCCTACAACGAGTACGCCTGGGACTTCGGGCTCCCGGCGTGGTACGAGGTCTCCGCCGCGCAGGCCGGCACCGTCCTCATCTCGGACTGGTCGGTGTACCCGGGGAACGGCATCGAGGTGATGATCCGGCACTCGAACGGCCAGTGCACCCACTACATCCACCTGAACCAGGCGATCTACAACACCGGTGACTGGGTCCCGCAGGGCCGGATCATCGGCTCGTCGGGTGCCACCGGGAACGCCTCCGGGGCGCACCTGCACTTCCAGGTCATCAACTGCAACACCCGGGTGGGCATCCCCGCCACGCTCCAGGGCTGGTCGCCGCCCACCGGCTCCTGGCCGGTGAGCGTCAACAACCGCGCCTGACAACCGCTGGCAGGCCCGGCCCGCCGACGATCGACGGCCGAAGCGGCACCGCCCGCTCCGGCCGTCGATCGTTCCCGCCCGCTCCGGCCGGCTCAGCCGTCGAGCGTGCCCACCACGTCGCCGACGACCACCACGGCCGGCGGGCGGAGGCCCGCCGCGAGCACATCTGCGGCCACCGCGCCGAGGGTCGACCGGAGGCTCCGCTGGCCGCCGGTGGTTCCCTCCTGGACGACGGCGGCCGGGGTTCCGGCGGGGCGGCCGTGGGCGATCAGGGCCTCGGTGATCGCGGCCAGGTTCTTCAGCCCCATCAGGATCACCAGCGTGCCGCGCAGCCCGGCGAGGGCCTCCCAGCGCACCAGGGAGGCCGGAGAGTCGGGCGCGAGGTGCCCGGAGACCACGGTGAACTCGTGCGCCACCGCCCGGTGGGTGACCGGGATGCCGGCCGCCGCGGGGGCGGCGACCGAGCTGGTCACCCCGGGGACCACAGTCACCGGCACCCCGGCCGCCGCGCAGGCCAGCAGCTCCTCGCCACCCCGACCGAAGACGTACGGGTCGCCGCCCTTGAGCCGGACCACGAACGCGCCGGCCAGCGCCCGGTCGACGAGGATCCGGTTGATCTCCTCCTGGGCCCGGGACGGCCCGTACGGGATCTTCGAGGCGTCCACCAGCTCGACGTCGGGGCGCAGCTCGTCCAGCAGCAGCCCGGGCACCAGCCGGTCGGTGACCACCACGTCGGCCTCGGTCAGCAGCCGCCACCCCTTCACGGTGATCAGCTCCGGGTCGCCCGGCCCGGCCCCGACGAGCGCCACCCGTCCGGCGGTCGGCCCGCCCCCCTCGACCGCCCCGCTCCGCCGAGGGCCACCGACAGGGGCCCCCTGCGCCGCCGGGGGCGTCGCCCCGGGGTACTGGCCGGCGCTCAGCAGGGCGCGGACGGCGTCGCGGACCGACATGGCCCGGCGGGGGTCGCCGCCGCCGAGGACGGCGACGGTGACCGGGCCGTGCCGGGTGACGGCGGGGGTCCAGGCGGTGGCGGCGACCCGGTCGTCGGCGCGGACGCAGAAGATCCGGCGCTCGGCGGCGGCGTCGCTGACCGCCGCCGCGGCGGCCGGGTCGTCGACAGCGGTCTGAACCAGCCAGGCGCCGTCCAGGTCGCCGGGGGCGAAGCGGCGCGGCTCCCAGCGCAGCCGGCCGGCGTCGACGTGGGCGCGCAGGGCCGGGGTCAGCTCCGGCGAGACCAGCAGGACGTCCGCGCCCGCGTCGAGCAGTGCCGGCACCCGCCGGGTGGCCACCGTGCCCCCGCCCACCACGACCACCCGCAGGCCGGCCAGCCGCAGCCCGAGCGGGTACGGGTTGCTCACTTCTCGGCCACCCCGGCCGAGTCGAAGGTGGCCACCTCGTGCAGCACCCGGACCGCGCCGGCGACCACCGGCAGGGCGAGCAGCGCGCCGGTGCCCTCGCCGAGGCGCAGCCCGAGGTCGATCAGTGGATCGAGCCCGAGGTGGTGCAGCGCGGCCGGGGCGCCCGGCTCGGCCGACCGGTGCCCGGCGACCATCGCGCCCACCGCGTCCGGGGCGAACGCGGCGGCGGCGAGCGCGGCGCTGACCGCGATCAGCCCGTCGAGCAGCACCGGCACCCGGCGGGCGGCGGCACCGAGGATCAGCCCGGCCAGGGCGGCGTGCTCCAGACCACCGACGGCGGCGAGCACGCCGAGCGGGTCGGCCGGGTCGGGGGTGTGCCGGGCCAGCGCCGCCCGGACGACGCCGATCTTCCGGGCGTACGTCGGGTCGTCCACCCCGGTGCCCCGGCCGGTCGCCTCGGCCGGGTCGACGCCGGTGAACACGGCGACCAGCGCCGCGGCCGGGGTGGTGTTGCCGATGCCCATGTCCCCGGTGAGCAGGATGCCCGCCCCGGCGTCGATCAGCTCGCGGGCGATCCGGATGCCGGTCTCCACGGCGGCGCGGGCCTCGTCGCGGGTGAGGGCGGCGGTGACGGCGAGGTCCCGGGTGCCGCGCCGCACGTTCGCCGACACGAGGCGGGGCGCGGCGGAGTTCGCCCCGCCGCCGGGGGTCGCGGCGCCGGCCTGCGAGGCGGGCGGGGCGGGCGGCAGCGGGGTGGCGACGCCGACGTCGACCACGGTGACCGAGGCGCCGGCCTGCCGGGCGAACGCGTTGACCACCGCCCCACCGGCCAGGAAGTTGTTGATCATCTGCGCGGTGACCTCCTGCGGCCAGGGGGTCACCCCCTGGGCGTGCACGCCGTGGTCGCCGGCGAAGATCGCCACGGCGGCCGGCTCGGGCAGCGGCGGGGGGCAGGCGGCGGCCAGGCCGGCCAGCCGGACGGAGAGCTCCTCCAGGGCGCCGAGCGAGCCGGCCGGCTTGGTCAGCCGGCCGTGCAGCTCCCCGGCGGCGACCATCGCCGGCTCGTCGAGCGGCCGAATCGCCGCGATCGTGGACTCGAGCATCATGCCTCCAGGATTTCCGCCAGTATCGCGGTGAACGTGTCGGTGGTGTCCCGGTCGCGCACGGCCACCCGCAGCCAGTCGGGGCCGAGGCCGGGGAAGGTGTCGCCCCGGCGTACCGCCCAGCCGCGCTCGCGCAGGCGCTGCCGCACCTCGGCCGCGCCGGGCAGATGGACCAGCACGAACGCGCTGGCCGGGCGGCCCGCGACGCGTACCCCCGGCAGGGCCGACAGGCGGGCGGCCAGGTGGTCGCGGTCGGCGGCCAGCCCGGCGGCGATCGCGCGCTCGGCCGCGACGGCGACCGGGGACGCGCAGGCGGTGGCGGCGGCGAGCGCCGGGGTGGAGACCGCCCAGAGCGGCTGCGCCGCGGCCAGCCGGGCCAGCAGGGCGGCGTCGCCGAGCAGGTAGCCGATCCGCAGCCCGGCGAGCCCCCAGGTCTTGGTGAGGCTGCGCACCACGACCAGGCCGGGCAGGTCCCGGCGGGCGGCCAGGGACTCCGGCTCCCCCGGCACGCCGGGCGCGGCGGTGGTGTCGGCGAACGCCTCGTCGACGACGAGGACGCGGCCGGGGCGGGCCAGCGCGGCGAGGTCGGCGGCCGGGTGCAGCACGCTGGTGGGGTTGGTCGGGTTGCCGATCATGACGAGGTCGGCGTCGGCCGGCACCCGGGCGGGGTCGAACCGGAAGTCCTCGGCCGGGTCGAGCAGCACCCGCTCGACGTCGTGCCCGGCGGCCCGCAGCGCGGCCTCCGGCTCGGTGAACTGGGGGTGCACGACCACCGGCCGGCGCACCCCGATCAGGGCCCTGGCGAGCAGCACGAACCCCTCGGCGGCCCCGGCGGTGAGCAGGACCTCCTCCGGGGGACGCCCGTGCCGGCCGGCGACGGCCGCCCGCGCCGCCCGGTTGTCCGGGTACGCGGCCAGGTCGCCCAGCGCGGCGGTGATCGGTTCGGCCAGCCAGTCCGGCATCGGGGCCCGCCGCACGTTGACCGCGAGGTCGACCAGGCCGTCGCCGACCTCGGCGTCCCCGTGGTGGCCGAGGTCCGGCTCATCCCGGGTGGGGGTCGTCGAAGCCGACTGAGCACGCATGTCCGCGATCCTGCCGGGAAGCCGCCGTGCGGGACAGCGCATCCCGGGGTGGGCAGCGTCACCACCCGCCAACCCGCCTTCCCGTTTATGAATTCTTCTCATTTCCGAATCGGAAATGTCATAGCTTGACCCTGTGAGCAACCGACCCCTCGCTGGCGCTGGCCGTCTCGTCCCTCTCCTGCGTGCCGGGCTGATCGCGGGCATCGTGATCGCCGGAGCCCTCTACCCGCTGGCCGCCGTCACCGGGCTCGGCGCCAAGGCCACCGCGCACGCCGTGGAGCAGAAGACGAACATCCTGCGCGACGCGCTGCCCGCCGAGACCTCCTATCTGTACGCGCCCGACGGCAGGACCGTGCTGACGATGTTCTACGAGGAGTACCGGCGCTACACGAAGCTGTCGGACATGTCCCCGAACATCCAGCAGGCCATCGTGGCCGCCGAGGACAGCCGCTTCTACCAGCACCACGGCGTCGACCCGAAGGGCGTCGCCCGGGCCTTCGTGGCCAACTCCCGCTCCGGCGGGGTGTCCCAGGGCGCGTCGACCCTGACCATGCAGTTCGTCCGGATGGCCCTGCGCGACAGCGCCCGGACCCCGAAGGAGGTCCAGGAGGCCACCCAGCAGACCAGCCTGCGCAAGGTCAAGGAGATGCGGATGGCCCTGGACGTGGAGAAGGAGCTGAGCAAGGAGCAGATCCTGGAGCGCTACCTGAACTCCGCGTACTTCGGCCACCGGGCGTACGGCGTCTACGCCGCCGCGCAGATCTTCTTCTCCAAAACGCCGGCCACCCTCACCCAGGCCGAGGCGGCCACCCTCGCCGGACTGGTCAAGTCCCCGTCGGAGTACGACCCGGTCACCTCCGACCAGAAGGACGCCACCGGGCGGCGCAACTACGTGCTCGACCGGATGACCCAGCTCGGCTACCTCTCGTCGGACGCCGCGACGGCGGCGAAGGCCGAGCCGATCCGGCTACGGCTGACCGACCCGCCGAACGACTGCGCCTCGCTGCCCGAGAAGTACAACAGCTGGGGCTTCGCCTGCGACTACCTGAAGAACTGGTGGAGCGCTCAGCCGGCGTTCGGCGAGAACCGGCTGGAACGGATGGACAAGCTGCGCCGGGGCGGCTACCGGATCGTGCTCAGCATCGACCCGAAGATGCAGGAGGCGGCCGAGAACAACGTCGGGGCCAAGGACAGCACCGGCAGCCCGTTCGCCAACGGCATCGTGCTCGCCGAACCAGGGACCGGGCGGGTGAAGGCGATGGCGGTGAACCGGAACTACTCGCTGGACGTCAGCGAGAACGGGCTCAGCTCGAACCCGGAGGCCGGCCCGAAGGTGAAGGCGAATTACCCGAACACGGTGGCCCCGCTGCTCGGCGGCGGCGACCTGCCCGGATACCAGGCCGGGTCGACGTTCAAGATGTTCCCGATGCTGGCCGCGCTCAACGCGGGCATGCCGCTGTCCACCGCGTACGACTCGCCGTACAAGTACCAGTCGGCGATCTACGACGGCTGGGCGCCGTCCAACGCCAGCGGCGCGATGACCGGCCGGCAGACCATGTGGTCCGGCTTCGGCAAGTCGGTGAACACATACTTCGTCCAACTGGAGGAGAAGGTCGGGGCGGACGCGGCGGTCCGGCTCGCCGAGCAGCTCGGGCTGCGCTGGCGCACCGACGTCGACCGGGAGCAGGCGTCGCCCGGCAAGGCGAAGAAGTGGGGCGCGTTCACCCTGGGCGTCTCCGACGCCACGCCGTTGGAGATGTCGAACGCCTACGCCGCGATCGCCGCGGACGGCCGGTACTGCGAGTCGATGCCGGTGCAGTCGATCAGCAACCGGGACGGCAACCCGACGACGTACACCACGGTCGGCGGGATCACGCGGGAGGTCGCCAAGCCGCGCTGCCGGCAGGTGGTCAACGCGGACGCCGCCCGGGCCGCCACCGACGCCGCCCGCTGCCCGACCGGGGACACCCCGGCGAAGGGCGGCTGCGGGGGCTGGTCGACGGCGGACAGCGTGCGGGGCACCGTGGGCCGGCCGGTGGCCGGCAAGACGGGCACCACGGACAGCACCCGGTCGGCCTGGTTCGTCGGATACACCCCGGAACTGGCGGCGGCGAGCTTCATCGCCGACCCGGACAACCCGTTCAACGCGGTGGGCGACGGCCAGTCCCAGATCCCGGTCAACGCGGTGGCCCAGACCCTCCGCGACGCCCTCAAGGGCCAACCCACCCGCCAGTTCACCCCACCCTCCGACGCAATAGCCGGCTAACCCCCACCCCACCCCCAGCCCCCCGCCCCACCCCGCCCCGGCTCGGCTCGGCTCGGCTCGGCTCGGTGATCAAGAGGTTTGCGTCGGGATCTGCCCGGATCCATGACGTAAACCTCTTGATCACCGGACTCGGGTGGGTGAGCAGGTGGGTGTGGTCGGCCGTCCCGGGGGCGGGGTGGGCTGCCGCGGGGCTGTGGTGGCTGTCATACGGGTAGCCTCGACACGTGTACCGGTTCCTTCTGACGCCACGCTGGCTGGGCATCCTCGCACTGACCCTGGTCGCTGCGGCCGTGATGGTGCTGCTCGGCAACTGGCAGCTGGACCGGTACCGGGGCCGGACGGCGATCAACGAGCGGATCGACGTCGGCGAGCGGATGGCCCCGGTGCCGCTGCGGGACGCCGTGCCCGCACCGAGCGGGGGCGCCGGCACCGCCGGCCCGGCCCCCGCCGACGAGGCCACCTGGACCCGGGTCACCGCGACCGGCCGGTACGACACCGCGAACGTCGTCCTGGTGCGCGGCCGGACAGTCGACAACCGGGTCGGCTTCGAGGTGGTCACCCCGCTACTCCTCGCCGACGGCACGGCCGTGCTCGTCGACCAGGGCTGGGTGCCGCCGGCACCCGGCGGGGCCATGGCCCAGCCGCAGCTTCCGCCCGTGCCGCAGGGCGAGGTGACCGTGGTGGGTCGGGTGCACCCGACCGAAAGCGGCGGCGGGGCCGTCGACCGGCGCGCGGGCCGGCTGGAGACCCGCCGGATCGCCGTCTCCCGGCTGGCCGACGAGCTGCCGTACCCGGTGCACGGCGCGTACGTCCTGCTGGACGAGCAGACGCCGGCCACCGACCCGCTGTTCCAGGCGGTGCCGATCGGGCACACCAACAACTGGCAGAACTTCGGGTACGTGGTGCAGTGGTGGCTGTTCGCCGCCATGACGCTCTTCGGCTACGGCTGGGTGGCCCGGCGGGAGGCCCGCCGGATGGCCGGGCTGGACGAGCCGCGCAAGTCGATCGACCGAGCCGCCGAGCCCACGCCGGTCACGCCGACCACGGTCACGCCCACCACCCCGGCCTGACCCCCTGCGGCGCGGGCCGCCCTGATCGACTCGGTGTCGTCGACATCGCCCGCTCGCGAGCGCGGGACGACGCGATGTCGACGGTTCGGAGTGGTGTCCGACCAGCCACCGGACGATCGGCTGGCCAGCCACCGGACGGTCGGCGGGACCGCGACCCGGCGGAACGTTGTAGTGTCCGCGGGTGATCAACTCCCGTGGGGGGTCACGGTGACCCCTGATCCCACGCCCCCGCCGCACCCGGAGCCGCCGCCCCCGGCCCACCCGCCGGAGCCGATGACGGCGACGCACCCGTCGGCCGATCCCTGGGCGGTCCCGCCCCGGTCGACGACGTACTCGACCCCGCCGGCAGGGTTCCCGGCCACGGCCGACCCGTTCGCCGCTCCCCCGCCAGTTCCCCCGCCCGCCGCGCTGCCCGCCACTCGACCGTTCCCCGTCCCGCCGGGCGACCAGGTCCCGGCAGCCCAGTACTCGGCGCCGCCGCCCGCTCAGCACTCCGCGCCGCCGGACCAGTACTCCGCTCCACCCACCCCGTACTCCACACCGCCGGACCCGTACTCCGCTCCACCCACCCCGTACTCCACACCGCCGGACCCGTATTCCGCGCCGCCGGTTCAGTACTCCGCGCCGCCGGTTCAGTACTCGGCGCTTCCGGGCCCGTACTCCGCGCCGCCGGACCAGTACTCGGCACCGCCGGACGCCGGTCGGCTCGGGCCGCACCCGCCCCTGATGGCACCGCCGACCGTGGCCCCGGGCGGCGGCCCTCAGTACGTGACGCCGTCCGCCGTGGCGGTGCAGATCGGCGAGATCATGGTCACGCCGCCGGAGATCCGTACGCCCGCCGGCGTGCTGCCCCTGGCCGGGGCGCAGTGGCACGTGGCCGACTACTGGCAGAAGGAGGAGAAGATCGCCCCCTGGGCGATCGTCTGCGCCATCCTCGGGTTCTTCTGCCTCACCATCTTCAGCCTGCTCTTCCTGCTGATCAAGGAGACCCGGCACCACGGCACCGTGCAGGTCACGGTCACCAGCGGGCACCGGCAGTACGTGGCCCGCATCCCTGTCACCGACCAGAGTCAGGTCATGCACGTCAACAACCAGGTCAACTACGCCCGGTCCCTGTCGATGCACTGACCCCGACGCCGCCGGCCCCGGGGCCATCCCGCCAGCGCCCCGCCGCCGGGGCGGTCCCGGGGCCGGTCAGGGGCGGCGACCGGCGTGGATGGCCCGGACCGAGTCGATCGTGTCCGCCTCGGCGGCGGTCTTGTCGCTGCGGTAGCGGACCACGCGGGCGAAGCGCAGCGCCACCCCGCCCGGGTAGCGGGAGCTGGCCTGTACGCCGTCGAAGGCGATCTCCACGACCTGCTCGGGGCGGACCCGGACCACCCAGTCGCCCCGCTCGACGGCGAGGGCGAGGAACCGCTCGGTCTGCCAGCGCAGCACCTCGTCGGTGAGCCCCTTGAACGTCTTGCCGAGCATGACGAACTCGCCGCTGCCCGGGTCCCGCGCGCCGAGGTGCAGGTTCGACAGCCACCCGCTGCGCCGGCCGCTGCCCCACTCCACCGCGAGCACCACCAGGTCGAGGGTGTGCCGGGGTTTCACCTTCACCCAGGCCGCGCCGCGCCGCCCGGCGTCGTAGGGGGCGTCGAGGGACTTGACCACCACCCCCTCCTGGCCGGCGTCCACGGCGGCGGCGAAGGCAGCCCCGGCCGGCTCCGGGCCGTCGACCTCCACCCGCCCGACCAGCAGCGTCGGGTCGACGGCCCCGGCCAGCGCCGCCCACCGCTCCCGGCCGGGCCGGTCGACCAGGTCCTCCCCGTCGAGGTGCAGCAGGTCGAAGAAGTACGGCGTCAGCACCGCCTCGCCGGTGGTCCCGGCGGCGGCGAGGACCGCCGGTGCGACCGGGACGGGGCCGGCGCTGGTCGGCGTGGTGCGGCGGGCGGCCCGGCTGGACGTCTGCTGGAACGGCAGCGGCCGGCCGGTGGCGTCCAACCCGATCGCCTCGCCGTCGAGCACCAACTCCCGGGCGGGCAACGCCCGGACGGCGGCGACCACCTCAGGCACCCGGGCGGTGATCTCGTCCAGGCTGCGGGTGAAGACGGCGATGTCGGAGCCGGCGCGGTGCACCTGGATGCGGATGCCGTCGAGCTTCACGTCGACCACGGCGGGGACGCCGGTCGCGGCCAGCGCCTCGTCGACCGAGGGGGCGCTCTGCGCCAGCATCGGGGCGAGCGGGCGGCCGACCTGGAGCCCGAAGTCGGCCAGCGCCACGGCACCGCCGCGCAGGGCGGCCACCGCGACCGCGCGCAGGTCACCGGCGAGCAGCAGGGCCCGGCGGACGGCGCCGAGCGGCACGTCGGCGGCCCGGGCGACCGCGTCGGCGAGCAGCCCGGCCTGGGCACCCTGGCGCAGCTCGCCGCTGAACAGCCCGCGCAGCATGCGCTGCTCGTCGGCGGTGGCCGCGGCGAAGAGGGCGTCGAGCAACGCCCGGCGACGGGCCTGGGAGCCGGGGCCGCGCACCGCCGCGATCTCGTCGACCGCGGCGTCGACCGCGAGGACGGTCAGGGTCGGCTCGGCGGCAGGCGGCGGCAGGTCGCGCAGGCCGGCCCAGCCGACGCCGGTCTGGCGTTGCCGCAGCTCGCCGGCGAGCCAGCCGGCCCCCGCCGGAACCTCGGCCGGGTCGAGGGACTTCAGGGCGGCGACGAGCAGCTCCACCTTGGCCCGCCGGCCGCTGGTGGCGCCCACGGCGGCGGAGGTGGCCGCCAGGTCCAGGAACCGCACGCTCCCATCCTGCCAGCCACCCCCGACACCGCTGGGGATACGCGGCGGACGCCGGAAGTTGCCGCTTCCGGCCGCCCAGCCGCCCCCTACGCCGGACCGCTCCCCCCAGACCGGCCCGGCGACGACCGATCAGGCCGGAACGGGCTCCTCGATGCGCAGGCCGCGGGCGCGCACCTCGTCGGCGACCCGGGAGAGCACCGCGTCGAGCGCGACCAGGGCGGTGGAGAGATCACCGATCCGTTCCTTGAGCGTGTCCTCGGGCCACGCGGAGACGTCGACGTCCCCCAGAGCGCTGACGGCGGCCTCAAGCCGGCCCATCACCTCGTTCGTACTCATGTTCGAAAGGCTATAACAGCCCAACTCCCGACACGCCGAGAACGTCCGCCGGAACCAGGGCGTTACCGTTTCGTCACCTAACTCCGGTTCGTGCCGGTGGCGGCCACCTTGGCCAGCAGCAACGCCTCGGCCCCGCAGACCCGGGCGAACTCGCCGAGGTGCAGGCTCTCGTTCGGCCCGTGTGCCCGGGCGTGCGGGTCCTCGACGCCGGTCACCAGGATCGCGGCCTGCGGGAACATCTCCTGGAAGGTGGCGATGAACGGGATCGAGCCGCCGATGCCGATGTCCACGGGATCGGTGCCGTCCCAGGCGGTACGGAAGGCGTCCCGCGCCGCGTCGAACATCGGCCCGGACGCGTCGATGACGCACGGGTCGCCGTCGTGCTCGATCGTCACTGTCAGCCGGGCGCCCCACGGCGTGTGCTTGGCGAGGTGCTCCTGGAGCGCCGCGTACGCCCGCTTCGGGTCGTCGCCCGGCGCCAGCCGTACGCTCAGCTTGGCCTTGGCCGCCGGGACCAGGGCGTTCGGGGCCTCGCCGGTGGCCGGGGCGTCGATGCCCAGCACCGCGAGCGCCGGCTTGGTCCACAGCCGGTCGGTGATCCGGCCGGTGCCGATGAACGACACCCCCTCGGCCAGCCCGGCCTCGACCCGGAACCGGTCCTCCGGGTAGTCGACGGAGGCGCCCTCCCGGGCGACCAGCCCGGCCACGGCCACGTCTCCGGCGTCGTCGTGCAGGGTGGCCAGCAGTCGGGCCAGCGCGGTCAGCGCGTCCGGCACCGGGCCGCCGAACATGCCGCTGTGCACAGCGTGGTCCAGGGTGCGGACCTCGACGAAGCAGTTGACGATGCCGCGCAGCGAGGTGGTCAGCGCCGGCACGCCGATGTCCCAGTTGCCGGAGTCGGCGATCACGATCACGTCCGAGGCGAGCTCGTCGCGGTGCTCGGCGAGCAGCCGCTCCAGCGAGTCCGAGCCGTACTCCTCCTCGCCCTCGATGAACAGCACCACGCCGACCGGGAGCCGGTCCCCGAACGCGCGCAGCGCCGCGACGTGCGCCATGATTCCCGCCTTGTCGTCGGCGGCGCCCCGCCCGTACAGACGGCCGTCGCGCTCGACCGGCTCGAACGGGTCGGACTCCCACAGCGACAGGTCGCCGACCGGCTGCACGTCGTGGTGGGCGTAGAGCAGCACGGTCGGCGCACCGGGCGGGGCGGCCCTCGTCCCGATCACCGCCGGCTGCCCGCCCGAGCGCACGATCCGCACGTCGAGGTCGCAGCCGCGCAGCAGCTCCGCCACGGCCTCGGCCGAGCGTTCCACGTGCGAGTGGTCGAAGCCCTCGAAGGCGATGCCGGGGATGCGGACGAGTCGTTCCAGGTCAGCGCGGACGCCGGGCAGTTCCCGCTCGACGGCGGCCCGCACCTCGGCGTCGGACATGATCGGTAAGGTCATGACCGGCATGGTATGCCGGCCTTACCTTCACCCGCCGTTCCCCCAGAGGCGGACCTACTCCCGGAGGCGGACGTACTCCCGGTCGGGATCGTGCGGCACCGCCGGGTCGCCGTCGACCACGAGGTCCACCGCGTCGGCCGTCGCGTCGGCGGCGAAGTGCGCCCGCTCGCCGGCGTGCCAGCGGCGCAGCTCCGGCAGGATTCCCGGCCCGTCCCGGGCCACCGCCCGGGTCAGCCGCCGCTCGGCGGGCGCGGCGACCAGGACCGCCAGGGTCAGCTCGGGCCGGACCACGGCCCGCGCCGAGCTGACCCCCTCGACGAGCACCACGGGAACGGGCGGCACCGGCACCTCGCGGGGCAGGAAGGACCGGCGCACCCAGCTGTACCGCTGGTACCCGCCCGGCCGGCCGGCGCGCAGCGGCGCGAGCACCCGCGATTCCAGCCGGGGCCAGAAGGTGAGCTGGTCGTCCCAGCCGTCGAGAAGGTCGTCGGTGTGCACCACCGGCGGTCGCCCGCCGCCGGGCAGCGCGGCGAGGGCATCCGCGAGGCGCGCGGCGAAGACGCTCTTCCCCGCGCCGCTGGGCCCGTCGACCGCCACCAGTCGGGTACGCCCCAACCGCGCCGGCCCGGCCAGCACCCGCCGGCCCAGTTCGGCGTACGTCTCGACGACCGGCACCACCACGGACCCGACGCTAGCGGTCCGGGGCGCCCCGCCCACGGCGGGTACGTCGTCCGGTCGAACCGAGGCCGTTTCACCGCACGGACCACCCGGGCGGCGGGCATGATCGTGCCGTGCGCCACAACGTGATGAGCCCGGGCGTCGACGCCCTGCTGGAACAGGCCCGCTCCGGGGTCCGCCGGCTGACCCCGCACGAGACCGTCGAGACGGTACGCCTCGGCGCGCTGCTCGTCGACACCCGAACCGAGCCGCAGCGCCGGGAACAGGGCGAGCTGCCCGGCGCGGTCGTCATCGACCGGACGGTGCTGGAGTGGCGGCTGGACCCGGCCAGCGACTGGCGCATCCCCGAGGCCACCGGGTACGACCGGGAGATCGTGCTGGTGTGCCGGCAGGGCTACAGCTCCAGCCTGGCCGTGGCCAGCCTGCGGACGCTCGGCCTGCACCGCGCCACCGACATGGTCGGCGGGGTGCAGGCGTGGCGGGAGGCGGGGCTGCCGATGTCCGACCGCCCCGCCGACATCCGTTACTGACCCGCCCGTCGTCCGACGCTGCGGTCAGGCGGGTTCGGCGACCCGGGCCAGCCAGTCGGCGGCCTCGGCCGGAGCGAGCGTCTCCTCCACGGTCAGCGCCGCGGACATCAGGGGGAACCGCCGGATGTTGTTCCAGCTCCGCTGGTACGGCGGCGGGTCCAGGACCACGACGCGGGTGTCCTCGAAGAGCGGGATGTCCGCCGGGGCGCCCTCGTTCCAGATCCACTTGCCGTGCCCGTCGACCAGGTTGAAACTGCCGACGACCGTGCCGCTGAACCGGTCCTCGGGGGCATCGGTGGCCACCTCGACCCAGGACGGGTCGACGGTCAGTCCCTCGATCAGCCCCCGCTCGGCCGGCCCGGCGAGCGCCCCCGCCAGCAGGGTGTGCAGCTGGAAGTTGTCGGCGACGCCGTCGATGGTTACCCGCCAGCCCTGGCCCGTCGCCCGGTGCAGCACGAGCAGCCGCTCGCCGTCGAGCACCCGCAGCAGCCCGAGGACGCACTCCAGGTCGGGCCGCTCGCCGGCCAGCTCCGCCCCGACCGCGAGCAGCCGCTCCCGGTGCGGGAATGTGGCCCGCGCGGCGGCGGACTGCTGCAACAGGGTGATCGCGGGCATGGCCCAGGTGCCGGCCGCGTACCAGCCCTGGACCGCGTCGAGGGCGGCCTGCTCGTCGCCGTACGCCTCGGTCAGCACCCCGATCGCCGCGTCCATGGTGCCGGGGTCCTCGGGGTCGGGCAGCGCGTCGTCGCCGCGTACCCGCTGCCAGCCGGACCGGAACCGGTGCGCGCCGGTGAGGGCGGCGGCGAACCCGTCGGCCACCGGGACGACCAGCGGGTCGGGGCGGGCGCCCAGCTCGACCAGCGCCCCGCAGAGGACGGAGAACTGGCCCCCGGCCCCGGCGCCGAGCTGCGGCAGCAGCGCCACGCACCGGGGCAGGACCGCGTCCAGTTCCACGACGGACGCCTGCGGCGCCACCTGCCAGACCCTCGGCACGGCCCTGGTCATGGCGGTGCCGTCGCGCCCGCGTACGGCCGCCTCGACGGCAGCGATCCGGTCCGCCAGCTTGCCCCTGCGGTTGAAGATCATCGGCGCAGCCTAGCGAGCGCGCTCGCCCGTCACGGCCCTCCGCCAAGCCCGTGATCGACTCGGGGTGGCCGGCCTGCGACTGTCCGGAAATGTGCGACACGTCACTGTCGAAGGGCGGTCGGTCAGCCGGGCGCGCCGGGTGGGATGAACGGGAGTCCGGCGGGCGGGCCGGACTCGATCAGTCGCCACAGGGCGTCGGTGTCCAGGTGCTCCTCGACCAGGTCACCGAGCAGGTTCAGGGAGCGCTCGCGGGCGGCGGCGAACGCGGTGTCCGGGGCGACCAGGAAGCCCGTGCGGCCGGCGAGCCGGGCCGCCTCGGTGAGGAACCGGCGGCGGAACGCGTCGGACTCGAAGGCCCCGTGCCAGTGGGTGCCGCACACCGCGCCGAGCACCGCCCCCTCGCCGGTGCCATCGTCGTACGTCAGCAGGGGCGGCAGCGTCGGGTCGGCCGACGAGACGTACCCGTGGTGGATCTCGTACCCCCGGACCGGGACCCCGGGGTCGGCAGCGGCGGTGCCGGCTGATTGCCGGACGGTCTTGCGCTCCTCGAAGGTGACCTCGACGGGCAGCAGGCCCAGCCCGGGGACGCTGCCGGCGCGGCTCTCCACCGGGTCGTGCACGGCGCGGCCGAGCATCTGGAAGCCGCCGCAGATGCCGAGCACCGGCTTGCCGGCCGCCGCGTGGACGAGCACGGCGTCGGCCAGCCCGGTCTCCCTCAGCCAGGCGAGGTCGGCCACTGTGGACTTGGAGCCGGGGAGCACGACCACGTCGGCGGCGGCCAACTCGGCGGGCTCCACGGTCAGCCGGACCCGGACGCCGGGCTCGGTGGCCAGCGCCTCGACGTCGGTGGCGTTGCTGATCCGGGGCAGCCGGACGACCGCCACGTCCAGCCAGTCGGCGCCGTGCGGGGCCGCCGGCCGGCCGAGCACCCGGCCGTACGCGAGGGAGTCCTCGGCGTCGAGCCACAGGTCGAGGTGCCAGGGCAGCACCCCGTACGTGGGACGGCCGGTGACCCGGTGCAGCATGTCCAGCCCCGGCTGGAGCAGCCCGAGGTCGCCCCGGAACTTGTTGATCACGAAGCCGGCGATCAGCGCCTGGTCGGCCGGGTCGAGCAGGGCCACGGTGCCGAACATCGAGGCGAACACCCCGCCCCGGTCGATGTCGCCCACCACGATCGTGGGCAGGCCGGCGTGCCGGGCCAACCCCATGTTCACGTAGTCACCGGCCCGCAGGTTGATCTCCGCCGGGCTGCCGGCCCCCTCACAGACCACCACGTCGTACGCCTCGCGCAGCTCGGCGAGCGCGGCGAACGCCGCCTCGGCGAGCCGGGGCCGCAGGGCGTGGTAGTTGCCGGCGGTGACCGTGTCGACGGCCTCGCCGAGCAGCACCACCTGGCTGGACCGGTCGCTGCCCGGCTTGAGCAGCACCGGGTTGAACCGCAGGTCGGGGGCGATCCCGCAGGCCGCCGCCTGCATCGCCTGGGCCCGCCCGATCTCGCCGCCCCGGCCGTCCGGGCCGACCACCACCGCCGAGTTGTTGGACATGTTCTGCGCCTTGAACGGCGCGACCCTCACCCCACGCCGGTGCAGCCACCGGCAGATCCCGGCGGTGAGCACGCTCTTGCCCGCGTCGGAGGTGGTCCCCGCGACCAGCAGCCCCCCGCTCACCACCCGTGCCCGGTCCCGCGCGCCCGGGTGGCGAGGCCCCGCCAGCCCGTCCTCGCCACCGCGCCGGCCAGCCGACCCACGGTCACCGGGTACGCGGCGGCCACGCCGAGCGCGGCCAGCCCGACCGCGCCGGAGATCCGCGCGGCCCGCTTCAGGTGCCGCGCCTCCGGGCGGGGCCCGTCGCCCAGGTACGGCCGCACCTCCGACCGCCCGAAGTAGATGTTGCGCCCGCCGAGCCGTACGCCGAGCGCCCCGGCCATCGCCGCCTCACACTGCCCGGCGTTCGGGCTGGGATGGTCGTTGCGGTCCCGCAGCCAGACCCGCCACGCGCGGCCCCGGTCGCCGTGCGCGGTCGGGGCGACCGCGATCGTGAGCAGCCCGGTCAGCCGGGCCGGGGCGAGATTGAGCACGTCGTCGAGGCGAGCCGCCGGGGTGCCGAACCGGGCGTACCGGGGCGACCGGTGGCCGACCATCGCGTCGAGCGTGTTGGCCGCGCGGTAGCCGAGCAGGCCGGGCAGGCCGGCGACCGCCCCCCACAGCAGCGGCGCCACCACCGCGTCGGAGGTGTTCTCGGCGACCGACTCGACGGTGGCGCGGGCCAGCTCCGGCTCGTCGAGCGTCGACGGGTCCCGCCCGCACAGGTGCCCCAGGCGGCGGCGGGCCTTCGGCAGGTCCCCGCCGCGCAGCGCCCGGCCCATCACCTTCGACTCGTGGCGCAGGGTGCGCCCGCCGAGCACGGTCCAGGTGGCGGCAGCCATCAGCACCGCCCGGCCGACCGGCCGGTGCCGGGTGGCCACCGTCGCCGCCGCGCCGACCAGCACCGGCACGCCGACGGCGAGCGCGGTGAACACCACACCGGCGGTACGGTCCGGCCGGTACACGCGCTGTTCCAGCGCCCCGGCCGCCCGGCCGAAGCCGGCCACGGGATGCCACCGCCGGGGGTCACCGAGGAGAGAGTCCAGGGCATACCCCGCCACCAGACCTGCCGCGTTAGCCACGGCGACCGACTGCCGCACTCGCCACCACCTCCGGCCGGCCAGCCTAGCCGCCCCTGGAAACCCCCATGACTCGTTGCCCACCCCACCTCCAACGACTCGGCTCAGCGAACAGGCCCGCCGCCGCGTAGGGCCGACGAGTACCTGCGTTCCCGGTACAGCGACGCCGGCGCGCTCGCCGTTTTCGACCCCCGCGACGGCCGCTGAGCTCGACCGACCACCCAAAGCCGGGCCGACCACCCAGAGGCGGGACCCCCTTCGCATGCTCTTTGGAGCTGAAGTCGTCTGCGACATCGCCCCGGGCGAGTCGTTTACGACATCAACTCCAAAGGGCATGCGAAGGACCAATCGGCCAAGAGCCGAGAAGGGGCGGACTGCGCCGAATACCTGCACCAGCGGTGAAAAGGGCATTCTCGAACCACTGTGACGGGACTTACGCCATGCGGCGCCCACCGCCGGCCGTCACCGGTAACTGATCAACTCCAGCAGAGATCCGTCGGGATCACGGAAGTAGACACTTCTGCCGTGGCCGCGCCCGCCGTCGCGGTCGACCGGCCCCGCCTCCACGGTGACGCCGTGCCGCTGGAGATGGTCGAGAATCTCGTCCACCGTCCCGGGCCAGGAGAAACAGAGATCACTGCCACCCGGGGCGACAGGACGCCGAGCGACCAGTGCCCCGACGTCCAGGCCAGGGCCCGGAGGCGGCCGAGCACCTGACCCGGCTCAGCCCCGACTCGCCCCCGGGCAACCTCACCGACCGCTTCCTGTCCTGGGCACGGGCGCGCGGGTAGCCGCCGCCGCCCGCCCCGGTGCCGTCTCCTTCCCCCGTGGGAGAACCGGCACCGGGGCGGTCCTCTCCGCGGCGGCGGATCGGGGCGGACGACGCTCGACGGGCTGCCCCGTGCCGGCCCGTCGAGCGCCTCGGCCGATCGTCAGGCGGACACCGGGACCCGTCCACGGCCCCGCCGGCCCCGGCGGTCGGGTGTCACCCCGTCCGGCTCCCCGCCGGACGGTTCCGGGTCGTCGTGGCCGCCCTGGGCCGACAGGCCGACCTCACCGGCCCGGGCGACATCGCCGGAGGGCGCCTCGCCGTCAGGCAACGGGGACAGGTCGTCCCCGCCCAACTCCGTCAGCTCGTCGTCGTCGGCGGGGTCGGCCCGGTCGTCGAAGGGGTCCCCCGCCAGGTCCTCGAAGCCGGGGCCACCGGCCAGGTCCCGCCCGACGTGTGGGGCGTCGAACGAGCCCCGGGCCTGGTCGAAGCCGCCCGGCTCGAAGTCCTCGTCGAAGGGACGGTCGGCCGGCGAGGCGGGCGCCTGCCCCCGCGGGACCCGCTCGGTCGGCTCCCCGTGCACCCGGGTCTCGGCCTCGGCGTCCTCGACGATGCTGGTGGCCATGCTCGGCCGGTTGCGCAGGAACCGCCCCCGCCCCCGGGCCAGGTCGTGCCCGACCGCGACCGCCTCCATCTCGTAGAGGGTGCGGTGGTTGCCGGCCTCGTCGGTCCAGTCCCGGGTGTAGAGACGGCCGGCCACCACGACCGGGTCGCCGACCATCACCGAGGAGGCGACCCCCTCGGCCAGCTTGCGCCAGCAGTTGACGCGTACCCGAAGGCTGTTGCCGTCGACCCACCGGCCGCTGTCCCGATCGAGCCGGCGTGCGGTGGAGGCGACCTTGAAATTGGCCACCAACGTGTTGCTCTGGGTGGTGCGCCGCCACTCGGGGGCGGTCAAGACGTTTCCGACGATCGTTACGTGGGTGTCAAACATCGTCCCTCCAGGGGAGAACCGGGACTTGCCATGGCGAGTCGACTCACCGCCGAGCCTGGCCGTCCCGGCCCTTCGTCGCCATCGATCGGTCGCCACCTGTGGACAACGGAGCGGCCTGTGGACGACGACCTGATCAAGGTCCCGATGTGCTATGTCCCCCGGTGGAGTCAACGCCTCGGCCGGCGGCCGGTCGCCGACTGTCGGCGCGGACGCCGGGGACGGGGTGCCCGGCACAGGACAGTCGGAGCCGGGGTGTTTCCGGACGGCCTGTGGCTGGGTACAGCTTTGATCAAGCGAGCACCACCGACGGCGCGCCGGCTGACAGTAGGCGGCATGCCGTCCGATCAGAAGGGCCACGGAAGATGACTCTCTGCCGACTCCGTACGACCGGTTCCGTCCGTACCGAGGGCGAGGCCCGCCGATGAGCGCCGTGGCGAACCCCGCGACCGTGTCCGAGTGCCTGCGCGTCGGTGCCGGGTTCTCCCAGGGCGACCGGAACTGGATCGCCACCCAGTTCGCCACCCTCGACGCCCGGCTGGCCGGCTTCCACGCCGACGCCACCGAGCTGGAGGTGTCGGTGAAGGATCGGGAAGCCCGGGGGCAGAAGGTCACCCTGGAGTGCTGGATCGCCGGCCGGCAGAAGATCGTCACCACCTCGTCGGAGGAGGACCTGCACGCCGCGCTCAACGACGTGCGGGACGACCTGCGTCGCCGGCTCAACGACGCCAAGACCAAGCAGGAGCCCCGGCACAACAAGCACCTGCGCGACACCGGCCAGGCTGGGGCAGGCGCGGGAGAGGTCGACCTCGACGTTGACGTCGACGCGCCCCGGGTCGCCGCCGAGACGGCCTGATCAGGACCTGAGCAGGACCGGCGGGAGGGTGGGATATGCCCCATCCTCCCGCTTCGGGGCTACCGCCGGGTAGGTTCCCGGCGTACCGTCGCGGTCGTGGAACCGGACGTGCTGGGGCCGCCGTACGAGCGGCAGACGATCGACCTGGGCACCGACGACGAGGGACCGGTCGTCGCGACCCTGGTCCGCCGACGGGCTGACCGCCCCACCGGCCGGGCCGTGCTGTACGTGCACGGCTACGTCGACTACTTCTTCCAGACCCACGTGGCCGACTTCTTCGCCGAGCGGGGCTGGGACTTCTACGCCCTCGACCTGCGCAAGTACGGCCGCAGCCTGCTGCCGCACCAGACCCCGAACTTCTGCCGCGACCTCGGCGACTACTTCCCCGAGCTGGACGCCGCCGCGAAGATCATCTGTGAGGACGACGGCCACGACACCCTGCTCACCATGGGCCACTCCACCGGCGGCCTGATCATCTCGCTCTGGGCGCACGCCCGCCGCGACTCCGGCATCGTCGACGGGCTCGTCCTCAACAGCCCCTTCTTCGACATCAACGCCCCCTGGCTGGTGCGCAGACCCCTCGCGGCCGCCGCCTCCCGCCTGGCCCGCCGGGCGCCGCGCCGCATCATCCCCGCCGGCGTCGGCAACGTGTACGGCGAGAGCCTGCACACCGAGCGACGCGGCGAGTGGACGTACGACCTGGCGTGGAAGCCGCTCGCCGGGTTCCCGGTCCGGGCCGGCTGGCTGGCTGCGATCCGCGCCGGCCAGCGGCAGCTCCGCGCCGGCCTCGACATCCAGGTGCCGGTGCTGCTTGCCTGCTCCACCCGCAGCTTCCGGGGCACGAAGTGGCACGACTCGGCGGCACTCGCCGACGCCGTCCTGGACGTGGAGCACATGGTCCGCTGGGCGCCCCGCCTCGGCCGGCACGTGACCCTGGCCCGCTTCGACGGCGGCATGCACGACCTGACCCTTTCCGGCCCCGCCGTACGCGAGAAGGTCTTCGCCGAGGTGGGTCGGTGGGCGGAGGCGTTCCTCGGCGCCGGCCCGACCCCCTCGGTGCCCCCGACGCCCTCGGTGCCCGCCAGCCGTGAGCCGGCCGAGCAACGACCGGGCGTGGCCGAGCAGGGCGCGGAGACGACCGCGCCGAGCTGACCGGGGCCAAACTGGGGTGCCCGACGCGGGCGGATCATGCGACGCTGGGCGGGCGCCGACGGCCGCCCCGTCGCACTCGCCCCGGCAGGTGCGGCGGTACCCTCTTGGCGCGACACCCACGACGCGCGCCCGTAGCTCAGCGGATAGAGCAGGGGACTTCTAATCCCAAGGCCGCAGGTTCGAATCCTGCCGGGCGCACAGCACTTTCTCTCAGCCGATGAAGCCGCGTGGTGCGGCGCGTGGTGCGAACGAGCTAGCTTTGCCGCGTGGCAACCTCGAACGGACGTCGGAAGCGGCAACGCGGCGAGATCGCAACCCTGCCCAGCGGCTCACTGAGAGTGAAGGTCTACGCGGGCGAAGATCCGATCAGTGGCAAGCGGCACTACCTGACCGAGGTCATCCCCGCCGGCCGCACCGCCGCCAAGGATGCGGAGAAGGCGCGCACCCGGTTACTGGCCCAGGTGGACGAGCGGCGCAACCCGCGCACCCGCGCCACACTCGACCAACTCCTAGACCGGCGGCTTGAGGTGGCCGACATCGAGGCCACCACCCGCATGGGGTACGTGAACAAGCTAAACAAGCACGTCCGGCCGGTGCTCGGCAAACTGCCGGTCGGTCGACTCGACGCTGAGACGTTGGAGTCGTTCTACGCGAGCCTGCGTCGCTGTCGGGACTGGTGCGGCGGCAAGGCGTTTGTGAAGCACCGGGTGGCAGGTGAGCACACCTGCACGGCGAAGTGCCGGCCGCACGTCTGCAAGCCGCTCAGCGCGTCGTCAGTGCGGCAGATTCACTGGATTCTCAGTGGTGCCCTCAGCCGTGCCGTCCGGTGGCGCTGGATCGCCGTCAACCCGGCCGGGCAGGCCGAGCCGCCCGCGCCGCCGCATCCCGACCCGCAGCCGCCGAACCCGGCCGATGCCGCGCGCATCATCAACGAGGCGTGGCGCGACCCGGACTGGGGCTCGCTGGTCTGGCTCGCCATGACCACCGGCGCCCGCCGCAGCGAGCTGTGCGCGCTGCGCTGGCACCATCTCGACCTGGCCGCCGGCGTACTGACGCTGCGACACAGTTCCTACCTGGACGCAGACGGCACGCTGCGCGAGAAGGACACCAAGACGCACCAGCAGCGGCGGGTAGCGCTCGACGCGGAGACGATCGAAGTGCTGCGCGAACTGCACGGCCGGTACCTCGACCGCCTGGGCCAGCTCGACGCCGACCCTGAGCCCACTGACTATGTCTTCTCCCCCGAGCCGGACAACAGCCGTGGCTACCGGCCCGACACCATCACCCAGCGGTACGGCCGGCTCGCTACCCGGCTCGGCATCACCAGCCACATTCACGCCCTGCGCCACTACTCGGCAAATGAGCTGATCAACGCGGGTGTCGACGTGCGGACCGTCGCCGGCCGGCTCGGTCACGGCGGTGGCGGGACAACGACGCTCAGGGTCTATGCAGCCTGGCTGTCGGAATCGGACCAGCGTGCGGCCGGGACGCTGGCGGCTCGGATGCCACCGCGGCCGGTCACGCCGACGCAGCGCACGGGGGCAAGCAGTCCGTATCAGAGGATCGCCGCCGAGCTGCGCGAGCAGATCGCGGCCGGGCGGCTGCGGCCGGGCGACCAACTCCCGGCGGTTGCCGAACTCGCTGCGGCGCACGGCGTCTCGGTCGGAACCGCTCATCGGGCCGTGGCTCTGCTGACCGCAGAGGGCTTGATAGACGTTGTCCGGGGTCGCCGGGCGACCGTCGCATACCCTCGCGATGAGAACTCCCCAGATAGCCCTGGCGGCAACCTGGCTCAGGGTGCCGCACACATTCGGCCCATCCCACCCCGGTCTGCTCAACGGTGACCCCGACACACGCATTACGAGATCAAGATAGACGAGCCGTCGACCTGGGCACATGGCGGTCTAGCAGCGGAAACACTTCTCGACATCTCACACCACTCCCCTGCTGTCCGCCGACCTCTTGGGGACTAGATGCGGACTCGCCCGACCAACCATCCCCTGTGGTCTCTGGGCTCTCCGGCTGATCGGCGATCCACTTCAACTCGGCCCGGGCCTCCTTGGGGCGGCTTTGACTGCCTCCACCGGCTATCCTCGTGCGCGTGAATCGACGTGATCAGGCACTCACTCTCGCCGACGAACTGCTGGCGGACATTGAGCTTGGCAAGACGGACGCGCTGCAGATCGCACGGAAGGCATCCCGTCTTGCACGCATCCTCGATGACTTCGATGCCATGGAGTGGCTAGGCTACGAGGTAGCCGGCTACCCTGCCGGGAGCTCGCTCGATTAATCAAGTTGGAGCGCCGCCAAGAAATCCGGGCGTGTCACAAAGGACGAAGACGGGAAAGAAACCGCAACGACCACAACGCTGGGTGCTCTGGCGATGGATATCGAGGCGGGCATGGCGCAGATATCTGCCGCCGCTGACCGACCAGTGAGCATCTCTTCGGCGAATCCAAACCAGTATTTAGCGGTTCCTCGCGGGAGTACGGCGGAGCGTTCCGGCGTACGGAGCTACGTCGCAAAGTTAAAGGGCGTACACGATCGGGTCTCAGGGGCCATACATCAGTGGGTACTGGCAAGACACTATGAGCTTCGGTTCGGAGCTGCCGTTGAATCTGCCTTCGCCATCGTCAGATCACAAGTAGACGGAGACATCTCCCGGGTGGTGCCCGGTGCAGTGAAGGCACTCTCGGCGGCCTTTGAAAATGCCGCTTCTGACAACCCCGAACAATGGGCCAACGCGGCGGCAGCATGCCGGCGCTTGATCAAGGCTGTAGCGGATGCATTGCGGCCCCCCGGTCCGCCCGTCGGCAAGCGGGAAATGACGGATGAGAAATACATCAATCGACTTGCAGACTGGATTCTATCCCGCCCCACAGTTGGAGAGACGCAGCGAGATGTAATTGTCTCCGATCTGGAATTCCTGGGTCGAAGGCTCGCGGCATTCACCGACGCGGGAAACAAGGGCGTCCACGCGGAAGTCACGAAGTTTGAGGCGTCCCGCTACATCACCGGAACTTACCTGCTCTTGGGCGACGTGCTTTCATTGCACGCGGAGGGTCCGGTAGGTGATTCCGAAGAGGCAGCGACGCCAGAAGAAGGCGAAAACGCAGGGACGAGCTAAAAGCTGATTTCTGAGGAGGGCCGGGGTTCGGGGCGGAGCCCCGAGGTCTTCCGATCCTGTGACTCCCAAGCGTGGCCGGCCGGCGGCCCGCTTGCGGGCCGCCTTGACTAGATCACATACCAACTCGGCAACTGGGTGCCGCCGCCCTCCGCCCGACCGGCTATCACCCCCGCTCGGCATGATGGACCTATGCATTTGCTAGTGCTCGGCGGAACCTGGTTCGTAGGCCACGCGATCGTCACGGCCGCCATCGACGCTGGCTGGGAGGTCACCACGTTCAACCGGGGCACCTCCGACCCCTTCTTACTGGACGTTTGTTTCACCTTCGGCAGTAGCGGCCGATTCACATCTCGACTCCGGTAGTCCAAGATGCCCACTCTGATCCGGAATGAAGCTATTACTCGCGGTTCAACCCTGACCGGAATCAGAGCATTTCACCCCGCGATCGTGTCTGGTTCACTTTCACCCCGACATCGACGCACATGACGTCCGTCGAGCCGACACCCGCACGCCGTACGCCTGCACCATGACCGAACGACGAGCCTATCCATCCGACCTGTCCGACGCCCGGTGGGCCCTGATCGCACCCCGCCTGACCGCCTGGCGACAGGCCCGCACCGACGCCAGCGTCAGCGGCCGCGCCCCCACCCACGACCTACGCGAGATCCTCAACGCCATCCTGTACGTCAACCGCACCAGAGCGTGAAAACCTCCACCAACGTCCCACTGTCCACACAGGGCACCGACGCCGGAAAGAAGATCGTCGGCCGCAAACGCGGCATCATCACCGACACCCTCGGCCTACTCCTCGCCGTCGCCGTCACCGCAGCCAGCGCCAGCGACAACACCATCGGCATGGACCTGCTCGACCAGGCCACCACCACCTACCCCACCCTGACCAAGACCTGGGTCGACGCCGGATTCAAAAACCGCGTCATCGAACACGGCGCCCAACTCGGCGTCGACGTCGAAATCGTCACCAAGGACCCACAGGTCAAGGGCTTCAGCGTGGTCAAACGCCGATGGGTCGTCGAACGCACCCTCGGCTGGCTCATACACCACCGCCGACTCGTCTGCGACTACGAAGCCCGACCCGACAACTCCGCCAGCATGATCACCATCGCCATGATCGACAACCTCGCCAAACGCCTCACCGCCGAAACCACCCCAACCTGGCGACACAGCTAAACCCACATAACCGGCAAAATACGTGAATCAGACGTCCTCTAAGGTGCATCCTTAGAGGCTCAGAGCGCAGGCACGCGCCTCCGGCGGGATACAGCCCAAACGGTCAGGTAGGTTGCCTGCGTGGATCCCTGCCTGCGCTTGGCCCTGCTTGAGGCCGACTATCTCACGACGCGGTCGCCGAGATCCGCGAACGTCCGGTCGAGGAGCTCAAAGCCCGGTATGCCGAGGTGCTCGCGTTGGAAGTCTTGGCGGACGCAGATCAGGCGTCCTGGACCGACGAGGCGGATCTGTGGGACGCGCTGCCGGACGGCGCCGACGGCACGATCCGGTCGCTGACCGGCATCGAGGGCTTTCCTGGCCTGCGCACCCTGAACCTGTGCGAATCCGAGGTCAGTGATCTCGGACCGCTCACCGCGCTGCCTGCGCTGGAGCTGCTGTGGGTCGGTGTGCCGCCGGACGCGGACCTGACCCCGCTGCTGGCCTGCGATCAGCTCAAGCGGGTGCACATCGGCTGTGCGGCCGTGCTGCACCCAGCGGGCCACGAGGTGCTCGCGGCGCTGGCCGCGCGCGGAGTCCAGGTGGACAACTTCCTGCCAGACCCGGTCAAGGCGGCGGCACCATTCAGTGATCCGATCCTGAAACTGGCAGTGCTCGATAGATTGAAGGGCTCGGTCGAGCTGCCGCCGACGTACTTCTTCGACGAATTCGAGTTCGACGAAGGCAACCTGGCCCGGCTGATGACGGTCGTGATACCCCAGGCGGCGCTCGACACCGTCGAATCCCTCAGCTGGCTCGGGGGTGGGCACCTCACGGCGCACATGGTGTGGCAGCAGTGGGACGGCGAGTCCGACGAGTTCCGCATCCGATCGCTGGCAGGCGTAGAGGCGCTGCGCAACCTGCGCGAGCTGAAAATCACCCCGCTCGCCGTACTGCCCGAGCACCAGATCGCGCAGCTGCGAGCGCGTGGCGTCACGGTCAGCGAGGCGGACTGAAGCAGCGAGGCGGGCAGCGCCGGGCGTTGCCCTAAAGGCGTACGGTGTCACCGTGATCGACAAAGCGGTGGCGGGCGCGAACGCACTGACGCGTCGGTGGGTGGACACGCTCGGCTCCGAAGCCTCGGCTGCGGTGTCCGGGGCCGGGGTGTGGCCACTGCTTGCCTATCTGGCCCCGGCCGCCGACGGTCCGGGCCGCGACGAGTTGACGGCGGCGACGGGGGTGTCAACCGACGACGCTGCGTCCACAGCGGCGGCACTGGTCGGGCTGCTGCGATCGACGCCCGGCCTGCGGGCCGCGCCCGCCCGGCTCTGGATTTGAAAGCCCGCTGGCGAGACAGCCGGCCGGCCGGCGCCGTCGGGGTGCTCTACGACCAGGCATGAGTGACCTCCCGTTGGGCGTCGGCGCGGCAGCACAAGACCTGACCGCGTCGTTCACCGCGGAAGGGTTCGAGGCGGTCGTGGCGACCGCGATAGGGATCCAGTACACCGGCGCGCCACCGTCGAAGCGCTCACTGCAGGTGCGGCTGCTGCTGGACCGGCCATTCGCGTTCGTGGCCAGGCACCGCCACTCCGGACTTGCGCTCATCGCCGGCTGGGTCGCGCAACCAGGGGCAGCGTCCGCTTAGTACTGCAACGGCAGTTGGTCAGGGGTAGCCGCGTCGTCGGTAGTGGCAGGTTCGGGCTTGGTGTTGGCGTCGTCGGCGCCATCGGGTGTCGGCACCTAGGGCGTGAGCACGACACGACCGCCCGTACGCGCCCACACCGGGATCCTGCCCGCCCTCGCCAATGCGGCCGATGACCTGCGCGCTCTGGGCGATCTGGGCTACGAAGGCGAGTCCGACACGATCACCGTGGCGTTCAAGAGATCCAGGGGCGGTCGGCTCACCCTCGCGCAGCAGCAGTTGA
Source organism: Micromonospora sp. NBC_01412 (assembly GCF_045040215.1). Classification (NCBI taxonomy): domain Bacteria; kingdom Bacillati; phylum Actinomycetota; class Actinomycetes; order Micromonosporales; family Micromonosporaceae; genus Micromonospora; species Micromonospora sp. NBC_01412. The sequence goes on from NZ_CP109528.1 coordinate 1,736,465, forward strand.
ACAAGGCCCACAACAGCGTCCGGGCGATCCATGGTGGATCGGAAAGATCGTCGCCGCAGCGCTCGTCATCCTCCATATCGACCACGCCCCCACCACCTGACCATGCCCAGTAGTCAACCGTTTACGCGGAATGGCTCAGTTCCGGCATGCAGGAGGCTCGCACCCGAGCCACAAGAAGTCGATCATGACCTAACGTGGTCAGGGGCGGGGACATTCGTTGGCCACCAGCGGCGACTTTTACGGTTCTGTCATGAATTCCATGAACGGATCAGTACGTATCCGCCTTCGCTGCTACATCAGACGGTCATTTGGACAGCTCAGCGGATCGCACCGCAGCGCAGGGCCGTGGACCTACGGGGCCCTTTCACGGAAACTGTGACCGAACTTTTACTTGGCCCTTGACATTGGATCGGATCTAGGGCAATGGCTCGGTGATTTGTCTGTGCGGGCTGACTACTGCTTGTAACGTATTGACGACCCTCAAGTCTGGGCACTACCGTCAGAATCCCGAAACCCCGGCGACGGCGCACGCAGCGAAGGGACGACGTATGACACAACTAGACACGAACGTGATGGTCAAGTTCATCGGCCCGTATTCGTCTTGGATTCAGTTCCAGGAGAAAACCAACTGGTGCTGGAACGCGACGACGGTAAGCGTTGCAAACTACTACGCCGCCGCACACCGTCTTACCCAGTGTCAGCTGGCCACCCCGGTGATGGATCGGATCTTTGCTGCATGGCACGCACAACACCCTGATCAGCCGACGTACAACTGTTGCGCGCCTGGTGGCGGCCCCTGGGAGTGCAACAACGGCCACTGGCCGGACGAGGCGGCGCTGCAAGTGGCCGGGCACGATGTTCCAGTTCCCGCAGGTGAAGACCCTAACAAGTTCTCCCGTGACACCAACAGTATTACCGGGGGTGAGCTCAGAAGGTTCAGGGCGTTAACGAAGGAGGAGGTTAAGGCGGAGATAGACGCCGGACGCCCGATCGTCATGAACATAGGCTGGCGCGGTGGGCTCAGCGGCCACATCGTCAACATCTGGGGGTATAGCTACCGCGCAGACAACAACGAACTGGTACACGTATTCGTGCATGACCCCTGGGAGGACACGGGAGGGCTGCATGATGGCTTGGAAGACACTCCCATTCTCTGGATCGAATGGGATACGCTTTTCGGAGGGTATCCAGGCGGCTTAAACGGCACATGGAACCGGACTTACAAAACTCGGAGAAACTAGCCTAAGAGAGGTTCGCAATGCCGTTGAATATGCCTGAGCCGCCGGGTCGGATCCGGGAGGAAACACGCTCCAAGCTCGGCCATGTCGCTAGGGCTGGCGGGGGTGGCCCGAAGCTGCTGGGTGAGGTCGCCCCAGAGGACGTGGAGGTGTCCACCCCGCACCAGGTGTTCGTCCTGGGACCCGACGATATCGAGGCCGATGGTGGTCTGGAGCGGGCGCAGCCGGTAGGCTGGCGCTTCCTGCTGGAGTCCGGCGGCAACGTGATCGCCGGCGCCGAAGTCTCTGAGACGCCGGAACGTACCTTCCCGCCAAGTTTCTACAGAAGCTCATCCGTGGGAGCCACCGCCACCGCGATCAAAGCGGCGCGGGCCCTGCCACAGCTCGAAGCAGCCGGGTTCGACCTACGACTCCTGCGGATCCCGGAGCTCTACCAGATGGCCCTGTGGCTGCACTCACCCCACACCGACCTGCTCATACCGCTAGCGCCCTCCCCAATCGGAAATGAGGGCAAGATCACACCACCATCCGTGTTCTTCCGGGAACTCATCGCTGCGGCCCGCGAATACAGAGCCCGCCGAGTCCCCAGTCCGGGAGACGGCCCACGAACGCCACAGCCGCCGGCAGATAGAAATAGAAACCCGGGATTACCAGGTCACTAACGCCAGTCATCATCGAGTCCAAGGCATGGCCCGACGTGTTTCTGTACATTGACGGCACCGGAGTCACATACACCGGTCCCGGCGGCGGGGTGGTCAACTGAACTTCGGCGCCGCCGACAGGGAGAAGTTCAAGGTGTCCATCGGGGGTTGGGGGCGGCGGCTGCGCTGCGACCGGCTTGGGTATTGGCCAGAGGTGGTCGGTCTGGGTGCGGGTGATGTGTCCAGGACAGTCAGGCCGTGGTTGCGGGCCGAGGTGAGGTCGGGGTTTGATCAGGCGCCATCGGTGCAGGGTTGGTCGGTCTGTACAGGGTGGGCTGCGCGGCGAGGTCCCGTTCGTGTCTTGCTCGGATTGGGCCTTTTCCGCGCAGCCTCCCTCCGAACCCGGCGGGCGCCTTTCGACGTTATTCCGAAATCGGAATAGCGTCGACCGGTTACCCAGCGTCACTCGCCGTTACGCGGAATGGCTCACTGACAGTCCGGGCTGTCACCGCGCTGCGAGACATCGCTTAGGCCTGGCGCCACCACGGGATAATCATCGCCATGCTCCGCAAATTCACCGACGCTGACCAGCTCACCTTGTAGGCGACGGCCTCGCCGTCGGCTGCCTCGACCTTGGTGTCACCGCCATTACCACAAACACTCAGGCGCTAGACCAGAGCTTCCGGCACGCTTGGCGCAACTTTCCTCTAGCGGCCAAGGCCTTCCCACACGTCAAGGCCAGCCTCGCCCGCTGCGATGTCCAAAGAATCCTTCGAGACAGCCCGCGGCGTAAGTGGGCGAGGGTCGAATGGCACCAGAGTACGGTCTGGTGGGAACCGCACCTCCGTGCCTCATACGACGACATTGACGAGTTAGCCGAGTCGATCGCCGATCTGGACGGCATCCCGAGGGATCAGTGGCTTCAGCTTGCGCGCCCCTTCGTCGACAAGCTGGCCGACGAGTGCGTCCGTCGAGGAGGTTGACGGCCGACCGCCGTGCCTGAAAGCCGGCTTCCAGGGGGAGGCCGGCTTCGCTCATCCGGGCTACTCGCAGCGGTCTTCGGTGACCCGGTGCCTGAGGCTTGCAGCAGTCCGGATGATATTGGGCAGGGTGGTCGTCCGCGATGACCTGCGCGTTGCCCCGTGGCGCTTGTACTTCTTGAAGCCGACCTTGGCTGAGCTGGGGTTCGATGCGGTGCTGGAACGAGGGCAGCCACCGTCGATCATGGGCGGTTGTGTGGACTGACCATGATGCAGCGGTGGCTGCCGGATACAGGGTAGACGCCCAGCGGTGGCGGGTGTTGTTCGACGACCTGATGCTGACGGTCGGGCAACGTTTTCGCAGGCCGGAGCCGCGCCGTCGGGTGCGTGACTTTGTTCGGGGCTTGTTGGCGCCGTTGCCGCGGAAGAACTGCTGGACGATCGCGGAGCATGCCGGTGACACGGGTCCGGACGGGATGCAGGACCTACTGACCCGGGTGAAGTTGGACGACGCCGAGGTCCGGGCCGATGTCCGCGAGTTCATCGGCCACCACCTCGGCGAGGTAGCGGCGGTGCTGATCATCGACGAGACGGGCGATCTGAAGAAGGGCCGGCACACCGTCGGCGTGCAGCGGCAGTATTCGGGCACCGCCGGGAAGATCGAGAACTGCCAGCTCGCCGTGCATCTGGTCTACGCCACGACAGCCGGTCACGCGATGCTCGACGCGGCCCTCTACCTACCGAAATCCTGGTGCGACGACCCCGAGCGCCGCGCTGAGGCCGGCATCCCTGAGCAGGTGCGGTTCGCGACCAAGCCGCAGCTGGCGTCTCGGATGATCGCCGCAGCGGTCACCGCCGGGCTGCCGTGTCGATGGGCGGCCGGCGACGAGGCCTACGGCAATGATCCGCGCCTGGCAGCCCGGCTACGTCAGCTGCGACTGGGCTACGTCCTGGCCGTGTCCTGCTCTCATCAGGTGATCACCGGCCTCGGCGTCTACCGGGTCGACGCCCTCGCCGCCGGTCTTCCTGCCACCGCCTGGCAGCGGATGTCCGCGGGTCGAGGCGCGAAGGGCCACCGCTACTACGACTGGTCCCTCACCGCCCTGCCGCACGCCGCCGACGCCCACGGCGGGCACCACTGGCTGCTGATCCGCCGCAACCGCCGCACTGGTGAGCTGGCCTTCTACCGCTGCTGGGCACCCGGGACCGTCCCGCTACGCACCCTCGTCCTGGTGGCCGGACGCCGCTGGAAGATCGAAGAGTCGTTCCAAGCCGCGAAGACCGGACTCGGCCTGGACCAGCACCAACACCGCCGCTGGACGTCCTGGCACCGCTGGACCACCCTGACGATCCTCACCCAGCCTTCCTCGCCGCCGCAACCACACACCGCAGCCGCCCCGACCCGCCCGGACTGATCCCGCTGACCGTCAACGAACTACGCCACCTGTTCAACGTCCTGATCATCGAACCCGCCCGCGGCCGCTGCGACCCGCTGCTCTGGTCCGTACGCCGACGCCGTCACCAAGCACGAGCCATGACCAGCCACTACGCCCGGCAAGCCCTCACCGAGCCGTGATCACAATCCCCGGCTGGAGTACTAGCCAAAGAGAACCGCGCCCGCCGCGACTGACCACCCGCGAGGGGTCAATTTTCCCGGACTCCCACGGGGTCAAAGTTGCCGGAGCGTTGACAGGCTGCTCCGTGGCGCAGGTCGTGGAGGCGAACCGGCGGAAGATCGACGCGTCTCACCAGCCGCTGAACCTCTATCCCTCAAGCTCTGGCCTCCAGGGTACGAGGGGAAGGGCAGCCACCCTCTTATCGGAGTTTTGGCCGTGGCGTTCGTGCGCGCACCTCGGCCCTGATCCGCGTCAACCCGGTCCAGAATCTCGACGGGCATCGATAGTTTCTCTAGCATGGCTATTCCGCGACGAAAGCTGTGACCCCACGGCCATCAGGAGACTGTCATGTTCAGGCGTACCCTCGCGACGCTCGCTGCGGCCCTTCTCGGCCTGTCTGCTCTGACGGCTCCCGCCGAGGCGGCCCCGGCAGCGGAGCCTGCCGCCCTCGCTGTCGGGTCCACACTGTCCGCACCTACCGGTTGCACCACCTCGATCGAATGGGTCGTCGAGGGAAACAGCTACTACCAGGGCCGCGGCAAGGTGACCTGCTCGACCGGGCGCTACAAGGTAAAGATCCAGTGCCGCAACGCTCAGACTGGCGTGGGCTACGTCGTCTACGGCACCGAGGTCGTCAACGCCCCGAGCACCGCCACCACCACGTGCTACAGCGGGAACGTCGCGGAGCAGGTGTACGCCGTGCAGGATCCGCCGGGCACCGGTGTCACCGGCTGCGCACCGTGGATGGAGTGGGTCCACGAGGGCAGTAGCCACTACTACGGTCGGGGCAGGGTCCAGTGTGACACCGGTAGCTACCGGGTGAAGATCCAGTGCCGCAACGCTCAGACTGGCGTGGGCTACGTCGTCTACGGCACCGAGGTCGTCAACGCCCCGAGCACCGCCACCACCACGTGCTACAGCGGGAACGTCGCGGAGCAGGTGTACGCCGTGCAGGATCCGCCGGGCACCGGTGTCACCGGCTGCGCACCATGGATGGAGTGGGTCCACGAGGGCATTAAGCGCTACTACGGTCGGGGCAGCGTCCAGTGTGACACCGGTAGCTACCGGGTGCAGATCCAGTGCCGCAACCTCCAGACCGGCGTAACTTACGTCGTCTACGGTGCCCACACGGTTTCCGCCCCGAACACCGCCACCACCACCTGCTACAGCGGGAACGTCGCCGAGGTCGTGGTGGCCGCGCCTTAAGCACCCGGTGCCGGTAAGGATGTCCGAGAAGCGCTGGCAGGATCTCCGGGTACGAGCTGACGACCCAGTTTCGCCCGCACGCAGACCGAGTCCTCGCCGAGATCGATCGGCGGCGTCAGCGATAAGCGGTCGCGCACCACGAGACGGTTAACTTCATCTTTAACCTGTGCGTCGTAGCCTCGGGCTATTCGAGGTCTTCGTTTTCTTGGTGTTGCTGTTCGGCTTGTTCCTGGTAGCGGCTGTGACGATGTGGACGTCGTGGCGTGGTGCTCGGTGGCGGTTGGGGTGTCCGGGCGGTCGTCCAGGGCCGGGTCGGCTCGGTTTCGGTGCGGCGGCGGGGCAGCCGGCGTTGGCGCGTAGGTGCCGAAACGCGCGGCGGACGCGGGCAGGTGAGAGCCGTTCGGGTGGTGCGGGGCGTTCCCATGGCCGGCGGAGCTCGCCGGCGGCGGTGCGGGCAAGGCGCAGCTGGGTGTAGGCGGCCAGCACCAGCCAGGTCCAGCGGTCGGCGGCATGCGGGTATCGCAGCTTCGGGCTGGTCCAGCCGAGGGTCTGTTTGAGCATGCGGAAGGTGTGCTCGATGTCGAAGCGGCGCAGGAACACCTGCCAGAGCAGGTCAACCTCGGCGTCAGTGGCGGTCGCCTGCGACCACCACAGCCAGACCGGTTTCGCGATAGCCCCTGATGGCAGCCGGTCGACCTGCAGCAGGATCACGGTGCCCTCGATGATCGGCAGCGGGCCGTGCTGGGCGGTCCAGGCGGTGCGGTGGGTGAGCCTGGGGTGCAGCCGGTGCCAGGCCCGCGCGGTCGCGGCGCCGTAGAGGCGGGTGTCGGTGGTCGTGGCAACATCCGGCTCGCCCCAGCTGCCCGGGTCATCGAAGATGAACTCGCCGCCATGCCGTCGTGGGCGGCCGGTGGTGCCGGGCAGCCGGGGTGGCGCGGGCCGGCGCAACACCCGGCTCCCGTGGCTATTCGTGGAGCTATCGAACTGCTGCCGGCCACGTCGCAGGCTTCAAGCGGCAACGTGGCGAGATCATGAAGCTCCCCAGCGGATCACTCCGCTGAGAAGCGCAGCCCGCGTACCCGCGCCATCTTGAACCAACTACTCGACCGGTGGCTTGAGGTGACGGACATCGAGCCGGTTACCCGCATGGGATACGTGAGCAGGCTGAACAAGCACGCACGGACAGCGCTCGGCAAGCTGCCGGTCAATCGCCTCGATCTTGAGACGTTGGAGTCGTTCTACGCGAGTCTGCGCCGCTACCGCGACCAGTGCGGCGGTCTCGGTAGGAACCGCTCACCGCGCCGTGGCGCTGCTGACCGCAGAGGGCGGACCGCTCGCCCAACTGATGGCGGCGGGCTACTCCTTCACCGGCAAGTCATGAAACCACCGCCGGGACGATGTGGGCACCAGCAACAGGCCGACGATGAATGACGCAACAACGATCTGCAGCAGCCCTAACGCATCGACCCCAGCGAACGGCACGACGGCATACGCAACGCCGGCGGTCGAGAAGATGGTCGTCCAGAACCGAGCCCGCCCGCTACCACGCCACACGCCGTAAGCCAATGCCAGAACAAGAAGCCCCACTATCAACCCAATGGCCCTGGATGGACCACTCGACGACATCGCCCCCACCAGGATCGCGGTTGCCACGAGCAAGATCACCAAGGCGACAGCGACGACTTGCATGGGGACCCGTCGCTGATTCTGCTTGATCATCGGCTCATGGTAGGCGTCATTCACCCCGTCCACTAGCGTCACCAGCATGGCCGGCCGGACCGGCGCAGGCCCCCATCACAACCGCCCTCATCCTTGTGTTCCCGCGCCTACTGTCTGCGGGTGGCTTCCCGATTCGGGGCACCTCGATCAGGCCTGGTGCCCGAATTCGTCGAACCTCCCGTAGTTCACCTGATGCAAGCCGTCACGGACATCGGGGCTAGCTCCGGGTCCGCCCCGATAGCTTGTCGGCGCGGTACACCTCCACGATGGGCAGGCTTCGTATTTGTTACGACCACTTGGGGAGCTGCCGTGACGTACCGAAGTCTTGCCGCTGGCCTCGCCGTGATCCTGACCGGGGCGCTCGTCGCCGCCGCGTCGCCGGCTGCCTCAGGGGCGGACCATCGAAGAACGACATTGGCGTGGGGGCAATGTGCCGACGACGTTCCGGGAGTCCCGGTGGATCCTGAGTTGGTGCAATGCGCGGCGCTGAGGCTGCCCGTGAATTGGTCCAGGCCGCGTGGCGCCACGTTCGACCTGGTGGTGGCGCGTCGTCCAGCCCTCGACCAGGCGAACCGGGTGGGTTCGCTGGTGTTCGGGCCAGGAGGGCCGGGCGATTCCGGCGTGGAACGGGTCCGGCGGGGAGACCGGTTCAGTGAAGAACTTCTCGACAAGTTCGACATCGTCAGTTTCGACCCGCGGGGGGTTGGTCGAAGTGCCGCGCCGCATTGTTCCCCGAGCCCAACCGTGCCCAAGCCACCGCTGCTGCTGGGCAGCCAGGCCGACTTCGACGCCACGGTCGCCTACAACCAGGCGCTGTGGGTGAACTGTCGCCCGACGAGCCCGGTCTTCGACCACGCCGACACGCTGAGCACCGTCTACGACCTCGACGCGCTCAGGCGGGCACTCGGCGAGTCACGGCTGACCTTCCATGGCAGCTCATACGGCACGCTGCTCGGCGCGCAGTACGCGGAGCGGTTTCCGCACCGCGTCCGGGCAGTCGTCCTGGAAGGCGTGTTCGACCACAGCCTCGACGTGCCGTCTTTCGTCCGGTCGCAGGCGGCGACGTTGCAGGACTCGTTCGACGAGTTCGTGGCGTGGTGTGACCGCTCGACCGACTGCGTCTTGCACGGAACCGATGTGCGGGCGATCTGGGCCGGCGTGCTCGCCCGCGCCGACGGGGGTGAGTACGCGCCGAGCACCGCGTTCGACATCGCCGCGCTCCCGCTCGGCATGCTCAACGTGCCGAAATGGACGGACTTCGCGCAGGTGATCAAGGGTCTGAACGACGGTGTCGCACCGGCGCCGAGAAGTCTTCCGGTGGCCACCGCCGTCTTCTGCGCGGATTGGCCCGTGCCCGTGCGTGACTACGACGAGTACGCCGCACTCGTGCGCCTGGCTGCGGTCGCCGCGCCGGACGTGCGGTACGGCGCCGGGCTGATTGCCGTACAAACATGTCTCGGCTGGCCGATGCCGGTGCGCAACCCCCCGCACGAGCTCCGCGTGACTGGCAACGCACGGCTGCTGCTGCTCAACGCGTTGCACGATCCGCGCACCGGATACGAGTGGGCCGCGAACGTCGCGGAACAGCTCGGGGAGCGCGGCCGGCTGCTCACCTACGAGGGTTGGGGGCACGGTTCGTACCAGCGAACCGCGTGCACCATCGGCGCGGTCGACAGGTATCTGGTCGATCTCGTCCTCCCCGAGGCTGGCGCCCGCTGCCCCGCCGCATAGGAAGCAGTCGTGGCGGCCGAGGTCCACTCGGCCGCCACGACCCTCAGCGATCTGGTGCCCCGAGTGTGACGGTGAGGTCTTCTTCGGCCGCCAGCACGACACCCTCGAACTCCAGCTGCGCGGCAGCCACTGCGACTGTCCGGTCGTTGCCTGGCCAGAAGTGGGTGAGCATCAGTCGCGCGGGCGCCCGCGCGGCGAGCCCAGTGACCGGCCTCGGTGGAGGTCATCAGATTGCGGGTGGGCCGGTCGGTCTCGCCCTCGCGGTCGGTGGCTTCGACGATGAACAGGCCGGCGTCGCGGCCGAGTTCGGCCAGCGCGGGGGTCGGGCCGGTGTCTCCGGAGTAGGCCAGGGCTATCCCGTCGGCCTGTATGCGGATGCCGGCGTTGGGCACGTAGTGCGGGAGTGACAGTCCGGTCAGGTCGAACGGCCCCACCCGGTAGTTGCCGGGCAGCGGATGCATATCGAAGACCGCGTGCAGGTCGACGTCCGGCTCCAGGCCGCTGAGCCGGTCGAGCACACCTGGCGGGCAGTACAACGGCAGCCGTGGCCCACCGAAGTCGCCGTAGAACCGCATCCGGAACAGTCCGTGCAGGTCGACGCAGTGATCGGGGTGCTCATGGGTGATGACGACAGCGTCCACTGCACCATCCGGCCAGTGCCTGAGCAGTCGCGGCAGCGTGGCGTAGCCAAGGTCGAGCACCAAGCGGTAGCCGTCCCAGTCCACGGCGAAGCCGCTACAGGCACGGCCAGGCTCGGGAAAGGCACCAGAACTGCCGAGCACGGTGACCTGCCGCATCCGTACAGGGTGCCAGAACTCCGGCTACGATCCCGCCTGGCCTTCGAGCGTGGAGTGGATGACAGGGGCCGAACACCGCGCTCTCGCAGGCATTCTCCCGGCGAGATGAGGTGCGGCGCCCAGGTCCAGCTCGCCCACGGTCTCTCCGCCGCTGCGCTCCCCGTTCACCCGGAACCCGAGCCGCAGGTAGAACCCCTCCGGCCCGTCGTCGCCCGGCTCCCAGGTGGTGTAGATCCGGGTCTCCCCACGCCGCCGCGCCTCCTCGGCCACGGACAGGACGGCGAAGCGCCCGTACCCGCGCCCCTGCCGCTCGGCGGCGATATTCAGCCGCCACAGCCCGGACCGCAGGTCGGTCGGGGTGTCCTCCCGCCACGGGATGTGGAAGAAGCCCATCAGGAAGCCGACCAGTTCGTCGCCGTCGTGGACGAGACGGGGCCAGGCGACCTCGCCCCACGCGTACGCCTCGGCCAGCGACCGGGCGACCGGCTCGACGAGGTGCCCCTGGTCCGGTCGTACCGAGAGCTCGCACGCGGCCTCGACGTTGCGCGGGGTGACTTTTTCCAGGCGTAGGGACGACATGGCGGCACCCTACCGACCGCCCCACGCCGTCTCGACGCATTAATCGGGGTCGACGTGGACGCCCGCTCATGATCGATGACCGAAAGGGTCGTGGGACATAGGTCGCCGGGCGCGCTGCGCGCCACTCCCCCACGTCCCCGCCCCTCGGCCGCACCGCCGGCCCACGTTCCCGGCCTGCTGCGCAATGCACCTGGTGAAGGGCTGCCTCAGCACGGACGCCCCGCACACCCACCGGGCTTCCCGCCGCGAGGACGGAGACGGCCGTTCGAGCCGACTGGCCGCCGGGCCCGAGTGTGACGCTACGGTGGCCGGGTGACGACGCAGCCGCCGGCCGACCTGATCGAGGCGATGGAACAGTTCCTGGCCCGGATCACACCCTACGACGATCCCGCCGCCGAGCCCGTCGTGGCGGTCGACGTGCGGGTGGGGCGGCTGCACGCCTCCTTCCGGTTGACCGACCGGGCCGCCCGGGCGCTGACCGAGGCGCTGGGCCGGTGGACCGACCCGGAAGACGCCGGCGGGTGCGGCGGCTGCGGCGGGCCGGTGGGCCGGGACCTGGTGTGCCGTGTGTGCGGCCGGCTGGACGGCATCTTCGGCGCGACGGTGGCGCACCACGCGGCGCAGGTCGCCGACCGCCCCGACTGACCGGACACGAAACCGCCCCGCCCGAAACCCGGGTGACGGCGCAAACCGCAACGAACACAATCGACGGATGCCCGAGCATCGCCCCGCCGAACCGGACATCCTGCGCTACTACACGGACGTGTTCGCCGAGGCGGACCGGCTGCACCGCACCCCACAGGGTCGGCTGGAGTTCGCGCGTACCAAGGAACTGCTGGCCCGGGTGCTGCCGGACGCGCCGGCGACGGTGCTCGACATCGGCGTCGCCGAGTTCACCGCCGCCGGCCTGCCGGCACCCCGGCTGTACGGGATCGAGGGACCGCTGTGGCCGCTGCTGGACGCGCTCGGCGTCCAGCCCACCGAGCGGCTGTTCACCGATGCGCTCGACTGCGCCCGGGTGGTCGAGTCGGACCCGTCCGTGCTCGGTTCGAGCGGGCATCTGCTGGCGGTCGCCGTAGCGTGACGCGCCGGGTTCAACGGCCGCCGGTGGACTCCGGAGGGTCGACGCGGCTGCGGGCGCGCAGGCGGCGAAGCATCCGGGCGTCGCCGAAACCGACCGCGTGGGCCGCGGCCTCGACGGTGGTGCCGTGGCCGATCAGGTGCTCGGCGCGTTCCACCCGCAGCAGCTGCTGGTAGCCGAGCGGGGTCAGCCCGGTGGCCTGTCGGAACAGTCGGGTCAGGGTGCGCCCGGCGACGCCCCCGGCGGCGGCCAGGTCGGCCAGCGGCAGCCGGTCCGGGTACCAGGCGTCGATCAGGTCCTGCGCCCGGTGCACGGCGTCGGACAGGTGCGCCCGGTGCCGCATCATGGCGCTGGCCTGCTGCTCGTCGCCGTTGCGCCGGGCGTACACCTCCAGGGAGCGGGCGATCCGGGCGGCGACGGACGGGCCGTGCCGGGTGGCCACCAGGTGCAGCGCCACGTCGATGCCGCTGGCGATGCCGGCGGAGGTGACCACCCGGTCGTCCACCACGTAGAGCACGTCGCGGACCACCCGGGCCGCCGGGAAGCGGCGGGCCAGGTCGTCCTGCACGTCGTGGTGGGTGGTGCAGCGCCGGCCGTCGAGCAGGCCGGCCCGGCCGAGGGCGTACGCGCCGGCGCAGACGCTGGCGACGGTGCCACCGGCCGCGTGGTGGCCGGCCAGCCAACGCAGCCCCGCCGGGTCGACCGGCCCCTGCGGGCCGTGGGCACGGGTCCGCCACCCGGGTACGACCAGCAGGTCGTCCCGGTCCAGCTCCGGCCATCCGACCTCGGCCCGCAGCGGTACGCCCTGCACGGTCGGCACCTCGGGCCGCTGCGCGACGTAGTGCAGCCGGTAGTCGTACCCGAGGTCGGCTGCGGTGGAGAAGACCTGGGCCGGGCCGGCCAGGTCCAGCAGGTGCAGCTGCGGCACCAGCAGGAAGACGACCCGGGCCACCGGCGTCAGCCCCTGGCGTCGACCGGGACGGTCCCGGTCGGCCGCCCCGCCTCGTCGGCCGTCAGCTCGGCGACGGTGCGGATCGTGGCGAACCGGCCGGCCAGGGCGTACTCGGTCCGGGCGGTCATCTCCTCGGCCGGGAGGGTGCGCGGGTCGGCGAGGATCTCCGCCAGGGTGGCATCCGCCGGCAGGTCCCGGTGCGGGGTGGGGAAGGTGACCGTCGCATCGGTCACGAAGGTCATCCGGTAGCCGAGGTCGAAGCCGAGCCGGGTGGTCGTCTCGACGCACTGCTCGGTGCGGATCCCGCAGACGGTCAGGTCGGTGACCCCGGCGACGGTGAGCAACCGCTGGAGGTTGGTGGTGGTGAAGGCGTTGTGCGCGGTCTTGACCAGCGTCGGCTCCCCCGCCGCCGGGCTGAGGCCGTCGATCAGCCGGACGTGGCCGCGCTCCGGGTCGAAGACGGTGCCGGTGCCGGGCTCGGCGTGCAGGACCCAGACGACCATGTCACCCCGGGCCCGGGCGGCGTCGACCAGCCGGGCGACCCGGCCGACGATGTCGGGCCGGGACGCGTGCGCCCAGATCGGGCGCTGCCGGAAGGACTCCTGGACGTCGACGATGAGCAGTGCGGATCTCGTCATGCGGGGAATCCTCGCCGGGCGGCCGGCGCGGCGGCAGACACCATCGCGCCCGGCTGCGGAACGATCCGGCCAGCCAGCCAGCCGGCCGTTCTCAGGCGGCGGGGGTACGCCGGCCGGGCCGGTCCAGCGCGGCGGCCTCCTCCAGGGTCGGCGCGGTGCCGCCGAGGTGCGCCGGCTGCCACCAGGCGTCGTCGGGGCCGGAGGGCTTGTCCGGGTACTCGCGCTGGGCCCGGTCGACCAGGGCGCTCAGCCGGATCTTCAGCTCGGCGCTCATCGCGTTCACGTCGGGATACGCGGCCGGGTCGATCGGCTCGCCGACCAGGATGGTGATCGGGGTGTGCCGGCGGGTGAGGGTGCGCGGCCGACCCTTCGTCCAGAGGCGCTGGGTGCCCCAGAGCGCGACCGGCAGCAGCGGCACGCCGGCCTCCTGCGCCATCCGGGCCGCCCCGTTCTTGAGGTCCTTCACCGTGAACGACCGGCTGATCGTGGCCTCCGGGAAGAGGCCCACGATCTCGCCGCGGCGCAGCGCGTCCACCGCCGCGTTGTAGGAGGCGGAGCCGGCCCGCCGGTTCACCGGGATGTGCTTCATGCCGCGCATCAGCGGGCCGGAGATCTTGTGCGCGAACACCTCGTGCTTGGCCATGAACCGGACCAGCCGACGGGACTCGTGCGCCCCGAACCCGCAGAAGATGAAGTCGAGGTAGCTCACGTGGTTGCTGGCCATGACCGCGCCGCCGGTGCGCGGCACGTGCTGCTTGCCCTCCACGGTCAGGCGCAGGTCGAGGACCCGGAACATCGTCTTGGCGGCGGTGATCACGGGCGGGTACACGAGTTCCGGCATCCGGCGACTTTACCCTGCTGGGGGCCGGAGTATGGCAGGGCCGCACGCCGCGTCCCACGCCGGACGGCCGGCCGCTGTCGGACCGGTCGGGGCGGGTCAGGCGCGTCGGCGAGGAGACGGTGATGCCGAGCAGTTCTGCCCTCGGCCGAGGGCTCTGGCGCCCCGGGGCGCGGGGACCGCACGATGGCGGCATGACGGAACGCGGGGTGCTGCTCTGGATCCACGGCGGCGGTTGGCGGGCCCGGTCGAGCGAGGACGGCGCGGCCCTGACCGGGCACGGGCTGCGGGTGCTCCCGGCCACCTACCGGTTCGTCGCCGAGGCGCGCTGGCCGGCCCAGCTCGACGACGTACGGGCGGCGGCGCGGGCGGCCCGGGACCGGGCGGGCGGCCTGCCGCTGCTGGTCGGGGGCGACTCGGCCGGCGCGATGCTGGCCCTGCACCTCGCCCTGCGCGGCGTGGACCGGCCCGACGACGTGGCCGGCGCGCTGGCGTACTGGCCGCCGGTGGACCCGCTGGCCACGGACTGGCGGCGGCTGCGCGGCGGCGACGACCCGTGGGCCGAGCTGCTCGGGCGCCGGCCCGCACCGGGCGACCCGGCCACCCTGGACGTCACCGTTGCCACCCACGTCGGCAACGGGGTCCCGGTGCTGCTGGTGCAGGGGACGGCCGACCCGGCCGTGCCGGTGAGCCAGTCGGTCGGCCTGGCCGCCGCGCTGCTGGCCGGCGGGCACCCGGTGCACGCCTGGCTCACCCACGGCGGCCACTCCCTGGCCCTGGACCGCCCCGACATCCACGCCACGACAGCAACCTTCCTCGACACCGTCCTCCCCCCACCCACCGCCCCTCCCGCACCCGCAAATACACGGAACTAGTGCCCTCGGGCGTCGTCCAAGGGCACTAATTCCGTGTATTTGCGCCACAGGTTCCGCAGGCGGGTGACGCGGGAGGGTTCTCTGGGTGGCGGTGGGTGGGTGGGTGGTCAGCCGGATAGTTGGTGCAGGTCCAGTCGGCCGCGGGCGAAGGCGTCTACCCGGCCCCAGCGGCCCGGGATGTCCAGCACCTCGATCCGCCCCATGCCGATCGGCAGGCGCGGCTCGACCGCCAGGTGTCCCCCGTGCGGCTCGATGCCCAGCATGGTGCGCAGCAGCAGCATCGGGGCGCCGGTCGACCAGGCCTGCGGGCTGCACGCCGTCGGGTACTCGACGGGGAACTTGGTCAACTCCCGCTGGTACCCGCCGAACGCCTCCGGCAGCCGCCCGTCGAAGTATCTGGCGGCGGCGAGGATGCCGTCGGCGATGGTCGCGGCCTCCTCCGCGAAGCCGTACCGGCGCAGCCCCCAGGCGATGAACGAGTTGTCGAACGGCCAGATCGTGCCGTTGTGGTAGCCGATCGGGTTGTACCGGGCCTCCCCCTCGGCCAGCGTCCGCACGCCCCAGCCGGAGAACAGCCGCGGCCCGACCAGGTGCTCGGCGAGCTTCTCGGCCCGGTCCTGGTCGACGATGCCGCTCCACAGCAGGTGGCCGATGTTCGAGCTGAGCACGTCCGCCGGCCGACCGTCCGGGTCCAGGGCGAGGGCGAAGTACTGCCCGTCCTCCACCCACCAGTCGCGGTTGAAGCGCTCCTTGAGCTGCGCCGCCTCCCGCTCCAACTGATCGGCGAACGCCGGGTCGCCCCAGAACTCGCGCGCCAGCCGGGCGGCCCGGACCTTCGCGTCGTACGCGTACCCCTGCACCTCGCAGGTGGCCCGGGGAAACGGCGGCAGCGTGCCGTCACGGTACGAGATGGAGTCCCAGGAGTCCTTCCAGCACTGGTTCTCCAGGCCGGTGTCGGTGTTGCGCCGCTCGTACCAGATGTAGCCGTTGCCGACCAGGTCGGCGTAGTTGTCGATCCACCTCAGCGCGGCCCGGGCCTCCTGCTCCAACTCCCTGACCAGCGCGACGTCCCCGGTCCACCGCTCGTACTCGTCGAGCAGCACCAGGAACAGCGGCGTCGCGTCCACCGAGCCGTAGTACGGCGAGTGTGGCTGCTCCTCGAACGCGGCCGTCTCGCCGTAGCGCAGCTCGTGCAGGATCCGCCCCGGGTCCTCGTCCCGGAAGTCGTCGAACCGGGTGCCCTGCAACGACGCGAGGAGGCACAGCGTGGTCCGGGACAACCCCGGGACGAACGGCATGACCTGTAGGCAGGTCAGGATGCTGTCCCGGCCGAACATGGTCATGAACCAGGGCAGGCCGGCCGCAGGCAGCGTCTGCCCGCTGAGCGACAGCGGCGAGAAGCGCAGCGCCGCCAGGTCGACCAGGCTCCGCCGGTACGTATGGGCCAGGTGCTCGCACTCGGAGTTCACCTTTGGCGCGGCGGCGATCCACTCCTCCAGGCCGCGCTGGGGGGTCGGCCGCCCGTGGCTGGGCACCCGCATCTCCATCCGCACCTGGCTGGTTGGCCCGAGCACGACCGTGTGCACGTCGATGTCCGTGCTCCACTGCGTGTTCGGCTCCAGGTGGACGCTGTACGTGAAGCCGTTGCGGTCGTACCGGGCGGTCTGCGACGAGGAGATCAACGTCTCCCGCCGGAAGTTGCCCCGCCGGTAGCCCAGCCGCAGCCGGTCCGCCTCGGCCTCCGCGTAGGTCTCGCCCTTCTTGTTCAGGATCTCGTCCTTGACCTGGAACAGGTCGGCGAAGTCGGCGCCGGCGTCCATCCTGATCTCCAGGTCGACGGCCTTCTCGTCGTGGTTGAGGATGGTCACCTGCTCGTGGAAGCTGCCGCCGATTGTCCGCTCGCGGATGATCGACAACTTGGCGTCGACGTAGTGCGTCGCCATTCCCGGCACCAGGAAGAACCGCGCCTCGTAGTACTGGAGGTCGTCGTAGGAGAGGGCGTTCAGCCGCTCGCCGTTGACCGTCAGCACCCAGCGGGACAGGAACCGGGTGTCGAGGGAGAACAGCCCGGTCGGCTCGGAGGGCGTCGCCTCGATGTCGCCGGTGTCCTCCGACACCACGAAGGTGCTGCCGTCTAGGATCCGGACCGTGTTGGCCTGCGCCATCAGTACACCTCCCGATGGAAGAGCCGACGCGGCTCCCGGCTGCCCGGGGGGGCGGGGAAGAGCCGATCCACCTGCACCACCAGCCGGATGTCACCGGTCACCGTCATGTCACCGCGGAACAGCGCCGCAATGCCGTTCTCCCGGCCGGCGGCGAGATCCTCGAGCAGTTCCGGGGTGGTCCTGACGACCGTGTCGGCCTCCCGGTCCTCCTGGCTCACCCGGAGCCGCCCCCGGTCGATCGCCAGCAGCCAGTGCCTGGTCTGCGGCCCCTCGTTCAGGTCGAAACGCAGGGTGCCGGAAATCTTGGTCAGCAGGGGCTCGTAACCCCGCCGGTCCAGGTTCTCGAAGAACCTGGTGGTCGCGTCCAGCATCGGGCCCTCTCCTCCCGTCGATCCGCGTTCGACGTCGCAGGAGGGTCCCCCTCCGGTGCTGGGTCAACCTCGCCCGGATCGGGTGACGCGGGCGAGCGCAGGCAGGCCGGCGAGCGCGGGCGCACGACACGACGCCGGCCCCCGCGTGGGGGCCGGCGTGCCGCGGCGGACGGTCAGTTGTTGGGTTCGTCGGCGCTGATGTCCGCCAGCACCGACTGCGGCTCGCGCTCGACCGCGAGGTCGCCCATCGAGATCAGGCCGACCAGCCGCCCGTCGTCGATCACCGGCAGCCGGCGTACGGCGTAGGTGCGCATCAGGTCGGCGGCGGCCACCGTGTCGTCGTACTGACTCACCGTGATCACGTCCCGGCTGGTGATCTGGTTGAGCCGGGTCGAGGTCGGGTCCAACTGCTCGGCGACGCCCCGGACCGTGATGTCCCGGTCCGTGACGATGCCGGCCACATCGGTGCCGTTGGTCACCACCACGTCGCCGATGGCGCTGTCGCGCATCTCCCGCGCCGCGGCGGTGAGCGTCTCGTTGCCGTCCATCGTCACCAACCGGGTCGTCATGAACTCTCCGACCGTTGTCATGGTGCTCCCCTCTCGGTGTCGGCACCCGCGGTCTACCCGCCCGCCCCGAGGGGTAACGCGGACCGGGCTACCGGTGACCGGGCGCCCAACGGGGCCGGCCGTCAGGGTCGGGCACCCGGCCGGTGCCGCCGGGCCCACCGGCGCAGGTCGTAGAAGCCGTTGCTGGACAGGCCGTAGAACAGCGGCAGCAGCAGGAAGACCACGAGCGCCACCGGCACCGACACCAGCCAGCCGACCAGGCCGGCGACGGCGTACGACACGACGCCGAGCACGGCGCGCAGGCGCTCGACGGCGAAGAACCGGGGCGAGACGCGCGGCACGAGCAGGTCCCGGTGCCGGCTCAGGTGGTGGTAAAGGGCGAGCCAGGCCACCGAGAGCACCACCCCCACCAGCCCGTACAGCGCCACCGCGACCCGCTCGTCGGACCGGTCGCCGTGCTGGACCGCGCCGGAGAGCACCGCCGTGGCGAACGGCAGCAGGGCGACGCTGAAGAGCACCCCGAGGTTGACCCAGTGCAGCCCGCGGTCGGTGCACCGGACCCGGTGGAAGGTCCCCTTGTGGTTCAGCCAGTTCACCGCGACGTACAGGTAGGACGTGACGTACGCCAGGTAGACGGGCCACTCGTCGAGCAGGCTGCGCAGCAGCCCACCCGGCGGCACCTCAGGGGTACGCAGGTCGAGCACCAGGATCGTGATGATGATCGCGAACACGGCGTCGCTGAACCCGATCGCCCGGCTGGTGTCCGAGCGCAGGTCACCGGCCTCGTCGTCCGCGGTCCCCGGCCGGTCCCGGTCGCTGTCCATCGGCTCCCCGTCCCCGTCCCCGTGCCCGGCCGGGTGGCCGGAACGTGTGGCAGGAGCCGCGGATACCCGCTGTCGCGGGCCTCAGCCGCGCGGCGGCACGCCGTAGACCCGCTCGACGTGCAGGCGCAGCACCAGCCGCCCCTCGGCGACCATCGCGGCGCGGAAGTCGTCCCAGTCGGGGTGCTCGCCCTGCACGGCCCGGTAGAGCCCGGCCAGTTCCTCCACCGTCGCGTCGTCCGGCCGACGCGCCACCGGGGTCAGCTCGGCCCGCGCCTCGGCCACCGCGTACGCCCAGCCGTCGTCGCTGCTGA
Organism: Micromonospora sp. NBC_01412; assembly: GCF_045040215.1. NCBI lineage: Bacteria > Bacillati > Actinomycetota > Actinomycetes > Micromonosporales > Micromonosporaceae > Micromonospora > Micromonospora sp. NBC_01412. The sequence continues at coordinate 1,755,596 of NZ_CP109528.1, forward strand.
CGTGGAAGCTGGCCCGGGGATCCCGGCGCAGGTTGGCGGTCTTGGCCCGCCCGTCGGTGACCGAGACCCGGATCAGCCCGGCCTCCCGGTCGAAGGAGTAGACCACGTTCGACAACTGCGGGCGTCCGTCCCGCTTGATGGTCGCCAGCACACCCATCCACCGGCCCGCGATGAGCCCGGTGAGGGCGCTCCGGGTCTTCTCGTCCGCCACGGCAGCCTCCAGGTCGAGTCGTCGTACCTGGGTCCATCCAACCCGACGCGCGGCCCGCCGGCCGGCCGACGCGACGGCCCGGCCGGCGGGACCGGGGTCAGCGGCCCTCGGCGGCGACCAACTCGGCGAGCTGCACCGCGTTCAGCGCGGCGCCCTTTCGCAGGTTGTCGTTCGAGCAGAACAGGGCGAGGCCGTGCTCCGCCGTCTCGTCGGCGCGGATGCGACCCACATACGTCGGGTCCTGGCCGGCGGCCAGCAGCGGGGTCGGCACGTCGACCAGGGCCACCCCGGGCGCGCCGTCGAGCAGCTCGCGGGCCCGCTGCGGGGTGATCGGCCGGGCGAACCGGGCGTTGATCTGGAGCGAGTGGCCGGTGAAGACCGGAACCCGGACGCAGGTGCCGGAGACCCTCAGCCCGGGGATCTCCAGGATCTTGCGGCTCTCGTCGCGCAGCTTCTGCTCCTCGTCGGTCTCCTCGGAGCCGTCGTCGACGATCGAGCCGGCGAGTGGGAGCACGTTGAACGCGATGGGCCGGGCGAAGACCCGGGGGGCCGGGAACTCCACGGCCGTTCCGTCGAAGGCCAGCGCCGCGGCCTGCTCGGCCACCTTGCGGACCTGCTCGTCCAGCTCGGTCACGCCGGCCAGGCCCGCGCCGGAGACCGCCTGGTACGTCGAGACGACCAGGCCGACCAGCTCCGCCTCGGCGTGCAGCGGGCGCAGCACCGGCATCGCGGCCATCGTGGTGCAGTTCGGGTTGGCGATGATGCCCTTCGGGCGGTTCGCGGCGGCCTGCGGGTTGACCTCGGCGACCACCAGCGGCACGTCCGGGTCCGTCCGGAACGCCGACGAGTTGTCGATCACGACCGCGCCGGTCTCGGCGACCCGGGGGGCCAGCTCCTTCGCCGTGCCCTTTCCGGCGGAGAAGAGCACGATGTCCAGCCCCGAGTAGTCGGCGGTGGCCGCGTCCTCGACGGTCACCTCGCCGCCCCGCCACGGCAGGGCGCGCCCCGCCGACCGGGCGGAGGCGAACAACCGCACCTGCTCCGCCGGGAACTCGCGCTCCGCCAGCACCTGCCGCATCACGCCACCGACCTGGCCGGTGGCCCCCACAATGCCGATCCTCATGCCCGCGAGGCTACCCAGGTCGACGCCCCGGCCGGGAACGCTTTCCCACGGCCCGGACCCGTCCGGGCGGTGACCCCGCCCACCTCGACCAGCACCGGACCGCAATGACGACTCCGGCGCGGGGCGCCGCCCGGAAGATCGCAGGCGACCCCGCCGCCGGGCCGCAACATCCGCGCCCGGCCGCCGTACGCCCGGCGCCGCCGCCCCGGCAGCCGCCACGGCCCGCGCGACGGGAATCACATCTCCCTTCGCCGCGCGGGCCGGTCGGCGGGCCGCCGTGGTCGGACCGCCATGGGTCGGACCGGCGGGGCGGGCCGGCGGGGCGGGCCGCCGTGGCCGGGTCAGCCGGCGGCCGGTCAGCCGAGGGCCGGTCAGCCGGGGGCGTCGACGATCTCGCCGAGGTTGGTGGCGGCGAGATCGTCGCGGATCAGCGCGGCGTCGCCCTCCACCACCAGGGTGAGCGACTCCGGGTGCAGGTAGCCCGCGGCGGCGGCCGAGACCTGCTCGACGTCGGCGGCGAGCAGCGACTCACGCAGCCGGGCGTGGTAGTCGTCCGGCAGGTCGTGCACGACCAGGGTGGTCAGCGCCGACGCGATCGCCCGAGGGCTCTGCAGCTCGACCGAGAGCTGCCCGGCCCGCCAGGACCGGGCCACCGCCAGCTCGTCCTCGGTGACCCCGCCGGCCTGGGTACGGCTGATCTCGCCGACCGCCTCCACCAGCGCCGGCGCGGTCACCGCCGTCTGCACGCCCGAGCTGACCGCGAACCGGCCGAACCGGCGGGACGAGGCGAACTCGCCCCGGATGCCGTACGTGTAGCCGCGCACCTCGCGGATCAGGTGGTTGAGCCGGGAGGTGAACGCCCCGCCGAGCACCGTGCCGGCCAGCAGCGACGGCACGTGGTCGGGGTGTGCCCGGTGCGGCGACGGGTGGCCCAGCCGCAGCGTGGACTGCACCGACCCGGGCCGGTCGACCAGGATGATCCGCCGCCCGGCGCGCAGCGACACGTCGATCGGGCCGCCCTGGGAGACCGGGCCGCCGCCGGTGCCGGCGAACGCCGCCGCGCCGAGCGCGTCCAGGTCGAGGCGCTCCAGGTCGCCGACGACGATCAGGGTGCCGGGGCGGAGGAACCACTCGGAGTGGAAGACGGTGATGTCCTCGGGGTCCAGGCCGGCCACCGAGTCCGGGTCGCCGTACATCGGGCGGCCCCACCGGTTCTCCGCGCCGAACAGGTCGGCCCGCAGCGCCGCATCGGCCCGGGGGCCCGGGTTCGCCCAGTCCATCCGCAGCGCGGTGGCCTCGTCGTCGCGGACCCGCCGCACGTCGTCCGGGTCCAGCCGGGGCGTCCGGACGGCCTCGGCGAGCAGCTCCACGGCGGCGGTCAGCCGGTCCGCCGGAACCTGGACGCTGACCTGGAACGAGTCCCAGTCCAGCCCGGTCACCAGCTCGGTGCCGAGCCCCTCCACGGCCAGCGCGTACGCGGCGGCATCCCGCTGCGCGGTGCCCTCCTCCAGGGCCTTGGCCAGCACCGCGCCGAGCCCCTCCCGGCCAGCCGGCTCCCGCCCGGCTCCGGCGTCGAGCAGCAGCAGCGCCACCGCCAGGTTCTGCCCGGGCAGGTGCGCGGCGACGACCTGGCCGCCGGCCACCGAGCGGCGCACCACCTGCGGGAACCGGTACGGCCGGGCCAGCCCCGGCCCGGGACGATCGGCGATCAGGCTCATCGGGGCTTCCTTCCGTTCACGACTGCGGGGCCGGCGGGCAGCGGATCGCGGCGGCCCACCGGGCGGCGCCGCTCGATCGTCGCGCTCACGCGCTCTCCTCGGGCAGGTAGGTCAGGGTCACCCGGTCCTCGGCGCGCAGCACCTCGGCGGCGAGCTCGGCGATCTGATCGGCGGTCACCGCGAGCCAGGCGGGCAGCCGCTCGGCGGCGACGGCCGGATCGCCGAACTGGGTGGTGTACCGGCCGAGGGTGTCGGCGCGTCCGTCGACCGTGGACATCTGCCGCCACCACCCGGTGCTCAGCAGCGCCTTGGCCCGGTCCAGCTCGACGGCGGTGACCGGCACGGTGGCCAGCTCGTCGACCACCTCGGCCACCCCGGCGGCCAGCCGCTCGCCGCTCACCCCGGGGCGGGCGGTGGCGGTGGCGATCAGCGGGGCGGGGGCGTGCGCGAGGTCCACCCCGTAGGAGCCGACCAGGTCGGGCTGGGCGATCCGCTCGCCGTCGGCGAGGCGCTGGTAGAGCCGGCTGCCCCGGCCGCTGCCCAGCACGGTGGCGAGGACGGTGAGCACGTCGTACCCGGGGGTGCCGAAGGCGTGGGTGCGGTGCGCGACGAAGACGCGGGGCGCGGGCACCGCGGCCGTGACGGTCTCCGCCACCGGCCCGCCACCGGCCGGTACATGCCGGCCGTCCGGCGCGGCCGGGATCGACTCCCGGGCCGGGAGGGCGCCGAAGTACTTGTCGGCCAGCGCGAAGACCTCGGCCGCGGTGGCGTCGCCGACCACGGTCAGCACCGCGTTGTTCGGCGCGTAGTAGGTGCGGTGGAAGTCCTGGAAGGTGGCCAGGGCGGCGGCGTTCAGGTCGGCCATCGACCCGATCGTCGCGTGGTGGTACGGGTGCCCCGGCGGGTAGAGCAGCGGCAGCAGCCGCAGCCACGCGTCGCCGTACGGCACGTTCTCGTAGCGCTGGCGGCGCTCGTTCTTGACCACGTCCCGCTGGTTGTCCAGCGTCTCCTGGGTCAGCGCCGGGACCAGGCCGCCCATCCGGTCGGCCTCCAGCCAGAGCGCCAGCTCCAGATGCTCGGCCGGGACGGTCTCGAAGTAGTTCGTCCGGTCCGGGTTGGTGGTGGCGTTCAGGGAGCCGCCGGCGCCCTGGACGAGCTTCATGTGCTCGGTCTTCGCCACGTTCACCGAGCCCTCGAACATCAGGTGCTCGAAGAGGTGGGCGAAACCGGTCTGCCCGTCCGGCTCGTGCCGGGATCCCACGTCGTACCAGAGGTTCACGGCGACTGCGGGGGCGGCGCGGTCCTCGCTCACCACCACGCGCAGGCCGTTGTCCAGTCGGGTCGTTTCGATCGGCCAGGGGTAACCGCTGTCGGGCATGGTCCGACGCTATCCGATCGGGGAGGCGGAAAGGTGACGCGACCGTGGTCGGCGCGGCGACGCGCCCGCCACCCGCCCCCGGCGGCCGCCCGCGCCCCAGCCGCCACCCGCCCCTGGCCGCCGCCCGCGCCTCGCGCCGGCGTACGCCGGAGGCGCGGACGGCCGCCGCGCCGGGTCGACTCAGTCGGGGGGTTCGATCGGGGGCACCGTCTCCTCCGAGGTGCGCTGCTCCGGCACCGTGTCGGGGGCGGCGTTCTGGTCCGCCTCCCGCAGGTCCGACTCGGCGAGAATGGCGGCGGCCTGGGCCCGCGGGTCGTCGCTGCCGGCGGCGGCCTCCTCGGGCAGCAGGTGGGCCCGGGACTCGATCCGGACCTGGTCGCTGTGAGCATTCGTCATGCCGGCCTCTGTACCCCGTGCGCGGCTCACCGGAACGGGCCGCGCACGGCGAAGTGCCGCGACGGTGGCGCGCAGCAGCGCACGACGGCCTGTTCGAATCTCCCGGATACGGCGTGGTGCGCTGGCGCAGCCATCGACGGGTCAATCGATGATGACGAACGTCAGGCTCGGCTTCACCGACGGCCGGATGAGCCTTTCCCACCGCGTCGGGTAACCTGGGTGCCGTGACGCGTTCGTATCGATGGTTTAGGCAGCCGGCTGGAGGAGCCGGTGACTTCACCATGATCTGACGTCACTTCTCTTCGAGCCGGCCGGGCAGGAACATTGGTTCCTGCCCTTTTGCGTACGAGCAGCCGGCTCGACCTCGGGCGCCGGCCCCGGGGCACGGTCGGCGGAAGGAACCCCACCGTGAGCACCCCGGACAACCATCGCGTCATCGACCAACGGATCGATCGCGTCGTGCCGTTGACCACCCCTGCCCTGCTGCACCACCACCTGCCCCTGGACGCGACGCTCACCGAGGCCGTGCTCGACGGCCGGCGCGCGGTCGGCCGGGTGCTCGACCGCGCCGACGACCGGCTGCTGGTGGTGGTCGGCCCGTGCTCGGTGCACGACCCGGCCGCCGCGCTGGACTACGCGGCGAAACTGCGGACCGCCGCCGACCGCCTCGCCGACGACCTGCTGATCGTGATGCGCGTGTACTTCGAGAAGCCGCGCTCGACGGTCGGCTGGAAGGGCCTCATCAACGACCCCGGGCTGGACGGCTCGGGCGACGTGAACACCGGCCTGCGCACCGCCCGCGCGCTGCTGCTGGACGTGTTGCGGCTGGGCCTGCCGGTGGGCTGCGAATTCCTCGACCCGATCACCCCGCAGTACATCGCCGACACGGTGGCCTGGGGTGCGATCGGCGCCCGCACGGTGGAGAGCCAGGTGCACCGGCAGCTCGCCTCCGGCCTGTCCATGCCGATCGGCATGAAGAACCGCCCCGACGGCAGCGTCGGCACCGCCGTGGACGCCATCCGGGCTGCCGGCGTCCCGCACGTCTTCCCCGGCATCGACGTCTCCGGCACCCCGGCGATCATGCACACCCGGGGCAACGCCGACGGCCACCTGGTGCTGCGGGGCGGCAACGACGGCCCGAACTACGACGCCGCCTCGGTGGCCGGGGCGCTGGACCTGCTCCGGGCGGCCGGCCTGCCGGAGCGGGTGGTGGTCGACGCGAGCCACGCCAACAGCGGCAAGGACCACCGCCGCCAACCGCTGGTCGCCGCCGACGTCGCGGACCAGCTCGCCGCCGGCCAGCGAGGCATCGTCGGCATCATGCTGGAGAGCTTCCTGCTCCCCGGCCGGCAGGACCTCGACCCCACCCGCGAGCTGGAGTACGGCCGCTCCGTCACCGACGCCTGCCTCGGCTGGGACACCACCCAGGAGGTCCTCGACACCCTGGCCACCGCCGTCCGCACCCGCCGCACCACCACGTCCCCCCAACCCCTCCCGGCCTAACCCCCACCCCCACCCCCACCCACCCGGCCCACCCCACCCCCACCCGCACCCCCGCCCCGCCCCGCCCCACCCCGCCCCGCCCCGCCCCGGTGATCAAGAGCTTTGTGTCAGGTCCAGCGCGATTCCTGACGCAAAGCTCTTGATCACCGCATACGGGGGTGGGGGGTGGGGTGGGGTGGGTGACGTTTGACCGTTTCTGGCTTGGGTAGCCGACCGGCGTGACCGACGACGCACCTGTGACGGACGCAGCCGTGGACGACGCCGAGCTGGCCGCCGACACCGATCTGCTCGCCGACACCGACACCGACCCGGACGAGGACGAGGACACCGCCGAGGAGCCGGACACCGGGCCGCTCGACGAGCTGCTCGACGAGATCTACCTCGGCCAGGAGCGGATCAGCCAGGCGGACATCTACCGCCGGGCGGTCGCCGCCGAGCTTCCTGCGGCGCTGCTCACCCGGATAGCCGCGCTGCCCCAGGGCGAGTACGCGGTGGACGAGGCGGCCGACCTGCTGGGCGGGTCGGCCGTCTAACGCCTCGGGTTCGGGCGGCGCGAGCAGGCCAGGCCGCGCGGCGGCACGACGCCGGCACCCGGGCCGAACCGCGGCACCGACCCCGCCCCGACCACGGAGAGGACAGCGAGATGACCGATCGCGAGGAGCAGCGGGAGGAGCACGTCCCGGCGCTCGGCCAGCCGCCGGAGGGCCCGGACACCCCAGCCGAACCGGACTTCGCCAACGAGCACGACCTCACCGCCGTCGACCCCGACATCATCACCGGCGACGAGGACGATGAGGAGCGCGAGACGGAGTCGCCGCACGGCTGGTCTGGCATGCAGCGTTGACCCCGGACGGGACGGCATGCAGCGCTGACCCCGGACCGGGCGGGATGCAGCGCTGCCCGGACCGGGCGACATGCAGCGCGCTGATGCCGTACGGGGACGGGGGGCGGCCTCGGGCCTCTCCCCGTACCGTGTCAGTCCTTGTCGTGACCGCCCTCGGCGGCCTGCTGGGCGACGGCGTAGCCCATCTGGAGGAAGTCGGAGGCCGCCACCGCGGTCAGCGCGGTGGCCACCAGCCGGGTCAGCCGGGGGGCCAGCACCAGGCCGCCGGTGAGCCCGGTGGCCACCCAGACCGCCAGGCAGAACGGGCAGCTCAACAGCTCCCCGATGGCGTGCCGGGTGGGGCTGCCCGAGTCCCGGACCTGCTCCATCACCTCGCCGGAGCCGCTCGGACGGTCGTACCGGGTGAACGGGGCGCGCAGCGGGCTGGTCACCGCGTCCTTGGACAGCAGCCGGCTGAGCTTGTGGGTCGCGATGGAGAGCAGCACCACATCCGACGGGCTGGGCCGCTCCGGCACCGGCCGGCCGGTCGCCCTGACCAGTGCGGCGAGCGTCGCGGTCACCCCGGCGTAGGTGCCCATCGCCACCAGGTAGCCACCGAGTGGGCGGTGCTCGTGCGGCGCGTACGCCTGGCGCAGCCGCGCCACCTTCTGATTCAGGCTGCTGTCGCTCAACCCGGTCTCCTCGTTCTCTGGCACGTGCGGCGCTCGGTCCGCCGGCAGCGGGTCCGGCGGCCGGCTCAACCGGCGGTCAGGTTTTCGGCCACCTCGCGGGCGAGGTTGGCCAGGGTCTCCTCGGCCAGTCCCGGGTCCGCCTGGCCGGACGCACCGGTCAGGTCGAGCTGGACCTGGGCGCCCCCGGCGTCCCCAGGCTCCACCCGGATCTCGGCCGACCAGCCGGGGGCGGAGGCGCTGGCCCACCGGGCCCGCATCTGCCCGGCGCTGACGTCGGGGCGGCTGCGGCCGTCGGACCGCAGCGGCTGGGGCAGCCACGCGGCGGCCCGGTCCGGGTCGGTCGCCGTGTTGAACACCACCTCGGGTGGCGCGGACATCCCGCGCTCCGCGTGCGCCGCCATCACTCGTCCCGCAGCCGGGCCGGGTCGACCTCGCGTCCCGGATGCCGGGCGAGATACTCGGTCTCCAGTTCCGCCGTGCGACGCAGGTGGTTCGCGAGCGCCGAGTCCGCCGCGTGCCGCAGCGTGTCGAGCCGGGTGCGGTGCAGGCTGTGTATCTCTCGGATCAGGTCCTCGTCGGCGAGTTCGGTGGGGTCGATCCCCAGTTCGTCGTCGACGGCCCCGTCGTCGGTGGACATGTCGTGGACGTGGTCGCCGTCCCACTCGGGCATTCGCTGCTCCGGGCTGGCTTCCATCGGGCCGCCGGTCTGCCGCACTGATTCGGTCATCGTCGCCCCCTCGTCTCGTCTGGGCTGGCGTCTAGACGGATGCCCACACCGGCCACCACCAAACCCCCGAACTACGACGCCGCGTCGGAGAGCGTCCCGACTCCCGGTACCCTCGAACCCATGAAGCGGCTCTGGACACCGGCGTGGATCGCCCGCCACGTGGCCATGGTCGTGCTGGTCGTCAGCTTTCTCGGGCTGGGCTGGTGGCAGGTCACCCGGGCCGCCGAGGGCAACTCCATCAGCTGGGGTTACGCCATCGAGTGGCCGGTCTTCGCCGCGTTCGTCGTCTTCGTCTGGTGGCGTGAGCTGTGGCACACCCTGCGCTCCGCCGCCGACGGGCCGTCGGCGGGCGGCGGGGAGGCGGGCGGCGAGGAGCGGGCGGGCGGCGACGTCACGGCCGGCGCGGCCCTGTCGTCCGGCATCCCGACGGGGGTACGCCGACCCGTGCGGGTCGCCCGGGTGCCGGCGGTGCCGGCCGGCGGCCCGGAGGACGCCGACCTGGCCGCGTACAACCGCTACCTGGCATGGTTGAACGCCAATCCGGGCGCCCGGCCCGGTGACTTTCCCGGCTGACGCCGGTTCGCGACTACCCGGCCGAGGCCGGTTCGGAAGGACGGACGAAGGTGGGCGGAGCCCTTACCCGGTACCGCGTGATCGCCTGGATCGTGGGCGTGGCGCTGGCCGTGCTGGTCCTGATCGGCATGCCGCTGAAGTACGGGTTCGACGAGAAGACGGTGGTCGCGGTCGTCGGGACCGCGCACGGCTGGCTGTACATGCTTTACCTGGCGGCGACGTTCGACCTGTCCCGCCGGGCGGACTGGCCGCTGAAGCGGATGCTGCTGGTGATGCTCGCCGGCACGGTGCCCTTCGTGTCCTTCTACGCCGAGCGGCGGGTGAGCCACTGGCTGGCCCCCGAGCGCGCCCGCACCCCGGAGCCGATCGCCGGCTGACGCTGCCCCGGCCAGGTCGCGGTCCGTTGACCCGGCCAGGCCAGGTCAGGTCAGGTCGCGGTCCGTTGACCCGGCCAGGCCAGGCCAGGTCGCGGTCCGCTGACCCGGCCAGGTCAACGGACCGGGCGCCAGAACTCCTCCGCGGTGGCCGGCGCGGCGCCCCAGCCGCCGTACCGAATGCCCTCGCGGGCCCGGTGCACGGCGCGGCTGACCTGCCCGAACTGCCGCTGGTCGTCGCTGCTGAACAGCAGCACCTCGACGCCCCGGTGCCAGCCCCACAGCTCGTACGGCGGCGGGCGCCAGCGGGCGCCGGCCGCCGCGAGCAGCACGGGCAGCAGGGCCACCGCCCCGAGGGCCAGGTACGCCCCGGCGGTCAGCCGTTGCAGGCCGCCGGTGAAGCCGAGCAGCAGCCCCACCCCGGCGATCATGACGGCGGTCACCGCCACCGCCCGGACGGCGAGCCGGTCGTGTGGGCCCCGGGCGGTGTGCAGGTGGGTCAGGTCGGCGATCGCGAAGCTGCTGTGGCCGACGGTGAACCGGTCCGTCGTGACGACGATCCCGGGCTGGGCGTAGAGCAGGGCAGGGGGCGCGGAGGTCACCCTCGGTGACCGGCGCGGGCGGGTAGCGGAGCCATCTCGGATCACGGCTGTCTCCCACGGCTGAGGGGCCGGGAGCGGTCCCCGCGGCGCCGGTCGACGCCTGACGGGATTCCCGACTCCGCTCCATTCTGTGGGCATCGCGCCAGCCCAGGCCCCGATTCTCCGGACCCGGGCGCGGGCCCGCGGCCCCCTCCGCGCCGGCAAGAGGCCACCAATTCGGGCTTGTCCGGCTATTAGTCGTCCCGTCCGGCGGCATCCGCCCAGAACGACGAAAGCCATGGATCGCCCGTTCGGCACATCAGGCCCCGCCGGTAGTGCCGGAAAGCCTCCCCTTCCACTACCGAACGTGATTGTATCTCGCGACACATCCGGCCGTTTCGCCACTTTCGCCCCTGCTTCACCTGCGGGTAACTTCCGTCCCGGGTTAGGTTGTGCGGGTCGGACCGGTCGACGGCCGTCCACCCGGACAGCCCCGGGCCGGCGTCGCCGTGGCGTCCGCGACGCCCGGCGACTGGTGGGAGAGGAGCCCTCCGCTCTTGTCGTCCCTCAGGAATTCGCTGCGCGCACTGGTGGCGGCCGGCCTTGCGGCCGTGCTGATCGCCCCGGCGTCGGCGGCTCAGGCCGAGCCGTCGCCCGCCGAGCTGACCCAGCGAATCGAGAAGTCCTCGACCGAGCTGGAACGGGTCGTCGAGTCCTACAACAAGCTCACCGAGGACATCAAGGCGAACAAGGCCGCTGCGGCGAAGCTGACGGCCCGGATCGGGCCGCTGGAGGCGCAGACCGCGCAGAGCCGGGCGGACGTCGGCGAGATCGCCGTCACCGCGTACAAGACGGGCCGGCTGGACACCGCCAACGCGCTGCTGAGCGCGGGCGGCCCGAGCAACCTGCTGGACCGGCTGGACACCCTCGACCAGCTCACCCGGCAGCGCCAGCAGCGGATCTCCGGCTTCACCGAGAGCCAGCGCAAGCTGCTCGACCAGAAGGCCCGGCTCGACGCGACGCTGGCGAAGCAGGCCGCGCAGGCCAAGCAGCTCGCCGCCGGCAAGAAGAAGATCGAGAAGGACCTGGCCGAGCTGTACGAGATGCGTCGTCAGGCGTACGGACGGGCCACCGAGCCACCGGCGCCGAGGGCGAAGTCGAAGTCGGGCGAGAGTTCCGCCGAGCAGGCGCCCGCCGTCTCCGGCCGGGCGGGCACCGCGGTCCGGTACGCGTACGGCGCCCTCGGCAAGCCCTACGTCTGGGCCGCCGACGGCCCGAACGGGTACGACTGCTCCGGCCTCACCTCCGCCGCCTGGCGGGCGGCCGGCAAGTCGCTGCCGCACAACACGAAGATGCAGTGGGGCGTGGTCAGCCACATCAGCCGCAGCGAGCTGCGCCCGGGCGACCTGGTCTTCTACAACAGCCTCGGGCACGTGTCCCTCTACGTCGGCGGGGGCCAGGTGATCCACGCGCCGACCTTCGGGCGCAACGTGGAGAAGCGGGACGTCGACCTGATGAAGCCCTACGGGTACGGCCGGGTCCGCTGACGGCCCCGACACGAACGGCGAACGGCCGGCGTCCCCCTGTCGGACGCCGGCCGTTCGCCGTCATTGTTACCAGGTCAGGCGGCCTGCAACCCCTCCGCCCGGGCGAGTTCGCGCAGCCGGCCAAGGGCCTGGATCTCCAGCTGCCGGATCCGCTCCCGGGAGAGGGAGAACCGCGAGGCGACCTCGGTCAGCGAGTGCTCCCGCCCGTCCTCCAGGCCGTAGCGGGCCCGCATGATGCCGGCCGACCGGTCGTCGAGGTGGTTGAGCAGACCCTCGATGCGCTGCCGCTCCAGCCCGGTGAGGACGATGTCCTCCGGCGACGGGGCGTCGCTGTCGGCGACCAGGTCGCCGAGTTTGGTGTCGCCGTCGTCGCCGATCGGGGTGTCCAGCGACACAGTGTCCTGCGACCAGCGGACCAGCTCGTTGACCCGCGCGACGGTCACGCCGAGGGACACCGCGATCTGCTCCGGCTCCGGGTCGCCGCCCAGCTCGCGGGTGAGCTGCCGGACCACGTTCCGCATCCGGTTGACGTCCTCGACCAGGTGCACCGGCAGCCGCACCGTGCGCTCCTGCTGGGCGATGGCCCGGCTGATCGCCTGGCGAATCCACCAGGTCGCATAGGTGGAGAACTTGAAGCCCCGCTCGTAGTCGAACTTCTCGACCGCCCGGACCACGCCGGTGTTGCCCTCCTGGATCAGGTCGAGCATGGGCATGCCCGAACGCACGTAGCGGCGGGCGATGGAGACGACCAGTCGCAGGTTGGCGCGGATGAAGAGGTCCTTCGCCCGCTCCCCCTCGGCGACCACGCGCTCCAGGTCGTCCCGGTCGACACCGGCGGGAACGCGGTCCTCGTCGAGCAGGTGCTCGGCGTAGAGGCCGGCCTCGATCGCCTTGGAGAGGTCGACCTCCGTGGCGGCGTCCAGCAGTGGCGTCCGGGAGATCTCGTGAAGGTAGACTCCGACCAGGTCGCGCTCCTCGGCCACCTCGTCGGTTCGCATGCCGATGTTCTTGTCCACGTTGTCCACGGTCCCCTCGCTCGCGCCGGTTGCCCGGTTCCTTGCCATCCCCACGTCCATCAGCCCTCCCCCGTGACTTCCGCTGTGCCCACCGGTGCTGACCTGACACCTGCACAACAGTTAAGACGGGCCTGGGATTCCATGTCGTGAGTCGAAAGTGTCACGAATGCCTGAGTAGTAGCTGAGAGCCCGGTCCACGTTTGCTGTCAGCACCCGTCGGGCGACTCGCCGTTGGCGCCACGGACAGGCCGGCGGATCGGCGGACACCGCCGCCCCCAGGCATGGCATCACTGCCGGCCCCGGGCGCACAGCGATCCGCGTCACCGGAGCGCTGCGATCCTGGTCACCGCCAGATACGCGCCGACGGATCGGTCGGTTCATTCACGGACACGGAATACCCTCACCCCGGTTGAACAATCCGGGGCATGTGCGAAGTCCCACTCCGGCCGGGGTCGTGACCATTGTCACCGGGCGCGTCCTCGACGCGGCATCCCGGTGACGGACCTCGACGCGGCATCCCGGTGACGGAACCGCCGCTCAGGTGGCGAGCAGGGCGATGGCGCCGCGGACCTGGTGGGCGGAGCGGTCCAGGGCGGCCCGGGCGGCGGACACCTCGGCCCCGGAGACCAGCGACACGAGGGCGGTCTTCAGGTCACCGTCGGCCTCGTGCAGGGCCAGCCGGCAGACCTCCTCGGCGCAGCCGGTGGCCTCCACCAGGATCGAGATCATCCGGCCCCGCAGCTTGGCGTTGGTGGCCACCATGTCGATCATCAGATTCGAGTAGACCCGACCCAGCCGCACCATCACGGCGGTGGAGAAGGTGTTGAGCACCAACTTCTGCGCGGTGCCCGCCTTCATCCGGGTCGACCCGGTCACCACCTCGGGGCCGGTGTCCACGCCGATGAAGACGTCGACCGCCGAGGCGGCCTCCGCCTCCGGGTTGGCGCAGAGCAGCACGGTCGAGGCCCCCTGCGCCCCGGACGCGGCGAGCGCCCCGAGAACGTACGGGGTGCGCCCGCTGGCGGCCAGGCCGACGACCAGGTCGCCGGCGCCGACGCAGTCCGCCGCCGCGGCCGCTCCGCCCCCGTGGTCGTCCTCGGCGTCCTCGACGGCCCGCCACATCGCGTCGGGGCCGCCGGCGAGGTGGGAGCAGAACCAGTGCCGGGGCGAGTTGAAGGTGGGAGCCAACTCGGCGGCGTCGAGCACCCCGAGCCGGCCGGAGGTGCCGGCGCCGAAGTAGTGCACCCGGTGCCCGCCGCGCAGCGCGGCGACCGCGAGGTCGACGGTGGTGGCGATCTCGTCGAGGACCGCCGCGACGGCGGCCGGCACCCGGCGGTCCGCCTCGTTGATCACGGTGAGCACGTCCCGGGTGGACATCAGGTCGAGGTCGACGCTGAGCGGGTTACGCCGCTCGGTCGGCGCGCCCACCCGGACCACCGGGCGGGCCGGGACCGCGGCCACCCCGTCGGGCTCGACCCGGCCGGCGGTCATCCCCGCCTCCGGGTGGAGCCGACCCGATGGGTCTGCACCGCCTCGGCGGTGACCTCCAGCGCCTTGCGGGCCCGCGTCCGGTTGCGGGCGGCCACGCCGACGAAGAGGCAGTCGACCACGGTGAGCTGGGCCAGCCGGCTGGCCATCGCGCCGGAGCGGTAGGTGGTCTCCCGGGCCGCCGTGGTGAGCACGAAGTCGGCGACGTCGGTGATCGGCGAGCGGGGGAAGTTGGTCAGCGCGGCCGTGGCCGCGCCCCTGGACCGGGCCTGCTCCAGCACCTCGATCACGTCGGCGGTGGTGCCGGTGTGCGAGATGCCCACCGCGATGTCGCCCTTGCCGAGCAGGGCCGCCGAGGTGAGCGCGGTGTGCACGTCGGGGAAGTAGAACGCCGTCCGGCCGATGCGGTGCAGCTTCTGCTGAAAGTCGGAGGCGACGAAGCCGCTGGCGCCCGCGCCGTACACCTCGATCCGGCCGGCGCCCACGATCGCCTCGACGACCTGCTCGCAGACGGCCGGGTCGAGTTGCTCGGCCGTCTCCTCGACGGCCCGCGCGTCGTTGAACGCGATGGTCGCGATGATCTGGGCCAGGTCGGCACCGGGCGGGATGTCGCCGCCGACCACCCGGGCGTCCGGGGGCTCGATCCGGCGGGCCGCCTCGGCGGCGAGCCGGATGCGCAGCTGCGGGTAGCCGTTCATGCCGACCGAGCGGCAGAACCGGATCACGGTCGCCTCGGATGTCTCGGCGGTGGTGGCGAGGTCGGTGATGGTGCGCCGGGCCGCGTCCGCCGGGTCGGCGACCACCAGCCGCGCCACCCGCTGCTCGGCGGGCGACAGCGAGGGGAGCAGGCCGCTGATGTGGACGATCAGTCCACCCGGCTCGTGACTCGCAGAAATCTTCGGACTCTTCGCCACGGATGAAACTTACTTTCATGAGGCGTAAGCGTCAACCATCACCCCGCGTATCGGGAAAAAGTACTCTGGACGTTCATCAGTGTTGCGCCGAACACTGTCATTTCCGCAGCTTCCGGCGATTCCCCCGGCGGGTCCGGCCTCCGTGCCGGTAGGCGGCCACCGTCCCGCCGGCCGGACGGCCCGGCCTGCCGGGCCCGGATCGCCGGCCCCTCCGGTCCGGGGGAGGCGGCGCGAGCGGTCGAGGCGGCGGCCCGGTGCGAGCGTTCCGGCCTACGGGCGGGCCTGAGCCGCCAGCCGGCGCCCCGCGCCCCGGTCTGCCGTGTCGCCCCGGACCGGGCCGCCCGGAGCCGGCTCACCGGCCGGCACGGGGTCACCGACCGCAGGCTGCCCAGCCGCTGCCGGCCGCTCGGCCGGCAGCCAGGCGGCCAGGTGGTCCCGGATCTGCCGGGACACCTCCTCCGGCGGGCGACCGGCATCGACCACCACGAAGGTCGGGAACTCGGGCAGCGTCCGGTACGCGGTGTCGGCGGCGGTCAGCCAGCTCATGGTCTCGTGGTCGGTACCGCGCCGCTCGATCCGCCGGTACGCCTCGGCCGGGTCGACGGCGAGCAGGAAGGTGACCTGCGGCAGCGGGAACATCCAGTACCCGGCGCGGGCCAGCCGCTCCCAGCGCTGCCCGCCGTGTGCCCGGATGCTGGCGTACTGGCAGGCGGAGTAGCGGTCCATCACGGCCGTGCGGCCGGTGACCACGCAGCTCAGCAGCGCCGCCGCGATGGCGAGCCAGCGCAGCAGGGACTCGACGGCGAGCAGGCCGCGCCGGCCGACCAGCCGCTCGGCGTCCGGGCGGCCGAGCCGTTGGGCGAGGCGGCCGAGCCAGCGACGCCCGCCGGCGTTGCGGTGGTATGTCGCCGGTCGCCCTGCGGCGGTGAGCGCCTCGGCGAGGTGGTGGGCCTGAGTGGTCTTGCCCGAGCCGTCGATGCCGATCAGGGCGACGGCGCGCAGTCGGGCCTTGCCGCGCCGCTCCCACAGAGATCTGGCCACCCTCCCCAGCCTATCCGACCCGCGCCCACCTCGGTGATTTGTCCCGTCCGCACCCCATTGCCACCCCGCCGGCCGGGCTCAGGTGTGGGCGACCTCTGTGCCGGGTACGCAATTCGAATCCGCCTGTCCACCTCACGACCGACGGGAGAGCCAGATGGCCGAGCGCGGGGACGAGACCCTGGTGCACACGCTCAAAAAGGTCGCCGCCGTGCTCAAACAGTCCGAAATCCCGTTCGCCCTCGGCGGCAGCTTCGCGGTGTACGCCCACGGCGGGCACTCCAGCGACCACGACGTCGACTTCCTGATCCGGGGGCAGGACGTCGACCGGGCCCTGGAGGCCCTGGTCGAGGCGGGCTTCACCGCCGAGCGCCCGCCCGAGGACTGGCTGGTGAAGGTCTACGACGGCGGCCGGATGGTGGACCTGATCCATCGGCCGATCGAGACCCCGGTGACCGAGGAGACCTTCGCCGACACGATCGTCCGGCCGGTGGACGCGATCCACATGCCGGTGCTCTCGGCGAGCCAGCTCATGGTGCACAAGCTGCTCAGCTTCTCCCAGCACTACTGCGACTTCGCCCGGGCGCTGCCGCTGGCCCGGTCGCTGCGGGAACAGATCGACTGGGAACGGGTACGGAAGGAGACGCAGCACTCGCCGTACGCCGAGGCGTTCCTGGTGCTGCTCGACCGGCTGGACGTGGTGTCGCAGTTCGGCGCCACCGAGGAGAAGGAGATCGTGTGAGCGCGCACCGCGACCACGCCGCCGGGACGCCCGCCGTCGCCGCCGGGATGCCCGACGAGTACGTGGAGGCCGAGATCCAGCGGCTGCTCGCCGAGGACCCGGCCGTCGCCGAGCAGGGAATCACCGTGGTCCGCCGGGAGCGGGGCCTGGTGCTCTACGGCGAGGTGGAGAGCCCGCACCGGCGGGAGGAGATCCTGCGCCGGGTGGCCGAACGTTTCCCGGACGTACCGGTCATCAGCGACATCGGGGTGATCCGCGCGCAGGCGCCCACGGAAGTCGAGCAGTTGCCGTGAGGGAGGTCGAAAGGTGATCCGGATCGCCGCCGTGGGCGATGTGCACGTGGACCAGGACGTGGTGGGCCGGTTCCGACCGGCCCTCAACGAGCTGCCCGACTGCGCCGACGTGCTGCTGCTCGCAGGTGACCTGACCCGGCACGGCACCGAGGCCGAGGCGCGCTGCGTGGCCGAGGAGTTCGGCGGGCTGGGGGTGCCGGTGGTGACGGTGCTCGGCAACCACGACCACCAGCACGACCGGGTGCCGCAGGTGGTCAAGGTGCTCCAGGACGCGGGCATCCGGGTGCTGGAGGGCGAGGGGATCGTGCTGGAGTTCGCCGGCGGGCGACTCGGCGTGGCCGGGGTGAAGGGCTTCGGCGGCGGCTTCGCCGGCCGGTGCGCCAGCGACTTCGGCGAGCCGGAGATGAAGTCGTTCGTCCGGACCACGAAGGAGAGCGCGGAGGCGCTGGGCGTGGCGCTGCGGGGGCTGGACTGCGACCTGCTGGTCGCGCTCACCCACTACTCCCCCGTGCCGGACACCCTGGCCGGCGAGCCGCTGGAGATCTACCCGTTCCTCGGCTCGTACCAGCTCGGGCAGGCCATCGACTCGGCGCCGACCGCGCTGGCGCTGCACGGGCACGCGCACGCCGGCAGCGAGCGGGGCACCACCCCGGGCGGGGTCCGGGTCCGCAACGTCGCCCACCCGGTGATC
The DNA here is from genome assembly GCF_045040215.1 of Micromonospora sp. NBC_01412. Lineage (NCBI taxonomy): Bacteria > Bacillati > Actinomycetota > Actinomycetes > Micromonosporales > Micromonosporaceae > Micromonospora > Micromonospora sp. NBC_01412. The sequence continues at coordinate 1,773,424 of NZ_CP109528.1, forward strand.
AAGCAGGCGTACAGCATCTTCCACCTCGGAGATCATCTCGACGCCGGCGAGGTTTCCCGGATCGGGCACTCGGGTATTCAGCAGCCATGGAGCTGATTCTCTGGATTCTCGCAGTCGTTCTCGTGGTCGCCGGCATTCTGGCGCTCTTCCGCCGGCAGATCCTGTGGGGCGTCGTCCTCATCGTGGTTGGGCTGTTGGTCGGCCCGGGTGGCGTCAGTATCTTCAGTAATTGACGCCTGGTTTCGCGTATCCACCACCGACCCGCCGGGGTCGTCGTGACCGGAGCTCCGTCCTCCCAGACAGGAGCACCGGCCAGGACGACCCCGGCGTTGTGCCGTCCGTGGGCCGGGTGCGCCGGCGCGGGCGGGGTTTGTCTGCCCGGATCGCCGGGCACCTCCTCGACATGACAGGTTCGGACAGCGTCCGGCGGTCGACCGGGGCGCGGAGGTGGTGGGCGCTGCTCGGCTTCGGCGCGGCGGTGACGGTGGCCGCCGCCGTCGGCGGGCTCGGCGTGCGGGGCACCTCCGAGGAGTACGCGAACCTGAACCAGCCGGACTGGGCGCCCCCGTCCTGGCTGTTCGCCCCGGTCTGGACCCTCCTGTACGCGCTGATCGCCATCGCGGGGTGGGTGGTCTGGCGGCGGGTCGGCTTCGGCCCGGCGCTGTGGGCCTGGACCGCCCAGCTCGTGCTGAACGCGATCTGGACCCCGCTGTTCTTCGGCGCCGGCCGGTACGGCCTCGCCTTCGCCGAGATCGTGCTGATGTGGCTGGCCATCGGGGTGACCGTGGCGCTCTTCGCGAAACTCTCCCGCCCGGCGGCGGCGCTGCTGCTGCCGTACTGGGCCTGGGTCACCTTCGCCGCTGCCCTGAACTGGTCGGTCTGGCAGCTGAACTGAGAGTAGGGGCCCCTACCGACGCCTCGCGTCGGTAGGGGCCCCTGTCGCCACCCGGACTCGCGCCTCAGCAGCGCGGGACGTTGGGGATGTAGCCGTCGTAGCCCGTGTAGACGTAGGCGTCGGCGATGTACCGGCCGCTGCCGATCCGGTCCCAGATCGAGCTGGTGCCGTACGTGCCGGTGACCGTGGTGCCGCTGGTCTGGCACTGGATCGTCACCTTCGTCCCGTCGGCGACGGTTCCGACCGAGCCGTATCCGGTGCCCGGGCCGGAGCGGACCGTCAGCGGGGTGCCCGCGGTGTTCACCGTGCCGGAGCCGGCACCCGAGGAGCAGTTGTTGTTGCTGGTGTAGGTCTTCGTGCCCCAGTACAGCGCCAGCGTGCCGTTGAACCTGACCTGGATGTCGTTGCCGTTGAGCCGCTGCTCGTAGTGCAGGTGCGGCCCGGTGGAATTCCCGGTGCTGCCCACCCAGCCGATCACCTTGCCGTAGCCGACGCTCTGCCCGACCGACACGTTGAAGCCGTTGAGGTGGGCGTAGTAGGTGGCGTACCCGCCGCCGTGGTCGATCCGGACGTACTTGCCGTAGCTGGTGCCGCCGAGGTCGGTCACCCGGTCGACGGTGCCGGGGGCGCTGGCCACCACCTGATCGCCCAGGTCGTCGGTGCGGTTGAAGTCGACCGCGTTGGCCGGGCTGTGGCCGGTCCGGGTCTGGCCGGACCAGGACTGGCCGCAGGGGAACGGCACCTTGAAGGACGGGGCGGCCATGGCCGGGGCCGCCGGCACCAGGGTCGCCGCCACCAACAGGCCGACCGCCGTGAGGCTGAACCACCGCTTACGCATCCAGAACCTCCGATGTTCATAAGCTTCGATTGACTGCCTCAGCGTGACAGAAACCTCCACTCTCCGAAAGCCCGCGGCAGCCACGACCCCTATGCGTGGGAGCGCGCCCACTAGGGGTGAGCGGGTTTCGGGATTGTTACTCGTCCGTGTCCGGCCGGGACTGGACTCACCCCAATGCAAGCGCTTGCATATGTTGACGCCCATCGGACCGGCGCTGCGTCGAGCACGACCGCGCCGGCAAGGAAGGAGAACGGCATGGCGGTCTCTGCCAGACCACGCCAGGCACTCGCGGTCGCCGGCGTACTGGGGCTGGCGCTCAGCGTCACTGCCTGCGGCACCGGCAACGACAAGAAGAGCGAGAACGCGGGCTCCGCGGAGTGCGCGGCATACGAGAAGTACCAGGGTCAGGACGGCAAGAAGGTCACGATCTACTCGTCGATCCGGGACATCGAGGCCGACCGCCTCGCCCAGTCCTGGAAGCAGTTCGAGGACTGCACCGGCATCGAGATCGACCACGAGGGCAGCGGCGAGTTCGAGGCCCAGCTCGGTATCCGGGTCGACGGCGGCAACGCGCCCGACCTGGCCTTCATCCCGCAGCCCGGCCTGATCAAGCGGTTCGTCGACTCCGGCAAGCTCAAGCCGGCCGGCGCCGACACCAAGGCGATGGCCGAGCAGAACTACTCGGCTGACTGGCTGAAGTACAGCACCGTGAACAGCCAGTTCTACGGCGCCCCGCTCGGCTCGAACGTCAAGTCCTTCGTGTGGTACTCGCCGAAGACGTTCAAGGACAAGGGCTGGACCGTCCCCAACACGTGGGACGAGCTGACGGCCCTCAGCGACAAGATCGCGGCGAGCGGCACCAAGCCGTGGTGCGCGGGCATCGAGTCCGGTGACGCCACCGGCTGGCCGGCCACCGACTGGATCGAAGACATGATGCTGCGGACGCAGACCCCCGAGGTCTACGACCAGTGGACCACCCACGGCATCCCGTTCAACGACCCGAAGGTCGCCGAGGCCCTCGACAAGGCCGGCACCATCCTCAAGAACGAGAAGTACGTCAACGGCGGCTTCGGCGGCGTGAAGAGCATCGCCACCACCTCCTTCCAGGAGGCGGGCACCCCGATCGCCACCGGCAAGTGCGCCCTGCACCGGCAGGCGTCCTTCTACGCCAACCAGTGGGCGAAGGGCACCAAGGTGGCCGAGGACGGCGACGTCTTCGCGTTCTACTTCCCGGCGATCGACCCCGCCAAGGGCAAGCCGGTCCTCGGCGGCGGCGAGTTCGTCACGGCCTTCGCCGACCGCCCCGAGGTCCAGGCGGTGCAGACCTACCTGGCCTCCGGCGAGTACGCCAACAGCCGCGCCAAGATCGGCGACTGGGTGTCGGCGAACAACAAGCTCGACCTGGCCAACGTGCCGAACCCGGTCGACAAGCTCTCCGTCCAGATCCTCCAGGACCAGAAGACCGTCTTCCGCTTCGACGGCTCGGACCTGATGCCGGCCGCCGTCGGCGCCGGGACCTTCTGGAAGGGCATGGTCGACTGGATCAACGGCAAGGACACCGCCACGGTGCTCAAGGGCATCGAAAGCAGCTGGCCGAAGTGATCCCGGCGGTGGGCCGGCCCGTTGAAGAGGGCCGGCCCACCGGCCGCGTCGAAACCCCGAAGGAGGGTTGATGGAGTTCGACTTCGCCGAAGAGCAGCCGAAGCTCCTCATGCTGATGTACGGGCTGATCGCGTTCGTCGCGGTCGTCGGGGGTCTGCTGCTGCTCCTCGACGCCGTGCCGTCCTGGTTCGCCCGACGCCGCGAGGCACAGCTGGTCGCCGCCTCGGCGAGCGGGGCAACGCTGCCCCGCCGCCCGAAGCAGCGCGAGGGCATGTTCGCGTTCTTCTTCCTGCTGCCTGCGGTGCTGCTGCTCCTCATCGGCCTGGTCGTCCCGGCCATCCGCACCACGCTGCTGTCGTTCATGGACGGCAGCAGCGACAACTGGGTCGGTCTGCGCAACTACACCTGGATGTTCTCCGAGGACTCGATCGTCCGGGTGCTGATCAACACGCTCGTCTGGGTGCTGCTGGTGCCGCTGGTGGCCACCGCGTTCGGGCTGCTCTACGCCATCATGGTGGACAAGGCCCGGTTCGAGTCGGTGGCCAAGTCGCTGATCTTCATGCCGATGGCGATCTCGTTCGTCGGCGCCGCGATCATCTGGAAGTTCGTCTACGCCTTCCGCGGCGAGGGGCAGGAGCAGATCGGTCTGCTCAACCAGATCGTGGTGAGCCTCGGCGGCGAGCCGAAGCAATGGCTGCTCGATTCCCCGCTGAACACCCTGCTGCTGATCGTCATCATGGTCTGGATCCAGGCCGGCTTCGCCATGGTGGTGCTCTCCGCCGCGATCAAGGCCATCCCGGGCGACATCGTCGAGGCCGCCCGCCTGGACGGGGTCAGCCCGTGGCAGATGTTCTGGCAGATCACCATGCCGAGCATCCGGCCGGCGATGATCGTCGTGGTGGTGACGCTGTCGATCGCCACGCTCAAGGTCTTCGACATCGTCCGGACCGCGACCAACGGCAACTACGACACCAGCGTCATCGCGAACGAGATGTACAACCAGTCGTTCCGATACGGCCAGAACGGGCAGGGTTCGGCGCTGGCGGTCTTCCTCTTCGTCCTGGTGATCCCGCTCGTGATCTACCAGATCCGCAACCTGCGTCAACAGCGGGAGGGCTGAGATGACCACCACGACGCCCACGCTTCCCGCCGGGGCCCAGGCCACCGGAAAACCCACCACGGCCTCCGGACGGGTCCGCAAGCGGCTGAACAGCCGCACCGCGACGGTGATCTCGGTCGTTATCGCGGTGGTCTGGACGATCCCGACCTTCGGCCTGCTCGTCTCCTCCGTCCGGCCCGAGGACCAGATCAAGTCCAACGGCTGGTGGACGTTCTTCACCGACCCGCAGTTCACCCTGGAGAACTACCAGGACGTGCTGTTCGGCAGCTCGTCCTCGTCGGGACAGCTCGCCAGCTACTTCATCAACTCGCTGGCGATCACCATCCCGTCGGTGTTGTTCCCGCTCGCGTTCGCGTCCCTGGCCGCGTACGCACTGGCGTGGATCAACTTCAAGGGCCGGGACTGGATGTACATCGCGATCTTCGCGTTGCAGATCGTCCCGCTGCAGATGGCCATCGTGCCGCTGCTGAAGTTCTTCTCCACCGGTGTCAGCCTGGGCGGGATCACCATCATGCCCGCCTGGGACCTGGTCGACGAGCAGAAGTTCGCACAGGTGTGGTTCGCGCACACCTGCTTCGCGCTTCCGTTCGCCGTCTTCCTGCTGCACAACTTCATCTCGCAGCTGCCCAAGGACCTGATGGAGGCGGCCCGGGTCGACGGGGCCACCCACCCGAAGATCTTCCGCACCATCGTCCTGCCGCTGATCACCCCGGCCATCGCGGCCTTCGGGATCTTCCAGTTCCTCTGGGTCTGGAACGACCTGCTGGTCGCGCTGATCTTCGCCGGGGGCGGCAACGAGACCGCACCGCTCACCGTCCGGCTGGCCGAGATGGCCGGCACCCGGGGCAACGAGTGGCAGCGGCTGACCGCCGGTGCGTTCGTCTCGATGGTCGTACCGCTGGTCGTGTTCCTGTCGCTCCAGCGGTACTTCGTGCGTGGCCTGCTCGCCGGCAGCGTAAAGGGCTGAACCGGACGACCGCCGCCGCCCGAAACCGGGCGGCGGCGGTCGGGTTCCGAACCAGGGTAACCATGACGAAGATCGATGATGTCGCCCGCCTGGCCGGGGTCTCCACGGCCACCGTCTCCCGCGCGCTGCGCAGCCTCCCGACCGTCTCCGCGGCCACCCGCCGCCGGGTGCTCGCCGCCGCCGAACAGCTCCAGTACGCGGTCTCGCCGAGCGCGTCGCGGCTGGCCAGCGGCCGGACCGCCACCGTGGCGGTGGTGGTCCCCCGGATCACCCGCTGGTTCTTCGGCACCGTGGTCGAGGCGGTCGAGGAGACCCTGAACGAGTCCGGCTACGACTTCCTGCTCTACAACCTCGGCGGCCGGGAACGTACCCGGCAGCGGGTGCTGCGTGCCGCGAACCTGAACAAGCGGGTGGACGCGGTCATACTGGTCGCCACCCCGCTGCGCCCGACCGAACTGGCCGAGCTGACCACGCTGGACCTGCCCGGGGTGACCATCAGTTCCGGCAGCGGCGTGCCCGGCTGGCCCTGCGTACGAATAGACGACGTGGCGGCGGCGCGGACCGCCACCCGCCACCTGCTCGACCTGGGTCACCGCCGGGTCGCCCACATCTCCGGCGACCCCGACGACGAGCTGGCCTTCACCGCCCACCTGGACCGCCGCCGGGGCTACCAGGACGCGCTGCGCGCCGCCGGCGTGCCCCTGGACCCGAGCCTCGACATCGAGTCGAAGTTGACCGTCGACGGCGGCAACCTGGCCGCCGTCGAGCTGCTCGCCCGGGGCGAACCGCCGACGGCGATCTTCGCCGCCTGCGACGAGATGGCGATGGGCGCGATGCGCGCCCTGCGCGACGCCGGCCTACGGGTGCCGCAGGACGTCAGCGTCATCGGCATCGACGACCACGAGCTGTCCGGGGTGCTCGGGCTGAGCACGATCGCCCAGCCGGCGGCGGAGCAGGGCCGACTCGCGGCCCGCATCCTGCTCGACCCGCTCCGCGGTCGGGCCCTCCCCGCGCCGGTCCGGCGGGCCGTCCCCGGCCAGCTCGGCAGGAGACCGGCCGACCCGGCGTCCGAGCCGATGATCCTGCCCACCCGGCTCGTCGTGCGCGACTCGACCGCGCCGCCCCGGCCAGACTGAACGGATTCACCCGCCCGCCGAGCGGGAACATGACCGGGCGGGAACACGGCGTCGACACACGGGAGAAGGCCCTGAACACCAACGCGACCCACCAGGAACCGTCCGCCGGCCCGGCCACCGGTTGGTGGACCGAGGCCGTCATCTACCAGATCTACCCGCGCTCGTTCGCCGACTCCGACGGCGACGGGATCGGCGACCTGCCGGGCATCACCGCCCGCCTCGACCACCTGGTCGAGCTGGGGGCGGACGCGATCTGGCTCTCGCCGTTCTATCCCTCGCCGCAGGCGGACGCCGGCTACGACGTGGCCGACTACCGGGACGTGGACCCGCTGTTCGGTCGGCTCGCCGACGCCGACCGGCTGATCGCCGAGGCCCGCGCCCGCGACCTGCGGGTGATCGTGGACCTGGTGCCCAACCACACCTCGTCGGCGCACCGCTGGTTCCAGGCGGCCCGCCCCGCCGCGCCCGGCAGCCCGGAGCGCGCCCGGTACGTCTTCCGCGACGGCCTCGGCCCCGACGGCGACCGCCCGCCGAACGACTGGCGCAGCGTCTTCGGCGGCCCGGCATGGACCCGGGTCACCGAGCCGGACGGCCGCCCCGGCCAGTGGTACCTGCACCTTTTCGACCCGGGCCAGCCCGACCTCAACTGGGACAGCGTGGAGGTCCGCGCCGAGTTCCTGGACGTGTTGCGGTTCTGGCTGGACCGCGGGGTCGACGGCTTCCGGGTCGACGTGGCGCACGGGCTGGTCAAGCAGGCCGACCTGGCGGACTGGCAGGAGCCACAGGCGATCCTCTCCGGCAACGAGGTCGACAAGCCGCGCCCGCCCATGTGGGACCAGGACGGCGTGCACGAGGTCTACCGGGACTGGCGGCGCCTGCTCGACGAGTACCCCGGGGAGCGGATCCTGGTCGCCGAGGCGTGGGTGGAGCCGGCCGAGCGGCTGGCCCGGTACGTCCGGCCCGACGAGATGCACCAGGCGTTCAACTTCGAGTACCTGCTCGCCGCCTGGACCGCCCCCGCCCAGTACGCCGTGGTCACCCGCTCGCTGGAGGCCACCGACAAGGTGGGCGCCCCCACCACCTGGGTGCTGTCCAACCACGACGTCGTCCGGCACGCCTCCCGGCTCGGCCTGCCCGTCGGCACCCCCAAGCCTAACGGCATCGGCGTCGGCGACCCGCAGCCGGACGCCGCGCTCGGCCTGCGCCGGGCCCGGGCGGCCAGCCTGCTGATGCTGGCCCTGCCCGGCTCCGCGTACCTGTTCCAGGGCGAGGAGTTGGGGCTGCCGGAGCACATGACGCTGCCCGACGAGGCCCGGCAGGACCCGACCTGGGAGCGCAGCGGGCACACCGAACGGGGCCGGGACGGCTGCCGGGTGCCGATCCCGTGGGAGGCCGACGCCCCGTCGTACGGCTTCGGGCCGACCGATGCGAGCTGGCTGCCGCAGCCGCCGGTGTGGGCCGAGTACGCCCTGGACCGGCAGCGCGGGGTGCCCGGCTCGACGTACGAGCTGTACCGGACCGCGCTGCGGCTGCGCCGCGAGCACGGGCTGGGCCGGGGCGCCCTGTTCTGGCTCTCCTCCGGCGACGAGGTACTGGCCTTCCGCAACGGCGAGGTGGCCGTGCTGACCAACTTCGGTGACGCGGCCGCGCCACTGCCGGCCGGGGCCGAGGTGCTGCACGCCAGCGCCCCGCTGACCGCCGACGGCGCGGTCCCGACCGACGTCACCGTCTGGTACCGGGCCGCCTGACAGGCGCGGGCAGGGCCCCTTCCCGGGAGGGGCCCTGCCTCACAGGCGGTCGGCGCGGGCGTGCAGCAGGTCGTGCACGGCGTCGATGTCCCGGGGCGAGGTGCGGGAGGCGAGCCAGTACATGACCCCGGTGGGGATGAAGAAGAGCTGGAACGCGGCCAGCCCGACGGCGTAGTTCAACGGCGGCGGGAAGGCCACCCGCAGGGCGTGGAAGGCCACCCCGACCAGCCCGTTGCCGGCGGCCCGGCCGACCCCGTTGACCAGGTTGCCGAGGCTGTAGACGGTGCCCCGGTGCTCCGGCGGGTTGACGTCGGCGATCAGGGCGAACCAGTTCGGCGAGTTCGCCGAGGTGAGCGCCAGCGCCAGCACGGCGGTGAGCAGGCTCAGCCCGACCGTCGGCTCGGTGACGACGCTGGCCAGCACCGCTCCGACGATCGCGCCGGTGCCACCGCCGTCGGGCACGTCGATGCGGATCGGCACGAAGAACAGGACCAGGTAGAACGGCAGGGCCGCGAGGATGCCCACGGCCGCGACCAGCGCCCTGCCCCGGGGGGTACGCCGCTGGAGCGCGTCGCCGACCAGGCCCCCGACGATGGAGAACACCCCGCCGAGCTGGAACAGGGTGGCGAAGACGCTGCCCACCACGATGGCCGTGGCCGCCGAGTAGCCCTGGTCCTCGGCCCGCTCGGCGAAGAGCACCGGCAGCCAGACCAGCGACCCGAAGGCGGCCTGGGCGGTCAGGCCCTGGAGCACCAGCCACCGGTTGGTCCGGCGGTCCAGGATCCGGGGCAGGTCGGCCCGGGTGATCCGGTAGTCGTACTCGGCGCCGGTGGCGAGCGCCTCGGCCAGCTCCGGCTCGCTCTGCCCGCGCCGGATGCCGTACGTGAACAGGTACGCGCAGGTCGCGGCCAGCCCGACGACGGTGAGCAGCCAGAACGGCCGCCGCCACTCGGTGGCGCCGAGCAGCCCGCCGGCGAGCGTCCCGGCCAGGGTGCCGACGCCCTGGGACAGCCCCCAGAAGCTCATCACCAGCCCGCGTCGGCGCGGCGAGATCAGGTCGGTGACCACCGAGAAGCCGACCGAGCCGACCGCGCCGAGGCCCACCGCCGCGACGAGCTGGGCGGCGAGGAACGTCGGGTAGTTCTGGGCCAGGGCGCTGCCGCCGGTGCCGGCCGCCCAGACCAGGGTGCCGATCATCAGCAGCGGCTTGCGGTCGGTCCGGTCGCCGACGTACGCCCAGCCGACCGCAGCGACGGCGCTGACCAGGAAACTGACTGCGGTGACCAGGCCGAGCAGCCGCTGCGGCACGCCGAGCGCCCCGGAAATCGGCCCGTACAGCGGCGGGACGAGGCCGATCGCCACGTTGTCCAGCGAGGCGAGCAGCACGAAGACCACGACGCTGTAGAGCCGGTGGACCGGGCCGCCGCCCCGGGCCGCCCGGGGCCCGCTCCTGGTCGAGGTCATGTCGGGCAGCCAACCAGGCGCGGACGACGGCCCGGTGAGCGACCCCCCACCGGCGGCCCGGCAAATAGCCCGCCCCCCTCCGGGGCGGCCCTGTCCGGTCAGAGGTAGCCGCCGATCTCGGCATGGACGGAGGGGGTGGTGGGGACGCCGGCGCGCAGCGCGTACAGCTCGGCCAGCGTCGCCCCGACGGACGGCACCCCGGCGGCGGTGCCGAGCCAGTCGGTGGCCTCCGGGTACGACAGCGGGCCCACCTCGATCCGGGCCAGGCAGCGGCCGGGGCGGACCACCGCCGGGTGCAGCCGGGACAGGTCCTCGTTCGTGCTGATCGCGACGAGCACGTCCCGCCCCTGCCCGAGCAGCCCGTCGGTGAGGTTGAGCAGCCGGGACAGCGCCTGCCCGGTGGCCTGCTTCGCCTCGCTGCGGATCAGCTCGTCGCAGTCCTCCAGGATGAGCAGCCGCCACCGCCGGCCGGCGCCGCCCTCCCCGTCCTCCTCCTCGCCGACGGCGACCTCTGACAGGTACGACGTGTCGGAGAAGAGCACTTCGGGGTCGAGCACGCTGTCGACCTGGCACCACTGCCGCCACTGCCGGCTCAGCGCCCGCAGGGCGGTGGTCTTCCCGGTGCCGGGCGCGCCGTGCAGCAGCACCAGCCGGCCGGTGATGGTCTCCGGGGTGACCGCCATCAGCGCGTCCAGGCCGGCCCGCGCGGTCGCCGTGTAGTTGCCGCGGATCTGCGGCCAGTCGGGGGCGGCGATGGACCGCAGGTCCCGCTGGGCGCCCCGGCGCGGGTTCTGGTGCCAGAAGCCGATCCGTCCGGTGGCCAGGTCCTCCGGCTCGGCCGCCCCTTCCACGATCCGGTCGAGGGCCGCCCGGCCGACCTCGTCGCTGACGGCGGTGACGGTCACCTCGGCGCCCCGTCCCTTCCAGATCACCACCCGGGCGGTCCAGCCATCGCCGGCCAGCAGCCGGGACCGCTGCCGGTTCTCGGTGGCGGTGCGCAGCAGCCGCCCGTCGGGCGGGGTGAGGGTCGCCTCGGGACGGATCCGGGACAGCCGCACGGTTTGTGACCAGGGGTGTCGGCCGGTGACGAAGTCCGCCAGCGCCAGCGCGTCGATCACGTCGCACGGCGTGTCCGCGTCGTCGTACTGGAGGACCGAGGGCAGGTGACGCGGGCCGTCACCGGCGGGGATGGTCAGCATCAGTCGATGATCCCCAGCCGGGACGGTCCGCGTACAGCCCATTACGCCGGATCGACGCGGTCGAGCACCCGGTCGCGGGCGGCGGCGTAGCGCTCGCGGACGGCGGGGACGGGGTCGGCGGAGTGTTCCTCGGCACCGGCCGGGGACCACTCGGGCGGGGCGTCGCCGCCGAGGGCGAGCCAGGCGGCCTGGCGGGCCGCTCCGTCGGCGACGTACTCCCCCGGTGGCGGGACGACGACCGGCCGGCCGAAGACCTGCGGCGCGATGCGACGCACCGCCGCCGAGCGGGCGCCGCCGCCGACCAGGATCACCCGGTCGGCCCGGGCCCCCTGGGCGACCAGCGCGTCGAGGCCGTCGGCGAGCGCGCAGAGCATCCCCTCGACGGCCGCCCGGGCGAGGTGGGCGGGGGTCGAGGTGGCCAGGGTCAGCCCGTGCACCGCGCCGGTGGCGGACGGCCGGTCCGGGGTGCGCTCGCCCTCCAGGTAGGGCACCACGACCAGCCCGTCCGCGCCGGGCGGCGCGGACAGCGCCAGGTCGGACAGCTCGTCCAGGCCGACCCGGAGCAGACCGGCGGCGGCATCGAGCACCCGGGCGGCGTTGAGCGTGCAGACCAGCGGCAGGTACCGGCCGGTGGCGTCGGCGAACCCGGCCACCGCGCCGCTGGGGTCGGCGGCCGGGGCGTCGGCGACGCTGAACACGGTGCCGGAGGTGCCGAGGGAGACGACCACGTCGCCGGGCCGGGCGCCGACGCCGAGCGCCGCAGCGGCGTTATCCCCGGCCCCCGGCCCGAGCGGCACCCCGCCGGTGGCCGGGCCGGCCCCGGGTGGCGGGCCGGCCAGGGCGGTCGGGTCCAGGGTTCCGGCGGCCTCGGCGGGACCCAGCACGACGGGGACCCCCAGCCGACGGCCGAAGACGCGTTCCAGCAGGTCGAGGCGGTACTCCCCGGTGGCCGGGGACCAGTAGCCGGTGCCGCTGGCGTCGCTGCGGTCGGTGCGCAGGGCGGCCAGGCCCGGCGCGCCGGCCAGCCGCCAGGTCAGCCAGTCGTGCGGCAGGCAGACGGCGGCCACCCGGGCGGCGTTGGCCGGCTCGTGCCGGGCTAGCCAGCGCAGCTTGGTGGCGGTGAAGCTGGCCACCGGGACCAGCCCCACGGCGTCGGCCCAGAACCGGCGGCCGGCCGCGCCGCCGCCGGCCTCCTCGATCAGCTCGGCGGCGGCCCCGGCCGACCGGGTGTCGTTCCACAGCAGCGCGGGCCGCACCACTCGGCCCGCCTCGTCGAGGCACACCATGCCGTGCTGCTGCCCGGCGACGGAGACCGCGGCGACGTCGCCGAGCCCGCCGGCGGCGTCGACGGCCGACCGCAGGGCATGCCACCAGGCCTGCGGGTCGACCTCGGTGCCGTCGGGGTGCCGGGCGCGGCCCTCGCGGACCGGCTCGCCGGTCTCGGCGTCGCGGATCACCAGCTTGCAGGACTGGGTGGACGAGTCGAACCCGGCGACCAGGGGCACGGCGGCGACCTCAGCGGGCGCCGAGCAGGTGCTCGACGGCGAGCTGGTTGAGCCGGACGAAGCCGAAGCCCTTCGCGGCGGCGGCATCCACGTCGTATTCCTCGAACGCGGTGCGGTCGGCGAGCAGGTCGGCGTAGCCCTCGCCGGGGGCGAGGGTCGGGGCGGCCAGCTCGGTGACCCGGCTGGCGGCCAGCGCCTCGGCCACCTCCGGATCGGCCCGGAACGCCGCGGCCCGCTCCTTGAGCAGCAGGTAGGTGCGCATGTTCGCCTCGGCCGAGGCCCACACCCCGGTGAAGTCCTCGGTGCGGGAGGGTTTGTAGTCGAAGTGCCGGGGGCCGTCGTAGGCCGGGCCGCCGTCCGGGCCGCCGTGTTCCAGCAGGTCGACCAGGGCGAACGCGTTGAGCAGGTCGCCGTGGCCGAAGACCAGGTCCTGGTCGTACTTGATGCCGCGCTGGCCGTTGAGGTCGAGGTGGAACAGCTTGCCCTGCCAGAGCGCCTGGGCGACGCCGTGGACGTAGTTCAGCCCGGCCATCTGCTCGTGGCCGACCTCGGGGTTGAGGCCGACCAGGTCCGGGCGGGCCAGGGTGGAGATGAACGCCAGCGCGTGCCCGATGGTCGGCAGCAGGATGTCGCCGCGCGGCTCGTTCGGCTTCGGCTCGATGGCGAAGCGCAGGTCGTATCCCTGGTCGACGACGTACTGGCAGAGCAGGTCGACGGCCTCGCGGTAGCGGTCCAGCGCGGAACGGACGTCCTTGGCCAGGTCGTACTCGGCGCCCTCCCGGCCGCCCCACATGACGAAGGTGCGGGCGCCCAGCTCGACGGCGAGATCGACGTTGCGCAGCACCTTGCGCAGCGCGTACCGCCGCACGTCGCGGTCGTTGCTGGTGAATCCGCCGTCCTTGAACACGGGATGGGTGAAGAGGTTGGTGGTGACCATCGGGACGACCAGCCCGGTCTCGTCGAGCGCCTTGCGGAACCGGGTGATGCGGCCGTCGCGGGTGGCGGTGCCCGCGCCGAAGGGGATCAGGTCGTCGTCGTGGAGGGTGATCCCGTACGCGCCCAGCTCGGCGAGCTTGTGCACGGCCTCGACGGCGTCCAGCTCCGGGCGGGTGGCGTCGCCGAACGGGTCGCGGGCCTGCCAGCCCACCGTCCAGAGGCCGAAGGAGAACTTGTCGGCGGGGGTGGGACGGGTCACCATGGCAGACCTCCGGCAGCTATTTGTTCAATGGTTGAATTATTTGACTGGCGTGTGGCAGTGTCAAGGGGTGATCCGTCCCGCCGCTCCGGCCGCGGCCGTCCGCCAGGGCAGCCTGCGCGAGCTGAACCTCGCCGTGGTGCTCGGCCGGATCGCCGCCGCGCCCCGCCCACCGTCGCGGGCCGACGTGGCCGCCGCGACCGGCCTGACCCGGGCCACCGTCTCGGCCGTGGTCGACGACCTCGTCGCCGGCCGGCTGGTGGGCGAGTCGGAGCCGGCTCCCCGCACCGGCGCCGGGCGCCCGGCCAGAGGCCTGGTGCTGGCCGGCAACGGCCCGGCCGGGCTGGGCCTGGAGATCAACGTCGACTACCTGGCCGCCTGCGTGGTCGACCTGGCCGGCGGGGTCCGGCACCACACCGTGCGCCGGGCCGACCTGCGCCCGGTTTCCCCCGCCGACACGCTGGCCCGGCTCGTCGGGCTGGCCGACGCCGCCCGGGCCGACGCCGAGCGGCAGGGGCTCACCCTGGCCGGGGCCGCCCTAGCGGTGCCCGGGCTGGTCGACGCGGCCGGGCTGGTCCGGCTCGCCCCGAACCTCGGCTGGCGGGACGTGCCCGTCCCCGAACTGCTCTCCGGCCATCCCCCGCTGGTCGAGCCGGTCCCCGGCATCCCGCCGCTGGTGGTGGAGAACGAGGCCAACCTGGCCGCGCTGGGCGAGCTGCACGCCGGCCCGGACGGGCCGGTCAGCTTCCTGCACGTCTCCGGCGAGGTCGGCATCGGCGCCGGGATCGTCCTCGACGGCGCCCTCTTCCGGGGCGTACGCGGCTGGAGCGGCGAGATCGGTCACATCCCCGTCCAGCCGGAGGGCCGACCCTGCCGGTGCGGCGGCCGGGGCTGCCTCGAACGGTACGCCGGTCAGGAGGCCGTCCTCGCCGCCGCCGGGCTGGACCGGGCGGACCTGCCGGCCGACACCGCCGCGGCCCGGCTGGCCGACCTCGCGCTCGCCGAGCACCCCGCCACCCGGGCGGCCCTGGCCGAGGCGGGGCGGGCACTCGGGGTCGCGGTGGCCTGCGTGGTGAACCTGCTGGACCTCGACACCGTGGTGCTCGGCGGCGGATACGCCCTGCTCACACCCTGGTTGCGGCCACCGCTGCTGGCCGAGGTGTCCCGGCTGGTGCTCACCGCCGGCTGGTCGCCGGTGACCGTGCGTCCCTCGGCGCTCGGCCCGGAGGCCGCCGTGGTCGGCGCGGCCGGCTCCGTCGTCCGACGGATCGTCGCCGACCCGGTCGGGTGGCTGAACCGCACCGGCTGACCCGCTCCTTGTCGATGTGCGGCGGACGCCCTCGCCCCGTGATCCGGGTCGTCGACCCGCAACCGCTGCGACCGGGGATGCGGACCGGGGTCAGGCCGTACGCGACCAGCCGCCCGAAGCGGCCTCGCCGGGCCACCCGCTCGGGGCGTCGTCGGACGACCGGCCGCGCGGCATTCCGCCGGGCCGGTTCCCGCTCGACCAGCCGGCCTGCGGCTCCCCCGGGGGCCAGTCACCCGGCCCGGTCGCCGTCGCCCGCTCCCCCGACCTGGTCTCGGCGGACGGCTCCGCCACCGGCGGCTCCGGCGGGTGCCGGTGCCGGGCCGCCGCGTCGAACTCCTGGAGGCCGGCGAGCAGCGCCTGTCGCCCCTCTGGGGTCATCCCGGCCAGGATCACGGCCAGCCGCTGCCGGCGGTCGGCCCGCAGCTCGGCGAGGAGCCGTTCGGCCTCTGCGGTGAGGTGCAGGGATATCTCCCGGCGGTCGGACCGGCCGGGCTCGCGCTCCAGCATGCCTGCGGCCACCAGCCGGTCGCAGAGCCGGCTGGCCGAGGAGAGCAGCATGTCGAGCAGCGTCGCCAGCCGGCGCAGGTTGATCCCGTCGTGCTGCTCGACCACCATCACCGCGCGCAGTTGCGCCCCCGAGAGCCGGTTGGTGGTCCGCTCGCGCGCCGCCTCGAAGACCGTGAGCAGGGTGCTGGCGGCCGCATCGAGTGCGGCGGCCATACTCGCTTCTGGTCCGCGTGGACCGTGTTCTTCGGACATGGTGGGCACGAGACTACCCGGCGTCCCTGGTCGCCGGCCCCTCCGAACAGAGGAGCGACGATGAGCGGTGCGGAAGACCGGGCCCGCCGGACGCTGACCGAGGCCCCGGCCGACCTGCTGGTCAGCCGACTCGCCGCGGACCTCGAACGGTCGTACGGGATCACGGACGTCGAACTGCTCCAGGTCGACTACCGGCTCTCGACGCTGCTTCCGCTCACGGAAGGTGAGCCGGTGACCGGGCCGGGACACCCGGCCTGGCGGTGCTTCGACCACCAGGAGCCGATCCTGGCCGACCGGACCGGCTACTTTCCGGTGAGCATGCGGGGGGAACGGCGCGGGGTGCTGCGGGTCACCCCGTTCCCCGAGGACCCGGCCGCCCGCGACGAGCTGCTCGGGATCGCCACCGCCCTCGGCCACGAGCTGGTGGCGGTGAACGACGGCACCGACGTGTACCGGACCTCCCGTCGCAGCCGCCGGCTCACCCTTGCCGCCGAGATGCAGTGGGAGCTGCTGCCCGGCCGGAGCCGGATCCGCCCCTCGTTCAGCCTGGCCGGGCAGCTCGAACCGGCGTACGCGGTGCGTGGCGACAGCTTCGACTGGTCCGACGACGGGGACCGGCTGTGGCTGTCGACGATCAACGGGATGGGTGAGGGGGTCGTCGCGTCCGCGCTGACCGCGCTGGCCACCCATGCCCTGCGCAACGCCCGACGGGGCGGGCTCTGCCTGGCCGACCAGGCGGCGCTGGCCGACCAGGCGGTGTACGCCCTGCACCGGGGCGAGCAGCACGTCTCGGCGTTGCTGCTGGAGCTGGACCTGGCCAGCGGGGCAATGACGGTGGTCGACGCCGGCTCGCCCCGGCTGGTGCTGCTGCGCGACGGCGAGGTGGTCGAGCAGCCCCTGGAGGCGCAGTTCCCGCTGGGCATGTTCGACGGGACCGACTACCGGGAGCAGCAGTTCACGCTGTGCCGAGGGGACCGGCTCTTCGTCCTCAGCGACGGCGTCATCGAGGCGACCGGCCAGGACGTCCGGTACGGCGAGACGGCGCTGGACCGGTTCCTGCGCCGGACCGGCCCGATGGAGCCGCTGGAGGCGGTCCGGTCGCTGCTCGGCGACCTGCGGGCGTTCGTCGCCGGCGACCTCATCGACGACGCGGTGGTGGTCTGCC
The DNA here is from genome assembly GCF_045040215.1 of Micromonospora sp. NBC_01412. Lineage (NCBI taxonomy): Bacteria > Bacillati > Actinomycetota > Actinomycetes > Micromonosporales > Micromonosporaceae > Micromonospora > Micromonospora sp. NBC_01412. Next base: position 1,790,326 of record NZ_CP109528.1, read on the forward strand.
TGGACTGGACCGGCCCTCAGCCGTGACCGGGCCCGCCGCCGGGGCGGGGTCGCTGCCGGCGCCGGAGCCGGTGCCGCCCCGTGGCCGGGTGGTCAGTAGGCGCCCCGGCTGCGCATCACCGCGCCGAAGGTCTTCCACATGATGGTCAGGTCGGCGGCGAGCGACCAGTTCTCCACGTAGTAGAGATCGAGCCGGATGCCGTCCTCCCAGCTCAGGTCGGACCGGCCGCTGACCTGCCAGAGGCCGGTCATGCCGGGCTTGACCAGCAACCGCCGGGCCACGTCGCCGTCGTAGCGGGCCACCTCGGAGGGCAGCGGCGGGCGCGGGCCGACGAGGCTCATCTGGCCGAGCAGCACGTTCGCCAACTGGGGCAGCTCGTCCAGCGACCACTTGCGCAGCACCCGGCCGACCCGGGTCACCCGGGGGTCGTCGCGCATCTTGAACATCAGGCCGTCGGTCTCGTTGCGGGCGGCCAGCTCGGCGAGCAGGGCGTCGGCGTTGACCACCATGGTGCGGAACTTGAACACCCCGAACTCCCGGCCGCCCTGGCCGACCCGGGTCTGCCGGAACAGCACCGGCCCCCGGCTGTCGACCTTGATGGCCAGCGCGATCACCGCCAGCAGCGGCAGGAGCAGCGCCAGCGCCACGGTGGCGGCGGACCGGTCGACGAAGCCCTTGACCAGCTTGCGGGCCCCCCGGAACTCGGGGGCCTCGACGTGGATCAGGGGCAGGCCGGCGACCGGCCGGGTGTGGATGCGGGGGCCGGCCACGTCGGTCAGCGCGGGCGCGACGACCAGGTCCACCCCGGTCCCCTCCAGCTGCCAGCCGAGCCGCCGCAGCCGGGTCGCGGTCAGCTCGCCGGAGGCGGTGACCGCCACGGTGTCGGCGCCGATCGCGGTGGCCGCCTGCGGGATGCCCCGGAACGAGCCGACCACCGGGACGTCGCCGAGCCGCTGCGGCACCGGTGCCAGCAGCGCGTCCGGGATGCAGGCGCCGACCACCTGGTAGCCGGCGTACGGCTCCCGGCGCAGCTGGTGCACCAGCTCCAGCACGTGCGCGGTGTCGCCGACCACCAGGACCTTGCGGGACCAGCCCCGGCCCTGGGACCGGGCCCGGTGCAGCCGCTTGCGGGCGGCGAACCGGACCACCTCCAGGCCCAGCATGCCCACCGCGAACGAGATGGCCAGGAAGCCCCGGGAGACGCCGACGTCGGCGATGTAGCCGGCGATCGCGGTGCCCCCGGCGAGCCGCAGGCTGGCCGCGCTCACCCGGCGGTACTCGTCGGCGCCGTAGCCCAGCACCCGGTCGTCGTAGCAGCGCAGCACCTTGAGCGAGACCAGCCAGGTGAGCACGAGCGCGGGCGCGACCACGACGTACGGGATCTTCGAGCCCACCGGCTCCTCGTCGCCGAAGCGGGCGACGTAGCCGACCAGCACGGCGACGGCCAGCACGGCCGTGTCCAGCACCACCAGCATGCGGACGTACGCCCGCTCGTCGACGCGGGCCACCGGCCCGGCCCGGTGGTCACCAGGACGCGACGGCGTCCTGGTGGGTGTCAACAGCGTCGTCGATGTCACCGGCCCTCCCCACTTCTGCTGAGGCCGACCCCGGTCGACGGTCGGTCATCTTCACAGGACCAGCGACGGCGGAGCACCCCGACATCTTGCCTCAGAACCATAGCCACCGATCGCCTCGGACGTATTGCCGTCATTTGCTGCGGAGGAGCATCCACGGAAGGACGTCCCGTCGCACCGGGACCACCGGCGCGAAGGTCCGATCTGCACTGATTGGTGACTCAGCGTGGAGCGTTCGGGCGGAGCGCGATCGCCTTCAGGAAGATGTCACCGATCCTGGTCGGGTCCTCGGTGACGAAGCTCCCCCCACCGGTGACCTTGGTGATCGACTCCAGTTCGGCCTTGCTGACGTCGGCGCCGATGCCGATGATGACGACCTGGACCGGCCGCTCGGGGTCGGCGATCCGCTTCAGCTCGGAGAGCAGCTTCTGCTGGGGGATGCCGTCGTCGTCGTTCTTGCCGTCGGTGAACAGCACCACCGAGTTGACCCGGCCCGGTTCCCAGCCGTTCTGGACCTCCTGGTACGCGGCCAGCAAAGTGTCGTACAGGCCGGTGTCGCCGTTCGAGGGCCGGATCGTGGCCAGCCCCCGCTCCAGCCGGGTGCGGTTGCCCGACAGCGGATTGATCGGCACCAGCTCGCGGTAGTCCCGGTCGCCCACCAGCCTCGTGGAGAAGGTCCACAGCCCGATCGACCAGGAGTCGTCGAACAGGTTCAGGCCCCGGCTGGCCGCCGCCACCGTGACCTGCTCCCGGGTGGCGTTGTTGGCGCCCGGCACGGGCTGCTTCATCGAACCGGAGACGTCGATCACGCACAGCATCCGGCCGGACTGGGTGGCGATCGACCAGCTGGAGACGGCGCGCTCGATCGCCGCCGGGTCCAGGAAGCCGGAACCGTTGCCTCCCGGCGCGGGCGTCGCGCCCGCGCCGCCCGCCGGGCTCGGCGCCCCCTGCGGCGCCTTGAATCCCTCGCCCCAGCCGCCGTCCGGCGCGCGCAGCGACCGCTCGGCCAGCCGGTCGCGGAATCCGGGCGCGGTGAGCACCTTGAACAGGACCCGGGCGGCGGACTGCTTCGCCGGATCGACACCGGGCAGCACCGCGTACGGGTAGTCCAGCGGCACCGGCGCCGGTTCGAGGTAGAGCGCCGCCAGCGGGATCGGCGGTTTCCCCTTGTTGTACGCCATCACGTCCTCCTCGGACAGCGCTGCGGCGCCGAGGCCGCTGGCGATCGCCGTCGGGTCGGAGGAACGCGGGAAGCGGGCGAGCAGGTCCTCGCGCAGCGCGGACCGGCCGGTGGCCAGCGCCCGCAGCGTGCCGGTGGTCGCCGCCTGCGCGTCGCCGCCGGAGGCACCGGCCGCCGCAGTCAACGACAGCAGCCCGGACAGGCCGGCCGCGTCCTGGGTCGGCTCCACGATCCCGGTACGCAGCGGCTTGCTGCTGCTCACCTGCCGCAGCAGGTCGGACCAGGTCAGCTTCTTCTCCGGCCAGCCGAGCCGGGAGGAGGCCACCGGCTCGGGCACCGCCACCACGACCGGGCTGCGGGCGATGGAACCGCCGTTGCTCGGGGCGAACGCGGTGGCCCCGGCGCTCTTCAGCCGCAGCAGCCAGGTCGAGGAGTCCGGCACCCACACGTCCGGGGTGACCACGGCACCGCTGGCCTGGCCCACACCGGGAAGCTGCACGCCGTGCTTGCTGGCCACGGCCGCGGCGACGTCCACGGAGTCGACGGCCGAGACGTCGACCGCGATGCAGGTGCCACCGGCCGCCGCGCCGTCGGCCACCCACCCGGCGGCCGCGGCCCGCACCGCGGGCGCGAGCTCGGGGGACGCCGCGACGGTGAGCTGGACCTGCCCCGAGCATGCCGGCTGCACCAGTTGGCGGTACCCGAACCAGGCGCCCGCGACGACGACGACCAGCGCGGTCGCCGAGGCGACGGCACCTGCTCCGCGGAGACTTGAACGCATACGATGGCGGCCCGACACGGTGACCATCTTGCGTAACCGCTGCGGGCACTGCCACGTCCGTTCGGACGAAAGTTACCCAGCAGACACAACCCTCGACCGTTTCGCGACCCTGAGTCACCAGCTCGTCTCCTGGCGTTGCCTGACCGCCTCTGAACAGGGCCGGAGCGCGGTGCCGGTGGCCGCCCGGTCAGACCAGGACGCAGGTCGGGCTGGGCACCGGGACGGGCTCGCCGACCGGCGTCGGCACCCCCGTCGCCGGGTCCACCTGGAACACCCGGACCATGTCGGCGCGTTCGTCCGCGACGTAGAGGTGCCAGCCGGCCAGCGCGATGTGCCGGGGCCACTCCCCGCCGGTCTCCACCTCGGCGACCAGCTCGGGCAGCTCCCCCGCCAGCGCGAAGACCGACACCGTGCCGGCGCCCCGGTTGCCGACGTAGAGGAAGCGGCCGTCCGCGCCGACCGTGATCTCGGAGGGCTGGACGTGGCCGGCGCGGGTGCTGGCGTTTACCCGGCCGCGCTGGTGCAGCGCCCCGTCCGGGGTCAGCTCGTACGCGGTCACGGTGCCGTCCAGCTCCCCCGCCAGCCAGCAGCGCCGGCCGTCCGGGTGCCTGGCCAGGTGCCGGGGGCCCGAGCCGGCCGCCGTGTGCACCCGGGGGGCCCGGGGCACCAGCCGGCCGGAGGCGGCGTCGAGGTCGTACCGGTAGACGGAGTCGGTGCCGAGGTCGACGGCGAGCAGCGGCCCGGCGTCCGGCGCGGGGGACACCATGTGGCAGTGCGCCCTCTCCTGGCGCTGCGGGTCCGGCCCGTGCCCGGAGTGCACCACCAGGTCGCTGCGCTCGCCCGGGACGCCCTGCGGGTCGAGCGGGAGGACGGCGACGCTGCCGCCGCCGTAGTTGGCGACGACCAGGTGCCCACCGGCCGGGGTGACCGCCAGGTGACAGGGCTCCGCGCCGCCGGTGCCCTGCACGCCCAGCGGGGTCAGGTCGCCGTCCGGGCCGACAAGGAACGCGCTGACCTCCCCCTCGGCCAGCTCGTTCACGGCGTAGAGCACCGGCAGGGCGGGATGCCGGACGAGGAAGGACGGCGACGGGGTGACCGCGACGGTGCCGAGCGGGGTCAGCGCGCCGGTTCCCGGGTCCCGCCGGGCGGCGATGATCCCGTCGCCCCGGCCGCCGCTGGCCGCCGTGTAGCCCCCGAGGTGGACGATCGTCTGCTGCCCGGTCACCCGATCCGCCTTCCGCCGCTGTCTGTGTCGATCCCACCAGTTCTTTCCCCGCCACCCGCCGAGTCAGCCCTGATTTCCGCGAATCGACCCGATCGCCCTCGGACCGCGAGCCGCACCGGGCCCGGGTCAGGCCACCGGCACCGGCTCGCCGCGCTGCCGGGCGACGTGCTCGACCAGCGAGATCAGCACCAGCTTGCCGGACTGCCGGTCCCGGGCGTCGCAGAACACCAGCGGCACCTCCGGGTCCAGGTCCAGGGCCTGCCGTACGGAGTCCAGGCTGAACCGGCGGCCGTCGTCGAAGCAGTTCACCCCGACCACGAACGGGATGTTCCGCTGCTCGAAGTAGTCGATCGACGGGAAGCAGTCGGCCAGCCGGCGGGTGTCGGCGAGCACCACCGCGCCGAGGGCCCCGAAGGCCAACTCGTCCCAGAGGAACCAGAACCGGTCCTGGCCGGGCGTGCCGAAGAGGTAGACCTGGAGGTCCTCGTTGATGGTGATCCGGCCGAAGTCCATCGCCACCGTGGTGGTCGACTTCCCCTCCACCCCGGAGGTGTCGTCGACGCCGATTCCGGCCCCGGTAAGGACCTCCTCGGTCTGCAACGGCCGGACCTCGCTCAACGCGCTCACCAGCGTCGTCTTGCCGGCGCCGAAGCCGCCGGCGATCAAGATCTTCAGGGCCAGCGGGATCCGCACCCCTGTTCCGTCACGGTCATAGCGCACGGAGTCCACTGACCACCGCCTTGAGGATGTTGTCGTCGGGTAGGAAAGTGGTGCCGGCCGGCGCGTGCACGGAGACCAGGCCACGGGCGAGCAGGTCGCCGACCAGCACCCGGACCACGCCGACCGCGAGGTCCAGCTCGGCGGCGAGCTCGGCGACCGGCACCGGCCGGCGGGCCAGCTCGACCATGCGCCGGTGCTCCGGGTGCAGTCGCGGGTGGGCGGTGGGGTCCACGACCCGGTCGGCGAGCACGAAGGCCACCAGGTCGAGACCGACCGGCGGCCGGACCCGACCCCCGGTCAGGGTGTACGGGCGGACCACCGGCCCGGCGTCGGCGTCCAGCCACTCGTGCTGCGGCCCGGGAGACTCAGCCCGCATCGGCGGCACCCGACCCGGCCCGGGCCGGCGCGGTGAGGTTCTCGCCCACCCGGATCACCAGCATCGCCATCTCGTACGCCACCAGGCCGATGTCCGCGTCGGCCTCGGCGACCACCGCCAGGCACGCGCCCTGGCCGGCGGCGGTGACGAAGAGATATGCCGACTCCATCTCCACCACGGTCTGCCGGACTCCCCCGGCGTCGAGGTGCCGGCTGGCGCCCTTGGCCAGGCTGGAGAAGCCGGAGGCCAGGGCGCAGAGATGCTCGGCGTCGCTGCGGTCGGAGTCGGCCGAGGCGCCGAGCAGCAGCCCGTCCGCCGACAGCACCACCGCCTGGCGGGCGGACGGGACACGTTCCACCAGGTCGTCGAGCAACCAGTCGAGATCGACGTTCGGCTTCGTCGTGTGCACCACTAGGCATCCCTCTCAGTTGCGGTCGGGGGTTGCGGAAGCGCCGCCGGGGTGTCCGGATCCGGTGACGCGTCGGCGGCGGAGGCGGCCGAGGCGGTGGTGGGGACGGGCGGCACGGGACCGCCGGCGGCGCCGTCCCGGCGACCCCGGGCGGTGCCGGCCTGGAGGGCGGACATCAGCCGGCGGGCCTCCTCCGGGGCGCGCGGGGCCGGCGCGTCCAGGGCGGCCGGCCGGGGGCGGGCGGCGGGACCCCGCCGGCGCACCCGACGGGGCAGGCCGTCGCCCTCACCGGACGGGTCGACCGGCACGGCGCGGCTGGGGACCAGGGGCACCACGGCGCTCTGCGAGTCGGCCCGCTCCCGGGTGATCCGGGCCGGACGCGTCCGGGGCAGGGTGCTGAGCCGGGTCACCTTGGCCATCCGCCGGTCGTCGGCCGAGCCGTCCGGCGCGACGGCCGACGGCCCGGGCGGCTCGGCGGTAACCAGGTCCGGCGGGACCAGCACCACGGCGGTGACCCCACCCTGGGCCGCCCGGCGAAGCCGCACCCGGACCCCGTGCCGGGCGGCGAGCCGGGCCACCACGAACAACCCGAGCCGGGCGCTGTCGGCCGGGTCGAACTCCGGCGACGCCGCCAGCCGCCGGTTGGCCTCCTCCATCGCCGGGGCGGACATGCCCAGCCCCTGGTCGGTGATCTCCAGCGCGTACCCGTTGGGCAGGCTCTGCCCGCGCACCGCCACGCGGGTGCCCGGCGGGGAGAACGCGGTGGCGTTCTCCACCAGTTCGGCGAGCAGGTGGGTGACGTCGCCGACCGCGCGGCCCACCGTGGCGGCCGACTGCACGTCGATGATGTCGACCCGGTCGTACGACTCGACCTCGGAAATGGCGCCCCGGACCAGGTCGACCATCGCTACCGGGTTGCGCCAGCCCCGGCCGGGCGCGGCACCGGCCAGGATGACCAGGTCCTCGGCGTGCCGGCGGAGCCGGGTGGCCAGGTGGTCCACCCGGAACAGCTCGGCCAGCTCGTCCGGGTCCTCGACGCGGCGCTCCATCCGGTCCAGCAGGGCGAGCTGCCGGTGCACCAGGCCCTGGCTGCGCCGGGCGATGTTGAGGAAGACCTCGTTGAGCCCCCGGCGCAGGCTGACCTCGTCGACGGCGGCGCGCACGGCTGTGCGGCCCACCTCGTTGAAGGCGTGGCCGACCTGGCCGATCTCGTCGCGGCCGTACTCCAGCACGGGCGCCTCCCGGGCCACGTCCACGTCCTCGCCGCGGCGCAGCCGGGCCACCACGTCCGGCAGCCGGTGTTCGGCCATCTCCAGCGCGGCGGTGCGCACCCCGGAGAGCCGCTGCGCCAGCGACCGGCCCACCCGCAGGGACACCAACACCGACACCACCACGGCGGCGAGCCCGAGCACGCCTGCGGCCCCGAGGCGGGCGAGGATGCCGATCGCCACCGGGACCGTCCGCTCGGCCAATCCGTCGGCCTGGGTCAGCTCGAAGTCGCGCAGGCCCTGCTGGACGGCGTCCTGGCTGGCCTGCCAGGCCCGGACGTCCACGGCGGGTGCCCGGACGGGGTCGGCCCGGATCAGGGCGTCCTGGAGGGCCCGCAGCCGGACGAAGGCGTCGCTCTCGGCCAGCCGCTGGTACGCGGCCCGGCCGTCGGCCGGCAGGTCGGCCACCGCGGACTCGATCAGGAAGCGCTGGTTGCCGATGGTCTGCACGAGCTGGGCGTGTTCGCCCTCGGCGAAGCGCCCGCTGACCAGCACCCCGGCGAGCAGCGCGTCGGCCTGCCCGAGCAGCTCCCGGGAGCGGCCGAGCGCGGTCAGCGCCAGGGCCTGCCGGTTCAGGTCGTCGTCGGGCAGCGTGGCCAGCGCCGAGAACGCCTGGAACGCCGCGCCGACCATGCCGCTGTAGAGCCCGATCGCGCCGGTCCGGTCGACCTCCCGGCGGTCGATGAAGCCCCGGCCGGTGGGCAGCCCGTCCAGCGCGCCGAGCAGCCGGTCGACGCGGGCGTCGAGCAGGTCGTCGGCGGCGTCGCGCAGGCGTTCGCCGGAGACCCGGCCGCGCAGCTCGGCGACCGCGACGTCGGTACGCCGCCGCTGTTCGGCCAGCGCCGGCAGCGCGGCGTCGCCGGCGAGCTGCACCACGCTGAGCCGGCGCTCCCGTTGCAGCTCGGCGACGACCGTCTCGCCCGGCCGGCCGAGGTCGGACAGGAGGGTGCTGACGGAGAGCAGGTCCAGGGCCGGGCTGAGGGTGAGGGTGGTCGCGAAGATCCAGAGCACCAGCAGCGCGCTCACCGGCGCGACGACCAGCGCCGTCAGCTTCGAGCGGATCGGCCAGTCGCGGGTGTTCATCAGACCTCGCCCGGAAGGTGTGGCAGCGGGTGGCGCCGGCGCCGACACGTGCTTCCGCCCGCCGCGGCACCGAGGCACCGGCACGGCGCCTTGGGCAGGATACGTAATCGCCGGCCGTTGCGGTACCGCTCCTCTTGCCCCGCGCGCTCACCCCGGCACCCTCCGCGGTGGACGGTGGATGCGCGAGCGCCCCGCCCGATGTCGGGCGGGGCGCTCGTCGGTGCCGGTCAGGCCTGGTGGATCAGGCGTCGGCGGAGATGCCGAGGCCCTCGGCGACCCGGCGGCCGTACTGCTCGTCGCACTGGTCGAAGTGCCACACCATCTTCTCCTGGATGTGCTTGTCACACTGGCCCAGCAGCGTGATCATGTTCTTCACCAGGTCGTCGCGCTCCCACTCGGGCATGGTGCGGAACCGCTCGCCGGCCTGGGCGTAGTTGTTCTGCCGCTCGATCGGGGCCCGCATGAGCTGACCGGAGACGAACGGGCGGTACTCCCGGTACGACTCGTCGGCCTCCTGGAGGCCGGCGACAGTGGACGGCTCGAAGTTGATGTGCGGATTGCCGCCCCGGTTGTCCACCCCGTACGACATTTGGCCACCGTCCTGGTTGGTGCTGACCTGGACGTCCTCGCGCGGCGCGTTGACGGGGAGCTGGAGGTAGTTCGGGCCGACCCGGTAGCGCTGGGTGTCCGAGTAGGAGAACGTCCGGCCGACCAGCATCTTGTCGTCGGAGAAGTCCAGGCCGTCGACCAGCACACCGGTGCCGAAGGCGATCTGCTCGTTCTCGTTGTGGAAGTTGGTGACGTTGCGGTTGAGCGTCATCACCCCGGCCGGGCGCAGCGGGAAGACGTCCTCCGGCCAGGTCTTGGTGTCGTCGAGCGGGTCGAAGTCCAGCTCCGGGTGCTCGTCGTCGCTCATGATCTGGACGTTGAGCTCCCACTGCGGGTGTTCGCCGCGCTCGATCGCCTCGTGGAGGTCCTTGGAGGCGTGGCCCAGCTCGGTGGCCTGGATCGCCGCCGCCTGCTCCTCGGTCAGCGACTCGACGCCCTGGCGCGACTTCCAGTGGTACTTGACCAGCACGCCCTCACCGGCGGCGTTGACCATCCGGTAGGTGTTCACCCCGAAGCCGTCCTGGGTGCGGTAGTTGGCCGGGATGCCCCGAGGGCTGAACAGCCAGGTCAGCATGTGCATCGACTCGGGCGTGTTCGACATGAAGTCGAAGATCCGGTTCGGCTCCTGGCGGAAGGTCACCGGGTCCGGCTTCAGCGCGTGGATCACGTCCGGGAACTTGATCGCGTCCCGGATGAAGAAGATCGGCAGGTTGTTGCCGACCAGGTCCCAGTTGCCGTCCTCGGTGCGGAACTTCACCGCGAAGCCGCGCGGGTCGCGCGCCGCCTCGGAGGAGTCCCGGCCGCCGATGACGGTGGAGAAGCGGATGGAGACCGGGGTCTTCTTGCCCTTGGTCTGGAACAGCTTGGCCCGGGTGTAGGTGGACGCCGGCTCGTCGCCGATCGTCCCGTACGCCTCGAACTCGCCGTGCGCGACGAAGCCGCGGGCGTGCACCACCCGCTCCGGGATGCGCTCCCGGTCGAAGTGGCTGATCTTCTCCAGGAAGTGGTAGTTCTCCAGCGTCGCCGGGCCGCGCGAGCCGACCGTCCGCTGCTGCTGGTTGTTGTGCACGGGGTGGCCCTGACGGGTCGTGAGGGTCGGCTTGCTGGCCTGTGGGTCGCTCATCGCTCTCCTCCGGTTGCGTCGGACCTGATCGGCATCACCCCACCCTGGCCCGCTTTCTGGAACCAGTCAAGTTTTCGCCGGGGTCGGTCGTGTGGGCCGGGTCATCGCGCCGCCCGGGAACCGGACGCCGGGGCACAGCGCGCCCGGAACCGCCCGTTGCCGCGCCCGGTACCCGGGATCACCCAGGAAATTCCCCCGGATCGGGATTGGCGATCAGTGGCCAGAGGGAATACCGAGGGGACGAAGGAGGAGCCATGTCGCCCACGCAGGTAATCGTCATAGTTCTCGTCGTGCTGGTGGTCGTCGCGGCACTGGCCGTGGTGCTCCGGCAGGCCGCCCGCCGCCGCGCGCTGCGGTCCCGGTTCGGCCCCGAGTACGACCGTACGGTCGCGGAGCGGGACAGCCGCTCGGCCGCCGAGCGGGAGCTGCGGGACCGGGAGCGCCGGCACGCCGAGCTGACCCTCACCCCGCTCACCCCGGAGTCCCGGGCCCGCTACGCCGCCGCGTGGGAGGAGCTCCAGGTCCGCTTCGTCGACTCCCCCGCCGAGACGGTGAGCGACGCGGACGAGTTGGTCGGCCGGCTCGTCGCCGAGCGCGGGTACCCGACCGGCGAGTTCGACGACCAGGCCGCCCAACTGTCGGTCGAGCACGCCCGGACGCTGTCGCACTACCGGGACGCGCACGAGATCCGGCTGCGCAACGAGCGCGGCGAGGCTGGCACCGAGGAGCTGCGGCAGGCCGTCGTCCACTACCGGGAGCTCTTCGCCGACCTGCTCGGCGAGGAGCCGGTGGGCAGCCGGGCGCAGGAGCGGGGCCAGCCGGTACACGTGCCCGGCCACCAGCCGGACGCCACGCCCGAGCAGCGGGCCGACAGCACGTCCGCCGACCGTCCGCACGACGCCACGAGCCGTTGAGGAGAGCCACGATGCGCCAGGAGCAGCAGGCCAACAGTGACCACCCGGAGGCCGTCCGGTCCGCGCCGGTGCCGGTTCCGCCCCCGGGCGACCAGCCCGCCGACGCCGGCCACCACCGGGACCGCGACGCCGACGGCCGGGTCGACCTGCCCGAGGACGTACTGGACGACCGGGGCACCTTCGACGACCCGGCCGCTGTCGGGGAGCGGACCGGCGACCACGGCACGGAGCAGCGGGCCGACCGCCGCCGCGACGGCGACGACCCCGACGACACCCGCCCGTACGACGTGCGGAACGCCAATTCCGACGACGCGCCCGAGTTCCACGAGCCGGCGCCCCTGCCCACCGCTTTCGGGGCGACCACGGTAGGCGACGCGGTGGCCGCTTCGGCCATGGCCAGCGGCCGGCCGGCCGACGAGCGGGACCCGCGCGACGAGGACACCGCCCAGCCCGGCGACGGCGCACCGGGACGCACCGACGCGTTCGACGCCGAGCGCGCCGACCCGACCGCCGGGGACCGGCTGCACGACCGGGACCGCTGGGCGGCGGCCGAAGCGGCCGACGGGCCCGATGACGCGCGGCACCCGGCCGACCGGCACACGGACGACGCTGAGTCCGACCGGGCCGACGAGCACCTCGGGGCGGACCGCAGCCACGAGGACGCGGTGGTCGCCGGCGCCGCCGGATACGGCCGGCCCGAACCGGGCATGACCGACCCGGACACTGCCGACGCGGGCGCCCTCGGCGCGGCCACCGCCCGGCCGACAAGCGGTGCGGTGCACGACGACGCCACCGACCTCTTCGAGCCGGACGCCGCCCAGGCCTTCCGGGACCGCTGGCGCGACGTCCAGCTCCGCTTCGTCGACGACCCGAAGGCCGCCGCCGGGCAGGCCCAGTCGCTGGTGGAGGAGGCCATCCAGGCGCTCGCCGCCGCACTCGCCGAGCAGAAGAACAAGCTGGGCGACTGGCAGCAGACCGGCGACGACACCGAGCAGCTCCGGATCGCGGTACGCCGGTACCGCGACTTCCTGGACCGGGTGCTCGGCCGCTGACCGCCCTTTTCGACGCTGCTTCTCCGCACGCCCCGGCCAACGACGGCCGGGGCGTGCGGCCTGTCCGGGTGCTCGGCGAGCCGGGCAGACAGGTCGCCGTTCATTCCTGCGCTCCGAGCGCCCGGATGGCTGGGGCCTTGATGGCAGATCGCGTGGCCACGATGGCTGTGATGGTGGTGAGTGTGGCCGTGATCAGGGTGATGGTGCCCAGGAGGGTCCAGGGGATCGCGATGACCGGGGTGCCATAGACCCGGTAGGTCGCTACCCAGAGCCCCACGAGGGCGAGGACTGCGGCGATGGCGCCGAGGATGAGGCCGATCGTGGTAGCAGCGAGTGCCTCGACGATCACGGCAAGTTGGATCCGACGCCGGGTGAAGCCGCTGAGTCTGAGGGTGGCTAGCTCGCTGCGGCGTTGGCCGATGGCGATCGCGAGGGTGCTCAGCACGCTGATGAGGGCATACAGGCTGCCGAGTCCGACGATAGCGGCCATGACTCCGCGGTTCTCTGCGTCCTTGACGCTGTCTTCTTCTTGGGAAGCCTCTGCGGGCGTCTGGACGGTGGTCGCGCCTGCGGCGGTGAGTTCTTGTTCGACCGCGTGGATGTCGGCTCCGGGATCGAGTTGGATGAGGACGGTGGTGGGACGGTCGAGCATGTCGGTGGGCAGGATCAAGCGGTCGATGTAGAAGCCGTCGATGCCGGCGAGGGTCTCTGACATGCGGGCTGCCTCATGGAGCGTGACGGTGTCGCCGTCGATGGCTAGCTTGATCTCGTCGTAGTGGCTCCGGACCATCGTGGAGTCCAGGCCGGGGCCGAAGACGATGCTGTCGGAGCCGAAGTCGGCGATGTCGCCGCTGTCGGGTCGTTGCAGGTGGGTGGCTCGGAAGGCATCGGGGTCGACTGCGACGACGGTGCCCGGCCCGGTGGTGGTGGCGCCGTCGCGGGTGAGTTGAACGGCCAGCGGAACGACGGTCTCGGGTGCGGCCAGGGAGATGCCATCGATGGTGTCCAGTGCGGCCAGGTCGATGTCGTCTCCGGTGGCGGTCAGGTCAGCATCCAGGAGCTGAGTGGCCTCGGTCGCCGCCGCCTTCGTCTGGGTGTCGAGAATGCCCTGGAGTCCCATGACGAGGCTGACGAGCACGATCATCGGGGCGGCGCACGAGGCGGTGCGGCGCACGGCGTCGCGCAGGTTGGCCACGGCAAGGCCGGTGACCGGTGAGCGGCGTGCCCAGGGCGTGAGTATCAGCGCTGCGGCCGGCACGAGCAATGGCGAGAGCCGGCTCATGGCCACGGTGGCGGTGATGACGATGCCCAGGCCGAGCAGCAGCGGGATGAGCATGCCTCCGGTGGTTGCCGAGAAGTAGGTCTGGACGGCGGTGAGTGCGATGGCGGCGACGGCGACGATCCATCGGCGGGTGGTCATCACGCGTTGCTCGTCGTTGCTTCGGCGCAGGGCGTCCAGGGGACTGACCTTGGTGGCGCGCCTGGCGGCACCCCGGGCTCCGGCAAGGCAGACGGTGACAGCGGTCACGAGATCCAGCACGAGGACCGTCGGCTGGATGGGGGTTGCCAGTTCAGCTGGGAAGGTCCCGAGCCAGGTGAGAATCGTGCGTTGAACAACGGTGAGTCCGAGTCCGAGCAGGGCGCCGGCCACAGTGCCCAGGAGTGCGGCGAGGAGCGCCTCGGCGAGCAGGAGTCTGCGCACCTGGCGAGAGGTGACACCGCCGAGCCTGAGGATCGCGAGGTCGCTTCGGCGTTCATCTACGGCGAAGCTGAAGGTCGAGCCGACGACGAAGATCGTCAGGAACGCTCCGAGCATCACCGTCATGCCGGTCAGGGTGCTGGCGCCGCTGGCAGCCTGCTGGAACGCTTCAGCCTGTTCCGGCGTCGATCCGCCGGGTGCTTCGGCGTTCTCGACGCCGAGGATGATCGTCATGCCGGCGTGGACGATGGCGACACCGGCGGTCACGGCGAGGACGGTTCCGGTGAAGAGCTGCCATCGGTCGGCGAAGGTGCGGATGGCGAGGCGGATCATCGCAGGGTCTCCAGATCGGCCAGGGTGGATGCGATCTGATTCGCACTTGCGCCGTTGAGGGTCGTGATGAGACGGCCATCGCGCAGGAAGGCCACGTGGTCCGCATGTGCTGCAGCCTGAGGGTCGTGGGTGACCATCAGGATCGTCTGTGCGTGCTGGTCGACGAGGGCGCGAAGCAGGCCGAGCACTGTGCCGGCGGACTTGCTGTCCAGGGCTCCGGTCGGCTCGTCGGCGAACAGGATGCTCGGTCGGGTCGCCAGGGCTCGTGCGATGGCCACGCGCTGCTGCTGTCCGCCGGAAAGTTCGCGCGGCTTGTGGTGGGTGTGCTCACCCAGGCCCAGGGCGTTCAAGGCTTCGGTCGCGGCGGCGTCGGCATCCTTGTCTCCAGCCAGGCGCAGCGGGAGAGTGACGTTCTGCGCCGCGGTCAAGGCGGCGACGAGGTTGAACTGCTGGAAGACGAAACCGATCTCGGTGCGCCGCATCCGGGTCAACACGTCGTCGCTGAGGCTCGCGATGTCGCGACCGCCGAGGAAGATCTGTCCCGAGTCCGGCGTGTCCAGCCCGGCGGCGCAGTTCAGCAGGGTGGACTTTCCCGATCCCGACGGCCCCATGACGGCCGTCCAGGAGCCACGACGGCAACCGAACGTAATGCGGTCGAGCGCCGTGAGGGTGGACTTGCCTGACTGGTAGGTGCGTGTCACATCATTCAGATGCAACACGGTGCTGGGTGGGGCGGTCTCGTTCATGCCTCCCAGCACATCGCGATGCGCCGGTGCGGTGCAGTGGGGCCGAACCGTCGATTCAGGGTATGGCTGGCTCTACGTTCTCGCGACCGGCTCGTCCTTACGATGGGCAGGTGAGCCGTGGGGAGTCAGAACGTCAGGTGCCGCCGACCATCGGGCGGTGGCGAGGCGTGCTGTACTCCGCCGCCGTCGACGTCCGGGCACTCACGGCGATGGTCGGTGTGGTGCTGCTGGGCACGCCGATCGGCCTCGCGCTCACCGGTCCTGAGCGCGGCGCCGAGGCTGCGGGCGGCCTCCTGGTCGCGGGCTTGGCGCTGCTCGGAGTGGGTCTTCCGCTCATCTCGGTCGTCCTCGCGCGAGCCGACTGGAGTGGGTCGGCAGCTCTGCTCGACCGGGCCGCAGGAGGGCCTCCCGAGACCCGGCTGCACGAGCCTCGGACTCTCGTCAGGCCGTTGGCCTACACAGTCGTCATGCTGACCCTCGGCGGCGCCGTTGCCGTGCTTGCCGCTCTGGCCGTCGTGGGATCGCTGGTCGCGCTGATCAGCCCGTTCCTGACCGCGGTTGGTGACCAGGCGGTGATCGGACCGTTCACGGTGAGCACCGTGCCACAGTCCGTGCTGGCAGCCGTCATCGCACTCGGCGTGCTGACGGGCCTCGTCTTTGCTTCGCCTGTCGTCGCTCGGGCACACGCGTTGCTGGTGCTCCAGATGCTGACCCGCCCCGAGCACCGCCTTCAGCGCGACTTGACCATGACCGCGCAATCGCGGGCGCGCCTGGTGCGAGCCTTCGACGTCGAACGCCGCCGTATCGAACGCGATCTACACGACGGCGTTCAACCGCAACTGATGTCGGTGAGCATGACTCTCGGACTCGCCCTCACCGCAATGCCGGCCGATGCCCCCGGCCGTTCGGACGTGGCCCGCGCCCAGGATCAGGCTCGGCAGACTCTGGAGGCGCTACGCAGCTTCGTGCGCAACATCCACCCGCAGGTGCTCATCGATCACGGCCTCGGCGCGGCGGTGGGTGAACTCGCCGACACCTTGACCATCCCCATCACCGTCGATGACCGGCTTGGTGGGCGTCTGCCCGCCGAGGTCGAGACCAACCTTTACTTCTGCGTCGCCGAGCTGCTCACGAACATCGTCAAGCACTCCGGGGCCCAGCATGCCGAGGTACGACTTCACCGACCCCAGCCCGAACAGGTCGAGATCAACGTCCACGACGATGGTGGCGGCGGAGCCGGCACGAGTCGCAACGAGAACGGTGGGCTCGACGGGATCGCCGACCGCGTCGCCGCGCTCGAAGGAGTCCTGGAGATCGACTCGCCTCTTGGCGGACCGACGAGTATCACCATCACACTTTCCGCAGTCGGGGAAGACCGTCCGGATGACTGAGGTCAGCACCATGCCAACCTCGATGCCAGAACCGCTCCGCGTCGTCATCGCCGAGGACAACACGCTGCTGCGCGAAGGGCTCCAAGTGCTGCTCGAACGCAACGGATTCGTCGTCCTCGCAGCAGTGGACACAGCCGACGAGCTGGTCGCCGTCGTACGCGACTCCGATCCCGACCTCGTGGTCACCGACGTGCGGATGCCGCCGACGTTCCGCTCCGAAGGCCTCGCCGCTGCGGTGCGCCTGCGCGAGGAAAACCCGGCCCTTCCTGTGGTGGTCCTGAGCCAGTACGTCGAGCAGAGCTACGTCGCCGAACTGCTCGACAGCGCCGGCGGAGCAGGCATCGGATACCTGCTGAAAGATCGGGTCAGTGACGTCAACGACTTCGCCGACACACTCCGTCGCGTCCACGCCGGCGGCACAGCGGTCGACCCCGCCGTCATCAACCAGATGATCAGACGCCGCCGCGACCCGCTCGAACGGCTCACCCCGCGTGAGCGGGAGGTCCTGGCAGTCACGGCCGAGGGCCACTCAAACGCTGCCATCGCACGGCGCATGTTCGTCTCCGAGGCGGCCGTCGTCAAGCACATCGGCAACATCATGATGAAGCTCGACCTACCACCCAACGACGATCAGAACCGCCGGGTGGCGGCCGTCCTGGCCTACCTGCGTGGACAGGACGGCTGACGATCAGCCGACCGCCACTGATTGGCCGTTGACCGTCACCTTGGTCCCCTTCGGAACATGGATCGAATAGCCGCCCTCGCAGTACCCGATCCAGCTGGAGCCGCACGGGCTGCCGATATCCAGGGTGTCATCGGTCAACGACCACGCGGGAGTCTGTGGGCTCTTCCCCAACGTTGACGTGTGGACTTCGACGGTCACCTCGCTGCCCTCATCGACGTCGCCGGTGTTAGCCGACACCGTCACGGGCATGTTGGCGTTGTCGTGGACCACGTTGAGTGTCGTGCCGGTGAACGCGAAAGACTCCTGCTCAGAGTGCTCACTTGATGAACACCCCGACAGTGCGAGGCTCGCGACGAGAACCGTTCCGATGGCGCAGTGGCGAAGGGTCTTTCTCATACCCCCAATTCCAACGAAGACCGGTCACCGGCGACATACGTCGAACCTGAGTCTTCTTGGTAGGGCCAGCCCTACCGCTTCGGCGGCAGTTCTCTGACGCATGGCAACACTCGGAGCCTCTGCCCGAATGCCCACCGTAACCGCCCCGAATCAACTCGGTGTACAGCCCGAAGTGGTGGCCCGTCGGACGGCCGGCGGGGTGAGGCCAGGGCACCGGCAAAGTCGGGCGGGTCTCCGGCCTGGGGTGGTTGGCGGAGACGCGCCCTTGCTGGCGGGAGCAGCGCAGGCAGAGCCGTTTCAGCAGATCGTCGAAGTCCTCGAACCAAGACCCCGGCCCCTCATGCCGTGCGTCACGCCTATGAGCGCCATTTCCGACGCCCACCCGGGCCACGGCTGACCGCATGGAAGACCTTGGAGGGAAGTGGCCCCTGGAGGGGCCACTTCCCTCCAAGGTCTTCAGCCATCCCAAGCAGCGGAACGTAAGTCCCGTTACATGGACGGGTGTGGGCAGGTTCGGCGGCGGCGGGGGTGGGGAACAGCGCGGCAGGACGGGCTTCGGTGGGGTGGTGCCGGCGGCGGGACTAAGCCGAGTTGCGCGGTGATCGCCGCACCGGCGGCATCCACGTACGCGGCTCCGATCTGCGCGGTACCGGACACTCCGCGACTTTGCCGGGCCCTGGGGGGTGAGGCGCAGGCCGCTAACCCAAGAGGCCGCCTGGGATGGTCTGTCGTGTACCTGGCTCCTGTGGTCTCACCGCCTGAACCTGGAGTTGCAGGGCGCGATCCACAGGTAGCCGTTAGTGCCGGTTCTGCCGCCGCGGGTGGGCGCGCCGCTGGCGGTCAGCTCAGGGCATCTCCCCGCACGCTCTCGACGAAGGTCGACCAAGATGCGGGGGCGAAGACGAGAGCAGGCCCCGCCACGTCCTTGCTGTCGCGCACACCGACCACGCCAGGCAGGTTGTCGGCCACCTCCACGCATTCACCCTCATTGCCGCTACGGCTGCTCTTGCGCCAGGAGGCGCCGGCCAGATCATTCATCGTAGCTCTCCTTGATCAGCGTGCTTACCAAGTCCTCTGACGCGCGTTCGTCAAGGGCAAGCCCTCGCAACGTCTGCCACGCATCCGAGTATGCCTCTACTTCGTTCGGGCGGTCCAGATAGAGGCTGCCCGTAAAGGACTCGCAGTAGATCGTGGAGGGCTCTGCTGGGCGAGTCCCGACGGCAGGGAAATCCAGCACGATGAACGCCCCGGCAACGGACACCCCGTGTGGACCAGCAGCAAGGGGCAGCACCCGAAAGCTCACGTTGGCTGCTTGTGAGGCGTTCACCAGGTGGGCGAGCTGTCGCCTCCACGCTTCAAGATCCCCGATGGGTCGGCGGATGACCGCCTCGTCGATGATCGCATCGAAGCGGGGCGCGGCGGGGCTCCGGCGACTGAGAAGCTTCTGACGCTCCAGCCGGAGAGCTACCTTCTGGGCCACTTCCTGAGGCGTCCGCCCCTGCTTGGTGGCGAACACCGCCTCCATGTACTCCGGCGACTGCAACAGGCCGGGGATCAGGTTCGGCTCGTATAGCCGAACGTGGCAGGCAGCGGCTTCGAGCCCTACGTACAGCTCGAACCAACCAGGGATGGCTTCCCCATAGGCGTGCCACCACCCCTTGCTCTTGCTCTCCCTGGCCAAACTGACGAGCACTTCGGTCAACTCAGCCGCTGTGCCGTAGTGCTGGCACATCAGGGTCACGTCGTGGGTCCGTAACGCAGTCTGACCGTTCTCCAGTCGGTACATCTTGGCGCGGGACCACTCCAACGCCTCAGCCGCAGCCTCCAGGTTGATGCCTGCTTCTTCGCGTGCCTGTCGCAACAGCCTGCCGAGCTGTCGACGTGGCACAGAAGACCCAACATCATTCACGTTCAGCCTCCATTTCAGTTCGACACGCCTATCCGTCTCATTCGGAACAGCCTGCCGGGCCGGATGACACGGCGTCAATATCTGCCTCCAAAACTCGCTGCGAGATATTGCAGATCGCGCTATCGCTCCCCGATCGTGAGGAGAAGTGAAGTCGGCAAATGATCTCGGGAGGTCGCAGGTGACCAAGATCAAATGGTTTCAGCGGCAGGACGAACCGATTGACGTCGTCGAACGATCGACCTTCTCCCGACGAGCCGGCGCGTACGGCGAGCCAGATCCTTCCCCGCCCCAGGGCGATCACCCGGCCGCCGCTGAGCGCGCCCGCCAGGCCGCCAAGGGCCACAACCAGGGCAGCGGCCGGAATGGGTAGCCAGAGCCGGTCAGAGACACCCTTCGGCGTCGTCATGGCTGGCTACGTAATCGACTTTCATGACCGCAACGTCTGCTCCAAGTGCGACGACAACGGATGTCCAAGGCTCGTGCAGGCGCGCAAGACGCTTGAGGCCTGGCGGGATCGGAAGGCGCGAGGCTGCCGCAGTCGCGTCTCTTCAGCAGGGCGCGACGGCGGGGGTCCTTCCAAGAGCACCGCCGTCGCGCCCCTACCAGCGGAGGTGGGGATGAGCGACGACGCGCCCGTCGAGGACAGCAAGGGCGAGCAGATCCAGGAGGCGGAGCGAGAAGCGGCGAAGCAACGCCTCCTCGCGCAGGCCGAGGCGGATCGGATACCGGTCGAGGAGACGACCCGGGCGGTGCCGGATCGGCGGTGGCGGCGTGGACAGCAGTGAACTGTTGCCGGTCGGTCGGCGGGTGGCGTACTGGCGTGGGCGGCGGAAGCTGTCGCAGCAGGTGTTCGCCGACCGGCTCGGCAAGTCGAAGAGCTGGGTCGACAAGGTCGAGCGAGGCGTTCGCGCCCTCGACAAGGTGTCCGCCCTCCAGGACATCGCCGCCGTCCTGCGGATCGACTCGGCCGTGCTGCTCGGCCGGGATGCCCGGCCCGCCGACGTGACCCAGCGCGCCGAGGGCGTGGACCGCATCCGGGCGGCCCTGTCGACGTACGACATCGCCCTGGGTCGGTCGGCGGCACGCTGCCCCGGGTTGCCGGCGGTTCGGCTGGCGGGGGGCGTCGCGCACGCGTGGACCACCTTCCAGCACGCCCGGTATCCGCAGCTGAGCGCGCTGGTGCCGGGCGTGTTGGCCGATGCGCAGCGCTGCCACGCCGACGACCCGGGGGCGGGCCGCGCGTTGTTGGTCGAGGCGTACCGGGTGACCGCGTCGCTGCTGGTGAAGCTCGGCGAGGCCGACCTGGCGTGGTTGGCCGCCGACCGGGCCGTGGCCGTGGCGACCGGCGATCCGGTGCTGGTCGCCGCCGCCGCCGTGCAGCTCGGCGAGGTGCTGCGCGCCTCGGGGCGGGCGCGGGCGGCCATGTCGACGGCGCTGGCCGCCGCGTACCGGATCGCCCCGCCCAACCCGGACGACGCCCGACCGGCGGAGCTGTCGTTGTGCGGGACGCTGCTCGTCCAGGCCGCCCTGGCTGCTGCCCGCCACGGCGACGCCCGCGCCACCGCCGAACTGATCGGCGAGGCCGCCGACATGGCGCTGCGGGTGGGCGAGGGCCACGACCATCACCGGACCGGGTTCGGGCCGACGGCGGTCGACCTGGCCCGGGTCGTCGCGGCCCTCGAACTGGGCGACGCGGGCGAGGCGGTCGCCTGGCACGAGAAGACGACCAGCCGGGACGCCTGGCGGTGGCTGCCCGCCGAGCACCGCGCCGCGCACCTGCTCGACGCCGCCCGCGCCTACCTCCAGGCCGACGACCCGGCCAACGCCGGCCGCGTCCTGGTCGACGCCGACCGCATCGCACCGGCGGAGCTGCGCCACCGGCCGGCCGCGCGGGACGTGGTCGCCCGGGTGGCGCGCGACCCGCACGCCCCGGCCACGATCATTCAGCTCGCCGTCGCCCTCGGGGTGACCTGAGGATGACCGCGCCGTTCCTGTCCCTGGCGCAGATCCGTAACCGGCTGGCCCTCACCGCCCGAGCGATCCTCCGCGCCCACCGGCCCGACCCCGACGGCCGCTGCCCGATCTGCCGGACTCCTGGCTGTCCGCTGGCGACCGCCGCCCGCAACGTCCTGCACGCCGCCGAAGACGTACAGCGACGAAACCCGGCAACCCCGCCGGCCCCACCCGACCCGGACGACCCATCCGCAGGGCCCCCGGTCCGCGCCGTCGGCATGTCCGGGGCGCTGCTGGGTACGCCGGGGGGATCAGGCAGCACCTGGGGACAGGAGGGCAGCAGGATGACGGAGCGCGACCGGAACGCCGGGCGACCGCTGGAGGAGAGCCCCGATGTGGCCGCAGCGGTGGACGACGAGAGCACGGTGCGGCAGTTGGCGACCGGTGGCGGGGCCGACCGGGACACCCCGTCCTTCGGCGGGCCGGGGGACGTCCCGGAGGGTGCCGGCTCGACCGAGGACCTGCTCGGCGACCCGCACGGCGCGGGCACGGGGGCCGGCGGGGAAAACATCCGCACCGGTGCCGAGCAGCCGTGGGAGCCGGAGGACCTGGTGCGGGCCCGGGGCCAGGACCTGACGCCGAAGAACATCGAGCGGGCCCGCCGCGACCTGGCCGAGCAGGGCCGGGCAGCGGTGGAGCGGACGGTCCCCTGACCCCGCCCGACCCCGCACCGGGCACGGCGCACGGCGGGGGCCCCTGGCCCGACCGTCACCGGTCGGGTCAGGGGCCCGGGGAAGCCTGCCGCTGAGAGTGCCTCACTCCTCGCCAGCGGCCGGCAGGCGTGCCTGGTGGAGCGTCAGAGCGCCGGGTAGGCGTTCTGCATGAGCTGGGCGAACTGCGCCGAGAACCAGGCGCCCGAGATCGGGGCGTCCGGCAGGGCGCCGCTCATGCTGTTGCCGTTGCGGGCGTTACCGGTGTAGGTCGGGTCGCACATCCGGTCGAAGCCCTTGCCCTCGTTGTTCGGGATCTCCTTGCTGGAGCCGTCCGACTCACCCGGGGGCTTCACCCAGACGTAGGCGTCGATGCCGGACTCCGGAGCGGCCTTCGGACGCTCGCCGAGGCCCGCGCCGGACTGGTTGCACCAGTTGCCGGCGTGGATCCGCCGGTCGACCCGGCCGCCGTTGACGTAGGTGTCCACGCTGGTCAGTGCGCCCGGGCCGGTGGGCCGAGCGGTGCCGCCCCAGCCGTTGCGGGAGGTGTCGATCAGCATGCCGATGTTGCTGTTGAAGCCGACCGAGACCAGCTTGGTGCGGAACGCCTGGGCGAACGAGAGCTCGTCGGTGTAGAAGTTCCAGTCGATCCACTTCGACTGACGGACGGACGTGCCGTTCACGTTGTCAGTGATCTTGACGTACGGCTCCCGCAGCGCCGAGTAGTTGGCCGTGTTGACGATGAAGCCGTGCACGTTGTTCACGGTGCTGCCCGAGGCGACGGCGGCGGCCTTGAGCTGGTCGGCGGTCGGGCCGAAGTTGCTGTCCCAGCCGATCCAGCCGTGGTGCGCGGCGTCGATGTAGTTGTAGACGTTGCCGAGCGCGCCCAGCTTCGACAGGGCGTACCCGACGCCGTTGACGTAGGCGCCGTTGGCCTTGACGGTGTCGCACATGGCCGTGCCGCCGGGCTGGCCGGAGGTGTTGGTCACCAGGTTCGGCAGCGAGTCGATCTCGATGATGTTGATGATCCGCAGGCTGGCGTACTTCGCGTCGCCCTGGATCGCGGCGATCGGGTCGATGTACTCGGCCTTGTACCGGGGCAGGTCGTTCGGGCCCAGCTCACCGTTGGAGGCGAGCGCGGCGCAGTCCCGCCCGGGCAGGTTGTAGACCACGAACTGGATGTACTTGGCACCCTGCTTCAGCGCCTCGTCCAGGTGGGCACGGACGCCCATCGCCCCGTTGGAGCTGCTGTCCGGCGTGCCGTTGATCGCGGCGATCCGGTCGATCCAGACGGCGGTCGGGTTGTTCGACACCCGGTTGCCGCCGGCCACCGACTCGGCCTTGGCCTTCCACTCGGGGTTCACGTACCCCTTGGCGTTCAGGTAGGGGTTGTCCACCTTCTCCCCCGGCGGGCTGGTCGGCGGCGGAGTGGTCGGTGGGGGCGTGGTCGGGGGCGGGGTGGTCGGCGGCGTCGTCGGCGGGGTGGTGGGAGTGCTGCCGTTGCAGGTCACGCCGTTCAGGGTGAACGAGGTGGGCTTCGGGTTGCTGCCGCTCCACGCGCCGTTGAAGCCGATGCTCACGCTGCCGCCGCTGCCGATCGAGCCGTTGTACGACTCGTTCGTGGCGGTCACGTTCTGCCCGGTCTGGCTCCACTTCGCCGACCAGCCCTGCTGCACCCGCTGGCTGCTGTTCGGGAAGGTGAAGCCGAGGTTCCAGGAGCTGACCGCGTCACCGAGGTTCCTGATGGTGACGTTGGCGGTGAATCCGCCGGCCCAGTCGTTGGTGGTGTAGTCGACGCTGCACTGGGTCGCGGCCTGGGCCGCGGTGACCGGGATGGCCACCAGGCCGGCGGCGACCAGGACACCCGCACCGGACAGTGCGAGCGCCCGGCCGTGGCCGGACAGTCTCTTCCTCATACTCATGCCACAGATCTCCTTGGGCGAGACCGGACTCGCGGCCCGGCGGAACGGCGCCCGACGTCCTGCACGGACGATCGGCGGCGCCACGGGGGGATTTCGGGATGCCCGACCCGGACGGGCGGTTTGGTGGTGGCACACGACCGGCACGAGAACGGCCGGTCGGGTCGGCGGACGGCGTCCGGTGAGACCGGTGCCCTCGACGTCTGCCTTGCGCGGTGTGGCTCCCCGTACCGCGTGGGGAAATTCTTGCATGGGAGCGCTTCCATGGCAATGGCTCGATGCCTGTTGACATGGCCGAACAGGACGTCCGGAGCACCGCGACGCGACGACACCGCCGGCGACAGCCCGGGACGAGACACTCACCGTCCCCCGAAAGGGTGCGCCACGCGCAACCGGGCCGCAACCCTTCCCCAGGTCGGCAACGCCCGACAGAAGCTGAGAAAGTCTGCTTGCCACACCTTCCGCCCGAATGCCAGGAAACTGTAAAACACGAATCTTTCCTCTTATAGGTCGCGAATCGGTCTAACGTCTTGAGTAGCTCGGCTGACGTCGGGCTCAGGACGAACAGGGATGGAGTGACGCAGGTCATGGCAAACAAGATGCTCGGGAAGGTCGTTGCGGGAGCCGCCCTCGGGGGTGCGTCCCTGCTGGTGTTCACGCCGGGGATCGCGTTCGCGGACGGCCACCAGGACGGCGAGTCCCGTGACGGCAAGGTCTACGCCAAGCCGCACGTCGTCAAGGCGGGCGACAAGGTCGAGCTCCTGCAGATCTGCTCGGAGCGGCAGGAGCACGCCTTCGTCTGGTCCGAGGTCACCGGCAAGGTCAAGCTGCGCGCGGCCGAGGACGGCCACGGCAAGCCCGGCGAGGAACACGGCAAGGACGACGGCAAGGACGACGGCAAGCCGGGCGAGGAACACGGCAAGCCCGGCGATGAGCAGGGCAAGGACGAGGGCAAGGACGAGGGCAAGGAGCACGGCAAGCCGGGCGAGGAACACGGCAAGCCCGGCGATGAGCAGGGCAAGGACGACGGCAAGGAACACGGCAAGGACGACGGCAAGGACGACGGCAAGGACGACGGCAAGCCGGGCGAGGAACACGGCAAGCCCGGCGATGAGCAGGGCAAGGACGAGGGCAAGCCCGGCGAGGAGTCGGGCGGCAAGGGCGGCGGCGTCGCTGCCGCCCCGTACGGCGAGGAGGACTGGGGCGGCTACGAGCGCGACCAGAAGGCCGACAAGGACCACGGCAAGGAGTCCGGCAAGGGCCGGTCGAACGAGGAGTCGGACTACGGCAAGGACTCCGGGTACGGCAAGGACTCTGGCTACGGCAAGGACTCCGAGCACGGCAAGGACTCCGAGCACGGCAAGGACTCTGAGCACGGCAAGGACTCTGAGCACGGCAAGGACTCCAGCTGGGGCAAGGACTCTGAGCACGGCAAGGACTCCGAGCACGGCAAGGACTCCGGCTGGGGCAAGGACGAGAAGTCGGACCACGGCAAGGACTCCGACTGGGGCCGGGACTCCCGCGACAGCGAGGACGAGCGGTCCTGGGAGCACAAGAAGGACTTCGTCTACTTCGGCGAGGTCGAGGTCTCCGAGGACGCCGAGCCGGGCCGCTACGAGCTCCACGGCTCCTGCGGCGAGGGCGAGCTGGTCGTGCTCCCGCGCGGCCACGTCGACGGCGGTGACGGCGGCGCGACCACCGGCACCGACCGCGGGATGGCCACCACCGGGGCGGGCATGCTGGGCGCCGCGGCGCTCGGCGGCATCGTGCTGATGCGGCGGCGTCGGGCCAATGGGTCGCTCGTCTGACGTGACGGCGACACCGGCCGGCGGCCGCCACGGGAGACCGTGGCGTGCCGCCGGCGCGGCCGTCGTCGTCATGTTCGCGATGGTCGGCGCCGGCCTGGTGGGCGCCTCGATGCGCGACACGCCCACGGCCCGCCCGCCTCAGCCGCTGTCCCAGACCGGCGCGGACGTCCGCACCACCGCCGGCCCCGGCGGGTACGGCGTCGACCAGGAGCCCACCGACCCCGACACCGGGTCGGCCGGCGAGGGACAGCCGGCGGCCGGGCTTGGCCGGGCCACGCCGACCACCATCGCCATCCCCCGGATCGGGGTCGACGCCCCGATCATGACGCTGGGCACCAACCCCGACGGCACCGTCCAGGTCCCATCGCTGGAGCAGGCCCTGAGCGCGGGCTGGTACTCCCCCGGGCCGAGCCCCGGCGAGACCGGCAACGCGGTGATCGTCGGGCACGTCGACTCGGCGAAGGTCGGTGGTCCCGCCGTCTTCTTCGAGCTCGGCGCGCTCCTGCCGGGCGACGCCATCACGGTCTCGCGGGACGACGGCAGCCAGGCCACCTTCACCGTCGACGAGGTGAAGTCGTACCCGAAGAAGGCCTTTCCCACCGAGCTGGTGTACGGCCCGAACGACCGGGCCGGTCTACGGGTCGTCACCTGCGGCGGGCAGTTCGACAAGAACGCGGGCAGCTACCTGGACAACGTCATCGTCTTCGCGACGATGACCGGCTGAGAGGCGGGGCGGGCGGCCCCCAGGACGTGCCGCGGCCGGTCGGTGTTCCCGACCGGCCGCGGCACGCTCCCGGCGACTCAGGCCGCCGAGGTCCGCACCAGGGTACGGATCTGACGTAGTAGCACCGACAGGGCGGCGAGATCCGCCCGGGACTCGTCGAACTCCCCCATCGCCCGCTGGGCGCGGTGGATCGAGGTGGCGTTCGACTGCTCCCACTGCAACACCCGCTCCAGCGGCGGCAGGTTGCCCGGGGTGGAGCCGAGAACCTCCGCGGTGAGCGCGGCCAGCGCGGCGTACAGGTCGTAGCGCAGCGCCATCCGGGCCAGCGTCTGCCAGCGGTCCTCCCGCGGCAGCAGGGAGATCTTCGACAGCAGGGAGTCGACCCGGAACCGGTCGGACAGGACGAAGTAGACCGAGGCCACCTCGCCGACGTCCCGACCGGTGCTCGTCGAGGTCTCCACCACGTCGAGCAGCCCGAAGCTGTACATCAGCCGGGTCGCCTGCTCGGCCAGGCCGCGCGGCAGCCCTCGGGAGGTCATCTCGTCGATGTGCGCGGCGATGGCCTCCCGCTCACTGCCGTAGAAGAGGTTCTCCAGGCCGGGCAGCAGCTGGACCACCCCGTCGCGCAGCCGGGCGGTCTCGGCCGGCACGTCGATCGGCGAGCGCCGGTTCGTGACCAGCCAGCGCACCGCCCGGTCGAGCAGCCGCCGGGTGTCCAGGTAGACGGCGGTCTGCAACTCAGGGTCGACCTTGCTGTCGAGCGCCTCGACCGCGTCCCACAGCTCGCGCAGCCCGAACACCTCGCGGACCACCACGTACGCCCGGATCACGTCCGCCGCGGACGCCGCAGTCTCCTCGACCACCCGGAACACGAACGAGATGCCGCCCCGGTTGATCGCCTCGTTCACCAGCACGGTCGTCACGATGTCCCGGCGCAGCCGGTGCTGACCCATCCGGCCGGCGAACCGCTCCCGCATCGGGGTCGGGAAGTAGTTGACCAGAACCTCGGTCGTCCACTCCTCGTCGGCAAGGCCCTCGGCGAGGATCTCCCGTTCCAGGACGATCTTCACGTACGCCAGCAGCACCGCGAACTCCGGCGCGGTCAGCCCGGACTCGGTGCGTACCGCCAGCTCGTCGTCCGGCGGCAGCGCCTCCAGCGCCCGGTCCAGCGCCCCCGAGCGCTCCAGATCACCGATCATCCGGCGGTGCACCGGCAGCAGCGAGGCGGCCTGGGCCTGCGAGTTGTTGATCGCCCGGGCCTGGTCGTAGTTGTCCCGCAGCACCAGCTCGCCGACCTCTTCGGTCATCCCGGCCAGCAGCTCGTCGCGCTCGGGCCGGGTCAGCGCCTCGTCCGCGACCGCCGTGTTGAGCAGGATCTTGATGTTCACCTCGTGGTCGGAGCAGTCCACCCCGGCCGCGTTGTCGATGAAGTCGGTGTAGATCCGCCCGCCCGCCAGGGCGTACTCGATCCGCCCGAGCTGGGTGCAACCGAGGTTGCCGCCCTCGCCGACCACCCGGCAGCGCAGCGCCTTGCCGTCCACCCGGATCGCGTCGTTGGACTTGTCGCCCACCTCCGCGTTGGTCTGGCTGGACGCCTTGATGTACGTGCCGATGCCGCCGTTCCAGAACAGGTCCACCGGCGCGGTCAGGATCGCCTTCATCAGCTCCTGCGGGGAGAGCTGGCTGACGTCGTCGTCCAGCCCGAGGGCCACCCGGACCTGCGGCGAGATCGGCACCGACTTCGCCGCACGCGGGTACACCCCGCCCCCCTCGGAGATCAGCGACCGGTCGTAGTCCTCCCAGGACGACCGGGGCTGGTCGAACAGCCGCTTGCGCTCGGTGTACGCGGCGGCGGCGTCCGGATCCGGGTCGAGGAAGAGGTGCCGGTGGTCGAACGCGGCCACCAGCCGGATGTGCTCGGACAGCAGCATCCCGTTGCCGAACACGTCGCCGGACATGTCGCCGACGCCGACCACCGTGAAGTCCTGGGTCTGGGTGTCGTGCCCCAGCTCCCGGAAGTGCCGCTTCACCGACTCCCAGGCGCCCCGGGCGGTGATGCCCATCTTCTTGTGGTCGTACCCGGCCGAGCCGCCCGAGGCGAACGCGTCGCCGAGCCAGAAGTTGTGCGCCGCCGAGATCTCGTTGGCGATGTCGGAGAACGTGGCGGTGCCCTTGTCCGCCGCCACCACCAGGTACGGGTCGTCGCCGTCGTGGCGGACCACGTCATCGGGCGGCACGATCTCACCGGCGGCGATGTTGTCGGTGATGTCGAGCATCGCGCCGACGAACTCCTTGTAGCAGGCGACCGCCTCGTCCCGGTCCCCCGGCTTCTGCTTGAGCACGAAGCCGCCCTTGGCGCCCACCGGCACGATCACGGCGTTCTTCACCATCTGCGCCTTGACCAGGCCCAGCACCTCGGTCCGGAAGTCCTCCCGCCGGTCGGACCAGCGCAGCCCGCCCCGGGCCACCGGCCCGTACCGCAGGTGCACGCCCTCGAACCGGGGCGAGTAGACGAAGATCTCGAACTTCGGCCGCGGGGCCGGCAGGTCCGGGATGGCCTGCGGGTCCAGCTTGAACGCCACGTACGCCTTCGGCCGCCCGCCGACCGGCTTCTGGTAGAAGCTGGTGCGCAGGGTGGCCTGGATCAGCGTCAGGTACGACCGCAGGATCCGGTCCTGGTCGAGGCTGACCACGTCGTCCAGCGCGGCGCCGATCGCCGTCACCAGCTCGCCGCTGCGCTCGCGGCGCTGCTCGGCGGTCGACTCCCCGGGCGCGAAGCGGACCTCGAAGAGCTCCACCAGCAGCGCGGTGATCCGCGGGTACGCGATGAAGGTCTGCTCCATGTACTCCTGGGAGAAGACCGTCCCGGTCTGCCGCAGGTACTTCGCGTACGCCCGCAGCACCACCACCTGCCGCCAGGTGAGCCCGCCGCGCAGCACCAGCTCGTTGAAGCCGTCGACCTCGGCCTCGCCCCGCCACGCCGCCGCGAAGGCGTTCTCCACGTGCGGGCGCACCTCGGCCAGCTCCTGGTGGCCCTCGGGCAGCCGCAGGCCGAAGTCGTACAGGTAGACCCGGCCGTCGATCCGGTCCACCTCGTACGGGTGCTCGTCGACCACCCCGACGCCGAGGGAGTGCAGCACCGGCAGCACCGCGGAGAGCATCATCGGCTCGCCGTACCGGTAGACCTTGAACCGGACGTCCATCGCCTCGTCGAGGTCCGTGCCCCGGCCTGCGCCGTTGCCGCGCGGGGCGAGCTGCTTGCGGAACAGGTGCATCTCAAGCTGGCCGGGCTCCTCCAGCAGCTCCAGCTTCGCCAGGTCCTTCATCGCCTCGTACGGCGTGTGCCCGTCCTTGTAGCCCTCCGGGAAGGCGTCGGCGTACCGGCTGAACAGGTGCTTGGCCTGCTCGTCGCCGAGCTTGCGCTCCAGCACCAGCCGGTAGTCGTCGTCCCACAGCCGGGTGGCGTCGGCCAACTCCTCGGCGAGCAGGTCCGCGTCGATGTCCCCCGGCGGCCGGGTCGGATCGGTGCGGACGATGAAGTGCACCCGGGCCAGCATCGACTCGGTGACCCGGGTGGTGTAGTCCACCCCGACGCCGTTCAGCTCGCGCAGCAGGATGTCCTGCATGCGCAGCCGGTTCTGCGTGGTGAACCGGTCCCGGGGCAGGTAGATCAGGCAGGAGATGAACCGCCCGTAGGCGTCCCGCCGCAGGAAGACCCGAAGCTGCCGGCGGCCGGCCATGCGCAGCACGCCGATCACCGCGTGGTACAGGTCCTCGGTCTTGATCTGGAACAACTCGTCGCGCGGGTACGTCTCCAGGATCTGGAGCAGGTCCTTGCCCGAGTGGCTGCGCCGGCTCAGGCCGGAGCGGTCCAGCACCTCGGCCACCTTACGGCGGACCACCGGCAGCTCCCGGACGCTGGTCCGGTACGCCGCCGTGGAGAACAGCCCCAGGAAGCGCCGCTCGCCGATCACCTGACCGGCCTCGTCGAAGATCTTGAAGCCGATGTAGTCCAGGTAAGCCGAGCGGTGCACGGTGGCCCGGGAGTTCGCCTTGGTGATGATCAGCAGGCGCTTCTCCAGCGCCTTCTCGTGCGCCTCGGACGTCATCGAGGACAGCGCCCGCGCCTCCGGGGAGTCCGAGCGCAGGATGCCCAGGCCGGTGCCGAGCACCGCCTCCAGCGCCGAGCCCTCGCCGCCGGGGGCGTCCACCAGCCGGTACTCGCGGTAGCCGAGGAAGGTGAAGTGGTCGTGGGCCAGCCAGCGCAGCAGCTCCACCGAGTCGGTGATGTCCTTCTCCGGCACCGGCGGGCGGTTGTCGGCGGTCCGGGCGGCGGCCAGGTCGTCGGCCAGGGTCAGGGCGCGCTGGCGCATCTTCGGCCAGTCCTCGACCGCCTCCCGCACGTCGGTCAGCACCCGTTGCAGCTCGCGGCGCAGCTTCTCCCGCTCGCCCGCGTCGCGGACCGGGTCGATCTCGATCCGCATCCAGCTCTCGACCAGGTCCCCGGCGATCGCGTCGTCGGGCTCCACATCCGCGGAGACCTCGGTCAGCCGGCCCAGCGGCTCCCGGCGCACCACCACCAGCGGGTGCACCAGCAGGTGCACGTCGAGATGGTGTGCGTTGAGCAGGGCTGTCACCGAGTCGACCAGGAACGGCATGTCGTCGGTGACGATCTCGATCACCGTGTGGTGCTGGTCGGCATCCGGTTCGTGGATGCGCAGCTTCAGCTCGCCCGGCACCCGCTGCTGGGCGAGGTCCCAGTGCGCCCGGGCCGCGTCGAGCATCTCCTCGGCCGTGAACCCGATCAGCTCCTCGTCCGGGGCGAACCGCCAGAAGCGCCCGACCAGTGTCGCCGCGTCGTGGTCGTCGCTGGCGAGTGCGACCGCCTGGGCGACCAGTCGTTCCGCGTTCGGCACCGGCTCGTCGAGCTCGGCGTCCTCCACGTCGTCGGTCAGCGCCTCCACGGGCAGCCCGAGATCATAAATGGTGTCGATACTCGAACCGGTCATCCCGGTAACTCCTGTGTCGAGCCGGCCGGAGCCGTCCCCGTCGGTCGCCGAATCGAAGCTGTCGTCGTTCCGGCTGGTGTCATCCTGCCGGAGGTCGGGTCCCGGTTTGATCGCCGGACGCCGGTCCATCGGTGCCACTCCCCTCGACCCACCGCGTTGTGGGTCACTCTGCCGCCCAGCCTAGGCCCTGCCCGTCCGTGCCTTCGTCGGCGGACCACCGGCCGGACGTCCGGTTCGGGACTCTGTCCTTTCACCCGTTGCAGATACGTGGTCGGCCGGCTGGGGAGTACCCCGGTCAGGATGTTCATCACACCTTCGCGGGGCCTCTTTCCGCACGTGGCGGGCCAGGCGGGGCAGAGTGCCGGGCGGGGCCGTACTACCGTGGCGGGAGCCCGACGAGATCCGGAAGGACGGCTCCATGCGTCTGTCGTACCCCCTCGGTGGGTCCCGCCGCCCACACTCCCGCCGGCTGGTCGCGGCGCTCGCGGCCACCGCGCTGGCCGCCGCCGCACTGACCGCCTGCTCCGCCGAGGACGGCCCGGAACGCGCCGTGGACGCCTTCCTGTCCGGTTGGGGCAAGGGCGACCTCCAGGCGGTCGGCTTCGTCGACCCCACCGGAAGGAAGATGCCCGCCGCCGACGTGACGCGGGAGATCCGGGAGCTCTCCGGAGAGCTGGCGGCCACCCCACCGGCGCTGCGCCGCACCGGGGACCCGAAGATCGACGCGAACATCGCGACCGCCGGCATCCGGGTGGACTGGACCCTGCCCCCGGCCGGAACCCGCTGGGGATACGACCGGCAGGTACGGCTCACCCGGGGCGGCGACGACCAGTGGCAGGTGATCTGGGAGCCGCAGGTGGTCCACGAGCAGCTCACCTCGGGTGACCGGCTCGCGGTGCGCCGGGACGTCGCGCCCCGGTCCGGGGTGCTCGACAGCGCGGGCACACCGGTCGTGACGCCCCGCCCGGTGGTCCGGGTCGGGCTGCAACCGAGCGAGGTCACCGACGTGAAGGCGGTGTCCCGGCAGCTCGACGCCGCGTTCCGGGCGATCCGGCCGGCGCTCACCCCGCCGGTCGACCTCGCCGACCTGCCCAAGCGCCTCGCCGAGGCCGACCCGGGCGCGTTCGTCGAGGTGGTGACGCTTCGCGACGAGGCGTACCGGCAGATCCGCTCGCGGGTCTACGACCTGCCCGGCACCAAGTTCCGGTCCGAGAAGCTCGACCTCGCCCCCACCCGCGAGTTCGCCCGGGCGCTGCTCGGCTCGGTAGACCAGGCCCAGGCCGACGACCTGGCCGCCCACCCCGACCGGTACCGGCAGGGCGACCTGGTCGGCCACGGCGGACTCCAGGGCCGGTACGACGAGCGGCTGCGCGGCGTGCCCGGGCTCACCGTGATCAGCGAGCGGCCGGGGCCGGACGGCACCGTCGTGCCGACCGGCACGGCGCTGTTCCGCCAGGAGCCGAAGGCCGGGCAGGCGGTGAAAACCACCCTCGACGTGGCCACCCAGAACGCCGCCGACGCCGCGCTGCGCGGCGAGAAGCGCCGAGCCGCCCTGGTCGCGGTGCGGATCAGCGACGGCGCGGTGCTGGCCGCCGCGAACGGACCGGGGGCCGCCGGGGAGAACCTGGCCTTCACCGCCCAGGTGCCGCCCGGCTCGACGTTCAAGATGGTCAGCACCCTCGGCCTGCTGGACCGGGGCGCGGTCACGCTGGAGGGCCCGGTCGCCTGCCCGAAGACGTTCACCGTGGACGGCCGCTCGTTCAAGAACTCCGACAACTTCGCCCTCGGCTCGGTGCCGTTCCGCACCGACTTCGCGAAGTCCTGCAACACCGCCTTCGCCGCGCTCGCCCCGAAGCTGGGCGCGGACGGCCTCGCCCAGGCCGGGCGGGCGCTCGGCCTGGAGGCCGAGTGGGACCTGGGCGTCGACGCGTTCACCGGCAAGGTCTCCGCGAACGGCTCCCCGGCCGAACAGGCCGCCGCCTCGTTCGGGCAGGGCACCACCGTGGTCAGCCCGCTGGCCATGGCCGCCGCCACCGCCGCCGTCGCCCGGGGCCGCTGGGAGCAGCCGAAACTGATCCTCGACCCGGCCCCGGCCAAGGCCGCGCCCGCCGGGCCGGAGCTGAAGCCGGAGTCGGTGCAGCCACTGCGGACGATGATGCGCGAGGTGGTCACCGCCGGCACCGCCAGCGCGCTGAAGGACGTCCCCGGCGGCCCGGTGCACGGCAAGACCGGCACCGCCGAGTACGACGACAACCCCGCGCACACCCACGCCTGGTTCGTCGGCTGGCAGGGCGACGTGGCGTTCGCGGTCTTCGTGGAGCGGGGCGGGTCCAGCACGGCCAGCGCGGTGCCGGTCAGCGAGCGCTTCCTGCGCGCCCTCGCCGCCTCCTGACGGCGCGCTTCACCTCGGACCCCGGGCCCAGGACGCGCCTTGGAGCCGGGGATCCCGCCAAGCCTCGGGTCGGCACTTCCCGCTGACCGGCCGAGGCCGGTGGCGCTGCCTGCATTGATCCGCGCCGCCCGGCGCCAGGGGTGCTGTGCGCCTAATGGAGCTGGAGCGGCAGGGTCATTGCGTTGTCGCGGGTGCGGTCCCTGGTCGGCCCGGGGACCGTGGCCCGGGGCGGAGCTGTGGGCGCGGCGGTCGATGCCGTGGGGCGGCGCCTTTGGAGCTGAGTCGTCCACGTCATCACCGCCGGTCGGGCCACCGCCGTCGCGTTACCCACCGCCCCGTCGGGTCGTCGCTTGCGGTCGCCGAGCGCGGCGGGCGTGGCTGATGTCGTATCCGACTGAGCTCCATAGGCGCCGGGAGGCATACCTGTCGTGGAGCGGCGCCCACGGCAGGAACACGAGAGGCCGGCAGAACCGTCACGCTCCGTGAGCGTTGCACAGGGGGCAGCAGAGCAAAGGGGGCCGCTGCGGTGTTGCCCGCCGGTCGGGCGAGGACGTGAGCGTCGGCGTTCCCGCCCCGCCCCCGCCCCGCCCCCGCCCCGCCCCCTGGGTGGGACTTCACGATCGTCTGCTGATTTTGGAGAACTCGCCCGGCGTGTCGTCTCACAAATCAGCAAACGATCACGCCACGACAGGCTGCCGTGCACCCCCAACCTCCTGATCGACTGCTGCGGTCCGCCGTGCAGCCGGGACCGAACGATCTGTTCATCGTCGGAGACGCCCACCAACGGATCTACGACAACCGCGTGACCCTCAGCGGACTCGGGATCGAGGTACGAGGCCGGGCACACCGGCTGACCGTCAGCTATCGGACGACGGCGGAGATCCTCCGGTTCTCCACCCAGATTCTCGCCAACGAGTCATACGACGACTTCGACGGCGGGCTCGAAACCATCGCCGGCTACCACTCGCCGCTGCGCGGCCCTCGCCCAGACCTGGATGGCTTCGACGATCGGGAGGCGGAACTGGGCGAACTGGTCACCGCAGTACGACTGTGGATCGACTCGGGGGTGCGACCGGAGGAGATCGGCGTGCTTTCCCGAACAAAGCGGCAGACCGAGGAGGCCGTCACGGCGCTGACTACGGCCGGCCTGGCCACGGTCAGGCTGAAGGGCACCGGCCGCGCCCGGACTGAGGCGGCCCAGATGATGACGATGCACCGTGCCAAGGGGCTGGAATTCCGGTGCGTGGCCGTCCAGGGGGCGAGCGCCGACATGCTCCCCCTGGCCGCTGCCGTCACGTCCGCCCGGGCCGATGCCGCTCGTCACCAGCAGGACCAGATGCGGGAACGCTCACTTCTCTTCGTTGCCTGTACCCGAGCGCGGGACGCGCTGCGAATCTCCTGGACGGGCCAACCAAGCCCACTCCTCAGACCGGACGGGGCACAGCTAGCCCGACACTCACCGGCTCGGAGTCCTGAACAAGGACATCAAGCGATGCTGGTGACTGAGGGTGGCGACCCCTCGGTCACTGGTGGTGGCACTCCGGACTCACCCGAGTCATCCGCCTCGGGCTGAGGCCTGCGGCGCAGCAGGCCCGGCCCCACCGACGCGGGTGGCCCGACCAGCTCCACTTCGATGGCTGGATCCGATGACGGTGCCGGTGCCGCGTCATCGGAGGATTCCTGCGCGTCGTCGGGGGTCGAGATTCCGATCACCGGGGCAGGCCCAACAGGTCGGACTCGCTGCGACGGCGCCGGGAGCAGCCGGGGCGACACCGCGTTCGGGGCGGTGACCGGGGCCAGCCCGGCCACCACCGTGTTGACGATCTCGGCGGCGTACGCCCCGTCCTGGTCGTAGTCGGGGTCGAAGACGGTCAGCTCGACGCCGAGGCAGTGCGGGGTGTCCACCAACCCGGCGAGCAGGATCTCCAGCTCGGCGAAGGCGATCCCGCCCGGGTCCGGGGCGTCCACCGCCGACATCACCGCCGGGTCGAGCACGTCCACGTCGACGTGCACCCAGTACCCGGCGCAGTCGGCCAGCTCCTCGTGCGCCCACTGGGCGGTGCGGGCCGCGCCCTCGGCGCGCAGGGTCGGCACCGGCCGGGTGGTGATCCCGGCGGCCTGGAGGTCGAGGCGGTACTCGTCCTGCGCCCGGATGCCGAGCACCACCACGTCGATGTCCCGGAAGTACGGCCGGCGCCCCTCGATCGCCGCCAGGTCGGCCTGCCCGCGCCCGGTGACCAGGGCCAGGTCCTCCCCCGCCGCGGCCCCGACGTAGGAGGCGTTGCCGGGGTGCCGGAAGTCGGAGTGGCCGTCGACGAAGACGAGCCCGATCCGGCCGCCGACCGCCTCGCCGAGCCGGTGCATGGCCAGCGCCGAGCCGAGCAGGATCGAGCAGTCCCCACCGAGCACGAGCGGGAACTCCCCCCGGTCGATGATCGAGCCGATCCGGTCGGCCAGCGCGGCCGAGTACGCGGCGATCTCCGGGGCGTGGCAGACGCCGTCGCCGGGACGCCAGTCACCCGGGTCGTACCGGGGCGGGGTGAGGCAGCCGGCGTCGCGGGCCCGCAGCCGGGCCAGCAGGCCCTGGTCGCGCAGCGCGCCGGGGGCCTTGCCGCAGCCGGGGACGGCGGTGGGGGTGGGCGGGCGCAGCCCGAGGTTGGATGGCGCGTCGAGGACGGCGATCCGGCGCATATGGGCTCCCGTCCTCGTGGGTCGGGCGGGCCGGCGAACGCCGGCCCGCGCTGGCGTGCGGCGAAACTCAGAACAAAGCGCTGGCCAGGGCCCGGCGGGCGGAGGCGACGGCGGGGTCCTCCGGCCCGGCGACGGTGAACAGGCCGACCAGGTGCTGGCGTACCTTCTCCCGGTCTTCGCCCGCGGTGCGGCGGACCAGGCCGACCAGGCGCTGGTAGGCCTGCTCCGCCATGCCGCTGAGCACCTCGACGTCGGCGGCGAGGAGCTGGGCCTCGACGTCGTCGGGGTCGGCCTGGGCGGCGGCGAGCGCCGCGCCCGGGTCCGCCCCGGCGACCCGGCGGGCCAGCCCGACCTGGGCCAGGCCGGCCTCGGCCGCGGCGTCCGCCGGCGACTCGGCGAGGATCTTCAGGTACGCCTGCTCGGCGGCGTCCAGGTCGCCGCCCATCAGGGCGTCGTCGGCCTCGTCGAGGCGCGGGTCCTCCTGCTCGGCAACGGCGACCCCGCCGGCCTTGAGCACCGCGTCGATCCACTGGCGCAGCTGGGCCTCGGGGACCACTCCGGAGAACGCGTCGACCGGCCGCCCGCCGACGACCGCGTAGACGGTGGGGATCCCCTGGACCTGGAACATCTGGGCGATGCGCGGATTGTCCTGGACGTCGACCCGGGCCAGCACCCACGCGCCGCCGCCCTCGACCGCCAACTGCTCCAGCACCGGCGCGAACTGGTCGCTCTCCGGGTAACCGGCCGCGCCGAAGAAAACCACGACGGGCAGGGCCACGGAACGTTCGAGCACCTCGGACTGGAGGGTGGCCTCGGTCACATCGATCACGGCGGCCCCGCCGCCGTTGACGACGCCACCCGGCAGCCCGGAGGGCGCGGTGGCCTGGGCCGGTGTGCTGGAACGGGTGGGGGCCGGTGCGGTG
This sequence comes from Micromonospora sp. NBC_01412, assembly GCF_045040215.1. Lineage (NCBI taxonomy): Bacteria > Bacillati > Actinomycetota > Actinomycetes > Micromonosporales > Micromonosporaceae > Micromonospora > Micromonospora sp. NBC_01412. The sequence continues at coordinate 1,827,928 of NZ_CP109528.1, forward strand.
CCGCGCAGTGCGCTGAGGTCGACCGCGCCGCGGGTGAAGATCGACGAGGTGATCCGTGGGTCGCTCATGGTTACCTAGTCTCGCACGGCCGCCGCCCAACTCCGATCAACCGCGACGGCGACAAATGTGACTCTCGCGGCTGGTCACCGGCGGTGTCGCCGCACCCCGTCCGGGGGGTGCGGCGACACCCGGTCAGAAGCGTGCCGGTTCGCGGTAGACGCCCCATTCGGCGCGCAGCGCGTCGCAGATCTCGCCGAGGGTGGCCTCGGCGCGGACGGCGTCGAGCATCGCCGGAATCATGTTCTCCCCGGTGCGGCTCACCTCGACCATCCGGGTCACCGCGGCGGAGACCGCCGCGTCGTCCCGGGCGGTCTTGCGCTCGGCCAGCATCCGGCGCTGCTCCAACTCCACCTCGTGCGAGATGCGCAGGATCTCCAGGTCCTTGGCGATCGTGCCGGTGTGGCAGTTGACCCCCACGATCCGCTTGTCGCCCTTCTCCAACGCCTGCTGGTGGACGAAGGCCGACTCGGCGATGTGGCCGGTGAACCAGCCGTCCTCGATGCCCCGCAGGATGCCGGAGGTCATCGGGCCGATCTGGTGCGGCCCCTCGCCGCCGAGCTGCCGGATCCGGGCGAAGATCTCCTCCGCCTCGGCCTCGATCCGGTCGGTGAGCGCCTCGACGTACCAGGAGCCGCCGAGCGGGTCGGCCACGTTGGTCACCCCGGTCTCCTCCATCAGCACCTGCTGGGTACGCAGGGCGATCTCGGCGGACTCGTCGGTCGGCAGGGCCAGGGTCTCGTCGAGGGCATTGGTGTGCAGCGAGTTCGTCCCGCCGAGCACCGCGGCGAGCGCCTCCACGGCGGTGCGGACGACGTTGTTGACCGGCTGCTGGGCGGTCAGCGACACCCCGGCGGTCTGCGTGTGGAACCGCAGCCACAGCGCCTTCTCGCTGGTCGCGCCGTACACGTCGCGCAGCCAGCGGGCCCAGATCCGGCGGGCGGCGCGGAACTTGGCGATCTCCTCGAAGAAGTCGACGTGCGAGTCGAAGAAGAAGCTCAGCCCGGGGGCGAAGACGTTGACGTCCAGCCCGCGCGACAGCCCCAGCTCGACGTAGCCGAACCCGTCGGCGAGGGTGTACGCCAGCTCCTGCGCGGCGGTCGAGCCGGCCTCGCGGATGTGGTACCCGGAGACCGACAGCGGCTTGTACCGGGGGATCTCGCGGGCGCAGTACTCCATCAGGTCGCCGATCAGGCGCAGGTGCGGCTCCGGGTCGAACAGCCACTCCTTCTGCGCGATGTACTCCTTGAAGATGTCCGTCTGCAGCGTGCCGTCCAGGCTGGACAGGTCGGCGCCCTGCCGCTCGGCGGCCACCAGGTACATGCAGAACACCGGCACCGCCGGGCCGGAGATGGTCATCGAGGTGGTGACGCCGGCCAGGTCGATGCCGCCGAAGAGCGCCTCCATGTCGGCGGCCGAGTCGATCGCCACCCCGCAGTGCCCGACCTCGCCGAGCGCCTGCGGGTCGTCGGAGTCGCGGCCCATCAGCGTCGGCATGTCGAACGCGACGGACAGGCCGCCGCCGCCCGCGCCGAGGATCATCTTGTAGCGCTCGTTGGTCTGCCGGGCGTTGCCGAAGCCGGCGAACTGCCGGATCGTCCAGGTGCGCCCCCGGTAGCCGGTCGGGTGCAACCCCCGGGTGTACGGGAACTCGCCCGGCCAGCCGATCCGCTCGAAGCCCGGGTACGCGGCACCCTCCGGCGGGCCGTAGACCGGGTCGACGGTCATCCCGGAGAGCGTGGTGAAGTCGGCGTCCCGCTTGCGTGCGGCGTCGTAGCGGGCCTGCCAGCGTGCCCGTCCGGCAGCGATCTCGTCGGCGTCCATGCGCGGGGCTCCTCCTCGGGTCCTCGTCAGAAGACCGAGTGTAGAACCCGTGCCTGAACGATCGCTAAGGAAGTTGGTACCGGCCGGTAACCCGGATCAGGCCGGAGGGCCGCCCGGCTCGCCCAGGGCCACGTCGTCGACCCGGATGTTGATCTCATCGACCCGCAACCCGTACGCCTCGACCGCCTGGGTGACCGCCGCCCGCACCCCTTCGGTCACCTGCGGCACCGGCCGGCCGGCGTCGATCACGATGACCAGGTTGACCACCGCCGCGCCGTTCGTGACGTGCGCCGAGCAGCCGCGCCGGGCGTCGCCCACCTGGTCCAGCCCGACCTTGTCGAGCACCGCGTTGAAGAACCGGGCCACGTCGCCGCCCAGCTCCGACACCCCGGGAACCGACCGCGCGGCGGCCACCGCGATCTTCTCCACCACCTCGTCGGAGACCTGGGTGGTGCCACCCGCCACCGAGTCCGGCGTCACCGACAGCTCCTGCGTCGCCTCGTCGCCCATGCTCTCCCCCAGTACGCTCGCACCGCCCCACGGTGCCGTGGAGCGGTGCGAGCGTACTAGTTCGTGGGGATCCGCAGTGGACTTCTCAGGAGCGGAGCTGGGCCAACAGCTCTTCGGCCGCGGCATACGGGTCGAGAGCCCCCTCGGCCACCCTCGCGGCGAGCGTCGACAGCTCCGTACCGTCGCGTAGCGAGCCGATCCGGGCGCGCAGCACGCCCAGCGCGATCGCCTCGATCTCGGCGGCGGCCCGCGTCTCCCGACGGCGGCGCAGCTCGTCGTGGCGCTCCAGCCAGTCGCGGTGCTTGTCGATCGCGGCGGCGATGTCGTCGATGCCCTCGCCGCGCGAGGCGATCGACCGGACCACCTGCGGCCGCCACTCGCCGGGCCCCCGCTCGCCCAGGGCGATCATGCCCTGGATGTCGCGGACGGTGGCGTCGACCCCGTCCCGGTCCGCCTTGTTGACCACGAAGACGTCGGCGATCTCCAGGATGCCGGCCTTGACCGCCTGGATGGCGTCGCCCATGCCGGGGGCGAGCAGCACCAGCGTGGTGTCGGCCAGCGAGGCGACCTCCACCTCGGCCTGCCCGACGCCGACGGTCTCCACCAGCACCACGTCGCAGCCGGCGCCCTCCAGCACCCGGACCGCCTGCGGGGTCGCCGCCGACAGCCCACCGAGGTGACCCCGGCTGGACATCGACCGGATGTAGACGCCCGGGTCGGTGGCGTGGTCCTGCATCCGCACCCGGTCGCCGAGGATCGCCCCGCCGGTGAACGGGCTGGACGGGTCGATGGCCAGCACGCCGACCCGGTGCCCGCGCGCCCGTAGTGCGCGGACCAGCTCGTTGGTGGTGGTCGACTTGCCCACCCCGGGGGACCCGGTCAGCCCGACCACCTGAGCCTGACCGGCGTACGGGGCGAGAGCCGCCGCCACCTGGGGCAGCGCCTCGTCGCCGGACTCCACGAGGGTGATCAGCCGGGCCACCGCGCGGGGGTCACCGGCGCGGGCCCGCTCCACCAGCATCGGCACGTCCCGGCTGCGGCGCACCGACGGCACGCCGGCGGCCTGGGCCTGCCCGACCGCTCCGCTCACTGGGCCTCGCCAGGGGCAGGGACGTGGACGATCAGCGCGTCGCCCTGGCCGCCGCCGCCGCACAGCGCAGCCGCGCCGGTGCCGCCGCCACGCCGCTTCAGCTCCAGCGCGAGGCTGAGCACCAGCCGGGCGCCGGACATGCCGATCGGGTGGCCGAGCGCGATGGCGCCGCCGTTGACGTTCACCTTGTCCGGGCTGATTCCCAGGTCACGGGTGGACTGGACGCCGACGGCGGCGAACGCCTCGTTGATCTCGACGAGGTCGAGGTCCTCGATTCCCAGGCCGCCCTTCTTCAGGGCGTGGTTGATCGCGTTGGACGGCTGCGAGTGCAGCGAGTTGTCCGGGCCGGCGACGTTGCCGTGCGCGCCGATCTCGGCCAGCCAGGTCAGCCCGAGCTCCTTGGCCTTGGCCTTGCTCATCACCACCACGGCGGCGGCGCCGTCGGAGATCGGCGAGGAGCTGCCGGCGGTGATCGTGCCGTCCTTGGCGAACGCGGGACGCAGCTTGGCCAGCGACTCGACGGTGGTGTCCGGCCGGATCCCCTCGTCCTCGCCGATCACCAGCGGGTCGCCCTTGCGCTGCGGGATGATCACCGGGGTGATCTCCTCGGCGAAGTGGCCGTTCTTCTGCGCGGCGGCGGCCCGCTGGTGGCTGGCCGCGGCGAACGCGTCCTGCTCCTCGCGGGTGATGCCGTGCTTCGCGCCGTGCCGCTCGGTGGACTCGCCCATCGAGCAGCAGTCCCAGGCGTCGGTGAGCCCGTCGAGCGCCATGTGGTCCTTGATCGTCACGTCGCCGTACTTGTAGCCGGCGCGCTGGCCGAGCATCAGGTGCGGGGCGTTGGTCATCGACTCCATGCCGCCGGCCACCACGATGTCGAACTCGCCGGCCCGGATGAGCTGGTCGGCCAGGGCGATCGCGTCCAGGCCGGAGAGGCAGACCTTGTTGATGGTCAGCGCCGGCACGGACATCGGGACGCCCGCCTCGACGGCTGCCTGCCGGGCCGGGATCTGGCCCGTGCCGGCCTGGAGCACCTGACCCATGATGACGTACTGCACCTGCTCGGGGGCCACCCCGGCTCGCTCCAGCGCGGCCTTGATCGCGACGCCGCCGAGCTTCGTCGCCGGGAGGTCCTTGAGGTTGCCGAGCAGGCGACCCATCGGGGTCCGCGCGCCGCTGACGATCACCGAAGCCACTGCTTGCCTCCGAGGGGGATCCGAGCTGTATACCTTAACGATTGTTTGGTTACCCGGGTGTTCGGTCAGACTAGCGCCATGGCTGAGAACTCCCCCGCCGAGCCCGCTGCCGACTTTGTCACAGACATCGGCCTGCGCCGCATCGACCACGTCGGGATCGCCGTCGCCGACCTGGACGCCGCGATCGACTTCTACCAGCGGACCTTCGGGATGCGCTGTGTGCACACCGAGACCAACACCGAGCAGGGCGTCCGCGAGGCGATGCTGGCCGTCGGCCCGAGCGCCGAGGGCGGCTGCGTGCAACTGCTCGCCCCGCTGACCCCGGAGTCGACCATCGCGAAGTTCCTCGACCGCAACGGCCCGGGGGTGCAGCAGGTGGCGTACACCGTGGCCGACGTCGACGCGGCGTGCGCGGCGCTGCGGGAACGCGGGTTGCGGCTGCTCTTCGAGACCCCCCGCCGGGGCACCGCCAACTCCCGGATCAACTTCGTCCACCCCAAGGACGCCGGGGGCGTCCTCGTCGAGCTGGTCGAGCCCGCCGAGCACTGAGAGCAGGGGGTCCCCTAATCGCCGGTCGTCAGCTCGGGCAGGGACCCCTGTTCACACCCCGCCAATCCCTGCGGCACCCGAGCCCGCACTACGCTCGCCGAGCGCGCCGAGCGCGCCGATGCGCGGTTGAGTAGCCGTCCGGGCAGCTTCACGCATCGGCCGATGTAGTTTTTCACAGAGCCTTCCCGCTCTAGCTACCGTTCAGTAACGTCCCGCCCCAAGCAGGAGCGCGGCCGGTGCCGAATGTGTCGGTTGCCGACATGGTGGTCGGTGCGCACCGGCGCCGACCATGGCAGCACCCGGGCCGAGGCGACGGCCACCAAGCGGATCCGCCGGGCCCCGACGTGGGTGCGGACGAACGGGAGGTCACCGTGCAGGACATCCTCGAAGCGATCATGGCGGTGGAGGGCTCCGACGAGTCCGGGCGGCAGCTCGCCGGCCTCGCCGGCCTTCCCGTGCCGAAGAGCTACCGGGGCGTGGTGGTGCGCGCCGACGAGGCCGGGATGTTCGAGGGGCTGGCCACCCGGGACAAGGACCCGCGCAAGTCCCTGCACGTCCAGGAGGTGCCGACCCCCGAGCTGGCGCCCGGGGAGGCGCTGGTCGCGGTGATGGCCAGCGCGATCAACTACAACACCGTCTGGACCAGCATCTTCGAGCCGCTGCCCACCTTCAAGTTCCTCCAGCGGTACGCCCGGATCTCCGCGCTGACCGCCCGGCACGACCTGCCGTACCACGTGGTGGGGTCGGACGCGGCGGGCGTGGTGCTGCGCACCGGGCCCGGGGTGACGAAGTGGAAGGCCGGCGACGAGGTGGTGGCGCACTGCCTGTCGGTGGAGCTGGAGGACGCCGCCGGGCACGACGACACCATGCTCGACCCGCAGCAGCGGATCTGGGGCTTCGAGACCAACTTCGGCGGCCTGGCCGAGCTGGCCGTGGTCAAGGCCAACCAGCTAATGCCCAAGCCCCGCCACCTGACCTGGGAGGAGGCGGCCAGCCCCGGGCTGGTCAACTCCACCGCGTACCGGCAGCTCGTCTCGCACCACGGGGCGAACATGAAGCAGGGCGACGTTGTGCTGATCTGGGGCGCCTCCGGCGGCCTCGGCGGGTACGCCACCCAGCTGGCGCTCAACGGTGGCGCGATCCCGATCTGTGTGGTGTCCTCCCCGGACAAGGCCGAGCTGTGCCGGCGGATGGGCGCCGAACTGGTGATCGACCGGGCCGCGGAGGGGTTCCGGTTCTGGTCCGACGAGCACACCCAGGACCCGGAGGAGTGGCGGCGCCTCGGCGAACGGATCCGGGAGCTGACCGGCGGCGAGGACCCGGACATCGTCTTCGAGCACCCGGGCCGGGAGACCTTCGGCGCGAGCGTCTACGTCGCCAAGCGCGGCGGCACCGTCGTCACCTGCGCCTCGACCAGCGGCTACCAGCACCAGTACGACAACCGCTACCTCTGGATGCACCTGAAGCGGATCGTCGGCAGCCACTTCGCCAACTACCACGAGGCCTGGCAGGCCAACCGGCTCGTGGCGCTCGGCCAGATCCATCCGACGGTGTCGAGGACGTACCCGCTGGAGCAGACCGGCCGGGCCGCGTACGAGGTGCACCGCAACCAGCACCAGGGCAAGGTGGGGGTGCGCTGCCTCGCCCCGACCGACGGCCTCGGCGTGCGGGACCCGGAGCTGCGCTCCCGGCACGAGGACGCGATCAACCGGTTCCGCGGTCGCTGAGCCGTCCGGACGCGCCACGGCACCCGGGCCGTCCGGGGGATGCCCGGCCGGACATTACGGTGATCGCGCATTGCCTTTCGACAGGGGTCATCGACCTACTATTCGCGTGATAACGCCACGAGTCGACAAAGGGCCGCGGAGCGCTCGCGCGGCACTTTGCCCGCCCGGGCGAGCGGCCGCCGGAGGGCCACCCGACCCGGCCGGGAGCTGCCAAGATCGCCGGTCGGCGTGAGCCGGGTGACAGCGGCCAGTTGACCATGTAAAGAGGACACGAAAGCCGCGCACCGCTCTTGCGAAACACCCCGGGGCGTCTGCGAGTATGTCCCAATGCCCCAGCAGCAGTCCTCCCCTCTTGCGTTCTTCGATAACGCGAACTCGCAGCCAGATTTCACCGTTGGCCTGCGCGGATACAACGTTGGCCAGGTCGATGACTTCATCGGTCGACTCACCGCCGCGCTGACCCAGTCCGAGCAGGCCCGCGCCGAGGCTGAGCAGCGGATGAACGACGCCCAGCGTCGGCTCCGCCAGGCCGAGCAGCGCCAGAGCGCGCTGGAGCAGAAGCTCGCCGAGACCAACAAGCAGCTCGAGGAGAACAGCCGGCCGACCCTCTCCGGCCTGGGCACCCGCGTCGAGCAGATCCTGCGGCTGGCCGAGGAGCAGGCCAACGACCACCGCAACGAGGCCAAGCGCGAGTCCGAGGGGATCCTCTCCGCAGCCCGCCTGGAGGCCCGCGAGATCACCGACAAGGCTCGCGCCGAGGCCGCCGCGATGAAGGCCACCGCCGAGCGCGAGGCCGGCAGCGCCCGCACCGCCGCCGAGCGGGAGGCCGCCGAGGTCCGCGTGCAGGCCCGCCGGGAGGCTGACACCCTGCGCGCCGACGCCGAGCGGGAGACCAAGCAGCTGCGCACCGTCACCGCGCACGAGGTCGCCGAGCTGAAGTCGACCGTCGAGCGCGAGGTCGCCACCCTGCGCGCCACCGCCGAGCGGGAGATCACCCAGCAGCGGGCGAAGGCCGCGCGGGAGGCCGAGGAGAAGCGCGCCGAGGCGACCAAGCTGCTCACCGACGCCCGCGACAAGCGCGACAAGGACCTGCAGGCCCTGGAGCTCCAGCTCGCCGAGCGGCGCGAGAAGTCCGAGCGCGAGGAGTCCGAGCGGCACGCCGCCCAGGTCACGCAGACCCAGAAGCTGGTCGGCGAGGCCGAGCAGCGGGCCCGGGCCGCCCAGGAGCGGGCCAAGGAGATCGAGCAGCGCGCCGAGGCCCGCCGGGTCGAGTCCGAGCGCACCGCCAACGAGACGGTCGAGAAGGCCAAGTCGCTCTCGGAGAAGACCCTCAACGAGGCCAAGTCCGAGGCGAAGCGGCTGCTCACCGAGGCCCGCACCGAGGCCGACCTGACCACCCAGGCCGCCCGCCGCGAGGTCGATGACCTCACCCGCCAGAAGGACGCCGTCACCTCGCAGCTCGGGCAGATGCTCTCCGGCCTCGCCGGCATCGTGCCGGGCATTCCGCCGGCGTCGGCGCCGGCCAAGCCGGAGGCCGCCAAGGCGGACACCAAGGACGAGCGGGTGACTGCGGAGCCCGCCGGCTGACCCACCGTACGGCCGGGGCATGACACGGCGCGGGGTGACACCGGGTAACCGGTTCAACCCCGCGCCGTATGCATTTCCCAACCCTTGACACCGCTGTCGGTGGCGTTAGTGAAGTACCTCCCATCCGGGCCGCCCGTATCGCCCCAGCCGAGCCTGATGCGTGTGAGGATGGGGGCATGTCGCACGGCGAGGAACTGTTTGCTCTCGGCGGGGATGTGACTACGGAGCCCAGCTTCGAGTCCGCCCTGCGGGGGTACGAAAAACGACAGGTGGACCGGTACGTCGCTCGTGCGGAGCACGAGATCGCGACCCTGGCGGCCGAGCGGGAACAGGCGTACACACAGATCCACAAGCTGGCCGGGCAGGTCGAGGTGCTGCAACGCGACCTCGCCCAGGTCCGTAAGCAGGTGGGGGTGGTGGACCGGGCCTCGTTCCGGCATCTCGGCCCCCGGGTCGAGCAGATCCTCACCCTCGCCGAGGAACAGGCCGACGACATCCTGGTCGCCGCGAACGAGGAGATCGAGGCCCGGCGGGCCGCCGCCGAACACATCGTCTCCGAGGCCAAGGAGCAGGCCTCCCAGGCGCTCAAGGACTTCGAGATCGCCCTCGCCGCCCGGCGGGCCGAGGAGGAGCGGCACAGCGCCAGCCGCCGCGCCGAGGCCGACGCCACGCTCAGGGCCGCCAGGGAAGAGTCCACCCGGCTCGGCAGGGCCGCCCAGGAGGCCCTCGCGAAGGCCCAGCAGGAGGCCACCCAGCTCCGCGACGCCGCCAAGGAGATCCACACCCGGGCCCAGCAGGAGGCGACCAAGCTCCGCGAGGCGGCCAAGGAGGCCCTGGCCAAGGCCCAGCAGGAGGTCACCCAGCTCAGGGACGCCGCCAAGGAGGTGCACGCCAAGGCCCAGCAGGAGGCCAAGCGGCTCACCGATTCCGCCACCGAGGCCGGCCGGGCCACCCACGCGAAGGCGATGCAGGAGGCCAAGCGGATCACCGACGACGCCGAAGCGGCGGCGAAGGGCAACCGCGACCGGGCCCGGCAGGAGGCCGAGCGGCTCACCGCACAGGCCACCGAGGCCACCCGGCGCCAGCGCGCGGAGACCGAGGCGTACGTGCAGCGGATGCGCACGGAGACCGAGGCGTACGTGCAGCAGTCGCGCGCCCAGACCCAGCAGGAGCTGGGCGCCTGGCGGGCCGGGGTGGAGAAGGAGGTCAACGACCGGCGGGAGGTCGCTGACCGCGAGTTGGCCGGGCGCAAGGCGAGCGTCGAGCGGGAGTACGCCAAGCGCCGTGACGAGATGGACAAGCAGCACGCCACCCGGCAGGGCGAGCTGGACGAGCAGCACACCACCCGGCAGACCGAGCTGGAACAGCAGTACTCCGCCCAGCGCGCGGAGATCGAGGGCGGCGCCGCCGAGATCCGGCGTGCCGCCGAGCAGGACGCCCTGACGATGCGCCAGCAGGCCGAGGAGGAGGCCGCCGCCCTGCTGGGCCGGGCCGAGGCCGACTCGACCGACAAGCGCCGCAAGGCCGACGAGCACGTGGCCGCCTCCCGCCGCCAGTTCGAGGAGTACGCGGCCACCACCCAGCAGCACCTGGCCACCACCCAGCAGCACCTCGCGGCCACCCAGCAGGAGGTGGCCTCGGGCCGCCAGCAGCTGGCCCAGGTGATGCTGGAGATCGCCCAGGCCCAGCAGCAGCTCGCCGACCTGCGGCAGGAGACCTGGCAGTCCCGGCAGGAATCCGACGAGCTCCAGCGACAGATGCTCGACCTGCGCCACCAGTTGGCCGACGCGCGGCTGTCGGGCGACGGCACCGGCCCGGTCCTGGTCACGCCGAGCCTGGACGGCGCGGGACCGGTCAGGACCGGCGACGGCAAAGTGCCGGCGGCGGCCCACAACGGCACCGCCCCGGCGATGGCTGCCGACGGCCCAGCTCCGGTCGCCCAGGCCACGCCCGGCCCCGTCCCCGCCGACGGTGGGGCCGTCAAGGCGACCGCCGATGCGGGGGCGGCGAAGGCCGCACCGGCCGACGGCGCCGGGCCGACCAAGGCCCGGCCGGTGGCCGAGCCGGTCACCACCGTGGACGGCGGGGCGGCCAGCGCGGGGGTCGACGGCGAGCCGACGGTGGCTGCGGTGCCCGGCGAGGGCGGCCGGAAGCCCACCCCCACGAAGATCACCAGCACCGGCGAGAACGGCAAGCGGCCGACCAAGCCGACCACCGACGAACGCAGCGCCAAGCCGAGCAAGGTGACCGTCGAGGCCGAGTGAGTCGCCGGCGGGGCCGGCTGAGCGGGCCCACCGGCTGGCCCCTGGCGACCGGACCGGGTGACCGAGCCGGGCAACCGGGGTCGCGAGGCCGGATGACCTAGCTGGGTGACCGGGGTGCCCGGCCTGGGTGACCAGGGTCGCAAGGCCGGGTGACCGGGGTGGCCCCGGGGATCGTCGGGCACTACCCTCCCGGGCAGGAGCCCGCGCCCCCGGCGACGCCCGCGGGCCCGGGAGAGGGTCTCCGGTCGGGGCACCGGAGCGCGCGGAGGAGGCCCGGTGACGCAGGACGCGCCGATAGGCGGTAACCCACCGGACGACGAGACGACCGCAGCGGCCCCGGCCGACGGCGGCCCGCCACGCAACCCCCCGGCCGACGGTCGGGGCGGCCGGGAGACGGCGGGCGACACCCCGACCACCGGAGGACCCGGCCGGCAGAAGGCGGGCGGCACCCTCACCGACGGCGTCGACGCGAGCGACTTCGAGGCGCCCGGCGAGGTCGCCACCGGCTCCGGCCGGTTCGGGCCGCCGGGACGGCCGTTGCGCCGCAACAGCTTCCTGTTCGGCTTCACCGCTGCGCTCGGCGTGCTGCTGGCGTACGCCGTCTTCCTCGGTGTGCGCAACTCGGCCGGCATCCTCGTGCTGGTGGTCATCGCGCTGTTCCTGGCCGTGGGGCTCAACCCGGCGGTGGTCCGGCTGCGCTCGTGGGGCCTGCCGAACGGCGTGGCGGTGGCGACGGTGGCGCTGACCGTGCTGCTGCTGATCGTCGGCGGCCTGGTGGCGCTGGTGCCGCCCGTGGTCACCCAGTCCGGTCAGTTCGTCGAGCAGCTCCCCAGCTACGTGGAGGAGCTGCGCCGCAACGAGGCCGTGAACGACTTCGTCGTGCGGTTCGACGTGATGGAGAAGGTCCAGGCGGCGGCGAACGCGAACACCATCGGCCGGGCGCTGGGCGGGGTGCTCGGCGGCGCACAGCTGATCTTCGGCACCCTCTTCCGGGCGCTCACCGTGCTGGTGCTGACGATCTACTTCCTCGCCTGGTTCGACCGGCTGCGCGACCTCGGGTACTCGTTGGTGCCCCGCTCGCGTCGCCGTCGGGTGCAGCTGATCGGCGACGAGATCCTCGCCAAGGTGGGCGCGTACATGGTCGGCGCGCTGAGCATCGCCGTGCTGGCCGGCGTGACCACCTTCGTGTTCGCGCTGATCGTCGGGCTGGCGTACCCGTTCGCGCTGGCGGTGGTGATCGCGGTGACCGACCTGATCCCGCAGATCGGCGCGACGCTGGGTGCGGTGGTGGTGAGCCTGGTCGGCTTCGCCACCAGCCTGCCGGTCGGGATCGCCTGCGTCGTGTTCTTCGTGGTGTACCAGCAGGTGGAGAACTACCTGATCTACCCGAAGATCATGCGCCGATCGGTGGAGGTCAACGAGGTCGGCGCCCTGCTCGGTGCGCTGCTCGGGGTGTCCCTGCTGGGCGTGGTCGGCGCGCTGGTCGCGATCCCGGTGGTGGCCGCCCTCCAGTTGATCCTGCGCGAGGTGGTCCTCCCCCGCCAGGACGCTCGCTGACGGACGCCCCGAACACCGGCGCCCCGAGCCGACGGGCCGCCCGGCTCGGGGGCGGCGGGGTCAGTCCGCGCGCGGGCCGGGGACCGGGGTGTCGGCGAAGGACGCGACCGTCCGATCGGCGTACGCGCTGACGTCGCCGGTCTCCATCGGGCCGTCCCAGGTGCGCGGCAGGGGCAGCGGGGCGGCCGGGTTGACCCGGCGGACGACCTCGTCGAGCACGGTCTCGGCGTCGCCGACCCACAGGTGCTTCGCGCCGGGCACCCCGACCAGCTCGGCCTGCGGCACCGCCGCGAAGCGCTCGCGGGCCTCGTCGGGGCGCAGGTAGTCGTCGAACTCGGGCACCAGGGCGGTCAGCGGCTTGCCGCTCTCTGCCCAGTGGGTGAGGTCGCCGGGCGCGGAGAAGCGCAGCGGCGGGGAGAGCAGGATCGCCCCGGCCACCGCCGGGTCGCAGCCGTACTTCAGCGCCAGGTCGGTGCCGAACGACCAGCCGACCAGCCAGATGTTCGGCAGCTCGGCGAACTCGGCGTACTCGATGGCGGCGGCCACGTCGAAGCGCTCGCCGACCGCGTTGTCGAACGCGCCCTCGCTGGTGCCGCGCAGGCTGCTGGTCCCCCGGGTGTTGAACCGGAGCACGGCCAGGTCGGCCAGCGCCGGCAGCCGCCAAGCCGCCTTGCGGAACACGTGGCTGTCCATCATCCCGCCGTGGGTGGGCAGCGGGTGCAGGCAGACCAGCGTGCCGACCGGCTCCCGGTCCACCGGCCGGGCCAGCTCGCCGACGAGCCGCAGACCGTCCGCGGTGTGCAGCTCGATGTCCTCGCGGTGCCCGGGCAGGATCGACGACGCGCGGATCGGTGTGCTCACCGTCCCAGTCTCCCGCGCCGCCGCCGTCGACGCCCGGCGGGGCGGAAACGGAGTGATCCAGATCGCTCAGCCGTACCGGGGGGCGCCCCGGCCGCGCTGGATTCCCGGGCCGCGCCGGTCCCGCGCCCGCCAGCAGCCGCTGTGCCAGTGCCGGCGGTCGGTCAGGTCGCCCCGGTCGTCCGCCGGCCAGGCCACCAGGTGCGCCACCCCCGGGCGGATCTCCTGGTCGCAGCCCGGACAGCGGTACGTCTTGGCGGACGCCCCGCCGCTGATTCCGCGCACCTGCCAGTCGCCGTCGCGCCACTGCTGCACGGTGGGCACGCCGTGTCGGGCCTGGTCGGCGTTCAGTTGGACGTGCTCGTCCCGGCGGGGGCGGTTGCGACGGGGGCTCACAGTCACCAAGCGTACGGTCAGTTCCAGGCCTCGGGCCTGGTGAGGTCGTCGGCGAGCCGGGCCCCGGCGAGGCCCCTCGGCGTACGCCGGGGTGACGCCCGCCCGGCGTTCACCCGCTCAGCGGCGGGTGTGGTCGCGGAACCCGCGCCCGGTCTTGCGGCCCAGGTAGCCGGCGGTGACCAGGTGCTCCAGCAGCGGGGCCGGGGCGAAGCCGGGCTCGCGCAGTTCCAGGTACAGCTCGCGCTGGATGGCCAGCGAGACGTCGAGGCCGACAACGTCGAGCAGCTCGAACGGGCCCATCGGGTAGCCGCAGCCGAGCTTCATCGCGTGGTCGATGTCGTCGGCACTGGAGTAGCTGGCCTCCAGCATCCGCACCGCGTCGTTCAGGTACGGGAAGAGCAGCGCGTTGACGACGAAGCCGGACCGGTCGGCGCAGACCACGCCGGTCTTGCCCAGCGCCGCGCAGACCGCGCGGGCCGTGACGGTGGTCTCCTCGGAGGTGCGGATGGTCCGCACGATCTCCACCAGCGGCATGACCGGCGCCGGGTTGAAGAAGTGCAGCCCCACCACGTCGGCCGGCCGGTGGGTGGCCATCGCGACGTCGATCACCGGCAGCGAGGAGGTGGTCGTGGCGAGCACGACGCCCGGCTTGCAGATCTCGTCGAGGCTGGCGAACAGGGCCTTCTTGACGCTCAACTCCTCGACCACGGCCTCGACGACGAGGTCGACGTCGGCGAGGTGGTCCAGGGTCGCCGACCAGGCGACCCGGCCGAGGGCGGCGTCCCGGTCGTGTTCGCTGAGCTTGCCCCGCACCACGCCCTTGTTCAGCGAGGTCTTGACCGCCTCGCAGACCTTCGCGGACTTCTCCGCGCCCCGGGTCACCGAGACGACCTCGTAGCCGGCCTTCGCGAAGACCTCGATGATCCCGGTGGCCATCGTCCCGGAACCGACCACCCCGACCTTCGCGATGGCCCGCGCGCCGTCGGCCAGCGCCGGCCCCGTCGCCGCCGGGGTCCGCTCGTCCGGTACGACCTTCGGGGAGCCCGGCCGCTCGTAGGTGTAGAAGCCCCGGCCGGACTTGCGGCCGAGCAGCCCCGCGGTGACCATCTGCTTGAGCAGCGGCACCGGCGCGTGCCGGCGGTCCCGCCCGCCCCGCCGGTACATGGTGTCCAGGATCTCGTACGCGGTGTCGAGGCCGATCAGGTCCATCAGAGCGAGGGGGCCCATCGGCAGGCCGCAGCCGAGCTTCATGGCGGCGTCGATGTCCTCGCGGGTGGCGTAGTGCGACTCGTACATCGCCACGGCGTGGTTGAGGTAGCCGAACAGCAGCGCGTTGGCGATGAAGCCGGCCCGGTCGTTGATGGTGACGTCGACCTTGCCGAGCCGGGCGCAGAGGGCCTCCACGTCGGCGACCACCTCGGCGGAGGTGACCACCGTGCGGACCACCTCGACCAGCTTCATGACCGGGGCAGGGTTGAAGAAGTGGATGCCGATGACCTGGTTCGGCCGCCCGGTGGCGACCGAGATCTCGGTGACCGACAGCGAGGAGGTGTTGGTCGCCAGGATCGTCTCGGGCCGGCAGATCCGGTCCAGCTCGGCGAAGAGCCGCTGCTTCAGGTCGAGGTGCTCGGGGACCGCCTCGATCACCAGGTCCACCGAGTGCAGCGCGTCCAGGCCGACCTGGAAGTCCACCCGGGAGAGCAGGGCGTCCCGATCTGCCTCGGCGAGCTTGCCCCGGGCGACCGCCCGGTCGGTCGATCCGGTGAGGTTGGCCCGGCCGCGTTCCAGGGCCCCGTCGGAGATCTCGACCGCGACCACGTCGATGCCGTTGCGCGCGAAGACCTCGACGATCCCCGCGCCCATGGTGCCCAGCCCCACGACACCCACGCTGGTGAACTCGCGCGCCACGACCCGCCTCCCAATGCTCCACGCGACCGCTGAACGGTCACTAGGGTTATGCGCGCGAGTCTGCCACGTGACGTTCGGTTGTCGAGTCACGGTGGGGTATTTCACGAGCGTGGACACCGTCTGCGCCTAGGACGGGAGCGGCGCGGCCGGCGGTCACGGATGTGAGCTGGCGGCCGGCTCGGCGGGCGGCGCGGCCGGCGGTCTGGGCGGCCTCAGGTGCGGGCGGAGGGCGGGACGGCGAGCGGCAGCGGGAGGGTGGGGCGGCGGTCACGGCTCCGCAGAGCAGGGCTCAGCCGCAGCCCAACGGGGTCGGTCCGGGCCAGACCCGGGTCGAAGAAGCGCAGCTCGGTGCGGCCCAGCCGGATCACGTCCCCGTCGGAGAGCTGCTCCGGCCCGTCGATCCGCCGGTCGTTGAGCCAGGTGCCGTTGGTGGAGCCCAGGTCCACCAGCGTCACCCCGCCGACGGTCAACCGCACACTGGCGTGCTGACGGCTCAGGTGCGGGTCGTCGACGGCGATGTTCGCCGTCGACGCGCGGCCGATCACCTGCGGCTCCGAGCGGAGCCGGAAGCTCGCCCCACGCATCGGTCCGCCCGCCACGGTCAGCAGCGGCATCAGTTCCGGAAGATCCTCCATGGACGGTCAGCCTCCAGCTCCCGGTGTCCCGGCGTCAGCGTGCCATCACGCCGTAGCCGTCCCCACCACCGGCCGGTCACCTCCGCGACCCCGCCCGGTTATCTCCGGTTAGCCGGTTCGGCTCCCGCCAGAGCCGTCCGGCCCGTCCCTTCAGTCGGGTTTCCGCACCGCCGACGCCACCGGCCCCGGGACCGTCCGGGAGTGGCTTCCGGGCGGCGCGACGCCGGCCTCGCGGGCCACCGGCACCCGCCGCTCCGCACATGGCTCTCCGCGCCCGGCCCACCAGGCACCCGCCTCCCCGGCACCCGGCGCTCCGCACATGGCTCTCGGGCATCCGGCTCTCCAGGCCACCGAGACCTACCAGCGGGTAGCTTCCGGGTCTAGACTTCCGCCATGACGGCTGTGCGTGTCCCGGGTACCCCGGTCATCGAGGATGGTCGGCTGGTGTCGACCAGCCCCGCCACCGGCGCGGAGGTGGGACGGCTGCCGGTCGCGGCAGCGGCCGACGTCGCGGCGGCGGTGGACCGGGCCCGGGAGGCGGCGGCCTGGTGGGCCGGGCTCGGCTTCACCGGCCGCCGGGAGCGGCTGCTGCGCTGGCGCGGCATGCTGGCCCGGCGGATCGAGGAGCTGGCCGAGCTGGTGCACGCCGAGGGCGGCAAGCCCGTCCCCGACGCCATCGTCGAGGTGCTCACCGCGATCGAGCACATCGACTGGGCCGCCCGCAACGCCGGCCGGGTGCTCGGGCCGCGCCGGAAGCGCTCCCGGCTCATCCTCGCCGAGTTCTCCGCCCACCTGGAATACGTGCCGTACGGGGTGGTCGGGGTGATCGGCCCGTGGAACTACCCGGTCTTCACGCCGATCGGATCCACGGCGTACGCGCTCGCCGCCGGAAACGCCGTCGTCCTCAAGCCCAGCGAGTACACCCCGGCCGTCGGGCAGTGGCTGGCCGACGCCTTCGCCGAGGTGGTGCCGGAGCACCCGGTGTTCACCGTGGTGCACGGCCTCGGCGACGTCGGGGCGGCGCTGTGCCGCTCCGGGGTCGACAAGCTGGCCTTCACCGGCTCGACGGCCACCGCCAAGAAGGTGATGGCGGCCTGCGCCGAGTCGCTGACCCCGGTGCTGCTGGAGGCCGGCGGCAAGGACGCCATGATCGTCGACAGCGACGCCGACCTGGACGCCGCCGCCGAGGCGTGCGTCTGGGGCGCGCTCACCAACGCCGGCCAGACCTGCATCGGCATCGAGCGGGTGTACGCGGTGGAGCCCGTCTTCGACGCCTTCGTCGGCAAGGTGGTGGAGCGGGCCGGACGGCTGACCGTCGGCGCCGAGGGGGCTGACATCGGCCCGATCACCATGCCCGCCCAGCTCGACGTGATCCGCCGGCACATCGACGACGCGCTGGCCCGGGGCGGTCAGGCCGTGCTCGGCGGCGCGGACGCGGTGCGGCCGCCGTACGTGCACCCGACCGTGCTGGTACAGGTGCCGGAGGACTCCGTCGCCGTCCGCGAGGAGACCTTCGGCCCGACGCTGACCATCAACCGGGTCCGCGACGCTGAAGAGGCGCTCACCCGCGCCAACGCCCTCCCGTACGGCCTGGGTGGTTCGGTCTTCGGTCGGCGGCGGGCGGTCGCCATCGCGCGGCGGCTGCGCTCCGGGATGGCCGCGGTGAACTCCACCCTGACCTTCGCCGGGATGTCCACCCTGCCGTTCGGCGGGGTCGGCGACTCCGGCTTCGGCCGGATCCACGGCGAGGACGGGCTGCGCGAGTTCGGCCGGGCCAAGGCGGTCACCCGCCGCCGGGCCCGGTCGCTGCTGCCGGCGATGACCTTCGAACGCACCCCGGCCGACGTCGCCCGCCTGATCAAGGTCACCAAACTGGTGTACGGCCGCCGCCGCTGACCAGCCGCACCGTTGACCCGCCGCACCGCTACCAACCGCGTCCTGACCCGCCGCACCGTTGACCGAGCCGCGCCAGCCGCGCGCTCGGCGGGCCGGCGGGGCGGGCCGGTCAGAACAGGGTCAGCTCGTCGCGCTCGATGCCGCGCAGCTTGTCGTAGTTGACCACCACGCATCGGATACCCCGGTCCGTCGCCAGCACCCGGGCCTGCGGCTTGATCTCCTGGGCGACGAAGACGCCGCTGACCGGGGCGAGCAGCGGATCGCGGTTCATCAGTTCGAGATAGCGGGTGAGCTGCTCCACCCCGTCGATCTCGCCGCGCCGCTTCACCTCGACGGCGACCGCGCCCTGCGAGCCGTCCCGGCAGAGCAGGTCCACCGGCCCGATCGCCGTCATGTACTCCCGACGGACCAGGGTGAACCCCTCGCCCAAGGCGGTCGGATTGGCCGCGAGCAGCTCCTGCAGGTGCGCCTCGACGCCGTCCTTGCGTAGGCCCGGGTCGACGCCCAACTCGTACGAGGTGTCCTGGAAGATCTCCTCCAGGGTGATCCGCAACTCCTCGCCGGCCTTGTTCACCACCCGCCACACACCGGGGGCCTCCTCCAGCCGACAGGGCGGGCTCATCCAGTTCAACGGTTTGTACGCACGGTCGTCGGCGTGGATCGACACCGAACCGTCCGCCTTCACCATCAACAAGCGAGTGGCCAGCGGCAGGTGAGCCGAGAGCCGTCCGACGTAGTCCACCGAGCACTTCGCAATTACCAGCCGCACCCGACGAGGGTAGCGGAGACCCCGACCTCCGCCGTCGAGCGGCACTGGCGTGGCGGTGCCATGCTGAGACGGTGTTCGAAGTGCTCACGGGTACCGGGCTCGCCGCATCGGCGGGCCTGAACGCCTACATACCCCTGCTCACCATGGGATTGCTGGCCCGCTACACCGACCTGATCGACCTTCCCAGCGGCTGGCAGTGGCTCGGCAACGGCTGGGTCATGGTGATCCTCGCGGTGTTGCTCACCGTCGAGGTCGTCGCCGACAAGGTGCCGATCGTCGACCACGTCAACGACGTCGTCCAGACGGTGGTGCGGCCGACCGCCGGAGGGCTGGCCTTCGGTGCCGGCTCCAGCTCCGAGACGGTCACGGTCAGCGACCCCGGCCATTTCTTCTCGTCCAACCAATGGGTGCCGGTGGTGACCGGCGTGCTCATCGCCTTCGGCGTACACCTGCTCAAGTCCGCCGCCCGCCCGGTGATCAACGCGACCACCGCCGGTGTCGGCGCCCCGGTCGCGAGCACCGCCGAGGACGCCACCAGCGTCGTGATGTCCCTGGTCGCGATCATCCTGCCGGTGCTGGTGCTGGCCTTCCTGGTCGGCTTCGTCCTCTTCCTCTTCTGGTTCCTTCGCCGCCGCAAGGACCGCCGCCGCGAACGCCAGGCCGCCCGCGCCGCCGGCTTCCGCGTCTGACTACCCACCACCCTCCCTGGACCCTGTTCCCGCAGACGCCGCTGGCCGGGCCCCCGTTCTCGGGGACCCGGCCAGTTGGCCGTGCGGTGGTGCGGTGGTGCTGGGTGTCAGCTGTTCCAGTGCTGGGTGACGAGGTCGGCGGCCTGCTGTTCCCACTGCGCGTACGCGTCGGGGTAGGCGGACACCTGGACGGTCTGCGCGGCCTCGGTCAGCGGCATGTCCTGCCACCCGTCAACCTGCTTCAACCCCTTCAGGAACGCCAGGGTCGAGTACTCCGGGTCGGTGATCTGCTCCGGCGTACCCCACCCGGAGGTCGGACGCTGCTGGAACAGACCCTGCGAGTCGTGGTCGTTGCGGTCGCCCAGGTGACCCAGGTTCTCCAACTTCGACTCCTGCAGGGACGTGCCGATGGAGATGACGGCGGCGCGTTCGTTGAGGCCGGCCTTCTTCGTGGCGGCGATGATGGCCTTGACGTTGGCGGTCTGCTCGTCGCCGAGGTCGATGCGGGACTGCTTGCCCTGCACACCGTGGGGGATGAGTGTGGCCTTGTCGACGCCGGGCTTGTCGGCCTGCACGGCGACGGCGGTCGGGGTCGACTCGGTGGTGGGGGTGGCGTGGGCCGTGGCCGGGCCGGCGAAGATGCCACCGGCGAAGGCGAGACCGGCGATTCCGAGAACGCTCTTACGCGTGATCGTGTTCATGGGGGGTGACTCCAATCGGGGGTCGACACATCACCGTCCCGGGGGAGGGACAGGGGTGTGAGCACCACGTCGAGGCGCCCAAAAGATTCAGGGGGAAAGCCATCCGACAGCTCACCGCATCGGGGGGTGCTGGTGGTGGCGGGTCCAGGTGTAACGACCGGCGGCCGACCCTCATTCCCCGGCGGGGGTCACCGGGGTCCGGGCAGCTCAGCAGCGGCGTGCGCTACTCGATCGTCTGCCATGTGTAACGACCCCGCCCCGCCCGATGTTCCGCCGACCGGATGCCCCCGGCCACACCCCAAAACCCCCCAAAACCCCCAACCCCACCCACCCCCGCCCCGCCCTTTGCCCGGTGATCAAGAAGTTTGCGTCGGGTTCGGGGCGCAAACCTGACGTAAACCTCTTGATCACCGCCGCTGGGTGCCTGGCGGAATCGGTCGGTAGGTCGCGGATGGGGCGGAGGGGGCGAAAGGAGCAAGGGCTAGGTGAGTGGGTGGGTGGTGGCGTGGGGCGGGGCGGGGTGGAACCGACGGCGGGGTGGAACCGACGGCGGGGTGGAACCGAAGGCGGGGTGGAACCGAAGGCGGGTGGGGCGTGGAATGGGCGTGGGGTGGGTGGGTCAGCGGGTGGGGGTGGTTCGTTGAGATCATCTGCCGGTGCACGTGAAAAACTCCCGCGTCCCACTGGTGGCGACGCTCGCCGCCCTGACCGGCGTCGCCGCGCTGCTGGCCGCGCCGACCCTCGTACGCGAAACCGGTCACACCGCCATCGTCCGGGCGCCGGAAGCCTCGGGGGCCGCAATCGCCTCCGGGAGCCCGCGTACCGCCCCGGCCGGGGGCTCGGCGGAGCCGACCGGACAGCCGGCACCGTCGGCACCGTCACCCGTCCCGACCGGCCGGCCCGACCCAGGGTCGGGGACAGGGACGGGGACGGTGCCGGGTGCGAGCCGGGCGGGGCGACTGCCGCCGGTGGTGGACCACGGGCCGCGTACCGGCGACAAGGTGGCGCTCACCTTCGACGCGGACATGACCGACTCGATGCGGTACCAACTGCGCAGCGGCGCGGTCCGGTCGTACGCGAACCTGGCGATCGTCGACCTGTTGGAGCGGGAAGGGGTGCCGGCCACCTTCTTCCTCACCGGCAAGTGGGTCGAGGAGTACCCCGACGTCACCCGTCGGCTGGCCGCCAACCCGCGCTTCGAGCTGGCCAACCACACGTACGGCCATCTCGCCTTCACGGCGGACTGCTACCACCTGCCGACGATCCCCCGGCAGCGGATGACGGCCGACGTGGCCCGGACCTTCGACGTGATCGCCCCGTACGGCGGGCGGCAGACCCGGTACTTCCGCTTTCCCGGGCTCTGCCACGATCGCGCGGCCCTGACCGAGCTGGCGCCGTTGGGCGTCACGGTGGTGGACGGTGACGTCGTCAGCGGCGACCCGTTCGCGCGGTCCTGGCGGCCGATCGTCGACGCGGTGCTGTCCCGGGTGCGCCCCGGCTCCGTCGTCGTCCTGCACGTCACCGAGGCGAACGCCCCGATGACGGACGAGGCGCTGCCGCACATCCTGGCCGGGCTGGCCGACCAGGGTCTCACCCCGGCTCCGCTCTCCGAGGTGCTGGCGGCGACGCCGCCCGGCCCCGCCGGTTGACCACGGCCACCGCGAGCGGGTGGCCGGGCTGGCCGATCACCAGTATCAAATGTGACAAAAGCCTAGTATCGGGGAGGAGCCGAGGAGAACCCGGAGGAGGTCGTCATGACTACGGCGATGGAAATGCCCCGCGTCGAGGAATGCGTGGTCGCGGCCTGCGCCTACAACAGCACCGGCGACTGCCACGCGTTCGCCATCACGATCGGCAGCGCGGACCACGCCCACTGCCACACCTTCGTCGAGATGCCGGTCCGCGGTGGCATCGAGACGCTGATCGCCCAGGTGGGCGCGTGTCAGCGGTCGGACTGCCGGCACAACTCCCAGTTGGAGTGCCACGCTCCGGCGATCCGGGTCGGCCCCGACAACGACATGGCCGACTGCATGACGTACGACGGCCGCTGACACACGTACCGCGGGACTGCTCACAGGCCGTTGGCTGAGCGGACGACCGTGACGAGGTCGTCGATGATGTCGGTGAGCGTGAAGTCCTTCGGTGTGAACACCCGGGCCACCCCGGCGGCGCGGAGCGTCTCGGCGTCGCCGGGCGGGATGATGCCGCCGACCACGACCGGCAGGTCGCCCCGGCCGGCGGCGCGCAGGCCGTCCAGCACCGCCGGCACGGCGTCCAGGTGCGATCCGGAGAGCACGGACAGGCCGACCAGGTCGACGTCCTCCTCCACGGCGGCGGCGACGATCTGCCCGGCGGTCAGCCGGATGCCCTGGTAGACCACCTCGAAGCCGGCGTCGCGGGCGCGTACCGCGATCTGCTCGGCCCCGTTGGAGTGCCCGTCCAGGCCGGGCTTGCCGACCAGCAGCCGCAGCCGGCCACTGCCCAGCTCGCGGGCGGTGGTGGCGACCCGCTCCCGGACGGCGGCCAGGCCGCTGCCGCCGTTCACCCCGGTCGTCGCGCCGGCCAGCCCGGTCGGTGCCCGGTACTCGCCGAAGACCTGACGCAGCGCGCCGGCCCACTCGCCGGTGGTCACTGCGGCCCGCACGCAAGCCAGGGTCGCCGGCATCAGGTTCGCGGTGGTCGCGGCGTCCGCGCGCAGCCGGTCGAGCGCCGCGTCGACCGCCGCGTCGTCCCGGCCGGACCGCCACTCGCGTACGGAGGCCACGGCCGCCGCCTCGACCGCCGGGTCGACCTGCTCGATCGCCTCGGCGCCGGCCGCAGTCAACGGCGACGGCTCGGTCTCGGTGAACCGGTTGACGCCGACCACCACGTCGGTGCCGACCTCCAGCCGGCGGCGGCGTTCGGCCAGCGAGCCGACCAGCGCGCTCTTGAGGTACCCGGTCTCGACGGCCGCCACCACGCCGCCCATCTCCAGCACCTTGTCCAGCTCGGCCCGGGCGCCGGTGACGATCCCGTCGACCAGCGCGGTCATCACGTGCGAGCCGGCGAACAGGTCCGGGTAGTCGAGCAGGTCCGACTCGTACGCGAGGACCTGCTGCATGCGCAGCGACCACTGCTGGTCCCACGGCCGGGGCAGGCCGAGCGCCTCGTTCCAGGCCGGGAGCTGCACCGCGCGGGCGCGGGAGTCCCGGGACAGGGTGACGCCGAGCATCTCCAGCACGATCCGCTGGATGTTGTTCTCCGGCTGGGCCTCGGTCAGGCCGAGCGAGTTGACCTGCACGCCGTACCGGAACCGGCGCTGCTTCGGGTCGGTGACGCCGTACCGCTCACGGGTGATCTCGTCCCAGAGCGCGCCGAACGCGCGCATCTTGGCGATCTCCTCGACGAAGCGCACCCCGGAGTTGACGAAGAACGAGATCCGGGCGACCACGTCGCCCATCCGCTCGGTTGGCACCTGGCCGGCGTCGCGCACCGCGTCGAGCACGGCGACGGCGGTGGCCAGGGCGAAGCCGACCTCCTGCACCGGCGTCGCGCCGGCCTCCTGGAGGTGGTACGAGCAGATGTTCACCGGGTTCCACCGGGGCATCTCCCGCAGCGTGTACGCGATGACGTCGGCGGTCAGCCGCAGCGACGCGGCCGGCGGGAAGATGTACGTCCCCCGGGACAGGTACTCCTTGATGATGTCGTTCTGCGTGGTCCCGGCGCAGCGGGCCAGCTCGGCGCCCTGCTCCGCGCCGACGGCGCCGTAGAGGGCGAGCAGCCACATCGCCGGCGCGTTGATGGTCATGGACGTGTTCATCTCGGCGAGCGGGATGCCGTCGAAGAGGGCCCGCATGTCGCCGAGGTGGGCCACCGGCACGCCGACCCGGCCGACCTCGCCGGCGGCCAGCTCGTGGTCCGGGTCGTACCCGGTCTGGGTGGGCAGGTCGAAGGCAACCGACAGGCCGGTCTGCCCCTTCGCCAAGTTGCGGCGGAAGAGCGCGTTGCTCGCGGTGGCCGAGGAGTGCCCGGCGTAGGTGCGCATCACCCACGGACGCTCGCGCTC
Source organism: Micromonospora sp. NBC_01412 (assembly GCF_045040215.1). Taxonomy (NCBI): domain Bacteria; kingdom Bacillati; phylum Actinomycetota; class Actinomycetes; order Micromonosporales; family Micromonosporaceae; genus Micromonospora; species Micromonospora sp. NBC_01412. The sequence continues at coordinate 1,852,183 of NZ_CP109528.1, forward strand.
GGAAAGCCGGCCGGGGGGAGCCTTCTCGTCCATGACGGGAGTCTAAGTTACCGTTAAGTCACTTGGGGTGGTGAAAAACCGCACAGGTCCATGGGACGCCAGGCCGGCCGCGGCAGCCTGAACAGCGCCGGAGCGCGCGGGGACGGCCGGCACCCCGGGCACCACGGATCGTCCCGCACGACGCACACTTGACGTCATGGATGACGAGCTCGCAATCTCCGTCCGGGGGCTGCGCAAGGCGTACGGCGACAACGTCGCGGTGGCGGGCGTGGATCTCGCGGTCCACTGCGGCGAGGTGTTCGCCCTGCTCGGGCCGAACGGCGCGGGCAAGACCACCACGGTGGAGATCCTGGAGGGCTACCGGCAGCGCGACGCCGGAGAGGTCTCCGTGTTGGGCAGCGACCCCGCCCACCCCGGGCCGCACTGGCGGTCCCGGGTCGGCATCGTGCTCCAGGGCACCGGCGAGTTCGACGAGCTGACCGTCACCGAGGTGGTCTCGCACTTCTCCGGCTTCTACCCCGGCGCCGACGACCCGGCGAAGGTCGTCGAGCGGGTCGGCCTGGGGGCCAAGGCGAAGGCCCGCACGCACACCCTCTCCGGCGGGCAGAAGCGCCGCCTCGACGTGGCGCTCGGCATCATCGGCCGCCCCGAGCTGCTGTTCCTGGACGAGCCGACCACCGGCTTCGATCCGGAGGCCCGGCGCGAGTTCTGGGAGCTGATCCGGGACCTGGCCGCCGCCGGCACCACCATCGTGCTCACCACCCACTATCTGGACGAGGCCGAGGCGCTGGCCGACCGGGTCGGGGTGATCGCCGCCGGACGGCTGGTCGAGGTGGCCCCGCCGAACCGGCTCGGCAACCGGCAGGAGGCCCTGACGACGGTCTCCTGGCGTACCCCCGAGGGGGTCGTGGAGACCGCGGAGAGCGCGACGCCGACGGCCCTGGTGGCGGAGTTGGCCGCGCGCTTCGGCGGCGAGGTCCCCGGGCTCACGGTGACCCGGCCGACCCTGGAAGACGTCTACCTGAGGATGATCGGACACTGATGACCACCACCACCAGGCCGGCGGCCCCGGTCGACCCCGCCGCACCGGCCCGCCGGCTCGGGGCGGGCGCGCTCGCCCTGCGCCAGGGCCGGCTGGAGATCACCCAGTTCATGCGCAGCCGGGAGTCCGTCGTGTTCACGATGGGCTTCCCGATCATCATGATCCTGATCTTCGCGGCCATCTTCAACGACGAGATCGCCCCGGGCGTCAGCTACACGCAGTACTTCATCACCGGCATGATCGCCACCGGCCTGATGACGGGGAGCTTCCAGAACCTCGGCATCTGGATCCCGATCGAGCGGGACCGGGGGGTGCTCAAGCGCTACCGGGGCACCCCGATGCCGAAGTGGGTGTGGTTCGCCGGCAAGGTGCTCATGGTGGTGGCGATCAGCGTCGCCGAGACCGCCCTGCTGCTCGCCGTCTCGGTCGCCATGTTCGACCTGAAGCTGCCCGCCACGGCCGGCAAGTGGTTCACCTTCGGCTGGGTCTCCCTCCTCGGGGTCACCGCGTGCACCCTGTGCGGCATCGCGATCTCCTCGCTGGCCCGCACGGCGCGCAGCGGCTCCGCCGTGGTCACCCCCATCGCCCTGGTGCTCCAGTTCACCTCCGGGGTCTTCTTCGTCTTCACCAACCTGCCGAGCTGGATGCAGCAGGTGGCGGCCCTCTTCCCGCTGAAGTGGATGTGCCAGGGGCTGCGGTCGGTCTTCCTGCCGGAGAGCTTCGGCGTCCAGGAGCCGAGCGGCTCCTTCGAGCTGGGCCGGGTCGCCATCGTCCTCGCCCTGTGGTGCGTGATCGGCCTGGTGCTCTGCCTCACCACCTTCCGCTGGACCACCAAGCGCGACGGCTGAGGGCTCCCCGCCCCACCGGCCCGCCCCTCACCGCGTCCTCGGCCGCCGGGAGCACTCGCCGCCGTGGTCGGGCCGGAGCCTGCACCGCCGGCCGCCGGGCATGATCCGGTCGCGGAACCCAGTGACGTCTTGATGAGCCACGGCGCGAGGTGGAGGTCGCGGTGGTCACGCAGTGGCTCCCTTCGGGCTGCCTCTGCACTCGATCCGGTCAGCCGGGTGTCGACAGCCCCGGGTGCTCCTGCTCCCCACGCACGCGGGGGTGATCTCGCGTCCGGCGGGGCGGCGGGCTGAGGCCGGGGCTGACAGACTGTGCCGGTGGTGGCGGGACCGACGCGGCGACGGCTGCTCCTGGCCGGGGCCGCCACAGCGGCGCTGGCCGTGGCCGGCGGCGCGACGGCGCGGGAGCTGACCCGTCCACGCCCGGGGCCGACACCGGCGCTGCCCGACGCTCCGGCCGGCGACGAACGGCTGCTCCGGCGGCAGTCGGCGGCCCGGGGCCGTACCGTCGACTTCTGGACGGCCGTGCCGGCCGGGCACGGCGACGGGCGAGGGCTGCCGGTCTGCCTGGTGCTGCACGGCGCGTCTTCCACCCCGCGCGACTACGCGCGCTTCGGGCTCGCCCGGTTCCTCACCGACGCGGTGCGCCGGGGCGCTCCGCCGTTCGTGCTCGCCGGGGCGACCGGCGGCCGGCTCTCCTGGCGGCGCTCCGGGGCGGACGACCCGCAGCGGATGGTGCGCGAGGAGTTGCCGGCCTGGTGCGCCGAGCGCGGCTTCGACACCAGCCGCGTCGCCGCCTGGGGCTGGTCGATGGGCGGCTTCGGATCGCTGCTGCTCGCCGAGACCTTCCCCGGCTGGCTGCGCGCGGTGGCCGCGTTCTCCCCCGCCGTACGCCCCGGGGACGCGGTCTTCACCGACGTGGAGCGGCTGCGCGGCACGCCGATCGGGCTCTGGTGCGGCCGGCAGGACGGCCTGCTGCGCGACGTGCGGGCGCTGGCCCGCGCCCTGCCCGAACCCCCGGTCCGCGCCGAGTACGCCGACGGCCGGCACAACTTCGGCTACTGGGGCACGGTCGTCCCGGACGCCTTCGCCCTGCTGGGCGCGGCCCTCACACCGCCGCGCCCCTGACCCGGCCCCGGGCGGGAACGGATCAGGGGTCAGCGCGGCGTCAGTACGTGTAGAAGCCCTTGCCGGTCTTGCGGCCCAGGTCGCCGGCGGTGACCATGCGCTGGAGCAGCTCCGGCGGGAAGAACTTCTCGTCGGCGGTGTCGGTGTAGATGTTCTTCGAGGCGTGCAGCAGCACGTCCACGCCGGTCAGGTCGGTGGTGGCCAGCGGGCCCATCGCGTGGCCGAAGCCGAGCTTGCAGGCCGTGTCCAGGTCCTCGGCCGACACCACGCCGGACTCGACCAGCTTGACCGCCTCGACGACCAGTGCGGCGATCAGCCGGGTGGTGACGAACCCGGCGATGTCCCGGTTCACCACGACGACGGTCTTGCCGATCTCCTCGGCGAACGCCTTCACGGTGGCCAGGGTCTCGTCGCTGGTCTTGTACCCGCGCACCAGCTCGCAGAGCTTCATCATCGGCACCGGGGAGAAGAAGTGGGTGCCGACGACCGCCTCCGGGCGCTCGGTCACTGCGGCGATCTGGGTGACCGGGATGGCCGAGGTGTTGGTGGCGAGCACCGCGTCGGCCTTGCAGATCTTGTCGAGCGCCCGGAAGACCTCGTGCTTGATCTCCAGCCGCTCGAACACCGCCTCGACGACGATGTCCGCGTCGGCGGCCGCCTCCAGGTCGGTGGTCGGGGTGATCCGGCCCAGCGTCGCCTCGACCTCGGAGGCCTCGATCTTGCCCTTCTCGGCGAACTTGTCCAGCGACTTCCGGATGCCGGCCAGTCCGCGCCCGGTGGCCGCGTCGTCCAGGTCCCGCAGCGTCACCTGCCAGCCCGCCTGCGCCGCCACCTGGGCGATACCCGAGCCCATCAGCCCGGCCCCGACGACCGCGAGTCGACCCGCCATCTGCTTCTCCCTCGCCTGATTGAGTGTCTGCCTGCACCCTAGTCGGCGACCCTGAACGATGGCTAAGCCAGCCGGCACCCGACCGCTGGCAAGGGGAACCAGCGGCGGCGGGGCGGCCGGGACCCCCCGCGTCGCGGTCGGAGCTGCCGCGGTCAGATCTCCAGCGCCGGCTCCTCCGGCACGCTGCCGCGCTCGACCTCCACGCCCAGCGCCCGCAGGTCGGCGACGAAATCCGGGTAGCCGCGGTCGACGTGGTGCACGTGGGAGACCTCGGTGACCCCGTCGGCGCAGAGCCCGGCGATGATCAGACCGGCGCCGGCCCGGATGTCGGTGGCCCGGACGGGCGCCCCGGAGAGCCGGTCCCGGCCGCGGACCACGGCGTGGTGGCCGTCGGTCTTGATGTCCGCGCCGAGCCGCATCATCTCGTTGGCGAACATGAACCGGCCGTCGAAGATGTTCTCGGTGATCAGGGACGCGCCGTCGCTGACCGCGGCGAGCCCGATCGCCATCGGCAGCAGGTCGGTGGCGAAGCCCGGGTAGGGCAGGGTGACCACGTCCACCGCCCGGGGGCGCTCGTCGACCCGTACCCGGAAGGCCTCGCCGCGGGTCTCCACCAGGCCGCCGGCGCAGATCAGCTTGTCCAGCGCGACCTCCAGGAACCCCGGGTCGATCCCCGTCACTGTGACGTCCCCCCGGGTCATCGCGGCGGCGAACGCCCAGGTCCCGGCGACGATACGGTCGCCGACGGTGGCGTGCCGCACCGGCCGCAGCTCCGGCACCCCATCGATGTGCAGGGTGGAGGTGCCCTCCCCCTCGATCCGGGCACCCATCCGGATCAGCATCGAGCAGATGTCCACGATCTCCGGCTCCCGGGCCGCGTTGTCGATCACCGTCGTGCCCTGGGCCAGCACGGCGGCCATCACCAGGTTCTCGGTGGCCCCGACGCTGGGGAAGTCGAGCACGATCTCCGCGCCGTGCAGGCCGTCCGGGGCGGCGGCGATGACGAAGCCGTGCTCGCCGGAGATGTCCGCGCCCATCCGGGTCAGCCCGGCGATGTGCATGTCCAGCCCCCGGGAGCCGATGGCGTCCCCACCGGGGTGGGCCACCCGGACGTACCCCCGGCGGGCCAGCAGCGGGCCCAGCACGCAGATCGACGCGCGCAGCCGGCGGACCAGGTCGTAGTCGGCCTCCGCGCCGGGCCGGTCCGGCACGTCGACGGTGACCGACCGGGACCGGGCGACCCCGCCCCGGGCCACCATCGGGTCGACGGGCTCGTCCGCGTCGAACCGGACGCCGCACCCCAGCCGGCGCAGCACCTCGCCCATGATGGCGATGTCGGTGATCCGGGGGACGTTCGTGATGACGCTGCGCCCGGGGGCCAGCAGCGCGGCGGCCATCAGCTTGAGGGCCGAGTTCTTCGCCCCGACCACGTGCACCGTCCCGGCGAGCCGGGCGTTCCCGGAGACCCGGATGACGTCGACGTCGTTGACCGCCGGGTCTCCGGCGTCGCCGGGGCCGACCCCGGCCGGCCGGGTCGGAGTCGGCCGAGCGGGGATGGTCAGGTCGGGTATCCGTAGGCTGTGCGTCATGGCCGTCCACCTCACGCGCATCTACACCAGGGCCGGCGACGCCGGCATGACCAGGCTGAGCAACAACGAGCAGGTGCCGAAGACCGATCCGCGGATCGCCGCGTACGCGGACGTCGACGAGTGCAACGCCGCGATCGGCGTCGCGATCGCGCTGGGGCAGCTCGACGACGAGCTGCGGGCGGTGCTGGAGTCGATCCAGAACGACATGTTCGACGTCGGAGCCGACCTGTCCACCCCCGTGGAGCCGGACCCGGAGTACCCGCCGCTGCGGGTCACCGAGGAGTACGTCGACCGCCTCGAAGGATGGTGCGACGAGTACAACGCACGCCTGAGCAAGCTCGACTCCTTCATCCTCCCCGGCGGCACCGCAGGAGCGGCGCTCCTGCACGTGGCACGGACGATCTCCCGGCGGGCCGAGCGTGCGGCATGGGCGCTGGTCGCGCAGGACCCCGACCGGACCAGCATCCTCCCGGCAAAGTATCTCAACCGGCTCTCCGATCTGCTCTTTATCCTGTCAAGAGCGGCAAATCCGGCAGGAGACGTGCTGTGGGTGCCAGGCGGTAAGCGCTGAGCGTCGACGCCGCCCGCGACCCGGTCGGGGCCCTGCACCACGTCGAGGTCTGGGTGCCCGACCTGGCCGGCGCGGTGCATGGCTGGGGCTGGCTGCTGGGCGAGCTGGGCTGGACGCCGTTCCAGGAGTGGCCGGCAGGCCGGTCCTGGCGGCTCGGCCCGACGTACCTGGTGCTGGAGGAGTCCCCCGCGTTGTCCGGGCGAAACCACGACCGGCTCGCCCCGGGCCTGAACCACCTGGCCTTCCACGCCGGCCCGCCGGCCGCCGTGGACCGGCTGGTCGCGGCCGCGCCGGCCCACGGCTGGACGCTGCTCTTCCCGGACCGCCACCCGCACGCCGGGGGCCCGGACACCTACGCGGCCTACCTGACGAACACCCAGGGGTACGAGGTCGAACTGACCGCTTCCACCGGCTGACCCCGCACGGCACCCCTCGGGCCTCCGGCGATCTTGCAGTAACGGCCCCGGTAGCGCGCCCTTTGTCCGTTACGCCCGGGGCCTAAGTACAAGATCGCGGGGGTGGGGGTGGGGTCAGGCGGCGGGCCAGTCTTGGGATGCCAGACGGGGCGAGGCCGCCCCGGGTGCGGCGGCCTCGAGCCAGGACAGGAAGCCGGTGACGGTGGAACGGGCCATGGCGATCTCCACCGGGGCGTGCTGACTGGTGCACCGCAGGATCACCCAGTCGGCGGGCATGGAGAGGCGCTCCTGCCCCTCGGGCAGCCGCCGGCGCTCGACCGTCAGGGTCTTGCGGGACAGCGCCAGCTTGGGGCGCAGGGCGAACGAGAACATCCGGTACCACCGGAGCTCATCGCCCGCGAACCGGCCGAACCCGGGCGACCAGCCCCGGCCGTCGAGCATCGTGGAGACCCGGACGCTGAGCCGGATGATCCCGCCGGTGCGGGTGACCAGCGCCCGGCGGGCGAAGAGGATCAGCAGAGCGGCGATCACGGCGGCGAAGCCGATCCCGATCCCCTCCACGATCTCCATCGACGGGTCGGCTCAGCGACTCTGCGGGGCGGAGACCGGGGTGGCGCTCTCGGCGAGCACGGTGACGCCCTCGCTGCTCACGGAGAGGAAGCCGCCGGCCACCTCGTACGAGACCTGCTCGCCGCTGGCCAGCTTGATCCGGACCTGGCCGGGCTCGGCGAGCTGGCCCAGCAGGGGCGCGTGCCCCGGCAGCACACCCAGCTCACCCTCGGTCGTCCGCGCGACGACCATCTCGGCCTCACCGGACCAGACCTTCTCCTCGACGGCTACGAGCTCGACGTGAAGCTGCTTTGCCACGCTGTCTCCTTGCTGCGGCGGCGGATTGTCGAAAGTCTAGTCGCGCCCCCCGCAGACGCCGAACGCGGGTGGCGTAAGCTGCGCCACCCGCGCCCGGACCGCGCCGCCGGAGCGCTACTTCGTCTTGTTGCGGAAGTCCGGATGCTCCAGCAGGAACGCGTCCAGTTGCTCCTTCTCCAAGGCGGTGAAGAAGTCCTCGGCCTCGGGCAGCAGCCGTTCCCCCCGGTACGCCGACCCGGTGCCGATGTTCTCCCCCGGCAGCTTGATCAGCTCGACGCTGTCGGCGCGCATGGACTTGAGGGCGATCGCGAAGTCGACCACACCGCTGCCCCGGCCGTTGAAGATCAGCGACTGCCCGGCGGCCCGGATCACCTTGTCCAGCTTGATCGGGTTGGTCACCACGTCGGCGCTGAACGCCTGGCTGACCATCGCCTTGATGAACTGCTGCTGGTGCCGCTGCCGGCCGTAGTCGGCGTCCGGGACGCCGTTCTTCGGGTACCGCTGCCGGACGTAGTCCAGCGCCTGCCAGCCGCTGAGGTGCTGGTTGCCCTTCTTGTAGACCGCCTGGGGGCCGATGTAGCCATCGCCGTAGGGGTTGCCCTTGCGGTGCACCCCGCTCGGCTCGCGGTGCTCGGAGCGCACCTCGCGCTCGATGTACATGTCGACGCCGCCCATCGCGTCGACGATCTTCTGGAAGCCGGTGAAGTTGATGATCGCGCCGGCGTCGAAGCGCTCGATCCCGGTCACCTGCTGCACGGTCTTGGCCAGCAGCTCGAAGCCCCGGGCGGCGTCGGGGTTCTGCCCCGGCACCCGGCTGCCGTACGACATCGCGGCGTTGAGCTTGTCGGTGCCGCCGTGGAACTCCGCCTTGCTGAACTTCGGGATCTCGACCCGCAGGTCGCGGGGCAGCGAGAAGAGGTACGCCCGGTCCAGCTCGGCCGGCACGTGCAGCACCATGACCGAGTCCGCCAGCGGCGGGGTCTCCGGATCGCGCGGGTCGATGCCCACCAGCAGGATGTTGAGCGGGCCCTTGATGTTGCTCTTGCGCTCCTGGGCGCCCGCGGCCTGATCGCCGAACAGGTCGCCCTTGCCGACCGCGCCCTCGTACCGGGACAACAGTGCCTCGTAGCCCACCAGCACGGCACCGCTGAGCAACATGAGCACGGCGCCGAACACCGTGCACACCCGCGCCCACCTCGGCACGCCCGACCACACCGACGGCTTCTTCCCGCCGCTCTTGCCGGCCTTACCCACAAGATTCTCCGTTCGTCACGCCCACGAAGAGGAGACGGGCGCACGCAGCCGAAAGGTTGCAGTATTTGTCACTCGCCGGGGGACGGCGCGGATCGACGGTACCCCGCCCACGCGACCACCGGCTCGGCAACCGGACAGCGGAGATCATAGGGCCTGTAGATGAGCGAGGACCGCCCCGTTGGCTACCGGGGCGGTCCTCGATGGTGTGACGATCGTCTACTTCATCAGCTCCGCGGCCTTGCGCTCCAGGTCCTCAAGCCCGCCGCACATGAAGAAGGCCTGCTCGGGGAAGTGGTCGTACGCGCCCTCGCTGATCTTCTTGAACGCCTCGATGGTCTCGGCGATCGGAACCGTCGAGCCCGCGACGCCGGTGAACTGCTCGGCGGCGTAGGTGTTCTGCGACAGGAAGCGCTCGATCCGCCGGGCGCGCTGCACGGTGATCTTGTCTTCCTCGGAGAGCTCCTCGATGCCGAGGATGGCGATGATGTCCTGCAGGTCCTTGTACTTCTGCAGGATCCGCTTCACCTCGGTGGCCACCGCGAAGTGCTCGGCGCCGACGAACTCCGGGGCGAGGATCCGGGACGAGGACGCCAGCGGGTCCACGGCCGGGTAGATGCCCTTGTCGGAGATCGACCGCTCCAGGTTGGTGGTCGCGTCGAGGTGGGCGAACGTGGTGGCCGGAGCGGGGTCGGTGTAGTCGTCCGCCGGCACGTAGATCGCCTGCAACGAGGTGATGGCCTGGCCCCGGACGGAGGTGATCCGCTCCTGGAGCTCGCCCATCTCGTCGGCCAGGGTCGGCTGGTAACCCACGGCGCTCGGCATGCGGCCGAGCAGGGTGGACACCTCGGAACCGGCCTGGGTGAAGCGGAAGATGTTGTCGATGAAGAGCAGCACCTCCTGCTTCTTCACGTCGCGGAAGTACTCCGCCATGGTCAGCGCGGAGAGGGCGACCCGAAGCCGGGTGCCCGGCGGCTCGTCCATCTGGCCGTAGACCAGGGCGGTCTTGTCGATGACGCCGGACTCGGTCATCTCGGCGATGAGGTCGTTGCCCTCACGGGTGCGCTCACCCACGCCGGCGAACACCGACGTGCCACCGAAGTTCCGGGCCACCCGGGTGATCATCTCCTGGATGAGCACCGTCTTGCCCACGCCCGCGCCGCCGAACAGGCCGATCTTGCCGCCCTTGACGTACGGGGCGAGCAGGTCGATGACCTTGATGCCGGTCTCCAGCATCTCGGTCTTCGGCTCCAGGTCCGCGAAGGCCGGGGCCTTGCGGTGGATACCCCAGTGGTCGTCGGGGTTCAGCGTCTCGCCCTCGGTGAGGTTGAGGCACTCGCCGATCGCGTTGAACACGTGGCCCTTGACCGCGTCGCCCACCGGAACGGTGATCGGCGAGCCGCTGTCGCGCACCTCGGTGCCGCGGACCAGGCCGTCGGTCGGCTGCATCGAGATCGCGCGGATCAGGTTGTCACCCAGGTGCTGGGCGACCTCCAGGGTCAGCGTCTTCTCGCCGCCGGACAGCGTCACGTTGACGTGCAGGGCGTTGAACAGGGCCGGCATGCCGTCGCGCGGGAACTCGGCGTCGACGACCGGGCCGATGACCCGGACCACGCGACCCGTGGCCGTCTTGGTCTCAGCTGGTCCACCAGCAACTGCGGATACAGTCATCACACTTCACTTCCCGACGCGGCGAGCGCGTTCGCGCCGCCGACGATCTCGCTGATCTCCTGGGTGATCCCGGCCTGGCGGGCCGAGTTCATCTCACGCGTGTACTTCTCGATCATGTCTTCGGCGTTGTCGGTGGCGCTCTTCATCGCCCGCCGCCGGGCCGCCGACTCGCTCGCCGCCGACTCCAGCAACGCCGCGTAGATCCGCGTGTTGATGTACTTCGGCAGCAGCGCGTCGAGCAGCGACTCCGCCTCCGGCTCGAACTCGTACGCCGGGAGCAGGCCCTCCGACCGTGGCCGGTCCTCGACCTGCATCGGGCCGATGATCTTCGCCACCGGCGTCTGGGTCATCAGGGAGTGGAACTCGGTGTAGACGATGTGCAGCTCGTCGACCCCCAGCACCCCGTCAGCCCCGGCGTCGCCGTCCACGTCGTCCGCGCCGGCGGTGAACGCCTTGATCAGCGTGTCACCCACCTCGCGGGCGTCGGCGAACGTCGGCTGCTCCGAGAAGCCCGTCCAGTTCGCCGCGATCGGCCAGTCCCGGAACCGGTAGAACGCGACGCCCTTGCGGCCGATGACGTAGAGCACGGGCTCCTTGCCCTCGGCGCGCAGGCGGGCGATCAGCGACTGTGCCGTCTTGATCGCGCTGGAGCTGTAACCGCCGGCCAGGCCCCGGTCGCTGGTTACCAGCAGGACGCCCGCCCGCCGCACCCGCTCGCGCGGGGTGAGCAGCGGGTGGTCGATCCGGGCGTTGGACGCCAGCGCGGTGAGCACGCCGGTGATGGCCTGGGCGTACGGCAGGGACGCCTGCACCCGGGCCTGGGCCTTGGCGATCCGGCTCGTCGCCACGAGCTCCATCGCCTTGGTGATCTTCTTCATCCCCTTCGCCGAGCGAATCCGTTGACGAAGAACGCGTACCTGGGCCGCCATGAGTCAGCCCTACTGCTTCTCGGCGTTGCCGTGGTAGCGGGTCACCGTCTCGCGGCTCTGCTCGCCCTCCAGCGGGGCGGCCGGGGCCTCGTTGATCCGGGGCTCGTCCTCCTTGCCCAGGAACATCTGCTTGAAGCTCGCGATGGCCTGGTCGAGGGTGGAGATCACCTCGTCGTCCCACTTGTGGTCGGCGATCGCCGCGAGGGTGCCCTCGTGCTTGTGCCGCAGGTACTGGAGGAACTCCGACTCGAAGCGGCGGACCTCGCCGACCGGGATGTCGTCGAGCTTGCCCTCGACGCCGGACCAGACGGTGACGACCTGCTCCTGCACCGGGTACGGCGAGTAGTTCGGCTGCTTGAGCAGCTCGACCAGGCGGGAACCGCGGTCCAGCTGGGCCCGGGAGGTCTTGTCCAGGTCGGAGGCGAAGGCGGCGAACGCCTCCAGCTCGCGGTACTGGGCCAGGTTGAGCCGGAGCGAGCCGGAGACCTTCTTCATCGGCTTCACCTGGGCGGCGCCGCCGACCCGGGAGACCGAGGTGCCGACGTTGATGGCCGGCCGGACGCCCTGGTTGAACAGGTCCGTCTCCAGGAAGATCTGGCCGTCGGTGATGGAGATGACGTTGGTCGGGATGAAGGCCGAGATGTCGTTGGCCTTGGTCTCGATGATCGGCAGGCCGGTCATCGAGCCGCCGCCCAGCGCGTCGGAGAGCTTCGCGCAGCGCTCCAGCAGCCGGGAGTGCAGGTAGAAGACGTCACCCGGGTACGCCTCGCGGCCCGGCGGGCGGCGCAGCAGCAGCGACACGGCCCGGTACGCCTCGGCCTGCTTGCTCAGGTCGTCGAAGACGATCAGGACGTGCTTGCCGCCGTACATCCAGTGCTGCCCGATGGACGAGCCGGTGTACGGGGCCAGGTACTTGAAGCCGGCCGGGTCGGACGCCGGGGAGGCGACGATGGTGGTGTACTCCAGCGCGCCCGCCTCCTCCAGGATGCCCTTGATCGAGGCGATCGTGGAGGCCTTCTGGCCGATGGCGACGTAGATGCAGCGGACCTGCTTCTTCGGGTCGCCGGAGCGCCAGTTGTCCCGCTGGTTGAGGATGGTGTCCAGCGCGACCGTGGTCTTGCCGGTCTTCCGGTCACCGATGATCAGCTGCCGCTGGCCCCGGCCGATCGGGGTCATGGCGTCGATCGCCTTGATACCGGTCTGCATCGGCTCGTCCACGGACTGCCGGGCCATCACGTTCGGGGCCTGGAGTTCCAGCTCGCGGAAGCCCTCGTTGGCGATGTCGCCGAGGCCGTCGATCGGCTGGGCGAGCGCGTTGACCACGCGGCCGAGGAAGGCGTCGCCGACCGGCACGGAGAGCACCCGGCCGGTGCGCTTGACGCGCTGGCCCTCTTCGAGCTTCGCGGAGTCACCGAGAACGACGACGCCGATCTCCCGGACGTCGAGGTTCAGGGCCACGCCGAGCGTGCCGTCCTCGAACTCCAGGAGCTCGTTGGTCATGGTCGAGGGCAGGCCCTCGACGTGGGCGATGCCGTCGCCGGTGTCGGCGACGGTGCCGACCTCCTCGCGGGAGACGTCGGGCGAATAGGAGGAGACGTAGCGCTCCAGGGCGCCGCGGATCTCCTCCGTCGAGATGGTCAGCTCGGCCATCCTCTGCTTCCTTAAGTTTCAGGGGCCCGGGATACCTAGTACCGACCGGTCCGAATGGCGTCTGTCAATCCGGGCGCTTCGCGGGGTGTGCCAGCGGGCGCCGGTCAGCGCTTCGCGAGCGCGTTGCGGGTCTCGTTGAGGCGGCGCAGGACGGTGCCGTCGTACAGGTCGGAGCCGACCCGGACGCTGACGCCACCGAGGATCGCGGGGTCCACCGTCTGCTTGACGGAAACCTCTCGACCGTACATCGCGGCGAGGCGGGCACCGAGCCGGCGCTCGTCCTCTTCACTCAACGGGGCCGCCACGGTCACGTACGCGACCTGCCGGTCCCGCCGGTCGGCGGTGAGCTCGACCAGCCGGGTGACCGAACCGGTGAAGGACCGCCCCCCGAACCCGCCCAGCGCCACCTCGACGAGGCGGACGGTGATCGGGCTGGCCTTGCCGGCCAGCAGCTCGCGGGCCAGCGCGGCCCGCCGCTCGACCGGGGCGACCGGGTCGGACAGCGCGCCGGAGAGCGCGGGCTGGCCGGCGACCACCTGACCGAAGCGGAACAGCTCGTCCTCGACCTCGCCCAGCTCGCCGGACGCGTCGGCGCTGGCCAGCAGCGCCTCCACACCCAGTCGCTCGGTGCCGTCGAGCAGTTCCGACGGCGCCGACCACCGGCCGGACGCCAGCCCGGTGAGCAGGTCGAGCGCGCCCGCGCCGACCTTCCCCCGGAGCATGTCGCCGAGCAGCCCGGCGCGGTCCGCGCCCGGCCGGGCCGGGTCGGACAGCGCCCGGCGCAGCCGCGGCTCGCGCCGCAGCAGGCCGGCGACGGAGAGCAGGTCGTCGGCGGTGGCGGCCACTGCCGACGGCTCCGCACCCCGCGCGTACGCCGCCAGGCGCTCGGTCGCGGCCCGGTACGACTCCCGGCTGGCGGCCTGCATCAGCGGGCCCCCGTGCTCTCGAGGCCGCTGAGGAACCGGTCGACGGTGCCCTTGCGCCGGGCCTCGTCGGCCAGTGACTCGCCGACGATCTTGCTGGCCAGGTCGACCGCGATCGTGCCGACCTCCGTGCGCAGCTCGCGCACGATGGTGGCCCGCTCGGCGGCGAGTTGTTCCTTGCCGGCCGCGATGATCCGGTCGGACTCCTCCCGCGCCTTGGCGAGGACGTCCTGACGGATGCCCTCGGCGTCGGCCCGGGCGTCGTCCCGGATCCGGGCGGCGTCGTTGCGCGCCTCGGCGAGCTGCGCGCGGTACTGCTCAAGGAGCTGGTTGGCCTCGGCCTGGGCGGCCTCAGCGCGCTTGATGCCGCCCTCGATCGCGTCCACCCGGGCCTGGAACGTCTGCTCCATGCGGGGGAAGACGAACTTCATCAGCACGAAGCAGAGCACGGCGAAGGCGACGGACCCAACCACGATCTCCTGCCAGATCGGGATGATCGGGTTGTGCGCCTCACCACCCTCAGCAGCGAGGAAGAACATGGAAGACCTCCCGGTCGAAGGGGGGCGGGATTAGGAGAGCTGGCCCTGCCAGATGAAGCCGAACGCGATGCCCAGCAGCGCGAGCGCCTCGATGACGGCGAAGCCGATCCAGACGTACGGCAGGGTCATCTTGGACGACTCCGGCTGGCGGGCCGTCGACTGGATGTAGGCGGCGAAGACCAGGCCGACACCGATACCCGGGCCGATGGCCGCGAGACCGTAGCCGATGGCGGCGGTGCTGCCCTCTACCGCGGCGTAGATGTCCATTAGTGGGTTCCTCCTGGTTATCACGCGTGACGGTCACGCGGGACGACAACTGGTTGGTGCGAGGTGGATCAGTGCTCGTCGGCGAGCGCGCCCTGTACGTAGCTGGCGCTGAGCACCGTGAAGACGTAGGCCTGGAGGCAGATCACCAGGAACTCGAGGAAGGTGAGCGCGATGGTCATCACCCAGGACAGCACCGAGACCGGGGCCAGCCAGGCGTTGGCGCTCAGCATCGCGAAGCCGCCGAGCGTGAAGACCAGCAGGAGCATGTGGCCGGCGAACATGTTCGCGAAGAGACGGACGGCCAGCGAGAACGGCCGGACGAGGAAGGTCGAGAAGAGCTCGATCGGGATCAGCAGCGGCAGGATGTACCAGGGCGCCGGCGGGATCAGGGAGTTCTTGAAGTACTTCACGAAGCCGTGCTTGCGGATGCCGATGTAGTTGAACAGCCCGTAGCTGATCAACGCCAGGAAGGCCGGGAACGCGATGTGCGAGTTCGGCGAGATCTGGAAGAACGGCAGGATCGCGAAGAAGTTCGTCAGCAGGACGAAGCAGAAGAGCGTGGTGAAGTACGGCGCGAACCGCACCCCCGCGTGCCCGATCATGTCGACCGCGATGTTGTTCCGCACGAAGCCGTAGATCGACTCGGCGAGCCACTGCTTCTTCGTCGGCACGAGCTGCGGCTTCCGGTACGTGACCAGGAAGAAGATGATCAGGATGCCGACGGCGATCCAGACCATGGCCGTGATCTTGGTGAACCAGTACGAGTCGTGCGCACCCCAGGGGAGGATGCTGGGCAGGTAGAAGTCGTCCACGCTGGGTGGGAATGCTGCCTCGCCCTGTGCCAGGACGTTCGCCTGTCCGAACACCGCGTCCCTTCCTAAGTAGGCGTGCCGAGCCGGCGGATGACCAGGATGATCCCCCCGGCCATGCCGAGCACGACGCCGATCCCGGTGGCGATGCCGCCGGTGTCGAGCCACTGGTCGACCAGCCAGCCGATGAAGCCCCAGACGAGCATGCCCCCGATGAGGTACGAGAGCGCGGTCCAACCCTGGCCGGCGCCGGTCGGAATGTCGTCCGGGCCGCCGGTGGGTTGGGGGGTTTGGTCACCAGCCATGACGGGGCGAACGATATCAGTCGGGAAAACGAGGCTGTGCCTCACCCCCCGCACAACCGGCGTTGTGTGGGTGTCGGGCGGGCAGTTCGTCTGTGGGCACGCTACTCCCCTTCCGCCACCCAGAGAATGACCGGCATCGGACATATTCGCGCGTCGTACCGATGAGTGGCACGCCGACGGCGTCAGGCCCTGGTCCGGCGCTTGTGGACCGTGCTGATCCACCAGATGTGCGCGCCGGTCCAGACCGCCACGCCGACGGCGATGCCGAGGCAGAGCGGAAGCAGCCCGGCCCACCCGGTCGACGCGACCGCCACCATCACGCCACCCAGGAGGGTGAACTTGGCGGCGTAGAGGCCGAGCCCGAACGGCAGCACGAGCTGCGGGTTCCGCGCGTCCGCCCAGGCCAGCACCACTGTGGTGACGGTGTAGCTGACCACCGTGACGGCCACTCCGGCGGCCACGCCGAGCGCCGCGTCGGCGCCGCCGAGGACGCCGCCGGCCACCGCGCCGAGGGCCGCCACCACGGCGGAGGCGACCAGCAGCACCGGAAGGTGGCGCAGCCGCCAGCCACGGTCGTCGGCCGCGTGCGCCGCGTCCACCCCGCGCTCAGCCACGGTGGTACGCCGGGAAGGCGGCGGCCAGCTCGGCGACCTCGCCGATGATCTCCGGGTCGGTGGCGCTGAGCTGCTCGAAGTCCGGCCCCCAGAAGGTGCGCGTCGCGTTCTCCACAACGCAGGAGTCTATGGGTCCGCCCACCGGAGGCCGCGAGATGCCTCGTCACGGGGGGCCACGCGGGTACGGCCGACCTCGCCCGCCGAGGCCCGCGGCGCGGGCGTACGGCTCACGTGGGGCACCACGCACGCTGATCACGGGGTCAGTTGCCGGTACGGGCGCCCGTGACGCGGAAGGCGACCGACTCGCCGGGCGGGACGAAGTCGCGGACCGGCTCGTCCCGGAGGGTGTCGTACAGGACCCTGCCGACGACGTCGACCAGGCGGGCCTGGACCGCCTTGCCGACCGCGTCTCGCGGGTCGTCGGGGTTCGCCGCGATCGAGGCGACGGCGAGCTGCGGGGTGAAGGCCACGACGGTCTCGGTCCCGTTGCCGTCCGAGCTGCCGGTCTTGCCGGCCACCGGCCGGCCGAGCCGGGAGCGCAGGTCGGCGGCGGTGCCGCCGGAGCAGCGGCGGTACATCGACTGGTCGCCGACCGGACAGCGGGCGGCGTCCGCCGCGCCCCGGGCCACGTCGACGTCGAGCACCTGCCGGCAGTCCGGGCGACCGGCCGCAGCCGCCCGGCCACCGCCGTCGGTGATCGACAACACCGGCATGGGGGCGCACCACCTGCCCTCCGCGGCCACCGCGGCGTACGCACCGGCCAGGTCGAGCGGGGTGGTGGCGGTGACCCCAAGGGTGAACGGCCCCCACTCCCGCGCGCCGTACCGGGCCATCTGGGCGTCGGACTCGGCGCGGAACCGGATGCCGAGCCGCTCGGCCATCTCCACCACCCGGTCCGCGCCCACCCGTTCGGTCAACCAGGCGAAGTAGGTGTTGACCGACAGGCCGAAGGCGTCCCACATGGTCCGGTGGCCGTCCATCCCGAGCGGGTCGGCGTTGACCGGGCACCACCGGCCGTCGCAGTTGGCCGAGTCACCGGCGGTCTGGAAGCGGGTGACGATGCGGGACGGGGAGTCGAACCCGGTGTCCAGCGGCAGGCCGGCCTCCAGCGCGGCGAGCAGGGTGAAGAGCTTGAACGTGGAGCCGGCCTGGTAGCCGGTGATGGCCCCGCCCCCGGCGACGAGCTGGTTGACCGTGTTCGGGCGGTTCTTCCAGCCCGTTGGGTTCTCGGCCACGCCGTAGTTCCGGTTCACCGTCATGGCGAGCACCCGGCCGGTGCCCGGCTGCACCACCGCCGTCGGCGCGGCGCGGCGGTCGTTGACCTCGTACACCTTCCGCACCTCCTCGGTGGCGGTCCGCTGCACGGCCGGGTCGAGCGAGGAGACGATCCGGAAGCCGCCCCGGCGCAGGGTGCGCTGCCGCTCGTCGACTGTGGCGCCGAAGGCCGGCTGCTCGTTCCACCAGCGGGTGAACCAGTCGCAGAAGAAGCCCCAGTCCTCGTGCCCCTTCGGAACGGCCGCGCAGTCGTTCGGCGTCGTGCTGGGCTTCAGCGTCAACGGCTCGGCCTGCGCCGCCATGGCCACGTCGGGCGCTACCTGGCCGGTCTCGACCAGCCGGTCCAGCACGTACGCCCGGCGCACAAGCGCCGCGTCGGCGTCGCCGTTGATCGGGTCGTCGGTGTTCGGCGAACGGACCAGCCCGGCGAGCAGGGCGGCCTCGGCCAGGGTGAGCTTCGCCGGCGGCTTCGAGAAGTACCGCTTGCTGGCGGCGCCCACCCCGTACGCCCCGGCGCCGAAGTAGGCGATGTTCAGGTAGCCGGCGAGGATCTGCTCCTTGCTCAGCTTCTGCTCCAGCGCCAGGGCGTACCGCATCTCCTTGAGCTTGCGGGCGACGGTGATCTCGGTGGCCCTGGCCCGCTCCTCCTCGGTGAGGGCCGGGTCGCTGGCCAGTACGTTGCGGACGTACTGCATGGTCAGCGTCGACGCGCCCTGCCGGGTGCCGTCGCGCTGGTTGGCGGTGAACGCCCGGACCACGCCGCGCGCGTCGACCCCCCGGTGCTGGTAGAAGCGGACGTCCTCGGCGGCGACGATGGCCTGGCCCATCACCGCCGCCACCTCGCTCAGCGGCACGTCCACCCGGTCCTCGGTGTAGAACGAGGTGATCAGGGTGGTGCCGTCGTTGGCGTAGAGGGTGGAGCGCTGGGCCGTGGGCGGCGTGCGCAGCGACGCGGGCAGCTCGGACCAGGGCTCGGTGAGCCCTCGCACGCCGATCCCGAGGACCAGGGCGGCCGGCAGGGCCGCCACGGCCAGCGCCAGCCCGGCGAGCACCCCGGCGATCACGATGGTCATCAGCTTGTCGAGACGGCGGACCCGGATCATCAGCTCTCCCCGCAGGAGCCAGCGTACGAACCCGTCCAGAATGACCCGGAAGCCACCAAGCGCCCCCGGTTTTCCCCAAAGGGGGACGAGTTTCGCGAGAAAAGCACGCGACGCGCCGCAGGACGCGCGGGACGACCGACCCGACGCGGGACGACCGACCCGGCTGAGGTCGGGCGAGGGCGGGCGGCGGGTGGGCGGGGGTGGTAGGCCGGTGGGCGGGCGTCAGGGCAGCAGGGCGGCGGCCAACGGGTGGACGGTCTCCTCGATCTCGTCGGCCACCCGGCTGAAGCACTGGTCGCCCCGCCCCCACGGGTCGTCGAGGTCGTCGGTGCGCAGCGAGGACGCGCCCTGCCGGGCGGCGTGCGCGGCGGCGACCAGGGCCACCCCGCGCGCGTACACCGCGTCGGGGCTGGCCTCGGCGGCCGGCAGCGCGGCGGCGTCCACCGCCGCCAGCAGCCGGCCGAACTCGCCGAGCACGAAGGTGCGGGCGGCGGCGTCGGGGCGCAGTGCCGCCACGTACTCCTGCTGGTCGGCGGTGGCGGTGAGGACCAGGTCGGCGGCGTCGATCTGGTCGGAGCGCAGCTTGCGGGCGGCGAAGCCGTCCACGTCGCCGCCCCGGGAGAGCACCTGCCGGGCGGCCGGCGGGTTCATCTCCTCCCCCGCGTGCCAGCCGCCGGTGCCGGCGCTGTGGCTGTGCAGCAGCCCGTCCGCGCCGGCCAGGTCGACACCACGCCGGGTCAGCCGCTCGCGGACGGCCAGCGCCAGCAGCCGCTCCGCCATCGGCGAGCGGCAGATGTTGCCCATGCAGACATGCAGGACGGTGAACGGCGGCACTCAGCCCACCCGGCTCTCGACGATATCGGGCACGACGTCCCGCAGCTTCTCGAACGGGATCGCCCCGGCGCGCAGCACCCGGGGCACCTCGCCCGTGAGGTCGACGATGGTGCTCGGCACCGGGTCCGGGCAGGGCCCGGCCTCCAGGTACGCCCGGACGGAGTAGCCGAGCTGCTCCCGGGCCGCATCGGCGGTGACCGTCGCCGGCTGGCCGAGCTTGTTGGCCGACGCCACCGCCATCGGGCCGGTCTCCCGCAGCACCTCCAGGGCCACCGGGTGCAGCGGCATCCGCACGGCGACCGTGCCGCCGTCGCCACCCAGGTCCCACGACAGGCTCGGCGAGTGCTCCACCACGATGGTCAGCGCGCCCGGCCAGAACGCCTCGACCAGATCGCGGGCCGCCTGGGGCAGCGTGAAGACCAGCCCGTCGAGGGTGTGCCGGGAGCCGATCAGCACCGGCGGCGCCTGCCGGGTGCCGCCCTTGGCGTCCGAGAGGGCCTTGACGGCGTACGGCGTGAAGGCGTCGGCGCCGATCCCGTAGACCGTGTCCGTCGGCAGGACGACCAGCTCGCCGTTCTTGACAGCCTCGATGGCAGCGGCGATGCCGCGGTCCCGGTCGGCAGGCGACCGGCAGTCGTAGAGCATCACGAGGAGCCAGTCTGCCACGCCCGGGCCCCGCCGGTGTCCTCGGCGTGACCAGGTGCCCCGGGCACGGGCTCCCGGCGGCGGCGGGCGGTGGCGAACCGGGGCCGGCCGGCCAGGTCCCGGTGCTCCTCGACCGCCTCGTACCGGCCGTCGGCGGCGAGCAGCGCCGGCAGCACCGCGCCGTGCGTGTCGTCGTGCTCGACCCCGAGCACCCCGCCGGGGCGCAGCAGCTCGGCGGCCCGGGCGAGCACCGGCCGGATCACGTCCAGCCCGTCCGCCCCGCCGAAGACCGCCTCGTCCGGGTCGTGCGCCGCCACCTCGGGCGGGACGAGCACCGCGCGCGGCACGTACGGCGGGTTGCACAGCAGCACATCCACCCGCCCGGTCAGCCCGGCCAGCAGCTCCGGGTCGGTGACGTCGGCGGCCACCACCTCGATCGGCCGGTCCCCGGCGGCGGCCCGGTCGGCGGCGTTGCGGCGCAGCCAGGCCAGCGCGGCCGGCGACCGCTCCACCGCCACCACCCGGGCGGCGGGCGCCTCCTGGGCCACCGCCAGGGCGATCGCCCCCGACCCGCTGCACAGGTCGACCACCAGCGGCCCGTCCCCCACCCCGGCAGCCTCGGCAGCGCCGGCCGCCGGTGGCTCGGCGTACCCCGGCCCGGCGGTCGACGGAGGACTCCCGGGCCGCAGCCGGGCCTGGTCGACGCCCCAGCCGGCGAGCAGCTCCGTCTCCGGCCGGGGCACGAAGACGCCCGGCCCGACCGCCAGCTCCAGGTGCCGGAAGCCGGCGCTGCCGGTGAGGTGCTGCAACGGCTCCCTGGTCGCCCGCCGGGCGACCAGGGCGTCGTACCGGTCGAGCTGGTCGGCGGTGAGGCCGTCGGCCAGCGCCAGCCGCCCCCGGGGTACGCCCAGCACATGCGCGGCGAGCAGCTCGGCCTCGGCGCGGGACGCCTCGACGCCCGCCGCGGCGAGGACCCGGGCGGCGCGGGCCACCGCCACCGAGGGCCGAGGCCGTTCTGACCCTTCGGACGGGTGTTGCGGAAGGGAGGTCACGACATAATCATGAAGCGTCGCCGGAGCGCGCCACGAGCTGGTGCGTCGGCGCACACCGACAGGGAGGTCGCGGGTGGGCTGGCTCGACCGGGTCAACGACCAGGTTGACGCCCTCACCCGGGCCCGCGCCCTGCAGGAGGTGAGCCGCTCCGCCGAGGCGTGCACCCTCCTCGACGGGGTGGTGCGCAGCACCACCGACCCGCACGCCCGGGCCGACGCGCTGGTGCAGCGCCTCTCCGCGTTGATCAATCTCGGTCGCACCGCCGAGTTCACCCGGGCCATCGAGGAGGCGTCCACCGCCGTCCGGGACCTGCCCGAGCCCTACCTGCACGGGCACGTCAACGCCCTGGCCGCGCTCGCCGCCCACCACCAGGGGGCGCTCGACCGGTGCGTCACCCACCTGGTCAAGGCGGCGCGGGCGCTCGGCGCGGTGGACGACCCGGACCGGGACACCGCGTGGGGCTGGCACGACCTGGCGATGGCCTACTCATACCTGAGCTTCCACGGCTACGCCCTCGGCGCCATCGAACGGGCCCGCCAGCTCGGGGTCGCCGCCGGCATCCCCGAGGAGACCTTCGCCGCCCCCGGGATCCGGCTGCGCAACGCGGTGGCCCTCGACCACAACGGCGACAGCGACGGCTGCCTGCGGGTGCTCCGGGACGTCGCCTCCGACCTGGGCCGGTTCCTGCGCGGCGAGCGGGCCGGCCAGCTGCGGCCGAGCAGCCTCGCCGCGTACGGCTACGCCGCCGCTCGGCGGGCCGCCCTGGGCGACCGGGTGGAGACCGGCACCGACGCTGACCCGTCCCGGCTGCTCGCGCACGGCGGGGACAGCGCGCGGGCCCGGGACATGCGCCAGTTCGGCCAGGTGTGCCTGGCCATCGCCGCCGGCAACCCGATCGAGGCGGTCACCCGGCTGGACACCGCCCGGGTCTCCCACGAGACCCTCGGCGCCGCCGAGGCGGCGCGGCTGCGCAGCATCGCGTACGGGCGGGCCGGCGACCACCCGGCGGCGCACCGGGCCGACCGGCACGCGTTCCGGCTCGCCGCGCAGCGCAACGACCGGCTGCGGGACGTCTACATCGACGGCATCGCCGCCCGGATCGACCACGAGGAGATGCGCCGCGAGGCGGCCCGGTACGAGGGCGAGGCGCTCACCGACCCGCTGACCGGGCTGCCCAACCGGCGCCGGCTGGAGCGCTACATCGCGGCGGTGGTGGCCCGCGGCGAGCGGGTGGTGATCGGCGTCTGCGACCTGGACGGCTTCAAGGCGGTCAACACCCGGCACGGCCACCACTCCGGCGACCTGGTCCTCCAGCGCGTCGCCGGGGTGATCAACCGGGTGATGCGCCGGGGTGACTTCGTGGCCCGCTACGGCGGCGACGAGTTCGTGGTGGTGCTGTCGGGCGCGGGCATGGCCGAGGCTGCCGAGGTGGCCCGCCGGATCGAGGCGGCGGTGCGCACGGAGGACTGGGAGTCGCTGGTGCCCGGCACCCCGGTCGGGGTCAGCATCGGCTTCGCCGAGGTGAGCGGCTCCGGCCCGGGCCTGCGCGACGCGCTCGGCACGGCCTTCGAGACCGCCGACCGGGAGATGCTCGCCGCCAAAACCCGCCCCCGCGCCTCCTGACCCGGTTCAGGGGCCGGTCAGCGGCGGGTCAGCTCGGTGTCCCCGGCCAGCCGGGCGGCGCGGTCGGCCTCGGCGAGGGCGTCCAGCACCCCGTCCAGCTCACCGGCGAGGGCCAGGTCGAGGTTGTACGCGGTGTAGCCGATCCGGTGGTCGGTGATCCGGTTCTGCGGGTAGTTGTACGTGCGGATCCGCTCCGAGCGGTCCACCGTGCGCACCTGCGCCTTGCGGGCGTCCGAGGCGGCGGCGTTGGCCTGCTCCTGGGCGGCGGCCAGCAGCCGGGCCCGCAGGATGCGCATCGCCTGCTCCCGGTTCTGGAGCTGGGACTTCTCGTTCTGGCAGGAGACCACGATCCCGGTCGGCACGTGGGTGATCCGCACCGCCGAGTCGGTGGTGTTCACCGACTGCCCGCCGGGCCCGGACGAGCGGAACACGTCGATCCGCAGTTCGTTCGGGTCGATGGTGACGTCCACGTCCTCCGCCTCGGGCAGCACGAGGACCCCGGCGGCGCTGGTGTGGATCCGCCCCTGCGACTCGGTGACCGGGACGCGCTGCACCCGGTGCACGCCGCCCTCCCACTTGAGCCGGGACCAGACCCCGTTGCCGCCCTCCGGGACGCCCTTGGTCTTGATCGCCAGCGAGACGTCCTTCACCCCGCCCAGGTCGGAGTCCTGCGCGTCGATCACCTCGGTGAGCCATCCGTGCCGCTCGGCGTACCGGGTGTACATCCGCAGCAGGTCGCCGGCGAACAGGGCCGACTCCTCGCCGCCCTCGCCCGCCTTGATCTCGACGATCACGTCCTTGGCGTCGTGCGGGTCGCGCGGGATCAGCAGCTCGGCGAGGCGTTCCTCCAGCGCCGGCAGTCCGGCGGCGATGGACTCCGCCTCGGCCGCGAAGGACGGGTCCTCGGCCGCCAGCTCCCTCGCCGCGACCAGGTCGGCGCGGGCCTGCTCCAGTTCGCCGGCCGCCTTGTTCAGCGGCACCAACTCGGCGTACCGGCGGCCGACCCGGCGGGCAGTGCCCTGGTCGGCGTGGATGGCCGGGTCCGCAAGGCGCTTCTCCAGCTCGGCGTACTCGTCGAGGAGGGCGGCCAGCCGCTCACTGCTCATGCTCGGGGTGCTCCTTCGACGACGAGGACCGGCCGGAGACGGTGGCCCGGACGGGTGGAGATACGGACAGCGCCCGCGCCCGGCAGGAAGCCGGACGCGGGCGCCGAACGTGGAGCTACTTGGCCTTCTTGGCCTGAACCTTGGCGTACTTCTGCTGGAACTTGGCGACCCGGCCAGCCGTGTCGAGAACGCGCTGCTTACCGGTGTAGAACGGGTGGCAGGCGCTGCAGGTCTCGGTGTGGATGGAACCGCCCTTGGCGGTGCTGCGGGTCGTGAAGGTGCTACCGCAGGAGCAGCTGACCTCGGTGGTCGTGTACTCCGGGTGGATGTTGGACTTCATGTCGCCTCGGTCCTTTCGTGGGTGGTCGCCGGGTCGCCCGTGCGGCGCC
The DNA here is from genome assembly GCF_045040215.1 of Micromonospora sp. NBC_01412. NCBI lineage: Bacteria > Bacillati > Actinomycetota > Actinomycetes > Micromonosporales > Micromonosporaceae > Micromonospora > Micromonospora sp. NBC_01412. The sequence goes on from NZ_CP109528.1 coordinate 1,876,516, forward strand.
GGCGCGTGGTGCGCGCCGGGCTCGGGCGTGAACCGGAACCGGTGGCCGATTGACCAGTGTGCCATGGGCGTGGGCCGACCCGTCAGGCGGGCCGCACAGCAGGTCCGGCTTCGTCAACGTGCCGGTCCCCTCCCGCATTCCCACCCCGCCGCCCCGCATTCCGGTGCGGGCCGGCCCCTCTCGATGGAGGGGAACGCCTCGCGCGGCAGCCGAGGGGCGGGCAGCGGGCGGCGACGGCGGGCGTACGGTGGACTGATGTCCGGTTCGCCCCAGGAACAGCCCGGGACGGGGAGACCGCCCCGACTGGTCGCCACCCGGGGGCTGCCCGCCTCGGGCAAGACCACCTTCGCCCGTACCCTGCAACCGTCGGTGGTCCGGGTGAACCGGGACGACCTGCGCCGGATGCTGCACGGCGAGCGGCTCTTCACCCAGTGGGCGGAGGCCCAGGTCACCCGGGCCCAGCGGGCGCAGGTGGAGGCGCTGCTGCGGGGCCGGGTGAACGTGTGCGTGGACGACACCAACCTGCGGGCCCGGACGCTGCGGGACTGGGCCCGGCTGGCCGCCGACTGCGGGGCCGGCTTCGAGGTGCACGACTTCACCGACGTACCCCTCGACGAGTGCCTGCGCCGGGACGCCGCGCGGCCGGCGGACGACCGGGTGGGCGAGGCGGCGATCCGCCGGCTGCACGACCGCTTCCTGGCGAACCGCCCCCTGCCGCTGCCGGTCCCCGAGGTCGCCCCCGGCGCCCCGGCACACCGGGGCGGCGCGAGGGCCGAGCCCCCGGAGATCGTCCTGGTCGACATCGACGGGACGGTGGCGCTGCACGTCTCCCGCAGCCCGTACGACATGACCCGGGTGGCCGAGGACGTGCCGAACGAGGCGGTGATCGCGGCGGTCCGGGCGATGCACGCCGCCGGGTACGGGGTGGTGTTCTGCTCCGGCCGGGACGCCGGCGCCCGGGCCGACACGGTCGCCTGGCTGGCCCGCCACGTACGGGTGCCGTACCTGGCCCTGCACCTGCGGGCCGTCGGCGACACCCGCCAGGACTCCGTGGTCAAGCGGGAGATCTACGAACGCGAGGTCGAGGGCCGCTACCGGGTGGTCGGCGTGTTCGACGACCGGATGCAGGTGGTCCGGATGTGGCGTTCCCTCGGCCTCACCGTCTTCCAGGTCGCCGAGGGCGACTTCTGAACCGTCTCGCGGGGAGCCGTGCGACACGGGGAGGGCCCCTGCCGTCGCGGAGAACGCGGCGACCGGGGCCCTCCCTCACGTGTCAGGCTGCCGGGGTCCTAGCGGCTGCGGCTGCCGCCCGGGTGAGGGTGACGGTGGCCTCGGCGCGGACGCCGTTGACCGTCACCGCGAGCCGGACCGTCGCGCCCGGACGCAGCGCCGTCAGCTCGCCGGTGGCCGGGTCGAACCGGGCCACGTGCCAGGGCCTCAGCCCGCCGGCCGGTCCGACGAGGACGCTCGGCGAGGCGGACCAGTCCGCGCTGACCGGGGCGGCCACCGGCACGACTCGCCCGCCCGGCTGGGTCAGCGTCGCGGTGACCCGGGCCGGAGCGCCGACCGCCACCGTCTCCGGCGCGGTCAGCGCGAGCTGGTCGACGTGGGCGTGGAACTCGGCGGCCACCCAGCGGGGGCCCTCGGCGAGCGGGTCGCGGCGGGCCCGCTCGGCCTCGGCCGGGGTGACCGGGTCGACGCCGAACTCCGTCCAGCCGGTGAAGCCGCCGAGCTGCGCCGGGGTGGACGGATTCTTGCCCGAGTTGCCGTTGATCACGTACGGCACCCCGTCGACCCGGTCGGCGTGGAACGTGCCGACGTGGCCGTTGACGACGAGCGCGCCCTTGCCGGTGCGGTGCTGGAAGTCGGCGAGCCACTGCTCGACCAGCGCCGCCTCCTTGCGGTCGCCGAGCTGGCTGGCCTTGGCCGGGCTCGGGTCTCGCGGCGGGTGGTGGAACAGCACGGCCACCGAGCCGACGCTCCGGTCGGAGGCGGCCCGGTCGAGGGTGTCGCGCAGCAGCTCGACCTGGTCGAAGCCGCTGCCACGCAGCGACCCGGCGGACGTGTTCAGCGTGACGAACCGGGTGCCCGCGTGGTCGAAGACCCGTGAGGTGGCCCCGAACGCGGCGGTGAAGTTGCCGATCGGGGCACCCATGATCTCGTGGTTGCCGGGGACGTAGTAGTAGGGCAGCTCGCCGCCCAGTTCCTCGTCGAGGATCCGCCTCGCCAGGGCGAAGTCCGCCGGGTACGCGGTGTCCACGAAGTCCCCGTTGATCACCAGGAAGTCCGGCTCGGCGGCCCGGATCTCGCGCAGCGTACGGCGGGCCTGGGCGACCAGGTCGCTGTCCGGGGCGGCGGCGACGAACTGGGCGTCGGACATGACCGCGAAGCGCCAGGGCGCCCCGTCGACGGTGCCGTCGCGCAGCACCACCCGGTCGGTACGCGGCTCCTCGGCCGGCACGTCGACCGTCGGGGGAACCTTCGCCACCAGGTCGTCGACGACGATCTCGCTGGTGTACTGGGCGGCGGCGTTGGTCTCCGCGACGTAGAACCGGCGCACCCGCACCGGGTACTGCACCCCGGCCGGGACGGCGAACTCGACGTACTGCCAGCCGGTCCAGGTGATCAGCGGGCCACGCAGCACGTGCTGGGTGTCCTGGGCGTCGTGCAGGTGCAGGCTGGGCCACTCCCCCTTGCCGCTGCCGTTGATCCACATGCCGAACGCCTGCGGCTGGCCGGGCACCTCGATCCAGGCCGGCGGGTCGGCGTACGCGGCGCGGGTGCCGGTGGACTGGCTGAAGTCGTACGACATCTTGAGGCCGGTGCCGGTGTGGCCCGGCGCCGGGGCGACGGAGCCGCTGGCCCGGGCCTGGCTGAACTTCCAGGACGCCGCGTCGTCGAAGGTGGCCACCGGGACGTCGGTGAGCCCGACGGTGACCGGCAGCACGGTGGTCCGGGCCCCGACGTGCACGGTGACCAGGGCGGAGCCGCTGTCGGTGAGCGCCTTCACCGAGAGGTTGCCGTCCTCGGTGGGGGTGACGTCGAGCAGGCTCCGGTCGTAGTCGAGCCGCAGGTCGGCGGGCTCGATCGGGGCGGTGTTGCCCTCGGCGTCGTAGCCGACGACGCCGAACGGGGCGGCGTCGCCGGACCGGTTCAGCCCGACCCGGTCGGTCGTGGCGTCGATCCGGGCCAACGGGCCGAGCACGGTGAGGTCGAGCCGGCCGCTGGCCCCGCCCCGCCAGGCGGTGACGGTGCTGCGGCCGGGCGCCCCGGCCCGGAAGACCCCGTCGCCGGTCACCTTCCCGTGCACGGCCGGGTTCGCCCGCCACGCCGGGGCGCCGGCCGCCGGGCCGTACGTCTCGTCGTGGCCGGCGGCGGCGAGCCGGCGGGTCAGGCCGGGGAAGACCCGGTCGGGCCGGCCGCCCCGGACCGGGGCGACGCCCGGCGCGGCGGTGGGGTCGCTGGTGGTGCGCAGCCAGTAGCCGGTGAGCCGGCCGCTGCCCTTCGGCGCGAAGATGGCCAGGCCGTTTGGCACGGCGCGCTCGGAGCCGTCGGACGGGCTGTTCGCCACCTCGACGGTCGCCTCGCCGGGGCGGCGGGCCAGCAGGGTCGAGGAGCCGCCGCCGTCGAGGTTGAGCGCGGTCCACGCGCCCAGCTCGGCCATCATCCGGCCCATCTCGGTCTGGCTGACGCCCCGGCTGTCCACCTGCCGGCCGTCCACGGTGAGCATGATCATGCGCTTGCCGTCGGCGGTGAAGCCGACCGCGGTGCGCGGCGCCAGGGAGGCGTCGGCGATGCTCTGCACCGCCCCGTCGCGGACCAGCACGTTGCTGCCGCCGACCGCCGCGCGCAGGGTGCCGCCGTCGGATGGCTTCGGCTGGTACGCCACGCTCACCGCGTCGCCGGGCCGCAGGCCGGCGAGGGCGTCCGCGCCGGCGTCCCGGCCGAGCAGCACGGTGGTGCCGGCGGGGATCGGGCCGGTTCCGGCCGCCGTGGTCACCGTCGCGACGCGGCCGCCGACCACGGTCACCTCGGCGACGCGCTGCGCCCCCTCCACCGCCCGTTCCCGGGGGTACGCGCCCCAGAGCGGGGTGAACAGGCCGATCCCGTTCGCCTGCACCATGTTGTTGAACTGGGTCAGCGGCACCGGGCCGGCGGGCAGGGTGGCGGTGCCGTCGAAGTTCACCTGGATCACCCGGCCGAGACCGTCGGCGCTGATCGCGACGGCGTTGTTGTGCCCGGCGACGGGCGACTGGACCAGTTCCCCGGCGCGTACCCCGATTCCCTGGGCCGCCCCCGAGTTGTTGATGTCGAAGAAGTCGCCGTTGACGGCGGCGACGGCCCGGGACCGGTCCACCGCGCCGCGCAGCGGCTCGGCCTTCGACACCTCGCCGGAGTTGACGTAGTCCACGGTGACCCCGCCGGTGAGGTCGGCGGTCAGCGCGTCGGCGCGTAGCCAGCCGTCGGCGTCGTAGCGGTCGAAGGAGGTCAGGTCGAGGCCGGGGGCGACCGGCCGAACGGTCTTCGCGGTTTCCAGGCCACCGGCCGGCTCGACGCCGGAGGCGGCGCGGGTGGCGGCGCTGGCCGCGGCCGGGTCACCGGCGAGGGCGACCGCGTCGGCGGGGGCGGACGAGGCACGGGGGGCGTCCTCGGCGGCGGTCCCGCCGGCCAGGGCCGGGGGTGGGCCGGCCGTGGCCGGCGCGGGGCCGGTCAGGGTGAGTAGCGGCGTCAGCAGCAGGACGCCGGCGAGGTGAGCGGATCGACTGCGGGTGCGCATGGACGCCAGTCAACCCGACGGTGAACAGAAGTTTCAATACCTAGCGGCTTAACCGAAGGAAAACTTCACGTCGGCCGACCATGCCGGCCTGCCCGACGACGCGGAAGGGCACGGCCGCGAGCGGCCGTGCCCTTCCGTCAGTCCCTCCGGGTCAATCCCCCGGCGTGGACTTCGCGATCTGCATCAGGAACTCGATGTTGGTGCGGCTCTGCTTGAGCTTGTCGAGCAGCAGTTCCATCGCCGCCTGCGAGTCCAGCGAGTGCAGCACCTTCCGGAGCTTGTGAAGGATGGCCAACTCCTCCGGCGCGAGCAGGACCTCCTCCTTACGCGTACCGGACGGGTTGATGTCGATGGCCGGGAAGGTCCGCTTGTCGGCGATCCTCCGGTCCAGCTTCAGCTCCGCGTTGCCGGTGCCCTTGAACTCCTCGAAGATGACCGTGTCCGCCATGGACCCGGTCTCCACCAGCGCCGTGGCGATGATGGTCAACGACCCGCCGTTCTCGATGTTGCGGGCCGCACCGAGGAAGCGCTTCGGCGGGTAGAGCGCCGTGGAGTCGATACCGCCCGACATGATCCGGCCCGAGGCCGGTGCCGCCAGGTTGTACGACCGACCGAGCCGGGTCACGGAGTCGAGCAGCACGACGACGTCGTGCCCCAGCTCGACCAGGCGCTTCGCCCGCTCGATCGCCAGCTCCGCCACCGTGGTGTGGTCCTGCGGCGGACGGTCGAACGTGGCCGCGATGACCTCGCCCTTGATCGACCGCTGCATGTCGGTGACCTCTTCGGGCCGCTCGTCAACCAGCACCACCATCAGGTGGCACTCCGGGTTGTTGTGCGTGATCGCGTTCGCGATCGCCTGGAGCACCATCGTCTTACCCGCCTTGGGCGGCGACTGGATGAGTGCCCGCTGGCCCTTGCCGATCGGCATGACCAGGTCGATGACCCGGGTCGTCAGGATGTGCGGCTCGGTCTCCAACCGCAGGCGCTCCTGCGGGTAGAGCGGGGTGAGCTTGTAGAACTCCGGCCGACGCTTCGCCTCGTCCGGCTCCATCCCGTTGATGGTGTCCAGCCGCATCAGCGGGTTGTACTTGTCCCGCCGCTGCTCGCCGTCCCGAGCCGAACGCACCGCACCGGTGATCGCGTCACCGCGTCGCAGGCCGTACTTCTTGATCTGGGACATCGAGACGTACACGTCGTTCGGGCCGGCCAGGTAGCCGGTGGTCCGGACGAAGGCGTAGTTGTCGAGCACGTCGATGATGCCGGCGACCGGGACGAGGACGTCGTCCTCGCCCACCTGCGGCTCGCGGCCTCCGCCGCCACCGCCACCGCCGACGCCGGCACCGACGCCGTCCTCGCCGCGCTCGCCACGGCCCCGACGACGGTCCCGGAAGCGACTGCGCCGGCCCCGCCGGCCGCCGTTCTCGTCGTCGTCGTCGTTGGCGTTGTTGTCACGATCTGCGCGCGGGCCCCGGTCGTTACGGTCGCCCCGGTCGTTACGGTCGTTGCGCTCACCGCGATCGGTCCGCTCGCCACGCTCGCCACGCTCGGTCCGCTCGGTCCGCTCGGTCCGCTCGCCACGCTCGGTCCGGTCGGTCCGCTCGGTCCGGTCGGTCCGCTCGGTCCGGTCGGTCCGGTCGGTCCGGTCGGCACGCTCGGCACGCTCGGTCCGGTCGGCACGCTCGGTCCGGTCGGCACGCTCGGGACGCTCGGCACGCTCGGGACGCTCGGCACGCTCGGGACGCTCGGGCCGCTCGGGCCGCTCGGGCCGCTCAGCCCGCTCAGCCCGCTCGGGACGCTCAGCCCGGTCGGCACGCTCGGCCCGCTCGGGCCGCTCAGTCCGCTCGGCCTGGTCCCGGCCGCCCCGGCCCTCGCCGCGCTCCCGGCGGCCCTCGCCGCGCTCGGCGGATTCGGTGACGGCCGCGGCCGGCGCCTCCTCGGCACGAGGCTCGGCCGGCCGGGTCTCGGCCTCGGTGGCCCGGGACTCGACAGTGGCGGCGGCGGCCCGGCTACGCCGGGCCCTGGTCCGGCCCTCGGTCGGCGCGGCAACGGCCGGCTCGGCCTGGGCCCGCTTCTGGTCGGCGCCGGACGGGGTCTGGGAGACCTCCACATGCACCTCCTCACGGGCGGGGGCAGCAGCCGCGACCTCGGCCCGCGGTCGAGGGGTCCCGGTGGCGGCACCGCCCTGACGTTCGGTGATCGCGCTGATCAGCTCGCCCTTGCGCATGCGAGCCGTGCCAGAGATGCCGAGCGACGCGGCCAGGCTCTGCAGCTCCGGCAGCAGCATCGCCGACAGGCCGGTGCCGCTGCGCCGACGGCGAACGGGGGCGGCGGCGGTGGCGTCGCCAGCGACGTTGGAAACATCCGACGTCACGTCGGTGGTGTCGCTCAATGGATTCCTTCCCTCGATAGGCCGGGACTGCCCGGAGTCGACAAGCAGGTGGCCGGGCGGCCTCGGTGCACCCGCCTCGCATGACGCGTCGCGGGAGACTGTAAACAGCAGCCGGTCGGGTTTCCCGACTCACCAACATCGGTGAGCAGGTCTCGCCGTCTGCGGGCGACCTGCGGAAACTGCGGTGCGGCGTGGGCCTTAAGCAGAGGTGACGGGCTGACCGCCGAGAGCTTCGGGGGTGCGCCGACCCGCAGGAAGATCGCATGCTTCGCGGCTGTGCTAAGTCTAGAGCGTAATCAACTCTTCCGACCTGCGGCAACAGGGTCCCGCTCGGCGTGTCCAAGTCTACCCCGTGCGACCCGTGCTCCGTGCACGTCTATGGCCAACCGCAGAATCCGCCAACCTGTTCCCACCGAGAAGTCCGGGCCAGGCTCGCTCAGCGCCAGCACCGTCGGCCCCGCCCCACTGACCACGGCAGCCACACCGGCCGCACGCAGCGCTCCGACCAGGGCAGACGTGCCGGGCATCCCCTCGGCGCGGTAGTCCTGGTGCAGCCGGTCGACCGTGGCGGGCAGCAGCAGGGCCGGCTCGGCGGTCAGGGCGTGCACCAGCAGCGCGGCCCGGCCGGCGGTGAGCGCGGCGTCGGCATGCGGGACGGTGCCGGGCAGCGCGGCCCGGGCCACGGCGGTCAGGCCGCGCTCCTCGGGCACGAAGACCATCGGCCGCACCCGGTCGTCGACGGCCAGCGAGACCGCGCGGGCGCCGGACGGCTCCGTCCAGGCGATCGTGAAGCCGCCGAGCAGGCAGGGGGCGACATTGTCCGGGTGTCCCTCGATCTCCGCCGCCAGCCGCAGCGCGCCCGCGTCGTCCAGCCGGGTGTCGCCGTCGACGACCAGCGCCCGGGCGAGCTGCACGCCGGCCACGATGGCGGCCGACGAGGAGCCCAGGCCGCGGGCCTGCGGGATCCGGTTGACACATTCCACGGCGAAGCCCGGCGGCTGGCCGCCCAGCGCGTCGAAGGTGGCCCGCATCGCCCGGGCGACGAGGTGCGCGTCGTCGTCGGGCAGCTCACCCGCGCCCTCCCCGGTCACCGTCACCCGGATGCCATCGGGCACCACCTCGGCGGCCACGTCGTCGTGCAGGCCGAGCGCCAGCCCCAACGCGTCGAACCCCGGGCCGAGATTGGCGCTGGTGGCGGGGACCCGGACCTTGACCGGCCCGGACACGAATGTCGTCGGCACGCGCTCATGCTAGGCCGCCGGGGCGGTCCGGCGGCGGTCCGCCCGGCCCGTGGGATTCGCCAGTCTCCGCTAGCCTGGCCGGAACGTTCACGAGGCGGGGGTCGGCATGGAGTTCCTGACCTACTCGGCCGCCCAGGTGGCCACGCAGCTGCCGACCCTGCTGGTGCTGGTGGCGGGCCTGACGCTGGCGATGGTCTCCCGCGACCGGCTCGGCCGGCTCTCCCGGCTGCTGCTGGTGTCGGGCGTGGTGGTGCTGCTGTTCGGCGCGCTGGTCAGCCTCGCCTGGCTGCTCGTCCTGCCCCGGCTCTACGCGTCCGGGGGTGCCTCGATGTCCGGCGTCACGGTGGCCCGGCTCAGCACCGGCGTCGGCCTGGTGCTCGCCCTGCTCCACCCCGCCGGGCTGGGCCTGGTGATCGCCGCAACGCTGACCGGCCGGCGGCCGACCGGCGGCGCGTGACCCCGCTCCCGTCCGGCGGTCAGCGGGCCGGCGCGGGTTCGGCGACCGGGTCGGTCAGCGACAGCCGCCGGGTGGCGATCCGCCAGCCGACCGCGTAGACCAGCGTGACCAGGCCACAGCCGGCCAGCACCACCCGCTCGTCCACGATGTCGATCATCCCGGCCACCACGAGCTGGCTGATCGAGACGGCGAGCGTCGCCAGCATCATGTCGGTGGCGAAGACCCGGCCGCGCAGCCGGTCCGGCACCTCGCCCTGAAGGGCGAAGTTCGACATCACCCAGTTGCTCCCCCCGGCGAAGTGCGCCACGAAGACCAGCGCCAGCACCAGCGGGAACCAGTCGACAACCGAGGTGCCCACATAGGCCAGGCCGTAAAGGGACATCGACAGGGCCAGGCCGGGCAGCAGCCAGGCCCGGTTGGTCAGCACCCGGCGCATCAGGATCGGACCGACCAGTGCGCCGGCGCCGCGCACCGCGAAGAGCAGGCCGGTGCCGATCGCGCCCACCCCGTACACGCCGGCGAGCAGCGGGAAGACGGTGAGCACACCGTTGCCCAGGCCCACTGCGGACTTCACGGTGACCAGCCCGAGGACCCGGGGGCGGTGACCGATGTAGCCCAGCGCCTCCCGGATCGCCGCCCAGGTGCGCTGGGCGGGCACGGCGGCGTCCCGGGGGGCCTGCAACGGACGGCGGATCAGCGCCGCCAGCCCCGCCGCCAGCGTCAGGCCGACCGCGGCCACCCAGAAGCAGACGTACGGGCCGGCGGCGGCGCTGAGCACGCCGCCCAGCGAGGCGCCGACGACGGTCATCGTGCCCCAGGCGGAGCCGGCGACCGCGTTGCCGGCGGCCAGTTCCTCCGGATCGAGGACGTTGGGCAGGGCGGCCTGGGCGGCCGGGGAGTAGAACGCCTTCGCCACCGCCACCACGGCGATCCCCGCCATCGCCAGCCACGCCGTGTCCGCGCTGCGGACGCCGAGCAGCAGCAGCACGCCGAGCAGCGACGCCACATTGGCCGCCATCATGATCTTCTTGCGGTCGAACCGGTCGGCGATCGTCCCGGTGTACGGCAGCAGCAGCGCCACCACGCCGGTGTCCACGGCCAGCACGAGCGCGCCCCAGACACCGCTGCCGGTCAGCGTCGGCAGCAGCACGAGCAGCGGCACCATGACGAACCAGTCGGCGCCGAAGACGACCAGCTCGGCCAGAAAGAGGTTGCGGAAGTTCCGGTTACGGACCAGGACCGAGGCGGTGGGCGACACGTACCGGGACCCTACCCGTCGGCACGCGACAGGCTCGCCCGACGCAACAGCTCGGAGACGGTGACGAAGGTGAAGCCGCGGTCCCGCAGGCCGGTGATCAGGTCGGGGAGGCCGCGCAACGCGACCAGCCTGCGGTCGTCCCCGACGTCGTGGGCGAGCAGGATGGTGCCGGGCTGCACCCCCGCCACGATCCGCCGGGCGTGGCCGGCCGGATCGTCCGGGTACTGCCTCTCGACCATCTGCAACGACCACAGCACGAGCCGGTAGTCCAGCCGGGCGGCGGCGTGCAGCACCGCGCCGCCGAGGTGCCCGTACGGCGGGCGGAGCAGCCGGGGGGCGACCCCGGCGGCCTCGGTGATCGCGTCGTGCGACCGGCGCAGGTCGTCGTGGACCTCGGCGGCGTCGTGCCGGGCCAGGTCGTGGTGCGCCCAGCTGTGGTTGCCCACCTCGTGCCGGCCGAGCCGACCGCGCACGATATCGGCGTGTCGCCAGGCCCACTGCCCCACCAGGAAGAACGTGGCCGGCACGGCGTACCGGTCGAGGGTGTCCAGCACCATCGGCGTCCAGTGCGGCCGGGGGCCGTCGTCGAAGGTGAGCGCCACCAGCGACTGCTCGGTCCGGGCCGCCCAGACGACCGACACCCCGCCGTCGCCGACCTGCTGGCGGTCGCTGCCGAGAGTGGCGCTGGCCGGGCCACCGGCCAGCGGCAGGCGCCGGTCGGCGATCCAGGCGCTCTGGGCCGTGGCCCCGGCGCCCAGCACCGCGCCGCCGGCGAGCAGCCCGGCCCGGCGCAGCACGGTCCGCCGCTCCCACCGGCCACCGCCGTCCGCCATGGACCGCTCCGCTCGCCAGCGGCCGCCCACCCGGGGGCGGCCTCGACCCCGACAGTATGCGACAAATGGCCCACCGCATCCGGTCGGATGCACGACGCACCCCGCGGCGGCCGTACGCGACACGCCCCCGCCGGGCGGACCCGGCGGGGGCGTGTCGTCGTCGTGCCCGGTTACTCGGCCGGCGGCAGCGGCGACTGCCGGCTCTTCGGCAGCCGCAGCACCTCGAACTGGTCGGTGCCGTCCACCAGGGCCGCCGACGGCGCTGGCCGGGCCGGACCCGCGGGCGGGGCCGCGGACGCACCGGACGGCGCACCCACCGGCACCGGCTCGCCTGGGCCGGTCACCGGGGCGTCGCCCGCGCCCGGCGCACCGGACTCCGGCGCCGACCCACCGGTACGCCGCCCACGGCGGGCCCGCAGCGACTCCTTGGTGTGCTCCACCATCGTGTACAGGGTCGGGACCAGGATCAGGGTGAGCAGGGTGGAGCTGAGCAGCCCGCCGATCACCACGACCGCCAGCGGCTTGGAGATGAAGCCGCCCTCCCCGGTCAGCCCGAACGCCATCGGCAGCAGGGCGAAGATCGTCGCGACCGCGGTCATCAGGATCGGGCGCAGCCGGCGCCGGCCGCCCTCGACCACCGCCTCCCTGACGCCCATGCCCTGCGACCGGTACTGGTTGATCAGGTCCAGCAGCACGATCGCGTTCGTCACCACGATGCCGACGAGCATCAGCACGCCGATCAGCGCCGGCACGCCCAGCGGGGTGCCGGTGACCAGCAGCAGGCCGATCGCCCCGGTCGCCGCGAACGGGATCGAGATCAGCAGGATCAGCGCCTGGGTGAGGCTGCGGAACGTCGCCACCATGATCAGGAAGACGATCGCGATGGCGGCCAGCACGGCCAGCAACAGGTCGGCGAACGCCTCCTCCTGGTCGGCGCTGACGCCGCCGATGCTGATGTTCGCCCCGGGCACGTCGATCGCGTCCAGCTTCTTCTGCAACTCCTGGCTGGTCGCGCCGAGGTTCGCGCCGGTCGCCGTGCCGGTGACCGTGATGCTGCGCTCGCCGTCGATCCGGGTCACCTGCTGCGGGCCCTCGGCCTGGGTGATGTCGGCGATGTCGTCCAGCTTCACCGGACCGACGGGGAGGGCGCGCAGCTCCTCCACGGTCGTCGGCGGCTTCCCGCCGCCGCGCAGCACCACGTCCTGCTGCCCGCCGTCGAGGGTCACCTGTCCCAGCGGGACGCCCCGGTACACCTGGGCCACGAGCTGCCCGACGGCCGCCTCGCTGAGCCCGACCCGGGCCGCGGCCAGCCGGTCGACGGTCACGTCCACCCGCGGCACCCGCTCGGCCAAAGTGGTCGAGACGTCCTCGACGTCGGCCGTGCCGGCCATCGCCGCCCGCGCCTGCTCGGCCGCGCGGGCCAGCACCTCCGGGTCGGCCGCCTGGACGACGACCGCCAGCTGGTTGGTCGCGCCCTGTGCCCCGCCGAAGCTCAGCTCGCCCACCTCGGCGCCGAGGGCGTCGAACTCCCGACGCAGCGTCCGCTTCACCTCGGCCACGTCGGTGTCGCCGTCCAGCGCCACCGAGAAGGTGGCGGCGTTGTTGCCGCCGCCGCCCGCCCAGGGCTGGTCGCTGCCGCCTGCGCTGACCTGGTACGTCTCGACGCCGTCCGTGCGCTCCAGCACCGCCTCGACCCGGCGGGCCGCCTCGTCGGTGGCCGCCAGGCCGCTGCCGGCCGGCAACTGCTGGCTGACGGTCAGGGTGTCCTGGCCCGAGTCGTCCAGGAAGTTGGTCTTGAGCGCGCTGGACAGGCCGAAGGTGCCGAGCAGCACCAGCAGGCCCAGGCCCAGGGTGATCCAGCGGGTGCCCCGGCCCCGGGTGGCGAACCCGATCACGGGCAGGTACGCCCGCTGCAACGGGCTGCGCAGCTCCTTCTCCTCGGCGGCTCGGCGCGCGGCGGCGTCGTCCGCCCCGCCCCGCTTCGGCTTCAGGAACCAGTACGCCAGCACCGGGATCACCGTCAGCGAGACCAGCAGCGAGGCGAGCAGGGCCACCGTCACGGTGATCGCGAACGGCGCGAAGAGCTGCCCCACGAAGCCGCCGACCAGCGCGATCGGGGCGAAGACGGCCACCGTGGTCAGCGTCGACGCGGTAACCGCGCCGGACACCTCGCGGACCGCCGTGAGGATCGCCTCCCGCTTCGGCTCGCCGTACTCCAGATGTCGTTTGATGTTCTCCAACACCACGATCGAGTCGTCCACCACCCGGCCGACGGCGATGGTCAACGCGCCGAGGGTGAGCAGGTTGAGCGAGTAGTCACCGATCCAGAGCGCGATGAGCGCCACCAGCACCGACAGCGGGATGGAGACCGCCGTGACGACGGTGGAGCGCACCGACAGCAGGAAGACCAGGATGACCACGATCGCCATGACCAGGCCGAGCAGGCCCTCGATGGTGAGGCTCTCGATGGACTTCTCCACGAACGGCGCCTGGTCGAACATGACGGTCAGGTCCGTGCCGGAGGCCGAACGCAGGTCGGCGAGCCGGTCCCGGATCTCGTGGGAGATCTCGACGGCGTTGCCGTCCGGGGCGGCGGTGACCGCGATGCCGAGGCTGTCCCGGCCGTTGGTGCGGGTGAGCGAGGTGGCCGGTGCGAGCTGCTGCTCCACGGCCGCCACGTCGCCGAGCCGGACCGGGGCCGCCTTCGGCGCGGTCGGGGCCAGCACGATGCCCTTGAGGTCGTCGACGGTGCGGATCGGCGTACCCACCTGAACGGTGAGCGACCGCGAGCCGTCGGAGACCGCGCCGGCCGGCACGGCGACGCCGTTGGTCTTCAGGGCCGTTCCGATCGCGGTCGGCGCGAGCTTCGCGGCGGCCAGCTTGGCCGGGTTCGGGGTGACCGTGACGACCTGGTCGCGGGTGCCGGTCACGGTGACCGTGCGGACCCCCTCGATCGACTCCAGCTCCGGCACGACGGCGCCGCGCAGCTTGTCGGCCAGCGCCCGCTCGTCGCCGCCGCCGGCCGCGGCGATCATCACGACCGGGAGGTCGTCGGTGCTGCCCGTGAGGACCTGCGGATCGACGCCCTCGGGGAGCTGGGCGTCGATCCGGCTCAGCGCGGTCTGCATCTTGTTGACCACGCCGTCCAGGTCGGTGCCGAACGCGAACTGCACCTGGACGGTGGTGGAGCCCTCGCGGGAGGTCGAGGTGACCTTCTCCAGCCCGGGGATGCCCTGGAGGCTGTTCTCGATCGGCTCGGTGACCTGGGACTCGACGATCTCGGGCGCGGCGCCGGGGTAGACCGCCACGACGAAGGCCCCGGGGAACTCCAGCGACGGCAGGAGTTGCTGCTTCAACGACGGCACGGCGAACAGGCCGAACATCGTCGTGACCACCGCGATGAGGGCGACCAGCCCCCGGTTGGCGAGGCTGAATCTGGCAAGCAGCGACATCGGCGAGGCTCACTCCTGAAGAAGAAGGTGGAACAGCTCGGTGAGGGAGAGTCTGCCGCACCGGATCTCTTCTCCGGCGCGGGGGCGCGCCCGGCGAGCCCGGCCCAGGGTGACCTGGGGAGCGTCGGCGGGCCCTCAGGCCAGGTCGAGGGACCGGGCGGCGGCGAGCGGGTCGTTGGCGATGGTGATCGGGGCGGGAGCGGTGGAAATCGCCCACTCCGGGTCCTTGAGGCCGTGGCCGGTGACCGTGCAGACGACCGTGGCACCGGCCGGGACCTTGCCGGCGGCGGCCTGCTGGAGCAGCCCGGCGACGCTGGCCGCGCTGCCCAGCTCGACGAAGACCCCGACCTCGCGGGCGAGCAGCCGGTACGCGGCCAGGATCTCCCGGTCGGAGACGGCGGCGATCAGCCCCCCGGAGGCGTCCCGGGCGTCGATGGCCTTGGTCCAGCTCGCCGGGTTGCCGATCCGGATGGCGGTGGCGATGGTGGACGGCTCGCGCACCACCTGGCCGGTGACGATCGGCGCCGCCCCGGCGGCCTGGAAGCCGTACATCTTCGGGGCCTTCGTGGAGTTGCCGTCGCGCAGGTCCTCCGAGTACCCCATCCAGTACGCGGAGATGTTGCCGGCGTTGCCGACCGGCAGGCAGTGGATGTCGGGCGCGTCGCCGAGCGCCTCGACGATCTCGAACGCGGCGGTCTTCTGCCCGTGCAGCCGGTCCGGGTTGACCGAGTTGACCAGCGCGACCGGGTAGTCCTGGGCGAGCTTGGCGGCCAGCGCGAGGCAGTCGTCGAAGTTGCCGTGGACCTGGAGCAGCTTCGCGCCGTGCACCAGCGCCTGGGCCAGCTTGCCGAGGGCGATCTTGCCCTGCGGCACCAGCACCGCGCAGGTGATCCCGGCACGGGCCGCGTACGCGGCGGCGGAGGCGCTGGTGTTGCCGGTCGAGGCGCAGATGATCGCCTTGTCGCCGTGCTCGACGGCCTTGGAGACCGCGAGGGTCATGCCGCGGTCCTTGAACGAGCCGGTCGGGTTGGCCCCCTCGACCTTGAGGTGGACGTCACAGCCGAGCCGGGCGGAGAGCACCGGCGCGGGCAGCAGCGGGGTGTTCCCCTCGTGCAGGGTGACGACGGGAGTGGCGTCGGTGACCGGCAGCCGGTCCCGGTACGTCTCGATCAGACCCCGCCACATGTCGCTCTCCTCGCCTCTGCTCCCGCCCCGCCGGGGGCGCCCTCCAGCGTGGCTCAGCTTCCCCGACCCGCGCCTGCCGCACCCACGCATAACCACCAGGCGAGACGCGAACGCTGCCCGGACTCCTCAGGCCTCGCCCTCGACCCGCAGCACGCTCGTCACCGACCGGACGATGTCCAGCCCGTGCAGCTCCCCCACCGTGGCGGCGAGCGCGGCGTCCGGCGCCACGTGGGTGACGATGACCAGCTCGGCGTCGTCGCCGGAGCCGGGACGGCCCCCGCCCGCCGAGCCCTGCCGGACGGTGGCGATGGACACGTCGTGCCGGGCGAACACCCCGGCCACCGACGCCAGCACGCCGGGACGATCGGCCACGTCGAGGCTGACGTGGTAGCGGGTCAGCGCCTCCCCCATCGGCCGCACCGCCAGGTCGGCGTACGCGGACTCGCTGGCCGCGCGCACCCCGGCCAGCCGGTTGCGGGCCACCGCCACCACGTCGCCGAGCACGGCGCTGGCCGTCGGCGCGCCGCCCGCGCCCCGGCCGTAGAACATCAGCTGCCCGGCCGCCTCGGCCTCGACGAAGACGGCGTTGAACGCGTCGCCGACGCTCGCCAGCGGGTGGGTCAGCGGGATCATCGCGGGGTGCACCCGGACGCTGACCGTCTCGGACCCGGCGGCGTCCCGGCCCCGGGCGGCGATGCACAGCAGCTTGATCGTGCAGCCCATCGCCTTGGCGCTGGCCACGTCGGCGGCGGTGACCTCGGTGATCCCCTCGCGGTGCACGTCCGCGGCCGTGATCCGGGTGTGGAACGCCAGCGAGGCGAGGATGGCCGCCTTGGCCGCCGCGTCGAAGCCCTCCACGTCGGCCGTCGGGTCGGCCTCCGCGTAGCCCAGCTCGGTGGCCTCCTCCAGCGCCTCGGCGAAGCCGGCCCCGGTGGCGTCCATCGCGGAGAGGATGAAGTTGGTGGTGCCGTTGACGATGCCGGTGACCCGGTTGACCCGGTCGCCGTGCAGCGAGTCCCGCAGCGGGCGCAGCAGCGGGATCGCCCCGGCCACCGACGCCTCGTAGTAGAGGTCCGCCCTGCCCTCGGCCGCCGCGTCGTGCAGCGCCGCGCCGTCCTCGGCGAGCAGCGCCTTGTTGGCGGTGACCACGCTCTTGCCGGCCCGCAGCGCCTCGACCAGCCAGCCCCGGGCCGGCTCGATCCCGCCGACCACCTCGATCACCACGTCGACGTCGTCGCGCTTGATCAGGCCGAGCGCGTCGGTGGTGAACAGCGCCTCGTCGACCGGCAGGGCGCCGCGGTCCCGGCCGAGCCGGCGGACGGCGATCCCGACGATCTCCAGGGGCGCACCGATCCGGGCGGCGAGGTCGGTCGACTGCTCGTGCAGCAGCCGTACCACCTCGCTGCCGACCGTTCCACAGCCGAGCAGCGCCAAGCGAACAGGTGAGGTCATCCGACATCCAATGCGAGCAGGTCTTCTTCCGTCTCCCGCCGGACGATCAGCCGGGCCCGGCCGTCGCGCACCGCGACCACCGGCGGGCGGGGCACGTGGTTGTAGTTGCTGGCCATGCTCCGGCAGTAGGCGCCGGTGCCGGGCACCGCAACAAGATCTCCGGGCTGCACGTCAGCGGGCAGGAATTCATCCTTCACCACGATGTCCCCGGACTCACAGTGCTTTCCCACCACGCGGGCGAGCAGCGGCGGCGCGGCCGAGGCCCGGGAGGCCAGCGTCGCCGAGTACGACGCGTCGTAGAGGGCGGTGCGGATGTTGTCGCTCATCCCCCCGTCCACGCTCACGTACGTCCGGATCCCGTCGACGTCCTTGACCGTGCCGACCTCGTAGAGGGTGAACACGGCGGGGCCGACGATCGCCCGGCCCGGCTCGATGGACAGGCGCGGCACGGCCAGCCGCTCGGCCGCGCACTCGCCGTCGACGATCTTGCGAAGCCGCTTGGCCAGCTCCTGCGGGGCGGCCGGGTCGTCCTGGGTGGTGTACGCGATGCCGAAGCCGCCGCCCAGGTCCAGCTCGGGCAGCTCGACGCCCCGGGCGTCGCGGATCTGCGCCTGGAGGGCGAGCACCCGCCGGGCCGAGACCTCGAAGCCGTTGGCGTCGAAGATCTGCGAGCCGATGTGCGAGTGCAGGCCGCGCAGGTCGAGCACGTCCTCGTCGAGGATCTTGAACGCGGCCGCGGCGGCGGCCCCGCCCGCGAGCGAGAAGCCGAACTTCTGGTCCTCGTGGGCGGTGGCGATGAACTCGTGGGTGTGCGCCTCCACCCCGACGGTGACCCGGATCAGCACACCGGGGCGGACCCCGCGCTCCCGGGCCAGCGCGGTGAGCCGGTCGATCTCGGTGAACGAGTCGAGGACGATCCGCCCCACGCCCGCATCCAGGGCCCGGGTCAGCTCGGCCACGGACTTGTTGTTGCCGTGGAAGCCGATCCGCTCCGGTGGCATCCCGGCGGACAGCGCGGTGGCCAGCTCGCCGCCGGTGCAGACGTCGAGGTACAGGCCCTCCTCGGCGATCATCCGCACCACGGCCCGGCAGAGGAACGCCTTGCCGGCGTAGTAGACGTCGGCGTCGGCGAAGGCGGCCCGGAAGTCCCGGCAGCGCGAGCGCAGGTCGTCCTCGTCGAGGACGTACACCGGGGTGCCGAACTCGGCCGCGATCTCGCGGACGCCGAGCCCGCCGATGGCGAGCGCGCCGTCGGCGGCCCGGGTCGCGGTGCGCGGCCAGAGCTGCGGCACCAGGGCGTTGACGTCGACCGGGGTACGCAGCCAGGCCGGCCCCCGGTTGCCGATGTCGCTGTGCAGCGCACCGGCCTCGTGAGCCCGCATCACTGCTCTCCACTTCGCGACTGCGGGGCTCGCAAGCTCACTCCTCGCGCTCGCACGCGATCACATCCTCTCGGGCGCGGAGACGCCGAGCAGGCGCAGTCCGTTGGCGATCACCGTACGGGTGGCGTCGTTGAGCCAGAGCCGGGCCCGGTGCAGGTCGGTGATCTCCTCGTCGCCGCGCGGCAGGATCCGGCAGTTGTCGTAGAACCGGTGGTACGCCCCGGCCAGCCCCTCCAGGTACCGGGCCACCCGGTGCGGCTCGCGCAGCTCGGCGGCGGAGGCGACCACGGCGGGGAACTCGGCAAGCGCCTTGAGCAGCGCGTTCTCCTTCTCGTCGGCGAGCAGCTCGGGGCGGAACGCGTCGGCGTCGCCCCGGGTCAGCCCCACCTCGGCGGCGTTACGGCCAACGCTGGCCGTGCGGGCCGCCACGTACTGCACGTAGTAGACCGGGTTGTCCCGGGTGGCCCGGGTCCACAGCTCGACGTCGATGTCGATCGGCGAGTCGCTGGAGTAGCGGGCCAGCGCGTACCGGGAGGCGTCGATGCCGATCGCGTCGACCAGGTCCTCCAGGTTGACCACGGTGCCGGCGCGCTTGCTCATCCGCACCGGGGCGCCGTCGCGGACCAGGTTGACGAGCTGGCCGATCAGGATCTCCAGGTTGGTGTCCGGGTCGTCGCCGAAGCAGGCGGCCATCGCCTTCATCCGGCCGATGTAGCCGTGGTGGTCGGCGCCCAGCATGATCACCACGCGGTCGAAGCCGCGCTCGCGCTTGTCGAGGTAGTACGCGCAGTCGGCGGCGAAGTACGTCCACTCGCCGTTGGACTTGCGCAGCACCCGGTCCTTGTCGTCGCCGAAGTCCGTGGTGCGCAGCCAGACGGCCCCGTCGGTCTCGAAGACGTGACCCTGCTCACGCAGCCGGGCGAGGGCCTGGTCCAGCTCGCCCCGGTCGTGCAGGTCCTTCTCGTTGAAGTAGGTGTCGAACTCCACCCCGAACTCGCGCAGCGAGGACTTGATCTCGATGAACATGAGCTGCACGCCCTCGACCCGGAACACCTCCTGGGCGGCGGCGTCGTCCAGCTCCAGCACGTCGGGCCTGCGGGTGCGCACCTCGGCGGCGATCTCCGCGATGTACGCGCCGCCGTAGCCGTCCTCCGGTGCGGGCTCGCCCTTCGCGACGGCGAGCAGGGACCGGGCGAACCGGTCGATCTGGGAGCCGGCGTCGTTGAAGTAGTACTCCGTGCCGACCTCGGCGCCGGTGGCGCGCAGCAGCCGGCTGAGCGCGTCGCCGACGGCGGCCCAGCGGACCCCGCCGATGTGCACCGGGCCGGTCGGGTTGGCCGAGACGAACTCCAGGTTGAGCCGCTGGCCGGCGAGCGCGTCGCCGCGCCCGTACGCCGGGCCGGCCTCGACGATCGACCGGGCGAGCTGGCCGGCGGCGGCCGCGTCGAGCCGGATGTTGAGGAAGCCCGGGCCGACGACCTCCACCGACTTGACCCCGGCGGCCCGGCCGAGCTGCTCGGCCAGCGCGGCGGCCAGCTCCCGCGGAGGCACGCCCACCTTCTTGCTGAGCTGGAGAGCGAGCGTCGAGGCGTAGTCGCCGTGCTCAGGATTGCGCGGTCGCTCGACGGCGGTGCGCTCCGGGAGCGCCGCGCGGTCCAGGCCCCGGTCGGCGAAGACGGCGTGGGCTGCGGAGAGGACGGCATCGGCTAGTTCTGCGGGAGTCACCGAACCATGTTATCGGGGGTAGACTCGGGCACTCGGCGGCGACCCTGCGCGTGAATTCGGCCCGCCACCCACCCTGACCGACCGACCTGACGAGGCACGATGAGCATCAGCACCCCGGGCGGCCCAGAGCGCCGTCCGACCGTGGTCACCACCGGCAAGAAGCCGGCGGCGGGCCGGCCCGCGTCCGGCGCCAAGCCCGGGGCCGGCAAGTCGACGGGCGACAGCCCACGCCCCGCGGCCGGCGGCAAGGGCAAGGGCCCCCGCAAGCCGATCGCCCCGGTGAAGGTCAGCCAGGGCCGGTCCTGGGGGCCGATCGCGCTGTTCGTCGCGGTCGGCGTGCTCGCCGTGTCGATCATCGGCTTCGGCGCGTGGGCCACCTTCCAGGGCTCGAAGTCGTGGGAGAAGCGGGCCGACGACATCAGCGGCATCGTCAACTTCCGCGACAAGGATCCGGAACTGGTCAAGGGCAGCAACCACCAGCAGGGCTCGCTCAAGTACGCGCAGGCCCCGCCGGTGGCCGGCCCGCACAACGCGTCCTGGCAGAACTGCATGGGCGACGTCTACGACGCGCCGATCGCCAACGAGCACGCGGTGCACAGCCTGGAGCACGGCGCGGTGTGGATCACCTACCGCCCCGACCTGCCCGCCGACCAGTTGGCGAAGCTCAAGGACAAGGTCGCGGGCAAGGAGAAGATGATGCTCAGCCCGTACGAAGGGCTGGACAAGGCGGTCTCCCTCCAGACCTGGGGGTACCAGCTCAAGGTCGACAAAGCCGACGACAGCCGGATCGACGAGTTCATCAAGACGCTGCGGGTGAACGCCTCGATCGAGGGCCCGACCGCCAACTGCGCCCAGGGCATCACGGCCACCGGCACCACGCCGCGTGACGGCAACCAGATGCCCACCCAGTGATCCGGACAGCGAGGACGTGGCCCCGATGACCGCATCCACGACGACGAACCGCGACCTGGCGGGTGGCCCGCTGACTGACGACGGCGGCCGGCCGGCCGGGCGCCGGTTCGGCGTCCTGGTGGTCGCCGCCGCCGTCGTGGTCGGTCTCCTCCTCGGGTACACGGGCGGCCTGCTCACGCCGAAGCTCACCCGACCGGGGGACACCTCGGCGGAGGCCGGCTTCGCCCGGGACATGACCAGCCACCACGCCCAGGCGGTGGAGATGGGGCTGATCGTGTTCCAGCGGGGCACCGACCCCGAGGTGGTCAGCATCGGCGGCGACATCGCCACCGGCCAGCAGGGCGAGCTCGGCACCATGCAGACCTGGCTGCGCTCCTGGGGCCTCGACCCGACCGGGTCGCAGCCCCGGATGGCGTGGATGCCGGACGGGGAGGCGGCGGTCCGCGACGGGCTGATGCCGGGGATGGCCACCCCGGAAAAGCTGGCGACCCTGCGCGCCGCCCAGGGTCGGGAGCTGGACGTCCTCTTCCTGGAGCTGATGATCGACCATCACCTCGGCGGCATCCACATGATCGACGGCATCCTCGACGTGAGCGACGAGTCCGACGTTGTGCGCACCGCCCAGACCATGAAGAACACCCAGCAGACGGACCTCACCAACCTCAGGGCCGCCCTCGACCGGCTCAAGGGCTGAGGCACCCCCGCACGGCCCGGAAGGCCCGCGTCCCGCCGACACGGCGGGGTGCGGGCCTTCGGTCGTCCTCCCACCCCTCCCCCGAGCCCTGTCCACCCGCCCCCGACCCCTGTCCGATTGGCCGCTTTAGGGGTTTGACGCCCGAATGCTGAGGTTGGTGGACTTTTCTACCCACATATCGTGACCAGTAGCGATTCGGGCTCGTTGCGCAGGACGTGGGGGTTGCACTCAGAGACGCAGGGCGTTCGGTCACCAGCTGGTGCCGGCGCCACACCATCGGCGGTGACGGAACGGTGGCAGCCGTCCGTCGCGGACAGCGGCAGGGCGAGCCGGGAACGCTCAGCCGCGAACAGGAGCTGGAACTGATCGACGTCCTGCGGGGCGTCCACCCCGACGAGTTCGGCCTGGACGAGGAGCTGTGGACGCGGCAGAGCCTCACGACGCTCGTCCAGCGCCGCTTCGACCCGGCGATGGACGTCGGCGCCGTCGGGGCGTACCTGCGGGCCTGGGGGTTAGGGCCGCGCGAGCCGCGCGAGCGCGCCTGCGGGCTCTGCGTCGGCGCGGTCGAGCGCTGGGTGCGCGGCGAGTACCCGGCGATCACCCGGGCCGCACAGGAGCACCTGGCCGAGGTCTACTGGATCGGCCGGGTGCGGCTGCGCGGGACCATGCCGGCGGCCGACGTGGTCTCCGCCGTCTCGTCGCGGGGGCGGGTCCGGTTCATGGTGACCACCCCGTCGGTCGACCCGCCGCTGCCCCGGGACTTCGTGCTGCGGCTCAGCGGGACCGACGAGCGGCCCGTGCACCTCATCGTCGACGGCTCCTGGCCGAAGAACGAGTGGCCGCGCCGGCTACCCCGGCGGATCGCGCTGCACCCGCTGCCGAGCTGCGGACGCGTGGCCGCCGCCTGACGGCCGGCAAGCCGGGCGACCGGCACCGCCACATCGGCGACACGAAGTCGATCGCCGATACCGATTCGGCGATCGTCGAGGGCGTTTGCTAGTCTTCTCCAGTCGCTGAGCCCCCGTAGCTCAGGGGATAGAGCACCGCCCTCCGGAGGCGGTGGCGCAGGTTCGAATCCTGCCGGGGGCACACTTGCTAGGAAATCTTTCACCAACACGAAAAGGCCCCTGACCAGGCAAAACCCGGTCAGGGGCTTTAGTCATGTGTCCGGCCGTCAGCGGTCAGTGGGGGACGGCCGTGAGACCCGGGCCCCGGGCTCACGGCCGTCCCCCACTGGGACCGCACGATCGGCAGCTACAACCGCGAGAAGCTCAGGATCGCCGCGATCACCCCTCACGCAGCCGGTACGCCCGCATGATCGTCTGGTCCACGGTGTTGCCGGCGCTGTCCGTCGCCCTGGCCCGCAGCGACACATACCCGGCGGACGCCGGATGGCGCAGGGTGAGCGTCCCGCCGCCACCGGAACGCTTCAGCTCCGCCCGCTGCCAGGTCTGCCCGTCGTCGTACGACACGTCGACGGTGAGCGCCCGGACCGTTCCGGCGGTCGAGCCGGGCTGCCGGAGCACCGTCACCGGGAACCGGACCGTGGCCCCGGAGGGTGCCGCGTTGACCTCGTCCAGCCGTGGCGCGAACCGCACCACCGAAACCGGCAGCATGGTGTTGCCGCCGCCGTTGGCGCCGGACCGGAAGGTCCACTCGACGGTGGTGTGGGTGGCCAGGCTGGCCGGTGCGGCACGCTGGGCCTCGAACCGGAGCCGGTAGCCCGCCTCGGTGGCCGGGACGTTGAAACTGCTCTCCCAGCCGTTCGCCGTGCCGACCAACACCCCGTCCCGGTGCAGCGAGGTGATGTAGTCGGCTTCCTGCCCGAGCCCGAACCGGTCCGCCGCGTCCGAATACAGCGACAGGTAGGTGTGGATGGTATCGCCGATCCGGGCCACCTCCTTCGGTTCGCGGTCGGGAATGTCGAGGCCGAAGAAGGCCGGACCGAGCACACCCCGGTTCCAGCTCTCCTGGTAGGCACAGCCCGCTCGGTAGCGACTCACCCCCCACAGCGAGGTCAGCAGTTGCATGTTGTCCACGCTGTGTTCGGTAAACTCGTTCTCCCAGGTCAATCTGTCATCCGTGAGGTAGTACTCGGTCCGGGTGGTGGGCAGCGCGAAGCCGATGTCGATGAGGAATCCACCACGGGGCAGATCGTCCGCCGCCGCGATCGCACTGAACCGACCCCGCAGCCCCGGAGTGGAGTTGGCGTACGAGTGCCGCACCGTGGCGAGGTCGTCGGGGCGTACGTGCCGGGTGAACCCGGTGGGCAGCCGACCCCGCTCGTACCAGGCCAGGCGGTAGCCGTACGGGCTGTTCGACCTCCCGTCGACGCCTCCCTTGGCCCACTGGCTGCCGATCTTCGCCCAGACGCCGTCCAGCGGGTCCACCGGACCGAGCTGCGCGCTGTAGGTCCGGTCGAACGAGTCACCGTACGACACCGTGGAGACGCCGAGGTTGTCCTCGGTCGGGATGGTCGCGATCAGCTCGGCCAGAATCGAGCCGGCCGTCGGGTCGGGCACGGTCACCTGGAGTGGTCTACCCAGCCGGGCATCCAGGTTGACGGTCTGGTCCCCGGTCAGCTCCAGCCGAGGCCACACCAGGTGGGTAAAATCGCCGTCCGGACCGTAGATCCAGGTGTAGACCAGGTACCTGCCACGGGGCAGCCGCAGCCGACCACTGGCGGGCACCGCGATTTCCGTGGTCTCGCCGTCGATCCGGTACACCGCCGGCGAGACGTCGGTGGCCGGCGCCCCGTCCCGGCCGGTGTGCACCAGGGTCAGGTCGTAGCTCTCGGCCTCCCGGCCGACCGAGATCGGGGTGTTCACCACCAGGTTCCCGGCGGTGGCCAGCAGGTAGCCGCCGTAGTTGCCGTCGTGGGTGCCCAGCCGGGTGTCCGCGGTCACCATGGTCCGCGCGTCCCCGCCGGCCGGTACGGTGAGCCGACTGACGCCCAGGGTGAACATCCCAGCCGGGGCCGGCGCGCCGGTGGGTCCGGTGGCCTGCACGGCCAACTCCAACTGCACCGGTTGGCTGCCGCTGTTGTGGTAGGTGACGGTCTCGACCACCGGCTCGTCGTCGCCGTGCGGCCACCGGTGTGACCCGAGCGCCACGCTGGGCGGGGTCACCGTGACCGACTGGTTGAGCGCCCGGCCCAGGTCCACCCGGCCGGCGCCCTGCCCGAAGACCCCGATGTCGGTCGACCGGACCGCGGCGGCCATCAACGTGGCCTTGAGCCGTTCGCCGGACCAGCCCGGATGCTGCTGCGCCAGCAAAGCCGCCGCGCCGGCCACGTGTGGGCTCGCCATCGAGGTGCCCGAGAGGGCGACATAGGCCTCGCCCGGAGTGCGGAAGTCGGCGTCCGCACCACGGGCCGCGGTGATCTCCACCCCCGGGGCGGTCACGTCGGGCTTCACCGCGGCGTCACCGATCCCGGGCCCCCGGCTGGAGAACCTCGCGAGCGCGTCGTTCCGGTCGACCGCGCCGACGGCCAGGGCGGCCGGCGCGCTGGCCGGTGAGCCGACCGACGCCTCGGCGCCCTGGTTGCCGGCGGCGACCACGAAGAGGGTGCCGTACCGGGCACTCAGCTCGGCCACCGTCTGCTCCAGCGGATCGGTCTCCGGACTGTCCGGGCCGCCGAGGCTGAGGTTGACGACCTTCGCGTGCCGCTCGGTGGCGGCCCACTGCATCCCGGCCATGATCCACGACTCGAGGCAGCCGTACACGACACAGACCTTGCCGATGACCAGCGAGGCGTCCGGAGCGACTCCCCGGTTGCGTCCGTCCGAGGCGGCCCCGCTGCCTGCCACCGTGGACGCCACGTGGGTGCCGTGTCCCACCAGGTCACGGTCGTCCTCGACGCCCTCGGTGAAGTTCTCGCTCGCTACGACCCGGCCGGCCAGGTCCGGATGGGTGCCGTCGACCCCGCTGTCCAGGACCGCCACCGTCACCCCCGCCCCGGTGTAGCCGGCCTGCCAGGCCGCCGGCGCGCCGATCTGCGGCACGCTGGTGGCCAGCGTGGGTTGACGGAGGCCGTCCAGCCACACCTTCCGGACCCCACTGGTCGGGGCGAAGCCCCGGGCGCCGGTGCCCAGGCTTCGCCAGAATCCGCCGGCGTCGCTCCGCTCGGCGCGTACCGCGAAGGTGGCCGGGCCGGGCAGGGCGCGGACCACCCGAGCCCCGGCGCTGGCCCGGGTGGTCCGGGCGGCGGCGTCGGCGTACGTCACGATCAGCGGCAGGTCGGGCCGCCGGTCGTCGTACCCGCTGTCGAGCAGCGTGGTGACGTCGAACAGCCGGCGGTCCAGCAGGCCGTCGCGCAGCGGGCCGACCGCGTCACTCGGCACCAACCGCAGGTGGTCGCCCACTCTGCTGCCCTGGAAGGTGACGTTCTCCCGCCCCGGGCCACGGGTGACCGACCACCGGGCCTGGTCCGCGCCGTACACCGTGACCCGGTCTCCGGTGAGCAGGGTGACCGTCCGGGCCGGTTCCTTCGCCGACGTCGCTGCGGCGGCGAGGTCCGGCCGTACGGCGACAGGCTGGCCACCCGCCGCTGCGGCGCTGGCGCCGCCCGGCGTGAGCTGTGCGGTGGCCAGGATGGCCACGACCAGGCCCAGTCCGGCAACCGGTTGTCTACGGCTGCGCATCAGTTTCCTCAATTCGCACACTGCCAGCGGACCGCCGCGGAACCGCTGGTACCGGCGGCGAGCGTGCCGGCGTCGTTCAGCGCGTACGCGTACACGTGTGCCCCGCTGGTGAGGCCGGGCAGCTCACGAACGGTTCCGGCCGGTTCCCGCAGTGCGGCGGTCCGATCGACGGTGTGATTGACCACCGCTGCACCCCAGGGGTTGACGGCCTCGATCCGGCGGTCCTCCAGCACGGTGGCCTGGCCGGTCGCGAGGTTCCACAGCACCGCCCGGTCACCCCCGATCAGGACCGGACCGGCCGACGGACCAGCCGAGCCGCCCCGTCCCTGGGCCGTTCCCCGGTCCAGCGCCGCCGATACGTTCTTCGGATCCCGGAACACCAGGCCGTACGCCCAGCCGCCGCGCACTCCGTGCGCGCCACCGCCCACGGTCCCGGCCGCCCTGGGCAACTGGCTGCCCTGCCCGTTGGCGTCCCACTGATAGGGGGCACCGTTGACGCCCCCCAGCTCACCGACCACCACACCGGCGTCGGAGATGCCGGAGGCCACCGCCCCGCGCGAGGCGCTCAGCACGTCCGCCCGGGGGCTCGCGCCGACACCACGCCAGACCACGGCCGCCGTACCGCCGGACGTGTACAACATGCCGGCAACCTCTCCCCGGGCGTTGACCGCGTTCGCCTCCGCACCGACGTAGCCCGGTGGAACCGGCAGCTCGACCACCTTGCCCCCGACGTACGCCCAGGCGTACGACGGCCCCCCGGATGTGCGCTGGCCCTCGCCGACCACCATCCCGCTGTCGTTCACTCCGTGGGCCTCGCCGACGCCTTTGATCTTGATGCTCTCCAGCTTCGTCCCGTCCCAGCGGACCGGCGTGGTCAGTGACCCGCCAACCGCAGTGAAGCCGACCAGGTACCGGCCGCTCGGCGATCCGTCGTTCACCTGGCCGGACGTCGCCCGGGCCGGCAACGCCAACGCCTCGACGGTGCACCCGGCGGGCCGGGCTGCGGTGGACCCGGGCGGCAGGGGCAGCGACGAAGACTGCGCGACCTGGTCGGCCGATCCCGGGTCGACCAGCCCGATCCCGCCGACGGTGGCCAGCCCGAGCAGGAGGACCCCGGCGACCGCCGCAGTCGAACGGCGCTGTCGGCGTACCCGCCGACCACGGGCGAGCAGCCCGCTCGACGTCAACCGGCCGGCCGGGACCTCCGCTGTGGACAGCAGCGAACGGGCCGCCGCCGAGTCGCGGTCCTCGACATCGTTCCTCGTCACGTCGCCGCCCATCGTGTCGCCGGTCATCGCACACTCCCTGTCGCAAAAAGTCGGTCGTTGTCAGAAGGGGCCGGCCGGGCTGGAGCGGGTGCGGCGTCGAGCCACTGCGCACCCAGCAGACCGCGCAGCGCGGCAAGTCCCCGGGATGTCTGGCTCTTGACGCTGCCCACCGAGCAACCGAGCGCGTCGGCCGTCTGCTGCACGGACATGTCACAGAAGAACCGCAGTACCAGCACACTGCGCTGCCCCCGGCTCAGCGTGCCGAGCGCCGAGCGCACCGCGTCGGCGTCCTCGACGCCCGCACCCGCCGGTGCCGGTGACTCCGGCATCCGCCACGCCAACAGCACCCGCGCCCAGGATCGGCGGGTCTCGTCGAGGTAGCGGCGTACCAGGATGCGGTGCACGTATCCGTCGATGTTGTCGACAGCCTTCACCTTCGACCACCGCAGGTAGACCGCGACCAGGGTGGACTGCACTATGTCGTCGCCGCGGTGGGCGTCCCCACAGAGCAGATAGGCGGAACGCCGCAGCCGACCCAGGGCCGTCGAGACGTACTCGACGAACTCCTGGTCATCATCTGTCGACAAACTGGGACTCCTCTCTCCGGTGTCACCCTTCTATCGGGATCGGCGTGGGAGTCGGTTGACAGCATGGGACGAAAATTCGGCCAGTTCCCAGGTGCGACTTGCCGCTGGCGTGGGTGATGTCAAGGCGATCCGTCCTGTATGGCGTCAATACCTGGGCGCCACGACCGGCTTACTGACCCAGGACCGTGTTGGCGGCCACCAGGTCGGGGTGCGCAGCACCCTCGGCGGCAACAACGGGGTGGCGGTCGCCCGCTGCCGCAGCACGAAGCCGCCGAGCAGGACGGCGGCGAGCGCGGCGGCGCCGAGCGTGCGGGCCGACGTCCAGCCGTGCTCACCGGTGCCGACGACCGCCACCACGGTGGCCATCAGTCCGGCGGTGACCAGCACCGCGCCGAGCAGATCCAGGCCGGCCCGCAGACCCAGGCCCCGGTCGGCCCCGATCAGGCGTACGGCGGCCAGCAGGATCACCACCCCGATCGGCAGATTGATCAGGAAGATCGCCGGCCAGCCGACGAGGTCGGTGAGAACTCCCCCGGTGAGCATGCCGAGCGAGGCGCCGGCCGCACCGGTGAAGCTGAAGACGGCGATGGCCCGGGCCCGCTCGGCCGGCTCCGGGAAGAGCCGGACGATCAGGCCGAGGCTGACCGCCATGGTGAGCGCCCCGCCGACGCCCTGGAGGAAACGGGCGGCGACCAGCACCCCCGGCCCGGTCGCCACCGCGCAGAGCAGCGAGGCGAGGGTGAAGAGCGCGACGCCGGCGAGGAAGACCTGCCGGCGGCCGAGCAGGTCGCCGAGGCGCCCGGCGAGCAGCAGCAGCCCGCCGAAGGCGACCAGGTAGGCGTTTACCACCCAGGCCAGGCCGGTCGCGGTGAAGCCGAGGTCGCGCTGGATCGCCGGCAGCGCCACCGCGACGACGGTGCCGTCCAAGATGATCATCAGGCTGCCGGCGCAGAGCACGAGCAGCGCCGGCCAGCGGGGCGGGACGGAACGGGTCATCACCGAACGCCTCCTTGGTGCACTGTTTGTTACCGACGCCATCATCTGTGACTATGAGGCGGAGCGTAAGGAGGCACTTTCATGTCCCAGGAGAACAGCAATGTGCCCGTGACGCCCGGCAGCCTGACGAGGTGCGAGGCCGGCGGCCGCCCCTTCCCTCCCGGCCAGGCGAAGGCGTGCACGGTCCGCGAGGTGCTCGACCGGGTGGGCGGCAAGTGGAGCATCGGCATCCTGGTCGCCGCGTCCCAGGGTCCGGTGCGCTTCACCGAGTTGGAGCGGCAGATCGAGGGAATCAGCCGGCGGATGCTCACGCTCACCCTGCGCAACCTCGAGCGCGACGGTTTGCTGCACCGGCGGGTGTACCCGACGGTGCCACCGAAGGTGGAGTACACCGCCACCCCCATCGCACTGGAGCTCTACGAATCACTGGTCGCCCTGACCAGCTGGGCCGAGCGGCACCACACCGCGGTCGCCGACGCCCGGGGCGCCTACGACCAGGCGCACGGCACCGCGGACTGAATCCGGCCGTGCTCTCGGGTGTCCGGTCGACGGATACCCGGAGCCGGTTCAGCCGGGTCAGGGCGCTCAGCGCGCTCTACATGGGCGCGGACCTGCGAGCGGATGCAAGGAACCGACCATCCGCCCATCAAGCTTGACGAATCCCTGCGAAATCACCGGGAATCTGCCGGAGAACCGTTGGTCAGGCGGTTGGGCCCGTGCCAAACTCCCCGGCATTCCAAGCGAGCCCGCCGGAAGGAACAGATCATGCCATCGCTGCCAGCCCAGGACCATGCCCATCTTTCGATGGACCGTCGCCGGTTGCTCGGCCTGGGCGTCGGCGCGGTCACCGCGGCGGCCACCGGCGCGGTGGTCGGCGGTTCGCCCGCGGCGGCCGGCTCGCCCGGGCACGGTGGGCCGGGCGGGCCGGGGTCGTCGGGGTTCGCCCTGCTGGGCGACACGCAGATCGACGTGGATCTTCCTGAGCGGACCGAGGGGGTGCGCTGGGTGTACCAGCAGATCGCCGCGGCGAACCCGCCGATCGTCTGCCACGTCGGAGACCTCGTCGAGCACGGCTCGGTGGCCGAGTACGACACCTATCTGGACACCATCCCGGCGGCGTTGCGGCCCCGGATCCGGCACGTGCCGGGCAACCACGACTGGCGGTGGGACAGCACCGCCGGTAAGCGGTACGGATCGCTGTTCGGGCCGAGCCGGTACTCGTTCGACTTCGACGGCCTGCACTTCGTCGCGCTGGACCCGAGCCACCTGCTCCAGGAGCCGGGCGGGTTCGGCGAGTCCGGAATCCAGTGGCTGACCCGCGACCTGGACAAGGTCGCGCCCGGGGTGCCGATCGTGCTGCTGTGCCACTTCCCGTTCGGGGGCGACAACTACTACGTCTCCGACCAGGAGCGGCTGCTGAAGCTGCTCGACCGCTACGACGTGCGGGCCATGTTCGCCGGGCACGTGCACGCCGAGCAGGTACAACGGTTCAACGGGGTGACCCAGCTGGCGGTCGACGACACCCGCGGCACACCGATCTACTACTGGGTGCAGCGCGCGGTCGGGTCCGACGGCCCGATGCTGAAGGTGACGGCCGTGCAGCGGGCCGCCGACGGCAGCGCCGAGGCCCGGCCGGTGCTGGACATTCCGCTCGCCGGCCCACGGATCGCCGCGGAGCAACGGCCCCAGGCGGTCTCGCTCGACCCGGCCGGCGCCGCGCTGGCGGTGTCGGTACGACTCTCCCCGCACGCCCGGGCCGCCAACGTGCAGGCCAAGCTCTACCCGCAGCACACCTACGGGCTCAAGGACGCCGGCCCGTGGCGGAACCTGTCCCCCGACTCTGCCGGCCGTCGGTTCACCGGCGGCCTGGACATCACCACCCTGCCGCCCGGCGAGCACCGGATGACCGTACGGGTCACCGACCCCGACGGTGCCTGGCACGAGCAGACCCGCGCCTTCGCTCTCCCCGACGCCGGCCGGCGACTGCGCTGGAGCGAACAGCTCGGCGCACCGGTGCAGGCCGGCCTGGCCGCCCGGGACGATCTGCTGGTCGCCGCGACCACCGGCGGGACCGTCATCGGCGCCCGGCCCACCCGCCGTGGGCTGCGCCGGCGCTGGCAGACCCGGATCGGCCCGGTGCACGGCCGGCCGGCGTTCGCCCCCGACGGCAGGACCGTCTACGTTCCCTCCGACGACCACCGCCTCTACGCCCTCGACCCGGCCACCGGCCGGCGCCGGTTCACCCACGACGCCGGGCCCCGGTGCTCGGCAGCCCGCTGGTGACCACGGTCGACGGCCGCACCCTGGTCGTCCTGTCCGCCGGCCAGACCCGGCAGGCCGTCGACGCGCGTTCGGGCGAGACGGTGTGGACCGTGGCCGGACAGGGCATGTTCGCCGGGCGTGCGGCCAGCGACGGTACCCGCGTCTACGCCGGAGCCGGGGACGGCAACGTCTACGCCCACGACGCCCGCACCGGTGCCGCGCTGTGGTCGTTCTCCACCACCACCCGCGCCACCGCCTACAGCCGCCTCATCTACGGCCCCTGGGCGGACACGCTGGAGGTACTTCCCAACGGCCTGCTCCTGGTGTCCACCGTGACCAACGCGTTCGCGCTCGACCCCGCCACCGGCGAGCCGCGCTGGTCGATGACCGGCTCCTACATCTACGCCCCCAAGCTGCTGCTCGACAACGGCGACGTGCTGATGTTCGACGACGGCGGGCGCACCGCCGCCCGGGTGGACCCGGCCACCGGCCAGGCCCGGTGGACCGCCGGCCTCGGCGCCCGCCCGGTCAACACCGGCGCGGCGATCCACGACAACATCGCGTGGACCCCGACCACCACCGGCCTGCTGGTCGCCCTCGACCTCACCACCGGGTCGGTCCGGACCCGGCTCCAGCTCACCACCACCGCATACTGCTACAGCCCACCGGTCGTCATCGGCGACATGCTCCTCGTCGGCGACCAGGACGGCCTGCTGCACGGCATCGCCGTGGCCTGACGGCCTGGTGGTCCCCCCGTTCGGCACGCCATCGCTTCGGGTAGGGGGCACCCGGCCGATCCGTGCCGCCCGCCCCGCCGGTCAGCCCTGGCCGGCGGGGCCGGGCGGTCAGCCCTGGCCGGAGGAACGTCGACAAGGCGCCCCTACGCAGAGGGCGGGGCGTACGGGTTCCTGCCGGCCCGGACGGCGTCGAGCAGCGCGGCGGTCCGCGCCTTGACCGCCGC
Source organism: Micromonospora sp. NBC_01412 (assembly GCF_045040215.1). Classification (NCBI taxonomy): domain Bacteria; kingdom Bacillati; phylum Actinomycetota; class Actinomycetes; order Micromonosporales; family Micromonosporaceae; genus Micromonospora; species Micromonospora sp. NBC_01412. The sequence continues at coordinate 1,908,990 of NZ_CP109528.1, forward strand.
GTACGGGCCGGCGCCGTAGCTGACCCGGGCCGCGCCGAGCCGGGCCAGCTCCGCCAGGCTCGGGGCGCCGGGCTTGAAGACCAGGTTCACCGGGGCGTCCGCGCCGGCCACGAACTCCGCGATCTGCTCCGGGTCGGTCAGGAAGATCGGGTAGACGCAGTCCGCCCCGGCGGCCCGGTAGCGCCGGGCCCGACCGACCGCCTCGGCGGTACGCCCGTCCGGGTCGCCGGCCTCACGCAGGTACAGGTCGATCCGGGCGTTGAGCACCAGCGGCACCCCGGCCGCGTCGGCCGCCGCCCGGACGGCGGCGAGCAGGTCGGCCTGCTCCTCCACGTCGTACAGCGCCCCGGTGCGCGGGTCGGAGTCCTCCAGGTTGCAGCCGACCACGCCCGCGGCGAGCATCCGCTCGACCAGCTCGGCCGGGCTCAGACCGTACCCCCGCTCCAGGTCGGCGGTGACCGGGACCGGCACGGCGCGGGCGATCCGGGCGACGGCGGCGAACATCTCGTCGACCGGGGTGGCCTCGCCGTCGGCGTACCCGAGGGACTCGGCGACCGCGGCGCTGCTGGTGGCGACGGCCGGGAAACCGGCCGCGGCGACGGCCCGGGCGGACCCGGCGTCCCAGGCGTTGGGCAGGACCAGCGGGTCGCCGGTCTTGTGCAGGGCGCGCAGCGCGTCCGCGCGCTCGACGAGAGTCGATGAGTTTTCGGTCATCACCGCATCATGGCAGCCATCCGGGCGACGGCTGTTCTTCTAAAGAGCCGTGTCGCGCACCACGCGTCGCGCACGGCGAGGGCGATGTTTCCCGCTCTCCGGGCTCTTGCCGGCATGCCGGCACCCCTTGGCCCACAATTTGTTACCGAGGCCATCGTCTGTGACCGCTCAGCGGAGCGGAAGGAGGCACTTCGATGTCCCAGGGGAACAGCGGGGTGCCCTTCGCCCCGGGCCAGGCCCCGGCGTGCACCGTCCGGGAGGTCCTGGACCGGGTGGGCGGCAAGTGGAGCATCGGCATCCTGGTGGCCGCCTCCCACGGGCCGGTCCGCTCCACCGAGCTGGAACGGCAGGTCGATGGGATCAGCCGGCGGATGCTCACCCTCACCCGGCGTCTGACATCAGGCATCGGTGTCGTTGGGTGACGAGTGGGTACAGCGAACCCCGGACCGGCGGGCTGTGGCGAAGACCACCGACCTCTCTGACCGATCGGTCAGGGTCTGACCGATCGGTCAGGCATGCTGGTGGGCGGGAGGTGGCCGACATGGCTCGCGTAGTACCGGAGACGCACGCCGAGATTCTCGCCGCAGCGGCGCGGCGGTTCGCCGTGACCGGGTACAAGGGCACCTCGTTGCAGGACATCGCCCGCGAGGTGGGCGTCTCCAAGGCCACCGTGCTCTACCACTTCGCCAACAAGGAGGCCCTGCTCAGCGAGCTGATGGCCCCGGCGATCGCGGCGCTGCACGAGCTGGACGACCGGTTCGCCGGGCTGACCGGCGCGGACGCCCAGCGGGTCGCCGGCGAGGGCTTCGTGAACCTCGCGGTGCGCTTCCGGCGGGAGATCGCGCTGCTCCGCGGGGAGTTCCCCGAGCTGCTCCAGCAGCCGGCGTTCGCGCACGTGCACCAGCTCTCCGAGCGGCTGATCGCGGCGTTCGCCGGCCACTCGACGCGCCCGGCGGCCCGGATCGCGGCCCTGGTCGTCCTCGCCGGGATCGCCGAGACGTGCGGCGAGTTCGGCGACGTCGCCGACGACGAGTTGCGCGACGCCCTGCTCGGCCTGGTCCGGCGCGCACTGGCCCCTCCCGGCTGACCCCACCACCGTCCAGTTCACCAACGATCGAGGACAAGAATCTGATGGCGACCCTGTTGTACCGGCTCGGCCGGGCCTCGCTGCGCCGCCGACGGCTCGTCGCCGTCGTCTGGCTCGTCGTGCTCGTCGGCCTCGGCCTCGCCGCGGCGACGCTGCGCGGCCCCACGGCGAGCAACTTCACCATGCCCGGCACCGAGTCCCAGCAGGCGATCGACCTGCTCAGCGAGCGGTTCCCGGAGGCCAGCGGGGCCACCGGCACCATCGCCGTGAAGGCTCCGGCGGACGGCCAACTCGCCACGCCCCAGGGGCAGGCCCTGGTCGGGCAGGTGACCCAGGAGGCGGCCACCCTGCCCGGAGTGGTCGGCGCGGTCGACCCGTACCAGGCCCAGGCGATCTCCCCGAACGGCCGGTACGCGCTGATCCAGGTGCAGTTCGCCGGCCGCGCGGACGACGTCACCGACGCCCAGCGCGACGCGTACGAGAAGGTGGGCGCGCAGGCCGAGGCGCAGGGCTGGCAGGTCGCCCCGGGCGGCGAGGTGCTGAACGCCGAGCCGGAGATCGGCTCGACCGAGGCGCTGGGCGTCCTGGTGGCGGCGGTCGTCCTGATCATCACGTTCGGCTCGCTGGTCGCGGCCGGGATGACCATGCTCAACGCGCTGATCGGCGTCGGCGTCGGCATGGCCGGCCTGTTCGCGCTCAGCGGCGCCATCGAGCTGACCAGCACCGCGCCGATCCTGGCCCTGATGCTCGGCCTGGCGGTCGGCATCGACTACTCGCTGTTCATCACCTCCCGATATCGGCAGAACCTGCTGGAAGGGCTGTCCGCCGAGGAGGCCGTCGGCCGGGCGGTCGGCACCGCGGGCTCGGCGGTGGTCTTCGCCGGTGCCACGGTGGTCATCGCGCTGGCCGGCCTCGCGGTGGTGCAGATCCCGTTCCTGACCGTGATGGGCCTGGCCGCCGCCGGCACGGTGACCATCGCCGTGCTGGTCGCGATCACTCTCGCCCCGGCCCTGCTCGGCTTCGCCGGCACCCGGGTGCTCCCCCGCAAGCTGCGCAAGGCCGAGGCGGCCGCCGGGGCCGGGCCGGCCGGAACCCCCGAGGCGGCTGCCGCGGCCGAGGACCGGTCCGGCTTCGGCTTCCGCTGGGCACGCCTCGTCACCCGGCTGCGCGTACCGGTGATCCTGGTTGCCCTGGTCGGCCTGGGCCTGCTCGCGCTGCCCGCCCCCGACATGCGGCTGGCCCTGCCGGACGCCAGCACGGCTGCGACCGGCTCGCCGGCCCGGGTGAACAGCGACCTGATCCGGGAGGGCTTCGGGCCCGGCTTCACCGGCCGCCTCGCGCTCGTCGTCACGTCCGACTCGCGGGAGGCGACGGCCGCCGCCGCACCGCAGGTCGCCCAGCTCGTCCAGCAGACGGACGGGGTGCTCGCGGTGGCCCCGCCGCAGACCGACCCGACCGGGCGGACCGCGCTGCTCGGGGTCATCCCCAAGAGCGGCCCGACCGACGAGGCCACCGAGAACCTGGTGCACGACATCCGCCGGCAGGTCTCCGGCGTCACCGGCGCGGACGTGCTGCTGACCGGCGTGACCGCGATCGGCATCGACGTGTCGGAGAAGCTCTCCGACGCGCTGCCGGTCTACCTGGTGCTCGTCGTCGGCCTGTCGATCCTGCTGCTGATGCTGGTGTTCCGGTCGATCCTGGTGCCGGTCAAGGCCGCCCTCGGCTTCCTGCTCACGGTCGCCGCGACGTTCGGCATCACCGTCGCGATCTTCCAGCAGGGGCACCTGGCCGACCTGGTCGGCCTGGACACCCCGAGCCCGCTGGTCAGCTTCCTGCCGATCCTGCTCATCGGCATCCTGTTCGGGCTGGCCATGGACTACGAGGTCTTCCTGGTCTCCCGGATGCGGGAGGACTTCGTGCACGGCGACACCGCGCAGCAGGCCACCGTCAACGGCATGGGGCACGGCGCCCGGGTCGTCACGGCCGCCGCGCTGATCATGATGGCGGTGTTCGGCGGCTTCGTCTTCCTCGACGACCCGATCATCAAGTCGATGGGCTTCGCGCTGGCCATCGGCGTGGCCATCGACGCCTTCGTGGTCCGGATGACCATCGTCCCGGCGGTGATGTCGCTGCTCGGCAAGGCAGCCTGGTGGATTCCCCGCTGGCTCGACCGGCTGCTGCCCAACGTGGACATCGAGGGCGAGGGGCTGCGCGCCCACCTCGCCGAGAAGAAGCCGGCCGACGCCTGACCGGTCCGGCCCCGGGGCCCCGCACCGCCGCTCAACCGGCGGGGCGGGGCCCTTCCGGCTCAGACCCCCGCCGGGTACGTCTCCATCTCCCCGAACGTGGTGAGCGCGGGCAGCGGGTGCAGCGCGGTGGTGTCGTCGCACCAGACGAAGGCGTCGTAGCGCTCGCCCAGCCGGGTCGGCACGTAGTTGCCCCACGACTCGAAGGTCGGGTCGTAGACCACGCCGATCGCCCGGTGGTCGTGCTCGTCCGTGACCCAGCCTGGCTGGTCCGGGCCGCCGAAGACCAGCACCGCGCGCTCCGGCATCAGCTCGTGCAGCCGCCGCTCGACCGAACCGGGTCGGGCCGGCGGCACCACCATCGCCTCGGCGGGCGACCCCCACCGGGGAGCCGCCACCACCGTCCCCCGGTAGCTGCCGAAGCCGACCAGCACCACGTCGTCCGCCCCGTGCCGCTCCCGGGCCAACTGGCCGATGTTGACCAGCCCGTCGGCGGCCATGTCGGTGGCCCGGGCGTCGCCGACGTGGGTGTTGTGCGCCCAGACGACGCCCCGGGCGTCCGGGCCGTGGAAGTCCAGGAGCCGGTCCAGGGTGTCCGCCATGTGAATGTCCCGCACGTTCCACGACTCCGGGCCGCCCGCCACCATCGCCTGGTAGTAACGCTCCGCGCCGGCCACCACCTCCGCGTTCTGCCAGGCCGAGAAGCGGTCCGGGCCGTCCAGGGCGGCCCGTTCCCTGGTACGCGCCAGCAGCTTGATCACCTCCTCCTCGCAGCGGGCCGAGACGAACCGGCTGGCCGCGCCGTACTCCTCGACCCGCCGCCCGTACGGCTCGAAGCACCGGTACGCCTCCTGCGCGGCCTCCAACGAGGTCGGGTCCTCCTCGCCCAGGTAGTCGAAGATCGCCTGCATGGACTCCCAGAGGCTGTAGACGTCCAGGCCGTGGAAGCCGGCCCGCCCTTGGACCGGCTGCTCCAGGTTCCACGCCCGCAGCCAGCGGCAGAACCGGGCCACCTCGGCGTTGGCCCACATCCACGTCGGCCAGCGCTCGAAGCGCTCCAGGGCGGCCTGCGGGTCGGCGAGGCCGTTCGGGGCGGCGGTGACCGACCGGTGCACCCGCTCGCAGTCGGGCCAGTCCCCCTCCACGGCGACGAAGGAGAAACCCCGCTCGGCGATGAGCCGCCGGGTGAGCTGCTCGCGCAGCCGGTAGTAGTCGTGGGTGCCGTGCGTCGCCTCGCCGATCATCACGATCCGGGCGTCCCGGATCCGCTCCAGCAACGGATCGAAGTCGCTCGGCGCGCCGAGCCGCTGTACCAGCATGCCCGCGGCTACCCGGCCCAGTTCGGGGCAAACCGGCCGGCTCCGAACCCCGAGCCCTTCGGGCGAGGCCCTGAGTGACAACCCGGATCAGCGTCCCTCCGGCACCCGGCCGGGTTCGGGGCGGAGGGGCGAGATCGATGGGACGGAGGCTGGCATGCTCTCCCGCGCAGCGGGTAGCCGGCGGCATGACGGTCAGCGGGACGGAGTTGCAGGAGTACGTGGCCGGGCTCGACTACCCGGTCTCCCGGGAGGACCTGGTCCGCTGGGGGCAGGAGAACGGTGCCAGCACGGACGTGTTGCAGATGCTCCACGCACTGCCGGCTGAGGAGTTCGCCTCCCCCACCGAGCTGAGCGAGGCGCTGGGCAGCCTCGCCTGACGGCCACCGCAGCGACGGCTACGACGCCCATCGACGTCGACGCGACGTCCACCCGTCGGTGGGCGGACGGCCGAGTCTCAGCCCGGGAGGTCGACGGTGCGGCCCTCGGCGCGGGCGGTCTCGGCGGCGACCAGAACGGCCACCACCTCCCGGCCGAACCGGACGTCGCAGCGGTGGTCCCGGGTGCCGGAGTCGATCTCCTCGGCGAGCTGGTCGATCGCGGCGGAGAACGCGGTCAGCGCGTTGCCGTCCCCGGGCGGAACCTCCACCACGCCGTTCTCCCCGAAGAAGACGAAGTCGCGGGTGGTGGCCTCGGGCGGCGCGTCGAGGGTGAGCGACACCGCGCTGGTCGCCCCGCCGTCGTGGGTGAGCAGCAGGTGGACCAGGCCGCTCGGGCCGTCGGTGGCCGCGACCCGGGTCACCCGGCCGAGCACCGGCAGGATGATCGACAGTGCGTGCGGGCCGATGTCCCACAGCGCGCCCCGGTCCCGCCGCCACTGCGACGCGCCGTACGGGTTGCCGGGCTGAAAGATGGACGTGAACATCGTCGCCCGGGCGTGCTGCCACCCCCCGGCCGCCGCGGTCGAGGCGAGGAAGCCGGTCACGTTCGGGTGGAACCGCTGGGTGAAGAACACCACAGAGGCGACGCCGGACTGCGCGGCCGCGGCGACCACCCGGTCGGCGTCGGCGAGGGTGAGCGCCAGCGGCTTGTCCAGCAGCAGGTGCCGGCCGGCCGTGGCGGCCCGGACGGCGATGTCGGCCTGCACATCCGGGGGCAGCGCCACGGCGACCGCGTCGCAGGCGTCGATCAGCGCGTCGATCTCGGTGAAGACGGGCACCCCGTGCCGCCGCGCCAAATCCGCCGCCTTGTCGGGGTTGCGGCCCCAGACCCCGGCCAACTCGGCGCCGGGGTGCGCGCCGATCGCCGCCGCGTGCGTCTCCGCCGCCCAGTGGCCGGTACCGAACAAGCCGAACCGCAGCACGTGAACTCCCGGTGTCGTCGCTGGCCACGGCAGTCCCGTAGCCGTGATCCACGCTAGTCGCCCGGCCGATCCGACGCAGCCGACGGGGCCGGACCGAACCGGACCAGGCCAGCCCGCGAACCGGCGGGCCGGGGCGGGGCGAGTACTACACGGGTTAGTAGGCTGTCCCGGTGACCGAGACTCCGACTCCGGTGCCGTTGATGACCAGCGCCGTCGCGGCCGGCTCGCCGGTGGACGGGATCCTCGCGACGGCGACGATCGTGCTGTCGCTCGTACTCGCGGTGTGGGCACTGGTGGCGGCGATGCGCGACCGGTCGCCGGATCGGGTGCAGCTCGCCGGCCTGGCCGTGCTGGAGCTGGGCCTGCTCGCGCTGACGGTGGCGGCGCTGGTCGCGCTCGGCGGCGGCGACCGGCCGGGCGAGCCCGGCGCGTTCTTCGGCTACCTGGTGACGCTGGTCTGCCTGCCGCCGCTGGCCTGGGTGCTGGCCCGGATGGAGCCGACCCGGTGGGGGTCGGCGATCATCTGCGCGATCTGCCTGGTGACCCCGGTCGTAGTGGTCCGACTGCAACAGACCTGGGAGGTGCTCGGTGGTTGAGACGAAAACGCCCCGGCTGGCCACGAACTCCGGGCCGGGCCGGTTGCTGATCGCCGTGTACCTGCTGTTCGCCATCGCCGCGACCTCCCGGGCGGGGTTGCAGATCGCCACGAAGCTCGACGAGGCGCCGGTGGCGTACCTGCTCTCGGCGGTGGCCGCGCTGATCTACATCGTGGCCGCGGTGGGGCTGGCCCGGGCCGGCCACGCGGGCCGGCGGGTCGCGCTGGCCTGCTGCTCCGTGGAGCTGGTCGGGGTGCTCGGCGTCGGCGTCCTCAGCCTGGTCGACCCCGAGCTGTTCCCGGACGAGACGGTCTGGTCGCAGTTCGGCAGCGGGTACGGCTACGTCCCGCTGGTGCTACCGGCGCTCGGCCTGCTCTGGCTCTGGCACACCCGCCCCCGCCCCACCTGACCCCACCCCGCACACCCCACCCCCGCTCTTTCACGGAAAGAGTGGGGGTGGCATGTGGAATGGCCACTCTTTCCGTGAAAGAGCGGCCATTCGTGGGTGGGGGTGGGGGGTTAGGACTTTGGGCCGCCGGCCACGTAGATGACCTGGCCGGAGACGAAGGAGGCGCCCTCGCTGGCCAGGAACGAGATGGTGTGGGCGACGTCCTCCGGGCGGCCCACCCGGCGGACCGGGATCTCCGACTCGGTGTGCTTCTGGAGCGCCTCGAAGTCCACCTTCATCCGGGCGGCGGTCGCGGCGGTCATGTCGGTGACGATGAACCCCGGCGCGACCGCGTTGACGGTGACGCCGAACGGGCCCAGCTCGATGGCGAGGGTCTTGGTGAAACCCTGCATGCCCGCCTTCGCCGCCGCGTAGTTGGCCTGGCCCCGGTTGCCCAGCGCCGAGGTGCTGGACAGGTTGACGATCCGGCCCCACTTCCGCTCGACCATGTGCTTCTGCGTGGCCTGGCTGAACAGGAACGCGCCGCGCAGGTGCACGCCCATGACCATGTCCCAGTCGGCGTCGGTCATCTTGAACAGCAGATTGTCCCGGAGCACCCCGGCGTTGTTGACCAGCACGGTCGGCGCGCCCAGCTCCGCGGCGACCCGCTCGACGGCCGCCTCGACGTGCTCCCGGACGGCGACGTCCGCGCCGACGCCGAGGGCCCGGCCGCCGGCCGCGACGATCGCGTCCACGGTGTCCCTGGTGGCCGACTCCTCGATGTCGACCACGGCGACCGCCAGGCCGTCGGCGGCCAGCCGGCGGGCGGTGGCCGCCCCGATCCCCCGCGCGGCCCCGGTGACGATCGCGACCCGCTGCTCCTCGGACATGCCTACCTCCCGGTAACCTACGGCGACCCTCGGAGCCTAGCCCACCCCCGGGATCAGTAGGCGGCCCCGCGACAGAGGCGGATCCAGCGGTAGCCGTAGCCGGCGAGCTTGAGCGAGTCGAGCTTGCCCACCTCGCCGTAGTTGCGGTCGGCGAGGACGTCTGTCGGCAGGTCCGCCTCGCCGGCGAGCGTGCCGAGGTCGACCTCGACGTCGTCGGTGCCGAGGTTGTGCAGGAAGACCATCGTCCCGGTCGAGCCGTCGGCGCGGTGGGCGAGCACCCCGTGCGGCGTCGGCACGTCGATGTGGGTGGTCGAGCCGGAGCCGATCTCCGGCGCCTCACGCAGCGTCCGGATCATCCGCTCGAACCAGGACAGCAGCGACTTGTGGTCGCCGCGCTGGGCGGTGACGTTGACCTTCTCGTACGAGAAGTCGCCCTTGTCGATCACCGGGCGGACCAGCTTCTCCGGGTCGGCCGTGGAGAAGCCGGCGTTCGGCTTGTACGACCACTGCATCGGGGTACGGATCGCCTCCCGGCCGGGCAGCGAGAGGTTCTCGCCCATCCCGATCTCCTCGCCGTAGCGCAGCACCGGCGTGCCGCGCAGCGAGAACTGGAGCGCGTACGCCAGCTCGACGCGCCGCCGGTCGTTGCCGAGCATCGGGGCGAGCCGGCGGCGGATGCCCCGGTCGTAGATCCGCATGTCCTCGTCGGGGCCGAACTCGGCGTACACCTGGTTGCGCTGCTCGGTGGTGAGCCGGGACAGGTCGATCTCGTCGTGGTTACGCAGGAAGGTGGCCCACTGCCCGCCGGTGGGCAGGATCGGGGTGTCCCGCAGCGCCTCGATCACCGGCTCCGGGTCCTGGCGGGCCAGGGCGAGCACGAGCCGGCCGTTGAGCATGAAGTCGAAGAGCAGGTGGATGCGGTTGCCGGAGCCGCTGCCGTCGCCGAAGAAGGTGGGGAGCTGGTCGGGCTCCACGTTGGCCTCGGCGAGCAGGATGGCGTCGCCGCGCCGCCACTGCACGTGCTGACGCAGCTCGGTGAGGTACTCGAAGTCCTTCGGCGAGTTCGGGTTGCCCGGCTCGGTCAGCTCGATGATGAACGGCACCGCGTCCATCCGGAACCCGGAGACGCCGAGCTGGAGCCAGAACGAGACGATCTTCTTGACCTCGGCGCGGACCTCGGGGTTGTTGAAGTTCAGGTCGGGTTGGTACTTGTAGAACCGGTGGTAGTACCAGGCCTTGGCGGTCCGGTCGTAGCTCCACGTCTCGTTCTGCTCGCCCGGGAAGACCATGCCCTGGTGTCGGTCGTCCGGCTCGTGGTCGGCCCAGACGAACCAGTCCCGGTACGGCGAGTCGGGCGAGGACCGGGCGGACTGGAACCACGGGTGCTCGTCCGAGGTGTGGTTGACCACCAGGTCGATGATCACCCGGATGCCCCGGTTCTGCGCCTGGTGCAGCAGTTCGGCGAAGTCGCCGAGGCTGCCGAAGCGGGGGTCCACGTTGTAGAAGTCGGTGACGTCGTAGCCGTCGTCCTTGTTCGGCGACGGGTGGATCGGGTGCAGCCACAGGCAGGTCACCCCCAGCCGGGCCAGGTAGTCGAGCCGGCCGATGAGGCCGCGGATGTCGCCGACCCCGTCACCGTCGGAGTCCGCGTACGTGTCGATGTCGAGGCAATAGACGACCGCCTCGGAGTACCACCTGTCACCCATGCCGGCGTACCTTCTCCGATTCCGGCTCCCGGCAAACGCGAATGCCGCCCGCGTCAGGGCGGAGCCGGGCCGAGGGCCGGGCGGTGGGCTGGGCTGGCGGGCTGGCGGGCTGGCGGGCTGGCGGGCTGGCGGTAGCGTGCCGGTCATGAGCGTGGGGTCGGAGGCAGGGGACCGGGACGTGGACTGGGCCGAGGGCTGGTGGCTGCACCAGCCGGTGCGGTCCGAGCCGACCCCGGACGGCGGGCTGGTCGTCGAGCCGGGCGCGGGAAGCGACTTCTGGCGGCACACCAGCTACGGCTTCGTGCACGACGACGGCCCGGCCCTGCTCGCCCCGCTGCCGGTCGACACCGCCGTGGAGGTCACCTTCCGGCTCGACTTCACCGAGCAGTTCGACCAGGCCGGCGTGCTGGTCCGGGTGGACGAGCGGAACTGGGTCAAGGCGGGGGTGGAGGTCAGCGACGGGCAGCCGCAGGTCGGCGCGGTGGTCACCCGCGAGGTCTCCGACTGGTCGGTCGCGCCGGTGCCGGAGTGGGCAGGCCGGGAGGTGACGGTCCGGGTCAGCCGGGCCGGGGACGCGCTGACCGTCCGGGCCCGCGCGGGCGACGAGCCGTGGCGGCTGGTCCGGCTGGCCCCGCTCGCCCCGCAGGCCGAGGCGTCGGCCGGGCCGTTCTGCTGCTCGCCGAGCCGGGGCGGGCTGGTGGTCCGGTTCCTCGGTTGGCGGCGGGGCCCGGCGGACGCGGCGCTGCACCCGGAGGACTGAACGCGGGGGTCCCGGGGCGGGCCCGGTCACCGGCAGGTGTGATCGCCCGCGGACTGGGTAACACCTTCCGATCCCCCCGGCGGCCCGCGGAAGGACAACCATGGCCCTCGCCCAGAACGTCGATCCGTCCCAGTTCACTGGGCTGACCGGGTGGGTGGCCAGCGTGATCGACTCGCTCGGCGCGGTCGGGGTGGCCGCGCTGGTCGCCCTGGAGAGCATCATCCCGCCGATCCCGAGCGAGGTCGTGCTGGCCATGGCGGGGTACCTCGCGGCCGAGGGGCGGTTCAACCTCGTCCTCATCGTGGTCGCCGCGACGGTCGGCTCGGTGGTCGGCGCGCTGGTGCTCTACTGGCTCGGCGCGGCCGTCGGCGAGGACCGGCTGAAGCGGTGGCTGGATCACATCCCCCTGGTCGACCGGGAGGACCTGGAGAAGGCCAACCGGTGGTTCGAGCGGCACGGCCGGTGGGCGGTGCTGATCGGCCGGGTGGTGCCGGTGGTGCGCAGCCTGGTCTCCGTCCCCGCCGGGGCGAACCGGATGCCGCTGGGCGAGTTCATCCTGCTGACCACGCTGGGCAGCGGGGTGTGGAACTCGCTGATCGTCGGCGCCGGCTTCGCGCTCGGGTCGCGCTGGGAGGATGTGGACCAGTACAGCAGCTGGTTCAACTACGCGATCTTCGCGGTCTTCGGCGTGATGATCGTGAGCTGGGCGGTGAAGAAGGTGCGTCGCCGCCGCGCGCGGCGCGACCGGCAGTCCATGACCACCGGCCGCTGACCGCACGCTGCCGCTCAGTTGAACTGGGCGGTGATGCTGGTGAACTCCCAGGTGTTCTGTGCGATGCCGGAGCAGTTCGACACCACTCCCCCGCCGGGGCACGGCCGGTCGCGGTTGACGGCCCAGAAGGTGAACCGGGACAGGCCCCGGGCCTTCGCCCAGTCGCGGATCTGCGTCCAGGTCGCCGCGGTGGTCAGCTCCTGCTGGTCGGACAGGCCGTTCATGCCGGAGATGCCCATGTGCGTGTACGCGGTGGCGTCGGACCAGCCGAAGGCGTTCTTCAGCGCGGTCTTCAGCCCCTCGGAGGCGTTGACGGTGCTCTGGTACATGTTGGCGCCACCGCCGAAGTCGAACGGCATGATGGTGAACGTGTCGATGTTCGCCCCGAGCGCGGCGGCCTGGTTGATCAGCCGGGTGCCGTAGTACGACGGCCCGGTGGTCGTGGTGCCGAAGGTGACGATCGTCTTGATCCCGGGGTTGTTCTGCTTGACGATCTTCAGCGCGCCGAGGATCCGGTCCTGCACCGCCTCGTTCTCGAACTCGTCGCTGTTCTCGATGTCGATGTCGATCGCCTTCAGCCCGTACGCGTTGATCACCTGCTGGTACGCCGCCGCCAGCGCGCTGGCCGACGAGCAGTTCGGGCCGAGCTTGTTGCCGCTCCACCCGCCGAAGGACGGGATGACGTCGCCCCCGGCGGCCCGGATCGCGGCGATGGTGTTGGCGTGCGCGCCGCCGGTGAGCGGGCCGCTGCCGTCCCAGGCCGGGGTGCAGCCGCCGCCGGAGAGGACGAACGCGATGGTGAACCACTTGATCCCGGTCGCACCCATCACCGTCGAGGGCGCGGGCGGGTCGCCCCAGCCCGGGTAGAGGTACGGCGCGGCGGCCATCGGGGCGTTCCCGCCGCTGCAGCCGGTGGTGGTGGCGGAGACGGCCGGCGACTTCGCCGACTCGCCCGAGGAGTTGTACGCCGCCACGGTGTAGCTGTGCGCGGAGCAGGCTGCCAGCCCGGACACCGTCGTCGAGGTGCCGGTGACGGTGGCCTTCACGGTGCTGCCCTCGTACACCCGGTAGCCGGTGATCGTGCCGGAGACGGCGTTCCAGGCCAGCGAGACCGAGGCGGCGGTGGTGCCGGTGACCCGCAGCCCGCCCGGGGTGGCCGGGCCGGACGGGTTTCCGCCGCCGGTGCAGGAGCCGCCGTTGACGGTGCAGTTGGTCGGGTCGCCGGTGCCGGCGACGACGAACCCGAACGACGTGCTGGCGCCCGGGGCGAGGGCGCCGTTCCAGGACTTGTTGACGGCGGTCACGTGCTGGCCGGCGGTGGTCATCGTGGCGTCCCAGAAGGCGCCGAGCGAACTGCCGGCGGGCAGGTCGAACTGGACGTTCCAGGAGCCGATGCTGGCCGAGGTGTTGTTGGTGACGGTGAACTTCGCCTCGTACCCGCTGCTCCAGCTCGAGGTGCGGACGAAGGCGGCGGTGGCCGCCGACGCGGCCGGCGGGGCCATGAGAGTGGCCGCGACGACGGCGGCGGCGAGCGCGGCGGCGAACGTCGCCGCGCGGGGGGACCGGAGTTTCACGGTGGCCTCCAGGGGACCGGTGGTGGGGGTTTCCGCCCGAGGGGGGTGGGCGGGACCGCCGGCCCACGCGGGGCGGGCCGGCGGTGGTGCGGGGACGGTGGTACGGGGGGACTGTGGTGCGGGGTGGTGCGGGGTGGTGCGGGGTGGTGCGGTCAGGTCAGGGCCGGGTCAGGAAGGGGCCGGGTCAGGGCAGGGTGGCCAGGTGCGGCTTGACGGTGCGGGCGAAGCCGTTGCCGTTGCTGACGTCCCAGTTGACCGACCAGGTCATCGCGCCCCGGATGCCCGGATAGGTGCGCGGCGGGCGGAAGCTGCCGCAGTTGGTGCCCTTCGCCAGGCAGTCGAGGGCGGCGTTGACCACGCTCGGGGCGACGACGCCGCCACCGGCCGCGCCGGGGCCGGCGGGCAGGCCGAGCCCGACCTGGTCGGGGCGCAGCCCGGCCTCCAACTGGATGCAGGCGAGCGCGACGATGAAGTTCACCGTGCCCTGGCCGTACGCGGCGTTGTTGTCGCAGCCGAGCATCGCCCCGGAGTTGTAGAACTGGGTGTTGACCACGGTGAGGATGTCCCGGATGTCCAGGGCGAGCTTGAAGTAGCCGGCGGCCGGGGACTGCATGTCGATGGTCTGCGGGGCCATCGCGATGATCAGGTTGGCCCCGACCCTGGCCCGCAGGGCGCGCAGCGCCTGGGCCATGTACGTCGGGTTGAGGCCGTTCTCCAGGTCGATGTCGACGCCGTCGAAGCCGTACCGCTGGATGAGGGCGTACGTGGTGTTGGCGAAGGCGGTGGCCGACGCGGCGTCGTTGACCGCGACCCGGCCGGTCTCGCCGCCGACGGAGAGGATGACTTTCTTGCCGCGCGAGCGCAGGGTCTGCACGTCGGCGGTGAAGTCGGCGTCGGTGTAGCCGCCGAGGGCGGCGGACAGGCCGGGGTCGACGGCGAAGGTGACCGCTCCGGGGGTGCCGGTGGCCTCGGCGAAGGCGACCGCGATCAGGTCGTACTCGGCGGGGACGTCGCGCAGCCGCAGCTCGACGGCCGGGTTGTCGAAGTTGTGCCAGTAACCGGTGAGCATGTGCTTCGGCAGGTTGCCGGTGGGCGGGGCGGTGGTCGGGGGCGGGGTCGTCGGCGGCGGGGTGGTCGGCGGCGGGGTCGTCGGGGGCGGGGTCGTCGGGGGCGGGGTGGTCGGCGGCGGGGTCGTCGGGGTGGGGCCGCCGCCGCAGGGGGCGCCGTTGAGCTGGCAGTTGGTCGGGCTGCCGGAGCCGGTGGCGAGGAAGCCGAACGACACCGACGCGCCGGGGGCGATGCCGCCGTTCCAGGAGCGGTTGGTGAAGGTGTACCGCTGGCCGGAGGTGGTCAGCAGGGCGTCCCAGTAGCTGCCGACGGCGGTGCCGGCCGGCAGGTCGAAGGTGACGGTCCACGCGGAGATGGCCGTGGCGCCGCCGTTGGTGATCGTGTACTTGCCCTCCCAGCCGGAACCCCAGTCGGAGGTCTTGACAAAGTTCGCGGTGGCCCCGGCGGCGAACGCCGGCAGCGCCACCCAGGCCGCCCCGACGGTCGCGGCCAGCGCCGTCACCAGGGCCAGGACAAGGGATCGGGAACGCTTCATGCAACCCTCCACGCCCGGACGGGCATTCACACTCGTCTACGTTGGCGCCTATTATTAGGACTGTTAACTGTTTCTGTCCAGAGGGTGACGCCGCATCGACGGGGCCCGGTCCCCTACGGAGGCGGTCAACGGACCTCGACGGGCGCCGCCTGGGGGCGGCGCAGCACCGCCTGCTCCGCCGCCGTCCACGCCGTCGTGGTGACCAAATAGAGCACCGCCGCCAACGGCACCACCAGCGCCGCCAGCACGGTCAGGTACGGCAGCAGCGGGACCAGCCGGCCCAGGGCGGCCGCGCCCGGCCCCTCGGTCGGCGTACCGGCCACGGTGCCCACGGCAGCCGCCGCGCGCCGCGCCCGGCGCGACGACCACCAGGCCAGCGCCACCAGCGCCGCCAGCAACGCCCCGAACAGCGGGCCGGCCGCCCCGATCAGGCCGTCGGAGAGGTGCCAGCCCAGCGGCACCCCGGCCAGCCGCTCGTCGAGCAGGCCGGTGCCGCCCTCGTCCGTGCTGAACAACCGGTACATGATCAGGAAGAACGGGGCCTGGAGCAGGGCCGGCAGGCAGCCGGCGACCGGGCTCGCCCCGGCCGACCGGTAGAGCCCCAACAGCTCGCTCTGCAACCGGGCCGGGTCGTCGGCGTACCGGCGTTGCAGGTCGCGGACCTGCGGGGCGAGGGCCGCGCGGCGCCGCTCCCCGCGGACCTGGGCCAGGGTGAGCGGCGAGACCAGCAGGCGGACGGCGACGGTGAACAGAACTATGGCGGCTGCCGTGGCGGCCCCGCCGGTCAGCGGGTTCAGCGTGTCGGCGAGCCAGGTGACGGCGGTGGCGGCGGCGGAGACCGCGTCGTGCAGCGGTGCGAAGGCGAGCATGGGTGACCCCTCGGTCCGGTTCCGGATGCCCCGACCGGCCCGGAGACGGGCGCGCGGCGGGACGGACGACGGCAGAGGCGGCCGGATACCGGATGGCGGATGGCGACGCGACGGGGAATGCCCGTCCGTCGCGCGGGGCCGACGGCCCCGTCCGTCGCTCCGGGGCCGACGCCGACGGCAGCCGGCGCGGCCCGGGAAGCTACCCGGCCGCGGGGCCCAGTCCGGGCGCGCGGGGTCGGGGACGACCGGCGGCGTTCGGGTCGACCTGCCGGGGGACACCCCGGCGCCGGGCGCGTTCCCGCAGGCCGACGCCGTGCCCGGCGGCCCTGGCCGGCGGGCCGGCCGCCATTGGGGGGCGCCCGGCGAGCAACACGGCGAGCAGCACGGCGGCGGCCACGGCCGCCCCGGCCAGCAGCTCGGCCGGGCGGTCCGCGAGCACGGTCAGGTGGGTGAGCGCGTACGCCCACATCCCCGTCACCGTCAGCAGCAACCCGCCCACGCGATCACCCTATGCCCCGCCGTCCACCCCGAAGGACCGGAGCGTTCCTCCCCCCGACGGGCGGAGCGTTCCTCCCCCCGAAGGCCGGCGTTCCTTCCCCGAACGTGGGCGGGGTCCCGGCAACGGGGTTGCGGAACGTGAGCGGCGTGCCGGCGGGCGACACGCGGACGGCGGAGTTTCCCCGCACCGATACTGCGGGTAATGGCCGGTCACGTCGCGGCACAGCGCCGCGGCCGGCACGGAAACGGACGGTGAGGACGATGAGCGGTTCAGTGGTGCAGCGGGAACCGACCGTGGCCCCGGGCGGCACCGACTTGCTCACCGTCGGCGTCGAGGAGGAGTTCCTGCTCGTCGACCCGCACACCGGCACCGCCGTGCCGGCCGTGGACCTGGTGATGGAGCAGGTGCCGGCCGAGCTGCGCGGCCAGGTCGAGCGCGAGTTCCAGACGAGCCAGATCGAGATCGGCAGCCCGCCAGGGCTGGAGCTGTCGTCGATCCGGCACTCCCTGGGGGTGCTGCGCCGGGCGCTGTCCGAGGCCGCCGAACGGGCCGGTGTACGGGTGCTGGCCATCGGCACCGGCCCGGTCGACGGCCCGGTCCCGCCGGTGGTCGACAAGCCCCGCTTCGACCGGATGATCGAGCGGTTCCGGCTGCTGGTGCCGGGTCCCGGCAACAACGGCATGCACGTGCACGTCGGGGTGCCGGACCCCGAGACCGGGGTGCGGGTGCTCAACCACGTCCGGCCCTGGCTGCCGATCCTGCACGCCGCGACGGTCAACTCCCCGTTCTCGGCCGGCGTGGACACCGGCTACGCGAGCTGGCGCTCCGTGGAGTGGGAGCGGTGGCCGTCGGTGGCGCCGACGCCGTACCTGGAGTCGCACGAGCACTACGAGCGGCTGATCCGGCAGCTCATCGCCAGCGGCGTGATGCTCGACGAGGGGATGCTCTACTGGTACGCCCGGCTGTCGGCGAAGTACCCGACGGTGGAGCTGCGCATCGGCGACGTCTGCCCGTCGGTGGACGACGCCGTGCTGGTCGCCGCCCTGGTCCGAGCCCTGGTGGCCAGCGCGATGACCGACATCGCCGAGGGTCGGGAGCCCGTCCGCACCGACCACCACCTGCTGGTCGCCGCGCACTGGCGGGCCGCCCACGACGGGCTGGAGGGCGACGGCGTCGACCTGACCGACGGCGAGCTGCGCCCCGCGTGGGAGCTGCTGGACCGGCTCGTCGAGCGGCTCCGCCCCGAGCTGGAGCGGCACGACGACCTGGCCGAGGTGACCGACCTGCTCGGCGGGCTGCGCCGGCACGGCACCGGGGCGGCCCGGCAGCGGGCGGTCTTCGCGCGCACCGGGAGCCTGGTGGACGTGGTACGGGACGTGGCGCGGCAGACCCGTGGCTGAGCCCACCGCAGCCGCGCGGGCGTCCCGGCGGGACGGGCCCGCCGGCGGGCTCGGGATGGCAGGATGACCGGCGTGGCGCAACGGCTGGTCGTCATCGGCGGGGACGCCGCCGGTATGGCGGCGGCCTCCCAGGCGCGGCGTCGCCGCGACCGGTCGGACCTGGAGATCGTGGCCTTCGAGCGGGGGCACCACACGTCGTACTCGGCGTGCGGCATCCCGTACTGGATCAGCGGGATGGTCGCGGATCGGGACCAGCTCGTCGCCCGCGCCCCGGCCACCTTCCGCGACGAGTTCGACATCGACGTCCGGCTGCGGCACGAGGTCACCGCGATCGACCTGGACCGTCGGGAGGTGGTCGCCCGTGACCTCGACCGCGGCGGCGAGGTCCGCGAGCGGTTCGACGACCTGGTGTACGCCGCCGGAGCGGTGCCGACAAAGCCCGCTTGGGCCGACACGGACATGGGCGGCGTCTTCGGCGTGCAGACCCTCGACGACGCCGGGGCCCTGCGCGACTGGCTGGACGGCGACCCGACGCCCCGGCGGGCGGTGGTGGTCGGGGGCGGCTACATCGGGGTGGAGATGGCCGAGGCGCTGGTGCAGCGCGGGCTGTCGGTCACCCTGGTCGAGAAGGCCGACCAGCCGATGGCGACCGTCGACCCGGACATGGCCGCTCTCGTCGCGACGGCCATGCGCGGCATCGGCATCGACATCCGTACCGGCGTGGGGGTGACCGGGCTCGACCAGCGCGACGGGCGGGTGTCCGCCGTGATCACCGACGACGGGCCGGTGCCGACCGACGTCGTGGTCCTGGGCCTGGGGGTACGCCCCAACACCGCCCTCGCCGAGGCCGCCGGCCTGCCGGTCGGCCCCTCGGGCGGGATCCGGGTGGACCGGCGGATGCGGGTGGTCGGGGCGCCGGGGGTGTGGGCGGCCGGCGACTGCGTGGAGAGCCTGCACCTGGTCAGCGGCCTGCCGGTGCACGTGCCGCTCGGCACCCACGCCAACAAGCAGGGCCGGGTCGCCGGGATCAACCTCGGCGGCGGGTACGCGACCTTCCCCGGTGTGATCGGCACGGCCGTGACGAAGGTCTGCGAGCTGGAGGTGGGCCGCACCGGCCTGCGCGAGCGGGACGCCACGGCCAGCGGCTTCGAGTTCGTCTCGGTGGTGGCCGAGTCGACGAACCGGGCCGGCTACTACCCGGGGGCGCGGCCGATGACGGTGAAGCTGATCGCCGAGCGCCCCAGCGGGCGACTGCTCGGGGCGCAGATCGTCGGCTGGTCGGAGGCCGCGAAGCGGATCGACACCCTGGCCGTGGCGCTGTGGAACGGCATGACGGTGGACGAGATGACCTCCCTCGACCTCGGCTACGCCCCGCCGTACGCGCCGGTGTGGGACCCGGTGCTGATCGCGGCCCGCAAGGCCGTCGACGCCCTCGACCGCAGCCGGGGACAGACCGAACCTGTCGGGGGGCACGGTTAGCGTGCGCGCTGTCGCGGTGCCGGGTCCGGCGCCCCTCCCCCTCGAAAGGCATCCCCATGTCGCAGGAGACGACCTACCTCGAACTGTCCGAAGTGGACGGCGCGGCGCACAAGTTCTACGAGGTGGTGGTGGACGACACCACGATGACCGTTCGCTACGGCCGGATCGGTGACCAGGGTCAGGTGAAGACCACGGCCTTCCCGGACAACGCCCGCGCCCGCGCCACCGCCGCGAAGAAGATCGGCGACAAGGTCCGCAAGGGGTACGCCCCGGCGGTGCCCGGCGCCCGCCAGAAGCGGCCGGTCTCCCGCCGCCAGATCGTCAGCACCCGCTCGACCGCCCGGACCGCCCCGGTGCTGTGGCGGTACGCCTCCGGCGCGCCCGCGTTCGGCATCTTCGTCGACGGGCAGCACTGCATGGTCGGCAACGAGCACGGGGTGATCACCACCCTCGACCACGACGCCCGGGTGCTGAACCAGGTCCGGCTCCCCGAGGGGGTGAAGTGCATCGTCGCCGACGACGCCTGGATCTACGCGGGCTGCGACGACGGCAACGTCTACGACCTCTCCGGCAAGGTGCCCCGGGTGGCGTACGCGATCACCCCGGAGATCGACATCTACTGGCTGGACATCCACGACGGGGTGCTGGGCGTCTCCGACGCCGACGGCGGGATCGCCGCGATCGACCACGAGGACGAGTTCCTCTGGCGGCGGCCGGGGCGCGGCCGGTCCGCGTGGATGGTGCGCTGCGATGCCGACGCGCTCTACCACGGCCACTCCCAGGGAGTGACCGGCTACGACTGGCGCACCGGGCGGGAGCTGTGGCACACCCGCACCGGGTCGGTGCTCTTCGGCTGGCAGGAGCGGGACGCCGTGTTCGCCGGCACCGGCACCCGCGAGGTGGTGCGGCTGCGCAAGGACGGGCACACCGAGCGGTCGTACCGCTGCGACGCC
Organism: Micromonospora sp. NBC_01412; assembly: GCF_045040215.1. Lineage (NCBI taxonomy): Bacteria > Bacillati > Actinomycetota > Actinomycetes > Micromonosporales > Micromonosporaceae > Micromonospora > Micromonospora sp. NBC_01412. The sequence continues at coordinate 1,929,205 of NZ_CP109528.1, forward strand.
CCGGTCTTCTCCTGCGCCACCGCCGAGGACGGGCGGTACGTCTTCGCCGGCGACAACCAGTCCTCGATCTACTGCTTCGACGCGGCCGGCAACCGGCTGTGGAAACTCGGCACCGGCTGCGGCTCGGCGTACTCCATGCAGTACCACGACCAGCGGCTCTACGTGGTCACCACCTCGGGCTACCTGGCCTGCGTCGACGCGAGCGAGCCGGCGATCCGGGCCGCCGAGCAGGGCAGCGTGCCGGAGGTGGTGGACGTCAAGGCCCCGGCGCGGCTGCCCGAGCCGGCGGCCTGGACCACGGTGGAGGTCGCCACCGATGACCTGGGTGGCGTGGTGGTGCAGTGCGTCGACGAGGGCGGCCGGCTGCGCGTCCACGTGCTCTCCGCCGGCTACCAGCGCGACTGGTCGGTGCAGTTCCCCAAGGGCATCCGCGAGGCGGGGGCGCGCTACCTGATCACGGAGGTCCGGGAGGCGGGCCGGGGCGGCTTCTACCGGGCCTACGGCGACATCCGCCGGCTCCGCTGACCCGGCCGGCGGCTGCGCTGAACGCCGGCCGGCGTCGCGCCCGACCCGGGAGAGGGGCGCCCTTCTCCACCGGGGCCGGCGAGTCGCCGGCCGGCGCCCGCCTCCTTGGGGTCGACGCGCCTCAGCGGCGGACCGCTGCCCGGGCTGCCGCCGGGGTGTCGGCGGCCAGGGCAGCCTTGGCGATCTGCCGGCACTCGTCCAGGGTGTGCGCGGCCAGGGACTCGCGCACCGCCGGGATACTGCGGGGTGCCATGGACAGGCTGGTGACGCCCAGCCCAGCCAGTACCAGGGCGAAATCCGGATCCGCGGCGGACTCTCCGCACACGCCGACCGGCTTGCCCGCCTCGACGCCGGCCGCCGCGCAGGAGGCGATGAGCCCGATCAGCGCGGGCTGCCAGGGGTCGAGCAGTTCGGCGAGGTCCCCGCACATGCGGTCGGCGGCGAACGTGTACTGGCTGAGGTCATTGGTGCCGATGCTGAGGAAGTCCACGTCACGCAGCACCTGGCCGGCGCGCAGTGCCGCGGCCGGCACCTCGATCATCACGCCGGCGGTCGACAGGCCATGCTCGCGGCAGGATGCCGTGAACGCGGACGCCTCCGCCGCCGTGGCGACCATCGGCGTCATCACCCAGACCTCGGCGTCCGCCGCCGCAGCCGCCACCGCGATCGCGCCCAGCTGCGTGGTGAGCACGGACGGTGTCTGCCGCGCGACCCGCAGACCGCGGATGCCCAGCGCCGGATTGGGTTCACCGGCCAGGCGCAGGAACGGCAGCGGCTTGTCGGCGCCGGCGTCGAGGGTGCGCACGACGACCTTGCGGCCGGGCAGCGCGGCGAAGACCTCCCGGTACGCGGCGACCTGCTCCTCATGCGACGGCGGGTCGCTGCGGTCGAGGTAGAGCAGCTCGGTGCGGAACAGCCCGACGCCTTCGACCTCGCCGGTGAGGTCGCGGGCGGAGCCGATGTTGGCCAGCAACGCGACGGGATGACCGTCCGCGGTCCGCCCGGGGCCGTGGGAGCGTGCGCGACGTTCGATCTCCGCGAGCCGGGCGGCGTTGACGCCGGTTGCCGTCTCGGCGGAGACGCCGGTCGCCACGACACCGGTCGAGCCGTCGAGGCTGACCAGCGTGCCGTCGGCCACGTCCAGGATGCCGGCGCAGCGGACCACGGCCGGTATGCCGAGTGTCCGGGCCAGGATCGCGGTGTGGCTGGTCGGCCCGCCCTCGGCCGTGACCAGGCCCAGCACCATGGCCGGGTCGAGCCCGGCGGTGTCGGCGGGCGCCAGGTCGCGGGCGATGAGCAGGAACGGATGGCCGGGGTCCGGAACACCCGGCATCGGCAGCCCCCGGCACGCCGCGACGAGGCGGTCCCGCAGGTCGTCGAGGTCGCTGACCCGCTCGGCGAGGTACCCGCCCGCGGCCTCGAAGGCGGCTCGGTGCACGGCGAGCACGTCGGTGATCGCGTGCGACGCGTCCGTGCCGCCGTCGATGGCGACGTCGGCCGCGTCGATCAGCGTCTCGTCCTGCACCATCAGGACCTGTGCCCGCAGCACCTCGGCGGCGGTCGTGTCCGGGGCGGCGTCGGCGCGACGGGTCAGGTCGGCGGCGACGGCGAGGACCGCCGCCCGGGCGGCCGCCTTCTCGGCCGCGGGATCGACGGTTGCCGGGACGGACGGCAGGGCAGGTGGCGCGGCCAGCCGGTGGACCGGCCCCGCCGCACCGCCGGGGCTGGCCCCGATTCCCCGGAGTTCACGCATCGACGGCGTCCAGATCACGTTCGAGGAGGTCGGCCAGGGTGTCGACGGCTGCCTGCGCGCCGTCGCCGTCGGCCTCCAGGGTGACCTCGGTGCCCCTCTTGGCGCCGAGCGACAGCACGGCGAGCATGCTGCGGGCCGGCACGGGCTTCTTGTCGCCGGTGCGGATGGTGACCGGTACCGGCTGCTTCGCCGCTTCGGCGACGAACAGCGCCGCCGGGCGGGCGTGCAGCCCGCTGGCGGAGCCGACGACGACTGTCCTGGTGGGCACGAGTCCTCCTACGGTTCGATCGTCACCTTGATCGCTTCGCCACGGGCCACGATGCCGAAGGCGTCGAGGGCGCGGTCGAGCGGCAGGCGGTGGGTGATGAGGTCGGCCACCGGCACGGAGCCGTCGGCGATGAGCCGCAGCGCCTGCTTGTTGTGCTCGGGGCTGGAGCCGTTGGCGCCGACGATGGTCAGTTCGCGGTAGTGCACGAGGTTGGAGTCCAGGGAGATGACGGGCTTGTCCTTCGGCAGGCCGCCGAAGAAGCTGATCCGGCCCTGCCGCGCGGCCATCTGCACCGCCTGCTCCTGTGCGGCGCCGGCTGCCGTGGCGGTGATGACGACGTCCGCGCCCCGGCCCTCGGTGAGTTTGAGCACCGCGTCGACGACGTCGGTCTCGGCACCGCAGATCGCCGCGTCCGGCTGGACCAGGTCGGCAGCCAGGTCGAGGCGTTCGCGGTTGAGGTCGACGAGGAACACCCGGGCCGCGCCGCGCGCCCGGGCCAGGCGGACGTGCAGGCAGCCGATCGGCCCGGAGCCCACGACGACCACGTCGTCGCCCTCCCCGACATCGGCGAGGTTCTGGCCGTTGAGGACGCAGGCGAGGGGCTCGGCGACGGACGCCTCGGCGAAGCTGAGTCCGTCGGGGATGCGGTTGAGCCCGTCGACGTCGAGAACGTTGTGCGGTACGACCATGTATTCGGCGAACCCGCCGTCGAAGTGGTACCCCATCGACACCTGGCTGGGGCACACGGTCATCCGGCCGCGCCGGCACTCCGCGCACTTGCCGCACGGGATTGCGGCGATGACCTGGACCCGGTCCCCCGGCTGCCAGCCCGTGACGTCGCCGCCGACCTCCACGACCTCGCCGGCGATCTCGTGGCCCATCACGCGCGGCGGGACGATGTGGTGGTGGCCGAAGCGGGAGATCTTCACGTCGGTACCGCAGGTGGAGCAGGCCCGGACGCGGATCTTCACGTCGGTGGGGCCCGGCGTGGGCTCAGGCGCGTCCTCGATGCGAATGTCACCAGGGGCGTGGAATCGAACAACTCTCACGATGGTTCCTCTTCAAGGATGGTGATCACTTCATCGGCACTTGTCGAGTTTCGTAGCCGCTCCGCCTGCGCCGGGTCCATCAGCACCGAGGCGAGCTTGGCCAGGATGTCCACGTGCCCGTCGCCTGCCGCAGCGATGGCCACGCAGACCCGTACGTCGAAGCCGTCCCAGTCGACACCGCCGGGGAAGCGCAACACCGCGAGGGCGTCGCGCTGGACCGACTCCTTGCTGTTCAGCGTGCCGTGCGGGATCGCCACGCCCTCCCCGATGTATGTGGAGACACTCTGCTCGCGGGCGAGCATCGCGTCCACGTACGCCGGTGCGACCGCGCCGGTCTCGACGAGCACCGCACCGCAGCGGCGGATTGCCTCGTCCCGCGATCCGGCCCGCTCGTCGAGCCGGATCGCGTCACGGGACAGCAGTTCAGCCACTGAGCTCACCACCACGCTGCACCGCGTTCACGACCTTGGTGACGGCCGGGTCGCCGATGAACACCTGGATCGGCACGATCACCTTGTCGGGCGCACTGACCCGGGCCCGGGCGGCGAGGCCCTGGTGGCAGATGACGACGTCGGCGTCCGCCGGGATCGAGTTGACCGGCGTGTGCTCGACGGTCACCGCGTTCTTCGCCAGTTGCCGCCGTAGCTGACTGGCCAGCATCACGCTGCTGCCCATGCCGGCGTCGCACGCGACGACGACCTTCTTGATCTCGGTGCCGTTGATCGTGGGCATGGCGTTCAAACCTCCAGCTTCGCCGACTTGTTGATGGCCTCGTCCGGGTCGACGACCGTCTCCTCGTCGGGGCCGAGGGGGTCCTCGGCGGGTTCACCGCGGCCGAAGCCGAGTAGGGCCGAGGCGATCGCGAAGGTGACCGCGGTGGCGATGACGACACCGAGGATGACCCCGAAGTAGTCGCCCTTGGGCGTGACCGCCAGGTAGGCGAAGATGCTGCCCGGCGACGGGGTGGCGACCAGGCCCGCCCCCGTGATCATGAAGGTGCCGACGCCCGCGGCGCCGCCGCAGATCATGGCGAGAATCAGCTTCGGCTTCATCAGCACGTACGGGAAGTAGATCTCGTGGATGCCGCCGAGGAACTGCACGATGATCGCGGCCGGGGCGCTGGGGCGCAGCGCGCGGGGGCCGAAGACCATGAAGGCGAGCAGCAGGCCGAGGCCGGGTCCGGGGTTGGACTCGATCATGAACAGGATCGACTTGCCCTTGTCCGCCGCCTCGGCCATGCCCAGCGGGCCGAACACGCCGTGGTTGATGGCGTTGTTGAGGAACAGCACCTTCGCGGGTTCGACGAGCACCGAGGTCAGCGGCAGCAGGTCTTTGTCGACGAGCCAGTCGACGCCCGAGCCGGCCTGCTTGGTGAACCACTCGACCACGGGGCCGATGCCGTAGACGCCGCCGATGGCCATCGCGCCGCCGATGATGCCGGCGCTGAAGTTGTCGACCAGCATCTCGAAGCCGGGGCGGATCTTGTTCTCGACCAGGCCGTCGAACAGCTTGAGGACGTAGGCGGTGAGCGGGCCGATGATCATCGCGCCGAGGATCATCGGCACGTCGGCACCGACCACGAGGCCCATGGTCGCCACCGCACCGACGACGGCGCCGCGCTGCCCGTGGACCAGCCGGCCGCCGGTGTAGCCGATGAGCACCGGCAGCAGGATGCTGATGATCGGGCCGACCAGTTCGGCAAGGGTCTTGTTGGGGAACCAGCCGGTCGGGATGAACAACGCGGTGATCAGACCCCAGGCGAGAAACGCGCCGATGTTGGGCATGACCATCGCGGCCAGGTGGCCGCCGAGGCGTTGCACCGAGGCTCTGAAGCCCTGGCCTTGCACCTTGGGTGTGTAGGAGGAGGTCACGGGGGCGTCTCCTTCAGGAAGGGGGACCGGGCGGCAGCAGGGGGAGAAGCTCGTCCGGTCGGGGGTGGATGGTGACGGCGTGGCGGAACAGGTCCGCGGGGCCGGGCATGCGGCTGCCGGGCAGGCTCACCGCGGCGGCGCCCCAGGCCAGCCCCTCGGCGAGGGCGGCGGCGCCCCGCGCGCCCGCGGCGAGGAACCCGGCGAGCAGCGCGTCGCCGGCACCGACGGTGCTGCGGGGCCGGACGACCGGGCAGGTACCCATGACGACCCCGTCGGCGTCGACGAGGACGGCACCGTCGGCACCGAGGCTGGCCACGACGGTGCCGGCCCCCCACGCCCGCAGGCGCTGGGCGGCGTCGACCACGTCGCCGAGGTCCGCCAGGGGGCTACCGACCACCTCGGCCAGCTCGTCGCGGTTGGGCTTGAGCAGGGTCGCCCCGGCCAGGGCGGCCTCACGCAGGGCGGGTCCGCTGGTGTCGACGGCGACCCTGACGCCGGCGGCGCGCAGCTTCCGGCACAGCTGCGCGTAGGCGTCGGCGGGCAGGCCGGGCGGGACGCTGCCGCACAGCACGACCCAGTCGGCATCGACGGCGCGGGTGAGCACGCGGTCGGTCACCTCGTCGAGCTCGGCGCGGAACATGGCCGGGCCGGGCTCGTTGACCTTGGTGACCGTGCCGTCGGGCTCGGCGAGGGTGATGTTGGAACGGGTCCGTCCGGAGATCGGCACCGCGAGGACCTCCACCCCCTCCGCCTTGAGCAGGCGGATGAGCTGGTCGCCCTCGTCACCGCCGGACGGCAGCACCGCCACCGACGGCACCCCGTTGGCTAGTGCTCTGACCATGAACGTTCACGGTGTTGGGGTCAGGCTGCGCGGGTGGCGGGTTGGCCCCAGCGTCGTTGGCGTTCGCTGCGGATGCGGGCGCGTTCGCGGCGTTGGGCGGCTAGGACGTCGGGGTGGCGGGCGTTGGCGTTGCGCCAGCGCAGGTAGGCATGCAGCCGCCGGGTCAGCGTGGGGTGGTTGGGGTGGTTCGAGCCGGCGATGACGAAGGTGCGTAGCGGCCCGAACTGGGCCTCGATCGGGTTGGCCCAGGAGGCGTAGGTCGGGGTGAAACAGAGTTCGACCTTGTTCCGGGCCGCCCACGCCCGGATCTTTCGGCCCTTGTGCGCGGACAGGTTGTCGAGAATGACGTAGATCGGTGCCCCGTCCGGACGCGCGGCCCGGATTGACTTCAAGGCGGCGAGGGTGTTCCCGGCGCTCTTGCGGCGACGGACGACGCCCCAGAGTTGGTCGTCACCGACGGAGTAGCAGCCGTGGAACTGTCGGACGCCGTGCAGCTTGTGGTAGTTCGCGGGCAACCGGTGTGGGTGCCCGGCCGGCGCCCAGCCCGTGCCAGCCTGCGGACGGATCACCAAGGGCCCGAACTCGTCGAAGGCGAACACCCGCTGCGGGAGGTGGTTGCTCACGTGCTCGATCCGGGCGAGCTTGGCGTCCCGGTCAGGGTCGGTGGACTCCTTCCACGTCTTGGTCCGCTGGAAGGTGATCCGGTGTCGGTGCAGGATCTGCCGCAGCCGTTCCCGGCCCACCCCGACCCGTCGAGTGGAGTGAACGCGCAGGTGGTCGACGAGCTTGCGGATGCTCCAGCGGGTGAACGGCCGCCCCAGTTTCTCGGGGCGGGTGTTGGCCGTCTCGACGATGAGCTGTTCTTCGTCAGGACTGATCTGGCGGGGACGGCCACCCGCCCACTGAGGGTCCAGGCTGGCCATCCCCATCTCGTTGAAGCGGTGGATGACCTGCCGGATCGTGTCCTCGTCGGCTTGGACGAGGCGAGCGATCGCCGGCACCGTGTTCCCGCCGGCCGAGGCGAGCACGACCATCGCCCGCCGTAACCGGATCGGCGAGCCGGTACCTCTACGAGTGATCCTCAGCAGCTGCTGACCCTCCTGGTCACTGAGCCGCCGAACGCGAACAGGTTCTGCCACCGCCACAGCCTGACCGTCACGACGCCGCCCAGCCGACAGGCCAGACGGCGTGTCATCAACACCGTGAACGTTCATGGTCAGAGCACTAGCAGGGCCCGGGACACGTTGACGCCCTTGCCGCCGGGGTCGAGGTGCGCCGTGGCGGCCCGGATGACCTCGCCCCGGGTGAGCGAGTCGACCTCGACGGCCCGGTCGAGGCTGGGATTGAGGGTGACGGTGACGATCATGCCCTGCCGGCTTTCATGCTCGTACCACGCGGACGCCTGCGGACTCCAGGTCCCCGACCAGGTCGGGGTCGGCGCGGCTGTCGGTGATCAGCAGGTCGAGGTCGGCCAGGTCGGCGAACCGGGCCAGGTAGTCGTTGCCGATCTTGGTGTGATCGGCGACCAGCACCGTACGGCGGGCCGCGCGGACCATCGCCCGCTTAACCGCCGCCTCGGCCGGATCCGGGGTGGTCAGGCCGCGCTCGACCGAGATGCCGTTGGTCCCGATGAACGCGACGTCGACGTAGAGGTCCGCCAACGGCCGCAGTGCCCAGTCGTCCACGGTCGCGAGGGTCTTCCCGCGGACCCGTCCGCCCAGCAGCAGGACATTGAGGTTGGCATAGGTACAGAGGGTCGTGGCGATGACCGGCGAGTTGACCACGACGGTCAGCTCCCGGTCGACCGGCAGCAGCTGGGCCAGCCGGGCGGTGGTGGTGCCGGCGTCGAGAATGATCGCGCCCTCCTCGGGCACCTCGCTCAGGGCGAGCTTGGCGATGCGCTCCTTCTCCTCGATGAGCACCGCGTCGCGCGCCGCCAGGGCGGGCTCGAACCCGATCCGTTCGACCGGGATCGCTCCACCGTGGACCCGGCGCAGCACCCCGGCCCGCTCCAGGATGGTGAGGTCGCGCCGGATGGTCTCCGGCGTGACGCTGAGCTCCTCGGCAAGGCCCGCCACCTCGACCCGGCCCTCGGTGCGGGCCATGCGAAGGATCTCCTGCTGTCGCTCTTCGGCGTACACGATGTTGTTTCACCGCCGTTTCGTTTTTGCTTGTGCTTTGTTTACGCCCGGGTTAGTGGGAAGTCAAGAGGTCGGCCACAGAAGCCCACACCGGCCGGCCGGGCAGTTGGGCCAGGATGGTCCGATGGAGACGAAGGTGGAGATCCCCGACGGGCTGGGCTGGGTGCGACGGGTGCCCGCCGGCCGGGAGTGGCTGGCGGCGCTTCCCGATCGGCTGGCCGGGTGCGTCGAGCAGTGGGGCCTGCGGCTGGGGCGGCCGTTCCCGCAGGCGTTCGCCTCGCTGGCACTGCCGGCGGAGCTGCCCGACGGCGACAGGGCGGTGCTCAAGCTCCAGTACCCGGACGCTGACAGCGAGCACGAGGCCACGGCGCTGGCGCACTGGGCGGGCGGCGGGGCGGCCCGGCTGCTCGCGCACGACCCGGGCCGGCGGGCGCTGCTGGTGGAGCGCTGCGACCCGGGTACGCCGCTGCACGCCGCGCCGCCGGACGAGGCGCTGGACGTGATCGCCAAGCTGCTCCCCCGGCTCTGGCGGCCGGCCGCCGCGCCGTTCACCCCGCTGGCCGAGGAGGCGGCCGGCTGGCTGGAGCGGATGCCGGCGGACTGGGAACGGGCCGGCCGGCCGTACGAGCGGCGGCTGCTGGACACCGCGCTGGGACGGCTCGCCGAACTGGTCGGGACGCAGGGCGAGCAGGTGCTGGTCAACCAGGACCTGCACGCCGGCAACGTGCTGCGGGCCAGCCGCGAGCCGTGGCTGGTGATCGACCCGAAGCCGCTGGCCGGCGAGCGCGAGTTCGGCGTGGTGGCGATCGTCCGGGGTAGGGAGCTGGGCCACTCCCCGGCGGCGGTGCGGCACCGGCTCGACCGGCTGACCGCCGAGCTGGGCCTGGACCGGGAGCGGGTCCGGGGCTGGGCGATCGGGCACAACCTGGCCTGGAGCATCGCCGAGGACGCGGTGTCCGGCCACCAAATCGAGACGGCCCGCTGGCTCGCGGGCCTGGGCTAGCTATCGCTGGCAGGTGGGGCACCAGTAGAGATTGCGCCCGGCGAGGTCGCCCCGGCGCACCTCGCCGGAGCAGACGTGGCAGGGCTGGCCGGGGCGGCGGTAGACGTACACCTCGCCGCCGTGCCGGTCCACCCGGGGTGCCCGGCCGGTGGCCTCCGGCAGGTGGGCGTCCCGGACGGTGTCGATCCGGCCCGCCTCGACGGCCCGGGTCATCAGGGCCACCAGGTCCGCCCACAACTCCCGCCACAGCGCCGGGGTCAGCTCCCGGCCGGGCAGCAGCGGCGGCAGGCCGGCCCGGAACAGCGCCTCCGTGACGAAGATCAACCCCGTGCCGGCCACCACCGACTGGTCGAGCAGCAGCGCCGCGAGCGGGGTCGGGCTGCGGGAGATCCGGGCGTACGCGCGGGACGGGTCGGCGTCGGCGCGCAGCGGGTCGGGGCCGAGCCGGGCGCGCAGCGCCGCCACCTCGGGCGGGGTGAGCAGGTCACAGGCGGTGGGGCCGCGCAGGTCCAGCCAGTGCGCGTCGCTGGTCAGCCGCAGCCGCACCTGACCGACGGGCGGCGGTGGCTCGCCCGGCCCGTCGGCGAACTTGCCGTACAGGCCGAGGTGCACGTGCAGGGTCAGCTCGTGCGCGTAGTGGTGCAGCAGATGCTTGCCGTACGCCTCGGTGCCGTCCAGGACAGTGCCGGACAGCCGGGCGGCCCCCTCGGCGAAGCGGCCCTGCGGGCTGGCAGCCTGCACCTTGTCGCCGACGAACAGCTCGGCGTGCCGGCCGGCGAGCCGGTGAATGGTGTGTCCCTCTGGCACGCCGCAACGGTATCTCCCGACGCCGGCCGACGACCGGGCGGCCAACGACCGACCGACCGTGGTCGCTCCCGCCGACCGGGCGCGGGTCACACAAGCACGCTCGAACACGGAATTAGTGGCCTACCTGCGCTGGGTGGCCACTAATTCCGTGTTCGAGCGCGATCTCTGCGTGGCCACGACCTACCTCCTGTCGCCCACCCGCACACCGGCTTCCGGCGACGGCAGCGTCACCCCGAACGGGTGGCGGAAGTGTCGGCGGGGCTCCGGTTGGGTACCTCGGACGCCGTACCGCGTGGCTGCCGACCAGCGTTTCCGAGGCCGCCACGCATAGATCACGCACAAATCAGGAGGTGATGAGGTGAAGATTCCTTCGCTGTTGTCGCGCCGGAACGAGCCGGCGACGACGAACGACAGCAACGGCGACGGCCGCGTCGACGGGTTCGAGAGGGCCGTCGCGACGGACACCGGCAGCCGCCCCGACGGGCGGCCGGTGCTCACCGACCGCGGCGACGAGCAGACGACGTACCGCAGCAGCACGACCGCCAGCGACGGCGAGCGGGCCTCGGACGCGGATCGACAGGCGGCCGAGCAGGGAGCCCGCGCCCGCGCCGCGACCGCCCGCGCGGCCACCGCCCGCACCCCGGACGGCGAGGCCCAGCGGCCGACCACCGGCCCGTCCACCGCGCCGGCCGAACCCACCACGACCGGCTCCCCCACCACGGAACCGACTCTCGACCTCGACCGGGACCGCACCGCCGGACGGCCGCTGCCGGCCGACCCCACGATCGGACGGCCGGCGGGCCGGGGCCGTACCGCCGAGCGGCCGGCGCCGGTGGACCGCACCGGCGCCGACGGCGAGACCCGGCCGGAGCCGGTGGCGCTCGGGCCGAGGCCCCGGGCCAGCCTGCTCGCCACCCTCGGCCTGATCGTCGGCGTCGCCGGCGCGCTCGCCGTGCTGACCGGGACCCTCGCCGGGTACGGCATCGCGGTCGGTGTGCTCGGCGCGGTGCTGTCCGTGTTCGGCCTGCTCGCCACCCGGCGCCGGCATATCGCCGGCAAGACCGACGCCCTGCTCGGCATGGCCTTCGGCATCGCCGCCGTGGTCCTCGGCGTGCTCGCGATGACCGGCCAGTTCGACTGGCCGACCACGGACGGCGACTGGGTGCAGCGGCTCCGTGAGTGGCTTGACTCACAGTTTGTCGACCGCTTCTGACGGGCAGTTTGATCCCCGCCGGCGGTTCGCCGGCCCAGCCCGACCAGTCTGGTGGTTCACCAGCCGGGCACATCCTCTTTCGGGGGGCGGCGGTTCGCCGCCCCCCGAAGCACGTCCGGACTCGCCTCACCCCGCACCCCCAGCCCCCTCCCGCGATCTTGCACTTCGGGCCCTCGGTACGCCCGTTGTGTCCCCTTCGCCCGGGCCGCAACTGCAAGATCGGCGCGGGGAGGGTGGGGTCAGTGGGGTGGGGTGGGGCCGGGGGGTGGTCGGTGGGGGTGGGTGTTGGTGGGTGAGGGGGCTGCGCAACGAATCGCCGGGCGGGGCCTGCTATACGCAATGATCGGTCGGTCGACGCAAGTTCCACCGGTGGATGTCGTCGACGCCGGCCGCATACGGTTGGGCCACGGCGCCAGCCCCGTGGGCCGAAGGTGGCCGGGGCGCGTCCGACCCCTGGGAGCAGGACAATGACGATGGACGCCACCAGCCAGCGCTTGCTGATGTGCCGGCCGACGTACTTCGCCGTCGACTACGCGATCAACCCGTGGATGGACCCCACCGCGCCGGTCGACGCCGACCTGGCGATCCGGCAGTGGGAGGAGCTGCGCGGGATCTACCGCGAGCTGGGCCACACGGTCGAGGAGATCGCCCCGCTGCCCGGCCTGCCCGACATGGTCTTCGCCGCCAACGGCGGCACCGTGATCGACGGCCGGGCGATGGCCGTGCAGTTCCGCGACCCGCAGCGCGCCGACGAGGCCCCCGCCTACCGGGCCTGGTTCGAGGCCGCCGGCTTCGACGTGTACGACCCGAAGCACGTCAACGAGGGCGAGGGCGACATCCTGCTGGTCGGCGACGTCCTGCTGGCCGGCACCGGGTTCCGCACCGCGCACGCGTCGCACGCCCAGTTGCAGGAGGTGTTCGGCTACCCCGTGGTCACCATGCAGCTCGTCGACCCGCGCTTCTACCACCTGGACACCGCGCTGACCGTGCTCGACGAGCGGACCGTGGCGTACCTGCCGGAGGCGTTCTCGCCCGGCAGCCAGGCCGCGCTGCGCCGGCTCTTCCCGGACGCGGTCCACGCCACCATGGCCGACGCCGAGGTGCTGGGCCTGAACGCGGTCGGCGACGGACGGCACGTGGTGCTGCCCGCGCAGGCCACCGACCTGGCCGCGCAGCTGCGCGACCGGGGCTACGAGACCATCGGTGTCGACCTGTCCGAGCTGCGCAAGGCCGGCGGTGGACCGAAGTGCTGCACGTTGCGGCTCCGTCAGGGAAAGGCGAGCAATTGATCGTGGACGACAGGCTGCGGACGCCAGGCGCGGTCCGGGACGCGGAACGCTTCACCGCGCACAACTACCACCCGCTACCGGTGGTGATCACCTCCGCCGAGGGGGCCTGGCTCACCGACGTGGACGGCCGGCGCTACCTGGACTGCCTCGCCGGCTACTCGGCCCTCAACTTCGGCCACCGGCACCCGGGGCTGATCGCCGCCGCGCACGCGCAGCTCGACAGGCTGACCCTGACCAGCCGGGCGTTCATCCACGACCAGTTCGCCGACTTCTGCCGCGAGCTGGCCGAGCTGTGCGGCAAGGACCTGGTGCTGCCGATGAACACCGGCGCCGAGGCGGTGGAGACCGGGATCAAGGTGGCCCGCAAGTGGGGCTACCAGGTCAAGGGCGTGCCGGCAGGGCAGGCGAACATCGTGGTGGCCGAGGGAAACTTCCACGGCCGCACCACCACCATCGTCAGCTTCTCCACCGACGAGGACGCGCGGGCGGACTTCGGGCCGTACACCCCGGGCTTCACCGTGGTCCCGTACGGCGACCTGGACGCGCTGGCCGCCGCGATCGACGAGAACACCGTCGCCGTGCTGCTGGAGCCGATCCAGGGCGAGCAGGGCGTGGTGGTGCCGCCGGAGGGCTACCTGCCGGGCGTACGCCGGGTCTGCACCGAGCGCAACGTGCTCCTCGTCGCCGACGAGATCCAGTCCGGCCTGGGCCGGACGGGCACCACCTTCGCCTGCGAGCACGAGGGCGTGGTGCCCGACATGTACCTGCTGGGCAAGGCGCTCGGCGGCGGCATCGTGCCGGTCTCCGCGGTCGCCGCGAACGCCGACGTGCTGGGGGTACTCAAGCCGGGCCAGCACGGCTCGACCTTCGGCGGCAACCCGCTGGCCTGCGCCGTCGCCACCGAGGTGGTCCGGCTGCTGGCCACCGGCGAGTTCCAGCGCCGCTCGGCGGAGCTGGGCGAGCGGCTGCACGCCGGCCTCCAGTCGCTGGTCGGCAAGGGGCTGGTCGCCGTCCGGGGCCGGGGCCTGTGGGCCGGCCTGGACATCGACCCGACGCTGATGACCGGCCGGCAGGCCTGCGAGCGGCTGATGGAGCGGGGCGTGCTGGCCAAGGACACCCACGGCTCGACGCTCCGGCTGGCCCCGCCGCTGGTGATCACCGCCGAGGAGATCGACCACGCCGTGGCCCAGCTCGCCGCCGTGCTGGCCGGCTGATCCTCTCGTACGACAGCGGCGGGCGTCGGGACCACGGTCCCGGCGCCCGCCGTCGTCCGCCCGCCCGACGGCCCGGGTCAGGGCCGGGGCAGGCGCATCGCCATGGTGGGGGCCTCGGCCATCACCGAGGTGGGGGTGAACGGGGCGCCCGTCGGAAGCTCGTCGGCGCGGCCGATCTGCACCCCCGGGTACAGCTCGACCATGTCGTTGGCGGAGAGCACCCGGGACTGCTGCGGCTTCAGCGGAATCCGGTCCGGCTCGGCCATCGAGCCGGACGGGCGGATGCCCGAGCCGTTGGTGCTGACGTCGGTGACGATCACCTCGCCGACCCGCAGCTCGAACCGGACGTGGCCGCGGCTGATCCAGCGCCGCGCCTCGTCGTTGAGCCACTGGCCGAGCACGATTCCGCCCTGCTGCTCCGGCGCGCGCCCGACCAGCACCGACTGCCCCTCGGTGAGCACGAACCGACGGCGGATCAGCCCGCCGACGCGCACGGCCAGCACCTCGGTACGCGGGCGCGGCCCGGCGTCGCCGAGCCGGGCGCCGTGCCGTGGGCAGGTCGGCACCCCGCCGCGCAGGGCGGGCGGCGGCTGCCCGGCCGGGGCCCGCTCCACCCGGGCCAGGTCGGCGAACGCGCCGCCGCCCCCGCCGCCGCCGAACAGGGCGCAGCCCGGCTCGGGGCAGCGCCACTGCCGGGCGAGCAGCTTCGCGCCGGTCGCCGAGCGGGTGCCGGCGACGGGCACGTTCCCGCCGCCGACGTGGCCGATGAACACCGGCCCGCCCGCGCCGGGCACCGGTGCCAGCACCCGGCCGGGCTGCTCGGCCACCCACGGGAACCGGCCGCGCAGGCCGTCGAACCGGGCCCGGCTGAGCACCGGCAGCCCGAGCAGGTCGGCGACCTCCAGCATCCGGTCGCCCGGGTTGTCGAGCACCTCCACCAGGCCGTCGTCGGCCCAGCGGCGGACCACCATCCGTTCGTTGGACGTCAGGTCGGCGTCGGAGAGCAGCGCCCGGTGCACGATCGCGTAGACCGGGACGCTGTCCTCCTCCAGGTCGCGGGCGAGCGCGTCGATCACCATGCCGAGCCGCAGCAGGCTCGCCGGCCGGCCGCCGTCGAGGTTCTGGTACCGGATCACCTCGGCCAGGTCGAGGACGGCCCGGGCCAGCGACGGGTCGGTGCAGACCCGCCCCTCGATGGCGTCGAGCACCTTGCTGATCTCGAATCTCATCGGGCACTCCGGACGATGTCGTCGATCCGCCGCGCCAACTCCAGGTCACGTTCGGTGACCCCACCCGCCGAGTGGGTGACGCAGCGGAAGGTGAGAGCCCGCCACCGGATGTCGATGTCGGGGTGATGGTCCAGTTCCTCGGCCACCTCGGCGACCCGGTCGACCACAGCGATCGCCGCCGGGAAGCTGCCCAGCTCGGTGGTACGGCTGATCCCGGTCGGGTCCCCCGTCCAGTCCGCCAGGCCGCCCAGCCCGTCTCGCACCGCCTCTGCGGTGAGCACGTCTGCCATGACCCCGACCCTACCGGCAGTGCTGTGCGACCGGCTCTCCCGCCACCTCGTCCGCCCCCGCCGACCTGCGCGGACGGGCCGGGCAGGGCACGGAGGCGGGGGGAGGTGGCCGCTGACGGACCAGCGGTTGTCGCCCCGGCCCGCTACGCTGGCCCGCGGCCCGGCCGGGCAGCTACGCCGCCGCCCGGCCCACCCTTCACGAGGAGTCATCCACAATGAACACTCGACGACTGGCAACCACGGGGGTCGCGCTCGTCGCCGCGTTCGGTCTCGGTCTCGGTCTCACCGGCTGCGGCAACCAGAACGGAGGGGACGCTCCAGTCGGCAACGGCAACGCCGGCACGAGCTCGGTGCCCGCCAGCAGCGCCCCGGCCAACGCGCTCGCCGAGCTGACCGCCGCCGCGCTGAAGCTGAACGAGCAGAGCGTCCGGGTGAACATCAAGTCCTCGGTCATGAACGGCGGCGGCCTGATGGACCCGCGGAGCAAGTCCGCCGACATGACGCTGGACCTGGGCGCCCAGGGCGGCAAGATCCGCATGGTCACCATCGGTGACGACATGTGGCTCAAGGCGAAGAGCATCTCCGACAAGTGGCTGCACATGGACGCCACCAAGCTCGGCGCCAACGGGCAGATGAACCTGATGCCCGACGGCGACCCGGGCGGCGCCAAGAAGATGATCGGTGGCGTGGTCGAGGTGAAGAAGACCGGAGAGGGCGCTTTCTCCGGCACGCTGGACTACACCAAGGCCAACCCGGACGACAAGGACATCAAGGCGCTCGGGGAGAAGGCCAAGGCCGTCCCCTTCACCGCGAAGACCGACGCCGAGGGCCGGCTCGTCGAGCTGGACGTGGACACCAGCGTGCTGCTTGCCTCGCTGGGCAAGATGACCACCACGTACTCGGACTTCGGGGCCACCGTGTCGCCGGAGAAGCCCGCGGCCGGCGAGACCGAAGAGGCGCCGGAGTCGCTGAAGAAGGCGTTCGGCGGCTGACCTGTGCGGAGCACCGGGACGGGGCGGCGCCGGTCGGCGCCGCCCCGTCGCGCGTCCGGGCTCAGTCGCGCAGCGGGCGTCCCACCTCGTGCAGGTGGGCGAGCGCCTGCCGGTACGACTCGACCAGCCCCGTCTCCGCGTACGGCAGGTCGAGCTCGGCGCAGTACGCCCGCACCAGTGGCTGGGCCCGGCGCAGGTTCCCCCGGGGCATGTTCGGGAACAGGTGGTGCTCGATCTGGTAGTTCAGCCCACCGAGCGCGCTGTCGACGAACCGGCCGCCCCGCACGTTGCGCGCGGTGAGCACCTGCTTGCGCAGGAAGTCGAGGTCGTCGTCGGCCGTCGGCATCGGCATGCCCTTGTGGTTCGGGGCGAACGCGCAGCCCATGTAGAGCCCCCACAGGCCCTGGTGGATGGCGATGAACGCCAGCGCCTTCCCCGGCGACAGCACCGCGAACAGCAGGCCGAGGTAGCCGACGGCGTGCGCCGCGAGCAGCAGCCCCTCGACGGCCCGGTGTCGCATCGGCGTCGCGTACCGGCCGTCCGGCCCCCGGGCGACCAGCGCCCGCACGCTCGCCACGTGCAGGGCCAGCCCCTCCAGCAGCAGCATCGGGAAGAACAGCCACGCCTGCCGGCGGGCCAGCCGGCGGCCGAACCCCCGGGTCACGGCGGCCTGCTCGTACGTCCAGACCAGCGCCCCGGCCCCCACGTCCGGGTCCTCGTCCTCATGGTTGGGGTTGGCGTGGTGGCGGTTGTGCTTGTCGACCCACCAGCCGTAGCTGAGCCCGACCGCCAGGTTGCCGGCGAGCAGCCCGGTCACCTCGCTGGGGCCCCGGCGGCGGAACATCTGCCGGTGCCCGGCGTCGTGCCCGAGGAACGCCACCTGGGTGGTGGCCACCGCCAGGCCGACCGCCACCGCGAGCTGCCACCACGAGTCGCCGACCAGCGGCACCGCCACCCAACCGGCGACGAAGGCCGCCACGGTCAGCGCGATCCGGGCCGCGTACCCGCCTGGCCGGCGGTCCAGCAGACCCGCCCGGCTGATCCGCCGGGACAACTCCGCGTAGTCGCTGCCCCGCCTGGCGGGCCGGTCCACTGTCGCTGCACGCACCATCTGGGCTCCTGCGTCTCCGCACCGAGTCACGCCGGACGGCGTGCCCTACCGTCAAGTCTGCGGCGACCGGTTGCGCAGGGTAACCCGGGCACCCCCCGTCTCCGGGGTAGGGCGTGCCCTACCCCGGCCCGCCCGGGCTCCCTCCGGCCATGCCCGCCCTGCCCCGCCCTCTCCGGCTTCGTCCTGTTCACCGCGCGTGTTCACCGTACGTGCGGAACGCCGGCGGGTTCACCCCATCCGGCCGACCACCGACCGGAGCCGGGCAAGATCGCGCCGACGCCGCTCGTAGGTGGCGGCCAGGCCGATCAGGGCCAGCCCGCCGACGGCCAGGAAGATCCAGCGGGGCAGCAGGTCCCAGCTACGCACCAGCTCGTGCAGCGCGAGCAGGGTCAGGGTGATCCCGCCGAGCAGCACCGGCGCCTGCCAGCGGCGGGCCGATCCGGCCAGCACCACGGCCAGCGCGCCGGCCCCGAGCAGCAGCCGCCGCCAGGGCTGCGGCTCCGGCGCGAACAGCACCGACACCAGGCCGGGCAGCAGCGCGGCGGCCAGCCCCGGCCCGAGCGCGAGCCAGCTGTTCAGGCCCGGCCGGGTGCGCAGCGCCACCACCCCGGCGGCCAGCGCCACCCCGGCCGTCGGCAGGGTGTACGCCTCCAGCAGCACCACCCCGTCCGCGCCCAGCAGCAGCCAGGTGCCGAGCAGCTCGCTGCCCCCGGCGATGCCCGCGAACGCCCACCGCCGCCCGGCCGGCTCGCCGCGGCGCAGCAGCCGCAGCCCCACGGCGACCCCCCAGAGCACGCATACCGCGGCGGCATGCCGGGGTGACCCGACGGCCAGCAGCACCGCGAGCAGGGCGACTGCCTGGGCGGCGGCGTCCAGCGCCGGGCCCCGGGCCGGGTCGCGCCCGGCCGGGAGCGCGGCGACGGCCAGGACCAGCACCGCGACCGTCAGCACGGCGAACGAGGCCGAACGCAGCGGCAGGCTCGCCGCCAACGCGGCGGTGACCGCGAACCCGGTCGCCGCGCCGACCGCCACCAGGGCCCCGCCCTGCCGGACCGGGCCCACCCGGCCCCCGACGGCGACCGCGGTGGCTGCCACCACCAGCGCGCCGAGGCCGGCGAGGGTGCCGACACGGGTGGCGAGCAGCCCGGCCAGCCCGAACGCGGTGGCCACCAGCCCCACCGGCACGGTGACCGGGACGAGCAGCGGCCGGGGCCCGGCGAGCGTGGCGGCCAGCAGGGCGGCCAGCCCGGTGAGCAGGAGGACCGCCGGCACCACCGGCCACGGCGTGCCGGCGGCGACCAGCAGCACCGGCAGCGCCGCCGCGGCGAACGGCAACGCCGACAGCAGCACGCCGGCCCGGCTCCCCCCGCCCACCGGTGCCCCGGGGCGCTGCACGTCGGCCGGCCCTCCGACCCGCTTCCGGCCCACGAGCACGGCCGCCAGGGTGAGCACGAGCAGGGCCACGCCGGCCGGGGTGGCCCCCGGGACCGTCCCACCGGCCGGCGCACCGGACCAGGGCAGGGCTGGCCCGCCGTGCGGGGCGACCAGCGCCGCCACGACCGCCGGGACGGCGGCGAGGAGCGCGACCACGAGCAGCCCCAGGCCGGCGACCCGGGGCGCGTCCGTCGGGCGGGTGCCCGGCCCGGCGAGCACCGTCAGCAGCACCGTCAGCGCGGCGTAGAGCGCCACCGGCTCGTCGGCCCGTACGACCAGCGGCGCCAGCCCGACCAGCACGGACCCGACGGCGAAGGCGGTCGAGGCGTAGCCGGTCAGCTCGGGCCACCAGTGGCGAACGGCGAGCAGGCCGACCAGCGCCAGCCCGACGGCGGCCAGGGCGGCCCGCGCCTGCCACCAGGGTGCCGCCCCGGCCGCGAAGCACGCGACGGCCACCGCGCCCTGGAAGGCCAGCAGCGCGGCGGCCAGGGCGGCCCCGGCGACGCCCCGGCCGACGCCGGTGGCCCGGCGGCCCCGGGCGGCGACCGCCGTCCCGACCAGCACGACCGCGCCGAGCAGCACCGCCTCCCCGGCCCGCGTGGCCAGCCCGACCAGGAGGGCGTGCCCGACCAGCGCCCCGCCGGCGACCGCCGCCACCAGCGCCTCCCACCAGGGCCGGGCCCGGGTGACCGCGTACAGCAGCAGGGCCGCTCCGACGACCATGTCGGCGGCGGGCACCGCCGGCCACGGCACCGGCCCGACGCCCGCGAGGGCGAGGGTGCCGAACGCGACCGTGACCGCCCCGGTTACCGGCCTCGCCGCCCGGGGCAGCAGCGCCGCCAGCGCCACCGCCGACAGCACCACGGCGACCGGGACCTGCCACCCCCACGACAGGTCCGGACCGGCGCCGACGCCCCGCCACGGCGGCAGCGCCCGGCCCACCGCGACCGCGCCGAGCACGATCGCGAGCAGCGCGGCGACGTGGGCGGCCCCGGCGGCCACCACCAGGGCCCCGACCCGGGGGCCGGGCCCGACCAGGCGGGGCAGCGGCCGGACCGCGCCGACCAGCACGAGGGCGATCAGCGCCGTCGCCACGGTCAGCAGGTTCGGCCGCAGCTCCGCCACCGGCCGGAGCAGCGCCAGGGCAAGCACCGGGACCACCGCCCCGGCCGTGATCGCCCGGAACAACCGCCCGCCGGCGATCAGCGCCGCGCCGAGCAGCGTCAGGGCCACCAGCAGCAGCGGCCCCCCGGCCAGCAGCGGCGTGCCGGCGACCCGGCCCAGGGCGAGCGGCACCAGCGCGCACCCCGCCGCAGCGGCCAGCGCGACCCCGTGGCCCAGCCAGGCCAGCACCCGCCCGGCGGCGACGGCCGACCCCCCGGCGGCCGTCGCCACCACCGCCGGCCCCCCGACCGCCGGTCCCGCACCCCCCGTCGGAACCGGACCGACCCACGCACCCGGCACCCCCGCCGGAACCGGACCGACCCACGCACCGGGCACCCCCATCGGCCCGGGACCGACCGCCACACGCGGGCCGCGCAGGGCGGCGACCACGGCCAGGTTCAGCGCCGCGACGCCGATGAGTACCAGCGTCCACCCGGCCGCCGAGGGGCGGGCCGGGGCGGCGAGCAGGGGCAGCACCGGCTGCACGGTGAGCAGCGCCGCGAACCACGGCACCGTGAGGCGGGTCAGCCGGCCGTAGCCGACCGCCAGCGCCGCGCCGGCCCCCCCGACCAGCGCGGCGTAGCGGGCTGCCGACCAGCCGGCCACCCCGAACAGGTCCACCGACCAGGCGGCGTACCCGTCGAGCACCACCAGCAGCAGCCCCACGGCGGCGAAGGTCTCCGCGGTGCCGCGCAGCCCGCGCCGCGCCAGCAGCGGCGGGACGGCCAGGGCGAGCGCGGTGAAGGCGAGCAGGATCAGCGCCCGACCGACGACGCCCACGGCGGCCCACGCGACCGCCGTGAAGACCACCGCCGCGGTGCCGAGCAGCAGGCCGCCGAGGACGAAGAGCAGCCCCTGCACCGTCCGGGTGGAGGTCTCCGCCCCGCCGACCGGCGCGGCCGGCACCGGCCGCTGCGGCGGCACCGGTCCGGGCGACCCGGCCGGCACCGGTCCGGCACCCCACACCGCCGGGCCCGGCGCGGGCCGGCCGGGGCCGACCGTAGGCGCGGGCGCGGGTGCGGGCGCGGACACGGGAACGGGCCGGGCAGGACCGACGGCGGGCGCGGGAACGGGCCGGGCCTGCGGCGGCGCGGGCGGGCGCGGGGCGCCGGCCGGGGTCACCGCCCGCACCAGGGCGGCCAGCTCCGCCCGGCGGGCCTGCGCCGACCGCACCACCCCGGCCAGTTCGAGGTACGTCCGGCGGGCCTGCTCCATTCGCCCGGCGAGCAGGACGATCTCCCGGTCGAGCCGGATCACCTCGGCTGCGGCCGGGTCGGGCGGCCGGCCGCAGCGCCGACAGCCGACGCGCAGGTCAGCGGGGGTGCCGCACCCCGGGCAGGGGTAGCCAGTGGTGTCCACCCGGCCATCATGCCGACCGTGAGCCGCCCCGCCCAGAGTGCGGGTACTCAGGGGCGGGTCTGCGCGTGCACCCAGGCCGTGTAGTCGGGGTTGCCGCTCTCCGCCCGGGTGACCAGGATCTCCGGCACCTCATACGGGTGGGTGGCGCGGATCTGGTCGACCAGCGCGTTCACCCGGTCCGGCGCGGTCTTGAACAGCACCGACCACTCCGAGCTGGTCTCCACCGCGGACCGCCACCAGTAGGTGCTGTCCACCTGGCCGCCCACCTGCGCGCAGGCGGCGAGCCGGCCGGCCACCGCGGCGGCCGCCAGAACGTCCGCGACGGAGCGGCTGTCCACCACCGTCGTCACCACGCTGATCTGCTCCACGACCGCACCCTACGCGGCGTCGACCCCGTCGTGGTGCGCCGCGATCCATTCGTCGATCCGCGCCCACCAGTCGAAGAGCCAGTCGATGCGCTCCTGCTTGCCGACGGGAACCTCCTCCGGCGGCACGGACCAGAACCGCATCACGATCCGCTTGTCCATCGGCAGCTCCCGCCAGACGTCGGCGACGGTGAGCATCCGGTCCAGCCCGGTGTGCGCGACGAAGATCACCCCGGCTTCCGGGGCGGCGTCCAGGGCGGCGAGCAGCCCGCCGGGCTGCGGCGCGAGCACGTGCTGCATCCGTTCGGCGCGCAGTGCCATCCGCTCCAGCCCCAGGGACCGCAGCCGGGCGATGGCCCGCAGCCGGCGACGCGGGGTGAAGTTGCCGCCCTCCGGGAAGATCACGAACGCGTCGTTGTCGTCCAGTCCGGTGGCGAGGTGGCCGATCTGCTCGGCCACCGACCCGTCCCGGTTCCGGGCCGGGGCCAGGAACCGGTTCGGCAGCCGGTTGAGCAGCACGTCGATGGCCGGGTCCCACTGGAGGCTGTCCTTGAGCACGATCCGGGGCTCCCGGTGGAACCAGTTGACCAGCGCGTGGATCAGGATGAACGAGTCGCCGGGCCCGGCGTGCCGGCAGAGCACCAGCTCGGGGCGGCCGGGCAGCGCCGTGTCCGGGTCGGTGCCGACCACGTCGATGCTCAGCCGCAGCGTCCACCGGGCCTGCCAGAAGAGCACCCGGAGGAACCACCCGGCGAGCACGTAGTGCGCCCGCTGGAACGGCGGCGTGCGCTTCCACACCCCGACGCCCGACGCCAGCCAGAGCACGAACAGGGCGAGCAGCGCCGCCGCGTCCCAGATCAGGTAGACGCAGCCGATCCAGAGCAGCCGCAGCGGCCGGAGCCGGCCCGGCACCAGCGGGGACAGCGCGAGCGCGGCGAACGCCCAGACCGGCAGGGTGGTCACGACCAGCACCGCGAGCAGCACCACACCGGGTGCCAGCAGCAATCGGCGTACCCACCGGGGCGGCAGCGGCATCAGCGTTCCAGGTGGGTGGCCAGGTAGCGGCGGGAGGCGGTGTACGCGCGGCTGATCCGCCGCCCCACCGCAGCCATGTCCCGGTACGCCCACGGGCTGTCCTCGCGCGGGCCCGGCCCCCCGGTCGGCAGCACGTGCACCCGCACCCCCTCGGGCAGCGCCGCCATCTCCCGGGCGAACCGGTGCCGGCGGGCGATCTCGAACGCCACCTGGGCGATCTCCCAGGGCCGCCGGGGCGGGGTCAGCTCCCGCTCGATCCGGCCCACCTGGAGGACGAAGATCTGCCGCGCCCCGGCGGCCACCGCCTCGCCGATCGGGATGGAGTTGACGATCCCGCCGTCGATGTAGTGCTGCCCGTCGATCTCGGCGGGCGGCAGCAGCCCCGGCACCGAGGCGGAGGCGAGCACCGCGGGCACCAGCGGCCCGCTGTCGAACCAGTGCTCGGCGGCCCGCTCGATGTTGGCCGCGCAGCACCGGAACGGCACCCGCAGGTCGGCGAACGTGGTCCCCTCACCGAGTTCCGCCTCCAGCAGCCGGCGCAGCGGCCGGGGCGAGTGCAGGTGGGTGCGGGCGGCGAAGCGGCGAAGCTGCCGGGCCACCGAGTCGCCGTACACCTCGCTGGCCTCGGGTGAGGCCCACAGCCGGACCAGCCGGTCGGTGACCGCCTCGGTCGGGTCGGCGGCGACCAGCGCGCCGTTCACCGCGCCGATCGAGGTGCCGAGCACCAGATCGGGCCGGACGTCGGCGCGGAACAGGGCACGCAACATGCCCACCTCGACCGCGCCGAGGACTCCCCCGCCGCCGAGCACGAACGCCACCGGACCGCTGACCATGCCGTCCATCCTGGCACGGCCCGTCCGGTCGGCCATCCACCGCCCGAACTGCCACCGGCCACGGGCCGGACGGGTGGAACCGGGCGGCCGTTGACACGCTGGACACATTCGCGCAACCTGATACCGCCCCGACACCAGACAGGTGCGTTCCGTGATGGCAACACTGCACGCCGGAAGGCTGCTCGCCCGCAGGTACCGGCTCATCGACCAGATCGGCGCCGGTGGCATGTCGGTCATCTGGCGTGCCCGGGACGAGGTGCTGGACCGTACGGTGGCGCTGAAGGTGCTCGCCCCCTCGCTGGCGGCGGACGCCCGGTTCCGGGACATGGTCCGCGAGGAGGCGCGCAGCGCCGCCCAGCTCGTCCACCCGCACGTGACGGCGGTGCACGACTACGGCGAGACGCTCGCCCCGGACGGCAGCATCACCTCGTTCGTGGTGATGGAGTTGCTCGCCGGGGAGGAGCTGGAGTACCGGCTGACCGAGGGCCCGCTGCCCTGGCCGGACGCGGTCGAGATCGGCGCCCAGGTCGCGGAGGCGCTGGCCGCGGCGCACCGGCTCGGCATCGTGCACCGGGACATCACCCCGGCCAACGTGATGATGACCCCGGTCGGTGCCAAGGTGCTGGACTTCGGGATCGCCACCCACATCGGCGCACCGGACGAGGACGAGGACGGCGGCACCTTCGGCACCCCCGCGTACGTCGCCCCGGAACGGCTGGACGGGGCGCCGACGCAGCCCGCCACCGACATCTACTCCCTCGGGGTGCTGCTGTACGAGATGCTGACCGGGCGGGTGCCGTACCCGGCGGACACCTGGGAGCAGCTCGGCGTGGCGCTGGGGACCGGCGGCGCCCCGCCCCCGCTGGAGGCGCCGGGGCTACCGACCGAGGTGGCCCGTATCTGCCTGCGGTGCCTGTCCCGGGAGCCGCGGGACCGGCCCACCGCGCACCATGTCGCTCTCGCGCTGCGCGATCAGCTCCTGCCGGCCGACCCGCAGGCCGCCACCATGCTCGCCCCGACCATGACCCTGCCGTCGATCGTCGGCCCGCCCGAGCCGCCGCCGGCCCCGGTCGCCGGCCCCGCCGGCCCACCAGCCGCCGGGCCGGTCGCGTCCACTCCGGACTCGGCACCGCCGGTCGGGGGCGGGCGGCGGCGCGTCGGGGCCGATCGTCGCCGCCGGCTTGTGCTGGTGCCGGTGATCGCGGTGGGGGTCGTGGTGGTCACCGGGCTCGCGCTGCTCCTGCCGACGCTGACCCGGGACGCGGACCCGCCGCCGCCCGGGGCGGCACCGACGGGCGCCCCGACGGTGGCGGCGTCGACGCCCGCCCCGGATCCGTCCCCGACCGCCACGCCCCGGCCGCCCGGCCGGACGCGGCCCACCCCGTCGGCGGCGACGACCACGCCGCCGGACCCGGGCGGCGGAAGCCTGGTCGAGGCGGCCAGCCGGATCGACCAGCTCATCGAGGCGGGGGTGGCCGACGGCGGGATCCGCGCCGACGTCGGCACGGACCTGCGCAACCTGCTCGGCCACGCCACCGCCGCAGGCGGCCGGGGCGACCTGGCCGTCGCGGTGCGGCGGGCCCGCGACAAGGTCGCCGACCGGCAGCGCGAGGGCAGCATCACCCCGGCGTACGCCCGCCAGCTCGACACGGCCTTCCAGCAGCTCGGCGCGACCCGGGTCTGACCCGTCGGGGTCGGGACCGGGGCGGCCCGACCGGGCGGTGTGGGGCTCGGGGCGACGCCGGTCAGCGGGCGGTGACGGGGACCGGCCGGCGGGTCGCCGCGTGCCCGCAGGTGCCGAGGAAGTCCCGGTACACCGCCTCGTAGCCCAGGGCCATCCGGGAGGTGGAGAAGTTCTCCGCCACGTGTGCCACGCACGCCACCGGGTCCAGCCGTCCGGCCTGCCGCAGCGCGCCCGGCAGGTCCTCGGGGCGGTCGCAGACCAGACCGGTCACGCCGGGGCGGACCAGCTCCGGCACGGCCCCCCGGCGCAGCGCCACCACCGGCGTGCCGGTGGCCATCGCCTCCAGGATCACCATCCCGAACGGCTCCTCCCACTGGATCGGCATGATCAGGCAGCGGGCGTCGACGAGCATCCGCAGGGCGGCGTCCCGGTCGGCGTTGAACACCACGGTCACGTCCTCGTCGAGCATCGGCTCGACCACCTGCTCGTAGTACCGGCGCTCGGCGGGCTCGTTGCACTTGCCGGCGAGCACCAGCGGCAGGCCCGCCGACCGGCAGGCCCGGATCGCCACGTCGGGGCCCTTGTCCGGGCTGAACCGGGCCAGCCAGAGCACCGGGCCACGGCCCGGGACGGCCTTGTGCGGCAGGTCCCCGATGTTGAGCGCGTTGTGTACGGTGCCGACCCACGGCAGCCCCGGGTTCAGCCGGCGCTGGGTGTGTGAGATGGCCACCAGCCCGACCCCGTGGTCGGTGTTGCCGAGCACCGTGCCGTACTCGCCGACCGGGTTGCCGTGCACGGTGGCCACGGTGGGCACCGCCCGGCGGCCGGCCACCAGCGGCCCGATGGTGGTGTGGTCGTGCACGAGGTCGAAGTCGTCCGGCCCGACGAGGCGGTCGACGTGGGCCAGGTGGGCCAACTCCGGCAGTGACTCGCCGAGCCGGTCGTACTGGAGGTCGTCGCAGGTGGAGACGTATCCGGCGCGGGTGCCGTGATGCGGGCCGGCCCCGAAGACCGTCAGCGTGTGCCCCAGCTCGACCAGCGCGTCCACCAGCCCGGCGACCACCTGTTCCAAGCCGCCGTAGCCGGGCGGTGGCACGGACAGCCACGGCGGGACCACCATCGCGATCCTCAGCGGGTGCCCCCCCGAGCGGTCGGACGGCAGGTCGTTCACGGCCACGAGTCCTCCCCGTTGGTCCCAGTGCTCGTGATCGGCGACGCTTTCCCGCCTGGGACGGTGGCCAAACCGGCCGCACGGCGGGCGCGGCCCGCGTCGGTCGCCCGGCCCGGCTGGTCCCACCAGCCGGTCACCCGCGCCCCTAGCCGGCCACCACGAGTCGGTCGTCGACGGCCCGCACCCCCGGGGCCGACCAGGCGATCCGTTCCGCCTCGTCCCGTTCCCGCCAGGAGCGGACCACGCCGCTGAGGACCACGGTGTCGCCGCGCACCCGGGCCTGCACCCGCTCGGTGCCGAGGATCCGGGACACGGCCCGCTGCACGTCGTGTCGGGCGCGTTCGCCGATCGGCCGCCGCGCGGGGCGGACCTCGACGAGGTTGGTCACCCCGCGCACGCCCCGCAGCCGGCGCAGCTCCCGTTCGGCGGTACGCCGCTGCCAGCCGAACTCCACCTCGCCCCGCAGGATCAGCCACCCGTTGGCGGCGGTGACGTCCAGCCGTTCGGCCGGCACGAAGCTGTCCCACTCCAGGGCCCGCCCGGCCGCGAGGGCCAGCTCGGTGTCGGTCTGCCCGGGGAGGTCCGGCGGGCGTACCTCGATGTCGTCGGCGACCGCGCGGACGCCGCGGATCCGCTGGGCGCACCGCACGGCGGCCCAGCGGTGGGCGTAGCTGTCCACCGAGCCGGTGAGGGTGACCACGCCGTGCAGCACGGCCACCCCGACCACGGTCGGCGGGACCTGTGGGTCCCAGTCCAGCTCCGCGAGGACATCGCGGTGGATCTCCGGATCGGTCCGGGTGCTCGTCGCCGTGTCCATGGTTCCCCCTCCCGCGCCACCCGCGCGTGGTCACCGTGCCCGGCGAGGGGGTGAGACCGGCTCACCCGGATCGGGTGGGGGACGCGGCGGCCGGCACCGCCCGGCGGCGGGGTCGGCCGGGCCTGGCCGGGGCGGGCGGACGGGAACAGGGCGGGCTGGAGCAGGGAAAAGGGCGGCGGGTGACGGAGCCAACCCCCTTGGCTCCGCCACCCACCGCCCCGGAGGAGGTAGGTCTGCTGGTGTTACGACGTCTCGGAGAGCGTTACGGTTGCCGTCGCCGCCGATCCATTTCGCTGGTACTGCACCTCGACCCGATCGCCGACCTTGCCGGCCTGGACGGCGCCAATCAGGTCGTTGGAGTCGTTGACCACCGTGTCGCCGAACTTGATGATCACGTCGCCCCGCTGGAGGCCGGCCTTCTCGGCGGCACTGCCCGGGGTGACGGCCGCGACCACCGCGCCCTTGTCCTCGGCCGGGCTCACGCTCACCCCGAGCGAGGGGTGGCTGACCTTCTCGCCGCGCTGGAGCTTCCCGGCGACGTCCTTGGCCTTGTTGCTCGGGATGGCGAAGCCGACGCCGATGTTGCCGGTGCTCTGCCCGGAGGTGGCGATGGCGGTGTTGATGCCGATCACCTCGCCCCGGGTGTTGACCAGCGCGCCGCCGGAGTTGCCCGGGTTGATCGGGGCGTCGGTCTGGAGCAGCCCGGCGATCGAACTGACGCCCTGGCTCGGATCCTGCTGCTGGCCCTCGCCGGCCTGGATGGTGCGGTCCCGGGCGCTGATGATGCCCGAGGTGACCGAGCCCTGCAGACCCAGCGGGCTGCCCAGGGCCAGCACCTGGTCACCGACCTGCATGCCGTCGCTGTCGCCGAATTTGGCGGCCTTGAGGCCGCTGACCCCGGTGGCCTGCACCACGGCCAGGTCGGTCTTCGGGTCGGTGCCGACGATCTTCGCCTCGGCGGTCTTGCCGTCGGCGAACACCACCCGCACGGTCTCGCCACTGGCGGAGGCCACCACGTGGTTGTTCGTGAGCACGTAGCCGTCGGCGCTCAGGATGACGCCGGAGCCTTCGCCGCTGCCGGTGGTGATCGAGACCACGCTGTCCTGCACGGCGGCGGCGATCTTCGGCAGGTCGGCGCTGTTGATCACCGGCGCCGCGGAGTAGGTGCGGGTGATCCCGCCCGAGTCGCCGTCCACGGCGAGCGCGAGCGCGCCACCGGCGACGCCGGAGCCGAGCATCAGCGCGAACACCGCGACGCCCGCGCCGGCCAGCTTGGCGACCCGGCTCGGCTTCGGGGCCGGGCCCTGCGCCCACTGCGGGACCTGCTGGCCGGGGTGCTGCGGCGGCACCGGGCCGCCCGGGTACGCGGGACCCCCGGCGGGCGGGCCGTACCCGGAGGTCGCCGGCCCGTGCTGGTCCCCCGCCGACCAGCCGGACTGCTGCCCGGGCTGCCAGGGGCTGGTCGGGTACTGCCCGGCCGGCTGCTGCTGCCCGGCGACCGGGTACGGCGGGGCGGACGGGGTGGCGGCCGGCGGGGCGTAACCGCCGTACGGGTACGGGCCGGGGCCGGAGACCGGGGCGGCGGGACCGGGCGCGGCGCCTGGGGCGTGGGAGACGGCGGGCGCGTCAGCCGAGGTGGCGGGCGCGTCAGCCGAGGCGGGGGATGGGGTCGTGGGGGCCGTCGGCGCGGCCGGAGGAGCGTGCGGCTCGACGGCCGGGGAGTCGGACTGCCCGGGCTCGACGCGGGACAGCTCGGCGGTGGGGTACGACGGCTCGGCGTCGGAGGGCGCCGGCCGCCGCTGCGGGTCGGTCTCGTACTCGGTCATGTGTCCACCTTCTCTCCTGCCACTGCGATCAGCCTGGAACCAGCCTGGAAGTTGCCTGAAAGTCACTCGCCCGGATCGTCGATGTCCGGCAGCAGCGGCAGCCGGACCCGGAAGGTCGCACCCCCGTCGGGGGTCTCGGCGACCTCGACGGCGCCGTGGTGGGCGGCCACCAACGCCGCCACGATGGCCAGGCCCAGCCCGGTCCCGGTGGCGCCGCCGGCCCGGCGGGTGCGGGCGGCATCGGCCCGGTAGAAGCGTTCGAAGACCCGCTCGGCCTGTTCCGGGGAGAGCCCGCGGCCGGTGTCCGCGACCTCGACCACCGCCAGGTTCCCCGGCTCGGTACGCAGCCGCAGGGTCACCGAGGCGTCCAGCGGGGTGTGGGTGAGCGCGTTGGTCATCAGGTTGCCGATCACCTGGCGCAGCCGGGCGTCGTCGCCGAGCACCACCAGCGGCCCGGAGCCGGGCTCGATCTCCAGCTCGATCCGCCGGTCCGGGGCCACCACCCGGGCGGCCTGCACCGCGTCGCCGGCCAGCAGTGGCAGCTCCACCGGGGCGAGCGAGAGCGGGCGCTCCCGGTCCAGCCGGGCCAACAGCAGCAGGTCCTCCACCAGCAGCCCCATCCGGGACGCCTCGTCCTCGATCCGGCGCAGCAGGCCGGCGGTCTCCTCGGGGGCCCGGGCGGCCCCCTGCCGGTACAGCTCGGCGAAGCCCCGGATGGTGGTCAGCGGCGTACGCAGCTCGTGCGAGGCGTCGGCGACGAACTGCCGCATCCGCTCCTCGGAGCGCCGGGCCCTGGTCTCGGACGCCTGGGCGGCGGCTGCCGCGTCGCGGGCGC
Organism: Micromonospora sp. NBC_01412; assembly: GCF_045040215.1. NCBI lineage: Bacteria > Bacillati > Actinomycetota > Actinomycetes > Micromonosporales > Micromonosporaceae > Micromonospora > Micromonospora sp. NBC_01412. The sequence goes on from NZ_CP109528.1 coordinate 1,959,324, forward strand.
CGGCCTCGGCCGACCGGGCGGCGATCTCCGAGGCGGCGCGGGCGGTGAACGCGGCCTCGATCTGGGCCAGCATCGTGTTCAGCGCCCGGGACAGCCGCCCCAGCTCCGAGGTGGGGCAGGCCTGCCCCTCCTCCGGGTCGGGCACCCGCCGGGTCAGGTCGCCGCCGGCGATGGCCCCGGCGGTGCGTTCTATGTCCACCAGCGGCTTGAGGCTGGTCCGCACGATCGCCGCGCCGATGGAGGCGAGCAGGATCAGCACCGCCCCGCCGACCAGGAGGTCTATCCAGACCAGCCGCTTGACCGCCCGGTCCACGTCGGTGAGGTTCTGCGCGATGGCGACCATCTGCCCGTTCGGAAGCTCCGCGTAGATGATCCGCCAGCGCACCCCGCTGTTGCGGGCCGGGACCGTCCTCGGCCCGCTGGCCTGGGCCGCGAAGCCGGCCGCGTCGCTCGGCCAGGACGGCAGGTCGTCGGCGTGGAACCGGCCCGTGTCGTACGCGACGATTTCCGCCACCCCGGTCCGCCCGTCGGTGGCCACCAGCAGGTAGTCGGTGGGGATGATCGATTTCGTCTCCTGCGCGGTGATCAGCGTCGTCCTGATGTTGCTCACCGCGCCTTCCAGCTCGCCGTCGACCTGGGCGATCAGGTAGTTGCGCAGGAAGTACGTGGTCAGCGAGCTGATCACGACGAGAGCGACGGCGACCAGCGTCAGCACGGCCGCTACCAGCTTCACCCGCAGCGGTACGCTTCGCAGCCGCCCCTTCGCCTGGGCGACGACGCTCACGCCGCCGGCTTGCGCAGCACGTACCCCACGCCGCGCAGGGTGTGGATCAGGCGGGGCTGGGTGTTGTCGACCTTGCGCCGCAGGTAGGAGATGTACGACTCGACGATGTTGTCGTCGCCCCGGAAGTCGTAGTTCCACACGTGGTCGAGGATCTGCGCCTTGGACAGCACCCGGTTGGCGTTCAGCATCAGGTACCGCAGCAGCTTGAACTCCGTCGGCGAGAGCTGCACCCGCTGCCCGGCCCGGTGCACCTCGTGGGTCTCCTCGTCCAGTTCCAGGTCGGCGAAGGTGAGCCGGGACGGGGCCTGCTCGCCGTTGGCCGTCCGGCGGAGCACGGCCCGGATCCGGGCGGTCAACTCCTCCAGGCTGAACGGCTTGGTGACGTAGTCGTCGCCGCCGAGGGTCAGCCCGCGGATCTTGTCGTCGGTGGCGTCGCGGGCGGTCAGGAAGACCACCGGGGTGCGCGTGCCGCCCTCGCGGAGCATCCGGATGACCTCGAACCCGTCGAGGTCGGGCAGCATCACGTCGAGGACCACCAGGTCGGGGCGGTGGTCCTTGGCTGCGCTCAGCGCGGCGCTCCCGCTGGTCGCGGTGGCGACGTCGAAGCCGGCGAAGCGGAGGCTCGCGGAGAGCAGTTCGAGGATGTTGGGGTCGTCCTCGACGACGAGCAGTCGCGCCTCGGTGTGGGTAGCGGCCATGCCGACCATCATCCGTGACATGGCTGCGCTCACGCTGGGCGGTTGCTGGAAAAATCCTGAGAACGGCCGCCCCGCCCCGGGCCGGTCAGCGCAGCAGGTGGCGCAGCCCGTCCAGGGCGCCGTCGAGCACCCGGATCGCCGTGCGGAGCTGGGCGTCGCTGGGCCGGCTGGCGCGGACCAGGCCGCCGACCTCGACGGTGAACGCGGCCAGCCGCTGGTCGAACTCGGTCAGCAGGGGCGACTCCCCCGCCGGGGCGGCGGGCCGCGCCGGGCCCGGGGGCGGCGGCTCCCACCTGGTACGCCCGGTCTGCCGGGTGGCCTCGCGCAACTCCCGCTTGAGGTCCTGGACCGAGCCGCGCACCTCGGAGCGGATCTCGCCGGCCAGGGCGGAGAGGTCCGCCACGGAGGCGCTGATGTCGGACTCCAGGGTGGCCAGCTCGCCGGCCCGCTGGCGCAGCTCGGCCCGGCCCGGCCCGGTGATCTCGTAGACCTTGCGACCACCGGCGGCGGTGTGGGTCACCAGCCCTTCGACCTCCAGCCGCTGGAGCCGGGGGTAGATGGTGCCGGCGCTGGGCGCGTACAGGCCGAGGAAGCGGTCCTTCAGCAGGAGGATCAGCTCGTACCCGTGCTTGGGGCCGTCGTCGAGGAGCTTGAGCAGGTAGAGCCGGAGCCGCCCGTGGCTGAACACGGCGGTCACGGCAACTCCTCCTCCTTCTCGTCGTCGACGGGGCGGGCGAGCAGCGCGATGCCGCCGGAGGTCGCGGACGCCCAGAGCTTACCCGCGCCCGTGCCGATGACCCCCGCGCTGTCCCGCACGCCACCCAGCCCGGCCCGGTCGCGCACCTCGGGGAACCCGCTGGTGATCCGGCCCGCGGTGGTGTGCAGGTGCACGGCGAGGTCGCTGTCCCGGCGGACCCGGACGGTGATGGCGCCGGAGATGGTGTTGAGCTGGATCTCCCCGTCGCGCGGGTTGTCCAGGTCGCAGGTGATCTCGCCGGAGACGGTGTGCGCGCGGACCGTGGCGGCGGCGCTGTCGGCGATGACCACCTCGCCGGAGACGGTCTCCAGGCTCAGGTCGCCGGTGACCCCCAGCGCCTCCACCGGCCCGGAAACGATCTTCGCGGTGGTGTGGCCCCGGACCCCCATCAGGGTGATCTGCCCCGCCGTGACGTCGGCCCGGGTCTGCCGGCTCAGGCCAGAGGCGACCAGCGCCCCGTCGATCAGGGTCAGGTCGGCCGGCACGTCGGCGGGGACGGCGATCGAGACGTCGGCCCGGAAGCGCCGACCGAGCTGACCGAGCCACCAGAGCATCCCGGGCATCCTCGGGTGCCGTTCGTGCCGGACGATCAACACGCCGTCCCGGTGCTCGACGATCACCGGCCGACGGCCGATCCGGGTGATGTCCACCCGGGCCGGGCCGTCCGTGCCGACCACGTTGAGCCGCCCGGAGACCAGGTGGACCTTCAGCGAGGTGACCGGCTCGTCCAGGGTGAGCCGCTGTGGGTTGTCGACGGTCCAACTGGCCATGGTTTCCTCCCCGGCCCGGACGCGCCCGAGCGGTGCGTCCACGAGGAGAGCATAACGCGATACATCGCGACTGTCCAAGACTGTCGCGTGTCGGGAAGGCGTCCGGGTGGACACCGCCGGGCGGGATGAGATGGTGGTCCACGTCACCGGAGCGCCAGGAGGGACCGTCCATGACAGTGATCATTCCGGTGCGGTTCAACGGTCCGCCCGGCTCGGGCAACGGCGGCTGGACCGCCGCCGCCCTGGCCGCCGCCGCCGGGCACGACGGGCCGGTCGAGGTGACGCTGCGGCAGCCGCCGCCGCTGGAGACCCCGCTGACCGTGGCCGGCTGGGAGGTCCGCGACCCCGGTGGCCGGCTGATCGCCGAGATGCGGCCGGCCGGGGACGCCCCGGAGGCGGTGCCGCCGGTGGACCTCGGCACGGCGCGGGCCGCCGCGGCGGCGTACCCCGGGCTGGTGGAGCATCCCTTCCCCGGCTGCTACGTCTGCGGGCCGGACCGGGTCGACGGCCTGCGGATCTTCCCCGGCCGGCTGCCGGACGGGCGGACGGCCGCGCCGTTCACCGCCCCGGCCGAGGTCACCCCCGAGACGGTCTGGGCGGCGCTGGACTGCTCCGGCGGCTGGGCCGTCATCGGCCCCGGCCGCCCGTACGTGCTCGGCCGGATCGCCGTCGTGCTGGACGCGCTGCCGGCCCCCGGCGACGAGTGCGTGGTCACCGGCGTGGCGGACGACGCCCGGGGGCGCAAGGCGCTGGTCCGCACCGCCCTGTACGGCCCAGGCGGCCGCCTGCTGGGCCGCGCCCGGGCCACCTGGATCGCGCTGCCCGGGGCGTGACGGGCGGGGGCGGGGCGGACGGTCTCGTCCCTGAGGAGGATGCTCTCCTGCCTGAGACGGAGCCGGATGTAGGTGTCGCGCCTGATTGACCTGGTTGCGCCGTCTTGCCACGCTGTGCGACGGCGCATCCGCAACAGCGCCGCACACGTCGGCGCGTCCACGCGCCAAGCACGGGAGGAGAACGATGTCTGACGGGCAGCGAAGCCCCACCATCGGCAGCGGTCAGATCGTGGTGTCCGGCCTGACGAAGCAGTACAAGAACGTCCGGGCGGTCGACAATCTGTCGTTCACGGTCGCATCGGGGCGGGTGACCGGCTTCCTCGGCCCGAACGGCGCCGGCAAGACCACGACGCTGCGCATGCTGCTGAACCTGGTCACCCCGAGCGGCGGCGGTGCGACCATCGGCGGCCAGCGGTACGTCGACCTGGCCGACCCGCTGCGCCACGTCGGCGCGGTGCTGGAGGCGTCCAGCGCGCACAAGGGCCGCACCGGGATCAACCACCTGCGGGTGATCTGCGCGGCGGCCGGGCTGCCGAAGCAGCGGGCCGACGAGGTCCTCGCCCTGGTCGGGCTGACCCCGGCGGCGAAGCGCAAGTTCAAGGGCTACTCACTCGGCATGAAGCAGCGCCTCGGCATCGCCGCCGCGATGCTCGGCGACCCCCAGGTGCTGATCCTCGACGAGCCGGCGAACGGGCTCGACCCGGAGGGCATCCGGTGGATGCGCGGCTTCCTCAAGGGCCTGGCCCACGAGGGCCGCACGGTGCTGGTCTCCAGCCACCTGCTGTCGGAGATGCAGCTGCTCGCCGACGACGTGGTGATCATCGCGGCCGGCAAGCTGATCCGGCAGGGGCCGGTCGAGCAGGTGCTCGGCTCGATGGCGCAGGGCGGCCAGGTGCGGGTGCGCACCCCGCAGGCCGAGGAGCTGACCGTGGCGCTGCGCGAGCAGTCCGCGACGGTGGAGACCGGCGAGCACGGCGTGCTCCTGGTCGGCGGGTTGGACGCCCCAGCCATCGGCAAGGTCGCCCTGGCCGCGAAGGTGGAGCTGCACGAACTGACCCCGGAGCGACCCGACCTGGAGCGGGTCTTCCTGGAACTGACGGCCGGAAAGGCGGGCATCCGATGAACCTCGTCCGATCCGAGCTGCTCAAGATCCGGACCACCAGCACCTGGTGGATATTCGGGCTCATCTCGCTACCGCTGTGGATCCTCGCCCTGCTGTTCAACTGGTTGCAGACCGACGCGCTGGCCAGCGGGGGCTTCGAGGACGTGCCGGCCGAGCAGGCCGACCAGATCCAGGCCATACAGTCGGCGGACAGCCTGGCCGCCAACATCTACACCAACGGCCAGTTCTTCGGGCTACTCATCATGATGCTGCTGGGCATCATCGTGGTGACCAGCGAGTTCTTCCACCAGACGGTGACCACCACGTTCCTCACGGTGCCGCACCGTACGGCGGTGATGGTGGCGAAGCTGGTCGCCGGGGCCGTGATCGCGATGCTGTTCTGGCTGGTCACCACCGTGCTCAACCTGGTGTTCGGCGCGCTGGTCCTGAACAACGTGGACGTCGGCACCCAGTTCGGCAGCGGCGCGGTCTGGCGGGCGATCGGCCTGAACGCGCTGGCGTACCTGCTCTGGTCGGTGCTGGGGGTCGGGATCGGGGTACTGATCCGCAGCCAGATCGGCGCGACGGTCACCGGCATCCTGCTCTACCTGGGCGGCTCGATCGGGGCCATCGCCGTGCTGAGCATCCTGGCCGCCCGCTACGGCGAGTGGATCAACAAGCTCCAGGTGGCCGTGCCGTCGCTCGCCTCGTCGCTGATGGTCAGCGGAGCCGAGATTCCGGGCAACCCGCCCCGCTGGGCGGGGGCGGCGGTGCTGATCGGGTACGCCGTGCTGGCCGGCGTGATCGGCGCCCTCACCATCCGGCGGCGGGACATCTCCTGACGCCTACGGCCGACGTGGCACCCGGCCCCGGGGCGTGATCGTGATCACGCCCCGGGGCCGGTCCCGTTCCGGCCTGCGGTCAACGGGACACGCGGCGTCGACCGGACTTCTGCATCTTCTGTGAAACGGACCACGCGCCGGAGCCGGAAATGCCTAGCGTATTCCTACGGCGTAGCCTGGGAGCCGTCTCCCGTCCACCCGCACATCGGGGCGGCGGCTGACACCGCGTGACACACCAAACCCGCGTGAAAGAGGCGATTACCGGCCGTGTCGACCCAGCAGACTTCGCAGGAGAACCCACTGGCGGGTTTCGGCCCGAACGAGTGGATCGTCGAGGAGATGTACCAGCGCTACCTCGCCGACCCAAGCAGCGTCGATTCGGCATGGCACGACTTCTTCGCCGACTACCGCCCGGCGCCCGGCGCCGCCACGCCACGCCCCGACGGCCAGGCCGGCAAGGCGGCTGCCGCCGAGCCGGAGCCCGCCGGGCAGCAGGAGGCCACCGCCACCGTCGCCCGGCCGGCCGCGAAGGCCGAACCGGCCCCGGCGAAGGCCGCCGCGCCGAAGGCCGAGCCGGCCACGAAGCCCGCCGCGCAGCCGGCCCCGGCGAAGGCCGCGCCGGCGCAGCCCGCCCCGGCAGCCAAGGCCGCCCCGGCGAAGCCGGCCGTCTCCGGCCCGCAGACCACCCCGCTGCGCGGCGTCGCCGCGAAGATCGTCCAGAACATGGACGCCTCGCTCAGCGTGCCGACCGCGACGAGCGTGCGCTCCGTCCCGGCCAAGCTGCTGGTGGACAACCGCATCGTGATCAACAACCACCTCGCCCGCGGGCGGGGTGGCAAGGCCAGCTTCACCCACCTGATCGGGTACGCGATGGTCCGGGCGCTCGTCGAGCACCCGGAGATGAACAACTCCTTCGCCGAGGTCAACGGCAAGCCGGCGGTGGTCCGCCCCGAGCACGTCAACCTGGGCATCGCGATCGACCTGGCCAAGCCCGACGGCTCCCGCAACCTCGTGGTCCCGTCGATCAAGGGCTGCGAGGGGATGGACTTCCGGCAGTTCTGGCAGGCGTACGAGGACGTGGTCCGTCGCGCCCGCCGCAACGAGCTGACCATGGACGACTACTCCGGCACCACGATCTCGCTGACCAACCCGGGCGGCATCGGCACGGTGCACTCGATCCCGCGCCTGATGACCGGGCAGAGCGCGATCATCGGCGTCGGCGCGATGGAGTACCCGGCGCCGTACCAGGGGATGAGCGAGGCCACCCTGGCCGAGCTGGCCGTCAGCAAGATCATCACCCTGACCAGCACGTACGACCACCGGATCATCCAGGGCGCGCAGTCCGGCGAGTTCCTCAAGGTCATGCACGAGCTGCTGCTCGGCGAGCACGCCTTCTACGACCAGATCTTCACCTCGCTGCGCATCCCGTACGAGCCGGTGCGCTGGATGCGGGACGTCGCGGTCGACTCCGAGGGCCAGATCAACAAGACCGCGCGGGTGCACGAGCTGATCCACGCGTACCGGGTGCGCGGCCACCTGATGGCCGACACCGACCCGCTGGAATTCAAGATCCGCAAGCACCCCGACCTGGACGTGCTCCAGCACGGGCTGACCCTGTGGGACCTCGACCGGGTCTTCCCGGTCAACGGCTTCGCCGGCAAGCAGCGGATGAAGCTGCGGAACATCCTCGGCGTGCTGCGCGACTCGTACTGCCGCCGGGTCGGCGTGGAGTACATGCACATCCAGGACCCGGAGGAGCGGCGCTGGATCCAGGAGCGGATCGAGCGCAAGTACGAGAAGCCCAGCACCGACGAGCAGAAGCACGTGCTCAACCGGCTCAACGCCGCCGAGGCGTTCGAGACCTTCCTGCAGACCAAGTACGTCGGCCAGAAGCGCTTCTCGCTGGAGGGCGGCGAGTCGCTGATCCCGCTGCTCGGCGAGGTGCTGGAGTCCTCCGCCGAGGCGGGGCTCGACGAGGTCGTCATCGGCATGGCCCACCGCGGCCGGCTCAACGTGCTGGCCAACATCGTCGGCAAGCCGTACGAGAAGATCTTCTCGGAGTTCGAGGGGCACCTCGACCCGCGCTCCACCCAGGGCTCGGGCGACGTGAAGTACCACCTCGGCCAGAACGGCAAGTTCACCACCCCGGACGGCGAGCACGCCGTCAAGGTGTCGGTGGTGGCGAACCCGTCGCACCTGGAGGCCGTCGACCCGGTGCTGGAGGGCATCGTCCGGGCCAAGCAGGACCGGATCGACCTCAAGCTGGAGGGGTACACGGTGCTGCCGCTGGCGGTGCACGGTGACGCCGCCTTCGCCGGCCAGGGCGTGGTCGCCGAGACGCTGAACCTGTCGCAGCTGCGCGGCTACCGCACCGGCGGCACGGTGCACGTGGTGGTCAACAACCAGGTCGGCTTCACCACCGCACCGGAGCACTCCCGGTCCAGCCTCTACAGCACCGACGTGGCCCGGATGATCGAGGCGCCGATCCTGCACGTCAACGGCGACGACCCCGAGGCCGTGGTCCGGGTCGCCCGGCTGGCGTTCGAGTACCGGCAGGCGTTCAACAAGGACGTCGTGATCGACATGGTCTGCTACCGCCGGCGCGGGCACAACGAGGGCGACGACCCGTCGATGTCCAACCCGCAGATGTACCAGATCATCGACTCGAAGCGGTCCGTCCGGAAGCTGTACACCGAGGAGCTGATCGGCCGGGGCGACATCACCGTGGAGGACGCGGAGGAGCTGCTGCGCGACTACCAGTCGCAGCTGGAGCGGGTCTTCAAGGCCACCCGGGACGCCGCCTCGGCGCCGAAGCAGCCCGCCCGGCAGCGCCGCGCGGACGAGCCCGAGCCGCAGGTGGAGACCGCCACCAGCATCGACGTGGTCAAGGCGGTCGGCGACGCCCACGTCAACCTGCCGGAGGGCTTCACGCCGCACAAGCGGATCCAGCAGCTGCTCGACCGGCGGGCCAGGATGTCCGTCGAGGGCAACATCGACTGGGGCTTCGGCGAGATCATCGCCTTCGGCGCGCTGCTGCACGACGGGGTCACCGTCCGGCTCGCCGGGCAGGACTCGCGCCGTGGCACGTTCGTGCAGCGGCACGCGTCCGTGGTGGACGCCAAGACCGGCGCCGACCACCTGCCGTTGCAGTCGCTCACCGCCGACGGCGAGCGGTCCCGGTTCTTCGTGCACGACTCGCTGCTCAGCGAGTACGCGGCGATGGGCTTCGAGTACGGCTACTCGGTGGAGAACATCGACGCGCTGGTCTGCTGGGAGGCCCAGTTCGGCGACTTCGTCAACGGCTCCCAGTCGGTGATCGACGAGTTCATCTCCTCCGGCGAGGTGAAGTGGGGCCAGCGCTCCGCCGTCACCCTGCTGCTGCCGCACGGCCACGAGGGTCAGGGCCCGGACCACACCTCCGGCCGCCCGGAGCGGTTCCTCCAGCTCTGCGCCGAGGACAACATGCGGGTGGCCATCCCGACCACCCCGGCGAGCTACTTCCACCTGCTGCGCCGCCAGGCCCTGTCGCCCAAGCGCAAGCCGCTGGTGGTGTTCACGCCGAAGTCGCTGCTGCGGCACAAGCTGTGTGTGTCCCCGGTCGAGGACTTCGCCACCGGCACCTTCCGGCCGGTGCTGCCCGACACCGCCGCCCCGGCGGCGGAGCAGGTGAAGCGGGTGCTGCTCTGCTCGGGCAAGGTCTACTACGACCTGTTCCAGGCCCGGGCCGACCGGGGCGTCACCGACACCGCGATCATCCGGATGGAGCAGCTCTACCCGCTGCCCGTCGAGGAGATCCGGGCCGCCCTGGCGCAGTACCCGAACGCCGAGGACTACGCCTGGGTGCAGGAGGAGCCGGCCAACCAGGGCGCGTGGAGCTTCGTCGCGCTCAACCTGCTGGAGCACCTGAGCGAGATCCGGCTGCGCCGCATCTCCCGCCCGGCCGCCGCCGCCCCGGCGGTCGGCTCGGCCAAGACGCACGAGGTCGAGCAGAACGCGCTGATCGAGGCGGCGCTGCCCCGCCCGTGACCTGACCGCACCGCGCGCAGCGGGGCAGCGACCGTCACCACGACGGGCCGCTGCCCCGCTCGCGTCGGCGGACCACCCGACCCGGCCGCCGGCCGGGCCCAGGAATGAGGACGTACGGATGTACTTCACCGACCGCGGGATCGAGGAACTGGTCGAGCGCCGGGGCGAGGAATCGGTCAGCGTGGAATGGCTCGGGGAACGGCTGCGGGACTTCGTCGACCTGAACCCCGAGTTCGAGACGCCGATCGAGCGGTTCGCCACCTGGCTGGCCCGACTCGACGACCCCGACGACGACTGAGGTCGCGACCTTCGGCCCGGGTAGTAGGACCTGGGCGGGCCGGGGCGCGATCTTGTAGCGTGGGGGCGTGGCCCGGAGCGTATATCTGACCAGTGTGGGTTCCGGCGGAGGGAAGTCGACCATCGCGCTCGGCCTCGCCGAGCTCCTCTCCCGACAGGTCGAGCGGATCGGCGCGTTCCGGCCGCTGGTCGCCGGCAGGGGCCCCGACCCGATCCTCGCCCTGCTCACCGACCGCTACCGGATCGCCCTGCCGATGGCCGACCTGCACGGCGCCACCTACGCGGAGGCCACCGAGCTGGTCGCCGACGGCCGGCGCGAGGAGCTGATCTCCCGGCTCGTCGAGCGGTACCGGGACGTCGAGCGGCGCTGCCCGGCGATGGTGGTGGTGGGCAGCGACTTCGCCGACGGCGGGGACGGCGCGGGCCCCCGCGAGCTGGCCTTCAACGCCCGGCTGGCCACCGAGTTCGGCAGTGTGGTGGTGCCGGTGATCGACGGCTTCGGGCAGGAGCCGGAGGCGATCGCGGCGGCGGCGCGCGGGGCGTACCACGACCTGGAGGACCTCGGCGCGACGGTGCTGGCGGTGATCGCCAACCGGGTGCCGGGGGCCATGACGCTGCCCGAGCTGCCCGTCCCCGCGTACGCCATCCCGGAGGTGCCGACCGTGTCGGCGCCGACGGTGGCCGAGGTGGCGGCGGCGCTCGGCGCCACCCTGCTGGCCGGCGACGACGCCGCGCTCGGCCGCGACGTGCTCGACTACGTGGTCGGCGCGGCGCACGTGCCGACGCTGCTCGACCACCTGACCGAGGGCGCGCTGGTGATCACCCCGGGCGACCGGGCGGACCTGCTGGTGGCGGCGAGCGCCGCGCACGTGGCCGGCCAGGTCTCCGTGGCCGGGCTGGTGCTCACCCTCGGCGAGCAGCCCGACCCCAGGGCGATGCGCCTGGTCGAGGGGTTGAACACCGGCCTGGCGGTGCTGTCGGTGCCCAGCGACAGCTACGACACGGTGGCCGCGTCCAGCCGGATCGAGGGGCGGCCCAGCGTCGCGAACCCGCGCAAGGTGGAGGCCGCGCTCGGCGCGTTCGAGGCCAACGTGGACACCGACGACCTGGCCCGCCGGCTGCGGGTCAGCCGGTCCGAGCGGGTCACCCCGCTGATGTTCGAGTACGACCTGATCGACCGGGCCCGGGCCACCCGCCGGCACCTGGTGCTGCCCGAGGGCACGGAGGAGCGGATCCTGCGCGCGGCGGAGATCCTGCTGCGCCGGGGCGTCGTCGACCTGACCCTGCTCGGCCGCACCGACGACGTCGCCCGGCGCACCCGGGAGCTGGGCATCGACATCGCCGGGGCGACCGTGGTCGACCCGGCGACCAGCGAGTGGCGCGACGAGTTCGCCGAGGCGTACGCGAAGCTGCGCGCCCACCGGGGCGTCACGCTCGACCTGGCCCACGACGTGGTCGCCCAACCGAACTACTTCGGCACGATGATGGTGCACACCGGGCACGCCGACGGGATGGTCTCCGGGGCCACCCACACCACCGCAGCCACCATCCGCCCCGCCTTCGAGATCATCCGCACGGTGCCCGGTCTCTCGGTGGCCTCCAGCGTCTTCTTCATGCTGCTCGCCGACCGGGTGCTGGTGTACGGCGACTGCGCGGTCAACCCCGACCCGGACGCCGCCCAGCTCGCCGACATCGCCACCTCCTCGGCCGACACCGCCGCCCGGTTCGGCATCGAGCCGCGGGTGGCGATGCTGTCGTACTCGACCGGGGACTCCGGGGCGGGGGCGGACGTGGAGAAGGTCGCGGCGGCCACCCGGCTGGTCCGCGAGCGCCGCCCGGAGCTGCTGGTGGAGGGCCCGATCCAGTACGACGCGGCGATCGACCCGAAGGTCGCGGCCACCAAGCTGCCCGACAGCGCGGTCGCCGGACGGGCCACGGTGTTCATCTTCCCGGACCTGAACACGGGCAACAACACGTACAAGGCGGTGCAGCGCTCGGCCGGGGCGGTGGCCGTCGGCCCGGTGATGCAGGGCCTGCGCCGGCCGGTCAACGACCTGTCCCGGGGGGCCACCGTCCCGGACATCGTCAACACCGTCGCGATCACCGCCATCCAGGCCGCCGCCGGGGAGTCGTCATGAGTCGGGTGCTCGTCCTCAACTGCGGTTCGTCGTCGGTGAAGTACCGGCTGTACGACGGCGACGAGGTCCGCGACTCCGGGACGGTGGAGCGGGTCGGCGAGCCGGGGGGCGGCCCGGCCGACCACGAGACGGCGGTCCGGGAGATCCTCGGCCGGCTCGACCTGGCCGGGCTCACCGCCGTCGGGCACCGGGTGGTGCACGGCGGGCAGCGCTTCGCCGAGCCGGTGCTGATCGACGACGCGGTGTTCTCGGCGATCGAGGACCTCGTCCCGCTCGCCCCGCTGCACAACCCGGCGAACCTGGCCGGCATCCGGGTCACCCGCGAGGCGCTGCCCGGCGTGCCGCAGGTCGCCGTCTTCGACACGGCGTTCCACCACACCCTGCCCGAGGCCGCCGCGACCTACGCGATCGACCGGGACACCGCCCGGCGGTACGCCATCCGCCGGTACGGCTTCCACGGCACCTCGCACGCGTACGTCTCCCGGCGCACCGCCGAGCTGCTGGGCCGGCCGTACGAGGAGCTGAACACGATCACCCTGCACCTGGGCAACGGGGCGAGTGCCTGCGCCGTGCAGGGCGGGCGCAGCGTGGCCACCTCGATGGGGATGTCCCCGCTCGAGGGACTGGTGATGGGCACCCGCAGCGGCGACCTCGACCCGACGATCATCTTCCACCTGCGCCGGGAGGCCGGGATGGGGGTGGACGAGATCGACGACCTGCTCAACCACCGCAGCGGCCTGCTCGGCCTGACCGGGGTCAACGACATGCGGGAGGTGCTGGCCCGCCGCGACGCCGGGGACCCGGCCGCCGCGCTCGCCTTCGACGTCTACCGCCGCCGGATCACCGGGTACGTCGGGGCGTACTACGCCCTGCTCGGGCGGGTGGACGCGGTCGCCTTCACCGCCGGGGTGGGCGAGCACGCCGCCGCGGTCCGGACCGCCGCGCTGGCCGGCCTGGAGCGGCTGGGCATCGCCGTCGACCCGGGGCGCAACGCCGGCAGCGGCGACCGGGTGATCTCCCCGGACGGCATGGAGGTCGCCGTCTGCGTGATCGGCACCGACGAGGAGCGCGAGATCGCCCGGGAGACCCGCGCGGTGGCCGGGACGGCCCACTGACCCCGACCGGCCAAGCGCCGGCCCCGAGCGGCCAGGCGCCGGCCCCGAGCGGCCAGGTGCCGGCCCCGAGCGGCCAGGTGCCGGCCCCGACCGATCAAGCCCAGCCGAGCCTCCGCCGGGCCGGCTCGCCGGGGTCGGTCAGGCCAGGGCCAGCCAGGCGACCACGGCCGCCAGCACCACCGCGACGACCGCGCCGACCGCGACCAGGGGCGCCCGGGATGCCGCCGGGGCGGTCGGGGCACCGGCCTCCGGCGCGTGGGCGAACGCCCGGAACTGCTCTGTGTTGCCGCTCGGGTCCAGGTACTTGTCAGACATGGGCCAGACCATAACCAAGGCGGCCCGGCCGAACCGTCCCCGTGCGGGCGAATCGCCGCAGGACCGCCGGATCGGGGGAGCCGCCCCCGCCGGGTGGCCTCGCCGACCGGTCCGGACGGCGGGGCCCCGCCGGCCCCGGGCCGCCTACCGTGGTGGCGTGGGGGGCATGGGGGTGCGACGGCTGGTCGCCGTGCTGATGACGGCGCTGCTGGTCGGCTGCGGCCCGGCCACCGCCGCCGCTCCCGGCGGGGAGCCGCCCGCCCGGTCCGCGCCCGCCGGGGCGTACCCGGTCGGGGTGCGGACGTTCACGCTCGACCCGGCCGGCGCGCGCCCGCTGCCCGTGACCGTCTGGTACCCGGCCGGGACCGGCGGGGTCGCCCGGGGCCGGTTCCCGGTCGTCGTGTTCAGCCACGGGCTGGGCAGCCTCCCCGAGTTGCACGCCCCGCTGACCACCCGGTGGGCCGCCGCCGGGTTCGTGGTGGCCGCTCCGGCGTACCCGCACACCCGACGCGGGGCGGCCCGGTTCACCCGCGCGGACGTGCGCAACCAGCCGGCCGACGGCTGGCGGCTGATCCGGCACCTGGTCCGCCTCGACGCCCGCCGGGGCGATCCGCTCGCCGGCCACCTGGACGTCGCCCGGTTCGCCGCGGCCGGGCACTCGGCGGGCGGGTTCACCAGCGCCGGGATGCTCACCTCCGGGCACTCCCCCCGGCTGCGGGCGGGCGTCGTGATCGCCGGGGGCGGCCTGGCCGGCGCGTTCGCCGGCCCCTCCGCGCCGGTGCTGTTCGTGCACGGCGACGCCGACCCGGTGGTGCCGGTGACCGTCGGCCGGGCCGCGTACGCCCGCACACCCGGCCCGGCCGCGTTCCTCACCGTCACCGGCCAGGGCCACGGCGCGTACCTGGTCCCCGGCCACCCCGGCTTCCCCCAGGTCCTCGCCGCCACCACGGACTTCCTCCGCTGGGCCCTCTACGGAGACCCCACCGCCCTCCACCGCCTCCCCATCGACGCCCGCTCCCCCGCCACCACCTGGCTCTCCCGCCTCCCACCCCGCCCCCCGCCCCCTGGTGACCTGACCCCCGACCCCGGCCTCCCTGACCCAGCCCGCGATCTTGCAGTTGCTGCCCCGACCTTTCGGGCGGAAGGCGCGAATCGCGGGCCCTAAGTGCAAGATCACGGGGGTGGGGGTGGGGTGGGTGGGGGGGTTGGGTGGTGGGAGGGGTGGGGGTGGAGGGACGGCAGGTGGGGGCGATCGGCGAGGTGCTGGAAGTGGCTCTGGAGGGTGGGATGGGGGTGTGGCTGCGAGGTGGGTGGGCGATGGACTTCCACCTCGGCGAGGTGACCCGGCCGCACCTCGACGTCGACTGGTACTGCTGGCGCGACGACGTCGACCGGCTGTCCGCCGCGCTGCTCGGCCGGGGCTGGCGGGTGGATCCCCGGGTGCCCGTCGACACGCAGCTCGACCTGCTGCGGGACGACGTCGAGCTGAGCTTCGCGTACCTGGCTCGGGACGCGTCGGGGCGGGTGGTGGTGGGCGGCGGGCCCTGGGCGGGTACGCCGCTGCCGGAGGGGATGCTCGACGGGCCGCCCGGCCGGATCGGCGACCTGACCGCGCCGATCATCTCCGTGGCCGCCCAGATCGAGTTCAAGGAGATGTACCCGATCTGGATGCCGCAGCGGCCCCGTCGCTCGAAGGACGTCGCCGACATCGCCCGCCTCCGCGCCGCCGCCACGCGTCCGGCAGGGCCGACCGGCCCGGCGGCCCCGCCCCCGTACCCCGGGTGACCGGCCGCCCGCCTGCGGTGCGATGCCGGCCGACGGCCGCGCTCCGCGAGGCACAATCGGGTTCATGCCCCGTCGCCGCATCGCCGCCCTGCTCGCCGCCGCACTCCTCGCCTTCGGCGTGGCCGGCTGCTCGGGCGAGCCGGAGCCCGGCCGGCGCACCGCCGCGCCGACGGAGCCGCCGAAGGCGACCACCCCGGCGCCGCGGGTCCCGGCCGGCACCGCGCCGAGCGGGTCCTTCGCGGTCGGCGTACGCCAGCTCAAGCTGAACCGCGACGGCGACCGGCCGCTGCCGGTCACGATCTGGTACCCGGCCCGGGGATCGGCCGGCGGCTCGGCGGAGCGGTCCGCGCCCGCGGCGACCGGCCGTTTCCCGGTGGTGATGTTCAGCCACGGCCTCAACGGTCGGCCGGACGACTACGCGACCCTGCTCACCCGCTGGTCGGCCGCCGGCCTCGTGGTGGCCGCGCCGACCTTCCCGCACACCGCTCGGGGCGGCGACGGCAACGTGCTGGACGTGCTCAACCAGCCCGCCGACGTGTCGTACGTGCTGACCCGGGTGCTCGCCCTGGACGCGAAGACGGGCGACCCGCTGCGCGGCCGGCTGGCCACCGACCGGGTGGCCGCGGCGGGGCACTCGGCCGGCGGGGTGACCACGATCGGCCTGTTCACCGCCGGGCGGGACGACCGGCTGGACGCCGGGGTGGTCTTCGCCGGCACCGCCCTGGGCGTGGGCACGGCGTTCGCCGGGGCCGCCGCGCCGCAGCTCTTCGTGCACGGCGAGGCCGACGAGGTGGTCGGCTACGCGTCGGGCCGGGCGGCGTACGACAGGGTGCCCTGGCCCAAGGCGATGCTGAGCCTGCCGAAGGGCGACCACGGCCGCGCCCTGCTCACCGACGGCGCGGCCCTGCGGGTGGTCTCGGACACCACCGTCGAGTTCCTCCGCTGGACCCTGTACGGCGACGCGGCAGCCAAGGGCCGGCTGCCGGCCGAGGCCGCCCGCGGCGGCCTCGCCACCCTCGACGACCGGCTGTGAGGCCCCTCCCGGCGGGGCCCCTCCCGGCCGGAGAGTCGATCAGGCCGTGTGGTCGATGACGATCTTGCCGAAGACGTCGCCCGAGTGCAGCCGGGCGAAGGCGTCCTCGACCCGGCTGAACGGCACCACGCTGTCCACCACCGGGCGCACGTCGTGCTCGGCGCAGAACGCCAGCAGCTCGGTCAGCTCGCCCGGGGTGCCCATCGAGGTGCCGAGGATCTCCAGTTGCATGGCGAAGACCCGGCGCAGGTTGACCTTCGGCTCGTGCCCGGCGGTCGCCCCGGAGACCACGATCCGGGCCATCGGCGCGGCCGACTTCAGCGAGTGGTCGAAGGTGGCCGCCCCGACCGTCTCGACCACCACGTCGACCCGCTCCGGGAGCCGGGAGCCGGGCTCCAGCGCGGTCGCCCCCAGCTCGGTGATCCGCTCCCGCTTGCCGGGGTCGCGGCTGGTCGCGTACACCCGCTTGCCAAGCGCGACGGCGAGCGCGACGGCCGCCGTGGCGACGCCGCCGCCCGCGCCCTGGACCAGCACCGACTCGGCGTCCTCCACCCGGCCCTTGGTGGTCAGCATCCGCCAGGCGGTGAGCCACGCGGTGGGCAGGCACGCGGCGTCCGTCGCGGACACGCCGCCCGGCAGGGGCAGCAAATTCATCCGGGGTACGGCCACCCGCTCGGCGAGGGTCCCTTGAAAGTTCTCGGAGAGGATGGACATCCCGCGCGGGTCGCCCGGGTCGGCGACCAGCGGGTAGACCACGACCTCGTTGCCGTCCGGGTCGGTGCCGACGGCGTCGCAGCCGAGGATCATCGGCAGCCGGTCCGCGCCGAGCCCCACGCCGCGCAGCGACCACAGGTCGTGGTGGTTGAGCGAGCTGGCCCGCAGCTGCACGGTGACCCAGTCGTCCTCGGGGTGGGTCGGCTCGGGCCGCTCGCCGACGGTCAGCGCGGAGAGCGGGTTGTCGGCGTCGAAGCTCGACGCGAAGGCGGCACGCATGGTCCGCACCGTAGCAAGGAGCGGGCGTGTCAAGAAGGGCCCCTTCGCTGCCATCGGGCATGAGAAGGGGCCCGTCGTCCCACCTCAGGCGCGGGCGACGCCGTCGCGGCGGGCTGCCTCGGCGACGGCCGCGGCCACCGCGGGGGCGACCCGCGGGTCCAGCGGGGACGGCACGATCGCGTCGGCGGTCAGCGTCTCGGCCACCACGCCGGCGATCGCGTCGGCGGCGGCCACCTTCATGCCCTCGGTGATCCGGGTGGCCCGGGCGTCCAGCGCGCCCCGGAACACGCCGGGGAAGGCCAGCACGTTGTTGATCTGGTTGGGGTAGTCGCTGCGACCGGTCGCGACCACCGCGACGTGCCGGCCGGCCACCTCGGGGTGCACCTCCGGGGTCGGGTTGGCCAGCGCGAAGACGATGCCGCCGGGGGCCATCCCGGCCACCGCCTCCTCCGGGATCTGCCCGCCGGAGACGCCGATCAGCACGTCGGCGCCGCGCAGCGCCTCGGTGACGTCGCCTTGGCGGCCCGCGGCGTTGGTGTCGGCCGCGAGGGCGGCCTTGGTGCCGGTGAGCTCGGCCCGGTGCCGGCCGATGATCCCCTTCGAGTCGCAGACCACCACCCGCGCCGGGTCCACTCCCCCGGCGATCAGCATCCGGGTCACCGCCACCCCGGCCGCGCCCGCGCCGCTGACCGTCACCCGCAGGTCGCCCAGCTTGCGGTTGAGCAGGGTCGCGGCGTTGCGCAGCGCGGCGAGCACGACGATCGCGGTGCCGTGCTGGTCGTCGTGGAAGACCGGGATGGGCAGCGCCTCGTCGAGCCGGCGTTCCACCTCGAAGCACCGCGGCGCGCTGATGTCCTCCAGGTTGATCCCGCCGAACGAGGGGGCGATGGCCTTCACCACCGCGACGATCTCGTCCACGTCCTGGGTGTCCAGGCAGACCGGCACCGCGTCCACGCCGCCGAACTGCTTGAACAGCACCGCCTTGCCCTCCATCACCGGCAGCGCCGCGCGCGGGCCGATGTTGCCCAGCCCGAGCACGGCCGACCCGTCGGTGACGACCGCGACGGTGTGCCCCACCCAGGTGTAGTCGTCGACCAGAGCCGGGTCGGCGGCGATCGCCTCGCACACCCGGGCCACCCCGGGGGTGTAGGCGAGGGAGAGGTCCTCCCGGCTGGTCAGCGGGACGGTGGAGGCGACGGCCATCTTGCCGCCGGCGTGCAGTCGGAAGATAGGGTCGGCGGGATCCACGATGGACGAAGGCATGGTGACTCCAGGATCTGTCGAGCAGATGGAGCGTCCGGCTCGGGCGCGAGGTGAGGCGACGAGCGGCGGTACGCGGTGCGGGGGGTCACCCGGGCACCCGCCGAGCATAGTGTCGGCCGCGCACCCCGGATGTGAGTAGGGTCATACTCGGGAGTAGCTTCAAGGGCTGCGCAGGCGGCCCGGCCGGGGCCAGTACCGGGCCACCACCCGGCCCTGCACGTCGGCCACGCCGTACACCCGGGAGTCGTCGGTGACCAGGTCGTTGTCGCCACGTACCCACCAGCCGCCGTCCTGTGGACGGACCGTGCGCTTGACCACCAGCAGTTCCGGGCGACTGCGGAAGACGGCGACCACGACGTCGCCGGCGCGGACCGGGCGGCCGCCCCGCCGGACCAGCACAGCGTCGCCGTGGCGCAGGGTGGGGACCATCGACGGACCGGCGACCAGCACGGCGGCGAGCGGCCCGCGCAGCCGGTCCGCGGCCCGGGGTTCGTCGGGACGCACCCGGGTTTCACCTCCGCCCCGTTGGGGAGCATGTCCAGGAGTAATGTCGTCTTGGATCATCGCAAACTTCACATGGAGGATCCCGATGCGACTTCCACGCATCCTCACGCCACGCGTCACCGCCAGCGCCCACTGCGACCTGCCGTGCGGCATCTACGACCCGGCCCAGGCCCGGATCGAAGCCGAGTCGGTCAAGGCGATCGCCGAGAAGTACCAGGCGAACACCGACCCCGAGTTCCGCACCCGGGCGCTGATCATCAAGGAGCAGCGCGCCGAGCTGGTCAAGCACCACCTGTGGGTGCTGTGGACGGACTACTTCAAGCCGGCCCACTTCGAGAAGTACCCGAACCTGCACACCCTGTTCAACGAGGCAACCAAGCTGGCCGGCGCAGGCGGCGCCAAGGGCAGCGTGGACCCGGCCAAGGCCGACGAGCTGCTGACGAAGATCGACGAGATCTCGAAGATCTTCTGGGAGACCAAGCAGGCGTGACCGCCGGCCTCACCCTGACCGTACGGCCGGCACGTCCCGAGGACGTGCCGGCCGTCGTCGCGATGGTGCACGAGCTGGCCGAGTACGAGCGGGCGCCCGACCAGTGCCACCTGAGCGCCGAGCAGCTCGCCGCGGCCCTCTTCGGCCCGGCACCGGCGCTGTTCGGTCACGTGGCGGTGGACGACGCCGACCGGCCGCTCGGCTTCGCGCTCTGGTTCCTCAACTTCTCCACCTGGGCCGGCACGCACGGCATCTACCTGGAGGACCTGTACGTCCGCCCGGAGGCCCGGGGCAGCGGCGCGGGCCGGCTGCTGCTGGCCACCCTGGCCGCGATCTGCGTGGAGCGGGGCTACCGCCGGCTCGACTGGTCGATGATCGACTGGAATCCGGCCGCCCGGTTCTACGCCGCGGTCGGCGCCGCGCCGCTGGCGCAGTGGGTGCCGTACCGGCTGGCCGGGCCCGCCCTGCACGCGCTGGCGGCGCAGGCGGACGGCGGGGCCCCGGCCACAACCGGCGGCGCGCCCCAGCACCCATCGGCCTGACGGGGTAGAGTCCCCGCCGGGGGGATGAGGCGTGACTCAACTGACCGGCCAGCCAGCGACCGACGACGACGTGGTGCACCTCACCGTGCCCGCCGACGGCGGCTACCTCGGCGTGCTCCGTACCGCCACGGCCGGCCTCGCCGCCCGTCTCCAGTTCGCCCTCGACGAGATCGAGGACCTGCGGATCGCCGTGGACGAGGCGTGCGCCATGCTGCTCGCGATCGCCACCAGGGACGCCGAGCTGGAGTGCCGGTTCGCGGTGACCGACGACGCGCTCACCGTCGAGGTGACCGTGCCGACGGTGCGCGGCGCGACGCTGCCCTCGGAGTCGTCCTTCGCCTGGAAGGTGCTGACCGCGCTGACCACGACCGCGTCGGCGAACGCGGCGAACGGCCGGGCCACCATCTCCCTGCTCACCCGGCGCGCGTCCCGCTACTGACCCCCGCGACCTGCCGCGGGCCGGCTAGTAGCCGAGGGCCCGGGTGGTCGGCGGGCTGACCAACAGGGCGGACACCCCGAGGCCGAGCGCCATCAGCGGCAGGCCCAGCCACCCCAGGCCGCCCTGGATCATGTACCAGCCGACCGGCAGCAGCATGAGCTCCAGGACGATCGCCGGGGCACGGGCCCCGGCCCGGCGCCGGTTCAAGGCGCCGGCGAGCACCCACAGCGCCGCAGTGCCGCCGAGGGCGAACGCGGTCACCAGCAACGCCGACGGCAGGTCGGTGGTCTCGGCGGTGAAGTCGGCCCAGACCAGCCAGGCGGCCACCAGAGCCAGCGCGACCGCCTCCGCCCGGAGCAGCCGGACCGCCCATTGCAGCGGGGTCGGATTCCGGTCCGAGTCGATGGTCACGCGCGACACGATACCCGTGGTGGATCGCGGTACAGTGCCGCCCATGCGGGCCGTCCTGGTCGTCAATCCGAAGGCCACCACCACCAGCGAGCGCAGCCGGGACGTCCTGGTCCGGGCGCTGCGCAGCGAAGTCGACCTGTCGGTGCGGTACACCCGCCGGCGGGGCCATGCCACGGATCTGGCCCGGGAGGCCGCCGAGGAGGGCGTCGACCTGGTGGTCACGCTCGGCGGTGACGGCACGGTCAACGAGGTGGTGAACGGCCTGATGACGGCCGACCCGCCGACCATCCGCACCGGGAGGACGCTCGCCGAGCGCCTGCCGGCGCTGGCCACCGTCCCGGGCGGCTCGACGAACGTGTTCGCCCGGGCGCTGGGCCTGCCCCGGGAGTGGCCCGAGGGCACCAGCATGATCCTGGAGGGGTTGCGGCTGGGCCGGTCCCGGACGGTCGGGCTGGGGCGGGCCGACGACCGCTACTTCACCTTCTGCGCCGGCTTCGGCATCGACGCGGCGGTCATCCACCGGGTGGAGCAGGCCCGCCGGCGGGGCCGGGTCTCCACCCCGGCCCTCTACCTTCGGTCGACGGTGAACCAGTACTTCCTCCGCTCGGACCGGCGCCATCCAGCGATCACCCTGGAGCGGCCCGGGGCGGCGGCCGAGGGCGAGCTGGCCACCGTCATCATCCAGAACACCGCGCCGTGGACGTACCTGGGCGAGCGGGAGATCAACCCGAACCCGGAGGCGTCCTTCGATCTCGGGCTGGACGTGCTGGCGATGCGTCAGCTCCACGTGGCGAGCACCGCACGCACAGTGACCCAAGCGCTCTCCCGGGCCCCTGATCCCCGGGGCCGCCAGGTGCTGCGGCTGCACGACGTGAACGAATTCACCCTGTTCACGAGCCGCCCGCAGGCCTTCCAGCTGGACGGGGACTACCTCGGCGAGCGAGAGAAAGTTAGATTTGCATCCGTTCCGGCCGCACTGAGAGTAATCTGTTAGGTCTCGGGTACAGCCCTTGGTCAAGCGGTCCCCCACACCGTGCCGACACGGTGGCCGCACACCGAGGGCGAGGTGCCGGAAATGTCAGCAATGTCACGCGTACTGTACTATATTGATCCTCGACTGTGGCACGGCGGGTAGCTGGATCACTCTAGAACCCGGACAAAAGGGTCGTGAGCTTGCTCACCGCTCGGAGTTTTTCCGAGCGTCACCCTTGACATCGCGTAAGTTCGTGAAAGTATTCACAAGCGAACTTGAGTTACCGGGACATTGCCTGGATATGCTCGCCGTGTTGAGCTGTTCCAGCAGGTCCCAGGGGCCGCAAGAGCCTGCTCACGCAGCGCCGAATTGATGGACGCGAACCGTCACCATTCGACGTGCGGACGAATATAAGAAAAGCACCAAAAGCAAATCTGCCACCCATCCAGAATGAGGAGTGTTGCCGCCATGGACTGGCGTCACCATGCTGTCTGCCGTGACGAGGACCCGGAGCTGTTCTTCCCGATCGGGACGTCCGGTCCGGCTCTCCTGCAGGTCGAGCAGGCCAAGGCCGTCTGCCAGCGCTGCTCCGTGACCGACCAGTGCCTCCAGTGGGCACTCGAGTCCGGTCAGGACGCTGGCGTCTGGGGCGGGATGAGCGAGGAGGAGCGGCGCGCCGTCAAGCGTCGCGGTGGCCTCCGGGTGCTGCGCGCTCACTCCGCCTGACCGCACCGAACTAAAGGCTCCACGCCCCGGCAGGGCAACCCTCTGCCGGGGCGTTCTGCCGTCCGGGCGGCGTCGGCGAGGCCCGAGATCCGACGGACGGCCCCGTTGCGGGCCCCGGGCCCCGGCAGGCGGCGTCAGCGAGGGCCGGGAACCAGCAGGCCGCCACGGCGGTGCGCCGTGCGCGGCTGCGGGCGTCGAGGCCGGCCGCTCACCGCGGCGTCCACCCGGCGCAGCACCAGCGCGGCCAGCTCCGGGGCGTCGGCGAGCGGCCCGGACACCGTCACGGCACCGGCCGACCGGGCCCCCGCCACCACGGCGTCGTGGAAGAGGCCGGCGGCCAGGAAGTACGCCGACACGGCCACCCGGCGGGCGCCCGCCGCGCGCAGCCGGGCCACCGCCGCGCCCGTGAGCGGCGGGGCTGCCGAGACGTACGACACCCGGCAGGGCACCCCGAGTTCGGCGCCGAGCGCCGCCGCGACCCGCCCCACCGACCCGCGCGCCCGGGGATCCCGGGTGCCCGCCGCCGCCAGCACCAGCGCGTCGAAGCGCCCCGGCTCAGCCTCGTCCAGCCGGCGCCGCAGCCCGGCCAGCAGCGCGGCGTCGACCACGCCGTCGGCAGGGCCGAGCACGTCGGAGACGCATACGTCGATCGGCGGGCCCCAGTCCCGGGCCGCCGCGACCGCCGCCGGGACGTCGACCCGCCGGTGGTACGCGGCGGTGAGCAGCAGCGGCACCAGCACCGCCCGGGGATGACCGGCCACCGCCAGCGACCGCAGCACGGCAGCCGGCCCTGGCTCGGTGTGGTCCAGCCAACTCGTCGACACGGTCACGCCGGGGCGGGCGGCGGCGACCGCCCGGGCCAGTGCCCGGGTCGCCTCGGCCGCCCGGGGATCCCGGCTGCCGTGCGCGACCAGGACCACCGGGTCCGGGGCCGCGGGCGACGCCCCCACGACCCCGGAGACGGTCAGAGATGCAGGCCGCACTCGGTCTTCTCGAACATCGCCCACCGGCCGGCCCGGGGGTCCTCCCCCGCCGTGGTCCGACGGGTGCACGGCCAGCAGCCGACCGAGCCGTAGCCACGCTTGAACAGTTCGTTGACCGGGATGTCGTGGCGGGCGACGTAGGCGTCCACGTCGGCCTGCCGCCAGGCGGCGATCGGGTTGACCTTCACCTTGCCGCGCCGGGCGTCGAAGGTCACCACGGGCGTGTTGGCCCGGGTCGGCGACTCGTCGCGACGCAGCCCGGCGGCCCAGGCGTCGTACCCGGTCAGCGCGCGTTCCAGCGGTTCGACCTTGCGCAACCCGCAGCAGTCGTCCGGGGAGCGGTTGAACAGCCGGGGGCCGTACTCGCCGTCCTGCTGGCCCACGGTGAGCCGCGGGCGGATCGAGCGGACGTTGACGGGCAGCCGTCGGGCCACCTCGTCGCGGACCCGCAGCGTCTCCGGGAAGTGCAGGCCGGTGTCGAGGAAGATCACGTCCACCCCGGGGGCGACCCGGGAGACCAGGTGGGCCAGGACGGCGTCGGCCATCGAGCTGGTCACACAGAACCGGTCGCCGAAGGTCTCGGCCGCCCAGCGGGCGATCTCCAGCGCCGGCGCACCCTCCAGCTCCCGCCCGGCCCGCTCGGCCAGGGCGCGCAGCTCCTCCGGGCCTCCCCGGGCCGGGTCGGCGGGCTCCGCGCCGCCGAGCCCGACCAGCCCGAGGCCCGCCGCCGACACGACGCTCACCGGTTCACCGCCCGGCTGAGCAGCCCCGTGAACCTCACCGTGAAGACCCGGGCGCAGGCGTGGCACTCCCACGCGCCGTGGCCCGCCTCGCTCGGCCGCAGGTCCTCCTCGCCGCAGTACGGGCAGTACAGGGGTGCCGATCGGGTCTCGCTCATCGCGACACCTCGCTCCGCTCGGCATCGCGCCGAGGCTCGATCGCGCTGGGCCTGCCGGTTCGCTCGCTGTGCTCGCTCATCGCAGTTCCTCCTCGTCGGCCCTGATCACCCAGTTGGCGAACGTCTCGCCCGGGGTCCGGCCGGCCAGGTAGCGGCGGGCCAGTCGCTCCACGTACTCGGGAAGCTCGTCGGCGGTGGTCTTCAGGCCGCGCAGCTTGCGGCCGAAGCCGGCGGTCTGCCCCTGCGCCATGCCCAGGCCGCCGCCCAGGTGCACCTGGAAGCCCTCCACCTGGCGGCCGTCCGGGCCGACCACGAGCTGGCCCTTGAGGCCGATGTCGGCGACCTGGGTGCGGGCGCAGGCGTTCGGGCAGCCGTTGATGTGGATGGAGATGTCCGCGTCGAAGTCGCGCAGCCGCTCCTCCAGCCGGGCCACCAGCTCCTCGCCCCGCGCCTTGGTCTCGACGATGGCGAGCTTGCAGTACTCGATCCCGGTGCACGCCATGGTGCCGCGCCGCCAGGCCGACGGCCGGGCCGCCAGGCCGATCCCGCCCAGCTGCGCCACCAGCGATTCGGTCCGCTCCGCCGCCACGTCCAGCACCAGCAGTTTCTGGTACGGAGTGAGCCGCACCCGGTCGCTGCCGTGCGCCTCGACCACGTCGGCCAACCGGGCGAGCTGGGGGCCGGAGACCCGGCCGACCACCGGGGCGGCCCCGACGTAGTTTCGGCCGTCGCGCTGCGGGTGCACCCCGATGTGGTCGACCGGCCGCTCGGGCAGCTCGGGGGCGGGACCGTCGAGCAGCGTGCGGCCCAGGTACTCCTTCTCCAGCACCTCGCGGAAGCGCTCCACGCCCCAGTCGGCGACCAGGAACTTCAACCGGGCCCGGTTGCGCAGCCGGCGGTAGCCGTAGTCGCGGAAGATGCCCACCACGCCGGCCCAGACGTCCGGGATCTCGGCCAGCGGAACCCAGACCCCGAGCCGCTTGGCCAGCATCGGGTTGGTGGACAGGCCGCCACCGACCCAGACGTCGAAGCCGGGGCCATGCTCGGGGTGGTCGACGCCGAGCAACGCGATGTCGTTCGTCTCGTACGGGGTGTCCACCAGCCAGGAGATCGACGTCTTGAACTTGCGCGGCAGGTTGGAGTACTGCTTGTCGCCGACGTACCGCCGGACGATCTCGTCGATCGCCGGGGTCGGATCGAGCAGCTCGTCCTCGGCCACCCCGGCGACCGGGCTGCCGAGCACGATGCGCGGGCAGTCGCCACACGCCTCGGTGGTCTGCAGGCCGACCGCCTCCAGCCGGCGCCAGATCTCCGGCATGTCCTCGACCCGGATCCAGTGGAACTGGATGTTCTGCCGGTCGGTGATGTCGGCGGTGTCCCGGGCGAACTCCCGGGAGATGTCGGCGATGACCCGAAGCTGGGCCAGGTTGAGCTGCCCGCCGTCGACCCGGACCCGGAGCATGAAGAGCTCGTCCTCCAGCTCGTGCGGCTCCAGCACGGCGGTGCGCCCGCCGTCGATGCCCGCCTTGCGCTGGGTGTAGAGCCCCCACCAGCGGAACCGGCCGCGCAGGTCCAGGGGGTCGATCGAGGCGAAGCCCTGGTGGGCGTAGATGTTCTCGATCCGGGCCCGGACGTTCAGCGGGTCGTCGTCCTTCTTGATCCGCTCGTTGGCGTTGAGCGGCTCGCGGTGGCCGAGCGCCCACTGGCCCTCCCCGCGCGGACGGCGGGGGGCCCGGGCGGCGGGTGTCGTGGGAGCGTCGGGCCGGGCGGGGGTGCTGCTGACCGCCATCGCGGCGTCCTCCGTTGTCTGCTGTGCCTCAGGGCGCGGGCGCGCGGCCGGCCCGCGGGACGGGGCCATGGACAGCGATGTCGGACGGCCGGCGCGGGAACGCGCGCCCGAGACGAGTGGGTCGGGCGTCGTCAGTAGGCCGGACAGATGGCGCTGCGCATGCGGCCGTAGTCGACGTGGCGACGGGCCACGAAGCGACGGACGACGGCGGCAAGCATGCGGCCATGCTCCCACACCCCAAGGGGCCCTACCAACGACAGCGTGGGTGATCCCACATCACGGACCGCCGATGGGAGCTGGCGCCAAGATCGCCCTCGATCAGGGAATTCGTCCCCGCCCCGGGGAGCGGCCCTGACGCGTCCCCGGGGCGGCCGACGTGTGGAAGGCTCGACGGCGTGGACGAATTGCCCGGAAGGCGGCATTCGCCGGGGTGGTTCGGTGCGGTCTGGGGGTGGCCGGCACTGGTGACCCTGGCGGTGACCGGCGCGGGGGTGGGCTCCGCCCAGCCGTGGCGGGACGAGTTGGCCACCTGGAGCGCGGCCACCCGCCCGCTGGGCGCCCTGGCCCGGATGGCCGGCGTCATCGACGCGGCGAGCTGGCCGTACTACCTGCTCATGCACGGCTGGGTGGCGGCGTTCGGCGACTCCCCCACGGCGCTGCGGCTGCCGTCGGTGCTGGCCTCGGCCGGGACTGCCGGGCTGACCGCCGCCCTCGGATGCCGGCTGTTCGGCCGGCGGGCGGGGCTGCTGGGCGGGCTGCTGTTCGCGGTCCTGCCCGGCACGTCCCGGTACGCCCAGGAGGCCCGCCCGTACGCGTTCGTCGCCCTCCTCGCCGTGCTGGCGACGCTGCTGCTGGCCCGGGCACTGGACCGGCCGGGGTGGCGCCGCTGGGCCGGGTACGCCGCCGCCGTCGCCGGGCTCGGCCTGGCCCACCTGGTCGCCCTCACCCTGCTCGCCGCCCACGCCGCGACCGCGCCGTACGCCCAGCGGGCCGCCGCCCCGCACCCGGCCGGGGCGCCACGGTCAGCCCCCGCGCACACCCGTCGACCCCGGCCGCCGTGGGGCTGGCTGGTCGCGGTGCTGGCCGCCCTGGCCGCGCTGACTCCTCTGGTGCTGCTGGCCGTCGGCCAGCGTGGCCGGCAGCTCGACTGGGTCGACCGCGCCCGGCTGGCCGACCTGGCCGCCCTGCCGGGCGCGGTGACCCAGAGCGGTGCGGTGGGCGGGCTGCTGCTGGGGCTCGCCGCGCTCGGGGCCGCCCGATTGGGGCGGCGTGCCCTGCTCCCGGCCGGGTGCGTGGTGCTACCGGTGCTGCTGGTGTTCCTGGCCGGGCTGGCCGGGCCGCTCTGGGTGCCGCGCTACCTGTTCTTCACCGTCCCGTTCGCCTGCGTCCTGGCCGGCGCGACGCTGGGCGCAACGGACCCGGCGGCGAGATCGGGCCCGGCGGGGCGGGCACCGGACGGGGGCGGGGTGTCGCTGCCGGCGGCGCTGGGCGTGGTGCTCCTCGCCGGCCTGCTCGGCCTGCCCGACCAGGCCGCGCTGCGGCGCAGCCACGAGTGGCCGCGCGACGCGCTGGTCGACTACCGGGGCGCGGCCCGGGTCGTCGACGAGGGACGCCGGCCCGGGGACGTGATCGTCTTCTCCCCCCGGGACAGCTGGCTCTTCCTCGACCTTGGCGTCCGTTACCACCTCGGCGACCGGCAGCCCCGGGACGCCCTGGTCGTCCGGGACCGGGACGCGCGCGGGGACTACTGGGCCGACGAGTGCCCGCGCCCGGCCGAGTGCCTGGCCGGGGTCGACCGGGTCTGGCTGGTGGTCGCCGGCCGGCGGGCCGACCCGGTCGACGCGGTGCCCGGCGCGACCGGGGACGCGCTGCGCGACGGCTTCACCGTCGAGCGGGTCCACCCGCGCCCGGGCCTGACCGTGGCGCTGCTCACCCGGTGACCCGGAGAAGACCCGGTCACCCGCGTCGTGGGCCTCCCGGGCGGCCCGAGGCCCGTCGCGCCGGCCCCGGGGCCGGCGAGCCCACCCCGGCAGCGGCAAGGGTGAGGGCGTGACCGCCCGAGGCCGGTCGCGGTGGCCCGGGGCCGGCGAGCCGGCCCGTCAGGAGCGGACCAGGGGGACCACCAGGACCGCCTCGGTGCCGCCCTCAGTGCCGTTGCGCAGCTCGATGGTGCCGCGCAGCTCCCCGGTCACCAGCGCCCGGACGATCTGGAGGCCGAGCCGGCCGCCGCGCTCGGCGTCGAACTCGGCCGGCAGGCCGCGCCCGTTGTCGGCGACGGTGACGTGCAGTTGCTTGCGGAACCGGTGCGCCGAGACGACCACCAGCGGCGCGGCCACCGGGCCGGGCTCCGTGACGACCGGCAGGACGCGGTCCGCCTCAGGCCGCGCGGTCCCGCCCGCCGTCGGGGACCCGACCGCCGGCGCCGCAGCCGTCGAAGGGGTCCCGGCCGCCGGCGGGGTCCCGGCCAGCGGGACGGGACCGGGCGCAGGGGCCTCCGCAGCCGGCGGGAAGCCGTGCTCGACCGCGTTGAGCAGCAGCTCGTTGAGGACCATGACCAGCGAGGTGGCGATCTCGGCGGGCAACACCCCGAAGCTGCCCCGGCGGCGCATCCCGACGGTCTGCTCGGTCGCCGCGACCTCGGTCGCAGCGCTGGCCACCCGGTCGACGATGCCGTCGAACTCGACCGCCTCGTCGCTGGACATGGAGAGCGTCTCGTGCACCAGGGCGATGGAGGCGACCCGGCGCACCGATTCCTCCAGGGCGATCCGGGCCTCCGGCATGGAGACCCGGCGGGCCTGGAGTCGCAGCAGCGCGGCGACGGTCTGCAGGTTGTTCTTCACCCGGTGGTGGATCTCCCGGATGGTGGCGTCCTTGGTGATCAGGGCGCGGTCGCGGCGGCGTACCTCGGTGATGTCGCGGACCAGGACCAGCGCGCCGATCGGCACCCCGGCGGGCATCAGCGGCAGCGCCCGGGTGAGCATGGTCGCGCCCCGGGCGTCGATCTCCCGCCGGGGCGGCGCCTCGCCGCGCAGCGCGGCCAGGATGGCGTTGCCGGCGTCGGTGCCCTCCAGCGGGTCGCCGGCCAGCCGGCGGTGCAGCTTGGCCAGGTCCTCTCCCCCCAGGTGCGAGGCGTAGCCGAGGCGCCGGTACGCGGACTGGGCGTTCGGGCTGGCGTAGGTGACCTTGCCGCCCGCGTCCAGCCGGACCAGGCCGTCGCCGACCCGGGGCGCGGAGGTGGTCTCCCCGGGATGCCGGGGCGGCGGGAACGTGCCGTCGGCGATCATCTGGGCCAGGTCGTCGGCGGTGGTGAGGTAGTTCAGTTCGAGCTGGCTGGGCGTGCGGGCGGTGGAGAGGTTGGTGTCCCGGCCGACCACCGCGATCACCTCGCCGGCTTCCCCGTCGGCGGTGCGCAGCCGGACCGGGATCGCCTCGTGCCGGGCCGGCACGTCGCCGTACCAGACCGGGTCGCCCTCCCGCCAGATCCGGCCCTGCCCGTACGCGACGTCCAGGTGGGACACCTCCGGCCCGCCGACGATCCGCCCCACCTGGTCGTCCTGGTACGCGGTGGGGGCGGTCGTCGGGCGGACCTGGGCCACGCAGAGGAAGCTGCCCTCGGCGTCCACCGGCACCCAGAGCAGCAGGTCGGCGAAGGACAGGTCGGACAGCAGTTGCCAGTCTCCGGCAATCCGGTGCAGGTGGTCGATGTCGGCGGGGCGGAGCTGGGTGTGCTCCTCGGCGAGGTCGCGCAGCGTGGACACGCTGACCAGCCTGCCACGCTGGATCTCACATCGTCGCGGTGACCTTCTTGAGGCCCCGCGGGGCGTCCGGGTCCTCGCCCCGGGCCAGCGCCAGCTCCAGCGCGAGCCGCTGCAACGGCAGGATGTCCAGCAGCGGGGCGTACCGCTCGTCGACCTCGGGGACGGCCATCCGGGTGGCCCCCTCCACGTCGGCGGAGCCGACCACCACCACGTCGGCGCGGCGCTCACCGAGCCGGGGCAGCACCTCCCCCATCGACCGGCCGCCGGGGCCGGAGCCGACCACGGCCAGCACCGGGACGTCCGGGTCGGTCATGGCGAGCGGGCCGTGCAGCAGGTCCGCGCCGGAGAAGGCTAGCGCCGGCAGGTACGACGTCTCCATCAGCTTCAGCGCCGCCTCCCGGGCGGTCGGGTACGCGTATCCCCGGCCGGTGGTGACGAGCTGGGCGGCGAACCGGTAGCGCGGGGCGAGCTGGGCCGGGGTGGTGTCGGCCAGGGTGCGGGTGGCCAGCTCGGGCAGGGCGGCCAGCGCCGACCGCTCCTCGGCGGGCAGCGCGCCGTCGCCGGCCCGGATGCCCTCCACGAGCATCAGCAGGGCGAGCAGCTCGGCGGTGTACGTCTTGGTGGCGGCCACCGCCCGCTCGTGCCCGGCGGCGATGTCGACGCTCAGCTCGGCCACCTCGGCCAGCGGGGAGTCCGGGTTGTTGGTGACGGCGAGGGTCAGCGCGCCGGAGGCGCGGGCGCTGCGCAGCACCTCGGCCAGGTCGGGTGAGCCGCCGCTCTGGCTGACCCCGACGACGAGCGCGTCGGACAGGTCGGGCCGGGCGCCGAAGAGGGTAACCGCGCTGGGCGAGGCGAGCCCGGCGGGCAGGCCGAGCCGGATCTCGGTCAGGTACGCCGCGTAGAGGGCGGCGTGGTCGGAGGTGCCCCGGGCGGTGAAGACCACGTGCCGGGGGCGGCGCTGGGCGACGGCGGCGGCCACCCGGGCGATCGCCCCGGCGTGCTCGGCGGAGAGCAGCCGCTCGTAGCCGGCCGGCTGCTCGCTGATGTCGGTGGCCATCCCGGCCCCTGCACGTGTCACGAATACCCCATCCCTGCGCGATAGCCGCGCGTTTCCTGCTCAGTCTTGCAGGTTTCTTCTGGCATGAGCAATCCAACGAGCAGCATTGCGCAGTGGATCACCATGTCGCCGCAACATCACCTACGCTTGCCCAGCCCGGCGTCGCACCGACGAGCGGGGCCCGCCCACCTCCGGCGAGCGCCCTGCGCGCGGACGAACCCGCCGGCGGGCGAGGCACCTACGAGCGGGAGGCCCACGTGTCCGAGGGAAGGGGCGATCCCCCGCTGTCGGCGGAGGAGGAGCTGGCCCTGGCCCGGCTCGCGCTGGACGAGGGCGACCTGTCGCACGCCGCCGGGCACGTCGCCGGCGCGCTGACCCGGGCGCCCACCCTGCCCGAGGTGCACGAGACGCTGGCCCGGCTCGCCGCCGCCAGCGGCGGGGGCGTCGACCTGTTCCCGCTGCACCAGCGCGCCTTCGTCGGCGTCGTGGTGGCCCGCGCGCACCTGCTCGCCGCGACCGGGCGGCCCGACGACGGGCTGGAGCTGCTGGCCGCCGCCACCGGGCACGACCCCCGCGCCGACTGGGCCGGGGTGCCCTGGGTGATCTCCCCCGAGCTGCCCGAACGGCTCGACCCCGAGCGCGTCGCCCGGGTCCTGATGCAGGTCTGCGCCACCGTGGGCGACCCGGTGCCGCGCGCCGACCGGGGGCCGCTGTCGCCGTACCTCGTGCTGGCCCGCAACGCGATCGCCGTCCACCCCGACCACGGCCTGCTGCTCGGCGCGGCGTCCGCGCTGGCCCGGCGCCTCGGCGAGGTCACGCTGGCGATCGACTGGGCCAGCCGGGGGGTACGCGTCCAGCCGTCGAAGCTCGGCGAGGTCTGGCTCGGGTACGCCTACCGCAGCGCCGGCCGGACCCGGGACGCCCTCGCGGCGCTCGGCCGGGCCGTCGAGCACGACCCGACAGATCTCGCCGTGTACGCCGACCTCGCCGGCACGCTGGCCGACAACGGCCGGCTCGACGAGGCCCTGGACTGGATCGACCGGGCCCTGGCCCGGGACCCCACCTTCGACTGCGCCGTGCACACCGCGCACCGGCTGCGCTTCCAGCGCGACGGCGACGTGGCGCACCTGGTGGCGCTCGCCGACTTCGTCCGCGACCACCCCGACGACTCGCACGAGCACGGCGACCTCGCCGAGGGCTGCCGCAGCCGGCCCTGGCTCGGGCAGATCACCCCGGCCGCCGGGGCGGCGGTGGCCGTACTGCGCCACGCCCTCACCGAGGAGAATCGCGGGCGCGGCGCGACCGTACGGCTGGAGACGCTGGAGCCGCCGAGCGCCATGCGTACCGTGGCGACGGCCGCGCCCGGGCTGCGGGTCGAGGTGGCCGCGGTCGGCGACCCGGACCCGCGCGAGCCCCGGTGGGCCAGCGACCGGCCGCTGTGGCGCTGGGACGGCACGGTCCCCGCCCCGACGGTGCCGGCGCCCTCGGCCGAGGCCGCGGACCGGATCCGGCAGCTCGCCCACCCGGCCTGGCCGCACCCCCCGGCGGCGTACGACACGGCGGTCGGCCTGGCCACCCTGAGCCTGACCGACCTGCTCGGGCTGCTGGTGCACCCGCCCGCGGTGCCCGCCACCGGGATGGGCCGGGTGCTGGCCGGCCAGGACCCGTCGCTGTGGGTGCGCTGCGTGCAGGTCTGGGCGTGCCTGGGCCTGCTGCACCACCGCACCGACGAGCCGTGGCCGGAGTCCACCCGCCGTCGGGTGCTGGTCGACCTGGTCTGGGGCGTGGAGGACTGGATCACCGAGGCGGCCCTGTTCGCCCTGGTCACCGCCGCCTGGGTGGACCCACTCGTCCGGGCCGACGTGGCCCGGGTGGTGGCCGAGCGGCTCGCCGACGCGGCGGCGGTGGCCCGGGAACGGCCGGTGCCGATCGCGGTGTCACTGGCGTACCTGGCGCTGGCCACCCCGGCCCTCGACGCGGGCACGGCCACGCTGGCCGGCGAGCTGATCTCCCGGCCGGGACCGCGCCGGCCGGGACCGCTGCGCCGGCTCTGGGCCCGGCTCACCCGGTCCCGACGGCGCCCCTGACCGACCCGGCTCGCCCGCCCGGCCACGACTGGCCGCCGGCGGCGCGGCCGCGCCGTACCCCGGAGGGTGGGCGCGGCCGGGCCGGGCGGACGGTGGTCAGGCCGCGGGGGCCCGGCCGAGGGCGACCTCGGCCTGTTCCTCCCCGGCGGCCCCGGCGGGCGGGGTGTCGTTGGTCGAGCGCAGCGGGACCTCCCGGATGAACCAGGCGAGCACCGGCACCAGGACGGTGAACAGCACCGCCCACCAGAAGACGTGCGAGATGGCGCCGGAGAGGCCACCGAGCACCAGCTCCCGGGACTGCGCCGGCAGCTCCTTGAGCTTGTCCAGGTCGAGCTGGCCACCCTCGCCACCCCCGCCGCTGAACGCGGACCCGGCGGGCGAGTCGGCGAGCCGGTTGGCGAAGATGGCGCCGAACAGCGAGATGCCGAACGAGCCGCCGATAGAGCGGAAGAAGGTGGCCGCGCCGCTGGCCGCGCCGAGGTCCTTCTGCTCGACGCTGTTCTGCGCGATCAGCATCGAGGTCTGCATGAGGAAGCCCATGCCGACGCCGAGGACGATCATGTAGAGCGAGGACTCCACCTTGCCGGTGCCGACGTCCAGGCGGGTCAGCAGCAGCAGGCCTGCGGTCATCACCACGCCGCCCACGATCGGGAACATCCGGTACCGGCCGGTCTTCGTGATCGCCCGGCCGACCCCCAGCGAGACCACCAGCATGCCGAACATCAGTGGCAGCAGCAGCAGGCCGCTGTTGGTGGCCGAGGCGCCCTGGACGGTCTGCTGGTACAGCGGCAGGAAGTTCATCGCGCCGAACATGGCGAAGCCGAGCAGGAAACCGATCGCCGAGATCAGCGCGAAGTTGCGGTTGGCGAAGAGCTTCAGGGGCAGGATCGGCTCGGGGGCGCGGCGCTCGACGAGGCCGAACACGACGAGGGTGACCAGGGCCAGCGCCGCCAGGCCGAGGATCTGCGGGGAGACCCAGTCGTAGGAGTTGCCGCCCCAGGTGGTGATCAGCACGATCGCGGTGATGCCGACCGAGAGCAGCCCCGCGCCGAGCCAGTCGATCCGGTGCTCGGTGCGGTACTTCGGCAGGTGCATGGTGGCGGCGAGCAGCACCAGCGCGACTCCGCCGAGCGGCAGGTTGACGTAGAACGCCCAGCGCCAGGAGAGGTTGTCCGTGATGAACCCGCCGACCAGCGGGCCGGCGACCATGGCGATGGCCATGATGCCGGCGATCATGCCCTGGTAGCGGCCCCGCTCCCGGGGCGGGACCAGGTCGCCGATGATCGCCATCACGCCGACCATCAGCCCGCCCGCGCCGAGGCCCTGGACCGCCCGGAAGGCGATCAGCTCGATCATGCCGCTGTCCGCCCCGCCGAACAGCCCGGAGCCGGCCATGCCGCACAGCGCCGAGCCGACCAGGAAGACGACCACCGAGGTCAGGAAGACGATCTTGCGGCCGTAGATGTCGCCGAGCTTGCCCCAGATCGGGGTGGAGACCGTGGTGCCCAGCACGTACGCGGTGACCACCCAGGTGAAGTGGTCCACCCCGCCGAACTCGCCAACGATCCGCGGCAGCGCGGTGCTGACGATCATGTTGTCGAGCATCGCGAGCATCATCGCGATCATCAGGCCGAAGAGCACCACCCGGATGTTGGGTTGTCGCTCCGCAGTCTGCTGGTGCGCCTGAATCATCAGTAGGCTCCCCGAGTGTGACCGACTTACTTGCCGGCCGGTCAGCTTACTAGCCGCCCGGTAGGTTGGGCGGCGATATGACGTCAAGCGAGTTGGGTGGTAAACCGGTGAAAGAGAGCACAGGCGGCACGCGGGAGCGCATCAAGACCGTGGCCCTGGAACTCTTCACCGAGCACGGGTACGAGAAGACGTCGCTGCGCGAGATCGCCGAACGACTCAACGTGACCAAAGCCGCCCTCTACTACCACTTCAAGAGCAAGGACGAGATCGTCAGCAGCTTCGTCCACGACCGGCTGGACCGGATGGACGCGCTGATCGCCTGGGCCGAGGGGCAGCCGGCCACGCTGGCGACCCGGCAGGAGCTGATCGCCCGGTACGCCGACACGATGTTCGCCACCGAGGAGTACTCGGTGATGCGCTTCTTCGAGCAGAACCAGACCGTGCTGAAGAGCCTCACCGCAGGGCAGCGGATGCGCGACCGGATGATGCGGCTGGCCCAGGCGTTGGCCCGGGGCGACGACTCACCGGGCGCCCAGCTACGCGCCGTGGTGGCGCTGTTCGCCGTACACAGCAGTTGGTTCGCGATCCGCGGCCCGCAGGTCACCGACGCCGAGCGGCGCAAGCTCGCCCTGGAGGTGGCCGACGAGTTGCTCGCCAGGATCGGCGAGGGCTGAGCGCGCAGCCCCGAGCCCGTCGGGCGGACAGTCGCGGATCAACCCTCAGAGGTCGCCACGGGCAGTTCCAGGCGCAGGCCGAGCAGCTCCACCCCGGGCAGCGGG
This sequence comes from Micromonospora sp. NBC_01412, assembly GCF_045040215.1. NCBI lineage: Bacteria > Bacillati > Actinomycetota > Actinomycetes > Micromonosporales > Micromonosporaceae > Micromonospora > Micromonospora sp. NBC_01412. The sequence continues at coordinate 1,995,203 of NZ_CP109528.1, forward strand.
GACCAGTCCCGCTCCGGCGTGCGGACGAAGCCCAGCCGCTCGTAGAGCCGCCGGCCGGCCTCGGCGAACCCGTCGCGACGGCAGATCACCACCGCCGAGCAGCCCAGCTCGGCGGCGCGGGACAGGCAGGCCCGCGCCAGCGCCGCGCCGGCGCCCCGGCCCTGCGCGGCCGGGTCCACCGCGAGCATCCGGAACTCGGCCTCGCCGGGGCCGCAGAGCTCGGCGTACGGGGTGCCGGACAGCACGAACGTGACCGACCCGAGCAGCCCGCCGGTGGCCTCGTCCACGGCGACCAGCACCTCGCCGCTCGCCGCCCGGGTCGCCACGTCGGCGAGCGCGACGGCGTAGCCGCTCTCCCCCTTGAGTTGCCCGTCGGCCTCGTACGCGGCCACGGTCAGCCGGGCCACCGCCGCGAAGTCGGCCGCGGCGGCCCGCCGGACCAGCAGGCCGGTCAACCGATCACCGCGATCAGGTCGCCGTCCTGCACCACGTCGCCTTCGTTGACCGCGAGCCGCTCGATGACACCGTCGGACTCGGCGACGACCGGGATCTCCATCTTCATCGACTCAAGGATCACCAGCGTGTCTCCCTCGGACACGGCGTCCCCGGTCGACACGACGATCTTCCACACGTTGGCCACCATCTCGGCGCGGATCTCCTCGGCCATGTCGGCCCTCCCTCTCCACCGGCGTCTCTGCGATCGGTATCCAATCATGTACCGGCCCGTCCCGGGGCCGGAGCGGGCGTGAGCGGGCGACACGCGGCACGCCGAGTCGACGAAACAGGGGGTGGCCCGGACGGGCGCGGCGCCAGCACCGCCCCGGCGGACCACGGCGGACGCCGCCCGCACTAGCATCAGCGGGTCGGCCCGCTGATGCCCGAGGGCCGGCATCCGACCACCGCCGTGCTCTCGCGCGGGCGGAAGTGACCACAGCACCTGAGGAGGTCGACATGGCGAAGAAGTCCCGGAAGAAGAAGGCCCGGAAGAAGAGCAACGCTAACCACGGCAAGCGCCCCAACTCCTGACCGGCGCGGCGGCCTGTCCGCCGACCGTCCAGCGGCCCGGTCCGACCCGCCGCGCGGGGGGCGGAGAACGACGGTGGCCCGAGTCGATCGACCCGGGCCACCGTCGTGTCGTTGCGTGCGTACCCCGCCGGGTCAGTCGGCCAGCTCGCGCGACTCGCTCGTCTCGAAGACGACCAGCTCGGTGAGGCGGACCCGCAGCCGTTCGCGCAGCTGCTCCGGCGCGGTCTCGTTGCCGCAGCACCGGGCCACCAGCGCCTTCACCTCCTGCTCAAGGCCGTACTCGCGCAGGCAGGGCCCGCACTCGTCGAGGTGATGCCTGATCAGCAGGCGACGCTCCTCGGCGCACTCCAGGTCCAGGTAGAGGTAGACCTCGGCGAGCACCTCACGGCAATCCGTCCTGTGCGGCTTCCCACAGCTCACGTCACACCTCCCGGCCGGCGGCGGCGGTCGAACCCTTGGCCGGCTGCGCGGCGGAGAAGCCGCGCTCGCCGGCGTACCGTTCGAGCAGCTTGCGCAGATTACGTCGGCCGCGGTGCAGCCGCGACATCACCGTGCCGATGGGGGTGCCCATTATGTCGGCCACCTCCTTGTAGGAGAAGCCCTCGACATCGGTGAGGTAGACGGCCATCCGGAACTCCTCCGGCAACTGCTGGAGGGCCTCCTTGACGTCGCTGTCGGGCAGTCTGTCCAGCGCCTCGGTCTCGGCCGAGCGGAGCCCGCTGGAGGTGTGCGACTCGACCGCGGCGAGCTGCCAGTCGGTGATCTCCTCAGTGGGCGCCTGAATCGGCTGGCGCTGCCGCTTGCGGTAGGAGTTGATGTAGGTGTTGGTCAGGATCCGGTACAGCCAGGCCTTCAGGTTGGTGCCCTGTTCGAACTGGTGGAAGGCCGCATACGCCTTCAGGTAGGTCTCCTGGACCAGGTCCTCCGCGTCCGCCGGATTGCGCGTCATGCGCAGCCCGGCGGCGTAGAGCTGATCGACGAAGGGCATCGCGTCCCGCTCGAAGCGGGCCCTGCGTTCGTCCGTCTTCTCGGTGGTCAACCGCACATCCCCTCGCGTCGGATGCTTTCCCGCCGAGGATACGCGCCAGGACCCCGGCGCAGATTCGGTTCCGGCCGGTGTGCTGGTCCTCACCGCCGCAGGCCCGTCCGGCCGCGCCGCGGCGGGCCACTCCGGTGCGTCGAGCAGCCGTCTGAGGTGCCCGGCCTCCCGTTCGTCCCGTTCCCGGCTCCGTGTCTCGGTCGGCACCGGTCACACCCCCCCTGAAGCAGAAATTTCGTCCATGGGAGGTAACGCGGACCGCCGGGCCCGGCATTCCGGCCGACCGGCCCCCATTCCTGGCCCCGGCCCCGGCAGACGCCGGCGCTGGGACCAGGAAGGGCCTGGGCGGGACGGCGTCGGTCGCCCGGATCGACACCCGACACCACCGGAGACAACGACGCGGGCCGCACCCCGGTCACGGGCCGCGCCCGGCCCCGCCCGCCGCGGCCGGGGCGCGGCCCGCGACCGGGGCTGCGGGGTCAGGGAGACGCCCAGCCCCGCCCGCGCAGCCAGTCGACCACCACGCCAGCCGTGCCGGCCGGATCGTCGCGCAGGTCGTGCCGCTCGCCGGGGCGGACCACCACCCGGACCGGCGGGCCCGCCTCGGGCACGCCGAAGGGATCGCGGTCGCCGTTGACCACCAGCGTCGGCAGCCCGGTGGCCAGCTCCGCCGCCCGGGAACGCTCCGGCCGACCCGGCGGGTGCAGCGGGAAGGCCAGCGCAAGCACCGCGTCGGCGCCGACGGCCACGGCGGTACGGCAGGCCACCCGGGCGCCGCTGGACCGGCCGCCGACCACCAGCGCGGGCCCGGCGGGGTGCCGCCGGCGCACCTCGGCCACGACCGCCGTCCACGCCTCGTCGAGGTGCCCGGCGGGGGCCGGGGCACGCCGGCCGGCCACCCGGTACGGCTGGGTCACCCGGACCACCGCCACCCCGGCGGCCACCGCCGCGTCCCGGACCGCGACCAGGTCGGGTGCGTCGACGTCGCCGCCCGCCCCGTGCCCGAGCACCAGCAGGGCGAACGGCGGACCGGCCGGCAGGTCGGTGTCGACCCGGGCCGGCCCGCGTGGTGTCCCGATCTCCTCGTCATGCCGCACGGGCCCATTCTGCGGGTCCACTGGGCGGCGGCCCCGGGGACCGCCCCGGATCCCGCCCCGGCCCCGTACGCCGAGCGCGGCCGTCCTCCCACCCGGGCGGGAGGACGGCCGGCGGGGTCAGCTCAGCGGGACCAGGGTGAGCAGCCGGTCCCGCACCGGCGGGCCGGCCTCGTCGACCGCGTCCGGGTCCGGGTCCACCTCGCTGCGCCAGGCGACCAGCATCGCCCGGCGCTCGCGCGGCGTGGTGCCGCCCCAGACGCCGTGGCAGTCGCCGACATCCAACGCCCAGGCCAGGCAGGGCCCCTGCACATCGCAACTGCGACAGAGGGCCACCGCCGCGTCGGCCGGTTCGTTGGGCGCCGGAAAGAATGTCTCCGGGTCCACGCTCTGGCAGGTCCCTCTGGTTCGCCAGGCTTCGTCCTGTTGCCGTTCACGCAACGCCCGCAGCAGTCGCGGATCGCGTCGTGCGGCGGCCACCTCATGCGGGCGGGGCATACGCGCCCGTGTCATCCACCCACCTCCCCCGTGGGACCGGCATGATCGATGAACGCCGTTCGCACCGTGCGAATCGTCGTCCACTACCGGCGCTGTGTTGTATCGCACTTTGGGACACGGGGACAAGGGCCTCGCGTGAAGAAGGCCTAAACAGCGGGCGACGATTCACCGCAACCCTGGCGAATCAGTACGCGACAATGCGCTTCGTCGACTGTCAGAAAAGCGTCATGTCCCCGGTCGGCGCGATCTGTGCCGGCACCCGGGCGGTCAGCTCCGGCCCGTCGTTGCGCACGTTGCCGACCGCCGGCCCGATCGGCCGGATCTCCAGGCCAGCCAGCCACCCGGCGGGGGGCGGGGTGAGCAGCGTGGCCGGGTCGTCCACGGGCCCCAGCCAGGACGCCCAGCGCTCCCGGGGCAGCAGCAGCGGCATCCGCTCGTGCACCTCGGCAAGTTCACCGACGGCGGCGGTGGTCAGCACGCTGAACGTCAGCACCGGCCCGGCCGGGCCCTCCCAGGTCGTCCAGATGCCCGCCAGGGCGAGCACCGAGACGTCGGCCGGGGTCATGTAGTAGGCCTGCCGGCCGCCCTCCGGCCGCCGGACCCACTCGTACCAGCCGTCGGCGGGGACCAGGCAGCGGCGGCGGGCGAACGCGGGCGCGTACGCCCGGCTGGTGGCCACCGTCTCGGCCCGCGCATTGATCATCCGGGCCCCCTCGCCCGGCGAACGCGACCAGGGCGGCAGGAACCCCCAGCGGCCGGCGGACAGGGCACGGTGCCCCTCGGCGGAGAGCCGGACCAGCGGCACGGCGGAGGTGGGCGCCACGTTGTGGCTCGACCGGACCCGGTCGTCGGTCTCGTCGTACGACTCGAACAGCCCGCTCAGGTCACCCGCGCTCCGGGTCGTCGCGTACCTCCCGCACATGGGGCACACGCTAACGCCCCTCGGCGCGTTCGGCTGTCCCGCCAACCGGGAGCGGACCCGCCGGCCCGTCACATCGGGGGCGGGACGCGGCAGAATGTGACCCGTGGGGATTCCGACCGCGACCCGGCCGCTACGGCCGTGGACCGCTCCGACCGCGTCCGACCCGGTGGTGGCCACGCTGCGGCTGCCCGGCTCCAAGTCGATGACCGCCCGCGCGCTGGTGCTCAGCGCGCTTGCCAGCGGCCCCTCCACGCTGGCCGGGCCGCTGCGGGCCCGGGACACCGAGCTGATGGCCGGCGGGCTGCGGGCGCTCGGCGCGCACATGTCGATCGCGGACGACGACCGGTGGCTGGTCCGGCCGCACCCGCTGGCCGGCCCGGCGCACGTCGACGTCGGCCTGGCCGGCACCATCATGCGGTTCGTGCCGCCCGTCGCCGGTCTCGCCGACGGCCGGGTCACCTTCGACGGCGACCCGGCCGCCCGCACCCGGCCGCTCGGCCCGCTGATCGGGGCGCTGCGCGCCCTCGGGGTGCGCGTCGACACCCCGACCACCGACAGCCTGCCGCTGACCGTGTTCGGCGCCGGCCGGGTGACCGGCGGCGAGGTGGTGATCGACGCGTCCGCCTCCAGCCAGCTCGTCTCCGGCCTGCTGCTGGCCGCGCCCCGCTTCGACCGGGGCGTGGTGGTCCGGCACGTCGGCCCGCCGGTCCCGTCCGCGCCGCACCTGCGGATGACCGTGCAGATGCTCCGGGCCGCCGGGGCTGCCGTCGACGACAGCGTCCCAGACGTCTGGGTCGTCGAGCCGGGTCCGCTGACCGGGCGGGGCTGGGAGATCGAGCCGGACCTCTCCGGCGCGGTGCCGTTCTTCGCCGCCGCGCTGATCACCGGCGGCGAGGTGACGCTGCGGGGCTGGCCGCGCAGCAGCGCCCAGCCCGTCGAGCAGCTCCGTGCCCTGCTGTCCCGGATGGGCGGCGAGGTGACCCTCACCACCACCGGCCTGACCGTGCGCGGCACCGGCGCCGTTCACGGGATCGACGCCGACCTCTCCGAGGTCAGCGAGCTGACTCCGGCGCTGACCGCGCTCGCCATGCTCGCCGACTCGCCGTCCCGGTTCACCGGCGTCGCGCACATCCGGGGGCACGAGACCGACCGAATCGCCGCGCTCGCCCGCGAGTTCGCCGGCCTCGGCGCGGACATCACCGAGTCCGACGACGGGCTGGAGATCCGCCCCCGCCCGTTGCGCGGCGGGATGTTCCGCACTTACCACGACCACCGGATGGCGCACGCCGCCGCGGTGACCGGGCTCGCCGTACCCGGCGTCGAACTTGACGACGTGTCGTGCACCTCGAAGACCATGCCGGAGTTTCCGGCGCTATGGTCGGCGATGGTGACCGGAAAGAGCTGACACGGCGGGGGGACGTCCTGGCGACCAAACGGCGGGAGTACGACGAGGACGACGTGCGGGTCCGGCCCGGGAAGTCCTCGCGCCCACGCACCCGGACGAGGCCCCTGCACGCCGACGCCGTCGACGGTTTCGTGATCGCCGTCGACCGGGGCCGCTACACCTGCGTGCTGCCCGACCCCAGCCCGGACGCCCCGCTCGTCACCGCGATGCGGGCCCGGGAGCTGGGCCGCAAGTCCGTGGTGGTGGGCGACCGGGTGGGCCTGGTCGGCGACACTTCCGGGGCGTCCGGGGCGCTGGCCCGGATCGTCCGGATCGCCGAGCGCAGCTCGGTGCTGCGGCGCACCGCCGACGACGACGAGACCACCGCCGAGGGGCGGCTGGAGCGGGTCGTGGTGGCCAACGCCGACCAGCTCGTGATCGTCAGCGCGCTGGCCGACCCGCCGCCGCGCACCGGGTTCATCGACCGCTGCCTGGTGGCCGCGTACGACGCGGACATCGAGCCGCTGCTCTGCCTGACCAAGGCCGACCTGGCCGGCCCCGAGCAGGTGCTCGGGTACTACGCCGAGCTGGAGCTGCCGTACGTGCTGATCCGGCCCGACTCCGACCTCGACGCGCTGCGCGACCTGCTGGCCGGCCGGGTGTCGGTCATGGTCGGGCACTCCGGGGTGGGCAAGTCGACGCTGGTCAACCGCCTCGTCCCGGACGCCGACCGGGCGGTGGGCGTGGTCAGCGCGATCGGCCGGGGCCGGCACACCTCGACCAGCGCGGTGGCCCTGCGGCTGCTGCCCCGCCCGGGCGCACTCCGGTCCGGCGCGTCTGCCGCCGCCACGGGCTGGATCGTCGACACCCCCGGGGTGCGCAGCTTCGGGCTGGCGCACGTCTCGGCGAACAGCCTGCTGCACGGCTTCCCCGACCTGGTGGAGGGGACGGTCGACTGCCCGGCGAACTGCCAGCACACCGCCGACGAGACCGACTGCGCACTGGACGCCTGGGTGGCCGCCGGCAAGGCCGACGCCCGCCGGCTGGCTTCGTACCGCCGGCTGCTGGCCTCCCGGTCCGGGGACGGCGACGCGCGCGAGCCCGACCAGCGCAACCCCGGCGACCCGCTCGCCGGGTCGTGAGCCGCGAGCCGGGCGCGACCCGCGCGACGGGGGCCGACCCGGCCGCCGTTACCGTCTGCGGCATGACCGGGTACGCCGACGATCTCGCCCTCGCCCACCTGCTCGCCGACCGGGCGGACGCCATCTCGGCGGCCCGGTTCCGCGCCCTCGACCTGCGGGTCGAGGCGAAACCGGACCTGACCCCGGTCTCCGACGCCGACACGGCCGTCGAGCGGGAGATCCGCGCGCTGCTGGCCGAGCGGCGCCCCGGCGACGGCCTGCTCGGCGAGGAGTACGGCGAGCAGCCCGCCGCCGGGCCGGACGGGCGTCGCTGGGTGGTCGACCCGATCGACGGGACGAAGAACTTCGTCCGGGGCGTGCCGGTCTGGGCGACCCTGATCGCCCTGCTGGAGGAGGACCGTCCGGTGCTCGGGCTGGTCTCCGCGCCGGCGCTGGGCCGACGCTGGTGGGGTGCGGTCGGCGAGGGCGCGTACGCCGGCCCGGACGCCGCGCACGGCGCCCCGATCCGGGTCTCCGGGGTGGGCCGGCTCGCCGACGCCAGCTTCTGCTACTCGTCCCTGTCCGGCTGGGAGGACGCCGGGCTGCTGGAGCCGGTGCTCCAGCTCATGCGGGACACCTGGCGCAGCCGGGCGTACGGCGACTTCTACGGCTACATGCTGCTGGCCGAGGGGGCGCTGGACGTGATGGTCGAGCCGGAACTGTCCCTGTGGGACGTCGCCGCGCTGGTGCCGATCGTCACCGAGGCGGGTGGGACATTCACCGACCTGGCCGGCCGGCCCGCCCCCGGCGGCGACGCGTCCGGCGGCGACGCGTCCGGCGGCGACGCGTCCGGGGAGCACAGCGCGGTGGCCAGCAACGGCCGGCTGCACGCCGACGTCCTCGCGAGGCTGGGTCGGCCCCCCGCGCGCTGAGCGCCGCCAGCCTCTATCCTCGCCAGGTGGTGTCCTCCGGTTGGTGCTTCCTCGCGGCGATGATCGTCGCGTACGGCATCGCCAACCTTCTGCAGTCCGTCGCCGCGGCGCGGACCACCCTGCACCACAACTTCGATCCCGGGCTGCTGCTGCGGCTGGCCGGCCACCGCACGTACCTGATCGGGCTGGGCTGCCAGGTGGCCGGCTTCGTGCTGGCCTTCCTGGCCCGGCGGGACCTGCCGCTGTTCCTGGTCCAGGCGAGCGTGGCGGCCGGGCTGGGGGTGACCGCCATCCTCGGCGTGCTGGTGCTGAAGTGGCGGCTGCCCACCGCCGAGGTGGCGCTGCTGGTGCTGCTCTTCGCCGGGATCGCGGGGCTGGTGCTGTCGGCGCAGCCGGCCCAGTCCGGGCCGCTCGGCACCGCCGGGCTGGTCGCGCTCGCCGTGGCGCTGGCGGTGATCGCCGTGGTCGGCTTCTTCGCGGTACGGCTGCACGGCGCACCCGGGTCGGTGGCGCTCGGCTCGCTGGCCGGGCTGGCCTTCTCCGCCGCCGCGGTGGCCGCCCGCCCGCTGGCCGCCGTGACGAGCGTGGAGGGGTTCGTCCGGGACCCGCTGCTCTACCTGCTGGTGGCCCACTCGGTGGTCGGCCAGCTGCTGCTCGGCCTGGCCATGCAGCGCGGGTCGACCACGGCGGCGGTCGCCGCGATGGACGCGGCCGGGGCGGTGCCCGCCGCGATCGTGGGGCTGCTGCTGCTCAACGACAAGATCTGGCCCGGCCGGGAGTGGCTGGCCGCACTCGGCTTCCTGACCACGCTGGCCGCGGTGATCGGCCTGACCAGGTACGCCGAGCCACAGCACCACCACGAGGTGGTCCGGGAACGCGACCGGGAAATACTGCCCGCCGGCGCCCCGGCCCACCCCCGCCGCTGAGCCGCCGCGCCGAATCGCCGCCACTGGGCCGCCACCATTGGGCCGTCGCCACTGAGCCGCCGCTACGCCGCCTCGACCGGCCGGCGTCGGCCGACCACCCGCTCGTAGAGCCGCTCCAGCGCGCCGGCCGTCCGCTCCCAGGTGTAGCTGCACCGCACCCGGTCCACTGCGGCGTGCCCGTAGGCGAACCGGCCGGCGTTGTCGGCGAGCAACCGGCGCAGGGTCACCCCCAGGGCCCGGACGTCGCCGGGGGGCACCAACCTCCCGGTGACCTCGTCGACCACGGCGTCGGCGATGCCGCCCATGGCGTACCCGACGACCGGCACGCCGCAGGCCATCGCCTCCAGCGACACCCGGCCGGCCGAGGAGTAGTGCGGGGTGCAGGCCACCACGTCGGCCGAGCGGTACCAGGTGGCCATCTGGTCGTGCGGCACCGCGCCGACGAGCTTCACCTGGTCGGCCACGCCGGTGCGCTCGGCCAGCTCACGCAGGCGGCGGGCCTCGACGTGGTGGGTGAGCTGGTCGACCGGCGGCCCGCCGGCGATCACCAGCTCGGCGTCGCCGACCAGCCGCATCGCGCGGATCAGGTCCTCCTGCCCGTGCCCGGCCGACAGACCGCCGACGGAGAGGATCCGGTGGCGCTGGTCGCGCGGGGCCGCCTCCCCGTCGGGGTGGAACTGCTCGGTGTCCACCCCGGCGGGCACCATCGCCACCGACGTGCGTTGCAGCCCCATCCGGGTCAGCTCGTCGACCTCGTCGTTGCACTGGGCGACCGCGATGTCCACCGCCCGGGTCAGGGCCCGCTCCAGCGGGATCCGGGTGCCCGGGCCGTCGTACTGGGGGCCGAGGTGGCGAAGCTGCTCCACGCCGAGGGAGTGGAAGGTCTGTACGACCGGGATGTCGGTCTCCCGTACGGCCTGCGCGGCGGCCAGCCCGCCGACCCAGTAGTGCCCGTGCACCACATCCGGCGTCCACTCGCCGGACCACCGGTCGGCCAGCCAGCGGCCGAACTCGGCCACGTGCGGCACCAGCTCGGCGGTGGGCGTCGGGGCGGCCGGGCCGATGGCGGCCCGCTCCACCCGGTAGCCGTCCAGCTCCAGCGTCGCCGGCAGCGCCGGATCGTCGCGGCGCTCGTACACGTGCACGTCATGGCCCCGGCCGGCCAGTTCGGCGGCGACCCGCGCGATGTGCTCGCGCGTGCCGACGACCGGACCGTCGATGGGCCGCGACGGTCCGGAGTGCGCGCACACTAGGCCGACGCGCATGGGTCACCTCCACGCGTTTCCCGAGCTGGTGGTTCCTCCCGGTCAGAGGGTCCCATTAACCGCGACCCCCGGGTGCGAAACCTGGCAAGTCGGAAACGTACGACCGGTCTGGCCGGGGGCGTGACCGGGCGCGGCTGCTATCCGACCAGGGCCGATGGCATGAGCGGGCCCGTCGAGGGTACGGGCGAAGAATGCCTCTCACCCGCAGTCTCGATGACGCGAGCATCGTGCTCACCGGTGCCTCCAGCGGCATCGGCACGGCGACCGCGTACGCGCTGGCCCGCCGCGGCGCGGCCGTGGTGCTGGCGGCGCGCAGCGAGGAGGCGCTGGAGCGGGTGGCGTCCCGCTGCCGCGAGTTGGGCGGCCGGGCGCTGGCCGTACCCACGGATGTCACGGACCCGGTGGCCGTCGAACGCCTCGCGGCCCGCGCGGCGGAGGAGTTCGGCCACATCGACGCCTGGGTCAACAACGCGGCGGTCAGCGCGGTGGGCCTCTTCGACGAGATCCCCGCCGGGGAGTTCCGCCGGGTGCTGGAGGTGAACCTGCTCGGCGCCGCGTACGGGATGAAGGCGGCCCTGCCGTACCTCGACGCGGCCGGCGGCGGGGTGCTGGTCAACAACGTCTCCGTGCTGGCCGAGGTGGCGATGCCCTACCAGTCGGCGTACAACGCCACCAAGCACGGGATCCGGGGGCTGGCCGACACGGTCCGGCAGGAGCTGCGGGTCACCGGGCGGGGGAACGTCTCGGTCTGCACGGTGCTGCCGGCCAGCATCGACACCCCGTTCTTCCGGCACGCCGCCAACCACACCGGCCGGGAGCTGGTGCCGCCGCCGCCGGTCTACCCGCCGGAGGTGGTGGCCGAGACCATCGTGCGGGTGCTGCGCCGGCCCCGCCGGGAGGCGTACGCCGGGGGTGCCGCCCGGCTGGTCGGCGCGCAGTGGCGGCTCGCCCCGGCGCTGGCCGAGCGGGCCCTCGGCTGGTACGCCCACCGCACCCAGTTCGGGCCCGCCGGGCGGCCGGACAGCACCGGCAACGTCTTCACCGCCGACGCGGCGGCCGAGCGGGAAGGTGGGTGGCACGGCCGGCGGCGGCAACTCGTCCGGATGACCGCCGCGTTCGGGCTCGCCGCCGCCGGCACCGCGGTCGGCACGATGGCGGCGATGAACCGCCGAGCCCGGACGGACCGCTGATGAACCGCCCCGACCGACCGGATGCGCGCGACACCACCGACGTGCAGAATGGGGCGGTCATGCCGACCGACGTGCGCTGCCTGGTGGAGACGGACGAGTCGTCCGGCTTGCTCCGGTTGTCCGGCGTGCTCGATTCGGCCGCCGCCGGCGCCGTACGCGACGCGCTGCTCCTGCGGCTCTGCGAGCGGCCCGGCCCGGTGGTGGTCGACCTGTCCCGGCTGCGGGTGGCCGATCCCGCCGCCCGGCGGGTCTTCGCCGAGGTGCGCCGCGAGATCGCCGACTGGCCGGCGGCGGGCGTGCTGGTCCTCGACCCCACCGAGACGACGGCCGGCGACGGGCTGGCGGTGTGCTCGACCCTCGACGAGGCGCTGGCGGCGCTGGCCCGCGCCCCGATGACCGCGGCGACCACCACGGAACTGGCCCCGGTCGTCGGCGCCGCGCGGCAGGTCCGGATGCTGGTGACCGACCGCTGCGCCCGGTGGGGGATCGGCGCCCTGGCCGAGGCGGGCTGCATCGCGGCGACCGAGATGGTCAACAACGTGGTCGCGCATGCCCGCACCGGGATGACCGTCCGGTTGGCGCCCCACGGCGGCACGCTGCACATCGGCGTACGCGACCGCTCCCGGCGGCAGCCGGCGTACCGCGGGCTCGCCCCGGTGGACACGGCGGGCGGCCGGGGCCTGCTGCTGATCGACACCGTGGCCCAGCGCTGGGGCAGCACTCTCCTGCCCGACGGCAAGCTCGTCTGGGCCGTCCTCCACCCCACCCCTCTCCCCCTGTGATCATCAACCCACCTAGCCTGATTTATCCCGTTTCACGGCTTTCGTCGGGCAATGCGATTCAGGGGCGGGACGGGTTCGCGGGCGAGAGCGGGCGGGGCGTCGGTTACTGGCGGTGGGCAACGGGTAGTGATCAGCCATGCGCGACGACGATTACCCGACCCCCGTTTCCGATCCCGAGGCCGAGGGCCTGCCCGACACCGCCGACGACGACTCGACGGCCAACGACGACGTCCTGACCGGCCGGGAGGCGGACGGCCCGGAGCCGGCCCAGCTTCCCGGGGACCGCACGCCGGTGGCGGTGGACCGGTTCGGCACCACCGCCGAGGAGCAACTCGACGGCGAGTCACTGGATTACAAGCTCCAGCGGGAGAGCTATGAGCGCCCCGCCGACGACCCGCTGGCGGCCCCGGTCGACCCGGGCATCGCGGCCGAGGCGGACAGCGAGGAGCAGGCCGCCCAGGCGCAGCTCGACGCCGACGTGCTCAACCCGGGCCCCACCTCGGACCCGCACTCCCCCGTCTCCCTGTACGACCACGGCCAACTCGGCGCCCCCGCCCCCGAGGTCGGCCGGCTGGTGGAACCGGACGAGGGGACGCACACCGATCGGGAGCCCGACAACATCGCGTACGACGCCGGGTCGGCCGGCGGCGGGGCGACGGCCGAGGAACTCGCGGTCCACGAGACGCGCCCGCCCGACTCGCACTAGAACACCCACGAGCCAGAACATCCGCGAGGCGACGTGGACGTCCGGGACCGGGCACCCGGGCCGTCAGTCGTCCAGCCCTCGCTCGATGGCGTAGCGGGTCAGCTCGACGCGGTTGTGGAGCTGGAGCTTGCCGAGCGTGTTCTGCACGTGGTTCTGCACCGTCCGGTGGGAGAGCTGGAGCCGCTCGGCGATCTGCTTGTACGACATCCCCTTGGCGACCAGCCGCAGCACCTCGGTCTCCCGGTCGGTCAGCCGGGGCGCGGCGGCGTCCGGGGTCGCGGGGCCGACCGCCAGCCGCCGGTACTCCCCCAGCACCAGCCCCGCCAGGCCCGGCGTGAAGACCGGTTCGCCGGCCGCCGTCCGGCGCACCGCGTCCAGGAACTCGGCCGGGGCGGCCGACTTGACCAGGTAGCCGGTGGCACCGGCCTTCACCGCGTCCAGGACGCTCTGCGGCTCGCCGCTGGCCGACAGCATCAGCACCCGCACCTCGGGCAGCACGGCGCGCAGGCCGCGGATCACCTCGACGCCGGAGACGTCCGGCAGTTGCAGGTCGAGCACGACCACGTCGGGCCGGGCCGCGGCGGCCACCCGGACGGCCTGCCGCCCCTCCCCGCTGGTCGCGACCACCAGGTGCCCGGCCTCGGTGAGGTCGCGGGCCACCCCCTCACGCCACATCGGGTGGTCGTCGACCACCATCACCCGGACGCCGGTGCTCATAGCCCGCTCCTCGGCACGCTCAGCTCGATCTCGGTCCCCGCGCCGGTGGTCGAGATGATCCGCACCTCGCCGCCCAGGTCGGCGACCCGTCCCCGGATGGACTGCGCCACTCCCAGCCGCCCCTGCGCCGCGGCCTCGGCCAGCCGGCCCGCCGGAATCCCCGGCCCCTCGTCGCGTACCGAGACGGTCACCTTCTCCCCCTCGTCCTCGATCAGCACCCAGGCCCGCCCGCCGGCGTGCCGGGTCACGTTGTCCAGCGCCGCGCCGACGGCTGCCACCAGCTCGGCGGCCACCCACCCGGTCAGCGGCACCGGGGTGGCCGGCGCGGAGACCGCGACCGTCGCCGAGGCGTACCGGTCGAGCATGGCCCGCAGGTCGCGGATGTTCCCGTCCCCGGCCGGCGTGACGGCACCCGCCCGCCCGATCAGGGCACGCAGGGCGGCCTCCTGCTCCCCGGCCAGCCGGGCCAGCTCGCCGGCCTCCCCGTCGAGGTGGGCGCCGCGCCGCTGCACCAGCGCGAGCACCTGGAGCACCGAGTCGTGGATGTCCCGGGCCAGTCGCTCCCGTTCCCGGGTGGCCGCCTCCAGCTCCACCGCCCGGTGCAGCCGCTGCTCGGCCGTCACCGCGAGCCGGGCCACGTGGCCGACCACCACGCCGGCCAGCAGCAGGAGGATCACCCCGGTGAGAGTGGACTGGCCGATCCGGTCCCGGGTCGCCAGGTCGACCCCGCCGACCAGCAGCGCGGCGACCGTGCCCCGGCGCCGGCCGCCGGAGACCGCCCAGGCGAGCACCGGCCCGGCCAGCCAGACCACCGCGAGGCTGGGCGCGCCGGTGGCGAGGGCCGCCCGCCCCTGCACCCACGGGCTGACCAGCAGTACCCCGAGCACGACCGCGAGGTCGGCCACCAGCAGCGGCCAGCGCCGCCGGGCCAGGCGGGCGTAGCCGTACGCGGTGGTCACCGTCCAGCCGAGCATCACGAGCAGGACCACCCCGGCCGGCACCGGATGGGCGTACCGGTCGGCGTCGCGCAGGGCCAGCAGACCGACGTACGCCAGGGCCGCGAACCGGAACACCGCTACGGCCCGCCAGAGCGGGACCTCGAATCCACCGGGCGGCGACGGCACGCCCGTCACGATGCCACAACCCGGCACGGGGCCCGCAGGGGTGGCGGATGCGCGACCACCAATTCTGGCGTACGGTGGAAAAGCCGCAAATCAGGTCCGCGACCCACCCCCCGGACGGGGTCATGACGAACGTAGAACTGCCCGCACCGCGTACGGTTGTGCCCATCGACACTTCCCCCCTGATCGCCGAGGCCTTCGAGCAGGCACAGGTGACCGAGCTGCGTCACTCGGTCACCTCCTGCGCGCACGCAGCAGGCCTGGACGGGCAGCGCCTCGACGACTTCGTGCTGGCGGTCAACGAGCTGATCACCAACGCCGTACGCCACGGCGGCGGGCAGGGCTGGCTGCGGATGTGGCGCCACCCGGGGCGGCTGGTGTGCGAGGTCGCCGACCACGGGCGGGGAATCAGCGCCCGGCGGCTCGACGACCGCGACCGCCCCGCGCCCGACACCGCCGGCGGCTGGGGCCTCTGGCTTGCCCGGGAGCTGAGCGACGCCATGGAGGTGGAGACCGGCACGGCCGGCACCACGGTCCGGATCAGCGCCACCCTCGGCGCCCGCCAGCGCGCCGGGGGCTGACCCGACGCCGGCACGCCGCCGGGACGGACGGGTGCCGGGACGGACGGACGCCGGGGCCGCGTCGGGGCGGCCCGGCCCGCCGCGCCGGCTCAGCCGAAGAGGGCGCTGACCGACTCGCCGTTGTGAATCCGGCGCATCGCCTCGGCCAGCGCCGGCGCGACCGAGAGCACCTCCAGCTTGGGCACCCGCTTCTCCGCCGGGATCGGCACCGTGTTCGTGCAGACGATCTCCAGCACCCCGTCCTGCTCGCTGAGCCGGTCCAGCGCGCCGCTGGAGAAGAGGCCGTGGGTGCAGGCCAGCCGGATCGAGCGGACCTTCAGCTCGCGCAGGTGGGACATCAGCTCGATCACCGTGCTGCCCTTGGCGATCTCGTCGTCGAGCACGATCACGTCCCGGTCGGCCACCTCACCGATCACCGTACTGATCTTGACCAGGTCGTCGCTGAACCGCTGCTTCGCGCCGGCCGCGACCGGGGTGCCGAGCATCCGGGCGAAGGCGGCGGCTTCCTTGGCGTTGCCCAGGTCGGGTGAGACCACCACGGTGTTGCTCAGGTCGTACCGCTGGAAGTGGCCGGCCAGCTCGCGCAGCGCGTGCAGGTGGTCCACCGGGACGCTGAAGAACCCGTGCACCTGCGGCGAGTGCAGGGTCATCGCCAGCACCCGGTTCGCGCCGGCCGAGGTGAGCAGGTCCGCGACCAGCCGGCCGCCGATCGAGATGCGCGGCCCGTCCTTCTTGTCCGACCGGGCGTACGCGTAGTGCGGCAGCACCACCGTGATCCGGCCGGCCGACGCCCCCCGGGCCGCGTCGATCATGAGCAGCAGCTCGACCAGGTTCTCCTGCACCGGCGGCACCAGCGGCTGGATCAGGAAGACGTCCCGCTCCCGGCAGTTCGCCTGCAACTGCACCTCCAGGCAGTCGTTGGCGAACCGGGACACCCGCACGGGGTGCAGCGGCACCCCGAGGTGGGCGCAGATCTCGGCGGCGAGGTCGGGATGGGCTGTTCCACTGAAAACGGCGATGTCGCGCACGTTGACCAATCGTACGGTCGTCGGCGGCCGGCGGACGCGGGGCCGGCCGGGTACGGTGCTGCCGTGACCGCAGAGTACGTCGCCGCCATCGACCAGGGCACCACCTCGTCGCGGTGCATCGTGTTCGACCGGGCCGGGGAGATCGTCGCCGTGGCCCAGCGCGAGCACCGGCAGATCTTCCCCCGGCCCGGCTGGGTCGAGCACGACGCCGAGGAGATCTGGGACAACGTCCAGCTCGTGGTGCGGGAGGCGCTGGACGCCGCCGGCACCGGCCCGGAGGGGCTGGCGGCGGTCGGCATCACCAACCAGCGGGAGACCACCGTGGTCTGGGACCGGGCCACCGGCCGCCCGGTTGCGCACGCCGTGGTCTGGCAGGACACCCGCACCGGGCCGCAGCTACGCGCGCTGGCCGACGCGTACGGCGAGGAGCGGCTGCGCGCCCGCACCGGGCTCACCCTGGCCACCTACTTCGCCGGCCCGAAGCTGCGCTGGCTGCTCGACCACGTCGACGGGCTGCGCGAGCGCGCCGAGCGGGGCGAGGTGCTGTTCGGCACCATGGACAGCTGGCTGATCTGGAAGCTGACCGGCCGGCACGTCACCGATGTGACCAACGCGAGCCGGACCATGCTGATGGGCCTGGAGACCCTCGACTGGGACCCGGAGCTGCTCGACGCGCTCGGCGTGCCGGCGGCGATGCTGCCGGAGATCCGCTCCTCGTCCGAGGTGTACGGCACCGCCGACGGGCTGCTCGCCGGGGTGCCGGTGGCCAGCGCCCTCGGCGACCAGCAGGCCGCCCTGTTCGGGCAGACCTGCTTCCAGCCGGGCGAGGCGAAGTGCACGTACGGCACCGGCAGCTTCCTGCTGCTGAACACCGGGGCCAGCCCGGTCACCTCGACGCACGGCCTGCTGACCACGGTGGCGTACCGGATCGACGGCCAGCCGGCCGCGTACGCCCTGGAGGGGGCGATCGCGGTCACGGGCTCGCTGGTGCAGTGGCTGCGGGACAACCTCGGGCTGATCGCCACCGCCGCGGAGGTGGAGGACCTGGCCCGCACGGTCGACGACAACGGCGGCTGCTACGTGGTGCCGGCGTTCTCCGGGCTGTTCGCCCCGCACTGGCGCAGCGACGCGCGCGGGGTGATCGCCGGGCTGACCGGCTACATCACCAAGGGGCACCTGGCCCGGGCGGTGCTGGAGGCGTCCGCCTGGCAGACCCGCGAGGTGGTCGACGCGATGAACGCCGACTCGGACGTGGCGCTGCGCCGGCTGCGGGTGGACGGCGGGATGACGGCCAACGGCCTGCTGATGCAGTTCCTCGCCGACGTGCTGGACGTGCCGGTGGTCCGCTCCCGGATCACCGAGACCACCTGCCTCGGCGCCGCGTACGCGGCCGGGCTCGCCGTCGGCTTCTGGCCGGACCTGGCCACCCTGCGCGCCCAGTGGCGCTCCGACGCCCAGTGGACCTCCACGATGGACCCCGAGCACCGCGAGCGGGAGCTGCGCCAGTGGCGCAAGGCCGTCCAGCGCACCCTCGACTGGGAAGACTGAGCCATCTCCTGACCGGCTCAGGCTCGGTGCCACGGGTTACGGCGTTCGTACCGCCGAGCATCCTGGCGGCCGGGGAGGGTCGGGCTAGTCAGGCAGATCCCGGGACAACTGGTAGCCGGTGTGCACAGGGCCCATGATGCTGGCCAGCAGCGACATGGTCAGCTCCGCCCGGCTCGCGCCGTTGTCCAGCCCGCGCCCCGCGCACCCGCTCCAGGTGACCCGCACCCGGGTCTCCGCGCCCCCGTGGCGCACCAGGAGCAGCGCGTCGTAGTCGACCGGCTCCGGCCGGGGGCAGGAGGAGCCCGTGACGTCCGGGTTGCCGCCGGGGCGGGCGGCGTTGAGCCCGGCGGCGAGCGCGGCGGCGTCCGATCCGGTCAGCCGTGCCGAGGCCTGAAGCCGGTCGAGCCGGCTGGGGAACGACGAGCCGTAGGAGCAGATCCCGATCGAGGCCGGGTCGGGCGGCAAGAACGGTGCCTTCACCGCAGTTTTCGCGGGCTGCGCCACCGGGCCCGACGGCCCCCCGGTCACGGCGGGCGCGGCGTCGACCGCCGGGCGGCGGGCGGCGCAGCCGGCGTGATCGGTCGCCACCAGCCGGAGGCTGTCCAGGATCCGCCGGGTGGTGGCCTCGTCCCGGGTCCGCACCGTCACGGCGACCTCCCGGGCGGACACGGTCACAGTGCCGGCGTACCGACCGTCGGGCAGCCGCCCCTCCGCTCGGACGGCCCGCACCCCGTCGACGGTGACCTCGCGCCCCGCCAGCCCGTCGCCACCGGGCTGGCCGACCGGCCGCTCGCCGATGACGGCGATCTCCTTGTCGACGGGCTCGGTGGTCCAGCAGGCGAACTGCGCATGCTGCCCCCGGACCACGCTCGGCTCGCCGGTCATCAGGCAGCCGAAGTTGTTCACCGTCCAGCCCGCCGGCACCCGGATCTCCGCGCCGAGGGAGCTCTCCCAGCGCCAGTCGGCGGTCGCCGCCCGGTCCTGCGCCGACACGTCGACGGCGGGTGGCCGGTCGGTCAGCACCGACGCGGTCCCCCCGGCGGCGGTGAGCACGGCCAGCACGCCCGCCCCGGCCGCGACGACCCGGGCCCGGCGGCGGCGTGCCACCCGGGCACGGACCGCGCCGACCAGGCCCGGCTGCGCGTCCTCCGTCTCGTGCTCTCGGCTGCGGAACGCGTCCCGGACCAGCGTCTCCACGTCGTACCGGCTCATGGCAATGCCTCCCGATCCATCGCGGGCACCACGGCCCGGAGCGTGGCGAGGGCCCGGGCAGCCTGGGAGCGCACCGTGCCCGGGGTGCAGCCGAGAACCTCGGCGATCTGCGTGTCGGAGAGATCCTCGTAGTACCGCAACGCCAGCACCGCCCGCTGGCGTCGGGGCAGCCGGCCCAGCAGCGCCCAGGCAGCTTCCCGTGCGGCGTGCGACCCGACAGCGTCCGGACCCGCCGGGCCGTCGTCGGGCGCGGCGACCGGGACCTCTCGCGACGAGCGCCGCCGCCACCAGCGCAGGTTCTCGTTGACCAGCACCCGTTTCAGGTACGCCTCGGGCTGGCTCATCCCGGCCACCCGGTCCCACCGGACGTACGCCTTGGCCAGGACGGACTGGACGAGGTCCTCGGCCTGGTGCCGGTCACCGGTGAGCATCAGCGCGAACCGCAGCAGCGATCCCCCGCGCGCGGTTACGAACTCCTCGAATGTCGGCTGCATGGCACCTCCACCCGGGAAAGGCCACGGGACGCCCGAAGTGCTGCATGCACGAACCCGGTCTCGCCTCGTATCAAGATCGTCTGTCGTTGAGCGACACGTTGCCCGGCGTGTCGTGTCGCTGAACGACAAAGGATCAAGGAATCCGGATCACGCGGCCTTGATCAGCTGGACGAAGGAGCGCCAAGCGGCGAAACGCGGTTACGGGTCGGGGTCAGGCCCAGGTGTTGCCGGTGAGCCTCTCGTAGACCTCGACGTAGCGGGCCCTGGTCGCCTCGATCACCTCGGCGGGCACCTCGGGGGCCGGCGGCTGCCTGTCCCAGCCGCCGCCGGTCGCCCAGTCCCGGACGTACTGCTTGTCGTAGGAGAACTGCGCCCGGCCCGGCTGGTACGACTCGGCCGGCCAGAACCGGGACGAGTCGGAGGTGAGCACCTCGTCACCGAGGACCAGCGTGCCGTCCGCCGCCCAGCCCAGCTCGATCTTGGTGTCGGCGACCAGGATGCCCCGCTCGGCGGCAAGCTCGGCACCACGGCAGTAGACGTCGATGGTGATCTGCCGCAGCCGCCCGGCGGTCTCCGCGCCGACCTTGTCCGCCACCTGCTGGTAGGTGATCGGCTCGTCGTGCTCGCCCTTGGGCGCCTTCGTCGACGGGGTGAAGATCGGCTCGGGCAGGATCGACGCCTCGACCAGCCCGCGGGGCAGCTCGACGCCGGAGACCGCGCCGGTGCGCTCGTACTCGGTCAGGCCGCCGCCGGTCAGGTATCCCCGGGCGACGCACTCGACCGGGACCATCTCCAGCCGCCGGCAGCGGATCGCCCGGCCGGCGAACTCCGCCGGCACGTCGGTGGCGGAGACGACGTGGTTCGGCACCAGGTCGGCGAGCTGCTCGAACCACCACAGCGACAGCGCGGTCAGCAACCGGCCCTTGTCCGGTACGGGGGTCGGCAGCACCACGTCGTAGATCGAGATCCGGTCCGAGGCGACCAGGATCAGGTCGTCGCCGTCGGCGTAGACGTCCCGGACCTTGCCCGAGTGCAGAAGTTCCACGCGACCTAGTACACCACGGCCCTCAGAAACGCCCGGGCCGGCCACCGGGAGGGCCCACCGGCCACGGCGGGCCGGCCCGGGATCGGGGTGCCGGGAGGGGCGGGCCGACGAGCCGCCCGACGAGGCCGGTCGATCTCCGGGTCGCCTCGGCCCGATCCCGGCCGGAAGGCCGTTGACACCCGCCCGCGCCGGCTGTGTAAATGGTCCGACCGCCCGCCAGACGACCAGGAGAATCCCCGTGCCCACCGCCAGCCCCCCGCTCCCCCACGCCGGCGCCGACCCGGGCCGCAGGCGACTGCTGGGGGCGCTGTTCGGGGCACCGCTCGCGACGGTCGGCCTGGCCGGGTGCGGGGGCGCGGAGGAGACACCCGTCGACGACGGGCTGATCGAGCTCTCCGTCTTCTGGTACGGCAGCACGAAGCGGGCCGAGCTGACCGAGAAGGCGCTGCGGCTCTACTCCGCGCGCAACCCCCGGGTCAGCTTCCGGGTCACCTGGCAGGGCTTCGACGGCTACTACGACCGGCTGGCCACCCAGGCGGCCGGCGGGAACGTGCCCGACCTGATCCAGGTCGACGACACCGTCCTCACCGAGTACGCCCGGCGGGACATCCTGCTCGACCTCGGCGGGTACGCCGCCGACAACCGGCTCGACCTGCGCGGGCTCCCCCCGGGCCTGGTCCGCTACGGCGAGGTCGACGGCCGCACCGTGGGCGTCGCGGCGGCCCAGACCAGCGCCGCCGTGGTCTACAACCGCGCCCTGCTGCGCCGACTGAAAGTCCCGGAGCCCCGCACCGGGATGTCCTGGCAGGAGTACGTCGACTGGGCGGAGCGGGTCACCCGGGCCGCCGACGGCCGGGTGGCCGGCACGATGGACCCGTCCGGGGACCACCGGGCGCTCTGGCTCTGGCTGCGGTCCCGGGGCGGCGAGCTGTACCAGGGTCGGCAGCTCGGCTTCAACGCGAGCGACCTGGTCGACTGGTTCGAGCTGTGGCAGGCCGCCCGGACCCGCCGGGCCACCCCGAGCGCCGCCCTGGTCGACCAGGCCGACAGCGGCGAGACGAACCGGCAGTTGGTGGTGACCGGGCACACGGCCGCCTCGTTCGCGTGGGCCCACCAGCTCCCCGAGCTTCAGCGCTACACCGACGACGAGCTGGCACTGGCCGCGTTCCCCGGCCCGCCGGCCGCGCAGTGGGCGCGGGCGTCGATGTACTGGGCGGCGTTCCGCGGCACGCGGCGACCCGACGTGGTGGCGGAAGTGATCAACTTCCTCACCACGAACATGGGGGCGGCCCTGGCCCTGGGTCAGGAGCGGGGGGTCAACCCGAACCTCGCCAACCGCCGGTACGTCAAGGAGAGCGTCACCGACGCAGGCCAGCAGCGGGCCGCCACCCTCGCCGACGCCCTCGCCGACGCCCTCGGCCCCGCGCCCAGCCCGCCCCCGAGGGGTCACGCCCGGGTGCGGGCCCTGCTCGTCGCCACGGCCGAAGGGGTCCTCTCCGGCCGGTCCGGCATGCGCACGGCGACGTCCCGGTTCATCGCCCAGGCGAACGCCGCGCTGGCCGAATGACCCGACCCGCCGCCCCCGGCGCGGCGGGTCGGCCCGACGTACCCGGCGCGGCGGGTCGGCATCACCCGGTCAGCGCGGACCGGTCAGCGCGGCGGCCGGTTGCGCCGGTTGCGCATCAGCAGCAGTACC
Organism: Micromonospora sp. NBC_01412; assembly: GCF_045040215.1. NCBI lineage: Bacteria > Bacillati > Actinomycetota > Actinomycetes > Micromonosporales > Micromonosporaceae > Micromonospora > Micromonospora sp. NBC_01412. The sequence goes on from NZ_CP109528.1 coordinate 2,017,530, forward strand.
AGTACGACGATCCCGCCGACGACGACGAGGCAGCAGAGCAGCCCCAGGAAGCCGACGCCGCCGCCCCGGCGCCGCTTGGCGGCCTCGACCACCAGCTCGCCGGGACCGGTGGACGCCCAGGCCGCGACCGGGACGAAGACCGACAACACAACCGCGCCGAGGACCGTGCTCAGCCGGCCCCACCACTTGTTCCACGAAGACATGCCCCTCATCATCGCCGAGCGGCGCAACAGCGGCACCCCGGACGGACGGGAGTTCACCGGCGTGCTCCCGGGCGGATCGCCGCCGGGCGAGGAGAGCCCGGTCGCGGACATGAACCGAAGACCTGGACAGGGGCGGTACGCCGAGCCCGGCCACGGTTAGCGGGACGGGACATGCAAAATGGCCCGGAGTTTCCTCCGGGCCATTTCGGTTCGTAGCGGGGACAGGATTTGAACCTGCGACCTCTGGGTTATGAGCCCAGCGAGCTACCGAGCTGCTCCACCCCGCGTCGACTTCTAAAGACTAGCGCATCCCCGGAACGGAGATCAGCGGGCCCCCCGAGTTGGGTCGTCAGACGCCCTGCCGCTGAGGCGAAGCATGGTCAGCCCTGCTCCGGGCCTTGGGCTGGGGCAGGCCGGAGGGCGTTGCGGGCGGCGGTGGTGAAGTCGCCGGTCGTGGGGGCAGCGACCGGAATCTCGCGCGCGCACTCCGGGCGTAGCCCGTCGAAGATCAGATACAGGTAGCGCCGCCACAGGCCGGGCACCGTGTCGCCGAGCGGTGCCGCGGCCTGGACGGCGGCGTTGAAGAGCAGCACGATGTCGTGGCCGGTGACGTCCGCTCGGATCGCGCCGGCATCGCGGGCCCGCCCGGTCAACGCCTCGGCAACCTGCGCCATGCGCTCGCTCGCGGCGCGCACCCTGGGGTCGGCCCGTGAGATCGCGGTGGCTGCCTCGCAGAACGAGCGGTCGTTGGCCTGTAGCTCGATGCCGGCGGCCATGAACCGCAGCAGCGCGGACTCCGGGTCGGCTTCTTCCCGTAGCTGCTCCCCGAGCGCAACCAGACCGGCGACGCGGTCGCCGAAGATCTCCGCGACCAGGTCTTCCTTCGTGGGGAAGTGGTTGAAGACCGTTCCCTTCGCCACGCCGGCCCGGGCAGCGATCCGGGCGATGGAAACCTCCAAGCCGTGCGCGGCGAGTTCCGCCGAGGCGGCGTCCAGCAATGACTGTCGGTTGCGAGTGGCATCGGCGCGGGGCACCTACCCAGCCTAACTCAACTTGACCGTGCGGTCACCTTCTCTGCTACGGTCGAGACAATATGACCCTGTGGTCAGGTTGCTGGATGCATGGAGGCTGACGATGAAGGCAGTGGTTGCCCGGGAATACGGCGGCCCCGAGGTGCTGGCGGTCGAGGAGATTCCCGTTCCCCGGCCGGGACCCGGCCAGTTCCAGGTACGGATACGCGCGGCCGGGCTCAACCCCGCCGATCTGCGGACCCTCAGCGGAGTGCTGCACCGCCTGACCCCGCTGGAGTTCCCGTACGTGCTCGGCAGCGATTTCGCCGGCACGGTCACCGAGGTCGGTCCGGACGTTGCCCGGTTCGCGGTTGGCGAGGAGGTGTTCGGGGTCGGGCTGCCGCGTGCGACGGGAGAGATGGCCACGATGCTATCCACTCCGCCGTCCCTGACCACCGGCACCATGGCGGAGTACGCGGTGTTCGAGGCGGACACGCCGGCCATCGCCCGACGCCCGGAGAATCTCGACGCGGAGCAGGCCGCCACCCTGCCGATCGCCGGGCTGACCGCGCTGTCGCTGCTGCGCGCCGGCGGCTTCGACCCGGCCGACGGGCAGACCCCGCTCACGAGCGGCGGCCGGGCACTGGTCACGGGCGCGGCGGGCGGGGTCGGTGGCGTGGTGGTCCCGCTGCTCGTAGCCGCAGGACTTGAGGTGATCGCCACGGCAATTCCCGACGATGAGCAGTACGTGCGCGACCTGGGCGCCGCCGACGTGATCGATTACCGCAGCGTCGACACCATCACCGAGACACTGCGGCGCCACCCCCGTGGCATCGACACCCTGATCAACCTCGCGCTCCCAGGGCCCGCACTGATCGAGGCGAGCCGCGTGCTCCGACCCGGAGGTCAACTGCTCAACGCGGCCTTCCCGAGCCCTGACCCGTCGGCGTTCGACGGTGCCGATCTGACCGTGAAGACGGCCTACAGCACCGCCCGCCCCGGCGACCTGGGCCGGCTCGCCGCATACGCTCTGGACGGGACGCTGACCTCCACCATCAGCCGGCGGTACGCCCTGACACAGGCACCCCGCGCGTACGCCGACCTGGTGCACACGCACGTACGCGGCAAGCTCCTCGTCACCGTCGCGCCCACGGCCTGACCCGGTGACGCGGCGGGCAGTGAGCCCGCTGCTACCAGACGCCCGATCTACCCAAAGACCATGTTCCGTCTGCCCGGACCATGCCCGGAAGGAGATCAAAAGCCCGGCCCCCACAATCTGGGGGCCGGGCTTTGACTTGCACATTCATTTGTAGCGGGGACAGGATTTGAACCTGCGACCTCTGGGTTATGAGCCCAGCGAGCTACCGAGCTGCTCCACCCCGCGTCGACTGGTTAACCTTAGCGCACCGCCCGGGCGGACCGCAAAACGGCCCCACCCGGGCGGCTTTCCGCAGGTCAGCCGCCCGCCGAGGGCGACGGGGCAGGACTGCCACTCGGCGAGGCGCCCGGCGCCGGCGAGGCCGGCGTGGCCGCCTGCTGCGCCTGCTGGAACGCGGTCATCGCGTCGTCCAGGGCCTTGAGCGCCCGGCCGTACCGCTCGAAGTCACCGGACGTCTGCGCGGCCTTGACCTCGGCGATGGCCGCCTGCACCTTGCCCGCGGCAGCGGCCAGCTCGCCGGTCAGCGGCGGCGCGTTGGTCCCGCCGCTGGGCGGCGGCGTGCCGCCGGACGGCGGGGTGGCACCCTGGGCGGCCTCCTTGCCCTGCTCGACGAGCTGCTTGATGCCATCGGTGATGTTGTTGGCCAGCACCACGTACGAACCCCCGTCGCCGTACGACAGCAGCACCTTCTGCAGCAGCGGGTACGCGTCCTGCTGGTTGCTCTTCACGTACACCGGCTCGACGTAGAGCATCCCGTTGCCGAACGGCAGCGAGAGCAGGTTGCCGTACTGCACCTGGGCCTGGTTCGAGGAGAGCAGGTTGAGCTGCTGCCGGATGTTGGCGTTGTTGGTCATCTGCTGGTGCACCTGCACCGGGCCGGAGATCCGGGTCTGGTCCGGCAGCTCCAGCACCTCCAGCTGCGGCTTGCCGTCCGCGTACGAGCCGGAGATCAGCGCGGCGAGGTTCTGCCGGCCGTTCGGGGTGACCGCCGAGGTGAGCTGGAAGCGCGGCGCGTCCTGGCCGGGGAACTGGGTCCACAGGTAGAACGGCGGCTGCTTCTGCCCGCCGTCCGGGTTGTCCGGCACGTTCGGCACCTGCCAGAAGTCCTGCGCCGAGTAGAAGTCGCCCGGGGCGGTGACGTGGAACTTGGTCAGCAGGTTGCGCTGCACCTTGAACAGGTCGGCCGGGTAGCGGAAGTGCTCCCGCAGCTCGGCCGGGATCTTGTCGTTGGGCAGCACCAGGTCCCCGCCGAACGCCTTGTTCCACGCCTTCAACACCGGGTCCGTCTGATCGAACTCGTACAGCCGGACCGTGCCGTCGTACGCGTCGACCGTGGCCTTGACCGAGTTGCGGATGTAGTTGACGTTCTCCCGGGCGAGCTGGAACGTGCCCCGGCCGGTCAGCTCGTCGGTCGTCTCGGCCTGGAGGTTCACCCGCTCGGCGTACGGGTAGGTCGCGGCCGTGGTGTAGCCGTCGACGATCCACTGCACCCGGCCACCGACCACCGCCGGGTACGGGTCACCGTCGAGGGTGAGGAACGGCGCGACCTTCTCCACCCGGTCCCGGGGGTTACGCACGTAGAGCAGCTTCGAGTTCTCGTTGACCGCCTCGGAGAGCAGGAAGTTCGACTCCTGCTGCTTGATCGCGTACAGCAGCCGGCGGGTGAACGAGCCGATCTCGACGCCACCCTCACCGGTGTAGGTGTAGTACTGCTCGCCGCCGGTCTGGGTCGGCCGGTCGAACTCCGCGTTCCGCTCCGGGTTCGCCTGCCCGACGATCGCGTAGTCGTCCGGGCCCATCCGCTCGCCGTAGTAGATGCGCGGCTGGCTGGCCGGGATCTGCTCGACCTGCGAGGAGCACGCCTCCTGGGTCTTCTCGCCCAGGAAGCCCGAGACGAAGTACGGCTGCCCGCCGCAGACCACCTGGTTGGCCGGCGCGGCGACCAGGCCGTAGCCGTGGGTGTAGACGGTGTGCCGGTTGATCCAGGTGTTCTGCTGGTCGGTCAGCTCGTTGTAGTTGACCTCCCGGACCCCGACCACGAAGTCGGAGGTCTTGCCGGACACGGCGTACCGGTCGATGTCCAGCTTGGGGCCGAAGTCGTAGAAGCCCCGGACCTGCTGGAGCTGGGTGTACGTCTCGGAGACGAGCTGCGGGTCGAGCAGCCGCACGTTCGGCACCACGGAGGTGTCGGTGGCCAGGCTCCCCGGTGGCACGAGGTTGCTCGCCGCGTACGGCGAGGTCTTCGTGTCCGCCAGCCCGAACGCCGACCGGGTGGCCCCGATGGCACGCTCGATGTACGGGGCCTCCTTGTCCTTGGCGCTCGGCTTGACCTCGAAGGTCTGCACCGCCCAGGGGTAGATGCCGCCGATGGCGACCGCGGAGACGCCGAGCAGGGCCAGCGAGATGCCCGGCCAGACCAGGTTCCGCATCACCGCGTTGGAGAACACGATGATCGCGATGGCCACCACGACCGAGATGTAGGCGAGGATCTCCTTGGCCGGCAGCAGGGCGTTGATGTCGGCGTACCCGGCGCCGTAGAGCTTCGCCCCCTCGTTGTACTCCAGCAGCATGGAGCGCCGGTCCAACACGTACGCGACGGCCTTGAGCAGGACGAAGACCGCCACGAGTGTGCTCAGGTGGGCCCGCGCGGCGTTGGTCATCCGGTCCCCGACGCCCTGCAACCGCACGCCGCCGAAGATGTAGTGCACGGCCAGCGCGCCGAGCAGGGCGAGCACGACGGCGGTGAAGCCGACGCCGAGCACGTAGCGCCAGAACGGCAGCTGGAAGACATAGAAGCCGATGTCGATGCCGAACTCCGGGTCCTTGACGCCGAAGTCACCGCCGTTGCGGAACAGCAGCCACTGGCTCCACCGGCTCTGCGCCGAAAGCCCGGCGAAGAGCCCGACCACCACGGCGACCAGGCTGATCCACAGGCCGAGCCGGGGGCCGAGCACCATCCGGTACCGCTCCAGAGTGGCCTGTTCCAGCGAGTGCGGGCGCAGCCGGGGCCGCAGCCGGTGGGCCAGCCACAGGTTGCCGCCGACGATCAGCGCCATGGCGAGGCCGACGACGAGGAAGAGCAGCACCCGGGTGGTGAGCACCCCGGTGAACACCTGGGTGTAGCGGACCTCGTCGAACCACAGCCAGTCGGTCCAGGCCTGCACCCCCCAGCCCAGAAGGGTGAAGAGCACGAACACCCCGATCAGCACCCCGATCGTGACGCGTCCGCGTCGGCTCATCCTCGGCAGGGGGCTGCTACGCATGACCACTCTTGGCTCCGCACGCTCGATGTGATCGGCTCCGACCAGGCACCCAGCGTACGGGGTGTTCCTGAAAGCGGCGGCCCAAGGTCACGGCGGGCGGCGGCGGGTCGGTCAGCAGCGGGTCGGCTCACCGCCCTCACGCAGCGCCGTCAGGGCCGTCAGCGCATCGTCGAGGGTGCCCACCTTGAGCAACGGCAGACCGGGCTGCGGGTTGCGGACCGCCTCGGCGCAGTTGGCCTCCGGCACCAGGAACACCTTGGCCCCGGCCTGCTTCGCGCCGACCAGCTTCTGGGCGATCCCGCCGATCGGGCCGATCCGCCCCTCGTCGTCGATCGTGCCGGTGCCGGCGATGATCTTCCCGCCGGTCAGGTCGGCCGGCTCCAGTTTGTCCACGATCCCCAGGGCGAACATCAGGCCGGCGCTCGGGCCGCCGATGTCGTTCAGGTCGATGGAGAGGGTGAACGGGTGCGGCTGCTGCTGGTCGATCTCGATCCCGATGCGCGGCCGGCCGTCCTGCTCCCGGCTGGTGACCTGCGCCGTGGCGGCGGCGCCGTCGCGGGTGTAGCCGATGGTCAGCGCGGTGCCCGCCGGCTTGGCCCGGATCAGCTCGGTGAGCCGGCCGGCGCTGGTCACCGGCGTGCCGCCGACCGAGGTGACGACGTCGCCGACACGCAGCGCCCCGGCCGACGGGCCGTCCGCCGTCACGGTCTTCACCCGCACCTGGACCGGGTACCCCAGCTCCCGCAGGGCAGCCGTCTCGGCGCTGGTCTGGGAGTTGCGGAAGTCCTCCTCGTTGCGCTGCTCCACCTCCTGCTGGCTCTCCCCCGGCGGGTAGACCAGCTCGCGCGGCACCACTGCCTCGTCCTTGGAGAACCAGCCGGACAGCGCCGAGCGCAGCCGGACGGTGGGCTGCACGCCGACCGTGGTCAGCCGGAGCTGGCCGGCGGAGGTGGACGTCGCCCGCCCGGACACCTGGATGACCTCCTTGCCGTCCGAGGTGCCCAGCGTGTTCACCGTCGGCCCGGGGCCGAGCACCACGTACGGGATGGGCGCGTTGAGCACACCGAAGCTCAGCAGGGTGGTCAGCAGGGCGCCCAGGAGGACGGTCACGCCGCGACGTCTCATGGCGCAGAGCGTACCGACCGGTCCGGCGGGGACCCGGACGGTGACGACGACTTCGCCCTCAGCGCAACGCCGGTGGCGGCTACCAGGGGCGCAGCCCGCGTACCGTAGACGTCGTGCCTGATATTCCGTTCGGTTTCGCGCTCCCGGGTGGTCAACCACCAGACCCCAACGATCCCGCGCAGATGCAGCAGTTCATGTCGCAGTTGCAGCACCTGCTCTCCGCGCCGGGCAGCGGGCCGGTCAACTGGGACCTGGCCCGGCAGGTGGCCGCCAGCCAGCTCGCCGCGGCGGGCGACCCGGCGGTCTCGCCGCACGAGCGGCACTCGGTCGAGGAGGCGCTGCGCCTCGCCGACCTCTGGCTTGAGCCGGTCACCGCCTGGCCGACGGGCATCCGCACCTCGCTGGCGTGGAACCGCAACGAGTGGATCTACAAGACCCTGGACGTCTGGCGCAAGCTCTGCGACCCGGTGGCCAGCCGGATGGTCGGCGCGATGGGCGACCTGGTGCCGCCGGAGGCGCGGACCCAGCTCGGCCCGATGCAGTCGATGATGGCCACCCTCGGCGGCGCGCTGTTCGGCGGGCAGCTCGGGCAGGCCCTCGGCTCGCTCGCCGCAGAGGTGCTCTCCGCCGGCGACATCGGGCTCCCGCTCGGCCCGGCCGGCACCGCCGCGCTGATCCCGGCCAACATCCGGGCGTACGGACAGGGCCTGGAGCTGCCCGAGGACGAGGTACGCCTCTACGTCGCCCTGCGCGAGGCGGCCCACCAGCGGCTCTTCGAGCACGTGCCGTGGCTGCGCGGGCACGTGTTCAACGCCGTCGAGACGTACGCGTCGGGCATCCGGGTCAACCGGGAGGCGATCGAGGAGGCCATGGGCCGGGTCGACCCGACCGACCCCGAGTCCATGCAGGCGATCGCCCTGGAGGGCATCTTCACCCCGGAGGACACCCCGGCGCAGAAGGCGTCGCTGGCCCGGCTGGAGACCGCGCTCGCCCTGGTGGAGGGCTGGGTCTGCCACGTGGTCGACGCCGCCGCCGGCGAGCGGCTGCCCAACGTCGTCCGCCTCGGCGAGGCGTTCCGGCGGCGGCGGGCGGCCGGCGGGCCGGCCGAGCAGACGTTCGCGGCGCTGGTCGGGCTGGAGCTGCGCCCGCGCCGGCTGCGCGAGGCGGCGACCCTGTGGGCGGCGCTGACCGAGCACCGGGGCATCTCCGGCCGGGACGCCGTCTGGGGTCACCCGGACCTGCTCCCCTCCGACGACGACTTCGCCGACCCGGTGGCGTTCGCCACGACCCGGCTCGACCTCGACGACGAGCTGGCCAACTTCGACTTCAGCGCGCCGGGCGGCCCGGAGGAGCAGGCCCCGGGCTCCCCCCGTCCGCGCCCCGAGGGCACCGGGGACGACGCCGAAGAGTCCTGACCCCCGCTCTCCCGAGCGCACCCGAGGGCCGTCGGCGCACCGCGCCGGCGGCCCTCGCCCGTCCTTCGCGCGAGCCGCTGTGGGCGGGGAGGTCGGCTGATGGCGTCAGCGGCGGCCGGAGAGCAGTGCGCGGGTCGTCTCCCAGCCCTCGACGGCGGGGTCGAGGGTGGCCAGGTCGGCGGGGCCGCGCATCCGCCGCCAGGCGGCGGTGACGGCCACGTCCCCGGGTTGCGGGGCGGCCCGCCGCACGTCCGCCGGGAGCGCGGTGTCCAGGTCGATCTCCGGCAGCCATCCCGGCACGGGCAGCCGGGACGCGACGCCGAGCAGGCCGGGGCCGGCCCCCTCGGCGGGGGCCACCGCCACCGACCGGGTGGTCAGCGGGCGGAGCAGCTTGCCGACGGTCAGGCCGGGCAGGTCCGGGGCGTCGGCGGCGACGACGGCCGCCTGGTCGTAACCGGTCAGCGCGGCCAGGACGGCGGTGCCGGTGGCCTCGGGCACCTCGAGCACGGCCATCCCCGGCCAGACGACGGCCTCAGCCAGCGAACGGTCCTGCGAGATGGCCGCGATCACGGTCTCCACCTCCTGGAGCGTGGCGAGCAGGTCCACGACGTCCTCGGCGAGCGCGGCACGCCAGACCGCCGGATCGATCCCCGGCGGCGCCCACGCCACCGGTCCGAGCAACGCCACCACCACACGTCGGGCCACGCCCCGACCCTAGGCCGTCGGCCGCACCACCGCGCGCCCGGTGCCGGGTCGCGGCTCACCGACCCGGCGCGGTTTCGACGCCCGGTCATCCCGGATCATCGACATCGAGCCGATCGAAGCGGGCAACCGGAGCCGGCGGCGGTCGGTCGACCAGAGGGCCGCCGGAGGCGACGGCAGGCGGTCAGCGGTCAACCGGAGCCGGCGGCCGGTCAGTCGGTCAGCGGGCCGCCGGCGGCGGCGACGCCCTCCAGGTACCCACGGGCGCGCTCGGCCTTGGGATAGCGCCCGACCAGCGCCCAGAACCGGGCGTTGTGGCTGGGCACGATGAGGTGGGCCAGCTCGTGCAGCAGGACGTAGTCGATCACCCAGTCGGGCATGTCCTGGATCCGGTGCGAGATGCGGATGGTCCGGTCGGCGGGGGTGCAGGAGCCCCAGCGGCCGTTCTGGTTGGTCACCCAGCGAACGCTCGACGGCAGCGCCCGGTCGCCGTACTCGACGAGATAGAGGCTGCGCAACCGGGTGGCGCGGTCGAACAACTCGTCGTCGGAGCGGGCGAGGCGCCCCTCCCGGGCCTCCAGCCGGGCCAGCATCCGGTCGACCCACTCGGACTCCTCGGCCCGGGAGAACTGGTCGGGGATGAGCACCACGACCCGTTCACCGTCGCGGTAGGCGGACACCGTGCGTCGCCGGCGCTGGCTGCGCCGTACTTCGACGACCGGCTTCCGCGCCCCTGCCATCAGTGGGCCGCGCAGCCTCGTTTTGCTGTCACGAAGGAAAGCTAATGGGTACTGACCAGGGGTCCGCAAGAGTCAACACCACGACACGCGCCCGGAAAGTCCTGGTTGATGACCAGGAGTCCCGAAAAAAAACCTTGCAGACCGTCACGAAGACGCTCCGTCACGGTCGAAAGACCGTGCCGGGCGGCCCGAAGGCTCGCCTCCCACCGTAGGTGATCATCGCCCCGACCGCCTCCCCGGGGCCACCTAGTGGGGCATCTGGGTGCTTTCACCCGGCGTGTCCCCGCCAAACTGACTTATCCGACCTAATTCGGCATGCACACTCTCGACGTCGACTTGCTCACAGTGTCGAAGCACAGCTGACATGGAACCGCCCGCACCTGGGTAGGGTCCGCGGACCAGCGGTCACGAGGGTGGCCGCGGAGAAAGACCCAGCGTCGGCGCCCCGCGTGGCCCGCCGCCGGGCAACCGCCGGAACCGGATTGACCGGCGGACGAGACGAGGAGGGCACCCGTGGCCGACCAGGCCCAGACCTACAACGGTTACTGCGTCAAGTGCAAGGAGAAGCGGGACTTCGAGGGGCACGTCGAGGTCTCGAAGACCGGGATGAACATGGCCAAGGGCAAGTGTCCGGTGTGCGGCACAACAGTGAACCGCATCCTGGGCAAGGCGAAGGTCTGACCCGTAAGGGTCCGGTAACGGGGGAGGGCGACCGCGGTCGCCCTCCCCCGTACCGTTTCGGTGCCCGCCCGGGTGTCGGCTGACCGACACGGTTACCGGCCGGTTGTGGATAACCCAGCCTTTTCTGTGGAGAACCCCGGGCGGGGCGGTGCGCACCTGTGGACAACGATCGACGGAAAGCAGGGACTCGGTGACGATTCGTCGTCATGGACCGTCCCACGCTGCCCCGGCCCGTTCTGCTTCCCGGCCTGACCCGCCTGTGGCGGGACCGGCACACCCTCCAGCTCGGGCTGGGATCGGGGCGTGCCGTCCTCGTCGAGGTGGCCAACCCCCGCGCCGTTCGGGTGCTCGACCTGCTCGACGGCACCCGCAGCGAACGGCTCGTCCTGGCGCACGCCGCCGGCGTCGACGTGCCGCCGGACGAGGCGCGCGGGCTGCTCGACGCGCTACGCGACGCCGGGCTGGTCGTACCCGCGCACACGCTGCTCCCCCGCGACCTCGCCGGCCCGGCGCGGCACCGCCTCGCTGCGGAGGCCGGGGCGCTGGCCCTGGCCGCGCCCGCCCTGCCCGGCACGCCGGCCCAGGTGCTGCGGCGACGCCGGGCCGCACGGGTGCTGGTGACCGGCAGTGGCCGGCTCGGCGCTCCCGTCGCCGTCGCGCTCGCCCAGGCCGGGGTGGGACACGTACACGCGAACCTCGCCGGGTCGGTGCGCCCGGCCGACCTGGTCGGCACCGGGCTGCCCGCCACCGACCTGGGGCACCCGCTCGCCCCGGCGGTACGCGCCGCGGTGGACCGGGCCGCCCCCGGCACCGCCACCCGCCCACTGCACCGCAGCCGGCCCGACCTCGTGCTCCAGCTCGGCGTCGACCGACCGGCCGCCCTGCTCGCGGCCGGGTTCGCCCAGCGTCGCCAGCCGCACCTGCTGCTCACCCTGCGCGAGGGGGTGCCGACGATCGGTCCGCTCGTCCGGCCACCCGCTGGGCCCTGCCTACGCTGCGTCGACCTGTACCGCACCGAGCGGGACCCGGGCTGGCCGGCGCTCGCGGCCCAGCTCGCCGCCGACGCCTCGGACCAGTCCTGCGGCACGGCCACCCTGCTCGCCGCAGTCGGGTACGCCGTCGCCGAGGCGCTGGCCCACCTCGACGGCGGCACCCCGGAGACCCTGGGCTGCGCCGTGGAGGTGACCAGCCCCGGCCGGCTGCGCCGACGCACCTGGCCGCCCCACCCGTCCTGCCGCTGCGCCGGACGGGGCCGCTGACAGGCCGCGACGGCTCCCTCGGGGCCGGTCGGCCTGCGGGCCAGCGGGCGGGCACGGAGGGCACGGACGGGCGGCGCGGCGGCCACCGATCCGGGGGTCGGGCGGCCCGGCCCGGCCACGGAGCAGCCGCGAGGCCGCCGAGTCGGTCACAATGGCCGAGTGACCGACATCCCGCGCCGGGCCATGTCCCGGACCGCCAAGCTCGCCGCTCTGCCGCTCGGCTTCGCCGGCCGGACCGTCCTCGGCATGGGTAAGCGCGTCACCGGGCTGGCTTCCGACGTGATCTCCGCCGAGATCCAGCAGCGCACGGCCGAGCAGCTGTTCAGCGTCCTCGGGCAGCTCAAGGGCGGGGCGATGAAGTTCGGCCAGGCGCTGTCGGTGTTCGAGGCGGCCCTGCCCGAGGAGGTCGCCGCCCCCTACCGGCAGGCCCTCACCAAGCTCCAGGAGGCGGCGCCGCCGCTGCCCGCGGCCACCGTGCACAAGGTGCTCGCCGAGCAGCTCGGTCCGGCCTGGCGGGAGCACTTCGACAAGTTCGACGACACCCCGGCCGCCGCGGCCAGCATCGGGCAGGTGCACCGGGCCGTGTGGCGGGACCCGGACGGCGGGGCGTCCCGCGACGCGGCCGTCAAGATCCAGTACCCGGGGGCCGGCGACGCGCTGCTCACCGACCTCAAGCAGCTCTCCCGTCTCGGCGGGATGTTCCGGGCGATCCAGCCCGGGCTGGACGTCAAGCCGCTGCTGGTCGAGCTGCGCGAGCGGATCACCGAGGAGCTGGATTACGAGCTGGAGGCCGAGTCGCAGCGTGCCTTCGCCGCCGCGTACGCGGACGACAAGGAGATCTTCATCCCGGCGGTGCTCGCGGCCACCCCCCGGGTTCTAGTCACCGAGTGGATCGAGGGCACCCCGCTGGCCGAGATCATCCGGGCGGGCACGGAGGAGCAGCGCGACGAGGCCGGCCGGCTGATGGCCATCCTGCACCTTTCCGCGCCGGCCCGGGCCGGCCTGCTGCACGCCGACCCGCACCCGGGCAACTTCCGGCTGCTGCCGGACGGTCGGCTCGGCGTGATCGACTTCGGGGCGGTGGCCCGGATGCCGGAGGGCACGCCCGAGCCGATCGGCCGGCTCGCCGGGCTGGCCCTGCGCGGCGAGGCCGACGGAGTCGTCGAGGGGCTACGCGAGGAGGGCTTCGTCAGCCCCACCGAGCCGATCGACGCCCAGGCCGTGCTGGACTTCATCCGGCCCATGCTGACCCCGGTCGCGGAGGAGGAGTTCCGGTTCACCCGGGCCTGGCTGCGGGCCGAGGCGACCCGCCTGGCCAGCCCTCGCTCACCGGCGTACCAGCTCAGCCGGCAGCTCAACCTCCCCCCGTCGTACCTGCTGATCCACCGGGTGACGCTCGGCTCGATCGGGGTGCTCTGCCAACTCGATGCCAAGGCGCCGTACCGGTCGATCCTGGAGCGCTGGCTGCCGGGCTTCGCCCCGGTGGCCTGAACCGGCCGCACGGACGAGCGGCCGAAACCGGCCGCCCGGATCGCGGGCAGATGCCGGCGGCGCGGATCGGGCCGGTCCACGACGCGGGGGCGTGTCGGCCGGTCGGCCGACACGCCCCCGCGTGTGTCGTGTTCGGTTACAGAACGCCCAGGTCGCGAGCCGATCGGCTGTGGCTGCTGATCGCGACGGTACGGGCGGATCGGGTTGCCTCAGTGCTCGTGGTGGTGCGACCGGCCTGAGGCCGGGGCATTCGGGCCCGGGACAACGCTTCGTGGAGTAGTTGCATCTCGACGGCTCCGATGGGCAGGTGCATCATGGGGATCAGCTCTCTCTCGTGTCTCTCTCGTGCCGGTGTGGACCGGCGGGGATGGTGCGGATCGGGTGTGTCAGGCAGCAAGCCGGAGGGTGTTGCGCGACGTGGACAGCCCACCGGCTGCCAGGCGCGCCTCGGCCTCGACCTTCAGCGCGGCGTCACGGGCGACGTCCTCCTTGCGCGGGCGGCCCCGGGGCCGCTTGCGCGGGACGACCGCGCCACGCTCGAAGATCTCGCCACCCCAGACACCCCAGGGCTCGGCCCGCTCCATCGCCCCGGCGAGGCACTCGACGCGCAGCGGGCAGTCCCCGCAGAGCGACTTGGCCAGCTCAAGCTCGGTGGGCGAGTCGGAGAACCACAGGTCGGGGTCGAACTTCCGGCAGGACAGGTTCGCCTCCACTTCGACGCTCACGTCGACGGGGGCCAACGCCAGACTCATCTCCCGGTCACCTCTCTCTCACTTCGATCTTGTGGATCGGACTTCCGACGTACTTCGGCAGGAAAAAACTGAGGCCGCGGATCCCAGTAGCGGGTTCCGCGGCCTCGAGGTGAGCCGGAGTCTGATGATCAGACCGGTCTACCTCGAGGTGGAACGCCGCGGACATCCGTGCGCTTCTTGACGCCATCGATGTCCATGCCCGTGGAGCCACTGGCCCCCTCGACTCCGGTCGGCGGCGCGACGGTCAGATTCAGCTCGGCCTGAACCCGGACCTGGTGCGCCTGCGGAGCCGACGGCCGAGCGGCGAGGGCCGCCCGGACAGTCGACAGCGGAGCAACGGCAGCGGGCATCCCCGCTGGGCGCTCATAGGTGAAGATCTCCATTGGTGACACCTCCCTCACGTTCCTCGAAGTCGACTGGCCTCCACCCCCTGAGCAGCCGGAATGGCGCTGCTCGCGAGGTGTGTCCTGAGGCTATTCCTCGCCCGGGGGCGAGGGCAAACGAATTTACGGCTCGATTTCGAAAGTTTTCTCAGGGCAGACATCGTCGACCGCCGCGCCCCCCACGAGGGCCAGCACCAGCTCGCCGTACAGGCCGATTTTGCGGGGGCCGATGCCGGCGATCGCGATCAGCTCCTCGGGCCGGCCGGGTCGCCGTTCCGCCAGCGCGACGAGGGTGGCGTCGGTGAACACCACGTACGCCGGGACCTTCTGCGCCCCGGCCACCCGGGCCCGCCAGTCGTGCAGCCGCTCGTACAGGTCCTGGTCGATGTCGGACGGGCAGGTCGGGCAGCGGCCGAGCTTGCGGTCCGGGCCGGAGAGCAGGGTCGCGCCGCAGATCCGGCAGGAGACCATCTGGGGACGGCGACGCTCGGCCCGCTTGGCCGCACCGGCCCCGGCCCGCTCGGCCCCGGCCCGCTCGGTCCCAGCCCGCTCGGTCCCGCCGCCGGAGCGGTCGAGCTGGGGCAGGAACCGCGACGGCCGCCGGGCCCGCCCACCGGGCGAGCGGGCCACCGCGTACGACAGCCAGAGCCACTCCCGGGCCCGGGTGATCCCGACGTAGAGCAGCCGGCGCTCCTCCTCGACCTGCTCGGCGGTGCGGGCGTACGTGGTGGGCAGGGTGCCCTCGGAGAGCCCGACCAGGAAGACCGCGTCCCACTCCAGGCCCTTGGCCGAGTGCAGGGACGACAGGGTCACCCCCTCCACCGTCGGCACGTGCTGCTGGGCGGCCCGGCGGGCCAACTCGTCGTTGAAGTCGGCCAGCGTCACCGGGCGCTCCACGGCGGCGGCCTCACCGATCGGCAGCACCGGCGGGCTGGCCGCGTGCTCCTCGGCGAGCTGGACCAAGGCGGCCAGCGCCTCCCAGCGTTCCCGGGCCGCGCCGCCGGCCGGGGCGGCGTCCGGGGCCCAGCCGACCGCCGAAAGGCCCTCCACGACGGCGACCCGCAACGGGGTCTCGCCGGGGATCGAGCGGGTCGCGGCCCGCAGCGCCACCATCGCCTGGCGCACCTCGACCCGCTCGAAGAACCGCTCGGCGCCCTGCACCACGTACGGCACCTCGGCCTCGGTGAGCGCCTTCTCGTACGCCTCGGACTGGGCGTTGGTGCGGAACAGCACGGCGATCTCCCGGGCCGGGGTGCCGGCGTCGACCAGTGCCCGGCAGCGGGTCGCCACGGCGGCGGCCTCGGCCGGCTCGTCGGTGAAGATCCGCAGCTCCGGTTCGGGGCCGGTCGGGCGCTGCCCGAGCAGCTCCAACCGCAGCCGGGCCTCGGTGCCCCGGGCCTGGGAGATGACGGCGTTGGCCAGCCCGACCACCTGCGGGGTGGAGCGGTAGTCCCGGACCAGCCGGACCACGGTGGCGCCCCGGTGTCGGCGGGGGAAGTCGACCAGGTACGCCGAGGTGGCCCCGGTGAACGAGTAGATCGTCTGGCTGGCGTCGCCGACCACGGTCACGTCGTCCCGGCCGCCCAGCCACGCCTCCAGCAGCCGCTGCTGCAACGGGTTGACGTCCTGGTACTCGTCGACCACGAAGTGCCGGTACTGGCCGCGGACCTGCTCGGCCACGTCCGGGTGCTCCTCGATGCCCCACACGGCAGCGCGCAGCATGTCCTCGAAGTCGATCACCCCGTTGGACCGCTTGAGCCTCTCGTACGCGGCGAACACCTCGGCCACCTTCGCCGGCTCGTGCGGCGTGTCACGCAGCGCCTTGGCCGCCGCGACGACGTACTCCCCCGGCTCGACCAGGGACGACTTGGCCCACTCGATCTCGCCGGCCAGGTCCCGGGCGGCGGCCCGGTCGGTCCGCAGGCCGACCCGGGCGGCGGCGAGCGTGACCACCCGGGCCTTGCTGTCCAGCAGCTCGGGCATCGCCCGGCCCGCCAGCAGCCGGGGGGCGAAGTAGCGCACCTGGCGCAGCGCGGCGGCGTGGAAGGTGCGCGCCTGCACGCCCTGCGCCCCGAGGGCGGTGAGCCGGGCCCGCATCTCGGCGGCGGCGCGGGCGGTGAAGGTGACCGCGAGCACGTGCCGGGGGGACACCTCGCCGGTCAGCGCCCGGTGGGCGATGCGCGAGGTGACCGCCCGGGTCTTGCCGGTGCCGGCGCCGGCCAGGACGCAGACCGGCCCGGCGGGGGCGGTCACCGCGGCGCGCTGCTCCGGGTCCAGCCCGGCGAGCACCAGTTCCGACGCTGAGTGAACCCCCACAGCGAGGAATCATCTCAGCTCCCTCTGATGTTGCAGCGGTTAGCCTGGCCTGACCGGACTGGCGGAACGGACCTTGGAGGACACCCGATCATGTTGACGATGTACTCGACCCCGTGGTGCGGCTACTGTCACCGACTCAAGTCGCAGCTCGACCGGGAGGGCATCGCGTACCAGGTGGTCGACATCGAGCAGGACACGAAGGCTGCCGAGTTCGTGATGAAGGTCAACGGCGGTAACCAGACCGTCCCGACGCTGCACTTCGCCGACGGCAGCGCCCTCACCAACCCGTCCATCACCCAGGTCAAGCAGCACCTGGCCGCCCTACCCGGCTGACCACCCCACCCGCCCCTCAGAGTGGGGCGCGCGCACTTTCACGGAAAGAGTGGCCATTCCGCCCGGAATGGCCACTCTTTCCGTGTATTTGCGGGGGGTGGGGTTAGGGAGTGGGGCGGGGGGTGGGGGTGGGGGTGGCTGGGGCGGGCGGGCGGCGTTGAAGCGGGATGTGGACCATCGGGGCGGGGGTGGGGGTGGAGAGGCGGCGGCCTCGCCACAGGAAGACGCCGGCGGCCGTGGTGGTCAGGCCTACCAGCGCGAACAGCAGCCGGTAGTCGAACACGCCGACGAGCAGCGCGCCGGTGCCGATGGAGACCGCCTGAGGGCCGCTGACCAGGGCTTCCGACGCCGCCGCGACCCGGCCGAGCAAACCCGCCGGGGTACGCCGTTGGATGAGCGTGTTCAGTCCCACCGTGATCAGCGGAAGCGCGGCCCCGGCCAGCAGCAGCGCCGCGCAGCCCAGCCAGAGGGTCGGGTACGCCAGGGCCAACGCGGCCGGACCGAACAGGGTCACCCCGGCGGCCAGCGTGCCCACCTCGCCCGCACGGCGCACCATGGCGGCGGAGAACAGGCCACCGACCAGCCCGCCGACGCCCTGCACGGTGACCAGCACGCCGACGAACGCGGCGTCGCGGCGCAGCCCGTGGTCGACGTACGCGAAGATCAGTGATTCGGTGAAGCCCATCACCAGCGAGCCGAGGCCGTAGCCGAGCAGCGCCCGGCGCAGCGCCGGCTCGCCGGCCAGGTGACGCAGCCCGGCCCCCAGCTCGGCCGACCACCGCAGCTCGCCGCCGGCCGACGGTGTCTCGGGCACCCGGAGCAGGGCGACCACGGCGGCGGCCGCGACGAACCCGGTCATCGCCAGCGCGGTCAGCAGCCAGCCGCCGACGGCGGCGTAGAGCGCGGCCCCGGCGAGCGGCCCGATCAGCCGCAGCCCCTGGCGCACGGTCTGCAGCAAGCCGTTGGCGTCGGCGAGCAGCTCGACGGGGACCAGTTGCTGGATCAGGCCGCTGAGCAGCGCGCTCAGCGTCAGGTACGACAACCCGTACAGGGCCGCCACCACGTAGATGATCCGGACGTCGGCGCTCTCGGAGACGGTGAACAGCGGGGTGAGCAGGGCGGCGGTGGCGAGGTTCGCGACGATGAAGAAGGGCCGCCGGGGGTACCGGTCGACCGCCCAGCCGACCAGCGGCGCGAGCACCATCGGCGCGATGATCGCGAAGATCGTCGCCCCGGCCAGCCCGTCGGAGCCGGTCAGGTCCTTCACCCAGATGGCGAGGGCGAGCAGCAGGATCGACTCGGCGGCCATGCTGGCCAGCAACCCGCCGAAGAGCAGGCGGAACTCGGGTCGGCGCAGGACGGTGCGCATCGGGTTTCCTCTCGGAGGGTGGCCGGGGGCCACGGGGGTCGACGGCGACGTCGTCGGGATCGCTCGCACCAGGTCAGCGGTCCTCTTTCTGCGAGACACGCCCCGTCGGGGCGTCCGACTTCGGTCGCGCCCGTCCATACTGACCGTGGGGGGCGAATTTCATACAGTTACCGTCGCGTCTGCGGCGGTCGACGGAGAAGAGGACACCGTGCCTCCAGCCGGACCCAGCCCGATCATGCGTCGCCGCAGGTTGGGCAATGAGCTGCGCCAGCTGCGCGAGGCCGTCGGCCTCACCGGGGACCAGGTCATCGCGCGAATCGGCTGGGCCTCCGCGTCCAAGCTGTCCCGCCTGGAGAACGGCCGCAGCCGTCCCGACCCCGACGACGTCCGCGTCCTGCTGGACCTCTACGGCGCCGAAGGCGAGTCGCGCGCGGAGCTGCTGGGCATCGCCCAGCAGGCCGGCGACATGCGGGGCTGGCTGAAGAAGTACCCGGTGATGACCCAGCAGCAGCGCATCTTCGCCGAGCTGGAGGCGGGCTGCACCGAGATCCGGGAGTACAACCCCGTGCTGGTCCCGGGTCTGTTGCAGACCCAGGGGTACGCCCGACTGCGGATCGTCTCGGCCCAGCAGGTCGAGTCCGGCGCGGGGGCCCCGGAGACCGGCGAGGCCCCGGAGACCGAGGTGGCCGCCCGGTTGGCCCGCCAGTCGCTGCTGGACCGCACCGACGCGCCGCACTACACGGCGGTGCTGGAGGAGGCGGCGCTGGGCCGGCGGGCCGGCCCGCCGGACGTGCTGTGGGAGCAGCTCCGGCAGCTCTGCGAGCTGGCCATGCTGCCGCACGTCACCCTGCACGTGCTGCCGAGGGACACCCCGATCGGCGACTGGTACCTCCCGCCGACCGCGTTCTCGATCTACCTGTTCGCCGACCCGCTCGACCCGGAGACGCTGGCCATCGAAGGTGGCTTCACCAACGCCATGTCTACCGAGGCAAAAGCCCTGAATCGCTATAAAGTGGTCTTCGAGTGGTTGCGCTCGGCCGCGCTCTCCGAATCGGACACCATCACCTGGCTCTTCGAGGCTTCGGGGCGGCTGGCCGAGGCGGTGGGCCCGTCCGCGGGCGGCCACGGGCCGGCAACGGCGCCGGCCCAGCGCCGCCGACACTCCGGACGCCTGACGGAGCGGTGACCCACCGCGGGACCCGCCCCGTCCGGGCGTGCGGCGCCACTCGTCCCGTCGGAGCAGTTCCAGTCAGGAGCAGACCATGAACGACATCCGCAACACGCCGTCCGCACTCGCCCGGCAGCTGACCGACGTCCCGTGGCGGACCAGCACCCGCAGCCAGACATCGAACTGCGTCGAGGTGGCCCCGCTGAGCGTGGGCCCGGCCGCGGTCGCCCTTCGCGACAGCAAGGACCGCGGCGGCCCGGTACTGCTGTTCGACCGCGCCGGCTGGCGGGGGTTCATCGCCGGGACAAAGGACGGGCAGTTCGATCTGACCTGATCCGGTGACCGGGCGGGGCCGTCGGCGGTGCGCCGGCGGCCCCGACGCGTATCCGGCTTTCCACCCCCGCTGAGCAGGGTTCACCCGATCGGGCGACCCTGCGGACCGATCGGCGGGTTTCACTTGCTGTGACCCCGTCCGGGCGTAACATGTCGACAGAGTGACGTGGAACTTCCACGGAATACCGCCCGTCACGGTCGCATCGGAGTTACCCATGCGGTTCCTGATCGTTCGCACCGACATCCGCGCCGCCGCCGACATCGACATCGCCGCGGCCTGGGCCGGCGGGGGCCGGGTCCGGGACGAGACGACCAGCCCGGAGCCGCGCCGCCAGGTGGTGCACGCCGAGAACCGGGACGCCGCCCTGATGCTGGCCCGGGCCCTGTCGACGGTGGGCGCGGTCCGCTACGGCAGGCAACGGGTAAAGGTGCTCCCCCTCGGCGACTCCGCTCCCCGCCGCCGGCGGCTCGACTCCGGCGGCTGACCCACCCGACGTCCGTCGTGGTCGGACCGGCTCCCCCGCCGTTTCCTCGCCTCACCCGACCAGGGCGGCCCGTGTTCCCGGCCCGGGACCGTCGCGGCAACGGCGGTCACGGGCCGGGACCGTGTCCGGCTCCGGCCCGAGGCGGGTCGGCCGGCGACCTGGGCGGGCCGCGTTCCATGGCGGGTCACCGAACCGAAAGGGCCAGCGGCAGGACAAGCCCACGTTCCAGGGCGGGTCACCGAACCGAAAGGGCCGGCGGGCCGGGATGGCGGGTCGGGGTGGTCAGCAGTGGCCGTCGAGCCAGCGGTGGATCAGGAAGAGCGCGATCGACGACGGCGGGGGTAGCGCCAGCCGGTCGCCGCCGCCCACGCCCACCGGCCGCCCGGCCAGCGCCGCGCCGATCTCCCGCCGGGTGAACCAGCGGGCGTGCGTGATCTCGGCCGGGTCCAGGTGTACGGGGTGCTCCGGGTCGGCCAGGGCGAGGAAGCCGAGCATCAGCGAACCGGGGAACGGCCAGGACTGGCTGCCCACGTACACGATCTCCTCGACCGCGACGCCGACCTCCTCGCCGACCTCGCGCAGCACGGCGGCCTCGGCCGACTCGCCCGGCTCGACGTACCCGGCGAGGCAGGAGTACCGGCGCCCGCCCGGGATGCCCGCCCAGGCGGCGTTACTGCCGAGCAGGCAGCGCCCCTGAAGCCCGTCGACCCCGTCGTGCACCAGGACGATCATCGCCGGGTCGGTGCGCGGCCAGGCCCGGTCGCCGTCCGGGTCGGTCCGGGACCAGCCGGCCTCGTCGACCCGGGTGGGGTGGCCGGTGGCCGAGGAGTAGCCGTGCCGGACGTGCCAGTTGGTCAGCGCCAGCGCGGTGGTGAAGATGCCGGCGTCCCGGTCGAGCAGCAGATGGCCGATGTCGCGCAGGTGCGCCGCCCTGGTGCCCGGCAGCTCGGGCAGCGGGCTGTCCACGGCGAACACCGGCACCCCGTCCGGCTCGACGCCCAGGAACATCGGGACCGAGCGGGGCACCTCGGGCAGCTCGCCGGAGCCGAGCAGCACCAGCTCCGGCGGGGATGTGTCGGCCCGGACCAGGGCCCGCCCGTCGCTGGCCGAGTCGAGCACCAGCACCCGGGCCTGCTCCCAGGCCTCGGCCAGCCACACCGGATCGGCCCGCCGGTGCGCGGCCCGGTCGAGGGTGGACCGGGCCAGCGGCGGGGTGGTCTCCCCGGTCGTGCCGGCGCCCCGGACCAGCCCTCGCCCGGCGGTCACGGCCGGGCCGGCTCGGTGTGCACCGGGGCGAGCGCGGACAGGGCGGGGGCGATCCGCTCGGCGTCGCCGAGCACCACGGTGACCGCCCGCGCCGGGGCCAGGTAGCGCTGGGCCGCCTCGGCCACGTCGGCGACGGTGGCCTTGGCCAGCCGGGCGGCGTGCTCGGCGAGGAAGTCCAGGCGCAGCCCGTTGGCCGCGAACACGCTGGTCAGCGACGCCAGCCCGGCCTGGGTGGACATGCCGAGCTGGAGGGTGCCGAGGGCGTACTGGCGGGCCTGCTCCAGCTCGTCCGGCTTCGGCGGCAGGGAGGCCAGCCGGCCCAACTCGTACGTCGTCTCCAGCAACGCCGGGCCGGTGACCTCGGTGGCCACCTCGGCGGCGGCGATCAGCACCGACCCGGCCACCGAGTGCTCGACCAGCGAGTGCGGGCCGTACGTGTAGCCCTTGTCCTCGCGGATGTTCTCCACCCAGCGGGAGGAGAAGTAGCCGCCGAAGAGCAGGTTGGCCAGTTGCAGCGCGGCGTGGTCGGGGTGGGTGCGGGGCACCGCCGGCAGGGCGATGCGCAGCGAGGACTGCACCGAGCCGGGCCGGTCGACCAGCAGCAGCGGGCCGGGCTCCAGCGGCGGGGCGGGCGGCAGCTCGCCGTCGTGCCCGGCGCCGCTCCAGCCCGACAGGGCCTTGTCTGCGGCGTCCAGCGCCCGCTCCGGCTGCACGTCGCCGACCAGCACCAGCACCGCGTCGGCCGGGTGCACCCGCTCGGCGTGCAGCCGGCGCAGCGCCGCCGGCCGGACCGCGTGCACCTGCTCCGGCTCGGGAGTCTGCACGGCGTACGGGTGCTTGCCGTAGACCCGCCGGAGCAGGGCGTTGCGGGCCAGGTGGGCCGGCTGGCTCTGGGCCACCTGGATCCGGTCGACCAGCCGGTCCCGCTCGGTGCCGACCTCCTCGCCCGGGTACGTCGCCCCGGTCAGCACGTCGGCGAGGATCTCCAGCATCCGGTCCAGCCCGGTGACCAGGCCGGCGCCGGAGAGCATCAGCCGGTCCGGGTCGATGCCGGCGGAGAGCCCGCCGCCGACCGCCTGGAGTTCGGCGGCGATCTGCACGCTGGTCATCGACGCTGTGCCGGAGAGCATCGTCTGCGCGAGCACCGCGCCCCGGGCCAGGGGGGTCCGGCCGGCCGGCATCGACAGCCGCAGCTCGACCAGGGGGACGGCAGGCCGGCGCACCGCGATGACGGTCAGGCCGTTGCCGAGCCGACGCTCGGCCTGCCTGGGCACCTTGAGCCTGCGGTTCGGGCCGAGCGGCGGCAGCGTCCGCGCCCCGGCCTGGACGGTTCCCGTCACCTGGCCCTCCTTCGTTCGCGACTGCGGGGCTCGCAAACCCGGCTCGCTCCTCGCGCTCACCGGGCACCTCCTGCGATGACCTCGACGGACGCACGGCGCTCCGGCCGCAGGGTGGCGGCGGCGGCCTGGACCTGCTCGTCGGTGACCTCGCCGACCAGTCGGGGCAGCTCGTTGAGCAGGCCCGGCTCGCCGCGCTGCTGCTCCAGCACCGCCATCCGCAGCGCCCGGCCGAGCACCGCGTCGGTGTCGCGCAGCAGGTGGGTGGCCATCCGGGCCTGGGTGCGGGCCAGCTCACCGTCGGTGGGACCGTCGGTGGCTAGCCGGTCCAGCTCCTCGTCGAAGGTGCGCAGCACCTTGTCCACGTCGCCGCCCGGTGGCAGGTGCGCCTGGAGCAGCAGCGCGGTGGGGTCGCGCACGTCGAACGGGTCGCCCATGAAGCCGACGTACCCGCCGAGGCTGGTCACCGTGCGGTCCCGCTGGACCAGCCGCTCGACCAGCCGGGACGCGTCGCCGTCGGTGAGCACCTCGGCGAGCACCACGTACGGCAGGTAGCCGGTGAAGTCGGTGATCGGGTCGGGCACCCGCCAGGCGGCGGCCACCGCGGGCAGCGGGGCCAGCGCGTCGGTGTACGACGAACGCCGCTCGGCGGTCAGGTCGGGCTCGTCGAAGTCGGGGCGCTGCGGGGCGGGCCGGGCCGGCACGTCGCCGAAGTGCCGCTCGATCAGCGTGGTGGCCTCGGCCACGTCGACGTCCCCGCTGACCGCGAGCACTGCGTTGCCGCTGGCGTAGTAGTGGCGGAAGAAGTCCGCCGCGTCGGCGACAGTGGCCGACTCCAGGTCGTCGAAGGAGCCGTAGCCGTCGTGCGCGTTCGGGAAGGTGTCGAACATGACCGGCGGCAGGGTCAGCCACGGGAACCCGCCGTACGGGCGGTTGAGCACGTTGACCCGGATCTCCTCCTTGACCACGTCGACCTGGTTGCGCAGGTTCTCCTCGGTCAGCCGGGGGCCGCGCATCCGGTCGGCCTCCAGGAACAGCGCCCGTTCCAGGGCGTTGCTCGGCAGGGTCTCGTAGTAGTCGGTGTAGTCGTGATGGGTGGAGCCGTTGAAGGTGCCACCCGCCCCCTGCACGTGCCGGAAGTGGGCCAGCTTCTCCAGGTTCTCCGAGCCCTGGAACATCAGGTGCTCGAAGAGGTGGGCGAAGCCGGTACGCCCCTCGGGCTCGGACCGGATGCCGACGTCGTAGACCACCGCCACCCCGATCACCGGGGCGCTGCGGTCGGGGGTGAGCACCACCCGCAGGCCGTTGCCGAGGGTGAACCGCTCGACCGGATACTTCGTCGCTGGAATTCTCGATCTCCGCGCCGCCACGGGACCGACCCTAGCGCGTCGGCGCCTCCGACGGCGGCGACCTACCGCAGGCCGGCTCAGCCCACCGGGGCCGGGATCACGGCGAGGGAGGCCGCCACCCGGGGCAGCACCTCCGCGCCGACCCGTTCCGCCTCCTCCCGGTGCGGCCATCCGGAGAGGACGAACTCGTCGACGCCGTGTGCGGCGTACTCGTCGATCCGGGCCGCGACCTCGGCGTAGCTGCCGACGAGCGCGGTGCCGGCGCCCTCGCGGACCAGGCCACCCCGGCCCAGAGGTTCGGCGCGACGGTGAGCCCGTCGGCGCTCCCGGCGTGCAGGGCGGCCATCCGGGCCTGACCGACCGAGTCCATCCGGCGGTACCGCGCCTGCGCGGCGGCGATCCGCTCCGGGCTCATCCCGGCCAGCAGGCGGTCCGCCTCCGCCCACGCCTGCGCGGCGGTCGGGCGGGCGATGACGTGCAGCCGGATCCCGGTGCGCAGGGTCCGCCCCTCCTCGGCGGCCCGGACGCGGACGCGGTCCACCCGGGTGGCGATCGCGGCGGGCGGCTCGCCCCACATCAGGTACGTGTCGGCCTGCCGGGCGGCCACCGCCTCGGCGGCCGGGGACGCGCCGCCGAAGTAGACCGGGGGCGGGTCGGCGAGCGGGGCGGTCAGCCCGCCGCCGGCGACCTGGTAGTGCTCGCCGGCGAAGTCGAACGGGCTCCCGCGCCAGGCCCGGCGGAGCACCTCGACGAACTCGCCGGTCCGCGCGTAGCGGGCGTCGTGGTCCAGGAAGTCGCCGTACGCCCGCTGCTCGGCCGGGTCGCCGCCGGTGACGACGTTGAGCGCGAGGCGCCCGCCGGACATCGACTGGAACGCCTCGGCCTGCTGGGCGATCAGGGTGGGCAGCGCGAACCCGGCCCGTACGGCGACCAGCATGCCGATCCGTTCGGTGTGCTGGGCGACGGCCGCGCAGACGATCCACGGGTCGGGGCAGCCGGACCCGACAGGGGTGAGCAGCGCGGCGAAGCCGGCCGCCTCGGCGGTCCGGGCCACCTCGGTCAGGTAGCCGACGGTGGCCGCCCGGTCGTGCCGCGCCGCGCCGGCCGCGACGGTGGCGGCGCCGACCTGGTGCCCGTCGCCGGAGGTGGGAAGGAACCAGTGGAAGGTCATGCAGACCGCCTCTCCGCCGCCCCCGCCACCTGGCCGAGGGACGCCGGAGAACCTACCAAGAAGGTAGGAAAACCGGGAATAACTTCGAGCGTGAATCCCGCGATGTGGACGGGTCTTGACGCCGCCCGAGCGCTGCCCCAGTCTTCCTACCAACTAAGTAGGAATACTTCGGATTGGACTGACGATGAGACGGCTCCCCTTCCGTCGGATGCTCTCCCTGGCCACCCTCACCGTGGTGGGCGCGGCGACCCTGGGCGCCACCGCC
Source organism: Micromonospora sp. NBC_01412 (assembly GCF_045040215.1). Classification (NCBI taxonomy): domain Bacteria; kingdom Bacillati; phylum Actinomycetota; class Actinomycetes; order Micromonosporales; family Micromonosporaceae; genus Micromonospora; species Micromonospora sp. NBC_01412. The sequence goes on from NZ_CP109528.1 coordinate 2,043,105, forward strand.
GCGTGCGGCGAGGACGACGGCGCAGCCGGGGGCGGCTCCGGCCCGGTGACTTTGCGGCTGGGCTACTTCCCCAACATCACCCACGCCTCGGCCGTGGTCGGAGTGGAGAAGGGCATCTTCGCCGAGAAGCTCGGCGGCGACGTCAAGCTGGACACCAAGACCTTCAACGCCGGCCCGGCCGCCATCGAGGCGGTCTTCTCCGGCGCGCTCGACGCGACGTACATCGGGCCGAACCCGACGGTGAACGCCTTCTCCAAGTCCAAGGGCGAGGCGGTCCGGGTCATCTCCGGCGCCGCGTCCGGCGGCGTCGCCCTGGTGGTCAAGCCCGGGATCACCTCGGTCGAGCAGTTGCGCGGCAAGAAGATCGCCACCCCGCAGCTCGGCAACACCCAGGACGTCGCGCTGCGCTACTGGCTCAAGGAGAAGGGCCTGACCGCCACCAAGGAGGGCGGCGGCGACGTCAAGGTGGTCCCGCAGGAGAACGCCCAGACCGTGGAGACGTTCAACAGCGGCGCGATCGACGGCGCGTGGGTGCCCGAGCCGTTCGTCTCCCGGCTGGTCAACGCCGGCGGCAAGGTGCTGCTCGACGAGCGCGACCTGTGGCCGGACAGGAAGTTCGTGATCACCAACCTGATCGTCTCCACCAAGTTCCTCAAGGCCCACCCCGACGTGGTGAAGAAGCTGGTCGAGGGTCAGGTCGCGGCGAACGAGTTCGTCAACACCAGGCCCGACGAGTCGCAGCAGGCAATCTCAGACCACATCGGAAAGATCGCCGGCAAGCCGCTGGACGTGAAGCTGATCAAGCAGGCGTGGCCGACGTTGGAGTTCACCAACGACCCGATCGCCTCGTCGCTGAAGACCGGCCTGGACCACGCGGTCGCCGTCGAGCTGACCCAGCCGGTCAGCCTGGACGGCCTCTACGACCTGAAGTACCTCAACGAGGTGCTCAAGGCCCAGGGCAAGCCCGAGGTCACCCAACCATGACGTCGACCACGACGACGCCATGCAGCGCGACCGGATCGGTCGCGCTGCACGGCGTCACCAAGGTGTACGGGCACGGCGAGAGCGCCGTCCTCGCCCTGGACGGAGTCTCCCTCGACGTAGCGCCCGGCGAATTCGTCTGCCTCGTCGGCGCCTCCGGCTGCGGCAAGAGCACCCTGCTCAACCTGGTCGCCGGCCTGGACCGGATCAGCGGCGGGCGGATCGAGCTCGGCGACGGGGTCAACCCGGGGCTGATGTTCCAGGAGTCCGCCCTGTTCCCCTGGCTCACCGTCGAGGGCAATGTGGAGGTGCCGCTGAAGCTGCGCGGCATGCCCCGGTCCGCGCGCCGGGAGCGGGTCGCCGAACTGCTGCGCACGGTGCACCTGGCCGACTTCGCCCGCAAGCGCCCGCACGAGCTGTCCGGCGGCATGCGGCAGCGGGTGGCGCTGGCCCGCACCCTCGCGCTGGACACGCCGGTGCTGCTGATGGACGAGCCGTTCGGCGCGCTCGACGCGATGACCCGGGACCTCCTGCACGACGAGTTGGAGCGGATCTGGACCGAGCGCAAGCTCACCGTGCTCTTCGTGACCCACAACGTCCGGGAGGCCGCGCGGCTCGCCGACCGGATCATCCTGCTCTCCAGCCGGCCCGGCCGGATCATCTACTCCACCCGGGTCGACGTGCCCCGGCCGCGACGCATCGACTCCCCGGAGATCGCGTCCATCGCCGCCGAGGTCACCGACAAGCTCCGTACGGAGGTGGGCCGCCATGGCCAGTGACACGATCGCCGGCACCCCGCGCGCCGACGCGGAGATCTCCGGGCTCGACGCGCTGGAGATCGCCGGCCGGCAGAAGACGACGACGACCCGGGCCGCGACGATCTGGGCGTCCACCTGGCCGAAAGTGGCGGCGCTCGCCATCGCCATCGGCGCCTGGCAGGCCGTGGTGTGGGCCGGGTTCTGGCCACCGTACTCGCTGCCCGGTCCGGCCACCGTCGGGCAGGAGCTGCTCCGGCAGGTCAGCGGTCCGCAGCTCTGGGAGGGGATGGCCACCACCCTGCGCCGGGCGGCCCTCGGCTACATCTTCTCCGTCGGGGTCGGCCTGCTGTTGGGGCTCGCCGTGGCCCGGTCCCGGGTGCTGCGGGCGGCCATCGGCTCGATGATCACCGCGTTGCAGACCATGCCGTCGATCGCCTGGTTCCCGCTGGCGATCCTGCTGTTCGAGCTGAGCGAGAAGGCCATCTTCTTCGTCGTGGTGCTCGGCGCGGCCCCGTCGATCGCCAACGGGGTGATCAGCGGCGTGGACTACGTCCCGCCGCTGCTGCTGCGCGCCGGGCGCAACCTCGGCGCGCGAGGGCTGAACCTCTACCGGTACGTGATCGCCCCGGCCGCCCTGCCCGCCATCGTCGCCGGGCTCAAGCAGGGCTGGGCCTTCTCCTGGCGCAGCCTGATGGCCGGCGAGCTGATCGTGGTGGGCATCTCGCAGACCTCGCTCGGCGCGCAGCTCACCTACTCGCGGGAGCTGTCCGACGCGCCCTGGCTGCTCTCCACGATGATCGTGATCCTGGTCGTCGGCCTGGTGGTCGACGCCGCGTTCGGGGCGGCCGACCGGGCGATCCGCCGCCGCTGGGGCGTACTGGACCAGGCCGGGCAGTGACGTGTACGTCTCCGCGCGCAGCGACTACGCGCTCCGGGCCATGCTCGCCGTCGCCGCCGCCTCGACCGGCGGCGACCGGCGGGCCGACGCCCGGGGCGTCTCCCCCGAGCCGGGCGGCGAGCTGGTCAAGGCGGCGGCCCTGGCCGAGAGCCAGGCCATCCCGCTGAGTTTCCTCCAGGGCATCCTGCTCGACCTGCGCCGGGCCGGGCTGCTGTACAGCCACCGGGGCACCGAGGGCGGATACGCCCTGGCCCGCCCGGCAGCCGAGATCAGCGTCGGGGACGTGCTCCGCGCGGTCGGCGGGTCGCTCACCTCGGTACGGGGCCTGCCGGCCGGGCACTCCGGCTACCACGGGGTGGCCACCGGGCTGCGCGATGTGTGGCTGGCGGTGGACGGGGCCATCGCCCTGGTGGTGGACCGGACCACCCTGGCCGACCTGCTCACCCGGGAGGGCCGCGACGAAAGGCCGAGCCGGGACAGGCCGGACGCCCTGGGGGCCCGGCCCGTCGGCGGCCCCTGACCGGCCCCGGTTGACCCGGCACGTCCGCCGGCCGGGCCGTGCGGGCTCAGCCGGCGGACTCGTCGGTCGTCTGGACGACGGAGGCGGTGAGGTCGCTGCCCGTTCCCCCCGGAACGTGCAGCCCCACCACCCCCGCCGGTGTCCGGCCGCCGCGGGTGGGATGCCACGGCGAGAACGCCGCGACCGTGGCGAGCGCCAGCCCCGCCCCCGCGACCGCCAGCACCACCGTCAGCTCCCGCAGCGCCCCCGACTCGGCGTTGCACGCCATGGTCAACCCCTCCCCCAGTGGGGCCGACCCCGCCGACCCGCGTTTCCCCCACGGCTAGCATCGACCACACCGAGGCCGCCGAACAGTCACCGATCGGACCCCACCCTGCCTGATTCCCGACTCAGGCGCGGGGCAACTCAGACGCGGGACGGCTCAGGCATCGGTCGGTGACCGCGGAGGAGCCGCTCAGGCCGTACGGGGACGACGCGGCCGGCGCGACCGACCCGAGGCGCGGTGCCCGGCACGCCGGCCGTCGGCGCCAGCCCCGTCCTCGGACGGGCGGGCGGCGCGCGACGCGCCCCCGGTCGCGGCGGTCCCGGCGGCGTGCGACTGACCGGCGGCGCGGGGAGAGCGCGGGCCCCGGCCACCGCCCGAGGCGGACCGCTCCGGAGCCGGGACGGCGATGGTCACCGGCACACCCGACGGTTCCCGGGCCCCGGTGACCCGGGCCAGCGCCTCGTCGCCCATCCGGACCTGGGTGGCCTGCGGCCGGATTCCGGCGGTCGCCATCAACCGGGACACCTCGCGGCGCTGCTCGGGCAGGACCAGGGTGACCACGGTGCCCGACTCGCCGGCCCGTGCGGTACGCCCGCCCCGGTGCAGGTAGTCCTTCGCCTCGGTCGGCGGGTCGACGTTGACCACCATGTCGAGGCCGTCCACGTGGATGCCCCGGGCCGCCACGTCGGTGGCGACCAGCGCGGTCACCTGGCCGGTGCGGAACTGCTCCAGGATCCGGGTGCGCTGCGGCTGGGACTTGCCGCCGTGCAGCGCCGCCGCGCGCACCCCCTTGGACAGCAGCTGGCGGGCCAGCCGGTCGGCGCGGTGCTTGGTGCCCATGAACAGGATGGTGCGGCCCTCCCGGGCCGCGATCTGGGTCAGGGCGGCCGGCTTGTCCTCAGCGTCGACGTGCAACACGTGGTGCGTCATCTCGGTCACCGTGGCGGTGCCCGGGTCGACGGAGTGCGAGACCGGGTTGGTGAGGAAGCGGCGGACCAGCTTGTCCACGCCGCCGTCCAGGGTGGCGGAGAAGAGCATCCGCTGGCCGTCGCCGGCCACCTGCTCCAGCAGCTTGGTGACCTGCGGCAGGAAGCCCATGTCGGCCATCTGGTCGGCCTCGTCGAGCACGGTCACGGCGACCTGGTCGAGCCGGGCGTCCCCACGGTTGATCAGGTCGTGCAGCCGGCCGGGGGTGGCCACGACCACCTCGGCGCCGGCGCGCAGCGCGTCCGCCTGCCGCTGCAGCGACAGGCCGCCGACCACGGTGGTGATGCGCAGGCCGACCGCCCGGGCGTACGGGGCCAGCGCGGTGGTCACCTGCTGGGCCAGTTCCCGGGTCGGCACGAGCACCAGGGCGAGCGGACGCCCCGGGCGGGCCCGGCGGCCGATGGTGCGGTGCACCAGCGGCAGCCCGAACGCGAGCGTCTTGCCCGAGCCGGTGCGGCCCCGGCCGAGGACGTCCCGACCGGCAAGCGAGTCCGGCAGCGTCGCCGTCTGGATCGGGAACGGCTCGGTGATGCCCTGCGCGGTCAGCTCGGCGAGCAGCTCCGGCGCGAGGCCGGTGGTGGAGAACGAGGGGATGACGGTGGTCATGCGAGAGCCTTCCTCGACGCGGCACGTGTCGAGGAGGCGCCGGAGTGGCGCTGCACCGGCGGCTGGGCCGCGGTGGTCACAAGCACGAACCGAAGGTGGGGTGCGGCCGGCCCGCACGAGGCGGACCGGCCGCGACACCGCGCCTGAGGCGCGATGGGGTGTTCCGAAGAACGGTGGTGCCTGTTCAGATGAACAGTCGTGCCTGTTCCGAGGAACAGTGCTGCCGACGGATCAGACCGGGCGGATGTTCTCCGCCTGCGGGCCCTTCTGGCCCTGGGTGATCTCGAACTCGACCCGCTGGTTCTCGTCCAGGCTCCGGTAGCCGGAGGACTGGATCGCCGAGAAGTGGGCGAAGACGTCAGCGCCGCCGCCGTCCGGGGTGATGAAGCCGAAACCCTTGTCAGCGTTGAACCACTTAACGGTGCCAATTGCCATGTGTTCTGTCTCCTTGACGGAACGTTCGGATCCGCACTTGTTGCGGGCCGAAGAGGGAGGAGTGAACCGCGCCCTTGTGCGCGGACCACTTGTCGCTTCTGGTCGCCCCGCCCGGAGAGCCCCGGACACAACAAAGAGCGCCTGGGGCCACAATCCGCCAGGCGCACACAGAGTCTCTGGTAACCAAAACTGCAACCCGGATACCGTACCACGGATTCGGCCCACCGGAGCCCCACGGCCAAAAATTCTCATCGCCCGGGGCGGCGGACGGCGGGCGGCGCCTCGGGCACGCCCGCGATCAACGCGGTGAGCCCGTCGGCGTCGAGCAGGTCCGCCGGGCGGACCGTCGCCCCGTCCCGCACGTAGTGGAAGGCCGCGCCGACCCGGTCGACCGGCACCCGGGCCAGCTCCGCCCAGGCCAGCCGGTAGACGGCGAGCTGCACCGCCGCCGCCTCGGCCTCCTCGCCGACGGGCTGCCGCCCGGTCTTCCAGTCGACCACGTCGTACCCGCCGCCGGGCCGGGCGAAGACCGCGTCCATCCGGCCGCGCACCACCACCCCGGCGATAACTGTGGCGAACGGCACTTCCACCTCCGCCGGCACCCGATCGGCCCACCCCCCGGCCAGGAAGCGCGCCTGAAGCTCGGCCAGCGCCTCATCGGGCGCCGCGTCGGCGTCGGCCGCGCCCGGCAGCTCGTCGACGTCGAGCAGCCGGTCCGCGCCGAAGCGCCGCTCCAGCCAGGTGTGGAACGCGGTGCCCCGCCGGGCGTACGGGTTCGGCTCGCTGGGCATCGGGCGGCGCAGGGCGCGGGCGAGCTCCTCCGGGTCGCGGCGCAGCGCCACGAGCTGGGTGACCGAGAGCTGGCCGGGCAGGGCCACCTCGACCGCCCCCGCCCCGGCTGCCAACTCGGCCCGCTCGGCGAGCAGCAGGTCGGCCTCCCGCCGCCAGCGGGCCACCTCCGGATCCTCGGCCTCGGCCACCCCGGCCACCCCAGCCACCTCAGCGGCCTCAGCCACCTCGGCCACCTCGGCGGCTGAGGCCGGGGGATCCTCGGCGAGAAAGCGGCGAACCAGCGCGGCGGCCTCGGCCAGCGCCGGGCGACGCCCGCCCAGCGGGTCGGCCGGCCACTCGGCGCGCAGCACCACCTCGGTGGTGGGGTTGGTGGCGTCACCGGCCGGCTCGGGGGCCCACCGGTCGACCAGGTGTCCGGCGTCGCCGTCCAGGCACACGTCGTGCACCTCACGCAGGAACACCGACGGCCCGCGCGGGCGCTTCGTCCCCTCGCCCCACCAGTAGCCGGAGCAGAGCAGCAGCCGCCGGGGGCGGGTCACCGCCACGTACGCCAGCCGGCGCTCCTCCCGCTCGTCGTGCGCCCGCCAGTCGTCGACGAAGTCGGCCAGCGCCCGGGCCACCGCGCGCTGGTCGGCCGCCTCGGCCAGGCCCAGCTCCGGCAGCCCGTCGGCGTCCCCGCGCAGCGGGAAGGGCAGCACGCCCAGCCCGCCGAGCCAGTGATCGGAGTTGCGCACCGGCCCCGGCCAGCCGCCCCGGCTCAGGCCGGCGACCACGACCACGTCCCACTCCAGGCCCTTCGCGGCGTGCGCGGTGAGGATCTGCACCGCGCCGGAGACCACCTCCACCTCGCCCGGGGCGAGGCCACGCTCCTCGTCCTCGGCCGCGGTGAGGTAGGCCAGGAACCCCGACAGGGTCGCCGCCGGGGACTCCCCGCTGAACCGGGCCGCCACGTCGCCGAGGGCGTCCAGGTGGCCCCGGGCGAGGCCGGCGTCGCCGGTGCCGTCCCGACCGGCCCGGACCGCCACCTCCACGTCCAGGCCGATGGTCCGCTCGACGTCCGCGATCAGCTCCGGCAGCGTCTGGTCCAGCCGGTAGCGGAGCAGGGCCAGCTCCTCGCCGTACGCGCGCAGCCGGGCATAGCCCTGGACCGAGTACGCCTGGGCGGGCCCCAGGTCCGCCAGCGCCTCCACCAGCGTGGCCTCGTCGAGCAGGTCGGCGGCGATCTCCGGCTCCTCGTCGGCGGCGGGCCGGCGGCGGCCGGCGGCGATCGCCCGGGCCCGGCGGTGCAGGGCCACCAGGTCACGCGGACCGATCCGCCAGCGCGCACCGGTGAGCAGCCGCAGCAACGCCGCCCCGTCGGTCGGGTCGGCGAGCACCCGCAGGGTGCACACCACGTCCCGCACCTCGGGGGTGTCCAGCAGGCCGCCCAGGCCCACCACCTCCACCGGCAGCCCCCGGGCCCGCAGCGCGGTCGAGAGCGCCGGGATCTGGCTGCGCAGCCGGACCAGCACGGCGGTGGAGGGCCGCTGCGGCACCGGGATGTGCTCGGGCAGCGCCCCCGGCATCCGGGCCGCCCCGCGCCAGGCGGCCAGCACGCTGTCGGCGATCCAGTCCGCCTCGTCCGCGTACGTCGGCAGGAGCGCGCAGTGCACGGTGCCGGCGGCCAGGCCACCCGGCGTGCGGTGCGGGATCGGGTCGGCGACGCTCAGCGCGGCGCGCAGCTCGGACACCCGGGCACCGGCCGCCCGCAGCGGGGTGGCCAGGGCGTTCGCCACGCCGAGGATCTCCGGCCGGTTGCGCCAGCTCGTGGTGAGGCCGAGCACTGCGGCCGGCGCCCCGTCGCGGCGGGCGAACTCGGCGGGGAAGCGGTCCAGGGTGCCGGCGCTGGCGCCACGCCAGCCGTAGATGGACTGGCAGGGATCGCCGACGGCGGTCACCGAATGGCCGCCGCCGAACAGCGCGTTGAGCAGCACCACCTGCGCGTGGCTGGTGTCCTGGTACTCGTCGAGCAGCACCACCCGGTAACGGTCCCGCTCGATCGCGCCGACGGCCGGGTGGTCCCGGGCCACCCGGGCCGCCCGGGCGAGCTGGTCGGCGAAGTCCATCGCCTCGAAGTCCTCCTTACGCCGGGCGTACGCGCGGACCAGCGGCAGCAGCTTCAGCCGGGTCTGCTGGAGGGCGAGGGACTTCCGCACGTCGGCGTAGACCCGGCCGGGGCGGGACTGCACGTCGGCGAAGAACCGGCCGGTCCAGGCGGCCAGGGCGTCCGGGGCGACCAGGTGCTCGTCCAGCTCGCCGGCCAGGGCCAGCACGGCGTCGGTGATGGTGCTGGGCATCCGGTCGACGCTGGTCATGTCGCCGTCGTAGTTGCGCACCAGCAGGTCGACGAGCTGCCAGCGGGACGCCTCGGTGAGCAGCCGGGTCGACGGCTCGTACCCGGCGCGCAGCCCGTGCTCGGTGACGATCCGCCCGGCGTACGAGTGGTAGGTGGACACGGTCGGCTCGCCCGCGAACGGGTCGTCGAGCGGGTCCCGGCCCCGCCGCCCGACCCGGCGCACGAGCTGGTCGAGCCGCGTACGCACCCGGTGGCCCAGCTCGCCGGCCGCCTTGCGGGTGAAGGTCAGCCCGAGGATCTGCTCCGGCCGGACGTACGCGTTGGCGACCAGCCAGACCACCCGGGCGGCCATCGTCTCGGTCTTGCCGGATCCGGCGCCCGCGACCACCAGCAGCGGTTCGACCGGCGCGGCGATGATCGCCGCCTGCTCCCGGGTGGGCGCGGGCAGCCGGAGCAGCTTCGCCAGCTCGACCGGCGTGTACCGGGGGCCGGAGTCGGCCGTCCGGGGCGCCGGGGTCGCGGCGCTGAACAGGGCGGGCTGGGTCACGGCACCATCTCAGTTCGCGGCTGCGGGGCTCGCAAGCTCACTCCTCGCGCTCACGGGTGACATCTCAGTTCGCGACTGCGAGGCTCGCAAGCTCACTCCTCACGCTCACGTCAGCTCCGGGCGGCGGGGGGTCGGCGGCTCGACGACCTGGCGTCCCTGCCCGGACACCGGGCAGCTCGTGCGCACCGGGCAGACCCGGCACTTCGAGTTGGCGACCGCCGCGAAGGTGGCGGCGGCCATCGTATCGGCGGTGCGCCGCACCAGCGCGGTCGCCCAGCCCGCCTCCGGCCCCTGCCCCGCCGCCGGCTGGCTCTGCTCCTTGGCGTCCTTCGCGCCGGTGCCGAGCTGCACCAGGGCCGCGCCCCCGGACTCGTCGCCGAACTCCGGGAACGCCCCCGACTCCACCGCCGCCTGGTACGCCCCGAGCTGCGGATGCTCGCCGATCTCGTGCTCGGTGACGGCGGTGGACTTGCCGGTCTTCAGGTCGACCACCACCAGCCTGCCGGCGTCGTCCACCTCCAGCCGGTCCACCCGGCCGGTCAACTCGACCGGCCGGTGCGGGTCGTCGAGCCGGACCGCGAACTCGTGCTCGATGGCGAGCAGCCGGCGCGGATTGCCGGCCAGCCAGCGCAGCAGCTTGTCCACCATGGCCTCGGCCCGCTCCCGCTCCGGGCCGACCATCCACCGGGCGGCCAGCTCGATCGCGTCGAACCGGGCGGCCACGTACTCCAGCAGGGCTGAACGGTCCGCGCTGGCGTCCTCGGCGAGCATCGCGGCGGCGTGCACCAGGTTGCCCACCCCCTGCGCGGCACTGGCCGGCCCGCTGCCACCGTGCCGCTCCAGCAGCCAGCGCAGGCTGCACCGCAGGGCGCTCTCCATCGCCGACGGGGTGACCTTCACCGGCTGCCCCTCGTCGACCAGCGGCCGGTCGTCGGAGAGGCCGCGCAGCCCCCACCAGTCGTCGGGGTGCGCGCCGGGCACCCCGGCGGCGGACAGGCGGGCCAGCTCGGCCGCCGCCGCGCGCCGCCGGTGGTGCGGCGCCGCCGGGTCGGCCACGGCGGTACGCAGCTCCGCGACCAGCGCCGGCAGGGTCAGCGCCCGGGGCGGCCCGGCCACCGGCAGGCTGACCGGACGATGCTCTCCACCGGCCCTCGGCTCGCCGCCCTCCGGGTCACCAGCCTTCGGGTCACCAGGCTCCGGGTCACCAGGCTCCGGGTCACCAGGCCTCGGGTCACCAGGCTCCGGGTCACCAGGCCTCGGGTCACCAGGCCTCGGGTCGGCCGGCCCGGCGTCGCCGGTCGGGCCGTCACCGGGACCGTCCGCCGGGCCTCCACCGGGGCCACCGGTCGGCTCGGCGGGGACCGGGCCGCCGTCGTCCGGGCCGGGCGGCTCGGTCGGGTCCAGCTCGTACAGGAACCGGCTGGGCTGTTCCTCGTGGTCGTCGCCGCCGACCGCGGCCGAGGCGACCGCGCTGACCAGCAGCCGGCGACGGGCCCGGGTCACGGCCACGTGGAAGAGCCGGCGCTCCTCGTCCAGCAGGGCGGACGTCTGCCCGATCAGGACCGCCCGCCCGCCGTCGCCCTGGTCACGGCCGGCGAGCACGTCGACCAACCGCTCGGAGCCGAGCAGGCTGCCACGCAGCCGCAGGTCCGGCCAGACGCCCTCCTGCACCCCGACGATCGCCACCAGGTCCCACTCCAGCCCTTTGGCGGCGTGCGCGGTGAGCAGCCGGACGGCCTCGCCCCGGTCGGCCGTCGCGGCCAGGGTGTCCGCCGGCAGGTCCTGGCCGAGCACGTGGTCGAGGAAGACCTCGGTACGGGCGCCGGGCAGCCGGTCGGCGAACCGGGCCGCCGCGTCGAAGAGCACCAGCACGGCGTCCAGGTCCCGGTCGGCGGCCTCGGCCCGCCAGCGCCGTGCGGTCTCGTGCTCGCCGGTCGCCGCCTGCCCCCGGGTGATCGCCCCGGCCCAGCGCTCGGCCAGGCCGCTGGCGTCCCACACCGCCCAGAGCACGTCCTCGGCGGTCGCCCCGGGCCGCTCGGCCGCCTCCCGGGCGATGGCGAGCAGGCCAGCCACCGCCTGCGCCGGCTCCGCCCAGTGCCGGTCGATGGCCGCCAGCTCCTCCGGGTCACGCAGCGCGTCGACGATTAGCTCGCCGGAGGGGCGGCGGTCCCCACCGGCCAGGGCTAGGGCGCGCAGCCCCTGGCGCAGCCGCCGCTCGGCCAGCGGGTCGGCCCCGCCCAGCGGCGAGTGCAGCAGCGCCACCGCCGCCTCCTCGTCCAGCCGCTCCGGCTCCAGCGCGCAGCGCAGCAGGAGCAGCAGCGGGGCCACCGCCGGTTGCAGGTGCAGCGGCAGGTCCTCGCCGTGCACCACGGTCGGCACCCCGGCGGTGTGCAGCGCCCGGCGCAGCACCGGAAGCTGCCGGGCGGTCGAGCGGACCAGCACCGCCATCGCCGACCAGGGCACGCCGCCGAGCAGGTGCGCCGCGCGCAGGGCCTGGGCCAACCAGGCGGCCTCGCTGGTGGCCGAACGGAAGGTACGCACCTCGACCGAGCCGGCCGGGGCCGCCGGCAGCGGATGCAACCGGCGGTGGGCCGCCGGGCCGCGCAGCCGGCCGGTGAGCCGCCGCGTGGCGGTGAGCAGCCCCGCACCGGCCCGGTACGACGTGTGCAGCACGACCTGCGCGGCCGGCGCGCCGGAGACGGTGCGGAACCGGTGCGGGAAGGCGCTCACCCCGGCCGGGTCCGTGCCCCGGAAGGCGTACGTGGCGGAGTCCGGATCGGCGAAGGCGACGAGGGACTTTCCCCCGCCGGCCACCGCGGCGAGCAGGTCGAGCTGGGCCGGGTCGGTGTCGGCCAGTTCGTCGACGTACACGTGGGCGAGGCGGCGGCGTTCGGCCTCCATCAGCTCCGGGTCATCGAGCAGCAGCCCGGTGGCGGCCCGGACCAGCTCCGCCGGGTCGTACGCGATCGAGCCGCGGTTGCTGACGTCACGCAGGGCGAGCACGGCGACGTACTCGCGGAGGAAGCGGGCGGCGGCCGGCCAGTCCGCGCGGCCCAGCCTCTCCCCCAGCCGGGCCAGCTCCACCGGGCCGACCCCGCGCTCCGCGGCCCGCATCAGCAGGTCGCGGAGCTGGGCCGCGAACGCCCGGGTACGCAGGGCGGGGCGCAGGTCCTCCGGCCAGCCGACCGGATCGTCGTCGGGCTCCTCGCCGACCACGTCGAGCAGCTCCCGGATGATCAGATCCTGCTCGGGGCCGGTGAGCAGCCGCGGGGACGGCTCCCCCCGCTCGGTGGCGGCCCGGCGCAGCAGCCCGTACGCGTACGCCGGGAAGGTGCGCACCAACGGCTCGCGCAGCACCCGGTGCCCGTCGCCGGCCACCCGGGCCTCGATCCGGCGGCGCAGGTCGGTGGCCTGCCGACGGCCGAAGGTGAGCACCAGGACCCGCTCGGGGTCGACACCCTCGGCCACCCGCGCGGCGACCGCCTCGACCAGCGTGCTGGTCTTCCCCGTACCCGGCCCGCCGACGACGAGCATCGGCCCGCCGGTGTGCGCCACGACCTCGACCTGGAGCGAGTCGTCCCGCCACCCCCGGCCCCGCTCAGCCCCAGCGCTCCACTCAGCCCCGTCGCCCCACTCAGCTTCCTCGGCCCGCTCAGTCCTTTCGGCCTGCCCAGTTCCTTCGGAAGGCTCCGTCCCCTCGGCCGGTGCCGCAGGCGACTCCTCGGCGCACGTCAGACCGCCGGTAGGCTGGTCGACGTACGTGCCATCGCCCCCGCGGCCCTCACCGGCCTGCGCATCATCGCCGCCCGGCCCCCCGGCCCGATGCTCCCGCCCGGTCGCCCCCTCGGGCCGACCGTCCCCCCGCGCCGCCCCACCCGACCGGCGGTCCCCCCGGGCCGCCTCGGCAGGCCGACGCACCAGCCGGTACGCCTGCATCCCCCCATCCCACCACGCCCCTACGACACCCCACCCCACCCCCACCCCCTGCCTCCCCCACCCCGGCCCGGCCCCACCCCGGCCCGGCCCCGGCCCGGTGATCAAGAAGTTTGCGTCAGCAGCGCGTCAGATCCCGACGCAAAGCTCTTGATCACCGGGGTGGGGCGAGGCAGGGGGTGGGGTGGGGTGGGGCGGGGGCGGGGGCGGGGGCAGGGTGGGGGTCAGGTGAGGTGGGGGGTTAGGGCGTCCAGGGCTGCAGGGATGGTGTCGACGACCGTGAGGAGGCCCAGGCCCGCCGGCTTGAGGAAGTTGCGGTCGGCGAGGCCGGCCAGCCAGTCGATCAGGGGGCGGTAGAAGCCGTCCACGTCGACCAGCACCATCGGCTTGGTGTGCAGGGCGAGGGTGGCCGTGGTCCAGACCTCGAACAGCTCGTCCAGGGTGCCCAGCCCACCGGGCAGGGTGAGGAACGCGTCCGACTTTTCGATCATGAGGGTCTTGCGGTCGGCCATGCTGCCGGTGACCAGCAGTTCGTCCGAGGCTAGGTCGGCCACCTCCAGATCGACGAGGGACTGCGGGATCACCCCCAGGGTGGTCCCGCCTGCGGACCGGGCCCCGTCCGCCACCGCACCCATCATCCCGACGCAGCCGCCGCCGCTGACCAGCGTGTGGCCGCGCCGGGCGATCTCCGCGCCCGTCTCGGCGGCCAGGTCGAGCCAGCGCCGGTCGAGGGTACGGGACGACGCGCAGAACACGCAGATCGCCGCCACCGACTCAGCCCTCCCGGCTCTGTTCGGCGGCGGCCTGCTGGTCCGCCGCGTTCTGCGCGACGGCCTCCTCGCGTACCGCCTCCTGCTCGACGGAGAGCGCGGCCTCGGCCTCCACGATGTGCCGGACCGCCGCGTCGACGTCGTCGGTGAGGCAGATCAGCTCCAGGTCGATCGGCCCGATCTTGCCCTCGACCGCCATCGTGTCGCGCAGCCAGTCGAGCAGGCCTCGCCAGTAGTCCGTCCCCATCAGCACCACCGGGAACCGGGTGACCTTGCCGGTCTGCACCAGGGTCAGCGCCTCGAACAGCTCGTCCATGGTGCCGAAGCCGCCGGGCAGCACCACGAACGCCTGGGCGTACTTGACGAACATGGTCTTGCGGGCGAAGAAGTACCGGAAGTCGATGGCCAGGTCGACCCAGTCGTTGAGGCCCTGCTCGAACGGCAGTTCGATGCCGAGCCCGACGGAGAGCCCGCCGGCTTCGCTGGCGCCCCGGTTGGCCGCCTCCATCACGCCGGGCCCGCCGCCGGTGATCACCGCGTACCCGGCCCGGGCCAGGGCGGCGCCCAGTTCCTCGGCCATCCGACACTCCGGGCTGTCCGGCTTGCTCCGGGCCGAACCGAAGACGCTGACCGCCGGCGGCAGGTCGGCCAGGGTGTCGAAGCCCTCCACGAACTCCGACAGGATGCGCAGGGCCCGCCAGGCGTCCTTGGTCTTCCAGTCGCCGCGCCCCCGGGAGTCCAGCAGCCGCTGGTCGGCGGTGCTCGTCGGGATGGCCTGACGACGCAGCGTGACGGCACCCCGGTGCCGTTCCCGCCCCCGCTCGCGGCCCGAGCCTCGTCCGTTGCTGTCGCTCATGGGAGCAACCGTAGTGGAGGGCACCCACCGGAGGTGGCACCCGAACCAGGTGGCGGGCGGGCAGCGGCGGGGCGGACAGATTTTCCACGACCAGGGCAACTAATTCGGTCGCACGTACGTCTTACTATTCACATACCGGGTATGCCCCGGCGCGCGCCTTCGGGGGAGGAGCCAGCGTGATCAGCAACAACGAGATGATCCGGATCCGTCGGCAGATGCAGCGACGGATCCGGGACGTGGTGGCCGAGCGCCGCCGCGCCCGGCAGATGGAAGCCACCACCGCCGACCTCACCGGCGACCCGACCGACACCCGCCCCGAGTCGTCCCTGTCCCCGACCGCCTGACCGACCGTACGGCTGCCGGCCGGGGGTCCGTCCCACCCTGATCCGGGTGGGGCGGACCCCCAGCCAGACCATGCCCCCGGCCAGACCACGCCCCGCCCCAACGGGTCGGGGCGGTCGGGGCGGGTGCGGCGGGCTCAGGCGGGGGTGAGCCAGCGGTGCAGGGTGGCCGCCCCGTCGCGGATCTTGCTGATTTCGACGTGCTCGTCCGGGTGGTGGGCCAGGTTGGGATCCCCCGGGCCGAAGTTCAGCGCCGGGATGCCCATCGCGGCGAACCGGGCCACGTCCGTCCAGCCCAGCTTGCCGATCGGCGCGGCGCCGACCGCCGCCAGGAACTCCTTCGCCGGGGCCGCCTCCAGCCCGGGCGCCGCCCCGGCCGCCATGTCGGTCACCCGCAGCTCGAAGCCCGCGAACACCTCACGCAGGTGCGCCTCGGCCTCGGCCGGCGTCCGGTCCGGCGCGAACCGGTAGTTCACCTCGATCTCGCAGTGGTCCGGCACCACGTTGCCGGCGACCCCTCCGCCGACCCGGACCGCGTTCATGCCCTCGCGGTAGTCGCAGCCGTCGATGGTGACCCGCCGCGCCTCGTACTCGGACAGGCGGCGCAGCACCTCGCCGGCGGCGTGGATGGCGTTCACCCCGTGCCAGGAGCGCGCCGAGTGGGCCCGGACGCCGCTGGTGGTCACCACCGCACGCATGGTGCCCTGGCAGCCGGCCTCCACGATCCCGTGCGTCGGCTCCAGCAGCAGCGCGAAGTCCGCCTGGAGCCACTCCGGGTACGCCTCGGCGACCAGGAAGAGCCCGTTGTACTTCGACTCGATCTCCTCGGCCTCGTAGAAGAAGTACGTCACGTCGTACTTCGGCTCGGGCAGGGTCACCGCCAGGTGCAGCGCGAACGCCACCCCGGACTTCATGTCCGAGGTGCCGCAGCCGTACATCAGGTCGCCGCGCATGGTCGACGGGAAGTTGTTGTTCAGCGGGACGGTGTCCAGGTGCCCCGCGAGCACCACCCGGGATGCCCTCCCCAGGTCGGTACGCGCCATGATGGTGTTGCCGTGCCGGAACGTGGTCAGGTGCGGCACGGCACGCAACACCTCCTCGACGCAGTCGGCGATCGCCTTCTCGTCGAGAGAGACGGACTCGATGTCGACCAGGACGCGGGTCAACGCCACCGGATCGGCGAGGACCTCAGGGGTCAGCGGGTTCTCCATGGTTCGCACGGTACCTTCACAGTCGTGACGACTGCACAGCCTGCGTGGGGTATCGGCCTGGCCACCATCACCGCTGACGAGCAGGTGCTCGACACCTGGTACCCGACGGGCAAGCTGGGGCTCGGCGAGCTTCCGCTGGTCTCCGGCGAGGACGAGGCGGACGTGCTCGACCTGCCGCCGGGGGCGGTCGGCGAGCGGGCGCTGCCCGGCCTGCGTACGGCCCAGGTGGTCACGGTGATCGGGGCGCTGGACGAGCCGATCAAGGCTGCCGCCGACGCGTACCTGCGGTTGCACCTGCTCTCCCACTGCCTGGTGCGGCCCAACGAGCTGAACCTCGACGGCATCTTCGGCAAGCTGGCGAACGTGGCCTGGACGTCGGCCGGGCCGTGCCCGCCGGAGCGGGTGGACGAGCTGCGGGTGATCGAGCGGGCCGCCGGCCGCCACCTGGCCGTGTACGGGGTGGACAAGTTCCCCCGGATGACCGACTACGTGGTCCCGTCCGGGGTACGGATCGCCGACGCGGACCGGGTCCGGCTCGGCGCCCACCTCGCCGCCGGCACCACCGTGATGCACGAGGGCTTCGTCAACTTCAACGCCGGCACGCTCGGCACCTCGATGGTCGAGGGGCGCATCGTGCAGGGCGTGCTGGTCGGCGACGGCTCCGACATCGGCGGCGGCGCTTCGATCATGGGCACCCTGTCCGGTGGCGGCACCGAGAAGATCAGTATCGGCGCGCGCAGCCTGATCGGCGCGAACGCCGGCGTCGGCATCTCCCTCGGCGACGACTGCGTGGTCGAGGCGGGCTGCTACATCACCGCCGCCTCGAAGATCGCCCTCCCGGACGGCCGGGTGGTCAAGGCCCGCGACCTGTCCGGCGTCGACGGCCTGCTGTTCTGGCGCAACTCGGTCACCGGCGCGCTGGAGGCCCGCCCCCGCACCGGCCGGGGCATCGCGCTGAACGCCGCCCTGCACGCCAACGACTGACGGCCGTCGGCGGTGCCGCGCGGCCCGGCCACCGGATCATCGAGGCCGGGCGACGGCACCGCCGACGGAGGACGGCACGGGTCCGGGCCCGGCGGGACGTGCCGCCGGGCCCGGACGCCGGTTCAGCGCAGCCGGTACGCCTGGATGATCCGCGTCGTCACCGTGTTGCCGCCGGTGTCCTTCGCGGTGGCCCGCAGCGAGACGTGGCCGGCGCCGGCCGGGTGCGTCACCGTGGCCGCCCAGCCGGAGCCCTGGCGGCGCAACTCCGCCTTGCGCCAGGTCTTCCCGCCGTCGTAGGAGGCGTCGACGGTCAGCGACGCCACCTTCGCCGCCGGGGCGCCGTCCTGCCGCTCGACCCGCACCGGAAGGGTGAAGGACCGCCCGGCGGGGGCGCTGTTGTCGGCACGCAGCGCCGGGGTGAAGCGCACCGCCATCGCCGGCAGCGCCGCGAAGTCGTCACCCGGGACATGCTTCGAGCGGAACGTCCACGCGCTGGTGACCTCCGTGCTCAGGTCGGTGAAGCCGCGCTTCGCCGAGGTCTCCAGCCGGTAGTTCGCCGCGCCCGCCGGCACCTCGAACTCCCCGTACCCCGGGTATTCGCTCTCCCCGACCAGCTTGCCCTCGCGGTACAGCCTGGTCCACTGAGGGTCGTTGAGCGACCCGCCGGGGTGTCCGGCCGCGTCGCTGTGCACGGGCAGGTCGACCACGACGGTGTCGCCCGTGCGGGTGATCCCCTCGTGCTCCCAGCGTCGCGTCGGGAAGGACGGCGCGAACGGGGCGACGCCCCAGGTCTCGTGGTACGTCCGGCCGCCCCGGTACGCGGTGGGCCGCGTGAGCAGCACCGCCTGGGTGTCCAGCCAGCCCTCGGGGCTGCGGGTGCCGAAGCCCAGCTCGCTCTCCCACCGCACGTGGTTGGTGCTGTAGTGCTCGACCCGGCGGCCGGGCGTCGCGGTGCGCAGGACCAGGGCGGATCCGCCCGTGTTGTACTCCAGCTCGCCCATGACCATCCGCTCGGCCTCCAGCCCCGGGTAGGCGTCCCGGAAGGTGTGCACGACGGTGGCCAGGTCCCGGCTGCGGTAGTGCTTGACGAAGCCGGTCGGCATCCGGCCGGGGAACGCCTCCAGCAGCGCGTACAGGTAGGGGCTGCTGGCCGCCTCCCCGTCGGCCCACTGGCTGCCGATCGTGGCGACGAACCGCTCGGGAGTACTGGCCGGGCCGATCTGCCCGCTGGTCAGGCCCTCGAAGCCGTTGCTCCACAGGCCGAACGAGTAGATACTCTCGTCTTCTGCGAAGAAGACCGCGCTGACGTCCACCAGCCGCGGGGTCGCGCCGCGCTGCGGCACCGTGTTCAGCACCGGTTTGGCGGCGCGGGCGTCGAGGGTGAGCCGGAGCGCCCGGTCGACGACCAGCTCGGGCCGGGCGAGCATGGTGGCCCCGGTGGGCTCGCCGTTCGCGTCGGTGGCGTACAGGTAGCTGGCCAGCCCGTACCGCCCCTTCGGGACGCGCACGGTCGCCGTGCCGTCGGCGTCGTAGACGTCCGTGGGGAACTCGAAGGTTCCCAGGTCGACCAGGTAGGTGCCGTACTCGGTGGCGGGCCTGCCGTCCCGGCCGACGTGGCTGATGGTGACCTCGTAGCTCTCCACCTCGCGGTGCACGGCGATCGGGGTGACCGCCACGGTCGCGCCGGATCGGGCGACGACCCGGCCGGTGTAGTAGCCGTCCGCGCCCTGCACCCGGGTGTCGGCGGTGACGGTGGCCTGCGCCTGGCCGCCGGCCGGCACGGTGACCCGGGACGCGCCGAGCTGGAACAGGCCGGCCGGGGCGGGGTCGCCACCGGGCCCGGTGGCCTCGACCGTCAGGTCGAGGGTGACCGGGGCGGTCCCGGAGTTGTGCCAGGTCACCGTCCGGGCGATCGTGGGGTCGTCGCCGTGCGGCCACTCGGCGCGGCCGAAGGACACGCTCGCCGGGTCGCTGGTGACCTGCTGGCCGATCGACCGGGCCACATCGACCCGGCCCGCGCCCTGCTGGTACGCGGTCTGCCCGGGATGCGGCTTGGCCGAGGCCATCAGGGTCGCCTTGAGCGCGCCGGCCCGCCAGTCGGGGTGCCGCTGGGCGAGCAGCGCCACCGAGCCGGCGACGTGCGGGGTGGCCATCGAGGTGCCGGAGAGGGTCATGTACTTCTCGCCGACCGGCTCGCCGAGGTCGCTGCCGGCGGCCCGAGCCGCGACGATCTCCACGCCGGGGGCGGTGATGTCCGGTTTGAGGCCGTCGTCGCCGACCCTGGGCCCCCGGCTGGAGAAGTTGGCCAGTTCGTCGTCCCGGTCGACCGCGCCGACCGCCAGGGCGGCGTCCGCGCTGGCCGGGGAGCCGACCGAGCCGTCGGAGCCGTCGTTGCCGGCGGCGATGACGAAGAGGGTGCCGGTCTGCGCGGTGAGGGTCTGCACCGCCTGCTCCAGCGGATCCACCTCGGGGGTGTCCATTCCGCCGAGGCTCAGGTTGACCACGGTGGCGTGCTTCTCCGCCGCCGCCCACTGCATGCCGGCGAGGATCGCCGAGTCGGTGCAGCCGAAGCTCTCGCAGACCTTGCCGGAGAGCAGCGTGGCGTCCGGGGCCACCCCCCGGTACTTCCCGCCGGAGGCGGCGCCGCTGCCCGCGATGATCGAGGCGACGTGGGTGCCGTGGCCGACCGTGTCGCCCGGCTCGGGTGCCTCGCTGAAGTTGCGCGACTCGGCGATCCGGCCGGCGAAGTCGGGGTGGTCGGGGTCGACGCCGGTGTCCAGCACCGCGACGGTGACGCCCCTGCCGGTGAGCCCGGCCGCGTGGGCGGCGGGCGCGCCGATCTGGGGCACGCTGTGGTCCAGGGTCACCTTGCGCCGGCCGTCCAGCCAGAGCCGGTCGACACCCTCCGCCGTGTCGACCCGGGCGGACGCCCGGCCGGAGGTCATCGCGCCCCACACCGCGCCGGCGCGGGCCTTCTCGGCCGTCACCGCCGCGCCGCCGATCGCGGGCAGGTCGCGGGTCACCCGGGTGCCGGCGATGCCGGCGACGGCCCGGCGGGCCTCACCCGAGCGGTACGAGACCAGCAGCGGCAGGCTGTCCCGGCGGGCGTCGTCGTAGCCGGCCTCGACCAGCCCGGTGACGTCGAAGAGCCGCCGGTCCACCTTTCCCGACCGGAGCAGTGGCAGCGCGTCCTGGGGCAGCACGGTGACGTGGCCCCGGTCCCGCTGGACCAGGAAGCGCAGGTCGTCGCGGCCGGCTCCGGGCCGGACGGACACCGCGCCGGAGGCCGCGACGGTGACCCGGTCGCCGGTGACCAGCGTGACCGTGGTGGCCAGGCGTCCGGCGGTCCGGCCGGCCGGCTCGGTCCCGGCGGGGGCGGGGGTGGCGGAGGCGGGGGACGTGGCCGGGGCGGCCCCGGCCGGGGTGGTCAGCGGCGCGGCGAGCACCAGACCCAGGGCCAGCGCCAGGCCGGCCGGTTTTCTTCCTGTTCGATGCAACGGATTCCTCCTTGTGAGGCGTCATCACTGACAGGGGTCGCACAGGTACAGAAGAGAATTGCATACTCGGTATGCGGAAGAGAAGACAGGAAAGTGACAAACTTGACACTAAGTGGAGGCCCGGCCGGGGGATGATCGGCCGATGACCTCCATGAAGGACCGCATGCTCGCCGGCGAGTTGTACCGCGCCGAGGACCCGGAGATCCTGGCCGACCTGGACCGGGCCGCCCGCCTCAACGAGGCGTTCAACCGCAGCTCGGCGGCCGACCCCGAGGGCCGGCTGGCCGCGCTGCGCGAGCTGCTCGGCTCGGTCGGCGAGGGCACCTGGGTCCGCCCGCCGTTCCACTGCGACTACGGCTGGAACAGCCACCTCGGGCCGCGCGGGTTCGTCAACTTCAACGCGGTCTTCCTCGACGTCGCCCGGATCACCGTCGGCGCGGACGTCCAGATGGGACCGAACGTGCAACTCCTGACGGCCACCCACCCGGTCGACCCGGAGCCCCGCCGGGAGAAGTGGGAGGCTGCGCAGCCGATCACGATCGGGGACAACGTCTGGCTCGGTGGTGGGGTGATCGTGCTGGCCGGGGTGAGCATCGGCGACAACACCGTGGTCGGTGCGGGCGCCGTGGTGACCCGAGATCTGCCGGCGAACGTCGTCGCGGTGGGCAACCCCGCCCGGGTCGTACGCGAGATCGCCTGACCCGTCGACCGGGCCACGGCTCGCGGTGCGGCACGCCCCCCTCAGGCACCGCCGCCGGCCCCGTCGTTCAGGCGGGCGGGTCGGCCAGCCGGACCACCAGGTCGGCACGGCCGGCGGTGTCGGCCACCAGGGCCGCGTTGGCCTCGTCGCTGCCCAGCGCCCAGGCCCGCGCCTGCTCCGGCGACCTCCCGTACGACTCGTGCCGGACGGTCAGCCGGCGGTGCCGCAGCTCGGCGTCCAGGTCGAGGAACCACACCTCGTGCAGCAGGGACCGCACCTCGTCCCACGGGTCCTCGGGCAGCAGCAGGTAGTTGCCCTCGGTCACCACCAGCCGCACCTCGGGCGGCACCTCGACCGCCCCGGCGACCGGCTCCTCCAGGTCCCGGCGAAACTGCGGGGCCCAGACCGAGATCGGCTCCAGCCGGTGCAACCGGCGCAGCAGCGCGACGTACCCACCGACGTCGAAGGTGTCCATCGCGCCCTTGCGTGCGTCCCGGCCGAGCCGGCGCAGCTCCGCCTGGGCCAGGTGGAACCCGTCCATCGGCACCAGCCGGGCAGCCTGGCCCACCTCGGCGACGACCCGCTCGGCCAGGGTGGACTTGCCCGCCCCCGGCGCTCCGGCGATGCCGAGGAGCTGACGGGGCCCGGCCCCGGCCAGATCCCGGGCGCGGGCCACCAGCTCTCCGAGGGAAAGGACCCGGGCGGCCGGCATCAGTCGAGGACCGGCTCGGTGATCGTGAACCGGGCCTCCACCGCCGCGTGCACGCTCTGCGGCTGCGGGTCCAGTTCCAGCTCCGGCGGGGCGTCCGCCGGCCCGCCGGACTTGAACGCGGCGCGGGTCATCATCGGCTGCGGGGCCAGCCCGTTGTCGGCCAGCTCCAGCAGCGCGGTCACCCGGGAGCCCAGCGCCTCGGCGTACTCCCGGGCGCGGGCCAGCGCGTCGGCGATTGCGGCGTGCCGCGCCTCCCGGTACGCCGGGCTGTCCGGCCGCAGCGACCACCACGGGCCGGCGACCTCGACCTGGTCCTGATCGGCCAGGCGGAGCATCAGCTCGCCCAGTGCGGTGAAGTCGGTGACGGTGACGGTCGTGGCGACGCTGCCGTGCCAGGCCACCACCCGCTCGCCGGAGCGCTTCGTCTCCGGCCAGACCCGCAGGTCGCCGGTCTCCCGGCGGTCCACGGCCGGCTCGGCGGCGTCGAGCAGCACCCGCACGGCGGCGGCCCGCTCGGCCAGCCGGGCCAGGACGGCCTCCCGCTCCCGGTCCCGCGCCGTCGCGGTCACCGTGAACCGGGCCAGCTCGGGAGCGACTTCCCGGTACACCTCGCCGCGTACCGCCACGATTGGTCCGTCCACCATGCCCTCACCCTAGAGGAAGTCGGCTGGAGCGACGCACTCGTAATGCGTAGGTCGACAGTTCGACAGCGGGTCGCCGCATCGACGCCCGGCGGCACAGGAGGGCCGGGTCGGTGCGGGATCAGGCGGCGGCGGTCGGCAGGTGGCCGGTGTAGGTGACCCGCCCGTCCGCCACCACGCAGGTGGTCAGGTACCCGCCCGCCGATCCGAGCGACAGCAGGTACGCCAGCTCGTCGTCGACGCCCCCGGCGAGCGCGAAGCCCTGCGGGGCGGCGCGCAGCTCCCGGTCGAGCAGAGCCAGCCGCAGCCCGCGGGCCCGCCGGTAGTGCCCCACCAGGGCGGTCGTGTCCTCCGCGCGCAGTGCGGCGGCGAGCTGGTCGAGAAACCCGGTCACCCGGCCCAGCTGCGCGAGGACCTGGTCGCGGTTGCTCAGCAGCATGTCCGCCGTCCGGGTGGCCGGGGTCCCGGCGACCCGGGTGACGTCCCGGAAGCTGCCGGCGGCCAGCCCCAGCGCGGCGTCCCGCAGGTCGCTGCCAGCCACCGCCCCGGCCAGACTGCCGGCCAGCAGGTGCGGGATGTGCGAGGCCAGCGCCGCCGCAGCGTCGTGGGCGTCCGGCGCCATCGGCACGATCCGCGCCCCGAGGACGTCGATGATCAGGGCGGCGAGGCCACGGAACCGCTCGATGCCCTCCGCCGTGGGGCAGAGCACCCAGGCCGCGCCGTCGAAGAGGTCGGGGACGGCGGCGGTCAGCCCGGCGCGCTCGGTCCCGGCCATCGGGTGGCCCGGGACGAACCGGTCGGTCAGCCCGTGCGCCGCCGCGAACCCGGCGATCCTGCCCTTGGTGCTGCCGACGTCGGTGACCACGCAGTCGGGGCCGGTGAGCTTGCTGACGGTGAGCAGCGTCTCCGGCAGGCTGGACAGCGGGCCGCAGAGGAACACCACATCCCGGCCCCGGACGGCGTCAGCCAGCTCCTCGGGGAACGGGACACTCCGCGCGCGCCCCTGCACCCGGGTGTCCACGTCCGGGTCCCAGCCCGTGACGTCGATCCCGCGCCCGTGCAGGCGGAGCAGGACCGAGCCGCCGATGAGGCCCGTGCCCACCACCGCGACCCGGGGGATGTCACCCGGCCTGTCCACCATCACGCACCTCGGCGTTTCGGTCGGTACATGTCGAGTTCGCCCCGACTCGGTTCCGCACCGAGGATATCGCTCTTCCACCAACCCTTCATCGCCTGCCCGCCGAGCGGGGCGAGGGTGAGCATGCCGCTGCGGGCGGCGTAGTCCTCGTGCGCGTCGGGGATCTTGTAGATCAGCTCGACCTGCCCCCTGTCGTAGGTCACCCCGACGGAGGTGACCGTGGCCAGGCAGCGGGAGACGAAGCCGGGCTCACGGCGTACCGCCGCCTGGAGGTCCTCCTCGGTGCGGTAGAGCTGGACGGTGTAGGTCAGCTCGCCGCCGCGCAGGCCGATCCGGGCCAGGCCCCACGTGCCGGAGGACGACCGGTAGACCCACTCACCGAGCACCGGGTACGCCCAGGCCAGCAGGAACAGCCGCTGCACGACGCCGCCGATCAGGGCGAGGCTGAACGCCGACACCAGCACCGCCGCCAGCCGCGTCCCCGCGTCCTTGAGGTCCAGGGCCTGGAGCACGACGACGTTGAGCACGCTGAAGACCATCGCCGTGACGGCCAGCGACGCCTGCCGCACCCCGTCGATGTTGCGGTCCCGCAGCAGCACGTGGAGATACCGCACGGTGTGCCCACCTTCATGCGCCGGGAGGAGCCGAACCACTGTCCGAGGATCGGGCGCAGATTACCGCGCGGCCCGTCCCCTGTGGACCCCTGCCCTCTGGCACGCGGCGCCGCGGCTGGGCGGTCAGGGCTGGGCGAGCCGCTCGGCGACCGCCGCGATGTGCTCGTCGGACTCGGTCAGCGCCGCCCGGATGTGCTGCGCGCCGCTCGGGCCGTAGAAGACGCCGGCCGCGACCAGGATGCCCCGGCGGGCCAGCCAGTCCACCGTCGCCCAGCAGTCCTCACCCCGGGTCATCCACAGGTAGAGCCCGGCCTCGGAGTGCTCGACCGTGAACCCGGCACCGGTGAACGCGGCCAGCAGCCGCTCCCGCCGGGCCCGGTAGCGCTCCCGCTGGGCGTCGGCGTGTTCCTGGTCACCGAGCGCGGCGATCATCGCCGCCTGCACCGGGGCGGGCACGATCATGCCAGCATGCTTGCGCACCCTGAGCAGCTCGGCGACCAGGGCGGGGTCGCCGGCGACGAGGCCCGCCCGGTACCCGGCCAGGTTGGAGCGCTTGGACAGCGAGTGCACCGCCAGCAGCCCGTCGTACGACCCGCCGCAGACCTCGGGCGCGAGCACCGACACCGGCTCGGCGGCGGCCGACCAGCCCAGCGGCAGGTAGCACTCGTCGCTGGCCACCACGGCGCCCCGCTCGCGGGCCCAGTCGACCACCTTGCGCAGGTGGTTGGCGGGCAGCACCCGGCCGGTCGGGTTGCCCGGCGAGTTCACCCAGACCAGCCGGACCCGGGGGTCGGGGCCGAGCGCGGTCAGCGAGTCGGTGCGCACGGTGATGGCGCCGGCGAGCCGCGCCCCGTCCTCGTACGTCGGGTAGCAGACCGACGGCACCACGACCACGTCACCGGGGCCGATGCCGAGCAGGGTGGGCAGCCACGCCACCAGCTCCTTGGAGCCGATGGTGGGCAGCACCCCGAGGCCGTCGACGCCCGCACCGCAGACCCGGGCCACCCAGGCCGCCATGGCGGCCCGCAGGGCGGGCGTGCCGGCGGTCAGCGGGTAGCCGGGTGCGTCGGACGCGTCGGCCAAAGCCTGCCGGATCACCGGGGGCACCGGGTCGACCGGCGTGCCCATCGAGAGGTTGATCAGGCCGCCCGGGTGCGCCGCGGCCACTGCGGCCGCGGCGCCCAGGGCGTCCCACGTGTACTCGGGCAGCCGCGACGAGACCGGCGCGGACCGGGTCAGTGGTCTTCTCCGCGCGGTGGCTGGCCCGCGACGAAGGTCGCGTCCTTCTCCACCTTGCCGATCTTCGAGGCGCCGCCGGGCGAGCCCAGGTCCTCGAAGAACTCGTAGTTCGCCCCGGTGTAGTCCTTCCACTGCTCCGGGACGTCGTCCTCGTAGAAAATCGCCTCGACCGGGCACACCGGCTCACAGGCACCGCAGTCGACGCACTCGTCGGGGTGGATGTAGAGCATCCGGTTGCCCTCGTAGATGCAGTCGACCGGGCATTCCTCGATACATGCCTTGTCGAGCACATCCACGCAGGGCTCGGCGATGATGTAGGTCACCGGTCTTCTCCTCCGCAAGACACGCCGCGATCACCCGCGACGGTTAGAGCCTAGTATCTCGCCGGGGAGGGGGTCGATCGTGCTCCGACAGCAGGATGTGGGACATCGGATTGTTGTTCGCCGGATTGTGGGGATTCGCGAAGGCCGGCCGCTCTTCTCAGACGCCCTCGGCGAGCTGGTCGAGCTGACCGAGACCCATCTCACCCTGACCACCGCGCAGGGCCGGCTCCAGGTTCCGGTGGGCGAGGTGCACCGGGCCAAGCGGGTGCCGCCGGCCCGCCGGCCGACGGCCGCCGCGGTGGTGGCGCTGGAGCTGGCCGCCGACGCGGCGTGGCCGGCCCCGACCCGGGACCGGCTCGGCGACTGGCTGCTGCGCAGCGCCGAGGGCTGGACCGGCCGGGCGAACTCGGCCCTGCCGGTCGGCGACCCGGACCGGCCGCTGCCGGCCGCGCTGAACGCCGTCGAGCGCTGGTACGCCGACCTCGGGCAGCCCGCCATGGTCAACACGCCGCTGCCGCTCGCCGCGCCGGTCGGCGCCGAACTGGACGCGCGGGGCTGGGGCGCCCGGCCGCCGGTGCTGGTGCAGACCGTGCCGCTGGCCACACTGCGGGCGGACCGCCCCGGAGTGCCGCCGGTCGAGCTGACCGCCGCGCCGTCCGACGACTGGCTCGCCGTCGCCGCCGGGCGCAAGGGCGGCCTTCCGGACGCCGCCCGGCACGTGCTCACCGCCGTGGACCAGGTCCGCTTCGCCCAGGTGTACGCCGACGACGAACTGCTCGCCGTCGGCCGCGGCACGGTCACCGGCGCGCGACGGCTGCTCGGCCTGACCCTGATCGAGGTGCTCCCGCACGCCCACCGGCAGGGCCTGGCCACCCGGATCATCCGCACCCTGGCCGACTGGGGCGCGGCCCTGGGCGCCACCGACGCCTTCCTCCAGGTGGAGCAGAGCAACGCCCCGGCGGTGGCCCTCTACCGCTCGCTGGGCTTCACCACCCACCACACCTACCTCACCCGCGTCGCCCCCTGACCGGACCGGCACCGGGCCCGAGCGGGCCGGCGGAGGTAGGCTTGAGGGGCCGCCGGAGGCGGGCGATCAGCGGCGGACCGGGCGGTGCGGCTTCGCCGCCTTGATCTCGGCGTACCGCTTGAGCATCCGGGAGCGGTGGTCGCGGCCCAGCGCGGTGAGGGTCAGGAAGCCGACGAGCACGCCGGCGGCTGCGGCCGACAGGTAGAGCCCGGCCTGGGCCAGCAGGGTGCCCACGTCGCCGCCGAACGGGTTCTGCCCGACCAGCAGCGGCCCGACCAGGACGGTCAGCAGCACCGCGATCCCCACGGCGGCGGCCACGTCGCCGGCCCAGCGGGCCACCGGACGGTCCTGCCCCCAGCGGAACGCCAGCACCGCGAGGATCGCCCCGATCACCAGGAACATCGCCAGCGAGACCCGGTCGGCCGCCGCGTCGTCGCCGTCGAGACCGAGCTTGATGACCACCCGGGCGATCACGTTGACCACGAACAGCGCCGCCGCGAGCACCCACGCCGACCGCCACCGATCCTTCATCGCACGCCTCCCGCCGCACCGCCCGCCGCGACGGCGGGCCTCCTGGCAGGAATGTCTACCACCGGAAGCTGAGCGCCGTCATCACCCGACACGGCGGATCGGCGGCGGGGCCAGGACCTGCCGGAACCCCATCACCGCGAAGGTCATCGCCCCCACCACGATCATCGCGAGCCCGACCCAGTTGTCCCCGGCGAGGAGCAGGTCCCCCTCGCTGGTCCGGATGGCCGCCGCGCCCATCAGCACGAACCACGGCGTCGCCGGCAGGACCACCGCCCACCGGCGGCCGACCGCCGCGTACGCGAACCAGCCCAGCGCGATGTTGGCGGCGACGGCCACCAGCACGGACACCCCGATCAGCTGCCCGCCGACCCGGGCGGTCGACAGGAGCAGCTCCAGCAGGCCGGTCGCCACCGCGCCGATCACGGCCACCAGGCCGCCGACGACCCGCAGGGCGACGTCGAGCAGCCGCCACGCCCGGCCCGGCGGGGTCGGGGCGGGGGCCTGCGGCGGGACGACCGACATCGGCGCGGCGGGCAGGGTCACCGGACGCCGGCCGCCGAGACCGGGGCCCGGCCGGACCCGTCGTCGTCGAGGCCGATCCCGGCGAAGAGGTCGTCCTCCCAGCCGTACGGGCCGGAGCCCGGCCCCTTCTCCCCCACCGCCAGGGTGAAGTACTCCACCCCCATGAACTCCGCGCCGAAGTTGCCGGCGATCGAGTAGAGCCAGGAGGTGGCCGGGATCTGGGTGCCGTGCGCCCGCATCGCCGCCTCCTTGGCGGCGTGGTGCTCGGTGGCGTCGATCCGGGCGGCGATCTCCGGGTCGGGGGTGCCGAAGGGCAGGTCCTCGATGCTCTCGATGCCGCCGAAGGGGTTGTCCGACGACTCGGTGAAGTGGCTCAGGCCGGCCTCCAGCACGCTGCGCGGCATGGCCGTCCAGTAGACCTTGGCCGGGGCGATCCCCTCCACGGCGGCCAGCTCCACCGCCCGCATCGCCACCCGGTGCGCCTGGATGTGGTCGGGGTGGCCGTAGAAGCCGTTCGGGTCGTACGTGATCAGCACCTGCGGGCGTACCTCCCGCATGATCTCCACCAGGTGCCCGGCGGCGGTGTCGAGGTCGGCCTGCCAGAACGCCCGGGGGTGCTCGTTGGTGGCCAGGCCCATCATCCCGGAGTCGCGGTAACGGCCCGCGCCGCCGAGGAAGCGATGGTCGGCGACGCCGAGCGCGGCGCAGGCGGCGGCCAGCTCGCCGATCCGGAAGCCGCCGAGCTGGTCGGCCTCGGCGGCGGCGAGCTGGGCCAGCTCCGGCACGTGGATCTCACCCTCCTCGCCGAGGGTGCAGGTCACCAGCGTGACGTGAGCGCCGGTGGCGGCGTAGTGGGCCATCGTCGAGCCGGTGCCGATGGACTCGTCGTCGGGGTGCGCGTGGACCAGCAGGAGGCGGTGGTCGGGCAGCGTCGTCACGACGGTCACTCTAACCGGCGGTGGATTCCCCGCCGTTCCCGACGCGTCCACGCAGGTCGGCCACATCATCGCCGGCCCCGCTCTACGATCCGACGTGTGGACTTTCCGGAGCTGGCCGCCCGTACCCGCCGGTTCTGTCACGGGGCACCGCGCGCCGTCTCCGTGGCCGACGACGGCGCCCGGGTGATCTTCCTGCGCTCGGCCGGTCCGGAGGATCCCGCCGACGCGCTCTGGCTGCTCGACCCGGCCAGCGGCGAGGAGCGGCTGGTCGCCGACCCGGCGACGCTGCTCGGCGCCGACACCGACCCGGCGGCCCTCTCCCCCGGGGAGCGGGCGCTGCGCGAGCGGCTGCGGCTCAGCGCCGCCGGCATCGGCTCGTACGCCCTGGACGGGGCGGGCCGGGTGGCGGTGTTCGCGCTGGCCGGCCGGCTGTTCCGGGCCGACCTGGTGCACGGGGACGTGGTCGAGGTGGTCACCGTCGGCCCGGTCATCGACCCGCGCCCGGACCCGACCGGCGAACGGCTGGCGTACGTCACCGACGCCGCCGACGGGGTACGCCGGGGCGAGCTGCGGGTGGTGTCGGCCGACGGCACCGACACCCTGCTGGCCGGCGAGGACGCCGGGGTCACCTGGGGGCTGGCCGAGCACGTGGCGGCCGAGGAGTTCCGCCGGTTCCGGGGCTACTGGTGGGCGCCGGACGGGCGTGGCGTGCTGGCCGCCCGGGTCGACGAGTCCCGGCTGCCCCGCTGGCACCTGCACGACCCGGCGGACCCGGCGAGCCCGCCGACCACCGTCGCGTACCCGCAGGCCGGCGGGCCGAACGCCGAGGTCAGCCTGCACCTGCTCGACCTCGACGGCGGCTGGGTCGACGTGCACTGGGACCGGGAGACCTACCCGTACCTGACGTCGGTCGACTGGGCCGACGGCAACCCGCTGATCACCGTGCTACGCCGCTCCCAGCAGCACGGCCTGGTGCTCGCGGTGGACCCGCGCACCGGGGAGACCCAGGTGCACGCGGAGCTGGCCGATCCCCGCTGGGTGGAGCCGATCCCCGGCACCCCGGTGCACCTGCCGGACGGCCGGGTGCTGGTCGGCGGCGAGCTGGCCCACGACGGGTACGACGCCCGCTGCCTGTTCGCCGACGGCACCCTGCTCACCCCGCCCTCGCTGTACGTGCGCCGGGTGGTGGGCCGGCTCCCCGCCGGCAACGGCCCGGCCGACCTGCTGGTCGAGGCGAGTGAGGGCGAGCCGAGCCAGCGGCACCTGTACCGGGTCCGGACGCTGATCGGCGGCGGGGTGGACGCCCGCCGGATGAGCGGCACCCCCGGCTGGCACACCGCCGCGGTGGGCGGGGACACGCTGGTGGTCGGCACCGCGTCGCTGGACCGGCCGGGGACCACCTGGTCGGTGTGGCGCGGCGACCGGGAGGTGGCGCAGCTCCGCTCGCTGGCCGCCACCCCGCCGTACGCGCCCCGGCCGACGATGGTGCGGGTGACCGACCGGCGGCTGCCGAGCGCGGTGCTCTACCCGACCGACCACGTCAAGGGCACCCGGCTGCCGGTGCTGCTGGACGTCTACGGCGGCCCGGGACACCAGGAGGTGGTGGCGGCCCGGTCGGCCTGGCTGGAGCGGCAGTGGTGGGCCGACTCCGGCTTCGCGG
Organism: Micromonospora sp. NBC_01412; assembly: GCF_045040215.1. NCBI lineage: Bacteria > Bacillati > Actinomycetota > Actinomycetes > Micromonosporales > Micromonosporaceae > Micromonospora > Micromonospora sp. NBC_01412. The sequence goes on from NZ_CP109528.1 coordinate 2,073,866, forward strand.
TGGTGACGGTCGACAACCGGGGCACCCCCGGGGTGGCCCCGTCGTTCGAGAAGGCGGTGCACCGGCGGGTCGCCGACGTGGTGCTGACCGACCAGATCGACGCGCTGACCGCGCTCGCCGGCAAGCACCCCGACCTGGACCTGGGGCGGGTCGGCGTGCGGGGCTGGTCGTTCGGCGGCTGGCTGGCCGGGCTGGCGGTGCTGCGCCACCCGGAGCTGTTCCGGTGCGGGATCGTCGGCGCCCCGGTCACCGACTGGGCGCTGTACGACACCGCGTACAGCGAGCGCTACCTGGGGATGCCGGAGGACGGAATGGACGTCTACGCGCACCACTCGCTGCTGGAGCTGGCCGCCGAGCGGCCGGTGTCCGGCGAGCCCGCCCGGCCGCTGCTGCTGGTGCACGGCCTGGTCGACGACAACGTGGTGGCGGCGCACACGCTGCGGCTGTCGGCGGCGCTGCTCGGCGCGGGCCGGCCGCACTCGGTGCTGCCGCTGCCCGGGGCCACCCACATGGCCGCGGGCGGCCTGTCGGAGCGTCTGCTCCGCCTGGAACTCGACTTCCTCCGCACCCACCTGGGGTGACGCGAAGGGCTCCCGCTCGACGACGCTGTCGAGCGGGAGCCCTTCGCCTACCGGGCTGGGGCCCGGCCGTGACTCGGCACTACTTCTTGACGTGCGCGTTCACGAAGGACGGGTACCCGAAGACGCTGGAGATGAAGACCCCGCCGGCCTTGGAGCCGTGCACGAGGTAGGCCACGTCGACGTAGAGCGGCACCACCGGCGCATGCTCCTTCATGATCTTCTGGTCGAGCTTGGCCCACTCCGGCCCCTGCTTGGTCGGCTCCAGGGCGAGGATCCGGTCGAACTCGGCGTTGATCGTCGGGTCGTTGAAGAACGCGCTGTTGCTGTTGCCCTCGGCCTTGATGGAGCGGCCGTCGTAGAGCACCGGCAGGATCGACGCGCCGCTGGGCCAGTCCGCCGCCCAGTTACCGATGTACAGGTCCCAGGGGTTGTTCTTCTTCTTGACCTCGTCGAGCTTCGCGTCGTCCGGGATGTTCCGAACGGTGATCTTGAAGCCGGCCCGCTCCAGGTTGCCCTTGAGCTGGATCGCGATCTTCTGCTCGCCCGTGTTGTCGGCCACGCCGAGGACCAGCTCCGGGGTCTGGCCGCCGAGCAGCTCCTTGGCCTTGTCGACGTTGCCGTTGGCCCCGGCCGGGTACGCGTCGAACGCCTCGTAGCCGATGGTGGACGACGGCATCAGCGTGGTCATCGGCTGGGCCACGGTCTGCCCGCCGACCGCCTTGATCAGGCCGTCCCGGTCGATGGCGTAGTTCAGCGCCTGGCGGATCTTGAGGTCCTTGACCCGCTGGTTGTTGATCACGAGCTGGTTGGCGCTCGGCGTCGGGGAGAGGATCGTCCGCGACTTCAGCGCCGCGTCCTGGGCCACCTTGGCGACCAGCGAGGACGGCACGTAGTTGAAGGCGACCGCGCTCTGGTCGGCGCCGTTGTCCGCGATCACCCGGTTGTTGGCGGCGTCGGCGGTCGGGCCGAAGCTCCACACGAACTGGTCCGGGTACTGGTGACGCACCGGGTCGGTGTTGGCGTCCCAGTGGGGGTTACGGTCCAGGGTGAGCTGCACGCCGGCCTGGTTCTTGGCGACCTTGTACGGGCCCGAGGAGAACGGCCGCTGGTCCAGGTTGACCCCGGTGTCCTTGTCGGCCTTCAGCGGCGCGCTGGTCGGCAGCGACACCGCGAACGGCAGGTCGCAGCGGGCCCTGGCGAACTCGAAGCGCAGGGTCTTCGGGTCCGGGGTGGTCAGCCCCGGCGGCAGCGAGGTCGCGTTCTTCTTGAAGTCCCACTTGGTGTCGAACTCCGGGCTGTCGGCCAGCCACTCCTGGACGTAGGTCGGGCCGCCGGCGAGGTCCGGGTTGAAGGACCGGGCGATGCCGTACGCGATCTCCTTTGAGGTGATCGGGCTGCCGTCCTCGAACTTCACCCCGTCCTTGATCTTGAACTCCCAGACCTTGCAGTCGGAGTTGACGTTGGTGCCCGGGGTCTCGGCCAGGTCGCCGACCAGGACCAGGCCGCCCTTGCCGTCGTCCTTCCAGGTGGTCAGGTAGCGGGAGAAGAGCGGGTTGGCCATCAGGCCCGCGAACGAGTACGTCCGCTGCGGGTCCAGGTGGGAGATCGGGGTCTCCCGGATGATGGTGAAGGTGCCGCCCTTCTGCGCCCCGGACACCTCGGCCGCCGGGCCCTGCGAGTCCTTCGGGTCGGTGGCGATGACCCCGGTCTGCTGCCGGGTGTTGTCCACCTTGGTGTCCTCGCCCGTGTTCTCCGAGCACGCCCCCAACGTCACCACCAGTGCGATGGCGCCGCCTGCGGCGACCGCTGCGCGTGGTCTCATCTGCTATCCCCTCCACCCGGTGCCGCCGGGCGGAAACGCCGACGTCCCGAGGATCGTAAAGAAGAAAAACTCCGGATTGTGTAACGGTTTTCGATAAATCTCGTCACCGTCGGAGACGGCGGCCGGGCGACGGTCAGCGCAGCCGCACCCGGGGGTCGATCGCGGCGTAGAGCAGGTCCACCAGGACGTTCGCCAGCACCACGAAGACCGCGGCGATGAGCACGGTCGCCATGATGGTGGGCAGGTCCCCGGCGCGGACCGCGTCCACCGCGGTACGCCCCAGCCCCTGGATGCCGAAGGTGGTCTCGGTGATCACGGTGCCGCCCAGCGCCCCGCCGACGTCCAGCCCCGCGATGGTCACCACCGGGGTGATCGCCGCGCGCAGCGCGTGCCGCCCGTACACCTTGGGTTTGGTCAGTCCCTTGGCCCGCGCGGTGCGGACGTAGTCCTCGGAGAGCGTCTCCAGCATCTGTGCCCGGGACAGCCGGGCGTAGATGGCGGAGTAGAGGAAGGCCAGCGCGACCCAGGCGAGCATCAGCCCGCTGGCCCACTTCACCGGACTGTCGAACAGCGATGTGTAGCTCGGCACCGGTAGCAGCCGCAGGTTGTAGACGAAGACCAGCAGCAGCACCGCGCCGACGAAGTAGAGCTGCAACGACGCGCCGGTCAGCGAGAAGCCGATGGCCACCCGGTCCAGCCAGGTGCCCCGCCGCAGCGCCGAGACCATGCCGAGGCCGACGCCGAGCAGCAGCCAGAGGATCGCCGCCGGGATCACGATGCTCAGGGTCACCGGCAGCACCCGGGCCATGGTGTCGCTGACCGCCTCGTTGGTGACGTACGACCAACCCAGGCAGGGGGCGTCGCACCGGCCGCCCTGGGCGCTGCCTAGGTCCCGACCGGTGACGATGCCCTTCATGTAGCCGGCGTACTGGCTGATCAGCGGATCGCGCAGGCCCAGCTCCTGGCGGACCCGCTCCAGTCGCTCCGGGTTGCAGTTCTTCGGGCACATGCCGCTGACCGGGTCCCGGGGCAGGGCGAAGAACATCAGGAAGCTGAACACGCTCACCGCGAACAGGGTGAGCGCGGCCGAAAGCAGCCGCTTGACCAGGAATCGCGCCATAGGAAACCCCTACCGGGACGACTTCGGGTCGAGCGCGTCGCGCAGCGCGTCCCCGAAGAGGTTGAAGGCGAGCACCAGCGCGAAGATCGTGATGCCGGGAAAGAAGACGTACACCGGGTCGGTCTGGAGGTAGTCCAGGCTTAGGTAGATCATCCGGCCGAAGCTCGGCGTCTCGTCGGTGAGGCCGACGCCGATGAACGACAGCGCCGCCTCGCTGGTGATGTACGAGGGCACCGCGAGGGAGAACGACACCAGGATCGGCGCCCAGATGTTCGGCAGGAGCTGGCGGAAGAGCATGTGTCCCAGCCCGGCGCCGCTGGCCCGGGCCGCCTCCACGAACTCCCGCTCGCGCAGCGCGATGACCTGCCCCCGGACCAGCCGGGCGGTGCTGGTCCAGCCGAACAGGGCGAAGATGGCGATCAGCACGCCGATCTGGAACGTGGGCGGCACCGCCTCGCGCTGGCCGTAGAAGCGCAGCGCGATGGTCGGGGTCAGGGCCAGCGCGACGATCAGGAACGGCATGGCCAGGGTCAGGTCGGTGATCCAGTTGATCACCGCGTCGATCCAGCCGCCCAGGTAGCCGGCGAGGGTGCCCAGCAGGATGCCGAACGCGGCGGTGATCACGGCGGCGGCGAACGCGATGAACAGCGACGTCCGCAGGCCGTGCACCATCCGGATGAAGATGTCCCGGCCCAGGCCCGGCTCCAGCCCGAACCAGTGCTCGCCGGTGACGCCCCCGGCGTAGCCCAGTGGCATGCCGAAGCCGTCGAGCCGGTCCTGGAACTGCTCGCGCGGGCCCACCCCGTACAGCGCCTGGATCAGCGGCACGGCGAGCGCGAGCAGCACGAAGAAGACCAGCATCGCGGCGCTGATCATGGCCGTCCGGTCCTGCCGCAGCCGGACCCAGGCGAGCTGGCCGGGCGACCGGCCGACGAAGCCCTTCGCCTTCGGAGCGTCGCCGTCGCCGGTGGACTCGATCTCCGCCAGCGCCACACCCTCGACCGGGGACAGGCTCACCTCGTCACCTCCGCACCACTCACGTCGGCCCGCTCGGACTCCGGGAAGTGGCAGGCCGTCGACTGGGCGCCGCCGTCCCGGGGCTCCAGGGCCGGCTCCTCGGTGGCGCAGACGTCCTGCGCCTTCCAGCAGCGGGTGCGGAACCGGCAGCCCGACGGCGGGTTCAGCGGGGTCGGCACGTCGCCGGTCAGCCGGATCCGGCCGCCCGGCCCGAGCGTCGTCACGTCCGGGATCGCCGACAGCAGGGCCCGGGTGTACGGGTGCTGCGGGCGCTCGTAGATGTCCGCCCGGTCGCCGATCTCGACGATCCGGCCCAGGTACATCACGGCGACCCGCTGGCAGAAGTGCCGTACCACGGCCAGGTCGTGGGCGATGAAGACGAACGCCAGCCCGAGGTCCCGTTGCAGGTCCCGCAGCAGGTTGACCACCTGCGCCTGGATCGAGACGTCCAGGGCGGAGACCGGCTCGTCGGCGACGATCAGCTTCGGTCGCAGGGCCAGCGCCCGGGCGATGCCGATGCGCTGCCGCTGCCCGCCGGAGAACTCGTGCGGGTAGCGGTTGTAGTGCTCGGGGTTGAGCCCGACCAGCTCCAGCAGCTCCTGCACCCGCTTCTTCACCCCGCCCGGCGGGTTGATCTTGTTGACCTGCAACGGCATCGCCACGATCCGGCCAACGGTGTGCCGGGGGTTCAGCGAGGCGTACGGGTCCTGGAAGATGATCTGGAGGTCCTGCCGCAGCGGGCGCAGCTCGCGCCGCCCCGCGTGGGTGATGTCCCGCCCGGCGAACTCGATCTTCCCAGCGGTCGGCTCCAGCAGCCGCACCAGCATCCGGCCGGTGGTGGTCTTGCCGCAGCCGGACTCCCCCACCAGGCCCAGCGTCTCGCCGGGGCGCACCTCGAAGTCCAGGCCGTCGACCGCCTGGACGAGACCGGTGCTCCGGAACCCGTCGCGCACTGGGAAGTGCTTGGTCAGCCCACTGACCCGCAGTAACGGCTCACTCATTGGGCCACCCCCACATGTGCGACATCCTCGCGGTACAGCCGGGTGCGCTCGCGCGCGGGCAGGTGGCAGGCGACCAGGTGACCCGCCTCGCCGGTCGGGCCCAGCGTCGGGACCTCGGTGCGGGAGCGGTCGCCGTTGCGGTCGGCGTACCGGCAGCGGGGGTGGAAGGCACAGCCCGACGGGAGGTTGATCAGGCTGGGCGGGTTGCCCGGGATGGGTACCAGGTCCGCGTCCGAGTCGCCGTGCAGCGACGGCACGCTGGAGAGCAGACCCCAGGTGTACGGGTGCTGCGGGCGCCGGAGCACCTGCTCCACGGCGCCGTGCTCGACGGCCCGTCCGCCGTACATCACCAGCACCTCGTCGGCGACCTGGCTGACCACGCCGAGGTCGTGGGTGATCAGGATGATCGCGGAGTGGAACTCGGCCTGGAGGTCGGCGAGCAGGTCGAGGATCTGCGCCTGCACGGTGACGTCGAGCGCGGTGGTCGGCTCGTCGGCGATCAGCAGGTCCGGGTCGTTGACCAGGGCCATGGCGATCATCGCCCGCTGCCTCATGCCGCCGGAGAACTCGTGCGGGTACTGGTCGTACCGCTTCGCCGGCTGCGGGATGCCGACCCGGCCGAGCATGTCCACGGCCCGCCGCCGGGCCTCCCGCCTGCCGGCCCCCGGGTGGTGCACCCGGAACGCCTCGGCGATCTGCTTCCCCACGGTGTAGTACGGGTGCAGCGCGGACAGCGGATCCTGGAAGATCATCGCCATGTCCCGGCCGCGCAGCTGGCGCACGTCCTCCTCCGGCAGCCCGATGAGCTGCCGGCCGCCGACGGAGATCCCGCCGGTGATGGTGGCGCGCTTCGGGTCGTGCAGGCCGAGGATCGCCAGCGAGGTGACGCTCTTGCCCGAGCCGGACTCGCCGACGATGCCGAGGGTTCGCCCGCGCTCGACGGCGAAGGAGACCCCATCCACCGCGCGGACCGTGCCGTCGGAGGTGGCGAACCGCACCCGCAGGTCGCTCACCCTCAGGTACGGGCCGTCGCCGCGCTGCTCCGGCACTCCGGGGCGGTCGCCCGGTTGCCCGGACGGCGCCGGTGCTGACTTGTCCACGACCACCTCCCTCAGTGACGAAGAGAACCTACAACAGTTCACTGAGGCTGAAAGTAAGCTACAAAACGGGAGCTGTCAGCGGGGGTCAGCGTAACGACTCGGCATCTACCTCCGACACCCCTCACCAGGACATCGACGCGATGCGCACCCCCCGGTCGCACCTCGGGTGCGACCATGGTGGCGGCAACCGGGAGACGATCCGTGCCGGATCGAGGTGGAGGTGACCATGACCGCGGCGGTGTTCGACCACGACGGCCCGTGGACCGAGGAGGAGTACCTCTCCCTCGGCGAGACGTCCCAGCGGGTCGAACTCTTCGACGGGAGCCTCCACGTGACCCCAGCCCCCACCCCCCGGCACCAACGGATCTCACGCAAGCTGGGCAACATCCTCGAACCGGCCGCCGAGGCCGTCGGGCTGGAACTGCTGGAGGCGGTGAACGTCCGACTCAGGCCCGGACGGGTCCCCATTCCCGATCTCGTCGTCACGAACCCGGTCGACCTCGACGATCCCAACGTAGAGGCGCACGAGGTCCGGCTGGTCTGCGAGATCATCTCGCCGAGCAACGCGGCCACCGACAAGGTGCTCAAGATGCACTACTACGCCGCCGCCGGCATCGACTGGTACCTGCTGGTCGAGCAGGACAGCGGCGCGCTGCGCCTGTACCACCGTCGGCACGCCCACTACGTGGAGCACTCGGCGGTCAAACGGGGCGAGGTGCTGGAGCTGACCGAGCCCGTCCAGGCGACGGTCCGGCCGGAGGATCTCGTCCCCTGACGGATGTCGGTCCCGTCACCTAGGGTCGGGCCATGACCGGATTCGACGCGGCGTCCGCGGCCGTGCAGGCCGCCCTGGACGCGGGGGCCCGGTACGCCGACGCCCGGGTGATGCACCGCCGATACGAGTCGATGTCCGCCCGCAACGGCGACGTCGAGGAGCTGACCCAGGACGAGAGCCTCGGGCTCGGCGTCCGGGCGCTGGTCGGGTCGAGCTGGGGCTTCCACGCCGTGCCCGACCTGTCCGACGCGGCGGCCCGCGACGCCGGCCGGCGCGCCGCGCGGATCGCCGCCGCGAGCGCGCGGGTCCCCGGCCCGCCGATCGACCTGGTGCCGGCCGAGCCGGCCGTCGCGAGCTGGTCCTCGCGGTGCGAGGTGGACCCGCTCGGGGTGGCCCTGTCCGACAAGGGCGACCTGCTCGTCGGCGCGACCGCCACGATGGCCGCCCACGGCGCGGACGTGGCCGAGGGGCTCTACCAGGTCTGGGACACCACGAAGTGGTTCGTCTCCAGCGAGGGGCACCGCATCGATCAGCGCATCCGCGAGTGTGGCGGCGGCATCTCGGCCACCTCGATCGGCGACGGCGAGACCCAGCGCCGGTCGTATCCGAGCTACCGGGGCCAGTACGGCACCACCGGTTGGGAGCTGGTCACCTCGCTCGACCTGGCCGCGCACGCCGCCCGGATCGCCGAGGAGAGCCGGGCGCTGCTCACCGCCCCGCAGTGCCCGGCCGGCGAGACCGACCTGATCCTCGGCGGCGAGCAGCTCGCGTTGCAGATCCACGAGTCGGTCGGGCACGCCATCGAGCTGGACCGCATCCTCGGCTGGGAGGCCGCCTTCGCCGGCACGTCCTGGCTGGACCTGGCCCGGCTCGGCTCGCTGCGCTACGGCTCCGAGCTGATGAACGTCACCATCGACCCGACCATCCCCGGCGCGCTGGGCAGCTTCGGCTTCGACGACGAGGGCTCACCGGCGGTGCGGCGGGACGCGGTGCGCGAGGGCCGGTGGGTCGGGGTGCTCGCCGGCCGGGACTCGGCCGCCGTCGCCGGCCTGGACCACGGCGGCAGCGTACGGGCAGACGGCTGGGCCCGGCTGCCGATGGTGCGGATGACCAACGTGGGCCTGGAGCCCGGCCCGCACACCCTCGACGAGATCGTCGCGGCCACCGACGACGGCGTCCTGATGGACGTCAACCGCTCCTGGTCCATCGACGACAAGCGGCTCAACTTCCAGTTCGGCTGCGAGATCGGTTGGGAGGTGAAGCGGGGCCGGCGGGGGCGGATGCTGCGCAACCCCACCTACACCGGCATCGGGCCGCTGTTCTGGCGCTCGATGGACATGCTCTCCTCGGAGACCGTCGCGTGGGGCACGCCGAACTGCGGCAAGGGCCAACCCGGCCAGACCGGCCACACCGGCCACCCGTCCGCGCCGGCCCGGTTCCGCAACGTCCGAGTGGGGGTCCACGCATGAGCGAGCGGAGCGAGCGAATCGTCGGGCGCAGTGCGGTGAGGCCTCAGGCGGCCGTCGAGCGAAGCGAGGTGGTCGCATGAGTCACGACGCCGAGCGGCACGCGCTCGACCTAGCCGGCCGGGTGGTCGAGCTGGTCCGCCGGCTGGGCGGGCCGGGGGCCGGGGCCGAGGTGGTGGTCACCCGGTCCGAGCTGGCGCTGACCCGGTTCGCCAACTCCTTCATCCATCAGAACGTGGCCGAGTCGGGCGTCGGGGTGCGGCTGCGGCTGCACGCCGACGGGCGTACAGCCGCCGGCAGCGGCAGCGTGGTCACCCCGGACGGGCTGGCCGCCCTGGTCGAGCGGACCTTGACCGCGGCCCGGCTCTGCCCACCCGACCCGGCCTGGCCGGGGCTGACCCCACCGGCGTCGGTGCCGGCCGTCCCGGCGTGGGACGAGGCCACCGCGTTCGCCGAGCCCGACGAGCGGGCCGAGCGGGTGCGCGCGTTCGTGGCCGCCGTCGGCGGGCTGGAGGCCGCCGGTTACTGCCGCACCGCGTACCGGGCGGCGGCGTTCGCCAACTCGGCCGGCCACTCGGCGCAGGGCAGCGCGGCCGAGGCGGCGATGGACGGCATCGCCCGGGCCGGCGCGGCGGACGGGGTGGCCCGGCTCTGCGCGGACCGGCTCGCCGACCTCGACGGGGCGGCGCTGGGGCTCCGGGCCGCCGCGAAGGCCCGGGCCGCCGTGGACCCGGTCGAGCTGCCGCCAGGCCGGTACGAGGTGGTGCTGGAGCCGGCCGCCGTGGCCGACCTGCTGCACAACTTCGCCGTGTGGGGCTTCAACGGCAAGCGGTTCGCCGAGCGGCAGTCGTTCGCCGAGCCGGGCGTCGCCCAGTTCGACCCGGCGGTGACGCTCGTCGACGACCCGCTTGGCGGCTCCGGGCTGCCGTTCGACGCCGAGGGCACCGGCCGGCGGGCGCTGACCCTGGTGGACGCGGGCACCACGGTCGCCGTGGCGCACGACCGGCGCAGCGGCGCGCAGGCCGGCACGGGTTCCACCGGGCACGCGGAGCCGGGGGCGGCCACCTTCGGCCCGACGCCCGGCAACCTGCGACTCACCGGCACCGGCACCGACGGGGTGGCCGCCGCCGGGGCCACCCGGGGCGCAGGCACCACTGTGGCGGGTGCCACAGCGGCCAGCGCCGGCGGCGGGGCGGTGGGCGGGGCGGAGACGCCGGTCGGGCCGGTGCTCGACGCCGAGACCGCCGCCCTGGTCGCCGGGATGGAACGTGGCCTGCTGGTCAGCGACTTCTGGTACACCCGGGTGCTCGACACCAAGAGCCTGGTGATCACCGGGCTGACCCGCAACGGGGTCTGGCTGGTGGAGGGCGGCGTGCCGGTCCGGGCGGTGCGGGACTTCCGCTTCACCGAGTCGTACCCCCGGGCGCTGGGGCCCGGCGCGGTGCTCGGGATCGGCCGCCGCCCGGTCCGGCAGCCGGACCGGGTCGACGGCGTCTGGTGGGATGCCCCCGCCCTGCGGCTGGCCGCCTGGAACTTCACCGGCGGTGCCTCCGGCTGAACCCCACGCCAACGCCGGCTGAGCCCCACGCCGCCACCGGCCAATCCCCCGGCCGGCCAGCGCGTTGTGGTTCCTGGCAACCGGAAATCGAACGTGTTGCGAGGGGTTTTCGGGGGGCCGGACACCCGGGACGCTCCCTTGCGCGGACGGCCAGCGGAGATCGGCGTAACGTGTGTCACTTAGCTGCGCCGGCACACCGGTGTGGTCGTTGGCTTGCGCGTGACGTGGCAGCGGGTACGAGGTTCGCCGGTCCGCGTGCCGGCCGGAACATGATGCCGCCCGTCAGGGCCCCGTCAGGGAGACGACTCGAATGACATCAACGGCAACGAGGCCGCGGGGAGCGCGAGCACGCGCCGCCATAGCGGCGAAGACGTTGCGGACCGACCGCTGGTGGCTCGCCCCACTGATCACCGTCGTCGGGCTCAGCGCCTGGATCGCGTACGCGACGGTCCGGGTCTTCATGCACAAGTGGTACTGGGTGGAGCAATACCACTACCTGACCCCGTTCTACTCCCCCTGCGTCACCGAACGGTGCGTCGAGGGGGCCTCGCACTTCGGGCGCTTCCTGCCCGGCTGGTGGATCATCCCGGACGCGGCGCTGACCCTGCCGTTCCTGCTGCTGTTCCGGCTCACCTGCTACTACTACCGCAAGGCGTACTACCGGTCGTTCTGGCTGTCGCCGCCGGCCTGCGCGGTCCCGGACGGGCACCAGACCTACTCCGGCGAGACCCGGTTCCCGCTGCTCGGCCAGAACCTGCACCGCTACTTCTTCTACGCCGCCGCGGTCATCTCGCTGATCAACACCTGGGACGCGATCCTGGCCTTCCACTCGCCGGAGGGCTTCGGCTTCGGGCTGGGCAACATCGTCCTGCTGGTCAACGTGATCATGCTGTGGGCGTACACGATCTCCTGCCACTCCTGCCGGCACATCATCGGCGGGCGGCTCAAGCACTTCTCCAAGCACCCGGTGCGGTACAAGGCCTGGACCGGCGTGTCCTGGCTGAACGTTCGGCACATGCAGCTCGCCTGGATCACCCTCGGCACCCTGGCGCTGACCGACTTCTACGTCATGGCGGTCGCGGCCGGCTGGTTCAACGACCTGCGGTTCATCAACTAGAGGGCCTGACATGACCACCACTAATCGCATCGAACGACACCACTACGACGTCGTCGTGATCGGGGCCGGCGGCGCCGGCCTGCGCGCGGCGATCGAGGCCCGGCTCGCCGGCAAGAAGACCGCGATCATCTCGAAGTCGCTGTTCGGCAAGGCGCACACGGTGATGGCCGAGGGCGGCGCCGCCGCCGCCATGGGCAACGTGAACAGCCGGGACAACTGGCAGGTGCACTTCCGCGACACCATGCGCGGCGGCAAGTTCCTCAACAACTTCCGGATGGCCGAGCTGCACGCGAAGGAGTCGCCGCAGCGGATCTGGGAGCTGGAGACGTACGGGGCGCTCTTCGACCGCACCAAGGACGGGAAGATCTCCCAGCGCAACTTCGGCGGCCACGAGTACCCGCGGCTGGCGCACGTCGGCGACCGGACCGGCCTGGAGCTGATCCGCACCCTCCAGCAGAAGATCGTCTCCCTCCAGCAGGAGGACAAGGCTGAACTGGGCTCGTACGACGCCCGGATCAAGGTGTTCGACGAGACCACCATCACCGAGCTGCTGCTCGACGGCGAGAAGGTCGCCGGGGCGTTCGGCTACTACCGGGAGTCCGGCGAGTTCATCCTGTTCGAGGCCCCGGCGGTGGTGCTGGCCACCGGCGGCGTCGGCCGGTCGTACAAGGTCACCTCGAACTCCTGGGAGTACACCGGGGACGGGCACGCGCTGGCGCTGCGCGCCGGGGCGACGCTGATCAACATGGAGTTCCTCCAGTTCCACCCGACCGGCATGGTCTGGCCGCCCTCGGTGAAGGGCATCCTGGTCACCGAGTCGGTGCGCGGCGACGGCGGCGTGCTGAAGAACTCCGACGGCAAGCGGTTCATGTTCGACTACGTCCCCGACGTCTTCCGCAAGCAGTACGCGGAGACCGAGGAGGAGGCGGACCGCTGGTACACCGACCCGGACAACAACCGGCGCCCGCCGGAGCTGCTGCCCCGCGACGAGGTCGCCCGGGCGATCAACAGCGAGGTCAAGGCCGGTCGGGGTACGCCGGCCGGCGGCGTCTACCTGGACATCGCCTCCCGGCGTTCGGCCGAGGAGATCCGCCGCCGCCTGCCGTCGATGTACCACCAGTTCAAGGAGCTGGCCGACGTCGACATCACCAAGGAGCCGATGGAGGTCGGCCCGACCTGCCACTACGTGATGGGCGGCGTCGAGGTGGACCCGGACTCCGGGGCCGCGTTCGGCAGCGTGCGCGGGCTGTTCGCCGCGGGTGAGGTCTCCGGCGGCATGCACGGGTCGAACCGCCTCGGCGGCAACTCGCTGTCCGACCTGCTGGTCTTCGGCAAACGGGCGGGCGGCCACGCCGCGTCGTACACCGATCAGCTGACCGTGCGCCCGAAGGTGGCGATCGGCGCGGTGGAGGCCGCTGTGGAGACGGCGCTCGCGCCGTTGCAGCGCGACACCGGGGAGAGCCCCTACCAGCTCCAGCAGGACCTCCAGGTGGTGATGGGGGATCTGGTCGGAATCATCCGGCGCGAGGGCGAGCTGGCCGACGCGTTGGGCCGACTGGCCGAGCTGCGCGAGCGGGTGGCGAAGGTCAGCGCGATGGGCGGCCGGCGGTACAACCCGGGCTGGCACCTGGCGCTGGACCTGCGCAACATGCTGGTGGTCTCGGAGTGCACCGCGAAGGCGGCGCTGGAGCGGCAGGAGTCGCGCGGCGGGCATACCCGGGAGGACTTCCCGGCGATGGACCCGATGTGGCGGCGGGTGAACCTGGTCTGCTCGCTGAACGGCGACGCCGTGCGGCTGACCCACAAGCCGCTGCCGAAGATGCGGCCGGAGCTGATCGGCCTCTTCGACCGCGCGGAACTGGCCAAGTACCTGACCGACGAGGAGCTGGCCGACTTCGACGCCCTCGTCTCGGACGCCGACGCCGAGGAGGCGGGGAACTGATGGGCATCAAGCGTCACTTCAGGGTCTGGCGCGGCGACGAGAGCGGCGGCGACCTTCAGGACTACCAGGTCGAGGTCAACGAGGGCGAGGTGGTCCTCGACATCATCCACCGGCTCCAGGCCACCGACGCGCCGGACCTGGCCTGCCGGTGGAACTGCAAGGCCGGCAAGTGCGGCTCCTGCTCCATGGAAATCAACGGGATGCCCAAGCTGGGCTGCATGACCCGGATGTCGACCTTCGAGGAGAACGAGACCGTCACGGTCACCCCGCTGCGCACCTTCCCGATCATCCGGGACCTGGTCACCGACGTCTCGTTCAACTACGAGAAGGCGCGGGAGACCCCGGCGTTCGCACCGCCGGCCGGGGTGGCCCCGGGCGACTACCGGATGCAGCAGGTGGACGTCGAGCGCTCGCAGGAGTTCCGCAAGTGCATCGAGTGCTTCCTGTGCCAGAACACCTGCCACGTGATCCGGGACCACGACGAGAACAAGCACGCCTTCGCCGGCCCCCGGTACTTCATCCGGGCCGCCGAGCTGGACATGCACCCGCTCGACACGCGGACCGACCGCAGGGAGTACACACAGGCGGAGCAGGGGCTCGGCTTCTGCAACATCACCAAGTGCTGCACCGAGGTCTGCCCCGAGCACATCAAGATCACGGACAACGGGATCATCCCCATGAAGGAGCGGGTCGTCGACCGCAGGTACGATCCCCTTGTGTGGCTCGGTAACAAGATCTTTCGGAGGGGTCAAGTGCCTCAGACCTTCGTGACCAGCGCGAAGCACGGCGACGCGGTGCACTCCCACGCCGCGCATGGCGGGGTGCACTCGCACGCGGGCGACTCGCACGACCCGGCAGCCGAGGCCGAGGCCCAGGCCGGCGTCAACTGGCACCGCGAGGTGCCGAGGCCGACCGCCCCAGCGGTGGACGACAACGGCAGGCTCCCGCTGACGGAGCTCACCTTCGACCGGGCCGCCGCGCCGTCGCCGTTCGGCGACGACGTGACGTTCCCGCTGCCCCCGGAGCACCTGAACTTCGCCCACCCGGAGCAGGACAGGCACTGAGCACTGAGCACTGCGACGAAGACGGGGGCCGCGGCACGCGCCGGCGGCCCCCGTCCGCATTTCGCCCGTACGTCCGCTTCGGCCGGTCAGTCGGCGGCGAGCAGCGGGCGTAGGGCGGCGACGATCGGGGCGTCGGCGGGGAGCCAGGTGACCGTGTCGAGTTCGTGGGCGGACAGCCAGCGCAGGGCGGAGTGTTCGAGGGCCTGCGGTCGGTCGCCGTGCAGCAGGCGGGCGGCGTACACCTTGAGCACGGAGCGACCGTGGGCCATCCGCACGTTGCGGCCGACCCGGTCGCCGACCGCCACGCGTACGGCCAGTTCCTCGGCGCACTCGCGGACCAGTGCGGCTGTCTCGCTCTCCCCCGGCTCCACCTTGCCGCCCGGGAACTCCCACATCCCGGCGAACTCGGGTGGGGCGGACCGGGCGCAGGCGAGCACCCGCCCGTCCTCGATGATCGCCGCGCCGACGATCACCTTCGGTTCCGGTCGTTCGGTCTGTCCGTCCTCGCTGGCCCGTTCGGTCTGCACGGGCGTCCAGGGTGCCAGATCAATCGGCGGTTTGGGTACCGTGACCGTCCGCCAGGCCAGTAGAAGTAGGAAGTGTGGGCGTGGACACACCCTCGGTCGGACGACAGACTTGAGGCACCGGCACAGACACGGGACGGCGACGATTTGGCCACAAGCCGGCAACGACGCCTGGGAGGTGCAGTGATGCGCGTGCTGTTCAGGGGGCGCACGAAACACGACTACCTGAGCGACGCACTGACCCTGTTGACCGGGTGGACCCGGGAGGGCGAGCAGATTCGGCGCACGCTGGTGATGGACGACACCCAGCACGCCGCGCTCACCGAACGGGTGAAGGTGGTCGCCGACGCCCTGCACCTGCGCCCCGAGATCAGCCGCCGGGACGGCCGGACCCAGATCCGGGTCGGGCACGGCGACGGCGAGCCGCTCACCGAGGGCGAGGTCCTGCTGGCCGCCCGCATCGAGGACGTGTACCGGGCCGTCACGGGCGAGTGACCTCGCGCGCGGGGGCGTTGGCGCGGCCGACCTACCGTGGACCCATGGCGAACGCGACGTACGACCGCAAGGAGCAGTTCCAGCAGATCCAGAGCGGCCTCCTCGACGGTGAGCAGATCATCTCCGTCTACGACGCCGTCGGCACCGGCACCGGGTTCATCGGCCTCACCGACCGGCGCGTGATCATCCAGGACCGGTCCTTCGTCGGCAAGCGGTACGCGATCACCAGCATCCCGTACTCGAAGATCACCAGCGTGAGTGTGGTGAGCAACAAGTCGTGGGGCGGGTCGTTCTTCTCCACCGGAGCGATCGCGATCCACGTCGGCACGCACACGTACGAGGTCGAGTTCCGGGGCTCGGAGAAGAGCCACCACGTGCACAACGTGATCCTGCACTACATCTCCTGACCCTCGCCGGCGGTGAGCACCGGTGCGGGTCAGCAGACCTGTTGACGTCGCCCTAGCTGTCTGCGGGATTGCGACTTACGAGGCCAACCGCTCACGTGCGTGGTGAGCAGAGCTGGTCGGCTCAACATCACGTTCGGGCTGGTTGATCTCGGCCCACACCGCATCGAGGGAGAGGCCGAGGACGTCGGCGATCGCGGCGATGGTCGGGAAGGCAGGGGTCGCCACCCGGCCCGACTCGATCTTCCGGAGGGTCTCCGGTGAGACGCGTGCGTCGAGCGCGGTCATGAGCATCGAGCGTTCTCCCCTGGCGCGACGCAACAGGGCGCCGAGGCGCTGTCCGCGCTCGACCTCTGCGGGTGTGAGCGGCAACCTGACCATGGGTCCGATTCTAGTACCGGGATACTATGGCCGGGATAGTTATGGGTTGCGTGAGGAAGGCACCGCATGATCGAGATCCTGAACCCCACCGAACTGCCCCGCGCAAGGGAGGTAGGCGCCCTGGTCGCTGACATTTTGCAGACGCTGAAGAGCCGCAGCGCAGTCGGCACCAACCTGCAGGACATCAACCGGTGGGCCGAGGCCATGATCGTCGAGGCCGGAGCGCTGTCCTGTTACGTCGACTACGAGCCATCCTTCGGACGCGGGCCGTTCGGCCACTACATCTGCACGTCCGTCAACGACGCCGTGCTCCACGGACTGCCGTACGACTACACGCTTGCCGACGGCGATCTGCTGTCACTCGACCTCGCCGTCTCCAAGGGCGGAGTCGTTGCCGACTCTGCCATCAGCTTCATCGTTGGCAACTCAAGGCCCCCGGAGAGCGTCGCGATGATCAGCGCGACCGAGCGCGCGCTGCACGCAGGGATAGCAGCTGCCGGCCCTGGGGCTCGAGTCGGCGACATCTCCCATGCCATCGGCTCGGTCCTCCGCGAGGCGGGCTATCAGGTGAGCACCGAGTTCGGAGGTCATGGCGTCGGATCAACGATGCACCAGGACCCGCACATCTCGAACACCGGGCGGCCCGGCCGTGGATACAAACTGCGCCCTGGGCTGCTGCTGGCACTGGAGCCTTGGATCATGGCGGACACCGCTCAACTCGTCACCGACGCCGACGGGTGGACGCTCCGAAGCGCGACAGGCTGCCGGACAGCACACAGTGAGCACACGATCGCTATCACCAGCGACGGAGCCGAAATCCTCACCTTGCCGAACGCCTCAAGCGCTCCCTGTCGACGGTCGCTCTAAGCCTCGTCAGTGAGCCACAGTTCCCGGCACACGCGACACCTGCCGCCCCACTCATCCCGGTCCCAGTCGTGCTCCGTCCGAACCTGGGTGACCTCGTCACAGACCTCGCAGACCTGGGCGTAGTCGCAGGGCTCGGGAGAATGAAACCGTCGCTGAGGTGCCGGCAGGTCGGCCACCAGCACGGAACGAGTCCGGTTGTGCTGGCGCCACCTCGACTCGTGCCCGCACCGGATGCAGTCGGAAACCTGCTCGCAGGGCTCCGCCCCGCCGTGGGCTCGGCCGTACGTGTGTATCACCTTGGCGGAGAAGATCTGCCCGCAGTGCCGGCACCGCCGCTCGTGGCGGCACGGGTCGTCGGAGTCGGCGAAGTCGGACGGTAGGTGCAGCCTGAGCTGGCAGAGGGCCCGTCGGGCCCTGCCCGTCCGCTGCGGAACTGGCATCGCGCGTCCTAACCTCGGCTGCGAAAGGTGTCGATGACACTACGCCTCACCCATTCCCCACCGCTACCGAGCGCGACGCCCCGGCCACCGTCAGGCCGCGCACGGGTCGCCGGCCCTCGCCCGAGTGCCCTACCGTCGGGGACGTGACGACAGTGCTGGTTATCTTCGGGTCGGCCCTGGCGCTGGCCGTGGCCGCGTTCGTCGTGGTCGCCTGGCGGGACCGGCGGCGGCAGTCCGCCCCGGAGGACTCGGCGGCGGCCCGCGAGGCGGCCAGCACCCAGGAGCGGTACGCGGCCGAGCGGCACGGCGTCCAGGGCGAGGTGTGGCGGCGCGGGCAGACCCCCTAGGGGCGTGGCTAGATCGGGAAGCGGCCACGGCGGATGTGCCAGTGGCGGCCGGCCTTCAGGTGGTCGACGATCGCGCGCTGGAGCACGGTGCGGCGCGGCAGCCGGTCGAGCGGCGTGGTCAGGGTGCGGAACACGAACCGCAGCACCTCGACGTCGGCGTCCAACCCTTCCGGCTCCTCGTAGGGCTCCAGCTCGAACCTCTGCTGGAACCGGACGATGTTGGAGTCCCCGGGCAGGTACTCCAGCAGCTGCGGGTCGAGCAGCCACGAGCCGCAGGAGAACGCCGTGTAGCGCTCGTCGGGAAAGTGGCGCGGAAAGAACACGCGGGCCGCGTCGAGCGACGCCGCGACCGCCTCCGGGGTCATCGGCCCAGACTCGGGGATGTGCAGGTCGATGGCGGTGCCGCCGCGCTGGTGCTGCAGCCGGCCCAGCTCGTAGATGCCGCCGCGCGCGTGCAGCGTCAGCCAGCTCTGCATGACCGGCCAGCCCTCGCGGTGCATCCGCCGGTCGATCGCGAGGTTGCGGCCCAGGTCCGCGAGGGTCACCCACGACACGGCATCGGTGATGCCGTGGTCGCGGTGGTACCCCGTGACGACGTCGACCAGGGCCAGGTACGCGTACACGTATAGGTGCCGCCAGGCGGGACCCCGTTCGCGCGGCAGCGCCGGACCGGGCGACAGCCAGCCGTGGCCCCCGAGATCGGCGCGGACCAGGGCGATCGAGCGGTCGAGCAGCCAGCGCAGCTCCGGAGTCCACAGTGGGGAGCCGGGGTCGGGCCAGCCCGCCATGATCTCGGCGGCGTCGTCCGGCCGCACCGCGAGCCGGTCGAGAATCGCGGGCGCATCGGCCTTGGCGGGCAGCGGAGCCGACGGCCGGTCGCCGGCGAGCCGGTGCATGCGGTCGACGTCCTCGACGGGTACCCCGAGCCGGGCGGCGGTGTCGTCCAGATCCACGCGGACGACCCTACCGGCCGGTCGGCGTCTTCCACGGCCCGTACCGCTCGGGCAAATCCCGCCACGGCGACCCGGCCCGCTCGCGCCGATTCCGGCCGCCGCGCTGCGTGCATCCCGGCGAGGGTCAGCGGCTCGGCCGGCGGGTGCAGGGGCCGTCGTGGTCGGCCCGGAGCAGGCAGCGCCGGCCGCCCGGCAGGCGCAGGTCGCAGAAGACCCGATGCCGTACGCCCTGCTCGTCCTCGGCCGACACGGTGGTCTCCCCCGGGTCCGCCGAGGAGAGCACGCCCGCCCAGCGCGCCACCACGCGGGCGAGCCGCACCGCGCCGACCAGGTCCGGGGCGAGGACGGGCAGGTGGATGACGAACCGCCCCCGGGCCGCCATCAGTGCCGGCCCGCATTGGGTCGGCGAGCCTGCTCGGCCCGCAGCCGCCGCAACTCGCAGCCGAGCCGCGCCGTCTCCAGCCGGGCCGTCCGCAGCGCGTCGTAGTGGACGGCCAGCTCGGTGGCCAGCCGGTCCATGAACGCCTGCACCTCCCCCGGGTCCAGGCCACGTCGGCCGAACCGGGCCGACCGGAACCGCTGCGTCCGCACCTGCCAGGGCAGCAGCGACACGGACGCCAAGGAGCGCGGGCAGGGCGACGCCCCGCGCCTCCACGACGCCCGCCCGGGCCCGCCGGACCACCTGAAAAACCCGCGCACCATGAACCACCCCTCCGCCAAGACAGGTCCAACCAACCGGGGGACCATCCGAACGTTCCCCGTCGAGCACTGAGCGTAGCTGCGACTATATGCCCCGGGGCACAGGGGCACAACCAGTCTGGGCCATAGGGGAACAAGGCTCTTTGCCATGACTATCGATCCGCGCTCGCACACGCCGGTCTATGTGCAGCTCGCCGAACTTCTGCGGCAGCGGATCGAATCCGGCGAGCTGACACCCGGTTCCGCACTGCCGAGCGAGGCGCGGCTGACCCAGGAGTACGGGATCGGCCGCGAGGCGGTCCGGATGGCGATCTCGCTGCTGCGCTCCGAGGGACTCGTCGTCACGGTGCGCGGACACGGCAGCTACGTCCGTACGGCACCAGAGCGACGGCGGGTGGAGTTGCCGCCGGGGGCGTCCGTGATCGCGCGGGTGCCCAGCGCGGACGAGCGCCGGGCCATGCAGCTCGACGAGGGCGTGCCGGTCCTTGAGGTGCGCGGCCCGGAGGGTGACGTGGAGGTCCTGCCCGGCGACGAGGTCGAGCTGACCCGCCCACCGTCCTGACCCGCCGGCGGCACCGACGCCACCACCACGGGTTGGACCAGTGCTGTTCCCCGGCCTGCCGGTCAATTGAGGGCCAGCGGCCCGCCCGCCCAGAGGCGGCGGGCAAGATCAGTTGTTGGGCGGCCCTGGGATACTCGCCCCATGCGGGGTCGACTCTCCACTCTGGTCCGAAGGTTGCGCCCGGCCGACGGCAGGCGTACGCGCTGGTTGCGCCACGCCGTCGTCGCGGCCGTCGTCGGCGCGGCGCTCCTGACCGGTGGCACCGTGGCCAGTGTGCAGTGGATCCGCGGCGGCGCGGAGGGGCACATCTTCGCCGAGCAGGACGTCCCCGACGCGCCGGTCGCCCTGGTGCTGGGCACCAAGGTCCACCCCGACGGGACCCCCTCGCCGTTCCTCACCGCCCGCCTGGAGATCGCGCGGCGGCTGCTCGCCGCCGGCAAGGTACGCGCCATCCTGCTCTCCGGCGACAACATGAACCCGGACTACGACGAGCCGACCGCGATGCGGCGCTGGCTGCTCGACCATGGCGTGCCGGCGGAGAAGGTGGTGCTGGACTACGCCGGCTTCGACACGTACGACTCGTGCGCCCGCGCGAAGCGGATCTTCGGGGTGGAGCGGGCGACGGTGGTGACCCAGTCCTTCCACCTGCCCCGCGCCGTGGCGGTGTGCCGGCGGCTCGGCGTCGACGCCAGCGGCGTGGGCGACGAGACCGCCCGCGAGTACGACCGGACGTGGCGGATCAGCTCCACCCGCGAGTACGGCGCCTGCGTGAAGGCGGCGGTGGACCTGCTGTCCGGTCGCGACCCGGCCCACCTCGGCCGCCAGGAGACCGGTGTCGAGGACGCGCTGCGGAACGCGTGACGCCCCGGCCCCGGTGGCCCGACGGGCGTGACGCTGCCGGTCTCACGTGCCCGGAGGGGCGGCCGGGGCCCGTCGGTGGTTCCGGACGAGCCAGAGCACAGACTGGTGGACCACCACACCGACGGCCGCATTCAGGACCGCCAACCCGGATGCGCCGGCCAGTGCCGGCTCGACGCCCAGCACGCCGGTCGCGACGAGCAGAAGCGGCCAGCCCAGGGCCGCCACCGCGAGGGCCGCCCGCCACCAACGACCGAACACCAGGCCGAACAGGATCAGAGTCGGTATCACGGCGGTCCCCTCTCCCCTCCTCAGCCTACGCGCGTCGGGTCGGGTCGGGGCCGACCATGTGGGCGTCGAGCCAGCTCAGCATCGTGGCGGCGTACTGCGGGCTGATGCTGTCGAGGTCCTCGCCTTCGTCCAGAGTGGGATAGTGGTCGCAGCCGCCCAGCCGGCAGACGGTTGGCGGGGTGGCGGCCCCGGCGGTGGCCCGCCGCCAGGCGGCGATGCTGTCGTCGATCGGGACCCAGGCGTCGGTCGCGCCGTAGAACAGCAGCACCGGGCAGGTCACCCGGGCGAACACCGGAACCGGGTCGAAGTCCATGTCCCGCCAAGTGCCCGGCTCGTCGGGCAGCTCGCGCGGCAGGTAGACCAGCGGGAACCAGGGGCGCTCGGCGGCCCGGTCGATGGCGGCCTGCGCCGTGGCCCGGCCGAGGTCGCCCCGGTGGTACGCCTCCGTCGTGGCCCGCACCCGGCCCAGCTCGGTCAGGTCGACGTCGCCGTAGCCGTGCAGGCGGAGCTGCTCGGCGGTGCCGTAGCGCATCTGGGCGGCGGGGCTGACCCCGCTGGAGGAGACGAGCACGAGGAAGGCGACCAGGTCCGGACGGAGCGCGGCGGTCAGCGGCGCCGACCACGCGCCCTGGCTCAGCCCCCACAGCCCGACTGGCACGTCGCCGACCTGCCGGCGCAGGACACCGATGGCCGCTGCCGCGTCGGCGGCCTGGTCGGCCAGGGGAACGTCATGGCCGTCCACCCGGGGCCGGCGGTCGAAGCGCAGCACCGCGATCCCCGCGCCGGGCAGCAGCCTGGCCAGGTGCTCGTAGCAGAAGTACGACCGGTGCCCGGCCTCGGCCCCGTGCAGCACCACCAGCCCGCCCCGGACCGGGCCGACCGGCAGGTCCAGCGTGGCCGCCAACCGCACCCCGCCACCGTCTAACTCAAGCTCCACGCCGACACCCAACCACGCCCCGCCGCCCCCAGCCGCCCCTGTCGCCTCCTGCCGCCCCTGTCGCCTCCTGCCGCCTCCTGTCGGAGACCTTGGACGCTTACCGTCGCCCCGCGACGACAACTGTCCAACATCGCGAATCGGCGGGTGGGTGGGGCGGGCGGCGCCGCCCCCGGGCGTCAGGAGACGTCGCTGAAGCGGCGCAGGGTCCATCGGGCCGGCGGCCAGCCGGTGGGATCGTCGTCGGTGGTCCACTCGGTGATCGAAGCCATGGCCACCGCCACGTCGAACGCCCTGAACATCGGCTGGGCGGCGAGGGCGTGGAAGGAGCCCTCGACCGTCTCGGTGTGCCCGACCAGCACGACGGTGCCGCCCCGGTGCCGGTGCGCGATGTCCATGATCGCGCGACTGACCCTCACGACCAGCTCCGCCCAGGTCTCGTTGCCCTCCTCGAACGGCCGGAACACCCCACCGCCCGCCGTCGCGTGGTCGGTCTGGAACCGGGTCGCCGACAACCCGTCGGCGTACGGCGGGGTGTGCCAGGCGCACAGTCCGCAGTCCGCCACCGGGCTGACGCCCAGCGCCCCGGCAATGGGCCACGCGGTCTCGACCGCCCGGCGCAGCACGGAGGAGTAGACGGCCACGGGGCCGGCGGCGGCGAGTTCATCGCGGAGCCGGCCGGCCAGCCGGTGTGCCTGGTGATGGCCCGCGTCGGTCAGTCCCCGGCAGCCGTGTGGGCCACCTACGACACCCTCGACGCGGTGCACCGACTCGCCGTGCCGGACGAAGAGCAGCCGTGTTCGCATCACGCCATCATGCAGCGCACGGCCTGACCTGTCGATCAAGCGATGGCGCACAGGCCCGGATTCAGACGTTGAAGCGGAACTCCACGACGTCGCCGTCCTGCATGACGTACTCCTTGCCCTCGATGCGGACCTTGCCGGCCGCCTTCGCCGCCGCCATCGATCCGGCCGTGACCAGGTCGCCGTAGGAGACCACCTCGGCCTTGATGAAGCCGCGCTGGAAGTCGGAGTGGATCACCCCTGCGGCCTCCGGCGCGGTCGCCCCGACCGGGACGGTCCAGGCCCGCGCCTCCTTGGGCCCCGCCGTCAGGTACGTCTGGAGCCCGAGCGTGCGGAAGCCGATCCGGACGAGCTGGTTGAGGCCGGGCTCGGACTGCCCGATCGACTCCAGCAGCTCGCGGGCCTCCTCCTCGGGCAGGTCCACCAGCTCTGACTCGATCTTGGCGTCCATGAAGACGGCCTCGGCCGGGGCGACCAGGGCACGCAGCTCGTCGAGGAACTCGGCGTTGGCCAGCTCGGCCTCGTCGACGTTGAAGACGTACAGGAAGGGCTTGGTGGTGAGCAGGTGCAGCTCGCGGAGGTGCTCCAGCTCGATCTTCGCGGCGGCGGCGCCCGCGTACAGCGTGGTGCCGCCGTCGAGGACCTGGACCGCCTGCTGCGCCGCGGCCACGGCGGCGGCCCGGTCCTTGCGGAGCTTGGCCTCCTTCTCCAGCCGGGGCAGCGCCTTCTCCAGGGTCTGGAGGTCGGCCAGGATCAGCTCGGTGTTGATCGTCTCGATGTCGTCGGCCGGGGAGACCTTGCCGTCGACGTGCACCACGTTCGGGTCGGAGAAGGCCCGCACCACCTGGCAGATCGCGGACGCGTCACGGATGTTCGCCAGGAACGCGTTGCCCCGGCCCTGCCCCTTCGAGGCACCCCGGACCAGGCCGGCGATGTCGACGAACGACACCGGCGCCGGCAGCACCTTCTGCGAGGAGAAGATCTCGGCCAGCTTGTTCAGCCGCTCGTCCGGCAGCCCGACGACGCCGACGTTTGGCTCGATCGTGGCGAACGGATAGTTCGCCGCGAGCACGTCGTTCTTGGTCAGCGCGTTGAACAGGGTGCTCTTGCCGACGTTGGGCAGGCCGACGATCCCGATGGTGAGGCTCACGGACGGCCAGTCTACGCGGCCGGCACCGACCGTCGACGGTCAGCTCAGCAGACGCGGCTCGATCCGGGTCTCCCGGACGCCGCCGTCCCCGGACCGCGCGACCTCGTACGCCGCGACGCCCTCGCGGTCGGCGACCGCCTCGACCAGCCGGGTACCCCGGTAGACCAGCCCGACCCCGTCCTCGGTGCAGTGGCTGGTCGGGAGCGTGCCGTCGGCGACCAGCGCGTGCATCAGCGGTCGCCGCTGGTCCTCGCTGTCGTAGTGCACCCCGTTGCCGTACGGCAGCCAGCCCAGGCCGTCGGTGAAGCCGCGCAGCCGGGGGCCGAAGCTGTCGGTGGCGCCGCCGAGGTGCCAGCAGATCGAGCCGGCCGAGACCCCGGCCAGCACCACCCCGGCCTGCCAGCACTCGTGCAGGATCTCGTCGAGGCCGTGCACCCGCCACACCGCGCACAGGTTGGCGACGCTGCCGCCGCCGACCCAGATCACGTCCTGGGCAAGCAGGTGGGCCCGGACGTCGTCGACGTTCGGCATGGGGAACAGCGCCAGATGCGACGCCCGGAACCGGGTGCCGGCGAACGCCGCGTGGACGGCGGCGATCGAGGCGTCCCGGTCTCCGACGGCCTGGCCGAGATAGCACAGCCGCGGCTCGGGGCCGGCCTGGGCCAGCTCGGCGGCCAGCTCGAACACCGGCCCGGGGCGCAGGTCGTTCGGGCCGCGACGGCGGCTGAAGAAGCCCATGCTGGTGGCGACGATGGTCGGCTCGCTGGCGGACACGGCGATCCTCTCCTCGGGGTCCTACGGTCGGTACGGGTTCGAGGGCTCGGTAACCCCGGCATTGTGCCCCATCTCGCACTCGCGCGGTTCGCTCGACTCAGCCCTCAGCTACGCCCGGACCGCGACACCCGACGCCGCTCGCCGGCCCGCTCGCCGCCCCGCTCACCGGCCCGCTCGCGGTGGGCCGTGCCGGGTCAGCCGGCCAGCAGGCGCCGCTCCCCCGCGCCCGGCCCGACGGCCTCCCGCCCGGACCCGGCCACACCCCGCCCGGCCTCGGGGCGCTCCCCGGTGGGCAGCTCACGGCCGGTGGCCCCGGACAGCTCGTGGGTCGTGAACTCACCGCGGGCCGGCTGCGGCAGCTCGCGGACCGCCGCGGCCGGCAGCGTGAACCGGTACGCGGCGGACGGGCCGGCCGCGGTGGACTCGCCGAGCATCCAACGCACCTCGTCGACCGTCCAGCCCAACCCGGAGCGGCCGGCGATCTCCCGGACCAGGCGCAGCCCCACCCGCGTGTCGTCGTCGTAGAAGCGCATGCACCAGTGGTGCGCCCACATGCCGAGGGCACGCAGGCCCGCGGCGTCGAGCGACGCGGCGAGCCGGCCACAGGCCGTGTCCCGGAACGCCCGCCCCCGGTCACCGGCCCGGTCCCGCTCCATCGCGCCGTACGCCGCTGGGGCGACCGCCCGCATCCGGTCGTAGAAGCCCTGGACCACCGTGTGGTCGAGCCGCGCCCGCCCCGATCTCATCAGCGGACACCTCGCCCGGCCACGCTCGCCATCGCCACACCCTTCTTGAGTTGGTGGCGGGGACCGTACCGGCACCTACCGACACTTTCGGCCCGGATATCCGTTCCCGGCCGGGATGGCCGGCTGAGGTGGAGCGATGCCGCGAGAGGCCCCCGCCCACCCCCACGGCCAGGTCCGATTTCCGCGAGCCGGAGGGCCGGACGGCGGGGCACTATCGGTGACGTGGAATTGGACTTCGAGCGGTGCTACCGGGCGGTCGACAGCCGTGACCAGCGATTCGACGGCTGGTTCTACACCGGCGTGACGTCGACCGGGATCTACTGCCGGCCGTCCTGCCCGGCAATGACGCCCAAGCGGCACAACGTCCGGTTCTTCCCGTCGGCCGCCGCCGCACAGGGGGCCGGGCTGCGGGCCTGCCGCCGCTGCCGCCCGGACGCCGCCCCGGGCTCGCCCCAGTGGGACGTCCGGGCGGACGTGGTGGGGCGGGCCATGCGGCTGATCGCCGACGGGGTGGTCGACCGGGACGGCGTGCCGGGGCTGGCCACTCGGCTCGGCTACACCGAACGTCACCTGCACCGGATGCTGTGCGCCGAGCTGGGCGCCGGGCCATTGGCGCTGGCCCGGGCACAGCGCGCGCAGACCGCCCGGATCCTGATCGAGACGACCGGGCTCGGGATGGCCGAGGTCGCGTTCGCGGCCGGGTTCGGCAGCGTCCGGCAGTTCAACGACACGGTCCGCGAGGTCTACGCCGCCGCCCCGTCGGAACTGCGCGACGCCCAGGGACGGGCACCGGTGGCCGGCGGGCCGGGCACGATCGCGCTGCGGCTGGCGTACCGGCCGCCGTTGCACGCGGCGGCGCTGCTGGACTTCCTCGCGCTGCGGGCCCTGCCCGGGGTGGAGGAGGTACGCGACGGGACGTACCGTCGGAGGTTGCGGCTGCCGCACGGCGGCGCGGAGGTGGAGCTGACCCCGGTGGCCGGGCACGTGGCGGCCACGCTGCGGCTGGCCGACATGCGCGACCTGGCGCCGGCGGTGGCCCGCTGCCGACGGCTGCTCGACCTCGACGCCGACCCGGCCGCCGTGGACGGCACGCTCGCCGCCGACCCCGCCCTCGCCCCGCTGGTGGCGGCGGAGCCCGGGATCCGCGTCCCGCGCGCCGTCGACGGCTTCGAGATGCTCGTCCGCGCGATCGTCGGCCAACAGGTCTCGGTCACCTCGGCCCGAACCACCCTCACCCACCTCCTCCCCCCACCCCCTGTGCCGGGTGATCAAGAGGTTTACGTCGCCGAACCCGCTCCTCCGGGACACAAACTTCTTGATCAACCGGGGGAGCCGGGTGGGGGGCTGGTGGGGTGGGGGTTTCCTGCGGCGGAGGAGGTGTTGGGGATCGCCGACAGTGGGTTCCGGATGCCGGTGGGGCGGCGGGAGACGATCCGGGCGGCGGCGCGGGCCATCGTCGACGGGGAGCTGGACCTCGATCCGGGCGGGGACCGGGAAGAGGCCGTGCGGCGGCTGCTCAAGGTGCCCGGGATCGGCCCGTGGACGGCCGGCTACGTTTCCATGCGTGCCCTCGGCGACCCCGACGTCCTGCTCCACACCGACTTGGCCGTGCGGCGCGGTGCCGCCGCACTCGGCCTCCCCGACAACCCGAAGACCCTCGACGCGTACGCGGAACGCTGGCGACCCTGGCGCTCGTACGCGATGATCAGACTCTGGAGAGCAGCATGAACGTCACCCTCGACGGCACGGTCATGGACACGCCAATCGGTCCGCTGAGCATCCTGACCGGCCCCGACGGCGCGGTCCGGTCCGCCGGCTTCACCCCCGAACCGGAGACGCTGCTGCCGCTGATGCACTCCGGCCTGCGCGGGCCGGTCCGACAGCGGGCCGAGCTCGGCCCGGTCACCGCAGCCGTCGCCGCGTACCTGGCCGGGGAACTTACCGCGATCGACACGGTGCCGGTTGAGCAGCACACCGGCGGCGCGTTCATGGCGCACGCGTGGCGGGTGCTGCGCGAGGTCGGGCCCGGCCGCCCGGTCACCTACACCGGGTACGCCGGGCTGGCCGGTCGGCCGGCGGCGGTCCGCGCCGCGGCGGCTGCCTGCGCGCGCAACGCCGCCGCCCTGTTCGTCCCGTGTCACCGGGTGCTGCGCACCGACGGCGGCCTCGGCGGCTACCGCTGGGGGCTGGACGTGAAGCGGTGGCTGCTCGCCCACGAGGCATCCGCCGGGCGGTGAGCGCGCCGGGCCCGCCCGGCTGGCTGACACGGGGCATCCGCCGGGCGGTAAGCACACCGGGCCCGCCCGGCTGGCTCACCGAGGATCGGACGTGCTGAAAGCTGACAGCGGCGACAGTCCCGTTTGACGCTACCGTCGGTTAGTGCCTGCCGAGAGCGACGGCGACCCGGCCCAACCGGCCGACCGCGCTCGCCCGCTGCGCAACCTCTGGCGGTTCCGCCCCTACCTGCGCCCGTACGCCGCCCAGTTCTGCTGGCTGCTGGCGGCGGCGCTGGCCGGCACCGGCGCGAGCCTCGCCGTGCCGCTCGTGGTGCAGCGGGTGGTCGACGGCCCGATCGCCCGGCACGACCCGGCCGGCCTGGTCCGGCTCGGTGGTCTGGCCCTGCTGCTCGGCCTGGCCGAGGCGCTGCTGATCTTCATCCGCCGGTGGACGCAGTCCTCGTCGTCGGTGGGCATGGAGGCGGCGATCCGCGCCGACGTCTACGCCCACCTGCAACGGCTGCCGCCCGGCTTCCACGACCGGTGGCAGACCGGCCAGTTGCTCTCGCGGGTCACCAGCGACCTGTCGGTGATCCGCCGGTTCCTCTCCTTCGGCCTGCTGTTCCTGGTGCTCAACCTGGTGACGTACGCCGCCGTGGTGGTGCTGCTGATCCGTCTGCACCCCGCGCTGGGGGCGCTGGTCGCGGCCAGCGCCGCACCGCTGTTCCTGATCAGCCGTCGGTTCGGGCGGTACTACCACGGCGCGTCGCGCCGGATGCAGGACCAGCAGGGCGACGTGGCCACGCTGGTCGAGGAGACCGCGCAGGGGCTACGCACCATGAAGGCGTACGGCCGGGGGCCCGAGCTGGCCAGCCGGTTCGCGGCCAGCGCCCGGGCGCTGCACGACACCGGGGTGGCCAAGGGGCGGCTGCTGGCCCGCACCTCCGCGCTGTTCGACCTGGTGCCGAACCTGACCCTCGGCGTGGTGCTGGTCGCCGGGGCGATCGCCGCCGCCCGGGGTGTGCTCACCATCGGCGAGTTGGTCGCCTTCGTCAGCCTGCAACTGATGCTGATCTGGCCGGTGCAGTCGCTCGGCTGGATCATCGCCAACGGCCAGGAGGCGGCGACCGCCGCCGACCGCATCCAGGAGGTGCTGGACACCCGGCCCTCCATCGTGGACGCGCCGGGCGCGGTCACGCTGGCCCGGCCGGCGGTCCACGGCCGGCTGGTCTTCGACCGGGTGTCGTTCCGCTACCCGGGCACCCCCGCTCCGGTGCTGCGGGAGATCGACCTGACCGTCGAGCCGGGCGAGACCCTGGCCCTGGTCGGCGCGACCGGCACCGGCAAGAGCACCCTGCTCTCCCTGGTCCCCCGGCTGCACGAGGTGACCGGCGGGCGGATCACCCTGGACGGCCACGACCTGCGCGAGCTGCGGCTGGCCTCGCTGCGCCGGCTGGTGGGGGTGGCCTTCGAGGAGCCGACGCTGTTCTCCATGTCGGTGTGGGAGAACCTCACCCTGGGCCGCCCGGACGCCGACGAGGACGACGTCCGGGCGGCGCTCGCGCTGGCCCAGGCCGACTTCGTGTACGAGCTGCCGTGGGGACTGGCCACCCGGGTCGGTGAGCAGGGGCTCACCCTCTCCGGCGGGCAGCGGCAGCGGCTGGCGCTGGCCCGGGCGGTGCTCGGTCGGCCCGCGCTGCTGGTGCTCGACGACCCGCTGTCCGCCCTCGACGTGCACACCGAGGCACTGGTGGAGACGGCGCTGCGGCGGGTGCTGCGGGACACCACCGCGCTGCTCGTGGTGCACCGGCCGTCGACCGTGGCGCTGGCCGACCGGGTCGCGCTGCTGGAGCGGGGCCGGATCACGGCGATCGGCACCCACTCGCGGCTGCTGGCCGAGGTTCCGGCGTACCGGGCGGTCCTCTCCGCCGCCCCGGCCGCGAACTCCGGCGCCCCGACCGCCCCCTCCGGCGCCCCGACCACCCCGACCACGCCGACCGCGCCCTACACCGGCCCGACCACGTCGGCCACCGGCCCCGGCCCGACCACGTCGGCCACCGGCCCGGACGAGCGGGGACTGGTGCTGTCGTGACCGCCGCCGATGCCACGGTCCGCCACCCCGAGGACGAGCCCGCCGACGGGCCGGGCAGCCCGCCGGGCGCGACCGGCCGACGGGGCCGGAGCGCGGCGGACCGGCAGGCACGGGCCGCGCCGGACCTGGACCGGTGGCGGGGGCGGGCCACCGACCCGGAGGCGGACCGCAGCCGGGCGGAGGAGGCGACGCCCGAGGCGCTCGCCCGGCTGCGCACCCGCAGCCGGGCGCTGCTGCGGGACCTGCTGCGCCCGCACCGGCGCCGGCTCGGGACGGCCGTCGGGCTGCTGCTGGCGCAGAACGCCGCCGCCATGTCCGGGCCGTACCTGGTGATGCTCGGCATCGACCGGGCGATCGCTCCGCTGCGGGCCGGGGACAGCGGGCCGCTCGTCGCGATCGCCGGGGCCTTCGCCGCCGCCGCGCTGACCGAGTACGCGGCCCGGCGCGGCTTCCTGGCCCTCTCCACCCGGATCGGACAGGCCGTCCTGCTGGAGCTGCGGCAGCGGGTGTACGGCCACTTCCTGCGGCTGTCCGTCGGCTTCCACGAGCGCTACACCTCGGGCCGGATGATCTCCCGGCTGACCAGCGACCTGGACTCCATCGCCGAACTGGTCGACGGCGGCGTGGACAGCCTCGTCCTCGCCGCCCTGTCCATCCTGTCCGTGGCCGGCATCCTGCTCTGGCTGGACGCGCCGCTGGCCGCGGTGACCCTGCTGGCGTTCCCGTTCCTGTTCTGGCTGTCCCGCTGGTTCGCCCGCGCGTCGGCCGGGGCGTACCGGCGGACCCGGGAGGCGGTGGCGCTGCTGATCGTCCACTTCGTGGAGTCGCTGCGCGGCATCCGCGCGGTGCAGGCGTACCGGCGGGAGCCGCGCAACCAGCGGATCTTCGCCGCCGTCAACGACGACTACCGGCGGACCAGCCTGCACGCGTTCCGGCTGATCGCCACGTACTCGCCGGGGATCAAGGTGATCGGCAACGTGACCGTGGCGGTCGTGCTCGGCTACGGCGGGACCCGGGTGCTCGGCGGCGGGATGGAGGTGGGGGTGCTCGCCGCGTTCCTGCTGTACCTGCGCCGGTTCTTCGAGCCGATGCAGGAGCTGAGCCAGTTCTACAACTCGCTCCAGTCGGCGACGGCGGCGCTGGAGAAGCTGGCCGGGGTGCTCGACGAGCGGCCGGCGGTGGCCGAGCCGGCCCGCCCGACGCCGCTGCCCGACGGCCCGGGGCGGGGGGCGGTGGAGTTCCGGTCGGTCTCGTTCGGGTACCGGGCCGACGCGCCGATCCTGACCGGCCTGGACCTGACCGTGCCGGCCGGGCAGACCGTCGCGCTGGTCGGCCCGACGGGCGCGGGCAAGTCGACGATCGCCAAGCTGCTGGCCCGCTTCCACGACCCGGACGCCGGCACGGCCCACCTGGACGGGGTCGACCTGCGGGACCTGGCCGACGCCGAGCTGCGCCGGGCGGTCGTGCTGGTCACCCAGGAGAACCACCTGTTCACCGGCTCGGTGGCGGAGAACATCCGGTTCGGCCGGCCGGGCGCGGACGACGCGGCGGTGCGGGACGCGGCCCGGGCGATCGGCGCGCACGACTTCATCGCCGCCCTGCCCGACGGGTACGACACGCAGGTGCGTCGGCGCGGTGGCCGGCTCTCGGCCGGGCAACGCCAGCTCGTGGCGTTCGCCCGGGCGTTCCTCGCCGACCCCCGGGTGCTGGTCCTGGACGAGGCGACGTCGTCGCTCGACGTACCCACGGAGCGGCTGGTGCAGCGGGCGCTCGCCACCGTGCTGCGCGACCGGACGGCGCTGGTGATCGCGCACCGGCTGTCCACGGTGGAGACCGCCGACCGGGTGCTGGTCCTCGACGGCGGCCGGGTCGTGGAGGACGGTCCGCCGGATCGGCTGGCCGGCACCGACGGTCGGTACGCGGCGCTGCACCGGCAGTGGCGCGAGTCGCTGATCTGAGCGCGGGATATGCCGCCCGGCCCGCACGGGACAGCCCTGGCCGATGGGAGGTGCCTAGAATCACAAACTGATCGGGCACCGCCGACCACACGGGGAGGACACGGGGTGCGTACACGACGCATGATCATTTTTGGGGTCGCCGCCGCCTGCGCGGTCGGGACGACCGCCTACGGGCTGACACCGGCCGACGGCGCGGCGACGAGGCCGGTGGCGGCCGCCGCTGCCGACCACCCGGCCGGCGGAGGGGCCGACGCTCCCGCCGATCCGGCCGCCGACAGTGGCCTCGGTGCCGCGCCCGGCGGCGCCGCCACGCCCACAGCCTCGTCGGCCGGAGCCGGGCGGTCGGGCCGGCTGCCGGCCGGTCGACCGGCCGCCGAGGTGGCCGCCGCCGCGCCGGCGTCCGTCGCCTACCTGAGCGACCGGTACGGGATCTCCGCGACCGAGGCGGCCCGGCGGCTCGCCCTCCAGGAGCTCGCCCCGCCGCTGGCCACGACGCTCGCCGACCGCTTTCCGGGCGAGTACGGCGGGATGTGGCTCGACCAGTCGGCCGGCGGGGTGCTCACCGTCGCCGCCACCCGGCCCGAGTCGGTACGGGCCGCCGTGGCCCCCGTGCCGGACGCGGCCCACGTCCGGGTGGTTCCGGTGCGGCACTCGCTGCGGCAGCTCGGCGCCTCGGCGGCCCGGGTCGCCAAGGCGCTGGGCGCGGCCGTCGGCACCGACGTCGTGGTGGACCAGGCGGCCAACGAGGTCGTGGTGCTCACCGGTGGCCGGGTCGCCGCAGGCGACCGGCGACTGCCGGCGGCGCTGGCCGACGCCGGGGTGTCCGCCCGGTCCCGCGCCCGGGTGGCGCGGGTCTCGGTGCCGAAGGCGTGCGACCCGCGCGACTGCACCCGGGCGCCGATGCGCGGCGGCATCCGGCTGGACGTCCCGCGCGACGACGGCACCGTCGGCGGCTGCACCAGCGGCTTCAACGTGCGGGACCGGAGCGGGGCGGCCTACGTGCTGACCGCCGGGCACTGCGTGGTCGGCGGCAGGCACACCCGGCGCGACGACGCCTGGCACCAGTTCCTCGGGCCGAAGATCCCGGTCACGATCGAGTCCGGCAACACCGGGCTGGCCGAGAACGCCTACCCGAACGACTACGCGGTCATGCCGTACCAGGCGGGGGCGCTGCAGCGGTGGGCGTATCCGACCACGGCGACCAGCCGGCCGAGCCTGGTCAACTACTGGTGCGTCGCCGACAACCCGCGCTGCACGACCAGCCGGGACGTGGCGATCACCGGGTACGTGCCGTGGAGCGACATCCAGACCGGCTGGGTGGTCTGCGCGACGGGCTCCGCCTACACCCCGAAGGCCGGCGAGCCCTACGTCGACTCCGGCGCCGGGTTGGGCTACCTGCCCGGCACCCGGTGCGGGGAGATCACCGGCAAGTCCGGTGGCGGCATCGACGTGCGGATCTGCGCCCGGCCCGGGGACAGTGGCGGCCCGCTGTTCACCGAGTCCGACGGCAGGGCGCTGGGCATCCTGTCCAACGGCGACCCCGGCCAGGGGCGGTGCGCCAACGCCGACGAGCACAACAGCTACGCCCCGGTCTCGACCATCCTCGACCGGGCCAACGCCCGCACCAACGGCCGCCTCGGGCTCCGGCTGGCCATCACCGGCCCGATCTTCGGCCCGATCAAGCGCTGACCGGAGACCGCCCGCCGCGACACGAAGCGCCCGCCCGGGTCGGGCGGGCGCTTCGTCGTCCGCCGCGGAGGTCGGGTGGGGTGATCGGTCCGGAGTGGGATCGCGGTCGCTTCCCGGCCCGGCCGGCTGGCTCGGTCGGACGGCTCGGGCGGCCGGCCCGGTCGGCCGGCTGGGAGGATCGGGCCATGGTGGAGACCTGGGCGTTCCACGGTGGGACGGCGCCGGTGACGGCCGACGACGCGGTCCGACAGCTCGGCGAGCGGGTCACCGCCGGCCGGCTCGAATCGTGGCTGAGCAGCTCGTCGGGGCGCTCGCTGGCGGTGGTGAGCAACAGCGAGCGGGCGATGGTGATGCTGCTCGACGGGCCGGGCGACCCGGGCGCGCACGCGACCGACCCCGGGGCGGACGGCTGGAGCGACGGCTTCGTCCTGGGCAACGGGCAGGACGACGAGTATCCCGACGAGGACACCGTGCCGCTGGAGGAGGCGCTGCGGATCGTCCGGCAC
Source organism: Micromonospora sp. NBC_01412 (assembly GCF_045040215.1). Taxonomy (NCBI): domain Bacteria; kingdom Bacillati; phylum Actinomycetota; class Actinomycetes; order Micromonosporales; family Micromonosporaceae; genus Micromonospora; species Micromonospora sp. NBC_01412. Next base: position 2,108,118 of record NZ_CP109528.1, read on the forward strand.
ATCGTCGCCGAGGGCGGCCCGCCGCCCGACGCCGCGTGGCGGGTCGACCGCTGAGCGGCCGGCCCGCGCGAGGGGGGCGTCGACGACGGGGTGCCGTCAGGGCCTGCCGGGGGACGCCGCCTCGGCTCGCAGGTCCTGGCGGAGCCGGTCCACCGCGCGGTCAAACCCGAACAACAGCGCCAGCAGCAGGGCGGCCACCCCGGCGAAGACCGGGACGGTGAGCGACGGGCCCTGGTAGGGGCCGTCGAACTGGGACCGCGCCACGACCGGCGCGAGGGCCTGCCCGGAGAGCACCAGCGCGGCGGGCCCCAGCACCAGCAGCGCGACCCGCCCCCCGATGTCCGGCCGGGTGACCGACGGCGCGGCGGGTGGGGTGGGAGGGGTCGGGTCAGGCGTGGTCGGAACGAAACCAGGGGCGGTCGGGGCGGAACCGGTGGACGCGGTGGCGGCGAAGGCGAGGCCGAAGCCGAGCGCGAGGCCGAGCCCGAGGACGGTCAGCAGCGGCCGGACGGTGTCCGCCGAGGGCATCTCGGCGCGGACCACCGGGGCGGCGAGCGGCAACGCGACGGCGGCCACCAGCAGGCCGAGCGCGTCCCACGGCAGCAGCCGGGCCGCGTGCCGGGCCAGCGCCGCGCCGGCCGCCAGCGCCGCGACGCCAACCGCCGTGACCAGGAACGCCCGTCCCGGCGCGGCGGTGAAGCTCAGTGGAACCCCGTACAGGGCGATCGGCCCGGCTGCGGCGCAGAGCACCACCCACCGCGCCCCGACCGCCCGGCCGACCCGATACGCGTACCAGAGCAGGACCAGCGCGACGACGACGGCGAGCACGACGGTGGAGGCCTGGCCGAACGCCTCGACGGCCCGCTCCCGGCGCGGCCCGGCCAGCCCGTCGGGGCTGAGCTGGAACTGCCGCACGATCCACCAGCGCAGGGTCAGCCCGACCAGGGTGAGCACTGCGGCGGCCCCGACGACCAGCAGCGGGCCGGGACGGAACCGGCCGGTCCGCGCGGGCCGTCCCGGGCGAGCCCGCCGCCAGGCGACCGCCGCGGCTGCGACGGTGAGCGCGATGGGGAGCCAGAGCTGCGCGTCCGGCCGGACCCTGTCGGACTCGGTGGTGGGCAGCACGGCGTACGACAGCGCGTTGCCCACCGGGTGCAGCACCAGGCCCGCGGCCAGGCCCGCGGCGACGAGTCGACGGCCCGGCCGGGCCGCCTGCCCGACGGCCAGCAGGGCGGCGCCCAGCGCCAGCCCCATCCCCGCGGCGCCGGCGATGGCGGCCAGCACCAGCCCCGGCGACGGCGTCGAGGTGGGCAGCAGGTGCACGCCGCCCTCAACCGCGAGATCGGTCAGGAAGGTCAGCGCCAGCCCACCGGCGGCGACCGGCCAGCCGGGCAGCGCCGGCAGCAGCGCCGCCAGGGCCACCGCCACGGCCACCGCCACGCAGGCGAACGCGGCGGGGCGCAGTGGCTGACCGTCCCGGACGAGCTCGGTGAAGCCGGACTGGGCGACCAGCGGCAGCTCTCGCGCCGCGAAGACCGCCCCGACGGCGAGCGCCGCCGCCGCGTCGACCAGCGTCGTCCAGTCGCGCCCGACCGGGCGCGCTCCCGTCATCTCGCCCATGGATGGCCTCCCCCGCGTCCCGGACGCGGCGATGCTGTCACACGTCCCGCCCGGCCGCTGTCCCGCCGGTGACAGGCGACCGGAGCCGAGGCGGATAAGCCGTGGCCGGCCCGATCGGTGCTGCCTAGGATCGACGGATGACTGATACGGCGAGGACGGCCCGCGCCGGCGTCCCCGAGCGGCCCACGTTGGACGGGCTCGAGGAGACCTGGGCCCACCGCTGGCAGGAGGACGGCACGTACGCGTTCGACCGTTCCGAGGCGACTGTTCCGGAGCGTGGCGCGGTGTCGGACGCGCCGAACCGGAATGGCCGTAGGGCGGACGTGTTCTCCATCGACACCCCGCCGCCGACCGTATCGGGCGAGCTGCACATGGGGCACGTCTTCTCGTACACGCACACCGACACGGTGGCCCGCTTCCAGCGGATGCGTGGCCGGACGGTGTTCTACCCGATGGGCTGGGACGACAACGGCCTGCCCACCGAGCGCCGGGTGCAGAACGTGTACGGGGTGCGCTGCGACCCGACGCTGCCGTACGACCCGGACTGGCAGCCGCCGGCCGCCCCGGTCGACGACGCGGCCCGCAAGGACCCGACGCCGATCTCCCGGCGCAACTTCGTCGAGCTGTGCGGGACGCTGACCGCCGCCGACGAGCAGGTGTTCGAGGCGCTGTGGCGGCGGCTCGGGCTGTCGGTGGACTGGTCGCTGACGTACACCACGATCGGGCGGGCGGCCCGGGCGACGTCGCAGCGGGCGTTCCTGCGCAACCTGGCCCGGGGCGAGGCGTACCAGGCGGAGGCGCCGACGCTGTGGGACGTCGGGTTCGCCACCGCCGTGGCGCAGGCGGAGCTGGAGGACCGGGAGCGGCCGGGGGCGTACCACCGGCTGCGGTTCGCCGGGCCGGGCGGGCGGGAGGTGCTGATCGACACCACCCGGCCGGAGCTGCTGCCGGCCTGCGTGGCGCTGGTCTGCCACCCCGACGACGAGCGGTACCGGGACCTGGTCGGCTCGTCGGTGCGTACCCCCGTCTTCGGGGTCGAGGTGCCGGTGCGCGCGCACCCGCTGGCGGACCCGGCGAAGGGCACGGGCATCGCGATGGTCTGCACGTTCGGCGACCTGACCGACGTGACCTGGTGGCGGGAGCTGGCGCTCGACACCCGGGTGGTGGTCGGCCGGGACGGGCGGCTGCTGCCGGAGCCGCCGGCCGGCGTGCCGGCGGAGCCGTACGCGGCGCTGGCCGGGCAGACCGTGAACGGCGCCCGGCGGACGCTGGTGGGGCTGCTGGCCGACGCGGGCGACCTGGTCGGCGAGCCGCGCCCGATCACGCACCCGGTGAAGTTCTACGAGCGGGGCGACCGGCCGTTGGAGATCGTGTCCACCCGGCAGTGGTACCTGCGCAACGGCGGGCGGGACACCGGCCTGCGCGCGGAGCTGCTGGCCCGGGGCGGGGAGCTGCGCTGGGTGCCGGAGCACATGAAGCACCGCTACGACCACTGGGTGGGCGGCCTGACCGGTGACTGGCTGGTCAGCCGGCAGCGCTTCTTCGGCGTGCCGGTGCCGGTGTGGTACCGGCTCGACGACACTGGCGAGCCGGACCTTTCCCACCCTCTCACACCCGACGAGTCGACGCTGCCGGTCGACCCGTCCAGCGAGCCGCCGCCCGGGTACGACGAGTCCCGGCGCGGCCAGCCCGGTGGTTTCGTCGGCGACCCGGACGTGCTGGACACCTGGGCCACCTCGTCACTGACCCCGCAGATCGTGGGCGGCTGGGAGACCGACCCGGGGCTGTTCCGGCAGGTCTTCCCGATGGACCTGCGCCCGCAGGGGCAGGAGATCATCCGCACCTGGCTGTTCTCCACGATCGTCCGGTCGCACCTGGAGCACGGCGTGCTGCCCTGGCGGGACACGGTGCTCTCCGGCTGGATCCTCGACCCGGACCGGAAGAAGATGTCCAAGTCCAAGGGGCACGTGGTCACCCCGCTGGCGCTGCTGGAGCAGTACGGCTCCGATGCGGTCCGGTACTGGGCGGCCAGCGGCCGGCCCGGGATGGACCTGGCCTTCGACCCGGCGCAGATCAAGGTGGGCCGGCGGCTGGCCACCAAGCTGCTCAACGCGTCGAGGTTCGCCCTCGGGCTGGGCGCGGCCGACGCGCTGCGCGCCCCGGCGACCGAGCCGCTGGACACCGCCATGCTCGCCGAGCTGTCCGGCGTGGTCGCCACCGCGACGGCCGCCTTCGACGGGTACGACCACACGGCCGCCCTCCAGGCGGCGGAGGCGTTCTTCTGGCGGTTCTGCGACGACTACATCGAGCTGGTGAAGGAGCGCGCCTACGGCACCGGGCCGGGGGCCGACTCGGCCCGCGCGGCGCTGGCGACCGCCCTGTCTGCGCAGTTGCGGCTGTTCGCGCCGGTGCTGCCGTTCGCCACCGAGGAGGTCTGGTCCTGGTGGCGGTACGGGTCGGTGCACCGCGCCACCTGGCCGACGACGCACGAGGTCGGGCGGGCGATCCAGGGCGACGGCGACCCGGAGCTGCTACGGCTGGCCGGGGACGCCCTGAGTCAGGTGCGCCGGGCCAAGTCCGAGCGGAAGCTGTCGATGCGGGCGGAGGTGCCGCTGGCCGAGGCGCTCGGCCCGGCCGCCCTGCTCGACCGGCTGACGCTGGTCGCCGACGACCTGCGGGCCGCCGGCCGGATCGGCAAGCTCGACCTGCTGCCGGACCGCACCCCGGAACTGGTCGTCGCCTGCGCCTTCTGAGCCGCGGCTGGGCCTCACCAGCCGCGCAGCATGCGGACGCCGAGCAGGGCGGCGACCACGGCCGGCCCGACCAGCAGGGTGACCGCCTGGAGCCGGTACGGCATCCGGTGCCGGGCCAGCTCGACGGCGTTGCCGCAGACCACCACCCCGGCGAGCAGCACGAACCCGCCCCACCAGTGGGTCTGCCCCGGGTCCACGAGCCGGGCGCGGATGAGGAACAGGGTCACCCCGACCAGGGCGCCGGCCAGGGCGAGCAGGGCGACCGTCCGGTGCAGCCCCCGGGCCAGCGGGTCGGCGGACCGCCACAGGTAGGTTCCGGCGACCGCCAGGCAGGGCAGCGTGACCAGGGCCGGCCAGCCCCGGCTGGTCGTGCCGGTCATCAGCAGCGCCCCGACCGTGAAGATCAGCAGGCCGACGCAGGCCACGACGTACCCGACGAACGCCCGCCCGCCGCCACGGGCCAGCAGCACCCCGCCACCCGCGGCGGTCAGCGCCCCGGGGACCAGGACGAAGCCGGCCCACCAGTGGTAGTCGCCGATCGACTGGGCCACCGTGGTGGTCGCCGCCGCAGCCGTCCCGGCGATCGCCAGGCTGGTCGCCCAGTGCCGGGTGCTCTTCGGGTACCGCCGGGGCGTCGCCCGGCCCGTGTCCGCCACCATGGCCCCCAGCCTGCCTCAGCGGGCCCTGCCGGTCCATCCGGCCAGCCCTACCATTCCGACCAGTCCTACCATTCCGACCGCCCCGGGGAATGCCGACGGACGGAGACGGGGCCGCCCGGGTACGGAGGGGGCGGCCGGGGCGGCCCGGTCACGACGAGGGCGGGGCCGGCGTGGTGCCCGCCAGACCCCGCCCTCGTCGGGTTCAGCCGCCGGTGATCACCTCGTTGTCCCGGAGGCTCTCCGTCCGCTGCTTCACGAGGGTGCGCAGCCGGTCCGCGTCGGCGTCCACGGCCGTCGCGTCGGCCCCGTCCACCGTCTTGAGGACCGTGGTGATCGCGTCGAGCGACCCGGTGGCCCGCCCGTCGGCGTACACCTGCTGGTAGAGCGTGCGGTACGCGTCCTCGTAGACGCCCTTGAACGCCTCGCTGGCCAGGAAGCGATCCTTGAGCTTGTGGCCCGACATCATGCCGCCGGGCCGGCCGCCCTCGGCGGCTCCGCCCTCCCGCCCCGCGTCTGCGCCGCCCGGCGGCTGGGCGCCACCGGGGAGCCCAGCCCCACCCGGAGGCTCAGCCCCCTCAGGAGCCTGCGCGCCATCGGGCGCCTGCATCCCGCCCCGCATGCCGCGGCTGTTGCTGTCGTGCGGTCCCTGGGCGGCGTCGCCACTGAAGGTGAGGTTGTGGTCCCAGCTGATCACGCTGAACTTCTTCGTCTCCAGGTCGTACCAGAGGTAGTAGTTCTTCCCCGGCCCGGCCATGTCGTCGAAGTTGAGCAGCAGGTTCTGGAGTGCGACGTAGCGGGCGAACGACTCCACGTCGACCCGGTCGGCTAGGTGCGCGTCGAACTCCTCGTCGCTCGCCGAGTTCACCCACTTGATCAGGTTGATCACGGGTTGCAGGTCCTGGCTGCCCTGCATGGTGATCTGCTTGAAGTCGTCCTGGTAGTCGATCTGGTCGTCGCCCTGGTCGGTGAAGCTGCTGCTGGCCAGGGACTTGTAGAGCACCCCGGTGCCGTCCATCTGGTCGGCGAAGTGCTCGTCGGGGTGCTCGACCAGCAGCCGCGCCGTGGTCGGCCGGCCGTTCACCGTGAACGAGGAGTACGCGTACCGCTGGGCCGCCTCGCCGACGCCGTCGAGCAGGGACAGCGACAGCGCCTCGTTCAGCACGGTGGAGCCGCCGCCCATCCCGGAAACCCGGACGGCCACCTCGCGGTGCCCCTGGTACCGGCGGCCGTCGACGAACTCGTCGAAGCTGATCAGCCAGGGCAGCGTCTCCGGCTCCTCGGCCTTCAGGGAGGTCCGGGCCATCCCCCCACCGGGAAACCCACCCTGGCCCTGGCCCTGACCCTGCTGTTGGCCCTGGCCCTGCTGCTGGCCCTGGCCCTGCTGCTGGCCGGCGCCGGGGGCCGGACGTCGGCCGCCGCCGGGGGCGGCACCCCCGCCGGGGGCGGCACCCCCGCCGGGGGCAGCGTCGCCGCCCTGTCGCGGCTTGCTCTCGCCCTTCCAGGTCAGCCCGCTCAGCGTCGAGTTGCCCTTGAGCCGGATACCGACGCTGGGGACCGTGGTGCCGTCGACGGTCAGGTCCGCCTCGACGTAGTCCTTCTCCCCCTCCTTCCAGTAGGTGTCGAGCATCCGCTCGTAGTCCGCGTCCCGGAAGGTGAGCCGGATCGAGTGGGCGGCGGTCGCGTCGAAGAGGTCCGTCGTGCCGGCGAGGTCCACGGTCACCGCGTTCGCCCCGGTGTCGCTGGCGCTGGTGACGTACGGGTGGATCCGCTCCGTGCCCAGCACCAGGGTGAGAACGGCGACGAACGCCACGCAGGTGGTCAGCAGCTTCCAGTTCTGCCGCACCCGCACCGGTAGGCGTCGCCGCAGGTTGCGGGGCAGCAGAGACCGGGTGCGCAGCGGCTCGGACATCACAGGTCCGTCTGGTCGTAGCCGGTCAGCACCGTCACCCGCTGGCCGGAGGTCCGCTCGCCGAGCGCCGAGATCAGCTCACCCGGCTCGCTGCCCTTCTTGAGCCGGACCGTGTACATCAGCTCGGTAAGCGCGCCGGCCCGGATCGTCTCCAGGCTGACCAGCTCGAACTCCGTGGTGTAGCGGACCAGCACGTCCTGGATGTCGGAGGTGTGGTTGCCGCCGGCCGGGACCTGGACCTTGACCACCTGGCGCTGCACGTTCAGGGCGAACCAGTTGAACCGGTACATCACCACGATGATCAGGCTGATCGCGACGGCGGCGGCGATGGCCAGGGTGTAGAACCGGGTGCCGCAGGCCATGCCGACGCCCATCACCAGGAAGATGAACCCGACGTCCCGGGTCTCCTTGATCGCGTTGCGGAACCGCACCACCGACAGCGCCCCGACCAGGGCGAACGCCCGCGCGATGTTGGAGCCCACCACCAGCATGATCAGCGAGATCAGCATGCCGAGGATGATCAACGTCTGTACGTACGACTGGCTGTACGACACGTTGCGGTGGGTGGCCCGGTAGATCCAGCCGATCATGGCGCTCAGCAGGAACGACAGCGACAGCACGATGGCGATGTCGCCGACGCTGAACGTGCCGGACAGGTCCTGGAAGGTGATGTCCATCGGTGCTCAGGCCTCACTTCTCGTGGGGGTGGCCGCCGCCAGGCCGGCGGCGGGGTCGTCGTCCTGGACGTGGAAGACCGAACGCGGCGCCCGGTCGAACGCCTCGACGCTCTGGCAGTACTTGGAGACCCGCACCACCTGAAGCTCCGCGCGGGCGGCGAGGTCGGTGAGCCAGTACGGGACCCGCTCGTTGGCCTTGATCTCGACGACCGACAGCCCGGCCAGGACGATGAGCCGGTTCTCGGCCTCGGCCCCGAGGTGGAAGTCGCGGTCCCGGCCCCGGATCCGGTGGTCGAGGGTGACCCGCAGCCCGAGGTCGGCGTCCTGCCCGACGAACGCCTCGCGCTGGTAGCCGGTCATCGCCACCGGACGCAGGTCGAGGCCGGCGACGAGTTCGAGCACCTCCTCGACGAACGCCCCCTGGGCGAGGTCGTGCTCGACCGCCACCCGCTCGTCGCAGAGCCGCCGGGCCAGCCGGTACGGCAGGGCGACCCGGCGCTTCTGGGTGACCCGGTTGACCCGCTGCTTGATCTCGACGTACACGGTGGTGTCGTCGTCGACGGTGGAGCGGTCGCCGTAGTGGCGTACCCGCAGTTTGCGGCGGAACCGCAGCCCCTCGATCTTCTCCCAGTAGAACCGCAGGTCGGTGGTGTCGTAGTAGACGCTCCACACCCCGTACCCGCCGTCGCCGCCGTGGCTGTCCAGGGCGAGCCGGCCGGCCAGCTCGCGCCGGAGCGCCGGCACCTTCGTCGTCGCGACCAGGTACTTGATCTCGTACCGGTTGAACGCGTGCAGCTTGCTCGGCGCCCGCAGGGCGTGACCCGCATGGTCCGGGCCGGCCGTCGAAGGGCCGGGATCCGGTGTCGGGTCGCCTCGATGGTCAGCAGCCGGGTCTGGGGGACGGGCTCGGCGGTTGAACCGTAGACGCATGGACACGCTTCCTCCGGTCGGGTTCCTCGGGGTGGCGGAACGCTGGAAGCCAGGAAAGCGATCGGTCATGGAAACGGCGTATGAACAAGCTGTGGATGAGCTTTGGACCGCAGGTGAACGGCAGCGGAGAACGCCGCCCCGCCCGCCTCGCACCGCCCGTGACCAACGACACCCCGGGCCCTCGCTGCGGGCCGCCGTCCGGCCGGTCCCGGCAACTCCACCCGCGGTAGGGGGAATGGCGCTCTCGACCGATCGCCGGTCGACTGAGAAACTGTGTGCCGGCCAGTAGTGGGGGGTGCGATGAGTAACGGGTGGGTGCTGCCCGAAGAGGTGCTGCGGGACGCTCCGGCGTACACGCCGCGGCCCGGGGAACTGGCCGATCTGGAGTTGCTGCTGACCGGGGCGTACGCGCCGCTCGCCGGCTTCATGACCAGGGCCGACCTGGCCGGCGTCGGCCGGCGGGGCCGGCTCGCCGACGGCACGCCCTGGCAGGTTCCGGTGACCCTCCAGGTGCCCGCGGCGCTCGCCGACGGCCTGGACCCGGCCGACCCGCAGCGCCGGGCGCTGGTGCTGACCGACGGTGAGGGTGCCCCGGTCGCCGCGCTGGAGGTCACCGACGTCTGGCCGGCCCGGGACGGCGTCGCCGGAATCGGCGGCCCGGTACGGCGGCTCGGCGACGGCGGCCACGGCCCGTTCCAGCGGCTGCGCCGCAGCCCGGAGGAGATCCGGGCGTTGCTGCCCCCGGGCCGGGTGCTCGGCGTCCTCGCCAACCGGCCCCTGCACCGCCCGCAGCTCGCCCAGATCGCCCACGCGGCCCGCACCCTGGGGGCGCACCTGCTGGTGATGATTCCGGTCGGCGAGGGAACAACCAACGGGCTGCCCTCCGAGGCGCTGGTCCGGGCGGTCTTCGCCGGCCGGGACCGGATGCCCCCGGCGACCCTGGTCGCGGTGCCGCTGTCCCGCCGCCGCGACGAGATCGGCGACGCGTTGCTCCAGGCCCGGGTGGCCGCCGCGTACGGGGTGACCCACCTGCTCTCCACCGGCGAGATGCTCTCCGGCGCCGGCCTGCGGGTGCTGGTCCCCCGCGAGCTGGCCTACGACAACCGGGACGGGCAGTGGCGCTGGCGGGAGGACATCCCGCCGCGCAACCGGCGGCTGGCGCTCAGCCAGGCGGAGATCGACGACCTGCTCGACCGGGGTTTCCCGCTGCCGGAGTGGCACACCCCGCCGGCGGTGGCCAAGGAACTCGCCCGGGCCCGCCCGGCCCGGCGGCACCGAGGGCTCGTGGTGTTCCTGACCGGCTTCTCCGGCTCCGGCAAGTCGACCATCGCCCGGGGCCTGACGGACGTGCTGCGCGAGGGTGGGGACCGGACGGTGACTCTGCTCGACGGCGACGTGGTACGCCGGGAACTCTCCGCCGGGCTGACCTTCAGCAAGGCGGACCGGGACCTCAACGTCCGGCGGATCGGCTGGGTGGCCGCCGAGGTCGCCCGGCACCGTGGCGTCGGCATCTGCTGCCCGATCGCCCCGTACGCGGCGGCGCGGGCGACCGCCCGGGAGATGGCCCACGCCGCCGGGGCCGGCTTCGTGCTGGTGCACGTGGCGACCCCGATCGAGGTTTGCGAACAGCGCGACCGCAAGGGCCTGTACGCCCGGGCCCGGGCCGGCCTGCTCACCGGGATGACCGGCATCGACGACCCGTACGAGGTGCCGGCGGACGCCGACGTGGTGGTCGACACCACCGACCTGTCGATCGACGAGGCGGTGCACGCGGTGATGCATCACCTGACCGAGATCGGGTGGGTGGAGCAACGTCTCCAGTCCACCTGACGTCGGCCGCGCCGACGGGGAAGAGGAAACGGCGGAGTGAAGCGTACGACGATCGAGCTGGCCGACGGCCGGGAGCTGATCTACTTCGACGAGCGGGACGACGCGGTCCGCGACCAGCCGGACCGGCGGGAGCTGCCGCCGCCCCCGCCCGCGTCCCAGCTCCGGTACGACCCGCTGACCGACGAGTGGGTGGCCGTCGCCGTGCACCGGCAGACCCGCACCTTCCTGCCCCCGGCCGACCAGTGCCCGCTCTGCCCGTCCCGGGGCGACCGGCTCAGTGAGATCCCGGCGCCGGACTACGACGTCGCCGTGTTCGAGAACCGGTTCCCGTCGCTGAGCCAGCGGATCGCCGAGGAGCCCGCCGAGATCACCCCGTTCACCCCGGTCCGGCCCGGTCAGGGGCGGTGCGAGGTGGTGTGCTTCACCGACGACCACAACGCATCGTTCGCCGGCCTACCGCCACGCCGGGTCCGCACCGTGCTGGACGCCCTCGCCGACCGCACGGTGGCGCTGGCCGAGCTGCCCGGGGTGGAGCAGGTGTTCTGCTTCGAGAACCGGGGCGTGGAGATCGGGGTGACCCTGAACCACCCGCACGGCCAGATCTACGCGTACCCGTTCGTCACGCCGCGCACCCGGGCGATGCTCGGCGCGGCCCGTCGACACGCCGGGCGCACCGGCGGCGGCAACCTCTACGCCGACGTCCTCGCCGCCGAGCGCGCCGCCGGAACGCGCGTGGTCGCGAGCAACGAGCACTGGACGGCGTACGTGCCGGCGGCGGCCAGATGGCCGTTCGAGGTGCACGTCGCCCCGCACCGGCCGGTGCCGGACATCCCCGCCCTGACGGACGAGGAGCGGGACGCCTTCGGCCCGCTGTACCTGGACGTGCTGCGCCGCTTCGACAGGCTGTTCGACCTGCCGATGCCCTACATCGCCGCCTGGCACCAGGCCCCGGTACGGGTCGACCGCGAGCTGGGGCACCTGCACCTTGAGCTGTTCAGCATCCGGCGTGCCGGGGACAAGCTGAAGTACCTGGCCGGCTCGGAGTCCGGCATGGGGGTGTTCATCAACGACATCGCCCCGGAACGCGCCGCCGAACTGCTCCGCGCCGCCTGACCGGAGATCCGGGCCGAGGTACGGGGCGCGCGGGCCGGACGCGGGGCGCAGGGATCGGGGATCGGAGTGCAGGGCGCGTACAGGGCGCGGGGGGCCCGGGACGGGCCCCCCGCAGGGAAGGGACGGCTGGCTGTGTGCGACAGCCGGGAAGGCTGGCTGATCGGCACTCGCGCCGCGAGGCGACCCGCGGTCAACCTTCCTGGACGCGACTGGCACCACGTCCACCAGGCTCAACGAGCCACCTGACCCTCGGTGACGGCAGGCGCACAGCAAGGCCACAGCCCGGACACCAAGGAGCCCGGACACGACGGAGCCCGGACACCACGGAGCCCGGACACGACGGAGCCCGCCGGCACGGGGCCGGCGGGCTCGGTCGGTGACGCATCCCCCGCGCAGGGGGTGTACGGGAGGTCAGGCGGCGAGCCGACGCGCCAGGTTCTCGTCCAGCGCGTTCATGAACTCGTCGGTGGTCAGCCACGGGGCGTCCCGCGAGATGAGCAGCGAGAGGTCCTTGGTCATCTGGCCGCCCTCGACGGTGTCGACGATGACCTGCTCCAGGGTGTTGGCGAACTCGGTGACCGCCGGGGTGCCGTCCAGCTTGCCCCGGTGGGCCAGGCCCCGGGTCCAGGCGTAGATGGAGGCGATCGGGTTGGTCGAGGTCTTCTCGCCCTTCTGGTACTGCCGGTAGTGCCGGGTGACGGTGCCGTGCGCGGCCTCCGCCTCGACGGTGCGGCCGTCCGGGGAGAGCAGCACCGAGGTCATCAGGCCGAGCGAGCCGAAGCCCTGCGCGACGGTGTCGGACTGCACGTCACCGTCGTAGTTCTTGCAGGCCCAGACGTAGCCGCCCTCCCACTTGAGGGCGGCGGCGACCATGTCGTCGATCAGCCGGTGCTCGTAGGTGATGCCGGCGGCCGCGAACTCCGCCTTGAACTCGCTCTCGAACACCTCGGCGAAGATGTCCTTGAAGCGCCCGTCGTACGCCTTGAGGATGGTGTTCTTGGTCGACAGGTAGACCGGGTAGTTGCGGTCCAGGCCGTACCGGAACGAGGCGCGGGCGAAGTCCCGGATCGACTCGTCGTAGTTGTACATACCCATGGCGATGCCGCCGCCGGGGAACTTGGCGACCTCCATCTCCACCGGCGCGGAGCCGTCGGCCGGGGTGTAGGTGATGGTCACCGTGCCCGGGCCGGGGACGACGAAGTCGGTGGCCTTGTACTGGTCACCGTGGGCGTGCCGGCCGATGATGATCGGCTTGGTCCAGCCCGGGACCAGCCGCGGCACGTTGGACATGATGATCGGCTCGCGGAAGACGACGCCGCCGAGGATGTTGCGGATGGTGCCGTTCGGCGACCGCCACATCTTCTTCAGGCCGAACTCCTCCACCCGGGCCTCGTCCGGGGTGATGGTGGCGCACTTGACGCCGACGCCGTGCTCCTTGATGGCGTTGGCGGCGTCGACGGTGACCTGGTCGTCGGTCTCGTCGCGGTGCTGGATCGAGAGGTCGTAGTAGTGCAGGTCGACGTCGAGGTAGGGCAGGATCAGCTGCTCCCGGATCTGCTTCCAGATGATCCGGGTCATCTCGTCGCCGTCGATCTCCACGACCGGGTTGTTTACCTTGATCTTCGCCATCGGCCGGCGCTCCTCTCAGGGGACACGTGCTCAAGCAGTACGAGCGTACTGGAAACTGGCCGGCAGTCCCCAGTCGGCCTCGGTGGGCCGGCGGAAACGGGGTGCACGGCACGGGAGATCGCTGGCACCATCACCGGATGCCGACGCGCCGCACCATCGGGTCTATCACGGTCACCGCGCTGGCCGACGGGGAGGGCCCCTTCTTCCAGCCCCGCGAGGAGGCGTTCCCGGACGCCACGGCCGAGCACTGGCGCGCGGCCGACGAGCGAGACCCGGCCGCGGTCACCGACGACGGGCGGTGGTGGCTGCAGTTCCGCTGCTTCGCCCTGCGCGCCGGGGACGGCCCGGTCACCCTGGTCGACGCCGGCATCGGCCCGGCCGGTTCCCCCGCCGCCAGCTGGGCCCCGGTACCCGGGCGGCTACCGGCCGAGCTGGCCGCCGCCGGCATCGACCCCGCCGACGTCCGCACGGTGGTGCTGACCCATCTGCACACCGATCACGTCGGCTGGGCGGTCACCGGCACGGCCGGCACACCTTGGTTCGGCAACGCCGACTACCTGGTACAACGCGCCGAGCTGGACGCCCTGGGGTCGGTCAATCCGGAGCTGGGCGCCGGGCTGATCGCGCCGTTGCGCGCCGCCGGCCAGCTCCGGGTCCTCGACGGCGACACCCCGCTGACCCCGGGGGTACGCGTGCTGAGCACGCCGGGGCACACCCCCGGTCACCAGTCGGTGCTGGTGGACGCAGGCGACGAGCGGCTACTGGTCACCGGCGACCTGCTGGTGCACGCGGTCCAGCTCGTCGACCCCGACCTGGCGTACGCCCACGACGACCAGCCCGCAACGGCGCGCGACACCCGCACAACCCTGCTGCAAGCCCTGCTCGCTTACCCTCCACACCCCCCAACCACCCTGGCCACCCCACACCTGGGCCACCCCTTCGTGGCCCCACCCCCGCCCTCCTGACCGCCCTACCGACCTTTCCCCGTTGATCAAGAAGTTTGCGTCAGGATCCGGGCTTGGCGTGACACAAACCTCTTGATCAACGGGGAGAGAGAGGGCCGGGGTGGGTTACATGTGGGTTATGTCGGATTGTTTGGTGCGGACGGCTTCGGCGGCGGACTTGAGGCTGGACAGTTCGTCGGGGTCCAGGTTGGTCTCGATGATTCGCCGGACGCCCTCGGCGCCGATCTCGGCCTCGACGCCGAGGTAGACGCCGGAGATGCCGTACTCGCCGTCGACCCAGGCGCAGACCGGCATCACCTCGCCGGAGTCCTCCGCGACGGCCCTGGCCATCCGGGCGGCGGCGGCCGACGGGGCGTAGTACGCCGAGCCGGTCTTCAGCAGCGCGACCACCTCGGCGCCGCCGTTGCGGGTCTTGACGACCAGTTCCTCGATCTGTTCGGCCGGCATCGCCTCGCGCAGCGGCCTGCCGTCGACGGTGCTCATCGACGGGACCGGCACCATGGTGTCGCCGTGCGAGCCGAGGGTCAGGGTCTTCACCGACCGCACCGGCACGGACAGGGCCTCGGCCACGAAGTTGGTGAACCGGGCGGAGTCGAGCATGCCGGCCTGACCGAGCACCCGGTTCTTCGGGAATCCGGTGGCGAGCTGGGCCAGCGCGGTCATCTCGTCCAGCGGGTTGGACACGACGATGACCACGGCGTCCGGGGCGTGCCGGGCCACGTTCTCGGCGACCTGGCGGACGATCTTGGCGTTGGTCTCCAGCAGGTCCATCCGGCTCATGCCCGGCTTGCGCGGCAGGCCGGCGGTGACCACCACGACGTCCGAGCCCGCGATGGCCTCGTACCCCTCGCCGTCCGGGCCGGTGGTGACGCCGACGACCGTGGTCTCGAAGCCCTCGACGGGGCGCGACTGGTTGAGGTCCAGGGCGAGGCCGGCCGGCTTGCCCTCCACGATGTCGGTGATCACCACGGTCTCGAAGACGTCGTACTCGGCCAGGCGCTGCGCGGTGGTGGAGCCGTAGAAGCCGGCCCCGACGACAGTGACCTTCTTACCCATGGTCGTCCCACTCCCTGATACCCGTCGGATTCCCGGACCGTATCAGTCATCCTGGCACCGATCGGGGCATAACCGGCGGCCTTTGGGCAGGATGGTCGAGGCCACCGCCGCAGGCCCGGACGGCGGCCACGGAGGAGACGAGTGGCTCAGTTGCCCTCGGCGCGCTCGACGACGTTGGTGAGCAGCATGGCGCGGGTCATCGGGCCGACGCCGCCGGGCATCGGGACCAGCTTCCCGGCCACCTCGGCGACCTCGGGGGCGACGTCGCCGGTGTAGCGGCCCTTGCCGTCCGCGCCGATCACCCGGGTGATGCCGACGTCGACCACCGTCGCGCCGGGGGTGACCATGTCCGCGGTGAGCAGCCCCGGCACCCCGGCCGCGACGATGACGACGTCCGCCGCCCGGGTGTGCGAGGCCAGGTCGAGGGTGCCGGTGTGGCACAGGGTCACCGTGGCGTTCTCGCTGCGCCGGGTGAGCAGCAGGCCGAGCGGGCGGCCCACGGTGTTGCCCCGGCCGACGACGGCGACGTTGGCGCCGCGCAGCGCCACGTCGTGCCGGCGGAGCAGCTCGACGATGCCGCGCGGGGTGCAGGGCAGCGGGCCGGGGTAGCCGAGGACCAGCCGGCCGAGGTTGACCGGGTGCAGCCCGTCGGCGTCCTTGTCCGGGTCGATCATCTCCAGCGCGCGCTGGGTGTCGAGGTGGCCCGGCAGCGGGAGCTGGACGATGTACCCGTGGCAGGCCGGGTCGGCGTTCAGCTCGGCCAGCACGTCGTCGACCTGCTGCTGGGTCGCGTCGGCGGGCAGCTCGCGACGGATCGAGGCGATGCCCACCTCGGCACAGTCGCGGTGCTTGCCGTTGACGTACGCCTGGGAACCGGGGTCCACCCCGACCAGGACGGTGCCCAGTCCCGGGATGATGCCCCGTTCCGCCAGCGCCTTGGCCCGCGTCCGCAGCTCGTCCTTGATCTCCGCCGCAGTCGCCTTGCCGTCCAGGATCGTCGCCGTCACGTCCAGATCGTCTCACGCCCCGGGCACGCCGATCCGGCGACCCGTGCGCCCGCCACCGACGGGCTGCCGGCCCGACCGAGGGGCGGGGACCACCACAGCCCGTGACGATGAGCCCCACGTGGGCATAGTCACTGATTGTAACGTTCTGTGGATCGGGTCACCGGCCGGACCGGACTGCCGGTTCGTCTGCACCACAAGCCGGATGGTCGGCGGTCAACGGGACGCACGTCGCGTAGTGGCATCACCTCGGCCCGAACCGCGCCCCCAAAGGCTGCTGGCAGCCCATTTCTCCGGGGGGGTGTAGCAGAGTGGCCGGCCGCCGGCAAGGCCGGAGACCCCGCTTCGTCACCGGTTCGCAACGGCTCCGTTGCCGACCGTCCCCCCCGTGACCTACCGTTGCCGAACGTTGCGCAGCGTTACCCCAGCGTCGGGCCTGACCGCGCAGCGTGAGGAGACGAGGAGACCGAATGCGTGTTCGT
The DNA here is from genome assembly GCF_045040215.1 of Micromonospora sp. NBC_01412. Taxonomy (NCBI): domain Bacteria; kingdom Bacillati; phylum Actinomycetota; class Actinomycetes; order Micromonosporales; family Micromonosporaceae; genus Micromonospora; species Micromonospora sp. NBC_01412. The sequence goes on from NZ_CP109528.1 coordinate 2,124,745, forward strand.
AGGCTTGCCGCCTGGACTGCCCTCCCGCTCGCGGTGACCCTGGGCCTGGTGGCCTGCGGCTCGGGCGGCGACGGCGGATCCGGCGAGAGTGACCCCAACACGGCCGTGCGGATCGAGATCGCCGAGCCGCAGCACCTGGTGCCGACCAGCACCAACGAGACCAGCGGCGCGCAGGTGCTCAGCGCCCTGTTCAGCCCGCTCGTCGACTATGACGAGGCGAACAAGCCGTACGAGGTGGCTGCCGAGTCCGTGACGTCGTCGGACAACACGGTCTGGACGGTCAAGCTCAAGGACGGCTACACCTTCCACAACGGCGAGAAGGTCACGGCCGAGAACTACATCGACGCCTGGAACCACGGCGCGTACGCCCCCAACGGGCAGAACTCCAGCTACTTCTTCGAGAAGATCGCCGGCTACGACGACCTTCAGGGCGAGCAGCCGAAGGCGAAGACACTGACCGGCCTGGAGAAGGTCGACGACCTGACCTTCACCGTGACGCTGTCCCAGCCGTACAGCGAGTTCCGGACCATGCTCGGCTACACCGCTTTCTACCCGCTGCCGAAGGCGGCGTTCTCCGCCCCCGGCGTGCTCGCCGAGGGGTACGAGCAGGCCCCGATCGGCCAGGGCCCGTTCCGGATGAAGGGCTCGTGGCAGCACGACGCCAAGGTCGAGGTGGAGAAGTACGACGCCTTCCCCGGCCAGCAGCCGAAGGTTGCCGGCGTCGAGTTCCGGATCTACCAGCAGCCGACCGCCGCGTATGCGGACGTGCTGTCGGACAACCTCGACGTGATCAAGACGATCCCGACCGAGAACCTGTCGACCGCCGGCACCGACCTCGGCGACCGGTTCCAGCAGAGCTCCGCCTCGACGCTCCAGGTGCTGGCCTTCCCGACCTTCCAGAAGGAGTTCAGCGACCCCGACGTGCGCAAGGCGATCTCCATGGCGATCGACCGGGACGAGATCACCAAGTCGATCTTCAAGGACTCGCAGCAGCCGGCCCGCTCGTTCGTCTCGCCGGTCGTCGCGGGCTACCGGGAGAACACCATCGGCGCCGCCGGCGAGTTCGACCCGGCCAAGGCCAAGGCCATGTACGAGGCCGCGGGCGGCCCGAAGAAGATCCAACTGTCGTACAACGGCGACGGTGGCCACAAGGACTGGGTCGACGCGACCTGCAACCAGCTCAAGGCCAACCTGGGCGTGGATTGCGTGGGCACCGCCGAGCCGAAGTTCGCGGACCTGCTGACCAAGGTCAAGGCCAAGCAGCCGGTCGGGCTGTTCCGGATGGGCTGGGTCATGGACTACCCGTCCATGGAGAACTACCTGGGCCCGCTGTACAGCACCAACGGCTCGTCGAACTACTACGGCTACAGCAACCCCGAGTTCGACAAGCTGCTCGCCGAGGGCGCCAAGGCCCCGAGCGAGGAGGAGGCGGTCGAGAAGTACCAGGCCGCGGAGGACCTGCTGGCCGAGGACATGCCGGTGATCCCGCTCCGGTACGGCCAGAACAACTTCGGCCACTCGACCAAGGTCAAGAACGTGGAGATGGACCTCTTCGACCGGATCAACCTGCTGAAGATCGAAGCCATCAAGTAGCTCCCCCGGAAGACGGGTCGGGTCACCGCGAGGTGACCCGACCCGCCACCGCTTTGCCCCTTTTCAGGAAGACTGCTCAGTATGCTCCGCTTCATTCTGCGGCGACTGCTCCAGATGGTTCTCGCCTTCTTCGGGACCACGCTGATCGTCTACGCGCTGATGTTCGCCGGTCAGGGCGACCCGATCCAGGCGCTCGCGGGGGAACGCCCGGTCACCGCCGCCCAGCGGGCATACCTGACGGAGAAGTACCACCTCGACGCCACGGGCGTCGGCGGCTTCTTCTACCGCTACTTCGACTACCTGAAGAACCTGCTCCAGGGCGACCTGGGGGAGTCGCTGACCGGCCGGCAGATCGGCGACATCCTCGCCGCAGCCTGGCCGGTCACCGTCAAGCTCGCCCTGATCGCCATGGCGGTGACGATCGTCATCGGGGTCACCGCCGGGGTGATCGCCGGCATCCGGCGGGGCAGCATCTTCGACAACGCGACGCTGGTGCTCACCCTGCTGGTGCTCGGCATCCCCACGATCGTGCTGGCCCCGCTCGCCCAGTACCTCCTCGGCGTCAAGTGGCAGCTCTTCCCGCCCACCGCCGGCGCCGACCCCGACCTGTACGCGCTGCTGCTGCCCGGCATCGTGCTCGGCTCGCTGTCGCTGGCCACCGCGCTGCGGCTGACCCGGACCTCGGTCGCGGAGAACCTGCGCGCCGACTACGTCCGCACCGCCCGATCGAAGGGCCTGGTCAAGCGGCGGATCGTGAGCGTGCACGTGCTGCGCAACTCGCTCATCCCAGTGATCACCTTCCTCGGGGTCGAGCTGGGCAACCTGATGAGCGGCGCGATCATCACCGAGGGCGTGTTCAACATCCCGGGCGTCGGGTTCAACCTGTTCCGCGGCATCCGCACCGAGGACGGCCCGCTGGTGGTGGGCATCGTCAGCGTGCTCGTCGTGGTCTACCTCGTCTCCAACCTGGTGGTGGACGTCCTGTACGCCGTACTCGATCCGAGGATCCGCTATGAGTGAGCGCAGCGAACGAATCGTCGGCGCAGCGTCTGGGACTCATGCCGACGCCGAGCGCAGCGAGGTGGCGGCATGAGTGACTTCGAGACCGTGGCGGCCACCGAGAACCAGGCCGCGCGACGAGGGCCGTCGGGCGAGCCCGGGGCGCCCAACCAGGTCGGCGTGCCCCGGAAGCCGCGCAGCCTGGCGGGCGACGCCTGGCGCGACCTGCGCCGCAAACCGATCTTCTGGATCAGCCTGTTCCTGGTCGTCCTGGTCGCCGCGATGGCGGTCGTCCCGGCGCTGTTCACCGCCAACGACCCGCGCGACTGCGTGCTCTCCCGCCAGCACGCCGGGCCGTCCGGCGGGGCCATCTTCGGGTACGACTTCCAGGGCTGCGACACGTACGCCCGAGCGGTGTACGGCGCCCGCGCGTCGCTGCTGGTCGGCACACTCTCGGCGCTGTTCACCGGGCTGATCGCGCTGGTCGTCGGGATGGTCGCCGGGTACTTCGGCCGGTGGATCGACGCGGTGCTCTCCCGGGTGGTCGACATCGTGCTCGGCATCCCGCTGCTGCTCGCCGCGATCGTGTTGCTCAAGCGGGTGAGCTCCAGCAGCGACAACGTCCGGCTGTTCGCGGTGATCTTCGTGCTGGCGGTGCTCGGCTGGACCACGGCGGCCCGGGTCATCCGCTCCTCGGTGATCACCGCCAAGGAGCAGGACTACGTCGCCGCCGCCCGGATGCTCGGGGCCGGCAACGGCCGGATCATGTGGCGGCACATCCTGCCGAACGCGCTCGCCCCGGCGGTCGTGGTGCTCACCATCGCGCTCGGCTCGTTCATCTCCGCCGAGGCGACGCTGAGCTTCCTCGGCATCGGCCTCAAGGCACCGACCATCTCCTGGGGCATCGACATCGACGCCGGCCGGGTGCACATGCGGGAGTCCGCCATCCCGCTGGTGGTGCCCTCGACCTTCCTCGCGCTGACCGTGCTGGCCTTCATCATGCTCGGCGACGCGATCCGTGACGCCTTCGACCCGAAGCTGCGGTGAGATTCCCATGAGCCAGTCCGCCGTCCGGCCCGTGCCGGCCTCCCCGACGCCCGAGGGCGGCCACCTCCTGGAGGTCCGGGACCTGCACGTCGAGTTCCGTACCGGCGAGGGGGTGGCCCGGGTGATCAACGGTGTCTCGTACCACCTGGACGCCGGCGAGACCCTGGCCGTGCTCGGCGAGTCCGGGTCCGGCAAGTCCGTCACCGCGCAGGCGATCATGGGCATCCTGGACACTCCCCCGGCGCACATCCGCTCCGGGCAGATCCTCTACCGGGGCCGGGACCTGCTCCGCCAGTCGGAGGAACAGCGTCGCCAGGTGCGCGGCAAGGAGATCGCGATCATCTTCCAGGACGCCCTGTCCGCGCTGAACCCGGTCTTCCCCGTCGGCTGGCAGATCGGCGAGACGCTGCGCCACCGGGAGGGGATGTCCCGGGCCGCGACCAAGGCCCGGACCATCGAGCTGATGGACCTGGTGCGGATCCCCGCCGCGGCCAGCCGGCTCGGCGACTACCCGCACCAGTTCTCCGGCGGGATGCGGCAGCGTGTCATGATCGCGATGGCGCTGGCGCTCAACCCGAAGGTGCTGATCGCCGACGAGCCGACCACCGCGCTGGACGTCACCGTGCAGGCCCAGATCATGGACCTGCTCGCCGACCTGCGCCGGGACCTGGACATGGCGATGATCCTGATCACCCACGACCTCGGCGTGGTGGCCGGCGTCGCGGACCGGATCGCCGTCATGTACGCGGGCCGGATCATCGAGCACGCCGACGTCCACTCGCTGTACCGGGCGCCGGCCCACCCGTACACGAAGGGGTTGCTGGAGTCGATCCCGCGCCTGGACGTGCGCGGCCAGGCCCTGTCGACGATCAGAGGGCTGCCGCCGAACCTGATGCGGATCCCCTCCGGCTGCCCCTTCCACCCCCGGTGCCCGTACGTGCAGCAGGTCTGCGTCGACGTGGTGCCGAACGACCTGGTCCTCGGCGACGGCCGGACCAGCGCGTGCCACTTCGCGCAGGAGGTCCGTGATGACAGCGCCCGCTAGCCCGGCCAAGGTGCGGGGCGAGACCATCCTCGCCGTCGACAACCTGGTCAAGCACTTCCCGATCAACCAGGGGGTGCTGTTCCAGCGCCAGGTCGGCGCGGTGCGCGCCGTCGACGGGGTCAGCTTCGAGCTGCGCCGGGGCGAGACGCTCGGCGTGGTCGGCGAGTCCGGCTGCGGCAAGTCCACCCTGGCCCGGCTGCTGATGCGGCTGGAGACGCCCACCTCCGGCCGGGCCACGCTGGAGGGTAGGGACCTGTTCCGGTCCTCCGGGGCGGAGCTGCGCCGGCTGCGACGCAACATGCAGATGGTGATGCAGGACCCGTACACGTCGTTGAACCCGCGGATGACGGTCGGCGCCATCATCGGGGAGCCGTTCGACATCCACCCGGACGCCGCGCCGAAGGGCAGCAAGCGCAAGCGGGTGCAGGAGCTGCTGGACGTGGTCGGGTTGAACCCGGAGCACATCAACCGGTACCCGCACCAGTTCTCCGGCGGCCAGCGCCAGCGCATCGGCATCGCCCGGGCACTCGCCCTGCGCCCGGAGATCATCGTCTGCGACGAGCCGGTGTCGGCCCTGGACGTCTCCATCCAGGCCCAGGTCATCAACCTGCTGGAACAGCTCCAGGACGAGTTCGGCCTGTCCTACGTCTTCATCGCCCACGACCTGTCCGTGGTGCGGCACATCGCCGACCGGGTCGCCGTGATGTACCTCGGCAAGATCGTCGAGATCGGCACCGAGGACGAGATCTACGAGCGGGCCACCCACCCGTACACCCAGGCGCTGCTGTCGGCGGTGCCGGTGCCCGACCCGGGCGCCCGCAACGACCGGACCATGATCCGGCTCACCGGCGACGTGCCCAGCCCGGCGGATCCGCCGAGCGGCTGCCGCTTCCGCACCCGCTGCTGGAAGGCCCAGGAGGTCTGCGCCCGCGAGGAACCCCACCCGGTCCCCCGCGCGGCCGACCCCCACCCGTCGGCCTGCCACTTCGCCGAACTCCGGCCCACCACCATCTGACCCGCCGCCGCCGGGCGGCGGCGGGTCAGGTGATCAGTGGAAGAAGTGGCGGGTGGCCGTCAGGTACATGGTGACGCCGGCCTCCTTGCAGGCGGCGATCACCTCCTCGTCGCGGATCGAGCCGCCCGGCTGGACGATCGCCTTCACCCCGGCCTCGATGAGGATCTTCGCGCCGTCGGCGAAGGGGAAGAACGCGTCCGAGGCGGCGACCGAGCCCCCGGCCCGCTCGACGCCGGCCCGGGTGACCGCAAGCTTTGCCGAGTCGACCCGGTTGACCTGACCCATGCCGACCCCGACGGTCGCGCCGTCCTTGGCCAGCAGGATCGCGTTGCTCTTCACGGCGCGCACCGCCCGCCAGGCGAACGCCAGGTCGCGCAGCGTCGCCTCGTCGGCCGCCTCGCCGGTGGCGAGCCGCCAGTTGGCCGGGTCGTCGCCGTCGGCGTCGATCCGGTCGGCCAGCTGGACCAGGATGCCGCCGGTGACCTGCCGCCACTCCGCCGGCAGCGGGGCGTACGCCGGGGCGCGCAGCAGCCGGATGTTCTTCTTGCCCTGGAGGACCTCCGCCGCGCCGGGCTCGAACTCCGGCGCGACCAGCACCTCGGTGAAGATGTCGGCGACCTGCCGGGCCAGCTCCACGGAGACTGGCCGGTTGACCGCGATCACCCCGCCGTACGCCGACACCGGGTCGCAGGCGTGCGCCCGGCGGTGCGCCTCGGCGACGTCACCGCCGACCGCGATCCCGCACGGGTTGGCGTGCTTGATGATCGCCACGGCCGGCTGGTCGGCGAAGTCGTTCGCCGCCCGCCACGCGGCGTCGGCGTCGACGTAGTTGTTGTACGACATCTCCTTGCCGTGCAGCTGCTCGGCCTGGGCCAGGCCCGCCGGGCTGCTCGGGTCGGCGTAGAGCGCGGCGGCCTGGTGCGGGTTCTCGCCGTAGCGCAGCACCGGCCCGCGGCGCAGCGCCAGCCCGGCGAACTCCGGCCACCCCCCGGCGTCCGGGGCCAGGGTGACGGCGCACCACTCGGCCACGGCCACGTCGTACTCGGCGATGGCGGCGAAAGCGCGGGCCGCCAGCGCCCGGCGCTGGGCCAGGGTGAACCCGCCCTCGCCGATGGCCGCCAGCACGGCCGGGTACCCGGCCGGGTCGGTGACCACGGCCACCGAGGCGTGGTTCTTGGCTGCGGCGCGGACCATCGCCGGGCCGCCGATGTCGATCTGCTCCACGCACTCCTCGACGCCCGCGCCGGAGGCGACCGTGGCCTGGAACGGGTAGAGGTTGGACACCAGCAGGTCGATCCCGGCGATGCCGTGCTCGTCGAGCTGGGCGGCGTGCGAGTCCTTGCGCAGGTCGGCCAGGAGGCCGCCGTGGATCGCCGGGTGCAGGGTCTTCACCCGGCCGTCGAGGATCTCGGGGAAGCCGGTCACCGACTCGACCGGGGTCACCGGCACCCCGGCGTCGGCGATGGTCGACGCGGTGCTGCCGGTCGAGACGAGCTCCACGCCGGCCGCGTGCAGGGCCCGGGCCAGCTCGACCAGGCCCTTCTTGTCGTAGACGCTGACCAGCGCCCGCCGGATCGGGCGGCGCTCGTCCTCAGTGGCACTCACGGAAAGGTGACCTTTCTTCCGGTGATCGTCCAGCCTTCGCGGACCAGCCGACCGACCTGCTCGACGAGCTGCCGGCGCTCGGCGGACTTGATGCGCTCGGTGAGCGCATCCTCGTCGTCGTCGTCGAGCACCGGTACGGCGACCTGGGCGACGATCGGGCCGGTGTCCATCCCGGCGTCGACGAAGAAGAGGGTGGCCCCGGTGATCTTCACGCCGTAGGCGAGGGCGTCCCGGGGGCCGTGGATGCCGGGAAACGCCGGCAGCAGGGTGTTGTGCGTGTTGAGGTAGCGGTCGCCGAACGCGGCGAGGAAGTCGGGGCCGACCAGCTTGAGGAAGCCGGCGGAGACCACCAGGTCGGGGCGGTGCGCGGCGACCTGCGCGGTGAGCGCGGCGTCCCAGTCCGCCCGGGTCGGGTGGTCGGAGACCCGCTCGACGAAGGTCGGCACCCCGGCGGCGGCGGCCCGGTCCAGGCCGGCGATGCCGTCCCGGTCCGCGCCTACGGCGACCACCCTGGCCCCGTAGGCCGGGTCGACGGCGGCGTCAAGCAACGCCTGGAGATTACTGCCGGAGCCGGAGACGAGGACGACGATGCGGGCGACGGGCGCGGGCTCGGTCACGCCGCCACCCTATCGGGCAGGTCGGGGCGGCTCTCGTGTGGGCGGGCAGGCCGGATCGACCGTCGGCGCGGGCGATCCGGATCCCGACAACGAGAATTTGGTGACCGCCGCTGTCGCCCCCACCCTGTACGCTGCCGGTCGCTCGGTGCCCGGCGCAAGCCTGGTCCCGCACCCGTCAGTGACCGACACGCCCGTTGTGTCGATGGACTCAGAGGAGTAGGCCGCGATGCAGCCCAACTACACATCCCCCCAACCGCAACAGATCAATAACAACATGACGATGTCCATCGTGGCCATCTTCCTCTTCTGGCCGTTGGCCATCCCGGCGATCATCAACGCGTCGAAGGTCAACCCGCTGATCCAGCAGGGCGACTACGCGGGGGCGCAGGCGGCGGCCGCCGAGTCGAAGAAGTGGTCCAAGTGGGCCCTGATCGTCGGCATCGCCTGGTACGTGATCTTCATCGTGTGCTGCGCACTGGGCGGTATTGGGGCGATCATGGGTGCGGATACCAGCACCACCAGCTACTGACAGCAGCCTCAGGCAAGGAGCACCAGCGAATGCAGCCCGGTCAGGACCCGTACGGCCAGCAGCCCAACGACCCGAACCAGCCGCAGTACAACGACCCGTACGCCCAGCAGCCCCCGCAGGCGCCGTACGGGCAGCAGCCCACATCGGGGCAGCCGTACGGGCAGGACCCGTACGGCCAGCAGCCGCAGGCGCCGTACGGCCAGCAGCCGGCCGCCGGTCAGCCGTACGGCCAGCAGCCGACGTCGGGCCAGCCCTACGGCCAGCCCGCCCCGGGCCAGCCCTACGGGCAGGACCCGTACGCCCAGCAGCCCTACGGAGCCGCGCCGGGCTACCCGAACGCCGGCTACCCGCAGGCGCAGGGCCAGCAGAACACCCTCGGCCTGGTGTCGATGATCCTCGGCATCGCGTCGATCCCGCTGGTCTGCTGCCTGTACCTGGGCGTCCCGGTCGGCATCGCCGCGGTGGTCACCGGCTACCTCGGCCGGCAGAAGGCGAACCAGGGCCTGGCCAGCAACGACGGCCAGGCCAAGACCGGTCTGATCTGCGGTGCGGTGGGTGTCGGGCTCGGCATCGTGCTGTTCATCCTCAGCATCGTGGCGAACGTCAACCTGCCGACCTCCTGAGTCGGCGGTACCACCGAGGGGCGCTCCGGACAGTTTCCGGGGCGCCCCTCGGCGCGTCCCGGCGCCGCGCCGTCGCCACCGCGTCGCCGTCGCCACCCGCTCCACCGGAGCGTCAGGAAGGGGTCCGGCCCTTCGACAGGGAGCGGGTGGCGGCGGCGCCGAGCAGGGCGCCGGCCGCGACCACCGCCGTGGCCGTCCCGGCCACCTGCCACGGGACCGGGCCGATCTCGGCCAGCCGCCCCCCGCCGAGCGGCCCGCCGGAGGCCCCCGCGAGCACCCCGAGCAGCAGCCCCGCGACCGGGCCGGCAAGGGCCGCCGGTACCAGCAGGGCGGACCAGGCCAGCTGCGTCCGCTGCCCGGCGGCCCGCCGCAGCCGGCGGGCGAGCAGGCAGCCGGCGGCCATGCCGGCCAGGACCGGGATCGCGAGCAGGGCCGCCCCGAATCCGTCCACCGGCCCGCTGGGCAGGCCGGCCAACAACGGTAGGGCCGGCAGCGCGCCGAGCGAAACCTCGCTCGTGCGTACGACGGTGTCGGCGCCGACGGCGAACCCGGGGCCGAGCAGGTAGCTGGCGGACCAGACCGTGGCATTCGGCGCGTAGGCGAGGCTGACCAGGGTGATCCCGGCCTGCCCGGCCACCCCCGTGCGGTACGCCCCGATCATGTCCGCCGCGTCCCCGCCGCCGGTGGCGATCGCCAATCCGGCTACTCCCGCCCCCGCCCCCAGCAGCAGCAGCCCGGCGACCAGACCGGTGCGCACCCCGTCCCGCACCAGGGCGGGCACCCGCTCGACGAGCAGGCCGGCCACGCCGGTGGTGCGGGCCGCCCCGGCCAGGGCCGCGAGCGCGCCGAAGATCGCGAAGGTCCCGCCGGCGCGGATCGGGGACACCGCCGGCCCGCCGACGCCGGCCAGCACCGCGGCGAGGGTGCCCAGCAACGCGTACCCGACGCCGACCGCGCCGGCGGCGGTGAGCGCCTGGCGCGGCGAGCGCCCGCCCCGGGCCCCGATCGCCCGGCTGGTGTGCACGCCGGCCCGGAACAGCCGCCAGACCGCCAGCACCGTGAGCGCCACCGGGGCGAGGCCGACCGGGCCGGCGTCGGTGGCCAGCGGGACCCCGTGGCCGAGCAGCCAGCCGCCCAGGCCGGCGCGCAGCGCCCCGGCGACGGAGCCGGCGTCCTCGCTGAGCTGGGCGAGCCCGAGCACCAGCGCAACCGGCAGGTACGACGTGAGCGCGGCCCAGGTGGCGGCGACCCCGGCGGCGACCGCGAGCGGGGCCCGGTTGCGGGGGGCCTCCCCGGCCCGGGGCGCGGGCACCCGGGGACCCGGTGGGCGGCCGGCGGGCCGATCGTCGGCGCCCACCCCGGTGGCCGGACGGCGGGGCTGATCAGGGGTGACGGAGGACATCGCGTCTACTCTGGCATGCCGCGCCGTCGCGGGCAGTCCGATACCGCGCCCGACCGGCCGCAAGTTCGTGATCTACCGACTTGTCGCCCGTAATCCGGTCTAGCCTCGGCCCAGACGCGAACTTCTCCTGTCGCGGCCTCTTCCGGGTGCCGGCCTGCGGTCGGCCGGCTGGAGCAGGCCGACCAGACCACTCGGAGGTAGCCGTGAACGCTCCGTATCCGCCGCCACCGCCGCCACCGGCCGCCGGCCGGGACCGCACCACGCTGTGGGGCGTGCTCGGCATCGTCCTGGGCCTGATCTGCTGCGGCGTCCTCGGCATCGTCTTTGGGTACCTGTCTGTCCGGGACGCCAAACGGTACGGCCAGTCGCCGGTGCTGGGCTACCTCGCCATCGCGTTCGGCGTGATCAACATCATCGGCAGCGTGATCCTGCGGGCGAACGGCAACTACCCGTTCTGGAACAATGACTGATCTCTACGACGCGAGGGGGCCGACCGCCCGGTCGACCCCCTCTGCGCGGCTCAGGCTGCTCAGCCGGCGGACATGATCTCCCGCATCAGCTTGGCGGTCTCGGTCGGGGTCTTGCCGACCTTCACGCCGACGGCCTCCAGCGCCTCCTTCTTCGCCTCGGCGGTGCCCGCCGAGCCGGAGATGATCGCGCCGGCGTGGCCCATGGTCTTGCCGGGCGGGGCGGTGAAGCCGGCGATGTAGCCGACCACCGGCTTGGTCACGTTCGCCTTGATGAAGTCGGCGGCCCGTTCCTCGGCGTCGCCGCCGATCTCGCCGATCATCACGATCGCGTCGGTCTCCGGGTCGGCCTCGAACGCGGCCAGGGCGTCGATGTGGGTGGTCCCGATGATCGGGTCGCCGCCGATGCCGACGCAGGTCGAGAAGCCGATGTCGCGCAGCTCGTACATCATCTGGTAGGTCAGCGTGCCGCTCTTGCTGACCAGGCCGATCCGGCCGGTGCCGGTGATGTCGGCCGGGATGATGCCGGCGTTGGAGGCGCCCGGCGAGGCGATGCCCGGGCAGTTCGGCCCGATGATCCGGGTCCGCTCCCCCTTGGCCACGTTGTACGCCCAGAACGCGGCGGTGTCGTGCACCGGTACGCCCTCGGTGATCACCACGGCCAGCGGGATCTCGGCGTCGATCGCCTCGATCACGGCGGCCTTGGTGAACTGCGGCGGGACGAAGATCACCGTGACGTCGGCACCGGTCTGGGCCATGGCGTCGGCGACGGTCGCGAAGACCGGCAGCGCCGTGCCGTCGAAGTCCACGGTCTGGCCCGCCTTGCGCGGGTTGGTGCCGCCGACGACGTCGGTGCCGGCGGCAAGCATCCGCCGGGTGTGCTTGGAACCCTCGGAACCGGTCATCCCCTGCACGATGACCTTCGAGTTCTTGGTCAGCCAGATAGCCATGATCAGACCCCCGCAGCCGCCAGCTCGGCGGCCCGCTCGGCCGCGCCATCCATGGTGTCGACCCGCTGCACGAGCGGGTTGTTCGCGCTGTCGAGGATCGCCCGACCGGCCTCGGCGTTGTTGCCGTCGAGGCGGACCACGAGCGGCTTGGTGACCTTCTCGCCGCGCTGCTCCAACAGGGCCAGCGCCTGCACGATGCCGTTGGCGACCTCGTCGCAGGCGGTGATGCCGCCGAAGACGTTGACGAACACGCTGCGCACCGACGGGTCGGACAGGACGATCTCCAGCCCGTTCGCCATCACCGCGGCGCTGGCGCCGCCGCCGATGTCGAGGAAGTTGGCCGGCTTGACGCCGCCGTGCCGCTCGCCCGCGTAGGCGACCACGTCGAGGGTCGACATGACCAGGCCCGCGCCGTTGCCGATGATCCCGACCTCGCCGTCGAGCTTGACGTAGTTGAGGTCCTTCTCCTTGGCGGCCTGCTCCAGCGGGTCCACCGCGGCCTGGTCGACCAGGGCCTCGTGGTCGGGGTGCCGGAACCCGGCGTTCTCGTCCAGGGTCACCTTGGCGTCGAGCAGCAGCAGCTTGCCGTCGCTCGTCGTCGCCAGCGGGTTCACCTCGACCAGCGTGGCGTCCTCGGCGACGAACGCCTGCCACAGCCCGACGGCGACGTCGACGACCTGGTCAGCGACGTCGGCGGGGAAGTTGGCGGCGGTGACGATCTCGCGGGCCTTGGCCTCGTCGACGCCCTTGACGGCGTCGATCGGAGCCTTGACGACCTTGTCCGGGGTCTCGGCGGCGACCTGCTCGATGTCCATTCCGCCGGCGACGCTGGCGATGCAGAGGAAGGTGCGGTTCGCCCGGTCGAGCAGGTACGAGAAGTAGTACTCCTCGGCCACGTCCGCGGTCACGGTGATCATGACCTTGTGGACCGTGTGACCCTTGATGTCCATGCCGAGGATGTCGGTGGCACGGGCCACCGTCTCATCCGCGCCCTCGGCCAGCTTGACGCCGCCGGCCTTTCCGCGGCCGCCGACCTTCACCTGCGCCTTGACGACCACGCGACCGCCGAGGCGTTCGGCGATCGCGCGGGCCTCCTCCGGGGTGTTGGCGACGCCGCCGGCGAGCACGGGCAAGCCGTGCCGCTCGAACAGGTCCCGCCCCTGGTACTCGTACAGGTCCACGATTGCGCGTCCCGTCCCGTCTCCGCGGCGCGCCGTCGCGCCGCCACCAGCGTGTGAAAACAGTTTGATGCCTGTCATCAGTTGAAACAGGCCATTGGGCGCAGCCTAGCGAGGTCGGCACGGCCGGCAACCGAGCGGGTGCACGGTGTGCCCTAATCCACAACCAGCCCAGTGGGCCCCGTGCGCCCCGGATCCGGGCAGCCCCGCGCGGTCGCCGGTGGGCCCAGGCGGTCCCGGCGGGCCCGCGGTCCCGATGGGCCGAAGCCGCCCGAAAGAGCCCGACTGCCCGAAAGAACCGGATCATCCGTGAAAGGACCGAGCTGTCTGGAGCGATCCGGTGGCGGCTTGGGGCGTCCCGTTGGCCACCGGCCACCGGCCACCAGCCGGCGGGTCGGCGGGTCGGCGGGTCGATCGTCCCGTTGGCCGGCGGGGCCGGCGGGCGGGGTGGGCCGGCCGTGGGATTCCTGTCGACGATGTTCGGCGGGCGGCGTAACCCCCTGGCCAGGGCCTCGTTGAGTCAGATGTCGGAACGCTGCTGGTCAGCGCGACGGCGGGAGACGGCCGATGCCCTGTCGGTCGAGGGGTGGCGGCGGGGCATCGTGCATAGAGGGGCCGGACGTGTGAGGGGTGCGTCCGGCCCCTCCCCCGTGTCTGGGGGAGGGTGGCGACCGCCGGGTCAGGCGACCGACTGGGCGACGTTGGCCCGGACCCACTCCACGATCGACCGGGTGGTCGCACCCGGGGTGAACACCTTCGCGACGCCGAGCCGCTCCAACTCGGGGAGGTCGGCGTCCGGGATGATGCCGCCGCCGAAGACGACGATGTCGCGCGCGTCCCGCTCACCGAGCAGCTCGATGACCCGCCGGAACAGCGTCATGTGCGCCCCGGACAGCACGGAGAGCCCGACGGCGTCGGCGTCCTCCTGGATGGCGGTCTCCACGATCTGCTCCGGGGTCTGGTGCAGGCCGGTGTAGATGACCTCCATGCCAGCGTCCCGCAGGGCACGGGCGACCACCTTGGCCCCGCGGTCGTGGCCGTCGAGGCCCGGCTTCGCGACGACGACCCGGATACGAGAGCTCATCAGCGGACACCTTTCGAGGCGCTACGACTGTCACCTGAACGAACGGTAACCCGACCGGCCGAGACCGGGGAATCCGGGCGTCCACACCACGAAAAGCGTAGGGGTTTCGGGCGGGGTTCGGACATCCGGTGTGCGACGTCACCCTGCGCGACGAACGGGCAGCGACGAGGGCATACGCCCACCGTGACGAGTCCTGACAATAACGGACGCAAACGGACAGATCGACACGCCAATTACCCGGTCTGGCTTGTGACCGGCGTGGTGGTTGGCTAACGTGACCACGGTTGTCATCAGGTCCACCGACGGGTGACGACGCGGCCAGCCGACGTTCACCACCGCTTCACGGGGCGCCGGCCGACCGCTTCGGAACCCCGACAACGGAGGGTGTGCGTGCGCCAGCGCCTGTCGTCTGAGCCCGATCGATATCGCGGTCGCCGCCGCGTACCCACCCCCCCGCGCAGCCGCTACGCAGCCGTCGTCACCACCGCGTTCGTCGGTGCGGGCATGGTCGCGCTCGGCGCGGCCGCGCTGCCGGACGCCAAGAGCGTCAGCCCGTCTGTCCTTGACGAGCTCAAGCAGGCGTCCATCACCAGCCAGGACGTCGCAGCCCGCGCCGACTCCGACGACCGGGCCTCCCGGGACAGTCGGGCGGAGACGAAGGCCTCCACCGAGCAGGACGTCTGGCTCCTGCCCCTGCAGGGCTACGACTTCAACGCGCCCTACGGCATGCACGGGGGCAAGCTGCACACCGGCGTCGACCTGGTCGCTCCGGAGGGCACTCCCTACGTCGCCATCCACGCTGGCGCCGTCACCAAGGCCGGCTGGTTCGGCGGCTACGGCTACACGGTCATCGTCAAGCACACCGACGGCAGCGAGGCCATCTACGGTCACTCCTCCGCGGTGACCGTCAAGGAGGGCCAGCAGGTCAAGGCCGGGGACCAGCTCGGCCTGGTCGGCAACACCGGCCACTCCTACGGCGCGCACCTGCACCTGGAGATCCATGTCAACGGGGATCCCCGGGACCCGGTGCCGTGGCTCCAGGACCGCGGAGTGGACATCAAGATGCAAGTCGAGGCATTTTACAGCGACGTGACCACGTCCTGACGCTGAGCATCGCCCGTTGACCGCCCGGATCAGTCGATCCGGGCGGTTTTTTCGTTGTCCCGCCGGCCGAATGTCTGCTACGCCACATCGCAAGATGTGGCCGGCGACACACCAACCATGATCACTTATCGGGATGAAGCGGTCGGGGGCGGGACGGAACGGGCGGGAGTCGGCTGCTGGCGGGCCGGCGGAACCCCGCCCCCTACCCACCGGCCAACAGCGCAAACACCAGGATTTCGAGGTCCCTGCCCCTCGAAGACGTGAAGGTCCCCGCCGTGCAGGAAGAGAACATCCGCAACGAGAGCACCCCCGACGCGCCGACCCGCCACCGACTGCGCCCCCGGCGCGGCGGGCGGGCCCTGGTGATCGGCGCGGCGGCCCTGGTCGGGCTCGGCCTCGCCGGTGTCGCCGTCGCCACCACGCGCGGCGAGGGCTCGCCGACCCCGGCCGCCGTGGCGATCGACGCACAGGCCCGCGCCGAGGCCGCCGACCGGGCCGACCGCTCCGTCCGCGAGTCGGCCGACCCGGTCACCCCGTCCGCCAGTCCCACCACCCCGGCGCCGAGCCCGTCGAGCGCCAGCCCCAGTGCCAGCCCGACGAAGCAGGTCACCACGAAGCCCACGCCGAGGCCCACGCCGAAGAAGACCAGCAAGCCCGCGTCGGCCTGGGTCATCCCGATGGCGGGCGCCCAGATCACCTCTTGTTATGGCCAACGGTGGGGCACTCTGCACGCCGGCATCGACTTCGCCCTGCCTGCGGGCACCCCGATCCACGCCGCCGCAGCGGGCACCGTGGTCAAGGCCAGTGATGTCGGCGACGGGTACGGCATCTCCGTCTTCGTCGACCACGGCAACGGCTACCTGACCCACTACGCCCACCAGAGCCGCACCGCCGTCAGCGAGGGCGCGAAGGTCAAGGCGGGACAGGTCATCGGCTACGAGGGCTCCACCGGCGACTCCACCGGCCCGCACCTGCACTTCGAGGTGCACCAGGGCCAGATGTGGAACCAGATCGACCCCGCGCCGTTCCTGCGCGCCCGGGGCATCGACGTGGCCTGCTGACAGCCCGCCGGGCGGCCCCGCCCGGCAGCACGGCCCGGTCCGGCGGCCCCGCCCGGCAGCACGGCAGCACGGCCCGTCCGGCAACGCGCCGGGCGGGCCGCCGGGCGGGTCAGAGCTTGTCGACCGGGGCGTGCCGCAACACCAGCCACATCGTCTGGTCGCCGAAGTCGATCTGCGCCCGCGCCCCGGGGCCGTGCCCCTCCACGGCGAGCACCCGGCCCAGGCCGTACCGCTGGTGGTTGACCCGGTCCCCGGCCGCCACCTTGGGCCCCTGGGGCAGCTCGCTGGCCGTGGTCAGCCGACTGCCGTCCACGCCGAGCCGCTTGGCCAGCTGGGCCGCCTTGGGCGTCCCCCCGGCGAAGCCGCCGGGGCGGTCCGCGCGACCGCCGACGCCGCCGCCACCCCCGGCCCACGAGGTGTACGTCCCCTCGGTGCGCTCCCAGCGGACCAGCTCCGGCGGCAACTCCTCCAGGAACCGGGAGGGCGGGTTGTAGGCCGGCTGCCCCCACGCCGAGCGGGTCACCGCGCGGGACAGGTAGAGCCGCTGCCGGGCCCGGGTGATGCCCACGTACGCCAGCCGGCGTTCCTCCTCCAGCTCCCGGGTGTCGCCCAGCGAGCGCAGGTGCGGGAAGACGCCGTCCTCCAGCCCGGTGAGGAACACCACCGGGAACTCCAGGCCCTTGGCGGTGTGCAGGGTCATCAGGGTGACCACGCCCTGGTGGTCCGGGTCGTCGGAGGGGATCTGGTCGGCGTCGGCGACCAGCGCGACCTGCTCCAGGAAGCCCGCCAGGGTGGCCCGCTCCCCCTCGGCGCCCAGCGCCTCGATCCGCTCGGTGTACTCCCGGGCGACGCTGACCAGCTCCTGGAGGTTGTCCACCCGGCCGGCGTCCTGCGGGTCGAGGCTCTCCTCCAGCTCGGTGAGGTAACCCGAGCGGGTGAGCAGCGCCTCCAGCACCTCCTCCGGGGTGCCGGTCTCGGCCAGCTCCCGCGCCCCGTCCAGCAGCGCGATGAAGTCGCCGATGCCGTTGGCCGCCCGGGTGGAGATGCCCGGGGCGTCCTTGGCCCGGCGCAGTGCCGCGCCGAAGGAGACCCGGTCCCGGCCGGAGAGCGCCTCGACGCACGCCTCCGCGCGGTCGCCGATGCCCCGGCGGGGGGTGTTCAGGACGCGGCGCAGGCTGACCGTGTCGTCGTCGTTGACCACCGCGCGCAGGTAGGCCAGCGCGTCGCGGACCTCCTTGCGCTCGTAGAAGCGCACCCCGCCGACCACCTTGTAGGGCAGGCCGATCCGGATGAACACCTCCTCGAAGACCCGGGACTGGGCGTTGGTGCGGTAGAAGACCGCCACGTCGCCGGGGCGGGCGGCACCGTCGTCGACCAGCCGGTCGACCTCCCGGCTCACCCAGTCCGCCTCGGCGTGCTCGGTGTCGGCGACGTACCCGACGATCTGCTCGCCCGCGCCCGCGTCGCTCCACAGCCGCTTGGGCTTGCGGGAGGTGTTCCGGTCGATCACCGCGTTGGCGGCGTTCAGGATGGTCTGGGTGGAGCGGTAGTTCTGCTCCAGCAGGATCGTCCGGGCATCGGTGAAGTCCCGCTCGAACTCCAGGATGTTGCGGATCGTCGCGCCCCGGAACGCGTAGATCGACTGGTCGGCGTCGCCGACTACGCACAGCTCGGCCGGCTCGATCCCCTCGGTGCCGGAGACCAGCTCCTTGATCAGGGTGTACTGGGCGTGGTTGGTGTCCTGGTACTCGTCGACCAGGACGTGCCGGAACCGGCGGCGGTAGCTCTCCGCGACGTGCGGGTGCGACTGGAACAGGTGCACCGTGGTCATGATCAGGTCGTCGAAGTCCAGCGCGTGCGCCTCGCGCAGCCGCCGCTGGTAGAGCGTGTACGCCTCGGCGAGCGCCCGCTCGTTGGGGCCGTTGGCCCGCCCGGCGAACTCCTCCGGGTCGACCAGCTCGTTCTTCAGGTTGGAGACCTGGGCGGCCAGCCCACGCGCCGGGTAGCGCTTCGGGTCGAGGTCCAGCTCGCGGGCGACGAGCTGCATCAGCCGGCGGGAGTCGTCGGCGTCGTAGATCGAAAAGGTCGACTTCAGGCCGGCGTGCTCGTGCTCGGCCCGCAGGATCCGCACGCAGGCCGAGTGGAACGTCGACACCCACATCAGCCGGGCGCGCGGGCCGACCAGGTGGGTCACCCGCTCCTTCATCTCGCCGGCGGCCTTGTTGGTGAAGGTGATCGCGATGATCTCGCCGGGGTGCACGTCCCGGGCGGCGAGCAGGTACGCGATCCGGTGGGTGAGCACCCGGGTCTTGCCCGAGCCTGCGCCGGCCACGATCAGCAACGGCGAGCCGGCGTGGGTGACGGCGTCACGCTGGGGCCCGTTCAGGTCCTCCACCAGCTGCTGCGGATCGAGCCGGGCCGGCGGCCCGGGGCGGCGCGGCGGGGCCGACGCGGGCTCGGGCACGGACGGGGACGCGGGGATGTCGAAGAGAGGCTGCATCGCAGGGCGATTCTATGCCGCCCGCCGGACACTTCCCGACTCACCGCCCCGCCCGCCGCCACCCCCGTGGCCCGGCGCGCAGCCCGAAGAGACCAACCCGTCACCCGACCGGCTCTGGCGCGGCCGTCCCTGATAAACGACGATGGCCGGGAAACCCCGGATCCTCCCCCGTACACGATTTGGGAGAAAAACCATGAGTCAACCGCGCTCGCGCGGTCGGGCGGTGCTGCGTCACCTCGCCGCGCCGGCCCTCGCACTGGCCGTCGTCGCCACGCTGCCGGCCGCCACTCGGCCCGCGCCGGCCCCGGTCGCCGACCCCTGGGCGGCCCTCGCCCCGGTCTCGGTCTCCTACGCCAAGCCGCTCGGCGGCGAGGTCAAGGGCAACTTCCTCAGCTACAACGACTTCCACGGCGCCATCGACCCGCCCGGCGGCAGCGGCGCCACCGTCAACGGCACCCCGGCCGGCGGCGTCGAGTACCTCGCCACCTGGCTGAAGAGGCTCCGCGCCGAGGCGAAGGCCGAGGGGCGGACCAGCACCACCGTCGGCGCCGGCGACCTGGTCGGCGCCTCTCCGCTGGTCAGCGCCGCGTTCCACGACGAGCCGACGATCGAGCTGATGGACGAGATCGGCCTCCAGGTCAGCTCGGTCGGCAACCACGAGTTCGACGAGGGCGTCAACGAGCTGATCCGGCTCAACAAGGGCGGCTGCCACCCGGTCGACGGCTGCCAGGACGGCGACGGCTTCGCCGGCGCGAAGTTCACCTACCTCGCGGCCAACACGGTCAGCAAGAAGACCGGCCTGCCGATCCTGCCCCCGGTCGACGTGAAGTTCGTCGGCGGCGTGCCGGTCGGCTTCGTCGGGGTCACCCTGGAGGGCACCCCGGGCATCGTCAACCCCGCCGGCATCACCTCGGTCACCTTCAAGGACGAGGTGGAGACCGCCAACAAGTGGGGCGGGCTGCTCAAGCTCTTCGGCGTCAAGGCGATGGTGCTGCTGGTGCACGAGGGCGGCGCGCAGTCCCCGCCGCCGAGCGCCCCGGGCGTCTCCGACTGCGCCAACTTCTCCGGCCCGATCGTGGACATCGTGCGCGGCCTGCGGCCGGAGTTCGGCCTGGTCGTCTCCGGCCACACCCACCGCTTCTACTCCTGCTCGCTGCCGAACTCGGCCGGCCAGCAGAGCGTGGTCACCAGCGCCGGCACCAACGGCCAGCTCGTCACCGACGTGGACTACTCGCTGGACCGCCGCTCCGGCCGGTTCACCGGGATCTCCGCCCGCAACGTGGTCGTCGAGAACGGCATCCGCAACGCCGACGGCACCTGGCAGCAGAGCGGCCCCGGCGTGTTCGCCCGCAACCCCGAGCTGGTCGACGCGGGCGCGAAGGCGCTGTCCGACAAGTACCGCACGGCGGTCGCCCCGATCGCCAACCGGGTGGTCGGGAGGATCAGCGCGGACATCGTCCGGGACGTCCGGCCCAACGGCGAGAGCCCGCTCGGCGACGTGATCGCCGACGCGCAACTCGCGTACACGGCCGGCGACGGGGCGCAGATCGCCCTGATGAACCCGGGCGGAGTCCGGGCATCCCTGTCGTACGGGGCGTCGGCCGGCGGCGAGGCGCCGGGTGAGGTGACCTACGGCGAGGCGTTCAGCGTCCAGCCGTTCAACAACCTGGTGGTCACCCAGACGTTCACCGGGGCCCAGCTCAAGAACGTGCTGGAGCAGCAGTTCCCCGGCTTCAACGGGCAGACCGCCCAGCGGATCCTCCAGGTCTCGGCCGGGCTGACCTACTCGTACGACAGCACCGCCCCGGCGGGCTCCCGGGTGAGCGCCCTGGCGCTGAACGGGACCCCGGTCGACCCGGCGGCCAGCTACCGGGTCACCACGAACGATTTCCTGGCCAACGGCGGCGACGGCTTCACCGAGCTGGCTGGCGGCGCCGGCCGCACCACCGCCCCCGGCTTCGACGTCGACGCCCTGGTGTCGTACGTGGGCGCGGGCGCCCCGGTGGGGCCGGGCCCCGCCGATCGGATCACCCGCCTCGGCTGAGTGCGCGCAGAGGCCCCTTCTCCCCGCTGACGCCGGCCCGGAGAAGGGGCCCCGCACCGCGATTCCCCGTGGACCCGGCGCGAATCCTTGCGGATCGGGCCGGCGGGTGGGCATACTCAACGACGTGTTCGGTCAGCGCTTCTACTTTTACTACGGCACCGGGAGTCCGGCAGCCGTGGGTCGCGCCTGATCAGATCAGACCTACGAAAAGCCCCGGGCTCTGGAGAGCCCGGGGCTTTTCCGTCCCGGGATCCGGGCACCGGGCCCGACGTCCGAGGGGTACGGCGATGATGACAGACGTGGTGGAGCAGAGCGGCAGCGTGGCACAGTCCCGGCCGGGCGACGAGCACGAGGCCGGCGGGCCGGCCGGCGACGGCAGGACGGAGCCGGCGTCGACGGCCGGCGGGACGCCCCGGACCGGGACCGACGACTCGGCGGCGGCGGCGCGGATCGTCGGCATCCGGGAGCGGATCGACGAGATCGACCGCACCGTGATCGAGCTGTGGCAGGAGCGGGCCGCCCTGTCCCAGGAGGTCGGGGCTACCCGGATGGCCTCCGGCGGCACCCGGCTGGTGCTCAGCCGGGAACGGGAGATCCTGGAGCGGTTCCGCCAGGCCCTCGGCGCCGACGGGACCCAGCTCGCCCTGCTGCTGCTCCGCGCCGGCCGCGGCCCGCTGTAGGGGCCGTACCCGCGGCCCCACCCGGCGCGGCGGGGTGGGGCGGGGCGGAAAAGCGCGACCGCCCGCCGGCGTCGGTGGACGCCGGCAGGCGGTCGGTGGGCGGTCAGCCCGGGAGGCTCACGCCTCGTGGGTGGCGACGATCTCGCGCTTCTCCGCGAAGTGGCAGGCGCTCGCGTGGTCCGAGCCGGAACGGATCTCCAGCAGCGGGACCTGCTCGGCGCAGACGTCCTGCGCCTTCCAGCACCGGGTGCGGAACCGGCAGCCCGAGGGCGGGCTGACCGGCGAGGGGACGTCACCGGTGAGCCGGATGATCGCCTTCTGGTCCCGCAGGGTCGGGTCCGGCACCGGCACCGCCGACAGCAGCGCCTGGGTGTACGGGTGGGTCGGCCGCTCGTAGATCTCGTCCTCGGTGCCGATCTCCACGATCTTGCCGAGGTACATCACCGCGACCCGGTCCGACAGGTGCCGGACCACCGACAGGTCGTGGGCGATGAAGACGTACGACAGGCCGAACTCGTTCTGGAGCTTCTCCAGCAGGTTCATCACCTGGGCCTGGATGGAGACGTCCAGGGCCGACACCGGCTCGTCGCAGACGATGATCTCCGGGCGCAGGGCGAGCGCCCGGGCGATGCCGATGCGCTGGCGCTGGCCGCCGGAGAACTGGTGCGGGTACCGGTGGATGTGCTCCGGGTTCAACCCGACCAGGTCGAGCAGCTCCTTGACCTTCTGCCGCCGGCTGCCCTTCGGGGCCACCTCGGGGTGGATCTCGAACGGCTCACCGACCAGGTCGCCGACCGTCATTCGCGGGTTCAGCGAGGTGTACGGGTCCTGCATGACCAGCTGGATCTGCCGGCGCAGCCGGCGCAGCGCCCCGCCGGACAGCTTGGAGATGTCCTGCCCCTTGTAGAGCACGCTGCCGGCGGTCGGCCGCTCCAGGTTCATCAGGACCCGGGCCAGCGTCGACTTGCCGCAGCCGGACTCGCCGACCACGCCGAGCGTCTCGCCGGACCTCAGCTCGAACGAGACCCCGTCGACG
This sequence comes from Micromonospora sp. NBC_01412, assembly GCF_045040215.1. Taxonomy (NCBI): domain Bacteria; kingdom Bacillati; phylum Actinomycetota; class Actinomycetes; order Micromonosporales; family Micromonosporaceae; genus Micromonospora; species Micromonospora sp. NBC_01412. The sequence continues at coordinate 2,147,324 of NZ_CP109528.1, forward strand.
GCCTTGACCTGACCGATGGTCTTCTTGAAGACGATGCCCTGGGTGACGGGGTAGTGCTTAACCAGGTCACGGACCTCGAGGATGTTCTCAGTCACGGTTAACCAGCTCCTCGGCGAAGTGACAGGCGCTGGCCCGGCTGCCGGCGATCTGCAGCAGCGGGGGCACCTTCTCCCGGCAGACCGGCTGCGCCATGGGGCAGCGCGGGTTGAACGGGCAGCCCGGCGGGATGTTCATCAGGTTCGGCGGCAGGCCCTTGATGGTGCGAAGCTGCTGCCCCCGCTCGTCCATCCGCGGGATCGAGTCGATCAGGCCGAGGGTGTACGGATGCGCCGGCTTGGCGTACAGCTCGAAGACATCGGCTTCCTCGACGATCCGCCCGGCGTACATGACGGCGATCCGGTCCGCGACGTCGGCGACCACGCCGAGGTCGTGGGTGATCAGGATCAGGCCCATCTGCCGCTCGCGCTGAAGCTCGGCGAGCAGGTCCATGATCTGGGCCTGCACGGTCACGTCGAGCGCGGTGGTCGGCTCGTCCGCGATCAGCACCTCCGGGTCGAGCGCCAGCGACATCGCGATCATCGCGCGCTGCCGCATGCCGCCGGAGAACTGGTGCGGATAGTTGCTGAACCGGCCCTTTGCGTTCGGGATCTTGACCTGGTCGAGCATTTCGATGGCACGCTTCTTGGCCTCGGCGCGGCCGAGGCCCCGCCGGATCCGGAACTGCTCGGCGATCTGGAACCCGATGGTGAAGACCGGGTTCAGCGCGGAGAGCGCATCCTGGAAGATCATCGCGATGCCCTCGCCGCGGATGCGGCGGCGCTGCTCGGCGGACATGGTGAGCATGTCCTTGCCGTGGAAGCGCACCTCGCCCCCGGTGACGAACCCGGGCGGCGTGTCGAGGATGCCCATGACGGCCTGGGCGGTGACGCTCTTGCCGGAGCCGGACTCGCCGAGCACGGCGAGGGTCTCCCCCGCGTCGACGTGGTAGGTGACCCCGTTGATGACCTTGGCGACGCCGTCCCGGGTGCGGAACTCCACCCGCAGGTCCTCGACCTCCAGGAGGCGGCCGGAGGGGCGGCCGGATCCGTCGGCGCCCGGCTGGGACTGCTCGGTCACGAGAATGTCGGACAACTCAATCTCCCCTAGCGCAGTTTCGGATCGAGGGCCTCGCGGACCGCCTCACCGAGCATCACAAAGCTGAGGACGGCGGTGACGAGGAACGCGGAGGGGAAGAAGAGCAGGAAGGGCGAGACCCGGATGTAGTTCTGCGCTTCGCTGATCATGATGCCCCACGAGACCACCGGGCTCTTCAGGCCGATGCCCAGGAAGGACAGCGTCGCCTCCGCGCCGATGAACGACCCGACCAGAATGGTGCCGTAGACCAGCAGCGGGGCCAGGCAGTTCGGCAGCAGGTGCTTGATGATGATCCGGCCGGTGCCGGCTCCCAGCGCCCGGGCCGCCATGATGTAGTCGGCCTCCTTGGTGGCCAGCACCGAGGAGCGCATCAGCCGCATCACGACCGGCCAGCTCAGCACGACCAGGGACATGATGACCAGGGCCATGATGTACCACTCGTTGTTGCTCGACCCCGCCCCGTTGAAGGTGGTCAGGATGACGATCGCGCCGAGCACGAAGGGCAGGCCGAAGAAGATGTCGCCGAAGCGGGAGAGCAGGGCGTCCACCCAGCCGCCGAGGTAGCCGGCGAGCATGCCGATCGTGCCGCCGATCAGCAGCGTGCCGATGGTGGAGACCAGGGCCACGATGATCGAGGCGCGGGCGCCGTAGATGACCCGGGCGTAGACGTCCCGGCCCTGAATGTCGTAACCGAACCAGGCGTCGCCCGACGGCTTCACCTGGCTGCGGGACAGCGCGCCGTTGACCGCGTCGCCGGAGGTGAACAGCGACGGGAAGGCCGCCATCAGGATGAAGATCAGGATGAACGTCGCCGCGATCCAGAACAGCGGCTTGCGGCGCAGGTCGCTCCAGGCGTCGCCGAGCAGGCCGCGGGGCTTCTCCCGGCGGGCGTTCTCCGGCAGGCCGGCGTCGACGGGAGCGCCGGACCCGGCCTCGGTGGGCATGGTCGCCGGCGGGGTCGAAACGATCGATGCGGTGCTGGGGTCACTCATGCCGCCACCTCGCTGCGCTGGGTGCCGGGACGGTGGTCACGGCACGCTGCGTTCAAAATCCGTTCGACACGCTGCTCACTCATAGCGGATCCTCGGGTCCAGGGCGGCGTAGAGCAGGTCCACCAGCAGGTTCATCAGGAGGTAGACCAGCACGAGGACCACCACGATGGAGACAACGGTAGCGCTCTCCTTGGTGACGATCGCCCGGAGGACGGCGCGGCCGATGCCGTTGATGCCGAAGATGCCCTCCGTGACGATGGCGCCGCCCATCAGCGCGCCGAGGTCGGTGCCGAGGAGGGTGACAACCGGGATCAGCGAGTTGCGCAACAGGTGCACGCCGACGACCCGGCGCATCGGCAGGCCCTTGGCGATGGCGGTGCGGACGTAGTCGGCACGGCGGTTCTCCGCGATGCTCGTGCGTGCCACCCGGGCGACGTACGCCATGGACGCGCTGCCTAGGACGAAGCCCGGTAGGAGCAGCTCCGAAAACCGCATCTCGCTGGAGACGGTCGGGTCGACGATGCCCCACTTCACGCCGAGCAGCCACTGCAGGATGAAGCCGATGACGAACACCGGCAGCGCGATCAGGAAGAGGGTGGAGACGAGGACCAGGTTGTCGAGGAAGCCGTTGCGCCGCAGGCCGGTCAGGACACCGGCGGACAGGCCGATGATCGCCTCGATCGCCAGGGCCACCACGGCGAGCTTCAGGGTGTTCGGGTACGCGGTGGCGATGATGTCGCCGACGGCGCGGTTGTTGTACGTGACGCCGAAGTCCCCCTGGAACAGGTTCTTCATGTAGGTGGCGTACTGCACCCAGATCGACTGGTCGAGCTGGTACTTCTCGGTCATGAAGTTGATGTACGTGTCCGGACACCGGCGGTCGCCGCACTTGCCGGCGAACGGGTCGCCCGGCACCGACCAGACGAGCCAGTAGATCAGGAAAGTCGTACCAATGAAGACCGGGACGAGTTGCAGTAGCCGTCTCAACAGATAACGGCCCATGGGGTGGTCCTCCTGACAGGGGGCGCGTCGGGCGAGGGGGCCGACACGGATGGCGTCAACGTGGCGAGGGATGTTGTACACCCCTCGCGGAACGGCTCCGGGCCGGGCCCACCGGTAGGTGAGCCCGACCCGGGGTCAGACCGAACGGATCAGAGCTCGACCGTGGTGATGTCGAGTTCGCCGACGTTGGTCAGTTCCATCTTCTTGATCTTCTCCGAGTGACCGGACTGCTGGCCCGAGAAGTAGACCGGGATCGACGGGGCGTCAGCGTCGATCAGCTTGACGGCCTCGGCGAACTTGGCGTGCGAGGCGTCCAGGCTCGGAGCCGCACCGGCCTCCTTGGCGAGGGCGTCGACCTGCTTGTTGCTGTACAGGCCGTCGTTAGAGGAGCCACCGGTGACGTAGAGCGGGTTGACCCAGTTCTCGACGTCCGGGTAGTCCTGCTGCCAGCCGGCGCGGTACGGGCCCTTCATCTTGTGGGCGTTGATGTTCTGGCGGAACACCGCGAAGGTCGGCACGCCCTCGGCGCGGGCGTTGATGCCGAGGTTGGTCTTGACCTGCTGCGCGACGGCCTCCATCCACTCCTTGTGGCTGGCGTCCGCGTTGTAGTAGAAGACCATCTCGCCGCTGAAGCCACCGGCCTCGGCGAGCAGCTTCTTGGCCTCGTCGACCTGGAACTGGCAGGCGGTGCAGTTGCCCGGCGCCGCACCGGGGGCCAGCGGGTTGGCCCAGCTGTCGGCCGGCTTGCGGTTACCGAAGAAGATCTTGTCGGTGATCTCCTGCCGGTTGATCGACAGGGAGACGGCGCGACGCAGCTTCGGGTTGGTGAAGCGCTTGTCGTAGATCGGGAAGGCGATGATGCCGGTGACCGGGGCAACCGACGAGACAGCCCGCTCGCCCAGGTCCTGCTTCCACTTGTCACCCGCGAGGGCGGCGACCGGAACCTGCTGCTGGAAGTCGATGTTGTTGGAGACCAGGTCGCTGTAGACGGCGTTGTCGTCCTGGGAGATCTTGAGGTTGACGTCCTTGATCTTCATCTTGTCGCGCAGCTGGTAGTCGTCGAAACGAGTCAGCTTGATGGAGACGTTGTTCTCCCAGGACACGAACTTGACCGGGCCGTTGCCGATCGGCTTCTTGCCGAAGTCCTCCGCCTTGCCCGCGAAGAACGCGTCCGGCAGCGGCATGAAGGTGCTGTAGCCGAGCTTGGTCGGGAACACGGCGGTCGGCGCGGCGAGCGTGACCTCGAAGTTCCAGTCGTCGACGACCTTCAGGCCGGACATCTCCTTGGCCTTCGGCTCCGGGGCCTTCTGCGGGCCGTCCGCGCCATCCGGGTCGGCGGTGTTGACGTCCTCGAAGCCCTGGATGTCCGCGAAGAAGCTGGAGTTCTGCGCGCCGTTCGGCGAGTGGGCACCCCAGTTCCAGGCGTCCACGAAGTTCTTGGCCTTGACGGCGGTGCCGTCGTGGAACTTCGTGTCCTGCTTGATCTTGATCTTGTAGACCTTGGAGTCGGCCGTCTCGATCGACTCGGCCAGGGCGTTCCGCGGGGCGCCACCGTCGTTGGGGTACTCGACCAGGCCGGTCCACATCCAGTCGATGATCTTGCCGCCACCGGTCTCGGTGGTGTTCGCCGGGACCAGCGGGTTCTCCGGCTCGGTGCCGTCGATCGTGATGGCACCGTCCGCGCTGTTGCCGGCGTCGCCGCCGTCGTCGCTGCTGCTGGAGCAGCCGGTCGCGACGAGCGCGAAAGCCGCGCCCAACGCGATCGCGCCACTCGCCCGCTTCGAGACTCTCATTCCGAGGGGCCTCCTCTTTCTAGCCTGTTCCGTCGTGAGTTTCACGCACGTATGGGGGTGACACCGCCGGCAACCGCAACCATTGACCACCGGTTTACCGCAGAAAAATCGGGACACCCCTGATGTACCGATCGCCGGGCCACCACACCGCACCGGGGCTCGGCTCCGCGCAGGGCTGGACGGCCACGAACCGTGACTGCTCAGCGGCTTCGTGGTCGCAGAACCGTGCATGGGTGCCTTACACCGGGGGTGAGGTGCTGCAACTGTGACACCTACCGGCCCGTTACGTGAAGGTGCCGTTATCAAGCCGTTAGTTGGTCGCAGCGTTGCCGATACTTGAGAAAAGATCACGATTCGACCCGACAGCATCGCTCTGACCAGGCAAAACGCTGCCAGCCCCCCTCGCTCGGGTCGCCGCGTAGGCTCAACGCTGTGAGCTTCCCCGCCTCCGCCCCGGCGCTCGTCAGCATCCACCGTGCGCTGGCCGTATTTGCCCATCCGGACGATGTCGACTTCGGCTGTGCGGGCACCATAGCCGGCTGGGTGGACGAGGGGACGGAGGTGGCCTACCTCATTGTCACCCGGGGTGACGCCGGCGGGTTCGACGACATGCCCCGCGCGGAGGTGCCCCGGCTGCGCGAGGAGGAGCAGCGCGCCGCCGCCGCGGCCGTCGGGGTGCGCCGGGTCGAGTTCCTCGACGGGTACGTCGACGGCGCCCTCGCCCCCACGACCGCGCTGCGCCGGGACATCACCGCGGCGATCCGCCGGTTCCGACCCGACCGGGTGCTGACCAGTTCCCCGCTGCGCCGCTGGGAGCAGTTGGCCGGCCCGAGCCACCCCGACCACCTGGCCGTCGGCGAGGCCACCACCTGCGCGATCTACCCGGACGCGCGCAACCGGTTCGCACACCCCGAGCTGCTGGCCAGCGGGCTGCCGCCGTGGGTGGTCCGCGAGGTCTGGTACGCCGGCGGCCCCGGCCCGGACCACGTGGTCGACGTCACCGACCGGTACGACCGCAAGGTCGCCGCGATGCGCGCACACCACTCGCAGACCGCCCACCTGGACGTGGAGACCTGGGTCCGGGACCGGCTCACCACGGTCGCGGACAACGCCGGGCTGCCGCCGGGCCGGCTGGCGGAGGCGTTCACCGTCCTGCGGACGGAGTGACCGGGCCGGACCGGCGGCCGGCGTCAGACCAGGCGGCGGTCCGCCGCCCAGCGGGACAGCTCGTACCGGTTGGACATCTGGAGCTTGCGCAGCACGTTCGACACGTGCGTCTCGACCGTCTTGATCGAGATGTAGAGCTCCTTGGCGATCTCCTTGTACGCGTACCCCCGGGCGAGCAGCCGGAGCACCTCGCGCTCCCGGTTGGTGAGCTGGTCCAGCTCCGGGTCGGCCACCGGGGCGTCCGGCCGGGCGGCGAAGGCGTCCAGCACGAACCCGGCCAGCCGAGGGCTGAACACGGCGTCGCCGTCGGCCACCCGGCGCACCGCCGCGGCCAGCTCGTCCGGGGAGATGGTCTTGGTGACGTAGCCCCGGGCGCCGGCCCGGATGAGGCCGATCACGTCCTCCGCCGCGTCGGAGACGCTCAGCGCCAGGAAACGCACCTGCGGGTGGGTCCGGCGCATCGCCTCCAGCACCGCCCGGCCGCCGCCGTCGGGCATATGCACGTCCAGCAGCACCACGTCGGGACCGGTGGCGGCGATCCGGGCGACCGCCTCGGCCACCGTGCTGGCCTCGCCCACCACCTCGACGTGGGCGCCCAGCTCGGCGCGGACCCCCGCGCGGAACATGGCGTGGTCGTCGACGAGGAAGACGCGCAGCCGCTCGGGGCGGCCCTGCGTCCCCTCGACCGGCTCGTGCTCGGCCATGGTCATTTGTCCCTCTCCGTCGTGGACTGGTCGCGGGGGATCGGCAGGATCAACCGGACCTCGGTTCCCTCGCCCGGCTCGGAGCGGATCTCCGCCCGGCCGCCGTGCCGCCTCATCCGTCCGATGATCGACCCCCGGACCCCGTGCCGGTGGTCCCCCACGGTATCCGGGTCGAAGCCCTTGCCCCGATCCCGAACGAAGGCGCTCACCTGGTCCGGCTCCACCTCCGCGTACAGCGAGACGGTCCGCACCCCGGCGTGCCGGGCCGCGTTCACCAGCGCCTCCCGGGCCGCCGCGACCAGCGCACCGACCCGCTCGTCGGTGTCCCGGTCACCCACCACCACCGCCTCCACGGTGATCGCGAAGGTGTCCTCGACCTCGGCCGCGGCCTGCTCCAGGGCCGCCGCGAACCGTTCCGTGGGCGAGGCGGTCGGCTTGTACAGCCAGTTGCGCAGCGAACGCTCCTGGCCGCGCGCCAGCCGCTGCACGGCCGTCACGTCGGCGGCGTTGCGCTGGATCAGCGCGAGGGTGTGCAGCACCTGGTCGTGCACCATGGCGGCCAGTTCTGCCCGTTCCTGCTCACGGATGCGCCCCTCGCGCTCCGAGCGGAGCTGGTTGTACGTCCGCCAGAGCACCGGGGCCGCCACCACCCCCACGCCGGCCAGCCCGACCAGCGCGAAGATAACGCCGTTGAGCACCGCGTCGAAGTTCTGCACCGGCGAGTAGACCGCCACGACGCCGATGATGCCCACCGCGACCAGCACCCCGCCGCCGATGAACCGCAGCACGAAGGCCCGCCGGTCGCTCTCCTCCACCACCGCGCCCAGCCAGGGCACCGGCATCGACTCGCCCCACTGCCGGCGGCGCTCCGGCGCGGCCTGGTGCCAGATCACCCCGGCGCCCACGGCGATGATCGCGACCAGCCAACCGGCGGTGCCCGCCGCGCCGACCGAGTCGAAGAGCATCACCTGCACCAGCAGCACCCCGAGCCCGATCGCCACGAACGGCAGCAACTGCCCGATGTCCCGCCGGGGCGGGACGGCGGTGTCCCCCGGCCGCAGCGGGACGACCGCCCAGAAGGCGGCGTAGAGCAGCACCCCGAGCCCGCTGAGGCCGAGCAGCACCGTGAAGGCGATCCGCACCCGCACCACCGAGATGCCGAGATGGTCGGCGATGCCTGCGGCGACACCGGCGGCCATCCGGTGCTCGGGCGCCCGGTAGAGCCGGGGCGGCTGGATCACGGTGCTGATCGGATACTCCCTGTTCAGGGTGCGACGGGGCGGCGCCGGACCGGCGTGCCGGTCTCGATCGTCACACGCGGGGACCCCAACGGGCCACGGGGACGCCCCCGACATCTCGGCCGGTCGGATCTCAGGGTGTGGTCAGGGTCGGGTCCTGAGGCCCCCGGCCGGTCGGGGCAGCAGGATCGAAGCATGACCGAGGAAGCTGCCCCGCCACCCCGTCCCGGGGCGGCACAGCCGGAAGGGCCGCCACCGGCGGATCCGGCTCCCACCACGCCCGCCAGCTGGACCGAACCGACCGTCTTCGGGCCGCCGGCGCCCGCCGGACCGGGGGAGCCGGGGGCGACCGGTTCACCCGCGACACCGGGGGTCGCCGCGACCGGAACCCCGGCGGGACCGGGCACTGCCGGCACCGCCGACCCGAGGGCGTCCGCGCCGGGCGGCTGGCTGCCGCCGACCGCCGGCGGCGGCCCGGCCTGGTCGCCGCCGGCCGGGGAGACCCCCGGGCCCCACCGCCCCGGGCCGGGCGCCCCGCCACCACCACCCCCCGGGGGGTACGCGACCCCGCCCCCGCCGCCCGAGGGTGCCGGCTTCACCTCCCGGTACGGGCTGGTCCGGCCCCGCGAGGGCCGCTACCTGGCCGGCGTCTGCGTGGCGATCGGCCGGGCCACCAACACCGACCCCGTGCTGTGGCGGGTGCTGTTGGCCGTGCTCGGCTTCTTCGGCGGCATCGGCATCCTGGTGTACGTCACGGCCTGGCTGATCATCCCGGGCGAGGGCGACACCGCTTCCCCGGTCGAGTCCATGCTGGGCCGGGGCCGGTCCAGCATGTCCCCGCTCACCGTGATCGTGCTGAGCATCCTGGTGGCGGTGAGCTTCGGGTACATCGTCACCGACGCGTTCCGGGCGGTACTGCTCGGCGCGGCCATCCTGGTCGGCGGCGCGCTGCTGCTCAACCGCGAGCGCGGAACGTTCGCCCGGGGCGCCCCGGCCGGCCAGGGCCCGGTGCCCGGCGCACCGGCCGCCACCCCGCCGGGCCCGGTGCCGCCGGTCGCGTGGCCCGCGCCCGGCCTCTTCACCCCGCCCGCCGGCCCCGGGCTGCCGCCGGTCGGGCCCCCGGTTCCCGGCCAGCCGTCCGGGGGGCCGTTCGCAGGGCAGTGGTCCGGGACGCCTGCGCCCGGGCAGCCCGCCGCCGCGTGGACGGCCGCCCCGGCGGGGCCGACCGCCGGGCTCCCCGCCTGGCCGCCGGCGGGCACGCCGGCTGGCTCCCTCCCCCCGGTCGGCATGCCCACGACCGGCTACCCGCCGGCCGGCTACCGGCCGCCGTTCGCCCCGCACGGCCCGTACGCCAAGGGCCCGCAGCAGGCTCCCCCGCCGCCCCGCCCGGTCAAGCCCCCGAAGCAGCCCCGGGAACGCTCCCCGCTGGGCGCCGTGACCTTCTCGCTGGTCTTCCTGGCGCTCGGGGTGGTCGCCGTGCTCGACCTGCTGGACGTGATCCACGTGGGGGCGGCGGCGTACTTCGCGGCGGCCCTGGCGACGGTCGGGCTCGGCCTGCTCGTCGGCGCCTGGTTCGGCCGGGCCCGCTGGCTGATCGCACTCGGGCTGGTCACCGCGGCGGCGCTCGGCGTCGCGACCGTGGCCGAGTCCTACGACCGGGTCCGGGGCATCGACGGGGACGTCACCTGGGCCCCCACCGACCGGCGTGACCTGGCCAACCGGTACGAGAACAGGTTCGGCGACGCCGTGCTCGACCTGCGCGGGATCGACTTCGACAAGCAGGACACCCAGGTCACCGTCTCGATCCAATTCGGGAAGGCGACCGTGGTGGTGCCGGCGAACGTCGACGTCACCACGATCGCCGAGGTCAACGCCGGGGACGCCACGGTCTTCGGAAAACGCTCCGGAGGGCTGGACGGCCGGATCCGGGAAAGCACCGACCTCGGCGCGGACGGCGCCGGGGGCGGCAAGCTGCGCCTGTACGTCCACATCAACGCCGGCAACCTGGAGGTGACCCGGTGAAGGCCCACCGCACCGATGTCGTGTCGCTGGGCTTCGGCCTGGTCTTTGTCGCCCTGGCCGGGTGGTGGCTGCTCGCCCAGCTGCTCGGCCTGGACCTCCCGCCGGTCGGCTGGTTCCTGGCCGGCGGGCTGATCCTGATCGGCGCGCTGGGCCTGATCGGCGCGCTGCGCTCTGGCCGGGGCGACCGGCGCGACGCCGAACGGCCGGCACCGGCGGACACCGTGGACGCGGGCTCCGGTGACCGGCGCGACGCCGAACGGCCGACATCGGCGGACGCCGTGGACGCCGGCTTCGGCGACCGGCCAGGCCCCGAACGGCCGCTCACCGAGGCCGGGCCGGCCCCGGCCGACGAGTGGTCCACCGCGGCCGTCACCGACGAACGGCCAAGTGCGGTCGAGGACTGGCCGGTCAGCGGCGGCGGGACGCCCCGCTGGTCGCCGGCGGACCCGCTGGACGCCGACCCCGCAGGCGGGCCACCACCCGGCCCGGCCACCGAGCAGGTCACCGAGCCGCTGCCCCGGTTGACGGCCGACCCGACCGTCGCGGGGCCGACGTCCGACCCGTCCGACCCGGACGCGCCGCGCCGCGGGCCGCAGGGGGCGGACGGCTGACCACGGCGGTGCGGTCGCCCGCGCCGGGCGCATATGCTGGCCGGTGGAGAGCTCGCCTCCGCCGGCCGGCACTGGCCGCGGCCCCGTCCGCAGCCGCTCCGGCAGGTCGCCGGCCCGTTCTGCGGCCGACCCGACCGGGTCGCCGTGGCGGTCCCGCCGCGATTCCGTCTCTACCTCGTCAGGAGCCAGTCCGACATGACCCAGTCCCCCGCCGTGCGAACCTCCGGCCGGCCCGGTCCGGTCCGCATCGGCGAGCGCGCCGCCCGTACCCTCGTCACCGAGCTCGCCCGGCGCAACGACCCGAAGGCCGCCCTGCTGGTCGGCGCGGCCCCGGAGTCCGCGGTGCTGGCCGCGGCGATCGACGCCCTGCTGCCTGGCGACTCCCTCACCGTGGTGCCGTCCGCGACGGCCACGCCCGCCGCGCTGCGCGAGCACGTGACGGCCCAGGGCCGCTGGGTCGCCGACCGGGTTCGGGTGGCGGACTCCCTCGCCGAGGCCGACGCCGCCGAGGTGGTGATCGCCGCCGAGCCGCTCACCGGCACCGCCGAGGAGGCCCGCACGACCATCGACGGCCTGGCCAAGTACCTCGCCGACGGCGCGGTGCTCAGCCTCGCCGTGCCCGCCGCCCCGGGGCGCACCGCCGGTGCCGCCGCCGAGCTGGAGCGGCAGGGCGTGCTGCACGGCGCCGGGACGGACCTGGTGCTGCGCAACTCCCCGCCGGTACGGGTGCACCGGCTCCGCCTCACCCCGGCCGTCGTGGCCGTCGCGGCCCGGCTCGCCCCGGCCCACCGGCCGTCCAGCGTCCCGCTGACCCGGAGCATGCACATCGACTCCAACGGCGTGGCTGCGGCCGGGATCGTCCTCGGGCTCGCCGCGCTGACCCGGGCCGTCCGGCCGAAGTCGAAGCTGTGGCTGCTGCCGGCGCTGGCCGCCGCCCCGGTTGCCGCGTTCTTCCGGGACCCGGAGCGGGACGTCCCCGAGGACCCGTCGGCCGTCGTGGCGGCCGCCGACGGGAAGGTGCTCTCGGTGCAGCGGCTGCACGACGAGCGCTTCGGCGACGGCGAGTGGCTGCGGGTCGCAGTCTTCCTCTCGGTGCTGGACGTGCACGTCAACCGGTCACCGGTGGCCGGCAAGGTGGTCGACTACTTCGTCGCCGACGGCGGCTTCGTCAACGCGATGAAGCCGGACGCCGAGCACAACGTGGCGGCGTACACGGTGCTGGACACCGAGCACGGCACGGTGGTCGTCGCGCAGCGCACCGGGCTGATCGCCCGGCGGATCGTGCAGCGCGCACCGATCGGGTCGCTGCTGGCCAGGGGCGAAAGGTTCGGCCTGATCCGGTTCGGCTCGCGGACCGACGTCTACCTGCCGGCCGACGCGGCCGACCCGCTGGTCGGGCCGGGCGACAGGGTCATCGGCGGGTCCACGGTCATCGCCCGCTGGCGCTGACGACGAAAGGGGCGCCGCGGACAGCGGCGCCCCTTTCGGGTGGATCGTCGGTCAGGCGGTGCGGCGCTGGTGCAGCCAGAGCAGCGGGCCGCTGACCAGGTAGCCCACCACGACCAGGGCGAAGGTCAGCCGGACGTCGACCAGCGCGCCGATCGCCGGGGCCAGCCAGAGCCACGGCGGCAGCTTGACCAGCCGGGCCAGCTTCGCGTAGGGGAAGCTGGAGACCATCGCGAAGGCCAGCAGCGCCACCCCCGCGATCTGCACCAGGCCGGGCAGCGGCAGCCCGATGGCGACGGTCAGGGCGAGCACGGCCGCCGCCATCGTGGTCGGCACGCCGCAGAAGAAGCGGCCGTCCTTCGGCGAGACGTTGAACCGGGCGAGCCGGATCGCCGCGCAGGCGACGACGAGCGCGGCGGCCACCGCGGCGGCGGCGGGCGGGGCCTCACCGACCAGCGAGGCGTAGACCACCACCGGGGCGGCGAGGCCGAACGAGCACATGTCGGCCAGCGAGTCCATCTGGGCGCCGAACGGGCTGGCCACCCCGAGCTTGCGGGCGAGCGCGCCGTCGAGCCCGTCGAACACGACGCAGGCGATGAGGAGGAGCGCAGCGAGGCGCACCTCACCCTGCATGGCCACGAAGATGGCGTTGATCCCGAGCACCAGGCTGGCCAGGGTGCAGGCGTTGACCAGCGCGAACTTGGCCCGGCGGGCCGTCGTCCGCTCGCCCGGCAGCAGCGGGATCGACATCGACGCCGCGTCGTCGACCGGGGTGCTGGGGGCGAGGGCCGGGCTCACCGGCACGATCGCCTGGACCTCGGCGCGCTCGTACCGGTCGAGGCCGTACCGGCGGCGCTGCCGATCGAGGTAGCGGTGCTCGGGCGAGGCCAGGTCGGCGCCGACGGCGGCGGCGCCGTCGCGGCGACCCACCCGGACCAGCAGCACCTGGCGGGCGAATGTGCTGCTGCGGCGCAACGGGCCCGCCCAGCGACGCCCTGCGGGACGCGGACTGTCAGTCGTACGACGCCGGCGCCAGGGGGCTCTCGGCACGTTTCCTCCATCACCGGATCGGCTGGCCACCACGGGGGCGGGCGTCCGGCTGTCTCGTGCCGGACCGCTGGCCCGGCAGCCTTCAAGCGGAGTACACCATTGCACAGGGGAGTAGGACTTGGCGATAGCTGCCGGCGACCCTTGTCATCTCGGTCAAACCACGCGAACCGCCTCGTTATTCCTGTCTCGGGCTTCATCGCCCGTTCCTTACATCAACCCCGCCACACAGACTACCGGAGCCGGTCGATGGCGGCCCGCCGGGCGGGCGCTATGCGACTCGATGTCCGGTTGCCAGGGCCGCCACCTCGGTCATGCGCAGCCCTTCGAGCCGGTCGGGCGGGAACCAGGCCGCGGCGGACGTCGACCCCCCGGCCAGCTCGGTGACCCGCGCCTCGGTCGGCTCGTCGACCAGCACCCGGTAGACCACCCGCACCCCGTGCCAGTCCAGCGGCCGGCCCTCCGGCCCCAACGCGGCGGGATTGTGCAGGTTGTGCACCATCAGCAGCTCCACCACCCGGCCGAGCTGACCGGCCTCCTCGACCAGTTCGCGGAGCAGCCCGCCGGCCGGCTGCTCGCCGTGGTCGGTGCCGCCGCCGGGCAGGTGCCACCACCCGGCACCCGGGTAACCGTCCGCGATCATGGTGAGCAGCACCCGACCGGCCGGGTCGGTGACCAGGCCGTACGCCGCGAAGCGCTGGTGCCGGTCGGCCGCCGGCGGCGGGAGCGGCGCGGTGCCGGGCGCGGCCCGCCGCAGCGGGGTGACCGGCAGGCCGAGCGCCTCGGCGGTGAACGGCATCAGCGGCAGCCCGGCCGCCTCCTCGGGGCTCGACCAGCGCACCAGGTCGGTGGTGCCGTCGGCCTCGTCCCGGAGCGCACCCCCGCCCGGACGCACGGCGAAGACGATCCGGTCGGTATGCAGTGTGACGCCCGCCCCGGGCAGCGGTGTGACGTCCGCAACGGCGGCGAGCAGGCCGGTCACCTCGACGGAGAGGCCGGACTCCTCGGCGAACTCCCGCAGCACGCCGGCCTCGGGGTGTTCCCCGTGCTCCAGGCCACCCCCGGGAAGCTGCCACACCCCCGGGAAGTCGGCCCGGTCGGACCCCCGCACGAGCAGCACCCGCCCGTCCGGGTCCCGACAGATCCCGTACACCCCGACCCGCCGTCGCTGCTCCATGCGTCCCTCCCCGTCCGCCCGGATCGCGTACCCGGCCGATCATGAAGCTATCGCCTGCCGCCACGGTGTGTCGCGGCGACAACCCGACGAGCGACCGGGCCCACGCGGGGGCGGCCCGGGGGAGGGGACGGGGCGGTCAGGTGAGCCGGGCGGCCTGGACTGCCTCGGCCGTGACCTCGGTGAGCCGATCGGTGGGCAGTGCGCCGAGCTCCTCGCGGGCGAACCAGCGGGCCTCGCAGGTGGAGCCGCCGACGTCGGTCACGGTGGGCGGGGCGGGCTGGTCGACCATCACCCGGTAGAAGGCGCGCACGCCGTGCCAGTCGATCGGGTAGCCCTCGGGGCCGAGCGAGGCGGCGTCACGGTGGCTGGCCACGCCGAGCAGCTCGACGAGGCGACCCCGCTGGCCGGTCTCCTCGACCAGTTCCCGGATCAGCGCCGCGCCCGGCTGCTCGCCGTAGTCGGTGCCGCCGCCGGGCAGGTGCCAGCAGCCGGCGCCCGGGTACCCGTCGGAGACCCGGGTGAGCAGCACCCGGCCCTCGGGGTCGGTCGCCACCGCGTACGCGGCGAAGCGCTGGGCCCGGTGCAGCCCGTCCGGGCCCGGGACCGCGTAGAAGGAGGGGAACTCCGGCGGCTCGTCGGGCACCACGTCGGCCGAGGAGGAGGGCAGGCCGAGGGCGCGCGCGGTGAACGCGCGCAGCGGCAGCTCGCGGGCCTCGGCGAGGGTGAACCAGCGGGCCAGGTCGGTGGGCCGGTCGACCCGGTCGGCCAGCGTGCCGCCCCGCACCGAGACCTGGTAGATCAGCCGGTCGGTGTGGATGGTGATGCCCCGCTCGGACAGTGCCCGCATGTCCGCGAGCACGTCGTCCAGCCCGGCGACGGCCACCGAGAGCCCGGTCTCGGCGGCGGTCTCCCGGACGACGGTGTGGTTCGGGTCCTCCCCGTGGTCGACCGCCCCGCCGGGGAGCGACCACGTTCCGGGGGTGCCGGAGCGCTCCGATGCGCGGACCAGCAACACTCGGCCGACTGAATCAGCACAAACTGCGTATGCCGCGATCCTGCGGAGCGGCTCCAGCATGGTGGTCACGGGGGGAGATTCTCCTCGGCCGGCGTTACCCGCATCGAAAAGAGTCAGATTCCTGACTGATGACTGGATCATCAGGGGCCGGTCAGGGTAACGATCCGGGCCGTCACCGAGGTCGCCGCGCCGCCCGGCGCGGACCGTGGGGGCATGACCTCGACGCCGCCGCACCAGGCCCCGTACAAGCAGCTCCGCCGCCCCGTCACCGACCGGATGGTGGCCGGGGTGGCCAGCGGCCTCGGCCGCTACTTCGCCGTCGACCCCACCCTCGTCCGGGTGGCGTTCGCCGTCGCGACCGTGCTCACCGCCGGGCTCGCCGCGCTGACGTACCCGATCATGTGGTTCCTGATGCCGGAGGAGCCGGCCGACGCCGCGGCCTGGCCGCACCCGGCGGGCCCCGCGACGCCCGGCACGTCGCCCGCCCCGGGGTACGGCCCGCAGCCGACCTGGCCGTCGGCCCCGACGACCTCGACTGGGGCGGGCGGGGCACCGGACGGGCCGGTGCCCCCGGCGGCCGGCTAAGCCGGCGTCACTCCCACTCGATGGTGCCCGGCGGCTTGCTGGTGACGTCCAGGACCACCCGGTTCACCTCGGCCACCTCGTTGGTGATCCGGGTGGAGATCCTGGCGACCACCTCGTAGGGCAGCCGGGACCAGTCGGCGGTCATCGCGTCCTCGCTGGAGACCGGGCGCAGCACCACGGGATGCCCGTAGCTGCGCCCGTCACCCTGCACGCCGACGCTGCGCACGTCGGCCAGCAGCACCACCGGGAACTGCCAGACGCCCCGGTCCAGGCCGGCGGCGGTCAGCTCCTCGCGGGCGATCAGGTCGGCCTCGCGCAGCAGGTCGAGCCGCTCCCGGTCGACCGCGCCGATGATCCGGATGGCCAGGCCGGGACCCGGGAACGGGTGCCGCCAGACCATCGCCTCGGGCAGGCCCAGCTCCAGGCCGAGCGCCCGGACCTCGTCCTTGAACAGCGTGCGCAGCGGCTCGACCAGGGCGAACTTCAGGTCCTCCGGGAGGCCGCCGACGTTGTGGTGGCTCTTGATGTTGGCGGTGCCGGTGCCGCCGCCGGACTCCACCACGTCCGGGTAGAGGGTGCCCTGGACCAGGAACTCGACGTCGCCGTGCGAGGCGATCTCCCGGGCGGCGGCCTCGAAGACCCGGATGAACTCCCGGCCGATGATCTTCCGCTTCTGCTCCGGGTCGGTCACCCCGGCCAGCGCGCCGAGGAACCTCTCCTGCGCGTCGACCACCTTGAGCCTGATGCCGGTGGCGGCGACGTAGTCCTTCTCCACCTGCTCGGCCTCGCCGGCCCGCAACAGGCCATGGTCGACGAAGACGCAGGTGAGCTGGTCACCGACGGCCTTGTGCACCAACGCCGCGGCGACCGCCGAGTCCACCCCGCCGGACAGGGCGCAGATGACCTCCTTGTCGCCCACCTGCGCGCGGATCCGGGCGACCTGCTCGTCGATGATGTTCGCGGGGGTCCAGGTGGGCTCGATGCCGGCGATGTCGTACAGGAACCGGGTGAGCATCTCCTGGCCGTGCGCGGTGTGCCCGACCTCCGGGTGGAACTGCACCCCGGCCCGGCGGCCGGTGAGGTCCTCGAACGCGGCGACCGGGGCGCCCGCCGACTCGGCGGTGACCGTGAAGCCGGCCGGGGCCTCAGTGACGCAGTCGCCGTGGCTCATCCAGACCGGCAGGTCGGCCGGCAGGTCGCGGAGCAGCACACCGGGTTCGAGGAGGCGGGGGCGCAGCGGGGTGCCGCCGTACTCCCGGTTGCCGGTGCGCGCCACGGTGCCGCCGAGCGCCTGGGCCATCGCCTGGAAGCCGTAGCAGATGCCGAACACCGGGACTCCGGCGTTGAACATCCCGGCGTCGATCTGCGGGGCGTCGGGGGCGTAGACGCTGGCCGGGCCGCCGGACAGGATGATCGCGGCCGGGTTCTTCGCCAGCATCTCGGCCACCGGCATCGAGTGCGGCACGATCTCGGAATAGACCCGCGCCTCACGCACCCGGCGCGCGATGAGCTGGGCGTACTGGGCTCCGAAGTCCACCACAAGGACGGGACGAGGCGTGCTCATGTGCAGGAAGCCTACCGACAGTCACACCCGCCCCGCGCAGCGGCCGGCCTTTCCCGCGTGGCGTACCACGCCCGGGCGGCGGACGGCGGGGACCGCCTCCAGGAATGCGCCCCGCCGATCACGCCCGCAGGGCGCCGGGGGCGTCCGCCGGGACGGCCGGGTGGGCCGGCGGCACCGGGTCGAGACGCAGGTACGGCTCCCCCAGCGGCGGGCGCGGGTCGGCCTCGCCCTTGTTGGGCCAGAGGGACATCGCCCGTTCCGCCTGGGCCGTGATGGTCAGCGAGGGGTTCACCCCGAGGTTCGCCGAAACGGCCGCGCCGTCCACCACGTGCAGCCCGGGATGGCCGTGCACCCGGTGGTACGGGTCGATCACCCCGTCGGCCGGGGTGACGCCGATCACCGCCCCGCCGAGGATGTGCGCGGTCATCGGGATGTTGAACGGCTCGGTGAGCGCCCCGCCGGGCGTGCCGCCGATCTCCTCGGCGAGCAGCCGGGCGGCGGCGTTGCCGGCCGGGATCCAGGTCGGGCTGGGCTCGCCGTGTCCCGCGACGGCGGCCAGCCGCCGGCCGAACAGGCCCCGCCGCCAGCGGGTGGTCAGTGAGTTGTCGGCGGACTGCATGACCAGCGCGATGACGGTCCGCTCCGACCAGTTGCGAACGGTGAGCATCCGGGCTGCGGTCCCGGGCTGCCGCAGCAGGGTGGCCACCCAGCGACGGACCCGGTGCGGGCCGCCGTCGACCAGCAGCGACTGGAGCAGCCCCATCGCGTTCGAGCCGCGCCCGTAGCGGACCGGCTCGATGTGGGTCTGCGGGTCGGGGTGGAACGAGCTGGTGATCGCCACCCCCTCGGTGAAGTCCAGCCCCTCGGCGCGGGCCCGCGCGGGCGGCACCGACGCGCCGAGGATCGCCTCGGAGTTCGTCCGGGTCAGCTCGCCGAGGCGCGGCGACAGGGCGGGCAACGCCCCGGTGGCCTTCATCTCGTGCAGCAGCCGCTGGGTGCCGAG
Source organism: Micromonospora sp. NBC_01412 (assembly GCF_045040215.1). Lineage (NCBI taxonomy): Bacteria > Bacillati > Actinomycetota > Actinomycetes > Micromonosporales > Micromonosporaceae > Micromonospora > Micromonospora sp. NBC_01412. The sequence continues at coordinate 2,165,824 of NZ_CP109528.1, forward strand.
CGACCCGGCGGCGAGGACCACCTGGTCGGCGTGGAACACCTGGCGGCGCCGGCGCAGCCAGGCCCCGGTGCGGACGGTCTCCACCCGGTAGCCACCGCCGTCGGCCGGGCGGACGGCGGTGACCGTGGTCAGCGGATGCACCCGCGCGCCGAGCCGTTCGGCCAGCCACAGGTAGTTCTTGACCAGGGTGTTCTTCGCCCCGTGCCGGCAGCCGGTCATGCACGCCCCGCAGTGCGTGCAGCCGGTGCGCTCCGGGCCGGCCCCGCCGAAGTACGGGTCGGCGACCCGCTCCCCCGGCCGGCCGATGTGCACCCCGACGGGGGTGGGGTGGTAGGTGTGGCCGACGCCCATCCGGTCGGCCACCGCCCGCATCGCCCGGTCCGCCCGGGTCTGCACCGGGTAGGTGGTGACCCCGAGCATCCGCTTCGCCTGGTCGTAGTGGCGGGCCAGCTCGGCACGCCAGTCGGTGACGTCCCGCCACTGCGGGTCGGCGTAGAACGCGTCGAGCGGCTCGTAGAGGGTGTTCGCGTAGACCAGCGAGCCGCCGCCCACCCCGGCCCCGGACAGCACCAGCACCCCGCCGCCGGCCCCACGACCGGCGGACCGGAGCAGGGTGATCCGTTGCAGGCCGTAGCAGCCGAGGCGCGGGGCCCAGAGGAACCGGCGCAGCCGCCACGAGGTCTCCGGGAACTCGTCGTCGGCGAAGCGCCGCCCGGCCTCCAGCACGCCGACCGAGTAACCCTTCTCGGCCAGCCGGAGCGCGGTGACGCTGCCGCCGAAGCCGGACCCGATGACGAGCACGTCGTACCGCATGGAGGCATCATTACCGACGGGTAGCTATCGCGCCAGGGCCCGTTTTCGCGGCATCATGCACCCCGCCGCCGGCGATCCGTCGCTCAGCGGCCGCAACCCGGCGACTCGGTCGGAGCGTTGTACGAACGGGGGTGTGACATGGCCGGACAGGCGGGAACCGGACGCCGGCGATGGCGGCTGGGGCTGGCGGTCCTCGCGGCACTGGTCCTGGTGGCGGGTGGCGCGACGGTGGCCGTCCGGCTGGTCGCCGACCGGCAGCCCGAGCGCGGGGCGGGGCGGGTCGCCGCCGCGCCCACGCCGTCGGAGGCCGCGCCGAGCCCCACCCCGCCGCCGGGGCAAGACGTGACCGGGCCGCTGAACCTGCTCATGGTCGGCGTGGACACCCGGGTCAGCGTGCCCGGCTGGGAGCCGCATGGCGACGCCGTGCTGGTGGCGCACGTGACGAAGGAACTGGACCGGGCGTACGTCTTCTCGCTCCCCCGCGACCTGCTGGTCGACATCCCCGCCTTTCCGAAGGCCGGGTACAAGGGCGGGAAGACCAAGCTCACCCACGCGATGAGCTACGGCAGCCGGGTGCCCGGCAAGCCGAAGGAGCCGAGCGCCGCCCAGGGGTACGAGCTGCTGCGCAGCACCGTCAGCGGGTACACCGGGCTGCGCTTCGACGCCGGGGCGGTGGTCACCTTCCAGGGCTTCGAGAAGCTGGTGAACGCCGTCGGCGGCATCGACGTCTACATCGACCAGCGCACCGTCTCGCTGCACCGGCAGCCCAACGGCCGGCACCGCGACCCCGCGCCGGGCGGCGGCGGCTACGTCGGCCCGCAGATGGTGTACGAGAAGGGTGAGCGGCACCTGAACGGCTGGCAGGCGCTGGACTACGCCCGGCAGCGCTACGGCCTGGACGGCGGGGACTACGCCCGGCAGCGCCACCAGCAGCAGCTCGTCCGGGCGCTGGTGACGAAGATCCAGAACGAGGGCCTGTCCCGGCAGCCGGACCGGGTCGAGCAGGTGGTCGGCGCGCTCGGCGACACCCTGATCTACGCGGGCGGGCCGAGGATCGTCGACCTCGCGTACGCCCTCGGCGGGCTGCCCGCCGACCGGCTCGTCCTGGTCGGCCTGCCCGGCGAGGGGGTCGGCAAGGGCAGCGCCTACCGCGGCGAGCAGCTCAAGCCGGTCGGCCGGGAGTTCCTCACCGCGCTGGACGAGGGCCGGGCCGAGCAGTACCTGGCCGCCCACCCCGAGCTGGTGGTGAAGAAGTGACCGACTCCGGGGCGGCCGGTCCACCGGGCCGCCGCGCGGACGGGACGGGTCAGCGGGTCGCCCCCGGCTTCGCCGGCCGCTCGGTGCCGTAGAGCCACGCGTCGAAGAGCGCGTCGAGCTGCTTGCCGGAGACCTGCTCGGCGAGGGCCACGAACTCCGCGGTGGTGGCGTTGCTGTCGCGCTTGTCCGCCGCCCAGGTCTTCAGCAGCTCGAAGAACGCCCGGTCGCCGACGGCGGCGCGCAGCGCGTGCACGGTCATCGCCCCGCGCTGGTACACCGACTCGCTGAACAGGTTCGTCGCTCCCGGCTTCCCCGGCGGGATCCGCCAGACCTGACCAGACGCGCCGAGGTACGCCGCGTCGAACGACTGCCGCGCCGTCCGCCCGCCGCGGTGCTCCGCCCACAGCCACTCCGCGTACGTGGCGAGCCCCTCGTTGAGCCAGATGTCCTGCCACCTCGCCAGCGCCACGCTGTTGCCGAACCACTGGTGGGCCAGCTCGTGCGCGACCACCCCGGTGTTCTCGCCCTGGCGGAAGAAGTTGGCCGAGTAGACCGGCCGGCTCTGCGTCTCCAGCGCGTACCCGATGCCCGGCTCGGAGACGACCACCCCGCCGTACGCGCCGAACGGGTACGGCCCGAAGACGCCCTCCAGGTAGTCGGCCACCTCGACGGTGCGGGCGATCGACGCGTCCGCGGCGCCCTCCGGCAGCTTCGTGGTGACCGCGCTGAACACCGGCCGGCCCTTGTGCTCGGCGCGGGTCACCCGGAACTCGCCGATCGCCAGGGTGCTCAGGTAGCTGGCCATGGGCGAGCGCTCGGCCCACTTCCAGGTGGTCCAGCCGGCCCGGGTGGTCTTCCCCAGCGGCACCCCGTTGCTGACCGCGGTCAGCCCCTCCGGCACGGTGATCTCGAAGTCGTACGCGGCCTTGTCGGAGGGGTGGTCGTTGACCGGGTACCAGTTGCTCGCCGACTCGGGCTGGCCGAGGGCCACCGCGCCGTCGGAGGTGGCCCGGAACCCGCCCTCGCCGAGGGCCTCGTTGCGCAGCAGCTTCGGCTCGCCGTCGTAGCCGATCTCGGCGGTGAAGCCGTTGCCGGAGGTCAGCCCGGCGGCGGGGGTCACCACCAGTTCGTCGCCGGTGCGGGCGTGCCGGGCGGGGACGCCGTCCACGGTCACCTTCCGCACGGTCAGCCCGGCCAGGTCCAGGTTGAACGAGGACAGGTCGGCGATGGCCGTGGCCTGCACGACCGTGGTGCCGGTCAGCCGGTCCTTCGCCGGGTCGTAACGCACCCGAACGGTGTACCGGGTCACGTCGTACCCGGCGTTGCCGTACCGGGGGAAGTAGTCGTCGCCCGCCCCGGCCGCGCCGGGCCTGAACTGCCGGGCCGAGGTCGGCGACGTGGCGGCCTCCGGCGCGGACGGCTCGGTCGGCGTCGAGGAGCAGGCGGCCGAGGAGCAGGCGGCCAGCCCGAGCGCAACGGCCAGCAGCAGCCCGGTGCCGGGGCGCAGGCCCCGCAGGCTCAGCGTCATCACGTCGTCCCTCCCGGCGGAGGTCCCCCGGACCGCCCGACCCTGGCCGGCCGCTCCGCCCGCGGCAGCCTACCGAGCGCCGGCAACGGTGCGGTCACGCCGGGTGGGATCAGAGCCGGGCGGGATCAGGGCAGGGCGGGAGCGGTGCCGCCGACGAGCCAGGCATCGAAGAACGCGCCGAGCCGCCGGCCGGAGACCCGCTCGGCGAGGGCGACGAAGTCCGCGGTGGTGGCGTTGCCGCCGCGCCGCTCGGCGGTCCAGGTGCGCAGGATCCGGAAGAACACCTCGTCGCCGACGGTGCGCCGCAGCGCGTGCACCACGAGCGCGCCACGCTGGTAGACGGCGGTGCCGAACATGTCCGCCCGGCCCGGGTCCACCGACGGCCGCGACCAGTCGGTCGCGGCGTGACGCAGCTCGAAGGCGCGCTGCGCGGTCCGGCCGCCGCCGTGCTCCGTCCAGAGCCACTCCCCGTACGTCGCGAAGCCCTCGTTGAGCCAGATGTCGCCCCACCGGTCCAGCGAGACGCTGTCGCCGAACCACTGGTGGGCCAGCTCGTGGGCGACCACCTCGGTGTTCGGGCCACCGGCGCGGAAGAACCCCGGCCCGTAGACCGGGCGGGACTGGGTCTCCAGCGCGTACGAGATCCGCCCGTCGGCGAGCGCGACCCCGCCGTACGAGTCGAACGGGTACGGCCCGAAGCGGTCGGCCAGGAAGTCGGCGATCTCCCCGGTGCGGGCGATCGAGGCGGCGGCCGGTCCGTCCGCCGGCAGGCCCGCCGCGACGGCGGTGACCATCGGCCTGCCGGCGTGGGTGCCCGTGGTCACCCGGTAGTCGCCGATCACCAACGTGCACAGGTAACTGGCCATCGGCGCCCGCTCGGCCCAGTGCCAGGTGGTCCAGCCGCCGCTGCTGCCACGCCCCGCGGGCACCCCGTTGCTCAGCGCGGCGACCCCGTCCGGCACGGTCACCTCGACGTCGTAGGTGGCCTTGTCGGACGGGTGGTCGTTGACCGGGAACCAGGTGGCCGCCGAGTCAGGCTGGCCGAGGGCCACCGCGCCGTCCGGGGTCGCCAGGAAGCCGCCGACGCCCAGCTCGCTCTCGACCGGCGCGGGCACCCCGGCGTACTCCACGTCGACGGCGAACCGGGCGCCCCTCGCCAAGCCGTGCGCCGGGGTGACCACCAGCTCGCGCCCGTCCCGGGCGTGCCGGGCGGGCGTCCCGTCGACGCGGACCGTGGACACGGTCAGGCCGGCGAGGTCCAGGTTGAACCGGGACAGGGCGGCGGTCGCCGTGGCGGTGACCGTGGCGTGGCCGGTGAGCCGGTCGTCGGCGGGGTCGTAGCGGACCCGCAGCCGGTACGCGGCCACGTCGTAGCCGCCGTTGCCGTGGCCCGGGACGTACGGGTCGCCGACGTCGACCGGGCCGGGGCGGGGGCGGTCGGGGTCCGGCGGCGCCCCGGTGCAGGCGGCGAGGGCGACCACGACGAGGCAGCCGACCAACAGCCCCCGACCCGACCCCCCGGTGTGGACCCCCGGCCAGGGCCCTCCCCAAACCGACAGCCGCCCTCCTCGGAGCATCCCTCACCTCGCCCTACTCCACAGAAACCCTAACGAGCCACCCCCCACCCCGCCCCATAACCAACAAACAACACCCCACCCCACCACCCCGCCCTCTTTCACGGAAAGAGTGGCCATCCCGGCCGGAATGACCACTCTTTCCGTGAAAATGCGGGCGGGTGCGGGGGCGGGTGGGGGGTGGGTTAGCGGTCTAGGACGAGGCCTACCTTTTGGAATTCCTTGAGGTCGCGGTAGCCGCACTTGGCCATCGCGCGGCGTAGGCCGCCGAACAGGTTGAGCTGGCCGTCCGGCTCGTCGGCCGGGCCGGACAGGAGCTGCTCCATCGAGCCGAGCGGCTCGCCGGCCACCTCGAACGCCCCGCGCGGCAGCGACGGGTGGCTGGCCGCCGAGTGCCACCACGCGCCGCCGGCCGGGGCCTCCTCGCACAGCGACAGCGGCTCGCCGAGCATCACCGCGTCCGCGCCGCAGCCCAGCGCCTTGGCGATGTCGCCGGAGGTCTGGATGTCCCCGTCGGCGATCAGGTGCACGTACCGGCCGCCGGTCTCGTCCAGGTAGTCGCGCCGGGCCGCGGCGGCGTCGGCGATCGCGGTGGCCATCGGCACCCGGATGCCGAGCACCGACTCGGTGGTCGACCACTCGTCGCCGCCGATGCCGACGATCACCCCGGCCGCGCCGGTACGCATCAGGTGCAGCGCGGTCTTGTAGTCGGTGCAGCCGCCGACGATGACCGGGAGGTCGAGGTCGGCGATGAACTCCTTGAGGTTCAGCGGCTCGTCGGTGGTGGAGACATGCTCGGCCGACACGAGGGTGCCCTGGATGACCAGGATGTCCACGCCCGCGTCGAGGATCACCGGGGCCAGCGCCAGGGTGTGCTGCGGGGAGACCCGGACCGCCACGGTGCCGCCGCCGGCCCGCAGCTCGCGGACCCGCTCGGCGATCAGGTCCGGGCGGATCGGCTCGGCGTACACCTCCTGGAGCCGCTTGGTGGCGCGGGCGTCCTCGCCCAGCGCGGCCAGCTCCTCAAGGATCTTGGTCGGGTTCTCGTACCGGGTCCACAGGCCCTCGACGTTGAGCACGCCGAGCCCGCCGAGCTGGCCGAGCCGCACGGCCGACTGCGGGCTCATCGTCGCGTCCGAGGGGTGCCCCACGCACGGGATGCCGAACTGGTACGCGTCGAGCTGCCAGGCGGTGGAGACGTCGTCGACGTCCCGGGTGCGGCGGCTCGGCACGATGGCGATGTCGTCCAGGTGGTAACCGCGCTGCGCGGTCTTGCCCAGGCCGATCTCGACCACGTCACGCATGGGGGCTCCAGGTGTCTCGGGGGGTGGTGGTCAGCGGGAGTGGTAGTTCGGCGCCTCGGCGGTCATCTGGATGTCGTGCGGGTGGCTCTCCTTGAGCCCGGCCGCGGTGATCCGGATGAGCTGGCCGCGCCGGTGCAGCTCGGGGATGCTCTCCGCGCCGACGTACCCCATCGCGGCGCGCAGCCCGCCGATGAGCTGGTGGGCGACGGCGGAGAGCAGGCCCCGGTAGGGCACCTGGCCCTCCACGCCCTCCGGGACCAGCTTGTCCTCGGCGAGCACGTCCTGCTGGAAGTAGCGGTCCTTGCTGTAGGACTTGGCCTGGCCCCGGGACTGCATCGCGCCGAGCGAGCCCATCCCCCGGTACGCCTTGTACTGCTTGCCGTTGATGAAGATCAGCTCGCCAGGGCTCTCCTCGCAGCCGGCCAGCAGGCTGCCGAGCATCACCGTGTCGGCGCCGGCCACCAGTGCCTTGGCGATGTCCCCGGAGTACTGGATGCCACCGTCGCCGATCACCGGGACGCCGGCCGGGCGAGCCGCCCGGGACGCCTCCATGATCGCGGTGATCTGCGGGACGCCGACCCCGGCGACGATCCGGGTGGTGCAGATCGCGCCCGGGCCCACCCCGACCTTCACGCCGTCGGCGCCGGCGTCGACCAGGGCCTTCGCCCCGGCGTACGTGGCCACGTTGCCGCCGACGATGTCGATCCTGACGTCCTTCTTGAGCTGGCGCACCATGTCCAGCACCGCCCGCTGGTGACCGTGCGCGGTGTCCACGATCAGCACGTCCACGCCCGCGTCGACCAGGGCGCGGGCCCGCTTGTAGGCGTCCTCGCCCACGCCGACGGCGGCGGCCACCCGGAGCCGGCCGGCGTCGTCCTTGGTGGCGTTCGGGTACTGCTCGCTCTTGGTGAAGTCCTTGACGGTGATCAGCCCGCGCAGCCGGCCCGAGTCGTCGACGATCGGCAGCTTCTCGACCTTGTGCTGGCGCAGCAGCGCCAGCGCCTCGTCCTTGCGCACCCCGACGGGCGCGGTGACCAGCGGCGTCCGGGTCATGATCTCGTGGACCGGGGTGGCCGGCTCGGTGACGAAGCGCATGTCCCGGTTGGTGACGATGCCGACGAGCTGGCCGTCGCCGTCGACCACGGGCACCCCGGAGATCCGGTACCGGCCGCAGAGCGCGTCCACGTCGCGCAGGGTGTCCTGCGGGCTGGCCGTCACCGGGTTGGTGATCATGCCGGACTCGGAGCGCTTGACCAGGTCGACCTGGAGCGCCTGGTCCTCCAGGGAGAGGTTGCGGTGCAGCACGCCGATGCCGCCCTGGCGGGCCATCGCGATCGCCATCCGCGCCTCGGTGACCGTGTCCATCGCGCTGGACAGCAGCGGGACGGCCAGCTCGACGTTGCGGGTCAGCCGGGTGCGGGTGTTGACCCGGCTGGGCACCACGTCCGACTCGCCGGGCTGAAGCAGCACGTCGTCGAAGGTGAGGCCGAGCGGGACCACGCGGGCCGAGCCGGCGGGCAGCTCCGGCAGGTGGCCGCCCAGCTCGCCGCGGTCGGCGCCGGCCGGAAGATCAGTGCTGGGCGAATTGTCCACGATTGCTCTCCTGAGCTGGTCGGGCGGGCTTCAGCGAGGCGGCGCGCGCGGACATCCGGCGCACGCCGGGTGACGGCGCGTCGGTGCCATCGTACCCATCGGCCCGGGCCGACCCCGCCGGAGCCGGCCTGGTCGTCGACGCTGCGTGACGGCGCCCCCCCGTCAGCCCCGACGCGGGGTGACCGGGCGGACGGGGGCGGGCGGCACGTGGTCGCGGGGGCTACGGTGAGGGGGTGCACGACGAGCCCATCGACCCGTTCAACGGCGACCCGGCCGATCCGGCGGCGGAGCTGCACGACCCGGACGGCGACGCCGCACTCGACCCGCTGACCGAGGTCGAGCGGCAGGACGTGCTTGAGGACCTCGCCGACCTGGAGATCTATCAGGCCCTGCTGGCGCCTGTCGGGGTGCGCGGGCTGGTGATCGAGTGCGAGGACTGCCGGGAGCCGCACTACTTCGACTGGGACCTGCTCCGGGGCAACCTGCGCCACCTGCTCAGCTCCGGCCGGCCCCGGGTGCACGAGCCGGCCTACGACCCGGACCCGGACCACTACGTCACCTGGGACTACGCGCGCGGCTACGCCGACGGCGTGCACGACACCCTGACCGAGGGCACCGAGGACGACACCGAGCCGGGCAACTGACCTGACCTGCGGGTCCTGCACGTTGCTGGTGTGCGGGTAGCGGCTGGCGGTGCCCGTCCGGACAGCGCGGCGTCAGGCCGGGCCGGCTCGCACCGGGCGTGGTCCGCGAGACCGGCCCGATCGGGCCGGGAACCCGGCGGCGCTCTCAGGCGACCAGGCCGGCGCGGAAGCCGGCGGCCACCGCGTGCGCGCGGTCGCGGGCGCCGAGCTTGCGGAACAGCCGGCGGGCGTGCGTCTTGACGGTGTCCTCCGAGACGAACAGCTCCCGGCCGATCTCGGCGTTGCTCTTGCCCTCGGCCATCCCGAGCAGCACCTGGAGCTCCCGCTCGGTCAGGCCGACCGCCCCCCGGGCGCCCCGGGCCGGGGCGGCCCGCCGGGGGTTCGCCGGCTCCTCGGTCTCGCCGCCGGCGGGCTCCGGCTCGTCGTCGCCCCGCTGCACGGGCACCACCGACGGCACGCCGCCCGGCCCCTCCTGGGCCGCCGGCCAGGCCGAGCCGGGGTTGTTCGGGGCGCGGCCGGCCGGCGCGGGGCGCTTCTGGCCGCCGACGGCAGCGGCGTCCCGGGCCGGGTCGGCCACCCGGTGCCGGTTCGCCCGGCCCGGCGCGGAGAGCAGCAGCAGGGCCTTGGCCACCGCGCTGGTCAGGTCGTGGTCGGTGCCCTGGATCAGCCCTCGGGCCCCGGCGCCCATGCTGGCCGCGGCCGCGTCGGACTCCTCGGCCCCGAGCAGCAGCACCGCGGCCTGCGGGGCGCGGGCCAGCACCCGACGCACGAAGCCGGCGCTGTCCGGCCGGGTGAGCGCCGTGTCGGCGAGCACCACGTCGGGCGGGCCCTCCGCCAGCCGCAACATCACCTCGGGATCGGAGACGGCGGTACGGACGGCGGCGGACAGTCCGAGCCGGGCCGCCGCGGAGTTCAGTTGCTGTGCGGCGAGCGGTGTCCGAACGCACACGAGAACAGTACGCACTGTGGTCTCCTCTCCGACCCGAAGCAGACCACGGCGGGGTGGGGTGGGGTGGGTGTTCCCAGCAATCCTCCGAACTTTTCCGACAGATGGGGCATATGCCGCGCAATGTCCGAGGTTTTCGATCACAGAAGTGTGAGCCGGCGCGAGCCGGGGTACCGGAAGCCCGAGCCGGAAATCGGTGCGCCAGCGCGGCCGCCGCCCGGACATCCGGTCAACTGAGAGTCTCCGCGGTGCCGCGGGAGGAGGGGTGCTGATGTCGAACGTACGCAGGCTGCCCGGACCCATCGTCGACCTCTGGGACTGGCAGCGGCTCGGTGCCTGCCGGGGCCGCGACAGCGCCCAGTTCTTCCACCCGGACGGGGAGCGCGGCTCCTCCCGCCTGCGCCGCGAGTCCGGCGCCAAAACGGTCTGCCGGGCCTGCCCCGTGCGCGCCGAGTGCGCCGCGCACGCGCTGTCCGTCCGTGAGCCGTACGGCGTCTGGGGCGGCTTCAGCGAGGCGGAGCGGCTGCGGCTGCTCGCGGTCGGCTGGGAGGACCTCGCCGACCGCCGGCACAGCCGCGTCGACGTGGCCCGCCTGGAGGCCCGCCTCGGCCGCCCACACAAGTCCACGATGCCGGCCCAGCGCAGCGTCGCCTGACGACCGCGCCCACCGCACGCCGATGCCGCGCCCCGACCGCCCGGGGGCGCGGCATCGTGTCACGTCCCGCCCAGGCCCGACGTCGCCGGAAGCCGCGCACCTCGACCCGCCGCCCGCCGCCCGGCGCCCGCCGCCAGGCGACGGTGATCAAGAGGTTTGTGTCAGATGGGGCCCCGAACCTGACACAAACCTCTTGATCACCGCGCACGGGCTGTGCGGGAGGGGTGGGTGGGGTGGGTGGGGTGGGGGTTTTGGAGTGTTGAGGGTGGGGTCAGCGGCCCCACCATCGGGTGACGGGCCTTCCCGACACGCCCGCCCCGGGGTGTTCGGCCGCCGGGCGTGTCTGGCCCGCGCCCGCCGGCCAGAGCTCAGGGAAGGCGAGAAGGGCGTCAGGGAGCGGGAAAGGCGTCAGGGCACGCCGTCGGGGTGACGGCGTGCCCTGAGCGGTGTCGTACGGCGTCGGTCAGAAGCCCGGGCCGTGCTGGTGGCCGTGGCCGTGGCCGTGGCCCCCGCCGGCGGCCGGCTCGGCCTTCTCCGGCTTCTCCACCACCAGGCTCTCGGTGGTGAGGAGCAGGCCGGCGATCGAGGCGGCGTTGGAGACCGCGCTGCGGGTCACCTTCACCGGGTCGATGATGCCGGCCTTCACCAGGTCGACGTACTCGCCAGTGGCGGCGTTGAGGCCGTTGCCCCACTCCTGGCCGGCGACCTTCTGCACCACGACGTAGCCGTCGTGGCCGGCGTTCTGCGCGATCCAGCGCAGCGGCTCGACCAGCGACTTGCGCACGATCGACACGCCGACCTTCTCCTCGCCGGTCAGGCCGAGGTCGTCGTCGAGCACCGAACGGATCTGCGCCAGGGCGGCGCCACCACCGGGCACCGTGCCCTCCTCGACGGCGGCCTTGGTCGCGGCGATGGCGTCCTCGATGCGGTGCTTGCGCTCCTTCATCTCGACCTCGGTCGCCGCGCCCACCTTGATGACCGCGATGCCGCCGGAGAGCTTCGCCAGCCGCTCCGCCAGCTTCTCCCGGTCCCACTCGGAGTCCGAGGCCTCGATCTCCTTGCGGATCTGGGCGACCCGGTCGGCGACCTCGCTGGACTGCCCGCCACCGTCGACGACGGTGGTGTTCTCCTTGTCGACCACGACGCGCCGGGCGGTGCCGAGCACCTCCAGGCCGACCTGGTCCAGCTTGTAGCCCAGCTCCGGGGCGACCAGCTCGGCGCCGGTGAGGATCGCCATGTCCTGGAGCATCGCCTTGCGGCGGTCGCCGAAGCCGGGGGCCTTCACCGCGCAGACCTTGAGGGTCTTGCGGATCGAGTTGACCACCAGGGTGGACAGGGCCTGGCCCTCGACGTCCTCGGCGATGATCAGCAGCGGCTTGCTGTTCTGGAGGACCTTCTCCAGCAGCGGCAGCAGCTCCTCGATCGCCGAGATCTTCTGCGTGGTGATCAGGATGTACGGGTCCTCCAGGACCGCCTCCTGCTCCTCCAGGTCAGTGACGAAGTTCGGCGAGATGAAGCCCTTGTCGAACTGGAGACCCTCGGTCACGTCTAGCTCGGTGGCGAGGGTGGAACCCTCCTCGACGGTGATGACGCCGTCGCGGCCGACCCGCTCCATCGCCTCGGCGATCAGCTCACCGATCGTGGCGTCCTGCGCGGAGATCGTCGCCACGTGCGCGATCGACTCCTTGCTGGCGACCTCGACGGCCCGTTCGAGCAGGGCCTCGGAGATCTTGTTGGCGGCCGCGTCGATGCCACGCTTGATGCCGGCCGGGTTGGTGCCGGCGGTCACGTTGCGCAGGCCCTCGCGGACCATCGCCTGGGCCAGCACGGTCGCGGTGGTGGTCCCGTCGCCGGCGACGTCGTTGGTCTTGGTCGCCACCTCCTTGACCAGCTGCGCGCCGAGGTTCTCGTACGGGTTGGTGAGCTCGATCTCCTTGGCGATGGTCACGCCATCGTTGGTGATCGTGGGCGCACCGAACTTCTTGTCCAGGACGACGTTGCGCCCGCGCGGGCCGAGAGTGACCTTGACCGCGTCCGCGAGGGCGTTGACACCGTGCTCCAGCAGGTGCCGGGCGTCATCCGAGAAGCTAAGGATCTTCGCCATTAATGTCCCTTCGAAGCGTCACTGCCCCGGCCCGGCGAACCGGACCGGGGCAGTGACACTGATCGGTTTGTCTACTTCTCGATGACCGCGAGGACGTCGCGGGCGGAGAGCACCAGGTACTCCTCGCCGGCGTACTTGACCTCGGTGCCGCCGTACTTCGAGTAGAGGACGGTGTCGCCGACGGCGACGTCAACCGGGATCCGGTTGCCCTTGTCGTCGATCCGGCCCGGGCCGACAGCGAGGACAGTGCCCTCCTGCGGCTTCTCCTTGGCGGTGTCGGGGATCACGATGCCCGACGCCGTGGTGGTCTCAGCCTCGTTCGCCTGGACCAGGATCCGGTCCTCGAGCGGCTTGATCGCAACCTTGGTCGCGGTAGTCACGGGCATACCCTCCTGGGGTATTGGTTTCGTTGCTGGCCGACGGGGCCGACCAGCGTCAATCTGCCACATGCCACCGGGCGGGGCCGTCGTCGCGGGTGCCGGTCCGCCTGGCGTTCAGCGCCCGGGCACGGGCCCGGAAGCTGGCACCCTCGATGGGAGAGTGCTAATCGCAGGTTAGGCCGTGGCTAGCACTCCGTCAAGGAGAGTGCCAGCACGTCGCCCGTCGTGTCGCCACAGTTCCGCCACTCGTAGCCGCGACACGTCGACACCACCTCGCCACACCGTGACCAACCCCCTACCGTCCGGAGCCTCTGCCGGACGCCGAGCAAAAGGGGAGAAGAGTGTCCCGGATACCGACGTTGACGTTCCTGCGCGAACAGCTGCGCCGGGCCCGCAAGGCGCGCGGGCTCAGCCAGGAGGAGCTGGGCAAGCTGATCAACTACTCGTCGTCGCAGGTGAGCGCCGTCGCTGGCCCGGCAGGCGGTGCTGACCGGCGGCCGGCAGCCCCAGTTCGTCGCGGTGCTGGAGGAGCAGGTGCTGCGCCGGCAGGTCGGCGACCGGGCCGCCACGCGCGAGTAACTGGAGCACCTGCTGACCGTCGGCGCCGGCGTCGAGGTCGCCGACAACCTGCCCGGCGTGGTCGCCGTCCGGGACAGCAAGGACCCGGCCGGGCCGGCGCTCGCCTTCGCCCCGGCGAACTGGCGGGCCTTCGTCGCCGCCGCTCCCGCCCGCTGACACCACCGTCCGGCCGCCGGACGGGCCCTTGACGGCCCGCAGCCGAACAGCCCGGCCGGAGCCGGGACAATGGGCGGGTGGATCTCGACCAGTTCGCCGCCCTGCGTACCCCCGAGGGGTCGGCCGCGCTTGACGCGGCGACCGAGAGGGCCGGCGGCGACCCGCTGGCCGCGGCGGGCGCGCTCCGCTCGGCCGGCATCCCGGCCGGGCTCGCGGCGGCGGCGCTGACCCAGGCGGAGCTGCGCCGCCGGGCGGTCGGCAAGTTCGGGCCGGAGGTCACCGGCATGTTCCTCACCCGCCCCGGCCTGGAGCAGGCCACCCGCCGGGTGGTCGCCGACCGGCGGGCCGACCGGCTGCGCGCGGCCGGGGTGCGCACCCTCGCCGACCTGGGCTGCGGCCTCGGGGCCGACGCGCTCGCCGCCGCCCGCGCCGGCATCCGGGTGTACGGGGTGGAGGCCGACCCGGTGACCGCCGCGATGGCCGCCGCGAACGCCGAGGCCGCCGGGCTGGCCGACGCGTTCACCGTGGAGTGCGGCGACGCCACGGCGTTCGACGTGGGCCGGGTCGACGCGGTCTTCTGCGACCCGGCGCGGCGCAGGGCCGGCACCGGGCGCCGGATCTTCGACCCGAACGCGTACTCGCCGCCGTGGGACTTCGTCACCGGCCTGGCCGAGCGGGTGCCGCACACCGTGGTCAAGGTGGCCCCCGGCCTCGACCACGCGCTGATCCCGGCCGGCGCCGAGGCGGAGTGGGTGAGCGTGGCCGGCGACCTGGTCGAGGCCGCCCTGTGGTGCGGCCGGCTCGCCGAGGTCCCCCGCCGCGCCACCCTGCTGCGGGAGCCGTCCCCCACCGCCGCCACCCTGCTGCGGGAGCCGTCGCCCACCGCTCCCGCCGCCGCCGCTCCGGTCGTCCACCACCAGCTCACCGGCTCCGGCACGGTCGAGGCCACGGTCGGCCCGGTCCGCCGGTACGTCCACGACCCCGACCCGGCGGTGGTCCGCGCCCACCTGGTCGCGGAGCTGGCCGACGCCATCGACGCCACGCTGGCCGACCCGAGCATCGCCTACCTGTACGCCGACGCGCCGGGCGCGACGCCGTTCGCCCGCTGCCTGGAGGTCACCGACGTGCTGCCGTTCTCGCTGAAGCGGCTGCGCGCCCTGCTGCGCGAGCGCCGGGTGGGCCGGGTCGAGATCCTCAAGCGCGGCTCGGCGCTGGAGCCGGAGAAGCTGCGGCGGGACCTGCGGCTGGCCGGCTCGGAGGCGGCGAGCCTGGTGCTGACCCGGGTCGCCGGCGCACCCACCGTGCTGCTGTGCCGACCGGTTGGCTGACCCGCCGCCGCACCCGGCGGCGGGCGGGCGGGGTGCGAGCCGGGCATGCCGCCGCGCCAATCGGCCGATTCCGGATGCGGCGGCGCTCAGACGATTTCGGCGACCCGCCGGTCAGCCGTTTCCGTGGCTCGCCGTTCGGCAGTTTTCGGTGGCCCGCCGGGCGACGCCGGGTTAGCTTGTCGGGCATGGCGGGACAGGGCACTCCGGCGACGGCGCTGCTGAACAGGCGGAAGATCCGGCACAGCACCCATCCGTACGACGTCTCGCCGGACGCGCCGAACTACGGGGCGCTCGTCGCGGCGGCCCTGGGCGTGCCCCCGGAGCGGGTGTTCAAGTCGCTGGTCGCCGAGGTCGACGGCGCGCTCGCGGTGGCGGTGGTGCCGGTGACCGGCGAGCTGGACCTCAAGGCGCTTGCCGCCGCGCTCGGCGGCAAGCGGGCGACGATGGCGGACCGCGCGGTCGCCGAGCGGGCCACCGGCTACGTGCGCGGCGGGATCAGCCCGATCGGCCAGCGTAAGCGCCTGCCCACCGTGTTGGACGCCTCCGCCCTCACCCACGAGACCGTCTACGTCTCGGCCGGCCGGCGCGGCCTCCAGCTTGAGCTGGCCCCGGCCGATCTGGTCGCCCTCACCGACGCGACGACCGCCGCTCTCGCCGCCGGGTGAGCGACGCCCACGACGGCGAGGCCGGGCGGACACCACGGCAGCCGCCGGGACGGCACCGGTCGCGTCGGCCGCCCGCGCCCGGCGGGGGAACCGCCGGCCCGTGCCACCGGCAGCGGGGCGGACGGCCCGACGCGGAAACGGGAACCGCCGGGTGGCCGGTGTCGGCCCACCCGGCGGCCGCCTGGTCAGCCGCGGGTGCTGACCCGCTGGATGTTGACCACGCCCTCCTCGTCGAAGACCTCGAGGATCTGGGTGGAGAAGCTGCGCTGACCGCGTCGGGTCAACGTGACGCCCTCCTGGACGCGAACCCGGTCGGCCCTGTTGTGCGAGGCGAAGACGTCGACGGGCTCACCGTTGCGGATGTCCGCGCAGATGTGGATGGTCTGCGTGCCGTCGGCCTCGTCGCTGACGACGACGAGGCCGCGGTCGATGGGTAGTTTCACTGCAGGACCCCTTTCCTCTCAGAGGTAGCGCCTTACGGGGTTTCCGATGGGTGCGACGGCCCGGCCGCGACGGGCGAGGCCGGGGCCCGTCAGCCGTACTGGCAGGAGGCGGCCGACCCCACGGTGGTGCCGCCGGACTTCTTCTCGCAGCACTGGCACCAGAGGAAGCCGCCGGAGGTGGTGCACGACCAGGTGTAGTTCGTGGCCGCGCTGCAGTTGCTGAAAGTGACGTTCGGCGGGACGAAGACCAGGTTGCAGCACTGGTAGTTGGCCGCCATCGCCGGGGTTGACCGGGCGAAGACGGCGCCCGAGGTGACCAGGCCCACCGCGCCCAGCTTGGCGAGGAACCCCCGCCGGGACCCGCCGCCGCGGGACCGGGGTGCCTCGCGTTCGTCGTCGCTCATACAGCCTCCTTAGCTGCCTGTACCGCGGCACGGACTGCCGCGACATCGCTGAACAACAATGCGGAAACCAGCCGCCCCTCTTTTATGACCAGAGCGGAAGGGCTGATTTTGACGCCGAATTGAGTGGCGACCCAGTCGCCGCCTTCGTCTATGTGGTGGGGCAGGCCGTCGATTCCGTGGCGGTCGATGAACTCCATTGCTTCGTCTCGGTGGGCCGTCGTCACGATGACGCCGAGGTTGTCGGGGTCGGGCTGGCCGGCGAGCTGCGCGGCCACGTCCTCGCAGCTCACGCATCGCGTGCTGAGGACCAGCACCACGCGTGGGCCGCCGCTGCCGAAGCCGGCCAACTGGCCGGGCCAGCCGCTCGGGCGCTCGCCGAACCGGGCCTGTTCGAGCGGCCGGACCCCGGTGCCGCCGGCCGGGGAGGCCGGCGAGCCTTCCAGGCCGCCGGTCCGCGCGTACAGCTCGCCGGCCAGGGCGAAGAGAAGAACGATCGCTCCCGCGAGCAGCACGGTCACGAACATGGTCAGGTAGCTCATTCCGGCCCTTCCTTCATCCCGTCGTGGCGGCGGTCCGTCGCGTCGCCGGATCGACGACTGGGGTGGCTGGGTGCAGCGGCGACTCGGCCTTGGCCGCTCCGCCGAACATGACCCGGGTCCATCCGCCGGCGTAGCAGAAGACGCCGCAGGTGGTGGTGATGCCGAACCTGCCCGGCGCCCGGGAGGCCCCGACGTGTCGCGAGACCCCGCCCATCGAGTAGACGCTGTCCAGGTCCCGCCACAGCGAGATGCTCAGCACCACCCGGTGCCGCCAGTCCACCAGCACCTTGATGCCGAGGTAGCCGGTGGCCTGCCGACGGACGTGCCGCTTGAGCCGCAGGTGCATCAGCAGGATGAGCAGGACCTTGGGCAGGGTGTGGCAGGTGAACCGCGTGACCACCACCTGCCCCTTGGCCGGGTCCGGCTCCAGCAGCGGCGTCATGCCTGGACCACGGCCACGACCAGGGACAGCGCCACGGCCAGGATCGTCACGCCCGAGGCCCGTCTCGCCCTTACCACCCATTTCCGGCTCCTCCTTTCCGGTAGGTCGGCGTGCTTGGACATGCTCCAGAGCGAGACCAGCAGGCTCGCGACGAGCACGACGCAGAGGAGGAGGAGCGGCGCCGAGGCCGGATCGACCAGCAGGACGGCCGCCAGCGCGAGCCAGATCAGGGACACGGTCTTCTGCGTGGTGAAGAGCAGCCCCAGGTCGATGCCCCAGACCACGCCGAGCGTCCCGCCGGGGAGCGTGCGGACCAGCCGCTGGGGCACCTGCCGCCAGATGTGCGGCGTACGGTCACGGAGATCGGCGACGCCGAGCCAGACGGCGACAGCAGCCAACAGCGCCAGCCGCAGCGGTTCGGGCAGCACCTGCTGGAGCAGCATGCCCACGAGAAACACCGGAATCGCGAGGAGCACGCCGGCGATCACCCCGCCGACCGCGAGGCCGACCAGGAACCGGACGCCCTCGAACGGGTTCCGACGCAACATGGGACCGGCGACCCCGGCCATGGACACGCCTCAAGGGCTGAGAGCCTGCAGCATGGCTCCTGTTATGCCGAGAACGACCCAGAGGATCATGGCGACGCTCCTTCTCGACGTGCGGACGGTCGGTTGCGCGGCGGGGCGCCTGTCGCTCAGACCCGCTGCCGGGTGGGGGACACGGT
Organism: Micromonospora sp. NBC_01412; assembly: GCF_045040215.1. Taxonomy (NCBI): domain Bacteria; kingdom Bacillati; phylum Actinomycetota; class Actinomycetes; order Micromonosporales; family Micromonosporaceae; genus Micromonospora; species Micromonospora sp. NBC_01412. The sequence continues at coordinate 2,183,902 of NZ_CP109528.1, forward strand.
GGCCCGCAACAGGGTGAAATCGGTGAACGCCAGTGCGGAGATGAGCATCCCGTCGCGGAAGACGAGCGCCGCCGGGCTGATGGCGATGCCGAACTCCCCCCGCACCCAGTCACCGCCCTCGTCGACGTGGTGGGGAAGCCGGGCCAGTCCGTTGGCCGCCACGAACTCCGCGCCGACGACGGCGTCGCCGGTGGAGACGACCACCGCGACGTCAGCCACGTCGGACCCGCCGACGAGTTGGTCGGCGACCTTTCGGCAACTGGAGCAGGCTGTGCTCAACACGAGGACGATCCGCAGCGGCCCCTCGCCGGCCCCGGACAGGCCGGCCGGCCAGGTGGACGGAGTGGTGCCGATCCGGGCCTCCTCCAGCAGGCGTACCCCGCTGGTCCCGGCGGCGGCCCCGCCGCCCGACCGGGTCGAGAGCTGGCCGAGCATCGCGAAGAGCACCACCACGGCCCCGGCCAGGACCAGGAGGGCGAAACCGAACACGTAACCCATCGATGCACTCCTCAGTCGTGGGCGGCCGGGGTGGGCCGGGCGCGGATCAGGTCGCGGACCATGTCCCGCCAGGTCCAGACGACGATGGCCACCGCGAGGCCGGCGGTGCCGACCGGCAGCAGGTCGGGGCGCGGGATGCCGCCCGGCCCGTACCGCAGGACGATGATCGCGGCGGCGACGAGCGCGAGCCCGCTGAGCACGGAGCCGGCCCCCAGCGGGCGGCTCTCCGGCCGACCGAAGCAGCCGCACGGCGCGCGCAGGCCCCGGGCCCGGCCGAGCAGACCCGCCCCGGCGAAGGCCAGGCCGAGAACGCCGGCGAGCCCGGCGCCGGTCGGGCGCAGGGCCGGGACGAGCAGGGCGACCGCGACGAACGTCTCCGCCAGGGCCAGCAGGCGGACGACCCGTCGCGCCACCGGGTCGGCCAGCCGCAGCAGCCCCGCGACCGCCTCGCGGGCGTGCTCGGGGGCGACGAGCTTGCCGAGCCCGGCGCAGAGGTGGACGGCGGCGGTGGCGCAGGCGACGACGCCCACGGCAAGGGTGGCCGTCGTCATGACGGCGGGAACGTGTTCAGGGCGCAGTTCATCGACATGTGGTGACCCCCGTTCGCTGACCGGCGTCCCGTGCCGGCACCGGCAGCAGCGTCCATCATGGACAGTCACCGCAAGTGGCAACAGTCTTACGCACCGAATTGCACGTGGTCAATATTCCATCGATGGGTACTTATGAATTTTCGTGCACCTTCCACGGCGGCGACCCACCCCGGCCGCCCCAATGACGGAGCGTGCCGAGCGCGTTCCCGAATCGTTACCGTCCGTGATGAACTCTTGACCTCCGCGGCCTTGTGCGAAAGATCCGCGAAACAATAGGTTGCCGGGGACAACAAAGGCCGCCGTCAGCAACCACCACCAGGCCCTGTCGCGCGCACGTCACCACCAGGCACCCTCGAGTTCCGTCCCCCTCGAAAGGACCCGTGCACATGCGCAGAGGGATCCTCACCATCGCCGCGGTCGGCATGCTGACCGCCGGAAACCTCACCGCCTGCGGCGGCGAATCCGACGACACCGCCAGCCGGCCGAAGCCGAAAATCGGCGTGATCCTGCCGGACAGCGCCTCGTCGAACCGCTGGGAGGCCGCGGACCGCAAGTACCTGGCGGCCGCCTTCGAGGACGCCGGGGTGGAGTACGACATCCAGAACGCCCATAACGACAAGGCACGCTTCGTCACCATCGCCGAGCAGATGATCACCAACGGGGTCACCGCCCTGATGATCACCAATCTCGACTCGGGCACCGGCAAGGCCGTCCTGGACAAGGCCACCCAGCGGGGTGTCGCCACGATCGACTATGACCGGCCCACCCTGGGCGGCTCCGCGCAGTACTACGTCAGCTTCGACAACGTCTCCGTGGGCAGGCTCCAGGGCGAGGGCCTGGTCAGGTGCCTGGCCGAGAAGGGCGGGCGGAAGCCGGTGGTGGTCGAGCTGAACGGCGCGCCTACCGACAACAACGCGGCCCAGCTCAAGGAGGGCTACGACTCCGTCCTCAAGCCGAGATACGACGCGCAGGAATACGTCAAGGGCCCGGACCAGTCGGTGCCCGAGTGGAACAACACCACCGGCGGCACCATCTTCGAGCAGATGCTGACCCAGACCGGTGGCAAGATCGACGGCGTGATCGCCGCCAACGACGGACTGGCCAACGCGGTCATCGCCGTGCTGACGAAGAACAAGCTCAACGGCAGGGTCCCGGTCACCGGCCAGGACGCCGACGCGCAGGCCCTGCAGCACATCCTGGCCGGGGACCAGTGCATGACCGTGTACAAGCCGATCAAGGCGGAGGCCGAGGCCGCGGCCACGCTGGCCATCGCGCTGGCCAGGGGCGAGAAGAGGAAGACCGACCAGAGCTTCCGGGACACCACGGGCAACCGGGACGTCCCTGCCGTGCTGCTGGCGGTCCAGCCGGTAACCAGGGAGACGGTGAAGAACGTCATCGCGGACGGATTCATCGACAGGGACGCCGTCTGCACCGAGAAGTACGCCGCGCTCTGCGCGTCGATCGGCTTGAGCTGAGCCGGTCGAGCCCGGCCCGGGCCGGATGTGACACCCTCGTGCCCGGCCGTCGGACACCTACGTCGTGTCGGACGGCCCGTCCGGTGGGCATCCGACAGTCGGACACCTACGCGAAGGAGACCACCGTGTCCGGGACCCCCCTGTTGGAACTGCGCGGAGTCGACAAGAGCTTCGGCCCCGTACAGGTCCTTCACGACGTCGCCTTCTCGGTCCATCCGGGCGAGGTGACCGCCCTCGTCGGCGACAACGGCGCCGGAAAGTCGACGCTGGTCAAGTGCATCAGCGGCATCCACGGCACCGATGCCGGCGAGTACTTCTTCGAGGGCCGGCCGGTGACCATCAACGGCCCCCGGGACGCCGCCGCCCTGGGCATCGAGGTCGTCTACCAGGACCTCGCCCTCTGCGACAACCTCGACATCGTGCAGAACATGTTCCTCGGCCGGGAACGGCGCTCGGGCCTGGTGCTCGACGAGCCAGCCATGGAGGAAGAGGCGGCCCGGACCCTCGCCTCGCTATCGGTGAAGACGATCAGCTCGCTGCGGCAGCACGTCTCCAGCCTCTCCGGCGGCCAGCGCCAGACGGTGGCGATCACCAAGGCGGTGCTCTGGAACAGCAGGCTGGTCATCCTCGACGAGCCGACGGCGGCGCTCGGCCTGGCCCAGACCGCCCAGGTGCTCGAACTGGTCCGGCGGCTGGCCGACAACGGGCTGGCCGTCGTCCTCATCTCGCACAACATGAACGACGTCTTCGCGGTGTCGGACCGGATCGCGACGCTCTACCTCGGCCAGATGGTCGCCCAGATCAGGACGACCGACGTCACACATGCCCAGGTGGTCGAGCTGATCACCTCGGGGCGTAGTGGGAGGCTCGGCACCGCCACCGAGACCAGCAACGGTTACTCCAGCACCAGAGCCGCGGGAGCTGCGACATGACCACCCGGACGAAGACGGTCCACACCGAACCGGTGGCCGCCGTCGGGCAGCCCACCCTCGGCGGCCACGTCCAGAGCTACCTGGCCCGCCTGCGCGGGGGCGACATGGGTGCCCTGCCGGCCATCCTGGGCCTGGTCGTGCTCTGCGCGTTCTTCTCGGTCCTGCGGCCCAACTTCCTCACCGCCGGCAACTTCGCCAACCTGTTCACCCAGGGCGCGGCCGTCGTACTGATCGCGATGGGCCTGGTGTTCGTCCTGCTGCTGGGCGAGATCGACCTGTCCGCCGGCTTCGCCAGCGGGGTCTGCGCGGCGGTGCTGGCCAACCTGCTGACCATCCAGGGCTACCCGTGGTACGTGGCCACCCTCGCCGCCCTCGGCACGGGCGCGCTGATCGGGCTGGCGCTCGGCTTCCTCGTGACGAAGGTCGGCATCCCGTCCTTCGTGGTCACGCTGGCGGGCTTCCTCGCCTTCCAGGGCGTCATGCTGATGCTGATCAAGGGCGGCACGAGCGTCCCGGTCCAGGCCGAACCCATCGTCGCCATCGAGAACAACAACCTTCCGCCGCTGGTCGGCTGGCTGCTGGCCGCCACGGCGGTCACCGGGTACGCCGCCTCGCAACTGCTGCGGTACCGCAACCGCTCCGTCCGCGGGCTCGTCACGGACCCCCTGTCGGTGGTGCTGGTCCGTATCGGCACGCTCGCCGTCGGCGTCGGCGGCACCGTTTACGTGCTCAACCTCGAACGCAGCCTCAACAGCCTGATCAGCTCGAACCGGGGGATGCCGGTGGTCGTACCATTGATCGCCGTGCTGCTCGTCGCGCTGACCTTCGTCCTGTCCCGCACCGCCTACGGGCGGCACGTGTACGCGGTCGGCGGCAACCGGGAGGCCGCCCGCCGCGCCGGCATCAGCATCGACCGCATCCGCATCTCGGTCTTCGTGGTCTGCTCGTCCATGGCGGCGGTCGGCGGCGTCGTGGCCGCCAGCCGGTTCAGCTCCGTGGACGCCAACACCGGCGGCAGCGACGTGCTGCTGTACGCCGTCGGCGCGGCCGTGATCGGCGGCACCAGCCTCTTCGGCGGCAAGGGCCGCGTGGTGGACGCGGTGCTCGGCGGCGCGGTGGTCGCGGTGATCGACAACGGCATGGGCCTGATGAACGCGAGCTCCGGAGTGAAGTACCTGTTCACCGGGCTGGTGCTGCTGCTGGCCGCCGGCGTCGACGCGCTCTCCCGCCGCCGTGCCGTCGCCACCGGGAACCGCTGAACAGCCGATGCGAGCGGGCCCGAGCCAGGAGGAGATTCGCCGGCAGAATCTCGGTGCGCTGCTGCGCTACGTCCACGTCCACGGGGCGACGTCGCGCGCCACGCTCACCACCGCGTTGGGGCTCAACCGCAGCACCATCGGCGCGCTCACCACCGACCTCGTCAACGCGGGCCTGGTCAGCGAGGAGACGCCGAGGGAGACCCGGCGGGCGGGACGACCGTCGCTGGTCGTCCGGCCCGAGTCGGCCCGGGTCTACGCCTGGGCGTTCAGCATCGAGGTGGACCGGCTGCGGATCGCCCGGATCGGGCTCGGCGGCGTCGTGCTCGACCGCCGCACGCTGGAGCGTCCGCGCGGCCTGATGGCTGCGGAGACCGCGCCGATGCTGGCCGGGGAGCTCAAGAGGATGCAGCAGGAGGTGCTGCCCGGAACGATCTGTATCGGTGCGGGCATCGCGGTCTGCGGCATGGTCCGCCGCGACGACGGCATGGTCCGCCTGGGACCGCACACCGGCTGGGTGGACGAGCCGATCGCGGACGCCCTGGCCGCCGAGCTCGGCACCGGCACGACGCCCACGGTGGGCAACGTGGCCGACGTCTGCGCCTTCGCCGAGTACACCCGCGGCGCCGCCGCCGGCTGCAACAACGTCATCTACCTGTACGGCGACGTGGGAGTGGGCGCCGGCATCATCGCGGGCGGCCGCCGGCTGACCGGGCACGGCGGCTACGGCGGCGAGGTGGGCCACATGGTCGTCAACCGGGACGGCGTCCGCTGCGCGTGCGGATCGCACGGCTGCTGGGAATCCGAGATCGGCGAGTACGCCCTCCTGCGCGCCGCGGGACGGCCGGAGGCCCACGGTAGGGAGGCGGTGCTCGCGGTCTTCGACGCCGCCGACCGCGGCGACGCGCGGGCCCAGGCGGCGGTCCGGCAGATCGGCGACTGGCTCGGCTTCGGCGTCGGCAACCTGGTCAACATCTTCAACCCCGAGATGGTGATCTTCGGGGGGACGATGCGGGACCTGTACCTCGCGGCGGCGGCCCAGATACGCAGCCGGCTCAACTCGATCGGCCTGTCGGCCTGCCTCGAACACGTCCGGCTCCGTACGCCGAAGCTGGGCGACGACGCCGCCCTGATCGGCGCGGCCGAGCTGGCCTTCGAGCGGTTGCTGGCCGACCCGCTCGACGCCGCCTGACGGCCACCTCTCGGCGGGGCGGACCCGACGGCGGCGGCTGCGTACCCTGTCCTCCGTGGACGTCGAGCTGCGCGCCTCCGACGACGACCGGCACCGGGTGGTCGCCGAGCTGCAACGGCACACCTCGGCGGGCCGGCTCAGCCTGGACGAGTTCTCCGAGCGGGTCGGGGTGGTCTGGTCCGCCCGTACCCTCAACGACCTGGCCGCGGTGACCCGGGACCTGCCGGTCGAGCCGACCCCCGCCGGGCCGGCCGCCGAGCACGGCCGGCGGGACCTGCTGGTCGTCTTCGCCGTCGCCGTCGCCACCCTGGTCCTGCTCGGCCTGCTGATGGCCCTCACCCGCTGACCCGGCCACTGGCCCCCCGGCTCAGCCGTGCCAGGAGCGCCAGAGGGCCGCGTAGGAGCCGCCGGCCGCGACCAGCTCGTCGTGCGAGCCAAGCTCGATGATCCGGCCGTCCTCCACCACGGCCACCCGGTCGGCGTCGTGCGCGGAGAAGAGCCGGTGCGCGATGGCGATCACCGTCCGGCCCGCCAGCACGGCGGCCAGCGAGCGCTCCAGGTGCCGGGCGGCCCGGGGGTCGATCAGCGAGGTCGCCTCGTCCAGGACCAGGGTGTGCGGGTCGGCCAGCACCAGCCGGGCCAGCGCGAGCTGCTGGGCCTGCGCCGGGGAGAGCGGGTGCCCGCCCGCGCCGACCACCGTGTCGAGCCCCTGCGGCAGCGCGTCCGCCCAGTCCAGGGCGTCCACCGCCGCCAGCGCCGACCGGACCCGGGCCGGATCGGCGTCGGGCCGGACCATCGCCACGTTGTCGGCCAGGGTGCCGATGAAGACATGGTGCTCCTGGGTGACCAGCGCGACATGGGTGCGCAGCTCCGCCAGGGGCAGCCCGTCCAGCGGCCGGCCGTCCACGGTCACCGACCCGGTGCGCGGGGCGTGCACCCCGGCCAGCAGCCGGCCCAGGGTGGACTTGCCCGCCCCGGACGGCCCGACCATGGCCAGCTTCTCCCCCGGCTCGGGCACCAGGGTCACGCCGTGCAGCACGTCCCGGCCCTCGCGGTAGGCATAGCGGACGTCGCGGGCGGCGAGCCGGGGAGCCGCCGAGCCGCCGCCCGCCGATGGCTGCGGGGACCCGACGGCCGAAGTCGGGCCCGCGTCGTCGTCGGCGGCCACCCCGAGCAGCCGGGCCATCGAGGCGCCGCCCACCTGCAACTCGTCCAGCCAGGAGAGCAGCCGGTTGACCGGGTCCACGAGCTGCTGGGCGTAGAGGGTGGCCGCGGTGACCTGGCCGAGGCTGACCCAGCCCTTCAGGTAGAACCAGCCGCCGACGACCAGGGTGGCGACCACCGGCACCACGTACCCGAGCTCGGCGATCGGGAAGAAGACGGTGCGCAGCCCGAGGGTGTACCGCTCGGCCGCGTACGACCGGCGGATGTCGGCGGCGGTGCGGGCGCCGCGGCGGGTCTGCTGGCGCAGCGCCTCCGTGGTCCGCGCCCCCTCGACAGTCTCGCTGATCCCGTCGGTGATGTCGGAGTACGCGGCGTTCTCCCGCAGGTAGCCGTCCGGGGCGCGGCGCAGGTACCACCGGGTGCCGGCCCACAGGATCGGCACCGAGAGCAGGCTCGGCAGCACGAGCAGCGGCCCGGTGAGCAACAGCGCGACGACGACGAACACGACGGTGACCAGCGCGATCAGGGTCTCCGGCACCGCGAACCGAACCGTCCTGGACAGCGCGGAGACGTCCCGGGACGCCCGGGTGAGCAGGTCGCCGGTGCCGGCCCGCTCCACCGTGGACAGCGGCAGGGCGAGCAGCCGGTCGACGAACTCCTCGCGCAGCTCGGCGAGCACCCCCTCGCCGAGCCGGGCCGACGCCAGGTGGGCGAACCGCACCAGCACCGACTGGGCCACCACGAAACCGCCGATGGCCAGCGCGATCCGGTCCACCGTGACGGTCGAGGTGCCCTGGGAGATGCCCTCCACCAGGTCACCGAGAAGCCGCGGCGCGACCAGCCCGGCCGCCGCGGCCAGCGTGTGCAGGCCGAGCGCGACGGCCAGGGCGCGGGGGTGTCGGCGGACCAGGGCTCGGGCGTACCGGCGGACCTGGCCGGCGTCGGCGACCGGCAGCGCGGTGGTCATCAGCTCTCCCCCCGGCTCACCGTGGCCGCGTAACGCGGCTCGGTGCGCAGCAGTTCCTCGTGCGGCCCCTCGGCCACCACCTTGCCGTCCTCCACGAAGACCACATGCTCGACGCCGCCCAGCACCAGCGGGCTGGTGGTGCAGACCAGGGTGGTCCGGCCCCGCCGGGCCGGACCGAGCCGCGCGGCGATCCGCGCCTCGGTGTGCGCGTCCACCGCGCTCGTCGGCTCGACCAGCACCAGCGTCTCCGGGTCGGCGACCAGCGCCCGGGCCAGCCGCAGCCGCTGCTGCTGACCGCCGGAGAACTCCCGGCCCCGCTCGGCGACCCGGCCGTCCAGCCCGTCGGGCAGGGCGTCGACGATGTCGGTCGCGCTCGCCGCGTCCAGCGCCGCGAGGATCGTCGCCGGGTCGGCCACGTCGTGCGGGTCCAGCTCCGCCCGCAGCGGGCCGGTGAACAGGTGCGCGTCATTGTCGGCCACCAGGATCCGCTCGCGCACCGCCGCCAGCGCCACCTCCCGCAGCGGTACGCCGTGCAGCGTCACCTCCGCGTCGACGTACCGGCCGAGCCGGTCGGCGATCGCGGCGGCGTCCTCCGGTGCGGCGGCGGCCAGCGCGGTGAGCCGGCCGGCCGGCACGACCAGCCCCGACTCGGCGTCCACCAGCTCGCCGGGGCCGGCTGGCAGGGTCGCCGGACGGGCGGGGTCGACCAGCTCGGGGGTGAGCCGGAGCAGCCGGACCACCCGGCGGGCCGCAACGTGCCCCCGGGTCAGCCGGTCCACCGCCTCGGTGAGGTTACGCAGCGGGCTGACCAGGAACGCGGTGTAGCCGTAGAAGGCGACGAGCTGGCCGGCGGTGATCTCGCCGCGCAGCGCGAACCGGGCGCCCAGCCAGGTGACCAGCACCAGGAACGCGCCGGGCAGCAGGATCTGGGTCGCCTCCAGCAGCGACTCCACCCGGGCCACCCGCAGCCCGTCGGCGCGCAACGCCTGGGACCTGGCCCCGTACCGGGCCGACAGCACCTGCTCGCCGCCGACGCCGCGCACCACCCGCAGCCCGGAGACGATGTCGCCGGCCCGGGCGGTCAGCGCCCCCTCCGAATCCCGGTACGCCTGCTGCCGGCGGTGCAGCGGCCGGATGAGCAGCCCCACCACGGCCATCAGCAGCGGCACCCCGAGCACCACGACGAGGCCGAGCGGCACCGACGCGGAGAGCAGGATCACCGCCACCATGGCGATGGCGACCAGCGATCCGGTGCCCCGGGCGGTGATGTCGATCGCGTGGCCGATCTGGCCGATGTCGGCCGTACCGATGCTGACCACCTCGCCCCCCGCGACCCGGCGGGGCAGCGCGGCCCCCAGCCGGTTCGCCGCGCCGACGGTGACCTGCACCGTCCGGTACGCGCCGCCCAGCCAGTTGTGCAACGCGCACCGGTGCCGCAGCACGCCCGCGCCGGCCTGGAGCACGCCGAGCCCGAGCAGGGCCAGCCCCCAGGTGAGCAGGGCGCCCTGGTCGCGGTGGGTGAGGCCGGCGTCCACGGCCCGGCCGACGGTGGCCGGCATCAGGGCCTGGGCGACCATCCAGACCACGCCGAGGCCGATGGCGGCGAAGAAGAGCAGCGGTTGCCGACCGGCCAGCCACACCAGGTAGCGGGTCGCCGAGCGGTCGTCGGGTACGCCGGGATCGCCGGCCGGTTCGAAGCGCATGACCCGCCGACGCTAGGCGGTGGAACACCGATCGCGCCACCGCATTACCGCTGCTCAGGCTCGCCCAGGCGCGGGTGGGCCGGCCAGGGCGGCGGGGTTGCGTTCCGGGCTTGTCCTGACCGGGGGGCTGACCGGGGGGCTGACCGGGGTCAGCGGTCGACCTGGGTGAAGTCCCACGAGTGCGGCGGGCGGGCGACCAGCGTCGCGGGCGGGTCGGGCAGCGGCCGAGGGCTGCTGCGCCACTTCGAGATCACCACCACCCGGTGGTCGGTCGAGCTGAACACCTCGCTGGACAGGTGCAGCGGGTCGTGCTCGAACTCGGGCAGCGCGGTGTCGCAGACCCAGGTGATCAGGTCGGCGAAGCCGTAGGCCTCCGCCCGCGCCTCCCACATCCGTACGATCACGTCGTCGCTCCCCTCGCCGTCACGTCGAGCCGTCACACGCTCACCGTGGTCAGCGGCAGGGCCGAGTCGGCCGGCAGGTCGAGCCGGCTCGGCGCGACCCCGGCGGCGACCAGGTGCGAGCCGAGCGCGGCCACCATCGCCCCGTTGTCGGTGCACAGGTTCGGCCGGGGCACCCGCACCCGGATGCCCAGCTTGGCAGCCCGGTCCTCCGCGAGCACCCGCAGCCGGGAGTTCGCCGCCACTCCCCCGCCGATCACCAGCGTATCGATCCCGTGGGCCCGGCAGGCGGCCAGCGCCTTCGTGGTGAGCACGTCGCAGACCGCCTCCTGGAACGACGCGGCCACGTCGGCCACCGGCACCGGCTCGCCGGCCCGCTGCCGGGCCTCGACCCAGCGGGCCACCGCCGTCTTCAGGCCGGAGAAGGAGAAGTCGTACTCGTGCTTGGCGAGGTCCTTCGCGGCGGTGAGCCCGCGCGGGAAGCCGATGGCGGCGGCGTCGCCGGCCCGGGCCTCCCGGTCGATGTACGGCCCGCCGGGGAACGGCAGGCCGAGCAGCCGGGCCACCTTGTCGAACGCCTCCCCGGCGGCGTCGTCGATCGTCGCCCCGAGCGGGGTGACCCCCCGGGCCAGGTCGTCGACGAGCAGCAGGGACGAGTGCCCGCCGGAGACCAGCAGGGCGATCGCCGGCTCGGGCAGCGGCCCGTGTTCGAGGGTGTCCACGGCGACGTGCGCGGCGAGGTGGTTGACTCCGTACACCGGCTTCTCGGCCGCCAGCGCGTACCCCTTGGCGGCGGCGACGCCGACCAGCAGCGCGCCGGCCAGCCCCGGGCCGGAGGTCACCGCGATGGCGTCGATATCGGCGATGGTCACCCCCGCCTCCCTGAGTGCCCGGTCCATGGTCGGCACGATGGCCTCCAGGTGGGCCCGACTGGCCACCTCGGGCACCACGCCGCCGAACCGGGCGTGCTCCTCGACGCTGGAGGCCAGCGCGTCGGCGAGCAGGGTGTGCCCGCGTACGATGCCGACCCCGGTCTCGTCGCAGGAGGTCTCGATGCCGAGGATCAGCGGTTCGTCAGCCATGTCTCCTCAGTCCTGCTCGCGCCGCATGACCAGCGCGTCGGTGTTGCTCGGTTGGTAGTAGCCGCGGCGCACCCCGATCGGCTCGAAGCCGTACGTCGCGTAGAGCCGCTGGGCTGGGGCGTTGTCGGCCGCGACCTCCAGCAGCGTGCTGCGGGCGCTCCGGCGGGCGGCCTCGGCGAGCAGCGCCTCCAACAGGGCCCGGCCCACGCCGCGCCGCTGGGCTCCCCGGCGGACGGCGATGTTCTGCACCCACGCCTCGTCCGGAGCCGCCACGGCCAACCCGGCGTAGCCGAGCAGGGAGCCATCGTCGTCGGTGGCGACGAGGTAGAAGTGGCCGCTGGCCAGCTCGTTCCAGAACATCGCCGGCGACCACTGCTCGGCGCCGAACAGGTCCGCCTCGATCGGCAGCACCTCGTCGATGTGCCACCAGCGGAACGGTCCCAGCCGCACCCCGGCGGGGTTCACGGCGCCACCTCGGCACGCGACTGCGGGGCTCGCAAACCCGGCTCACTCCTCGCGCTCACGGCGCCACCTCGGCACGCGCCTGCGGGGCTCGCGAACCCAGCTCACTCCTCGCGCTCACGGCAGGGCCGGTTTGCGGGCGGTGGCCGCCACGGCGTCGGGGCGGCGCAGGTACAGCGGGGTGAGCGGGTCGCCGGGGGCACCGGAGCGGATCCGCTCGGCCGCCAGCGTGGCCAGCACGGTCGGATCCGGGTAGCGGGGCTCGGCCCGCAGCGGCAGGTCGAACACCTCGGCGTACCGGTGCGCGCCGTCACCGACTGCGGCGGTGACACCGAGGTCGCGGGCTCGCCGCGCGGCCACCGCCGGGGTGTCCACGTCCGGGCCGGCGATCCGCTGGCCCGCGCCGTCGTACACCGCCCAGTAGACCTCCCGGCGGCGGGCGTCGCTGGCCGCCAGGACCGGCTCGCCGGCCGCCGCCGGGTGGCCGATCCCATCGAGCGAACAGACGCCGTACGCGGGAACGCCGAGCACCTGGGCCATGGTGGCGGCGGTGACCAGCCCCACCCGCAGCCCGGTGAACGGGCCGGGGCCCAGCCCCACCACGATCGCGGCCAGGTCGGCCGGGCGGGCGCCGAACTCGGCGAGGACCGCGTCGACCTGCGGCGCGAGCAGCTCGCCATGCGCGCGGGCGTCGACGGTGCGGCGCTGCGCCCGCGCCGCCACGCCGTCGGCCGTGACCTCCACCAGCGCTGCGGTCACCGCAGGGGTCGAGGAGTCCAGCACCAGTACGAGCACGAACGCCACCCTAACCGCCCCGCCGCGTCCCCCCACCAACCCCCCACCACCCCCCACCGCCCCTCGGCGCCGCCCCTCGGCGCGGTGATCAAGAGGTTTGCGTCAGCTCCGGGCGCGAATTTGACGCAAACCTCTTGATCACCGCGGCAGGAGACGCGACGGGGGGCGGTGGGGCGGGGGCGGTGGGGGGTGGGGTTAGCTTGGGGCTCGTAGGACTCGGAGGAATGGGAAGAGGAGCCAGGGGCGGGGGCCCCGGAGGGCGAGCTTGCCGGCGAGCACCGTACGGACCCGGCTGACCCGGCCGAACAGCATCAGGTTGAGCGCCGCCGGGTCGAACCGGACCCGGACGTCCGGCGGGGTGCCCGGGGCGGCGACTGTCACCGCACCCCGGTGCAGGACGAGGGTGATGTCGGTGCAGTACGCGGACCGGAACTCGACGGTGATCGGACGTTCCCGGGGCGCCTCATCGTTGTCGAGCAGGTGTCCGTAGCCGGCGCGGAGCACGTTGACCAGGAAGACCTCGAAGAAGAGCACGGCCTCCGAGCCGGGCATCTTCCACGGCCGGCCGGTCGCGCGGGCGATGTCCCAGCCGTGCACGAGCAGCTCGTTGACCAGATGGGCGAAAAGACCGGCGAGGGGCGCGCGGGCATCACCGAACCAGCTGAGCAGCTCGTCCGGGCGGCGATCGGCGGTGATCCGGAGGATCTTGTCCACGTCGGCCTGGAACCGATCCAGCAGCGGCCGGGGTGACCGGTCGGTCAGGTGCCGCAGTATCAGGTCGTTGACGTCAGCGATGGTGTCCACGGTGACGGTCGGGAGCTGGGCGCCGAGGCCGGGGATCGGCAATGGTGGATGGTCGGGGGCGAGTTTGGTCGCGTACCACCAGGCGACCGAGACCAGGTGGGCGACAGTGTCCGCCACTGACCAGTGCGCGGTCACCATGGTGTCCGGCCGGTCGACCGTCTCGACCAGCCGGACAAACCGAGCGGTGGCCTGCTCCAGCGCCTCCCTGGCCCTCTGCCACTGCTGCGGGCTGATGGTCGCCGTCGTCGCCATGGGACGCCTCCGATCGCGGAGTCACCGGGTCCCGGGAAGCCTACAGCGGACAGTGATCGCCGCCTCACTTCACACGTGCCCTCGTTGGAGGCGGCCAGTTGAGCGGCCGAGGGCCACGGCGGCTCGGCAGCAGACCGGTTCGGGACCCGACGGCGATGACGCCGGAGGAACGGCTCGACACAACCGGCGCCGGGACGGACCGGGACGGTTTGGGGGGCGGATCGGGCCGATCCGGAGGCGGATCGGGACCGGGACAGACCTGGACCGGCACGGATCTGGCCCACGCGTAGCCGGATCGGTCGCCGTCGCAATGGACGACCGATCCGGCACCGTACGGCGAACGGTCCGGCACGGTCCGGCACGGTCCGGCACCGTACGGCGAACGATCCGGCACGGTCCGGCGCGATTCAGCACGGTTCGGTTCAGCGTGGTGCGGGCCGGATCAGCTGGCGGACCGCTCCCAGTCGATGGTCGGCAGGCCGGCGTCGGCGAGGGCCTTGTTGGTCGCGCTGAACGGGCGGCTGCCCAGGAAGCCGCGCGGGTTCATCGGGCTGGGGTGGCCGGCCTCCAGCACCACGTGCTGCGGGTTGGTGACCAGGGCGGCCTTCTTGCGGGCGTACCCGCCCCAGAGCAGGAAGACCACCCGCTGGTCGAGGGCGTCCAGCGCCCGGATGGTGGCGTCGGTGAACTCCTCCCACCCCTTGTTGGCGTGCGAGCCGGGGGTGGCCTGCCGAACGGTCAGCACCGAGTTCAGCAACAGCACGCCCTGCGCCGCCCAGCCGTCGAGGTTGCCGCCGCGCGGCTTCGCCACGCCCAGGTCCTCGCCCAACTCCTTGAAGACGTTGCGCAGCGACGGTGGGACCGACACCCCCTCACGGACGCTGAAGCTCAGCCCGTGCGCCTGCCCGGCCTTGTGGTACGGGTCCTGCCCCAGGATCAGCACCCGACACTCCTGCGGCCCGCACAGCCGGTAGGCGGAGAACAGGTCCTCGACCGGCGGGAACACGGTCTGGGTGGCGTACTCCCCGGCGACGAACTCGGCCAGCGCAGCGGTGCGGGCCTGGTCGAGATGGGGGGTGAGCACGGCGCGCCACTCGTCGGGCAGCAGCGCGAGCAGGTCGAGGGCGGGGGCGTCGTCGGGCATCGGCAACCTTTCGCAGTCGGTCGGCCCCCTTCCTACCAGCCCCGTCCGACACCCCGGCACGGGAGTACGGGCTCCCGTCGCTGCCCGTCGACGGGCAGCGGGAGCAGTTTCCCGGAAAGAGTGGCCTCACGACGGACGATAGCCACTCTTTCCGGGAAACTGCACGATCTTGGGGGCGGGGGCGGGGGCGGGGCGGGCGGGGGCGGGGCGGGCGGGGGCGGGGCGGGCGGGGGCGGGGCGGGTCAGGGAAGGGTGGTGAGCCGGGCGGGCCAGTCGCCGCCGACCGGGTCAAGCTCGATGGTCCGGGTGTCGTCGTCGCGTCGGTCGATGCGGACCCGCAGGTGGGCATCGACGAGCTGCTCGACCAACCCCTCCCCCCACTCGACCACGGTGACCGAGTCGTCGACCGAGGCGTCCAGGTCGAGGTCGTCGATCTCCGCGCGCGGATCTGCGGCGTCCCCGAGCCGGTACGCGTCCGCGTGCACCAGCGCCACCACGCCACCGCGCGCCGGGTCGGGGCGGTGCACCCGGGCGATCACGAAGGTCGGCGAGGTGATGTTGCCCCGTACCCCGAGGCCCGCCCCGATGCCCTGGGTCAGCGCGGTCTTGCCGGCGCCGAGCGGGCCGGTGAGCAGCAGCAGGTCGCCGGCGCGCAGCACCCCGGCGAGCCGCCGGCCGAACGCGTGGGTGTCCTCGACCGTCGACAACGTGACGACGACGCTCACCGCGCCACCCCAGACGACGCGACGACCCTCACCGCGCCACCCCAGACGGCACGAGCACGCCCGGCGGCACGGCCACCACCGGCGGCGCTCACAGTGCCGCCAGGAAGTGTTCCAGGGCGGCGTCGACCTCGTCGGCGTGCTCCAGCATCACCACGTGCCCGCTGTCGTGGATCTTGACAAACTCGGCGTGCGGCAGCCGCCGGACGATCTCCTCCGAGTGCGTCACGGGCGTGATCATGTCCTTGTCGCCGACCACCACCAGCACCGGGGTGCCGCCCAGCGCGGCCAGCGCCGGGAACCGGGAGTGGGTGGCCAGGGTACGTAGGTAGCGGGTGACCGTGTCGGCGGAGGTGCGCGAGTTCATCTCCTCGACGTACGACACCAGGGCCGGGCTCGGCTTCGGGGTGCCGAAGCCGTACTGGCGGGTGAGCAGCCAGGCGATGTTCGAGGCCGACTTGCGGGCCTTGTCGATGGCCGTGCCGCCGTACCGGGTGGCGTTGTTCATCACGTAGAGCACCGGCGAGCTGACCCGCCCGAGCAGGGCAGGGGCCACCAGCCTCGTCTCGGCCAGCAGCCCGCCGGAGGTGGCCATCAGCACCGTGCCGACCACCCGGTCGCCGAACAGCTCCGGGTACAGCTCGGCGAACGCCATGATGGTCATCCCGCCCATCGAGTGGCCGACCAGCACCAGTGGCCCCTCCGGGGTGGTCCGGTCGATCACCCGGCGCAGCGTGCGGCCGAGCGCGGCGAGGTCGTACTCGCCGGTCTCCAGCCGCCCCGACCGGCCGTGGCCCGGCTGGTCGTACGCGACGATCCGGTGGTCGCCGCGCTCGGTGAGCATCTTGCGCTGGAAGTGGAAGGTGCCCATGTCCAGGCAGAAGCCGTGCACCAGCACCACCGTCGGGTGCCCGGCCACGGGACGGGTCGGCTCGACCACCTCGACGTGGATGTCGGTGCCGTCGGCCAGCTCCAGCCGGAACGCCTCGTCGTACGGCTGCGCGCCGAAGACCTCGTCGGCGTACGGGTCAGTGGGGTCGGTCTTGAGCCGGCGGACCAGGGCGCGTTCGCTCACCACGCCCGCCGCGAGCCCGGCGGCGGCGACGCCGACTGCGGCCCCGAGCACGCCGGCGACCCGGCCGGCGGCGGTGCGCGGCCGGGGGATGCGGAACCTGCTCACGCCGCCACCCCGATCACGGCCGCTCGCCGTCGTACACGCGGGGCACCCGGACCCCGCCGAACCGGGTGACGATCTCGTAGTTGATGGTGCCGGCCGCGTCGGCCCAGTCGTCGGCGGTCGGCTCGCCGTCGGCGCCGGGGCCGAAGAGGGTCACCACGTCGCCGGCGGCCACCGGGTCGTCGCCGCAGTCGACCACGAACTGGTCCATGCAGACCCGGCCGGAGACCGACCGCCGTTTGCCGGCGAGCTGCACCGGGCCGGCGTTCGAGGCGTGCCGGGGCACCCCGTCGGCGTAGCCGAGCGGCACCACGGCCAGGTTGGCGTCGTCCTCGGTGAGGTAGGTGTGGCCGTACGAGACGCCGCTGCCGGCCGGGACCCGCTTGGTGAGCATGACCCGGGCCCGGGCGGTCATCGCCGGGCGCAGCCCGAACCGCTCGCCGGCCACCGGGGAGAGCCCGTAGATCGCGATCCCCGGCCGGACCAGGTCGAAGTGGGTGTCGGGGCGGGTCAGGGTGGCGGCGGAGTTGGCCAGGTGCCGGTAGCGCGGGCGCAGCCCGGCCCGCTCGACCATGTCCAGCCCTTCGTGGAAGACCGAGAGCTGACGATCGGTGGTGGGGTGGCCGGGCAGGTCCGCGTACACGAAGTGGCTCCACACGCCGACCACCTCGACCAGGCCGTCGGCCTGGGCCTTCGCGGCGGCCTCCAGCAGCGCCGGCCAGTCGGCAACGGTGGCGCCGCCGCGCGCCAGACCGGTGTCGATCTTCAGGTGCAGCCGGGCCGGGCGGCCCGCCCGCCGGCTCGCCTCGATCATCTCGTCGAGCTGGGGCAGGCTCGCGGCGGCCAGGTCCACCCCGACGGCGACGCCCTCGTGCAGCGGCAGGCCCGGGGCGAGCAGCCAGGCCAGCACGGGCGCGGTCACCCCGGCCCGGCGCAGGGTCAGCGCCTCGTCCAGGGTGCAGACGCCGAGCCAGTCGGCCCCCGCGTCGAGCGCCGCGCGGGCCGAGGGGAGCATGCCGTGGCCGTACCCATCGGCCTTGACCACCGCCATCAGCTCGCCACTGGTCCCGGCCCGCAGCCGGGTCACATTCTCCCGGATCGCGTCAAGATCAACCCGCACCTCGGACTGCCACATGCCCCCACCCTACTTACTGACATGATCAACCCGGGCCGGAGCCGCCACGAACGGCGCGGCGGGCCCGAGGTCAGGGCAGCCGGGCGACGACCGGGCGGAGGGCGGCGGCCACGTCGGGCGCGGTCACCGGCCCGCCGCGGGCCGCCTCCCGGCCGGCCAGCCCGTGCAGGTACGCCGCCGCGGCGGCCGCCCGCTCCGGGGCCAACCCGGCGGCCAGCAGTGAACCGAGCAGCCCAGCGAGCACGTCGCCTGTGCCCCCGGTGGCCAGCGCGGAAGTGCCGGTCGGGTTGACGTACGCCCGGCCGTCGGGGGTAGCGACGATCGTGCGGTCCCCCTTGAGCAGCACCACCGCGTTCATCCAGGCGGCCAGCCGCAGCGCTGCTGCGGCCCGGTCCGCCCCGGGCTCCTCGCCGCAGAGCCGGCGGAACTCCCGGTCGTGCGGGGTGACCACGATCGGGGCGTCCCGCTTGCGCAGCCGGTCCGCCATCGACCCGTCGACCAGCAGGGTCAACGCGTCGGCGTCGAGCACCACGGGCACCGGGGCGGCGAGCACCGCGCGCAGCTCGGCCGCCGCCTCCTCGCCGGTGCCGAGGCCGGAACCGCAGACCCACGCCTGCACCCGGCCGGCGTCGGCGACCCGCCCGCTGGCGATCACCGAGGGATGCTGGCGCAGCACGTCGTCGCGGGCGCTCCCGGCGTACCGGACCAGGCCGGTCGGCCCGGCGAGCGCGCCGCCGACGGAGAGCACCGCCGCTCCCGGGTACGCCGCCGAGCCCGTCGCCAGGCCGACCACCCCCCGGGTGTACTTCTCCGAGGTCGGGCCCAGCTCCGGCCACCACTGCTCGACGTCGGACCATTCGGTGACCCGCAGCGCGGGGGTGCCGCGCAGCCAGGGCCCCAGCCCGATGTCGACCAGCTCGACCTGGCCGGCCAGCGCCACGGCCGGGCCGACCACCAGCGCCGGCTTCAGCGCGCCGAACGCCACCGTCACGTCGGCGCGGACCGCGTTCGGCCGGCCGGAGGCTGCCGCGGGCACGTGACCGGTGTCGACGGCGACCCCGCTCGGCACGTCCACGGCGACCACGGCGGCCCGCACGCCGTCCCGGCCGCGCAGCCCGGGCAGCTCGGCGGCGAGCCGGTCGGCCGCCTCGCGCAGCCCGCCGGTGCCGCCGATCCCGACGATCCCGTCCAGCACCAGGTCCACCTGCGCAGGCGGGCGGTCCACCAGCCGGCCCCCGGCGACGCGCAGCGCGGCCAGCCCTTCGGCGTGCGCCCGCCCGGGGGTGAGCAGCAGGGCAGAGACGGCGGCACCCCGGCGGGCCAGCCGCTGCCCGGCGTACAGGGCGTCGCCGCCGTTGTCGCCGGTGCCGACCAGCAGCAGCACCCGGGCGCCGTACACCCCGCCCCGGTCGGCGAGCAGCATCGCGCAGCGGCGGGCCAGCCCCGCTGCGGCCCGCTGCATCAGCGTCCCGGTGGGAAGGGTGGCCATCAGCCCGGCCTCCGCCGCCCGTACGTCCGCGACCCGCCACACCGGTTTCATGCCACCCCGTCCCGTCCGTACCGCCCGTGCCGGTCCCGGGTTCGCGGGTCGCTGGCGGCGGTGCATCGCTCGGCCTCGGTGAACAGCCGGTCGGCGAGCAACGGCGTCCGCGCCAGCGCCTTGGCGAACCGCTCGACCAGGACGACGTCGATACCGACAGCGACGATCACCGCCTCACCCTACTGGCGGAGGACGCCGCAGATTAGCCATGGGTCCGGCTGTGGGCAACACCTGTGGACAACCCGGGGGTACGGGCCAGAGCCCGTTGTCCACAGGGCGTGCCGGCCGGCACCGGGGCCACCTAACGTCGTCGCCATCGTCCGTCGCGGTGGCGGCCTCGCCCGTCGCCTTTCGCGATCGAGGAGTCCCCGTCGCCCGTCGACGGCACCGAGCCGGAGGAGTGCACCGATGCGCGAGGAGCCGTTCACCGTCCGCCCCGAGCTGCTGCGGGAGGTGGCCCGGGCGCTCGACGCCGACGCGTACCGGCTGGGGCACGGGCTGGCCGGGGTGCCCGGCCTGGTGGTGCGGGCGCCCGGGTGGCGGTCGGCGCCCGCCCTGGCCGCCCTGGAGTCGGCGGTGCATGTCTGGTGCGGCGGCCTCGGCGCGCGGGTGGCCGCCGCCGGGCAGGCGTTGTCCACCGCCGCCGAAGGCTACGAGACGGCCGACGAGCGGGCGGCCCGCCGGCTGACGGTCCTGCCCCGGTGAGCGCGTCGGTGAACGCGTCGGCGGGGCACGCCGGCGCGGTGGGCGGGGCGGTGGGCGGGGCGGTGGGTGCCCCCGCCGGGGGCGAGGGCTACGCCCGGCTGTGGGCGGCCGACCCGGTCGGCTGGGCGGCGGCCGGGACCGCCTGGCGGGGGCTGACCGGGCTGGTCGACCGGCGGTCGGCCGAGCTGGCCGGGGCTGCCGGGGCGCTGCGCGCCGGGTGGACGGGCGCCGCCGCCGGGGCTGCCGGCGGGCGGATCGCCGCCTTCCGGGCCGACCTGGCCGCCCTCGCGCCGGCGCTGATCGAGACCGACCAGGTGCTCGCCGAGCTGGCCGGGCGGCTGCGCCGGGCCAGGGCCGGGCTGGCCGAGGCGGCCGCCCTGGCCGAGGCCGGTGGAGTAAGCATCGACCGGCGGGGGCGGGTGAGTGTGGACCCTTCGGGCGCCCGGCCGGGTGCCCCGGGCCCGCCGGTGGCGCGGGTGGCCGCCGCCGTGACCACCGCCCTCGCGCTGGCCGACGCGGCCGACCGGGAGGCTACCGGCCGGCTCGACGAGCTGGCCGCGGCGGCCCGGGCGGGCTGGGTGGCCCCGCCCCCGCCCTGGCGGCCGACGCCCGGCGCCGACCCGTCGACCGTCCGGGCCTGGTGGGCCGGGCTCACCCCGGCGCAGCGCCGCTGGTTGGTGGCCCGGGAGCCGGAGCTGGTCGGCCGGCTCGACGGGGTGCCGGCGGCGGCGCGGGACCAGGCGAACCGGCTGCTGGTCGGCCGGTGGCGGGAGGTGCTGCTGGCCGAGCGGCGGCGGCTGGTGGCCCGGTGGCCGCACGGGCCGGTGGAGACTGCCGGGCTGGCGCGGGTGGGGGCGACCCTGGCCGGCCTGGACGCGCTGACCGCCCGGCTGGCCGGCGGCGGGCAGCCGCGCGCGTACCTGCTGGGGCTCGACCCGGGCGGCGAGGGCCGGGCGATCGTGGCGCTGGGCGACCCCGACCGGGCCGACCGCGTGCTGACGTACGTCCCGGGGATGACCGCCGGCCTCGCCGACGCCACCGGGGAGCTGGGCCGGGCGGGCCGGGTGCAGGCCCGGTGCGCGGCGCTGGACCCGACGGGGGCGACGGCGGCGGTGCTCTGGCTGGACTACGACGCGCCGGACTTCCTGCACGAGGCTGTCCTGCCCGGCCAGGCGCGGGACGCAGGCCCGGCGCTGCACCGGTTCCAGGAGGGCCTGCGGGCCACCCACGACGGCCCGCCGGCCCGGCAGACGGTGCTCGGGCACAGCTACGGCTCACTGGTCGTCGGCACCGCCGCCCGGGATCACGGTCTCGCCGCCGACGCGCTGGTGTTCGTGGGCTCCCCCGGGGTGGGCGTGGACCGGGCCGACGGGCTGCGCCTGCCCTCGGGCGAGGTCTGGGCGAGCACCGCGCCGGACGACGCGATCCGGCTGGCACCTGCCCCCGACGAGCTGCCCCGCCGCGTGCTGCGCGGGCTCAGCCCGCTGGCGGCGGTGCTGACCGCCCGGGAGGACCACGCGCTGTGGTTCGGGCACGACCCGGCCGACCCGGGCTTCGGCGGCCGCACCTTCCCCAGCGGCCGGTACGGCCACACCGGCTACTGGGACCAGGGCAATCCCGCCCTGGACGGCATGGCCCGCGTCGTCCTGGGCCGGTGACAGCGACGATGTGTGCCCCGGGACCCGCAGCGGCCCCCTGCCTCCGGCGGGCGGAGGGGGCCGATCCCGGCGGGCGGTTACTCGACGGTGACGGACTTGGCCAGGTTGCGGGGCTGGTCGACGTCGTGGCCCCGGGCGGCGGCGATCTCCGCCGCGAGCACCTGCAACGGCACGGTGGTCACCAGCGGGGCGAGCAGCGTCGGCGTGCGGGGCACGCGGATCAGGTGGTCGGCGTAGCGCACCACGGCCTCGTCGCCCTCCTCGGCGATCACGATCGTCCGGGCGCCCCGGGCGCGGACCTCCTGGATGTTGGAGACGACCTTGTCGTGCAGCATGCCCCGGCCGACCGGCGACGGCACGATGCAGATCACCGGGGTGCCCTGGTCGATCAGGGCGATCGGGCCGTGCTTGAGCTCTCCGGCGGCGAACCCCTCGGCGTGCATGTACGCCAGCTCCTTGAGCTTGAGCGCACCCTCCAGGGCCACGGGGTAGCCGACGTGCCGACCGATGAAGAGCACCGTGGGCTCGTTGCGGATCTCCCGGGCCAGCTCGCGCACCGGCTCGATCCGGTCCAGCAGCTCACGCAGCTTGGCGGGCATCTGGTGGAGCTGGTCCACCACGGCGGCCACCTCGTCGGCGAACTTGATCCCGCGCACCTGGGCCAGGTGCAGCCCGATCAGGTAGCAGGCCACGAGCTGGGTGAGGAACGCCTTGGTGGAGGCGACGGCGATCTCCGGCCCGCCGTGGGTGTAGAGGACGGCGTCGGACTCGCGTGGGATGGTCGAGCCGTTGGTGTTGCAGATGGCCAGCACCCGGGCCTTCTGCTCCTTGGCGTGCCGCAGCGCCATCAGCGTGTCCATGGTCTCGCCGGACTGCGAGATCACCACGATCAGCGTGGACCGGTCGAGGACCGGGTCGCGATAGCGGAACTCGCTGGCCAGCTCCACCTCGCAGGGAATCCGGGTCCAGTGCTCGATGGCGTACTTGGCGACCAGGCCGGAGTGGTAGGCGGTCCCGCAGGCGACGATGAAGATCTTGTCCACGTCGCGCAGGTCCTGGTCGCTGAGGCGGACCTCGTCGAGCATGATCTCGCCGCTGGCGGTGAGCCGGCCGAGCAGGGTGTCGGCGACGGCCTGCGGCTGCTCCTCGATCTCCTTGAGCATGAACCAGTCGTAGCCGCCCTTCTCCGCGGCCGAGGAGTCCCAGTCGACATGGAAGTCCTTGCCGGTGGCCGGATGGCCGGCGAAGTCGGTGATCTCGACGGAGTCGGGGGTGATCAGGACGATCTGGTCCTGGCCCAGCTCGATCGCGTCGCGGGTGTGCTCGATGAACGCGGCGACGTCGCTGGCGAGGTAGTTCTCCCCGTCGCCCCGGCCCACCACCAGGGGGGAGTTGCGCCGGGCGCCGACCACCGCGCCGGGCACGGCGGCATCGACGGCCAGCAGGGTGAACGCCCCTTCGAGGCGCTGGCAGACCACACGCATCGCGGCGACGAGCAGCCCCGGGCCGTCCGGCTCGCCGGCGGCGCGCAACTCGGCCAGCGCGGCGGAGAGCAGGTGGGCGGCGCACTCGGTGTCGGTGTCGCTGCTGAACTGGACGCCGGCGTCCTCCAGCTCGGTGCGGAGCTTGGCGAAGTTCTCGATGATGCCGTTGTGGATCACGGCGACCCGGCCGTCGGGGGCGACGTGCGGGTGGGCGTTGCGGTCGGTGGGGCCGCCGTGGGTGGCCCAGCGGGTGTGGCCGATGCCGGTGGTGCCGTCGCCGATGCCGATCGGGCTGGCGGCGCAGCCCTCGGGGTCGACGGCGGCGCGCTCGGCCAGCAGCTTCTCCAGGTTGGCCAGCTTGCCCGCCTTCTTCTCGGTCAGCAGCTCGGCATCGCACACGACGGCCACGCCGGCCGAGTCGTAGCCGCGGTACTCCAGGCGGCGCAAGCCGTCGAGCACGATGCCGAGCGCCGGGCGCGCGCCGGCGTAACCCACGATTCCACACATGGTCCGCAGCCTAACCCAGCTTCGCTCATCGCACGTGCGCAGAAGCCGGGTAAACAAGCACTGAATTTGAGCGAACGGGCGAGGCGTGGCGGTCTCGGGGACGAACCTCCCTGCCCCTGGGCCCTCTGTTCCGGCCGGACGGCACCCACCAGCAGGGGCCCGCCGGGCGGACCGGACGCGTACATTGAGGGCCTCCTCGCGGGGAGCCGGTCTCGGTAACGGTCCCCGGCATACCCGCTCCCTCCGCGGCAACGTCCGCGTCCCTTCCCCGGAGCCCTCCGATGTCCGAGGCGTCGTCGACCCCCGAGCCGAGCCAGTCCCCCGGCACCGACCCCGCCGGCCCTCCGACGCCCGCGCCGGACCAGGCACCCTCCTCCGTCCCGGGCCTCCCCCCGGCCCCGGTGCCCTCGACACCGGGCGCCGCACCGTGGGCACCCCTCGGCCCGCTCGCCCCACCGAAGCCGTGGGCGGCGCCGATGCCGTGGGACCCGTCGGCGGCGAGCGACGCGGGTCTCCCGCCCGCCGCCACCGCGGAGGCGTCGGCGGCGGGCGGATCTCTCCCCGGCGGGCAGCCCCGGTCGGGGTACGTCCCGGCGGGGTGGCCTCCCACCCAGCCCGGCCCCACCCAGCCCGGCTGGCCCGCCGGGGGAAACCCCGCGCAGGCCGGTTGGCCCCCGGCCGGCTATCCACCGCCGTTCGCATACCCGGGGCAGCCGCCCACCCGCTCGGGCGGCGACGCGAAGGTGATCGCGCTCGTGATCGGGCTGGTGGCCGTCATGGTGCTCGGGCTGTGCTGCTGCGTCGGCCTGGGCGGGCTCGTCACCATCGCAGCGGAGGACGGGACGACAGCAGGCGACCCCTGGTACGACGACGACGAGACGACAGCAGGCGACCCCTGGTACGACGACGACGACGAGGACGAGCCGGTCGACCCGCCCACCTTCCCCGCCGACCCGTCGAAGAAGCCGGTGACCCGGCCGACCGCCGGCCCGGCTCCGGCGACGGTGGTTTACGAGGTCACCGGGGGCGGCCGGGCCGACGTCGCGTACTTCGACGCCGACAGCGACCTGATCCATGTCGACAGCGCGAAGCTGCCCTGGCGGACCACCATCAGGACCAACGGGCAGAGCCGGGTCATGGTGGAGGCCACCCGGCCCTACGGCGAGAACGAACCGCTCACCTGCCGGCTGTCGGTCACCGGGGCGGGCCCACCGGTGACCGACACGACCACGGCAGTCTGGCGCACCACCTGCTCGACCGGTTGAGGGTGGGCGTGGCCGGGCGCGGCCCGTAGGCTGACGCGGGTGACGACGCCCACCGACGTCGACCCGCTGGTGGCCCGGATGCGGCCGTTCGGGACGACCATCTTCGCCGAGATGTCCGCCCTGGCCGTGCGCACCGGCGCGGTCAACCTGGGCCAGGGGTTCCCGGACACCGACGGCCCGCCGGAGATGCTCGCCGCCGCCGCCGAGGCGCTGCGCGGCGGGCAGAACCAGTACCCGCCCGGTCCGGGCATCCCCGCGCTGCGCGCCGCCGTAGCCGGCCACCAGCGCCGGTTCTGGGGCCTGGAGTACGACCCGGACGGCGAGATCGTGATCACCGCCGGAGCAACCGAGGCGATCGCCGCGAGCATCCTCGCCCTCTGCGAGCCGGGCGACGAGGTGGTCTGCTTCGAGCCGTACTACGACTCGTACGCGGCCTCGATCGCTCTCGCCGGCGCGGTCCGGCGGCCGGTGACCCTGCGTCCGGGACCGGACGGCCGGTACGCCTTCGATCCGGACGCCCTGCGCGCCGCGTTCGGGCCGCGGACCCGGCTGGTGCTGCTGAACTCGCCGCACAACCCGACCGGCAAGGTCTTCACCCCCGACGAGCTGGCCCTGGTGGCCGCGCTGTGCCGCGAGCACGACGCGTACGCGGTGACCGACGAGGTGTACGAGCACCTGGTCTTCGGCGACGCCGCCGCGCCCCACGTGCCGCTGGCCACCCTGCCCGGGATGCGCGAGCGCACCCTGCGGATCTCCTCGGCCGGCAAGACGTTCTCCTGCACCGGCTGGAAGGTCGGCTGGGTCAGCGGCCCCGCCCCGCTGGTGTCGGCGGTGCTGCGGGTCAAGCAGTTCCTCACCTTCGTCAACGCCGCCCCGTTGCAGCCGGCGGTGGCGGTGGCCCTCGCCCTGCCGGACGGGTACTTCGCCGACTTCGCGGCCGGCATGCGGGCCCGCCGGGACCAGCTCGTCGCCGGGCTGGCCGACGCCGGCTTCGACGTGCTCACCCCGGAGGGGACGTACTTCGTCACCGCCGACATCACCGGGCTCGGCGGGCGGGACGGGGTGGATTTCTGCCGGGCGCTGCCGGAGCGCTGCGGGGTGGTGGCCGTGCCGACCCAGGTGTTCTACGACGACGCCGAGGCGGGCCGGCGGCTGGTCCGGTTCGCCTTCTGCAAACGGCCCGAGGTGCTCACCGAGGCGGTCGCCCGGCTGCGCCGGATGGGGGTCGGCGGGTGACCGACGCGTACGCCGGCCAGCTCCGCCGGCTGGCGGCGACCTGACGCTGGCCGCGCTGCAGATCTTGGAAGAATGTGGCCCCCGGAGGGGCCGTTTCCCTCCGAGATCTACAGCGCGGGGCGGAGGCGGGGGTGGTGGGGCAGTGGGGGTCAGGGGGTGGGGCTCGCCACGCGGACCCGTTCGGCGATGCGCTCGGCGACCTCGCGGGCGGTCTGCTCGGTGGCGGCCTCGACCATGACCCGCACCAGGGGCTCGGTGCCCGAGGGGCGCAGCAGCACCCGGCCGGTCTCGCCCAGCTCCGCCTCGGCCCGCTCCACCTCGGCCCGGACGGCCGGCGCGGCGGCGCCCACCGAACGGTCCCCGACCGGCACGTTGATCAGCACCTGCGGCAGCTTGGTCACCACGGCGGCCAGCTCCGCGAGGGACTTCCCGGTGGCTGCCATCCGGGCCATCAGGTGCAGCCCGGTGAGCACGCCGTCGCCGGTGGTGGCGTAGGCCGGCATGACGATGTGCCCGCTCTGCTCGCCGCCGAGGGCGAGGTCGGAGGCGCGCAGCTCCTCCAGGACGTACCGGTCGCCGACCTTGGTCTCGACCAGCCGGATGCCCTGCGCGGACATGGCCAGCCGCAGGCCGAGGTTGCTCATCACGGTGGCGACCAGGGTGTCCCCGGTGAGCGTGCCGGCGTCCCGCATGGCCAGGGCGAGGATCGCCATCACCTGGTCGCCGTCGACCTCGACCCCGTCGGCGGTGACCGCGAGGCACCGGTCGGCGTCGCCGTCGTGGGCGATGCCCAGGTGCGCGCCGTGCTCGACCACGGCCTCACGCAGGGCGTCGATGTGGTTGGAGCCGCAGTCGTCGTTGATGTTCAGGCCGTCCGGCTCGGCGTGGATGGCGATCACCTCGGCGCCGGCCTCCCGGTACGCCACGGGCGCGACGTCGGCCGCGGCGCCGTTGGCGCAGTCGACCACGACCTTGATCCCGTCGAGGGGGTGCGGCACGGTGCCGGTCAGGTGCTGGACGTAGTGGTCGGCGCCGTCGAGCAGGTCGTGCACCCGCCCCACCCCGGCGCCGGTCGGCCGGTCCCACGCGGTGGCCGCGTTCGCCTCGACGGCCGCCTCGATCCGCTCCTCGATCTCGTCGGGCAGCTTGTGCCCACCGGCGGCGAACAGCTTGATGCCGTTGTCCGGCATCGGGTTGTGCGACGCGGAGAGCATCACGCCCAGGTCGGCCTTGGTCTCGGCGGTGAGGAACGCCACGGCCGGGGTAGGCAGCACGCCGACCCGGACCACGTTGGCACCTGCACTGGTGAGCCCGGCCACCACGGCGGCCTCCAGCATCTCGCCGCTGGCCCGGGTGTCCCGACCGACCACCGCGAGCGGCGGATGGCTCCGGTCCGTCTCGGCGAGTGTGTGGGCGGCGGCCACCGCCACCGCGAGCGCCAGCTCGGGAGTGAGATCCGCGTTCGCCCGCCCGCGTACGCCGTCCGTGCCGAACAACCGGCCCATACCCGCCAACCTCCGAGGAAATGGTGCACAACAGGAAAGCGAAACGGCCGGGCCACCTCCCGTCGAGGGGAGGTGGACCCGGCCGTCCGTCAGAAGTACAACGTGCCGCTGATGATCAGCGCTTCGAGTACTGAGGAGCCTTACGGGCCTTCTTGAGGCCGTACTTCTTGCTCTCCTTGACCCGGGCGTCACGGGTCAGGAAGCCGGCCTTCTTCAGAGCCGGGCGGTCGTCCGGCTCGTTGACGATCAGCGCCCGGGCGATGCCCAGCCGGAGCGCACCGGCCTGGCCGGTGGTGCCGCCGCCACGCAGGTTGGCGATGACGTCGAAGGCCTCGGGCTTCTCGGCGGTCACCAGCGGGTCCTTGATCAGCTGCTGGTGCACCTTGCTCGGGAAGTACGCCTCGAGGTCACGGCCGTTGCAGGTGATCTTGCCGGTGCCCGGGACGATGCGCACCCGGACGATGGCCTGCTTGCGCCGGCCGACGGTCTGGATCGGCCGGTCGCCACGGGGGGCGCGGGCGACGGGCGCCGGCGCCTCGGTGGCCTCGGGGGCGACCTCGGTCTCGGTGATGTCGGTCATGCTGCTTCCTTCGCCCGCGCTCACTGCGCGATCTGCTTGATCTCGAACGGCGCCGGCTGCTGCGCGCCGTGCGGGTGCTCGGCACCGGCGTAGACCTTCAGCTTGTGGATCAGCTGACGGCCGAGCTTGTTGTGCGGGAGCATCCCCTTCACGGCCAGCTCGACGGCCCGCTCGGGACGCTTGCTGAGCAACTCCTCGTAGCCGATCTGCTTCAGGCCGCCCGGGTAACCCGAGTGGCGGTAGGCAACCTTGGTCTGACGCTTGTTGCCGGTCAGCGCGACCTTGCCCGCGTTCACGATGACGACGAAGTCGCCCGTGTCGACGTGCGGCGCGAAAGTCGGCTTGTGCTTACCACGCAGCAGCGTGGCGGCGTGGGTCGCCAGGCGGCCCAGCACGACATCAGAGGCGTCGATAACGTGCCACTGACGCTCGATCTCACCCGGCTTCGGGCTGTACGTACGCACAGGTCTACCTTGTCTCGTCGTCGGTCTGGGGTCGCGCGCCGAGTTGACCAGGCGCGCACGAACGACCAAGCGTACCTGATGCGGCACGCCTCTGGATGTCGTACAACAGCAGGCAACGATACTCGGGGGTACCTCCGCAGGTCAAAACGGGGGTCGTTCCCGCCCTCCACGCACCGCCATCATGATCTCTGTCACATGCGCGGCGCGCAGAGTTCCGGTCAGATTTCCTGGAGTATGCGCAGTGCACGCCCGACCCGGAGCATCGTATCGGTGTCGGCCACCTCCACGCACTCGGTGAACCACTTCTTCATCGGCGAGGAGAGCCGGTCGGGCATCACCACGTACCCGCCCATCGGCACGGCCAGCGGGGAGTCGCGCAGCAGCACCGTCTCGACCACCTCGGCCACGATCACGATCGGCACGTCGGTGGAGTTGTAGACGTCGGAACTGATCACCAGACCGAGCCGCTCCCGGGCGCCCTCGATGCGCCAGACCTCTCCCCTACGCAGCACGCGGACGCCCCCCGAACAGCGCGTCGTCGACCATCCCCACCTCGCGGGCATCTGCCAGGGCCGCCGCCTCCAGATCCAGCCCGGCGCGACCGACGGCGGCGGCGTGCGCGGTGAAGACCTCACGCAGCGCCTTCTCGCGGGCGGCCTGGTCCATCCAGGCGGAGAGCGACAGCCCCTCCCGCTTGGCGAACCGACGCGCATCCTCGATCGTCTCGTCGGAGAACGACAACGTCACCTTGGCAGTCATGCCGCCCAGACTACCTCTCGGTATGACCGCCGGTCATCCCACCTACCACCCACCGCCGAACCCACCAAACCACCACAAGTCCCCAATCCGCCCACGCCCGCCCCACGCCCGCTCGCACCCCGCACCCACGCCCCCGACCTCGCGCAGTTTCGGGGAAAGCGTTGCCTCCTCACGCTCCGAGGCCACACTTTCCCTGAAAGTGCGCGGGACCGGGACGGTCGGTCGGCTCCGGGAGGGTCCGGGCGGATCAGAAGTCGGAGTCCGGGGTGACCGCCGGGGGCGTGTGAGGCGGTCTTGACAGGACCGAAACAAACGGGACCCGGAGCCGAAACTGCCCGGCGGCACGCTTTCCCGACATGACAGACGGTGAACGGCCGACGACTCGACCGGAGAACCGAGCCCGGGAGGCGGCGGCGCACTGCCCGTACTGCGACCTCCAGCGCGAGACCGCCGGCCGGGGCGAGGGCAGGCTCTGCCAGAGGGGCTGGGCCGCCGCCGAGCTGCTGGACCACCCCGGCCGGCTGACCACCCCACCGGTACGCGACACGGCCACCGGCGAGCTGCGCCCGGCGGGCTGGGACAAGGCCGGGGTGTACGTGCCGCCCCGGAGGACCGTGGCCAGCCGGAACAGGACGCCCACCGTCGCCCCACCCCCACACAGACAGGTGTACGCACTGCGCACCGGCGCCCGCCTCCCCCTGGCCGGGGCGTCCGTTCCCCGGCACGACGTGCGGTGCCGTGACGGCCTGGTCGAGGCGCGGCTGAGACGGGAGGGGTGATGCCCCACGAACTGGCCGGCTTCACCATCGGGGTGACCGCCGACAGTCAGCGCGACGAGTTGGCCGCGCTGCTGCGACGGCACGGGGCGCGGGTCGTGATCGCGCCGGCCCTGCGGATCGTGCCGCTGACCGACGACACCGAGCTGCGCGAGGCGACCCGCGCCTGCCTGAACCACCCGCCGGACGTGCTGATGGCCAACACCGGCATCGGAATGCGCGGCTGGCTGGAGGCGGCCGAGGGCTGGGGGCTGAGCGAGCCGCTACGTGGCGTGCTGTCGCGGGCGTACGTGGTGGCCCGAGGGCCGGAGGCGCGGAATGCGATCCGCGCCGCAGGCCTGCGCGACCGGTGGTCACCGGACTCGGAGAGCTGCGAGGAGGTCGTCGAGCACCTGGTCCGGCGCGGGGTGGCCGGGCAGGTGGTCGGCATGCAGTTGCACGGCGATCGGCAGCCCGAGTACACCACCGCGCTGGAGGAGGCCGGTGCCACGGTCATCGAGGTGCCGGTCTACCGGTGGGCCCCGCCGACCGACCCGGCGCCGCTGCACCGGCTGATCGACCTGGTCGCCGGGCGGCTGGTCGACGCGGTCACCTTCACCTCCGCCCCGGCCGCCGAGGCGCTGCTGCACGCCGCCGGGGACCGTACCGAGACGGTGCTGGAGGCGCTGCGGGGCGACGTGCTGGCCAGTTGCGTCGGCGCGGTCACCGCCGAGCCCCTGGTCCGCCGCGGGGTGCCGGTCAGCGCGCCGAGCCGCGCCCGGCTCGGCGCGCTGGTGCGGACAATCGTGGACGAGCTGCCCCGGCGCACGGTCACCATCAGGGCGGACGGGCACCTGCTGACCCTGCGCGGGCACGCGGCTGTGATCGACGAGGAGCTGCGTCCGCTGGCCCCCGCCCCGATGGCGGTGCTGCGGGCGCTGGCCACGTCACCGGGGCGGGTGCTCTCCCGTACCGCCCTGCTGCGGACGCTGCCGCGCGGCGCGGACGAGCACGCGGTGGAGATGGCGGTGGCCCGCCTCCGGGCCGGCCTGCGCGCCCCCCGGGTGGTGCAGACGGTGATCAAGCGCGGCTACCGGCTCCGGGTGGACTGACCCTCGCCGCAGGTGACCCAGCGCGCCCCGGGACGCGTGGCCGGCAGCCGGGCCCTGGCCAACGACCACGCCGATAGCCTGGCCGTGGCCGACCACGCCGGCACCCGACCGGGGACGACCACCGTCAGCCGACCGGGGACGACCACGTCGGCGGCGGCCCTGACGATCCGGGCCACCGCCGACGTATGTCAGCCGACCGGGGTCGGGTAGCCGCGACCGTGCTCGGCCTGGAGGCGCAGCATCGCGTGCTCGACGACCGTGACCAGCACCTGCTTCACCGAATCCCGGTGCCGGGCGTCGGTCATTATCAGCGGCACGTGGGGCGAGATGGCGAGGGCCTCGCGGACCTCCTCCAGCTCGTACTGCGGCGCGTTGTCGAACCGGTTCAGCGCCACCACGTAGGGCAGGCGGCGGTTCTCGAAGTAGTCCAGCGGGGCGAACGCGTCGGTGATCCGGCGGGTGTCGACCAGCACCGCCGCGCCCACCGCGCCTTTGATGATCTCGTCCCACATGAACCAGAACCGGGTCTGGCCGGGTGTGCCGAAGAGATAGAGGATCAGGTCCTCGGCCATGGTGATTCGGCCGAAGTCCATGGCGACCGTGGTGGTCTGCTTCCCCGGCACCTTCGACGGGTCGTCGATCCCGACGCCGGCCGCGGTCATCACTGCCTCGGTGGTCAGCGGAGTGATCTCCGAGACCGCGCCGACCAGGGTCGTCTTGCCCACGCCGAAGCCGCCCGCAACCACGATCTTCGCGGAGGTGATCCCGCGGTTGCGGCGTGCCCCGGCGGGGTCATAGCCTGCGAAGTCCACTTAGCACCCTTCCAAGAATTTCCATCCGCTCCTCGTACCCTTCGGGCGGAGCGGCAGTGTGTAGCGTCAGCAGGCCCTCGGCCACCATGTCGGCGATGATCACCCGGGCGACGCCCAGCGGCATCCGGGTGTACGCGGCGACCTCGGCCAGCGACTGGGGCCGGCCCTCGCAGATCGTGGCGATCCGGTGCTTGTCGTGGCCGGCGAACCGGGACTCGGCGACCGCCGTGGGGCTGGCCGTCAGCACCGCCTCCAGCGCGATGTCCTGCCGCGGCTCGGTACGGCCACGGGTGACCGCGTACGGACGCACCAACGCGCCGCGCGGGTCTTCCCGTCGTTGGTCCATCCGCGATCACCTCCTCCGGTGGGTGCCGTCCCTCGACACCCAGTCAGTCCATCCGTGTCGCCCCGGCGCTTTAAGAGCGCACCGCGTCCCGCCGCAGCGGCACCAGTGCGGCGCCCACCCGTTCGACCAGCAGTGCCATCTCGTACCCGACCTGGCCGACGTCGCAGCTGCGGGCGGCGAGCACGGCCATCGACGAGCCGTCGCTGATCGACATGAGGAACAGGTAACCGCTGTCCATCTCGATGACTGTCTGGAGCACCCCGCCGGCGCTGAACATGCGGGCCGCGCCCTCGGTAAGGCTCACCACACCGGAGGTGATCGCCGCGAGCTGGTCGGCCCGGTCCGTGGGGAGGTCCCGCGACGAGGCCAGCAGCAGCCCGTCCGCGGACACCGCCACCACGTGGGCGATGCCCGCCACGCTGTCGGCGAAGTTGGTGAGCAGCCAACCCATGTCCTGCATGGCCGCTGGCCTGTTCATCGGCTCGTCTCCTTGGTCGGGGTGCTGTTCTGGTCCGCGCCGACCGTCCGTCCGCGCTGCACACCGCGGTGGTATGCCGACAGCAGGCCGCGAACTTCGTCGGGGGTGCGCCGGCTGCGGTCCCGGCTGCTCTTCTGTTCGATCCCGCCGGGAACGAGCTGCGCCTGCGGGACCCGCTTCGGAAGGCCGGAGCGGGTGGTCCCGGACGCGGTCGGTTCGGCCGCCTGGCTGGCCCGCGACCAGCCATCGTCGGCGGCTGTCCGCCAGGCCTCGGGATCGATCGCCGGCGGGGTGGCTGCCACCGGCCCGGTCGCGGCCGGCGCCGCGGGCGGGGCCACCGGCGGGGTGTACGCCGGCGGCGGTGGCGCCGTGGCCGTACCGTCCGCTGGGGTGGCCCCCGGCGTACGGGTGGGCAGCGGTGGCCGGGGCGCGGCGGGAACCTTGGCCGGAGGCGGCTCCTCGTCGAACTTGGGCCGCTGGAAGATCGCGGTCACGTCGTCGCCGTGCGACCGGAACCAGACCGCCTCCATCTCCCGGAAGATCGGCGCCTCGGCCGGCTGGGCCGGACGGGCGACCACCGGGGTGGCCGGGGCTGCCGACACGACGGGAACGGTCGGCGTCGTCCCGGCGACCGGACCACC
The DNA here is from genome assembly GCF_045040215.1 of Micromonospora sp. NBC_01412. Lineage (NCBI taxonomy): Bacteria > Bacillati > Actinomycetota > Actinomycetes > Micromonosporales > Micromonosporaceae > Micromonospora > Micromonospora sp. NBC_01412. The sequence goes on from NZ_CP109528.1 coordinate 2,217,500, forward strand.
GGGCAGTACCGGCGTGGCGGGGGCCGCGGCGGTGGGGGTTGCCGGCTGGGCGGCCTCCCCGCCGGGTGTCCGCCGGGGCAGCGGATCGATCGTCGGGAACGCCACGGTCGGGCTGCCCACCGAGAACCCGCCGCCGGGCGTGAACGCCGGCTGCGTCGGGGCGGGCGGCTGCCCCAGGGGTGCCGGCGCGATGGCCGGAGCCGCCGGCTGGGCGACGGCCGGCGTGCCGAACGGCGTGGCCGGCGTGCCGAACGGCATGGCCGGTGCGGCATCCCGGGAGTCGCCGGGCACCTGCCAACGGGCCGGCGTCGGGGCCGAGGTCCGCCACTGGTCGTTCAGCGTGGCGGTGCGGCCGGCACCGGTGAGCGGCGAGTCGAGGCCCATCGGGGTGAGCGGCGTCTGCTCGATCTGGGCGGGCTGGCGCGGCGGGGTCAGCGGCGCCGGGGCCGGCTCGCGGCCACGCAGCGACGGCAGCACCACGGTCGAGCTGGGCAACGTCACCTGGGCGACGGTGCCGCCCTCCACGTTGCGCCGCAGCTCCACCCGGATGCCGTACCGGGACGCAAGGCGGCTCACCACGGCCAGACCCATCAGCCGGAACGCGGCCACGTCGACCGTGGACGGGCCGGCGAGCCGGCGGTTGAGCGAGTCGAGCTGCTCGTCGGTGAGCCCGAGGCCCCGGTCTTCGACCTGGATCAGCACGTAGTCGCGGATCCGCCGGCCGTCGGCGACCACCACCGTGTTCGGTGGCGAGAAGCGGGTGGCGTTGTCGAGCAGCTCGGCGACCAGGCGCACGACGTCGTTGACGGCGTGCGCGGCCACCGAGATGTCGGTGTCGACGGTGCCGAACTCGATGCGGTTGTACTGCTCGACCTCGGACTGGGAGGCCCGCAGGACGTCGATCAGCAGGGCGTCGTCGCGGCGCGGCACCGCCGAGTCCGCACCGGCGAGCACCAGCAGGTTCTCGTCGTTGCGGCGCATTCGGGTGGCCAGGTGGTCGAGTTCGAAGAGCTGAGCGAGGCGCTTCGGGTCCTCCTCGCCACGCTCGATCGCGTCCAGCTCGCCGATCATCCGGTCGACCAGGGTCTGACTGCGCCGGGCCAGGTTGAGGAACATCGCCGAGACGCTGGTCCGCAGCGCGGCCTGCTCGGCGGCCACCCGGACCGCCTCCCGGTGGACGACGTTGAACGCCAGCGCGACCTGGCCGACCTCGTCGCGGGTGTTGAGCTTGATCGGGTCGCGGACCTGCCGGACGATCTCCTCCACGCCGCCGTCGCCGACGTTGCCGATGTTCTGCAGCCGGGCGACCGCGTCGGGCAGGTCGTGGTTGGCCACCGACAGGGCGCCCTCGCGCAGCCGGCGCAGCGAGTGGTTGAGCGACCGGGCCAGCACCACGGCCAGCGTGACGGCGACGATCAGGGTCAGCAGCACCAGCACCGACTCGATGACCGCCTGCTGGATGACGTTCGAGCGGGCTTCCTCGGTCTGGGCGAGCAGGCGGTCCTGGAGCCGGATCTCGGCCCACCGCATCAGGTCGTTGACCGCGCCGATGGAGGCGGTGGCATCGGCAGCGGAGACCAGCGGGGCCTGCCCGACCGACCGGGTCAGGTCGGCGGCCACCCGGTCGGCGAGCGTCACCGCGTCACCGGAGACTGTGCTGTCGACGAGGGCCCGCTGGGTCGGGTCGGCGGCCAGCGAGAAGGAGAGCAGGGCCTCCTGCTGGCTGGTCAGGGTGGCCACGAACGAGGAGAACTGCTCCTCGTCGAGGCTGCCGGCGGTGAGCGCGGTGTAGGTGACCGCCTCCTCCTCAGCGACCGCCGCCTTGGCGTGGGCGAACGCGGCCACCGCCCGGCGGGTGTCCGCAAGGCTCTCCTGACCGGGGAGCTGGGCCAGCGTGTCGCCGTAGGAGACCAGGTCGGTGAGGATGACCCCGTAGCGCAGCGCGGCCTCGGCCACCGCCATCTGCTGACGGTCGAGGACCTCCTGCCGGGTGCTGTTCAGCGTCGTCAGGTGGTCCTCGATGACCTTGAGCCGGTCCCGCACCGCAGCCGGGACGTCGCCGACCCGCCCGCGCTCGGCGTTGTACTCCTCGATCCGGGCGTCCGTGCTGCGCACCCGCAGGTTGTACGCGTCGGGTCGCTGCCCCGGCGTGGCCAGGTAGCTGGCCGCGGCCATCCGTTCCTTGTGCAAGTCCTGGGTGAGTGCGGAGACGTCGATCGACAGCTCGGTCAGCGACCGCAGCCGGGTCGCCTCGAGCGCGCCCTCACCGGTCGAGATCAGCCGAACGGTGGCGAGCGCGATCACCGCCGCGACCGGCACCACCAGGATCAGCGCCAGCTTCGAGCGGATCCGGGCGTCGCGTAGGCGCGGCAGTCGACGACGTCGACTCCGCTCGTCCGACTCGCCGCTCTCGGGCAGGGTCGTAGGTCCGGTGCTCACGACATCGCCTCCGTCGTATCTTCCACGCCTGAACCGCCGACCCGTGGCCGGTGCAGCGGACAGCGCCGCGCGCGGCACGGCCGCGATTTCATCAGAGATGATCGTGTTTGGGAAGCCGCGGTGAGGTAGGAAACGGTCGCACGGCACTCATCGCGTGATCCGATCAACTAATACCTTCATTTTCTCAAGCCCCTGATCAGGGCATGTAACTCCAAGGTGGTCACGTGCTTATGCAAAGTAAGCGTTTGCAAAGATTGGGTTACCCCAGCATGTGGGACGGTAGTCCCGAAACGCTTCGGCGCATCCGCGCTTGACCACAGGGCCCGGCATTGGCAAGGTTTTGCAGGCTTCGCGCACACCGTACGGCAGACCAATCCCGTTTCTCCACTGAGGACGGAACAAGCGGCGGTGACCGGGCAGCCGCCCGCGCCGCACCTGGAGGACTGAGTTGATCACCATCCGCTCCGTGACCATCACGGCGCTCGCCTCGGCCGTCCTGGCCACCACGCTCACCGGCTGCCAGTTCGGCACGGCGGAACAGGACACGAGCCCCATCGTGATCGCCGTGGACCTGGAGCTGTCCGGCTCCGCGGCCCCGGTCGGCAAGGCGTACCAGCGCGCCCTGGATCTGAAGGTCGAGCAGTTGAACGCCTCGGGCGCCCTGGGCGCCCGGAAGATCAAACTCAAGGTGAAGGACAACCGCTCCGACGCGAGCGAGTCGCTACGCAACGTGGACGACTTCAGCAACGATCCGCAGGTCAGCGCGCTCATCATGGGCGGCTGCAACGAGTGCGCCGTCGGCGCCGTCCGCACGATCAACGAGAAGAAGCTCCCGACCGTCGTGCTCGCCCCGTCCAGCGCCGTCGCCAGCCCGGTGGCCGACCGCCGGTACGTGTTCAAGCTGGCCCCGAACGCGGTGGACAGCGCCGCCGCCCTCACCAGTGAGCTGAGCCGACGCAGCATCAAGAAGGCCGCGGTGCTCAACAGCGAGGACAGCTACGGCCGGGAAGGGCTCGCCGCCCTGCGCAGTGAGTTCGCCAAGGCCGACATCCGGCTGGTCAGCGACCAGGGGATCAAGGCCACCGAAACCGACGTCAACCAGCCGGTCAGCGCGCTGACCGACCGCAAGCCAGGGGCGCTGGTCGTGTGGACCCCGCCGGAGCAGGCGATGCTCGCCGCCACCGCCGCCCAGCAGGCCAAGTTCAAGGGCGCGCTCTTCTTCGACGCGGTGGCTGCCGGGGACCTCTTCCTCGGCGCGTCGGCCGGGCCGACCGAGCAGGCAACCCTGATCTTCACCCAGACCATGGTGATCGACGACGTCATCGCCACCACCCCCGCCAAGGCGGCCCGCCGCCAGTGGTTCCAGAACTACACGGCGCGGTTCGGCGGCTACAACGGGTTTTCCTCGTTCGCCGCGGACGCCGTGCAGCTCATCGCCGATGCCGAGCTGCGGGCCGGCGGCGAGCCCGGCAGGACCGGCCGGGACGGCCGGGACGGCCTGCGCGACGTGCTCGAGACGTCCCAGCTGGACGGCCTGTCGGGCCCGATCCGGATGACCCCGGACAACCACTCCGGTCTGATGCCGCAGGCCCTGACCACCCTGGTCGCCCGGGGTGGCCGCTGGCGGCTCGCCGGCTGACGAAAGGTTCGCCGTGACCGGCGCGGGCCGGAGCCCGCGCCGGTCACGGCGGCCCGGTCGGCCGGCTGGGCGAACCAGCCGGCCGACCGGGCTCACCTGGTCGAGGTGGTCTCCCGGACCCACGGCAGGGCCAGGCGCTCCAGGAAGACCAGCGCCGAGTAGAGCAGGATGCTGATCAGCGCCACCAGCATGATGGCCGCCCACGCGGTGGCCGTGTCGCCCATGCCGGCATACTGGGTGATGACGTATCCGAGCCCGCCCTCCCCGGCCTGGAACTCGCCGATCACCGCGCCGATCGCGGCCAGCGGCATGGCCACCTTCAGGCCGACGAAGATCTGCGGCAGCGCGGCCGGGAACCGCACCTTGCGGAACGCCTGCCACCAGGACGCGTTCCAGGAGCGGACCAGCTCGGCGAGGTCCGCCGGGGTGGTGGTCAGGCCGGTCGCCGTGGACAGCACGATCGGGAAGAAGCACAGCAGGAAGACCATGGTCAGGATCGGCTTCTGACCCCAGCCGAGCGCCACCACGAGCAGCGGCCCGAGGGTGATCTTCGGGACCGCGTTGACCGCGACGAGCAGCGGGGTGAACATCCGTTCAACCGTTCGCGAGGCGGCCAGCGAGAGCCCCAACAGGACCCCGGCCACGGCGGAGAGCGCGAAGCCGATCAGGATCTCCAGCAGCGTGGCGACGGTGTGTTCGAGCATCTTGCCCGGCTTGTCGGTGAACGCCGACAGCACCGAGCCGGGGGTGGGCAGCGCGGCGGGGTGCATCAGCTCCAGCCGGGCGGTGACCCACCACACCGCGAACGCGATCAGCAGGCCCGAGGCGGGCAGCAGGGCCCCGTTGAGTCCGAACCGCACCCCGGCATTGAGTCCGGAGTGACCAGGTGTGGGGGTGGGGACGGGAGCGACGGGCCGGTGCGCGACCGCCGGCTCCGGTGACCGGAGGTCGGTCATCTTCTCCTCCTCTCCTACCGGCACGGTGGCCGGGGATGGAACGGGGGTACGCCCCGCCGGAGGCCGGCGGGGCGTACCCCCTAGGACGGTCGGACCGGTCAGGCCTTCGGCGCGAGGTCGAAGTCGATGATCTGGTCGGGGGTGAGGTTCTGCTTGAGCGAGCCCGCGCCCTGGAGGATCGCGATGCTCTTGGCGACCCGCCCGCTGTCCAGCGTGCCGATCTGGGTGCCCGAGTTGCTGGACCGGACGTACCCGGCCATGAGCTGGAGCTCCGCAGCGGCGGCCGCGGGGTTGCTGGCGTCGACGTTCTTCTTCAGGATGTCGGCCGCCTCCTGCGGGTTGGTCAGCGCGTACTCCAGGCCCTTCATCAGGGCGGCGGAGAACCGCTTGACCATGTCCGGCTTCTCCTTGGCGATCCTGCTGGAGGTGATCAGCACGTTGCCGTAGAGGTCCTGCATCACGTTGCTGTACGGCAGCATGACGGCCTTCTTCTTGGTCACCGCCTCGATGGTCGGCTGACCGACGACGAACTGGCCGATGCCGTCGACCTGGCCGGCGGCGAGCGTGCCCATGAGGGTCTGTGCGTCGCCGTTGACCCAGGTCACCTTGCTGGCGTCCACGCCGGCCAGCCGGGCGTACGTCGGGAAGAGGTTGCGGACCACGGAGCCGGGGGTGTCTGCGAGCTTCTTGCCCTCCAGGTCCTTCGGCGAGGCGATGCCCGCGCCCTCGACGGTCGCGATGCCCGCCATCGTGCGCTGCTGGATGGCGGCCACGGCGACGAAGTCCTTGGCCTGGCCGTTGCCGAGCTGGAGCAGACCACCAGTGAGGTCGATGGGACCGAAGTCGGCCTTGCCGCCGACGATGGTCTGGATCACGGCACCGGTACCCTGACCGGGCTTGACCTCGACGTCGAAACCGGCCTCCTTGAAGAAGCCCTTCTCCTTCGCCACCCAGGCGTAGGAGTCACGGCCGAAATTGCCGAAAGAGGTGAGGTACGTCACTTTCTCCAGCGCCTTGCCGTCGCCGCCCTTGGCGCCGGACGAGTCCGAGTCGCTGCTGCATGCGGACACCAGGGTGAGGGCGGTTGCCAGAGCGGCCGCGGCGACCGTGCGGGTCAGCCTTTTCATCTGTGCACCATGTCCTTTCCGACCAGGGGCGATGCGCCTCCGGAGGGGTTGTCGAGAGGGACGGCGTCGACAGAGGGGGGAGCCGACGCCACCGTCGTGAGGGGACTTCTCGCCGGCACAGACTACGCAAGGGACCTGCCGGTGTAGCCAGGAGTGTCGGTTGCGGAACGGAAACGAACTGACGTCCACCCCGGACCCCCCAGACTGCGGCGCGGCGGGCTACCCTAGCTGCGCTCCTGACCGCTTACTCAGGGAGGACACCGGCGATGATCCGACTGTCCGGCGTGTCCCGCACCTTCGACGGCCGCTCCGGCCGGGTCGAGGCGCTGCGGGGCATCGACCTCGACGTGGCCGACGGCGAGTTCGTCGCCGTGCTCGGCCGCTCGGGCTGCGGCAAGTCCACCCTGCTGCGCATGATCGCCGGGCTGCTGCCGGTCACCGCCGGGCAGATCACCGTCGCCGGTACGCCGATCGCCCGCCCCCGCCGGGACATCGCCATGCTGTTCCAACGGCCCGCCCTGCTGCCGTGGCGCTCGGTGCTGGACAACGTCCTGCTGCCGGTGGAGATCTTCGGCTGGAAGCGGGCCAGGCACCGCGCCCGCGCCCGGGAGCTGCTCGAACTCGCCGGGCTGGCCGGGTTCGAGAAGCGGCTGCCGCACGAGCTGTCCGGCGGCATGCAGCAGCGGGTGTCGCTGTGCCGGTCGCTCATCGGCGACCCCCGGGTGATGCTGATGGACGAGCCCTTCTCCGCCCTCGACGCGCTCACCCGCGAAGAGCTCTCCGGCGAGCTCCAGCGGGTGCACATGACCAGCGGAGCCACCATCGTCTTCGTCACCCATTCGATCGACGAGGCGGTGCTGCTCGCCGACCGGGTGGTCGTGCTGAGCCCTCGCCCCGGCCGGATCCGCTCGGTGGTCGAGGTGGACATCCCGCGTCCCCGCACCCTCGGCCGCAACGCCCACCTGGCCGACGTGGCCCGGGTCAGCGCCGAGCTGCACGAACTGCTGATGGAACGTGACGCCCCGGCCGGGCCGGCTCCGGCGCCACTCGACCCCGGCACCCACCGACAGTCCCCGGCCTGGGCCGGCACGGAGGACCGCTGACCGTGCGGGTGGCCGTCTTCACCGAGCCGCACCGAGGCGCCAGCTACGACGACCAGCTCCGCTTCGCCCGGACGATCGAGGCGGGCGGCTTCGAGGGCTTCCTGCGGGCCGACCACTACCAGGCCATGGGCGCCGACCCCGGGCTACCCGGTCCCACCGACGCCTGGCTCACCCTCGCCGCGCTGGCCCGGGAGACCTCCCGGATCCGGCTCGGCACCCTGGTCACCTCGGCCACCTTCCGGCTACCCGGGCCGCTCGCGGTGATGGTCGCCCAGGTCGACCAGATGAGCGGCGGCCGGGTGGAGCTGGGCATCGGCGCCGGCTGGTACGAGCAGGAGCACGCCTCGTACGGCATCCCGTTCCCCGCCGTCGGGGAGCGTTTCGACCGGCTCGACGAGCAGCTCGAAGTGATCACCGGCCTGTGGCGCACCCCGGTCGGCGAGACCTACAGCTTCTTCGGCGACCACTACCGGCTGGTCGACGCGCCCGCCCTGCCCAAGCCGGTGCAGCAGCCCGGCCCTCCGGTGATCATCGGCGGGCGCGGTCCCAAGCGCACCCCGGAGCTGGCCGCCCGGTACGCCGACGAGTTCAACATGCCGTTCAAGAGCGTCGCCGAGACGGCCGCCGCGTACGACCGGGTGGTCGAGGCGTGCGACCGCCACGGCCGTACGGACTCGGGGCGGGCGCCGCTGGTGCTCTCCGCCGGGATCGTGGTGGCCATCGGGCGCACCGACGCCGAGGTGCGGGAGCGGGCTGCGCCGCTGCGCCGCAGCAGCGCCCTGCCGCCGGAGGACCCGGTGATCGGCTCCCCCGCCCAGCTCGTCGACCGGATCGGCGAGTTCGCCGCGGTCGGGACCACCCGGGTGCACCTGCGACTGATCGACCTCGCCGACCTGGACCACCTGGAACTCATCGCCGCCGAGGTGCTCCCGCAACTCTAGGCGGACCGGCATGATCGGCGGGACCCGACCGGGTGGACGACGCCCGGCGCCGACGAGCCGGCCGGCGGGGTGGTCCAGCACGGCACCGGGGCCGTCCACGCCCTCACCCACTGTCGGAGACACGACGTACCTGGCCCGGCTGGTCGAGCTGGAGTAGTCGCAGGTCGGGCGCGTCGCCGCGCCGCGCTGCGCCAAGGTGGCGATCGGGGGCACCGGGCCGTAACGTGCCCGACATGGCCTTTCGGACGTGGGGCAAGCTGCTGCTCACCGCGCTCGGGGTGAGCGTGCTGGCCGGGGCCGGTCAGCTCGGCGTCGCGTACGGGTTCGGCATCGTCCGGCTCGCCGGCGACTTCACCGACGCCACCGTCAACCGGTGGCCGGCCCAGCTGGTCTGGGTGAGCTGGTTCGCGACGGTCGCCGCCGTGGTCGGGGCCGTGGTGGCCGAACGTATCGCCCGTGCCGAACCCGTCGCGGCCACCACGACGGGGCAGCTCGGGATGGCCGGCGCGGCGGCGCTGGGCGCGACCGTCGTCGCCCCGCTGTGCATGCAGCCGGCCCGCGCCACCGAACTGAGCGGCGTCGACCCGGTCTGGGCGGTCGGCATCTGCGCCGTCCTCGGTGCGGTGGCCGGTGCCGGGGCGGCGCTCGCCGTGCTGCTCCGCCCGCCGCTGGGCTGGAACCTGACGATGGTGGCCGGCGCGGTGTGGCTGGTCGCCCTGATCTCGTCCCTGCCGGCCCTGGTCGGCACCGGCCCGCTGCCGACCGTACGGCTGGGGGTGTTCGAGCCGGGCTGGCTCGACGCCGCCGCGGCACAGCGGCTGGCCATGGTGCTGCTGCCGCTGGTGGCCCTGGTCGCCGGCGCGGCCTCGGGCGCGCTGGCCCGCTGGCGGGGCCACCCGCCGCTGATCGGTGGCGCGTCCGGCGCGGCGGGCCCCGTGCTGGTCGCCTTCGCCTACCTGGCCGCCGGCCCGGGGGACTCCGTCGACCGGTACCAGCTCGCCCCCTACCACGGCGCCCTGATCGCGGTCGCCACCGGCGTGCTCGGCTCCGCCGCCGCGACCCTGGCCCGCTGGCCGCTCGTCACCTCCGGCCAGCCGGCCGACCAGCCGGCCGACCAGCCCGCGACGCCGGGCGAGGCCGTCGGCGACCCGGCGATCGAGCCCACGGACATCCTCCGGCCGCTGCCGGCCGGCCCGGCCGTGCCGGTGACCGGCGACGCGGACGGCGCCGACCCCGTCGGCCCGCCCGCCTCGGACACCGCCTCGGACACCGCCTCGGCCCGTCGGGTCCCCGCGACCGTCGGCGATCCACTGCCGGACGGCCGCCCCGCGACGGGCACGCCGGCCGGGAGCACCCCGGCGCACTGGGAATGGCCAACGGCCGCCGGCACGACACCCTCCGCCCAGGGCGCCATGCCCCGCACCACCGATGTGCACGCCCCCGCCGACGGACCCGCCGTCTCCCGCACCACCGATGTACACGCCCCCGCCGACGGGCCCGCCGTCTCCCGCATCCCCGACGCGCCCCGCACCCCCGACGCCTCTCCCGTCGCCGACGCCCTCCCCGCCGAGGCGTCTCCCGCCCCCGACGCCTCCCGACCCGGCGGCGATGACTCCGGGGTTACGGTCGCGCCGATGCCCCGGCCGAAGCGGGCCCGGAAACCGAGGGGCGGCACCGCACCGGTGCCGGCCGCCGAGACACCCCCGCCGACCGGCGCCCCCGACCCGACCGGCGCCCCCGACCCGACCGGCGCCCCCGACCCGACAGCCTTGACGGGTCGGAGCGCCGCCGGCAGTGTGGGCGCGAGCCGCTCCGGCGCGGCCGTCACCGCCGACGCGACGGGCAAGGCCCGCCCCGGCAGCCCTCGGGACAAGGGAACCGCCGCTGACCCGACGGGTCCGGCCAGCCCCGGGAGCACTCCGGGGGCGGAGGAGGTCGCCGACGGCGCCCCCGACGGCTCGGGAACCGCCGGTCCGGCGGCCACCCCCGCCCTGCGGCGAGCCGGGCCCACGTTCTTCGAGGCGCCCTCATTCGACGACGTGGTGCAGCCCACCCCGCCGGAGCCGACCTGGACGAGCGACGCCACGCGCGACTGGTCGCCCCCGGCCGAACCGGACAGCCAGCCGGCCCCCGCCGGCCCCGACCCGCGGCCCCGGCCCCGGCGGCCTCTGCCCGACCTGGGCCGGGTGACGAGCTGGGACGCTTTCGCCAACACCGTCCGGCGGGCCGGCCCCACAGCGGCCGTCGGCCACGGCGGGGTCGGGCCGCAGCCTCACGACCCCCGGCCGGCTGAACCCGGACCGAGCGAACTGGACCGGACCGACGGCGGACGGACCGACCCCGGGCCGGACGACACCGGGTTGGACGACACCAGGCCGGACGACAGCGAGCCGGGCGCCGCGACCCCGGTGGCGGCCGGAGACGCGATCGAGGACCCCGCCACCGGCCGGTCCCGCCTGCGGCGCGCCCTGTTCCGGCGCAACCGCGCCCGGACCCCCGACGACGTGGCGCCCACGGCCGAGCGGGACGACCGCCGGGAGCAGCAGCCGCTGCCGGCTCAGGACGAGGAGTACGTCGACTGGGTCACCGGCCTGGCCCGTCCCACGCCGGACCAGGACGGCGGGCCGGAGAACGCCGGGCAGCGGTCGCTACGTTCCCCCGGCCGCCACCACCGGGACTGACGGCGAGGATCGACGACGGAACGCCGTCGCGGCGGGGTCTCGCCCACCAGGCGCTGCCACGTCACCGACCCGGAGGTGACCCGGAGGTGACCCGGGCCCGCCGGCCCAGGGGTGACCTGGGCCGGTCGCGGCTCAGAGGATCGCGTCGAGGGCGTCGAGGTCCGCGTCGGTGGGCTGCCAGACGCCGGCCTCTGCGTTGGCCCGCACCTGCTCGGGCGTGGTCGCACCGGCGATCACCGAGGTCACCGCCGGCCGGGCGGCCAGCCCGCCGATGGCCACCTGGAGCAGGGACAGCCCTCGCTCGGCGGCGTACGCCTCCAGCGCCTCGATGACGTCCCACCGCGCGCCGGCCAGGCGCTCGGCGTACCGGCCGCCACCGGAGAGCCGGCTGCCGGCGGGTGCCGCCTCGCCGCGCTTGTACTTGCCGGTGAGCAGCCCGTTGGCCAGCGGGAAGAACGGCAGCATGCCCAGGCCGAACCGCTCGCAGGCTCCGATGACCTCGGCCTCGACGCCCCGCTCCAGCAGCGAGTAGTGGTTCTGCGCGCTGATGAACCGGGCCCGCCCGCTGGACGAGGCGACCCAGTCGGCGTCGGCGATCTGCCAGCCGGCAAAGTTGGAGTTGCCGAGGTAGCGCACCTTGCCGGCGCGGACCAGGTCGTCCAGGGCGGCGAGGGTCTCGTCGATCGGGGTGCCCGGGTCCGGCTCGTGCATCTGGTACAGGTCGATGTGGTCGGTGCCGAGCCGGCGCAGCGACGCCTCCACCGCCCGGGCGATGTACCGCCGGGCACCCCGGGCGCCGTGGTCCGGGCCGTTGCGCCCCTGCATGTCCATGCCGAACTTGGTGGCCACCACCACGTCGTCCCGGCGGCCCTTGAGCGCCTGGCCGAGCAACTCCTCGGAGTCGCCCGGCTCATCGCCGTAGATGTCGGCGGTGTCGAAGAGGTTGATGCCGGCGTCCAGGGCGGCGTCGACCACCGCCCGGGTGCCGTCGAGGTCCAGCTTGCGGCCGAAGTTGTTGCAGCCGACACCGACCACGGACACCACGAGCCCGGAGTCGCCCAGCCGTCGATAGGTCATCTCAGTCACGTGATCCACCCTATGCCCGCCCCGGCGGGGCCACCGGCACGGCCCGGATCAGCGGAGCGCCTCGGCGACCAGCCGGTGCGCGTCGGCGACGGTGGCGGCCAACTCGGCCGGGGTGCGGCCGACCGCGCCGAGCAGAGCCTGCGCCCGGCGGACGAAGTCCACCGGGACGTCCGGCAGCCGGCCGGCCGAGGCGATCATGCCCTTCTCGTTCACCAGCCACCGCCCGGCCCGGCCGTGCAGCGCCTGGACGACCACGCCGACCGCCCGAAACAGGCAGCCGGCCACGTAGCCGCCGTCCCCCGCCGCCGCGCCCTTGGTGGCTGCGTCGAGCAGGAACCCGGCCTCCCAGCCGCCGGCAAGCAGGGCGGTGGCCAGCGCCGGCGGGTAGCACCCGGTCTCCGCCCGCAGCGCGGTCAGCTCCCCGGTCGGGTCGCCGAGCACCCGGCACAGCGCCACCTCGCCGGCGTAGGCGTGCGAGTAGAAGCCCAGCGGATGACCGGCCTGCACCCCGACGGTGTACCGGCCAGCCCGGCAGTCGGCCCAGACCCGGCCCACCCGGTCGAGGTCGCGGTAGATCCAGTCCACCGCCACCCCGCCGACGCGCAGCCATCCGCCGCCGTCCACCCACGGCCCCCAGCCGCCCGGCGCGGTCAGTTCCACTTCCTCCTCGGCCACCGAGGCGGCGACGGCGCGCAGCGCCGGCACGTCCAGGCCACCCCGGTAGTAGAGGCCCACGTCCCAGTCGGAGTCGGGCCGGTGTTCGCCCCGGGCCCGGCTGCCGCCGAGAGCCACCGCGACCACCCCGTCCACCCCACAGAGCCGGTCGACCAGCTCGTCGCCGATCACCCGACGTCCCAGACCGGCTCCGGCGTCTGCACCACCTCGCCGTCACTGCGGAACAGCACGAACCGGTCGAAGGAACGGGTGAACCACCGGTCGTGGGTCACCGCGACGACCGTCCCGGCGAACGCGGTCAGGCCCGCCTCCAGCGCCTCCGCGCTGGCCAGGTCGAGGTTGTCGGTGGGCTCGTCGAGCAGCAGCAGCGTCGCCCCGGACAGCTCCAGCAGCAGCACCAGAAAGCGGGCCTGCTGGCCGCCGGAGAGGGTGCCGAACCGCTGGTCGCCCTGCCCGGCCAGCTCGTACCGGCTCAGTGCCGCCATCGCGGCGTGCCGGTCCATCCCGGCCCGGTGCTCGTCGCCGCGCCAGAGGATGTCGACGAGCGTGCGGTCCACCAGCTCGGGGCGGTCGTGGGTCTGGGAGAAGTGGCCGGGGCGGACCCGGGCGCCGAGCCGGACCGTCCCGCCGTGCGCCACCGGGGCGAGCGCGGCGGCCCCGTCGACCGGGCCGTTGGCGGGCTCCGGGTCGGTGCCGCCCCGGGCCAGCAGCCGCAGGAAGTGCGACTTGCCGGTGCCGTTCGCGCCGAGGACCGCGACCCGGTCGCCGTACCAGATCTCCAGGTCGAAGGGGTAGGTCAGGCCGTCCAGCTCGAGCTGCTCGGCGACCACCGCGCGCTTGCCGGTCCGCCCGCCGGTCAGCTTCATCCGGATGTCCTGGTCCTTCGGGGGTACGGGCGGCGGCCCGGCCTCCTCGAACTTGCGCAGCCGGGTCTGCGCGGCCTGGTACCGCGAGGCCAGCCCGTCGTTGTACGCCGCCTTCTGCTTGTACATCAGCATCAGCTCGCGCAGCTTCTGGTGTTCCTCGTCCCAGCGGCGGCGCAGCTCGTCGAGGCGGGCGTGCCGGGCCACCCTGGCCTCGTGCCAGCTCGCGAAGCCGCCCGGGTGCACCCAGGCGCTGCCGCCCTCCACGGCGACCACCCGGCCGGCGGTGCGGGCCAGCAACTCCCGGTCGTGCGAGACGTAGAGCACCGACTTCGGCGACTCGCGCAGCCGGTCCTCCAGCCACCGCTTGCCGGGCACGTCGAGAAAGTTGTCGGGCTCGTCGAGCAGCAGCACCTCGTCGGTGCCGCGTAGCAGCAGTTCGAGGGCGAAGCGCTTCTGCTGGCCGCCGGAGAGGGTCCGCACCGGACGGTCCCGGGCAGCGTCCCAGGGCAGGTCGAGCACGATGGTGGTGACGGTGTCGAACAGCACCTCGGCGTCGTACCCGCCGGTCTCGCCCCAGGCGGCGAGCGCGTCCGCGTACGCGAGCTGGGCCCTGCCCGCGGCGGTGCTGAACTTGCCGCGGGTCTCGGCCGCGCGCATGGCCGTCTCGGTCTCGGCGAGCCGGCGGCCGGCGTCGCGCAGCGCGGGCGGGGCGAGCGACAGGGCCAGGTCGGCGAGGGTGGAGTCGTCGCCGATCATCCCGATGAACTGGCGCATCACGCCGAGGCCCCCGGAGCGGGAGACGGCACCGGTCCGCACCGGCAGGTCGCCGGCGACCATCCGCAGCAGGGTCGTCTTGCCGGCCCCGTTCGGCCCGACGAGGGCGACCTTGGCACCCTCGCCGACCCGGAACGACACATCGGTGAAGAGTTCCCGGCCGTCGGGCAGGATGTGCCCGACCATTGCCACGTCCACGTATCCCACGTCGGCATCCTGCCCGAGCGGGCGGCCGGGCGACACTCGATTACCGGGTGACCCGCAGCACCCGGAAGCCCTTCTGGCTGGCGTGCCGCCACACCTGCCAGCCCTGGTCGACCAGCCAGCGGTGCAGGGAGTCGCCGCCGAGGTGGCGGGCGACCACCAGCCAGGCCACGCCGTCCGGGGCGAGCCGGGGCAGCCAGCGCAGCAGCAGCTCGTGCAGGCCTTCCTTGCCGATCCGGATGGGCGGGTTGGACCAGAGCTGGGCGAAGGTCAACTCGGGCGGCACGTCGTCCGGGGCGACGACCCGGACCCGGTCCGCGGCGCCGACCCGCTCGGCGTTGGCGGTGGTGAGCGCCCGGGCCCGTTCGTTGACGTCGATCGCCCAGACGGTGGCCGCCGGGGCGCTGTCGGCCAGCACGCAGGTGATCGGGCCGAAGCCGCAGCCGAGGTCGAGCAGGGGGCCGGCGACGTCCGGCGTCGGCAGTTCCGCCTTGCGCAGCAGCACCGCCGTGCCCGGGTCGAGGCGGGCGGCGGAGAAGACCCCACCGGCCGAGGTCAGGGTGTAGTCGCGCTCGGCGGCGGTGAACTCAACCTCCCGGGGGCGGGCGTCGGTTCCGGGTTCAGCGCTGAAGTAGTGGTCGCCGGTCACGTCCGGCATTCTCGCACCGTCGGTCGGACCGCCGATGGCGCGGTGGGCGGCGGCAACGACCCGGCACCGCGATATCCCGTTATTACCCCCTAAAGGGACAATAGGCCCTAGTCTGGGCGGCATGGTGTATCGGTACGAATCCGATGAGGACGCATTCGAGGGACGCCCTCGGCCCGGCTCGGAGCTGTCGACGATCGGCGACGCCGGCCCCGCCCATACCGGCCCCTCCCCGTCCCGCTTCCCGACGCCGTCCCTGCCCCGGGCCGCCCGCCCCGCGCCGCCCGCCCCGCCGCCCGCCCCGCCGCCGGGCCCGGCCCCGTCCCGCGGCGCACCCCCGTTCTCCCCGCCGGCCACCCGGGCTGCCGCCACCACCCAGCCGCTGGACCTCCCCCGCAACCGGCGGGCCCAGGAACCCGGCCGAAGTGGCGGCCGGCTCTGGCAGGTGCTGGTCGGCGGCGCGGCGGTCCTGGTGCTCCTCGCCCTCTGCGGACTGGCTGGCGCCGCCCTGCTGCCCGACGGGACCTCGCAACCGCAGGGCACCCCGAGCCTGCCGGCCGCCGCCGCCCCGTCGCCGTCGCACACCGAACGGCAGGACATCGACTCCCGGGACACCGACCGGGCACCGCTGACCGCCAAGGAGGTCTTTTCCGGCCGGAAACTGACCATCGGCGACGGCGAGGAGCCGTACGCGGTGCTCAAGACCCAGTCGAGCGCCAGTTGCCCGACCGCCGCCACCGGCGAGGTCGCCGACCTGCTCGTCCAGCTCGGCTGCAACCAGGTGGTCCGGGCCACCCTGCGCTCCCCCGACGAGGAGCACCTGCTCACCGCAGGGCTGTTCAACCTGACCGATGTGGCCACCGCCCAGCGCGTCCGGGACCGCCTACGGGAGTTGCTCGACGGGCGGGAGGGCCGGTTCCGCGGCATGCCGGCCGGCGACGGGACCGAGGCGCTCACCGACGCGCCCTCCCGGGTCGGCTGGCAGGTACGCGGCCACTACCTCGCGTACTGCCTGGTGGTCCGGGCCGACGGCAAGCCCGTGAAGGCCGGCGACCCGAAGGTCCGCGAGGTCCTGTACGACCTGATCGAGCTACACCTGGACAAGAAGGTGCTGGAGCGTCGCGCGACCGGCGGCTCGACCGGCCAGGCCACGGCCGCCCCCGGCGGAACCGACTG
The DNA here is from genome assembly GCF_045040215.1 of Micromonospora sp. NBC_01412. Taxonomy (NCBI): domain Bacteria; kingdom Bacillati; phylum Actinomycetota; class Actinomycetes; order Micromonosporales; family Micromonosporaceae; genus Micromonospora; species Micromonospora sp. NBC_01412. The sequence goes on from NZ_CP109528.1 coordinate 2,233,813, forward strand.
ACCGGCCGCCCGGGGAACCCGCGGCTCAGGCCTGTGTGGAGACGCGGAGCTGGCGGGTGAGGTCGGAGCGGTGGGCGTACTCGGCCGGGTCGTCGGGGTAGCCGACGGCGACCAGGGTCAGCCCGTACGCCGGGGCCACCGTCACCTCGCTGGACCGTTCCCGCCGGGTCAGCAGGCCGCCCGGCCAGTCCACCGGTCGCCGGCCGTCCCCGGCGACCAGCATCGCCCCGACCAGGCTGCGGACCATCGCCTGGCAGAACGCGTCGGCCTGGACGGTGGCGACCAGGATCCCGTCCGGGTCGCGCCGCCAGTCCAGCCGGGTCACCTCCCGCAGCGTGGTGGCGTTCTCCTTCCGCCGGCAGTACGCGGCGAAGTCGTGCTCCCCCACCAGCCCCGCCGCGGCTGCGTTGAGCAGGCCCGGGTCGAGTGGCCTCGGCCAGGCCAGCACCTCGTGCCGGCGCAGTGGCTCGGCCCCGAACCGCGCGTCGGTCACCCGGTACTCGTAGCGGCGGAAGGTCGCCGAGAAGCGGGCGTCGAAGTCGGCCGGCACCTCGGTCATCGCCCGCACCCGCACGTCGGTGGGAAGCAGCCGGGCCAGCCGGCGCAGCAGCGAGCCCGCCCACTCGCGCCACACGGCGGCGGGCAGATCGAGGTGGCAGACCTGGCCGGTGGCGTGCACCCCGGCGTCCGTCCGCCCGGCCACGGTCAGCCCGGCCGCCACGCCCGCCCCGAGGACCAGGTCCAGGGTCTGCACGAGCACGCCGGCCACCGTCCGCCGGGTCGGCTGGGCCGCCCAGCCGGAGAAGTCCGTGCCGTCGTACGAGACGTCCAGCCGCAGCCGGGTCCGCTCGTCCACCTCGCGTACCTCCTCATGGGTCGGGCCCGGCATCCCCGTGGGGGTGCCGGGCCCGAAGGTGCCGTTGATCAGGCCTTGTTCTCGGTGGCCTCGTCGCTGTCCTCGCGGGCGGTGTCGGTGTCGCCGGACGCCGACACCGGCGCCTCGGCGTCCTGGTCGTCGGACTTCGCCTGCGGGGTCTCCTCCGCGGGGGCGAGCGCCTCGACCTTGTCCTGCTGCGCGGCCTTGCGAGCGGCGGTCTTCTTGTTCGCCTTCGGCTCGGCGACCTGCAACTCCTCGACCAGCTCGATGACCACCATCGGAGCGTTGTCACCCTTGCGCGGGCCGGTCTTCACGATCCGGGTGTAGCCACCGTTGCGGTTGGCGTACCGGGGCGCGATCTGGTCGAACAGGGAGTAGACCACGTCCTTGTCCTTGACGACGCCCAGCACCCGCCGCCGCGCGGCGAGGTCGCCCCGCTTGGCCTTGGTAATGAGCTGCTCGGCCAGCGGACGCAGCCGCCGGGCCTTCGTCTCGGTGGTCTTGATCTTGCCGTGCTGGAACAGCGCAGTGGCCAGGTTGGCCAGCATCAGCCGCTCGTGCGCGGGGCTGCCGCCGAGGCGGGGGCCCTTGGTGGGCGTGGGCATGCTTGGTGCTCCTCAGGTGTGGCGGCAGCGGGGACTAGAGCTGCTCGGTCTCGCGGTAGTCGTCGGTGTCGTAGTCGGCCTCACCGAAGGCGTCCACGACGTTCGCCGGGTCGAAGTTCGGGGCCGAATCCTTCAGCCCCAGACCCATCCCGGCCAGCTTCATCTTGACCTCGTCGATCGACTTCTGGCCGAAGTTGCGGATGTCGAGGAGGTCTGCCTCGGTGCGCCCGATGAGCTCACCGACGGAGTTGATGCCCTCGCGCTTGAGGCAGTTGTAGGAGCGGACGGTGAGGTCCAACTCCTCGATCGGCAGGGCCAGGTCCGCCGCCAGCTGCGCGTCCTGCGGGGACGGCCCGATGTCGATGCCCTCGGCGGTCTCGTCCAGCTCCCGGGCCAGCCCGAAGAGCTCCACCAGCGTCGAACCGGCGGAGGCCAGCGCGGTGCGCGGGCCCATCGACGGCTTGGTCTCGACGTCGATGATCAACCGGTCGAAGTCGGTCCGCTGCTCGACCCGGGTCGCCTCGACGCGGTACGTAACCTTCAGCACCGGCGAGTAGATCGAGTCGACCGGGATCCGGCCGATCTCCGCGCCGGACTGCTTGTTCTGCGCCGCGGTCACGTAGCCGCGACCCCGCTCGACGGTCAGCTCCATGTCGAGCCGGCCCTTGCCGTTGAGGGTGGCGAGCTTCAGGTCCGGGTTGTGCACCGAGACGCCGGCCGGGGGCTGGATGTCGCCCGCCGTCACGTCGCCCGGGCCCTGCTTGCGCAGGTACATGCTGACCGGCTCGTCGTGCTCGGAGCTGACGCACAGCTCCTTGATGTTCATGACGAGCTCGACCACGTCCTCTTTGACACCGGGGATCGTGGTGAACTCGTGCAGCACGCCGTCGATCTTGATGGAGGTAATCGCCGCACCCGGGATGGACGACAGCAGCGTACGCCGCAGCGAGTTGCCCAGGGTGTAGCCGAAGCCCGGCTCCAGCGGCTCGATGGTGAACCGGGACCGGGTCTCGTTGATCGACTCTTCGGACAGAGACGGTCGCTGGCTGATGAGCATGTCTTCTCTTCTCTTCCGGGACGCCCGCTATTTGACGTCCGCGACACAAACTGTTCCGGTGGTCCGCCCCGCAGGACGGACCACCGCAACGAGCCCGACTACTTGGAGTAGAGCTCGACGATCAGCTGCTCCTGGACCTGGGTGTCGATCACCTGGCGGGCCGGGAGCGAGTGCACGAGAACCTTCATCTGGCTCGGGATGGCCTCCAGCCATGCCGGGACCGTCCTCGAGCCGGCCTGAGCCTGCGCCACGATGAACGGGGTGAGCTCCTTGCTCTTGGCCCGAACCTCGATGATGTCGTGCTCCTTCACCCGGAACGACGGGATGTCGACCTTCTTGCCGTTCACCGTGAAGTGGCCGTGCTTGACCAGCTGACGGGCCATGTCACGCGAGTGCGCGTAGCCGGCCCGGTAAACGACGTTGTCCAGCCGCGACTCGAGGATCTGCAGGAGGACCTCGCCGGTCTTGGCCTGCTTGCCCACGGCCTCCTCGTAGTAACCGCGGAACTGCTTCTCCAGCACGCCGTAGACACGGCGGGCCTTCTGCTTCTCGCGGAGCTGGAGCAGGTACTCCGTCTCCTTCGTGCGGCCGCGGCCGTGCTGCCCGGGCGGGAACGGCCGGGACTCGAACGGGCACTTCGGGCCATCGCACTTGCTGCCCTTGAGGAACAGCTTCATCTTCTCCCGCCGGCAACGGCGGCAGTCAGCACCGGTGTAACGAGCCATCTCTCTCTACCTCTCAGACCCGGCGACGCTTCGGCTGACGGCATCCGTTGTGCGGCTGCGGGGTGACGTCGGCGATCTGGCCGACCTCCAGCCCGACGGCCTGCAGCGAACGGATCGCGGTCTCCCGGCCGGAGCCGGGGCCCTTGACGAACACGTCGACCTTGCGCATGCCGTGCTCCATCGCCCGACGCGCGGCGGCCTCGGCGGCCAGCTGTGCGGCGAACGGAGTCGACTTGCGCGAGCCCTTGAAACCGACCTGGCCGGCGGAGGCCCAGGAGATGACCGCACCGGTCGGGTCCGTGATGGACACGATGGTGTTGTTGAAGGTGCTCTTGATGTGCGCCTGCCCGTGGGCGACGTTCTTGCGTTCCTTGCGCCGGACCTTCTTGACAGCGGCTCCGGCACGAGCCTTCGGTGGCATAAGTCTGTGCGCTCCTAGTTACTTCTTGCCGGGCTTCTTCTTGCCGGCGACGGTCCGCTTCGGGCCCTTGCGGGTCCGCGCATTGGTCTTGGTCCGCTGGCCACGCACGGGCAGACCCCGGCGGTGCCGGATGCCGGCGTAGCAGCCGATCTCGACCTTGCGGCGGATGTCAGCGGCGACCTCGCGGCGCAGGTCGCCTTCAACCTTGTAATTGCCCTCGATGTGGTTCCGGAGCTGGACCAGCTCCTCGTCCGTGAGGTCCCGAGCGCGCTTGTCCGGCGAGATGCCGGTGGCGGCGAGCGTCTCCAGGGCGCGGGTACGACCCACGCCGAAGATGTAAGTGAGCGCGATCTCCATCCGCTTTTCGCGGGGGAGATCCACGCCGGCTAGACGTGCCATGTGCGGGCGTACTCCTTGTGGTGTTCTGCGGAGGTCTGCACCCGCCCCACCCCACTCCGGTCGGCCCGGCGCCGTGGCGCTGGGAGGATCGACCGCTGCCCGAGCGGGCCCCGGCCTCCGACCGGGGGTCAACCACGCAGGGGTACGCGCTACGCGCACCACTCGTGGCTGGGACGAGATGATGATGTGTTGGCTGGACCTGCGGCCCGGACCGGTTCGATCGGCCGTGAGTAGTGGTCACGGTCGGTCGGACTAGTTCAGCCCTGGCGCTGCTTGTGGCGCGGGTCGCTACAGATGACCATGACCCGGCCGTGCCGACGGATCACCCGGCACTTGTTGCAGATCCTCTTGACGCTCGGCTTGACCTTCACGGTTGCCTTACTTCCCATCTGGCCCGGAGACGCGCGACAACGCGACGCCGGACGTCGAAGACGGACACGGGGACTACCCGGCCGCCGTCAGGTCGCTTACTTGTAGCGGTAGACGATGCGCCCGCGGGTCAGGTCGTACGGCGAGAGTTCGACGACGACCCGGTCCTCCGGCAGGATGCGGATGTAGTGCTGCCGCATCTTGCCGCTGATGTGAGCCAGCACCTTGTGACCGTTCGCCAGCTCCACCCGGAACATGGCGTTCGGCAGGGGCTCGATGACCCGACCCTCGATCTCGATGGCTCCGTCTTTTTTCGGCATGTACTCCGCTGTCCTGACGTCGGTTGCTCCGGACGGCCCACAACGTCTTACACGGGCCCCGAACCACTGAACGGGACCCGAGCCAGCCGCGGCTCCGACTCCCACCGAAGCGCAGGATGGGCATGCCGGAGTGGACGCTGTGCGCCGATCAGAAAGTCTACGCTCGCTTGCAGGCCGTCGCCAAACCGGGCTGGAATCGGTGCGCCGGACCGGACAGAACCGGCCATTCAGACCTCGGCGTCGGCCTCGCCCCGCCGGCGTTCCCGATCGTCGGCCGGCAACTCCCCCGTCGGCCCCCGACGCTCATCTGCGGCCGACGGGACCCGGTCCGGACGCTGCCGCTCATCTGCGGCCGGCAGCGCCCGCTGCTCGTGCTCCTCGGCGGCGGCAGCCAGCTTCCGCTCCCGCTTGCGCGCCCGCTTCGCGAGCCGGTGTTCACGCCGCCGATCCTGGTCCGCCGCCCACCGCCGCGGCTCCCCGGCGGTGAGGCCGGCGACCGTGCGCACCAGGAGCGCCGCCCCCCACGGCCCGGCCACCCAGGCGGGCCAGAAGTAGAGGAGGTCGGTGGCGAGGATCGAGGTCGCCGCCCAAACTGCCACCACGATCGCGACCACCCGCAGGTACGGAAGCCAGACCTCGGCCAGCCACCGGGCGGTAACCGACGACTGGGTGCGTTCCACCGCCGACGGGACTGCGGCCGGCGGGACTGCGGCCGGCGGGACTGCGGCGGGCACCGTTGCGAGCTCCGACGCTGCCGGGGCGGCCGGCGCCGGCAGATCGGTCACCAGCGCGTCCAGTTCGCCGTACGTGCGCGAGGCGTACGCCCGCTGCAACCGCTCGTCGTACTCGTGCAGGTCGAGCCGGCCCTCGTCGACGGCCACCCGCAGCCGGTCCGCCACTAACTGCCGGTCCGCGTCGGCGGCCCGCATCCCGTCGCGTCCCTCCATGCCGGCAAGCATGCCACCGTCCCGCCACCACCGGCTCCTCGCGTCGGGCTTAAGCCGGGCCAGCGCCGGGCTGGAGCCGGCCGGTGCCGCATGCCAGCGTCCAAGGCGCCTCGGGGCCACAGCGCGGGCCTCAGGCGGGGCGGTGGGAGCCCAGCGGGTCGGAGGGCCGGACAGGCAGACGACCAGCGGAACCCGCCGGGGGCTAGCGGGTCGGCGAGTCCGCGGGCTGGCGGGAGGTGACCAGGTCGCCGAGGCGCCCCCGGCCCCCGTCGAACGCGGTCAGCACCCACACCCCGTCGGGCAGCAGCGCCATCGAATGCTCGACGTGCACCGCCATCGAGCCGTCCCGGGTGACGACCGTCCAGCCGTCCGCCAGCTCGGCCGTGCGCGGCGAGCCCTTGGTGATCATCGGCTCGATGGCCAGCGCCATGCCCGGCACCAGCCGGGGGCCCTTGCCGGGCCGGCCGTGGTTGAGCACATGCGGGTCCTGGTGCATCTCGGTGCCGATGCCGTGCCCGCCGTACCCGTCGACGATGCCGTACCGGCCGCCCCTGCGGACCGCGTTCTCCACCGCGTGCGAGATGTCGGTCAGCCGGCCCTTGCCGCTGGCCGCCCCCCGCGCCGCGGCGGCGATCCCGGCCCACATCGAGTCCTCGGCCACCGCAGCCATCTTCAGCAGCGCCGGGTCGACCTCACCCACGCCGACGGTGATCGCCGCGTCGCCGTGCCAGCCGTTCAGCACCGCGCCGCAGTCGATCGAGATCAGATCGCCCTCGCGGAGCACCTGGGTGGGCGACGGGATGGCGTGCACCACCTGCTCGTTGACCGACGAGCAGATCGAGGCGGGGAAGCCGTGGTAGCCCTTGAACGAGGGAACCGCGCCGGCCTCCCGGATCGTCGACTCGGCGATCGCGTCCAGGTCGGCGGTGCTGACCCCGGGGGCGACCGCCTCCCGCATCCGACGCAGCGCCTCGGCGACCACCAGCCCGGCGGCGCGCATCATCTCGATCTGGTCGGGGGTCTTCAGCTGGATGTCCAGCTGGGGACGACGCATGGAGCCGTTACCTTTCGTCGCGCGGAGCAGCGGGGCACGTCGAACGTACCCCGCTGTTCGCACTCTAGCCGCCGGAGCCCCGGCGGTCGTCAGCCGCCGTACGAGCGGAGGGCGTCGATGGCGCGGACGGTGACGTCCTCCACCGGGCCGGTGGCGTCGATGCCCACGAGCTTGCCCTGGGCGCCGTAGTAGTCCACCAGCGGCGCGGTCTTCTCGGCGTACTCCCGCAGCCGGGCGGCGATGGTCTCCGGCTTGTCGTCGTCGCGCTGGAACAGCTCCGCGCCGCAGCGGTCGCAGATGTCGTCCCGGGTCGTCGCGTCGAACTCGACGTGCCAGATCTTCCCGCAGCCCCGGCAGGTACGCCGGCCGGAGAGCCGCCGGATCACCTCGTCGTCGTCGACGACCAGCTCCAGCACCAGATCCAGCGCGGTGCCGAGGTCGGCGAGCAGCTTGTCCAGCGCGGCGGCCTGCGGCGTGGTGCGCGGGAAGCCGTCGAGCAGGAAGCCCTCGCTGGCGTCCGGCTCGGCGAGCCGGTCCCGGACCATGTTGATGGTCACCTCGTCCGGGACCAGCTTGCCGGCGTCCATGTACCGCTTGGCCTCGATGCCCAGGGGCGTGCCCTGGGAGACGTTCGCCCGGAAGATGTCACCGGTCGAGATCTTCGGCACCGAGAGGTGCGCGGCGATGAACTCCGCCTGTGTGCCCTTGCCCGCGCCCGGCGGGCCAACCAGAACGAGTCGCATCTACCGCAGGAACCCTTCGTAGTTCCGCTGCATGAGTTGGCTCTCGATCTGCTTCACGGTCTCCAGACCGACGCCGACCATGATGAGCACAGCGGTGCCGCCGAACGGGAAGTTCTGGAACTGCTGGCTGTTCAGCCAGATGAAGAAGAAGTTCGGCAGGACCGCCACGATCCCCAGGTAGAGCGCGCCCGGCAGGGTGATCCGGCTGAGGATGAAGTCGAGGTAGTCGGCGGTCGGCTTGCCGGGGCGGATGCCCGGCACGAAGCCGCCGTACTTCTTCATGTTGTCCGCGACCTCGGTCGGGTTGAACGTGATCGACACGTAGAAGTACGTGAAGAAGATGATCAACAGGAAGTAGGTCACGATGTACAGCGGCTTCGACGGGTCGACCACGTTGTTCTGGATCCAGGCCTGGGTCTTGCCCGGGTTGTTCTGGTCGAAGAACTGGAGCGCCAGCTGTGGCAGGTAGAGCAGCGACGAGGCGAAGATGACCGGGATGACACCCGCCTGGTTGACCTTCAGCGGGATGTAGGTCGAGGTGCCGCCGTACATCCGCCGGCCGATCATCCGCTTGGCGTACTGCACCGGGATCCGGCGCTGTGCCTGCTCGATGAAGGTGACGGCGGTGATGACCACCAGGACCAGCGCGAGCACCAGGAAGAACTTGCCCCAGCCCTGCTGAGTCTTGATCTTCCAGCCCTCACTGGGGAGGCGGGCCGCGATGGAGGTGAAGATCAGCACCGACATGCCGTTGCCGACGCCCCGGTCGGTGATCAGCTCGCCGAGCCACATCACCATGCCCGTGCCGGCGGTCATCGTCATGACCAGGATGGACAGCGTCAGCCAGTTCGGGATGCCGGTGCCCTCGGGGACGATCGGGAACTGGTCGCACCGGTTCTGGAAGAGCTGCCCGGAGCGGGCCAGCGCCACGAACGCCGACGACTGGAGGATGCCCAGGCCGAGGGTGAGGTAGCGGGTGTACTGGGTGATCTTCGCCTGGCCGGCCTGGCCCTCCTTGCGGAGCTGCTCCAACCGCGGGATGACCACGGTGAGCAGCTGCAGGATGATCGACGCTGTGATGTAGGGCATAATGCCCAGCGCGAAGACCGAGAGCTGGAGCAGCGCCCCGCCGGAGAAGAGGTCGAGCAGGTTCAGCACGCCCGTCGAGCTGCCCTGGAGGGTGTCGAGACACTTCTGCACGTTGCCGTACGAGACACCTGGGCTGGGCAGGGTCGCGCCCAGCCGGTAGACCGCGATGATGCCTACCGTAAACAGCAGCTTCTTGCGCAGGTCAGGCGTACGGAACGCACTGAGAAAGGCGGACAGCAACTTTCTTCCTCCTGCGCGAGGCGGGCCGCCGGTGATGGTCCCTGGCGGGTCGGGGTGGGTGCCGGGCGAGTGCCCGATATCCATAGCTGGGATGGGACTCTAACAGCCCGATCCCTGTCTGGGCAGGTGTGCCCGGCTACATAAACCGAATCCGATATTACCCGGTGCACACGTTCGGGGTAGACCGTGGCGCCCGCCCAGTCACAGACAACTGAGCGGGCGCCAGGGTTTCTGCCCTACAGCTCGGTGACGGAGCCACCGGCAGCGGTGATCTTCTCCTTGGCCGACGCGCTGAACGCGTGCGCCGACACCTGGATGGACACGCCGCTCAGGTCGCCGGTGCCGAGGACCTTGACCGGCTGGCCCTTGCGGACCGCGCCGGCCTCAACCAGCTCCAGCGGGCCGACCTGGCCGCCGTTCGGGAACAGCTCGGCGAGCCTGTCCAGGTTGACCACCTGGAAGACCACCTTGAACTTGTTCTTGAAGCCCTTCATCTTCGGAAGGCGCATGTGGATGGGCATCTGCCCACCCTCGAACGCTGCCGAGATGTTCTTGCGGGCCTTGGAGCCCTTCGTGCCGCGACCGGCGGTCTTGCCCTTGGAGCCCTCACCGCGACCCACACGGGTCTTCGCGGTCTTGGCACCGGGCGCCGGGCGCAGGTGGTGGACCTTGATCGTCATTACTCGACCTCCTCGACCTTCACGAGGTGGTTGACCGCGAAGATCATGCCCCGGATCTCCGGCCGGTCCTCCTTGACCACCACGTCGTTGATCCGCTTGAGACCGAGCGAACGCAGCGACTCACGCTGGTTGTGCTTGGTCCCGATCACGGACCGGAGCTGGGTGACCTTCAGGCGAGCCATCAGGATGCCACCCCCGCTCGCGACGCCAGCATGGCGGCCGGCGCGACGTCCTCGACCGGCAGGCCACGACGGGCCGCGACGGCCTCCGGGGACTCGAGCCCCTTCAGCGCGGCCACCGTGGCGTGCACGATGTTGATCGGGTTCGACGACCCGAGGCTCTTGGAGAGCACGTCGTGGATGCCGGCGCACTCCAGCACGGCACGCACCGGCCCACCGGCGATGACGCCCGTACCGGCCGAGGCCGGCTTGAGCAGCACCACGCCGGCGGCGGCCTCACCCGTGATCGGGTGCGGGATCGACTTACCGATCCGCGGCACCTTGAAGAAGTGCTTCTTGGCCTCCTCGACGCCCTTGGCGATCGCCGCAGGCACCTCCTTGGCCTTTCCGTAACCCACGCCGACGGTGCCGTCGCCGTCGCCCACGATCACCAGGGCGGTGAAGCTGAAACGACGACCACCCTTCACGACCTTGGCGACGCGGTTGATCGCGACGACCCGCTCGAGGTGCGGGGTCTTCTCGACGGGCGCGTTTCCGCGGCCGCCCTCACGGCGGTTGTCGCGGCGACCACCCTCGTTGCCACCGGACCCGCCGCCACGGCGCTGTTGACCTGGCATCAGCAGCCTTCCTTCTCTCTCGTGACGGGGTTTCTAGAACTCGAGCCCGGCTTCGCGGGCGGCATCGGCAAGCGCGGCGACCCGCCCCGCGTACCGGTTGCCACCGCGGTCGAAGACGACCTTCGAGATGCCGGCAGCCTTGGCCCGCTCGGCGAGCAGAGTGCCGACCTTGCCGGCCAGGGCGCTCTTGTCGCCCTCGGTGCCGCGCAGCGAGGCGTCCAGGGTCGAGGCCGACGCCAGGGTGTGACCCTTGGTGTCGTCCACGATCTGGGCCACGACGTGGCGCAGCGACCGGGTGACGACCAGACGGGGACGCTCGGTGGTGCCGCTGACGTTCTTGCGGACCCGGAAGTGCCGACGCGCACGGCCGACGGCGCGCTTGGCGGCAACGCCGCGGCGGCGCTTGAGCAGCGTGGCGCTCACTTCTTACCTGCCTTTCCAGCCTTGCGGCGGATGACCTCGCCCTGGTACTTGACGCCCTTGCCCTTGTAGGGCTCCGGCGGGCGGATCTTCCGGATGTTGGCGGCGATCTCGCCGACCTGCTGCTTGTCGATGCCGGCCACGTGGAACACGGTCGGCTTCTCCACCGTGAAGGTGATGCCGTCCGGCGCGGGGACCAGCACCGGGTGCGAGAACCCGAGCGCGAACTCCAGGTCCTTGCCCTTGGCCGTGACCCGGTAACCGGTGCCGGCGATCTCCAGGCTCTTACGGTAGCCCTCGGTCACGCCGACGATCATGTTGGCGACCAGCGTACGGCTCAGGCCGTGCAGCTCCTTGGCCTTGCGCTCGTCATTCGGCCGGTTGACGTGCAACTGGCCGTCCTCGGCGCGCTCCGCCGTGATGGGCTCGGCGAGCGTGTGCGACAGCTCGCCCTTCGGGCCCTTGACCTTGACGGTCTGGCCGTCGATCGTGATGTCGACGCCGGCAGGCACCGGGATCGACTTACGTCCAATACGCGACATTTCTACCTGTCTCCCGTTACCAGACGAAGGCGAGGACTTCCCCGCCAACGCTCCGCTTGCGGGCCTGCCGGTCGGTGAGCAGCCCCTGGGACGTCGAAATGATCGCCACGCCCAGCCCGCCGAGCACCCGCGGGAGCCCGTCCGACTTGGCGTACACCCGGAGACCGGGCTTGGACACGCGCTTGATGCCGGCCAGGCTCCGCTCGCGGCTCTGGCCGTACTTCAGCTCGACGACCAGTCGCTTGCCGACGGCGCCCTCCTCGGGCTCCTCGACCGACCAGGTGGCGATGTAACCCTCGGTCTTCAGGACCTCGGCGATGTTCGCCTTGATCTTGGAGTAGGGCATCGTCACCCGGTCGTGGTACGCCTGGTTGGCGTTACGCAGACGCGTGAGCATGTCTGCGATCGGGTCGGTCATCGTCATGGATTTCGTCAGCCTTTCTCGCCGGGGTTCCCGGGGCGGTGAGCCCCGGGCCTACGGCGAAGAGCAATACATGATCGGTGCAAGGGGCCCCGGCCGGCAGCCGGGGCGCGGTCACCCTTACCAGGAAGCCTTGGACACGCCCGGCAGTTCACCGCGGTGGGCCATCTCCCGGATGCAGATCCGGCAGAGACCGAACTTGCGGTAGACCGCCTTGGGACGCCCGCACCGCTGGCAGCGGGTGTACGCGCGAACCGAGAACTTCGGCTTCGCGGCCGCCTTGAGGATCAGCGCCTTCTTGGCCATCTCAGTTCTCCTTGAACGGGAAGCCCAGGAGCTTGAGCAGCGCCCGGCCCTCGTCGTCGGTCGTGGCGGTCGTGACCACCGTGATGTCCATGCCCCGCTGGCGATCGATCTTGTCCTGGTCGATCTCGTGGAACACCGACTGCTCGGTCAGACCGAACGTGTAGTTGCCGTGCCCGTCGAGCTTGCGCCCGTCCAGACCGCGGAAGTCGCGGATACGGGGCAGGGCGATGGACAGCAGACGGTCCAGGAACTCCCACATCCGGTCGCCGCGCAGGGTGACCTTCGCGCCGATCGGCATGCCCTCGCGGAGCTTGAACTGCGCGATGGACTTGGTCGCCCGCCGCACCTGCGGCTTCTGGCCGGTGATGGTGGCCAGGTCCCGGACGGCGCCGTCGATCAGCTTGGCGTCCCGGGCGGCCTCGCCGACACCCATGTTGACGACGATCTTGACCAGCCGCGGCACCTGCATGGGGTTGCCGAAGCTGTGCTGCTCCTGCAGCTTGGCCACGATCTCGTTGCGGTACCGCTCCTTGAGGCGCGGCATGGTCTTGGTTTCGGTAGCCGTGGTCATCACAGGTCCTTACCGGTGCTGCGCGCGATTCGGACCTTCTGGCCGTTGTCGTCGAAGCGGTACCCGACGCGGGTCGGGTTCCCCTCGGAATCCAGGACCTGCACGTTGGAGACGTGGATCGGGGCTTCCTGGGTGACGATGCCACCGGTCTTGGCGCCACGCTGGGTGGTGCTGATACGGGTGTGCTTCTTGACCCGGTTCACGCCCTCGACCAGGATCTTGTCCTGCCGTGGGTAGGACGCGATGACCTTGCCCTTGGCACCCTTGTCCTTGCCGGCGATGACGACGACCGTGTCGCCCTTCTTGACCTTCACGGTCACAACACCTCCGGCGCGAGGGAAATAATCTTCATGAACCGCTTGTCCCGCAGCTCCCGGCCCACCGGGCCGAAGATACGGGTACCACGCGGGTCCCCACCGTCCTTGATGATGACGGCGGCGTTCTCGTCGAAGCGGATGTACGAGCCGTCCGGCCGCCGCCGCTCCTTGGCGGTGCGGACGATGACGGCCTTGACGACGTCGCCCTTCTTCACACCGGCACCCGGGATCGCGTCCTTGACCGTGGCCACGATGACGTCGCCGATGCTCGCGTAGCGCCGACCGGAGCCCCCGAGAACCCGGATGCACAGGATCTCCCGGGCACCCGTGTTGTCGGCGACGCGCAGTCGCGACTCCTGCTGAATCACGTCTATCTCCTATGTCTGCCGGTTCTCCGGCCGCATTGCCGCAGCCGGAGCCTGGCGGAACCCGCGCCCGACTGAAGCCGGGCGAGATCGAGCCTTCGCTACTTGGCCTTTTCCTGGATCTCCACGATCCGCCAACGCTTCGTGGCGGACAGCGGCCGGGTTTCCATGATCAGAACCCGGTCGCCGATGCCGGCGGCGTTCTGCTCGTCGTGCACCTTCAGCTTGCGGGTACGGCGCATGATCTTGCCGTACAGCGCGTGCCTGACCCGGTCCTCGACCTCGACCACGACGGTCTTGTCCATCTTGTCGCTGACCACGAGGCCCTCACGCACCTTGCGGCGGGCCCGCGCTTCGGCGGTGGTGGTGTTCTCGCTCATGATGCAGTCACCTCAGTCGGCGCGGCGGAGAGACCCAACTCGCGCTCACGCATGATCGTGTAGATCCGGGCGATCTCCCGACGGATGACCTGCAACCGCCGGTTGTTGTCCAGCTGCCCGGTTGCGCCCTGCACGCGGAGGTTGAACAGCTCCGCCTTGGCCTCGCGCAGCTTCGTGACCAGCTCCTCGTCGGAGTGCTCACGCAGCTCGGAGGCCTTAACGCCCGCTGCCATCAGGATTCACCCACTTCGCGCGTAACAATTCGGCACTTCATCGGGAGCTTGTGGATCGCGCGACGCATCGCTTCTCGCGCGGTCTGCTCGTTGGGGAACGACATCTCGAAGAGGATCCGCCCCGGCTTGACGTTGGCGACCCACCACTCGGGCGAGCCCTTACCGGAACCCATCCGGGTCTCGGCCGGCTTCTTGGTCAGGGCCTGGTCCGGGAAGATCGAGATCCAGACCTTACCGCCACGCTTGATGTGGCGGGTCATCGCGATACGCGCCGACTCGATCTGCCGGTTCGTCACGTACGCCGGCTCGAGAGCCTGGATCCCGAACTCGCCGAACACCACGCGGTTGCCACCCTTGGACGCGCCACTGCGGTCCGGGTGGTGCGGCTTGCGGAAGCCCTTCGGGGGCTTGCGCGGCATCAGCATCTGTCAGCCCTCCTGCTGCGTTTCTGCCGGAGTCGAAGCGACCGAGGCGACAGCAGCGCTGTCGATCGGCTCGCCGCTCGGCGTCTCAGCCTGCTGCGCGATGGTGGTCGCGGCAGCCCGGCCGGCCTCGGTGCCACCGGCCGTCGTGCCGGACGAACCGGACCGACCACGGCGCGGACGCTCGGGGCGGTCGGCACGTTCACGACGCGGGCGCGACGGCGCCTCGGCCGGGGTCTCCCGACCCGGCACCGCGTCGCCCTTGTAGATCCAGACCTTCACGCCGATGCGGCCGAAGGTGGTACGGGCCTCGAAGAAGCCGTACTCGATGTTGGCCCGCAGCGTGTGCAGCGGGACGCGACCCTCGCGGTAGAACTCGGTCCGGCTCATCTCGGCGCCGCCGAGGCGACCCGAGACCTGGACCCGGATGCCCTTGCACACCGGGTTCTTCATCGCCGACTGCATCGCCTTGCGCATCGCCCGACGGAAGCTGACCCGGCTGGAGAGCTGCTCGGCGACGCCCTGGGCAACCAGCTGCGCGTCCGACTCGGGGTTCTTCACCTCGATGATGTTCAGCTGCACCTGCTTGCTGGTGAGCTTCTCCAGCTCGCCGCGGATCCGGTCGGCCTCCGCACCCTTCCGGCCGATGACAATGCCCGGCCGGGCGGTGTGGATGTCGACGCGGACCCGGTCCCGGGTGCGCTCGATGTCGACCTTGGAGATGCCGGCGCGCTCGAGGCCCTTGGACATCATCCGGCGAATCTTGACATCTTCGCCGATGTAGTCCTTGTAGAGCTTGTCCGCGAACCAGCGGGACTTCCAGTCGGTCGAGATGCCGAGCCGGAACCCAGTGGGGTGAACCTTCTGACCCATTACTCGGCGCCCTCCGTCTTGCTCTCCGTCTCAGCGGCCTCAGCCTGCTTCGCCGGGGCGACCTTCTTCGCCGCGGACTTCTTCGGCGCAGCCGGCGCGACCGCCTCGACCGCCACAGTGATGTGGCAGGTCCGCTTGCGGATCCGGTACGCCCGGCCCTGCGCCCGCGGCCGGAACCGCTTCATCGTCGGGCCCTCGTCGACGAATGCCTCGCTGACGAGCAGCGCGTCGGGGTCCAGCCGCTCATTGTTCTCCGCGTTCGCGATCGCGCTCGCGAGCACCTTGTACACCTGCTCGCTCGCAGCCTGCGGCGCGAACTGCAGCACCGTGAGCGCCTCCTTCGCGGGCAGGCCGCGGACGAGGTTGACCACCCGGCGCGCCTTCATTGGCGAGATGCGCACGTGCCGCGCAATCGCCCGCGCGCCCGGAAGCACCGGAGCGTCGCCCTTTCCTGGCATCGCTGTAACCCCTTGTTCCTCTATCCGTATGCCCGCGGCGTCAGCGCCGGCGGCTCTTCCGGTCGTCCTTCTCGTGACCCTTGAACGTGCGGGTCAGCGCGAACTCGCCGAGCTTGTGCCCGACCATCGCCTCGGTAACGAACACCGGGACGTGCTTGCGTCCGTCATGCACAGCGATCGTGTGGCCGAGCATCTCGGGGATGATCGTCGAGCGCCGCGACCAGGTCTTGATGACGTTCTTCGTGCCCTTGTCGTTCTGCGTCTCCACCTTCTTGAGCAGGTGGTCGTCGACGAACGGGCCCTTCTTCAGGCTACGAGGCATGTCTTATCTCCCTCAGCCGCGCTTACGCGTGGCGTAGCGGCGGCGAACGATCAGCCGGTCACTCGGCTGGCCCTTGCGACGGGTGCGGCCCTCGGGCTTACCCTGCGGGTTGACCGGGTGACGGCCACCTGAGGTCTTACCCTCACCGCCACCGTGCGGGTGGTCGACCGGGTTCATGGCGACACCTCGGACGGTCGGGCGTCGGCCCTTCCACCGCATCCGGCCGGCCTTGCCCCAGTTGATGTTCGACTGGTCGGCGTTGCCGATCTCGCCGACGCTGGCGCGACACCGCACGTCGACCCGCCGGATCTCACCGGACGGCAGACGCAGGGTGGCGTACACGCCCTCCCGGCCGAGCAGCTGGACGCCGACGCCGGCCGAGCGGGCCAGCTTGGCGCCGCCGCCCGGACGCAGCTCCACGTTGTGGATGGTGGTACCGACCGGGATGTTACGCAGCGGCAGGTTGTTACCCGGCTTGATGTCGGCACCCGGGCCGGACTCGACCGCGTCGCCCTGCTTCAGGTCCTTCGGCGCGAGGATGTAGCGCTTCTCGCCGTCGGCGTAGTGCAGCAGCGCGATGCGCGCGGTGCGGTTCGGGTCGTACTCGATGTGCGCGACCTTCGCCGGAACGCCGTCCTTGTCGACCCGCTTGAAGTCGATCAGACGGTACTGGCGCTTGTGGCCGCCACCGTGGTGCCGGGTGGTGATCCGGCCGTGGACGTTACGCCCGCCCTTTTTCGGCAGCGGCGCCAGCAGCGACTTCTCGGGCTTCGACCGGGTGATCTCGGCGAAGTCGGCGACGCTCGAGCCACGCCGGCCCGGCGTCGTCGGCTTGTATTTACGGATAGCCATTGTCTACACCCCTCAGCTGACCGGGCCGCCGAAGGCCTCGATACGGTCACCGTCAGCCAGCTTCACGATCGCCCGCTTGGTGGCCTTGCGCTGACCGAAACCGGTCTTCGTGCGCTTGCGCTTACCCTCGCGGTTGAGCGTGTTGACCGTCAGGACGCGGACGTTGAAGATCTGCTGGATAGCGATCTTGATCTCAGTCTTGTTGGCGTCCGGGCGCACCAGGAAGGTGTACCAGTTCCGGTTCAGCTCGCTGTAGCTCTTCTCCGAGACGACCGGCGCGACGATGATGTCCCGCGGATCGGCGATCGTGCTCACTTGCCACCCTCCTCGGTGGTCTCGGCGGGAACACCCAGGAACTCGTCCAGGGCGTCCTTGGTGAAGACCACGTCGTCGGCCACCAGCACGTCGTACGTGTTGAGCTGGCCGGCCTCGATCAGGTGCACCCGCGGCTCATTGCGCAGCGACACCCAGTTCAGCTCGTCGGTGCTGCTGCTCAGCACGACCAGGACCCGGTTGGCCTCGGTCAGCTTGACCAGCGTGGCCAGGGCGGCCTTGGTCGACGGCTTCTCGCCCGAGACGAATGCCTCGACGACGTGCACCTGGCCAGCGCGGGCCCGGTCGGAGAGAGCGCCACGCAGGGCGGCGGCCTTCATCTTCTTCGGGGTCCGCTGGCTGTAGTCACGCGGCACCGGGCCGTGGACCACGCCACCGCCGGCGAACTGCGGAGCGCGGATCGAGCCCTGACGGGCCCGACCGGTGCCCTTCTGCTTGTACGGCTTCTTGCCGCCGCCGGCGACCTCGCCGCGGGTCTTGGCCTTGTGCGTGCCCTGCCGGGCTGCCGCGAGCTGGGCCACCACGACCTGGTGCATCAGCGCGAGGTTGGCCTGGACGTCGAAGATGTCGGCCGGCAGCTCGACGGAGCTGCTCTTGGCGCCTTCGACGTTGAGGACGTCAACGGTGGTCACTTGGCCACACCGCCCTTCTTCACCTTGGTCTTGGCCGCGTTGCGGACCAGGACCAGCGCGCCCTTGGGACCGGGAATGGCCCCACGGACGAGCAGGAGGTTGTTCTCGGTGTCGACCGCCTGGACGGTCAGGTTCTGGACGGTGTAGCGCACGCCACCCATCCGGCCGGCCATCCGGGTGCCCTTGAAGACGCGACCCGGGGTGGCGCAGGCGCCGATCGAGCCGGGCGAGCGGTGCTTACGCTCGACACCGTGGCTGGCGCGCAGACCGTGGAAGCCGTGCCGCTTCATCGGGCCGGCGTAGCCCTTGCCCTTGGTCCTGCCTGTGACGTCGATGCTGACGCCGACCGGGAACTGCTCGACCGTGACCTCCTGGCCCAGCGAGTAGTCCGCGGCGTCCGCGGTGCGCAGCTCGACGATGTGTCGGCGCGGCGCCACGTCCGCCTTCGCGTAGTGCCCGCTGACCGGCTTCTTCACCTTGCGCGGGTCGATCGTGCCGTAGGCGAGCTGGACTGCGGAGTAACCGTCCTTCTCGGCGCTACGAACCTGGCTGATGACGCACGGGCCGGCCTGAACCACGGTCACCGGGACAACACGGTTGTTGTCCCAGACCTGGGTCATGCCGAGCTTTGCGCCCAGGATCCCCTTGACTTGCCTGTCCATTTGTCCGGTCCCTACAGCTTGATCTCGATGTCGACGCCAGCCGGCAGGTCGAGGCGCATGAGCGAGTCGACCGTCTTCGGAGTCGGGTCGATGATGTCGATCAGCCGCTTGTGCGTGCGCATCTCGAAGTGCTCGCGCGAGTCCTTGTACTTGTGCGGCGAGCGGATGACGCAGAAACGGTTGATCTCCGTGGGCAGCGGCACCGGGCCAGCGACCTGCGCCCCGGTACGCGTCACCGTCTCGACGATCTTCCGCGCCGAGGAGTCGACGACCTCGTGGTCATAGGCCTTGAGCCGGATGCGGATCTTCTGTCCCGCCATGGTGGCTTCTGTTCCTTCTCTCGATGCCGCTGTGTCGCGGGCACCTGCACCGGCTGGCACAGGCCCACTTCCGCCGACCCCCGCGGTCGGGCGTGTCGCGCCCTCGGACCAGGCTCCGCCCCGGGACTCCGGAGCTCTGCTGACCGCGCGGTGGGTCATGGCGCCGATCGCGTCACCGCGACTCGGGCGCCGTGCGAGGGTGGTTGGCCGCCAGGGACAGGCCAACCACCCTACGCGCGACTGTTCAACGACCCGGAGGTCCAGCAGACGCCGGACGCGGGCGATGAACTGTCGTTACGCAACCTGACTAGTATGCCGCACTACCGGTGGCAACGCTAATCGGGGTTACCCAGCTCACTTGACGATCTTGGTGACGCGACCCGCGCCGACCGTACGGCCACCCTCCCGGATCGCGAACTTGAGGTTGTCCTCCATCGCGATGGGCTGGATCAGCTTCACGGTCATCGTGGTGTTGTCGCCCGGCATGACCATCTCGGTGCCCTCGGGCAGCGTGACGACGCCGGTGACGTCCGTGGTCCGGAAGTAGAACTGCGGACGGTAGTTCTGGAAGAACGGGGTGTGCCGCCCGCCCTCTTCCTTCGAGAGGATGTAGACGGTCGCCTCGAAGTCCGTGTGCGGGGTCGTGGTGCCCGGCTTCACGACGACCATGCCGCGCTCGACGTCCTCGCGCTTGGTGCCACGCAGCAGGAGGCCGACGTTCTCGCCCGCGCGGGCGTCGTCCAGGGTCTTCCGGAACATCTCGATCGCGGTGACCTTGGTCTTGAAGCCCTTCTCGCGGATGCCGACAACCTCGACGTCCTCGTTCGGGAGCAGCACGCCACGCTCGACACGACCGGTGACGACGGTGCCGCGACCGGTGATCGTGAACACGTCCTCGACGGGCATGAGGAACGGCTTCTCGGTCTCGCGCTCCGGCTGCGGAATCGCGGTGTCGACCGCGTTCATCAGCTCGAGCAGCTTCTCGGTCCAGACCGGGTCGCCCTCGAGCGCCTTCAGCGCGGAGACCTGGACGACCGGCAGGTCGTCACCCGGGTACTCCTGCGAGGAGAGCAGCTCGCGGACCTCGAGCTCGACGAGCTCCAGGAGCTCCTCGTCGTCGACCATGTCGCTCTTGTTGAGCGCCACGACGATGTACGGCACACCGACCTGACGGGCCAGCAGCACGTGCTCGCGGGTCTGCGGCATCGGGCCGTCGGTCGCCGCGACCACCAGGATCGCGCCGTCCATCTGCGCGGCACCGGTGATCATGTTCTTGATGTAGTCGGCGTGCCCGGGGCAGTCGACGTGCGCGTAGTGCCGAGACTCGGTCTGGTACTCGACGTGCGCGATCGAGATCGTGATGCCGCGGGCCTTCTCCTCCGGCGCCTTGTCGATCTGGTCGAACGGCGTGTAGGGGTTCAGGTCGGGGTACTGGTCGTGCAGGACCTTGGTGATGGCCGCCGTCAGCGTCGTCTTACCGTGGTCGATGTGACCAATGGTGCCGATGTTGACGTGCGGCTTAGTCCGCTCGAACTTAGCCTTCGCCACTGGTGTCCTCCTGTGGACTTCTTGGTTCGTTCGCCCGGCGCGCCAGGTCGGCGCTTAGGACTCTGTCGACAGCCTTTCCGGCCTCGCGGCCGGATAGCTTTGGTGGGTTCTGCGGCGATGAAGCCTACAGGCCCGGTCTCACGCGGCCCGACCGAGGTGGCCGCAGGCGGGGATACCTCCCGCGGCCAGCCCCGGATCATCCGGTCAGCTCAGGTGAGCGTCACTCACCCGTAGCCTTGGCGATGATCTCCTTCGCCACGCTCTGCGGAACCTCGGCGTAGGAGTCGAACTGCATGCTGTAGCTAGCCCGGCCCTGGGTCTTCGACCGCAGGTCGCCGACGTAGCCGAACATCTCCGACAACGGCACCAGGGCCTTCACGATGCGGGCGCCGCTGCGCTCCTCCATCGCCTGGATGATGCCACGGCGGGAGTTGAGGTCGCCGATGACGTCACCCATGTTCTCCTCAGGAGTGGTGACCTCAACGGCCATCATCGGCTCGAGCAGTGCGGGGTCGGCCTTGCGGGCCGCCTCCTTCATCACCATCGAGCCGGCGATCTTGAACGCCATTTCCGAGGAGTCGACCTCGTGGTACTGGCCGTCCAGCAGCGTCAGCTTGACGCCGACCAGCGGGAAGCCGGCCAGGATGCCGTACTGCAGCGCGTCCTGGGCGCCCGCGTCCACCGACGGGATGAACTCCCGGGGGATACGGCCACCGGTGACGCCGTTGGCGAACTCGTACGTCGGGGAGTCGTTGTCCAACGGCAGCGGCTCCACGCTGACGATGACCCGGGCGTACTGGCCGGAACCACCGGTCTGCTTCTTGTGGGTGTACTCGATCTTATCCACCTTGCGGCGGATGGTCTCGCGGTACGCCACCTGCGGCTTGCCGATGTTCGCCTCGACGTTGAACTCGCGGCGCATCCGGTCGACCAGGATGTCCAGGTGCAGCTCGCCCATGCCGGAGATGACCGTCTGACCGGTCTCCTCGTCCAGCTTGACGCGGAAGGTCGGGTCCTCCTCCGCCAGGCGCTGGATGGCGGTGCTGAGCTTCTCCTGGTCGGCCTTGGTCTTCGGCTCGATGGCGACCTCGATGACCGGCTCCGGGAAGGTCATCGACTCCAGGATGACCGGGTTCGCCGGGTCGCACAGCGTGTCACCGGTGGTGGTCTGCTTCAGACCCTGCACCGCGATGATGTCGCCAGCCTGGGCCGAGCCGCGCTCTTCCCGCTTGTTGGCGTGCATCTGGTAGATCTTGCCGATCCGCTCCTTGCGGTCCTTGGTGGAGTTGACCACCTGGTTGCCGGTCTCGATCACGCCGGAGTAGACCCGGACGTAGGTGAGCTTGCCAAGGTGCTTGTCGGTCTGGATCTTGAAGGCGAGGCCGGCGAACGGCTCCGACTTCGACGGCTTCCGGTGCAGCGGCGTCTCGCCGTCGGTCGCCGTGCCCTCGATCGCCGGAACGTCCAGCGGCGACGGCAGGAAGTCCACGACCGCGTCGAGCATGGGCTGGATGCCCTTGTTCTTGAAGGCGGTACCGGTGAGCACCGGGTTGGCCTTGCCACCGATGGTGGCGCGGCGGATCGCGGCCTTGATCTCCTCGACGGAGATCTCCTCGCCCTCCAGGTACTTCTCCATCACCGCGTCGTCGACGTCGGCCAGGGTCTCGATCAGCTTCTCGCGCCACTCCGCGGCGGAGTCGGCGAGGTCGGCCGGGATCTCCTCGATCGCGTAGTCCTCACCCTTCTGGGTCTCCCCGCGCCAGGTGAGGGCGCGCATGCCGATCAGGTCGACGACGCCGATGAAGTCGCTCTCGGCGCCGATCGGGATCTGGAGCACCAGCGGGGTGGCGTTGAGCCGGTCGATCATCATCTGCACGCAGCGGAAGAAGTCCGCGCCGGTCCGGTCGAGCTTGTTGACGAAGCACATCCGCGGGACGTCGTACTTGTCGGCCTGACGCCAGACGTTCTCCGTCTGCGGCTCCACGCCGGCCACACCGTCGTAGACCGCGACCGCACCGTCCAGCACCCGCAGCGACCGCTCGACCTCGACCGTGAAGTCGACGTGACCGGGCGTGTCGATGATCTGGATCGTGTGGCCCTTCCACTCACACTTGGTAGCAGCGGAGGTGATGGTGATACCACGCTCCTGCTCCTGCTCCATCCAGTCCATGACGGCAGCGCCCTCGTGAACCTCACCGATCTTGTACGTGATACCGGTGTAGAAGAGGATCCGCTCGGTGGTGGTGGTCTTACCGGCATCGATGTGAGCCATGATGCCGATGTTGCGTACGTTGGCGAGCGCGTCTGCGGCGGCCACTTCAATCCCTACTTATCGTCGTCTCGACACAACTGGTGGCGGTTCCGGCGCCGCGAGGGCGCCGGAACCAGGGTGTTACCAGCGGTAGTGCGCGAAGGCCTTGTTCGACTCGGCCATCTTGTGCGTGTCCTCGCGCCGCTTCACGGCGGCACCCAGACCGTTGCTCGCGTCCAGCAGTTCGTTCATGAGCCGCTCGATCATGGTCTTCTCGCGCCGGGCCTTGGAGTACGTCACCAGCCAGCGCAGGCCGAGGGTGGTCGCGCGGGTCGGGCGGACCTCGACCGGCACCTGGTAGGTGGCGCCACCGACACGGCGGCTGCGCACCTCGAGGGTCGGCTTGACGTTGTCCATCGCCCGCTTGAGGGTGACGACCGGGTCGGTGCCGGACTTCTCGCGGCAGCCCTCCAGGGCGGCGTACACGATACGCTCGGCGAGCTGACGCTTACCGCGCATGAGGATCTTGTTCACCAACTGGGTGACCAACGGCGAGTTGTACACCGGGTCAGCGACCAGCGGCTTCCGCGGAGCGGGTCCCTTACGCGGCATCTCAGCTCTTCTCCTTCTTCGCGCCGTAACGGCTGCGCGCCTGCTTGCGGTTGCGGACACCCTGGGTGTCCAGCGAACCGCGAACGATCTTGTAACGCACGCCGGGGAGGTCCTTCACCCGGCCGCCGCGGACGAGCACGATCGAGTGCTCCTGCAGGTTGTGACCCACGCCCGGGATGTAGGCGGTCACCTCGATCTGGCTGCTGAGCTTGACACGAGCGACCTTGCGGAGCGCCGAGTTCGGCTTCTTGGGGGTGGTGGTGTACACGCGGGTGCACACGCCGCGCCGCTGAGGGGAACCCTTCAGCGCCGGGGTCTTGGTCTTGGTCGTCTTGGCCTGGCGGCCCTTTCGGACCAGCTGCTGAATCGTGGGCACCGGGTTTCTCCGCTCCCTTCGGCCGCCATCCGGCGGCCGCGCCGTCTACTCGTAACCAACCCTGATGGGAAGGCTCTCCTACATTCCGGCCAGGGCCACCTTGCGGAGGTCCCGGCACCCGCGGTCGGGCGTGTCGCCCAGCTCACGGTCCCGGTGCTGTCGCTCGCGCGCGCACCGGATCGTCTGTCACCGGCACGCGATCACCCGCGCCGGATCTTTGGCTCTGTCGTGTCGCCGCATGATCACCAGGTCGCCCGGGTCCAGCGCACGCACGAGTTGCCCGGGCAGGCCCGGGCACAAGGGGAAAGAGTACCTATCACAGCCGCGCAGGTCAAAACGGAGGGGCCCGGATCAGCGTCACCGCCCTGCCGGCCGAACCGTCGTGCCTGCCCATCCGCGACGGGCACCTGCGGAAACGAGTGTAACGGCTTCCACCGGATACGCCCCGGTCGCCCCCGCCCGCGCCGTCCGCGCCCGCCGTCGGTGGCTCGGCCTGCCCGGGCACCTCTGGCCGGCCGCCTGACGTTGTCGATCACCGGGCCCGGCGGGCCGGCTCAGCCGAGGCCGAGAAGCAGCGCCAGGCCCAGACCGAGCAGGCTGAGCACCAGGCCCGCCGCGCCGCAACTGATCCCGGCCAGGGCCAGGCCCCGGCCGGTGAACCGCACCGCAGGCGGCGGCGCGGGTCGCCGGATCTGTCGCGTGCCGAGCAGACCGGCCACCACGGCCGCCGCCCCGGCCAGCACCCCGAGGAACGTGAACACGCCGGCGGCCCAGGCCCCCTGTGAGCCCGCGGTCGCCCCCAGGCAGATCACCAGGACCGAGACCAGGGCCGAGACGATCCCGGCCACCAACGAGCCGACCGCGAGCCCGGAGGTGACCGGGGGGACGTCGAGGTGCACCACACCGAACGGGGTGCCCGGCACCCGGTCGACCCGCTTCGGCGGCCGGGGGGCCTCCCGCGGCGGCGGGGGCACCCGCCCCCAGCCGGTGCCCGGCCCACCCCAGCCGGTGCCCGGCCCACCCCAGCCGGTGCCCGGCCCACCCCAGCCGACACCCGCCTGCTGGCCCGGATACCCCACCGGTCCCGCCGCGGGGTAAGCCCCGGCCGGCTGCCCGGACCAGGGCGCCTGCGCCGGGTACGGGCCGGCAGGTCGCTCACCGCCGGGCGGACCGGCCGGTCGCTCACCGCCGGCCGGCGACGACCAGCCGGCGGGCGACCCGGTGCCCGGGTGCGGCACGGGACCGGCCGGCGGGAACGGGCCCTGAGGAAAACCCGCGCTCCCGGCCGACGGGGGCGGGGAGACCGGCGGGGGCGCGTACTCCACGGAGGCGACCTCCGGGGCGATGTGGGGCCCGGTGTCCGCGTCGGCAGCCGGCCTGACCCACAGGCTCTCCCCCGACGAAGCGGGAGGCCCGGTCGGGTCCGAGGGCGCGGCGGGTCGCTCCGCCGGATCGCCCGAGGGCCGCGCCGGTTCCGTCACGAGGGCCTCCTGTCGCCGGTCGGTGTCCACCGCCGCGCGACGGACACCGGTCAGGCTACCGCCGCCGCCCCAGCCCTCGTGGGTGGGCGGGGACGCATCCCCCGGGACGGTCAGTCCACGTTCGGCGCGTAGTCGTGCCCGAACGGCTGCCCGGCCAGCCGGACCAGCCCGATCACCACCGCCACCACGACGGTCGTCGCGACCAGAACCAACCCCGTCCAGGCCAGCCGCTCCCCCCTCCGCAGCCAAACGCCGCCGGTGAGGAAACCCCCTGAGGCGTACGCCTCCCGGCGAGCCTGACGGGCCAGCACGAGGGCGAGCGTGGCCGGCACCACCCCACCGACGAAGAGCCCGGTGAGCGCGCCCATCAGGCCGAGGGCGAAGACCGCGCGGGCCTTGCTGGACCGGACCGGGTCAGGGTCGAGCGGATGACGCGGCCCCTGCTGCGCGACGGGCACCTGCCCGGGTGCGGTCGTCATGCCCACCATCATGCCCCTCCGGCCCGGTCGGCGACCCCGGCCCGGCCGCCCTCTTCCCCCACTGGAACCACCCGCCGGTGAGACGAGGCCCAGCACGGCACGACAGCCGGGAGATCTCTTTCAATCGATCCTCGGTTCGAGATGCGACGAGGCCCCCGGCGGCTGCCGGGGGCCTCGTCGTTCCTACTGCTTAGCGGTACGACCCGAAGTCGAAGTCGTCCAGCGGCACAGCCTGCCCGCTGGCCGGCCCGAAGCCGTAGTCGCTCTCCGGGTAGCCGGTCATCGAGTAGACCTTGGCCTTGGCCTCCTCGGTCGGCTCGACCCGGACGTTGCGGTACTTGCTGATGCCCGTACCGGCCGGGATGAGCTTACCGATGATCACGTTCTCCTTGAGGCCGACCAGCGAGTCGCTGCGCGAGTTGATCGCCGCGTCGGTCAGCACCCGGGTGGTCTCCTGGAAGGAGGCCGCCGACAGCCAGGAGTCCGTGGCCAGCGAGGCCTTGGTGATACCCATCAGCACCGGGCGACCGGCGGCGGGCTCGCCGCCCTCGGAGACGAGCCGGCGGTTCTCCGACTCGAACAGCGCCCGGTCGACCAGCACGCCCGGCAGGAACTCGGTCGAGCCGGAGTCGATGACCGTCACCCGCTTCAACATCTGGCGGATGATGATCTCGATGTGCTTGTCGTGGATGAGCACACCCTGCGAGCGGTAGACCTGCTGGACCTCCTGGGTCAGGTGGACCTGGACCGCGCGCGGGCCGAGGATGCGCAGCAGCTCGTGCGGGTCGATGGTGCCCTCGGTGAGCTTCTCGCCGACCTCGACGTGGTCGCCGTCGTGGGCCCGCAGACGGACCCGCTTGGAGATCTTGTCGTAGACGATCTCCTCGCTGCCGTCGTCCGGCACAACGATGATCTTCCGCGACCGCTCGCCGTCCTCGATCCGGATCCGGCCCGGGGTGTCGGCGATCGGCGCCTTGCCCTTCGGGACCCGGGCCTCGAAGATCTCCTGGACACGGGGCAGACCCTGGGTGATGTCCTCACCCGCGACACCACCGGTGTGGAACGTACGCATCGTCAGCTGCGTACCGGGCTCACCGATCGACTGGGCGGCGATGATGCCGACCGCCTCGCCGACGTCCACGGTCTTGCCGGTCGGCAGCGAGCGGCCGTAGCACGCACCGCAGACGCCCAGCTTCGACTCGCAGGTGAGCACGCTGCGCACCCGCACCGTCTCCACCCCGGCGGCGACGATCCGGTCGACCCCGATGGAGTTGATGTCCTGGCCGCGCTCGGCGACGACGTTGCCGTCCGGCCCCTTGATGTCGTCCGCCAGGGTCCGGGCGTGCACGCTGGTCTCGGCGTGCTCGTGGACGTACAGCTTGCCGTCGCGCCGCTCGCCGATCTGCATCGGGATGGCCCGGTCGGTGCCGCAGTCCTCCTCGCGGATGATGACGTCCTGCGACACGTCCACCAGACGACGGGTCAGGTAACCCGAGTCGGCGGTCCGCAGCGCGGTGTCGGCGAGACCCTTACGGGCACCGTGCGTGGAGATGAAGTACTCCAGCACGGACAGACCCTCCCGGTAGCTGGCCTTGATCGGCCGGGGGATGATCTCGCCCTTCGGGTTGGCCACCAGACCACGGATCGCGGCGATCTGACGGAGCTGGAGCAGGTTACCGCGGGCACCCGAGTGGATCATCTTCCACAGCGGGTTCTCCTGCGGCAGCGCGGTGTCCATCTCCTTGGCGACCTCGTTGGTCGCCTTGGTCCAGATCTCGATGAGCTCGCCGCGACGCTCCTCGGCGGTCATCAGACCCCGCTGGTACTGCTTGTCGATCCGGTCGGCTTCCTTCTCGTACTTCTCCAGGATCTCCCGCTTGCGCGGCGGAGCGATGACGTCCTCCATGCCGATCGTCACGCCGGACCAGGTGGCCCAGTGGAAACCGGCCTCCTTGAGGCCGTCCAGGGTGGCGGCCAGCGCCACCTTCGGGAAGCGCTCGGCCAGGTCGTTGACGATCGCGGAGAGCTGCCCCTTGCGGATCTCGTAGTTCACGAAGCGGTAGCCCTGCGGCAGCGTCTCGTTGAACAGCACCCGGCCCAGGGTGGTCTCGACGGTGAGCGCGTCACCCTCGACCCAGCCCTCCGGCGCGACCCACTGCTCGGCTCCGGCGCCGTTGTCGACCCCGACCAGCCCGCGCAGGCGGATCCTCACCGGCGCCTGCAGGTGCAGCTCGCTGGCGTCGAAGGCCATCCGGGCCTCGGCGTCCGAGCTGAACGGCCGGCCCTCGCCCTTCTCACCGGCCCTGAGGTGGGTGAGGTGGTAGAGGCCGATGACCATGTCCTGGGTGGGCATGGTGACCGGCTTGCCGTCGGCCGGCTTGAGGATGTTGTTCGACGACAGCATCAGGATCCGCGCCTCGGCCTGAGCCTCGGCGGACAGCGGCACGTGCACCGCCATCTGGTCACCGTCGAAGTCGGCGTTGAACGCGGTGCAGACCAGCGGGTGGATCTGGATCGCCTTGCCCTCGACGAGCTGCGGCTCGAAGGCCTGGATGCCCAGTCGGTGCAGGGTCGGCGCGCGGTTCAGCAGCACCGGGTGCTCGCCGATGACCTCTTCCAGCACGTCCCACACGACCGGCCGCTGCCGCTCGACCATCCGCTTGGCGGACTTGATGTTCTGCGCGTGGTTGAGGTCCACCAGTCGCTTCATCACGAACGGCTTGAACAGCTCCAGCGCCATCTGCTTGGGCAGCCCACACTGGTGCAGCTTCAGCTTCGGGCCGACCACGATGACCGAACGGCCGGAGTAGTCGACGCGCTTGCCGAGCAGGTTCTGCCGGAACCGGCCCTGCTTGCCCTTGAGCATGTCGGACAGCGACTTGAGCGGGCGGTTGCCTGGGCCGGTGACCGGCCGGCCGCGGCGGCCGTTGTCGAACAGCGCGTCGACGGCCTCCTGGAGCATCCGCTTCTCGTTGTTGACGATGATCTCGGGCGCGCCGAGGTCGATCAGCCGCTTGAGGCGGTTGTTCCGGTTGATCACGCGGCGGTACAGGTCGTTCAGGTCGGAGGTCGCGAAGCGGCCACCGTCGAGCTGCACCATCGGGCGCAGGTCCGGCGGAATGACCGGGACGCAGTCCAGCACCATGCCGAGCGGCGAGTTGCGGGTGTTCAGGAACGCCGCGACGACCTTGAGCCGCTTGAGCGCCCGGATCTTCCGCTGGCCCTTGCCGGAGCGGATGGTCTCGCGCAGGCTCTCGGCCTCGGTGGCGAGGTCCATGTTCTGGACCAGCGCCTTGATGGCCTCGGCGCCCATCGCACCGGTGAAGTACTCGCCGAACCGGTCGCGCAGCTCGCGGTAGAGCAGCTCGTCGGTGACCAGCTGCTTCGAGTCCAGCTTGCGGAAGGTGTCGAGCACCTCGTCCAGGCGGTCGATCTCGCGCTGGGCCCGGTCGCGGATCTGGCGCATCTCGCGCTCTCCGCCCTCCTTGACCTTGCGCCGGACGTCCGCCTTCGCGCCCTCGGCCTCCAGCTCGGCCAGGTCGGCCTCGAGCTTGGCGGCCCGCTTCTCGATCTCCGAGTCGCGGCTGTTCTCGGCCTGTCGCTTCTCGGCCAGGATCTCGTTCTCGATGGTCGAGAGGTCGCGGTGACGCGACTCGGCATCTACGCTCGTGATCACGTACGAGGCGAAGTAGATGATCTTTTCGAGGTCCTTCGGGGCAAGGTCCAGCAGGTAGCCCAGCCGGCTCGGCACGCCCTTGAAGTACCAGATGTGGGTCACCGGAGCGGCCAGCTCGATGTGACCCATCCGCTCCCGGCGGACCTTGGAGCGGGTCACCTCGACGCCGCAGCGCTCGCAGATGATGCCCTTGAACCGGACCCGCTTGTACTTACCGCAGTAGCACTCCCAGTCCCGCTGCGGGCCGAAGATCTTCTCGCAGAAGAGCCCGTCCTTTTCCGGCTTGAGGGTGCGGTAGTTGATCGTCTCAGGCTTCTTGACCTCGCCGTGCGACCACTGACGGATGTCGTCGGCGGTGGCGAGACCGATGCGCAGCTCGTCGAAGAAGTTGACGTCGAGCACTATGTCCCCTATGTCGTCGTCTGTACTGCTTAGCTATTGGGTGGGGTCGGTCGGGAGCCGGCGAGCCAGCTCCCGACCGCTCACCTCAGACCTCTTCGACCGAGCTCGGCTCGCGCCGGGACAGGTCGATGCCCAGCTCCTCCGCGGCCCGGAACACCTCGTCGTCGGTCTCGCGCATCTCCAGGGCCACACCGTCGCTGGAGAGCACCTCCACGTTGAGGCACAGCGACTGCAGCTCCTTGAGCAACACCTTGAACGACTCCGGAATGCCCGGCTCTGGGATGTTCTCGCCCTTGACGATCGCCTCGTAGACCTTGACCCGGCCCAGGACGTCGTCGGACTTGATCGTGAGCAGCTCCTGCAGGGCGTACGCGGCGCCGTACGCCTGCATCGCCCAGCACTCCATCTCACCGAAGCGCTGGCCACCGAACTGCGCCTTACCACCCAGCGGCTGCTGCGTGATCATCGAGTACGGGCCGGTCGACCGGGCGTGGATCTTGTCGTCGACCAGGTGGTTGAGCTTCAGGATGTAGATGTAGCCGACCGCGATCGGGTCCGGCAGCGGCTCGCCCGAACGGCCGTCGAACAGCTGCGCCTTGCCGGTGGAGCCGATCAGCTGCTTGCCGTCCCGGTTGGGCAGGGTCGACGAGAGCAGGCCGGAGATCTCCTCCTCGCGGGCGCCGTCGAAGACCGGCGTGGCCACGTTGGTGTCCGGCCCGGACTCGTGCGCCTCGATGGAGCGCAGCTGGCGCTTCCAGTCGGTGTCGTCGCCGTCCACGCTCCAACCCGTCTTGGCCACCCAGCCGAGGTGCGTCTCCAGCACCTGGCCGATGTTCATGCGGGACGGAACACCCAGCGGGTTCAGCACGATGTCGACCGGGGTGCCGTCCTCCAGGAACGGCATGTCCTCGATCGGCAGGATCTTCGAGATGACGCCCTTGTTGCCGTGCCGGCCGGCGAGCTTGTCGCCGTCCTGGATCTTCCGCTTCTGGGCGACGTAGACCCGGACCAGCTCGTTGACGCCCGGGGGCAGCTCGTCGCCGTCCTCCCGGGAGAAGGTACGCACGCCGATGACCGTGCCGGTCTCACCGTGCGGCACCTTCAGCGAGGTGTCCCGGACCTCGCGCGCCTTCTCGCCGAAGATCGCGCGGAGCAGCCGCTCCTCCGGGGTCAGCTCGGTCTCGCCCTTGGGCGTGACCTTGCCGACCAGGATGTCACCGGGGACGACCTCGGCGCCGATCCGGATGATCCCGCGCTCGTCGAGGTCGGCGAGCATTTCCTCGCTGACGTTCGGGATGTCGCGGGTGATCTCCTCCGGGCCGAGCTTGGTGTCCCGGGCGTCGACCTCGTGCTCCTCGATGTGGATCGAGGTGAGCACGTCCTGCTGCACGAGGCGCTGCGACAGGATGATCGCGTCCTCGTAGTTGTGGCCCTCCCAGCACATGAACGCCACCAGCAGGTTGCGCCCGAGCGCCATCTCGCCCTCGTCGGTGCACGGACCGTCGGCGATGACCTGACCGGCCTCGACGCGGTCGCCCTCGAAGACGACCGGCTTCTGGTTGACGCAGGAGCCGGCGTTGGAGCGGCGGAACTTGTGCAGCAGGTACGTCCGGCGGTGGCCGTCGTCCTGGTGGATGGTGATGTAGTCGGCGCAGAGGTCCTCGATGACACCGCCGAACTCGGCCACGACCA
This sequence comes from Micromonospora sp. NBC_01412, assembly GCF_045040215.1. Taxonomy (NCBI): domain Bacteria; kingdom Bacillati; phylum Actinomycetota; class Actinomycetes; order Micromonosporales; family Micromonosporaceae; genus Micromonospora; species Micromonospora sp. NBC_01412. Next base: position 2,265,081 of record NZ_CP109528.1, read on the forward strand.
CGTCACCGGCGTCGACGGCGGCGCGGTACTCCATGCCGGTGCCGACCAACGGCGACTCGGCCTTGACCAGCGGCACCGCCTGGCGCTGCATGTTCGCGCCCATCAGTGCCCGGTTGGCGTCGTCGTGCTCGAGGAACGGGATCATCGCGGTCGCGACCGAGGTCATCTGCCGCGGCGACACGTCCATGTAGTCGACGGCGGCGGGAATCACGTCCTCGGTCTCGCCACCCTTACGGCGACACAGGACCCGGTCCTCGGCGAACGTGCCGTCGGCCTTCAGCCGCGCGTTGGCCTGCGCCTTGACGAACCGGTCCTCCTCGTCCGCGGTCAGGTAGTCGATCTGGTCGGTGACCCGACCCTCGACGACCTTCCGGTACGGCGTCTCGATGAAGCCGAACGGGTTGACCCGGGCGAAGGTGGAGAGCGCGCCGATCAGGCCGATGTTTGGGCCTTCCGGCGTCTCGATCGGGCACATCCGGCCGTAGTGGGACGGGTGCACGTCGCGGACCTCGAAGCCGGCCCGCTCCCGGGACAGACCACCCGGGCCGAGCGCGCTCAGCCGGCGCCGGTGGGTCAGGCCCGCCAGCGGGTTGGTCTGGTCCATGAACTGGGACAGCTGCGACGTGCCGAAGAACTCCTTGATCGCCGCCACGACGGGGCGGATGTTGATCAGGGTCTGCGGCGTGATCGCCTCGACGTCCTGGGTGGTCATCCGCTCGCGGACGACCCGCTCCATCCGGGACAGGCCGACCCGGACCTGGTTCTGGATCAGCTCGCCCACGGTGCGCAGGCGCCGGTTGCCGAAGTGGTCGATGTCATCGGCCTCGTAGCCGTCCTCGCCGGCGTGCAGCCGGCACAGGTACTCCACGGTGGCGACGATGTCGTCCTCGGTCAGGGTGCCGGTGGTGATCGGCACGCCCACTTCGAGCTTCTTGTTGAACTTGTACCGACCGACCTTGGCGACGTCGTACCGCTTCGGGTTGAAGAAGAGGTTGTCGAGCAGGGTCTGGGCGTTCTCACGGGTCGGCGGCTCGCCAGGGCGGAGCTTCCGGTAGATGTCGAGCAACGCCTCGTCGGCGCCGGCGATGTGGTCCTTCTCGAGCGTGGTCATCAGCAGCTCGGACCAGCCGAACTTCTCGCGGATCCGCTCGGCGGACCAACCGATGGCCTTGAGCAGGACCGTGACGGCCTGCCGGCGCTTGCGGTCGATGCGGACGCCGACCGTGTCGCGCTTGTCGATGTCGAACTCCAGCCAGGCACCCCGACTCGGGATGACCTTGACGCTGGAGAGGTCGCGGTCGGAGGTCTTGTCCGGCTCTTTCGAGAAGTACACGCCCGGCGAGCGGACGAGCTGGCTGACCACGACGCGCTCGGTGCCGTTGATGATGAAGGTGCCCTTCGGCGTCATCATCGGGAAGTCACCCATGAACACCGTCTGGCTCTTGATCTCGCCGGTGGTGTTGTTGGTGAACTCCGCGGTCACGAACAGCGGGGCGCAGTAGGTCAGGTCCTTCTCCTTGCACTCCTCGATCGAGGCCTTGACCTCATCGAAGCGCGGTGCCGAGAAGGAGAGCGACATGGTGCCGGAGAAGTCCTCAATGGGACTGATCTCTTCGAGGATTTCCGCGAGACCCGAGCGTGCGTGCGGGTCGTCCGCCGACCGGCCCTGCCAACCCTCGTTGCCGACGAGCCAGTCGAAGGACTCGTTCTGGATGGCGAGGAGGTTGGGGACCTCGAGGTGTTCGGTGATCCTGCCGAAAGAGACTCGGCGGGGAGCGAAAGCGCTCGACGTACGACTGGTCTTCGCAGGGCGGGAAGCTGCCAAGATGCGTCCTTCCGAGGACCGGTGCTGCAGAACGGCTGGTACGCGTGCACTCCAATATCCCCACCAGAAATACCCGCAATCGGACATTCCTGCGCAGGGGTCAAGTCGGAAGGCAGCGCAAACTAGCAGTGTAGCCGAGAGGCTAACCGCTGTCCAGCCCAGCCCGCAGGTCGTCGCGGAACGCGCCTCGGCATCCCCCGAAAGAGGGACGACCGGGCCGCTCTGAACGCGGCGGACCTACGGCTCCGCTCGGGCGCGGCGGCCGGTGGTGCCGCCGCTGCCAATACCCAAGAGGTGGCCGTTGCAAGCGCGGAAGGTCTTGCAGGTGTCAGCGTGCCTGGCGGCCCGGGGCCGCGTCAAGGGCCGGTCTCGCTGGCGACACGTGTTTCCCACCGACGGGCGACCTCCGCTCCGGCCGTACCGCCGGGCGCCGGGCGCCCGCGCCCTGCTCAGAACGTTGCTGGCGGTCCCAGCACGAACACGGCGGGCGACGATCCAAAATTTGGATCGTCGCCCGCCGTGTCGGAGTGTGCCCCGGCTCACGTGAACCTTGAGCCGGGCGCGCGCCCGGTCAGCCCAATTACTTGAGGGTGACCTTGGCGCCTTCGCCCTCGAGCTTGGCCTTGGCCTTCTCGGCGGTCTCCTTGTTGACCTTCTCCAGGATGGCCTTCGGCGCGGACTCGACCGCGTCCTTGGCCTCCTTGAGGCCCAGGCCGGTCAGCTCACGCACGACCTTGATGACCTGGATCTTCTTGCCACCGTCGGCCTCGAGAACGACGTCGAACTCGTCCTTCTCCGGCTCGGCCTCGGCGGCGGTCGGGGCAGCGCCCCCGGCGGCGACGGCGACCGGAGCCGCGGCGGTGACCTCGAAGGTCGTCTCGAACTGCTTCACGAACTCGGAGAGCTCGATCAGCGTCATCTCCTTGAACGCGTCAAGCAGCTCGTCGGTGCTGAGCTTCGCCATATCTGGCGTCCTTTCCTAATGTTTGACTAAGAACGTGGGTGCGCCGCGGGGCCTCAGGCCGCCTCGGCGCCCTCCTTCTCGCGCTTGTCCTGCAGGGCTGCCGCCAGACGGGCGGTCTTCGACAGCGGGGCCTGGAACAGGGCCGCGGCCTTGCTCAGGTTGCCCTTCATCGCGCCGGCCAGCTTGGCCAGCAGCACCTCGCGGGACTCCAGGTCGGCAAGCTTCGTGACCTCGGCCGCGGAAATGGCCTTGCCCTCGAAGACGCCGCCCTTGATGACAAGCTTCGGGTTGGCCTTCGCGAAGTCGCGAAGCCCCTTCGCCGCCTCGACGACGTCGCCCGAAACGAAAGTCAGCGCGGTAGGACCGGTGAACAGCTCGTCGAGCCCGGAGATGCCCGCGTCGGTCGCGGCACGCTTCGCCAGCGTGTTCTTCGCGACCGTGTAGGTGGTCTCCTTGCCGAGCGAGCGCCGCAGCTGGGTGAGCTGGGAAACCGTCAGACCACGGTACTCGGTCAGCACCGTAGCGCCCGCGTTGCGGAAGTTCTCGGTCAGCTCGACGACGGCCGTGGCCTTGTCGGCCCGGATCGGCTTGTCCGCCATGTCCCTCCTCTCTCGTTGCTCCAGGCTGGTCCACCGGGAAGCCGGCAGGCTTCCGCGATACCGGAGGGCCGCGACAACGAGAAACGCCCCGGCGCAGGGCGCACGGGGCGAGGGCCGGCCGGTCGCACCGCAGTCGGCGGACCACGGGAACACGGCCAAGTTTCGCTTGCCGCCCTGCGCGGGTCGCCCGTCAAAGCGGGACCTTCGACCGTGCCGAAGCACGGTGACCAGCGGTCTCTGGGTGTTACTTCGCCCCGAAGGTTACGCGACACGCCCCGTGACCACCAAATCGCCCCCGGGTGCGCCCCGTCACTCCCCCGCCGGTGATCGACCCGTGCACCGGGCACCGGGCCCCCAGCGGCCCGGGAGGACCCAACGCGCGGCACCCCGGGCGGTCGCGATCAGACGCGGACCCGCCGGCGCCAGGCGTACATGGCCAGGGCCGTCGCGCTCCAGGCGACCCCCCACCCGCTGAGCAGGGCCAGGGTGGCGCCGGACGGTCCGGCGGCGGCGGCCCGGGCGGTGGACATCACCGGCGGCGCCAACCACGGGATCACCGAGTCGGAGAGACCCAGGACCAGCGTTCCGACCACGCCGAGCGCCAGCACCGCGACGCTGTACCCGGCGCTGCCCGTGACGGCCCGGCTGGCCAGCGCGCCGAGCGCCACGGCTGCCGGCAGGGCGAGCAGGTGCGCCCAGACGCCGAGGGCGACACCGGCGGCCAGCGACCGGCCGCCCGGCGTCACCTGGCTGGTCACCCCGCCCACCAGCCACGGGTAGACCAGCCCGGCGGCGACCGTGCCGAGCCCGGCCACGACCGCCGCGAGCAGCCCGGCGGCCCGCTCCCGGGCCGCCCCGGCGAGCACCAGTGCCAGCCGGCGCTGCACGTCCGGCTCGACGTCGAGCAGGATCTTGGTCTGCCAGGCCAGCACCGGGAACAGCACCACCGCCGAGACGCCGTACGCCTCGCCCGGCTGGGCCCGCCCGCCGCCGTAGAGGACGCCGAGGGCGAGCAGGCCGGCCAGCAGGGGCGCGATCGCCCGTCCGGTACGCAGGAAGCCGGCCAGCCTCATCCGGACCAGCGCGCTCACCGGCTCGCCCGCCCTGCCGGCCCGGAGGCCCGCACGCTCCCGCCCGCCCCGGCGGCAGGGCCCGGCGGACCGCCGACCGGAGGCGCGACGAGTGCGGCGGGCGCGCCGGTCACGGGAGCCGCCGGCTCCCCCACGGCGGCAGCGCCCGGCTCTCTGGCGGCGGAGCCGGGCGCGTCACCGGCGACGAGGGTGGCCGGCTCCCCGGCAACCGGTGCGACCAGTTCTCCGGCGACGAGGGCGGCCAGCTCCCCGGCGGGGGCGGCGGGCGGGGCGGCGTCGGAGCGTACCCGTAGGACGTGGTGGCCGTCGGCGCGCAACCGGGCGACGGTGCCGGCCACCCGCGCGGCCGGCACCGCGACCTCGACCACGACGAGCGCGTCGGCCGGCGTGTCGGCCGACGCCTGCGCGGTGACGGTGCTGTCGGCGACGGCCCAGCGGGCCGCGCCCGGCAGCCGTGCCGTCTCGCCCCGATGGTCGCTGACCAACACCGACCCGCCGGCCGTAAGCACCTCGCCGATCAGCCCGGGGACCAGTTCCCGGGCGGCGGCGTCGAGGCCTTCCCACGGCTCGTCGAGGATGAGCAGATCGGGCCGGCGCAGCATCGCCTGGGCCAGGCCCACCTTCTGAGCCGTGCCCTTGGACAGCTCGGGAAGGCGTACATCGCGGAACCGCGTCAGGCCCAGCCGCTCGGTCCACCGGTCGACCGCCAGGTCCGCCTCGCCCCCGCCCAGTCCGGCCACCCGGGCCATCCCGGTCAGGTAACGCCTCACGGTGAACGGCTGGTCGACGGGGAATCGCTCCGGCACCCAGCCGACGTGCTGCGGGCGGTCGACGACCCGGCCCCGGGTCGGCCTGAGCACCCCGGCCGCCAACTGGAGCAGAGTGGACTTGCCTACGCCGTTGCGGCCGAGCACCACGGCTGCCTCGCCCGGGTCGAGCCGCAGGCTGGTCTCCCGCAACACCCACGGGCCGCGCCGGTGGTACCGCAGCCACACGTCCTCCCACCGCATGCCGCGAGCCTGCCACACCAGTGAGACGGAAAGGGCCCCGCCACGAGTCGTGGCGGGGCCCCGTCGAGGCAGCGGTGCTCAGGCCTCGGTCGTGCCCTCCTGGAGGTTCTTGACCAGGTTCGGGTCGACCGGAACGCCCGGGCCCATCGTGGTGGTGAGGGTGACCTTCTTGAGGTACTTGCCCTTCGACGACGACGGCTTGGCCCGCAGCACCTCGTCGAGGACGGCGGCGTAGTTGTCGACCAGCTGGGACTCGGAGAACGAGGCCTTGCCGATGATCAGGTGGAGGTTGGAGTGCTTGTCCACCCGGAAGGTGATCTTGCCGCCCTTGATGTCCGCGACGGCCTTGGTGACGTCCATGGTCACCGTGCCGGTCTTCGGGTTCGGCATGAGGCCGCGCGGGCCCAGGATCCGCGCGATCCGGCCGATCTTGGCCATCTGGTCCGGGGTGGCGATCGCCGCGTCGAAGTCGAGCCAACCACCCTGGATCCGGGCGACGAGCTCGTCGGTGCCCACCTCGTCCGCACCGGCGGCCGCGGCCTCCTCGGCCTTCGCGCCGGAGGCGAAGACGATCACGCGGGCGGTCTTGCCGGTGCCGTGCGGCAGGTTGACCACGCCACGGACCATCTGATCCGCCTTGCGGGGGTCGACGCCGAGGCGCATGGCGACCTCGACCGTGGCGTCGAACTTGGCGTTGGTGGTGTCCTTGGCGATCTTGACAGCCTCGGCCGGGGTGTAGAGCTTCGACCGGTCGATGACCTCGGCGGCCTTGCGGTAGGTCTTGCTGCGCTGCATTTCTTGCTACTCCTGTGGTCTATGGCGGGCCGCGGTGACCGCGCGCCCTCCCACGAATTGACGGGGAAGCGGTGACCGAGGTCAGTCGGAGACGGTGATGCCCATCGACCGGGCGGTGCCGGCGATGATCTTCTGAGCCTGGTCGATGTCGTTGGCGTTGAGGTCCGACATCTTCTTCTCGGCGATCTCGCGCAGCTGGGCCCGGGTGACGGAGCCGACCTTCTCGCTCTGCGGCACGCCGGAACCCTTCTCGACGCCGGCGGCCTTGATCAGCAGCCGGGCGGCGGGCGGGGTCTTCAGCACGAAGCTGAAGGTGCGGTCCTCGTACACGCTGATCTCGGCGGGGACGATGTCGCCCCGCTGGGACTCGGTCTGCGCGTTGTAGGTCTTGCAGAACTCCATGATGTTCACGCCGTGCTGGCCGAGCGCGGGGCCGACCGGCGGCGCCGGCGTGGCCTGGCCCGCCTTCAGCTGAAGCGTGAACGTCTTGACGAGCTTCTTCTTCTTCGGAGGCATGTCTCTTCCTGGGGCTTGGAACTGGGAAAGGTGCCGGCCGGGGGCGCGCACGGTCAGCGCGATGCGACGGCCGACGTTCTAGAGTAGCGCAATGCTCCGCCGCCCCCTACGCCGAGGTCCGGCGGAGGGGGCGGAACGGATACGCCGGCGGCGGGCTGTTGCCCCACCGCCGGCGACCGGGAACGTCAGATCTTGGTGACCTGGTTGAAGTTCAGCTCGACCGGGGTCTCCCGGCCGAAGATCGACACCAGCACCTTGAGCTTCTGCTGGTCGGCGTTGATCTCGCTGATCGTCGCCGGCAGCGAGGCGAACGCGCCGTCGGTGACGGTGACCGAGTCGCCCACCTCGAAGTCCAGCACCCTGATCTCGGGCTTGGCCTTCTTCTGCCCGGTCTCGACCGCGGGGGCGAGCCACTTGAGCACCTCGTCGAGGCTCAGCGGCGCCGGCCGGTCGGCCCGGTCGGTCGCCCCCACGAACCCGGTGACCCCGGGGGTGTTGCGCACGCAGGAGTAGGACTCCGCGGTCAGCTCCATCCGGACCAGGATGTAGCCGGGGAACACCTTGGCCTGGATCTGGGACCGCTTGCCGTTCTTGACCTCGACCTCTTCCCGGGTCGGCACCTCGACCTGGTAGATGTAGTCCTCCATGTCGAGGGAGGTGATCCGGGTCTCGAGGTTGGTCTTGACCTTGTTCTCGTAGCCGGCGTACGAGTGCACCACGTACCAGTCGCCCGGCGCGTAGCGCAGCTTCTGACGCAGCTCCGCGACCGGGTCGAAGTCCTCTTCCGGGGCGGGCTCGGTGGTCGGAAAGTCCGGCTCGCTGGCGGCCTCGACCGACTCATCGTTGGCCGCCGTCGCCACCGCGGACTGCTCGTCCGTGGTCTCGGCGGTCTCGTCGTACTCAGGCACGCTCGCTCACTTCCGTCACTATCGGCTTGAGTCAGCCGGTCAGCTGGGGTTGCCGAAGACCCACAGCACGCCCTTCGCGAAGGCGTAGTCCAAGCCTGCCACGATCGTCAGCATCACCGCGACGAAGGTGACGACCACGGCGGTGTAGGTCAGCAGCTCCTTGCGGGTAGGCCAGATGACCTTACGCAGCTCGGCCACGACCTCGCGGAAGAACCGCGCGATGCGGGCGAACAACCCCACCCGCTCGGTGTCCTTGCGGGTCTTCCTCTCGTCGGCCGACTCAGCCTTGGCTCGCGCCCGGGTCGCCGTGCCGCCACGGGAGACCGGCTCGTCCGCGTCGGTGGCGTCGTCGGCGGCCACGTCGTCAACGACATCGTCGTTCAGACGATCGTCGTCGCCGGCGTCTTCGCTGTGCCGCTTGTTCTCGGCCACTTCGCCCTCCGTCGCGGGAATCGGGTCGCACGCCGGTGCGGCGTGCGCGGCGCTGGTCACGCCGGCCGGACCAACCGTCCCGCGACGGGCCGCGGCCGGCGGATCGACGGACGGGCCCGATGCCTCGGAACCACCCCGCCGATGCCACCACCACGGGCCGGACACCGCCGGTTGGCGGCGCGACCCACGGGAACGGTCAGGCCTGAGGCGCAGGGGTGACAGGACTTGAACCTGCAGCCTGCGGTTTTGGAGACCGCTGCTCTGCCAATTGAGCTACACCCCTGTGTGGCAACGCTCGCCCGACCCGGTCGTGCAGCACCGGGCGGGGTCACTTGCCCCACGGCGGACCAGTGTACGGGTAGCGAGGCCACTTTCCCAACTGGTCCGCCTCCTCGCGTGGCGGACCCCCCTCAGTGGGGCGTCCGGATCACCGCCCGGGCCTGCGAGAGCACCTTTTCGCCGCGGCACTTCACGGTGATGTCGAGCCTGGTCAGGCCCTCTTCGGTGGTGTCCTTGACCTTGGCGGTCACCTCGACCTCGATGCCGTCGTCATCGTCCGGAACGACCACCGGGCGGGTGAACCGGACCCCGTAGTCGACCACCGCGTCGGGCGCGCCGGCCCACTCGGTCACCGCCCGGCCGACCAGAGCCATGGTGAACATCCCGTGCGCGATCACCCCGGGCAGGCCGACGCCGGTGGCGAACCGGTCGCTCCAGTGGATCGGGTTGAAGTCGCCCGAGGCGCCCGCGTAGCGGACCAGGTCGGCCCTGGTGACCCGGAAGGTCTTGGTGGGCAGTTCCACGTCAGGCCTCCCCGCGTACGACGAGCTTGGACCAGACGGCGACCACGGGGTCGCCGGCGGCGGTGGTGACGTCGGTGCGGGTGGTCAGGAAGTCGTGCCCGCCCCGGCTGCTGATGTCCTCGATCGTGTTCGCGCAGACCAGTTCGTCACCGGCCACCACCGGGCGGGTGTAGGCGAACCGCTGGTCGCCGTGGACCACCCTGCTGTAGTCGATGCCGATCGCCGGGTCGTCGATGATCTGCCGGCTGGCGGCCATCGTCAGCACCACGGGGAAGGTCGGCGGGGCGACCACATCCGGGTGACCGAGCGCCTGGGCGGCCTCGGGGTCGTGGTACGCGGGGTCGGTGGCGCCGATCGCCGTGGCGAACTCGCGGATCTTCTCTCGGCCCACCTGGTAGGGGGCGGTCGGCGGATAGGTCCGGCCGACGAAGGACTGGTCCAAGGGCATGCCCGAGAACCTACACGGGAAGCACGAAAGCCGACCCGGGGGCGGACGTGCGGCAGAAGCCGCGCATCCGTTCCGGATCGGCGATCGGGTGTCGTGCGGCCGGCTCGCGCCAGCGACGGGTCAGCGGGTCTCGCGGTGAGCCGTGTGCCGGCCGTCCCGGGGGCAGAACTTCTTCAGCTCGATGCGGTCCGGGTCGTTGCGGCGGTTCTTGCGCGTGATGTAGTTGCGCTCCTTGCACTCCACACACGCCAAAGTGATCTTCGGCCGGACATCGGTAGCCTTCGCCACGGCGGAGTGCCTTCCTCGCTAACGGTCAACAACTACAACGCCTCAGCCTATGTGCTGGAAGCGCAGACATGCAAAGTGGGCGCCTGTGGCGCCCATCCCAACGACCACCGGGAACGAACCCGAGGGACGAGAGTAGCGGTGGCCGGAATTGAACCGGCGACACAGCGATTATGAGCCGCTTGCTCTGCCATCTGAGCTACACCGCCGCGGCGGGTCCAGCCGGACCCTTTGAGCCCCCTTACGGAATCGAACCGTAGACCTTCTCCTTACCATGGAGACGCTCTGCCGACTGAGCTAAGGGGGCTTGCACGATCACCCGGTGGCCGCGCAGAAGTAAGAGTACACGGCCCCGCCCCGGAGGTGAAATCGGATCCCCCCGCCGTCGGAAGGGTAAACGTCCGCCCAGGTCAGCGGCCTTCGGGCCGGACCCGTCAGGGGACGACGCGCAGCCGGCGGACGTCCGGGCCGACGAGCGCCTCGGACTCCAACTGGGCCCCGAACCACGCCTCCAGCCGCTCGTACGGCAGCGGGCGGCTGAACAGGAAGCCCTGGCCGATCTCGCAGCCGATGTCCTGGAGTAACTCCAGGGTCAGCTCGCTCTCCACGCCCTCGGCCACCACCGCCAGGCCGAACTGCTGGGAGAGGGTCACCACCGCGTTGACGATGGCCAGGTCGCCCGGGTCCGTCGCCATGCCCTGCACGAACGACCGGTCGACCTTCACCTCGTGCACCGGCAGCCGGCGCAGGTAGGCCAGCGAGGACGACCCGGTGCCGAAGTCGTCCACCGACAGGCGGACGCCGAGGTCGCGCAACCGGCACAGGGTCGGGATCGGGCGGTCGGTGCCGTCCAGCACCCCGGCCTCGCGGATCTCGAAGGTGAGCCGCTGCGGTGGGACGTCGTACTCGGCCAGCAGCTCGCGCACCTGATCGGGGAAGTGCCGGTCGGTGAGCGTACGGGCGGAGAGGTTGACCGCGACGGCGAGCGGCTGCTCGGTGTGCGTCCAGTCCCGGCTGCGCCGCAGCCCCTCCCGCAGCACCACCTCGGTGAGCCGGCCGAGCTGGCCGGTGTGCTCGGCCACCGCCACGAAGTCCTCCGGGGCGACCTCGCCGTGCGCGGGGTGCTCCCAGCGGGCCAGGCACTCCACCCCGACCAGCCGCCGGTCCCGCAGCGTCACCTTGGGCTGGAAGTAGACCTCCAGCGCGCCGTCGTCGAGGGCCTTGCGCAGGTCGCCGGCGAGGCCGAGCCGGCGCAGCGACCGGGACTCCAGGGCCGGGGTGAACAGCTGGATGCTGCCGGGCATGGACTTCGCCGCCGACGCGGCGAGGTCGACCCGCTGCAGCAGGGTCGCCGCGTCGCTGCCGTGATCGGGGTGCACGGCCACCCCGACTGCGGTGTCCACGTCGAGGGTGAACGCGTCGAAGACCATCTCGGCGCGGATCTCCTCACGCAGCCGCGCGGCCAGTTCCAGCGCCGCCTCGGCGTTCTCCAGCCGCAACGTCACCAGGAACTCGTCGCCGCCGGCCCGACCGACCAGGGCCGACGACGGCGCGGAGGCGCGCAGCCGGACGGCGACCTCGGCGAGGACCTGGTCCCCGGCGGCGTGGCCGAGCGACTCGTTGACCTGACGCAACCCGTCCACGTCGAACAGCAGCGCAGCGACCACCTCGCCCGGGGCCCGGATCTTCACGGCCTCGTCGAGCGCGCCGCTGATCCTCCGCCGGTTGGGCAGCTTCGTCAGCGTGTCGTGGTACGCGTCGTGTCGCAGCCGGTCGACCAGCCGGGAGTTCTCCAGGGCCACCGCCGCGTGCGCGGCCACCGTCTCGATCACGGGCACGTCGGCCGGGGTGAAGTGACCGAGGCTGCTGAGCCGGTTGACCACCTCCAGGGTGCCGATCACCGCCTCCCCCGAGCGCAGCGGCACGATGATCGCGTCCTTCGCGGGCGCGGTCCGCAGCATCTCCAACTGCTCCCGGTCGCCGCCGAGTCGGGCGCCGAGCGCCGCGGTCTGCCGCTGCTGCACGACCCGCTCCCGGACCGCCCCCGGGATCTTGGAGAAGTCGAGCAGGCCGCGCCCGTCGACCCGGGCGGTCAGCAGCACCTCCGGGTGCCGGCCCTGGGCGGGCAGCCACAGGGTGGCGTACTCGGCCTGCATGAGGGCGCGGACCCGGCCGAGCAGCGCGTCCGGCAGCGTGCCGTCCTGGCCGCTGCCGGTCATGGCCCGGGTCAGCTCGTAGATGTCGGCGAGGGTGCGGTGCTGGCGGAGAAAGTGGGCGTAGGCCCGATAGACCACGGCCGCCAGCACCGCGAGCGCCCCGAGCACCAGCAGCGACCAGTAGGTGGCGGTCAACGCGAGCAGGATGATCAGGCCGACGGTGGCGTTCACGCCGGCGACCAGCAGCGGCACGGTGGACGTGCGGACCACCTCGAGCCCGGCCTGCGAGCCCTGGAGCAGGGTGATCACGCCGACCACGGCGGCGAGGGTGACCAGGGTGATGGTGCTGACCGCCGCGAAGAGGATGCCCCAGGTGCCGGGCCCCACGCCCCTGATCGGGGGGAGCGCCAGCAGGACCAGCGCGGCGAGCGAGGTCGCCGCGGCGGAGCGGGCGACGTTGAAGGCGAACCTGGCCGGGCCGAGTCGGCGCCGGAGCTGGGCGATCAACGCAGCGAGGGTGGCAACCAGCACCAGGGTCAGCGGCGGAAGGTAGTACAGCGCCAGGACCAGCGGGATCTCGGTGATCGTGGCCGAGAACGTCTGTCGCCGGACGACGAAGCTCAGAACCGGCAGGTGGGCTGCGAACAGTGCGGTGAGCAGCAGCAGGCCCAGGCCCCACTCGCCGTACGGCTCCCGCTCGACCAGCGCGATCAGCAGGCAGCAGATGACAGCCAGGAACGCCAGCGGCCCGGTTATCAACCAGGCGAGGTCAGTCCCGCGTCGTCGCACGGCTGTCGCACGGCTCGTCATCCTGCTCCCTTGTCATCACCGAGAGTGAACTCCGCGCCGATGCCCGGTCGCTGCCGCCGTCGCCCGGTGACCCGGGCGACGGCGGGTGTCAAACGAACCGCGAAGAACCTAGTTCCACTCGAACTCGAGGGTCGCCCGGTCACCGGCGGCCGGGTCACCGGCGACGGAGGCAACCGAGGCGGCGCCGGAGGCGAGCGCGAAGAGCATCAGGGTCATGCCGAGCAGCCGACCCAGCTTTTGAGTAGGCATCTGTGGGGCTCCTCTGTCACGAAACGGGCAGCACGGGGGGCGTGAAGATTCCATGATGGTGCCACACGCACTGAGGGCAACAAAGCCCTCGGTGCCCTGGCTCCGCCTGGACGGCAGCAAGTCCGACCGATCGGCAGGACGCCCTGCCTGGCGGGGTGATACCCCCGCGTTCCCGGGTTCCACGTCTTGCTTCATTTGGCGAACACTCGGACCAAGTGCGCCAATCACGGAAACTCATTGAGTGCGTCTAAAGTCGCGTGGCGTTTTACTCCGGGGCAGCACACCACACTGGAGCAAATATCGAAAGGGACCTTCATTTTCCGGACCCCCACCCGGCCGTTCCCCACCCCGGCACGGCGGTCCGACCCTTTCAAGGCGCCGACGGGCCATCGACGCGCTCGCCCCGGCCACCCGGGCAGCCCTCCCACGCTCACCCCGGCCGGTCGACCGCGTACCTGACCTGACGCGCACCGAACTCCTCGAACGCGTCGACTCGGGTCATGCCCAGAGCCTCGAGCAGGCGCACCGACCGGTCGTTCGTCTCCTGGGTGACCGCGATCAGCCGGGCGTCGTCCGGGAACCGCTCGAAGGCCAGGCCGACGGCCGCCGCGCACGCCTCCCGGGCGTACCCCCACCCCCACCACTCCGACAGGAAGACGTACGACAGTTCGAGCTCGCCCGTGCGGTACCGGCCGAGATGACACCAGCCGACGACCTCACCGAAGCGCAGCGTCACCATGAACCCGCCGATCCCGCCGCCGGCTCGCCGCTTCGCCACCACGTCGTCAGGCAGCGGACCGCCGAGGTGACGCCGCATCAGCGGGTCACGCCACATTCGTTCGAGGACCGCCAGGTCGGCGGGCCGGACCGCCCGCAACACGAGCCGGTCCGTGCTCACCACCGGCGCGGCCGATGCTCCCACCATCGGCCCATCCTCCCTCGTCCGCCCGACCTGCGGAGCCCGAGCGGGACGGCGGATCGCGTTAGGGTGGGCCGATGGCGAAGGCATTGATCTCGGCCGACATGGAGGGCATCTCCGGCATCGTCCATCCCACGGAGACCAACCCCGACCGGTACGACTACGAGCGTGGCCGAGCGCTGATGACGGCCGACGTCAACGCCGTCGTCGCCGGGGTGCTGGAGGCGGAGCCGTCGGCGGAGGTCGTGGTGGTCGACGCGCACGGCCCCTTCCGCAACCTCCTGCTAGAGGATCTCGACCGGCGGGTGCGGCTGATCCGCGGCAGACCCCGCCCGCGGGGCATGCTGGCGGGGCTCGCCGACGACGTCGATGCCGTGCTGTTCGTCGGCTACCACGCCCGGGCCGGCACCGGCCCCGCCGTGCTCGCCCACACGATCAGCGACGCCGTCCTCGGGGTGCGGCTCAACGGGCGGGAGGTCGGCGAGATCGGTCTCAACGTCGCCCTGGCCGGTCAGCACGGCGCCCCGGTCGTGCTGCTCAGCGGCGATGAAGCCGCCTGTGCCGAACTGCTGGAGCTGGTGCCCGACGCGTCGACCGTCCCGGTGAAGCGGGCGCTGGGCCAGCTCACCGCCGAGGTGCTGCATCCGGCGGTCGCGCGCGACCGGCTCCGGCACGGTGCGGCCACCGCGATGGGGCGACGGGCGCAGGTGCCGCCCCTGTCGATCAGCGGTCCGGTGGCACTGGAGGTGGATCTGTACAGCCCTTCCGCCGTCGACATGGCGACGCTGATCCCGGGCGTCGAGCGCGCCGCCGGCGCGCGGACTGTCACCTTCACGGGCCGGGACGTCGCCGAGGCGTACGACGTGGTCCAACTCCTCGTGCAGCTCGCCCAGGTCAAGAACGGCTGACCCGCCCTCCCAACCCACGCCCGCCCTCCAGCTCCGCGATCTTGCACCTGGGGCCCTTGATTCGTGGCTTTACGCCCCATTCGTCGGAGCCACAACTGCAAGATCACGTGTGTTTGGGCGAGGCTTCGCCCATGACTGGGTGGCTCACCTCATGAGGGCATCGTCGGCGGGTAGTGCGGTCGGAGGTTGCGGCGCACGACGTCGGCGACCCGCTGGCGGAGCTCGCCGCCGCCGGCTTGCCGGCGGAACACGCACCGCGTCGCGCCTGGTGTCCCCGGTCGAGACCGGCCGGTCCCACCCTCACCTGTACCGGCTGATGTTCGCCACTCCGGCGGCCGACCCGACAGCGGCGGTACACACGGCCCAGCGCGCCCACGACCTGTTCGTCGAGATCGTCGCCGGGGTGGTGGGCCCGGCACAGGCGCAGCAGTACGGTGCACTGCTGGTCACCACCGCGCACGGCGTCACCAACCTCGAACTCAGCGGCCACCTGACGTGGGACAAGTGGCACGCCATCGCCGAGGACCTGGGCGACCTGCTGATCGGCCTGCTCCCCCGGACCGCATAGGTCCAGCCGCAGTGGACAACACGCCGGTCATCGCCCCAAGCGGACCCGCTGCCCCGGACGGTCGATTGTGTCCATCACTTTGCGCGCTACAGCGTCGTCCGAACCACCTCGATGAGATGCCAGATCGCGACGTTCGCCACGGTCGACACCGTGGCGGTCATCAGCAAGACCCACAATGAAACCAACTGTCGGCGACGCCGAAACGCCACGAGCGCGGCCGCCGCAGCAAGAAGGAACTGCACCGCCGCCGACCCGACCCGGGCCCAGACGAAGGAATCCACGGGACCGACCCAGATGAACAGGACGTGAAAGATTGCGTAGGCGGCTTCCCCGGTGAGTAACCCGAACGCGACGCCGAGAGCAACACTGGCGTTACGGGCCGAGCCGACCCTGACGACGTTCGCGAGGCAGCCCAGGACCAATCCGCCGAACAACGCGCCGACCAGCCAGAAAGCCGACGCACGCGCGACGGAGATGAGTCCGTCGAGTGACACCGCCCCCTCCGGACCCGAACTGCTGGATCCGTGGTACCACCGCCGACTCAGCGAGACGACGAGGCCGTAGTAGATCAGGGTTGCCAGAACGAGTGTGCCGACCCCGGCGACGAGAGCAGATCTGAAGGTCGCAGCGAAGTAGCTAACGGCGAGGGCCACCACACCCCAGGCGAATCCTGAGCTGACGGCCGGCACGAGGAACCTGCCCACGGCTTCCGGCGCAAGGTCGACACTGAACGCTGTCACTCCCAGGGCCACGCCCGCTAGCACCGGTGGCAGCGCCTGACGCCGCGGGACCGAGCGTCCGTTGAGGGTCTTCAACTCCGTCACTTGGACCCCCGGTCAGCTGAGCTTCACGACATCGCAGTCTCTCAGTCCTCCTCCGGCATGGGCCACACGTCCCGAGAGTCGCTGAAGGCCGCTCCCGCCGGCGGCTCGACCAGCAGTGACTTCATCCCGCGCGGAAGAGAGGCGACCCCACGTCTCACCGACCGCCCGAGCCAGGCCGCCAGGTACACCACCGCGAGAGCTGCGGCCAGGCCCAACACCGACAGCACCACGAAGGCGAACACCGCGGTGAAGATCACTCGAACATTCTCGCCCAATGGGAGCTGGGCCGGCCATCGGGCACATCCACTCGGCATGGAACGAGTACGTCGGTCTACTTGACCTCGCGTTCGCGCCGAAGGTGCCGCATGCCCGAGTCGATAACTCCGCTGGCGCGAGGCCGCTTCAGGAGCAAGCGAAAGAGCTGCTCGGCAAGGTGGTTGCACTGTGAGGCAAGGTGTAATCCTCTACGGCGCTCCCGCAACCGGAAAAGACACAATCACCGCTGAAATAGTCGGCCGATACCCGCGATTCGTGCACTTCAAGCGGCTAAAGTGTGGGCCCGGGAGGACGGCCGGCTATCGGACGATCAGCCCAGATCAAGCAGATAAGTTACGGCATGAACCGGGGGCGATCTTGTGGGAGAACACTCGATACGGCGCAACCTACTTCGTTGATCGCTTCGGGCTTGAGCAGCTATGGGAGTCAGGCCGAGTGCCAGTCGTGCACCTTGGCCAGATCGAGGCGATTGAAGCTATAGCCGACGGCACCGAGGCGAACTGGACTGTAATCGAGCTATACGCCCGGCCAGCTATACTCGCCAGCCGCATCCGGTCGCGCGGCACCGGGGACGAAGACCAACGCTTTGCGGCTGTCAAGCAAACACTTCGCCTGCCGGTCGCAGACATGCGGATCGACACCGAGGCTGTGTCAGTCAGTGAAGCGGCTAATGCCATCGAGCGGCTTATAGATCACTCATAACGCAACGCCCGTCACCCGCCAGCACGGCTAATACTCCAGCAGGAGATCCGTTTTAGGGCTCTGTGAGTTTCTGTCTTTGGTAGTAGCTGGTCTTGGCGGCGGCTTGATGTCGCCGCCGGAAGATGGACCAGCATTAGCCCTATCCGGTTCCCAGGCCGAGCGGGTTTGCCGTTTATTGTAGCCGACCGTTGCTCGGCATCGACTCGCCCACAGGTCAACAGCGGTCGAGCGTCAGCGCCAACCGCACTAATTAGTTGGCGGATTCGGCGTGACCAGAACTACTGGTGGAAAAGACGCGACGCTGATCGCGCTCGCTCTCGGCTTTGGCCAACCGGCACCGCCAGTCCTCGCCGCTCGGGAGAATCCCGGCATGGTGTTGCATTTCGGTATTGTCGCATCCGTCCACCATCGTCGTTACGTTCGCCCTTCGCCAAACGCCAAGGTTTATCTCTCCGTGACGATCCGACTATCGTGAGTGAGAATTCCCGAAGAAGGAGAGGACCTCTCATGCCGTTGTCAGTGGCGGACCTCGCGGCGCCCGGAAAAGCACCGATCACGATCCTGTCGACGACCTTTCCGAACGTGTATCTGCGCATGGACGGCACCGGGGTGACGACCTGGAACGGGTCTGGCAGTGGGATCGTCAACTGTCAATTTGGCGCGGGACCCTACGAGAAGTTCAAGGTTCTCCCGCAGGCCGACGGCTCGTTCGCCTTCGCGTCGGCGACCTTTTCGAACGTGTATCTGCGCATGGACGCCGCCGAGTTGCCGCAGATCCCCGGGGGGCCGGGCGGTGGGACCGTCAACTGCCAGGTCCACGTGGGTACCCACGAGACGTTCAAGCTTCTCCCGCAGGCAGGTGGCTCGTTCTCCTTCGAGTCGACGTTGTTTCCGAATTCGTTTCTGCGCCTGGTCGGCTTCGGGGTGACGGCCTCCACCAACGGTGGCGGTGGGGTAGTCAACTGCCAGTTCGGCGCCCCGGGTGGCGATCACGAAAAGTTCTTTCTCAACGTGGCCGCCTAAAGGATGTCTCGTAACTCGGTGAAGGCGTTGCCGGTCAACGGTGGCGGCGTCACCCGAGCAGGATGATGTTGTGGAGGTGGGCGATGCCGGAAGCGGTGTAGGTCAATGTGTGGGCGGCACGCCGGTAGTCGCGCAGGATCTTGAAGGTCTTCATGCGGGCCAGGGCGTGTTCGACCTGCGCCCGGACCCTGCGGTGTTGCTTGTTCAGGTCGGCCTTCCAGCCGGGTAGTTCACTGCCGTCGGCGGGTTTG
The DNA here is from genome assembly GCF_045040215.1 of Micromonospora sp. NBC_01412. Taxonomy (NCBI): domain Bacteria; kingdom Bacillati; phylum Actinomycetota; class Actinomycetes; order Micromonosporales; family Micromonosporaceae; genus Micromonospora; species Micromonospora sp. NBC_01412. Next base: position 2,283,443 of record NZ_CP109528.1, read on the forward strand.
CGGTACGGGATGATCACCTCGGGGTTGCCGCGGTAGGCGCCGTCGGCCATGACCGGCCGTCCGGCCAGTTTCTGGTCGATGCCGCTGGTGCGGTAGACGATGGTGTCGTTGCGGTTGCCCGGCTGCGGGTCGCCGAGGGCGACGACGAGGCGGGTGTGGGCGTCGATGGCGACCTGCAGGTTCGTGCTGTAGCGGTAGTTCTTGCTCTGTGCGGCCAGCCGGTGGTCCCGGGTCGGGATCAGGGTGCCGTCGACGATCGCGATCTGGTCGACCCGACGTCGGCGTACCGGGGCCAGGGCGAGCAGGGGGCCGAGGGTGTCGATGACCCGATGGGCGGCGGAGTGCGACACCCCGAACAGTGGTCCGATCTGTCGCATGGTCAGGTTGGTGCGCCAGTAGGTCGCGACCAGTAGCACCCGGTCGGCGAGGTCGAGTGACCACTGCCGTCCCGGCCGCCCGTCAACGATCGCGTCCCCGCCGCGTTCGGCGACCAGCCTGACCAGCCTGCAAAACTGGGCGGGCTGCAGCCCGGTGAACGGGAAGATCCACTCCGGGCGGACTGCTGTGATCACCTGCACCACGACATGATCCACCATGGACCCGACACCGAGTTACGAGACGTCCCTTAGTCACGGCCCCGTCAAGTCCCTGGAATACCTTGACTAAACGGCCCTGACCCGAACCCGCCCGACGCATCGCCGACGTCATCGCCTGGTCCATCTTCCGGCGGCGACATCAAGGGCGGGCCTGCGGCCCGCCGCCGTGCCCGCGCCGGGGCGCGCGTGCGGCCTCCGGCCGGTCACGCCCCGGCGCACGGCGTACCAAGAGGAGCGGGTGACAGCCGCAGCCGCCGGAGGCGGGGCACCCGAGATGCCGGAGTGCGCGCAGCTCCCGAACGCCGACCGCGACAGCTACCGCGAGGGCGGCCGATCGGACAAGCCCATCGGGGTACCCCGGCGCTAGCTAATGGCACTTCGATCAGAGCCTCGCTACCCGGTGGCAGGCCGTAGCAGCGCGGCAGCAATCGCCCCGCCCTAGCGGCCACCGCACTAGCGGGCGGCCTTCTTACGGATGAGCCGCGCGTACTGGAAGACGTAGAGCAGGGCGGTCACGAGGCCAGCCACCAGCAGAATCATTATCACGCTGAACAGCACCGTATCGCCCGTGGAGCGGGGCGGAAAGACGTCCTTGACGAGCCAGCCCACGCCCAGCCCCAGCCCCAGGCAGGCGTGCATCGCGGCCCGCAGGCGCGGCAAGGGCTGCGGACGGCCGAAGATCCGGGGCACCGCCGTGCCGCCACGGCTCCTGGCGAGCAGCACGGCGGCGACGGCCAGGTTGGACGCGGCGGCCACGACGGCCAAGACCAGGTCCACGAATCCCATGGGGCCACACGCTATCGCACGGATGCCCGCGGCCGGGATCAGCTGAAGTTGAACTTCCCATAGTGGATTGACGCGGCCGGCAAGCCCATCCGGCGGAAGGCGCGGGACAGTTCGTCTATCAATTGGCATCTATATAACGAGCCCGGGCTGTCCTACCTACTCCTAGAACGGACGCCGCCGGAGTCTGGCTCCGAGGATGACGTGTAGTGGAGATCCGGCAAGCCCCGAGCATGGGGGCGGTGCCCGCGGTTGCCGAGGAGGCGACCCCCCGCGCCAGCTCCCACCGAAGTCCAGGTCAGGTCAAACCCTGCACCTGGGAAGGGGCGAGGGCCGCCGTGGTCGGGGTGATCGGCCAGGAGCCGACTGCGTAGCCGGTCCCGGTCAGGTCAAGAGCGCTGCTGTGGCGGTGTCCGCCGGGTGCCGGGCCGTGACACGAGAGCCGAGTCCGACCCCGGGTACCCATCAGAGCGGCGGACGCGCTGGAGACCCGCCAGTCGTACGTAGATCTCTCGCTTAGCGACGGCGTGGCCCTGGCCGTCGAGTTGGTAGCCGGTGACCCACACCCAGCCCGGGTAGTTGGGTTTCGGGCACACCGAGATCACTCGAAAGATGAAGGCCGGCTGTCTCGCGAACTGCACCGACGCCTCTCGGCTGATCAGCAGCTCTTCACCCGGCGTCGGGGACCGAAGGTGGGCCATGGCCCGTGCGTCAGGAGACACGATCTTCCTCCCTGCGGTGGCCCTGCCCCGGCCGGTTCGAAGGAGCCCGGCCGAGGCAGGGGTACCGCCGTGCCAGGGCGAGTTCGGGTCCTCTACGACCAGCACAGCGGGATAGCCGCACCATATCCCAACCGGTTCATGGTGGTCCATGGTCTACCAAGACTGACCAGTGCCGTCCCTGCCCGCATACCGTCGAGACGTGATCGACCCCGAAGGACCGGTGCCGGTCTACCAGCAGTTGGCCGCGATCCTGCGCGAGCAGATCGAGCGCGGAGACCTGCTGCCCAACCGGCCAATCCCGAGCGTGGCCCGACTCCAGCAGGAATACGGCCTGGCCCGCGGCACCATCCTGCACACGGTTCGGGTGTTGGTCGCCGAGGGCCTGGTCTACGTGGTGCCCGGGAAGGGCACGTTCGTCAAGGCCCACTAAACAGACGCCGGACGGTCGGGGGTTGGCGTCCGCTCAGCAGTGACTAGTACGGATGTAGCCACCGCACCAAGCCGGAGCCTCAACCGTCCAGACCCGCCACCCGCCGTAGTCTTTTCGGACCTCGAAGCGCCAAGGGTGCCGACTACCCACCAGCGACACCCGATCTTGCCACCAGACCGCATGAACCTCAGTGACGACCAGGACGACACCACCTCGGACGTGGTCGACCTGCAACGGACCTGATTCCAGCTTGCTCGGCGGGTTTGCCGATCTTGACATCTCTACCCGGTACGCGCGCCACTGGCCTACCAGATCATCGCGGCGGTCGGCGGCAAGCACTCGACGAAGCCCGCCATCATCCCCGCTACTCAGCCGCAGCAGATAGACGGCTACCGCAGCATCCGGGGCCTGCTCCCCCCGTTCCGCCTCCACCTGGGCTCTCACCGCCCACGCCGCAGGAACGGCCAGCGCACCCGTGCACGCCAGAACGACGAAGGACAGAAGAACCCAGGGCCAGCGCTTCGAGGGTGCTTCCCGCTTCACGCCGAGCACCCTAGTGATCTTGAGCTAACTTGATCAAGCTCACCCGAGTCCACGGACGGACGCCCGACCATGATCAGCGTTCCCGCCATGTTCCCGTGGAGGCTCGTAGACGGCTAGACCGCACTGGACTCGGCTAGATCAACGAGAACGGCCCCGTGGTCAGCGTTTCCGCTGGTCACAGGGCCGTTCTTGCACCTGGTGGCGGGTGAAGGATTCGAACCTTCGAAGCTTTCGCGACGGATTTACAGGGCGTCCGCGATCTTGCTTCGGTCACCCCCGTTGAGCTGCTGTTTCTATCCTCCAGAGAGGTGACGGCTGGTCAGCCGCCCACCATCTGCCCACGCCCACAACGTCCAAGTCACACAAACAGCCAGCGGAATCCCGTAATGATCACCACCAGGATGGCGATCCCCCAGACGACGTTCCGACCCGTGGCGCCGAAGATCAGGTAGGCGATCTGCGCGATCAAGAAGATCGAGCTCAACACCAGGTCTACGAGCAGCAGCACAAGCGTGAGCGCCAGACGCAGCAGGAACCAGACGAACCCCAGACCACACCACTTGTCGATGGTGGAATCGTCATAGGCCCAGCGCGTCAACACGAAGGGTTTGTAGATCGAAGACTCCCAGCCCTGATCCCACTTCGCGCCGGTCTTGGCCCAGAACGAATCGCCGCCCTCCTTCACCGTGGCTTGATCCACTCGCTTGAACTGGATCTTCTTCACCGCGCCGTCGGTGATGTCGATCAGGACTTGCCCGTCCTTCACCTGGATCGTGGTCGTCCCGTTCACGACCACCGTGAGCTGCTCACGGCCAGCTTGGACCCTGAACACCTTGTCGAACCCGGTCTTGCCCTTCTTGCGGTCGCGAAGCAGGACATAGATCGTGCTTCCGTCTCGCGGCGGGAGGGAGTACTCGGCGCCGATCGAGAACTCGCCGATGGGAGTAACGAAGCTCGTTTCGCCCTCGACAGCCACGCCATCGGGCCCGAGCGTCAGCGCTACCGGCAGCAGCGGAGGCTTGTAGCGAACCTTGCCCTTGGTTTCTGGATCGCAGCCAGCGAGCGCCAAGGCTAGGAGCATGAGCGCCACCAACGCCGCACGACTGCGGGATGAACGCGCTTGAGCGGTCCGCGGGCCTGACGGACGAGGCGTGGGCGGCACCCGCCTGATGGCGAGATCAGCCTTCAATGTGTACCGCCCCCTTGACCCACGCCTCTCAGCGCCCAGCCAGCCACCGTCAGTTGCCACATGGTTACGAGTGTCCCGCAATTGGTCAAGGCACCTTGGGTCGGCGACGCACGGACGACAAAGCCTCCTCTGTACTCGGGCCCTCATCCGAGGGCGTCGCCGATCTTGTCGTTCATGGTGTCGTCTCCCCCGTCGATGCAGTTGGCGTAGATGCGGAGCAGGACGGCAACGCCGTGGCCCAGGCGCCGGGCGACCTCGGTCGGCGGACCGCCGGGCACATCCATTCGGCAGGCGGATATCTCGGAGACAGCGCCGGCTCGGCAGCGGACCATGTACCGATGCACAGCGAGGATGCCCTCACCCGCCTCCAAGACGCCGCCATCCTCTGGAGCGTCGGACCGAGTACGGCGGCCGACGTAATCCAGGCAGCCTGTGACTGCCTCGTTGCAGGCGTAGACAGTCCAACCCTTCGAATCCTGGCAGGCGTCTCGCCAGCCCGAGGCAGCGAGAATGAGGAGTTGCGCCGTTGGCTCGAAGGTGCACTCGTGGAGCTTTCCCTGACCTACTACCGCGAGGGCAGCCGAGAGGGCGAAGAGGAAGCCGTCCGGATCATGGCCCGACGATTGCTCGCACAGACCATCACGCCTCGCGATCTCACAGAATGGGCATACAAATTCATCAGCTGGGATGGCACTCCCCTGGCAGACGAGCTGATCGCCCTGGACAACGCCTACGAATACGCAGACGCCGTCCACGACGGGCAGCCGTACACCAGCACCGCGACCGCGGACATCGACGCGGAAGTCATCGGCGAAGCTCGGCGCTTGGTAGGCAACGCAGCCGAGAGCAGCTGAACCACAGACGTTCATCCGAGCGCATCGCCGATCTTGTCGTTCATGGTGTCGTCTCCGCCGTCGATGCAGTTGGCGTAGACGCGGAGCAGGACGGCGACGCCGTGGCCCAGGCGCCGGGCGACCTCGGTCGGCGGGACGCCGGCATTCAGCCAGAGCGACGCCGCCGCATGCCGCAGGTCGTAGGGACGGCGGGCGAGCGGCGAGGCGGCCTGCGATTCGGTCAGCGCCTTCTCGCGGGCGAGTTTCCACCACCGGTCGTAGACCGACTCGGAGAGCGGCCCGCCGTGTAGGCCCCGGAAGAACCGACCGTCCGGACCGACCCCGTGGTTGTCGACGTGTGCGCAGAGCAGCTCGACGAGCCGGGGCGGGATCGGGACGGTCCGGGTCTCTTGCCGGCCCCGGTGCTTGAGGCCGCGCCGCTCGTGGGAGCCGCCGTCATCGGTCCAGTGCGACCCGGCGCGTGGCGAGGTGCCGGCGAGCACCAGGCGGCCCCAACGATGTTCGACCTTCTCGTGGTCACACGATCCCGAAGGCTTGACCGCCGCCAGGTCGTCGAAGTCTGTCCCGCAGCCGAGGCAGTGCCCGGGTAGGTCGCAGTCCTCTCGCCGCAGGTCCGCCGCTTCCGAGGGCCGCATGCCCGCGTAGTAGAGGCAGCCGAAGAAAGCCGTCACCTTGTCGGCCCGTTTGCCGAGAGATTTCACCGCCTCCAGCAGCGTGGCGACCTGGGCCGGGTTCGCCACCACGCGCCGGTCGATGGACTGGGCGACTTCGGGGGCGGTCCACTGGACGCGGTCGACCGGGTTGGAGGCGATCAGCTCCAGCTCGACGGCGTACCCGAGGGCGTTGTAGAAGGTGGCCCGCTTGCGCTGGACGGTCGAGGCCGCCGCCGGCTTGCCGTCGAGGCGTACGCAGAGGCTGTCGAGAAGCCGGCGGACCATCGCGGGCGAATCCAGCTCGACCACCAGCAGCGACGCGGTTTCCAGCCAGGCGAGGGCCGCCGCGTGGTCGGCCGGGATCTCGTCGGACCAGCGGCGCGGGTTGAGGCCGTAGAGGTACAGCGCCTCACGCAGCAGGGCGTCATCCGGTCGGCCCCGCTTCGCCGGCCGGGTCAGGGTCACCGTGATCGAGGTCAGCGCCTCGACGATCGACCGCCGGGTCTTGGCCGCCGCCCGGGGCCACTTCATCTCGACGTACGCGCGGCTGTGCGCGTACCAGGTGGTGGGGTTCTTGGTTCTCGCGTCGGAGACCGGGCGGCCGGTGGCCGGGTCGAAGGGCTCCCCCGCGTTCGCCGCCTGGACCAGCTCGGCGCGGAACGAGTGCGCCATGATTCCGGCAGGTAGTTTTGGCCCCACTGGGGCAAGTTGATCTGGTGCCACCCGGCGTCTGGGTGGTGGTCTGGCAACTTGTTTTGGCTCCACACGGTCGTCGATGTGTGGGTAAGGACCGAACGGGGTTGGACAACTTGTTTTGGCCCCACCACTGGCTGACTGTCCTGATGCGACACGCCGGGGCGGCGGGAATGCCGGGCGTCGATCGGCGGGGGGGACTCTGCACCGTCGGTTTTGTCGGGAGGCCGTTGGTGTTGTCGCGTGTCGAGTTGTTCGAACGGATTCGTCGAGATCGCCGGTTGGAGCCGGAAGTCTCCATGCGCGAACTCGCGCGCCGGTACGGGGTGCACCGCCGCACTGTGCGGGCGGCGTTGGAGGCGGCCGCGCCGCCACCTCGCAAGAAACCGGCCAAGACCAGGGTGTTGATTCTGGAGCCGGCGATGGGCTGGATCGACGCGATGCTGCGCGAGGACCTGAGCGCCCCACGCAAGCAGCGCCACACGATGCAGCGGATTTACGACCGGTTGCAGGTCGAGTACGACTTCAACCTGGCCAGCTACTCCACGATCTGCAACTACGTCAACCAGCGCCGCCCGCAGATCCTGGCCGAGGCCCGCGAGGGCCGGGTCCATCTGGAAGGCACGGTCCCGCAGGTCCACGAGCCGGGCGCGGAGGCCGAGGTCGACTTCGCCGACGTGTGGGTGCGCCTGGCGGGCGAGCCGGTGCAGTGCCACCTGTTCACGCTGCGGCTGTCGTATTCGGGTAAGGCGGTGCACCGCGTCTACGTCTCGGAGAGCCAGGAGGCGTTCATGCAGGGCCACGTCGAGGCGTTCCAGGTTTTCGGCGGTGTCCCGACCCGACACATCCGATACGACAACCTCAAGCCGGCGGTCAACCGGGTCTGCTTCGGGCGCACCCGCGTCGAGTCGCAGATGTGGACGACGTTCCGCTCGCACTACGGCTTCGACGCGTTCTACTGCATGCCCGGCCAGGAAGGCGCCCACGAGAAGGGCGGCGTTGAACACGAAGGCGGCCGGTTCCGGCGCACCCACCTCGTCCCGGTACCCGAGGTCGAAACCCTCGACGAGCTCAACGAACGCATCGCCGCGATCGACAAGGCAGAGGACAACCGGCACGTGCACGGCCGCCCGACGAGCATCGGGTTCGACTTCGCCACCGAGCAGGACCTGCTCGCGCCGCTGCCCGACGACGAGTTCGACTGCGGCATCACCCTCACGCCCACGGTCCGCCGCGACTCGCGCATCGTGGTGCGGCAGAGCTACTACTCGGTCCCGGCGCGGTTCATCGGCCGGCAGGTCCGGGTGAGCCTGCGCGCCAACGAGCTGCTGGTCTTCGACCGCAACCGGATCGTGGCCCGGCACCCTAGGCTGACGCGCCGCTACCACTACCGCGACGAGTTGGATCACTACCTGGAGGTCCTGCTCGTCCGCCCCGGCGCTCTGGCCGGCTCGACGGGGTTGGCGCAAGCCCGTGAGGCGGGGACGTTCACCGCCACCCACGACGCGTTCTGGGCCGCCGCGCGCACCGCGCACGGCGACGCCGCGGGCAGCCGGGCGCTGATCGAGGTGTTGCTGCTGCACCGGCGGATGTCACACGAGGCGGTCCTGGCCGGGATCACCGCAGCCCTTCAGGCCGGCTCCAGCAGCCCCGAACTGGTCGCCATCGAGGCCCGCAAGGCCGACCGGGCGGTCGAGCCCGAGGTGCTGCTCACCGACGAAGACGTGGCCGAGGCGGACCTCAACCCCGCGCCCGACGACGGCGGTGACCTCGATGTCGGCGGGGCCACCGTGATCACGTTGCCCACCCGGCGCACCCCTATCCCGGAAGACACCCGCCCCCGCCCTCAGTGGCCGTCTATGACCAGCTGCTGACATACCGAACCTCGAAAGGCACCGCATGAGTCCCGCCACCGGCACCGCCGCAGCCAGGCCACCCGCACCCTCCACGGACGCGGCCCGGCCGCCCGCGCCGGCGCAGACTCGTGCTGTCAGGGAACGCTTCATCGCCCCGGGCATGGACCCCGTCGACGCCGCGATCGAGCAGGCCGCCCGCACCCTGCACCTGCCGACTATCCGCGACGGCTACGACGAGGCCGTCGAGCACGCCCTGCGCGAGCGGTCGACCTACAAGCAGTTCCTGGCCGACCTGCTCGGCGGCGAGGTCGCTCATCGCGACGAACGCCGCAAGCTGCGCCTGGTCCGCGAGGCGAACTTCTCCCGCCCCAAACGCATCGAGGACTTCGACTACCAGGCCAACCCGAACATCTCCGCCGAGCAGGTCAACACCCTCTGCCATCCGGCCTGGGTCGTCGCCGGGCAGCCGCTCTGCCTCATCGGTGACTCCGGCACCGGCAAATCGCACCTGCTCATCGGCATCGGCACCGCGATCGCCGAGGCCGGCATGAAGGTCCGCTACACCACCGCGGCGAACCTGGTCAACGAACTGGCCGAGGCCGCCGACGACCGGCAACTGACCAAGGTCATCGCCCGTTACGGACGCTGCGACCTGCTCTGCCTGGACGAGTTCGGCTACCTCGACCTGGACAAGGCCGGCGCGAAGCTGCTGTTCCAGATCTTCACCGACCGCGAGGAACGCCGCGCCATCGCGGTCGCCTCGAACGCTCCATTCTCCGAGTGGCGCAAGACCTTCACCGACCCGCGACTCTGCACTGCGATCGTCGACCGGCTCACCTACAACGCTCACATCATCGAGACCGGCAGCGACTCGTATCGGCTGCTCACGGCCAAGAAGAACCGCCGCAGCAGCTAGTGCCACGTCAGGCAACGTTTGCCCTGTCCGCTACCGGCACCTCGGGGCGATGTCCCCTGTCGATATGTCCGCGCGTTCGGGGGCACGGCCAGCGCGGGGCAACGCGACCCGAGCCGTCGTTCCGTCGCGAGGCAGCGGCCAACGTGCCAGGACAAATCACGTCAAGCCGGAACTCGCGTGGGTCGGTATCGCAGGGCGATCGCCCCCGACCGGAACGCATGGCGGTCCACGAGCTCGAGCTGGATGCGCTCGCGCAGACCGGCGAGCAACGTCGGCCCGTGTCCGGCAAGGACCGGCTGCACAAGGAACTCGTACTCGTCGATCAGTCCCAGATCTGCCAACGCCAGGGGGAGCGTCACGCCGCCCACCCACAGGCCCTCGCCTGGCTCCTGCTTGAGCCGCTGAACCGCTTGCCCCAAGTCGCCTCGCACCAGCTCGGCATTCCAATCGACCCCGCTCAGCGTGCTCGACACGACGTACTTCTTCGCCCGGTCGATGGTCTCGGCGAACGGGATCTGCCACTCATTCATCCAGTCAGGCCACGTGCCCGTGGCCGGCTTCCGCCACGCCGACTCCATCATCTCGTAGGTCACCCGGCCGAACAGCAGGGCATCGGCTCGTTCCATCTCAGCGGTCCAGTGGCGCATCGACTCCTCGTCCGGCGGGAGCCCTGCCTCGTGATGGCAGCAGCCATCGAGCGTGACGTTGATCGAGTATCGAAGTGGTCTCATCTCGTTGCTCTCCCTTGATGCGCGCCCCGCGTTCACCGGTCCATATTTAGACGACTGCCGGCGCCATTTCTCATCGGCGCCCCGATCGCACCTACTCAACACCTCGTGATGCGAACCAGACCGCAGACCGAGCGCGCGACCGATTCGGCGCTCGGGGCGTTCAGGTTCGCAACCGGACGGCGCCCATAACGCTCGACTTCGATGCACGGTGCCACGCCACCCTATCGCCGGCTCAGGGTAAACGACGAACGTCGCAAACGTTGCCTGACGCGGCACTAGCCCGACCGGACCATGCCAACCGGGGGCGACGCCACACGGCGTTGCCCCCGGTCCGCGTTTCCGGACACAAAGAAGCCGGGCCCGCCGATCCGCACCTGTCGGGGGCGCAGACCGGGCCGGCCCGGTTCGCCGACGATGCTACGGCCTCGCCCCGGCGACCCTGACGACGCCCGGCCGGTCCAGGTGGGGCCAAAACAAGTTGGAATCCACCGGCCGTCACCACGGCCTGACGACCCCCGGATGGGGCCAGAAGAAGTTGGAATCCGCGCAGCCGGCCCACCCACCCGACGATCCCAGAACCGGCCCAGGTGGGGCCAGAACAAGTTGCCAGATGATCAACGGTGGAGCCAGAAGAAGTTGCCGCAGTGGGGCCAGAACTAGTTCTCAGAAACAGCGCCAGGGCCTTGGTACGGAACATGTCCTCGAAGCGCTGGTTGCTCACCGCCCAGCGGACCCGCCAGGGCCGAGCCTTCCGGTCGGCGCGCTTGCCGATCTCCCAGATCTGGACCTCGTAGCTCTTCACGCGGCGTCCTGCTCCAGGTCACCGAGCCATCGGCCCAGCGCCGACCGGCGGACCCGCAGTTGCCCGTTCGGGAGCTTGATGACCCGTGGTCCCTTGCCGGTCTGCCGCCAGTAGAACCAGGTCGAGCGCGGTACGCGCAGCTCGGCGAGCACTTCCGGCACGGTCAACAGCTCCTCGTTCAACGTGATCCCTCCCCGTGGTGCTGCGGTGCGTTGTGCTGAGTTGCCGAAAGGTCGGGCGGTCCCTGGGCGGCCCGGTCCTTGGCGGCGAGTAGTTCGGAGCGCCAGCGGGCGCGTTCGCTGATCGACCGCATGAGCCGGTGGGTCAGCGGTCCCACGTCGGGGTCGTCGGGTCGGGCGAGTTCCCAGGCGTGCCGGACCCGCTCGGGTGTGTCGCCCTGGTCGTCGACGAGCTGGGCGCCGTCGGTGGTCGTGCCGAGCAGTGCGCGGACCCAGGCGCGGGCGTCGTGCTTGTGGTCGGCGAGGGTCCTGCCGGACCAGTCGCGAGAGACGAGGATGCGCCGGCCGCCGATGCCGAGGGTGTCCCGCTGGTGGACCTTGCCCTTGCACCGGCCCGGTTTGAGCCTGGCGTGTGCCTTCTTCGGCTGGACGCCGTAGAGCAGCCAGTTGGCGCACCGGTCGGTGCACGGGGTGAGCCGCAGTGCGTGCCAGAGCCGGTCGAGGTGCTTGCGCTGCCGGTCGGTGGTCGCTTTGTGGCAGTCACCGGTGTGCTTGGTGATGTACTTCGTGACGTACCGGATGGTTCGCTCGGCGTCGGCGGTGCCGGGCATGACGCCGCGCGCGTCGACCTGGGCGCCGAAGCGGGCGACGTGCACCGGTTCGGCGTCCGGGTTGTCGTCGAGGGCGTCGAGGGCTTCCGTCCAGGTGGTCAGCGGGTGGCGGGTGTCCGGGTCGACCCATGCGGAGGCGTCTGCGTCCCAGACCGGGGGTCGGTCGGCGGTGTACCGCTGGACGTCCACGCTCGGCCACCAGACCTGGTGGTAGGTGGCCGCCGCCACGGTGCGCAGGGTGTCGCGGGGGATGGTGCCCCGGATGGCGAAGTGCGCGTGTGGGGCGAGTCGGCGTTGCGGCTCGACGCAGCCGGCGTACTGGACGTTCCAGCCCTCGCAGCGGCGCAGGTTCTGCCAGAAACGGTCCAGGAGCCGGGGGAAGTGGACTGCGTCCCAGGCCGCGCGGCGGTAGTCGTACCGGTCGGGGTTGACCGGGGTGCCGTCGGGGCGGACCGGGCCGTACGAGTCGAGGGTGAGCGTGAGCCACATCGACGGCCGGTAGGTGGAGCCGTCCGAGGCGGTGTAGGTCTTGCCCACGGTGCGCCGCTCGACCTTGCGCCGGGGCAGCTCGGGGGCATCCTGGCGCCGCTTCGTGGAACGCTTGCGCCGGCGGCCGGTGTCCTCGTCGCCCTGGTCCTCGTTGACGCCCGCGTGGGGAGGTCCGACGCGACCGCGCAGACCCTCGGCAGCGATGGCTTCCTCGATCTCGCGGATGGCCTCGTCGAGGTCGGCGACCTGGTCCCACTGGCTCGCTCGTACCGCCTCGTCGCGGGAGAACTCCAGGTGTGCCCGGAACAGAATCAGCGACTTCTGCGCCTCGGTCGCAGGTTCCGGGCCGGGTAGCGGCTCGTCATCGCGGTGCCAGCCCTCGCGGATCTGTGCCTGCCGCAGCCGGCGGTTCTTCTTGGCGCACGGCGCGCACTTGTCCTCCCGGGTGGCGCCGCAGGGCAGGTCGATGACCTCGGTCAGGCCGGTGTCGAGATCCGTGCGGCGCATGGCGAGCGGGCGGACGCAGACGCCGTACTCGGCGGCGATCTCCTTGAGTACGTCGACCGAGCGAGGGAGCGCCATGCGGGCCGCCCGCGACCCCGGCCGAGGAGCAGCAGCCGGGGTCGGGGCGGGTTCGAGGCCGGGCAGGGTCGGAGCGGTCATCGGATGATCCCGACGACGTGCGGCCGGTTCGAGTGGATGACGCCACGCGGAGGCAGCACCACCGCCGGGGCGGGGACGACAGCCGGAGCCGGGACCGCCGGCGGCACGGGGTCAGCCGGACGCTCGGGTTCGGGGTGGTGGGTGATGGCCTGTTCGGGCACCTCGTGCCGGTCGGTCGGGGGTTGGTCCGGTTCGGGAGCCGCCGACGGCACGGCGGGAGTGTTGGACAGGACGACCTTCACCAGGGCGAGGAACGCCAGGGAGGGCACGGCCGCGACGGTCCAGCCCCACACCGAGGGTTCCGCTTCGGCGACCTGGGCGGCGAGCGACAGCAGCGGGAACGCGACGAGGAGCGAGGCGACCAGGCCGACCGGGCGACGTGCACGGCGGCGGGCGCGGAGTTCCAGGCCGAGGTAGATGGCCATCAGTTCGACGGCGACGGCGTTGGCCCAGCCGATCCAGTTCGGTTGGCCGTGGGCTACGGACAGGTCGTGGACGTGGGTGAAGGCAGCGGCGCCGGCCATCATGCCGATGGCGAGCAGGATCACCAGGCGTACGGCTGATTCGGTGCGCTCGGTCATCGCCACTCCTGCAACGGCTTCTCGCGGATGGTCAGGTCGATGCGGATGCGCCGGTCAGCCATGTCGGGTCGGCGGTTGACCATGTGCGCCAGGCCGTGCAGGGCGGCGGCGGCCTGGTCGGCGGGGCCGACGAGGCGGATGCGCAGCGGACGCCGGAGCCGGTTGATGAGGCGGGTGAGGGGGTTCATGGTGGTTACCTCCGGGCCGGTCGGATGTCGGTGCGGATGTAGTCGGGCGGGGTGCCGAGGGCGGCGACGGCTTCGGAGAGGCAGCGCCACAGCGCCCACGCCTCGTCGGGGGTCAGGGACATGCGGCGCCGGCCACCGCCGACGGCGAGATAGACCGGGTACGGGTCAGGCCGGTCGGGGTCGACGCGCACTGAGACAGCCGTGCTGCTCGTTCCGTCGGTGGCGGGGGCGCGGAGCCGGTAGAAGGTCGGGGTGGTCACCGCGGCTCGCCCCCGTCGGCGTCGAGGATGTCGCGCAGCGCGTCGGGCAGCAGTGGCCCGCGATGCGGCCGGGGCAGTGGCCGGCGGACCGGTTCCGGGGTCGACTCGCGGCCGACCTGGGCGAGGATGTCCGCCGCGTCGGCCGGGGCCGGGTACTGCTGGGCGAGGTCGCGGATGTGGTCGTCGGTGACGTACGAGAAGCGGACCCGCATGGGTTCCGGGGTGCCGTCGAGGATCACGTAGCCCACGCCCTTGGCCCATCGGGGCATCTGGTCGGCGAGGGCACCCCGGTTGCGGGCGCCGTCGCCGAGGACCATGTCGACCTGAGACGCCTCAGTCAGCCCGAGCGCGATGCGGGTCGGGAACAGGTCCCGGAACGGCAGCACCTCCTTGCGCGGGTCCTGCAACGCGGCCACCACCAGGACGCCGACGCCGGCACCCTGCGACAGCAGCAGCCCGAGCGGGCCGGCGATGCGCTTGCGCAGGTCGATGTCTTGCAGGTACGCGGTGAGCGCGGCCATCTCGTCGATGACGACCACGACCAGGGGGTCAGCCTCGGTCGGGGTGTGGACGCGGACCGTTCCGGCGAGCCGGGCCTGACGTTCCCGCATGACCGTCACGGCCTCGTCGAGGAGGTCGGCCATGGCCTCGAACGACTTGCAGGCGAACCGGGCGAACATCGGCCGGCCCATGGCAAACTCCATCCCGCCCTTGGGGTCGATCACCCAGAGCTGGACCAGGCCGGAGGTGATGCCGCCGGCCAGCGAGCGCACCAGCGACCAGAGCACCGAGCCCTTACCGGACCGGGTAGCCCCGCCGATGAGAACGTGAGTGGCGAGCAGGTGCAGGGACCAGGTGCCCAGGTCTTCCCGCCGCGCCAGGGGCAGGGCGGTGAGGTCGGGGACGGGCGGGGCGTCGAACGGTGCCACGACCGGCCGCAGGGCATCGGTGCGGACGAGCACCAGGTAGACCATGGTCGGCCGGTCGCGGAACCGGATCCGGTCGACCAGGCCGAGCAGCAAGGCCCAGTAGCCGGTACGGGTCGGCGGGTCGTCGGGCCGCTCGGAGTAGACGCGGGCGTGCCGCCGGCCGAAGGCGTACGCGAGGTTCGCCGTGACCTTCTGGAAGTCGGTCGGGGTCTGTCCCCGGACCATGCGGATGGTCAGCACGTCGAGGGCCTGATCCGAGCGCACGCGTAGCAGTTCGGGCAGGACGGGACGATGGTCGTACGTCTCGGCGAGGCCGCACAGGGTCATCGCCTCGTGCCACGCCCGCCGGTACACGAAGACCTGCCGGAACCGGCCGAGCAGCGGCCCGGCGCACCACCGCCACCAGGACGCCTCGTGGCGCCACCGCCACACGGCCGACACCGCCGACGCCAGGACGAGTGGCACGACCAGGCCCGGCCAGCCGTGGTCGGCGTAGAGGACGACGGCGAGCACGGCCAGGGCGACGGTGACCGGGTGGCGCAGGCACCACCAGCAGCCCCGGGCCAGCCAGCGCAGCACCAGGGCGAGGACGACCAACCACCGCGGCAGCGTGATCCGCTTGGGCCGGATCACCATCAGATCCCCGGCGGTTGTCATGAGCACCTCGCCGCGCGGCCGGCGCATCATCGCGCACCCCGCAGCGACACGAACCGGCCCGAGGAGTCCCGGACCGGAGGGAACGGAAGGACCAGCTGACCGACGCAGCCGTCACACCGGCCGTCGGCGCCGGTCGCCGGGTCGAATCGGGACTGACATACGTTGCACCGAGGCTGGGCCGGGGCAGGCGAACGTCTACGCTTGGACACGTCACTACCTCTCTCGTCAGAGCAGGGGGAAGAGACAGAGGGCGGGGCTGCCGTCCGCCAAGACCTGACAGCCCCGCCCCCACCTGATGCGGCTACGCCGCCGCCTTGTTGGCTACGCCCGCCGGGGCGCGCATCCCGGTCGCCCGCAGCGAGTACGCCATCCGGCCGTTGTTCGACACGTACGGCGTGACCGTCATGCCCTCGAACTCCACCGCCTCGAACGGGGTGCCCGTCGGCGGAACCGGCTGGTAGTCAGCCGAGATCTTCACCGTCGTCTCCCGCGACCGCTTCCCCAGCTCGGGGTCAAGGTCCATCACCCGGACCTGCCACACCCGCTGGCCGGTCAGCTTGTCCTTCGCCGGCGACCGCCGACCGGTCTTCTCGTCGTAGTCCTCCACCTCACCCAGGGACTCGGGCACCAACGCGCACCCCGCCGGGAACACGTCCTCACAACGCACGGCGAACCTCGTACCGCCACGCAGAGCCATCGCTCAACCTCCAAGTTGTTGGCATGTCTGCCAAGTTGGGATTACAAGGTAGGCAGCACTTGGCAGACAAGTCACCAAGCTTGGTGGGGGTCTTCGATGAATCCCGCGAGCGAGAGCGCGTGTGGACCTTGCCCCGGCGCGTTTCCCCGGGGTCCGGACGCTCTTCACCGGGTACCAAGCCCCGCCTTGGGGTAAGTCGGGCGCTATGCCAGGTCATGACGCATCAGTGGACGAGGAGCACTCCCGGCCAGCGGGGGTCGATGACACGACCGTCGAGGCGCTCGGCGAGTTGAGCAAGGCGCTGGAGACGATCCACCGGGTCCGAGGTCACCTGTACTCGGCGCACCAGCTCGTCGGCGGCGCGGATCTCACCCTCGATCGGGTGGTGAAGCTGCTCCGCGAGGCCGGGCACGACGAGGTGGCCGACCGGGTCGAGCACGAACTGTTGGGGCGGAACCTGCTACCCGGGCGGTGGACGTTCCAGATCGTGGAGGAGTTCGACGACGGCTACTACGCCACGTTCCAGGAGATCGAGCGGGATGCACGGGAAACGCTGGCCGGCGGGCGGCGGCACATCTACGAGGCGGAGATGAAGCAGCGGCGGCGTACCGACGGCATGCCGGGGCACGAGGCTACGCCGTAGCCGCCAGTGGCAGCCCGTTGGGCAGCATCGAGGCCAGGGCGTTGGCTCTGGCCTCGATGATCTTCATCCGTCCCTGATACTCCGCAGGTTCTCGGTGTGCAGCCTGGCTGGTCACCTGGCCGGGCCACTTCCGGTAGAGCAGGCCGTGCTCTCGTGTGAAGTAGCCTTCGCTGACTGCGCTGGCTGCCAGGAGCAGTCCGGTGTCTTCGGAGGCGGGTAGGGCCATCCAGCCGCCCAAGGCGAAGAGCAGCTCCCGGCGTACACAGAGGGTCGCCGGATGAACGGGTGCCCGGTAGTCGTTGGCCTTCCAAAAGGGCAGGACCGAGCCGCGGGGCACCACGCCTTCCGGCGGGTCTTTGTCCCACCCCACGGTTGACCCGTCGGGGAGCAGGTCGAGTACCCGCGAGGTCGTCCAGCCGATTTGCGGGTGGGCGGCAAACGCGGCGATGTCTCGGGCCAGGGCGCCGGGGGTCAGTTGGTCGTCCGCGTCCAGGACTTTGATCAGATTGCCTTCGGCGCGCGACAGGGCGAGAGTACGGGCGACACCAGGACCGCCGGGGCGACCGGCGCCGAGACTGATCCGAGGTTCCCCCGACAGCGCGTCAACGAGCGCGCCGGTCTGTCCATCTTCCTGGACGAGCCATTGCCAGTCCCAGCCGTCAGGCATCTCCTGCTGGTTCAACGACTCATAGGCGCCAGCAAGGTACTCGATGCTGGGCGCGTGGACCGGAGTGATGACCGAGACGATCTGCGTCAAGTTTTCCACCGCTGGAGTTTGTGGGAGTAGACAAGCTCGGTGCGGTCACCCGGCATCACCACGTCGGCAACCTCGACGACCCGCCCATTGGTGTCGAACGAGGTCTTCCGCACGGTGAGCACGGAGACGCCCGGGTCGATGTCCAGTAGCTCGGCTTCATCCGGCGACGGCGGGCGCGCGCGGACCTCATCGTCGATCCGGTCCAACTCGATGCCCAGCGTGTAGAGCTGATGCTGCGTGCCGCCCGGCCACGGCTCCTTGCCCTCGTCGAGCAAGTCCGGGTTCGCGGCCACCAAGTCGTACGGCAGGTAGGAGTACGACACTGTCAGCGGCGCGTTCTCGTGCTTCGAGGACGTCCAGTAGACCCGGCGCAGCAGCGGCGTACCCGGCTCGACGTGCAGGGCCGTCGCCATCTCGTCGTCCGCATCCACGCGGGAGTACTCGGCGTGGAACTTGAGGTCATCGACCGTCAGGCCGGTGTCGTGTTCGGTGGCGCCGGTCTTCAACCGCTCGGCCTCGTCGAGCAGGACGCGATCCTTTTCCCACTGGTACCGCTCGGTGTTGCGACGCCGTACGCGCTGGCGGGGTGCCCTCACGTAGGTGCCACGCCCCTGCTCCGCCCGGACCAAGCCCCATTCACGAAGCTGCCGGATGGCATTGCGGACGCTGGTGCGGGACAGGCCGGACGACTCGGCCAACTCGGTCTCGCTCGGCATGAGGGTGCCCGGCGCCAGCTCACCGCTCATGATTTTCGCCCGCAACTCTTCCGCGAGTTGCAGGTAGCGAGGGCGCCAGTCCCGGCCATGCACACCGGTCACCGTACCCCCTAGACGTTCCAACGTCTGCCAGGTGGTCCCGCCGGCGGGCCGCTCGGGAACCGGAGGGACCGCTACCGCAGGCCGCGTTGGTTGCTGCCTGCTCGGCGAGGGGGTCCGCCTGGCGAGCCGTCGGTCAGTGGTGCCCATCGCACCCCTCCAGAGATTGACCTTTGGTCATCATCGCCAGTCGCGCGTAGGTCAGTTCGTAGATGAGCCGGTCCAACTGGATCCGGGTGAGCAGGACCGATTGGGCGGCACCGTTCCGGGTGGCGTCGAGCTTCACCGCCAGGTCGCGCCGCGCAAAGCGGTCGAGCAGCAGTTGGACACTGATCCAGCCGGTCCGCTCCCGCCCGATGGCGGCGAGAAAGCCCCGATGCATCGGATCGTTCGGCCCGCACCCCCGGCACCACTGCGGGCATGTGCCAGGCATGGTCGACGCCGCTCGCCCGTTCTCGGCCTGGACCTCGCGCTCAATCATCGTCGCCTCCAGCTTCGCCAGCGGCCTGGTCCAGCAGACCGCGGAGCCGCTCGACCAGTTGGGCGGCCTGCGTCAGCGACAGCTCCGCCCAGGCGTTGCCGGCCCGGCAGGTCGCGTGCACCGCGATAAGGGGCGCCCGGGTGTCGGCGCCGATGAGGTACGTGACAACCATGCCGCTCTTTCGAGCGTCACCGAACCGGTACATCGGACCACGATGGCGACGGGCCATGTGCGTCATCAGCGGCGGCACCAGGTGGCCGCAGCGGTCCGGGGCACACCAGTCCGGGTGACTCATGGCGCCGGCCGGCCTGCTCGTACGCGTCATCGCGGCCACCGCCCGCCGTTGCCCCGGTACGTCTGCGCCAGCGTCATCAGCGGCGCGTACCGCAACGCGGGCAACTCCCGCGTCGGCCCCACCGACCACCATGGCGGAGCCGGAACGGACACCGCCGGTGGAGCCGATGGAGACCTGCAGCCGGCGGTTCGGGTCGGCAGCCACTTCCGAGACCACCAGGACGAGAACCAGCGGCGTCGACGATGGGAGCCGGGCATCGTACCTCCACAAGTAGACGGGGACCGGTGGCCGACCACGGGGGATCCAGCCGGCCACCGGCCCGGATGAAGGCACGACGCACCGTCCGACGCAGACGCGTCGGATATCGCCGAGCCAACTTGTCCGCGCGGCTACCGCAACCGGTCTGACAGGACGCCGCACGTCAGGCACGACCAGGGCAGGTGCGACACCACCCCTGATACGTGCCGTCACCCTGGCCGCACATAAGGAAACGTATCTACAAGTGGATGAGTTGTCTAGACGTCGAAACGGGCCACTTGGTCGGCACTTGGTAAGACAAGTGCCAGGTACGGTGAGCAGGTGCCCACCCCGCACTACGGACAGCCCCGCTACCGCGTCATCGCCGACGAGCTGAGGGAACGCATCGAGAGCGGCATCATCCCGCCGGGCGCTCTCCTACCGACCGAGAGCACGCTCACCGCCGAGTTCCGGGCGAGTCGCGGCACAATTCGCCAAGCCATAGCGGTCTTGCGGGAAGCGGACTTGGTCGCTACCGAACACGGCCGCGGCACCTACGCGAATCCCCGGCGGCACGAGAGCGGGCTAGACCAGGGGTCCGAACCGGAAACACAAAAACGCCAGATCCCCGCGGACCCGGAGCTTGCAGCCCTCTTCGCTGTCGATGTGGGCACGACCCTGATCGAACAACAGAGGGTCACCCGATCAAATGGCGCCGTCGGAACAGTCGTCAGAACCTACCGACTACTTCAATCGAACCAGTAGATACGTCCGCACCTTCGATACATCCTCAAGGCGGCCCTGAACGGGCCGCACGCGCCGCAGCCCGGGCGCGTGACGGCCGCTGCCGCTGTCGCTCCGCGGCTGTCACGCCTGACGCCCGGCGTCTGGCGCGGACAGCGGGAAGCTCGGAGGGCCGCCGCAGAACGACAGGCCGTTGGCTTGTGGTGTGGTGGGCCGGCAGCCGGCCGGGCCGCGCGGCCGCGAGCCCGCGCGGTGTAGGGGAGGGCACGCCGGCCGCGTCGGCGAGCTGGCGGCGGTCGCGGGGTTGCGGTTACTGCGCCTCCGGCGGGGGCGCTCCGGCTCCAGGATGGCCGGGGCTGCGCCGGCGGGTCACGGTCCGTGGGTGGTTGCGGAAGGAGCCATCCCGCCTGATGCCATCGACCGGGCAAGCCGAGCAGACCGCCGCCCGACCCGCCAGCGCCCGAACCTGTGTCAAGGCCCGCTTGATGTGGCGGGCCGGGCGGCGGCCCGCTCCCCACGAGGGCGGGTCGACGGCAGACGGGATGGCAGCAGATGGTTGGCGGAGTTCGACACCGGGTTCGCGTGGATCGCGGGCCGGTTCTCTCGGGTGGAGCCGCGTCGGCAGGCCCGCTCGTTCCTGCTCGGCTTGCTGTCGGATGTGGACACGCGGTCGTGTTGGCAGTTGGCGGAGCAGGCCGGGGACGCGCCGCACGCGATGCAGCGGCTGCTGGGCGAGGCGGTGTGGGACGCCGACGCGGTCCGTGACGACGTACGCGACTACGTGGTGAATGCCTTCGGCGACCCGGCCGGGGTGCTGATCCTCGATGACACCGGTGACCTGAAGAAGGGCAAGTAATGCCGAATTCGGCATTACACGCCTTATGCCGAGCCGGCGGTTATGCCGCAGTCCGGTGCGGATGCCATGCCGTTCGACGGCTGTTCGGCCCTCGACCGCTATTTATGTGGCGTCCCGGGCGGCTTGGACGAAGGCGCGGACCAGCGCGGTGTGGCCGGCGCTGCGCCACACCGGCGCGCACGGCAGGATCGGTCCGTCGGTGTTGGGCACGAAGGTGAAGTCCCAGCGCTGCCGGTCCTGCCGGCTGACCGGGATAGGTCGGCCGCGAACTGCCAGGGCAGGGTCGCCGAATAGCCAATCATCACGGCGGATCCCAACACCTTGGCGTCATCGGCAACCACGGTGGAACGCGCGTTCGCGCAGCCACGGTGGACCGGCGAAAGACCACTCCGCTTCCGCACCGGGGAAGTCGTACCGGGAGATGCGTTCGATCTGCCCCGGGCCAGGGTCACTCTCCGGCGATCACTCCACCGTCCAGGCGATGGCGGGAGGGCGGACCCGAGCGCACAGCGGCCCGCCGGCGGCATCAGTCAGACCGAGCCGGCCGACCAGGATCCCGCCGCCCTCGTGTGCGGCGCGGAGCAGCTCGGTCGGAACATCAGCGAACATCAGCTTCGCCCGCCTGAACATCGCGAAGCCGTCATCGGTCACCGCGCCCCAGCTCAGATACAGGAACCGCGCTCCGGGGCGCCCATGCACCCACGGTCCGCCGACATCCAGCATCCCGTCAATCTCCCGGCTGGACACCTCGAAGCTCCACGTCGCCTTAGCCGCGTCGGCCGCTACCTGATCGACCACCTCGGCCTTGCGCTGGCCCCCGACGTGCACGTTGCCGAGCCGCAGTGCGTCGGCCTCCGCACCGGCGCGCCGCCCCGGAAGGTCGGTGCCGTCGATCCGGATCCACATCCCACCGACTCTAGATTCTCGACCACGAACGTTGGCCCTGGGTCGACCCACTCGTCGCGATCCGCCGAAGAACACCGGATTCGGCATCAGGTTCTTCAAATGACCGCGCTTCACGGAACGCGCGCGCTGACCGGCGTGGCGGCGGTGATCAACTCGACGAGCACACCCACCGTGTTAGCATTCCGTCGCGCCCCAGATGGGCCTACCCCCCGGAGGTTGTGGCTACTTCAGCCGCCACGCCGAGATCAACACGACGTACGTGTGTCTCGCGCGGAGTCCGGGGCGTCGGTGCCTTCGGGGCTTTGTCATCGGTGCGGCTGGTGGACGCCGCGGGCATCTGGTCGGGTCTTCGGATCTACCGGCAAGACGGTACGCATGGCAGTCACGTTCAACCACACGATCATCGCCACGAAGGACAAGAGCGCATCGGCCGCGTTCTACCGGGAGCTGTTCGAGCTGCCGGAGGCACCATCGTGGGGGCCGTTCGCCAACGTCCTGCTCGACGAAGGTGTGCTGCTCCAGTTCGCCGAGCCGCCGGTGGACATCCAGATGCAGCACTACGCGTTCCTCGTCGACGACGAGCTGTTCGCGCGGTGCCTGGCGCGTATCGAGGAGCGAGGCATCACCTACTGGGCCGACCCGCAGATGAAGCGCCCCGGGGAGACCAACACCGAGCACGGCGGGCGCGGGTTCTACTTTCTTCGACCCGGCGGGGCACGCCATCGAGATCATCACCCGCCCGTACCTGTAGCCGGTTCGAGCGCTGACAACGCGCGGGTCGGGCCGTTCTCGGCGGGGACCGCCCCGCCGGGACCGGCCCCGCCGACCGATCATCGGCCGGCTCCGGGTGCCCCCGGGCGACCTCGACGATCACGGTACGGGTCACCGGACCTTCGCCGGTGCGAACAGTGTCCACGTCCACCAGACCCCATGCCGCGCCGCTTCCATGCTGTGATGAAACGACTCGAGAGAGCTTGAATCCACTGAGGACCAGGTAAAGTGTCGAATGATCACTCTGCGACTCGGCGTGCGGACGCTTGCCAGGACCCGATGGTCGGCTTCACCGGCCATGGAGGCCATGGCGTGGCTGGCCCTCGCCGCGAACACCCGCCGGCACGCGGTGTTCGGTGATCCGGGCCCGGTCGCACGAGGAGCTCTGCGGCATCCCGACGTGTCGTTGGTCGCCGATCTGCTGTCACCTCAGGGAGCCGGCTACATCCCCGATCTCCTGACGCCGAAACCGCGGCTCGGTTCGTGGCACGAGATCGTGGACGCCCAGCTCGCCGAGATCGAATCGGCCGCGCAGGACGCCGTTGACACCCAGGTGTTGTCCACCGCGGAGTCACATCGCGGCCGACCGCTGCCTCACCGTATCCGACGACTCGCCGAAGCCGGGCGACTGCAGCAGCGGCTCGCCGCCGGTGTCGCACACTTCTGGCGGGAGACGTTGCACGACGACTGGCCAGCGCTTCAGACAGTCATTGACAACGACATCGGCGCACGATCCATGGCCATCGCCGGGAACGGCATCGGCCAGGTACTCGGCCGGCTCCATCCACGGGTCAACTGGACCAGCGATTCGCTGATCATCGACACACCTCATGACCGCGTGGTCGACCTCACCGACCACGACCTCGTGCTCGCGGCCACCGTTCTGACATGGCCAACTCTCATGTTCCAGATCGACGATGCGATGCCCGCCACCATCTACTACCCGCCCAGCCGGGTCGGGAACCGCCGCTGCCGTGGTCCCGGGGGACTCACCGAGGTGGTCGGTGCCGTGCGCGCCGCACTGCTCACGGACCTCGAGGTCGCCCGCTCGACCGCAGAGTTGGCGACGCGGCACGGCGTGGCGGCCAGCACGGTCTCCTACCACCTCGGTGCGTTGCACCGCGCCCGGCTCGTCAGCAGGCATCGGGACGGCCGCCACGTTCTGTACCAACGCACAACGCGAGGCACCACGCTGGCAGACACCGCCGGGCCGTAAATCCAATGATGTGGGGCCGATTCGAACTGGTTCGAATAGTTTCGGCTGAACCTTTGCACCAGGGTTGACTGACCTCATCTACACCGGTGTCACCAACACCTCATCACTCAGCTCCGGCACAAAGATCCCACAGCTAAGGGAGACTCATGAAGCGACAAATCCTGGCGTTCTTCGGTGCGTTGGCGCTGGCGGCCAGCGGGCTCCTGGCCGTGGCCGGCCCGGCCCAGGCGTCGACGTCGCGCAACGGCGTGTGCGAGAGCGGCGAACTGTGCATGTGGCAGAACAACGACCTCCGCGGCGGTCGCTACGACACCGCCGCGACCACCGCGGACTTTCGGCAATGGACGTTCGTGGCTGCCTGTACTTCGGACTGCTCGCTGCAGGACAACGTCAGCTCGCTGCGCAACTACGATCCGGTGAATCCCGTCCGCCTCTTCGAGCACGAGAACTTCCGGGGCCTCTACTTCTGGCGTCAGAAGGCCAACAGCGGTCAGTCGGACGAGGCCCTGAACCTCACGCTGGACCGGGACCAGAACGGGAACAACTGGAACGACCGATTCAGCTCGTTCTGCTTCGTCTGGGCCGGCCAACCGCAAACGCGTTGCCGCCCATAGGACCGCGTCGAGGGGCTCGCGTCGGCCGTGAGGTAGGCGGCATCGCGGGCCCCTCCATCCTGAGCGAGGTCTTCATGCCCATGATCCGCAGGCAATTCGCGGCCCTCGTGCTGGCCTGCCTGGCCCTCGGTGCCGGTGCCGCTTGTGACCCGAGCGGGCCCGCGCAGCGGCCCGCCGAGCCATCGCCGGTGGCGACCATGAGCCTTCCGTTGGACCGCCTGTTTCCGTCTGGAGACGAGGACCTGCTTCTCCAGTGGGCCGAGGCGAAGCTGGTCGTGGCCTGCATGCGCAGGCTCGGCATCTCCTACCGGCCGCCGGAACAGCAGCGCACCGACCCGGCTGCCGCGCGGGACGGGTTGTACGGACTGGTGGAGCACGGCCAGGCACAGCGCCTCGGCTACCACGCCGCATCCGGCGGTGACCCGGCTGAAGACAAGGATCCACCGCTCCCAAAGGAGACGGCGGCGGCGCTTACCGGCACCCGGTTCGACGCCGGCGGACCGGTGCCGGCCGGCGGCCGGATCCCTGAGGGCGGCTGTCTCGGCGAGGCGAACCGGCGCCTGGCCGAGGGCGGGCCATCCGTCGGCGAGACGCTCCTGTACGACATGGCGCTGCAGGCCGGCCATCAGGCAGAGCAGGACCCGCGCGTTCAGGCCGGGTTCCGGGCCTGGTCGACGTGCATGGCCGGCAAGGGGTTCGTCTACGCCGACCCCTGGCAGGCCAACGACGATCCGCGGTGGAGCACCGACCGTCCCAGCGACGTGGAGCGCCGGACCGCGGTGGCCGACGTCGCCTGCAAGGACAGCACGGGTCTCGTGACGATCTGGCAGGCGGCGATGGTGGAGCACCAGCGGCGCACGATCGCGAGCCACTCCGCCGACATCGAACGCTACGAGCAGGCCAAGAGCGCCCGACTCGCCAACGGCCGACAGGTTCTGGCGACGATGTGAGGGCGCGCCGCGACCCGCACGATCGGGGCTTACGCATGGCCGTATCCGGGCTTCGCTGCGATCGGCCGTTGTTCGATGCCAGTGAAGGTGAGCCGACGTCGGGGTCGGTGGCGCGCGTCGGGTTGAAGGCCGGCCGGTCAGCGGGTGAGGCCGACCAGCGTGGCCAGGCGCGCCACGCCGGCCGGCGCCGGGTGCCCCGGGGCGACCTCGGCGATCACGGTACGCGCCACCGGCCGGCACCGGACCTCCGCCGGCGCGATGCTGTCGGCGTCCACCAGCGCCCGCGCGGCACCGCGCAGGTCACCCAGCGAGAGGTACGCCCGCGCGGCATCAATCAGGTACGCGCCCCGATACTCGACCGGCAGCCGCCACCACACCTTCCGCCGGATCACCGCCGCGTGCCGCTGCACCGCCTCGGTGGCGTCACCTCGCTGCGCTGCCACCACCACCCGCGCCAGGTCGACGGCGATCGGCCCGAAACTGGTGCGGTGCTGATCGTCGTACCCCCGGAGCCCGGCCGCGATGCCGGCGGCCCGGTCGTTCAGCCATGACCAGGCATCAATCGTGCGCCAAGTCGTAGGTCTTCAAGACCCTCAACGGGGGGTCCTCTCTCCCCCTGGTTCACGAGGACCTGGTTAATACTCCAGCGTCACTTGGCTTCGGCGTTGGGCGTGGCGTGGGCATGAGGACGGCCACCGCGTTGATCATCGATGGTTTGTGAGGACAACCGAAGATCGTGCGGTGGCCGTGTGCCGCAGCGTAGACCCCGCCGGGTGGCGGGTCATCCTGGACGAGGCGGTGACGCGTGTCGCTGGCCGGTTCATGCGAGCGGAGTCACGCCGGACGGCCGGGCAATTCGTGGAAGGGCTGCTGTCGGAGGCCGAACGCAAGACCTGCTGGTCACTTGCCGAGCGGGCTGGCCACTGCGATCCGCAGGCGATGCAGCGTCTGCTGCGCACAGCGGTGTGGGACGCCGACGCCGTCCGTGATGACGTTCGGGCCTGGCTGGTCGAACAGCTCGGCCACCCCGACGCGGTGCTGGTCACTGACGAGACCGGCTTCCTAAAGAAGGGCATGTAATGCCGAATTCGGCATTACATGCCTTATGCCGAGCCGGCGGTTATGCCGCATTGTTCCTGGTCGGTGCTGGTCATGGCGCTGATTGCCTGGTTGTTGCGCGGCATTACGCAGCGGTTGTCCGTCGGGGTCGAGGGTTTCTCGTGTCTGGTCGATGGGGTCCATCGATAGACAGGAGAAGACCATGGACCTGAATGATGTTGCCCGGCGTCGCCGACGGATCGTGGTGCAGGGGCCGCTCGCGCCGTTCGCCGACGGCCTGCGCGAGGATCTGGCGGAGCAGGGGTTCTCGCCGGACACGATCGTTGACCATGCGCGCCGGTTGGCGGATCTGAGTGGCTGGCTGGTCGCCCGTGGGCTGGCCACGGGTGAGTTGACCAGGGAGGTCGTGCGGGAGTTCCTGCGAGAGCGTCGGTCGGCCGGCGTTCGGGCCGGGGTGGGTGAGCGGGCGTTGACGCCGCTGCTGACGTATTTGCGCCGGTTGGGGACGGTTCCGCCGCCTGCGGTGACGGCTGCGGTGGAACCGGTGGACGTGCTGATAGGTGAGTACCAGCGGTACTTGGAGGACGAACGCGGGCTGGCCGCGGGCACGGTGAGGCACTACCTGCGGTGCGCTCGGATGTTCTTGACCTGGCTGCCCGGACCGCTGGAGGGTGTGCTGCCGCGGCTGTCGGCCGGGCAGGTCATCGATTTCGTGCGGGACTGGAATACGCGGCGGCGTAGTACGGCGGTGGACACGGTGACGCTGCCCGCGTTGCGGTCGTTGCTGCGGTTCCTGCACGTTGCCGGGCATGTTCCGGTCGGCTTGGCCGGGGCGGTCCCGGCCGGACGTGGTCGGCCCCGCAACCTGGCCCGGCCGCGGGCGGCTGGACATGAGCAGGTCCGGGCGGTGCTGGCAGCCTGTGATCGCCACAGCACGGTCGGCCGTCGCGACTTTGCAATCCTGTTGACTGCACCTCGACGGCGAGCGATGCACCGATGAGATCATCGGGCACAAGCCGGGCACAACTGACGCCGAGAAAAGCTGTTGACCGGTGTAAGGCAACAGGAAGCGCCACCCAGGTCAGGACGCCGATCCGCCCGATCTGCGATAATCCACAGACTGCCGGAGGGGTTCAGGGTTCGAGTCCCGGGCCGCATAAACCGTGGCGCCCAAGGCCGACCCATGACGGGCGAGTAGGTGCGCTGAGTAGGTGTTGTTGCCGATTTCCTCTGTTCTGGATCAAGGCGCCGCGCTCCGCGCGACGCGGGGCGGTAACCCGGCCGGCGGCAAGCCGCCCCGGCCGCCTCCGGCGCCGGGGCGGAGAGCCACCGACTGCCGCCGGACCGCCGCCCCCGAACCCGCGGATCCAGAGAGCAGCACGACCACGGCCAGGCGGTACGGAAGCCGGACGGGTCGGCATGGTCGAGGGTCGGGGCTTCCGGCTGCCGCGCCAGTCCAACCCCGGGACTGGCTTGCCCCCGGCCTACCTCCCGCCGCCAGCGATACGCCAGTGCAGAGCCCTCAGCCGGTCGCTCCGCCCACGGCCCACGCCAGCCAGGCAAGCTGCCACCAACGCCAGCAGTCACAGCCCCAGAGGAGCCCTCAGAGACAAGATCGACCCGCCCACCATTTGCCCACAACCAGTCGTCAACGGTTGGACGCAGCCGGACTCGGCCAGACGAACGACAACGGCCCCTGATCAGCATTCCTGCTGGTCAGGGGCCGTTGGTGCTCCTGGTGGCGGGTAGAGGATTCGAACCTCTGAAGCTTTCGCGACGGATTTACAGAGCGCCAAGCCCGAGCCTCTGACCAGCACTAATGCCCTCAGTACCTCAGTGCGCGACACGGATGTGACACAGGGCGGCACTACGGAAGGCGCAGACCTGTGGGCGCAGCATCGGCCCAGCCGTCGAACACGGGTGGCACATCGACATGGACAGCGGTGAACCAAACCTCTCCACCCTCGAAGTAGGCAGCACGGAAGGACAGCATCGTGCCGGTCAACCTCGACCCCCCACCGAAGTAGATCCCACCTCGAATAAGAAGCACCTGGTCGAAGAGCATGGAGCCACCCTCCAATATTGATCCGTCTACGTCGACGGTTCCACCCCTAAGCTCAGCACCTGAAAAATCGACAGTCCCGCCAATAACTCGCACTCCCCCGAAGTAGAGTTCACCTAATTCATGTCGGCAACCGACGAATGAAACAACGCCTCCACGAATAACTGAAGCCAAGAAAGTCGCCTCAAGCCCATCGAAGGTAGCTCGATAGAAGCCGAGTTCCCCATTGTTGAACTTCGCCGCTTGACACGACAGCTTGCCACCGTTAAAGGCGGCGCTCGTGAAATCAACTTTTCCGCCACTGAAAGTCGCGTCTTGGAAGTTCACGTTCGCTTCACTAAAGGTGGCGTTAGTAAAGTCGACTATCGAGCCGTTGAAGACAGCACCTATAAATGCCAACTGCCCACCGTCAAAGGTAGCTCCGATGAACGAGACCACACCACTGTTGAAAACAGCATCGTTGAAGCAGGCATACGCATGGTCGAAGTTGACACCTTCAAGCAGCAAGGCCCCAGACGTAAACGTTGCGCCAATAAATAGGACTCGCCCGCCACTAAAGGTGGCGTTCGCCAGGCTACCTCCATCAAACACCGCGCCAGTAAAGTCGAAGTCGTAGGCGCACCACGACGTTTCATCACCCAACGACCTTTTAAGACGATCACCGATCAGGCGAATGACCGTATGGCGGACTTCGCGCTCTTGACGTGCGGCCAGGTTCTCCCCACGCCACTCGCCAACGTTCCCGCTGCGATCGTTACCTTCAATATCCGGGGGCGGTGCGTAGGGCATCCTCAAGTAAGCACAAAGAACTTCGATGCATGTCTGTCTCCCGTTTTTCCAATCGTCAGCTAGGCCAGCCATGGCGTAGACTCCGGCCAGGCGCACTGCCGCCTTATCGGATCCCAATTGCTCGGACGCTTTGGCGAATCGCTCATTGAAGAGCCTTACACCATTTCGCTCAGCTTCAACTTGCGCTCGATCATCCGCTACTTGGGCGAGCGCCTTCGCTATCTCGGCCCTTTGGTCGGCAGCATGAGCAAGCTCATGAGAAAACTCGGCCAACTGACTGGTGTGCTCTGCCACTCGCTGCCGGCGATAAGCAACAACCAGAGCCGCGACTCCACCAATTCCTGCCACCACAGCAAAAACTAGTTTCAGAAGATCGAACAAAGTGCCTGGCGTGACGACAGAAGCCCGCTCAATGCCTGGCCACCCCGCGTACCAGAGCGCAAACACCACCATGGTCACAACCAAGAGGATGGCGGCCGCCACCGCCAGACCAATCGCTTGGCGGATACCCCACAGGTGCAGCGCCGGCACTGGACTTTCTGAGGGCGAAGTCGGACGCACCACCCCAACACTGGGCTCGGGCAGCGATGAGGGCTGGACTACGGGAATCTCCACGCCATCCCTTCTACCGCATCCCGGCCACTCCGCCGGGTTCCAGTAGGACGCGAGCCAGTTCGCCCATGCTGCTGATTACCGCATCAGCAGCCGCGCCACGGAAGAGATCGGCCTTGTTCGGGCGGTTCGCATAGGCGACCACCCTGACGCCTGCCGCACGCGCCCCCTCGATGTCCGACACTGAATCGCCAATGAGCACGCAACGGCCCGGCGTCTCACCGAGGGCGAGGACAGCTTGCAGAATCGGTTCGGGGTTGGGCTTCATCCGGTCCGGGTCGGCGTACGCCCGACCGACCACCGGCAAGACGTACCCGGCGAGCCGGTGCGCGGCCAGGTAGGCGCTCACTGCGCCGGCCGAGTTGTTGCTGACCGCCGCCACCGGCATCCCGGCTTGCCGGGCAGCCACGATTACCTCCCGGCCGTACGGCGTTGGCTCGGCAGTCTCGACGGCCCGACACTCGGCAGCACAGAGCGCATCCTCCACCGCCCGCGTGATGCCGTGGTCGCCGGCCGCGCCGGTACGGCGCAGCACCTCAAGCGGGTCCGGTTCGCTGGCGAGGTCGGGCGGCACGTCGACACCTTGCCGCCTCAGCACGTCGACCAGTTCTGCGGCAACCTGCGGGGCTGGATAGCCGGCGAAAATGCTGCACACCGGCCCATCGAAGTCGAGCAGCACCGCGCCGACCCCGGCGAGCAGCCGGCCAAGGTCGGCGCTCATCCGTCGTACCGGTAGGCGATGGTCGACCACACCGAGTCGAACCACTGGCGGGAAGCCTCCACGAACTGCGTGCCGTGCGAGGTGTCGTCGTCGGTCACCGCGTAGTGGAACAGCGGCACGTCCTTGCCCATCAGGTCGTAAATCGCCATCGGCTCACCCTTGATCGAGACGGTGCGCTCAACTACCGGGTAGAAGCCGTAGAAGACCTCTTCGCTGTTCAGGATGTAGAGCTTGAACAGCGGGGACGCCCGGTGCATCCGCACTTCGACGGTGGTCGACCGGATGAGGCCGAGGTCGCCCAGCTCGGTGACCTGATCGATGATGCCGTCCGCCGCCCGGCGGGTGATTCGCGCCGCGCGTTCGCGTACTGCTGGGTCGTCGGCCTGCGTCTCGGCCCGTGCCGGCAGCGCCATCGGCGCAGTCATGTCGGAGATCAGGACCCGCACGGCGATCGTCTCCGGCGCGAGCCGACCGACGCGCACTTTGTCGAGCGCTTCGGCGAGCGCGTCGCGCAGCGTCTCGCCAGAGAACCCGGCGAAGTCGATGGTGACGTGAGGTCGGTCGAACGAGGCTTCAATGTGCGGACGCAGCTCGACTGCCCGCTGTGTCTGCGCGCGAACAAACGCGCCGCTGCCCTGCCGGGACACGATCAGCCGCTCTGCCCGGAGCAGGTCCAAGGCTCGCTTGACCGTCTCTCGTGCGACGCCGTAGCGGGTGGCTAGCTCGGGCTGCGACGGCAGCTTCTCGCCGGGCGTGAGTCGGCGCGTGAGGATGGCCGCCCGCAGCTTGTTCGCGATCTGCTGCGAGGCCTGTTTGGGGTCGTCGGGATCTAGCTGACCGAGGAAGTCAAGGTTCTCGCTCACCTGCCCACGGTAGCGCTGACTAGCCAAGTTGAGAAAGTTCGCCGCGCCCCCTTGACCTGACTAGCCAAGCCGACCTACGTTCATCCCGTCGAACCTGGCTAGCCAGGAACGACAAGCCGAGCGGAAGCCGGGGAAGGTGGCGCGCTTTGCGCTGCGCGCTCACGGGCCGGTCGTGTGGTCGTTCATTGAGAACTTCACAGCAGAAGCGCCGCGTAGATCCGTCTGCGGCATCCCCGCCTTGAGCCACACGGTGGCCGACCCCGGTAGATCCCGGGCGAGCGGGGCGAGCGGGCCGGATCTGGCGCGCGGTTGCTTCTGCCTCCTGGTCCTGTCTGTCCCGGGGTGCGGCCGGTCCGGTCGCACCCCGAGGCTTTCCCCCACTTCATCGACTCCCCTGGAGGTTCCCCGTGAGGAAGCACCTCGCCCCCGTCACCGCCGAGCCGACCGCCGCCGACCTGGCCGCGATCGACACGGAGTGGCCGCTGATCGCCGCTGAACTGGACGTGCTCGACGCCGAAATCACCCTGATCTACGCCGAGGACAAGGGCGGCCCGACCGACCTGGACTGGCGGCGGCTGCGCCGGGCCGAGGCTCGTGTCACCCGCGCCGCCGCCGAGCTGGCCGCCGGCACCCTCGCCGACCCGTACCGCGCGGCCTGATGTCACGTATCCGGGCCGCCTACTGGGACCCGGACGGGACCCGGTACGGCATCCCCACCTACTGGTGGCGGGGCGCCCCGGCCGGCTACGCCACCCGCCGCCAACTGCGCGCCGCCGGCCTGCGCCCCGCCGGGCAGCCGGTCGCCGCGCAGGTGCTCTGGCGCGGTGTCGGCGGTACCCGCGCCGCCTTCCTGTACCGGGTCGACCTGGCCCGGCCGAAGCGCACCGCCACCCCCGCCCAGCTCCGCGCGGTTCGCGCCGCGCTGACCGCCCGCCGCACCTGCCCGACCTGCCGGAAGGTGCAGCCCTACTACATCCCGCGCTCGCTCGGCGAGTGCCTGACCTGCTCCGATGGAGGACATCAGTCATGACCGCCCCGACCATCAACGGCACGAAGTTCCCGCAGCCGGTCGACATGCTGCTTCCGGCCGCCCGCGCCCTGGACCTGCCCGACGGCCAGCAGATCCCCTCCCGCAACCGGCTCATGCGGGAGTTCCGCATCGGCGCGGCCAAGGCTGACGACATCCTCGCCCGCCTCAAGGCCGAACACGACAGCCGCGACCGTGCCGAGACGCTGCGCAAGGCTCTGATCCTGCGCGGCTCGCTGCTGACCCCCGAGGCGGACACCAATGGCCCGGCCGCGCCCCGGCTGGACTACCCCGAGCCGATCGGCCCGGACCCCGCCCCGGCTCCGGACGTGCCCGAGTTCGTGCCGGTGCTCGACCCGACCCCGGCCGCCCCGGTGAAGATCACGCCCGCCGAGCAGGTCGAGCAGGTCACGCCGGTCAGTCACCCGGACACGCCCAGCCCGACCACCCCCGACCACACGCCGGCCGCGCCGGTCCGCTCAGCCGTGGCCTGGCCGGTGGTGCTGCTCGCCCTGCCCGCGTTCGTCGCGATCTGGTCCGGGTGGGTCGGGCTCGGCGGACTCACCGGGTTCGGGGTGGTCCACCCGCTGCCCGGTATCGCGGACGGATTCAGCCTCAACACCGCAATCACCCTCCCGATCGGGGTCGAGACGTACGGGGCGTATGCGCTGTACGTGTGGCTGTCCGGGCGGGTGCCGCCCCGGGCGCTTCGGTTCGCCAAGTGGTCCGCCATCGCGTCCCTGCTGGTCGGCGCGCTCGGCCAGGTCGCCTATCACCTGCTGGTCGCCCCCGCCACGGGTGCCCCCTGGTGGATCACCACCGCCGTATCCGTCCTGCCAGTCGCCGTACTCGGCATGGGCGCCGCCCTGGCACACCTCGTCCGCGCCCACGACTAGCTGTGCCCGGCGGCACGGCCCCTGGCCTCAGAAACCGATGCCGTGCCGCCGGCCTCACCCCTCAGCCCAACAGACCTCAGGAGAGACACCCATGTTCCCAGACCCCACCGGCACCCGCGCCGCCGCGTTCGCTGCCGTGTTCGTCGCCCTCTACGTTGCCCACCAGGTCGCCGACCACTGGGTCCAGACCCAGCACCAGGCCGACTGCAAGGGCCGCCCCGGTTGGGCAGGCCGTATCGCCTGCGCCGCCCACGTCACCACCTACACCGCCACCGCCGGCCTGGCCCTGGTGTTCCTGATCGCCGGCACCGGCCTGCGCCTCGACCCCTCCGGCGTCGCCGTCGGGCTGGCCATTTCGGCGGTCACGCACTACATCGCCGATCGGCGGACCCCGCTCAAGCGCATCGCCGCCGCCCTCGGCTCGGCCCGCTTCTACGCCCTCGGCACGCCCCGCCCCGGCCACGACGACAACCCGTCCCTCGGTACCGGGGCCTACGCCCTCGATCAGTCCTGGCACATCGGCTGGCTGTTCGTCGCCGCCCTGTTCTGCGCGGTCTGACCGCCCCCGTGGGGCATCCGCCCATCACCGGATGCCCACGCGGAGGCCGCCAGACCGACTGGACGGCACGACCCGAGAGGACCGACATGGCGAGCTGCGCACACCCCGCCTTCCACTACACCTACGCGGACGGCAAGAAGTACATGGTCTGCACCCAGTGCGGAGCCATGTGGGAGATCTGACCGCCCCCGTGCCGCTGCTGCGGCGCAACTGACAAGTAGCCCTGCCCGGCGGCGCGACCCATGGCCTAGGAACCGTGCCGCGCCGCCGGCCCCCACCGATCCCTTCAGACCTGTTGGAGACCCCCATCATGACGTCCCCCCGAAACGATGACCGATTCGACTGGCAGGCCGCCGAAACCGATCCGAACGACACCCCCGCCGCCGCCGAGGATGCCGAGGTGGTCGACCTGGACGCCGCCCGGTCCCGCCGGGGCGCGTCCGTCACCCCTAACGGTGACGGAAGTGACCTGGCCGATGAGCCCGCCGGCCGGCGGTTGGTCGACTCGCCGGCCGCGCAGCGTTCGCCGCGTTTCACGGTGGCGGGGTTGCAGGCCGGGAAGCGCCGGCCGATTGTTCCGGCGTGGCTGCGGTCGCGTGCTGAGCTGCGCGACGCCGCCCGGTGGACGGTTGGGCATCTGTTCCACGCTGGGGCGTATCACCTGACGCGGGTGCCGAAGTACGCCGGGAAGTTGGCGTGGCGGGCGCCGCGCGGTGCGGGTCGGGTGCTGACTGGCTGGGGTCGGTGGCTGTTCGACCTGCAAGGCGAGCACGTCCGGCAGTCGGTGGCCGACAAGGGCGACGCCGAGTTGTATTTGAAGGTGTCGCGGTTGCGTGACCAGCGCGTCCGGTGGCGGGGGTTCGTCACTGCCGCGGTGGTCCTCGGGGTGCTGCCCGCGTTGGGCATCGCTTACGCCCTGGCCCCGGCCGGTGCCCGTTACTCCACCGTCGCGGGTCTGCTGGTCGCGTTGGGGGTGCTCGGGCGGCCGGCGGACAAGCCGCTACTCGACACCGCCGTGGTCGTGCCCCGGGTGCAGAAACTGACCTCGGATGTGGTGGTGCGCGCGCTGGGCAACCTCAGCATCACCGGCATCAACCAGGCCCTTTCCAAGGGTGACCGGGGCAGGGACTGGTTCCCCTCCCCGATCACCCGCGACGGCCCCGGCTGGCGCGCCGACGTGGAGTTGCCCAACGGTGTCACCTCGACTGAGGTCATCGAGAAGCGGGAAAAGCTGGCCGCTGGCCTGTCCCGCCCGCTCGGGTGCGTGTGGCCCGAGGGACAGCCCGAGGTGCACCCCGGCCGGCTCGTGCTCTGGGTCGGTGACCAGGACATGTCCAAGGCCAAGAAGCCGACGTGGCCGCTGCTCAAGGCCGGCAGCGTGGACCTGTTCCGGCCGCAGCCGTTCGGCACCGACCCGCGTGGCCGGTGGGTTGACCTGACGTTGATGTTCATGGCGATGGTCATCGGGTCGATCCCGCGTATGGGTAAGACGTTCGCGTTGCGGGAGGTGCTGCTGATCGCCGCGCTCGATCCGCGTGCGGAGATCCACGCCTACGACCTCAAGGGCACCGGTGACCTGTCGGCGTTGGAGCAGGTCGCGCACCGCTACCGCGCCGGTGAGGAAGACGAGGACATCGAGTACGCGGTGGCGTCGATGCGGGAGCTGCGCGAGGAGCTGCGCCGCAGGGCGAAGGTGATCCGTGAGCTGCCCCGGGACCTGTGCCCGGAGAACAAGGTCACCCCGGAACTGGCGTCGAAAAAGGTGCTCGGCCTGCACCCCCTGGTCGTCGGGGTGGATGAGTGTCAGAAGTGGTTCGAGCACCCGGAGTTCGGCAAGGAACTGGAAGCGATCAGCACCGACCTGGTGAAGCGTGGGCCGGCGCTCGGGATCATCCCGGTGTTCGCCACGCAGCGGCCGGAC
Organism: Micromonospora sp. NBC_01412; assembly: GCF_045040215.1. Lineage (NCBI taxonomy): Bacteria > Bacillati > Actinomycetota > Actinomycetes > Micromonosporales > Micromonosporaceae > Micromonospora > Micromonospora sp. NBC_01412. Next base: position 2,319,259 of record NZ_CP109528.1, read on the forward strand.
GCCAAGAGCTTGCCGACGGGCATCTCGGCGAACGCGTCCACCCGGTTCTGTCTCAAGGTCATGGGGCAGACCGAGAACGACATGGTGCTCGGCACGTCGCAGTACAAGCAGGGCGTCCGGGCGACCATGTTCGCCTGGACGGACAAGGGCACCGGCTACTTCGTCGGTGAGGGAGCAGACGCCCGGATCACCACCACCGTCAACATCGACGGGCCGATGGCCGAGCGGATCGCCGCCCGCGCCCGCACCGCCCGCGAGGCCGCCGGGCGGATCACCGGGCACGCCCTCGGCGAGCAACCCGCCAAAGCCCCGGCGTTGTCGTTCCACCTGCTCGACGACATCGCCGCCGTGGTGCCCGCTGGTGAGGCCAAGGTGTGGTGCCGCACCGTGGCCGCCCGGCTGGTCGAGCTGCGGCCCGAGGTCTACGCGGGGTGGGACGGGGAGCGGGTCACCGTCGCGCTCAAGCCGTTCGGGGTGAAGGTCGGGCAGACGTGGGGCACCGACCCGGACACCGGCAAGGGCGCCAACCGGGGCGGATTCGAACGCGCCACGATCATCGCCGCAATTGCGGAGCGTAACCGGAAGCGGGACGCGAGCTAACCGGACGTCGGTCCTAGGTCTAGGACCGACGGGTTCCTAGACCTAGGACCGCCCCTAGGACGCCATCCGAACCTTGATCAGGACGCTAGGAATCTAGCGGCCTTCCCCGAACACACCCTGAAACCGGCTCTGGAGGCTGAAATGACCCCCCGCGACCTGCTAGCCGCCGTCCCCTGCCTCACCCTCACACTGGTCACGCTCGGTTACCTGGCGTTGTGTGTGATCGACCCGTTCGGCCGGTGCCGCACCTGCCACGGCACCGGCCGCAAACGCTCCCCGCTCATCCGCATCCGGCGGGAGTGCCGCCGCTGCGCCGGCACCGGCCTCCGGCTACGCCTCGGCCGGCACGCCATCAACCACATCAAGGACGAGTACAAGGCGGCGAAGTAATGCACCGCCGCAACGGACGAGACGGACACACCGACTGGTGCGGACGCGACCACCGCTGCAACCTCGGCGAACACCGCTCCGCAGAGATCGTGGTCGACCTGCCCGGCCACGGCCGGGCGGTGTTGGTACGGGTACGCACCACCGCCGGCCGCGACCACGCCGAGATTCGGCTACGGGTCGCCCTGGCCCCCGCCGAGCCAGCCGCCCGCCGGCAACTCGCCGGCCTGCTCGCCGACCTGCGCCACGTCGTCACCCGCGCCGCCCTCGCCGCACGGCCCGCACCCCGCCGGGCCGCGTAGTGGAGGCGTGGTTGACCGGCACCCCGACCGAACTCGACGCCGCCATTGCGGCGCTGACCGCCGTCGCCTACGTCGCCCAGGTCAGCGACCGGCACCCGCTCACCGGCACCGACGCCGGCCGGCACCGGGTGTTCCTGCGCCTGGCCCTCACCACCACCACCGATACCCCGGCCCGCCGGCCCGACCCGGCCCCCACCGGCCGTGGCGGGGCGCTGATCGACCTTGACACCGCCCGCGCCACCCGCCGGCCCGCCTGAACAGGAGACACCCATGCCCGACCTGCTCACCGCCGCGCTCGCTCACGCCGAACGAGGCTGGCACGTCTTCCCGCTGCGCCCCGACGACAAGCGGCCCGCGTTCCCCGACCACACCGCCGACGACTGCACCGGCCGCGACCCGCGCTGCCGTACCGCCGGCCGGCACCTCGGATGGGAACCCCGCGCCACCTGCGACCCCGACCGCATCCGCCGAGCGTGGTCGGCCCGCCCCTACGGCATCGGCCTCGCGTGCGGGCCGTCCCGCCTGGTCGTGGTCGACCTGGACACCCCGAAGAACCCCGCCGAGGCGGGCGGGCGTGACGGCCTGGCCGTGCTCGCCGACCTGGCCGCCGCGCACGCCGCCGGCATCGAGCCGACCTACACCGTCCGCACCGGGCGGGGCGGCACCCACCTCTACTACCGGCACCCCGACGACGGGCCGGCGCTGCGCAACACCGCCGGCACCCTCGGCCCGATGGTCGACACCCGCGCCAACGGCGGCTACGTCGTCGCCGCCAGCTCCACCGTCGCCGGCCGCCCCTATGGCGTCGACCTGGACACCGACCCGGCCCCGCTGCCCGAATGGCTCGCCGGGCTCCTCGCCCCGGCCCCGCTGCCACCGCAACGGCCGGTGCTGGTGGACCTGCCCACCGACCGCACCGGGGCGTACGTGAGGGCGGCCATCACCCACGAGGTCCAACGGGTGACCGGCGCCGCGCCAGGCGAGCGCAACCGGTCGCTCCACATCGCCGCCATCGCCCTCGGCCAACTCGTGGCCGGCGGCGCGCTGACCGCCGACGACGTGCAAAGCGTGCTGGAACAAGCGGGCGTGACGGCCGGGCTGCCCACCTCCGAGGTGTACCGCACCATCCGATCCGGCCTGGCCGCCGGCTCCCACCGTCCCCGAAAGGTGGCCGCATGACCGCCGCCCGTCTCCACCTCGTCACCGACCCGGCCGACACCACCGGGCAGCCGACCGCGGGCGGCCCGCTGTGGGATGTTCCAGTGCCCTTGACCGGCCCCAACACCGCACCGCCGCCGTTCCCCGCCGACGTGTTCCCGCGCTGGCTCGGCGACATGGTCACCGGCCTGGCCCGGTTCACCCAGACCGATCCGGCCATGGCCGGCACCCTCGCCGTCGCCGTGCTCTCCGCGTGCGCCGGTGGCCGCCTGGAGGTGGAGCCGGTCGCCGGGTGGCGGGAGCCGGTGAACGTGTTCGCCGCTGTCATCGCCGGCCCCGGCGAGCGCAAGAGCCCGGTGCATCGGGCGATGACCGCGCCGTTGTTCGCCGCACAGTCGACGCTCGGCGACGCGATGCGCCCCCGCATCGCCGAGGCCGCCGCTCTGCGGGACATCGCCGACCGGCAGGCCGAGCACGCCAAGACCCAGGCAGCCAAGGCCACCGACCCCGGCAAGCGCGATGAGGCGTCCGCCGAGGCGGTCGCCGCCGCCATCGCCGCCGAGGCCATCACCGTTCCCACCCTGCCGAAACTGATCGTGGACGACGCCACCCCCGAAGCGTTGATCGGCCTGATGGCCGCCAACGGTGGGCGGATGGCGATCATCAGCGATGAGGGCGGCATCTTCGACACCCTCGCCGGCCGGTACTCCGGTGCCCCGAACCTTGACCCGTACTTGAAGGGCCACGCGGGGCAGCCGATGAGCAATGAGCGGCAGACCCGCGAGGGCGCCAGCGTGGACAAGCCGGCGCTGACCGTGTGCGTGATGGCGCAACCGACCGTGCTGCGCAAGTTCGGCGGAAACGCCGACCTCGCCGGGCGCGGCCTACCCGCCCGGTTCCTGTTCGCCCTGCCCCGGTCACTGGCCGGATATCGGTCCGTGGACACAGACCCGGTGCCCGAGCAGGTCACCGCCGGCTACACCCACCGGGTACACGACCTGGCCGCCGCCCTCGCCGACTGGACCGACCCGGCCGTGGTCACCCTCACCGACGACGCCAGCCGCGTCCGGCGGGCCGCCGCCGAGCAGGTCGAAATTGAGCTACGGCCAGGCGGCACCCTCTACGACATGCGCGAATGGGGCAACAAACTCTCCGGCGCGACACTGCGACTGGCCGGGCTACTACACGTCGCCCACCACCCCGCCGACGCCTGGCGCCGCCCCATCGACGCCGACCGCATGACCGACGCCGTCCGGCTCGCCGAGTTCTTCGCCGCGCACTACCGGGCCGCGCTCACCACCATCGGCAGTGACGCCGCGATCGAGAACGCCCGGCACGTCCTCGGCGTGCTCACCACCAAGGGCATGACCACCTTCACCCGCCGGGAGCTACACCGCCGCGTCTCCCGCCGGCTACCCAAGTCGGACGAGGTGTCGACGGTACTCGCCGAACTGGCCGCCCTCGGATGGGTCCGCCACGGCCCGGACGGCCGCTACGAACTACACCCCCGCGCCGTAGCCGAGGTGCCCGAAAGCGTTGACACGCTGACAACCGCCCCCGACGACGACATTTCCGCAGCTCAGGACACCCGCGAGGCTGTCAACGGGCCCCGTTGACAGCCGTTGACAGGCGTTGACACCCCAACGGTCACTCAGGCCGCGCCCGGCATCCCGATCCGGAGGGCCTTCCCGGTGATCATGCCACCGGCAATCGCGAGCGGGAAGCCGAGGAAATACACGCCGGCCCACCCGTCGACCCAGATCGCCGTAATGAACACCGCCAGTCCAGCGACGAAAAGTCCAACGCCGACAGCAAATAGGACCCAGCGCGTCGTCATGTGACGAGTCAAGCAAGTCCTCACCTGGCGAGCAATCACCCGGGAGTGCCCACGCCGTCGCTGGCCCGCCCGCTGTCAACGAGTGTCAACGCCTGTCAACGGGGGGCGTTGACACCCCGGCACCGGTCATCACCTGCGGGAACTTGGCTGCGCCGGCCGATTGTCAACGTGTCAACGCTTCCCGGCCCCTCCCGCGCCGCCGGCCCGGCCACCGACACCCGCGAAGTGGCCCGCTGAGAGCGACACAGCCGGATCGTCCCTACGCCTTACACCAACCCTGCCCGAATCTTGCGCCTACGGCGCTCTTAGCGGGCTGCTCTACACCGTTTTGCCGCACTGCCATCCCGACTTTCCACAAGCGACCCGCGCCGCCCGGAAGGCACCCACGATGCGAATCAGGCTGCACGGCACCCCCGCTGAAACAGCCGCAGCACTCAACGCCATCGCCCGAGTGCTGCACATCCAGCAGATCAGCCGGCCCTACCCCGACCGCCGGTCCCCCCTGTTCCAGCGCATCTACCTCCACGCCACCCCGAGGGAGGACACCCGCCCATGACCGCTGTCCGCCGCATCCCGACCGGCAACCTGCTCACCCTCGCCGAAGTCCTGGACGAACTGCGCGTGCCCCGGTCGACCTTCTTCAACTGGAAGGCCACCGGGCGCGCACCCCGAACGATCAAGTACCCGAACGGCAGCCTGTACGTCCGCCGCCGCGACCTGGACAACTGGCTCAACGATCATGAAGAGGCAGCATGAGCACCTACGACGTGCGGGTCTACAGCATCCAGAAACGCCAGCTCACCAAGGGTTTCTCCTACGGCGTGCGCTGGAAGGTGGCCGGCAGGCCGTTTCGCGACACGTTCGCCACCCGCGCGCTGGCCGAGAGCTTCCGGTCAAAGCTGGTGGTGTCTCAGCGGGAAGGCGTTGCGTTCGATGAGGCCAGCGGCCTACCCGAGCCGATGGCGCGCGCGCTCAACGCCCGGTCGTGGTACGAGCACGCCGTGACGTACGTCGACATGAAGTGGCCGCGCGCATCGGCGAAGCACCGCAAGGGCATCGCCGAGACGCTGGCCACCGTCACGCCGGCCCTGCTGTCGACTGACCGGGGCGTGCCCAGCGACAAGGCGCTACGGGCCGCGCTCTATGGGTGGGTGTTCAACAAGGCTCGCCGCGACGCTGGGGAGCCACCCGCCCACCTGGCTGCCGCCGTGCGCTGGCTCAAAGCCAACACCGTCGATCTGGCAGCGCTCACCGACGCCGCCTTAGTGCGGAAGGCGCTCGACACGCTTGCCCTGCGCATGGATGGCGCACCCGCGTCGCCCAGCACGATCGCCCGCAAACGGGCCGTCTTCTCCGGCGCTCTCAAGTACGCCGTCGAGCTACGGCTACTCGACACGCACCCGATGACCCTGGTGAGCTGGACCGCGCCGAAAATGGCCGACGAGATCGACCGGGGAGCGGTGGTCAACCCCGACCAGGCGCGAACGCTACTCGCCGAGGTTGGGCGGGCCGTTCCCGAGCTGGAAGCCTTCTTCGGATGCATGTACTACGCCGCCTTACGCCCCGAAGAGGTGCTTCACCTGCGCGAAGACGAATACGAACGGCCCGCCCAGCCTGACGGGTGGGGCGTGCTGCACCTAACCGGCTCGACGGTGGCTGTGGGCCGGGACTGGGGCGACGGGAACAACACGGCCGAGGATCGCGGACTGAAGCACCGGGCGAAGTCGGCCACGCGGGATGTGCCGGTGCCGCCGCCGCTCGCGCGGCTGCTCAACCGTCACGTCAAGGAGTACCCGCCCGGATCGAACGGGAAGCTGTTCGTCACCCGGCGCGGCCCCGGTGGCCGGTACGTGCCCACCGCCGGCCAACCGATCCCGAACAACACCTACGGGAAGGCATGGCGCAACGCGCGGGCAAAAGTGCTCACGCCGGCACAGCAGCGCTCCACGCTGGCCCGGCGACCGTACGACCTTCGGCACGCCGCCGTATCGCTCTGGCTCAATGCCGGAGTACCGGCTACCCAGGTCGCCGAGTGGGCCGGGCACAGCGTCCACGTCCTCATGCGGGTCTACGCGAAGTGCGTCTACGGCCAGGAGGAAGCCGCCCGCCGCCGAGTAGAGATGGCGCTCGGCCTACCCGCCCCCGCCGCTGGCACAACCCGCCCGGCGGCTTCCATCCCTGATGATCTCGGTGACACGCATGTGACACAGCCAGCGAGATCGAACGGGCTAGAGCGGGACTGAGCGGGACTCACGACAGAAGCCCCTGACCAGCGTTCGCGCTGGTCAGGGGCTTCTTTTCGCACCTGGTGGCGGGTGAAGGATTCGAACCTTCGAAGCTTTCGCGACGGATTTACAGTCCGCTCCCATTGGCCGCTCGGGCAACCCGCCAGGGCGTCACCACCGCGCCTCGCGCGGCAGCGGAGCCAAGGATAGCGGTTACTCCCCGGTCCGGCGCAACCGGGTACCGTCAGGGGGTCGTGCCGCTGGTCGGCGGGCGACGCGTACGAGCACTGACCACCCGGACAGCAGGAGCATGAGCATGGCAGCGAATCCGTCGTTCGACATCGTGAGCAAGGTCGACCGGCAGGAGGTCGACAACGCCCTCCGCCAAGCGGAGAAGGAGCTGGCTACGCGGTTCGACTTCCGGGGCACCGGCGCGGAGATCTCCTGGTCGGGCGAGGAGGCGATCAGCCTCCATGCGGAGACCGAGGAACGGGTCCGGGCGGCCCTGGACGTCTTCAAGGAAAAACTGGTCAAGCGGAACATCTCGCTGAAGTCCCTCGACGCCGGCGACCCGCGGCCTTCCGGCAAGATCTTCAAGATCGACGCGAAGGTGATCCAGGGCATCGAGTCGGACAAGGCCAAGGCGATCAGCAAGAAGATCCGGGACGAGGGCCCCAAGGGCGTCCAGGCGCAGATCCAGGGCGACCAACTCCGGGTCACCGGCAAGAAGAAGGACGACCTCCAGGCCATCATCGCCCTGCTCAAGGGTGATGATTTCGGCGTCGCCCTTCAGTTCACCAACTACAGGTAAGCCGGAGCCATCCCGGCTGGCGGGGGGCTGGCTCACCCACTGTGGCCTGGCAGACGTCGTCGCCGATGGTCTCGTTCGTCATCGTTGTCTGGCGCCGACGGCCTGTCCGCCCACCCACCGTGGCTCCGGCTTTCCGAGGAGCTACCCACCCCGCACAGCGACACCTGGCGACCGGCGGTCACGACCAGGGTGGATCTCCCAGAAGTTCACGGCACGTCGTCATCAACTTCTGCTGGGCGACGGCGATCCGTGCCTCGGCTTGTGTCATGTCTGCCTTGCCGTGGCTGCCCACATCCAACTCGCCGGCCTCCTGCGCAGCCTCCAGAAGTTCCCGGCCGCCAGCACTGACTTCGGAGTCGGTCGCGGCGCTGGTGTCCCTTCCGACGGAGAGATTCAGAGCGAAGAAGACGTTGTTCCTCTCCACTACATACGCCACGGAGATGCAAGCACGGCGGGTGGCGTCGTCTGGGGCGGGTCGGCTGTCGGCCGGCTTCTCATCTGTGCAGGCGGCAAGAAGGAGCGCGACACCCAACATGCTCGCGGCGAAGAGACGGTTCACCGGGGAATGGTAGATCGGCGATCATGGACCGAGATCGTGCAACCTGGGCGGTTCCGGGCCGAGCGGGCCGGTGACTGTATGTAGCTGCCGCGCTGGCGGCTATCGGCGCCTTGGCCCCCCAGGAACGGGGCAGGGGTCCCTTCCTGGTCCGCCCTTGGTCTGACGCTGCCGCCGGCCCCGTACACCCCGATCGCCACCCAGGTAGTCACTCCGGCTGCCGTAGCCTCACCTGCCAGTTATGGGCGGCATGGTCGACGACGACCGCATCCAGGTAGACGCCAACAGCCGGAAGCTCGCCGCCGCGCCGGAACGCAGTCATCTCCACCAGGCCCAGCGCATCGGGCTGACCGTCGATTTCGACGAAGACGCCGAACGGCTTCGTCGCGAGCACGCACGCCCGGAGTCGCGCACCTACAGGTAGTGCCGACTTGGTCTGCGACCACGAGCGCCTTGCTCGCTCAACTCTGCCGTCGTACAAGCTCCAGGCCTCTGCGCTCACGGCCAACCATCCTCGCAAGGTCAGTTGGAAGTGGCCGTGGTCGCGTGAGCAGGTGCTCGCGATCCGCTCGGGCCTGCCGGCGCACTGCCTGGCCGCCGTTGACCTGGGCCCGGGCTGCGGCCTTCGTCGGGGTGGAGTGCTGGCCCTGGCCGTGGCCGACATCGGGCGCTCTACGTGTCGTCGGGAAGCCGAGATTGCCGGTAATCGGCTGGTCTGCAGCTCGCCCATGACACGCACCCTCGGCCCTGGGATGGGGTAGCCGAGGCCGTTTGGTGGCAGAAGCGCACCTTTTCCATCTAGCGGGGGATTTCACCTTCCCCTGCGTGACGCGCATCTTTTACTACTCGTTGCCCCCCTTGTCAACAGTCCACGACACGGGGGAACACATGAGCAAGACCTCTTCGCCGCGCACACGAGCCGGCATCCGCGTACGACTGGCCGCCTTCACGCTGCTGGCCGGCGGCCTGCTGCTCGCGGCCGGCTCGCCGGCCGTTGCGGCACCGCCGATCAACATCAGCCCGGGCAACGTGCCGACGACGGCAGCCCAGTTCACCCAGAACTGCGACCCCAAGCTCGGCGGTGGGCCCTTCCCGAACGAGGACGCGTGGGTTTTCAACCTGCCGGGCAACCCGCACACCAGCGGCGCCTTCCAGTCGGTCACGGCGACGTTCAGTACGCCGAGCGGCACTGTCACGAGGACGATCCCCACCGCCCCCAACAGCAAGATCGTCAATGATATGGGCACCAGCAAGGCGTGGATCCGACTCCCGGCCGGCGGGACGCTCACCGGCGCCAGCGCGGTGCTGGTCTCCGGAAGCGCACGCTCCTTCGAGCTCATCAGCACCTGCGGGGCGAGGCGACCGGCGGACCTGAAGTTGGGGCTGACCAAGACCGCAACCCCGGCCACCGACGTACAGGCCGGTGACAAGGTCACCTACACCTACACGGTGACGAACCAGAACACGGGCATGACCTACCCGATCACCGTCACCGACATCACCGTCACCGACGACACGGTCACCGGCATCACCTGCGAGGACACGTCACTCGCGCCGGGGGCGAGCACCACCTGCACCGGCACGTACACCGTCACGAAGACCGACGTGACCAAGGGCAAGATCGTCAACACCGCGCAGGCTTCCGGGTTGTTCCACCGGCAGAAGGTGCTGTCCGACTACGCGACGTTCACCGTGACCACCGAGCGGGTCCCGCCGAAGCAGATCAGCCTGTCGATCGACAAGAAGGCTCGGGTCGAGTCGGACTGCCGCAACAAGTGTGAGAACGACGGCTTCGCGGCCAAGGGCGACAAGATCTTCTACACCTACCGGGTGGCCAACACCGGCACGGTCGCCATCACCGACGTAGCCGTCCACGACCGGAAGGCCGGTCGGGTGGTCTGCAACAGCACCACGCTGGCACCGGGCACGAGCACCGACTGCCACGCCGTCAAGCCGCATGTTGTGACCTCGGCCGACGTCAAGGCCGGAAAGGTGGTCAACACGGCCCGCGCCATCGGTAAGTTCTACCGCAAGATCGTGGTCTCCGACCCCGTGACCGTCACCGTCTGCATCCGGGATGGCAAGTTCGACCACCGGCACGACGGCAAGGACGACGAGCACGGCAAGGACAACCAGCACGGCAAGGACGACGACCACGGCAAGGACGACAAGAACGACAAGGGCGATAAGGACGATAAAGACGGCAAGGAGCTGCCGGTCACCGGTGACAGCTCCGCCGGTGTCCTCTCCCTGGGTGGCGGCCTGCTGGCCGCCGGTGCGCTCCTGGTCGGGGCCAGCCGGATCCGCCGCAGGGTGGGCGTCCAGGTCTGATCGGTACGACAGTCAGGCACTCGCACTCCGGGCACCGCATGCGGTGCCCGGAGTGTGTCCTGGGGGGATCGAGGCAGGGCGGGTCAGGCGGCGAGGGTCTGCTCGACGCGTACCGCCGTGGCCTCGGCCCGGGCGATCGGGCCGGCGGGGAGCGCGGCGACCGTGGCCCCGACGGCGACCGCAGCCCCGGCGAAGAGGAACGCCCAGGACACGCCGCCGCTGTGGTCGACGATCAGCCCGGCCACCGCGCCGCCGGCGGCGCTGGCCGCCACCGACATGGTGACCACCCAGGTGTACGCCTCGTTCAGCATGCCGGCGGGGGCGATCCGCCCGACCAGGGTGTTCTCCAGGGTCAACGCGGGCGCGATGGTGGCCCCGCCGATGATCAGGGCGACGCCCAGCGGCAGCGGCCCGGGCATCACCGCGAACACGGCGAAACTGCCGGCGACGGTGGCGAGCAGCCAGGCGAACTGGCGGGTCATGTTCGCCGCCGGCTTACGGACGCCGAACCAGAATCCGCCGGCCGCGCTGCCGATCCCCCAGACGGCGAGCAGCAGCCCGGCCAGGCTCTCCGGGTCGTCGGTCGGCTGGCTCCCGGCGAAGGCCGGCACGATCACCCCGGCGGCGCCGAACGCGATGCCGAGGCTGGCGACGCAGAGCAGCAGTGCGGGGAAGCCGCCGACCCGCAGCGGGCCGAGCCCCTTGGCCTGGTGCTCGTGCGGGTGCGGGCGCCAGCCGCGCATCACCCGGCCGAGCGCCACTGCGGTGGTGCCGGCCAGGGTGACCACCGCCGCGCCGACCAGGGCGGCCGTCGCGTCGGCGAACAGGACGAACGCGGCCACCAGCAGCGGGCCGAGTACGAAGACCACCTCGAAGAGCGTGGTCTCCGCGGCCAGGGCGGTGTTGCGCAGGTGGTACCGGCCGGAGGTGGGGCCGGTCAGGTCGTTCCAGGCGCCCCGGATCGCGGCGGTCAGCGGCGGGTACGTGGCACCGGCGACCCCGGAGGCCACGTAGATCAGGGCCAGGTTGCCGGCGTCGGAGCGGCTCGCCATGAGCAGGCCGGACAGCGCGAGGGGGTGGGCGACGGCGGTGGCCAGCAGTACCGGCGTCGGGCCGACCCGGTCGGCGACCCGGCCGGCGATCGGGCTCAGCGCGGCGCTGGAGAGGGCGTAGATGCCGCCGGCGACCGCGGCGAGGGAGTACCGCCCGGTCACCTGTTCCACGACGAGCAGCAGCGCCAGCGGCGTCATGCCGATCCCGAGCCGGCCGATGACGCCGAGGACGAGCAGCATCGGCGCGCCGGGGATCCGCCAGACGCCCAGGTACTGGCGCAGTCCGGCCACGGGAAACCTCCAGGGATGTAATGAGCGGAAGACGTTGCGACCCTAACGCCGCAGCTGCCGGGAGTGAACCGGGTATGGCCCGCGTCTCGTCGCGTACACGACGATCCGCCCGGGCCCGGTGAGACCGGGCACGGACGGATCGGGTGGTACGGGCGTCAGCGCTGGAACTGCACCGGGCCGGCGCTGGCGGCCATCTGCTCCAGCCGGGCGACCCGCTCCTCCATCCGGGGGTGGGTGGAGAAGAGCGCGGCGATGCCACCGCCCCGCTTGAACGGGTTGTCGATCATCAGGTGGGCGGTGCTGGTGAGCTGCCCCTGCGCCGGCAGCGGGCGGGCCTGGGTGCCCATGTGGATCTTCTTCAGGGCGCTGGCCAGGGCCAGCGGGTCCCCGGTGAGCCGGGCGCCGGACGCGTCGGCCTGGAACTCCCGGCTGCGGCTGATCGCCAGCTGGATCACGGTGGCCGCGATCGGGCCGAGGATCAGGGTGAGCAGCAGCACGGCCGGGTTGGGGCGGTCCTCGTCGTCGGAGGAGCCGAGCGGGATGAACCACGCCAGGTTGGCCAGCATGGTGATGATGCCGGCCAGACCGGCCGCCACGCTGGAGATGAGAATGTCCCGGTTGTAGACGTGTGACAACTCGTGCCCGATCACCCCGCGCAGTTCGCGGTAGTCAAGCACCTCGGTGATGCCCTGGGTGACGCAGACCGCCGCGTTGGCCGGGTTTCGGCCCGTGGCGAACGCGTTGGGCTGCGAGGTGGGGCTGACGTACAGGCGGGGCATCGGCTGCCGGGCCTCGGTGGCCAGCTCGCGGACCATCCGGTACAGCTCGGGGAACTGCGCCTCGCTGACCGGTTGCGCCCGCATCGAGCGCAACGCGAGCTTGTCGGAGTAGAAGTAGGTCACGCCGTTCATCACCAACGAGATGACGACGGCGATGACGAGCCCGCCGCTCCCGCCGAACCAGTAGCCGACCGCGAGGATCAGCGAGGTCAACAGGCCGAGCAGCGCTGCGGTCTTCAGACGGTTGTGATGCACGATCGCTCCTTCGGTGCGCGGATCACGCGGGACCCGCTGACCGGTCCAACAAATCCGGTACCCACCAACCATCCGCCTAATGACTGTGAGTTACCTGAAAAACCTGAGCGGCGACTGAGCCCCAGGTCAGGAGCTGCCCGATCAGGCCACGCCCGGGGAGCGATCTACGCAGGGTCAGCGGGCCGCGAGGTCCAGCACGAGCTGCGGGGCGAAGCCGACGACCAGCGCGACGCCGGTGGCGGCGGCGAGCGCGACGGCGACCGTTCCGGCCGGGCGGGCGGGGACGGGCGTGGCGTCGGCCGACGGGGCGTACAGCAGGGCGGCGACGCGGAGGTAGTAGGCGAGGCCGATCACCGCGTTCACCGCCACGACCAGAGCCAGCCAGGCCGCGCCCCCGTCCAGCAGGGCCCGGACCACCGTCACCTTCGCGAAGAGGCCGGCCAGCCCCGGCGGGAGACCGGCCAGCCCGACCAGGGCCAGCGCGAACGCGGCCCCCACCCAGGGCCGCCGCCGGGCCGCGCCGCGCAGCTCGACGAGGGTGCCGCCGTCGGCGTCGGCCGGCCGCAGCGCCACCAGCGCCGCGAACGCGGCCAGCTCCAGCACCACGAAGAAGACCGCGTACGCGACGGCGGCGGCGTACGCGGCGGCACGGGCGTCGGCGGTGCGGCCGGTGGCCAGCGCGAGCGCGCCGAGCGGGGCGAGAATGTAGCCGGCCTGGGCCACCGACGACCAGGCGAGCAGCCGGACCGCACGGCGCTGACGCAGCGCCACCAGGTTGCCCACGGTCATGGTGAGCACGGCGAGTCCGGCGAGCACCGGACCGGTCACCTCCGCCGGCAGGGCCCGCTGGACCACCGCGAGCAGGGCCACCACCCCGCCGAGCTTCGAGGCGGTCGACAGGTACGCCGCCACGGGCAGCGGCGCGCCGTCGTAGGTGGCCGGAGCCCAGGCGTGGAACGGCACGGCGGCCACCTTGAACGCCAGCCCGAGCAGCACCAGCGCCACGGCAGCCGTGGTCAGCGGCACGTCCAGCAGGTCGGGGTGCTCGGCGAACAGCGCGCCGACCCGGCCCAGGTGCAGGCCGCCGGTGACCGCGTAGAGCAGGGCCGCGCCGAGCAGGGTGAGGGTGGTGGCGACCACGCTCACCACGAAGAACGTCACCGCCGCCTCGGCGCTGGCAAGACTCCCCCGGCGCAGGCCGACGAGCACGTACAGCGGCAGGGTCAGCGTCTCCAGCGCCACGACCAGGGTGATCAGGTCACCGGCCGCGCCGAGCACCACGCCGCCGGTCATCGAGCAGGCGAGGAGGAAGCAGTACTCGCCCACCGGGGACCGGCCGGCCCGCAGCAGCGGCCCGGACAGCGCCAGAACCCCGAGGGTGAGCAGGGCGAACAGCGCCCCGACCAGGGCGGCCCGGCCACCGAAGACGTACGAGCAGTCGGCGCCGACGCAGAACGTCGAGCGCTCGCCGCCCGCCCCGACGACGGCGCAGCCGAGCGCGGTGGCGACCGACCCGGCGGCGGCCACCGCCACCGTCGCGGCAGCCCGCGCCACCAGCAGGTCGGTCAGCAGCACCAGGACGGCCGTGCCGGCCGCGAGGTACGCCGGGAGCAGCGCCACGCTGTCCACGCTCTGCACCACACTCATCCGAGCCCGCTCTCGTTCACGACTTCCGCTGCAGGGGTCATGGGAGCACCGCCACCAGGGCGGCCACCGGGTCGGCGGCGACACCGAGGATCAGGGCGGGAGCCAGGCCGACGGCGAGGGCGAGCAGCACCAGCGGGGCCCACGCGGTCAGTTCGGCGGCGGCGAGGCCGGGGGCGACCCGGCCGACCGCGGGGCTGGGTCGGCCGTGGGTGACCCGGCGCAGCAGCCGCAGCAGGTACGCGGCGGTCAGCGCGCCGCCGACCGCCGCCAGCACGCCCAGGACGGTCCAGAACACCCCGCCCCGCTGGATCGCGGCGACCACGGCGAACGCCTCGCCCCAGAACCCGGCCAGGCCCGGCAGGCCCAGCGAGGCGACAGCGGCGAAGCCGAGCAGCCCGGCGAGCCGGGGCGCGGTCTCCCGCAGCCCGGACAGCTCCGCGAGGGCCCCGGTGCCCGACCGGTCCTTGACCGCCCCGGCCAGGAAGAAGAGCAGTCCGGTGATCACCCCGTGCGCGATGTTGCCGATCAGCGCGGCCTGGATGCCGGTGGCGGTCAGGGTGGCCACCCCGAGCAGCACGAACCCCATGTGCCCGACGCTGGAGTACGCGATCAGCCGCTTCAGGTCGCTCTGCGCGAGGCAGACCAGGGAGCCGATCAGGATCGCCGCGACGGCGAGCACCCCGAGCACCGGGGCCGCCCAGCGGGCCCCCTCGGGGGCTACCCCGACGGCGACCCGCACCAGCCCGTACGTGCCCATCTTGAGCAGCACCCCGGCGAGCACGACGCTGCCGACGGTGGGCGCCTGAGTGTGCGCGTCGGGCAGCCAGGAGTGCAGCGGCCAGAGCGGGCTCTTCACCGCGAATGCCAGCCCGAACAGGGTGAACGCGGCGAGCTGGGTGCCCCGGGGAAGCCCGGCCCCGCCGGTCAGCGCGACCAGGTCGGCGGTGCCGGCGGCGGCCACCACGACGTACACGCCGACCAGCAGCAGCACCGAGCCGAGCAGCGTGTAGAGGGCGAACTTGCGGGCCGCCCGCCGCCGGTCCGGGCCGCCCCAGCCGGCGATGATCGCGTACATGGGGAGCAGGACGACCTCGAAGAAGCAGAAGAACAACACCAGGTCGAGGGCGAGGAAGGTGCCGAGGATGCCGACCTCGACCACCAGCAGCAGCGCCACGAGGGCCCGGCCGCTGCCGCCGCCGTCGGGCACCTTCCACACCGTGTACGCGCAGCAGAGCAGGGTGAGCAGCGCGGTCAGCACCACCAAGGGGTACGAGATGCCGTCCACGCCCAGGTGG
Source organism: Micromonospora sp. NBC_01412 (assembly GCF_045040215.1). Lineage (NCBI taxonomy): Bacteria > Bacillati > Actinomycetota > Actinomycetes > Micromonosporales > Micromonosporaceae > Micromonospora > Micromonospora sp. NBC_01412. Next base: position 2,334,785 of record NZ_CP109528.1, read on the forward strand.
AAGCGCAGGTCGAGGCCGGGCACCCAGGACAGGTCGAGCTGGTGCCAGGGGCGCACGGCCGGGGGCGGCCCGTAGCCGGTCCAGAGCTGGTCGCCGGCGACCAGCGCCACCGTGACCGCCAGGGTCAGCCCGGCCGCCGCCGTGCCGACCAGGCGGGCCGCCCGGTCCCCGGGGACGGCGGCGACCACGGCCGCGCCGACCGCAGGCACGGCCAGCGCCGCGACGAGCAGGACCTGTCCGAGCGTCATGCGGCCCCTCCGATCAGCACGGCGGCCAGCCCGATCAGCAGCGCGCCGGCCAGCACCCCCGCCACCGCCCGGGGCAGCGCGGCGCGGTGCAGCCCGGCCAGTGCCCCGCCGAGGTCGCGTGCGCCCCGGGCGGTGCCCTCCACCGCGCCGTCGATCACCAGTTCGTCGCCCGCGCGGGCGGCCCGGGCCAGGGCGGTCACCGGGCGTACGACGAGGGCGCGCTGGACGTCGTCGAGCCGGAAGCCGGCGGCGAACAGCGGCCCCAGCGGGCCCAGCGCGCGGGCCGGGTCGGCGGTCCGGTCCCGCCGCCAGCCGGCCCAGGCCAGCCCCGCGCCGAGGGCCAGCAGGGCCAGCGGCAGCAGCAGGGCCGGGCCGAGATGCACCAGCTCCCCCTCGCCGACGGCGAGCCGGTCGGTGAACGGGGGCAGGAACGCGGCCAGCCCGAGCAGGGCGGCCGGGACGGCGAGCAGCAGCACCGGCCAGCGCATCACTGCGGGCGGGTCGTGCGGGTGGACCAGCGGCATCCGGGTCTCACCGAGGAACGCACGCAGCAGCAGTCGGGTGGCATACCAGGCGGTGACCGCGACGCCGGCCAGCCCGGCCAGCCAGACCAGCCAGCCCACCCAGGCGGGGGCCGGGCCGGCCCCGTCCAGCGCGGCGGCCTCGGCGACGGCGAGCACGCCGTCCTTGCTCCAGAAGCCGGACAGCGGGGGGACGCCGGCCAGCGCGCCGAGGCCGATCGCCGTGCACCAGAAGGTCACCGGCATGGTGGCGCGCAGGCCGCCCATCCGGGACATCAGGGTGGTGCCGACGGCGTGGATCACCGCCCCGGCGGCGAGGAACAGCAGCGCCTTGAACGCGGCGTGGCTGAGCAGGTGGAACAGCGCGGCGGTGGGTGAGCCGACGGCGAGCGCCCCGGTCATGTACCCGATCTGGGAGACCGTGGACCAGGCCAGCACCCGCTTGAGGTCGTCCTGGGCGGTGGCGGCGAGCGCGCCGAGCAGGAGGGTGACCGCGGCCATCACCCCGAGCACGGCGAGCGCGGCCGGGGCCCGCTCGAACAGCGGGTAGAGCCGGGTGACCGCGTACACGCCGGCCGCGACCATGGTGGCGGCGTGGATCAGCGCGGAGACCGGGGTCGGGCCGGCCATCGCGTCGGGCAGCCAGGTGTGCAGCGGGAACTGGGCGCTCTTGCCGGCCACCCCGGCGAGCAGCAGCAGGCAGGCGGTGGTCAGCATGCCGGCGGAGTGGTCGTGGGCGAGCACGTCGGCGATCCGGAAGCTGCCCGCCGAGACGCCGAGCAGCGCGATGCCGAGCAGGAAGCCGACGTCGCCCACCCGGGTGACCAGGAACGCCTTCATCGCGGCGGCCGGCGCCTCGGGCAGCCGGCGGTCGTGGGCGATGAGCAGGTAGGAGCAGAGGCCCATCACCTCCCAGCCGACCAGCAGCATGATCAGGTCACCGGCTACCACCACCAGCAGCATCGCGGCGGTGAAGAGGCTGATCTGCGCCGCGTACGGCGGGTAGCGGTGGTCGACCTCGACGTCGTCGTGCGGGCCCCGTTTCAGGTAGCCGACGGAGTAGACCTGCACCGCGAGGGCCACCGCCGCGACGGCGACCGCGACCAGGGCGGCGGCGCCGTCGAGCCGGACCCCGAGGGTGACCCGCAGCCCGCCCAGGTCGACCCAGGTGGTCGAGGTCTGCACCGGCTGGCCGACGCGGACCAGCAGGACGACCGCGATCAGCAGCGCCCCGGCCGCCCCGGCCACGCCGAGGCCGATCGCCGCCCGCCGGGCCGGGTCCTCCCCGGTGGTCGCGCCGCGCGGCGAGGGCGGCAGCAGCAGCCCGACCAGGCCCGCCACCAGGGGTACGGCCGGCAGCAGCGCGCCGAGCAGGCCGGTCACCGGGTCACCTCGCCGGCCGACGCGCCCGGGGTCGCCGCCGCGCCCGCCCCGGACGGCGGCACGGTCGGCGGCGGCTCGGCCAGCGGCACCTCGTCGACGGCGACGCTGGCCCGCATGCGGTAGAGCTGGAGCACGATCGCCAGCCCCACTCCGATCTCGGCGGCGGCCAGGACGATCACGAAGAGGGCGAAGACCTGGCCGGCGTGCGGGAGCTGCGCCCGGACCGTGGTGTCGGCGGTGACCAGGACCAGGTTGACCGCGTTGAGCATCAGCTCCACCGCCATCAGCACCAGCACCGCGTTGCGGCGGCGCAGCACGCCGTACACGCCCAGGCCGAACAGCAGGGCGGCGGTGACGTACGGGATGACCGGTCTCACCGGCGGCCCCCCGCCGCCGGCGCCGGCCGGTCGGCCGCGGGGCGGCCGATGTCGGGGCGGGAGAGCACGATCGCGCCGACCAGGGCGGCCAGCAGCAGCACGGAGAGCACCTCGAACGGCAGCACCCAGGAGCCGAACATCTGCTCGCCGAGGCGCTCGGCGGTGCCCGGCTCGGGCAGGTCGACCCGCGTCCAGCGGAACGCGTCGACCAGCAGGGCGGCCAGCCCGAGGCCGGCGCCGCCGCCGATCAGGGCGGCCGGCCAGCCTGGTCGGTCCAGGTCGTCGGAGGCGCCGATCGGGGCGCGGGTCAGCATCACCGCGAACAGCAGCAGCACCACCACGGCGCCCACGTAGATCAGCACCTGCACCCAGGCCACCAGCTCGGCGGTGAGCACCAGGTAGAGGCCGGCCAGGGCGCCCAGGCAGACCACCAGGTAGAGCCCGGCCCGGACCAGGTGCCGGGTGGTCACCACGAGCACCCCCGCGCCGACCGCCACCGCGCCGAGGGCGAGCAGCAGCACGTCCACACCGGTCACGAGGCGCCACCCGGCTCGGGAGCACCCGGCTCGGGAGCACCCGGTCCGACCGCACCCGGTTCGGGGGCGGCGGGCTCGGGGCGTACCCGCGTGGGGGCCGGACGGGCGGCGGGGGCGGCCGGGACGGCGGCCTTGCGCGCGGCGGTGGCCTCCTCCTTCGCCGGCTCGCCGTTGCGGTCGTGCGCGGGCGGCGGTGGGACGGTGCCCATCCACTCGCCGAGGTGGTCCTTGTCGTGCAGCAGGTTCTTGATGTCGTACTCGGCGTACTCGAACTCCGGCGACCAGTAGAGCGCGTCGAACGGGCAGACCTCGACGCAGATGCCGCAGTACATGCAGAGCGAGAAGTCGATGTCGAACTTGTCGAGCACGTTGCGCTGGCGGGGACGGGCGGCGCCCGGCACCGCCACCTCCTCCTTGTGCGAGTCGATGTAGATGCACCAGTCCGGGCACTCGCGGGCGCAGAGCATGCAGACGGTGCAGTTCTCCGCCAGCAGGGCGATCACCCCCCGGGACCGGGGCGGCAGCTCGGGGGCCACGTCCGGGTACTGCTGGGTGGTCGAGCGGCGGGTCATCGTCTTCAGCGTGACGGCCAGCCCCTTCGCCAGCCCCTCGCCGGGCACGCTCCGCTCGCTCACGCCGCCACCCCGCTTCGCCCGCCGACGCCGTGCGGCGCCCTCCCGCCGAGCTGGCCGACCCGCTCGCTCCGCTCGCTCATGCCGCCCATCCTGCCCTGTGCCCCCGGCGCGCGCGACCACCACCCGGCGCATTGCGGCGGTACGGTGACCGCGGGGAGAACGACGCACCGGGAAGGACCTTTCCCATGACCGCCGCGCTGCAGAGCGACCAGCCGCCCGAGGGCGGGTGGACGACCGACGACCTCGCCGCGCTGCCCGAGGACGGTCGCCGCCGCGAACTGCTCGATGGAGTGCTCCTCGTGTCCCCCTCCCCCACCCGCGTGCACCAGACCATCGCCGGCCGGCTCATGGTCGCGCTCGAAGAAGACTGCCCCGACGAGTACGACGTCACCCAGGGCGTCGAGGTGCGCATCAACCGCACCCGCTCCTTCATCCCGGACGTGCTGGTCACCACGTCGGTCGCGGCGCGGCGCCAGCCGTCGCGGTACGAGGCGCACGAGGTCGTGCTCGCGGTCGAGATCGTCTCCCCCAGCACCCTCTCCATCGACCGGGTGCTCAAGCCCGCCCTCTACGCGCAGGCCGGCATCCCGTACTTCTGGCGGATCGAGGTGGAGGACGACGGGTTGGTCGTCCACACGCACAGGATCGACCCGGTGGACGAGGTCTACACCGAGACCGGGCGCTGGACGAAGGTCGTGGACACCGGCGAGCCGTTCCCGGTCAACCTGCCGGTCGGCCGGATCACGCCCCGGCACCTGTGACCGGCGGGAGCACCTCGACGCCGAGCTGCTGGAGTAGCTGGAACAGCTCGGTGCAGTGCCACACGTCGGCGATCCGCCCCGCCGGGTCGAAGCGCAGGAACGACGCCCCCGAGAAGCTGACCACCTGGCCGGTGGGTGGCACCGGCCCGAACGCGCCGGCCTGGGTGCCGGCGGCCCGCCAGTGCACGGCCACCCGCTCCTCGGACGCCACCACGTCCACGGTCTTGTAGCGCAGGTCCGGGAAGGCCGCCCGCCGCTCCCGGTGCCAGGCCAGCGCGGCCTCCGGGCCGGTCCCGCCCAGCCCCGGGCACTCCGCCGCGACCAGCTCGTACGCGGACTCCTCGCGCCGGCCGTTCCACACGTCGGCGATGAAGCGTCGGGCCGCCGCCTCCACATCGTTCACCCGGGCAGCCTAGCCACCATGGACCGGCGGCCCCGGGGCACGCGGGTCCGCGTCCGGGGGCCACCCGGACCCGGACCCCGCCCTCAGGCCGGAAATCGGCCAAGATGGGACGGACGGAGACGACCGGCGGGCACCAGGAGGCGACGTGGGCAACGAGGGCAACGAGGCAGAGGCGACGACCGGCGGGAAGTACGTCGAGCCCGGCAGGGAGTTCACCCGCGACCAGCGGTACATCGCCACCCGGATCACCACCGACGGGCGGGACGGCTGGCCGGTCGAGCCGGGCCGGTACCGGCTGGCGGTCAGCCGCGCCTGCCCCTGGGCCAACCGGCTGATCATCGTGCGCCGGCTGCTGGGCCTGGAGGACGCCATCTCGATGGCCGTGGCCGGGCCGACCCACGACGCCCGGAGCTGGACGTTCGACCTGGACCCGGGCGGGCGGGACCCGGTGCTCGGCATCGAGCGGCTGGCCGACGCGTACTTCACCCGGTTCCCCGGGTACGAGCGGGGCATCACCGTGCCGGCGATCGTGGACGTGCCGACCGGGCAGGTGGTCACCAACGACTACGCCCGGATGAGCCTGGACCTGTCGACCGAGTGGACGGCGTACCACCGCGAGGGCGCGCCGGAGCTGTACCCGGAGCGGCTGCGCGACGAGATCGACGAGGTCAACGCGGTGGTCTTCGCCGACGTCAACAACGGCGTGTACCGGTGCGGCTTCGCCGGCAGCCAGAAGGCGTACGAGAAGGCGTACCACCGGCTGTTCGACCGGCTGGACTGGCTGGCCGAGCGGCTGGCCGGGCAGCGGTACCTGGTCGGGGACACGATCACCGAGGCGGACGTGCGGCTGTTCACCACGCTGGTCCGGTTCGACCCGGTCTACCACGGCCACTTCAAGTGCAACCGGCAGAAGCTCGCCGAGATGCCGGTGCTGTGGGCGTACGCCCGGGACCTGTTCCAGACCCCCGGGTTCGGCGACACGATCGACTTCGACCACATCAAGCGGCACTACTACGAGGTGCACCGGGACATCAACCCGACCGGGATCGTTCCGCTCGGCCCCGACCTGGCCAACTGGCTCACCCCGCACGGCCGCGAGCAGCTCGGTGGCCGCCCCTTCGGCAACGGCACCCCGCCCCCACCCCCACCACCCACCGAGCAGGTCGACCCAACCCACACCCCCCTCCCCTGACCCCACCCCGCTCCCCCGCCCCGCTCCCCCGCCCCTCCTCCCCCGCGATCTTGCACTTTGGGCCCCCGTGATGCACCTTTCGCACCTTGTGCCGGGGCCGCAACTGCAAGATCGCGGGAGAGAGGGGGTGGGTGGGGAGGGGGTGGGGGTGGGGGGTGGGTTAGAGGGTGATGCGGATGGCGGCCGTCAGGACGAGTTGGGCCAGGGAGGCGGGGACCAGGACCAGCCAGCAGAGGCGCTGGAGCTGGTCCTCGCGCAGCCGGGGGTACGCCACCCGGAGCCAGATGATCACGAACGCGACGGCGAAGACCTTGAGCAGCGTCCACAGCCAGCCGAGGTGCTCGTCGGCGAACGGGCCCCGCCAGCCGCCGAGGAAGAGCACGGTGGTCAGCGCGGCGATCACCACGATGCCGACGTACTCGGCGAGCAGGAAGAACGCGAAGCGCAGGCCGGTGTACTCCGTCATGTACCCGAAGACCAGCTCGGAGTCGGCGATCGGCATGTCGAACGGGGGCCGCCGGATCTCAGCCAGCCCGGCGACGAAGAAGACGATCATCGCGGGCGCCTGCCAGAGCAGCCACCAGGGCCGCCACGCCTCGACGATCCCGGACAGGCTCAGCGTGCCCGCCGCCATGGCCACCGACGCGGCGGCCAGCACCAGCGGCAGCTCGTAGCCGAGCAGCTGGGCCGCCCCGCGCAGCCCGCCCAGCAGGCTGTACTTGTTGGCCGACGCCCACGCCGACATCAGCACCGCCAGCACGCCCACCCCGACCACGGCCAGCACGAAGAACAGGCCGATGTCCAGCGGCTGCCCGACCAGGTCACCGGGGCCGAGCGGGATCACCAGCAGGGCGAGCAGGTACGGCACCAGGGCCACCACCGGGGCCAGCCGGAACACCGCCCGGTCCGCCTCGCGCGGGGTGACGTCCTCCTTCTGCACGAACTTGACCCCGTCGGCGACGAGCTGGGCCCAGCCGTGGAAGCCGCCCGCGTACATCGGGCCGAGCCGGCCCTGCATGTGCGCCATCACCTTGTGCTCGGTCTGCCCGACAACCAGCGGCAGGACGAGGAAGGCCGCCAGCACGCCGACCACCCGCAGGACGGCCTCCAACCAGTCGGGCATCAGGCCGTACCTCCGTTCCCGCCGGCGTCGTCGCCCGCCGAACCCGAACCCGGTCCCGAACCGGGGTGGGCCGGTGGCTCGGCCGGGGCGGGGGCGGCGGGGCGCTCGGCCGGGGCAGGGCGGGCCGGGCGTTCCCGGGCCGGTCGGGCGGGCGTGCCGCCGCGCGGCCCCTCGCCGACCCCGGCCGCGCCGGCGGGCGTCGGCGTCGTCCCCCACTCCCCCGGAGCCGGTACGCCCGGCGGGCGGATCGGGCGCCGACCACCGCCGGCCCCGGACTCGCCGGGCTCCTTCGCGCCCGGCCAGGGCTTCGCCACCCGGGAGGCGAGCACGAACTCCTTGCGCAGCGGGTGCCCCTCGAACTCCGGCGGCAGCAGCAGCGGCCTCAGCTCGCCGTGCCCGGGGAAGTCGACGCCGAACATCTCGTACGTCTCCCGCTCGTGCCAGGCCGCGCCCGGGTAGAGGTCGACGACCGAGGCCACCCGTGGCTCGTCCCACGGGACCCTGGTGCGCAGCAGCAGGCCGTGCCGGTGGCCGGTCGACCAGAGGTGGGACACCACCTCGCAGCCGTCGGCGACCTGGTCGACGGCGGAGAGCCAGTCGAAGAAGTCGCAGGCCAGGTCCGCGTCGTCCCGGGCGGCGGCCAGCGCGTCCCGCCAGCTTGCCGGGGGTACGTCCACGGTGGCCCGGGCGTACGCCTGGCCGCCGGAGACCGACGCGGTGGCCTCGACGGGGGCGAGCAGCGCCACCAGCCGCCGGCCGACCTCTTCCGGAGTCATGCCGCTGATCCTATGGCCGACGCCGGCCACCCGCGGCGGGCCGCCCCCGCCGCGGGCCACACGGGTCCTCGTGCGGTGGACCGGATGGCCGCTTTGCCCGGCGGCGGCGGACCGGATCGCCGCTTTGCCCGGCGGCGGCCGGCCGGATCGCCGCTTTGCCCGGCGGCGGCCGGCCGGATCGCCGCTTTGCCCGGCGGCGGCCGGCCGGATCGCCGCTTTGCCCGGCGGCGGCCGGCCGGATCGCCGCTTTGCCCGGCGGCGGCCGGCCCGGCGGGGAAAGATGAGGTCGTGCGCGCCGTGACTGTCACCCCCGGGGTCCCGAACTCACTGCGCCTGGTGCACGACCATCCCGAGCCGCCCGCCGAGGAGGGCGCGATCCTGGTCGAGGCGCTCGCGGTGGGGATCTGCGGCACCGACCACGAGATCGTCGCCGGGGACTACGGCGAGGCCCAGCCCGGCGCGTCGACCCTGGTGCTCGGGCACGAGTCGCTGGGCCGGGTGCTGGAGGACCCGAGCGGCACGCTGCAACCCGGCGACCTGGTGGCCGGCATCGTCCGGCACCCCGATCCGGTGCCCTGCCCCAACTGTGCGGTCGGCGAGTGGGACATGTGCCGAAACGGCGAGTACACCGAGCACGGGATCAAGGCGCTGCCCGGCTTCGCCCGGGACCGGTGGCGGGTACAGCCGAGGTTCGCCGTCGGCCTGGACCCCGCCCTGGCCCCGGTCGGGGTGCTGCTGGAACCGACCTCGGTGGTGGCGAAGGCGTGGGACCACATCGAACGGATCGGCGCCCGCGCCGAGTGGCAGCCGCAGACGGTGCTGGTCACGGGGGCCGGGCCGATCGGCCTGCTGGCGGCGCTGTTGGCCACCCAGCGCGGGTTCTCCGTACACGTGCTCGAACGGGCCACCACCGGGCCGAAGCCGGACCTGGTCAGGGCGCTCGGCGCGACGTACCACACGGAGTCGGTGGCGCAGCTCGACTTCGATCCGGACGTGATCGTTGAGTGCACCGGCGCGCCGGTGGTCGTGCTGGACGCGATGTGCAAGGCCGGGCCGACCGGGATCATCTGCCTGACCGGGGTGTCCAGCGGCGGCCGGCGCATCGAATTCGACGCCGGGGCGCTCAACCGGGAACTGGTGCTGGAGAACCACGTGGTGTTCGGCTCGGTGAACGCCAACCGCCGCCACTGGGACCTGGCCGCCGAGGCCCTCGCCCGGGCCGACCCGGCCTGGCTGAATTCGCTGATCACCCGGCGGGTGCCGGTGGAGGCGTACGCCGAGGCGTACACCTCCACCCCCGACGACATCAAGGTGGTGCTCGACTTCACCGCCTGAGCGGGTGATCCCGCCCGGGGCACGGGGTCACCGCGGCCGGGCGGAACCTCGGCGACGCAGCACGGACGCCTTGTGCAGCCGGTAGTTCTCACCCGCGGCGAGCGCCTTCAACAGCTCACCCGTGCCGAGCAGCACCTCCAGCAGGGCGCCCTGGAGCACGTTCCCCTCCACCCCGTCCGACAGCACCTCGGCGATCCGCCGCAACTCGCCGACGACCCGGTCCAGGTCCGGTTCCGCCACCACGTCGAAGGCCTTCTCGAAGGCCGGCACGGAGCGGGTGATCAGCCGGTCCAGCAGGCGGAGCAGGACGTCCAACTGCTCCCGGGAGACCGCTTCCGGCACCCCGTGCTCGTTGACCAGTCGCAGGGTCCTGAAGTACAGCTCGTCGTCGAGCAGCGGACCACCCCGGCGCCAGGGCTGGCGCGGCAGCACCGCCCCCTCCAGCAGGAACCACCTGTGCACGTCGGTCACGTCCTCGGAGACCCGTCCGACGGCGTCGCCCATCACCGGCGACCACCGCCGCACGTACTCCCGCCGGAGGAAACGGCTGACGCCGAGGGTCACCACCAGGGCGCTGCTGGAGAAGCCCGTCATGCCGGACAGGACGTTGACCAGGTAGGGGTGGTTCTGCATGTTGTCGCCGGCGAACGTCTCCCAGCCGACGCCCACCACGAAGCTGGACAGGGCAATCGCGAACAGGCTCCAGGCAACCGACCGGGGCAGACGGGGCGGCACTGCCGTCAGATGCCGGGCAGGCGGCCGTTGCGGAACAGGTCGACGAAGAGCTGGTGGTCCTCGCGGGCCCGCAGCCCGTACGCGTGCGAGAACTCGACCAGCCCGGTGACGAACCCGTCGGGGTCGGCGTCCACCGCGGCGACGATCGCCTCCTCGGTGGAGTAGTCGACCAGGTCGTGGCTGGACTCGTCGTCGGCCACCGAGTGCATCCGGGCAACCGCCCGGCCCAGGTCGGCCAGCACCCCGGCCAGCTCCTCCGGCTCGTTGACGTCCGCCCAGTCCAGGTCGGCCGCGTACGGGGAGACCTCGGCGACGAGCTGCCCGGCCCCGTCCAGCTCGGTGAAGCCCAGCCACGGGTCGGCGTGCGCCTGGAGCGCCCGCTGCGACTCGGCCGTACGGTGCCCCTGGTGCCGGAAGTAGCCGCGCACCCGCTCATCTTCGATGTGCCGGGCCACCGCGGGCACCTGGGCCTGCTTCATGTAGATGACCACGTCGTTCTCCAGCGCCTGGGTGTGCCCCTCCAGCAGCAGGTTGTACGACGGCAGCCCGGCCGAGCCGATGCCCACCCCCTTACGCAGCACGACGTCCTTGATGTGGGCGGAGACCGGGCGCAGCCGGGCCGAGGACTCGGGCAGGGTGCCCAGGTAGTCCTGGAAGGCGGCGCAGACCTTGGCCCGGGTGTCGTCGTCGATCTCGAAGACCCCGTCGCCGAGGGAGAACCGGCGATCGTAGTTGTCGACGGTGGTCTGCGCGGCCAGCAGGTCCACCCGGGTGTTGAGCCGGGCCTGCTGGAGCACCCGGCGCAGCACCCCGTCGGCGTTGTCCAGGGTGATCGAGCCGATCGCGTCGTCCCCGCCGGCGGCGATCGCCCCCAGCTCGGTCAGGTACGACCGGGCGAAGCCGGTGACCAGGTCGCTGATCGCACGGTCGGAGAGCGCCTTGGCGTACCCGAGCAGGGCCACGCTGGCGGCGAGGCGCCTCAGGTCCCAGGAGAACGGCCCGACGTACGCCTCGTCGAAGTCGTTGACGTTGAACACGAGCTGCCCGGAGGCGTTCATGTAGGTGCCGAAGTTCTCCGCGTGCAGGTCCCCGTGGATCCACACCCGGCTGGTGCGCTCGTCCAGGAACGCGTCGTCGGCGAAGTCGCCGCGCTGGTCCGCGTAGAAGAGCGAGGCGCTGCCCCGGTAGAAGGCGAACGGTGAGGCGGCCATCTTGCGGAACTTGCGGCGGAACGCCGCCGGGTCGAGCGCCATCGACGCGCCGAACTCCTCGGTGAGCACGTCGACGATGAAGGCGGAACGCTGGTCCGCAGACTGGGTCATGGACCGCAGGCTAGCCCTTGTCCGCCACCGGGCTGCCTACCCAGGGCGGCCGGCCCAGCCGGTGAAGCGTTCGGCCAGCCTGGCGGGCGGGACGACCTCAGCCAGTTCCGCGGCGGCCTCCACCTGAAGGGCGGCGAGGTGGATCAGCAGGCCGACGCGATTCCCCCTGTACTCGGCGAGGAGGCGCAGCTTCGACGGGGAGCAGGGCCAGACGATGCCGCACGCCCGGCAGCGCCAGGTGGGACGGCTCGGAAGACCGCCTCGCTGCGGGCGTCCAGCTCGTACGCCTCGACCCAGGTCCAGCCGTGGTACGTGTGCCGGTCTGCCAGTTCCCGAATCACCCGCACGACGATCGGGCGGACGACTGCGGGCTCGCGTCGCGGGTCAGGTGCAGCAGATCACCCGCCCTGATCGCGCGGGCCGTCACCAGTGGCCCCCGTTCCGTCGGACGCATCTGGGATTCCGCCGAGGTCCGGGCGTACGCCGGGCGCACCCGACGCCTGGTGGACGAGGAGCCCTAACGCGCTCCCCTCCCTCCCCTCGCCGTCGTTCCCACTCCTGATGCGTCGATCTTGCACTTAGCGCCCCCACCGAGGGTCTTCCACCCCATTTGTCCGGGCCATAACTGCAAGATCGCGCAGAATGGGTTGGGATGGGGTGGGTGGGGTTAAGGACCTGCGGCGAAGTCATCGTTGCAGCCAACCCGTTGATGGCGACGATGTGCGCGGTGGCGTGGGGGTGCACGGCAGCCTGTCGCGGCGTGATCGTTTGCTGATTTGTGAGGCGACACGCCGGGCGAGTTCTCCAAAATCAGCAGACGATCGTGAAGTCCCACCCCCGGGGGCGGGGGCGGGGGCGGGAACGCCGACGCCGACGTCGTCGCCGACCGGCGGGCAACACCGCTAGCGCCCCCTTTGCTCTGCTGCCCCCTGTGCAACGCTCGCGGAGCGTGACGGTTCTGCCGACCCCTCGTGCCGGGCCCCGACGCGAAGCGGCTGCGCGATGCTGGTGCTGCGGCGATGCTGGTGCTGCGCGGCGGTGCTGGTGTTGCGGTGGCGGCAGCAGAGCAAAGGGACGAGGTGCCATTACCCGCCTGGCACCCCGGCCGCTTGGACGGCTGGCCCGCTGTCCCACCTCACACGCCCACCCACATCGGCCAGGGCCTGCACCATGGTCAGGGCCTTCGCCGCAATTTGTCGATCGAGCCGCAGCTATCGCACTCACACCCACGACGGTGGATGTCGATACAGGCCCTAGTCGGCTGGGGGACGGACCGGCGGGGCGGTCAGCGACTCCACCGGGCGTGGCGGGTGCGCGCTGGCCGGTGGCACGGGTGCGTCAGCCGGGGAGGCGAGCGGGTCGGGGCGGGCGACTCCGCCGAGGCCGGACTGCTCGGCGGCGATCTTCTCCTGGAGGCGCAGGATGGCGTGCAGCAGCGCCTCCGGGCGCGGCGGGCAGCCGGGCACGTAGACGTCGACCGGGATGAGCTGGTCGACGCCCTTGGTCACCGAGTACGAGTCCCAGTACGGGCCGCCGCAGTTGGAGCAGGCGCCGAACGAGATGACGTACTTCGGCTCGGGCATCTGGTCGTAGAGCCGCTTGATCGCCGGGGCCATCTTGTCGGTGACCGTGCCGGAGACCACCATCAGGTCGGCCTGGCGCGGGCCGTGGGCGAACGGGATCACCCCGAGCCTCATGAAGTCGTGCCGGCCCATGCTGGTGGCGATGAACTCGATCGCGCAGCAGGCCAGGCCGAAGTTGAACACCCAGAGCGAGTAGCGACGGCCCCAGTTCAGCACGAACCGGATCGGCTCTCCCAGCACTCCCGGCAGCTGCACGACCGGCCCCCTCTCTCCCCGCGCCAGTCAACCACAGCCGCCACCCCGGCCGACCGGTCGCTCCGCCGCCCCGGGCCGCGAACGAGCCGACGCGCGAACAAGCCAGCGGGCGAACAAGCCAGCGGGCGGCCGTGGACCGCCTCGCGGGTGGCCGAGGGCTGTCAGGTAGGCGACGGGTCTGCGCTGCAACCGTTCGGCGGGGTTGGCGGTGTCTTCCCCGTAACACCGCCGACCCGATGACCTCGACAGACGCGCGACCGCGGGTCTCCCCACGGCCGCGCACCCCTCCCGCCCCGGCGGTGCCTGCAACCCCGGAGCGACCGACGATCGAGGTAAGGGCCGTGGTGGCAGACAGTGCTGCTCCGGGTTTCGACGAGGTCTATCGCCACCACTTCCAGCCGCTGGTGGTGCAGCTGTACGCGTTCGTCGGCGACATGGGCGAGGCACAGGACCTGGTACAGGAGGCGTTCAGCCGGGCGTGGCCCCGCCAGGACCGGATCGCCCACTACGACGGACCCCGTCGGGTGGGTCCGGCGGGTGGCGTGGAACACGGCGATCAGCCGGTGGCGCCGGCTCCGCCTGGCCCGGATGTTCACCCAGCGCCAGCGGCCGAAGGTGGTGGACGGCCCTGGCCCGGACCGGGTCGCGCTGACCGCCGCCCTCGCCACGCTCCCGACCGACCACCGGCGGGCGGTGGTGCTGTTCTACCTGGCAGATCTGACCGTCAACGAGATCGCCGAGGACTGCGGGGTGGCTCCGGGCACGGTCAAGTCCTGGCTGCACCGCGCCCGGACCGCACTGGCCGCCCACCTCGGCGACGTCGAGCCGGCACGACGGGGCGGCCTCGACGGCGGGGAGCCCACTCGACGGGGCAACGGCTCCGCCGTGGCCGCCGACGGCCCCACCCGAAGGACGGTGGACTGAGATGGATCCTTGGCCCCAGGAAACCGACCGGCTGGTGGGTGCCTTCGCCGAGCTGCGCTCCGCCGGCATGCGTCGGGTCGCCGCACCCGACCCGGACGTGCCGCGCCGCCGGGCGTACCGGCGGTTGCGCAACCGCACCGCCGCTCCGGCCGTCGCCGCAGCGGTCGTCCTGCTGGCCGGGACGGTGGCGGCGGGCCCCGGCTTGCGGGGTGACCGGGGCGGGGCCGGTCGCCCCTACCGTCACGAAGGGACCGGGTGGGCCGGTGCGGCTCGACCGGGGAGATGCCTCAGTACGTCGGGCGTTGCAGCAGCCCGACGAACTCGACCAGCAGGCGTTCCCGCAGGGCCGGCGGGGCGGCGTTCAGCAGGGCGTTGACCGTGGCCGTCCGGTCCGGAACCGCCCCGCCCGCGCCCGCCCCGCCGTCGGCCGGACCGCCGGAAGCCGGACCGCCGGAGACCGGACCGCCGGAGACCGGACCGCCGGAGACCGGGCCGCCGAGGCCGAGGCCGGCGGCCAGGCCGGCGACCAGCTCCGGGGTCAGGGCGTCCGGGGTCAGGGTCGCGGCGAGCGCGGTCAGCTCGGGGGGCAGCTCGACCGGCCCGGCGGCCCGGGCCGCCGCCACCGCGTCGGCCAGGTCCGGGCCGAACTCCGCCACCCGGGGGGCCACCGAGGCGGTCACCGTGAGGTGCACGCTGGCCGGCAGCTCGCCGTACGTGAGCTGGGGCTGGGTGTGCCAGCCGCGCACGGTCAGCTCGTCGACCAGCACGAACAGGTCCAGCCCCGGGTCGACGGAGGTGAAGCAGACCACCGTCGACTCGGGCTCGGCCATCAGCCGCAACCCGTCGACGCCCCGCACGGCGTCGGCGAGCCCGGCCACCGCGTCCCGGGTGGCTCCGGCCAGCCGCAGGTAGCCGTCCTCGCCGAGGTGGCGCAGGGTGGCGTACGCGGCGGCGATCGGCCCGCCGGAGCGGGTGGAGGCGATCACCGGGTTGATCATGGTGTACCCGGGCCAGTCGGCGTACGCGAAGTACTGCGGGGCGCGCAGCCCCGGTTCGCGGTGCAGCAACACCGAGACGCCCTTCGGGGCGTACGCGTACTTGTGCAGGTCGACCGAGATCGAGGTGACCCCGTCGACGGCGAAGTCGAACGGCGGCACCGGGGCGCCGAGCCGGCGCAGCCAGGGCAGGGTCCAGCCGCCGAAGCAGGCGTCGACGTGGCAGCGCACCCCGGCAGCCTCCGCCACCGCCGCGATGTCGGCGACCGGGTCGATCACGCCGTGCGCGTACGAGGGGGCGGAGCAGACCACCAGCACGGTGTCGGGGCGGATCGCGGCGGCCACGTCGGCGGCCGACGGGCGCAGCGTGTCCGGGTCGACGGGTACCGGGTCGAGGGCCATCCGCAGGTAGTGGGCCGCCTTGGCGAACGCCGCGTGCGCGGTCACCGGCACCGCGATCCGGGGTTCGGCGACGTCGGGGCGGGCGTCCCGGGCGGCCTTCACGGCGAGGATCAGCGACTCGGTGCCGCCGCTGGTGACGCTGCCGACGACGTCCGGGGCGGTCGTGCCGGGGCCGCCGCCGAGCAGCCAGGCCGCCGCCCCGACCAGCGCGTTCTCCATCGCCAGCAGGGACGGGAAGGCGGTCGGGTCGAGCCCGTTGACGTGTGCGCTCCCGGCGTGGGCGGCGGCGGCCAGCTCGTCCAGCCCCGGCACGGCGGGGTCGTACACGTACGCGAACAGCCGCCCCCCGTGCGTCGGCCGGTCCCCCTCGCGCAGCCCCCGGATCTCCCGGAGCACCCGCTCGGCCGGCACCCCGCGCTCCGGCAGCGCCCGGCCGGTGTCCTGGTCGTCGATCATCAGGTGGTGGTGCCCTTCTCGTGGCGGTCAGCGGCTTTTCTCCCCCAGCACAACTCCATGATCGGCGGAGCGGTGCGTGGGGGCGGCGGTGGTCAGGTCGGCCGGGGTGAGGGTGTAGTGGCGCAGGAGGAGCAGGGGCGGGGCCACCAGGAGGGCCGGCAGGATCGTGAAGCCGAGCAGGACGCCGAGGCGGGCGGTGTCGGACTGGGCCGCCGCCGCGCCGGTGTCGGACGAGACGTAGCCGCTGAGGTGGAGGACCAGGCCGTAGACGCCCGGGCCGAGGGCGAGACCGAAGGTCTCCCCCGCCGTCCACAGGCCGGTGAACACGCCGGCCTGCCGACGGCCGGTGCGGGCGGTGTCGTACGCGATGCAGTCGGGCAGCATGGCCAGCGCGAAGACCTGCTGGCCGGCGTAGCCGACGCCGATCACCGCGACCACCAGGTAGACCGCGACGGCCGGCAGCACCGGCGCGGCGACCAGCGCGATCGCGCCGGCCGCGAGCAGCACCGACGCGGCGATCAGGGCGGCCCGCTTGCCGACCCGGGCGCCGACCCGGGTCCACAGCGGCATCACCAGCAGCGCCGGCCCGACGAAGCAGGCGAACAGCACGGTCGGGCCGGTGTCCGGGTCGCGCAGCACCTGGCCGGCGAAGTAGCTGACCCCGGCCAGGATGGTGGCCACCCCGGCCGACTGGATCACGAAGCAGACCAGCAGCGCCCGGAACGGCCGGTTCCGCCCGGCGACGGCGAGCTGGGCGCGCAGGGTCGGCTCGCTCTCGCCGACCGTGCCGGTGGGCGCGCCCCGGGTGCCGAGGAACGCCCCGACCGCGCCGAGCACGATCAGCGCGGCGACGAACAGGCCCATCCAGCGGTGCCCGGGGACGCCGTCGCCACCGGCGGTCACCACGGCCGGGGCGACCGCGCCGGAGACCAGGATGGCCACCGCCAGCACCGCGATCCGCCAGCTCATCAGCCGGGTACGTTCCGCGTGGTCGTCGGTCAGTTCGGCCGGCATCGCCACGTACGGGACCTGGAAGAAGGCGAACGCCGTCGCGGTGGCCAGGAACGCGACGGCGACGTACCCGGCGGCGGCCGGGCCCGACCCGAACGGGGCGGCGAAGATCGCGGCGAACAGCACGGCGAGGGCGAGCCCGCCGAGCAGCAGGTACGGCCGGCGGGCCCCCCAGCGCGACCTGGTCCGGTCGGAGATCCGGCCGACGACCGGGTTGACCAGCACGTCCCACGCCTTCGGCAGGAGCACCAGCAGGGCCGCCGCCCCGGCGGCGACGCCCAGGGTGTCGGTCAGGTACGGCAGGAGCAGCAGCCCTGGCACCGTGCCGAAGGCCCCGGTCGCCAGGGAGCCGAGCGCATAGCCGACGTGCACCCGGCGGGGCAGCCCGCCGTTCACCCGGCGGGTCGGCTCCCCGGGCGGCGTGCCGGGTCCGGCCGGCGACAGCGTCATGACGCCGAATGTTACTCACGTTATGGCCGGGGTCACATCCCCTCTTCCGGCGACCAGCTCGCCGCCATGTCCACCCCGGAGGGACGCAGCGGGGCGCCCTCGGCGCGCAGCCGGGCCCGCGCCTCGACCTCGTGGCCGGGCGGCAGGCGGCCGGCGGAGTTCACCACCCGATGCCACGGCACCCCGCCCCCGTGCCGGGCCATGATCGACCCGACCAGCCGCGCCGACGCCCGCCCCGAGCGCTCGGCGAGCGCGTCGGCGACCGCGCCGTACGACATCACCCGGCCCGCCGGGATCCGCTCGACGAGGTCCAGCACCGCCTCGACGTACTCCTCAGGTGTCACGTCCGCCACTCCTCAACCCGTCCCGACCGGCCAGAGTATGGGAACCGCGGCGGTGGCGGCGGGACCGACCGCGCAGAATGGGCGGGTGCGCGAACCAGTCACCTCGGCCCGGCGGATCGTCGTCAAGATCGGTTCGTCCTCGCTGACCACGGCGTCCGGCGGCCTCGACGACGCCCGGGTCGACGCGCTGGTCGACACCCTCGCCGCGCTCGCCACCGCCGGCCGCGAGGTGGTGCTGGTCTCCTCCGGCGCGATCGCCGCCGGGCTCGCCCCGCTCGGCCTCACCCGGCGCCCGCGCGACCTGGCCACCCAGCAGGCCGCGGCCAGCGTCGGCCAGGGCCTGCTGATCGGCCGGTACGCGGCCGGCTTCGCCCGGCACGACCTGACCGTCGGGCAGGTGCTGCTCACCGTCGACGACGTGACCCGGCGGGCGCACTACCGCAACGCGTACCGGACCCTGCGCAAGCTGCTCGACCTGCGGGCCGTGCCGATCGTCAACGAGAACGACACGGTGGCCACCGAGGAGATCCGGTTCGGCGACAACGACCGGCTGGCCGCCCTGGTCGCCGCGCTGGTCCACGCCGAGCTGCTGGTGCTCCTCTCCGACGTCGACGCGCTGTGGACCGGCGACCCGTCCCGGCCCGAGTCGACCCGGATCACCGAGGTCCGCGACGAGCGGGACCTGGCCGGCGTGCAGGTCGGCGGGGCCGGCCGGGCCGGGGTCGGCACCGGCGGCATGGTCACCAAGGTCGAGGCGGCCCGGATCGCCACCGGCTTCGGCATCCCCGTGGTGCTCACCGCCGCGCCGCTGGCCGCCGGGGCGCTGGCCGGCGAGGAGGTCGGCACCCTGTTCCACGCCGGGCGGCGGCGCCCCACCGCCCGGCTGTTCTGGCTGGCCCACGCCACCACCCCGCGCGGCCGGCTGCACCTCGACGAGGGAGCGGTCGCGGCCGTGGTGGGCCGGCGCAAGTCGCTGCTGCCCGCCGGGATCACCGCCGTCGACGGAACGTTCACCGCGGGCGACCCGGTCGACCTGGTCGACGCCGGGGGCGCACCGGTCGCCCGGGGACTGGTCAACTACGACGCCGTCGAGCTGCCCGGCCTGCTCGGCCGGTCCACCGGCGAACTCGCCGCGGCCCTCGGCCCGGCGTACGAACGTGAGGTCGTCCACCGCGACGACCTGGTACTGCTGTAGGCAGGGGCCTTTCCCCCACACCGTGAGGAGTACGTGATGAGCGTCGACGAGCAGGCCCGGCGGGCCCGGGACGCGGCGGAGGCGCTGGCCGTCGCCACCCGTACCGTCAAGGACGGCGCGCTGGTCGCGATGGCCGACGCGCTGGTGGCGCGTACCCCCGAGATCCTGACCGCGAACGCGGCGGACCTGGCGGCCGGGCGTGCGGCCGGGCTGAGCGCGGCCGTGCTGGACCGGCTCGCCCTCGACGCGGGCCGGGTGGCGGGCATCGCCGACGCGCTGCGCGAGATGGCCGCGCTGCCCGACCCGGTGGGCGAGGTGGTCCGCGGCTCGACCCTGCCCAACGGCCTGGAGCTGCGGCAGGTCCGGGTGCCGTTCGGGGTGGTCGGCATCATCTACGAGGCCCGCCCGAACGTGACCGTGGACGCCGCCGGGATCTGCCTGAAGTCCGGCAACGCGGCGCTGCTGCGCGGCTCCTCCTCGGCGGCGAACTCCAACGCCGCCCTGGTCGCGGTGCTCCGCGACGCCGTCGCCGACGCGGGCCTCCCCGCGGACGCGGTGCAGCTGCTCGACGCCTCCAGCCGCGACTCGGTCAAGGAGCTGATGCGCGCCCGGGGCCTGGTCGACGTGCTGATCCCGCGCGGGGGCGCGTCGCTGATCCGCACCGTCGTCGAGGAGTCGACCGTGCCGGTGATCGAGACCGGGGTGGGCAACTGCCACGTGTACGTCGACGCCGCCGCTGACCTGGCCAAGGCCGTCGCGATCACCCTCAACGCCAAAACCCAGCGCCTGTCCACCTGCAACACCGCCGAGTCGCTGCTGGTGCACGCCGGGATCGCGGACGCGTTCCTGCCGGCGGTGCTGGCCGCGTTCGCCGAGGCCGGGGTCACCGTGCACGGCTCCCCCGAGGTCGCCGCGCACTCCGACGCGGTGGTGCCAGCCACCGACGAGGACTACGCCACCGAGTACCTGTCGGCCGACATCTCGGTCGCCGTCGTCGACTCGCTCGACGCGGCGGTCGCGCACATCCGCCGGTACGGCAGCGGCCACACCGAGGCCATCGTCACCGACTCCCAGTCGGCGGCCCGGGAGTTCGTGGCCCGGGTGGACGCGGCGGCGGTGATGGTGAACGCCTCGACCCGGTTCACCGACGGCGGCGAGTTCGGCTTCGGCGCGGAGATCGGCATCTCGACGCAGAAGCTGCACGCCCGGGGCCCGATGGGCCTGCCCGAGCTGACCAGCACCAAGTACGTCGTGACGGGCGACGGCCACCTGCGGGGGTAGGCGCGGTGCGCGGGCCCGGTCAGCGACGGCGACGGCGACGGCGACCCGACCGGCGGGGCTTTTCGCGCTGACCGCGGGGGCGTCGCCGGCCCGCCGTACCCCCGGCCGGCGGCAGCGCGCCCTCGCCCCAGAACCGCAGCGCCACCAGCGGAGCGGCGACCACCAGGAAGACCAGTAGCTGGAACCAGGCGTACTCCAGCAGCTCCACGTCCCAGGTTCGCCAAACCACCAGCAGGACGACGGCGAGCACCGCGAACACCAGGAACATGAGCAGGCCGCCGTACCGGCCGACGAACCGCCGGAAGCTCCCGCCGTGGGCGGCGGGCGGGTCAGCGGCAGGCACGGATGGCCGCGAGGGTGGTGTGCACGTCGAAGTGGTGGCCGTCGTCGCTCTCCCAGCCGCCGTCGCTGCGCTGGGTCCCGGCCAGCCGGCGCCGCGCCGCGACCAGAGTCCAGTGCTGCTCCTCGACGCCGACCCGGCGCAGCGCGGCGGCCAGCCAGGCGGCGTCGGCCGGGGAGATCCCCGGCATCCGGTCGGCGAGCACCACCTGGATCCGGGCCGACTCGTAGAACATCTCCTGCCGGTGGAACACCGCCGCGCTGAGCCAGCCGACGGCCAGGTACGACGGCCAGGTGCCGTCCGGCTTCAGCTCGGCGCCGAGCGCCTGGGCGGCGGTGTGCACCACCCCGGCGTACCCGCCACCGACCCGGCGGTCCAGCGGCCCGGCGGCGCGGGCGTCCAGGCCGGCCACGGTCAGCCAGAAGGCGGCGGTGGCGGTCAGATAGAGGCGGGCCTCGGGGTCGCCCGGCCGGGCCCACGCCGGGGAGGCCTCCGCCAGCGCGGGAGCCTCCTCCCAGCAGCCGTCGGCCTGCTGCCGGGACGCCAGCCAGTCCAGTGCCCGGCGGGCGGCGGGACGACCGAGGGCGCCCAGGTCGTCCAGCTCGGCGAGGCGGAAACAGGTGGCGTCGACCGAGGCTACGTCGCCGCCCCAGACCGCCGGCCAGCCGCCGTCGGGGGTCTGGCCGACCTCGGCGATGTCGAGCAGCTCCGGCGACGGTGCGGCCCCGGCGCGCAGCCAGGACAGCCGGGCGCGGTCCACCGCGTCGCCGTGCGCCACCACGAAGCCGATCGCGGCTTCCAAGTCGACCACGGCAGCCACGCTACCGGCGTAAACGCGATCACGCCTCGGACGGTCGGCCTAGCGACAGGAACGGGTAGGTGCCCCTTCCGTCGGGAAGGGGCACCTACGCCAGGCTCAGTACGCGGGGAGCGAGGGATCGATCTGCTTGATCCAGGACAGCACGCCACCCTGGACGTGCACCGCGTCGCCGAAGCCGGCCGCCTTGAGCGCGGCGAGCGCCTCGGCGGACCGGACGCCGGACTTGCAGTGCAGCACGATCTGCTTGTCCTGCGGCAGCCTCGCCAGCGCCTCGCCGGAGATGATCTCGCCCTTGGGGATCAGCGTCGAGCCGGGGATCCGGACGATCTCGTACTCGGCGGGCTCGCGGACGTCGACCAGGAAGAAGTCCTTGCCTGCGTCCTGCCACTCCTTGAGCTCGGCCGCGGTGATGGTCGCGTCGACGACGGCCTCCTGGGCCTCCTCGGAGACCCCGCCGCAGAAGTCCTCGTAGTCCTCCAGCAGGTCGGTGACCGTCGGGTTCTCGCCACAGAGCACGCAGTTCGGGTCCTTCCGGACCTTGATCTTGCGGTACTCCATCTCCAGGGCGTCGTAGACCATCAGCCGGCCGACCAGCGGCTCCCCGATCCCGGCGAGCAGCTTGATCGCCTCGTTGACCTGGATCGAGCCGATCGACGCGCAGAGCACGCCGAGCACGCCGCCCTCAGCGCAGGAGGGGACCATGCCGGGCGGCGGGGGCTCCGGGTAGAGGCAGCGGTAGCAGGGGCCGTGCTCGGCCCAGAACACCGACGCCTGGCCGTCGAACCGGTAGATCGACCCCCAGACGTACGGCTTGCCGAGCAGCACCGCCGCGTCGTTGACCAGGTACCGGGTGGCGAAGTTGTCGGTGCCGTCGACGATCAGGTCGTAGCTGGAGAAGATCTCGCGGACGTTGTCCCGGTCCAGCGCGGTGTTGTGGATCTCCACGTCGACCAGCGGGTTGATCTCGCGGATCGACGCGGCGGCGGACTCGGCCTTGGACCGGCCGATGTCGGAGACGCCGTGGATGATCTGCCGCTGGAGGTTCGACTCGTCGACGGTGTCGAAGTCGATGATGCCGAGCGTCCCGACGCCTGCGGCGGCCAGGTACATCAGGGCCGGCGAGCCAAGGCCGCCGGCGCCCACACAGAGCACCCGGGCGTTCTTCAGTCGCTTCTGCCCCTCGACCCCGACGTCGGGGATGATCAGGTGGCGGGAGTAGCGACGGATCTCGTCAACGGTCAGCTCGGCGGCGGGCTCGACGAGCGGGGGCAACGGCACGGTGGACTCCCCGGGATCGGCGGTGGCAACCGCGCCATTGTTGCTCGCCGCGGCGGCTTCGGCCATGAGCAGGGCCACGTCGCCCGAAATGCGGGAGCGGGAATATCTCAGACGCCCGGGATCGGCTCCCCGGCGTACCGGTCCCCGTCGAGGTAGGGCCAGGCGTTGGCGACGCAGCCATCCAGGCCGTACGTCTGCTGCTGCATCACCGGCGCGGCCTGGCCGGGCCCGGGGCAGGCCTCGTGCAGCTCGCCGAACTCGTGCCCGACCTCGTGGTTGACCACGTAGCTGCGGTAGACCGCCAGCGGCGCGCCGTAGTCCGGGACCGCCTCCATCCAGCGGGCCAGGTTGATGATCACCTGGCCGGGGAGCCGGCAGGAGGTGTACCGCTCGGTGCTCAACCCGCCGAGCGCGCACATCCGCTCGGAGGTGACCGGGGTGGCCAGGTAGACGGTGAAGTCGGCGTCGGCGGCCTCGGCCACCCGCTGCACCCGCAGTTCCCCGGAGGCGATCCAGCTCCGCGGGTCGCCGAGCACCTCGTCGACGGTGGCCGCGAACGCGTCCGCGTCCTGGCCGGTGCCCTGCTCGACGAGCACCTGATAGCGGCGCACCGGGCCGGCCGCGCCCCGGACCGGGGTCTGGCCCGCCGCCGGGACGAACCGGCCGGGGCCGCTGCTCGGCCAGCCGGCCGACGCGGCCGGGCCCGCCGGAACGCCCTGGTCCCCCGCGCCGCCGCCGGGCAGGACCCACCTTCCGCCGGTGCCGGCGGGGCCGGCCGCAGGACCGCCGCCGAGGACCAGGGCCGCCGCCCCGACGAGCGCCACCAGCCCGGCGAGGCCACCGAGGCCGGCGAGCAGCGTACGCGGGCGGAGCCGCCCCGCCCGCCACCCGGCCAGGTCAGGACACGGACGGGCGGGGCGGGACGGCCCGGAAGGGGACGCCGAAGTCACGCCACCAGCCTGCCAGACCAGCCGGTCATTTCCGGGCATTTACCGCAGCTACCGCGAAATGCCCTCACGTCGCCCGGCTCACGCGTCGCTCCGGAAGCCGGCTCGCGCCGCCCGGTCGCCAGCCTCCCGGGTCAGAGCGGTGGGCCGGAGTACCGGCGGCCGTCCAGGTACGGCTGCGGGTTGGCCACGCACCCCCGCAGGAAGAGGGTCTGCTGCATCATCACCGGCGCGGGCCGGCCCGGCTTCGGGCAGCGCTCGTGGTGGTACCCGAGCTCGTGTCCGACCTCGTGGTTCACCACGTACGTCCGGTAGACCGACAACGGCACGCCGGCCGACACGAAGTGCGGCACCGAGTTCCGCCACCGGTCCAGGTTGATGATCACCTTTCCCGGCGCCCGGCAGGAGGTGTACGGCCGGCCGCCCACCCGGATGTCGACGCCGCCGGCCGCGCACATCCGGCCCGCGGTGCGCGCCGTGGCCAGGTGGACCGTGAAGTCGTGCGGGGCCCCGCCCGGCACCCGCTGCAACCGCAGCCGGCCGCCGTCCACCCAGCTCCCCGGCCCGGCCAGCGCCTCCTGCACCGCCGTGCCGAACGCCGACGCGTCCTCGCCCGTCTCCGGCTCCACCGCCACCCGGTAGCGGCGCAGCCGGCCGGACGTGCCGAGCACCTCGCCGGCCCGGTCGTCGTACCGGAACCCGCCCCGGCCGGCCGACGGCACCGGGCCGGGCAGCCGCAGCACCGGCGACGCCGAACCGCCGGAGGCCGGCGCGGTCGGGTGGGGGGACACCGGCCCGGAAGACGCGACGGCCGGGCCGAACAGGCCGAACGCGCCGGCCGGGCCTGAGGGATCGGTCGGGGCGGAGGGGCCGGCCGGGGCGGTCGTCGAGGGCTGCGCGGACTGGTCCATGGCCGCCCCCGCCACCCCGGCCGCCGACCGCTGCACCTGGCCGGCCGACGGCTGCCCGACCAGCCCGGCCAGCACGCACACGGCGAGCGCGACCAGCGAAAGGACCGTCCGCCACCGGCGACCGGCGGGGCGCGCGAGGGGAGCCGCCGGGAGGCTCGTACGAGGAGCGCGGCGGGAGAGGAATCGGGGCATCCCGGTCAGCCTGCCATGTCGCGGCGGGCCCCGGCGTCCTCCGTTTCGGCGAGGAGCCCGAGCACCGCCCGGGCCACCGTGCGGGGCACCTCCATCTGGGCCACGTGCCCCACCCCGTCGAGCATCAGCAGCCGGCTGTCCGGGATCACCCGGGCGGCCTGCGGTGCCACCCGCACGTCGACCAGCCGGTCCTGGGAGCCGCCGATCACCAGCGTCGGCGTGGGCACCGCCGCGGCCATCCGCCACAGCGACTCCGCCCCTCGCAGGTACGAGCGCAGGAAGCTGGACACCAGTCCCCGGAAGGTGCGCACGTACGCGGCGGCGTGGTGCTCGGCGTGGTAGCGCGCCCGGATCTCCTCCAGCGCCTCCCGCCGACGCTGCTCGCTGATCCGGGTCAGGTCGGCCACGGAGGACTCCATCATCTGCTGCTCCATCACCTCGGGGGCCACCCGGGCCAACTGCCAGCCGACGAGGCGTTCCCCCCGGGGGAGGGCCAGCACCGGCAGCATCCGCCCCTGCAACGACCGGCGGAAGTCGAGGAAGGGCAGCGCCGGGGAGACCAGCGTCAGCGTGCGCACCAGATCGGGGCGCAGCGCCGCGACCCGCACCGAGATCGCCCCGCCCAGCGAGTTGCCGAGCAGGTGCACCGGCCCCCGGCCGGCGTGCTCGATCAGGCGGACCAGCCGGTCGGCGAAGGCGGGGATCGTGTACCGGCGCCCCGGCTCGCTGAGCCCGAACCCGGGCAGGTCGACGGCCTGGCCGTCAAGGCGGTCGGCGAGGAGCCCGGCCAGGTCGGTCCAGTTCTGCGACGAACCGCCGAGGCCGTGCACGTAGAGGGCCGGCTCCGCGCCAGGGGCGGTGGCCGGGGTGTCCCGAACGTAGGTGACCGAGCCGTCGAGGCGTACCTCCCGGCCTGGCCACGGCGGCGGGTCCTCGTGCCCGGGTAGGAGGTGGTCCGGCCCGAGGGTGGCACGTTTCATGGCTCAATTCTGCCCGGCCCGGCACCGGGCGGCAGCGGGCCCGGGGTGTGTGCCGCGCCCCAACCTTCGCGCCGCCGCACCTGGGTCGAGCCCGGCCGGCAGCCGCGCGACCGGTCAGGCCAGCAGCCGCGCGACCGGTCAGGCCAGCAGCGCCTCGAGCCGCCGGTTGACCGCCGCCAGGGTCGCCCGGACCACGGCCTGCCGCGGATCGCCGGCGACCAGCGCCGACCCGGCGAGCTGCTCGACCCAGCCGTCGCAGACCAGCAGCACCACGACCGTGGCCACCTCGCAGTTGCCGAACGGCACCACCGCCGCGTGCTCGACGAAACACCGCCCCTGATCGGTGTCCTGCTCCTCGCCGCGCAGCAGCGTGTCGACCGCCGCCGCGGCGGCGACCGCGCAGAGCCGCAACACGTAGCCGTCCACGGCGGGCCCGGTGGCGTGCCCCGCCGCGCTCTCCGCGCCGGCGAAGAGCCGGACCTCGACGGTGGCGTCGAGGCCGAACGTGCTGACCTGGACGTGGTCGATCACCACCCTGGGGCCCGGCACGCCACCGGTGTCCAGCGGTCGCGACGGCGCGGTCTCCGTCGTGGTCATCTGCCCGCCCGAGTACGAGGCGCCGAGCGTCGCCGGGCTACCGGTCGCGGCGCCGGCCGTCGCCACCTGGCCCGGCTCCTCCACGACGGCCCGGCCACGATGCCCGGTCGGCTGACGGCGTCGG
The DNA here is from genome assembly GCF_045040215.1 of Micromonospora sp. NBC_01412. Classification (NCBI taxonomy): domain Bacteria; kingdom Bacillati; phylum Actinomycetota; class Actinomycetes; order Micromonosporales; family Micromonosporaceae; genus Micromonospora; species Micromonospora sp. NBC_01412. Next base: position 2,361,217 of record NZ_CP109528.1, read on the forward strand.
CGCGGCGGCTCACCCGCCGGCTCGGGTCGGCGGTCGACCCGGTACGGCGGGGCCTCGGCCGGCGCGCGGCCCTCGGTCACTCGCGGCCCGGGGCCCCGGGCGTCGGGGACCCGGGCGTCGGGCAGCGGGTCCGCCGAGCGGCGCCGCACCGGCGGGGGCGGCGGGGTGTTGGGGATCCCGGGGACGTTCTGCGGCGCGGCGGCCAACCCCATCCGCTCCTGGAGCAGGCGGGCGACGTGCCGGCTCACCTCGGCCGGGTCCGCGCCGTCGGCGAGGTCGAGGCGGAGGCTGTGCGCCCCGGCCGGGGTACGGCGCAGCGCAGCGTCCCGCACCCCGGCGACCCCCCGGACGGCGTCGAGAATCGCGTTGACGTCGAACCCCTCGGGCCGTTCCTGCGGCGGCGCGGGCTCGTCGTCCCTGCGTAGATGGGTGGCGATGCGGGCGAGTTCCGGGGTTTCGGCGGGTGGCTCCACGGCTGGCAGCTCCGGCACGACGGGCACGTCCGGCTCGGCGGGGACGCGCTGCGGCAACACCGCCGAGGTGCGGTCCGGCTGCCGGTCATCGTCGACCGGGTTGGCCGGGGATCCCGGGTCGGGTGCGGATCGGCGGGCCGCGTACGGGGATGCGCTCGTCGGGACGGGCGCGGGTGGGGTCCGGATGAGCCGTCCGATCGCGCTCGTGGCGGGCACGGCGGCGGGACCGGCGCTGGTGGGGGCCGGCGGTTGGCCGGGGACCGGCGGTTGGCCGGCGACCTCGGCGGGCATGGTGTCATCGAGGACGGGACGTAGCCGGAACGGCCTGGCTGCGCGCAACTCGGCGGAATCGACGGCCGCGGTGGCCGCAGCGTCGTGACCGGACGCGGACTGCCCGGGTGGGGCGGACGGCGCCGGTGGGACAGGCGCCCCGGACGGCCCGGGCGGGGCGGGTTGGGCGGGTGGGGCGGAGGTGGGACGCCCCCCGGCCCAGGCGGGGCGCTCGACCTGGTCAGGTGCCGGCCGGGCAGCCGGCTCGTACCCGGGATGCGGCTCAGGCCGGGGGAACTCGTACGACGGGCCGGCCTCGGGACGCGACGGCTGGTAGGGCCGGGCGGGTTCGGCCCGCGCCGGCTCGTACGGCCGGGCCGACTCGGCCGCGTAGGGACGACCGGACTCGGCCGCGTAGGGACGGCCCGGCTCCGTGGTGTGGGGACGGCCCGGCTCCGTGGTGTGGGGACGGCCCGGCTCGGGCTGGTAACCACGGCTCGGGTCCGGGGCCCAGTCGACGGCCCGGTCCTCACGGGACCGGCGACCGGGCGGTTGGCTCTCCTCCTCGCGGGACCGGCGGGCGGCCGCGTCCTCCTCGTCCCCACGGGACCGACGACCGGCGGCGTCCTCCTCCGCACTGGTGCGGCGGGCGGCCGGATCCTCCTCCTCGCGGGACCGGCGACCGGGGCCACCGCCCTGTTCGCGGGACCACGGCGGCGCCCAGCTGCCGCCCCAGCTCGGCCGGTTCCAGTCGGGGCCGGCGAAACCCGGCTCGGGGGTCGTCGCGCGCTCGGCGGCTCGCTCCCACGCGGCTCGGCGGTCGTCGACACCCGGGTGGTCGTCCTGAGTCGGGTGATCGTCGACACCCAGGCGATCGTCCGGGACTCGGCGGTCGCCGGCACCCGGACGGTCGGCGGCGGTCGGCAGATAGCCGGCACGGTCGGTGGCGGGCGACCGGGCGGGGTGGTCGGTGGCGGGCGGGCCGCCCCCGCCGGGCGGATCGGCGGCGGGCCCGGGCCCCTGCTCGGCCGCCGGACGACCGCTCTGCGCCGCCCCGGACGTGCGGGTCACCCGGTCGGCGCCGGACGGGTCTGCCTGTGGGTAGCCACGTGGGTCTGCCTGCGGGTCGACGTCGGGCGGGAAGCGGTCGGCCCAGTCGGACGGACGGTCGGCCCAGTCGGACGGCGCTCCGACGGACGCGCTCGGCTCGGGGACGGAGCGGTCGGGGATGGGGGCGTGCAGCCCGGATGGCACCTCGAAGCCGGAGGCGGCCGTGCCGGGCGGCGGCACCTGCACGGCGGGCGGCGCGGACGACGGGACGCTCCCGTCCGACCAGCGGCCGGCGCGGGCCGCCGGAGCCTCCTCGGAGGCGTGCCGAGCTGCGGCGTCCGCCTCACCCTCGTGCTGCGGGCCGGCCGACCGTTCCAGCGCCGGGGCGGGACGCTGCGCGGGGACGGCCAACCGCCCGCCGTCGCCGTCCCGGCCGGGCTCCCCTCCCAGGGGCGGCGCGCTGACCGGCGCCTGGCGGCCCACCGGCGGCTCCTCCCCGGCGTGGGTCACCCCGTTGACGTGCGGGGGGTGGCCGTTGACCCGGGCCGGCGGCCCGGGCTCGGGGGGCAGGCCGGGCAGCGGTGCCGGAAGATCGCCGTAACGCGGTGACGAGGCACCCCAGCCGGAGACGGGCTCGGACCGGCGCCAAGGGATCGACGACTCCCGCGACCCGTCGCCGCCGGTGGACCAACCGGCCACCGGGGGCGCCCATCCGCTGGCGGAACGGGCCAGGTCATCCTGCTGACCCGTCCCGTCGCCGTGCTCTCCCGGGGTGGCGGCACCGGGTTGCCCTGTTTCAGTCACCGCGCGCTCCTTGGTCGCCCCCGCTGAGGCTACCGTGTGGTGACAGTGGCGATAAGTTACAGCAGCGGGCCAATTCCGCGAGGGGTTCACGAGCCCCGACCGGTTCGGGCGATAAGTGCCAGCTCGTACGAACAGTTTCGGAGGTTCCCATGACGGCTGTGGGGAACGACGCCCAGACCACCGGCCGGCCCACGCGCCTGCCCCGCTCGGCTCGGCGCAAGCAGCTGCTCGCGGCGGCGCAGGAGGTGTTCGTCGCGCAGGGTTACCACGCCGCCGCGATGGACGACATCGCCGAGCGGGCGGGGGTCTCGAAGCCGGTGCTCTACCAGCACTTCCCAGGCAAGATGGACCTCTACCTGGCGCTGCTGGACACACACTGCGACGCGATCGTGGCCAAGGTGCACGACGCCATGCGTGGCACCAACGACAACAAGGAGCGGGTCAGCGCGTCGGTGCGGGCCTACTTCGACTTCGTCGACCACGAGAGCGAGGCGTTCCGTCTGGTCTTCGAGTCCGACCTGCGCAACGACCCGGCCGTGCGGCAACGGGTGGAACGGGTGGAACAGGGTTGCATCGCGGCGATAACCGACACGATCATCTCCGACACCGGCGTCAGTCGAGCGCACGCCGAACTGCTCGCCTCGGGGCTGGTCGGCGCGGCGGAGACGGCGGCGCAGTTCTGGCTCGCCGATGGCCGGCAGGTGCCCAAGGCTGAGGCCGAGGCGCTCGTGGCCGCGCTTTCCTGGCGGGGCATCGCCAGCTTCCCGCTGCAGGGTGAGTCAGCCTGAACATCCGGCTGCGAGATCGGATAGCCTTCCCACGGCGGCTTTTTCGCCCCAGTTGAGGAGGCACCGTGGAGGTCAAGATCGGCGTGCAGTACGCGCCGCGCGAGCTGGTTCTGGAGAGCGCGCAGTCGCCGGCCGAGATCGAGCAGATCGTGACCGACGCCATGGCCAAGAGCGAGGGGACGCTCTCCCTGACCGACGAGAAGGGCCGGCGGGTCATCGTGCCGATCGGCAAGGTGGCCTACGTCGAGATCGCCGAGGCGTCGCCGCGGTCGGTCGGCTTCACCGTCCGCTGATCCGTCCGGCGTCCGTGGCGGGGTGCGGCACCGTGCACCGCCCGCCACGGACGCCGTCGTGCGGTCCGGTGGTGGCAGCGCCCCCCGGAAGAGGTCGTCGCTGACCGGGTTGCCCACGTACGCCTCGGTCACCGCCTCCAGCCAGTCCTTCGGCTCGCTACCGCCCCTTCCGGAGCTGCGTGACGCCCGAAATCGCCCCGGCTGACCGGACGGGCGAACGACGATCTGTGTCCCAAGTCACACTTGGCACCCCCGAATGTCGGGCCACACCCCTGAGCAGGGACGACACAGTGGCGGCTCAGGTAGTATTGGGCAGTTGCCGCTGGGCGCACCCGATCTGACCGAGGTCCGGTCGACCCGAAGTACTGCCCATCGGCGCGCGTGCGGCCCGGTCCGGCTCGGCGATTCCGCCCCCGACCGTGTGGCCCGCGCAACTACCGACCGCGCCCTGAGGACATGAGGGGCGCACCACGAGAGGGCACCCCCAAATCCATATGAGCGAGCAGATTCTCGATCTCACAGGCGGCCACGAGCTGGCCCCGACCGCCCCGGTCCGCCCGGAGGCCCCCACGTTCGCCGAGCTCGGCGCCCGGCCGGAGACCGTCGAGGCGCTGGCCGCGGCCGGCATCACCCGCGCCTTCGCCATCCAGGAGTACGCGATCCCGATCGCGCTGCGTGGCACCGACATGATCGGCCAGGCACCGACGGGCACCGGCAAGACCCTCGGCTTCGGCGTGCCGCTGCTGGAGCGGGTCTTCGCCCCCGCCGAGGGCAGCGACGGCGTGCCGCAGGCGCTGGTCGTCGTTCCCACCCGCGAGCTGGGCATCCAGGTCGCAAAGGACCTCGCCGCCGCCGGCCGGACCCGGGGCGTCCGGGTGCTGCCGATCTACGGCGGGGTGGCGTACGAGCCGCAGATCGACGCCCTGCGCAAGGGCGTGGAGATCCTGGTCGGCACCCCCGGCCGCCTGATGGACCTGCAGAAGCAGAAGCACCTGCGGCTCGACCGGGTGCGCGCGCTGGTCCTCGACGAGGCCGACCGCATGCTCGACCTGGGCTTCCTCGACGATGTCGAGAAGATCCTCGCGATGCTGCCGGAGGACCGGCAGACGATGCTCTTCTCGGCCACCATGCCGGACCCGATCGTCACCCTGTCCCGGCGCTTCCTGCGCCGCCCGATGACGATCCACGCCGGGCACACCGCCGAGACCGGGCCGTCGCCGCAGACCGAGCAGCTGGTCTACCGCACCCACTCGATGAACAAGGTCGAGATCGTCGCCCGGATCCTCCAGGCGGAGGGGCGCAGCCTCACCATGATCTTCACCCGCACCAAGCGGGCCGCCGACCGGGTCGCCGAGGACCTCGACTTCCGCGGCTTCGCCGTGGCCGCCGTGCACGGCGACCTGGGTCAGGGTGCCCGGGAGCGGGCGCTGCGCGCGTTCCGGGCCGGCAAGATCGACATCCTGGTCGCGACCGACGTGGCCGCCCGAGGGCTGGACGTCAGCGGCGTCACCCACGTCATCAACTACGACTGCCCCGAAGACCAGGACACCTACACCCACCGGATCGGTCGTACCGGACGGGCCGGCGCCACCGGCGTCGCGGTGACCTTCGTCGACTGGGACGACATGCCCCGCTGGCGGATCATCGACAAGACGCTCGGGCTGGACATGCCGGAGCCGCCGGAGACGTACCACACCTCGCCGCACCTCTACACCGACCTGGACATCTCCCCCGACGTCACCGGCACCCTGCCGACGGCGGAGCGGACCCGGGCCGGGCTGTCGGCCGAGGTCGAGGAGGACCTCGGCGGCCGGCCCCGGCGCGGTGAGAGCGCCGCTGGCGGCCGAGGGCCCCGACGCGGCGAGGGTCGCGGTCGCGACGAGGCACGCGGGCGCGACGAGGGTCGCGGTCGTGGCGAGCGCCGCCAGGGCCGCTCCGGCCCGGCCGCCGTGCCGGACGCCGCCGAGGTCCCGGTCGACCAGGCCGCCGAGGAGGGTGCCCGGACCGCGCGCCGCCGGCGTCGCCGCCGGGTCGGCGAGGTGGTGGCCGGCGAGCCGACCGCGGTGATTTCCGCCGAGCCGACCGGTGCCGAGCCGACCGGCACCGAGCCGGCCGCAGCCGCAGCAGCCGCCGACGGGGAGCCGGGCAAGCCGCGCCGCCGACGGCGCCGTCGGGGTGGCTCCGGCGCGGGTACGCCCGCCGAGGCGACCGCCGACTGACCCACGTCCCAGACGTCGACATCCCCCGCCCCGGCCCGCCCGGCGCGGGGGATGTCCCGTTCCGGCCGGCCCGCCCGCCCTTCGACGGGACCGGCCGCCCGACAGGACCGGCCGCCCGACAGGACCGCTCGGGCGACGAGGAAGATGGGAAGATGCCCGAACCGCTGGACGCCGCCCTGACCGAGGTCCGGGCGCTGCTGCTCGACCCCGCGCTGACCCGGGCGGTCGCCGCCGGCCGCCGTCGCGGGCACCGCCCCTCGATGGTCCGCGCCGAGCTGCGCCCGGTCGCCCTCAAGGCCGGCCCCCGGTTGCAGATCGCCACCTCCGACGGGGCCCGCCCGTACACCCGCAATGTCGCGCCCGGCACGGAGGCCGGCGCGGCGGTGGACGCCCTGCTGGCCGAGCCGTTCGGCAACTGGCACGTGGAGACCGCCGACGTGACGCTCCAGCTCCGGGTGACCAAGTCCGGTGAGGCGCAGGTGCACCGGGTCGCCGCCGCGCGTCCCGCGCCGGAGCCGGGCGGCCATGACCGGGCCAAGGAGTGGCTGCTCGACCCGGGCGACGAGATCTTCGCCGAGATCGGCGGCTCGGCGGCGAAGCGTCGACAGGTGGACGCGTTCCTGCGGGCGCTGGCCGCCACCCTGCCGGACGACCTCACGGGCCCGCTGCGGGTGGTCGACCTGGGGTGCGGCAACGCGTACCTGACCTTCGCCGCGTACCGCTACCTCTCCCAGCGGGGGCTGGACGTGCGGCTGGTCGGCGTCGACGTGCGGGAGGACCAGCGGCGGCGCAACACCGAGCTGGCCGAACGGCTGGGCTGGGCCGACCGGGTGAGCTTCGTGGCCGGCACGATCGCCGACGCCGCCGTCGAGCCCGCGCCCGACCTGGTGCTGGCGCTGCACGCCTGCGACACCGCCACCGACGAGGCGCTGGCCCGCGCCGTGCGGTGGGACGCCCGGTGGGTGCTCGCCGCGCCGTGCTGCCACCACGACCTCGCCGCCCAGCTACGCGCCCGGCCGGCCCCGCCCCCGTACGAGCTGCTGACCCGGCAGGGAATCCTGCGCGAGCGCTTCGCGGACGTGCTGACCGACTCGCTGCGGGCCGCGTTGTTGCGGCTGCACGGGTACCGGACCGAGGTGGTGGAGTTCGTCGACTCCCGACACACCCCCCGCAACCTGTTGATCCGGGCCCGCCGGGTCGGCACCGCGCCCGGCCCCGAGCAGCGGGCGGAGTACCGAGCCCTGCTCGACCAGTGGCAGGTCACCCCGCGCCTGGAGACGCTGCTCGCCACCCGGGAGGGCTGACCCCGCCGGGGCGCCGACGGCCCGTCAGCGGTGACGTTCGCCGTTGCCGCCCCGGTCCCGGTCCGACGCCCGTTCGTTGGTGGAGCTGCGGTCGAACGCCGACACCCGGTCGCCCGTTCCTCGACCGAAGCGCTCGCCGTCGGCCGACACCGTCGGGAAGGGCACCACCTTGCCCGGGGTCTCGGCGTTGCCGGCGGCGGCGAACGCGTTCCAGGAGATGTCGACCAGCAGCCGCTTGAGTTCGGCGTGCCGCACGGCCGCGTTGCGTTGCAGGGCCATCCGGGCCCCGAGCACCACGCCGACGAGCGTCGTGGTGACCGCGCCTGCGGCGGCCAGGACGTGGGCTCCGTCGGCCTGGCCGGTGCCGAGCACGAGGACCAGGAGCCAGATCCAGAAGCCCGCGGCGAAGACGCCCGCCTTGGCCACGAAGAAGAGGCTGACCGTGCCCGGACGGTACGGCGGGGGACGGCTCGGATCGGCCATGCTGCTCCTCATCGACGCGGCCGATGGGGGACGGGCGACCGCGGCCGGTAGGTGGACGAGCATCGAGCTTAGTTGACGTCCGGCAAGCACCGACAGGCACGATCCCGACCGCCGAGAACCGGCCCTGGCACGTCCACCAAGAAAACGTGAGCGATCTTCGCAGGTCATCCGGGGGTGGCGGTGCGGACGACGATCAAGGGGCGGGCGATGGCTTGCTTCCCTCATCGGGAGTACTACGCTCGAAGGGCACCGTCCGGTGCTCCAGCCGGGAAGGAAGACCCCGCAGCGATGGCCGCGTCAGAGGTTTCGCCGCAGATGGCCTTCGCACGATTCGTGCGGCGGGCCATCGACGACGCTCGGGAAGAGCGCGGCTGGACCGTCAGCGACCTCGCGGGGCACACCGGGGTCGGCCGTTCCACCGTCTTCCGCTGGCTGGCCGGCGACTGGCACGACTATCCCGAGCTGGCGAAGGTACGCGGCTTCTGTGCGGCCCTCGACCTGCCCGTGACGGCGGCCTTCCGGGCCCTCGGCCTGCCCGACGCGGGCCCCGCCCCACGCCGGCGCGGCGACGAGGGGCCGGTCGAGGCCGACGTGCGGGTCATCCTCCAGCGGCTTGCCGACCCGGCCGTGCCGGCCGAGGAGAAGCACCACATCCGCGACCTGCTGCGATACCTGGCCCGCCGCCCCGTCCGCCGCGCCGGCTGATCGGCACCGCGAAGGCGGCCAGTCGGTCGTGCCGGCTGATCGGCACCGCGAAGGCGGCCAGTCGGTCGTGCCGGCTGCCGGGGTGACGCCGACGGTCAGGGCGCCGTGAGGGTGAACTCGGCCGTCCGCACCTCGCCGGCCACCTGGAAGTCGAAGTACAGGCGGTAACGCCCCGGCCCCGGCACGGCCAGCTGGAAGGTGACCCCGTCCGCGGCCGGCCCCGGCTCCGGGTGCACGTGCAGGTAGCCCAGGTCCCCCTCGCGCAGGGCCACCAGATGCCCGTACGCGCCCAGGTAGCGCTCCAGCGTCGGGGTGGCGTCACCGGCGCGGACCGCGAACCGGAGCGGCTGGGTCGCGCCGATCCGGGGCTCGCCGGACCAGCTCACCGTGAACCCGTCCACGGTGGCGGTGCGGGTCGGCTCCGGCAGCGGCCGGGGCGTCTGGTCGCCGGGGACGGCGATGTCGACGCCGAGGGTGCGGGCGCTCTGCCCACCGGCGGCGGTGACGAGAGTGAAGTCCGCGTACGCCCGCCACGTCCCGGCCTGCGGCAGGGTCAGCGGGACCGACCAGGTGCCGTCGGCGCCCATCGTCGGGTGCAGGTGCTGGTAGCCGCTGAGGTCCCGGCGTACCACGATCAGGTGCATCGGCTTGTCGTGCACGACCGCGAACCGGGCCGCCGGCCGGCCCTGGACGTCCCGGACCTGGAACCGGAACTCGCCCGGCCGCCCGGCGGCGAGGCCGGTGGACAGCGGCGTCAGGGTCCAGCCACCGGAGCCGACCGCGAGGCCGCCGACCTCGGTCGCTCCGTCGATGTCGGTGCCGGTGCCGGTGCCGTGCTCGTGTGCCCCGGTGCCGGGCGCGTCGGTGTGGTCCGTGGCGGCGGCCGAGGTCCGCCCGGTCGCGTCGGCGGGCGCCGGGTTGAGCCGCCCGAGGCCGAAGCCGAGCAGCACCGCGAGGATCAGCCCGCCCACCACCAGCGCGAGCCGCAGTGTGCCCCGGTCCACCAGCACCCCGGCAGCCTCCGGCACGCCGCCCCCGGGCGGGGAGGACGGCGACGCGGGCACCTCAGCCGGGCCGGGTCGCTGGTCGGTCATGGGGCCCACGGTACCGCCGGGTTCCCCACCGGCCGGCCAACAACCCCGCAGCGTGGCACCGGTCGCAATCCGCCCTGCCTGGGAACTTTCCGTCCCGACCGCATCCGGGTCGCCGCCCTGGCCACCTCCCGACACGGGAACCCAGCCGCCTCCGCCACATCCCCGCCCGAGGGCCGCCGGCCGGCGACGGCCAGGAACCGAGCAGCCGTCAGCCGGTGCCGGCCAGGAACCGAGCAGCGCCGGCCGGCGGCGGCCAGGGGTCGAGCGGCCGTCAGCCGGCGACGGCCAGGGCGAGCGGGAGCACGTCGGGCGCGCCGGCCCGGCGCAGCAGCCGGGTCACCATGGTCAGGGTCCAGCCCGTATCCACCAGGTCGTCGACGAGCAGCACCGGGCCGTCCAGCCCGGCGAGTACGCCGGCCAACTCGTCCGGCACGGCGAAGGCGTCGTGCAGGGCGCGTACCCGCTGGGCGCTGTTGCCGCGCGGCCCGTCCGGGCCGGCGGGCCCGGCGGGGACCACCTGGCCGAGCAGCGGCAGCCGGCCCACCGCGGCGATCCGCTCGGCGAGCGAGCCGACCAGCACGGACCGCCGCCGGGAGCCGACCGCGACCACGCCGACCGGGCGGCGCGGCCACGGGTCGTCGCCGTGCGCCCACGCCTTCAGGATCTCGACCACCGCGCCGGCCACGTCGTCGGGGACCGGCCCGTCCGCCGCGCCGGGGCCGACCAGCTCGCGCAGCCGACCGCCCCAGCCCAGGTCGGACAGTCGCCCCACGGCCCGCCCCGGCAGCGCCTGCTCCGCCGGGGAGATCCGGCCCTTCAGCGGTACGCCCACCGCGTCCAGCCCGGTCGGCCAAAGCTTCTTCGGCGGGATCTCCACCCCGGGCCGCCCGAGGTACGCCTGCGCGGCGCCCTGCGCCGGCCCGGACACCTCGGGCGTGAACAGCGGCCCCGCGCACCGGTCGCACCGGCCGCAGTCGCCCGCCCCGACGTCGTCCAGGCACTCGCGCAGGTACCGCATCCGGCAGCCGGGTGTGGTCGCGTACTCGCGCATGGCCTGCTGCTCGGCGGTGCGGGCCTGGGCGACGCGACGCAACCGGGCCTCGTCGTAGGCCCAGGGCTCCCCGGTGGCGAGCCAGCCGCCGCGCACCCGGCGCACCGCGCCGTCCACGTCGAGCACCTTGAGCATCAGCTCCAGCCGGGCCCGACGCAGGTCGACGACCGGCTCCAGGGCCTGCGTGGACAACGGGCGGTCGGTGTGCAGGGCTGCCAGCACGGCCCGGACCTGCTCCTCCGGCGGGAACGCGAGCGAGGCGAAGTACCGCCAGATGGCGGCGTCCTCGGCGCCGGGCAGCAGCAGCACCTCGGCGTGCTCGACGGCTCGGCCGGCGCGGCCGACCTGCTGGTAGTAGGCGATCGGCGACGGCGGGGCGCCGAGGTGCACCACGAAGCCGAGGTCGGGCTTGTCGAAGCCCATGCCCAGCGCGCTCGTGGCGACGAGCGCCTTGATCTTGTTGTCCAGCAGGTCCTGCTCGGCGGCCCGCCGGTCGGCGTCCTCGGTCTGCCCCGTGTACGAGGCCACCGGGTATCCCCGCGAGCGGAGGAACTCCGCCGTCTCGCCGGCCGCCGCCACGGTCAGCGTGTAGATGATCCCCGACCCGGGGAGCCGGTCCAGGTGGTCGGCGAGCCAGCCGATCCGGTGCGCCGGGCTGGGCAGGTCCAGCACGCCCAGCCGCAGCGACTCCCGGTCCAGGGTGCCGCGCAGCACCAGCACGTCCGGGCGTTCGGCGGCCGAAGTGGTCAGCTCGGTGCCGAGCTGCTCGGCGACGTCGGCGGTGACCCGGGCGTTGGCGGTGGCCGTGGTGGCGAGCACGGGCGTGTGCTCGGGCAGGTTGCCGAGGAACGTACGCAGCCGCCGGTAGTCGGGGCGGAAGTCGTGCCCCCAGTCGGAGACGCAGTGCGCCTCGTCGACCACCAACAGGCCGGTGGTGGCGGCCAGCCTCGGCAGCACGGTGTCCCGGAAGTCCGGGTTGTTGAGCCGCTCGGGGCTGATCAGCAGGACGTCGACCGTGCCGTCGTGGATCTCGGCGGTGATCTGGTCCCACTCGTCCAGGTTCGCCGAGTTGATGGTGCGGGCCCGGATGCCGGCGCGGGCTGCCGCCTCCACCTGGTTGCGCATGAGCGCCAGCAGCGGCGACACGATCACCGTCGGCCCGTGCTCACCGTGCTCCCGCAGCAGCGCGGTCGCCACGAAGTAGACCGCCGACTTCCCCCACCCGGTGCGCTGCACGCAGAGCACCCGGCGCCGGTCGACGACCAGCGCCTCGATGGCCCGCCACTGATCTTCCCGCAGCCGGGCGTGCTCCCCGGCCAGCCGGCGCAGCACCGCCTCGGCCCGTTCCCGTACCGCCGCCCGATCCTGACCCATCCGACATGTCTACCAGCGCCACCCCGCCCCACCCCCTCTGCCTCCCCCCGCCCCGCCCCGCCCCGCCCCGTCGCGTTGATCAAGAGGTTTCGGTCACGATCCGGGCCGAACCTGACGCAAAGTTCTTGATCACCGGCGCGGGCGGCGCCCGGCGGCGCCCGGCGGCGCCCGGCCCGCCCGGGGGTCACCGTCCGGCGGCGCTAGGCGGGCGGCACTCGCCGTCGTGGTGGGCCCGCAGCGGGCAGCGCCGGCGGCCGTCGAGCAGCCGGTCGCAGAAGACCCGGTGGCGTACGTGCTGGGCGTCCTCCTCCGACACCGTCGTCTCCGCCCGGTCCACGTCGGCCAGGAAGGCGAGCGCCCGGGTGATCGCGCGGGCGGCGTCGAGGTCGGTGGCGAGCACCGGCAGGTGCACCACGAACCGCTCACGGCTCACCACCGGCCACCGTCCCGACGCGGGCCGGAACCGGCCGGCGGCGCGAAGCGCGAGTGCCAACTGCGCAGCGCCCGCTTGATCCGGACGTTCTCCTCGGCCGTACGGGCCAACTCGCGGTGAGCTGCGGCCAATTCCCCGGCCACCTGGGCGAGGAATGCGTGCACCTCCACCGGGTCCAGGCCGCGCCGCACCGTGGCGAACCGCCGGTCCCGGACCTGCCCGGCGGTCAACGGTCGGGTCACCTCCGGCCGGTACCAGCCGGCGTTCGGCGATCGTGTCGGCCGGTCCCGGCCAGCGCTGGGCGACCGGATCGGCCGATCCCGCCGGCTCATGTCTCTCCTCCTGGTGGAAGGCGTTCTCTTTACTGACCAACGCTGATGATGTCCGGACGGTGGCGAAGCACGCCCGATTCATTTACGACATCAGCTCCACAGGCGGCGGTGGCGACCGGCGCCGCGCCTGCCCGCGCCGTCCGTACCCGCCGAACCCACTGTCGTGACGCACCCACTGGCGTGATCGGCCGGCAGGTGGCCGTTTCGGCACCGGCGGCCGGCGCGGAACGGAAGATTGGCTGGTGCGCCGGTTTTTCCGTCATCCCGTCCGGCTGGTGCCGTTCGGGTTCCTGGCGATGATCATGCTCGGCACCGTCCTGCTGATGCTGCCGGCCGCGACCAGCGAGCACCGGCACACCCCGTTCACCACTGCGCTCTTCACCTCCGCCTCGGCGGTCTCCGTCACCGGCCTGACCGTGGTCGACACCCCGGACTACTGGAACGGGTTCGGGTTGGTGATGATCACCGTGCTGACCCAGGTCGGCGGGCTCGGCATCCTGACCGGCGCGACCCTGGTGATCCTGGTGGTCGCCCGGCAGCTCGGGCTGCGCAACCGGCTGCTCGTGCAGGCCGAGACCGCGGAGTTCGGCGTCGGCGACGTACGCCGGCTGCTGCTGCGCATCGCCGCCACCGTCGGCGCCTGCGAGGCGGTGATGACCGCCGTCCTCGCCGGCCGGTTCTGGCTCGGCTATGACTACCCGCCCGGCCGGGCGCTCTGGTACGGCCTCTTCCACGCCGTGCAGGGGTTCAACAACGGCGGGTTCGCGCTCTTCTCCGACAGCCTGATCGGTTTCGCCCGGGACCCGTGGATCTGCCTGCCGATCGCGTTCGGCACGATCGTCGGCGGGCTGGGCTTCCCCGCGCTGTTCGAGGCGACCCGGGAGTGGCGCCGCCCGAGCCACTGGGCGATCGCCACCAAGCTCACCGTCTGGGGCAGCGCGGCGCTGCTGGCGGTCGGCTTCGTCGGCCTGCTGGCCGCCGAATGGTCCGACCCGCGCACCATCGGCACGTACGACATCCCCGGCAAGGTGCTGGCCGTCTTCACCCAGGACGCGGTGCTCCGCACCGGCGGGTTCGCCACCCTCGACATCGCGGCGCTGGACGAGGAGAGCGTTCCGCTGCTGATCGCTCTGATGTTCATCGGCGGCGGCAGCGCCAGCACCGCCGGCGGGATCAAGGTATCCACGTTCTTCCTGCTCGGCTTCGCCATCTGGGCCGAGCTGCGCGGCGAGCCGGACGTCACGGTGGGCCGCCGCCGGGTGGCCACGGCGAGCCTGCGGCAGGCGCTGACCGTGGCGCTGCTCAGCGTCGCGCTCGTGGTCGGCGGCACGGTCGTCCTGCTGCTCCTGACCGAGGGACTGCCCTACCACCGGGCGCTGCTGGAGACAACGTCGGCGTTCAGCACCACCGGCCTGTCCACGGGCGTCTCATCGACCGTCGCCGACCCGGGGCAGCTCGTCCTGACCCTGCTGATGTATGTCGGCCGGGTCGGCCCGCTCACCCTCGGGTCCGCGATCGCGTTGAACACCCGACGGCGCCTGTACCGCTACCCGGAGGAGCAACCCATTGTCGGTTAGGAACAGGGACGAGAGAGGTGTCGCGGTGATCGGTCTCGGGCGGTTCGGCTGCCACCTGGCCACGTCGCTGACCCAGCTCGACCACGATGTGCTCGCCATCGACCGCGGCGCCGGCCAGGTGCAGAGGTGGTCCCAGTACCTGGACCGGGTGGTGCAGGCGGACGCCACCGAGGAGGGGGCGCTGCGCCAGCTCGGGGTGACCGGCTTCCGGCGGGTGGTGGTGGCGATCGGCGCCTCGGTGGAGGCCAGCGTGCTGACCGTCCTCGCGCTGACCGAGCTGGGCGTACCGCAGATCTGGGCCCGGGCGACCTCGGACAAGCATGCCAAGATCCTCGCCTCGGTCGGCGCCCATCATGTGATCTTCCCGGAGGCGGAGACCGGTGAGCGGGTGGCGCACCTCATCGTCAGCAAGATGCTGGACTTCATCGAGTTCGGCGACGACTTCGCCATCGCCAAGGTCCGGGTGCCGGACACGCTGGTCGGGCGGTCCCTGCGCGAGCTGGCCCCGGCGGACCGCTACGGGGTGATGGTGGTCGGCGCGAAGCTGCCCGGTGAGCGGTTCCGGTACGCGGACCCCGCCACCGTGCTCACCGCAGGCAGCGTGCTGGTCGTGGAGGGGAGCATCGCCCAGGTGCAGCGCTTCGCCTCGCTGACCTGACCGGTCACGTGCCCTTGACCTTGCCCTTTCCGGCCCCCTTCCCCGCGGTCACTGTCCTTTTCCCTTGTCAGCCCCCTTGGCCTTGCCGGGCTTCGCGGGCTTCTCGGCCTTCGCCTTGGACCCGCCGCCGGAGCCGCTCCCGCCCGAGGTGCCCGAAGACCCGGAGCCGGCCTTCGCGACCGTCGCCTTCTTCTTGGTGGGCTTCGCCGGGGCCTTGGTGGCCGGCGCGGTGGCCGGCACCGACCCGGCCACCCCGGAGACCTGCACCCGGCAGGCCGCATCGCCGAGGCGGAACTCCACCGGCAGCGGATTCGTCCCCGTGTACCGGCCGGCGAGGGCGACCTTGCGGGCCGCGCCGGGGGCCAGCGCCGCCTGCGTCGCGGCAGGCCGGACCTCGACGGTGCGGCCCTGCTGCCGGACGGCCGGGTCGGCCTTCGTCACCGTCTGCTGGCCGGGGAAGGTGAAGCTCATCGTCCAGTCCCGCAGCTCGCGGTCGCCGCTGTTGGTCAGGGTCAGCTCGGCCGAGAAGTCCTTGCCGGAGTCCTTGCGCAGCGCGTAGTCGACGGCGCAGGGGGGCGGCCCGGTCAGCCCCATCCGGGCCTCGGTGGGCTGGTCCACGCCGCCGCTGGCCGGGCTGCGGGAGGTCACCCCCCACATCGTCGCGGTCACCGCGACCAGGCCCGCCGCCGCCACCCCCGCCTCGACCCTGCGCCGACGGGTGGCGGCCCGGCGGCTGCGGGTACGCCCGGAGAACGGCAGCGCGTCGGTGTCGGTCGACCAGGGCAGGATCGTGGTGCCGGCGTTGGCCAGCACGGCCGGGTCGAGCTGCGTCCCGCCGGCCGACCCGGGGGCCGGCGACACCGGCACCGCGGCCAGCATCCCGGCGGCCTCGGCGAGCGTACGGGCCACCTCGGCGGTGGCCGGGCGGTCCGCGGGGCTCTTGGCCAGACAGCGGCGCACCAGCTCGGCCACCTCGTCGGGCAGCCCCGGCACCGCCGGCATCGGCTCCGGTTCGGCGTACATGTGCGCGCGGAGCATCTGGGTGGTGGTGCTCGCCTGCCAGGGCAGCCGGCCGGTGAGCATCCGGTACAGCAGCAGGCCGACGGCGTACACGTCGGTGGCCGGGGAGACCTGGCCGTTGTCCAGCCGCTCCGGCGCCAGGTACGCGGGGGTGCCGAGCAGGGTGCCGTCCGGCCCCTTCTCGCTCTCCCCGGTCAGCGCCGAGATGCCGAAGTCGACCACCTTCACCCCGGTCGAGGTGAGCATGACGTTGCCCGGGGTCACGTCCCGATGCACCACGCCCCGGGCGTGCGCGGTGGCCAGCGCCGAGGAGACCTCCGCGCCGATCGTCACCGCCTCCCGCCAGGGCAGCGTCCCGGCGCGGCCGAGCCGGGCGCTCAGCGGGCCGCCGTCGATCAGCTCCATGACGACGTACGGCACGGTCAGCCCGACCTGCTCGGACTCGCCGTAGTCGTACACTCCCGTGATGTTGGGGTGGCAGAGCCGCGCGGCGGCCTGCGCCTCGATCCGGATCCGGTGCCGGAACGCCCGGTCACTGGCCAGCCGGGAGGCGAGCACCTTCACCGCCACCTGCCGCCCCAGCACCTCGTCGTACCCTCGCCACACGACGGACATGCCGCCCGCGCCGAGCTGCTCGATCAGCCGGTACCGCTCACCGAGCAGCTGTGCGCCGTTACGGACCGCTCCACCCATGGTCGGAGCTTTTGCCCGACCTGGGCATTCCTAACCCTCGACGGTCAGAATCGGTCGACCAATCACCCGATCAGGCGGTCGCGAGCAGTTGGTCCACCGGGGCGTAGTCGTCCGTGAGCACCAGCGCGTCGCCGACGAAGGCGTCCAGCACCTCGCCGGAGAGCACGCCCGCCACCTCGGGCAGCCCGGACACCCGCTGTTGCAACGGGGCCAGCGGCAGCGGCGCGTCGGAGGCGACGATGAGGAAGTTGGACCCCACCAGCCCGGCGACCGCGTCGGGCGGGGCGACCAGGGCGACGTGCCGGAACACGGCGGCGACGGTGGCCAGCTCGCTGCGGACGAACCGGCCGGGCGGGTAGTCGATGACGTTCTGCACGTAGATCCCGCCCGGGCGCAGCACCCGGTTGACCTCGTCGGCCATCTCCCGGGTGGCCAGGTGCCAGGGCACCACGAGGTGCCCGAAGGCGTCGCCGACCACCAGGTCGCGGCTGTCGGTGGCCTCCCGGCCGACCAGCATCCGCGCGTCGCCGATCTCGGTGCGCAGGTCGGGGCCGGCGCGCACGCCGAGCTTCTCGCGGTCCAGCTCGACCAGTTCGCCGTCGATCTCGAAGACCAGGTTGCCGGTGCCGGGCCGGGTGGCGGTCAGGTAGCGCGGCACGGTGAAGCCACCGCCGCCCAGGTGCAGGGCGTCCAGCCGCTGCCCGGCCGGCGCGGCCACGTCGGCCGCCGCGCCGATCCACTGCGTGTACGCGTACTTCAGGTAGGTCGGGTCGGCCAGGTCGACGTACGAGTGCTGGGCGGAGTTGAGCAGCAGCGTCCGCCCGGACGGGCGATCCGGGTCGGTCTCCACCGACGCGCAGTGGTACGCCGTCTCCACGTCGCACGGGTTCGGGGCGACCGTGGTCAGCCCCGCCCCGACCAGCCCCAGCACCGCCGCCGCGACCTTCGCCCGGCCGGGACCGGGCAGCCCGGCACGCCCCCGCCGGTGCAGGTACGCCCCCAGGCCCAGCCCGGTTACGCCGAGCAGCACCGCCAGGGCGAGCACGATCGCGGTGCTGGGCAGCGCGGCCACCAGCACGAACCCGGTCGACAGGGTGGCCGTGATGCCGCCGAGCGTGCCGATGCCGGAGAGCCGGCCGACCACCTGACCGGTGCGCCGCAGGTCGGCGAGCTGGAGCTTGACCACCAGCGGGGTGACCGCCGAGAGCAGCGCCGCCGGCACGAACACGGCGAGCGCGGTGAGCAGCAGGACGGCGCTGGCCGCCCCGCCGCGCAGCAGCTCGCCGGCGTACCGGACGACCGGGAGGGTGATCGCGGTGGCGATGCCGGCGAGCACCAGCGCCGGGGCGATCAGGGTGCGCGGGTCCCGCCGGTCGGCCAGCCAGCCGCCGGTCCACGCCCCGTACGCGATCGCGGCCAGCGCGATGCCGATGACGGAGCTGGTGACCTGGAGGGTGACCCCCACGTACGGGCCGACCAGGCGCAGCGAGACGGTCTCCAGCACCAGCACCGCGCCGCTGGAGAGGAAGACCAGGAACGCGGCGAGACCGTTGGGCAGGGCGCGGCCGGCGGGCGGCGCGGGCCGCGCCGGCTCCACCGCGACGTCGGAGGATGAGCTGCTCACCGTCGCGATGGTACGCAGCGGACCGGGCAGTCCGGGTCAGTACATCGAGAGATGAACATGGTTCGTGTGGTCGGCGGCGGGGCTGCCGCTGCCGCTGTACGCCCGCCACCCGGTGTTCGGCATCCAGATCTGCCGGTACCAGATCACGTAGAGCACCCCGAGCCGGCTGGCGTTGTTCTTGTAGTAGTTGGCCAGGCTGTCGCCGTACGCCTTGTCGCCGCCGCTGGCCGTCTCGTCCTTGAAGCCGCTGGTGGCTGCGGAGAAGTCGCAGGCCCGCCCCTTGGGGTGCTCGCCGCCGCCGCCGCTGCGGAAGCAGGAGACGTACCGCTTGTAGCCGGCGGCCTTGGCCTGTTGCATGGCGTGCAGGGTGCGCGGGGTGATGCAGCCGGAGGTGGTCGGGTCGTTGACCGAGCAGGACTCCGAGGGCCAGGACCCGTCGGAGTTGCGCGGGGCCGGCTTGGCCGAGGAGGAGCCGCCGCTGAACCCGGCGCCGCTGCCGGAGCTGACCGTTGCCAGCGCCTTCTCGGCCTCCCGCTTCTTTTTCGCGAGCGCGGCGAGCTGCTTCAGCTGCTCGCGGACCTCGGTGTCGATGCCGATCTTGGCGCGGGTCGCCTCGTCCCGGCCCTGGGCCAGGTCGCGCAGCCGGCGGCTGTCCCGCTGGGCCATCACGTCCAGCTCGGCGGCGCGGCGCAGGAACGACTCCGGCGACGCGCTCTGCAGCAGCAGCGCCGGAGCGCTCACCCGCCCCAGCCGGTACGACTGCACGGCCACCTCGCTGACCTGCGCGTTCAGCTCCACCAGCCGGGTCTCGACGATTTTGAGCTGGCCCGTCAGCAACTGCTGCCGGCGCTTGGAGTTGTCCAGCTTCGCCTTGGCCTCGATGTGCCCCTTGGCGGCGGCCTCCAGCGCCTCGCGTAGCTGCTTCGTCCCGCCCTCGTTCGGCTCGGCCGAGGCGGGCACCGCGCCGACGCCGAGCAGCAGCGCGACGGCGACCAGCAGCACTGTCAGCGGCCGCCGGCCGCGACGGCCGGGCAGCACGGTCAGCGGCCCGGTGCCGCGACGCCGGATGAGGCTGGTACTGGGCACGGGCAGCGTCCCTTCCCTCGACCGCCGGCCCCGGTCGTCCTCGGCGCGGCGGCGTCCTCCACCGGCGCCGGGTGGCGGCCTGCTGGGCGGAGACCGCCGGTCAGGATACCGGACCGGCGGCCCGCTGCCAGGCCCGCGATATCACCAAATGTCGATGCTGACGCAGGGTTGCCGACCCGTCGCGAAGCGGGTCGGTCGGACCGGCCGGATCGCCGCCCGGTCGGGCAGGCCAGCAGGGTCGCCGACCCGTCGCGAAGCGGGCCGGTCAGGCCAGGTCGAGGGCGTCGAGGGCCTCGGCCCAGACCTGATCGTTCGCGGCGACCAGCAGGCCCTGGCCCTCTTCGGCCGGGTGGTACTCGCTGCCGTCGAACCGGCGGGCCACCCCGCCTGCCTGGCGGACCAGCAGCACCCCCGGGGCGTGGTCCCAGGGCAGGGTGCGCCAGAAGAGCACGAACTGCTGGGAGCCGACGAGCAGGTCGAGATATTCCCGGCCGGCGCAGTGCTGGCCGGGCAGCAGCTCGCCGATTCGTTCCCCGCCGGCCTCGGCGCGCCGCCGGGCCTCCGGCGGCAGGAACCGGGTCATCGCGGTACCGCGCAGGCTACCGAGCGGCGGCACCTCCTCGGCGGTGCGCACCGGGCCGCCGTTCACGAGGGTCCCCTCGCCCGCCCGGGCGACGGCCAGCGTCTCCGCCAGCGGGTCGAGCACCCACGAGGCGACCGGCATCCCATCGGTCAGCAGCGCCACCATCAGGGCGAACGGCCGCTTCCCGGCGGCGAAGTTCGAGGTGCCGTCGATCGGGTCGACCAGCCAGACGTCCCCGTCGTCGCGCAGGTGATCCAGCAGGCCCGGGTCCTCGGCTGCGGCCTCCTCGCCGACCACCAGCGAGCCGGGGCGCAGCCTGCGCAGCCCGGCGCTGATCAGCTCCTCTGCCCGCTGGTCGGCGACGGTGACCAGCTCGCCGGGTGCCTTCTCGGCGACGTCGGCGACGTCCAGCTTTCCGAACAGTGGCAGCACTACGTCCGCCGCGGCCCGGTGCAGCAGCTCCGCGACGTCGTCCAGCAGGGTGTCAGCCACGCGGCGGCAACTTCACCACGCTGACGAAGAACTCGTCGATCTGCCGGACCACCGAGATGAACCGCTCGAAGTCCACCGGCTTGGTGACGTACGCGTTCGCGTGCAACTGGTAGCTGCGCAGGATGTCCTCGTCGGCCTGGGACGTGGTCAGCACCACCACCGGGATGCGGCAGAGCTTCTCGTCCTGCTTGATCTCCTCCAGCACCTCCCGGCCGTCGCGGCGGGGCAGGTTGAGGTCGAGCAGGATCAGGTCCGGCGCGACGGCGTCCGCGAACTGACCCTCCCGCCGCAGGTAGGCCAGCGCCTCGTCGCCGTCGGAGACGACGGTCAGCCGGTTGCGCAGCTTGTGCTCCTCGAACGCCTCCTGGGTCATCAACACGTCACCCGGGTCGTCCTCGACCAGCAGGACCTCGATCGGGCTCTTGCCGTCCGCCGGTGCGGTCATGTCACCGTCTCCTTAACGCCACCCGTGCTGTCGCTCTGCGAGGCCTCGTCGGCCCTCTCCACCCGTGACCCGCCCTGGCAGGGCGGCTCCACCCCGGCCACGCCCTCGACGGCCGGCTCCACGGCGGCGGCCGACTCCACGGCGGCGGCCGACTCCACGGCGGCGGCCGACTCCACGGCGGCGGCCGACTCCACGGCGTCCGACGCCTCGTCGGCCGGGGCCTCGGCGGCCTGCTGCTCGGCCGCCCGCGCCGCCTCCACGTCCTCGGGCAGGGCCGGCAGGGTGAACCGGATCGCGGTGCCCTCGGCGGTGTCGGTGTCCACCCAGACCCGGCCACCGTGGTACTCGACGATCTTCTTGACGATCGCCAGGCCGATGCCGGTGCCCGGGTACGCGTCCTTGGAGTGCAGCCGCTGGAAGATCACGAAGATCTTGTCGGCGAACTCCGGCTCGATCCCGATGCCGTTGTCCTGGCAGCGGATCTCCCACTCGTCGTCGACCAGCCGCGCGGAGACGTGCACCTTCGGCGGCACGTCCGGGCGGCGGAACTTGATCGAGTTGCTGACCAGGTTGGCCAGCAGGTTGGTCAGCAGCGGCTCCTCACCGCGGATCGTGGGCAGCTCGCCCCAGGTCAGCTCGGCGTCGGCGTACTGCCGGGCGGACTCGGTCTGCCCGGCCACGTCGCCCATCACCTTGTTCAGGTCGACCTCGGTGAAGCCGGTGGTGAGCCGGCCGATCCGGGAGAACGCCAGCAGGTCGTTGATCAGGCGCTGCATCCGCTGCGCGCCGTCCACGGCGAACGCGATGTACTGGTCGGCCCGCTCGTCGAGCTGCCCCGCGTACCGGCGCTGGAGGAGCTGGCAGAAGCTGGCCACCTTGCGTAGCGGCTCCTGCAGGTCGTGCGAGGCGACGTACGCGAACTGCTCCAGGTCCCGGTTGGAGCGGACCAGCTCCTCGGCCTGCTTCTGGAGCTGGCTGTTGACCCACTCGATGCTCTCCCGGGCCTCGCGCACCTCCGCCAGGTCCTTGGCGATCTTCTGGCGCATCGCGTCCACGTCGGCGGCGAGCTGCTGGAACTCGGGGGGGCCCGACCCGGCGATGTGGTGCTGGTAGTCACCCTCGGCCACCTCCCGGACCTGCTCGGCGAGGCTGGTCAGCGGCCGGACCACCATCCGGTTCAGCGAGATCAGCAGCACCGCGCCGGCCACGACCACCACCAGCGCCGCCGCGATCAGCAACACCACCAGGGTGGAGCTGGTGCGGTAGATGTCGTCCGCGCCCTTCTCCCGCTGGTCGAGGATGCCCTGCTGGAGCTCGGCCACGGAGGCCCGGATCGCGTCGAAGCGCTGCCGGGCCTGGTCGGTAATCAACGCCTGCCCGGCCGCCGTGCCGTCCCGCTCGGTGGCGACGACCACCGGCTCGGCGATCGTCCGCCGCCAGTCGGCGGCCTGGGCCTTGACCGTCCCGAGCTCCCGGGCAAGCGCCGGGTGGACATCGATCAAGGGCTCCATCGACCGGTAGAGCTGCTGCTCCCGCTCGGCACCCTGGACGTACGGTTCGAGGTCCTCGCGGTCGCCGGTGACGGCGTAGCCGCGCACCGAGGTCTCCTGGTCGACCAGCACGTTCAGCAGTTCCTGCGACTGGATGCGCAGCGGGCCGGTGCGGTCCAGCAGCGTGTGGATGTGCGCCCGGTTCTTCGCCGCCACCGCGATCTCCACCGCGACCGAGACGCCCAGCAGCACGCCGACCACGGCGAGCAGCGCGACGACCCGGCGGCGCAGGGTCCAGCTCGGCTGCCGCGCCGTCACCGGCCACCGCCCCGGGTCAGCAGGAGCATGGCGACGTCGTCCGCGAGCGGCCCCCCGTTGATCTGCTCCGCCCGCCCCACCAGCCAGGCCGGCAGCTCGGCCAGCGGCACGGCGAGATTGTCCGGCTCGCCGAGCAGGGTGGCCAGGCCGGCGACGTCGAGCCGTTCGTCGCCGTCGCCCACCCGGCCCTCGATCAGGCCGTCGGTGTACATCAGCAGGGACCAGTCATCGGTGTCGAACTCCAGGTCGAAGGCTATGGGCCGGCGCGGTCGGACGCCCAGCAGCAGGCCGCCCGGCGCCGGCACCGGCGCGACCTTACCCCCGGACAGCAGCAGCGGCGGAGGATGCCCCGCGAGCCGCACCGTGGCGGCGTTGCGGGCCAGGTCGAGCCGGGCGGTGGCCACCGTGGCGAAGATTTCCTGGAGCCGGCGCTCACTCATCAGCACCTGTTCCAGGGCGGGCAGCACCTCGTCGTCGGGCACCCCGGCCAGCACCAGTGCCCGCCACGCGACCCGGAGCTCCACCCCGAGGGCCGCCTCGTCCACCCCGTGCCCGCAGACGTCGCCGACGATGAAGTCGACCCGGTCCGGCCGGGTCTGCACCACGTCGTAGAAGTCGCCGCCGATCAGCGCCGCGTGCCGGCCGGGGCGGTAGAAGGTGTGCACCGCGACCTGGTCGGTCGACATCAGCGGCTGGGGCAGCAGGCCCCGCTCCAGCCGGGCCGACTCGGCCTGGCGCAGCTCCACCTCGCGCAGCCGCCGGGCGTTCTCGTCGGCCCGCTTGCGTTCCACGGCGTAGCGCAGCGCCCGGGTCAGCAGCACGCCGTCGACCTGGCCCTTGACCAGGTAGTCCTGCGCGCCCTCGGCGACCGCGACGATGCCCAGGTGCTCGTCGGAGCGGCCGGTCAGCACGCACACCGCGGCACCGCTGGACATGTCCAGCACCTGGCGCAGCCCGTCCAGCCCCTGGGCGTCGGGCAGGCCGAGGTCGAGCAGGACGCAGTCCACGCCCATCACCCGCTGCCGGGCCTCGCTCAGGCTGCTGGCGACCGACAGCTCGATCATCGAGTTGGTCTCGGCGAGCAGCTCGCCGACCAGGAAGGCGTCGCCCTCGTCGTCCTCGACCAGCAGCACCCGTAGCCGCTCGCCGGGCGGCAGGTTTGGGTGCCGACCGAGGCCACCGTGCGGGTACGGCACAACGGAGGGACCGGCAGAGCCGGACCCCCGGTACGGCCGGGTCACCGCCGCGAGGCGCGGAAGATCGCTGGTGATGTCGGGCTCCTTCCGAGTGCCCTGCTGATCCTGTATTAGACAACGGTCGCACACAACACGACGGGCTCGGCACGGGCGGCATGCCGTCCGTCACGAACCGGGTGGCAGGGGGAACAAGTGACCCGACGGGCAGTCCCGCCGCAGGCTCCGGCGGTGCAGGATGGTGCCCACCCTGGCCCCACCCCCGAGGAGATCCCGTGGGCGCACCGCCCCCAACCCGCGCCGCCGACCGGGCGCTGACCCGGCCCCGCCGCCGGTCGCTCGCCGCCCTGGCCGCGCTCGCCGCCCTGCTCGCGGTCGGCGGCACCGTCGCGTACGACCTCGACACCCCCGACCCGGCCCCCGCCGACGCCCCGGCCGACGCGTTCAGCGCCGAGCGGGCGTACCAGAACGTGCAGGCCATCGCGGCCCGGCCGCACCCGGCCGGCAGCCCGGCCAACGACCAGGTCCGCGCGCACGTGGAGACGGTGCTGCGCGGCCTCGGCCTGGAGACCACGGTGCAGGACACCGTCGCCGAGGAGGCCGGCCAGCTCAGCGGGGCCGCCGCCGGGGCGACCCTGGCCCGGGTCCGCAACGTCGTCGCCCGGCTGCCC
This sequence comes from Micromonospora sp. NBC_01412, assembly GCF_045040215.1. Lineage (NCBI taxonomy): Bacteria > Bacillati > Actinomycetota > Actinomycetes > Micromonosporales > Micromonosporaceae > Micromonospora > Micromonospora sp. NBC_01412. The sequence goes on from NZ_CP109528.1 coordinate 2,385,740, forward strand.
GGCACCGACCCGACCGGGAAGGTGTTCCTGGTCGCCCACTACGACTCGGTGCAGTCCGGGCCGGGCGGCAACGACGACGCGGCCGGCACCTCCACGATCCTGGAGGTGGCCCGGGCGCTGACCGCCGGTCCCCGCCCCCGCAACGACGTGGTCTTCGTGCTCACCGACGCCGAGGAGGCGTGCCTGTGCGGGGCGTCCGCGTTCGCGGCGGACCACCCGCTCGCCGCCGACGGCGGGGTGGTGCTCAACCTGGAGGCGCGCGGCTCCACCGGCCCGGTGATCATGTTCGAGACGTCCCGGGACAACGCGAAGCTGGTGGACGTCTTCGGCCGGGCCGCCCCGCACCCCATCGGCACCTCGTTCGCGGTGGAGATCTACCGGGCGCTGCCCAACGACACCGACTTCACCGCGTTCCTCGACCGGGCCGGGTTCGTCGGGCTGAACTCGGCGTACATCGACGGCGGGGCGATCTACCACACCCCGCTGGACACCCCGGCCGCGATGGACCGGGCCAGCCTCCAGCAGCACGGCGACAACGCGCTCGGGCTGGCCCGCGAGTTCGGCCGCATCGACCTGACGGCCCTGCGCTCCGGGCACGACGCCACGTACTTCCCGGTCCCCGGCGGCCTGGTCCGCTACCCCAGCTGGCTGGTGCTGCCGCTGGCGCTGGCGGCGCTGGTCGCCGTGGCCGCACTCGGCTGGCTGGCCCGCCGGCGGGGCCGGACCACGTACGGGCGGCTGGCCGCCGGGTTCGGGCTGGCGCTGGTGCCGATCGTCGCCGCCCCGCTGGCCGCGCAGCTGCTCTGGGCGGGGATCACCGCCGTGCGGCCCGGCTACGCCGAGCTGCTCGACCCGTACCGGCCGACCTGGTACCGGCTCGCGGTGGTGGCGCTCGCCGCCGCGATCCTGGTCGCCTGGTACGCGCTGACCCGCCGCCGGGTCGGCCCGGCCGCCCTGGCGATCGGCGGGCTGGGCTGGCTGGCGGTGCTCGGCGTGGTGCTCGCGCTGCTGGTGCCCGGCGGGGCGTACCTGACGACCCTGCCGGCCCTGGCCGGCGTGGCGGCCGGGCTGGTCGCGCTGGGCACCCGGATCGACGGCCCCTGGCCGGTGGCCGCGGTGACCCTGGCCGGCGCGGTCGCCGTGGTGATCCTGCTGCCGATCGTGGTGCTGCTCTTCCCGGCGCTCGGCATGGCGATGGGCGGCGTCGCGGCCCTGTTCGCGGTGCTGCTCGGGCTCGCCGCGCTGCCGGTGGTGGACCTGCTGCACCCGGAGGCCGGCGGGCAGCGCGGCATGGTCGCGGCCCGGGCCCGCCGGGCGGGCGCGCTGCCGGCCGTCGCCGCCGGGCTCGCGGCGGCGGTGTTCGCCGGGGTCGGGCTCTCCGTCGACCGGTTCGACGCCGCGCACCCCGTGCCCACCCACCTGATGTACGCCCTGGACGCCGGCACCGGACAGGCCCGCTGGCTCAGCCGCGAGACCGCCCCCCAGCCGTGGACCGACGGGTACGTCGACGGGGTGACCGAGGTCGGCGACTTCCCCGGGCTGGGTGACGCCGAACTGCGGGGCGGTCCGGCCCAGGCGGCGAACGTGCCCGCGCCGAAGCTGGAGGTCCTCGCCGACAGCGGCTCGGGCTCCGGCTCGGGCTCGGGCTCGGGCTCCGGCGAGCAGCGCACCCTGCGGGTGCGGCTCACCCCGCAGCGGCCGGTCCGGCTCGCCACCCTGCACGTCGACGGCGCGACCGTGGTCGAGTCAGCGACCGTGAACGGACGGCGGATCGACGGCGGCCGGCCCGCCGACGGCGCGCAGTGGGGCTTCGGGATCGTCTTCCACGCCCCACCGGCGGAGGGGATCGAGATCACGCTGGTGCTCGCGGCCGGCTCCCGGCCGACGACGCTGCGGGCCATGGACGCCAGCGACGGCCTGGACGGCGTACCCGGGTTCCGGCCCCGCCCGCCGGGCGTCGGGGTGGTCGGCTCGCACAGCTCGGAGATGCTCGCGGTGGCCCGCACGTACCCGCTGTGACCGAGTCGCCGGGGAGGGCGGCCGTCCGCCCTCCCCGGCCGCGCTCCTCGGCGACCCGCTCGGTGCTCCTCGCCCGCTCGGTGCCAGGCCGGGTTGGTCCCGACCTGGCACCCGCTTGCCGGATCGCTGCCTACTCCGCTGCTCAGACGGTCAACGACTCGACCGACAGGTAGAAGTTCTTGGTGGCCAGGCCGTAGTACGGCGAGTACATGCGATCCGGTATGGCGTCCAAACCAAAGCTGTTGTGCCCGTTGATCAGACCGGTGTTGCCGTTGAACTGGATAAGCCAGTAGCCGCCGGACGAGCCACCTGTCATGTTGTTTTCCATGTAGATGATGCTGGCTCCGTCGTCATAGGCGGGGCCGTTCGTCTTCCACAGGGTCTGCCCGTTGAACGGTGATCCCGCCGGGTAGCCGAAAGCCCAGGTGTACTGGATGGGCTGGCCGAAGGTGATGCCCATGCCACCCACGACGTCCTGGATTCGTTGGCCGAGCGAGTTGCGCGACATGAGGACAGCGCCGACGTCGTCTTTCCAAGCGCTGTTGAATACCCAGTTGCTGTCGGCATACTGGATGAGCGCGGGCCAGTGGCCGTAGGGGGCGCTTCCGTCTTGATAGTTCGGCACGAACGTGAAGTTGCTGGCCCAGTGCCTCTTTCCGTTCGCGTCCAACGTGATCACACAGTGCCCAGCGGTCCAGACCAGTGATTTACCCGTAGCGTTGACCACGCCGGCCGAGCAGACATAGTCCTTTGCCCGCATCGTGAAGAACACCTTGCCGCTGGTGCGGGCCACCGGATGCCCGATCGGGTAGAGGGGCTGGGTCGAACTGATTGTCATGTCGGTCGCCGCGCTGCTGGTCGCCGGCCCGGCAGCCGGACCGATGGGCGTGGGCGCGACCGTCGGCTCGGCCGGGGGGACAGTGAACGGCTCGCCTTGCGGTCGACCGGCCCGACTGGACGCTGTCAGTTCCTTGACCATCGTGGCGGAGATCGTCTTTTCCGCAGGGCGGGCCGAACGCATCCGCTCCGGTGTCCAGTACGAGGCCAGGGCCCGCTCCTTGGCGGCGATGCCGGCGCCCTTGACCAAACGGGCCACCTCCGGACTGAACTCGCCGACGTGGCCGACCGCCCCATCGACCGACAGCAGCGCATCGATGCCGGGTGGTGTCAGCGCCGCCGTGCTCGGAGCGGCCATAGCCATGCTCGCCGCCACGGCGAACGTCGTGGACACGACGAGCCCACGTAGTAACTTCCAGGACATCCGTACCTGCCTCTCGGGTGGATCTTGGCAATTAGAGAGGCTAGCCACGTCGTTCGACTTGACCATCGAGGATTTCACCGTTATGCGGATGGAGAAACTTGAGGCCAATCCGGACTAAATTGTTTTAGGTGTGAAGATTCTTGGTTTCGTCAATTAGATCGCGTTGTGATCGCATATATGTCAAATTGGCGCGGAGTGGCGACGTGAGGATGTGCACACTGTCGCGGATATGACAGAAATCGGCCATCGAATGCATTGCGGGAGCGGCAAAATGGTACGCCCTCGTCATCGGACACTTCAAGAACTGGCGGATCCCCTACCCGTCGCTTACTTCCAGCGGAAGTGGATGAAGAGGCGGCCGAAGTTCTTCGAGTCCTTCTCCACGCGGTGGTAGAGCTGCTTGACGTCCTTCTGGTCGAGGAACCGCAGCACCCGCTTCTTGAGCTGGCCGGAGCCCTTGCCGGGGATGATCTCGACGAGGGTGGCCTTCTTCGCCACCGCCTCGTCCATGATCCCGCGCAGCGCACGGTCGATGTCCTGGCCCTTGTTGAAGATCTCATGCAGGTCCAGCTTGAGCTTCATTTCGCCTCCACCTGCGCAGCTCCCATGGCAGCCCCATGCTACGACCAGGTCCGCACGAAGGCCCCGCCGTGGAGTCCTCAGGCTTCGTCGTCCAGGTTCGGCCGGTGCTCGCGGACCCAGGCCGCGATGTCCTCGGTACGCCAGATCCGGCCCGTTCGAGCGGCTTCTGGCCTGGACGAGACGGAGACCCGCCCGGGGGAAGGGTGAGTCCCACCCTCCCCCTCGCCGACGCGGTCAGCGACCGCCGCTGACCCGGCTCTCCACCCGGCGCAGCGCAGTCGTGTAGTCGGTGTTCGTCGAGTGCATCGCGGCGGCGATACGCAGGTGCCGCAGCGCGTCCGCCGGGCGGTTCATCCGCTCCAGCGTCCGGCCGAGCACGTGGTGCGCGTAGTGGTCGCTGGGGTCCCGGTCGACCAGCTCGCGCAGCTGCTCCTCGGCGCGGTGGAGCTGGGCGGTCTGGAAGTACGCCCGGGCCAGCAGCTGCCGTACCGAGGAGTTACCGGGCTCGGCCTCGACGATCGGCTCCAGCAGCCGGACCGCTCCGGACGCGTCACCCATTTCGAAGAACATGGTCGCCCGCCGGTACTCCGCCAGAAGATCCATGACCCACCTCCTCGTCTCGCGCCGCCACTGATCCGACGCTGGCACAACACCGCGCCGAACGCGAGTGTTCCTGCGGCGAAACCCGCCGGACCGGGTCGACGAGGCCCGTCAGGCCGGCGTCCTTCCCCTGTGCAGGTCCCAGGCGCGGACGCCGCCGACGATGCCGGCGGTGTTCGGCACCACGACCACGTCCTCGCCCATCCGGGCGAGCTGCTCCGGTCGGATCAGCCGCGAGTTGCCCCCGCCCAGGTAGAGCCGGTCCCAGTGGAACACCGGGCGCAACCCGTCCACCACCTGCCGGATCCGGCGGGACCAGAACGCGTCGCCGAGGCGGCGGCGCTCCGGCTCCCCCACGTACGTGTCGTAGGTGGTGCCCCAGCGCACCGGGGCGTGGGACAGCTCCAGGTGCGGGGCGAGCACGCCGCCGTCGAAGACGGCACTGCCCAGCCCGGTGCCGAGGGTCAGCACCAGCTCCAGGCCGGTGCCGGCGACCACCCCGGCGCCATGCACCTCCGCGTCGTTGAGCACCAGGGCGGGCACCCCGAAGGCGTCGGCGAGCGCCGTGCGCGCGTCGAAACCGGACCACTCGGTCAGCAGGTCGGGGTCGACCCGGCTGCGAGGTCCGGAGCGGGTCACGTAGTGCGGGGTGGCCACCACCACCCCGTGCCGGAGCATGCCGGGCATCCCGACGGTCACCCGGTCCGCCGTGGGCAGCCGGCCGCCGAGGTCCAGCAGGGTCTTCACGAACAGCGCGGGCGGCAGGGGGTACGGGGTGGGCACCCGCAGCGGCCGGGCTCTCATCGTCCCCGCCCCGTCGAGCACCGACGCCTTGATCCCGCCGCCCCCACAGTCGATCGCCAGAGTCGTCGCCACGCCGGTGAGTCTGCCCCGCGTGCTGCGGGCGCGTGTGCCGGGTGACGGAACCGACCGTCGGACCGGCCGCCGAACGCCGGTGGGCGCGACCGATAGGCTCGCTTTCTCATGAGCGCGACGATGGTGGTCAAGAATCTCGCCTCCGGGCACGGGGAGCGGCTGCTCTTCGCCGAACTGGACCTGGTGGTCGCCCCGGGCGACGTGATCGGCCTGGTGGGGGTGAACGGGGCGGGCAAGTCGACGCTGCTGCGTACCCTCGCCGGGCTGTTGCCGGTCGAGGCCGGGAGCGTCACGCTCAGCCCGCCCACCGCGGCGGTCGGGCACCTGCCGCAGGAGCCGGAGCGCCGGCCGGGTGAGACGGTACGGGACTTCCTGGCCCGGCGGACCGGGGTGACGGCCGCGCAGGCGGCTCTGGACGCGGCAGCCGAGGCACTGACCACCGGGGCGGCGGGGGCCGACGACACGTACGCCGAGGCGCTGGAGCGCTGGCTGGGCCTCGGCGGGGCGGACCTGGAGGAGCGGGCCGAGCAGGTGGCCGCCGAGCTGGGCCTCGCCGTCGACCTGGACCACCCGATGACCGCCCTCTCCGGCGGGCAGGCCGCCCGGGCCGGGCTGGCCTCGCTGCTGCTCAGCCGATACGACATCTTCCTGCTCGACGAGCCCACCAACGACCTCGACCTGGCCGGGCTGGACCGGCTGGAGCGGTTCGTCACCGGGCTGCGCGCCGGCACGGTGCTGGTCAGCCACGACCGGGAGTTCCTCACCCGGACGGTGACCCGGGTGCTGGAGCTGGACCTGCACCAGCAGCAGGTCCGGCACTACGGCGGCGGCTACGCGGCGTACCTGGAGGAACGCGAGGTGGCCCGCCGGCACGCCCGCGACGAGTACGACGAGTACGCCGACACCCGGGCCGGGCTGGAGGCCCGCGCCCGCACCCAGCGCTCCTGGATGGAGAAGGGCGTGAAGAACGCCCGGCGCAAGGCCACCGACAACGACAAGATCGGCCGCAAGTTCCGCTCCGAGGCGAGCGAGAAGCAGGCGGCGAAGGCCAAGCAGACCGCGCGGCTGATCGAGCGGCTCGACGTGGTCGAGGAGCCGCGCAGGGAGTGGGAGCTGCGGATGGAGATCGCCGCCGCGCCCCGCGCCGGCGCCGTCGTGGCCTCGCTCCGCGACGCCGTGGTACGCCGGGGAGACTTCACCCTCGGCCCGGTGACCCTCCAGGTCGACTGGGCCGACCGGATGGCGATCACCGGGGCGAACGGGTCCGGCAAGACCACCCTGCTCGGCGCGCTGCTGGGCCGGCTCCCGCTGGACGCCGGGCACGCCGCGCTGGGCCCCGGAGTGGTGGTCGGCGAGGTCGACCAGGCCCGGGGGCTGTTCCTCGGCGGCCAGCCCCTGCTGGACGCGTTCCAGCTGGCCGTACCGGAGCTGGCGCCGGCGGACGCGCGGACGCTGCTGGCCAAGTTCGGCCTGCGGTCGGAGCACGTGCTGCGGCCGGCGGCGTCGCTGTCGCCCGGCGAGCGGACCCGGGCGGCGCTGGCGCTGCTCCAGGGGCGCGGGGTGAACCTGCTGGTGCTCGACGAGCCGACCAACCACCTCGACCTGGCGGCCATCGAGCAGTTGGAGTCGGCGCTGGCCGAGTACCCGGGGACGCTGCTGCTGGTCACCCACGACCGGCGGATGCTCGACGCGGTGGCCGTCAACCGCCGGGTGCGGGTGGACGCGGGACGGATCGCCGAGGACTGACGGCGTGCCGACCGGCGGTCCCGGGGTGACAATGACCCCATGCTCAAGTGGGAGTACGCGCTGTTGGTCCGCCGTCGCCAGGCTGCCAGCACCGACACCGGCTGGGAGATCGTCTTCATCTGGTACGGCCCGGACGGCTCGATGGTCGACGTCACCCCGTACGGCGACACGTCGCTGGCCCATCTGAACCGGGCCGGCGACCAGGGCTGGGAGTTGGTGGCGATGAGCGAGGACCCGTCCATGCCGGGCAGCAGCGAGCTGCACCGGTACCACCTCAAGCGGCCCAAGGCGACCGCCCCGTCGCCCCGGCAGCGCGTCCGGGGCCCCGGCCGCCCAGCCCGCCGCCTCCCCGGCTGACCCGCCGCGTCGCCGGCTGACCCGCCGCCTTCCCGGCTGACCCGCTACGTCTCCGGCTGACCTGCCGCGTCTCCGGCTGACCTGCCGGATCGGTCCGCCGCTTCCCGGGCCGACCCGCCCGGATTGGTCTGCCCCGGCCGACCCGCCCGGATTGGTCCGCCCCGGCGGGCATAGCCCTGGCGGATCCGGGTAACGCGGCCGGCGGAGGTGGCCCATGGTCGCGCTGGCCCTGACCCCGCCCTCGGCCGAACGGCTGCGGGCGGTCGACGACTTCCTCGCCGAGGCGTGGGCGGATCAGGCGTCCCACGACAACCGGCTACGTGACCTCGCGGTGCGGGTGCGCTTCGACCGGGGCGTGGCCCACCTGACCGGCGAGGTCGACGACGCGGCGCAGCTACGGCTGGTCCGGGACCTGGTCGGCCGGCTCGCCGGGGTGTTCGGGGTCTGGGGCCGGGTCAGGGTGGCCGGCCGGGACCCGGTCGTGGTCGACCTGGGCTGCGGCGGCACCAAGCAGTACCCGGGCAACCTGGGGCTGGACCTCTTCCCCGCCCCGGGGGTGGACGCGGTGGCCGACCTGTCCGGCTCGCTGCCACTGGCCGACGACTCGGTGGACGTGCTCTTCGCGGTGCACATCCTGGAGCACCTTATCGACTTCCTACCCCTGGTAGACGAGTGTCACCGGGTGCTCCGGCCGGGCGGCGTGCTGCACGTGATGAGCCCCTGGTGGGGACATGTGAACGCGGTGGCCGACCCGACCCACGTCCGGCTGCTCGACGTGCAGACGTTCAAGGGCATCTGCCTCCAGCGTCCACCGGGCACCCCGCGCTGGTACCCCCTGCACGCGGGCTGCGACGGTGCCAGCATCTTCGCCGACCTCACCCCCCTCCCCCCGGACGCCACCCCACCAACCACCCCCCACCTCTCCCGCTTCTTCACCTGACCCCACCCCACCCCACCCCACCCCCACCCTCACCCAGCCCTCACCGACACCGACGGTCGGACTTCACGACCCACCCGCCCCGCCTCGCCTCGCCCCGCCCCGCCTCGCCTCGCCCCCGGTGATCAAGAGGTTTACGTCAGATCTGGGCCGGGTCCTGACGTAAACCTCTTGATCAACCGGGTCCAGGGCCGGGGCCGGGGCCGGGGCCGGGGCCGGGTCCCGGGGCCCGGTCCGGGGCCGGGTGGGTGGGTGGGGTGGGTCGTGAAGGCCGACCGTCGGTGTCGGTGAGGTCACGGTGCGGCGGGTGGGTGGGGGCACGGCTGGGGGGATCGTGTGGCCGGTTGGCCGGATCTGGCCGGAGGGCTTGCGCCACCCCCACCCGGTGTGAAAATTTCCTACCAGCGACAGATTTCCATCGGCGAATGTTGCCGAGGGTGCGTGCCACGCGCAACGGCCGGGGTCGGCCGCGCGGGGTCCGTCGCCACCCGACCCCGTCACGCCGAGCCCCAACGAAGGGACGCACCGGATGAAGGCAACTCGGCTCAGAGCCGCCGGGCTGGCCGTAGCCCTGCTCGGGGCGCTCGTCGCCGTCTCCCCCACGGCCGCCAGTGCGGCGGGGACCGACGCGAACGACGCCGCCACCACCACCTCCTGCACCACCGACCCGGCCACCCCGAAGCGACAGTTCCGGGCTATGTGGATCTCGTCGGTGGTCAACATCGACTGGCCGAGCAAGGCGTCCCAGACCGCCCCGGACCGGGTCGCCGCCCAGCAGGCGGAGTACCTGGGCCTGCTCGACCTGGCGAAGAAGCTGAACCACAACGCGGTGGTGGTGCAGGTCCGGCCCACCGCTGACGCGCTCTGGCCCTCGCCGCACGAGCCCTGGTCGGAGTACCTGACCGGGGTGCGCGGGCAGGACCCGGGCTGGGACCCGCTGGCCTTCCTCGTCGCCGAGTCGCACAAGCGCAACCTGGAGTTCCACGCCTGGTTCAACCCGTATCGGATCTCCATGCCGGCTCCCGGCGGCGCGGGTGCGGACATCTCGCAGCTCGCCCCGAACCACCCGGCCCGGCAGCACCCGGACTGGACCTTCGCGTACCCGCCGGCCGGGGTCGCCGGCAGCCGGCTCTACTACAACCCCGGTGTTCCCGAGGTCCGCGAGTTCGTCCAGACCGCGATGATGGACGCCGTCACGCGGTACGACATCGACGGCGTGCACTTCGACGACTACTTCTACCCGTACCCGAGCGGCACCCACCAGGTGCCGGACGACGCGGCGTTCGCCGAGTTCAACCGGGGCTTCACCGATCGGGCCGAGTGGCGGCGCGACAACATCAACCTGCTGGTCCAGGAGATGAACGCCAAGATCAAGGCGGCGAAGTCGTGGGTGAAGTTCGGGGTCAGCCCGTTCGGCATCTGGCGGAACAAGTCGGTGGACCCGCTCGGCTCGGACACGACCGGCAGCCAGTCGTACGACATCATCTCCGCCGACAGCCGTAAGTGGGTGAAGGAGGAGTGGATCGACTACATCGTGCCGCAGCTCTACTGGTACATCGGCCAGTACCCGGCCGCCGACTACGCCCGGCTGGTGCCGTGGTGGGCCGAGACGGTGCGCGGCACCCGCGTGCAGCTCTACATCGGCCAGGCCGACTACAAGAGCGGCGAGCCGGCGTACGGGTCGTTCTGGATGAACCCGCGCGAGTTGTCGGACCACCTGATGCTCAACCGGTCGTACCCGGAGGTGCTCGGCAACTCGCACTTCTCCGCCGTACAGGTGAGGGCGAACCGGCTCGGCGCGACCGACATCTACGCCGCCGAGCACTACTCCCGCCCGGCCCTGGTGCCGGCGATGCCGCACCTGCCGGCCAAGCCGCTGCTGCCCCCGGTGGTGACCGGCGCTCAGCCGCAGGACGACGGCGTGCGGCTGAGCTGGCGGCAGCTGGCCGACGGCGTGGGCCCGCTCGGTAAGACGGCCTCGTACGCCATCTACCGGTTCGACGGGAACGGCCTGGTCGGGAAGTGCGGCTTCGCCGACGCGTCCCACCTGGTCGGCACGGTCCGGGCCACCCCCGGCGCGGTGCAGTCCTGGGTGGACACCACCGCCGAGGCCGGCCAGCGGTACACGTACCACGTGACCGCGCTGGACCGGCTGTACAACGAGAGTTTCGTCAGCCCACCGCGCTTCGTGCGCTGACAGCAGGAGGGAATGCCCCGGGCCGCCTCCAGCGACCCGGGGCATTCGCCTGTCTCAACTGATGTCGCCGGCTGCCGGCGGGCGGGCGGCTCGGGTCAGGCGAGTTCCGGGTGGCCCACCGAGCGGCGGTCCGGTCCGGGAGCCGAGTTGGCGCGGGCCGACCGGGCCGGTGCTCCGGAACCGGGTCGAGTCCGCGCCCAGGTCGGGGTGCTCCACCGCCAGCGCCAGCGCCGCCACCTCCGCCAGCCCCAGCTCACCGCCCTCGCCGTACGCGTCGTCGAAGGCCGCGTCGCCCAGCGTCCGGCGCAGCCCGGCCTGCTGCTCCAGCCAGTACGGGCCACAGATGCCGGGCGTCGACCGCATGCTCGCCCGAATCGCCTGGGCCGCGCCGAAGAGCCGGGCGGCGGTCAGCGGGTCGCCTCCGGCGGCGCACCGCACCGCGATCGCGTTCAGGGTGTCGCAGGCCCGACGGTGGAAGCCGTGGGTCATCCGGGACCGCAGCGCGACCAGCAGGTGCTCGTGCGCCGCGACCAGGTCACGCCGGGCCAGCGCCACCATGCCGAGCAGCATGTCGACCGACCGGCGTCCCCGGTAGGCCGGGCGGGCCGCCTCGACCGGACGGGCCGCGCCGAGCAGTTCCGCCGCCTCCGCCAGGGCGCCGCGCCGCCAGAGCAGCTCGGCGAGGCTGAACACGGCGAGCAGCGCGTCGGGGACGACGTCCCGCTCGTGCGCCCAGTCGATGACCTCCCGGCAGACCCGCTCGGCCTCGGCGAACTGTCCCATGTCGATCAGCGGCCCGGCCCGCCCGGCCAGCACCCGGGCCAGCAGGCCTGCGTCGCCGGCCTGCCGGGCCGCCGCCTCGGCCCGCTGGGAGTAGCGCAGCTCCTCGGTGAACTCGCCGTCCGCACCGGCATGCAGCGAGTGCATGTGGTACGCCGCCGCCAGCTCGTCCTCCGGGACGACCTCCCCGGTCTCGGCCATCCGGCCGTACAGCCGGAACAGCCAGAGCCGCCCTTCCCGGGCCAGCCCACGTTCCCGCCACCACTGGTCCAGCCCACCGGCCAGACGCAGCCCTGCCCGGGCGCTGCCGCCGGTGGCGCACCAGCGCAGGGCGGCCCGCAGCTCACCGGCGAGCGGGTCCAGGGCGTACAGGGAGAGGGTGACCGGCCGGCCGTCGGGGCCGAGGTGCGCCCGCCGCAGCGCGTGCGTCAACCACGCGAGGTGCCGGTCCCGGGCGGCCCGCTCCTCCCCTGCCTGCACCAGCCGACGCGCCGCGTACGCCCGGATCGGGTCGAGCATCCGGTAGGTGCCTCCCGGGGCGTGCGGCTCGGCCTGGATCATCGACTTGTCGACAAGCACCGACAGCGGGTCGAGCGGGTCGTCGTCGAGCAGCCACTCCACGGTCGACAGGTCCACCGGCCCGGCGAAGACCGCGAGCCAGCGCAGCAGCCGGGCCGACCGGGGCCCGAGCGTCCGGTACGACCAGGTGACGGTGGCCTGCATGGTGAGGTGCCGCTCGCCGGCCGAGCGCCGCATCGCGCGGACGGCCGGGGTGGGCGGCGCCTTGCCCCGGGACGCCGCCACCAGGTCGACGGTGTCCTGCTGGTTGCCCGTCCAGCCGTGCTCGGGCGGGGGCGGGCCGAGGTCGTCCCGGCCGGCGTCCAGGGTGCCCAGCACGTCGTCCAGGCGCTCGGCGAGCTGCCCCACGGAGAGCACCCGCAGCCGGGCGGCGGCCAGCTCGATGGCGAGCGGGAGACCGTCCAGTCGTTGCACCACCCGCCGCAGGTCCGCAGCCTCGGCCGGGGCCGGCTGCCGTCCGCCCCGGGCCGCCATCGTGCGGTCCAGCAGCATCGCCACCGCGTCGCTCTCCGCGCCGTCGGGCCGGGGCTCCACGGACAGCGGGGGGATCCGCCACACCACCTCGCCGGGCAGGCCGAACGACTCGCGACTGGTGGCGAGCACCCGGGTCCCGCCCCCTCCGGCGAGCAGCCGGGAGATCAGCTCGGCCGAGGCGGACGGCTGGGCGTCGCAGGTGTCGAGCAGGATCAGCATCCGGCGGGAGGCGGCGTACTCGACGAGGGTGTCCACCATCGGGCGGCCGGGCTCCGGACGCAGCCCGAGCACGGCGGCGACCGCGAACGCCACCAGCCCGGGGTCGGTCACCGCGGCGATGTCGACGAACCACACCCCGTCCGGGTGGTCCTCCACCATCCCGGTGGCCAGCTCGACGGCGAGCCGGGTCTTTCCCGCCCCGCCCGCGCCGAGCACCGTGACCAGCCGGTGCCGCTCGACCAGGCGGCGCAGCTCGGCCCGTTCGGGCTTGCGGCCGACGAACGAGGTGACCTGGCTCGGCAGGTTGTGCGCCACCGCGTCGGCGGTACGCGGCCGGGGGAACTGCCGCTCCAGGCCGGGCGCGACGAGCTGGAACAGTCGTTCCCGGTCGTCGAAGCCGCGCAGCCGGTGCAGCCCCAGGTCGATGAGGGACGCGCCCGCCGGCAGCGGGGCGGCGTACCGGGCGGTGGACCCTGAGCAGAGCACCTGGCCGCCGTGCGCGGCGGCGGCGACCCGGGCGGCCCGGTGCACCTCGGGGCTGGCGTACTCGCCGTCGCACGGCTCGGCCCAGCCCGTGTGCAGGCCCATCCGGACCCGGGGCGCGGCCTCGGGCGCCGGCCAGTCGTGGGTGGCCAGCGCGCGCTGTGCGGTGAGGCAGGCGGTGAGCGCCGCGCCGGCGTCGGAGAACGCGATGAAGAACGAGTCGCCCTCGGTCAGCAGCTCCGCGCCGTCGGTGCCCGCCAGGGTGTGGCGCAGCAGGCGGCGGTGTTCCCGCAGCACCGGGCGGTACTCCGGGCCGAGCAGCTGGGCCAGTCGTGTCGAACCCTCGATGTCGGTGAACACGAAGGTCACCCAACCGCTCGGGAGGTGGTTCCCTGGCGACATACGTCGAACCTCCGCCCCCGGTGACGACGGGTTCATGCTGCCCCATGTCCGCGCCGTCACGCATCGTGAGAACGGCCGGGCCGAGTCAGACCCAAGGTGCCATCGATGGCCGCAACCGGCAGGTCGGGCGGTACTCCCGCGCGAGGGGAACGACGAGCGTCGGCGCCGCGCCGACGGTGGCGGCGGGCGGAACGCCGGCCGGAGCGGACGGGATCAGCAGCCGCAGCCCCCGCCGCAGCAGCCACCACCGGAGGGGGCCGGCGCGGACGTGCCGGCGCCGCCCCGACCGGTCACGGCCACCGCGGAGAGCAGCTTGACCGTGTCCTCGTGCCCCTGTGGGCAGGACGCAGGCTCACCGGCCCGCGCCATCGGACGGTTGATCTCGAAGGTGTCGGCGCAGGCGCGGCAGCGGAACTCGTACCGGGGCATGGCACAAGAGTACGACCGGTCCTGACGGGACGCGGGACATGGGTGATACTCGACGGGTGGTGGACGGCGAGGACAGATCGACGGTTCGACCCCTACGGCCGGCCGCGCCGCCCGAGGACCCGGGCGGGCGCCCGGCGGGCGGCTGGCTGCCGCGCCCCCGTCGGCCCTGGCTGCGGTCGACGGCACCCGCCGACGCCGCCCCCCGGCCCGCCGACTCCCGGCCCGACGCCCGGCCCGACGCCCCCCGGCCCGCCGACGCTTCGGGGCCGGCGGTCGCCACCCAGGCCGACGCCGGCCAGAACGACGCCGGCCAGGCCGACGCCGCAGCGGTGACCGGTCCGGAAGCCGACACGACGGCGACGGCCACGACCACGGCTGGACAGACCGACCCCACCGGCCCGGCGGAGAAGCCGGAGCCCGGTCCCCTGGCGACGGCCGCCACCACGGCAGCAACGACCGATGCCGCCGACCCGACGGGAAGAACGTCCGGCCCCGCAGAGGAGACCGACAGCACCGCGAAGGCCGACACCACCGAGAAGGCCGACGCCGACGGGAAGGCCACCGGGACCGAAAAGGCCGACGCGCCCGAGAAGACGGCCGGAACCCACCAGACCGACGCGGCCCAGAAGTCCGACGGGACCGACAAGGCCGACGGGGACCAGAAGGCCACCGGGACCGACGGGACCGCCAAGGCCGACGGGGACGAAAAGGCTGAGGCAACAGCCGCGGCCGGAGACGGGCGGGCGAGGAGGCCCCGGCGGCGGGTGCCGTTCGCCCACGCCGTACGCATGCCTCCGCCCCGGCAGGCGGCGGTCGCCGCCGCCCGGGCCACCCGGTCCTGGTCCCGGCGCCCGAGCGGCCGGCTCACCCTGCCCGGGCTGTTCCTGCTCGCCCTGGTCGGGGCGACCGCCGCGGCCGGCGCGCTCCTGGTGCCGGCGACCGCGCCGAAGTCCCGTCCGGTCGCGGTCGACGCGACCGCCAGCACACCGGGGGGCGGCACGGCGGCGCCCCCGGGCGGAATGGTGCCCGGCGCCCCCGGCACCGCGCTGCCGCCCGGCGCTACGGCCCTGCCCGGCGCGACCCCGGGTCCGGGTGACCTGCCGGGCGGGCCGGTGGTGACCGGCCGGCCCGCCGACGCGCTCGCCGCGTGGGCGCAACAGACCGGGGCGAAGGCCGGCATCGCGCCAGTGGCCGTGCAGGCGTACGGCTATGCCGAACTGGTCCTCTCGCAGAGCAACCCCGGCTGCCGGCTGAGCTGGACCACCCTCGCCGCCATCGGGTACGTCGAGTCGCGGCACGGCCAGGCCAACGGTGCCAGCCTCGGCCCGGACGGGCGGGCGCTCCCGGAGATCATCGGCGACCCGCTCGACGGCAACGGCGGCCGGTCGAAGATCCTGGACACCGACCGGGGGCTCTACGACCGGGACACCGTCTACGACCGGGCGATCGGGCCGATGCAGTTCATCCCGACCACCTGGCAGGAGATCGGCGCGGACGCGGACAACGACGGCCGCAAGGACCCGCACGACATCGACGACGCCGCCCTGGCCGCCGGCAACTACCTGTGCAAGGGTGGCCGGAACCTGACCGTCCCGGGTGACTGGTGGGGGTCCATCCTGTCGTACAACGACGTACGCCGGTACGCCCAGGACGTCTTCGACAAGGCCAACGAGTACGGGTTGGCCAGTCGCACATGACGTGATCATCCGCATACATTGGCGAACTGGACACTTCCGTCACGCTGCCGTTAGCGGCAAGCTAGACGGGTGATGGTGCGCGAGTGGGATCCCCGGACCGCGTCGTCCGCCGAGATCGCGTCGCTGCTGGACACGCTGAACGCGGTTCTGGCGGCCGATCTCCCGCAGGATCCGCCCTGGCGGGAGAGTTCCCTGCGGGAATACCTCTCCGAGGTGATGCCCGGCGAGCGGCGGATCTCCTGGGTGGCCCAGGCCGAGCCGACCGCCGGGGGCGGGCCCGGCGCGATGCTCGGCCACGTCCACGTGCTGCTGCTCGGCGACATCGGCGTGCTGGAGGTGCTGGTACACCCGACGACGCGCCGCACCGGCCTGGGCCGGGACCTGGTCCGGCTGGCCGCCCGCCGGGTCTACCAGGAGGGCTTCCGGTCGATCGGGGTCGAGGTGGTCGGCGAAACCCCGGCGGTGGCGTTCTACGAGGCGCTCGGTTTCTCCCGGGAGTACGTGGAGACCCGCAGCGTGCTGGACCTGTCCGCAGTGGGCTGGACGGCGCTGGCCGAGATGGCCACCGCCGTCAGCGCGGGGTACCGGGTGGAGTTCTGCCCCGGCGGCCCGCCCGACGACCTGATCGACGCGTACGCGCGGGCCAAGGCCGAGGTGCGCGACGTGGACGACGGCGAACTGCGCCCCAGCTCGTACGACCCGCAGCGGCTGCGGGACAGCCTGGACACGCTGCACCGGCGAGGAATGAAGCCGTACATCGTGCTCGCCATCCACGAGCGCACCGGCGAGGTGGCCGGGCTGACCGAGGTGGTGGTGCCGGCGCAGCACCCGACCCGCGCCGACCAGTACGACACGATCGTGGTGCAGGACCACCGGGGCTACGGCATCGACCGGGCGATCAAGGCGCGGATGCTGCTGGAGCTGCGCTCGGCCGAGCCGACGCTGGCCGAGGTACAGACCTGGAACGCGCAGGCCAACGAGGCAATGCTCAAGGTCAATGCCGAGTTGGGGTACCGCTCCGACCGGGAGTGGTGCGAGTACAGCGTGGACGTGGCCGAACTGGTGCACCGACTCGACCCGGCCCGCTGACTCGGCTACCCGGTGCGGAAGGGCGTGGGTCGGGTATTCACCAATGCGCCCTCGGGGGATGGACGGCGGACAGCGCCGCGCCTTAACGTGCGTTGGTTCCCGTCCACCCATCGTGGAGGCCCCATGCGCCCGCGCCGCAGATACGCCGCGCTAGCGACCGCCGCTGCCGTCACCATCCCGGTCATCGGCATCGCACCCCCCGCGGCCAGCGCCGCACCCACCGACCTGTTCATCTCCGAGTACGTCGAAGGCTCGTCGAACAACAAGGCGATCGAGCTGTACAACGGCACCGGCGCCCCTGTCGACCTAACCGCCGGCGGCTACCGGCTCCAGCTCCACTTCAACGGCAGCACCACGGCGACCACCCTGGCGCTGACCGGCACCGTGGCCCAGGGCGACACGTTCGTGTTCGCCGCCGCCTCCGCCGCCCCCGCAATCCTCGCCCAGGCGGACCAGACCACCACCGCGAGCCTGTTCAACGGCGACGACGCGATCGTGCTGCGCAGGGGCGACGCCGTGGTCGACTCGATCGGCCAGGTCGGCGTCGACCCGGGCACCGAGTGGGGCAGCGGCCTCACCAGCACCGCCGACGACACGCTGCGCCGGCGGCCCACGGTGACCTCCGGCGACACCGACCCGTCGGACGCGTTCGACCCGGCCGCCCAGTGGGCCGGCTTCGCCACCGACACCTTCGACGGGCTCGGCTCCCACACCGTCGACGGCGGCGGCCCGATCGACCAGCCCGCCACCGTCACCTGCGGCGGCGCGCTGACCACGGCGGCCGGCACCGCCGCCAGTCGCGAGGTCACCGCCACCGACCCCGACGACACGATCGTCGACCTGGCGGTCACCTCGGTCAGCCCGGCCCCGGCCACCGGCTCGATCACCCGGACCGGGTTCACCCCGGCCGACGCCATCGGCGGCACCGCCCGTGCCACCGTCGCCACCAGCGCCGACCTGGCCGCCGGGGCGTACTCGGTGACCCTGACCGCCACCGACGCCGACGGCGGCACCGCCACCTGCGCGCTGGCCGTGACCGTGACCCGGGAGCTGACCGTCGGCGAGGTGCAGGGCCCGACCACCGACGCCGAGTCCGGCCCGGCCGACCGGTCGCCGCTCGCGCCGGCCTCCGGCAACGGCACCAGCAGCATCCTGCACGACGTCCGGGGCGTGATCACCCAGCTCACCCTGGCCCGCACCTCGGCCGGCGCCGAGCAGCGCGGCTTCTTCCTGCAGAGCCGCGCCGACGCCACCGACTCCGACCCGGCGTCCTCGGACGGCATCTTCGTCTTCATGGGCTCGTTCACCTCGCTGCTCGGCGGCTACGTGCCGACCGTCGGCGACGAGGTGGTGCTCCGGGCCCGGGTGTCGGAGTACTTCAACTTCACCCAGCTCTCCGGGGCCTCCCTGGTCCGCAGGGTCGCCTCGGGGCTGGACGTCAACGCCGTCGTCGCGGTCGACGACGCGGTGCCCCCGGCCGACATGGCCGCCGCGCAGCGGTTCTGGGAGCGGCACGAGGGTGCCCGGCTGCGGGTCCGCGCCGGCAGCGGCGCGGTGAGCGGCCGGAACGTCTTCGCGTCCACGGCCGACGCCGAGACCTGGGTGGTCGACCGGGACGACCCGCTGCTGGACCGCGCCGACCAGTATGCCCGCCGGGTGTTCCGGGACGCGCACCCGCTGGACAACGACCCGACCCGGCGCTTCGACGACGGCAACGGCCAGCGGATCATGCTGGGCAGCATGGGCGTCAAGGGCACCGCCGGGGACAGCACCGCGATCCTGCCGCCGTCGAGGACCTTCGACACCCTCAGCGAGGACGCGTACGGCGCGATCTACTACTCGTTCGAGAAGTACGGCGTCCAGGTCGAGAGCGCCGTCTTCACCCCCGGGGCCGACCCGTCGCGGAACAACCCGCCGAAGCCGGCCGACCAGTCGCAGGAGATCGCGATCGCGACGTACAACGTGGAGAACCTGTACGACCACCGGGACGACCCGTTCGACGGCTGCGACTTCACCGGCAACTCGGGCTGCACCGGGGTCAGCCCGCCGTTCGACTACGTGCCGGCCAGCGAGGCCGACTACCGGGAGCACCTGACGGCGCTCGCCGACCAGATCCGCACCGACCTGCACGCGCCGGACCTGATCCTGGTGCAGGAGGCCGAGGACCAGGACATCTGCTCCGTCTCCGGCACGGAGCTGGTCTGCGGGGACACCGACAACGCCGACGGCGCCCCGGACACCCTCCAGGACCTGGCGCTGACCATCGCCGCCGCCGGCGGCCCGGCGTACGCCGCGGCGTACGACCGGACCGGCGCGGACGCCCGGGGCATCACCGCCGGGTTCCTGTACCGCACCGACCGGCTGTCGCTGGCGGCGGCGACCGCCGCGGACCCGCTGCTCGGCTCCGCCCCGGTGGTGCCGTACCGGTCGGCGGGGCTGCCGTCCAACGCGGACGTGCAGAACCCGAAGGCGCTCAACGCGGTGCTGCCGGCCGACACCGACACCTCGACCGGCAAGGACGGCAACAACGTCTACACCCGGGCCCCGCAGCTCGGTAAGTTCCTGGTCCGGGCGACCCCTGGCGGCGCCGAGGGGTACCACCTGTGGGCGCTGAGCAACCACTTCTCGTCCGGGCCGGACAGCCGGGTCGGGCAGCGCGCCGAGCAGGCCGCGTACGGGGCCGCGCTCGTCACCGCGATCCACAATTCGGACCGGAACTCCCGGGTGGTCTACGGCGGCGACCTGAACGTCTTCCCCCGCCCGGACGACCCGATCGCCACCGGGGCGGACCCGACCCCGTCGGACCAGCTCGCCTCGCTGTACGACGCGGGGCTGCACAGCCTCTGGGACGACCTGGTCGCCGACGTGCCGTCGTCCGCGTACTCGTACAGCTTCGAGGGGCAGGCGCAGACGCTGGACCACCTGTTCGTCAACGACGCGCTGCGCGACGACCTGGTCCAGGTACGGGCGGCGCACATCAACGCCGACTGGCCGGCGGAGTTCACCGGGGACGGGTCGCGCGGTTCCAGCGACCACGACCCGCAGGTGGCCCGGTTCCGGTCCCGGGCGTCGCTGAGCGTCGGCGACGCGATGGTGGTCGAGGGCCACAAGGGCACCCGCCCGATGACGTTCACCGTCACCGTGTCCCGGCCGCTGTCCCAGCCCGTGCTGGTCTGCGCCGCCACGTTCGGCACCACGGCGCAGGCCGGGTCGGACTACGACCCGTACGTCGGCTGCAAGACCCTCGCGGCCGGGCAGACCTCGCTGACCTTCACGGTGACCGTGCGTGGTGACCGGAAGCGGGAGGCCGACGAGAAGGTGAACCTGCTGGTGGCCGGGATTCCGGGCCTGCGCCTGGCCGACCCGCTCGCCGTAGGCACCATCGCCAACGACGACTGACCCTGCTCCGGCCGACGACGGCCCTCGCCCGGGTGCCCGCCCGGGCGGGGGCCGTCTCGGTCCTGTCACCCGGGCGAGGGCCGTCTCAGTACCGCTCCCGCATGTCCTTCGGCGGTGGCACGTTGCGGTACTGCGCCACCCTCACCTCCCACTGGCTACGCCGCCGACGCGCCTCGCGGTCCGTTGGACAGCGGTGGAACGTCTCTGGTGGCCGGGCCAGGCCGTAGATGTCGGCCCACCAGTCGCCCGGCTCAGGGTCGAGGATGGTGTCCAGGTGGGACGGGTAGCGTCGCCCCGCACCGTCGCGGGTGTCGTCCCAGTCCGCCATCGGCTGGATCACCCGGCCGTCCTGGTCGACGACGGCGAGGTAGAGGCCGGCCGCGCCAAAGAGTCGCTCCAGCACCGCGAGGCTGGGCGTCATGGCACCGGTCTCCACCCGGCCCACGGTCGACGGCGCCACCTTCGCGAAGCGCGCCATCTGACGCTGCCCCAGGCCGGCGATGCGCCGGGCCTTGCGCACCAGCCCGGCGATGGGGAACGGCCCGACCGTCGGACCGGTTGGTGGTGGATCAAGCGCGGAAGCCATACCGGGAGCCTGCCGACCCTGACAGGCGGTCGACAACCCCTGTGGACAAACCTGTGGATAACTTGCCCTCACCCAACACGCCGCCTCCGCGTTGCGAGGCCAACTCTCGGCACGCTGGGTAACGAAAGCCAGCCGGGTCGGCAAACTACTCCGCGTTACGGCAACCCGGTCCTCCGACATCCCCTGCCCAGACTTTGCTCTGCTGCTCTCCAGGCAACACCAGCCGCGAGCAGGATCAATGTCGAATCGACCGCGAGGGCCTCGGTGCGCGAGCATGGACACTGAGTGACTGTTGCCTCCGCTGCGGCAGAGCAAAGAAGCCAAGGAGGGGACGGGGTGGAGATGAGTTAGGTAACGCCCAGTAGCGGGTTTGGGAAACTGCAAGGCCCGCTCGGCACCTGCGGCGATCAGGCGAGGGCCGGTGGGGTCAGTAGCCCTGGCGGAGCAGCCCGGCGGCCTCGACCGCCCAGTAGGTGAGGATGATCTGCGCGCCGGCCCGACGGATCGAGGTGAGCGTCTCCAGCATCACCCGCTCCCGGTCGATCCAGCCGTTCGCGGCGGCGGCCTCGACCATCGCGTACTCGCCGGAGACCTGGTAGGCGGCCACCGGGACGTCCACGGCGGCCCGGACCGCCGCCACCACGTCGAGGTAGGGCAGGGCCGGCTTGACCATCACCAGGTCCGCGCCCTCGGCGACGTCCAGCGCGACCTCGCGCAGGGACTCCCGCAGGTTCGCCGGGTCCTGCTGGTAGGTGCGTCGGTCGCCGTCGAGGGCCGACTCCACCGCGTCCCGGAACGGGCCGTAGAACGCGGAGGCGTACTTCGCCGCGTACGCGAGCACGGCGACGTCGGTGTGCCCGGCGGCGTCCAGGGCCCGGCGGACCACGCCGACCTGGCCGTCCATCATCCCGGACGTCCCGACCATGCCGACCCCGGCGTCGGCCTGGGCCACCGCCATCTCGGCGTACGCGGCGAGGGTCGCGTCGTTGTCCACCGCGCCGTCTCCGGTGAGCAGCCCGCAGTGCCCGTGCGAGGTGAACTCGTCCAGGCACAGGTCGCTCATCACCACGGTCGTGTCGCCCACCTCGGCGACCACGTCCCGGATGGCGACGTTGAGGATGCCCGCCGGGTCGACGCCGCCCGAGCCGCGCTCGTCACGCGACACCGGCACCGGCACCCCGAACAACATGATCCCGCCCACGCCGGCCTGGACCGCCTCGGCCGCCGCCTTGCGCAGCGAGTCCCGGGAGTGCTGGAGCACCCCCGGCAGCGAAGCGATCTGCCGCGGCTCGGTCAGCCCCTCCTTGACGAACATCGGCACGACCAGCTCGGCCGGGTCGACGCGGGTCTCGGAGACCAGCCGCCGCACGGCTGCGGTGCGGCGCAGCCGGCGGGGCCGGATCTCGGGGTACGGCATGAGGGGCCTCCCTAGCGACTAGCGGAACCTCAGGGCGGTCGGCCCCTGCACCTTCGAGCCACGACGCTGCTTGGCCGGCATGGCGGCGAGCTTCTCGCGCAGCTCGACGGCGTAGGCGGCGAGCGCCTCCACCAGGTCGGGCACCGAGGCGTGCGGCGGCTGGACGTCGACCCGCAGGCCGAACTCCGTCGCGGTCTCCGCAGTCTTGGGCCCGATGACGGCAACAACGGTACGCGCGTGCGGCTTCCCGGCGATGCCGACCAGGTTCCGGACGGTGGAGGACGAGGTGAACAGCACCGCGTCGAACCCGCCCGACTTGATCGCGTCCCGGATCTCGGCGGGCGGCGGGGCGGCCCGGACCGTCCGGTACGCGGTCACGTCGTCGACCTCCCAGCCGCGCTCGGTGAGCCCGGCGGCGAGCGTCTCGGTGGCGATGTCGGCGCGCGGCAGCAGCACCCGGCCCACCGGGTCGAGGATCTCGTCGTGCGGCGAGAACTCGGCCAGCAGCCCTTCGGAGGACTGCTCCCCGGCGGGGACCAGCTCCGGCTGGATGCCGAACGCGCGGACCGCGTCAGCGGTGGCCTCGCCGATACAGGCGATCTTGACGCCGCCGAAGTGCCGGGCGTCCAGCCCGTGCTCGGCGAACTTCTCCCAGACCGCCCGGACGGCGTTCACCGAGGTGAAGATCACCCAGGCGTACCGGCCGTCGACCAGGCCCTTGACCGCCCGCTCCATCTGGGCCGGGGTGCGCGGCGGCTCGACCGCGATCGTCGGCACCTCGCACGGGATCGCCCCGTACGCGCGCAGCCTGGCACTCATCGCGCCGGCCTGCTCCTTGGTCCGGGGGACGAGCACCTTCCAGCCGTACAGCGGCCGGTTCTCCCACCAGCTCAACTTGTCCCGCTGGCCGACGCCCTCGCCGACGGTGAGCACCACCCGGCCGGTAAAGCCGAGCGCCGCCGCGACGAACGAGTCGACGGTCGACGTGGTCGTGTACTGGGTGTCCCCGGTGCCGTCGCCGGTCACCCCGACGCCGGTGGTGCCGTCGATCCCGGCGGCGAGCAGGCCGTCACGGACCGCGGCCAGGTCGCCGGCGTCCACGGCGAGCGCGAGCGAGCCCCGGCCGACGGCCGCGGCCAGCGCGTCGAAGTCCAGCGTGGTGACGTCCTCGACGTCGGCGGCGGTGCGGACGCCCGGCAGCGGCACGCCCGCGTACGTGGCGACACCCTCCGCCTGGCCGACGCCCGGGACCACCTCGAAGTGCGCGGCGGTACGCGCGACCGCCTGCACCTCCTTGACCACCGAGTCGTGGCCGAACGGGTCACCGGCGACCAGGTGCACCGCGTTCTGTCCGGAGCGGGCGGCCGAGATCAGCACCTTCGCCACGTCTCCCGGCACACCCTCCGCCGGGGTGAACTGGGCGTCGGGCCTGGCCTGGGCACGGACGGCGTCGAGCAGCGACTCGGGGACTCCCCGGTCGTACACCACCTGGTCGGCGTCCACCAGGGCGTCGTACGCCCGGCGGGTCAGCAGGCCCGGGTCGCCGGGACCAGCCCCGACGAACGCGATGCGGCCGACGGGCTTACGGGTGCGGGTCATTCTGTGCTCCCAAATTGCTGGGTCCTCGGGCCGGCGTGTCCATCTAGGCCGAGGATCGAGTCGGCGCCGAGGTCGAGGAGTTCGGCGGCGAGTGCCTTGCCGATCTCCGCCGCGTCGGCGGGCGTTCCGGTGCGGGACAGCCGGAGGTCTCGGGAACCGTCCGGGCTGATCACCGCCCCGCGCAGGTAGATCTCCTCGCCGACGTCACCTTCGGCGAGTTCCGCATAGGCGGCCACGGGTGCGCTGCACCCGGCCTCCAGGGTGGCCAGCAGTGCCCGTTCCGCGGTGACTGCGGCCCGGGACGGTGCGTGGTCGAGCACAGCGAGCAGCTCGACCAGGTCCAGGGCGTCGACCCGGCACTCCACGGCCAGCGCGCCCTGGGCGGGCGCGGGCAGCATGAGCATCGGGTCGAGCGTTTCGGTGATCACGCTGGCCCGGTCAAGCCGGGCCAGCCCCGCCCGGGCGAGGACGACCGCGTCGAGGTCGGCGTCCGGGCCGAGGACCCGCGCCAGGCGGGTGTCCACGTTGCCGCGGATCGAGGTGACCTCAAGCTGGAGCCCGAGCGCGTGCAGCTGGGCGATGCGGCGTAGCGCGCCGGTGCCGATCACCGCGCCGGGCGGCAGCTCGGCGAGGGTGCGCCCGCCTGTGGCGACCAGCGCGTCGCGCGGGTCCTGCCGGGCCGGCACGGCCGCGATGTGCAGCCCGGGGGCCGGCGCGGTGGGCAGGTCCTTGTAGGAGTGCACCGCGAAGTCGATGGTCCGGGCGGCCAGGGCGTCACGCAGCGCGGAGACGAACACGCCGACGCCGAGCCGGTGCACGGGGGCGGCCGAGCGGTCGCCAGCGGTGACCACCTCGACCAGCTCCACCTTTCGGCCGGTCGCTTCGGTGAGCGCCGTCGCGACGTGGCCGGACTGGGCCATCGCCAGCGCGCTGCCCCGGGTGCCGAGGCGCAAAGGGGCGGTCATCTGTCGCCTCCGGGATACGGGGTGGTGTCGGTGTCGACCACGTCGGGGACGGTGTCGACCGGGGAGGTCTGCGGGACCTGGAGGTCGAACAGCTCGCGCAGCAGCGCGGCGTACTGGTCGCCGCCGGGTTCGGCGGCGAGCTGGCGGACCTTCACCGTGGGCTGGTGCAGCAGCCGCTGCACCACCCGGTGCACCGTCCGGGCCACCTCGGCGCGCTGGTCGTCGCTGAGGTCGGGGCGACGCTGGGCCAGCCGGCGCAGCTCGACGGTCACCACGTCCTCGGCCCGGCCGCGCAACGCGGCCACGGTCGGGGCGACGTCGGTGCCACGCAGCCAGGTGAGGAAGGACTCGACCTCGCCCGCCACGATCCGCTCGACGGCCGCTGCGTCGGCGGCGGCCGGCCCGTCGGCGAGGATCGCCGCCATCCGGTCGATGTCGATCACCTCGACGCCGGGCAGGGCGGCCACGCCGGCCTCCACGTCGCGCGGGACGGCGAGGTCGAGCAGCACGAGCGCCCCCCGGTCGGGGTCGCGGTCGGCGAGCGCCCGGCTGACCACGTCGCGGGTGAGGACCGGTTCGGTCGCCGCCGTGGCGGCCACTACGATGTCCACTGTGGAGAGCACGTCGGTCAGCTCGGCCATGGGCGCCGCGCTGGCCCCGTACGACTCGGCCAGCCGCATGGCCCGATCGGCCCCCCGGTTGGTCACGGTGAGCGGGCCCGCGCCGAGCCGGGACAGGCTCGCCACGCCCAGCGCGCCCATCGCGCCGGCCCCGACCACCAGGGCCGGGCGCCCGGCCAGTTCGCCGTCGAGCTGCGCGGCGGCCAGGCCGAGCGCGGCGCTCACGACGCTCTGGCCGGCCCGGTCGATCCCGGTCTCGGCGTGCGCCCGCTTACCCACCCGCAGGGCCTGCTGCATCAGCTCGTGCAGCAGCCGGCCTGCCGATTCGGCGCCGGTCGCCCAGTGATACGCGTCACGGAGCTGGCCGAGGATCTGCGCCTCGCCGACCACCATCGAGTCCAGCCCGGCGGCGACCCGGAAGACGTGGTCCACGGCGACGGCGTCGTAGTGCACGTAGAGGTGAGTGGCCAGGCTGCTGGCCGGGGCGCCGGCCTGCTCGGCGAGGACGGCGCAGATGTCGCCGAGCCCGCCGTGGAAACCGGACACGGCGGCGTAGACCTCCACCCGGTTGCAGGTGGAGACCAGCACCGCCTCGCTCACGTACGGCTGGGCGACCAGGAGGTCCAGTGTTCGGGTGAGGTCGGCGGGGGCGACCGCCAACTGCTCCAGGGTGGCGACGGGAGCGGTGCGGTAGGACGCGCCGACAACGAGCAGTTTCACGTGCCGATCGCCTCCTGGGGATCGGTGGCCGCGAGCCCGCCGGGCAGGGCTGTGAGGGCGGAGCCGCCGGTGGCGGGCAGCGCGGTCAGGGATGCCTTGCGGTGCTCGTGGAAGGACAGGATCTGGAGCTCGATGGCGAGGTCGACCTTGCGCACGTCGACCCCCTCCGGCACCGAGAGTACGCACGGCGCGAAGTTGAGGATGCTCGTCACGCCAACGGCCACGAGCTGGTCGGCGACCGCCTGGGCGGCGGGCACCGGGGTGGCGATCACGCCGATCGCGATGGACTCCTCGGCGACGATGGCGGGCAGCTCGTCGACGTGCCGCACGACCAGCCCGTTGATCACCTCGCCGACCAGGGACGCGTCCGCGTCGAGCAGCGCGGCGATCCGGAAGCCGCGGCTGGCGAAGCCTGCGTAGCCGGCCAGAGCGTGACCGAGATTACCCACCCCGACCAGGGCGACGGCCCGCCGTTGGGTGAGCCCGAGCACGAACTCGATCTGCTCGACCAGCAGGGCGACGTCGTAGCCCACCCCCCGGGTGCCGTACGAGCCGAGGTGGGACAGGTCCTTGCGGAGCTTGGCGGAATTGACCCCGACCGAGGCCGCCAGGCCCTCGCTGGAGACGGTCTCGTGACCGGACTCGGCGAGGTTGTGCAGGGCGCGGAGGTATTCGGGAAGCCGCGCGACGGTCGCCTCGGGCAGGTCCGGAAGCGCCGGTACGGCACCGGCGCGGCCGGGCGCGCCAGGGTGACGGTGCTGCTGACTCATGAGACTCCGTGCGGTGCGATCCTCGGCCAGCTCAAGAGGCCGGCCGTATCGGGACTCCCGCTGGCGACCGAGATTGCCGGCTGTGCTAGCAGGACGCGTCGGAACTACAGAGTAGGCGCTTGTGAAGACACGCACAAATCGCGATCTTGAAGACCCGTCACCCGCCTCCACCTGCCCCTCCGTTCCACAAGATCGATCCGGTGGCGCCACGCCGCCGCGCCGATTATTACTCAATCCCGACTTCCCTCACTAATCGCGCGCCGGCCGGGCGGCGCCTGGTAGGGCTGGCCCTACGGCTGAGAGGCCGGACGACGGGATGGGGCCGGACGGTCCGGCTGCCTAGCCTCGAACCATGACCGCCGTTACCACCGCCGACCCACCCACCACCTCGCACAGCGTCCCCCGCCAACTCCTGCACGACTCCAACTACGTGCTGCTCGGCCTGCCCCTGGCGCTGGCCAGCTTCGTGGTGTTGGTGGTGGGGCTGGCGCTCGGCCTGGGGCTGGTGGTGACCGTGATCGGCCTTCCGGTCCTCGCCGGCACCCTGTACCTCGCCCGCGGGCTGGCCGACATCGAGCGGTTGCGGCTGCCCGCCGTGCTCGGCCAGGCCCGGATCCGGCCGGACTACCGGCAGCCCGAGCCCGGCGCGGGCGCCTGGCGGCGGATCTTCATACCGATCCGGGACGCCCAGTCCTGGCTCGACCTGGCCCACGGCATCCTCAAGCTGATCGTGTCCGTTGTCACCTTCGTGGTGACCGTCACCTGGTGGGCCGGCACCCTGCTCGGCTGCCTCTACTGGGCGTACGACTGGGCGCTGCCGCACGGCCCCGGCGACCAGGGCCTCAACCAACTCCTCGGCCTGGGCGACTCGCCCGCCGCCCGGATCGGGCTGAACACCGCGATCGGGGTGTTCTTCCTGATCACCCTGCCGATGGTGGTCCGGGGCTGCGCGCGGCTCCAGGCCGGCTTCGCCCGCGCCCTGCTCACCGGGGTGGCCGAGATGCGCAACCGGATCACCGTGTTGGAGGAGCAGAAGCGGGCCGCCGTCTCCGCCGAGGCCGCCGCGCTGCGCCGGCTGGAGCGGGACATCCACGACGGCCCGCAGCAACGCCTCGTCCGGCTGGCGATGGACCTGAGCCGGGCCCGCCAGCAGCTCGCCACCGACCCGGAGGCGGCCGGCCGGACCATCGACGAGGCGGTCACCCAGACCCGCGACACCCTCGCCGAGCTGCGCGCCCTGTCCCGGGGCATCGCCCCGCCGATCCTGGTCGACCGAGGGCTGCCCAGCGCCCTGGCGGCCCTGGCCGGGCGCGGGCTGGTCCCGGTCGAGCTGCGGATCGACCCCCGGCTGGAGGTTCCCGGCGGACGGCTCGACCCGGCCGTGGAGAGCACCGCCTACTTCGTGGTCGCCGAGGCGCTCACCAACGTCGCCAAGCACAGCGGGGCGACGGAGTGCGCGGTCGCGGTGACCTGGCACGAGCGCCGGCTGGCCGTCGGCGTGACCGACGACGGCCACGGCGGGGCGCACCTGGCCAAGGGGCACGGCCTGGCCGGGATCGCCGACCGGGTGCGAGCGGCCGGCGGCCGGCTGGACGTCGTCAGCCCGGCCGGCGGCCCGACCGAGATCCGGGCGGAACTGCCGCTGTGAGCGTCGACGGCCCGGTCGCCGACCCGGACGTGGTAGACATCAGCATCATGCGGGTGGTGATCGCGGACGACGCCGTACTGCTCCGGGAGGGGCTGGTGCGGCTGCTCACCGAACAGGGGCACGAGGTGGTGGCCGCCGTCGGCGACGGCGACGCGCTGGTCGAGGCGGTGGTGACCCACCGGCCGGACGTGTCGATCGTCGACGTGCGGATGCCGCCGTCGCACACCGACGAGGGGCTGCGCGCCGCCGTGGAGGCCCGCCGGCTGGTCCCGCGTACGCCGGTCCTGGTGCTCTCCCAGTACGTCGAGGTGTCGTACGCCGACGACCTGCTGGCCACCACCGGCGGGGCCGGCGGCGGCGGGGTGGGCTACCTGCTCAAGGACCGGGTGGCCGACATCGACGAGTTCATGGACGCGCTGGCCCGGGTGGCCGCCGGCGGCACCGTGCTCGACCCGGAGGTGGTGGGCCAGCTGCTGGTCCGCCGTCGGCGCGACGACCCGCTGCGCGAGCTGACCCCCCGCGAGCGCGAGGTGCTGGCCCTGATGGCCGAGGGGCACTCCAACACGGCCATCGCCCGCGCCCTGGTGGTCACCGACGGGGCGGTGGAGAAGCACGTCCGCAACATCTTCACCAAGCTGGACCTGCCCCCGGACACCACCCAGCACCGCCGCGTCCTGGCCGTGCTGACCTACCTGCGCACCTGACCGGCCCCGGTCATCGGAGGGTGGCGGCGAGGGTGACCGCCTCGGTGAGGGTGTCGGCCACCGGGTGCCCGGACGCGCGCAGCCGGGCCTGGTCGGTGAACCCACCCGTGTAGAGCACGGCCCGGCCGCCGACCGACTCGGCGGCGTCGGCGTCGTCGATCGAGTCCCCGATCAGCACCACGTCGCGGCCGTCCACCCCCAGCTCGGTCAGGTGTCGCTCCAGCGACTCGGCCTTGCGGTCCCCGCCGACCGTGGCGCGCAGCCCGTCCACCCGGGCGAACCGGTCGGTCAGCCCGTGGGTGTGCACCGCGGGCACCAGCTCGTCGTGGAACCACATCGACAGCAGCGACTGGCCGCCCGGCCAGGCCGCCATCGCCACCGCCGCGTCGTCGGCGAGCGCGCAGGTGGTCAGCCCGCTGCGGTACGCGTCGTGGAAGATCCGGTCCAGCTCGCCGAACGCCGCGTCGTCGACGGCCCGGCCGAGCACCTCGGCGTAGTAGTCGGCGATCGGGCGGCGGAACCGCACCCGATGTTCGTCCGCGCTGACCGTCGGGCCGCCCACGCTGGAGAAGACGGCGTTGGTGGCCGCCACCACCAGGTCGAGGTCGTTGAGCAGGGTGCCGTTCCAGTCCCACACCAGATGGGGACGCGCAGGGGTCATCCCAGCACGATAGGACCCGCCCCGGCGCGCGGGGAAGGGCGGGGCGGGGACCGGGGGCGTGGGCTTCAGAGCTGGGGGGTGGTCAGGTCCCGCAGCAGCCGCTCCTCCTCCACCCGCCAGTAGCCGTGCTCCTTGCCGTCGAGCAGCACCACCGGCAGCCGGTCGCCGTACTCGCGCTCCAGCTCCACGTCGCCGGTCACGTCCCGCTCGATCCACCGGTCCCCCGTGACCGCCACCACCCGGTCGAGCGCCGCCTTGGCGTCCTCGCAGAGGTGGCAGCCGGGGCGGGTGATCAGGGCGAGCCGGGCGTCACTGGACATCGGGAACCTCCGTGCGGGTGTCGGCCGGCGCCGCCGGGGACGGCGACGGCCTGAGCTGGGTCTTGCGCACCTTGCCGATCGCCGAGTACGGCAGCGCGTCGACGAACTCGACGGCGGTCGGGCACTTGAACCGGGCCAGGTTACGGGCGCAGTGGGCGAGCAGCTCCTCCCCGGTCACCGGGCGACCCGACGCCGGCACCACGTACGCCCGGACAGTCTCCCCGGTCCGCGGGTGCGGCACACCCAGTACCGCCGACTCGGCCACCCCCGGATGCTCGGCGAGCACCGCCTCCACCTCGTGCGGGTAGACGTTGAAGCCATTGACGATGATCAGCTCGCCGAGCCGGTCGACCAGGTACAGGTCGCCGTCGGCGTCGGCGTACGCGATGTCGCCGGTGGCCCACCAGCCGTCGGCGTCCGGGCCGCCCCGGCCGTCCGGCCAGTACCCGGCGAACAGGTTCGCCCCGCGCACCACGATCTGTCCCGGGTCGGTGCCGGGCGACGTGACCGCCAAGTCCGGCTCGTCCGCATCGTCGTCGTCCGGCTCTGCCACCCCGTCGCGCCACAGGTCGGTCCCGTCCGGGGCAACCAGGCGCAGCTCGACGCCGGGCAGCGGGCGGCCGATCGAGCCGGCCTTCGGCGCTCCGCCGACCAGCGTCGAGGTGAGCACCGGGGCGGTCTCGGTCAGGCCGTACCCGACGTGGAGCGCGCGGCCGGTGACCTCGGTGAACCGCGCCGCGACGGCCGGCTCCAGCGGCGCCGCGCCGCACACCGCGACCCGGACGGCGGCCATGGCCGCCGTCGCCGCGTCGCGGTCCGCCGTGGACCAGCCGAGGAACATCGACGGTACGCCGACCAGCACGCTGATCCGGTGCCGGGCGATCTCGGCGAGCGCGGCGGCCGGGGCGGGGTCGTCGACCAGCACCCCGGTCGCGCCATGGTGGACGACCGCGCCCAGCCCCGTGTTGAGCCCGTACGCGTGGAACAGCGGCAGGGCCAGCAGCACGGTGTCGTCGGGCCCGACCGCCGGCGGGTCGATCCGGGCCACCTGCGCCTGGTTGGCCGCGAGCGCCCGGTGCGGCAGCATCGCGCCCTTCGGCCGCCCCTCGGTGCCCGAGGTGTAGAGCAGCACGGCGAGGTCGTCACCGCCCCGCCGGGGGAAGCCGATCCCGGGCTGCCCGGCACCGACCGGCGGGGAGGTGTGCACGGCGGCGAGTGCGGGCAGCTCGGCGGCGAGGCCGGCGACCAGGTCGCGCACCCGCTCGGTGCAGATGAGTACGGCCGCGCCCGAGTCGGCCAGCGCGTGCCGCAGTTCCGGGCCGGTGAGGCCGGGGTTGAGCGGCACCGCGACCAGGCCGGCACGCAGGGCGGCCAGGTAGCCGACCACGAAGTCGGGCGTGTTGGGCAGGGCGAGGGCGACCCGGGCCGGTCGGCCGGCACCGGCGGCCGGACCGCACGGGGCGGGATCCGCCTGCGTAGGCCCGGGGCCGCCGGGGGACGGTGGAACATCGGCCGACACGGAGGGTGAGCGGGGCGCCGGCACGGTCGGGCGGCCGGGGGCGGCCAGGGCGTGCGCGACCGCG
Source organism: Micromonospora sp. NBC_01412 (assembly GCF_045040215.1). NCBI lineage: Bacteria > Bacillati > Actinomycetota > Actinomycetes > Micromonosporales > Micromonosporaceae > Micromonospora > Micromonospora sp. NBC_01412. The sequence continues at coordinate 2,417,459 of NZ_CP109528.1, forward strand.
GTCACCGAGGCGTCCAGTTGCGACCAGGTCAGGGTGATGTCCCGCCAGCGCAACGCGGGACGGTCGCCGTGGTCGGCCGCCGCCCGGCGGAGCCGGTCGACGAGGTTCGGCGTGGGGTCGTCGGCTACGTCCTGCACGGTGGCAGAGTCTGGCACAGCCTCGGCTCACCGGCCACGCCCGAGCCGGGCCCGACGCCGCGTCCGGGCCTCCGCCGGCACCGTCCCACCGGCCCGGTCGCACGCTGGCCGACGGCTCACCGGAGGGGCCGGCATCAGCCCGGTGACCTGGGGTTCCACTCCGGACCAGCTCCCCGGGAGAAAGTCAAACACGCGCGACGGACAACCGGTCCGCCATCGGTGCGACGGGGCCGGAAATACTTCCGCTCTGTGTAACGGACTTGCCACGCGCGGGTGACGTTGGCCCTATCATCACTCGGGTCGGCTCACCCCATTTGCCGTGAGTCGACACCCCTCAGCCCGAGGAGGCCCCCGTGCCTGTGAGCGCATTGGAACCGCACCTCAAGGGGATCTGCCGCCTGTCGGCACATCCCGGAAGGACTCTGCCCGGCCACCGTGGCCCCGCCCGCGCGGCGGCGTGCCAGCGGCCGGTTCGAGACCGGACCGGGGAGGCACGGTGACCAGTTTTAGCTACGCAGAGCGACCAGGCGGGCTGGCCGCAGCGGCCCACGCCGCCCTCAACGAACGGCTGGGCGTGTCGCGCGGCTCGGACGACATGTGGAGCCAGCCCGTGCGCGGCGACGGGGCGTCCAGACGCCTGCCCAACCGCTCGCACCACAACGAGGCCCCACCTCGCCCGGCCGCGCCCGGGGGCAACGGCGGCCGGGTCGCCTCGCCGGCCAGGCCGACCATGCCGGCCCAGGGCCGGCGCACCGGCGACACGCCGACGACGACCGACCCGGCGACGACCGAGACCGCGGTGCTGCCGGCGGTGCCCGCCGGCCCGCCCACCGGGCCTGGCGGCACGTCGACCGGCTACCCGAGCCGGCCCGACCCGTCCGACCCGGCCACCGAGGTCTGGACGCTGATCGAGCGCGCCCAGGCCGGCGAGGCCGAGGCGTTCGGGCTGATCTACGACCGGTACGTGGACACGGTCTTCCGCTTCGTCTACTTCCGGGTGGGCAACCGACAGCTCGCCGAGGACCTCACCTCCGACACGTTCCTGCGCGCCCTCAAGCGGATCGGCAGCTTCACCTGGCAGGGCCGGGACCTCGGCGCGTGGCTCGTCACCATCGCCCGGAACCTGGTCGCCGACCACTTCAAGTCCGGGCGGTACCGGCTGGAGGTCACCACTGGCGACGTGCTGGACGCCGACCGGGAGGACCGTGGGCCGGAGGGCAGCCCGGAGGCCGCCGTCGTCGAGCACATCACCAACGTCGCGCTGCTCACCGCCGTGAAGCAGCTCAACCCGGAGCAGCAGGAGTGCATCGTGCTGCGGTTCCTCCAGGGTTTCTCGGTCGCGGAGACCGCCCGGGCGATGGGCAAGAACGAGGGCGCGATCAAGGCGTTGCAGTACCGCGCGGTCCGGGCCCTGGCCCGGCTCCTGCCGGACGGCTTCCAGCCCTGATCCGACCGCCGAGGCGGGCCGCGACCCGGTCGGCCCTGACCCGGCCGCCGCGGCACGCGGGGCCTCCGGTCGACGCCCCCGGCAGCGAAGGCTGCCCTGCTCACCCGCCCCCGAACGATGGATCGACGGTCACCACAGCGTGACGGCCATCACTCTTCGTGGTTTCGCTCCCGCCGGCCCCGTAACCCGTGCCCGGCGCGGAGCGTTTCTCCGGGTGCGACCGGTGGTTGCCCCGGCATCCCCGGGCCCCACGGTCCGGACAGCGCGGCCGGCCACGGCCTTTCGTTCGTCGGCGCGCGCTGCCGCCGGTCGCTGGTGAGGACAGCGGCCGACCGGCCGTGACCAGCGAGAGGAGGTGCCTGCGGTGGACAGTTACCTCTTCTCCCGCCGGCGCGCCGAGCGCTTCGCGCAGCTTCTCGACGAAGCCAACGGCGGCCGACGTCACCACGTCAGGTCCCGGGCCGACGACCAGCTCGCCGCGCTCGTCGCGGTCAGCCGACAGTTCAGCGCCGATCCCCCGACCGTCGAGATCGACACCGGCTTCCGCACCGGGCTGCGGGCGATGCTCGTCGCCACGGCCGAGCGGGAGGGCACTGGCGCCACGGCGACCGGGTCGACCGAGGCGGGGCCGGCCGGCCACCGGGGTGCCGTCGGCGCCGGGCAGCGCAGCTCCTTCCTGCCCGCCGTGACCGCCCGCCGGGCCCGCGCCCGGGCCGCCATCCTGGTCGGGGTGGCCGCCGGTGCCATCGCCGTCTCCGGCATCTCCGCCGCCAGCGAGAACGCGGTACCCGGCGACGCCCTGTACGGCATGAAGCGCTCCACGGAACGGGCCCAGCTCGCGCTGGCCAGCTCGGACCTCAGCCGGGGCCAGCTCTTCCTCGACTTCGCCCGCACCCGGCTCGACGAGGCCGCCGCGCTGCGCGGGGACCGGCTCGGGTTCGAGGCCGTCCTCGACGACATGGACTCGGACAGCCGCCAGGGCGTACGGCTGCTGACCAGCGCCGCCGCGCAGCGCACCGACCCGGCTGGCCTGGACGCGGTGAACACCTTCGTCGCCGGGCAGCGTCGGGCGGTCGGCGACCTGCTCGACGGGGCCAGCCGGGCGGAGCGAGACCGGGTCCGCCGGTCGCTCGCCCTGCTCGACGCGATCCGGAAGCGCTCCGACGCCCTGCGCGCGGCCATCGACTGCGAGCTGCCAGCCCCGGCCGGCAGCGACGCGCTCGGCCCGACCCCCGCGGCCTGCCCCGGCGACCGCTGACCCACCCACTCCGGCCCTGCCGCGTGGCGGCTCGCGGTTGGCGGCTCGCGGCCTAGGGGCTCCCCCGGCCCCCGCCCGGCGCGAGGTGCCGGCAGGGCCTCTCACCAGCGGGCGAGCAGTGTGCGCCACAGTTCCCGCTCGACGGTCCGGGCGGCCACCCGGTCCGGCTACGCTCGCGGAAGGCACTGATCGGGGTCGTCGAGCGAGGGAGGTCGCGTGGCCCGTACCCGCAAGATGACGGTCAGCACCGACCGCCACGGGCACACGGCCGGCTGGGCGGAGGCCGAGGGCGCGCCGGCCACCCCGGTCGCCCCCGACCCGGGTGCCGCCGCGTTCTTCGACGTGGACAACACGATGATGCAGGGCGCGTCGATCTACTGGTTCGCCCGCGGGCTTGCCGCCCGGAAGTACTTCACCACCGGCGACCTGGCCCGATTCGCCTGGCAGCAGCTGCGGTTCCGGGTGCTCGCCACCGAGCACGCCGGGGACATGTCGCAGGCCAAGGAGGCCGCGCTGGCCTTCGTCGAGGGCAGGCGGGTAGACGACGTGGAACGACTCGCCGAGGAGATCTTCGACGAGCTGATGGCCCCCCGGATCTGGGCCGGCACCCGCCGCCTCGCGCAGCGGCACCTCGACTCCGGCGAGCGGGTCTGGCTGGTCAGCGCCGCGCCCGTCGAGATCGGCCGGGTGATCGCGGCCCGGCTGGGCCTGACGGGGGCGATCGGCACGGTGGCCGAGGTGGTCGACGGCGCGTACACCGGCCGGCTGGTCGGCGACCTGATGCACGGCCCGGCCAAGGCCGAGGCGGTGGCCCAGCTCGCCGAGGTCGAAGGGCTAGACCTGTCCCGCTGCTCCGCCTACAGCGACTCCGCCAACGACCTGCCGATGCTCTCCACCGTCGGCCGGGCGGTGGCGATCAATCCGGACGGCACCCTGCTGCGGCAGGCCCGCCAGCAGGGCTGGGAGGTGCGGGACTTCCGCACCGGCCGGCGGGCGTTCAGGATCGCCCTGCCGTCGACGGCAGCGGCCGGGCTGCTGGCCGGCGCAGTAAGCGCCGGCCTGGCCCTACACCGCCGCCGCCACCCCCACTGACCACCCCAACCCCAACCCCCCTGCCCCCACCCCGCCGGCACACGTTGATCAAGAGGTTTGCGTCATCCCACGAAGGATTCCTGACGCAAACCTCTTGATCAACGCCTTGGGTGGGGGTGGGGGTGGGGGTGGGGTGGGGGTTAGGGGCCGAAGGGGTCGGGGCGGCGTTCCAGGAGGGTGTGCAGGGTCTGCTGGATGGTCTCCCGGACCTGGTCGGCGAGGTTGAATACGACCAGCGGGTCGTCGGCGGACTCGGTGAGATGGGCGGTCGGGATCGGCGGGCAGAACTCGATCAGCCACTTGCTCGGCAGCGGCACCATCCCCAGCGGGCCGAGCCAGGGGAACGTCGGCGTGACCGGGAAGTACGGCAGCTTGAGCAGCCGCGCGAGGGGCTTGATGTCGGCGAGCATCGGGTAGATCTCCTCGCCGCCCACGATGGCCACCGGCACGATCGGGGTGCCGGTGCGCAGCGCCGCCGAGACGAATCCGCCCCGACCGAAGCGTTGCAGCTTGTACCGGTCGGAGTAGAGCTTGCCGACGCCCTTGAAACCCTCGGGGAAGACGCCCACCAGCTCGCCGGAGCCGAGCAGCCGCTCGGCGTCCGGGTTGCAGGCGACCGTCCCGCCGGTCTTGCGGGCGACCGCGGAGAGCACTGGCATCCGGAAGACCAGGTCGGCGCCGAGCAGCCGCAGGTAGCGGCGGGCCGGGTGCTGGTCGTGCAGGGCTGCCGAGAGGATCAGCGCGTCCAGCGCCACCGTGCCGGAGTGGTTGCCGACCACCAGGCCGGCCCCGTCCGCCGGCACGTGCTCCAGGCCGGTGACCTCGGTGCGGAACCAGTCCCGGTAGAGCATCCGCAGCAGCGGGTGGAAGACGGACTCCGTCAGGTCCGGGTCGAAGCCGAACTCGTCCACCGGGTAGTCGCCGGAGAACCGGCGCCGCAGGAACGCCAGCCCGGACGCGACCCGCCGGTCCCACACGTCGCCGGGCCCGTCCGGTACCGCCGGCTCCCGTGGGACGGAAGCCGCCGGCTCACCCGTCGGGGCGGCGTCTGCGGCCGGGGCCGCGTCCGAGGCCGGGGGCGCGTCCGGGGTCGAGTGACGGCCGTTGCGCCGCGCCGGCTTCCCGTCCGGGCCGGCCACGACCAGCGGTACGTCGTACCGGCCGTTGGCCCCGGCACGCCCGCCCTGCTCGCCCGGCCTGCTCACGGCTGCTCCCGTACGGCCGCGCGCACCTGGCGGATGCCGTCGAGGACGGCCCGTTCGGCGGCGGCGAGCTGCTTGCGGGAGACCACCACCCCGCCCTGGTGGGCGCGGATGAAGTCGTCGAACGCGGCGACGGTTGACCGGGGCGTGAAGCCGTACTCGCGCTCCAGCGCGGAGGTGTCGACCACCCGGCCGTGCACGAAGAGGTCGACCTGGTCCAGGCCGTACCGGCCGAAGCCGAGGTTGCGGGCCAGCGCGGCGGCCCCGGACAGGCCCGGTTCGAACACCGGGACGCCCACCCGGCCGGCCCGCCGGATCGCCTGGGACAGGGCGAGCACACCCGGCCCGGCCACGTTGTACGTCCCCGGGTGGTCCTCGGCGACCGACCGGTGCAGCACCTCCAGCGCGTCGTCGAAGTGCACGAACTGCAGCCGGGGGTCCCGCCCGAACACCGTGGGCACGAACGGCTGGGAGAAGTACCGGGTCAGCGTGGTATCGGCGGTGGAGCCGATGAACGGCGCGAACCGCAGCACGGTGGCGGTGACGTCGGAACGGCGGCGGCGGAAGCCGCGGACGTACCCCTCGATGTCGAGGATGTCGCGGCCGAAACCGCCGCGCGGCACCTCGCGCGGCTCGGTCTCCTCGGTGAAGACCGCCGGGTCACGGAACGACGCCCCGTACGCGGCGGTCGACGAGCGGACCACGAGCTTGCGCAGCCGGGGCGCCCGCTGGCAGGCGGCGAGGAGCTGCATGGTGCCGATGACGTTCTGCTCCTTCATCGCCGACCGCCCGCCCTGCTGCGCGTCGGGGGCCGTGACGAGGGCGAGGTGCACGACGGCGTCGACGTCGAGGTCGGCGAGGAGGCCGCCGAGGGAGCCGAGGTCGATCCGGATCAGCTCGACGCCGCCGAGCAGGCCGGCCAGCTCCGGGTTCGGGGCGGCCGGGTCGACGCCGATCACCCGCTCGATCCGCGGGTCGGCGGCGAGGCGGGCCGCGACGTGGGCACCGAGGTAACGACCGGTACCGGTGACGACAACCACCCCCGGGGCACCTGGGGTGCCACCGGGGGTCATGTCGTGCACCTACCTCGGCAGGGGAGATCGAGCCGGGACAACCGCGGCCTGATCACCTGAGCCTCCGAGGGTCGACAGTTGGCAAGCGACGTCGATGCCGGGCCGGGGCCCGGCCCGGGTCACTTGCCGAGACGGCGACGCTGGACGCGGGTCTTGCGCAGCAGCTTGCGGTGCTTCTTCTTAGCCATGCGCTTGCGGCGCTTCTTGACCACCGAGCCCATACGACGACAGCCTTTCGATTGCAACGTGCGGGGCGGACCGGATGACACCACGCAGTGGCGTCGACGACCGCTTGCGGACAACGGACCGGACCGACTGGCGGGCGGTGGGGCGCACCGGTGACAGGTCACGGTCCGGTCCAGGGTAGCCGGAGAGCGTCAACAGGGCCAACGCGCCCCCGTCGATGCCCGTTACGTCGCATCCGGCCGGGTGGCCGGGGACGGATCAGGCGGTCTCCTGGAAGGCGCCCCGCAGGTACTCGTGCACCGCGTGCTCGGGCACCCGGAACGACCGGCCGACCCGCACGGCGGTCAGCTCACCGCTGTGCACGAGACGGTAGACCGTCATCTTGGACACCCGCATCACCGTCGCCACCTCGGCGACGGTGAGGAACTTGACCTCCGACAGCCGACCGTCGGACTGCGACCCGGCCATGGCTCACCGACCCATCCCATGCCCGGCGCGTGCCACCGGACGGGATGCTCCCGCCAGGACGGGCTACGCGCGTGTTACCAGTACGGTAGCGGGACGGCTGTGACCGGCGCGATCCCTTCCCGCAACTGATCATGCCGAATGGCCGTTTCCCGGCCGGCCACCTGGCGTTTTCCGCCCGGACGAACCCGCCGTCCCATCCAGCCCCATGATCGACTCGATGTCAGTGACCTGGGGGCATCCCCGCCCCCGGAGACCTCGACGTCACTGACACGGTGCTGTGCCCACCTGCGGCCGTCTGCGGGGCGTCTGCGCCCACCTGCGGGCGCCTGTCGGGCGCGGAAGGCGTCCGGTGGCTCCGGCGGCGCCACCGGAGCCACCGGACGGGTGCCCTGGCCCGCTTCCGGACGCGGACCAGGGCTCCGCGCTGGGAGCGCGCATAGTGTCTCAGGCCCACCCGGCGGCCCCGACAGCGGTCGATCATGAGGGCTGGAGCGCCTCGCCGCCGCCGGCCACACCTCGGCCGCGGGACCGGCCGCGGCTCCCGTGGACCACGGCTGAGCTGCGTCAGTCCAGGCAGAACTCGTTGCCTTCGGGGTCGGTCATCACGATGAAGCCGGTGCCCATCGGGGGATCGGGCTCGTAACGACGTACCCGCGTCGCTCCCAGCGCGGCGAGCCGGTCGCACTCGACCTCCAGCGCCGCCATCCGCTCCTCTCCCCGCAGGCCGGGAGCCACCCGGACGTCGAGGTGGACGCGATTCTTGGCGACCTTGTCCTCCGGCACCTGCTGGAAGAAGAGCCGTGGGCCGTGCCCGTCCGGATCCTCGATCGCCGACCTCGTGTTGCGCTGCTCCTCCGGCACGCCGATCCGCGCGAGGAAGTCGTCCCACGCGGCCAGCGGGTCGGCGTCCTCGGGCAGGTCGACTCCGGGCGGGCCGGGATGGACATAGCCCAGTAGTTCGCGCCAGAAGAACGACAGCGCCCGCGGGTCGTGGGCGTCGAAGGTGACCTGGATGTGGCGGCTCATCGGGTTGCTCCCTTCACAGCGGGTTCCGAATGCGGGTAGAGGTCGCGCAGCAGGCAGACCTCGGACAGGTGGTGGATCAGCTCGCGATGGATGTGCAGCACCAGATCGGCCATGGGCGCCTCGGGGAAGGGCTCCTTCGCGCCGACCGGCACCCGGAGCCCGGCCTCCCCGAGGTCGCGCACCCCGGCCAGCCAGACGTCGAGTTGGGCCTCGAGCTGGTCGAGCGCGGTGGCCGCGCTGCCGGCGTACTCCCAGGTCTCGTACGACACAGCCAGCGCGCCGAAGTGCGCTGCGTTGCGCGTGGCGAGCACGCCGACGATGACGTGACCGAGCCGCCAGGCGATCGTGGTGACGGCCGCAGGGACCGGCTCGGGGAAGGCGTAGTCGATCGTGAAGTCCCCGGCACCGCCCTGCACGGGCGCCGTCGAGCTGCCGCGCGGTCGCACGCTCCAGGCGTCCGGCACGGGCGACCAGAAGTACTCGTCGTCGGTGAGGCCGTCGAGCCGGGCTCGGAGCTGATGGTTCCAGTGGAACTCCCACTGCTCGCGCAGCGTCCGGTTCCAGTCGAATGCGTCTGCGTCCATGGAGCCACCCTGACACCCCTGGCGGACAGGTTCGGTCCGCTATTCCTGGCAGAGTGGGCGACATGGGCGTGGCGCGCGGTGACGAGCGGGGTACGACGGAGCGGGTGCTCACCCTGCTCGGGCTGTTGCAGCAGCGCCAGGTCTGGACCGGCCCCGAGCTCGCCGACCGGCTCGGGGTCACGCCGCGCACAGTACGGCGTGATGTCGGTCGGCTGCGCACGCTCGGCTATCCGGTGCATGCCAGCCAGGGTGTCGGCGGCGGCTACCAGCTCGGCCCGGGACAGGAGCTGCCGCCGCTGCTTCTCGACGACGAGGAGGCGATCGCCACCGCGGTCTCGCTGCTCGCCGGCGCGGGTGGCGGGGTCGCGGGCGCCGGCGACGCCGCACTCCGGGCGCTGACCAAGCTCGACCGGGTGCTGCCCCGCCGGCTGCGGCACGAGGTGCGTGCGCTCTCCGGCTCGGTGGAGTCCTTCGGCGGCGGCCACCCGCCGGTCGACCCCGAGGTGCTCATGACGCTGGCCAGAGCCTGCCGCGACGGGGTCGAGGCCGGCTTCGACTACCCGTCCGGGAGCGAGGTGCGGCGTCGGGTCGAGCCCTACCGCCTGGTCGCCTCCGACCGGCGCTGGTACCTCCTCGCCTACGACCTCGACCGCGACGACTGGCGCAGCTTCCGCGTCGACCGGATGACCGAGGTGTCGGCACGGACCTGGCGCTTCCGCCCGCGCGCGGCACCCGATGCGGCGACGTACGTGCAGGAGGGTGTGGCGAGCCGGGCCTATCCGCACCGGGCGCGCTTTCTCGTGCACGCGTCGGCCGACACGGTGCGCGCGCAGATTCCGGCGTCGGCGGCCGTAGTACGACGGCGAGGGAGCGAGCTCTGCGAGGTGCTCAGTGGCGCCGGCAGCCTCGACTTCGTGCTCATGCACGTGCTCCTGCTGGGGCACGACTTCACAGTGCTCGACCCCCCGGAGCTCGGGAGGCGCTGTCGCGCGCTGGCGGAGAGACTGCTGTCGGCCGGTGGCGCGATCCCACCGGCGCCGGACCCGGAGGAGTCGTTGAGCCGCGACCAGGCCAGGCCCGGTCAGCCGGCCACCGAACGGGCGTAGGCGACACACTCGTCGTGCAGCCCCGCCCAGAGCTCGCCGAACGCCTCTACGGACGCCTTCTCCAGCGTCCGCCGGTCGTGCACCACCGCCCTGAAGAATTCCAGGAGCCGCTGCTCGCCGAACCGGTCGACGAGGTGCCGCACGGCCAGGTAGCCGACGCCGTAGCTGCCGCCGACCCGCTGGGCGGGGGCGTCGCCGGCCGGGGCCAGGTCGTCCAGCCGGCCGTTCCAGCCGCCGCCCGGTGCGAGCATCTCGCGCACCTTGGCCAGCCCCTCGTACCGGCCGACCGGCGTTCCGCCGACACCCGCGTACTCGGCGATCCCCTCCACCAGCCACCAGGTGGACGTGCCCGGGTATCCGCGCTCGGGCAGTGACGCGGCGTGGGTCAGCTCGTGCCGGAGCAGGTCGTCAGCGCCGGTGGCGGAGAGTCCGTCGGCGTTGAGCACCACCTCGTAGTGCCCGCCGCCGACCGCGACGGCGTACCCGCCGGTCCACTGCGGCCGGCCGCCGCCGTACCAGCTCAACCACTCGGCGCGGCCGGCATAGAAGATCCGGTACCGGTCGGGCGGCGCGCCCGCGACGGCGTACCCGTCGGCGACCCGGGCCGCCGCCTCGGCCTGGCGGAGCAGGCCGGGCAGCTTCCCGCGCAGTGCCGGGGTGGTGGCCACGACGGTACGCGGACCGACCGCGACCACCAGCTCGCTGACCTCCCACGGCCGGGTGCCGGTCTCGACGGATCGGGACTCCTCCACGGCGACCAGCCGGGGTGCCCCGGCGACTTCGCGCCACCGGGTGCCGATCAGCACGGGACTCGGCCGGCAGCCGGGCACCACGAGGCAGTACTGGAAGCGGACGACGATCCGCCACTCGTCCGGCCAGCCGGGGACCGTGGTCGGCAGGCCGGTCTGCTCGGGCCGCCAGACGGTGACCCGCAGCGCCCGCAGGGCGGCGTACCGGCGGGTGAGGGCGGGGCGGGCGGCCGGCTCGGCGACGGCGAGGAACCCGGCCTGGTCGCCGCCGAGCAGTGCGGTGGCCTGGCGGTCGAGCTGGGCGGCGATCCGCTCGCCGAGCTGCCGTGCCGCTTGGGTGGCGGGGTCCTCGGCGGACGCGCCGAGCCGGCCGACCGTCGGCCGTCCGTTGGCCTCGGGCAGGACGCCGACCAGCACCACGACCGGGAGACCGCAGGCGAGCAGCAGGAGGACCACGCCGAGTGCTGCCCAGAGCGGCCCGGGCCGGCGTCGCCTCGGTTCGTCCCACCCGTCCAGCCCGTCGGTCACCCGGCGAAGGTTACGACCTCCGGGCCGTTCGGGCGAGCGCCGCCCCGGCCGTCCGGCGGCGGGGCTACTTCTTCGAGACGAGGGCCCGGCCGAAGAAGGCCAGGTTGGCGGGGCGCTCGGCGAGCCGGCGCATCAGGTAGCCGTACCAGTCGGTGCCGTACGGCAGGTAGGTGCGGACCTGGTAACCCTCGCCGACCAGCCGGGCCTGCTCCTCCGGCCGGATGCCGTAGAGCATCTGGAACTCGAAGCGGTCGGCCCCCCGGTCGAACCAGCGGGCCCGGTCCTCGCCGATGGCGATCAGGCGCGGGTCGTGGGTGGCCAGCATCGGGTACCCGTCGCCGGACATCAGGATGTTCATGCACCGCACGTACGACTTGTCGACCTCGCGGGCGGACTGGTACGCCACCGATTCCGGCTCCTGGTACGCCCCCTTGCACAGCCGCACCCGGGACCCGACCGACGCCAGCTCCCGGCAGTCCGACTCGGTCCGGCGCAGGTACGCCTGGAGCACCGCGCCGGTCGACGGGAAGCTCTTGCGCAGCCTGGCCAGCACGTCCAGGGTCGAGTCGGTGGTGGTGTGGTCCTCCATGTCGAGGGTGACCGTGGTGCCCGCCGCGTCCGCCGCCGCGCAGATCGCCCGCGCGTTGTCGTACGCGAGCTGCTCGTCGAACATCTGGCCGAGCGCCGAGAGCTTCACGCTGACCTCGGCGGCCGGGGTGAGCCCGGCGGCGGAGAGCAGCCTCAGCAGCCTCAGGTACTCGTCCCTGGTGGCGGTGGCCTGCTCTCCGGTGACGGTGTCCTCGCCGAGGTTGTCGAGGGTGACCGCGAGGCCGTCCGCGACGAGTTCGCGGGTCGCGCGCAACGCGTCGTCGGTGCCGGAGCCGGCGACGAAACGACGGACGACGTCCCGGGTGAACGGGGCCGTCGCGACGAGCCGCTCGACCTGGGATGACCGGGAGGCGGCGAGGATGACGGAACGGAGCATGAGCCGAGGGTAACGCCCGGGCGTGTCCCCGCGCTGGGGGGCGGGCACCGCACGTCGATCCCGTCCCCGGGGCTGCCGAGGTGGCGCGGATCGGCTACAACGATCCACGTGGAAGAACGTCCCCGACGCCGGCTCCGGTCGGCCACCGTGCAGCTCGGCGCGCTGACCGCCCTCGCGCTCACCCTCTCCGGCTGCAACATGTCCTCCGACGACGACGATGACGACTGCGCACTCGGGCCGGTCGGTGGCGGGACGACCGTGGCGCTGGCGATGAACGTGCCGGCCGCCGCCACCGCCACCCGCACCGATCCGGGGCCGGTGACGGCGGCTGTGCCGGAGCGTGGCGGGTTCGGCACCCACCTCGCCTCCTGCGGGGGCTGACGTGCGGCGCGAGGCGGTCACCCCCCGCCCGGACTGGGACGCCACCGTCCGCTCGCAGGGCCTGGTCTACATCGACACCGAGCTGCCCGACGGCGGGATCATGTCGTACTGGGACGAGACCGCGGCGTACGTCTTCGGCCTGGCGGAGGTGCTCCGGCTGGAGGAGGCGACCGCTGAGCTGCACCGGATGTCCGTCGCCGCGGCCGAGCACATCGTGGCCCGCAACCGGTACGCCGAGCTGGGCATCCCGGCCTGGGCGGCCGAGGCGGTGGCCCGGTCGCTGCGCGAGGCGCCGCCGAGCCTCTACGGCCGCTTCGACCTCTGCTACGACGGCACCTGGCCGCCGAAGCTGCTGGAGTACAACGCCGACACCCCGACCTCGCTGGTCGAGGCGAGCATCGTCCAGTGGTACTGGCTGGAGCAGACCCACCCCGAGGCGGACCAGTGGAACAGCCTGCACGAGCGGCTCGTCGCCGCCTGGGCGAGGTTCGGCGCCGACCTGCACGACAAGCAGGTGCACGTGGCCTGGTCGAACGAGGAGGAGTCCGGCGAGGACCAGATCACCGCCGGGTACCTGGCCGAGACGGCCCGGCAGGCCGGGCTCGCGGCGGAGCTGCTGCCGATCCAGGACGTCGGCTGGGACGGCCGGCGCTTCGTCGACGCCGCCGGCCGGCCGGTCACCACCTGCTTCAAGCTCTACCCCTGGGAGTGGATGCTCGCCGAGCCGTACGGCCCGCTGGCGCTGGACCCGGGCACCCCGACCACCTGGATCGAGCCGGCGTGGAAGCTGCTGCTGTCCAACAAGGCGCTGCTCGCCGTGCTGTGGGAGCTGTACCCCGGCCACGAGTACCTGCTGCCGGCGTACCTGGACTCGCCGCGCGGCATGACCGAGTACGTGGCCAAGCCGCTGCTCGGCCGGGAGGGCGGCTCGGTGCGGATCGTCACCGGCGGCGAGGAGATCACCAATCCGGGCATCTACGGCGATGAGGGTTTCTGCTACCAGGAGTTCCGGGCCCTGCCGGAGTTCGCCGGCAACCACGTGGTGCTGGGCAGCTGGATCGTCGACGGGCAGCCGGCCGGCGCGGGGGTGCGGGAGAGCCGGAGTCTGATCACCGACGGCTACGCCCGGTTCCTGCCGCACTACATCGATACACCGCGACTCCCCTGAGTCGTCTACGGTTGAAGGCGTGAACTTCGACGCGTACGCCCGGACCGGGGTTGACCTCGTCAACGCCCGGCTGGACGACCTCGACGACCTGCGGGCCATCTTTCCTGACGACAACGCGTGGATGCGTGACGAGGTCGCGGAGCGGGACCTCGCGATCTTCCGGCGGGCCCAGAAGCGCCTGCGCGACATCTTCGACTACGGCACCTCCGGGCGGGACGTCCAGGCGGTGGCCGAGCTGAACGCGCTGCTGGAGGCGTACCCGGTTCAGCCGCGCATCTCCGGCCACGACTCCAGCGACTGGCACATGCACGTGACCAGCCGGGGCGCGTCGGTGAGCGCGGAGTACCTGGCCGGCGCCGCGTGGGGGCTGTCGGTCTGGCTCTGCGAGTACGGCAGCGCCCGGTTCGGGGTCTGCGCCGACGAGCGCTGCGGCAACGTCTACCTGGACACCTCGTCGAACTGCTGCCGGCGGTTCTGCTCGGAGCGCTGCGCGACCCGCTCGCACGTGGCCGCGCACCGGGCCCGCAAGCGCGCGGCGATCGGCGAGCAGGTCGCCGCGCCGGCCGACGAGTCCCTCACCCCGGTGAGCTGACCGGCCTGCCGGCGGCTCGGAGAGCCTCCTCGGGCCGGTCGGCCCAGGGCAGCGCGCCGAGGGCCGCTGGGTGCCTGCCGCACCGGGGGCGGGTCAGGCGTCGACCGGGGACGGTGCGGTGAGGTGGGCGCGGGCGAACTCCAGGGCCTCGCGCAGGTCGGCCTCGCGGACCGCGCGGCTCTTCGCGCCCCGGGTGGTGACCTCCACGGCGACCGAGCCGGTGAAGCCGCGCCCGGCGAGCGACCGGAGCAGCTCGGCGCAGGGCTGCGTGCCGCGCCCCGGGACCAGGTGCTCGTCGCGCCCCTCGCCGGTGCCGTCGCCGAGGTGCACGTGGGCCAGGGCGTCGCCCATCCGGTCGGCCATCTCCAGCGAGTCGGTGTGCGACGCGGCGCAGTGCGACAGGTCGAGCGTGTACGACGGGTAGCCGGTCTCGGTCGGGTCCCAGCCCGGCACGTACGGGACGAACTGCCGGCCGGCCATCCGCACCGGGTACATGTTCTCCACCCCGATGCGCAGGCCGTCGAACCGGTCGGCGATCGTCGCCAGCCCGTCGGCGAAGTTCCGGGCGTAGTCCCGCTGCCAGGTGAAGGGCGGGTGTACCACGACGGTCGGCGCCTCCAGCGTCTCGGCCAGCTCGGCGGCCCGGCGCAGCCGCTCCCACGGGTCGGGGCTCCACACCCGCTGGGTGACCAGCAGGCAGGGGGCGTGCACGGAGAGCACCGGCACCCCGTAGTGCTCGGCCAGGCCGCGCAGCGCCCCGGCGTCCTGGCTCACGGCGTCGGTCCAGACCATCACCTCGACGCCGTCGTAGCCGAGCGCCGCGGCCAACTGGAACGCCGCCGCGGTCCGCTCAGGGAAGACCGAGGAAGTGGACAGGAGCACCGGCACGCGGGAAGTCACACCAGCCAGGGTAGCCCGGTCCGGTTGCGGCATCGTGACGAGCGGCCGCAAACCGCCCCGTAACGCCCCGGATGCTCACATCGGCGTGAGCTGATCCAGCCGGCGCAGGATGACCCCCTCGCGCAGCGCCCACGGGCAGATGTCCAGCGACCGCACATCGAGCCGGCGCATCACCGCCTCGGCCACCACCGCCCCGGCCAGCAACTGGTGCGCCCGCCCGACGCTCACCCCCTCCAGCTCGGACAGGTGGCGCGGCGGGATGTGCCGGACGAAGCCGAGCACCTGCCGCAGGCCGTCCCGGGTCAGGCTGCGCCGGGCCCGCAGCCCGGCACCGGACGGGGCCGCCCCGGCCAGCCGGGCCAGCATGCGGAACGTCTTCGAGGTGGCCACGGGGCGTTCCCAGCCGGTCTCGGCCATCTTCTCCGCCACCGGGTCGAGCAGCCCGTCGACGTACTCCCGGAGTTCCTCCACGGCCTCGGCGGACGGCGGGGCCGCGCTGTCGGGGTCGACCCGGAGCCGGTCGCGGGTCAGCCGGCCCGCGCCGAGCGGGAGGGACACCGCGACGTCCGGGTACTCGTCGATGCCGGCGGCGATCTCCAGCGAGCCGCCGCCGATGTCCAGCGCCAGCAGCCGCCCGGCCGACCAGCCGAACCACCGCCGCACCGCGAGGAACGTCATCCGCGCCTCGTCCGCGCCGGAGAGCACCTCCAGCCGTACGCCGGTCTCGTCGCGCACCCGGGCCAGCACCTCCTGCGCGTTGGTGGCCTCGCGCACGGCGGAGGTGGCGAACGCGATCAGGTCGACGGCGCCCAGCCCGGCCGCCGCCGTGCGGGCCACCCCGACCGCCTTGACCAGCCCGTCGGCGCCCTCCTCGGTCAGCGCGCCGTCCGGCCCGATCTGCTCGGCCAGCCGGAGCACCACCTTCTCCGAGTGCGCCGGCCACGGGTGTGCGCCGTGGTGGGCGTCGACCACCAGCAGGTGCACGGTGTTGGAACCGACGTCGAGGACACCCAGTCGCATGCTGAAGACAGTAGGGCCTGACCGGATCGTCGGCTCGCCGGTGGGACCGGGAGACCGGGCGTACGCTGGGCCGGGTGACGAGCCAGATCGAGATCCGGGTCCTGGTCGACGACCCCGACGACCCGCGCAGCCGGGAGGTCGGGTTGGACTTCCCCCGGGAGTGGATCGAGTTCGTCGACCCGGCCGACGCCACGCACGTGGTCCGCGCCGACCTGACCTGGCTGCTGTCCCGCTGGACGTGTGTGTTCGGCAAGGGCTGTCACGGCATCGTCGCCGGCCGGGCCGCCGACGGCTGCTGCTCGCACGGCGCGTTCTTCACCGACTCGGACGACGAGAAGCGGGTCCGCGCGGCGGTCAAGCGGCTCACCCCGGTGACCTGGCAGCACTTCCGGCGCGGATTCAAGAACTGGACCTCCGACGACACCATCGACGGCAAGAACCCGGCCCGGCGCACCGCCACCCGCGACGTCGAAGCCCCGTGCGTGTTCCTCAACGACGCCGACTTCCCGGCCGGCGGCGGCTGCGCGCTGCACGCCCAGGCGCTGCGCGACGGGGTGCACCCGCTGGAGTACAAGCCGGACGTCTGCTGGCAGCTCCCCGTCCGCCGGGACCAGGAGTGGCACAAGCGCCCGGACAACACCAAGGTGCTGATCTCCACCCTGACCGAGTTCGACCGCCGGGGCTGGGGCGCGGGCGGGCACGACCTGGACTGGTGGTGCACCTCGTCGGCGGACGCGCACGTCGGCACCGAGTCGATGTATGTCTCGTACGGCCCGGAGCTGACCGCGCTGATCGGCGCGCCCGCGTACGCGAAGCTCGCCGAGCTGTGCACGGCCCGGCTGCGCCAGGGCCAGGTCGCCCCGCACCCGGCCAGCGGCTGAGGCCCCGCGGCGGTCAGCCGGCCGGGCCGCCACCCCGCACGCCGGGGCCCTGCGGTGCGGGGCCCGGCCCGGTCACGGCTCGAACTTGTAGCCCAGGCCGCGGACGGTGACGATGAACCGCGGCGCGGACGGCTCCGGCTCGATCTTCGAGCGCAGCCGCTTCACGTGGACGTCCAGGGTCTTGGTGTCGCCGACGTAGTCGGCCCCCCAGACCCGGTCGATGAGCTGCCCCCGGGTCAGCACCCGGCCGGCGTTGCGCAGCAGCAGCTCCAGCAGCTCGAACTCCTTGAGCGGGAGCTGAACGCTGCCCCCGTCCACGGTGACCACGTGCCGCTCGATGTCCATCCGCACCGGGCCGGCGGCCAGGGTCGGCGTGCCCGAATCGGTCGCCTCCTGGCTCTGCCGGCGCAGCACCGCCCGGATACGGGCGACCAGCTCCCGGGGCGAGTACGGCTTCGTGACGTAGTCGTCGGCCCCGATCTCCAGGCCGACCACCTTGTCGATCTCGCTGTCCCGCGCGGTGACCATGATGATCGGCACGTGCGAGCGCTGGCGGAGCTGCCGGCACACCTCGGTGCCGGACATCTCGGGCAGCATCAGGTCGAGCAGCACGATGTCGGCGCCGGTCCGGTCGAACTCGGTGAGGGCAGCCGGGCCGGTGGCCGCGACCGAGACCTCGAAGCCTTCCTTGCGGAGCATGTACGACAGGGCGTCGGAGAACGACTCCTCGTCCTCGACCACCAGAACGCGGCTCAACGGGTTTGTCCTTTCATCGCGGTCATGCCTGCCGGAGCTCGGCCGGGCCGGCCTCGATCCCACCGGACGGCGTTGTCGGCAGGATGTCGTCCGGTGGACGGGCGGGCAGCCGGAGGGTGAACGTCGACCCACCCCCTAGAGTGCTCGACACCTCGACCCGGCCGCCATGGTTACTGACGATGTGTTTGACGATGGCCAGGCCCAGCCCGGTGCCGCCGGTGGCCCGGGACCGGGCCTGGTCGGCGCGGTAGAACCGTTCGAAGACCCGCTCGACGTCGGTCGGCGCGATCCCGATCCCCTGGTCGGCGACGGAGATCGCGACGTGTCGGCCGTCGGCCCGGGCGGTGACCCGGACCGTGGTGTCCTCGCCCGAGTAGTTGATGGCGTTCTCGACCAGGTTGGCCACTGCGGTGGCGATCTGGGAGTCGCTGCCGTACACGATCAACCCGCGCTCACCCTCGGTGGCCACCTCGACGCGGCGGGCGGCGGCGCTGGTGCGGGTGCGGTCGAGCACCTCGGCGACCACCCAGTCCACCGCGACCGGCTCGGGCGCGGGCTGCGGCTCGGCCCCCTGGAGCCGGGTCAGCTCCAGCAGTTCCTGCACCAGCCGGCCCAGCCGGGTCGACTCGTGCTGGATGCGCTCGGCGAACCGGCGGGCGGCGACCAGGTCCTCGGGGAGGTCGAGGGCCACCGAGCCGGCCGGCTCGGTGGCGTCCAGCAGCGCCTCGGCGAGCAGTTGCAGGGCCCCGATCGGGGTCTTCAGCTCGTGGCTGACGTTGGCCACGAAGTCCCGGCGGACCCGGGCCAGCCGGTGTGACTCGGTGACGTCGGCCGCCTCGACCGCCACGTGCCCGCCGCCGATCGCCATCGCCCGCAGGTGCACGCCGAGCGGGCCCGGGCCGGCGTTGTCGCGGCCGCGCGGCAGGTCCAGCTCGATCTCACGCCGCGCGCCCGTGCGGCGCACCTGCCCGGCCAGCGTACGGATCAGCGGGTGGGCGGCGATCGTGCCGGGGGTGGCCCCGGTGCGCAGCAGCCCCATCGCCCGGGCCGCCGGGTTGACCAGGACCGGCACGTCGTCGGTGTCGAGCACCACGACGCCGGCGCGCAGCGAGTCCACCGTCCGGCGGCCGAGGCTGGAGAGGCCGGCCTGCTGCTCGTCGCCCATCCCGGGCCTCCCCCTGGTCCGGAGCAGGCGGCCGAACCCGCTGCTCCCGGCGGCCGGGCCGCGGCGGCGCCACGCCCCCACGAGCCGGGGCAGCAGCGCCCCGATGGCCAGCCCGGCCACCAGCGCCACGACCACCGCCGTCGTCACCGCCCATTCCACCCGGCGATCGTAGGGTCATTGTTCACCGGGGGATCGCCACAAACGGGATGAAAGGCTCTCGCGTCCGGCAATGTTCACTCCTCGGTCCCGTGCCGTTCACCGGCGTTCACCTCCAGGCATCTCCCCCGACCTACGGTGGTCGCGCACCTGCTCAACCCCTGCGCCGACGCCCGGCCGACCGGGCCGGCGACCACCGAACACAGGACGTGATGATGCGCGACGAGTTCCGGGCCGACCTCCAGATCGTCAGCCAGTTGCTGGTGGACATGGCGGAGGCCATCCGCGCCGCCATGCGCCAGGCCACCCGCGCCCTGCTCGCCGCCGACCGTCAGGCGGCCGAGACCGTGATCGAGCGGGACGCCGAGATCGACGACCTCTACCGGCACGTCGAGGAGCGGGTCTGCAACCTGCTCGCCCGGCAGGCGCCCGTCGCCTCCGACCTGCGGGCCATGATCACCGCCCTGCACGTCGCCGCCGACCTGGAGCGGATGGGCGACCTGGCCGACCACGTGGCGAAGACCGCGCTGCGCCGGCACCCGTCCCCGGCGGTCCCGGCGGAGCTGCGGACGGTCTTCACCGACATGGCGTCGATCGCCGACCGGATGGCCGAGAAGATCGGCAAGGTGCTGGCCAAGCCCGACGCCGACCTCGCCGCCGAGCTGGACCGCGACGACGACACGATGGACGACCTGCACAAGAGCCTGTTCGCGGTGCTGCTCGGCGACGACTGGCCGTACGGGGTGGAGACGGCGATCGACGCCACCCTGCTGGGCCGCTTCTACGAGCGGTTCGCCGACCACGCGGTCAACGCCGGCGAGCACGTCGTCTACCTGATCACCGGGGAGCCCGCCGCGTCGGCCGAGTGAGCCGGGTGGGCCGAGTCGGCCCAGCGAGCCGGGTGAGCCGGGTCGGCCGGGTGAGCCGGGTCGGAAGGGGCCCCGTGCCGCGCGCGAGGCGTCGGCAGGGGCCCTTCCAGCGTCGTCAGCGGCCCTGGTTGGCTACCGCGGCGGCGGCGGCCTTGGCGGCGCTGGGGTCGAGGTACGTCCCGCCCAGGGTGAGCGGGCGCAGCTGCGGGTCCAGGTCGTAGCGCAGCGGGATGCCGGTCGGGATGTTCAGCTTGGCGATCGCGGAGTCACTGATCTGGTCGAGGTGCTTGACCAGGGCGCGCAGCGAGTTGCCGTGCGCGGCCACCAGCACCGTCCGGCCGGCCAGGATGTCCGGCACGATCGAGTCGTACCAGTACGGCAGCATCCGCTCGACGACGTCCTTGAGGCACTCGGTGCGCGGCATCAGCTCGGTCGGCAGCAGCGCGTACCGGGGGTCGCCGACCTGCGACCACTCGTCGTCGTCGGCGATCGGCGGCGGCGGGGTGTCGTACGACCGGCGCCAGAGCATGAACTGCTCCTCGCCGTACTCGTCCAGGGTCTGCTTCTTGTCCTTGCCCTGCAACGCGCCGTAGTGCCGCTCGTTGAGCCGCCACGACCGGCGCACCGCGATCCAGTGCCGGTCGGCGGCGTTCAGCGCCAGCTCGGCGGTGCGGATCGCCCGGCGCATCACGCTGGTGTGCACCACGTCCGGCAGCAGGCCGTGCTCGCGCATCAGCTCGCCGCCGCGCCGCGCCTCGACCTCACCCTTGGCGGTCAGGTCGACGTCGACCCAGCCGGTGAAGAGGTTCTTCGCGTTCCAGTCGCTCTCGCCGTGCCGCAGCAGGACCAGCGTCCCGATGGTGGGCCCTTCGCTCGCAGTCATGCCGATCATCCTGCCGTACGCCTCCGGCGGACACGCGGGGACCGGCGGTGACGACCACCACGTGGAAAAGCTGATGACCGGCGATCATGGCCGGGGCTAGGTTGTAAGGCGCTTAAGATATATCGGTCATTACCGAGACGGGGGCGCGGGCGTGCGGACGATGCGGGGTTGGTTCCGGGACACCACCGGTGGGCTGCCGAGAACCTTCTGGTACCTGTGGACCGGCACGCTGGTCAACCGGCTCGGCTCGTTCGTCCTGATCTTCCTGGCCATCTACCTCACCCAGGAGCGCGGCTTCGACGAGCTCGCGGCCGGCCTGGTGCTCAGCCTCTGGGGCGTCGGCGGCGCGGTCGGCACCACGCTGGGCGGGATGCTCGCCGACCGGTGGGGCCGGCGACCGACGCTGCTCACCTCCCACCTCGGCGCGGCGAGCATGATGCTCGCCCTCGGCTTCGCCCGGGAACTCTGGGCGGTCGCCATCGGCGCGTTGCTGCTCGGCCTGTTCGCCGAGGCGGCCCGGCCGGCGTTCGGCGCCATGATGATCGACGTCGTCCCGGAGCGGGACCGGCTGCGCGCGTTCTCGCTCAACTACTGGGCGATCAACCTCGGCTTCGCCAGCGCCGCGATCCTCGCCGGGCTCGCCGCCGAGGCCAGCTACCTGCTGCTGTTCGTGATCGACGCGGTCACCACCCTGACCACCGCCGTGATCATCTTCGTCAAGGTGCGGGAGACCCGGGTCCCGGCCGTCGCGGTCGCGCTCGCCGCCGGGGCGGCCCGCCCCCGGGGCGCGCTGCGCACCATCCTCACCGACCGGGTGTACCTGGGCTTCGTCGCGCTCAACCTGCTCGGCGCGCTGGTCTTCCTCCAGCACATCTCGATGCTGCCGATCGCCATGGGCGACGACGGCCTGAGCCCGTCCACCTACGGCACCGTGATCGCGCTCAACGGGGTGCTGATCGTGGCCGGGCAGCTCTTCGTCCCCCGGCTGATCCGGGGGCGCAGCCGCTCGCACGTGCTCGCCCTGGCCTCCGTGGTGATGGGGGTCGGCTTCGGGCTCACCGCGTTCGCGGACATCGCCTGGTTCTACGCGCTGACCGTGCTGGTCTGGACCGTCGGCGAGATGCTCAACTCGCCGTCCAACTCCACCCTGATCGCCGAACTCTCCCCCGCCGACCTGCGCGGCCGGTACCAGGGGGTGTTCTCGCTGTCCTGGCAGCTCGCCGGGGCCACCGCCCCGCTGCTCGGCGGCCTGGTCCGGCAGCAGGCCGGCAACGGCGCGCTCTGGCTGGGCTGCGCGGCGATCGGCGTGGTGATGGCGGTCGCCCACCTGGTCTCCGGCCCGGCCCGGGAGCGGCGGGCCGTCGCGCTGCGCCCGCCGGCCGCGCCGGCCGAGCCGGTCACCGTCGTCCGGCCCCCGGCGCCACAGGCGGCCGAGGCCGCGGCCACCGTGCCCACCGAGCCGGTCGGTTCCGCCACCGACGGGTACGCCCCGGAGCCCGACCGGGACCGCCGGGCCGCCCCGACCCGGTGACCAGGGACACGCTGGCGCACTCCGCCCCGACTTTCCTACCGTCGACGCCGGAAGTGTCAACAAGCTTTACCGGGAGGTCGGGTGCATCCCCTGCGGCGCTGGTGGCATGACTCCGCGGGCGGTCTCCCCGCCACGTTCTGGTACCTCTGGGCGGGTCTGCTGATCAACCGGGCCGGCGCGTTCGCCATGCTCTTCCTGCCGCTGTACCTGGCCGAGGCGCGCGGGGCGAGCACCGCGCTGGCCGGCGCGGTGGTCGGGGCCTACGGGGCCGGCGGCGCGGTCGGCGTACTGCTCGGCGGGGTGCTGGCCGACCGGTGGGGGCGGCGGGCCACCCTGCTCGCCGCGCACCTGGCCACCGCCGGGCTGATGGTCGGGCTGGCCTTCAGCCGGCACCTGGCCGCCATCGCCGCGCTCGCCGCCCTGGTCGGGGTGGTGCACTCCATGCCCAGCCCGGCCTTCGTCGCCGCGATCGTCGACGTGGTGCCGGAGCACCGCCGCTCCCGCGCGTTCAACCTCCAGTTCTGGGCGTTCAACCTGGGCATGGCCGTGGCCTCGCTGCTGGCCGGCCTGCTCGCCGAGGCGAGCTTCCTGGCGCTGTTCCTGGTCGACGCGGCGGCCACCCTGACCGCCGCCGTCGTGATCGGGTGGAAGGTCCCCGAGACCCTCAGTCGCACCCGGTCAGCGCAGTCCCCGGACGGCCACCGGACCGCCCGGACGGGAGGCGCCCGGAGGCCGCGCCGGCCCGGGCTGCACACCGCGCTCACCGACCGGACGTTCCTGGTCTTCGTCGGGCTCACCTTCGTGCTGGCCGTGCTCACCATGCAGACCTCGACGATCATGCCGCTGGCGATGCGCGCGGACGGGCTGGGGCCGTCGGCGTACGGGACGGTGGTGGCGCTCGGCGGCACCCTGATCGTGCTCGGACAGCTCTTCGTGCCCCGGCTGGTCGACCGGCACCGAAAGGGTGTCGTCCTCGCCGCGTCGACCACGCTGCTCGCCCTCGGCTTCGGCGCCCTGGCCTTCGCCGGGACGCTGCCGGCGTACCTGGCCGCCGCGGTGGTCTGGACGGTCGGCTCGATGCTCGCCGCCCCGCCGAACGCACAGATCAACGCCGACCTCGCCCCGCCCGAGCTGCGCGCCCGATACCAGTCGGTGTTCTATCTGGCCTTCCCGGCGGCGTCGTTCGTCGCGCCGGCCCTGGGCGGGCTCAGCCTCCAGTACCTCGGCGACCGGCACTGGCTGATCGTCGGCGCGCTGGGCCTGCTGGCCGCCGGGGGCCACCTCCTGGCCGGCCCACCTAGGGAACGCCGCGTGGCCACCCTGCGACAACCCGAACACCCGCTCCCGAACCGAACACCAACCCCTGCCTCGCCCCGGTGATCAAGAGGTTTACGTCAGGATCCGACGCCCCGCAGACGTAAACCTCTTGATCACCGGGGCGAGGGGGCGGGCCGGGCGGGCGGGCCTCTGGAACGCGCAAAGCGTCCACCTCGACCTTGGGTCGTGGTGGACGCTCGCAACGTGCCCGGCGGCGGCGGGCGACACTCACCCCCGTAAGCGTCGCCCGCTCGCGCCGCCGGATCCCCCGGATGGCACCGTCCCCCAACGGTGTGACCCATCCGTTCCCCTGCGCCTCGCCCGTGCACGGATCTGATCGATCCGCCGCTCCCCCGAACGTTTCCGAGCGTGGCGCGGTGCAATAAAGCTAGTTCGCCCAGATTGCGGATTCAACCCAGATCGGGTGTCTCACCGGTCACAGCACCGTCGTCCGGAACCGGGACCCGCACTCTCGGCCTCGCTTGAGCCAACAGCGTCTACCCGCTGGGCATTCCCGCAAACCCTCAGGCGTCCGCCCGATCGGGCGACTCCGTGCGGAAGAAGTTGCTCTGCCGGCCGTCGCGCAACTGCTCCTGGTAGATGAGGTTCAGCCTGCGTACGTCGAACGTGTTGAACCACTCGTCCCAGGTGATCTCGCGCATCCGGCTGCTCTCCCGGTAGCCCGGCATGTTGAACGTCAGCACCCCCGCCCGACCCTCCCGCTCGGTCCCGGCGATCGTGGCCGGCCGCGCGCCGCGCTCCCGCGCCCAGCGCCGGATCACGTCGTGGTCGGTGGTGACCAGGCTGCGCCCCGGGCGCTCCGGCCGGTCCTGGAGCGACGTGATGGGCTGCGAGGACCGCACCGATCGGGACGTCGAACCCCCGGTCCGGACGGCCGATCGCTGCCGGTTCGCGGCACCCTGGCGAGCCGGAGCCGGAGCCGGCGCCTGCCGAGTGCCGGCCGCCGTGGTCGTCCCGCGGGCCGGGGCCACCTTCCGGGCCGGGGCGGAAGCCGCCTTGGCCCTTACCGGAGCTGCCTTGCGGGCCGGGGCCGCCTTCGCCCGCGACCCCGTGGCCTTCGCCCGGGCCGGGGCCGCCTTGGCCCGCGGTCCCGTGGCCTTCGCCCGGGCCGGAGCAGCCCTCGACCCCGTGGCCTTCGCCCGCGCCGGAGCAGCCCTCGACCCCGTGGCCTTCGCCCGTGCCGGGGCTGCCTTCCGGGCCGGGGCTGCTTTCGCCCGGGCCGGGGCCGCCTTGCGGGCACCCCCGGTCGCCTTGCGCGCGCCGGCCGCGGCTTTCGTGCCGCGGGCCCGGCCCGCCGGCCCGGTGCTGCCCCGCGCCGCGCCGCCGGAGCGGACCTCGGCGCGCAGCGTCCGGGTCAGGGTCTTCACCAGTTCCGGTTTGCGCAGGGCGGAGATCCCGGAGACGCCGCGGCGACGCAACTGGCCACGGATGTCGTCTACCCGCATCCGGGAGATCTCCGACTCGGAGATCCCCGGAGTGTTCGGGGTCTGGTTGCCCGCCTGCTGCTTCGTCCTGGTCGCAGTCCCGCCGCGACCTGAGCTGTTTCGCTGAGCCATGGGATGCTCACGCTCCTCGACAGTCCGTCCTCGGCGCGCGGTCGGTCCCAGTGCCGCACCGCGCGGTGCGGCATACCCCTCAGGACGGCTCCGAACCCCCCGCCGGCACCCGCGCCGCCGACGACGGCTCGAAGAGATGCGCGAACGCGGCCAGGTTGGCGGTCGACTCGCCGCGCTTGACCCGCCACTCCCACTCCCGCCGGATGGCGGCGCCGAAGCCGATCTCCAGCATCGTGTCGAAGGACTCGTCGGCGTACGTCAGCACCGCGCCGAGCAGCCGGTCCAGCTCGGCCTCGTCGAGCCCTCCGAGGTTGACCCGGCCGGTCAGGTAGACGTCGCCGGCCGCGTCGATGGAGAAGGACACCCCGTACATCCGGGCGTTGCGCTGCAGCAGCCACGCCCACAGCTCCTCGCGCCGCTCGTCCGGCTGGCGCATCACGAACGCCTCGATCCGCAGCGCGTGCTCGCCGACGATGAGGTTGCAGACCGTCTTGAGCTTGTGGGTGCCGGGCAGGGTGACCGCGTACGACGCCTCGCCGGTGGACTCGGCGACCAGCTCCCGCTCCGCGCACACCGACTCGATCAGGGCGGCGACTTCGCTCTTCGCGCTGCTCATCCGCCCCACTCTACGGCCGCCCCGCCCCGCCCACCGGACGGTCGCCGCCGGCGAAGGGTGGCACCGGGGGCCGCGTGGACCGGCTGCCCTGCCCCCCGTCTCACCACGAGCAGCTCAGGGCGGGGTCGCCGGCGAGTTGGGCGGCCAGCCGGCCGCGCTGCTCGGCGATCGTCTCGCCGTACACGTTGAGCAGGTGGGAGACCGTCCGGTCCCAGGAGAAGTTGCGGGCGTGCCGCTCGGCGCCCAGGCCAAGGGTGGCCCGGCGCACCCGGTCGGGCAACAGGCGGGCCAGCTCACGGGCCCAGTCGACCGGGTCGTGGCCGTCGATCAGCACCCCGCTGACCTGGTCCCGGACGGCGGTGACCAGGCCGCCCACGGCGGCGGCCAGCACCGGCGTGCCGCACGCCTGGGCCTCCAGGGCGACCAGCCCGAACGACTCGTTGTACGACGGCACCGCGACCAGGTCGGCGGCCCGGTACACGGCCGGCAGGTCGTCGCCCGTGCACGGCGGCAGGAAGCGCAGCCGGTCGGCGATCCCGAGCGAGCCGGCCAGCTCGATCAGGGCGGTCGGCCGGTCCAACCCGCTGCCGCTGGGGCCGCCGACGATCACCACGGTCAACTCGTCGGCGAGCAGCGGATCGCGCTCACGCAGCGCGGCGGCGGCCCGGATCAGCACGTCGGGGGCCTTCAGCGGCTGGATCCGACCGACGAAGGCCACCACGTACCCCTCGGCGGGCAGCCCCAGCCGGCGGCGGGCGGCGAGCATCGCGGCGTGCCGGTCCCCGGCGGCCGGGCGGAACCGCTCCAGGTCGACGCCGGGCTCGACCACGGCGACCCGGGCCGGGTCGGCGGCATACCGGTGGAGCAGGTCGCGGGCCTCGACCTCGGTGTTGGCGACCAGCCGGTCGGCCTCGGCGACCACCTGGTCCTCGCCGATCACCCGGGCCTTCGGCTCCGGCCGGTCGCCAGCCGCGAGCTGCGCGTTCTTCACCTTGGCCAGGGTGTGCGCGGTGTGCACCAGCGGCACCCCCCAGCGCTCCTTGGCCAGCCAGCCGACCTGCCCGGAGAGCCAGTAGTGGGAGTGGATGAGGTCGTAGTGGCCCGGCGGGCGGGCTGCCTCGGCCCGCAGCACCCCGGCCGTGAACGCGCAGAGCTGGCCGGGCAGCTCCTCCTTGGTCAGCCCTTCGAGGGGGCCGGCGGTGACGTGCCGCACGTGCACGCCGGGTGCCATCTCCACCACCGGCGGCAGGTCCCCGGAGGTGGCCCGGGTGAAGATCTCCACCTCGACGCCGGCCTCGGCCAACCGCCGGGCGACCTCCAGGATGTACACGTTCATCCCGCCCGCGTCGCCCGTCCCGGGCTGGTGCAGGGGTGAGGTGTGCACCGACAGGGTGGCGATGCGCCGTGGCCGTGGCCACGGCCGGGCACCTCGCTGACGACCGACACCGGTGTGCAATTCCGCCACGTCCGCTCCCTCTGTCACGGTTGATGCCGTCCCGCACGACCGGCGCTTCTCGGTCAACCCGCGCGCCGGGTGTCATCTTCCCCATCGGACATCGGAAATGCGTCGCGTCTGCCCCCGGGCGTGACGGACCTCATCGGCACCGCGCGCCCACCCGGCGGCACAGGGCCCGCCCGAGCGGGCGAGAATGGCCGGATGACCTCTGTCGCAATCGTCACCGGGGCGTCCAGCGGGATCGGCGCGGCCACCGCCCGCCGGCTGGCCACCGAGGGATTCCACGTGCTCGCCGCCGCCCGCCGCACCGACCGGCTGGCCGAACTGGTCGCCGGGATCGAGGCTTCCGGCGGGGCGGCCACCGCAGTGGAGTGCGACGTCACCTCGCAGGAGTCGGTCGCCGGCCTGGCCGAGGCCGCCGCGGCGGCCCCCGGCCCGGTCACCCTGCTGGTCAACAATGCCGGGGGCGCACGCGGGCTGGACCCGGTGGAGTCCGGCTCGGTGGACGACTGGCAGTGGATGTACGACGTGAACGTGCTCGGCACCCTGCGGGTCACCCAGGCGCTGCTGCCGGCGCTGGAGGCGTCCGGCGCCGGCACCATCGTGGTCGTCTCCTCCACCGCCGGTTTCGTCGTGTACGAGGGCGGGGGCGGCTACTCCGCCGCGAAGCACGCGCAGACGGCGATCGCCGGCACGCTGCGGCTGGAGCTGTGCGGCCGGCCGGTCCGGATCATCGAGATCGATCCGGGGATGGTGCGGACCGACGAGTTCGGGCTGGTCCGCTTCGGCGGCGACGCCGGGCGGGCGGAGGCGGCCTACGCCGGGGTGGCCGAGCCGCTGGTCGCCGAGGACGTCGCCGACTGCATCGCCTGGTGCGCGACCCGCCCGCAGCACGTGAACATCGACCGGCTGGTGGTCCGCCCGCTGGCCCAGGCCGCCCAGCACAAGGTGCATCGGGCGAACCAGTGAGGCACCCGGAGTGATCCGGTCCCGCGGACGGGGGCGGCGCTGATGCGACCCCAGGGCGTGGTCACCCGGGGCACGACGAACCCCAACCGGCTGCGCCGGGTGGACAACTGGATCGTCGAGACCTGCGGCGACCGGCTCCGGGCGGCGCCGGACCCGCTGGTGGTCGACCTCGGCTACGGCGCCACGCCGGTCACCGCCGTGGAGCTGCGCGCCCGGCTGGCCGCCGGGGTCCGCGCCGACGTGCGGGTGGTCGGGCTGGAGATCGATCCGGTACGCGTCGCCGCCGCCCGGCCCGCCGCCGACCCGCCGGGGCTCACCTTCGCCCGGGGTGGGTTCGAGCTGGCCGGGCTGCGGCCCGTCCTGGTCCGGGCGTTCAACGTGCTCCGCCAGTACGACGAGGGCGAGGTCGCCGACGCCTGGCGGACGGTCACCGACCGGCTGGCCCCGGGCGGGGCGCTGGTCGAGGGCACCTGCGACGAGCTGGGCCGGCTCGGCGGCTGGGTGCTGGTCGACGCCGCCGGCCCGCGCACGCTCACCCTGGCCGCCAAGCTCACCACGCTGGGCAGCCCCGCCGAGCTGGCTGAGCGGCTGCCGAAGGCGCTGATCCACCGCAACGTGCCGGGCGAACCCATCCACGCCCTGCTCCGCGACCTGGACGACGCCTGGCGGGCCGCCGCCCCGTACGCCCCCTTCGGCCCCCGCCAGCGCTGGCTGCGCACGGTCGCGGCGACCCGCGCCTCGGGCTGGCCGATCGAGTACCGGCCCCGCCGCTGGCGCCTCGGCGAGCTGACCGTTCCCTGGCCCGCCGTCGCCCCCGTCTGACGGTGGGTCAGAGGGCGCAGTTGATGAGGACCGGCTCGGGGTGGAGGCTCACCGCGAAGCGGGCGTGGACGCCGTCGCGGATGTCGCGGGCCAGGGCGATCAGGGCCGCCGTGCTGGCGGTGCCGGCTCGGTTGGTGAGGGCGAGGGTGTGCTTGCCGGAGATGGCCACCCCCTCCGGGCCGGGGTGGCCCTTGGCGAACCCGGCCCGGTCGATCAGCCAGGCCGCGCTGACCTTGACCGTGTCGCCGGCCCCGGGCCAGTGCGGCGGCTCGCCGAGGTCGGCGGCGCGCTCGCGGAGCAGCTCGTAGCCCTCCCGGTCCAGCACCGGGTTGGTGAAGAACGAGCCGACCGACCAGGTGTCCGGGTCGCCGGCGTCGAGCACCATGCCCTTGCCGGCCCGCAGCCGCAGCACGATCGCCCGCGCGTCGGCCAGGGGCACCCGGTCGCCGACCTCGACGCCGAGCGCCCGGGCCAGTTCGGCGTAGCGGACCGGGCCGGACAGCGGGGACCGGGCGAGCCGGAAGTCGACCGAGAGCACCACCCAGCGCTCGCTGTACTTGAAGATGCTCGACCGGTACGCGAAGCCGCAGTCGGCCGCCTCGACCCGGCCCACGGTGCCGTCGGCGCGGTCGTACACCTGGACGCCGGTGATCGTCTCGGCGACCTCCTGGCCGTACGCGCCGACGTTCTGGATCGGGGTGGCGCCGGCGGAGCCCGGGATGCCGGACAGGCACTCCAGCCCGGACCAGCCGCTGGCCACGGTCGCGGCGACCAGGTCGTCCCACGGCTCGCCGGCCTCCACCCGTACGGTGACGGTGTCGGCGTCCTCGGCGACCACCCGCAGCCCCCGGGAGCGCACCAGCACGACGGTGCCGGGGAAGCCGGCGTCGCCGATCACCACGTTGCTGCCCCCGGCGAGGATCAGCACCTGGTCGTCCCGTAGGCGCGCCTCCTGCACCTTTTGTACGATCTCCTCGGCGCTGGCAGCGATCTCGACCCGTTCCGCCGCGCCACCGAGGCGCAGGGTGGTGTATTTCGCCAACGACGTCGGGTCGGCGGCGTGGGTTTCGGTGGCCGGCTGGGCACTAACGTCTGACACGCCTTTCACCCTAGGCTGAGGGGACGCCGCGGCACCCACTGGTGGCCCGGTCGCCCGGGAGGATCCTGATGAGCAGACTGCACGGCACGAAGGACTTCTGGATCGGCGCGCTCCGGGCGGAGGGCCCCGCGTTCGCCGCCGCCGTCGCGGAAGCGCCTCCCGAGACACCCGTGCTCTCCTGCCCTGGCTGGACGATCAACGAACTGGCCCTGCACCTCGGCGACGTCTACCGCTGGGTGCACATCGTCGTCACCTCCGGCGGCACCGCCCGCCCGGATCGCCCCGAGCCGGGCGAGTTGCCCGCCGGGATGAACCCGTTCCAGTTCTGGCAGCACGGGTACGACCGGCTGATGGTGGCCTTCGACGGGCTGGACCCGGAGGCGCCGGCGTGGAACTGGGCGCCGCAGCCGAAGAAGGCGGGCTTCTGGCCCCGCCGGATGGCCCTCGAGACCGCGGTGCACCGGTGGGACGCGCAGCTCGCCATCGCCTCCGGCGAGCCGATCGAGGCCAAGCTCGCGGCCGACGGGGTGAGCGAGGTGCTGGACACCTGGCTGCCCGCCGGCAGGCGGACCGCGACCGGCCAGTGGCACGGGGTCGTGCACCTCTCCGCGCCCGACGCCGGCCAGGACTGGTACCTGCGGCTGCGCGGCGAGGGCGTGGCGCTGCTGGACACCGACACCATCCTCGACCACGACGAGCACCACGCCCGGGCCGAGGTCACCGGGACCGCCAGCGACCTGCTGCTGGCCCTGATGGGCCGGGTCAGCTTCGAAACCCTCGGCGTGGCCGGGGACCGGGCGCTGCTCGACGGCCTCCGCACCGGCTGAGGCCGTAGCGCCCAGCCGGACCGTTGCCCACCAGGGCCGTAGCGCCCAGCCGGACCGCGTCGACACGACAGGGGCCCCCGACCCGGAGGGCCCCTGTTCGCGCTGCGCCGCCGCCGGCCCTGAGAGCGCTTTCTTGACATCCGGTGAGGGAGACGCGAGGCTCTTGTGAGAGCGCTCTCTCGTATCGGTCGGGCCCCCTGGAACGACTCCCTCTGGCCGTACGCTGTCCCCGGAAGACCCAAAGAGCCCGACCGGGCGCTGTCGGCGGGATCATGGAAGGTGCGGTCAAGGCGTGAGTGAACTCCGATTCCCCGAGAACTTCGTCTGGGGTGCGGCCACCGCGGCGTACCAGATCGAGGGCGCGGCCCGCGACGACGGCCGGGGCCCGTCCATCTGGGACACCTTCAGCCGTACGCCGGGCAAGGTCTTCGCCGGCCACACCGGCGACATCGCCTGCGACCATTACCACCGGTACGCCGACGACGTGGCCCTCATGGCGGAGCTGGGGCTGAAGGCGTACCGGTTCTCGGTCGCCTGGCCGCGGATCCAGCCCGACGGCACCGGCCCGGTGAACCCGCGCGGCCTGGACTTCTACGACCGGCTGACCGACGCGCTGCTGGACCGGGGCATCGACCCGATCATCACGCTCTACCACTGGGACCTGCCGCAGTCCCTGGAGGACCGGGGCGGCTGGGCCAACCGGGAGACCGCCGAGCACTTCGCCACGTACGCGGCGGCGGTGCACGGCCGGCTCGGCGACCGGGTCCGCACCTGGACCACGCTCAACGAGCCGTGGTGCTCGGCCTACCTCGGGTACGGCAACGGGGTGCACGCCCCCGGCGTGCGGGACGCGGGCGTGGCCTTCGCCGCCGTGCACCACCTGCTGCTCGGGCACGGCCTGGCGGCCCGGGCGCTGCGCGCGGCCGGCGCGGAGGTCGTCGGGATCACGCTGAACGCGGCGGACGTGCAGCCGGCGGACCCGAACAGCGCGGCGGACGCCGCTGCGGTCCGGCTGGTCGACGGGTTGCAGAACCGGATCTTCCTGGACCCGCTGACCGGCGCCGGTTACCCGGCCGACGTGCTGGAGCACGTCTCCCGGATGGTGGAGCCGACCTTCATCCGGGACGGGGACGAGAAGCTGATCGCCGCCCCCATCGACCTGCTCGGAGTCAACTACTACGCCCCGACGTACGTGGCCGGCCGGCCGGACGGCGCCGGCGACGGGGCGTACCCGGGGACCGAGCGGGCGGTGGAGTTCCTGCCGGCGACCGGGCCGCTGACCGAGATGGGCTGGATGATCGAGCCGGCCGGGCTCACCCGCCTGCTGGAGCGGCTCGCCGCCGACTACCCGGGCCTGCCGCTGATGATCACGGAGAACGGCGGGGCGTTCCCGGACCGGGGCGGCGAGGCGGGGCCGGGCGAAGCCGGGCGGGTGGCCGACGCCGACCGGATCGCCTACCTGGACGGGCACCTTCGGGCGGCACACGAAGCCATTGGCCGGGGAGTGGACCTCCGCGGCTATCTCGTATGGTCGTTGTTGGACAACTTCGAGTGGGCCGAGGGCTACCGCAAGCGGTTCGGGATCGTCCACGTCGACTACCTGACCCAGCGGCGCACACCGAAGGCCAGCGCCGGGTGGTACCAGGGGGTGATCTCCCGGAACGGGCTGTGACGAGGTGGTGAGCACGGGGATGACGACGGTCCAGCGGCCGACCCTGGAGGCGGTGGCCCGGCGGGCCGGCGTGTCCCGGGCGACCGTCTCGCGGGTGGTGAACGGTTCCACGACCGTCGCCGAGCCGATCCGGGAGGCGGTCCGCCTGGCGGTGGCCGAGCTGGGGTACGTGCCGAACCTGGCCGCCCGCAGCCTGGTCACCCAGCGGACCGACTCGGTCGCCCTGGTCCTGCCCGAGGAGGCGACCCGGGTGTTCTCCGACGACCAGGTGTTCCCGAGCATCATCCGGGGGGTCGCCCAGGAGCTGGAGGCCGCCGACAAGCAGCTCGTGCTGATGCTGGCCGGCTCGCCGGCCGGGCACGCCCGGGTGGAGCGGTACACCACCGGGCGGCACGTCGACGGGGTCGTCTTCGCCTCGCTGCACGGCGCCGACCCGCTGCCGGCGAAGCTGGCCCGGCTCGGCATCCCGGTGGTGTGCAGCGGCCGGCTGGTCGGCGACGTCGGGGTGCCGTACGTCGACGTCGACCACGTCGGCGGGGTGACCCGGGCGGTGCGGCACCTGCTCGACTCGGGGCGGCGGCGGATCGCCACCATCGCCGGGCCGCAGGACATGTTCGCCGGGGTGGAGCGGCTCACCGGGTACCGGGAGGCGGTCGCCGCGGCCGGGCTGCCCGAGCGGGTGGCGTTCGGCGACTTCACCCGCGAGTCGGGGGCGGCGGCCATGCGCCAACTCCTGGACGCCCACCCCGACCTGGACGCGGTCTTCGCCGCGTCGGACCTGATGGCGCACGCCGCCATGCGGACGCTCCGCGAGGCGGGACGGCGGGTGCCCGACGACGTCGCGATGATCGGCTTCGATGACATCGAGACCGCCGCGTACACCGACCCGCCGCTGACCACGGTGCGGCAGCCGATACTGGAGCTGGGCCGGGAGGCGGCCCGCCAACTGCTGCGGATGGCGGCCGGCGAGGACGTCGCGCCGGCTCTCGTCCTCCCCACCGAGCTGGTCGTTCGCGCCTCCGCGTGACTGCGGTGCTCGGTAATGCCGTGGCGGCGGGGCCGGCGGGCGCACTAGCGTCGCGCGGATGAGCGATGCCGTGGCGCTGGTGCGCGTACCCGAGCTGTCCGACGTCGCCGAGTACGCGTACGCGGCCACCGTCGACCCGCCGGCCCGGCTGGTGTTCACCGCCGGGGCCTGCCCGCTCGACGCCGAGGGCCGTACGGTCGCGCCGGGCGACCCGGCGGCGCAGGCCCGGCAGGTGATGGCCAACCTGGAGGTCGCGCTCGCCGCCGCCGGGGCCCGCCTCGCCGACGTCGTCAAGACCACCGTGTACGTCGCGTCGCCCCGGCAGGCCGACCTGGTGGCCGCGTGGGAGGTGGTCCGGGACGCGTTCGGCGACCACGATCCGCCGAGCACCCTGCTCGGGGTGGCCGTGCTCGGCTACACCGACCAGCTCGTCGAGGTGGAGGCCGTCGCCGCAGTCCGGGGAGAGACCCGATGACGATCCGCGTCGCCCGACCGGGCGACGCTCCTCAGGGCGATCCCGGGGGCGACGGCCGACTGGCCGCGCAGACGCGGGCGAGCACAAAGCGGTCGGCGTCCCCGGCGATCGTCGCCGTCCCGCCCACCAGCGTCCATCCGGCCGGCAGGCGGAGCCACGCCAGACTGGCGCCATGGTCGTCGACGATCGCGCCGCCCTCGGCCGGGACGGCGGGAACGACCCGCTCCTGGTCTCCGGTGGCGAACGCGGGCGTCACCGCGATGAACCGGGCCGCGACCGCACCGGCCGGCAGCCCGAACACCCAGACGTCCTCGTCGGGGTAGGGGCCGCCGCCCAGCCCCGGCGTGCAGGCCGACTCCCGGGTGGCCGCGACGGTGGACCCGTCGGCGGGGTCCAGCCCGATCGTGGTCCGGGGGCCGGGCGGGAGTGGCACGGGGCGCTCGCCACCGGCGGGTACCGCCTCCCGCGACCTGGCCCGGGCCAGGTCGGCCGCGCCGAGCACCAGCAGGCAGGCCGTGGTCACCCAGACGGCGGACCTGAGCCGGGCACCTTCCACGCGACGCACTCCTGACGGCTTTGCACCTTTTGCACCTATCAAGGTAGGGGCCTCAGGCCGCCCGCGTCCGGTTTTATGATATTTGTCCGAGATGCCCGGCCGGTCAGGAGGAGGCGAGCCGCCGGGCCACCGCATACGTCTCGGCCCCGAAGAGGACCAGGCGGGCCTCGCTGACGTGCGCGGGGACCGCCGCGCGGAGCACGGCGAGAGCCCGGCGTACGGCGTCCTCCACCGGCCAGCCGTAGACGCCGGCCGAGATCAACGGGAACGCCACCGTGGCCGCGCCCAACCCGTCGGCCACGGCAAGGCTGTTGGCGTAGCAGTCCCGCAGCAGCGCCGACCGGTCCTCGGTGGCCGAGAAGACCGGCCCGACCGTGTGCACGACCCAGCGGGCCGGCAGCTCACCGGCGGTGGTGGCGACCGCCTGGCCGGTCGGCAGGCCCCGGCCGTACCGCGACGCGCGCAGCGCCCGACACTCGGCCAGGATGGCCGGGCCGCCACGCCGATGGATCGCACCGTCCACGCCCCCGCCGCCGAGCAACGACGAGTTGGCCGCGTTGACGATCACGTCGACCCGCTGCGCGGTGATGTCCCCCTCGACCAGAACGATCTCCACGTCAGCCCTCCTCGACGGACTGGCCGAGGGAGCGGCGGGTGAGCAGGGCCGCGCCGGCCACCGCCGCCGGCATCACCAGCACCGCGCCGAGCGGGATCAGGAAGCAGACGAAGACGGCCACCCCGAAGCCGAGGGTGGTGGGCCGGTCGACCTTCAGCCGGGCCCGGCGGTCCGGCAGCCGCATGCCGCGCCGGGAGAACGGCGCCCCGGTCAGCTCCAGGGCGAGGAGCCAGCCGCCCACCGCCGCCCCGATCACCGGCACGACCGTCTGGCCGACCACCGGGATGAACCCGGCCGCGAAGAGCGGGATGCCGACCAGCGCGGAGATCGCGACCAACCGCAGCGAGTCCGCGACGCTGCGGCGCAGCGACACCCAGAACGGCACCTCCACCGCACCGGGGGTGCCGCCGTACCGCTCCTCCACCCGCTCGGAGATCTTCTCGTAGAACGGGTCGCCGATGACGAGGGTGACGGCGGTGAAGGCGAGCACCCCGAGCAGCCCACCGACCCCGAGGAAGGCCAGCCCGGCGACCACCCGGACCAGGCCGCGGGCGGTGGTGGACCAGTCGTCGGCGAACGGCGTGACCAGCGCGGCCAGGTCGTCCACGAAGTACACCAGGGTGGCGAACGCTCCCACGAACAGCGCCCCGGAGAGCAGCGCCGGGACGATGCCGAGCAGCATCAGGCGGGGGCTGCGGAGGCAGAGGCCGAGGCCACGCAGGAGCAGCCCGGCCCCGGAGAAGAATCGACCGACGGCGCCGGTCACCGGCGCGGTGATGTTGCGGGGTACGTTCACGACCGCTGAGCCTAACGGCGACCGGCGCATCCGGCTCGTCGTCCCGTCCCGACACAATGGGTGGGTGCGGGCCTCTCGGTTGATCTCGTTGGTGCTGTTGCTCCAGTCCCGGGAGACGATGACGGCCGCCGAGCTGGCCCGGGAGCTGGAGGTCTCCGAGCGGACCGTCTACCGGGACGTGCTGGCGCTCTCCGCCGCCGGGGTGCCGGTCTACGCCGACCGGGGGCGGGCCGGCGGGTACCGGCTGCTCGGCGGGTACCGGACCCGGCTGACCGGGCTCACCCGCGACGAGGCGGAGGCGCTCTTCCTGGCCGGGCTGCCCGGCCCGGCCGGGGACCTGGGGCTGGCCGACGCGGTCGCCTCCGCCGAGCTGAAGGTGCTGGCCGCGCTACCGCCCGCGCTGCGTGACGCGCCGGCCCGCGTCGGGCAGCGGTTCCACCTCGACGTGCCGGGCTGGTTCCGGGACTCGACGCCGCCGCCGTGGCTGGCCGAGCTGGCCCGGGCGGTGTGGCGGGACCGGGTCGTCGAGCTGCGCTACCGGCGCGGCGAGCGGGAGGTCGTCCGGCGGGTGGAGCCGTATGGGCTGGTGCTCAAGAGCGGGGTCTGGTATTTGGTCGCCCGGGTCGGCGACGCCACCCGGACGTACCGGGTGGACCGGGTGGTCGACGTGCTGACGGCCGAGGAGACGTTCGACCGGGACGAGGGCTTCGACCTGGGCGGCCACTGGCAGGATCAGGCCGAGGCATTCCTGCGGAGCATGCAGCGGGCCGAGGTCGGCGTCCGGCTCAGCCCCGCCGGCCTGCGCGCGCTCCGCCGGGCCCCGGAGGCCCCCTTCGGGTACGCCGAGGCGACCCGCGCCGCCGGCGAGCCCGACGGACAGGGCTGGGTGGTCACCCGGCTGCCCGTCGAGTCCGTCGAGGTGGCGTACGAGTTGCTGCTGCGGCTCGGGCCGGAGGTGGAGGTGCTCGACCCGCCCGAGCTGCGGGAGCGGGTGGCCGACGCCGCCGCCCGGCTCGCCGCGCTGTACGGCGGGCCGGGCGGCGGGACACAGTGACCGGGCCGTCATGCGGTCGGCCCTGACCTCGATAGCTGACAGCCGAAGTCCGGTTTCGCGAACGGGTGTCCTGCGTCATGCTCGACGGCATGCACCTGCTGCTCTCCGGCATCGTCGGCTCGGTCGCGTACGGGCTGGCCGGGCCCGGGTCCGACGTCGACCGGATCGGGGTGTACGCCGCGCCGACGGTCGCCTTCCACGGGCTGCGCCCGCCCCGCGAGTCGATGGTCACCACCGGCCCGGACGTCACCCTGCACGAGGCCGGCAAGTACGCCCGGCTGGCGCTGAGCGGCAACCCGACCGCCACCGAGCTGATGTGGCTGCCCGACGACTGCTACGAGACCCGCACGGAGCTGGGCGACCGGCTGGTCGCCATCCGCTCGGCGTTCCTGAGCGCGCCCCGGGTCCGCGACGCCTACCTGGGGTACGCCACCCAGCAGTTCCGCAAGCTGGCCTCGCGAGGCGACGGGACGTTCTCGGCCGACACCCGGCGGCGGACGGCCAAGCACGCCCGGCACCTGGCCCGGCTGCTGCACCAGGGCCGGCTGCTGCACGCCAGCGGCGTCCTGGAGATCCGGCTGGCCGACCCGGAGCGGTTCCGGGCGTTCGGCGAGCGGGTG
The DNA here is from genome assembly GCF_045040215.1 of Micromonospora sp. NBC_01412. Lineage (NCBI taxonomy): Bacteria > Bacillati > Actinomycetota > Actinomycetes > Micromonosporales > Micromonosporaceae > Micromonospora > Micromonospora sp. NBC_01412. Next base: position 2,455,101 of record NZ_CP109528.1, read on the forward strand.
GCCGGCGGCGAGCTGGACGAGGCGCGGGCCCTGCTCGCCGAGGCGGAACGGGACTTCGACACGGTGCGTACCCCGCTGCCGGACCGGCCCGACGAGGCCACGGTCGAGCGGTGGCTGCTCGACGTGCGGGCCGCCCACCTGCCGCCGGAGCTGTCCGGTCGCTGACCGCCGCTGACCGGTCGCCCCAACGCGAACCTGCCTGGCCCTCACCGGCCGGGGCGAACCCGCCGGGACCTCACCGGCCGACGCGGAGGCCCTGCCGGGTGGCACCCGTGACAGGCGCCGTCACCCATTGAGGAACGTGGAGATCCGTTCCCGCAGGTCGGCGCGTTCCGACCAGAGCACGCCCGGGCGGTCGTACACGTGCAGGGTGGCCCGGGGCAGGGCGGCGGCGAGCTGCTCGGCGACCTCGACCGGATGCAGTTCGTCGCCCATGCAGGCGAGCACCAGGGCCGGGGCGTCCACCGCCGCCAGCTCCGCCCGGTCGTCGAGCGGAGCCTGGTCGGGCAGCCCGGCCAGGCCCGCCGCGAGGCCGTCGCGCAGGAGCTGGTCCAACCGCTGCCGCAGGTACGCCCACCCGGCCGGCGTGTTGCGCACGGCGGGCGGCAGCTCCACCGCGACGACGTCGGCGACGGCCGAGGCGTCGCCGCTCCCGACCGCGTCGACCAGGTCGGCGATCCGGTCCCGGGCGACCTGGCCCCGCGGCCGGTCGAGCGCGGCCGGGAGGAAGAAGACCAGCCGCTCGAAGCGCTCCGGGCTCTCGGCCAGCAGCCGGCAGAGCGCGCCCGCGCCGAGGCTGGCCCCGAACGCCCGGGTGGCCCCGCCGAGGTCGGCGACGGCTCGCAGGTCACGGGCGAGATCCAGGTAGCTCCACGGGCCGGGCGGCGCGTCGGAGCGGCCGTGCCCCCGGAACTGGAAGAAGACCTTGCGGCCGGTGACCCCGCTGCCGAACGGGCGGGTGGTGGCGATGCCGTTGCCCAGCCCGTGCGCGAACACGGTGGCCGGGACGCCGACGCCGGTGACGAGTTGTTCGAGCCGGACCCCGTGCGGGGTGGTGACCAGCTCGGTCTCCGGCTCGGGCAGGGCGGGCCGGCCGGTACGCGGGGCGCCGGGGCCCGGACCCCAGGTCCGTGGCCCGCCGTCCGGCGGCGGTGGCCAGCGGAACCCTCTCACCAGGACGACCCCCGGCCGTCGTGCAGGTCGCGCAGCCCGGTCCGGACGTCGAGCAGGTAGATCAGGGCGGCGGCGATGCCGATCAGGCCGAAGATGTTGAGCACGTTGTTGGTCAGCAGGGTGAGCACCAGGCAGACCGCGAGAATGGCGATCCACCCGCCCTTGGGCAGGGTGCCGATTGCGGCGAAGCCCTCGCCTCGCTGGGTGATCGCGTGCACCAGTGCCACCCCCTCGATGACGAGGGCGAACACCAGCAGCAGCATGGTGATCCAGTACTGGACGTCGAAGGCGAAGATCGGCGCGGCGTTGGCCATGCCGGCAAGCTTATGCCGACGACCCCGGATCCGTCCGTCAGGACGCATCCGGGGTCGTGCCGCACGGGTCGGCGGGTTGGGCTACTCGGCAGCCGGGCGGGTGCGCCGGGTGGTCTTCGGCAGCTTGGCCGACGGGGTGTCGGTGGTGGCCTCCGGAGCCGTCTTGCCGGTCGCCTTGGCCGCGGTCGCCTTGGTGGCCCGGGTACGCGGGGTCTTCGCGGCGGCCGGCTTGGCCTCCACGACCTCGGCCAAGTCGGCCGGGGTCGGGACCTCGGCCTGCGCCGCCGCCGGGGCCTCGGTGGCCGTCGGGGTGGCGATCGGGGTGGCCGTCGGGGTCACGGTCAGCTCCGCCTCGGTCGCCTCGATGTCGGCGTTGACCGTGTCGGCTGCCTCCAGCACCCCGGCGCCGACCACCCGCTCGCCGCGGGCGACCAGCTCGCCGTACGCGGCCAGGGCCCGCACCTGGGCGGCCTGCGCGCCGGCGACGACGACGGCGGCGTTGCGGGTGGCCAGCTCGCGGATCCGGTCGAGGTCGGTGGCCTCGCGCAGCCGGTTGACGTCGGCCGCCTCGCGCAGGCGGTTCAGGTCGGCGGCCTCGCGCAGCCGGTTCAGCTCGGCCTGGACGCCCTTCCCGCGCAGCTCGGTGGCGGTCTGGTTGGCGGTGCGCAGCGTCTCGGTGGCCCTCTGGCGCAGCTCGAAGCCGGTCACGACGGCCTTGCCACCGAGGCCGGCGACGACCTTGACGCCCAGGTCGGTGACGACCGTCGGCAGCTTGCGCAGCTGCTCGATCGCCAGGTCACCGGCGCCGGCGGCGGCGTATAGCGGGGCGGGGATGCGGGTGCTCTTCGGCTGGGTCATGACTTCTCCTCCTCGACCGCGGCGGCGGTCTTGTCCTCGTCGACCGCGGCGGCGGTCTTGTCGGCCGCCTGCTGGGCGGCCTTCCTCGCGGGGCTGTTGCTGGGCGGGGCGGGCGCCGAGCCCGCCTCGGTGACGGCGACCGACTCCAGGACCGCCTCGGTCGGGGTGCCGTCCGGCGTGGTGGGCCCGGTCGCGGCCGGGGCCAGCGTGGCGGGAGCCTGCGATGCGGCGGCCGGGGCCAGCGTGGCGGGAGCCTGCGATGCGGCGGCCGGGGCCAGCGTGGCGGGCGCCTGCGGCGCGGCGGCCGGTGCCGGGGCGCCGGCAGCGGCGGTCGCCTCGGCGAGCCGGGCGTTCTCCCGGCGGAACGTCTCGTAGATCTGGGTGAGGGACTGCTTCTGCGCCATGGTCAGGTCGGGATCGACCGCGATGGCGGCGAGCACGCCCTGCCCCTCCTTGTCGTCGAGCAGGCCGGCGCGCAGGTACATCGCGGGGGTGGAGACCCGCAGCGCGCTGGCGAGCTGCTGGAGCACCTCCGCGCTGGGCCTGCGCAGGCCGCGCTCGATCTGGCTGAGGTACGGGTTGCTGACGCCCGCCTGCTCGGCGAGCTGCCGCAACGAGATCTTCGCGTTGCGTCGCAGGTCACGGATGAACCCGCCGACATCGGGTAGGTCCTTGGAGCTGGCCATGACCCCACGCTAACCGGCACTGCTAGCTCCTGCAAGCAAAATGCTAGCCAGAGTTAGCGACGTCTCAGAACCGGTTTGCGCGCCACCTGTCCGGTCCGTACCTTTTCCCGTCGTGACGAAGATCGAGATCAACGGCGCGAACCTCGCATACGACGACACCGGCAGCGGGTCCCCCGTCGTGCTGCTGCACGCCGGCATCGCCGACCGGCGGATGTGGCGGGACCAGGTGCCCGCCCTCGCCGCGCGGCACCGGGTGATCACCGTGGACCTGCGCGGCTACGGCGACTCCGAACTGCCTCCCGACCCGTTCGCCCACCATGACGACGTCGTCGGGCTGCTGGACGCGCTGGACCTGCCCCGGGCCGCGCTGGTGGGCTGCTCGTTCGGCGGAGCGGTGGCGGTCGACACCGCCCTCGCGCACCCGGGACGGGTCCGCGCGCTCGCCCTCCTCGGCACGGCCATCGGCGGCCACGAGTGGTCCGAGGAGGCCAACGACCTCTGGGACGACCTCGTCGGCGAGACCGACCCCGAGGACTTCGCGGCCAGCGCTGCCGGTGAGGTGCGGTTCTGGGTGGTCGGCCCGGGCCGCCGCCCGGAGGACGTCGACCCGGCGCTGATCCGGTTCGCCGAGGAGATGGACCGGCGGGCGCTCACCGCCGAGCTGGCGTTGAGCGCCGTGGATGTGGCCGAGCTGGACCCACCAGCGATCGAGCGGCTCGGCGAGCTGCGCGTACCGGTGCTGGTGGCCGCCGGGGCGGCCGACGTGCCGGACATCCGCCGACTCGCCGACCGGATCGCCGCCGAGGTGCCCGACGCGGTCCGGCTGCCGGACGTACCGGACGCCGGCCACCTGCTCCCCCTGGAGCGCCCGGACGCCGTCAACCCCGCCCTGCTCGACTTCCTCAGCTGAGAATCCACCTCCTGGAGTGAGGAAGGGGTCCCTCGTCGCCGCCCGGCGAGGGCACCCCCCGGTCACCAGAGCGGGCGGACCGCCCCGACCGGGAGGCCGCCGCCGAGCAGCGGCAGCTCGGCGTACTCGTCGAGGACCGGCGCCCTGGCGCCCAGCCGGCGCAGCGCGGAGACCAGGACCGGCATCCGGGCCCGCGCCGCCCCGTCGTCGATCTTCACGGCGACCGCGCCGACGCCGGGCAGCGCGGCGGCGATCACCCCCTCCGCGCCGATCTTGACGAGCGCGCCGGGCAGGCCGCGCATCAGCCGGCTGTCCTCCGCCCAGGTGCCGCCCACGACCTCCGGGTACGCCCGCATGGCGTCCGCGACCGTCCGCGCCGCCGAGCCGGGCTCGGCGGTGACCAGCCGCAGGAACGCCCGGGCCAGCCCGGTCAGCGAGACGGCGAGCACCGGGGCCCCGCAGCCGTCCACCCCGACGGCCGCCGCCCGCTCCCCGGTGAACTCCTCGACGGCCGCCCGCAGCCGCTGCTGCAACGGATGCTCCGGCCGCCAGTAGCCCTCCCGGGGCCAGCCTGCGGCCAGGCAGGTGAGCACCATGCCGGTGTGCTTGCCGGAGCAGTTCATCCGGGCCCGGGTGGGCCCGCCGCCGGCCCGCAGCACGGCCTCCCGGGCCAGCTCGCCCATCGGCAGGTCGGGTGGGCAGCCGAGGGCGGACTCGTCCAGCCCGGCGGCGGCCAGCAGCGCGCCCACCCGGGTCACGTGGAACTCCTCCCCCGCGTGGCTGGCCGACACCAGCGCCACGTCGGCCGGATCGCTCAGCGGCAGCCCGGCGCGGAGCATGCCGATCGCCTGCATCGGCTTGCTCGCCGAGCGGGGGAAGATCGGGGAGGTGACGTCCCCGGCGCCGGCCACCGGCGCCCCGGCCGCGTCGAGCACCGCCACCGAGCCGCGGTGCAGCCCCTCCACGAAGCCCGACCGGACCACCTCGACGAGCGGCACGCCGCCCTCGTACGTCATTCTCACAACGTGGACGGTACCGACGGGACGGCGGTGGCCGGAACGAGGGTGATCAGGACGGTTGCCCGCCCGACGACAGGGGCGCGGGCCGAAGCGGGACTTACCGGCGGATGCCGAGCAGGTCGCGGGCCGCCGCCGTGGTCAGCGGCGGGCGCTGGGCGAGCTGGGCGAAGCCGACCGCCCGCGCGACGAGCTGCATGTTCGACTCGACCGGCTGCCCCTTGGCGTACGTGACGGTGTCCTCCATGCCCACCCGCAGGTGCCCGCCGGCCGACAGCGAGGCCAGCATCACCGGGATGCTGCTGCGGCCGACGCCGGTGGCCGAGAACGTGGCCCCCTCCGGCAGGTCGCGCAGTGCCTGGTGGGCGGCGACCAGCGCCTGCGTGGTGCCCGGCATGCCGCCCGGCACCCCCATCACGAAGTCGACGTGCACGTGCCCGCCGTGCGGCAGGCCGTACTTGCCGAGCAGGCGCTGCAGGGCGGTCAGGTGGCCGAGGTCGAAGATCTCGTACTCCGGGACGATGCCGCGCTCCTGCATCCGGGTGTGCAGGTCGACGATGAACTCCCAGCGGTTGAGGAAGATGTCGTCGCCGAAGTTGAGCGTGCCCATGGTGCAGGAGGCCATGTCCGGCCCGGCGTCCAGCACGGCCAGCCGGGCGGCCTCGGGGTCGGTCACCGCCCCGCCGGAGGAGAGCTGCACGACCAGGTCGGTGCTCTCCCGCAGCGCGGCCACCGTCTCCCGCAGCCGCCCCCCGTCGAGGGTGGGCCGCGCGTCGTCGTCGCGGATGTGGACGTGGATCACGGCGGCACCGAGTGCCTCGCACTCCTTCGCGGTCAGCAGCAACTCGTCGAGGGTCACCGGCAGCGCCGGGACCTCGGCCTTGGCCGACTCCGCGCCGGTGGGGGCAACCGTGATCAACGTCCCTGTCGTCATGTCGGCGATCCTAGACGGCCCGCCCGGGCAGGTCGACCGTCGGACTGAACGCCAGTTCAGGAGGGGTCGATCGCGGCGGCCGTCTCGCCGACCAGGAGGCGGGCGTCGTCCCCGACGTTGCGCTTGACCACCGCCAGTGCGACCTGGCCCAGCTCGTGGTGGTGCACGGCGGTGCCGACGAAACCGACCGCCCGGCCGTCCAGGGTCACCGGGGTGCCGGCGGCCGGCAGCAGGTCGGTGGTCACCCCGTCCAGGTGCAGCAGTACGAGCCGACGCGGCGGCCGCCCCATGTTGTGCACCCGGGCGACGGTCTCCTGGCCCCGGTAGCAGCCCTTGTCCAGGTGGACGGCCGGGGCGATCAGATCCACGTCGGCCGGAATGGTCCGGTGGTCGGTGTCCACCCCGACCCGGGCCCGCCGGGCGGCCACCCGGATCGCCTCGTACGCCCACAGCCCGACCACCGGCACCCCGGCCCCGCGCAGCTCGGCGACCACCTGGTCCATGGCCACCCGCGGCACCAGCAGGTCCACGCCGAGCGGGCCCCGACGGGCCCACCCGCCGATCGGCAGCGGCGCGACGGCGTACCGGACGGTGGGCCGGGGCGGCATCTCGCCGGATCGGAACTTCGGACCCGGCACCCCGACGGCGTCGGGCTCGGCCAGCCCGGTCACGCCCAGCGTGCCGAGCGCGCCGGCCGCCTCCGGGCCGACCAGGGAGAGCAGGGCATGCTCCGCGGTGGCGTCACGCGGCTCGACCTTGCTGAAGAACCGCATCCGCTCCAGGTACGTCAGCAGACCGCCCGTGGCGCCCGGCTCGGTGTCCAGCCAGGTGGTCTCGCCGTCCTCGGCGACCATGGCGTGCTGCTCGACGTGGCCGTGCGGGGAGAGCACCAGCAGCTCCGTGCCCTCGCCGGCCTTCAGCGTCGCCAGGTGCTGGGTGGTGAGGGTGTGCAGCCAGCCGATCCGCTCCTCGCCGGGCACGGCGACGATCCCCCGGTGTGACCGGTCGACCAGGCCCACGGCGGTGTCGAGGGTGCGCTGCTCCCGCATCGGGTCGCCGTAGTGGGCGGCGACCCCGCGCACCCCGGCCGCCCGGTGCGCCGGATCCGGCTGGTCCCGCGTCTGTTCGTCGATGGCCTCCGCCACGACCGCGCCCGCGATGTCGATCATTTTCGCTCCCCGTCCTCACAGCGACCGCAGACGCCGAAGAGCGCCACGTGCCCGATGTCCACCCGGAACCCCCGCTCGCCGGCCAGCCGGTCGGCGAGCGGCCGGAGCAGCTCCCGGTCGATCTCGTCGATCGCGCCACACTCCCGGCAGACCAGGTGGACGTGCTGGTGTTCACCGGCCGTGTGGTAGGTGGGCGAGCCGTGCGACAGGTGGGTGTGGGTCACCAGACCGAGGCGTTCCAGCAGCTCCAGCGTCCGGTAGATGGTGGTGATGTTGACGCCGGCGGCCACCTTGCGGACCGCACCGTGCACCTGCTCCGGTGTGGCGTGCCCGAGGTCCAGCACCGCTTGGAGGATCAACTGCCGCTGCGCCGTCAGCCGCAGCCCACGAGCACGGAGCACTTCCGCAAGGGAGGATTCGGGCACCACCCGACTATAGTTCGCCCCCACCCCCCACCCCACCCCCGCGCCCGCCCCCACCCCGCCCTGCCCCGCCCACGTTGATCAAGAAGTTTGCGTCACGGGGACGCTCCAACGTGACGCAAACTTCTTGATCAACCCGCTCTCCGTGGAGGGGGCGGGGTGGGGTGGGGTGGGGGTTAGCCGGCTGTGCGGAGGAGGCGGGCGGAGAGGTGGGGGGTCAGGGGGTGGCCGACGGCGGCCATGTCCTGGGCGTACAGCAGGGCGCCCTCGACGATGCCGAAGAGCCGGTGCCCGGCCGTGACCTCCTTGGCGGTGGAGGTGCGGACCACGGCGTCGGTGACGAACTCCAACTGGGTGCCCTTGCGCTTGCCGATGTGCAGCTCCATCACGCCCGTCGGCACGGACATCAGGGCCTCCAGCTCGTCGGTGGCCCGGCCGTCGCCGTCGAGCACCGGACGCCACCAGCCCACCTCACGCCCGCCGGGGCGCACCGGCCGGCTCTCCTCGTCGAGGATCCAGGCCCGCGACTCGTAGGACAGGAACGGCCGGCCGTCGTGGCTGATCCGGATCTCCTGGGCGTAGTCGAAGTCCTCAATCGTCGGGTACCCGCCCCGACCCCGGCCCCGCCACACCCCGACGTACGGCAGCAGTCCGTCCAGCGTCGGGTGCAGCTTCGGACCCACCCGCAGGTCGTGGCTCTCCTCGTACGGGTACGCGTCGACCGGGGGCGCGTTCAACCACGGCGGCTGCAGAGGATTCTCGTCACTCACCGGCTCAACTCCGTTCGCGACTGCGGGGCTCGCAGACCCGGCTCACTCCTCGCGCTCACCAACGTCCTCTCGACATGCGTACGGCAAGGTAGACCAGGCCACCGGCGAGTGCGCCCAGGCCGGCGACCAGCAGGCTGACGAACCCGATCTCGGTAACCATCCGGGCCATCCTATGCTGGCGCCATGGCCCGCACTCTCGTCGTCAAGGTCACCGCCGGCGCCGACGCGCCGGAGCGGTGCGCACAGGCCTTCACCGTCGCCGCCACCGCTGCGGCCTCCGGGGTGGACGTCTCACTCTGGCTGACCGGGGAGTCCACCTGGTTCGCGCTGCCCGGCCGGGCGCAGGAGTTCGAGCTGCCGCACTCCGCGCCGCTGGCCGAGCTGCTGCACGTGATCATGACCACCGGCAAGGTGACGGCCTGCACGCAGTGTGCGGCCCGCCGGGACATCGGCCCGGACGACGTGCTGCCGGGCGTACGCATCGCCGGGGCGGCGGTCTTCGTCGAGGAGGCGATGGCCGAAGGGGCGCAGGCGCTCGTCTACTGAGGGCCGGTCCACTGACGCGCCGGCCGGTTGGTCAGCCCCCGCAGCCGGTGCTGGCGGTGAGCTCGGTGCCGGCCAGGGCCACGGTGACCGGGCCCTGTCGGTAGGCGTACCCCTCGGTGGCGTCGAACAGGACGGCGCCGGCGGCGACCGGGGCGAGCGCGCGGGCCGGCTCGGCCGGGGCTGGGTCGAGGGTGACGCGGGCGGTGCGGGCCGGCCCCCCACCTCCGGGACACGGCGCGGCGACCAGCACGGGAGCCGGCGTGGCCGGGGTGCCGAGTGCCCGCAGCGCGGCGGCGAGGGCGGCCACCTCCGGGCCGCCCTGGGCGGTGGGGGCGCGGTAGCCGTCGCCCACCGGGCGGCACCCGGTGCGGACGCTCAGCCGGACCCGGCCGTCACCGGCCGGACGCCCATCCACCAGCACGAACTCCCCCGCGTCGGCACGCAACCGCGGGCCGTCGCCGGTCACTCGGACCCCGGCCCGCCAGGCGGCCGGTAGCCGGTCGGCGATCTCGGTGAGCACGGCGCGCGGGTCCGCGCCGGGCGCGACGACCTCCACCGCGCGCTCCAGCGTCGCGCCGTCGAGCAGGGGCGTCACCACACAGCCCCGCTCGATCCGGTCCGGTACGAGCGCGACGGCCCGGTCCCCGGCAGCCGCCGCGACCAGCTCGCCCACCGCGCGATCGACCACCGGCCCGGCCTGGGCCAGGGTGCGCTGCTCGCGGACGGTCGGCCCGTCGTCGCGGACCGACACCCAGGTGAGTACGCCCAGCAGCACCGCCCAGGCCACGGTCACGGCCAGCAGCCAGTGGGACCGACGGCGGGCGGGCGTTGGCTCTCGGGGACCGGTCGGCGGGGCGTATCCCGCCTGTGCAGCACCACTCACCGGGCCATCGTGTCACGCGGTGTCGCCACCCCCGCCGGCACCGGTGGGCACGGATCACGGTCTGGGTGCTTGAAAGTTCCCGTCGCGTCTTCGACGCCGCCCCGAGGAAGCGGGGTTCAGGCTTCCGCATCCAGGTATCGGGGCCGAACGAACCCGGGAGCGGCAGTTCACGCTGGTCTGCCGGGGCCTGGGCCCAGGGCGGTTGCGAAGTCGAGCGGGGGCGCTTTGATCAGGGAGTCTGTGGGTTCCTGGCGTGGGTGCCGCTCCATGGCGGGTGTGCCTTCCGGCGCCTATGGAGCTGAGTCGGATACGACATCACCCACGCTCGCCGTGATCAGCGACCGCGAGCGACGACCCGACCGGGCGGTGAGGGTAGCGCGTCGGCGATGGCCCGACCGGCGTTGATGACGTGGACGACTCAGCTCCAAAGGGCCGCCCCATGGCATCGACCGCCACGCCCACAGCTCCACCCCGGCCACGGTCCCGGGCCGGCCCAGGGACCCACAGTGTCAAGGCCAGGAGGGGGCGGGCGCGTGCTCAGGCATCTCACACCCGTACGCCTGCGCAGCAGGCATGAGCGGCTGATAGGCGCAGCGCCGCGTTCCGTAGGGATGATCGATCTGCCGGTAGCTCCAGGATTCCTGTAGATCCTGGCCAGGCATGCACGAACTTCCGCCACCCAGCCAGCAAGAAGCACGATCAGGGCTTGCGCATCCACGTTTCCGGATCGGTGACGAAGATTCCCTTGCCCTGGTGGCGATGGATCACGCCGAGTGCTTCGAGGCGAACGTTGACGAGGGTCAAGGTGGAAGGGCTGACGCCGAACAGCCGGCACAGTTCGCTGATCGAGGGCAGCTTGTCACCCGGCTGGTACTTCCCCGACCTGACGTCGGCGGCTATCTCGTCGGAGATCCGGATGTAATCCGGGGTCGCAGGCATGGCACTCCTCGCGTGGCACCCCGATTCGATCACGCCCCGACACTCGGCCGCAACCAGTCGTTGACTCTCTCAAGTTCTTCAACTAAGTTCGTCGGCGAGCGCTCCTCGCGTGGCAACGGGCAGAGCTCACTCCCCCGTCGGGGCGGGCCGCGCACGGAATGACGGCCCGCCCCGACTCCCACACCGCCCCTGACAGGGGCACCTCGGGAAGGTGGACCGACCGTGCGCAATCCGTTCCGACGTCTCCGCCGCGACACCCGTCCAGCAGCCACAGCCGCCCGGCACCGACAACCCGAACAGGTACGCCCGGTCGGCGCGGGCAACACCGGCCGGCACTACCGCTCGGCGGCGTACCGGCCCCTGTGCGCCGGGCGGATCCGGGAGCGGCAGTTCACGCTGGTCCGCCGGGGCCTGGACCCCGGCGAGGTGAGCGCCTTCCTGCACCGGGTCGCCGATGACCTCGCCGCGCAGACCGCCGAACTGGACCGCACCCGGGACGAGAACGCCCGCATCAAGCAGACGTTGCGGGACTGGCAGTCCTGGTTCACCCCACGGGCGTACCCGTTCGCCCAACGGGCGTACCGGTGAGCGAGGCCGAGCGGTTCGTCGTACACCTGACGGTGCTGGCGGCCGACCTGGCCGCCGCGCACGTCCTGGCTCGCGCGCTGACCCGCTCGTTGGGGTTCCTGCCGCAGGTGCAGGTCGGCGAGACCACCGTCTCCGCCGAGGGCAACCTCAGCGGGCAGCAGCAGGTGTTCTGTGACCGACGGCTGCCACACCGGCGGCGCTGCCTGCTACGGCCCGGCCACCCGGACGGCTGCACCCACAACCTCAGGTGTCGATAAGGCCCCCTGCCGCGCACGAAGCAACAGCAGGGGGCCTTCCCACACACACTCAGGCGACCGTGACGGCGACCTCGTTGATCCCGCGCGCGGCGGTGACGGCGACGTCGCCGTTGCCGTGCCGGGAGAGCGCCCGCAGCGTCCAGGTGCCGGGCGCGGCGAAGAAGCGGAACTGGCCTGCCGGGGAGGTGACCACCTCGGCGGTGAACTCGCCGGTGGAGTCGAGCAACCGGACGTACGCGCCCGGGACGGCCTCGCCCGCCTCGGACCGGACGACGCCGGTGATGACGGTTTCCTTCTCCAGGTCCAGGCCGGCCGGCAGCGGGGCGGCCTGGTCGGGCGCGGCGCACCCGGCAGCGGTGGGAGCGGTCATGGCTCAGGCCTCCCCGGGCTCGTCGCCGAGCGCGACCGGCACGCCGACCAGCGAGCCGTACTCGGTCCAGGAACCGTCGTAGTTCTTCACGTTGGGGTGGCCGAGCAGCTCCTGGAGCACGAACCAGCTGTGCGAGGAGCGCTCGCCGATCCGGCAGTAGGCGATGGTCTCCTTGCCGTCGTCGAGCCCGGCCGCGGCGTAGATCTTGCGCAGCTCGTCGTCGGACTTGAAGGTGCCATCCTCCTTGGCGGCCTTGGACCACGGCACGCTGATCGCGGTGGGGATGTGCCCGGCGCGCTGGGCCTGCTCCTGCGGCAGGTGGGCGGGGGCGAGCAGCCGGCCGGCGAACTCGTCGGGGCTGCGCACGTCGACCAGGTTCTTGGTGCCGATCGCGTCGATGACCTCGTCGCGGAAGGCGCGGATCGTGTTGTCCGGCTCCTGCGCGACGTACTCGGTCTTCGGCCGGGTCACCGCGTCGGTGACCAGCGGGCGGGCGTCCAGCTCCCACTTCTTGCGACCGCCGTCGAGCAGCTTGACGTCGCCGTGGCCGTAGAGCTTGAAGTACCAGTACGCGTACGCGGCGAACCAGTTGTTGTTGCCGCCGTACAGGACGACGACGTCGTCGTTGCCGACGCCGCGCTCGGAGAGCAGCGCCTCGAACTGGCTCTTGTTGACGAAGTCCCGGCGGACCTGGTCCTGGAGGTCGGTCTTCCAGTCCAGCTTGATCGCGCCGGCGATGTGGCCGGTGTCGTAGGCCGAGGTGTCCTCGTCGACCTCGACGAAGACGACGCCCGGGGCGTCGATGTTCTTCTCGGCCCATTCGGCCGAAACGAGTGCGGTGTCGCGACTCATCAGATCACTCCCTGGTGAGGATGGATGGTGAGCCTGCGCGAGGGATCAAATAGGTGACTGTCGCACCACGCGCGGGACCCAGTGGGAAGGACGGGATCACGGGTTCGTGCGACGGCGCCGCTGCCGGGCGAAAAGGGGGAAACCGGAGGGTACGCAGACCCTGTGGCCGGTGGCCGCCGTCAGGCGGCCGAGGACAGCCCCGCCGTCAGATGACGGGGCGACACAGGCAGGTGGCCACGCGACACAGGTCGATCGCGCGCCGTTTGGTGAGGTGCATCCCCATGAACAGGGAGGCTACCAGCCGTCCCGGGGAGTGCCACCGGTCCGACCAGCATCCGGGACGGCCGTCCCGGCCGGGCGACACCGTCCCGGCCGAGACCCCGGGCGGTTCAGCCGGCCGAGTTGATCGGGACGTTCTTCGCGGCGGCGGTCACCGCAAGCCCGCCGGGCAGCGGCTTGACCTCGCGCACGACGAGCTGGAAGGGCAGCTCGGGCAGGGGTACGTCGATCGAGATGCCCTTGGCGTAGTTGTTGAGCAGGGTGCGGGCCAGCGGGATGTTCGGCAGCCCCTCGGCGTCGAGGTCGTTGAAGCTCAGCGACACCTTCCCCTCCTTGCCGACGGTCACCTCGGCGGTGCCGGTGACGGTCAGCTTCTGCCCGAGGATGTCGACCGGGGCGGTGACGGCGAGCTTGCCGTCCCGCTCGCCGAGGGTCAGGCCGGGCCGGTCGAGGAGCTTGGCAAGGCTGTCGTACGTGATGGTGCCGGTGCCGTCGACGGTCTCGGCGACCACGTCGCCCTGCCGGGTGCGCAGGGTGTCCAGGGAGGCCCGCACGTTGCGGGCGTCGACGTCCAGCGTCGGCAGGCTGACCGCGTCACCCCGCACCGAGCCCTGCACGTCGCGCAGCTTGATGGTGATCCGCTCGTACCTGCCGTCGAGCACCTGGGTGAGGAAGGGGAAGCCGCCCACCTCGACCTCGGGCGCCGAGGACTGCGCGTCCTGCTTGGCGACCTCCTGGCTGACCTGGTCGGCGATGGCCCGTTCGGCGACCCCGGCGGCGATCCGGTCGGCGGCCACCAGCAGCCCGGCCAGGATCACCAGCAGGACCAGGAGCGTGATGAGCACCTTGCGCCCACGTCGCCGGGGGCGCTCCTCGTACGCCGGGTAGGCCTCCGCCACGCCGCCTCCTTCTGTCCTGGCCGACGCCCGGTGGGACGCCGACGCTCCGGTTCTGCCGCCTACGGCTGCTGCCGCCCTGCGGCGCACGCACAGTACCCGGGCGGGGAAACCCTCAACCGTTGGCCGAGCCCGGCCGGCGGGCGGGCGCCGCCGGCCGGTCGCTCACAGAAACAGCACGCACATCGCGTACGCCGCCGGGGCGGCCAGGGCGAAGCCGCCGAGCGGGCCCTGCATGTGCCGGGCGACCCACATCGTCGGCGGCTCGCCGGCCATCAGCCGGCCCGCCTCGGCGTACCCGACGGCGAGGTCGGCCAGCACGGCGGTGGCGGCGGTGACCAGCCCGATCACCGCACCGCTGGTCGGGGTGAAGCTGACCAGGTAGCTGCCCAGGACGGCGCTGGCCAGGGTGCCGGCCATCGCGCCGGCCACCACGCCCGCCGCGCCCCGGGGCACCTGCGGCGCGAGCCGGGGCCAGGGCAGCACCGCGTCGGTGATCCGGGCGACGGTCAGCGCCACGCCGGTGGCGGTGAGGCAGACGGTGATCGCCTGGGTGCCGGCCGGGATCCGGCTGAGCACGATGAGCGTGGCGAAGGCGACCACGCCGACCACGATCAGCAGGGTGGTGCCGAGCGAGTCGGTGACCCGAACCCGGTCGACCCGGCGGACGAGCTGCCCGAGCACGCCGAGCAGGAAGCCGCCGGCCGCCAGGTATCCGAGCGGGGCGAGGCCGGCGATGTCGGACTGCACGGCAGCGGTGTCGGCAGCGGCGGCCACCACCGCGCTGACCAGGGCGACCAGCAGCAGCGCGGGTGGGCGCATGGCCATCGTCCAGGCCAGGACGAAGATCAGCTGCACGCCGAAGATGATGAACGCGAACGGCAACCGGTGCCCGGGCCCGGCGGTCTGCGCGCCGAGCACCAGGCCGACGCCGAGCAGCGCGGCGAACCCGGCGACGGTGAGCGAGAGCGGCCGGCGCACCTCGACCGGCTCGAACTCCTCCTCGTCGACGTCGTCGACGGCCTCGTCGTCGGGCCGCCGGCCCGGGTCGCCGCTGCGGCGCAGCCTGCGGGGGCGACCCCGCCTGGCCGGGGGACCGTCGTCGTCGACGTCCGGGCCGATGCGCGGGACCGGTGGGTGCGCACGACCGGCCGGCCCTGGTGGGACGTCGTCGTCGACCCACGGGTCCCGGCCGGCCTCGGAGGAGGTCGGGGGATACACGTCCCGATCGTGCCAGACCCGGGTGTCACCGTGGTGGCCACGGTTTCGGCAACGTTAAAACCTGCGGCACGATCATGGGCAAGGCAGACAAAGAGGAAACGGCGCGGAAGCGCAGGCAGGGCGATCGGTTACGCTCAAGCCGATACCCGCCCGTCAGCGACGCCGGGACCCACGCAAGTTCTCAGCGCCACCCCCACGCAGGGGTTCCGCTGGTCGCGCGCGGCCACAGGGCCGCCGGGACGGAGGTGATCGTGTGGAGATCCTGCTGATGGTGACCGCACGCGCAGGCGAACCATCAATGGTGCTGCCGGCGCTCGACCTGCTGCCGCACTCGGTGCGCACCGCGCCACGCGACGTCCGCACCCTGGTCGCCGGCCCCAGCCCGGACGCCGTGCTGGTGGACGCCCGGTCGGAGCTGAGCGAGGCCCGGGCCACCTGCCGGATGCTGCACGCCACCGGGCTCGGCGTGCCGCTGGTCGCGGTGGTCACCGAGGCCGGGCTGATCGCGCTGAACGCCGACTGGGGCGTCGACGACGTCATCCTGGCCGGCGCCGGGCCGGCCGAGGTCGAGGCCCGGCTGCGGCTGGCGGTCGGTCGACTGAGCAACGCCACCGCCGGGGCCTGCGGCTCGATCCGGGCCGGCGAGCTGACCATCGACCCGGACACCTACGCCGCGAAGCTCAAGGGCCGGCCGCTCGACCTGACGTACAAGGAGTTCGAGCTGCTGAAGTTCCTGGCCCAGCACCCGGGCCGGGTGTTCACCCGGGACCAGCTCCTGCGCGAGGTCTGGGGCTACGACTACTTCGGCGGCACCCGGACGGTGGACGTGCACGTGCGGCGGCTGCGGGCCAAGCTCGGCTCGGAGTACGAGTCGATGATCGGCACGGTCCGCCAGGTCGGCTACAAGTTCGTCGTGCCGCCGTCGCGGTCGCTGCCCGAGTCCGAGCACGCCCCGATCCCGGTCTGAGACACGAGCCCGGCCCAGCCCAGCGGTTCCCGCCAGCCGCACTGTTCCCTGTTTGCCCTATTTGCGCGACTCGTCAGTATTATTCTGATTGCCGGGTTGACGGCGAAAGGGGCGATGGTGCGTGCGATGACCACGGGGGCGAAGAGAGGCCGGTCCCGGCACCCGAGCGGCGGTATCGGCTGATGGCCCCCGCAGCTGGTGGGGGGCGCTTCGTCGGGCTCGCCGCGGTCGTGGTGGCCGCGCTGCTCGGCTCCGCGTACGCGCTCGGGCAGAACATGGCCCCCGAGCCGAGGCCCCACCCCACGGGAGTCGCGACGAACGCGGACGAACCGCCGTACGCCGACCAGCCGCCGGGGACCGCCCCCGCCTCCCCCACCGCCTCCCCCACCACCGGGCGGCCCACCGCCGGCCGCCAGGACGGCGCCACCGGGCAACCGCCGGAGACAGCGGGCGACGGCCTGTTCGGCGCCCGGGCCGGCACGGGCTCGGCGGAGGTGGCGCTCACCTTCGACGACGGGCCCGACCCGCAGTACACCCCGCAGGTCCTGGCGCTGCTGCGGGAGTACGGCGTCAAGGCCACCTTCTGCGTGGTCGGCGAGAACGCCTGGAACCACCCCGACCTGATCCAGGCGATCGTGGCCGACGGGCATACCCTCTGCAACCACTCCTGGCAGCACGACGTGCTGCTCGGCAAGCGGTCGCCGGACGTGATCCGCGCCGACCTGCTGCGCACCAACGCGGCGATCCGGGAGGCCGTGCCCGACGCCCCGATCGGCTACTTCCGTCAGCCCGGCGGCGCGTGGACGTACCCGGTGGTGTCGGCGGCCGAGGAGATCGGCATGATCCCGCTGCACTGGACCGTCGACCCGTCGGACTGGAAGGCGCCGGGGGCCGCGAAGGTCGCCGCCGTGGTCTCGGCCGACGCGCGGCCTGGCGCGGTCGTGCTGCTGCACGACGCGGGTGGCGACCGGCAGGGCACCGTGGACGCGCTGCACAGCATCCTGCCGGACCTGGCCGGCCGGTTCCGGCTGGCGGCCCTGCCCATCCCCACCGGTACCACCTGAGCGACCAACCCGGCGGCAGGCGGCACCCCTTGCGGAAGCTCCACGGCAGCCCGCCCGTGGCCCGGGCCGCACCAGTTACGGTTACGGGATGAGCAGCGCCGAGCCGACGACCGACCGGGTGACCCGCAGCGAGGCGCTGACAGCGGCCGAGGCGGCCGACGTGCTGGCCCTGGCCCGGGCGGCCGGGGACGCCGACGGGGCCGACCCGTTCGACGAGCACACGCTGCTGCGGATGCGCGACCCGCAGGCCCCGGCCGTTCACCTCGCCGCCCGCGCGCCGGACGGGACGCTGGCCGGCTACGCCCACCTGGACACCACCGACCCGGCGGCCGGCATCGGCGTGGAGCTGGCCGTCCACCCCGCCCACCGGCGGCGGGGCACCGGCCGGGCGCTGGCCCGGGCGGTGCTCGACGCGGCCACCGGGCCGGTGCGGGCCTGGGCGCACGGCGACCACCCGTCCGCCGCCGCCCTGGCCGTCGACCTCGGCCTCATCCGGGCCCGGGTGCTCTGGCAGCTACGTCGCCCGCTGGCCGACCTGCCGGCCGAGCCGCGCCTGCCCGACGGGGTGGTCCTGCGCGCGTTCGCCCCCGGGACGGACGACGACGCCTGGCTCGCGCTCAACGCCCGGGCCTTCGCCAGCCACCCCGAGCAGGGTCGATGGACGGCATCCGACCTGCGGGTACGCCTCACCGAGCCGTGGTTCGACCCGGCCGGTTTCCTGCTTGCCGTCGAGTCCGCCACGGGGCGGCTGCTCGGCTTCCACTGGACCAAGGTGCACGAGCGGCCCGGGTCGGCCCGAATCGGCGAGGTCTACGTGCTCGGGGTCGACCCGGCGGCGCACGGCGGCGGCCTGGGGCGGGCGCTGACCGCGGCAGGGCTGGCGTACCTGCGGGACCAGCGAGGGCTGGACCGGGTGATGCTCTTCGTCGACGAGTCGAACACCGCGGCGGTCGCGCTGTACGAGCGGGCCGGCTTCGCCCGCTGGTGCGGCCACGTCAACTACCACCTCGGCTGAGGCCGCCAACCCGCGACGTCGACGTCACGGTGAGGTCACGCGGAAACCTCGACGCGATAACGGCTGCCCGGAAATATCGTATTAATAGTGATTCCGAGCCATGCGTTCATTAATTGGACAGCCCGTCCTCAGTCCACGGCCATCTGTCCGGCCGCACCTGTTCACCCCTCGTTCACTTCTGACGGGCGATCCGGCTACCTGGCGCTCCTAGCTTTCAGGTCAGCCGGTCACGCCGGCCCCGGGCCCCCATCCGGAGCGGCCCGTCCAGACGTGAAGGGAACCTCTCAGGTGAAGCTCCAGCGGCACGGCACTATCGCCTGCCTCGCTCTCACTGCGGTGCTCGGTCTCAGTGCATGCGGCTCGGACAACAACGAGCCCGCCGGCGGCGCCTCGGCCTCCGGGTCGGCCGCCGCGGCCGACTGCGCCACCGGCACCCTGAACGCGCAGGGCTCCTCGGCCCAGAAGAACGCCATGGCCGAGTGGATCAAGGCTTACCAGCAGAAGTGCGCCGGCAGCACGATCAACTACGAGCCGTCCGGCTCGGGCGCCGGCATCCAGGCGTTGATCGCCGGCACCGCCGACTTCGCCGGCTCCGACTCGGCCCTCAAGCCGGAGGAGCAGCCGCAGGCCGACGCCAAGTGCGTCGGCGGCAAGGCCGTCCACCTGCCGATGGTGATCGGCCCGGTGGCCGTCGCCTACAACGTCAGCGGCGTGGACAACCTCCAGCTCAAGCCGGCGACCCTGGCGAAGATCTTCGCCGGCAAGGTGACCAGGTGGGACGACCCGGCCATCAAGGCCGACAACCCGGACGCCAAGCTGCCGCCGACCACCATCCAGACGGTGCACCGCTCGGACGAGTCCGGCACCACCGACAACTTCACCAAGTTCCTGGCCAAGACCGCGAGTGCGGACTGGACCTTCGAGAACGCCAAGGCGTGGAAGGCCCCGGGCGGCACCGGCGCCAAGGGCTCGGACGGCGTGGCCAGCTCGGTCAAGGGCGCCGACGGCTCGATCGGCTACATGGAGTGGTCCTTCGCCGAGAACGCCGGCCTGAAGATGGCGAAGGTCGGCAACGGCGCGGGCGAGTTCGCCGAGCTGACCGCCGAGAACGCGGGCAAGACCATCGCCGGGGCCAAGATCGAGGGCCAGGGCGACGACCTCAAGATGTCGGTCGACTACAACACCAAGGAGGCCGGGGCGTACCCGATCGTCCTGGTGACGTACGAGATCGTCTGCGGCAAGGGCCTCGCGGCCGACAAGCTGCCGCTGGTCAAGGGCCTGCTGGGCCACGCTGCCAGCGCCGAGGGCCAGGCCGAGCTGACCGAGCTGGGCTACGCCCCGCTGCCGGACTCGGTCCGGACCAAGGTCGAGGCCGCGGTCAAGAACCTCTCCTGACCCACGCCACGACACCACCTCCCTCAACTCGAAGCGAGCGAGCAGATGGGTGAAACCCCTTCCCGCTCGGCCGACGCCGGCACCGGCGGGACCCGCGTGGCCTCAGGCCAGGAGCGGCCCGCCGGCGCCTCGGCGCGTGTGGCCGAGTCACCAGTCAGCACCCGTACCCCGGGAGGGGACGGCCTCGGCGGCGGCGGTGGCCTGCCCCGGGCGCGGGCCTTCGGCGCGGAGCGCGCGTTCCGCGGTCTGACCCTGGCCGCCGGCACCACCGTCCTGGTGATCATCGCCGCCATCGCGGGCTTCCTGATCGCCAAGGCGGTGCCGGCCCTGCGCGCCGACACCGCGAACTTCTGGACGTACGAGGGCTGGTCGCCGAACGACACCGCCCCGAGGTTCGGCATCGGCACGCTCGCCTTCGGCACGGTGCTCAGCTCCGCGCTGGCCCTGCTCATCGCGGTACCGGTGGCGCTGGGCATCGCGCTCTTCCTCTCCCACTACGCCCCGCGCCGGCTCGGCACCGCCCTCGGCTTCCTGATCGACCTGCTCGCCGCCGTGCCGAGCGTGGTCTTCGGGCTCTGGGGGCGGGACGTCTTCGTCGCCCCGGTCCGGGACTTCTCCGCCTGGCTGAACCAGTACTTCGGCTGGATCCCGATCTTCGGCGGCGACGGCCCGTTCGGTAAGTCGATCATGCTCGGCTCGCTGGTGCTGGCGATCATGGTGCTGCCGATCATCACCTCGCTCTCCCGCGAGGTGTTCCTCCAGACCCCGACCGCGAACGAGGAGGCGGCGCTCGCGCTCGGCGCGACCCGCTGGGAGATGATCCGCACCGCCGTCCTGCCGTACGGCCGCCCCGGCATCATCGCCGCGGTGATGCTCGGCCTGGGCCGGGCGCTCGGCGAGACCATCGCCCTGGCGATGACCCTCGGCATCACCTTCGGCATCTCGTTCAACCTCATCGAGAACGGCGGTAACACCATCGCCGCGAACATCGCCAACGCGTTCGGCGAGGCGAACGACACCGGACGGGGCGCGCTGATCGCCTCCGGCCTGGTGCTGTTCACCATCACGTTGATCGTCAACATCACCGCGCGGGCGATCGTCCACCGCCGCCGGGAGTTCACGGAGTCGGCCGCATGACCACCACCGTCGCCAACCACCGCACCCGGCCCCCGGCCCAGCCGCCCAGCCTCCGGGCAAAGCGACTGCCCCGGTACGCCGCCCCGGCGATCGCCCTGGCGGCCGTCGTGGTCGCCGCCGCGATCGTGTACGGCGCCGGCATCGGCGGCCCGGTCCTCGTCGTGGTCCTCGCCGCGCTGCTCCACCTGGCCGGCCTCTTCGCCGCCAGCAACGCCGTCGAGGGGCGGCGGTCGGCCCGCAACCGCATCTGGAGCGCGCTGATCCACTCCGCGTTCGTACTGGCCGTCCTGCCCCTGGCCTCGGTGGTCTGGACGCTGGTCAGCAAGGGCGTCGAGCGCCTCGACGGCGACTTCTTCGGCACCTCGATGAACAACATCGGGGCCCGGGACCCGAACGGCGGCGCGTACCACGCGATCGTCGGGACGCTGGAGCAGGTCGGCATCGCCGCGCTGATCACCGTCCCGCTCGGCATCCTGTGCGCCATCTACATCGTCGAGTACGGCCGCGGCCGGTTCGCCTTCCTGATCCGGTTCTTCGTCGACGTGATGACCGGCATCCCGTCCATCGTCTCCGGCCTGTTCGTGCTGGCGTTCTGGGTGCTGGTCGTCTCGCCGGTGTTCAACGACGGGCGGCCGGGCTTCTCCGGCTTCGCCGCCGCGCTCGCGTTGAGCGTGCTGATGCTGCCCACCGTGGTCCGCTCCACCGAGGAGATGCTGCGGCTCGTCCCCGCGCCGCTGCGCGAGGGGGCGTACGCCCTCGGCGTGCCGAAGTGGAAGACCATCCTGCGGGTCGTGCTGCCGACCGCGCTGCCCGGCATCGTCACCGGCGTCATGCTCGCCGTCGCGCGGGCGGCCGGCGAGACCGCGCCGGTGCTGCTCGTCGCCGGCGGTGGCGCGGCAATCAACTTCAACCCGTTCGAGAACAACCAGTCGTCGCTGGCCCTCTTCGTCTACCAGCAGGCCGGCGACGCGTCGCGGTACGCCCCGGCACGGGCCTGGACCGCCGCACTGACCCTGGTCGCCCTCGTGCTGATCCTGACGGTCGCGGCGAAGCTGCTGGCCCGCCGGAACCGGCTCGGCCGATGAACCCCGGAGGTACCACCACCATGGCCAAGCGCATCGACGCCTCGAACGTCACCGCCTACTACGGCGCCTTCAAGGCGATCGAGGACATCAACCTGACCGTCGAGCCGAAGACGGTGACCGCCCTGATCGGGCCGTCCGGCTGCGGCAAGTCGACGTTCCTGCGGTCGATCAACCGGATGCACGAGGTGCTGCCGGGGGCCCGGGTCGAGGGCGACCTGACGATCGACGGGCAGAACATCTACGACCGCGACGTGGACGTCACCGCCGTGCGCCGGATGATCGGCATGGTCTTCCAGCGGCCGAACCCGTTCCCCACCATGAGCATCTTCGAGAACGTGGTGGCCGGCCTGCGGCTCAACGGGCTACGCAAGAAGTCCGTCCTGGACGAGGCGGCCGAGCGGGCGCTGCGCTCGGCGAACCTGTGGGACGAGGTGAAGGACCGCCTCGGCAAGCCGGGCGCGGGCCTGTCCGGCGGTCAGCAGCAGCGGCTCTGCATCGCCCGGACGATCGCGGTCGAGCCGCAGGTGGTGCTGATGGACGAGCCCTGCTCGGCGCTGGACCCGATCTCCACGCTGGCCATCGAGGACCTGATGTTCCAGCTCAAGGACAAGTTCACCATCATCATCGTCACGCACAACATGCAGCAGGCCGCCCGCGTCTCCGACCGCACGGCCTTCTTCTCCATCGAGAAGACCGGCGACCCGGGCCGCCTCATCGAGTACGACAACACCCAGAAGATCTTCAGCAACCCGAGCCGAAAGAAGACCGAGGACTACATCACCGGCCGCTTCGGCTGACTGTGAGCCAACCACTTGGCTCCGACGCCTGCGCTACCCGACGGTGGCGGCTACGCGCCGCCCCTGCCGCTTCCCACGTCGTCGGCCGCACTGATGGCCCAGGGTCATTGCGTTGTCGCGGGTGCGGTGCCGGTCGGCCCGGGGCCCGTGGCCCGGGGCGGAGCTGCGGGCGGGGCGGTCGATGCCGTGGGGCGGTGCCTATGGAGCTGAGTCGTCCACGTCATCACCGCCGGTCGGGCCACCGCCGTCGCGTCACCCACCGCCCCGTCGGATCGTCGCTTACGGTCGCCGAGCACGGCGAGCATGGCTGATGTCGTATTCGACTCAGCTCCATAGGCACCGGGAGACACACCCGCCGTGGAGCGGCACCCACGCCAGGACCCCCCAGACCTCCTGATCGAAGCGCTCCCGCCCGACTTCGCAATCGCCCTGGCTGGTGGCCGACGCCATCGGGTGCGTGAGGGTGTCCAGCAGGTCGCGGTCGACGTGGAAGAACGCTTGCCTGAGCAGGCCGCGAACGTGTTAAGGGTTCGTCGGTGCCAAGGCCCCGAACGTGAGATCAGCCAGGACGCCGAGATCATCCCGCCCCTCGCTTTCGACCCAGCTGCCCAAAGCGACCATCAGGCACCCCAGCGCAGGTCGCCAACTCGCTTGCTTCTCGTGAAGCCGCCCCCAAAGCGCCCGTCCTCCGGCGGGGCCGTCAGGGCAGGTTGCCGTTGCCGCCGAGGTTGGCGACCACCCGGCGCATGACGTCGATCGCGGCGGCGTACTCGTCGGGGGTGATGCCGGCGTGCACCCGCGCGTGGAACCGGGATGTGCGGTCGCGGGCCCGCAGCCGGCCGGCCTCGCCCGCCTCGGTGAGCGTGAACGTTCCGGCTTCCTCGGTCATCCAGCCGCGCCCGATCAGGTTGTCGAAGACGCCGCCGAAGTCCGTGTCAAGGTCGTCGTACGGCGTCAACCGCTCGACGAGCGCCGCCCGGCTCCAGCTGCCGGGGGCACCGGCCACGTGGTTGAGCGTCCACCAGTGCGGCTGGGTGAGCTGCTCGACGGCCAACTCCGCCCGCAGTCCCCCCACCACCCGACGGCAGGTCTCCCCGCTCCACCAGCCGATGGGCTGGGCGGCGAGCTCCTCCCGGCTGTACTCCTTGACGTCCACTGTGGACTCCTATTTCCCCCGTTGGCGGACCCGACACGCCCACGCTAGGAGTTGAAGCCGCCTTCAGGTCAAGGCGCTCAGCCGAGCACGAATCGAGGCTCGCCGTCCTCCGGGAGGTCCAGGCGGGGGGTGATCGGGGTGGCGGCGTCCCGGGTCGCGGACGCGCGGGCCACCCCGGCGAGGTCGCCGGCCGCGGCCACCTGGGCCAGGGTGACCAGGGTCGGCGGCAGCATGGTCAGCTCGCCGGCCTCCGCCCGGGCCAGGGCGTCCGCCGGGCGTACCCACATCGTGTGGTCGGCCTCCCCGGAGACGTCCCGGGTCCGTTGCCCCTGCGGCAGCAGGGCCACGAAGAAGTACGTGTCGAAGCGGCGCGGCTCGAACTCCGGGGTGATCCACCGGCTCCACGGCAGCAGCAGGTCCGACCGGAGGGTGAGCCCTCGGCCGGCCAGCAGGTCGGCGAAGCCCCTTCGACGCGCCTCCAGGTCCTGCCGCGCGGCCTCCCAGTCGTCGCCGCTGACGTCGCCCACCACAGTCGCGGCGTCCGGGCCGGCCAGCAGCACCCCGGACTCCTCGAAGACCTCCCGGGCGGCGGCGCACACCACAGCCTGGGCGGCGTCCGGCTCGACGCCCAGCCGCCCGGCCCACGCCGCCGGCTCGGGCCCGGCCCAGTCGAGGTGGGCCTGGGAGTCCGACGGGTCCACCCCGCCGCCGGGGAAGGCGTACACGCCGCCGAAGACCATCGCGGCGACGCGGCGGATGACGTACACCTCGAAGTCGGCGCCGGCCGGGCGGAGCAGCAGCACGGTGGCCGAGACCCGGGGCCGCGCCGGCGGGCCGCCCTCGGCGCGGAAGCGGCGGGCGTGCTCGACCAGGGCCGGCGGGGCGGCGAAACCGTCGCTGTCGATCGTCATGCGCCGAGCGTAGTCCCGCAGGGTGGATGGGCCGGTTCGGCGGACGTCGGGGCCCGCACCGGCCCCGGCTAGCGTGGCCGCATGACACGTTGGGGGATTCTGGCCACCGGCCACATCGCCGGCCGCTTCGCCGAGGACCTCCGGCTGGTGCCCGGAGCCGAGCTGGTGGCGGTCGGCTCGCGGACGCCGGAGGGCGCGCGGCGGTTCGCCGACAAGCACGGCGCGGAGCGGGCGTACGGCTCCTGGGCGGAGCTGGCCGCCGACGACGAGGTGGACGCGATCTACGTGGCCACGCCGCACGTCGCGCACCACGAGGCGACCATGACCTGCCTGGCCGCCGGCCGGGCGGTGCTGGTGGAGAAGCCGTTCACCCTCGACCTGGCGGACAGCACCGAACTGGTCGAGGCGGCCCGTGCCCGAGGGGTCTTCCTCATGGAGGCCATGTGGATGCGGACGAACCCGCTGATCCTGCGGGTGGTCGAACTGATCGCCGAGGGGGCGGTCGGGCGGGTCACCGGCGTGCAGGCGGACTTCGGGGCGGCCGGGCCGTTCGCGCCGGAGCACCGGATGCGGGCCCGCGCGCTCGGCGGCGGGGCCCTGCTCGACCTGGGCGTCTACCCGGTCAGCCTGGCCCACCTGCTGCTCGGCGTCCCGCAGCACGTCCGGGCCTGGGCGAAGCTCGGCCCCGAGGGGGTCGACGAGAACACCGGCATGGTGTTCGGGTACGACGCGGGGGCGGTGGCGACGCTGAGCTGCGGCATGATCGGGGCCACCCCGATGGTCGCCTCGATCACCGGCACCGCCGGCCGGATCGACCTGCCCGCCCCGTTCTTCCGGCCGCCGTCGGCGACCCTGCACCGGGCCGGGGCCGACCCGGAGACGATCCCCGCCGACCTGACCGGCGGCGGCTACCAGTACGAGGCCGCCGAGGTGCAGCGCTGCCTCGCCGCAGGGCTGACCGAGAGCCCGCTGGTCCCGCACTCGACCACCCTTGAGGTGATGGCCCTGCTGGACGCCGTCCGGGAACAGGTCGGCGTGCGCTACAAGTGAGGCGGAGGGGCTCCCCACGTCGACGCGGGGAGCCCCTCCGAACCCGGCTGTCAGCCGAAGAGCGGGCGGACCAGCAGGTACGTGACGCAGGCGATCAGCGCCGCGGCCGGGAACGTGATGATCCAGGCGATCACGATGTTGCCGGCGACGTTCCAGCGCACGGCGGAGAGCCGCTTGGTGGCGCCCACACCCATGATCGCCGAGGTGATCGTGTGGGTGGTGGAGATCGGGGCCTTGAGCACCAGGGCGTTGAAGTAGAGCACCGCGCTGGCCACCGTCTCGGCCGCGAAGCCCTCCGGCGGGCCTAGGTCGATGATCTTGCGGCCCAGGGTCCGGATGATCCGCGCGCCGCCGGTGTACGTGCCGGCCGCGAGCATGGTCGCCGAGGTCCAGAACACCCAGCCCGGGATGTGGCTCGTGTCGCTCTGGAAGCCGCCGGTGTAGAGGGCGAGGACCACGATGCCCATGGTCTTCGCGGCGTCCTGCATGCCGTGGCCGACGGACATGGCCGCCGCCGAGGCGGTCTGCGCCCAGCGGAAGCCCCGGTTGAGCTTGCCCGGGTGACCGTTGCGGAAGGCCCAGAGGATCGCCAGCATCAGCAGGTAGCCCAGGGTCAGGCCGATGATCGGCGAGAGCACCATCGGCAGGATGACCTTCTCGCCGATGGTGCTCCACTGCACCACGCCGCCGGTGGCCAGCAGGGTCGCCCCGACGAGGCCGCCGAACAGCGCGTGCGAGGACGACGACGGCAGGCCGAAGTACCAGGTGATCAGGTTCCAGGCGATCGCGCCGAGCACCCCGGCGAAGACGACCCCCAGGCTCTCGATGCCGGTGGGCAGGGTGACCAGGCCCTCGCCCACGGTCTTGGCGACGCCCGCGCCGAAGTGCGCGCCGACGAAGTTGCCGACCGCGGCGAGGGCGAGCGCGATCCTGGGTGTGAGGGCGCGGGTGGAGATGCTGGTCGCGATCGCGTTCGCGGCGTCGTGGAAGCCGTTGGTGTAGTCGAACAGCAGGGCCACCGCGATCACCGCCAGCACGGCGATGAGTTCGGGACTCACAGGATCAGGACTCCTTGACCGCGATGGTCTCGACGGTGTTCGCCACGTGCTCGAAGGCGTCGCAGGCCGCCTCCAACTCGTCGGCGACCTCCTTCATCTTGAGCACCGTCAGGGCGTCATACTCGCCGGAGAAGAGGCGGACCAGCAGCATCCGGTACACCTGGTCGCCGTCGTTCTCCAGCCGGTTGCACTCGATCCAGTAGTCCTCAAGATCCTTCATCGACTTCAGCCGGGGCATCGCCTCGGCGGTCAGCTTGGCCTGCTGGTCTAGCACGTTGACCAGATCGTGCAGCTCACGCGGGAGCGACGGCAGCTTGGTCAGGCCGTAGAGGTAGAGCAGGTTGCCCACGGCCTCCAGATGGTCCATCACGTCGTCGAGCAGCGAGCCCAGGCGGTAGATGTCCTCGCGGTCGAACGGGGTGATGAAGGTAGAGTTGATCTTCTTGTACAGGTCGTGGGTGATCTGGTCGCTGTCGTGCTCGACCTCGGTGAGCCGCTCGCTCACCGACTGCACGTCCACGCCGGGCAGGGCCAGCTCGTTCAACAGCGCAGTGCCCCGCACCAAGTTCTGCGCGGCCCTGGTGAAGAGCTCGTAGAAGGCGCCCTCGGTGGGGCGGAAGGAAAACTTCACAGCCTGGACCTCGTCGTGTCGGTGGAAGGGCGGCGGACGCCCCGGAGGGTGCCTGCAGTGGGAATGCTAGGAAACGGCAGAACCACGAATTCCTCGGCCCACCCCCGGCAAGCCGCCATTTACTGGTCGTTCACCTGCCGTTCACCTTGACCGGTCAATCGCAGGACAACCGCCTACGCTCCGCCGCCACGTCGAAGTCCGCCGGCGGATACCCCAGATCCAGGTCGCCGAACGTCTCCCGCAGCAGGTGGGCCACCGCCCAGTCGCGGTACCACTTCCGATCGGCGGGCACCACGTACCAGGGCGCGGCATCCGTGCCGCACCGCTCCAGGGCCTCGGCGTACGCGGCCTGGTAGTCGTCCCAGCGGGCCCGGGAGTCCAGGTCGCTCGGGTTGTACTTCCAGTGCTTGGCCGGATCGCTCAGCCGCTCCGACAGCCGTTCCCCCTGCTCGGCGTACGAGATGTGCAGCATCACCTTCACCAGGGCCACCCCGGTGTCCGCCAGCTCCCGCTCGAAGGTGTTGATCTTGTCGTACCGGGCCCGCCAGGTGGCCTCCGGCACCAGCGACTCCACCCGGGCGATCAGCACGTCCTCGTAGTGCGAGCGGTTGAAGATCCCGACGTACCCGGGCGGCGGCACGGCACGCCGGACCCGCCACAGGAAGTCGTGCCGCCGCTCGGCGGCCGTGGGCGGGCCGAACGAGCGGATGTGCAGCCCGAGCGGATTCATCGCGCCGGCCACCCGCTTGATCGTGCCGTCCTTGCCGCCGCAGTCCATGGCCTGGAGCACCAGCAGCACCCGCCCGGGGCGACCCCGTTCCAGGCCCGCGTCAGCGGTCGTCGGGGCGCTCGCCGGGGCATCCGGGCCGGCCGCGCCCTTGGCGGCGGCGAACAGCATCTCCTGCTGTCGCCCCAGCCCCACGCCGACCAACGCCACCTGCTGCCGCGCCCACTCCTTGCGAGCGCCGCCGCGCCCCGCCGCCGCGGGCAGCCCCGGCGTCGACCGGGGATCGACCGCCCCCAGGTCCACCGCGCCGCCGCCCACCCGCAGCAACTCCCGCACCGTGCCGCCCTCCGGCGCCACGACCTCCACTCCACCGAACGCGTCCATCCCCGGATCATCGCCCACCCCGCTCCCTCCCGCCCGGCGAGCGCCCGAGGGGTGGGGTCACGTTTGGGGTGGGTGGGGCGTCGAGGGCTTGGGGAGAATTGTGGGATGGGGAGGTGGGAGCCGTGGGAGAGCTGGTTGCGGAGTTCGAGGCGGAGCGGGGGCGGCTGACGGCCGTGGCGTACCGAATGCTGGGCGGCCGGAGCGAGGCTGAGGACGCGGTCCAGGAGACCTGGTTGCGCTGCTCCGGTGCGCTCGGTGATCCGGCGCAGCGGGCGAAGGTGGGGAACCTGGGGGCCTGGCTGACCACCACCTGCGGGCGGATCTGTCTCGACGTGCTCCGCTCGGCCCGGGTGCGCCGGGAGACGTACCCGGGGCAGTGGCTGCCCGAGCCGCTGGTGGACCCGTATGATCCCGGGCCGGGCCCGGACGGGTTCGCCCCCGACCCGGCCGAACGGGCGGTCCGCGCCGACCAGCTCGGCACCGCCCTGCTCGTGGTGCTGGAACGGCTCAGCCCCGAGCAGCGGATCGCCCTCGTGCTGCACGACGTGTTCGCGGTGCCGTTCGACGAGATCGCCGGGGTGCTCGGCGGCACGGCGGTGGCCGCCCGGCAGCTCGCCTCCCGGGCCCGGCGGGCGGTCGGCGCGTCGGACGCGCCCCGGCACACCGCCGACCCGGCCGAGCAGCGGCGGGTGGTCGCCGCCTTCGTCGCGGCGACCCAGTCGGGCGAGCTGGCCGAGCTGGTCCGGGTGCTCGCCCCGGACGTGGTGCTGATCGGCGACGGCGGCGGGCACTTCCCGGCCGCCCTCCGGCCGGTCACCGGCGCCGACGCGGTGGGCCGCTTCACCCTGGGCCTGTTCGGCCAGGCCGGCCGCTACGGCGGCCGGGTGCGGGCCCGGCCGGTGCTCGTGGACGGGTCACTCGGGTTGCAGTTCGAGACCCCGCACAGCAGCGGCCGGACGCTGCGCCTGGTCACCGCGTTCGCCGTGCACGACGGTCGGATCACCGGCATCTTCAACCAGCTGAACCCGGACAAGCTGACCCGGCTGCCCGACATCGGGGCGGAGGCCGACTGGCCGCCGCGCTGGTGACGCCCCGGCCGGCGGGCGGGCTCAGACCACCAGGGCCAGCCACTTCCGGTACGCCGCCGCGAACGGCTCGCTGCCGTCGCCGAGCGCGACCAGCAGCCGGCGGGACGCGGCCTCGGCCTCGGCGACCAGGTCGACCGGGTAGCCGAAGCGCTCCCGGTGCTCGGCGAACTCGTCCTCGTCGCGCAGCTCGACCAGCCCGGTGCCCCGGCGGCGCACCACGTCCAGGTCGAGATCGACCAGGTGGACGGTGTCGTCGCCCTCCCAGCGGGCTGGGGTGGTGATGTCGCAGTAGACCTCGCTGGTCCGCGGCGGCGGGTTGAACATCCCTGTCCACCAGGCGTGCCGCGGCACCAGCAGCACGAAGGGGATCCGCTCCACCGAGGGCCGGCCGTGGTAGACCGACTCGGTGCCGGCCGGCACTCCGAGCCAGACGCCCAGGTCGTCCTCGGCCAGCCGACGGGCCGGGTAGTCGCGGTGGGCGCTGCCGTCGTACTTGCGGTAGATCACGCGGACCACGTCGCTCGGCATGAGTCGCACCCTAGTCGATACCGCCCATCAGTCGCGCGGGAGAAATAACGGGATGCGACCCGTGGGATTCCGTAGGGTGACCCCGCCACGCGGGGCGGGGCGCGCCCGGCGTCGGCGGCGGCGGGTACCGTCGCACGGTGACTCCGCCGCGCATCGCTCCCGGTTCCGCCCTCCCCCGCAGCGCGTCCCGGCGGCGCGGGAAGCGGGCGAGCGCCGGGGAGTTGCTCGCCGCGGCGGTCGGCGCGGTCCCCGGCGGGGCGGCCCGCCCCGGCCAGCAGGAGATGGCCACCGCGATCGAGGAGTGCGTGACCTCCCGCGAGCACCTGCTCGTGCAGGCCGGCACCGGCACCGGCAAGTCGCTGGCATACCTGGCCCCGGCGCTGACCGTGGACGGCCCGGTGGTGGTCTCCACCGCGACCCTGGCGTTGCAGTCCCAGCTCGTCGAGCACGACATGCCCCGGCTCGCCGACGCGGTGGAGCCGCTGCTCGGCCGCCGGCCCACCTTCGCGGTACTCAAGGGGCGGCACCACTACCTCTGCCTGGCCCGGCTGGACAACTCGACCGAGGACGAGCCGACGGACACCCTCTTCGACGCCGTGGAGCCCCGGGCCGGCGGCGGGGGCGGGAAGTGGCTCGGCGAGGCCGGCCGGATGGGCAAGCAGGTCCAGCGGCTGCGGGACTGGGCACTGGAGACCGACACCGGCGACCGCGACGAGCTGGACCCGGGCGTCGACGACCAGGCGTGGCGGCTGGTGTCCATGCCGGCCCGGGAGTGCGTCGGGGCATCGCGCTGCCCGTTCGGCGCGGAGTGTTTCGCCGAGGCGTCCCGGGCCCGGGCCCGCGAGGCCGACGTGGTGGTCACCAACCACAGCCTGCTCGCCGTCGACATGCTCGCCGGGCGGCACATCGTGCCACCGCACAAGCTGCTCATCGTGGACGAGGCGCACGAGCTGGCCGACCGGGTCTCCTCCGCCGCCCAGGCCGAGCTGGTGCCGGAGCTGATCGAACGGTCCGTCCGGCGGGCCCGCCCGCTGCTGCGCCCGGAGGTCGCCGAGCGGCTCGCCGAGGCCGGCGGCGCCCTCGCCGCCGGGCTGGCCGAGGTGCCGGCGGGCCGGCTCACCGCCGGGCTGCCGGGGCCGCTGCGCGAGGCGTGCACGCTGCTCGACGCGGCCACCCGGGCCGCCCTGGACACGATCGGCGAGGTCAAGTCCGACGACCCGGACCCGGTGCGCAAGCAGCAGGCCAAGGCGGTGCTGGACGAGCTGTCCGCCACCACCCAGCGGCTGCTGGAGGAGGCCGAGCACGACGTGGCCTGGGTGGAGAAGTCGGACAACGGCAGCCGCCGGGCGCTGGTGGTGGCCCCGCTCTCGGTCGCCGGCACCCTTGCCACCCACCTCTACGACGAGCGCACCGTCGTCGCCACCTCGGCGACCCTGGCGCTGGGCGGCCGGTTCGACACGGTGGCCCGGGCGCTGGGGTTGGACGCGCCGCCGCCCACCCCACCGTCCCCGGCCGCCGCCGCGCTGGCCGTCGCCACGGCCCGCGGTGACGCCCCGCCCGGTGCCGCCCCGGTCGCCGCCGCGCCGGGCAGCCGGCCCACCACCGGCACCGTCCCGGCCACCGAGGGGCCGGGCTGGCGGTCGCTCGACGTCGGCTCGCCCTTCGACTACGCCCGGCAGGGCATCCTGTACGTCGCCGCACACCTGCCCCGCCCCAGCGTCTCCGGGCTGCCCGAGGCGGCCGGCGAGGAGCTGCTGGCGCTGGTCGGCGCGCTGGGTGGGCGTACCCTCGGGCTCTTCTCCTCGCGGCGGGCCGCGCAGCAGGCGGCGGAGTTGCTGCGGGCGCGGACCGACCTGCCGGTGCTGCTCCAGGGCGAGGAGTCGCTGCCGCTGCTGGTCCGGAGGTTCCGCGAGGAGCGGTCGAGCTGCCTGTTCGGGGTGATGTCGCTGTGGCAGGGCGTGGACGTGCCGGGCGACGCCTGCCAGCTCGTGGTGATCGACCGGCTGCCCTTCCCCCGCCCGGACGAGCCGCTCGCGGCGGCCCGCGCCGCCGCCGTGGACGCGGGCGGCGGCTCCGGCTTCGCCGCGGTGAGCGTGCCGATCGCCGCCGTCCGGCTGGCCCAGGGGGTGGGCCGGCTGATCCGGGCCACCGGGGACCGGGGCGTGGTCGCGGTGCTCGACTCGCGGCTGGAGACGGCTCGCGGCTACGGCCCGTTCCTGCGCCGCTCCCTGCCTCCGTTCTGGTACACCACCCGCCCGGAGGTCGCCCGGGGCGCTCTGGAACGCCTCGGCCGGCCCTGACGCAGGCGCCCAGCCGGCCCTGACGCACGGCCCGACGAGAGACGGGCCCATCCCCGCGTGGCGGCGGGGACGGGCCCGGTGGCTCGACGGGACGGTCAGGGCGCCTTCGCGGCGACCACCACTGCGTCCGGCGGGGTGTCCGGCACGGTACGCGCGGCGAGCCGGCGGACCGCCGTGTTGAGCACCGCGATCAGCGGCACCGAGACCAGCGCCCCGGTGATCCCGGCGAGCACCACGCCCGCCGCGATGCCGATGATCACCCCGAGCGGGTGGATGGCCACCGCCCGGCCCATGATCAGCGGCTGGAGGATGTGGCCCTCGACCTGCTGCACACCGACCACCACGCCCAGGATGATCAACGCGGTGACCGGGCCGCTGTCGACCAGCGCGACCAGCACCGCGACGACGCCGGAGAGCGCCGCCCCGACGATCGGGATGAACGCCCCGAGGAAGACCAGCGCGGCCAGCGGGAACGCGAACGGGATGTCGAAGGCGACCAGGAAGGCACCGATGCCCACGGCGTCGATGAACGCGACCAGCACGGTGGCCCGGACGTAGGCGCCCAGGGTCTCCCAGGACGCCCGGCCGGCGTCGTCGACCTTCCACCGGGCGGCCACCGGCAGCAGCCGGACCAGGAAGCGCCAGATCCGGCTGCCGTCGCGCAGGAAGAAGAAGGTGGCGAAGAGCACCAGCACTATGCCGGTCAGCACCTCGGCCAGGGTCGCCGCGGTGGAGACGGCCCCGCTGGTGAACTTCTCGGTGTTGTTGTTGATCCAGGCCTGCGCCTCGTCGATGTACCGGGTGAGCTGGCTGTCGGACAGGTGCAGCGGGCCGGTCTTGAGCCAGTCCTGGATCTGCCGGACGCCCTCGGACGACTTCTTGCTCAGCTCCGGCACGCCCTTGATGAACTCGTTCACCACCAGCGTCAGCGTGCCGATGACGGCGGCCAGGCCGCCGACCAGCACCACCGCCGTGGCCAGCGAGCGGGGCAGCCGCGCCCGCAGCAGCCAGCCGACGGCCGGCGCGAGCAGCGCCGAGAGCAGCATCGCGATGGCCAGCGGGATGATCACGATGCTGATGGTGGCGACGATCTTCAGCAGCGCCCAGAACACCACACCGATGACGATCAGCCGCCACGACCAGGCGGCGGCGATCCGCAGGCCGTGCGGCACGTCGGCGTCGTCGCGGCTGGCGGTGGAGTTGTGCAACGCGGCGGGCGGCTCAGCCCCGACCACCGTCGCCGACGGCGGGGCGGCCGGGCCCGGCGAAGTGGGGGAAGCCACCCCGGCCTCGCCGGAAGAGTCGACGCCGGCCGTCGCCGCGATGCCCGCCGGCCCGCCGGCCCGGCCGGTCGGGTCGGCGCGGGCCCGCCGCACCGACTCCCGGCCCGACTCGTACGCGCGGCGGAGCCGTCCGCGTACCCGCTCGAAGCGGCTCAAGCGCACCTCCCGCATCAGAATCGACCTGCCCGCAGGACAGGGGGGACAGGATACGTCCGTCGCCCCAGCCTAGGGCGGTTCCGCCACACATTGCCCCGGCCCGCATCCGCGTAACCACCAGCGGGACGGCTCGGCCGGACGCGGTACCGTTCCGGCGTGACCGTCGACCAGAACCTCGACTCCGGCCTGCCGATCCGTCTGCTGCACGACCGCGTGCTGGTGAAGGTGGACGGCAGCGAGGGTGAGCGCCGTTCCACCGCCGGCATCGTGATCCCGGCGACCGCCGCTGTGGGCAAGCGACTGGCCTGGGCGACCGCCGTGGGCGTGGGGCCGCACGTCCGCTCGATCGTCTCCGGCGACCGGGTGCTCTTCGACCCCGACGACCGCTCCGAGGTCGAGCTGCACGGCCGGGGATACGTCCTGCTGCGCGAGCGGGACGTCCACGCCGTCGCCGCCGAGCGGATCGAGTCGGAGGCGAACGGCTCCACCGGCCTTTACCTGTAACGCCCCCGGTAGACCCTTCCGCACTCCTCCCCGGGTCCGTCCCGGCTTCTCGCCGTCGTCCACCCCCGGTCGGCGGCGCGTCGTTTGCGGCTGCCGACGACGGGAAGCCAGGCACGTCCAGCGCCCTGGGGAGGGATCGTGCCGGTATTCGTGAAGAAGGTGTTCCTCTGGGGAAGCGTCGCGTTCCTGATCTACTTCGTGGCGTTCCGGCCGGACAGCGCGGCGCAGATGTGCAAGGCGATCGGGGCGGGCCTGATGGCGATGGCCGTGGGCATCGGTGACTTCCTCACCGGCGTGATGACCTGACCGGTCGGCCCACCCCCGTCAGGCGGTGCCCGGCGGCCAGGGGGCGGCCGGGCGGGGGCCGTACCAGCCGGGCGGGCCGTAAGGCCCCGGGTGGGCCGGGGGCGGCGGCGGGGCGAGCACCACCGGGATCGGCACCACCGGCTCGTCCGGGGCGTCGACCGGCCGCTGCGACCCGTCGGGGAACCGCAGGTGGTAGCGGTGACCGTCCCAGCTCCCGACCGGCACCTGCGGGTCCCGGCCGACGAAGAAGGACCGGTACGCGGTGATCGCGCCCAGCAGTTCCCGTTCCTCCCACGCGGTCCGTTCCCGGTCGGCGGGCCTGCGATCGAGCCCTCGGTGCATCCCGTCGCGCAGCAGCGCCAGCCTGGTGGCGGAGAACTGGTACCCGCGCATCGCCTTGAGCCCCGGGTCGCCGGCCACCCGCCGGGCCCAGGTCCGGGCGGCGTGCCGCCGGCCCAGGCTGCCCAGCGCCGCCACCTCCGGCGGGGTCAGCCACCCGGCCCGCACGTAGTCGGGCAGGGTGCGCTCGGTCAGCCGCCCCTCCCAGCCACGCAGCCAGACCGCCAACCCGACCATGCCGAAGAAGATCGGCACCATCACCCCGAGGTAGCCGTACAGGGCGACCATCGCCTGCCCAGTGGCCTGGGCCAGCGACGGCAGCAAATTCCAGGTGCCGTGCAGCATCATCGCCAGCAGCAGGCCCGCGACCGGGGCGAGGAAGCGCACCCGACGGTCGGCGGTCCGGGCGGCGATGCCGAGGCCCACGCCGGTCATCGAGGTGAACAGCGGGTGGGCGAAGCCGAACAGCAGGATCCGGACGATGAAGATCGCGATGACCTGCTGCGCCCCGGTCGCCGGACCGTACTCCTCGACGCCGGAGGCGTAGCCGTAACCGCCCAGGTAGAGGATGTTCTCCACCATGGCGAAGCCGACCGCCGACAGCCCGCAGTAGACCAGGCCGTCGGTGATGCCGGACCATTCCCGGCGGCGGAAGATCAGCAGCAGGATCGGGCCGAGCGCCTTGGTCAGCTCCTCGATGAACGGGGCGACCAGCACTGCGGTCAACGCGTCGGGCAGCCCCCAGTCGGCGAACCGGACGGAGAAGAACTCGTTGACGGTCAGCGAGGCGGCCGTGGAGACGAACGCGCCCCAGGCGAAGCAGAAGATCAGATACTGCAACGGCTCCGGCTCGTACCGGTCCAGCCACAGGAAGCAGGAAACCAGCACCGGCACCGGCAGGATCGCGGCGATCACGCCGATCAGCAGCGCCTGCGGCCCCAGGTTGGAGCCGAGCGTGTAGAGCATGTAGACCGCGCACGCCGCGATCAACAGCACCGCCACGGCCACCACCAGGACCACCACCAGGATCCGCAGCCAGCTCGGCCGGCGCTGCGGCATCCGGAGGGCGGCCCCACCGGGCTGTGGAGGGAGATCGTGCGGGGTCCACGGCGACGCGGCGCCGCCGGGCGGGGTGTCGGCCATTACATCAGCGTAGTCATCCCCCGCCGACCGTTCCGGCCGCATCGGTCGACCGTTATCCTGTCGTCAGGTCACGAGCGCCAGCGTCAAGCCCCGGCTTGCTGGCCGGCAACCCTCGTCGAGTTCGCGGTGGGGTGCCCCGGGTGATGACCGGGCCCAGCCCCGTCCGGCGCTGGGCAAGCGCGGACCCCGTCCCGGTGGTGTCACCTGGGGTCCCCGGACCCGGAGGTCGGGCCATGACCGTCACCCTCGTACCCTCGCTCACGCCGCCGCCCGCGTGGACCGTGCCGGCGTCGTCGCGGCCGCTCGACGTGCTCGGCGTGCCGGGCCAGATCAACCTGGACTACGCGGCCAGCGCGCCGTGCGCGCGGGCCGCGGCCGACGCGGTGGCCGAGCTGCTCCCCTGGTACGCCAGCGTGCATCGCGGCGCCGGCGCGCTGTCGCGGCGCTGCACGCTGGCGTACGAGCGGGCCCGGCAGACGGTCGGCGACTTCTTCGGCGCCCGCGCCGGCGACCACGTGGTGTTCACCCGCAACACCACCGACGCGCTGAACCTGCTGGCCCGGACCCTGCCCGCCGGGACCACGGTGGTGACGTTCGCCGGGGAGCACCACGCCAACCTGCTGCCCTGGCCGCGCGCCTCGGTGCGGCTGCCGGTGCCGGCCGGCCCCGCCGAGGCGATCCGGGCGCTGGACGCGGCGCTGACCGAGCTGCGCCGGGGCGCCACCGCCCGCCCGCCGGTGCTGGTGGCGGTGACCGGGGCGAGCAACGTGACCGGGGAACGCTGGCCGGTGGCCGAGCTGGCTTGGGTGGCCCGCCGGCACGGCGCCCGGATCGCGGTGGACGCCGCCCAACTCGCCCCGCACGCCCCGGTCGACGTGGCCGCGCTGGACGTGGACTACCTGGCCGTCTCCGGGCACAAGCTGTACGCGCCGTTCGGGGCGGGGGTGTTGCTCGGCCGGGGCGACTGGCTGGACGCGGCCCCGCCGTACCTGGCCGGCGGGGGCGCCACCAGTCACGTCGGGGCCGCCACCCACGACGTGCGCTGGGCCACCGGCCCGGCCCGGCACGAGGCCGGCACCCCCAACCTGCTCGGCGCGGTCGCCCTCGCCTCGGTGTGCGCGGCGCTGGACGGGGCGGACCGGGTCGCGCTGCACGCCCGCGAGCAGGCGCTGCTGGCCCGGCTGAGGGACGGGCTGGCCGCCCTGCCGCACGTGGTGGAGCTGCGCGCCTTCGGCCCGGACGCCCCCCGGGTGGGCATCGCCTCGTTCGTGCTGGCCGGCCGGGACTCGACCGAGGTCGCCGCGGAGCTGGCCGCCCGGCACGGCATCGGGGTCCGCGACGGGCTGTTCTGCGCCCACCCGCTGGCCCGTCGGCTGCTCAACGAGGCCGCCGCGCGCAGTGGGCACCCGGACCTGCCGCCGACCGCTCTGCGGGCCAGCATCGGCCTGGGCAGCACGCCGGAGCACGTCGAGAGCCTGCTCACCGCCCTCGCCGAGCTGGGCTGAGCGCGCCTCAGCCCAGCGGCGGGGCCGTGGGCGGCTTCGGGGCGGGGGTGCTCTCGGCCGGGCAGACGCTCGACTTCTCCTGCTCGCCGAAGGACTGCCGGACCAGCCGGTTGGCCTCCTCCTGGTCGATGCCGGAGGTGACCAGCAGGTCGCTGGCGGTGGTGCGCACCTGCGCGATCACCACACTGCCGGAGAACCCGACCCCCTGCGCGTACGCCCGGCCGGCCTCGCTGACCGCGCGCAGGGACCGCTCCCGGGCCTTCTCCGGTTCCGCCCCGACGGCGAACTCGTGGCAGAGCAGCCGGACGGCCTCGGCGAGGTGGGCCACCGCGTCCGGCATCGGCTCCGGCACCGGCTCCTCGTCCTCGATCATCGTCACGGAACGCCGGATCAGGGTCCCGGTGTTGCGCATCGCGCGGTCGATCGGGTCGGCCGCCTCGGCGTAGTGGGTCAACTCGCTGCGCCGGCGCCAACGGGCCGGGGAGAGGATGCTGGTCTCCTTCGCGCCCTCGATCGCCTCGATGAGGGTGCTCAGCTCCTCCTTGTTCTCACGGAGCCGTTCCAGGGCCCGCTGGGCGCTGTTCCGGTCCCGTTTGCGCAGCGCCTCGGCGGTGGCGTCGAGCTGGCCGGCGAGCAGGTCCAGCGCGGGCCGGGCGGCCCGGTTGAGAACCCGCAGCGGGTTCAGCGGAAACAGGACCGCCGTCACCACCAGCGCGATCCCGCCACCGATGAAGGCGTCGATGAAGCGCGGTATCTCCAGGTCCTCGGTGGATGGGCTGAGCGTGACGATCAGCACGGCGGTGGCGGCGGCCTGGATGACGACCGACACGCTCCCGCCGAAGAAGAGGGTCAGCACGATGGACGCCGTCACCACCAGCCCGAGCTGCCAGCCCCCGGTGCCGACGAGGTAGATCAGCAGGTCACCGAGGAACACCCCGACCCCCACCCCGACGATCAGCTCGATGGTCCGGCGCAGCCGCTGGCCGACCGACGCGGCCAGGGCGCCGACCGCCGAGATCGGCGCGAAGACCGGCTGCGGGTTGCCCAGCAGGTGGTGGGAGACGACCCAGGCCAGCGTGGCGGCCAGCCCGGCCTGCACGGCCAGCCCCAGCGCCATCCGGACCCGGTGCAGCCGATCGTGCAGGGTGGCTCTGCTGCGACGGCGCAGCTCCTCCATCGCCGCCGTGACCCGCGCCGAGTCGATGTCGGCCACGCCGTCGTGCAGGCCGGCACGCCGTAGCAGCGACGATCGGAGATCCCGGGCCACGGCCATGGCGGGGACTACCCGCCGTGAGGGCGGTGAATCCTCGCCCACTCCGGCAGACTCGGTCGAATGACGGACTCGGACGGCCTCCGGAGCGCGGCGGAACTGATCGGTCGATGGCGGGCGGCGGCCCGGGGCGCCGGGGCCGGGGACTCATCGGCGCTGACCGACGCCGGGGCGGGCCTGCTGGCCCGCTGGCGGGAACCACACCGGCACTACCACACCGTCCGGCACCTGACCGCCGTCCTCGATGTCGTCGACGCGCACGCCGAGCTGGCCGACGACCCCGACCTGGTCCGGCTCGCCGCCTGGTGCCACGACGCGGTCTACGACCCGCGCGCCGACGGGGACGGCAACGAGCGGGCCAGCGCCGACCTCGCCGACGCGCTGCTGACCGGGGTCGGGGTGCCGGCCGGGGCGGTGGCGGAGGTCCGCCGGCTGGTGCTGCTCACCGCCGGGCATGCGGTCATGGCCGGGGACCGCGACGGCGCGCTGCTCTGCGACGCCGACCTGGCCGTGCTGGCCGGTCCGCCCGACGAGTACGACCGGTACGCCGCCGCCGTCCGCCGGGAGTACGCGCACGTGCCGGAGCCGGCGTTCCGGGTCGGGCGGGCCTGGGTGCTCGACGGCCTGCTGGCCCTGCCCACCCTCTACCGGCTGCCCGTCCTTGCCGCCCGCTGGGAACACCCGGCCCGCGCCAACCTCCGCCGCGAACTCACCACCCTCTGCTGACCCACCCCACCCCACCCCCGTTCCCGCCCCCGCCCCCGCCCCCGCCCCCGCGCCCGCGCCCCGGCCCCGTCCGCGCCCCGCCGCACCCACGCCCACGCCCACGCCCACGCCCACGCGATCTTGCAGTTGTGGCCCGGACGTATGCCATCAAATGCCGCAAGACAGGGGCCGCAAGTGCAAGATCGCGGGGCAGGACGGGGGGCGGGGCGGGGGGCGGGACGGCAGGGCGGGGTGGGGCGAGCGGGGGTGGGGCGGTGGGGGGAGTGGGGTGGGGTTAGGGGGTGGGGTGGGTCAGGTGTTTGGGGCGGCGGAGGCCGGACGCGCGCAGGAGGCGGACCAGTTCGCGGCTGGGGACCACCCGGGCTCCGAGGTGCACCGCCATGGCGTACCGCTCGGCGGGGATGTCGTAGTGGTCGCGGTCGAACGCGCGGCGGGGCGCGCCGAGCGTCTCGGCGAAGGCGTGCAGCTCGGCGGGCGAGACGTCGCTGATCAGATGCGACCAGAGTCGCCCGCGCGCCGGCCAGGCGGGCCGGTCAAGGTACAGCATGGTGGCCAAACTAGCCGGAGGTTAGCCTCTGCTGCATGGTTGCCTCACCCCTCCTCGCCGACCTGCGCGCCGTGCTCGGCGACGATGCCGTCCTGACCGACCCGGACCTGCTCCGGATGCACGAGCGGGACGAGGCCGACCTGTGCGCCTCCGGGACGCCGCTGGTGGTGGTCCGCCCGCACGGCACCGACGAGGTGGTCGGCGTGGTCCGGGCGGCGGCCCGGTACGGCGTACCGGTGGTGCCGCAGGGGGCGCGGACCGGGCTGGCCGGCGCGGCGAACGCGGTGGACGGCGCGATCCTGCTGAGCACCGTGGCGATGGACCGGATCCTGGAGATCGACCCGGTGGGCCGGATCGCGGTGGCCCAGCCCGGCGTGGTGAACGCGACGCTGGCCGGGGCGGTGCGGCGGGAAGGGCTGTACTACCCGCCGGACCCCGGCTCGTGGGAGTCGTCGACCATCGGCGGCAACGTCTCCACCAACGCGGGCGGCATGTGCTGCGTCAAGTACGGCGTGACCACCGAGTACGTGCTCGGCCTTGAGGTGGTGCTCGCCTCCGGCGAGGTGCTGCGCACCGGTCGGCGCACCGCCAAGGGCGTCGCCGGGTACGACCTGACCCGGCTCTTCGTCGGCTCGGAGGGCACCCTCGGGGTGATCACCGAGGTGACCGTCGCGCTGCGGCCCGCCCCGGAGGCGTCGCTCACCCTCGTCGCCGTCTACAACTCCACGGCGGAGGCCGGCGTGGCGGTGGCGGAGATCGCCGCGAAGGGGCTCACCCCGAGCCTGCTGGAACTCCTCGACCGGACCCACCTGGCGGCGATCGAGGCGTACCAGCCGATGGGGCTGCGCACCGACGCGCAGGCGCTGCTGCTCGCCGCCGTGGACACCGGGTCGCGGGCCGCCGAGGACCTGGCCCGGATCGCCGAGGTGTGCGAGGCCGCCGGGGCCGACGAGGTGTACGCGGCCACCGACGCGGCGGAGGCGGCGGCGCTGCTCCAGGCCCGCCGGCTGGCCCACCCGGCGATGGAGAAGTTCGCGGCCGACGCGTACCCGGGCGGGAACGGGGGGCTGATCATCGACGACGTGGCCGTCCCCCGGGGTTCGCTCGCCGCGCTGCTGGACGGGGTGGCCCGGATCGCCGAGGAGTGCGACGTGCCGATCGGCGTGGTGGGACACGCCGGCGACGGCAACATGCACCCGAACATCGTGGTCGACCGCGCCGACCCGGCCAGCCTGGACCGGGGCCGGCGGGCCTTCGACGAGATCATGCGGCTCGGCCTGGAGCTGGGCGGCACCTGCACCGGCGAGCACGGGGTGGGGCTGCTCAAGCGGGACTGGCTGGCCCGGGAGATCGGCCCGGTGGGCGTCCGGGTGCACCAGGCGATCAAGGCGGCGCTGGACCCGGAGGGGCTGTTCAACCCCGGCAAGGTGCTCTGAGCCCGGCCTGCGGCAGGAGGTCGGTCACCGGGGGGACGACGGAAGCTCGACGGGGTCGCCGTCGGCGCCCCGGTCCGCCGCGAAGCCCCGCACGTCCGGGGCGCCGAGCCGGGCCGCGTCGGCGGTCGCGTCGTCCGGCATCAGCTGGGACTGCCGCTCCGCCTCCACCCGCGCCCGGTAGTGCTCGACCTCGCGCGCCTGGGTCGCGGCGTCCCAGCCCAGCACCGCGCCCATCAGCTCCGCGGCGTGCTCGGCGGACTCCAGGCCGCGGTGGGTGGTCTCGAAGGAGATCCGGGTACGCCGGGTCAGCACGTCCTCCAGGTGCAGCGCCCCCTCGGCGCGGGCCGCGTACGTCACCTCGGCCGCGAGATATTCCGGGGCCCCGGCCAGCGGGGACGCCAGCAGCGGATCGGCGTCGACCAGGGCGAGCAGGTCGAGGGTCAGGGTGCCGTACCGCTCCAGCAGATGCTCGACCACCCCGACCGGCACCCCGTGCCGGCGGGCCAGGTCGGCCCGGTCCCGCCACATCGCGGCGTACCCGTCGGCGCCGAGCAGCGGCAGGTCGGCGGTGCGCGACGGGCGAACCCCGCCGAGCCGGCGGGCCGCGCGGTCCACCACGTCGGAGGCCATCACCCGGTACGTCGTGTACTTTCCCCCCGCGACCAGCAGCAGCCCGAGCATCGGCTCGATCACGGCGTGTTCCCGGGACAGCTTGGAGGTGGAGTCGGCCTCGCCGGACAGCAACGGGCGCAGCCCGGCGTAGACGCCCTCGATGTCGGCGGTGGTGAGCGGCCGCTCCAGCACCGTGTTGACCTGGTCCAGCAGGTACGCGATGTCGCGGGCCGAGGCGGCCGGGTGGGACCGGTCCAGCTGCCAGTCCGTGTCGGTGGTGCCGATGATCCAGTGCCCACCCCAGGGGATCACGAACAGGACGCTGGTGGCGGTACGCAGGATCAGCCCCGCCTCGCCGGTGATCGCCGAGCGGGGCACCACGAGGTGCACCCCCTTGGACGCCCGGACCCGGAAGCCGGGGCGCAGCCCGACGTCGTTGAGCATCCGGGACATGTCGTCGCTCCACACGCCGGTGGCGGCGATCACCGTGCGGGCGTGCACCTCGAACTCGGCGTCGGGCGAGCCGGGTGGGGCCTCCAGGTCACGGACCCGGACGCCGGTCACCTCGCGGGCCTGCCGGATCAGGCCGACCGCGCGGGTGCTGCTGACCACGGTCGCGCCGAGGCTGGCCGCGGTGCGGGCCAGGGTGACCACCAGCCGGGCGTCGTCGACCTGCCCGTCGTAGTAGCGGATCGCCCCGGCCAGGGCGTCGGCGCGCAGGCTCGGGAAGATCCGCCGCGCCCCCTCCCGGGTCAGGTGCCGGTGCAGCGGCATCCCCCGGCCGCCCCCGAAGAGCCCGGCGAACGCGTCGTACGCGGCCACCCCGAGGCCGTAGTAGGACCGGCGGAAGGTGCGGGCCGGCACGTCCCGTGCGCCCCGGCCGGCGGGCAGCGGGATCAGGATCGGCACCGGCCGGACCAGGTGCGGGGCGAGCCGGGTGGCGAGCAGCCCCCGCTCGGTGAGCGCCTCGTGGACCAGGTGGAACTCCAACTGCTCCAGGTAGCGCAGGCCGCCGTGGATCAGCTTGCTGGACCGGCTGGAGGTGCCGGCCGCGTAGTCCCGCGCCTCCACCAGGGCCACCTTCAGCCCTCGGGAGGCGGCGTCCAGCGCCGCACCGGCCCCGGTGACACCACCACCGATGACCAGGACGTCGAACCGCTCGGCGCGCAGCCGGCGCAGGTCGGTGGCGCGGCGGGCCGGGGAGAGCTGACCGGCGACGATTCGGGAGACGTTGGGGTCACGCACCCGTCCACGGTAGCCGCCCCGGCGGTCCGGCGGCATGTCGTGATCACACCGTACTGTCTGGGCATGGAGGTCGGTCCCCCACCGTTCGCAGGTCAGCCCTTCCCTCCGGCCGTGCCGGGCCCGCCGCCGCCGTCCCGCCCCGGCCCGTGGCCCGTGGTGGCCGCGGTGCTGGTCGGCTGCTGGACGGTCGCGGTCACCGTCCCCGCCGAGCTGGCCGGCTGGCTGACCGACCAGGTCCTGCTGGCCAGCGGGCTGGACCGGGCGGTCTGGCTCTGGCCGGTGGTGGCCGGCGTCACTGTCCTGCTGGCCGGCGTGCCGGCGCTGCTGCTCACGCTGCTGCCCCGGTCCGGGGCGGTCCGGGCCACCGGCCGGGCCTGGCTCGCCGGGCTGCTGGCGGCTGGCGCGCTCACCCTGCTGCGTGCCCTGCCGCCGGTGCACCACGAGGCGTACCTCGCCGCGCTGGCCCCGGCGGCCGGCCTGCTCGCCGCCGTGGTCGGCCGGCTCGCCCGGGGCCGCGCCCAGGCGTCCCCGGGTGCCGGGACGGTCGGTGAACCGGGCACGTCAGGACGGCCCGGCCCGACGCCGCCGGCCACCGGCGGGGACGGGACGGTGACGCTGCTGGCGGTGGCCGCC
Source organism: Micromonospora sp. NBC_01412 (assembly GCF_045040215.1). Taxonomy (NCBI): domain Bacteria; kingdom Bacillati; phylum Actinomycetota; class Actinomycetes; order Micromonosporales; family Micromonosporaceae; genus Micromonospora; species Micromonospora sp. NBC_01412. Next base: position 2,499,182 of record NZ_CP109528.1, read on the forward strand.
GGGGTGGCGACCGTGTTGCCCTGGGCGTGGTTCGGGGCGCTCGGGGGGCTGCTGGAGACCGTCCTCGCGGCGGTCGCCGCCGCGGCGGTCGGCGTCCTCGCCGGGGCGCTGCTCGACGCCCGCTTCTGGGCGCACTTCGCGGTCGGCCGTCCGCCCCGGCCGGCCCGGCTGGTGCTGGTCGGCGGCCTGGTCGCCGGGGTGACGCTGCTGCTCGTCGCCGCCGGGGCCGGGCAGTCCGGGGCGCAACTGCCCGCCCTGCTGGCCCTGCCGCCGCTGGGCTTCGTGCTGGCCGCCCTCCAGGCCCCCGCCGTCCGCGCGGGCGGGCCCACCGGGCCCGGCCCGGCGCGCTGGCTCGTCGGGCTCGGCGTGTTCGGGCCGCTGGCCTTCGCCGACCCGGAGGAGATCACCCTCGTCCTGGCGGCCACTCGCGACGTGCCGTACTGGGTGGCGGCCACCGCCGCCGCCGGGCTCGCGGTGGCCGCGGTGCTGTCCGTCGCGTACGGCTTGCTGCTGGCCCGGCCGCGCGGCCGGACGCCCAGCCGGCCGGTGGCGGCGGCGACGGCCGTGGTCCTGCTCGCCGGGGCGGCGGCGGTGTACCTCGGGCCCGGCCGGCCCGGCCTGCACGGCGAGCGGCTGCTGGTGGTGCTGCGCGAGCAGGCCGACCTGAGCGGGATCCCGGCCGGCGCACCGGGGCGGGCGGGCCGGGACGCCCGGGCCGGGGAGGTCTACCGGCGGCTCGTCGCCACGGCCGAGCGCACCCAGCCCGACCTGCGCCGCGACCTGGCCCGGCTGCGGCTCGGCCCGACTCCGTACTACCTGGTCAACGCGATCGAGGTGGACGGCGGCCCGGCCGTGCGGGCCTGGCTGTCCGGCCGGCCGGAGGTGGCCCGAGTGCTGGTCAGCCAGCGGCTGCGTCCGCTGCCGGCCGCCGCGCCGACCAGCCGGGGCGACGCGCCGGCGCCGGCCGGGCCGGCCTGGAACGTGTCCCTGATCGGCGCGGACCGGGTCTGGTCCGGGCTGGGGGTGACCGGCGCCGGCGTGGTGGTGGGCAGCTCCGACTCCGGCGTGGACGGCCGCCACCCGGCGCTGGCCGCCGGCTTCCGGGGCGGCGACGACTCCTGGTACGACCCGTGGGACCACACGACGGCGCCGACCGACCAGGGCGGGCATGGCACGCACACGACGGGCAGCGCGGTGGGGCGCGGCGGCATCGGGGTGGCCCCGGGGGCCAGCTGGGTCGGCTGCGTGAACCTGGACCGCAACCTCGGCAGCCCGGCCCGCTACCTCGACTGCCTCCAGTTCATGCTGGCCCCGTTCCCGACCGGCGGCGACCCGTTCACCGACGGGCGGCCCGAGCGGGCCCCCCAGGTGCTGACGAACTCGTGGGGCTGCCCGCCGATCGAGGGCTGCGACCCGGCGGCGCTGCGGCCGGCGACGGCGGCCCTGGACGCGGCCGGCATCTTCGTCGTCGCGGCGGCCGGCAACACGGGGCCGCGCTGCGGGTCGATCGAGGACCCCCCGGCGCCGTACCCGGACGTGCTCACGGTCGGGGCGGTGGACCGGGCCCGGAAGGTCGCCTCCTTCTCCAGCCGGGGGCCGGTGCCCGGCACGAGCAAGCCCGACCTGGTCGCCCCGGGCGTGGGGGTGCTCTCCGCGATGCCAGGCAGCACGTACGCCACGCTGGACGGCACCTCGATGGCCACGCCCCAGGTGGCCGGGGTGGTGGCGCTGATGTGGTCGGCGAATCCGGCCCTGGTGGGCGACCTGGACCGGACCCGGCGGATCCTGCGGGACACCGCCACCCCGGCCCGCGCGACGTACCGCTCCCGCAACCCGGCGGACGCCTGCGGCGGCGACGCGAACATCACCGGCGCCGGCCTCGTCGACGCCTACGCGGCCGTCCGCACCGCCCGCGGCGGATGACCCTCGTCGACGCCCACACACGGGAGGCGCCCCTCGCAGTGCCCCTCGCCCCGCCACCCGGGGCGACAGGACGCCGGCAGGTGCGGTGGGGCGGTCGGTGATCTAGGGTCGGCGACCATGGACGTGGAGACCACCCTGGCCGAGTTGACCCCGGATGCGCTGCCCGCCGTGGTGGACCTGTGCCGGCGCTCGCTGGACCTGCCGGAGGACGCGGCCGAGGCGGCGGCCGTGGTGGACACCCTGCACACCCGCGCCGGGGCGGACCGGACGGTGCTGGGGCTGGGCGCGTACCACGGGACGGAGCTGGTCGGCGTGCTGATCGCCTCGCTCTCCGGCGGGGAGCCCCCGGTCGGGCACGTCGACCTGGTGGCGGTGGCCCCCGAGCGGCGCCGCCGGGGCGTCGGGCGGGCCCTGCTGACCCGGGCCGAGCGCTTCCTCGCCGGACGGGGCGCGACCGAGGTGCTGCTGGCCGGCAACCCGCCGTACTACGCCTGGCCGGGGATCGACGTGCGGTACACCCCGGCGGTCTGCGCCGCGCTGGCGCTCGGCTACGCCCAGGACCGCACGGCGTGGAACATGACGGCCGACCTGTCGTACGACGAATCGCCCGCGCTGCGGACGACGGAGCCGGCGGAGCGGCGGCTGGCCGAGCGGGGCGTCACGGTGCGGCGCGCGGAGCCGGCGGACCTGCCGGCGCTGGCCGCGTTCGCCCGGTCCACCTTCGGCGGCGCGTGGGACGGCGAGCTGGCCGGTTCGCTGGGGCGTCCCGGCGCCGGGGCGCACCTGGCGGAACGGGCCGGCACGGTTCTCGGCTTCGCCGCCTGGGGCTCGTCCCGGCCGAGCTGGTTCGGCCCCATGGGCACCGCCCCGGAGGCGGAGAGCACGGGGATCGGTGGGGCGCTGCTGCGTCGGTGCCTGCGCGACCAGCGGGCCGAGGGGGTGGAATCCGCCCAGATCGGCTGGGTGGGCCCGGTGTCCTTCTACTCGGGCAGCGCGGGGGCCCGGATCGAGCGCGTCTTCTTCCTGCACCGAAAGGCGCTGCCGGCCGCCGGATGAGCGGGACGCCCGGGCCGGTCCACGGGACGCCGGCTGGCGTAGCAGGTCGGAGCGCCGACGTGTGGCAGGCCGGGCGCTGGGTGCGCGACGAGCCGGGCGCTGCGTGCCCGGCAGGCCGGGCACGAAACGGGCATGGGCCTGTATAGCGCCGTTCGGCCGCGTCGGCCATCGACGGCCCCTACCGTCTGGGTAGAGGAGGCGGTCATGACCACGGACGACGAGCAGACCGACGACACGCAGCCGGCCACCTGGGTGCCGGTCGAGGAGATCCCGGGGCAGCTGCCGTTCGACCGGCTGGACTACGGCGACGCCGAGCAGCTCGCGGAGATGACGGAGGACGACGCGCCCCCGGCCGAGGAGCCCGTGGTCCTGGTGGACGAGCCGATCCGGATCCACCCGCCGTACGACCGGACCCGGAAGCGACGCAACCAGCGGCCCCTGCCGACGTGACAAGCGGGCCGGCAGACGACGGAAGGGGCGGGCCGTTTCAGCGGCCCGCCCCTTCGGCGTTCGGTGGAGCTGGACTCAGAAGTCCATGTCCCCGCCACCCGGGCCAGCCGGGGCAGCCGGGGTCTTCTCCGGCTTGTCCGCGACGACGACCTCGGTGGTGAGGAAGAGCGCCGCGATGGAGGCGGCGTTCTGCAGCGCCGACCGGGTGACCTTGGCCGGGTCGATGATGCCCGCGGCCAGCAGGTCCACGTACTCGCCGTTGGCGGCGTTGAGGCCGTGACCCGGGCTCAGGTTACGGACCTTCTCCACCACGACGCCGCCCTCGAGGCCGGCGTTGACGGCGATCTGCCGCAGCGGGGCGTCCAGCGCGACCTTGACGATGTTCGCGCCGGTCGCCTCGTCGCCGACGAGGTCCAGCTTGTCGAACGCGGTCTTGCCGGCCTGCACCAGCGCGACGCCACCACCCGGGACGATGCCCTCCTCGACGGCCGCCTTCGCGTTGCGAACGGCGTCCTCGATGCGGTGCTTGCGCTCCTTGAGCTCGACCTCGGTGGCCGCGCCGACCTTGATCACCGCGACGCCGCCGGCCAGCTTGGCCAGGCGCTCCTGCAGCTTCTCGCGGTCGTAGTCGGAGTCGCTCTTGTCGATCTCGGCCCGGATCTGGTTGACCCGGCCCTGGATCTGGTCGGCGTCGCCGGCACCGTCGACGATGGTGGTCTCGTCCTTGGTCACCACGACCTTGCGGGCGCGGCCCAGCATGTCGAGGTTGACGGCGTCCAGCTTGAGGCCGACCTCCTCGCTGATGACCTGGCCACCGGTGAGGATGGCGATGTCGGCCAGCATGGCCTTGCGGCGGTCACCGAAGCCCGGCGCCTTGACGGCGACCGACTTGAAGGTGCCACGGACCTTGTTGACCACGAGGGTGGCCAGGGCCTCGCCCTCGATGTCCTCGGCGATGATCAGCAGCGACTTGCCCGACTGCATGACCTTCTCCAGGATCGGGAGCAGGTCCTTCACCGAGGAGATCTTGCTGTTGACGATCAGGAGGTACGGGTCGTCGAAGACGGCCTCCATACGCTCCGGGTCGGTCATGAAGTACGCGGAGATGTAGCCCTTGTCGAAGCGCATGCCCTCGGTGAGCTCAAGCTCCAGGCCGAAGGTGTTGCTCTCCTCGACGGTGATGACGCCTTCCTTGCCGACCTTGTCCATCGCCTCGGCGATGATCTCGCCGACGGTGCTGTCACCGGCGGAGATGGAGGCGGTGGAGGCGATCTGCTCCTTGGTCTCGACGTCCTTGGCGAGCTTGGACAGCTCCTCCGAGACGCTGGCCACAGCGGCCTCGATGCCCCGCTTCAGGGCCATCGGGTTGGCGCCGGCGGCCACGTTGCGCAGGCCCTCACGGACCAGGGCCTGGGCCAGGACGGTCGCCGTCGTCGTGCCGTCACCGGCAACGTCGTCGGTCTTCTTCGCGACCTCCTTGACCAGCTCAGCGCCGATCTTCTCGTACGGGTCCTCGAGCTCGATCTCCTTGGCGATGCTCACACCATCGTTGGTGATGGTGGGGGCACCCCACTTCTTCTCGAGCACCACGTTGCGGCCCTTGGGGCCGAGGGTCACCTTCACGGCGTCGGCGAGCTGGTTCATGCCCCGCTCGAGGCCACGGCGGGCCTCTTCGTCGAACGCGATCATCTTGGCCATACGGCGTTGTCCTCCTGGACACTCACGGGCCACCCGAGTGTGTGTCCCGGATGGGCCGCCTGGTGTACGCACCTTGGGACGTCGCCACCTGGCGACGACGACGTCTCCTCGGCCGGGCCGGATAGCCCGCGACGACCGGCCATGTGCCACCCGACGGTTGCCCGCCGGGAGCCCGTGGCCCCACCGTCCCGACCATTGGCACTCACGGTATGCGAGTGCCAATGACCTGTTTAGCACTCTGCCTTGCCGAGTGCAAGCACGATGCCGCGTCCGGGCCCGGCCCGCGCGCCCTGACCAGCACGGTCCGCCCGCCGGATCGGCCAAGTTCACCCGCCTGCCGGACGGCGGTCACCGGGCCACCGCACACCTGCCGCTCGGGTCCGTGACGGCCGCGCCGAACCGGCTCCGCGACCGTCACGGACCGGCAGGCAGACAGGCAGGGGAACTCGAGGCAGCCGTCGGGCTGCGGGCCCGGCGGGGCGCACCGGGCGGCGGGGCCAGGTGCGGCCAGGTGCGGCCGGGAACCGAGATACGGGCCGGACCCCCGCCCCCGATCGGCGCAAATTCAGAGAACGTGTGGTCATGGAGCGCCGAAAGGCCACAGATTCTCTGAATTTGCGCGGGCTGGCGGGGTACGGCCGGGGATCGAGGTACGGGGCGGGCCGCCAGCAGCAGGGCGGGCATCGGCAGGGACGTCGGCGGGGCTCGACTGGGCGCCGGGCGGGGTGGGCAGCCGTCTGCGCGGCGCAGCACACCTGCGCACCGGAGAACCCGCCCCGCGTCGAGACCCAGCCCCGCGTCGCTGTACCGCCCGGGGCCACCGCATCCGGCTGACGCGTCCGGCTGGGTGCCCGGTCGCCGTGGTCGCGGGCGGGTCGGCCCGGGCCCGCCCAGCCGCGGGCCCCGGACCTGGTCGGAGGGTCAGGCGACTACGCGGACCCGCTCGGCCTGTGGGCCCTTCTGCCCCTGGGCGATCTCGAACTCCACCCGCTGTCCGTCGTCCAGCGCCTTGTAGCCGTCCATCTCGATCGCGGAGAAGTGGACGAAGACGTCCTGCCCCCCGTCGACGGCGATGAAGCCGTAGCCCTTTTCGGCGTTGAACCACTTCACGGTGCCCTGTGCCACGGTGCACTTCCTCACGTCGCGCGGCCTGCCAACCCGGCTGGACGCCGGCACGAACCGGCGGCCCCGGACCACCGGCTCCGGGGTCGACGACGACCCCGAATTCAGTGACCAAAATCGCACGGTACACGAGCCGTCACTGAGGCGCACGACCGCAAATCAGGCAATATCGGACCGACCTCCACCCGGAGATACATAGGCGGGCGTCACTGGGGTAGGCATGCGGGATGACAGCAGGTTCCAGCCCGTCGGTCGCCGGGCGCCTCGCACCGGACGGGACGGTCGCTCCGGCCACGCAGGCGGCCGTCGTCCGCCGGGTGACCCCGAGGGACGCGGCCCGGATGCGCGCGCTGCGGCTGGAGATGCTCGCCGACGCCCCGCTGGCCTTCCTGGAGACCCTGGCGGACGCCGCCGCCCGCCCGCACGCCGACTACGCGGCCCGGATCGCCTCGGTCGCCGTCGGCCGGCACACCGCACAGTTCGTCGCCGACCCTGGCACCGACCGCCCCGGCGGTCCCGCCGGACGGTTCCTGGGGCACGCCGGCGGCACGGTCGCCCCGGACGAGCCGGGCCTGACCGTGGTGTACGCCGTCTACGTCACGCCGCAGCGGCGGGGCACCGGCCTGCTCGCGGAACTGGTCGACGCGGTGGCCGGCTGGTCCCGCGAGTGCGGCCGGCCGGAGCTGATGCTGGAGGTGGTGGTCGGCAACGACCGCGCCTACCGGGCGTATCAGAAGCTGGGCTTCGTCGACACGGGCGTCCGGGTCCCCCACCCGAGCGTTCCCGCCCTGCGCGAGCTCCAGATGCGCCGCCCGGCCTGAACACCCCGACCCGAGGGGTGTGGGCGCCCAGGGGCCCAGCCCGGCGCCCCGCGCGCCGAGAGGGCCCCTTCCCGCCCCGTCAGGCGGGGCGGCGGCTCTGCACGATGCGGAACCGGTTCGACACGTACGCGCCGTCGGTCAGGGCCGCGTTGGCGGCCGGGTTGGCGCCGCTGCCATGGAAGTCGGAGAACGCCGCCGACTGGTTCACGAAGACGCCGCCGGTCAGGTTGCACGACAGGTGCACCCCGGTGTCGACCGCAGCCGCCTCGGCGGTGTCCAGCACCGCCTCGTCGGTGGAGTAGACGGCCGCGGTCAGCGCCCCCTTCTCCCCCACCGTGGAGCGCAGGATCTCCAGGCCGTGCGCGGTGGAGTCGGTCGCGATGACGAACGAGATCGGCCCGAACCACTCCCGCGAGTACGTCCCGGTGTCGCCGGCCGCCAGCTTCACGATCGTCGGGGTGCGGACCACCGCGCCGGGGTAGGACGGGTGCTCGACGACCCGCGACTCCAGCACGGCCTCGCCGACTTTGGTGACCTCGTCGAGGCGCTCAAGCACCCCGTCGTTGACAATCGCCCCGGTCAGCTCGACGCCCCGGGCCGGGTCGGCGGTGATCTTGCCGACCGCCGCGGCGATCCCGGCGGCCACCTCGTCGAAGCTCTTGTGCCCCTGGTCGGTGTCGATCCCGTCGGACGGGATCAGCAGGTTCTGCGAGGTGGTGCACATCTGGCCGCTGTAGAGGGTCAGCGTGAAGCCCAGGTTGCGGCACATCCCGGCGAAGTCGTCGGTGGAGTCGATCACCACCGTGTTCAGGCCGGCCTTCTCGGTGTAGACCGTCGCCTGCCGGGCGTTGGCCTCCAGCCAGTCGCCGTACTCGGTGGAGCCGGTGAAGTCGACGATCTTCACGGCCGGGTGCAGGGCGAGCGTCGAGGCGAGCTTCTCGCCGGGGGCCTCGGGGGCGAGCAGCACCAGGTCGGGGTCGAAGCCGGCCTCGGCGAGCACCTCCCGGGCGTAGCGCACGGTGATGGCCAGCGGCAACACCGCGCGCGGGTGCGGCTTGACCACCACCGGGTTGCCGGTGACCAGCGAGGCGAACAGCCCCGGGTACGAGTTCCAGGTCGGGAAGGTGTTGCAGCCGATGACCAGGGCCACCCCGCGCGGCACCACGTGGAACGTCTTGGTCATCCGCAGCGGGTCGCCCTTGCCGGCGGGCTTCTCCCAGCCGGCCGTCCCCGGGTGCCGGGTCATCTCCGCGTACGCGTAGGCGATCGCCTCCAGCGCCCGGTCCAGCGCGTGCGTCCCGCCGGCCTGGAAGGCCATCACGAACGCCTGTCCGCTGGTGAACTGCACCGCGTTGGCCAGCTCGAAGACGTGCTTGTGCAACCGGTCGAGGATCTCCAGGCAGACCCCCGCCCGGGCCTGCGGGCCGGCGTCGCGCCAGGCCGGCAGCGCGGCGGAGGCTGCGGCGACCAGCTCGTCGGCGCCGGCATGCGGGTAACGGACGTTCAGCTCCAGCCCGAACGGGCTCGCCTCGGTGGCCACCCGGTCGCCGGCGCCCGGCTGGTCGAGCGGGAAGTCGCCGTTCAGGTACGCCTCGAAGGCCGCCTTGCCGTCGGCGGCGGCGGTCTCGCCGTACAACCGGGGGCTGGGTGATTCCGGGTAGGCGGACCAGTACCCACGCTCCGCGATCGCGGTCAGCGCACGGTTGAGGGTGTCGGCGTGCCTGTCGTGCAGGGGATGCGGGGTCTCCGTCATGCCAGCCATCATGCCCCAGCCGCGAACCGGACAGTAGGGGCCGGCGACCGCCGTCGGCGTGCCGGGACGTCGGCGAGGTGCAGGCCGGTGGTCGGCTCGTCGAGGACGCCGCCGCCCGGGCCGGCGCGGCGCTGAACAGCCGGGCGTCGCACCGGCGGGCCGGTCAGAGGGTGAGCTGCCAGTCGGTCCAGGCGTCGACGGGACGGAAGCCGAGCCGCTCGTTGATGGCGATCATGTGCCCGTTGGCAGCCGCGTTGAAGGTGTCCACGAAGCGCAGCTCCGGCTCGTGGGCGAGGGCGTACCGCAGGTTCTCCGCCTTCGCCAGCAGCCCGAGCCGGTGCCCCCGGTGTGCCGGGTCGACGATGGTGATCTGCTGGAACGCGTGCCACGACGCGCTGGGGCCGACGTCGAGCAGCGTCCAGGCGACCAGCCGGCCGGAGGCCACGTGCACCGCCCCATGGTGGTAGCAGCGGCGGCCCCGGACGTCGAGCGCCCGTTCCATGCCCCGCATCCGCTCGACGTCGATCCGCTCCGGCTCCCACTCCAGGTCCCCCAGTGGGGCGTCGGTCATCAGCCGGCCTTCGAGGTAGGCCACGTCGGCGACGTACTCCTCGGGGGCGGGCCCCCGCCAGCGGACGATGCGGTAGCCGGCGGCGGGCCGGGCGTCGGCGAGCAGCGCGTCGAGCGCGGCCGGATCGAGCCGGGCGGCGTCGAGCCGGCGGCGGACCTGGGCGAGCACCGGTCGCCCGCCCACCGCAGCGGCGAACGCTCCGCCGGCCCCGTCGCGGCCCGGCCCGTCGGGCAGGGCCGAGACGGCCATCCCGGCCACCCGCTTGCGCCCCCGCTCGCGCAGCACCCGCAGGCCGTGCTCGTGCAGCGCCCGGCCGACCCCGTGCCGGCGGTGCTCGGGGTCCACGAACAGGTCCACGGTGGCGTTGTCGGTGTTGTCGAGCTGCCGCAGGATCAGGCCGAGGTAGCCGGCCGGCACGCCGTCGCGGCGGGCGAGCGCCCAGACCGGCATCACGCCCGGCATCGGGTGGCGGAGCCCGGCCTCGAACCGCCGCCGGCACAGCGGCGGGAAGTCGGGGACGTCCGCAGCCTCGGCCGCCGCCCTGATCCGGTACGCCGCGTCGACGGCGCCCTGGTCGGCCGGGTCGACCGGCGTGATCGTGATGCCCATGGGCTGAGGGTGACCCGGGAAAGACGATCGGGCCAGCGAATTAATCGCTGGCCCGATCGGACGTGGTCGGGAGGGACGATCGCACAACGCCTTCGGCGTTGGGTCGCAAGAACTGAAAGTCTTCGGCGAAACGCCCTCCCGCACCGAGCATCTTGCGCCGTCCGGTTCCTGCCGTCAAGTCCCCGGCGGTGGGTTTCTCTCACCCACGGCAAAAAGTCCGTTACCCGGTGGATCCGCCTCATCCCCCGTCCGGTGGATCAACCCGTCCACCGGACGGTCGGGTCCGGAGCGGTGGGGTGCGGCATGCGGCGCTTCCGGGGCAGGCCAGGGGAAGGGCCGCATGCCGCACCAGGGTCGATGGAACAGTCAGCCGAGCAGGCCGGCGTCCCGGGCGGCGCGCAGCGAGGGCCTGATCCGGTGGGTCGGGCCGACCTGGCCGGCGATGGCGTCGATGGTCTTCAGCCCCTCGCCGGTGTTGAACACCACAGTCTCCGCCGCCGGGTCGAGCCGGCCGGACTCGACCAGCTTGCGCAGCACGGCCACGGTCACCCCGCCGGCCGTCTCGGCGAAGACCCCGGTGGTCCGGGCCAGCAGCCGGATGCCGTCGCGGATCTCGTCGTCGTCGGCGTACTCCATCCAGCCGTCGGTGCGTCGGACGGCCTCCAGCGCGTACAGGCCGGCGGCCGGGTCGCCGATGTTGAGCGATTTGGCGATGCCGGTCGGCCTGACCGGGGTGATGACGTCGGTGTCGGCGTGCAGGGCGGCGGCGATCGGGTTGCAGCCGGCGGACTGTGCGCCGAAGACCTTCCAGCCGCCGGCCGGGGCCTCGACGAGGCCGATCTCGACCAGCTCGCTGAACGCCTTGTCGATCTTGGTGAGCAGCTCGCCGCTGGCCATCGGGATGACCACCTGGGCCGGGATGCGCCAGCCGAGCTGCTCGGCCACCTCGTACCCGAGGGTCTTGGAGCCCTCGGCGTAGTACGGGCGGACGTTGACGTTGACGAACGCCGTGTCCTCGAACTCGTCGGTCTCCACCAGCTCGCCGCAGAGCCGGTTCACGTCGTCGTACGAGCCGTCGACGGCGACCAGCTCGCCCCCGTAGACGGCGGTGGTGACCACCTTGCCCGCCTCCAGGTCGCTGGGGATGAACACGACCGACGGGACCCCGGCGCGGGCCGCGTGCGCGGCGACGGAGTTGGCCAGGTTGCCGGTCGAGGCGCAGGCGAACCGGGTGAAGCCGAGCGCCCGGGCGGCGGTGAGGGCCACCGAGACCACCCGGTCCTTGAACGAGTGGGTGGGATTCGCGCTGTCGTCCTTGACCCAGAGCGGGGCGGTGATGCCCAGCTCGGCGGCGAGGTTGGGCGCGGCGACCAGCGGAGTCAGCCCCGGGTCGACGGTCACCCGGGTCGCCGGGTCCTGGCCGGCCGGGAGGAGGGCGGCGTACCGCCAGATGTTCTGCGGGCCGGCCTCGATCTGCTCGCGGGTCACCCGGGCCAGGGCGGCGGTGTCGTAGTCCACCTCAAGGGGGCCGAAACACTCGTAGCAGGCGTGCTGCGCGGCGAGCGGGTAGCGCGCGGTGCAGGCCCGGCAGACCAGGGCGCGGGCGGGGCTGGCGGTGGTGTCGATGCCGGACGCGGCGAGGGTCGACGTCATATCGAGGAGGTCCTCTCATCTTTCCCCGCATCGCACCTTGCGGCGGGGACGGAATTGGCACCTGTCCGCACCGCTCGTCGTCGAGCGCGCGGGTGGTTGCCGGGGCTTCGTCGGGCCGTATCCCTCTGCCCCTCTGGATGAGGTATTCAGTTGTGGGCACGAGTCTACGGCGGATCCCCCGCGCCGCCACCCGAGGTTCTCAGCGTGTGGGCCATTTCGCGGACGCAGATCAGTCACACCGTCACCGTCGGCGTCGGTGTGACCACCGCTCGGAAATTCGGCCCCAGTCGATGCAATGGGGGGTCCGCGTGCGGGGTGGCCTGGGGTTTCTACGCTCACCGCGTGACGTACCCCCCGATGCCCGGCATGCCCGGGCCACCGCCACCCCCGAAGTCCCGCGGACTCAGCCGGACGACCCGAACCGTGATCATCGTGGTCGCCGTGGTGGCACTGCTCTGCTGCGCCGGCGCGGCCGGCGGTGGCTTCTGGCTGTTCCGCACCGTGCAGGGCACCATCACCCCGGCCCGGGACGCCGCGACCGTGTACCTGGACGACGTGGAGGCGGGCAACTACCCGGCCGCGTACGCCCGGCTCTGCGAGCGCCTGCGCGGCCGGCAGACCGAGGCGGAGTTCACCCGGGCCCGGCAGGCCGAGCCACCCCTGGACGGGTACAAGGTCACCGACACCCAGGTGCACACCACCACCAACGGCGACACCAGCGCCGAGGTGACCATCAAGATCGCGGACCGGAACAGGGTCATCAACCTGGTCAAGGAGGGTGGCGACTGGCGGGTCTGCGGGGGCTGACCGGGTGGCCCCGCCGGTCGGGCCCCTGCGTCGACGGGCCCCGGCCGAGGCCTTGATCACCCGGGTGGCGCGGGGCCGCTACGGTGCGGGAAGCCCACCCCCCGAGAGAGGAACTGGCCGATGCGCCGGACCCTGCCCAGCCTCGCGATCCTCGCCCTGGCCTGCCTGTTGACCGCGGGTTGCGACCCCGGGGGGTCGACCTCCTCGGCGGGTACGACCTCCGCCCCGGCCGCCGACGACCCGGCCGCCCCGGCGGAGGACGGCCCGGAGCCGGCCCCGGCGACGACGGGCCCCGCCGCACCGCCGGAACCGACTGTCGCCAGCACCACCGCCGCGCCGCCGAAGCCCGCGCCGAAGAAGGTGCCCGCGCTGACCTGCAAGCAGCTCGCCGGTGCCCACGTCGGCAGCACCAAGGTCCCCTACCAGGGGTACGCCGACTACCTCCCGCTGTCCGAGGGCGTCTGGTCCGGCGAGGACGGTGCCACCGTCACCCTTCAGAAGCCCTGCGGGATCGGCGACCTCGACGGCGACGGCGCGGCGGACGCGGTCGGCGCGGTCACCCTGAACAGCGGGGGCAGCGGCACCTTCCACACGCTGGTGGTGTGGCGCAACGCCGACGGTGAGCCGGTCTACCGCAGCCTGGCCGAGCTGGACGACCGGACCCCGGTCGTCTCGATCACCGTGTCGGGCGGCAAGGCGAAGGTCGTCTGGCTGACCCGCTCCGCCGACCGCAGCATGGCCGAGCTGGACATCCGGCGCACCTCGTACTACCAGCTCTCCGGAACCACGTTCACCGAGGTCAGCCACACCGACGCGCCGTACAAGCCATAGCGGATCGCGCTGCCAGCGGGGCGATGTCCTCGCACTCCGGACACCGCCCCGCCGGCAGCGACGACGGGCCGTGGCACAGGAATAGCAGACCCCATTTCGGCCAGTTCTGCCACCAGGAAAGAACAGGCCCCGGTCGGCTGGGGAGCATGGGCACCCCGGAATGCCCCGCAGCCCTCTCCTCAGGAGAGGGCTGCGGCTGGGCAGCCGTCGGTGAGTGCGTCGATTGCCCGCTGGATTCGGTTGTCCGTCGTTGAGTCGGTCTGGCCGGTGAGTGCGACGTGGTGCAGCACGCCGACCACCGCCAATGCCAGTGCCTCAGTGTCGGCACCTGCGGGTACGCGCCCGAGTCTCTGCTCGGCGGCCAGGTAGCCGGCGATCGCACGCTCGATCCCCTGCAACCCGGAGATCCCGCTGCCCAGCGTGGCTTCGACGTTGGCCGCCAGCTCGGGCCGGAAGGCTGTCAGCCGGGTCAACGCCGTCAGCGTGCCCAGCGGCGTCGTCAGGACGGCTTGGTGCAGATTCCCGGCGACCGTGCCCGATCCGGCGCGTTCCGGCAGGTCGGCCACCGCGCCGGAGATGTGGAAGGCCCGGTCGATCGCGTATCCGGTCAGGAAGTCATCGAAGTTCGCGAAGTGTGCGTAGAGCAGCCCGGTCGCGACGCCGGCCTCGCGCGTCACAGCCCGGCCGGTGAGCCGGCTCAGCCCGTCTTGCGCGATCAACCGCTCGACGGCAGCGAAGAGTTGCTGTCTGAGCCCTGGGATGGCTACTCCGCGCGGCATGTCTTGAGTCTAGGCGGTGCCACCCGCCGCCGTTGCGCCAGGATGAGCAGTCGCTCATACTCGTTTGAACAGATGCTCATTCTTGGTTTCGGGGTGCTGGATGAAACATGCGGTGATCGTGGGTGCGGGCATAGCCGGGCTGGCCACCGCCCTACGGCTCGGACAGGACGGGTGGCACACCGTCGTGGTGGAACGCGCCCCGGCCCGCCGCAGCAGCGGCTACATGGTGAACCTGATCGGGCCGGGCTACGACGCCGCCGAACGCCTCGGCCTGCTCCCCGCGCTGTCCGCCCACGACCTGGGACTGTTCACCACCGTGCTGGTCCGCGCCGACGGACGACCCAAGTTCACCGTGCCGGCCACCATCGCCGAGGCAGCCCTCGACAAACGGGCCATGACGGTGTTTCGCGGTGACCTGGAGTCCAGGCTCTACGAAGCGGTGCGCGACCGTGCCGACATCCGCTTCGGCACCACCGTCACGTCCATCGACCAGGACACCGACCACGTGCGGGTGGCGCTGAGCGATGGCACCACCCAGCACGCCGACCTGTTGGTCGGTGCCGACGGAGTGCACTCCGCCACCCGTACCGCCGTGTTTGGCTCCGGCTTCCAGGTCGACCTCCCGTACCTCGTGGCCGCCTTCCCCCTGACCCACCCGGTGCCCGGGGTGCCCGAATCGTCCGCCACCACGTTCATCGGCCCGCGTCGCACAGCGGCAATCGTCAACCTGGGCCCGGAACGATCATCGGCGTTCTTCACGTACCGATGCGAAGACCCGGCCGCCGATCTCAGGCGCGGACCGGTGGACTCGCTCGGCGCGGCGTTCGGGGATCTGGACGGTGGCGTAACTGATGCGATCCGCCATCTCGGCAAGGACCCGACCAGCGCCTACTTCGACGCCGTCAGCCAGGTCGTCATGCCGAACTGGAGCACCGGCCGGGTCGTGCTACTCGGAGACGCGGCATGGTGCGTCACGCTCTTCGCCGGACACGGCGCGGCCCTCGCACTGGCCGGAGCCGACCAACTCGGCACCGCCCTGCAGCGGCACGACGACATCCCGGCGGCCCTGGCCGAGTGGGAGGCAGGGCTGCGCCCCGAAGCCACCAAACGACAGGCACTCGCCCGCCGGGGAATGCTCCAGTACGCGCCACCCAGCCGGTTCCACGTATGGATGAGCGACCTGACCATCCGGGCGATCACGCTCCCCGGCATCCGCGGCCTCGTCCGTCGAAGCATCGAACGCGCAAACCACTGAGACACAACGCCTCGGACGACGAAACGCCGTTCTCCATCCGGCTCACCGACGACAGTGGTGTCCTCCTCGGCGGAATCACCGGGTGGACCTGGGGCGGCTGCGGCGGCATCACCTCACTGTGGCTGGAATCGGAACAGCGAGGCCAAGGCTTGGGCAGCCGCCTGTTGATCGCCGCCGAGGACGAGATCCGACGGCGCGGCTGTGACCGGGCCGTCGTCGCGACCATGTCCTTCCAGGCGCCCGGCTTCTACCGACGGCACGGCTACCAGGAAGTCGGGCGTACGCCGGACATGCCGGACGGAACCGCGAAGCACCACTTCTACAAGCGGTTGAGCGCGGTGGATCCGGCAGATTCTGTGAACTCCTGACCACCCCGGCGCAGGTCGGCATGGAGACGACCTCCTGCGCTGCGCCGACCTGGGCACAGGCGTCAGCCGCCGGACCGGGCGTCGCTCCCTCGGCCGGACACCCCTCGGCCGGGCCTCGCTACCTTCGGACCGTCCAGCGGCCAACGTCGTCCACTGCGATGTGGCGCCACCGATCCCCATCTTCGACACACGGCCCGCCCGTCGGTGGGGCTCCACGATGTCGCACCACCGGTACCGCACCCGATTCTTGGACAGTTCTCGTCCACCGTGGACGAGAACTGTCCAAGAATCGCGATTTACCGAGCGCCGGCGGGTTGGTTTTTATGATCATCGAGGTGCGACGGCGGCACCTCGCCAGTTCGCGCGTACCCGCGTCTGGTGCGACGCCCGCATCGAGGGTTCCGACCGCTGCCCACGCCCGCCCGACCACGACGGCCCGTGCGAGCCGGACCCGGCGAATCCTGCTTGAGCGCAACGTGCCTGGCGGGCCAGCACTCTCCATGAACGTTTGCTGAGATTGGAGAAGACACCCGGCGTGTCGTCTCATTAATCATCAAACGATCAAGGTGCTGCGCCGACTCGTGGCCGGCAATCGGCCCGCTGCCGGCCGTCAGCTCGTGATGTCCTTGCGGGTGAAGCGCCAGAAGGCCAGCGACCAGAACAGGGTGGCGTAGGCGATCGCCGAGATGCAGCCGCGCACCACGTCGTCGGTCTGCACCGGCGTCGACAGCAGCCCCAGCCAGGCGTTGGCGTAGTGGGTGGGCAGGAACGCCCGGATCCCGCCGAGCGCGGTGATCTGGTCCAGGATGCTGGACAGGATCCAGAGCAGCACCGCACCGCCGACCGCGCCGAGCGCCGCGTCCGTGACGACCGAGAGCAGGAACGCCAGCCCGGCCACCGCCAGCAGGACGACCGCCAGGTAGCCGAGCACGGCCAGCAGCCGCAGCAGCCCCTCCCCCGGCTCCAACTGGGCCGACACCTGGCTGCTCAGCGGCTCCCAGCCGTACCGGAGGGTGCCGGCGAGCAGGGCGGTGCCGGCGAGCAGCAGCAGGGCCAGCCCCGAGTACGCGAGCGCGACCAGCAGCTTCACCGCGAGCAACCGGGCCCGGGGCACCGGGACGGCCAGCAGGTAGCGCAGGCTGCCCCAGCTCGCCTCGCTGGCCACCGTGTCGCCGCAGAACAGCGCCACCACCACGACCAGCAGGAACGACGCCGAGACCAGCAGCGCGAAGAGGGTGAAGTTCAGCCCGCCCGAGGTGGCCAGGTCGGACAGGCTGGCGAACTCGCCCCCGCCGTTGCGGTCGTCCTCGCCGGAGTCGAACTGGAACGCGATCAGGATGATCAACGGCAGCAGCACCATGAACCCGAGCGCGAGCTGGGTACGCCGCCGGGACGCCTGCCGGCGGAACTCCGCCGCGAACGGCAGGGTGGCCGAGGGGCGGTAGCCCGCCGCCGCGCCCACCGTGGAGGACGACTGCGTCATCACCGGTCCCCACTTCCCCGAGAGTTCTCGCCCACCAGGGCGAGGAACGCGTCCTCCAGGCGGCGGCGCGGCACCACCCGGTCCACCCCGATCCCGGCCCGGACCAGCTCCGCCACCACCTCGCTGCGGGCGGTGCCGTTGGTGTCCACCACCAGGTTCCCGTCGGAGTCCGGCAGCACCGTGACCCCGTCCAGCCGGCCCAGCACGTCGCGCGCGGCGGCCGGGTCGCTGACGTCGATCAACACGCTCGGCGACTCGCCGACGATGTCCTCGACCGGGCCGGACGCCACGATCCGCCCCTTGTTGACCACCACCGCGTGGGTGCAGGTCTGCTCCACCTCGGCGAGCAGGTGGCTGGAGACCAGCACCGCCCGCCCGTCGGTGGCGTAGCGCTGGAGCACCCGGCGCATCTCGGCGATCTGCGGCGGGTCCAGGCCGTCCGTCGGCTCGTCGAGCACCAGCAGCTCGGGCAGGCCGAGCATGGCCTGGGCGATGGCCAGCCGCTGCCGCATGCCGTGGCTGTACTTGCGGGTCTTGCGGTGCACCGAGTCGCCGAGCCCGGCGATCTCCAGCGCCTCGTCGAAGTGCGCGTCCGCCCAGGGCCGGCCGGTGGCCCGCCAGTACGCCTTGAGGTTGTCCAGGCCGGACAGGTGCGGCAGGAAGCCGGGGCCCTCGACCAGCGACCCGATCCGGGACAGCACCGGCGAGCCGGGGACCAGCCTGCGGCCGAAGACGTAGATCTCCCCGGCGGTCGGCTGGGTCAGCCCCATCAGCACCCGCAGCGTGGTGGTCTTGCCCGCGCCGTTGGGCCCGAGCAGGCCGACGACCTGGCCGGGGTGCACCTCGAAGTCGACGTTCGACACGGCGACGAAGCCGTCCGCGTACTCCTTGCGGAGTTGCCGGACGGCCAGCGGGACGCCCGCGTACTCGGGGTGGACCGAGCTGTCCTGGCGGCGGTGCCGGCGGCGGGCCAGCAGGACGACCGCGACGAGCCCGACGGCGATCGCGGCCAGCAGCCCGGCGAGCACCCAGCGCCAGACGACCGCCGTGGTGGGGATCGGCTCGCCGGCCACGGTGGGCAGCACGACCGGGCCGTCGCCGGCCGCCACGGTGTAGACGGTCGGCTCGGCCGGCGTGGTGTACGCCTGGTCGGTGGTGGCCACCGTGATCCGCAGCCGGTGCCCGGCCTCGATCCGGCGGACGATCGCCGGGAGCGTCACGGTGACCGGCGTCGCGGCCCCGACCTCCGCCGGCAGCCCGGTCAGCCGGACCGGGGCGACCAGCCCGTTCGGCAGGGTCGCCGCGCCGTCGGGGTCGACGTCGTAGAGCTTGACGAACAGCACCGCCTCCCCGGTGGGCGACGCCGCCCGGATCGAGAGGGTCGGCGAGCCGGCCACGTCCACCGCCTCGGCCAGCGGCTCCGACTCGAACCGGGCGTGCTGGCCGGGTACGTCGCCGGCCACCCCGTCCAGCAGCGAGCCGAGCGCGCCGGCGAACGGCACCGACGAGATGGCCGCCGGGTTGCCGTTCGGCGGGTTGGCGACGGGCTGGGCCGGGCCGGTCACCGCGACCTCGCGGCGCCCGTCGCCGGCCAGGCCGGGGTAGTCGGCGGTACGGAAGCCGGTGGCGACCAGGCCGCGGTCGAGGGCGTCGAAGCCGGCGATCCGCGAGTACGTGAAGTCGTCGCCGGGTGCCCCGCCCTCGCCCCTGACGTAGTGGTCCAGCCACTGGAGGGTCAGGTACTTCACCCGGTCGGAGTCGTTGCGCGGCCCCGCGCCGCCGTCGTGGCCGCCGGTGTACCAGGCGACCCGGACCGGGGTGCCGGCGGCGGCGATGCCGCGGGCGTTGGCGTCCGCCTCGGCGAGCGGGAAGAGGCTGTCCGCCTCGCCCTGCACCAGCAGGGTCGGCGCCTTGATCTTCTCCAGCACGCCGGCCGGGCTGGACCGGCGCAGCAGGTCCACGTCGGCCTGTTCGGCCTGCCCGGTGGTGGCGATCCGCAGGTACGCGGCGCAGACGTCGGCGGCGAACCGGCCGCAGGCCGGGTCGGCCGCGCCCGCCGGGGTGCGCCCGGAGCCGGTGCCCGGCCCCGAGCCCGGTGCCGGGCTGGGCGGCCCGGCCGAGGCGGGGGCGCCCTCCGGCTCGGCGGCCGAGGTGCCGGAGAGCCCTGCGGGGCCGGAGCCGGCGTTGCCACCGCCGCCGAAGAAGATCCCGGCCCAGCCCTTCTTGAACACGCCGGAGGTGGCGTCCTTGCCGGTGCTCTCGGGCAGGAACGCGCGGGACAGGTCGTTCCAGGTGATCATGGGGACGATCGCGTCGACCCGCTGGTCCTGGGCGGCCAGCAGCAGGGCCAGGCCGCCGCCGTACGAGCCGCCGACCACGCCGACCCGGGGGTCACCGGGGGCGTCGGTGCGCACCTCCGGGCGGGCGGCCAGCCAGTCCAGCAGCCGCTCGCCGTCCCGCACCTCGTGGTCGGGGCTGTCCAGGTGGATCTGGCCGCCGCTACGGCCGAAGCCCCGGGCGGTCCAGGCGAGCACCGCGTACCCCTGGGCGGCAAGGTCCTCGGCGTCGGACCGGACCGACTCCTTGGTGCCGCCGAAGCCGTGCGCGAGCAGCACCGCGGGCACCTTGCGGCCGGCCGACGCGTCGTCCGGCAGGTAGAACGTGGTGTCCAGGTCCACCGGCTCGTCGCCGGCCGGCCCGGACCGGACGGTGACCAGGGCGGACTCGGTGCGGAAGCCGGCCTCGTCGGACCGGGTCACCCACACCACGACGGCGGCCACCAGCACGGCCGCCACCGACCCGGCGACGATCCGGCGGCGGCGGGTGCCCAGGGCCCGTCGGACCGGCGCGGCCCGCAACGGCGATCTCATGGGGCACAACGGTACGGGGCCGTTCCTGACCGTTGGCTGAGATCCTCCGTACGTCCGTCCGGTGAGGCCGATCGGCTGCCGGATCGGATCGACCGCGCAGGGTCCGGCGCGGCCCAGTGAGTTGAATTCGGATCACGTGAATTCCGATGTTCCTCCCAAAATCACATCCGATCCATCTATGTCAACCGAGCTATCGACACCAGGAGTGCAACCGATGCGCACACGGCGTGATGTCGCTCGAAGTGACGCAAAACTGACCGCCCGGCGGCTCTGCATGCCCTGCCTGGTCGGTTAGTTTTCCGGTCCGGTGAGCGGGACTGCATCGGCGACCCCCGACACCTGCCCG
Organism: Micromonospora sp. NBC_01412; assembly: GCF_045040215.1. Taxonomy (NCBI): domain Bacteria; kingdom Bacillati; phylum Actinomycetota; class Actinomycetes; order Micromonosporales; family Micromonosporaceae; genus Micromonospora; species Micromonospora sp. NBC_01412. The sequence goes on from NZ_CP109528.1 coordinate 2,519,577, forward strand.
TCCACCACCGCCGTCGCCGGAGGAGCCACCCATGACCGTCCCCCCGGAGCGGGTCCCCCGGCGGCCCGCCCTCGCGGGTCGCGTGCTGCCGCTGCTGCTCGTCGTGGCGCTGCTCGCGCCGGTGGTGTTCCTCTTCGCCCAGCAGCGGCGGCTCACCGAGGACGACCGGGGGCTGGCGGTCCGCGAGCGGATGGGCGTGGAGTACCTGCGGGCCCTCGGCCCCGTCACCCTGGCCCTGGTCGACGCCCAGTCCGCCGCCGTCGCCGGGCGGACCGCGTCCCGCGAGGCGCTGACCCGGGCGGTGGAGGACGCCGCCTCGGTGGACACCCGCATCGGCGACCAGCTACGCACCCACGACCGGTGGACCGGGCTGCGGGCCAAGCTGGAGGCACTGCCCGACCGGGCGCTGACCGACCCGGAGGCGGCCTTCGTCGCGTACGGCGAGGTCACCGACCTGCTGCTGGCCCTGCACCGCAAGGTGCGGGAGGGATCCGGGCTGATGCGGGACCCGCAGTCGGACTCGTTCTTCCTCCAGGACGCCGTCAGCGAGGAGCTGCCCGAGGCCCTCGTGACCGCCGGCCGCCTCGCCGACCTGGCCACCCTCGCCGCCCGCCGCCCGGCCGCCGAGCAGCTCCGCACCGGGCCCGAGCTGGCCGGCCTGCGGGTGGCCGCCCTCACTCCCGCCACCGACCTGGTCGCCGACCTGCGCGCGGCGGTCGACAGCACGGAGAGCACCAAACTCGGCGCCAACGTGCTCGCCCCGCTCGACAGTTACCAGCGGGCCGTCGAGCGGCTCGCCGCGCTCTCCGCCCCGACCGACCCGCCCCAGGCCGGGGGCGCCCCGGGGGCGGGCGGGCCGACCGAGCTCACCGCCGCCCGGAACAACGCGCAGAGCGCCGCCAGGCAGCTCCAGCCGGTCATCCTCGACGAGCTGGACGTGCTGCTGCGGGAACGGATCGACCGGCTCGACCGGGAGCGGTGGCTGGCCGGGACGGCTGCCGGGGTGGCCGTCCTGCTGGTCGCCGCGCTCGGGGCGGTGCTGCTCGCCGCGTACCGTCGGGCCGTCGGGGAGCACCGGGCCGACGAGGACTCCGGCGCGGCACCCGGCGGCACCGGCTGGGAACTGCCGGGCGAGCCCCGAGGGCTTGCCCCGCTCGGCACGCTCGCCCCGGCCGAGCCCCGGACGCTCCAGCCGGCCGGGCGGGGCCCCGCCGGCACCGAACGGTGGGGGCCCTTCGATGCTGCTCGGTAGGCTCCGCATCCGGGGCAAGCTCGCCCTGCTGGTGATCATTCCGCTGCTCAGCATGGTCGGGCTCGCCGTGCCGGTGGTGCTCGACCGGATCGCCACCGCCGGGCGGGCCGCGGACACCGCCGAGAGCGTCCGGATGGCCAGCCGGGTCGGCACCCTGGTGCAGGGCATCCAGCAGGAGCGCCTGCTCTCGGTCGGGCTGTTGCTCGGCCGGGTCACCCGCACCGAGCTGATCCAGTCGTCGGCCACCGTGGACGACCTGGTCGCCGACCTGCGCGCCGAACTCGGCGACCAGCTCCCCGCCCCGGTCGCCACCGCCCTGGACGGGGTGCGGCGGCTGGCCGACCTGCGTACCGCCGTGCTGGCCGGCCGGGCCACCCCGGCGCAGGTCATGGAGACCTTCGGCCCGGTCTCCATGACGCTGATCGACTCGCTGCGGCTGCCCTGGCAGGTCGACACGACCACCACGATCGGCCAGCAGGTGCTGGCCCTGGACTCGCTGCTGCGCACCGACGAGTCGATCGGGGCGTGCGCCACCCTGATCGTCCTGGTCCGCGCCGCCGGCGGCCCGGAGGTCTCCGCCAGCTACCTCGCCTGCATGGCCAGGCTCAACGTGAACAACGAGCGGTTCCGCAGCCTGATCACCCCGGAGCAGCGCGAGCTCGCCCGGCTCGACGACGCGGCGGTGGCCGCCCGGACCAGCCCGGCGTTCCTCGCCCACAGCGCGCGGGATCCCGTCGCCGCGATCTCCATGATCCCGCTGGACACGCTCTTCCCGTCGGTCCGCTCGCTGATCACCCTCGGCCAGTTCGTCGAGAAGAAGATCATCGCGGACGTCACCACGCAGGTACGGGCCGAACAGCGGCGGGCGCTCATCGCCGCCTGGCTGGTCGGCGACGTGGCGTTCGCCATCCTGCTGGTCGTGGTGCTGCTCAGCGTGGCGGTGGCCCGGACGGTGGCCCGCCCGCTGACCCGGCTCACCCACAGCGCCGATCGGGTCGCCCGGGCCGCCGAGGCCGAGCTGGTCCGGATCGCCGACGACGAGAGCGAGAGCGTCCCGCCGATCCGCCTCGACCCGGTCGACGTCCGGGGGCAGGACGAGGTCGGCGACCTGGCCCGCGCGTTCGAGCGGGTGCAGGCCACCGCGGCGCGGCTGGTGGAGCGGCAGGTCGCCGGGCGGCGCAACGTGGCGCAGATGTTCGGGCATGTGGGACGCCGCACGCAGAACCTGGTGGGCCGGCAGCTCGCGCTCATCGACCAGCTGGAACGGCAGGAGACCGACCCGACCCGGCTGGAGCACCTGTACCGCCTCGACCACGTCTCCAGCCGGCTGCGCCGCAACGCCGGCAGCCTCGTCGTGCTCTCCGGGTCGACCGACGCCGACGGGCACGTCGCCCCGGTGCCGCTGGCCGACGCGGTACGCCTCGCCCTCGGCGAGATCGAGGACTACACCCGGGTCGACGTGCAGGTCCCGCCCGGCGTGTCCGCGGCGCCGGCGATCGTCGGCGACCTGGTGCTGGCGGCTGCGGAGCTGATGGAGAACGCCACCGTCTTCTCCCCGCCGCACACCCGGGTGACGGTCGCCGCCGCGCCGACCGAGGGCGGGGTCCGGCTGTCGGTGGTGGACCGGGGCATCGGGATGACCGAGGAGCGGCTGGCCGAGGCGAACGCCCGGTTCACCCACCGGGAGCGGCTCGACCTCGCCCCGACCGAGGTGCTCGGCCTGTTCGTGGTGGGCCGGCTGGCCCGCCGGCACGGGTGGACCGTGGACCTCGTCCCGACCGTCGGCGGCGGGGTCACCGCCCGGCTGGAGATCCCGGCGGTGCTGCTGGTCGTCCCGCCCGCCGCCCGGGCGGGGGCCAACGTGGCCCGGGCGTCGGTGCCGGACCGGGACCGGCGGACCATCCCCGCCCGGCCGGGGCCGATCGGCCCCGGGCGGGCCCTGGCCGCCGTCGCCGCGTCGCCCCACCCGACGGTCGAGGCCGACCTGCTCGACCCGACGGCACCGACCGGGTTCGACCCCGGGCTGCTCAGCCGGGCCACCCGGTCCATGGAGTCCGGCGAACCCTGGAACGCCTTCGGCGCCGGCGTGCCCATCCGGGCCGCCGGGCCGGGCCCGACCGGAGCTCTCGCCGCCGGCCCGCCGCCACCCGTGATCACCCCGCCGACCGCCGACGTCACGCCGGTCGCGTCCGGTGCCGCCGCTCCCCCGGCGGCCTCCGGCGCGGCCCGGCCGCCCCATGACGGCGCGGCGGTCGGCGGGGCCGGCCCCGCCGATGTGCCGCCGCTGCCCGTGCGGACCCGGGGCACGTCCTTCCCCGCCGGGCCGCTGCTCGGCGGGCCGCTGCTCGGCGGGCCCGGCGACCGGACCGCCCCGCCGGCCGGGCCGACGCCCCGGGCGGGGGCGGGCGTCGGGTCGGCCCCGCCGGTCGCCGGGTCGGGTGGATCGGTGGCGGGCGCGCTGCGCGGCGGCTCGGGCATCCGGCAGCGCATCCCCGGGGCGAGCCTGCCCCGCACCGGGCCGGTGGCCGGCCCGGTGGACGCGTCCGCCGCCGACCCGGCCGCTGCCCGCGCCCTGGTCGAGGAGTTCGAGGCCGGGGTACGCCGGGCGGGACTGCGGGGCCCGACCGGCGACCCGGCCGAGGCTGACGCGCCGCCGACCCCGCACCGGCTGAGCCGGCGGGTCCCCGGCGCCAACCTGACCGTCTCGCCGCCCCGGCCCCTGCCGGTCACCGACCCCGGCGACCCGGCCGAGGTGCGGGACCTGATCAACCAGTTCGAGGCGGGCGTCGCCCGTGCTCTGCGCGAAGTCCGTCCAGCCCGTTGCTATGAAGAGGGATCAACACGGTGACCAGCCCGTTCCTGCACGACAACGTCGAGCACCAGAACCACTCCGGCGCCGGGGACCTCAGCCCAGAGGCCCGGACGTTCAACTGGCTGCTGGACTCGTTCACCTCCGGCACCGCCGGGGTGATGGAGGCGATCGCGGTCTCCTCCGACGGACTGCTGATGGCCATGTCGGCGATCAAGGACCGGTCGAACGCCGAACGCCTCGCCGCCGTGGTCTCCGGCATGACGAGCCTCGCCGGCGGCGCGGCCAGCTGGTACGCCCTCGGTGGGTTGAACCGGGTGATCGTCGACATGACGGAGGGCTACCTGTTGATCAGCGCGATCAGCAGCGGATCCGTGCTCGGGGTGGTCGCCGACCGGTCGGCGAACCTCGGCACCGTGGCGTACGAGATGACTCTCTTCGCCGGGCGGGCCGGCGGCGCCCTCACCCCGCGACTGATCGTCGAGCTGAAGAACGCCGTCCAGCAATGAGTTCGGACGCCCCCGGCAACGGGCCGGATCCGGAACCCGTGGTCCGGATCCGGCCCTACCTGCGGGCGTCGTCCCCGGGCGGCGACGGCAGGCCGGGCGGCGTCCCCGACGCGCCGGCCGAGCCGGAGCCGGAGCGGCCGGCCGGTCCGCGCCCGTTCGTGCTGACCGCCGGCCGGGTGGCCGGGGCGGACCCGGCGATCGGGCTGGAGACCCAGGTGACCGCCCGGGCCGAGGCCGGAGGGTGGATCGCCGCGCCCGCGTCCCGGCTCGCCCCGGAACTCCAGGCGATCATCGCGCTCTGCGGCGAGCCGATCTCGGTCGCCGAGATTTCGGCCCGGACCCGCATGCACTTCGGCGTCACCCGGGTCCTGGTCGGCGACCTGCGGGGCGCCGGCCACCTCGACGTGCACGTCGGCACGGCCGAGGACGCCCTTGACCCCGACATCATCCTGCGAGTGATTGATGGACTCCGTGCGATCTCCTGAATGGCCGGCGGCCCCGCTCGGCGGGCTCGCCGCCAACAGCGCCACCACCCGCTACGGCACTCCGGTGGGCACCGCACCGGCCACCGGGCGTGCCACCCCGCCGGCCCCGCCGCCGACGGCCCCACTGCCGACAGCTCCGCCGCCGATGGCCCCACCGCCGCCGTACCGGCCGCCGGCCGGGCCGCAGCACGCCGCGCCGGACCGCAGTCCCGGCCGGGTCGCCCCACCGATCCCGGTCAAGATCCTCATTGCCGGCGGGTTCGGGGTCGGTAAGACCACCACGGTCGGGGCCATCTCCGAGATCACGCCGCTGACCACCGAGGCGGAGATGACCAGCGTCGGGATCGGCGTCGACGACCCGGGCGGGCGGTCCGGCAAGACCACCACCACGGTGGCGATGGACTTCGGCTGCGTGACGATCGACCGCAGCCTCAAGCTCTACCTCTTCGGCACCCCCGGCCAGGCCCGGTTCGGATTCATGTGGGACGACCTGGCCCGGGGAGCGCTGGGCGCGCTGGTCGTGGTGGACAGCACCCGGCTGGACGACTGCTATCCGGCGATCGACTTCTTCGAGCGGGCCGGGTTGCCGTTCGTCGTCGGGGTGAACGCCTTCGACGGCCAGCTGGCCCTGGACCTCGCCTCGGTCCGGTGGGCCCTGGCCATCGGCGACCAGGTGCCCCTGATCCGGTTCGACGCCCGGGACCGGCTCTCGGTGCGGGACGCCCTGCTGGTCGTCCTGGACCGGACGCTGGACCGGGCCACCCGGGAGGCACGGGACTGAACGAGCCCTGCCTCGGGGTCCGATTCACCGGAAGGGGTGGCGACATGAGAGGTGGCCTGGACGAGACACTCGCCCGGATGGCCCGGCGCGAGGAGGCGCTCCGGCGGCGGGGCGCCGAGCCCGCCGATGAGCCCGGCCGGGAGGCGGCAGCCCCGTCCGCCGCCGACGACACCCTCGGGGTGCCCCCGGGAGGCGACGCCGGGCCGGGCCGGCCGGGCGACGCAGCCGTCCCGGGCCGGCCGGCGAGCGACCCCGTCCCGGGGGGCGGTGACGTCGACTCAAGCGGGGCGGCGAGCGGCGCCCCACCGGACCGGGCGGGCGGGGACACGGACCGGCTGGCCTGCCCCCCGGCCCGGGCATGGGCCCTCCGCGCCCTGCCGGCCGGCCCTACTACCGGCACTACGACCGGCACTACGGGCGGCACTACGGGCGGCACTACGACCGGCACTACGGGCGGCACTACGGGCGGCGGAGCAGGGACTGCCGGCGGCACGGTGGGGTCTGCCGGCGGCAGGATGGACGCGTCCGCCGGGCGGGACCCGGTGGCGGAGGTCGCCGAGGCGGTCGCCCGGGTGGTGGCGGCGCACCCCGGCGTGACGGTCACCGTCCGGGTGGAGCACGACGGGCAGGCGTACCCGCTGCGGGTCGGCTGGTCGGGCGGGCGGGTGACGGTCGGCGCGGAGGCGGCCACCGTACCGCCGCCGGTCTGGCCGCTGTCGGTCAAAACCGTGCCGGCGTGGACGCCCGGACCGGACCGGCTCACGGCGGACCCGTCGGCCCGGCTGGCGGAGCTGATCCGGCGCGACCCGTCCCTGCTCGGCGACCCCAGCGACCCCGGCGACCGCCCCTGACCCCCGCCCTGACCCACCGCCCGCCCCACCGGCCGACGCCGACAGGCGACACCGCCGGGCAACGCCGACGGGCGACGACGTGGGGCGACACCGACGGGCGACGACGTGGGGCGTCCCGATCCGGCATCGAGGCGCTTGTGCGGGTCTTCCTTTCCCCGGCGGCTACCCTCGGGCGGTGGCCGCACCCGACCTGACCCTCACCGCCAGCCTGCGCCCCGCCGCGCTGGACGCCCGGCGCGGCGTCGTCCGGCTGCACCCGGAGGTGCTGACCGCACTGGCGCTGCGGCCCGGCGACCCGGTCCGGCTGGCCGGGCGGCGGGTGACCGCCGGCATCGTCGCCCCGGCCGGGCCGGCCGCGAGCACCGTCCTGCTCTACGCCGACGATCTGCTGCTGGGCAACCTCGGCATCCGCGACGGCGGGCAGGTGACGGTGAGCCGGGCGCCGGTGGTCCCCGCCGGCCGGGTGACCCTGGCCGGGCCGGTCCAGGTGGTCGCCGCCGTCTCCCCGGAGATGCTGCGGCTCGCCCTGCTCGGCAAGGTGGTGACCGCCGGGGACGACGTCTCCCTGCTGCCCCAGGACGTGTTGCCGGACGCCTCCGTGCGCACCCTCGTCGAGGCCGCCCGGCGCAGCCTCTCCAACACCGTCGGGTACGCCTGGACCAGCACCCTGCTCACCGTGACCGCCGCCGAGCCGGACTTCGGGGCGCTGGTCACCATGGACACGGTGGTCGGCTGGGAGCACGGCCAGACCACCCGGACCGGCGGCCGGACCGGCGCGGCCAGGCCCGGCGGCGCGGCGCGCGGACCCGACACCGGGCCGGACGGTGCGGCCGACCGGGCCGCAGGTGGGGACGCCTCGGCCGACCGGGCCGCCGGGAACGACGAGCCGGCCGACCGGGCCGACGACGCGGGCGGGGTCGAGGACGCGCCCGGCGTGGACGAGTTGCCCGGGCTGCGGGCCCAGGCCGAGGAGTTGACCGAGCTGCTCGACCTCGGGTTCCACCACCGGGAGGTGCTGGGCCGGCTGAGCACCACCGTGTCGCTCGGGGTACTGATCGCCGGGCCGGCCGGGTCGGGCAAGTCCGCGCTGGTCCGGGCCGTCGCCGCCCGGGTGGGCGCGACCGTCCGCCCGCTCTGGGCCCCCGAGCTGGCGGCGCTCACCAACGACGCGGCGGCGCGTCGGCTGCGCGCCACCGCCGACGAGGTACGCGGGAACGCCCCGGCCGTGCTGCTGGTCACCGACGTCGAGGCGCTCGCCCCGGCCGAGAACCCCGGCCCGCTGTCCACCGTCTTCCGGCAGCTGCTCGCCGAGACCGTCCGGGCTGGGACGGCGGTGGTCTGCACGACCAGCCGCCCCGAGGCGGTCGACCCCGCACTGCGCGCGCCGGACCTGCTCTCGCTGCGAATCACCGTGCCCCTGCCCGACCAGGCACTGCGCCGGGAGCAACTCACCGTGCTGACCCGGCAGGTGCCGCTGGCCGGGGACGTCCGGCTCGACGAGGTCGCCGGGCGTACCCCGGGATTCGTCGCCGCCGACCTGGCCGCACTCGTCCGGGAGGCCGGGGTACGGGCGGCGCTGCGGCAGAAGTCGGCCGAGACGCCGACGGTGGCGATGACCGACTTCACCGCCGCCCTGGAGGTGGTCCGGCCGACCACGATGGCCGGGTCCACCCTGGAGCTGGCCGACGTCACCCTCGACGACGTGGGGGACATGGTCGAGGTCAAGGAGACGCTGACCGAGTCGGTGCTCTGGCCGCTGACCTACCCGGACACCTTCGCCCGGCTCGGGGTGCAGCCGCCGCGCGGGGTGCTGCTCTACGGGCCGCCCGGCTGCGGCAAGACGTACCTGGTCACGGCGCTGGCCGGGTCGGGCCGGGCAAACGTCCTCTCGGTGAAGGGCGCGGAGCTGCTGTCGAAGTGGGTCGGCGAGAGCGAGCGGGCGGTCCGGGAGCTGTTCCGCCGGGCCCGGGAGGCGGCCCCGACGCTGGTGTTCCTCGACGAGGTGGACGCGCTCGCCCCGGTGCGCGGGCAGGCCAGCGACGGGGGCACCACCGACCGGGTGGTCGCCGCCCTGCTCACCGAGATGGACGGGGTGGAGTCGCTGCGCAACGTGGTGGTGGTCGGCGCGACCAACCGCCCCGACCTGGTGGACCCGGCCCTGCTGCGACCCGGACGGCTGGAGCGGCTGGTGTACGTGCCCCCGCCCGACGGGGCGGGCCGGGCGGAGATCCTGCGCGCCGCCGCCCGCAACGTCCCGCTGGCTGACGACGTCGACCTCGCCGCGCTCGCCGACGGGCTGGACGGCTTCTCGGCGGCCGACTGCGCGGCGCTGGTCCGGGAGGCCGCGCTCGCCGCGATGCGGGAGTCGCTGACCGCGTCGACGGTCACCGCCGGGCACGTCGAGTCCGCGCGACGGCGGGTCCGCCCGTCCCTGGACCCCGACCAGGTCGCCTGGCTGGCGGCGTACGCGGAGGCCCGGGCGGCGCGCTGACCGATGCCGACCGCCGGCCAGGCGACCTGGTCGGCGGACGGCGGTGACCCTCCGCGACCCCGGAGATCCGCAGGTCCTGCGGGGCGGGCGGATCAGAGGGCGGGCGGGGTGGCGTCGAGGGAGATCTCGGCGCGCACCGTGTCGCCGTCCTCGACCAGGGCAGCGCCGCACCTGCCCAGCACCGAGAGTGCCCCGGCGTTCTTCCGGGTGGTCTTCGCCACGACGGTACGCATCCCGGCCGCCGCCGCGAGGTTGAGCAACTCGCGCAGGGCGGCGACGCCCACGCCCTGCCCCCGGGCGGACCGGCCGAGCCAGAGGCCGGTCTCGACCGTGCCGGGCGCCGGGCAGCGGGTCATCCGGATCATCCCCATCACCTCGCCGCCCACGAGGACGGCGTACATCCGGGTGCGGGCCGGGCCGTCGAACCCCGCGAAGCCCGTGCGGTAGTAGTCGCGGAACGCCTCCCGGCGTGCATGCGACCAGCCGGCCGGCGCGTCGACCGGGGGCATCACGTCGTCCGGCTCGGCCTCGGCGACCGCCACCGAGAGCAACGGCTCCAGGTTCCGCTCGTCCACCGGCTCCAACCGGACCACACCTGCCACGTGCCGCAGTCTGCCGGCCGGAGCCCGTCCGAGTCCACCCTTCCGGCCGGCGCCACCGCCGCGACGGCGGGTATGAGCCGGTCGGACCGTGGCTGCGACCGGCGTCACACCTAACCGAACTCGCAGAGGACGACCGAGGCGTCGTCGGTGCGCTTGTGCCGGCGCAGCCGCTCCGGCAGGTCGCGCTCCGCGGACCGGACCCGGTCGATCAGCGCGCCCGGCCCCTCGGCGGTCACCAGGTCCACCAGCCCTGCCCAGTCGAACAGCCCGAACTGCTCGACCGCGCTGGAGGCACCGTCGGTGAGCAGGACCGCCCGGCGTACCGCGTGGGGCCCGTGCAGCGAGGCCGTGCCGGTGACCGCGTGGTACGCGGCGTCGGGGTCGGCGGCGGCGACCCAGTAGCCGTGCGTGCGGTTCATCCGGCCCCGTTGCAGTCCGACGGCCCGCCGGAACCAGGCGGCCCGGTCGCCGTCGGCGGACAGGGTGTCCACCATCCGGCGCAGGTCGGCCATCGCGGTCTCCAGCCGGTCGTCGCCGACCACGTCGACCCGGTCGCCGACGTCGAGCACCAGCGGGCTGTCGCAGAGCACCAGCCAGTCCACCTCGCCGCCGCTCTCCCGGAGCAGGCAGACCGTGGACGAGGGCGTGCCGGGGTGGTCCAGGTCGCACCCGCCGCCGTGATCCGCCCGGACCGCGAGGATCGCCGCCGCGAGGCTGCTCATCAGCGTGGCCGCCGGTCGGGCCGCGACTGCCAGCCCGATCCGGGCGGCGAGGTGCCGGACGTACCAGGCGGGCCCGTGCCGGCAGCCGGTGTCGAAGCCGTCCGGCACGGTCGCGCCGTCCAGCACCCCGACCAGCGGGCCGAACCGGAAGACCAGATCCTCGTTGACCGCCCGGCCGGGCGCCGGGGCGGACGCCGACCGTACCCGCATCATCGGGCCGGCCGACCCGGCCCTGGTCCCCGGCGCGGACGCCGTCTGTGTCGTCGCCGCCACATCGGGCCGGGCGCCGCCACGCGGTGTGCCCCCGTCTACCGCCGCCATCGCTGCGCTCCCTCCGTCACCGGCCCGGCTACCCCGCGTCGCGCGGGACATGCCCGGGACGGGGCGCGGGACCTGCCCGGGGGCGGGGCGGCGTAGGACAGGCCCGGGGGCGGGCCGTAGGAATGCCCGGGGGCAAAGCGCGAGCGATGCCCTGTCGCCGCGACAGCGCGATACGGGCCGGTCACCGGCGGCACGGATGCGGTCAGCGCCGCCGGTTGCGGGCCCGCGAGGAGCGCAGCCGGCGCAGCCGGCCGACCAGCAGCGGCTCGGCGGCCAACGCGGCCGGGTTGTCCAGCAGCCCGTTGAGCAGCTGGTAGTAGCGCGTCGCGGAGACGCCGAAGGCGTCCCGGATCGCCTGTTCCTTGGCTCCGGCGTGCCGCCACCACTGCTGCTCGAAGGCGAGGATGCGCAGCTCCCGCTCGGCCAGGCCGGCGGCGGTGGTGGCCGCGACCGGGCCGGCCGTATCCGCGTCGTCGGCCCCGTCGGCGGACTCCGCCAGGGCTACGGTCACCGGTTCGGGGGCGTCGTGACCGGGGGCGTCGCGGCCCGAGGTGTCGTGGCCGGGGGTCGCGGGGCCGGGAATCGCAGGGCCCGGAGCCGCGGGGCCGGCCGGCCCGCCGGGCAGCGGGGACCCCGGGGTAGCCGGGGTGGTCGACTCGGGCGCGGAGCGAGGCGGGGGAACGGTCACGCCCTCCCGGACGCCGGTGCCCTTCCGGACGTTGGCGCCCGACGGCTCGGGCCGGTCGGTGGCGGCCGGGGAGGCGTCGGCAGGCGGCATGGCGCTCCTCACGCGGGCGGGCGAGGGGCCGGCAGCGGCGTGCCGACCGGCGGGACCCCCAGCCTAACCAGGGCCGACCCGGGCCGCATCGGACGAGCGGTGCGGCCCGGGCCGGCCGGTGTGCCGGACGCGCCGCAGGTCAGGCGATGTCGCGGCGACGCATGGTGACCAGCGCCGCGCCGAGGGCGGCCACCAGCCCGACTGTGAGCAGGACCGAGGCGTGCTGCCAGGTCAGGTCGAGGGTGTCCGGCTTGCACTCCCCGTAGTAGGTGGCGTTGCAGGCCTGGTAGTCCTCCAGGGTCACCTTCTTCTGCAACCAGGCCATCGCGTACGTCGGCAGCAGCCACGCCTCGATGAACCGGGTCCCGGCCATCGCCAACAGGATGCCGACGCCGAACTGGCCGACCACGGTGAGCCCGATCGCCCCGCCGAGGGCCATCGCGGTGTGCCGGCCGAGCGAGGCGAGCGCGAACCCGATGGTCGCCGCGACCACGATCAGCACCAGCCCGCGCAGCCCGGTCAGCGCGAACGACTGCCACACCCCGGAGGTCATCTTCGCGGTGCTGCCGCGCAGCGAACCGACGAGCCAGAACCCGGCGGTCCAGACCACCGCGGCGGCCACGGTCAGGGCGACCAGCCCGGTCAGCAGCGCCGCCAGCTTGGTCATCAGCACGGTGAGCCGCCGGGGCCGCCAGAGCAGCAGGTTCATCATCCCGCCGGAGCTCCACTCGGCGCCGACGAAGGAGGCGCCGACCACGAATCCGATCACCGCCAGGATCGCGGTGAACGTGACGATGGTCCCCTCGAAGCTCGACTTGAAGTCGAACGTCGACGGCAGGAACCACTCCGCCTGGATGCTCTCCCGCGGCGGCCCCTCGATCATCGCGCAGTCCGGCGGGTACCGGCCCTCCGACTGGTCCTCACCGGACGCCTTGGCCCGCTCGCAGGCCGCCCGTTCCTGCTCAGCCCAGCGCGCCTGCTCCTGGTACTGCTGCTCGGCCTGGCGCTGCGCGGCGGCCTGCTGGTCGGGACCGATCTTCTGGTTGGTGAAGAAGACCCCGACGAGCACCGCCCCGAGGACCAGCAGGCCGAGCAGCGCCGCCCAGCGGGTGAAGCGCCGCTTGCCCAGCCGGCGCAGCTCAGTGCGATAGAGGCTCATGCGCCCCAACCTCCTCCGGCGACGCCGGGCTGGCCCGCGCCACCGACCTTCGTGGACTCGTCGACCTGGCGGTGCTGCCCCGGCACGGGGGCGGTCGCGGTCAGCTCCAGGAAGACGCTCTCCAGGTCGACCGTGACGGGCGCCAACTCGCTGACGTAGAGGCCCTGCTCGGCGAGCAGCCGGCTCACCATGGCCGGCTTGTCGACCCCGGCGAGCATCAGGTGGTCGGGCTGGGCGGTCACCGCCACGCCCGCCCGGGTCAGCGCGTCCGCCGCCCTCGGCAGGTCGGTGGCCGCCTCCAGGCGGACCCGCACCGCGCCGCCGGAGTGCTCGGCGAGCACCTCGTCGACCGGGCCGAACGCGACCCGCCGGCCGAGCGAGATGATGGTGACCGAGTCGCAGATGAGCTGGATCTCGCCGAGGATGTGGCTGGAGAGCAGCACGGTCATCCCGGAGGCGGCGAGGTCACGGGTCAGGCTGCGCATCTCCCGGATGCCGCCCGGGTCGAGGCCGTTGGCCGGCTCGTCCAGGATGAGCAGCTTCGGGTTCTTGAGCAGGGCCGAGGCGACCGCGAGCCGCTGCTTCATGCCCAGCGAGTACGTCTTGACCCGCTCGCCGGCCCGGTCCCGCAGGCCGACCAGCTCCAGCACCTCGTCGACCCGGTTCTGCGGCACCTCGCCGGCCCCGGCGAGCAGCGACAGCGTGTCGCGGGCGGTGAAGTGCGGGAAGAACTGCGGGCTCTCCACGATCGCGCCGACCTGACCGGCCACGGCGGGTAGCGCGGCCGGCACCTCCTGGCCGAGGATCGCCATCCGGCCGCCGTTGGGCCGGATCAGGCCCAGCAGGGTACGCAGGGTGGTGGTCTTCCCCGACCCGTTGGGGCCGAGGAACCCGTGCACCTGGCCCTGCTCGACCATCATGTCGAAGCCGTCCAGGGCATGTCGCACGCCCCGGCGTCGGCTCTTGTACGTCTTGCGTAGACCTTCTATTTCCAGGACAGCCGGCAAAGCTGCGCCTCCCCCGATAGCTGCAGTGACGACGCACACCATACGCGGTATGCACCGGCCGGCAATACCCGGTATGTGGGTCGGCGTGTCGGCCGATCAGGCGCAGACCACGTGCACGCCTGCCGCCCGGAACGCGTCGACCACCCCGGGATCCGCGCCGGAGTCGGTCACCAGCGTCTCCACCCGGTCGACCGGGCAGATCCGGGCGAACGCGTGACCGCCCAGCTTGGACGAGTCCGCGATGATCACCACCCGCTTCGCCCGGGCCACCATCAGGTTGTTCATCGCCGCCTCGCCCTCGTGGTGGGCTGCGGCGCCGAGCTGCGGGTCGATCGCGTCCACACCGAGCAGGGCCACGTCCAGGGTGACCTCGCGCAGCAGCGCCCCGCCCAGCGGGCCGACCAGCTCGAACGACTTGGGCCGGACCACCCCGCCGGCCACCACCACCTTCATCCGGGACCGGACCAGCAGCTCGTTGGCGATGTTGAGCGCGTTGGTGACCACGGTGAGCTGGGCGCCCTCGGCGTTGGTGTTCAGATCCGGCCGGACGGCCAGCGCCCGGGCCACCTCCGTGCTGGTGGTGCCGCCGTTGAGGCCGACCACGGTGCCCGGGGTGACCAGCGCGGCGGCGGCGGCGCCGATCCGCTGCTTCTCGGCCGAGTGCTTGGCGGTCTTGTAGCGCAACGGCAGGTCGTAGGAGACGCCGTTGGCCACCGCGCCACCCCGGGTCCGGGTGATCATCTGCTGCTGGGCGAGCTGGTCGAAGTCACGCCGGATGGTGGCCTGGGAGACGTCCAGCCGCCCTGCGGCGTCCTCGACGCTCACCCGGCCGTTGTCAGTGAGCATCTCCAGCAGCGCGTTCCATCGGGCATACCGGTCCACTGCGGGGGCCTCCACTGACTCTGCACGAAGGGTGATTGATTGCGTGCACAGTAGTGCGCGAAACTACGTAGGCGCAAAACTCCGCTCTGCGCGATCGGGCAGCCGGTTGCCAGGGTCGCGATGTCTCGCGCAGAATGACGCGCGAAAGACGGCCATATTGCGCCGTATTGCGCACGGCCTCCCGGCGAGGAGTTCTCATGGCGTTCGTCCACGCGGAGATCGCGAGTCAGCCCGACTGTTGGCGGGAGGCAGCGCTGCTGACCCCCACGGTCGCCGAGCACCTGCCGCGCCCCGGGGAGCGGGTCGCCGTCGTCGGCTGCGGCACGTCGTGGTTCATGGCGATGGCGTACGCCGGGCTGCGCGAGGCCGCCGGCCACGGCGAGACCGATGCCTTCCAGGCGTCCGAGTTCCCGGCCGGCCGCCGCTACGACCGGCTGATCGCCATCACCCGGTCCGGCACCACCACGGAGGTGCTGGAGTTGCTCGCCGCGCTGCGCGGCCAACTCCCCACCACCGTCATCGTCGGCGACCCCGGCTCCCCGGCCGTCGAGTTCGCCTCCGCCGCCGTCACCATGCCGTTCGCCGACGAGCGCTCGGTCGTGCAGACCCGGTTCGCGACCACCGCGCTGGCCCTGCTCCGCGCCCACCTCGGCGAGAACCTCTCCGCGCTCTCCGCCGACGCCGAGGTCACCGTCCGGGCCCCGCTGCCGATCGACCCGGCCCGGATCGAGCAGGTCACCTTCCTCGGCCGCGGCTGGACGGTCGGCCTGGCCCAGGAGGCCGCGCTGAAGTGCCGCGAGACGGCCACCTTCTGGGCCGAGGCGTACCCGGCCATGGACTACCGGCACGGCCCGATCTCGATCGCCGCCCCGGGCCGGCTGGTTTGGGCGTTCGGCGACATCCCCGAGGGGCTGGCCGAGGACGTCGCCGCCACCGGGGCCGCCTTCGTGCACAGCCGCACCCACGGCTGCCACACCGTGCTCACGAGCTGGGCGGCCGGACGCACCCCGGTCGACCCGATGGCCGACCTGATCCTCGCCCAACGATTCGCCGTCGCCCTGGCCACCAGCCGCGGACTCGACCCGGACGCGCCCCGGCACCTGAGCCGCTCCGTGGTGCTCACGTGAGCCCAGCCGACGTCGTCGTCGCGCTGGACGTGGGCGGCACGGGGATGAAGTGCGCCCTGGTCGGCCCGAACGGCGGCACCGTGCGCGCCGAGCGCCACCCCACCGACGCGGGCCGGGGCCCCGACGCGGTGGTCGACACCATCCTGGACATCGCCGAGGGGCTCGCCGGCAAGGCTCGGGCCGACGGGTTCGAGCCGGTCGCGCTCGGCGTCGCCGTCCCCGGCGTCGTCGACGAGGCCGCCGGGGTGGCGGTGTGGTCGGCGAACGTCGGCTTCCGGGACGTACCGCTGCGGGACCTGGCGGAGGCGAGGCTCGGGCTGCCCACGGCGCTCGGCCACGACGTGCGCGCCGGTGGCCTGGCCGAGGCCCGGCTCGGCGCGGGCCGGGGCACCGGGCATGTGCTGTTCGTGGCGATCGGCACCGGCATCGCCGCCGCCCACGTGGTCGACGGGTCGGCCGCCACCGGCGCGCACGGCGCCGCCGGGGAGATCGGCCACATCCTGGTCCGTCCCGGCGGCCCGCGCTGCGGCTGCGGCCGGCGCGGCTGCCTGGAGGCGGTCGCCTCGGCCTCGGCGATCGCCCGCCGGTACGCCGAGCTGGCCGGCGTCACCGCGACCGCCGCCGAGGTGGCCGACCGGGCCGCCGCCGGCGAGCCGGCGGCGACCCGGGTCTGGGCGGAGGCCGTCGAGGCGCTGGCCGACGGCCTGGCCACCGGCCAGTCCCTGTTCGACGTGGAGACCGTCGTGGTGGGCGGCGGCCTGGCCCAGGCCGGGCCCCTCCTGTTCGACCCGCTGCGCGCGGCGCTGCACGAGCGGATGACCTTCCACCGGGAGCCGCGTCTCGTCGCGGCGGCCCTCGGCGACGAGGCCGGCTGCCTCGGCGCCGCCCTGCTCGCCCTCGACAATCTGGAGAAGTGATGGCGCTTCGGGTGAACGGCAAGGTGGTGACCCCGACCGGCGTGGTCCGGCAGGGCTGCGTGGAGCTGGACGGCGACCGGATCACCGCCGTCGCCGAGTATCCGTCCGCGCGCGACGGGCACTGGATCGTGCCGGGCTTCGTGGACATGCACACCCACGGCGGGGGCGGGCACACGTTCACCACCGGCGACGCCGACTCCGCCCGGCAGGCGGCGGCCTTCCATCTGGGACACGGCACCACCACGCTGCTGGCCAGCCTGGTCAGCTCACCGTACGAGCTGATGCGGGACGCCACCGCCGCGTTCCGGCCGCTCGTCGACGAGGGGGTGCTGGCCGGCGTCCACTTCGAGGGGCCGTACCTCTCCTCGGCCCGGTGCGGCGCGCAGAACCCGGAGTTCCTGCGCGACCCGTCCACCGAGGAGCTGGCCGCACTGGTCGAGCTGGGCGGCGGCGCGGTCCGGATGGTCACCCTGGCCCCCGAGCGGGACGGCGCGCTGGAGGCGATCAAGCTGCTCACCGCCCACCGGGTGGTCGCCGCGGTCGGCCACACCGACGCCACGTACGACCAGACCCGGGCCGCGGTGGCGGCCGGCGCGAGCGTCGGCACTCACCTGTTCAACGGCATGCGCCCGGTGCACCACCGCGAGCCGGGCCCGGTGGTGGCCCTGCTCGACGCCCCGAACGTGGTCTGCGAGCTGGTCGCCGACGGGGTACACCTGCACGACGGGATGCTCGCCTTCGCCACCTCGACGGCCGGCCCTGAGCGGGCCGCCCTGATCACCGACGCGATGGCCGCCGCCGGCATGCCCGACGGCGAGTACGAGCTGGGCGGCCAGGCCGTCACCGTGGCCGACGGGGTGGCCCGGCTGAGCCGGGACGGCGCGATCGCCGGCAGCACCCTCACCATGGACGCGGCCCTGCGGCACGCCGTGCACGCCGGCATCCCGATGGCGGACGCCTGCCGGATGGTGGCCACCACCCCGGCCCGGGCCATCGGCCTCGGCGACCGGGTCGGCGCGCTCCAGGTCGGCCTCCGCGCCGACCTGGTCGTCCTCGACGACGACCTGAACGTGGTCCGGGTGATGCGCGGCGGCTCCTGGGTGGAGTGACCCGGCTCAACACCACCCCACGGAGCTAGGGCCGGCCGGCGCGAGACCGCCGGTCGAGCAGGGGCACCGCGCACCCTTTGGAGCTGAGTCGTTCACGACATCAGGGCGCGGGCAGCGGCCTCACGCCCTTGATGAGCGGGCGGCGGCGGGGGTGATGGTGCCCGAGCAGGCTGATCCATCAACGACATCAGCTCCAAAGGGCCGACCGGAGGCATTGCCCGCCCGGCGCGGTGCCCACCCGCGGCAGGCGCCCCCGACAGCCGCCGGTCGGTCAGCCGAGCGTGTCGTCCTCGACCCCGAGCGTGTCGACCTCGACCCCGACCCCGACCCTGGCACCGGCACCGACACCGGCACCGGCACCGGCACCGAGGGCATCGACCTCGACGCCGAGGACGGCCTGCTCGTCCGGGCGGTGCACCAGCACGTCGGACAGGAACGACTGCACCGCCGGGCCCATGCCGACGTCCCGGCCGGCCCGCTCGGACAGCAGCCACTTGTGCTCGATGATCTGCGCGAACAGCTCCTGCGGCTCCAGCTTGCGCCGCAGGTTCGCCGGCACCGCCCGGACCACCGGCTCGAACACCTCGGTCAGCCAACGGTGGGCGGCCTGCTGCTCGTCGGTCAGGTCGCTCTCCGCCCGGTACGCGTCCAGGTCGTTGAGGAGCTTGCGGGCCTGGTTCTCCTCGGCGTCCAGGCCGGTCAGCCGCAGCAGCCGGCGGGTGTGGTAGCCCGCGTCGACCACCTTCGGCCGGATCAGGTACCGCCCGTCGGCGATGGTGGACAGGGCCACCTCGGCCACGTCGAAGCCCAACTCGTTGAGGCGGCGGATCCGGCCCTCGATGTCGTGCCGGGCCTCCCGCTCGATCTGCTGCTCGTAGGTGATCTCGTGCCAGAGCCGCTCGTAGCGCTGCACGACCTCCTCGCAGACCACCTCGGGGTCGATGGACTCGTGCAGCAGCCCGGCGGCCTGGAGGTCGAGCGCCTCGCCGAAGATGTTGACCTGGGCGATCTCCAGGTCCTCGCCCCGCTGGCCGTTGGACAGGGTGTTGTGCAGCGCTCCGGTCTCGGCGTCGACGAGGTAGGCGGCGAACGCGCCGGCGTCCCTGCGGAACAGGGTGTTGGACAGCGAGCAGTCGCCCCAGAAGAAGCCGGTCAGGTGCATCCTGACGATCAGGGCGGCCAGCGCGTCGAGCAACCGGCCCATCGTCTCCGGGCGCAGGGTGTGCGAGAACAACGCCCGGTACGGCAGCGAGAACTGGAGGTGCCGGGTGATCAGCACCGGGTCCAGCGGCTCCCCGGCGTCGGTCTGCCGGTCGGCGACGATGGCCACCGCCTCGACCGACGGGAAGTCGATCCGTTCCAGCGCCCGGAGCAGGTCGTACTCCCTCTCGGCGACCCGCTCGCCGGTCTCCTTGACGGCGTAGACGTACCCGCCGAACCGGACGAACCGGACGATGTGCCGAGAGATGCCCTGCGGCAGCGCCACCAGGTGCTCGGCAGGCCACTCCTCCAGCGGGGTCGACCAGGGGAGGTCGAGCAACGCCGGGTCCACAAGGGCAGAGGTGATCCGCACGCTGACAAGCATGCAGGGTAACCCGGCCGAGCGCCTCCCTTCGTGGCTCGCCCCACAGCCGCCGGGCGGCGGGCCGGTAGCGTGGTCGCGTGCGGGAAACCCAGACGGTACGGCGGAATGTCCAGCTCAGGCCCGTACGGCCGGCGGGCTGGTGGTGGGACGCGCTGCTGGTCGCCGCCCTGGTCGGCCTGACGGCGGTGCTCGCCGCCGACCGGCTGTTCGGCGTCGACCGGGCGGTGGCCGACTGGGCCGAGGCGCACCGGCCCACGGCGGCGTACTGGGTCGCGGTCGTGTTCAACTACCTGGGCCAGGGCAGCCCGCTGACCCTGATCGCGCTGGGCATGGGGGTGCTGCTGGCCGTCCGGGTGCGGTCGGTGCGGCCGGTGCTGCCGCCGGTGCTCGCCTTCGTGCTCACGTACCTCACCATCGGTCCCCTGAAGGTGTGGACCGCGCGGCCCGCCCCGAGCGCCAGCGTCAAGGAGCCCTTCCTGCCCGCCGAGGCGACCCTGCCACTGTTCCAGCACGACCTGCCGGTGCGGTTCGCCCAGTCCTACCCGTCGGGGCACGTCGCCAACGCGATCGTCTGGTACGGCGTCATCGCCCTGTTGCTGGCGCCGCTGCTGGCCACCTTCGGCCGGACCGTCCCGCCGTCGCTGGTCGCCGTCGTCCGAGCGGTGCCGCCGGTGGTCGTGCTCTGCACCACCACGTACCTGGGCTGGCACTGGCTGACCGACTCGGTCGCCGGGCTGCTGCTCGGGCTGCTCCTCGACCGGCTGCTGCGCCGGGTGCCGTGGGACGACGTGCCGCTGCCCGGACGACTGGGCGCCTGGAACCGGCCCGCGCTGTTCACCTCGGCCCCCTAGGCTCCGGGGCGTGGAGCGGCTGGCGCGGCGGCTGGGCGTACGCGATGCGGTGGTCATCGGGTTGGGGTCGATGCTCGGCGCGGGCGTCTTCGTGGTCTTCGCCCCGGCCGCGGCGACGGCCGGCGGCGCCGGCCTGCTGGTGGCGCTGGCCATCGCCGGGTTCGTGGCGTTCTGCAACGCGACCAGCTCGGCCCGGCTGGCGGCCCGCTACCCCGAGTCCGGCGGCACGTACGTCTACGGGCGGGAGCGGCTCGGCCCGTTCGCCGGCTTCCTGGCCGGCTGGGGATTCGTGGTCGGCAAGACCGCGAGCTGCGCGGCGATGGCGCTGACCATCGGGGCGTACCTCTGGCCGGGGCAGGCCCGGCTCGTCGCCGCCGCCGCCGTGGTCGCGGTTACCGCGGTGAACCTGCGCGGCATCGGGAAGACCGCGACGGCCACGAAGGTCCTGGTCGGCGTCGTGCTCGCCGTGCTGGCCCTGGTCGCGGCGACCGGCCTGCTCGGCGGCGGCTTCGCCCCGGACCGGATCGGCGGCCCCGGTGGTCCCGGCAGCTTCGGCGTGCACGGCGTGCTGGCCGCCGCCGGGCTGCTGTTCTTCGCCTTCGCCGGGTACGCCCGGATCGCCACCCTCGGCGAGGAGGTGCGCGACCCGGGGCTGACCATCCCCCGGGCGGTGCCGCTGGCGCTCGGCGTGGTGCTGGCGATCTACCTGGTGCTGGCGGTGGTGGCGCTCGGCGTGCTCGGCCCCGACCGGCTGGCCGCCTCCGCCGCGCCCCTGGTCGACGTGGTGACCGCCGCCGGGCTGCCCGGCCTGGCCTGGGCGGTCCGGGCCGGGGCGACCGTCGCGGTGACCGGCGTGCTGCTCTCCCTGCTCGCCGGGGTGGGCCGGACGCTGCTGGCGATGGCCCGCCGCCGGGACGTCCCGCCCGGCCTGGCCGCCGTGCACCCCGCGCACCGGGTGCCGCACCGGGCGGAGCTGGCGGTGGCCGCCGTGGTGATCCTGGTCGTCTCCGTGGGCGACGTGCATGGGGCGATCGGCTTCTCCAGCGCCACGGTGCTGGTGTACTACGCGATCGCCAACGCCTCGGCGCTCACCCTGGGCCGGGATCGGGCCCGGCGGCTGCCCGTGCAACTGCTCGCCGCGCTGGGGCTGGTCGGCTGCGTGGTGCTCGCGGTCAGCCTGCCCCTGACCAGCGTCCTCGCCGGGTTCGGCGTGCTCGCCCTCGGCGGCGCCTGGTACGCCCTGCGCCACTGACGGCCGGGACGGGCCGGCCGGGACGGCTGGTCAGTCCCCACCGGACCGGGGCACAGGCGGGCCGCCCGGGGCGGCCGGCGGGTCGTCCGGCGGGGGCGGGGTGGTCTCGCGGAGCAGGGCGGTCAGCCCGGCCCGGCGGGCCACCACGGTCAGCCGGTCGCCGGCGGTGATCACCAGCCGGGGATCGGCCGCCCAGTCCGCCTTCAGCCCGGCGCGGGCGTGCGCGAGCAGGCGTACTTCGCCGGGGTGGGCCACGGCGGAGAGCGGGCGGCCGTCCAGCGGCGACCCGGCGGCCACCGGCACCTCGGTGACCAGCAGCGCGTGCCGGCCCACCGGGATGGTGGCGATCACCGCCCGGTCCAGCAGGGCGGCGGCGAACGAGGGCGCGGCCAGGTACGACACGCTGCGCGAGATGCCGATCCCGAACGCCTTCTGGATGCGCTCGGCGAAGTCGCCGTCGAACAGCCGCAGCACCACCCTCAGGTCCGGGTTGAGCCCTCGGCCGTTCAGCGCTGCCCGCAGGTTGACCCCGTCGTCGGTGGAGGCCACGACGAGGGCCTGGCAGGTCTCCACGGAGGCGGACCGCAGCGTCTCCTCCCGCGCCGCGTCGCCGATCAACACGGGCACCCCGAGCCGGTGGGCCAACGAGGCGCCCCGCGCGTCCGGGGTCCGGTCGATGGCCACCACCTCGATGCCGAAGTCGTTCAGCTGGGCCATCACCCGGGTGCCGATGTTGCCCAGCCCGACGACCACGACGTGCCCGGACCGGTGGGGCTGGTTCCGCCCGGCGTGCAGGGCCAGCCGGGCGTTGACGATCCCGTCGACCACCACGGCGGTGATCAGCGGGATCAGCGCGAGCCCGGCCAGGTTGAGCACCACCTGCATGACCTGCGCGGCGACGGGCTTCGCGACGTCCGGGTCCTCGCCGGTGAGCGTGGTGACCAGGGTGAGGTAGAGCGCGTCGGCCCAGCTGACCCCGGCCGCGCGGGAGTTGAGCCAGCCCAGCGCGGCGATGACCGCGAGCAGCACCAGCACCGCGATGCCGATCTTGCGGGTGGCGAAGCTGCGGACCGCGCGGAGCAGCACCGCGACCGGCTGGCGGCGGCGTCGGGCGCGGACCAGCCGGCGGGCGGCCAGC
Organism: Micromonospora sp. NBC_01412; assembly: GCF_045040215.1. Lineage (NCBI taxonomy): Bacteria > Bacillati > Actinomycetota > Actinomycetes > Micromonosporales > Micromonosporaceae > Micromonospora > Micromonospora sp. NBC_01412. Next base: position 2,542,205 of record NZ_CP109528.1, read on the forward strand.
TCGGTGCCGGGCGGCTGGCCGGTCGCCTCGGCGAGCACCACGTCGGCGGTCGCCTCGTCGGCGGGCAGCACCCGGGCCCGGGCGGGGTCGCCGGTGTCGGCCACCCCGCACACCACGTCCTGCGGGCGGACGTCGGCGCGGCGGGCCACGTAGAGGGTGCGCCCGCCGTGTCGGAAGTGGGTCGGGGCGACCTCGCCGAGCGCGGCGGCCACGAACGCGGGGGCGGCCATCGACGCGTCGGAGAGCACCGCCGAGTCGGGGAAGAGCTGCCGCACCCCGTTGGCCAGGCTGGTGTTGAACATCCGCACCACCAGCCGCAGCCGGGGCTCCACCTCCTGGGCGCAGAGCGCGGCGTGCATGTTGCCGACGTCGTCCTGGTGCAGCAGGGCCAGCCCGTCCGCGCCGGCCAGCCCGGCCCGGCGGAACGTCGCCTCGTCGAGCCGGTCCGCCCGGACGACCTGGATGCCGTCGACGTCCCGGCCGTCGGGGCCCTCGGAGCGGCGTCGCTCGGGCACCACGAGGGTGATCCGGAGCCGGCCGGTGTCCAGCTCGGTGGCGAGCAGCGCCCGCACCACCCAGTACGCCAGCGGGTCCGACCCGCAGACGACGTAGTGCGGGCGGTTCTCCCCGTTCATCCGCAGCCGCCACCCGGTCGCGCGACGCGCGCGGTCACGCAGGGGCTCCGCCATGTGCCGAATCGTAGTCAGCCGGCGGGTTACCGCGCAGCCCCACACGATCATGAACGAATGTCGCGGCCCGGGACGGGTAGAGCAGCGGCATGCAGACGTTCCTGCCGTACCCGGACTTCCTGGCCAGCGCCCGGACGCTGGATCAGAGGCGGCTGGGCAAGCAGCGGGTGGAGGCCATCCAGGTTCTGCGGGGGCTGACCCGGCCGGGGTACGGCTGGCGCAACCACCCGGCGGTGAAGATGTGGGCCGGGTACGAGGAGGCGCTGGTCCGCTACGGCCTGGACGTCTGCGCGGTGTGGTGCGAGCCGGGCCGGGCCGACACCTGCGCGGCGACGCTGGCCACCGACCTCGCCGCCGCCTGCGGCGTCGCCACCGTGCGCACCCAGGGGGTGCTGGCTCAGTCCGGGGAGCTTCCTCCCTGGCTGGGCCGCGACGACCTGCACCGCAGCCACCGTTCCTCGCTGCTGCGCAAGGACCCGGAGCACTACCGCCTGTTCTTCGACGATGTCGGGCCCGACCTGGAGTACGTCTGGCCCGCCTCCGACCGCGAGCCGCACTGCCGCCCGGCGTGAACTGAAGACCCATGCGGGCCGCCCCGCGTCGGAAGGGGACCCTCCCCCGCCCCCTCGGGCAGACTGAGTCGCATGGCGCTGTCGCGGGTGATGGGCCGCTTCATCGGCGTACGGGAACACGTGGTGGACCCTGGCGGCGGTGCCGCCTCGCGCGTGCCGCGCCCGGTCGAGGCCGTGGTGGTCGGCGGCGGGGTCGCCGGCATGTCGGCGGCGGTGGTGCTCGCCGAGCGCGGGGTGCGGGTGACCGTGCTGGAGGCCGCGCCGGCCCTCGGTGGCCGGTTGGGCGCGTGGCCGGAGCCGCTGACCGACGGCATCCAGGTGAACGAGCACGGCTTCCACGCGTTCTTCCGGCAGTACTACAACTGGCGGTCGATCCTGCGCCGGATCGACCCGACGCTGGCGTTCCTCAGGCCGGTCCCCGGGTACCCGGTCCTGAGCGCCGAGTGGCCGACGGAGGAGTTCGGGAGGCTGCCGCCGGCCCCACCCGCGAACCTGCTCGCCCTGCTGCTGCGCAGTCCGAGCCTGCGCCTGGCCGACCTGCGGGGGATGGACCGGGACGCCGCGCTGCCGCTGCTCACCTACGACCCGGTGCGCACGTACGCCGAGTTCGACGGTGCCACCGCCGACGACCTGCTCACCTCGCTGCGGCTGCCGGACCGGGCCCGGGCGATGCTGTTCGAGGTCTTCTCCCACTCGTTCTTCAACCACGAGGCGGAGATGTCGGCCGCCGAGATGATCGCCCAGTTCCACTTCTACCTGCTCGGCAACCCTGAGGGGTTGACCTTCGACAGCCCGGACGCGGACTACGCCACCGCGATCTGGCAGCCGCTGACCCGGCACGTGGAGAAGCACGGCGGACGGATCGTCACGGGGGTCGCCGCGACCCGGCTGGACCGGGGCCCGGACGGGTGGCGGGTGACCGCCGCAGACGGCACGGCGTACCGGGCCGGGCACGTGGTGCTGGCCGTCGACCCGCCGGCGCTGGCCCTGCTGGTGGGCGCCTCGCCGGTGCTCACCGGGGCCGCCCCGGAGCTGGTGGCGGCCATGCCCGCGTTCGGCACCCCCGGCCCGCCGTACGCGGTGGCGCGGTACTGGTGCGGCGGGGACGTCGACGGGGGGCGGGCGGTGTTCAGTGGCGTGTCCCGGCAGCCCACGCTGGACTCGGTGACCCTGTACCACCGGCTGGAGGACGAGTCGCGCCGCTGGGCGGAGCGCACCGGCGGCTCGGTGGTGGAGCTGCACGCGTACGCCTGCGACGGGGGTGTGCCGGCCGAGGAGCTGGCCGAGCGGATGCGGGTCGAGCTGGCCGCGCTCTGGCCGGAGGCGGCCCGGCTGCGGGTGCGCGAGTTGCGCGCCCGGGTGGAGGCGCGGGCCCCGGCGTTCACCCCGGGCAGTCACGCGTGGCGGCCGGGGGTGCGCACCGGCGCCGACGGGCTCTACCTGGCCGGCGACGGCATCCGGACCGACTTCCCGAGCGCGCTGATGGAGCGGTCGGCGGCGACCGGGATCATCGCGGCGAACCACATCCTGCGGGCCGAGGGGGCGGCTGCCGAGCCGGTCCGCTCGGTTCGCCCGCGCGGCCTGCTCGCCCGGCCAGGACCGCAAAGGCCCTGATTCACCACAAGCTGCCACGAATCTGATCTATCCTCGACTGACGTCCACCGGCGTCGCCGGCACGGGAGGTCGAGAGGGTGTCCACGGTGCACCGGCGCGACGCGGCCGGCGGGCCGCCCGGCGACGAGGCGGGCGGCGGCCGGTACGACGACGCGTACGGGCTGCTGCGCGACGAGCGGGCCTGCATCGTGACGGCGCTACGGCTGGGCTGGTGGCTGGCGGACGCGTACCACCACGCGCGGACGGCCGACCTGTCGACGGACGGGCGGCCGGCGCAGCCGCCGGCGAAGCTGACCAACCTCACCGAGATGTCCGGCCGGCGTCGGCTGCGGATGTACCTGGACGGGGTCGACGTGGCGCTCGCCCAGATCGCCGGGCTGACCGGCGGCGGCACCGCCGCGCCGCCCGTGGTCGCCCCGGGCGGCGGCACCCCGTCCACCGGGGACACCCGGGCCGCCCTGTCGGCCGGGGCGGGGGCGCTGCTGCTGGCCCTCGACGACCTCAACGTGGACGTGCTGCGCTGGGCGATGGCGACCAACCACCGGGTCGGGCTGGCCTACCGGCTCGGCAGGTCGCTGGCCGACACCGTCCGGCGCGGCGACGCCGACCAGGTGCCGTGGCGCTTCGCCGGCCGACAGGTCGAGATCAGCCGCTGGCTCGACGAGCTGGCCAGCGTGCTGCCGCCGTACTCGGCTGCGGTGGTGCGCCGGTCGTTGCGGGCGTGGGCCGACGCCGTCACCCGGGCCGGGGTCGGCGACCCGGCCGAGGCCGGCCTCGCCGAGCTGGCCCGCGAGCTGCGCAACCAGGGCGACCTGTGGCGCAGCGTGCTGACCGGCGGGCTGCACCCCCGGGACCTGCTCGACGAGGAGGACTACGCGGTCGTCGCGCGAAACGTGATCATCCGGGACCGGAAGCTGGTGGCGCGGGCGGCCCGGGGCATCTTCTGGCCGGTACTGGCCCCGCTGCTGGTGGTGCTCCTCGCCGTGGTCGGGGTGAGCGCCGCCGCGGCGGCCGGCTCCCCCACCACCCGGGCCGCCGTCGCCCTGGTCGGCCTGGGCGCCGGGCTGACCGCGATCTGGCGGACGGTCTCCGGGCCGGCCCTCGCGGTGGCCGGGGAGGTGAACCGGCCGCTGCTGGAAGGCGAGCTGACCGTCCGGATGGCCGACCGGGTGACCCGGCCGCTGGCCGCCGCCCGCGCCACCGCCAGGTCCCGCCGCCAGCGCGGGCCCGGCGAGGTCGCCGGCGGATCGAAATACGTTGCCGGCCTCACCCCTGCCGACCTACCGTGATCATGCAAGGTCAACCGGCCCGGCGGACCGGGCAGCTCCTCGCCGGGCGGTGACGGACCGGCCGGCGGGAACGGGGGGCCGCGTCAGGGGTACGCCCCGGCGCGGCGCCCGCCGGCCCCGGGCGGTCGCCCCGGGTCAGTCGGCGGCGGGCGGGGTCCAGCCGAACCGGGGTGGCCGGCGCTCGTTGGCCGCCGCCACCCCCTCGCGAGCCTCCCCGCTGGCCTGGACCTGCCCGTGCCACCAGGCGATCCGCTCCTCATCGGCCCGCCCGTCGACGATCTCCTTCGCGGCGGCAACGGTGAGCCGCGAGCGCTCGGCGATCGTGGCGGTGACCGCGGCGACCCGGGCGGCGAGCTCGTCCGGCGGCAGCACCTCGTCCACCAGGCCGATCCGCAGGGCCCGCTCGGCGCCGATCAGCTCGGCGGTGAAGAGCAGGTGCTTCGCGGCGGACGGGCCGACCAGCCGGGCCAGCCGCCGGGTGGTGGGCGCGGGGTAGACCAGGCCCAGCCGGGCCGGCGGCACGCCGAACCGGGCGTCTGCGGCGGCGAGGCGCAGGTCGCAGGCGACCGCGAGCTGGCACCCGCCCCCGACGCAGGCGCCCTCGATCACGGCCACGGTCGGCCGGGCGAAGGCGGCGAGCCGTTCCTCGGCGGCCACGGCGATGCTGGCGTCCCCGGCGTCCAGCAGCTCGTCGAGGTCGCCCAGGTCGGCCCCGGCGCAGAAGGTCCCGGCCGCGCCGGTGAGCACCAGCGCGCGGACCCGTTCGTCCGCCTCCAGCCGGTCCAACAGCACCGGCAGTTGCCGCCACATCGCGGCGGTCATCGCGTTGCGCCGCCCCGGGTTGGAGATCACGATCGTGGCCACCGGCCCGGCCGTCCTGACGGTCAACTCCGCGTCCGACACCCCACCAACTCCCTCGCCTCGCCGGCCCCGGTCCGCGGCGCGGGAGCGTCGGGCCGGTACGGCGACCATAACGAGGCGGGCCCGACGACCACCCGTGTGGGGTGGCCGCCGGGCCCGCCGGGGTACGGCTACGTCAGGCGACGTTGAGCGCGGTGTCGTCGATGACGAAGGAGGTCTGGAGCGAGAAGTCCTCCGTGCCGGTGAACTTCAGGGTGACGGTCTGGCCGGCGTACGAGGCCAGCGAGAACGACTTCTGGCTGTACCCGGCGGCCTTGTTCAGGTTCGAGTAGGTGGCCAGGGTCGCCAGCACCGTCCCGGACGAGTTGAGCACCTGCACCGAAAGCTTGTCGTACTGGGTGCCGGTGGTGGTCTCGGCCGTGTCGATGTGCAGCCAGAAGCTGAAGTTGTACGAGGTGCAGCCCGCCGGCACGCTCACCGACTGGGAGAGCGTCTCGGTGTTGGTGGTGGCGCGCCCGTTCAGCCAGGCGCTGTAGGTGCCGGTGCGCGCGGGCTGGGAGGTGCCGTGCTGAGCGATGACGCCGGAGCTCGCCGTCCACACCGTGTTGCCGGACTCGAAGCCGGGGTTGCCGAGCTTCTGGCCCGCGCCGGTGCAGCCGCCGCCGGTGCCGGTGACGGTCAGCGTGTAGGTGGCGCTGTGGGGCAGCGTGCCGGTGCCGGTGACCGTGACGTTGTACGTGCCGGCCGGGGTGCCGGACGTGGTGGCGATGGTGAGGGTCGACGAGGCACCCGAGGTCACCGAGGCCGGGCTGAACGACGCGGTCGCGCCGGTCGGCAGGCCGGCCGCGGAGAACGTCACGGTCTGCGCGGTGCCGCTGGTGGTGGCGGTGGCCACGGTGGTGGCGACGGAGCCGCCCGCAGCGACCGAACCGGAGGTCGGCGACAGCGTGACGGAGAAGTCGTTACCGGTCGACGAGCAGGGCACGTCGTTGCCGGCCACGTTCACCGCGGTCCACGCCGCCTGGACGGCCTTGTACTCCGTGGAGCAGTTGCCGTACAGGTCGGTCGCCGCGCGGAGGGTGTACGCGCGGGAGGTGTTCGCCGGGGTGGTGGTGTTGACGTACGACGTGTTGGAGGTGAAGTACACGTCGAGCGCCCGGAACCAGATCTTCTCGGCCTTGGCCCGGCCGATGCCGGTCACCGCCGGGGCGGAGCCGCAGACCGGCGAGGTGCCGTACGCGGTGGAGCCGGTGCCCTCGGCCAGGTTGAAGAAGAAGTGGTTGCCCACGCCGGAGGAGTAGTGCACGTCCTTGTTCTTGGTGCTGGTCGACCAGCACGAGTCGGACGAGCCGTCCAGCGTCGGGTTGTACATGTAGCGCAGCGGGGTGTTGTTCCCGTTGATGTTGATCTTCTCGCCGACCTGGTAGTCACCCGGGTCGCTCGGCGCGTTGGCGTAGAACTCGACCATGTTGCCGAAGATGTCGCTGGTGGACTCGTTGAGGCCACCGGACTCGCCGGAGTACACCAGGCCGGCGACGGCCTCGGTGACGCCGTGGCTCATCTCGTGGCCGGCCACGTCGAGGGAGACCAGCGGGCGGGAGTTGCCGCTGCCGTCGCCGTAGGTCATCTGGGCGCCGTCCCAGAAGGCGTTGACGTAGGCGTTGCCGTAGTGCACCCGGCTCGGCACGCCGGCGCCGTTGCCGAAGATGCCGTTGCGGCCGTGCACGTTCTTGAAGTAGTCGAACGTCATCGCGGCGCCGAAGTGGGCGTCGACGCCGGCGGACTGCCGGTTGGTGTTGGCGCCGGTGCCCCAGACGTTGTCGGCGTCGGTGAACGTGGTGCAGGTCGACGTGCCGTTGTTCATGTCACAGGTACGGCCGTTGCCGCGCACCGGGTCGATCATCTGGTACGTGCTGCCGGAGAGCGTGGTGTCGACGCTGACCGCGCCGGTGTAGATGCCCGTGCCGCTGCCGGTGACGGACTCGATCTCGTCGTACGAGCCGATCACCTTGCCGGTTACCGCGTCGGTGACGACGTGCAGCTTCGAGGGGGTCTGCTTGTCGGCCTTCCAGCCGGAGGCGACGGTCTCCCAGGCGAGCCGGCCCTTGCCGGAGCTGGCGTCGACAAAGAGCTCCGGGGCGCCCACGGCGGTGAGCGAGCCCGAGAACTCCTTGCGCGCGGCCTCCTTGGCCTTGGCCGAGGTGACCTTCGGGCTGGCGCCGAGGGTCAGCGGGGCCGCGAGGCCCACCGAGGCCCCGGCGTACTCGCCGTTCGCCTTGGCGTGGATGACGAAGTCACCGCCGTAGACCCGCAGGCCCTGGTAGGTCCGGGAGTAGCGGGTGTGCGAAGCGCCGTCGGCGTCCACCTTGGTCCGGACTGCCTGGTATGCCTCTCCGCTGGCGCCCTGGACGGCGCCGGGGTTACTGCGGAGGACCGAGTCGGCACGGACTGCCGACGGGTCCGGGGTGGGGGCTGCCGCTTGCGCCGTGGTGGCGACGCAGGTGAGCAGGCCGCCGGTAAGCAACGCTGCGCTGGCGGCGGCGAGGGTTTTCTTCACGTGCCCTCCTGGCAAGGAATGTGTGACGGGGGTAGTCACGCATGTAGATATAGTGATCTCTCGACGAAAGGGGAAGGGGGCGACCACTTCCGGACCCCAACACTGACCGAACGGATGAGGATGGCAAGGTGACGGAACCGGGCGGAGTCCGGACACGTCCGACGGGCATGAGCCCGACTCCCCTCCGCGTCGCCATGCTCGCCGCGCTACTGGCGGTGGCGAGCGGGTGCTCCGCCGGCGACCCCGGCGCCCCCGCGCCGACGCCGTCCGTCTCCGTCTCGCCGCCCGCCACGACCGCCTCCCCCGAGACGACCGCCGCGCCGGGCACCACCGCCGGAACCCCCGGTGCCAGCACCCCGGCCGAGGCGTCCCCGGCCCCGGCCGCCCGGGTGGTCGTGCGACGCTCGGGCGGCATCGCCGGGGGGAACGACACGGTCACCGTCGAACCCGACGGCCGATGGACGGCGGTCGACCGCGCCGGAACCCGGCGCACCGGCCGACTCACGGCCGCGGACCTCGACCGGCTGCGGCTGCTCGCCGCCGAGCCCCGGCTCACCGAGGGTGGCACCGCCGACGCCGTCGGCCGCTGCTCCGACGCCTACGAATACCGGCTCACGGTCGGCACCGCCACGGTCGACTGGACCGACTGCCCGGTCGCGGGCACGCCGCCGCAGGCTGCGTCGGCGCTGGTCGCGCTCGTGCTCACCGCCGCCGGCTGACCCGCCGCCGCCCGGAGGAGCGCTTCGTCGAAGCGGGCACCACCCGGGCGGGCGTCAGAACCGGTAGTCCGGGGGCAGCCCGGTGCCGCGCAGCTCGGGCGGCAGGTGGGCCACGTCGTTGACGGCGATCAGATTCGGCGGGCCGCCGTCGGAGTAGCGGATCACGGTCAGCCCCGCGTTGTGGTGGTTCAACCCCAGCCAGCGCCCGGGCGGGGCGTCCAGCGCGTGCCGGACCAGCCAGGCGATCAGGAAACTGTGCGTGACGACCAGCAGCCGGTCGTCCCCCGCCGTCGGCACCACGGCGAACCGCTCGACCGCCGCCGCCGTCAGTCGCGGCCCGTCGACCCGCTCGCTCGCGGAGAACCCGGCCAGGAGCCTCGCGTACGCCGGAGGCAGGCCGGCCGGGTCGGTGTCGTGCGGCAGGTGGTCGCCGGCCAGCTCCGTCGCGTACACCGGGATCCCGGGCAGCGACCGGGCGACCAGGCCGGCGGTCTGCGCGGCCCGGGGCAGCGGCCCGTGGTGGACGGCGGCGAACGGCACGCCGGCCAGCCGCTCGCCGAGCAGCGCCGCCTGCCGCCGTCCCCGGGCGGAGAGCCCCACCTCCGGCGGGTCGTCCGTAGCGCCGGCGGGCAGGTCCTGCTCGCCGTGCCGGGCCAGGAAGAGCAGGCGGCTCGCCATCGTCACCTCGCGCGCTCGGGAGGCGCGATGCTAACCCGCGCCTCCCGCCCCACCCGCGCCACCCGTCCCGCTCAGCCGCGCGGGAACATCTGGCCGATGCGGATCTTGTTGCCGAACGGGTCCCGGACGCCGAAGTCGATGCCGTACGGGCGCTCGGTCGGCTCGTCGGTGATCTCCACGCCCTTGGCCACCAGGTCCTCGTACGTCTTGTGCGCGTCGTCGGTGGTCATGAAGAGGTAGCCGCCCAGCGCCCCCTTGGTGAGCAGCTCCCGGACCTGCTCGGCCGTGGCCGGGTCCAGGGCCGGCGAGCCGGGCGTCTCCAGCAGAATCTCCCGCTCCGGGTCGCCGGGCAGGTTGACCGTCAGCCAGCGCATGAAGCCGAGGTCCTGGTCGGTGTTGACCTCCATGCCGAGCTTGCCGACGTAGAAGTCGAGGGCCTCGTCCTGGTCGAGCACGTAGATCTGGGAGCGGCTGATCGCGTTCATCGTCATGCCGAGAACGCTATTCGACCGCCCCGACCTGCTGCTTATCCAAAACTGCTGGGTCGCATCCAGGCCTTGGCGAAGCACGCGGGCACGTCCGTCGGCACCCTGCGCCGGCGGTACTCCGTCGGCGACTCGCCGACGATCTGGCGGAACGTCCGGCTGAAGGTGCCGAGGCTGTTGAACCCCACCGCGAAGCAGACCTCCGTGACGTCCCGGTCGGTCTGGGCGAGCAGGTACATGGCCCGCTCGACCCGACGCCGTTGCAGGTACCGGTGCGGGGTCTCGCCGAAGGTGGCGCGGAAGGTGCGGATGAAGTGCGCCTCGGAGACGTGCGCGATCCGGGCCAGGGCGGGGATGTCGAGCAGCTCGGCGTACGACCGGTCCATGGCGTCCCGGGCGCGGAGCATGGCCCGGTTGGACTCCTCCACCGCGCGGCTCATCCCACCTCCGTCCGACCTGAGCGGGGGCCGGCGACGCCGGCACGAAGGCCGGAATCCCGTCCTGCGAGACACCGCGAAACGGGTGGAGCCCTCGGCCGGGACCGAACCGGCGACATCTCGCTTACAAGCTCTGTGCAGAGTATGCGGGCCGGTCCGGCAATGGCCGTGCGCCCGGACCGGGGCTCCTCGCTGGGCTGACGTAGCAGCGAGTGTGATCAAGTGCCGTATCGCGTGGTCAGACGTATCGGTCGCACCGTCGAGCATGATCGAGAGTCGCCACGCGGTACGGCGTTCGCTGACGATCCGCTCACCTTCGGATGACGCGCTGCGGTCGCCCGAGGAAGGCCGGAGGCCCGCAGGGCAGTCTGCAGCGCGGCTGCCCATCTGTACGGGCACACGGTTTAGGAAGGCGACTGCGGCGCGCCGACGAGCATGGTCGTGACCTGGGCTTCTGGGGCAACCTCGCCCACTGATCAAGATCATTGCACGTACTCTGCACGGCGGGCGGAGACGCCTGACGGTTGGTGGTGACGTGCGGGCGTCTCGACGTCAGAGGTGCGAGAATCGACGACGGTCCGAGACGCCGGAGGTGAGCTGTGACGTCGAGTAGCGCCGAGCAGATGCCCGAGTGGCCGACTGCTGAGCACGTACCGGCTGAGGAGCTGGCGCGGCGTCAGGGCATCCGGCCAGTCGCCTCCGTCGACGACCTGGCCCGGCCCGGGCTGTTCGAGTCGGACGACGATCTGGATGACTTCCTCGCCGACCTCTACGCCTCCCGGCGGGCTGGCGCCGCGTGAGCCTCGTCGTCCTGGACACTCGTGCTGCTGCCCTTCGACGAGGCGGTGGCGACAACCTGGGGGCAACTCCAGGCGCGGGCGCAGCATCGCGGACGGCCCCGGCCGACGAATGACTCATGGATCGCGGCCTGCTGCCTGGTCGACCGGCTGCCGCTCGCGACCTTCAACGGCAAGGACTACGCCGACTTCGCCGAGTACGACGGCCTCCGGCTCTTCGACGTCTCCTAGCTTTCGGCAACACCCCCAGCGCGGCTGTCCGGCGTCGTACGGCTTCCCGCCCCTGGCCCCTCGGGCCGGGGACGGCTTGGCGTGACGCCGGCATTCCGCGACCTGGTCCTCGTACCCGGTGGCAAGCCACGAAGCGGCGCGGCAGCCGATCGCCCCGGCCTCCGAACTGGCCGACCACCCCCGCGATCGTCCCACCGCTGATCGGGTACAAGTTCCGACAGCGCCGACGCCAGACCTTCGGTACGGTCCGCCAGGTGAACCCCCCTTCGAGGCGCGCATCGACGGCTCGCGCGCTCGGAAATGTGGCCCTCGTCGCCGGCCTCCTGGTCTCGGCAATCACCCTGTCGACCGACGCCGGTACGGCCGAGCCGCACATCCTCGCGGGTTTCCTCGTCGCCGCAGGGATCGGGTTACGTATCGAAGCCGCGATCATCGAACCTCGGACGTGACCACCGGAGCCTGAAAACTGCCCGCCGCGCCGGCCGATGCCAGCCGGAGGCCACCAGCAGGCCGAGTGCGGCGGGCGGACCGCGCTTGCGCGGCCCCTTGATCCTTACAGAGATTGCTTCGGCAATGTGGTGCCGAGCGGGTGTGTCCTCCATCGACTGATGCGCGACACACATCCGCCAACTGATCTGCGCTACCTCAACGCGCTGATCGCGGCATGTGCGTGCGTTACCGCCTGAGGTCCGGCGGCGATATTGTCGATAGTCTGTGTTCGTGGTCGAGACGCCGGGGATGCGTTGGGGCAGGAAGGCCGCGCGGCGGTTGGCGAGGCTGGGCTCGGTCCGGATCGGCCCGGGCCTGACCGGTGAGGAGTTGGCCCGGGTCGAGGAACAGTTCGGGTTCGAGTTCGCTGATGATCACCGCTCGTTCCTTACGGCGGGGCTGCCTGCGGGCGGCGGCTGGCCGGACTGGCGCTACGGCAATCCGGACGGCTTGCGGCAATGGCTCGCGCTGCCGGGGAAGGGCGTGTTGGAGGCGGTCAGGTTCAAGGGCTACTGGGCTTCGAGTTGGGGCGCTCGCCCGGACGGCGTGCCCGATGCCGAAGACGCTGCGGCGGACCACCTCGCCGCAGTTCCCTGGTTGGTTCCGATCTTTGGCGGTCGGTACTTGCCCGCCGGTCGGGGGACCTACGGGCATCCGGTGTTGTCCGTGTACGGGGCCGACATCATCTGCTGGGCGCCGGACCTGGTCGACTATGTACTGCAGGAGTTCGGCGAGGGCAATGTCGGCAAAAGGTACGAATACGACGGCTGGGAGATGTCGGCAAGCGCAGAGTTCTGGGCGGAGTACCTGGCGTGGTCGGCTCTCGAACCGTAATTCGCGAGGATTTGGCACGCTCCAGCGCCGCGCCGACGGCATACATGTCGGCATGAGCGCGCTTCGCGGCAGATGCGCGCACGTGATCTCGGCCAGAGCCAGTTCGCGCGATGCGGTACCGCGCTAGTGACGGCTGGCTCGATCTGCGCCGAGCTGGCGTGACATCCAGGCGGACTGCTCGGCGCTGGACGACGAATCGTTCGAGCCGTGGGTACCAACCACGATTGACATCTGGCACTGTCGACGCGCTTGGCGATAATCATTCAATGGAGACAGCTGTGCACCCTGAGTCCGGCCTCCGGAAGGCCACCTTGACGGATCAGGAACTGGTGGAGACGTCGTGGGAACACTGCCAAATTCACGCGCTCGCCGTCACCGACTACGAGGATCCACCCTGGGACGACCTGACCCCGGAGGGGTACCGGGAGCTGGCCGACCTCGACCCCACCGCGCCGTCGGCTCTGCATCTGCATCTCGACCTCGACTACATCGTGCGCCGGGTCGAGTCGGGATCCGTGCGGGGCATTGAATACTGGGTAGCGCCGGCCACGCTGATCTTCGACAACGTCTGGGACATCGTCGGCAGCCTGCGCTCCCTGTGCATGCCGCTGGAGCTGAGGAACCTGCGTCAGGAGCCCAACTGGCGCGTGGAGGAGAACTGCTGGCACCTGGAGGGGCGCGACATGGACTTACGGTTCCAGGCGTCGCGCTACACCCTGTACGTGCGCAGACCCCCGCGCTACGGCCACCGAGTGCTCCGGATGGGCGAACGGGGCGGCATCAGCTTCGACCCGCACCCGTTTGCCTGATCGCTGTTACCCCAGCCGGGGACGGCGAAGGCGCGGCATTCATCGGACTGGACACCTGCCGCAATCTTGATCACAAAGTAGCTGCCTCATCATGTCGCACGTCAGGAATCGGATGCTCGCGCCCTGACATGTCGGCTGACATTCTTGGCCACCGATACGCGGACGCACTTGCATCGGCAAAGCCGCGAGCGCTGGCTACGTCCCGGAGGCCAGGTACGCGGCCAGGATGTAGTTGGGGTGCCGGTCGAGGTTCTTGCGGGCCCGGTCGTAGCGCATGGTGGTTCGCGGGTCGCATGGCGGGCGGCGACCTGCACGTCGCGCAGGCTGACGCCAGCGTCAAGCATCGTCGTCACGAACGTGTGCCGCAGCATGTGGGGATGCGTCCTCGGCATCCGGATCCCTGCGGCTTGGGCCAGGTGCTTGAGCCGGCGGGCGGCGGCGTGCCGGTCCATCCGTCCGCCAAGGGTGTTGCGAAGGATCGACCCGCTGGCGCGCTCGTCAACGGCCCGGTCGATGGCTCGGGCCACTGCCCATAAGCGCGGGCTCAAAAGACGGCCGGAAAGTTAGGAACGAGCGGTCTGCGATGCGGTTCGGCTGAAGCAGCGTTTACCGGGCGTTCGAGGGGCGCGACGCGGCGTCGTCAAGGTGGAGAGCCAGAGCCGTCACTCATATCCCATGGCCGGGATGACCTTGCCGAGTGCTTCTTCGATGAACTCGCGGGTTTCGTCGTCGAATTGGTCGTTGCGGTTCGTCAGCTTGTGCGACTGAAACGTTGAAGGGGTGGCGAAGTCGTCGACGTCGAGCCGTCCGAACAGGGCGCGGCGCTGCCCGGGCCAGTCGGCTGCGAGATCTTCTGCTTTCACCTCGATGTATCGCCTGCCCGTCAGGTCGACCGTGTTCTTCCAGGTGAGCCATCGGTGGTAGACCGGCTTGAGGTAGGCGAGCGCGCCGTCGACGGTGGGCGGTGCCCATGGCTGGGCCAGGTGGGATGCGAGCACTGAGACCGGGTGACGCTTGATGTGCACGATGGTCGCTTCGGGGACCAGTTCCCAGAGGAACTCCATGCACAGCAGGTTGAACGGTGTCTTCTCGCACCAGGTCGGCTTGCCCGCGTCGGCGGCTGCTCCGCCGAACATGGTGTCGATCAGGCCCCGCAAGATTCCGAGCAGTTCGCCCCGGTCACTGAAATACCTGGGAAGTACCCGCCGGCGGCTCAGCGGCTCGAACGGCCCGGCAGGCCGGTCGGCGTTCCCGAAGCCTTCCGCGGGCGCAGGTTCGTCGTATGTGTACGCGATCAACTGCGGCCAGAGCTGTTGCACCGCGTCCCGGTAGCGCCGCTCGCCGACCAGCTCGGGAACGGTTTTGCCGCGATCGTCGCGCCGGCCGGGCACTCGTACGGTGAGAAAGTCGCTCAACCGGTGCAGGGCGTCCTCACCGACGGTGGGGTCGTATCGATCGGTGAGCGCGTCGGCCAGGTCCCGCAGGCCACCCGGGTCGATGAGAAACCGGGTCTCCATGGGAATCCGATGGATCAGCGGATGTTCGCCGATGATGTCGGCGATCCGTGACGTTCCCGAACGACCCGTACCCGCAACGAAGATCGGTGAGGGGAAAGGCATGGCGAGCAGTCAAACTCTCAGCCCGGCGCCTGTGCAAGCCATTTATCCCCTTCACCCGCTGCTACGGGCCGGACCCGCACCCGCCGCGCCGAGGAGTTGTGTCGCACGTCAGTTGTCGGATCACAGGGAGCGGGTGACGGGCTTCTACGTGGTGGGGGCGATCGACCGGCGGAGGCGTTCCACAGCTGCGTAAATTGGCTGTTCGGGGCCGGGTCGGCTGGGGCGCCATTCCACGACTACCGGGCGGACAGCGTCCGCCAGCTCGCAACGGCCTCCTCGGTGGTCGGGTCGCCGCGGCCCCAGTGGTCGGCGCCGATGGCGTACCCGAGTTTGGCGGCCTGGTGGCCGGTGAGGCCGAGCCGCGCGAAGCCGATGGGTGATGACGCGGCCGGGGATGGTGATCGGGTCCATGCTGCCGATGGCGCCCTATCGAGGGAGGGCGTTGGCCGGGGTGTGGGTGAAGTGCCAGCCGCCCCAGACGCCGGGCGCTGATCGCCGCCCGTGGGTCCATCCGGGAGAACTCGTCGGCCAGTTCCTCGTACGTGCGGTCGCTCCGCTGGATCAGGTACTCCAGCATCGTGCGAGGTTCGCGGCGCTCTCGTGCCATCCGTCGACGCCTTCCTGATGGGCTTTCTCCACGCTCACCCCGGCGAGGTCCTTCCGGCGATGAAGGTCCTCGTGGTGTCCGCTCGATGTCCGCCAGAGGTGTAGCTACGGGTCCTCGATCGGTCCCTCAGGCCCCGTGCACGCTTTTCCTACATGGACAGCTCACCCACCGCAATTGCCCGCGTGCAAACAGTTAATGCACGTGGCTGTCGGGTCGGCGAGGGTGCCCTCCCACTACGGCGCAGCGGGATCTCCGCGTCCTGAGAGGGCCCGGGGCGGGTGCCGGTGGAACCCCGGTACGGCCGTGGTCGTGAACCCGCCCGCCCCGGTGCCATCCACCTGACACGCGAAAGGCAGGCGTTCATGATTCCGAAGCCGGGAGACATGCTGTAAATCAACCGGCAGGCGTCGGCGCAGTTCGGCGGCGACCGGGCACTGATCTTCCGGGTCATCAAAGTCCCCGACCAGCCGACCTACCACGGCTGGATCTGGCTGACCGGGTACCTGCTCGACCAGGCCGGCAACGCCCTGGACCGCCGAGAGATCTACGTCCAGAAGGCGGGCCTCCAGCGGGCGACCCGGCCGCCGGCCCTGGTCCGGGGTCCGGACCGCACACCACCGGCACGTACGGCGGTAAGCATCGCCGACCGCCGGTGAGTACGTGCGCGGGAAGAGAACGCTCGGTTGAAGTGCGCGCTACGTGATTGGCAGAGGTAGTGGCGCGCCCCGATGGGGTCGACCAACCTCAGCCCTCGTTCGCCCGGCCGCCACAAACCCGGCTACTGTCAGCGCTGCCGTCACTCCGGCGAGCAACGGCGGCGAGTGCCACCGAACGCCTTGTGAAATTGGAGCCCCCGGCCGGGATCGAACCGGCGACATCTCGCTTACAAGGCGAGTGCTCTGGCCAGCTGAGCTACAGGGGCAGGTCTTGCGTGGCCAGCATAAGCGACAGACCTCGGGAGTTGTCCCTCGGCAGGCCCTCCCAGCACGGAAAACGCCGATTTGCCGACCCTGTCGGCTGTCATCCGCCAGCGGGCGGGCGGAACCACGCGGAGATTGATGCCTGCCTGTGCCCGACTGCCCGGAATGTGAATGCCGTCCGTCCCACCCCATGCTTCTCGTCTTGGCAGGCTGCGGAAACCCGTTTACGGTGCAGTGACACGGATGACAGTTCCGGCGGCCCCCGCTGCCCGGAGCGTCGCCCGGATGGCCGGCGCCACAGGGCGCCCGGCTGCTCCTTCACTCGGATCGTCCGGCACGTTCCTGCCGGTGAGAGGAAGCGCTCCAGCATGGCCACGGTCACTTACGCGAAGGCGTCCCGGATCTACGCGGGCACTGAGCGTCCCGCAGTGAATCAGCTCGACCTCGAAATCGGCGACGGCGAGTTCCTCGTCCTCGTCGGCCCCTCCGGTTGTGGCAAGTCCACCAGCCTGCGCATGCTCGCCGGCCTGGAGGACGTCGACGACGGCGCGATCTACATCGACCAGCGCGACGTCACCCACCTCCCGCCGAAGTCCCGCGACATCGCGATGGTCTTCCAGAACTACGCCCTCTACCCGCACATGTCGGTGTACGAGAACATGGCGTTCGCGCTGAAGCTGCGCAAGACCCCCAAGGCCGAGATCGACCGGCGGGTCAAGGAGGCGGCGGGGCTGCTCCAGTTGGAGGAGTTCCTCGGCCGCAAGCCGAAGGCCCTCTCCGGCGGTCAGCGCCAGCGGGTCGCGATGGGCCGGGCGATCGTCCGCGAGCCGCAGGTCTTCCTCATGGACGAGCCGCTGTCGAACCTCGACGCCAAGCTCCGGGTGCAGACCCGTACCCAGATCGCGTCGCTGCAGGCGAAGCTCGGCATCACCACGGTCTACGTCACCCACGACCAGGTCGAGGCCATGACCATGGGCCACCGGGTGGCCGTCATGCTCGACGGCGTCCTCCAGCAGGTGGACACCCCCCGGGCGCTCTACGACACCCCGGCCAATGTGTTCGTCGCCGGCTTCATGGGCTCCCCGGCGATGAACATCAAGACCGTCCCGCTGAACGAGCAGGGCGCCGCGTTCGCGGAGCTGAACATCCCGCTGACCCGCGAGCAGATCGAGGCGGCCCGCGCCGAGGGCGGCGACAGCAAGGTGACCGTGGGCTTCCGCCCGGAGGACTGCGACATGGTGAGCCCGACCGAGGGCGGCATGCCGGTCGTGGTCGAGCTGGTCGAGGACCTCGGCTCGGACGCCAACGTCTATGGCCACGCCGCGATGGAGGGCCACAACGAGCGCTTCGTGGTCCGCACCGACCGGCGCACCATGCCGAACATGGGCGACACCGTGTTCGTGAAGCCGCGGACCGGCCGTACCCACGTCTTCAACGCCGCCACCGGCAAGCGGATCTGACGTACGACGCGATGGGGGTGCCCGCCGATCGGTGGGTGCCCCCATTGTCGTCTCCGGGCCGGTATCCGGGTGATCACCGAGGTGCCGGCGTGCCGGCGCGGCATAGGTTCGACGCGACCTGCGGAGAATCGAGGACACCATGCCGACCACGGTCGACACCCTGCCCCGGGCCCGTCCGTCCCGACCCCGCCGGGCGCACCGGGTCGTCCGGTCGACGATCCGGAGCCTGATCTACTGTGCGGCGCTGCTCCCGGTCGCGCTGGTCGCGCTGCCGGCCGGGCTGCTCGGTCAGGGGCGGTCGGTCGCGGGGTGGTGGGACGTCCTGTGCACCCGCCTGCTGGGCACGCCCGGCGCGGACCCGACACGCCGGCCGGGGCCGGTGGCCGTCGTCAACCACGCCCTGCTGAGCCTGCTGCTGGGTACCGCCGCGCTGGTGCCGCTCGGGGCCATCCTGCTCATCGTGGCGCGCGGTGCCCTGTACGGCTTCGTCGAGCCCGGTCCGTTCGACAACTCCTGGGGCGGCCCTACCCTGGCCGGCGCCTGGCTCGCGCACTTTTTGATCGGCATCCCGTTCGCCCTGGCCGGGCTGGCCGCCCTGGCCGGCATCGCCGCCGTTCACCACCGGCTGACGCTGGCCCTGCACGGCGCACGACGGGCTCCCTGGCTCGTTCCGGCCACCGTGCTGGTCGCGCTGTTCGGAGCGTTGGTCATCTTCGCCTGGAGCCGGCAGTTGTAGGCCCCGGACAGGCGAAAGGGGCGGCCCGCCATCTCGGCGGACCGCCCCTTTCCGTGTCTGCGGGATCAGCCCTCGGCGGCCCGGCGGCGGGACACCTCGGCGAGGGTCACCGCGGCGGCGACGCTGGCGTTGAGCGACTCCACCTCGGAGATCATCGGGATGCTCACGGTCAGGTCGCAGGTCTCGCCGACCAGCCGGGACAGCCCGCGCCCCTCCGAGCCGACCACCACGACCAGCGGCCCGACGGCGACCTCCAGGCTGTACAGGTCGGTCTCGCCGTCGGCGTCGAGGCCGACGACCATGAAGCCGGCGTCCCGACAGGCCTTGAGCGACCGGGTCAGGTTGGTGACCTGGGCGACGGGCACCCGCGCCGCCGCTCCGGCGCTGGTCCGCCAGGCGGTCGCGGTGATCCCGGCCGCCCGCCGCTCCGGTACGAAGACACCCTGCGCGCCGAACGCGGCGGCGGACCGGATCACCGCGCCGAGGTTGCGCGGGTCGGTGACGCCGTCCAGCGCCACCAGCAGCGGGGCGGTCTGCTCCAGCGACGCGGCGACCATGTCGTCGAAGGACTCGTACGCGAACGGCGGCACCTGGAGGCCGACGCCCTGGTGCAGCACGCCGCCGGTCATCCGGTCCAGCTCGGCGCGGCTGATCTCCAGGTTGGCGATGCCCCGGTCGGCGGCGGTGCGGATGATCTCGTTGATCCGGTCGTCGCTCTCGATGCCCTGGGCGACGTAGAGCGCGGTGGCCGGCACCTGGGTGCGCAGCGCCTCCAGCACCGGGTTCCGCCCGACCAGCAGCTCAGGGCTGTCCTTCGCCGGGTTGGACTTGCGGCCCGGCGCGACCCGGGGGCCGGTGCGGCCGGCCGGCTTGCCGCCCCGGCCGGCGGCGCCGCCGCCCCGGCCGATCGGAACGCCCCGACCGCCGCCCCTGCCCCAGGTGGTGTCCTTGGTGCCCGGCTTGCCGATCTTCGGGGCACGCCCCTCCTCGGACGCCGCCCGGAGCTCCTTGTCCTGCTTCCAGGCGGTGCGCTGCGGCAGTTTCTCGGTGCCCGAGTACCCCTTGTGCCAGGGGCGCTCGTCGGCGGGCAGGGTCCTGCCCCGGCCCGCGAGGGAGTCCTTGTTCTTGCCTCCGGAGCCCTTCGGGGCGCCTGCCTTCGACGTCAGTCGCCGGCCACGGCGCTGCGAGTTGCCGGCCATCAGTCCTGCTCTCCAATAGTCCAACGGGGGCCCTGGGGGGTGTCCTCGATCATCACGCCGGCCTGCTTGAGCTGGTCACGGACGGCGTCCGCGGCGGCCCAGTCCTTGCGGCTGCGGGCCTGCGCGCGCTGCTCCAGGGCCAGCGCGACCAGCGAGTCCATCACGTCGCGCAGGTCATCCACGCGACCGCCACCCGTCCAGGCCTCGTCCAGGGGGTCGATACCGAGGATATCCAGCATCGCCCGCGCGGAGCCGAGCGCCGTGCGGACGGTCACATCGTCGCCCGCGGCCAGCGCGCTGTTGCCGTCCCGGATCACCTCCTGGAGCACCGCGAACGCGGCCGAGGTGTTCAGGTCGTCGTCCATCGCGGCGACGAAGGCGGCCGGCAGTTCCCCGAACCCACCCGGGCCGACCCGCTCGGCGGCCCGCTGGACGAACCCCTCGATCCGCCGGAAGCCGGTCGCCCACTCGCGCAGCGAGTCCTCGGTGTAGTCGATCAACGAACGGTAGTGCGCGACCGCGTAGTAGTAACGCAGCTCGATCGGGCGCACCCCGAGCGAGGCGACGTACGCCAGGTCGAGGGCGTTGCCGGCCGACTTGCCCATCTTCGCGCCGCCGATGCTGAGCAGCCCGTGGTGCACCCAGTAGCGGGCGAACGGCAGGCCGGCGGCCTGCGACTGGGCGATCTCGTTCTCGTGGTGCGGGAAGGTCAGGTCGAGCCCGCCGCCGTGGATGTCGAACTCGGCGCCCAGGTAGCGCCAGCACATCGCCGAGCACTCGATGTGCCAGCCGGGCCGCCCCCGGCCCCACGGCGAGGGCCAGTACGCGTCGGCCGGTTCGTCGGGCTTCGCGCCCTTCCACAGCGCGAAGTCGCGCGGATCACGCTTGCCCCGCTCCGGGGCATCGTCGGCGGCCTGCATCGCGTCGGGCAACTGGCCCGAGAGCGCGCCGTAGGCCGGCCAGGAGGCCACGTCGAAGTAGACGTCGCCGGAGCCGTCGGTGGCCGGGTAGGCGTGCCCGGTGTCGATCAGCTTCGCGATCAGCTCGTGCATCTCCGGGACGTGCCCGGTGGCCCGCGGCTCGTACGTCGGCGGCAGCACGTTCAGCGCCTGGTACGCGCCGGTCAGCGCCCGCTCGTTGGCGTACGCGATCGACCAGAACGGCCGGCCCTGCTCGACTGCCTTGCCCAGGATCTTGTCGTCGATGTCGGTCAGGTTGCGGATGAACCGGACCTCGAACCCCTTCGCCAGCAGCCACCGGCGCAGCACGTCGTAGTTGACGCCGGAGCGAAGGTGACCGATGTGCGGGGGGGCCTGGAGGGTGAGACCACACAGGTAGACCCCCACCTTGCCGGCTTCCCACGGGACGAAGTCCCGCACCGATCGGGTGGCGGTGTCATACAGGCGTAGCGTCACCTCACAAGGGTAGCCGTCCACGCATTCCCGGGTCGCCCGGTGCCGGGTCGTACGCTGCCTCTCGTGGATGAGGCGGCACGGCAGGACAGCACGACGGCCCGGCCCGGCGACGGGGCGCGCGGGGGCGAGACGGCCCAGACACTGGACCGAGGGCTGCGACTGCTGCACCTGGTCGCCGACGCCCCGGGCGGGCTGACCGTCACCGAGGCGGCGAACCTGCTGAGCATCGGCCGGGCGGCCGTCTACCGGCTGGTCGGCGCGCTGAGCGGGCACGGCATGGTACGGCGGGACGGCGACGGCCGGCTGCGCCTCGGCGCGGGTGTGCTGCACCTGGCCCGTCGGGCCCAGCCGCTGCTCGCAGAGGGCGCGCTGCCCGCCCTGCGCCGGCTCGCCGAGCAGGCCGGCGCGACCGCCCACCTCACCATGGTCGAGGGTGGCGAGGGGGTCGCGCTGGCGGTGGTGGAGCCGAGCTGGACGTCGTTGCACGTGGCGTACCGGACGGGGACGCGGCACCCGCTGGAGCGGGGGGCGGCCGGTCGGGCCATCCTCGCCGGCCGGTCGGGCTCCACCTACCCGGTGAGCACCAGCGGCGAGTTGCAGCCCGGCGCGTACGGGGTGGCCGCGCCGGTGCTCGGCGTGCCGGGCCTCGAGGCGAGCGTCGGGGTGGTCGCGCTGGCCCCGCTGGACCCGAAGGTGGTCGGCGAGCAGGTGCTCGCGGCGGCCGTCGCCGTCGCCACCGCCCTCGCCCCCTGAGCCCGGCCGCCGAGCCCCGCCGCGTCCGGGAGGCGGCCAATAGCACAGGCGGAGGGCGTCCGGCTGGTTGTCCACAGGGGGACGGATCAGCCGGGCGGAGCGTTGTCCACAGGGGTATCCAGGCGCGGCGGCTGCCGGGAGCCTGGGCGCATGCCCCGACACCCTGATCGCCCGTCCGCCCTCGCCTGGCAGGTCTTCCGTGCCTCCGAGGCGATCCGGCTGGGCCTCGTCACCGCACACAAGCTACGCAGTTCGGCCTGGGTCAACCTGCGCCGCGACATCTACGCCGACTCCCGCCTCGACCTTGACCACACGCTGGCCTGCCGGGCGGCGTCCCTGCAACTGCCCCCCGGCTCGGCGCTCGCCGGCCCGTCGGCGGCGCTGCTGTACGGCGTCGAGCACGCCGCCGAGTTCTCCGACGAGGTGCACGTGGCCAGCCCTCGCACGGCGGGGCTGCGCAGCCAGCGAGGGCTCCGGGTGCACCTGACCGACCTGCGCCCCTCCACCTCGCCACCGGCCGCCACCGCACTGCTCACTCCCGTCCCACTGCCCGCCCCTGACCCGCTGCCCGCACCTGCCCCACTGTCCCCCGACGTTCCGCTGTCCCCGCACGTTCCGCTGTCCGCCCACTCCTCGCTGCCGACCCGCAGCCCGGCCGCGATCGGGGCGGCACCATCACCCGCCCCGGGTGCCATCCGCACGGCACCACAGCCACGCGACGCCTCCCGCTCGACGCCACAGCCGCGCGACACCACCCGCACGGGACCGCAGCCATGCGACACCACCCGCACGCCGCCGCAGCCATGCGACACCACCCGCTCGGCGCCACCACCGCGCGACGCCGCTCGCACCGGGCCGCAGATCGGCCAAGGCGCCGTGGGTGTCGCGGGTGTTGTGGATGTTGTGGATGTTGTGGATGTGGCGGGCGTCGCGGGCACCACGGGTGTCGCCGGCGCCGCGGGGCGTCCGGAGGACCCGACCGTCGCCGGTGCGGCGCCGATCGCGGTCGCGGCGGCGGCGTGGGCGCTCCCCCGCACCGATCCTGCGACGGCGGCCTGGGAGACCGCCGTCTGGCTGGAGCCCCTCCGGGCCGTCGGGATCGTCGACAGCCTGCTCCGCATGGGCCTGACCAACCGGGACTCCTTGACCGCGATCGGGGTCCGCAACGCGGACCGGCCCGGGGGCCGGCGGGCGAGGTGGGTTTTCGGCCTGGCCGATCCCGGGGCGCAGTCACCGCCGGAGTCCGAGTTGCGGGTCCGGCTGGTGCTCGCCGGGCTGCCCCGCCCGGTCGCCCGGCACCCGGTCCGACTGGCCTCGGGGCTCGTCCTGCATCCGGGCCTGGCCTGGCCGGAGTTCCGCGTCGCGGTCGAGTACGACGGCAACTCGCAGGCCAACGCCGAGCAGTTGCACCGCGACCGCTGGCGGCTCAACCAGCTCGTCTGCGCGGGATGGATCGTGTTACACGCGCCGGGCCGCCGCCTCCGGCACGACTTCCCCGCGTTGACGCGGGAGGTCCACGCCGCCCTGGCCGCCCGGGGCTGGCGGCGTTGAGCCCCGGGACGACGAGGGGCCCGGGCGACCGTGATCGCCCGGGCCCCTCCCGGTGGAACCGATGGTCACCTGCGGGTCTTCACCGCCGCGTACGCGTCGATGATCCCGTGGCCGTAGAAGCCGTTGAACTTCGAGTCACCCGCGCAGTAGGCGTTGAACTCGGCGTCCCGGCCCTCGTTGGTGTACGTCTGCAGGCGCGGCTCCGGGCAGGCACGCTCCGCAGCGGTGCGGTAGAGCTGCCGCTCGACCTTGGCCGGGTCCATGCCCAGACCATCCCGGGTCTTCTTGCCGAACTTGCTGACGATCAGCGCGGCGACGCCACTGACGTGCGGCGACGCCATCGAGGTGCCCTGAAGGTAGGTGTAGTACCCGCAGTCGCCGTTGGCCTTGCACTGCTTGAACACCGACTCCTCGAAGCCCTCGACGATGTTGCCGTTCTCGTCGACCGACCCCTCCTCCTGGAGCACGTGCTTCGGGTACGTGGAGAGGATCATGTTGGCGTCGAGGCGGTAGGTGTCCGTGCCGAAGCCGTCGCGGAACCAGCCACCCGGCGCGGCGACCGAGATCTGCTCGGTGCCGTAGTTCGAGTAGTCGGCCTTCTTGCCGGAGGGGCCGACCGCCGACACGCCGATCACGTGTGGGCCCTCCACCGGGAGGTCCCAGCAGGTGGCGTTGTCGATCGGACGGTCGTACGGGTCGGCGCCGTAGTCCGGGCTGGAGATGTCGGTGCGTGGTGCGCCCAGGTCCTCGTGGTTGTTGCCCAGCGAGCCGACCAGGGTGACGCCCTTGCGGTGGGCGAATTCGAGCGCCCGCTTCATGGCCTCGATGGTCGCCCGCTGCTCGGTCTGCGCCTGCGGCGAGTCGGCCGGGTTCGCGGTGCAGTTGTAGAGCCACGGGTCGACGTAGAACGACATGTTCACCACGTCGAGGCCGACGTTGCCCGCGTGCACCAGGGCGTTGACGACCGGGTCGAGGAAGAAGTAGCCGGAGTCCTGGCCGCCCTTCAGCTCTACCAGGGTGACGTTCGGGGCGACGCCGGAGAGACCGAATCCGTTCGCGGCGGCGCCGATGGTGCCGGCCACGTGGGTGCCGTGGCCACCGTCGTCGGTGCCGACCGGGTCGAGGCAGCTCGCCACCTCGCACTCCCCGTCGACCTCGGGGATGTCCGGGGCGAAGTTGCGCGACAGGGACCAGCTGAAGTTCGGCGCCAGGTCGGGGTTGCTGGCGTCGACACCGGTGTCCAGGATGCCGACGGTTACCCGGCGGTCGCCCGGCTCCACCTTGCGGGCCTCGTCGGCCCGGATCATCTCCAGCCCCCAGAGCTTCTCGTCCAGCGGGTCCATCTTCTTGCCCCGCTTGGCGACGGCACCCTTGGCCTTGGTCTGGGCCTTGGCCTGGGCCTTGGCGAGGAGGTGCTCCTGCTCGACCCGGTCGAGCTTGGGCTTGCGGCCGATCGCCTTCCGCTCGGCCGCGCCGAGCAGGGCCGCGTTCGCGGTCGCCCGGCTGGCGAAGTCGGTACGGTCGCTGGTGACCTGGAACAGACCGACCTCGTCGGTGCGGGAAACCACGGTGCCGCCCGCGGCGGTAATGGCGGCGATCGCCGCGTCGGCGGAGACGCCGGCCTCCGCGACGACGGTGAACTCCCGGGTCGCGGTCGGCTCGGCGTTCGCCGTGCCCACCACGCCGGTCACCGTGAGTGCCAACGCCGTTGCGGTTGCGACGGCACCGGCAGTGAAGCGCTTGCTCACCACATCAGATCCTCTCGTTGAGGGACGTGGCAGTCATCCCATAGCACCAATGGGCGTTCCGCCAGATGGGAGTCCGTATTACACGGCAATCAGGCTTTCGTCGGCTCGCTGTCATCGCGGCGCCGGCGGGGCGCCCCGGCGTGGGAGGAGCTAGGCCTCGCTCATCTCGCGGCCGGCGCAGAGCCGGTCGACCGCGTCCGGCAGGTCGGCCAGGGTGGGGACCTCGGCGTCGGCCGGCACGCCGGGCGGGCGGGGCAGGCCGAGGCGGTTGAGCCAGACCGCCCGCAGCCCGGCCCGCTGGGCCCCGAGCACGTCGTGGCTGGGCGAGTCGCCCACGTACACGATCCGCTCCGGCGGCACCCCGGCCGCCTCGACCACTGCGGTGTAGAACTCGGGGGCGGGCTTCTTCGGCAGGCCGTTCTCGTGCGCGTACAACTCGAAGGCGAACTCGCCGGTGAGGCCGCAGCGTTCGGCGCGGCTGTTGCCGTTGGTGGCGTAGCCCAGGGTGTACCGGCCGCGCAGGGCGGCGAGCGCCGGCAGCACGTCCGGGAAGGGGCTGGTCAACGCGAAGCGCCGGGCGAAGAAGATCGCCGCGACGTCGTCCAGGTGTGCGGCGAGGCCGGCCCGGGCGAGCGACCGGGCCAGCGCGGCCCGCCGGATCTCCACGATGGGGTCGGCGCTCGTCGCACCGAACACCACGTGCCAGTCGGACTCCAGGTCCGCGAGGCTGATCCCGGCCGCCGCCGGGGTCAGCCTCCGCATCTCCTCCAGTACGGCCACCAGCCCGCCGGTGACCGCCGGGCGCAGGTCGATCAGGGTCTCGTCGGCGTCGAACACGACATGGGTCAGCATCCGGCCAGCCTTCCACCCGCCGGCGCGACCGTGGGGGCGTCAGCCCTCGGCGGCGAGCGCGGGCTCGACGGGACGGCCGCCCGGCCGGTCGTCGACGGGCGACCCGCGTAGCTCGTCGAGGCGGACCAGGGCGACTCCGGCGACGATCAGGGCACCCCCGAACAGCTGCGCGACGGTCGGCAGCTCGCCCAGCACCAGCCAGGCGATGAGCACCGCGAACATCACCTCTGTCAGCCCGACGAACGAGGAGAGCCGGGCCCCGAGGATCCGGGTCCCAGCGATCCCGGCCAGGTACGCGACCACTGCGGCGACCAGCGACAGGCCGGCGATGGGGACCAGCCAGCTGGTGCGTTGTCCCGCGAAGGTCACCTCGCCGAAGGTGGCCCGCAGCGGCAGCACCCCGGCCAGGCCCAGCAGGAGCAGGACCGCCGCGGCGACGGCCATGCCGGCGCTGGCCATCGTCACGGACGGCAGGCCGTCGTCGAGGCGGCCGGCGATCACGAAGTACCCGGCGAGCCCGACCGCCGCGCCCAGCCCCCAGAGCACGCCGACCGGGTCGAGGCTGCCGGTGCCGGTCACGTCGAGGACGCCGACGAGGCCGGCCAGCGCGGCGACCGCCCCGGCCACGGTCAGCCGGCGCGGACGCTGCCCGTGGACCAGCCACATCCAGCCGACCACGAGGATGATGCCCAGGTACTCCAGCAGCAGCGCCACGCCGACCGGGAGGTAGCGGACGGCGTTGAAGAAGCACGCCTGGGCGAGCGCGACGCCGAGGAGCCCGAAGACGCCGACCGGGGCGAGGTTGCGCCGCAGCACGCCCCAACGGCCGCGCACGGCCAGCACCCCTGGCACCGCGAGGACGGCGGCGGCGATGCCGACCCGGGCGACCACCGCGGCCTCCGCGGACCACCCGGCCTCGATCAGCGACCGGGCGAAGGTGCCCGAGGTGGCGAACGTGACGGCCGACAGCAGCACCAGGCCGAGACCGGTGCCGGCGGCGGGTCGTGGACGCATCGAATTCCTTAGTACGTCATGAGTGAAGTAGGCTTACACTGATGACGCTAGGCGGGTCACCTGACAGGAGTCAAGTTGCTTTTCGCCCATGACACTGAGTGCGGGCTGATCGCCGCCGCCGCGTTGGTCAACACCGTCGGCGACCAGGGCGAGGCGCTACCCGACGTGGCGGCCCTGGACGCGTTCTTCGCCGAGCACGGCTGGAGCGGCCGGCACGAGCACACCGAGGCGGAGCTACGGTCCGTCCGGGACCTGCGCCCCCGGCTGCGCCGGATCTGGCATGCCGACACCGACGAGATCGTCGCCATCGTCAACGGGCTGCTGCGCGAGGCCGGGGCGCTGCCGCAGTTCGTCCGGCACGACGACGAGCCGTACCACCTGCACGCCGTGCCCCTGGACGCGCCGCTGGCCACCCGGATGGCGGTCGAGGCCGCGATGGCCCTGGCCGACCTGGTACGCAGCAGCGAGCTTGGCCGGCTGCGCGTATGCGACCACCCGGACTGCGACAACGTGCTGGTCGACCTGTCGAAGAACCGTTCCCGGCGGTACTGCGACGCGGGCTGCGGAAACCGCGCCGCGGTCACCGCCTACCGGGCCCGCAGGGCCGCCGCCCGCCCCTGACCCACGTCGCGCCGCTACCCGGCCTCGACGACCGGGGCGTCCCCGTCCCCGGCGGCCTCCCGGTGGCCAGCCCTCGCCCCACGCCGACCGGCGCAGCCGGCGGGCGACCGAGAAGCGTGGTCAGGAGGAAGTGTCCGTCATCAGCCAACGGGAGACGGCGATGCGGAGCAGGACGTTGTCCCCGGCGGGCCCGGCCGGGGCGGCGACGTCCCAGTCGTACTTGCGGCGGAACCCGTCGACGGCCCACTCCGGGAAGGACGAACGCAGGATGGTGACCACGCCCTCCGCCACCACCGGGTACACGCCGTCCGGCAGCGCCAGCGACACCCGGGGATCGGCAACGATGTTACGGGTCTTCCGGTTCCGCTCCTGCGTCCAGATCCACCACTCGCCGTCCCGGTACAGGAACCAGACCGGCGTGACGTGCGGCGAACCGTCCGGCCGCACCGTGCACAGCCAGACGATCCGTTCCCGTTCGAGCCTCTCCAGGATCTCCGGATCGAGCACCGCCTGTCCGGTCACCGCGACGACGCCACAACGAAGGCCAGCCACGAGGCCGGGTCGACGGTCAGCACCGGCCCTGTCGGGTCCTTGCTCCAGCCCCGACGCATCCGCGCCCGGCGCAGCTCCGCGACCAGGAAGGCCGCCGTCGTCGTCTGTTCATCGGTCACCGACAACCGCCCTCCACACTGATGATCTCCTCCGATGCTCCGCCACCTGCGGGAGGCCCAGCGCGGAAACGGCTCCCGCGGCCGTCGGAGACCCTTCCGAAAGCAGCGGCGCCCTCATCAGACGTCTCCCCCGGCACCGCGCGGAGCAGTTGCCCGACCGGGACGTCCCGTCCGTTCCACCCGAGCACCGACTGTAGAGGGTGGACGATCAACTGGACTCGTCCCCCCGGCCCGGGCGTCCGCCGGGACCGCCCTGCCCCAGACGGGCAGTCACCACCGCCGGGGTGATGACGCAGACGACTCAGCTCCACAGGGAGGCCGATCCATGCCCCGACCCTCGCGCGACCAGCGGGTCGCACCCCGGCCTGCCCGGTCAGGGGTGGGTCATCCGGAGCAGGTCGAGGGCCTCGTCGAGCTGGTCCGCGGTGAGCTTGCCGTCGGCCACGTGCCCCCGGGCGATCACCACGTCCCGGATGGACATCTCCTTGGCCAGCGCCTCCTTGGCGATCGAGGCGGCCTCGTCGTACCCGAGGTGACGGTTCAGGGGGGTGACGATCGACGGCGAGCCCTCGGCGTACGCCAGGCAGATGTCGGCGTTCGCGACCAGGCCGGCCACGCAGCGGTCGGCGAGCAGGCGGCTCGACGCGGCGATCAGCCGGATCGACTCCAGCAGGTTGCGGGCCATCACCGGCAGCATGACGTTCAGCTCGAAGTCGCCCTGGGAGCCGGCGAAGCCGACCGTGGCGTCGTTGCCGACCACCTGGGCGCAGACCTGCCGGACGGCCTCGGCGACCACCGGGTTCACCTTCCCCGGCATGATCGAGGAGCCGGGCTGGAGGTCCGGGATGCGCAGCTCGCGCAGGCCGGCCCGGGGACCCGAGCCCATCCAGCGGATGTCGTTGGCGATCTTGTATAGGCCGATCGCGATGGTGCGGAGCTGCCCGGACGTCTCCACCAGCGCGTCCCGGGCGCCCTGCGCCTCGAAGTGGTTGCGGGCCTCGGTCAGCGGCAGGCCGGTGGACTCGCGCAGCTTGGCGATCACCGCCGCGGCGAAGCCGAGCGGGGTGTTGATCCCGGTGCCAACGGCGGTGCCACCGAGCGGCAGCTCGGCCAGCCGGGGCAGCGCACCCTCCAGCCGTTCGACGCCGTAGCGGACCTGGGCGGCGTACCCGCCGAACTCCTGGCCCAGGGTGACCGGC
The DNA here is from genome assembly GCF_045040215.1 of Micromonospora sp. NBC_01412. Lineage (NCBI taxonomy): Bacteria > Bacillati > Actinomycetota > Actinomycetes > Micromonosporales > Micromonosporaceae > Micromonospora > Micromonospora sp. NBC_01412. Next base: position 2,571,631 of record NZ_CP109528.1, read on the forward strand.
GTGGCGTCCATCAGGTGGGTGCGGCCGGCCTTGACCACGGTCTCGAACTCGGCCGACTTGGCCTCCAGCGCCTCGGCGAGGTGGGTCAGCGCCGGCACCAGATCCTCCACGACGAACTGGGTGGCGGCCAGGTGGATCGAGGACGGGAAGACGTCGTTGCTGGACTGGGACGCGTTCACGTCGTCGTTCGGGTGCACGTCCCGGCCCAGCTCGCGGCCGGCCAGGGTGGCGATGACCTCGTTGGTGTTCATGTTCGACGAGGTGCCCGAGCCGGTCTGGAACACGTCGATCGGGAACTGGTCGTCGTACCCGCCGTCGGCCACGTGCGCGGCGGCAGCGGCGATCGCGGCGGCCACGTCGGCGTCGATCACGCCCAGCTCGCCGTTCACCTCGGCAGCCGCGCCCTTGATCTGCGCCAGGGCCTTGATCTGGGCCGGCTCGATTCCCCGCCCGGAGATCGGGAAGTTCTGCACCGCGCGCTGGGTCTGCGCCCGCCACAGCGCCTCGGCGGGCACCTCCACCTCGCCCATCGAGTCGCGTTCGATCCGGTAACCCGCTGCCTCTGGAGTCGTCACGCCCACCATCCTGCCCCGGCCGCCGCCGGGCCGCAGATGATCGCCCGGCCCAGCCCGTAGCGGACGTCAGCGGCGGCCGACGGTGAGCACCGGCTTGGTGACCTCGGCGAAGAAGTCGTTGCCCTTGTCGTCGACGACGACGAAGGCCGGGAAGTTCTCCACCTCGATCTTCCAGACCGCTTCCATGCCCAGCTCGGCGTATTCGAGCACCTCGACGTGGCGGATGCAGTCCTGGGCGAGCCGGGCCGCCGGGCCGCCGATCGAACCGAGGTAGAAGCCGCCGTGCTGCTGGCAGGAGCGGGTCACCTGGGCGGACCGGTTGCCCTTGGCCAGCATCACCATCGAGCCCCCGGCGGCCTGGAACTTCTCCACGTACGCGTCCATCCGGCCGGCGGTGGTCGGGCCGAACGAGCCGGAGGCGTACCCCTCGGGGGTCTTGGCCGGGCCCGCGTAGTAGACGGCGTGGTCGCGCAGGTACTGCGGCATCGCCTCGCCCGCGTCCAGCCGCTCGGCGATCTTCGCGTGTGCGATGTCCCGGGCGACGACCAGCGGGCCGGTCAGCGACAGCCGGGTCTTCACCGGGTACTTGGACAGCTCGGCGCGGATGTCGTCCATCGGCCGGTTCAGGTCGACCTGGACCACCTCGGACGCGTCGAGCGTCTCGTCGGTGACGTCGGGCAGGTACCGCGCCGGGTCGGTCTCCAGGCGCTCCAGCCACACGCCCGACGGGGTGATCTTGGCGACCGCCTGCCGGTCCGCCGAGCAGGACACGGCGATCGCCACCGGGCAGGACGCGCCGTGCCGGGGCAGCCGGACCACCCGCACGTCGTGGCAGAAGTACCGGCCGCCGAACTGCGCGCCGATGCCGAAGTTGCGGGTCAGCTCCAGCACCTCGGCCTCCAGTTCCAGGTCCCGGAAGCCGTGCGCGGTCATCGAGCCGGAGGTGGGCAGCGCGTCGAGGTACTTCGCCGAGGCGTACTTGGCGGTCTTGAGGGCGTACTCGGCGCTGGTGCCGCCGATGACGACGGCCAGGTGGTACGGCGGGCAGGCCGAGGTGCCGATCAGCCGCAGCTTCTCCTCCAGGAACTGCATCATCCGCGTCGGATTCAACAGCGCCTTGGTCTCCTGGTAGAGGTACGACTTGTTGGCCGAGCCGCCGCCCTTGGCCATGAACAGGAACTTGTACGCGTCCGGATGGCCGTCCGGGTCCTCGGCGTAGATCTCCACCTGCGCGGGCAGGTTGCTGCCGGTGTTCCGCTCGTCCCACATGGTCAGCGGGGCGAGCTGCGAGTAGCGCAGGTTCAGCTTCGTGTACGCCTGGTACACGCCCCGGGAGATCGCCTCGGCGTCGCCGCCGTCGGTCAGCACGTGCCGGCCGCGCTTGCCCATCACGATGGCCGTGCCGGTGTCCTGGCACATCGGCAGCACACCGCCGGCGGCGATGTTCGCGTTACGCAGCAGGTCCAGCGCCACGAACCGGTCGTTCGGTGAGGCCGCCGGGTCGTCGATGATCGACCGGAGCTGGGCCAGGTGCGCGGGGCGGAGGTAGTGGGCGATGTCGTGCATCGCCTCGGCGGTCAGCGCGGTCAGCGCGGCCGGCTCCACGGTCAGGAACCGACGCCCGCCCGGACCGTGGACGACGTCGACGCCCTCGTCGGTGACCAGTCGGTACTCGGTCTGGTCGGGCCCGGTCGGCAGCAAGGGAGCGTAGGAGAACGCGGCACTGCTCATGAGCGGAAAGCCTAGGGCAGACCGGTCGATCGATGACACCCGACGGGTCGGTCCTGGGACGCCGCTCTCACCCGTCGCGCTCAGCCGTCCTTGTCGTCCCGTTCGGGGCAGAGTTCCCGCTTCGGCCCGCAATCGCCACTGTCGCCGGGGCCCCCGCCGGGGTCACCCGGGCCGGGGACGCCACCGTCGCCGGATGGCCGGGCGGGCGCCGCCCCGCCCGCACCGAAGCGGACGTACCCGATCTCCCGGCCCTCGCCGATGACCATGCCGGCCGGGCCGACGGCCAGGGCGTTCGCCGAGGTCCGCAGCACCACCAGCTCCTTTCCGGTACGCGGGTCCAGCGCGATCAGCCGGTTCGGCTTCTCCTCGGCGAGCACCGCCGCGTACGGGGTGAGCGTCCCACCACTCCTGCCGCCGGCCGCCCGGGTCCACCGGGTCCGGTCCCCGCCCAACTCCCGGGCGACGATCGACCGCTTGTCGGCGGTGCGGACCAGCGCGTACCGGTCGTCGACCGCGATCAGCTTCTCCCCCTCGCCGTTGACCTGGAGCAGCCGGCCGTCGTACCCGTCGATGACGGCCTCCCGGCCGTTCGGGGCGACGCCGATCAGCACGTTCCGCGCGCCCTGCGGGTCCTCCCGCTGGGCGCAGCCGGCGCTGTCGGCGGTGCGCAGGTTGATCCCGGTGCGCCGCCACACCTCCCGGCCGGTGGTCGGGTCGTGGGCGGTGAGGGTGAACGCGCACGCCCCGTCCTGCGAGACCGCCCGGATCCGCAGCATCCGGCCGCCGACCACCGCGAGCCGCTCGTCCCGGCCTGGCTCGACGTCCTGGAGCACCCGCCCGGTGGCGGTGTCCACGACGTGCACCCGGCCGTCGACCGGGAAGCCGAGCAGCGGGGGCACCGCCTCCGGGCCGGCCACCCCGTCGTCGACCCGGGTGGTGGTCAGCCGGCGGGTGCCGAGCAGGCCCGGGTTGTCGGCGAAGAGGCCGGTGCTGACGCCGGGCAGGAACGCCGTCCACAGGGGCGCGGTGCCGCGCGGGTCCCAGGCGCTCAGCGTGCAGTCGGTCGCCTCGGCGCACCGGGCGTCGAGCAGCAGGTTCCGGTACGTCCACACGGCCACCGCGTCGTCGTCGCGGCGGCGGGTCGCCCCGGTGATCGGGTCGAGCAGCTCGTACCCCTTGACCAGGAGCTTGCCCACGGCGACGACCGGGTCGCGGTCGCCGCCGGCCACCGCGGACCAGTCGGCCTTGCGCTCCCAGAGCTGGACGCCGGTGGCGAGGCTGCGCGCCTCGACCCGGGTACGCTGCTCGACGACGACGGCACCGCCGGCGATCGTGACGCTCTTCGGGGTCCCGCCGATCCGCTGCTGCCAGACCACGTCGGGCTCGGAGATCGGCTCGCTGCGGTCGACCCAGTCCCACACCCCCGGCCACGGGTTCCACACCCCGGCGGCGGCGAGGACGACCACCGTGACGAGGGCGAGCAGCAGCCAGCCACGCAACCTGAGGCCGCCCACCTTCGCCACACCGGACACGGTAGCGACGATCACCGCCGGGCCGAATACCCGCGCGCCCGTGTCGCGGTGCTTTCTGCGTGGCCGACGTGTTAATAGGGGGCCCGTGCTCCACCGGAGGCGTTAGGAGGGCGGCCTTCCCTCCCGGGCCGCGGAGCGGACGAGGGGAAGCACCCGGTACGGGATCTGCTGGGCGAGCGCGATGATCGTCGACGCCCGGCGGATGCCCTCGTACGAGACGATCTGGTCGATCACCCGCTGGAGGTCGGCGTTGGACCGGGCGACGATCCGGCAGAGCAGGTCGCTGGAGCCGGTGATGGTGTGCGCCTCCAGCACCTCGGGGATCGCCGCGAGGTGCGCGGTGACCGCGTCGTGCCCGAGCCGCTGGCTGATCTCCAGGGTGACGAAGCTGGTCACCCCGAAGCCGATCGCGGCCGGGGAGACGTCCGGCCCGAAGCCGCCGATCACGCCCCGGTCGACGAGCTTGTCGAGCCGGGCCTGGGCGGTGCCCCGGGCCACCCCGAGCCGCCGGGAGCACTCCAGCACCCCGATCCGGGGCTCCTCGGCGAGCAGCCCGATGAGTCGCGCGTCCAGCTCGTCGAGCTGGACATCCTGTACGGCGGTCACGGGTGAAGACCATACCGAATGCGCAACCTGACCAGGGATTAGGCCAACTGTTGCCCAACCACCCGCAATCCGGCGATCCTCGCCACACAACCCACCGACGGCGGCCCACCAGGCCGGCCGGTACGCAAGGGAGGTCACCATGACCCAGGCGATCGACCGACCCCAGTCGACCGAGGACTTCGACGTCGACGTGCTGGTCGGCGCAGTCGACCACGACATCAGCCGCGACCCGTTCCCGGTCCGGGGGCTCGACCACGTGCACTTCCTGGTCGGCAACGCCAAGCAGGCCGCGCACTACTACTCGACCGCGTTCGGCATGACCTGCGTGGCGTACCGGGGGCCGGAGCAGGGCTACCGGGACCACGCCGAGTACGTGCTGACCAGCGGCTCGGCCCGGTTCGTGCTGACCGGCGCGGTGCGCCCGGACGCGGCCGGCGCGGACCACGTGACGAAGCACAGCGACGGCGTCAGCGACATCGCGCTGGAGGTGCCGGACGTCGACGCCGCGTACGCGCACGCCACCGCGCAGGGCGCGACCGGCCTGATCGAGCCGCACGACGTCTCCGACGAACACGGCACCGTGCGGATGGCGGCCATCGCCGCGTACGGCGACACCCGGCACACCCTGGTCGACCGGTCCCGGTACACCGGCCCGTTCCTGCCCGGCTTCGTGGCCCGGGCCCCGATCGTGGACCGGCAGCCGATGATCGACGCCGGCCTCCAGCCGAAGCGCTTCTTCCAGGCCGTCGACCACGTGGTCGGCAACGTGGAGCTGGGCCGGATGGACGAGTGGGTGGAGTTCTACAAGCGGGTGATGGGCTTCTCCAACATGGCGGAGTTCATCGGCGACGACATCGCCACCGACTACTCGGCCCTGATGAGCAAGGTCGTGGCGAACGGCACCCGGAAGGTGAAGTTCCCGCTCAACGAGCCGGCCGTGGCCCGCAAGAAGTCGCAGATCGACGAGTACCTGGAGTTCTACCAGGGGCCCGGTGCCCAGCACATCGCCGTGGCCACCAACGACATCCTGGCCAGCGTCGACGCGATGCGCACGGCCGGCGTCGAGTTCCTGGACACCCCGGACTCGTACTACGAGGACCCGGAGCTGCGCGCCCGGATCGGCAACGTCCGGGTGCCGATCGAGGAGCTGAAGGCCCGCAAGATCCTGGTCGACCGGGACGAGGACGGCTACCTGCTCCAGATCTTCACCAAGCCGGTGCAGGACCGCCCGACGGTCTTCTTCGAGCTGATCGAGCGGCACGGCTCGCTGGGCTTCGGCAAGGGCAACTTCAAGGCCCTGTTCGAGGCCATCGAGCGGGAGCAGGAGAAGCGGGGAAACCTGTAGGCCACCTGCGACACTGTCCAGCGTGACCCAGCCTCCGCCGTACCCGACGCCGCCGGCCGGTGGGCAGCCGCCCGCCGCCGGTGGCGTCGCGCCGCCCCCCGCCCCGGCCCCGCTGAGGTACGCCGTACCGGCGCAGCCCGGCCCCACCGGCTACGCCCCGCCGGGCGCCTTCGCCGGCCCGCCGCCGTCGCCCGGCTGGACCGGCCCGCCCGGGTACGCTCCGCCGCCCGGCTGGGCCCCGCCGCCGCGTCCCGGGTTCGCGCCGGTGCCGGTCGCCCCCAACGGGCAGCCGCTGGCCAGCTTCGGCGACCGCCTGCTGGCCTACCTGATCGACAGCGCCGTCGCCGGGCTGGTCGCCATGGTGCTGTTCCTGCCGGTTTTTCTGTTCATCTGGTTCAAGATGTTCGGCGAGCTCACCCGGACCAACCCGGACGGCACGCTCGTCGAGCCCGACCCGAGCGCCCTCTGGACCGACTTCATGCTGCCGCTGTTCCTGGCCGAGCTGGGGCTGTTCGTCCTGATGCTCGGGCTCTACTGGCTCTATCACGTCGAGTACCTGCGCAGGACCGGGCAGACGCTGGGCAAGAAGGTGATGAAGATCCGGGTCGTCCCGCTCGACCCGAACGGGACGCTGGACCGTGGCACGGCCGGCCGGCGGTACCTGGTGCAGTTCGTCGGAAGCATGTTCGTGCCCGGGCTCAGCTACGTCGACGGGCTCTGGCAGCTGTGGGACAAGCCCTGGCAGCAGTGCCTCCACGACAAGTTCGCCCGGACGGTCGTCGTTAAGGTTGCTCCGTGAGCGTGCAACCAGGCTGGTACGTCGACCCCGCAGACCGCGAGACCAGGCGGTACTGGGACGGTGAGGGCTGGATCGGTGCGCCGATCCCGGTCGACGCCACCCCACCGGAGGGCCCACCCCCGGTCGAGCCCCCGCCCCCGGTCAGCCCCGCCGCGCCGCCCGGCCAGCAGGCAACGGCCCCGGGGCAGCAGCCCGGGTCGCCCGGTGCCCCGGGGCCGTCCGGTCCCGGCCCGTTCCCCGGCTGGCCGGGACCCGGCCCGCAGCAGGGACCGGGCGGCGGCCCGCGGCAGGGCCCGGGACACGGGCAGGGCCCACCACCCGGGTACGGGCACCCGCAGGGGCCGCCGCCCGGTTGGCCGTACCCGAACTGGCCCGGACACCCGCCCGCGCCCCGCCCGCACGGGCTGCCGCTGGCCTCCTTCGGCGCCCGGCTGATGGCCCGGCTGATCGACTTCGGCGTCGTGTTCCTGCTCAACGTGGTCGTCAACGGCTGGTTCGTCTACCGGTACGTCAAGGACGTCACCCCGTACTTCCGGGAGGCGCTGCGCCGGGCCATGGCCGGCGACTCGTCCACCGAGGGGCTGCCCCCGCTCGGCGAGCACACCGGCGGGCTCCAGGTCGCCATCCTGCTGATCGCCACCGCGCTCTGGTTCGCCTACGAGGTGCCGGCGATGGCCGGCAACAGACAGACCCTCGGCAAGCGGGTGATGGGCGTACGGGCCGTGCCGGTCGAGGCCGACCAGCCGCTCGGCTTCGGCCGGGCGCTGCGCCGGTGGAGCACGCTGGGCCCGCCCACCCTGCTCTGGTACTGCTGCGGCCTCGGCCTGCTGTTCCAGCTCGTCGACGCGCTGTCGCCGCTGTTCGACCATCCGCTGCGCCAGGCGCTGCACGACAAGCGCGCACGGACCGTGGTGGTCCAGGTCCCCCGCGTCCCCCGTGCCGGCAGCGGCACCGCCGCCCCGAAAGATCCCGCCAACCCTCCGGGAGACACCCCATGACCGACACCGGACGCCACCAGCCGCCGCTGCGGCTGACCCGCGCCGACCTCGACGCGCTGCCGAACTACGTGCCCGGCCGGAGCCCCGCCGACCTTGCCCGCGAGCTGGGCCTGGCCGAGGCGATCAAGCTGGCCAGCAACGAGGTGCCGTACGGCCCGCTGCCCGGCGTGGTGGAGGCGGTCGCCGAGGCGGTCGCCGGCTCGCACCGGTACCCGGACATGGGCGTGGTGGCGCTCCGTGCGGCGCTCGCCGAGCGGTACGGGGTGGACGCCGACCGGATCGCCACCGGCTGCGGATCGGTGGCGCTGGCCGAGCACCTGGTCCGGGCCACCTGCCTGCCCGGCGACGAGTTGCTGTACTCGTGGCGCTCGTTCGAGGCGTACCCGATCATCGCGGCGACCAGCGGTGCGACCAGCGTGCGGGTGCCCAACGACGCCGGGCACGGGCACGACCTGACGGCGATGGCCGCGGCGGTGACCGACCGGACCCGGATGGTGCTGGTCTGCAACCCGAACAACCCGACCGGCACGGCGGCGCGCGGGCCGGAGCTGGACCGGTTCCTCGACTCGGTCGGCGACGACGTGCTGGTGGTCATCGACGAGGCGTACCGGGAGTTCGTCACCGACCCCGAGGTGCCGGACGGCCTGACCTACCTGGACCGGCCGAACGTGGTGGTGCTGCGCACCCTGTCGAAGGCGTGGGGGCTGGCGGGCCTGCGGATCGGCTTCCTCGTCGCCGCCCCCGAGGTGGCCGCCGCCGTGCGCAAGGTGGTCACCCCGTTCTCCACGAGCATGGCCGCCCAGGCCGGTGCGCTCGCCGCGCTGGCCCAGGCCGACGAGGTGCAGCGACGCTGCGCGCTGGTCGTCGCCGAGCGGGACCGGGTCACCGAGGCGCTGCGCAAGTTCGTCCCGGACGTGCCGTCGAGCCAGGCGAACTTCGTCTGGCTGCCGCTGGGCGACCGGGCGGTGGAATTCGGCCGGGCCTGCGAGGCGCGTGGGGTGATCGTCCGGCCGTTCCCGGGCGACGGCGTCCGGGTCACCATCGGCACCCCGGCGGAGAACGACGCCTTCCTCGCGGTGGCCGAGTCCGCCCTGTCGTGACGGCCGGGGCCCGGTCCGCGCCTCGCGTCGACCGGCCCCTGCCCGTCGGGGAACCAGTCGACCGCTCAGGTGGCGGCGAGCACCACCGGCTCGGACGTCAGGAAGTAGCGCTGGTCGTCGGCGTCCGGGTCGACCGGCTCGCGGAGCCGCTCCATCGCCACGTAGCCGCCCCCCGCGTACGCCAGCCCGGGCACCCAGCCGATGCCGTCCCGGCCCACGTCCAACGGGAATCGGGAGCGCTCCGCGCCCGTGCTCGGGTCCAGGGTGACCAGGTCGTTCGCCTCGGTGAGCAGGTGCACCCGGCCGGGCTGGGCGGCGATGATCCGGGCCGGCCCCAGGTCGGCCCGGCGCCACATCTCCTCGCCGGTCCGGACGGCCCGCCCGGTCACCGCCCCGTCGGCCGCCGCGACGACCCGCTCACCGTCCAGCTCCGACCCCGTCGGGTCCAGGGCCGGGGCGGCCACGGGCGAACCGGCACCGACCAGCCAGCCCCGCCCCGCCCCGTCGGCCGGGCCGGTGGTCCGCAGGCCCCGGCACCGGGAGCGGTGGCTCACGCAGCCGACCGGAGTGACGGCCAGCTCGGCGGTCGCCCCGGGGGGCGCCCAACGGGTGGTCTGCGCCCCGGTGGCCACGTCGCGGAACTCGACGGTGGTCGGCCCGGCGCAGCGGTCCACGGCGACGAACTGCCCGGCCGCCGTGGTGGCCACGTCGGCGCGGCACCCGCCGTCCACGTCCGCCGACCAGAGCTGCCGGCCGTCGGCGAGCGCGATGCCGCGCACCCCGTCCGCCCCGGAGACCACCAGCACCGGCCGGCCGTCTGCGGCCCGGGCGAGGAAGAGCCCCGGCGGGTCCCAGACCGCCCCGGCCCCGGCGCGGCGGGCGGTCCAGCCCTCGGTGGGCGCGGGGCCGTCGGCCTCCCAGGCCACCCGACCGGTACGCGCGTCCAGCGCCACCAGCTTCCCGTCCGACCACCGGCTGACCACGGTGGTCCCCTCCGCCACCACCCCGCTGACCTCGGCCGGCCAGCGCCGGTACGACCAGTACGGGGTGACCCGGTACCGGCTGTCGGCCGGCTGGTCGGCGTACACCTGACGGGTGGTGGCGTAGACGCGGAGCCGGCCGTCCACGATCAGCGGGGCCACCGGAAGCCGGCCCACCACCCCGACCGCCGGGGTCACCGCCGCCGGGTAGCTGGCCCGGGCGGGCGTGTCGACCTCGGCGGGCGCGAGCACCCGATACACGACCACCGCGACCGCCCCGGCGCCGACCAGCGCCGCGACCGCCATCGCGACCCGCCGCCGCCCCCTCGCGAACCCCATGCCGCACCTCCGCCCGGCACCCTACCCAGGAGGGCCGCCGCCGACCCGGTCAGGCCGCCTCCGCGGCGGCCGCCGGATCGACGGCGCGGGCGAGGTCGGCGAGGTCCCGGCGGAAGGCGCCCTCGACTGCCCGGGCGGCCAGGCCACCGAGGAGCAGGGCCAGGACGCGACCGTACGGGACGGTGGACACCGCCTCCTGGCGCACGGTGACGGCGGTGCAGGCCCGCCGACGGCGCCGCACGGTATGCAGCGTCCAGGTGGTCCGGTAGGTCACGCCGATGCCGGACGAGGTCAGCACCAGCCGGCGGGGCGGCGCGGCCTCCAGCACGACGAACTCCTCAGCCTGCCCGCCGCCGTCCGGCCGGGTGCGGATCTCCCGCCAGGCCGTGCCCGGGGCGAGCTGGCCCGGGGTGAGCAGCTCGACCCGGCCGACCGTGCAGAGCCAGTCCGCGCGGGCCGGCAGGTCGACCAGGAGCCGCCACAGGTCGACGGCGGGTGCCTGGATGAACTGGGTGACCGTGACCGTCGACATGACACCTCCCGTGTCCTCCACGGTACGGGGGGTGAGCGTGCGGCGGGGGCCCAGCGGCGGGAATTCCGCCGCTGGTGGCCATCCCGGGGCGAGGCGGGACCGAGCCCCTCCCCGGGGATGGTGATCAGTCCCGGAACCGCCCGACCCGGATGGCGTCGACGAAGGCGGTCCAGCCCGGCGGGCTCACTGCCAGCGCCGGCCCGGCCGGGTTCTTCGAGTCGCGTACCGCGACCACGCCGACGGTGTCGACCAGATTGTCCGCCACCTCCACGCACAATCCCTGGTCGTTGGAGCGGCTGCTGGTGCGCCAGACGGCGCCCGCGAGATCGGTCATGCTCGTTACCTCCTGTCCGCTGGGACGTCCACGACGGCCGGCGCCGCTGCACTGCGCCGCCGGCTGGGGGCCGCCGCGACGGACGACCCCGACGCCTAACGCGGATGCGCCGAACCCCGATCGCACAGCGGGTGCGATCGGGGTTCGGTAGTGCGTCGAAGCGGCGTTCCGGTGGCGCGTCGGGGCGGATCGTCTCCCGGTCAGCGGGCCGGGCGGATGGTCCCGGTGACCTCGCCGAGGGCGACGGTGGTGCCGTCCGGGCCGGGCGCGGTGGCGGTGAGGGTGACGGTGTCGCCGTCCTCCAGGAAGGTCCGGGTCTCGCCACCGACCTTGACCGGCTCGGCACCGCCCCAGGTCAGCTCCAAGAACGAGCCGACCTGCCCCCGCTCGGGACCGGACACGGTGCCGGAGGCGTACAGGTCGCCGGTGCGCAGGGACGCGCCGTTGACGGTGAGGTGGGCGAGCTGCTGGGCGGGGGTCCAGTACATCGTGGCGAAGGGTGGCTCGCTGACCCGCTCGCCGTTCCACTCCACCGCCAGCCGCAGGTCCAGCCCGACATGCGGCACGTCGCGCAGGTACTCCGCCACCGGCGGGTCCTGGTCCGGCGCGGGCACGAACGCGTCGGCCAGCGCGTCCAGCGGGGTCACCCAGGCCGACACGGAGGTGGCGAAGGACTTGCCGAGGAACGGGCCGAGCGGCTGGTACTCCCAGGCCTGGATGTCCCGGGCGGACCAGTCGTTGACCAGCACCACCCCGAAGACGTGGTCGGCGAAGTCGGCCGCCGCGACCCGGTCACCGAGCGCGGTCGGCACGCCGACGACGAAGCCGACCTCGGCCTCGATGTCGAGGCGCACGGACGGGCCGCAGACCGGGCCCTGCGGGGTGGCCCGCTGCCCGGCGGGGCGGACGATCGGCGTGCCGGAGACCACCACCGTGCCGGCCCGGCCGTGGTAGCCGACCGGCAGGTGCTTCCAGTTCGGCAGCAGGGGCGGCTGGCCGGGGCGGAAGATCTGCCCGACGTTCCCGGCATGGTGCTCGGAGGAGTAGAAGTCGACGTAGTCGGCCACCTCGAACGGCAGCAGCAGCTCGGCTTCGGCGAGCGGGACGAGCAGCGGCTCCACCGCCACCCGGTGGGCCTCGTCGGTGAGCAGCTCGGTCACCCGCTGCCGCACCGCCGTCCACTGCGGACGACCCAGCGCCAGGAACGCGTTGAGGCTGGGCCGGCCCAACGCGCCGGCGGCCAGTACCAGCCCGGCTGCCTCGGCGCCGGCCAGGTCGAGCACGTAGTCCCCGATGCGAACGCCGACCCGGGGGTCGTCCCCGCCCCACCGGAACACCCCGTACGGCAGGTTGCGCACCCCGTACGCCGAGCCTTCGGCCCCCGTCACCCAGGTCATGCTTCGTACCCCCCGTTCACCAGCCCCAGCCGGATCAGATCGGTCAGTGGTTCCTCGATGCTGCACGAGCCGAAGCCCACCCACAGCGGCCGGTCGCCGTCCCGCCCGGTGCGGGCCCGCTCGACCAGCGGCACCGGGTCGGTCGCGGCGAGCAGGACGGCCACCTCGGCCACCTCCGCCCCGTCGGCGGCGGCGAGGGTCGCGGCGAGCACATTGCCGAAGCCGTGGTGGGTGAAGCCGGTCTCCGGGTCCCGGTGCCGCACGGCGTGGTGCAGCCCGGCGGTCAGCTTGAACGGCAGCTCCCGGTCCCGGCAGGCGCAGATGACGGCGGCCAGCTCGACCGGGGTCGGGAACAGCTCGGCGGCCAGCCCGCCGGTGCGGAACTTGGCCGCGACCGGCACTCCGTCGGCGCGGGCGGCGGCGACCGTGTCCAGCGCCCCCATCAGCCCGAACGCCAGCGGGATCTCGGCGTAGGCGTCGACGCCGTCCCGCCGCCCGATCAGCTCCAGCAGCGCGGCCAGGCCCGGCTGCGGGTCCTCGCCCCGCCTGGCGACCGCCACCTCGACCTGGCGGGCGGTGACGCCGGCCGGTGCCAGGAACGACAGCGCGGCGGGCAGCCCTTCGACGCCGGTGTCGCCGATCAGCCCGACGACGAGGCCCCCGGCGGGGTCGACCAGCGGGGTCAGCTCGCCGGCGGTGACGGCCGAGGCGGGGACGAGCAGCGGGCCGACCATGCCGGCGTACCAGGAGTCGCGGTGCCCGCGGTGGGCGGAGACCGCGTCGGGCAGCGTCGCGCTGCCGGGCGGGAAGACGGCGGCGTCGTCGACGAGTCCGGCGAAGAGGCGGGGCACCTGCGTTGACACGACACAAGAACTTACGGGACGCTACAAGGAACGGACAACAGCGTCCGATTATCGGACGCCAACGGCCGGTGAACGGGACGAATCGGGAGGCGACATGCCGTACTACCGCAGCGTCGGCGAGGTGCCCCGGAAGCGGCACACCCAGTTCCGGCAGCCCGACGGCACCCTCTACGCGGAGGAACTGGTGGGCCAGGAGGGCTTCTCCTCCGACTCGTCCCTGCTCTACCACCGGTACGCCCCGACCGCGATCCTCGCCGCCGAGGAGTACGCCCCGCCGGCCGTAACCCGCGCGCCGAACCTGCCGCTCAAGCCCCGCCACCTGCGCACCCACAAACTCGACGGCTCCGGGGCCGACCCGGTGCTCGGCCGGCGGTACCTGCTCGCCAACGACGACGTCCGGATCGCGTACGTGCTCGCCGACCGGCCGTCCCCGCTCTACCGCAACGCCACCGGCGACGAGTGCCTGTACGTCGAGGCCGGCACACTGCGGGTGGAGTCGCCGTTCGGCGTGCTGGACGCGGTGGCCGGTGACTACGTCGTCATCCCCACCTCGACCATCCACCGCCTCGTGCCGACCGGCGACCAGCCCGTCCGGCTGCTGGCCGTCGAGGCCGCCGGGCACATCGGCCCGCCCAAACGCTACCTGTCGGTGCGGGGCCAGTTCCTGGAGCACTCGCCGTACTGCGAGCGGGACGTCCGGGGGCCGGACGCGCCGTTGCAGGTCGACGGGACCGACGTCGAAGTGCTGGTCCGGCACCGCGCCGGGTGGACCCGGTACGTCTACGCCAACCACCCGTTCGACGTGGTCGGCTGGGACGGGCACCTCTACCCGTGGGCGTTCTCCATCCACGACTTCGAGCCGATCACCGGCCGGATCCACCAGCCGCCGCCCGTGCACCAGACGTTCCAGGGCCCGAACTTCGTGATCTGCTCCTTCGTGCCGCGCAAGGTGGACTACCACCCCGACGCCATCCCGGTCCCGTACAACCACCACAACGTCGACTCCGACGAGATGCTCTTCTACACCGGCGGCAACTACGAGGCCCGGCGCGGATCCGGCGTCGAGCAGGGCTCGATCTCGCTGCACCCGTCCGGCTTCACCCACGGCCCCCAGCCGGGTGCCGCCGAGCGGTCGATCGGCGCCGACTTCTTCGACGAGCTGGCCGTCATGGTCGACACGTTCCGCCCCCTCGACCTGTGCGACGCCGCGACCGAGTGCGAGGACCCGGGCTACGCCTGGACCTGGGCGCGTCGCGGCTAGGACCCGCTGCGGCGAGGTTCTGCCGGGCCAGGGACGTCGCGACGGGCGCGGCGGTGGGGTCGTGCCACGGGCCCGGTCCGCCACCGGTCCACCGCCGGCCGCCACCACTACGGGCGGCGACCGGCGACGGGTCAGTGGACCTCTTCGAACTTCGGGTCAGGGCAACCTCTTCGGGCTGCGGGTCAGGGCAGCACCTTGAGGAACGGGCCGTGGCTGAGCCGGAACTCCCAGGAGTAGTACCGGTCCCAGTTGATCGACCAGGTCATCAGTCCCCGGAAGGCGGGGTTGGTTCCGCTGCGCGGGGCGTAGCTGCCGCAGTTCTGGCCCTTGACCAGGCAGGTCACCGCCTGTTGCACGCCTGCGGGGGCGAGGTACCCGTTGCCCGCGCTGGTCGAGGAGGGTGCGCCGAAGGCGACCTGGTCCTCGCGCAGGGCGGGGAAGACGGCGTTGGCGTTCCCGGCCACCGGGAACCCGGTGAGCAGCATGTCGGTCATCGCGATGTGGAAGTCAGCGCTTCCCATGATGTGGTACTGGTTGTCCAGCCCCACGATGGGGCCGGAGTTGTAGTCCTGCACGTGCAGGACGGTGAGGTCGTCGCGCAGCGCGTGGATCACCGGCAGGTACGACCCGGCTCGGGGGTCCTGTCCACCCCACGGCCCTGACCCGTAGAACTGGTAGCCGAGCTGCACGAAGAACGTCTCCGGGGCCATGGTGAGCACGAATCCCGCCCCGTAGCGCTGCTTGAGGGAGCGGATCGCCGAGATCAGGTTGACCACGACCGGGGTGGTTGGGTTGCGGAAGTCGGTGTCCCCGGTGTTGAGGTAGAGGGAGTGGCCCTCGAAGTCGATGTCCAGGCCGTTGAGGCCGTACCGGTCGATGATCGCGGACACCGACCGGACGAAGGTGTCCCGGGCGGCGGTGGTGGTGAGCTGCACCTGCCCGTTCTGGCCGCCGATCGAGAGCAGCACCTTCCTGCCCTGCTGCTGCTTGGCCCGGATCGCCGCGGTGAACTCCGCCTCGGTCTCGACGCCGGGGCACTCGGCGACAGGGCAGAGCTGGAAGCGGATGTCGCCGGAGGTGACCGAGGTGGGTTCGCCGAAGGCGAGGTTGATGACGTCCCAGTCGGCGGGCACGTCGGCCATCCGCAGATAACCCGCGCCGTTGCCGAAGCTGGCGTGCAGGTAGCCGATCAGTGCGTGCTTGGGCAGCCCGCCGACCGGCGGGGTGGTCGGCGGTGGCGTGGTCGGCGGTGGGGTGGTCGGCGGTGGGGTCGTCGGGGGCGCGGTGGTCGGGGGCGCCGTGGTGGGTGGGGAGGTGGGCGTGCCGCCGCCGCACGGGGCCCCGTTGAGGGTGCAGTCGGTGGGGGATCCCGCCCCGGTGGCCAGGAAGCCGAACGACACCGAGGCGCCGGGGGCGACGTTGCCGTTCCAGGACCGGTTCGTGAAGGTGTGCCGCTGGCCTGCGCTACTCACCGTGGCGTCCCAGTACGAGCCGAGCGTCGTGCCGGTCGGCAGCGTGAAGGCGACCTGCCAGCCGGTGATGGTGCCCGGGCCGCCGTTGGTGATGGTGAAGCGGCCCTCCCAGCCGGTTCCCCAGTCGGAGGTCTTGGTGAAGGCAGCCGTCGGGCCGGCGGCCAGGGCCGGGGCTGCGAGGGTCAGGGTCGCCGCGGCGGCGGTGGCGAGGGCCGCCAGGACGGCCAGGAGCGGTGTTCGGGGACTGCGCTTCATCCGGTCCTCCCGGTAGGGGATCGCCCCGCCGGAGACGTATCGACGGGTGGCTAATTATTAGGTTTGTTAACTGTAATTGTCCAGGGCTGGCCCGCAGCGAGATCCGGGCGTCGACTCTGTGCTGGATCCGCGCCGACAGGCTGCGGGGGACGCCAGCCCGCCGGCCACGGCCGCGCCGACAGGCGGTGGTGAGGCTGGCCCGCCGGCCACGGCCTCAGCGCACGGTGCGGGAGAACACGGCCAGCTCGGCCACGGCGGTGACGGCAATCGTGAGCACCAGCGGCCAGGGCGTGCCGACCACCGCGTAGAGCACGAGCAGCACCGGCGCGACAGCCACCGCGTACACGGCCAGGGCCAGCGCCCGGTCGGAGCGGAACAGGTCGGGCAGGACGGTGCGGGTCAACCCCGGCACCCGGGCAGCGAGCCGCCAGCCCACCAGCACCCCACCCAGCGCGACCAGCACCGCGAGGAACCGGGACGGGCCGGACCCGCCGGCCGCCGCGACCGCCACCAGCACGGTGCCGGCCAGTGACCAGCCCGCCCCGTACAACACCAGGCGACGCAGGTCGTCGGAGACGGCCCGGCGCGGGTCGGGCGGGGCCGGGCCGACCGGCACGGCCTCGGCCAGCTCCGCCAGCGCCTCGGCATACCGGCGCCGCTCCAGCCGGACCACCCCGGGCTCGGCGGCGGCCCCAGCCAGCTCCGGGTCGAGCCGCAGCGCCTCCCGGTACCCCCGTTCGGCCAGGTCGTAGAGCCGCAGCCGGGCGGCCACCAGGCCGAGCACCAGGTGCGCCTGGGCCTCCTCCGGGGCCAGCTCCACCCCGCGCCAGGCGGCGTTGAGCGCCGGCTGCCCGTTGCGCGCGCCGGAGAGGAGGGCGGCGGCGCTGCGCTGGGCGTACGCGTCGGCGGGGCCGACGGCGAGGAGCCGGTCGGCGGTGCTCGCCGACTCGGCGTACTCGCCCAGGTCGGCCAGCGCCAGCCCGCGCACCACCAGCGGGTCGACCGCGTCCGGGGCGACGGCCAGGGCGGCGTCGGCGGCGGCGCGCGCCTCGGCGGGCCGCCCGGCGGCTAGGTGCACGCGGCCGAGGGTGGTCAGCGCGGTGGCGTTCGCCGGCTCCAGGGCCAGCGCGAAGCCGACCTCGCCGGTCGCCTCGTCGTAGCGCCCGAGGTCGGCCAGGAGCTGGGCGCGCTGGAGGTACCCCTCGGCGGTGGCGTCGCTGGACATCGCGGACCTACGCGGCAGGGGCCTGGTGGACCAGGGCGACCGCGATCCCGGTCAGCCCCTCGCCGCGCCCGGTGAAGCCCAGCCCGTCGGTGGTGGCTGCGGAGACGGTGACGGGGGCGCCGACCGCCCCGGACAGCACCGCCTCGGCCTCGGCCCGGCGCGGTCCGATCTTCGGCCGGTTGCCGATCACCTGCACCGACACGTTGCCGATCTGGAAACCGGCCGCCCGGACCCGGCGGGCGCTCTCGGTCAGCAACGCCACCCCCGACGCGCCCGCCCACTCCGGCTCGGCCACCCCGAAGTTCGACCCGAGGTCGCCCAGCCCGGCGGCGGACAGCAGCGCGTTGCAGGCCGCATGCGCGGCCACGTCGGCGTCGGAGTGACCGGCCAGGCCGTCCTGGTCGGGCCAGTGCAGGCCGGCCACCCAGCAGGGCCGGCCGGCCTCGAACGCGTGCACGTCGGTGCCGACGGCCACCCGAGGAACGATCATGCGCCGAGGGTACGCGTCACGCGCCTGCGGCCAGCAGGTGCTCGGCGAGCGCCAGGTCGAACGGGCGGGTGACCTTGAGGGCGTACTCGGAGCCGGGGACGCACACCACTGGGATGCCCTGATTCTCCACGAGGCCGGCGTCGTCGGTGAGCGGGTCGCCGGCCGCCGCGTGGGCGGCGGACAGCACCGACCGGCGGAACCCCTGCGGCGTCTGCACGGCCCGCAGGGCGGACCGGTCCACGGTGCCGAGGACCACCTCGCCGGTGCCGACCTCCTTGATCGTGTCGACCACGGGGAGGACGGGGATCACCGCGTCGTGCCCGGAGCGGACCGCCCCGGCCACCGACTCGACCAGCTCGGGCGGGGTCAGGGCACGGGCCGCATCGTGCACCAGCACGATCCCCGGGCCGGCGGGGACGGCCGCGAGCGCGGCGGCCACCGACGCCTGCCGTTCCGCCCCGCCGGGGACGACCAGCACCGGGGCGACCGGGGCGAGGAGCCGACGGACCGCCTCGACCTCCCCGGCCGGGGCGGCCACCACGATGGTGTGCACGGACCCGGCGGCGGCGATCCGGCGTACCGCGTGCACGAGCAGCGGCTCCCCGGCGAGCAGGCGCAGGGCCTTGGGGGCGCCCGGGCCGAGCCGTACGCCGGCACCGGCCGCAGGCACGAGGACCGCGACGTCACCGCGCGGATTGAGCTGCGCGGTCACGTCGCGGTCCTCGGGTTTCTTCGCTGCGGGGTGGGTACGACGATGCTGTGCGGACTAGCCCTCGGTCAGCACCTTGTCGAGCAACGTCTCCGCCTCGTCCTTGGTGCTCTTCTCGGCCAGCGCGACCTCGCCGACGAGAATGTCGCGGGCCTTGGCGAGCATGCGCTTCTCGCCCGCGGACAGGCCCCGCTCCCGCTCCCGACGCCACAGGTCGCGGACAACCTCGGCCACCTTCAGCGGGTTGCCGGAGGCAAGCTTTTCCAGATTCGCCTTGTAACGCCGCGACCAGTTGGTCGGCTCCTCGGTGTGCGGAGCCCGGAGGACGTCGAAGACCTTGCCGAGGCCCTCTTCGCCGACCACCTCACGCACGCCCACGATCTCGGCGTTCTCAGCGGGCACCCGAACCGTCAGGTCACCCTGCGCGACCCGCAGGACGAGATACTCCCTGGGCTCGCCCTTGATGACCCGAGTCTCGATTGCCTCGATGAGTGCGGCCCCGTGGTGGGGGTAAACAACGGTCTCGCCGACACTGAAAACCATAGGTTCGAAACCCCTTTCGCTGTGTCTAGGGTAACACGCTCAGGCACCGATGTCCCACCGCTGTCCTGACCGTTGGCGCAGCTCAGGGGCCCTGTGAGAGGTCTTTCTTCAGCTTGACAGGCGGCCAAACCGATGGTCTGAACACGCTCCGTGACCAACATGTGACCCCCCGGTGGGAGGTGGGCGGAGCGTGGATTTCTGGGCGATGCGCTCTTTCCATGGTAGCCCGGCCGCACCAGCCCCGCCCAGATGTAGCGGGAGGAGGGGCCGGTGCGGGACCCTTGAGGCGAACCGCTGTCCGCGCACCGAACCGGTTCGAGGGGGTCCGATGGGCATGCCCGACGCAGATGGTCACGGCCCCGCCGAAGGACTTCCCGGCCTGCCCCCGGAGTGGGGCCGGGTGGTGGTGCCGGACGACGCGTCCGCGCTGGCCGAGGAGGCTGCGCAGGTCCGGCTCGAGCTGCGCCCGCGGGCCCGCCGGAACCGGTGGCGGCGGCTGCTCGGCCTGGCCGTCCCGAGGGACGGCCGGCCACCGCTCGGCCTGCCGCTGCTGGTGCTGCTGGTGGCGTTGCTCACCACCGCCGCCGGGCTGTTCGCCGTCACCTGGCCCCGCACGCCCCGCTCCGGCGACCACCCCACCGTCGTGCCGTACCCGACGGCGACCGACCTGACCGGTCGCGTACTGCCGGCCCTGGAACTGGTCGACGCCGACGACTCGATCGTGTCGTTACGCGCGCTGCTCCCCGCGCTGATCATCCTGGTGGACGCCTGCCCCTGCCCCGACCGGGTGGCCGAGGCCGCCGAGCTCGCGCCGCCAGGGGTCACCGTGGTCACCGTCCACGACACCCGCGCGCTGCGTCCCACTCCGGTGCCCGCCGGCGCGACCGTGCGTCCACTCGCCGATCCGGGTGGCGGGCTGCGCGAGTTCCTGCACGTGCCGCCCCGCCCCGGCAGCGCCACCGCGCTGCTGGTCGGCCGCACCGGCAACCCGGTCCGGGTGGTCCCGGACCTGCGCTCCGCCGACGACTACCGCGCTGACCTGGCCCGCCTCGGCCCCTGACCCCGCCGGCTGGTCAGAACGCCAGGGCCGCCACCCGGGCGTCGACCACGATCGGGGCGATTCCCCGGGCGACGGCGGCCAGCTCGATCCGGATCGGGCCGTTCCCGCGGCTCAGCCACGCCGTGGCGAACGAACCGTCGCAGGTCGCCCGGCGGCTGTCGCGGTGCCCGGAGCGGACGGTCACCAGCAGGAGCTGCCCCGGACCGACGCACCGGTACCGGACCAGGTGCGTTCGCGTGGCGGCCATGACGACCCGTCGCTGCGGGGACTGGCCGGGGTGCAGCGTAAGCCGGGCCTGCCAGACCGTCCCGATCAACCCGCCGAGCCCGCCGTCGGGATCCTCGCCGTGGCCGGTGCCCGCGTCGTACCGCTCGATCACCCGCCCGGTCGCCCCGTCGACGATGACACCCCGGCGAGGGCCGCCGGAGGTCACCCGGCCCGTGGCGGAATCGACGGTGAAGGCCAGCGGCGCCTCGTTCAGGGGCATCCCGTCCAGCTCTCCGGACGCCGCCCCGGACCGGACGCGCCGGGACCCGTCACCGGGACCGCGCCGCTCGTCGGCCCCGGACGCCGCGGCGGGGCCGCCGGCCGGACCGACCGCCGGGGCCACGGCCTGCCACCATCCGGCGCTGGCGGCCACGACGAGGGCGGCCAGCGCGGCGAGCCCTCCGCCCCGGAGCCGGTCAACCACGTCGCCGCCCACCACGCGGTCGAGCCTAGCCATCCGGCACCGGTCCCGCCGCCCGCGAGACCCGGCCGAGGCCCTCCAGGCGGGCCCGGTCAGGCGGCGCGGTCGAGGAGGGCCGCGTAGAGGGTCAGGCCCGGGCCGAAGGCGAGGATCAGCACCCGGTCGGGCGGCTGTGCCCCCCGCAGCAGCCGGTCGAGGATCAGCAGCACCGTCGGCGACGAGCAGTTGCCGTGCTCCTCCAGCGTCGCCCGGGACGCGGCCAGCGCCTGCGGCGGCAGCGCCAGCTCGCGTTCCACCACGTCGAGGATGCGCGGGCCGCCCGGGTGCACCGCCCAGCCGTCCACCTCGGTGAGCTGGGTGCCGTGCCGGGCCAGCAGGCCGTCGACCAGCCCCCGGACGTGGGTCGAGAGCACCTGCGGCACCTGCGGCGACAGTCCCATCCGGAAGCCGGTGTCGGTGACCTCCCACGTCATGTGGTCGGCCGTGGAGGTGTCGGTGACCGAGGTGACCTCGCGCAGCGCGTACCCCCGGCCCCCGGGGATGACCACGGCGGCGACGGCGGCGTCCGAGAAGAGCGCGTGGGAGACGATCTGCTGGGTGTCCAGCCGGGCCGTGGCCGGCTGGATGTGCAGGCTGGTCAGCTCGGCGCAGAGCAGCAGCGCGGGGCGCTGCCGCGCGGTGACGAAGTCGCCGGCCGCGCCGAGCCCCGGCAGGGCGGCGTAGCAGCCCATGTGCCCGACGAACATGCGCTGGGTGTCCGGAGCCATGCCCAGGTCCCGGGCGAGCAGGATGTCCAGCCCTGGGGTGGCGTACCCGGTGCACGAACAGACGACGAACAGGCCGACGTCACGGGCGTCCAGGCCTGCTGCCGTGAGCGCCCGGCCGACCGCCTCCTTGCCCAGCGGCAACGCCTCGACCTGGTAGCGGCGCAGCCGGCGCTCGGTCGACCAGTCCGACACGTCCTCCAGCAGCGGGTTGACCGCCGCCTGCCGCCGTTTCACCCCGGAGTTGGCGAAGATCCGCTCTGCCAGCGCCCGGGTCCGGCCGGCGAAGTGCTTCGAGAAGAAGCTCTCCCAGAGCTCGTCCTGGCTGGCACCTGGCGGCTGCGCCGTCCCCATGCCCGCGATCACCGGTACGGCCACGTTCCCCACCTCTCGTCCGCGAACCCCCATGTCGTCCCCGCGTCGCCTCCATCCACGACCACGGGACCGCCGTACTCACGCTCACCAAACGAGGGGACGGGCCGCCACGGTCCGGGACGCCGCCCGGGTCGCGGGCGGGGCGCTCGTGGCGCGCACCCTCGTGTGGCCCCTTCCCGGCGTCCCCAGCCGGTGCCGACCCGGCTACCCGCGCCGGACCCCCCACCCCTGGTACAGCACCGCAGTAGACCAGGTCGGCCTGATTCGTGGCGCCCGCCCGGCCGGCGTCGGCTGTGGACGACCACCGGACCGGATCCGGCGCAGCAGCCAGGCCAGCGTCCCGACCAGCCCCGGGCGGACGCCCCGGACTCGCAGGTCGACGCCGTGCCGGGCGCACTCGGCGACCAACTCCCGGTGGTCCACGAACA
Source organism: Micromonospora sp. NBC_01412 (assembly GCF_045040215.1). Lineage (NCBI taxonomy): Bacteria > Bacillati > Actinomycetota > Actinomycetes > Micromonosporales > Micromonosporaceae > Micromonospora > Micromonospora sp. NBC_01412. The sequence continues at coordinate 2,594,032 of NZ_CP109528.1, forward strand.
ACCGTGGATCGTGGATGCCCCGGGGCACCGTCGGCAGCCGCTCGCCGATCTCGACCGCGATCAGCCGGCTCAGCGCGGTGTCGTTGAGGGTGTCCAGAACCAGCAGCCCTCCCGGACGGAGCAGCCGGCACGCCTCGGCCACCGCCCGCCGCCAGTCGGGCACGTGCTCCAGCAGCTCGCCGGCGGCCACCACGTCGGCGCAGCCGTCGGCCAGCGGCACGGCGGTGGCGTCGCCGTTGACGGGGGTCACCCCGTGCTGCGCAGCCTGGGCCAGGGCCGAGCGGGTGAGGTCGACCCCGACGTGCCGGTAGCCCCTGCCGGCCAGGTGCGGGGCGAGCAGACCGGCGCCGCAGCCCAGGTCGACCAGGAGGGCGTTGGGCCGGGCGGCGGGCGGAACGAGGGCCGCCCGGGCCCGGGCCAGCCAGTGCAGCATGGCGAACGTCCCGTCGGGACGCCACCATTCGTCGGCCAGGTCGTCGTACTGTCGTGGATCGTTCGGGGGCAGCAGGCGGGGGCGGTCGGACACCCGGGACGAACCGTCGCGCATGGCACCGAGCGTGGCACGACTGGACGGTAACGACCAGACTTCCCTTATGTCGACGACGGTGTTAGGGCTGGTCAGGGCGAGTCACCCCGAGCCCGCCGTGGCGGTGACCGTGGTCGCCGGGCTGCTCGCCCAGGGGGTGGGGCACCGCCCGGCAGGGGTCGCCACAGTGGTGCTGACGGTGCTCGCCAGCCAGCTCGCGGTCGGCTGGTCCAACGACCGCCTGGACGCCGACCGGGACGCCGCGGTGGGGCGTACCGACAAACCGGTCGCGAGCGGCGCGGTCAGCGCGCGGGCGGTCGGCCTGGCAGCGGGGGCGGCGGCCCTCGCCACGGTCCTGTTGGCGGCGGCGACCAACCGGACGGCGGCGGTCTGGGCGGCCGTGGCCCTGGTCTCCGCGCTGTCCTACAACTGGCCGTTGAAATCGACCCGGGTCTCGGTGCTGCCGTACGCGGTCTCCTTCGGGGCGCTGCCCGCCTTCGTGGTGCTGGCCCTGCCCGGCGCGCCCGCCCCGCCGGCCTGGCTGGTGGCCGCCGCCGCCCTGCTCGGGGCCGGGGCGCACTTCGCCAACGTGCTGCCGGACCTGGCCGACGACGCCCGGACCGGGGTGCGCGGGCTGCCGCACCGGCTCGGCGCGGCCGGCAGCCGGGTGGCCGCCGCCGGGCTGCTGCTCGCGGCGACCGTCACCCTGGTCGTCGGGCCGCCCGGGCCGCCGTCGTGGGCCGGGCTGTCGGCCGTCGCGACCGCCGCACTGGTGCCGCCCCTGACCTGGTACGCCGGCCGCGGCGCCCGCCGGGGCGTGGCCGCTTTCCGGGCGGTGATGCTGGTGGCGCTGATCGACGTGGTGCTGCTCGTGGCGAACGGCCGGGTGGTCTGAGCGCCCTCGGGAAGGTGGTGGTGCCGGGTCGGCGTGCGGCTCCCGATCAACCCCAACTACCCTGAAGCCGGTCTGCGCGGGTATGGCCACCGTGCCCGGTGACGGCCGGGTGGGGATCGTGACGAGGAGGACCGACGTGACGCGCTCGATCAGGGGTTCCCGGCGGGCGGCCCTGCTGCTGTCCGGCGTGGCGGCGGCGACCGGCCTGCTGGCGACCGGTTGCGGTGCCGGCCAGGTGGCCGAGACCGCCAACAAGACCCCGTCGGTCCAGGGCGTCAACGTCCAGACTCCGGACAACGCCTACAAGGTACGCGGCCTGTACGTCGAATACCCGGGCAGCGGGAGCTACCAGTCCGGCGGGAACGCCGCCGTCAACGCGGTGATCTACAACGACACGCAGAGCCCGGTGACGGTGACCGTCACCACGGACAGCGCGCGGGAGGTCGTGATCACCGGCGGCGCGTCCGGGTCGGCCAGCCCGTCCGCGTCAGCCAGCGCGTCGCCGTCGGAGAGCGCGTCGCCTTCGGGCAGCGCGTCGCCGTCGGGCAGCGCCAGCCCGTCCGGGTCGGCCAGCCCGTCGGAGGGCGGCTCGCCGTCCCCGTCCGAGGGCGCTTCGGAGAGCCCGTCCGCCTCGGCCAGCCCCTCGGCCCCCGCCGGCGAGCCGGCCCGGATCGAGATCCCGGCCCTCAGCTACATCCAGCTCAACGTGCAGGGCGGCCGGTCCCTCCAGCTCGTCGGCCTGAACAAGGCCCAGCTCGTCGGGCAGCAGGTCAGCCTGACCTTCGACTTCGGCAACGGCACGACCATCAGCACCCCGGCCCCGATCGGCATCCCGCTGACCCCGCTCCCGCAGCCCTCCCAGATCGTCGAGCGCGAGGGCTCGCACGGCGAGGAGGGCGGCACCGAGGCCGGCGCGGGCCACGGCGGCTGACGCCCCGCACCACCGACCGTCGACGGCACCGCCGGCGTGGCACCCGCCACGTCGGCGGTGCTTCGTCGTACGGGGGGACTAGCGTTCCGGTGTGACGACGCCCCGATCGACACCCTCCCGAGCGACCCCGCGCGCGGGCCGGGCCGCCCGCGAGCCCCGTCCGGCCTACGAGTGCGACGCCTGCGGGCACCAGCCCCCGAAGTGGGTGGGGCGCTGCCCGGAGTGCGGCGAGTGGGGCGCGGTGGTCGAGTGCACCGTGACCGGTCCGACCGTCTCCGGCCGGGTGGTCAGCTCCCGGATGCCGGCCGAGCCGGCCCGTCCCATCGCCACCATCAGCGCCGCCCCCGCCAGGGCCCGGCCGACCGGGGTCAGCGAGCTGGACCGGGTGCTCGGCGGCGGCCTGGTGCCCGGCGCGGTGGTGCTGCTCGCCGGCGAGCCGGGCGTGGGCAAGTCCACGCTGCTGCTCGACGTGGCCCAGCAGTGGGCGGCCACCGCCGGCAGCCCGTCGCTCGTGGTCAGCGGCGAGGAGTCGGTCAGCCAGGTGCGGCTGCGCGCCGAGCGGATGGGCGCCCTGCACGACCAGCTCTGGCTGGCCGCCGAGAGCGACCTGGGCGCGGTCCTCGGCCACCTGGACGCGGTGAAGCCGGGGCTGCTCGTGCTCGACTCGGTGCAGACCATCTCCACCCCCGGCACCGAGGGGGTGCCCGGCGGGGTGACCCAGGTGCGGGCGGTCACCGCCGCCCTGGTCGCGGTGGCCAAGGAGCGCGGCCTCGCCACCGTGCTGGTCGGTCACGTCACGAAGGACGGCCAGGTGGCCGGCCCCCGGGTGCTGGAGCACCTGGTCGATGTGGTGCTGCACTTCGAGGGCGACAAGCACTCCTCGCTGCGGATGGTGCGCGGCGTGAAGAACCGGTTCGGCGCCGCCGACGAGGTCGGCTGCTTCGAGATGCACGAGGGCGGGATCAGCAGCCTCGCCGACCCGTCCGGGCTGTTCCTGACCCGCTACTCGGAGCCGACGCCGGGCACCTGCGTCACGGTGGCGATGGAGGGGCGGCGGGCGCTGGTCACCGAGGTCCAGGCGCTGATCGGCGCGACGGTCGCGGGCTCGCCCCGACGCACGGTGTCCGGGCTGGACGGGGCCCGGCTGGCGATGGTGCTGGCGGTGCTCCAGCGCCGCGCCGAGCGGCTGACCCTGCACGACAAGGAGGTCTTCGCGGCCACCGTCGGCGGCATCCGGGTGGTGGAGCCGGCGGCCGACCTCGCGGTCGCCCTCGCCGTGGCCTCCGGTGGGCTCAACCTGGCCATCAACCCGCATCTGGTGGCGATCGGCGAGGTCGGGCTGACCGGAGAGGTCCGCCGGGTCGGCGCGGTGGCGCGCCGGCTGGCCGAGGCGGCCCGGCTCGGGTTCCGGGTGGCGCTCGTCCCGACCGGGTGCGGCCCGGAGAGCGTCGGGGCGGGCCCGGAGAACATGCGGGTGATGGAGGTCACCGACGTGCGCTCGGCGCTCCAGTGTGCCGCCCGCGCATCCGCGGAGTGACCGACGGTGGCCGCCGCGCGGGACCGCCCGTGCGATACCGGACAAGGACGGCAGGCCACCCGGCGTGGCCGTCGGGGAGCACCGTGACACATCACAGTAACCACGACAGCACCCACCGCACGCCAGTCCGTAGACTGTGCGGGTGCCGATCGACCGCGATGCCAGCAAAACCGCCGGCGCGACACCCCACGCCCGCACCGGTGCCGTGGGCTCGCCCGCCCGTCCGATCAGCGTCAGCGTGACCGGGAGCGGCGGCGGCGCGAGCGGCGACCCGCTACGGGCCAATCTGGCGCTCATGGCGCCCGGCACCGCACTGCGTGACGGCCTGGAGCGGATCCTGCGCGGCCGGACAGGCGCGCTGATCGTCCTCGGCTACGACAAGGTGGTCGAAGGGCTGTGCACCGGCGGCTTCCCGCTGGACGTGGAGTTCTCGGCGACCCGGGTCCGCGAGCTGTGCAAGATGGACGGCGCGGTGGTGCTGTCCAGCGACGGCACCCGGATCGTCCGGGCGGCCGTGCACCTGATGCCGGACCCGTCGATCCCCACCGAGGAGTCCGGCACCCGGCACCGCACCGCCGAGCGGGTGGCCCGGCAGACCGGCTACCCGGTCATCTCGGTCAGCCAGTCGATGCGGATCATCAGCCTCTACGTCAACGGCCAGCGGCACGTGCTGGACGACTCGGCGGCCATCCTGTCCCGGGCCAACCAGGCCCTGGCCACGCTTGAGCGCTACAAACTGCGCCTCGACGAGGTCTCCGGCACCCTGTCCGCCCTGGAGATCGAGGACCTGGTCACCGTCCGGGACGCGGTGGCGGTGGTGCAGCGGCTGGAGATGGTCCGCCGGATCGCCGACGAGATCGCCGGGTACGTGGTGGAGCTGGGCACCGACGGCCGGCTGCTCGCCCTCCAGCTCGACGAGCTGATGGCCGGCGTGGACGCCGACCGCACCCTGGTCATCCGGGACTACCTGCCCACCGGCCGCAAGCCCCGCACGCTGGACGAGGCGCTGGTCGAGCTGGACCTGCTGGGTGCCACCGAGCTGATCGACCTGGTCGCGGTGGCCAAGGCGATCGGCTACCCGGCGGCCTCCGACGCGCTGGACGCGGCGGTCAGCCCGCGCGGCTTCCGGCTGCTGGCGAAGGTCCCCCGCCTGCCGGTGGCGATCGTCGACCGGCTGGTGCTGCACTTCGGCAGCCTCCAGCGGCTGCTCGGTGCCACCGTGGAGGACCTACAGGCCGTCGAGGGCGTCGGTGACGCCCGGGCCCGGGGCGTCCGGGAGGGGCTGTCCCGGCTCGCCGAGGCGTCCATCCTGGAACGCTACGTCTGACACGCCCCGCACCGCCGGTCCCGCCTGGCCGACCGTGTGGCCCGACCCGCACGACCCGCACCGTACGGCCCGGCACGGGGCCCGCACCATACGGCCCGACCGGCCCCGCGCGGCGGATTGTCCGGCTCAGCCGGTGACGGTCAGCTTCACCGGCTCGCTCAGCTTCGTGTCCAGCCGCCCGAAGACCTGGTAACTCCCGGCCAGCGGGAACGGGCCATTGGCCAGCCCGTCCTTGCAGCGGCTGGTGTCCTTGCCGTTCCAATCCACCTGGTACGACCGCTCGAAGCCCGGGGTGAACGACTGCACGTCCGAGCCCTTCACGTTGCCGCAGGTGTCGGAGGACCAGACCTTCTCCGCGCCGGACTTCACGTACAGCTCCTGGAAGTCCGCGCCGACGTCCCGGCTGCAGGTGCGGTTCGACTTGTTCTTGATCTTGAGCTGGAGGCTGACCACGGTGCCCCGCTGCGCCGACGACGGCACCGCCGCCGGAGTCACCGAGATCTCCGCGTCGGTGCACGTCCCGGCGTCGGCGCCCGGGGCTGCCGGAGCGTCGTTCCCGGTCGGACCGGCCGGAAGTCCCGGATCGCCCGAGGCGCCGGAGTCGCTGCCGGAGTCGTCCGAGCCGCCGGGCGGGGTGCCGGTCTGCGGGGACAGCACCGAGCCGCTCGGGTCCGGGGCCGCGGACGGGTCGCCGGCTGCCGGGGCCACAGTCGGCGTCGGGGTCACCTTCGCCTGCGGAGTGGTGCCGGTGTTGCCCGCCTTGTTGCAGGAATAGAGCAGGACAATCAGGAAAAGAAGCCCCGCTCCGACCACGACGGCTCGACGCCGCCAGTACACGGCGGATGGCAGGGGGCCGACCGTCAGACGCATGATGCCTCCACCGTAACGGCGTGCCCCACCCTCGTCCGGCGCGACGCGCCGGACGACCCACCGCTCACCGGCACGGCTCTCCACTCACGACAGCCGCCCGACCCAGGCCCGCCCCCGACGCCGGGCGGGCCGGCTCCCGGCCCGGGCCCCGCCCGGCCAGGCTCACAGGTACACCTTGCGCTGGTAGATCGCGTGCGCACCGGCCACCCGGTCGAGGAAGAGCAGGCCGGCGCAGTGATCGATCTCGTGCTGCAACGCCCGCGCCTCGAACCCGTCGGTGACCAGCCGCACCGCCGCGCCGGTGCCCGGGAGCACCCCCTCGACGACCAGCCGGCTGGCCCGCTTGACGTCGCCCGTCAGGTCGGGCACCGACATGCAGCCCTCCCGGCCCGCCTTCCACCGGCTCGCCTCCACCACCCGGGCGTTGCACAGCACGAAGGTTCCGTGCACGGTCACCGCCTTCGGGTGCCCGGTGATGTCGACCGCGAACATCTGGGCGCCCACGCCGACCTGGGGCGCGGCGAGGCCCACGCAGCCCGGCGAGACGCGCATCGTGGCGACCAGGTCGGCGGCGAGGCGGACCGACTCGTCGGAGGTCGGGTCCACCTCCGGCCCGGGCCTGCTGAGCACCGGGTCCGGGGCCGAGACCACCGCACGCACTTCGCCGGGCACCGCCAACGCCTCGGGTGTCCAGCCGCCGAGACCGACGTACTCCGCGGTCACAGCAGGTCCGAGTCCGCCGGACGGAGGCTGACCCCGACGCCCAACTCCGCGGCCCTACGGGCCAGCCGGCCGGCCACCTCGTCGGAGGACCCCGGCGGCAGCTCGACCTCGGCCACCACCACGTACAGCGAGCCGGTCAGCCGGGTGCTCAGGTCGGTGACGTTGCCGCCCGCGTCGGTCAGCACCCGGGTCATCGCCGCGACGATGCCCATCCGGTCCGCGCCGTGCACCGAAAGCACGTACGGCTCGCCCGCTGGCGGCGTCGCGCCGTCGGGGGTGACCGCCCGTACGGTGGCCAGGAGCTGACCGTCGGCGGCGAGCGGGGCCAGCCCGGCCTCGACGTCGGCGGCGGCCGGGCCGACACAGATCAGGGTCATCGCGAAGTGACCCCGCAGCCGGGTCATGGTGGAGTCGGTGAGGTTCGCGCCGAGCCGGGCGAGCACCTCGGCGACGTCGGCCACGATGCCGGGCCGGTCCCGGCCGATGACGGTGATCGCGAGCTCGTTCATCCGGGCATTCTGCCCGATCCGGTCCTGTCCCCCGTGCCGCCCCGCCCGGCCCGCCCAACCTGCGGGAAGATCGCCCATGACATGATCGGCGACGCGATGTCCGAACCCACTTTCGCCACCCTGGTCAGCCGGTGGTACGAGCAGAACGCCCGCGACCTGCCGTGGCGGGTGCCCGGTGTGGGCGCATGGGCGATCCTGGTCAGCGAGGTCATGCTCCAGCAGACACCGGTGGTGCGGGTGCTGCCGGCCTTCCACGCGTGGTTGACCCGCTGGCCGACCCCCGCCGCGCTCGCCGCCGACACGCCCGCCGAGGCGATCCGGATGTGGGGGCGGCTCGGCTATCCCCGCCGGGCGGTACGGCTGCGCGACTGTGCGGTGGCGATCGTCCAGCGGCACGGCGGCGCGGTGCCGGACCGACTGGACCAGCTGCTGGCGCTGCCCGGAGTGGGCACCTACACGGCCCGCGCGGTGGCCGCGTTCGCGTACGGTCAGCGGCACCCGGTGGTGGACACCAACGTGCGCCGGGTGGTCTGCCGGGCGATCGCCGGGGAGCCGGACGCCGGCCCGGCCACCCGCCCCGCCGACCTGGTGGCCACCGAGGAGCTGCTGCCTTCGGATCCGGCCGCCGCCGCGCTGGCCAGCGCCGCGTTCATGGAGCTGGGGGCGGTGGTCTGCACCGCCCGCTCGCCCCGCTGCCCGGGATGCCCGGTGAAGTCCGTATGCGCCTGGCGGGCGTCCGGTCAGGCGGCCCCGGCCGGCCCGACCCGCCGGCCCCAGCGGTACGCCGGCACCGACCGGCAGGTACGCGGACTGCTGCTGGCGGTGCTGCGGGAGGCCACCGGCCCGGTACCGCGCCAGCGGCTGGACCAGGTCTGGACCGACGACGTGCAGCGCTCCCGGGCGCTGGCCGGGCTGGTCACCGACGGCCTGGTGGAGCCGGTCGGCGGGGCGGAGTTCCGCCTGGCCGGCGACGGCCCCACGGCCCCGGCGCTGCCCACGGGCGGCTGACCCACCGCCCCCGGACGCGGCCCGGGCCTCCGCCCCCCGGACGGTCCCATCGGGGTGGGGACCTTGCCCGACAGGTCGTCCGCGACCTCCACACAGCCGGTCATCCGCCCCCCGGACGTCCCGTCGGTGTGTGGACGGCGCGACGAAAGGCGACGGCCCCGGTGGCTCTCGCCGACCGGGGCCGTCGCCCTCTTGCGCTGTCGCCTATCCCAGCGCTGTCGTCTACTCGTCCGCGCCCGCGGCGGCGGTACCGCCGAGGTCGGCCGGGACGGCGTCCGGCACGGCGGCCGGCCGGTCGGTGCCCCGGAAGACGAGACTGGACTTGTCGATGTCGTTCGGGTCGCCCTCGCAGTCCACGACCACGATCTGACCCGGGGTCAGCTCGTTGAACAGGATCCGCTCGGACAGGTTGTCCTCGATGTCACGCTGGATCGTCCGACGCAGCGGACGCGCCCCGAGCACCGGGTCGAAGCCCTTGAGCGCCAGGTACTTCTTGGCGTTGTCGGTCAGCTCCAGGCCCATGTCCTTGTTGCGCATCTGGCTCTCGATGCGGGCGATCATGATGTCGACGATCGACAGGATCTCCTGCTGCCGCAGCTGGTGGAAGACGATGGTGTCGTCGATCCGGTTCAGGAACTCGGGCCGGAAGTGCTGCTTGAGCTCGTCGTTGACCTTCTGCTTCATCCGGTCGTAGTTGGACTCGGAGTCCTCCGACGCCTGGAAGCCCATCGACACCGCCTTGGCCACGTCACGGGTGCCCAGGTTGGTGGTCAGGATGATGACCGTGTTCTTGAAGTCCACGATCCGGCCCTGACCGTCCGTCAGACGCCCGTCCTCCAGGATCTGGAGCAGGGTGTTGAAGACGTCCGGGTGGGCCTTCTCGATCTCGTCGAACAGGACCACCGAGAACGGCCTGCGGCGCACCTTCTCGGTCAGCTGCCCGCCCTCGTCGTAGCCGACGTAGCCGGGAGGGGCACCGACGAGCCGGGACACCGTGTACCGGTCGTGGAACTCGGACATGTCCAGCTGGATCAGGGCGTCCTCGCTGCCGAACAGGAACTCGGCGAGCGCCTTGGACAGCTCGGTCTTACCGACGCCGGACGGACCGGCGAAGATGAACGAGCCGGACGGCCGCTTCGGGTCCTTCAGGCCGGCCCGGGTCCGCCGGATCGCCTTCGAGACCGCCCTGACCGCGTCCTCCTGGCCGATGACGCGCTTGTGCAGCTCGTCCTCCATGCGCAGCAGGCGGGAGGTCTCCTCCTCGGTCAGCTTGTAGACCGGGATGCCGGTCCAGTTGCCGAGGACCTCGGCGATCTGCTCGTCGTCGACCTCGCTGACGACGTCCAGGTCACCGGCCTTCCACTCCTTCTCCCGCTGCGCCTTCTGACCGAGGAGCTGCTTCTCCTTGTCGCGGAGCTGGGCCGCCCGCTCGAAGTCCTGCGCGTCGATCGCGGACTCCTTGTCGCGGCGGACCTGGGCGATCCGCTCATCGAAGTCCCGCAGGTCTGGCGGCGCGGTCATCCGGCGGATCCGCATCCGGGCACCGGCCTCGTCGATCAGGTCGATCGCCTTGTCCGGCAGGAAGCGGTCGGAGATGTAGCGGTCGGCCAGGGTCGCGGCGGCCACCAGGGCGGCGTCGGTGATCGACACGCGGTGGTGCGCCTCGTAGCGGTCGCGCAGGCCCTTGAGGATCTCGATGGTGTGGGCCAGCGACGGCTCACCCACCTGGATGGGCTGGAACCGCCGCTCCAGGGCGGCGTCCTTCTCCAGGTGCTTGCGGTACTCGTCCAGGGTGGTCGCGCCGATGGTTTGCAGCTCACCCCGGGCCAGCATCGGCTTCAGGATGCTCGCCGCGTCGATCGCGCCCTCGGCCGCGCCCGCTCCGACGAGAGTGTGGATCTCGTCGATGAACAGGATGATGTCGCCGCGGGTGCGGATCTCCTTGAGGACCTTCTTCAGGCGCTCCTCGAAGTCACCGCGGTAGCGGGAGCCGGCGACCAGCGCGCCGAGGTCGAGGGTGTAGAGCTGCTTGTCCTTCAGCGTCTCGGGCACCTCGCCCTTGATGATCTTCTGGGCCAGGCCCTCCACCACGGCGGTCTTGCCGACGCCGGGCTCACCGATCAGGACCGGGTTGTTCTTGGTGCGGCGGGACAGCACCTGCATGACCCGCTCGATCTCCTTCTCGCGCCCGATGACCGGGTCGAGCTTGCCCTCGCGGGCGGCCTGGGTCAGGTTCCGGCCGAACTGGTCCAGCACCAGGCTGGTCGACGGCGCGGCCTCGCCCGGGGCGGCCCCGGCGGCGGCCGGCTCCTTGCCCTGGTAGCCGGAGAGCAGCTGGATGACCTGCTGGCGGACCCGGTTCAGGTCGGCGCCGAGCTTCACGAGGACCTGGGCGGCGACGCCCTCGCCCTCGCGGATCAGGCCGAGCAGGATGTGCTCGGTGCCGATGTAGTTGTGGCCGAGCTGCAGCGCCTCGCGCAGCGACAGCTCCAGCACCTTCTTCGCCCGAGGCGTGAACGGGATGTGCCCGCTCGGCGCCTGCTGGCCCTGGCCGATGATCTCCTCGACCTGCTGGCGGACGCCCTCAAGGGAGATGCCGAGGCTCTCCAGAGCCTTTGCCGCGACACCCTCGCCCTCGTGGATCAGGCCCAGCAGGATGTGCTCCGTACCGATGTAGTTGTGGTTGAGCATCCGGGCCTCTTCTTGGGCCAGGACGACAACCCGTCGCGCTCGGTCGGTGAACCGCTCGAACATGCCCTCGTGCTCCTCACGTGCCGTGCGCCTTGATGGTCAGATCTCGGCGGGGCCGGTGCGCGGACGTCCGGGATGGGCGTCCGTGCCTCCTTACTCTATCGCCGCCGACCGACTCCGCTGAGGTCGTGTGTCCTCGGCGGGAGGTCGGTACGCGTCGTTTTTGACAACCGTCCGCGCTCAGGCGCTGTTCCGGTGTCCCCGGCTGTACGCGCAGAGCGAAATTCGGACCACCGGTCGGACCGGCTTCCGCGGCCTCCGCAGGCCCTCCCGGGCCCCGCGGCCGCTCCGGTCGCCCCGACGGGCGGTCGTCCACAGGCTGTGGACAGATTCTCCACCGGCTGTGGACAACGCCCGGACCGGCCCGGCTCTTCCCACCCCGGCACACCGGGGCGTCCGGGCGCCGAGGCACCAGGAGCGAGACGTCAGGACGCCAGGGCGCGGGAACGGCGACGCCGGGCCGGAGACATGCTCCGGTCCGGCGTCGGTGTCGCCCGCGTCCCCCGTGTCGGGTCTGCCCCCGAGATCCCCCGGCACGCCCTTCGACGCCTAGGCGGTGACCCCGCGACGTCCTCGCTCAGCGCGTGGCGTGGAACTCGTCGACGATCTCCTGGGGGATGCGCCCCCGGTCGGAGATGTCCTTGCCCTTCCCCTTGGCCCACTCCCGGATCGCCTTGTTCTGCTCGCGGTCGGCGGTGGCACCACCCCGGCCGCGCGCGGCCCGGCCGCCGACCACCACGCCGCCCCGGCCCACCTTCGTGCCGGCACCGACGTACCGCGCGAAAACGTCACGCAATTTCACGGCGTTCGCCTTGGAGAGGTCGATCTCGTACTGAACACCGTCGAGCGCGAACTTGACTGTCTCGTCAGCGTCCCCGCCGTCCAGGTCATCGACCAGCTTGTGAATGATCTGCTTGGCCACGTCCCACATTCCTTTCGAGCAGGGTTTTCCTGCAAACTGACAGCACAATAACCCGCCCGCCACTTGTCACGTCAATAGGACGCGGTATCCGACCCCGGCCGGGGCCCGGGAACCCCTACTCGGGCCGGGCCAACGGGAAGAGGATGGTTTCCCGAATTCCCAGGCCGGTGAGCGCCATCAGCAGCCGGTCGATTCCCATTCCCATACCCCCGGCCGGCGGCATTCCGTACTCCATGGCCCGGAGAAAATCCTCGTCCAGCCGCATCGCCTCGTCGTCGCCCCGGGCGGCGAGCTGCGCCTGGGCCACCAGCCGCTCCCGCTGCACCACCGGGTCGACCAGCTCCGAGTACGCCGTGCCCAACTCGAACCCGAGGACGTACAGGTCCCACTTCTCGGCCAGGCCCGGCTCGCCGCGGTGCGCCCGGGTCAACGGGCTGGTCTCCTCCGGGTAGTCCCGGACGAAGGTGGGTGCCCGCAGCCCCGGCACGACCAGTTCCTCGAAGAGCTCCTCGGCCAGCTTCCCCGGCCCCCACTTCGGGTCGACGGCCAGGCCGACCTTGTCGGCGTACTCGACCAGGCTGGCCCGCTCGGTGCGGACCGTGACCTCTTCGCCGAGCGCCCCGGAAAGCGCCCCGAAGAGCGTCACCGAACGCCACTCGCCGCCCAGATCGAACTCCTGACCATCCGCGTGTGTCACCACGGTCGACCCGGCGACCGCGATCGCCGCCTGCTGCACCAGATTGCGGGTGAGCGTGGCCATGGTGTCGTAGTCGCCGTACGCCTGGTACGCCTCGAGCATCGCGAACTCCGGCGAGTGCGAGGAGTCGACACCCTCATTACGGAAGTTGCGGTTGATCTCGAAGACCCGGTCGACGCCGCCGACGACGGCCCGCTTGAGAAACAGTTCCGGCGCGATTCGGAGATACAGATCAGTGTTCAACGCATTGCTGTGGGTCACGAATGGCCGGGCGGCGGCCCCGCCGTGCAGCAACTGGAGCATCGGGGTTTCCACCTCGATGAAGTCCTGTCGGTGCAGCGAGTCACGCAGGCTGCGCACCGCGGCGGCCCTGGTCCGCACCATCTGCCGCGCCTGGGGGCGGACGACCAGGTCGACGTACCGCTGGCGGACCCGGGCCTCCTCGCTGAGCGGCTTGTGCGCCACCGGCAGGGGGCGCAGCGCCTTGGCGGTGACCGCCCACTGCTCGACCAGCACCGACAGCTCACCCCGACGGCTGGTGATCACCTCGCCGCTCACCCCGACGTGGTCACCCAGGTCGACCAGGCGCTTCCAGTCCTCCATCCGCGCCGCGCCGACCCGGTCCAGGGAGAGCATCGCCTGGAGTTCGGTGCCGTCGCCGTCGCGCAGGGTGGCGAAGCACAGCTTGCCGGTGTTCCGGATGAAGATCACCCGTCCGGTGACCGAGGCCCGGTCGCCGGTGGCGGTGTCGGTGGGCAGGTCGGCGTACTTCTCGCGGATCTCCGCCAGCGTGCTGGTCCGGGGGTATCCGACGGGGTACGGCTCGACGCCCTCGGCGAGCATCCGGTCCCGCTTCTCCCGGCGGACCTTCATCTGCTCGGGAAGGTCATCGGCGGGGTCGACTGGCACGGCGTTCTGCTCGATCACGGCACGCTTCCTCAGTAGGGAGATTCCGGCGGGGTCAGGCCCCGAGCGTACTCAAGCGCCCCGGCGGTCGTTACGGGATAACCTGCCCGCCATGACCGACCCCACTCAGGCCCTCTCTTTCGGGGCGGCCGCAGCCGTCCCCGCTATCCGCAGGAGGCGGCGCGCTGGGCGCTCGACGGGTCCGACGCCCCGCCTCCGAGCTCGCCGCCACCCACCCCGACCTGGCCGGCCGGGAACGCTTCGCGCTGCCGTACCGGACGCTGGTCTTCCGCGCCCGCCGCCGCTGACCGGCAGCGGGCCGGTCAGACGTTGCGCTCGTAGACCATCCGCAGCCCGATCAGGGTGATCATCGGCTCGTGGTGGGTGATGGTCCGGCACTCGCCGATCACCACCGAGGCCAGCCCGCCGGTGGCGATCACCGCCTTCACCTCGCCCAATTCCTCGACCATCCGCTCGACGATCCGGTCGACCTGGCCGGCGAAGCCGAAGTACAGGCCGGACTGGAGACACTCGACGGTGTTCTTGCCGATCACCGACCGGGGCCTGGTCGCCTCCACCTTGCGCAACTGGGCGGCGCGGGCCGCGAGCGCGTCGAAAGAGATCTCGATGCCCGGGGCGAACGCGCCGCCGAGGAATTCCCCCCGCCCGCTGATCACGTCGAAGTTGGTGGTGGTGCCGAAGTCCACCACGATCGACGGCCCGCCGAAGAGGGTGTACGCGGCGAGCGTGTTCACCACCCGGTCCGAGCCGACCTCCTTGGGGTTGTCGATCGCCAGTTGCACGCCGGTGCGTACCCCCGGCTCGACGATCACGCTCGGCAGGTCGGCGTAGTACCGGGCCAGCATGTTGCGCAGCGAGCGCAGCGCGGCCGGCACCGTCGAGCAGGCTGCCACCCCGGTGATCTCCACGGCGTCACCGGCCAGCAGCCCCCGGAACATCAGCCCGAGCTCGTCCGCCGTCGAGCGGGCGTCGGTCTTGACCCGCCAGGAGTGCACCAGCTTGTCGCCGTCGAAGGTCGCCAGCACGGTGTTGGTGTTTCCGATGTCGATGCAGAGCAGCACGCACGCAGCCTAGACGCCGGGCTCGCCGGACGACACGTGCCGGCCGCCCGCGGGCGGCCGGCACGCCCGTGGCGGCGCACTGGCCCGGCTCACTCCGTCCGCAGGTCCAGCGCGACGTCCAGGATCGGCGAGGAGTGGGTCAGCGCGCCCACCGACAGGTAGTCCACCCCGGTCGCCGCGTACCGCGCGGCCACGTCGAGGGTCAGCCCGCCGGTCGCCTCCAGCTCGGCCCGGTCGCCCACCGCGGCCACCACCTCGGTCAGCGTTGCCGGGGTCATGTTGTCCAGCAGCAGAAAGTCCGCGCCGGCCTCGACCGCCTCCAGCGCCTCGGCGAGGGTGTCCACCTCCACCTGCACCGGCACATCCGGGAAGGCCGCCCGGACCCGGCGGTAGGCCGCCGCGACACCGCCGGCCGCGAACTTGTGGTTGTCCTTGATCATCGCGACGTCGTACAGGCCCATCCGCTTGTTCGTACCGCCGCCGGCCCGCACCGCGTACTTCTCCAGCGCCCGCAGGCCCGAGGTGGTCTTGCGGGTGTCCAGCACCATCGCCTTGCTGCCGGTCAGCGCGTCCGCCCAGGCCCGGGTGTGGGTGGCCACCCCGGACAGCCGGCAGAGCAGGTTTAGCGCCGTCCGCTCGGCGGTGAGCAGCAGCCGGGTGGGCCCGGTCACGGTGGCCAGCACATCGCCGCGGGCCACCCGCCGGCCGTCGTGGGCCACCAGCGACACCTCGACGGCACCTGCGCCACCGTCGGCCCCGGTCACCTCGCCGACCACCTCGAACACGGCCGCCGCGACCGCCAGCCCGGCCACCACCCCGTCGGCGCGGGCAACCAGGTCGGCGGTGTCCATCTGGGTCGCCGGGATGGTGGCGACGCTGGTGACGTCCAGGAAGTCCGGACCCAGATCCTCGGTGAACGCGGTGACGATCACCCGCCGCACCTCAGCCGGGTCGAGCCCGCCGGCCCGCAGCGCCTGCTCCGTCGTCTCCCTCACTGGAACTCCCTCGGTTCGCGACTGCGTGGACTCACTCACCGTGTCCCCTCCCACCGGGACGTCAACCGGCCCTGCGACCCGATCGCGCCGGTCAGGTGGCCCAGCCACCGCTCGTCCGCCGTCGGGAAGTCCTCCCGCCAGTGGCAGCCCCGGGTCTCCTGGCGGGCGTACGCGGCGGCGACCAGGGCCGACGCCACGGTGATCAGGTTCGTCGCCTCCCAGTCGGCGGTGCGGGGCACGCCCCGACCGGCGCCCAGCTCGCCGAGGTCCCCGGCCGTGCCCGCGAGCGTCCGCGCCGAGCGCAGCACTCCGGCACCCCGGGTCATCGTCCGTTGCAGGGCCGGCGTCCCGTCGGCGGGCAGCACCCAGCCGCCCCCGCCGACCCACGCTCCGGTGGCCGCCGGCTGGGCCTGGTCGGGCAGGCCGACGGCGATGTCCTCGGCGATCCGGCGGGAGAAGACCAGCCCCTCCAGCAGCGAGTTGCTGGCCAGCCGGTTCGCGCCGTGCACCCCGGTGCAGGCCACCTCGCCGCAGGCGTACAGGCCGGGGATGGAGGTGCGACCGCGCAGGTCGGTGCGGACGCCGCCCGACGCGTAGTGGGCGGCCGGGGCGACCGGGATCAGGTCGGTGGCCGGGTCCACCCCGATGGCCAGGCAGGAGGCGACGATGGTGGGGAAACGCCCGGCGAGGAAGTCCCCGCCGAGGTGCCGGGCGTCGAGGTACACGTGGTCGGCGCCGGTGGCCAGCAGCACCCGGTGGATTCCCTTGGCCACCACGTCCCGGGGCGCCAGCTCGGCCAGTTCGTGCTGGCCGACCATGAACCGCTTGCCGTCGCCGTCGACCAGGTGCGCGCCCTCGCCGCGCAGCGCCTCGGAGACCAGCGGCTGCTGAGCCCGGCCGGCCCCAGGCACCCCGGCACCGGCCGGGGTGATCAGCGCGGTCGGGTGGAACTGGACGAACTCCACGTCGGTGACCGTCGCACCGGCCCGCAGGGCGAGGGCCACCCCGTCGCCGGTGGAGACCGCCGGGTTGGTGGTGGCCGAGAAGATCTGCCCCATCCCGCCGGTTGCCAGCACCACGGCCCGGGCCAGGATCGCCCCGACGCCCTCCTCGCTGCCCTCGCCGAGCACGTGCAGGGTGATCCCGCAGGCCGGGCCGAGGCCGCCGGGCCCGTCACCGGGGGCGCGCAACAGGTCCAGCACCAGGGCGTGCTCGAACAGCCGGATCCACGGGTCGCGGCGGACCGCCGCGTGCAGGGCCCGCTGCACCTCCGCGCCGGTGGCGTCCCCGCCGGCGTGCACGATCCGGTCCGCCCGGTGCCCGCCCTCGCGGGTGAGCATGAGCGAGCCGTCCGGATGGCGGTCGAACTCCGCGCCGATGCGCATCAGCTCCCGCAGCCGGGTCGGCCCCTCCGCCACCAGCACCCGCACGGCCGCCGGGTCGCACAGCCCGACGCCGGCCAGCTCGGTGTCCGACGCGTGCGCCGCCGGGGTGTCCGCCGGGTCGAGCACGGCGGCGATGCCGCCCTGCGCCCAGCGGGTCGAGCCGTCGTCGATGTTGACCTTGGTGACCACGGTGACGTGCAGGCCGGCCTCGCGCAGGTGCAGCGCGGCGGTGAGCCCCGCCACCCCGGAACCGATCACGACCACGTCGGTGGTCTCCACCCATCCCGGTGCGGGCGCGGCCAGCAGCGACGGCAGGGCGGGCAGGTCGACGGTCGGTACGTCCATGAGCACAGTCAACCCGAAGGTTCCTCGCCCCGGGCGGCGGGGGCACGACGAGCGTTCGGCTACAGCGCCCGGCGCCGCTACTTCGTCCGGACCGGGACCCCCGCCGGGCCGGCCCCCTTGAGCGAGGCGGTAACCGAGCGGTCGCTGAGCCACAGGTAGCAGCGGACGCCCCGGTCGCCGACCCCCCACCGGCCCGCTCCGGGCGGGCGGATCACCACGCCGCTGCGGTAACGCAGGTCATCGTCGTCCGGCACCCCGACGTAGCGGGCGAGCGCCGAGCGGCAGCCGGTGTAGAAGGGGGCCCAGTCGGCGTCCCTGGTCGGGTACGGCCGGTCCGGCGCCTTCCACACCCCGACGAACTCGGCGTCGTGCCGGGTGGCACACCCGACCGGCGTCAGCACCTGCGCCCCCCGCCTCCCGGCGGACCCGGTGCGCTGGCAGCCCAGCCGCAACGGCGACGCCACCTTCAGCCCGTCGCGCAGGCTCCCGGTGCGGGTGACCGGCACGGCCCCCACCTCGGCGGTGCTCACCTCGGTCAGGTCGCAGCGGTACCAGCGGGCGCCGGACGCCCAGCCGGGCTTCGACGGCAGCGCCACGGCCAGCCGGAGCCGGCCGGCCCGCCAGTCGTCGCCCACGTACCCGGTGGCCTTCGTGTCGCAGTCGGCGAACGCGCCGCGCAGCTCCGTCGACCCCCCGGCCGGCGGGGCGGCCCGCTCCGCCGGGAACGCGCCCACGTGCACGGTCTCCACCCGGTGGGCGGCGGCGCAGTCCACCGGCGCGTACGCCGCCAGGGTGACCGCCTCGGTGAAGTCGGCGAACTGGCACACCCCCGCGGCCGGGGTGAACGGCCCGGCCGGGGCGAGGGCCGCCCAGTCGTCGGTGAGGTCGCCGTCGAGCCCCGTGGAGGCACCACAGCCGACCAGCACGACCGCCACGGCCATTGCCGCGCACAGGGTCGTCATCGCACGGCGCATCGGGCCTCCCCAGCCACCAGCTCACGACGGCGACCCCAGAGTAACCACAGATGACCATCGGTGACAGACCGCGTACGGGCCGAAGTTCGCAGACGGCCGAGCCGACCGTCCGGTCAGCCGACGACGGCGAGCGGGCTCGGGACCGGGTCGCCGGCGGTGCCCGGCGCCACCGCGGCCGGGTCGCCGCCCAGCTCGACCACCCGGTTGTCGGCGTCCACATGCACCACCCGGGGCCGGTACGTCCGCGCCTCGGCGTCGTCCAGCTGCCCGTACGAGATCAGGATGACCAGATCGCCGGGGTGCACCAGGTGCGCGGCGGCACCGTTGATGCCGATCACGCCGCTGCCCCGCTCGCCGGGGATCACGTACGTCTCCAGCCGGGCCCCGTTGGTGACGTCCACGATCGCCACCTGCTCGCCCGGGAGCAGGTCGGCCGCGTCGAGCAGGTCCTGGTCCACCGTCACCGAGCCCACGTAGTGCAGGTCGGCCTGCGTCACCGTGGCGCGGTGGATCTTCGACTTGAGCATGGTGCGGAACATCGGGGTGCCTTTCGCGCGCGGAGAGGTCAGGAGCGGGGGGCGAGCCGGATCGCCGCGTTGTCGATGAGCCGGGTGGCGCCGACCCAGGCCGCGACCAGCAGCCGGGCCGGACCGGCGACCGGCCCGGGTTCCAGGTCCGGGTCGGTCAGCACCAGGTAGTCGAGCCGGGCCCCGGCCGCGCCGGAGCCGAACGCCCGGTGGGCCTCGGCCAGCACCGCGCCGGCGTCCAGTCCCCGGTCGGCGGCGTCCACGCCGGCCCTCAGCGCGGCCGACAAGCTCAGCGCCGCCTCCCGCTCCTGCGCCGAGAGGTAGCGGTTGCGGCTCGACAGGGCCAGGCCGTCCGGCTCCCGGACGGTCGGCACGCCGACCACCTCGACCGGCACGTCGAAGTCCCGGGCCATCCGCCGGACCAGGGTGAGCTGCTGGTAGTCCTTCTCGCCGAAGAACGCCAGGTCGGGCCGGGTGAGCTGGAACAGCTTGAGCACCACGGTGAGCACCCCGTGGAAGAAGCCCGGCCGGCTCAGCCCTTCCAGGTCCTCGCCGAGCAGGCCCGGGTTCACCCGGACCCGGGGCTCACCGTCCGGATACATCTCCTCCCGGTCCGGCGCGAAGACCAGGTCCGCTCCGGCCCGCCGGCAGGCCTCCAGGTCCGTCGCCAGGGTGCGCGGGTACCGGTCGAAGTCCTCGTTCGGGCCGAACTGGAGCGGGTTGACGAAGATCGTCACCAGCACGTGGTCGGCCCGTTCCCGGGCGGCCCGCAGCAGCGTCTCGTGCCCGGAGTGCAGCGCGCCCATGGTCATCACCACCCCGACCGTGCCGGTCAGCGCGGCGCACGCCTTCGCCAGCTCCTCGCGGGTCCGCACCAACTCCGTCACTGCTCCACCACCTCGGTTCGCGACTGCGGGGCTCGCAAGACGGGCTCACTCCTCACGCTCACGCCACCACCTCCCGATGGGTCCCGCTGAGCACGTCGAGCAGCGACTCGGCGTCCGCCGGGCGCAGGCGGCCCGCCGCGATGGCCCGGTCCGCCGTCCGGCGGGCCAGGGCCAGGTACGGGGCCACCGACTCGGGCGCGGTCGCGGCCAGCCGCTCCAGGTGCCGGCGTACGGTGCCGGCGTCGCCCCGGGACACCGGGCCGGTCAGCGCGTCGTCGCCGAGCCGCAGCGCGTTCTCCAGCGCCGCCCGCAGCAGCGGGGCGAGCACCTTCTCCGGCTGGCTCACCCCGGCGTCGCGCAGCCGGTCGGCCGCCTCGTTGACCAAGGTGACCAGGTGGTTCGCCCCGTGCGCCAGCGCCGCGTGGTACAGCGGCCGGTCGGCCTCCGCCACCCACTCCGGCACCCCGCCGAGGTCGGCGGCCAGCCGGGCGGCGAGCGGACGCAGCTCGGCCGGGGCGGTCACCCCGTACGAGATGCCGGCGAGTTGGCCGAGGTCGTCGGGCGTACCGGTGAAGGTCATCGCCGGGTGCAGGGCCAGCGGCAGGGCCCCGACGGCGGCGGCCGGGGCGAGCACGCCCAGCCCGTGCGCGCCGGAGGTGTGCGCGACCACCTGGCCGGGATGCAGCGCGCCGGTCTCGGCGAGCCCAGCCACCACCCCGGCCAACGTGTCGTCGGGGACGGCGATCAGCAGCAGGTCGGTGGCGGCCCGGGCCACGGAGGTGGCGGAGCGGTTGCGGGCATCGGGGAGCAGCAGGGCGATCCGGGCCTTGGCCGCCCCGGAGACGCCGGAGGCGGCGACCACCCGGTGTCCGGCGGCGGCGAGCGCGGCGCCCAGTACGGCGCCGACCCGGCCTGCGCCGATCACGCCGACGGTGAGCACGCGGGGAAAGACGAGCGGGGCGCCGGCAGGGGCGCCGCCCGCGGGTACGGCGGCCCGGGAGGGGGCTGCCGGACGCGGGCGCAGCGGTGCGCTCATGGCAACGATCCAGTCCTCTAAAAGGGGGTACCGGTCGATCGCAAGTATGCGCCGCGGCCACGGACCCGCAACAACAAGGTGTGAAAACCTTCACCGCTGGGCGTCCGCCCGGCACGGCGTCGCGCGGCGGGCCCGACGGCGGATCGGCGGCACCGGCCAGCAGTGGTACGACCGCCGGGCGCGGGGATCACGAATCGCCTCGTGGCCACAGACCGTAGGGTCGGCACGGTGACGGCTCCCGAACACGGAATGACCTGATGCCGGTCCGCTGGCGGGACGCGATGAGCCAAGCGCTGTACGGACCTGGGGGCTTCTTCGTGTCCGGCCCCGGCCCGGCGGGCCACTTCCGGACCAGCGTGCACGCGTCCCAGGCGTTCGCGTCGGCGCTCTTCCGGCTCGTCTCGCGGCTCGACGCCGACCTCGGATTCCCCACCCCGTTCCACGTGGTGGACGTGGGCGCCGGACGTGGCGAGTTGCTGCTCGCCCTGGCGGGGCTCGCCGGGTCCGAGGCGTCGGAGGCCGGTGACGAGGCCACCGGGTCCGCGGTGGGGGGTTCCGGGGAAACCACCCCGGCCGCCACCCGCCCGTCGCCCTCGCGACCGTCACCGGTCCCACTGGCCCATCGGGTACGCCTCACCGCCGTCGAGAAGGCACCCCGCCCCGACGGCCTTCCGGCGGAGATCGACTGGGTGGACGAGATCCCGGACCGGATCACCGGCCTGCTGGTTGCCACCGAATGGCTCGACAACGTCCCACTGGACCTGGCCATGCCCACCGGAAACTGCTGGCGCTACCTCCTGGTAGACCCCAAGACGGGCAAGGAAACCCCCGGCGAACCTCTAACCCCAGAGGACACCGCCTGGATAGCCCACTGGTGGCCCACCCCACCCTCAGCCCCGTCCCCAGCCCCGTTGATCAAGAAGTTTACGTCCGGGAAGGGCCCGGATTCAGACGCAAACCTCTTGATCAACGGCGCTGAGAGGTGGGAGGGGGTTGAGGGGGCTGTGGGGGTTGGGCGGGTGGAGGTTGGGCGGGTGCGGGATGAGGCTTGGGGTGCGGCCGTTCGGCGGGTTGAGCGGGGGGTGGCGTTGGCCGTTGATTATGGGCACCTTCGTGGGGGCCGGCCGGTTGGCGGGACGTTGGCCGGGTACCGGGGCGGGCGGCAGGTGCCGCCCGTGCCCGACGGGTCCTGCGACGTCACGGCGCACGTGGCGATGGACTCGGCCGGCGCGGCCGGGGCGGCGGCGGGCGGCGGGGCGTACACGCTGGTGGGCCAGCGGGAGGCGCTGCGGGCGCTCGGGGCCGACGGCGGGCGACCGCCGCTGAGCCTGGCCGCCACCGACCCGGCCCGGTACGTGCGGGCGCTCGCCGCCGCGTCGGCGGTCGCCGAACTGACCGACCCGGCCGGGCTCGGCGGACACCGGTGGCTGCTCCAACCGGTCGGCGTCACCATCCATCCGCTCATGGCACGATGACGGGCATGACCACGGACACCGGTGACCTGCGCGAGCTGACCGTCGGCACCGGGGCCGGCGGAGAGCAGCTCGGCACCGACATGGTGCTCAACATCGGCCCGCAGCACCCGTCCACGCACGGGGTGCTGCGGCTGAAGCTGGTCCTCGACGGGGAACGGGTGGTCGCCGCCGAGCCGATCGTCGGGTACATGCACCGGGGCGCGGAGAAGCTGTTCGAGGTGCGCGACTACCGCCAGATCATCGTGCTGGCCAACCGGCACGACTGGCTGTCGGCGTTCTCCAACGAGCTGGGCGTGGTGCTGGCCGTCGAACGGCTGATGGGCATGGAGGTACCCGAGCGGGCCACCTGGCTGCGGATGGCGCTGGCCGAGCTGAACCGGGTGCTCAACCACCTGATGTTCCTCGGCTCGTACCCGCTGGAGATCGGCGCGATCACCCCGGTCTTCTACGCGTTCCGGGAACGGGAGACCATCCAGGCGGTGATGGAGGAGGTCTCCGGCGGCCGGATCCACTACATGTTCAACCGGGTCGGCGGGCTGAAGGAGGAGGTCCCAGCCGGTTGGACCGGCCGGGCCCGGGCGGCGATCGGCGAGGTGCGCCGCCGGATGCCGGACCTGGACAACCTGATCCGGCGCAACGAGATCTTCCTGGCCCGCACGGTCGGGGTGGGGGTGCTGTCGGCCGCCGACGCCGCCGCGTTCGGCGCGTCCGGGCCGGTCGCCCGGGCCTCCGGGCTGGACCTGGACCTGCGTCGCGACGAGCCGTACCTGGCGTACGACCAGCTCGACGTGCCGGTGGTCACCAAGACCGCCGGGGACTGCCACGCCCGGTTCGAGGTGCTGCTCGACCAGGTGTACGCCTCACTCGACCTCGCCGAGCAGTGCCTGGACCGGGTGGACCGGCTCACCGGGCCGGTGAACACCCGGCTCCCGAAGGTGGTGAAGGCCCCGGAGGGGCACACCTACGCGTGGACGGAGAACCCGCTCGGCATCAACGGCTACTACCTTGTGTCGAGGGGCGAGAAGACGCCGTGGCGGCTGAAGCTACGCACCGCGTCGTACGCGAACGTGCAGGCGCTGGCCACGCTGCTGCCCGGCTGCCTGGTGCCGGACCTGATCGCCATCCTCGGTTCGATGTTCTTCGTGGTGGGCGACATCGACAAGTAGCCGGGGCCGCACGCGGCGCTCCGCCGGGGCCGGCACCGGCCGGTCGGCCGGCGGTCAGGGCCGGCGGTCCGCCGCGCGGGTGCCACCGGCGCGGGGCGTGTCGTCGCGGGGCGGGTGGCCGTACCACTCCTCGTCGGCGTGCTGGTGCCGGCCGGTCCGGTCCGGGCCGGGCTCCCCCGCGCGCCACTGCCCGGCCGGCGGGGCGTCGCGGCGGTCTGCGTCCGGCCAGGGACCGGTCCGGTCCGGGTCCGGCCGTCGCCCCCCGGGGTCCGGGTCCGGCCGTCGCCCGCCGAGATCCTCGTCCCACCGCCGCTCGCCCTGGCCTCGCCCGGGGCGGGGCTCGCTCCGCCGGACCGACGCCCAGTGGTCCTCGACCCGGTATCCGCTGCCGGCGGCATCCGTGTGTGCCGCGGCTCGCCGCTCACCGACTCGGACCTCCCGGCCACGCTCGTCGTCGTGCACCTCCGCCCAGCGTTCCCCGGCCCGCAGTTCCGACCGCTGGCCGGGTCCCTCGATCGCCGGCTCGGGCGGGTACGGGCGGGCACGCCCGGCCTCGGCGGACCAGCCCGGCGCGGCCCACGAGCCCCGGTCGGCGTGCCGGGCCCCGTCGGGCACGCCCGCCCGTATTCCCCCGGACTCGTCGGCCCGGCCTCCCCGACCGGGCTCGCCTCCCCGACCGGCCCCGCCTCCCCGACCGGGCTCGTCGACGTGGCCTCCCCAGCCCGGCCCGTCGGCTTGGTCGTACCCGTCACGGTGACCGGACCCGTCGGCGTGGTCGTACCGGCCCGCACGGCCGGCATCGCCGTACTGACCTGCCCGGCCGGCGTCGTCGGGCCGGCCGGGCTCCTGCGGCGTGGGCGGCCACCGGCCGGCGGGACCGGCGCCGTACAGGCCCATGCCCGATTCCGGGCCGTCGACGACGGTGTGTCGGGTGGTGACGTGCACGGTCTCGGTGTGCCGGACCATGCCGACCGGGCGGGGAGCGGGCTCGGGGGCGACCGGCCCGGACGAGCGGGTGTCGGGCACGGCCCGTCGGGGCGCCGGGCCGGGGCCGCCGGGCTGGGCTGGCCGCTCGGCCCCGTAACGCGGGGTCGGCCGGGGCCGGTGGACGGGCGGCTCGTCGTCGTGGGCCGTCCCGGGCACCCGGACCCGCCCGGCAGGGGCTTCGTCGATTTCCCGGTGCCGGTGCGCGTCGTCGTACACCTCGGCGAGCGGGACCCGGGCGCGGCCCGCGCCGGCCGGCTTTTCGACGGACGGCTCGGGGGCGGCGGCCGTCGCCACGGCGTCGAGCCGGCGACGCAGCGCCGCGACCTGGTCCTGGGCCCGCTGGGACGCGTCGAGCGCCTGGTTGCCGCGCTGCGCGGCGCCGACCATCTCGCCGCGCAACTCGCGGCGCAGCTCCTCGATCTCGTCGTGGAGGGCCTCGATCTCGGCCCGGCTGCCGTCGCCGTCCGTGCGCAGGGCGATCGAGAGACCGATCAGCACCACGGCTGTGATGGCGAGCACGGCGGCGAACCGCAGCGGCCCGTTGCCGTCGGCGACCAGCAGGATCAGCGCCGCGACCGGGGCGAACGCCACGCCGGTCCAGAAGAGCACGGGCAGCAGACGGGATTCACGCCTGTCGGTGACGGCAACCGGGTCGGGCATGGGTGTGCAGCCTACCGAGAGTTCCAGCGGCTGGGAACGGGGTGGACGCCCTGACGGGCACCGGTCGCCGGCGGCGCGGGGCCGCCGACGACCGGTGGTGGTTCAGCTGACCGCGAGGGCCCCGTCGGAGGAGAGGACCAGACCGACGCTGGCGTTCCCCGTCGTCAAGGCGTTCTTGGTCTGCGGACCGGCCGCGTCCAGCGAGCTGAAGGAGCCGGCCTTGAAGTCGTAGACCTTGACCAGGCCGGCCTGGCACAGCGGACGCTGCGGGCACTCCGGCGGGCCGGCCAGCACGGTGGCGCTGCCGGAGCACTTGGCGGCCAGTTCGGAGAGGGTGGTGACCCCGTACTTGTCGGCGAAGGCCTTGGTGACGGCGAACGCGTTCTGGTCCTGCGCGGCGGACGGCGCGCCGAAGGCGAGCCCGGCCTTGTCACCGCCGGCCTTGAGGGCGGCCACGGTCTTCTCCAGCTCGGGCGAGGAGACCGCCGGGGCGTCCTTGCCGTTGGCCTTGGTGTTCAGGAACTCGGCCATGGTCGCCGCGTACTCCGGGACGACCTGGATCTCGCCCTTCTCCAGGGCCGGCTCGTAGAGCTCCCGGTTGCCGATCTGCTGCACCTTGACCTGGTAGCCGGCGGCGGTGAGGGTGATCCGGTACAACTCGGCGAGGGTCTCGCTCTCGCTGAAGTTGCCGGCGCCCACCACGATCGTGCCGCCCGACCCCTTCTCCAGCCCCTGCGTGAGGTTGTTCGCCGCGGCGAACTCCTCCGCCGCGACCTTGGAGGTCTTGCGGTCGACGACGACGGCCTTGTTGAGGCCGATCAGCTTCGGGGTGTCCAGCGCCGCGGAGACCTTGTCGAGCGCCGCGACCAGCTGCGGCTTGGCCACCTTCGCGTTGATCGCCGGAAGGATGTTGTCGCTGTTCTGGAGCTTCTTGTCGTCGGTCAGAACGACCAGCTGCTCACCAGCAACCGGGGCGCACCCGGCCCCCGACGCGCCCTGCTCGGGCGCCTCGGTCCCGGAGGACCCGGCGCCGCCGCAGCCGGTGAGAAACCCGACCGCGAGGACGCCGATCGCGCCGATTGCCAGGCGTGTACGTGCGCGCATCAAGCCCGCCTTCCGTGTCCCGGCGCGGCCCGTTCGGGCCGGCCGCGTGTCCGACGGGCGAACCCTCTTGTCATCGCCCGCGATCTCTCACCCAACATCCTGTCGGCCGGCCCCGCCAACCCGAGGCCCGCTTTGTCACCGGATCGTCACACCGGAGGCGTACGAACGGCGGGCGGACGGCCCTCAGGTGCCGGCGACGGCGTCCGCGGCGCGGCGGTTGGCCCGACGCCGGGCCGGGCGCAGCGGGCGCGGGGTGACCACCCGCTCGACCAGCGCCAGCACCAGTTCGGCCAGCACCGCCAGCCCGGCCACCAGCAGGCCCCCGGCGATGATCTGCCCACCCCCGGCGGCGATGTCCAGGCCGAAACCGGCCCGGATGATCTGGCCGAGCCCGCCGCCGTTGACGAACGACGCCAGCGCGGCCGTCGCCAACACCTGCACCGTCGCGGTCCGGAAGCCGGCCGCGAGGTACGGCACCGCCAGCGGCAGCTCCACCCGGCGCAGCACCTGCCCGCCGGACAGCCCCATTCCGCGCGCCGCGTCCCGGGCCTCCGGGTCGACCTGGCGCACCCCGGTGTACGCGTTGGCCAGCAGCGGCGGCACCGCGAACACGGCCAGCGCGACCACCACCGACGGTCGGCCGAAGCCGAGGAAGGTCAGCGGCAGGATGGTCAACAGGGCCAGGGTCGGCACGGCGAGGGTGACGTTGGAGACGAGCACGACCAGCCCGCCGCCCCGCCCGGTGTGCCCGAGCCAGAGCCCGACGGGCCAGGCCACCAGGCAGCCGAGCAGCACGGCCGCCGCCGAGATGCTCAGGTGCTCGCCGAGCCGGTCCAGGACGCCGCCCGGGTTGGTCCAGTTCAGCGGGTCGTTGAGCCAGAGCACAGCCTGGCCGACCGGGTTGCTCACCGGGTCACCCTCCCGCAGTCGTTCATCGGCCCCCGCCCCCGGGTGCCCGCCGGGGGCGTGTGATGGCTGCTCGCCGGGCCCGTCCAGTGGCCGCTCATCGCGCCCCGCGCAGCCAGGGGGTGACCGCCCGGCCGATCCCGGCGAGGACCAGGTCCAGCACCAGGGCCAGCAGGACGCAGAGCAGCGTACCGGTCATGATCTGGGCCTTGTAGAAGTTGTTCTGGAAGCCGGCGAAGATGAGCTGCCCCAGCCCGCCCCGGCCGACCACCACCCCGACGGTCACCAGCGCCACGGTCGACACGGTGGCCAGCCGCAGACCGGTGAGGATGCCGGGCAGGGCCAGCGGCAGCTCGATCCTCAGCAGCCGGCCCCACCGGCCGTACCCCATGCCCTCGGCGGCCTCGCGGACCTCGGGCGGGACCTGGCTCAGCCCGGCGACGGCGTTGCGGACGATGACCAGCAGCGCGTACAGCACCACCACGCTGAGCACGGTCACCGCCCCGATCCCCAGGTACGGAGCGAGGAAGGCGAACAGCGCCAGGGACGGGATCGTGTAGAGCACGCCGGTGAATGCGAGAATCGGGCCGGCGAGCGGGCGGAACCGGTGGGCCGCCACGGCGAGCGGCAGGGCCACCAGCGCGGCGATCAGCACCGCCCGCACGGTCAGCGAGGCGTGGTCACGCAGCGCGGCGACGATCGTGTCAGAGTTGTCCCGCACGTACTGCCAGGAGAACCACGGGTTACCCGGGTCGGCCCGGTAGCTCAGGCGGAAGGACATGCGTGGACGTTACCCCGGCAACCACCGGTGACGCCGGCCAGAGGGCCGCGTCGATCAGCCTGGAGGGCATCCGTAAGCGCTACCCGGACGGCACCGAGGCGGTCCGCGAGCTGAGCCTGGAGGTCAGGGCCGGGGAGCTGGTGGTGCTGATCGGCCCGTCCGGCTGCGGCAAGTCGACCGTGCTCCGCATGGTCAACCGGCTGATCGAGCCGACCGGCGGTCGGATCCTGCTCGGCGACGAGGACGTGACCCGGGTCGACCCGGTCGAGCTGCGCCGCCGGATCGGTTACGTGATCCAGAACGTCGGCCTCTTCCCGCACCAGACGGTCCTGGCGAACGTCGGCACCGTCCCCCGGCTGCTCGGCTGGGCCCGGGACCAGGTCCGCCGCCGGTCCGAGGAACTGCTGGAGCTGGTCGGGCTGGACCCGGGGCAGTTCGGTCGCCGCTACCCGCATGAGCTGTCGGGCGGCCAGCGGCAGCGGGTCGGGGTGGCCCGGGCGCTGGCAGCCGACCCGGTGGTGCTGCTGATGGACGAGCCGTTCTCGGCCGTCGACCCGATCGTGCGGACCCGGTTGCAGGAGGAGTTCCTCCGGCTCCAGGCGGAGGTTCGTAAGACCATCGTGCTGGTCACCCACGACCTGGACGAGGCGGTCCGGCTCGGCGACCGGATCGCGGTGCTCTCCCAGGGCGGCCGGCTGGAGCAGTACGACACCCCGGCGGCCCTGCTCGGGGCGCCCGCCTCCCCGTTCGTCCGGGAGTTCGTCGGCGAGGACCGGGGCATCCGGGCGCTCGCCGTAACCCCGGTCACCCGGGACGCGCTGGACCCGGCACCGGTCGACCCCGCCGGGCTGCCCGAGGTGGTGCTGGGTTCGTCGGCGTACGACGCGCTGGCCGTGATGCTCACCGCCGGAGCGGACCGGGTGCTGGTGACCGTTGACGGCCGGCCGGCCGGGGTGCTCACCCGGGAAAGCGCGCTGGGCGCGGGACGCTGACCGCGCCGGGCGGCCGGGTCAGGCCCGGCCGCCCAGGCTGGCGGTGCCGATGATCCAGCCGGAGAGGAAGCCGTAGGTGGCGCCGGTGCCGGCGGACTGGAGTGCGGCGAGCAGCGACGGGTCCGGCCCGAGCAGCGTGCTGACCAGCGCGGCCAGGCCGGCGGCCAGCACGTACGCCCCCCAGCCGGAGAAGAACTGGCTGAACGACCCCTGCACCCGGGCCACCTGCGAGGCCGGGAGCAGGTAGAGCAGGGCCGCCGCCAGGATCACCAGCAGGATGGCCCGCAGATCGGTGGCGAGCACCCCCTGCCCCGGGTCGTCGGAGCTGAGGCGCCAGGCCGGCCAGGCGAGCAGCCGCATGAACCAACCGCCCGCCCCGTTCGGATCAGTGTTGTCCTCCGCCCACCCGACGTACAACGGGCTGCCGCAGACCCCGACGAGCACCAGCACCGCGAGGGTGCCGGTGCCGGCCGCGGTCCCGTACCTGCTGACCGCGCCGGAGCGGTTGGTGGGGGGCATGGCGCGACCAGTTCCCGGTGCGCCCCGACGGGCAAACCTGCGGACCACCATGGTCGGCCTGACTAGCGCTTCATCAGATAGTCGATGAACTTGGCCCGCAGCAGCGGAGCCGCCTCCTCGTAGCCGTGCCCGGTCAGCTCCCGCCACAGCGCGGACGCCTCGTCGACGGTCGGGCCGACCGAGTTCGGCGCGCCGTCCAGCACGGCGGCCTCGTCGGCGTTGGGCAGGTGGCGCAGCACCGACCAAAAGAATCCGACGTCGCGACGCCCCCGGGCCAGCGCGAACGCCCGCTCCCGAAGCTCCTCGGTGGAGAGCGCGTCCAGCTCCTCGAACGTGTGCCCGCCGGTACCGGTGGAAGGTGTCTCGGTCATGCCGCCGAGCCTAACCGCCGAGATCACCGGGGGCGCGGCGGACGCGGCGCGGGCCGTCCGTCGGCGGCCACCGTGCGGGCCGTGCGTCCGTCGACACGTACGGCCGTCCGTCGGTGGCCGCCGTACGGCCGGGACGTCCGTCGACGGTGTACGGGCGGGGTGTCAGCGGTCGCCGCCGTCCCAGCGTGGAGGGCGGGTGTCCCAACGGGACGCGTCCCAGGGGTCCGCGGGCGTGTCGTCGGACCGGGTGGGCAGGGCGGGCGGCCAGTCCTCGACCGGCGCCGGCCGGGGCACCGACCAGCCGGAGCTGATGGCGCCGTCGCCGCCCGGACGGGCCTCCGCGTCGGCACCCACCGACCGGGGTCGCCCGTACGCCTCGACGAGCCGGGTCACCACCAGGCCGACGCCGAGCGCGGCCCCGCCCACCGTCCACCGGCTGACCTGCCAGCCCCGGGCCCCGGACCAGGCCAGCAGGACGGTGATCAGGCTCACCGCGAGCAGGGTCCCGAAGATCCCGCCGCGCCGGCCGTACGCGCTGGTGCCGCCGAGCAGCGCGGTGCCCACGGCGAGCACCGTCCAGCCCAGTCCCTCGGTCGGGACGACCGGCCCGGCGCCGTTGCCGGCGATCAGGATGCCGGCCAGCATGGCGAGGACGGTGGACAGGACGAACGAGACCACGACGACGGCACCGGCCGTCCCGCCCCGGCGGCGGGCCGGGTCCGCCACCGCCCGGAACCGCCCGACCAGCCGGCGCACCGGACGGATCGCCCCGAACAGGCCGCCGAGCACCGCCACCGCGGCGAAGCCGGCG
Source organism: Micromonospora sp. NBC_01412 (assembly GCF_045040215.1). NCBI lineage: Bacteria > Bacillati > Actinomycetota > Actinomycetes > Micromonosporales > Micromonosporaceae > Micromonospora > Micromonospora sp. NBC_01412. The sequence goes on from NZ_CP109528.1 coordinate 2,624,637, forward strand.
AAGAGGTAGAACGCGCTGTCGCGGGGGTCGTACCCGCCCTGCACGAGGACCGGCGCGGCCCGCCGCTCGATGTAGACCACCACGCCGGCCGCACCGGCCAGGCTCGCCGCCCAGCCCGGCACGTGCAGCACGACCACGGCCAGCCCCACCAGCAGTCCGCCGACGGCGGCCACCGCCGCGGCGTGGCCCACCGCGACCTCGACCCCCTGGTCGCCCTGCTCGGCGAAGTGCAGCGCGGCGGCGACCGCGACCGGGCCGACCGCCAGGTTCACCGCCGCCGTCCGCAGGCTCAGGCCGGCGGACAGGACGAGCAGCCCCACCGCCACCACGTCGACCAGCAGGACCCGCAGGCCGTCGTCGCGCAGCGCGGCCGGGTCGTCCCGCCACAGCAGCCAGGTCAGCACGGCCAGGCCGGCGGCCAGCACCAGCTCCCAGGTGACGTGCACGGCGACCCGGTCCCGCCCCGGCTCGCCGTGCGTCGGGTCGTCGAAGACGTTCTCCAGCACCGCCGCGGGCACGCCCGACGAGGGCTGCACCGGATCGTCGTACCCCATGACGCGTGCCCTCCCCAGGTCACGGCCGCAGGGTCCGACGCGGGCGGACCGGGGCGGCCGTTGCTCACCGGTCGCCAGGCACGGTACCTGCGCGCCGGGCCGGGCGTAACCCCCGCGCTCAGCGTCGGCCCGGGCGGTTCTCCCGGTCGTCGGTGTCGCGCTCGTCCTCCGGCTGCTCCGGCACCCGGCAGGCCCGCTCCAGCCAGAGCGCGGCGGCCACCAGCGCGAGCGAGGCGAGCAGCCCCGCCCCGGCCGCCGGGCGGTCCTCGGTGGCGGCCTGGGTGCGCTCCACGAAGAGCCACCCGGTCAGCCCGGCGCACCAGCCGGCGAAGATCGCCCCGGCCAGCGCGGACGCCTTGGCCAGCACCACGAACCGGGCCACCAGCAGCGGGTTGACCGGGTCACGGCCCGCCTTCCGCTGGAGCCGGCCCCGGGTGTTGGCCGCCGCGTACGCCTCCAGCACCGCCAGCGCGGCCAGCGTGACGACGGGCAGCCACGGCAGGCGGGGGAATCCCTCGTAGTAGAAACCGCTGATCGCCAGCCAGGCCACCGCTGTGGCGGCCAGGCCGGCGACGACCAGGGTGGAGATCCGGGTGGGGCCCATCCTGGACCGTTCGGGATCCGTCCCGCGCGGCGGCGGGGACTGCGCCTGGGTCATGCCGGCCGGCTCCACTGGCTCATGTCGACGACTCTAACGCCAGATCCGGCCGGGGGCTCAGTTCCAGGGCGTCACCGGCCACCGGTTCGGCGTTCAGCAGATCGGTCAGCCAACCGTGCCCGGGCAGCCGCCCGTACGGCTGGATGTCGATCCACGGCCGCAGCACAAACGCCCGCAGGTGGGCCCTGGGGTGCGGCAGCGTCAGCTCGGGGTCGTCGCTGCGCACCGGCTCGCCCGCGTCGTCCCACACCGCGACCACGTCGACGTCCAGCGTGCGCGGGCCGAACCGGCGCTGCGGGTCGCGCTCGCGGCCGGCCCGCCGCTCGGCGGCCCGGGCCCGCGCCAGCCAGTCCCGCGGGTCTGCGGCCGGGTCCTCGACCAGCGCCACCGCGTTGAGGTACGCCGGCTGGTCCGTGTCGCCCCAAGGTGGGGTCTCGTAGACGCCGGAGACCAACAGCACCGCCTCGCCGAGGGTGTCCACGGCCGAGCGCAGGTGGGCCAGCCGGTCGCCGAGGTTGCTGCCGAGGGAGAGCAGGGCGCGGGTCACGCCGCATCCCCGTTCCCGGCCGGTTCTGGTTGCGGTTGCGGTTGCGGTTGCGGACCCGACTGTGACCGCGCCGGCACCGGGCCGCCGGTGGTCGACGCCGGGCCGCCGCTGGGCGTGTGGGCCGGCGGGCCGGGACGGGTGCGGGTCATGGTCACCGCGACGTCGGTGAAGGCGTGCGGGACCGGGGCCTCGGGCTTGTGCACGGTCACCGTCGCCCGGACCACCCGGGGGTCGGCCAGGCAGATCCCGAGGAGCCGGTCGGCGAGCGTCTCGATCAGGTTGACCGGCTCCCCCGTGAGCACCGCGACCAGCCGGTCGGCCAGCTCGCCGTAGTGCACCGTGTCGGTCACGTCGTCGGAGCGGGCGGCCGGCGCGAGGTCCAGTTCGAGGACGGCGTCGACGACGAAGTCCTGCCCCCGCTCGCGCTCGAAGTCGTAGACGCCGTGCCGCCCGTGCGCCCGCAGGCCGGTCAGCGTGATCCGGTCAGTCACCGGTCCCCCTCCGTCTGGATTCCGCCGGCCAGCTTCCCGCCGGCCCGTTCCCCGCCGGCCCGTTCCCCGCCGGCCAGCTTCCCGCCGGCCCGTTCCCCGCCGGCCCGGTCGGTCACGAGGCGCGGACGGCCTCCGGCCCGCCAGACGGCCAGCGCGTCGACGGTGCCGAGCACGTCGTGCACGCGTACCCCCCAGGCGCCCGCCGCCACCGCTAGCAGGCTGGTGGCGACGGTGGCCGCCTCCCGCCCGGCGGTCGGCCGGGGGACGCCGTCGGCGTCGGCGAGCAGCTGGCCCAGGTACGACTTGCGGCTGGCCCCGAACAGCAGCGGGAAGCCGAGCGCCAGCAGCTCGGGCAGGCGGGCGGTGAGCTGCCAGTTGTGTTCGGCGGTCTTGGCGAAGCCGAGGCCCGGGTCGACGACGATCCGGTCGGCCGGGACCCCGGCGGTCAGCGCGGCGTCGACCCGCTGGGCCAGCTCGGCCCGGACGTCGGTCACCACGTCGGTGTAGCGGGCCAGCTCGCGCATCCCCCGGGAGTGCCCCCGCCAGTGCATCAGCACCCAGGGGCAGCCGGCGTCGCGGACCACCCGGGCCATGTCCGGGTCCGCCAGGCCGCCGGAGACGTCGTTGACCACCGCGGCCCCGGCCGCGAGGGCGGCCTCGGCGACCCGGGCACGGCTGGTGTCGATGCTGACCACGACGCCGGCGGCGGCGAGCTCCCGGATCACCGGCAGCACTCTGGCCGCCTCCGTCTCCGCGTCCACCCGGTCCGCACCGGGGCGGGTCGACTCGCCCCCGATGTCCACCAGGTGCGCGCCGTCCGCTACGAGTCGCACGCCGTGTGCGACGGCGGCGGTGAAATCGGCGTACCGGCCGCCGTCGGAGAACGAGTCGGGCGTGACGTTGAGGACACCCATCACCACCGGGGCCTGCGCCCGCACCAGATCGGTCACGACTGCACGGTACCGGTCGTTCCGGCAGCTCCCGGCGGCCCGGTCCGTCGCAGCGCGAACGGCCCTGACATGCGCATTGGAACAGGTGTACGATCGGACGTCCGGGTCTTTCCGGGTCGACTCTTCGCGGCTTGTCGCAAAGGGGGGCGGCCCGTACCCTTTGGAATTGCCCAGCAGCGAGACGGCGAAGCTTGGAGGGAGGGCCAAAGCGGGAAAAATCCCCCCAAAGCTCACCACCCTCCGTGGTGGGCAACGGACGCAGAGTCGCCGACGCTGCGCCCAGTGAGCACCATCCCGCCAGGCTTGCCTACTGCACCGCCGCGGCTCCGCCGGCCGCGACATGGGGAGGTTCCAGTGATCGCCATCGAGCTCATGGAGACGACGACGTCCGCCGTCAGCCACGCGCTCCACACCCTGGCGTCGACTCCACTCGCCGAGCCGGCGCCCAAGGGCATCGACACCAACAACATCGTCACCTTCTTCGCCAGCAAGATCGCTCCGATCCTGCTGGCCGTGCTCGGCGTCATCTTCATCGGCCGGGCCAGCCGCGGCGAGATCTCCAAGGTGCTGACCAGCTCCGCCATCGCGATCGTCGGGCTGGCCTTCATCGCCGGGGCGGCGACACTCTTCTTCATCGGTGACTACCTGATCGACCTGATCTTCGAATAGGCGCGGGCAGATGCGGCTACGCACCGACGACGACATCTACCGGGCCCGCCTGGTCTACCTCGGGCCGCCCGGCTACACCCTGCCCGTGCACCTGCCGTACGCCCAATACGGCGTGTTCATGCTGCTCGTACCCCTCTACATGTTCATCCACTGGCTGTTCACGCTGCGGGTCGAGCTCTTCCCGGCCTGGGAGATCGCCCTCGCCATCGTGAGCACCTCGTTCATCTTCCGGTACGTCGACCCGGACCGGCCCGCGCGCATGGTGATCCGTACCGCGCTGACCGACTGGCGAAGCACCCGGGAGTCGGCCGTCGAGCAGCGCGACCCGCGCATGGTGGCGAGCCGGATCAGGATCCGGGAGGAACTTGCATGACCGGGCGTACACCGATCGGGCGGTCGCGGCACTCGGGTGAGGCGGTGGCATGAGCCGCTCTTCCACGCCGGGTTCCCCGGCAGGACGTCACACCGTGCCGCAGGGTAACCGTGCGCGCTCGTTCAACTACCCTGCGGGCGAGGAGCTGGACGAGGTCGCCCTCGACCCGGCGCTCGCCACCACGCCCGGTCACGGCCGGGTCGGGGTCTTCCAGGCACCGCGTCCCGCGCCCGGCCGCCCGGCCGCACCAGAGCCGCCCGCGCCGATGGTCGCCGAGAACGCGGACATCGACTCCCCGTTCCTCGACCTGTTCGGCGGCGCACACCCGGGGACGTCCCGGCCCGCGCTGCCTGCCCCGGCCCGACCGACCGGCCGGGACCTTCCCGCGATCCCCCACCAGCAGCCGGCCACCGTGCCGCCGCCCGCCCGCGCGGAGGTGCAGCCGGCCCCCGTCGAGCGGCCCCCCTCGCCGGTCGAGCGCACCCCCGCACCGGCGCCGAGCCGGGCCCGGGTCCCTCAGCAGCCGGCGGACCGCCTCCCGGCGGTCCGTCCCGCCGCAAGGCCCGATCTGCCCCCGCCCCCGGTCACCCAGGTCACCGGCCCCGACGACGAGACGTACGGCTGGCGCGACGTCGCGCCGCCCGCCGTCCGGGAGCCGGAGCGGCCCCCGCACCGGGCCGAGCCGCACCGGGAACCGGAGCGGGCGACCCGCCACGCGTCCGAGCCGGCACCGGCCGGCCTGGAGGCCACGCCGCCCCGCCAGCGCACGGTCGACCGGCGCGACCGGCCGGGCAAGCCTTCCCGGCCCGACAAGGCCGCGAAACCGACCAGGCAGGCCAAGCCGGTCCGGGCACCGAAGATCAAGTTCGGGGACCGGGACCCGTCGGTCGAGCTGGCCATCACAGAGATCGCCGGCCACCTGACGTTCACCCCCAACACCGTCACCGCCTGGTACTGGCTGCCCGAGGTGCGCTGGGCGTTCCGGCCTGACGCCGAACGGGAGGCGCTGCTCGCCGCGATCTCCGAGCAGTACGCCGGGCTCGCCGGATTCCGGCTGCACCTGCGCCGCACCACCCGCCCCTTCCCGGCCGACGAGTGGGCCCGCACCATCGACGCGCACACCGCGACCCCGCTGCCCGACGTGCCGGGCACCGCCGGCTGGGGCGACCACCTGGTGGCGGCCCAACGGCACCTGCTCTCGGTCAACCACGCCGAGGGGCAGACGTACCTCGGCGTCACCTTCGCCCGGCGCTCCCTCGGCGACTCGCTCACCGAGCGACTGCTGCGCACCTTCGGCCGGGGTGTTGCCGACGGCGAGCGCCGCAAGCTCGGCCGCACCATCGAGCAGTTCGACGAGGTGCTGGGCGCGTTCGGCATGCGTGGGCGGCGGGTGACCGCCCAGGAGCTGGAGTGGCTGCTCTACCGCTCGGTCGCGCTGTGCATGGCCCCACCCGGCACCCTCTCCCCGATCACCAACGGCCAGTGGGAACGCGGCGACCTGCTCGCCCTCACCGAGCAGGTCGAGCGCTACCGCACCCCGTACGGGTCGACGGTGAAGCTGGTCAACCGGATGACCGGCGAGGAGCGGCACGTGGCCGTGCTCGCGGTCGGCCGGATGGAGCCGCTGGAGATCCCCGAGCGGCACGAGCCCTGGCTGCACTTCCACGAACGGCTGCCCTGGCCGATGGAGATCTCCACCCGGGTCGACATCCTCGGCTCCGGTGACTCGTTCCGAAACCTTGAGCACCGGCTGCGGATGATCCGCTCCCAGCAGCTCGACTACGCCGAACACGGCATCGACGCCCCACCCGAGCTGGAACGACTCGCCAAGCGGGCGCTGGTGATCGGCGACGAGATGACCACCGGCCTGCCGGTCGACTCGGCCCGGGCGCACGGCTGGCACCGGATCGCGGTCGGCGGCCGGACCAGGGAGGAGTGCCTGGAACGGGCCCGCCGGCTGATCCAGCTCTACTCCCGCGAGCTGCGCGTCTCGCTGCAACACCCGAAGAACCAGGACTGGCTGGCCCGGGAGTTCATCCCCGGCGAGCCGATCGCCAACACCGGCTACGTCCGCCGGATGCCGGTCAACCTGCTCGCCGCCGCGCTGCCCCAGGCCGCGTCGACGGTGGGCGACCGGCGCGGTGACCTCATCGGGCGGACCGCAGGCACCTGCCGCCGGCCGGTCTTCCTCGACCTGCACTTCCCGATGGAGGTGCGGGAACGCTCCGGGCTCGCGGTCTTCGTCGCCGAGCCGGGCGGTGGCAAGTCGACGCTGCTCGGCGCGCTGGGCTACCTCGCCGCCCGGCGCGGGGTGCAGGTGACCCTGCTCGACCCTTCCGGGCCGCTGGCCCGGCTCTGCAACATGCCGGAGCTGCGGCCGTACTCACGGGTGCTCAACCTGACCGGCTCCGAGCAGGGGACGCTGGCCCCGTACGCGCTCATCCCGACACCGCTGCGCAGCGAGTTCAGCGCCGGCGCGACCGGCGACCGGGAGTTCGAGATCGCGATCTCCAACGCCCGCGCCGAGCGCCGCATGCTGGTACAGGACATCTGCATGATGCTGGTGCCGCCGCAGGTGGCCCGGGAGGCGTCCACCGCCACCCTGTTCCGGCACGCCGTGCGCCAGGTGCCGGCAGAGGAAACGTCCACCCTGGACGACGTGGTCGCCTGTCTGGGTCAGCTCGACGACGACGCCGGCAAGGAATTGGCAAACCTGCTGCTGGACACCGCCGAGATGCCGCTGGCCATGCTCTTCTTCGGCCGCCCGCCGGAAGGGCTGCTCGGCGCCGACGCGGCGCTCACTGTGATCACCATGGCCGGGCTGCGGCTGCCCGACCTCAAGATCGAACGGGAGTACTGGTCGGCCGAGGAGGCCCTCGCGCTGCCCATGCTGCACACCGCCCACCGGTTGGCGGTGCGCCGCTGCTACGGCGGTTCGATGTCGTCCCGGAAACTGGTCGGCCTGGACGAGGCGCACTTCATGGAGGGCTGGCGCTCCGGCCGGTCCTTCCTGGTCCGACTCGCCCGCGACTCCCGCAAGTGGAACCTCGCCGCCCTGGTCGCCTCGCAGAACCCGCGGGACATCCTCGGCCTCGACGTGCAGAACCTCGTCTCCACCGTCTTCGTCGGCCGGATCGCCGAGGACGCCGAGATCGCCTCCGAGGCGCTGCGGCTGCTCCGCGTCCCGGTCAACGACGGGTACGAGGCCACCCTGGCCTCGCTGTCGACTGCGGATGCCACGTCGTCAGCCCGGCTCGGCTTCCGCGAGTTCGTCATGCGCGACGTCGACGGACGGGTGCAGAAGGTCCGGGTGGACGTGTCGTACGTCGACGGGCTGCTGGACCACCTGGACACCACCCCCGCCGCAGTCGCCGCGACGGCCGGGCAGCTGCCGACCAATCTCCCGGACCTGGAGGCGTGACATGGCGAGGGTGCGGGCCCGGCTAGCGGCGTTCCTGCTCGCGCTCGGCGTACTCGCCGGGGCCACCGTCGCCTGGCCGGTGGTGGGCGGCGACCCGGCGTACGCCGCCCCGCCGACGGCCCAGGCCCGCGCGGATCTGTGCACCACCCAGGAGTGGCAGGCCGACTTCCGCACCTGCGTCGGCAAGCTGACCGATGTCGCGGCCGATCGCGCGCAGTGCCTGGAAGCGCCGACGCCCAGCGCACCAGACTCCGGTCTGGCTGGCTGGTTTGCCAGCGCACCTCCCAAAGAGGCGCCGGGTGGCGTCACTGGCCAGTACAGCCTCTATGGATACGGCGGCTATGGCTACACCACCTACGACATACCAGGCGGCTGTGCCTCCACCGTCCTTCACCCGGACTACAAGTTCACCACTACCGTCGCCAATGGCGAATTTATGATCGCTACTGCGATCATCGGCGCATCAAACGCCGCGCGAGAAAGGGCTTGGGATCCTCGGTCCATGTGGGGGTGGGCTGATCCGCTCGTAGACCAAGCCACTAAGGCCGTCTACCAGAAGGTGTTCAGCGTATTCGGCATCATCACGCTTTGTGTGGTAGGTCTTTACCTCCTCTGGAGATCCCGCCAATCGGACATGAGCAACGCGATGACGACAGCGGGTTGGGCTCTACTGGTAATGGTTGCGGTCACCGCATTGGCCGCATGGCCAGTCAAGTCTGCCAACTTGGCAGACGGGACGCTGATTACCACTCTTGGCGTAGTACACGACGCTGTCGGCCCCCAGGCAAAGGATCCGGCACCAGGCCGCTGCATCGATTCACCTGAGCGGTGTAAAGACCTTCGGCCCCCGGCCATTCGCGCCAGCGACACCGCCACTGAAACCATGTTGTACCGCAATTGGCTCCGCGGCGTCCTGGGATCGGCTGACAGCGAAACGGCCAAAAAGTATGGACCAGCACTTTATGACGCAAGATCTCTGACATGGGGGGAAGCCCAGTCCATCCGCGCCAACCCTGCCACTAGATCCGCCACGATCGAGGCCAAAAAGCAACAGTGGATGAAGGTTGCCGAGCAGATCAGGAACGAAGACCCTGAGGCGTACGAGTATCTTCAGGGCATCCGGGACATGGACCGGGTCGGTTCCGGCTTCATCGCGGTGCTCGCCGCACTGCTCTTCGCGATGTTCGATCTCACCGCCTCGCTCCTGGTCCTACTGGGCTTCCTGATCTTCCGGTGGGCGGTAATCGCAGCCCCGATCCTAGGCACCGTCGGCCTGATGCGTCCGGCCAGCGCCGGGCTGCGGCGGCTAGCCAACGCCGTCGTCGCTGCGGTGTTCAACATCGCCATCTTCGGCACCGGGGCCGCCATCTACCTCTTCGCAGTGGATCTGATCATGAGCACGGCCACCCTACCGGGCTGGCTCCAAGTTGTGCTGGTCTGGCTCTGCGGCGTGGTCGGCTGGCTGCTGCTGCGGCCCTATCGGCGGATCACCCAGTTGGGCGGCAAGGACAGCAGCGAGGCCGTCAGCTCGGCCGGCTCGTGGCATCGTCGGTTCTTCCGGGACATGCGCACCGCCGCACGGCTGGACGTGGCCGAGCCGGGCGGCACCGCCGAGCCGGCCCTGGCCCGGCGGCGAGGCGTGGGGCTGGAGCAGCGCAGCCTCCGGCCGGAGGCCCGGCACGAGGATCCGAGCCACGCCAAGGTCCCCACCACCGTCAGCAGCACCCAGAACGAGCGGCAACAGGACGAGGCCACCGTGCCGGAGCAGCGGAGCGAAGCGCGTCCCGCCGCCCCTCAGCCCCGGCGTCGCCAGCCGGCGGCCTGGACCGAGCCGGACGTGCCCGAGGAGAACCCGTCCTTCGTCATCTACCGTCCCGGCTCCGCCGAGCCCGCGACACCGCGGCCCACCGCGCCACGGATCCGCACCGAGGCACGGTGAGGGCGGTGCGACGGGCGATCGAATTCCTGTTCACGAAGGCGCTGCGGTCCCGGCTGGGCATCGCGCTGGCCATCGGCGTCCTCGTGGTCGGCGTGCTCGGAGCGGCCAGGTTGGTCTCCGGTCTGGGGGACCCCCAGGCGGGCCTGAGTCAACCGAGTGAGCCGATCACCACCGTCGACCCGACCACCGGTGACGACGGTGTAGTCGGGAGCACCACGCCCCCGTCACCGGTGACCCGTCCCGGCGCACCGCCGCCCGAGCAGATCGCGGACAGGTTCACCACCGCCTGGCTCGGCGGTGGCCGCGTCGGCGCCGAGGAGTGGCACGCCAGCCTGCGCCAGTTCTCCACGCCGGAACTGACCGAGGAACTTGCCGGCGCCGACCCGACGGGGGTCCCGGCGGAGCGGACAACCGGAGAACCGAGCCTCCGACCGCGGACGGAGCACTTCGTGGAGGTATTGATACCGCTCGACTCGGGGCGCCTACGGCTGGAACTCGTGGCCCCGGACGGGCAGTGGCTGGTCGACGCCGTGGACTGGGAGCGGACATGAGCGATCACATGGAAGGCGGGACTCCGCGCCGCCAGCAACTGCGCGTCGGCGCCCTGGCCGCCGCGCTGACCGCAGTCTTCACGCTGCTCTGCTGCACCGGCGGCACTGCGGCGTTCTTCCTCACAGAGCTGAGCGGCGGTGGGGACGATCTCTCCCCCGAGACCCGGTCCGGCTGCGGGCGGACCCATCAGGTCAACGTCTCAGGAAAGATGCCGCGCTTCGCCCAGTACGGCGACAGCCAGATCCGCAACGCCGCTGTCATCATCAAGGTCGGCTCCGACATGAAGGTTCCGCCCCGCGGGTGGGTCGTCGCGGTCGCCACCGCCATGCAGGAGTCCGGTCTGCGCAGCCTCCCCCACCTCGGCAGCCGCAACGACCACGACTCGGTGGGCCTCTTCCAGCAACGCCCCAGCCAGGGCTGGGGCTCACCGGAACAGTTACAGGACCCGGCCTACACGTCCCGGAAGTTCTACGAGAAGCTGGTGAAGGTCCCCAACTGGGAGCAGATGCCGCTGACCCGAGCCGCCCAGCGGGTGCAGGTCAGCGCCTTCCCGGATGCCTACGCCAAGCACGAGGAGCTGGCCAGCAAGATCGTGGACGCGCTCGCCGGGGGTGCGGCCCGCACGGTGCAGGTGGCGAAGCAGAACATCTGCAACGCGGCCACCCGAGGCCAGATCGCCGCCTCGGGCTGGACCGCGCCGATCCCCGGTGGCGTCGGGTCCGGGTTCCGGACGGCGAGTCGTCCCAGCCACAACGGCGTGGACATCGGCGCGCCGAAGCACACCCTGATCCGCGCCGCCGCCACGGGTCGAGTCCTGGTCGCCCGCTGCGACCCCGACCATGGCGGACGCAGGAGCTGCGACGTGGACGGCTGGCCGGGCAAGGGCGGGTGCGGCTGGTTCGTCGACATGCTGCACGCCGGCGGTTACGTCACCCGGTACTGCCACATGATCGTCAAGCCCCGGGTAGTTCCCGGTCAGCTCGTGAAGGCCGGCGAGGTGATCGGGGAGGTCGGCACCAGCGGCAACTCCTCCGGGCCACACCTGCACTTTGAGGTACACCTCGACGGGGATCGCTCCAGCCGGGGCGCCGTCAACCCGGTGTCGTTCATGCGGGACCGGGGCGCGCCGCTGAACGGCAAGGCGTGAGGCCCCGGGACGCATGACCGGGCCATTCCCCGACCCCTTCGCCGACCAACCCGACTGGGCCCCTCTGCCGCCCCGGCCGATCGAGATCGTGCCCGCGACCGTCCGGGTCGAACTGCGCGGCCAGCGGGTCCTGATCGGACTACCGGGTCTCGGTTGGCGCGGTGACCTGCGCGCCGACGAGCGGGTGGTGCAGAACAGTCGCACCTACGTGCCGGTCATCCCGGAACAGGAGTGGTATCGCGCCGAGTCCGAGCAGGTCGAGGTATTTGCCCCGCTCGTGCCGGTCGAGCGGGTCTGGGTGGAGGCCGTCGGGACCCGACCGAGCGGCGGAGCACCCCAGGAATCCGGTGCCCACCTGGTGTCCCTGGACGCGCCGACCCACCGCGCGCCGACCCCGGTGTTCGATGCCGGCGCCGTCGCCGGGCGACGAGTCGTGCATGCCACGGACACCGGCGAGCAACGAGACCTGCGTGCGGTGACCGAGACCTACTCGGGCACGGACGGAGACATCTGCGTACGAGTCACTCCGGAGTTGGAGTGGTACCGCTGGGCCTGGCGGGGGCAGCCTCCGACGACCCTGGAGGTCCCGGTCCACCTACTGTGGATCGAATAACCGTCAGCTGGGTTGCGCGGTGCAGACGCGCCATCCTTCCTGCTCGAACAACTCGAAGCGCCAGTTGTCGGTGAGGCTCTGCTGCACCCCATCCACCTGGGCGGTTCTCCTAATCACCGCGTCTACGATCGCGTTCGACGAACCACCTCGAGCGACTGAAACATTCTCAATGTTCACCGATATTGAGACATCCAGCTCCTTTTCCTTGGCGAGGATCTGGTCTCGAAATGCCTCGATCGCAGGCATCCGGTCACCACAGGTAAAGAGTGTCGCTCGGTTCTGGTCACGCCCGACCAGCAGGGCCTGAAGATAACTGACGACCACCACGTCGGGGGCGCTGCGGTCCGGGGTGGTGGCGCGTTCGTACAGGACGAAGGCGGTCGCCACGCCCCCGAGCATAAGCAGACTGGCCACCCCGGCGACCACGGTGAGGATGGTGCGCAACCGACGTGGCGGACGGGCCGGTGCCGGCGCCCCGGACGGGGGTGCCAGTTGCTCCGGCGGGGTCCGTTGCGCCGGTACGCGGGAGACCTGGGAACCGGCGGAGGGCTGCACTGATTCCACCCCTTGAGGCTATCGGCTGGACGCCTCGTACCCAATGCCCCAGACGCCACCGATCATGACCGGGGACACGACTGGCCCGGGCCGCCGCGCGCCGATCGCCGATCGCCGAGGACGGGGGCATGGCCGTGCCGGGATGAGAAGACCGCTGCTCTCGGCGCGAGAAACCGCCCCACACCACCAAGGGGAGGTGCCGTGCCGGTAATCACTCGGCACGTGGGCGCACCGCCGTGGCGCATCCCGGAGAGGGCTGGCGACCTGGGATACGGTCACTGCGCGGGGAGGGGTTGCCAACCTCGGGAAGAGGGGTGGACGCGGTGGCCGGTCCGAGGACACGCACAAACCGCGCCGCTGCCCTGCACCGGAGGGCGGAGGCGACGGCCTCCGCGGCGTCCAGCATCCTGGACGAGACCCGGCCCGCGCCGGCCGACCAGCGCCGGCAGTACGAGCTCGCGGACCGGCTCCGCAGCGCGGCGACCCTGCTGGCGCCGGGCTGGGCGGGGGAACCACTGGAGACGGTCGCCGCGGAGACTCCCTCGGGCGAGGGGCCACCGGTTTTCGTCCGGGTCGGCACCGCCGCCCCGCTGGAAGACGCGCGCTTCCCCGCGCTGGTGCCGCTGCTCGGCATCGGGCACTTGGCGATCGACACCGACGCTCGTGACCCGCGGGTGGCCGGGCTACTCCGGGCGATCCTGCTTCGGCTGCTCGCCGCGACGCCCGCCGGCTGCCTGCTGGTCCGCGCCGTCGACGCGATCCGTACCAACGACACGGTCCGCACCAGTGCGGGCGCGGGGCAGTCCGCAGCGCCGCCCGACACCTTCGCGCCTTTCGCGGCGCTCGCGGACGCCGGGCTACTGCCCCCGCCTGCGGTGGACGTCGCCGGGCTGCGGGCGGTACTCACCGAGGCGGAACAGTGGGTGGCTCCGGGCACCGGCCGGCCGCGCCGCCACGACCGCACGCTGCTGCTGGTCGTCGCCGCGTTACCCGAGCTGACCGGGCCGACCGACCTGGGGCGAATCGAGGCGCTGGCCGAGCAGGGACGCGCCGCCGGGCTGCACCTTGTCGTGGCGGGGTGGCCCCCAGCTGGCCCGTACGCGAGCCGCGCCCCCCTGCCGCAGGCCACACCGTTGTCCGTGCGCAACGCGTACTCACTGTTGGGCGACCCTCCCGACACCTCGTTCGCCGGCCCGGGCGGGGAGACGCCGGGAGGGCTCAACTCGCCTGTCTTCGTCGACGAGGATCCACCCCCGGCACTGGTTGACGAGGTCTGCCGACGGCTCGCCGAGGAGGTGGAGGCCGGCTCCCGGCTCAGCCTGGCGAACCTGCTCCCCGACCCGGACGAGCCACTGTGTGTGGCCAGTTCGGCGGAGGGGATCGCCACCACGGTCGGGGACGCCGGCGGTCGGCCGGTGACCGTCGGCTTCACCGAGCTGACCCCGCACTGGCTGGTCAGCGGCCGGTCCGCCGCAGGCCGCGCCGCCTTCCTCACCAACGTACTGCTCGGTCTCTCCGCCCGGTACGGCCCGGACGAGTTGGTCCTGCACCTGGCCGACCTCGGCGAGGGTGAGTCGTTCGCGGAGTTTCTCCAGACCGAGCGGGACCGGTCCTGGGTGCCCCAGGTCCGTACGGCGGGGATGGCCGCCGACCGGGAGTACGTGCTGGACCTCCTCGGTGAGCTGACCGGGGAAGCCCGGCGGCGGGAGGAGGCCGGGCAGCGCGCCGGCGGACAGCGGTTCACCGCCCTGCGGGAGCACCAGCCCCTGCCCCGGGTGGTGTGTGTGATCGACAACCTCCCGCTGCTCCTCGCGGACCGGGACCGGCTGGCCGCCGAGGCGACAGCCCGGTTGGACGCCCTGGCGCGCTCGGGCCGGGCGTACGGCGTCCACCTGGTCCTGGCCGGGGAGGGCGACCTCGGGATCGCCGGTGGGCAGACGACCCGCGACTCGATGCTCGGGCAGTTTCCGGTGCGGGTGGCGCTGGCCGGCGGCGGCCCGGTGCTGGAGCCGAGCAACGACGCCGCCGCCGGCCTGCCGGTGGGCAGTGCGGTGGTGAACACGGCGGGCGGGCTCGGCGGGCCCCGGGGCGCGACCCGGGGGCACGAACGGCTGGTCCGGTTCCCCGACCCGCACGAGGCCCCGGAGAGTATCGCGGAGCTGCGGCACCGGCTCTGGGAGGCCCGGGCGGAGCGGTCCGCGCCCCCGGTCGTCTTCGCCGGCTGGGCGCGTCCGCTGTTGCGCAACGATCCCCGCTACCGGGCTGCCTTCGCGGGCCGGGCCCGCGGTCCGGCTGCCCTGCTCGGCCGTGCGGTGGACCTGTCCCGGTCGACTGTGGCGGTGCCGATCGGCCCGGCCGCCGGCCGCAACATCGCAGTCCTTGGCCCAGGGGTGGAGGCCGTCACGCTGCTCGCGACCGCGGCCCGCAGCGTCGCCGCGCACCACCGGCCCGGTACGGGACGGTTCGTCGTGGCCACGCTCTGCGCCGATGCGGTGCCGGTGGCCGACGCGCTCGCCACCGACCTCGCCGGCCAGCACCGGGTGGACCGGGTCGGCCTGCCGGGCCTGCTCGCCGCGCTGGATGTCGACGAGCCGGGCTACCTGGTGGTCTTCGGTCTCGACGGACCCGCCCCGCAGGAGCTGCCGCCGGACCGGCTGCGAGCCCTGCTACGGGAGGGCCCCCCGGCCGGTCGGCACCTGCTCGGCTGGTGGCGCACGGTGCCGCCGTTCACGGCGGTCATCCAGGCCGGGGAGGAGGTCGACAAACTCGCTGCCGTCGTGGCGGTGGGTGTACCGGGGACACAGCTCGCGGCGGTGTTCGGCCACCCGGTGCAGTGGCGTCCCCGCACGAACCGGGCCGTGCTCTGGGACGGCCCGGACGAGCCGGGCGTCCTCCTGGTGCCGTTCGCCGAGCCCTCGGCGGGACCCGCCCCCGGGAACGGGCCCGACGCCGCGACCCGAACCGACCCCGGGAACGGGCCCGACGCCGCGACCCGAACCGACTCCGAGGACGGAACCGACGCCGCGAACAAGGCCGGAAGCGGGACCGACGCCACGAACGGAACCGACCCCGAGGACGGCACCGACCCCGCGAACAAGGCCGAGAGCGGAACCGACGTCGCGAACGAAGCCGGAGGCGGGGACGCGGCCGAGGCCACAGGCAGGGCCGGGGCCGGCAGCCGGGCCGACGCCGCAGGGACCGGGGAGAGCGCATGAGCCGGGAGCCGACCGGCATCGCCGATGCGGCGACGGCTGCCACCCCGGTCAGGCAGCGATCCGGTGCCGATCCCGCGCCGCCCCGCCCCGCCGACGGCACCACCGCCTGGACGGAGTACGTCGCCGCGGCCCGGCAGCTCGACGGTGTGCGCCGGAGCGCGGCGACCGCCGCAACGGAGCAGGCCCGCGCGGTCCGGGCTGCCCGGGAGGAGCTGACCACGGTACGCGAGCGACTCGCCCCGCAGCGGTCCCGGCTGCGGGAACTGGGCGTACCCCCGATGGTGCTGATGCCGTCGCCGCCCGAGCTGACGGAGGCGGCCCGGAGCATGGTGGCCGGGCCGACGGCGGTGCTGGGCGCGCTGCGGGCGGCCCGGGGCTGGGCGGACGCGGCGGACGGCGTGCTGGCCGCGCGCAGCCCGCTCCGCCCGGCGGCCTGGCCGCCGCAGGTCCGCAACCTGCTGGTGTACGGGCCGTTGGCGCTGGTCGTACCACTGCTCCAGGTGGCGCTCTACCTGGCCACCGGCACCGGCCCAGCGAGCGTGGCCGCCCTGGTCTGCGGGGTGCCGATGCCGGCGGCTGCCTTCGTCGCCGGCTGGCTCGCCGTCGGCCGGCTGTTCGACGGTGCGCCCGGTCCCTCGGCGGCCGGGGAAGCCGCCCGCCGGACGTCGAGCCCGGATACGGTGCCGGACCCGGCGACCGATGGCCGGTTGGACCGGACCCCCCGGTGGGGTGCCCTGGTGTGCCTCGTCCCGGCGGTGTCGACCACGGCGGGGCTCGTTCTGGCGATGCTGGCCGGCTGACCCACCCGGCGGGTCGAACAGGGCGCGACCCTGTCGGCGCCCGTTTGGGGAATCCCCGCGGTCAGCGGTGGATGATCAGCGCCATCGCCTCGGCCCGGGACTTCGCGTCGTGTTGGAGCGTGCCGCGCACCGCCGAGGTGATGGTCTTCGCGCCGGACTTCTGGATGCCGCGCATCGCCATGCACATGTGCTCGCACTCGAGCACCACCACGACGCCGCGCGGAGCCAGCTTGCTCATCAGCAGGTCGGCGATCTGCGAGGTGAGCCGCTCCTGCACCTGGGGGCGGCGGGCAAAGACCTCGACCAGCCGGGCCAGCTTGGACAAGCCGGTGATCCGGCCGTCCGTTCCGGGGATGTAGCCGATGTGGGCGCTGCCCCGGAACGGGAGCAGGTGGTGCTCGCACAGGCTCATCATGTCGATGTCCCGGACGAGCACCAACTCCTCGTGGTTGGCCTCGAAGGTGGTGCTGAGCACCTGCGCCGGGTCGACCCGCAGGCCGGCGAAGAGCTCGGCGTACGCGCGGGCGACCCGGGCCGGGGTCATGACGAGCCCGTCGCGGTCGGGGTCCTCCCCGACCGCGATCAGGATCTCGCGTACCGCCTTCTCGATCCGGGGCAGGTCGACGGCCTCCTCGACCGGGCGCCCGGTCAACTTACCGTTGACCAGGCGCGCGGCGAGGTAGTCCAGCCCGTCGGTGTCGGGCTCGGTCGACGAGGCTCCCTGGATGAGGGCCTCGGGACCGACCTTCGGGTCGGTACTCAGTGCGTACCGTCCGAGTTGTTCGAGTTGTTCGAGCTGGGCGTGCCGCCGCCGACGGACGCGCCGTCCGCCTGGGCCTGCGCCTTGAGCGCGTCCTTCTCGCTCGGGGTGAGCACCGGGGGCTCGGTGGAGGGCTGACGCTTGCCGAAGCCGTTGTACGGAGCCATCGGCGGGCGCTTCACCACCCGGCCGGCGATCCGGGCCATGTCGGCCGTGGAGAGGGTCTCCTTCTCGATCAGCTCGAGCACGATGCTGTCCAGGACGTCCCGGTATTCCACCAGGATCTCCCAGGCCTCGTCGTGGGCCAGTTCGATCAGCGCCCGCATCTCGTTGTCGATCTCGGCGGCCACCGTGTCGGAGTAGTCCCGTTCGTGGCCCATGTTGCGGCCGAGGAACGGCTCGTCCCCGCTGGTGCCGTACTTGATCGCGCCGAGCTTGGAGCTCATGCCGTACTGGGTGATCATCGCGCGGGCCAACCCGGTGGCCTTCTCGATGTCGTTGCCGGCGCCGGTGGTCGGCTCGTGGAACACCAGTTCCTCGGCGGCCCGGCCGCCCAGCGCGTACGCCAGGGTGTCGACCATCTCGGCGCGGGTCTGGGTGTACTTGTCCTCGGTCGGCAGCACCAGGGTGTGGCCCAGCGAGCGGCCACGGGACAGGATCGTCACCTTGTGCACCGGCGCGGCGTGCGGCAGCGCCCAGGCGACCAGCGCGTGCCCGGCCTCGTGGTACGCGGTGATCTTCTTCTCCTGGTCGCCCATCACCCGGGTCCGACGCTGCGGACCGGCGATCACCCGGTCGATCGACTCCTCCAGGGAGTCGTTGCTGATCGCCCGCTGGTCCTTGCGGGCGGTGAGCAACGCGGACTCGTTGATCACGTTGGCCAGGTCGGCACCGCTGAAGCCGGGGGTCCGCCGGGCCACCGCGTCGAGATCGACGTCGGGGGCGAACGGCTTGCCCTTGGCGTGCACCCGCAGGATCGCCTTGCGGCCCTCCATGTCGGGGGCGTCCACCGGGATCTGCCGGTCGAAGCGGCCCGGGCGCAGCAGCGCCGGGTCGAGGATGTCCGGCCGGTTGGTGGCGGCGATCAGGATGACCCCGCCCTTGGTGTCGAAGCCGTCCATCTCGACGAGCAGCTGGTTGAGCGTCTGCTCGCGCTCGTCGTGACCGCCGCCCATGCCGGCGCCGCGGTGGCGACCGACGGCGTCGATCTCGTCGACGAAGACGATCGCCGGGGCGTTCGCCTTGGCCTGCTCGAAGAGGTCACGGACCCGGCTGGCGCCGACGCCGACGAACATCTCCACGAAGTCCGAGCCGGAGATCGAGTAGAACGGCACCCCGGCCTCGCCGGCGACGGCGCGGGCCAGCAGCGTCTTACCGGTGCCGGGCGGCCCGAAGAGCAGCACGCCCTTCGGGATCTTGGCGCCCAGTGCCTGGTACTTCGCCGGGTTCTGCAGGAAGTCCTTGATCTCGTGCAGTTCCTCGACTGCCTCATCGGCGCCCGCGACGTCCGCGAAGGTCGTCTTCGGGGTGTCCTTGGTGATCATCTTCGCCTTGGACTTGCCGAAGTTGAGCACCCGGGAGCCGCCGCCCTGCATCTGCGACATGAAGAACAGCAGCAGGAGCACGAGCAACGCGATGGGGAGCAGGTTGACCAGGAGGCTCACCCAGACGCTGTCGGACGACACCTTGGTGTCGGCCGGTCCGGTGATCCGGTTGGCCGCCTTGGCGTCGAGGACCTCGTTCCAGACCTGGCCGCCCACCTCGTACGGGAACTGGGCCTCGATCCGGTCGGTGTTGGTCTCACCGAACTTGGTCTTGCTCTCCAGGTCGAGTTGGAGCGTCTGCTCCTTGTCCTGGAACACCGCCTTCTTGATCTTGGCGGTATGCAGCTGGTCGAGCGCAACGGAAGTGTCCACGCGGTGGTAGCTGGGACCAGCGGTGAACAGCTGACTGAGCACAACGGCGCCGAGGATGACCAGGATGATCCAGACCACCGGTCGGCGGAAGAAACGCGTACGTTCCATGCTGTCGTCGAGCGCCGAGGCGCCCGCATCCTCCTGATCGACGTCCTGACCGTCTGAATGGCTTGTCGCCGCCGAGGCGGCGGCCGGAGCCGCCGTGCGGGCCGGCCTCGACCCCGGGGCGCGCCAACTGCCGCACCACGGTCACTCGACGGTACACCGTGCGCGCGACATGTGAGCTTGCGAGCCCAGCAGTTACGCGTAAGGCGAACCGGGTTTCAGCCGGCGTGGCGGGAGTTCTGCACCCGGCCACCCGACCGCCCGGTCACGCGGGTCGAAGGACCGGGTGTAGAGGGCAACTCCACACCACCGACCCCTACCGTAGACCGATCAGCTGAGAGCGCGCTGAACGTCCGCTTGACGGGTGCCGGTACGAACGGGCCTCACGCCCGGGCGTAGACCTCGGGCTTGAGCACACCGACGTAGGGCAGCTCGCGGTACCGCTCCCCGAAGTCGAGGCCGTAGCCGACGACGAACTCGGTCGGAATGTCGAACCCGACGTACTTCACCGGCACCGGGACCTTGACCGCGTCCGGCTTGCGGAACAGGGCGACGACCTCGACGCTGGCCGCCGAACGCGACTCCAGGTAGCGCAGCAACCAGGAAAGGGTGAGCCCGGAGTCGACGATGTCCTCGATGACCACCACGTGCCGTCCGGCGATGTCGCGGTCCAGATCCTTCAGGATCCGGACCACGCCGGAGGAGGTGGTGCCCTGGCCGTACGACGAGATGGCCATGAAGTCCAGCTCGGCGGGGGGACCGTGCCGGCCCAGCGCCCGGGCGAAGTCGGCCATGAACATGACCGCGCCCTTGAGCACGCAGACGAGCAGGAGTCCGTCGACGCCCGCGTAGTCAGCCGAGACCTGCTTGGCCAGCTCCGCCGTCTTCTCGCGGATCTGCGCCTCGGAAATGATCACGTGGTCGATGTCGGCGTCGTACCAGGAGCCGTCAGCCATGACTCCTAGCCTGCCGTACGCCGGATGCCCTCCGTCGGCGGGGCCGCCCCTTTCGACGCGGTCCCGCCGGGATTTTCTCCACATCCGGCGCGAACCGGGTCAGCAGATACTGGATCGCCACCGGCGACCCTCGTCGGTGGGCTTCCAGTCGGCCGAGTCCCGGCTGTCGGCGACGAGGCCGAAGGTCGACGCAACGACGAGGAGGAGCAGGAAGAGCAGGAACGGCAGGAAGGCCATGGCGGCGCTCGCTTTCGCGGGGTTTTCGGATGTTTTCGCCGCCGGTGCGCACCGGACTGGAACCAGTCTGCGCGCCTGCCCACCCACCGGACAGTGGCAGTTATGCCACCCGACCTCGATTTCCTGCCACCCGTACGGTTACCCTCGTCACATGCTCCGATCCGTCGCCGTCCTCGCGCTCGACGGGGTGGCCCCGTTCGAGTTGGGGGTGCTCGCCGAGGTCTTCGGCACCGACCGGACCGCCGACGGCTTCCCCGGTTACCGGTTCACCGTCTGCACGTCCGACGGCGCCCAGGTGCGTACCTCCGTCGGGTTCCACCTCACCCCGCACGCCGACCTCGGACCCATCGAGGACGCCGACCTGGTCGCGGTGCCCGGGCGCAACGGCGGCACCGACGCGTCCCCCGCCGTACTGGACGCGCTGCGCCGGGCCGACGCGCGCGGAGCGCACGTGTTGAGCGTCTGCTCCGGGGCGTTCGTGCTCGGTGAGGCCGGGCTGCTCGACGACCGGGAGTGCACCACCCACTGGCGGTACGTCGACGAGTTGCAGCGCCGCCACCCCCGGGCCCGGGTCCGGTGCAACTCGCTCTACGTGGCCGACGGCCGGCTGCTCACCAGCGCCGGCACGGCCGCCGGCATCGACGCCTGCCTCCACCTGGTACGCCAGGAGCACGGCTCGGCCACCGCCACCCGGCTGGCCCGCCGGATGGTCGTCCCGCCGCACCGCGACGGCGGCCAGTCCCAGTACGTCGAGGCACCCATCCCGAAGGCCTCCGAGGCACCCACCCTGGAACCCGTGCTGGAGTGGCTGATGGGCCACCTGGACCGCCCCGTCACCGTCGACGGGCTGGCCACCCGGGCCGGGATGACCCCGCGCACCTTCGCCCGCCGGTTCCGCGCCGAGACCGGCACCACACCCCACGACTGGCTGACCAACCAGCGGGTGCTGCTGGCCCGGCGGCTGCTGGAGGAGACCGGCCTGAGCGTCGAAGGCGTGGCCGGCCGGGCCGGCTTCGGCGACGCGGCGACCCTGCGCCACCACTTCACCCGCCGGCTGGACACCACCCCGCACGCCTACCGGGCCACCTTCCGCGACCGCGCCACGACCGGCTGACCGCTTGCCACCGGCCACCGGCCGGATCCGGGCCGGCGGCGGTGAACCGTCAGGCGATCGGGCCGGCGGCGGTGAGCCGGCCGGCGCGGCGGACCACCCGGATGCCGCCGGGCAGATGGGTCGCGCCCTGTCCCCGCCAGTCGGTGACCAGTGCGTCCAGCGCGGCGACGTGCCGGTGGGACAGCGCGGCGGGCGCCGCGCCGAGTTCCCGGGCCCAGGCGTGCAACACCCGGGTCCGGACCGCCGGGGCGAGCCCGGCCAGCGCCTCGACCGACAACCCGCCCCCGGGCACCCGCACATCCGCCGGCGTCGGCCCCCCCGCCCCGCCGGCGGTGGCGGCCGGATCGGCCAGAACCGCAGGGTCAGGCGGGGGCAGGGCGGCGGCGGCCGGATCGGCCAGAACCGCAGGGTCAGGCGGGGGCAGGGCGGTGGCGGCCGGATCGGCCAGAACCGCAGGGTCAGGCGGGGCCAGGGCGGCGGCGGCCAGGGCGTCGAGGGCGGCGGTGTCGGCGGCCACCAGGCGGGCAGTCCGGGCGAGGTTGTCCAGCACGGCGGGGCCGAGCGCCCGGACCAGCGCGGGCAGCACGTCGGCCCGGACCCGGGACCGGGCGTACGAGGGGTCGGTGTTGTGCGGGTCCTCCCACGGGGACAGCCCGAGGGCGGCGCACGCCTTGCGGGTCTGCTCCCGGGTCACGTCGAGCAGGGGACGCAGCAGCGGCACCCCGGACAGGTCCCGTCGGGGCGGCATCCCGGCCAGCCCTCGCGGGCCGGAGCCCCGGGCCAGCGCGAGCAGCACCGTCTCCGCCTGGTCGTCGCGGGTGTGCCCGGTGAGCAGCGCCGCCGCCCCGTGCCGCCGGGCCGCCTCGACCAGCGCCTGGTAGCGGGCCTGACGGGCGGCCGCCTCCGGCCCGCCGGGACGGCCGGCGACGTCGACCCGTACCGCCTCGGCCGGCGTGAACCCGGCACCGGCGGCCCAGGTCGCCACAGCGGCGGCCCGCCGGTCTGAGCCGGCCTGGAGGGCGTGGTCGACGGTGACGAGCCCGGCCCGCCGGCCAAGCCGGGGCGCGACGAACGCCGTGGCGGCGGCCAGGGCGAGCGAGTCGGCCCCGCCCGAGCAGGCGACCAGCACCGGCCCGTCCCCGGCCAGCCCGGTCAGCGCGCGGCGGACCGCGAGCCGGACAGCGGCAACCGACGGGGCGAGCGCGGCCATCGGCGTACGGTCAGCCGACGGTCGGGGTGGCGCCGGCCGGCCCGTGCACCCGGGCGACCCAGGCGTCCGGGTCGCCGAGCTCATCCAGCCGGGGCAGGGTCAGCGGGGAGCCGAAGATCTTGTTGAAGCCGTCCATGCCGACCCGGTCGACGACGCCGTGGACGAACTTGCGGCCCTCGGCGTACTGGCGCATCTTGACGTCGACGCCGAGCAGCCGGCGGATCGCCTTCTCCAGCGGGTTGCCCGACTCCCGGCGCCGGTTGAACCCGGCCCGGATCCGCTCGACGCTGGGGATGACCTGTGGGCCGACGCCGTCCATCACGAACTCGGCGTGCCCCTCGAGCAGGGTCATCAGCGCGGTGAGCCGGTCGAGTACGGCCCGCTGGGCGGGGGTCTGCACAATGTCCAGCACGCTGGCCCGGCTCTCCGGGTCCTTGACCGCGTCGGAGAGGGTGGCCACCCCCCGGCGCAGCCGCTCGACCAGGTGCTCGCCGCCCTGCGAGGCGTCCACGAACGCCTGCACCTCGCCGAGGAAGTACGCCCGCATCCAGGGCACCGACGTGAACTGGGTGCGGTGGGTCACCTCGTGCAGGCACACCCAGAGCCGGAAGTCACGCGGGTCGGCCCCCAGCTTCCGCTCCACCTCGACGATGTTCGGCGCGACCAGCAGCAGCTGGCCGGGGTCGCCGGAGAAGACCTCGTACTGGCCGAGGACCCGGCCCGACAGGTACGCCAGCACGGTGCCGGCCTGGACCCCGGTGACCCGGGAGCCGATCGCCTCGGTGAGCGGACCGGGTTGCTTGTCGCCGGAGAGCCGGCCGACCAGCGGGGTGATCACCTCGCGCAGGCCGGCGATGTTGGTCGCCGCCCAGTCCCGCCGGTCCACCACGCGCACCGGTGGGTGCGCCACCTGCGAGCGGAGCCCGGTGTAGTCGGCCACGTGCCCGGCCGCCTCGTCGGTCAGTCGCCGCAGCTCGGAGACCACCTCAGCGGCCTCGGCGTACGCCACCCGGGGCCCCGACTTGCTCAACGCCCCCGCGGTCGCGGCGGCCAGATCCCAGTCCACGAACTGCGCCATGCACCCACCGTACCCGCGCCGGAACACCCCCACCTTTCGCCGATGACAGGACATGACCCCGCAAAAGGGTCCGGGCCGGTTCAGCGGCAGCCGCAGCGGGCCAGCGCGGAGGTGATCCGGTCGAGGGCACGCCGGGTGTCGTCGAGCGAGTCGGGCGGCGTCTGGTCGGTGAGCACGGCGAACGTGAGCAGCCGGCCGTCGGCGGTGGTGACCAGCCCGGCGATGGCGTGCACCCGGGTCAGCGTCCCGGTCTTGGCCCGGACCACGCCGGCCCCGGCCGCCGTGGCCGGCACCTGGTACCGCCCGCCGAGGGTGCCCGACCAGGCGGCGACCGGCAGGCCGCCGAAGATGGCGGCCAGCTCCGGGTGGGTGCCGTTGCCGGCGAGCGAGATCAGGTCGGTCAGCAGGGAGGGGCTGATCCGGTTGCTCCGGGACAGCCCGCTGCCGTCGGCGAGGGTGATCTCGCCGGCCGGCAGGCCCAGCTCGCCGATCACGATGTCCATCGCCGCCGCCCCACCGACGAAGGACGCCGGCTGGTCGCGGGCCAGCGCGACCTGCCGGGCCATCGCCTCGGCGATCACGTTGTCACTGTCGGTGATCATCAGGTCGACCAGCCGGATCATCGGCAACGACTCGACCTTGCCCAGTTCGGCGCCGGGCGCGGGGGCAGCGGCGGACGGGGCCGCGCCGGCGGACGGGGCGGTGTCCCGCTTCACCTCGGCGGCGGCGCCGGTCAGCCCGAGCAGCCTGGCGAAGGCACGACCGGCCACCAGGTCCGGCTGCGGGACCCGCTCCGCCCAGCCGTGGCCGGCGTCGAAGTTCTTCTTCGCGGTCTGCGGATCCCGGCGCGCGCCGTCGGTCATCAGCGCGCTGATCGCCGCGCCGAACCCGCCGGTGGGAATGTCCGAGTCCCAGCCGGGGCCGTACACCGGGCCGGGGAAGAGCGAGGAATCGACGGTGACCCGGGTCGGCGCGGTGCCGCCGAGCGCCTGCTTGACCTGCTTGGCCAGGTCGTCGAGGCGGGCCGCGTCGGGGTAGAAGCCGTCGCCGTCCACCGCGAGGGTCGGGTCGCCGCCGCCGACGAGGACCACCTCGCCCGGGTTCGCGCCGGCCACGGCCCGGGTGGGGATGCGGTGGTCGGGCCCGCGGGCCTCCAGCACGGTGACGGCGGTGGCCAGCTTGGTCACCGAGGCTGGGACGGTGCCGGCGTCGCCGCCCCGCGAGTAGAGCGACCGGCCGGTCGTCACGTCGGCCACCGACACGTTGACCCGGCTGCCCAGTTCGGGGGCCCGCAGCAGCGGTTCGAGGGCGGCGCGCACCCCGTCCGGGGTGGGCTCGGGGGCGTTACCGTCCGGGCCGGCGAGCACCGGGACCGGCTCCGGCTCGGCGGCCTCGGCGGTCGCCTGCGGGGTGGGCCGGTCCGCGCCGAGCCAGCCGGCGACCGGACCGGGCCGGAGCACCGCCAGCCCGGCCCCGACCAGGGCGAGCAGCAGCACCGTGGCCAGCACGGCCAGCGGGAGGCGTCGGCGGCGGGCCGGCGGCTGGCCGTACTCCGGGGCCGGCCCGGCCGGCGGCTCGCCGGCACCGCCTCCCGCTGCCGGTTGCGGCGTGGGGGCGGCAAAGCCGGCCGCCTGGCCGGCCGAAGCCGGCAACCGGTCGGCCGCGGGCGCCCGGTCCGGGGGCCGCCACACGGGCGGTGGGGGCCACTCCCCGGGCCTGGTGAGCCGGGCCGTGGCATCGGGGTCGATGCCGTCGGCGGGGGGCGGCACGGGGGTACGGGGCAGGTGCGCCTCGGGCACCGGGACCCGCCCGGTCGCGCCCCCGGCGCGCGGATGTCCGCCCTTCCGCCCGTCAACCCCCTCCGGACGGTAGTGTGAATCTTCCCTCCCCACGGCCCCCTCCTCCCACGTGGAAAACAGCTTGGGTGACACTACTTCGGTCCGAAGACTATGCGGCGGCCGGAGCAGGCGGGTGGGCATTCACCTGCCTGGGGAGCGGCGCAGCTGGTTTCCGTTAGCCAGCGTGGGCAGACGAGGGAGCGTGGGAGATGGATTTCGACGTCACGGTTGAGATCCCCAAGGGTCACCGCAACAAGTACGAGGTGGACCACGCGACCGGCCGGATCAGGCTGGACCGCACCCTCTTCACGTCCACCCAGTACCCGGCGGACTACGGGTTCATCGAGGGCACCCTGGGCGAGGACGGCGACCCGCTGGACGCGCTCGTGCTGGTCCCCGAGCCGACCTTCCCCGGCTGCCTGATCCGCTGCCGCACCATCGGCATGTTCCGGATGACCGACGAGAAGGGCGGGGACGACAAGGTCCTCTGCGTGCCCTACGAGGATCCGCGTCAGGAGCACCTGCGCGACATCCACCACCTGGGCGAGTTCGACCGGCTGGAGATCCAGCACTTCTTCGAGGTGTACAAGGACCTGGAGCCCGGCAAGTCGGTCGAGGGCGCGACCTGGGTCGGCCGGGTCGAGGCCGAGGCCGAGGTCCACAACTCGTACCGGCGTGCCAAGGAGGCCGAGGAGCGCGGCGAGTCCACGCACTGACCTCCGACAGACGTCGACGGGCCCGGGGGCCGCTCAGCCGAGCAGCCCCCGGGCCCGTTCGTACAGGTCGAGCACTGCGCAGGCCACCGGCACCACGGAGACCACCAGCGCGGTGTCGGTCAGGTCGGCCAGCCGACCGACGTACGGCGACACGGGCCGCCGGGCGTACGTGGTGCCGGCGGCCACGGCGACCAGGGCCACGACCAGCCCGCCGGCGGCCAGCAGCAGCCTCCCGGCCGGACCGGAGCCCACGGCGAGCACCCCGCCGAGCAGGGCGGCCCCGGCCAGCCCGGCGGCCACCGGGGGCACCCGGTGGCGCAGCGCCACGAAGAGCCGGGAGCGCAGCAGCAGCACGACGGACGCGACCGCCACCAGTAGCCGGCCGGCCGTCCCACCCGTCACGGCGAGCACCGCCACCGCCCCGGCGGCCAGCACGGCGTGCCCGAGCAGCATCCCGGTCAGCATCTCCTCGGTCCGGGCCACGGCGGCGTACACCCGGGCCCGGTCCGGCAGGTCCCGGGCGGCCTCGGCGCCGGGGCTCCCGTCGCCGGGCAGGGTGATCGGCGGCAGCGGCATCCTGCCCAGCCGGATGGCCAGCAGCGGCAGCCCGCCCAGCGCGAAGACCAGGACGCAGACCAGCACCGCCGCGGCGGCCTCGGCCGGCAGCGCCAGCCCGCCGAGCGCGACGAGCGCGCCGGCCGCCCCGGCGGTCGCGCCGGCCACGAAGACCCGGGCCCGGCTGGCCACCCCGAGCAGGCCGAACATCGCCACCAGCAGCAGCGCCACCGCGCCGGCCAGCAACTCGGGGGCACCCAGCCAGCGCAGCGGCGGGAACGCGCCGACCGGGTCGCCGGTGCTGACCGCGAGGGCGCCGGCCACGGCGGCGTACGGCAGGGCGTAGCCGCCCAGCGTGGCGCCGGTGGCGCCGTCGCCGTACGCCCGGGAGGCGACCGTGCCGGCGACGGTGAGCAGCAGCGCCACCGCGACCGCGACCGGCCAGCCGGCCCGGTGCCCGGGCCCGGCGGCGAGCACCGCGAGTAGCCCGACGGCGAGCGGGACGGCCGCCCCGGCCAGGGTGGCGGCCCGGGTGGCGGCCGGCGACCAGGCCGCACCCCGGCGACGGGCCCCGTCGACGATCGCCTCGACCACGTCGTCGTACTCCAGCTCGGGCCACTCGGCGCGGGCCGGCACCAGGTGCAGCACCTCGCCGTCGCGGACCCCCTGGGGCAGCAGCGCCTGGGCGGTGAGCAGCACCGCTCCGTCGGCGCGACGCAGCACCCAGCCTCCGTGCCGCTCCCCGTCGTCGGCCAGCCCCTCGCCGGCGTGCCGGAGCACCTCGGGCAGCAGCTCGACGAGGGGGACCTGCTCCGGCAGGGCGACGTCGACCCGGCGCTGGGGGGCGCTGATCGTGACACGGGCCAACCCGGATGTCATCGGCGCATCTCCATATCGAGGGGGCGGCGGCTGCGCGGACGGAAGGACTTTACCTACCATGAGCCAGGCTCGGGTCACCGAGCGTTCTGGGGAGGGCGAGTGTCCACTGTCGTCATCAAGCGACCGCCCCGGCGTCCCGCGCCGGAGATCCCGGTCGGCGAGCTGCCCGTCGAGGCGCCGCCGGAGATCCCCGCCGTCACCGGCAGCCGCTGGCAGCAGGGGCTGATGGTGCTGCCCATGCTGGGCGGGACGGTCGCGATGGCGATGATGTTCGGCCGGGGCGGCGGGGCCTACTCGTACGTGGTCGGGGGGATGTTCGGGCTGTCCTCCGTGGCGATGCTGGCGACCTCGTGGGGCAGCGCCTCCGGCACCCCGAAGAAGTCGGAGATGATGGCCGCCCGGCGGGAGTACCTGCGGCACCTCACCGCGCTGCGCCGGCGGGTCAGGCGGACCGCCGGGCAGCAGCGGGCCGGCCTGCACTACCGGCACCCCGACCCGGGCCGGCTCTGGTCGACCGTGGACAGCCACCGGGTCTGGGAGCGCCGGCCGGCCGACCCGGACTTCGCCGTGGTCCGGGTGGGCCTCGGCCCGCAGACCCTGGCCACCCCGCTGGTCCCGCCGGTCACCCGGCCGCTGGAGGAGCTGGAGCCGATGACGGCCGGCGCGCTGCGCCGTTTTCTCGACGCGTACTCGGTGGTGCCGGACCTGCCGGTGGCGCTGTCGCTGCGCAGCTTCGCCCGGGTCTACGTCCGGGGCGAGTCGGCCGCCCGGGGCACCGACGGGCACGTGCTGCCCGGCACCGGTTCGCCCGACGCCCAGGCCCTCGCCCGGGCCCTGCTCACCCAGCTCGCGGTCTTCCACGCCCCGGACGAGCTGCTCGTCGCGGTCTGCGCCGGTCCGGAGCGGCGGGCCCTCTGGGAGTGGGTGAAGTGGCTGCCGCACGCCCACCACCCCACCCGCGTCGACGCCGTCGGCCCGGTCCGCCTCGTCACCAGCTCCGCCCCCGACCTGGAACGGCTCCTCGACGACGCGCTGGCCAGCCGATCCCGGTTCAGCCCGGCCGGCCCGGCCACCGACGGCCCGCACGTCGTGGTGGTGCTCGACGGCGGCGACCTCACCGGCGCCACCGAACTGGTCGGCGACGGCGGCATCGACGCCGTCACCGTCGTCGACCTGGACACCCCGCCGCCGCGCCTGCTCGACCGGTACGCCCTCCTGCTCGACCTGCGCGGCGGCCGGCTGCACTCGCACTCCGTCGAGGGGCACGCCGAGGTGGGCACCGCCGACCGGCTGGCGCCCGCCGAGGCGGAGGCGGTCGCCCGCCGGCTGGCCCCGCTGCGGCTGGCCACCGCCGTACGCGGGCCGGACGCCCCGGTCAACGCCGAGCTGGGCCTGCCCGAGCTGCTCGGCATCGGCGACCCGGCGGGCTTCAGCGCCGAGCAGGGCTGGGGGCCCCGGTCGGCCCGGGACCGGCTTCGGGTGCCGATCGGGGTGGGCACCGACGGCGGGGCGATCGAGCTGGACCTCAAGGAGTCCGCCCAGGACGGGATGGGCCCGCACGGGCTGCTGATCGGGGCCACCGGCTCCGGCAAGTCCGAGCTGCTGCGCACCCTGGTCCTCGGGCTGGCCGCCACGCACAGCTCCGAGCAGCTCAACTTCGTCCTGGTCGACTTCAAGGGCGGGGCCACCTTCGCCTCGTTCGACCGGCTGCCGCACACCGCCGCGGTGATCACCAACCTGGCCGACGCGCTGCCGCTGGTGGACCGGATGGTCGACGCCATCAACGGGGAGCTGGTCCGCCGCCAGGAGCTGCTGCGCCGGGCCGGGAACTTCGCCAGCCTGCGCGACTACGAGCGGGCCCGGGCCGCCGGCAACCCGCTGGCCCCGCTGCCGTCCCTGCTGCTGATCTGCGACGAGTTCTCCGAGCTGCTCTCGGCCAAGCCGGACTTCATCGACCTGTTCGTGCAGATCGGCCGGCTGGGCCGGTCCCTTGGGGTGCACCTGCTGCTGGCCAGCCAGCGGCTGGAGGAGGGGCGGCTGCGCGGCCTGGACACCCACCTGTCGTACCGGATCGGATTGCGCACCTTCTCGGCGCTGGAGTCTCGGACGGTCCTCGGGGTGCCCGACGCGCACGAGCTGCCCCGCTCGCCGGGGCACGGCTACCTGCGCTTCGGCACCGAGCCACTGATGCGCTTCAAGGCCGCGTACGTTTCCGGGGCGCTGCGCCGCCGCGACGGCGCGGCGGGGCGCGGCGCGGCCAGCGTGCCCCGCCTGCTCGCCTTCTCCACCCACGCGGTGCCGGTGTCGGAGCCGGCCGCCCCCGCCCCGACGGTCGCCGCCGAGGCGGACACCGGCGCCGCGAGCCTGCTCGACGTGCTGGTGGGGCGGCTGGCCGGGCAGGGCCCGCCGGCCCACCAGGTGTGGCTGCCGCCGCTGGGCGACGCGCCCACCCTCGACGAGTTGCTCGGGCCGGTCGGCGCCGACCCGGGGCGCGGGCTGGGCTCCGCCAACCCGGAGCTGCACGGCGCGCTCCAGGTTCCGGTGGCCGTCGTCGACAAGCCGTTCGAGCAGCGTCGGGACCTGCTCTGGCTGGCCCTCGGCGGCTCGGCCGGGCACGTCGGCGTGGTCGGCGGCCCGCAGAGCGGCAAGTCGGGCCTGCTACGCACGCTGGTCTGCGCGCTGGCGCTGACCCACACGCCCGCCGAGGCGCAGGTGTACTGCCTGGACTTCGGCGGCGGGGGCCTGGCCGCGCTGCGCGACCTGCCGCACGTCGGCGGGGTGTCCGGCCGGACCGACCCGACCGCCGTGCGGCGCACCGTCGGTGAGATGGCCACCCTGCTGGCCGACCGGGAGCGCCGCTTCGCCGCGCTGGGGGTGGAGTCGATGGCGGCGTACCGGCAGCGGCGGGCCGCCCTCGCCACCGCCGGCCAGCCGACGACCGACCCGTTCGGCGACGTGTTCCTGGTGGTGGACGGCTGGGGTGCCCTGCGCGCCGAGTACGACGACCTGGAGCCCATGGTCACCGAGCTGGCCACCCGGGGCCTGTCGTACGGGTTGCACGTGGTGGCCAGTTCGCTGCGCTGGACTGACTTCCGCCCCGCCGTCCGGGACCTGTTCGGCTCCCGGCTGGAGCTGCGGCTCGGCGACCCGTCGGACTCGCTGCTGGTCCGGCGTGCGGCTGCGGCGGGCGTGCCGGAGAAGACGCCCGGCCGGGGCATCACCGGTGAGGGCCTGCACTTCCTCACCGCGCTGCCCCGGCTGGCCGGGCCGGACGGGGAGACCGCCACGCTGGTGAAGGCGGTCGCCGGGGCGTGGACCGGGCCGGTCGCGCCCCGGGTCCGGCTGCTCCCGCCGGTGCTGCCGTACGCGGAGCTGGACCTGGCCGGCACGACCGGGCTGGCGCTGCCGGTCGGGATCGCCGAGGCGGACCTGCGCCCGGTGGTGCTCGACTTCGCCACCGAACCGCACCTGTTGGTCTTCGGGGACGCCGAGTGCGGCAAGTCGTCGTTCCTGCGGGCGCTGGCCTCCACCATCGTGGGCCGGTTCACCCCCGACCAGGCCCGGGTGATCCTGGTGGACTACCGGCGCAGCCTGCTCGGCGCCATCGAGACGGAGCACCGGATCGGCTACGGCACCGACGCCGCCCGCACCGCCGACCTGGTCGAGGCGGCCGCCGGGTACATGCAGGGCCGGCTGCCCGGCGCGGACATCACCCCGGCGCAGCTGCGGGAGCGGTCGTGGTGGTCGGGGCCGGAGCTGTTCGTGCTGGTCGACGACTACGACCTGGTGGCCAGCGGGCCGGTCAACCCGCTGCGGGCGCTGGAGGAGTACCTGTCGCAGGCCCGGGACATCGGCCTGCACCTGGTGCTGGCCCGCCGCGCGGGCGGCGCGACCCGCGGCTACGACCAGTTCCTCCAGCGGCTGCGCGAGCTGTCCGCCCCCGGCCTGGTGATGGCCGGCAGCCCGGACGAGGGGCCGCTGGTCGGCCAGGTCCGGCCCGGCCCGCTCCCGCCCGGACGGGCCCGGCTGGTGACCCGGCGGGAGGGCGTACGCCTGGTCCAGCTGGCCCATCTCCCTCCGCAGTGAACCCCAGCACCGCCCCGGGCCGGCGGCGCTCCGGTGACCTGTTGCGGGATCGGCGTGTGTCGGAGGGGAAAACCGGTAATCTCCGAACAGCATGTGTCCGCCGCGATGAATGGCTGGGAATGTGACTGGGGATCGGCAGGGCTGTTCGACGACGGCGCGACGGCTCACCCGCCACGCGCTGCTCGGCGCGTCGGCGCTCGCGGTGTCGCTCATCGGTCCGGTTCCGCCGTCGGCGCTCGCCGCGCCTGGCAGCCACGCCGCGCCGGCCCGCCCCGCCGCGCTCGCGCCGCTCGCCGTCCCGCAGGCCGGGGCGGCACCCTGGCGGGTGTCGCCGGTGGACACGCCGGCCCGGGCCGACCAGGTCCGCGACGAGCAGTGGCAGCTCGACGAGCTGCGGGCGTCGATCGCCTGGCGCACCTCGACCGGGCGCGGCGTCACCGTGGCGGTGATCGACTCCGGGGTGGACGGTTCGCACCCGGACCTGGCCGGTCAGGTGCTGCCCGGCATCGACCTGGTCGACGACGGCGACACCGACGACGGCCCGGACCCGGTCGGGCACGGCACGACGGTGGCCGGCCTGATCGCCGGGCGCGACGACGACAAGCGCGGCGCCGTCGGGCTGGCCCCCGACGCGAAGATCCTCCCGGTGCGGGTCCTCGACGACGAGAACCGGTACGACGACGCGCTGATCGTCGCCAAGGGGGTCCGTTGGGCCGTGGACAACGGCGCCCGGGTGATCAACCTGTCCCTCGGCGGCAGCGGCGACAGCCCCGCCCTGGCCGCGGCGCTGGACTACGCGTTCGCCCGGGACGTGGTGGTGGTCGCCTGCACCGGCAACCTGGCCGCGTCCTCCGACACCAAGGTCTGGTACCCGGCCCGGGAGCCGGGCGTGATCGCCGTCGCCGGCCTGGAACGCGCCAGCGACAACCTCTGGTCCGGCTCGATCACCGGCCCCGCCACGATCCTCACCGCGCCGGCCACCGGCCTGGTCGGGGCCCGGCCGGGCGGGTACTGGCGGGTGCAGGGCACCAGCTTCGCGACCCCGCTCGTTGCCGCCACCGCCGCCCTGATCCGGTCCCACTGGCCGCAGATGTCCGCCGGCGAGGTGGTGAACCGCCTGATCAGCACCGCGCGGGACATCGGGCCCGCCGGCCGCGACGACCGCTTCGGGTACGGCATGGTCGACCCGGTCGCCGCGCTAACCGTCGACGTGCCGTCGGTGGGGCGCAACCCGCTCGACGACCACTCCTCCCCCGGCGTGGTGGGCTTCGGCCCGGCGCCCGGCACCACGGAGGAGGAGCCGGTCGCCGGAGCCGGCGCGGACCCGCTCGGCTTCACCACGACCCGCCAGCAGACCCACTGGACGGCCCGGCCGGCCGGCGGGTCGGACGGCTCCGACCCGGAACGGCTCTGGACGAGCGTCGCCGTCTGCGCCGCCCTGGCCGCCGGGGCCGTGCTGGTGGCCCGTCGCCTCCGCCGGTCGGTCCGCTGACCGATCGCCGCCGTCGGATTCCATCGGCGCCGATCGGCCTGATCCGGCGCCCGGCCGGGTAGGGATGCGGCATGAGCACGTCCGGTCAGCACACCCCCGGGTCGACGTCCCCGTCGTGGCGGGCCCGCCGCCTCGACCAGGACCGGTCGCTGGGGCTGCGGCTCACCCTCGCCGCCACCGCGGCCTTCCTGGTCCTGGTGCCGTTCGCCCTGCTCGCCCTGCTGGTGCTGGGTTCCTGGGCACCGCTGCACCGGCTGGACGCCGCGGTGACCCACGCCCTGCACGGGTACGCCGTCGACCATCCCGGCTGGGTGGGATTCATGACCGTGTGGACCCACGCCTTCGGTCCCGGCCCACTGCGGGTCGCCGTGCTCGCCGTGGTGGTGTGGCTGTTCACCCGGCGCGCCCCACGGCTGGCCTGGTGGGCGGTCACCACGATGGCCGTGGGCGGGCTGCTCAACGCGCTGCTCAAGCTGCTGGTCGGCCGGGACCGGCCGGGCCTGCTCGACCCGGTGGCCCGGGCCGCCGGCTACTCGTTCCCCTCCGGGCACGCGCTGAACGCCACCCTGGCAGTCGGGGTGCTACTGCTGATCTTCCTCCCGTACGCCCGGGGGCGTCCCGCCGCCCGGTGGGCGCTGTGGACCGCCGCCGTCGTGGTCGCCGGCCTGACCGGGGTGAGCCGGGTGGCGCTGGGCGTGCACTGGACCAGCGACGTGGTCGGCGGCTGGCTGCTGGGCGCTGCGACGGTGTCCGCCACGACGGCCGCCTTCCGCACC
Source organism: Micromonospora sp. NBC_01412 (assembly GCF_045040215.1). Taxonomy (NCBI): domain Bacteria; kingdom Bacillati; phylum Actinomycetota; class Actinomycetes; order Micromonosporales; family Micromonosporaceae; genus Micromonospora; species Micromonospora sp. NBC_01412. The sequence continues at coordinate 2,658,839 of NZ_CP109528.1, forward strand.
TGGCGGGCCCACACGGGCCGCGGCCCGTCGCACCCGGTGACTGAGGGCGTCGAACCCGAACTGGCCGACGGGGCGGGCCTGCCGGGGCCGGGCGGCGGGCAGGCGTAGCGGCCGGCCCGGTCGGGTACTGGCGGGGCCATGTCCGATGTGCTGGTCCAGAGTCTCAAGCGGGTGCTGCTCCCAGTGGGCCTGCTGCTCTCCGTCATGGTGCTGCTCGGGGTGCTCGTCACCCGGGTGTTCGAGCGCACCTGGCCGTTCACCGTCGAGGACGCGGTCAACCGCGAACTGGCCGCCGACCGCACGGAGGGCTGGAACAGCGTCTCGCTGGTGTTCAGCACGCTGGCCAGCACCCAGGCCATCGTGCTGGTCACCGTGATCGTGGCGGTGGTCCTGCGGCTGGTGCTGCACCGCTGGCGGGAACCGGTCTTCCTGTGCGCGGCGGTCAGCGCGCAGGCCCTGATCTTCCTGCTGACCACGATGGCCATCGACCGCCGCCGGCCGGCGGTCGAGCACATGGACGCCTCCCCGCCCACCTCCAGCTTCCCGTCCGGGCACACCTCGGCCGCGGCGGCGCTCTACGTCGGCATCGCGGTGCTGCTGGCCCTGCGGGCGCGTAGCACCCCGGCGAAGGTCGCCTGGTGGACGCTGCTGGTGCTGGTGCCCGTCGGCGTCGCGCTGACCCGGCTGTACCGGGGCATGCACCACCCGAGCGACGTGGTGGCGTCGTTCCTCAACGGCGGCATCTGTGTGCTGATCATGGCCCGGGCGGTGCTGGACCGCGGGGTGCGGTGGGGCCGGGAGAAGCTGCCCGCCGCCGGCCGGAGGGCCGAGGTCCCCGCCGCCTGACCGGGGCCGCTGGCCGCTGGCCGCTGGCCGCGTCAGGTGCAGTCGCCGGTGCCGACGGCGCGGGTGCGCTCGGCGCCGGCCAGCGCCACCGGGCGGGCCTCGGCCGCAGTCACCGCGAAGCCGGTGTTCGGGTCGTCCGCAGCCGCCGCGAAGATGACCCCGAGCACCAGGCCGTTCGAGGAGAGCAGCGGGCCGCCGGAGTTGCCGGAGCGGACCAGCGCCCGGATCGTGTAGATCTCCCGGGTGACGTCGCCCGAGGAGTAGATGTCCGGCCCGGTGATCCGGTCGACGTCCCGCACCCGGGCCGACTGGGCGTTGTACGGCCCGTCCAGCGGGAAGCCCAGCACGACCGCGTCCGCCCCGCTGCCCGCGTTGCCTGCGGCGAAGCGCAGGGACGGGCCGGGCAGGGACGGCACCCGCAGCACGGCCAGATCCCGGTCGGGGTCGTAGACGACGACCTCCCCGTCGTACCGGTTGCCGTCCAGCTCCACGGCCACCGACCGGGTGCCGGCCACCACGTGCGCGTTGGTCATCACCCGGTCGTCGGCGTACACGAAGCCGGAGCCCTCGATGCGGCGGGAGCAGCTCGGCGCGGAGCCCAGCACCTTGACCACCGAGCGCCGGCCGTTGGCGACCACCTCGGAACCGGCGAGCGCCGGGTCGGGCGGGTCGACCTGCCGGGCCCGGGTGGGCGCGAGGTCACCGAAGACGTCCGGGAAGCCGTTCGTGTCGACCGTGTCCCGCAGCGCGTTGGACAGCTCCTGCGCCTTGTCCGGCAGCACCCGGTCGACCACGGTGAGCAACGCGCTGTTGCGCACCGAGGAGGCGAGCCAGGGCAGCGACGACGAGCCCAGCGGCACGGCCACCAGCCAGGCCACCAGCATGACGGCGACGAGCGAGACGAGCGCCCCGCCGATGTCGTCGGCCCGCCTGCCGACGTCGCTGGTGATCGTCTGGCGTAGGTGGGAGCCGACCCAACCAGCCAGCGCCTGGCCCACCACTGCCAGCCCGAAGACCGCGACGAGGGAGATCAGTACGCGGGCGCCGTTGTCCGCGAACTGGCGGGCCAGCAGCGGGCCGGCCTGGAGGCCGACCAGGGCGCCCACGAAGAAGCCGGAGAACGACAGCACCCCGATGACGAAGCCCTGACGGTATCCGCTGATCGCGAACACGAGCATGAGCAGTAGCAGGACGAGATCCACGGCGGACACGCCCCAAGGGTACGGGCAGCGGGCTCGGCGGCGGACCGCCGCTCGCGGAACGTGACGGTCAGGTGAGCGGGCCGGCCATCTCGTCGACGGAGTCGGTGCCGGCCGACGGCGCCGGGGCGGCACCGGTGGGCGGCAGGTCCACGACCCGGTCGCGCGGCCAGGGCCGGGCCCAGCCGCCCATCTCCAGCAGGGTGGCGAGCACCCCGGCGGTGAAGCCCCAGACCAGCATGCCGCGCACCGAGAAGGCCGGGCCGATCCAGCCGCTCGGGTGGCGTACCCGCATGCGGTTGGCCGGGTCGACGAGTTCGGCGACCGGCAGCCGGGCGACGTGCGCGACCTCGGCCGGTTCCCGGGGGTGCACCGGGTGCGGCCGGTGCCACCAGCCGAGCACCGGGGTCACCACGAAGTCGCTGACCGGGATCCACAGCTTCGGCAGCTCGGCCAGCACGGTGACGCTGGCCGGGTCGAGGTCGACCTCCTCGTTGGCCTCGCGCAGCGCGGTGGCGGCGGAGTCGGCGTCGGTCGGGTCGGCCGCCCCGCCGGGGAAGGCCGGCTGCCCGGCGTGGTTGCGCAAGGTCGCGGCGCGCTGGAGGACCAACACGTCCGGGCCGGCCTCCGGCTCCTCGGCCAGCAGCACCAGCACCGCGCTCTCCCGACCGCCGTTGCTCGGGGTGGCGATCCGGGTGAAGTCCTCGGCCCGCGCGGTGCCGAGCCGGGCCAGCAGCGGGTCGATCCAGGGTGGGGGCTGCCGGGTCACGCGGGCACCTCCAGCCCGAGGTGTCGGCGGACCAGCTCGGCCAGGCGGGCGTCGTCCAGCGCCCCGGAGACGTCGACGTGCCGGACCCGGCCGTCGGCGTCGACGAACACGGTCAGCGGGATGGCGTTGCGGTTGAGCCCTCGGCTCAGGCTGTCGCCCTGGTCGAACAGGACCGGGAAGCGGATGCCGAAGTCCTCGCCGATCGACTGGGCGGCGTCCCGGCTGTCCCGGGCGTTCACCCCGACCACCTGGAGCCGGCCGGCCGAGCGCTCGCTGAGCCGCTGGAAGGCGGGCAGCTCCTTGCGGCAGGGCCCGCACCAGGACGCCCACAGGTTGATCACGGCCGGCCCCCGGACGTCCCGCAGCGCGACCTGGTCGCCGCCGGTGAAGCAGGGCAGCGTCAACTCGGGCAGCACCGACCCACCGGCCGGCGCGGCCCCGGAAGCAGTCGGCGTCGGGGCGGCCGGGGCCGGCGCGGACCCGGAAGCGGTCGGCGTCGGGGTGGCCGCGGCCGGCGGCGCGGTCAGGGCCTCGCAGGCGGCGAACGGTGACGGCCGGGTGTTCTTCCGGGGCCCGGGCGGCGCCGGGTCGCCGGCCGAGGCCGTGCAGCCGGCGGCGAGCAGGGCCAGCGGCAGGAGGAGAGCGGCGAGGCGACGCGTCACGGCGCCTCCGCCACGACCGCCTGTTGCGGCACCAGCTCGGGGTCGACGCCTGCGGCGGCGGCCAGGTCCCGCGCCCGGGGACCCTTGAGCAGCTTCGCGGCCGGGGCCGGCTCGGTCGGCCCCGTGCCGTACGACGGGCAGAGCTTCGCCAGGGTGCAGGCCCCGCAGGCCGGCTTGCGGGCATGACAGACCCGCCGGCCGTGGAAGATGATCCGGTGCGACAGCATCGTCCAGTCGCGCTTCGGGTACATCGCGCCGATCGCGTGCTCGATCTTGACGGGGTCGGTCTCGTCGGTCAGCCGCCAGCGGTGCACCAGCCGCTGGAAGTGGGTGTCGACGGTGATGCCGGGGACGTCGAAGGCGTTGCCGAGGATGACGTTGGCGGTCTTGCGGCCGATCCCGGGCAGCGTGACCAGGTCGGCGAGCTTCCCCGGCACCCGGCCGTCGTACCGCTCGACGAGGGCCCGGCCCAGCTTGATCAGCGAGTCGGTCTTGTTCCGGTAGAAGCCGGTGGGCCGGATCAGCTCCTCCAGCTCCGCCCGGTCGGCGCCGGCATAGTCGGCTGCCGTCGGATATCGACCGAACAGCTTCGGGGTGACCTCGTTGACCTTCTTGTCCGTGCACTGCGCGGACAGGATCGTGGCGACGGCCAGCTCCAGCGGGTTGGCGTGGTCCAGCTCGCAGTGCGCGTCGGGGTGGGTCTCGGTCAGCACCCGGCCGATCTTCCGGGCGCGGCGCGTGCGGCCGAGTTCGGTCTCGGTGGCTCCGGGGGGACTGGTGGTCACGACGGAAAGCCTACGTCGACCCGGTGACGGTTCGTCGTGCGCACACGGGCGGCGCGTCACCCCTGCGGCGGGTGCGGCCCGGTCACCCCTCGGTGATCCGGCCCTTGTCGTCGAACCGCGCGCCGGTCTGCGGGAAGTCCGTGCCGCTGAGCTGCTTGACCAGGCCGAGGCCCCGGTCGTCCGGGTCCATGGTCGGCTTGCCGATCGAGTTCATGTACGTCGAGGTGAACGATCCGCCGGCGAAGCTTCCGTCCGGCTTGAGCGACACCTTGAGCACCCCGCCCCAGCCCAGCCGGCCGCTGTTGCTCAGCGAGTTGCCGCCGCCGGCAAAGTTGCCGAGGCTGTAGGCGATCAGCCGGCCCTGGTAGAACTCCATGCCGCGCAGCACGTGCGGGCCGTGGCCGACGATCAGGTCCGCTCCGGCGTCGACCATGGCGTGCGAGAACTTCACCGGGTCGCCCCGGTTCTCGCCGAGGAACATCTCGGTGCCCGGCCGGACCCGGGTCTTGTCGGCCCCCTCGCCGCCCATGTGCACCTGCACCACGACCAGGTCGGCCATGGTGGCGGCCTTCTTGACCACCGCGCGGGCGGCGTCGATGTCGACCAGGCTGTTGGACCAGACGTACGACGAGAAGCCGGCCACGGCGATCTTGACGCCCTCGACCTCGACCACGGTGATCTGGTCGGGCGCGCCGGTGTGCGCCAGGTCGTACTTCTCCAACGCCCGCTGGGTGTTCTGGTAGCCCTTGGGGCCGTAGTCGTACCCGTGGTTGTTGGCCTGGTTGAGCAGCTCGAACCCGGCGTCGCGCAGGTGGGCGGCGTACTCCGGCGGGGCGCGGAACTGGAAGCACCGGGTCGAGTTGGCCCCGCACTTGCCGGTGCCGGTGTCCACCGTCAGCGGCTCCTCCAGGTTGCCCATCACCAGGTCGGCGGCGAGAGCGTCCTTGACCGAGTCGAAGAACCCCTTCCCGCCGCCCGGCGGGAGCCGGTTCGGCGCGTTGCCCATGATGATGTCGCCGGTGGCGGAGAGCGAGACGCTCTTCGCCTCGCCCTTCGGCGTGGCGGACGGGGTCGTGGTCGGGGCACCGGCCGCGCCGGTCCGGCCGCCCTCGGTCCCGGGTTGCCAGACCGGCTCGTCGCCGGGTTGCGCGCAGCCGGCGGCGAGCAGCGCGGTGAGCAGCACGCCGAGGGCGAGCGTGGCCCGTCGGCCCGAGCGGATTCCGGAGGGGGCGGCAGCATACATCGCCCGCGACCCTACCGGCCGGACAACGCGCTGACGATGGCCGATCGGTCGAACTTCAGGCCGAGTGTCGTTGCGACCACGGGACCACGAGACCCGGCCCGCCGGCGAGCACGGCTGCGTGCACGGCCCGGGCCAGCGGCGCCCCCCAGGTTGAGCGGGGCCCGCCGTACGCGGCCGGGGCCCCATCGACCGGGCAGAGCACGGTGACCGCGTCCGTCGGGGTGCCGGTGGCCGCCAGCCCCAGCTCCCGGATCGCCTGCACCTTCGCCTCGGTCGCGGTGGCCACCGCGTTGACCAGTGCGGCATCGCCGAGCCGGGCGGGCATCTGGATCACGATGTTGACGGTGCCGACCCGCGTCCCGGACTCGGCGGGCTCGACCGAAGCGGACTCGACCGGAGCGGACTCGGCGGCCTGGAGCGGGGTGCCCAGCCCGACCGTGGCCCAGACCCGCACCCCGGTGTCGGTCCTGGCGACCACGTCGGCGACGTCGACCCCGGTCAGCAGCCCGACGCCGGGCCCGTCCAGGCCGAGCTGGCCGGCCAGCTCGGCCAGGTGCTCGGCCGGGTCGTCCCGGTGGTAAGACATCGGCACGGTCGCGTTGACCACCCAGTTCCGTACCCCTATCCCGCCGCCGAGCGGCGCGGAGCTGACCGCGAGCAGCGGCCGGTCGGCGCGCCAGACGAGCAGCGGTATGTCCCGCCCGTCCTCGTGGCGGCTGGTCAGGGTCGGCTCGGTCAGCACGCCGCAGACCCTACGTCCCAGGCGCGTCGAGGGCGGCCGGGGGCCGCCGAACCGGCGATCATAGTGGTTGATCAGGCCGGGCAGGTTACATCCAACGATCAAGATTCCAGGGGTGCACCTCTGATTGCCGCTCACGTGCGCCTAGACTGGCCGAGCGCGAGGGATCAGCGGACGGCGGACCCGGCCGACGGACGGCACGCGTAGGCGGAGGTGCGCGATGGACGAAGTACTGGCCCGCAGCGGAATTTTTCAGGGAGTCGACCCGGAGGCTGCCGAGGCGCTCGCCAAGGAGATGGAGACGATCGAGGTCCGCAAGGGCGAGGTCGTGTTCAACGAGGGCGAGCCCGGCGACAGTCTCTACATCCTCCTGTCCGGCAAGATCAAGGTTGGGCGGCGTGCCGCCGACGGCCGGCAGAACCTGATCGCCGTGATGGGCCCGTCGGACATGGTCGGCGAGCTGTCGCTCTTCGACCCGGGTCCCCGGACGGCCACGGCCACCGCGGTGACCGACACCCGGATGGTGCGGCTGCGCAAGCAGGCCCTGCGTCCGTGGCTGAACAACCGGCCCGAGATCGCCGAGCAGCTGCTGCGGGTGCTGGCCCGCCGGCTGCGCCGGACGAACGACTCGCTGGCCGACCTGATCTTCACCGACGTGCCGGGGCGGGTCGCGAAGAACCTGCTCCAGATGGCCGGCCGGTTCGGCACCCGCGACGGCGGCGTGCTGCGGGTGACCCACGACCTGACCCAGGAGGAGATCGCCCAGCTCGTCGGCGCCTCCCGGGAGACCGTCAACAAGGCGCTCGCCGACTTCGCCTCGCGCGGCTGGCTGCGGCTGGACGGCAAGAGCATCATCATCCTGGACCCGGAGCGCCTGGCCCGCCGCGCGCGGGTCTGACAGCTCCCCGCGCGGTCCGCCCAACGCAGCACTGCTGAATCTTTCGGCGCACCGGGGCCACGCTCCCGGTGCGCCCGCTGGGCGAAGGTCCGGGCCGGGACGGACTGGACCGGCCGGCCCGTCCCGTCTGTCCAGAGCAGAAACGCTGGACGACGCGGCCGGCGGGCGGGACGGTGAGACGATGCTGGAACGTATCGCCGTCCTGTCCGACGTCCACGGCGCGCTACCTCCGCTGGAGGCCGTGCTGGCAGAGCCGGACGTCGCCGCCGCCGACCTGATCGTGCTCACCGGCGACATCGCCGCCGGCCCCCAGCCCGTCGAGGTGCTGGACCTGCTCAGCGGGCTGGGCGACCGGGCCTGCTGGGTGGGCGGCAACGCCGACCGGGAACTGGTCGAGGCGCGGGCCGGGAAGCCGTCCGCGATCGAGGTGTCGAACTGGGCCGCGGGGCAGCTCCGCGACGACCAGGTGGCCCGGCTGGCCGCGCTCCCGCCGACGGTGACCCTGTCGGTCGCCGGGCTGGGCGAGGTGCTGTTCTGCCACGCCACGCCCCGCGACGACGAGGAGGCCGTCCTCGTCGACTCCCGGATGGCCCGCTGGGCGGAGGTCCTGGCCGGCGTCCCGGCCGGGGTCCGGGCCGTGGTCTGCGGGCACACCCACATGCCGTTCGCCCGACTGGTCGACCGCCGCCTGGTGGTCAACCCGGGCAGCGTCGGCATGCCGTACGGCGGCCCCGGCGCGGACTGGGCGCTGCTCGGGCCCGGGGTGCAGCTACGGCGGACGGCGTTCGACGTCGACGCCGCGTGCGCCCGGGTCGCGGCGGAGTCGGGCTTCCCGGACGCCGCCGCGTGGGCCGACGAGTACCTGCGCTCCCGGCACAGCGACGCGGACGCGCTCGCCGTTTTCGGCCCCCGCGACGGCCGCTGACCCCGCCGGCCGGCTCGGCTGCCCCACCCGGCCCAACCGGCAGATGGAGACGGCGAGCAAGGTCGGCGAAGGCGGCGAGCAGGCCGCCGGGCACCCTGCTGGGGTCGGGCCCCCTCGGCAGGACGCTTTGGAGCTGAGTCGTCTACGACATCGCCCCGGGCGAGTCGTTTACGACATCAGCTCCAAAGGGCGCGCGAAGGACACCCACCGCAGGAGAACGGCGCACGCACTCCCCGCGCAGAGAACACTCACCACGCACACCGCGACCAGACCACGCACAGCCACCGCGCACCGCGCGGAGGGACCACCGCACAGCCACCGCGCGGAGGGCACCCACGCACCGTGTCGCAGCCGGCGGGAGGCCTACCCCACGCCCCCGTCGCACCGGCGCGGAGGGCGCCACCCACCCACGCCGAGGCCGTTGGGCACCGCCCATCTTCCCCGCGCAAAAAAGTCAGTCTTGACTGTTTGTTTCTTCACCGGCACGCTGTCCCCGTGACCGCCGCATCGACCCGTGTCCCTCAGCAGGAACGCAGCCGCGCAACCCAGGCCCGGCTGCTGGAGGCGACCGTCGACTGCCTCGTCGAGCACGGCTGGTCGGGCACGACCACCACCGTGGTGGCGGCCCGGGCCGGCGTCTCCCGGGGCGCCCAGCTGCACCACTACCCCACGAAGGCCGCCCTGGTCACCGCCGCCGTCACGCACCTCGCCGAGCGTCGGGCCGAGGAGCTGCGCATCGAGGCCGAGGCGCTGCCCGCCGGGCCACAGCGGCTCGACCGGGTGATCGACCTGCTCGGCGCAGCGTTCACCGGGCCGCTCTTCGTCGCCGCGCTCGAACTGTGGGTCGCCGCCCGCACCGACGCCGAGCTGCGCGGCGCTCTGGTCCCGCTGGAGACGCAGGTGGGCCGGGAGATGCACCGGCTGACGGTCTCCCTGCTCGGCGTCGACGAGCGCCGTCCCGGCGTCCGGGAGGCCGTGCAGGCCACCCTCGACCTGCTGCGCGGGCTCGGGGTGGCCAACCTGCTCACCGACGACTCGACCCGCCGCGCCGCCCTGCTCAGCACCTGGAAACGCCAGCTCGCCGCCCTGCTCACGCCCTGACCGGGCCGCCGAGGCCCGCCCGACCAGCCCTGGAGGTCCCATGGTCGACCGCACGGACCTGCTCACGGACCTGCTCACCGACCTGACCGGCGAGTCCGGGGAGCTGGACGCCCTGGTCGGCCCCCTGTCCCCGGACGGCTGGGCGCGACCCACCCCGGCGCCCGGCTGGACGGTCGCCCACCAGATCGCCCACCTGGCCTGGACCGACCACGTCGCCCTGCTCGCCGCCACCGACCCGGACGCGTTCTTCGCGTCGGTGGCTTCGGCCCCCGACCTGACCCGGCTGGTCGACGACGGCGCGGAGCAGTTCCTCGCCCCGCCGGCCGAGCTGCTGGCCCGCTGGCGGGCGGGCCGCGCCGCGCTGGCCGAGGCCCTCGCCGCCGTCCCGGCCGGGGAGAAACTGCCCTGGTACGGCACCCGGATGTCGGCCACCTCGATGGCCACCGCCCGCATCATGGAGACCTGGGCGCACGGCGAGGACGTGGCCGACGCGCTCGGCATCACCCGCGCCCCGACCGGCCGACTCCGGCACGTCGCGCACCTCGGCTTCCGTACCCTCGGGCACGGCTTCGCGGCCCACGGCCGGGCGGTGCCGACGGCGCCGGTGCGCCTGGAACTCGCCGCGCCGGGCGGCGGCACGTGGGCCCACGGCCCGGCGGACGCCGCCGACCGGGTCACCGGGCCGGCGCGCGACTTCTGCCTGCTGGTCACCCAGCGCCGGCACCGCGCCGACCTGGCCCTGGTCGCCGCCGGACCGGTCGCCGACGAGTGGCTCGACGTGGCGCAGGCGTTCGCCGGGCCGCCGGGCTCCGGCCGCGAGCCACTGGCCGAGCGGACCGACCAGGCCGACCAAGCCGAGCAGGCCGACCAAGCCGAGCAGGGCGAGCGGGGCCGGCCGGCCGGGGCTACGGCGTGACCGCGCCGCTGCGGGTCGGCAACGCGTCCGGCTTCTACGGCGACCGGTCCACCGCCTGGCGGGAGATGCTCGACGGCGGCGAGCTGGACGTGCTGACCGGCGACTACCTGGCCGAGCTGACCATGCTGATCCTCGGTCGGGACCGGCTGCGCGACCCCGGCCTCGGGTACGCGAAGACGTTCCTGCGCCAGTTGGAGGACTGCCTCGGCACCGCGTTGGAGCGCGGGGTGCGGATCGTGACCAACGCCGGCGGGTTGAACCCCGCCGGGCTGGCCGCCGCGATCGGGTCGCTCGCCGACCGGCTCGGCCTCACCGCCAGGATCGGGTACGTCGAGGGCGACGCCCTCGCCCGGCCGGACGCGCTCACCGCGAACGCGTACCTGGGCGCGTTCGGGATCGCCGCCTGCCTCGACGCCGGGGCGGACGTGGTGGTCACCGGCCGGGTCACCGACGCGTCCCTGGTGGTCGGGCCGGCGATCGCCCGGTTCTGTTGGGGGCGCGACGATCTCGACGCGCTGGCCGGGGCGACCGTGGCCGGGCACCTGATCGAGTGCGGGGCGCAGGTCACCGGGGGCAACTTCAGCTTCTTCACCGAGCTGCCGGACGGCGGTCACCGCCCCGGCTTCCCGATCGCGGAGATCCACCCGGACGGCTCGTCGGTGCTCACCAAGCACCCCGGCACGGGCGGCGCGGTCACCGTGGAGACGGTCACCGCCCAGCTCCTGTACGAGGTGGGCGGCCCGGACTACCTGGGCCCGGACGTGGTGACCCGGCTGGACACCGTCGAGCTGAACGCGGACGGGCCGGACCGGGTCCGGGTCACCGGGGTCCGGGGCGCCCCTCCGCCGGACACCCTCAAGGTCGGGGTGAACAACCTCGGCGGGTTCCGCAACTCGATGACGTTCGTCCTGTGCGGGCTGGACATCCCGGCCAAGGCCGCCCTGGTGCGGGGGCAGGTCGAGGCGGCCGTCGGCACGGACGGGCTGGAGTTCGTCCTGGCCCGCACCGACCACCCGGACGTGGGTGACACGGAGGCGGCGAGCGCGCTGCTGCACGTACACCTGCGCGACGGCGACAAGGGGCGGGCCGGGCGGGCGTTCTCGGCCGCGGCGGTGGAACTGGCACTGGCCTCCTATCCGGGCTGCACGCTGACCACGCTGCCCGGCGACGCCACCCCGTACGGGGTGTTCACCGCCGACGTGGTGCCGCAGGGCGAAGTCGAGCACGTCGCCGTCCTCCCGTCCGGCGAGCGGATCCCGATCGCTCCCCCGCCGACCACCCGTGCGCCGGCCTCGTCCGTACCGCAGCCTCCGCCGGCAGACGGGCCTGTCGCCCGCCCCACCCGCCGAGGGGCGCTGGGCGAGCTGGTGGGGGCGCGCTCGGGCGACAAGGGCGGCGACGCGAACCTCGGCGTCTGGGCCCGCACCGACGCGACCTGGGCGTGGCTGCGCGGCTGGCTGACGGTCGAGCGGCTGGCCGAGCTGCTGCCGGAGACGGCCGCGCTGACCGTCGAGCGGTACGAGCTGCCGAACCTGCGGGCGGTCAACTTCGTGCTCCGGGGGCTGCTGGGGCAGGGGGTGGCCGCGTCCACCCGGTTCGACCCGCAGGCCAAGGCGCTCGGCGAGCTGCTCCGCGCCCGCGTGGTCGACCTGCCGGCGGGCCTGTCCACCGGGCCGCCCGGGAGCGCCGAGCCGCCAGCCGACAACGCCGGGCCGGCCGGGGAGGTGACCCCGTGACGATCGTGGACACCCCGGAGCGGCGGCAGCTGCGCGAGCTGACCAGGGCGTTCGTCACGCGGGAGGTGCTGCCGCACCTGGACGGCTGGGAGCGGGCCGGCGAGGTGCCCCGGGAGCTGCACGCCACCGCCGCGCGGCTCGGCCTGCTCGGCATCGGGTTCCCCCAGTCCGTCGGGGGCAGCGGCGGCGACCTGCTCGACTCGATCGTCGTGACCGAGGAGATCATCCGGTCGGGCGGCTCGTCCGGGCTGGTCGCGGCGCTGTTCACGCACGGCATCGCGCTACCGCACATCGTCGCGGCCGGGAACGAGCACCTGGTCGACCGGTACGTCCGGCCCACGCTCGACGGGGCGATGATCGGCGCGCTGGCCATCACCGAGCCGGACGGCGGGTCGGACGTCGCCGCGATCCGCACCCATGCCCGCCGCGACGGCGATCACTACGTGGTGAACGGGTCGAAGACCTACATCACCAGCGGGGTACGGGCGGACTTCGTGACCACGGCGGTCTGCACCGGCTTCCCCGGCAGCGGGGAGCTCACCCTGCTGGTGATCGACAAGGACACGCCCGGGTTCACCGTCGGCCGGCGGCTGGAGAAGCTCGGCTGGCACTGCTCGGACACCGCCGAGCTGGCGTTCGCCGACGTGCGGGTGCCGGTGGCCAACCGGATCGGCGAGGAGGACACCGGCTTCCTGGCGATCGTGCAGCACTTCGCCGCCGAGCGGCTGTCGCTGGCCACCCAGGCGTACGCGACCGCGCAGCGCTGCGTCGACCTGGCCGTGGGCTGGTGCCGGGACCGGTCCACGTTCGGCCGGCCGCTGGCCAGCCGGCAGTTGATCCGGCACCGGCTGGCCGAGATGCACACCCGCGCCGAGGCAGCCCGCGCGTACGTGCACGACGTGGCCGAGCGGGTCGCGGTTGGGGAGCCGGTGGTGACCGAGGTGGCGATGGCGAAGAACGTCGCGGTGGCCGCCTGCGATTTCGTCGTCGACGCCTCGCTGCAACTGCACGGCGGGTACGGCTACCTGCGCGACGCCGAGGTGGAGCGGCACTACCGGGACGCCCGCATTCTCGGCATCGGCGGTGGCACCACCGAGATCATGAACGAGATCATCGCGAAGGGCATGGGCCTGTGACCACACTGGACAGCGCGCTCGACCCGTCCTCGCCGGTCTGCTCCGCCAACCGGGAGGCGCTGCTGGAACGCCTCGCCGAGCTGGACGCGGCCCTCGACCGGGCCCGCGCGGGCGGCGGCGAGAAGTACGTGACCCGGCACCACAGGCGGGGCAAGCTGCTCCCCCGGGAGCGGATCGAGCTGCTGCTCGATCCGGACAGCCCGTTCCTGGAGTTGTCGACGGTCGCCGCGTACGGGACGGACTTCCCGGTCGGGGCCAGCGTGGTCACCGGCATCGGGGTGGTCGAGGGCGTGGAGTGCCTGGTCGTCGCCAACGACCCGACGGTACGGGGCGGCGCGGTGAACCCGTGGTCGCTCGCGAAGACCCGGCGGGCCGGCGAGATCGCCCTCACCAACCGGCTACCGATGATCAATTTGGTGGAGAGCGCCGGGGCGGACCTGCCCACCCAGGCGGAGATCTTCATCCCGGGTGGCCGGGTGTTCCGCGACCTGACCCGGCTCTCGGCCGAGCGGATCCCCACGGTCAGCGTGGTCTTCGGCAACGCCACGGCCGGCGGCGCGTACGTGCCGGGCATGTCCGACCACGTGATCATGATCCGGGACCGGTCGCAGGTCTACCTGGCCGGGCCGCCCCTGGTGAAGATGGCCACCGGCGAGGTCACCGACGACGAGTCCCTCGGCGGCGCGGCGATGCACGCCACGATGTCCGGCCTGGCCGACTTCCTGGCCGAGGACGAGCGGGACGGCATCCGGCTGGCCCGGCAGTCCGTCCGCCGGCTCAACTGGCGCAAGCAGGGCCCGCCGCCGCGCAACCCGGTCCCGCAGCCGCCGAAGTACGACCCGGAGGAGCTGCTCGGCATCGCCAGCGCCGACCTGAAGGTGCCGTTCGACCCGCGCGAGGTGCTGGCCCGGGTGCTGGACGGCAGCGAGTTCGACGAGTTCAAGCCCGCGTACGGGACGGCCCTGGTGACCGGCTGGGGCGAGCTGCACGGGTACCCGGTCGGCGTGCTGGCCAACGCCCGGGGCGTGCTGTTCAGCGAGGAGGCGCAGAAGGCCGCCCAGTTCATTCAGCTCGCCAACGCCTCCGACACCCCGCTGGTCTTCCTCCAGAACACCACCGGCTACATGGTCGGCACGGAGTACGAGCAGCGCGGCATCATCAAGCACGGCGCCCTGATGATCAACGCGGTGTCGAACTCAAAGGTCCCCCACCTGACGGTCAACCTGGGCGCGTCGTACGGGGCCGGCAACTACGGCATGTGCGGGCGGGCGTACGAGCCACGGTTCCTGTTCACCTGGCCGAACGCCAAGTCGGCGGTGATGGGGCCGGCGCAGTTGGCCGGGGTGCTGTCGATCGTGGCCCGGCAGGCCGCCGCCGCCCGGGGAAGCGAGTACGACGAGGACTCCGACGCCGCGATGCGGATGATGGTCGAGCAGCAGATCGAGTCCCAGTCCGGGGCGCTCTTCCTCTCCGGCCGGCTCTACGACGACGGGGTGATCGACCCCCGGGACACCCGTACCGTCCTCGGGCTCTGCCTGTCGGCGATCCACAACGGACCGGTGAGGGGCGCCGACGGCTTCGGCGTCTTCCGGATGTAGGGGGCTGCCACTCATGATCACCCGACTGCTCGTGGCCAACCGGGGCGAGATCGCCCGGCGGGTCCTCGCCACCTGCCGGATCCTGGGCGTCGAGACGGTGGCCGTGCACTCCGACGCCGACGCGGACGCGCCGTTCGTCGCCGAAGCCGACCAGGCCGTACGCCTGCCGGGGAACACGCCCGCCGAGACGTACCTGCGGATCGACCTGATCCTCGACGCGGCCCGGAAGGCCGGCGCGGACGCCGTGCACCCGGGCTACGGCTTCCTCGCCGAGAACGCCGAGTTCGCGGCGGCGGTGACCGACGCGGGGCTGACCTGGGTGGGCCCGCCGGCCAAGGCGATCGCCGCGATGGGCGACAAGATGGCGGCGAAGGCTCTGCTGGCCGACGCGGGCGTGCCGATGCTGCCCACCTGGACCGACGCCGACGAGATCACCGACTTCCCGGTGCTGGTGAAGGCGTCCGCCGGGGGCGGCGGCCGGGGCATGCGGATCGTCCGGGAGGCCGCCGGCCTGGCCGAGGCGGTGGCCTCCGCGCGGCGTGAGGCGGCCGGGGCGTTCGGCGACGGCACGGTCTTCGTCGAGCGGTACGTCGAGCGGGGCCGGCACGTCGAGGTGCAGGTCTTCGGCGACACCCACGGCACGGTGCTGGCCCTCGGCGAGCGGGACTGTTCGATCCAGCGCCGGCACCAGAAGATCGTCGAGGAGGCCCCGGCGGTCCTGCCCGACGGGGTACGGGAGCGGCTGCACGCCGCGGCGGTCGCGGCCGGCCGGGCGGTCGGCTACGTCGGCGCGGGGACGGTCGAGTTCCTGCTCGCGCCCGACGGGGAGTTCTTCTTCCTGGAGATGAACACCCGACTCCAGGTGGAGCACCCGGTCACCGAGGCGGTCACGGGGCTGGACCTGGTCCGGCTGCAACTGCTGGTCGCCGAGGGCGACCCGCTGCCGCTGACGGCCACCCCGCCCGTCACCGGCCACGCGATCGAGGTACGGCTGTGCGCCGAGGACCCGGGCCAGGGCTTCCGGCCCGCCACCGGCACCCTGCACCGCTTCGCGGTTCCCGGCGTGGTGGGCGAGTTCGCCCCGACCCGTGGACTGCGCCTCGACTCGGGCGTGGTCGACGGCTCGACGGTCGGCGTGCACTACGACTCGATGCTGGCCAAGCTGGTCGCCTGGGCCCCGACCCGCGCGGAGGCGGCCCGGCTGCTGGCCGGCGCGCTGGCCAGGGCCGAGCTGCACGGGGTGACCACCAACCGGGACCTGCTGGTACGGGTGCTGCGCAGCCCGGAGTTCCGCGCCGCCGAGGTCGACACCGGCTTCCTGGACCGGCACGACGAGGTGTTCGCCCCCCTGTTGCCGCCCAACGGGGTGCCCCTCGCGGCCCTCGCCGCCGCGCTCGCCTCGGCGGCGGCCCGCCGGTCGACGGCCACCGTGCTCGCCGGGCTCCCCTCGGGCTGGCGCAACGTGCCAGCCTTCCCGCAGGTCACCCGCTACGCCGGCCAGCACGGGGAGATCGAGGTCCGGTACCGGCTGGACCGCGCGGGCACGCTCGCCGAGTGGTCGACCCATCCGATGACCGGGGACGACTCCGGCGACAACACGCCGGCCGTCACCCTCGTCGGGGCCACCCCCGACCGGGTGACACTCGACGTCGACGGGGTGCGGCGGGCTTTCCGCGTACACCGGGTGGGGTCGGCGGTCTTCGTGGACGGCCCGGACGGGGCGGCGAGCCTGGCCGAGCTGCCGCGCTTCCCGCTGCCCACCGTGGAGCTGGCCGCCGGGTCGCTGCTCGCGCCGCTGCCCGGCGCGGTGGCCCGGGTGCACGTCGAGGTCGGTCAGCGGGTCGCCGCCGGTGACCTGCTGCTGACCCTGGAGGCGATGAAGCTGGAACACCCCGTGCTCGCCCCGACCGACGGCGTGGTGGCCGAGCTGCCGGTACCGGCCGGCGGCCAGGTCGACACGGGGGCAGTCCTGGCCGTGGTCAACCCCGAGGAGGCCCCCCGATGAACTTCGACCTCACCCCCGAGCAGGACCAGCTCCGCGACGCCGTCCGGGCGCTGGGCCGCAAGTACGGCCACGGCTACTTCGTCGAGAAGGCGAAGGCCGGTGAGCACACCACCGAGCTGTGGGACGAGGCCGGCCGGCTCGGCTACCTCGGCGTCAACATCCCCACCGAGTACGGCGGCGGAGGCGGCGGCATCACCGAGCTGGCCATCGTCTGCGAGGAGCTGGCCGCCGCCGGCTGCCCCCTGCTGCTGCTCGTGGTCTCCCCCGCCATCGTCGCCACGATCATCACCAAGCACGGCACCGAGGAGCAGCGCGAGCGCTTCCTGCCCGGCATGGCCGACGGCACCCTCAAGGTGGTCTTCGCGATCACCGAGCCGGAGGCCGGGTCGAACTTCCACCGCCTCGGCACGGTGGCCCGCCGCGACGGCGACGACTGGCTGCTCTCGGGCCGCAAGTGCTACATCTCGGGCGTCGACGAGGCGCAGTACGTGCTGGTGGTGGCCCGCACCGAGGACTCGTCCACCGGAAAGCTCAAGCCCGCGCTGTTCGTGGTGCCGACCGACGCGGCCGGGCTGACCCGCTCCAAGCTGGACATGGAGATCATCTCCCCGGAGAACCAGTTCCTGCTCTACCTCGACGACGTGCGGCTGCCCGCCGACGCCCTGGTCGGCGGCTCGCTGGACGCCGGCCTGCCCGCGCTGTTCGCCGGCCTGAACCCGGAGCGGATCACGGTCGCCGCGATGGGCGTCGGCACCGGCAGGTACGCCATCGAGCGGGCCAGCGAATACACGGCTACGCGAAAGGTCTGGGGCGGCCGGAGCATCGGCTCCCACCAGGGGGTGGCGCACCCGCTCGCGCACGCGGCGGTGCAGGTGGAACTGGCCCGGCTGATGATCCACAAGGCGGCCACGCTGTACGACGCGGGGCGGGACCTGGAGGCCGGGGTGGCCGGCAACATGGCCAAGTACGCGGCCGGGGAGGCCGCCGCGCTCGCCGTGGACACGGCGGTGCAGGCGTTGGGCGGGGCGGGGATGACCACGGAGTACGGGGTGGCGACGCTGTTGGGGGCGGTGCGGGCTGGGCGAATCGCCCCGGTGAGCCGGGAGATGATCCTCAACTTCGTCGCCCAGCACGTGCTCGGCCAGGACAAGTCGTATTGAGCAGTAAGCCGCAATTGACCGCGAGCATGCGACTAATTCGCACACAGCGAGCACAGTTATTCATCCGTCGCTACGGAACTTCTCTCAGGCGTCGAACATCCCGGCCTTGATGCCCTGGAGAAAACCGGTCCACTGGTCGGCCGCGAAGAACAGCACCGGCCCCTGCCGGTCCTTGCTGTCGCGGACCTGAGCAGCATTGATCACGTATCGCGCCTCCACGCACGCGCCGTTGCCACCGCTACGGCTACTGGTACGCCACTGGCTGTCAAGCGCCCTCATGGCGTCTCCTTGTCACGGATCTGCTTGATCATCGAGGTTGACGCTGTAGGTGACAGCGCTGCCGCCCGAAGGGAGTTGAACACGCGAGTGCAGCGCTGCACGTCCTCACCTTCAGCGTAGAGGTCGCCGGTCAAACCCTCGATGTACACCACACCCGGACCTTCCGCGAAGCTGAGGATGTGGAAGCTGGACACCATCGAGGCGTAGGCACCCTCGCGGAACGGGATGACCTGGATGGTGACGTTCCAACGCTTCTGCGCGTCGAGCAGGGCGGAGAGCTGACCGCCCATGATGTCGGCTCCACCGATCTGCCGGCGTAGGACTGCCTCGTCGATGACCGCGACCAGGCGTAGCTGTTCCTCGGTCAGCAGCTTCTGTCGCTTCATCCGCACGGTCACCCGATCCTCCACAGCCTGCGGGGTCGGCTGAGATGCGTCGGCGGTGGTGATCGCGCGGGCGTAGTCGGCGGTCTGCAGTAGGCCGGGAACTACCAGCGTCTCGAAGTTCTGGATCTCGGACGCTGCGGATTCCAGCCCGATGTACTGGCGGTACGAGTTCGGCAGGTCGCCATACTTCGCCCACCAGCCGCGCTGCTTGCCGGTGCGCGCCATCGACAGCAACGTCTCACGCAACTCGGCGTCGGCGACGCCGTACCGGTCCAGCAAGGCGTTCAAGGCCGGACCCTTCAAGCCCACCCGACCCTGCTCGATCCGGCGCAAGGTGCTTGGCGAGACTTCGATGACCTCGGCGGCTTGCTCGGCAGTTACGTCCGCTTCTTCCCGTACTCGCTTGAGCTGTGCGCCGAGCTGGAACCGCACGAAGGTCGGGCTCTCCATGGTCGACATTCTGCGCCCGTCCTCCTCGCGCGCACCAGACACACGCCGTAGGCGCAACATGGCGCAACGTTATTGACCCCACGTATCTGCGCGCGCAAAATGGGTGCGCAGCCCACGGCGTGCGAGCGAGGAGCGGTCATGCCTAGACGTGTCAGCTTTGACCAGTACCTGATAGCCGTTGCTCAGACCCTGGCTCGCCGGCACAAGCCGGTGTGGTCGTGGATCAGGTGGCGGTACGTCTGCAAGTGCGGGAACGAGTTGCCCTGCCGGCATAGACACAAGATCCCGATCAACCGGGGCCACTGGCCAGGTGAGGGCCAGTGACCGAACACGGTCCCGTCCTGCCCATCTGGCTCTGCGGCGGCTGCGCCGCCCCCTGGCCCTGCGCCACCCGCCGACACGAACTGCTCCAGGAGTACGCGGCCTCGCCGGCCGCCCTGACGCTCTACATGGGCTCGTACTACGTGGCCGCCAGCCAGGACATGAGCTGGGCCCCGGCGGGGACGCTCCGTCGCCGCTTCCTCGGGTGGCTGACGTGATCGACTTCCGCGCCGGGACGGTCTTCCACGTGACCCGGGTGGCGAGCCCGCAGTTCGTTCAGCCGATCTTCTTCCGGCTGATCCGGGTACACAAGGACTGGATCACCTACGACCACTGGATCTGGCTCGACGGCTACCAACTCAACGCCAAGGGCGACGCGGTGACGCAACGGTCGATCTTCGTACAGCCGGCGGGCTTGATCGTCCAAACGCAGCCACTCCCGGCACACCGCCCGGGACCGCGCAGATCCGTTGCGCGAGCCTAGTGTGCCCAGGTCAGCAGGGACGCGGCCATGCTCAGCCTCTCCGCCGCGCTCGCCATGGACACAGCCGGGTAGGCGCGGGCGGGGCGAGGATGCTCAGTTGATGCTGACCGTCACCGTGCCAGTCACCACACGGTGATCCGAGCAGGCGCCGATCGTGCAGGTGGTCGGGATGGCCAGCGAGTCGGCGGTGTAGCTGCCCGCGAGCCGGTTCTCCCGTACGAAGATCAAGTCGATCTTGTTGCCGAGGCCGCACGGCCCGCCGGTACTGCCGTCCGCGACGGTGGTCTCGCCGTAGCCGACGCAGCGGGAGTCCAGGTCGTCCAACTCACGGTAGAAGCCGGTGTTGCCGGCGTTGTTGGCCACGTTGAGACTTGGCGCGTACCAGTTGTCCAGCCGGCCGTAGTGGGGCTGGGCGTTGAAATCCCCGGCAATGAGCACCGTGTCACCGTTCGCCGCGAAGGCATCCAGCCGGCTACGCACCGAGTTCAGTTGCTGCACGTTGATCACCGTGCCGTTGATGACCGTGTTCGACGGCGTGATGTGCGTGGTGCAGAACCGCAGGTGCGGGCGGGCGGACAGCGGGGCGCAGAGCAGGGTCCGCCGCTCGGCACTGCCATCCGATGGCAACGTGTAGCGGTTCGCCGAACCGAGCGGCGCCTTGCTGAAAATGGCATTGCCGAACGCCTGCCCGTTGCAGACCGTGTCGCGGGACGACTCGAAGCGGGCGAAGTTGGCGGAGTCCTGCGGCCAGCCGGAGGCCCTCAGGTCGGCGACGATCGCCTGGTACTGCTGGTAGCAGAGCTCGTTGAGGCCGACGAAGTCGGCGCCCCGGGTGCGGATCGAGCCGGTCAGGGCCGGAATGAGGCCGTCGGTGGTCGAGGCCCGATGCATGGTCCAGCCCGCGACGTTCCAGACCCAGAGGTCGTGTGTTGCCGTGGTGGCCGCCGAGGCCGGGGCCGCCGAGGTGAGGGCGAGGACGAACGCGCCGAGCACGCCGACACAGAGCCTCATCAACCGCATGCGTCTCCCCCATCGAACTGATCGTCGCCGATTCATCGAAGATGATGACACAAGCAGATCGATCAGGCGAGCCATACACAGTAGGCCCTTCAGCCCGGTCACGGCGCCTGCACTCAACCCTCGACCAACGGCCACCACCGTCCGCGAGGGAAGGTCGGAAGGGCTTAGTCACCTGCTCAGGCCCGCCGTCATCTCCGACACGCTGGGCAGATCGCGCCGGTGAGCCGGGAGATGATCCTGACCTTCGTGGCTCAGCACGTGACGCCCAACGCGAACCGGCCGAACAGCCACGTATTGGCGGTGAGAGTCATGACTGCGGTCCTCGCCCGGTCCGTAGACCGGACCGGGCTTTGCGCCAATGCATGATTCGGGGAGAGTTGTAAACATCGCATTTGGGCCACCAGGTGCAGAGTGGAGCAATTCCCCCTAGACATTGATATCTACGATTACCGCATGAACTCACGAACGCGGGGCAGAGGCACTGGAACCGAATGGGATGGACCACTCGCAGAATTTTTGGCCCTACGGGAGGAGATTCAAGTAAGAGTGCAGACTCAGCACCAAACACTATCACTGCAATTGACGATTACCGCGGCGATATTTGGGTTTTCGATCTCCCGACAGAGTCTGACAGCACTCTTACTTCTCGTGCCATTCACCTCTTACCTACTTTGCGGGCGCCTTGCTTCATATCACTTTGGAACGGTGACGGCGGCTAGGTACATCACAGAAGAACTAAGCAAGCAGGTGCCAGGTGGGCTGCGATGGGAGCAGTGGCTGCGAAAAGACCGAAAAGGTCCGAGCATACTGGGATCGACGCTACCCCTCCTACTCACTTTCCCTGGGGCGAGCGTGCTGGCATTGACTTGGGTGGGCTGGTACATCTACGGCAGCGGGATTGCGGATACTGCTCCTCGCGCCGGCCTTATCACCCTATGGGCCCTCGGCTTCATCCCTACCTCCCTGTCGGCTTTGCTTTTGCTACAGATGACGGGGCGGACATCAGTTGGAATACGAGAATAGGAAATCCCTCGCGGGAGGACCATAATGCCGTGGAGTCCCGCTTTCAGCAGGTGCAGCTACCTGCAACTGGTTAACGTTCAAGGCGGTCTGGTCCGGCAGCCTCTGCATCGGCCGGAGCTGACGGAGTAGGCCAAGACGGCCAGCCAATAGACGTTTTGCGGCGGCCGGGTGCGTCACTGACGGTCCCTCACCCGGCAACGTTGCTCAGGGCGTCAAAATTGCCGCCCTTGATGTCTTGGATGAAGCCGGCTCACTGGCCGGATGCGAAAGACAGCACCGACCCCTCCCGGTCCTTACTGTCACGGACCTGGGCGGAATCGGCCACGTGACGGTGCTCTGCCACTGACCGGCCGGCCCAGCCGTGAACCGACCGGTCCCCGTTCTGCCTCAGGAGCACACAGGGGCAGGACATCCCGAGCCGCCACTCGACGTCGGCGGCCGGGACGTCACAACGCGGCTGGCCTCGACACCGCGCCTCGCCCGCCGCGCCGCTTGGCGGCGTACGGGAGCACGAACATGTACAGGCCGGTGAAGAGCAGCAGAGCGAGCGGAAGCAGCGGCAGGTAGAACACCCATTCGGGCAGTGCCCCGCTCGCCGCGACGAAGCCGATGACCACGGTCACCGTGAAGGCGATGGACACCCACCGGTGGAGCTGTCGAATCCACTTGTTCCAGCGCAACGAAATCTCCATTGCATACGAGCAGGCTCAGAACTTGGCAGACGTTGCCGCGGGTGCTGGCGAGCCCAACAATCCCGCAGATAGTCACCAAGGGTTATCGAAGCCGGGCACAGTCCACCCCCTCCTCGACCCCTTTGCTCTGCTGCGGCGGAGGCAACAGTCACTCGATGTGAAACCAGCGCACAGACGTCACTCTGGGTTGATTCGGAGATTCTCCTGCTCGCAGCTGGTGTTGCCGGGAGGGCAGCAGAGCAAAGCGGGCGAGGGGGGTACCGAAGGGCGCGGCCAGCTGTCACGGAAGGTAGCAACTCGGGCCTCACCGACCGCCATTACTTACAGTGTTCAACCGGCGCGTCTCGCCGGGTGAGGCGTCCGCCCCTGCACCGGCGGCTACACGGTGCCGCCGGTGCGGCTCGCGGTCGCGGTCGCGGTCGCGGTCGGGCTAGCGCACTTCCTGGATGCGGACCATGTTGCCCGCCGGGTCGCGGAAGGCGCAGTCACGAATCCCGTACGGCTGCTCGACCGGCTCCTGGACGACCTCGACGTCACCGGCCTGCACCTTCTCGAAGACACCGTCGAGGTCGGGGGTCGCCAAGATGATCCAGCCGTACGTGCCCTTCGCCATCATCTCCCGGATCACCCGACGCTCCTCGTCGGTGACACCCGGGTCGGCCAGCGGTGGCGCCAGGAGGATGCGCGTGTCCGGCTGACCCACCGGCCCGACCGTGATCCACCGCATCTTGCCGCTGCCCACGTCACTGCGTACCTCGAAACCGAGGACATCACGGTAGAAGACCAGGGACGCCTCGGGGTCGTCGTGCGGAAGGAAGCTCGTGTGAATGGTGATGTCCATGGCCATCACGCTAGGGGCGGCACGACGGCCAACGCTTCTTGATTCCTGACCGGTCTGCTCACCTGCTTCGCCACCGCGCTCCGGGTGCCTGAAGGCCTCAGCGGTTGAGGAAGAACTCGGCACCTTGGACGTACTCCATCGCCTTGACGAACTCGGGGTCGTTGAGCCCGCGATTCATCTCTTCCTCGGTTGGCTCCGCCACCCGCTGGTGGAGCCACCACAGGTTGCCGAACGGGTCGCGGAAACGGCTGACCCGATCGCCCCAGAACAGCTCGGTGGGCTCGGTGACAACGGTCGCGCCGCGTTCGACCGCCCGGCGTAGCACCTCGGCGTCGTCGGCGACGTAGAGGCGCAGGAAGGCCGGCGTCTGCGGCCAGTCCGGCTTGTCGAACATCATCACGACCGAGTCTCCGACGCGGACCTCGGCGTGGCCGATCACCCCGCCCACGTCCATTCGAGCCAACTCGGTGGCGTCGAAGACACTGACGACGAAGTCGATCAACTGGGCCGTGTTCCCCGGAGAGATCATCCACGGGGTGACGGTGTGGTAGCCGTCGGGGACAACCTTCATCGCTCATCTCCTCGTTCTGGCGCACGGTCTGTGTACCGCCGGGAACCAGGCTAGAGCTCATGTAGGCCAGCTCCGGTCCTACATGAGGAGGCACCATGGGAACGTGAAAGACACGTCGGCCCGCCTGCTGCGACTGCTGTCCCTGCTCCAGACGCCCCGGGAATGGCCGGGCAGCGAACTCGCCGAACGACTCCAGGTCGCCCCACGCACCGTGCGCCGGGACGTCGACCGACTGCGTGAGCTCGGCTACCCGGTCCAGGCCACCATGGGCGCGCAGGGCGGGTACCGACTCGTGGCGGGCAAGGCGATGCCGCCACTGCTGCTCGATGATGAGGAGGCCGTGGCCATCGCCGTCGGCCTGCGCACGGCGGCCCGGCAGCCGGTCGCCGGCATCGCCGAGGCGTCGCTGCGGGCTCTGGCCAAGCTGCAGCAGGTGCTTCCGCCCCGGCTGGGCCGCCGTGTCAGCGCCCTCACCGCGGCCGCCCTGCCGACGCCCGCAGCTTCGGCCTCGCTGGTCGACCCCACGCAGTTGACAGTCCTCGCCGCCGCGGGCTCGACCAACGAACGAGTCCGGTTCGACTACCGCAACCACGACGGCGTCGTCAGCCGGCGGCACGTCGAACCACACCGGCTGGTCGTGGTTGGCCGTCGCTGGTATCTGCTCGCCTACGACAACGAGCGCAACGACTGGCGGACGTTTCGCATCGACCGCATCGACAAGGCCCAGACCACCGGGACGCGGGTGCCGCCGCGCGACCCACCGGCCGATGATCTGGCCGCGTTCGTCACCAGCCAGCTCTACGACCTGGCACCGGTCTTCCGGGCGGTGGTGACGCTCGCCCTGCCGGCCGGCCAGGCCGCGGCCCAACTGGGCGACTACGCCGGCGAACTGCGGCCTATCGACGACGCATCGTGCCGCTGGCACAGCCCGCAGGACACCATCGACTGGCTCGCCGTCCGGCTGGCCCTGCTCGGCTGCGACTTCACCGTCCACGAGCCAGTCGCGCTGGTCGACCACCTACGCCAGCTCGGCGGCCGCATCACCCGTGCCGTGCCGCCCGGAACCTGAAACGGCCACCTCCATCCGACCGCCCGTGACGACCCCGGATGTCACCGGCGGGCACTCCAGGCTTCAGCTGACCGGCACGGCGGCGGCCCGCAGCGCCCAGAAGTTCGACCGGTACTGGTCGTGGATGGTCGCCGACTGGACCCGTAGCAGCGCCTCGTCGTTCTCGCGGAGCGCGGCGTTGGAGTAGTTGTGGCTACCGGTCATCACCCACTTGGTGTCCTTCTGCCCGTCGTACGTTCCCTCGATGAGCAGGTACTTCGAGTGCACGATGTAGTCGCCGCTGATGCGGTACAGCTTGATCCGGCTGTGCCCGGACAGGATGTTGGGCACGTCGACGTCGGACTCGGTGTAGACGATGTCCACCCAGCACTTCTTGTCGGCCAGCTCACGCAGCTTGGTCGCGATCGGGTTGCGGCTGAAGTGCCACATCCCGATCCGGATGATCGTCCGCCCGGTCTCGGTGCCCGTCGAGGTGTTGCCCTCGCAGGTGATGTTCTCGTTGAGCATGTTGTAGATCGTGTCGGTGTCCTGGGTGGTGCCGGCGCGGGGGAAGAAGTACGACTTGGCGTTGCCGCTGGAGACGGTCCGGTAGTAGTCGTTGTTCTTAACCTGGGCCGCCAGATCCCCGTGATAGGCGACGTAGGAGTTGTAGACGGCGGTGTTGCCGACGAGCGTCACCGCGTTGTTCCAGTAGCGCTCGGCGTTGTCGTTGGTCAGGTTGGCCGAGCTCTGCACCAGGACGTTCGTCGACCCGAGGGTGTCGGAGAACAGGAAGAACTTGTTGTGCATGATCGGCGTGTTGAGGTTGCCGATGCAGGCCCGGTCGGTGGTGCAGACGGTCACCCAGGAGTCGTTGGTCCGGGTCGTGCCGAGCTTGCCGATCAGGCCGGTCACCGCCGAGTAGGCGCGGGACTGGCTGTCGACCACGACCCGCACGTTCACCCCCCGGTCGTACGCGGCCGCTAGGTCGGTCGACACCCGGGTCAGCGAGAAGTGGAACATCGCCACCCGGATCGTGGACCCGGGAGCGGCGCCCTGGATCAGCCGCTGGACGTGTTCGACGATGGCGTACTGCTGGCTGGCCACTGTGGGGTTGTTGAAGACCGCGCCGGAGGTCACGGCCGCGACCGCCGGTGTGGTCGGGATGAGGATCGCGGCGGCGGCGAGGCCGCCCGTGACGAGTAGCCCGGCGATACGACGCAGAAGCATGAGACTCCCTCGGTTATGGTGCGGCCCGAGCCGCCGCGAGCCGGCGGCCGGGTTTCCCAGCATGTCGGAGCTCCGCACATTTTCCGCACGCCCTGTCAGACGTCGCGGTGCGCCTGATCCGTAGACACCGAGTGGGGCACCGAGCACGGCATCGGCCGCCTCCGTCAGCCAACCGTCTCAGCCGGCCGGGGAGTCGAGCAGGCCCTCCGCAGCGGCATCGTGCCGCTGGAGCAACGCCCGGTAGGGGTTGCGCAGCGCCCGTTCCCGCCGGCTGGTCCAGGTGGTCAGGACCGCGATCGCGGTGGCCACCGCGCCGAGCGAGAACGCGGTGGAGAAGGCTCCGATCCATCCGGCGAGGGTGGGTACGCCGATGAACGGGCTCGTCGCGAGGAACACGATCGCACCGAGGACGCCGAGGATGCCGAGGACGGGAGGGTCATCAGCGCTGCTGTACGCGAACATGGCGACGAGGCCGAGCATGAAGGCCCCCAAGGACAGCACGACCACCAGGGCGAGCCAGAGCGGTCCCCATACCCACGATCCGGTCAGCGTGGCCACCGAACGGGCCACCCCGATGCCGACGACGGCGACGCCGAGCAGCACTCCGATGGTGACTGCGGTCTTGCGACACACCGTGAGCACGGTCGGGGCCTCGGGCCGTTCGTGCAACGTCCGCCAGTCGCGGGCCTCGGCACCGAGGCTCGTCGAGAGCCAGAGTCGGGCGGCGAGGCCGACCAGTACGGGCCCCGGAAGCTGCCTCAGCAGCGCGTTGCGCGAGTCACTCGCGCGCAGGTCGAGCACCGTCAGGGCGAGCCGACGAGCCAGCTCCGGTTCCGATCCGTGGATCAGCTCGAGCAGTTGCTCCACGTCGGCGGCGGTGAGGTCCGCTGCGGCGATGCGCCGTCGGTGCCCGAGCCGGCGGGCGGCGGCGACCAGAGCCTCACTCACCTCCGCAGGCACCTTCCCGGCCTTGAAGGGGCTCGGCTTGGCACCGATGCCCAGTGCCAACCGGACGTCCACTCCATCAATGTCCGGGGGCACGTCCGCCGCCGTCGACTGGTCGATCAGCCAGCCCACCCGTCCCATCGTCCGGGCCATCGGATCGGTGGCGCCGGCGGTGAAGGGCGCCCACAGCCAGTCGTACCATTGCCGGTCCCCGTCGCGCACGAACGGGCCGGGGTTGAAGTGGCACAGTTCGCTCTCGACGTCCGGAGCACCGATCAGCGCTGCCAACCGCCACGCGGCCCGCACGGCGATCGGCTCGGCGCCCCACAGCTGCTCGGCGATCGCCACCGCGGCGGCCGGAGTCCCGATCGCCGCGAGGTCGTCCACGGCGACCAGCGAGCCGGCCTGCGCCCGATCCAACAGGACAGGGATGGCGAGTTCGCCGGTGGACCGAAGGGCCGCCCGGGCCGCTGGAGAGTCCTCCGCGAGCTCGCTGAGTGCCTCGATCGCCTCCCGGCGGCGTGACTCGGCCAGGGCAACCGCAGCGTCCTCGCCGATCGGCCCGCCAGCCGCCGCAGCAGCCCGGAGCTGGTCGAACAGGCGCTGGCCGACGGGCCCAGCGTTGCCCGCCACCGCACCCAGGGCGGCCAGCACGAGATGTTTGTCCGTGCGGGACTCGCCGAGGTGCGACAGGAAGCCGTCCACGATGTAGCCGGCCAGAAGCTCGTCGATCTGCCGGGCCTCGGCCACGCACTCCAGGGCGAGGAGCTGATCCCGCTCGTTCCCGCCGAGAATCCGCCGCACCAGGCCGGAGGCGTCCCGGTTGGCGCCGGCGCACCACAGCTTGACGGTCTCCCGCCAGCGCTTCGGGTTCTCCGCATAGAGGGTGAGCAGCCGTTCGGGGTCGTCGGCCAGTTCCACCGCCGCCAGGTACTCCTGCAGGGTGAGGTGGGCGAACTCGTAGAGCAGATTGTTGTCGTCGGTGCGCAGCAGCAGCCCGCTGCGCTCGATGATCTCGTCGACCAGGTGCGGCAGCTCCTTGCCGTCCAGCCGGAACCGGGGCAGGACGCGGCTGAGCGCCGCGTAGATCTCCTCCTCGGAGATCACCCGCTGGTCCGCCTGCCCGGAGGTCGCCCCCTGGGCGGCCAGCGCGACGGCGCGCAGCGCCATCAGCTTGTGGCCGGCCTTGTAGCGGGCAAGGCTGCGGTGGCGGCCGAGGTCACGGTCGCGCCGGAGCAGGTGGTCGACCGCCTGCTCGTAGAACTCGGCCCGAGAGTTGGGCATCATCGGTCCAGCGCCGGGATCGGCCTCGTACAGGGTGGCGATCATGGTCAGCATCAGCGGGCTGCGGGCGAGCCGCATGACGGTGGGGCTGCCGCGCAGGTCCGCCATCAGCTGCTCCACCGCCTGCCGGGGGTCGGTCGGCGCCTCGTCACCGGAGAGCCTGCGGTGCCGCGTGAACCACAGTCGCAGGAAATGCCGGATGCCCGCGTCGTCGAACCCCGCCACCCGGATCTCCCGGTCGAACGTCGGCCGCAGGTCGCCGTCGTACACGGCGTCCCGGCAGGTGACGACGATCTGGCAGGTCGGGTAGCGCTCGGCGAACTCCTTGATGTCTCCGGCGACGTCGGCCCGCCGGTCGGTGACCACCTCGTCGAGCCCGTCGAGGAAGACGCAGAGCCGACCGTGGGCGAGGGCGAGCGGGGTGACCTCTTCCGCATCGGGCACCAGCGGCGGAGCGGGCTTGCGGCCCCGGCGGCCCCGGCCGGGAGGCTCGTCGTCGGGACGGTTGAGCGCGTCCACGACGAGCTGCTGGATGGACCGGTCCTGTCGGTTGTACCGCGTCAGCTCGACCAGCACCGGGACCCGGTCGGACCCCTCCGGTCCCGCGGCCCAGCGGAGCATCGAGTGGCGCAGCAGCATCGACTTTCCCGCCCCGGCCGCGCCGAGGACGAGGGTACGGAGCCCGGTGCGTAGGTCTCGCTGGATGTCGATCCGCCGGCCGTCCTGCTCGTACTGCAGCGGCACGTAGACCTCGTCCAAGGCGACCGACACGTTTTGCAGGAAACCCAGCTCCACGCTGCTGTACGTGCGCAGGGCCCAGGCCCGATAGCGACGCCAGTCGTCCCGCCGGATACCACGGCGCCGACCCGAAAGCCGCCGCCACACCCGGGTCAGTGCCCGCTGTGCCCAGTCCGAGAAGAACTGCTGCGCCAAGCCGGCGACCATGGCGAGCAGGAAGAGCCCGACCGCAGCGTACTGCAGGCCGAAGGGCAGCTCAGGCAGATCGGGCAGCTCTGGCACGCGATCGTCTCCTCACCATCCGCCGCTGGGCAGGAGCCCACCGTAGTCGTCGGCCAAAACCCCGCCACTCCACTAAGGAGGTCGACCCACCGACCCGTTTGGAGGGCTGACGATTCCCCAGGCCGGAGTGACCCTCGCCCCCTCGACCTGAACTGTACCGATCTATACCATCACCCAGGTCGATGATCGTCGATTGCCCGCCTCGGCGGGCTCGTCGGAGGTGAGTCCCCTGCGCCGCTTAACGCAGATCCTGGTCACTGCCATGGTTTCCTGTCTGGCCATAGCGCTGTCCGCCGTACCGGCACACGCCGCCGCCCAGGTCAGGGTGTCTGTGCCCAGTGGGCTGCCGCTGAACATCCGTAATGCCCCAGCGTTGAGCGGGGCGGTGACCGGCAGCCTCGCCAACGGCGCCGTCGTCACCATCACCTGCTACGTCCGAGGGGATGCCGTCGAGGGCATCGGCGGTGTCACCAACATCTGGGACCAGCTCTCGGGCGGCGGGTGGGTCACCGACGCATTCCTGGAGACCGGATCGAACGGGCCCGTCGTCCCGCTCTGCGGGAGCTCCGCCCAGTTCAAGCTGCCGTTCCCCGCCGGACGTGCCTACACGATCACTCAGGCGGCGGGCAGCAGCTTCTCCCACAACGATGCCTACAACCGGCACGCCATCGACTTCGGCATGCCGGTTGGCGTGCCGATCCTCGCGTCCGCCGCAGGCACCATCCGCTTCGAGGGCTGGGCGGGCAGCGGCGGGATCATGGCACTCGTCGACCACGGCAACAACCGATGCTCACAGTACGCACACCTGAGTGCCACCATCATCAATAACGGCGACCGCGTAGCGCAGGGGCAGCGGATCGGAACATCCGGGGCAACCGGCAACGTCACCGGCCCTCACCTGCACTGGAACATCGTCAACTGCGACTCGCAGACCAGCCGCGAGATCCCCAACAGCGTCGAGGTCGGCACCAGGTACGTGGTGGGTAGCGCTCCGGTCAGCAAGAACGGCTGACCGGAGCCGCCGAAGGAGCCCGAGCAGAACGTTGGTGGCCGCCAGGCTGGCGGCCACCGGCGTCTGGTGCGGACTCCTTCACTGTGCCGTCCACGCAGGTCGGGACTGTGGTCGACGGACGGTTACCGGCGTTCCTGGATACGGATCAGGTTGCCCGCCGGATCGCGGAAGGCGCAGTCGCGGGTGCCGTACGGCTGCTCGGTCGGCTCCTGGACGACCTCGGCGTCGCTGGCCTGCAGCTTCTCGAAGGTGCCGTCGAGGTCGGGGGTGGCCAGCAGGATCCAGCCGTACGTGCCCTTGGCCATCATCTCGGCGATGATGCGGCGCTCGTCGTCGGTGATGCCGGGGTCGGCGGCCGGCGGGGCCAGGAGGATGGACGTGCCGGGCTGGCCGGCGGGGCCCACCGTGATCCAGCGCATCTTGCCGCTTCCGACGTCGTTGCGGACCTCGAAGCCGAGGGTGTCGCGGTAGAAGGCCAGGGAGGCGTCGGGGTCGTCGTGCGGCAGGAAGCTCGTGTGAATGGTGATGTCCATGGCAGTCACGCTAGGTGCGGCTCGAGGGCCGGCGCTTCCCGATTCCTGATCGGTCTGGTCACCTGTTTCGCCACGCACGACGGCATCCCCGCCGTCCCACTCGCCGCCTGGCGCCGGTAGACGCTGGGCGGCACGCCGACCAGTTCGGTGAAGCGGGTGCTGAAGGTGCCCAGCGACGCGCAGCCGACCGCGAAGCAGACCTCGGTGACGCTGAGGTCGCCGCGGCGCAGCAGCGCCATCGCGCGCTCGATGCGCCGCGTCATCAGATAGCTGTACGGCGACTCACCGTAGGCGAGCCGGAACTCGCGGCTGAGGTGCCCGGCCGAGATGTGCGCGCCACGGGCGAGCGCCTCGACGTCCAGCGGCTGCGCGTACTCCCGGTCGATCCGGTCGCGAACGCGGCGCAGCCGCGCGAGGTCGAGCAGGTGCTGCGCGGCGGTGGGTCTGCTGGTCACCTGCGAAATCGTGCCACGCCCACCGCAAGTAACCCAGCACCGCCGACAGCCGTCAAGATCTGGACAATCGAGATCTTGGAAGGAAGCGGCCCCTGGAGGGGCCGTTTCGCTCCAAGATTCGCGTTGACCGGGTCGGGATACTGGGGTCGTGCTAGATGATGCCGGGTTCGAGCGGGCCGTGGAGCGGTTGTACGCCGCCTTCGCCCACCATTCGATGCCGGCCGACATGACCGCCTGCGAGCACTGCGTGGACCCGGCCGACGTGGCGCTCTTCGCGCGTACGCCGCTGAGGGAGCTGGCCCCGGACCAACTCGGCACCTACCTGATGAACCCGGGCACCTGGGGGGACGAGACGGAGTTGCCGCACCTGCTGCCCCGGCTGCTGGAGGCGTACGCGACCGGCGAGATGGAGCACTGGCTCTGGCCGGACCGCGTGACCCGCCGGATCAGCGACCGGTGGCAGGCCTGGCCGGCCGCGGAGCGGGACGCGGTCGAACACTTCGTCCGCGTCTGGTGGCACCGGACCCTTGACGGGTACCCGTCCGTCACCCCCGCGCAGGACCTGCTGGATGCGGTCGCGGAGCTGGGGGTCGACATCGGGCCGTACCTGGCCGAGTTCGCGGGCGTCCCGGGGGAGGCCGCCGCCCGGCACCTCGCCGACGTCATCAGCGACTGGGCGTACGGCAGCTCCCTGCGCGACGGGGCGGAGGAGTCGATGCGACGTTGGCTGGCCGGCCCGACGCCGGTCGACGTGCTGCGGGCCGCCACCGGCGCCTCGGCCGACCCGGAGGTCGCCACCGAACTGGCCGACGCCGCCGAGCACGCCCGTCTGGTCAGGGCGAGCCTGCTTGAGGAGGGCATGCTGCCGCCCGCCGTCCCCGGACGCTGACCGAAACGCGCCCGAGGTCGGAAGAGTCAGCCCGTCGCGCGGCAGGCGGCGTCGATGCGGTGCTGCGGGCGGACCCGGCGTCCCAGCCCCTCCAGCAGCGAGTCCTCCACGTGAAAGTCGTGCACCCGCAGCCGGTGCCGGGGCAGTTCCTCCTCGCTCGGGCAGAGCACCTGCGCCTTCACCTGGTCGATCGGCACGTACCGCACGCCGCCCTGTTCCTGGAGCAGCACCATGTTCACGTCGTCGACGACGACCACGTGGCCGCGCACGTCCTCCGTCGGGCCGGTCCCGGCCTGGACGGTGGTGACGGTCAGCGGCAGCACCGGCGTGCTGATCACCGGTAGTGCCGCCCACACCAGCATGGCCAGCACGGCAGCCTCGGTGGCCGAGGCCAGCGGCCGGATCACCGCCCCCGGCAGCGGCCCGGCGATGCCGAGCGCGAGCACCGGCGGGACGACGAACAGCGCCATGACGAGCAGTTCCCGCTGCTGCCAGGCGTCCAGCAGGGCCGGCGTCAGGAGGACCAGGTAGCCGCCGAGCAGGGCCGAGACAATGAGCACCCGGGCTGCGGGCAGGTCGTGCAGCCGCTCCGGGCGGAGTTGGAACGCGGCGGCGAACGCGGGCAGCAGCAGCGGCAGGTAGAGCAGCGGCCAGGTGATCAGGGCGAGCAGGTAGCTGGCCACCACGAACCAGGCCGGGGTGATGTCCGCCCAGCGGGCGAAGAGCGGGCGGCGGTACCCGGGCAGCCGGTCCACGCTCACCCCGAGGACCGCGCCGAGGGCGAACACCGCGACCAGGCCGGTGGAGAGCAGCCGGGCGGCCGTGGTGAGGAAGCCGGCGAGCAGGTTGACCGGCCCGACGTTGGCGACCAGTAGCAGGGTGGTCTGGAGCTCCCCGCCGGCCTCCACGCCGAGCCGGAGCACCGAGAAGACGGCGGGCACGGCCACCACTGCCGTCCAGAAGGACTGGCTGGCCCGGGCCCGGCGCTCGTCCAGGTGCCGCGCCTCGGCGGGCCGGGGCGTCGGCGTTCCGGCGTCCACGTCGCCGCCGGTGACGGGTGGGGCGGTCACTACCGGGGCGCCTTGTCGTCGAAGTCCACCAGCTCCGGCACCTTCAGCGGCGGGGGCTGGACCTTGGGCACCCGCAGCCACGGCCCGAGGGTCTGGTGGTACGCGGTGAGCCAGGGGCTGCTCAGCCCCTTCCGCCCCTGCTGGTAGCTCTTGTCGAGGAAGAACGCGACGAGGTCGCGCAGCGCCGGGTCGCTGATCGGCACCCCGACGCCGATCTGCTCGCTGGTGCCGAAGGGCATGTCGATGATCGTGAAGTCTTTCGGGTGCTTGGAGAGGAAGCCGGCGAGGATGGTCTCGTCCGAGCTGACCGCGTCGTAGCGCCCCTGGAGGATGCCCTCGACGCAGTCGCCGACCTCCTTGACCACGAACACCCTGATCTGGTGCCTTCCCAGCTCGGCCTCGGTGGTCGAGCCGCCGCTGGTGCAGACCTTGTAGCGGGGGTCGCGCAGGTCCTCGATGGTGCGAATCTTGTCCTTCAGCCGGGTCGGAACCATCGCCTCCTGGGTGGTCACCAGGTACGGCCCGGCGAAGCTGACCAGCTTCTCGCGCTCCTCGGTCATCGAGAAGGTGGCGACCACCAGGTCGACCGCCCCGCCCTGGAGGGCGGGAATGCGGTCCTCCGTGGCCACCGGCACCCACTCGATCCGCTTGTCGCCCTCGTAGCCGAGCTGGGCGGCGATGTACCGGGCGATCTCGACGTCGAACCCGCTGTAGGTGCCGCCGTGCAGCTCGCCCATCAGCGGGCCGGTGGTGGAGACGCCGATCTTCAGCGTCGGCTGGCCGTAGATGTGCGTTTTGCTCAGCGTCTCCTTCACGGACGGGATCTGCGGCTCCTGCCGGCTGTCGCAACCGGCGGCAGCGGCGAGGGTCAGGG
Source organism: Micromonospora sp. NBC_01412 (assembly GCF_045040215.1). Lineage (NCBI taxonomy): Bacteria > Bacillati > Actinomycetota > Actinomycetes > Micromonosporales > Micromonosporaceae > Micromonospora > Micromonospora sp. NBC_01412. The sequence goes on from NZ_CP109528.1 coordinate 2,692,984, forward strand.
TCAGCGCGACCGCCAGGGTGGTGGCGACGGAGCGGACCCGGGACCGGGTGAAGAACATTTTCATCGGCGACCTCGCTGACCGGCGCATCTGCGGGACACCGAGGGTAGCCGCTCACGTCCATCCGCGTGGTCATCCACACGGCCAGGGCCGGGGGTACGGCCGCGCCCGATCGCCGCCGTACCCCCGGTTGTCCTCAGCGGACGGTCAGCGAGCCGACCGCCGGCAGTGGGGCGACCACCGGCGGCAGCCGCTTCGGCTCGCCACGAGCCGGGGCGGCCCGGCGGGCCAGGTCGCTCTTGGACGCCGGGGCCCGCTCGGCCGCTGCGGCCTCGGGCAGTTCCACGAACGGCTGGATGTCACCGACGCAGACCTTGCCCTTGGCCGGCAGGGTCCCCCTGACCAGGTACGCGTCGATCGCGCCGGTCGCGCACGCCGACGTGCCGTACGCGGTGTGCCCCCAGCTGTCGCTGCTGAGCAGGCGGCTGTTCGGCAGCAGCGCCGCCGAGCCGACCGCGCCCTGGTAGTTGGTCGCCGGGTCCCAGTAGTTGCCGACGACCAGCACCGGGGCGCTGGTCCGCCTGGTGAACGGGCCGGTGTAGGCGTCCTCGTCGCGCACGGTCCAGGTGTTGCGGGCGCACGGCGCGGTGCCCCAGGCCCAGAGCCGGCCGAAGTACGGGGCCCGCTTGTCCTCCTTGGCGGCCAGCGCCGGCCAGGCACCGGCGTCCTTCGGGTGGTACGCGTCGGTGCAGTCCACCCCGAGGAACGTCTCCAGGCCGTTGTTGTACGGGAAGTCGTACCCGCGGCGCACCTGCTGGCCGGCGGTGCCGGCGCGCCGGGCGATCGCCGTCCGGGCCTCAACGCGGCGGGCGGCCGTGGCGGCGGCCGGGTCGGTGAGGACCAGCAGGTCCGCGGTGATCCCGACGATGTCGTCGTAGCCGGACGGGGCGTAGAGCGCGCTCAGCGCGGCACCGACGAAGTCGGCGTAGCCGACGGTGTACATCTCCCCGGTGTCCGGGTCGTCGATCACCACCGGCTTCTTGCGCAGCCGCTTCGCCACCAGCTCGAACGAGGCGACCGGGTCGCCGGCCGCGAGCGGGCAGGCCGCCGTCCCGGCCCTGTCGCAGCGCACCAGGATCTCGTGCAGCGCCGCGTACGCGCCGTCGGCGCTGCGCAGCCGGGTCTCCTGGAGCTGGTTGCGCGCCTTGCCCTGGCCGATCCACGCGTTCGGGTTGAGCACGCCGTCGACGACCAGGGCGCGGACCCGGTCGGGGAACATGTTGGCGTAGTACTGGCCCAGGGCGGTGCCGTAGCTGAAGCCGAGGTAGGTCAGCTTCGGGTCGCCGACCGCCCGCCGCAGCACGTCCATGTCCCGGGCGACCTCGGCGGTGGACATCGCCCCCGTCAGCGGCTTGCCGGTGGTGGAGCAGCCCTTGCCGACCGCCTTCGACGCGGCGACGTACGCCTTCTCCTCGGCCTTCGTCCACGGGAAGGCCACGTTCAGCCCGGCGTACGCCTTGGTCTGCTCCTTGACCGACGGGAAGCACCGGACGTTCTGGCTGGCCGCGACGCCGCGCGGGTCGACGCCGACGATGTCGAACCGGTCCAGCAGGTCGTCGCCGAGGAAGTACGGCGCGGCGAGCGCGATGTCCGTCCCGGAGCCGCCGGGGCCACCCGGGTTGACGAAGAGGCTGCCGATCCGGCGCTGCTGGTCGCGGGCCTTGACCCGCAGCACCGCCACCTCGGTGGTGGCGCCGGTCGGGGCGTCGTAGTCGCGCGGCAGGTCGACGGTGGCGCACTCGGCGTAGTCGTAGCAGGCGTACCAGTCGAGCTTCGGGGTGGGCACGCGGTCGACCCGCCGGGCCTCGACCGGGTCGGTCCGGTCCGACGTGGCCGGACGACCCCAGCCGGTGGTCTCCGGTGCCGCCGAGGCGGGCGCGAACGCCATTCCGGCGAGGACGATACCGGCGATTCCTGCTGCGGCCAGGGACCGGGTTCTCCGTGGCATGCGGTTGCCTTCCGGTGGGGAACAGGACGCGTCGAGGGGAAACCTCGACCTGCGTCACTCTAAGGACCCGGGCCCAGGAGCACCGCCCACAAAAGGCCCAAGAAAGGGTCATTTCCCCGACTGATGTAACGGATCATTCGGGGTCGACGCTTCTTGTTCCCCTTCGGTGGGCCCGCGGGTCAGCCGGCTCCCCGGAACCAGGCCGGCGCCGGCGGAGCCGCGGACCGGCTCGGGTGGGGCGCCGGGGACGGTTGACACGCGCGCCGGCTCCGCCATCCTTGACGGGTGACCCGATTTCCTCGGCCCGACGCGCTCGCCGGGGCGGTCGCCGCGTCGGTTGCGGCGCTCGCCCTGCTGGTGACACTGGCCTGGTGGCGTCCGCGCAGCATCCTGGCGGTGGTGCTCGCCCTGCTCTGCGTCCTGCTGGTGATGGTCGCCGGGGTGTTGGTGACCGAGGCGCGGCAGCGCCGCGAGGAGGCCCACGGGCGCACGGGCGACGGGCCGGCGGAGTGGCCGACGCCGGGGATCGCCGGCCTGGGCGGCGTCGACGCGGACACGCTGGAGGCCCTGGACAGCCGGAGCGCGCTCCGGGCGGTCCAGGAACGCCGCCGGCACCCGGGCGGGGTCAGCGACCGGTGAGGGTCGGCTCGTCGAGCCCGTCGACGCCGCGCCCGGCCAGGCAGCGGTACGTGCGGTCGGCGCCCGCCCCCTCCGGCGGCAGCACCTCCAGGTGCCAGCCGCTGGTGTACGCGATGCCGCTGGTCAGCCGGAACGTCACCGGGTTGCAGACCCGCCGCACCGCCGGGTCGGCGCTGACCTGGGCGTGTCCCGCGTCGACCAGGGTGGCGGGCAGCTCGCCGGCGGCGTAGGTCTCCCAGGTGTGCCGGCCGTCGCAGGGCAGCCGGGGGGCCTCGGCCCGGGTGCCGCGCACCCGCACCGGCCCGAAGCACTCCAGCTCGGCGACGCACCGCGCGCCCGTCGGCAGCCCGCCGGTCCCCGGCGAACCCGGCACGCAGCCCGGCAGCACGCCCCACGGGGCGATCGCCGACGTGGCGACCGCGCTGGCGACCGGCGTGGGCGTCGGGGCGGCCGGGGTGCCGCCGGCCACCCAGGCTCCGGCGCTGGCCGACGCGGCCAGCGCGAGCGCCCCGGCCCCGCCGAGGAACCAGCGTCGCCGCCAGCGCCGGCCGGATGTCGTCGGCACGGTGGGGTGGTCGTCGTCGACGGGGGGACGCGGGGCGGGGCGGGCCGGCTGGCCGGTCCCGTACAGGCCGCCCGAGGTGGACGGGCTGCCGGTGGTGGTGCCGGCCGTCGGGCCGGACGGGCCGCCGGACACGGGGGCCCCGCTGACCGGCGCGCTGACCGGGTCCAGCGGCAGGGCGGCGAGCAGGCCGCGCAGCTCCACCGCGGACGGGCGGGCGCCCGGGTCGTTCGCCATGCCCGCCCGGAGCACGTCGAGCAGTTCCTCCGGCGCACCGGGCAGCCCGGGGATCGGCTGGTGGAACATCTCCAGCACGGTGACCAGGCTGGGGTTGCGCTCGGACTGCCAGCGGGGCGGGCGACCGTGCATCACGGCGTAGAGGGTGGCGCAGAGGGCGTACACGTCGACCGCAGGCGACGGCGGGCTGTGGTTGAACATCTCCGGCGGCGCGTACGCGGGGGTGAGCACCTCCAGGGTGACCGACGCGTCACGCACCTCGGCCAGCACGGCGAGCCCGAAGTCGGCCAGCACCGCCGGGTTGAAGTGGGAGTGCAGGATGTTCGCGGGCTTGACGTCGCGGTGCAGCACCCCGTTGGCGTGCGAGTGGGCCAGCGCGTCGGCGATCTTCACACCGAGGTCGCGGGTCTCCGCCGGGCCCAGCGGCGAGGTGCGCATCCGCTCGGCGTACGACCCGTCGCACAGCTCCATGATCAGGTAGGGGTGCCGGTCGACGGTGACCCCGACGTCGAACAGGTCCACCACGTGCGGGTGCGAAGACATCTTCCCGGCCGCCCGCGCCTCGCGCAGGAACCGGGCCTGGTCCCGGTCGTTGTCCAGGGTGCGGTTCTCCACCTTGACCGCAACCTCGCGGCCCACGGAGATCTGGGTGGCCCGGTAGACGGTGGCATAGCCACCCCGGGCAAATGCCTCCAAATCGGTCAGACCGGGCACGATGGGCAGCCGCAGGGCGCCGGGCGGGGTGTCGGTCACTGTTCGAAAGTACCCAATGGCTCGGCCGCTCAGCGGTCCGCGCCGGTGGGCGGGACGACACCGTCCACGATGACCGACCGGTCACCGTGCGTAGCCGCCGGTGTCGCGGCCGGCCGGCGGGCGTCCCAGCGCAGGGCCACGGCGGTGGCTACCGCGCCCAGCCCTTCCCAGAGCGCCACCGTGAAGAACCGGCCCGGCGCGACGTCGGCCAGCACCGCGATGGTGAACACGGTGAAGGTGACCAACCGGAAGAAGACCGTGAACCGGTAGAAGGGCCGCCACTCGGTGGCGGTCGCCAGCAGGTAGTAGACCCCCATGTTGAACGACGCCATGGAGGACGCGGTCAGGAAGGTGCCCGTGTAGTCACCGGCGGCCCGGCTCTGCGGCACCTCGAAGCCGAGCATCCGCAGCTGGGCCTCCGGCCAGAGCAGCCCGAGCGCGCCCATCAGCAGCGCCAGGACGCCGAAGACCGCGATCGTCCAGCCGGCACTGGAGCGTGGCAGCCTCATCACGTCCTCCCCAGGGCCCGACACGGTCGCCACAGTGGACCGCCATCCGGAAATGACACCGTAACCGGTGTCACCCGCCGTCGCATCGGCGGAACCGGCAGACTAACCGACTCGCCCACCGGCCGCCGTTCGGGACGCAACACCGAACGCACCGGACCGGCACCTCGCTCACCCCCGCAGGCGCACCCGCAGCGCGTTCGCCGCCAGCCGCTCGCCGCGCTGCTCCGTCGCGTACGCCAGCCGGACGGCCTCCTCGGCGCTGGCCAGCGCCTCGACGGGCCGGCCGCACACAGCCAGCGCCTCGGCCAGCACGCTCGCCGCGACCACCTGGCTGCGCACGTCCTCCGCCGGGACGGCGACCGCCCGGTGGGCCCAGTCCAGGGCCTGCTCGTGCTGGCCGTGGGCGAGCAGCGCGGAAGCGTACCGGGCCATGGTCTGACGACGGGAGAACAGCAGCGACGGCGCGTTCGTGGAGGCGGTGGCCACCGGGGCGAGCAGCCCCACGGCGGTGGCGGAGTCGCCGGCGGCCAGCCGGGCCGTGGCCAGCAGCACCCGGGGGCCCACCTGGGCGGGCGCCTGCGGGTTGTGCGGCTCGACGGCGGTCAGCACCGCGCGCGCCAAGCGCTCGGCGGTGTCGCAGTCACCCAGGTCCAGCGCCACGAAGCCGCGCAGCGTGCCGGCCATCCCGGTGAGCAGCGGGTGCGAGGTCCGTTCGGCGTACGACATCGCGTCGCTGAGCAGGTCCGCGGCATGCTCCGGCTCGCCCAGCCCTCGGGCGACCACCCCGCGCGCCACCAGGGCGAAGCCCTGCCCCCAGTCGTCGGAGACCTCGGCGAAGTCCCGGTACGCCTGGCGGGCCGCCCGGTCGGCCTCGGCGATCTCGCCCAGTTCCGCGCCGGCGAACGCCTCGACCGCGCGCAGCGTGCCCACCGCCCACGCCTCACCGACCCGCTCGCCGAACGGGAGGAAGACCCGCGCGAGCCGGCACGCCTCCCCCAGCCGGCCGGCGAGCAGCCGGGCGAACGCCGTGGTGCCGCGCAGCCAGGCCCGCCCGTACGGGTCCTTCAGCTCGGCGAAGAGCCGGGCGGCCCGGCCGAGCACCGCGTCGGTGCCGGCGAAGTCGCCCCGGGTGGTGGTCACCCAGGCCAGGTTCTGCAACGACCAGGCCTGTCCCCGCCGGTCCTGCGCGGTCAGGCTGACCTGGTACGACGCCGCGAGCCGGCTGCTCGCCTGCCCCAGCCGGCCGGCCACGAAGTCGGCCATGCCGAGCCGGCGCATCGCCGAGGCGCGCAGGGTCGTCAGCTCGCCGGCGGTGGCCACCTGCAACGCCTCCTGCCAGCAGTCCACCGCCCGGGCCTGGTCGCCGAGGGTCTGGTGGGCCTGCCCGGCGAGCAGCAGGGCGCTGGTCCGGGTGCCGGCGTCGTCCCCGGCGTTGGCGGCGATCTTCTCCGCGTAGGCGAGCGCGTCGGCCGCCCGGCCGACCTGGAGCAGGGCGCGGGCGTGCGCCACCCGGTCGGCCGCCGGCACCCCGTCCCGGGCCATCTCGGCGGCGCGCTCGGCGTACTCGACGGCGGCGGACGGCTCCCCGGCCTGCAACGAGCGGCGGGCGGCCCGGCCCAGCGCGGCCACCCCGAGCGGGGCGACGGTGCGCGCCGGCGAGTCCGGACGCAGCTTCACCGCGTCGGCGAGCACGGCCGCCCGTTCCACGTGCTCGGCGACGAACGCGTCCCGGGCGTCGTCGGTGAACCCGGCGGGCCCGGCCGGCCGGCCGGGCCCGCCGGGCACCGCCCAGCGGGCCAGCGCGGCGTGCCGCTCGGCCAGCTCGGCTTTGCTCACCCCGGTGTACGCGGCCTCCCGCATCAACGGCGTGGCGAAGGCGAACCCGGTCCGGGTCCGGTGCAGCATCCGGCGTTGCAGCAGCTCCTCGACGGCCCGGTCGAGTTCCAGGGCGACCACGGCGGCCGGCCGGCCCGCCCGCCCGGCGCGCTGCTCGCGCAGCGCCTCCAGGGCGCCCGCCGGCACGGTGTCGCCGACCACGGCGGCGTCCCGCAGCACCGACCGGGCGTCCGGCGGCAACGCGTCGATCCGGGCGGCGAGCACGGCGGCCAGGTCCCGGGAGAGCAGCCGGCTGCCGAGCGAGCCGGGCGCGAGCCGCCAGCCGGCGTTGGCGGGGGCGGACCGGTCGGCCACGGCGGTCAGCGCGCCCCGCTCCATCAGCAGGGTGACCAGCTCGGCGAGGTAGAACGGGTTGCCCTGGGCCGTGATGAGCAGCCGGTCGGCGTCGGGCTGCGGCAGCTTCCCGCCGCCGAGGTAGCTGGTGAGCAGCCGGGCCGCGTCGGCGCCACGCAGCGGGGGCAGCGCGTGGACCTCGGCGTCCGCCACCCGGGTCAGCGCCCCGGCGGTACGCACCAGCTCGGGGCGGCCGAGCAGGAGCACCAGCACCGGGCCGGTGATCCGGGACAGGGTCAGCCCGAGCGCCCGGATGGTCTCGGCGGTGGCGTCGTGCAGGTCGTCGACGATCACCACCAGGGGCGCCTCGGCGGCCAGGGCGCTGAGCAGGTCGGCCACCGCGTTGGGCACGGCGTCCGCGTCGGCGGGCGGCTGGGCGGAACCCCACTCGCCCTGGTCGGTCGGGCTGCCGGCGGGTAGGTCGGCGTACCCGAGCAGGGCCAGGAACTGGTCGACGGCGACCGGGGCGACGTCGTCGCGGAGCCGGCCGAGGCGGTGGCCGAGCCGGCGCAGCCGCTCCTCCACGGCCGGCCGGGTCAGCGCGGTGGCCTGGTCGTTGGGCAGGCCGACGGCGGCCCGGACCAGGTCGGCCAGGGGCGCCAGCCGGCGGCGCTCGCCGAACGCGGCGCAACGCACCGAGAACACCCGGGCGCCGGTGTGCGCGGCGTACCGGCCGGGGCCGACGTCGTAGCCGGCGGCGAGGCGTTCCACCTCGGCGGAGAACCGGGACTTGCCGATCCCCGCCTCGGCGGTCATCAGCAGCACCCGGGGCTCGCCCCGGTCGATCACCTCGGCGAGCCGGCCGGCCACCCGGCCGACCTCGGTCTCCCGGCCGACGAACGGCGCCTCGTCGCCGAGGCCGGACCGGGTGCCCGGCGCGTCGAGCAGGCCGAGCAGCTCGTACGCCTCGACCGGCTCGCGCTTGCCCTTGAGCCGCAGCGGGCGCAGCGTCCGCCAGGACGCCACGTGCCGGGTCGCGGCGGAGGTGCGGGCGCCCGCGTAGACCGCGCCCACGGCTGCGGCGTCGGCCAGTCGGGCGGCGGTGTTCACCGTGTCGCCGATGACCGTGTACTCGATCGCCGCCTGGATGCCGGCGATCACGTCGCCGGTGTTCAGCCCGACCCGCAGGCCGAGCGGCGCACCGCCGCCCCGCTCGTCGTCGAGCACCCGGCGCACGGCCCGCTGCATGGACAGGGCGGCGCGGACGGCCCGCTCGGCGTCGTCCTCGTGGGCGACCGGGGCGCCGAAGACCGCCATGATCCCGTCGCCGGTCAGCTTGTCGACGTGCCCGCCGAAGGTCTTCACCGCCCCGGCGAGGGCGGCGAGCACCCGGTCGGTGACCGCGCCGACCCGTTCCGGGTCCAGGTCCTCCGACCAGGAGGTGAAGTCGGACAGGTCGCCGAAGAGCACGGTGACCACCCGCCGCTCGGCGGTCGGCAGGGCGGCGGCGGCCGGCAGGGCGACCCCGCAGTTGTGGCAGAACCGCGCCCCCGGGACGGCCAGCGTGCCGCAGACCGGGCAGGTCACGGCCGCTCCACCCCGTCCGGGGTGACCCCCAGGTACTCCAGCTGGGCCCGGACCGACCACTCGGCCGCCCACCACAGGGAGCGGTCCACGTCGGCGTACACCCGCGCCACCACCTCGGGCGCGCTGCTGGCACCCTCGTCGACCGCCTGCCGGACCTGGTCGAGCCGGGCGCGGCGGTGGGCGAGGTAGAACTCGGCCGCGACCCCGCAGTCGGCCAGCGCCGGGCCGTGCCCCGGCAGCGCCGGCACCCCCCGGTACGTCGACAGCAGCTCCAGGCTGGCCAGGTAGTCCCCGAGGTGCCCGTCCGGGTGGGCCACGACGGTGGTGCCCCGGCCCAGGATGGTGTCGCCGGTGAGCACCACCCGCTCGCCGTCGTGCTCCACGAGGAAGCAGATCGAGTCGGCGGTGTGGCCCGGCGCGGGGAGCGGCCGGATGACCAGGCCAGCCTGGTCGAGGTCGCCGCCCGGGGTGAGCGGCGGCCCGCCATGGCTGTGCGCCGGGTCGACGGCTCGCACGGGCACGCCGCCGAGCAGCTCGCGCAGCCGGGGCGAGCCCTCGGTGTGGTCCGGGTGGCCGTGGGTGATCAGCACGGTGGCGATCGGGCCGTGCGCCGCGATCGCGCTCAGGTGCCCGTCGTCGGCCGGCCCGGGATCGACCACCACGGCCGGCTCGCCGGGGCCGGACCGCAGCACCCAGGTGTTGGTGCCGTCGAGGGTCATCGGCCCCGGGTTCGGCGCGCGCAGCAGCGTCACCCACCTGGGCAGCTCGCCCGCCAGCGCCCCCACGGCCGCCGTGATGTGCCCCGTCATGTCAGCGATCGTACGACCCCGCCCGCCGCTCCCCACGATCCTGCACCTACGGCCTGGGATTTGTGCCCGTTCACGGCTTTGGCCGGGGCCCCGGGTGCCTGATCGTGGGGAGGGCGGGGATCAGGCGACCTCGACGATCAGCTCGACCTCGACGGGGGCGTCGAGGGGGAGTTCGGCGACGCCCACCGCGGAGCGGGCGTGCCGGCCGGCCTCGCCGAAGACCGCGCCGAACAGGTCGGACGCGCCGTTGATCACGCCCGGCTGGCCGGTGAAGCCCGGGGCGCTCGCCACGAACCCGGCCACCTTGACAATCTTGACGACGTTCTCTAGGCCGACCAGCGCGTCGACGGCGGCGAGGGCGTTCAGGGCGCACCGCTGCGCCAGGTCCTTGGCCTGCTCGGCGGAGACCCCGGCGCCCACCTTCCCGGTGGCCAGCAGCTTGCCCTGCGCCATGGGGAGCTGCCCCGAGACGTAGACGTGCTGCCCGGACTGGACGGCCGGCACGTAGCTGGCCACCGGGGGCACCACCTCGGGCAGCTCCAGCCCGAGCTCGGCGAGCTTCGCGTGTGGTCCGTTACCCACGCCGCTCACGCCCTCGGGCGCTTGAGGTACGCGACGAGCTGCTCCGGGTTGGGGCCGGGGACCACGGACACGAGTTCCCAACCGTCCTCACCCCAGTTGTCGAGGATCTGCTTGGTCGCGTGGACCAGCAGCGGCACGGTCGCGTATTCCCACTTCTGCATCTGAGCAGGGCTCCCTATCAGGCGGTGACGTTTCCGCCCCAGCCTACGATCCGGCGCCGCCGGGCGGCGCGGGACGCTGCTCCGGGGCGGTCGGCGGCTCGCCGCAGGGCTCCTCGTGGTCGTAACGCTGGGGGCAGCGGGACCGGTCGGGCAGCAGGAGGTCGCAGAAGACCCGGTGCCGGTTGTTCTGGTCGTCGGCGGTGGACACCGTGGTCTCGCCGGCGTCCAGCTCGGGCAGGAAGCCCAGCGAGATCGCGACCTTGCCGGCCAGCGCGGCCGCCGACGCCAGGTCGGCCACCCGGATCGGCAGGTGGATGACGTACCCGGTCTCCTCCTCGTCCCGGGAGCGCTCGGCCGGGAGGCTCAGGGTCCGCAGCATCTCCCCCGGGTCGGTGAGCCGACGGTAGGACCGCTCGTTGAACGGCAGGCCCGTGACCGGCCCCTCCTCGCCCGCGGGACCGGACCCGCCCCGCCGGGCGCTGCCGCAGGACGGGAACTGGGCTCGGGAGATGTTCTCGGTGTCGCGCATGTACTGCCTCCGGGCCTCGCGCCTGATCAAGTCGTAACCATTTGGCTCGGACCATCCACCGATCCGTCCCCCGCGCCGGCACGAACGTAGGACCGATTCCCGACAGGAACAACGAGACGCGCATGCCCGATCACCTCAAGTCACATATGCGACAGATCGAGGGTCCGGTACCGGATGGCGGGGATCGGCACTGCATGATCGGCGGATCGCCCCATCGACCCGTCCGGCCCGGGGACCCACCCGCCGCGCCGTTCACCGCTACCCTTCCGTCGGACGGACGTGCACGGCCCGTCCACCTTCGTTCGACCAGCCCTCGCGTCTGCGCGACGCCGACGGGCCGCACCCCGGGGGATCGACATGACCCAACCGCCCGACGGCGGCGCCACCGGCACGCCGAGCGGTCCGCCCTCCGGCGACCGCGTCCCCGGCCCGCCCGGCCAGGCCCCACCTGACCAGGCTCCACCCCAGCAGGCCCCACCTGACCAGGCCCCGCCTCAGCAGGCCCCGCCTCAGCAGGCCACGCCCGGCCAGTACCCGCCCGGCCAGGTCCCGCCCCAGCAGTTCCTGCCTGGCCAGGTCCCGCCCGGCACCACACCCGGCCAGTTCGGCGGTCCGGCCCAGTTCGGCGGTCCGGCCCAGTTCGGCGGTCCGGCCCAGTTCACCGCGCCCGGCGGCCCGGGAAGCCCCGCGTCGGGCGCGATCGCGCCGCCCCCACCGGGCTACCCGCCGTACCCCGCCCCGGCCCCGGTAGCGCCGAAGAAGCGGCGCGTCGTGCTGATCGTCTCGATCGTGGCCGCCCTGGCGCTGCTGCTGTGCGGCGGCGGGGGAACCGCCGCGTTCCTCACCCTGCGCAACGTCGAGAGCGGCGAGGGCGCGAAGGAGCCGGCCGAGGCGGTGGACGCCTTCCTCACCGCCGTCTACCGCGAGCGGGACGCGAAGAAGGCCGCCAGCCACGTCTGCGCCGCGTCACGGGACGAGAAGAAGATCGCCGCGAAGGTGGCGGAGGTGCGCGGGTACGTCGAGCAGCACAAGAGCCCCCGGTTCTCCTGGCCCAGCCCGAAGGTGGACAACCGGACCGGCGACCGGGCCACGGTCAGCACCAAGGTCACCATGACCACGTCCGACGAGAAGGTCGCCGACCAGGATCTCCGCTTCACGGTCGTACAGAAGACCGGCTGGTGGGTCTGCGAGATCGCCTGACCGCTCGGCGGCGGCCGGCCCCGGAGCGCCGGGGCCGGCCGCCGTCACCCGGGCCGCCGGGTGGATAGGCTCGACGGGTGCGAGCAGCTGAAGGGCGGGCCGATCCGACCGGTGCCGAGTGGCCGGCGCGCCTCCACGTGGTGACCGGCAAGGGCGGCACCGGAAAGACCAGCGTGGCGGCGGCGCTGGCCATGGCGCTGGCCACCGAGGGCCGGCGCACCCTGCTGGTGGAGGTCGAGGGGCGGCAGGGCATCGCCCAGCTCTTCGGCGTCGACCCGCTGCCGTACGCCGAGCGACGCCTGACCGACGCCCCCGGCGGCGGCGAGGTGTGGGCCCTGACGGTGGACGCCGAAGAGGCCCTGCTGGAGTACCTCGACATGTTCTACAAGCTCGGCGCCGCCGGCCGGGCGCTGCGCAAGTTCGGCGCGATCGACTTCGCCACCACCATCGCCCCCGGCCTGCGCGACGTGCTGCTGACCGGCAAGGTCAAGGAGGCCACCACCCGCACCGTCGGCCAGCGCCGGGCGTACGACGCGGTGGTGCTGGACGCGCCGCCGACCGGGCGGATCGGCCGGTTCCTCAACGTGACGGCGGAGACGGCCCGGCTGGCCAAGGTCGGCCCGATCAAGACCCAGAGCGAGGGGGTCGCCGCGCTGCTGCGCTCCCCGATGACCGCGGTGCACGTGGTGACGCTCCTGGAGGAGATGCCGGTCCAGGAGACCGTCGACGCGATCGCCGAGCTGACCCAGCTCGGCTTCCCGGTGGGCCGGGTGGTCGTCAACGCGGCCCGGCCGCCGCGCCCCGCGGGCCGGGCGGTGAGCGCGGCGGAGCTGAAGCGCGGGCTGGTCGCCGCCGGGCTGCCGGCCGACCGGAACACCGTCGCCGGGCTCGCCGCCGAGGCACGCGACCAGCTGATCCGCCGGGAGCTGGAGGACTCGCTCCGCGCCGAACTGGTCGAGCTGGGGCTCCCCCTGACCGAGCTGCCGCTGCTGCCCGACGGGGTCGACCGGGCGGGCCTCGAGACGCTGGCCCGGGCGCTCGTCCGGGCGGAGTGACGCACACTGCAGCCGGCACGGCGCGGAGATTCCCCGGAGCCCGATACGCTCGATTGGTGCCTTCCGAAGACGCGGCGCCGCAGCTGGACGTCGACCAGATCCTCGCCGACCCCGGCGTGCGGATCGTGGTGTGCTGCGGGGCGGGCGGGGTGGGCAAGACGACTACCGCCGCCGCGCTCGCGCTGCGGGCCGCCGAGCAGCACGGACGGCGTACGGTGGTGCTCACCATCGACCCGGCCCGCCGGCTGGCCCAGTCGCTCGGCCTGACCGAGCTGGACAACACGCCCCGCCAGGTCAAGGGCATCGACGTCGAGGCCAGCGGGGGCGAGCTGCACGCCATGATGCTCGACATGAAGCGGACCTTCGACGACGTGGTGCTCCAGCACACCGACCCGGCGAAGGCGGCGGATATCTTCGCCAACCCCTTCTACCAGGCCATGAGCTCCACGTTCGCCGGCACGCAGGAGTACATGGCGATGGAGAAGCTCGGCCAGCTGCACGCCCGGGGCGAGTGGGACCTGATCGTGGTGGACACCCCGCCGTCCCGCTCGGCGCTGGACTTCCTGGACGCGCCGGCCCGGCTGTCCCGCTTCCTCGACGGGCGGATGCTGCGGCTGCTGCTGGCGCCGGCCCGCAGCGGGGGGCGGAGCATGTTCAGCCTCGTCACCGCGAGCTTCGGCATGTTCTCGAAGGTGGTGCAGAAGGTGCTCGGCGCCCAACTGCTCACCGACCTGTCCGGCTTCGTGGCCGCGCTGGACTCGATGTTCGGCGGCTTCCGGCAGCGGGCCGAGCAGACGTACCGGATCCTGCAGGCGCGGGAGACGGCGTTCCTGCTGGTCGCGACCCCGGAGCCGGACGCGGTCCGGGAAGCGGCGTACTTCGCCGGGCGGCTGGGCGAGGAGCGGATGCCGCTGGCCGGCCTGGTGCTCAACCGGGTGCACCGGTCGGCGGTCGACTCCCTGGACGCGGCGACCAGCCTGGCCGCCGCCGACCGGCTGGCCGAGGCCGGGGGGCACTCCGGGGCCGTCGACGTGTTGCGGGCCCACGCCGCGCTGGCCCAGCAGGCGCACCGCGAGAAGCAGGTGGCGGCCCGGTTCAGCGAGGCGTTCCCGCAGGTGCCGGCGGTGTCGGTGACGGCGCAGCCCGCCGACGTGCACGACATCGACGGGCTGCGGACGATCGGCGCGGCGATCAGCCGGCCGTGACCGGCGTCAACCGGCCGTGACCAGGACCTTGTCCTTGCCGGGATTGTCCTTGCCGGGATTGTCCTTGCCGGACTTGTCCTTGGCGTTCTTCTTCATGGCCGCCTCGAACATCTTCCGCCAGCTCGCGACCTGGGGGTGCCGGCGCAGCAGGGCCCGGCGTTCCCGCTCGGTCATGCCACCCCACACCCCGAACTCGATCCGGTTGTCGAGCGCGTCGGCCAGGCACTCGTACCGAACTGGGCAGCTCCGGCAGATCCGCTTCGCCACGTTCTGTTCAGCGCCCTGTACGAACAGTGCGTCCGGGTCCCCGTTCTGACACGCCGCCAGCGACGGCCAGTCAGTGATCATGCCCATGTGTACACGTCCCCCCTTGCAGTACCTACCGACGTCGCGCGACCAGCCGTCGAATCCCCTGCCGTCCGCCCGACCCCCCGGGCGGCGCGGACGGCACGTGGCTCGGTCACCGCCATCATCATGCTCCGTAGTCGACTGATTACGCAACGTTGTCGGCAAAAACCATCATTACGGACACTCCCGGCTTCCCGGGCCTTCGGCCCCCGTCTACCCGGCCGGAGTACGTGAAAACGCCGCGTCGCTCCTCCGATCGGTGAAGACTCGTCGCCGGATCCACGCAACCTCACACCAGGGTTCGTGCGTTTAGCACAACGAGGTCGGCGCGCGCAGGAAATGGGAGAAAGACGCCCCAGCGCCCCTCATTCCCTACTCGCGTACTCTGTCGAGGTGACCTGGATGCGGAAACGTGACCACAATGTGCTGACCAACGCCGCATCGCTACTCATCTGTGGCCTGCTGGCCGGCGTGGTGGTCGCGGCGGCGGCCTTCCCCGCGGTGGCGATGTCCGGGCTGGCCGCCAAGGCCGGCGCGGAGACCTTCGGAGCCCTGCCCAAGGAGCTGACGGTGGGCCGGGCCCCGCAGATCAGCTACCTGCTCGCCTCCGACGGCAAGACACCGCTGGCGACCATGTACGACGAGAACCGGCGCGACGTGAAACTCGCCGACATCTCGCCGTTCATGCAGAAGGCGATCATCGCCGCCGAGGACCACGAGTTCTACAAGCACAACGGCGTCGACCTCAACGGCATCGCCCGCGCGTTCGTCAACAACCAGTCCGGCGCCAACTCCCAGCAGGGCGCGTCGACCCTGACGATGCAGTACGTCCGGCTGGCCATCGCGTACTCGGCCACCCACCCGGCCGACGTGGTCGCCGCGACCGAGGACACCAGCGCCCGCAAGCTGCGCGAGATGCGGCTGGCCCTCCAGGTCGACAAGGAGTTCTCCAAGGACGAGATCCTCACCCGCTACCTGAACCTCGCCTCCTTCGGCAACGGCGCGTACGGGGTCTACGCCGCCAGCCAGGTCTACTTCGGCAAGCCGCCGAGCAAGCTCAAGATCGAAGAGGCGGCCATGCTGGCCGGCATGGTGAAGGCTCCGACCACCAACGACCCGACCACCAAGGCCGGATACCCGCTGGCCCTCGCCCGACGCGACTACATCATCGGGAACATGGTCGACATCGGCGCCATCACCAAGGAGGAGGGCGAGGCCGCCAAGGCCACCAAGATGGTGGTCAAGGACAAGAAGACCCCGAACGGCTGCGTCGCCACCACCAAGAAGGAGTGGGGCTTCTTCTGCGACTACTTCTACCGCTGGTGGATGCAGCAGGAGACGTTCGGCTCGACCTCGTACGACCGGGAGCGGCGGCTCAAGAGCGGCGGCTACACGATCGTCACCAGCCTCGACGCGCAGGCGCAGAACGGCGCCGACAAGGCGGTCCGCAAGGGCCTCGGGGTCAACAGCAAGGCGGCCCGGATGGTCTCGGTGATCGAGCCGGGCACCGGGCGGGTCCGGGCGCTCGCGGTGAACCGGAACTTCAAGATCGACGACCCGAAGAAGCCGCAGAACAAGATCAACAGCGACCCGGCGAAGGCCAAGAAGAAGATCCGGGGCAACTACCCCAACACGGTGAACCCGCTGCTCACCGGCGGTGGCGACATCAAGGGATACCAGGCCGGCTCGACGTTCAAGATCTTCACGATCGTCGCCGCCCTGGAGAAGGGCATCCCGCTCAGCTACACGATCAACTCGCCGAAGCAGTTCAAGTCCGAATACATCATCGACAGCAGCAGCAACGCGGCCTGCCCGGGCACACACTTCTACTGCCCCACCAACTCCGTGGAGTCGATGGCCGGCGTGCACAACATGTGGAGCGCGTTCGGCCGATCGGTGAACACCTTCTTCGTCCCGCTCCAGCAGCAGGTCGGCTCGGAGAACGTGATCAAGGCGGCGCAGAAGATGGGCATCCAGTTCCGCTCGGCCGAGGACGCCAACTTCGCCAACAACAAGGAGGCCGCGCACCAGTGGGGCGCGTTCACCCTGGGCGTCTCGGCCACCACGCCGCTGGACCTGGCCAACGCGTACGCGACCCTGGCCGCCGACGGCAAGTACTGCGAGCCGATCCCGGTGCAGGAGATCAAGGGCCCGGACGGCAAGAAGCTGGACATCGCCAACCCGCGCTGTGAGCAGCGGATCAGCACCGAGGTCGCCCGGGCCGCCGTGGACGCGGCCCGCTGCCCGGTCGGCGACCGCTCGTCGACCTCCAAGTGCACCGGCGCGACCGCGCCGAACGTGCGTGGCATCGTCGGCAAGCCGGTGGCCGGCAAGTCCGGCACCACCGACTCGGAGAAGACGTCCTCCCTGGTCGCGATGACCAAGCAGTACGCGGTCGCCGGCATCCAGGCCGACCCGGACTGGCCGCAGACCAACCAGAAGATGGGTCACAACGAACCGACGGGCATCAACCCGCCGGTGTTCGAGACGCTGCGCGACGCCATGAAGGGCAAGAAGGGCATCGAGTTCACCCCGCCCAGCGGCAAGATCATGGAGGGTGACCAGCGCTCGATCCCCGACGTGAAGTGTCAGGACCTCGAAACCGCCAAGAACCGGCTCAAGGGCGCCGGCTTCGACGTGGTGGTCTCCTCCAGCCGGGTGGCGTCGAGCTGCGCGGCCGGCAAGGCCGCCGGCACCAGCCCGAACGGCCGCACCATCAAGGGCGGAGTGGTGACCATCGAGGTCAGCAGCGGCAGCAGCAAACCGGTCACCCCGCCGAACAACGACGGCACCGGCAACGGGCCCGGCCAGGGTGGCCGCCCGGGTCGCCCTGGCTGACCCACCGGCCCTAGGCCACGACGGAACGGGCGGGCACCCCTTCGGGGGTGCCCGCCCGTTCCGTTCCGTCACTGACCATGAACTGGATCACCGCAACCGGGACAGCACACAGCAGAAGCGCAACCACGGCAGTCCCGACCAGTGCGACCCGGACGGGCTCAGCTACCCCGTAGCGCGTCCTGGACAGCAGGGTCTGCGGGCGAGCGGACCGCTGGCGGCCTGCGCCGTACAGCGTCCCACGCCGCCTTCCCGCTGGCGAAGTAGTCGCGAATCGCCTTCTCGGCGAGCAGAGTGGCAGCGCAGCCGGCACAGCGGGCGGCCACCCCGTCGACGTCGAGGCCGAGGCGTCGGCACAGCGTCACTGCCCGCGACAGGTGGTACGACTGCGTCACGATCAGGGCCCGAGTGACCCCGTACACCTCACGGGCCCGGGCGCAGCTGTCGTACGTGTCCAGGCCGAACGGGTCAGCCACCACGCGCCGCGGATCGACGCCGAGCCCCGTCAGGTACGACGTCATCACGGTTGGCTCGTCGCCAGACGCGCCGCCGCCGTCCCCGGACACGAGGATCACCCGGGCACGCCGGTCGTGCACGAGCGCCGCAGCGGTTTCCAGTCGGCCGGCGAGCCGGTCCCCCGGTTGGCTGCGGTCCGCCGCCACCTCAGTGCCCAGGACGATGACGACGTCCGCAACCGGCGCGCCGGACTCCGCGTACAGGTGGCCGCGTGCGGCGATCTGCGTCCACGCCCACGGGGCACTGACGAGAAGCAGCGCGACGACGCCTGCGACGGCAAGGCGCGCCAGGCGTCGACGCAGCCGGGCTCGCGGGTGCGTCCGGTCGGCCATCCCGCCCGGCGTCAGAGGCCCAGCTGTCCGCGTACCTCGGCGGCCACCCGGCCCCCCTCGGCCCGTCCGGCCACCGCGGCTTGGGCCGCCTTCATGGCCAGGCCCATCTGCGCTTTCCCGCTGAACCCGCCGGCGGCGAGCGCCCCCGCGACCAGCTCGGCCAGCTCGTCGTCGGAGAGCTGCTTGGGCAGGTAGCCGTCCAGCACCTCGCCCTCGGCGGTCTCCTTCGCGGCCTGCTCGGCGCGACCGGCGTCGGCGAAGGCGGTGGCTGCCTCCCGCCGCTTCTTCGCCTCCTTGGTCAGCACCGCGAGCACCTCGTCGTCGGTGAGCTCGCGCTTGGCCTTGCCGGCGACCTCGGCCGTGCCGACGGCGGCCAGCGCCATCCGCAGGGTGGAGGTGGTCAGCTCGTCGCGGGCCTTGAGTGCGGCGCGCATGTCGGCGGTGAGGCGGTCCTTCAGCGTGCTCATGAACGGTGAAACTACCCTGGTTGGCATGCGAAAGCGCACACTATTCCGGCTCGCCCTCGGGACCGCCGCCGCCGGAGCGGCAACCCTGGCGTACGCGTCACTCGTCGAGCGCAACATGTTCACCCTGCGTCGGTTCGACGTGCCGGTGCTGCCGGCCGACACCGAACCGCTGCGGGTGCTGCACCTGTCGGACCTGCACATGATGCCGGAGCAGCGACGCAAGCAGGAGTGGGTGGCGTCGCTCGCGGCGCTGGACCCGGACCTGGTCGTGGTCACCGGGGACAACATGGCCGACCCGGGCGCGGTGCCCGGCGTGCTGCGTGCCCTGCACCCGCTGCTGGACCTGCCCGGCGCGTTCGTCTTCGGCTCGAACGACTACACCGGGCCGGTGCTGAAGAACCCGTTCAGCTACCTCCTTCCCGACCGGGAGTACACCGAGGGCGTCGAGCTGCCGTACGAGGAACTGCGCGACGTCCTCACCGGGGCCGGCTGGGCGGACCTGAACAACGCCCGGACGACGCTCAAGGCGGGCGGCCGGCTGATCGAGCTGGTCGGGGTCGACGACCCGCACGTGGCGCGGGACGACTACCCCGCCGTCGCCGGCCCCGTCTCCGCCTCGGCGGACCTGTCGATCGCCCTGGCCCACTCCCCCGAGCCGGCCGTGCTCGACCGGATGGCCGAGGACGGCTTCGGCCTGCTGCTCGCCGGCCACACCCACGGCGGCCAGGTCTGCGTGCCCGGCTACGGGGCGCTGGTGACCAACTGCGGGCTGCCCCGGTCGATGGCGAAGGGCCTGCACCGCTGGCCCGGCTCCGACTCCTGGCTGCACGTCTCCGCCGGCCTGGGCACCCACCCGACCGCCCCGGTCCGGTTCGCCTGCCGCCCGGAGGCGAGCATCCTCACCCTGATCCCGCGCTGACCCACGGCCCGGCCCGGTTCGGCTCGGCCCGGTTCGGCTCGGCCCAGCTCAGCCCGATTCGGCTCGGCTCGGCTCGCTCGGCCCGGCTCGGGTCGACTGGTTCGGGTCGGCCGGTCCGGGTGTGACCTGCGCCGCTTTGGCGCTGTCCGCGTGCGCTACCGCCGGCCGGCCCGGGGCACGCCCCCCGACCCCCGGCGGGCGGTCAGGCTCGGGCGACGGGTTCGCCGGGGCGCATCCGCCGCCCTGTGCCGCGGGCCCGACGGGGCGGCAGGGCTGGTCGCGCGCCTTTGGAGCTGAGTCGGCTGCGACATCGACCCCGGGACAGCCCGAGGGCGTCGGGGTGGCGAGCTGCGAAGGGGGTACCGAGTTTGACCATCGCACCGGGTGGGCTAGTATTTGTCCGCACGCCTCGGGGTGTGGCGCAGCTTGGTAGCGCGCTTCGTTCGGGACGAAGAGGTCGTCGGTTCGAATCCGGCCACCCCGACAGAGGTCAGAGGGCACATTCGATCGATGGATGTGCCCTCTAGTGTTTCCGTACAGCAGTTGAGTACAGCAGCGGCTATCGCAGGCTCTCGCCCAGCCGCTTGAGCGCGTCCCGAGTGGCGTCCGAGGACGCCTGGGAGTAGATCTCCATCGTCACCGACACCTCGGCGTGCCGGAGCACCTGCATGATGACGCGCGGGTGCACGTTCAGGTCGACGAGCAGGGTCGCGCAGGTACGCCGGGCGTCGTGCACGGTGATCTTGCGGACTCCGGCTCGGGCGCAGCGGGCGTCCCAGGAGCGGTTGAAGTTGCGCGGCTCCACGGGGGTTCCGTAGCGGGTGGTGAACAGCAGTCGCGAGCCCTGCCAGGCGATGCCCGCCTGATCGCGGTCGTTCTTCCTCGCCTGCTGGCGAAGGTCGAGCGTCGCCGCGCAGATGTCCGGCAGTGGGAGCGTGGTGTCCGAGGTCTGCGTCTTGGTCTCGCGGTGCAGCAACTGACCGCCGACCCGCTGCAACTGCCAGCCGATGCGAGGAGGGGACACCCTTGACGGGAACCGCAGCGCAGGGTCTGGTCACCGTACCGGCTTGGTGGGTATCGGCGTCGGGCCCCAGCCGGTCAGGAGAGGGTGGACGCCCGGCCGTCAGACGTCGGATTCGAGGGCGAAGGTGTTGCCGTCCGGATCCTGGAACCACGCGATACGTCCACCGCCGGCTCGAGCGGTGATTCCCTTGGCGTCATGTTCGAACTGGTCGTATCGGATGAACTCGACGCCGGACGAGACGAGTTCGTCAACGATCTGGTCGATGTCGTCGACGTACCATGTCGCCAGTGTCGCCGGGCTCTTTCCAGCAGTAACCGACTGGTACACGTTCAGTGCCGCCACGCCGCCAGAACCATAGACGCGGCTGCCATCGGCGATGTTAGCGCTGGGGCCCGACTGCAGCGCCTGTAGGCCCAGTTGGCCTTCGTAGAACGCGACCGCCCGTTGTATGTCGGACACGGCGATCGAAGTTCTGAGGTGATACGTGCTCAACGGCATGAACCACTGTCGCACACGCAACGCACTGGAGTCAGGGCGAGCAGACGTGCGAGGGTGTCGATGACCCGGTGGGCGGCGGAGTGCGACACCCCGAACAGCGGGCCGATCTGCCTCATCGTCAGGTTCGTCCGCCAGTAGGTCACGACCAGCAACACCCGATCGGCGACCAGCCGGACCAGCCTGCGGAACTGGGCGGTTGCAACCCCGTGAACGGGAAGATCCACTCCGGGCCCGCCGCAGCGACCGCGCGTACCTCTTCCTGCACGACGGCCGCACGGTCCGAAAGATCATCGCGGGGTACGCCGACTGGGCCCGCCGCCTCTTCGCCGAGGGCCACGGCCCCTGCTGACAAAACGCGACGTCGGACAGAATGCCGATTGCCAGGAATTGACCACCGTGGAACCATCTCCCCGCCGTGCATGGGCACGGCACGTCACGGGGAGTTGATGTGAGAAGAACCCTGTCCACCCGCCCGCCACACCGGGCCAACCGAGTCTTCCCGCCGCTCGCGCTGGTCGCGGCGGCCGCCATGGTGGTGTCCACCGTCCTGGTGGGGCCGTCCGCCGCGCTCGCGGCGGATCCGAGCCCCGGGCCGGCCACCGCCCCGTCCGCACCGTCCGCCGCGTCCGCACCGTCCGCCGCGTCCGCACCGTCCGCCCCGTCCGCACCGTCCGCACCGTCCGCCCCGTCCGCCCCGTCCGCACCGTCCGCCTCGGCCGCACCGGCGCCCTCCGCCCCGGCCAGCAGCGCGGCAACCGGGGCGACGCGGAAGCAGCGCCCGACGCGGACCGCCGCCGTCCCGCGGACCCCGAAGAAGCTGCCCGGCAGGGTCGCCCGCTGCACCGGCAAGCTGACCTTCGGTGCGGTGCGCACCTGCCCGTCCATCGTGGGCGGGGCCGAGAACGTCTGGACGGTAACCACCACCGTCGCCTCGGACACCCTGTACATCCGGCTCAACAAGGTGTCGGGCACCGGTGTCGGCGCCCGGGTGACCAACGGGATCGGCGAGGTCCTCTGCTACGTCGGCTCCTACCTCAACGAGTGCCGACTCGGCCCAGCCGGCACCTACACCCTCAGGGTGACGACCGACTACGGCACCGGGGAGGGGTCCTACACCCTCTCCGCGGAGTCGATGCGGAAGCCGTCAACGTGTGCCACCCTGCCGGAGTCCTTCTTCTCGTTCGCCTCGGCGGGTGTCAGTGGCACCCTGCCGGCCGGACTGGCCGCCCGCTGCTACCAGTTCAACCAGCCCGTCGGCAGCAAGCTGCTCCTAGCGGATCCGGGCGGCGCGGGTGACGTGCAGGGCAGCATCCTGGACGGCCAGTACGAGCCGGCGGGTTGCCCGGTCCGATACCTCACCGAGTGCACGCTAAGCCAGCCGGGACCCTACCGGCTCTTCCTCCAGGAGACCTACGGGAACGAGACGGCCTACAGGCTCAGGATGCCGCGCATCTCGCAGGCGGCCGGCTGCCCGGCCGTGCCGCTGGCCCCGTTCGGCGACCCCGGCGCGGCGGTCGGTCAGGGCTCCCTGCCCCAGTACGACGAGGTGGGCTGCCACTCGCTCACCGCCAACGAGGCCGGGGCGATCCTGGTCCGGTTCAACCGGTTCCAGGACCAGTACCTGTGGTGGACGATGTACGACGCCGCCGGCCAGCTGATCTGCGACGAGTACTCCTCACAGCGCTACTGCGCCCTGCCCGCAGCCGGGTCCTACACCCTGCTGGTCCGGAATCAGAACGACTCCCGCACCGGGGTCGACTACGAGGTCGCCCTGACCGCACTGCACCGCGCCGACGGGTGCGCCGCGGCGACCGGCACCTCGTGGGACCAGCCGGCGCTGCTGGTGCACCAGACCTCGCCGGTGCAGACCAACTGCCAGCCGTTCGACGGCGAGGCCGGCGATCGGATCCTTCTCTACACCACCCCGGTCGTCTACAACGAGGCCTGGGCGTGGTTGGTCGACGACACCGGCGCCCGGTTGTGCACCGAATGGTCGGAGCACGACGGGTGCGTGCTGCCCGCCACCGGCACCTACCGGGTCGTCTCGTTCCTGTGGAACTGGGACACCGGCAGCCAGGACCTGACGTACAGGATGCAGGTGCGCCGCCTGTCCGAGGCGGAGGGCTGCCCGACCGTCGCGCCCGGGGCGTACGGCACGGCGCCGTCCGGGGCCCCGGACGGCATCCGCTGCCGCACCCTGGACATCCCGACCGCCGGCGCCTACCGGGTCAAGGCAGTCTCGGCCACCAACCATGAGATGTACGGCCGGGTGTACGACCAGGCGGGCCTAGGCGTCTGCGGCAGCGGCCGCTGTGAGATCCCCGCCGCCGGCAGGTACACGCTGGTGCTGGGTGGCAACGGGACCAGCCAGGTGATCGACACCGACGTTCCGTACGCCGTGGCGCTTCTGCCCTGGACCCCCTCGGGCTGCCCGGCCGTCTCGGACGCCGGCTGGCTCGACGCACCGCACCAGGGGGCGTTCCTGGCCGCCGGAGAGCACGACTGCCTCCAGCTGGCCAGCCCGGCCGGCTCCCGGGTCGTCCAGTCGCTGCCCGGCGACGCCACCGGCGCGGGGCGGCCGGAGGTCGCGGTCGTTGATGCCACCGGCGCATACCTGTGCGACTACTCCTCCCTGGTCCAGTACAGCTGCGAACTGGCCGGCGAAGCCCCGTTCTACGCGGTGCTGAGCAGCCCTTCCGGCAGCCCCACCGGCACGTACTCGCTGGCCTTCACCCGGGTCGGCGGCCCGCCGGCCTGCCCCGCGCTGTCGCGGGACGCGGCGGGGGCGACGGCCACCACCGGCGCGGGACGCTTCGTGGTCTGCTACTCGGTCCCGGCCGACCAGCACGCCGCCCGGGAGACCTTCACCTGGACGAGGACCTCAGGCGACGGGGACGCACGCCTGTCGGTTCTCGACAGCAGCGGAACCCGATACTGCGGTCCGACCGGATACGCCGTCGGGCGGACGATCACCTGCACCCTTCCCGAGGGCCCGGTCACCGTGCTGCTGGAGACGGACGCGGTCGACGCCGCGTACCGGCTCACCCACCAGGACGCCAGCGCCCCCGTCACCTGAGTCGAGGTGGGGCCGGCCCTGCGGGGCCGGCCCCACTCGCACAGGCCCTGTGGAACGCGGAAGCCCGGCCGATCCTTGCGGATCGACCGGGCGTTCTCGCTGTTCACGAGCGGTGGCGAAGGGATTTGAACCCTCGGAGGGCGTAAACCCTCACACGCTTTCGAGGTCTGCGAGGGGCCTGCCCGACCCGCTTTTCTGATCCCCGGTTTCGGGAGCCCACGTCTGGCGAGCGTGAGACCGTACGCCGCTACGTCGGTGAAGAGCCGCCTGTGGTTGTGGCGTTTGACGTTGACGCCGAGGGCGGTGGCGGGGTCGTCCCCTGTGTTGTTGCGGCGGCCTCTGTCGGGATCGTGACAGGTCTCGTCTACCGCTACTGGCGGGAGGACCTCAAGGAGGGGGAGCGGTTGGCCCCATTCGTACGACGGTCTGATTGCGGCGAGTGACGGCACGTACTCGGCAACAGCGCGAGTGGCAGGACCTGAGTGACTAACTGAGTGACGATCGGAGCGGATGCCAGCGGACGAGCGTGGACACCGGAGGACCGTTCCTACAGCACAGGTATCGCAGGGTGATATCTCACGGCGTCCCACCTCTTCGAGGCAGACTGCGTCCGTATTGAATTGCGCAGATGGTACCCATAAGTGGCAGGAACGCCGCGCTCCAGCCGACCTCCAGGAGGAGAGCTGCGATCGGTATGCCGTTGAAAAGCAACGTTGCGAGGAGGTAGAGCGTGAGGCGCCATTCCAGAGGAGACATGCGTTGAGTGTTGCGGACGGGCGCGACCGGGTGACAAGGCCGGCCCATCACCTGCGGGCGCCGCAAACCGCTCTAGGGGGAAGAGTCACCTGTATGATCTGGAGACCGGTGCCAAGGCTCCGACGCCCGAAACGGCCCGGCATCTTGATGAGGTTCTTCAGGCTGGCGGTGCGCTCGCACGGCTCGTTGGTCAGCCTGTCGACCATGACGCTGAAGCCGACGATCTGCTTGCTCGGGTGCGTGTCAGCGATGTGAGCGCCGAGACGCTTATCCGGATCGAGGCGAGCGTCGACGACCTGGCCAGCGCGTACGCGACCACCCGGCCGGTGGACCTGCTTCCGATGGTGCGGAAGCACTTGGCGTATGTGGGCCGGCTGCTCGACGGGACAGCAGTGACCTCCTGCCGGTCGGTCGGCGGGTGGCGTACTGGCGGGGGCGACGGAAGCTGTCCCAGCAGGTGTTCGCCGACCGGCTCGGCAAGTCCAAGAGCTGGGTGGACAAGGTCGAGCGGGGTGTCCGGTCCCTCGACAAGGTGTCCATGCTCCAGGACATCGCCGTCGTCCTGCGCATCGATACGGCGGTGTTGCACGCGGCCGGGACGCGCAACCCGCCGCGGTGACCGAGCGGGCCGAGGGGTCGAGCGGATTGGGGAGGCCCTGTCGACGTACGAGATCGCCCTGTGCCGCACCCGAGCGAGACGAGCCGCAGCAGGCCGAATGACCTCGGACGACACCCGATCCGACCCGCTCGCCGCCAGTTCGGGACGAGGAGGTCGTCGGTTCGAATCCGGCCACCCCGACCAGAGGTAGCAAGGTCAAGGCATTCCGCAGCCGCAACAGGTTCCGGGCCACCGCCGGCAGCTTTCGCCCACCCGACCAGTCTGCCGGTGAAGCCGTGGCTGACTGGTCGGCGACATGACGGGTCAGTACGCGTACGTGACCGAGATGGTGACGTTGGAGCAGGAGTTGGCCAGGCTGGTCAGGGCGTTCTTCTCGGCCGTGTCGACGGTGAGCCGCCAGCGGGTCTTGGTGGCCACCCACTCGTTGACGTAGCGGCACCGGGCGGAGCTGTACGACGGCATCCAGGTGGCCGGGTCCTGGTCGCCCTTGGACTGGTTGACGTTGTCGGTCACGGCGATCAACGGGCGGGAGTCGCCCAGGTCGTTGGCGTACGCCTGGCGGCGGCTGGTGGACCAGTTGCGGGCGCCGGAGTCCCAGGCCTCGGCGAGCGGGACCATGTGGTCGATGTCGACGTCCCCCGTCGCCGTCCAGTAGGCGTTGTCGTAGTAGGAGTACCAGCGCCCGCCGGAGAGGGTGCAGGTGCCGGTGATCGTCGGCGCGGTGACGGCCTCGGCGAGCAGCACCTCGTTGCGGGTGTTGCAGCGGTCCCCGTCGGCGTCGATCCAGTGCGGGAAGAGGTCCCGGCTGTAGCCGGTGCGTACCTCGGTGGCCACCGGCAGGGCCGCGACCGCGGTCCGCAGTGGGGCGGAGTAGCTGGCGGCCCAGGCGGGGTTGGCCAGTCCGACGGTGGCGGCGAGGGTGGTGGCGAGGGTGGTCGCGGCCACGCGCAGCGTACGGTTCATGGTGCTCCGTCCGGTCGGCGAACTATCGTCCGTCATGTATATAGACAGACGCGGTATTCCCACAACCAGGACTCCCAGGTGAACGCTCCGCGAACCCGCCGGGCGGCATCGCCCTGACCGGGACCGATCACCTGCTCAGAGGTCGATCGCCCAGTGCCTGGTACGGAAGACCCGGCCCCGGAACGGAGTCTCGCGTTCCCCGAGGAGAACGAAACCGAGCGACCGGCAGATGCCGTTCGAGGGCCCGTTGCCGACCCCGGGAAAGGCGTGCACCCGCGACCAGCGCCCGTCGTCGCGGACCTCGTCGAGCAGCAGCCGGACCGCCCGCTTGGCCACTCCCCGACCCTGGTGCTCCGGCAGCACCATCCAGCCGATCTCGCCTCCGGGCTCGCCGTCGATCTCGTGCCGCACGAGGGTCACCGTGCCGGCCACCGTCGCCGGTTCGGCCGGGTCGGGCACGATCATCCTGATCAGCCCGGCACCCCGCGCCACCAGGTCGATGTCGTGCCGGAGCTGGCCCGGCACGGACTCCGGTGGCATCGGCCCGCCGAGGTCGGCCATCATCACCGGATCGCAGCGCATCCGGCGGTACGCGTCGACGTCACCGGCGTCGACGTCACGAAGAAGCATTCGTATCCCCTCGGATCAGGCGGCTGGCTCCGACGGTAGCCGCCACCGATCGGGGCACGCCCGCCGCCGGCACGTCTGCCGTCGACATCTCTGTCGCCGGCGCGCCCGCCGCCGCCCCGCGCCGGCTTTCCCTCTCCCCACCGCCGGTGCCCGGATCCGATCACCGTTCATGATCGACCCACGGTGGCGGCCTGACCACCACCGATGTCTCCGGCGACAGCGCACGGATTCGCACCTGCGGTCCGCAGACCACCGCCTGAACGGTTGATGCCTCGTGGCGAAGCGCGACGGTTAGATGCCGGTAACTGTCCCGGGCGGATGCTCCGGGCGCAGCACACGGGGAGGGACATCTACTGTGACCGGATCCTGGCCACATCGTGGCCTCGCCGGCCTGGTCGCGTTGACGCTCGGCGTCACCGGCCTCGCCGTCATCACCACCGGCGGCGCCGCCGCAGCGGCACCGCACATCGAAGCGCCCCCGTCGGTGCAGGTCGGCTGGACCGACTCAGCGACGCCGGCCAAGGCGTACAACCTGGCCGAGCAGGTCAACCTGCCGCTCGGCACCCGGCTCGACGAGAACGGCGTGAGCCACACCTCCCGGGTCTACGCCACCTTCGACCTCTCGCAGTTCGAGGGCAGGAAGATCTACGGCGGGAAGGTCTTCGTCACGGAGTTCAGCGCGGCGGACTGCACCAAGCGGGCCGTCGAGATCTGGCGTACCAAGCCGGTTGGCACCACGCCCACCTGGAACCGCCGGCCCGCGCCGCTGACCAAGCTCGACGAGGTGCTCACCCCGAACTTCTGCCCGAAGGGATCCCTGACCTTCGACGTGGGGGCCGCCGTGCAGGACGCGATGGCACACAAGCAGCGTCGGGTGACCTTCGAGATCCGGGTGCCGGAGCAGTTCGAGAACGACCCGGCCTACGGCCGGACGCTCAGCTGGTCTTACGGCGTGCGCTCGTCGGTGGATTACAACTCGCTGCCGACGATCGACAGCAGCCACCTCTACAACGGCGGTGTCCCCTGCACCCAGTTGAAGCCGTACCCCCGGCGGGGCGGACTCGCCAACGTGCTCCAGGCCCTGGGCGCCGACCCGGACGAGTGGGACCAACCGAGCCTGGTGACGGAGTACGCCGTCTGGCCCAAGAACGACGCGACCGCGCGGACCGTGTTCACCGCGGATTCCGGCATGCCCGGCCGGGTCAGCACGGTCAACCTGCCGGCGGGAACCCTGGTCGACGGGAAGTCGTACGGCTGGCAGGCCCGCGCCGGTGACGGCACCGACTTCTCGACCTGGTCGAAGAAGTGCTTCTTCACCTACGACGGGACCGCGCCCACGACCCCGACGGTCAGCTCGGCGAACTATCCGCCGAGCAGCTCGGGTGAATCGGCCCCGGTGGGCGTGCCGGCGACGTTCACGTTCTCCGGCAACGGGAACAAGGACGTGGCGGGCTTCGAGTACAGCTGGAACGGCCTCGGCGTCCCTGCGTGCGCGGGGAGCGGCGACGCCGGGCAACTCGAGTGCCCGGCCCCGTTCAGCCGGCCGAACTCCGTCAGGGCGGACGCCCCAGGTGGCTCGGCCACGGTGACCCTCAGCCCGGTCGGATCCGGGCCGCAGCGGCTCACCGTCCGGTCGATCGACCTGGCCGGCAACCGCTCCGGGAGCATCGAGTACATGACCTTCGTGCCCGCGAGCGAGCCGGAGGTGCGAGTCGAGGGCGGGCAGCCGGAGTGGGGGCAGGATGTCCTGCTCAAACTCGTCCCGGCCAACGGCATGACGGGCGTCATCGAGTACGAGATCACCCTGGACGGGGGCGAGCCGGACACCCGGCAGGCCGAGGAGGACGGCACGGCGTACTTCCTGTTCACCGCCAACAACCCCGACGGGCACCGCGTCTCCGTGCGCAGCCACAGCGCCAACGGCTTCGTGTCGCCGGCGGTAGAGTGGTTCACCTACTTCCTGCCCTGGCCGGGGGTGAAGTCGGACGTCTACTACTCCCCCGAGGACGGACACGCCGTCGGCGGCGTGGGGGTGCCGGGCACGTTCACGTTCTCCCCGCCGCCCGGCTGGACGGACGTGGCCGGGTACCGGTACTCGTTCAACGGCGGCGAGGTCGCCGAGGCCCCCGCCGGTGGGGACGGCCGGGCCACGATCAGCTGGACGCCGACCGAGGCGGGTTACGTGACGCTGATCGTCCACGCCGTCAAGGCCGACGGCACCTGGAGTGACTACCCGAACTGGTACTCGTTCGAGGTGGCGGCCACCACCCCCTGACCGCCCGCGACGCGGAGGGGCCCGGCGCGATCGCCGGGCCCCTCCGCGGCTCAGTCGTGCAGCTCGGTGCGCCGGATCTCGGCGAACGCGGCGGTCAGCCAGCCGTCGAGCGGCCGGTCGGTCCCGGCCAGCAGGTCGGCCAAGAGCAGCGGGGCGTGCCGGGCCAGCGCGGCCGGTTCGGGCCGGGTGGCGTCGTCGTCCGGGTCGTACACGCCGAGGGCGCCGGCCAGCAGCACCAGCACCACGTGCGGGTCGACGTCCGGCTGCCAGCTCGCCGCGCCCCGCACGCAGGCCTCCAGCACCTGCCGGATGTCGTCGCCGTCCAGCCCGTCGGGGTGGGTCTCCTCCAGCAGCAGCCGGACCACCGCGCCCAGCACCAGGCCGGACCGGTCCGCCCCCGCGAGCCGGTCGACCGCCTCGTCGTACGCGTCCCGGTCGCGCCCCCGGGCCGCGGTTACGGCCTCGGTGGCCGCCACGGCGATCTCGCGGGCCGGTGCGGGCAGGTGTCGCCAGGTCGTCGTCATCCCGACCAGGATCGCAGACCGACCCACCGGCGTCGTCGACCCGGTCCGGCGGGAGCCCCGGCCGCCGCCCGCGGGACAGCTGTGGGCCACGTCACCACCGGCTTCCGCCGAGCGCGTACGCGCCGGAAAACGGCTCGCGGCCTGTCGCACGTCCGCCCAGAATCCCCGACATGCTGCGCCGCGCTCTGCCCCGTCGCCCGGAAGCTCGGCGGATCCTCGTCGGCACCCTGCTCTCGTCGATTGGTCGCGGCCTCACCCTGCCGTTCCTGTTCATCTACCTGACCGACGTGCGCGGCTTCTCCGACCCGCGCGCCGGCCTGGTCATCGGCTGGTACGGCGTGGTCACCCTGGCGCTGTCCCCGCTGGGCGGGACGCTGATCGACCGGTTCGGCGCACGCCGGGTGGTGCTGCCGTGCCTGCTGGTCTCGGCGGTGGGCACGGGCTCGCTGGCCCTGGTCTCCGGGACCGCGTCGGCGTTCGCGGTGATCACGCTGATCGCGATCGGCAGCTCCGCGATCTGGCCGGGGCAGAACACCATCCTCGCCTCGCTGACCGACCCCGACGAGCAACAACGGGTGTACGGCCTGAACTTCGCCCTGCTCAACCTCGGCGTCGGGGTCGGCGGGCTGATCTCCGGGGCCGTCGTGGACGTCACCCGCCCGGTGACCTTCCAACTGGTCTACCTGCTCGACGCGCTGAGCTACCTGATACCGGCGCTGATCCTGCTGAGCCTGCCGAGGGTCGGCCACCGGATCACCGGCACCGGGCCGGGCGGGCGTGTGGTGTCGGCCGGGGGCTACCTGGCCGTGCTGCGGAACCGCCCGTTCCGCCGGCTGGTGATCTTCGGGCTCGTCCTCACCACCTGCGGGTACGCCCAGCTCGAGGTCGGCTTCACCGCGTACGCCGTCCGGGTGGCCGAGGTGACCCCACGGGTGGTGGCCTGGGCCCTGGCCGGCAACACCGTCATGATCGTGCTGTCCCAACTGCTGATGCTCCGCCGGATGGAGGGGCGTAGCCGGACGGGCGGGCTGGCCCTGGTCGGGGCGGTCTTCGCGGGCGCCTGGCTGGTCCTCGGCGCGGCCGGCCAGATCGGGCCCGGCAACGCGCTGGTCGCCGCGCTCGGCGTGGTGGCCTGCGCGACGATCTTCGGTTTCGGCGAGACGATGCTCTCGCCGGTGATGCCGGCGCTCACCAACGCGCTGGCCACCGACGAGCTGCGTGGCCGGTACAACGCGATGAGCTCGATGATCTTCGGGGTCAGCGGGGTGATCGGTCCGGTGACCGCCGGCCCGCTCATCGGCGCGGCGGACGGACGGATCTGGGTGGCCATCGTGGTCGGCGGCTGCCTGGCGGCGTCGCTGCTCGCGCTGTCCCTGCGCGGACTGCTCACCCCCGCCCAGGACGGTCGCCCACCGGCCACCGCGCCACCGCGAACCCCCCTGCCGACCGCCTGACCCACGCTCACGCCAACGCCCAGGTCGCGCGGAGCCGCTCGACGGGACGGTCCCGACGTGACGGGCGGGTGGTGACGGGCGGATGGGGGACGCCTTAGCTGCGCCGCGGCCCGCTCGGCTGAGACGACGGTGCGGCGGTCGGCTCCCCCCTCACGAGAGCCGACCACCGCACCGACCGGATGGGTCCGGCCCCCGCGGTCAGCAGTTGGTGTAGCTGCCGCTGCTCCCCCACGAGCAGGAGTCGATCAGGGTGCCGGCGGAGTTCCGTACGTACGCGGTGTCACCGGTGTTGTTCCAGATGTACGCGCCCGACCCCCAGTAGCGGTGGGTCGAGGTGCTTGTGCCCCTGCCGGTGTGGAGGTAAACGCTGGCGCCGGAGGCGAGCCGGAAGTCGCTGGTGAACTCGGTCCCCCACATGTTGACGGCCGGCCCTTGGCGGCACCGGCGTGGAACGTACACCGAGGCTAACGACTCGTCCGGCCACTATGGACGGATCGACAGCCTCGCCGCCAACTAACGGCCGCAGGTCGACCGATCACGGCCGAACGGCACCCCGGCCTGCGCGAACAGCGCCCGGACCCGACGCGAACGGCGGCGCACATCACCCGCCGAGTGCCCCGGAGACCAACGACTCGACGGCGGGACGCTCCCACCGGCCGGTCACCCCGGGCCGGTCCGCCAGGTAGCCGGCGATCCGCGGCGCGTCCCAGCCGTGCGCCTCGCGTAGGCCCCCGGCGAGCATCGCGAGGTACACCGGCGCGGGCGCGTTCCACTCGACGTCCGCCGCCCGCCCCGGTGCCGTGAAGGTCAGCATCGGCACGCCGTCCCGAACACCGGTGCGGACCAGCGTCTCGTACCGGCCGGGGCCGAGGGTCGCCCGCCCCTGCGCGACGGCGACCTCGATCAGGTCGAGGTCGGCACCGGGTTCCCGGTACATCTCCTGCGCGGCGAGGTCGGCGAACTGCCCTGCGGTGAGCAGCCACGCCCGGGCCGCAGCCACCCCGGGCAGCTCCGGGTCGTAGAAGGCCATCCCGCCGGTCCAGGCCCGGGACTCCCCGGCGAAGTAGATCCCGCCGGGCACCAGCACCGCCGCCTGCCGGCGCGGCGGCCGGCAGTCCCGGCAGCCCGGGTACGTCCGCAGCCCGCCCGGGGGACGGCCCCCGCCCAGGTACCAGTTCAGCCGGTCGGCGTGCATGTTGGACCCGTACGCGACATACCAGAGCAGGCTGTCCACGGCCGTCAGCACGCCCCGGTCAGGTGGGTGTCACTGGGCTGGGCGATGAGCATCGCGTCCTCCACGTCGACCGACAGGTACAGGCTAACGCCGGCCACCCGGGTCCACAGGCCCTGTCCACACCCTGTGGATAGCACATGTGTACGACGGGCTTTGATCTTGGTAGACCGCCCCTGAGCTGCGGTGAGTACGCTTGATCGGACAGCCGCCCCTCCCCTGTCTGGAACCACGTGCGCGTAGATCACCACCGGCTCGTCCGGGACGTCACGGTCCGCCTGCCGATGGCGTCGACCGCCGTCGAGGCGTGCCGGTGGACCGTCACCGCGCTCGCCCGGTACGCGCCGGCCACCATCTCCGTCCTGCTCCCCGCGCCGGACCGGCTCCGCTGTGTCGCGGCCACCGGCGCCTGGCAGGTCTTCTCGACCGTCCCGCCGGAAGCCGGCATCGTGAGCCGGGTGTACGCCTCCGGCATCGGCGCCACCGTCCCCGACGTCGCCGCCGACCCCGACTACCTACCGGCCCACCCCGGCGTGACCGCCGAGATCTGCGTACCGGTGCTCGACCCGGCGGGCCGCCCGATCGGGGTGCTCGACCTCCAGTGGACCGGGCCGGTCGAGCTGGACCTGTGGCGGCAGACCGCCGAGCGTGTCGCCGGCCGGCTCGGCGCGCGGATCACGGCGCTGGGCGGCCCGCCGGCCGAGAGCCGCAGCGAGAAGCTGCTGCGACACGCCGTCGCGCTGACCACCGCCCCCACCGAGTGGGACCTGATGACCGAGGCGATCTGCGCGGCCCGGGAGGTCTCCACCCTCTCCGCGGCGGTGCTGCTGCTGGCCGGCAGGGCCGGCCCCCGGCTGGGCGCCCCGACCGGCGAGACCGGCGAGTTGGAGTCCCGCGTCCGGGCCGAGCTGACCGAGGCGGGCGCCCCGGCACTGCACCGCATGATCGCCCGGGCCCACCGGCACGGCTCCGGCTACACCCTCGGGGAGCCGGGGCACCCGCCCACGGCGGAGTACCGCCCGCTCGCCGACGCCGGGGTGCGCACCCTGGTGGCGGTGCCGGTCGGCCCCCCGGACTCCGGCGGGGTGCTGCTGGTCGCCGACGAGCGGCTACTGCGGCCCGACCCCACCACCGTCAACCTGATGGAGTTGCTCGCCGGGCAGGCGTGGACCTGCCTGGACCGGCTACGCACCCTGGCCCGGCTGCGCGAGCAGGCCAGCTCCGACCCGCTCACCGGGCTGCGGCACACCGGGCCGTTCGGGCAGCGGATCGCCCGCGCCACGCCGGGGCGTACGGCCCTGCTGGCGATCGACGTGGACGGTTTCAAGGCGGTCAACGACACGTACGGCCACCAGGCCGGCGACCGCTTGCTGGTCGGGCTGGCCCGGGCGCTGGAGGCGGCGCTGCGCCAGGGCGACGAGTTGTACCGGATCGGTGGGGACGAGTTCGTCGCGGTGATCGAGGTGAGCCGCCCCGAGGAGGCGGTCCGGATCGCCGAGCGGCTGGCCGAGGCGGCCCGGGGCACCGGTCGCACGATCAGCGTCGGCGTCGCCCTGCCCCACCCCGGCGAGTCGCCCGAGCAGACCCTCCGCCGCGCCGACCAGGCCCTCTACGCGGTCAAGCGCCAGGGTCGCGACGCCGTCCACCTATCCACCACCTAACCCACCCCCACCCCCGCACTTTCAGTGAATGCGTGGCCATCCGCCGCCGCAGAGGCACTCTTTCTCTGAAAGTGCGGGTGTGCGGAGCGGAGGGGTCAGGGGTGGGGGGTTAGTTCCTTGGCCAGGAGTTCGGCGATCTGGGCCGTGTTGAGGGCAGCGCCCTTACGGAGGTTGTCGCCCGTCACGAAGAGGTCGAGGGCGCGCGGGTCGTCGACGGCGCGGCGGATGCGGCCGACCCAGGACGGGTCGGTGCCGACGGCGTCGATCGGCATCGGGAACTCCCCGGTGGCCGGGTCGTCGACCAGGATCACGCCGGGGGCGTTGCGTAGCGCCTCGCGGGCGCCCTCGGCGTCCACCTCGGTGGCGAAGACGGCGTGCACGGCCACCGAGTGGCCGGTCACCACCGGCACCCGGACGCAGGTCGCGGAGACCTTCAGGTCGGGCAGCCCGAGGATCTTGCGCGACTCGTTGCGCATCTTCAGCTCCTCGGACGACCAGCCGCCGTCGGCGAGCGAGCCGGCCCAGGGCACCACGTTGAGCGCCACCGGGGCCGGGAACGGCCCTATCTCGTCGCCGACGGCCTGGCGCACGTCACCCGGCCGGGAGCCGAGCGCGCGGTCCCCGGCGATCTTGCCAAGCTGGAGGTGCAGGGCGTCCACCCCGGCCTGCCCCGCCCCGGAGACCGCCTGGTACGAGGCGAGCACCAGCTCGCGCAGGCCGTACTCGTGGTGCAGCGGGGCGATCGCGACGATCATGGCGAGGGTGGTGCAGTTGGCGTTGGCGATGATGCCCTTCGGCCGGTTGCGTACCTGCTCGGGGTTGATCTCGGGGACCACCAGCGGGACGTCCCGGTCCATCCGGAACGCCCCGGAGTTGTCCACCGCCACCGCGCCACGGCTGACCGCGACCGGCGCCCACTGCGCGGAGACGTCGTCCGGCACGTCGAACATCGCCACGTCGACGCCGTCGAACGCCTCCGGGGTGAGCGCGCCGACGGTCAGCTCCTCGCCCCGGCAGCGCACCTGCCGCCCCACCGACCGCTCGGAGGCGAGCAGCCGGATCTCGCCCCAGACGTTGCGTCGGGACGACAGCAGCTCGCACATCACGGTTCCGACGGCACCGGTCGCCCCGACCACGGCAAGGGTGGGCAGCGACGGCATCGCCGCTACCGCCCGGTCCCCGCGTACACGACGGCCTCGGAGTCGCCGCCCAGCTCGAAGGCGTCGTGGATGGCCCGGACGGCCTTGTCGAGGTCGGTGTCCCGGCAGACCACGGAGACCCGGATCTCGGAGGTGGAGATCATCTCGATGTTGACGCCGGCGGTGCCGAGGGCAGCGAAGAAGCCGGCCGCCACGCCCGGGTGCGACCGCATCCCCGCGCCGATCAGCGAGACCTTGCCAACGTGGTCGTCGTAGAGCAGGCCCTTGAACTTGACCTGCTCCTGGATCTTGCTGAGCGCGGCCATGGCGGTCGGGCCGTCGGTCTTCGGCAGGGTGAACGAGATGTCCGTGCGGCCGGTGCCCTCGGTGGAGACGTTCTGCACGATCATGTCGATGTTGATCTCGGCGCCGGCAACGGTGTCGAAGATCCGCGCGGCGGCGCCCGGCTCGTCCGGCACCCCGACGATGGTGATCTTCGCCTCGCTGCGGTCGTGGGCGACCCCGGTGATCAGTGCCTGTTCCACGGGAAGGTCCTCCATCGATCCGGTGACCATGGTGCCGGTGTTGGTCGAGTATGACGAACGGACGTGGATCGGCAACCCCGCGCGCCGGGCGTACTCGACGCTGCGTAGGTGCAGCACCTTGGCGCCGCAGGCGGCCAGCTCCAACATCTCCTCGTAGGTGATGTCGCGGATGTGCCGGGCGTTGGGCACGATCCGCGGGTCGGCGGTGAACACGCCGTCGACGTCGGTGTAGATCTCGCAGACGTCGGCGTGCAGCGCGGCGGCGAGCGCCACGGCGGTGGTGTCCGAGCCGCCCCGGCCCAGCGTGGTGACGTCCTTGGTGTCCTGCGAGACGCCCTGGAAGCCGGCCACGATGACGACCGAGCCCTCGTCGAGCGCGCCCTTGAGCCGCCCCGGGGTGACGTCGATGATCCGCGCCCGGCCGTGCACCGAGGTGGTGATCACGCCGGCCTGCGAGCCGGTGAACGAGCGGGCCTCGTACCCCAGGTTGTGGATGGCCATGGCGAGCAGCGCCATGGAGATCCGCTCCCCGGCGGTGAGCAGCATGTCCAGCTCGCGGCCCGGCGGCAGCGGGCTGACCTGGTTGGCCAGGTCGAGCAGCTCGTCGGTGGTGTCACCCATCGCGGAGACGACCACGACCACGTCGTCGCCGGCCTTGCGGGCGGCGACGATCCGCTCGGCCACCCGCTTGATCCGCTCGGCGTTCCCGACGGAGGACCCGCCGTACTTCTGCACCACGAGTGCCACGACGGTGTACTCCCTCCCAGCGTCACTGACCGTGCCGACGCCGCCGGAAAACCGGTCGGCGACGCGCGTCAGACCACATCAGGGTATCCGGCGCCCCGCGCGGCCGGGTCAGGTGATCCCACCATCCGGCCCGCGCGGGCCGGCCCGGCCGCCGTCCCACCAGGTCGGCAAGGGGTACGCGACACGCCGGCCGGGTCGGCGTCGCACGGGTCCCCCGGCGGGGGCGGCGCACCGCAGAATGACCCGGTGCATGCCCACCTCCGCGTGGCCCGGCGCCTGACCGGCGTCCTCACGCTCACCCTGCCGGCCCTGCTCGCCGCCTGCGTCGGCGACCCGCCCGCCGCGACGACCTCGACGCCGTCGAGCGAGCCCGCGCCCGCCGCGATCGACTCCGCCCGCGACGAGCTGGCCGCCCTGGCCGCGGCGGCCCAGGACCGGCACTTCACCGCCCGGTACACGCTCACCGGCGACGGCCCCGATCGCACGATCGCGGTGACCAGCGCGAGCGACGGCACCTGGCGGGTCGACGTCCCGGGTGGGGCGCTGGGCGGCACTGCGGACGTCTCGTTCGCCGGCACCGCCGACGGGCTCTTCCAGTGCGGCCTGCCGTCGGCCGGCCGCCCCGAGCCGGCGAGCTGCGTACGCCTCGGCGACCCGGACGACGCCGTTCCGGGCCGGCTGGACCCCCGGGTGCAGCACCCGTTCACCGACTGGCTGGAGGTGCTCACCGACCGGCGGGCCCCGCTGGCGGTCTCCCCGGCCAGGCCACCGGCGGGAGCGACCGGGGCCTGCTACTCGGTCGACTCGACCTCGGCCTCGCTGAACGCCCCGCTGGACATCGGGATCTACTGCTACGCCCCGGACGGCACGCCGACCGCCGTGCGGACCGTGACCGGCACCCTCGTCCTGGCCGGTCCGGCCGCGCCCGCCCCGGCGACCGTGCAGCTCGCCGGGCCGGTGACCGACGGCGAGCCACTCGGCATCGCGGCGCCGAGCGGGGACGAGCCGACGCCCCGGTCCACGGAAACGCCCTGACCCGGCGTCCCGTTACGGGTGGTTCTGACCACACTTTCCCACCCCCAACCCGGGGCAAAATGCCCGATACGGGACGCTTGCCCGATGGCCGACCTCACCCCGCTGCTCGCCTTCCGCTGGAGCCCTCGGGCGTTCGACCCGACCGCCACGCTGCCCCCCGCCGAGGCCGCCTCGCTGCTGGAGGCGGCCCGCTGGGCCCCCTCCGCCGGCAATCGCCAGCCGTGGCGGTTCGCCCTCGGGCACCGCGACGACGAGACGTACAAGCGGATCCTGGTCAGCCTGCCGGCGGCCGAGCAACGGTGGGCCCGACACGCCGCCGCCCTGCTGCTCGGCGCCCACCTGACGGCCGACCCTGCCGACCCGGTCGGAGGGGCCGACGGCGTGGAGAGGGCCGGAGGGGCCGACCGCTCCGCCGGGGTCGGCGGCGGTCGCGGGCCGACGGTGCCCGGTCCCGCCGGCCGGGCCGCGTACGACCTGGGGCAGGCGGTGGCGCACCTCACCGTGCAGGCCACCGCGCTCGGGCTGTACGTACGCCAACTGGCCGCCTTCGACGCCACCGGGCTCGCCGCCGACCTGGAGCTGCCGGCCGGAATCCGCCCCCTGGTGGTGGCGGCGGTCGGCCGGCTCGGCGACCCGTTCGGCCTGCCCGAGGAGCTGCGCCGGCAGGAAATTGGCCTGCGCCGCCGCCGCCCGCTGGCCGAGCTGCTGCTGCGCTGACCCGGCCGGCGCGGACCCGCCGGCTCGAATCGGACGGCGCGGACCGGACGGCGCGGACCGGGCGACACAGGCCGAACCGGCTCGGCCGGCCGGTGGCTGCGACGTCGATCTCAAACTCCGGACCGACCTTCCCACCCCCCACCTCATCACGTAGGGTCACTCTGTCATGTGGCAGGCGCACCTTCTCCTTGGTCGCCGCGACGAGGCCTGACCGGCCGGCACCTCGTCGCGGAGTCGAACCGCGCCGTCCAGCACATTCGAGCTTTTCATCGGCGCCTCGCGCCGACCCGGCATCGTCGCCGACCTTCCGATTGCTGACGCCACATGTTCAGGGGAGCACTCCGTCATGGCTCAACCCACCGGCACCACCGGCGCTGACACCGATCCGATCGCCCAACAGCGTCCCAGCCGGATGCCGTACCACCGGTACCAGCCGTACCACCAGGAGTTCCGGATCGACCTGCCGGACCGCGCCTGGCCGTCCCGGCACGTCGAGGCCGCGCCCCGCTGGTGCGCCGTCGACCTGCGCGACGGCAACCAGGCGCTGATCGACCCGATGTCCCCGGAGCGCAAGCGCCGGATGTTCCAGCTCCTGGTGCAGATGGGTTACAAGGAGATCGAGGTCGGCTTCCCGTCGGCCAGTCAGACCGACTTCGACTTCGTGCGGCAGCTCATCGAGCAGGACCTGATCCCCGACGACGTGACCATCCAGGTGCTCACCCAGTGCCGGGAGCACCTGATCGAGCGGACCTTCGAGTCGCTGCGCGGCGCGAAGCGGGCGATCGTGCACTTCTACAACTCGACCTCCACCCTCCAGCGCCGGGTGGTCTTCGGGCTGGACCGGGACGGCATCACCGACATCGCCACCACCGGCGCGCGGCTCTGCCAGAAGTACGCGGAGATCCACACCCCGGACACGGACATCTACTACGAGTACTCTCCGGAGTCGTACACGGGCACCGAGCTGGAGTACGCGCTGGAGGTCTGCTCGGCGGTGATCGACGCGATCGACCCGACGCCGGACCGGAAGCTGATCATCAACCTGCCGGCGACCGTCGAGATGGCCACCCCGAACGCGTACGCCGACTCGATCGAGTGGATGCACCGGCGCCTGCCCCGGCGGGACAGCCTGGTGCTGAGCCTGCACCCGCACAACGACCGGGGCACCGGCGTGGCCGCCGCCGAGCTGGGCCTGCTGGCCGGCGCCGACCGGATCGAGGGCTGCCTGTTCGGCAACGGCGAGCGCACCGGCAACGTCGACCTGGTGACGCTGGGGCTCAACCTGTTCTCCCAGGGCATCGACCCGATGATCGACTTCTCGAACATCGACGAGGTCAAGCGAGCCGTGGAGTACTGCAACCAGCTCCCTGTGCACGAGCGCCACCCGTACGCGGGCGACCTGGTCTACACCGCGTTCTCCGGCTCCCACCAGGACGCGATCAAGAAGGGCTTCGACGCCCTGCACGCCGACGCGGCGGCGGCCGGTGTGCCGGTCGACCAGCACACCTGGGCGGTGCCGTACCTGCCGATCGACCCGAAGGACCTGGGCCGCACCTACGAGGCGGTCATCCGGGTCAACTCGCAGTCCGGCAAGGGCGGCGTCGCGTACATCATGAAATCCGAGCACCAGCTCGACCTGCCGCGCCGGCTCCAGATCGAGTTCTCCGGCGTGGTCCAGCAGGTCACCGATCACGACGGCGGCGAGGTCGACCCGGGCACCATGTGGGAGATCTTCGCGGGCCACTACCTGCTCGACCACCAGTCCGACCCGACCGTCACCCTGGCCGGCTACGCCATCGGCACCGCCGACGGCAAGGTCGAGATCGAGGCCCGGGTGGGCGTCGGCGGACAGGTCCGGTCGCTGACCGCCGTCGGCAACGGCCCGATCGACGCGTACGTCAACGCGCTCGGGTCGGTGGGCGTGGCGGTGCGGGTGCTCGACTACCACGAGCACGCGCTGTCCTCCGGCGGGGACGCGCAGGCCGCCGCGTACGTCGAGTGCGAGGTCGACGGCCGCACCGTGTGGGGCGTCGGGGTGGACGCGAACATCGTCACCGCCTCCGTGAAGGCGGTCACCAGCGCCGTCAACCGCGCCCACGCCTGAGCCGCCCGGCGGCGCCCGGCACCCGCCGGGCGCCGCCTACCGGCTGTCGGGTGGGGTCGAGGCGGGCAGCGACGGACACGGCTGCGAGCCTGGCGCCTCGCGGGACGGGCGATGGATCAGCAGCCCGGCCAGCGCCGCCCCGACCAGCAGCAGCCCGGCGCACCAGGCCATCGCGCCCCGGAACGCGTCGGTCAGCGCCGCCTTCTGCTCGTACCCGGTGCCGCTGAGGCCGACCAGCAGCGGCAGCGCGGCCACCGCCAACAGGCCGCCGGCCCGGGACGCCGCGTTGTTGAACCCGCTGGCCACCCCTGCGAACCGGTCCGCCACGGCGGCCAGCACCGAGGCGGTCAGCGGTGCCACCACCAGGGTCAGGCCCAGGCCGAAGAGGGTCACCCCGGGCAGCACGTCCGTCCAGTACGACGCGCCCGGCCGCACCCCGCGCAGCAGCAGCAGGCCGATCGCGGCCACCACCGGGCCCACGGTCAGCGGCAGCCGGGGACCGATCCGGGCCGACAGCGCCCCGGCACGGGACGAGCCGACCAGCAGCAGGACCGTCATGGGGACGGTGGCCAGGCCGGTGAGCAGCGCCGACCAGCCCACCACGTTCTGCAGGTACACGGCGAGGAAGAAGGTGAACCCGCCCAGCGCCGCGTACACCACCACCGTGAAGACGTTCAGCACCGAGAAGAGCCGGCTGCCGAACAGCCCGACGGGCAGCATGGCGGTGTCGCCCCGGCGCCGTTCCACCAGCACGAACGCGACGGCGGCGAGCACCCCGACCAGCGCCGACGCCAACACCGGCAGCGAACCGCCCCGGGCCGGCGCGTCGATCAGTGC
Organism: Micromonospora sp. NBC_01412; assembly: GCF_045040215.1. Lineage (NCBI taxonomy): Bacteria > Bacillati > Actinomycetota > Actinomycetes > Micromonosporales > Micromonosporaceae > Micromonospora > Micromonospora sp. NBC_01412. The sequence goes on from NZ_CP109528.1 coordinate 2,734,239, forward strand.
GTACGTGACGCCGGCCAGGCCGAGCGCGCCGAGCAGGGCGCCGGCCACGTCGAACCGCCGCCGCCCGGTCCCGGTACGCGAGGCGTCCTCGTCGCGGCTCTCCGGCACCCAGCGCAGCGCGGCCAGCACCACCGGCACGGCCAGCGGCAGGTTGATGAAGAAGATCCACCGCCAGGAGAGAGCGTCGATCAGCCAGCCCCCGACGAGCGGGCCGAGCGCGGTGGAGACCCCGGCCAGCCCGGACCAGGCCCCGATCGCCCGGCCCCGGTCGTCGGGGTGGAAGCTGGACTGGATGACCGACAGCGAGCCGGGGGTGAGCAGCGCGCCCCCGGCGCCCTGGAGGAACCGGGCCGCGACCAGCCAGCCGGTGTCCTGGGCCAGGCCGCACAGCGCCGAGGCGACGGCGAACCAGGCCACCCCGATCAGGAACACCCGCCGCCGCCCGAACCGGTCACCGAGCGCCCCGCCGAGCAGCACGAACGCGGCCAGCATGAGCAAATACCCGTTGACGGTCCACTGGAGACCGGCCACCGTGGCGCCGAGTTCCGCGCCGAGGCGGGGCAGGGCCACGTTGACCACGGTGCTGTCCAGGAAGACCATGCCTGAGGCGAGGATCGCGGCGAGCAGCGTCCCCCGGGCGGCGGGGGTGCCCATCCGGAGCGCGGGCGCGGGTGTTGACTCGGTCACGGGTATTCATCCTCCTCCGGTCGATTTGCCGGACGCCACGATTCATGGAAACGGTGCCGGGGTACTGTGCGCAATCGCCGGGAGCCCGCAAGCTGGAGAGGTGTCGTCTGTGCGTACCAGATCAGGACGTCGTGTGGCCGGGGTGGCCGCGCTCGCCGCGGCGCTCGCCCTCGTGGCCGCCGGCTGCTCGCCCGTCGACGAGCCCGAAGCCCCGCCCAGCGGCAGCGGCAGCAACGTCAGTGAGCAGCTGGGCCAGCTGACCGTCGCCAGCGCCGGCTCGATGAAGGGCTACAGCCGCGACCACTTCCCGCACTGGCGGAACACCGGGAAGAACTGCGACGTGCGGGACAGCGTCCTCAAGCGCGACGGTGAGGACATCCGGCTCTCCGGCTGCAACGTGGTCGGCGGCCACTGGGAGAGCGTGTACGACGGCCGGGTCTTCACCAACCCCTCCGACGTGGACATCGACCACACCGTGCCGCTGGCCAACGCGTGGCGCTCGGGGGCGGACGAGTGGGACGACGCCAAGCGGGGCGACTTCGCGAACGATCTCACGAGACCGCAGCTCTTCGCGGTTTCCGCCTCCTCGAACCGGGCAAAGGGTGACCAGGACCCGTCCCAGTGGAAACCGGCGAACCGCTCGTACTGGTGCAAGTACGCCGAGAACTGGGTGACGGTGAAGCACCACTGGCGGCTGACGGTGACCAGTGCCGAGAAGGCCGCCCTGACCGACATGCTGGGGGGCTGCACATGGGCGAGCAAGCCGTGACCGGGACCGGGACCGGGACCGGGACGAGCAAGGGTGCCACCACGGCCGGGATGATCGCGGACGGTGCCCCGGCGGGCCCGGCCGACGTCTCGGGCGCCGGCATGTCCGCCGACGCGGGGGCCACCAGCGCTGCGGCGGCCCCGCCCACGGGTGCTCCGGCCGGCGGCGGGGCGCAGAGCCGCACTGCCGACGTCGTCCCCGGCCCCGGCGGCGTGATGACCGACGAGGCCGGCGTGGTGACCGGCGAGCTGACCCTGCGCACGGAGTACGCCGATGGCCAGGTCGTCCTCCGCGTGCAGTACCGGGAGGCCGACGAGTGGTACGTCGTGACCGGCGGGAAGGCCCCGCTGGCCGACCCGGCCGGGCTGGACGCGGTGCACACGATCGCGGTCGGCCTGCTCAACCGCCCGGAGGGCTGACCTGCCCGGGGCCCCTGCGACGCGAGCCGCGCCGACAAGGGCCCCTCGCTCACACGTACGAGCCGGGCTCGGTGGGGGCGGAGACGACGGCCGGGGCCTCGCCCTCGCCCTCGGGCCGGACGATCTGCACGCTCACCTTGTGCGAGCGCAGCTCGCCGCTGGCGATCCGCTCCGCGAAGTGACAGGCGACCCGGCTGCCGCCGATGTCCCGCAGCGCCGGCCGCTCCTCGGCACAGCGGGTGGGCTGGGCCCACGGGCAGCGGGTGTGGAACCGGCAGCCCGCCGGCGGGTTGGCCGGCGACGGTAGGTCCCCGGCGAGCAGGATGCGCTCCCGCCGGTCCTCCACGTCCGGGTCCGGCACCGGCACGGCCGACATCAGCGCCCGGGTGTACGGGTGCAGCGGCTCGCTGTACAGCCGGTCGCTCGGCGCCTCCTCGACCAGCGCGCCCAGGTACATCACGCCGACCACGTCGGAGATGTGCTTGACCACGGCAAGGTCGTGGGCGATGAACAGGTAGGTCAGGCCGAGGTTGTCTTGGAGCTCGTCGAGCAGGTTCACCACCTGGGCCTGGATGGAGACGTCCAGGGCGGAGACCGGCTCGTCGGCGACGATCAGCTCGGGGCCGAGCACCAGGGCCCGGGCGATGCCGATGCGCTGCCGCTGACCGCCGGAGAACTCGTGCGGGTACCGGGACAGCGCCCAGCGGGGCAGCCCCACCGCGTCGAGGGTCTCGCCGATGATCCGCCGCCGGTCGTCCCGGTCGGTCCCGATGCCGTGGGTCTGCAACCCCTCGACCAGGATCGACTCGACGTTCTGCCGGGGGTCCAGGCTCGACATCGGGTCCTGGAAGATCATCTGCATCCGGCGGCGCATGGTGCGCAGCTTCCCGGCCGGGAGCGTGGTCAGCTCGACGCCGTCGAACCGGACCTCGCCGGCGGTGGGCGGGGTGAGCTGGAGCAGGGCCCGGCCGAGCGTGGACTTGCCGCAACCGGACTCGCCGACCAGCCCGTACGTCTTCCCGCGCGGGATGCTCAGGTCGACCCCGTCGACCGCCTTGACGTGGCCGACCACCCGGTCGAGGAGGATTCCCCGCTTGATCGGGAAGTGCACCTTCAGGTCGCGGACCTCGACGAGGATGTCGCTCTCGGTCACGGCTTCCTCGGTCACGGCTTCTCCTTTTCGCGCGGGGCGGGCACCGGGCCCGCGGTCGCGTCGTCGGCCGCCGTGGGGGCGGCGGCACCGGCCGCCGGGGCGCTCGTGGCCGGGGCCGTCGCGGCCCGCCCGCTGGTGACGCCCGGGGGCACGGTGCCCGGGACCGGGGCCGGGTTGACGCACCGGTAGCTTCGGCCGTCGTGGGCGAGCACCAGCTCCGGCGGCTCCCCCACGCACTCGTCGATGCGGCGGGCGCAGCGCGGGGCGAAGGCGCAGCCGTCCGGCCAGGCCAACAGGTCCCGGACCGAGCCGGGGATCGGATTCAGCCGCTCGCCGCGCCCCGCGTCCAGGCGCGGCACCGAGCCGAGCAGACCCACCGTGTACGGGTGCCGCGGCTCGCGGAACAGCGGGCGTCGGCGGGCCGTCTCCACCACCCGGCCGCCGTACAGCACGTTGATCGTGTCGCACATGCCGGCGACCACCCCCAGGTCGTGGGTGATCATCACGAGCGCGGTGCCGGAGTCCCGGACCAGGTCCTTGAGCAGCTCCAGGATCTGTGCCTGGATGGTGACGTCCAGCGCGGTGGTCGGCTCGTCGGCGATCAGCAGCCGGGGCTGGCAGGCCACCGCCATGGCGATCAGGGCGCGCTGCCGCATGCCGCCGGAGAGCTGGTGCGGGTACTCCTTGAGCCGGCGGCGCGGGTCGGGGATACCGACCCGGTCGAGCAGGTCGGCGGCTTCCTTCTTGGCCGCCTCCCCCCTCATCCCCCGGTGCCGGGTCAGCACCTCGGTCACCTGCAACCCGATCGGGATCACCGGGTTCAGCGAGGAGAGCGGGTCCTGGAAGATCATCGCGACGTCCCGGCCCCGGATGTCCCGGCGGGACCGGTCGTCGAGCTGGAGCAGGTCCGTGCCGTCGAAGACCGCCTTGCCGCCGACCCGCAGGCCGGGCTGCTTGGGCAGCAGCCCCATGATGGCCAACGAGGTGACGCTCTTGCCGCAGCCGGACTCGCCGACCAGGCCGACCACCTCGCCGGCGTCGACCGCGAAGGACACCCCGTCGACGGCGTGCACGGTGCGCTGACCGCGTCGGGCGAAGGTGACGGAGAGGTCGTCCACCTGGAGCAGTGCCATTACCGACCTTCCGTTCGCGACTGCCGGGATCGCAGGATCAGTCCTCGCGCTTCGCGCATGAACCGGCCTCCTGCTCGCGACTGCGGGGCTCGCAAGCTCACTCCTCGCGCTTCGCGCATACCGGCCTACTTCCGCAGCTTCGGGTCGAGGGCCTCGCGCATCGCCTCGCCGAGCAGGGTGAAACCGAGCGCGGTGACGATGATGGCGAGGGCGGGCAGGACGGCCAGCCGGGGCGCGGCGTCGAGGTAGCGCTGCGCGTCGGCGAGCATCACGCCCCACTCCGGGATGGACGCGTCGTTGTTGCCGAGGCCGAGGAAGGACAGCGCGGCGGCTTCGATGATCGCGGTGGCCAGGGTCAGCGTCGCCTGGACGATCACCGGGGCGAGCGAGTTCGGCACCACGTGGGTCAGCGCGATCTTCGGCTTCTTCACGCCCAGCGACGTCGCGGCCAGCACGTAGTCGCTGTTGGACTGGGAGATCATCGAGCCGCGCAGCAGCCGGGCGAAGACCGGCACGGAGACCACGCCGACCGCGATCATCACAGTGGTCAGGCTGGAGCCGAGCAGCGCGGCGATGCTGATCGCGAGCAGCAGGCTCGGCATGGCCAGCAGCATGTCGACGAAGCGCATGAGGGCGTTGTCGAGGGCCCGGCCCCACTTGCCGCCGAGGCCGGCCGCGGCGCCGGCGACGCCGCCGATCAGCGACCCGACGGCCAGGCCGATCAGCGTGGAGATGATGCCGACCAGCAGGGTCTGCCGGGCACCGACGATCATCCGGCTGAACTCGTCGCGGCCGATGTGGTCGACGCCGAACCAGTTCTCCGCCCGGGGGCCCGGGAAGTAGCCGATGTTGTCCCGGATCTCGCCCTTCCAGAGCTGGGCGTCCGCCGGATGCGGGACCAGGAACGGCCCGACGATGGCGACCAGCAGGAACAGGCCCAGGATCACCGCGCCGACGATGGCGGCCGGGTTGCGCCGCAGCCGGCGGAAAGCCTCCTGCCAGAGGCTCACGCCCCGCTCGTCGTCCCGGGCGGCCAGCTCGGCGAGCCGGTCGATCTTCTCGCGCTTCTTACCGCTGATCGTCGTCATCGCACCCTCACCCTCGGGTCGATCACGCTGTATGAAAGGTCCACCAGGAGGTTCACCAGCACGTACACCACCGCGATGATCAGGATGAAGCCCATCAGCACGGGATAGTCGCGCTGGCTGATCGCCTCGGCGACGAACGCCCCGATGCCGCTGAAGGCGAAGACGGTCTCGGTCAGCACCGCGCCGGAGAGCAGGCCACCGGTGAGCAGGCCGATCGAGGTGACCACGGGCAGCATGGCGTTGCGCAGCACGTGCCGGCGGCGGACCGTGTTCTCGGTCAGGCCCTTGGCCTCGGCGGTGCGGACGAAGTCCTCGTTGAGCACCTCCAGCACGCTGGCCCGGGTGATCCGGACGATGATCGCCAGGGGGATGCTGGCCAGCGCGAGGCCCGGCAGCACCAGGTGCCAGATTGCGTCGGCGGCGGCGTCCCACTCCCGGGTCATCAGCCCGTCGAAGACGAAGAAGTTGGTGATCCGGGTCGCCCCGAGGGTCGGATCCTGCCGGCCGCTGGACGGGAACCAGCCGAGGTTCTCCGAGAAGATCGCCTTCAGCACGTACGCCAGGAAGAAGACCGGGATGCAGATGCCGATCAGCGACCCGCCGACCGAGAGGTGGTCGAGCATCCGGCCCCGACGGCGGGCGGCCAGGTAGCCCAGCGGGATGCCGATCCCGATCGCGATCACCATGGCCATCACGGTCAGCTCGACGGTGCCGGGGAAGCGCTCGATGAACTCGGTGACGACCGGCCGCTTGGTGGAGGTCGAGGTGCCCAGGTCCAGCTTGATCAGCCGCCGGACGAACCGGCCGTACTGGATCAGGATCGGCTCGTCGAGACCGAAGTTGCGGCGGATGGCCGCGCGCATCTCCGGCGTGCCGCGCTCACCCAGGATGGCGGTCTCGGGGCCGCCCGGCAGCCGGCGCAGCCAGATGAACAGCAGGAGGGAGAGCCCGATCAGCGTCGGTATGAGCTGAAGCAGGCGTCTGACGATGAACCGGAACACGGCGGCCTCGGAAGGGGATGCGGAGGGGTGCGGGCGGGCGCTGTGGTGACAGCGCCCGCCCGCGTTCGTTGCGTCAGATCAGGACTTGAACTCGGCGGTAGCGAACCGCTCGTCGGTGAGCGGGCTCGCCTTGATCCCGGTCACGTCCTTGCCGAACACGATCGCCGGCGGCGAGTGCGAGATCGGCACGCCCGGCAGGCGATCCATGATGGCCTTGTTCAGGGCCTTGTACTTCTCCACCCGGGCCGCCTGGTCGGCGGTGGTGTCCGCGTCCTTGAACTGGTCGAAGAGGGCCTTGTCGGTGAAGCCCCACTCGTCCTTCGGCCGGTCGAAGAAGGTGCCGATGAAGTTGTAGGCGTCGCCGTAGTCACCGGTCCAGCCGAGGAAGTGGATGTCGTGCTTGTTGCCCGAGGTGGTGGCGTTCAGGTAGTCCGGGCTCCACTTGAGCGGGATGGCCTCGACCTTGATGCCGACCGCCTTGAGGTCCGCCGACAGCAGCTCGAAGATGTCCTTCGGGTTCGGCATGTACGGCCGGGTGACCTCGGTCGGGTAGTGGAACCGCAGGCTCAGGTTCGACGCGCCGGCCTCGGCCAGCAACTGCTTGGCCTTCTCCGGGTTGTAGTCGTACTTGGTCACGTCGCCGTTGAAGCCCTCGACGGTGTCCGGCATGAAGTTCACGCCGACCTTGGCGCCCGGGGGCAGCTTCGAGTCGACCAGCGCCTGGCGGTTGAGCGCGTACGCGATCGCCTGGCGAACCTTGACGTCGGCGAGCTTCGGGTTCCCCTTCTGGTTGATCGCCAGGTAGAGGACGTTGAACGCCGGGCGGGTGAGCATGTTGAAGCCCTCGGACCTCAGCGGCTCGACGTCGGCCGGGCCGACCAGGTCGTAGCCCTGGATGTCGCCGGAGCGCAGCGCCTGCTTGCGCGCGTTCTCGTCCGAGATGGTCTTGTAGATCAGGGTCTTCAGCTTGGCCTTGTTGCCGTAGTAGTCGTCGTTGCGCTCGATGGTGAGCGTCTTGTTGGCGACGTCCCAGGCCTTGAACTTGAACGGGCCGGTGCCGGTCGGGTGCTCCATCGCGTACGACGGGTACTTGATGTCCTCAGCGGTGCCACCCACGTTGCTGGCGTCGTACTGCTCCAGCGCCTTCGGGCTGTGGATGGAGAACGAGGGCAGCATCAGCGCGGCCGGGATCTTGCTGGAGACCCGGGTGAACGCCAGGTCGACCGTGGTGGCGTCCTTGGCGGTGCACGACTTGAACAGGCTCGGCGGCAGGTCGGCGTTCTCGTTCTTGGCGAACCCGCCCATGACGTCCTGCCAGTACGCGGTCACGTCCGGGCTCTGCATGAGGCCCTTGGCGTTGTACCAGCGGTTGAAGTTGACGCACACGGCCTCGGCGTTGAAGTCGGCGCCGTCGTGGAACTTCACGCCCGTGCGGAGCTTGAACGTCCAGGTGGTGCCGGCTGCGTCCGGGGTCCACGACTCGGCCAGCCCTGGGGTGACCTTGGTGCCACCCTCCTCCGGCCGGACCAGGGTCTCGAAGACCTGACGCGCTACGCGCAGCGACTCGCCGTCGCTGGCGAAGCTGGGGTCGAGGACCTTCGGGTCGCCGGCCACGCCGAAGACCAGAGTGTCCTTCTTGCTACCGCCGGAACTGTCATCGCGGTCGCTCTCGGCGCAGCCTGCTACCGCGAGGGCCGCGACCGCGACGGCCGCAATTGCGACCTTCGGGCTGGGTGCACGCATGGGTGCTTCACCTCGTCCTTGGGGGTACGGACAACGTGGTGACAGGGGTCACCGATGGCCGTGACCTTAGCCGCCGTTCGGACCGCCGGGAAACCGCCGAGGAACCGGTTGGTACCGGATCGTGTCTTAACCGGTACGGCTCGCACGCGCCGACCCAGCGGACCGCCACCAAAGGAGCGATTTGCACTGTTTCATAGATGCGAATTTGTTACATCGGCCGTCGCCCTGGTCCGACCACATGTCAGATGCCCCACAGTGGATCGGGACGCCGGAAGGACCGACGGCCGGCACCGGTTCCCCAGTGTCGGCCGTCGGCACGCCGGGTACGGGTCAGACGGCGCGGCGGCCCTCGAAGGCTCGGCCGAGGGTGATCTCGTCGGCGTACTCCAAGTCGCCGCCGACCGGCAGGCCGCTGGCGAGCCGGGTCACCGCGATGCCCATCGGCTTGACCATCAGCGCCAGGTACGTCGCCGTCGCCTCGCCCTCGGTGTTCGGGTCGGTGGCGAGGATCAGCTCGCGCACCGCGCCGCCACTCAGCCGGGTCAGCAGTTCCCGGATGCGCAGGTTGTCCGGGCCGATCCCCTCCAGCGGGTTGATCGCCCCGCCGAGCACGTGGTAGCGGCCCCGGAACTCGCCGGTCCGCTCGACCGCCACCACGTCCTTCGGCTCCTCGACCACGCAGAGCACCTCGTCGGTGCGGCGCGGGTCCCGGCAGATCCGGCACTGCTCGGACTCGGCGACGTTGTAGCAGGTGGTGCAGAACCGCACCAGATCCTTGACCTTGCGCAGCGCGCCGGCCAGCCGGTTGACGTCGGCCGGGTCCGCCGACAGGACGTGGAAGGCGATCCGCTGGGCGCTCTTCGGGCCGACGCCCGGCAGCCGCCCCAACTCGTCGATCAGGTCCTGGATGGCACCTTCGTACATCTGGTCGCCGGCTCAGAAACCGGGGAGGCCGAGGCCGCCCGCGCCGCCCGCGACCGGGCCCATCTTCTGCTCGGTCAGCACCCGGGCCGCCTCGGCGGCGTTGTGCAGCGCGGCGACCACCAGGTCCTCCAGCGTCTCCACGTCCTCCGGGTCGACCGCCTTCGGGTCGATCTTGATGCTCTTGATGTCGCCGGAGCCGGAGACGGTCGCGGTGACCAGGCCGCCACCGGCGGTGCCGGTCAGCTCGGCCTCGGCCAGCTCGGCCTGGGCCTTGGCGATCTGCTGCTGCATCTTCTGCGCCTGCTTCAGCATCTGCTGCATGTTCGGCTGTCCACCTGGGCGCACGGATGGCTCCTTCTCGCACTCGTCTGCTCGGCCGCGCCCAGCCTAGTCGGGGCGTGGCCCGTCCTCCGGTACGGGCGACACCCGCGTCAGCGGGCGTCCACCTCGTCGATCTTCTCGGCGCCGAACGCCTCCCGGAGCAGCTGCACCGCCTGCTCCTCGCTGGACTGCCGGGCGGTCCGCTCGTCGATCACCTCGTCGAGCGGCTCGTCGCCCGGGTCGAAGCCCTCATGGGTCGGGGTGGCCGGCGCCGATCCCGGTCGTCCGCCGCCGCGCACCGGCCCGTCATAGTCGGGATCGTAGGGCGGCTCGCCGGCCCAGTCGGCGTCCGCAGACCGTCGGGCCCCGTTCTGGGTACGCGGGCCACGGCCGGCCGCCGCCGCCCGCGCGGCGGCGATGGCGCTGCTGACCGGCGCGCCGCCCGCACCGCCACCGTTGCCGGCGGCGCCGTTGACCGGCGGGGCCGCCGCTGCCGGGCCCGCGCCCCGCGCAGGGGCTGCGGGGGCGGGCTCACGGGTCGGGGCAGCGGGGGTCCGGGGCGGGGCGGTCGCCCCCGCGTCGTCGGCGGGTTGCCCGGCGGGGTCGGTCCCGCCCGGGCGGGCCGCCTCCGGCCAGTCGTCCTCCTGCGTCGCGTTCACGGCCGGCGCGGCCCCTCCGGGGCGGGCCGGTTCGGGCCACCCCTCGTCCCCACCGGCCGACGTGGCCGGAGCCGCGCCGGCCCGGCCGTCCGGCGGGCCGGACGTCGGAGGGGCGACAGCGGCGCTGGCGGCCGGCGTGGTGGGCCGGGCGGGCGTGGGAGCCGCCGCCCGGGGGCCGCCACCGCCCCGCTCGCCGGAGACCTCGCAGCGGAGCTGCCAACGCCCGCCGAACTCCTCGTAGAGCGCTTCGACCAACAGATCCGGCTCGTTCGAAAGCGCCTGCGCGTGGAACGGGTAGCGGAACGTCAGGACGATTACCTGGTTGTCGACCTCCCGGACGGTGGCTTCCCTGGCCCAGGCCGCCACCTTCTTGCTCTTGCGGCCCACCTTGCCGACGACATCCGGCCACGCCCGGCGCACCGCCACCGCGTCCAGCGCCCCCGGGGCCGCCGCGCCGGGGCGGGGCGGGGCCGGGGTGCCCGGGTCGGGCATGACCGCCTCCGGCGGGACCTCCCGCCGAGGCGCGACCGGGGCGGCCGGAGCCGCCGGCACGGGAGCGGCGGGCGGAGGCGGGTCACCCGCCGGGGCGGCGGACGCCGCCGCCGGCGCGGTCGGGGCGGCAGCCGCAGGCGGGGCGGCCGGCTCGGGGCGTACCGCGGCGGTGGGGGCGATCGGCGCGGGGCCGGCGGCGGCCGGCGGCGGCTCGGTGCCGCCGAGGGTGAGCCGGCGTTCCATCCGCTCCAGGCGCTGGAGCAGGGCACCGGTCGAGTCGTCCGCGCCCGGCAGCAGCATCCGGGCGCAGATCAGCTCCAGCAGCAGCCGGGGCGCGGTGGTGCCGCGCATGTCGACCAGGCCGTTGTGCACGATGTCGGCGCACCGGGACAGGGTGGCCGGGCCGAGCCGCTGGGCCTGGGCGGTCATCCGCTCGACATGGTCGGCCGGCCCGTCGATCAGGCCCTTGGTGGCGGCGTCCGGCACCTGCTGGAGCACGATCAGGTCGCGCAGCCGCTCCAGCAGGTCCGAGGCGAACCGGCGCGGGTCGTGCCCGGCCTCGGCCACCCGGTCCACGGTCGCGTACGCGGTCGCGCCGTCCCCGGCGGCCAGGGCGTCGCACATCTCGTCGATCAGCGCCGAGTCGGTGACGCCGAGCAGCGCGGCGGCCCGGGCGTAGCTGACCCCCTCCGGACCCGCGCCGGCGATGAGCTGGTCGAGCACGGAGAGGCTGTCCCGGGCGCTGCCGCCGCCGGCACGCACGACCAGGGGGAAGACCGCCGGGTCGACGGTGGCCCCCTCGGCCTCGCAGAGCTGCTCCAGGTACGGCCGGAGCACCTTCGGCGGGATCAGCCGGAACGGGTAGTGGTGGGTCCGCGACTTGATCGTGCCGAGGACCTTCTCCGGCTCGGTGGTGGCGAAGATGAACTTGACGTACTCCGGGGGCTCCTCGACCAGCTTGAGCAGGGCGTTGAAGCCGGCCGACGAGACCATGTGCGCCTCGTCGATGACGTAGATCTTGAACCGGCTGTGGGCCGGCGCGAAGAACGCCTTCTCGCGCAGCTCCCGGGCGTCGTCGACGCCGCCGTGGCTGGCCGCGTCGATCTCCAGCACGTCGATGGAGCCGCCGTCGGTGGCCAGCGAGCGGCAGGACTCACACTGCCCGCACGGCTCCGGGGTGGGACCCTGCTCACAGTTCAGCGAGCGGGCCAGGATGCGCGCGCTGGAGGTCTTGCCGCAGCCGCGCGGGCCGGAGAAGAGGTACGCGTGGTTGAGCCGCCCGCTGCGCAGCGCCTGCGACAGCGGCTCGGTGACGTGCTCCTGCCCGATGACCTCGGCGAAGGTGCGCGGCCGGTACTTGCGGTAGAGCGCCAGTGCCACCCGTCCCGCCTCCTCTCGACCGAGCCATTCTGCGCCGGTCGGGCACGCGTGACCACCCACCACCCCGTGACCCTGACCTCGGGGTACGGTACCGGCGCCCGGAGACAAAAAGGCCTCCCGTGCACCCGGCAGAGCTCGCTTATCCTTGCTGCCTTCCGGCCCTGGGGAGGTTCACGAGATACCGCCGCACGGGAGGTGAGACCCACCCTACCCGACCGCCGGTCGATCTTCGGGGGGTGGTGGGGTGGCCGGGCCGCGACGGACCTGTATCCTGTCTCACGGAGGATTCGCCTAGAGGCCTAGGGCGCACGCTTGGAAAGCGTGTTGGGTTTACACCCTCACGAGTTCGAATCTCGTATCCTCCGCCGCTGAGCAGCACCAACGCGAGGGTCGACCCCACCGGGGCCGGCCCTCGCGGCGTTCCGGGCCCGCCCCGTCTCAGTTGTCGTCTCAGTACCCATGCTTGCCCCACCGAGCCGACAGGCACAGCGATCCGCTCGCAGCCTCCGGCCATCTCACAGCCGCGCATGAACCCCGGCCACCAGTGAACACTCGACCGAGCCTCACGGCGGCTTAGCCAACCAAGGGCTCAAACGACCCCGGCGAAGGGGTTGTCAGTGACAACGGTTTCCTTGTCACTGACAAGAGTCGACCCTCCATTCCCTCAAGCCGGAAGGGCCTATCTCCCTAAGTCGCACTTCTTGTGCGACGACAAAGCGAGGAGATTCCTACAATGGGAACGGCGCCCGAGCTTGTCTCTCGGGCGCCGCCATGCTCCCTACCCTCCAAGAAGCAAGGAGCTGCGATGAAGCTTAGCGACTTTGAGCTGCAGCCGGAAGACCCCGGGAACAACGCGAACCTGAGTCTGCGACGCCGGATAACCGTTCGACATTTCGTCATAGCAGTCACAGTCACCGCCACGGCGTATTTAGTTCACCGACGCACCGACGATTCACTTCTCGCTCTCGCCAGCCTGCCCGCAATGCACGGATTTCTTTGCTACTGGCTCGCCGAGGGAAACGATGCACGCAAACAGCCGGGAAGCTGGTGAATCGCCATGAGAGACTGGACGGCTCGGATTGTCTTCGCCAAAACCGCTACGGCAGTCAAGGCATCCAGAGCGCAGAACGAGCGCCTAGCGTTGGACTGGAAGGTCATCAATCGTCGGACTGGCGCAACCCTCGTGGCCACGCAGACGATACGGGGCATGACAGCATCTTCCGCACTATCTAAGGCCGCTCGGACGGTGGAGTGGATTCAGAAGGCGGCAGAAGCAACCATCGACCCGATCTCAGTTTCGGTTCATCAAGAGGGCACGCCGGAGCATGTCCCAGAACTCATAACTCTCGCCGAGATCGCCGTTCAGCTAGGAGTGTCTAGACAACGAGCGCAGCAATTATCGCGCCAGGTGTGGTTTCCACCTCCCGTCGCACGAACGAAGAGCGGCCCTATCTATACCCTGGCGGACGCCCAGCAAATGCAGCGCGCAAGAGAAGCCAAGATCGGCCAGGATTACGCACGAAGTAGTCCAGTAACGCCAACCACAGAACAGGGCTAGCAGGGGCTTGGGGTGACGGGGTCGACCGAATTCGACCCCGTCAAAACTATTTTTCAGTCTCTCCCCAGAGCAGCCCGCCCAGTTGCTGTGCGATGTCCCGGCGCACCTGATCCGTCATGTGCTGGTACCGGACGGCCATCGCCGAGTTGGACCAGCCCATAATGCCCATCACCGCGCGGCCGGAGACGCCGAGGACCAGGAGCACGGTGGCGGCGGTGTGCCGCGCGTCGTGCAACCGGCCGTCCCGTACTCCGGCGAGTTTGAGCAGCCGCTTCCATTCGTCGTAGTCCGTCGCCTGGTGGATCGTCTCGCCGGTCGGCGAGGCGAACACCCACCCCTCGTCGCGCCAGAGCTGCGCGGCGGTCTCGCGCTCGACTTCCTGTTTTTTCCGGTGCTGCCGAAGTAGCTCAACCAGCGCATGCGGTAGGCCGATGGAGCGACGGCCGGCGCGCGACTTAGTGTCCGCCGCCACCGGACGTTCATTCACCCGCTCGGAGCATTGGCCGGGCAACTTCTGCTCGCACTTCCCCTCGCAGCCGTGCCGCCACTTCGGCCGGAGAAGTGCGCGGCGCACGGTCAGCGTCTCGTTGTTCAGATCCACGTCCGGCCATTTCAGGCCGAGCGCCTCGCCCTGCCGCAGCCCGAGGGCGAGCGCCACCGCCCATCGGGCGCTGTTCCTTCGCGATGCTGCCGCGCGGAGAATCGCTTGTACCTCCGGCACTGAGTACGGCTGAACCTCCGTATCCGGGAGACGGGGCGGCTTGGCCAGCGCGGCGGGGTTCCGAGCGAGATGCCCACGGCGAACCGCCTCGCCGAGCGCCGTGCGGATGGTTCGGTGCGCCTGGTGAGCAGTGCCGGCCGCGCTGCCGTTGGCCATCATCCAGACGTAAAGCTTCTCCAGGTGCTCCGGTTCCAGGCGGTCGAGGCGGTGGGCGCCCACACCGGGAATCAGGTGCCGGCGGACGGCCACCCGATACCCGTCGAGGGTGTTCGTACGGACCACCGGGCCGGCGATGTTCTCCACCCAGTGCGTAAGCCACTTTTCAACGGTCCAGCGCTGCCCCGGCTTCCGAACCGTGCCGTTGTCCCGCTCCCGTTCGAGCGTGCGAACCTTACGGATCACCTCGGCCTCGGTCTTCGCCTGGACATGCCGCCGGTCCGGCTTGCCGTTGTCCTTCACACCGACCGTGACGCGACCGTGCCAGTAGCCGTCGCCGCCCTTGTAGATGCTCGATGCACCGTTTGGCTTGCGTCCCATTGCTGACTCCTTCCGTCAGGCGGCGTGGTTGAGGGGCGTCGGTTCGGCGAGCAGGTTGCGCACGTACTCGTCCAGGCAAAAGGTGGGAACTCGGCGGAGGCGGCCGATGGTGACGGTGCGAATCTGTCCGGTTTTGATGAGGGCGTACATGGTGGTGCGGCCGATGCCGAGTCGTTGGGCGGCTTCTTCGATGGTCAGAACGACACGGTTTTCTGGCGTGGGCACGGCTTCTCCCCGTAGTTCCGTTGGGCTGAGAACGCCGGTGGCGGGCGTTCTCAGCGGGCGAGGGGCAATTGCTGGTTGGAGCAGGAGAATCGATGAAGGCCGCTAGCGGGGCCCGCCGAGAGCCCCCGAAAGCCAAGATCTCGGGCAGGTCGATGAAGCGATACGCCGGATCGGCTCAGGGGTCTCAACGGGCCGTCTACACGGGTCGGCGGCGGGTGGTTAGTGCGTCGCTGCGCGAGACCGCTGAACCATCTCCGCATCTCCGCATCTCCGCAAACATGGCTGTGAGCTGGGCAAATGCTTGCGGAGATGCGGAGTTCTGCCGAGGGTTCATCTCCGCAGAGGAGGTGTGATCTCCGCAGCGGTTGCGGAGATGCGGAGATTGATGATCCTCAAGGTTTTGATCTCCGCAGGGTGTTTCCGCTGGTGGTGGTGGGTTGGTGCGGCGTTGCGGAGATGCGGAGATGGTTCAGCGGGTTTCATTCCTGGTGGTGTTCGACCCGGAACACGGACCGGTCGCCTCGGTCGTTCTTGCCAGCGCGGATGACGTGTTCGCCGCGCCAGCGTCCGGCCTGGCCGGTGAGGAGTCGGCCGAGTTGCAGCGGGTTGGGTAGGCGGCCGTTGTGGGTGGTGATGAATTGGCCGTCCCACGGGTCGTTGATGTCGTTGCCGAGTTGCATCGGTTCGGCGTCGCGGCGTAGGTCGGCGGCGGTCATCGCCCGGCCGCCGTGGCGGTCGTGCCAGCAGGTGAGGAACGCGCGCCAGCGCGTTTCGTCTTCATCGATCTCACGGATGTCGGCGGCGTTGGTGAGGAATCCGTCGATGCCGTGGTGGTGGAGGAATCCGCCGAGGGCTTGTGCCCACGGGGTGAACTGCCGCATCGACAACCCGCCGACGCGGGGTGCTCCCTGCCGTGTCCAGTCGAGGACCAGCACGAGCAGGTGCCACAGGACGGTGAGTTGGTTGGCCGGGTCGGTGATCCACTGGTCGAGGTGGGGGATGCCGAACCCTCGTTGGTCGCGCAGTTCGGGGCGGGGCATGTCTGGGTCGAGGTGCACGCGCACGGTACGGCTCGCCATGTCTCCGCCGACCTGGAGGTTGTTGCCGGTGGCCATCCACAGCCGGTCGTTGACGGTGGCGACGTTGCGCGACGCGCCTAGCTGCCGGTCGGACCACACGCCGGAGGTGACGAGCTGGGCGAGCACCGGGGAGTCGATGACGGTTCCCTCGGCGAGGTTGTCCCAGATGACCACGCCGACCTGCTCTGCGAGCACGGCCGTGATGGATTTCCGCAGTTCTTCGTCGGAGTAGGCCCAGGTCATGACGCGCTGCCCGTAGAGCATGCCGGGGCCGGCGGTGAGGATGGTCTTGCCGGATGACGGCATGGTGGCGTCGATGAGCGCGAACGGCGTAAGGGATCGGGTGAAGTGCCGCAGGATCGGCGTGGCGAGCAGGGCAACGTAGTTGGCCCGGTCGGCGGCGGACGCCCAGGGGAAGTCACGCAGGAACCGGCCGAGCAGGAACGTACGCGCGTCATCGACCTGCTCGGGGGTCGGCTGGTCGGGCACGGGCGGAAGCGCGACCTTGGAGGCCAGGTAGAGGCCGGTCGCCGGGTCGTAGCCGGGTTGTTGGAGCAGGGTGCCGTCGCGTCGCAGCACCGGAGCGCCGATAATCCCGCGCAGCGGTGGCACGCCCGGCCAGGTCTTGCCGGCCAGCACCGACGACAGGATGTCGCGGGGCGGGGTCACCTCGTCTTCGAACATCTCCGGGTTGCCGGTGTCGCTCTTGCGGGTCTTGACCCGGTAGACGTAGGCGTGTTCGGCGAGCAGCCCGGCCAAGCCGGCGGGGTTGAGGTTGCTCGCGCTGATCGGCAGCGGGGAGTCTTCGTCAGCGGCGGTCGGCAGGCCGCCGGAGACGGCTTCCATGTGCACGAGAGAGCCGGCGGAAACGTAGGTGTCGGGCAACAGCCCATCAACGAGCGCGGCCTTGAGGACGCGAATGGTCTCGGGGCCGGAGCCGATCTGTAGGCGGGTGCTCATGCGGCCCTCCCGGCGTTGGCCAGGGTGCGCGGGTTGCGGGCGCCCACGCGTAGGCCGGATGTGATGGTGCGGGCGATCTCGCCCGGTCGCAGGCCGATCGACAGCGCGGCCGGTTCCAGGACGGCGGTCACGTCCGCTTCGGTGAGCGCGCCCCCGGCGGCGAGCTGCCCGAGGGCAACCGCCGAGGCGAACAGGGCGTGGTTGCGCTGCCCGTCGACAGCGGCGGCCAGGTGGGCGACCTGCCGGCGGATCGCGGCGGCGACGTAGGGGCCGCGCCGGTCGGCCGGCAACGCCACCGCGGCGGGCCGGTACGCCGGTCGCGGGACGGGGGCGAGCAGGGCGGCGAGCCAGTCGGGCAGCGGGGCGGGGTCGCAGTCCAACGCCATTTCGTACGCCCGGCCGGCAACCGTGCTGCCGGCGGCGACGACGTAGCCGCCGTGCGCGCGGGTGTCGACCTTCCATCCGAGCCCTCGGCCCCGGTCGCTGGTGGTGTTGCGCAGCTCGGGGCCGGTGGTCGGGTGCTGGTAGTAGAGGTGGCTTCCGCCCCGGCCGGTGGTCACGGTGTACGTCGCGTCGATGGCGCGGCCGTGCTGCTCGGCCAGGGCGGCGAGCACGTCCAGGCCGCAGGCCGCGCCCGACCAGCGCGGCGGCGCGGTGTCGTCGGCGTTCTTGGGCACGTCCAGGTCGATTACGACCAACCCGGAGGGGCCGCACGCGATGCCGACGCCGTAGGGGCGGGTCGACCACGCCCGGCGGATGCGCTGCGGGTCGGTCGTGGCGCGTTCCTCCCACCCGACGTGACGGCCGACAGCCCGGCAACGCCGGTCGGTACGGTCGCACCGCTCGGCGGTGCAGCGGGACGGGAAAGCGGGCCGCTTGGCCTCGTCCTCATCGCCGGTGCGGGCGTCGGGGCGCAGCGGGAAGACGTGCCAGCCACGTTCGGCGTGGGCGAGCGCGGCGGCGAGCAGGTCTGGCATGGGTGTCTCCTGTTCAGGCGGGCCGGCGGCTGGCGCGGGCGGTGTCGAGGTCGATCAGCGCGCCCCGGGCGGCGCTGGTGTCGGTGGCCGGTTGGGGCTGCGCGGCGACGGTGACGGCTAGGCGCAGATAGAGCCGGTGGCGGCCGGCGTTGGCACCGGTCATCGGCCGGCGGACGCTGCGCCAGGCGACGTGGCCGGCGGCGGCCAGGACGCCGACGGCGGCGTCCAGCTCGGCCGGGGTGCCGGACAACCACACCTCCAGCCCGGTGAGCTGCGGGTCGCGCATTGACGGCCCGTCGTGTCGCGGCCGGGCCATCAGGCGGCCCTACCGGGTCGCGGCCGGGCCGCGAGAGCGGCGCGGGTGACGGCGTGGCGCAGGTCGCCGAGCAGCCCGGCCAACTGGCGGCGGGCGGCCACCTCGCCGGGGGCGAGGGCGACCCTGACGCGCACCTCGGCGTGCTCCCGCCCGGCGGCGGTACGAACGCGGACCAGCACGGCCCGGCCGCGCCCCGCGAGGTCGACCACGATCTCTTCGGAGCGGTGTTCGCCGAGGTTGCAGCGGTGGTCGCGTCCACACCACCCGGTGTGGCCGGCGGCGCGGCGGGTCATCGGTTACCGGCCTGGTACTCGGTACGGATGTAGTCGAGTAGCCGGCGGCCGGTGCGGACGCGGATGCCGGTGCCGTCGCAGCGGGGGCAGTCGCGGCGAGTGCCGATGGCGGTGCGGTGGGAGCGGCGGCCCTGGCAGCGTCGGCAGCGCCCCCAGGGGGACACCGCGCATAGAGCGAGGTATGACGCTGCGTAGATGATGGCGGCGAGGCTAGCGAGCAGGGCGATGGGGACCACGGATTGCCTCCACAGGCCGGTTTCAGGGTGCAAAGGGTCGACGCCGCTAGTTGTTAGGGCGCTGATCAGGATTGGGATCGGTTGCTAGCGGGGGTGCTAGGTCTAGCGGGGGGTGCCGCTAGACCTAGCAGCCACACGCCGTCCGGGTTAGGCGGCTTTGTCTCCCCGCCGCTTGTTACGCTCCGCGACCGCCCCGGTGATGTCGGCTCGGTCGATGCCGCGCCGGTTGGCGCCCTTGCCGGTGGTCGGGTCGGTGCCCCACACCTGCCCCGTGGTGATCCCGTACGGCTTGAGCGCCGCGGTGAGTTGGTCGCGGGTCAGGTCGGCGTAGGCGTCGGGGTTCAGGTCGGCCAGGCGCTCGGTCAGCGTCTCGGCCCACACCTTGCCTTCGGTCGCGGGGACGACGGTGAGGATGTCGTCGAGCAGGGTGTCCCGGCGGGCGGCCGGGGTCGGCGCGGCCTGCCCGACCGCGTGCCCGGTGAGGGTGCCGGCCTGCTCGCGTAGGGCGCGTGCCCGGTCGGTGATCTTTTCTGCGGTGGGGCCGTCGACGTAGAAGGTGCGGACGATTTGGGCGTCGTCGGCGGCGCCGACGAGGTAGCCGACGCCCTTGTCCTTCTTGGCGAACATGGTGGCCCGGATGCCGTTCTTGTACGCCGAGGTGCCGAGGATCATGTCGTTCTCGATCTGGCCCATGACGCGCAGGCAGAACCGGGTACCGGCGTTCGCGCTGACCCCGGTCGGCAGGCTCTTCGCGTCGGGCCGTTGGGTGGCGACGACGAGGATGACGCCCAGGGCGCGGCCGAGCTTGATGATTTTCTCGGCCAGTTCGCCGGCTTCCTTGCCGAACTCGGGGTGCGAGAACAGTTCCTGCACTTCGTCTAGGGCGACGACCAGCCAGTGAAGGCCGAGCTTCTTGCGGCGGGCCAGTTCGGGGGTGACCTTGTTGTCCGGGCACACCGCCTTGGGTAGGCCCTTGATGACGGCGGCGCGGCGCTGGCATTCCTTGCGCAGCTCCCGCAGGGCGATCAGCCCTTCTTCGGCGGTGTCGTCGTCCTGCCCGGACGCATACCGCGCAGACACCTTTTCCAGGGGGTCCAAGCCGCCGGTGCCCTTGAAGTCGAAGCACCACAGTTCCGCGTACGGGTCGAGAGCGGCGGCGAGCATCGGGACTTGGGTGGCGGCGGTCTTGCCGTAGCCGGGAATCGACCCGATCAGCAGGTTGGTGTACGGGAGTTCGAAGGAGATGATCCGGCCGCGCGGGTCGGTGCCGAACGGCACCGGACGCCCCAGGTCGAACCCGCCCGTGCTCTTGAGCAGCGGCCACGGCTTGGGTGGGGTGGCGGCCATGTCCTGATCGCCGACCCACAGCAGCAGCCGGCCGGGGTGTACCTCGGGCTGTCCCTCCGGCCACACACAGCCCAGGGGGCGGGTGAGGCCGGCGGCGAGCCGGTCCCGCCGCTCGATCACGTCCCCGGCAGTCACGCCGGGCGGCAGGTCGATGTCGGCCCGCCATCCGGGGCCGTCGCGGGTGATCGGCGCGGTGAACGCGATGGCCCGGGTGCCTTGCTTGGCGATGGCCTGGGTGATGCCGGCGATGCCGAGCACGGCCAGGGCGCGCACCACCACATCCGAGGTCAGCCGGGCGATCCGGGGGATGACCACGGCGGTGTCGAGCAACGGCTTATCGGCCGGCTGACCGAACATCCCGCACAAGGTGACCAGCAGGGCGAGCACCGCCCACCGCGCCCAGGACGGGGCCAGGGCCACGGCGACACCACCGGCCAGGGTCACCGCGAGGGTGAAGACGGTGACGATGCCGCGCCACCGCACACGCCGGTCACGCTGCCGAGACAGCTTCAGGTACAGGTCACCGTCGCGGGTCTGGGAAGTCGACTGGCGCAGCGTCTCGCCTTCCCAGTCGAACAACCACCGGACCGCCCCCGACACGAGCCGGACCGCGCCGACCGGGGCACGCAAGGCGAGCTTGCCGGCGTACTTCGGCAGCCGCAGCGAGTGATAGGCGGCGGTGTGAACGAGGTGCCCCACCGCCCACCGCATCACGTCGGCCAGCTCGGCGCGGGAGCGCAGCCAGGCGGGCAAGATCGGGCGGCGCTGACCGGCGCGGACGCCGTCGAGGGTGAACCGCGGGGACCGTTGCGCGGCCGGCGAGTCGACCAGCGCCGGCCCGCCGTCGTCGTCGGGGTCGGTGGTGCGGGCGGCGCGGGCGGCGTCCAGGTCGACCACGTTGGTGTCGGGGGCATCTCCGGTCACATCACGCTCGGCGGCCCGCCAGTCGAAACGGTCGTCGTCGTCTCGGGGGTTCATGATGGGTGTTCCTCCGTCTGATCAGTTGGTTGGTCGGGGAGGGCCGGCGGCGCGGCACGGTTCCTAGGCCGAGAGGCCGCGCCGCCGGGCGTAGCTAGTGCTCTGACCATGAACGTTCACGGTGTTGATGACACGCCGTCTGGCCTGTCGGCTGGGCGGCGTCGTGACGGTCAGGCTGTGGCGGTGGCAGAACCTGTTCGCGTTCGGCGGCTCAGTGACCAGGAGGGTCAGCAGCTGCTGAGGATCACTCGTAGAGGTACCGGCTCGCCGATCCGGTTACGGCGGGCGATGGTCGTGCTCGCCTCGGCCGGCGGGAACACGGTGCCGGCGATCGCTCGCCTCGTCCAAGCCGACGAGGACACGATCCGGCAGGTCATCCACCGCTTCAACGAGATGGGGATGGCCAGCCTGGACCCTCAGTGGGCGGGTGGCCGTCCCCGCCAGATCAGTCCTGACGAAGAACAGCTCATCGTCGAGACGGCCAACACCCGCCCCGAGAAACTGGGGCGGCCGTTCACCCGCTGGAGCATCCGCAAGCTCGTCGACCACCTGCGCGTTCACTCCACTCGACGGGTCGGGGTGGGCCGGGAACGGCTGCGGCAGATCCTGCACCGACACCGGATCACCTTCCAGCGGACCAAGACGTGGAAGGAGTCCACCGACCCTGACCGGGACGCCAAGCTCGCCCGGATCGAGCACGTGAGCAACCACCTCCCGCAGCGGGTGTTCGCCTTCGACGAGTTCGGGCCCTTGGTGATCCGTCCGCAGGCTGGCACGGGCTGGGCGCCGGCCGGGCACCCACACCGGTTGCCCGCGAACTACCACAAGCTGCACGGCGTCCGACAGTTCCACGGCTGCTACTCCGTCGGTGACGACCAACTCTGGGGCGTCGTCCGTCGCCGCAAGAGCGCCGGGAACACCCTCGCCGCCTTGAAGTCAATCCGGGCCGCGCGTCCGGACGGGGCACCGATCTACGTCATTCTCGACAACCTGTCCGCGCACAAGGGCCGAAAGATCCGGGCGTGGGCGGCCCGGAACAAGGTCGAACTCTGTTTCACCCCGACCTACGCCTCCTGGGCCAACCCGATCGAGGCCCAGTTCGGGCCGCTACGCACCTTCGTCATCGCCGGCTCGAACCACCCCAACCACCCCACGCTGACCCGGCGGCTGCATGCCTACCTGCGCTGGCGCAACGCCAACGCCCGCCACCCCGACGTCCTAGCCGCCCAACGCCGCGAACGCGCCCGCATCCGCAGCGAACGCCAACGACGCTGGGGCCAACCCGCCACCCGCGCAGCCTGACCCCAACACCGTGAACGTTCATGGTCAGAGCACTAGTCGTGGGCGCGGACGAGGTGCGCCAGAGCGGCGCCCATGCCGAGCACGGCGACCGGGAGACAGGCCACGGCGGTGGTGATCCACCACGGGGCCGAGGTGATGCCGGCCGCTTCCAGGAGGTGGTAGGCGACCTGGCCGAGCGAGCCGACCAGCAGGGAGCCGAGGGCGGACCACTTGGCGAACCGCAGCGCCGGGGCGGGTACCCGCCCGGACAGCCACACGTAGAGCGCGTAAGCGCCGTACGTCTCCACCCCGATCGGCAGGGTGATCGCCGAGTTGATGGAGAAGCTGTCCCAGATGCCCGGTAGCGGGTGCACGATGCCGAACCCGGTGAGTCCGCCGAGTCCGACCCACCCGGACCAGATGGCCACGAACGCGGGCAGGGCCAGCAGCACCACCGGCCAGGCGACCGCCCGGCGGGCTGGCGCGGTCAGGGTGGGCGTACCCGGGTGACCGACCGTCGTGACCTGCTCGACCGGCTCGGCAGGCGTGATCTCCACCGGACTGGTCGGGGTCGGGTCGGCCGGCGGGGCGTACTCGGGTACGACCGGGTCCGTCCAGGACGTGCCCGGGGGCGGCGGCACCGCACCCCGGACCAGCATCACCGTGCCCAGCGCCTCGCCCCGGTCCATCGCCGGTGCCGGTGCCGGGTCCGGGCCGATCGGCTCGGCGTAGTCCCACGGGTCGCCGCTCAACTCGACGGCGAATCGCTCCCGAGCCCCTTCCGCCTCTGCGATGAGGCGCGCCCGCAGTTCGTCGGCCTTCGGCGCACCGACGCGGTACTCCCGCATCAGCCGGTTCCGCGACGGCGGGCCGCCGAGGTGTACGAAGAGCTGCCGCGCGGCAGGCAACAGCTCATCGACGGACTGCGGGTAGCGGGTGCCGTTCAGGGTCGGGGCGGTCATCGGGTGTTGTCCTTTCGGGTAGCGGGTCGGGGGAGGGTGTAGGGGCGGTGTTCCCTGACGCCCCACGTCCGGCCGCTCTTGGCGTCGCCGGTGAAGCCGGCACGGCCGGTGGAGGTGAACACGTCGGGGCTGGTCGACCACGGCCGGCGGGTCCGCTTCGGCTCGCGCGGGCTCACCGGTTCGCCTCGGTGTCGGTGGGGGCGGTGCAGCAATGGCCGTGCGGTGCGGGACAGCCGTGCAGGCAGGACCCGCACGAGCGGTCGTTGCAGTGCTCACCGGTGTCGTCGTCGGCGCAGGCCACCGGGTCGCAGATGCAGCAGCCGGCGCGCATCAGGCCACCAGGCCGGTAAGCGCGGTGACCGTCTCCGGGTCCAGCGGCGCCACGTCGATGGCCTCGGTGGCGTCGGCGTAGATCTCCCAGCCGTGCCACGTCGGGTAGGCGTGCATGGACCGGACCGGGCGACCGTCGTTGTCGGTGTGCTCTCGCTCGGCGGTGAGGAGGTCCGGGGCGTTCAGGCCGGCCCCGTCGAGCCAGGCGCGCAGTTCCGCGATCGCGGCGAACGTGATGGAGATGGAGCCGTCGTCGTCGTGGTGAACGCGGATGCTGGTCGGGGCCGCGAGCAACAGCAGTTCGGCCATCACCGCGCGGTGGCTCTTACGGGCGGTCATCACGCCACCAACCGACCCGACGCGGCCTGCACAGCCAGGAACGCCCGCGCCTCACGCAACACCCGACGCTGCGCACGCCGCACCCGCTGCCAGTCCAGCTCGGTCGGTCCGGCATCACTGGTCAACACGATGATCTGCGCGTCCAGCAGGAGAACTTCGGCTTCGATCAGCGGCAACTCCCGCTCGATCTCCGCCATGTCGGCCGCAGTCGGTCCGGTTGCTTCGGTCGACATCGGCTGTTCGGTGAGGTCCCTGGACCTACTCAGATAGGGCATTCCAGGCGTGCTGAAGCTAGCCTTGGTAGGCATCGTGTTGCTTCCTCTCGGAGTGCTCGGTGTGGCCCTGCCGGCCATGGTGTTGCAGCACCAGGGATCAACCGGCAGGGCCTTTGTCTAGCCCGCTTGCCCTGTCAAGGGGGCTTGCGGGGTGGTGAGTGCAGAGCGTATGCAACCCCCCTTGCGTCGGTCAAGCCCCTCCGGGCGTAAAATCCGGGCGTGGCACGCCGCCGGGTGAGCGACCCGGGGGAAGGGCTGGAAGGAGACCCGTGGAAGCGCAGCTAGCGGCACTGGCCGAGGTGGCGGACCCTGGGGGACGCGCCCGTCAGGCCAGCAGCCTCATTGAGGAGCACCAAGCGGCGATCGCCGAGCTGTCGCATCTCCGGCGCGGCGCACTCGATGAGATGTTGTCCAGTGGGATGACGCAGACGCAGATCGCCGAAGCGATTGGCATGACCCGTGCGCGCGTGGGTCAACTACTGTCGTCGGGACCGCGACCGGAGCGCGCATTCCTGGGAAGCGGCACGGTTACGGTTGCTGTCGCCGGTAAGTATGAGGCTGGCAAAGAGAATCCGGGCCATGTGGTCTCGGCGGAAATGCTTGCCACCTACGAACGGCTATCCGGACTGGCGCGGTCCCTGAGCCTCAAAGCGGAGTACGAGGTGGTTCCTCCGCCAGGGATGATCAAGCTAAACCGAACCAATCTGATTGTCTGCGGTAGCCCCCGGATTCTGCCCTTCGTTGGTCAGGTGTTGGAGTCGGACCCGAACCTTGGATTCCGCAACGATGACGGCGGCTGGTATCTGGTCAACCATGTGACCGGCGAGGAATACCGTTCGCCTGCTAATGAGGGCGAACCTTGCGACTACGCCTACGTCGGCAGGCTTCCTCGCCCGGACGGTCGGGGATCGTTCCTGTATCTGGCCGGCATTCATGCGCTGGGCACGAAGGGTGCTGGCCGGTATTTGGAAGATAATCTTGACACTCTGTATCGGGAAGTGAAGACGCGTCGCTTCTCGGTGGCTATCGCATGCAAGTACGATCCGAAGACGCATGAAATTCTCTCCACTGAAGCGGTGACCCCGGTGTTTCGGAATGAGGGTGTGGGATAATGCGGGTGTTGAGTGCTTCCGATCCTGGTGATACCAGCAAGGCCAATGAAGACTGGTTCAGTGCTTCACCTCGCCTGATTGTCGTCCTCGACGGCGCGACGGCCCGGACAGACACCGGATGCCGGCACGGTGTTTCCTGGTACGCCGCAAAGCTGGGATCGGTCGCCGGCACGCTGGCTGCTGACCTGGAAACGCCTCTTAAGGAAGCCCTGAAGACTGCCATCGAGCAGGTTGCCGAGATGCACAAGGAATGCGACCTAAACCACCCGGGTACGCCATCGGCAGCGGTTTCGATTCTCCGGATCAACGGCAGCTCCTGGGAATACCTCGTACTCGGTGACATCAGCGTCATCATCGACCAGCAGGCCGGGGGGGCAGCTGTCGTCACCGATACCCGGGTCGACAGCACCGCGCGTCCCGAACGGGACGAGGTAGACCGGCACCTGATCGGGTCTCCGGAGAAGCAGGCGGCGTTGCTGCGGATGAAGCACGCCGAGCTGGCCGCGCGCAACCAACCCGGTGGGTTCTGGGTCGCCACCGCCATCCCATCCGCTGCCGACCACGCCATCGTGGGCAGCGTCCCGCTCGACGAGGTGCAGCGCCTGGCCGTGCTCACCGATGGTGCGGCACGGATCGTGGATCTCTTCGGCGCTCTCGACTGGCCGGCGGTACTCGACAACCTCAGCGCACACGGACCCGCCGAGCTAATTCGCCAGGTACGGACGTTGGAGGGTGCCGACCCGCAGGGCGCGCGTTGGCCGCGTAACAAGCGGAGCGATGACGCGACGGTCGTCTACGCGACGTAGAGCCTGGGGACAAGGAGCGGTGGCAGCGGCCTTACGGGATGGCGACGGCGTCGCCGTGTTCAGCGGGTAGGCTCACAAGCCTGAACGGTACGCGGAAAGAATGCGCAATTGCGTCAAGGTGACGCTCAGACTTGCTGGAGTTGACAGTTTGGTTAATCTTTATCTCTCGTCGGTGAACGCCGTTACGGCCACGTCTGGATTAAGAATCATTGCAACCACCGGCCATAAAGATGTGAACAAAACGGCTGAAGCCGACGAACCGTCGACCACAAAGAGAAGTAATCTGGCATAATATGACAGTGAATCCGGCCAGCGGTAACGTTCCACTGCTAGAGTTCGACTCGGATAGATCCGCCTTTATTGACCCCGCCAAGACTCAGCCTAAGGTTGATGCCCCTGCGGCAGCCATAGCATGCTTTTTTCCTGAAACGATTGAGGAAATGACCAGCCAGGGGCATAGAGTTTTGGAATTGCCGAGTCGAGAACCGCTGTGGGAAATTGAGTACCGTGGAAAACGGTTAGGATTATTCTATCCTGGCCTTGGCGCGCCGCTCGCAAGCAATTCGATGGAGCGTGTCATTGCTGCCGGATGCAGGACCATCATTGCGTGCGGTGGGGCTGGTGCCATGCGGCAGGACCTGCGGATGGGGCACCATGCCATCGTTGTTACCGCAGCAGTGCGCGATGAGGGAACCTCGTACCACTATTTACCTCCAGCGCGGGAAGTAGTTGCTAGCCCCGACGTGGTTGCCGCCTTAACGGCCGTCGTAAACCGGCGGGGCATCCCTACTATCGCCGGACGCACTTGGACTACGGACGGCTTGTTTCGCGAAACACCGAGGCGAGTGGCTCGCCGTCGTGCCGAGGGATGCTTGACTGTGGAGATGGAGGCTTCTGCGCTGCTTGCCGTTGCAGAGTTTCGCAGCATTCAGTTCGGCCAACTCCTGTATGCAGGAGATGATCTCAGTGGCGAGGTGTGGGACGATCGAGATTGGCGGCAGGCGGTCGAGGTTCGCCGCCTTCTTGTTGATTTGGCAGCCGAGACCGCGTTGGCGCTAGCCAATCCTGGCCAGGCAAGCGCTGGGAGCCTTAAGGCCGAGTCTTGATTGCCTCGTCATTTTCCCAGATCCGATTCAGCAGTGTCTGTGGCATTGGTCGGCGCAAGGCGGTGAGTGGCGTGGAAGGCGTCGGTAAGGGTTTCATGCTCGGCGTCGCTATAAGCCAGGAAGTAGATAACTCGCAAAGCTGTTTCGGGTACTGCGTCGAGGTAGTTGATTGCTGCTCCGACCAGCGCTTTGGTGGTCGGTTTGAGGTTAGCACCTCCCATGCCGGTTCCTAGTAATGGAAAAAGTATCGACTCAACGCCTCGGTTTGTTTGCGCAATCCCGTCGGCTGCAGCTAAAGCGTTCGTTACGCATAGACCGATATTTTGCACCCGACGGAATCCCGCCCCGGGCTCCCCTTGCACTGCAGCGACGTGAATTATGTGCTTAACATTATGGCTTTGCGTCAATTCGCCAGCCTTGGTTACGAAAGCTCGACCTGGGGTTACGGGCACATTGCCTCCGACTTCGGAAGCCAGCGAGTCCGCTATTAGATCAGAAGCCACTCGGCCTGCTGCCGTCCTCTTTGCGCCCCAATAGCGAACGATCGCGGATATGGAGTCCTCGGTAACCCGAGCCATTTCCATATCCGTGTTTTCGCCGTTCACCCAAATGTCTACGTTATTTACGGCAAGGATGTCGCCAGCAATTATGCCAATTTCGCATTTGCTGGAAGCTTGGCCGGTCAGTTGAAACCTATGCTTGCTACTCAACGGAGTTGGGGATGGCAGTCGGTCTGAGCTTGAAGCCGGGGGTGCATCGCCCTTTTCTTCTCGTACAGGTCTCGCCTCGACTTCCGATGCAATCTTGAGAACCTCTCTGGCCCGCTCCGCTGCCCGGCGTCGGCGTCGTCGCTCTCCAGGAACTGGCCAAGGCCCCCAGCCTACGGTCTTCAACGAATGATCTCCGACCATGGCGCCCCTATTCCTGTGCTAGCAGTGAAATAACGGCGGCTGCACCTGTCGTGAAGGAGACTGCGACTTGCACCATGACTGCAACCCGCATCGCTCGCACCACATCTTCATTGGCGAACGCTGCGGTTACGGACGCTGCGCGCAGTTCACCAAGGAGTTTCGTTGCGGGCCACCCATGAATTTGTCCGATTTGCATGATCGTTAAATGATCTACTTCCGATAGGCGGTCAAATAATATGGCCACTATTGCGACTAAAAACGTCGCACCTAGAAGCACCGCGGCAATGCGATCCCAGGCGGAAATTTTCCCGACCTGCAATGCAGTTGCGACAATGGTTGCTGCTACGGCGGCAGAGAAAGTAACAATAAGCTTGCCGGTTTCTACCTGCGCTCGCTGTCGGGCACAGGTCCGATCGGCTTGGTGTTCAAGCCATTCGGGGATGGGGTTCGCCATAGGGGGACCTAACCTGGATGACCGGGGCTGTGGTAATCCTACCCGGGTTCGAGGCTCTGAGTAGGCATCAATTCCTCCAACGCGGCCGGCGACCACCGGGGTGGCCGGGGTGCTGCTGGCGCAGGGCCGCCGCAGCTACCGCGTCGTTCGTCCCGCCGGCGGGTTCAGAACTTGCAAGCAAGAGACCGTCATGCCAGCCGTCGGGTCTGCGTGACGTACTGAGTGACAATAGGTACGGATACTGACGTACGACAGCGCACACTGACAAACCGGGCCGTGTATCGCTCTTTATGACCGCGACCTTGCTGACGAGGGAGAACGGGGCTTGGAAGCGCGGCGGGTGGGCGGTCTCCGTCATGGTCTCGTTCATCGCGATACGGCACTCTCCGCTAGGGTCCCGGCAGCTAAGCGACCGGCTGGTGACGGCCTAGGTCAGACGGGGCCGGACAGGCGGTCGCAGACCTCGAAAGTATCTGTGAATCATGAGCCGTCTCAGTTGTCGTCTCGTTCGGCCACGTTCAAGGTCATCCGGCTACGTCCCGTCCGATGCCAGCGCCCCTGCTCGGTACGGATACGGCTCTCTGCGAACAGTCAGCAACAGACTTGGAAAGCGTGTTGGGTTTACACCCTCACGAGTTCGAATCTCGTATCCTCCGCTCTTCTGAGCAGCACGAACGCTGGGCCGATCCCTTCACCGGATCGGCCCAGCGTTGTCTGTGTCGGGAAGCACTTGAGCCTGGCTAGGGCACGCTCGACCTAGGCACGCACCTTCCGAGCGCCGCGCGTCCAGGCCGGCCTGCCGGTCGGGCAGCTCGCGGGCCTCACGGTACGGATGATTACCTCGGAATTGCCGAGATAGCCGCCGTCTGCCATGACCAGCCCCGTCCAGCTTCTGATCGATGCCACCGCTGGGGGTGGACGGTCGTGCCGGTGCTGGCCGGCGAGAGTGGGTACCGGGATGGCCGCAGACGACTGCGGCCATCCCGGTCAGCTATGGGTTCAGCAGGTGGTGTTGCGGGCCGGGACCCAGCCGTCCAGTGACGGATCCTCTGCGCCGTGGCCGTAGAGCCAGGAGTCGGCGTCGATGGCCCAGACCTGACCGTGCCAGCGGAATCCGCGCCCGGCCGTCAGGGTCCGCAGCACGAAGCCACTCTGGGGTGCGGCGCGGAGCCAGGTGTTCTCCCTGAGGTTGCAGACAATGCCCCACGCGTCGCTAGCCGAGGCTGGCGTGGCCACCACGCCCGTGCCGGCAACAATGACAGTTATGGCCGTCAGCGCATGCAGAAGTCGGCGTTTCACTCGTGTCCTTCGGTGTGAGCAGGGACGATTCCCTATCACGGTCAATATACAATCGGTCCGCGCAGTGGTGGTGGTCGCGCTCGCCGCAGAACCGACAATGGCCGACTGGCGGACGAGGTTCCCCTGTACGAGCGCGACCCGGGCGTGACGCGCGTACCTCGCCGAGGGCAACATCCGGCAGGGCCGCAAACGGGTGGGTGCGGACACGCTTGTCCGCAACGGCTGAGATGACGGGCCGGCCGTTCGGTCGACGGTGCCGCCCGGCCGTCGCGCGATGTGACCGTTCATCTGGTTACGGCTGTCGATCCGACCTTCTAGGGTGTCGGGCGTCCACAGCGAACGGGGGTTCTGGTGCGTCGGAGAATTGCGAGCGTCTCGGTTCTGGCGGTTCTGGCCGGGCTGACAGCAAGCGTCCCCGCTCAGGCGGCGGAGGACGTCGGGACCGTCAGTCGGGAGGGCGTCGCACTGCAACACCACCGGGTGAAGAAGGCGGGCGGCCCGGTGAAGAGGATAGGCATCCGGGTGAAGCCCACCGGTATCACCCGATCTGACTTCGACGGCGACGGCGTCGACGACGTCGCGGCCGGCGGCGACCCCTTCGAGTTCAACCTCCCCCACTACCCGACCGGTGTGGTGACGGTGCGCTACTCGTCCGCGCCGCAGGTCGACTACCTCATGGGTGTCCTGTCGTCGGACGGCGGCTGCAGCTGCTTCGGCGTCGCGCTCGTGGCGGGTGACTTCAACGGCGACGGCTACGACGACCTGGCTGTCGGCGACTCGGACGAGGTGGTTCCTGGTAACACGACCCACGCCGGCGGCGTCTGGGTCGTCCCGGGCAGCCGGACGGGCCTGGTCGTCGACTCGGCGACCCACTTCAGCCAGAGTTCGCCGGGCGTCCCGGGAGACCCGGCGAACTACGACCGGTTCGGGGCGGCGCTCGCGGCGGGCGACATCAACGGGGACGGCCGCGACGATCTCGCGGTCGGCGCGTTCGGGAAGTCGATCGGGGCCGCGGCGGAGGCCGGCACGGTCACCGTCCTGCTCGGCGGATCGGGGGGCCTCACGGCCACCGGCGCCCAGCAACTTCACCAGGACCAGGCCGCGGTGCCCGGCGCGGCCGAGCGCAACGACCACTTCGGCTTCACGCTCGCGATCGGAAAGGTCAACAGCGACCGGTACGCCGACCTGGTCATCGGTGCTCCGCACGAGAACGACGGCGTGTCCTGGGACGGCAGCGGCATGGTCACCCTGATGTGGGGCTCGGCGGCCGGGGTGTCGTCCACTGGTGCCACGTCGGTGACCGGAGCGGCGGTGTACGGGTCGACGGGCCAGAGCGACACCATCGCGTGGTACCTGGGTGAGGCACTGGCGATCGGCGACGTGGACGGCGACGGGCTGGGCGAGGTGATCGCCGGGGCGCCCGGCGCCCAGACCCCGCACCTCAATGGTGGGCTCATCGCGGTCTTCACGGGCCGCTCCGCCGGCCTGTCCGGCAGTGCCGTACGGGTCATCACGCAGCGCACCGCCGGCGTACCGGGTGACCCCGAGAACGATGACCGCTTCGGCGCGACCCTCGCGACCGGCGACGTGACCGGTGACGGCAGGGCGGACGTGCTGGTCGGCACGCCCGGCGAGGCCGTCGGCTCGACGGCCGAGGCCGGCGTCGTCACCCTGCTCCTGGGTGCCACCGGCGGGCTGACCGGGAGCGGCGCCCAGGAGTTCGACCAGAACCACGCGGTCGTCCCGGACTCGTCCGAGCGCGGGGACAAGTTCGGCGCCTCCGTCGCGCTGCTGAACCTCGACGGCGTCGGCGGGCTGGACGCCGTCGTGGCGTCGTACGGGGAGGAGGTGGCCGGCGACATCCCTGGCTACGCGTCCGGGTCGATCACCACGTTCCGGGGCTCCGTCGGCGGGCTCATCCCGCAGTCCGCGTCGTGGAACGGCTCAACCATGCGCACCGAACGCGTCTGGCCCTTGCGCTACGGCCTGCGCATCGCCGGGCCGCAGGGCGGCGGCCCCCAGTACTGAGCCGGCGGGCCGCGTCGACACCGGAACAAGTTCGACGCCGCCCGCCTCCGCATGGCGCGGCGGCGAATCTCGAAGTCTCCGCTCGGAAGAGCGGCACGAAGGGCTGGCTCCGACGGGGCCGGCCCTTCGGGCGTCTCCCAGCGCTGTGGCTACGGTGTGGCGGAAGGTCGCAGACCCTGCGGCAGGAACCGCGATGTCGAAAGGCGTACACCGCACGCGCCGACTCCAACTCCTCCCGGGTGCCGCCGAATCCAGGGCGGTTCTCCTTCGGGTTGCCAAGTTCGCGGCGGTGCTCGTACACGATGCCTTGTGTGGCGAGCGCCTGGCTGAGGGCCGACTTACTGAAGCCTCGCTTCCGGGAGATCGGCGTCATCCGGACATCGACGAGACGCGTGACGCCAACGTCTACGAGGCCGGCCACGAACTCATCGAAGGAGCGGCCCTCGTAGCCGACACCCAGGACACCGACCCCGTGACTCATAGCTAAGGTGGCGCTCATCGGGACAGCCCTTCATGACTCGTCTGGCTGGGCCATGGGGACGGCCATGAAATGTTCCGCCCCGCACAGCTTCAAACCGGCCTCGGCGTCAGACAGCAACGGGAAGACGATCAGATGGGGGCCCACACCCTGGGGCGCGAACGCGGGAAGACCTGCTGTCGCGACCGTGACGAGCGCCCAGTTTCGTGCGGGAACCCGCGACGGAGGGACTATGAGTTACCAGCTCAGCGCTGTCGTCGCCGACGTCGAGTTGCTCCGCGAGCAGACCGCCGACCTGGACCACGCGGTGCTCGCCGCGCTGCGCCAGGACTTCGCGCTGCTGCCGATCACCCCGCAGTTCGTCGAGGAGCTGACCGGGGCGCTGCCGGACTTCGTCGTGGGCGAGCCCGGTCCCGACCTGCCGTTCGAGCTGGTGCTCTCGCCGGCCCTGGCCGCACTCTTCGCCGGGTGGTCGCGGCTCGGGCCGGTGGCGTACCTGGAGGCCGAGTTCTCCGGCGGGGTCGGCCGCCAGGCGTCGGTGGTCTGGCTGGCCGGCGCGGTGAGCTGGGGGCCGTACTTCGACGACGTGCTGGACTCCCCGCGCGAGCGGTGGCCGTTGAATGCGGCGCTGGTCCGCCTCGGCGCGGAGCCGGGCCGATGGATCGACCCGTTCGCCGAGCTGGGCCTGCACCTGGAGCGGAACACCGACGGCTGGCTGATCCACGGCCGGCGCGGACTGACTGCCGACTACTGGGACGAGCTGGCCGAGGAATGGGAATTCAGGGAATCCGCCGATCGGCAGCAACCTGAGCGCCCCGGTCCCGTTGGGGACTGGGGGATTCCATGAGATTGCGACAATTCGTTTTCATTGCGACACTACTGGCGGCTGCCTCGATCGCCGGCAGCGGCGTACGTCCACAGGGGCCGGTCGACGCCGTCGGCGACCTTCGCCCGCCCGACCCGCCGCCCGGCGCCGGCCGCCCGGCCGGCCCCGCAGAGGTCGTCGACCTGCGCGGGCTGCACAACGTCGAGTTCGGCGACACCGAGGCGGACCTGATCCGGCGCGGCATGCTCCGCGTCGAGGTCGACGCGTGTGGGCCGACGCTCGCCGGCCACGAGGAGACCAGCCCGGTCTTCGTCAACGAGCGGCTGGTGCTGCTCTGGCTCGACGACCCGGTCCGCACCCCGGAGGGCGTCACCGTCGGCACCCCGGTCGACCAGGTCGGGGCCCGCTACGCGCGGGTCAGCCGGCTGGACGCTCCACACGGGACGTACCGGTTCGACGGCCTGCTGGCCCGCCGCGGCGACCGCGCGTACCTCTTCCTGCACGACGGCCGCACGGTCCGAAAGATCATCGCGGGGTACGCCGACTGGGCCCGCCGCCTCTTCGCCGAGGGCCACGGCCCCTGCTGACCTGGGCGACCGCCACCCGGCGTGAGGGCGTACCCGATCACGGGTTGTGCGCCACGGCGGTGGACGGTAGAGACGACGCATGCGTCGGGTAACCACGGTCGTCCTCACGGTGGTCTGCGTGACCCTGCTGGGGGTCGTCACCAACGTCGCCACGGGGGTGCTGCCCGACCGCTGGTCCCCGTACCTGTGGCTCGCCTGGCCGTTGCTCGCCTTCGTGGCCACGGCGCTGACGGTGGTCGAGGTCCGCCGGGCCCGCGAACCCGGTCCGGTCGGCGGCGCGAGCGCGGCGCGGGCCCGTCGGGTGCTGCTCGACCGGGTACGCCGCTACTGGATCACGAGCGTGCTGGACCGCTCGCTGCACGTGGAGGCGCGGCTCCAACTGGGCATCACGGCGTCCGCCGAAGATCGCCGGTATCCGTGGACGCTGCGGGCCAGTCACCGGGACGGCTTCACCGGCGTCCTCGATGACCGGACGTCGGTCGCCGCGCTCTTCGAGCGGCTCGACCGGGCCATGGTGATCCTCGGGGCGCCCGGCGCCGGCAAGACGACCACGCTGCTCGAACTCACGCGGGAGCTGCTCGACGGGGCCGAGACGGACCGGGACGCGCCCGTCCCGGTGGTCCTGAACCTCTCGTCGTGGGCGACGCGCCGCCAGCCCCTCGCCCAGTGGCTCGCCGAACAGCTCACCGAGCGGTACGGGATACCGTCGGCCCAGGCCGCGGCCTGGGTCGCGGCCGGCGAGATCCTGCCCCTGCTCGACGGCCTCGACGAGGTGGTCGAGGCACGCCGCGACGAATGCGTGGCGGCGATCGCCGCGTTCCACGCCCAGCAGCCCCTCACCCCGATCGCCCTCTGCTGCCGTGCGGCGGAGTACCAGAGGCTCCGGACCAACCTGCCCGTCTACGGCACCGTGACGATCGAGCCGCTGACCCGGCCGCAGATCGAGCGACACCTGGACCGGGCCGGGCCCGCCCTCGCCGGCCTGCGGGCCGCCCTCGCGGCGGACGAGGAGCTGTGGGAGTTCACCGGGTCGCCGCTGCTGCTCAGCATCATGGCGCTGGCCTACGCCGACGGTCCCGGCCCGGAGACCGGCACCGGCAGCCGCCGGAACCGGCTCTTCGCCCGGTACGCCGAGACCATGCTGCGGCACCGGCCGCACCCCGGCTACCGGCCCGAGCAGGCCACGCGGTACCTCTCCCTGCTCGGTGACCGGATGCGGGCGCGCCAGCAGTCCATCTTCGTCCTGGACCTGGTGGCCCCGGACTGGTCACCGACCTGGCCGCGCAGGGACGCCGACCTGTACAGCCGGACCGCGATCAGCATCGCCGTCGGGCTGGTGGTCGCTCTCTGCGGCGCGGCGCTGGCCGGCCGGCTCGGCGTCGCCGCCGGCCCGGTGGCCGCCGTCCTGACGGCGCTCGGCCTCGCGTTCGGCGAGTACGACGACCTCACCCTGATCGCGCGGTGGGGACGACGGCCCGAGGGCCGGCGTTCGATCCAGGTCAACTGGCTGACCGACACGGCCGAGGAGTTCGCGGAGGTCCTGTTCAAGTCGGCCGTCGGCGGATCGGTCGTCGCCGGCACGCTCGCGGTCGGGGCGGTCTTCGGCCTCTCCGGCGGCTGGGCGGGCCTGCTCACCGGCCTGGCGTACTGGATCGGTTTCGCGCTTGCCGCGCTGCTCGCCATGAGCGTCGGCAACACCGTGGCGTTCCACCTCTACCTCGTGGGCCCGCCCGGGGGCGCCCCACGCCGCGAGGTTCCGAGCCCCGCGCTGCGCCAGCGGCTCCGCTTCGCCCTCCGCGCGACACCGGCCCTCGGCGTGATCGCCGGCACCCAGGCCGGGTTGCTCGTCGCCTGGCCGCGGACCGGTGCCGACGGCTTCCGGTACGGCCTGCTCGTCGGGACGGCGGCGGCGCTGTATCTGCTGGCGTCCGTCGCGGTCGGGCCGATCGTGGAGCAGTGGCTGGTCCGTCGGCGTCTCGCCCGGGAGGATGCCCTGCCCCGACCGCTACGGCCGTTCCTCGACTACGCGGTGCAGTGTCTCTTCCTGCGTGACGTCGGAGACGGGTACATCTTCGTGCACCGGGAGTTGCTGGAGTTCTTCGCGGACCAGGTGACTGCGGGAAAGCTGAGACCGCGCCGGCCGCCACACGTCGACAGCATCGCCCTCAAGGACGGCTGAAACGATCGACGCGGCGCTGCCGCCCTGAGCCACTCTGAGCCACTCTGAGCCAGAACGGTTGCCTATGGCACCACTGTGTGCCATAGTGGTGCCATGGACCTGAACCCGTACGTGGCCTCTCTCGGTCGTGAGCTGCTGACGGCGGCGGAGACCGGTGGTGACAACGACACCGCGTTGATCGAGCGGTTGACCGTGACGATGGAGCCGGCGATCCGGCTCGCCCTGCTCGAAGCACTGTCGGCCGCCGCCGACGAGATCACCAGGGAGCTGGCTCCCGGTTCGGTCCAGGTTCGCCTGCGTGGCCGTGACCCGGAATTCGTCGTGACACCCCATCAGGTGGAGCAGCCACCGGAAGACACCACCCAGCGGGGTGCGGTGCCGGCCGACGATGCCGCGATGGGCTTCGAGGACGGTGTCACGGCGCGCATCAACGTCCGCCTCCCGGAACAGCTCAAGGTCGCGGTCGAGGAAGCGGCGGGCAAGGAGGGCCGGTCGGTCAACGCGTGGCTGGTGCGTGCCGCCTCGACCGCGCTGCGAGCGTCGGAGCGCGATCACGGCTCCGACCGGCGCGGCAAGCCCAGTGCGCAGCGCTACACCGGCTGGGCGCGTTAGCCGAGCCGCACCTCGGTTTCCTTTCACGTCCCCCACCAGCGGGGATGTCCTTCTGACTCATCCTGAGGGGACAGCCATGCCTGTTTTCGCCACTCCGGAATCGATTTCCGTCACGATCGAAATCTCCGTCGGCAACGTGCGGCTCATCGCGAGCGACCGCACCGACACCGTCGTCGAGGTACGGCCGAGCGACGAGTCCGACGACTCCGACGTGAAGGCCGCGCAGCAGACCCGCGTCGAGTACGCCAACGGAGAGCTGACCGTGCGCGGGCCGAAGAACCGTCCGTTCGACTTCTCCAAGAAGACCAGGTCGGTCGCCGTGCTCGTCGAACTTCCCACCGGCTCGGCGGTGCACGGTGACGTGTCGGTCGGGGACTTCCACAGCACCGGCGTGCTGGGGGATTGCCGGTTCAAGACGTCCGTCGGGCACTTCCGACTCGACCGGACCGGCCAGCTTCGCCTGGACACCTCCGGTGGCCACATCACCGTCGACACGATCGCCGGCGACGCCGAAGTCGCCACCGGCACCGGACGGGTTCAGATCGGCGGGATCGGCGGAGCCGCGGTCATCAAGAACTCCAACGGCAACACCGACATCGGCACCGTCACCGGCGAACTGCGTGTACGTGCGGCCAACGGCGACATCTCCGTCGACCGGGCCGATGCCGGAGTGGAAGCCAAGACCTCCAACGGAACCATTCGCATCGGCGAGGTCACGCGCGGCTCGGTCACGCTGCACACGGCGGCCGGTGACCTGGAGGTCGGTGTCGCCACGGGCACCGCCGCCTGGCTCGACCTGAAAACCGGGCACGGGCGAGTGCACAACGCGCTGGAGGACATCGGTCAAGGACCGGAGAAGTCCGAGCAGACCGTCGAAGTCCGTGCGCACACCTCCTTCGGCGACATCACCGTCCGCCGTTCCTGACCAGACCTCTCGAAGGGGATCTCCCATGATCACGCCATCCCAGTCGGCGATCACGGCGACCGGACTGCGCAGGTCGTTCGGCGACCACGTCGTGCTCGACGGAATCGACCTGAACGTCCCACGGGGCACCGTCTTCTCGCTGCTCGGCGCGAACGGAGCGGGCAAGACCACCACGGTCAAGATCTTGTCCACGCTGATCCGCGCCGACGGGGGCAGCGCGCGAATCGCGGGCCACGACCTGGCCGCCGAGCCCGACGCGGTCCGCGCCGCGATCGGCGTCACCGGTCAGTTCTCCGCAGTCGACAACCTGCTGACCGGCCAGGAGAACCTGACCATGATGGCCGACCTGCACCACCTGGGCCGGGCGGCAGGCAGGCGCAGGGCCGCCGAACTGCTCGACCAGTTCGACCTGGCCGACGCGGCCAAGAAGCCGGCCGCGACCTATTCCGGCGGCATGCGCAGACGGCTTGACCTCGCGATGACCCTGGTCGGCACACCCCAGGTGATCTTCCTCGACGAGCCGACCACCGGGCTGGACCCGCGCAGCCGCCGTGGCATGTGGCAGATCGTGCGGGAGTTGGTCGCGGGTGGCGTCACCATCTTCCTCACCACGCAGTACCTGGAGGAGGCCGACGAACTCGCCGACCGGATCGCGGTACTGGACCACGGCAAGATCGTCGCCGAAGGCACCGCAGACGAACTCAAGCGCCGTATCCCCGGCGGCCACATCCTGCTGCGGTTCGCCGGCCTCCCCGACCTCGAGTCCGCCGCGCGCGCCGTGGGCCAGGCGTCCCGCGACAGCGACGCGCTCGCCCTGCGGGTGCCGCACGACGGCAGCCTCCGTGCGCTGAAGGCCCTGCTCGACCGGCTTGACGAGAACGCGGTCGAGGTCGACTCGCTGAGCATGCACACCCCCGACCTCGACGACGTCTTCCTCGCCCTCACCGGCAACCCCAAGAACGAGAAGGTGGCCACGCGATGAGCACTGTGTCGTACGCACTGACCGACTCGGCGACGATGCTGCGCCGCAACCTCAAGCGAATGGTGCGCTATCCGTCCATGACGGTGACGCTCATCGGCATGCCGATCGTCTTCCTGCTGCTGTTCGTCTACGTCCTCGGCGGCACACTCGGCGCCGGGCTCGGCGGCCCCTCCGGCGGACGGGCGGAGTACGTCAACTACGTCACCCCCGCGATCATCCTGATGACGATCACCGCCGCGGTTCAGGGCACCACCATCTCGGTCGCCATGGACATGACCGAGGGCATCGTCGACCGGTTCCGCACCATGGCCATCGCCCGCATCTCCGTCCTGACCGGACACGTCGTCGGCAGCCTCGTCCAGACGATGCTCAGCATCGCGGCGGTCATCGGCGTCGCACTGCTCATCGGCTTCCGGCCGTCGGCAGGTCTCGGCGACTGGCTCGCCCTCACCGGCGTCCTGGTGATGATGGCCTTCGCCTTCATCTGGCTGTCGGTCGCATTCGGTCTGGCCAGCAAGACCGTCGAGTCGTCGAGCAACGTCGGCATGCCGCTGGTCCTGCTTCCGTTCCTCGGCAGCGGGTTCGTCCCGACCGACTCGATGCCCACCGCACTGCGCTGGTTCGCCGAGTACCAGCCGTTCACCCCGCTCATCGAAACCATCCGCGGTCTCCTGATGGGCACCCCGATCGGGAACAGTGCCGTCATCGCCATCGGCTGGTGCGTCGTCATCACCCTCGGCGGCTACCTCTGGTCGAAGAAGCTGTTCAACCGCGAGTCCACCCGATAGAGCTCGGCGGCTACTGCCCCGAGCGCAAGCCGACCGCAAGGAGACGGCCGACACGAAGTCCCAAAGCGGGCAGCGAAACGCCCGGCGGCTCCGAGTGGAGCCGCCGGGCGTTTGCCCTGCTACATGGCGGTGGCGGAGGGATTTGAACCCTCGGAGGGCGTTAACCCTCACACGCTTTCGAGGCGTGCTCCTTAGGCCACTCGGACACGCCACCGCCGAGAAGGGTACAGGACGCCGGGTCCGGACGCCGAACCGGTATCGCCCGCGCCGGCCTGGCAGGATCTTTGCCATGAGTACGCACATCGGCGCGAAGCCGGGAGAGATCGCCGAACGGGTCCTGATGCCGGGTGACCCGCTGCGGGCCAAGTGGATCGCGGAGACCTACCTCGAGGACGCCAGGTGCTACTCGACGGTTCGGGGCATGCTGGGCTTCACCGGCCGCTGGAACGGCGTGGAGGTCTCCGTCCAAGGCTCCGGCATGGGCATGCCGTCGGCCTCCATCTACGCCCACGAACTGGTCAACGACTACGGCGTGAAGTCCCTGATCCGGGTCGGCTCCTGCGGGGCGCTCGCCGAGGACCTCCGGCTGCGGGACGTGGTGGCGGCGATCGGCTCGTCCACCGACTCGAACATGAACCGGATGCGCTTCGACGGGCTGATCGACTACGCCCCGGTCGCCGACTTCGGGCTGCTGCGTACGTCGGTCGAGGTGGCCGAGCGGCGCGGCGTCGCCATGCGGGTGGGCCC
The DNA here is from genome assembly GCF_045040215.1 of Micromonospora sp. NBC_01412. NCBI lineage: Bacteria > Bacillati > Actinomycetota > Actinomycetes > Micromonosporales > Micromonosporaceae > Micromonospora > Micromonospora sp. NBC_01412. Next base: position 2,774,262 of record NZ_CP109528.1, read on the forward strand.
GATCCTGGCGGCGGACGCCTTCTACACCGACCGCCCCGACCTGTACGACACACTCGCCGACTACGGCGTGCTGGCCGTGGAGATGGAGTCCGCGGCGCTCTACACGATCGCCGCCCGGTTCAAGGCCCGGGCGCTGACCATCCTCACGGTCAGCGACCACATCAAGACCGGCGAGAAGACCACCGCGGAGGAGCGCGAGCAGACCTTCTCCCAGATGGTCGAGATCGGCCTGGACACCATCATCGCCTGACCATCCCACTCATCAAGATCGCGCTCGATCCGGGAAACAGTGGCCTCCCGCAGCTCCGGACACCACTATTTCCTGGATCGAGCGCGATCCTGGACGGCCAGCGCCGCGCGGCACGGCAGGCGCGGCGGCCGGGGCCGGGCGGGCCGGGGCGCGGCTGGGCTGGGCGGGGCGACGCTCAGCGGAAGAAGGCCCGCAGGACGGCGGAGTTCTCGGCCTCCAGCACTCCCCCGTACACCTCGGGGCGGTGGTTGAGCCGGCGGTCACGCAGCACGTCCCAGAGCGAGCCGGCCGCCCCGGTCTTGGGCTCCCACGCCCCGAAGACCACGGTCGGGATCCGGGCCAGCACGATCGCACCGGCGCACATCGTGCACGGTTCGAGGGTCACCACCAGGGTGCAGTCGTCGAGCCGCCAGCGGCCCAGGCGCTCGGCGGCCCGGCGCAGCGCCAGCACCTCCGCGTGCGCGGTCGGGTCCCCGGTCAGCTCCCGCTCGTTGCGCCCGGCGGCCAGCTCAGTCCCGTCCGGGCCGTAGACCACGGCGCCCACCGGCACGTCGTCCGCCGCCGGACCGGTGACGGGCGATTCCGGGCCGGTGACGGGCGATTCCGGGCCGGTCACGGCGACCTGGAGCGCCCGGCGCATCCACAGCTCGTGTCGCTGTCGGCGGCCGGGCCCGTCCAGCTCCGCCAATCCCTCGTCCGCGCCCGGGCCGACCCGTGCGACCGCGCCCGGGGTCGGCTGGCCCGGTCGCACGGGTCCCAGCGCCGGGTCGGTCGCATCGGCCGGCTCGGCGGCACCCGCCGCCGCCGACCCGCCACCGGCCAGCCCGGCCCCGGCGGTGGAGGGCGGCGGATCAGACGCCACGCAGTTCCTCGACGTCGTCCACGCACCCGAGGATCTGACACACCTCGGCGGTGACGTCGGCCGGCAACATCCCCTCGTGCGCGCAGAGGGCCAGCAGCCGCTGCGCGGAGATGCCGAGGTCGGCCAAGAGGTCCGCGTCGCCGACCGGGTCGGCCTCCGGGTCGACCGCCGGCTGTTCGTTGTCGTCGTCGCCGGTCGCGCTCGACCGGGGCTCCTCGGTGTCGTCGAAGCCGGTGACCGACCCCTTGAGGTCCCCGACCAGCAGGGCGCCGAGCCGGGACTCCTCCGCGTACGCGGAGTCGGAGCCGAAGACCCGCAGGTCCTCGGCCTCGTCGAGGCGCAGGACGACCAGGTAGGCATCGTCGGCCTCGACGAAGAGCAGCGACAGATCGGCGTCCGGCTCGACGTCGCGCAGCCGGTCGGCGACCTCGTCGACGTCGGTGGCGCCGCGCAGGTTCACCTCGGCGGCCGTCCAGCCGCCCTCGTCGCGCACCACGGCGGCAGCGAAGTACGACACGGTCCCCCCAAATAGCTTCGGCACAACTCGCCGACTCGTTACGCGTGCACGTTAACCGGTCGGGTCGGCAGGCGACCGGTCAACGCCCCGAAGGGCCGGTCAATCCCGTGGAAAGTGTGGTGTGGGCCCGTTCAGCCGGCGACGCGACGCCGGGTGGCGATCAGCTGCCGCAACTGCTCGGTGCGGGCGCGCTGCGGCCGGTCCTGCCTGCGTACCGCTCGGGCCCCCGCCAGCTCGGCGAGGATCTGTAGACGGCGGCGGCTCCGCTCGGGGTCGAGGCGGGAGGTGGTCCAGGCCATACCGCCGAGGGTGCGCCGTCTGAGCGGGTACGTCAAGACGGGGCTTCCGTGCGCAGCCGGGCCGCGACCGTCGGTGCTCGACCGACCCCCGGCCGCCCCGGCGGCGGGTACCTGTCACCGGCGTGCCGGGCGGTGCGGTGGGGACTCCGGTGTCACCGTCCTCGCGTCGCCGCCCGCCGAGGTCTCACCACAGGGGCCAGTCGCCGACGGTCGCCCAGCGCACGGCGACCACCGCTGCGGCGACGCTCCAGCCGCCGGCGGTGACGATGGCGACCCCGGTGGCCACCCCCCGGTCGCCGAGCCGGACGAGCGCCAGGGCGGCCAGCCAGGCTAGCCCGCCGGCGAGGACGGTCCACCAGGCGTATCCGGGGACGTCGCGGCCGAGCAGGCCGAACAGCACCAGCCAGGCGGCGGCGAGCGCGCCGCCGGAGGCGACGCCCGCCCCGGTGACGGGGTGGGGTTCGCGCCAGGTCGGCCGGGTCGGCGGCCCGGAGGGGAAGAGCCCCGAGGGGGTACGCGAACCGGGACGCCCCGGTTCCGGGTGGGCCGGGAGGGTGGGCTGCCACGTCGTCACCGTCACTCCTTCCGAGCCGGCGCTCCCGCACCGGGCGGTCGGCCAGCCCGGGCGGTCCGGCCAGCACACGGGACGGGTGCCGGCGGCGCCCCGGACCGTACCGACCCAACCGTAACCGTTCTGTCAGGATGATCGGATGTCCTCGTGCTTCTCGCGCCGGCGCCGTGCGCGTGCGGCGTACCCGGTTCTGCTGCTGCTCGCGCCGGTGCTGGCCGCCGGCTGCTCGGCGCCGCCGTCCGCCGCGCCGAGCAGCGGCGGGTGGGTCGGGACCGCCCCGGCCACCGCCGACCAGCCGGCCGCGCCGACGGCCGTGCCAGCGCCAGCGCCGACGTCCGCCCGGCCGTCGGCCTCGGCCTCGCCGACCCGGGCCGGCCTGCGGCACGTCTTCCCGGTACGCGCCGGCAACGTCGACTACCACCCGACCCACTCCGCGTACCCGGGGACGGACATCTTCGCCGACTGCGGCGAGCCGGTGGTGGCGGTGACCGACGGGACGATCCTCGAGGTGAGCCGGGTGGACCGGTTCGACCGGCGAGGGCCGCTGGGGCCGTACAACGGGGGGCTGTCGGTGTCGCTGCTGGGCGACGACGGGGTGCGCTACTACGGCTCGCACCTCAGCGCGATCTCCGCCGGGATCGACGCGGGGACCCGGGTGCGGGCCGGCCAGCAGGTCGGCAGGGTGGGCCGGACGGGCAACGCGAACAACGTCTGCCACGTGCACTTCGGCATCTCGCCTGCCTGCACGGGCCGGGGCGACTGGTGGATCCGGCGCGGGGTGGTCTGGCCGGCCCGCTACCTCGACTCGTGGCGGCGGGACGGCAACCGGGAGCCGGCCGCCGAGGTGGGCTCGTGGCGGCGGAAGCACGGCTGCCCGAAGGCCCCGACGGCCGGCGGCGGGGGCGGCTGACCGGCCCGGACGGGCCACCCGCCGGGAGCGGGCTCACCCCCTCGGCCAATCGCGACATCACGGCTTAACCGGTCGGACACATTGACGCATGTCTCGGCAAGCGGTTAACGTCGCGTCGTGAGAGAGCGCTCTCACAGAGAACGAACCTCCCGATTACCACCAAACGCCGCCGCCGGCCGGTCCGGCGTCCCCGCGCGATGGAGGCACCCGTGACACCTCCCGCACCACACCGCCACCGCCTCTGGGCCCTCGCCTCGACCACCGTCCTCGCCCTCGTCGCCGGCGGCCTCGCCGTCGCCGCCAACACCGCCCCCGCCGAGGCCGCCCCGGTCGGCGCGGGCAGCTACACCACCACCCCCGTCGGCCCGCTGCCCTCCGGGTGCGGACAGCTCTCCACCAACCCCCGGCAGTACGTCACCGCCGACGCCCCCGCCGGGGCCGTGCCCACCAACGACTGGTGGTCGTCGCTGCTGTTCAAGCGCACCGACTGCGCCTACAGCGAGCCGCTGCACGCCCATCCGCTCTCCTACGACACGTTCACCGACGGGCTGGGCTTCTCCGCCAACTCCACCCCGGCGATCAGCGGCACCGCCACCGGCGTCGGCGAGTTCCACTACCCGTACGTGCAGGACGTCCGCGTCGGGGTGGCCGGGCTGGCCGCGCCGACCGTGAAGGTCGCCAACTGGACCGACTGGACCGTCACCCCCTACTGGAGCGACGGGGCCCGGACCATGCGCGCCACCATCGGCCACGGGCTGCCGTTCGCGTACTTCCAGACCACCGGCGGCGACGCGGTGGTCAGCGCCAACAGCACCCCGACCGTCTGGTCGAACAGCGGCGCCACCATCGGCTTCACCGTCGCCGGCCACGACTACGTCGGATACGCCCCGACCGGCGCGAGCTGGACGGTCAGCGGCGGCCGGATCTCGTCCACGCTGGCCGGCAAGGGCTACTTCTCCCTCGCCCTGCTGCCCACCACCGCGAGCAGCACCGCGCAGGAGCGCGCCGACCTGGCCGCCTCCTACGGCCGGTACGCGCACGCCCACGTCACCGGCACCCGGGTCTCGTACGCCTACGACCAGGCGAGCAGCCGGATGACCACCACTTTCGCGTTCACCACCACGGCCCGGGAGGGCACCGCCACCCAGACCGTGGTGAGCCTCTACCCGCACCAGTGGAAGGCGCTGACCGGGTCCACCCCGATCGCCCAGAGCTACCCGTCGGCGCGGGGCCGGATGAAGGTGCTCACCGGCGTCAGCCAGTTCCGCACCGCGATGACCTTCCAGGGGGTGCTGCCCGAGCTGCCCGCCGTCGGCGACGGCTCCGGCGCCGACCTGACCACGCTGCGCGACCAGCTCGCCGCCGTCCGGGGCAACCCGATGGACCAGCGCGGCGGCGACACGTACTGGACCGGCAAGGGCCTCGGCCGGGCCGCCCGGATCGCCGAGGTGGCCGACCTGGTCGGCGACACCGCCACCCGGGACAGCGCGCTGAACGCCATCCGGGCCACCCTCACCGACTGGTTCACCGCCTCGCCCGGCAAGGCCGCGAAGGTCTTCTACTACGACCAGAACTGGGGCACCCTGATCGGCTACCCGGCGTCGTACGGGTCCGACCAGGAGCTCAACGACCACCACTTCCACTACGGCTACTTCATCGCCGCGTCGGCCACGCTGGCCAAGTTCGACCCGCAGTGGGCTACCGACGCCCGCTACGGCGGCATGGTGGACCTGCTCATCCGGGACGCCGACAACTACGACCGCAACGACACCCGGTTCCCGTACCTGCGGGACTTCGACATCTACGCCGGCCACGACTGGGCCTCCGGGCACGGCTCGTTCGGCGCCGGCAACAACCAGGAGTCCTCGTCGGAGGGGATGAACTTCGCCAACGCCCTGATCCAGTGGGGCCAGGCCACCGGCGACACCGCCGTCCGCGACGCCGGCATCTTCCTCTACACCACCCAGGCCGCGACGATCCAGGAGTACTGGTTCGACCACGCCAACGAGAACTTCCCGGCCGCCTTCGGGCACTCCACGGTCGGCATGGTGTGGGGCGACGGCGGGGCGTACTCGACCTGGTTCAGCGCCGAGCCGGAAATGATCCAGGGCATCAACCTGCTGCCGGTCACCGGCGGCCACCTCTACCTCGGCTACGACCCGGCGTACGTGCGCACCAACTGGGCGGAAATGGTCCGCAACAACGGCGGGCAGCCAACCGTGTGGCAGGACATCCTCTGGCAGTTCCAGGCGCTCGGCGACGGCAACGCAGCGCTGTCGAGTCTGCGGGCGAACCCCGGTTACACGCCGGAGGAGGGTGAGAGCCGCGCGCACACCTTCCACTGGATCCGCAACCTCGCCGCGCTCGGCACCGTCGACACCACGGTCAGCGCGAACCACCCGCTGAGCGCCGTCTTCACCCGCAACGGGGCGCGGACGTACGTGGCGTCGAACATCACCGCCGCGCCGATCACCGTTCGGTTCTCCGACGGGACCACGCTCGCCGTGGCGGCCGGAAAGACGGCCACCACCGGGGCGTACACCTGGAGCGGTGGCAACGCGACCGGCGGCGGCCCGGGCCCGTCGCCGAGCCCCACCCCGACTCCCACCCCCACCACCCCGACTCCCACCCCCACCAGCCCGTCGCCGAGCCCCACCACCACCCCGCCGCCGTCCGGCTCGCCGACGCGGTACCTGCTCACCGACGGCGGCCTCGGGGCGGCCGGAGGCGCGGCCACCACGACGGTGGCGGCGGCGAACGGCAACCACGACGGCACCCCGACCAACGCCCGGGTGTTCACCGCGACCGGCCTCAACCTCGGGTACGCCGGCGGGCAGACGTCGTTCGACCTGTTCCTCGACGCCGGCGCCGCGGTCGGCAACGGGGTGCAGGTGCGGATCTCCTACGACCTGACCGGCAACGGGAGCTGGGAGCGGGTGGAGACGTACCGCTACTTCGCCACCGACCCGGTCACCGGGTACGAGCACTACACCCAGGCCGCCGGGCTGGCCTCCAGCAGCGGGACGCTCGGCGCCCTGACGGGCGGCACGGTCAGGGTGGAGGTCTGGTCGGCGATCGGCAACAACCCCACCACCCTCGGCCTCGGCAACCAGTCGGTCGTGAGACTGCCGTACTCCTGATCCGACGCACCACCACCCCCGCGCCGCCGGTCGCCCCCGACCGGCGGCGCGGGCGCGTAGGTTGCAGGGCATGACCGCCCGGGACCCCGTCGCCGACCTCCGCCGGATCGCTTTCCTGCTGGAACGGGCCAACGAGGCGACGTACCGGGTCCGGGCGTTCCGGTCGGCGGCGAAGGCCCTGGCCGCGCTGCCGGCGAACGGGGTCGCCGAGCGGGCCCGCGCCGGGACGCTCACCGACCTGGCCGGGGTCGGCGACGTCACCGCCCGCTGCGTCGCCGAGTCGCTGGCCGGCGAGGAGCCGGTCTACCTGCGCCGGCTGGTCGCCACGGAGGGCACCGACCTGGACGCCGCAGCTACCGCGCTGCGCACGGCGCTACGCGGCGACTGCCACACCCACTCCGACTGGTCCGACGGCGGCTCGCCGATCGAGGAGATGGCGCTCGCGGCGGTCGAGCTGGGCCACGAGTACGTCGTGCTGACCGACCATTCGCCCCGCCTGAAGGTGGCCCGTGGGCTGACCGCGGACCGGCTGCGCAAGCAGCTCGACCACGTGGCGGCGGTCAACGCGGCGCTGCCCGAGGGGTTCCGCATCCTCACCGGGATCGAGGTGGACATCCTCGCCGACGGCTCGCTGGACCAGGACGAGGAGCTGCTGGCCCGCCTCGACGTGGTGGTCGGCTCGGTGCACAGCGGGCTGGGCGACGAGCGGGGCAGGATGACCCGGCGGATGCTGGCCGCGATCGCCGACCCGCACCTGGACATCCTCGGCCACTGCACCGGCCGGATGGTCTCCTCCCGCCCGGCCGGGGTGAAGGGGCCGGGCGACCGGGCGCACCGGCCGCGTACCCGGGCCGAGAGCGACTTCGACGCGGACGCCGTGTTCGCCGCCTGCGCCGAGCACGACGTCGCCGTCGAGATCAACTCCCGCCCCGAGCGGCAGGACCCGCCGAAGCGGCTGATCCGCCGGGCCCTGGAGGCCGGCTGCCGGTTCGCGATCAACACCGACGCCCACGCCCCGGGACAGCTCGACTGGCAGCGGTTCGGCTGCGAGCGGGCGGCGCTGTGCGGTGTCCCCGCCGACCGGGTGGTCAACACCTGGCCGGCGGACCGCCTGGTGGGGTGGGCCCGGCGCTGATCAGCCGACGGCGGGCCCGGTCGCCGGCATGGGCGGGCCGCCCCCGTCGACCGCGGAAGTGGCCGTCTTCTCGACCGCCGCCGGGCCGGTGGCCACCGCCGGCTGCCTGCGCCGGCCGAGCAGTCCCTGCGTCACCGCGACCCCGGCCAGCACCACCAGCGCGCCGACCGGCTGGTGCCAGCTCAGCCGCTCGTCGAGCGCCAGCGCCCCGATCAGCACCGCGAAGATCGGAATCAGGTAGGTCACCGTGGAGGCGGTGGTCGCCCCGGCGACCCGGATGTTGCGCATGTTGATCACGAAGGCGAGCCCGGTGCCGAGCGCGCCCAACGCGAGCACGCTGGCGAGCACCTCGGCCGAGAGGCCGGTGGGCACCGGCGGTGCCCCCGCCACCAGCGGCCCCACCACGGCGAGCTGGGCGGTCGCCAGCAGAAGCTGGGCCGCCGACAGCGACACCCCGGAGTGGGAGCTGCCCGCGATGAACCGCTTCTGGTACGGAATGGCGACGCCGTAGCAGGCCGCCGCGCCGAAGCACATGAGCTGGCCGGTGAAGTGCGCCCCGCCGACGCCCTCCCAGACGCCCAGCACCACCAGCACCCCGGTGAAGCCCAGCCCCAGCCCGACCGCGCTGCGCGAGGTCAACCGCTCGGTGCGGAACACCAGCACCGCCATCGGCAGCACGATCAACGGCGTGGCGGCGTTCCAGATCCCGGCGAGCATCGACTCGACCCGCTGCTCGCCGTACCCGAAGAGGGTGAACGGCATGGCCACGCCGAGGGCCGCGGCCACGAAGAGGTGGGCCCACACCCGGGGCTCCCGGGGCAGCCGGTCGCGCAGCAGCGGGAGCAGGACGAGCAGGGTCAGCGCCCCGGCGGCGACCCGGTAGAGGGTGAGGTGCAGCGGGTGCAGCTCCCGGACGCCGATCTTGATGAACAGGAAGCTGGAGCCCCAGATCGCGGCGAGCGCGAGGAAGCCCGGCAGCCAGCTGCGCAGCGCCGGCCTGTCAGGGGTGATGTCCGGTGTCACCCCTGACACTCTGCCGGAGCGGTACGACGAAGTCCCGCGCTTTTCGGCCACCGTGTCCCGCGCCACAGAAACCACCTAGAGTGGTGGTGCGTTGACCAGCCGAGGAGGTGCCCCCGATGGCGATGCCGATGCGTTTCGACCCGCTCGTCGACCTCGACGGGATCTGGACGACCCAGCTCGCAGAGCGTTACCTCCCGCTGCCGGAGCTGCCCGATGCACGGTACGAGTGCATCGACGGAAGGTTGGTCATGACGCCCGCTGAGGTCGGCACGAACAGTTACGGCGAGGGCAAGTTGATCCGCATCCTCGGGCCCACCGCCGAGGCTGCCGGCTTCTACGTCTACGGCCAGGTGAACCTGACCTTCGCGCCGCAGCGCTGGATCCAGCCGGACGTCACGGTGCTGCACGACCTGCCGAAGACCGACGAGGAGGACCGGTGGGTCCCGGTCCATCTGTGCACGATGGCCGTCGAGTTCGTCTCGCCGGGCAGCCGCCGGCAGGACTTCGTCGACAAGCCGCGCCGGTGCGCCGAGGGTCGGGTGCCGTACTTCATGCGGGTCGAGATCTCCCGCCGGCTGCGGCACGCGGCGGTCGAGCTGTTCACCCTCGGCAAGTTCGGCGGCTACGACACCCTCGCGCGGGCGGTCAGCGGGGAACGGCTCCGGGCCGACGCGCCGTTCCCGATCGATTTCGACCCGGCCGAGCTGCTGCCCTGAACACGCCAAACAGGTCGACAGGGCGGCGGCATGGTCGCGTAGGGTCGCAGCCGTGGGACGAATCGATGACCTCGCCGACCGGTACGTCGCGGACTGGGCGCCGCTGAGCCCGACCGGTGCAACCTACGTCGGCATCGCCGGATATGACGATCAACTGGACGACCTGTCGCCGGAGGGCTACGCGGCCCGGGCCGAGTTGGCCCGGCGCACCCTCGCCGACCTCGACGTCACCGAGCCGGAGTCGGAGTCGGAGCGGACGGCCAAGGAGGCCATGCAGGAGCGCCTCGGCCTGGACCTCGCCCGGTACGACGCGGGCGAGACGACCAGCGAGGTCAACGTCATCGCCAGCGGCCTGCACGAACTCCGCATGGTGTTCGACCTGATGCCGACTGGGAGCGCCGACGCGCAGGCCGACATCGCCGCCCGGCTCAACCGGTTCGCCGGCGCCCTTGAGGGCTACAAGACGACGCTGCGTGAGGCGGCCTCCTCCGGGCGGGTCAGCTCGAAGACCCAGCTCGTCGAGGTCGCGAAGCAGTGCGATGTCTGGACGGATCCGGACGGCGACAACTTCTTCCACGGCCTGGTCGAGCGGCTCGGCGCGGACGGCACGCTCGGCGCGGAGCTGCGCCGGGGCGCGGCGGCGGCCACCGCGGCCACCGCCGGGTTCGGCCAGTTCCTCCGCGACGAGCTGGCCCCGGTCGGGCGGGACAAGCAGGCCGCCGGCCGGGAACGGTACGAGCTGGCCTCGCAGTACTTCCTCGGCGCGAAGGTCGACCTCGACGAGACGTACGCCTGGGGCTTCGCCGAGCTGGCCCGGCTGGAGTCCGAGATGCGGGCGGTGGCCGGCCGGATCGTCGGTCCGGGCGCGACCGTCGACGAGGCGGTGGCCGCTTTGGACGCCGACCCGGCCCGCACGATCCAGGGCAAGGAGGCGTTCCGGGACTGGATGCAGGCCCTGGCCGACAAGGCGGTCAGCGAGCTGCACGGCACCCACTTCGACATCCCGGAGCAGGTCCGCCGCATCGAGTGCTGCCTCGCCCCGACCAGCGACGGGGCGATCTACTACACCGGCCCGAGCGAGGACTTCTCCCGTCCCGGGCGGATGTGGTGGGCGGTGCCGCAGGGGATCACCGACTTCTCCACCTGGCGCGAGGTGACCACGGTCTACCACGAGGGCGTCCCGGGCCACCATCTCCAGATCGGGCAGACCGCCGTGCGGACCGACCTGCTCAACCGCTGGCAGCGGTTGCTCTGTTGGGTCTCTGGGCACGGCGAGGGCTGGGCGCTCTACTCGGAGCGGCTGATGGACGAGCTGGGCTACCTGGATGATCCGGGCGACAAGCTCGGCATGCTCGACGGGCAGGCGCTCCGGGCCGCCCGGGTGATCGTCGACATCGGCATGCACCTGGAGCTGGAGATCCCGAAGGACAACCCGTTCGGCTTCCACCCCGGTGAGCGGTGGACCCCGGCGCTGGGCTGGGAGTTCATGCGGGCGCACTGCCGGGTGCCGGACGAGAACCTGCGCTTCGAACTGAACCGCTACCTTGGCTGGCCGGGGCAGGCCCCCTCGTACAAGGTGGGCGAGCGGATCTGGCTCCAGGCCCGGGAGGACGCGAAGGCCCGCAAGGGCGCCGACTTCGACCTCCGGGAGTTCCACCGGCAGGCGCTGGACCTCGGGGCGCTGGGGCTCGACCCGCTACGCCGGGCGCTGGCCCGGATCTGAGGCGACGACGGCGGCCGGGAGCCGGGGCGGACCCCCGGCTCCCGGCCGCCGCACGGTCCCGGCCGGTGTGGGCGCTGGTCCCCGGGCGGTGTGGGCGCTGGTCCCCGGCCGGTGTGGGCGCTGGTCCCCGGCCGGTGTGGGCGCTGGTCCCCGGCCGGTGTGGGCGCTGCTCCCCGGGCGGTGTGGGCGCGTCAGGCCAGGGTCAGCTTGAGTTCCGGCTTCGCGGTCAGGACGTCGCTGTCGACGTACGCCAGGTCGATGACCGGGTCGGTGAAGGTAATCGGAATCGGCGAGGTGATCGGAATGCCGTCCGGGAACGGCAGATCCGGGCTGAGGGTGATCTTGATGCCGAGCAGTCGCCCGACGAACCGGGTGGCGTAGAAGGCCACGTCGCCCTGGACGGTCAGCCGGTCGGTGGCGTACCGCGTGGTCTTCCCGCCCGGGCCGCCGGCCTGGAGCAGGAAGTCGTCGGTGACGGCCTTGTCCATGCTGAACTTGAGCGCCCTGAGCTTGCCCGCGCCGGTGTCCAGCTCGACGATCCCCTCGAACCGCAGCCCGGTCATGGTGACCTCGGAGCCGGTGAGCTTCGACGGTTCCGCCGCGACCCGGGGCTGGCCGGGTTCGGCGGCGATCCGGGGCAGCGGTTTGCCGGCCTCGACCTCGCCCGGCTCGGTGGGCTTCGGGGTGGCGCACCCGGGGCCGTTCGGCCCGGGCTTGCCGGTGCCGGGCGAGGCGTCCGGGGTGGGCTTGGCCGGCCTGCGGGTCGGGGTGGCGGTCGCCGTGGGGGTGGCCCCCGGCGGCGCCCCCGGGCCCTCCGTCGCCCCGGCGGCGTCCCCTGTCCCGCCGGCCGCCGGCGCGTCGTCGCCGCCGGTGAGCAGGTCGCCGATGCCGTCGATGATGTCGGTGATCAGGTTGCCGCCCGACGTCTTCCCCGAGCTGGGGCTCGGGCTCGGGGTGGAGCTGGGGCTCTCGCCGGCAGGGCGGGACGGTGACGGTCTCACAGCGGTCGGGCTCATGCTCGGGCGTGACGGGGTGGGGCAGAGCACGGCCGGCGCGGCCTGCACGGGGCTCTGGTCGCGCAGCGCGAGCGCCCCGGCGGCCGAGCCGCTGAGCAGCACCAGGGTGACCGCGAGCAGCTTCGGGTACGGGCCGGCCTGCGGCCGGCCGTCCGGCCCGACCGCCGGGAGCACCTCGGTGCTGTCGTGGTCCCGGTCGGCGGGCGACGGCTCACGCAGGGGGTTGCGGGGCCGGGGCAGGGTGTCGGTGAGCGGGCCGGTAACGTCCTCGCCCGGCTCCGACCGGGGCATCAGCTCGTCGACGAGCGCCGGCTCGTCGACGAGCTCACCGTCGTCCGGCCGGGCGGCCGGCTCCGGCTCGGCAGTGGCGGGGGCAGTGGCGGGGGCGGCGGTCGGCCGGCGGGACGGCACCCAGGCGAAGCCGAGGGCGCTGCCGACCATGCCGAACAGCAGGCCGACGAAGAAGCCTCCGAGGTTGACCCCGATGAGCGAGAAGACGGCGGTGACCGCGCCGACGATCGCGTAGAACATCCGCTGCTGCGGGGTGAACCACATCAGCATCCCGCAGGCCACCAGGATGACCGGGATCAGCCAGGACAGGAAGCCGGTCGGCCCCGTCTGGAAGGTGAGGCCGCTGAGGCTCATCTGGGTGGTGGAGAAGATCTCCACCCCGGCCAGCGCGGTGAACAGTCCGCCCCAGAAGGGTCGGCTCCGTCGCCAGCGGCGGAAGCCGCGCCACGCCTGGCTGAGTCTGCCCGGCTGGGTGTGCTGCGGGTTGGCGGTCGTCACGTGCTCCTCCTGACAGTGCTCACGGATCACGGAGCAAGGCCGAGGCCCGTGGAGGATGCCCTCCACGGGCCTCGGGGGTGGCTCAGAAGCACTCCTTGGCGCCCTCGCCCATGTTGACCTTCAGCTTCAGCCCGTTGAGGGTGAAGATCGCGGCGCTGGTGGACCGGGCCACCTGCTCGAGACCGATGATCGTGACGTGGTCGGCGCTCTGCCCGAAGGACTTGGGGGTGGCCCCGGAGTTCAGGTCGGTGGCGTCCCGGCCGATCTTGATGTTCTTGAACTCGGCGTCGCCGCCGAGGGAGTCCATGTCGATCAGCAGCCCTTCGGCGGTGGCCGGCTTGCCGCCGCCCCCGGCGTTGATGGTGAGCACGATCGGCATCTCAGGCACCTTCACCGACTGGCAGAGGTCGTAGAGCTCGGCGTTGGCGATCTCGGAGACGGCCACCGGGTGGACCGTGCCGTCCTTCTCCTTGACGAACCCGCCGTACTGCTTGAAGCCGTCGCCCTCCAGCTTCGAGGCCCCGACCTTGAAGGTCTGGCCGGAGACGGCGAACGACGCCGCGATCGCGCCGTTGGCCATGCCGAAGACGATGGCGCCGGCGACAGCGGTCGCGGGCACCATCATTGCGGCGAAGCGCCGCCAACGGGTGCCGCCCTGCGCCAGACGGTCTTCCGATTCCTTCACGGGTCCTCCTGGGACGGAGCTCACCGAGCGCGGTGGCGGCTCGGGAGGGGAAGCTGCGGTGTGGTGGTGCCGCGGTCCGCCGTACCCGGCGGGACGGCGCGGGCTGCGGTTTGGATGCTCCCGCGAAGAAAGCCGGCTCACAAGCCCCTTGCTACTGACCGGTAACCGCTTCGTGGCATAACGATCGCCATCGATCACCATGAGTCAACGCCCGCCGGGGAATCCACCCGAACAAACCGGACAGAGCGCAGCAGGGTGCGCCCCGTGCCTCACGTGGGGTAGTCGCGATACCCGGCGGTAACTTTTTGGTAACGAGGGGCTGAAAAGTCGCTGCGAGTGATCCACAGATCGCCCTCACGGCCGACGCCGCCCGACGGGACGGCGGGTGTCAGACCCCCTCGGCGAGCCAGTCGTGGAGCAGCCGGTGGTCGATCGCGTCGACCCGGCCCAACGGGCGGCCGGTGGCCATCCGCTCCCGCAGCTCGTCCCGGGTGAACCAGCGCGCCTCCAGCAGCTCGACGCCGTCCACACGGATCTCCTCGGCGGCGGCGACGGCCCGGAAGCCGACCATCAGACCGGCCGGGAACGGCCACGCCTGCGACCCCTGGTACGACAGGCCGGCGACGGTCACCCCGGCCTCCTCCGCCATCTCCCGCCGCACCGCGTCCTCCAGGCTTTCGCCCACCTCCACGAAGCCGGCCAACGTCGAGAACGCCCCCTCCGGCGCCCCGCCGTGCCGGGCCAGCAGGCAGCGCGCGGGCGGGCCGGGCGCCTCGACCAGCACGATGACCGCCGGCTCGATCCGGGGGAAGAACGACCTCCCGCAGTCCGCCCCGCCGCAGGCCCGCACGTGCCCGCCCTCGCGGGGCGTCGTGACCGCCCCGCAGCTACCGCAGTGCCGCTGCCGGCGGTGCCAGTGCAGCAGCCCGCGCGCGTACGCCTGGACGGCCGCCTCGGCCGGCCCCAGCCGGCCCACCAGCGTCCGCACATCCATTGCCGCTGCGGCACCGGAGAGGCGTACCGCCTCGGGCTCCGGTCGGCTTGACAGATCGGCCGCGAACACCGCCACTGGCCCGCCGGTCCGCGGCACGCCGCCGTCCAGCCCGAGAAAGACCACCTCATCGGCGACCCTGCGCAGCTCCGCCGCGGCCGGCCCGCTCAACCGCACCGGCGTGTCGTCGGCCGAGACGAGGCAGCGCTCCCGCCACAGCGGCAGCAGCACGCTCTCCGGCTCCGCCAGTCGCGCCGAGACCCACTCCGGGTCCCCGCGCAGCGCGGCCGCCCGGTCGAGCCATCCGCCCCCGTACGCCAGCACCCGCTCGTCCGTCGGCACCCGCCCACCCTGCCACGGCCGCCTGGTCCGGAACGAACCGGCACCGGGGCGGCGACGCACACCCGGTCCGGTGGGCGTCGACACGCTGCCCGAATGTGGTCGGGGCGCAGTCTGCCGCTCCGCCCGGCCGTTGGCTACCGTAGGTGTCTTCCGGGTGGGGGACACCCCACGTGGTACGTACCGATCGAGGTTGCTGTGACTCTGTACGGCGAAACACGACCGCCCGCCGACGACCGGCCGACCGTCAAGGTGACCGCGGTGAGGTGGCCGGACGACGAGCCGGAGCCCACTGCGGCGGCAGCCCCCGGCGGCAGCCCGGGCCCCCTGTCCCGGCGACTGCGGATCCTGCTCGCCGCCGGCGTCACCACGGTGGTCCTGGGCGCCGTGGCCGGCGTCGGCGTGTACGCCTACGCCGGCGACGTCCCCCGCGGCACCAGTGTCCTCGGCACCGAGCTCGGCGGGCGCAGCCGCACCGACGCGATCCGGGACCTGCACACGGAGCTGGGCCGGGCCGGCACTCTCACCGCCCCGCTGCGGGTGACCATCGGGGAACGGACCGTCGAGGTCAAGCCCGCCGACGTCGGGCTCACGATGGACGTCGAGGCCACCGTCGACGCGGCAGCGAGGACACAGGCCCACCCGGTGAGCCGCCTCGTCGGCTCCCGCACCGTCGCGCCGGTGGTGACCGTCGACGCCGCCCGGCTCGACGCCGCCCTGCGCAAGGCCGCCGGCGACCAGATCCACGAGTGGACTGTTCCGGCGATCATCTTCACCGGCACGACCCCGAAGCCGGTCCGCCCGAAACCCGGCCGCGCGCTCGACCCGCAGCGCTCGGCCCAGGCGGTCCGGGACGGTTGGCTCACCGGCCAGCCGGTGACCGTGCCGCTGGTGGAGACCCAGCCGGCGACGACGGATGAGGAGGTCAGCCGGCTCGTCGCCGAACTGGCCCGCCCCGCCGTCGCCGCCCCGGTGACGCTCCGCACGCCCAAGGGCTCGGTCACCATCCCCCCCGCCGCCATCGCCTGGAGCCTGCGCTTCACCGCCGACGACAGCGGGAAGCTCACCCCCCGCATCGATGTGAAGCGGCTACGCTCCGCCCTCGGCGACAAGCTGGGCGCCATCGAGGTGGAACCCCGCGACGCCCGGATGACCGTCACCGGCGGCAAGCCGACGCCGGTCGACGGCCGGCCCGGCCAGCAGCTCGACGCGACCGCACTCAGCCGGGACCTGCTCGCCGTGCTGCCCCGCACCGACGACCGCACCGTCACCGGCCAGCTCAAGGAGACCCAGCCGGAGGTCACCACGGCGAAGCTCGCCGGCCTCGGCATCAAGGAGCGGGTGTCCCGCTTCACCACCCACTTCACCGGCGGCCTCTCCTCGCCCCGCAGCCAGAACATCGTCCAGGTCGCGAAGGAGGTCGACGGCACGGTCGTGCTGCCCGGCGAGACGTTCTCGCTCAACGGCCACACCGGCGAGCGCGGCTACGACCAGGGGTACCAGGACGCTCCGGTGATCCTCGACGGCAAGCTCGTTCCCGGCGTGGGCGGCGGCGTCTCCCAGTTCACCACCACCCTGTTCAACGCGACCTACTACGCCGGGCTGGAGGACGTCGAGCACAAGCCGCACTCGTACTGGTTCAGCCGGTACCCGGCGGTCATCGAGTCGACGATCTTCTGGCCGAACCTCGACTTCAAGTTCCGCAACAACACCACGCACGGCGTCCTCATCGACACCTCGCACACCGCCAGCTCGGTGACCGTGTCGATCTGGAGCACGAAGATCTACGACAGCGTCAAGACCGAGTACGGCCCCCGCCGGGGCATCACCAGCCCGAAGACGATCCACCTGGAAGCCGGCCCGTCGTGCATCCCCAGCAACGGCATCGACGGCTTCACCCAGGATGCCTTCCGGATCATCAAGAAGGACGGCAAGGTGCTCAAGCGGGAGAAGTTCACCTGGCGGTACCTGGCCGAGCCCCGCTACATCTGCGGCGGCTGAACGCCCGTCGGACCCCGGCACACGAATGCCCCGCCGGCATCGCCGGCGGGGCATCTTTCATCGGGTACGCGCAAAGCGCCCCGGCGGTCGCTCAGGGCCGTGCTGCGGCCAGCCCCTGGCGTACGCCGGCCGCGTCGAGGTCCGTGCCGTAGACGGGGGTGTCCGGCTGCTGCCGCCAGCTCTCGTCGAGGGTGCCGGCGTCGACCGGGTCGAAGCCCAGGGCGTCGACCAGTTCCATCACGATCCGCTTGGCGTCGGCGTCGGCCTCGTCGCCGGCCACCGGCAGGGCGATCCGGTCGGCCGAACCGGCAGGGCGACCGTTCTCCAGCAGGTGCTGGGCCTGGATGTTGTTGAACGCCTTCACCACCCGGGCGCCCTTGAGGTGCTCGGCGGTCCACCGGCTGGAGCTGAGGCTGCGGTCCAGCAACTCGGCGATGTCCCCGTCCCGCTGCGGGTAGTAGTTGTCAGCGTCGACGACGACCTTGCCCTCGAAGAGTTCCGCGGGCAGCGCCGGCAGCGCCAGCAGCGGAATCGCGATCACCACCAGGTCGGCATGGTCGACGGCCTGCTCCACGGTCCCCGCAGTCGCGCCGGTCTCCTCGGCAAGCTCGGTGAGGGACGCCGGCCCGCGCGAGTTGGCCACCGTCACGTCGTGACCCAGGGCGCGCAGCCGACGGGTGAGGGTGCCACCGATGTGCCCCGATCCGATAATTCCGATCTTCATGACCACTCCTGCCTCCGCCTGTCGGCGGTCAGATCCGGTCGAACTGTGGGCAGGTACCCCGACCCGCGCGTCCCAAGAGTGCTGGAGGCATACGCCACGTACGGTTTTCCGGCCACGGTCGCGGGGAACGCCGCGTCGGCGGGTCCCTCACGACGCTACCGATCCCGGTGGCACCGGCGGGAGGCGTTCACGGAAATGGTCACGGAAACGCGTCAGGGCCACCCCCGAAGGGGTGGCCCTGACCGAAAGATGTCCGGCGGTGTCCTACTCTCCCACACCCTCCCGAGTGCAGTACCATCGGCGCTGGAGGGCTTAGCTTCCGGGTTCGGAATGTAACCGGGCGTTTCCCCTCCGCCATGACCGCCGTAACTCTATCGACATATCAAACAACACCAGCAACTGGTCTGTTGTTCATTTGTCGAGAGTTGCACAGTGGACGCGTAGCAGCTTAGTAGTCAAGTCCTCGGCCTATTAGTACCGGTCAACTCAACCCGTTACCGAGCTTACATTTCCGGCCTATCAACCCAGTAGTCTAGCTGGGGGCCTTACCCCACAAAAGTGGGTGGGATACCTCATCTTGAAGCAGGCTTCCCGCTTAGATGCTTTCAGCGGTTATCCCTTCCGAACGTAGCTAACCAGCCGTGCCCCTGGCGGGACAACTGGCACACCAGAGGTTCGTCCGTCCCGGTCCTCTCGTACTAGGGACAGCCCTTCTCAAGTATCCTACGCGCACGGCGGATAGGGACCGAACTGTCTCACGACGTTCTAAACCCAGCTCGCGTACCGCTTTAATGGGCGAACAGCCCAACCCTTGGGACCTGCTACAGCCCCAGGATGCGACGAGCCGACATCGAGGTGCCAAACCATCCCGTCGATATGGACTCTTGGGGAAGATCAGCCTGTTATCCCCGGGGTACCTTTTATCCGTTGAGCGACACCGCTTCCACTCGCAAGTGCCGGATCACTAGTCCCGACTTTCGTCCCTGCTCGACCTGTCAGTCTCACAGTCAAGCTCCCTTGTGTACTTGCACTCAACACCTGATTGCCAACCAGGCTGAGGGAACCTTTGGGCGCCTCCGTTACCTTTTAGGAGGCAACCGCCCCAGTTAAACTACCCACCAGACACTGTCCCTGAACCGGATAACGGCCCGAAGTTAGAAACCCAAATCAACCAGAGTGGTATTTCAAGATTGCCTCCACCCATACTGGCGTATGGACTTCACCGGCTCCCACCTATCCTACACAAGCTAATTCGGATACCAATGTCAAGCTATAGTAAAGGTCCCGGGGTCTTTCCGTCCTGCCGCGCGTAACGAGCATCTTTACTCGTAATGCAATTTCGCCGGGCCTGTGGTTGAGACAGTGGGGAAGTCGTTACGCCATTCGTGCAGGTCGGAACTTACCCGACAAGGAATTTCGCTACCTTAGGATGGTTATAGTTACCACCGCCGTTTACTGGCGCTTAAGTTCTCCGCTTCGCCCCGAAGAGCTAACAGGTCCCCTTAACGTTCCAGCACCGGGCAGGCGTCAGTCCATATACATCGAATTACTTCTTCGCATGGACCTGTGTTTTTAGTAAACAGTCGCTTCCCCCTGCTCTCTGCGGCCATACAACGCTCCACCCGCAAGGGGCTTCACGTCTCCGGCCCCCCTTCTCCCTAAGTTACGGGGGCAATTTGCCGAGTTCCTTAACCACAGTTCGCCCGATCGCCTCGGTATTCTCTACCTGACCACCTGTGTCGGTTTGGGGTACGGGCCGCTAAGAACTCGCTAGAGGCTTTTCTCGGCAGCATAGGATCACTGACTTCACCTGAATCGGCTCGGCATCACGTCTCAGCCTTAATGCACCGCGGATTTGCCTACGGTACGGCCTACACGCTTACCCCGGCACAACCACCGGCCGGGCTCAGCTACCTTCCTGCGTCACCCCATCGCTTGACTACTACCCGCCAGGTTCCCACACTCACCCAGTTAAGTCCGAAGACCGCCCCAAGATCACATGGTTAGCACAACAAGGTTCATCATGGGCGTTCTTTCGCGGGTACGGGAATATCAACCCGTTGTCCATCGACTACGCCTCTCGGCCTCGCCTTAGGTCCCGACTCACCCAGGGCGGATTAGCCTGGCCCTGGAACCCTTGGTCATCCGGCGGAAGGGTTTCTCACCCTTCTTTCGCTACTCATGCCTGCATTCTCACTCGTGCCGCGTCCACAACTGGGTCACCCCGCTGCTTCACCCCCGGCACGACGCTCCCCTACCCATCCACACACCTGCACAAGGAATCAAGTCCAAGCGAGGATAAAATATGAATGCCACAGCTTCGGCGGTGTGCTTGAGCCCCGCTACATTGTCGGCGCGGAACCACTTGACCAGTGAGCTATTACGCACTCTTTAAAGGGTGGCTGCTTCTAAGCCAACCTCCTGGTTGTCTATGCGACCCCACATCCTTTTCCACTTAGCACACGCTTAGGGGCCTTAGCTGGTGATCTGGGCTGTTTCCCTCTCGACTACGAAGCTTATCCCCCGCAGTCTCACTGCCGCGCTCTCACTTACCGGCATTCGGAGTTTGGCTGATTTCGGTAAGCTTGTGGGCCCCCTAGACCATCCAGTGCTCTACCTCCGGCAAGAAACACGCGACGCTGCACCTAAATGCATTTCGGGGAGAACCAGCTATCACGGAGTTTGATTGGCCTTTCACCCCTAACCACAGGTCATCCCCCAACTTTTCAACGTTGGTGGGTTCGGCCCTCCACGCGGTCTTACCCGCGCTTCAGCCTGCCCATGGCTAGATCACTCCGCTTCGGGTCTAGGACACGCGACTGAATCGCCCTATTCAGACTCGCTTTCGCTACGGCTCCCCCACACGGGTTAACCTCGCCACATGCCACTAACTCGCAGGCTCATTCTTCAAAAGGCACGCCGTCACCCCGCAAGGCTCCGACGGATTGTAGGCGAACGGTTTCAGGTACTATTTCACTCCCCTCCCGGGGTACTTTTCACCATTCCCTCACGGTACTTGTCCGCTATCGGTCACCAGGAAGTATTTAGGCTTACCAGGTGGTCCTGGCAGATTCACGGCAGATTACAGGGGTCCGCCGCTACTCGGGAACACCCACAGAAGACCAGCCACTTTCACCTACCGGACTCTCACCGCCTACGGTCAGCCATTCCAGACTGTTCGGCTAGCAACTGGTTTTATAACTTCTCGAACAAGTGTCAGCTCATTCAGCAAGGTCCCACAACCCCAACCACGCAACCCCTGACAGGTATCACACGCAGCCGGTTTAGCCTAGATCCGCTTTCGCTCGCCACTACTCACGGAATCACTCTTGTTTTCTCTTCCTACGGGTACTGAGATGTTTCACTTCCCCGCGTTCCCTCCACACACCCTATGTATTCAGGTGCGGGTGACATCACATGACTGATGCCAGGTTTCCCCATTCGGACACCCTGGGATCACAGCTTGGTTGACAGCTCCCCCAGGCCTATCGCGGCCTCCCACGTCCTTCATCGGCTCCTGGTGCCAAGGCATCCACCGTTCGCCCTTGACAACTTGACCACAAAGATGCTCGCGTCCACTGTGCAATTCTCAACAAACGACCAACCCACAACCCACAGCCCCACACCAAACCCGACAACCGCCGACGGTATGCGAGACCAGGCCATGCCTGGCAACCAACCCCCACCCACAGGCGAGGCAATGGCTCCGAAGAAAACAACCACAACGGTTGTTCCTTCAGGACCCAACAGGGTGCTCTCCGCCCTCCCCCAGCCGCACCAGAAGGAACCATTCCCACCACCCCAAAAGGGCAGCTGTACTAGGTCCCCCGGCCGTTGCCAGGGCAAAACTCACCAGTGTCTCCGCCATCTGAGCACCCCAACCCGACATACGCAGGTCGCGGGCTCCATACCGCCTTTCGACGGATGGTGCTCCTTAGAAAGGAGGTGATCCAGCCGCACCTTCCGGTACGGCTACCTTGTTACGACTTCGTCCCAATCGCCAGCCCCACCTTCGACGGCTCCCTCCCACAAGGGGTTGGGCCACCGGCTTCGGGTGTTGCCGACTTTCGTGACGTGACGGGCGGTGTGTACAAGGCCCGGGAACGTATTCACCGCAGCGTTGCTGATCTGCGATTACTAGCGACTCCGACTTCACGGGGTCGAGTTGCAGACCCCGATCCGAACTGAGACCGGCTTTTTGGGATTCGCTCCACCTTACGGTATCGCAGCCCATTGTACCGGCCATTGTAGCATGCGTGAAGCCCTGGACATAAGGGGCATGATGACTTGACGTCATCCCCACCTTCCTCCGAGTTGACCCCGGCAGTCTTCGATGAGTCCCCGCCATAACGCGCTGGCAACATCGAACGAGGGTTGCGCTCGTTGCGGGACTTAACCCAACATCTCACGACACGAGCTGACGACAGCCATGCACCACCTGTGACCGCCCCCGAAGGACCTCACATCTCTGCGAGTTTTGCGGCCATGTCAAACCCAGGTAAGGTTCTTCGCGTTGCATCGAATTAATCCGCATGCTCCGCCGCTTGTGCGGGCCCCCGTCAATTCCTTTGAGTTTTAGCCTTGCGGCCGTACTCCCCAGGCGGGGCGCTTAATGCGTTAGCTGCGGCACAGGAAACCGGAGAGGTCCCCCACACCTAGCGCCCAACGTTTACAGCGTGGACTACCAGGGTATCTAATCCTGTTCGCTCCCCACGCTTTCGCTCCTCAGCGTCAGTATCGGCCCAGAGACCTGCCTTCGCCATCGGTGTTCCTCCTGATATCTGCGCATTTCACCGCTACACCAGGAATTCCAGTCTCCCCTACCGAACTCTAGCCTGCCCGTATCGACTGCAGGCCCGCAGTTGAGCTGCGGGTTTTCACAGTCGACGCGACAAGCCGCCTACGAGCTCTTTACGCCCAATAATTCCGGACAACGCTCGCACCCTACGTCTTACCGCGGCTGCTGGCACGTAGTTGGCCGGTGCTTCTTCTGCAGGTACCGTCACTTTCGCTTCGTCCCTGCTGAAAGAGGTTTACAACCCGAAGGCCGTCATCCCTCACGCGGCGTCGCTGCATCAGGCTTCCGCCCATTGTGCAATATTCCCCACTGCTGCCTCCCGTAGGAGTCTGGGCCGTGTCTCAGTCCCAGTGTGGCCGGTCGCCCTCTCAGGCCGGCTACCCGTCGTCGCCTTGGTAGGCCATTACCCCACCAACAAGCTGATAGGCCGCGAGCCCATCCCAGGCCGAAAAACTTTACACCACCAGCCATGCGGCCAGCAGTCATATTCGGTATTAGCCCCCGTTTCCGAGGGTTATCCCAAAGCCTAGGGCAGGTTGCTCACGTGTTACTCACCCGTTCGCCGCTCGAGTACCCCGAAGGGCCTTTCCGCTCGACTTGCATGTGTTAAGCACGCCGCCAGCGTTCGTCCTGAGCCAGGATCAAACTCTCCAACAAAAACTTGTTGAAAAACTGTCCCGACAACAAAAAGTGTTGCCAAAGGAATCCCAACCAGCCGAAACCCTAAAGTCCGACCAGTACGGGGTATAAATCATAATTGGCACTGGCTTATCAAGCACCCTGTTGAGTTCTCAAAGAACAACCACACACCATCCGAGCACCCCCACCAGGAGGGCCCCGTCCGGGGCATTCAATCCGTACCCGCACCCGCCGCTCTCGCGGCGGGCACTTTTACTACGTTACCTCACCGTCTCTGCCGTGTCAAACCGTGTATCCCGGTCTGTCGTGCTTCGTACGGGTATCGCCCCGATGTTCGCATGCAGCGGCGAACCGCTGTCGTGATCATCGGATTTGGCAGGCCGGCCGTCGCGGTCTCCCGCGAGCTCGCCCGGTTCCCTGCCGGTCGTCAACCTTACCCGGTCGGTTCCGCCGCTCCAAATCCGCCTCGCGGCAAATTCGGTGGCCCCGCCCGGCTGGCTCCAGGGACCGTGATCCCTCAGTGCCGGTTGCCTGTCCTGCGCTCCGGCCTCCAGGTTTTTCGCCCTGTTTCGTCCGTTCCGCGCTGACAGAGAGAAAGTTACGCGTCTGGGGTTTGATCGTCAAATCCGGGGTTAGCGGCCCGCGTCACACCATCTGCGATCAAGAATACGGGCAGCTCACGGACGGTTGGTCCGGCGACGGGCCGCTAGCCAGCCCCGTATGCCCAGGACGCCCACGGTGGTGCCGATCGCCAGTGACGCCGCGATCAGCAGTGCGTGCACCCACAGGAAGCCGGTCGGTGTCCCCTCACCCACCGTCCCGCCCGCCCAGGAGCGCGGGTCGTTCCAGATGGCGACGCCGAACCGGGGCCAGATCACCCAGGTCCAAACGCCGACCCCGACAAGGAAGAGGGCCCAGCCACGTGACAGCACCATGGCTGGCGAGTATGCCAGCGGGACCTGGGCATCGGCGGAAGCGCCGGCGGTACCGGGATGCGTCGCGCCGCAGGTCAGGGGTCGGGTGCCGGCGCCGGCCCGACAGCCGCCGGGCGGTTTCCCGCGACGCGGTGCGAGATCGGCGTACCCGTGGATGTCGGGTCCCCCGCCGCAGAGCGGCAGGCGGATCCGCCACCGCGCCCTCGTCGTGCTGGCGGGCGTGGTGGCGGCGGCCCTGGTCTGGGTCGTCGCCGTGCCGGTCCTCGGCACCGACGTGTCCGTGCCCGAGCAGTACGGGTTCGGACAGAAGATCGACCTGGCCCTCGGTCCGGTGATCTTCGCGTCGCTCTTCGCCGGCCTCGCCAGCTGGGCCTCGCTCGCGGTGCTGGAGAAGATCACCAAGCGTCGCGGGGCCCTCATCTGGACCGTCGTCGCCACCATCGTCCTCCTCGTGACCATGCCCTGGCAGATGCCCGGCTTCAGCACCGCCAACCAGCTCACGCTGGCCCTGCTGCACATCGCGGTCGCGGCCGTGCTGATTCCGGCGTTGCCGCGGGCGGCCCGGCTCGGCTCACCGGATTGACCTCTACCGCTGTTGAGGTCGGAGACTGAGCGCATGACGATCGGGGATGCCAAGGTCCGGGTGGACATGGTGTTGGACCTCATCTGCGTGCACTCCTACATCGGGTACAACCGGCTGGCCCGGGCCGCCGAGCGGTTCCGGGCCAGCGGGGGCGAGGTGGAGGTCCGCTTCGCCCCCTTCGAATTGGCGCCCGGCGCGCCCACCGAGGGGATGCCACTGATCGAGGCGCTCACCCGGAGATTCGGCGAGATGACGGTGCGGCAGTTGGGTCACCTCGTCACCGAGGCGGCGAAGGACGGCCTGGCCCTCCACTACGACCGGGCCATCGCCACCGGGACGTTCGGGGCGCACCTGCTCGTCGTCCAGGCCGCCCACCAGGGCCGGGGAGAGGCGATGGTGGAGCGGCTTTTCCGCGCGCACTTCACCGACGGGCTGAACATCGGCGACGCCGGGACGCTGGCCAGGCTGGCCGCCGAGGTCGGCGTCACCGCCGGCGACTCCGGCACGGAGGAGGTTCGCGGCGCGCTGCGTCTCGTGCGGGAGGCCGGAATCACCGGTGTGCCGGTCCTCCGGATCGAGGGCGCCCCACCGATGCTCGGCGAGCAGACGGAGGAGGTGTTGTTCGCGGCGATGACGGACGCGAGCCGGGCCGGATCGGCGGTCCCGTCGACCGAGCCGGACGCCGACGGGTGCGCAACAGTCCCCTGCCCGAGGAGCGACCGCGCCTGTGGGAGCTGATGGCGAAGATCTTCCCAAGTACGACGAGTACGCCACCGAGACCACCCGGGACATCCCGGTGGTCGTCCTGAAGCCCTCCGAGGGCTGGCCTCGGCCCGAAGGCCGGTCCCGACACCTGGCTCGACGGCAGGGAGCAGCACGATGACCGGCCACCGCCCCGACCAGCCCGAACTCACCGTCGGACAGCTCGCCTCCCGCAGTGGGGTGAGCGTCTCGGCCCTGCACTTCTACGAGCGCCAGGGCCTGATCAGCAGCCGGCGCACCACCGGGAACCAGCGGCGCTACCCCCGCGACGCCCTGCGTCGGGTCGCGCTGGTCCGCATCGCCCAGCGCGTCGGAGTGCCGCTGGCGAAGGTCGCGGAGGTGCTGGCGCTGCTGCCTGACGGCCGCACCCCCACCCGGCAGGACTGGAGGCGGATGACCGAGTGCTGGCAGTCGGACCTCGACGCCCGGCTGCGCCAGCTGCAACAGCTGCGCGACGACTTCGCGGACTGCGTCGGCTGCGGGTGCATGTCGCTGGACCGCTGCCCGGTGATCAATCCGATGGACCGGCTCGGGGCGGACGGGCCGGGTCCGCGACGACTGATCGAGGCGGTCGGCACCGGTCGGGACGACGTCCCCACCGACTGACGGCGCCCGCCCGCCGGATCACGAAACGTACGGTCGACGCTCACGCCCCTCGCGCAGGGTCGTGGCCCACCAGCCGAGCTGGTCGAGCAGGTACTTGGCGGACGTGTTGCAGCCCTCGGGATCGATCGGCTCACCGGCCGGGCCGAACTGCTTCCGCGCGCCACGGCAAGGAATCTGGCCAGCTTTCTGGAATCAGTCAAGGACTTTCTCGCCGAGGCCCGTAGCGCCATGTTCCGTCCTGGCACCCCCGTCCGGCCGTCGAGCCTGCCGACGGCCAGGCAGAAAATCTATGTCGAATCAACTAGACATCCTCGGTGGTGCTGGATACTCTTACTCCCGTCGAGAGCAGAGAACCACTAAAGACGCAGACGGACCGCCCGGCCGTGAGGCCACGACGGGCGGCGAGGAACGGGAGCGGTTTCACCGTTCCTCGCGAACGGCAGTAGAAGCACGCCAGCCCTGACGTGACTGTGCGACGGGGCACCGCAGGTGGGGCCAGGCAGTCTCAGGGCTCCAGTTGATGTTCGCCGCACCTGCACGGGGCCATGAAGTCGCGTGGGCCCCGACACCGGCGGACCGTACGTCAGCAAGGGAAAGAGGAAACAGAGGAAAGGGAGGGCCGAACGCCGTTGGATCGCCCGCCGCCGGCCGTCAACCCAGGCCGGGCGGACACCGCAGTTTCCATCGAAGAGAGGTGGTCTCCGGTCACGCTTATGCGATCCCCGCACCCAAAGCCCTCACTTGCGGCTGGTGCGGATACGACGAGCCGACGGTCATGTCGGCAGATGGTGTTCTGACCCGTAACCCTGGGCCCCGGCGCGCGAGCGCCGGGGCCCTCGACGTGGAGGTGACATGGGGCAAAACCCCGATGACATGTTCGGCGACGAGGACTACCCCGCCTACACCATTGGTCGGGCCGCGGAGATGCTCGGCACCTCTCAGGACTTCCTGCGTCGCTTGGACGAGGCGAAACTGATCGACCCACACCGCTCCGGCGGCGGACACCGTCGGTACTCCCGCTATCAGCTGCGCCTGGCCGCCCGGGCCCGGGAGATGGTCGACCAGGGCACCGCCCTGGAGGCCGCCTGCCGGATCATCATCCTCGAAGACCAACTCGAGGAAGCCCTACGGCAGAACGAGAACCAGCAGCGTCGTGGGACGCGGCAACACGACTGACCGCTTCACCTTCGCGTGAGGTCGTCGGCGTACCGCTGTCGGTGAGTCGGCGACCGAGCCGGTGGGCCGTCAGAACGAACCCGTCGTCCCCCGCCTCGGCCCTGGCGGCGGTGCTCCTGCCCGCTTCGCCTCCCGGCACACCGGCCGTCAGGCATGGGCGGCGGCCAGGCCCGACTGGTCAGGCACCACCATTCGAGCGGCCGGCCGCCGTACCCGAAAGCGGCTGGTCGGCGGCGCGTGTAGCGTCCGACCATGGGCAGCGGCGGGACGGACGACGCCGGTACGGGATCGGACGCCTCTCGTATCGGCGGCGAAGTGACGTTATTGTCGGAATCGATCACCGCTGCGAAGGTGACCGAGTTGCGACACGCGGTCGCCGCTGCGGCCCGCTCGGCAGGTCTGGTGGACCACGGGTTGGAGGACTTCGTCTTGGCGGTACACGAGTTGGTCACCAACGCGGTGCGCCACGGCGGGGGCAGCGGCGAGGTGCGACTGTCGCAGCATCGCGACATGCTCACCTGCGAAGTCAGCGATCACGGGCCCGGCCTGGATGAGATGGCCGTCGCCCTACCGGCGCCGGGGGAGGTCGGCCACCGGGGCCTGTGGCTGGCCCAGCAGCTCACCGAGGGACTGATGATCGTCAACGCCGGCCAGGGAACCAGCGCCTCGGTGACGGCGCGGCTCCCCACCCGATCGACCGTAGGTGAAGAGCGGTGACGATGCCCCCGGAACCGACCTGGCACTGGCGCGTCGACGCCAGCACCCGCCGCACCGTCCTGGCGCTGTTCGGTGAGATCGACATGTCGGGAGCCAATCGACTCGACGGTCTGCTGCACGAGACGATCGCCCAGGCCGGGGCGGTCGAGGTGGACCTGGAGCGGGTGACCTTCATCGACTCCATCGTGCTCAGCACCCTGGTCAACGCACACCACCACGCGGCCGGCATGGGCGTGGACCTCGTCCTGGTCAACGCCGCCGGACAGGTCCGCCGGGTCCTCGACATGACCGGCATCATGCAGCTACTCGGCAACCCTGCCGGGCCGTCGCCGGCCGCGACCTGACCGGTGGGGGCAGGGAACCCGCCGCAGCCGGAGCGCGTGCCGTCCGGCTCAGGCGCGGAGACCGGCCCAGCTCTGCACCCGGATCTCAGCCGGAGTGGCCGGCCGTGATTCCGCCAGGTGCCGGCGGAGTGTGGTGAGGGTGGAGTGCGGGTTGCCCGCGCAGTGCAGATGGAGGAAGTCGTAGCCCGACGGGTACCGGATGCCGCGCCGGCCACAGTTCCGACGCCGGTGGCGGCTGCCCCTCGTCGATCCTCGACAGATCGACCACACCCCCATTGAAGTTGGCGCCGGTGAGGGAGATGCCGCCCCCGGCGAACCGGGCACCGTCGAACGAGACGGTTCCGCTGGCGAACGTGGCACCGTCGAACGAGATCGGGCCGGTGATCGTGGCGTCGGCGAACGTGACGGCACCGGCGCCGTTGAAGGTCGCCCCGCTGAAGTCCGCTCCGTCCAGGACCGCCCCGGAGAAGTTGAAATCGTGGCCCCGCCAGGTTCGGGGGTCGTCGTCGGGCAGGTGAAGGTTGTCGCGGATGAGCCGGATGATGGTGAGCCGGACCGAGCGTTCCTGCCTCGGGTCGCCGCCGGCGTCGGCCCGGTCGGTCGTGGCGTGTGCCTGCCCGGCCTGGTCCTGGGAGGTAGCGCCGAAGCGGTCGCCCTCCGATCGAGAACGGTAGGGCTGCCGAAGGTAGGCACAGAGCACGTCAATGCAGCCCTGGCGGGCCTCGGGTGCGTCGTTGGCCAAGGCCGCGAAGGCGTAGACGCTCGCGGTGCGGACAGCACTCTCGGGCGACCCCAGCAGTTCAGCCGACTTGCAGAAGCGATCGAGCATGACCTTCGTGTCCTCGCGGTAGGCCTCTACTTCGCTCAGGCGCTGCCGCCGATAGCTCGCGGTCAGCGCCACCACCGCTCCGACGCCACCCACCACGGTCAGTACGATTTTCACCGCGTCGAGCGCCTCCTGCGCACTCCACGTCGTCGCCGTTGGCGCCACGGGTGTCGGCTGCCGGCCGGGAGCGGTGCCGACAGCGGGCTGTCCAAGAACTCGCCACAGCAGCACACCGACGACCCCCGCGACCGCTGCCGCCACCACGAGCAGCAGCACGACGTGCACGAGGAAGGGCATGGCGGGGGTACGAGGTCGCCTTCCGACCGCCATCCTGATCTTCCGGCGTCGGCCGCCGGCCAACAGCACGGCGGCCAGCAGCACCAGGACCACCACCGGCCAGAACCGGCCGACCCACCGGGCAGCCGAGAACGCGACCTGACCCCACCACCCTGGTGCGAGGAGCACGACCGCGACGACGAGCAGCCCCACCGCCAGCATCTGCCGCAGGGGCGGCCTACGGGGGAAGCCCCGCACCGCCCGACTCACCTGTAACCGCTCACTCACACTGACACTGTGACCGAGGGGCGCCAGTCCAGAGAGACCGGACGACCGCAACCCGATCACAACCGGTCCACAGCCGCCAGTGCCTAGAAATGGGTCAGTCCCCGACGGGAAGTTCCCGGGACCGGTGAAAAGGAGAGCGACATGTCGAAGACCACGAAGGCCCGCCGGATCGGGGCGATGCTGGGGGCCGCCGCAGCGGTGGCGGCGCTCAGCGCGGCGGCGGGTCCGGCGCCCGCCGTGGCCGGCGCCGACGCCGAGGTCGGCTCCGCGGGTGCCTACAAGATCGCTGACGTGACCGCGCTGGCGCCGGGTTCGAGCACCTCCGGAGGGTGGAACAACACGCCCACCACCCGGTACTACAACGTGGACGTCCGGCCGGTCGCCACCACCGTGACGCAGAGCTGCCAGCTCGAGGTCACCCGGCAGTGGCGCAAGCAGAACTGGAACGCCGACAACACCCGCGAGCTCGAGATCTACTGGACGGTCAAGAACGTCGGTTCCTACACCTGCGACGGCGACGTCTACCTCTCCTGGGTCAGCAACTGACCGAGCACGCCCGACCGGGCCCCGGCCAGCCGCCGGGGCCCGGTCCGTCAGCCGCTGGGCACGGGTTGCCGCCCGGTGGGCACCAGCTCGCGGAGGCGGGGCGGCAGCTCCTCCAGCCGGTACGACTCGCCACGCGCCCAGGCGGCGTAGAAGGCCCGCTCGGTCAGCGCCAGGTGGACCCGGTCGAGGGTGGCCGCGTGTGCGGCGTGTTCCTGCGCCGGCACCGGCGCCCCGATCGCGGCACGGATGGCGCCGGCCGCGCCGAGCAACTCGACCGCCGCCGGATGCCGGTCGTCGGCGGCGAGGACGGCGGCGAGCGACTCCAGCAGGCTGGCGCCGCGCCATCGGTCACCGACCGCACAGTGCAGCTCCAGGCTGCCCCGGAGCAGTTCGGCCGCCCGCCGCCGGTCGCCGTCGCGGGCCTCGACCAGGCCGACGATGTTCAGTGCCCAGGCGATGCCCTCCTGGAAGTCGAACTCCCGGAACCGGCACAACGCGTCCTCGGCCAGCCAGCGGGCGCGGGCGTCCTGGCCCCGGTGATACGCCACGGCGGCCAAGTGGACCCGGGCGGACGCGATCCCCTCGGGATCAGCGAGTTGGTGGAACTCCGCCAGGGCCGCCTCGATGAGCGGTTCGGCCCGGTCCAGGTCGGCGCCGAGCCAGGCGGTGAAGCCGGTCATCAGCAACGTGTCCGCGATTCCGCGCCGGTTGTCGACGGCCCGGTGGACGGTCAGCGCCTCGGCGTACCGGGCGAGCGACCGGTCCAGCCGGCCCTGTTCCCGGTCGACCGAGCCGAGCAGGCTCAACGCCCGGGCGGACCCGCTGTCGTCGGCGAGCTGCCGGTGCACCTCCAGCGCCCGCTCACCGTGCCCGGTGGCGGCGACGTAGTCGCATTCGAAGAGGGCCAGGTACGCCGCGGAGAGGCAGGCCCTGGCCAGCTCGGGCACGGGCGCGTCGTCGGTGTCGGTGAGCGCGTCGGCGAGCCACCGCCGGCCCTCCCGGTACCGGCCGCGCAGGTGGCAGTACCGCCCCAGGCCGGCGGCGAGCCGGAGCTGTTCGGAGCGGGAGCCGTGCCGCCGGTGCCACTCCTGCGCGGCGACCAGGTTGTCGTGCTCCACCGCGAGCCGGTCCAGTAGTGCCTCCAGTTCCGGGCCGTGCAGTTGCCGGTCAACCTCCTCGGCCAGCCGCCGGTAGTGCACGGCATGGCACCGGTACGCCTCGGCGGACTCCACGGCGGATTCGGCGAGCCGCTCGGCGGCGTAGTGCCGGATCGTCTCCAGCAGCCGGTAGCGGGCCCGGCCCCGGTGCCGGTCGGTCACCACCAGCGACCTGGCGACCAGGTCACCGAGCACGTCGATGGCCTCCTCGGCCGGCCCGGGCGCCACCGCCTCGACCGCGTCGAGGGTGCCGCCGCCCCGGAACACCGCGAGCCGGCGGAACCACCGTTGCCGGGCCGGGCTGAGCAGGTGGTAGCTCCAGGCCATGGCGGCGTCGAGGGCGGACGGCCGGCCGGCACCACTCGGGCCGGTGCGGAGCAGCCCGGGTTCACGTAGCCGGTCGGCGATCTCCCGGGGGGTGAGCACCGACGTGCGGGTGGCGGCCAGCTCGATCGC
Organism: Micromonospora sp. NBC_01412; assembly: GCF_045040215.1. NCBI lineage: Bacteria > Bacillati > Actinomycetota > Actinomycetes > Micromonosporales > Micromonosporaceae > Micromonospora > Micromonospora sp. NBC_01412. The sequence continues at coordinate 2,806,062 of NZ_CP109528.1, forward strand.
CAGTGGCAACCCGTCGAGCCCGGCGCAGACCGCCACCAGCGCGGCGGCGTCGGCGTCCCGCAGGTCGCGTACGACCGGCACGGCCGCCCGGTCGAGAAAGAGCCGGACGGCGTCGTAGCGGCGGGCCTCGGCGAGGTCTCCGGTGAACGGGCCGGTCGGTACCGCCAGCGGAGCCACCGGGAACGCCCGCTCCCCCGGCAGGCCGAGGGTCTCCCGGCTGGTCGCCAGCACCCGCAGCTCCGGGCAGCGGCTCAGCAGGGTGCCGACCAGCGCCGCGCAGGCGGTGGCGAGGTGCTCACAGTTGTCGAGCACCAGCAGCAGCCGGGCCCGGCGTAGCTGCCGCGCCATCGCGTCGACGGGCGACGGATCACCCTGGTCCGGCAGGCCGAGGGCGTTGCCCACGGTGCCCGCCAGCCGGTCCGGGTCGACGAGCCCGGCGAGTTCCACGAACCGGACCACCGGGTCGTCCCCGGCGCTGAGTTCCGCGGCTACCGCGAGGGCCAACCGGGTCTTGCCGCACCCCCCGATACCGGTGAGGGTGACCAGCCGGTGGTCGGTGAGGAGCGCGCCGATCTCGGCCACCTCGGCCCGGCGGCCGATCAGTCGGGTCAGTGGTGTCGGCAGCGACGGGCCGGCGACGGTCGGCCAGCCGGCCGGGGCGGCTTCGTCGGGTGCCGGATCCGGTGCCGGATCCACCGCCGCCCGGCCCGCGCCGCCGCCGGCCGGTCGGTCGGGGGCCGGTCGGCCGCCAGCCGGTCGGTCGGCGGCCGGCCCGACGGGCGCGACGCTCTCCCCGGCCAGGACGGCCGCCTCCACCTCCCGTAGCCGCCGGCCCGGCTCGATGCCGAGCTGCGCCACCAGGACACCCCGGGCCCGCCGGTACGCGGCCAGCGCGTCGGCCCGTCGACCGGCCAGGTGCAGCGCGGTCATCAACAGTTCCCAGAGCCGCTCCCGCAGGGGTTCCCGGGCGACCAGGGTCTCCAGCTCGGCGGCGACCCGGGCGTGCTCGCCGAGCGCCAGCTCAGCGGCACAGAGATCCTCCACGGCGTTCCACCGGGCCTCGTGCAGGGTGGCCGCCTCGGCCCGGGCCCACTCGCCGATCGGGCAGTCGGCCAGGACGTCGCCCCGCCACAACCGCAGGCCGGCCCGGAGCAGTTCGGCCGCCTCGGCGACCGCACCGGAGCGCAGGGCCCGGTTGCCCCGTCGGGCCAGTGCCTCGAAGCGCCGCGCGTCGGTCTCGCCTGCGGCCAGGGCGTACCCGGGTGGTCGGGTGGTGATCAGCTCGGGCAGGCCGGCGGCGGTCAGTGCCCGGCGCAGGTAGGCCACGTGGGCGTGCAGCGTCTTGGTCGCCGAGGCGGGCGGTTCCTCGCCCCAGATGCCGTCGATCAACTGGGCCCGGGAGACGACGTCCGGGGCGCGCAGGGCCAGCAGCCCGAGCAGGGTCCGCTGCCGGGGCCCACCCAGCCCGACCCGGCCACCGGCACCCGTGGTCACCTCCAGCGGCCCGAGCAACCGGACCTCCGCCACCACCGTCGGCCCAACCTCTGCGGCCATCGCGCCCCCTCCCCCGGGGAGGAGGAGAGCACGACGGGATGCCGTACGCAAAGCGGCCGTCCGGAATCCGTCCGACGTCGCCCGCGGCGCCGGGCGATCAGCCGAGGGCCGCTCCCCCGGTCAGCGGACGACCTCGCAGCCGGAGGCGGTGCCGCCATCCGGACCGAGTTCGCAGACGTCCCGCCCGACCGGGCCGCCGAGCACGCGGGGCGACTGGTCGCCGAAGACCGTGTCGGCCCCGGCCTCGCCGAGGATGAGGTCGTCCCCACCGCCGCCGACGAGCGTGTCGTCCCCCGCACCACCGACCAGGACGTCCGACCCACCGGTGCCGACGAGCAGGTCGGCACCGCCGCCGCCGACGATCTTCTCGACGTCGGCGCGAATGGTGTCACCCTCCAGCGCCGCGCCGTCGTCCCCGGCCACGCCGTCCGCGTCGGCGCTGACCGACATCGTGTGGTCGGCGTAGGTGACGGTGTCGGTGCCGGTGCCGCCGGACATCAGGTCGGCCCCCGCTCCGCCGAACAGGATGTCGGCGTTGCCGAGGCCGTAGAGCCGGTCGTCGCCACTGCCGCCGTCGATGGTGTCGCCGGCTTCACTGCCGTACACGACGTCGTCGCCGTCCATGCCGTAGACCGCCGTGCCGCGTACCCCCTGCAGGTCGACCAGGTCGTCGCCGGCCCCCAGGTTGATCTTGGCGAACATCACGGCGGCCGTGACGTGCACCTCGTCGGCCAGGTCCCCGGTCCAGATCGCGACGGTCACCGCCCCGGTCACCTGGCAGGTCACCCGGTTGCTGGTGACCGACACGCAGCCGGCGCCCGGCACCACCGGCGACCCGGTGTCGGTGACCGCGACCCCGCCGCTGACCGACTCCGCCGTCACGTCGTTGGCGACACCCGTCGGGGCGACGTAGGACACCGTCGATCCGCTCACCTGGACCGTGCCACCCGAGGCGTGGGCCGGGGCCACGGCCCAGAGCAGGTGTGCCACACCCACCGTCAGTGACATGCCGGCACCGAGCGCGATCCTGCGCAGCTTCTCGGACAATTCAGCCTCCAACTTTCTTCCCCCGGCGATCCCCCCGCCGGTGCCGTGGAGTGAACCAGCCGGCGGTTGTGATCCGGTTGCGGTCCGCGGCCGGTCCGGCGGCAACGATGCCGCACCGAGGCACCTACCACCTGTCAGGAAATTGCTACTAAAATGTGGGACATGGACTCCGCCGTCTACACCCACGGACACCACGAGTCGGTGCTGCGCTCACACCGCTGGCGCACCGCCGCCAACTCGGCCGGCCATCTCCTGCCGGTCCTGCGGCCCGGGCTGACCGTGCTGGATGTCGGCTGCGGGCCGGGCACCATCACCGCCGACCTGGCGGCCCTGGTGGCAGCCCCGGACGGGACCGGGCGGGTCACCGCCGTCGAGATCACCACCGGGGCACTGGAACTGGCCCAGGCCGAGATCGGGGCCCGGCGGCAGGGAAACGTCGACTTCGCGGTCGGCGACGTGCACGCGCTCCCCTTCCCGGACGACTCCTTCGACATCGTGCACGCCCACCAGGTGCTGCAGCACGTCGGTGATCCGGTCCGGGCGCTGCGCGAGCTGCGCCGGGTCTGCCGGCCGGGCGGGCACATCGCGGTACGCGACAGCGACTACGGGGCGTTCACCTGGCATCCGCGCCGACCCGAACTCGACGAGTGGCTGGCGCTCTACCAACGGCTGGCCCGGGCCAACGGTGGCGAGCCGGACGCCGGGCGCCGGCTGCTCTCCTGGGCGCACGCCGCCGGGCTGACCGACGTCACGGCGACGTCGAGCACGTGGTGTTTCGCGACCCCGGAGGACCGGGCCTGGTGGGGTGGCCTGTGGGCGGAGCGGGTGGTCGACTCGGCGCTGGGGCACCAGGCCCTCGCCGCGGGAGTCGCCCCGGAAGCGCTGGCGCGGATCGCGGCCGGCTGGCGGGCCTGGGCCGCCGAGCCGGACGGCTGGCTCTCGATCCTGCACGGCGAGCTGCTGGCCCGGCCCTGAGCGCCGGCCGGCGGTGCCGAGCGCCCCGCCGTCGACCGCCACCGCCGTCAGCAGGCCATGCGGTGGAGCCGTGCCATTCAGGAGCGGCGGAACAGCATGCTCGGCACGCCCTCGATCATCTCCTTGGCGAACCGGGCCGGGGTCATCGGGCTACCGATGTCGCCGGCCAGCGCCGCCACGTCCACCACCTGCTCGACCGGCCGGGCGGTCCCGGCGAGGGTGATCTGGCGCCACCGCACCGGGACACCACGTCCCTTCTTCAGCTTGCCCGCGTCGTCGCGCAGCAGCTTGCGCCAGCCGGTCGGGGCGTTCGGGTCGTGGTCGACGCCGAAGTGCAGGGTCTCCGGTCGCAGGTGCAGGTGCAGCGTGCTGGCGTCCCCCGCGAACAGGCAGAGCAGCACGTTCTCGCTCAACCGCCGGGCAGGCAACGCGGTCATCGGGGTCAGGCCGGTCAGGTCGCCGTTCTCCGGCACCGGCACGTCGTACCCGTCGATCAGCATGCCGGGAAAGCCGGAGACCAATGCGGAGCGGATCAGGAAGCCGCTGACCACCGGATAGCGCTGAGCGCCCAGGTCGGCGAGGTGTTCCCGGTCGTAGGCGACGTCCCCCTCGGTGACCCGGCCGAGGCTGAGCGCGCCGTCGAGCAGGCACCTGATCCACCACGGGTCGAGGTGGAAGAAGCGCAGCGACTCCGCCGGCAGCATCCGCTCATCGGGTACCAGGTAGTTGAACGGCACGTCGGTGAGGCGGTTGAGGCCGGCGAGCCAGGTGCCGACGACCTCGGGCGGGGTCGGGTCGGCGGTGCCGACGGCGCGCAGCACGGGCACCGGGGTGACCTGCCCGCCGACGTGGTGCGCCCGCCGCCGGGCCTGCCGCCAGTTCCCGTACGCGGTCGAGAACCGCTTGCTGCGCAGCGCGAGCAGCCGTCCGAGCTGCCACGCCGAGGCGTACGAAACGTCGATCATGCCGTTGTCCCGGTCGACCCGCAGCAGCGCGTCGGCGGCCCGGACCGGCAGCAGGCCGGTCGGGCCGGGGTCGGCGGCGCGCTGCGGGCTGAGCGGCCCGTGGTACCAGGAGACGGTGCGGTCGGCCTGGCGCAGGTGGTGCGGGAGCGGGACGAATCCCCGGGTGAGGTACGGGTCGACGGAGGGCCGCCCGAGGGCGGGCAGGCTCACCGTGGCCGGGGTGCGGTCCAGCGACTCGGCGATGCCGGCGAAGCCGGGGCCGTCCTGGACGCAGGCGAACCGCCAGCTCTTCAAGGAGATCAGGTGGACCACGTCGCCGGTGCCGAGGCCGAACGCGCCGTCGCGGTAACGCCCGGCCACCGACACGAGATGCGCGGTGCTGGTCCGCCCCGCCCTCGGCAACCGGGCGCTCAGCACCGCCGCCAACTCGGCACCGTCGGCGCGGCCGGCCACCACCTTCTGCCGCACGTGGGTGAGCAGGGACAGTTCGGCGGCGGTCGGGATCAGTTCCGCCAGCCGGTCGCGCGGCACACCGAGCACCACCGCGCGGTCGTCGTCGCGCTGCCCGACCATCGGCGGTTCGTCGCCGAACTCGGGCAGCCCGGCGATCTCGGCCAGGGTGAGCACCGCCGTGTCGACCTGGTCGTCCTCGTCGAAAAGCAGCAGCGTCAGCCAGGGCAGGTCGGAGGTGTCGCCGCCGCCGGTCTGTTCCCAGGGCAGCGTGCCCCGGCCCAGCAGCACGTGCGGCAGCACATTCGCGTGGTCGCCCAGGCTGCCCTCCGGCGGGAAGACCGCCACCACGTCCTCCGGGGCCAGGGCCCGGTGGTCGCCCGCGACGACGAACCGCTTGCTGACGGCCCGCAACCCTTTGGCCTGGCCACGGATGGTCAGGTCCTGCCGGACCGTCACCGTGTAGGTGCCGTCGCGCAGTTGCGGCGCGGGCCGGTGGGTGGAGACGAAGAGGGTCTCGTTGGTCATGCCGTTTCCCTTCACTGCCCGATCAGATTGCCGACCAGCGGCGCGACGAGGAACGCAGCGGCGGTACGGCCGCCGACCGTGATCTCCTCGTCGATGCCGAGATCGGCCAGCAGGGTGTCGCGTCCGGTGGTGCCGAGCGCGCGCTCGACGGCGTCCCGGCCCTGTTCCGTGGCGGGTCGGAAGACCTTTTCGTCCACCCAGTCGAAGGCTTGACCGATCTGTTCCGTGCTGTACCCGGCCTGGCTGTCCGGGACGCTCTGCGGCGGGTCCACGGCGGGCAGCACCGGGGCGATCGGCGTGATCGCGAAGCCGGCGAGGCTGTCCGCGATCAGCGGGTCGGCGTCGGTCCGGGCGTCGACCGACTCACCCCACAGCGCGCGGGGAACCCGCTTCGGTACGGGGTCGAAGGCGAACAGGTTCGTCACGTCGATGCCGTCCCGGGTGATGGTGACGGCGTGGGTCGAGCCGAACTGGGCCGCGGGTACGTCCATCGGCGCGATCCCGAAGGTGGCGGCCGGTACGGCGTTGTCGATCCGACCGGCCCCGACGTCGTGCGTCTTGGCCGGCACCACGGAATCGGTGACCAGGGTGAAATTGCGCGGGCTGAGCACCCAGTCGACGTCTCCGTCCCCGGCGCGGACCAGCCCGTCCCGCACCGCGAGGGTGCAGATCGCCTGCTCGGCGGAGTCGGCGGGCAGGAACGCGGCCTGGAACGCCGGCCAGTCGATCGGCGCCGGGCGTTGGTTGGCGCCGGCGCCGAACGAGACCTCGAAGCTGATGATGGACAGGTGCACCCGGGCCCGGCCGGAGAACTCCGGCCCCCAGATGGAGAGGTCGGCGCCGACGTCGACGGAGAGGGTGTGGGTGCCGAAGAAGTGGTACGTGTACCGCACCCCGATGCCGACGTACAGGCTCGCCTCGTAGTGGTACGGCTGCCAGCCGATCAGGAAGTCGACCCCGGCGGTGAACCACGCGCTGAGGTTGCCGCTGTTCCAGGTTGCCGCCAGGTGCCCGCCGGCCATCAGCACCGACGGGGTGAGCGCGAAGTAGGCGTCCCCCTTGACCGACACCTCACTGTCGATCTGCCAGTTGAAGCCCAGCCGGGGCACCACCGGATAGTGGGCCGGTGGGACGAAGCCGGGGCGGTAGCCGCCGACGGTCACCACGAAGTCGCCGCCGTGGGGGCCGCTGAACCAGCTGTAGAAGGCGAAGCCGCCGCTGAGATGGCAGTCGCGGGAGAACAGGTACGAGGCCGAGGTGAGCTGTGCGGCCACGCCGAGAAAGCCCTCGTCCGGGATGAAGCTGGCCTTGACCGCCATCTGGATCTCGGCGATCGGCGGTACGTCCGGCGCGGCTGGCACCTTCATGGTCGACAGGCCGAGGATGTCGATCTCGAAGCGCTGGCCGAACATGAGGGTCAGCAGCGCGAACGAGTCGATCTGCTTGAACGAGGTGAACCTGATCCCGACCGCGAGGAACTGGTCGCCCTCGGACGGGGTGAGGTACGGGCGCAGGGTGCTCAACTCGGTGATCGGGTCGGCAGCCGGCGTCGGGCCGGAGCTGTCCGACATCACCTTGCTGACCAGCGGGAACTGGGCGATCTGGTCGATCGCCGGGACGCGTAGCCGGCGGTTGTAGCCGAATCCGGCGGCGATTCCGGTGACCTGGAAGAACGCCGGGCCGCCGATCGGGTAGTCCAGGAAGGCGTACACGAACAGCGAGGGGTATCCGCCGACGTAGGCGTACGCGCCCAGCGCGGAGACGGTCAGCTCGCGAACGGTCAGCAGGGCCGAGCCCTCGTACTCGTCGTACGGCTGGCCGTCGGCACCGGTGAGCGGGACGCGGAGCAGGCCGGCGCTGACCGCGAGCGGGCCGTTGCGGTAGTCCAGGCCGATCCCGTGCAGGTCGAACTCGGGCGCGAAGTCGTTCAGCGGCGAGCCGACCGCCAACCCGTCCAGGGCGAAGGTCAGGCCGCCCAGGGAGATGCTCGCGTCGAGCAGGAACCAGAGCTTCTGGCGTTCGTACTGGAAACCCACCCGGTTGAGGTGCAGCGGCCCGAAGGTGCGCTGCAGGGTGAGCCACTGCGTGTTGCCGGCGGTGACCACGGGCTGGCCGCCGACCGGGGCGGGCGGGGCGGCCGGCGGGTTGCCGCCCGGTGCCGGGGACACCGGCAGGACGAGTGGGTACGGGTCGCCGCCGAGGCTGAGCTTCGCGCCGACGGTGATCCCGGCGGGCAGGGTCGACCCGTCGCCGGTGGTGGCGGGCAGCCGGGTGATCCCGGCCGGTAGCAGGGCGTTGACCGCGGCCACGTCGGCGGCGGTGAACGCCGTGGCGGCGACGATGATCTGAAGGTCGTCCACTCCGGCCCGTTGGCCGTCGGGCAGTTCGCGGCCGACCAGCGGCAGTTGCGCGAGGTCGAGCGAGGCGCCGAGGTCCAGGCCGAACAGCGCCCTGCCCGGCCGGGCGGGGCTGCCGTCGGTCGCCGGGCGGGCCTGGTCCAGAAAGACGAACGCGTCCTTCAGCTCGATCTCCAGGCTCTCCGGTATCAGCGGGGCGAGTGCCGGACAGGCGTCGAGTACCGGCGCGAGCAGGGTGGTGATCTTCTGGGCGGTCCGTTTCGGCTGTGCGGTGTACGCGGCCAGCAGGTACAGCGCGCCCTCGGTGCGGGCGAAGTCGACCTCGAAGTGCAGCTCCCCGATCACCACCGTGGCCTGGGACCGGATCTCCGACGGACCGCCGTCCCGGGTGGCCACGTCGATGATCAGGGTCAGGTTGAGGTTGCCGGTGTCGCTGACCGGGAACCGGGTGTGACAGGTGAAGGTGAAGTTGCCCCGGGTGTCGAAGCGGATCAGCAGCTCGTCGATCAGCAGGTCCCGCACGGCGGCGGGCAGGGTGAAGGCGTCGAATGTGGTGTCCAGGTCGGTGTGCAGGTCCGATACCCGAAGCTGCTGCCCCGGCCCGGTGGTGCCGGTGAAGACCCAGACGCCACCGCTGTCCGGCCGGCTCGCCTCGATCAGCAGTTGCGCGCCGCCGAGCGTGAGGCCGGCTCTGATCGACCCGGTGTACCCGCTGGCGTCCTTGGCTATGGTGGCGCTGAGCTGCTGGAAGGCGACCGGCCCGAGGACGAACTCGTCGTCCTCCACGGCCAGCTCCAGCTCGTACGAGCCCTCCTGCGGATACGCGGTGAGGCCGAGCTCGGTGACCACCACGTCCGGGAATCCTTCGGCGGTGCCGAAGAAGTGCTCGAACAGCCGCTTGAGCTCGATCGTCTCGTCGTCGCCGAGGTGCCCCCCGAACTGGAATCCGGGTAGCTGGGCGGTCAGGTCGAACCGGACCCCGGCCAGCACGAGGTGACCGGCGACCGCGATGTGCCGCAGGGCCCCGGCGTGCGGGTCGAAGCCGATCCGGACCCCGTCGATGCCGATCTCGCCGAGGCCGACCGCGGCCAGACCGGTGCGGACCGAATCCTGCAGGCTCTGGCCGCCGATCAGCCCGGCGAGGTCGGCCAGGCTCGGCAGGGCGCCGTCGGCCGGGACGATGTCGAGTTCCCACGGGCCGCCGGAGCCGAAGCCCAGGGTGACCGTGAAGTCGCGGCCGATGAGCAGGGTGGCGTGCAGCGATGCGCCGAACCCGACCTGGGAGAAGCTGTTCGGGACGGCGGCGTGGGTGGCGACCAGGGTCACCCCGATGGACCGCAACACGAACCGGTTGGCGACCACCGGCCAGTCGACCGTGCTGTCCAGGGTCAGCACGAGCGAGGTCAGCGGGGCCTCGCCGAGCCGGGTGCGCAGTTCGAGGTCGTTGATCGTGAGGCCGGTGGCGAACGGGGTGCCCGGTGGCAGGCCGGTGGTGCCGGCCGACCCGCTGATCAGGGTGAGCAGGTCGGCGAGATCCTGCGGCGGGTGGTCGCCGGGTCGGAGCGTACTGGCGAGCGCGCCGTCCGGGGTGAGCGAGCCGGTGACGGGCAGCGCCAGCGCGCCGACCCGCAGGATGGCGTCGACGGTGACGCCGACCTGTGCCGGGCGGTCGGCGGCGGCACGGGTGACGGTCAGTACGAACGGGCCGGCGTGGAAGGCGTCGGTGGCGAAGGCGCTCACCGGCCAGGCGGTACCGACCTGGCCGGTGACCGTCAGGCGCTGCGGCCAGGCCGTGTCCGCCAGGTCGAACCGGGGCCCGGTGAGCACGGCCCGCCCACCGGGCAGGCCGGCCAGGAAGCCGGCCAGCGTCGGATCACCCAGCAGGTCCGGCGCGAGGGGCAGCTTGCCCTGGTCGACCTGGGATTCGAGCCGGGTCTTCAGCTCGGCCAGCGAAAGGCTGGTGATGTCCATCTGTAGCCCCTCAGTGGTGGGTGATGACTCGTTGGCCGGGCCCGCCCATCGCATTGCGGTCGTAGAAGGTGACCGTGAACCGGCCGCCGCCCGGCGCCGCCGCGACCACCGCCACGTTGGCGGCGGCACCGGCGGCGGCGGCGGGCCCGCCCGCGACGCCGGCCAGGGTCGCCGCCGCCTGGGTGGCGGTCTGGGCCAGGGCCGGCGCCATCGCCGCGGCGGCCAGCGCCAGGTCGCAGACGAGCCCGCCGGCCGCAGCGGCGACCGCGGCGGGGGCCGCAGCGGCGCCGGCACCGGTGGCCGCGGCGTAGACCGCCGGAAGGACCGCGGCCATGCCGCCGGCCAGCGTGGCGGCGGCGGTACCGGCGGCCACGGCCGGGGCGGCGGCGCCTGCGGCGCCGAGCCCACCGAGCACACCGGTGATGACGGTGGTGACCAGGGCGGCGCGCGGGCCGGTGGCGACCAGCCGGTGTATCGCGTTGGGCACCAGCGGCGCAGGCACGGCGAGCCCGGTCGCGTTCGCCGTGGCGATGATCGTCTCCGCCAACGTGACGGCCCACAGCCCTCGGGCGTCCCGGTCGGCCTGCACCTGGGAGACGTCGACCCGGAGGTTGCCCCGGACGGGCGGGGCCGGTCTGCCTGCGGTGTGCGAGGTCGGCCCGCCGCGTGACTGCGGCGGCACCAGCAGCGTGCCCGGGACCTGGTAGCCGGTCAGGTAGCTCGGCACCGCCCGTCCGGGCGGCGCCGGTGCCGGCGGCGCCGGGGTGGCCCCGGCGTACCCCTCCAGGATGCCGACGGTCCGGTCGGCCGGGTGGGAGAACTGGTTCCTGGTGCCGCAGGAGATCATCACGACCTCCGGTCGCATCCGGTCCACGAAGGCGCGGCTGGTCGCGGTGTTGGCCCCGTGATGGCTGGCCTTGACGATGTGCACCCGCTGGGCAACCGAGTCCGCCGGGTTGAGGTACGCCGAGACGTTCTGCTCCTGCATCGACTCGATGTCCCCGCCGATGTAGTACCGGAAGTTGCCGAACCGCACCTCGAAGGCGAGGCTCTTCTCGTTCTTGGCCTGCTCGGGCGGGGTGAGCATGCCGCCGCTGCGGTAGGTGGCGGTCGCGGCGCCGTTGCGGACGAACCGGTTCGCCGCAAGGCAGGTGACGGTCGGTGGCGGCGCGCCCGGCGTGGGCGAGTTGAGCGGCTCGCCGGCCGCGTCGGTCCAGAGGATCTCCCGGCCGACCAGCCAGTACGGGTGCCACCAGTTCGCGAGGGTGAACGGAGCGATCACGGCTCCGCCCGGCGCGACCAGCGCTGGTGGCGGCGCGATCGCCGCGTTCCCCCCCAACGGGACCGGCACGCCCCCGCCGAACATGACCGGTGGGGTCCGCACGCCGGGCACCGGCCCGGCGAACAACCACTGCGCCGCACGCTGCTTGTGCACCGGTGTCGTGTCGCTGGCCACGTTGCGGGTCACCCGGGTACGGCCCGCCTGCCTCGCGATCGCGTTGACATAGAGCAGGTAGGGATCCTCGTCGGCGTTGGCCGGCTCGCCCTGGTCGAAGATGAGCACGTTGTCGTAGAGCTGCGTGTTGCGCCGCGCCAGCAGCCCCCTGACACCGCCCATGTGGTCCGCGTCGTAGTGGGTCACCACCATCACGTCGAGATCATCGGTGCCGTTGGCGAACTCGGGCACGGCGGCGGTCAGGTAGGCGTCTATCCGCCCGGCGTGGCCGAGCCGGCCGCCGTCGATCAGCACGGTCCGGATCTGCGCGGCGTGCCCGCCGGCGCCGTCGTTGCGGGCGACGATCAGGGTCGAGTCGCCCGATCCGATCAGATCGATGTGGTGGATCTCCAGGCTCCAGGTCATCGGTGCCACTCCCTCCGGTGTCCCACGCGGCTCACGACTTGCCGATCAGGTAGCGGGCGAGCACCTTGTAGACGCTGTTGGTGGCAAAGCCGCTCTGGCTGACCTGGGCCTGGATGTCGTTGCCGACGACGGCGACGCCGGCGTTGTAGATGCTCCGCGCGCCGGTCTTGCGGTACGGCTGGGCCAGCATCTCGACCTTCGGAGCCTCGGTCCACTCCCGGTACGCGACGTACTCGACCCGGGTCAGCAGCCGGTGGGTGTTCGAGTTGGTGTCGTGTATCAGCACGGTCAGCTCCAGCCACGACGTGCAGTGGTTGGTCAGGTTGTAGAGCTGGTGGGTGCGGCTCTCGCCGTCGTTCATCCGGCCGTTGAACAGCATCGTCATCAGGCCGACCGGTGCGCCGTCCGCGCTGATGTTCGTCGAGCCGTGCACGGTCAGCCGGGATCGTGGGTCGGCGTGCCCGAGCGCCACGTTGCCGTCCGGGTTCAGGTGGATCGCGTCGACGATCCTGCCCTGGGTCTGGGTGCGCAGGCGCAGGCCCAGCGACGTCCGGCCCGAGTCGTCCCGGGCCTGCACGAACGCCGTACCGTCACGGCCGTCGCCCTCGTAGGCGTACAGGTGGAGGTGGCCCCGCCCGTAGTAGTCGCCGTCGACGTGCAGCTTGGCCTTCGGGTTCGGGGCGCCGACCCCGACGTTGCCGGCCGGTTGCAGGATCACGTGGTCGTCCGGGTCGTTGCTGGTCCCGACGATCAGCCGGGCGCTCTCGCCGGCACCGCCGGTCGCCGCGGCGTCCTGGTACTGGATGAAGCCGTAGTCGCTGCCCCGGTTGACCCGGCTGCGGAACACGATGCTGCTGGCGCCGCCGCCGTTGTCGTGGTCGATCAGCAACGAGCCGCTGTTCGGGCCGTGCCCGGTGCCGGTCGCCTCCTGTACGTGCAGCGGGGCGGCCGGGCTGCTGGTGCCCACGCCGACGTACGACCCGTTGGCCACCAGCGGGCCCTTGACCACCGGGCAGATGAACTGGCCGTCCTGGTAGCCGGGAACGTTCTCGTAGCGCAGGTAGAGGTTGGCCGGCCCGGACGGCAGGGAGGAGCGGATCCGGGCCAGCGGAATCTCCACGATCTCCCGCAGGCCCAGGCTGGTCTTGCCGATCGGGGTCAGGACCAGCTCGGTCGCCTCGCCCTCGACCGAGGTCCGTTCCACCTGCCAGCCCGTGCGTACCGCGGCGTTCGCCGGGATGTCGACGTCCTTCAGGTCGCTTCCGGTGCCCAGCGCCCACGGCCGGTCCAGGGTGGCCCGGGTGGTCGGCTCGTGGTCGAAGGAGATGCGCAGCCGGGTCGGGTTCTGGCTGGTGTCGCGCGGGGCGAGCGGGATCGGCCCGTCGGCGGCAAGGTTGGCCACGTGCAGCACCAGCATCGACTCGGAGCGGCTGTCGTTGAGCACGGAGTTGCCGCCGGTGAAGCCGGCGTGCAGCGGGATCTCCGGCTTGCCGAGCCGGTTGATGATCTTCAGAATCCGCCGGCGGTGGCCCTCCAGCGCGGTGGTCTGGCCGGCGTACCGCAACTGCCGGTAGTGCAACTCCACCCGGGTGGCGCGGGTGCCGCCGGCCACGTCCGCGATCGCGTGTTCGAGGGTGAGGTGCCAGGTCCGGCCCTGCTCCAGGGTGCGTCCCCTGGTGCTGGCCAGGTAGAAGACCACGGTCTGGTCCTCGGACACCGGCTTGCTGATCTGCCACCCGTCGGCGGCGACCCGGACCAGTTGTTGCGGCTTGGCCGGATCGAGGCAGGGCGCGGCCAGCGTACCGGCCCGGAACCGCAGCGCGAGGTGGTGGTTGGTCGCGGTCGGTGCGGTGGTGATCGGATCCAGCAGGACCGGCTGGTCGGCACTGTTGGTGATCTCCAGGAAGAGCTGGTGGCCGGTCGGGTCGCTGTCGATCGGCAGTACCGTCTCGTCGTCGCCGTCGAGCAGGTCGAAGACGAGCGGGTGGCTGCGCCGCACCGAGGTGACGGCGGCCTGGTCCACGGCCATGCCGCGCTGGATCGCCTCGGCGGGCAGCGCCGCCCGGAAGATCCGCAGGTGGGCCAGGTTGCCCTTGAACCGGTGGCCGGACGCCGCACCGTCGAGGTCGCCGGCGAGCAGCAGCGGGGCGTTGTTGACCACCGGGGCGCCACCGGTCGGTCCGGTCGCGGCGAGCACCCCGTTGATGTACGTGGTCGCGGTCGTACCGTCGTTGGTGATCGCGACGTGGTTCCACGCGTTCCAGGCGATGCTGCCCGGCGGGGTGTCCGGGGCGCCGGTGTTCCAGTTGCCGCCGGCATTGAACCGGTGGTGGATGTGACCGGCGCTGTTCAGCCAGATGTTGAAGTTGCGGCCGGGCTTGCCGACGATGCCCTGCCAGAGCGTGGGGGGCGGGCCGTCCGGCTTGAGCCAGATCGAGACGGTGTACGCGCCGAGCCGCAACGCCTCGGCGTCGGGCATGGTCAGCATCTCGTTCGTTCCGTCGAACCGCAGGGAACGTCCGAAGAACTCGTCGAGCACGGTCGAGGGCGTGCCGGTCGCTCGGGCGGCGAGGGTGGAGCCGGCGGCGTCCACTGCCGCGTTGTCGCGCAGTTCGTCCAGCGGCAGGTGCAGTACGAGCTTCGCCAGGTCGATCTGCATGATCTGGCGGATCTGGTCCTCGGTCAGCGCCCGCCGGTAGATCCGCAGCGAACCGATCCGGCCCTGGAAGTAGGTGCCGGCGTTCCGGCCGCCGACCCACGCGCCCGTCAGGTTCACCTCGGCCGTTTTCCCGTACTGCCGGGTCTCGGTGAGCTTGCCGTCGACGTACAGGGAGATCCGCTGGTCCCGGCGGCTGTAGCTGACCGCCAGGTGGTACCAGCGGTTCGCCGTGAACGCGTACCCGAAGATCTGGTCCCCCGGCTCGCCTCCGGTCAGGTTCACCTTCAACCTGGTGTTGACGAACTCGATCAGGAGGTTGCCGGTCGGCCAGTCGGCGCAGGCGAGCACCGTGCGGGTCCGGTCCAGCACGTCGGCGCGGACCCACAGCTGGATGGTCACCGTGTCGGTGCGACCCAACGGCGGGATCTCCACGTAGTCGGTGGTCCCGTTGAACTGGTAGCACCGGCCCAGGGTCGGATCGTCCACCGGCTGCGCCCTGCCCCGGGCCGTACCGTTGTTGCCGTTGCCGGAGCTGTCGACGACCGTGCGCCTGTCGTCCTGGGTGAGGGTCAGGTGCAGGGCCAGCCCGCGGTCCAGAGCGGTCATCGTGTCCTCGCATCGTCGCTGCGCGCCCGCGCTGGGCGGAGGGTGAGCCAGCCTTCCCGGATCTCCTGGGGGCCGGTGAACAGGGCGTCGGCGCGCATCGCGGCGATGCCCGACTGGTACAGGTCGAAGATCAGCCCGATCCGGGCGGCAAGCCCGGCGAACGGTCCGTCCAGGTCCGGCGGCGCGGCCCGGTCCTCGGCCGGGGCGCCCACCACGACGCCCGGTCGCTGGTCGGCCGGCACGATCCTGGCCCGGATCGGTTCGCCGTCCAGCGGCGTCAGCCAACCGGTCTCCGGCCGGACCAGGTGAGCCCAGACGTCCGCCGCCGCCGGCAGCGCCGCGCTGAGCCGGGCCGGGGTGACCGGGGCGGCCGGCGCCGAACCGGTCGCCGGGTCGATGCCGAGCACCGCGTCGGCCCACTGCTCCAGGCCGGCGAAGTCACCAGGCAGGGTGACGCTCTTGCGCCGCGCCGGCGCCAGCACGGTGGCACCGCCCGCGCCGGCCGGCACCAGCCACCGGGTCCGCGGGTCGAGCAGTTGGGTCCACAACGCCGCCGCGGTGGGGAAGTGGGCCAGGAAGGCGGCCCGGGTGATGGTGGCGTCGGCCTCGGTCTCGACCCACACCGGCCCGTTCGACGCCGGCTCCGGCGCCAGCCAGGACCAGCGGTACCCCGGCTCCTCGGCGAGCGAGATCCGGACCTGGTCACGCGGGGTGATCAGCGGCGCGGTCAGGAAGGTGACCTCGATCGCGGCCAGCGCGGCGGTGAACTGGTCCGGCGGGATGTCGATCACCTTGGTGGGCAGTACGCCGCTGCTCGCGTGCACCTTGCCCCGGGGATCGACCAGCAGGGTCAGCTCCTCGGGCGGGTCGTCGATCGCCTGCCCGACCAGGGCGGCCGGGCTGTCGTACGGCACGATCCGGGCGTGGTCGGACGGCTCGGCCAGCGCGGCGTAGAACGTGTTGTCGGCGTACCCGTCCCCGGTCTCCTTCCAGAAGCCCAGCAGGCCGTCGTCGAACTGGTCCCGGGCGCCGATTCGGACCGGAAACCGGACCCCGGTGAAACCCTGCGAGTCCCGGGTGCCCCGGCGCAGGTCCTGGTCGAAGGAGGGCCAGCTCTGGCTGACCGCCGGCAGCCCGCACAGCTCCAGGTTCACCTTCGCCCGGACCACCGCGACCGGGCGACCGAACAGCAACCCAAGGCCCTGCTGCTGGGCGGCGTTCTCCGGCGCGACGGTGTCCAACGCCGACTCGATCACTTCCAGGAACGTCGCCAGGAAGCCGGCCTGCCCGGTGTCCGGCGCACCCGGCGCCCGGGTGAGCTGGGCGGCGACCCGGCGCAGGTGCGGGTTCATTCCGGCGAAGGCCTGGTCGTGGACCTGGGCGGAACTCACCGGGGCGGTCGCGCCCGGCGCCGGCTCCCAACTCGCGGACTGGTCCACCTGCCCCAGGGCCACGCCGCTCCGGTCGTAGAACATCAGGCTGTCGTCGAGATGGTTGGGCAGGATCCAGCCGCAGATCGGGCTGCTGACCGCGTGCGCGCCGGCCTCCACGTGGTCGGCGTCCGCGGCCAGCCAACGCAGGTTCAGCCGGGCCGGCTGGACCAGCCGGGGCGGCAGGCCGATCCAGGTGGTGTTGGCCGGCTCGGCCAGCGGCTCCGGCCGGACCAGCCGGTCCCAGGTGAGGTCGCGTACCTGCCCGAAGCTGTCCACCAGGCGCAGCCGGCTGATCTGTAGCGCGCCGGCCCGGATCGGGTTGAAGTCGTCCATCGGCATCGGCGCGCTGTGGTTGCCGTGCCGCACCGCTGCCCGTACCCGGCGGGTGAAGTCCGCGTCGTCGGCGAAGGCCAGCGGGTCGGCGACCGGTAGCTGCATGGTCTGCCGGCGGGCCAGCAGCGCCTCGTTGAACCCGCTCAACGCCTGCGACAGCGCGGCGAAGTCGGGGCCGAGCCGCCGGTACGCGGCCACCACGTTGGCGACCGGGTCGTCCGGCCCGTCCGGGCGATACCGCTGGGCGTACCAGGTGACCACCTGGTCGATGTCCTGGAGCAGGAAGTCGGCGGTCCGGTCCTCCTCGGCGATCCGCACCGCGGCGAAGAACTGCTCGTGATCGCGGTGCAGCACCAGGTCGACCAGGTACCGGCCGATGACCGTGCGCATCTGCTCGGCGGCGAACGAGGTGAGAATGCTGCTGCCGTGGTAAAACCGGGCGCCGACCGCGAGGTGCTGCCGGTCGTCGCGCAGGGCCAGCTCGACCGAGTCGCCGTCCAGCTGGTAGTTGGTGTTGATGTAGTCCGGGTCGTACGCGCCGTCGCGGTTGACCTGCTCGGCCCGGGGGAAGAACTGCACCTCCCAGTCCAGCAGCACCGGATGCCAGGGCTGCCGCCGCCAGAGCGCGAAGCCGACCGTCTCCCGCCCGGCGGCCACCGCGCCGGCGAGATCCCGCCACACCGCGTCGACGGCCTGCCAGAGCGCCTCCGGTTCGGCGAAGTCCACCTCGGGCAGCAGCCGGGTGTCGAGCATGTCGTCCGGCCGCAACCGGTGGTCCTGGCCGTAGCGGGTGGAGGGGCGCACCGCGTCCCCGGCCAGCAGCACCACCGGCTCGGCGGGCTGGTAGTAGCGCGGGCCGGCCACCTGGCGCAGCGTGTAGCCGGCCCGGTCCGTGCCGGTGGCCCGCTCGGCCAGGCTCCGGCGGATCTGTTCGGCGGCCTGGTGCCGCTGCTGGTCGAGCCGGGCGGCGGCGACCACCTGCTCGTCCAGCGTCGCGAGGTCCGACTCGATCAGCGCCCGGACCGTGTCGGCGTCCGGATAGTCGTCCACCTCGTCGTGCGGCGGGTAGCTGCACAGCAGGTACTTGTACCAGTCGGAGAAGATCTGGCCGCGGGTCGACTCGATCCGCTGCCGGGTCCGGTCGTACGTGTCCTGGAGGTGGTTCAGCTCGGCGAGTGCGGCGGAGATGTCCGGCGGCAGGTCGGCGAGATCCTGCTCGGCCGTGGCGTCGGCGGTGCCGGCCGCGAGCTGCGAGCTGACCGTCCAGCGGGACTCGCCGTCGACCGGCCGGAAGGTCCGCTCGTGGTACGCCTCGGCGAGCTTCGCGTTGGTGTCCAGCCCTCGCTGCTGCGCCCCGGTCAGCTCCAGCACTGCGGCGAGCTGCCGCTCGACGGCGGCGGCCTGGTCCGGCCCGGCCGCGTCCGCGTCCGCCAGGTACGCGGCGAGCGCCTCGGCACCGCTGTTGCCGACCGCCAGGATCAGGCCGGGAGCGTCGGTGGTGCTGGTCGGGGCGAACCGCAGCCGGGCGTGACAGGCGACCCGCTCGGGCGGGGTGTTGCCGAGTGCGGTGGCGGCGGCGTGGTCCAGCAGTTGCCCGACCCGCTCCGCCACATCCTGGAACGGCGTGCTCAGCAGCTGCCCGGCACGCCAGCTGGTGATCGTGGCCAGCGCCGTCTGGTTGTCCACCGGGGCCAGCCAGTCCCGGGCCAGCAGCTCCCGCCAGAGTGGATCGGGATCCGTGGATATTGCGCGCAATTGTTCCTTGGTGACGGTGACCCGGGGGGTCCAGCCGTATTCCTCGGCCAATCTCTCGAGCAGCGGACCGGGCGTGACCGAAGCCGGCGAGGCCAGTTCGAGTTCGGTGGCGAGTTGGCGGACCAGTTGCCCGATGCAGTCGTTACCCGACGCCCGATACCAGCCGATCACGTCATACTGCAAATCCGGGCCGAGCGGCCCGGGATCGGGATCGTGAAAACCGAACACGCTGTGGCAGTTCGGATAGACGGCGGCAAAGGCGGGATGGCCGTATCCGGCTGCGGTCAGCTTGTCGAGATGTTCCGGCACCCGCCCGGCATCGCGGTCGGGATCGAGCCACTGAGCCAGCGGCATGGACCGCCCGAGGAACCGGAACGGATGGATTGTGGAATCGTCCAGATAAGCAGGCACGGGGAAGGCTATGGCGCCCGACAGTGCTCCCTCACCGGCTGGATACAGGTAGTCGCTCTCGACCACCCAGCGCCGCTCGACCACGCTGTCTCCGCTGGTGGCGAGCCTGCTGCGGGTTACCAGCCAGTGGGTCGGCACGGCAGGGAAGGCGGTGCCGTCCGCCGTGTGCCCCCCCTTCGTCAACGCATCCGGCAGCGCCCAGTGCAGATGCACGCCGGCCTTGAGAATGAGGTTCTGGTCATGGAACGGCGTTGCGACAATCGATTCGCTCAGGTAGGCGACCTCGGGATTGATGTCGCGGGTTCCGTCGAAATAGGGCAGTTTTGAGAAATCGGCCGCGCCCTCGGTGACCGCGAGATCTCCGGTGAGATACAGTGCATCGAGGTGAATTGGGACAAGCAGTGCCGACCCCATACCACTCCGTTCGGGTTGTGGGATGCGGGATGACGTGGGAATACCGCGGCGCGACCGGCGGGCAGGCGCTTGCGGCTCCCGAACCCTAGCGAGTGATGGCGCCGCACAGGAAGCCCCGCGCGCTGTCCAGGAACTGACGTGCGCCCGCTTTTCCGGGATGTCGAACCGGCCCCCGTCGATTGGTCACGGGGCGGGAAATCGTCGGTGCCCGGTCGACCGGGCCGGGATGTGCCGAGTTCCGGCAGGGTAGGCGCGTTCCGGGTCGATCCGGGTCGATGGGCGGCGGTGATCCGCCGGGTCTGCCGCCGGCGACCGCCGGTTCCGTACCGGCCGGGAGTCCGTGCCGGCCATCGATGAGTCGGAAAGCTGACCCCGCCCGACCCGGCGGTGCTTGCCGCGCCGCACCGGGCCGCGCGGCGGACTGCGATCCGCCGGTCGGTGGTTAGGTCAACATCTCGCAGGGCTCCACTCCGGCGGGGAATGGATACCCCTGGGGGTATGTTCTCATGGTCGTAGGCGGCAATCGTGGAAGGTGGGTGGCGTGGCCAGCACGGCTTCGACGCAGGACACCGGAAGCGTCCGCGGAGCCACCGGCATACCCCCCGGGGTAGGTGTTACGGTGGAAGTGGAGGTAGATGAGATGAAGTTGCGTCCCGAGATGACCGGGGAGGCGCTGACCCGCCTGAAGCGAGCACGAGGGCAGCTCAACGCGGTCATCGAGATGATGGAGAGCGGCCAGGACTGCCGCGAGGCGCTGACTCAGCTCGCCGCGGTGTCGAAGGCGATCGACCGGGCTGGCTACAAGATCATCGCCTCCGGCATGCGGCACTGCTCCGGTGCCCGCGATCGCGGCGAGCAGCCGGAGATGACCGAAGAGGAACTGGAGAAGCTGTTCCTGGCCTTGGCGTGATCCTTCAGGGCTGATGCGCCCCGGCGGCTTGTTCCTCGCCGGGGCGGGTAAGTGAGTGTTCGAGTTCGACCAAGGGTGACGACTGTTCCCCGTATACCCCCCGGGGTATACGGGATGGCGTGAAGGAGTAGACGGATGACGGTGCAGGTGTCGGTCATCGCGACCTCGTCCCTCGGGGACCGCAGCTACCTGGCGACGGACGGCCGGGTGGCAGTGGTGGTGGACCCGCAGCGGGACATCGACCGGATCGTGTATCTCGCGGGTGAGAAGGGTGTGCGGATCACTCACGTGGTGGAGACGCACATCCACAACGACTACGTCTCCGGTGGCCTGCAACTGGCCCGGCTGACCGGCGCGGAGTACCTGGTCTCCGCCCACGACGAGGTGGGCTTCGACCGCATGCCCGTCACCGACGGCGATGAGGTGGCCGTGTCCGACCTGCTGCGGCTGCGAGTCGTCGGCACGCCCGGGCACACCTTCCACCACCTGTCCTACGTGCTGGACGAGGCCCGGGACGGTGGCTGGTCGCCGGTGGGGGTGTTCACCGGCGGGTCGCTGCTGTTCGGCACGACCGGGCGTAGCGACCTGCTCGGCCAGCAGCACGCCCACACCCTGGCCCGCCACCAGCACGACTCGGCGCGGAAGTTGGCCGACCTGCTTCCCGACGGCGCCCAGGTGTGGCCCACCCACGGCTTCGGCAGCTTCTGCTCGGCCAGCCAGGCCGACGCCCCGGAATCGACCATCGGCCGGGAGAAGCAGGCCAACACGGTGCTGCGGCTGGCCGCCGACCAGTTCGTCACCGAGACTCTCGCCGGGCTGGACGCCTACCCCGCGTACTACGCCCACATGGGCGTGGTCAACGCCGCCGGGCCCGCCCCGGTCGACCTCAGCCCGGTGACCCGGGCCGACGCCGCGCAGTTGCGGGAGCGGATCACCGCCGGGGAGTGGGTGGTCGACCTGCGCCACCGCAAGGCGTACGCCGCCTCCCACCTGGCCGGCACGGTCAGCCTCGGCCTGGACGGGCCCATGTCGACGTGGCTCGGCTGGCTGATCGACTGGGGGGTGCCGATCGTCTTGCTGGCGGAGACGCCGGGGCAGGTCGCCGACGCCCAGCGGGAACTGGTTCGCATCGGCATCGACCGGCCGGCCGCCAGGGCCACCGGAGCCCCCGACCAGTGGGCGACCGGCCCGGCCGACCTGCGGAAGCTGACCGTCGCCGACTTTCCGGCCCTCGCTGCCGCGCAGGCCGGGAGCACCCCCGAGGCCCTGCCCACCCCGCAGGTCGTCCTCGACGTCCGGATGACCAACGAGTGGAAGGCCGGCCACATCGACGGCGCGGTGCACGTGCCGCTGCCCGACCTGCCCAAGCGACTCACCGACGTGCCGGCCGGCACCGTGTGGGTGCACTGCGGCTCCGGCTACCGCGCCACCGCCGCCGCGTCGCTGCTGGCCAACGCCGGCCGCGAAGTCGTCCTGATCGACGACATGTTCGGCCACGCCGAGCAGGCCGGCGTGCGGATGGCCGCCACCGCCTGATGATCGCCGCCCTCGTGCCGGGTCGGCCGATGCCGGCGCGGCACGAGGACGCCCCCATGACCACGCGGGTCCGACCAGCGGTCCGCGCTCGTACCGAAGCGACTTCAATGGAGGAAGAACGTGACCACGACCCCGACCACCCCCTCGACGCTCGACGCGGCGACCTTGCGCGAGCTGATCGCCGCCGGGCGGGCGCCCCGGCTGCTGGACGTGCGCACCCCCGGCGAGTACGAGACCTCGCACATCCCCGGTTCCTATAACGTGCCGCTGGACCTGCTCAAGGAGCACCGCGAGGAGCTGCGCCGCCACCTCGACGAGGACGTGGTGCTGATCTGCCGCTCCGGGGTCCGCGCCGCCCAGGCCGAACAGGCCCTCGCCGGGGTCGGTCTGCCCAACCTGAAGGTGCTCAACGGCGGCATCATGGCCTGGCAGGCTGCCAACGCCCCGATCGCCCAGGGCAAGCCCCGGTGGGACCTGGAGCGCCAGGTCCGCCTGGTCGCCGGGTCCATCGTCCTGGCCAGCGTCCTCGGCTCGGTGTTCGTGCCGCAGCTGAAGTGGGTCGCCGGGTTCATCGGCGCCGGCCTCACCTTCGCCGCCGTGACCAACACCTGTGCGATGGGCATGCTGCTCGGCAAGCTCCCATACAACCGGGGTGCCAGCTGCGACCTGGACACCATCGTCGGCCAGCTCCGTGGGGGGCCGACCACCGGGCGGCGGGCATGACCGGCGGCCTCGCGCTGACCGTCGGGCTGGCCGTGCTGGTCGGGATCAGCCTCGGCCTGCTCGGCGGTGGCGGCTCGATCCTCGCCGTGCCGCTGCTGGTCTACGTCGCCGACCTGCCGGCCAAGGAGGCCATCGCCACCTCGCTGCTCGTCGTCGGCGTCACCAGCGCGGTCGGTGTGTTGCCGCACGCGCGGGCCCGGCGCGTCCGGTGGCGTACCGGGCTGATCTTCGGCGTGGCCGGCATGGCCGGCGCGTACGCAGGCGGCCGCCTGGCCGAGTTCATCCCGGCCGGGGTGCTGCTCACCGGGTTCGCACTGATGATGCTCGCCACCGCCGTCGCGATGATCCGCAGCCGGCGCAGCGCCGAGGGCCGGCCCGTGCCGCACGAGCTTCCCGTCGGGCGGGTCGTCCTCGACGGTGTCGTGGTCGGCCTGGTCACCGGCCTGGTCGGCGCCGGCGGCGGCTTCCTGGTGGTCCCCGCCCTCGCCCTGCTCGGCGGCCTGCCGATGCCCGTCGCCGTCGGCACCTCGCTGGTCGTCATCGCGATGAAGTCCTTCGCCGGCCTGGCCGGCTACCTGTCCAGCGTCAGCATCAACTGGGGCCTGGCCGCCGCGGTGACCGCCGCGGCCGTCGTCGGCAGTCTGCTCGGCGGCCGGCTCGCCGGCCGGGTTCCCGAGGACGTGCTGCGCAAGGCGTTCGGCTCGTTCGTCGTGGTGATGGGCGTCTTCGTCCTCGCCCAGCAGCTTCCCGGCGCGGTGCGGACCAACCCGCTGCTGTGGATCGCGCTCGGCCTGGCCGCCATGGTGGCGGTCGGCGTCACCGTCTGGCAGAACCGACGGCGGGGCCAGCACAACGCCCGCGAGGTCGTGGCGGCCCGACGCCGCTGAGACCCGGCGGGAGTCAGCTCCGCCCGGAGGCCCCCGGCTCCCTACGCCCACGGGAGAGGGGCTGTCGAGCCTTCCGAGGGGAGGGGGCGGAGAGCTTCCGGAGTCCGGCAGGCTGCACGAAGAGTTCGCGCCGGGCGACCGCATCGCCCCGCTCGTCCAACTGGTAGCCCTCCAGCCATGACCACCCGTGGTACGTCGGCAGGCTCATGACGCGGATGAGGCGGAAGAAGATCGGGGTGACGAACTGCGGGCTGGCCGCCCGGGTGACGTGCAGGACGTCACCGGCCCTCACGATGAAGCCTCCTGTCCCGCCAGGCCTCCAACGTCTTGCGAGCATCCACGATTCGTGGACACCCGTCGTCGCCGCACTTGGTGCACACGTTGCGGTGATGAAAGTCGATCACGTAGCCGGCCATGACGACGGAGAAGGGTGGCTCTGGCCGCCGCTCAATGTGCATGACGGGCCTTCACCTGGTTGTGGCACTTGGCGGCCCGGCGGGAGCGAACGGCGTCCGTCAGCGGCTCGGGGGGCGGCTGAGGCTCGCCCTGCTGCGGGGTCGGCTCCCCGTTCACGTTGTCAACGGGCTGGTCAGGACGTTGGAACCACTTGAACCTGGACACAGCACTACTCCCTGGGCTGCTGGTTTACAGACGCGTACCGAGGGTAGTCCAACCCGTCCTGCCTGCCTAGCCTGTACACCCTGTCTAGGACGGGATGCCCGTACCCGACCTCCTGCCCAGGCTGTGCGTCCATAAGGTCCTGCCCATGGTTGACGAGATGTCCCCGGTGGCGTTCTACGTCCAGCTCGCAGACCTCCTCGCCAAGCAGATCGAGGAGGGGAAGCTGAAGCCGCGCCAGCCGCTACCGAGCGAGTCAACCTTGCAGCAGGAGTACGGCGTCAGCCGCGGAACGGTCCGCGCGGCGATCCGGCTGCTGCGTGATCGAGGGATGGTCGTGACATTCACCGGACGCGGGACGTTCGTCGCTGAGAAGAAGCCCTAGCCTCGGGACTACCTCCGAGAGCCAGCGGCAGCTGCGGAGGCTTACAGTCTTAAAGGGCCACGACGGCTCTTAACTCCCCGCTCGCTCATCGGCGCGTACAAGTGGACGCTCGCATACCTGCTGCCACGGGCTGCCCCGAAGCGCGATGGGGTAGCTCGTCCGCCGGACCCGGTGGTCGGCGGTCTCCACGGAGAAGCTGACGGGCAGCGGCTCCGGTGCGAACGCGGTCATGCAGTCGAACGTGACCTCCACGTCGATCCAGGCTGTTCCACCCGGGCGCATCAGCCGGGACTGGCCTGTGTCGCGTACCAGGGCCCCTGGCCGCTGTGCCCCTTCCACCCGCACCGTGATCGGAGCCGGGCCGGCGTTGACCAGCACCAGTTGCGCGTTCGGCAGCACGGTCCTACCGTCGTCCGAGCCCGACGCGCTGCCGAACGAGCCCGGCATGGCCACCAGCGAGACCGTGCCCGCCCTGGCCCGTTCGTCACGGGAGGCCCGCAACTCGGCGCCGGCGGCACCACCGATCACCACGCCGAGCACGAAGACAGCGATCAGGTACGAAGCTGCCTTCCGCCCGACGCGCGGCCCAGCGGGCCTGCCCCCGTCCGAGATTCCTGGCTCATCGCCGGGCACGTCAAGGTCAATGAATCCGTGGCTGGCCGTCACCGCGACAGCCTAATTTGAGATGCATCCATCAGCCGACGCGAACGGTGTCGGCCTCCGCGTCGGGTGGGAGTCAGACCGCACCAGCCGACGCTGTCTCTTACGCACGATCTGGGGCTCGACCGTGCCGGCACGGTCCCGTTGGGGGACATCGATCCGCACCGGCCTGCTGGTATCGGTCAACACGGCCTTGGGCCGGGTGCCGTTACGGATGCCATGTCGCTCAACCAGTACGGGCGGGCACCGGGGTTGCGTCGGAGGTGAGCATGCCCGCCACGGCGGGCGTGAACTCGGTGATCAGCGCCCAGGTCATGGGTGCGGCGGCGGCAACGGCTGCGACGGTGGGATCGGTATGCCGCAGGAAGGCGAGGTGACGGCAGGCGTGCACGGCGACGTCCACGGGTCGGATCTCGGCGGGAGTGGGGGCGAGGGAGTCCTCGGACCCGAGCACTGGTGTGGGTGCGACCGGTGTCGTGGCGGCGCCTGGACAGGGATCGGGTAGTGCCACGTAGGTGACGGTCAGGCGACCGTCGACGAAACGCCACGACGTGGAGTGCAGGAGCCCGTCAAGGCCCCCCGGCGGCAGTGCGGCCAACGACCGCGCAACGACATCGGGGGGTTCGTCTCGCAGCGGGGCGGAGAGGGGCCGGAAGCGCAGGCCATCCTGGTCGGCACTGATCAGGAGCACCTCGACGACGACGCTCGGGAGCGGCAGCGCCGTCGGTGCGACGGCGGCAAGTGGTGAGGATGGCACGTGATCAGCTTAGGGAGACGGTCCTGCGGACCTCAGATGATCCCTGGCTGTTCACCCCGATGATCGGGGCGGAATGCTCAGGTGGCGGAGGCGTCGGCGGACGCTGCCACGGTCCATTGCGTGCCTGCCCGGGTGTCGTTGATGATCACTCCGGCGGCTGTCAGGGCCGCTCGGATGTCGTCCGCAGCCTGGTAGGCCTGTTCGGTGCGGAGCCGCTCGCGTAGGCCGAGCAGCGGTTCCACCAGGGGGCGGAGCAGGTCGTGGGGGTCTCGGAGACCTGTCGCGGCGGCGTGTCCGAGCCGCACGATGAGGCTTCGGAGCACCGCGCGGGCCTGGCTGGTGCCCTCGTCCTCCTCGGTGTCCGCGGCCCAAACGCCGATCGTCTCCTCGAGGTCCAGGACGGCTTGCACCATATCGTCGGCTGCTCCGGCGAGCCGGGCCATCTCGAAGCGCCGCTCGCAGTGCAGGGTCACCTCCGGCAGGGTTGCCGCTTGAGCCACTCGTGACGGTTGAATGGGAATACCGTCGACCCTCGTCGATGCAAGCCGGTCGCTGCGTGTCAACGCGCGTAGCTCGG
This sequence comes from Micromonospora sp. NBC_01412, assembly GCF_045040215.1. Lineage (NCBI taxonomy): Bacteria > Bacillati > Actinomycetota > Actinomycetes > Micromonosporales > Micromonosporaceae > Micromonospora > Micromonospora sp. NBC_01412. Next base: position 2,832,434 of record NZ_CP109528.1, read on the forward strand.
CCAGGCTCAGCGTGACGCCGGCGGGCAGGACGCGGCTGCGGCCGGCGCGGCGTACGGTCAGGCCGCCTCGGCCAGTGATCTCCACGCTGCCGCTGAGCAGGTCGACGATCACCGCGGTGTGCTCGTCCACGCCGAGAATCGCGGCGTCGGCCGGCAGTTCCCGTTCGAGGATGGTCAGCCGGTGCTCTCCCAGGTAGGAGTAGCGGGTGTCGTGGGTGCCGCCCTCGGTGTTGTCGTAGTGCGGGATCACCACCACCTGCAGGTCAAGGCAGGCGAGCAGGTTCAGTCCTTCGCGCCAGTGCGGTGCGGCGCCGACCTTGTAGATCTCGTAGACCGGCACGGCGAGACACCCCATCGTGGCGGCGGCGGCCGAGGCGAACACGACCGCGCCGCGCGGATGCCGGATCCGTTCGACCAGCGCGGCGGCGAGGGGCTGTCGATGCCAGTGGTCGAGGGCGTAGGAAGGGCTGCCCGGACCGGAGAAGATCCAGTCCGAGGTCTGCACCATCGCCAGACCCCGGTCGGCGTCCGTCCCGGCAGATGCCCGGCCGCGCATGCCCGGCGCCACCGACACCCGGAGCCCGACGCTGTGGTGGAAGTAGTTCTGTGCGCGGGCGGAGATGTCGGCGACATTCTCCTGAAAGCCGTACGGCGTCTCGAGGAGCACCGCGTTCGGCCGGTCCGACGGCAGCCGGTCGACGACCGCCCGGTGGACGCTGACCATGGTCGGGCTCGTCTCACCGGACCCCATGATCGCGAGCAGGCCGCACTCGACTCGCTGCATGAGCTGCCTCCTCGGCCAGACTCCAACCCGCGACCACCTCGGACCGTAACCCATCGGGGGCACACCGTCACCCCAGCCTCCCCCGGCGGCCCCTGCCCAACCCAGCCAGAACGCAGGCCGGGCGACAAGCACAACAACTGGCGCCGAAAAGGATGCGCGGGTCACCTCCGGCAGTGACCGGGCGGTGAGCGGCAGCGTCGTAGAAGCCCCGCGGTGGACGCGGCGTCCGCGTGGATCCGTCGCGGGCAGGCGGGGGTACGAATCTTGCCGTCGCCGCGTCAGCCGGGAGCGGGGCCCTCGCAGCCGGTGTGTCCGGCTGCGAGAACCCTGCCCTCAGTGCCCGGCCGGTGGTGGCTGGCCCGCCGTGGCCGCGACCAGCAGGGACAACTCCCGCACCAGGTCGTCCATCGACTGCCCGCTGCTGGCCCTGACCAGGCCGAGCGCGAGGTCGGCGAGCAGATAGAAGCCGAGGGTGCGGGCCTGCTCACTGGGGAAGGCGGCGAGGAGCGCCTCGGCGCCGGCGAGGTCGCCTCGGTGTTTGGCGGCGATGACCCCGGCGGCGCGTTGGAGCAGTTCCGCCCCGGCGGGGGTCGGTGCGGTCACGCGGTCAGATCTTCGGGGCGGCGGCGCGGGCGGCGTCGAACCGGGCAATCACGTCGGCCCAGTTCACCACGTTCCACAGCCGGTCCACGTAGTCGGGGCGCACGTTCTTGTACTGCAGGTAGTAGGCGTGCTCCCAGGCGTCGAAGACCAGCAGCGGGGTGGTTCCCTGGCCGACGTTGCCGTGATGGTCGTAGACCTGCTCGACGATCAGCCGCTGGCCGAGCGGTTCCCAGGCGAGGACGCCCCAGCCGGAGCCCTGCACGCTCTTCGTCGCGGCGGAGAGCTGCCCGGCGAAGGCGTCGAACGAGCCGAAGTGCTCGTCGATCGCGGCGGCGAGCTCACCGTCGGGGCGGTCGCCGCCCTCGGGGGACAGGTTGTTCCAGAAGATGGTGTGCAGCACGTGCCCGGACAGGTTGAACGCGAAGGTCTTCTCCAGGCCGACCAGCGTGCCGAAGTCGCCCTTGGCGCGGGCCTCGGCGAGCTGCTCAAGGCCATCGTTGGCGCCCTTGACGTACGCGGCGTGGTGCTTGTCGTGGTGCAACTCCAGGATCTGCCCGGACATGGCCGGCTCCAGTGCGCCGTAGTCGTAGGGCATGTCGGGCAGGGTGTAGACCGCCATCAGGGTTCCCTCCGATGATGCTGCCGAATCTTGGCTATTGCCAGTATCTTGCAACAAGGCCGTACTCGGCCAGGATCCCGGTCACCTGGTGCTGGGCCGCCCAGGCGAGTCCGGCGTCCAGGGTGTCGAACACGCCGGAGGCGTATCGGGCGCGGCCACCATGGAAGATCCAGGTTGGGCGGCCGGGTCTGTGTCGAAGACGCGTAGGCCGAATCGAAGCCAAAATGGATTCGTTCCAGAAAAATAGGCTATGTTCGTCGTGTGACGCCCGACTTCGAGACCCAGTTACGGGCGGTCTCGTTGCGCGTGACCCGGCCTCGGTTGGCGGTGCTCGCGGTGCTGCGTGACCATCCGCATGTCGACACCGACACGGTGATCGAGCTGGTACGAGCGGATCAGCCCACGGTCTCCCACCAGGCGGTGTACGACGTGCTGCGGGCGCTCACCGACGCCGGTCTGGTGCGGCGCATCCGGCCTGCCGGTGCGACCGCCCGGTACGAGTCCCGGGTGGGGGACAACCACCACCATGTCGTGTGCCGCTCCTGCGGTGCGATCGCCGACGTCGACTGCGCTGTCGGCGATGCTCCCTGTCTCACCGCCTCCGACGACCACGGCTTCGTGGTCGACGAGGCGGAGGTCGTCTACTGGGGCACCTGCCCCGGATGTGCGACCGAACGCACCTCCCAGTGATCCGCCGGTTCGGAAGGAAACAGATGAGCGATACTCAGGACAACGCCCCCGCCAGCGCGCAGGGCGTGGACAAGATGGCGGCGGCTGGCTGCCCGGTCGCGCACGACTCGGTGACCGCACACGGCAGCGAGAGCGAGAACCCGGCGATCGACTCGCCGACGCCGAAGACCGGAGGTCGTCCGCGCACCAACCGGGACTGGTGGCCCAACCAGCTCGACCTCTCGGTGTTGCACGCCCATTCGTCCAAGGGCAACCCGCTGGGGGAGAACTTCAGCTACGCCAAGGAGTTCGCCAAGCTCGACGTCGAGGCCCTCAAGCGGGACATCACCAAGGTCCTGACCACCTCGCAGGACTGGTGGCCGGCCGACTTCGGCCACTACGGCGGCCTGATGATCCGGATGAGCTGGCACGCCGCGGGCACCTACCGCATCGAGGACGGTCGCGGTGGCGCCGGCGACGGTGGTCAGCGGTTCGCCCCGCTCAACAGCTGGCCGGACAACGCCAACCTCGACAAGGCCCGCCGGCTGCTGTGGCCGGTCAAGCAGAAGTACGGCCAGAAGATCTCCTGGGCCGACCTGCTCGTGCTCGCCGGCAACGTCGCCCTGGAGTCGATGGGCTTCAAGACCTTCGGCTTCGGCTTCGGCCGGCAGGACGTCTGGGAGCCCGAGGAGATCTTCTGGGGCCCGGAGGACACCTGGCTCGGCGACGAGCGCTACGCCTCCGAGAAGGAGATGGCGGCCGGCGTCGGGGCGACCGAGATGGGCCTCATCTACGTCAACCCGGAGGGCCCCCGCGGCAACGCGGACCCGCTCGCGGCTGCGCACTTCATCCGCGAGACCTTCGCCCGGATGGCGATGAACGACGAGGAGACCGTCGCCCTCATCGCCGGTGGCCACACCTTCGGCAAGACCCACGGCGCCGGCATCGCCGACGACCACGTGGGCCCCGAGCCCGAGGGCGCCCCGCTGGAGACGCAGGGCCTGGGCTGGCTGAGCACCCACGGCAGCGGCAAGGGCGGGGACACGATCACCAGCGGTCTCGAGGTGACGTGGACCGACGTGCCGACGCAGTGGAGCAACCGCTTCTTCGAGATCCTCTTCGGCTACGAGTGGGAGCTCACCACGAGCCCCGGCGGCGCGAAGCAGTGGGTCGCCAAGGATGCCGAGGCGATCATCCCGGACGCCCACGACCCGTCGAAGAAGCACAAGCCGACGATGCTCACGACTGACCTGTCGCTGCGCGTCGACCCGGCGTACGAGAAGATCTCGCGCCGTTTCCTGGAGAACCCCGACGAGTTCGCGCTGGCGTTCGCCAAGGCCTGGTACAAGCTGCTGCACCGCGACATGGGTCCGGTCAGCCGCTTCCTCGGGCCCTGGGTCGCCGAGCCCCAGCTGTGGCAGGACCCGGTGCCGGCCGTCGACCACGAGCTCGTGGGTGACGCCGACGTCGCCGCCCTCAAGGCGAAGGTCCTGGAGTCCGGCCTGACGACCGCCCAGCTGGTCTCCACCGCCTGGGCCTCCGCCGCCAGTTTCCGGTCCACCGACAAGCGCGGCGGCGCCAACGGCGCGCGGATCCGCCTCGAGCCGCAGCGCGGCTGGGAGGTCAACCAGCCCGAGCAGCTCGCGGCGGTGCTGGAGACCCTCGAGGGCATCCAGCGGGAGTTCAACTCCGCCGGCGGCGCGAAGATCTCGCTCGCGGACCTGATCGTGCTGGCCGGCTCGGCCGCTGTCGAGAAGGCGGCGCGCGACGCCGGCGTCGAGGTGACCGTGCCGTTCCACCCGGGCCGCACCGACGCCACTGCGGAGCAGACCGACGTCGACTCCCTCCGGCTCCTCGAGCCGCGGGCCGACGGGTTCCGCAACTACCTGCGTGCCGGCGAGAAGACCCAGCCGGAGGTGCTGCTGCTCGACCGCGCCTACATGCTCAACCTGACGGCGCCCGAGATGACCGTCCTCGTCGGCGGCCTGCGCTCCCTCGGGGCCAACTCCGGCGGCACCCAGCACGGCGTACTCACCGACCGGCCCGGCGTGCTCACCAACGACTTCTTCGCCAACCTGCTCTCCCCGGGCACCCGGTGGAAGGCGTCGGAGTCCGACGAGCACGTGTACGAGATCCGCGACCTGGCCACCGATGAGGTGAAGTGGACCGCCACCGCGGTCGACCTCATCTTCGGCTCCAACTCCCAGCTACGGGCCGTCGCGGAGGTCTACGCCAGCCAGGACGCGCGCGACAAGTTCGTGGCCGACTTCGTCGCAGCCTGGACCAAGGTCATGGAACTCGACCGGTTCGACCTCACCTGATCCGGCTTCACACGACGAGCCCCGGTCGATCCACCAACGATCGACCGGGGCTCGCCCGCCACTTGTCCACCCGGCTCACGGAACCGCCGACCCGCACCCCGCCACGACGTCGGGAAAAACCGTCAAGCGTGGCCTGAGTATCACTGCTCGTAGCAGCGCACGGGTTGAAGATCAGGTTGAGACCGTGTTGCGGTAGCCGACGCTGACGACCCGCCGGGCCGTCTCCTCGTAGTAGCTCGGATCACTCGGGGTGAACGTGCCGAGGCCGTCGACGTACCGGTTGACCATGCAGAAGGCCGCCGCGATCAGCACCGTGTCGTGGAGCTCCTCGTCGGTGGCGCCCTCAGCACGGGCGGTCGCGACCAGTTCGGGGGTGACCTCGCGTCCGCTGACCTGCACGGCCCCGGCGATGTGCAGCAGGGCGCGCAGCTTGGCACTGACCGGCGCGTTGTCCAGGTCGGCGCGTACCTGGTCGACCAGGGGCATGCCCTCGTCGAGCAGGGCGGCGGCGAGCGCGGAGTGCGCCGAGCAGCAGTAGGTGCACTCGTTGCGGCCGGAGACGTACGCGGCGATCAGCTCGCGGTCGGCCGTCGACAGGCTGAGCGGCCCGCGCAGCAGGGTCTCGGCCAGTTCCATCATCGGCTTGCCGGTCACCGGCCGGTACTTCATCGGGCCCCGGACCCCGGGAAACTCTTTCTCGTCCACGCCCAGGTCGATGTGTGCCATGGCGTCACGCTCCCAATTCGGCTAGCGGGTGAAAGCTCGGGTGACCGGTACGGGTCAGCGGTCCAGCACCGGCAGATAACCCTGGGTGGCGACCCGTCCGGCCGGCCCCAGATACCACTCCTGGTCGTCGGGTACGAGCGTGCCGAGGCCGTCGACGTACCGGTTGAACATGCAGTACGCCGCCGCGATCAGGACCGTGTCGTGGATCTCCAGGTCCGTGGCGCCCTCGGTGCGTGCGGCCTCGACCAGTTCGGGGGTGACGCTGCGTCCACTGACCTGCACGGCCCCGGCGATGTGCAGCAGGGCGCGCAGTTTCGCGGAGATCGGGGCGTTGTCCAGGTCGGCGTGAACCTGGTCGACCAGGGTCATGCCCTCGTCGAGTTGCACGGCGGCGAACGCCGAGTGCGCGCCCTGGCAGAACCGGCACTCGTTACGGCCGGAGACGTACGCGGCGATCAGTTCCCGTTCCCCGGGGGTGAGCGGATGCGGCCCGCGCAGCAGCACCTCGTTCAGCGCCAGCAGGGGGCGGCCGGTCTCCGGCCGGTAACGGATCAGGCCGTGGATGCCCAGGTAGACCTGCTCGTCCTGGCCGAGGTCGATATGTGCCATGACCTGATGCTCCGGGTTTGCTCGTCGGGCGGACGGGGTTCGGTCCGGTGGCGCCGGCCGGATCGTCGTCAGACGACCTGCCGGTAGCCGGTGTTGACGATGCGCTCGGACGCCTGCGCGTACCACCCGGGGTCGCCCGCCGGTTGCGTGCCGAGGCCGTCGACGTACCGGTTGAACATGCAGAAGGCCGCCGCGATGAGCACCGTGTCGTGGATCTCCAGGTCCGTGGCGCCCTCGGCACGGGCGGTCGCGACCAGTTCGGGGGTGACCTCGCGTCCACTGACCTGCACGGCCCCGGCGATGTGCAGCAGGGCGCGCAGTTTCGCGGAGATCGGGGCGTTGTCCAGGTCAGCGCGCACCTGGTCGACCAGGGTCATGCCCTCGTCGAGTTGCGCCGCCGCGTACGCCGAGTGCGCCGAGCAGCAGTAGGTGCACTCGTTGCGGCCGGAGACGTACGCGGCGATCAGTTCCCGTTCCCCGGGGGTGAGCGGATGCGGCCCGCGCAGCAGCACCTCGACCAGCTCAAGCAACGGTTGGCCGGTCTCCCGCCGGAAGCGCAGCGGCCCACGGATGCCTGGGAACTCGGCCTCATCCACCCCTAGATCGATGTGTGCGATGGAGTCACTCTCCCGAATCTCGGAGCCGGTCCCTGATCGTGGCTGAGGACCGAATCTAGCGAGTCCACTGTGGCATCTCAAGAGTGTGTCGTGCGCTGTCCGGTGACGTCCAACCAGCCGAATACCGGCAACGTGCCCGATGCCCGATCAGCGGGTCTCGGGGAAGGCGGAGCCCAGTCAGTTGCGGGTCTTGGCAAGCATTTCAACGATCTCGGTGGTGGAACCGGTCTGGCCGAGAAGAGGGAAGATCCGTTGAATGCTGTTGCGGTGGGCCTCCAGGTCCAGGTCGGCCATGGCGTCCGTCGCGAGTGTGACGTGGTAGCCGTGTTCGTAGGCGGCGCGGGCGGTGGACTCCACGCCGATGCTGGTGGTGAGCCCGGCCAGCACGATCTGTGTGACGCCGCGGCGGCGTAGTTGCAGGTCGAGATCGGTTCCGTAAAAGGCACCCCAGGAGCGCTTGGCCACGGTGATGTCGTCGGGGTGGCCGACCATGTCGTCGACGATGACATCCCAATCTTCGGGCAAGGAGGCGGGCCGGGGTGGGATCTCGTTGCGGCCTGGTGCGGCATCCGATCCGTCCGCACGGGCCGTGACCCGGACCAGGACGACCGGGGCGCTGTGTTCGTGGAAGGCGCGGGCCAGCTCGACCGCCCGGGCCACTACCTGTGGGCCGGTGTAGGGGACGGTGGGGGCGCTGACGATGGCGTTCTGAAGGTCGATGATGACCAGCGCGCTGGACGGGTCAAATGCGGTGACAGTCATGAATTGTGGCTTTCTGCATCGGCGGCTCGGCCGCGGTGTCTCACGGGTGGCTCGGGGCCAGTTCGCGCTGTTGTCGGATGGCTTTGCGTCTGTCAGTTGTTGATGGCCTCCTTAATCGGCTTCACGGGAACCGCTGCCTGTGGTTGGGCGCGGGTTGTTGCCAGCTCAAGGTCGGGTACAGGTGCGGAATGCTGGCGGCGGGGCAGCAGCAGCGGGCTGGCGAGGATCAGCAGTCCCGCGATCGTGATAGCCGTGCGTGGGCTGGTGGCGCTGGCGAGCAGTCCGCCGAGCGCGCTGAGGATGGCGATGGAAGCGCTGCTGCTGATCGACCAGGCCGACAGGGTGCGGGCGATGCGGTCTTTGGGGGTGTGTTCCAGCCGGTAGGTGGCGAGCACCGGGTTGTACAGGCTCATGCTGATGATGATCGCGAGTTCGACCGCGATCACCGTCGCCAGGCCGGCGGCGCCGGGCTGGACGAAGGCGAGGCCGATCAGCCAGATCGCGCGCAGTGTGCCGACGGTACGGAGGATGCGGTGTTGGCCGTACCGGGCCACGACACGAGGGGCAAGGCGTGAGCCGATGAGTCCGCCGACGCAGGGGGCGGCGAAGGCGAGGCCGTACTGCCAGGGCGGGAATCCGAGCTCGCGGAGCATGAGCACGGCCAACAGCGGCTCGGTGGCCATGATCAGTCCGCCGACGAGCAGCTGGTTGACGTAGAGCGCCCGTAGGCCGGGATGTGCCAGGAGGTGTCGCCAGCCGTCGAGCAACTCGCTGGCCCGGACCCGGCGCTTGTCGGTGCGCTGCGGGGGTTCTTCTCGGCCGCGAACAGCGGTGACCGCCAGCGCGGAGAACAGGTAGCTGAGCGCGTCGGCCATCACGGTGGTAACCGGCCCGAACAGGCCGATCGCCGCCCCGCCCAGTGGCGGCCCGACTGCGATGGAACTCCACGTCGTCGACTCGAACCTCGCGTTGGCCACGAGCAGGTCATCCGGCCGGACGAGCTCCCTGAGGTAGGCGCCGCAGGCCGCGTTGAAGGCGATCTTGGCTGCGGCGACCACGACCGAGACGACCAGCAACTGGACGAAGCTGAGCAGGCCGAAGGCGTACGCGATGGGGATCGTCATCATGACCGCGAACCGGGCCAGGTCCATCGCGATCATCACCGGCCGCTTGCGACGAAACTCCACCCACGGCCCGAGCGGTAGCGCGATCAGCGCGCCCACTGCCGGCCCCACCGCGGACAACGCGGACACCTGAGCGGGGCTGGCATCCAACACCAGCACGGCGATCAGCGGCAACGCACCGAACCCGAACCCGGACCCATAGGCGCTGACCGCGTACGCCGCCCACAACCATCCGAACTGCCGACCCAGGGATCGTCTCGCCGCCACGCCCCACACCTTCCGCATCGAACAACTCGCCGTTGACCGCTGCGATCAAACCAAGGCATGCGACGACGGATCAAACAACTACGCCGACGGTGAGCCACAACCAAATGTTGTGCGGGTAGGGTCTGCTCCGTGGATCTCGACGCCGTCCGTACCTTCGTCGCCGCCGCGGATGCCGGCCAGTTCCAGGACGCCGCCGCCGCGCTGTCGATCACCCAGCAGGCCGTGTCCAAGCGCATCGCCGCGCTGGAGAGGGACTTGAAGGTACGGCTGTTCACCCGCACAGCTCGCGGCGTCCAACTCACGATCGACGGTCAGGCCTTCCTGCCCCACGCCCGGGAGCTGCTCCGGGTGGAAGCGCGCGCCGACGCCTCTGTGCGCCCCGGTCGGCGCGCGCTCCGCGTCGATGTCCACACTCGACGGACCGCGCCGGCGGTGCTGCTGCAGGACTTCCACCGTACGCATCCGCGGATCGAGCTGGATGTCGTGACCCTCGAAGCCGACGTTCATGCCGCGACCGCCGCCGTCGAGGCGGGGGCGGTCGACGCCACCTTCCACGCCGTCACCGTCCCCGCGCATCAACTGCCTGGCGCGATCAGGACCGCCCGCGTGATCGACGAGCACCACGAGATCCTCGTTGGGCCACGCCATGCGCTCGCCAACGCCGGCGCCGTCACGCTCACACAACTCGCCGAACACCGCATCTGGATGCCCGGCATGGCCCCCGGTACCGAATGGGCCGACTACTACGACGAACTCGCGGCCGCGTTCGGCCTCACCATCGACACGGTCGGGCCGGCCTTCGGAAACGAGGCACTGCTGGCCGAGATCGCCGACTCCGCGGAACTGGCGACGTTGGCCGGCGAACGCACGCGATACCTGTGGCCGGACAGCTACGACCTGCGGCGCATACCGGTACGCGACCCGGCACCGATCTACCCCATGTCACTGATCTGGCGCGACGACAACCCGCATCCCGCGCTCACCAAACTTCGCGACCACCTCGACTCCAGACGAGCAGAGGCACCCGGCGCCGAGGTCTGGATACCGACATGGGGGCAGCGATCAGCCCTGGAAACATGCTGCGCACGATCAAAGCCATAAAGATCCCTTACGTCCCTACACCCCTCTCGCGGCTACCGACCCCTTCCCAGAGGGCTCCCTACGCCCCCGAGGGGCGGCCGGACGGCTCCTCTCGGCGGGATCGGAGAGCTTCCGGAGTCCGGCCGGCTAGACGAAGAGTTCGCGCCGGACGACCGCATCGCCCCGAGTCTCGTACCCCGACCTACCGCGATGTGCCTCGTAACGGACGTTCTAAGACGTCAGGTGAGGATTGAGGACATGCTTGATCCGCTGTCGCCGGTACCGACGTATGTGCAACCTGCTGACTTGATCGCCAAGCAGATTGAGGACGGGAAGTTGGTGCCCCTTGGGCCCATCCCGAGCGAGACACAGCTACGCGGAGAGTACGGGGGTCTGCCGGGGAACCGTGAGACAGGCTGTGGCGCTCCTTCGTACGCGCGGCCGGCCTGGTGATGACCGTGCCGTAGCGCGGGACCTACGTCGTTGAGAAGAAGCCCTGGCGGGGTGCTGTGGGCGTCGCACCTTGATCGTCTGCTGATATGTGAGACGACACGCCGGGCGAGTTCTCCATAATCAGCAGACGATCATGGAGAGCCCGTCCCTGACGGGGCGAGGTGAGAGCGGGGTGGGGGTCGCCGAGCCCGCCCGCTCCGGACGTTCAAGCTTGCTCCCTGCACAGGCGGGCCTCTAGCGAGCCCCTTGACGTGGTCTGGGTCCGTACGAGCACACACGATCGCGCTGGATCAGGGAACAAGACCATGCTCGATCAGGGAAACTGTGGCCTCGTTGCGGGTAGGAGGCCACGCTTTCCGGGATCGAGCACGATCTTGCACGCCTGGCCGATCGCCGGCGGTTTCCGGGAGGCCGCCCGGCCCCGGAACGTTCCGGAACTGGTAAATCTCCGCTCATCGCTAGGGCAGCGGCAGCGGGCATGAGGACGGCCACCGCGTGATCATCGATGGTTTGTGAGGACAACCGAGGATCGTGCGGTGCCCGCGTGCCAGATCGGAGAACCCGCTGGGTGGCGGGTTGTCCTGGAGGACGAGGTGGTGGCGCGTGTCCTGCGCGTGCTGCATCTGATCGTCAACGAGGGCTATTCCGGACGGGTCGACCTGTCCGCCGAAGCCATTCGCCTCACCCGCCAGCTGGCGTCCGTCGGGACCGGGCTGCGACGCGTCGGCAACGAACCCCGAGTCTGCCGGACGCGGGGGCGGTGAGCCGAACGTCCTCTCGCACGTCTGATTCGCGACTTCCCGCTGACGCATCGCAACAGCCATGCATAGCGTCACGGAGTGCAGCCGAACGAGCCATCCCCCGCGCAGACCTCGAGACCCCCACTGGCACCCGTCCAACCCTTTACCCCCACGCCAGTGCCGGTCTACCGCGACGAGCCAATCCGCCCGCCATGGGACACCACCACCGCTGGCCCCGCACCGGCCCAACTACCAGCCCCGCACCCGCATCAGGCACTGACCGCGCGTCTGGCGCACTGGTGCGCGGCCGAGCAGGTGGTCGCCGATGTGGTGGGGGCCCTCGACACCGCGCACGGCATGCCGCTGACCGTGGCACTTCTCGACAGGCCCGTCGGCAGCGACTACCTGCCGGCCACCAACACCATCGTCCTGTCCACGAAGTACGCCACGCCAGAGCTCGCCACCGTCGCCGACAAGCTGATCCTGTACCGGTTGGCCACGGCATTCGAACAACTCGGCGTGAACACGCGCGATGCGGAGGCACTTCAGACGTACAACGGGCGGCAGCGACGGCTGTGGCGGTTGGCGAACCCGCCCCAGGTCCCGCCGCCCGGGGACGTGTACCGGTTCTACCACGGCACCAACCGATGCAACTTCTACGGCGACGGCATCCAGGTCACGGGCCTGACGCCGAGTAAAGCCGGCAGCGCCATCGGCTGCAAGCGCTGGGAGAAACACGACATTGCCAGGGAGAGCAAGGACCAGGGCTGGAACACCGTCACCCTCGACTTCGACATGGCGCTGTCCTACGCCCGGCAGCACACCGAATGGGCCATGGGGAGGAAACGCAACGAGCCGACCCTGCGCGACGTCGCCGGCGAGGGCGGACTCGTCCTCGCCTTCGACATGCCGAAGAAGGCCGTCGACGGCAACGACCAGTGGCGCCAGGACAACAGCGGCGACCCGAACAACTTCCAGACCATGGAAGCGATACCAGCAAAGCGGATCCGGGTGGTAGAGGAGCTGGGCATCCCAGGGCCCTTGACAGCTGTCGCGCCACCCGTGGCTTCCATCGAGGCCCCGATGGCCAAGGCGGACCCGACGCCGGGCAGCAGGCGACGCGTCTACCCGCAATCGACTACTGAAGGGCCGTGACCTCATGCTCCAGGAGACGAACCACCGCTTCGCCGCCACGTCGTGGATGTGGCTGACCGACCTGGACGAGATCGAGAACGACGAGCTCATCCAGCCGTTCGACTGCGAGATCTTCCGGATGGTCCCGGCTCAGAATGCGCAAACCAGCCCGACCGTCGTCCCCACCGGCGACGAATACCAGTTGGACGACAACGACCAAGCCACGTTCGACGCGATCCACCGGTCAGCGCTCGCGCGCGCCGTAGACGCACTACCACACAACGGCCGGATCGCCGCTGCAGACACCGCCGCGCTACACGCGGAAGCCGAGGCCGACATGGGAACCGGCCCGACCGCCGCTATCGGCGCGACTGCTCTTGCCGGCACCGGCGGGGTCAGCCCATGCGTCGCCGTGCTGGCCCGCGCGTCCGTCGACGGCGGTCGCTGGCGGGTCGGTTGCAGCCACCTGAGCGCCAATGAGATGGGCAGCCTCCAGGAGGCCAAAGACGCCATCGACCAGCTACTGACGAGCCTGGCCGCGGTCAGCCAGGAGACGAGGAACGCCCCAGTCGAGCTCTACGTGGTCGGGGGCTGCGAGGACGAGAATGTCGCGTACGAGGAGTTCGGGCGGGTCATCGCCGCCGCCCAGATGCGGGCGGCCGACCCCGGACCCGGCCAGGTGCTGCTCGCGGGGGTCCGGGTGCCGGCCTGCGCCGGCGAGCAGTACGTCGACGTGTACATCGGTGCGGGCGGTGTGACGTACTCGATCCATCAGGGAAACTGATACTCCAACGTCACGTCGCCTGTCTGCGCTGGCAGTGGGATCGTCGGGCTCGGGCTTGGGATGTTCGTCGCCAGATCGACCAGTACAGAGTGTGTGTTGGTGGGAGTGGTTGGGTGGGGACGAGAGCGTTTAAGGAGTTGGCGGATCTCGGCGACGGTCAACGCGATGATCTTCAGGTCGGCGTTGGGCGGCGAGGACGGCCAGGGCGAGCATGCCAGGGTGACGTGGCGGTGCCAGCCGGTCCAGCCGCGGACCTGGTAGTGGTCCAGGCCAATCTGGCCTCTACCTGTCTGGAACAGCTCCTCGATGTACCAGCGGGAGCCGGCGACAGTCACGAGGGTGCGCAGCGGCATTGGGCGGGGTGACCAACAGGTACAAGGCCAGCTCGCCGGTGCTGCGGTTGCGGCGGATGAGCAGGCCACCGATGCTCACCCGGCCCGGGTAGCGGTGGCGTTCCAGGCCCACAGCCGGAAGTCCCATCCACGCCCCTGCGCGGAGCTGATCATCGCCGCCGGGATCACCCGAGTCGTCCTCGCCCTCCGCGAGCCACCCCTCTTCGTCACCTGCCACGGCGTTGAACTCCTACAGACGGCGGGCGCAGAGGTCATCGAGATACCTGAAATCGCCGACCAGGTCAGAGCGATCAACGCACACCTCCCCGGCATCGGCGGGTAGCCGGAGCGTCGACGGACCCCGCACGCAATCGTGCGCAGTCTGCTTCTGCCGCAGATAACGCAACCGCGTATTTCCTCGCCAGCCGGCCGCGAGCTACAGGCTCTTGCCTTCGCAGCACACCGTGGTGCGGCTGGGCCCGCGTGGCAGCCGAGGCCGCTCTCGCGAGTGCGGCCCGCATGCCCCGGCTCCTACACCGCGCCGATCGGGCCGCTCCGCTCAACGAGGTCATGCTGGCCGGCTAGCGCGAGTGCCGGAGGTGACCAGCCAACCCGCGTACGGATCCACGCGGACCCCACCGGAAAGGGCGGGACGTGGGAGATGCTCGTCGCACGAGCACCCACCGAGCACCCAACCGACCACAAGGGACGGACAAGCAAAGGGGCCTGACTGCCATTCCGGCAGGTCAGACCCCTTTTGATCTTGTGCGCCCGAAGGGACTCGAACCCCTAACCTTCTGATCCGTAGTCACATGCTTCAATGCATAAAGCAACTTGTCCGGGCCAGTCCAGCCCCGTCCAACCCGATCCGAATGCGCTATAGCAGGTACGACATTAGGACGACCTTCATCAATATGTTTTCCATTCAACAGCAGAGTCGAAAATCCGGCTCAGTCCAGTCCGTCCGGGCCAGTTCCCCGACGTCCGAGCACCCACGGAGCACCCCCGATCACCCCGACAGACCCGATCAGGGCGGGTGCGACGGCCACCCATCGCCGCGCTGGGAAGCCGGATCCGCCGAGGGACCGCGCGGCGGTCTGGCGAAGAGCGAACTTGCCCGGTAGGTCTGACTCTGATACTCAGGTATCTGGTTACGCGGCCAGGGTCGAACCCTGGCAGGCAGCCGCGAATCTTTCTGGGCAACGGCGCACTGCGACCGCAATTGGCTCGGTCATGGCCGAGCGCGGTTCGGGCACCGCCACATTTGCTTTCGCGCTTGCCCAGCTCAGGAGCTGTTGGTGGACCGGATGCGGCAGAACCCGAACCGCATTCCAGCAGCTCAGGGGCCGGTCGTAACGGCGGCGCCGGTAGCCAGGCGGGCCGCCTGACCGACGGATTCCCGATCATCGGATGCGGACAACAAGATCGGCGATCGTACGTACTGGCCACCATCGAGCACGTCACCAAGGACAAAGTCGTCCGGCCTGGCACCTCCCCTCGCGGGACGTACCAGGCCGGGCATGGTCCGTACCGCTCCGATCAGCAGCCCGCGATGGTCGAGAACGATCCGCCGATCGCTCCGCCGGAGCCTTCACCACTGGTGAGGCCCGTGCCTGCCACCCCGGTGTACGTGTCGCCGAGGATGCGCGACGCCCAGGTCGTCTTGACGTCCCACGCGCCGTCCCTGGCAGCGAGGTCCACGCGCGAGACGAGGCTGCTGCCGCGCCATACCTCGAACCGGGCTGCCGCAGTACGGCCGGGCGTGGTCGCCGCCACCAGAGTGATCTCCCACAACGGGCCGTACCCGCTTTCAACCGCCGTCTTGCACGCCTGCACGACAGCGGAGCCAGGCTGGCCGGCAAACGTCGACCAGGCAGCGTGAGCCGGCGCGGCAGCGCCGATGGCCAGCGCAATGCTGGTCACGGTGCTCAGGAGGGCAAGTTTGCCGAACCGGCCAAACTTCGTCACGGTGTTCTCCCCTTCGGCTTCTGGTGTCTGTCCCGTACCTTCAGGAGGGCGGACGCTCCACACCCTAATGGACCCCAAGCATGGGCTCGCTCGACCCACGCTGGTGGGGCGTTGGTTCTGAACTCGGCGGCACAACGTGGGAGCAGGGATACCAACCTGGTTCAAGATCAAGACTAATCTGTGCCGGACTTGTGCCCGCTGAACTTGCCGAAGCAAAAAGCCTGGTCAGAGGCGAGATAAGTGGGCCGGAGGTACCACCATGCGAACCACACCGCCACCATCGCCGGTGATCCGCTATCGCTAACTTTGCCCTGTAGGGGCTCTCTACTTCCCGTGTGCCGTTGATCAGTAGCGACGCGGCAGGCCAGGTTGCGAGATGATGGTGCACCGTGTCGCCTCGCCTGCTGTACCTGATCTTCTGCCGGCTACTCGGCTGGCTCGTGCTGATCACTCGAACCACGGCTACGAAGAACACCGAGATCCTCGTTCTGCGCCACGAAGTGGCGATCCTGTGACGGCAGTGCAGGAAACCACCTTGTCCTGGCCCGACCGTGCCGTCTTCGCCGCGTTGATCCGGCTGCTGCCCAAGCAGTTGCAAGCGTTGCGGCTGGTGACCCGGCGACGGTGCTCAGCTGGCACCGTCGGCTGGTCGTCCGGAAGTGGACCTACCCCAACCGCGGCGGCCGACCCCGCGTGGACGGCGAACTCGCCGATCTGATCGGACGGCTCGCGACCGAGAACCCTTCCTGGGGCTACGTCCGGATCCAGGGCGAGTTGCGTAAGCTCGGGCATCGCGTCAGCCGCGCCACTATCCAGCGGCTGCTGCACGGACGGCGCATCCCACCAGCGCCGCAACGATCGCAGACCACGTGGCGGCAGTTCCTGCGTACCCAGGCAGGGACACTGGCCTGTGACTTCCTGCATGTCGACTGCGCGGTCACGCTCAGGCGCGTGTACGTGTTCTTCGTGATCGAGGTCGGCACCCGCTACGTCCACGTACTCGGTGTCACCACCAACCCCGACGGGGCCTGGACCGCGCAGGCAGCCCGCAACCTCCTGATGGACCTCGGCGAGCACGCGGACCAGTTCAGTTCCTCATCCGCGACCGCGCCGGCCAGTTCACCAGCATCTTCGACGCGGTCTTCACCGCCGCCGGCATCGAAGTAATCAAGACTCCGCCGCAGTGCCCGCGGGCCAACGCCTACGCCGAGCGGTGGGTGAGGACACTACGAAGCGAGCTCACCGACCGGATGCTCATCATCGGACAACGTCATCTTCGCCATGTCCTCGCCGAGCACATCAGGCACTACAACCAGGCACGGCCGCACCGGGCCCTGAACCTGTCACCGCCACGCCCACCGGCCACCGTCATCGACCTTGCCAAACGGCGCCGGACACGGCGAACACCGATCCTCGGCAGGCTTATCAACGAGTACGAACGAGCCGCGTAGATCCTCAAGAAACAGCAGCTCACCACAGGTACCAGGGTTTTGAGCCCCTACAGGGTGTGGTCCGTTGGACAGGACGTCGATCCTGTCCGGAAAGGACCACGTCATGGCAGACAAGAAGACGACCGCTGCTCAGCTTCCGCAGCCGACAGCGGTGGAGTTGGAGTTCGCGCAGCACTGGTGGAACGGGCCAAGGCCGACGGGGTGCACGCAGTCCCCTGTTGAGCAGGTGGGACGCGGACGCGGACGGTCAGACCGCCGCCGGGATTCGGGGACGCGTTGAGGGTCGCGTGGTGGGTGTCGGTGATGGCCCGCACGACGGTCAGACCCAGCCCCGCGCCTTGGGCACCGGGCCTTTGGCTGGACTGGGGCCCGGCTGCACGGCGCTGGAACGGCTCGAACAGGGTGGGAAGGTCAGCGGGGTCGACTGGCGGTCCGGTGTTGGTGACGGTGATTACCGCTGTGTTGTCGCCGGTCATGCCGGTCGTCAGGTGCACGCGGCCGCCGGGCAGGTTGTGCCGGACTGCGTTGGTCAGCAGGTTGAGTACGAGTTGGTCGAGCAGGACCGGGTCGCCTTCGGCGGGAGCGGCGTGCAGGTCGGTCTCGATTGTCACGTCTTCCGCTTCGGCTTCGACGCGGACATCGGTGAAGGCGCGGCGGGCGGCGTCTGCCAGATCGACCGGTCGGGGATGAGCCATGCCGCTTTCACCCCGTGCCAGGGCGAGGAGGGAGGCGATGAGGCGTTCGCTGCGTGCGGTGGCTTCGAGGGCGCGACGGATGGCGGGCGCAAGGTCGGCCGGCACCCGGCCCTGGGCGAGCGGGATCTCCAGCGCGGTGCGTTGGAGGGTGAGCGGGGTGCGCAGTTCGTGTGAGGCGTGCGCAGTAAAGCGGCGTTGGTCGGCGAAGCTGCGATCGAGCCGGTCGAGCATCGCGTCGAAGGTGTCGCCAAGTTCTTTGATCTCGTCCCGGGGACCGGTCAGAGCGAGTCGATCGTGCAGGTTGCCGTCGTTGATCCGGCGGGCGGCGTTTGTGACCTCGCCGACGCGGCGCAGCGAGCGGCGGGATGTCCACCAGGCCAACAGCGCCGCGAGGGCGGTCAGGACCACCAGGACGACGACCGAGCGCACCAGCAGGTCGGTCAGGAATGCCCGCTCGAAGGCATCGAACCGCTCGGCCGGCGTCGTCACGGCGGCGGGTATCTGGACGGAGTCCGACGGCGGTGCGGCCATAGGCACGGCCGGCATGGTGGGGACGGCTACGTCCCGGTGGGTGTGGAGCAGGTCACGGACGCTAATCCAGTTGATGACGAGAAGTGTGCTGCCGAGGAGGGCGAACACGGCTGCGTTGAGCAGCGTCAGTCGGGTGCGCATGGTCATGCCGCCGAGGACCCGGTTGCCCGCTCCGCGAGCGGCATCCTCTGCGCGGCGGCTCACAGGCGATATCCGAAGCCGGGCACGGTCTCGATGAGCGGGGGGTCACCGAGCTTTCGGCGCAGCTGGTGGACCGTGACCTTCACGGTCGTGGTCGCCGGATCCAGGTGCGGGTCCCACACCTCTTCTCGCAGGGTGCGTGGGCTGACCAGACCGCCGTCTGCGGCCAGCAGGACCTCCAAGACTGAGAGTTCCTTCGGCGTGAGGCGCAGCAGCCGTCCATCGCGTTCGGCCAAGCGTCGTACCGGATCCAGCCGGACCCCCCGCCGTTCCAGGATCGTCGGAGCGGTGCCGGGACCGCGGCGCGCCAAGGCTCTGAGTCGGGCGACGAGTTCGAGGTAGGCGAAGGGCTTGGCGAGGTAGTCGTCGGCGCCGAGCGCGAGACCGTCCACGAGATCGGACAACGCCCCCGCAGCGGTGAGCATCAGGATTCGGGCCGGGTAATGGACTGACCGCAGGGAACGGCATACGGCATCGCCGCTGACGTGCGGCAGGTCGCGGTCGAGGACGAGGACGTCGTACGAGTTCCGGGCGGCCATTTCCAGTGCGTGGGCTCCGTCGTACACGGTGTCCACCCGCATTCCCTCAGCGCGCAGCCCTTCCCCGAGCATGTCGGCCAGTTCCACCTCGTCCTCGATCACCAGCACCCGCATCGACCGCTTCCGCCTCCGTGTCATGTGCCCAACGCACCTCGTGTCGAGTGCGCCCTTCCAGCATGCCTTCGCAGGGTTAGGCGCGGGTTAGGAGTTCGATCACCGCCGCCCAACCGACGCCCGCGTAGCAATGATTCGGGATCTCATCGCAGATGCCGCGCAACGCTTTCCCAACACGACAGCAAGGAGGGCAAACCATGCGTTACGGAGCGACTCGTGTGGCCAGGGTGGTGCTGGCGACCGCAGCGGTACTCGCTGTGGGAGTCGGCTGCTCTTCAGGCGATTCCGCGCCGAGGGTGGCCGGGGACAACGGCGACTCGTCGACCCCTCCCGAGGACCGGCGGGCAACCGTCGAGGCGTGGGCGAAATGCATGCGGGACGAGGGACAGACCGGCATCGAGGTCACCGAAGACGGGAAAGTCTCCTTTCCCGCCGCCGGGGTGCAACAACCCGGTGCCGGCGGCGATCCCGGCTCCGACGCGTACGGGCAGGCGGAGAAGGCCTGTAACGCCAAGGTCCCCGGGTACCAGCAGACGCGGGCCGAGGACCAGCGGGAGTACATCGAGAAGATCCGCGCGTTCGTCAAGTGTGCCCGCGAGAACGGCTTCCCCAACACACCGGACCCCGACCCCACGACCGGGGTCCTCGTCATCAGGACCGCGGAGCAGGTCAACGAGCTCGATCGGTGGGACAAGGCCTTCGAGCTGTGCGGGAAGCTGGCCGAACCGTACTCGCCCGGCTACACGACCCAGCTGGACGGACAGTGAGCATGACGGCCTCCCCCCGTACTCCATCCGCCGCCCCCAAGACGGACACGACGGACGCGACGGACACGACGGAACCGGCGGCCGGCACCGGCCGCAAGCCGCCGCGGCGGCGCAAGCGCGCCGCGCTCCTGACCATGGCCGCGGTCGTGGTGGCCGCCGGCACCTCGCTCGCCGTCACCCGGCCCTGGAACACGGACCATGATGCGGTGCAGTCCGGCCCCCGGGACACCACCACGAAGGTGGAGCGCACCTCTCTCTCCTCCGGGATGAAGATCTCGGGAAGACTCTCCTACGACGCCCCGACCGATGTCATCGCCCAGGGGCAGGGAATGATCACCTGGCTTCCCGCGCCAGGCGACACCATCAACGCGGGCGGGAAGCTGTACGAAACCGATGGTGAATCGGTGGTGATGTTCACCGGTGGCCGACCGCTGTGGCGCGAGTTGGCGGCCGGGGTGAGCAACGGGCCCGATGTCAAGCAACTCGAGCGCAACCTCGTGGTCCTCGGCTACGCGAAGGGCCTGGGGTTGACCGTGGATGAGAAGTTCACGGCCGCGACCGCCACCGCAGTCAAGCGCTGGCAGAAGGCGACGGGCTTGACCCAGACAGGCCGCGTGCCGCTCGGTCGGGTCGTGATGCTCCCGCAACGCACCGTACGGGTCCAGGAGGTCCCCGGGAAGCTCGGCTCAGCCGCCGCGGTCAATACGGTGGTCAAAGTGAGCGGGACCGCACTGGTCGCGATCGTGCAGCCGGGCGAAGATCAGCTCTCGCAGTTCGGGCCTGGTAGGCAGGTCACCATCCGGCTGAACGGCGGAGCGGAGATCCCGGGCAAGGTCCGCTCCATGACACCCGGCTCGGGCGGGAACGGCGGGGACGAAGGTATCCAGGACAAGCCCACCGTCACCATCACCCTCGCCGACCAGGACGCGGCGCGCACGGCCGGACAGTCCTCGGTCACCGTCACCCTCATCGGCACCACCGTCGACGACGCCCTGGTCGTGCCGGTCACCGCCCTGCTTGCCCTCGACGGCGGGGGCTACGGGGTCGAGGTTGTCACCGACGGCACCACGCGGCTCGTACGGGTTGAACTCGGCCTGATCGCCAACGCCAAGGTCCAGGTCACCGGCGACATCCGCGAGGGTGACACGGTGGTGATCCCGGAATGACCCAGCCCCAGACACGCGGCACCGCCCTGCTTGACCTACGGAATGTGGTCAAGGAGTATCCGGGTTCCCCGGCCCTGCGCATCCTGCACGGCATCGATCTCAGGGTCGAGTACGGCGAACTCGTCGCCATCGTCGGGCCGTCCGGCTCAGGTAAGTCCACGCTACTCGCGCTCATCGGCTCCCTGGACCGGCCCACCTCGGGGCAGCTCCTCTTCGAGGGGCACGACCTGTCCGCGTTGTCCGAACCGGCGATCGCGGCACTGCGGGCGTACCGGATCGGCTTCGTCTTCCAGCAGTTCTTCCTCCTGCCCGGGCTGAGCACGGTCGAGAACGTGGCTACCGGGCTGCTCTACAGCGGTGTCAGCGCCAGCCGTCGCCGCGCGCTGGCCCGGGACACGCTCTGCGAGGTCGGCCTCGGTCATCGACTCGACCATCGGCCAGGCGAACTGTCCGGTGGGGAGCAGCAGCGCGTCGCCATCGCGCGCGCCCTGGTCGGACGCCCCTCCCTGCTCCTGGCGGACGAGCCGACCGGCGCACTCGACAGCGCCTCCGGTGCCGCGATCATCGACCTGTTGCGGAGCCTGAACGCGGACGGCACCACGGTTGTCGTCATCACCCACGACCGTGACCTCGCCGGCTCATTCCCGCGCCGCGTCGGCATCCAGGACGGCCGGATCGCCTTCGACGACTCCGCCGCAGAGCGGGGGAGGAACGCCGCAGGCCACGAGCCCGACGAGCCGGTACCGCCCGGCCCCTTGGCGCCGGTCGTCGCGACACCGATGAGCACTGCGGCCACGGGGGACTTCCGATGAGTCCACATGTTCGCCGGACATCCCCGCGCCCTGATTATCTGCGCCCGGCCCGCCTGCGTCCCGCGGACCTGCTGCGTACGGGTCTGCTCGGCCCTCGTACCCGCCGGCTGCGTTCCGCGCTGTCCGCGCTCGGTATCGCGCTCGGTATCGCCGCCGTCGTCGCCGTCACCGGCATCTCGGCCTCCAACCAAGCCCACCTGCTGGAGCGGCTGGACCGACTCGGAAGCAACATCCTCACCGTGAGCCCCGGCAAGGGCGCCGACACGAAGGAAGTCCCGCTGCCGCAGACGGCCGAGAAGATGCTTGCGAACATCGCCCCCGTCCAACAGGTCACCGCCACGACGAAGACCAACGCTCATGTCTACCGCAACGACCTCATGCCCGAAGGACGGACCAGCGCCCTCTCCATCCTCGGCGCGCGTCTCAACCTCCTCGACACACTGCACCTCGAGCTGCGCACCGGACGGTGGCTCGACAACGCCAGTGAGAACCTCCCGGTGACCGTCCTCGGCGACCAGGCCGCGAGGCGCCTCGGCGTGGACCAGCCCGGCCGCCGGGTGTGGCTCGGCGGCCAGTGGTACGCCGTGTCGGGCATCCTGAAACCCAGCGAACTCGTCCCCGACCTCGACGTGGCCGCCCTGGTCGGTTGGCCCCAGGCGGTCACGCGCCTCGGCTCCGACGACACCGCCGCCGACATCTACCTGCGCGTCTTTCCGGAGCGGGTCAACAGTGTCCAGGCCGTGGCCGGTGCCACCGCCAATCCGGCCCAGCCCTCCACCGTTGCCGTCAGCCGCCCCTCCGACCTCCTGAAAGCACGCGCCGAGACCCAGAACACGCTCACCGGGCTCGTCCTCACCCTCGCTGGGGTCGCGCTTCTCGTCGGCGGCGTCGGTATCGCCAACACCATGGTGGTCGGAGTGATGGAGCGCCGAAGCGAAATCGGCCTACGCCGCGCGTTGGGTGCCCGACGCGGCCAGATCGCCGCCCAGTTCCTCATTGAAGCCGTCCTGCTGGGCTTCGCCGGCGGCCTCGCTGGAGTCGCCACCGGGGCATGTGCGGTCTTGGTCTACGCCACCGTCCAGGGCTGGCCCGCCACCATCCCCCTGTACGCCGCCGCAGCGGGCCCCGCCACCGCCGTGGTCGTCGGCGCGGTGGCCGGCCTGTACCCGGCACTGCGCGCCGCCCGCATGTCGCCAACCGGCGCTCTGCGGTCCGCCTGAAGTCGGGGCAGGCGCAGGCCGGGCCGATCACACGGTCACTTCGCCTGATCGGGCCCGGCCTGCCCGCTAACCCGAGCAACCACCGACGGCCAGCGGCTCGCCCTGGCCAACCGCACCACCAACCGACTGCTACGCGGCCTGCGCTGGCGCTTCGCCATCCTCCGCGGACGCTGGAAAACGTTGCATCACACCACCAGCGGCCCCCGCGGGATCGGTGACATCATCGCCGCCGCTCTACACTTGACCCACTTCGAATACCGACCTACCCGCAAGTCGCTGGCGAGTAGCCGGAGGGAGTTTCACCCTCCGGCTCTCACAGATCCGTACGTGAACCTCTCGGTTCATACGGCTCTTGTTGTCCTGGTCACCAGACGGCGGGGACGCCAGGTACCCAGGCCCAGTGAGCGAAGAACTTCGGCCTCGTGGTGACGGCTCTGGTCCATGCCTCGTGAGCCCTTTTGCGTCCTCGCAGTCGTTTGAACTTCTTGCGCAGCCACCGCATCAAGTAGGCGTTGATACGCGCCAGGAGGGGATACAGCGCCGATCGGTAGAACGCGCCGTAGTAGTTCATCCAACCCCGCACGATCGGATTGATCCGCTCGGCGAGGTCCGCTTCGGAGACGTTGGTGCGCCGGTGCAGTCCCCAGGACCGCACCTGGCCACCGATCCTAGTCAAAGCGTCCTTGCTGATCGCCGGGTTGAAGCCGGTGAACATCTTCCCAGTCTTCGTGCGCACCCCACGCGGCCTGAACCTGTACCCGAGGAACGTGAACGCGGTGTGCTCGTACGAACCACGCCGATTACTGTCCTTGCAGTACACAATCCTGGTCTTGTCCGGATGCAGCTCCAGCCCTACCTCTGCCATCCGTTTCACGAGGGCAGCCAGAACTTGCCGGGCTTGGACCTCGCTGGCGCAGTGCACCACCGCGTCATCCACGTACCGCTCGAAGGCGACGCCGGGGAACTCCCGGACCATCCACGCATCGAACGCGTAGTGCAGAAACAGATTGGCGAGCACAGGCGAGACCGCGGAACCTTGTGGAGTCCCACGCTCCCGGATCTGCAACGACCCGTCGGGCAGCTGCAACGGCGCGCACAGCCACCGCTTCACATACAGCAGCACCCACGACAGTTCGGTGTTCGCCTCGACCGCTTTGACCATCAAGTCCCACGGCACGCTGTCGAAGAACTTGGCGATATCCAGATCGATCACCCAGTTCGTCTGCCAGCATCGCCGGCGACACGCGGCCACCGCGTCAAGAGCGGAGCGCTTCGGGCGATAGCCGTAGGAGTCCGGGTGGAAGATCGAATCGACCTTGCCCTCCAGTTGCCCGGCTACCACCGTCTGCGCGACCCGATCGGCCACAGTGGGCACCCCCAGAATCCTGGTGCCCGTTCCGTGCGCCTTCGCGATCTCCACCGCGCGCACCGGCGGCGGGAAGTACGACCCAGACGACATCCGATTCCAGACCTTGTAAAGGTTGCCCTTGAGGTCAGACTCGAACTCCGCGATCGACTGCCCGTCCACACCCGGTGCACCCTTGTTCGCTTTGACTTTCTCCCACGCCTGCCAGACAGCCCGCTTCGAAATATCGAACGACTTACCCGATGCTTTCAACTCGTCCACGCGACTCCTCCCGGGCTCCCGCCCGGTTGATCGAACGAACACAGCCACGAACAACCCGGCCCCTTCGCTCCAGTCCCGTTACAGAACCTTCACCGCTACTACGAACCGGTCCGCCAGCGCGCCCCGCGACGGTACTCACTCCCTCACGGTCTTCCCGCTTCGAGATACTCCCTATCACCTACCCATACCCGGGCAAGCAGTGTCGAGGCACGCCTTCTCCTGTTCCACATGGAAGCCGCAGACCGGACTCGCGCCGTCTACATGCCGGACACCGCCTGGCCAATAAGCGGAACACCCGCCAGACTCATCCCGGAACTGATCTCACGCCCCGGTTCTGATGTCACCTGTTGAGATTTCGACACGTCAGCAACGATTCGCTCGCGCTCGCCTTCCCGGTCCCCACCTGACGCCTCAACGACGCCTTTTCCTCATCGCTCACCACGACGGTCATCAACCAACGCAGCATGAGGCGGTTTGGAGCCTCCCTCCGCAGGGTGGCTCCGAAGGGCCAAACCTTCATCTCCCACGCAGCACCACATCAAGAACCCGACCTACACCGGCTCCTCCTTGCGTTCAGGACACACGAGATCACCTCAGTTGAACGCGGTGCCGATCACCCGCCACGTGACGGCTGGTGCATCCGGTCAGCGAACCGCGTATCAACTGCCCGACGGACGAGTGGTGTGGTTCAAGCAGATCCGGCCGGTCCGCCTGTCCCAGACCTGTGTCGGCTGCCGCTTCAATAACGGCACCGACTGCCAGGAGGGCTACTACGGGATACGGCTGTATCGGGACAGAGCCGGCGGGTACCAGGTCGGCGTCTGTATCCAGCGGATGGACCTCTGCCCGCCACTCGAGGAGTTCGTTCGAAGTGACCTGTGTCGAGAGATCATCGCTCTCCGCGACGCGGAGTACCGTCAGTTGTCTGCCGCGTAGCCAGATACCTCGCCCGACGAGAGGAAAGACGGTGCCAGCCGAGTACGAAGCAAAGGTTCTCGACATCGAGCCCGTCAAGGTCGCCGAACTCATCCAATCTTGCGGAGGACGGCAGGTCCGCGACACCACTCTGCTGCGCCGCAACGTCTATGACATCGCCGCCGGCGACGAGAGCCGGTGGATCCGCCTCCGGTCCATCGGGGGCCGGGCCACCCTGACCGTCAAAGAGATCGAACACGACGGCATCGACGGCACCCACGAGGTGGAAGTCGGCGTCGACGAAATCGACATGCACGCAGTGTGCCCGCCTGGTCGCTCCGACGACATCACCCACGTGTCCTAAAGGTCGACACTCAACTGGCTTGCCAAGACATGACCATGTCGGGAATCCAAGCCGCTAAAACCCTATACCACCCTTACCGGCCAAATGGTGAGTAAATAACACAAAGGCGGGCCGGTTCGCTCTCGGGCCTGGTGACGATGAGTGCCTACCAGGCCAAGGGGGGATCATGAACGGTCACGGTGTCATCGTGAAGCGGTGTCGATGTGTGGACCCGGAGACGGGCCGGCGGCGGGGCGCGTCCTGTCCGCTGTTGGCGCAGCGCGGGCACGGCAGTTGGTACTTCCACTGCTCAACCCGCAACCTGCTTGGACGGGCAGAGCGGATCCGTCGGGGTGGTTACCCGTCGGAGGCGGCGGCGCGCAAGTCGCGCGACGAGTTGCTGGCGTTGTCGCGTGAGGAGCAGGCCGGTCGGTGCTGGACGGTCGCCCGTTGGTTGCGGTACTGGTTGTCGACCAGGACCCGGATCCGGCCGACGACGCGAATGAACTACACCCACGACGTCGAGCGGTTCCTGATCCCGCACATCGGCCAGCTGATCCTCGGTGACCTGAACCCACGGCAGCTCACCTCGGCGTTCGCGCAGATCGCGGCCACCCGTAACCGGTCGGGGCAACTGCAGAGCGCGTGCACCTTGCAGCACGTCCACACCACGTTGCGGGCGGCGCTGACCGGCGCCGTCCGCGAGGGTCTGCTCACCCATAACCCGGCCCGCCACCTGGAACTACCCGCGCGCCCCCGCCCACAGGCCCAGGTGTGGACCGAGGCCCGCGTCGCCGAGTGGAAGGCCACCGGTGAACGGCCCACCATCGCCGTGTGGACACCAGTGCAGCTGGCCGCCTTCCTCGACTACGTCCGCGACGACGGCCTGTTCGCCCTGTGGTGGCTGATCGCCCTGCGCGGCCTGCGCCGAGGGGAGGCCGCCGGCCTGCGCTGGAGCGAAGTCGACCTGCACACGGGGCAACTGTCAGTGGTGCGGCAGCGCACCACCGCCGGCTACGACGTGCACGAGGGCCCACCGAAATCGGCGTCAAGTCGCCGGAGCGTGGCCTTGGACCAGCACACCGTGCGGGTGTTGCGCCAGCACCGCGACCGGCAAACCCAGCGGCGCAGCGCGCGGGCCACGATCGGGAAGGTGTGGCACGACAGCGGTTACGTGTTCACCGGCCCCGACGGGATGCCGATCCATCCGGGCTATCCCACTCAGCGGTTACGGCTGCTGGTCAACCGGGCGGGGCTGCCGCCGATCCGGTTGCACGACCTGCGACACGGCTCCGCGACCCTGGCACGGGAAGCCGGCGCCGATCTCAAGGCGGTGCAGGACCAGCTCGGGCACGCCAGCATCCAGCTGACTGCCGACATCTACACCAGTGTTCTGCCCGAGTCTCAGCGCGAGGCCGCGGAAGCCACGGCGCGTCTGGTCCTTGACGCTGGCAAGCCTGGCGGAGAAATCCAGCGCCAGCTCAGCCACAACCCGAAGCCACCGCAGGAGCGCCCCGCCGAGGCGCGACCGGTGACGACGGCGTCTGCCTGCCGCCCTCGGTGGAAGCCGTCCTCTGCCACGAGAGCCACCGAGCTTCGGCCGGCGGCAGGTCGGCGGCCCAGGCGGACGCACGAATCCCGCTGGCATCGGTGAGATTCCGGGCGGCGTGGCGACGGGCGGGCATCGTCGTCGCCATGCCGCCCGGGGTCCCTGGTGGTCGTTGCAGCGCGAGGTGCGGCGCGGGCGTGCCGAACGGCGGGTGGCAGCTGTCTCCGATCGCCCGCAGGGGCGCTCACGTTCCGAGGTTGGTTGGTTGCCTGCTGTAGATTGCACAGTCGTGCTTCTCGTGGCAGCGAATCCGGAGCCCGTCGCGCAGCCCACGTTCTGGGAGAACGTGGGCGGCTTCCTGTTCTTGTCGGCAGTTGCCTTGCTGTACGTCTGCTACTACTTCGGCTTCAGGATCGACGCCAAGTGCCTTGTCCTGACCAAGACCACCAGGAAGCCGTGCGCGAGGGACGGCAAGATTCTCGTGGGCTGTCGGCAACACAAGCGACAGAAGATGGTGGCGTGGGTTCGTCACCTGGGTGCGGCTAGCTGGCTGGATCCGTGGTTCTATCGTTTGCACATCGTGCCACCGTCGTTCGCGCCGCTACCGATCTCCCCGGCACCAGCAGCTGCTCACAGTGTCGCCTCACCGGCGGTGACCGAGACGCCCAGCAGGCGCATGACGGTCGAAGCCCGGATCGCGTTGTGGGCGTTGGCCTTCGGCGTCCTCCAGGCGTTCACGGCCCTCGTCGCCCTCGCTGTCGACGTCGCAGCTGGCACGTAGAAGGCGTTGACGAGCGGCCGGGCACGCCCTCCGGCGTCGAATCGATGTCGACCAGTGCGACGGACCCGCAGTCCGTCTACCCCCCAGTGCAACAGCAAAGAATGTGACCAGTTATCACGAAATTCCCTTGACATGCGAAATGGGGAGTAACTATGGCTGGTCTGGGAAAAACCTACAAGCGGTGTGGCTGCCGGCACAATGGGACAAAGAAGCGGCTCGAAAACAACTGCACGCGCCTGCTGGAACGCGGCCACGGCACCTGGTACTTCGCCTGCTCCGCGACCGACGCGTTCGGTAGGCCGGCACGGGCCCGCCGAGGCGGCTTCCGATCCAAGGCCGCCGCCACCCAGGCACGGAACGAGTGGCTGACCCAGACCGGCGAGGAACGCACCGCGCAGGGATGGACCCTGGAGCGGTGGCTGCGGTACTGGCTGTCCACCCGCACCAAGATCAAGGACACCACCAGGGCCCAGTACGCCCGCGACGTCGAACAGTTCCTCATCCCGCACATGGGCAGGATCACCCTGGCCGATCTCAACATCCGCAGAATCCGCAGCGGCTTCGACGACATCGCACGGACCACCAACGGACGCGGCCAGCCACAGTCGCCCTCATGCCTGCAGCACCTGCGGACCACCCTTCGCGCGGCGCTCAACCTCGCCGTGCGCGAGGGCCTCCTCGACGCGAACCCGATCCGGCACCTCGAACTTCCGTCCTACCGCAAGCCGCACGCCCAGGTCTGGACACCGGCGCGCGTCGCAGAGTGGAGGGCAACCGGTCGACGGCCCGCGGTCGCCGTCTGGACCGCGCCCCATCTCGCCGCGTTCCTCGACGCGGTCACCACCGACCGGCTCTTCGCCCTGTGGTGGCTCATCGCCCTACGCGGCCTGCGCCGCGGCGAGGCATGCGGCCTGCGCTGGGCCGACATCGACCTCGACAACGGCGTGCTGTTCATCTTCCGCAGCCGCACCACCGTCGGCTACCAGGTCATCGAGGGCGAACCCAAAACAGCCGCCAGCACGCGCGCCGTCGCCCTCGACAAACACACCGTGGCCGTGCTCCGCGAGCACCTGCGCCGCCAGCGTCAGCAACAGGCCGCCCTCGAGGCGGCAGGCAGAGCCTGCTACGACAGCGGCTACGTGTTCATCCGCCCCGACGGCAGGCCGCTGCACCCCCAGTACGCCACCCGGCACTTCAACCGACTCGTCAAGCGAGCCGACATCCCACCGATCCGCCTGCACGACCTCCGCCACGGCGCGGCGTCCCTCGCCCACGAAGCCGGCGCCGACCTCAAAACCGTGCAAGACCAACTCGGTCACGCGAGCATCGTCACCACCGCCGACACCTACACCAGCGTCCTGCCATACGCCCAGCGCAAGTGCGCCGAAGCCACCGCCCGACTGGTCCTCGCCGCAGCCCGCCGCACCCGCGAAAAGATCAGGAAGCGGGGCCAGAGCAACCGCCCCAACACCCGCCCAAAAAACAAGCGCACCGCCCGCCAAGCAGCGGTGACACCACCACGAAAGACCAGTTCAAAGCCTGTGCGACCCACCCAAGATTACAGAAAGTGACGACACCCCCGTGACACCCACCGTCCATCCGGGACGATCAACAAAAAACGCCTGACCGCGTTTCCGTAGGTCAGACGTTGTTTGATCTTGTGCGCCCGAAGGGATTCGAACCCCTAACCTTCTGATCCGTAGTCAGATGCTCTATCCGTTGAGCTACGGGCGCCTGCTGCTCGACCAGTCTACACACCGGCTTTCGCGCGGAGACTCCGGGATTCGAACCCGGGAGGGGCTTTAAGACCCCAACCGCATTAGCAGTGCGGCGCCATAGACCAGACTAGGCGAAGTCTCCTCGGTGGCCAGCAGACCACCGCGCCCGAGAATACAGGCCCACACCCGTCCGGAGCAAAGCGACTACCGGAGCCGGGGCGGCGGCACCTGGGAGGGCCGCCCGGGCCTCGATGGTCGACCGCTTCCCATCCAGGCGTTTCCCTGCTGTGCGGCACCCGGATCAGGGCTACGATCCATCGACATGGAGGAGCAGCCGCCAAGCGACCAGCCCCGCCGCGAGCCTGGTGAGGGCGCGCGCCGACGCCGTCCTCCGCGCGCGGCCTTCACGCCGCCCGTCCCTCCCGATCCCGCTGCGGCCTCCGCCGACGCCCCGCCTCCGGACGTGACGAGGTCACAGCCACGCCGGGCCCGGGCGGCGGCCCCCACCGTGCTCTTCCAACCACCAGATCCCGACCGGTCGGCTCTGCCGCTGCCGGCCCCCAGGTCCGCCGCGGCCCGGCCAATCCCGGCCACCGGGGCGGCCGAGCCGCCTCAGCCGCCAACGGGTACGGCCAGCCAAGGTGATCAGGCACACAGCGGCACCGACGACCCGCCGCCCTCAGCGGCCGAGCCGAAACCGGCCGAACCGGCCGAACCGCGCACCGCCCCTCTCGAGGCTCCGGAGACGGTCGTCACCGCCGCCGGCTCGGCCCTCGGGGCGCGGGCCACCCGGAAGACCCCCGCTCGAAAGACCCCCGCTCGGAAGGCAACTGCGGCCAAGGCGACCCCGGCCGAGGATGACGCGACCCCGACCACGGCCGGCAGGACCGCCACGCCGAAGAGGGCCGGCGCCGCCCGGAGAAAGGCCACCACCCCAGCGAAGCCGGCCACCCCGGAGGCGGTGACCCCGGAGGCGGTGACCCCGGAGGCGGTGACCCCGGAGGCGGTGACCCCGGAGGCGGTGACCCCGGAGGCGGTGACCCCGGAGGCGGTGACCCCGGAGGCGGTGACCCCGGAGGCGGTGACCCCCGTGGGGGTCATCCCGAAGGCGGGCACCCCCGAGACGGTTGCGCCCGCGATAGCTGGTCCGGAGACCGCAGGCATCGAGGCCGGCGCCGGGACTGCTGGCCGGGCGCCAGGGACGGCGTCGGCGCGTACCGACGTGGGTGGCTTGCGGGCGGCGGCCGTGCGGGTGCTCGACCACCCGGGCTTCGCTCCGGAACTGTTGGCCCTGGCGGCGGTGCGGGCGCTGGGGCCGGGGGCGCGCGACTGGGCGGCGTCGCTCCGGGACGTCTACCCCGACGCGACGCCGGACGGGCTGGCTCGGCTCGCGACCCGGCGG
This sequence comes from Micromonospora sp. NBC_01412, assembly GCF_045040215.1. Taxonomy (NCBI): domain Bacteria; kingdom Bacillati; phylum Actinomycetota; class Actinomycetes; order Micromonosporales; family Micromonosporaceae; genus Micromonospora; species Micromonospora sp. NBC_01412. The sequence goes on from NZ_CP109528.1 coordinate 2,863,857, forward strand.
TTCGTCCGGCTGGCTGCCGCGGGCGGGGCGACGGCGGCGCTCGCAGGCCTGTTCGCGCCGGTCGCGGAGCTGGCGGCGGTGCTCTGGGCGCAGTCCGGCCTGGTGCTGCACCTGGCGGCGGCGTACGGCCGGGATCCGGCCGACCCGGAACGGGCGGTGGAGCTGCTGGTGCTGACCCGGGTGCATCCGGACGCGGAGAGCGCCCGGGTGGCGTTGGCGTTGGCGGCGGCGGAGGCGGCGACCGACCCGGTCGAGCAGCCGTGGCCCCGGGTTGCGGAGGCTGCCTGGCGGTTGGCCGCCCCGCTGGCCGCGCAGGCCGGGGGGTGGCTGGGGCTGCGGGTGGCGTCCCGGCTGGTGCCGGGAGCGGCGGTGCTGGCCGCCGCGATCGGCGACTCGGCCGCCGCCGAGCGGCTGGCCGCCCGGGCGGTCGCCGCCTACCGGCCACCGCGCGCCCGCTGACGGCAGCGCCCACGGCCCCACCCCGTCGCGCGGCGTCCGGTTGCGGGGCGGCGGGTTGCGGGGCGGCCGTCAGAGCCAGTCGAACCAGGAGCTCGGCAGGAGCGCGTAGCCGACGAAGGCGACCACGTCGAGCAGGGTGTGCGCGATGATCAGCGGCAGCACCCGCTTGGTGCGCAGGTAGAAGTAGGAGAACACGACGCCCATCACGGCGTTGCCGAGGAACGCGCCGAAGCCCTGGTAAAGGTGGTAGGAGCCGCGCAGGACGGCGCTCGCGGCGATCACCGCGCCGAGCCGCCACCGGAGCTGGCGCAGCCGGGTGACCAGGTAGCCGACCACGATCACCTCCTCCAGCACGGCGTTCTGCACGGCGGCGAGGATCAGCACCGGGACCGCCCACCAGACCTCCGGCAGGCCGGCCGGGACGAGGGTGGCGTTGACGCCGAGCTGCGCGGCGGCCCAGAACAACACCAGGCCGGGCAGGCCGATGAGCGCCGCGAGGCCCGCGCCCCGGGCCAGGTCGGAGCCGGGCCGGCGCAGGTCCACCCCGAGGGTACGGCCGGGGTCGCCGGGGTCGCGCGCCAGCAGGTGTACGGCCAGCAGCACCGGCAGCAGCGCGAAGACGATGCCGAGGAGCTGGTACGTCAGGTCGAGCCAGGGGCGGGCCGACTGGGAGGTGTTCAGCGCGGCGGTCTGCTTCGACAGCGGCCCGTCGGCGGTCAGCTTCGCGATGATCGACACGAGCGCGTAGACCGCCGACTGCCCGAGCGAGAGCCCGAGCACCAGCAGCGTCTCCGTGCCGAGGACCCGGCGGGACGCCGGCCGGTTGAGCTCAACGGTCACCGCACCACTGTGCCCGACTCGGACGGCCGGCGGGACACGGCCGTGGGCGGTATGAGGAGATCGCACATTCTGTGCGACCGGTATGCACGCTCCGTGGACATTCTATGAGGGCCCGATCCGCCGTCAGGAGGAGGAGCGTCTTGGACAACGTCGCGCAGCTGCTGAAGGAGAGCTGGACCCTGGTCGAGGAGGACCGGGGCCGGTTGAGCGGTCATTTCTACGCCCGGCTCTTCCTCCTCGACCCCGCGCTGCGCCCGCTCTTCCCGGCGGCGATGACCGGCCAGGGCGACCGCATCCTGGACGCGATCGTCACGGCGACCCAGGTGGTGGACGACCCGGAGAGCTTCGACGAGTACCTGCGCTCGCTGGGCCGGGACCACCGGAAGTACCACGTCGAATCAGGGCACTACGAGACGATGGGCGTGGCCCTGCTGGACGCGCTGCGCAGCACCGCCGGGGACGGCTGGAACCTGGAGTACGACCAGGCGTGGCGGGACGCGTACGCGGCGATCGTCGAGAAGATGCTGTCCGGGGCGGCGGCGGACGAGAACCCGCCGTACTGGCACGCCGAGGTGCTGACCCACGAGCGGCACGGCGCGGACACGGCGGTGCTGACCGTCCGCGCCCTCCAGCATCCGCTGCCCTGGCGGGCCGGCCAGTACGTCAGCGTCGAGGTCCCCCGGCACCTGCCCCGGGTGTGGCGGACGTACTCGGTGGCGAATGCCCCGAACGACGACAACGTCCTGGAGTTCCACGTCCGGACGCCGCCGGGGGCGGGCTGGGTGTCCGGGGCGCTGGTGCGCCGTACGAGGCCGGGGGACCTGCTCCGCGTCGCCGCGCCGATGGGGTCGATGACCCTGGACCGCTCCTCGGAACGGGACATTCTGTGCGTCGCCGGCGGGGTCGGGTTGGCCCCGGTCAAGGCGCTGGTCGAGGAGCTGACCGGCTGGAACCGGACCCGCTGGGTGCATGTCTTCTACGGCGCCCGGCACGTCGACGACCTGTACGCGCTGGACGGGCTGCGGGAGCTGGTGGCCACCCACCCCTGGCTCTCGGTCACCCCGGCGTGCAGTGCGGAGCCGGACTTCGACGGGGAGCGGGGCGACATCTCGGAGGTGGTGGCCCGGTACGGCCCGTGGACCGCCCACGACTGCTACGTCTCGGGCTCGGCCCGGATGGTCCGGGCGACCCTGCGGGCGCTCGCCGGGGACGACGTGCCGCCGCCGAACATCCGGTACGACACCTTCGGCGAGCTGTAGCGCGGCGACGTACGCGTCCGCCAAGTGCGCCGGGCCACCGGATGCGCCCGCCGTCGAATACTCCGGGCCACCCGGACGAAGACTTTCCTCCCCCCGAAAAGGACCGGGTCGCGTGCCTCCGCCCCCTGGGGCACGCGACCCGGTCCGCCCCCTTGCGCGTCTCTCAGTACCGCCAGGGGTTGCCGGTCTCGCGGTACTCCTCCACCGGCACCAGCGGCACGCCGGGCGTCATCCGGTCGACGTACAGCCGGCCCTCGAGGTGGTCGATCTCGTGCGCCACGAGCCGGGCCATGGCGAACTCGAACGAGGTGATGATCCGGCTGCCGTCGTAGTGCGCGTGTTCCACGTCGATCCGCAGCGGCCGGGGCACCAGCCCTCGGTGGTCGAAGAAGGAGAGGCAGCCCTCGTACTGCTCGTCGGTGTCCGGGGACGCGTCGACCACCCGGGGGTTGAGCAGGATCACGGGCTCGGCGCCCCGGTCGGGCGGGCGGACCACGGCGGCTGCCCAGGCGAGGCCGAGTTGGGGGGCGGCGATGCCGACGCCCTTGCTGAACGGGTGCAGCTCGTCGAGACGGACCAACGCCGAGCGGAGCCGGTCGATCACGTCGCGGGCGGTCGCCTCGTCGGCCGGCAGGCCGAACTGGCGGCTGGGCTGGCGCAGCAGGTCCGCGCCGCGCTGCACGATGCCGAGCCGTTGCATCCGGTCGCTGGCCCGGATCTGGCCGCCGCCGGCCGGTCCGCCGGGGTCGGACTCGGGCGGGCGGCTGCGGAACCGCCACTGCAACCGGTACCGGGCGTTGAGCGGCGGGTCCTCGGTGGCCCAGTCGAAGATCGCCCGGCCGCCGAGCTCGTGCCGGCTGATCGGGCGGCGCAGCGGCCCTTCCTCGGACGAGAGCGTGGTTTCCACCCCCCAGACCTGGGGATCAAGGTCCGTGGGCAGGTCGAGCCGGACCGCCAGGTACCGGGTCGGCAGGCGTACGGCGCGTTGGAACCAGGGGCCCCACTTCTCCCGGCCCACGCGGTACGCGTACTCGATGGTGACCCGGTCGCCGGGGTAGAGCGGGAAGCGGCCCTCGTCGTTCTCGAAGAGCAGCCAGATCTCCTTGGACGCGTCCCGGTCGTGCTTGGCCCGCCAGTGCATCGGCTCGGGCTCCCCGCCGTCGTACCGGTACGACAGCAGTTGCAGCTCGGCGAAGGTGAGCGGGTGTTCCCGGTGGTGCCGGTTCGACCGGCCGGGGTCGTTGGGGTACCGGTCGACGGCGACCCGGACCAGGTAGCGGGTCACCGGTTCGGTGCCGGCGTTGTAGAGCTCCCGGCGGATGACGCACCGGTAGCCCTCGTCGGTGTGGGTGAGGGTGGCCAGCTCGCGCTCCACGATCAGCCCGGTTCCGGGGGGCATCCACTGGCCGGGGGCGGGGTGGTCCCGGTGCCGCGGGGTGGGGCGGCCGTGCCGCAGCTCGTCGTACTCCCGGAAGCGCTGCCAGATCGCGCCGCTGGCCTCCAGGACGGCCTCGGCCCGGCGGGCGAAGTCCTCGGTCGGCCGGTGCCGGCGCCCCTCGACGTGGCTGACGTAGGACGGGTCGAAGCCCATCAGGGTGGCCAGTTGCTTCTTGGACAGCCCCCGCTCGGTCCGCTGCCGGGCGAGTTCGGCCGCGAACGAGCCAGCGGCCCGCTCGATGGGAGAGGTCGTCATCAGCTTCCTCAACGCAGGGGAGTATCAGTTTCACTTTCTGTACGTGAATGCGCACAGGAGTGGCACCTTGTCGACATTCGGCTTGACAACTCACGCATGAACGTCAATGCTTCCGCGGCCTGGCCCGCCCCGCCCGACCGGCGTTTCCCCCGCTCCTGGCCGGGTAGTTCCCCGACACGCCCCCGTGGCAGGGAGCCCGCCGGGGTGACGGACGCCTCCCGGCCGCCGCCGGTCGAGGCTTCCCCTACCCCCGAGGTGTTGGTTAGGCTAGCCTTAGTTGACGGCTCGGAGCGTCGGTCAGGGGGAGATGCGGTGACAGCGGTGATGCCCACGCGGGAGACCGCGACGCCCCTCGCCCCGGTGACCGCGACCCTGCGCGCCATGTTCGGCACCGACGACCTGCCCGGGCTCGCGCCGGGCCTGCTGGTGACCGACGACCGGTTCGGCTGGGCCCCGGCCACCACCCTGGTCGACGGGACCCGGCTGCCCGAGCTGCTGCACGCCGCCACCCTGCGCTGGGGCGGCACCCCGCACGCCTGCGCCGCGCTGGCCTGGAAGGCGTACAGCTACTGGACCGCCCTGCCGGCCGTGCTCGGCTGGGCGGCGGCCCGCCGGGTGCCGCTGCTCGACCCGGCCGACGTGCTGATCCACTTCGAGGACCACCGCCCGCTGGTCACCCTCGGGCTGCGCCGGTCCACCACCGTCGCGGTGCTCCCCGGCGATCCGCTGGCCCTGGCGGGGCTGCCGGAGGTCCGGGTCGTCGCCGACGAGGCCGCGCTGCTGGCCGTGCTCCGCGCCTCGCTGCTCGACGCCCACCTCGCCCCGCTGGTCGCCGCCATCCAGGCGGAGGTCCGCATCGGCACCCGTACGCTGCTCGGCTCCGTCGCCTCCGGCATCGCGCACGGCGTGCTGCAGGCCGCCGACGTGCTGCCCGGCCCCGCGACCCGGCACGTCGAGACCCTGCTGCACGCCCTCGACCTGGCGGATCTGGTCGAGCTGGTGCCCGGCCCGACCGGCGAGCCGACGGTCCAGCGCCGCACCTGCTGCCTGGCCTTCACCCTGCCCAGGCCGAAGGTCTGCCAGGGCTGCTGCCTCCGCTGACGGACTGAACCCGTCGACGGCGGGCTCAGTCCGTCAGCGGGCGGACGTCCCAGACCCAGACCCCGCCGGTGTACGTGGGACGGATGCCGGTCAGCTCGGTCATCCCCTGGCGCAGCGCGTCGGCGTGCTCGTGCGGGCCGAGCAGCACCACCCCGGCCCGCCAGTACCGCAGGTCCTCCAGCGCGGACGCCCGGGTCGGCGCGGTGACCGGCGGGACCTGGCCGGTGCGCCGGATGGTGATGAAGAAGCTGCTGGTGGGGCGCGGCGGGGCGGTGAACAGGGCGATCCGCCCCTCCGGCGCCCGGGGCCGGGTGTCCGGCCCGAGGAAGTAGCCCCGGGCCAGCGGCAGGTCCAGGCGGGTCGCCGCCGACCAGCGCAGCGGATCGGGGTAGTCGGTGTCCGGCAGCGGCAGGGTCACCACGCTGCGCCCGCCGGCCACGTACGGACGCCAGGCGCCGGAGGTGACGAACTCGGGCACCGGGTCGAGGCGTACCGAGGGCAACGGGGTGGGGAACGCGGGAAGCAGCGCCATGGTCAGCATGGTGGCGGTGGCGAAGCGGATCTGCGGGCGGGCGGCCGGGTGCTCCCGGGCCAGCCGGCGGGCCCGTTCCGCACCGAGCGCGAGCAGCACCCCGACGACCGGGACGGTCGCCAGCGCCCACCGGGTGGGCACCACCGAGTGCAGGATCGGCAGGTTCTCCAGGGCCGCCCAGGGCCCGGCGATCCCGGTCGCCCGGCCCTCGAACTGGATCTCCCGGCCGAGGGAGAGCACTGCGAAGAGCAGGCCGACCGCGGCGAGGCCGAGCACCACAGGGCTGCGCCGCAGCCACCACACCAGGGCGCCGACCAGGACGACCAGCGGCCAGCCGAAGAAGCCGTTCTCCTCGGTGGGGTTCTTGACCAGCCTGAGGTTGGCCTTCGGGTCACCGGCGATCGACTCCCGGCCGAACGCGGTGAACGAGGCCAGGTCGGTGCGGTAGCCGCGGATCAGCTCGGACAGGCCCTCGTACGCGCCGGGGCCGAAGAACTGCACGTACAGCGGGTACGCCAGCAGCACCACGGCCAGGGCGGCGGCGACCGCCAGCCCGGCGAGGAACGGCCGGGCCCGCCGGCGCAGCTCGGGCCGGCCCAGGGCCAGCGCGACGACCACCACGCCGAGCCCGATGGCGGTCATCAGCAGGATCTCCAGGTTGATGAAGGCCTGCCAGACGATCACCAGCCCGAGCAGCACGCCGTTGCGCAGCCACCGGCCGCCGTCGGGCAGCCGCAGGGTGCGCCAGACGATCAGGGGCACCACGAACTGGCTGACGATGTTGGGGTGGGCGTTGGCGTGCGAGACCATCGCCGGGGCGAACGCGCAGAACCCGGCCCCGAGCCAGGCCGGGCCCCGGGAGCCGACCAGCACCCGGGAGAGGACGAAGTACCAGGCGGTCGCGGTGGCGATCATGCCGCCGGTGAGGAACACCAGAAAAGCGGTACGCGGCCCGAACAGGACGGTGACCGGCGTCATTGGCAAGGAAATGGATAATACGGACGTGTTGGCCATGAGATTGACGCTGTCCGGCACATTCATCTGGTCCGAGCCGAACGGGTATGCGAAATCGGTCAACACCCGCGCGCCGTGCGCCATCATCCACTCGAAGAGCGCCTGGTCGGATCGGTTGTCCCGGACCCCGTGCGCTGGGTTCACCCAGAACCGGATGGTCACCCAGAGTGCGATCAGCGCGAAGCTGAGCACGGCGAGGACGTCCGTCCAGCGCCCCCGCCTGGACGCCGCGCCCCTGCCCACCCCCTTATCTGACACGTCCGACACCGGGGGTTCGGCCTCGCCGCCCCCGGGCTCGCCGTCGGGGCGGTCCGATTGAGGAGTAGTCATGACAATTCATAGAGTAGTCAGGGTATGGCACTGACGTGACATGTTTCTGGGGACTGGCGTACTATGTGCCGGGTTCGCCGACCGCCGATCTCGTGCCCACCCCCGACCGCAATTCGGCCACCACGGTGCCCCGATTTCCCCACCGTCCGCTTCGGATGGTTCACTCTGTCGGTCCCGGGGCAGGTCGAGTCACACCGTGAGGAATCGACGCATGGCAGAAATCACTGGGGATCAGCGTGTCCAGTCCGAGGTGCTCGAAGGCCTCGCGACGGCGGTCAACCACCGCAGGTGGTTCGTCGAACTGGCCGTCCCGCACCTCGGTGACAACCCGATCGAGATCGGCAGCGGGCTGGGCGACTACGCCCTGGCGTGGGCGGACCACTTCCCCCGGTTCACCGCCACCGAGGCCGACCCGGACCGGCTGGTCGCCCTGAAGGAGCGTCTCGCCGCGCAGCCGAACATCGAGGTCCGGCAGATGCTGCTGCCGCACTCCGAGCGCGGGGACCACAGCGCCGTCGTGTCGTACAACGTGCTGGAGCACATCGAGGACCACGTGGGCGCGCTGGCCAGCATGCGCGACCTGGTCCGGCCGGGCGGCGCCGTGGTGATCATCGTGCCGGCGTTCCAGTTCGCGATGGGCCCCGCCGACATCGCCACCGGCCACGTCCGCCGGTACACGAAGAAGACCCTGGCCGCCGCGATGACCGAGGCCGGCCTGACCGTGGAGAAGATCCACTACGCGAACGCGCTCGGCCTGATCGGCTACTTCATGGCGACCAAGGTCTTCCGGCTGATGCCGAAGGAGGGCCCGATGGTGAAGGTCTACGACACCCTCGTCCTCCCCGCCACCAAGGCGGCGGAGCAACTGGTCCGCCCCCCGTTCGGCCAGTCCGTCTTCGCCGTAGCCCGCGTCCCCTCCTAACCCCCCACCCCACCGACCCCGCGATCTTGCACCTTCGGCCCGGGCAATCCGGGCATGTGCCACGAGACGCAGGCCGCAAGTGCAAGATCGCGGGTCGGGTGGCTCAGTCCTTGACCTGGTACGTGGGGCGGATGACCGCCCGGGCCAGGGTGTGGAAGGCGAGGTTGAAGCCCACGTACGCGGGGGTGGCGTCCGGGCCCACGTCGAGGCGCTCGACATCGACGGCGTGCACGGCGAACACGTACCGGTGCGGGCGGTCTCCGGCCGGCGGGGCCGCGCCGCCGAAACCGGCCGCGCCGTAGTCGCTGCGGACGCTGAACGCGTCGCCCAGGGCGGCCTCGTCGACGCCCCGGGGCAGCTCGGTCACCGAGCCGGGAAGGTCGACCAGCACCCAGTGCCAGAAGCCGCTGCCGGTCGGCGCGTCCGGGTCGAAGCAGGTGACCACGAAGCTCTTCGCCTCGGCGGGAAAGTCCGACCAGGCGAGCTGCGGCGAGACGTTCCCCCCGCCGACGCTGCCGTGGGCGTGCCGGGCGTCCATCGGCTCGCCGTTGTGCACGTCGTCACTGGTCAGGGTGAACGACGCAACGGTCGGCAGCAGCTCGTACGGGTCCGGGGCGATCGGTCGTTCCAGGGACATCAGGGACGGTCCTTCCGGTGAGCGTGGATTTCCTGCGCACCTTCTTACCCCGCCATGCCCCGCCAATCGACCACCGGCACGTCGGATCGGCGCGGAAGGACCTACGGATAGGTGGCCGGCCGGGGAACCAGCCCTACTGGGGAAGGTGGCGATGCTCCCCTGCTTCGACCGGCGTCGTCGTGGCCGATGCCGGCTCGCCAGCGACGTACAACCAGTAGTCGGACCCGGTGGAAAGACCACAGGCCCGCATCCGCTCGGCGACGGCCACGTGGTCGTCCGTCAAGTCCTGAGGACGGCCCGGCCGGTCCTCGGCCGAGGCGGCGGTGTCATCCGACTCCCGGCTCTCATGCCTCGGACGCTCCGGCGTGACCATGCCCGCGGACGCAAACGGTTCCATCAGCACCTGGTACTGCTCGGCCGTCAAGCGGTCGCGCTTCAGCACGCCGCGCGCCGCGATCACCGTGCCGCTGATCGCGCTCGACCACAGCCCAGGCTGGTGGGCATCGAGTTCCTCCATACGCGGCCGGAAGCTCGCAAGCACGGTCCTACGGATCTCGGAGTTCTGGGACGCGGAAACCTTGGCTGCTCTGCTGGCGTCGCGCCCGCCCTGTTGCCACAGATCGAGGGCACGATCGAATACCCGGGCCAACGTCTCAGGAGCAAGGCCGGTGACCTCGCGCATGAACCTCTGCGTCTCGTTGTCGAGCACGGTCACTCTCCTTCGGCTGCCAGCATTCGTCGCGCCGAGCCTAGATCGCGTCGGCGACATGCCCGGCAACCAGTGAGACTGCCCCACCAGCAGTCGACGCGCCCCTGGCCGGCGTTTGCGTGGGGTTGTTCGATAGTCCCCCACCAGCCCCCATCAGCACTCAGCCCCGGCTGCAAAGCCGGGGCTGAGCTGGGCAAAAGTGCCCAACATCGGGCGGAGGGTGTGGGATTCGAACCCACGAAGACATCGCTGCCTTACCGGTTTTCAAGACCAGCGCCATCGGCCACTAGGCGAACCCTCCCGGACCGCGCCCCGCAGGACGCGACCGCTGCCTAGTCTGCCAGAAGCCGGCCGGCGGGTGAGCCGCTGTCCCACCGTGGCTGAACCGGCGACCGGACGCGGGACACCACCGTCATCGTGCTGACCAGCGAATCATGGCCGCCGCCGGGTCCACAGTGGCCCCACTGCCGGCCCGCCGGCTCCCCCGCCCGGTGCCCCGCGCGGCGACCTCTCCCGCCGGAGGATCGTCGACGAAACGGACCGACGACGACATCCAGACCGACCTCGACGCCCGCACCGACCCGTCCCGGACCGGGCTCCGGCCAGGTCACCCCGAAGCAGGCCCCGCAGGAGACGGTGGACGAGATCCGGTCCGGACGTGGGCGGAGAGCAGGATCGGGTAAGACTGGACCATGCATGCGATGACGATCCCGGAGCCCGGCGGACCCGACGCACTCGTCTGGGCGGAGGTGCCCGATCCGGAGCCCGGCCCCGGCGAGGTGGTCGTGCACGTGCGGGCCAGCGCGGTAAACCGGGCCGACCTGCTGCAACGGCAGGGGCACTACCCGCCGCCGCCGGGCGCGCCCGCGTACCCCGGGTTGGAATGCTCGGGGGTTGTCGGCGCGATCGGCCCGGACGTCACCGGGTGGGCGGTCGGCCAGGAGGTCTGCGCGCTGCTGGCCGGCGGCGGGTACGCCGAGCGGGTGGCCGTGCCCGCCGGGCAGCTCCTGCCGGTGCCGGCCGGCGTCGACCTGGTCGAGGCGGCGGCGCTGCCGGAGGTGGCCTGCACGGTCTGGTCGAACGTGGTCCGGCTCGCCGGGCTGGCGAAGGGCGAGACGTTGCTGGTGCATGGCGGGGGCAGCGGGATCGGCACCTTTGCCGTCCAACTCGGCACGGCGCTCGGCGCGACGGTCGTGGTGACCGCCCGGGCTGCCAAGCACGAGCGGCTGCGCGAGCTGGGCGCCACGCACGCGATCGACTACCGGGAGCAGGACTTCGTCGAGGAGGTCCGGCGGGTCACCGACGGCCGGGGCGCGGACGTCATCCTCGACATCATGGGCGCTTCCTACCTGGCCCGGAACGTGGCCGCGCTGGCCACCGGCGGCCGGCTCGTGGTGATCGGCATGCAGGGCGGCCGGAAGGCGGAGCTGGACCTGGGCGCGCTCTTGGCGAAGCGGGCTTCGGTGGCGGCCACCGCGCTGCGGTCCCGGCCGCTGGCGGAGAAGGCGGCGATCGTCGCGGGCGTGCGGGATCAGGTCTGGCCGCTGGTGGCCGCCGGGGCGGTCCGCCCGGTCGTCGACCGGCGGCTGCCGATGCCCGAGGCGGCCGAGGCGCACCGGCTGGTCGAGTCCAACAACCACGTCGGCAAGGTGCTGCTCACCATCGGGTGACCCCGGCTTCTCACCCGGCGGGCGGGGCCTGCTCGGCGGGGGGCAGCATGAGCCGGGCGCCGGGGCCCTCGCCCGACAGCTTGTCCTCCAGGTTGGAGAGGGTGCAGCGCTGCAACGACAGGCAGCCGCAGCCGATGCAGGCGTCCAGGTCGTCGCGGAGCTTGGTCATCAGCCGGATCTTCTCGCTGAGCCGGGCCCGCCACGCGGTCGACAGCTCCGTCCAGTCGGCGGCCGTCGGGGTGCGGGAGGCGGGCAGCGAGTCCAGCGCGTCGCGGATCTCCTCCAGCGAGATGCCGACCTGCTGGGAGATCCGGACGAACGCCACCCGGCGCAGCTCGGTGCGGGCGTACCTCCGCTGGTTGCCGCTGGTGCGGTCGGCCCGGATCAGGCCGAGGCGCTCGTAGTAGCGAAGCGCCGACTGCGCGACGCCGCTGCGCGTGGCAAGCTGGCCGATGGTCAGTGATTCCTGCATCACGTCGCCTTGAGTTGAAGGGGACTTCAACTTGCAGGCTATCGGCATGACCATCATGAGCGCCACCACGCGGGCCCCCGAAGGCGACCCACCCGCACCGCTGGGGTCCCTGCTGGAGCGGGTCCGCGCAGGTCGGGAGTTCGGCCCGAACGTCTACTCGACCCTCGACGTCCTCCGGGTGCTCTACGACCGGGTACTGCGGATCACCCCGGAGACCGTCGACGACCCGGACCGGGACCGGTTCCTGCTCTCCAAGGGGCACGCCGTCGCCGGCTACTACGCCGTGCTGGCCGCGAAGGGCTTCGTGCCCGTCGACTGGCTCGACGACCAGGGCGGCCCGGACAGCCTGCTCGGCGAACACCCGGACCGGCTGCTGGTCCCCGGGGTGGAGATCGGCTCCGGCTCGCTCGGCCACGGCCTCGGCCTGGGCGTGGGCACCGCGCTAGGGCTGCGGGCCCAGGGCCTCGCGACCCCCCGGGTGTACGTCCTGCTCGGCGACGCCGAACTGGACGAGGGGTCCAACCACGAGGCGATCGCGTACGCGGGCGCGGTCCGGCTGGCGAACCTGACCGCCGTGGTGATCGACAACGACTCGGCCAGCCATGGCTGGCGCGGCGGGATCGCGGCCCGGTTCACCGTCAACGGGTGGACCGCCGCGACCGTGGACGGGCGCGACCACGACGCCCTGCACGACGCACTCACCGGGCAGGACGGGAACCGGCCGCACGTGGTCGTCGCGGTCGTCCGGGAAGGAGAGTGACCATGATGATGCGGGACGCCTTCGTCGACACGACCACGGCACTGCTGGCCGAGCAGCCGCGCACCGCGCTGGTGCTCGCCGACATCTCGGCCGCGTCCTTCGCCCCGGCCGCCGGGCGGCACCCCGACCGGGTGCTCAACGTGGGCATCCGGGAGCAGCTGATGATGGGGGTGGCCGGCGGGCTCGCGCTGACCGGGCTGCGGCCGATCGTGCACAGCTACGCCCCGTTCCTCGTCGATCGGGCGTACGAGCAGATCAAGCTGGACCTGGACCACCAGGGCGTGAGCGCTGTGCTGGTCGGCATCGGCGCGTCGTACGACCGGGCCGCCGCCGGGCAGACCCACTGGTCCCCGGCCGACGTCGCGTTGATCGACACCCTGGCCGGCTGGACCGTGCACGTGCCGGGGCACGCCGGCGAGGTGCCCGCCCTGCTGCGCGCTGCGGTGGCCGGCGACGGTCCGGCGTACCTGCGGCTGTCGACGCTGGGCAACGACCGGCCGCGCGGCACGGACGGTTCGCTCGCCGTGGTGCGGGACGCGGGGCCGGGCGCACCGCTGCTGGTGGCGGTCGGGCCGGCGCTGGACGCGGCGGTGACGGCGGTCGCCGATCTGGGGGTGACGGTGGCGTACACCCACCGGCCGCGACCGTTCGACTCGGCCGGGCTGCGGGCCCTGGCGGGGGCCGAGGTGATCCTGGTGGAGCCCTACCTGGCCGGGACGTCCGCCCGGCTGGTCGGTGACGCCCTGGCGGACCGGCCGCACCGGCTGCTGTCGCTCGGCGTGGGCCGGGAGGAGCTGCGGCGGTACGGCTCCGCAGCCGACCACACCCGCTGGCACGGGCTGGACGCGGCGGGCCTGCGCCGGTCGGTCAGCGCCTTCCTCGAAGCGGGGCGCTGACCCGGGTCAGCGCCGCGGGGTGTCGACGGGACGGCGGCGGGTGCGCTCCCGGCCGAGGATCCAGATCGCCTCGACGCCGTCCTTCCAGGTGATCTTCTTGCCCTCCTCGCGGCCCCGCGCCCGGTAGCTGATCGGCACCTCGTACGGGCGGATGCGCCGGCGCAGCAGCTTGCCGGTCACCTCGGCCTCCATGCCGAAGCCCCGGGAGCGGACGTCGAGGGATCGGTAGAGGGCGACCGGCATCAGCTTGAAGCAGGTCTCCAGGTCGCCGATGTACGAGTTGAACAGCACGTTGGCCGCCATGGTGACGCCCTTGTTGCCCATCACGTACCAGAAGCTGTACGCGCTGTGGCTGCCGAAGGTGCGGTTGCCGTAGACCACCGTGGCGCGGCCGTCGAGCACCGGGTCGAGCAGCTTGGGGATGTCCTGCGGGTCGTACTCCAGGTCGGCGTCAAGGATGACCATGTACTCGCCGTCGGCATTGTCGACCGCCGTCTTGATGGCCGCGCCCTTGCCAGCGTTGCGCTGGTGGGTGATCACCCGCAGCCGAGCGTCGTCGGCCCGGCCGAGGATCTCGCCGGTGCCGTCGCGGCTGCCGTCGTCGACCACGACCATCTCGATCTCGCACGGGTAGTCGACCGCCAACGCCTGCTTGAGGGCATCCGCGACGCGTTCTTCCTCGTTGTAGACCGGCATCAGGATCGAGAGCTTCACGGGAATCTCCACGGTGGCGGCGACACGTCGGCCCCAGCCTAGCCTGGCAGGTCAGCGCGACGGGGTGCACCACCGCCGGGCGTCGAGCGCGGCACACCCAGCCAGATGGTGTTTACTTCGCGCCATGTCGGCAGCCGGCTCCCTGCTCGTGGCGGCCCCATTCGCCGCCGTCCTGTCGCTCACCGTGGCGCTGCGGCCCCGCGGGACCGACGCGATCGCCCCGTTGCGCCTGGCAGCGGTCCGGGCCGCCGTGGTCACCGGCGCGTTCGCGGTGCTGGCGGTGGAGCTGCTCGGGGCGCTGCGCCTGCTGACCCTGCCCGCCTTCGCGGTCGCCTGGCTGATCTTCCTCACCGCCGCCGCCGGGGCCGCAGTCTGGCGACGCCGCCGCGACGGCGCGTCGGGGGACCCGGCCGCCGCCGCCCGCGCCGGCCTCGCCCGGCTGGCCGGCCGGTGGCGTACGGCGGGGCGGGGCGAGCGGCTGCTGGCCGGCACGGTCGGCGGGCTGGTCCTGGTGGAGCTGCTGATCGCGCTGCTGGCCGCGCCCAACAACTTCGACTCGCAGACCTACCACCTGCCCAAGGTGGAGCACTGGGTGGCCCAGCGTGGCCTGGAGTTCTGGCCCACCGCGATCCACCGGCAGGTGACAATCCCGCCCGGCGCGGAGTACCTGCTGCTGCACCTGCGGCTGTTCACCGGCGGCGACGCGCTGCACAACCTGGTCCAGTGGGCCGCCGGGGTGGGCTGCCTGCTGGCCGCCGCCCGGATCGCCGCCCAGCTCGGCGGGGGCCGACGGGCCCAGCTACTCACCGCGTTCGTGCTGGCCACCACCCCCATGGTGGCGCTCCAGGCGACCAGCACCCAGACCGACCTGGTCTGCGCCGCCTGGGTGGCCTGCGTGGCGACCCTGGCGGTGGACGGGCTGCGCCGGCGGGCCGGGGCCGGCACGCTGCTGCTGCTCGGCGCGGCGACCGGGCTGACTGCGGTGACGAAGACCAGCGGGCTGATCGGGGTCGGCCCGCTGCTGCTGCTCTGGGGCATCGGCCAGCTCCGGCTGGCGTACCGGGGCGACCCGGGGCGGGCGGCCGGCGGCGCCCTGGGCCGACCGGTGCTGGTCGGGGTCGGTGCGGCCGGCGGTGCGGGGGCGGTCGAGGGCGGAGGCCACCCGGCGGCCACGACCGTGACGCCGCCGCGCGGCGGCGTCACGGGTACCCGGGCGGGACCGTCCCGGGCGGCCGGGGTGGCCCGGACTGCGGCCGGATCACTGCTGGTGCTGCTGGTCGCCCTGGCCGTGGTCGGGCCGTTCCTGGCCCGGGTGCAGGCGGAGTTCGGTCACCCGCTGGGCCCGCCCCGGCTGCGCGAGTCGATCCCGATGGAGCGGCACGACCCGGCGTCTGTCCTGGTGAACGCGCTGCGCATCGGGCACACCGCGCTGGACACGCCGCTCGCCCCGGTCCGCGCCGGCACGGCCGAAGCGATCATGGAGGGGGCCCGCGCGATCGGGGTGGACCCGCAGGACCGGGCCATCACCTTCGGCCGGGAGGTCTTCCCGGTGCCGGCCTGGTACCCGGACGAGGACCGGGTGGCGTTCCCGCTGGCCGGCGCGCTCGCCCTGGTCGGGGCGGTGCTGGCGCTGGCCCGGCCGGCCCGGGTCGCCCCGGGCACGGCCGGGGCGCTGCGGGCGTACGCCGTCGTGGTGGTCGCCGCCGTCCTGCTGCACACGGCGATGATCAAATGGCAGCCGTGGGGGAACCGGCTGCTGCTGTACGCCCTGATCCTCGCGGCCCCGCTGGCCGGCCTGTGGCTGGACGCGCTGTTCCGCCGCCGGCTCGCGCCGGGCCGACGGTCGGTGGCCGCCGGCCTGGCGGCCACGGTGCTGGCCACCTCCGCGCTGGCCGGGGTGCTCGCCCTGTCGTACGGCTTCCCGCGCCGGCTGGTCGGCGCCGGATCGGTCTTCACCACCTCCGAGTGGGACGCCCGCTTCCTGCGCCGGCCGCAGTGGGCGGACGAGTTCCGGGTGGCCGCCGACGCGGTGCGGGCGTCCGGTGCCCGGCGGATCGGGCTGGTGCAGCAGAACGACAACTGGGAATACCCGTGGTGGCTGCTGCTGCGCGACGCCGACGGCCGCCCGCCCGAGCTGGTGGCGCTGGAGTCGGTGCTGCCGGACCGCCCGCCGGCCGCACCCGCCTCGACGGACGCGATCGTCTGCACCGGCAGCCGGGCGGCCTGCGTGAAGCTCGTGCCGACCGGCTGGGCGCTCACCTGGCGGGGCTACGTCGGTTACGCCCTCCCGCCTATCTGATCAGGGCGAGGTGGGCGGTGGCGCCGTCCCGGGCAGCTGCGGAGGTCAGCAGCTCCGCATGCGGCGGGTCGGGTCGACGGTCACCGGCCCATGATTGCCGAACCTCGACGCCCGGGGCGCCCCGGGCCGTGTTCGCATCGGGCAAGGAACCGCTCAGCGGGCCACCACGGGCCGCAACGCGGTGGGACGGGCGGCGGCCGGGGCGTCGCCGATGGTGGCCACGATCCGCTCCCGGGCCGTCCGGAGCCGGGTCCGGAACGCGTGGTGCAGCACGGTGTCGAGCTGCCACACCTGCCTCGGGTGCTGGGGCCGGATGACGAACCGCTCCCGGACGCCGTCGATGGCGGTGGCGGCCAGCTCGACCGCGGGCAGCCGGGGGTCCGGGCTCCACGTGACGTCGCTCAGCTCGCGCAGTTCGGCGTTGAGGTGCAGGCACAGGCGGTGCAGCACCCTGGTCTGCCGGATGACGACGAGGCGCCGGTGGGTCAACAGCAGGAGGTACTCGTCGACCGGGCGTCGCGGCCCGCTGCACCGGGTCACCAGGATGGTGGCGTCGCCCTCGCCGACGCAGCGGCGGAAGATCGGCATGTGCCGGCTGACGGTCTGCGCCGCCAGCCCGGTGTCGGCGGCGGCGGGCAGGAACGTTCGGGAGAAGACGTCCATGCCCTTCCCAACGACGGCAGGCAGCGCCGTGATATGGGTCACGGCCGGCTTGCGGAACTACCACCCGCCGGCGTCGCACCGGCTGTGCGGAATCGGCGGGCCCGGGTGGCCGGTCGGGCACCGGCGGCGGCACCCGACCGGCCGCCGCTCAGAGCAGCGGCTGCATGGCCCCGAAGCCGGAGCCGAGGCGGATCGGCGGCAACCAGGCCGTGCCGTCCCAGACATAGCGGAGCAGGTTGCCCGTCGAGGTCTCCACGGCGACGAGGTCCGGCCGGCCGTCCCGGTCGAAGTCTCCGGTCTGCACCAGGTCCCGCATGCCACCCCAGCCGGAGCCGGCCGTCAGGGGCGCGCCGAGGCCGGCCCCCGCGCCCGGGTAGAGCCGGAGATCGCCGGTGCTGATCTCCCGGGCGAGCAGGTCCGGCCGGCCGTCGCCGGTGAGGTCCGCCCCGCCGGCCAGCTCGTCCACCTCGTTCCAGCCGTCGGCAGCGAGCAGGACCCGGGCGCCGAACGTGCCGCCCCGGCCCGGGTAGAAATAGAGCGCGCCGGTGGCCGTCTGGACCGCCACGATGTCCTGGTTGCCGTCGCCGTCGAGGTCCCCGACCGGGGTGATCTCCTTGAAGGCGTTCCAGCCCGAGCCCACCCTGATCCGGGTGGTGATGCCGGACCCGGTCCCCGGGTAGAGCCACAGGTATCCGGTCGACTTCTCGCGCGCGAGGAGGTCCTCACCGCCGGCCCGGTCGAAGTTCCCGGCCCGCACGATCGCGTCCAGCCCGTTCCAGCCGGCGCTGATGGTCACCCGGCCCCGGAGCGTGGTGCCGTTGCCGCCGTAGACGTGCAGCTGGGTGGTGGACGGCTCCCGGTACGCCACGTCCGCCCAGCCGTTGCCGGTGAAGTCGGCGAAGCCGGTGCTCGGCAGCGGGGCCAGATCGAGGTAGTCACTGTCGATGTTGAGGGTGACCCCGCCCCAGGTCTCATGGTGGTCGCCCTGGTACTGCTTCATCCGCCGCTTCGGCGCCCAGTGCGACTCCGGCAGGCCCGGATCCGTCACCGTGGCCACGCCGTCCCAGCGGGCGAAGTCCAGGTAGTCCGGGCTGGCGTGGGTCGGCTGCCGGTAGGCGTCGACCTGGTCGGTCACGGCGCCGGTGGTCATCTTGCCGTAGAGGCCGGAGAGGTAGCCGTGGTCGTGCAGCCGCATGGTCCAGGCGCTGACGAAGGCGTTGACCGCCGCCGTGCACGCCGCGTCGCCGGTCGGGTACGTCTCCATGTCGTAGAAGACGGTGCTGTCCCGGGCCAGCCCGAGGTCACCGGCCCGGGTCGCCGCGTCGTCCGCCGCCGCGCGGCCCTGGGCCGCCGCCTGCGCCGGGTCGATGGTCCGGCTGTACGTCGAGCACGGCGCCTGGAGACCGACGTACAGCGGGAAGAACCGCCAGCCCGCCGCCGCCTGGGTGGTCACCCACGCCTTCGTCAGGTTGGCCTGCGCGCAGCCCCGGTTGACCCCGCCGATGTAGATCCCGAGCGCCCGGTACGGCGAGGCGAGCCACGCCTTCATGGTGGCGCTCGACGGCGCGGCGCAGGTGTCGAAGCCCTGGCCGGTGAACGCGCCCGGGTGCGGGCCGGTGTAGCCCGCCGCGGCGGCCGGGCCGGTGACCCCGGCGAGGGCGATGCCCGCGCCGAGAACCGTGGCGGCCGTGGCGGCCAGGGCCCGCCGGACGCCGCGCCCGAACGCGGGCGCAGAGAAGCTGTTCGTCACGTGTCCCCGATCTTTCCCCGTGCAGAAAACGAGCCGGCGGGCGGACCCGAACGGTCCTCGCGCAGCGTCGGCACCCCGATTGTTCCGGGCCCCCGACGACTTTGTCGAGTTCGGACGGCGGCTCAGCCGGTGAGCCCATGCAGGGACTGCCCGTGCGGACCGGCCCAGGCGACCGGACGGCCGTCGAGGGAGAGCAGGAAGCGGGTGGCGTCGGCGGGCGGCGGCGCGGCGGTGCCGGCGGGCGCCGGCAGCACCCCGGCCGCCTCGTTGGCGATCCAGTGCCCGGGCAGCCCGGCGACGGTCCGGGTGAACCCGGTGCGGGCCACGGGCGGCACGTACGCCAGGACGGCGCTGTGGAACACCACGAGGGTGGCCTCCGGCGGCGCGGCGGCGGCCAGCGCCGGCAGGTCCGCGAGCAGGTCCCCCCGCCGCAGCAGGGGCGGGTCGGCGCGGGCGACCCGGGCGGCGGCGGTCAGCCGGTCCCGCCGCCCGTGCTGCTCGGGCCAGACCAGGGCGGTGAGCCAGCCCAGGTCGTCCGGGTCGGTGACGTCCAGCGGGTTCAGGTCGAGCCCGGCCCGCCACACCACCTCCGGCACCCGTTCGGGCAGCGCGACGTCACCCGTCACCGCGCAGGTGAGCCGTACCGGGCTCGCGTCCGGGCCGACCAGGTGGTCCTCCGCCCCGGGGCGGACGTAGCGGTACCGGTAGGCATCGGGGTACAGGCAGAGGCCGGCGGACGCGCCGACCTCCAACAGGGCCAGGGGCTGCGGCAGCCGGGCCAGCAGCGGCAGCAGCACGGCGCACCGGGCGGCCTCGTTGGTCTGGGTCCGCCGGGCCCGCACGGTCGCTGCCACCTCGGCCCAGTGGTCGGCCGTCCAGCGCCGGAACGCCGCCGGGTCGTCGACCGGGCCACCGAGGTGGCGTACGGCACCGAAGAGCAGGTTGGGCTGCCGCTTCGGTTCGGGTAGGCCGTCGAGGAGGGCGATCAGCCCGGGGTCAGCGGCGACGGCGAGGGCCAGCCGCTCGTACGTGGGGGACTCGCCCCGGGCCTCGCGCTCGCCGAACGCCCGGTACCACCGTGCCGTGTCCATGCGGGCAGCCTCGCCCGGGGCGCACCGGCGCCGCCATGACGGGTGCCACACTCCCCGCCGCAGCCTGTCCGACCGGTCCCGGCTACAGCATGTCGGGCTCGAACAGCTCGGCGAGCCAGCCGGGGACCGCCTCGGCGTATTCGGCGCGGGCCGGGTCCGGGGTGGACAGGGCCCGCCGCCAGGACAGCGACCGGCTGACCTTGGCCACGGTGACCGCGAGGGCCGCCGCCGCCCGCAGGTCGGCCCGGTCGTGCCGGTCGGTCCAGGCGTCGAGGTACGCGTCCCGCAGCCGGGCCAGCACCGGGTCGCCGGCCGGCAGCTCGAAGGTGCCCGCGACCGAGTTCAGCGTCACCAGGAGGGTGCCGAAGGGATGGGCCAGCGAGGCGTCGCCCCAGTCGAAGACGCGGTGGTCGGCCGCGAAGATGTTGCCGTCGTGCAGGTCGTCGTGCTGCACGACGGCCGGTACGCCGAACGAGGCGAGCCGGCGGCAGCGCGCCTCGAACTCCGGCACGAACGCCCGCAGCCGCTCGTGCGTCTGCGGGGTCAGGCCGTCCGGGGCACCGACGCGCATCGCATCGCGGTCGTCGAGCAGCCCGGCGAGCAGGCCCGGCATCGCCTCCGGGCGGTGGTCCGGCACGCCGAGGGCCAGCAGTTCACCGGCCCGCGGCACGGTCGCGCGCTGAAGCGCGGCGTACCCGGTCAGGACGGGTTCCCAGGCGGCCGGGTCGCGGTCCCGGGCCAGCGCGTCCCGCAGGGTCTCCCCGCCGTCGGGCAGCAGCGTCCAGCCCCGCTCGGCGTCCACCGCCACCGGCTCGGGGACGCGCCCCGGGGAGATCCGGGCCAGCGCGCCGAGCAGTCCCGCCTCGAAGCGGGTGCCGGCGTTGTTGGCCTTGAACCAGTACGGGCCGGCGTCGGTGGGCAGCCGCCAGACCAGCGACCAGGGCCGGAGCCGGGCCTGGACCGGGCCGGTGATCCGGCGGCCGGCCCTGCCGAGGTGGTCGGCAACCCAGGCGTGGGCCAGGTCCTGCCACCGCTGGTCGGACCAGTCGGCGGGCTGCGTCGGAGAGGCGGTCACGGTGGGCAGACTAGGGGCCGCGCCGGCGCGGGGCGAGGAATTTTCCCGCCGCCCAGCCGGGACGGGACGGAAGGCTCCCCGCCCGGTGCCGACCGGGAGGCCCGGTGGGCGGGGAACCTTCGACCGGCGGGGACGGTCAGAGCAACTCGACGATGGTGGCGTTGGCCATGCCGCCGCCCTCGCACATGGTCTGCAGGCCGTAGCGGATGCCGTTGTCCCGCATGTGCTGAAGCATCGTGGTCATGATCCGGGCCCCGGAGGCGCCGAGCGGATGGCCCAGGGCGATCGCGCCCCCGCGCGGGTTCAACCGCTCCGGGTCCGCCTCCGTCTCGGCCAGCCAGGCCAGCGGGACCGGGGCGAACGCCTCGTTCACCTCGTACACGCCGATCTCCTCGATGCCCAGCCCCGCGCGACGCAGCGCCTTCGCGGTGGCCGGGATGGGGGCGGTGAGCATGACGACCGGGTCGTCGGCGGCGACCACGGCGGTGTGCACCCGGGCCAACGGGCGCAGGCCGTGCCGACCGGCCCACTCGGAGGTGGTGACGGCGAGCGCGGCAGCGCCGTCGGAGATCTGGGACGCCGAACCGGCGGTGACCACGCCGTCGGACCGGAACGGGGTCTTCAGCTCGCCGAGCTTCGCCAGCGTGGTGTCCCGGCGGATGCCCTCGTCGGCGGCGAACCTGCCGCCGTCGGGCAGGGCCACCGGTGCCAGCTCGGGATCGAACGCCCCGGCGTCCTGGGCGGCGGCGGCCTTCTCGTGGCTGGCCAGGGCGAACTCGTCGAGTTGGGCGCGGGAGAAGCGCCAGCGGGCGGCGATCAGCTCGGCGCCGACGCCCTGGTTGAACGGCAGCGGGGAGTCTTCGGCGAAGCCCTCGACCCCCCGGTAGCGGTCGCGGATCTGGTCGCTGAACGGTGCGGCGTCGCCGACGCTGGAGCCCATCGGCACCCGGGTCATCGACTCGACGCCGCCGGCCACCACCAGCTCGGCCTGGCCGGACGCGACGGCGGCGGCGGCGAAGTGCAGGGCCTGCTGGCTGGACCCGCACTGCCGGTCCAGCGTGGTGCCGGGCACCGACTCCGGCCAGCCGGCGGCGAGCACGCCGTTGCGGGCGACGTTCCACGACTGCTCGCCGACCTGGGACACGCAGCCCCAGACGACGTCGTCGACCAGCTCGGGGTCGATCCCGGTGCGCTCGGCCAGGGCGCGCAGCACATGGGCCGAGAGGTCGACCGGATGCACGGCGGCCAGGCTGCCCTTGCGCCGCCCGACCGGGGTCCGTACCGCACCGACGATGACCGCGTCACTCATGTTTACTCCCCGGTAACTTGGCGGGCCTCGATACTACGTCCTGTCCCGGCCGGCCGTCCCCCGTTGCGGCCGGTGGGGGCAGGTCGAAGCGGTCCCGGCAGGGCATGCTGTACGCATGCGGCCAGAGCGGAGCCCGGAGTCGTCGGCGGTGCAGCGGCAGTGGCGGGTGCCGGCCTTGGTGCCGGTGGTCAAGCTGATCGGCGCGGCCGCGCTGGTCGGGCTCGGGCTGCTCTTCGCCGAGGGCGACCGGATGCGGCTGGTGCTGGCCGCGGCGGGCGCCGTCGGGCTGGCTGGGTGGGCGGCGCGCGACCTGCTGGTGCCGGTGCGGCTCGCCGTCGACCCGGCGGGGATCACGGTGGTCCGGGGCCTCGCCGGCCGGCGCCGGCTCCCCTGGGACGCCGTCGAGGCCATCACCGTGGACCGTCGATCCCGGATGGGGCTGTCCGCCGAGATCCTGGAGATCGACGCGGGCGACTCGCTGCACCTGTTCGGCCGGTACGACCTGGACGCCCCGCCCGACGAGGTGGCCGAGGCGCTGCGCGCCGCCCACCGCGAAACCCCCTGACGCCACGCTTCGGGCCAGGCCGCGTCGGGGGTCAGCCCGTGAGCATCGCCGTGCGGACGACCGCGAGCCCGATCAGCGCCACCAGCAACAGCCCGGCGCCGACGGCCTGGAACAGCCCGCGCCGGGACCGGGGCGCGTACGCCAGCAGCAGGGCCATCACCCCGCCGGTCACCAGCCCACCGAGGTGGCCGGGGATGGAGATGCCCGGCACGGTCAGGGTGAAGACCAGGTTGATCACCAGGACCGGGAGCACCGAGGAGATGTCCCGACCCATCCGGCGTTCGATCACGATCAACGCGGCGAACAGGCCGAAGACCGCGGTGGACGCCCCGGCCGTGGTGGTGTTCTCGGCGCTGAACAGGTAGGCGGCCACGTTCCCGCCGAGCCCGGCGACCAGGTAGAGGGAGAGGAAGCGCAGCGGCCCGAGGTTGGCCTCCAGCGACCGGCCGAGCACCCACAGCGCCCACATGTTCAGCAGCAGGTGGATCACGCCGTAGTGCAGGAACATCGCGGTGACCAGCCGGTACCACTCGCCCTGGGCGATCCCGTGCACGCTGCCGTCGGCGAAGAGGGCCTGGCCGAGCACCGAGCCCCAGTCGGTCAGCGGCGTGCTGCCGCCCATCAGGCCGCCGAAGCCGGAGCCGCCCGCCACCGCGTCCCCGCCCCGGTCGGAGGCGATGGACAGGACCATGAGCAGCACGTTCAGCGCGATCAGAATCTTCGTGACGTAGCCGTAGCGGCCGACGGTACCGCCGCCGAAGGCGGTACGCGTCGGCCGCACGCTACGGCGTCCCTCGCCCACGCACTCGGGGCACTGGTGCCCGACCGAGGCGTCCCGCATGCAGTCCGGGCAGATCGGCCGGTCACAGCGGGTGCACCGGACGTACGTCTCCCGGCCGGGGTGCCGGTAACAGACCGGGGTGGTCGGTGGGGACTCACTCACGGCCGCTGCCTCCCGGTGCCGGCGGGGCGCTCAGTCATGCGAGCAAAGGTACATCGCGTCCCGGTCAGGCCGGGGGGCGCTCGATCTCGACCCGCTCGATGACCACGTCGGAGAGCGGGCGGTCACTCGGGCCGGTCGGGGTGCTGGCGATCGAGTCGACGACCTTCACCGACGCCTCGTCGGCCACCTGGCCGAAGATGGTGTGCCGGTGGGTCAGGTGCGAGGTCGGCGCGACGGTGATGAAGAACTGCGAGCCGTTGGTGCCCGGTCCGGCGTTCGCCATGGCGAGCAGGTAGGGCCGGTCGAAGCTCAGCTCGGGGTGAAACTCGTCACCGAACTTGTAGCCCGGGCCACCACGACCGGTGCCGGTCGGGTCGCCCATCTGGATCATGAAGCCGCTGATCACCCGGTGCGAGATCGTGCCGTCGTAGTACGGCCCGCTGCCCGGCTGACCCGTACGCGGGTCGGTGTATTCCTTGTTGCCCTCGGCCAGGTCCACGAAGTTGCGGACCGTCTTCGGAGCGTGATTGGGGAAGAGCTCCAGCCGGATCGGGCCAGCGTTGGTGTGCAAGGTGGCGTAGAGAGCGTCGGCCACGGGTACTCCTCACTCGTTGGTCAGTTCCATGCGGATCCTCCCATGTGCCCGATCTGGCAGTGCGGAGGCATCCGAAGGTGGAGGATGACGAAGGAACAACTCCCAGGAGGTGGGACCGTGTTTGGAATCGGGCGACGCAAGACCCAGGGGCAGCTGGCCAAGGTCGAGCTGAACCAGGGCATCGGTCACCTGAGGCAGGCCGCCACTCACGCCGCGAAGGGTGCCGGCGCCACGGTCGGCCCGCGGGTCCAGGCTGCCCGGGGCGCAGTCGCGCCGACCGCCCTGGTGGTGCGGGACCGGGCGTCGAGCGGTGTCGCGTCGACGGTCGCGGCCCTCGCGCCGCTGGCCCTGGCCGTCCGCAACGCGCAGGCCGAGGCCGCCGGCAAGGCCGTCGCCGGCAAGAAGGCCGCCGCCGGGCGGCAGGCCGCGCTGAGCAAGAAGGTCAAGGCGAAGAACCTGAAGGTCACGCGGAAGAAGCAGAAGAAGTCGTCGCGCGGGATGATGGCCGGCCTGCTGGCCGCCGGCACCGTCGCCGGCCTGGCCGGCGCGATGGCCATGCGCCGCCGCCGGGAGCAGCAGGAGTGGACCGAGTACGCCCCGGCCCGCACCCTGGAGCCGGCGCGCGACGAGGTGGACACCCTGGTCGTGGAGACCCCCTCGGCGAACGGCGCGAAGGTGACCGACTCGTCCACCATGTCCGGCAGCTCGGCGGTGGCCGGCGGCGACAGCGCCTCCACCAGCACCCTCGGCACCCAGCCGGTGATCCACCCGAACGACAAGGTGCCCTCGGTCGCCGAGGGCGCCCGGGACGTCTCCGGCCGGCCGGCCGACGACCTCACCACGGCCCTCGGCAAGGAGAACACCGCGCGGTCCGGCGGCCGTCGCTGACCCTCGTGCCATCGCCCGCGGCGCGGAGACGACCCCGTCGTCCCGCGCCTCGGGCGTTCCGGGCCCTCCGGACGCCTGGCCACGCAGCCGGGCCAGGCCGGCAGGCCGGGCCGGGTGACGGGTGGTGTCGACGGGCGTCGGGCGGTGTCTACGGGCCTCGGGTGACGGGCGCCGGGCGGTGTCGACGGGCGTCGGGGGACGGGCGTCGGGCGTCGGCTCAGAGCCAGCCGTTGCGGCGGAACCAGCGGTACAGGGCCAGCGAGACGACCAGCATCAGCGCGAGCACGACCGGGTAGCCGTACGTCATCTTCAGCTCCGGCATGTTCGCGAAGTTCATGCCGTAGATGCCGGCGATCGCGGTCCAGACCGCGGCGATGCCGGCCCACGCAGCGATCTTGCGCATGTCGTTGTTCTGGTCGACCGTGACCTGGGCCAGCCGCGCCTGGAGGATCGAGTTGAGCAGGTCGTCGTACGAGTTGACCTGTTCGACGGTGCGGCTCAGGTGGTCCTGCACGTCCCGGAAGTAGCGCCGCACCTCCTGCGGGACCTCCCGGTTGACCTGGGCGGTGAGGGTCATCAACGGCCGTTGCAGCGGCGCCACCGCCCGCTTGAACTCGACCAGCTCCCGCTTCATCTGGTAGATCCGCTGGATCCGGCCGCTGCTCTGCCGGTCGAAGACGTCGGCCTCCAGCACGTCCAGGTCGTCCTCCAACCGGTCGGCCACCTCCAGGTAGAGGTCGACCACCCGGTCGGTGATCGCGTACGCGACGGCCCAGGGGCCGTGCTCCAGCAGCTCGTGCCTGGCCTCCAGGTCGGCGCGGACCGGAGCGAGCCGGCAGGCGTCCCCGTGTCGGACGCTGATCACGAAGTTCGGGCCGATGAACAGCATCACCTGCCCGGTCTCGACGACCTCCGAGTTCTCGGTCAGCTCGTCGTGCTCGCAGTACCGGGCGGTGCGCAGCACCAGGAAGGTGACCTCGCCGAAGCGTTCGAGCTTGGGCCGCTGCTGGGCCTTGACCGCGTCCTCGACGGCCAGCTCGTGCAGGCCGAAGGTATCGGCGATCGCGGACATCTCGGCCAGGTCGGGCTCGTGCAGGCCGACCCAGACGAACCCGCGCTCGCGGCGGGCCGTGGCCAGCGCCTCCGCGTAGTGCCGCTCACCGGGCTGCCGCCTGCCGTCGACGTAGAGCCCGCAGTCCATCACCGCGCTGCGCCCCGGCCCGACCGGCTCGGGGGCTCGCTGGCTGTCGTCGGCGTTGAGGATCCGGGTCATCGCCCGCACCGGGGCCCAGGCCCGTGGCTTGATCGCCCGCCCGCCGTCCGGCGACGTGGCCCGGCTCCGCTCCGCCCGGTCTGACATGGCGACCCCCTCCCCACGCTGTCGCGGCAGCCGCATGCCGTCGCGGGTTGCAGGGTACGCCCGCGCCCGGCGCGGACCGGCCGGCGTCGGCCGCCGCCTCAGCGGGTGGCCGCCAGGTGCCCCGGGCGCGGAGTCGGGCGGCTGTCCCCGGGCGCGCGGAGTGGGGACGGCGCCGGGGCGGGCCGTGCCGCGTCAGGGGGGTGAGGGACGGCACGGCCCACCCGGCGCCCTTGGGGGCGGGGGTTGTGCTGCGCGCACCACCGGTCGGGTGGCCGAGGCCCGCATCGGGGCAGGTCGGCCGGGCGACGTGAGTGGTGCTCGCAGCATTGTGGGCCGCGAACCGGCCGGGCGGGAGACCCGACCCGGCCAGCACCGCCCTTCTGTCAGGAATTTGACAGAAGGTCAGCCTCGGACGGCCGCCACCGCCTCCGCGAGACGACGAACACCCTCGTCGATCTGATCCGCAGTGACCGCCGAGAACGCCAGCCGCAGCGCGTGCTGCCCGCCGTCGAGCACGAAGTCGCTACCCTTGACCACCGCCACGCCCCGCTCGGCCGCCGCCGGGGCGAGCCGGTCCACCAGCACGTCCTCCGGCAGCTCCACCCAGAGGAAGTAACCGCCGTCCGGCTCCACGAACCGCGCCTCGGGAAGGTGCCGGCGCAGCGACTCGGCGAGCACCCCGGCCCGCTCGCCCAGCGCGGTGCTGACCGTCTCGATCGAGCGGGTGATGTCGCCGGAGACGCAGAACTGGTGCACGATCGCCTCGGACACCATGCCGGGCGAGATGTAGAGGCTGGTCGCCTTCTTCGCGATGTCGGCGATCAGGTCCGCCGCCCCGATCAGGTAGCCGACCCGCACCCCCGGGCAGACCGTCTTGGTGAAGCTGGAGGCGTGCACCACCACGCCCCGGGTGTCCATCGAGAGCATCGACGGCAGCGGCTCGCCCCGGAACCGGATGTCGGCGTACGGGTCGTCCTCGAAGATGATGAAGCCGTGCTCGGCCGCCAGGTCGAGCAGCTCCCGCCGCTTCTCCAGCGACAGGGTGACCCCGGCCGGGTTCTGGTAGTTCGGGATGACGTGCGCGAGCTTCGGGCGGACCCCGGACTCCAGCAGCTTGCGCAGCTCGGCGATGTCCAGGCCGTCCGGCTGGATCGTCACGCCGTGGATCTCGCCGCCCATCCGCTGGAGGTTGAGCAGCGTCCGGTCGTACGTCGGGCGCTCGACCACCACCGCGTCGCCGGGGCGGACCAGGTGGTCGAACAGGAACGCGTCGGCCTGGAGCGAACCGTTGGTCACCAGCACCTGGTCGGCCTCGACGCCGTGCTTCTCGGCGATCCACTTCCGCAGGGGCGGGTAGCCGACGGAGGTGCCGTAGGCCGTGACCCCGGCAGGGTCGGCGTCAAAGGCGCGGACGGCGGCGGCCTTGAGCCCCTCGACATCGACGATGTCCAGCGAGGGAGCCCCACGGGCGAAGGAGATCAGCTGCTCGGCGGTCATGCGGACGAGCCTAGGGCCTGGCCCCGGCGGTCCGACCGGCATACACGCCAAGTTCAACATGCGGGCAACGGACGGACGGCGGAACGGCCGACGCGGAAGCGGCCGGAGGTGCGCGACACTCAGGTGTCGATTATCGGACCGGTCCCTGGCCGCGTCCCCGCGACCGCCGAAGGATGGGCGTCCGCGCGGTGCCGACGGACGGCACCGGCACCGGCACCGGAGGAGTGGTGAGATTCACGTGACCGAGGACGGTACGGGTCGGCTCGACGACCAGGCCTTCGCACAGTGGCTGGCCGGCGCGGCCGGCAGGGCGCTGACCGCGCTGCGCGCGGAGCAGGGCTTCGCCGACCCGGCGGCGCTCAAGGACGCCGGCGACAAGGTCTCCCACGACCTGATGTCGACCGCCCTGGCCCGGTGGCGGCCCGCCGATGCGGTGCTCTCCGAGGAGCAGGCCGACAGCCGGCGCGCCTGGGCGGGCGACCCGGCCGCCGGGGCCCGTCCCGCACGGCTGGAGGCGGACCGGGTGTGGATCATCGACCCGCTCGACGGCACCCGCGAGTTCTCCGAGTCCGGGCGCGACGACTGGGCGGTGCACGTGGCGCTCTGGCAGCGCTCGGCCGGCCCGGACGGCGCGCTGGTGGCCGGCGCGGTCGGCATGCCGGCCCGTACCGCGCCGGACGGCACGCCGCTGGTCCTGGGCACCGCCGAGCCCGCCGTGGCCGCCGTGGCCGGGCCGCTGCGGATCGCGGTGAGCCGCAGCCGGCCGCCCGCGTTCGTGGGCGAACTGGTCGAGGGCATCGGCGCCCGGGCGGTGCCGATGGGCTCGGCCGGGGTGAAGGTCTGCGCGGTAGTGACCGGCGAGGTCGACGCGTACGTGCACGCCGGGGGCCAGTACGAGTGGGACTCGGCGGCCCCGGTCGCGGTCGCCCTGGGTGCCGGCATGCACACGTCCCGGATCGACGGCTCGCCGCTGCGCTACAACCGGGACGACCCGCGCCTGCCCGACCTGCTGGTCTGCCGCCCGGAACACGCCGAGTCCCTGCTGGCGGCCATCGACCGTCACCTTTGACCGGCGGAACCGCCGCCGCCCGGCGGGCGCGGTCGTGGTGCCCCCGCCCGGTCCCATCGACACCGCCGACCCGAGGAGGGTCATGAGCCCCGGCCCCACCACCGCACCCGTCCTGCCCGCTGCCCCGACCGAACCCGGCGGCCCGCGCCGCCGGCTCAGCCGGTGGCTGCTGCTCCCGGTGGCCGCCGGCGCGGTGGCGCTGGGCACCACGGTCGCCCTGGCCACCAACGGGGACCTGCCCGGGCGGCCGGCCCCGACGGTCACCGACGCCGCGTCCGAGGGCGCCGGCCTCGGCCCGGCCGCCCCCGGCGCCCGGCCGACGCCGGGCGGGAACGAGGGCTTCGGCAGCAGCCCGAGAGCCGCCTCGCCGAGCCCGGGCGTCAGCGGCGGGACGGAGTCCGGCGGGTTCCCGGGCGGCCGGAACACCCTCCCGGGGGCGAGCATCCACCTTCAGAGCGGGGAGAGCTTCGCCGCCGGGCTGGCCCGGTCCGACCGCAGCTACGGCCCGCTGCGCATGGTCCGGGTCTTCTACCCCGGCCTGCCGCCGGCCTGGTCCGGCAGCCGCGCCGACGCCGCCGACCGGACCGTGGTGGTCTCCTTCAAGGCACCGCCCGGCGAGGTGGCCGCCGGCCGGCACGACTCCCGGCTCGCCGCCTGGTTCCGCTCCGTCCCCCACAACCTGGACGTCTACTGGTCGTACTTCCACGAGCCGGAGGACGACATCGCCCGGGGCTCGTACACCGCCGCGCAGTACCGGGCCGCGTGGCAGCGGCTCGCCGGCCTCGCCGACCGGGCCGGCAACGCCCGGCTGCGGGCCACCCTGATCCTGATGTGCTGGACGCTCAACCCGAGCTCGCACCGCACCTTCGAGGACTACTGGCCGGGCGGCGACGCGATCGACGTGCTCGGCTGGGACTGCTACAACAGCGGCGGCAAGTTCAACCGGTACACCGACCCGGCGCAGGTCTTCACCCCGATGATCGCCAAGTCGAAGGCGCTGGGAAAGCCGTGGGGGCTCGCCGAGACCGGCAGCGTCCGGATCTCCGGGGACAGCGGCACCGGGCGGGCCGGCTGGATCCGGGCGATGAGCCGGTACCTCGACGACCAGCGCCCGCTGTGGGTGGCCTACTACGACTACCAGGTCGCCGGCGGCGACTTCCGGCTCACCGACACGCCGAGCCGGGACGCGTGGCGGGCCTGGTGCGCCGCCTCCTGACGCTCAGATCCCCCGGCCGCGTTTGTGCAGCGTACGCAGGACGCGGTCGGGGTCGACGGCCCGGCTGGCCACGGCGAGGGCCAGGTACGCGCGCGGCTCCCGGGGGTTTCGGGACAGCGTTCGCCGGGCCCAGCGGACCGCCTCGCCCCGGTTGCCCATCGCCGCCTGGGCGAAGGCGATCTGCCCGCTGACCCTGGCCTCGCCGGCCGGCACGGTGGCGAACTCCGGGTACCGGCCGAGCAGCCACTGCAACGCCGTGGCGATGGTCTCCCAGCGCTGGGCGAAGTACGACTGCTTGTGCCATCGCACCGTCACGTACGGCTCGACGACGTTCACCAGCGGGGCATGCCGGGCGGCCCGGAGCAGGAACTCGTAGTCCTCCGCGTAGCTGCCCGGGATCTCCTCGTCGACCAGCCCGATCCCGTCGAGCAGCGCGTCCCGGCGGATCAGGAACGTCGACGGGTGCAGCTCGGTGTGCCGGTCCCGCAGCAGGGCGGCCAGCGGCACCCGGTCCACCGAGAGCACCCGGTCGACCGGGGGACGGCCGTCGTAGTCGACCCGGATGCCACAGCTCACGAACGCCCCGTCCGGGGCGGCGCACAGCGCGGCCACCTGCGCGGCGAGCTTGCCGGCCAGCCACTCGTCGTCGTCGTCACAGAACGCCACCAGGTCGCCCGTGGCGGCCAGGATGCCGGTGTTACGGGCGCCGGCCAGGCCCGGGGTGCGCTCGTTGACCAGCACCGTGACCCGGGGGTCGTCGGCCAGCGAGCGGTCCGGCTCGGACTGGTCGTAGACGACCACCACGTCGACCGGGCCCGGGTGGTCCTGGCCGAGGATCGCGTCGAGGGCCTTGCGCAGCAGCTCGGGGCGGTCCCGGGTGGGGACCACCGCAGTCACCGACGGGTGTGCGTTCAACGACTCGGTCATGGTGCCTCCGTGGAGCCCGGGCGGCCGAGGCCGACGTATCCGTACCGCAGCCGCAGCGGCAGCGTCGCGACGCTCACCACCGCCCGGCTGCGCGAGGGCAGGGCCGTGCGCCAGGCATCGTCCTGACGGACCCGCAGCGGCCCCGCGTTGAACCGCAGCGGGTTGCCGGCGATGCTGTGCGCCCGGACCAGCGGCGTGGGCGTCGGGTCGAGCACCCGCAGCGCGTCCGGGGTGTCCGCCAGGCCGGCGAAGCGGCGGACCCGGGCGACGGTGCCGCGCGGGTCGGCGGTGAAGTCCTCGTAGCGCAGCCGGATCACCGGCGCCCGGGTGGCGAGCAGGTGGAACGCGGCGTTCTGCGCCGTCCACAGCTTGCTCACCGTGAACGGCGAGAAGGTCGGCATGTACGCCTCGGAGTCCACCACCTCGGGCCGGCGCACCTGCTTCGCCCACGAGTACGCCACCGCCCGGCTGTCCCGGACCAGGTGCAACACCCGCAGGTCGAGGTCGTCGGCCCAGCGCAGCGCGAACGCCGTCGAGGCGTGCTTGCTGGAGTCCACCACGAGCTGCGCCCCGGTCACCGCCATCGCGGCGGCGTAGATCCGGGTGTAGAGGTCGGCGTAGCGGCGCACCTGTGCCAGCTCGGCGGCGGGCAGGTCGCCCCTGGCCAGCCGGGGGATGTGCCGGGTCCGGTCGACGGTGGCCTTGAGCCTGAGCACGTCGTCGCGGTCGACGGCCGACCAGCCACCGAACGCGTGCTCGCCGACCCGTTGCCAGAAGTCGCAGGCGGTGAACCGCTCCCCGCAGCCGCACCGCTCGTCGCCGCCGAGGGCCCGCTCCCACAGGTGGACCACCTCGCCGACGGCGCAGACGTCGGGGTGCTGGGCGAGGATCAGCTCCAGCAGCGTGGAGCCGCTGCGGCCGAGGCCGCCGACGAACAGCACCCGGGCGCTCACCGCCACCACCTGCGCCGCCCCGGCTCCCGGCTGGTCCGGACCAGATCCTCGACGATCCGACCCACCGCCGTGGCGGCGGCGACCCGGGGATCGGGCCGGCCCGGGTCGGCCGACAGCGCGTACGTTCTCGGGTCGGCCACCCCCCGGTCCAGGGCCGCGACCAGGTCGGCCTCGGACTCGGCCAGCCGGACCATCCCGGCCGCGCCGAGTCGGCGGGAGAAGAGCTGCTGGTGGTCGTCGACGTGCTCGTCCCGGGTCGGGTCCCGGGGCACCACGATCGGCAGGTGCCCGTGCCGGCGTGCCTCGGTGATGGTGGCCGGCCCGCCGTGGCAGACCACCAGGTCGGCCTCGGTCATCGCCCGCTGGAGCTCGTCATGGGCCAAGAACGGGGCCGCGTCGGCCAGCCGGGGCGCGCGGCTGCGCCCGTGCTGGACGACGAGGCGGACCTCGGGGGCGAGGGCGTCGCGGCCGGCGTGCCAGCGCTCCAGCCACTCGACCAGCCGGTCGAACCGGTGCACGTCGGTGCCGACCATGGCCAGCACGGTGCGCCGGGCCGGG
The DNA here is from genome assembly GCF_045040215.1 of Micromonospora sp. NBC_01412. Lineage (NCBI taxonomy): Bacteria > Bacillati > Actinomycetota > Actinomycetes > Micromonosporales > Micromonosporaceae > Micromonospora > Micromonospora sp. NBC_01412. The sequence goes on from NZ_CP109528.1 coordinate 2,896,623, forward strand.
GAGTTGGTGCGCTGGCGGGGGATCGGCGAGCTCACAGCAGGTTCCCCACCACGGTCGCCTTCGGGTAGAGCCGGCGCTGCTCCTCCCACTGCACGAGCATCGCGGAGAGGAACGGCCGGCACAGCCGGGCCGACAGCGTCGCGGTGTCGATCCGGTCGTACACCTCGATGTAGACGGTGGGGATGCGGCGCAGCCGGGCCACCACCACGAACGGCACGGCGACCCCGGCGCCGGTGGTGACCACCGCGGCGACGTCCCGCCCGCGGAACACCCGGACGGCGAGCCACATGTTGCGGGCCAGGTTCTTCACGTTGCGGGTGGTCGGGTGGTGTGCCCAGACCACGTCCTCGCCGTCGAGCAGCGACCGGGCGTCCGGGGTGTCGAACGTGACCCAGGAGTGGGCCCGGTCGCGGTACCACGGTTGCAGCGCCACCAGCTGGGCGAGGTGCCCGCCGCTGGATCCGACGAGCATGACTTCACCAGACTCCACGTCACCCGCCTCCCACGGCCCCGGCCGCACCCCGGGACACGCCCAACAGGGGCGGTCGACCGGACGGCGCGGCGCCGCAACAATGTATCGGCCACCCGACCGGAAACATAAGTGGCTCTCACCATCATCGGACCTGTCGGATGGTTGGCTACGGCCCTTCCGCCAGTGCCTCACTCCGCCGTCCCGTGCCTAGACTGCCTGCTGACAGCAACCCGGGCGAGAGGATGGCGGATGACCGACACGGCCGAGGCGGCGCGGGGCGGCGGCACGCGGGCGGTCCCCGAGCCGGTCACCGTTCTGTACGTCTGCGGGATGCCGCGCAGTGGCTCGACCCTGCTCGACCTGATGCTCGGCCAGTTCGTCGGGCACTGCGACGTCGGCGAGCTGTTCTACCTGTGGCAGTCCGGCGTCGAGCGGAACTTCCGCTGCGCCTGCGGGGAGCACTTCGACGCCTGCCCGTTCTGGGGCGAGGTCGGCCGGCGGGCGTACGGCGGGTGGACCCAGGTCGACGTGGCCGACGTGCGGGCGTTGCAACGCCGGGTCGACGCCACCGGCAAGCTGCCGCTGATCGTGAACTCCCGGATGTCCCCGGCGTTCCAGCGGGACCTGGACCGCTACACCGAGCTGCTGACGAAGCTCTACCGGGCGGTGGCCGAGGTGTCCGGGGCGAAGGTGGTGGTCGACTCGACCAAGCGCCCCTCGCTGGCGTACATCCTGGCCCGGGCCCCGCAGATCGACCTGCGGCTGGTGCACGTGCTGCGCGACCCGCGCGGGGTGGCGTACTCCTGGAGCCAGGTGGTCGAGCTGCCCGAGGGCACCTCGGCCAAGGGCCGGATGAACCAGCGGTCGGCCCGGCTGACCGCCCGGCGCTGGGTCACCGTGAACGCGATGGTGGCCGCGCTGGCCCGGCGCGGCGTTCCCCGGGTGACCGTCCGGTACGAGGACCTGGTCCGCGACCCGCGCGCCGAGCTGGGCCGGATCGCCGCGCTCACGGCCGACGTGACCGGCGTCGTGGACCCGCTGGAGTTCCTGCGGGACAACGAGTTCGAGCAGGCCGGATCGCATGCGGTCGCCGGTGGCCGGATCCGGATGCGCAGCGGCCCGATCACCCTGGCGCTGGACGAGAAGTGGCGCCGGGAGTACGCCCCGGGTCACCGCCGGCTGGTCGGCGCGCTGACCTGGCCGCTGCGCCGCCGCTACGACTACCGCTGACCCGCCCGCCGCACCCCGCCCCGACTGCCGTCGACCCCGCACGGGGCCGGGGGGTCGACGAGCGGCGGTCGGCTCAGGGGCGGGCGGCGGCCAGGTGGGCGTCCAGGGTGTCCAGCAGCTCCGGGGCGCGCTCGTAGTCGAACTTGCGGGCGAAGTGCGCCCCGCTGGCCAGCGCCCGGGGCAGGTCCTCGGCGGTCAGCGACTTCGGGTGGTTGAAGGTGCTGCCCCGGAAGTCGAAGTACCGCTTACAGTCCGACACCAGGTTGAACCGCCCAGGGCTGCACACGATGGTCTGGAAGACGGCCTCCACCGGGGAGAGGCAGCGTCGGAAGTACGACACCACGTCCGGCCGCCGGTCGAAGTACTCCCGCAGGTACGCCACCACGGGCCAGCTCAGCGAGGCGAACGCCGACCCGCCGTGCAGGCGCAGGTCGGGCCCGAACGGGGTGCGGGCCCGGCGGCCCACCGCCAGCCCGTACGACACGTGCACCCGGACCAGCGGCTGCATCCGGTTGACCGCCTGGATCGGGCGGAGCAGCTTCTTGCCCCGGGGGGTGAGCGGGAGCAGCCGGCGGTGCTGGAAGTGGTAACGGGACCGGACCCGGCTGCTCGGCCAGTGGCTGTCCGGGCCGAACGCGTCCCAGTACTCCATGAACCCGTCCGCGCCCGAGTCGACCAGCTCCGCCTCGCACTCGCCGAGCGGTCGCAGGGGGTAGTCCTGACCGGTGATGTTCACCAGCCAGTCGACCCGCACCCCCTCGTCGTTCAGCCAGTCCACGGCAGCCATGTAGCGGTCCACATGACTGAAATCACCGTAGCCGCCCTCGTGCGTCTGCACGACGACGTCGGGCAGCGAGCGCAGCTCGGTGAGGTCGAGCGGTGGGCCGTTGACGTCGTGGCTGATGTGCACCACGCTGTCCGGGCTGTACCGTTTCACGGCATGGACCAGCCGGTTCATCTGCTCGGGGGACCTGTGGCTCTGGATGTGGTAGCAAAACCGCACCCGCCTATCCTGCCTCCCGCACCCGGCCGCTGAGAAGCGCACCTTCGTCGGCTTCCCCTCACCGGCCGGATCAGGGAGACTCATGGTTCCGCCGTGGTGCCGCCCGCCACGGCCGACTGGCCGGTCCCGGTCCAAAGGAAGCGACACAGCCCGATGCCCTCGCCTCACCACACCGATCTGCGCGACTCAGACGGCCCCACGCTGATGACCTACCTCGAGTGGCTGCGCCGCCGGTGGTGGATCCTCGTGGTGGCCGCGCTGCTGGGCGCGGGCGCCGGCATGCTGGTCAGCCAGGTGCAGACCCGCACGTACGTCTCGACGACGTCGCTGCTGGTCCGCCAGGTCGGCCAGGACGCCAACCCGGGCGCCAAGGTCAACCTGGACACCGAGGCCCAGGTGGTCCGCTCCCTGGTGGTGGCCGAACGGGCCCGGGCGCTGCTGAAGACGACCATCCCGCCGGAGGACCTGGTCCGCTCACTGTCGGTAACCGTGCCGCCGAACAGCCAGGTGCTCCAGATCGTGTACGAGGCGCAGAGCCCCGAGGCGGCGCAGGCCGGGTCACACGCCTTCGCCCAGGCGTACCTGGACCTGCGGCTGGCCACCGCCACCCGGTCGCTGGAGAACGAGACGACCGCGCTCAAACAGCAGATCACCGAGACCAACAAGCAGCTCGCCGCGGTCGCCGGGAAGATCGCCGGGACGCCGTCCAACTCGGCCGAGCGGGCCCGCGCCGAGGCCGACCGGAACGTGCTGACCAACCAGCTCGCCAGCCTCAACAGCCGGCTGAGCCCGCTGCTGAGCATCGCGCTCGACCCCGGCGAGATCATCTCCGACGCGGCGCTGCCCCGGAAACCCAGCTCCCCGAACACCACCCTCAACCTGGCCAGCGGTCTCGGCGCCGGGCTGCTCTTCGGCATCGTGGTCGCCCTGGTGCTGGACCGGCTGGACACCCGGGTCCGGCGCGGCCGGGACGTGGCCGACCGGCTCGGCCTGCCGATGCTGCTGGAGCTGCCTCCCCGTCCGACCGGGCTGACCGTCCTGCCGGCGGCCCACGAGGTCTCCCGGGAACTCGGCCGGCTGCGCAACGTGCTGCAGTCCACCATGCCCGAATCCCGGCCCGGGCGGGGCCGTCTGCTGCTGCTCACCGACACCTCCCCCGGCCCGGCCGCCGGCTTCGTCGTCGGCAACCTCGCCGCGGCGTACGCCCGCACCGGGGCCCAGGTCGCGGTGGTCACCACCAAGCCGGACTCCCCGCTGGCCGGGATGCTCGGCGGGATCCAGCCCCGGCACACCCTCGCCGACGTGCTGCGCCACGACGTCTCGGCGCTCACCGCGCTGACCCCGGCCCCCGGCCTGAACCAGCTCCGGGTGCTGTTCCCGGGCAACCTCGACACCGAGGTGGAGCTGCCCGTCGCCACCATGCTGGAGATCCTCGCCGAGCTGGCCGCCCGCTTCGACCACGTGCTGATCGAGACGGCCCAGCCGACGGCGGCGGTCGAGGCGCAGGCACTGGCCCGGCACGTGGACGGCGTGATCCTGGTGGTCGAGGGCGGGCAGACCCGCAGCAGCGAGATCACCGCCGCGATGCGGCAGTTCGAGCAGGTCGACGCGCCGGTCCTCGGCGCGGTGCTGACCCCCCGGCTGGCCGACCGGGGCCCAGCGGTGCGGCCGGCCCCGCCGGCCCGCCGGGAGGGCCCGCCGTCGCCCCGCCCGCGGCCGACGCCCGCCGGGCGGGGTCGGCCGGGCATGCCGAACCTTGAGTCCACGATGATCCTGCCCCGCGCCGGCGCGGGCGCCCGGGACACCGCCGCAAAGCCGGCCCCCGCCCCGACCGGCGTGTCCAAGCCGGCCCCGGTCCCGCCGCCGATGCAGGCTTCTCCGCCCGGGCCGGTGAACCAGCAGAAGCCGACGGGCAAGTCCACCGTCTACCGCTCCGCCCGGGACAACGACGGCCCCGACCCCGGCCGGTACTCGATGGCCGAGGACCGGGAGTGAACCGCCGGCGAGCGCTGGGCACGACACTCGCGGCCGTGCTCGTCGCCGTGCTCGTCGCCGGCTGCGCCGAGGAGCAGGCGCCCGGCGCGACGAACGTGGTGGACCCGGGTTCCCCGGCGCCCCGGCCCAGCCCCACCCCGAGCCTGCCGGCCGCGCCGCTGTCCGGAAAGCCGGTCGCGGCGGCGACGGCCGCCCGCCAGGCCGTGGTGGTGCCGCTGCGGGTGACCGCCGGCACCAGCCCGGCCGGGCTGGCCGAGGCCGACCTGGTCTACCAGGAGTTCGCCGAGTCGGAGAGCCTGCACCTGACCGCGGTCTACCAGTCCCGGGACGCCGCCCGGGTGGGGCCGGTCGCCGAGATCCGGCCGGTGGACATCCGCACGGTCGGCGTGCTGCACCCGTTCGTCGGCTACGCCGGCGGGCCCACCGGGTTCCTCCGCCAGTTCGAGGCGGCGGACCTGCCGGGGGTGACCCCGGCGCAACGCTCGGCCGCGTTCCCGTCCGGCCAGGCGTCCGTCGCCGCGCTGCGGCAGGCGGCCCCGAAGGGCGGCGCCGCGCCGACCCGCGTCTTCGACCACGCCGCCCCGGGGACCCCGCTGGCCAGCCAGGACGTCACCCCAGCCGGCCGGCTGACCGTCACCGCGCCCGGCCACCCCGCCCAGACCTGGGCGTACGACGCGGCCAGCTCGTCGTGGCGCGGCCGGGTCGGCAAGGCCACGGTGAGCGTCGCCGCGGTGGTCGTGCTGACGATGGAGTACCGCACCATCGACGTCCGCAAGCCCAGCCCCCGCTCGCTGCCCGGGGCGAACGTGTACGGGTCCGGGGCCGCGGTAGTGGTGTCCGGGCCGTCCAGCGCGAAGGCGCAGTGGAGCAAGCCCGGGCAGAAGATGGTCTGCAACGTCACCGACACGGCCGGCTACCAGGTCCGCCCGCAGCCCGGCCCGGCCTGGGTGATCTACGCCCCGAAGACCGCCAAGGTCAGCGTGACATGACCACGGCCGCCCCGCTCCGGCCCACCTCCGGGCCGGAGCCGGCACGGGCCGGACGCCGTCCGGCCGACCCGCCGGATAGCCCGCCGGTCGGCACGACCCGCCGCTGGTCGCTGCGGCTGCCCGCCTCCTGGCCGGTGACCGCACTCTTCGTGCTCTACCCGCTGTGGTGGGCCCTCGGCCTGCCCTCGTTCATCTTCGCCATCCTGGCCGTCCCGATGGCCTTCCAGCTCTACCGGCGCGGCAACGTCAAGGTGCCGCCGGGCTTCGGGATCTGGCTGATCCTACTGGCCTGGGTGGTGCTGTCCGGGCTGATGCTCGGCATCACCGCGCCCGACACGCTCGCCCCGAGCGGGTCCGGCCGGTACATCGGCTGGGGCATCCGGGTGATGAACTACACCGCGCTGACCGTGACGATGCTGTACGTGCTCAACCTCAGCGAGCGCGAGCTGCCTCGCAAGCGGCTGGTGAAGCTGTTCGGCTTCATGGCCGTGATCACCGTCATCGGTGGGTACGTAGGCGCACTGTTTCCCCAGCTCAAGTTCGTCGCGCCGCTGAACTACATCCTCCCCGCCGCCATCGCCAAGGAACCGTTCGTCAACCGGCTGATGCACGTCGAGGTCGCCCAGGTGCAGGAGGTGCTCGCCGGGGAAGCCAGTTCGCCCCGCCCGGCCGCCCCCTTCGAGTACACCAACACCTGGGGCGAGAACATGGCCATCCTGCTGATCTGGTTCATCGTCGGCTGGGTGGTCCTCGGCCGGGGGCCGCGCAGGCTCACCGGGTATCTGGTGGTGGCCGCCGCCATCTTCCCGATCGTCTACTCGCTCAACCGGGGGCTGTGGATCGGCCTGGTGGTCGGCGCGGTGTACGTGGCGGTGCGGATGGCGCTGCGCGGCCGGATCGTCGTCCTGGTCGGGTTGGCGCTGGCCACCGGCCTGGTCGGGGTGGCGGTGCTCGCCTCGCCGTTGGGCACCCTGCTCAACGAGCGAATGGCCAACGGGCACAGCGACGACATCCGGTCCACCCTGTCCAACGGGGCGGTGGTGGCGGCGAACCACTCGCCGGTGCTCGGCTACGGCGGCAACCGGGCGCTGATCGGCAGCAACCGGTCCATCGCGATCGGCAAGTCGGCCGACTGCAAGCAGTGCGGCAACCGGGAGCTGGGCAGCAACGGACAGCTGTGGAACCTGCTGACCGGCCAGGGGTGGGTGGGCGCGTTCTGCTACAGCGCGTTCTTCCTCTGGTGCCTGTGGCGGTTCCGGCACGACCACACCCCGATCGGCATCGCCGGCAGCCTGGTGCTGATCCTGATGCTGTTCTTCCAGTTCCTCTACGGCTCGCTGAACACCACCCTGGCGTACGGGCTGATCAGCGTGGCGCTGCTCGCCCGCAACGACCTGCACCTGCGCGAACTGCGCCGCGAGGCCCGGCTCGCCGCACTGGAGACAACTGGCCCGCGCGCGTGGCCGGAACGGCGGTCCCACTGATGCTCACCCCACCCCCGGGCGCGGACGCGCGCGGCGCGTACCTGCCTGAGCTGGCCGGCGTGGTCTGGCCGGCGCCGGCCAGACCGGCGCTGCGGCGCGGCGGCCGGGCCGGGTTCGCGGTGGTGCCGTCGGCCGCGCGACCCCGGCTGCTGGTACCGGCCGGCTCCCGGCGGGCGGCGGCGGGCGCGGTCCGGCACTCCACCGAGGCGCAGGGGGCGAAGGCCCGGCTGCGCCGCGCGGTGCTGGCTGCGGCGTTCCGCACCGGGCTGGGCCGGCTCGCGTTCCGGGACCGGCTGGTGGTCGACGCCGCCGCCGACGCGCTCGACGCGCACCTCGCCGCCGTGCTGGGCCGGCCGGCGCTGCTGAGCATCCACATCGGTCCGGCCCGGGCCAACCGCAAGCCGGTGGTCCAGCTCCTCGACGCCGCCGGCGACCCGATCGGGTACGCCAAGCTCGGCGTCGACCCGCTCACCCGGGCCCTGGTCGACGCCGAGGCGGCGGCGCTAAGCCGGCTGGCGACGCTCGACCTGCCCGGAATCGCGGTGGCCGAGGTGCTGCACCACGGCACCTGGGGCGGGCACGCCCTGCTGGTGCAGAGCGCCCTGCCGGTGGGCCTGCCCCGGGCCGCCCCCGCTCGGGCCGCCGAGGCGGAGCGGGCCGCCATGGTCGCGGTGAGCCGCTGCGCCGGCGTCAACCGCCGGTCGTACGCCGACAGCGCCCATGCCCGGCGGCTCGTCGGCGAGCTGGCGGCGCTCGGCGACCGGCCGGAGGCTGCCCGGCTGAGCGCCGTGCTGGCCGAGGTCCGCCGCGCCGACCCGGTGCTCGACCTCGGCGCCTGGCACGGCGACTGGAACGGCGGCAACAGCGCGGCCCTGGCCGACGGCCGGGTGCTGGTCTGGGACTGGGAGCGGTTCGCCGACGACGTGCCGGTCGGCTTCGACGCCCTGCACCGTCGGGTGCAGACGGCGATCACCCGGGCCGGCGTGGAGCCACGCGCGGCGGCCGGGCGGCTGATCGCCGACGCGGCCGGGGCGCTGGCGGAGTTCGGGCAGCCGGCCGGGGTGGCCGATCTGGTCGCGGTGCTCTACCTGGTCGAGCTGGCCGCGCGGTACCTGCGCGACCGGCAGGCCGAGGCGGGCGCCCGGCTGGGACACGTGGCCGCCTGGCTGTTGCCGGCGGTGGAGGATCATCTGGCCGGTCGGCCGGGCGCGGGAGGAGTGGCGAAGTGACGCTGGTAAAGGCACAGGCGCGGCGCGCGGTGCGGTCGGTGAGCCGGACGTACGGCCGGTGGACCGCCGGGTCGAGGCTCGCCCCCGACTTCCTCATCGTGGGCGCCCAGAGGTGCGGCACGACGTCGCTGTTCAAGACCCTCTCGCAGCACCCGGCGGTGCTGCCGGCGAACTACCACAAGGGCGTGCACTACTTCGACACCGGCTACGACCGGGGGATGGACTGGTACCTGGGGCACTTCCCGACGGTGCGCCAGGCCGAGGCGGTCCGGGAGCGGGCCGGGGTGCGCGGGGTGACCGGCGAGTCGAGCCCGTACTACATGTTCCACCCGCTGGCCGGCGAGCGGATCGCGCGGGACCTGCCGGACGTGCGGCTGCTGGTGCTGCTGCGCGACCCGGTGGAGCGGGCGTACTCGGCGCACTCGCACGAGGCGGCGCGGGGCTTCGAGTCGGAGGGCTTCGAGCGCGCCCTGGAGTTGGAGGAGGAGCGGATCGCCGGGGAGCGGGAGCGGCTGCTCGCCGACCCGACCGCGCACAGCAACCACTACCAGCACAACGCCTACCTGACCCGGGGGCGCTACGTCGAGCAGCTCGAACGACTGGAGTCGATCTTCGGCCGGGACCGGCTGCACGTGGTCGACGCGGACGACTTCTTCGCCGACGCCCGGCCGGCGTTCGACGCGGTCTGCGACTTCCTCGGCCTGCCGCACTGGGCGGAGATCTCGTTCGGCAAGCACAACGCCCGGTCCCGCTCGCCCATGGACCCGGCGCTGCGGGCCCGGCTGGAGGAGCACTTCGCCCCGTACGACGAGCGGTTGAGTGCCTGGTGGGGACGCGTGCCGTCGTGGCGACGGTAGCGCCGACCCGGCCCCCGGCCGGCGAGCTGGGCGGGGCGGCCCGGCACGGGGTGGCGAACCTGCTCGGGGTGGCCGTCGCGGCGGTCGCCGGATTCGGCCTGAACATCGTCGTCACCCGGGCCTGGTCCATGGCGGACGCGGGCCTCTTCTTCGCCGCCACCAGCGCCTTCATGATCGCGTACGCGGCGGCCCGGCTGGGCACCGGCGTCGGCTCGGTCTACTTCCTCAGCCGCTACCGCACCCTCGGTCAGCCGGAGCGCATCCGCGCGTCGGTGCTGGTCGGGCTGCTGCCGGTGGTGCTGTTCGGCACGCTGATCGCGCTGGCCGGCTGGTGGGCCGCCCCGCGGATCGTGGCGCTGACCTTCGACGAGCCGGTGCCCGGGGCGGTACGGGCGCTGCGGTTGCTGCTGGTCTTCGTGCCGGTGGCCGCGCTCTGCGACTTCGCGCTGGCCGCCTGCCGGGGGTTCGGCAAGATGCGCCCGTTGCTGCTGGTCGAGCGGCTCGGCCGGACCGGGCTGCAACTGGTCGGGGTGGGCCTCGTCGCCCTGTTCGGCCTCTCCGCCACCACCGCCCTGCCGCTGGCCTGGGCTTTGCCCTACCTGCCCGCCGCGCTGCTCGGCACCGTGTGGCTGGCCCGGCTGGTCCGGCGGGCCGAGCGGGGCGCGCAGGCCCCGCCGGTGTCGCTGCGCGACGAGTTCTGGCCGTACTGGCGCTACAGCGGCCCCCGGGCGCTGAGCGGGCTGGCCCAGATGGCGGTGCAGCGGCTCGACATCGTGCTGCTCGGCGCGCTGCGCGGGCTGCCGGAGGCGGCGCTCTACACGGCGGCCACCCGGTTCCTGGCCCTCGGGCAGCTCTCCGGGCAGGCGCTGTCCACCGCCGTGCAGCACCGGCTGGCCGAGCACCTGGTCCGTGACGACCGGGCCGCCGCCGGCCGGCTCTACCAGGCCGCCACGGGGTGGCTGGTGCTGCTGGCCTGGCCGGCGTACCTGCTCTTCGCGGTCTTCGCCGAGCCGATGCTGCACCTGTTCGGCGACGGGTACGCGGCCGGCCAGCGGGTGACCGTGTTCCTGGCGCTGAGCATGCTGGTGGCCACCGGCTGCGGCATGGTCGACACGGTGCTCAACATGGCCGGCCGGACGTCCTGGACGTTCTACAACGCGCTGGCCGGCACGGTCGTCAACGTGGTGCTCAACGTGCTGCTCATCCCACGCTTCGGCATCATGGGGGCGGCGGTCGCCTGGTCGGCGTCCATCCTGATCACCAACCTGGTGCCGCTGGTCCAGTTGCACCACGCGTACCGGCTGCACCCGTTCGGCCGGGGCACGCTCGCCGCCGCCGGGCTGGCAGTGGCCTGCTTCGGCGTGCCGGCGCTGCTGGCCCGCACGGTGGTCGACGCCGGGCCGGTCACGCTGGCCGTGCTGGCGGTGCTCGGCGCCGCCGGGTACGCCGCCGGGGTGTGGCGGCTGCGCCGGGTGCTCCAGCTCGACGCGCTGCGGGCGCTACGCCGGGGTCGGCGGCGCTGAGGTCCCGGCCGCGGGCCCGTCCACCAAACGTCCACCACCGGAGCGCCGGTGGCCTCAGCACGGGGAAGGTTCGGCAGCGATGAAGCGGTTCCAGACGGCGGTGGTACTCCTGCTCGGGTCGGCGCTGGCCGTGTCGGCGTGCTCCGAGGCGGCTCCGGACTTCGTGCCGCCGCCGGCCGGGCCGACCGGCACCGCGCCGGCCGCGAGCCCTCGCGCGGCGGACGGCCTGCGCACCACCGGGCGCGGCCCCGAACTGCCCGGGGAGGGCGCCTGGCTGGGCGCCTGGGTGAAGCCGGACTGGCAGACCCCGGAGGGCCGGGTCGAGGCGCTGACCGCGTTCGCGGACCAGACCCGCGGCAAGGTCGTCCTGGCGCACATGTTCCACGACTGGGAGGACGACTTCCCCGGTCCCACCGAGCACGCGTTCCAGGCGGCCGGAAAGCTCCAGATGATCTCCTGGTCCGGCGCCGACACCCGGTCCATCCGGGACGGGGTGTACGACCAGCTGATCCGGCAGCGGGCCGAGAAGATCAAGCAGTTCGGGGTGCCGCTGCTGCTGCGCTGGCGGTGGGAGATGGACCGCCCCAACCTGACCCAGAGCGTGCACTCCCCGGAGGACTACGTCGCCGCCTGGAAGCGGATCCGGGGAATCTTCACGGAGGTGGGGGCCACCAACGCCGCCTTCGTCTGGTGCCCGCACGTGCAGGGGTTCGTCGACGACAAGCGCAACGCGGCGGCGTACTACCCGGGCGACGACCAGGTCGACTGGCTCTGCACCGACGTGTACCCGGGCAAGGAGTTCGACGGCTTCGCCGAGCAGATGGACACCTTCATGGCGTTCGCCGCCCAGCACCCCCGGCCGGTGATGATCGGCGAGTTCGGGGTGACGTACCCGGGCGGGCCCGGCCAGCGGGCCGCCTGGCTGCGTGAGGCCCGTGGCTACGTCAAGCAGCACCCGCAGATCAAGGCGGTGGTCTACTTCGCCGCGAAGCAGAACACGAAGCCCGTGTACGACAGCACGTTCAACGAGGACCCGGAGGGGCTGGCCGCGTTCCAGGAGCTGACCGCCGACCCGTGGTTCGCCGCACCGCCCCCGCCGGTCCCGGCGCACGGTCCACGTACCCGGTGACCTCGCCTCCCCGTGCGACCGGCCCGGTCAGCGAAGGCCGATCGATCCGGTAACGGACACAACGGGCACCCCGGGGTAGACGCCACGCGTCGCATGCGCCATCGTGTGCTGAGACTTTGTGTTCCCGGTCGTCGCCTCCCCGATCGGGGATCACCAGGATCACCGACCGGCCGGGCCGGTCGGGTGGAGGCATCCGCATCCTTATCTCCGCCGTTCATTCGGAGTTGCCCGTGGCTCGTATTCCCGCGCTCAGTCGCAGACCACTCGCGGTCCTGACCGCCGCCGCACTCACCGTCACCGGTGCCCTCGTCGCCAACCCCGCGCCCGCCGGCGCCGGCCACGCCACCGTGGTGGGCGCGGTCCCGTCCGGCCCAACGCCCGACATCGTGGACGGCACCGTCTTCGCCATCCACGACGCCGGGAGCAAGGTCGTCGTCGGCGGCTCTTTCACCGGGGTGGAGAACCGCGGCTCGGACGTGAAGATCGCGCGCAAGTTCGTGCTGGCCTTCGACAAGGCCACCGGCAACGTGGACACCGCGTTCGCCCCGGTGGTCGACGACGAGGTGCTGGACGTCCTCGCCGGCCCCACCGCCGGCACGGTCTACCTCGCCGGCAAGTTCAACACCGTCAACGGGACGAACCGCCGCAAGCTCGCCCTGGTCAACCTGTCCGACGGCAGCCCGGTCGCGAGCTTCCCCAACCTGGCGTTCAACGGCCTGGTCAACGACGTCGCCAAGGTCGGCAACCGGCTGCTGGTGGGTGGCATCTTCACCACCGCCGCCACCAAGCCGCGTGGGGGCCTCGTCTCGCTCAACGCCACCACCGGCGCCGTGGACGACTACCTGACCGCCACGCTGACCGAGCACCACAACTACGACGGGGTTAGTGGGGCGAGCGCGGGCGTCGGGGCCGAGAAGCTGACAGTCTCGCCCGACGGCTCCCAGCTCGTGGTGATCGGCAACTTCAAGAAGGCCAACGGGGTGCTGCACGACCAGGTGGTCCGGCTCGCCCTCGGCGCCTCCACGGCGACGGTCTCGGGCTGGAACACCAACCGCTACGAGCCGCGCTGCAACGCGAAGGCGTTCGACTCGTACGTTCGGGATGTCAGCTTCTCGCCGGACGGCCGGTACTTCGTCGTCGCCACCACCGGCAGCCCGTACAGCGGGACGCTCTGCGACGCGGTCGCCCGGTGGGAGACCTCCTCCACCGGCACGGCCGTCCAGCCGACCTGGGTCAACTACAGCGGCGGCGACACCTTCCTCTCCGTCGGCATCACCGAGCAGGCGGTCTACGTCGGCGGCCACTTCCGCTGGGTGAACAACACCTCCGCCACCAACTCGGCGTTCCCGGGTGCCGTCGCCCGGCCCAGCATCGCCGCGCTCGACCCGCTCAGCGGCCTGCCGCTGGCCTGGAACCCGGGCCGGCACCCGCGCGGCTACGGCGTGGCCGAGCTGCTGGTCACCCCGCAGGGCCTGTGGCTGGGCTCCGACCAGGAGTGGATCGGCAACTTCCAGTACCGCCGGGAGCGGATCGCGTTCTTCCCGCTCACGGGCGGCGCGGCCCCACACTCCACCGCCACCACCACCCTGACAGGCAACGTCTACTTCGCCGGGCCCGGCGCGACGAACACGATGCGCACCCGGGCCTACGACGGCCTCCGCGGGGTGAGCCTCTCCGCGACGGTCCCCAGCCCCGACGGCACCGCGTGGTCGGCGGTCCGGGGGGCGTTCTGGGTCGGCGGCACCCTGTTCTACGGGGTGAACGGCGCGCTGTGGCGGCGCACCTTCGACGGCACCACCTTCGGCACTCCCAAGCTGGTCGACCCGTACCACGACCCGCTGTGGGACAAGGTGGTGACCGACTCCGGGCCGGAGGGCCAGACGTACGCCGGCAACACTGTGAACTTCTACCCGGAGCTCCCGAACGTGACCGGCGCGTTCTACACCAACGGCCGGCTCTACTACACGCTGACCGGCCAGAGCGGCCTGTTCTGGCGCTGGTTCAGCCCGGACAGCGGCACCGTGGGCGCGGACAAGTTCACCGTGGCCGGCGCGACCGGCTTCGCCGACGCCGGTGGGATGTTCGTCTCCGGATCCAGCATCTACCTGGTCAGCCGCACCACCGGCAACCTCTCGTCGGCCGGCTGGGTCAACGGGGCGCCGACGGGTGGCTGGACGACGCGCAGCGGCCCCCTGGTCGACAGGGTCGACTGGCGGGCCGCGGCGGTCTTCACCGGCCCCGACAGCCCGAACCCGCTGCCGACGAAGCGGATTGCGGTCAAGCGGACGCTCACGCAGAGCCGCTGACCCGCGCCCGACGGCCCGGCCCCCGCGCGGGGGCCGGGCCGTCGGCGTTCCCGCCGGTGGCGTCCCTGGTCACCAGGCATCGCCCTACCCGGCCTCGGCTCGCTACTGTCGACGGGTGTCCACCGAGCCTCTCCGCTGCGCCGGCGCCCTGATCGTCGACGACGACGGCCGCCTCTTCATCCAGCGCCGGTCCCCGCAGCGGGTCCTGTTCCCCGGCACCTGGGACATCGTCGGCGGCCACCTGGAACCGGGCGAGGGGGTCGAGGACGCGCTGCGCCGGGAGGTCACCGAGGAGACCGGCTGGACCGTGTCGCACGTCCTCGGCCCGGTCGGCGAGTACCGCTGGACCGGCGCCGACGGGCTGGACCGGATCGAGAGCGACTTCCTGGTCCGGATCGACGGCGACCTGGGCCGCCCCCGGTTGGAGGTGGGCAAGCACACGGAGTTCCGCTGGCTGGCCGAGCGGGACGTCGCCCTGCTGGACGAGCGCCGCGACGCCAACGACGGGCTGATCCGGCGGATCGCCGAGGACGCCTTCGCGGCCCTGCACTCGATCGGTCTGTGAGCGAGGACGTCGAGCTCGCGCCGCACCGGTTCGCCGGGCTGGTCGCCCCGGCGGTCGACCGGGTCTTCGTCGCCGGCATCCTCGCCGGCCGCGACGGGGGCGGCGAGGAGCTGAGCCAGAGGTACGGCGGGCCGGCGGCCACCGGCTTCCTGGTCGAGTTCCGCACCCGGCTGGCCGCGCCGGGCGGGACCGTCGACCCGGCGGGCTTCGCCGCGGTGACCAGGTACCGGGACCCGGGGTCCTGCCAGCGGGCGCTGGACAAGCAGGTCGCCTACGGCATGCTGCACCGACGTCCCGACGGCTGCTTCTCCGCGACGGAACGCGGGCAGGCCTTCCTCGCCGAGATCTACCAGGTGCACGCCGAGGTGACCGAGGAACTGTGGGCCGGGCACGACGACCGGGTGGTCCGGCTGATCGAGGCGCTCGGCCGGCTGCTCACGTACGCGATGGTGGCCGCCGAGGAGGAGCCGGGCTCAGCCGGCGACGCGTTCGCCGTGGTGGCGCCCCCGCACGAGCCGGACGGCGCCCCGCCGGGGGTGCTGCTGCTCAACCGGCTGGGCACGCTGCGCTACCACCGGGCCGACGCGCACGAGGCGGCGTGGACGGCTGCCGGGCACTCCGCGCTCAGCGTCACCGAGCTGACGGCCGGCCCGGAACGGCTGGCCATCGAGCAGGAGACGGACCGGCGGGCGGCGGGCCCGTACGTGGTGCTGACCGCCGAGGAGCGGCTGGCCGTGCTCGCGGACCTGGCCGCGCTGCCGGGGTGAACCCCCGGTTGACGGCGGGCGTGATCCGTCCCGGCGCTATCCTCCACCGGTGACCTGGAGTCGTACGAGGGAGGCGGTTGCATGATCGGGATGGTTCTCGCAGCCGGTGCGGGGCGTCGACTGCGCCCGTACACCGACACCCTGCCCAAGGCGCTGGTGCCGGTGGACGGTGAGACCACCATCCTGGACATCGCGCTGCGCAACCTCGCCGAGGTGGGGCTGACCGAGGTGGTGATCGTCGTCGGGTACGCCGCGGAAGCGGTCGTCTCCCGCCAGGCGGAGCTGGAGAAGCGCCACGGCGTCACGATCGCCCTCGTGCACAACGACAAGGCCGAGGAGTGGAACAACGCGTACTCGCTCTGGCTGGCCCGGGAGCACTTCGCCCGGGGCGTCCTGCTGGTCAACGGCGACACCGTGCACCCGGTGAGCGTGGAGAAGACCCTGCTGGCCGAGCGCGGCCCGGGCATCCTGCTCGCGGTGGACACCATCAAGCCGCTGGCCGAGGAGGAGATGAAGACCACCTTCGACGCTGCCGGTCAGCTCACCCGGATCACCAAGCTGATGGACCCGGGCGAGGCGTACGGGGAGTACATCGGCGCGACGCTGATCGAGCCGCAGGTGGCCGACGCCCTCGCCGACGCCTTGGAGACGACCTGGCGGCGGGACCCGAACCTCTACTACGAGGACGGCTACCAGGAGTTCGCCGACCGGGGCGGGGAGGTGCGGGCGGCGCCGATCGGCGACGTCTCCTGGGTCGAGGTCGATAACCACGACGACCTGGCCCGGGCGTGGGAGATCGCGTGCCGCTGCTAGCCCGCACGGTGCTCACCCCGCTGCACATCGACGTGCGGCGGGGGGCGGTGGCGGACCTGGCCGCGATCCTGGCCGACGGCCGGATCTCCTCCGGCGGCGACGTGGCGGTGGTGGTCGGCCCAGGCCAGGGCACGCAGATCGCCGAGCTGATCCGGCCGTCGCTGCGCTCGGCGGACGTGTTCACCGTCACCGGGGGCACCCTGGACGCCGCCGACGACCTGGGCGGCAAGCTGCGCGCCCGCTCGTACGACGCCGTGGTCGGCATCGGCGGCGGCAAGACCATCGACGTGGCGAAGTACGCGGCCACCCGGCGCGGCCTGCCGATGGTGACCGTGGCGACGAGCCTGGCCAACGACGGCATCGCCTCCCCGGTGGCCAGCCTCGTCAGCGATGGGATCAAGGGCTCATACGGGGTGCACATCCCGATCGCGGTCATCGTCGACCTGGACTTCGTGGAGGCCGGCCCGGAGCGGCACAACCGGGCGGGCATCGGTGACGTGGTGAGCAACATCAGCGCGCTGGCCGATTGGGAACTGGCCCGCCAGGTCCGGGGGGAGCCGGTCGACGGCCTGGCCGCCTCGCTGGCCCGGATGGGCGCCGAGGCCGTGCTCGCCCACCCCGGCGACATGACCGACGACGCGTTCGTCATCGTCCTCGCCGAGGCGCTGATCTCCAGCGGACTGGCGATGGCGGTCTGCGGCAGCAGCCGCCCGGCCAGCGGCGGCTGCCACGAGATCATGCACGCGGTGGACGTGCTCTTCCCCGGTACCGCCTCGCACGGCGAGCTGGCCGGGCTCGGGGCACTGTTCTGCACCTGGCTGCGGGGAGACCTGCGCCGGTTCCGGGAGATGTCGGCCTGCCTGGCCCGGCACGGCCTGCCCCGGCTCCCCGCTGACGTGGGGCTCAGCGACGACCAGTTCGTGGAGGCGGTGCAGTTCGCGCCGCGGACCCGGCCGGACCGGTACACGATCCTGGAGCACCTGGCGATGTCGCCTTCCGAGACGCGGGAGCGGCTGGCAGACTACGCCGGTGCAATCCGCGACCTTGGCTGAGCCGTCCCGCCCCTCCGTAGCCGACTTCCACCGGGTCAACCGGGGGGGTGGCCTGTTCAGTGAGTCGATCAGCCAGTGGCTGGGCGCGGTGTTCGCGCTGGTCGCCCAGCGTCTCGGGATTCGCCCGACCGCGGTGTCCATCGCCAACCTGGTGCTCGGCCTGGCCACGTCGGTGACCGTGGTGGCCCTCGCCGGCCGGGTCGCCGCCGGTGACGTCCCGGCCTGGGTGGTCGGGTTGGCCGCGCTGGTCGGCTGGCAGGTCGCGTACGCCCTGGACTGCGCCGACGGGCAGCTCGCCCGGGTGACGGGGCAGGGCAGCGCGGCCGGGGCCCGGGTGGACGTGCTCTGCGACGTGGCCGCCCAGATCGCCCTGGTGGCCGCCCTGTCCGCCACCGCAGTGGCGCAGCACCCGGAGACGCCGAGCTGGCTGGTCGCCGTCTTCGCGGGCACCTGGATGGTCAACCTGGTGACCTCGGTGATGCAGTCCGGCCCGAACGCGGCCAGCATGGTCACCTCGACCTCGCTGCCGGTACGCCTGGTGAAGCTGATCCGCGACTACGGCGCGGTGATCTTCGTGGCCGGCCTGGTGCTGGCGTTCGCCCCGGCCCTCGTCCTCTGGGTGATCGTGGCGTTCACAATCGTCAACGGCGGCTTCCTGCTGGCCAGCATCGCCTTCTCGGCCCGCGCCTCCATGCGCTGACAGCCGTCATCACGACCCCGCGGGCGGTTCGGATCCGTGCTCTTCCGCGCGTTGTCGGCGGAGTTGTTCGAGGACGGCGGTGTCGGCGTCGAGGCCGGGGTGGTCGACCTGGCGGTCCAGGTCGACGACGTGTTCGAGTTCCTGGATCGCCTGGTCGAGGTCACCGCCCGCCCGATGGGCCATCGCGATGTTGTACCGGGTGATGGCTTCGCCGGCCCGGTCGCCGACCTCCCGCCGGATGGGGAGCGCCTGGCGGTAGAAGTCGAGAGCCCGCCGCCGGTCCCCCAACCCGACGTGCACACCCCCGATGTTGTTGAGGGTGGTGGCTTCGCCGGCCCGGTCGCCGACCTCCCGCACGATGGGCAGCGCCTGGCGGTAGAAGTCGAGAGCCCGCCGCCGGTCCCCCAACCCGACGTGCACGGACCCGATGTTGTTGAGGGTGACAGCTTCGCCGGCCCGGCCGCCGACCTCCCGCAGAATGGGCAGCGCCCGGTGGTAGAAGTCGAGAGCCCGCCGCCGGTCCCCCAACCCGACGTGCACGGACCCGATGTTGTTGAGGGTGGTGGCTTCGCCGGCCCGGCCGCCGACCTCCCGCAGAATGGGCAGCGCCTGGTCGTAGAAGCCGAGAGCCCGCCGCCGGTCCCCCAACCTGCCGTGCACGTGGCCGATGTTGTTGAGGGTGGCGGCTTCGTTGCCGTGGTCGCCGGCCTGCTGGTACATGGTCAGGGCCTGCTGGTAGTCCTCCAGCGCCGGCCGGGGCTGGCCGGTCGACGACCGTGCCCAGCCACGGTCGTAGAGGGCGCTGGCGTCCGGGCCCAGGGTCAGGGTCGCGGTGGCCATGGCCTCGACGGCGGCGAACCGGGAGGTACGCAGCCACACCCGGCACACCCGGGCACCGGTGTCCCGGGCGATCGCCGCCTGCCGGCCGGCGACAGCGAGCCGATGCACCTCGACCCACCGGACGAGGGTCAGGGGGTCAGTGGCCATCGGGGGCGGTGGGGTCGAGGACCCAGAGTCGGTGGAGGGACTGTGCGGCGGCAGCGCATGCCTCGGTGTGTTCGTCGTTGGTGATCAGGGGGCGGACGAGGGGGTGCAGGACGTTGGAGACGTAGTAGCGGGGCTGGCGGGTTTCGGGGTCGGTGCCCTCTTCGAGCAGGCCCAGTTGAACGGCCCGCTGGATGTGCCGGGCGGCGTCGGGGTGTTGGTGCAGGGCGTGGACGGTGGCGGTAGGTACGGGTAGTTCGACGACGTTGATTCTGGCGAGCATGCGGCGGAGTTCGAGGGGCTGGGAGTCGAGCAGATTGTCGGCCAGGACGGTCTCGCGGCGGAACCGGTCGGTTTCGTTCTCGATGGCGGTGAGCAGGCCGTCGATGTCGAGGTTGGGATCGTCGACGATCCGGTTGAGCCAGTCGAGCAGGCGGGGGTTGCCGGCTGCGGCCTCGATCGCCCGGTCCCGGATGGCGGGGTCGATCGTGGATTCGGGGCGCAGGTTGGCCAGGTTCGCGATCTTCTTGCTCTGCTCGACGGGGGTAAGGGTCACCAGGGCCTCGACGGCGACGGTGGTGCCGGCCGGGGCGGGGAAGCGGTAACGGCTGGTGATGATGACACGACTTGGGCTGCCGGTGTCGCGGATAGCGGTGAGTAGGGCGGGCAGGATGTCGGCCATCGCCGGGGCGAGCACACGGCTGCCGTCGTCACGCGCGTCGAGGTTGCCGGCTTCGAAGTCGTCGAACACGAACAGGAAGGGTGTCCCGCCGAGTGGCCCGTCGGCGTCGAGCAGGTGCCGCAGCCGGATCAGGAGGGGGATCTGTTCGTTGTCGAGGAGTTTGGTGGCCTCGATGGTCTGTTCGACCCTGTTGAAGCGGATCTTGCTGGTCAGCTCGCGGAACTTGATGGCGTCGACGTGGCCGTACCAGACGGCGTACTGGTGGGTGGGCATGCGTTCCAGGAGCCGGGAGGCGAGGCTGCTCTTGCCGAGCCCGCCCATGCCGGCCAGCAGCAGGCCCTGCGCCGCACCGGGGGTGTCGGCGGGTTGCCTGAGGGTGCGCAGGCAGCGCTGGATGAGCCGACGCCGGCCGACGAACTCGGCGCGGGACGCGACCCGGGACAGTTGGGTCTGTGGGTCCAGGAACTGCTGATCGGCGGCGCGTACCTGCGACCGTCTGCGGCCTTTGGTGTGCAGCGACGTGACCATGGGCGCCAGCGGGGACCGGTCGGCGTAGACCCGGAGCAGATGCCAGTAGCTGCTCTTCTTGTCGCGGAACAGGTGGCGGCGGGCCTCGACGACGGCCTGGTCCAGCGACCGGCCGTCGGCCAGGGCCTGGTAGAGAGCGGCGGCGAAATCGGTGGCGGAGACGTCCCCGACCGGCAGCGCCCAGCCGAGCACTGCGGGGGCACCAGCCTGGACCAGGCTTTCGCTCATCGATGGGAACACCCCACCGTCAGGGGCGTCAGCGGTGAGGCAGCCGGAGACGAACACCAGCCTCGGCCAGTGTCCCTGCATCGCCTGGGCGATCTGATCGGCCGTCGCCCTGGCGATCACGCCGAACTCGTCTTCCACCACGAAGACCGGCTCCCCGCCGTCGGTGGTGGCATGCCCGCTCAGGTGCAGCACGTCGAAGTGGCCGGGCCCGTAGTCGCGGCTGAGGAACCGGAGCCCTTCCAGGGTGCCGCTCTCCTCGACCACCAGATCGGTGCCGGTCCGTCGGGTCGCCGCCAGGATCGCGGCCTCCTCGGCCTCGAAGTTGAGCACCGGCTCGACACCTTCGGGAGAAGCTGCCATGAACAGCACCCGCAACGGCCGGTTGCCCGGCTCGACGAGGCCGGTCAGCGCCGCGTGGGTGCCGACCGCACGGACCGGCAACAGCGGTGCCCGCCCGGCCACGGTCAGGAACGTGCCCTGCTGAGCGAGTAGTTCCCAGGGCAGGTGCCGCAGCCGCTGCTCGGCGGTGATCCGCAGCACCGCCCCGTCGGGATGGGCCACGATCGGGGTCAGCCACCGCTGGTCGCCGTCGAGGAACTCCGCCAGCCGCGCCCCCAGCTCAGCCAGCCGGACCGCGCCGTACACCTTCTGTGCGCCAGCGTCACTGCTGTAGTCACGCCGCACCAGCGTGATCAGCTCATCGACCGCAGCCCGGTCCAGACCACGCGTCCGGGGCGGCTCGCCATCGGCGGCCAGCCGCAGCTCGTAGTAGTTGGAGGTCTGCGCGAAGACCTCCAGTTCGAAGGTGGTCATCTGCCCATCCCGTTTTGGTGGCCGGTGATCAGTGCTGCCCGGTGCCGTCCTGCCGCATGGCGATCTCCAGCCGCGCCTGGCTGCCCTCGGTCAGCTCGATCCGGGTGCCGTCAGGCAGCAGCACCGTGACCGCAGCACCGTCCCGGCGGCGGGAACTCCACCACTCGGTGATCGTCTTGGCCACCTCGACCCCGGAGAACACCAGCCCGATCACCGCGATCACCATCTCTGCCGACCGCTGCACCTGCACCGGCGACACACTGTCGTCCGGCCCCACGGCCGCGGCCAATACAGCCCGCAGCTCTGCGGCCCACCGCGCGGCCTGAGCCCCGGAAACCTCCACTGTGGCGCTGCTCATCGCCCACACCCTCCCCCGCTGTGGCTGGTCAAGCCGGCCCAGGACCGCCTGCGTCTGGCCCAGGCCAGGCAATCGGCGGCGGGCCATGGCGGCCACTGTACGTTTCATTCGCGTACCGGGCCCGGTCGGTAGACCAGGCTCATGTGACGAGTTTCCGACTCACTGACCGCATCCCGGCCATCGTGGGAAGAACAATGACGACCAACGCACCCGCCCCACACCGGTGCCGTGGTCCGGCTCTCGGCAAGCGCCGAGTCGGCAGCCGGAGCAGCAGGAAGAACGAGGTGGCTCGGGCATGGAGGATCCAGAACCGTCGCGACCGCATCCCCTCAGCCTCGCTGCGACGGCCACCGTCACCCGACACGTGGAGGTGCATCGGCTCGCTGTCGCCGGCCGGCAGGCGGCGATCGCCCGGGACACCGGCGCCCGGGTGTGCCGGGTGTGGCTGCGTACCTCCCGGTTCGCCGCCGTCGAGGCCATGGCCACCGCGACCCTGACCCTGGGCCCGGACGCCAGCGCCCTCTACCAGCGTGGCTGGGCACGGTCGTCGACCGGCCAGCCCCGGCCGGCGCTGGAGGACTTCCACCGGGCCCTGACCATGTGCCAGCAGGCCGGCGACCACGGCAACGAAGCCGCCACCCTCAACAACATCGGAGGTGTGCACGACGGGTTGGGAGACCGGCAGCAGGCTCTCGACTTCTACCACCAAGCACTCCCCATCGTGCGGGAGGTCGGCGACCGGGCCGGCGAAGCTGTCACCCTCAGCAACATCGGCCACGTGCACGCCGGGTTGGGGGAACGGCGGCGGGCTCTCGACTTCTACCACCAAGCACTCCCCATTCTGCGGGAGGTCGGCGACCGGGCCGGCGAAGCCACCACCCTCAACAACATCGGCCACGTGCACGACGGGTTGGGAGACCGGTGGCAGGCTCTCGACTTCTACCACCAAGCACTCCCCATCCGGCGGGAGGTCGGCGACCGGGCCGGCGAAGCCACCACCCTCAACAACATCGGGGGTGTGCACGACGGGTTGGGGGAACGGCGGCGGGCTCTAGACTTCTACCACCAGTCGCTCCCCATCCGGCGGGAGGTCGGCGACCGGGCCGGCGAAGCCATCACCCGGTACAACATCGCGATGGTCCACCGGGCGGGCGGTGACCTCGACCAGGCGATCCAGGAACTCGAACACGTCGTCGACCTGGACCGCCAGGTCGACCACCCCGACCTCGACGCCGACACCGCCGTCCTCGAACAACTCCGCCGACAACGCGCGGAAGACCAGGAATCCACATGAGATAGGTCCGCCAGATCAATCTGATGGACCCATCAGAGACAGACCTAGACCTGTCCCACGTACGGGAGGGAACGGATCCGCGTCTGCGGTACGGAGGGAACGTCAACCGCACCTCGTCGCGGGAGTTCTTCGAACAGCGCCGGCAGGCATACACGCCGAGAGCCGCCGCTTTCATGGTCAACCTGGCCTCGGGACGTCGTCCGCGCGGTCGCCTCTGCCCGGTTCGTGGAGCGCACCGACGACCAAGTCCCGCCACCGGGCGCGCCCGGCCAGGTGCAGCCGCCCGATCCCGGGCTCGTCCCGGCGGCCGGGCACGAGGTCAGCGCCCCTTGGGGTGACGCTAGTTGTTCTTCAGGGAGTCGATGAAGCCGTGCCAGCCGTTAGCGTCGAAGGCCAGCACGGGTCCGTTCGGGTCCTTACTGTCCCGGACGGCCACCCCGTCGCGGAGGTCGGCCACCTCGACACACGCGCCGCCGTTGCCGTCGCTGCGGGTGGACTTCCGCCACACCACGCTGGTGAGGTCCGGATTCGTCATGTCAACCTCTACTTCATCTCGTCGGCGATGCGCAGGACGAGCCCGCGCGACTCCGCCGGCCCCAACGCCGCAGCCCGGAGACGGTCCCAGTGCCGATTGTAGGCCCGGACCGCCTCGGGACTGTCGAGGTAGTCCGCGTCCGTGAACGTCTCCAGGTAGACGACGTCCGACGCGACTTCCTCCCCGAAACGGAGGATGATGAAGTTGAACGAGGAGACCACGTAGGTCTCGGCATCCAGCGGAAACACCTGGATGGTGACGTTCGGGCGGTTGGCGAGAGTGGCGATCTGGGATAGCTGCTCCCGCATGGTCTCCCGATCGCCGAGGTTCCGCCGGAGCGCGGACTCGCTGAGGATGAAGTTCAGTTCCGGCCCGTCCAGGCGATCGATGACCTTCTGTCGTTCGAGGCGAACTTCAACCTGCTGCTCCACGTCCTCCCTGTCGATGATCGCCCGGATGTAAGGCTCGGTCTGGAGGATGCCGGGGATGACCTCGGATTGGTACCAGCGGATCTCCGCCGCGTCGGCCTCCAGGTCGAGGTACTGCCGGAACCAGTCCGGCACCACGTTCCGGTAGCCGCTCCACCGCCCCCGTTGCCGTCCGGCGCGAGCGAGGTCCCGTAGCGGCTCGGCTTCCTCCCCGGTCACCCCGTAGAAGTCGAGCAGCAGCTTCAAGTCGGTCAGCCGGATGCCGGACTGGCCCAGCTCCAGCCGGCTGACCTTGCTCGACGCCGAGTCGATGACCTCTGCGGCCTCTTCCTGGGTCTTGCCTGCCGCCTCGCGGGCGCGCTTGAGGGCGTTGCCGAGGCGACGCCTCTGGATCGTCGGGGTGACCATGCGGCGAGTATCCCGCCCCTGCCGCCACCCGCCCGGCGACACGCCGTGAGTTCCCAAATCAGGATCGCCTCGCTAGCCTACTTTTCTGGACTCCTAATTTGAGGAACCAGAGGTCCTTCGGGAGGACTCATGGCTCGGCATGCGAAGAACCCGACACACCCCGGCCTGCTGCGCTGGATCTGGCCGTTCGAGCCCCGTCGCACAAAGCCGCTCGACCATCTCGGCCCGGCGACCATCCATCCGACGCGACCAGCGGCATACCGGGCCATCGGCGTAGCCCGGGTGACCTACCTGCCGGAACGGCCGTTGCCGGTCCTCGCGGGGAAGCACCGGGCGGGGTGCTGGTCGTGACGGCGCGGCGGAAGCCCGAGCGCGAGGACCGAGGCGAGCAGATCCAGGCGGCGGAACGGGAGGCCGCGCGGCAGCGGATCCTCGCGCAGGCCGAGGCGGACCGGATACCGGCAGAGGAGACGACGCGAGCGCTGCCGGATCGGCGGTGGCGGCGTGGACAGCAGTGATCTGCTGCCGGTCGGTCGGCGGGTGGCGTACTGGCGGGGGCGACGGAAGTTGTCGCAGCAGGTGTTCGCCGACCGGCTTGGCAAGTCGAAGTCCTGGGTCGACAAGGTCGAGCGGGGTGTCCGGTCGCTGGACAAGGTGTCGACGTTGCGGGACATCGCAGCTGCTCTACGGATCGATACCGCCGTGTTGCTCAGCCGGGACGTTCAACCCGCCGCAGTAGCCGAGCGGGCCGAGGGAGTGGAGCGGATTCGGGAGGCCCTGTCGACGTACGAGATCGCTTTGGGTCGGCCACCGGCCCGCCGTGTTGTTCTGCCGGCCGACCGGTTGGCCCGGGATGTCGAGCACGCGTGGGTCATGTTTCAGCATGCCCGGTATCCGCAGGTGATCGCCGTGGTGCCCGGCCTGCTGGCCGGCGTGCAGCGTGTCGTCGCCGACGACTCCGGGTGGGGTCGCCCGCTGCTGGTGGAGGTGTATCGGCTGGCCGCGTCGTTGGTGGTGAAGCTCGGCGAGGTCGATCTGGGCTGGCTGGCCGCAGATCGGGCGATGGCTGCCGCGACCGGCGATCCTGTGTTGGTGGCCGCCGCTGCGGTGCAGCTCGGCCAGGTGTTCCGCGCTTCGGGGCGGGCGCGGGCGGCGCTGTCGGCGACGCTGGCCGCCGCGTACCGGATCGCACCGCCTGATCCGGGGGACGGTAGCCCCGGCGCGTTGTCGTTGTGCGGGACGTTGCTCGTGCAGGCCGCCCTGGCGGCGGCCCGCCGGGGCGACGACCACGCCACCGCCGAACTCCTCGACGAGGCCGCCGGCATGGCCGCCCGGGTGGGAGACGGCCACGATCATCACCGGACCGCGTTCGGGCCGACGGCGGTCGACCTGGCCCGTGCCGCCGCAGCCCTCGACCTGGGCGACGCGAGCGAGGCGGTTGCCTGGCACGAGAGGACGACCAAGCGGGACGCCTGGCGGTGGCTACCAGTGGAACACCGGGCGGCGCACCTGGTCGATGCCGCCCGCGCTTACGCCCAGGCTGGTGACCCGGTCGGCGCGGGCCGCGTGTTGGTCGATGTCGACCGGATGGCACCGGCTGAGGTACGCCACCGTCCGGCCGCCCGGGAGGTGCTCGCCCAGGTGGCCCGCGACCCGCATGCCCCGGCCACGATCATCCGACTCGCCGCCGCCCTCGGGGTGACCTGAGCATGACCGCGCCGTTCCTGTCGTTGGCCCAGATCCGCAACCGGCTGATCCTCACCGCCCGAGCGGTCCTCCGCGACCACCGGACCGGCCCGGACGGCCGCTGCCGGGTCTGCCGGCGCCCGCACTGCCCGGTGTCGACCGCCGCCCGCAACGTCATCCGTGCCGCCTCTGCTCCCCGCGCAGCGGAGGAGCAGGCAGCGAACGACGAACTGTCGTAGCCGAACGGGCCGGGCCCGACGGTTTCCCGCCGGGCCCGGTCGATGGTGTACGTGTCGTCGAGGATCAGCTGTAGACGCCCCAGTACTGGCCCGAGTTGGGGCCCAACTGCCCAACGTGTCCGCCGTTCACCGGGGTGGCGTCCAGGCGGCTCAGCCGCAGGCCGCTCTTGTGGTTCTTACGCAGGTAGCCCTCCTGGGACCAGCCTTGCTCCAAGGCACCGTAGACACAGGTCACCTGGACGGCGTGGGCGCCCGCCGCGATGCTGCCGCCCTCGATCGAGAGGCATTTGCCGCTCTTGGCGTTGACGAGCTGAGCGGACCCGTCCCAGTCCCAGCGCTGCTCGGCGCCACCATTGCAGGTCGCGACGATGACGTGGGCGCCATTGGCCACGCTGGCGCCGGCGACCGCCAGGCACAGGTCGTAACCAGTGGGACGAAGCGTGAAGCCGCTGGCGACGGCGGCCTGCGCCGGTGCGGCCGTGGACAGCAGAACAAGGGCGGCGGCGGCAAGGGCGGTCGCCACCCTACGGCTCTTTTTGAACACAGTTGCCTTTCGATGAACGGGCCGCGCCGGGACAGCCGGCACGGGTCGCGCGTCGAGACTTCTGGCCAGCACGGAGGCATTCATGCCACCCCTTGGACTGGCTGGTTGGCAGCGGCCTTTCGGACGGAACCATGATCAATATAGCGCCGGGGGGGCAAAGCCGGGCAACGTTGTTTCCAGCTCGACAGACACCGTCTGCACCACCGGCACGCCGCGCACCCCTGATGTTGCGCAGGATGGACCTATTTCCTACCACCAAAGACCTTGAGCGTGCACCGGTCCTGGAGGGCCTCGACGTCGATGCCGCTGTCGCCGTCCTGGTCGTCGTAGGTCCACTCGCCGGGTTTGGTGGTGGACACCTTCAGGCCGTTCTTACGCAGGCACTGGACCATCTCCTTCCACTGCTCCGCGTATCTCGGGTTGGTCTTCTCATCCAGCTCGACCGGGGGCAGCGGCTTCTTCGGCTGGCACTTCTCGTGGGCGGCCTTCGGCGAGCCCTCCACGTCGAGCATCCGGTTGCTGGTGCCGATCTGTGGGCCTGGGTCAGTCAAGTCCTGGCCGCCGTTGGCGAACATGCAGGTCTTCCACACCTCCCAGAGACGGGCTTCCTCGGCGTCCGTGGTGTCCAGGCGAAGCCGGACGCCGGTGTCGGCGACCTGCGCGGCGGCCTTGGCACCGTCCTGCGCGGCAGCCTTGGCACCGTCCTGAGTGGCGGTCGGCGGCGGGGCGTTCTGCGGGGTGGCAGCGTCCGGGGTGGCAGCGTCCGGGGTGCCGGCGCAGGCGCTGAGGAACAGGATCGCGGCGATGGGGACGGCGACAGGCACGAGTTTCCGTAACATGGCCGGAATCCTGGCGGGCACTTGTCAGAGACCTGTTGTCATCCGGTAGTGGTCCTGTTCGCCGCCGTCTTCGTCGGCCACACGCACCTAGACTCGCCGCCGTGAAGGCGTACCTGCTGATCGCCGAGGACGACCCCAACAGGCCGAGCTGCTCCGGCGTTACCTGGAGTACGAGGGCCACACCGTGGCCGTGGTCGCGGACGGCCGGGCGGCGCTGGACGAGGTCCGCCGCCGGCCGCCCGATCTGCTAATTCTGGACGTGATGATGCCACGGGTCGACGGGCTCGACGTCTGCCGCATCCTGCGCCGCGACTCGGACCTGCCGGTGCTCATGGTCACCGCCCGCAGCACCGAGGACGACCTGCTGCTCGGCCTGGACCTGGGCGCCGACGACTACCTGACCAAGCCGTACAGTCCGCGCGAGCTGGCCGCGCGGGTCCGGACGCTGCTGCGCCGGACCCGGACTGCGGCAGCCCCGCCGGCCGAGCCGTCGCTGCGAGTGGGCGACCTCGTGCTCGATCCCGTACGCCACGAGGTTTCCGTCGCAGGAACCCCGATCGTCTGTACGCCGGGGGAGTTCCACCTGCTCAAGACGTTCGCCGCAGAGCCAGGCCGGGTCTTCACCCGCGATCAGCTGCTGCGCCGGCTGCACGGTATCGACTCGTACATCACCGGTCGCACCGTCGACGTGCACATCATGAACCTGCGCCGCAAGATCGAGCCGGACCCGCGCCAACCGGTCCGGCTGCTGACCGTGTACGGCATCGGCTACAAGATGGCCGATGGCTGAGCGCCGTCGGCGCAGCAGCCTGCTGGTCCGGCTGCTCGCCGTCTCCGTGGTGGTGACCGTTCTGTCGATCACCGCGACCGCCTGGCTGGCCGTGCGCGACACGACCCAGGCCATCGAGGAGGAGCGCGGCCAAGCGCTCGCGGACGACGCCAAGATCTACGACGCGCTGCTCGGCCACGCCGCCACCCATCAGGACTGGGCGGACGTGCTGCCCCTCGTCGGCTCGCTCGCGGCCACCACCGGGCGCCGGATCGTGATCACCGATCGGGACCGTACGCCGCTGGCCGCCTCCGCCGCAGGCGCGCTGCCGGAGCGTGCCTCCGCGGCCGTCGACCCACTCGGCGTCGAAACCGGCCTGGCGGGGACGGCGGCGGCGGACGGTATCGACGCGCGGGCGGTCGGGCCGTACCGGCTGCCGGACGCCGAGCGGGCCGCGCTGCGGGCGGACGCCGAGCGCGTCCGTTCCTGCCTCAACGGGCCGACCAAGCCGGAGGAACCGCCGGTCGCCGCGCCGCCGAGGCCGCAGGGCGCGCCGGAGGAGCACCGGCCGGTCGGCGACGTGGACATCGACATGACGCCGAGCGGGCGGCCCCGGATCGAAGCGCTCGGCACCGACCCCAGCCTGTACCAGCGGTGCCAGGAAGAACTCGACCGGCTGGCCAGGCCGACCGCGACCGAGCGCACGGCGCTGGATCAGCTCGACGACCTGGTCAACGCCTGCCTGGGACGGCAACTGCTGCCGCCGGTCCGGGCCGGCCTGGACGGGGTGTGGACGCCGCTCGGCCGCACCGGCCTCAACGGTGTCACCCGCGACTATCGCGTCGCCGTGAACGGCTGCCTCTCCACGGCCCGGCGCGACCAGCTCGCCGGCTACGTCGCCCCGCCCGCGCTGCTCTTCGTCACCCAGCCGGGCACCCCGGCACCCGTCGGCGGCTTTGACCTGTCGCCCGCCAACCGGCTGCGGATCTTCGGGGTGGCCGGGCTGGTGCTGCTCGTCGCGGTCAGCGTCACGGTGTTGGTCGGCATGCGCCTGGTTCGGCCGCTGCACGCGCTCACCGCCGCCGCCGGCCGGATGCGCGATGGCGACACCACGGCCCGGGTCGAGGTCACCGGCCGCGATGAGATCGCCCGGCTCGGCGACGCCTTCAACGCCATGGCCGAGCAGCGCCGGCACGTCGAGGAGCTGCGCCGGGACATGGTCGGCGACATCGCGCACGAGATGCGTACACCGGTGACCAACATTCGTGGCTGGCTGGAGGCCGCCGAGGACGGCGTCGTCGCGTTGGACCGGGAGCTGGTCACCTCGCTGCTGGAGGAGGCGATGCTGCTCCAGCACGTCATCGACGACCTACAGGACCTCTCCGCGGCAGACGCGGGAGAGCTGCGGCTGTACCCACATCGCATCGAGGTGCCGGAGCTGCTGCACGCCGTCGCGGATGCCTTCGCCCCCGCAGCCGAACGCGCCGGGGTGGCGCTGGCGGTTGCCGCGATGCCCGGCACCCTCACCGCCGACCCCATCCGGCTCCGGCAGGCGGTCGGCAACCTGGTCACCAACGCGATCCGGCACACACCCCCCGGCGGCCGGATCACCCTCTCCTCCCGGACGGAGGGGGAGCGGGTGGTCGTCGCGGTGTCCGACACCGGGCCGGGAATCCCGGAGGACGAGCGGGCCCTGGTCTTCGAGCGTTTCTGGCGCGCGGAGAAGTCGCGCAGCCGGCAGACCGGTGGCAGCGGTCTCGGCCTCGCCATCGTCCGCAAAATCGCCGAGGCGCACGGCGGCACGGCGACCGTCTCCGGAGCACCCGGCTCCGGCGCTGTCTTCACTCTCCATCTTCCACACACCCACGACGGGAGTATCGATGCTCACGAGCGGTAAACGCCGGATCGCCCTGGTGACTGCGGCGGCGGCCCTCCTGGCCGGCGCGGCGGTCGCCTCCGTACGTTGGCAAGGCCACGAGGCCGAGGCGTCCGTGCACCACCAGGTCGGCGTCGCCGAGTACCGCCTGGGCGACTCCGCCTTCACCGACCGGCCGGACTGGCCGGGCACCAGCGAGCTGACGGCCGTCGTGCACTACCCGAAGGGGCTGCGCGGGCGGGCGCCGCTGATCGTGCAGCTGCACGGCCAGCAGTACGCGTGCGCGACCGACGAGGACACCGGCTGGCCGTGCCCGCCCGGCGTGCAGCCCGTGCCGAGCTACCGAGGTTACGACTACCTCGGCGAGGCGCTCGCAGGGCGCGGCTTCGTCGTGGTGTCGCTCAGCGCCAACGGAATCAACGCGGGGGTGGGCACCGCGCCGCAGCGGGCCAGGCTGATCAACCGGCACCTGGCGATGTGGCAGCGGCTCTCCGCGAACGGCGACGGACCGCTCGCCGGGAAGTTCCGCAACCCGGACACCGGCGCGAAGGACCCGGTCGACTTCCACGGCCGGGTCGACCTGAGCCGGGTCGGCACCATGGGCCACTCAGTCGCCGGGCAGGGCGTGATGTGGCAGGCGTCCGACAAGCACCGCGGCGACTGGCCGGCCGGCGTGACGGTCCGGGCCGTGGCCGCTGTCGCCTCCGTCTACTTCGAGGAAACGCCGGGCGACGTGCTGGTCACCAAGATCCCCTTCACTGTGCTCGGCGCCACCTGCTGGCGCGGCGGCGAGGAATACTACGAGCGGGTCCGGGGCCTCAACCAGGTTCCCGTCTACACCGCGTCGGTCCAGGCCGGCAACCACAACTTCTTCAACACCGTGTGGTCGCCGTCCAGCGGCGAGTTCGGCTCCAGCGACGACAGCGACTGCCCGGAGGACCCGAACCGGCCGAACGAGGAGAGTCAGCGCGCGTTCGCGGTGGCGTATCTGACCGCCTACTACGAGCGGACGCTGCGCGACGACCGCAGGTATGAGGACATGCTCACCGGAGCCCGCCCGTTCGAGGTGTCCGGCGTGAGCGCGAAGATCGAGCACCAGCCTGCGGTCCGGTAGTTACGCCCGGAGCAGCTCCACCAGGACGACAACGGCCCCGGCTAGGCGTCCTCGGCCTCGCTGAGGTCCTCCACCCGCACCGGCCGGTCCCGGTCGAACGTGACGATGATCCCGTACGGGTCGCAGATCGGCATGCTGCCCTCCGCGAACCGCAGATCCCACTCGTCGCCGGTGCGGAACGTCAGTTCCGGCTCCGACAGCGGCAGTTCATGCGGCTCCGACGCCTCGTACGCCGCCACGTCGTCCATCCTCAGCCCGAAGAGCCCCGGGTCCGCCAGCAGCGAGGCCCGCAGGTAGGCCAGCGCCGCGTGTACGTACCCGTCGAGGTTCTGCACGACGCCGCGGATCAGGCCGGGATCGATGCCCTCCGGGAAGTCCGGCTCGCCGCGCTCCCGCACCACGTAGACGCGCACCTCCCGCCCGTTGGCCCAGCGCACTGCCGGCGCGTCCGTCCCCCAGCACCGGATGCCCTGCGGCGCGTCGATCACTTCGAAGGGCGGCAGCCCCTCCACCGTCACCACGCTCATACGTCCCCCCGACTCCGTCCGAGACACCGCCGCCCCCGCGAGCGAGGTGACTTAGCGGGGCGGTCGGACGAGGGAGGCGTACACGTCGATGAGCTGCCGCGTGACCACGTCGGGGTGGAAGGTGCGGTCGTAGCGGGCCCGGGCGGCCGGGGCGAGCCGCGCCGCGCCCGCGCGGGCCACCGGCAGCGCGGCGGCCATCGCGGCCGGCTCCGGGGCCACCACCCAGCCCGCCTCGCCCACCTCCACGCCGGTGGGCAGCGCGACGCGGCCCTCCCCCGGCGCGGCGGTGGCGACGGCCGCCGGGCCGGTGCCGGCGGGCTCGCGCGGGGCGTCCGCGCCGAGCAGGTACGGGATGCCGCCGAGGGCGGTGCCGAGCACTGGCCGCCCACTGGCCAGCGCCTCGATGATCACCGTGGGCAGCACGTCGTGCCAGGTGGAGGCGGCGATGATCACCGCGCTGGCCTCGATTGCCGCGCGCACCCCGGCGCGGTCCAGCGAGCCGAGGTACGTCACGTCGGCGCGTTCGGCGGCGGCGGCCTCGGCCAGCGGGCGCAGCTCGCCGTCCCCGGCGATGCGCAGCGGGCCGAGCGATCCGTCGGCATGCCGCCGCCAGGCGTCCAGCAGCAGGCCCAGCCCCTTCTCCGGGGAGAGCCGCGCCATGTAGAGGAAGCCGTCGCCGAGCGGCGCGGGCGCGCCCGGGTCGGGGATGCCGTTCGGCTTCACCACGATCCGGTCCGCCGGGACGCCGTAGTCGCGCAGGTGGTCGGCGACCGCCGAGGTGAGCGCGACGAACCGGTCCACCGACTTCCAGGTGCCCCGGTGCACGGCCAGCGTGGTCGCCATCAGCGCGCTCTGCGCCCGCGACCCCCGGTAGCAGCGGTGCACGATCGCCGGCACGCCGAGCGTCCGCCCCCGGCAGTCCTGGCAGATCATGCCGTCCCGGAAGTACAGCCCGGAGGAACAGACCTGCCGGTAGTTGTGCACCGTCTGCACCACCGGCACGCCGTGCTTGTGCGCGGTCCGCACCACCCAGGGCGAGAGCAGCGGGTACGGGTTGTGCAGGTGCAACACGTCCGGCCGGTGCTCGGTGATCAGCCGGCTCAGCTCCTGCTGGGCCCGGGGGGCGTAGATCGGGGAGACCGGCAGCAGCGCCTTGGCCGTCCTCGGCATGGTCGGGATCTCGTCGGAGCTGCGCAGGAACGGCAGCACCTCGACCCCGGCCGCCGCGAGCTGGGCGATCTCCGCGTCGACGATCGTGTTCTCGCCGGAGGGCTGAGCCTCCCGGTACCGGTTGTGCGCCACCACGACTCTCACGGGAAAGAAGGCTACCGTTGGCTGATGCCTGAACTTCCCGAGGTGGAAGCGCTCGCCGGCTACCTGCGGGAGCGCGCCGTCGGGCGGCGCGTCGACCGGGTCGAGGTCGCCGCGATCAGCGCCCTGAAGACGTACGAGCCGGCGCCGGCCGCCGTGTCGGGCCGTACGGTGACCGACGCCCGGCGGTACGGCAAGTTCCTCGCCGTGGTCCTCGGCGACGACCTGCACCTGGTGGTGCACCTGGCCCGGGCGGGCTGGCTGCACTACCGGGAGTCGTTCCCCTCCGGCGGGCCGTTGCGCCCCGGCAAGGGGCCGATCGCCCTGCGGGTCCGGCTCGACGACGGCTCCGGCTTCGACCTGACCGAGGCGGGCACCCAGAAGAAGCTGGCCGCGTACCTGGTCACGGACCCGGCGGCGGTGCCCGGGGTGGCGAAGCTCGGCCCGGACGCGCTCGCCGCCGGCCTGGCCACCTTCGCCGGCCGGCTGCGCAGCCGGCGGGGGCAGGTCAAGGGGGTGCTGACCGACCAGACGGTGCTGGCCGGGGTGGGCAACGCGTACTCCGACGAGATCCTGCACGCCGCGCGGCTGTCCCCGTTCGCGCTGTCCGACCGGCTGACCGACGAGCAGGTCGCCGCCCTGCACGAGGCGACCGGCCGGGTGCTGGGCGACGCGGTGTCCCGCTCACTGGGACAAAAGGCTGCGGAGTTGAAGGGCGAGAAGCGGTCCGGGCTGACCGTGCACGCCCGGACGGGGCTGCCCTGTCCCATCTGCGGCGATACCGTGCGGGAGGTCTCGTTCGCCGATTCCAGCCTCCAGTACTGCCCCACCTGTCAGACCGGCGGCAAGCCACTCGCTGACCGTCGGTTGTCTCGCCTCGTACGGTGAGTGATGGCGCAGGGTGGTTACGGAGTGGAATCGCCGGGCGAGCGCCGATCCTCCCGGTCCGCGCCTCTACCGGGGCCGCCATCCATCGGTATAGTGGCTCGGTCCCCGGCTTTCGCACCTGAGGTGGAGCCGGCCGGATCCCACGCGGCACACCGGGCGAGAAGTCCCTAGGGTCTACGTCCGGTGCGGGCCCCGCGTGGGAAACTGAACGGTGGGCGACCCGAGCCCTCACTGCGAGTGAGCGGCGCGCGTCATGCGGGAGGACATGGGTGAGGTGACGACAAGCCTCCAGCGCCCGGTAACCAACGAAGGCCGGAGCGAACTCGTGCGGCACGTGGACAGCTTCGAGATCCAGCCGCCGACACCGCCGTCACACAACGGCGTGCCTCGGTCGGCCTGGGCCCGGGCCCGCCGACGCGTCTCCCGCTGGCACCGCCCCTACACCGTCGCCCTCCTGCTGATCGACTTCGCCGCCGTGGTGCTGGCCGACTGGATCGCCCAGGAGGCCTTCGGGCAGGCGCGGGCGGGCTTCTACAAGGCGCAGGAAGACCCGACCTGGTTCTACACGGTGGCGTTCGTGCTGCTGCCGCTCGGCTGGCTGGTCAGCCTCTGGGGCAACCGGGCCTACGACCGGCGATACCTGGGCCTCGGGCCGGACGAGTTCAAGCGGGTCATCCGGGCCGGGGTGGCGGTGGCCGCCACGGTCTCCTTCATCGCCTTCGCCACCAAGACCGACCTGTCGCGGTTCACCGTCGGTTTCGCCCTGCTCGGGGCATTGGTGCTGACCCTGCTCGGCCGGATCCTGGCCCGGTTCACGCTGCACACGGTCCGCCGCCGGGCCGGCCAGGCCGCGCACCGGATGGTGCTGGTGGGCACGCTCCCGGAGTGCCTGGAGGTCTACACGGCGGTCACCCGCAACCCGAGCGCCGGGCTCATGCCGGTGGCCATCCACATCACCGACGGGTACGCCGCCGCCCGGGGCATGCAGACCCCGGTCCCGGTGTACGCCGGCCGGGACGTCCTCGCCCTGGTCCGGGAGGTCGGCGGCGACACGATCGCGGTCTGCGGCTCGGCCAGCGCGGAGCCGGGCGAGCTGCGCCGGCTGGCCTGGCAGCTTGAGGGCTCCGGCGTCGACCTGGTGGTGGCCCCCCAGCTCACCGACATCGCCGGCCCCCGGGTGCACATCCGCCCGATCGAGGGGCTGCCGCTGCTGCACGTCGAGGAGCCGACGCTGTCGGGCCCGGCGCTGCTGGTCAAGAACCTGATGGACCGGGTCGCCGCCGGGCTCGGCCTGCTGCTGCTCGCCCCGGTCTTCCTGGCCGTCGGGGTCGCGATCCGGCTCTCCGACCCCGGCCCGGTCTTCTTCCGCCAGCCCCGGGTCGGCCACGAGGGCCGCACGTTCCGGGTGTGGAAGTTCCGCACCATGTACGTCGACGCCGAGGACCGGCTGGCCGGCCTGGTCGACCAGAACGAGACCGACGGCATGCTGTTCAAGATGAAGCAGGATCCCCGGGTCTTCCCGGTGGGCCGCTTCCTGCGGGCCTCCTCCCTCGACGAGCTGCCCCAGTTGATCAACGTGCTCTGGGGCGAGATGTCCCTGGTCGGTCCGCGCCCGCTCCCCGCCGACGACGGCGACTTCCTCGGTGACGTGCGCCGCCGGCTGCTGGTCCGGCCGGGCATGACCGGGCTGTGGCAGGTCTCCGGCCGCTCCGACCTGTCCTGGGACGAATCGGTCCGACTGGACCTCTACTACGTCGACAACTGGTCCCTGGCGTACGACCTGAGCATCCTGTGGCGCACGGTGGGCGTGGTGCTGGCGAGCAAGGGCGCGTACTGACGGGCTTGGCGTAGCAGGCGGGACAGGCCAGGATCGCTGCGTGGGTGGCAACATATCGGCCGTCGTCGGCGTGGTCTCGCTCGGCACCGCGCTGGCCGCGGCGCTGTACGCGGTGGTCCGGCTGCGCGCCCGGCGGGGCATCGCCACCGCCACCCAGCGGGCCACCTACGAGGTGCTGCACACCGCCGGGCTGGCCGCCGAGCCGCTGCGGGCCGGCCTGAGCGCGGCGGGCGCGGCGAAGGCCGTACGCCACCTGCGGGCCCTGGTCGGGGCGGCCGGGCTGGCCCTGACGGACCGGGAGGCCCTGCTCGCCCTCGACGGGCGCGGGACGCACCACACCGACCAGCTCGTCGCGGCGGCCCGGCGGGCGGTGTCCGGCGGGCGGTCGACCGTGCTGGGGGAGCCGGAGCTGCACTGCGACCGGGTCGACTGCCCGGTCCGGGGCGCGGTGGTCGCCCCGTTGCGCGCCGACGGCCGGGTGGTCGGGGCGCTGGTCGCGGTCGCCGACGGCCCGCCCGCGCCGGGGCTGGTGCAGGCCACCCTGGAGACCGCGCACTGGGCCGGCAACCAGCTCGCCCTGGCCGAGCTGGACGCCTCCCGGGAGCGGCTGGCCAGGGCCGAGGTGCGCGCGCTGCGCGCCCAGATCAGCCCGCACTTCATCTACAACGCGCTGACCGCGATCGGCTCGTTCGTCCGGACCGACCCGGAGCGGGCCCGGGAGCTGATCCTGGAGTTCGCCGAGTTCACCCGGTACTCGTTCCGCGCGCACGGCGAGTTCACCACCCTGGCCGAGGAGCTGCGCTCGATCGACCGGTACCTGACCATCGAGCGGGCCCGGTTCGGCGACCGGCTCCAGGTCCGGTTGCAGATCGCCCCGGAGGTGCTGCCGGTGACGCTGCCGTTCCTGTGCCTCCAGCCGCTGGTGGAGAACGCCGTCCGGCACGGGTTGTCCCGCAAGCCCGGCACCGGCATGGTGAGCATCGAGGCCCGGGACGCGGGTGCCGAGTGTCACATCACGGTGGAGGACGACGGAGTGGGCATGGACCCGACGACGCTGACCGCCGGGATCGCCGAGCTGGCCGGGGCCGGCAGCGACCCGACCGACGACCCGGGCCAGCACGTCGGGCTCTCCAACGTCGACGAGCGGCTCCGCTCGGCCTTCGGGGACCGGTTCGGCCTGGTCGTCGAGACCGGCCTCGGCTCCGGCACGAAGGTGAGCATGCGGGTGCCGAAGTTCCACCCCGGCGTGCGGGCGGGCTCGTGAGCGAGCGGCCCGGCCCCGCCGGCCTGGCCACCGGCGCCTTCCTCCGGGTGCTGGCGGTCGACGACGAGCCGCCGGCGCTGGACGAGCTGGCGTACCACCTGCGGGCCGACCCCCGGGTGGCCCGGCTGCACACGGCCGGGGACGCCACGGAGGCGCTGCGGGTGCTCCGCGACGGCGACGTGGACGTGGTCTTCCTGGACATCCGGATGCCCGGGCTGGACGGCATGGAACTGGCCAGGGTGCTGCGCCGTTTCGCCCGGCCCCCGGCGATCGTCTTCGTCACCGCGTACGACGACGGCGCGGCGGACGCCTTCGACCTGGGCGCGACGGACTACGTGCGCAAGCCGGTACGGGCCGAGCGGTTGGCCGAGTCGCTGCGCCGGGTGGTCGGCTCCCGGGTCGTGCCGACGCACCCGGCGGCCCTCGCGCGGGCGGAGGAGGACCCGACGATCCCGGTCGAGCTGGCCGGCACCACCCGGATGCTGCCCCGCTCGGCGGTGCGCTGGGTGGAGGCGCAGGGCGACTACGCCCGGCTGCACACCGCCGACGGTTCGCACCTGGTCCGGGTCTCGCTGGCCACCCTCGCCGAGCGCTGGGCGGACGCGGGATTCGTGCGCATCCACCGGTCGTACCTGGTGCAGTTGAAGCTGATCGCCGAGCTGCGCCTGGTCAACTCCGGCTACGTCGTGGTGCTCGACGGCACGGAACTGCCGGTGAGCCGGCGGCACACCAGGGAGCTGAAGGACAAGCTGGTCCGCGCGACCAAGCAGGACTGGAACCGCTGAGCCGGGAACAACCGAAACGCCGCCGTACGTTGTACGGTATACGTACGACTCCCGGGAGGCCACCGTGACCGTCATGGACCGCACCACCGACACGGACCGCACCACCGACCTGGACCGAACCGCCGTCATCGAACCCGGGGGCTTCGACCCCGGCGCCGAGTTCGACCGGCAGGGCGCCAACCTCGTCCGCCTCGGCTACCCGGCCCTCGCCGGCTGGACCGTCGACCGGTTCACCGAGCTGGTCGCGCCGCTGCGGGCCGCCGCCGTGGCCGGCGCGGCCGAGCTGCCGCCGCCGACCGAGGCGCGGGTGCCGTTCCTGCTCGTGATCACCCGCGACCTGGTGCCCGTGCCGGACCGCCTCGCGCTGACCACCCTCGCCGGCAAGCGCAGGCCCGGCTTCATCGACAAGAACTTCCCCCTCGCCGACCTGCCGAGGTTCGAGCCGGTCAAGGAGCTGGGCCTACCGACTGGGCCGGCGTACCTGCTCTTCGACGTCGACCGGGGGGAGGAGTTCCGCAACGTGACGCCCGCCGCCGCCGTGGACGCGATGGCGGCCGTCGGCCGACTGCCGATCACCATCGACGAGGGGATCGCCCTCGTCACCCAGTTCCCGGCCGCGCTGGCGAGCAACCGGTGCTTCTCGCTGGTCGGGTCGAGGTGCGGCGACCGCCGGGTCCCCGCGTTGTGGATCAGCCAGGGCGCGCCGAAGCTCGGCTGGTGCTGGCACGGCAACCCGCACACCTGGCTCGGCTCCGCCTCCGCCCGCCCGGAACGGATCGGCCTGGGCTGAAGCGCCGGCCGCCGTCCCGACTCGACCAGACGTAGGAGTCACGGCGCAGTCACGCCACCGGCGACGCTTTTCCCGATGACGCATCGATCGTCGCTCGCCTATCCTGCTGCTACCGATTCCGGCACGGGGGCAGGGTCGGTGCGGGCGGAGCCTGCCGTGGACCGCCCCCACCCCCTCACGTTTGGACGCAGATGCGCCTTCCCCCCATACGTCGCGCCGCCCTCGTGGGCGTCGTCGTCGGTGCCGTCGTGCTATCCGGGGCGACCCCGGCGCTGGCGGCGGAGACCGGCACGATCAGCGGGCGGCTGACCACCAGCAGCGGAGCCGCTGCCGCCGAAATCGGTCTCGTGATCTACCCCAGCGGCAAGTACGAGCACGTCGGCGGGGCCCGCACCGACAGCGCCGGCGACTGGACCGTCACCGGGCTGGTCCCCGGCCGGTACACGGTCATGTTCTTCTCGCCCGGCCCCGACCAGTACTACCGGCAGACGACGAACCTGTCGGACGCCGAGGAGGTGATGGTCACCGCTGGCGGGACCGCCAGGGCCGACGATCAACTCCTGGCGCTCGGTTCCCTCAGCGGGCGGATCACCGACGCGGCGGGTCAACCGGTCGTCGACCTCCTCGTCAACGCCACCGAGGTGGACACCTACAGGTGGGGCGGCGGGCGGACCGATGAGGACGGGCGGTACAGCATGAGCGTCCTGCCCGGCACCTATAATCTCGCCTTCGAGCCCGTCGAGGGCTCCTCCCAGACGCAGTACGTGCCGGGCAAGCTCGACCGGGATGACGCCGGCCGGTTCCAGGTCGGCGCCGACGCGGACACCGTGGTCGACGACACGGTGCTGCCGACCGGCAGCCTCTCCGGCCGGTTCACCACCGCGTCGGGCGAGCCGCTGGCCTCCGTCGACGTCTCGGTGAACACCGTCAACTGGTGGAGCGGGGTCGACGCGCAAACCGACGCGACGGGGGCCTTCGCGGTCCCGACGCTGCTCGCCGGCTCCTACAAGGTGGGCTTCACCGCCGGTTCCCGGCAGCAGTACTACCGGGGCAAGCTCGACCACGAGAGCGCCGACGTGGTGGTGGTGCGGGGCGGGCAGCAAACCACCATCGAGGACAGCCTGCTCGGCACCGGGTCCGTGCGGATCTCCGCGGTGAACTCGGTCACCGGCGCGCCGGTGACCGACTTCTGCGTGGAGTCCGAGGAGACGTGCAGCCGAGGCACCGGCCACGTCACCATCACGGGCCTGCCGCAGGGCCGGCACGACCTCTTGCTGTACGACCCGGACCGGTCGTACTACTCCCGCCAACTCCTCGATGTCCGGGTGATCGCCAACCAGACCACGACGGTCGCCCCGAAACTGCGTCCCGGGGCCGTGATCGCCACCACCGTCGTCGACGGGGCCACCGGCAGGCCGGTGTCAGGGGTCTGCGTGGACGCCTTCCTGAACAAGCAGGCCGAGTTGGTCGACAGCCCCAGCAGGTGCAGTGACCGCGCCGGGGACATCCGGATCGGGCCGCTCGTGGGCGGAAACTACCGGCTGTTCGTCTCCTCCATCGGCGAGTCGGCGTACGGCCGGCAGTGGGTGGGCGCCACGGGCGGCACCGGTGACGAGCGGGAGGCGGCGACGGTCAGCGCGACCGTGGGCTCGGTCGCCGACGGGCCGCAGGTCCGGCTGGACCGGGCCGGCCGGGTCGACGGCACGGTGACCGACGCGGTGACCGGCGAGCCCGTCAAAGGGATCGACGTCTCCGTGCTGACCGGTAACCCCTCGCTGGGCGCGACCGACGCGACGACCGACGACGACGGTCGGTACAGCCTGGAACGGCTCGGGCCGTACGCCTGGCC
Organism: Micromonospora sp. NBC_01412; assembly: GCF_045040215.1. Taxonomy (NCBI): domain Bacteria; kingdom Bacillati; phylum Actinomycetota; class Actinomycetes; order Micromonosporales; family Micromonosporaceae; genus Micromonospora; species Micromonospora sp. NBC_01412. Next base: position 2,937,313 of record NZ_CP109528.1, read on the forward strand.
GCTGGTGTTCGGCGGCAAGACGTACGCCACCCACTGGTCGGGGCAGGCGGTCAGCCGGTTCACCGCCACCCCGGTGACGGTGACCGGGGGCGGCACCGCCACCCACGACACCACCATGCGCCGGGGCAGCACGGTCACCGGCACGTTCACCAACCCCGGCGGCGTGGCGTTCCGCGACGGCCAGGTGGTCGCCCACAGCGCGGCCACCGGGGACGTGGCGGGCTTCAGCCTGCTCTCCGACGGCCAGTTCACCATGCCGGTGACCGGCACGCAGCGAATCTTCCTCTCCTACGAGGCGACCTTCGGCGACGCGGAGGACGAATACTCGGGCCGGTATCTCGCGACCGGCGAGGACGGCGTCCGCAGGCTGGCGTTGTTCACCGTGCCGGCGACCGGCACGCTCGCCGTGGACCTGGTCGTCCCGACGAGCTGAGCGGGGCACGTCGCGGGGCCGGTGGCGCGCTACCACCGGCCCCGATCCGCGTTTTCCACCGGGTTATCCACAGGGTGTGGAGAGTTCTCCACAGGTTGTTCACAACGCGCCCCACCGTTCTCCACGGCCCCTGCCTACAGTCACATCCCATGAGGGAACGCAGGGTGCTGGTGGTCGAGGACGAGCGGACGATCGCCGAGTCGGTCGCCACCCGGCTGCGGGCCGAGGGCTTCACGGTGGAGATCGCCGGGGACGGGCCCACCGCCGTGGACCGGTTCCGGACGTGGCGGCCCGATCTCGTCGTCCTCGACGTCATGCTGCCGGGCTTCGACGGCCTGGAGGTGTGCCGGCGGATCCAGGGCGACCGGCCGGTGCCCGTCCTCATGCTGACCGCCCGCGACGACGAGACCGACCTGCTCGTGGGGCTGGCCGTCGGGGCGGACGACTACCTCACCAAGCCGTTCTCGATGCGGGAGCTGGCCGCCCGGGTACACGTGCTGCTGCGCCGGGTCGAGCGGGCGGCTGCCGCCGGGCCCGCCACGCTGGCGGTCGGCCACGTCGAGATCAACCAGGCCGAGCGCCGGGTGCTGCGCGACGGCGTCGAGGTGCACCTGACCCCCACCGAGTACGACCTGTTGGTGCACCTCGCCGGCCGGCCGCGCGCGGTGCTGCCCCGGGAGCGGCTGCTCGCCGACGTGTGGGGCTGGGCGGAAGGCGGCGGCACCCGGACGGTCGACAGCCACGTGAAGGCACTGCGCCGCAAGCTCGGCGCGGACCTGATCCGCACCGTGCACGGCGTCGGCTACGCGCTGGAGACACAGTCGTGACCGAGCGCCTCGTGACGTGGCTGAACCGGGTGCTGCCCCGGCCGCTCGACCCGGTCCGCTCGATCAAGGTGAAGCTGGGCGTCCTGCTGGTCATCTCGGGCGCCGCCGGCCTGTCCTACTTCTGGTACGCCATCGGCTGGCTGCCCCCGATGACCTCGGCGACGGCGATCGGCCTGGCCCTGCTCACCTCGCAGGTGCTCGCGCACGGGATGACCTCGCCGCTGCGGGAGATGACCGCAGCGGCCGGGGCGATGGCCCGGGGCGACTACTCCCGGCGGGTCCGGGCCACCTCCCGTGACGAGGTCGGCGAGCTGGCCCACGCGTTCAACAAGATGGCCGCCGACCTCGCCGCGGCCGACCAGCGCCGGCGGGAGCTGATCGCGAACGTCTCGCACGAGCTGCGTACGCCGATCACCGCGCTGCGGGGGGTGCTGGAGAACCTGGTCGACGGCGTCGCCCCGACCGAACCGGCCGCGCTGCGCACCGCGCTGGCCCAGACCGAGCGGCTCAGCCACCTCGTCGCCGACCTGCTCGACCTGTCCCGGCTGGACGCCGGGGTGGTGCCGCTGCGCCGGACGCAGATCGACGTCGCCGAATTCCTCGACGAGGCCGTGGAACACGCGGCGGCGACCGCCGCCGGGGTCGGGCGGGACGTCCGCTTCCGGCTCGACCCGCTGCCGGCCCCGCTGACCGTGTACGCGGACCCGGCACGGCTGCACCAGGTCTTCGCAAACCTGCTGGACAACGCCGCCCGGCACAGCCCGGCGGGCGGAACGGTGCTGGTCAGCGCGGAGGAGCGGGACGGCCACCTGCACTTCGAGGTCACCGACGAGGGCGAGGGCATCCCGGTAGCCGAACGCTCCCGGGTGTTCGAGCGGTTCACCCGGGGCGACCGGTCGCCGGGCGGTGGGACCGGGCTGGGCCTGGCGATCGCGCGCTGGGTGGTGGAGCTGCACGGCGGTGCCATCGCCGTCCTGGATTCCGGCCTGCCCCACCCGAGCTCCCACCCCGGCTGCCGCATCCGGGTGTCCCTCCCCCACCCCACGCACCCCTGACCTTCCTCTCTTCCCTTCCTTCCTCTCCCCTCGGCGTCGATCAAGGAGTTGCGGTGCCCGACATGAGCGACAAATCAGCAAACGTATTCCACCGCGAGCCCATGATCGACGGGAAGGAGGCGGCCGGAACCGGGCAGCAGGCCGTGCTGACGGACGGCGGGGGGCAGGCCGCCCCCGGAGCCCCCCGGGCAGGAGTGCCGCCACAGGCAGGAGTATGGCCGCAGACGGGGATACCGCCACAGGCAGGAGTGCGGCCCCGGCCGCCGTCCTTCTTCGAGCGGCGATGGCCCGGGCCGAACGGGCCGGCCCGGCCCGTGGTGCTCGGCGCGGTGGCCGTGGCCGCCGGGGTGGCGGCGTTCTTCGTCCCCTTCGACCGCCCCGGGCTCGGCTGGCTGGTGGCGGTGCTCGCCGCGACCGCCGCGCTCGTCACGGCCGCCACGGGACGCCGGGATCCCGCACCGGACGGCTCGACGCCCGGCCCGGCGTCCGATCCACCGCCCGGCACGATGGTCCGTCCGGAGGTGGCTGCCGGCACCGACGTCTCCCCCGAGACGACCGCCCGAACCGGGGCGGCTGCCGGGTCCGCCGGCCGTCCCGACGCCACGGGGGCGCCGGGGCGGGCGGCGGACCAGGCCCCGGGCCGGGCTGCGGATCGGGCCGCGGATCGGGCGGAGGGCCGGGTCCCGAGGTGGGCACCGGACCGGCTGGTCTGGGCCGTCGCCACCATCGCGCTCGTCTCGGTCGGGTACGTCCGCGCGGCCGGCTGGCTCTTCGTGCTCTGCCTGCTCGCCGCCGTGGTCACCGGCATCCTCGCCGTGGCGGGTGGCCGGACGCCGCTGGGCATGCTCACGGCCGCCTGGATCACCCCGGCGGCCCCGTTCCGGGCGCTCCCCTGGGCGGGACGTGGGCTGCCCCGGTCCGGCCCCGGCGGGTCGACGGTCGGGCGCGGCCTCGCCACCGTCGCCGCCTCGGTGGCGCTGCTGCTCGTCTTCGGCCTGCTCTTCTCCTCGGCCGACGCGGCCTTCGCCGACCTGGTGACGGGCCTGCTGCCCGAGGTGTCGGTGGGCGCGACGATCGGCTGGCTGTTCCGCTGCGCGCTGATCGGCGCTGGCCTGCTCGGCGCGGCGTACCTGCTGGCGGCGCCCGCCGACCTGGGCGGGCTGCGGGCCGCCCCGGCCCGGCCCGTGCGCCGGCTGGAGTGGGTGGTGCCGCTGGCCCTGCTCGACGCGCTGTTCGCCGCGTTCGTGCTGGTACAGCTCACCGTGCTGTTCGGCGGCTCCGCCCACGTGCGACGCACCGCCGGCCTCAGCTACGCCCAGTACGGCCGCGGCGGCTTCTGGCAGCTGCTCGCGGTCGCCGCCCTCACCCTGCTGGTGATCGCCGGAGCCACCCGTTGGGCGCCCCGGGCCACCCGAGCCGACCGGCTCCTGTTCCGGCTCCTGCTCGGCACGCTCACCGCGCTCAGCCTGGTCGTGGTCGTCTCGGCGCTGTACCGGATGCAGGTGTACGCCGACGCGTACGGGGCGACCCGGCTGCGGCTGATGGTGGCCGCCGTCGAGCTGTGGCTCGGGGCGCTGTTCGTACTGGTCGGCGTGGCCGTGGTGCGACTGCGGGCCGGCTGGCTGCCGCAGCTGGTGGTGGGTACGGCGGTGCTCGCCCTGCTCGGGTTGGCGGCCCTCAACCCGGACCGGCTGATCGCCGAGCGCAACGTCGACCGGTACCGGCTGACCGGAATGATCGACGTGCAGTACGCCTCCCGGCTCTCCGCCGACGCGGTGCCGGCGCTGGACCGGCTGCCCGAGCCGCTGCGCTCCTGCGCGCTGCGGTACATCGCCATCGAGCTGCCGGTCGACCACGTCCGGACGGCTAACCTGGGCCGGGCGGCGGCCCGTGACCTGCTGGACCTGTCGCCGACAGGCACGACGGCCCTGAGCTGCCCCACCTTCCGCCGAGGGTGAGGCCCGACCCGCGGACGGCCCGATGGACAGCGGCCCCGTGCGACGGACGGCCACCGCACGAACGCCCTTGACAATCCCGTCGATCGGGCGAGACTGCCGGGGTGGGTGCACCCGACGATCCCGTACCGCCACCCCGGGCCCCGGTGACCCGAAGTGAGGCGTCGGGCCGGACGCCGGTCGCGCCGGGCCGGACCCGGGTCGTGCTGGCCGAGGTGTCCCGCCGGGAGCCCGGGGCGGACCGGGCCCGGGCCGAGCTGACCCAGCAGACCCGGGTGGGTGAGGCGCTGGTCCGAGGGCTGGTCCGGGCCCAGCTCGCGTTGGCGCTGCGGCTGAGCCTGGTGGTGCTGATCGGGCTGGGCGGTCTGCCCTGGCTGTTCGCCATCGCGCCGGCGGTCGGCCGGGTCACCGTGTTCGGGGTGAACCTGCCCTGGCTGCTGCTGGGGGTGGCGTCCTTCCCGTTCCTGATCACGGTCGGCTGGGCGTACGTGCGGCTGGCGGAGCGCAACGAGCAGGACTTCACCGACCTGGTCCAGCGGCCGGAGCGCTGAGATGGGCAACGGGTACGTCGTCCCGGCGATCGTCGCGGTCACCCTGGTCACCGTCGGGATCGGCTTCTACGGGCTGCGGCTGGCCCGGACCACCTCCGACTTCCTGGTCGCCTCCCGCTCGGTCAGCCCGACCTGGAACGCCGCCGCGATCGGCGGGGAGTACCTGTCGGCGGCGAGCTTCCTCGGCGTGGCCGGGCTGATCCTCAAGTACGGCGTGGACGTGCTCTGGTACCCGGTCGGCTTCGCCGCCGGCTACCTGGCGCTGCTGCTGTTCGTGGCCGCGCCGCTGCGCCGCTCCGGCGCGTTCACCCTGCCCGACTTCTGCGAGCTGCGGCTCGGCTCGCGCCGGCTGCGCACCCTGGCCACCGTCTTCGTGATCTTCATCGGCTGGCTGTACCTGGTGCCGCAGCTACAGGGGGCGGGGCTGACCCTGGCCACGCTGACCGGCGCGGCGTACCCGGTCGGGGCGGTGCTGGTGGCGGTGGTGGTCACCGCGAACGTGGCGCTGGGCGGGATGCGCGCGATCACCTTCGTCCAGGCGTTCCAGTACTGGCTGAAGCTCACCGCGCTCGCCGTACCCGCGATCTTCCTGGTGTTGCAGTGGCAGGCCGACGCCCGCCCGGCGGTGACCCCGCCCGACGGGCCGGCGTTCCGGACCGCGACCACCGTCGTGGTCGAGCACCGGGCGACCCTCACCCTCCCCGACGGCGACGCCCGCGAGGTACGCCCCGGCGACCGTCTCGACTTCGCGGCCGGCGACCCGGTGCCGCAGGTCTCCGGCACGGCCACCGACGCCGCCGACTGGCTGCTGCCGGACACCGCCGGGGACGACGACCGGGGGCTGTTCGCCACGTACTCGCTGATCCTGGCCACGTTCCTGGGCACCATGGGGCTGCCGCACGTGCTCGTCCGGTTCTATACCAACCCGGACGGCGCGGCGGCCCGACGCACCACCCTGGTGGTGCTGGCCCTGGTGGGCGCGTTCTACCTGCTGCCCACCCTGTACGGGGTGCTGGGCCGGATCTACACCCCACAACTGCTGGTCACCGGGCAGACGGACGCGGTGGTGGTGCTGCTGCCCGGGGCGGCGCTCGGGGACGGCACGACCGGCCGGCTGCTCGCCGCGCTGGTCGCCGCCGGGGCGTTCGCCGCGTTCCTGTCCACCTCGTCCGGGCTGCTCACCAGCGTGGCCGGGGTGATCTCCACGGACGTGCTGGGGCGCGGCTCGGTACGCGGCTTCCGGCTGGCCACGGTGATCGCGGGCGGGGTGCCGACGGTGCTCGCGCTGAACGTCTCGGGGCTGGACGTCTCCCAGGTGGTGGGGCTGGCCTTCGCGGTCGCCGCGTCCAGCTTCTGCCCGCTGCTGGTGCTGGGCATCTGGTGGCGCGGCCTGACCGACGTGGGCGCCGCAGCCGGGGTGCTGGTGGGCGGCGGCGCGGCCGTCGGGGCGGTGCTGCTGACGGTGCTCGGGCCGCCGCTGTCCGGCTGGCCGGCCACACTCACCACGCAGCCGGCCGCCTGGACCGTCCCGCTCGCCTTCACGGTCATGGTCGCGGTGTCGACGGCGACCCGCCGCAGGCTCCCCGCCGACGTCGCCGGCACCATGCTCCGCCTGCACTCCCCCGAGGCGCTCCGCGCCGAGGGAAGGTCCCCTTCCTGACGCCCGCCGTGGAGGGGGAGGGTGTGCTTCCCCTGGACGGCCCGGTCAGCCGTGCGCCGGACCCCCTCCTACCAGGGGAGGAGGCCGGGCTCGTCCCGTGGCGGGAGCGATCACTCGTCCCGGCCGGATACCGTCGGACCATGACTGATGAGCACCCCGCGCTCGCGCTGCGTGGCCTCGCCAAGCGGTTCGACGGCAAGGTGGCGGTGGCCCACGTCGACCTCGACGTCCCGGCCGGCTCGTTCTACGGGCTGCTCGGCCCGAACGGCGCCGGCAAGACCACCACCCTGTCCATGGCGGTCGGGCTGCTCCGCCCGGACGCGGGCGGGGCGTGGGTGCTCGGGCACGACGTGTGGGCCGACCCGGTACGGGCGAAGCAGCTCCTCGGTGTGATGCCGGACGGCGTACGGCTGTTCGACCGGCTCACCGGGGCGGAGCTGCTGGCGTACCACGGTCTGCTGCGCGGCATGGACCCGGCGGTGGTCGACCAGCGGGCGGCGGAGCTGCTCGACGTGCTCGCCCTCGGCGACGCCGGCCGGACCCTGGTGGTGGACTACTCCGCCGGCATGAAGAAGAAGATCGGCCTGGCCTGTGCGCTGCTGCACGGGCCCCGGCTGCTGGTGCTCGACGAGCCGTTCGAGGCGGTCGACCCGGTGTCGGCGGCGCTGATCCGGGACATCCTGCACCGGTACGTCGTCGGCGGCGGGACGGTGGTCTTCTCCAGTCATGTGATGGAGGTCGTGGAGCGACTCTGCTCACATGTGGCGATCCTCGCCGAGGGGACGATCAAGCAGGTCGGCACCCTCTCCGAGGTGCGCGGCGACCGCTCGCTGGAGGACGTTTTCGTCGAGGTGGTCGGCGGGCGCACCGCGACGGGCGAGGAGTTGGCGTGGCTGTCGCGGTGACCGCGCCCGCCGAGCGGGCCCGACCGGTCTCGGCCCGGCACTTCGTGCGGCTCAAGCTGCGGGTGATGGGCAACAACTTCCGCGGCCAGGGCTGGCGGATCGCCATGTTCGTGGGCGGCGTGGTCGCCGGGCTCTGGTTCGCCGCCACCGGGTTCTTCCTGCTGGCCGCCCCCGGGCTGGCCGGCGAGCCGAAGTACGCGCTGATGGTCGCCGCGTTCGGCGGGGGCCTGCTGGTGCTCGGCTGGCTGCTGCTGCCGCTGGTCTTCTTCGGCGTGGACGAGACGCTCGACCCGGCCCGGTTCGCCCTGCTGCCGCTGTCCCGGCGCACCCTGGTCACCGGGCTGTTCGCCGCCGCACTGGTCAGCGTCCCGACGGTGGCGGTGCTGATCGCGACCCTCGGACTGGTGCTCACCGCCGGCATGCTGGGCGGATGGGCGGCGGCGCTGGTCGCGGCCGTCGGGGTGGCCGCCGGGCTGCTCCTCTGCGTCGCCGCGAGCCGGGCGGTGACCAGTGCGTTCGCCACGATGCTGCGGTCGCGGAGGGTACGCGACCTGGCGGCCGTGCTGTTGGCGGTGCTCGCCGCGCTGCTGGGCCCGCTGCAGATCCTGGTGCTGGCCGCCGTGCGGCAGGCCGACTGGGACCGGCTGGCCGGGGTGGCCCGCATCGTCGGCTGGACCCCGTTCGGCGCCCCGTGGACGGTCGGCATCGACGTGGCCGAGGGGCGGGCGTGGGCGGCCCCGCTGAAGCTGCTGATCACGGCGGCGGCCATCGGGGCGCTGCTGTGGTGGTGGTCCCGGTCGTTGGAGTCGGCGATGGTGGGGGCGGCCGGCGGGGGCACGGCGAAGGTCCGCCGCGGCCCGGTCGGCGGCGCGGTGGCGCAGCTCTTCCCCCGGGCTCTCGGCTGGGCCCGGCGGGACCGGTTCGGCGCGCTGGTCGCCCGGGAGTGCCGCTACTGGTGGCGGGACGCCCGGCGGCGGGCCAACCTGATCACGATCGCGGTGATCGGGATCTTCGTGCCGGTGATGGTCAACTTCGGCGGGGCGAGCTTCTCCACCGCCGACGGGATGGAGTTCGCCGCCCCGAACTCCTCACCGGTGCTGGCCAGCCTCTCGGTGATCTTCGTCGGGGTGCTCGCCTCGGTCACCCTGGCCAACCAGTTCGGCTTCGACGGCAGCGCGTACGCGGCGAACGTCGTCGCCGGGGTGCCGGGCCGGCTGGAGCTGCGCGCCCGGGCGGCGGCGTTCTCGGTGTACGTGCTGCCGATCCTGGCCGTCGTCGCGGTCGTCCTGGCGGTGGTGCTGGGCCGGCCGGCGTGGCTGGGCCTGTTGGCCGGCACCCTGCTCGCCTCGTACGGGGTGGGGCTGGCGATCAACGCGCTCATCTCGGTGCTCGGGGCGTACTCGCTGCCGGAGACGAGCAACCCGTTCGCGATGAACAGCGGGGCCGGGTTGGCGAAGGGTCTCCTCACCCTGCTGTCGATGATCGGCTCGGCGGTCGCCGCGGTGCCGATGGTGGTCGCGGCGGCGCTGCTCGGCGACGTCTGGCTCTGGCTGGCCCTGCCGCTGGGCCTCGCGTACGGCCTGGGCGCCACGCTGCTCGGGACCTACCTGGCCGGGGACGTGCTCGACCGGCGGGCCCCCGAGCTGCTGACGGCCGTGACCCCGCGCCGCTGACGACCCGCCCCGCTGATGTCCCGCCCCGCCCGGCGGTGACCGTCAGCGGCGGCGTGGGAACGCGGGTCAGCGGCGGCGCAGGAACGCGTAGAGGAACTGGTTCCGGCTGACGTCGGTGACGTTCACCAGCTCCCACCCGAACTGGGACAGGTACTCGACGCCCTCCATCAGCCGGGTGACGCCGCTGTTCGTCATGCCGGGGCGGGCGAGCAGCGCGAGGTGCCGGTGGGGGTAGGCCCGCAGGTCCACCTCGTTGCGGGCCAGGGCGTCGACGTCGAGTACGCGGGTCTGGGCGAGCTTCTGCGGCGTCACTGGGGCCATGCCCGGCACGATAAGTCCCCCGCGCACGCGCCGCCGGCCGTCCTCAGGCGTGAGTTGGCGGGTGGCAGCACAATGGGCCGATGCCTGTCGTCGAGTCAATGGTCACCGTCCCGGTGCCGCCCGAGCTGGCCTTCGCGGTGTCGCAGACCGTCGCACCGGTGCGCTACCGCTGGGACCCGTTCGTCCGCGAGCAGCACTTCACCGACGGAGCGACCCGCCCCGGCAAGGGCGTGCGCACGTTCACCCGGTCCCGGCACGGCCTGACCATGGTCAGCGAGTACGTCTCCTTCGCCCCACCGAGCCACGTCGGGATGAAGATGGTCCGGGGCCCGTGGTTCTTCGAGATGTTCGCGGGCGGCTGGCGGTTCGCGCCCGGCCCGGAGCCGGGCACGGCGGTCGCCACCTGGCGGTACAGCTTCCGCTGTCGGCCGGCGTTCCTGCGCCCGGTCGCCGACCGGATCGGGGTGTGGCTGCTGACCCGGGACATCCGCCGCCGGATCGCCGGGTACGCCGCCGGCTGCACCGACCCGGAGGTCCTGGCTGCCGCCCGCCACTCCCTCACCACCGACGACTGAGTTTCCTTGATCGTCTGCCGAAAATGAGACGCACGCGGCGTGTCGTCCTCCGTTCTCCGCAGACGATCATGGGCAACTGGGCTGGGCGCGCGCCCGGGGCGGCACAATGTTTCACGTGAATCATCAGCCGGGCGCCGAGATCCACCACACCGACCCGTTCGCCATACCCTCCGGGCAGAAGTCCCCGGCCCGTCGCCTGCGGGGCCGCCTCGCGGCTCCGGTGACGCTCTGGACCGCGCCCGGGCCGTCCGGCCTGACGGTGTCGTCCACGCTGGTCGCCGAGGGTGAGCCGGACCGGCTGCTCGGCCTGGTCGACCCGGAGTCGGACCTGTGGGCGGCGGTCGAGGAGGCGGGACGGTTCGCGGTCGCGCCGCTGGGCCCGGCGCACCGGCAGCTCGCCGACCGGTTCGCCGGCCTGTTCCCGTCGCCGGGCGGCCTCTTCGCCACCGGCGGCTGGACCGACACGGAGTACGGCCCGGTCCCCGCCGACGCCGGCGGCTGGGCCGGCTGCCGGCTCGACACCGCCCGCGAGTACGGCTGGGCGCTGCTGGTCGAGGCCACCATCGAGGCCGTCACCCTGACCGAGGAGACCACCCCCCTCCTGCACTACCGGGGCCGGTACCACGAGCTGACCTGAGCGGCCGGGCCGTGTCGGCGACTCGGGCGGGGAGGTCGCCACGCCACCGACGTGGGCGTTGACCACCGGCCGCCGGTCACCGGAGTGACGTGGGTCACTTGGCGCAGGCAGGCGACCGTTCGGCGCAGTGGGCGACCAGGGTCGGCCCACCTCTTCCCGGGCGAGGGGCGCGGTTCCTACCGTGCGCGAAACTCCCCACGCCTGTGAAGGTGGTGATCCACAGATGTCCACGGACACACCCGCGCCGGACGCGCCGTCGCCGGCCGCGCCGGAGACGGCGACCTCGGCCGCGTCCGCCGCTGACCGGTACCTCGCCGTGCAGCGGTCGGACGAGTTCGTCGGGTTGCGTCGCGCGCTGCGCGGCTTCGTCTTCCCGATGACCGTCGCGTTCTTCCTCTGGTACGCGCTCTACGTGATCCTGTCCGCGTACGCACGGGACTTCATGGGCACGCGGCTGTTCGGCAGCCACATCAACGTCGCCCTGGTCTTCGGGCTGCTCCAGTTCGTCTCGACTTTCCTCATCGCCTGGCTCTACTCCCGATTCGCCGACCGGCGGCTCGACCCCGTCGCCGACCGGATCCGCACCGAGATCGGGGAGGTGACCCGTGAACACGGTCCTCGCGGCTGAAGCGGGCGGCAGCACCGCCCGCAACCTGACCATCACCCTGTTCCTGGTCTTCGTGGCGATCACCCTCGCCATCACCGTCTGGGCCAGCCGGCAGACCAAGACGGCCACCGACTTCTACGCCGGTGGCCGGTCCTTCTCCGGCTTCCAGAACGGCATGGCGATCGGCGGCGACTACATGTCGGCCGCGTCGTTCCTCGGCATCGCCGGCATCATCGCCCTGTACGGCTACGACGGCTTCCTCTACTCGATCGGCTTCCTGGTCGCCTGGCTGGTGGCGCTGCTGCTCGTCGCCGAACTGCTGCGCAACTCCGGCCGGTACACGATGGCGGACGTGCTGGCGTTCCGGATGCGTCAGCGCCCGGTCCGGACGGCGGCGGCGGTCTCCACGATCACCGTGTCGATCTTCTACCTGCTGGCCCAGATGGTCGGCGCGGGCGCGCTGGTGGCGCTGCTGCTCGGCATCAAGCCCGGCACCACGTTCCTCGGCATGGACGCCGACACCGCCAAGATCGCCACGATCATCATGGTCGGCGCCCTGATGATCATCTACGTCACCGTCGGCGGCATGAAGGGCACCACGTACGTCCAGATCGTCAAGGCGTTCCTGCTGATGACCGGCGCGCTCGTGATGACCCTGCTGGTGCTGGCGAAGTACAACTTCAACCTGTCGGCGCTGCTCGGCGACGCCGCCGCGTCCTCCGGCAAGGGCAGCGCCTTCCTCGAACCGGGCCTGCGGTACGGCGTCGAGGTGGCCGGAAACGCCACGCAGACGTTCTACAACAAGGTCGACCTGCTCTCGCTCGGCATCGCACTGGTGCTCGGCACGGCCGGCCTGCCGCACATCCTGATCCGCTTCTACACCGTGCCGACCGCGAAGGCGGCCCGCAAGAGCGTGCTCTGGGCGATCGGCATCATCGGCGCGTTCTACCTGCTCACCCTCGCCCTGGGCTTCGGCGCGGCGGCGCTGGTCGGCGGCAAGGACATCGTCGCGCAGGACAAGGCCGGCAACACTGCCGCGCCGCAGCTCGCCGAGGCCCTCGGCAGGGAGTTCTTCGGCGGCGACCTCGGCGGGGCGACCCTGCTGGCGATCATCGCGGCGGTCGCCTTCGCCACCATCCTGGCGGTGGTCGCCGGGCTCACCCTGGCCTCGTCGTCCAGCCTCGCGCACGACTTCTACGCCAACGTGGTCAAGAAGGGGCAGGCGTCGGAACGCCAGGAGGTCCGGGTGGCCCGGCTCTCGGCCCTGGTCATCGGCGCGGTGTCGATCGCCCTGTCGATCTACGCGCAGAGCCTGAACGTGGCCTTCCTGGTGGCGCTGGCGTTCGCGGTGGCCGCCTCGGGCAACCTGCCGGCGATCCTCTACAGCCTGTTCTGGAGGCGGTTCAACACCTCCGGCGCGGTCTGGTCGATCTACGGCGGCCTGCTCGCCGCGGTGCTGCTGGTGTTCTTCTCGCCGGTGGTCTCCGGGGCGCCGACCTCGATGTTCCCGGACCACGACTGGCACTGGTTCCCGCTGTCCAACCCGGGCATCCTCTCCATCCCGTTCGGCTTCCTGTGCGGGTGGATCGGCACGGTGATCTCGAAGGAGCACGACGAGGAGAAGTACGCGGAACTGGAGGTGCGGGCGCTCACCGGCGCCGGCGCGCACTGAGTCGGACCCGCTCGGCACCGCACCCGCCGAGCTGTCGAGGGGCCCCCGCCACGCCCGAGGCATTGGCCGGGGGCCCCTCCTCACCTCTGTAGGCTGGCCGTATGAAGGTTGCTCCGCGCTTCGGCCCCGGTCACCGTGTCCTCGTCACCGGCGGCGCCGGCTTCGTGCCGTCGCACCTGGTGGACTCCCTCGTCGCCCGCGGCTGCACAGTGGTGGTGCTGGACAACTTCGTCACCGGCTCCAAGGACAACGTCGCCCACCTGCTGGAGAAGCCGACCTTCACGCTCGTCGAGGCGGACATCTCGGACGGGCTGCCGACCCACCACCCGGCGCTGGCCGAGCGGTTCGACGCGATCCTGCACATGGCCTCCCCGGCCAGCCCCACGGACTTCGCCACCCTGCCGGTGGAGATCCTCCGGGTCGGCTCGGTGGGCACCCTGCACCTGCTGGACCGCGCGGTCGCCGACGGGGCCCGGTTCCTGATGGCCTCCACCTCCGAGGCGTACGGGGACCCGAAGGAGCACCCGCAGCGCGAGACGTACTGGGGCAACGTCAACCCGATCGGCGTGCGCAGCGTCTACGACGAGGCGAAGCGGTTCTCCGAGGCGGCCACGATGGCGTACCACCGGTACCGGGGGCTGGACGCCGCGATCGTGCGGATCTTCAACACGTACGGCCCGCGGATGCGGCCGGACGACGGCCGGGCCATCCCGACGTTCATCTCCCAGGCGCTGCGCGGCGAGCCGATCACGGTGCACGGCACGGGCAACCAGACCCGGTCGATCTGCTACGTCGAGGACCTGGTGCGCGGCATTCTGCTGCTGCTCGACTCGACCGAGACCGGCCCGGTCAACTGCGGCACCGAGCACGAGTTGACCATGCGGCAACTTGCCGAGTTGATCGTGTCACTCTCCGAAAGCACGTCGCAGGTGACGTACGTCACCCGGGCCGCCGACGACCCGGAGATGCGCCGGCCGGACCTCACCCTCGCCCGTGAACTGCTCGGATACGAGCCGTCCGTGGCGCCCGAGGACGGCCTCCGACGCACCATCGAGCACTTTCGCGCGCGGCTAGGGTAACCGCCCGACGGGCCACGCCCCGCCGGGCGACCTGCGCTTCGGCACGACACTCGACGGGGCTACGTACCCTCGGGTACATGTCAGCGACCACTCCCGCCGGCGTCCCGCTCCCGCACCTGCGTCGCAGCGCCGGACGCGCCTCGGTCCCCGGCCCCGGCCAGGGCTCCCCGGGACGCGCCCGCGTGTCCGACGCCCAGTGGCCCCCCGCGCCCGGCGACCGGTCGCCGGGCGGCGGCTTCGGCGGGCCAAGCGGCCCGGGTGGGCCCACCGGCCCCGGCGGGCCGAACCGTCCCGGCGGGCCGAGGCGACCTGGCGGGCAGGGGCCGCGTTGGCGCCGGATCGCCCTGGTGGCCGGCGTGGCGGCGCTGGTGCTCGCGCTGCTCGGCGGTGCGGGCGCCTGGCTCTACACCAGCAACCTCAACGACGATCTGGCCCGCACCGACCCGTTCTCGGAGCTGACGGGCGGTCGCCCGGCCAAGGCGGTGAACGGCGCGCTGAACATCCTGCTGGTCGGCAGCGACTCGCGGGACCCGGACGCCCCGGTGGACCAGCAGAGCCAGTGGCGAGCGGACACGATCATCGTCATGCACATCCCGGCCGACCACAAGTCCGCCTACCTGGTCTCCGTCCCCCGCGACCTGTACGTGCCGATCCCCGAGAACGCCCAGTCGGAGTGCGGCACGGGCCAGCGGGCGAAGATCAACGCGGCGTTCGCGTTCGGCGGCCTGCCGCTGGCCGTGAAGACGGTGGAGTGCTTCACCGACGTGCGGATCGACCACGTGCTGGCGATCGACTTCGCCGGCTTCAAGCAGGTCACCGACGCCCTCGGCGGGGTCGACCTGAAGGTGGAGCGCTCGGTCACGTCGATCCACAAGCCGTTCCGGAAGTTCACCAAGGGCACCATGCACATGAACGGCGCCGAGGCGCTGGACTGGATCCGGCAGCGCAAGCAGTTCCCCGACGGCGACTTCGCGCGGATGCGCCACCAGCAGGAGTTCCTGAAGGCGCTGATGAACAAGGCTGCCAGCACGGGGACGCTGACCAAGCCGAAGAAGCTGAACGCCTTCCTCCAGTCGGTGACCGACGCGGTCACGGTGGACCAGGGATTCTCGCTGGTCGACATGGCATTGCAGTTCCGCAGCCTGCGCGGGGACAACCTGATTTTCGTCACCAGCCCGAACTCGGGCAGCGACACGATCAATGGTGAGTCGGTGGTGGTCTCCGACCGGGAGAAGGCCCTGGGCATGTACCAGGCCATGTCGGCGGACACGATGGCCGACTGGGTGAAGGCCAACCCGCCGGCCGCCGGCACGGGTAACGGGAACTGACGCACGGCACCCGTTACTTCGACAGACGTCATCGCCGGTCGGCGGTAGAGCCCCCTTCGCCGGGGGTCGAACCGCCGACCGGTCGCATCGATCTGGACGTTCGGGCAATTCCCAAAGGCGACGGCCGGGAGAACGGCAAATAACCGCGTGACGAACTCGCCTTGACGGGAAGCGGTACGTACAGTGGTCCCGCCCCCCTCAAAACGCGAGCTGGAGCACGCATGCCGGTTCAAGCCAGCCGTCGCCCCCCGTCGCTGGAGCCCGTCGGCGCAGCCGCACGGGTCCCGTCGCAGCCCCGCCGTGGCGGCAAGCGCCCCGGCGGCCCCGCGAAGAAGCGGGCCCGCCGCAAGGACCCCCTCTGGGCGCGTCTCACCGTGGTCTTCGGCGCGGTGCTGATGCTGACCAGCGGCATCGCCATCGTGGGCAGCAAGGCGCTCATCGACCAGGCCACCGGCAACATCGCCCAGCGCAACCTGCTCGGCGACGCCGGCAAGTCCGACGCCGAGGGCGGCGCGAACCTGGAGGGCCCGATCGACATGCTGCTGCTCGGCGTGGACGCGCGCGAGCGCTGGGCCGCCGACGACGTCCGGGCGGACAGCATCATCGTGCTGCACATCCCCGCCTCGCACGACCAGGCGTACCTGATCTCGATCCCGCGCGACACCGAGGCGGAGATCCCGGGCCACGGCTCGGACAAGATCAACGCTGCGTTCCAGTTCGGCGCCCAGAACGGGGCCGGCTGGGAGGGGGGTGCCCAGCTCATGGCTAAGACGATCAAGAAGATGACCGGGGTCAGCTTCGACGGCGCGGGGATCATCAACTTCGGCGGCTTCAAGAAGGTCATCGACACTCTCGGCAGCGTGCGGATCTGCGTCTCCCAGGAGGTCAAGTCGCACCACATGTCGTACGTCGACGGCAAGCCGATGTGGAACGCCGACGCCAAGAAGACCGGCAAGAAGATGACCCCGGTGTTGCACAAGAAGGGCTGCCGGGAGATGGAGGGCTGGGCGGCGCTGGACTACTCCCGCCAGCGCTACGGCCTGGACAGCGGCGACTACGACCGCCAGCAGAACCAGCAGCAGCTCATCAAGGCGATGGCGAAAAAGGCGACCGAGAACGGCATGCTGACCAACCCGGTGAAGCTCAACGGGCTGATGAAGGCGGCCGGCAACGCCCTCGTGCTGGACACCGGCGGGGTGCCGATGATCGACATGATCTTCACCATGCGCGGGGTCACCGGCAACGACCTGACCATGCTGCGGACCAACGGCGGAACCTTCCACGCGAACGCCGCGGGCACCAAGGAGGCGCTGAGCCCGCAGAGCATGGAGATGTTCCAGGCGATCAAGAACGACAAGCTCGCCGAGTTCGTGTACGCCAACCCGGACGTGCTGTCGACCCGCAAGTAGCCGTCCGGCCCGCGGGTAGCCGTCCCACCTGCGGGTAAACCGTCCCGCCTGCGCGAAAGCCGCCCGTCGGCCCGGTCGCCCCAATAGCCTGACGTGAGAAGGTTTCACGTTCGGCGACGGGGGGCGTCACGACCAGGTCGGGGGAAGCCGGGCGGGGGCGGCGCGAGCCGGCCCGTCGGCGCGTACCCCGGTGGAGCCGGGCCCTCCTCGGGGCCGGCCTGGCCCTCACCCTGCTGGCCGCCGCCGCGGTGGCCGGGCTCAAGATCCTGAGCCACCGGTACGAGCGCACGGTGACCCGGGAGCAGCTGCTCGACCCGGATGCCCGGCGGGACCGGACCGACCTCGACGACGCGCTGAACTACCTGCTGGTCGGCTCGGACCGGCGGCCCGGCGCCACCGGGGACGACCAGCGGTCGGACACCGTCCTCGTGGTGCACGTGCCGGCCGGCACGAAACGGGCGTACCTGATCTCCATTCCGCGCGACCTGCTGGTGGCCATCCCGCCCGCGCCGAACGGTTGGGCCGGCGGCAGCGACAAGATCAACTCTGCGTACGAGCACGGCGGCGGCGGCGAGGCCGGGGTCCGGCTGCTCTCGGCCACCCTCGCCCGGCTCACCGGCCTGCGCTTCGACGGGGCCGCGCTGATCGACTTCGCCGGGCTGCGGCAGGTCATCGACCTGCTCGGCGGGATCCGGATGTGCGTCGACACCGAGGTCCGCTCGATCCACACCAGGACCCTGTTCCCCGTGGGCTGCCAGCAGATGAACGGCGCCCGGGCGCTGGACTACGTCCGCCAGCGGTACGACCTGCCCGGCGGCGACTACGACCGGCAGCGCCACCAGCAGCAGCTCCTGAGGGCGATGCTGGACCGGGCCGGCGAGACGAACCTGCGACGCGACCCGGTGCGGCTGGACCGGCTGATCCGGGCGGTCGGCGCGTCGCTGACCGTCGACACCAACGGGGTGCCCCTGGAGGAGTTGGCGCTCACCCTGCGGGACCTGCCCCCGGAAGCGCTGACCGGCGTGCAGGTCCCCTCCCACCCGGAGACCATCGACGAGGTCTCCTACGTGGTGCTCGATGGCGGGGGGAACGGCCTGTTCGACGCAGCCCGCGGCGAGCGGATGCCCGACTGGGCCCAGGCCAACCCCCGGTGGATCACCCGGCTCTGACCGCGTCACGGGCCCGGTCGCATCTCTTCCGCACGTCGCCCGCAGGTTCGGGCCGGCGAGGATCTAGGCTTGGTGACCGTGTTCGGACCCCAGGTTCCCACCGTGCCCGTGACCGAGATCGCCGACGACACCTACCTGCTCGACGTACGCGAGGACGACGAGTGGACCGCCGGGCACGCGCCCGACGCCCACCACCTGTCGATGACGGAGCTGCCGGCCCGGCTGGCCGAGGTCCCGACCGATCGTGAGGTGGCGGTGATCTGCCGCTCCGGCGGCCGGTCGGCGCAGGTGGTGGCCTACCTGATGAACAACGGCTGGGACCAGGTGCGCAACGCCGACGGCGGGATGCGCCAGTGGGCCGCCGTCGGGCGACCCGTGGTCGATACAGAAGGGCGGCCAGGCCAGGTCATCTGAGAGCGACGGGCATGGATCCCCTCGTCTTCGCCCACCGAGGGGCGTCGGCCGACCTGCCGGAGCACACCCTCGCCGCGTACCTGCGGGCCCTCGACGAGGGCGCCGACGGGCTGGAGTGCGACGTCCGGCTGACCCGCGACGGCCACCTGGTCTGCGTGCACGACCGGCGGCTGGACCGGACCAGCAACGGCACCGGCCTGGTCAGCGCCCGCACGCTCGCCGAGTTGGAAGCGCTGGACTTCGGCTCCTGGCACCCGGGCTGCGCCCCGTCGGACGGCGACGAGCCGCCCGACGAGTCGCACACCCGGCTGCTCACCCTGGAACGGCTGCTGGACGCCGTGCTGGCCGCCGGCCGGCCGGTCCGGCTGCTGATCGAGACGAAGCACCCCTCCCGGTACGGCCGGGACGTCGAGCGCCGCCTGGTGGCCCTGCTGCGCCGGTACGGCCTGGCCGAGCCCGGGCCGGACAGCCCGGTCCGGGTCACCGTGATGTCCTTCTCCCCACTCGCCGTGCGCCGCGTCCACGACCTGGCCCCCGGCCTGCCCACCGTGCTGCTGCTGGACGTGCTGCCGCGCTGGCTGCCGCCCGGCCGGCTGCCGTCCGGCACCCGGATCGCCGGGCCCGGGGTCGGGCTGGTGCGGTCCCGCCCTCGGCTGTTGCCCACGCTGCGGGCCGCCGGCAACCAGGTGTACGTCTGGACCGTCAACAAGCCCGCCGACCTGGAACTGGTGCTCGACGCGGGAGTCGACGGGATCATCACCGACCGGCCGGCCCACACGCTGGCCCGGCTGGGCCGGTGAGTCCCCGGGGCGGAATGACCCGCTGGCTCAGCGGCGCCGGCTGGATGTCTGAACAGCCAGGGGTGCCAATGGAGGGTTCGGCGCGGCACACTCGGGACATGCCGGAGCGCACCGACCTCGCCGCTCTCATCGTCGGCCATGGCAGGGTGATCGAAATGATCAACTCTGGTGAGGCCGGACTGCCGGTCCTGAACCGGCTGCTCCAGGTGGTGCTGCCGGCCGTCGGGGCGGCCAGCACGGCGTTCGTGGAGTTCGCGCCCAAGGGCGGCCGGGTGATCGCCGCGACCGAGGACGCCGAGTGGGCCGTCGGCCGCCCGGTGTCGCCCACCGACCCCGCGACCGTCTGCCTGCTCTCCGGCGCCCGCGTCCGCGACATCCGGGTGGACCGGATCCCCGGCCCGATCGGCGAGGAGCTGATCGACCGAGGGCTGCGCCGGATGGTGGTCGCACGCGCCGAGATCGGCGGGCTCACCGTCGGCAGCCTGCACGCCTTCTACCTCGACCACGACGAGTCGACGGCCGTCGGGCAGCACGAGGTGCTGGCGTACATCGCCGCCTGCATCGCCCACATGTACGGCGACCAGACCGGCCTGCCGGTGCACGGCGACGGCCCGGTGGTGGCGGCGCTGGCCGACGGGCTGGCCGTGGTCGACCGGGGCGGCCACGTCCGGCTGTGGAACCCGGCCGCCGCCGAGGTGACCGGCCTCTCGGCCGCCGAGGCGCTGAACCGTCCGCTGCCGTTCCCGCTCCCCCCGTCCGGTCAGGTCCTCGACCACCGGCTGCCGGACGGCCGCTGGCTGAAGATCACCTCGGGGGAGCTGCCCGGCCCGGGCGGGCTGTGGGTGGTCACCTTCCGGGACATCACCGACCAGCAGCTACGCGACCAGGACCGGGACCTCTTCGTCGCGGTCACCAGCCACGAGCTGCGCACCCCGGTCACCGTCATCAAGGGGTACGCGGACACCCTCACCGACCACTGGGACTCGCTGACCGACGTCGACCGGCGGCACGCCGCCCGGGTCATCGGGCAGCGGGCCAACGAGCTGGCCCGGCTGGTCGACCGGCTGCTCGCCTCCGCCACCGAGGGACGCCCCGGTGAGCCGCTGGCCCCGTTCGACCTCGGCGACGCGCTCCGGTCGGCGGTGGCGGACCTGCCCGCGGACCTGCGCCGCCGGATCGTGCTGGACGTGCCGGCCGGCCTGCCGAAGGCGGTCGGCGAGCGGCAGAGCCTGGCCACGGTGCTGACCGAGCTGGGCACCAACGCCGACAAGTACTCCCCGCCCGACTCCCCGATCGAGATCGCCGCCACCGGCAACGACCAGACCGTGTCGTTCCGGGTCAGCGACCGGGGCATCGGCATCCGGCCGGAGCACGTGGAGCGGGCCTTCGACCGGTTCTGGCAGGGGGAGTCCGGCGACCGCCGGGGCTACCCGGGCGCCGGGCTCGGCCTGTACCTGGTCCGCCGGATCGTCGAGCAACAGAATGGCTGGGTATCCCTACGGCCGAGGGCAGGTGGCGGTACGGTCGCAGAGGTGCGGCTGCCGCGTGCGTGAACGCGGCCGGGCCGCCACCTGGAAGGCGTGAAGGAGCGCGGTGACCTCAGGGCCGGACGAGCGGTCGTGGTGCGTGGTGGTGCCGCACCACCCGACCGGCGCGCGCCTGGCCCGGCACCGGCTCGCCGACGAGCTGGCCGGCCTCGTCCCCGCGATGCTGCTGGCCGACCTGGTGGCCGTCCTGGCCGAGCTGGTCGGCAACGCGATCCGGCACGCGGAGCCGCTCCCCGGCGGGGTGGTCCGGGTGGCCTGGCGGCTGGGCCCGGCCACCGGCGACGAGCGCCTCGTCCAGCTCCGGGTCACCGACGGCGGGGCGGGCACCGGGCCCCGGATGCGGGCCGCCAGCCAGGACGCCGTCGACGGCCGGGGCCTGCACATCGTCTCCGGCCTGGCCAGCCGCTGGGGCGTCGACCGGGACGGCCTCGGGCAGAGCGTCTGGGCCGAGTTCGACCCCGCCGGCACCCCCAGCGCTGGCCTCGTCGCCACCGGCTGACCCCCGTCCCGCCGAGCGGGACGGCCGGGGTCCGCGAGGGCAGGCCGGGGTCCACGAGGGCGGGCCGGGTCCGCCGCCTCCGGTGGGGCCTCTAGGCTGATTCGCCGTGAGCAAGCGTCGAAAGAGCCAGCGGGCCTCCGAAGCCACCCCCAAGCGGGAGAAGGTACGGGACGTCTTCGTCCCCCGACCGTTCGAGGGGCTGACCGACGAGCCGAAGTGGATCGCGCTGCGCGAGCTGGTCCCGGCCGCGTCCGCGCCCCTGCGACTCGTCCCCGAACTGGTCGAGGAGCACGGCGACCGAGCCGTCACCCTGGCCACCGTGCTGCCCATGGCGGCCCCGGCGATGACGAAGGCCGACGGCCGGGTCTTCATCGGCCTCCAGCGCCACCAGCAGTCCGGCGACGTCTCCCGGGACCTGGCCGAGGCGCTGCTCTGCGCGCTGCGCGCCGAGCCCGGCAAGCCGGTCACGGTGCCGCCGCTGCCGGGCCTCGGCCCCCGGCTCCAGGACATCCTGGTCGACGGGCCGCTGGACGTCACCATGCACGAGGGCTTCGAGTTCTGGCTCGACCCGGGGGCCGCCGACGACCCGACCGTCCAGGCCTCGCTGGAGCGGGCCAACGCGGCGATCTACCCGACCGTGCGGCTCACCGCGGCGCGGGCCGCGTACTGGTGCCAGGTGCCGGAGAAGGCGCACGTGCGCTGGGTGCTCCCGGACGACGAGGACGCCGCCCTGGACGCGCTGGCCCGGCTGAGCGTTGCGGGCACGCTGCCCCTCGCCGGGAACACGAAGTTCGCCGGCATGTTCCGCGCGCACGGCCGCCTCGTGCCCGTCTGGGACCTGCCCGAGGACGTCCCGGCCGCCGACTGGGAGGAGCCGGTGACCGAGTTCGCCAAGCGCTACACCGAGGCACTGGAGACCGGCGAGGCGCTGGACGCGGCGGGCCGCCGGGCCCGGCACGGCCTGCTCGGCCGTCAGCTCACCCTCCGCTGAGGTCGCCCACGCCGGGCGTCGGAAGGGGCTCCTGTCGACGCCTGGCGCGGGCCGGGGCCCCTTCCTACCGGACGAGGGGTTCACGGACCATGGGTTCGCGAATGAGGGGTTCGCGGACCAGAGGGCAGGACATGCACCTCGGGCCGCCCCGGCCGGAGCCCAGCTCGGAGCCGGCGATCGGGATGACCTCGATGCCGGCCCGTTCGAGCTGGGCGTTGGTGCCGGTGTTGCGTTCGTAGCCGACGCACAGCCGGGGGGCCAGCGCGAGGGTGTTGTTGCCGTCGTCCCACTGTTCCCGCTCGGCGGTGACCGGGTCGAGGCCGGTGTCGATGACCCGGAGCTGGTCGAGGTCCATCGCGTCGGCGGCGGCACGCAGGAACGGCGCGGGCCCGTCCACCCGCAGCTCGCCGTCCGGCCCGGCCACCACCGTGTACGCGGCCAGGGTGCTCGCCACGTTCGCGTACATCAGCACGGCGTCGACGTCGACCATCGTGCAGATCGTGTCCAGGTGCATGGTGGCCCGTTCCTGGGCGATCGGGACGACCAGGATGGTGTGCGCCAGCCCGGCGGCGAAGACCTGCCGGCCGAGCCGCTCCGCCCCGGCGGGCGTGGTCCGTTCGCCCACCCCGACCGCCAGCACCCCGGGGGCCAGCAGCAGCACGTCGCCGCCCTCCAGGTGCTCCAGCCCCGGGTGGTAGACGAACTCCGTGCCGACGAAGCGCGGGTGGTGCCGGTAGATCGCGTCGGTGATGGTGGTCTCCCGGCGGCGGGCCGGCATGGCCAGGCTGGTCACCCCGACCCGGTCCCCGATCCACAGTGAGGAGTCCCGGGTGAACAGCAGGTTGGGCAGCGGGTCGATGACGAACTCGTGCCGGTCCATCAGGGCGTAGACCAGCCCGCCCGGCCGCTCCTGGCTGATCCGCAGCTCCTCGTGGGCGAGCCCGGCGATGAGCACGTCGGAGAGGGCGGCCGGGTCGAGGTAGGCGAGGTGGTCGGCGACCCGCCGACGCAGGGTGTCGCCGAGCCGGGGCGAGCTGAGCACCTGCTCGGTCAGCTCGGCGCGGGCCTCGCCGACGGCCAGCGTCTCGGCCAGTAGGGTGGCGAGGTGGAGCACCTCCACCCCGCGTTCGCGCAGGGCGGCGGCGAAGGCGTCATGCTCCTCCTGCGCCCTTCCCACCCATGGGATAGCGTCGAAGAGGAGAGAGTCGTTGTTTCGCGGGGTGAGTCGAGCCAGTTCCGGCCCTGGTCGGTGCAGCAGCACCGTGCCGAGGCGGCCGACTTCGCTGTCCACGTAGTGGGTCACTCGGCCAAGGGTAGGGCAGGGTTTGGCGGCATCCGGTAAAACATCTGCGGATGAATATGGCATTCATCCGCACTCACTCCGGCGCTCCGACTTGCCGGGTACCCGGTATGTCGACGTAGGGTAGTGAGGACATAACTTCGAGGGACCTTTTGCCGGAGGTCGCGATGACTGTCTTTCCCGCACGCCGAGGCGCACCCACCTCGCGGGCACTGCCGCCCGTGTCGGTGCCACACCCCCGCGCCGAGGCGCCGGGGGCGCTCGAGCCCGTCCGTCCGAGCCCCCTTGAGTGGGCTCGCCGACGGCGCGCCGAGCGAGGTGCCCGTCGGTTGGAGGCAGCCGGGGCTCGGGCCCTCGGCCGGCTCGACCACCTCGGGCCGGCCTGGCACGTCATCGAGTGGCCCCGCACGGACAATTCGGACCTACTCCTCGACCAGGGGCAGGACGACCGGGCCGGGTTCCTCGCGATCGGCCCGAGCGGCCTGTTCGCGGTGACCATCGCCGACCACGGCCGGGCCCGGGTGCTGGTGGCGGGGGACGTCGTCCAGATCAACGGCAAGCGCCCGCCCTACGTGGCCGAGACCCGCCGGGACGCCAGGCGGGCGAGCAAGGCGCTCTCCGCGGCCGTCGGGCTGTCGATCCCGGTGACGCCGGTCCTGACCTTCGTCGGTTCCGGTGTCATCAGCGTGTACGGCCTGCCGAAGGACTGCCTGATGGCCACCCACCGCGAGCTGGACCGCCTGCTCGTGGCCGGGGGCAACCGGATCAGCCCCGCCACCGCCGACAAGCTGGCCCAGGTCGCGCAGCACCCCGGCACCTGGATGAACGGCACGTACCGCCCCGCCGCCGACTACCGGTGGTACGACGACGGCCGAACGGCGGCTGACAAGCCGGCCAACCGCCGGTAACGTCTCCGGCGACGCCATGCGGTCCGGTCAGCACCCGGAGCACCGGCCGCGCCGTCGCCGGCCCCGGGGGCAGGGCAACTGATCACCGGCGGCCTGGTGGCTGAAGCGTGGTCGGTGTTCCCCGCGACAACCGGTTAGCGTGGACAGACCGTCGGTGTACATAGGAGGCGCGGTGGCCCACGTCGAACTCTCGATCTCGGAAGTGTTCGTGCCCGCCGCTCGGACGCCGCCGGAGCAGGAGTCCGACAATTTCGGCCAGTGGTCCGCCACCGTGTCCCACGCGGCCGAGCCCTGCCTGCTGATCGACGCGGAAACCCGCGTCGTCGCGGTCTCCTCAGCCGGCTGCGAGCTGCTCTGCCTGTGCTGCCCCGAGGACGTGATCGGCCTCCCGCTGCTCGATGGGTGCCTGCGCCTGCTCGACTTCACCGCCAACCGGGGCGAGCTGACCGAGCAGGACACCGACAAGATCCCGCCGCTGCTCGCCCTGCACTCCGGGCGCCTCGCCCGAGGGCTGCTCCGGGTCCAGGCCCCGGCGGGCCGGTCGGACGCCACGGTGGACGCCATCTCCACGCCGGTGCTGACCCACGGCGAGGTGGCCGGCTCGCTCACCTTCTTCTCCGAGATCTGATCCGCCCGTCTCCGTCCTGAACTGCACGAATGTGGTGTTCGCCGCACCCTTTGGCGCTGGGTCGGACCCACACCCAGGCCGTAGGGTGCCCTCATGCTCGATGTCGCTCTGCTGCCGGGGGAGTACGCGGTGTGCCGGCTGCCCGCCGGCTCCGCCCTCCGGCCCGCCCTGTGGGGCGACCTGGGCGACGGCGAGGTGGTCAGCGTGAGCTGGTCCGCCGATGGGGTCTCGGTGATCTGTCCCGCGTCCCGCGCCCCCGACGAGACCGAGGCCGAGACCGACTGGCGATGTCTGCGGGTCGTCGGGCCCCTCGGCCATCCGGTGACCGGCACCCTGGCCGCGCTGGTCGCCCCGCTGGCGGAGGCAAGGGTCAACGTGGTGGCGTTCTCCACCTACGACACGGACCATGTGCTGGTCCCGGCCGTGCGGCTGGACGAGGCCACCGCCACGTTGCGCCGGGCCGGCCACCGCCTCCTCGACTGACAATCCCCGCAGCGGTCTTCACCGGAGCGCCAACGGCTCCTACGATGGGCTCGGCCACCCGGCCGTCACGACGTTCTTCGATGCAAGGATCGGCTCGTGCCGCCCACCGCACCGCACCGCGCCGCAGCCCGCCGGCCACCCCGCCCGGCCGTGCTGCTCGCCGTCGCGTCCCTCGCTCTCGCGTCCGCCGGCTGCGGCACGCCGCCGGAGCTGCGCCGGCCGGCCCCGGCGCCGACCGCCACGGCGGGCGCCTCCGCCGGCCCGACCACGCCCGCCACCCCGGCCGTCCCACCGGTCCCGGTCCCCCCGCCGCCGGCCGTCCCGTCGCCCACCGCCGGCTCCGACCTGGTCGCCACCGCATGCCGCGAGGGCCCGTCCGGGGACCGGGTGATCACACTGCTGCGGGGCTCGGCCGACGTGCTGCCCCGGGCGGTCGGGGTGCAGGTGGGCACCGGCCCGCTCTGCGCCGGGGACTGGCAGTACACGGTGCTCCGGGTGACCGGGCACGAGGAGCTCCAGGTGGTCACCCGGGGCTGGCCCGGCACGCTGGAGCTGGTCACCGCCGGCACCGACGTCTGCACCATCGAGGTACGGGTGGCCGGGCCGATCGGCATCCGGACGCTCGCCTGCGACGGCGTCCCGGGAGGCGTACCGGGTGCGTAGGCTGGGCGACATGCCCGGAACACCGCCCACCCGCTTCGTCTACCTCGGCCCCGAGGGCACCTTCGCCGAGCAGGCACTGCGCACCGTGCCCGCCGCCGAACACGGCACCCGCACGCCCGCCCGCAGCGTCGGCGAGGCGCTGGAGAGCGTCCGGTCGGGGGACGCCGACGCGGCCCTGGTCCCGCTGGAGAACTCGATCGGCGGCGCGGTCGGGGTGACCCTGGACGAGCTGGCCGAGGGCGAGCCCTTGGTGATCACGCGAGAGGTGATCCTGCCCGTCGAGTTCGTGCTCGGCGCCCGCCAGGGGACTTCCCTGGCGGCGATCCGGTCGGTGGCCGCCCACCCGCAGGCGTCCACCCAGTGCCGTGGCTGGCTACGCACGTACCTGCCGGACGCCGTCGTGGTCGACGTGCTCTCCAACGGGGCCGCTGCAGCCGGCGCCGCGGGTGGCGAGTACGACTCGGCGATCTGCGCCCCCATCGGGGCGGCCCGGCACCGGCTGGCCGTGCTGGCCGACAAGATCGCCGACCACGCCGATGCGGTGACCCGGTTCGCCCTGCTGTCCCGCCCCGGCCCGCCGCCGCCCCCCACCGGGGACGACGTGACGTCGTTGGCCGTCTACATCGCCCACGACCGGGTGGGTGTCCTGCTGTCGGTCCTGATGGAGCTGGCCGTGCGCGGGGTCAACCTGACCCGGATCGAGTCCCGGCCGACCGGCGAGGCGCTGGGCCGGTACGTCTTCTTCCTCGACTGCACCGGCCACGTGGCCGACGTCCGGCTCGGCGAGGCGTTGCGAGGGCTGCGCCGGGTCTGTGCGGACGTGCGCTTCCTCGGGTCGTACCCCCGGCACCGCTGGGCCGACGGGGCGGCCGAACGGCCGGTCCCCGCCCCGGCCGGCCTCTCGGACGCCGACTACGCCGACGCGGCGGCCTGGCTGGCCCGGCTGCGTGCCGGCGAGCTGAGCTGAGACCGGGGTGCCCGGTTGCGCGGGCACCCCGCCCCGGTCGGTCAGCTCAGCAGGCCGCCGAGCAGGCCGCCCTGCTGCTCCTGGGCGCCGCTGCCGGCGACCGGCGGCTCCTCGGAGGGCTGTACCACCACGAAGCCCTGCCCGGCGAAGCTCATCGTGAACGCCTCGCCGGTGGTGCGGCCCAGCAGCGAGCCCAGGCCGAACTGCTCGGCCCGGTGGTAGCCGGTCTGGAGGTTTGCCGACCAGCAGACGGCGGCCTGCGGGTCGACGTACGTCGGGGCGTCGACGTTCAGCACCACCGGGGTGCCCTTCGTGGTGATCGCGATCCGGCCGTGGCCGGTGAAGACGCAGTTGAACAGGCCGGACGAGGAGGCCATCCCGGCGCCGCCGACCATCTTGATGTCGTACTGGAGGGTGGAGTCGAAGGCCAGCACGCTCGAGCCGTTGATGGACAGCGCGTCGCCCGGCTCCAGGTCGACGATGTGCACGTCCTTGGCCAGCTCGGCGAGGAAGACGTCACCCCGGCCGCTGAGCTTCATCAGCGGGACGCCCTCGCCGGTGAGCTTCTGCTTGAGGAACTTGCCCAGGCCGCCCGAGCCGAGCGCCTGGAACTGCACCTGCCCCTGATAGGCGACCATCGACCCGACCCGGGCCATCGCCTCGCCGTTGAGCTCGATCTTCAACATCTTGGAGTTCTGCAGCCGCATGCCGGGCTGGGCGGACTCCTTCTCCAGGTTCTCGGCGGAAAACAGCGCGCTGCGCATGGAAGTGCCTCCTGATTCGGGGTGCCTGCCCGGAGAGTAGGCGGCCAGCGCAACCGGCGGCATCGGCCGAGCGGGGCCGCCAAGTCGGCCCGGTGACGGTCGCCGTGGGGCGGCGCCGGCAAGTGGATCTCAGCCCCAGCCGAGGTTGTGCAGCCGGTCGTCGTCGATGCCGAAGTGGTGGGCGATCTCGTGCACCACGGTCACCGCCACCTCGTCGACGACGTCCTCCTCGTTGTCGCAGATCCGCAGGATGGGACGGCGGTAGATGAGGATCCGGTCCGGCAGGACGCCGGAGTAGTCCCAGCCCCGGTCGGTGAGCGCGTGCCCCTCGTAGAGGCCGAGCAGGTCACCGTCGCCCGGAGGCGGATCGTCCTCGACCAGGATCACCACGTTGCTCATCAGCCCGAGCAGTTCCTCGGGCACCTCGTCGAGGGCGTCGCCGACCAGCTCCTCGAAACGTTCCCGACTCATCTCCACCGCCACGCCCCCATTCTTCCCGAGCCGCCCCGCTCCGCCGAGCCCAAGATCCGGCCCGGCACGCGGAGGCCCCCATCCGGGTCGGACGGGGACCTCCGCGACGGGCGGGCGCGGTGCGCCGGAGGGGTCAGGAGGCGAGGCGGGCGGTGAGGCTGATCTGGGCGCCCGGGGAGAGCAGGCGCGAGATGGGGCAGTTCTCCTTGGCAGTCTCGGCCAGCTTGGTGAACTGGACCTCGTCGAGGCCCGGCGCTTGGCCGACCGTCTCCAGGTCGATCCGGGTGACGGTCATCCCCGCGTCGGTCTTGTCGAAGTGCACCTTGGCGGCGGTCTCCACCCAGGTGCCGGTGACGCCGGCGTCGGCGAGCTGCTTCGAGAACGCCATCGAGAAGCAGGAGGCGTGGGCGGCCCCGATCAGCTCCTCGGGGTTGGTCCCCTCGCCCTCCTCGAAGCGCGACTTGAAGGAGTAGTTCCCCTGGAGCCCGCCCTTGCCGGTGCGGACCGTGCCGGAACCCTCGGTGAGATCGCCCTGCCAGCGTGCGGATGCGGTACGGATAGGCATGCACCGACGCTAACCGAAAGCCGGACGGCGGGCGACCGACTGCGTCCGATCGGATCAGGTTCCGGGCGGCCCTGCGGCCCGGCGTCCGCCGGTCATCCCGCCGACGGGACCGGAGCCGATCCGGTTCCCGGCCGCGCGGTGTCGGCTGTGTCATTATTCGGCTCAGGCCCGCGAGCGGTGGAGAGGTGGCCGATGTCCCAGGATCTCCCCATCCCCCGGCAGGACACCCGGTCCGACGGCACCGCCGTCCTGGAGTGGGGCGGGCCCGAACCCACGCCTCCCGGGCGGGCCGGCCGGACGCTGGCGGGGCTGGGGCGGGACTGGCGGCTGCCGCTGCTGCCGGCCGGTCTCGGGTTGGCGGCTGCCTTCGCCTCCCTGGTCGGCGAGTGGATGGTGCTGACCGTGCCGAACGGTGGCCCCGAGGGCAACACCACGTTGCGGGTGCCGGGCGGGGTGTCCGACATCGGCGGGTTCGGGGTGGGCTACCTGATGGGCCTCTTCGCGCTGGCCGCGGCGGTGGCCCTGGCCCTGCGGGGCACACCCGCAGTGCGGCACAACGCGCGGGTGGCCGGCCTCGCCCTGGCGGCGGCCCTACTCGGCGTCCTGGTCGCCACGGCGTTCTCGCTCGACGACTCCGGCCAGCGCACCTTCTTCTACTCCTCCGAGGACGGTTTCCGGGTCGATTACGGCCGGGGCCTGGTGATGGCCTTCGCGGCCTGTGCGCTGCTGACCGCAGCGCTGCACCTCGCCGGTCGGGTGCCGGCCCCCGGCCCGCCCGGCCGGGAGAGCGCCCCGGTCGACGGGGCCGGGCCGGCGGAGCCCGAGCCGGACCCGGGCCGCTGGGGCTGGCGGGGCGGCACGCCCCGGTCGGGCCACGACGCCGACCTGCCGCCCGCGCCGGCGGACCTCACCGTCCAGCCCACGCTGCCGTTCGCCCGCCCCGAACCGCCCGCCTGACAACCGCCCCGGCCGCCGGGGTCCGGCGACCCACACGTCCCCCGCCGGCCCACGTGTTGATCAAGAAGTTTGCGTCATCGTGGGCGTGAACCCTGACGCAAACCTCTTGATCACCGGGCTCGACGGAAGCCCGGCGCCCCGCCAAGCGGCGCGGACCCGGCACCCCGCCGGCATCTCAGGCCACGGCTGCACCACGCCGCTCACGACCGCCGCCGGGCCGGTGGCGGGGACACCGGGTGGCCGTCCACCGGTGCCGGCCGGTTCGCCGGGAAGCCATGTTGCGACCTGCGCGGCGAGGTACGGTTGCTGCCCGCCGTCACTCCCGGTCAAGGCACCGACGACCGAACGAACGGGCCGGCGCGACGGCGGCGGGCGAAGGAGGAACGATGACCCGCCCGGGACTACCCAAGCTGATCGCCACCGACCTCGACGGGACCCTGGTCCGCAGCGACGAGACGGTCTCGGCGTACACGCACGAGGTGCTCGACCGGGTGCGGGCCGCCGGCATCCCCGTGGTCTGCGCGACCGGTCGGGGGCCACGGCTGACCGAGCTGACCCGCAACGACATCCGCGCCGCCGACTTCCTGGTGATGGCCGGTGGGGGCCGGGTGGTCGACCAGAGCGACCCGGCCGGCCCGCTGGTGCTGCGCGACGAGCGGCTCTCCGGCGAGGTGCTGGCCCGGCTGGTCGCCGACCTGGAGACCGCGGTCGGCCCGCTCACCGTGATGGTCGAGGCATCCGACGAGCACGACGCCCCGCTCTGGGGCGACTACCACCCGAGCTGGCCGTACCCGGACCGGTTCGAGGCCCGCACCCGCGACGAGTGCCTCTCCGGCGACGTGATCAAGGCGTTCGCCCGGACCGCCGAACACCACGTGGACACGCTGCTGGAGACCGCCCGCCGGATCATCCCGGCGGAGGTCGCATCGTTGACCCAGGCCGGGCTCGGCTTCATCGAGATCTGCGCGCCCGGCGTCGACAAGGCGTCCGGGCTGACCGTGGTGGCGCAGCGGCTCGGGGTGGACCCGGCCGAGGTGCTGGTCTTCGGCGACATGCCCAACGACCTGCCGATGTTCGCGTGGGCCGGGTGGGGCCGGGTGGCCGTCTCCAACGCCCACCCGGCGGTCCGGGCCGCCTCCGACGAGGTGACCCTGCGCAACGACGACGACGGAGTCGCGGTCTACCTGGACCGACTACTCTCCCGGTGATGGGAGAGACACCTCGGCTGGTCGCCACCGACATCGACGGCACGCTGCTCGGCGACGACCGCGCGATCAGCCCACGCACCCGGGACGCGCTGGCCCGGATGTCCGCGCGGGGCACCCCGGTCGTGCTGGTCACCGGCCGCCCGCTCCGCTGGCTCTCCCTGGTGTACGAGCAGCTCGCCGAGCCGCTGCCGGCGATCTGCGCCAACGGGGCCGTGGTGTACGACCCGGTGACCGACGAGGTGCTGCGGGCCGACCCGCTCGCCCCGGAACTGCTCGCCGAGGTGGCCCGCCGGCTGCGCGCCGAGGTGCCCGGGGTGAGCTTCGCCGTGGAGATCGTCGACAGCCGGGAGATGCGGCACGAGGCGGGCTACCCGCTGCGCTGGGACGCCGACGCCGAGGCGATCCGGGCGATCACCTCGCCCGAGGAGCTGCACTCGGTGCCGGCGGTGAAGCTGCTGGCCCGGGCCGGGGAACAGGATCCGGACCTGTTCGTCCAGGTGGTCGCCGGGGCGCTGCGCGGGCTGGCCGAGGCGACCCACTCGTCGTACACGGGGCTCGTGGAGATCTCGGCGGCCGGGGTGACCAAGGCCGCCGGGCTGGCCTGGTACTGCACCCGGGCCGGCATCGACCAGCGGGATGTGCTGGCCTTCGGCGACATGCCCAACGACGTGCCGATGCTGGCCTGGGCGGGTCGGGGGGTGGCGGTCGCCAACGCGCACCCCGCCGTCCTGGAGATCGCCGACGAGGTCACCTCGGCGAACTCGGAGGACGGTGTGGCCGCGTACCTGGAGAAGGTCTTCGGGGTGGGGTGAGCCGCGCCGGGCCGCGGACGGCCCGGCGCGCGGCGGTCAGAGGTACTGACCGGTGCTGTGCCCCTCGCCGCCCTGCGGCTGGCCCATGCCCGGCATGCCGGGCATACCCGGCACCAGCCCGGCCGGGCCGCTGGGCAGCGCCTGCCGGCCGGAGCGCATCTGCTCCAGCTGCACCCGGGCGGCCATCTGCTGGGCCACCAGGGCCGCCTGGATGCCGTGGAACAGCCCCTCCAGCCAGCCGACGAGCTGGGCGTGGGCGATCCGCAGCTCGCCCTCGCTGGGCGCCTTGTCCTCGGCGAAGGGCAGCGAGATCCGCTCCAGCTCCTCGCGGAGCTCGGGGGCCAGGCCCTCCTTCAGCTCGACGATCGAGCGCTCATGGATCTCCCGCATCCGGTGCCGGCTCGCGTCGTCCAGCGGGGCGGACTTGACCTCCTCCAGCAGCTGTTTGATCATGCTGCCGATCCGCATCACCTTGGCCGGCTGCTCCACCAGGCGCGTCGGGTCCTCCCCGACGGCCTCGTCGGTCTGCATGGTGCCGACCGGCCGGCCGTCCGGGCCGACCACCACCACCATGCCGGCGCCCCCGACACCCTCGTGATCCGGCTCGTCGTTCTGTCCAGCGGAGTGCACTTCGGTCATGCGTCCCATCTTCGCCCAGCCGAGCGGCGGCACGCTCGCCGGGACCGATCCTGGCTGCGAGTTTCCGCGCTACCGTCGCCGGCATGCCCGCCGACCCCCGTGCCGTGCTCGACCGTTCCGCCCCCGCCCCGGACGCCACCGTCGCCTACGGCAGGCATCCGGACCAGGTCGCCGACCTGCGCCGCCCGACGGGGAACGGCCCGCCCCGGCCGCTGGTCGTGGTGGTGCATGGCGGCTTCTGGCGGGCGGAGTACGACCGGGCCCACACCGGCCCGCTGGCGGCGGCCCTGGCCGAGCTCGGTCACCCCGTGGCCCAGCTGGAGTACCGGCGGACCGGTCAGCCGGGGGGCGGCTGGCCAGGCACCCTGACCGACGTGCTGGCCGGGGTGGCGGCGCTGCCGGGGCTGGCCGGGCCGGTGCTGGGGGGCCGGCTGTGCCCTGGTCCGCCGCTGCTGGTCGGCCACTCGGCCGGCGGCCACCTCGCGCTGTACGCCGCCGCGTCCGCCCCGGACACGGTGGCCGGGGTGCTGGCGCTGGCCCCGGTGGCCGACCTCGCCGAGGCGTACCGGCTGGACCTGGACTCGGGCGCGGTGGCGGCGTTGCTCGGCGGCAGCCCGGCGGAGCACCCCGAGCGGTACGCGGACGCGGACCCCGCGGTTCGGGTACCGCCACCGACACCGACCGTAGTCGTGCACGGCACCCTGGACCGGCAGGTGCCGGTGGCGCTGAGCAGGTCCTACGTCGCCGCCGCGCGGGCGGCGGGGAGCCGGATCCGCTTGGTCGAGCTCCCTGGATGCGAGCATTTCGGGCTTATCGATCCGGAGTCGTCCGCCTGGCCCGAAGTGGCCCTTGCGCTGCGTTCCTTGCAGGTTGATCACTGTCATTGACGCAGCGTCGCGGAGGGGGTAGAACGCCGAAGGGGCGGTATCGGCCCTGCTCAGCTCCCGGAAGGAACTCGGTGTCCCAGATGAACCGTAGGCGGGCGCTCCAACTGTTGGCCGCTCTCGGTACCACCGGCCTCACCACCGCCTGCGCCGCGGAGGACGAGGACGGCTCGGCCCCCACCGGCGCCCCTGTCAAGATCGGCCTCATCGCGCCGCAGTCTGGCGGCTACAAGGCCATCGGCGACGAGGTCCTCAACGGCTTCCAGCTCTACCTCACCCTGCACGACCAGCAACTCGGCGGCCACCCGGTGACCCTGCTGACCGCCGACGAGGGCGACAACGCCAAGACCGGCAAGGCGGCGGTGGACAACCTGCTCAAGCAGGGTGCGCTGGCGCTGACCGGGGTGGTCAACTCGGCGGTCATGGTCGGCATCCGGGACACCGTGGAGAAGGCCCGGGTCCCGCTGATCGGCTCCAACGCCTCCCCGAAGAGCCTGCAGAGCGTCGTCTACATCTGGCGCACCTCGTACGTACTGGACGAGCCGGGCCGAGCACTCGGCCCGTACATGGCGCAGCGGCTTCCCGCCGGCAGCCGGATCTCCATGATCGCGCCGGACAACCTGGGCTCCCGGGACGTGATCCAGGGCCTCCAGGCCCAGTTCAGCGCGGCCGGTTCGACGGACCCCCGGATCTCCGACCCGGTGATCTGGACCGACCCCACCACCACCCCGGAAAGCACCACCTACGGCGCCGACATCCGCAGGGCGCTGAGCCGGAAGCCGGACGCGATCTTCTGCCACTTCGCCGGGCCGTCCGCGGTCCAGTTCATCAAGCAGTTGCACCGGGAGCGGTACGCCGGCCCGATCTACGCCCCCGGCTTTCTGACCGAGGGCACGGTGCTCAGCGAGGTGCAGGAGGTGGAGGCGCGCAACATCGTGACCGCGCTGAACTACTCCGCCGACCTCAACAACACCGCGAACCGCACCTTCGCCGCGGCGTACCGCAAGACCCACGGCACGTCGCCCACCACCTACGCGATGGCGTCGTACGACGCGGCTCAGGTGCTGGACAAGGCGATCCGGCTGGCCGGGCCGGACCCGACCTCGCAGCAGGTCAACCTCGCGATGGGCAAGATCGGCCAGATCGACAGCCCGCGCGGGGCGTGGCAGTTCAACCAGCCACGCACCCCGCAGCAGAAGTGGTACCTGCGCAAGGTCCAGCGGGACGGCCGGCTGCTGTCCAACGTGCTGATCAACGAGCTGGCCACGCTCGGCTGAACGGGCCGCGCCGCGACGCCGGCAGGTGTCGAGGGCTCGGCTCAATGGGCCGGACCTCGACGGGCAGGTGTCGAGCGGCAGCGGACGCGCGAGGGGCCGGTCTCCCCCAGGTGAGACCGGCCCCTCCCCGCCGACGCGCCCGTGCGGTGGTGCGGCCGCCGAGCGCCGCCGTGGTCAGAGGCGCAGCTCGGCGACGCAGCACTTCACGCTGCCGCCACCCTTCTTCAGCTCGGACAGCTCGACCGGCACCGGCGTGTATCCGGCGGCCTTGAGCCTGCCGGCGAGCCGGGTCGCGGCCCCGTTGAGCACGACGTTCGCGCCGTCGCTGACCAGGTTCAGCCCGAAGGCCAGGGCGTCGGCGTCGTCGGCGAGCACCGCGTCCGGGAAGAGCTGGGCAAGGACCTGCTGGCTGGCCGCCGAGAAGGCGCCCGGGTAGTAGGCGACGTTCCCGTCGTCGATCGAGGCCAGCGCCACGTCGAGGTGGTAGAAGCGCGGGTCGACCAGGTGCAGCGACACCACCGGTCGACCGAGCGCCTCCTGCGCCTCGGCGTGCGCGGGCAACTCGGTGCGGAAGCCGTGGCCGGCGAGGATCAGGCCCCCGTGCGCCTCCGGCAGATACGCGAAGTCGCCCTCGCCCTCGTTGGTCTCGCCCGGTGCGATGAACCGCCACCCCTGGGCCTCGTAGAACGCCCGGTGCAGACCGGCCTCGGCGGCCCGCTGCTCGTGCTTGTACCGGGCGCCGTACACCGTCCCGTCGACCATGAACGCGCCGTTGGCGGCGAACACCATGTCGGGCAGCCCCGGCTCGGGAGTGAGCAGGTGCACCTCGTGACCGAGGCCGACCAGGGTCCCCCGGAGGCGGTCCCACTGCCTGACCGCCAACTCCGCGTCGACGGGGGTGGTGACGTCCATCCACG
Organism: Micromonospora sp. NBC_01412; assembly: GCF_045040215.1. NCBI lineage: Bacteria > Bacillati > Actinomycetota > Actinomycetes > Micromonosporales > Micromonosporaceae > Micromonospora > Micromonospora sp. NBC_01412. Next base: position 2,972,863 of record NZ_CP109528.1, read on the forward strand.
GGTTGATCGCGTACTCGACGGCGAAGCGCTCCGGCGAGCACATGAGATATGTCCGCTTTCGCAGGACTCGCTGCTGGTTCACGGTGACCAAGGGTAGGTACCCTACAACTTTGGTAACAGCCACAACCATTGCTTCCCGAAGGCGGAACGTTGCAGATAGATGCCGTAGACCAGCGAATCATTGCGTTGCTCGTGGCAGACGCGCGCGCCTCGTACGCCGACATCGGCACCCGGGTGTCACTCTCCGCCCCCGCCGTCAAGCGCCGGGTCGACCGAATGCGCGCCACCGGGGTGATCCGGGGATTCACGGCCGTCGTCGACCCGGCCGCCGTCGGCTGGACGACGGAGGCGTTCGTCGAGCTGTTCTGCGCCGGCCGGACCACTCCCGCCCAGATCGGCGTGGCCGTCCGCCGGCACCCCGAGGTGGTCGGCGCGTACACCGTCTCCGGGGAGGCGGACGCGCTGGTGCACCTGCGCGCCGCGGACATCGCCCACCTGGAGGATGCCCTAGAGCGGCTGCGTGCCGAATCCTTCGTCACCTCGACCCGGAGCACCATCGTGCTCTCCCGCCTGGTCGAATCCCCCGGCGTCGGACCCTCCGCGTAACCGGCCCGCGAACCGGCGTCGGCCCTACCGGCGCCGGACCCGCGAGCCGACGCCGGACCCGCCCGTGGCGGCCCGTGGCGGCGCTTCCCGCTGCGGGCGGCATCGCTTCCCAGGCGTGACGGGGTCGGGAACCGGAGCCGGACACGCGGCGTCGAAGCGGGCATGACACGGGGACACCTCACCGCCGCAGCCGGCACGCTGGTCGCGCTCACCCTGCTGGCCGGGAGTGCCGCCGTCCTCCCACGCCACGAGCCGGAACCGCCGTCGGAACCGCCGTCGGGCCCGCTCCGGCTGGTCTCCTTCGACACCTGCGCCGAGGCGCTGACCCGGCTGCGCGCCGCAGCCTCCGCCTCGGTCGGGCCGTGGGGCTTACAGCCCGGCTGGCGCACGGGCATGACGCAGGGCGGTCTCGCCGATCCGGCGATGGTGCCCAAGACGGCGGACGGCGCGCGAGCGGCGGCCGGCGCGGCGGCGGAACACTCCGGCACCAACAACCACGAGCCCGGCGCCGACGAGCCGGACCTGGTCAAGACCGACGGCCGGCGGATCGTCACGGTCACCGGGGGCGTGCTGCGGGTGGTGGACGCGGCGACCCGGCGGGCCACCGGGCAGCTCGACCTGACCGGCGACGGCGGTCGTTTCGGGTGGTCGCCGGACAGCCTGCTGCTGCACGGGGACCGGGCGCTGGTCCTCGTGCGGTCGGCGGCGGTCCGCCCGGCCGTCGAGCCGTCGGGCAGCCGGCGCGCGGCCGACGTGCCGGCCGGGCCCCGACTGCTGCTGGTGGACCTGGCCGGGCGGCCCACGCTGACCGGGACGTACCGGATCGACGGGAGCCTGCTCGACGCGCGGCTCACCGGCCCGACGGCCCGGGTGGTGGTCCGATCGCAGCCCCGGCTGGTCTTCCCCGACCTCGACAAGGACGCCACCGACGCGCAGCGGCTGGCGGCGAACCGGGCGGTGATCGCCCGCGCCGGTCTGGACGCCTGGCTGCCGACGTACGAACGGACCGAGGATGGCCGCGGCGACGCCGGCCGGGTCGGCTGCGACCGGCTGAGCGCGACGGCCGACAGCACCGGTACCGCCGTGCTCACCGTGCTCAGCTTCGACCTTGCCACGGGCCGGCTCGGCGACGGGGACCCGGTCAGCGTGGCCGGCGACGCGGACACCGTCTACGGCACCGCCGGCAGCCTCTACCTCGCCGGCCAGCAGCAGCGGCCGGGCCAGCTCAGGCCGCGCGGTCAGCTCGGGCCCTCGGACGACACGACCACCGTGATCCACCAGTTCGACACCGGCGCCCCGGGCCGGCCCCGCTACCTGGCCAGCGGCGCGGTGCCGGGCACGCTGATCAACCAGTACGCCCTGTCGGAGTGGCAGGGCCACCTGCGGGTGGCCACCACCAGCAGCAGCGACAGGCGCGGGGTGCGACCGGCGACCGAGTCCGCCGTGTACGTGCTGACCCGCCGGGACGGCGCCCTGGCCCGCACCGGGACGGTCAGCGGGCTCGGCCGGGACGAGCAGATCCACTCGGTGCGGTACATCGGCCCCACCGGATACGTGGTGACCTTCCGACGCACCGACCCGCTCTACTCGCTCGATCTGACCGACCCGGCGGCGCCCCGGGTCACCGGCGAGCTGAAGATCACCGGGTACTCGGCGTACCTGCACCCGGCCGGCGAGGGGCGGCTGATCGGGGTGGGCCAGGAGGCCGACGCCGACGGGCGGGTGCAGGGCCTCCAGGTCTCCCTGTTCGACGTGGCCGACCCGGCCCGGCCCACCCGGCTGGCCCAGTACCACCTGCCGAGGGCCGGCTCGACGGCGGAGTTCGACCCGCACGCCTTCCTCTACGACCCCCGGACCGGCCTGGTGGCGATCCCGGTCCACGACGGCTCGCTACTGCTGCTGAGGGCCACCGGCGGGACCGTCACGCGGGTCGGCGCGGTCGCCCACCCAGGCCGCGCCCCCGTCGCCCGGTCGGTGCTGGTCGGCGGCGTCCTCTGGACCGTCTCCGACGCCGGCCTGCGGGCCAGTGACCCGTCCGGCGGCACCATGCTGGCCTGGCTGCCGGCGACCTGAGCCGCCCCCCTGCCGGCGGGTGGGGCCCGGCACCCGGGCCGCCCGGGTCCCACCCGCTCTCGACCTCATCGTGGCGTAGCCACGGCCGGCCCCTCCGTCAGAGGTACATGCCGGTGCGGTGCTCGTCCTGGTCCCGCCGGCCGGGCTTGTCGGCCTCGCCGAAGAAGCGCTTCCCGCCGAACTCGCCGTGCAGCCGGTCGTCCAGCTCGTCGGCGAGGCCGGTCATCACCTGCACGGCGAGCATCAGGTGGGTGGCCTGGAAGTCGCGGCCGAAGACCGGGATGGACGCCCACACCGTGTCGTCCGCGCAGTAGAGCCGCCCGATCGGCATCCGGTTGGTCAGCTCGGAGAGCTTGACGTAGAGCCGCTCGGTCGGCTCGACCTCGGTGAGCACCGGCGAGAGGACGTCGACCAGGGGCGGGTTGTCGCGGACCCGGACGAAGACCATCGCCGACCCGGCCCGGATGTTGATGTCCCCGTCCGAGTCGACCTGCAACTGGTCGGAGCTGGACTTGAGCATGGTGGAGACGACGGTACGCACCCGCTCCGCCAGGTCCAGCACGCCGCTCTCGGCAGCCTGGGCGCCTGCGGCGGCCAGCGCCTCGTCCAGGTCAGCCTCGACGTCCTGGTCCGGGCCGAACTCGCTGCGCGCGGTGCCCAGCGGCTCCACCGGCACGGGCTCGCCCTCTACGTCGTGCACGACGTAGACCAGGAACGCCGGGTGCGGCGCGCCGTAGACGTCCCGCAGGGTGCGGGAGAGCAGCGCGGCCAGCCGGGTCGCCTCGGCGGTGTCGCCCTCCAGGCCGAAGTGCTCGCCGGAGCCCGGGACCACCCCGGGCGGGGACCAGCCGAGCGCGACCATGTCGGCGACGGCGGACCGGTCCAGCCGGTAGCCCTGCGGGAGGGTCGCGTTGCCGACGGCCCGCGCCGAGAGCCGGCCCTCGGCGGTGAAGTCCACGCTGATCGAGTAGACGGCATTCCCGGTGCCGGAGGCGGTGGGGTCGAGGGTCAGCTCGACGTGCGTCCCGGCGGGCAACTCGCGCAGCCGTTCGGCCAGGGCCCGGGCGAACTCGCGCCAGGCCTCGGTCACCTTCGCCCGCAGGTCAGCCGTGGTCGGCTCGTCGAGCAGGATCGACTCGTGCTGCTCGTGCGTGCCGCCTGGCGGTTCTCCGGCCGGCGCCGAGGGGTGGCCTACCGTCATGATCGCCTCCGTCCGTCACGGTCACCCTACCCAGGACGCCCCGGGGCCGAATCAGGCCGACCAGGATCGGACACCGGCCCATGGCGCACGGAGCCGCGCCTGCGGTCATCAGGCATTCGCTATGGACGTCGCCCTCCCGTGGATTACCCGCGCCTGCATTCCTCTGCGGCAAATGTCGGCCGTGAATGCGAAGAGTAGCGGCACGGCATACAATGAGGTAGGGTCATATCCGGTTGATGACATCGGCGCATGGCAATAGAGCGACGTTTGCGAACGAGCATCAGCCCAGGCGCGATTCGCCGCGCCCACTCGTGTCCGCCCACAGGAAAGGGAAAAGATGAAGGCACCGAAAGCCGTTGTGACGCTGTTCTTCGCGCTCGTCACCCTCCTAGCCGCACCAACCGCCGCCAGCGCGCAGGGGGCGACGCCCGCACCCGTCGCGGCCGTTGATGACATTTCTGTGAACAGCAGCATCTGTGGCACGGGGCGCGTCGCGTCGATCGCGACCAACCTGCCCATTCGGAGCACCCCGTACACGACGGGAAGCCTGATCACGACGGCGCAGAAGGGATACCAGTACGACTGCGACGCCACCGTCACCGGCGGTTGGGTGACCGCCTGCGGCGTCTACAGCAACCTCTGGGTCAGAATCGTTTTCTCCAGCCAGGACGGTTACACGTACGCGGCATGCCTGGATGACGTGTAGGCCAAACACCTCTGCACGTTTCCGCGATAATGGGTGACGCCCGAAATGGTCCCGGCTTCCTGCCAATCTGAGGATTGGCAGGAAGCCGGGACCTGCTGGCCGACGCCCTGGGCTGGCCGTGTGCGGAACACCCGATCTGTGGCCGGCCAGGGCTGGAGAGGTCAGGCGGGAGGCTGGTCGCCCAGATCCACCGGCCAGGTGCCGGCGAGCGCGCTCAGCCGGCCGGCCGTCGCGGCCGGGTCGGCCCCACGCCCCACCGCCAGGCCGAGCAGGTACGCGCCGACCGGCGCACCCGGGCGCAGCACCTGGTGGGCGACGTCCCTCGCCAGGTCGAGCACGACCGGCACCGGCACCTGGTCCGGGTCGAGGCCCAGTTCCGCACAGGCCGCCGTGACCCAGTCGTCCATCACCGTCATCGCGTCCACTCCTCCGCCCGGCGTACGTCCTCGTCAGTGTCGCAGTCGAACCAGGGCGGCGGGCCCGTCCCCGACCAGGGCAGGTCGCGCACGGTCAGGCCGGCGAGCAACGCCCGCACGGCCGCGCCGTCGAGCGTCCCGCCCCGGGCGGCGGCGAGCCGGTCGAGGGCTGCCCGCAGCGGCGCGACCCGCCACACCCCACACAGCGGCTGCCGCCGGCCGTCGGGGTCGACGAGACACGCACCGTCCACCGCCGGGTCGGCGAGCTGGTCGCGCAGCATCCGCACCGCGGCCCGGGTGAGGAGGGGCAGATCGGCGGCGAGCAGGGCGACGGTCGGCGTACCGGCGGGCAGCAGGGACAGGCCCGCGGCCGTGGCGGCGACCGGACCGCCGCCCGGCGGACTCTCCCGGGTCAGCCGAACCCCCGGCGGCACCGGGCCCGCCGGGCCGACCAGGACCCGGACGTCGGCGTCGGCCACGGCGTCCAGCACCCGGTCGCGCATCGGCCGACCGCCGACCGGCAGGGAGGGTTTGTCCACGCCCCCCATCCGGCGCGCCGACCCGCCCGCCAACACGATCGCCGCCCAGCCCGCCACGCGGTCACCGTACCGCCCGCCCGGGCCGGGGACGCATGTCGCGGAGTCGACCGGCAGGGCGGGAGCGGACGGTCCGGACGGGTCTGTAAATCTTGTTAATTCCTTCATAGAGTGACGACTCAGGAACGCTCCGTCCGAAGCCTCGTGGCGCCCGTGGCCGAGCCGGTCGGCAGCGCTTCGGGCCGGGGCGCCACGCTCTTCGATGTTGGACGGGGGGACAGGTGCACATGCCAGCAGGCGACCGTCCGGAACTGCCCACCCTGGTCGGCCGGGACCGGGAACGCGAGCTCCTGCACGAGGCGCTGGACCAGGCCCGGCGGGGCTGCGGCGGCACGATCTTCCTGGTCGGCGGCGACGGCATGGGCAAGTCCCGGCTGACCCTGGAGACGACCCACCGGGGGCGGCGGGCCGGGATGGGCGTGCTGCTCGGCCGGGCGGGCTCGACCGTCCGCGCCGTGGCCCTTCGCCCCCTGACCGAGGCTTTGGCCCTGCTGTTCCGCACCGAGCCGATCCTGGAGCACGCCTGCCTCCGGCCCTACCGGTCCGCCCTCGGCGATCTCATCCCGGAATACCGGTCAACGGAGACGGCGACGACCGCGCCGTCCCCCGTGCTGCTCGCCGAGGCGGTGCTGCGGCTGCTCTCGGTCACCGGCACCGGACGGGGCTGCCTGCTCGCGCTGGAGGACCTGCACGACACCGACCCGGCGACGCTGGCGGTGGTCGAGTACCTGGCCGACAACATCGCCGACCAGGGCACCCTGCTGCTGGCCACCCTCCGGCCCGAGCCGGGGCCGGCGTGGGACCTGGCACAGGCGCTCGGCCGGCGGTGCAGCGGCACCGTCCTGCGCCTGGAGCCGCTGGGCCGCCGGGCCGTGCACCTGCTGGCGGCGTCCCGGCTGGGCCTGGCCCCGGAGCGGATACCAGAGCCGGTCCTGGACCGGCTCTGCCGCGACAGCGCCGGCAACCCGTTCCTGGCCACGGAACTGCTGCGCGCCATGCAGGACAGCGGCACCCTGGTGGTGGAGTCCGGCGGGTGTTTTCTGGTCGACGAGGTGCAGACCGAGGTGCCGCCGACCGTGCGGCACAGCGTCATCGACCAGGCCGACCGGCTCGGTCCCGCCGGCCGGCACCTGCTCACCGCCGCGGCCGTGATCGGCGAGCGGTTCCCGATCTCCGTGCTCGGCCGGGCCCTGCGGATGAAACAGGACGACCTGCTCGGGCACCTGCGCGCCGCCGTGACCGCCGGCCTGCTCGCCGCCGAGGGGGACGACCACGACTGGTACGCCTTCCGCACCATGACGACCGCCGTCGCGCTGCTCGGCCAGCTCACCCCCACCGACCAGGCCGCGCTCGCCCTCCAGTCGGTCGACGCGGTGAACGAGCTGTACCCGGGCCTGCCCGGGGAGTGGTGCCGGTTCACCGCCCGGCTCGCCCAGCTCGCGGGCGACGTGCGGGGCGCCGTACGGCTGCTCGCCCTGGCCGGGCGCCGGGACCTCAACGCCGGGCGGCTCCGGTCGGCGACCGAGACCCTCGACCGGGCGTGGCGGCTGTCGCAGGCGTCGGCCGACAACCCGCTCCGCGCCGACGTGCTGCACGAGTTGCTCTGCGCGTTGGTGGAGAGCGGCGAGGCCCGGCGCGGGTTACGGCTGCTCGACAACCTCGACGACCTCTGCCATCCGGCCGTCCCGCCCGAGCGGCTGGCGGCGGTGCACGTCCTGTTCGCCCGGCTCGCCCTCCTCGCCGGTCGACGCGCCGACGCCGCCACTCAGCTCGACGCCGCCCGTACGGTGCTCGGCCCCGGCGCCCACGATCGGCAGACTGCGGCGGTCGACGCCGTCGCCGCCGCCCACCTCGGCCCGGACGCGCCGGAGCGGGCCGCCCGGCTCGCCACGCACGCCGTGCAGAAGGCCGAGTTCGCCGGGCTGCCGGGCGTCGCCTGCCTCGGCTGGCAGGAGCGCGGGATGCTGGCCCGGCGGCAGGGCGCGGACGAGGCCCAGTGCTGCTTCGCCCAGATGCGCCGGCTCGCCGAGCGACACCACCTGCCGCTGTGGCGCAACCGGGCCGCGGTGCTGCTCGCCGAGCAGCGGTGGCTGCTCACCGGGGACACCGACGCGCTGCTGCGCGCCGCCGAGCGGGCCCGGCGGACGGGCGCCTCGGCCGCGCGGCACACGGTCGACGTCCTGCTCGCCTGGGACCACGCGCTGCGGGCCGAGTACGCCGAGGCCGAGCGGCTCGTCGAGGAGTGCGCGGCCGAGGCGCACCGGCTCGGGCTGGGCGACAGCGCGCCGCTGCTGGCGCTGGTCCGTGCGGTGTGCGCCGGGCACCGGGGGCGGCGGCACCAGCTGGACGCGGTGCTGGCCGGCCTCTCGGACGACGGCACGGGCCCGCCGGTCGCCGCGCTCGCCCACGGCATGGCCGCCACGGTGTGCGCCCTGCTGGAGGAGGACCCGGGGCGGGCCCGCCGCGAGCTGGACCGGGCGGCGGCGTGCGACGCCGGGCGGCCCGCGCCCTACCCGCTCACCGGCCAGCAAGGGCTGGGCCTGCTGCTGGCGGTGCTGGACGGCGACGCCGACTGGCGCCGGTGCTGCGAGGTCGGTGCGACGCCGGCCGGGCGGCTGCACTGGAACCGGCAGTTCGTGCTGCTGGCGAAGGCGGTGCTGCTCGGCCGGCAGGGCGAGCGGGATGCGGCCGGCGCGGCGGTGACGGCGGTGCGGCGGGCCCAGGCCCACCCGGTGGTGGTCCACCTCGGCCTGCGGCTCGTCGCGCCGGCCGCCCACGCGGACCGGTGGGGGGACCCGGTCGACTGGCTGCGCGGCGCCGAGGAGTACTTCTGCCGGGCGGGGCTGCCGGCCCCGGCCCGCGCTTGTCGGGCCCATCTGCGCCGGCTCGGCGTGGTGGTGCCGTACCGCCGCACCACGAGCCGGGTGCCGCAGCCGCTGCGGATGATCGGGGTCACCGAGCGGGAGTACGAGGTTCTCCAGCTCATGGCGGACTGGTCCGACAACCGCAGCATCGCCAGCGAGCTGTTCATCTCGCCGCGCACCGTGGAGAAGCACGTGGCGAGCCTGATCGCCAAGACCGAGCAGGCGAACCGGGCGGCGCTCAGCCGCTACGCCGCCCGGGTCCGGGACGAGGTCACGCCGGACTGACCGTCCGGTAGTGGCCGCCGAAGAAGACGGCCGGGTCCGCGTCGTCCCCGGCCTGGCACCGGTACGGGGAGCCGAGCACCAGCATGTGGTCGGCGACGCCGATGAGCTGGGTCACCGTGCACACCGCCACCGCCATCGCCCCGTCGAGCAGGGGCAGCCCGTCGACCGTGCGGTGCGCCACCCCGGCGAAGCGGTCCCCGGTGGCGGTCGCGAACCGGTCGGCCAGGTCACGCTGCCGGCGGTCCAGCAGGTTCACCGCGAAGCCGCCCTCGGCCGTGATCGCGGCCAGCGTTCGGCTCGTACGGGCCAGCGAGACGAGCAGCAGCGGCGGGCGCAGGGACACCGAGGTGAACGCGTTCACCGTGCAGCCGACCGGCCGCCCGGCCAGCCGGCTGGTCACCACCGCCACCCCGGTGGCCCAGTTGCGCATGAACTCCCGCAGCTCGGGGCCGCTGACCGGGGCCGGCCGCGCCGGCTCGGCCCCGGGGGACGGCGGCGCGGCCGGGGCGGGGTCCCCCGGTGGGACCCGGACGGCCCCCGCCCCGGCGCGCCGGGAGGCCGTGGTGGTCACCGCGCGCCGGCCAGGTTCGGCTGCCCGGCGGTGCCGGCCGCCCGGTCGGCCCGGGAGGCGTCGACGTCGCCGAGCTCGGCGTGGCAGCGGGCGCGCCGGCTGAGCAGTTCCTCCCGGTCCGCACCGGGCATGTCCATCGCCCGGCTGTAGTCCGCGACCGCCTCGGCCCACCGGCCCGCCGCCTCGTGGACGAACCCCCGGTTGTACAGCAGGTCCGGGTTGTCCGCGTCCACGGCGATGGCGGCCGTCAGGTCGGCCACGGCCCGCTCGTGGTCCCCGCCGTCGAAGGCCAGGGCGGCCCGGCTGGCCAGCGCGGCCACCAGCGCCGGGTCGGCCGCCAACGCCTCGTCGAGGTACCGCCGGGCGTCCGCCTCCGCCCCGTCCGTCACCGCCAACACGCCCCGCAGGTGCAGCAGCCGGGCCTCGCCGGGGTGGCGGAGCAGCCCCTCCTCGACCTGCGGCCGGGTGGCGTCGACCGAGCCCTCGTCGAGCAGCAGGCTGATCAGGTTCACCCGGGCGTCGAGCTGGTCGGGTTCCAGCTCGACCACGTAGCCGAAGTCGGCGATCGCCCCCGCCAGGTCGCCCAGCTCGGCCTTGAGGTCGGCCCGGTTGTAGTACAGCTCGAAGAAGGGCGGCGACAGGCTGATCGCCGTGTCGCAGTCCGCGACCGCGCCAGTGAGGTCGCCCAGCCGGCGCCGCACGTCGGCCCGGTCGAAGTAGTAGTCGGCGTAGTTCGGGTCCAGCTCGATCACCTTGGTCAGGTCCGTCAGCGCCTCGTCCAACCGGCCCAGGGCGAGGTACGCCTTGCCCCGGTTGTGCACCAGCACCGAGCGGTGCAGCCGGTGCTTGTCGCCGGGCAGCTCCCGGTCGAGCCGGTTCAGCCCGTCGTCGACCAGGCGAAGCGCCGCCGGCAGCCGGCCCAGCCGCATCTCGATCAGCGCCAGCCCGTTGTTCTGGAACACCGAGTGGAAGGCGCGTTTCTGCGGGTCGGGCAGCAGCGAGGCGATCGCGATGGAGTTGTTGATGTAGCCCCGGGCCAGGTGGTGGTCCCTCAGCTCCTCCGGGTGGAAGCGGGTGTAGAGCATGGCCAGCGCGTACCCGGTGGACATCTGCAGCTCCGGCTCCGCGTACCGGCTGCGCAGGTCAAGGTAGGTCGGCTCCGCCTCGACGGTGCGGCCGAGCACCACCATCGCCGAACTCGCCCGCGTGCTGAGCAGCCAGAACCGCTCCATCTGCGTGTCGGGGTCGACGACGGCCCGGCCACGGGTCCCATAGTCGATCACCGCGTGGTAGTAGCCCAGCGCACCGCAGTGCCGCGCCGCCTCGTACAGCGCCTCCGCGCCGGCCCCGGCGGGGTCGCTGCCGCGCTCCAGCTGCCAGGGGATCGCGCCGAGCTCCAGGCTCCAATCACCCCGTCCGCGAAGCAGCGCCGCGCGGGCGTCGTGCAGCGCCACCCGCGCCTGCGGGTCGGCCTGCCGGTACGCGGCCAGTTCGGCCGGGTCCGCAGAGGTGCCGTCCGCGTCGACGTACGCCCGGAGCAGTTCCTCCGGGTCACGTCCGGGCCGGCCGGCGACCTGGGTCAGCTCCGGCAGCCGCCCCGCGTACCGGTCGAGGGCCGCGGTCAGCTCGGGCTCCAGCGCCCCGCCGCCGGTGCCGATCAGCACCCGCACCACGTCCGGCCGCACTCGGCGCAGGAAGATGGCGAGGAACTCCTGGTCGGTGGGGTCCGCCTGGTCCACCCGGTCGAACGCGAGCCGCAGCGGGAGGCGGCCGGCGCGGGCGGCGTACCCGGCGAGGAACTCCGTCGCGCCGTGCGCCAGGCGGCGGGTGCGGTTGGCGGGGTAGATCCGGGTCCGCTCCTCGGGCACCGCCAGGGAGGTGAGCGTCTCGGGTGCCGCGTCGATCGCCCCGCGCAGCTCCGGGGCGGCGGACAGGATCTCGGTCAGGTGCCGCTGGACGAGGTCCGGCCAGCGTCCGTACGCCTCGGGTACGACCAGCCGCAGCAGGCTGCCCAGGCCCATGTAGGGACCGCGCAGCCCCCGGTGACAGTCGACCGCGATATCGACCTGTTCGCCGTCGACCGGCGCCGGCCCGATCCGCCATTGGTGTGCAGTCATGCCGTTGCTCCTCCGTTGGGATGGACCTTGCGTCGCGGTGGGTGTCGGGGGTGGCCGGGCGGGGGTGGCCGGGCGGGGGTGGCCGGGCGGGGGTGGCCGGGCGGGGGTGGCCGGGCGGGGCGCCGTCAGCCCGCCGTCGCCGGGTCCGGTGCGGGGGCGGCCCGCCGCCGGGTACGGCCGGCGAGCAGCGGCAGCAGCACGATCTCGAAGGCGACCAGCAGCAGCGACCCGATCGAGTCCCAGAAGCCGGGGCCGGTGGGGGAGCCGTTCACCAGGGCGGAGACGACCCGGGAGGCGAACTCCAGCACCAGCGGCGCGGTCCACAGCGTGACGGTCACCAGCAGCGCCACGACCCCGCCGCAGGTGATCAGCGCGAACCAGGGCGCGAGCTGCCGGTCGCGCGGGGACCAGTCGTCCTGGGGCTCGTCGGACGGGCGCACCCAGGGCAGCCAGGCGAACCGGTCGCGCAACCAGGCCCGGCTCACCTCGTGCAGGTTGGTGCAGCCCAGCGCTGTGGTCGCCACGTAGTACAGGTCGGTGCGCAGGAAGACGTAGAACTGCCAGGACATCCGCAGCAGGACGGTGTACGCCACCGCCAGCGCCAGCCGTCCCGGCCAGGACAGGCCGTCGGACAGGCCGACCCAGGCGACGAGCACCAGCGCGCCGAAGAGCACCGCGTCGGCCAGCAGCCCGGCCAGCATCGGCAGGTAGCGCTGCCGGGCCGGCACGGTGAGCAGGGCGTCCAGCTCGGTCTCCACCACCGCGTAGTAGAGCCGTCGGCCGACCCGCATCCGGGTGGGCAGGCCGAGCCGGCGGGCGGCGAGCAGGTGGTACCACTCGTGCCACAGAATGCCCGGCGACTGACACAGGGCCAGCCCGAGCTGCACGGCGAGCAGCGAGGGGACGAAGAAGACGTTCCGGGCGTGCGGCCGCAGCTCCGGCCGGCTCACCATGGCCACGGCGGCGGCGATCACGATCAGCGCGTACGCCGCCCAGGCCAGCGGGGAGAAGGCCGCGCGGCCGAGCCGCCGGAAGCGGACCTCGGGCGGCCGGGCCGGTGGTTCCCCGTCTGCCCGGATGAAGCCGAGTTCGCGCAGCGTGTCGACGAAATCGGCCATGTCGACGGGCTCCCCGAAGGTACGCCGGTACCACTGCTCCGCCTCGCCGACCGGCATCCCGTCGGCGAGGCGGCGCAGCAGCGCGACCCCGTCCTCGGGCAGCACTGCGAAGGACGCGGCGTCGATCCGGCCGACCGTGACACCGTCCCGCTCCGGCACGTACGTGAGCGGATGGAACTCCAGGCGGGTGGTTGACATGGTTCCTCCAGGGCATGGGCCCGGCGAAGGCCGTCCCGGCGCACCGACGCGCCGGGACGGCCGACCGGTCAGCAGCAGTCCGTGCAGTACAGCGGCGCCGACGTGGTGAGCTTGATGGAGCCCGTCTTGCGGATCGTGATCTTCTTCATGGCCGTTCACCTCCTCGGCCGGCGGGTCGTGGGGGCGGCCGGCTGAGGACGAACCTGCCAGCCGGACGCTCCGGGCGGCATGGGGAGCGGCCCCCAAACTCCCGCGCCGACCGGGCGGCGAAGATGGGGCCGTTCCCCCATGTCCGCGGCGTCCCCGCGCCGGGACGCTGTCCGCATGCGAGACGACGCGCTTTCGGTCATCATCTGCGGCTCCAGCGCCGCGATGGCGGCCTCCGGGTACCTGTCCTGGCTGCGCCAGGAGATCGACCTGCCGCTGCGGGTGCTGCTCACCGCCAGCGCCGAGCGGTTCGTGCAGCCCCAGGTGGCCGCCTGGTACGCGGACGAGGTGTTCGCCAGCGGCGATCCCGCGCTGAACCCCACCGAGTTCGCCAAGCGCTCGCTCGGCATCGTCGTGCTGCCCGCGACCGCCGGCACGATCGCCGCGGCGGCGCTCGGCCTGGCCGGCACCCCCGCGCAGACGGCCCTGCTGGCCAGCGACCGGCCGGCGATCTTCTTCCCGAGCATGAACAAGTCGATGTGGGTGAAGCGGATCACCCAGCGCCACGTGGAGACGCTGCGCGACGAGGGCCACACCGTCGTCGAGCCGCAGGAGCGGGTGATCTTCGAGCTGTGGCAGCGCGAGAACGTCGTCGGCATCGCCATGCCCCCGCCCGACGCGGTCGCGGAACTCGTGGCGAGCTGGCTGGAGAGCAGCCTGTCCGGCGAGGCCGAGGAGCCCGCCGGCCCGGCCGCCGCCTCCTGACCCGACGGGCCACGCCACCTCCCGCCCTCGACGGGGCCGCGCCGCTCTCGCCCCGTCGAGCCCGCGCCGCCTACCGTCTCCGTCCGGCAGACGCCACTGGTGGACGCGTGGTCCCGCCCGTGCCGTTCGGGCAGGATGGCGGGATGGGACGGGCGACTGACCGACGCAGCGTGCTGCGGATCGACCTCGACGCGGCCGACCCGACCCGGGCCAGGGTGCACCGGCCGGACAGCGTCTCCGTGGAGGAGCCGCTGGAGATCCGGGTCGGTCCGGGCGGCCCGGGCCGGCGGCGGCCGCTGGCGGTGACCATGCGTACCCCCGGCGACGACCTGGACCTGGCGATCGGGTTCCTGCTGACCGAGGGGCTGATCCGGTCCGCCGCCGACGTGCACACCGCCCAGCTCTGCGCGGGCGCGGACACGCCGAACACGTACAACGTGGTGGACGTGGTGCTCGCCCCCGGCGTGCCGGAGCCGGCCACCGACGCGGCCCGGAACTTCTACACCACCAGCTCCTGCGGGGTGTGCGGGAAGGCCAGCATCGACGCCGTGCGGACCCGCTCCCAGTTCGCCGTCGCGGACGACCCGCTGAGCATCCCGGCCGGGATGCTGGCCGAGCTGCCGGACCGGCTACGGGCGGCGCAGCGCAACTTCGACCGTACCGGCGGCCTGCACGCGGCCGGACTGTTCACCGGCGGCGGGGAGCTGGTGGTGCTGCGCGAGGACGTCGGCCGGCACAACGCCGTCGACAAGGTGGTCGGCTGGGCGGTACGGGAACGCCGCCTGCCGCTGGCCGGGCACCTGCTGCTGGTCTCCGGCCGGGCCAGCTTCGAGCTGACCCAGAAGGCGTGGATGGCCGGGGTGCCGCTGCTCGCGGCGGTCTCCGCCCCCAGCACCCTGGCCGCCGACCTGGCCGAGGAGGCGGGGATGACCCTGGTCGGCTTCCTGCGCGGCCGGACCATGAACGTCTACGCGGGGGCGCACCGGATCAACCACTGACAACGCCGGCCGCCGCAGGTCTTGCCGCTCGACGACGGACGGTCACGGCGTGAGGTGCTCCGGGCGCCACGCCCCACCGGTCACGTCCTCGACGAGCAGCAGGCGACCGTCGGGCGCTCGTTCGATGACGGCGAACGCCTTCGGCCCACTTCGGATGTGACCGAGACACACGACCTCCGTGGGTCCGATGGCCCCCCGGCACCGGTCGTGCATGTGGCCGCAGAAGTGCCACCGCGGCCGGAGGCGTTCGCACAACGTACGCAGCTCAGCCCGGCCGACCGGGCCGGTCCGGCGCGGTCCGGTGATCCCGGCCGGCCAGTCGTGGGTGAGCAGGACGTCGACGGCCCCCGTCCGGCGGGCCGCCCGACTCACCTGGTGTACCTCATCGGCCGTGTAGTAGGTGCGCTCCCTGGCGGTGTCCCGGCGCGCTTTGGGGACGTCGGTGACGCGGGGCGAGTGGATGCCGGACAGGAACGCCACCCGCAGGCCGGCGACCTCGGTGACACCCGCGCGACCCAGGAAGTGGACGTCCTCGCTCCACCGGCCGGGGCCGGCCGCGTCCAGCGCGGGCCAGGGCTCGTGATTGCCTCCGATGAAATACAGCGGGGCACCCAGGTCGATCAACCCCTCCGCGAGCAGCGGGAAGTCGCCGAGCTTGCGGTGCTTCTCCGGGCCGTGCACCCCCGCCGCGTCGGCCTCGTCGCGGTTGGCCTCGACGTCGCCGACGGCGAGTATGGCGTCGAGCGGGCCGAGCGCCTCACGGACGGCCGCCGACCAGCCGGCGAGCAACTCGAACTCGCCGTGGACGTCGCCGACCACGAGGACCCGGGCGGGCCCCGAGTCCGCCGGCCGTCCGCGTGTCACGACCCACCTCCTTTTCCTGTCCTGCCGCTCCGGACGACGTCATCCCACCGTGGACGTCATCCCCCCGACGACGTCATCCCACCGAGACGACGGAACCATCGACACGTCCGCCTCCGCCGTAGTCGACCACCCGGCCAGCCGTCAGTTCGAGGTCGGTGGCCTCGACGGGCTCACGCATGCGCCCTTGGCGCTGAGGGGGCGGGCAGCGGCAGGTCGACGTGTCGTCCCAGGCCCATCTCTTCGGCATCGTCTCTGGTGACCATGGCGAAGGCGCCGGCAGGCACACCGTCGAGCGCAGCCACCCGGGAGGCCGCCTTGAGCAGGACGTCCTCGTTCGCCCCGGCGATGAAGAAGACGTAGTTGCCGTCGTACTGCTCGCCGTCGTCCGGCACCTCGACCTGTCCCGCCTCATCGAGGCCAACCAGGAAGTCCTCGATCCGCTCGATCCAGGGGAACGGATAGGCGTCCACCGGCAGACCCGGGGTCGGCACCAGAGGTATGTGGATCTCGACGACGTCTGCCACGCCGACATGATCTATCAGTTGGGTGCGGCGCGCGGGCGAATTTCAGGAGCGGCCGAGGGTATTGCATGATCGTTTGTCGATAACGGACACTGCACACGGCGTGTCGTCTCACTCAAGCGCAGACGATCAATGAAGTCGTGCGGGCCTCGCCCCCCGAGGGGAGAGCCGGAAGCACCAGCCCGCCCTCCACGCCAACCGGCTCGTCAATCGCGTCGGCGGCGGCGGAGCACGCCGGGCGGGCCGGTCGTCGGCCAGCCGTCGAGCTGGGACGGGGGCACCCCGCGACGCAGCAGGTCGTCGAGGAGCAGGGCGAGCGAGTAGTCCGGGTGCGCCTCCAGCACCCGTTCCAGCGCCACCGCCGCGAGCGCCCCCTGCCCGGCCCGCCAGGCGGCGAAGGCCAGCAGGGAACCCGGAGCGGCGATCAGGTCCCGCTCGGCGCGGCGCAGGACGTCGGTCCAGAGGGCGAGGTCCCGCTCCCGCCCGTCGGTGCGCTCCCAGGCGTGGTCGCGGACCGGCAGATGGGTGAGGAGCAGGGTCAGCCAGGCCACCTCATCGTCGGTGAGTCGCTCGCCCCGCCGGCACCGGCGCAGGGCGGCGCGGACGGCGTCCACGCCGGCCCGGCGCAGCGTCCGACCGCCGAGCAGGTCGGCCTCGGGCGCCCCGACCAGCATGGCCGCCAGCCGGCGTTCGGCGCGGTCGACCGCCCGGCCCATCGCCACCCGGGCCGGGCCGCCGAACGGGGCCACCTGCGTGGTCAGGGCCGCCCGGTCGGGCAGGGCCACCTGACCGGCGAAGACCGCCGCCGCGCTGACCTCGCTGGCCCCGGTGTCGTACCGGGTGCCCTCAGCCGGGCAGCAGGCCGGCTCGTCACACAGATAGGACCAGTATCGGCCGTCGGTGACCCGCAGGGCGTCCAGCACGGTCAGCTCGGCTGCGGCCAGCGACCCGCGTACCGCGTCGACGGCCGGGGTGACCCGGGGGGCGTCGCCATAGCCGAGCACGGTGGCGGACTCGGCGCCCTGCCGGGCGATGACGCCGGCCAGGTGGGTGGCCGGGTCGAGCGGGTCGTCGCCCGGGCCGGGCAGGTCCGCCCGGGCGGCGAAGATGATCCGCCGGCCCCGCATCGCGACCACCACCACGCTGTCGGCGGGATGGAACCCGAGCAGGTACGGCACGGCCGCGATGAGGTCGGCGGGCGAACGGACGGTGAGCCGGGGGCGGTCGGTACGGGCCATGGGAGGCAGCCTCGGCCGCGTCCGAACGTCTCGACAGGGCCTGTGGACGACACGCGGGTTGTCCACAGCCACGGAGAGTAGCGGCGCAGCTCAGCCCCGGTCACCGTTGGGTCGGCGGTGACCCGGCAACGGCCGGTGGGGCCCGTCGCCTGGCCGGGCGGCACGCCCCGCTGACGTCGGACCACACCGGAGACACCCACGGGAAGCGCCCCGAGCGGCTACCTTGCGGTCATGGACCTGGCGTACCTGCGGGCGCATCCGGAACACCTGCCGACCTTCCTCACCCACCAGCGGATCCGGGAGACGCCGGTCGCCGGCGGGGACGTCTGCGCGGCGTCCCGGCTGACCCTGGACGACGGGCACTCCGTCTTCGCCAAGACCTGGCCGGAGGAGCGGGCCGGGCGGCCGGTGCCAGAGGGCTTCTTCGCCGCCGAGGCGGCCGGGCTGAGCTGGCTGCGGGAGGCCGGCGGGGTCCCCGTACCGGAGGTGGTGGTGGCGCTGCCGGAGCTGTTGGCGCTCGACTGGGTCGAGGCCGGCGAGCCGACGCCCGAGGCTGCCGAGCGGTTCGGCCGCGACCTGGCCGCGACGCACCGGGCCGGGGCCGCCGCGTTCGGCGCGGAGTGGCCCGGCTTCATCGCCGCGCTCCCCCAGGACAACACGCCGGACCCGGGCCCGTGGCCGGACTGGTTCGCGCGCCGGCGGCTCGCCCCGTACCTGCGGATGTCGGTCGACGGCGGCGCGCTCACCGGCGTCGAGGCCGCGCTGGTGGAGGCGGTCCTCGACCGGATCGGCGAGTTCGGCGGGGACGAGCCGCCAGCCCGGGTGCACGGCGACCTGTGGCCGGGCAACGTGCTCTGGGGGACCGACGGGCGGGCCTGGCTGATCGACCCGGCCGCGCACGGCGGGCACCGGGAGACCGACCTGGCCCAGTTGGCGCTGTTCGGCGGGCCGCCGCACCACGACCGGATCATGGGCGCCTACCGGGAGGCATGGCCGCTGGCCGACGGGTGGACCGAGCGGGTTCCGCTGCACCAACTCCACCTGCTGCTGGTGCACGCCGCCCTGTTCGGCGGGGCGTACCGCGAGGCGGTCGGCGACGCCGCCCGCGCCGCCCTGCGCGTGGCCGGGCGCGCTACGGTCGAGGGATGACCGTCCCCCCACCGACCGAGGGCGTCCTCGTCGACCGGTACGGCCGTGTCGTCCGGGACCTGCGCGTCTCGCTGACCGACAAGTGCAACCTGCGCTGCACGTACTGCATGCCGGCCGAGGGGCTGCCCTGGCTGGCCGGCCCGCAGTTGCTGACCGACGACGAGATCGTCCGGCTGGTCCGGCTGGCCGTGCGGCACCTCGGGGTGACCGAGGTGCGGTTCACCGGCGGGGAGCCGCTGATCCGCCCCGGCCTGGTCGGCATCGTCGCGGCGGTGGCCGCGCTGGAGCCCCGACCCCGGATCTCGCTGACCACGAACGGCCTCGGGCTGGCCCGGCTGGCCCCCGCCCTGCGGGCCGCCGGGCTGGACCGGGTGAACGTGTCGCTGGACACCCTCGACGCCGCCCGGTTCGCCCGGCTGACCCGGCGGGACCGGCTCGCCGATGTGCTCGCCGGGCTGGCCGGGGCGACCGCCGCCGGGCTCGCCCCGGTGAAAATCAACAGCGTGCTGATGCGCGGGGTCAACGACGACGAGGCCCCCGCGCTGCTCCGCTTCGCCCTGGCCCACGGCTATGAGCTGCGGTTCATCGAGCAGATGCCGCTGGACGCCCAGCACGGTTGGGACCGGTCGACCATGGTCACCGCCGATGAGATCCTGGCCGCGCTGCGTACCGGCTTCGACCTGGCCCCGGACCCCGCCGAGCGGGGCGCCGCGCCGGCCGAGACCTGGCTGGTCGACGGAGGACCGGCCCGGGTCGGGGTGATCGGCAGCGTGACCCGGCCGTTCTGCGGCGACTGCGACCGCACCCGGGTCACCGCCGACGGCCAGGTCCGCGCCTGCCTGTTCGCCACCGAGGAGTCCGACCTGCGCGGGGCGCTGCGGGCCGGGGCGGACGACGACGAGTTGGCCCGGCGCTGGCGCACCGCGATGTGGGGCAAGCGGGCCGGGCACGGCATCGACGACCCGGCCTTCCTCCAGCCGGCCCGGCCGATGTCCGCGATCGGCGGGTGACGGGTGCACCGCGACGTACCGGACCACCCGACCGGGCTGCTGACCGTCCGCTACTTCGCCGGGGCGCGGGCCGCCGCCGGCACCGCCGAGGAGACCGCGCCCGCCGGGCGGTCCCTGGGCGAACTCACCGGTGACCTGGCCGAGCGGCACGGCGTACGGCTCGCCGCCGTGCTGACCGTGGCGAGTTTCCTGGTCGACGGCGTGACCTGTCATGATCGTCGGGCACCGCTGCCGGCCGGAGCGACGATCGACGTACTGCCCCCGTTCGCGGGCGGCTGAGGAGGCTCCGTGTTGGCGACCCTGGCGTTCGTGGGCTTCGCGGCGCTCGTCGTCGGCCTGCTCCACTTCTACCTCTGGAAGCGGCTGGTCAAGGACACCACCGGCCCGGGGCGGTGGCGGCGGATCGGGGCCGTCGCCGCGCTGGTGCTGGCGCTGCTCGTCCCGGCCACGATGATCGGTACCCGGGCCGGCCTGTTCTGGCTGGCCTGGCCGGGCTACCTGTGGCTCGCGCTGATGTTCTACCTGCTGGTCGTACTGCTGGTGCTGGAAGTGCCGATGCTGGTCGCCCGGCTGGTGCTGCGCCGCCGGGTGGTCGCCGCCGAGCCGGCCGCCGCCGCGCCCGAGCCGGTGCTGGTGGGCGCCTCCGGCAGGGCGGAACCGCCGGCCGTCGCGGCCGTCGACCAGCCCGACCACGATCCGGACCGCCGGCTGCTGCTGGCCCGCGGCGCGGCGATCTTCGCGGGCCTCACGGCCGCCGGGGTCACCGGCTACGGGGTACGCAACGCGATGGGCCCGCCGCGCCTGGACCGGGTACGGATCCCGCTGGCGAAGCTGCCGCGCGGGATGGACGGGCTGCGCATCGCCACCGTCTCGGACATCCACCTCGGGCCACTGCGCGGCCGGGCGCACACCGAGCGGATCGTGGCAATGATCAACCGGCTGGACGCCGACCTGGTCGCGGTCGTCGGCGACCTGGTCGACGGCTCGGTCGCCGAGCTGGGCGAGGCGGCGGCGCCGCTGCGCGACCTGCGCTCCCGGTACGGCAGCTTCTTCGTCACCGGCAACCACGAGTACTACTCTGGCGTGGAGGAGTGGGTGCAGGAGGTGGACCGGCTCGGCCTGCGGGTGCTCCAGAACACCCGGCAGGAGATCCGGACCCCGGGCGGGGTGCTGGACCTGGCCGGGGTGAACGACGTCAGCGCCGCCGGCACCGGCCTGGCCGCCCCCGCCGACTTCGCCGCCGCGCTCGGCGACCGGGACCCGGGCCGCCCCGTGGTGTTGCTCGCCCACCAGCCGGTGGCGGCCGTCGAGGCGGCGAAGTTCGGCGTCGACCTGCAACTGTCCGGGCACACCCACGGCGGTCAAATCGTGCCGTTCAACCTGCTGGTGAAGCTCGAACAACCGGTGGTCTCCGGCCTCGGCGAGGTCGACGGCACGAAGGTGTACGTGACCAACGGCGCGGGATTCTGGGGCCCCCCGGTCCGCGTCGGCGCGGACCCCCAGGTGACCCTGGTGGAACTCCGCACCCCCTGACCCGGTGCGGACGCGCACGCCTAGCGGGCGGCGGGCGGGGTGTCCAGGGAAGGATGCTCAGGTCACCCGTACGCGTGGCGGGGAGCGGCCGTCGGGACGGGCGTGACAGGATGCGGCGTGCTCCCGTTCAGCGCCGCACCCGCCGGTGGTCCCTCCCCGTTCGTCGCGGACCTGCACATCCACTCGAAGTACTCGCGGGCGTGCAGCCGTGACCTGACCCTGCCGAACCTCGGCTGGTGGGCCCGGCGCAAGGGCATCGGCGTGCTCGGCACCGGCGACTTCACCCACCCCGCCTGGTACGACCACCTGCGCGAGACGCTGCACCCGGCCGAGCCCGGCCTGTACCGGCTCAGCCCCGAGGCGGAGCGGGACATCGCCCGCCGGCTGCCGCCCCGGCTGGCCAGCGAGGCGGAGGCGGACCCGGTCCGGTTCATGCTCAGCGTGGAGATCTCCACGATCTACAAGCGGGACGACCGGACCCGCAAGGTGCACCACCTGATCTACCTGCCCGACCTGGACGCGGTGCAGCGGTTCAACACCGCCCTCGGCCGGATCGGCAACATCGCCTCGGACGGTCGGCCGATCCTTGGCCTGGACTCCCGGGACCTGCTGGAGATCACCCTGGAGGCCAGCCCGGACGGCTACCTGGTGCCGGCGCACATCTGGACGCCCTGGTTCTCGGCGCTGGGCTCGAAGTCCGGCTTCGACGCGATCGCCGACTGCTACGCCGACCTGGCCGAGCACGTCTTCGCCGTGGAGACCGGGCTGTCGTCCGACCCGGAGATGAACTGGCGGGTCGGCAGCCTGGACCGCTACCGGCTGGTGTCCAACTCGGACGCGCACTCCCCGCCCGCCCTGGGCCGGGAGGCCACGGTGTTCGCCTCCGGCCGGGACTACTTCGCCATCCGGGAGGCCCTGCGCACCGGTGACGGCCTCGCCGGCACCGTCGAGTTCTTCCCCGAGGAGGGCAAGTACCACGGCGACGGGCACCGGCTGTGCGGGATCAACTGGTCCCCGGAGCGGACCCGGGCCGCCGACGGGCGCTGCCCGGAGTGCGGCAAGCCGCTGACGGTCGGGGTGCTCAGCCGGGTCGAGGAGCTGGCCGACCGGCCCGAGGGGCACCGGCCTCAGCACGCCCGGGACGTCACCCATCTGGTCCCGCTGGCCGAGATCCTCGGCGAGCTGAACAAGGTGGGCCCAAGGTCCAAGAAGGTCGAGGGGAAGCTCAACGAGCTGGTCGCCGCGCTCGGCTCGGAGCTGGACATCCTGACCCGCGCCCCGCTGGACGAGATCGGCCGGGTCGGCGGGGAGCTGCTCGCCGAGGGGATCGGCCGGCTGCGCCGGGGCGACGTGCGCCGGGTGCCCGGCTACGACGGCGAGTACGGGGTGATCACCCTGTTCGACCCGAGCGAGCTGGGCGGGAAGGCGGCGGGGGAGCAGGCGGAGACGTTGTTCGACGTACCGGTGCCCGCGCAGCGGACGGCCGCGGAGCCGGCGGCGAAGGCGAAGGCCAAGCGGCCGGCGGCGGCGAAGGCCGAGCCGAAGCGGAAGGCCGCCCCGCCGGCCCCGCCCCCGCCGATTCCGCCGCAGCCCTCCCCGCACGAGCCGTTCGAGCCGATGCTCGCCGGGATGGAGGAGGTCGGCACCGGGCTGCTGGACCGGCTGGACGCGATGCAGCGGGTGGCCGCGTCCGCGCCGGGCGGGCCGTTGCTGATCGTGGCCGGCCCGGGCACCGGCAAGACCCGGACGCTGACCCACCGGATCGCGTACCTGTGCGCAGAGCTGAGCGTCTTCCCGGAGCGTTGCCTCGCGATCACCTTCACCCGGCGGGCCGCCGAGGAGCTGCGGCACCGCCTCGACGGGCTGCTCGGCCCTGTGGCCGAGGACATCACCGTGGGCACGTTCCACTCGCTGGGGCTGGGCATCCTGCGGGAGAACGCCGGGGCGGCCGGGCTGCCGGCCGGCTTCCGGATCGCCGACGACGCCGACCGGGCGGCTGCGAAGGCCGAGGCGGGCGAGGACCTGGCCGCCTACACGGCTCTGCTGCGCAAGCGGGACCTGGTCGACCTGGACGAGCTGCTCACCCTGCCGGTGGAGCTCCTGCGCGCCGACAAGAAGCTGGTACGGCGGTACCGGGACCGGTGGCAGTGGATCTTCGTCGACGAGTACCAGGACGTCGACGCCGTCCAGTACGAGCTGCTGCGGCTGCTCAGCCCCGCCGACGGCAACCTGTGCGCGATCGGCGACCCGGACCAGGCGATCTACTCGTTCCGGGGCGCGGACGTCGGCTACTTCCTGCGCTTCTCCGAGGATTTCACCGATGCCCGGCTGGTCCGGCTGAACCGCAACTACCGCTCGTCCGCGCCGATCCTGGCCGCCGCCGTGCAGGCCATCGCGCCGTCGTCGCTGGTCCGGGGCCGCCGGCTCGACCCGGCCCGGCTCGACCCGGAGGCCCCGCTGGTCGGCCGGTACGCCGCCGCGTCCGTCGCCGACGAGGCCGACTTCGTGGTACGCACCGTCGACGACCTGGTCGGCGGCCTGTCCCACCGGTCGCTGGACTCGGGCCGGATCGACGGCCGGGCCACGAGCCTGTCGTTCTCCGACATCGCCGTGCTGTACCGGACCGACGCGCAGGCCGCACCGATCGTGGACGCGCTGGCCCGGGCGAACATCCCGGTGCAGAAGCGCTCGCACGACCGGCTGCGGGACCGGCCCGGGGTGACCGCGATCGCCCGCGAGCTGCGGCACGCCGACGGCCTCGACGGCGGCCTGCCGGCCCGGGTCCGGCTCGCCGCCCAGGTGGTCGCCGACCGTTTCGCCGCCCCCACCCTCGACGGCTCCGGCTCGGTACGCCCCGAGGAGGCCCTCGCGGCGGCGGATCTGCTCACCCCGCTGGCCCGGCGCTGCGGCGACGACCTGGAGCTGTTCCTGTCCCAGCTCGCCACGGGCGCCGAGGTGGACGCCCTCGACCCGCGCGCCGAGGCGGTCACCCTGCTCACCCTGCACGCCGCGAAGGGCCTGGAGTTCCCGGTGGTCTTCCTGGTCGGCTGCGAGGACGGCCTGCTCCCGCTGCGCTGGCCCGGCTCCACCCCGGGCGAGGACGAGGTCGCCGAGGAGCGGCGGCTCTTCTTCGTCGGCCTGACCCGGGCCCAGGACCGCCTCTACGTCAGCCACGCCGCCCGGCGTGCCCGGCACGGGTCGGAGCGGGACTGCCGGCCGACGCCGTTCCTCGACGTGATCGACCCGGGCCTGTTCGAGCGCCTGGGCGAGACCGAACCCCGCCGACCCAAGGACCGCCAGCTCCGCCTGCTGTAAAAGGCTGCCCCCGGGGGCTTCAGCCGAGCAGGGCGGCGAGCCAGGCGCCGGCGAGCAGGGCCGGCCCGAGCGGCAGCAGGGTGTCCCGGCGGACCCGGCGGGCGGCCAGCAGGCCGAGCACCGCCAGCCCGTGCAGCGCGTGCGGCAGGACCAGCCCGGTCAGCAGCGTCGGCCAGCCCAACCAGCCGAGCGGCAGCCCCAGCACGGCGGCGAGCTTGACGTCGCCGAAGCCGAGCCGCGAGCCGGGCAGCAGGGCCAGCAGCGCGTACCCGGTGAACGACAGCGCCGCCCCGGCCAGCGGGCCGAGGAGCCGGTCCGGCCGGCCGGCGACCGACGCCGCCGCGACCAGACCGACCACCGCGGCGAGCGCCGCCACGCCGACCAGCGGGTCGGGCAGCCGCAGGCAGGCCAGGTCGACCACGGCGAGCACCAGCCCGAGCGCGGCCACCGCGAGGAAGGCCGGCAGCGCCGCCCCGACGCCCGACGCGACGCCGAGCCCGCCGAAGACGACCGCCCCGACCGCCGCGCAGGCCGACGCCCGGGCTGATGCGCGGGCCGGCACCCGATGCCGGGCGGGTGGGTCCAGGGAGGAACCCGCTCCGGCCGTACCGGCGGCGGACACCCCGGCAAGGGACACCCCAGCAACGGAAACCCCGGCGGGCGGCGTGCCGGTCGCCGGCCGGGTCGTGATGAACCGGCCGGCCAGCCACGGTGCGACGGCACCGGCAGCCGCGCCGAGAGCCGCGAGAAGGACAGGCAGCCCGGCGGACACCGGCCGGACGTTACCGCCGGGGCACCCGGCCCGCCGCCCCGGTCCGTCGTCCGAGGCGTTCCGTGCTCACCACCAGCGCCACCCCGGCGACGATCACCGCGCCGCCGAGCAGCACCTGGCTGGTCACCGGCTCGGCGGCCAGCAGCGCGCCGAGCGCGACCGCGACCACCGGGTTCACGTACGCGTACGTGGACACCAGCGAGATCGGCGCGTGATGCAGCAGCCAGACGTACGCGGTGAAGGCGACCAGCGAGCCGGCGACCATCAGGTACGCCAGGGCGAGCCAGGACCGGCCGGTGACCTGCCCGGGGTCGAAGTCGCGCAGTTCGCCCCGGGCGGCGGCGAGCACGGCCAGCGCCACGGCACCGGCGAGCATCTCGTAGACCGTGGCGACGAACGGGTCGGTCGGCATCGTCAGGCGGTTGGACAGGAACGACCCCACCGACCAGGAGGTCGCCGCCGCGACCACGGTCAGCGCCCCCGCCAGCGGCACGGCCGTCGACCCACCGGTCGGCAGCACCAGCAGGACCAGGCCGAGGAAGCCGAGGCTCACCCCGGCGAAGGTCCAGAAACGCGGCCGGTCCCCGACGGTCGTCCGGAGCAGGACGACCAACAGCGGGACGGTGGCGACCAGCAGCGCGGCCACGCCCGAGGGCACGGCCGACCCGGGTGGGCCGGACTCGGCGAGCACCACCAGTCCGTTGCCGCCGGCCAGCAGCAGCACTCCGACCAGCGCGGCCGAGCCGAGCCGACGCCGGTCGACGCGCAGGGCGCCCGCTCCCCGGCGTACCCGCAGGACGAGCGCGAGCACGGCGGCGGCCGCGGCGAACCGGAGGCTGGCCGAGGTGAGCGCCGGCAGCGACTCCACCGCGACCCGGATCCCGAGGTAGGTGGAGCCCCACAGCACGTAGACGACGGTCAGCGCGGTCCAGATCAGGGCCGGTCGGACCGGGGGCGGGACGGTTCCGGCGGGCCCGCCAGGTGCGGCCGGGCCCGCCGGTACGGGCGGACCGGTCGATGCCGTCGCACGCGGAGGAGGTGATGTCATCGGTTGGCCACGCTACGGTGACCACGGCGTCGGCGTCCTGTTTGGTGGCCGGCCTCACCGCTCGGGTAGGAGGGTGCGCATGTCGAACTACGGACCACCGGGTGAGGGCCCCGCCGGGCCGTGGCCCGCTAGACGACCGGGCGACGGGTACGACACACCGGCCGGGGCGTGGGCCCCCGACGGGTACGACAGGTCCTCCGGGCCGTGGGCAGGCGACGGTCAGGGGGAGTCGCAGACGGCTTACCCGCCTCGCCAGCCGGGGCACCACGGGCCTTCCGAGCGGGGCCCCCACCCGGCGGACCATGCGTCCTGGTCGGACGATCCGCGACGGTTCGCGCAGCCGTCCCGGGAGCCGCAGCCCGACCCGTGGGACCGTCCCCAACCGTGGCCCCACGAACCCGAGGTGTACCGGCCGGGCGGCGGCGGACCGGGGTACCCGGCGGCCCGGCGGCCCGGTGACCCGTACGTCACGGAGCCGTACCCGGGGCCCGGCCCGGGCCGGCCGGCGCACACCCGGGCACCGGCGCCGCCCCCGAGCCGAGGGCGCGGCCGGGGGCCGCTGATCGCCGTGCTCGCCACCCTGGTGGTGCTGCTGCTCGGCGGCGGCTCGCTGGTGTGGTACCTGCTGAATCGGGATGAAGCGCCAGAGGGCACCGGTCAGGCCCGGCCGACCGCTGACGCGACGCCGGAGGAGCAACCGGCATCCCCGACGGCCCCCGCCCCGACCGCCGCGGCCCCCGAGTCGTCGGCCGACCCCCGCTTCGTCAAGGCCGGGCAGTGCGTCCGCAACACGGGGCCGGCGGGTGGCAAGCCCAAGCTGCTGATCGCCCCGTGCGCCCCGAAGACGTACGAGGTGCTGCGCCGATTCGACGGGCAGACCAGCGGCGAGAAGGATGCCGAGGCGAAGTGCGCCAAGGTCACCGGGTACACCAATTGGTACTTCTTCGACAGTCAGCTGGACACCCTCGACTTCGTGCTGTGCCTGAAATCCCGCTGACGGCGCCGTCCCACCCGTCCTCGGCCCGCCGGACCGACCCGCCCCTCGCGGACGCGCCGCCGGCCACCACACCCCTGGGGAAGACATGGCAACCTACGGAACACCCGCCTCCGGCTCGCCCGACGACCCGTACGACCGGCCGCCCGTCGACCCGACCCTGCCCCAGTGGGGGCCGCCGCCGACCGGCGGCACGGAACCGCCGACCGCCCCGCTGTGGCGCCAGCCGCCCGCCGGTGGCTACCCGCCGCCCGGCGACCAGCCAGCGGGCGGTGGCTACCCGCCGCCCGGCGACCAGCCAGCGGGCGGTGGCTACCCGCCGCCCGGGCCCTACCCGGCAGCCGGTCAGCCCTCACCGCCCGGCCCCTACCCGCCCGTGGGCCAGCCGCCCGGGCCCTACCCGCCCGCCGATCAGCCGGCACCGGCCGGGCCGTGGGGTCCGCCGGCCCCCGCA
Source organism: Micromonospora sp. NBC_01412 (assembly GCF_045040215.1). Classification (NCBI taxonomy): domain Bacteria; kingdom Bacillati; phylum Actinomycetota; class Actinomycetes; order Micromonosporales; family Micromonosporaceae; genus Micromonospora; species Micromonospora sp. NBC_01412. The sequence goes on from NZ_CP109528.1 coordinate 3,000,422, forward strand.
CCGGGGTACGGGTACGGGCCCGTCCCGCCCCCGACGAAGCGGAGCGGCCGGAGGATCGGCCTGATCATCGCCCTGGTGGTCGTGCTGCTGCTCTGTCCCTGCCTCGGCCTGGCCGCGTGGGGTGTCTGGAAGGCAGCCGACGACAAGGGCGGCCCGTCCGCCGGGCCGGCGGTCTCCACCCCTGCGGCGCCGACGTCCGAGCCGAGCGAGGAGCCGAGCGAGGAGCCGACGACGGCCCCCACCACGGCCGAGCCGAGCCCGACCAAAAGCCAGGGGCAGTACCTCACCAAGGGCGACTGCGTGGTCAACGACGGCACGGCCGCCGACGCCGACCTGCGGAAGGTGCCCTGCGGGCCGAACACCTACGAGATCCTGCTGCGCATCCCGGGCACCTCGAACGGAGACCGGTGCAAGACGCTGGCACCGAAGGCGACCGCGAACTACGTAAGCGACAACCCGCTGAACTCCCTCGACTACGTGCTCTGCCTCAGGAAGCGCAGCAACTAGACCCCGATAGCCGAAACTAGGGCTGTCTAGCGTGCGCGCTAGACAGCCCTAGTTTTGTCTCGACGACCGACGACCGGCGACCGGCGACCGGCGACACGCCGGTAGCGCCCTCTACGGATGTCTAGGTTTCCGGCTAGACGGCCCGATATTGTGCGATTCGTGGATCCGGTCCGCAACCCGTACGCCCCGGGCGCCGGCCAGCGCCCGCCCGAGCTCGCCGGGCGGGGGCGGGAGCTGGACGTCTTCGACGTGGTGCTGGAGCGCATCGCGCGGGGCCGCCCCGAGCGCAGCCTGATGCTCACCGGCCTGCGCGGCGTCGGCAAGACCGTACTGCTCAACACCCTCCGCTCGGAGGCCATCAACCACCTCTGGGGCAGCGGCAAGATCGAGGCCCGGCCGGACCAGTCGCTGCGCCGCCCGATCGCCGCCGCGCTGCACATGGCGGTCCGCGAGCTCGCACCCCGACACCGCGCCCCGGACCGCATCGACACGTTCCTCGGGGTGCTGAAGGCGTTCGCCCAGCGCTCCGCGCCCGCCGGCCGGGCCGGGGCGGCCCCGAAGCTGCGCGACCGCTGGCAGCCCGGCATCGACGTGCCGGCGGCCACCGGGCGGGCCGACTCCGGCGACATCGAGATCGACCTGGTGGAGCTGCTCAGCGACGCCGCCGCCGTGGCCGCCGACGTCGGCACCGGCATCGCGGTCTTCATCGACGAGATGCAGGACGTCGGAGCCGAGGACGTCTCGGCGCTCTGCGCCGCGTGTCACGAGCTGTCCCAGCTCGGCGCACCGCTGATCGTGGTCGGCGCGGGGCTGCCGCACCTGCCGGCGGTGCTCAGCGCCGCCAAGTCGTACTCGGAGCGGCTGTTCCGCTACCAGCGCATCGACCGGCTCGACCGGATCGCCGCCGACCGGGCGCTCTGCGCGCCGGCCGAGCGGGAGGAGGTCGAGTACGAGCCGAAGGCCCTCGACCTGCTCTACGAGAAGTCCGGCGGCTACCCGTACTTCGTCCAGGCGTACGGCAAGGCCACCTGGGACCACGCGCCCCGCTCCCCGATCACCGACGCGGACGTCCGGGTCGCCGCGCCCGAGGCGGAGGCGGAGCTGGCCGTGGGCTTCTTCGGCTCCCGGTTCGAGCGGGCCACCCCGGCCGAACGCGAGTACATGCGGGCGATGGCGACGCTGTCCCTGATCGAGGGGGACACCGGCGGCCGGGACGACATGGACGCGGCGGTGCCGACCGCCGAGATCGCCCGCGCGCTCGGGCGCAAGCCGGCCAGCCTCTCCCCGGCGCGGGACGCGCTGATCAAGAAGGGGCTGATCTATTCCGGGGAACGCGGGACGGTCGCCTTCACCGTGCCGCACTTCGGCCGCTACCTGCGCACCCAGCCGGCCTGACCCGGGCACGGAGGGCGTTGGCCAGGTCTCGGGCCGGCGGTCAGACCCTCGACCAGGGCGGCGGGAAGAGCACCTCGCCGCAGGGCACCGGGCCCTCCCCGCTGGTGCTGGGTGGCAGGACCAGCGCCTGCCACGGGTCGCCCAGGCCGGACCACGGGCTGGTCAGCCCCATCCGGTCGGCGCGGGTGAAGCCGAACCGCCGGTAGAAGGCCGGGTCGCCGAGCACCACCACCAGCCGCTCGCCCAGCTCGGTGGCGGCGTCCAGGCCGGCCTGGACCACGGCCGTGCCGTGCCCGACCCGCTGCCGGTGCGGCGCGACCGCGACCGGGCCGAGGGCCAGCACCGGGGCGGTGCCGCCGTCGTGGTGGATCCGGACCCGGGTGAACAGGGCGTACCCGACCACCTCGCCGCCGTACTCTGCGACCATGGCCAGCTCGGGAATCCAGGCGTCGGTGTCGCGGAGCTCGTCCACCAGCCCCACCTCGGGCGGGGCCAGCACGTCCGGGCGGGCGAACGCCGCCGCCAGCACCCGGCGGACCGGGTCGGTGTCGGCCGGACCCTCGGGGCGGAGCCGCAGCGTGGTCACCCGGGCGAGGTTACCGGCCGGAGCCCGTCCACCAGCGACGGTCGCCTCGATCGGCGTGGCGGTCCGGATCATGGGTACGCCTCCGGCGTCCACGTCGGCCGATCGGATCGGGCCGTTGCAGGGGTAGCCGCCGCCGCGACGGGGTATGACTGATCCATGAAACCCGTGCGCTCCCTCGCCCGCGTCATGTTGAGCGGCGTCTTCGTGGTCAGCGGCGCCCGCAGCTTGCAGAGCCCGGGACGGCTGGTGCCGGCCGCGAAGCCGGTGACCGACCGGGTCGGCCCGCTGATCCAGCAGGTCTCCCCCCGCATCCCCACCGACACCGAGACGCTGGTCCGGATCAACTCGGCCGCCCAGCTGATCGGCGGCCTGATGCTGGCCACCGGGAGGTTCACCCGCCCGGCCGCGCTGGTGCTCGCCGGCACGCTGGTCCCGACCACCGTCGCCGGTCATCCCTTCTGGAAGGGCGAACCGGCCGAGCGGGCACAGCAACAGACCCAGTTCATGAAGAATCTCGGCCTCCTCGGCGGGCTGCTGCTCGCCGCCGCCGACACCGAGGGGAAGCCGGGTCTGCGGTGGCGGGCCGGGCACCGGATCGGCCACTCGCGACGGTCGGTGCAGCGGGCCGTCCGGACCGCCCGCCGGGAGGCCCGGATCGCCGTACGTTCGGCCGCCACGGCACGCCGACTGCCCGGCTGACCTGCGGCGCGATGCTCCCCCTCCCCCGGCCCTTCCCCGCTAAGGGCGCGAATTACCTGAACCGCCCGGTAGGCGTTAACGCGGTGGAAATGTAAAAAATCAGTGTGGGATCGGACACGGTCGCATAACGCGGGAGGCATTAACGTGAGGCGCCGTTCTAGGCTCCGTGCTGGACCTGGACGGGTAGGACGATCTTGGTACGGGGGTGGCCACGCCATGCCGGCGACCGTCGGACGACGGATGGACCGCCTCACGCCGATCCGCCGCGTGACCCGGTTGACCCGTCGGGTCGACCGCAGGACCGCGGTGCGGGTCGGTGTCGTGACCGCCGTCGCGTACGCCGCGTGGTTCGCCATCGGCGCCTTCGGGCGGCCGTACAACTTCTTCGACATGAAGATCTACCACGGCGCGGTGGCGTGGTGGATGAACGGCAACGAGCTGTACGACTTCATCGCCCCCTCCACGACGCTCGGCTTCACGTACCCACCCTTCGGCGGGCTGATCATGCTCCCGATGGCGTTGGTGCCGGTGCAGGTCGCCGGCTGGTTGAACGCGCTGGCCAGCATCGCCGCCCTCGCCCTCGTCCTGGCCGGCCTGCTGCGGCCGGTCGTGGACCGGCTCGGCTGGCCCCTCTGGTTCACCGTCGGCATCGCGACGCCGATGGCGGTGGCCCTCGAGCCGGGCCGCGAGACCCTCGGCTACGGCCAGGTCAACCTGCTGCTCTTCGCGCTGATCATGGCCGACCTGATCGGTCTGCGCTGGCGGGCGAAGCGGGGCACCCGGTTCGACCCCGCCGACGGGCCGCTGCGGCGCTTCGTGTTCAGCGGGGCCTGGGCCGGGGTCGGCATCGGCCTGGCCACTGCCGTCAAGCTGACCCCCGCGCTGTTCATCGTGTACCTCATGATCACCCGGCAGTGGCGGGCGGCGGCCACGGCGGTCGGCACCACGATCGGGGTCACCCTCGCCGGCTTCGCCCTCGTCGGCACCGAGTCCCGGGCCTACTTCGGCAGCGTGCTGTGGCAGACCGAGCGGGTGGGCGCGGCCGACATGACGCCCAACCAGTCCCTCGCGGGCCTGCTGGCCCGGCTCTACGACTCGATCGAGACGCCCGGCCTGCTCTGGTTGTCGTTCTCGGTGCTGATCCTGGCCCTCGGGCTGTCCCGGGCCGTCAGCGCCCGCGCCGACGGCGACGAGCTGACCGCGTTCACCCTGGTCGGGCTCACCGCCAACGTGATCAGCCCGATCTCCTGGTCGCACCACCTCGTCTGGGTCATTCCGGCGATCATCGTCCTGGCCGACGCGGCGGTACGCCGCCGGGAGGCGAGCCGGGGGTCGGTGCAGCGCACCGGCCAGGTGTCGTCGTACAGCGGGCTGCCCGGGGTCAACGGGCTGCGCCCACCGATCTGGTACCCGACGCTCACCGGGCTCCGGCACGGCGTGGCGGCGGTCGGGCTCTACCTGCTGTTCCTGACCTCGCCGATCTGGCCGTACGAGCACCAGCTCCCCGAGGTGTCGCACTACCAGGACGGCCTGTTCGGGGCGCTGATGGAGAACTCCCTCGCCGTGGCCCTGATCGTGCTGGTCGCCGCGCTGCCGTGGCGGCCCGGCGCCGAGCCGGCCTTCTACGCCGACCGGTTCGGCCGCACCTCCCTGGTCAACGGCCGCAGCTGAGGCTCCGGCGGTCGCCGAGGGCACGGCAGCTGACCCGGGCAGCGCACCTGCCCGACGGCGTCAGGGACAGTTGACCCACTCCTCGGTGCCATCGGCGAACACCTGCCGCTTCCAGATCGGCAGGCGTGCCTTCACCTCGTCCACCAGCCGGGCGCAGGCGGCGAACGCGGCAGCCCGGTGTGCGGTGCTCACCGCCGCGACCAGCGCCACGTCACCGATGCCGAGCGGGCCGACCCGGTGCGACACCGCGACCGCGTACACGTCCGGGTCGGCCGCCACCTCGGCGGCGACCTCCCGGAGCACGGCGACCGCGCTCGGGTGGCCCTCGTACTCCAGGCTGATCACCGCGCGGCCGTGGTCGTGGTCGCGGACCATGCCCTGGAACGACACCACCGCCCCGGCCCGCCGGTCGGCGACGGCCGCCTCGTGGGCGGCCAGGTCCAGCGGCTCCTCGGTTACCGTGCCGAAGACCGTCGACTCCTCGATCGTCACCAGGCCCGTTCCCCCGGAAGCAGGGGCAGCGGCACGACCGGCACCCGCGCGCCCGGCTCGCCCGTGGTGCCGGGGCGGATGACCGCGAACCCGTCCGCGCCGGCCAGCCCGCGCAGCATCGCCGACCCGACGTGCCGGACCGGGTGGGCAGTGCCCGCCGCCCGGTCCAGCCGGACCAGGGCCAGGTGGGTGTGGTCGCCGCGACCGGGCACCGGCTCGGCGAGCGTGGCGTGCGGCAGCGCCGGCATCGGCCGTCCCTGCAAGCCGGCCAGCAGCGGCGCGACCAGCGAGACGAGCGCCACGATCGCCGACTGCGGGTTGCCGGGCAGGCCGGCGATGAAGCGCGCCCGGCCGTCCGGGTCGGTCAGCCGGGCCAGCAGCATCGGAAAGCCGGGACGGACCGCGACCGTGTTCACCACGTAGTCCGCGCCCAGCGCCTCCAGGGCCGGGTGCAGGTGGTCGACGGGACCGCGCATCGTCCCGCCCGTCGTGCAGACCACGTCGGCCGTTGCCAGTGCCGCGCGCAGGGCCGCCACGTGCGCCGGCAGGGTGTCGGCCACCGGGCCGACCACGTCGGCCGGGCGCACCTGGCAGCCGTACCGGCGCAGCCAGGCCGGCACGGCCGGGCCGAGGGCGTCGCGGACCCGGCCGTCGGCCGGCGGGCCCGAGGTCAGCAGCTCGTCACCGAAGACCAGCAGCGCGGCGCGGGGCGGGCGGCGCACCCGCAGGACGTCGTGCCCGCAGGAGGCGGCCAGACCGATCACCGCCGGGTCGACCGGGGCGCCGGCGGGGAGCAGTTCCTCCCCCGCGTACGCCTCCTCGCCCGGCCGGCGCCACTCAGGGCTCGGTCGGGGGGTGCCGGCGACCCGGCCGTCGGCCGCCCGGGTGGACTCCTCGATCCGCAGGATCGCGGTGACGCCCTCGGGCACCATCGCGCCGGTGGCGATCTCGACGGTGGTGCCGTCCTCGGCCAGCGGGGACGGGTTGCCGCCGGCCAGGACCCGACCGACGATCCGCCACGGCCCGCCCCCACGCACCGCCCAGCCGTCCACGCTGGAGGTGGGGAAGGCCGGCAGGTCGGTGCGGGTGGCCAACGGCTCGGCGAGGGTGTGCCCGTCGGCGTCGGCGAGCGGCCGGCTCACGGCGGGCAGCGCGGCGGCCAGGCCGACGGCGTACACCCGGGAGCGGGCCTCCTCCCAGCCCGCCGGCGGCGGTACGGCGACCTGCTCGGCGGCGGACGCGGTTTCCGTGCTCACCGGCTGAGCCTATCCTCGGGCGGTCCGGCCCGCCCCGCCAGTGGCCGGTCGGCGCAGCCCGCGCGCCGGCCCTATGGGCGGGACCACCCCGCCCGCCGGACCGTCAGTGGTCGCCGCCGCGCAACTGGTCGACGGCGTGGGCCAGGATCGGGCCGAGTACCGCGAGGCCGTCGCGGGCGCCGCCGGTGGAGCCGGGCAGGTTGACCACCAGCATCCGGCCGACCACCCCGGCGACGCCCCGGGAGAGCGCCGCCGTAGGCACCTTGTCCCGGCTGTGCGCGCGGATCGCCTCGGCGATGCCGGGGATCTCATGGTCGAGCAGCGCGCGGGTCACGTCCGGCGTCCGGTCGGTGGGGGTGATCCCGGTGCCGCCGCTGGTCAGCACGACGTCGACCCCGGCGGCCAGGGCGGCCCGCAGCGCCTCGCCGACCGGCTCGCCGTCGGGCACCACCACCGGGTCGTCGACCTGGCAGCCCAACTCGCGCAGCCCGGCGGCGAGCAGCGGGCCGCTGGTGTCGGCGTAGACGCCGGCCGCAGCGCGGTTGGAGGCGACCACCACCCGGGCGCGGATCACGGCCGGTCCTCCGGCCGTAGCCAGCGGCCGGTCTTGCCGCCCTCCTTGCGCAGCACCCGCACCGCTTCCACCGACGCCGCCGGGTCGACCGCCTTGACCATGTCGACCAGGGCCAGGCCGGCGACCGCGACCGCGGTCAGCGCCTCCATCTCCACGCCGGTGCGGTCGGCGGTCCGCGCCGTGGCGGTGATCTCGACGGTGTCGTCGGTCAGGGTGAGGTCGACCGTCACCCCGTGCAGCGCGATCGGGTGGCAGAGCGGGATCAGGTCGGGGGTCCGCTTCGCGCCCATGATGCCGGCGAGCCGGCCCACGGCGAGCGCGTCGCCCTTGGGCAGCCCGTCGCGGCGCAGCAGGTCGACCACCTCGGGGGTGGTCCGCAGCCGGCCGGCGGCCACCGCGAGCCGGCCGGTCACCGCCTTGGCGGAGACATCGACCATGCGGGCCGCGCCCGCCGTGTCGACGTGGGTGAGCTGCGTGGGATCGGTCACGGTCGCGAGCCTATCGTCCGGTACGCCCCGGGCCCGGGCCCGGCCAAAGGCCGGGGGTCGGGGCGCGGCCCGGCGCCGTCGTGGCCGGCGCCGGGGTCCGGATCGGGGCGACGGGTCCCAGGGGCGGGCGTTCGGGCGACGAGGAACCGACTCGAACAAGCCGGGTGCCGTTCACGTGGGAATGGGGCGCCGCCGCGGACCGGGCGAATGGGCAGGCCCGAGAATTGATTGCTACGGCATTCGGTCGCGCATATGTATACAAACTTAAACAAAACCTTGCAAAAGCGCGTCGGACTCCGCGCGCCGAACGGACACCGGACCGTCACCACAATTCACCGCCCCGTTGAACGACCGCACCAGGGGGTACCAACACCAGCGCAAACGGCTATGGACGGACCGGGGAGAGACGGGAAGGAAGCCCGCTCCGATAATTATGCCGAGAACTCCCAGGAGTTACGCTGTGGGTTTTCGCATCAGAACGGTGAGTGACAGGAACGGTACTCATTAGCGCATTCTGCGCATATGGACATGCAATGCCGCGAAGGCCCATCAAACGTCATAAGATTCTGCGTGTCAGCCAAGCCCGGGCAGGCATCGGTCGACGAAGTTTCTTTAGACGAAAGGCGGGACCATGAAGGCTCACGACTGGCTCTGATCGAACTCTTCACCCGAGACCTGACCGGCCGTAAAGTCCGAGATACGCACTGCCAGGAATCATCGGCGGCAGAGGGACTGGACGTGGCTGGGAGCGCAAGACGCGACAGTGAGACCGATCGGCGGCTTCTGCTGCTTGTCGGTCTCGTCGTGCTGTGTGCCGCCACCGCGGTCTTGCTCAGCCTGCGCGACATCGGGTTCGGCGGCCCGCCGAGCGCCCGGGAGCTCACCAGCGCGGCGACCGTCGCCTTCCTCGTGGCGGTAGGCGCCACCGTGAACGTGCGAATCCGCATCCGGGCGACGACCCACGGCGTCTCCTGGACCGAGGTCGCGGTGCTCGTCGGGCTCGCGGTGGCACCCGTGCCCTGGGTGATCCTCGCGACCGGCCTGGGCGTCGGGTTCGTCCGGGGCATCCTCCGGGTGGCGCCCCTCAAGCTGGCGTTCGGCGTGGCGAAGGACATGGTCACCGCGGCCGTCGGCGGGATGGTGCTGCTGACGGCCGGCTGGAGCTGGCCCATCGGCGGGTCCGTCGGCCGGCCGATCTGGGCGCTCGTCGCCGCGTACCTCGTGGTCGTCGTCCTCGACGAGGTGCTGACGTTCCCGGTCATCGCCCTCGCCACCCGCACCCGGGTCCGCGACCTGTTCCGCGAGCACTACGACCTGCGCATCGCCAGCGCCGCCGCCCGGTTCGCCGTCATCGTCTCCACCCTGCTGATCCTCAACAGCAACCCCAGCTTCCTGATCGTCGTGCCGCCGCTGGTGCTGAGCCTGCACCTTGCCTACTCCAGCCGGGTCCGCAACCGGGCGGAACGCGACGCCTGGCAGCGGCTCGCCCGGACCACCGACGCGCTCAACGTCGTCGACCTCGACAAAGTGCTCACCACCGCCGTCACCCAGGCCGCCGAACTGTTCTCCGCGGACGAGGTGGAGATCGCCCTGCGCGAGGGCACCCGGACCGTCCGGGGCGCCGCCGGCACCCTCACCTACGACGGGCCCGCCGACCAGGCCGGCGCGGTGGACGGGTCGGCCATCGAGGTGCCCCTCGAAGGGCCCGATCGGGCCGTCGACATCGGCGCGCTGCGGCTGCGGTTCCGGGGCCCGGTCCGGCTCTCCGAACGCGAGCAGTACACCCTGCGCACCTTCGCCTCCGCGCTGTGCACCGCCCTGCGCAACGCCCAGGCGTACGCCGAATTGGCCCGCGTCGCCGACGAGCACGCGTACGCGGCGACCCACGACGCGCTGACCGGCCTGGCCAACCGGCGGCACCTGCTGGAGCAGGGCACCGAGCAGCTCAACGCCCGGTACGCCGACGGAGTGACCGCACTGGTGCTGATCGACCTCAACCACTTCAAGGAGGTCAACGACACCCTCGGCCACGCCGCCGGCGACCGGGTGCTCATGCAGGTCGCCGGCCGGCTGCGCGGGGCCGCCCACGGCGACGACCTGGTGGCCCGCCTCGGCGGCGACGAGTTCGCCGTGCTCCTGCGCGGCCTGCCCGCCCCGGCGGTGGCCGCCCACCGGGCGGAGGCGCTGCTCGCGGCGCTGCACGAGCCGCTCGACCTGGACGGCATGCGGATCAGCGTCGAGGCCAGCGGCGGCATCGCCGTCGCACCGGCCAGCGGCGGGGTCGCCGAGTTGCTGCGCCGCGCCGACGTGGCGATGTACCAGGCGAAGCGGGCCGGCCAGCGGATCTCCACGTACGCCCCGGCCCGGGACACCGCCGACCTCGGCCGGCTCACCCTCGGCGGGGAGCTGCCCCGCGCGGTCGCCGACCACGAGTTCACCGTCAACTTCCAGCCGATCGTCGACCTCGGCACCGGCGAGGTGACCAGCGCGGAAGCCCTGGCCCGGTGGCACCACCCGGTGCACGGCATGATCGACCCGCTGCGCTTCCTGGAGGCAGTGGAACGCTCCGGGCTGCTCCCGGCGTTCGCCGAGGCGATCCTCGACCAGGCGTTGATCGCCGCCGGCAGCTGGCGGGCGGCCGGCTTCGACCTGTCGGTGGCGGTCAACGTGTCGCCGCGCAGCCTGCTCGACGCCCGTTTCCCCGGCTCCGTGCTGGCCCGGCTGCGCGCCCACGACCTGCCGCCGGACCGGCTGGTCCTGGAGCTGACCGAGACGCTGACCCTCAGCCAGCTCGACGTGGTCGACCGGGTGCTCACCCGGCTGCGCGACGAGGGCGTCCGGCTGGCCCTGGACGACTTCGGCACCGGCTACTCCTCGCTCTCCCTGCTCTCCCGGATCCCGGTCCACGAGCTGAAGATCGACCGCAGCTTCGTGTCGGTCATGGAGGCGTCGGCGGAGGCCGCCGCCGTCATCCGGTCCACCCTCGACCTGGGCCGCAACCTCGGGCTCACCGTGGTCGCCGAGGGGGTGGAGAGCGAGCCGCAGCGCCGTGCGCTCTGGGAGCTGGGCTGCACCGCCGGGCAGGGCCACCTGTTCGGCCGGCCGGTGCCGGCCGGGACGCTGCTCTCCACGCTGCACCGGGGGTTCGGCGGTCGCCCCGGCATCCTCGCCCCGCCGCTGCACGACGCGGGCGCCGTACTCCGGCTCCCCTCCGGCCGCCGGCAGGGCGGCCGGGGCCGTGGGGAGCGTCTGCCACACTTGCCCGCGTGACCGCCGCCGCCGACCGGACCACCCGCACCTCCGCGAGCTGGCGGAGGGTCGACCGGGCCGCCGGCGGCCTCGCCCTCGACATCGGCCTGTACGCCGTCTCCGCCGCGTTCGCGGCGGTCACCGCAGCCACCTCCACCCTGCCGCCGCACCGGGCCTGGGGAACCGTCGCCGCGTTCGGGTACCTGTTCGCCGCCGTCGCCGTCGCGGGTCAACTGGCCGCCCGGCGGCGCGACGCCGCCTCGTCCCTGGCCGGCCTACCCGGTCGCTGGGCGGTCACCGGCCTCGCCTGGGCCGCCACCACCGTGCTGCCGCTGGTCCAGCAGGGCGCCCAGCGGGCAGCCGGCCGGACCGACCGGGCACAGGAGGAGGTGGTGGTCGTCGAACACGCCGGCGCCCGCCTCGCCGAGACCGGCACCCCCTACCTCGGGCACGACGCGATCGCCGCGCTCCCCGCCGACGAGCGGCTGCTCGGCTACACCCCGTACCAGCCGGGAATGGCCCTGTTCGGCCTGCCCCGGGCGGTCGCGGACGGCTGGTGGACCGACGCCCGGCTGTGGTTCGCGGTCGCCACCGCGCTGGCCCTCGCCCTGGCGGTCCGTGCCCTATGCCCGACCGACCGGGCCAACCGCACCGACCGCACCGACCGGGCCGACCGGGCAGCGGCGGTGCTGCGGGGCGTCCAGGCGGCCACCGTGCTGCCGATCTGCGCGCTCACCCTGGCCACCGGCGGCGACGACCTGCCCGTGCTCGCCCTCTGCCTGCTGGCCCTCGCCCTCGCCGCCGTCGACCGGCCGGGCCGCGCGGGCCTGGCCGTCGGGCTGGCCGGCGCGCTGAAGCTCTTCGCCTGGCCGGTCGCCCTCGTCCTGATCGCCTGGGCTGCGACCCGGCGCTCCACCGGGCGGCTCGCCATCGGCGCGCTCGGCGTCCCGGCGCTCGCCCTGCTCCCCGCGCTGCTGGTCGACCGGGACGCGCTGGTCGAGAACGTGCTGCGCTTCCCGCTCGGCCACGGCCTGGTCACCAGCCCGGCGCAGTCCCCGTTCCCCGGGCAGTTGATCGCGACCGCCCTGCCCGCCGGCCGGGTGGTCGCCGCCGCCCTGCTGGTCGCGGTCGGCGTCGGGATCGCCGTCCGGCTGCTGCGCCGCCCGCCCCGCACGGCCGCCGCCACCGCCCTCATCTGCGGGTACGGGCTGCTCGCCGCGATCCTGCTGATGCCGTCCACCCGCTTCGGGTACCTGCTCTACCCGGTCGCCCTGCTGGTCTGGGCACCCGCCCTCGCCCGCCCCGAGCCGGACGATCTCCGCCCCCCGACCGGTCGTTCTCGCCAGACTGCCGGCGCGGGCCGGCCCGCAGGGCGTACACCTGAGGAATGACGACGACCTACCCCGACCGAGAGGACGCCGGCCAGGTCCTCGCCGACCGGCTCACCGGGCTGGCCGACCGGCCAGACGTCACCGTGCTCGGGCTGGTCCGGGGCGGGGTGCCGGTGGCCCGGGTGGTCGCCGAGCGGCTCCACGCCCCCCTCGACGTGCTGGTGGTGCGCAAGCTCGGCATGCCGATGGCACCCGAGGTCGCCTTCGGCGCGCTCGGCCCCAACGGGGTGCGGGTGCTCAACGAACTGGTGGCAGCCCGGGTCGACCCGGGGGAGGTCGCCGAGGTGCAACGCCACGAGCAGGCGGAACTGGAGCGCCGGGAACGCCGCTACCGGGCCGGGCGCCCCCCGCTCGACCTGACCGGACGGACCGCCGTCATCGTCGACGACGGCCTGGCCACCGGGGCCACCGCCCGCGCCGCCGTCCAGGTGGCCCGGCAACTCGGTGCCCGACGGGTGGTCGTCGCGGTCCCGGTCGGCGCCGAGGAGGCGTACGAGATGTTGGTCGCCGAGGCCGACGAGGTGGTCTGCGTCCAGCGGCCCGCCGGCTTCGGCTCGGTCAGCAGCTACTACGAGGACTTCCACGAGGTCTCCGACGACGAGGTGACCGACCTACTCGCCGCAATCGGGTGACATCACCAGGTACCTTCGGATAATGCAGCTCACCTGTCCCAAGTGTCACGGAGACATGCGTCAGTACGAACGCAGCGGAGTCGTCATCGACCAGTGCGGCGAGTGTCGGGGGATCTTCCTCGACCGCGGCGAACTGGAGAAGCTGTTCGAGGCCGAGGCGAACTGGAACCGGCAGCAGCCGGCGGGCGCCCAGAACCCGGCACAGCGCCCCCAGACGCCCGGCGCCTACCCGCCGCCGCCTCCGCCGGCGCACCAGCCACAGCAGCCGGGGTACGGCGCGGTTCCCCCGCCGCCCCCGCCGCCCACGCACGGCTACCCGCCCGCCGCCCCGGCGTACGGCGGGCACGGCCAGCAGCACCACGGCTACCACGGCCACTACCGCCGCAAGAAGAAGCACGGCGGCTTCCTCGGCGAACTCTTCGATTAGAGCGGACTGCCGTTCACACCGTGGGCCGGGCCGGGCCGGTTCCGTCACCGGTCCGGCCCACGGTCCGTCCCGCTCGCCGGCAGGGCTTCAGACGATCGCCATGTCCACGAAGCGGGAGAGGTGGAGCTGGGCGGCCACGGTGATGGAGTCGGTCGGACCATTTCTGTGCTTGGCAACAATAAAGTCCGCCTCGCCCGCGCGTGGCGACTCCTTGTCGTAGTAGTCATCTCGGTGCAAAAGGATGACAACGTCTGCATCCTGCTCGATTGAGCCAGACTCACGCAGGTCGGACAGTTGGGGTCGCTTGTCGGTGCGCTGCTCAGGACCACGGTTGAGCTGACTCACCGCGATCACCGGGCACTCGACCTCCTTGGCGAGCAGCTTGAGGCCACGGGACAGGTCCGCGACCTCCTGCTGCCGGCTCTCGGTACGCTTCGGCGAGGTCATCAGCTGGAGATAGTCGACCACGATCAGCTTCAGGTCGTGCTTCTGCTTGAGTCGGCGCGCCTTCGCCCGGATCTCCATCAGGTTCATGCTCGGCGTGTCGTCGACGAAGAGCGGGGCCTCGCTGATCTCGCCCATGCACCGGGCCAGCTTGGTCCAGTCGTCGTCGGAGAGCTGGCCGCTGCGCAGCACGTGCAGCGGGACCCGGGCCTCGGCCGAGAGCAGTCGCATGACGATCTCGACCTTGCTCATCTCCAGCGAGAAGATCGCCGCAGCCTGGTTGGCCCGAATGGCCGCATTACGGGCAAAGTCCATGCTAGCGGTGCTGTTGTGCGTCGGGATCATGGACCGGCCGGCCAGGTAGAGGTGGTCCGGGTTGTCCACCGTCACGCAGCGGACCGGGACGCTCGGTACCGGCCGCACATCGACAATGAACCGGCTGTCAGTCCGAACGGTACTCTCGCTGCGCCTGCGTAGGCGATGAGTCTCCTGCTTCCGAGGCAGGTGGAACACCTCGTCAGTGGTCGTGAAGTTGAGGTTGTACGCGATGGAGGTTTCCGGCCTGCGACCCTTCACCACCTTGCGGCTGATTGAACAGCGATACCCGAGACTGACGACCAGTTCGTAGGCACCCTCGGCAAGCCTCGCCGAGGTTGTAGTGAGCTGAGCAGTGCCAGCGTTGGTGATGGTGCCGTCGGTGTCGAGCAGGCCCGCGAGCAGCGCCCGGCGCTGCGTCTGCGATGCCCGCAGGTACGACTGCGGCACATGCTTGTTACCGAGCACGCCGATTGCCCGCAGCGACTGCGTCAGCGACGACGGAGAACTGGCGCAGAGGACGCAGCCCCTGCGGCCACGGCCACACATGGGGCATTCCGGAGGCCGGATTGAGTACAGCGTCGGCTCTGTCGCTGACTTTTTCGTCTCGAAGCCGTCCGCCTCGATCCGCCGCAGGATATCCGGGTCAACGGTGGTGAGCCGGCTACCGGCGCTGTGTCCGTCACCAAGCCAGGCGCCCAGCGTGTACGGGGGCACCGGCAGGTCCGCCTCCGGCAGTTGCAGTGCTTCGGCGTTTCGTACCGCGTGGTTCAACCTGCGGTCGGCGGTGGCGGTTCGCAGCGTTGCTCGGATCTCTTCGGTCGTAACGACATCGGAGTACCGGGCGGCGTCAACCGTATCCTGCCAGGCGCTTACGCGATCCAGAAGGCGCCTGTAGACGGCGCGGGCCGGGTAGACACGGGCACGCGGGCCCCCGCGCCGCCCCTGCGCCAGCGGAGCAAATTGGTACGGGAGGTCTCGCACGACGCGGCGGGCGGTGTGGACGAACTCGTCGCCGATCACTGACGCCAGTTCAGCAACGCTGACATCCTCGGATGCCTCAGACGCCACCCGTCGCAGCCGCTCCACCGCAGAGGGGGACCAAGCGACCTCCCGGCGAACCGCGCCGGCACGCCGGGAAGCGCGTGTAGTCGTCTTCCACAGGTGCTCGGCATCCGCAACGATCACACTGCCGTCGGAGAACTCGACTTCGTAGCAGGGTCGACCCTCCATCACATCAAATGCGTGGGTGACCGTCGTCGGGCACCCGTCAGCACCGATAAGTTGGTCGCCGGCCTTAACTTCGCCCATCGTCGTCCAGCCGTTGGGCGTGGGCAGCGGGGTGTCGAGGGCGAGTGCCTTGCCGAGGCCGGGCCGCCCCGCCACGATGATGAGCTGCCCGGCGTGCAAACCGTTGAGCAGCCGGTCCAGGTCGGTGAAGCCGGTCGGCACGCCGGTCATCATGCCGCCCTGGGCGCCGACCGCCTCGATCTCGTCGAGCGTCGGCTGGAGCATGTCGGCCAGGACGGCGAAGTCCTCGTTGACCCGACGCTCGGTGATGTCGTAGACGGCCTGCTGGGCGAGGTCGACGATGTCGTCCACGTCCCGGCCGCCGTTGTTGCCGGTGCCGTACCCGAGCTGCACGATCTTCGTTCCGGCCTCGACCAGCCGGCGGAGCACCGCCCGCTCCCCGACGATCCGGGCGTAGTACGCGGCGTTCGCGGCGGTCGGCACGCTCGCGATCATCGTGTGCAGGTACGGGGCCCCGCCGATTCGGGCCAGGTCGCCGGAGTCGGCCAGGGCAGCGGCCACGGTGATCGGGTCGGCGGGCTCGCCCCGTCCGTAGATGTCGAGGATGGCGTCGAAGACGGTGGCGTGCGCCGGCCGGTAGAAGTCGTGGGACTTCAGGATCTCGACGACGTCGGCGATGGCGTCCTTGGACAGCAGCATGCCGCCGAGAACGCACTGCTCGGCGGCGACGTCCTGGGGCGGGGTCTTCTCGAACTGGCCCTCCCGCTGGGAGGGGGCCGGTGGTTGGCCACCGCCTCGTGGCTCCGTCCGCATGTCGTCGGCGACCGACACGGGTCCCCCCTCCGCTGCGTCGGTTCGAACTACCGGTCCGCCGCCGGGCACGACGACTTCCGATCGGACCGGTCGGGTCGATCGGGGGTCATCGCACCGTCGGTCGAGAGGCAACCATACGGAACCCGAGGTCAGCGACTCAACCACGCCGGTGGACGAGCCTTGGGACAACCTGTGGACGCCGGTGGACAACATGGGCGCAGGGTGTGCACAGCCTGTGGACAACCGCTGGGGAATTCTCCCGCATAACGCTCTGACCTGGGAAGGCTCCGCCCACAGCCTGTGGATAAGAAATTTCCGGTGAGTTTCGCGGATCCCTCGCCCGTACGGCCTCCCGCAGACGGCTGCGCTACGTCGCGCCGCAGCCCCGGTCGGCCCTTCGGGCCAGGGCGGAGCCATCCCGCCCCGGGGGCAAACCAGTCGGCGGCGCGCAAGCAGTCGGCACCCGCACGCCCCGGCGGCGGTCGGCAACCCGTGGCGTTGCCGGCGGCCGTGGCGTTGCCGGCGGCCGTGGCGTTGCCGGCGGCCGTGGACGGGGGTGGGCTCTCGACGGTGCGGATCAGCGCCGTGGCCGATCGGCTGACCGGGCCGTATCACGACGCAGGGCCCGCACCGGCGTACCGGTGCGGGCCCTGTGCGTGGTGCTTCGGTGTCAGCCCTGGACGACGTTCAGGTCGAACTTGGCGGTCACGTCGGGGTGCAGCTTGATGTTGACCGGGTACGCACCCAGCGACTTGATGTGGCCGGGCAGCTCCAGCCGCCGACGGTCGAGGGTCGGGCCGCCGGCCGCCTTGACGGCGTCGACGATCTCGGCCGGGGTGACCGAACCGAAGAGCCGCCCGCCGTCGCCGGCGCGGGCCTTCAGGTTGACCTTCAGGCTGTTGAGCCGGGCCTTGACCTCGTTGGCGTGGTCGAGGTCGCGGATCTCCCGGGCCGAGCGGGCCCGCTTGATAACCGTGACCTGCTTCTCCGCACCCTTGGTCCAGACGATCGCGAAGCCCTGCGGCAGCAGGTAGTTACGGCCGTAGCCGTCCTTCACCTCGACGATGTCGCCCGGGGCACCGAGGCCGGACACCTCCTGAGTCAGGATGATCTTCATGTCGGTGCCTCCTCTCAGCGGGCCGTGGCCGTGTACGGCAGGAGCGCCATCTCGCGGGCGTTCTTGACCGCGCGGGCGATCTGCCGCTGCTGCTGCGAGGTCACGCCGGTCACCCGTCGAGCGCGGATCTTGCCGCGGTCGGAGATGAACTTGCGCAGCAGCGCGGTGTCCTTGTAATCGATATAGGTGATCCCGTCCTTGTCTAGCGGGTTCACCTTCTTCTTTGGCTTGCGAAGGGCCGCAGCCTTAGCCATTGACCGTGCTCCTGGTTTGCGATCGCGGGCGCTCGGCGCCATTAGAACGGGGGCTCCTCATCAAAATTGCCGCCACCCGAACCAGCGCGCGCGGGAGCTGGTGCGGCCGAGGCCCAAGGGTCGTCGAAGTTGCCTCCGCCGCCGCCCTGGGCACCACCACCGCCACCGCCACCGCCGCCACCGAAGCCGCCGCCACCGCCGCCGGAGCGGGACATCTTCTGCACCTTCGCCGTGGCGTAGCGCAGCGACGGGCCGATCTCGTCGACCTCAAGCTCGATGACGGTGCGCTTCTCACCCTCGCGGGTCTCGTAGGACCGCTGACGCAGCCGGCCCGACACGATCACCCGGGCGCCACGCTGCAACGACTCGGCGACGTGCTCGGCGGCCTGACGCCAGACCGTGCACGCAAGGAACAACGGCTCGCCGTCCTTCCATTCGCCGGACGCCTTGTCCATGAACCGGGGCGTCGAAGCGACCCGGAACTTGGCGACCGCGGCCCCCGAGGGGGTGAATCGCAACTCGGGGTCATCGGTCAGATTGCCGATGACCGTGATGGTGGTGTCTCCTGCCATGACCATCTCCTCGCGCACTCATCGTTCGCCGTACAGGCTCTCAGAGCCCTACGACAGCGTCGATGAAGCTGATCCGGGTGAACCGGGTGAACCGGATTAAACGCTGTTAGCGCATTTCCGGACGGATGACCTTGGTGCGCAGCACGGACTCGTTGAGCCGCAGCTGACGGTCCAGCTCGGCCACCGCCGCAGGCGTCGCCTGCAGGTCGATGACGGCGTAGATGCCCTCGGCCTTCTTGTTGATCTCGTACGCGAGGCGCCTACGGCCCCACACGTCGGTCTTCTCCACCGAGCCACCCGCGGTCCGGATCACGTTCAGGTACGTGTCGAGCGACGGGGCGACGGTGCGTTCCTCGAGGCTGGAATCGAGGATCACCATGATCTCGTAATGACGCAAGACGTGCTCACCTCCTGTGGGCTAAGCGGCCACGGTCCTTCCGCGGCAGGAGGTCGTGCGTCTGCCCGCTCCGGACCGGGGGAACCCGGCCGGACGCGGACAACCGGACCAGAATACCCGGTCCGAACGATCATGCCCGGGCAGGTCGGCCGCTCCCGGCGGGTCGCCGGCGGGCACGGCCGACCGGACGGCGGATCCGGCGGCACGGAACAGCCGTGCAGGACGGGGGCCCGGGCCGACGCTGGCGTCGGCCCGGGCCCCCGTCACGAGGCCGCGGGGCGTCCCGTCCGCATTCCTTGGGTGGGACCTGGGGAGGAACGACCACACCGATGAGGTTGGATCGCGACGCCCCGCGGAGCTTCATCGTGTTGTTATCTGACCGTACAATGACTATCGTCGCCTGTGGGGCTTATTGGAACTTTTGCCCCGGCTTCTGAGGATAGTTCCGGGCGGGATGGCATCGGCTGGCGCCGGACCGCCCCGCTGGCAGCCGCTCCAGGACGGCCTGCAGTACGGCGGATCCCGCTCCGGCCGGAGCCCGGTCGCCCCGTGGCCCGCGCCCCGGAGAGCCGACCGTCGATCCCACCCGGACCAACGACCGCCCCCGCCCCCGGTGACGCCACCCCCGGCCTCGTCCCTGTCCGCCCCGTGCCGGATACCGCCACCCCGGGCGCACCGTCACCCCGCGCGTCGGTGCCGCGACGTAGGCTCGCCTCCATGCGTATCGGAGCCCACGTCGATTCCGCCGACCCGCTGTCGGAGGCGGCCGCCCGGGCCGCTGAGGCCGTGCAGTTCTTCCTCTCCGATCCACAGGGCTGGAAGGCCCCGCAACCACGGGAGGACGCCGACCGGTTACGGGCCGCCGAGGTCGACCTCTACGTCCACGCGCCGTACGTCATCAACGTGGCGACGCTGAACAACCGGATCCGCATCCCGAGCCGGAAGCTGCTGCTCGGCCACGCCACCGCGGCGGCGGAGATCGGCGCGAAGGGCCTGATCGTGCACGGGGGGCACGTCAACGCGGGCGACGACTTGGCGGTCGGCTTCGACAACTGGCGCAAGACCTTCGCGTACGCGGCGGAGTCCGGCGGCTTCGCCCTGCCGGTGCTGATCGAGAACACCGCCGGCGGCGACAACGCCTGCGCCCGTCGCCTCGACGCGCTGGCCCGGCTCTGGGACGCCGTCGGCGAGTACGAGGTGGGCTTCTGCCTGGACACCTGCCACGCCCACGCCGGGGGTGAGGAGCTGCTGGACCTGGTCGACCGGGTCAAGGCCATCACCGGCCGGATCGACCTGGTCCACGCCAACAACTCCAAGGACGCGTTCGACTCGGGCCGGGACCGGCACGACAACCTCGGCGGCGGCACGATCGACCCGGAGTTGGTCGTGGCGGTGATCCGGGCGGCGGGCGCGTCGGCGATCGTGGAGACCCCGGGCGGGGTGGACGGTCAGGGCACCGACATCGCGTTCCTGCGCGACCGGCTCGGCGCGGGAAGCCCGGCGGCATGACGACCGAGCGGGTCGACGCCACCGACGAGGACAAGACCGGCGGGAGTCCGCTGGTGGACGGTGCCGCCGTGAAGACCCCGGACACCGCCACGAAGGGCACCGGGGACGGCGAGGCGACCGACGGCGGGCAGGCAGCCGGCAGCGACCCGGCCGACGCCGGGCAGCCCGCCGAGCCCACAACGGGGGACGGCGCCGACGGCGGGAACGCCGGCATCGTGAAGGACGACGCCGCTCAGGACGACGCCGTCACCAGGTCCGCAGACACGGACGCCGCCAAGGGCGGCGACACCGAAAAGGACGCCGACAAGAAGGCGGCGGACAAGGAGGTGGCGGACAAGGACGACGGAACGGCGAAGGACGCCGACAAGGAGAAGGC
The DNA here is from genome assembly GCF_045040215.1 of Micromonospora sp. NBC_01412. NCBI lineage: Bacteria > Bacillati > Actinomycetota > Actinomycetes > Micromonosporales > Micromonosporaceae > Micromonospora > Micromonospora sp. NBC_01412. The sequence goes on from NZ_CP109528.1 coordinate 3,020,837, forward strand.
GGACAAGGACGGCGGCACCGCGAAGGACGGCGAGACCGCGAAGGACGGCGACGGGGCGAAGCCGGATCGGTGGGAGGCGTTCGCCCCCGCTCCGGAGCCGGTGCCCGGGCGGGTGAGGCGTGTCCTGCGGGCGGTCGGCCAGTTCCTGGTCCACGAGTGGACCCTGGCCGTGTTCGCCTCGCTGGCCCTGGCCGTCGCGCTCACCTGGCCGACGCTGCGCTACCCGCTCTACACGCTGCCCCAGGACTACTGGGACCCGAGCCTCCAGGCCTGGCAGATGGCCTGGTCGGGGCACATCCTGCTGACCGACCCGGCGCAGCTGTGGCAGTCCAACACGTTCTTCCCGGACCCGTGGAACTTCGCGTTCTCCGACACCCTGCTCGGCTACGCGCCGGCCGGCATGATCGGCACCGGCCCCGAGGCCGCCCTGCTGCGGTACAACATCATGTTCCTGCTGGCCCACGCCCTGGCCACGTTCGGGGCGTACGCGCTGGCGCGGCAGCTCGGCGCGGGTCGGGCGGGCGCGGCGGTGGCCGGGGTCAGCTACACGTACGCCCCCTGGCTGCTCGCCCAGGCGGGTCACCTGCACATCGTGTCCAACGGCGGCATCCCGCTGGCGCTGGCCATGCTGGCCCGGGGCCACGGCTGGTCGCTGCGCCACGGCTACCGCCCCGAGCGGCGGCACGCCGGGTGGGCGTACGGCGGCTGGCTGGTGGCCGCCTGGCAGCTCAGCCTGGGCTTCGGCATCGGGCTGCCGTTCGCGTACGTGCTGGCGGGGGCGACGCTGGTCGCCGCCGTAACGTGGTTCGTCCGGCGGCGGTCGAACCCCCGGCCGTTCGGGGTCCGGCTGCTCGTCGCCGACGTGGTCGGCGCGCTGCTCTTCGCCGGGGTGGGCGGGCTGCTCGCCGTCCCCTATTTCAAGGTCACCGAGCTGCATTCGAACGCGGCGCGAACGCTCGGCGACATCGGCGTCTACTCGCCGCCGCTCTCGGGCTTCTTCACCGCCCCGGCGGAGTCCCGGGTGTGGGGCGGCCTGCACGAGGGCGCGCGGTCGGTCCTGCCCTGGCACCCGGAGATGACCCTGCTGCCGGGCTTCGTGCTGTACGCGCTCGCCGCGGGCGGGCTGTTCTTCTCGGTGTGGCGACTGCGGCACCGGCTGCTGCTGCTCGCCGGGGTGGTGGTGACGATGGTCCTGGCGATGGGCACCCGGTTCTTCGGTGGGACCTTCACCTACGGGCTGCTGTTCGAGTACCTGCCCGGCTGGAACGGCCTGCGCACGCCCGGGCGGATGATGCTGTGGACGACGCTGCTGCTCGGGCTGCTCGCCGCGGGCGCGGTCAGCGCCTTCGCGGTCCGGGTGCGGGAGTGGGCCGCCGAGCGGGTCCCGCCGTGGCCGGGTCCGTGGCTGCGGCTGGCCACGGTGCTGCCGCTGCTGCTGGTGGCCGCCGAAGGGCTGAACAGCACGCCGCATCCGGTGGTGCCGGCCCAGCCCGCCGCGATGCGGTCGGTGGACGGCCCGATGCTGGTGCTGCCGAGCAGCCAGAACCTCGACCAGCCGGTGATGTTGTGGTCGACGAGCAGGTTCCAGGACATGGTCAACGGCGGCAGCGGCTTCACGCCCCTCCGGCAGGCCGAGATTCGGCAGGTCGCGGAGAGCTTCCCGAACCAGACGAGCGTGACCTACCTGCGCGACCTGGGCGTCCGCAACGTGGTGGTGCTGCGCGACCGGATCGCGGGCACGCCGTGGGAGACGACGATCGACGCTCCGGTCGATGCCCTCGGCATCACCCGGGAGGAGGTCGGCGGCGCGGTGGTCTACCGGCTCTGACAGCCGACCGGGCCCGGTGGCGTCAGGTGCCCGCCGGGGCCGGTTCGGCGGCGGTGTCGGTGTCGGCCCGCCGTCGCCGCCAGCGGCTCAGCCAGGGCGCGTCCCGTGCGCCGTCGAGCACGCCGCCGTCCGGGTCGTCGGCGTAGGTGGCCCGCACGGCGTCCCGGCCCGGGTCCAGGATCTCCTTGACGACCAGCACGCAGAGCAGCACGACGGTGCCCAACCGAAGCGCGGAGGCCAGCACGAAGACCCCCTCGGGGAACACCGGGCGGCTGGTCGCAGTGCCGAGCAGCTCGCCGTAGAAGGCGACGAAGTAGCCGATCTCGGCGACCTGCCAGGCGATGAACGCGCCCCACTTCGGCCGGGCGAGGACGACCAACGGCAGCAGCCAGAGCACGAACTGCTGTGACCAGACCTTGCTGAAGATCAGGAACGCGGCGACGACCAGGAAGGCGAGCTGGGCCAGCCGGGGTCGGCGCGGCGCCAGCAGCGCCAACGCGGCAACCCCGAGGCAGGCCAGCCCGAAGAGGGCGTATGAGAGCCAGTTCAGGGTGGGGATGTTGGCGTTCAGCCAATCGAACGGCCCCGTCGAGCCGGGGCCACCGGTGTTGACCTTGCCGTCGAGGTAGCGCCCGATGTACCACAGGGTGCCCCAGTCGATGGGCCGGGTGGTGTTCAGCTCGAAGAAGCGGCCCCAGTTGTCGCGGTAGGGCAGCGCCACCGGGAGGTTGACCACGACCAGGGCCACCAGCGCCGTCCCGACGGCTGTGAGGCCGGCGCGGAGCCGGTTGGCGCGCAGGGCGAGCACCAGGATCGGCCCGAGGACGAACAGCGGCCACATCTTGGCCGCCCCGGCCAGGCCGAGCAGCACCCCGGCCACCACCGGACGGCGGCGGGCCCAGGCGAGCAGCCCGAACGCGGCCAGCCCGACGGCGAGCAGGTCCCAGTTGACGGTGGCGGTGAGGAACAGGGCGGGGGCGAGCGCGAAGAGGGCGGCGTCCCACGGTCGTCGGCGGCGCAGGTTGAGGATGACCGCGACGGTGGCCACCGCGAGCGCGCCGAGCACCAGGACGTTGAGGTTGTAGAACCACTGCCCCTGGTTGATCTCCGGGTTGTCGACGCCGAGCGCGTGCACCGGCAGCCCGAGCGCGCCCATGAAGTACCCGGTCAGCACCGGGTACTCGACGGGGTGGTCCTGGTAGGGCACCTTGCCCTCGTTGAGCCCCTCGGCGTAGTAGAGCGCCAGCACGTCGGTGTAGCACATGCGGGTGTACTGCACGTTGTTCTGCCAGGCACCGTCCTGGCAGGGCGACTTCTGCACCCAGTGCAGCGCGAGGGTCAGGCAGGCCAGGGCCAGCACGATCCGGGCGGCCGTCCAGAACCGACTTTCGCGGCCGGCGGGCCGGTCCAACGCGACCGCGTGGTCGCCCAGCGGGCCGCCGATCAACTCCGAGGCGCCGCGGACGAAGCCGTCCGAACGGGACGGGTGGTCGCTGGACCCGGCGTCGTCGATGTCTGCCGTCGACTGGGTGCTCATGGACAGGAATCATCCCGTATCGGTGGCCTCCGCGTCCCACCCAGGCGCGAACATTCCGGTACGCGAAACGCCGCCGGCGGCCGGACGTGGTGTCCGGCCGCCGGCGGCGTCGATGCTCAGCCCGGTCCGCTCACTCGCGGGTGCGGGGCGCGACGGTGGGCAACAGCCCGCCGCCGTTACCGCCGTTGCCGTTCCCTCCCGGCCGGGGGTCGGTCGGGGCGCCGGTACCGCCTGGGTTGCCCGGGGTCCCCGGGTTGCCGGGATTGCCCGGGTTGCCCGGGTTGCCGGGGGTCTGCGGGCAGAAGATGTTCAGCGGGTCGCAGTTGGGCTGCTCCGGCTGGACCGGGGGCGGCGGCTCGGTGCCGTTGCCGGCGTCCTGATCGCCCATCCCGGTGACCGACGGCAGGCTCCTCTTGTCCTCACCGTTCAGCGCGGCGTTCATGTACCGCTGCCAGATGGCGCCGGGGAGCTTGGAGCCGCCGATGTCCACGCCGTCCTTGTCGATGATCTGCGGCTTCTTCGGGTCCTTGCTGCCCACCCAGACGGCGGTGGCGATCTGCGGGGTGTAGCCGACCATCCAGGCGTGGGCGTTGTGCTTGCTGTCGTACTCCCAGGTGCCGGTCTTGCCCGCCGCCTCCCGGCCGTTCTCCAGCGACCGGCCGTTGGGACCGGGGATCTGCTTGAGGACGCTGGTGACCTCCTTGGCCACGTCCGCGCGGATCCGCTGCTGGGAATTGAGCTTCTCCCCGTTGACCGGCTCCCACTTGCCGGTGTCCACGTTCTGCTTCTCGATCTTCATCACGAAGTGGGCCTTGTTGTACCTGCCCTCGTTCGCGAGGGTGGCCAGGCCGTTGGCGTGGTCGAGGACCGTCACCGGGTACTGGCCGTAGCCGATCACGTGGTAGAAGGGCGCGGGGGCGACATCCTCGCCCTTCTTCTTGGTCAGGTCGACCGGCTTCGGCGGGTTGTCGGAGGTGGTCCACATCGTGCTGACGCCGGCTGCGCGGGCCATGTCGACCACCTTGTCCGGGCCGATCTTCGCGGTGACGTGGAAGAACGGCACGTTGTACGACTTGACCGTCGACTCCTCCAGGGTGCACCACTTCTTACAGACGCCGGCGCCCCGGCCCGCATTCTGCACCTCGTTCTTGAAGCCCTCCGGCTTGAACGGGGTGGCGTCCCAGTGCGACTTCACGGAGATGCCGGCGTTGATCGCGGCTGCCAGCGTGTAGACCTTGAACGACGAACCCGGGGCGTGGCCGCCGGTGAGGTTGCCAGCGGAGTCGGTGTTCTTGCCGGCGTAGTCGAAGTCCGCGCCGCTGTCGCCGCCGTAGTAGGCGAGCACCCGGCCGGTCTTCGGGTCGACCGAGACCACCGCCGCCATCAGGTTCTTCGGCTGGCCGGCCAGCTCGGAGTTCTTCTTGGCCCGCATCGCGGTGTTCTCCGCAGCGGCCTGCAGCTTCGGGTCGATCGTGGTCTGGATCCGGTAGCCGTCCTCACGCAGCGCGTCGACGCAGCTGACCTTGCCGGCAGCCTCCGAGTTGGTGCAGATGCCCCACTGCTCCATCTCCTCCCGAACGTAGTTGATCACGTTGCCGCGGGGGGTGCCCACGCCGAACGCGGCCGAGCCGGCGGCCTTCGGGTTGAGCGTCTTCGGGTACTGCGCATCGGTCGGTCGTTGTGGCTTGTTCGGGGCGTTGATCCAACCCTCGGCGGTCATGCCGTCGAGCACGTATGTCCACCGGGACTTCGCGTCGACCAGGTTGACCGCCGGGTCGTAGCCCATGTGAGTCTCGCTCTTGACCGGCTGCTTGATCAGCGCGGCGAGCACCGCGGCCTGGGCCACGGTGAGCTTCTTGGTCGGCACCCCGAAGTAGGTCTGCGCCGCCGCCTCGATGCCGTACGCGCCGCGCCCGAAGTAGATCACGTTGAGGTAGTGCTCCATGATCTCGGCCTTGGTGTAATCCTCGCTGAGCTTGGAGGCGAGGATCGCCTCCTTGACCTTCCGGGCGTACGTGTCGTCCTTCAGGCTCGCATAGGCGTTGCGGGCGTACTGCTGGGTGATGGTCGAGGCGCCCTGCTTGTCGCCGTTGGAGATGTTGTTCCACGCGGCCCGGGCGATGCCCTTGTAGTCCACGCCGGAGTGCCGGTAGAAGTTCCGGTCCTCCGCTGCGGCCACCGCGTCCTGCACGTGCTGCGGGATTTCGCCGATCTTGACGAGCTGCCGGTTCTGGTCGCCGAGCGTGGCCAGGACCGTCTTGTTGTCCTTGGCATACACGGTGGTGGACAGCGGCAGCGGTAACTGCTCGGGCAGCACGACGGTGGTGGAGTAGTACGTGAACCCGACGACGCCGATGCCGGCCAGCATGATGAAGATCGCGAAGCCGGCGATCAGCATGTTGATCCGGCGACGCTTCTTCGCCCGCGCGATCGTGTTCGGGTCGCCCGCGCCGCGACCGCCGCGACCGCCCCGCCCCGGCCCCGAGGGCCCGCCGGGGCCGCCCGGCCCGCCCGCACCGCCGCCGGAGACCGGGGCCACCCCGGCCCGGCCGACGGTCGCCCGGCCGGCGAGCCCGCCCACTGCGGCGGACCCGACGCTCGCCCGCCCGGCGGAGCCGACCCCGACCGAGGCCCGCCCGGCCGGGGCACCGCCGGGCGCCGGGGAGACGGGCACCGAGGCGCGGCCCGCGCCGGCCCGTCCGGCCGCCGGTGCGCCGGGGGCCGGCACCGAGGCCCGGCCCGCGCCCGCGCGCCCGACCGAGGCGGACCCGACCGAGGCGGAGCCGGCGGCGCCGCGCGGCGGCGGCACGGATGCCGAGCCGCCCACGGAGGCCCGGCCGCCAGCGGCCGCCCGGGGCGCGACCGAGGCACGGCCGCCCTGTGCCGTACCCTCTGGTGACCAGCCGTTGCCGCGGGCGTCGCCGCCGCGGCCGTGCGCGTCGGCCGTGCCTGGGTCGCTGTTGGCGCCCGGGATCTGGGACCGCCCGCGCGAGGAGCTGGGATCGCCGTACGAGTTCATTCCTCACACCCTGCCGGTCGCGGTGGGACGCGAGCGCGCCGCCACCGGGTTGCCGTGAGCTGAAACACGCGAAGTCCCCGCCCGAGCTTGTCGGGTCGGGGGCGCTGCTTCCGGATCAATCGGGCCAATCAGGCCAAAGGGCTGTCGGTCGTCCCGCTTTCGCCACACCGGGCCAACCGAACCAGCTGGATTCACCGTTGCGCCTCTCGCCTCCGCCGAATGGCCGGACCGGCACCAGCGACCGAGGCGGCCGTGCCGCCCACCGCGCCCTGCTCCGCCCCTGCCTCCGTGTCACCGGCCAACCCGTCCCGGCCGAGCAGGTACTGCTCGACGAGATGGTTCCAGTCGCAGCCGAGGCACACCTCCACCACGAAGACCTGGAACTCACGCAGCGTCATCGCCAGGACGGGCAACTCGGTCAGAGTACGCGCCTGCCCGGCGGACTGCTTGAGCTCGTCCCCGTAAATGTAGTGAACGTGGGTGAGGTTCTCGCTGCGGCAGATCGGGCAGCGCTCCTCGGTCGGTTCCCCGTGGAACCGGGCGGCGTTCTTCAGGTACGGGGACGCGTCGCAGACGTCATACGTGCCGACCCGGCCGGCGAGGAGTTCACGCAGCACCGCCCGCTTCCGGAGCGAGTAGTCGACCACCTGGCGCTGCGTACGCATGCGGAGAAGGGTACGCGGTCAGGCCCGACGAGGCGACCACCGTCACATTCCGTCACCCCGGGAACTCGCTTCGAAGGGTTTGCCCTGATCCTGGGTAAGCAGCTAACGTGCGATGTATCGGTCCGATACATCGCGGTGGTTACGCCCACGCGTCAGGGGTAAGAAGGGGTGGCCCGTGCTCGAGCTCGCCATCCTCGGCCTCCTCCAAGAGTCCCCGATGCACGGCTACGAGCTCCGCAAGGAGCTCGCGGCCAAGCTGGGCGCGATCCGGGCGGCGATCAGCTACGGCTCGCTCTACCCGACCCTGCGCAGGTTGCAGGCGGCGGGATGGATCACCGAAGCCGCCGAGGCACCCGCGACCGCCGAGGAGGTTCCCGCGCTGACCAGCCGACGAGGTCGGGTGGTCTACAAGATCACTGCGGAGGGCAAGGAACGCTTCGCCCAGCTCATCGGGCAGGCCGGTCCTGAGACGTACGACGACACGGGCTTCGGTGTGCACTTCGCGTTCTTCGCCCGCACTGACCAGGCGACCCGACTCCGCATCCTGGAGGGTCGCCGCCGAAAGATCGAGGAGCGTCGCGAGGGTCTTCGCGACGTGCTGGGCCGGGCGGCCGAGCGCCTCGACGCGTACACCCTGGAACTGCAACGCCACGGTCTCGACGCCTGTGAGCGCGAGGTCCGCTGGCTGGAGGAGCTCATCGCCAACGAGCGCTCCGGCCGTGCCCCGACGATCCCGCGAGCCGGGATGGTTGGCGGCCGACGAGATAACGACAGCCCGCCTCCGCCTGGAGAGTCCAGGAAAGAGCGGCCGTGATGAAGAAGAAGGAGGCAGACGCTATGGGCTCCGTCCGCGTCGCCATCGTCGGTGTGGGAAACTGCGCCTCGTCCCTCGTGCAGGGCGTGGAGTACTACCGCAACGCCGACCCGAAGGACCGCGTCCCGGGTCTCATGCACGTCACCTTCGGCGACTACCACGTCTCGGACGTGGAGTTCGTCGCGGCGTTCGACGTGGACGCCAAGAAGGTGGGCATGGACCTCGCGGAGGCGATCGTCGCCAGCGAGAACAACACCATCAAGCTCTGCGACGTGCCGCCGACCGGCGTCAGCGTGCAGCGCGGTCCGACCTTCGACGGTCTGGGCCAGTACTACCGCGAGATCGTCGAGGAGTCGGACGCCGCGCCGGTCGACGTCGCGCAGGCGCTGCGCGACGCGCAGGTCGACGTCGTCGTCTCCTACCTGCCGGTCGGCTCCGAGCAGGCCGACAAGTTCTACGCCCAGGCCGCGATCGACGCCGGCTGCGCGTTCGTGAACGCCCTGCCGGTCTTCATCGCCTCCGACCCCGAGTGGGCGCAGAAGTTCACCGACGCGGGCCTGCCGATCGTCGGCGACGACATCAAGAGCCAGGTCGGCGCCACCATCGTGCACCGCGCCCTGGCGAAGCTCTTCGAGGACCGCGGCGTCGAGTTGCTGCGCACGTACCAGCTCAACTTCGGCGGCAACATGGACTTCATGAACATGCTGGAGCGCAAGCGGCTGGTCTCGAAGAAGATCTCGAAGACCCAGTCGGTCACCTCGCAGATCCCGCACGAGATGCAGAAGAGCGACGTGCACATCGGCCCGTCGGACCACGTGCCGTGGCTCGACGACCGCAAGTGGGCGTACATCCGCCTGGAGGGCCGCTCCTTCGGTGACACCCCGCTCAACGCCGAGCTCAAGCTCGAGGTGTGGGACTCGCCGAACTCGGCCGGCGTCATCATCGACGCCGTTCGGGCCGCGAAGATCGCCCTGGACCGGAAGATCGGCGGCCCGATCCTGTCGGCCTCGTCGTACTTCATGAAGTCCCCGCCGGTGCAGTACTCCGACCACGACGCGCACGCCGCCGTCGAGTCCTTCATCAAGGGCGAGGTCGAGCGCTGACGCGCTGACCACCAGCACCACCGCGAGGGCCGGGTCCGTCGGGACCCGGCCCTCGCGCTTCGCGCCGGCCACCGCCCCTCCCACTCCGGCGCGGCAGTAAGGAGCAAACCGTGGATTCCTCGCAGATCGTCGCCCAGCTCGTGCAACGGGCCCGCGACACCCCGTACGCGGTGACCCCCGTCCCGGGCGGCGCGCGGGTCGGGCTGGCCGTGGCCGACATGCGCTGGCACACCCTGTTCCACCGCAGCGGGCTCACCATCGAGCACGCCGTCGTGCTGCGGTTCGACGACGCGAACCGGATCTACACCCGGCAGCAGGAGAGCCGGAAGCTGAGCTACCGGTTCGGCATCGACGGGCAGGTGATCGGCGCGTCCCTGAGCGCGAGCGTCTTCAAGGGCACCCAGATCAGCTTCCGGCGCGGCGCGGTTGTCGGCCTGCACGACGACGGCAGCCTGGTGCGCAGGTACCGGTTCGACTCCCGCGAGCTGACCGCGTTCGTGGACTCTGTGCTGGTCCCGTCCGGGTGGCAGCGGGCCATGGACCGGAGCACGAAGATCGGGCTGATCGCGGGGATCGCGGGGGGCGGGATCGCGGTGCTGACGCTGATCGGCCTGGGCGTCGCGTTCCTCGTCGCGGGCTGAGCCGCCCCCGCCGACCCCCCGGTCACGACCAGGCGCGTTGCAGGGCGACCCGGGCCTCCAGCTCCAGCAGCGTCACCTTGCGGGGCAGGCCGCCGCCGAAGCCGACCAGCTTCGCCCCCGCGCCGACGATCCGGTGGCAGGGCACGATCACCGGGATCGGATTGCGGTTGCAGGCCACCCCGACCGCCCGCGCCGCGCCCTGGTCCCCCACGGCCTTGGCCACCGCCCCGTACGTCATCGTCTCCCCGTACGGGATGCGGGTCATCTCCCGCCACACCGCCCGCTCGAACTCGGAGCCCCGGCGCACCGTCACCGGCACCGTGAACTCGGTCAGCTCGCCGGCGAAGTACGCCCGCAGCTCCGCCACGGCCCGCCCGGACAACTCGTCGCCGGGCGCCTCGGCCGCCGCCGCGACCCGCCCGAAGTGCGCGCCGCACACCCTGGCGTCGTCGGTGGCCACGGAGAACTCGCCGATCGGCGAGTCGAGGACGGTCCAGCGCATACCCCCATTCTTCCCTCCCGGTCCGACCGCGCCGCGACCCGGTCGCCCGACGAGGCAAGATTCCGGCTCCGGTGGGCGTCTTGAGCATCGGAGGTGGGCGGTGACTGAGGTGACCGACGGGGAGTTCACCGCGTTCGTCAACGAGCGGGGCACGGCCCTGCTGCGCTTCGCGTACGCCCTGGCCGGCAGCCAGCACGGCGCGGAGGACCTGCTCCAGAACGCGCTGGCCAAGGCGTACGCGCGCTGGCCGCGGATCCGGGGCGACGCCGAGCCGTACGTGAAGAAGATCCTGTACCACGACCAGGTCTCCGGCTGGCGGCGCCGCTCCCGGCGGCCGGAGGTGCCGGTCGATGTGCTGCCCGAGCCCCCGGCTGAGCGGGACAGCGGGCACGACATCGATCTTCGGATGCTGCTGCGGGACGCCCTGCTGACGCTGCCGCCCCGGCAGCGGGCGGTGCTGACCCTGCGGTACCTGGAGGACCTGAGCGTGGAGCAGACCGCCGCCCTGCTCGGCTGCCGGACCGGGACGGTGGCCAGCCAGGCGTCCAGGGCGCTGGCCAAGCTCCGGCAGTTGGTGCCCGACTTCGTCGACCACGCCGACCGGCCGGAGGTGAACCGATGAACTCGTCCGCCGAGGAGGCGCTGCGGGCCGCCGTACACGGACTCGCGGGCGAGGCCCGTGCGGTCCCGGACCTGGCGGCCGGTGCGCTGCGGCGCGGCCGGCGGGTGCGGGCCCGCCGCCGGGCGATGGTGGTGAGCGTCTCAGTGCTCGCCGTCGCCGCCGTGCTCCTGCCGTTCGTGCTGCTGCGGCATCGACCGCCGGGCCTGCCGGCGGTGCCCGAGCCGACCGTCAGCGCAAACCCCGGCCCGGACCTGCTCCCGACCCCGGGTCGGGACTGGACGGCGTCGCCGCTGGTCCTGCCGGGAGGCTGGGTGGTCGGCAGCGCCCTGAGCGGCGGCACCGGCTGGGTGCTGGACCGGAGCCGGAACCGCTACCAGCGCGCCGACGGCTACGCCGGGGTGTGGCCGGCGCCGAGGGGCGCGTTCACCGCCCTCGTCGACGCCGACCGGCCCCTGGAGATCGGACTGGGCGACACGGCCCGGGGCCGGACCAACTGGATCCGCGTCGGCCCTGGCGTCGGGCCGCCGCAGTGGTCGCCGGACGGGCGGCGACTGGTGGTGACGATCAGCGACAAGGACACCGGGGAGCGGTTCATCGGCGTCCTCTCCACGGACGGCGGGTTCCGTCGCTACCCCGTCGACACCGTCCGCTACTTCTGCACCGACCACTGCTTCTTCACCTGGACCCGGGACGGCCGGGAGTTGGCGCTCCAGCAGACCGACGCGTCCGCCCCCCGGTCCGAGTCGGCGCGGCACCCCCGCCGGGGCGTTCAGCTCTTCTCCGCCGACGACGGCCGGCCGACCCGGTTCGTGGCCGTGCCCGGCGACCCGGTCGGCCCGTGGGCCTGGTCGCCGGACAGCCGGCTGGTGGTGGTGCAGGGCCAGACCGAACCACTGCTGGTGGAGACGGCCACCGGCCGGGTGCTCCGGGCCCTGCCGACGGCCGACGCCGTCTTCGTCTCCGACGACCGCCTCCTCTACCGGCGCCTGTACGGCTACCGGGACTTCGTGCTCGCCGATCCGGCCGGGCGGGAGCTGGCCCGGCAGCCCGTGCCGCGCGAGGTTGCCACCCTGGAACTCTCCCCCGCCCCGCGCTGAGCGTGGACCGGCCCCCGCCTCCGCCGGTACGCCCCTGCCCTACGGCCTCCACCTGACGCGCCCTGCCCCACCGCCTCCGCCGGGCGTGGGCCAAGGGCCGCGGCGACCTTGCGCGGCAGGGCTACCGTGCAGCTCATGGCCTCGGGGACGCTCATCTTCCTGATCATCGGCGGGGCGGGCGTCGCCGTTCTGGCGCTGGCTCTGCTCGGCGCGGAGTTGTTCCAGCTCGGCCATCCCGGCGTCGACGGGCCGGTGTCCGTCGAGGCGGTAGCCGGTTTCACCGGTGCGTTCGGCTTCGGCGCCGCGATCGTCAACGAGTTGGTCGGCGGGCGTACCCCGGGGATGATCACGGCGGCGGTGGCCGGCGGCGCGGTGGCTGCTGTGCCCACGGCCTGGCTCGCGGTCCGGCTCAGCCGGGCGGCCCGCGCCATGCGGACCGATCCCACTCCCACCCGCAACGACCTGGTCGGCGCGCTCGGCCTGGTGGTGACCCCGGTGCCGGCGGGCGGGTACGGCGAGGTCCGCATCCGCGTCGCCGGCCTGCCGGTGAAGCTCAACGCCCGCGCCGACGAGCCGATCCCGATCGGCGCCCAGGTTTTCGTGGTGGAGGCCCTGAGCGAGACCAGCGTGTACGTCGAGACCTACTGAACCCTGCCGCAGGGATCAACCGAACCCCCCTCACACCCCTCGGAGCGGAAGTCGCATGCCCCTTCTCATCGCCATCGGCGGCGTGGTCCTCCTCGTCGTCTTCCTCCTCCTCTTCGTGCTCTCCCGGATCAAGGTCGCCGGGCCCAACGAGGCGTTCATCGTCACCGGTCGCAAGGGCCGGACCACGCAGAACGCCGACGGTGGCCGGTCCACCGACAACTCCGGGCAGAAGGTCGTCCTCGGCGCGTCGGTCTTCGTCCTGCCGGTGGTGCAGAAGATCCAGTCGCTGGACCTGTCCAGCCGCCGCATCGACGTCGGCATCAAGGGCGCGGTGAGCAAGCAGGGCATCCGGGCCGACCTGCACGGCGTCGCCATCGTCAAGGTGGGCGGCACCGAGGACGCGATCCGCGCCGCCGCCCAGCGCTTCCTGCACCAGCAGGACGAGATCGACAACTTCACCCGCGAGGTGCTGGCCGGCGCGCTGCGCTCGATCGTCGGCCGGCTCACCGTCGAGGAGGTCATCCGGGACCGGGCGGCATTCGCCAGCGCGGTGGCCGAGGAGGCCGAGCACTCGATGACCAACCAGGGCCTGGTGCTGGACACCTTCCAGCTCCAGGACATCGTGGCCGAGGGGTCGTACCTGCAGGACCTGGGGCGCCCGGAGGCGGCCCGGGTGCTCAAGGACGCCTCGATCGCCGAGGCCCGGGCCCGGCAGCAGGCCGAGCAGGAGCGACTGTTGGCCGAGGAGGCCATCGCCGAGGCGAACCGGAACCTGTCGCTGAAGCAGGCCGCCATCCAGGCCGAGATCGACGCCGCGAGGGCGAAGTCGGCGGCGGCCGGCCCGCTCGCCCAGGCCGAGCGGGACCAGGCGATCCTCTCCGAGCAGCAGAAGGTGGCCGAGCGCAACGCCGAGCTGAAGCAGCGCCAGCTCGACACCGAGGTGCGCAAGCCGGCCGACGCCGCCCGGTACAAGGTGGAGCAGGAGGCCGAGGCGGCCCGCAACGCGGCCGTGCTGAACGCCGACGCCCAGCGGCAGGCCACCATCGCCGCCGCGCAGGCCGTCGCCGAGCAGTCCCGGCTCACCGGTGAGGGCGAGCGGGCCCGTCGGGCCGCCCTGGCCGAGGCGAACGCGATCGAGGGCGCCAAGGAGGGCGAGGCCGAGCAGCGCCGGCGATCCGCGATCGCCGAGGCGGTCGAGCGGGAGGGGCAGGCGGAGGCGGCTGCCATCCTGGCCAAGGGTCAGGCCGAGGCCGACGCGATGGCCCGCAAGGCCGAGGCATTCGCCGCGTACGGCGAGGCGGCGGTGCTGGACCTGCTGGTCCGGGTGCTGCCGCAGGTGGTCGCGGCGGCCAGCGCGCCGATCGGCGCGATCGACAAGATGACGGTGATCTCCACCGACGGGGCGTCCTCGCTGACGAAGTCGGTGGCGAGCAACGTGGCGCAGGGGCTCCAGCTCGGCACCGACCTGACCGGCATCGACCTGGCCAGTCTGCTCGGCAAGCTCGGGGCGGCCCAGTCCGGCGGCGGCAAGCCCGCGGTCGACGCCTGAGCTGACGAAAAGGGGCCCCGGCCGACGTCATCCGTCGGCCAGGGCCCCTTTTCCACGCTCAGGTCGGCGTGATGCCCTGTTCTCGGGCCCAGCGCAGCAGCTCCGCCTCGGCCTCGTCGCGGTCCAGCGGGCCGCGCTCCAGGCGCAGCTCCTTCAGGTGCTTCCAGGCTCGGCCGACGACCGGCCCCGGCGGCACGCCGAGCAGCTCCATGATCGCGTTGCCGTCCAGGTCGGGGCGGACCCGGGCCAGGTCCTCCTCGGCCTCGATCCGGGCGATCCGCTCCTCCAGCGCGTCGTAGTCCGCCGCCAGGGCGGCGGCCTTGCGCCGGTTGCGGGTGGTGCAGTCCGAGCGGGTCAGCTTGTGCAGCCGGAGCAGCAGGTCCTCGGCGTCGGTGACGTAGCGGCGCACCGCCGAGTCCGTCCACTCGCCCCGGCCGTACCCGTAGAAGCGCAGGTGCAGGCCGACCAGCTTGACCACCTGCGTGGTGACGTCCTTCGGGTACTTCATGGCCTTCATCCGGGCCTTGGTCAGCCGGGCGCCGACCACCTCGTGGTGGTGGAAGCTGACCCGGCCGTCCGACCCGACCGCCTTGGTGGCCGGCTTGCCGACGTCGTGCATCAGCGCGGCCATCCGCAGGACGAAGTCGCAGCCGTCGGTCTCGTACGACACGGCGTTGCTCACCACGGTGAGGGTGTGCTCGTAGACGTCCTTGTGCTGGGCGTGCTCGTCGATCTCCAGCTTCAGCCCGGTCAGCTCGGGCAGGAAGCAGTCGGCCAGCCCGGTGTCGACCAGCAGCCGCAGCCCGGTGATCGGGTCCGCGCCGCAGAGCAGCTTGGTGAACTCGTCGCGGATCCGCTCGGCGGTGATCCGGTCGAGGTCGGCGGCCATCCGGGCCATCGCGGCGCGCACGTCCGGGTGGACGGTGAAGCGGAGCTGGGCGGCGAACCGGGCCGCCCGCAGCATCCGCAGCGGGTCGTCGCCGAACGACTCGGCGGGGGTGCCGGGGGTGCGGATCACCTTGGCGGCGAGGTCGTCGAGGCCGCCGTGCGGGTCGGTGAACCGGTGCCCGGGCAGGCTGACCGCCATCGCGTTGATCGTGAAGTCGCGGCGCTTCAGGTCGTCGGTGAGGTTGGTGCCGTACTCGACGACGGGGTTCCGGCTGACCTGGTCGTACGCCTCGGCGCGGAAGGTGGTGATCTCCAGCCGCAACCCGTCGCGCTGGCAGCCGATGGTGCCGAACTCGCGGCCGGTCTCCCAGACCGACTCGGCCCAGCCCTTGATGATCCGCAGGGTCTGGTCGGGGTGTGCGTCGGTGCAGAAGTCCAGGTCGTCGCCGAGTCGACCGAGCAGGGCGTCGCGTACCGACCCCCCCACCAGGTGCAGCTCGTGGCCCGCCCTGGCGAACCGGCGGCCCAGCTCGTCGGCGACGGGGGAGACGCGGAGCAGTTCGGCGACGGCGTTGTGCTGCGCGGCGGTGAGCTCGCGGCGGTCAGCGGCGTGGGGAGCGGAGGCTTCGGACATGGGATCGCCAGCCTATCGGGCCGGCGGGGGAACTGATCCGCCGGGCGCGGGTGAGCGGTGGGGTTGACTATGGTCATGGGGTGCGGGCCGGTGCCCGGCTCTGACGTACCCCTTGGAGGCTGGAAGATGAGCGGCGGTCTCTACCGCAGCGCGAACGCCGCGCAGGGCGGCGGACGGCCCCCGGGCGACGACGCCACCTTCATCTCGGCGGAGCCGTTGAACCAGCCCGCCATGGAGTCGACCGCGCCCCCGCAGGAGGTGGTCGCGGAGACGAGCGCCGCGACGAACAGCGCGGTGATGGCGATCGGCAGCCTGGTCAGCCGGGGCACCGGCTTCCTACGCACGCTCGTGCTCACCGCCGCGCTGGGCGGGGCCCTGGTCGGCGACGCCTACACCACGGCGCAGATCTTCCCGGGCATGGTGTACGAATTCCTGCTCGGTGGCATCCTGACCAGCGTGCTGGTCCCGGTGCTGGTGCGCCGGCGCAAGACCGACGACGACCGGGGCCAGGCGTACGCCCAGCGGCTGCTCACCCTGGCGGTGATCGCGCTGGCCGTGGCGGCGGTGCTCGCGGTGGCGCTGGCCCCGGTGCTGACCTGGCTGTACGCCAGCGACCAGCAGACCGACGAGTACCGCGACCTGGTCAACGCGCTGTCCCGGCTGATGCTGCCGATGATCTTCTTTACCGGCCTGAGCGCGCTGATCAGCGCGGTGCTGAACACCCGGGGCCACTTCGCGGCCCCGATGTGGGCCCCCATCCTCAACAACATCGTGGTGATCGCGACCGGCGGGCTCTACATCGCGATCTTCGGAGCGAAGATCGTCGAGCCGGGCGAGATGTCGCTCGGGCGCGTCCTGCTCATCGGTGGGGGGACCCTGCTCGGCGTGGCGATCCAGGCCGCCGGCCTGCTGCCGGCGCTGCGCAAGGTCGGCTTCCGCTGGCGGTTCCGCTTCGACTTCGGCAAGCTCGGCCTCGCCGAGCTGGGCCGGCTCGGTGCCTGGATGTTCTGCTACGTCGCGGTCAGCCAACTCGGCCTGGTCGTGGTGTTCAACCTGCTGAGCCGGGCCAGCGGCGAGAAGGCCGCCGGACCGCTGATCTACAACAACGTCTTCCTGCTGCTGATGATGGCGCACGGGATCATCGCCGTGTCGATCATCACCGCGCTGATGCCCCGGATGAGCGCCGCCGCGGCCGACGGCCGGTACGCCGATCTGGCCGCCGACCTGTCTCGGGGAACCCGGACGGTCACCGCGGTGCTGGCCCCGATCGGGGTCTGCTACGCCGTGCTGGCCACCCCGGTCGCGTTCGCCCTGTTCCAGCACGGTGCGTTCACCGAGCAGAACGCCCGGGACACCGTCCCGGTGCTGGTCGTGGCGGCCGTGGCACTGGTGCCGTTCGCGATCAGCCAGCTGTTCACCTTCGCCTTCTACGCGCTGCCGGACACCCGGACGCCGGCTCTGATCAACATCCCGGTGGTGGGGCTGCGGGTCGCCGTGCAGATCGGCCTCTTCTCGCTCTTCGCGGCGAGCTTCGCCGCCGCCGGGATGATGCTCGGCAACGCCATCTCGTACGCGGCGGCGGCCGTCATCTCGGCGTGGCTGCTACGCAGCCGGGTGGGCCGGCTCGGGATGGGGCAGATCGCCGGCACGTTCGTGCGGGTGGCCGTCGCCGCCGCCGGAGCCACCGTCCTCGGGTTGCTGGTGGTGAAGCTGCTGCCGGGCGACGACGCGCCCACGCTGGTCCAGTCGGCGGTACAGATCGTGGTCGGCGGCGGGGTCATCGGCGGGACGTACCTGGGGCTCGCCATGGTGCTGCGGATCAGGGAGATCACCGAGGTGATCGGGATGGTCCGCAGCCGGCTCGGGCGCTGACCCGGCACCGCGCCGGGAGCCGCTGCGGCCGGGCTGGTACGCAGAGTGACTGGGGATCACCAGGCTGGGGATACACCTGTGGATAACTCAGCGATTCGCGGGTCAGTGACCGCAAGGGCCTGTGGATAACCAGCCGGAAGGTTGAGCATGACGGGCCATTAGGTGGGGAATCCGGGCGGCGGAACCGGCCCGCCACACCGGCACGGCCCCTGCGGCGACTACTTGCGGTCAACCTCTAGATTGGCTAGTACATGTGCCAGCAACGCGGCCGACAACGGCCGTAACCGGACGAGTCCGGCATGTCCCGGCACCTCCGCCGGGTGCGGCGGGAAGATGACATGTCGGGGAGGCGGGCAACCCGGGTAAGGTCGCTCTCGACGGGTACGGCTGAGCCAGGCGTTCCGCGTCGGCACCGTCGGCCGTTCCTCAACAGGCAGAGCGGGAAGCCACATGCCCAGCAGCGCGGGTCCATCGATCGACACGATCACCGAGGGAGGACGGGTGACCCAGGTCGGCGAGGGTCAGGAGGCGGAGGAGAGCGCTCCGCCGGTCATGACCTTCGGTGCTCCCACGGCGGGTGAGATTCTCGCCGAGCGGTACGAGCTGGTCGAGCACATCAACAATGACAGCGCCGGCCGGCTGGTCTGGCGCGGAGTCGACGTCGTGCTGCGCCGTCCCGTCGCGGTCGTGCTGCGCTACCCGGGCGGCGACTCGGCCACCGAGATGCTCCAGGCTGCCGTCGCGGCCAGCCGGGTGATCCACCCGAATCTGGTCGGCGTCTACGACGCCATCGACGAGGCCGAGCGGGCGTACGTGGTCCGCGAGTGGGTGGACGGGCAGTCCCTGCGGGAGATGGTGGCGGACGGCCCCCTCGACCCGGGCCGGGCGACCGCGATCGGCAACGCGGCGGCCAGCGCGCTGGCCGCCGTGCACGCCACCGGCATGGTGCACGGCAACATGCACCCCGGCACCGTGATGATCAGCCAAGAGGGCCGGGTTGTGCTGGCCGACGCCCGCACCGACGGCGCCGACAGCCAGGAGAACGACGTCCGGGCAGTCGGCGGCATCCTCTACTTCGCCCTGACCGGGCACTGGCCGCACGCCGAGGCCCCGTTGCGCGGCGCCACCGCCGGGCACGGCCGGGCCGCCATCCCGGACGCCGTCCGGGATGCCAGCGGGGCGATCGCCGCGCCGCGGCAGGTCCGCGCCGGGGTGCCGGCCTACCTCGACGACCTGACGATGGACCTGCTCGACGCCGGGATCGCCCCGCCCCCGTCGGACGTGCTCGCGGCCGAGCTGGGCCGGCTCGACATTCCGATCGAGGAAGAGCCGTACCTGGAGCCGGCCGGGCCGCTGCGGTTCGCCGCGGAGACCGGCGACGAGCCGTCCCCGCTGGCGTCGGTGGGCGGCCGGAAGGTCGCCATCGGCATCGCCGGCCTGCTGGCGGTCGCACTGGTCGGCCTACTCATCGGGATCAGCGCGCTGGGCGGGGACGACGAGCCCCCGCTGACCGAGCCGGTGGCCCGGCCGTCCAGCAGCGCCCCGGCCAGCGAGGCGGCCCCCGCCGCCGCCACGCGCAAGCTCTCGGTGAGCGACGTGCGCATCATCGACCCGGACAGCAAGCTCCGCGACGAGCTGGGCGGCGCCGAGAGGGTGACCGACGGCGACCAGGACAAGGGCTGGGACACCGACACCTACACCCAGACGAACTTCGGCAACCGCAAGAGCGGCATGGGGGTCTGGATCGACCTCGGCGAGGAGCGCACGGTCAAGTCGGTGCAGGTGAGCCTCTCCGCCACCGGGGCGTCCGCCCAGCTCTTCGCCGGCAAGACCGACCCCCCCTCCACCTCGGCCGGCGACAAGTTGCTGTTCACGAGCTACCGGACGAGCCCGGTCGGGCAGCCGTTCGAGGAGCACGACGGCACCACCATGACCTTCAACGGCTTCGACGCCGACGCGAAGTACCGCTTCCTGCTGTTCTGGCTCACCGCGCTGCCCTCGAACGACCGGGGCTACCAGGTCGGGGTCCAGGAGATCACGGTCCAGGGGTCGTGAGCCGGCGACCGTCGACGGGTCGCCACCCCGGGCGGGCGTGGTGATGGACGGCCACGGCGAGCGGACCACAGACGTACCGGTGGACGGCCAGCGCCGTCCACCGGTCGCCGTTCCGACCGGCTCCGTCCTGGGCAGCGGGCCGAGCGACGTGGAGCTGCTCCGCGCCCACGTCGCCGGCGACCGGTACGCCTTCACCGAGCTCTTCCACCGACACCGGGACCGGCTCTGGGCGGTGGCGCTGCGGACGATCGGCGACCGGGAGGAGGCCGCCGACGCGCTCCAGGACGCGCTGCTCTCCGCCCATCGCGCGGCGGCCCGTTTCCGGGGCGACTCCGCCGTCACCACCTGGCTGCACCGGATCGTGGTGAACGCCTGCCTGGACCGGATCCGCCGCCGGCAGGCGCACCCGACCGTTCCGCTGCCGGACGGGACACACGGCCCCGACGACGGCCCGTCGACCGGCGGGGTGGAGCCGGCCGCCCCCGTCCAGGACCACGACACCGCCCTGGTGGTCCGCCAGGCCCTCGCCGAGCTGCCGGTCGAGCAGCGGTCAGCGCTGGTGCTGGTGGACGTGCAGGGCTACCCCGTGGCCGAGGTGGCCCGGATCCTCGGCGTCGCAGAAGGGACGGTCAAGAGCCGCTGTGCCCGGGGCCGCGCCCGACTCGCCGTGGCCCTCGGCCACCTGCGCACGGGCGTCGTTCCCGGCGGGGCCGTGGCCGGTCCGGACGTGCCCGTCGTCACCCCAGGGAACCCCCGGCAGCCGGGGGGCGTCCGATCTGGGTCGGGGCACTCCCGGCGCAACGCCAACCTGGAGGAATCGTGACGGCCGGGGGGTTCAGGGAGGTCGACCACGACCTGCTCGCCGACTACCTCGGCGGCGCGCTCACCGGCACGCCTGACGAGGCGGTCGTGGCCCGGCTGGTCGAGGAGGACCCGGCCTGGGTCGAGGCCCACGACGCGCTGGTGCCGGCCCTGGCCCGGGTCGGCGAGGACCTCGCGGCCTGGACCGGCCTGGCCCCCGAGATGCCGCTGGCGGTCGCCGACCGGATCGCCGCCGTGCTGGCCGGCGCCGGCCCGGGCACGCCCACCGACTCCTCCGCCGAGCCGGACGCCACGGACCGGCCCGACCCCTACCGCGCGACCGGTGTGCCGCCCGCGCTGGTGCCGACCCAGCCGTCGGGCGGGTCACGCCGGCCGGCCGGCGGGTCCGGGCCGACGACCGGGCGTACCGGCACCGCCGGTCCCGGCCGGCGCGGACGACGCTGGGCCCGGATCGCCGGGCCGGTGGCGCTGGCCACGGCGTCGGTGTTCGCCGTCGGGCTGGGGCTCCACCGGTTCGTTGCCGAGACCACGCAGTCCGACAGCGGTTCGACCACCACGGTGAGCGAACCCGCCGGGGCGGTGAGGGGCGCGCAAGGCTCGTTCCGCGCGGCCGGCACGCCGCAGCACAGCGGCACCGACTGGACGCCGGAGGCGCTGGCCGCCAGGGCCTCCGCCGTGCCGCCGACCGGGCCGGCCAAGACGTTGGGGCAGGGATCGGCAGAACCGCCGGCCGTCGAGGGGGAACGCCTCCCGGCGATCGGCGGCCTCTCCCGGCTCACCACGCCGGGTGCCCTGAACTCCTGCCTCGCGGCGGTCAGCACCGAGCACGGGGCCGGTCCGCTAATCGTTGACCTGGTCGACTACGCCCGGTTCCGGGGCGACCCGGCGCTGGTTGTGCGCTTCGTCGACCCGTCCGGGGCGCACTGGGCGTGGGTCAGCGGCCCGGAGTGCGGCGTACCCGGATCCGGGGCCGACACCCGCTACCGGGCGCGGGTAGGGTGAGGTCGCGGTTCGCCGGTCGGGGTGACCGGCCGGGCCCGGGCAAGGCGGAATCGGCGATGACGTCCTTCCACGTGACCTGACCCACCGGACGACCGGCTCGGGAATCCCCACTTCGTACGATGACGTTCTGCAAGTCAGGAGTCGGCGTCCGCGTGGCGGCGGCACTCAGACCGGCATCGGTGCGCACGCCGATGGCGACCACACACATCGGGAGACGGCAGTGGACGAGGTCCGCAACCTGATCATCATCGGCTCCGGGCCGGCCGGCTACACGGCGGCGGTCTATGCCGCGCGCGCCAACCTCAAGCCCCTGATCATCGAGGGCGTGCAGTCCGGTGGCGCACTGATGACGACGACCGAGGTGGAGAACTTCCCCGGGTTCGCCGACGGCATCCTCGGCCCCGAGCTGATGGACAACATGCGCAAGCAGGCCGAGCGGTTCGGCGCCGAGTTCCTCACCGACGACGTGACCCGGGTCGAGCTGAAGGACACCGGCAGCGTCGGCTCCGACGTGGTGAGCACCGTGTGGGTCGGCGAGACCGCGTACCGGGCCAAGGCGATCATCCTCTCCACCGGTTCGGCCTGGCGTCCCCTGGGTGTGCCCGGTGAGCAGGAATACCTCGGCCACGGCGTCTCGTCCTGTGCCACCTGTGACGGCTTCTTCTTCCGCAACCAGCACATCGTGGTCGTCGGCGGCGGTGACTCGGCGATGGAGGAGGCCAGCTTCCTCACCCGGTTCGCCGAGTCGGTCACCATCATCCACCGGCGCGACTCGTTCCGGGCCAGCAAGATCATGGCCGATCGGGCGCTAAGCAACGACAAGATCAAGACCGAGTGGAACTCGGTGGTCGAGGAGGTCCTCGGCGCCGACGGCAAGGTCACCGGCGTACGGGTCCGCAACGTGCACAGCGGGGAGAGCAAGGTTCTCGACGTCACCGGCGTCTTCGTGGCGATCGGTCACGACCCGCGCAGCGAACTGTTCCGCGACCAGGTCGAGCTGGACGACGAGGGCTACGTGAAGGTGCAGGCCCCGAGCACCCGGACCAGCATCCCGGGCGTGTTCGCGGCCGGTGACGTGGTCGACCACACCTACCGGCAGGCGATCACCGCCGCCGGCACGGGCTGCGCCGCCGCCCTGGACGCCGAGCGCTTCATCGCCACGATCCAGCCCTGAGCCCGGCAGCAGCAGCGACGCCGCCACACGGCGTGGCACCGAACGACGATTGAGTTTTCTGGAGGAGAGTCATAGTGGGAGCGACAAAGGCGGTCACCGACGCGAGCTTCGCCGTCGACGTGCTGAAGTCCGACAAGCCGGTGCTCGTCGACTTCTGGGCCGAGTGGTGCGCGCCGTGCCGCAAGGTTTCGCCGCTGCTGGAGGAGATCGCCGGCGAGATGGGCGACCAGGTCAGCATCGTGAAGCTCAACATCGACGAGAACCCGGAGACGGCCCGCGCCTACCGGGTGATGTCCGTGCCGACCCTGACCGTCTTCAAGGACGGCGAGCCGGTCCGGTCCATCGCCGGCGCCAAGCCGAAGGGCGAGCTGGTCAAGCTGATCCAGTCCGTGCTCTGACCGACGCGACCCGGAACCCCCGCACCCCTCCCGGGTGCGGGGGTTCCGGGTTTCCGACCCTTGACCTGGGCGGACACCGCACCTCGGCGGGCCGGACCGCATAGCCTCAACCGGGGGGCGTCCGGTGGTCGGCCACGCCGCGCCCCGTCGCCGTCCGGGTCGCGGCCCACCTCCGGCGTCGCGGGACAACCGGCCGGCAACCGTGCGAAGGGGGTCGAGCGTGCGTCCGATCCGACCCGGTGACCGGGGACCGGCGGTGACCGAGATCCGCGGCGTGCTGACCGGCCTCGACCTGCTCCCCTCGGCGCCCACGGGCGACGACGACGAGTTCGACGCCGCGACCGAGCGCGCGGTCCGGGCGTTCCAGCAGTCCCGAGGGCTCAGCGTGGACGGGCGGGTCGGCGCGGAGACGTGGTGCGCCCTGGACGCCGCCCGCTGGCGGCTCGGCGCGCGGACCCTGTACCACGCGGTGCCGGAGCCACTGATCGGCGAGGACGTCCGGTCGCTGCAGGAACGCCTGCTGGAGATGGGGTACGACGTGGGTCGTGCCGATGCCATCTACGGCGTACGCACCTCCCGGGCGGTGGCCCAGTTCCAGCGGGAGATGGGGCTCAAGCCCGACGGCTCCTGCGGCCCGTACACGATGGGGGCGCTGCGTCGCCTGGGGCGCAAGGTGGTGGGCGGCCGGCCGCAGTGGCTACGCGAGTCCGACGCGATCCGGCAGGCCGGCCCGGCCCTGGTCGGCCGGACCGTGGTCATCGACCCGGGGCACGGCGGCACCGATCCGGGGGTGGTGGTGCCGGACGGGCCGATGCGGTGGACCGAGTCCGACCTGGTGCACGACCTGGCCAGCAGGCTGGAGGGGCGGTTCGCCGCTTCCGGGGTACGGGTGCAGCTGACCCGGGGGCCTGCGCCGGGGAGCTGCCTGCCGGACGTGGAGCGGGCGCAGCTGGCCAACTCTTTGGGCGCGGACGTGTTCATCTCGCTGCACACCGACGGGCACGCCAATCCGGAGGCCGAGGGCGTGGCCACCTACCACTACGGGACCGACAACGGGGTCACCTCGGCCACCGGTGAGCGGCTGGCCGGGTTGGTCCAGCGGGAGATCGTGGCCCGGACGGGGCTACGGGACTGCCGGACCCACGCCAAGACGTGGGACCTGCTCCGGCTGACCCGGATGCCGGCGGTACGGGTGGAGGTGGGCTACCTGACCTCCCCGGCGGACCGTGGGCTGCTGGTCGACCCGCGCTTCCGGGACCGGATCGTCGAGGCGATCGTGGCCGCCGTCCAGCGGATGTACTTCCCGGTCGAGCGGGACGTGCCCACCGGCTCGATCGACGTCAGCGAGTTGCGTGCGGCGGTCGCGGCGGGCCGGGTGGCGACCGCCTGAGCCCGGCCGGCCCGAGCCCTCGAACGGGGCCGGCCGGGCCACAGACGTCCGCGCCGCGCGGCCGTGGCAGTGCAGTGGCAGTGGGGGTCAGCCGCCGGTGGAACGGGTGGCCGGGGCGGGCCGGACCGGCCGGAGCAGGGTCTCCGGGCTCATCGAGCCGAGCAGCTTCTCGAGGGCGTACTCGACGTCGGACTTCCAGCTCAGCGCGGTACGCAGTTCCAACCGCAGCCGGGGATAGCGCGGGTGCGGGCGGACCGTCTTGAAGCCCACTGAGAGGAAGTAGTCGGCGGGGGCGACGCAGCTGCCGGGCGGGTCGCCGTCGTCGCCGAACTTCGCGTCGCCGAACGCCTCGATCGCCTTGATCCCCCGCTTGGTAAGGTCCCGGGCCACGCCCTGCACGAGCATCCGGCCGAGCCCGCCACCGGCGAAGGGGGCGACCACGTGCGCGGTCATCAGCAGCGCCGCGTCGGCGGAGACAGGCGAGGTGGGGAACGCCATCGCGCGGGGCACGTACGCCGGCGGTGCGTACATGACGAAGCCGGCGGGCATGCCGTCGACATACGCGAGCTTGCCGCAGGAGCCCCACTCCAGGAGTGTCTGGGAGACCCATGCCTCCTTCTCCAGCCCCGGGTCGCCAGCCGCGCAGGCCCGGTCGGCGGACACCGGATCAAGCTCCCAGTAGACGCACTGCCGGCAGGGGCGGGGCAGGTCTTCGAGGGTGTCGAGGGTCAAGCTCACCAGACGTCGCGACATTGGCGCATCCCCACAATAGGCTCGGAGGCGAGACCGGCGCGCAACGCCGCCGCCTCGGGCCCCCGACGAGCGATCGTACGCCGACTGGCGAGGCTACGGGAGGGGACGCGCGAATGCACCCGGGGTACCCCGCCGTCCGGGTCCACGTCCGGGATGTGGACTCCGGGGTCACGTCGTAGCCCAGGTCGTCGCCGACCGGACTACCATCGGGGCATCTGCGTCCCGTGCCGCCATGGTCTGCGGCGTCCCGGGTACCCCGGGCAGGCGGGAGCCGCCCGACACGCGATCGAGGTGATGTCATGACCGGCACGACGCTCGACGACTACACCGACCGGTACGCCCGGCGCGTCCGGGGTATGACCGCCTCGGAGATCCGCGCGCTGTTCGCGGTGGCCAGCCGGCCGGAGGTTGTCTCCCTCGCCGGAGGCGCACCCTACATCGCCGCCCTGCCGCTGGACGCCGTGGGCGAGATGCTCGGCCGGCTCGGCTCCGAGCACGGGGCCACCACCCTTCAGTACGGCATCGGCCAGGGCACCCCGGAGCTGCGCGAGCGGATCTGCGAGGTGATGGCCCTCTCCGGCATCGACGCGGCCTGCGGGGCGTCGCCGGAGGACGTGGTGGTCACCGTCGGCGGCCAGCAGGCGCTCGATCTGGTGGCCCGGCTCTTCCTCGACCCGGGTGACGTGGTGCTCGCCGAGGGGCCGACCTACGTCGGCGCGCTCGGGGTGTTCCAGGCCGCCCAGGCCCAGGTGGTGCATGTGCCGATGGACGACGACGGGCTGATCCCGGAGGCACTGGAGGCTGCCGTCGCGGAGCTGGCCCGGGCCGGACGGCGGGTGAAGTTCCTGTACACGATCCCGACGTACCAGAACCCGACGGGCGTGACGCTCAGCGAGGAACGACGCGAACGGGTGCTCGACATCTGCGAACGCGCCGGCCTGCTGGTGGTCGAGGACGACCCGTACGGTCAGCTCGGTTTCGAGGGTGACGCCCCGCGCCCGCTGCGGGCCCGCCGCCGCGACGGGGTGTTCTACCTGAGCACCTTCTCCAAGACCTTCGCCCCCGGGTTGCGGGTGGGCTGGATCCTGGCCCCGCACGCGGTGCGCGACAAACTGGTGATCGCCAGCGAGGCGCAGATCCTCTGCCCCAGCGGGTACGCCCAGGCCGCCGTCTCGACCTACCTGGGCACGATGCCGTGGCGGGAGCAGCTCAAGGTCTACCGGGAGGTCTACCGGGAGCGCCGGGACGCGATGCTGACAGCCCTGGACGACCTGATGCCCGCCGGCACCACCTGGACCAACCCCGCCGGCGGCCTGTTCGTCTGGGCGACGCTGCCCGACGGCCTGGACTCGAAGGCGATGATGCCGCGGGCCATCGCGGCGCGGGTGGCGTACGTGCCCGGCACCGGCTTCTACGCCGACGGCACCGGCACCGGCAACATGCGGCTGAACTTCTCCTTCCCGTCACCCGAACGGATCCGGGAGGGCGTGCGCCGGCTGGCCGGCGTGATGGAGCAGGACATCGCCATGCGCCGGGTGTTCGGCACGGTCAACCGTCCCGAAGTACGGCGCGGGCAGGCCGGCGCGGACACGCCGGGACCCGACTTGGCATGATTCCGGCATGGCTTCGACCCCTGCCGAGCGCATCACCGTGACCGACCCCGCCGCCACCGAGCTGCACGTGCTGGTGCTCGCCGGCGGGCTCTCCTACGAGCGGGACGTCTCGCTCCGGTCCGGCCGCCGGGTGCTCGACGCGCTCCGGGCCGTCGGGGTGGAGGCGGAGCTGCGGGACGCCGACATCGCCCTGCTGCCGGCGCTGGTCGCCGACCCGCCCGACGCCGTGGTGATCGCCCTGCACGGCGCCACCGGCGAGGACGGCTCGCTGCGCGGCGTGCTCGACCTCTGCGACGTCCCGTACGTCGGCTGCGACGCCCGCGCGTCCCGGCTGGCGTGGGACAAGCCGTCGGCCAAGGCTGTGCTCCGGGAGGCCCGCATCCCCACCCCCGACTGGGTAGCGCTGCCGCACGACCGATTCTCCGAGCTGGGCGCGGTGGCGGTGCTGGACCGGATCGTCGACCGGCTGGGCCTGCCGTTGATGGTGAAGCCGGCGCAGGGCGGTTCCGGGCTGGGCGCCGCCGTGGTCCGGGAGGCGGCGTCGCTGCCGGCCGCGATGGTCGGCTGTTTCGCGTACGACTCGACGGCGCTCGTCGAGCGATACGTCCCCGGCATGGACGTGGCCGTCTCGGTGGTCGACCTCGGGGAGGGGCCGCGGGCGCTGCCCGCTGTGGAGATCGTGCCCCGCAACGGCGTGTACGACTATGCGGCCCGGTACACCGCCGGCCGGACCACCTGGCACGCGCCGGCCCGGCTGGATCCGGAGGTGGCGGACACGGTGGCCGAGGTGGCCGTGGCCGCACACACCGCGCTCGGGCTGCGCGACCTCTCCCGGGTCGACCTAATCGTGGACGCGGACGGCCGGCCGCACGTGCTGGAGGTCAACGTCTCGCCGGGGATGACGGAGACGTCGCTGCTGCCGCTCGCGGTGCAGGCCGCCGGTCTGGACTTCGGCCGGCTGCTCGGTTCGCTGGTGACCCGGGCCGTAGCCCGTCCCGTCTGAATCTTCCCGCGGGTCTGACCCTTCCCGCGCGTCGGTCCGCGGCGCGTGGGGTCAGCGGCGTCCCGGCTGGCCCGTCGGCTCATCGGTCGGCTGGGCTGCGGCGTCCTCCCCGCCGACTGGTTCCGGGATCTCCTCGGCCGCTTCGATCACCCCGATGGCGTCGTCCTCCTCCTGGACGGAGGCGGAGGCGGACGACTGCGCGGCGATGCTCGACGGCGCCTGCCAACGGATGCGGGGCGGCTCGGCCAGCGGACGGCCGCCGAACTCGGCCAGCCAGGCCGCCACCAGGGCCAGGTTCTCCCGCCACTGCTCCTCGGAGATGGGCGGAAGGATCGAGTCCCACAGCGACAGGAACGTGCCTCGGAGCTGGAGTCGCCCGTAGGGCCGGGCCAGGAACCACAGGTGCAGGTGGGACGACCCGTCACCCCAGCGGTTGACGTGGACCCGCGCGACGCCGTCGAGGGAGCGGATGGCCCGTTCCAGCCGGACCGTCATCACGCCCAGTTCGGCGGCGAGAAGGTTGGGCAGGTCGCCGAGGTCGAGGTGGGAACGGGACTCCAGGATCAGCACCATCGGCAGCCCGGTCGGCCGGTCCATGGCGCGAACCCGCCAGCGCTCGCCGACCCAGATGTACGCGTCGTCCGGCGCGCTGCACGCCGTGCATTCCCGAGCTCCCTCGCCCTTGCGCGAGGGCTCCACCGCGACCGGGTCGTCGAGGTGCTTGACCTGAAGGTCGCCCTCGAAGGGGAAAGAGGGCCAGGAGGTGAAATCGGGGACTGAGGGAGGGGTGTCGTGCACGACGCTGACCCTAACCGAGCGAGCCACGACTGTCCCTACCTGATTCGCCCACCCTCGGGTACGCCGGGCCGGCCGCAGCCGCCCGCTCCGCTCCGGGTCAGGCCCGCTCCGGCTCGACCACGCATCGATTGTCCACACGTTATCCACAGGCCTCTGGGGTCATCACCACCCCACGTCATCCACAGGCTGGCACCGCGTTTCACGCGGGGTTTCACGTGAAACGGGGGGTGCCTGTGGAAAACCGCTGTGGATAACTTTGGCGGCTCGGCTGCGAAGTTGTGCACAGCCCTCTGGTTCCGTCGTACCTAACGACCCGGAGGGCGATGGGTCGCTGGCCCGACCGCCGGAATGTGAGCGCTTCGAGGCCCCGGCAGGGGCGGGCGCGGGGCGAACCGAGGGGCGCGTTTCGCGCCGTCGCGGTCCTGCACGCTGCCGGGCGAACCTCGGCGGGCGAAGTCCTGCGGTTGCCCGCGACCAACGCGGGAGCAAGCCGCCGCGACGCTACCTCGGGACCGGTCGCCCCTCCGTCCTCGCCGGCCATGGGCGCCTCCCACCGTGATCCGCTTCGTCCCGGACCGCTGACTGTTCTGGGCTGTCGTCGGGGTCGACACCGCCCCCTCCTCGCCGACGCAGGACCAGCTCCGGCAGATGCTCCAGACGCTCTCCGAACGCGAGGCGGGCGTGGTCCGGCTCCGCTTCGACCTGACCGACGGCCAGCCGCGCACCCTGGACGAGTCGGCCAGGCCTCCCGACTCGCCGGCTACTCCGCCGGGGGACCAGGTCGGCGGTGGGGAGTGGCAGGGCCGATCAGGATGCCGCCACCTCGCCTCCGGCGGCGGACAGAGTCCGGCACCGCAGCGGGTACGGCCGCGAACAGCTCGCGCAGCACGCCGGTGGTGGCCAGCAGGCCGAGGGTGGTCATCGCCCCGGCGCGAGCGGGCCCGGGAAACGGCACCGCCCGGTGCACCCGTCCGGCCCCAGGGGCCGGACCGGCTGGACACCGCCCTCCACACGCCGCGCCGGGCGTGCCGATGCATCCCGCCCGCCCTGCTCCCCACCCATCGGCCCCGTTGGTTCCACGTGAAACCGACGGCGGCAATCCAGCCTCCCGGGCCTAACTCGGGCCCTCGGCTCTGGTTCCCGATCTCCGCTCCGGCACTGGTGCCCGGCCCAGTTCCCTGACTCAGCTCCTCGGCTCAGCTCCTCGGCCCAGCTCCTCGGCCCAGCTCCTCGGCCCAGCTCCTCGGCGCTGCCCTCGCCCGGGCCGCGCTGCTGCTGCTGATCCCGCTCCTCGGCAAACGCACGCGCCCGGTCTCGCCCCTTCGGCCTATCCGGCCCCGAACCACGGCGGCGCGGGCCCCGCTCGCCTCCAGTCGCTCCGCCGAGCGGGCCTGGCCACACAGCACCACCGCACCACCGTCGACCGATGTGGCTCGCCGGTCGCCGGCCCGCCACGGATCGCAAGGCAGGACTGGCTGTTTCACGTGGAACCAGCACCCGCCTCGCGGGTGTCGCTCCGTCCCGCAGGCGAACCTGCGGAGGCAGCGCCGATGCCGTTCCGTCCACGGCGAGGCGGCTCGCCGTGGACGGAACGGCATCGAACGGGCGTTGCGGGGGCGGGTACCGCCACACCCGCCTGTGTCCTTCGGCCCGCACGCCGGTGGCACCGGAGCCACGACTGTGGGGCGTTGGCGGCGCGGCATGCAGGCCGCGCTTGGAGAGGGCCACCATGGCGGCGTGGCCGCAGGCCCTCGGCGGCTGGGCTTCCCTGGGCCGGGCACCTGACGGCGGTCGCCTGGCGGTCGCCTGCCGGTGCCGAAGGCCGACGTTTCACGTGGAACGCCGCCCCGGTGCTGCCGGGCACGCACGACTGGTTCCGAGCCGACGCGCCGCTACTGCCCCTACTCTCAGGGCGCCTCCTGCCGGCCCTGGGGCTCGTGATCGAGCCAAGCCACCCCTGGAGCCGCGTCACACCGGCCATGCCCGCAGAAGTACGCACAGCGGGCTGCTCGGCCATCCGCGTTCGAGATCCCGCGTCGCCGGTTCACCGGCCCATCAGGTCCCGCCATCGCGAGGCTCAGCCGCGCGACACACGCACCGGTTTCTCCCCACATTTCCACGAGCTCGCCCCGGTCGGTGCCGAGCACTCCTGGCGGGGACAGGACTTCGAGTCGACCGGCAGCCGCCGCGGCAAGCCTGTTCGTACCCGGCCTGCTTCGGTGGTTTGCGGGGCCTGGGGTTGCGGCCGGCATCTCCCGTTCCGGCGGAAGGGCCGGAAGACGGTCCGGCCGCGTCGTCCTGCACGGACGGCGCGGCCGGGATCCGATTCGGGATCAGTCCTCGGCTTCCTCCTGGCCGACCCCGATGATGCCGACGATCCTCTCAAGGTCGTCGACCGTGGCGAACTCGATCGTGATCTTGCCCTTGCTGCGGCCGATGTCCACCTTCACGCGGGTGTCGAACCGGTCGGAGAGCCGGTCCGCAAGATCGGTCAGGGCGGGGGCGTGCGGCTTGGTCCGTCGCTTCGCGGCGGGGCTCTTGGCCGGCCCGTCCGCCAGCGCGAGCGCGACAATCTCCTCGGTGGCCCGGACGGACAGCCCTTCGGCGACGATGCGCAGCGCCAACTGCTCCTGGGCCTCCGCCTCGTCCAGGCTCAGCAGCGCACGGGCGTGACCGGCGGAGAGAACCCCGGCGGCGACCCGCCGCTGCACCGGGGCGGGCAGGTTCAGCAGCCGGATGGTGTTGGAGATCTGCGGTCGGCTGCGGCCGATCCGCCGGGCCAGCTCCTCGTGGGTCGCGCCGAACTCCTCCAGCAGTTGCTGGTAGGCGGCGGCCTCCTCCAAGGGGTTGAGGTTGGCCCGATGGATGTTCTCCAGTAGGGCGTCCCGGAGCATGGCGTCGTCGCGGGTGTCCCGGATGATCGCCGGGATGTTCTCCCGACCGACCGCCTGCGCGGCTCGCCACCGGCGCTCGCCCATGACGAGTTCGTACTTCTCGCCGTCCAGCGCCCGTACCACGATCGGCTGGAGGAAACCGACCTCCTGGATCGAGGTCTTCAGTTCCTCCAACGCCTCCTCGTCGAAGACCTGGCGGGGCTGCTTCGGGTTGGGCATGATCGCGTCGACCGGGATCTCGGCGAACCGGGCGCCCGGCACCGGGCTCAGCTGAAGCTCGGGCTCCGTCGGTTCGGACTCGGTGGCCACCGGCTCAGTCGCCACCGGCTCCGGCACCGCCTTCGGTTCGGGCGCCGCGGGCGAGGCGATCGCCGGCGGAACCTGGACGGCGCGTTCACCGCCCTCAGGCGTCGCCGTCATCGTTCCGGCGGGCTGGACCGGACCGGTGGGGATCAGGGCACCGAGCCCCCGACCCAGACCGCCCCGAGGACGGTTCTTCATACGACGCCTCCCAGCGACTCATCCGCACTACGCATTCCGGCTCACCGGCTCCTTGACCCCACGCTCGGCGATTTCCTGGGCGGCCTCGAAGTAGCTCGTCGCCCCCCGCGAACCGGGATCGTAGGTCACCACCGACTGGCCGTAGCTCGGAGCCTCCGAGACGCGAACGTTCCGGGGGATGACCGCCTGGAGCACCTTGTCGCCGAAGTGGTTCCGGACATCCTGCTCCACCGCGTCGGCCAGCCGGGTACGCCGGTCGTACATGGTGAGCAGAATGGTGGAGACCTCCAGCCTCGGGTTGAGGTGCTGACGGACCAGGTTGATGTTGTTGATCAGCTGGTTGAGCCCTTCCAGCGCGTAGTACTCGCACTGGATCGGGATCAGCACCTCTTGCGCGGCCACCAGCGCGTTGACGGTGAGCAGGCCGAGCGACGGCGGGCAGTCGATGAAGATGTAGTCGAAGTGGCCGGGGTAGGCGGCGATTGCCCGGACCAGGCGAGACTCTCGGGCAACCACCGACACCAGCTCGATCTCGGCACCGGCCAGGTCGATCGTGGCCGGCACGCACCACAGGTTGGGGATGCCCTCGACGCCCTGGGCCACCTCCTCCAGGGGCACGCTGTTGATCAAACAGTCGTAGACGTCTGGAACGCCCGTATGGTGCGGGACGCTCAGCCCGGTCGACGCGTTGCCCTGCGGGTCGAGGTCGACCACGAGAACCCGGTTTCCGTGCAGGGCGAGCGCCACCGCCAGGTTCACCGTGGTCGTGGTCTTACCCACGCCGCCCTTCTGGTTGGCGACGCACATCACCCTGGTCCGCTCGGGGCGGGGCATGGTGACCTCGCCACTCGGATTAAGGATCTGCACGGCGCGCATAGCCTCCATAGCCAACGGTGGGTCATCCTCTTCGCGCGTCGGGGTTTCACGTGAAACGTACGCGGCATCCGCCGGATCGGCCCCGTAGGCCCCGGCCGGCGGTGCCGGCGTGTCGACAGGAACAGCGACTCCGGAGGCCGCATCGGGCACCGCTCGAGGTGCGGGTTGTCGGGGAACGGCGGCCACGGCCGAGGGTGCCGGCTCGAACCGGACGGGCGCGGCGTTGTCGCGCTGTTCGGCGGCGGCTCGGGCGGCGGCCAGGTCATCATCGGGGCGGCTCGCACCGTAGACCGTGCCGACTCTTCCCACGGAGCGCGACGTGTCATCCGGGCCGCTCGGCGCGTCACGGTGAACCGCCCGATCGCGGTCGGCTGGCAGCGAATCCGTGCCCAGGGCATCGGCGGCCCGGTCACGCTGGTCGGTTTCACGTGAAACGGGGTCGGCCGCGGAGTGTCCTCCGCGGCCGGTCGTCACCCGTGGATCGTCGTACCTGCCGTCGTCATGCACCTGTCATCCCTGCCCGCTCCGGATGGTCGGTCCGCACCCCGTCGTCTTGGTCACGCTCGTCGCACCACGGAGCGTACGGCCCGGCGGAGGCGGCCGGGGTCCCCTGGGGCGCGGATGCCGCCCGCTCCACACTATCGGCGCGCGGCCAGCCTACGGCGGACAGGCGTGGCGGGTCCACGTCGGGTTCTCAGGCCTCCGCGCACCCGCATCACTATCAACGACGCGGCCTGCGGTGGGAAGCCGGCGGGATCGCAGGGAAGTCGGATCAGCGACCCCGGCGCCGCCCACCGCGCGTCCGCTTCGACGCGGGCTTGACCCGCGGCGGGTTCACGACCCGCTCCCGGACGATCTCCACCACCGTTGCGGGCGGCTCGATCACCCCGACCCCGCAGTGGTGCACCTTGGGCTCACCCCCGCCCAGCTTGGCAACCGCCCCGGCGTGCTCGGCGATCTCGTCGCCGGCGGACGATCCCTTCATCGCCAACAGGCGCCCGCCCGGTGCCACCAGTGGTAGGCACCAGGCGGAAAGCCGGTCGAGCGGGGCCACCGCTCGCGCGGTGACGATCTCCGCACTGAACGGCCCGACACCGTTGGACCCGGTCGCCGCCTCGTCGGCCCGGCCCCGGAACACCCGGACCGTCTTCGTCAGACCCAGTCGCTCCACGACCTCGACGAGGAACGAGGTACGCCGGGCCAGTGGCTCGACCAGAGTCACAGTCAGGTCCGGGCGCGCGATCGCGAGCACCAGGCCGGGCAGGCCCGCGCCGGAGCCCACGTCCAGCACCGACGCGCCCTCCGGGATGCGCTCCGCCACCGCGGCGCAGTTCAGCAGGTGCCGCTCCCAGATTCGTGGTGCCTCGCGCGGCCCGATCAGGCCCCGGAGCACCCCGTCGGTGGCGAGCACCTCCGCGTACGCGGCGGCGAGGTCGAGCCGCTCGCCGAAGAGAGAACTGGCCGCCTCGGCCAACTCCGGCGGCAGCGCCGCAACGGCCGGATCCGGCCCGTCGGTGCCGTCCGGCCCGACGGCCGCGGTCGACCCCTCGTTGAGTTCCAGCCCGTCGGTGTCGTCGGGCCCGACAGCCGGATCCGACCCGTCGACGAGCCGCCGGGACCCGACAGGCGACGGCCCGGGCGGCGTGCCACCCGGGCCGGTCACGGCGTCTGCCGTGGTGTCGTCGTGTGTCACCCGGTCAGTCCGCCGGCCGGACGATGATGCGGCGGTTCGGCTCGACGCCCTCGGACTCGCTCTCCACCCCGCTCATCGCGTTGACGACGTCGTGGACGCACTTGCGCTCGAACGCGGACATCGGCTCCAGCCGCACCGGCTCGCCGTACTCCTTGACCTTCTCCACCGCGTTCTTGGCGACGGCGGCGAGCTCCTTGCGGCGGTTGGCGCGGTAGCCACCGACGTCGAGCAGCAGCCGGCTCGGGGTGCCGGTCTGCCGGAACACCGCCAGCCGGGCCAGCTCCTGGAGCGCCTCCACGGTGGCGCCGCGCTGACCGACCAGGTTCTGCAGCCCGTCGCCGACAACCTCGACGACCGGGCGGCCACCGGACACCAGCTCGTCGATGTCGCCGTCGTAGTCGAGGATGTCGAGCAGTCCCTCGACGTAGTCGGCCGCGATCTCGCTCTGCCGGAACAGCTCGCTCTCGGCCGGCGCCTTCTTCTCCCGCGTGCCCGAGCCGGCCTCGCCATCCTCCGCCTCGGTGTCGTCGGTGGCCTCGATCGGTACGCTCTCCTCGTCCACGGACTGGTCAGCGCTGGGGATGCTGGTCTCGGTCACGGTCTCATCTCCGTACTCGCTCGGCCGGACCGTCGGGTCCGCTGGTTTCCTGGGCCCGGCGGGAGATCGCCGGTGCCCTGGGCACGTCTCTACGGGCCAATCTCACCCGTGTCCGCGCGGGGGCGCGGCGGTTCCGACCCGGCGCCTGCCTTGGGGGCGGCTGCCAGGGGCCGTGGCTGTCCGTCGCCGGCCGGGCCGGCGACGGACAGCGGGAGGATCAGCCCTGACGCTTGGCCGGGCCACTCTTCTTCGGGTTGACCGGCTTGGCGCCCGGCTTGGGGCCGGCGACCTTCGGCGCGGACGGGGCCTGCTTGACCGGGGCCGGGGCGGCCTTGCGGCCGAGCAGCCCGCCGGTCTTCTTGGCCGGCTGGACCGGCCCGCGGGACGCGGGGGCACCGGTGCGGCCCTGGGTGGGCGGCGGCGGGTACTTGCGCAGCACCCACTGCTGCTGGCCGAGGGTGAACATGTTGTTGGTAACCCAGTAGATGATCACACCGATCGGGAAGATCGCACCCGAGACGAGCAGCGACAGCGGGATGCCGTAGAGCATCAGGCGCTGGATCATCCGCTGCTGCGGGTCCTCCGCCCAGCCGGTCTTGAGGATCATCTGGCGGCTGGTGAGGTAGGTGGTGCCCATCATCATCAGGACCAGGACGCCGGCGATCACCTTCACGGTGGTGCCGTTGGCACCGAGGCGGGCCAGCTCGTCGGCGGTTGAGCCGAACTTGCCGGCGATCGGGGCGGTGAAGATCTTGGCGCTGGAGGCGCTGTTGAACTGGTCGACGGTCCAGCCGTAGAGGGTCTTGTTGTCCTTGGCCGGGTCGAGGCGGCGCAGCACGTGGAAGAGGCCGAGGAAGACGGGGATCTGGAGGAACATCGGAAGGCAGCCCATGAGCGGGTTGGCCTTTTCCTTCCGGTAGAGCTCCATCATCTCTTTCTGGAGCGTCTCCCGGTCACCCTTGTGCTTCTCCTGGAGCTCCTTCACCTTGGGCTGGAGCGACTGCATGGCCCGCTGGGACTTGATCTGCTTGACGAAGACGGGGAACAGGATCACCCGGACGGTGACCACCAGGAAGACGATGGCCAGGATCCAGGCCCAGTTCGTCCCGAGCGCGGCGCCGACCGGCACCCCGATGGCATCCCAGGCCGAGTGCCAGGTCAGCAGGATCCACGAGATCGCGTAGTAGATCCAGTCCAGACTGAACAATTCTCAGGCTCCAGTCACATCGGCACGGCGGTGACCGCCCGGCTCGGGCACCGGGTCGTATCCACCTGGGTGAAAGGGGTGGCAGCGCGACAACCGCCGGACCGTCAGGCCGACTCCCCGGAGCGCACCATGCCGGGACACCGCCTCAAGGGCGTACGCACTGCACGACGGGTAGAACCGACAGCGGGCCGGCAGGGCCGGGCTTATCCAACGACGGTACGCGACGATGGGCCAGGTCAGCACCCGGGCACCCGGGCTCGGCGGCCGTGACGCGGTGGAACCGCTGTTCATCGGGACCGCCGCCCCCGAGGTGCGCGGGCGGCGGCGAGCGCCCCGTCGAGGTCAGCCCCGAGCCGGGCGTACGACGCCTCGGCGGCGGCCGGCAGCGCGCGTACCACCAGGATGCTGCCGGCCGGCAGGGCCGCCAGCCGCTCGCGGACCAGGTGCCGCAGTCGACGCCGAACCCTGTTACGGACCACGGCGGGGCCGACGGCCTTGGACACGACGAAGCCGGCGCGGGTCGGTACGGAGGTTTCCTCCGCACCGGGGGTCCGCGCCGGCTTCGGCGAGGTGTCGGTCGTGGGGTCGGGTGTGGCGGGCAGTGTCAGGTGGACGACGAGCGCGCCTCGGCCGGCTCGACGGCCAGCCCGGACCGCTGCGGCGAAGTCGCTGCTGCGCCGCAGTCGTTGTGCGGCCGCCAGCACGACTGCCCACGTCCCCCGGACCGGACCGGTCGGCCTCAGGCCGACAGGCGGGTGCGGCCCTTGGAGCGACGGGTCGAGAGGATGGCGCGACCGGCCCGGGTGCGCATGCGCAGCCGGAAGCCGTGGGTCTTCGCGCGCCGGCGGTTGTTCGGCTGGTAGGTGCGCTTGCTCACGTCAGGCTCTCCGTTTTCATACGCCCCGGGCGTAGAACCGCAGGGGTCGTGTGGTGGTCCAGGCCACCCTCGGCGGTGGCCCCGATCGGTGCTGCCCGGGGCGTGGGACCCCGACCATGCGGGGAAGACGACCGCGGACAGCAAGCACGCACCACCCTAGCAGAGGGCGGCAGAGCAGCCGCTCCAGCCTACGCAGGGGGACAATGACCGTCAAACACCTCGTACGACGGCCCCGCCGTGCCGCGAGGGCGACCGAAGCGGTGGTTTTCACAGATACCGACAAGGGTGCCACGCGGCGACGGTTGATGGGCCCCGCCCCCCGCTGTTAGCGTGCGCGTTTGCGGTCGGCGTCGGCAGCCGATTGGCGTCGGCAGGCAAGACCGGACAAGGTAGTGAATCGTTCGGCACGGTGAAACCCGCTTCAGCGCCCACCCAGACAGGGGGCAGGTCCGACCCGCGTTTGGCGGGAGGCCACAATCGGTCGGTACACACAGGCTGTGGATAACTTGTGGATAACGACGACCGGTCAGCCGTTCGGGCTGGACCAGCGGCGGTCGGGAGCAGAGGCGAGGGGGTGGCACGACGGTGGCCGGTACGACCGACCTTGCCGCGGTGTGGACGGCGACCACGGACGAGCTCGCCGATGAGATCATCTCCGCGCAGCAACGTGCGTACCTGCGGCTCACCCGCCTCCGCGCGATCGTGGAGGACACCGCACTGCTCTCCGTCCCGGACGCGTTCACCCGTGACGTGATCGAGTCCCGGCTGCGGCCCGCCATCACCGAGGCGCTGACCCGGCGGCTCGGCCGGCCGATCCAGGTGGCCGTCACCGTTCGGGTGGCCGAGGACGCGGCCGGACGCCCGGCGGGCACGGTCTACCGCAGCGCCCCCGACGCCGACGGCCCGCCAGGTTTCGACGGGCCCTCCGGCTTCGACGCCCCGCCCGGCTTCGACGCCCGTGGCTACGACGGGCCGGGAGCGGACCGGCACGAGCCGGAGCCCGGCTTTCCCGCCCCCGGGTACCCGGACCGGGGTGAGCAGGCCCACGCCGATCGCGGCCGGCCGGCCGGTTCCGGGCGCGAGGACGCCGGCTACCCGGAGCGCGGCACGTCGGAACACCCGTCGGCGGATGACGCCCCCGCACGCTCCGACGGTCACCGGCCAGGGCTGGTGCCGGCCAGCCGGGACGCCCAGGAGCCGCTGTTCAGCGCCGCCTTCGCCGAACCGTCTCCGCCGGGTCGGCGCGGCTACGAGGGGCGTGCCGACAGCCGGTCCTACGAGCCCCGTTACCGCGACGCCGGACCGGCGACCGGCCAGCGGCTGCCCCGCGACGGCGGGACGGACAGCGGTCCGGGGCGCAGTGGCGCGGATCATCGGTCCGGAGGCCGGGACGACCGGCGGCCCGGCGGTGCGGAGTCCGGCGGGAACCGGCTCAACCCGAAGTACATGTTCGAGACGTTCGTCATCGGCTCGTCTAACCGGTTCGCCCACGCCGCCTCGGTCGCGGTGGCCGAGTCGCCCGCGAAGGCGTACAACCCGCTGTTCATCTACGGCAGTTCCGGGCTGGGCAAGACCCACCTGCTGCACGCCATCGGCCACTACGCCACCACGCTGGGCAACGCCCGCTCGGTCCGGTACGTCTCGACCGAGGAATTCACCAACGACTTCATCAACTCGCTGCGGGACGACAAGACCAGCGCGTTCCAGCGCCGCTACCGCGATGTCGACATCCTGCTGATCGACGACATCCAGTTCCTGGAGAACCGCGAGCGGACCCAGGAGGAGTTCTTCCACACCTTCAACACCCTGCACAACGCCAACAAGCAGATCGTGATCACCTCGGACCGGTCGCCGAAGCAGCTCGCCACGCTGGAGGACCGGCTGCGGACCCGGTTCGAGTGGGGGCTGCTGGCCGACATCCAGCCGCCGGACCTGGAGACCCGGATCGCGATCCTGCAGAAGAAGGCGGCCCAGGAGCGGCTGTACGCCCCGCCGGACGTGCTGGAGTTCATCGCCTCGCGGGTGTCGAACTCGATCCGGGAGTTGGAGGGGGCGCTGATCCGGGTCACCGCGTTCGCCAGCCTCACCCGGTCGACCGTGGAGCTGTCGCTGGCCGAGGAGGTGCTGCGGGACTTCATCCCCGACGGCGCCGGCCCCGAGATCACCGCCGACCAGATCATGGTCTCCACCGCCGACTACTTCGGGGTCAGCCTGGAGGACCTGCGTGGGCACTCCCGGTCCCGGGTGCTGGTCAACGCCCGCCAGGTGGCCATGTACCTGTGCCGCGAGCTGACCGACCTGTCGCTGCCCCGGATCGGGCAGGCGTTCGGGGGCCGGGACCACACCACCGTCATGCACGCCGACCGGAAGATCCGTCAGCAGATGGCGGAGCGCCGCTCGCTCTACAACCAGATCGCCGAGCTGACCAACCGGATCAAGCAGACCACCTGAGCCGTACGCCCGCCGCCTACCCGCGGCGCGAGGACCCGACGCCCGGCCGGACCCGGCCGGGCGTCCGCGCGTTCGGAGCCGGGTGACCCCGGACACATCCCACCCGCCCGATCCGTTGTCCACAGGGCGTCCCGGGCGGTCGGGCTCGACCCGGGCGAGAGGCGAGCCCGCAAGATCGGGCCGGTGTCCGCCCACAGCCGCCGCTCGTTGTCCACAGCCGCCGCGGGTTTTCCACAGCCGGTTATCCACCGTCGGTGGAAAACTACGGTCCGCCCGCCACCAGTTACCCACAGGCTGTGGACAAACCCTGGGGATGAGCCTGTGGACGCCTGTGGACGCCTGGGGACAGAGCTGGTTGTTGTCCACGGATCCGAAGGGTCCTGTGGATTTCCTGTTGAAGGTTCTGGGGACGACGGGGCCCTGGGCGGGTCGGCCCGTCCACAGGTCTGGGGAGAAAGTCGGTGGATAACCGGTGGATAACCGGTGGACGACGGTGGACAACTCGGCCGGTCCTGGGGGCCTGTGGATCGCGGGGCCGGTTGTACCCCCGGTTATCCACAGGCAATCCACCGGTGGATAACCTGTCTGGCCTGCGCAGACGCCGGTTTTCCACAGTATGCACAGGTGCGATGAAGACGATGAGTTTGTTCTTCTAAGAGAACAAAAACCAATCATCACCGTTGGGCTTCCTGTGGATCGGGTTCGGA
This sequence comes from Micromonospora sp. NBC_01412, assembly GCF_045040215.1. Lineage (NCBI taxonomy): Bacteria > Bacillati > Actinomycetota > Actinomycetes > Micromonosporales > Micromonosporaceae > Micromonospora > Micromonospora sp. NBC_01412. The sequence goes on from NZ_CP109528.1 coordinate 3,061,068, forward strand.
ACGGCCGGGGACAGCCCGCCCGGCACCGACGCGATCCGCGGGGTCGGGCGCACAGCCGATGCCCCCGCGCCCTAAGGTGCGATGGGTACCCGCACGGTCGGGCGGGACGGTAGGCAGCGGTCGGCATGAGAGAGTTGTTGCTGACGTCGACGCGGAGGCATTGATGAAGTTCCGAGTAGAGCGCGACGCGCTCGCCGAGGCCGTGGCGTGGACTGCGAAGAGCCTGCCCAGCAGGCCTTCCGTGCCGGTGCTGGCCGGCGTGATGCTGAGGGTGACCGACGGCAACCTGCAGGTCTCCGGCTTCGACTACGAGGTCTCCAGCCAGGTGACCGTCGAGGTGCACGGCGACGCCGACGGTGCCGCGCTGGTCTCCGGGCGGCTGCTTGCCGAGATCACCAAGGCGCTTCCGGCCAAGCCGGTCGACATCGCCGCGGTCGGCGCGCATCTCGAGCTGGTCTGCGGCAGTGCCCGGTTCACCCTGCCCACCATGCCGGTGGAGGACTACCCCGCCCTGCCGGAGATGCCGGAGAGCGCCGGCACCGTCGACGCCGCGGCGTTCGCCGCAGCCGTCGCCCAGGTCGCCGTGGCCGCCGGCCGGGACGAGACCCTGCCGATGATGACCGGCGTCCGGATCGAGCTCTCCGGTGGCAACCTGGCCATGCTCGCCACCGACCGGTACCGCCTCGCCCTGCGCGAGATGGAGTGGAACCCGGACGACCCCGAGGTGAGCATCAACGCCCTCGTGCCGGCGCGGACCCTGCACGACACGGCCAAGGCGCTCGGCCCGCTCGGCGGCCAGGTGACCATGGCACTCTCCCAGGGCGCGGCCGGCGAGGGCATGATCGGTTTCTCCGGCGGTACCCGGCGCACCACCAGCCGGCTGCTCGACGGCGCGAACTACCCGCCGGTCCGCTCGCTGTTCCCGAGCAGCCACAACGCCGAGGCCAGGGTGGCGGTGAGCACCCTGATCGAGGTCGTGAAGCGGGTCGCCCTGGTCGCCGAGCGCACCACCCCGGTGCTGCTCAGCTTCAGCTCCGACGGGCTCGTCGTCGAGGCCGGCGGCACCGAGGAGGCCCGGGCCAGCGAGGCCATGGACGCCACCTTCACCGGTGAGGCGCTGACCATCGGCTTCAACCCGCAGTACCTGATCGATGGCCTGAACAACCTGGGCGCCCAGTTCGCGCTGCTCACGTTCGTCGACGCGTTCAAGCCGGCGGTGATTTCCCCCGCAGGCGAGGACGGTGAGGTCATCTCGGGGTACCGGTACCTGATCATGCCGATCCGCGTCTCCCGCTGATCGCACACCCCTTGATCCAGACGCAGCGGAGGTAGGAACAGATGCAGCTCGGCCTGGTAGGACTCGGCCGGATGGGCGGCAACATGCGTGAGCGGTTGCGCGCCGCCGGGCACGAGGTGGTCGGTTACGACCGCAACGCGGAGCTGAGCGACGCCGCGAGCCTGGCCGAGCTGGTCGACAAGCTCGACGCGCCCCGCGCCGTCTGGGTGATGGTCCCGGCCGGCGTCACCGACACGACCATCGACGACCTCGCCGGCGTGCTCGGTGCGGGCGACATCATCATCGACGGCGGCAACTCCCGGTTCAGCGACGACGCGCCCCGCGCCGAGCGTCTCGCCGAGCAGGGCATCGGCTACCTCGACGTCGGCGTCTCCGGCGGCGTCTGGGGCAAGCAGAACGGGTACGGCCTGATGGTCGGCGGCGCGCAGGAGCACGTCGACCGGCTGCTGCCGATCTTCGAGGCGCTCAAGCCGGCCGGGGAGTTCGGCTTCGTGCACGCCGGCCCGGTCGGTGCCGGCCACTACGCCAAGATGGTGCACAACGGCATCGAGTACGGCCTGATGCACGCCTACGCCGAGGGCTACGAGCTGCTCGCCAAGTCGGAGATCGTGACCAACGTGCCGGGCGTGTTCAAGTCCTGGCGCGAGGGCACCGTCGTCCGCTCCTGGCTGCTCGACCTGCTCGACCGGGCCCTCGACGAGGACCCGGAGCTGGCCGAGCTGAGCGGCTACACCGAGGACACGGGCGAGGGCCGGTGGACGGTCGACGAGGCAGTCCGGCTGGGCGTGCCGCTGAACGTCATCACCGCGTCGCTGTTCGCCCGGTTCGCCTCCCGGCAGGACGACTCGCCCGCGATGAAGGCCGTCGCCGCGCTGCGCCAGCAGTTCGGCGGCCACGCCGTCCACAAGCGCTGAGCGGTATCCACAACCTGTGTACGTCCGCCGGCTCGAACTGGTCGACTTCCGCTCGTACGAGCGGGTCGGCGTCGATCTGGAGCCGGGTCCGAACGTCCTGACCGGCGCCAACGGCGTCGGCAAGACCAACCTGGCCGAGGCGCTGGGCTACGTGGCGACCCTGGACTCGCACCGGGTCGCCACGGACGCCCCCCTGGTCCGGATGGGGGCGTCCTCTGCGGTGATCCGGTGCGCTGTGGTGCACGACGGGCGCGAGCTGCTGATCGAGCTGGAGATCGTCCCGGGCAAGGCCAACCGGGCCCGGTTGGGGCGCTCTCCGGCCCGGCGGGCCCGCGACGTCCTCGGCGCGCTGCGGCTGGTGCTGTTCGCTCCGGAGGACCTGGAACTCGTCCGCGGTGACCCGGCCGAGCGCCGCCGCTACCTCGACGACCTGCTGGTCAACCGCCAGCCCCGGTACGCCGGGGTGCGCGCCGACTACGAGCGGGTGGTCAAGCAGCGCAACGCCCTTCTGCGTACCGCGTACCTGGCCCGCAAGACCGGCGGATCGCGGGGCGGGGACCTGTCCACCCTCGCGGTCTGGGACACCCACCTGGCCCGGCACGGCGCCGAACTGCTCGCCGGCCGGCTGGAGCTGGTCGCCGCGCTCGGCCCGCACGTCACCAAGGCGTACGACACGGTGGCGGCGGGCCGGGGCGCGGCCGGTGTCGCGTACCGGCCGTCGGTGGAGCTGACCGACCCGACGCCGGACCGGGCGGCGCTCGTCGAGGCGTTGACGGCGGCCCTGGCCGAGTCCCGGTCGGCCGAGGTCGAGCGGGGCACCACCCTGGTCGGCCCGCACCGCGACGATCTGGTGCTCACCCTCGGCCCGCTCCCCGCGAAGGGGTACGCCAGCCACGGCGAGTCCTGGTCGTTCGCGCTGGCGCTGCGGCTGGCCGGGTACGACCTGCTCCGTTCCGACGGCATCGAGCCGGTACTGGTGCTCGACGACGTCTTCGCCGAGTTGGACGCGGGTCGCCGGGAGCGGCTGGCGGAGCTGGTCGGCGGGGCCAGCCAGGTGCTGGTGACCTGCGCCGTGGACGACGACGTGCCGGCCGGCCTGCGGGGCGCCCGGTACCAGGTCGGCGAGGGGACTGTGCGTCGTGTCGGCTGAGCGGGAACTACCACCGGCCCGCCTCGGGCCGTCGGCCCCGGGACGTACCCCGACCGGCGCGGCGGCCGACAGTGCCGGTCGGCCCGACGGCGCGGCGGCCGGTGGCGGTGGCGGTGGTAAAGACGTACCCGACGGGGGTGGGTCGGGGCCGGAGCTGGCTCGGGCGGTGCTGGACGCCGCGAAGGCCCGCCGCGACTCGGCGGCCCGGACCCGCCGGCGCAGCGTGGTGTCCGGCGACGGCGAGGGCGGTCGGCGGCTGCGCGGCTACTCGGGGCCGGGGCCGGATCCGCGCGATCCGCAGCCGCTGGGCGCGGTGCTCAACCGGCTGGTCAAGGCGCGCGGCTGGGAGCAGCCGGCCGCCGAGGCGACGGTCTTCGGCGCGTGGGAACGAGTGGTCGGCTCCGAGGTGGCCCAGAACAGCCGCCCGGTGAAGCTGGAGAACGGCGAGCTGACCGTGGAGGCCCGGTCCACCGCGTGGGCGACCCAGCTGCGGCTGCTCGCCGGTTCCCTGCTGAAGAAGATCGCCAGCGAGGTGGGCCACAACGTGGTGCGCAAGCTGCACATTCACGGCCCGGCTGCGCCGTCCTGGTCGCGTGGGCCGCGCAGGGTCCGGGGGCGGGGCCCACGCGACACCTACGGCTGACGGTCAGTGGCCGGGGCGCTGGGCCTCTCGCTCGGCGCGCTTGCGCTCCCGCTGCTCACGGCTCCACTGCTTACGCCTCTCCAGGTCCTGCTTCCACGCCTCCCGGGCATGACGCGAGCCGCCCTGCACCGCTCCCTGCACCTGGGAAGGGCCGGCGAGGTTGCGGAACACCCAGCCCATGAGGCGGCCGCCCCCGCCCGAGGAGTCGCCCACCTGCTTGTCGTCGCTCATCCGCCTGGCCTCTCCCGCACCGCGCCCGAAAACAATTCGTGTACCAATAATTGGTACACCAATCGTTGCTAGGATCGCAACGGCGACGACGAGGAGGCCGAGGTGTCCGACCAGCTTGAGGGCAACCCCCTGGCCCTGGAGGAGCAGGTGTGCTTCGCGCTGTCCGTGGCGGCGCGCGGCGTGGTCGCCGTCTATCGCCCGCTGCTGGAGCCGATGGGACTGACCCACCCGCAGTACCTGGTCATGCTCGCGCTGTGGCAGCACGCGCCGCTTTCCGTACGGGAGCTCAGCCGCCTGCTGCAGCTCGACCCGGGGACGCTGTCACCGCTGCTCAAGCGACTGGAGGCCAACGGGTACGTCCGGCGGGAGCGCGACCCCGCCGACGAGCGCAGCCTGGCCGTGACGCTCACCGCCGGCGGTCAGGCGCTGCGTGCCCGCGCCGAGGAGATCCCGCCGGCGATCGTGCGGCGGCTCGGGATGCCGATCGAGGAGCTGCGGGACCTGCACGCCGTCCTGACCCGGGTGATCGTGGCGACGAACCGGGCCGGCGCGGGCGGGGCGAACCCCGGTCAAGCGTCGGCGTAGACCGCGAAGCCGCGGTCGGCGCAGCGGCGGTAGAAGGCCGCCAGCACGCCCAGCTCGGCGCAGGTGAAGTCCCACTGCGGTGGGTCGCCGTTGTCGTCGCGCAGCGCGTCCAGCCGGCTGCCCAGCCAGCGCAGCTGCTGTTCGGCGAGGCGGCCGTCGGCGAGCAGGCCGCGCAGCACGGTGCTCACCGAGTCGAAGTCGACCGTCTCCCCGTGGGGGCGGTGCCCGGCCACGAAGCGCTCGACTCCGCCGGCGACCCAGGCGCAGCCGTCCGGGTCGATCACCGGGTCCTCGTCCTCGGCGGCGGCGTCCGTGGCGTAGAGCACATTTTCCAGCCCGAGCAGGAGGTCGACCAGCTCGGTGTACGCGGTGGCCCGGACGGTCCCGGTCTTGGCGATGTGTTCCGCGAGGGCCGCCGTCGGCGCGGAGATCCGCGGCAGGTCGACGATCTCGCCGAAATCAACGAACTCGGCCGGTGCGACCGGGTCGTAGAAGCGGCCGGTCCGCGGCCAGTGCACCGCGACGTTGTCCAGCCCCATCTAGCGTCACCCCTTGAGAGCACGTGTCGGATCGTTCGGGTCGATCGTCCGGTTCCGACCGGAAAAGATCAAGACCAGCCACGCTGGGCGACGCAAACTTACGCCCGTCACGGGCCCCGCCGCGACCCCGACCCCTGAACGTCCCGGCCCGATCGGCGGCGACGCCGCCCGCCGATCCGGGCTTGGCGTGTAGGGGGAGTCGCGGGTGGCGCGGTTCGGCCGGCTACGGAGGTCTCAGCCGCCGCGAAAGGGGTGCCGAGTGGCGGTTCTGTCGTCCGCGCACAGTAAGATTGAGGCGAGACGAAGACCCGACACGGAGCGACGGACGCGGGCCCACCAAAGGTCCGAGATCATTGTCCCACGTCGGGTCGAGCCGATCGCGATCCGCGGGCAACCGCGGCGACCGGCGTTCCGGCCCGTACCCCGGTTTCCACCGGTCTCGGTCCGCGCGCCGACGTCGCGTCCTGTCCGCCGAACCCGCGTCCGACGCGCCGCTTGCGGCTCGGGGGCGCGAGAAAGTGGCCGAGGGTGGCAGCGCAGGACAAGCAGGAGTACGGCGCCGAGTCGATCACCGTCCTCGAAGGGCTGGAGGCGGTCCGTAAGCGGCCCGGCATGTACATCGGGTCGACCGGTGAGCGCGGTCTGCACCACCTGGTGTGGGAGGTCGTCGACAACGCCGTCGACGAGGCGCTGGCCGGACACTGCGACACCATCGACGTGGTGCTGCTGGCCGACGGCGGGGTCCAGGTCACCGACAACGGCCGGGGCTTCCCGGTCGACCTGCACCCCAAGTTGAAGAAGCCGGGCGTCGAGGTGGCGTTGACCGTGCTGCACGCCGGCGGCAAGTTCGACGGCAAGGCGTACGCCGTGTCCGGCGGTCTGCACGGCGTCGGCGTGTCCGTCGTCAACGCCCTCTCCAGCCGGATGGCGGTGGAGATCCACAAGTCCGGCTTCGTCTGGCGGCAGAAGTACACCAACTCCAAGCCGGGCCCGTTGGACAAGGGTGAGACCACCGACCGCACCGGTTCCACGGTCACGTTCTGGCCCGACCCCGACGTGTTCGAGACCGTCGACTTCGACTTCCAGACCATCTACCGCCGCATCCAGGAGATGGCCTTCCTCAACCGCGGCCTCACCATCCACCTGCTCGACGAGCGGGTCCAGGAGGGCGAGGAGGGCAAGCCGCGCGAGGTCACCTTCTGCTACAAGGGCGGCATCGCCGACTTCGTCCGACACCTCAACGCCTCGAAGACCCCGATCCACAAGACGGTGGTCGAGTTCGGTGCCGAGGAGGAGGGCATGTCGCTCGAGATCGCCATGCAGTGGAACGAATCGTACGGCGAGTCGGTCTACACCTTCGCCAACACGATCAACACGCACGAGGGTGGCACCCACGAGGAGGGCTTCCGGTCCGCGCTGACCGGCGTGGTCAACCGCTACGGCACGGACAAGAAGCTGCTCAAGGGCGACGAGAAGCTCTCCGGCGAGGACATCCGGGAGGGCCTGGCCGCGATCATCTCGGTCAAGCTGGCGAACCCGCAGTTCGAGGGCCAGACCAAGACCAAGCTCGGCAACACCCCGGTGAAGAGCTTCGTGCAGCGGGTCTGCAACGACCGGCTGGTCGACTGGTTCGACCGCAACCCGGCCGAGGCCAAGATGATCATCACCAAGGCGTCCCAGGCGGCCCGGGCCCGGATCGCCGCGCAGCAGGCCCGCAAGCTGGCCCGCCGCAAGTCGCTGCTGGAGTCCGGCTCGATGCCGGGCAAGTTGGCCGACTGCCAGTCCACCGACCCGCGCGAGTCCGAGGTGTTCATCGTCGAGGGCGACTCGGCGGGCGGCTCGGCCAAGCAGGGCCGGGACCCGCGCACCCAGGCGATCCTGCCGATCCGCGGCAAGATCCTCAACGTGGAGAAGGCCCGGATCGACCGGGTGCTGAAGAACACCGAGGTCCAGGCGCTGATCACCGCGCTGGGCACCGGCATCCACGACGACTTCGACATCGAGAAGCTGCGGTACCACAAGACCGTGCTGATGGCCGACGCCGACGTGGACGGCCAGCACATCCAGACGCTGCTGCTCACCCTGCTGTTCCGCTTCATGCGGCCGCTGGTCGAGCTGGGCCACGTCTACCTGGCTGCCCCGCCGCTCTACAAGATCAAGTGGAACAAGAAGGGCGACGACGCGCAGTACGCGTACTCGGACCGGGAGCGGGACGGGCTGATCAGGCTGCGCCAGCAGAAGAAGCCGAACGCCAAGCCGGACGACATCCAGCGGTTCAAGGGTCTCGGCGAGATGAACTATCCCGAGCTCTGGGAGACCACGATGAACCCGGGCACCCGCACCCTGCGCCAGGTCACGCTCGACGACGCGGCGACCGCGGACGAGCTGTTCAGCGTGCTGATGGGCGAGAACGTCGAGGCGCGTCGCTCGTTCATCCAGCGCAACGCCAAGGACGTCCGCTTCCTGGACATCTGACGGACCGGGCGGGCCGCCCCTGTCGTCCACGGGCGGCCCGCCCGGTCCACAGGTTTATCCACAGCCTGGCCGGTTTCCACAGCGGTTATCCACAGCACGAAACCGACTCTGATTCTGATAAGGGTTAACAGTGACCGATTCCCCCGAGTCCACCCCGAGCGAGCCCGAGGTCCCCGAGACCGCTGCCGCCGCAGTCGTGGCGCATGACCGCATCGAGCCGGTAGGGCTCGAGGTGGAGATGCAGCGCTCCTACCTCGACTACGCGATGAGCGTCATCGTCGGGCGGGCGCTGCCGGACGTCCGGGACGGGCTCAAGCCGGTCCACCGCAAGATCCTCTACGCCATGTTCGACTCCGGCTACCGGCCGGACCGCGGCTACGTCAAGTGCTCCCGGGTCGTCGGCGACGTGATGGGCCAGTTCCACCCGCACGGCGACTCGGCCATCTACGACGCGCTGGTCCGGATGGCGCAGCCCTGGTCGCTGCGGTACCCGCTCGTCGACGGCAACGGCAACTTCGGCTCGCCCGGCAATGATCCGGCTGCGGCGATGCGCTACACCGAGTGCAAGCTCGACCCGCTGGCGATGGAGATGCTGCGGGACATCGACGAGGACACCGTCGACCTCCAGGACAACTACGACGGCCGGGCCAAGGAGCCCACCATCCTGCCGTCGCGGATCCCGAACCTGCTGATCAACGGCTCCGAGGGCATCGCGGTCGGCATGGCCACCAAGATCCCGCCGCACAACCTGCGCGAGATCGGCGCGGCGGTGCAGTGGTGTCTGGAGAACCCGGAGGTCGACGAGGCCACCACCCTCGACGCGCTCATCGAGATCGTCAAGGGCCCGGACTTCCCCACCTACGGCCTGATCGTCGGCACCCAGGCCATCCAGGACGCGTACCGGACGGGTCGGGGCTCGATCCGGATGCGGGCCGTGGTGGAGGTCGAGGAGGACAAGCGGGGTCGGCCCTGCCTGGTGGTCAGCGAGCTGCCCTACCAGGTCAACCCGGACAACCTGGCCGAGCGGATCGCCGAGCTGATCAAGGAAGGCAAGCTCGCCGGCATCGCCGACATCCGGGACGAGTCCTCCGGGCGTACCGGCATGCGGATCGTGCTCGTGCTCAAGCGCGACGCGGTCGCCAAGGTGGTGCTCAACAACCTCTACAAGCACACCCAGCTCCAGGAGACCTTCGGCGCCAACATGCTGGCGCTGGTCGACGGCGTGCCGCGCACGCTGAACCTGGCCCAGTTCCTGCGCTACTACGTCGAGCACCAGATCGAGGTGATTCGGCGGCGGGCCGCGTTCCGGCTGCGCAAGGCCGAGGAGCGGGCGCACATCCTGCGTGGTCTGTCCAAGGCGCTGGACGCGCTCGACGAGGTGATCGCCCTGATCCGGCGCTCGCCCACGGTGGAGGACGCCCGGCAGGGCCTGATCCGGCTGCTGGAGATCGACGAGATCCAGGCCACCGCGATCCTGGACATGCAGCTGCGCCGGCTCGCCGCCCTGGAGCGGCAGCGCATCCTCGACGACCTGGCCAAGCTCGAGATCGAGATCGCCGACCTCAAGGACATCCTGGCCAAGCCGGAGCGGCAGCGGCGGATCGTCTCGGAGGAGCTCGGCGAGATCGTCGCGAAGTGGGGCGACGAGCGGCGGACGAAGATCATGCCGTTCGACGGCGAGGTCTCCATGGAGGACCTGATCGCCCGCGAGGACGTGGTGGTCACCATCACCCGCACCGGGTACGCCAAGCGGACCAAGGTCGATCTGTACCGCTCGCAGCGGCGCGGCGGTAAGGGCGTCAGCGGGGCTACGCTGCGGCAGGACGACATCGTCAGCCACTTCTTCGTCTGCTCCACGCACGACTGGATGCTGTTCTTCACGAACAAGGGCCGGGTGTACCGGGCCAAGGCGTACGAGCTTCCGGAAGCCAGTAGGGTAGCCAAGGGCCAGCACGTGGCCAATCTGCTCGCGTTCCAACCGGACGAGCAGATCGCGCAGATCATCGAAATCCCGAATTACCAGGTGGCGCCCTACCTGGTACTGGCCACGAAGAACGGCCTGGTGAAGAAGACGCGGCTCGAGGAGTTCGACTCCAACCGTTCCGGCGGAGTCATCGCGATCAACCTGCGCGATGAGGACGAGCTGGTCGGTGCTGCCCTCGTCGCCCCGTCCGACGACCTGCTGCTGGTCTCCAAGAACGCCCAGGCGATCCGCTTCAACGCCACCGACGAGGCACTGCGCCCGATGGGCCGGGCCACGTCGGGCGTGATCGGCATGCGGTTCACCGACGACGACGTCCTGCTCGCGATGGAGGTCGTCCGCGAGGGGCTGGACGTGCTGGTGGCCACGAACGGGGGATACGCGAAACGTACCCCGATCGAGGAATACCCGGTCCAGGGCCGGGGAGGTAAGGGCGTGCTGACTGCGAAGATCACCGAGCGACGCGGTGGTCTGGTCGGCGCTGTGGTGATCGACCCGGACGACGAGCTGTTCGCGATCACCAGCAACGGTGGCGTCATCCGGACTCCGGTGAAGCCTGTACGCCGTACGCGTGACCGGAACACAATGGGGGTCAAGCTGATGGACCTCCCGGACGGCGTGACTATCGTGGCGATTGCTCGCAATGCCGACGAGCCTGACGAACAGGACTAGTTGATGACGGAGACACAGGCGAAGTCGGGGAACAAGGGGACCTCGGCCAACCCGGTCGACGAGGAGGCCGCCGCGAAGGGCGGCGCACCAGCGACCGGCCGCGCGGCCGTGGGCCGGGCGACGGTCCCCGCCGACGCGCCTGCCCCGAAGTTCACCCGGGCTCCCGGTATGGCACCGCCACCGGAGACACCCGGCGACGACTCGGGGGCCGGTGACAAGGCGGAGACATCGGGCATCGACGCGCCCACCTCCGCGGCTGCTCCGGCTGTTCCGGCCGCTCCGGCCGCGGGGACGGGGAACGCCGCCCGCCCGGGGGCGACAGCGCCGATCCGGACAGGAAGCGGCCAGTCGACTGGCAGTGCCGCCACCGGCACGCTGCCGCGCGTCGGTGGCGGCACGACAAATCCGCGCCCGGACGGCACCCGTCCGGGCGCGGGGGGTCGCCCCGCCAACGGCGGGGGGCTGCCGCCGGGGGTCGCCGGGTCGTCGGCCTCGGCCGTCGGGGCCGCCCGGGTCGGTGAAGCGGTACGTGCCGCGCGTACCTCGGTCAGCTCCGCCGCGTCCCGCGGGCCGCGGCGGGCCCGGCTGAACCTGAAGCGGATCGACCCCTGGTCCGTGATGAAGTTCGCCTTCGCCGTCTCCGTGGTGCTCTTCATCGTGGTGGTCGTCGCCACCTCGGTTCTCTACCTGGCGCTGGATGCGATGGGCGTGTTCCAGAGCGTCAACGAGAGCCTGAGCGACCTGGTCAACGCCGGCGGGCAGAGCACCAGCGGCTTCCAGATCACCGCCAAGGGCGTGATCCTCAGCTCCGCCCTGATCGGTCTGGTCAACGTCGTCCTGTTCACCGCGCTCGCCACCCTCGGCGCGTTCGTCTACAACGTCTGCGCCGACCTGGTCGGCGGGATCGAGCTGACGCTCGCCGAGCGGGACTGATCGCATCCGACGCCGGGGCGCGCCGCGTAAAGCGCGCGCCCCGGCGTCGTGCGTCCGGGTAGTTTCAGGGGGTACGGCGAGCACGGACCGATCACCGGCCCCCGATTTGGGGCGCGGCGGGCGGATGCGTTAACCTTGGCCGTCGCCACGCGGGGCTATAGCTCAGTCGGTTAGAGCGCAGAGCTGATAACTCTGAGGTCGCTGGTTCGATTCCAGCTAGCCCCACCGCACATGGTTCCGACGGCTGTCGAGCGCAAGGGGTCGCCCCATGTTCAAGAAGCTTCTGATTCTGGCCGGCGTTGTCGGCGTGGCCGCCGTGGTGGTCAGGAAGATCAAGGCTTCGAACGATGAGCGCGCACTGTGGCACGAGGCGACCACCGCCCCTGACCTGCGCTGATCGTTCCTCCCAGTTTCAGCCGTCGGCGGCTTCGCCCGCCCTCGGGGCCCTAGCTCAACTGGCAGAGCACTGCCTTTGCAAGGCAGGGGTTAGGGGTTCGAGTCCCCTGGGCTCCACCATTAGCGCCTCTGAACAGGCGTTTCTTCGGAACAAGATCAACGGGCATGAGTTGGGCGCAGGTCAGCTTTGATCTTGTGACCGCCCGGCGGCCTTCTCGCACGCTGCACCTCCTGCGGTTCGACCCCGCAGTCGCAGCGCCGGTGACCGGGCATGCGGGATGCCGGAGTGCACGCGGCTCCCGGACGCCGACCACGACACCCACGAGGGCAGCCGATCGGGCAAGCGCTGTGGTGCCCCGGCGCTAAGGCCTGTCTCGCGGATCTTGACGCTCTTCCATCCGGTACTCCCAGCCCTCACGCCAGGCGAAGTCAGCGTCGACTAGGTCTTCCAGCCGGGCCCCGCTGATCCAATGGTCGAGGCCCCATCGAGTGGCAACGTGCCCGATCACCAGGACTCGCCGGCCCGCCCACCGCAGCGACAGATCGTCGAGAAAACGACCGACCCGGTGCACGGCCTGTCGCCAGCTCTCGCCGCCGGGGTAGGGATGGTCGAGATACCGGCTGCGCCGCTCGTGCAGCTCGGCGGCCGGAAGGCCGTTGAGCTCCCCGTAGTCACACTCCCGCAGGCGCCAGTCGTGTAGCAGGGGGATCGTGGTTCCCGAGAGGGCTATGTCGGCCGTCTCCACAGCCCTACGCAGGTCCGAGGCGAATACCGCCTCGATGCCGTCGCTTCTCCTACGCTGGCCGAGTTCGGCTGCCAACGCACGTCCCCTGGAAGACAACCGGCCCGGCAGCCACCCGGTAGCAAGACCTCGGTCGTTGTCTTCGCTCCAGGAGTGAGTCTCGAAGACGATCTCAGTCGGTATCAGGCGATACTACTGACGAAATGAGAAGGGTCGCTGAAGACACCACAGCGGCCAGGCCCGGCCGGATCCCGCCGGCGCTAGGAGTGCTCGGATTTACGGGCCATCAGGCAGGCTTGGGGCCTCTTGAGGCTCTGGCTGGGCTCCTGCGTTAGTCGCGCGGTGACGACCATTCCGGCCCGGCGCAGCAACTCCTCGATGTCGTCGGGCAGCAACAGATAGGCGTCGTAGGACACGGGGTGGCCGTAGGAGCGCTCGGGGCGCAGATGCTCGTCGCCGACATGGAATCCCACCAACAGCAGGCCACCTGGGGCCAGCGTTCGATGGAACTCCCCGAACACCACCGGGAGGTCCTCCGGAGGCGTGTGGAAGACCGACCACCAGGCGACGATGCCGCCGAGGTGCCCGTCGGGAAGGTCCAGCGCGGTCATGGAGCCGACGTCGAATTGCAGGGTCGGGTACGTCCGGCGGGCGATGTCCACCATCTTCGGAGAGAGGTCAACGCCGAACCCGGCGACACCGAGGGAGTCCAGGTGGGCCGTGACGTGGCCGGGGCCGCATCCGAGGTCAGCGACCGGCCGCCGGCCGTTGGCCTTTACGAGCTCGGCGAACGCGGCCAGCATCCCGCGTGCCAACGCGTCCTCTGAAAACCGTGCTGGCGCGATTTTGACGTAGTCCTCGGCGACCGCGTCGTACGACTCTCGAACCGCTGCGAGGTAGGAGGGCTCAGCCATGTGGGCGACCCTAGTTGAGATGTCGGCCGTCGGCCGGGTCGGCGGCGGCGGGCGGCAGTGCCGATCCTCTCGGCTTTGAGAGCTGGACGCCGTGGTCGCCCTTGCGAGACCGGCTGTGTTTCCAGGCGTAGATCAGGGCTGCCAGGCCGAGGATGGCGAGGACGCCGGCGACGACTGCGTACACGGCGAGTCTGTGTTCGGCCGCAGCGATCTCTTCGGCCTGCTCCTCCAGCATGCCGGGGGTCGGGTCCTGGTAGGGCAGTGACACCGCCGAGAGGTCCAGGAACGGGAGGCACGGCAGGCCGCAGGAGGCGACGAGGAGGAGACTGCCGGCGGCAACCGCCAGCCGGACCCGGGACATCGGGCCAGGCTGCCACAGCCGTCGACGGGACGTCCAGCGCCCGGGCGGCGAGGAAGGGGCGCGGCGGGCCACCTTCGACGAGCACGGCGACATCGTCAAGATCTGCGACATCGACATCGACATCGACATCGACGCCGGCGGCTACGCGGTGAAGATGTGGGTCGCGTCGACGACGCGTACGGCCCGACGCTGTACAGCTTCAGCCGGGGTGGGGAGGGCAACTGCGCCACCCACCGGGCCAGCGAGGGCGGGGCCTACAACCTGCCGGAGAACCGGTACATCGGCTTCCTGTCTGCCGGTACAAGGCTGGCGCCGAGTCGGAGTGCCGGGGATACCCGTTCCTCAACGACAACTGAGCCGCGGCTGGTGGGGGGCTCGGAGGCGGGCACACCCCCGCCAGCCGGGCCCTTCCGGCGGGCAGGTTAGCGTCGGGGCGTGAGCACCGGATCCCCGCGCGTCCTGCCCGCCGAGGGTGGCATCGTCGAAGCCGCCTCCGTCCTGCGCGCCGGAGGGCTGGTGGCGTTTCCCACCGAGACCGTCTACGGACTGGGTGCCGACGCCCTGGACGCCCGCGCGGTGGCCCGGATCTTCGAGGCTAAGCAGCGGCCGAGCTTCGATCCGCTGATCACCCACCTGGCCGACGCGGCCGACCTGGCCGGTCTGGTGGGGCGGGTGCCGGCGGCGGTGGAGGCGCTGGCCGAACGGTTCTGGCCGGGTCCGCTGACGTTGATCGTGGACCGGCCAGCCGCGATCCCTCCGATCGTCACGTCGGGGCTGGAGACGATGGCCGTCCGGGTGCCGGACGAGCCGTCCGCCCGGGCGTTGATCGCCGCGGCCGGGGTGCCGGTGGCCGCGCCCAGCGCCAACCGGTTCGGTCAGCTCAGCCCCACCCGGGCCGAGCACGTGGTGGCCGGGCTGGGCGCGGCGGTGGACGTGGTGCTCGACGGCGGGCCGACCCGGTGCGGAATCGAGTCCACCATCGTGGACGCCCGGGGCGGGCACCCGGTGGTGCTCCGGCTCGGCGCGCTGCCGTTGGAGGCCCTGGTCGAGGCGGTCGGGCCGGTGACCGTACGGTCGGGCAGCTCCGGCCAGCCGGTGGCGCCCGGCACGTTGGCCGCGCACTACGCCCCGCGTACCCCGTTGCGGGTGGTCGGGGCGGCGGAGTCGGCGGCCGGCGACGGCGGCCGGCGAGGGCTGCTGGCCTTCCGGGAGCGCCCGGCGGGCGGTGACTGGGCGGCGGTCGAGGTGCTGTCGCCTGCGGGGGACCTGACGGTGGCGGCGGCCCGACTCTTCGACGCGCTGCACCGGCTCGACGCGGCCGGGGTGACCGAGATCGTCGCGGAGCGGGTCCCGGACGTCGGCGTGGGCCGGGCGATCAACGACCGGCTGGGCCGGGCGGCCGCGACCTGGCACCAGGGCGGCTGACGCGCGGTGCTCAGGCGGGTCACGGGTCGCGGGTGACGGACCCGGGCGGGTTGGTGCGGCACGAGACCAACGGCCGGCCGGCGGCCACGTGCGCCATCCGTCCTCACCTGTCGGAGGGAGCACTCTCGCCACCGGGCACGTCCGCCCCTCCGGTGTCGGCCGGGGCACCCTCCTCGCTGTTGAGCAGGCGGGTGAGGGTGCCGTTGGCCAGGGTGGCGCCGAGCGCCGAGCCGGCGGCGATGCTCCAGCCGACCGGCCCGAGCGGGGTGCAGCCGAAGAACTGGCTGACCCCCGGGGTCTGCACCACGAAGACCAGTGCCCCGACCGACGCGGCGGTCGAGGCGAGCACCGCCGGGCTGGTCCCGCCGGCGAGCACGGTCTGCCCGAGCTGGGTGCCGATCAGCGAGGCGAGTGCGACCGTGCCGGCCCGGCGCTGCCGTCCGGTGTACCGGGCGAGCGTCCAGCCCACCGTCGCGCCCAGCGTGGTGGATGCCGCGCGCAGCGCGATCTCCCGGTTGAGGGTCGCGCCGAGCGAGGTGTCCGGGCCCTCCCGCAGCAGGTGGTCGGCGTGGTCGGAGCCGGGCGGCCGGACCGCGATGGCCAGCGCCGGCGCGAGGTCGGTGAGCAGGTTGACCAGGAGCAGTTGCCGCCCGGTGAGCGCCGAACGGCCGGTGCTGGCCGCGCTCAGCACGCTGAACGCGATCTCGCCGAGGTTGCCGCCGACCAGGATGCTCAGCGCGTGCCGGACCGACGACCACATGGCCCGCCCCTCCACCAGGGTGGCGATGATCGTCTCCAGCCGGTCGTCGGTCACCACCAGGTCGGCGGCGGCCCGCGCGGCGGGGGTGCCGCGCTGGCCGAGGGCGATGCCGACGTCGGCCAGCCGGATCGCCGGGGCGTCGTTGGCCCCGTCCCCGGTCATCGCCACGGTCCGGCCGCACTTCTGCAACGCCTGAATGATCCGGACCTTGTGGGCGGGGGTGCAGCGGGCCACCACGTCGGTGCGGGCGAGCCGCTCGGCGAGCGCGTCGTCGTCGAGCCGGTCCAGCTCCGTGCCGGTCGCCACCCGCTGCTCGCCGTGGTCGGGGCTGATGGTCGACGCGATCGCAGAGGCGGTCGCCGGATGGTCACCGGTGATCATGATGGTGTGCACCCCGGCCTGTCGGATCCGGCGGACGGCGGGCGCGGCCGACTCGCGTACTCCGTCGGCGAGCGCCAGGAAGCCGACGAAGACCAGGTCGTCGACCTGCTCGTCGGTGACCGTCTCCCCGGCGACCCGCCGCTCGGCGACGGCCAGGATGCGGTGCCCGGCACCGGCCCGGTCGGCGAGCATCCGGTGCAGCTCGTCCCGGCCGGCGTCGTCAAGCGGTGCGTCGCCACCGTCGGCGGTACGCCGGTCGGCGCACCGCGGCACCACGGTCTCCGGCGCGCCCTTGACGCTGAGCAGCAGGCCGTCGCCGGTTCTGCCGACCGTGGCGTGGTAGCCGCGGGACGGCTCGAAAGGCAGGCCGCCCGCCGCCAGCCAGCCGTCCGCGCCGGCCCGCTCGTCGACCCCCGCCGCCCCGGCCCCCCGGCGGACCGCCCGGTCGGTCTGCTGTGGCAGCTCGTCCGGGTCGCCGGCCGGGGTGGCTCGCAGCGCGGCGGCCAGGGTCAGCCGCAGCGGATCGTCCAGCCGGTTCGGCGGGGCGTACCGGGTGCCGCCGCCGTCGCCCACGCCGGCGAGCAGCAACTGGCCCTCGGTGAGGGTGCCGGTCTTGTCGAAGCAGAGCACGTCGACGCGGCCCAGCGCCTCGATCGTGCGCGGGTTGCGGACCAGCGCGCCGTGCTCGGCCAGCCGTCGGGCCGCGGCGAGCTGGGCGGCGCTGACCAGGAACGGAAGCCCCTCCGGCACCGACGCCACGGCCAGGTTCGCGGCGGTCGCCGCCGTCTCCGCCAGGGGTACGCCGCGCAGCAGTCCCGCCCCGGCCACCGCCACCGCCGAGCCGGCGGCCAGCGGGATCGCCGAGCGCGTCAGCCGGCCGAGCCGGGCCTCCACCCCGCTGGCCGGGGGCGACTGCCGGGCCAGCGCCAGGCTCCGCCCGGCCTCGGTGCCCGCGCCGGTGGCCACCACCACGGCGGTGCCGTGACCGGTGGCGATCGTGGTGCCCTCGTACAGCATGGAGCGCCGGTCCGCGACGGCGGCGGCGACCACCGGGTCGGCGGTCTTCCCCACCGGCAGCGACTCGCCGGTCAGCGACGACTCGTCGGCCTCCAGGCCGTCCGTCGCCAGCATCCGGCAGTCCGCCGGTACGGCATCGCCGGGCCCGAGCACGATCACATCCCCCGGGACCAGGTCGTCGGCGGGTACCGGCCGTTCCTCGCCGTCCCGGCGGACCCGGGCGGTGACCGCCGAGCGGGACAGCAGCTCGGCCAGCGCCCGCTCGGTGTTGCGCTGGTGCACCGCCCCGACCAGGGCCGATCCGGCCACCACCCCGCCGACGAGGGCTGCGTCGACCAGCGAGCCGAAGCTCGCGGAGAGCACCGCGCCGGCGGCGAGCACCGGCGTGAGCGGGTTGGCCAACTCGTCGACGAAGGCGTGGAGCAGCCCGGACGGGCCGGTCCCCTCCCCGGTCCCGCCACCGGAGCGGTGCTCCGCCTCGGCGGAGTCCAGGCCGTCGACGTCGGTGTCGAGCTGGCGGAGCACGGCGTCGGCCGGCATGAGGTGCCAGGCGGTCACGGCCGGGACCGGGGAGTCGGCGCGGTCCCGCAGCCGACCCGCCCGCCACACCCCGTGCAGGAAGGCCAGGGCGGCGGTCCCGTTGACGGTGTTCAGCGACCGTCTCGGCAGCCGTCGGGGATCGGCCGTGAACGCCCCCAGCGCGGCCAGGCCGGTGCCGGCCATGGACAGCCGGATGTTCTGCTCGGTCATTCGGCGGGCCACCCCGGCCGCCTCGATGATCAGCGCGGCGATCCGCAGGTCGGTGCCGACCAGCAGGTGCGCGCCCCAGGGCGGCAGATCCTCCGGGCCGGCCAGCCCCAGCCCACAGTCGGCCGCGCCCAGCGCCGCCCGGTCGGCGGAGAGCAGCATCACCACCGCGCCGTCGCGTTGCAACCGGCGGACGGTCTCGGCGATCCGGGCGCCGCCGGGCAGCACGGCGTCCGCGAAGGCGTACCGGCCGTCGTCGTCGCCGGCCACCACCAGGCGCAGGCCGGCCAGCCGGGAGGCGGTCGGCAGCGCGGCCATGGCCGGGGCGGGTTCGGGCTCCACCCGGAGCAGGGCGGCGAGACGGTCCCCCTCGGCGAGGCCGAGCAGGGTGCCCCCGTCCGCCCGCATCCGCCGGCTGTCGTCGGTGTCGCCCGGGTCGGTGGCGTCGAGCCCGTCCAGCGGGCCGAGCCGCCACCCGTCCGCCTCCCACACCCGGTCCGGAGCGGCAGGGTCGAAGAGGGCGAAGGCGCGGGCCGCCACCTGCCCGGTGTCCGCCCCGGACAGCGGGGCCAGATCGGCCAGCACACCCCGGTCCGAGCCGAGCACTGCGGCGTCCAGCACCACCGTGTCGATCCGGTCCAGTTCCCGCAGCACGCTGCGGTCCATGGCGATCACGCCGCGCCGGGCGAGCATCCGGCCGAGCTGGGCCGCGTACCCCTCGCGGCCGCTGCCCGGGGCCTTGGGCAGGCTGGACAGCGCCACCGCGGCGGCCCGTTTACGGCCGACCACAGGAACCGCCGCCGCGCCGGCCGCCGCCCCCGCTGCCAACATCCGTTCGGCGAACCGCTCGACGAGTCCGTCCGGCTTCGGGTTCGGCCGCCCGGCCGTGGGCGCCCGGGCGACGGCCCGTTCCGGGTCGCCGGTGAGCCGGGGCTCGGCCTTCGTCCAGGCCACGAGCTGGGCGTGCGCCTCGCCCCACCGCACGATCCGCTGGGTACCGTCCAGCACGATCCCGGTCCAGCCGCCGGTCAGTCCCTGGACGACCGCCTCGGCGAGCGGGAAGAGCAGTTCGGCGCGGGGATCGGCGCGCAGCCCTCGACCGGCCAGGGCGTGCAGCTTCGGGTGCAGGTCGACGGCGGCGAGCACCCCGGCCACCTCGGCGGGGACCGGGGTGAACGGCAGGATCCGGGTGGCCGCCGACAGGGTCAGGCCGAGCGCGTCCGAGGCGAGTGCGCCGAGGGTGCGGGGCGTGCGCGGCCCTTCCTCCGGCGGGTGCGGCGGGGGGATGTCGGGGTCCGGTTCGTGCTCGCAGGTGCGTTCGCAGCGGGCGACCGTGGCGATCAGGTCGCGCAACCTCGGCTCCGGCTCCCCGACCTCCACCACCACCCGGCCGGAGGGGGCGTTGACCCTGGCCCACCGCACGCCGGGCAGCTGCTCGAGCTCCCGCTCCACCTGCCGGGCCAGCCTGTCGCCGCCGTCCTGGCAGACGCCGTGCACCTCGATGTGGTACCGCCCGGGCCGGGACCAGACCCGGCGTCGGGTCAGGCCCGTCAGCCGGGCCAGCCGGACCGTGGCGGCGCCGGCGGTACGTGACGCGACACCGACCAGCTGTGGCACCGCCCGGGACGCGTCGCCGACGAGGTGTGGCACCGCCACCGACGGTAGGAGGCGGCCGGCCATCCGGCCCAGCAACGTCATCGAGCGGTACGGCCGGAGATCGGCCGGTCGGGCCTCCCGGTTTCGCCGTTGCCCCCGCCGCGCCCCATCTGGCCTCCCACGCTCGGTCCCGGCGGGCTGCCTTCCCGTCCGTACGCCCGTTATGCCCCGTCGGCGGGGAAGTTTCCGCCGGCTGGCTTGACTTCAATCGGGGTTCAAGGGGGAGGCTGGCCGCATGTCGTGGGAACTGTTCGGGCCGCAGGCCGGCCGGGGGCGGCCGGTGGGTGGATGGCGCCGTCGGGATGCGTCAAGGCGGGCCCCGGTCCGGGTGTCCGGTACGGCCGGACACCGGTGACCGCCGCGGCCGCGTGCCCGGTCGCGCCGGAGCGCCTGTTCGCCCCGCGCCTGCGGGCCATGACGGTGGGCGTGGTGGCCCTGGTCTCGCTGATCGCGTTCGAGGCGCTCGCCGTCGGCACCGCGATGCCCACGGTCGCCCGCGACCTCGACGGGCTGTCCTGGTACGGGCTGGCGTTCGGCGGCCCCTTCGCCTCCGGCGTGGTGGCCATGGTGGTCTCCGGAATCTGGTGCGACGCCCGAGGCCCCCGGGCACCGGTGTGGCACGGGGTCGGCTGGTTCGTCGCCGGGCTCCTGCTCGCCGGCACCGCGTCGACGATGAGCGTGCTGGTGGCGGGTCGGTTGCTGCAGGGCTTCGGCTCCGGCCTGCTCTCGGTGGCGCTGTACGTGGTGGTGGCGCGGGCGTACCCGGAGGCGCTGCACCGGCGGATCTTCGCCGCGTTCGCGGCGGCCTGGGTCGTACCGTCGCTGGTCGGGCCGGTGCTGGCCGGGCTGATCGTCGAGCACCTCGGCTGGCGCTGGGTCTTCCTGGCGGTGCCGGCGGTGGCGGTGCCGGCGGCGCTGCTCATCCAGCCGAGCCTGCGGGCCGTTGTCTCGCCCGTGGTCCGGCTGGCGGCGGGCGCGGCGGCCCGGGTCGGTTGGGCCTGCGGGGCGGGGGTGAGCGCCGCGCTGCTGCACTACGGGGGGCAGCAGCGCGGCGCGTCGGCGGTCGGCCTGGTGGCGGCGGCGCTCGCCGGCCTGCTGTGCTGTGCCCCGCGCCTGCTGCCGGCCGGCTTCCTGCGGGCCGGCCGGGGCCTGCCGATGGTGATCGGGCTGCGCGGTCTGGCCTCCGCCGCGTTCGCCAGCGCGGAGGTGGTGATCCCGCTGATGCTCTCCCGGGAACGCGGGCTGTCGCCGACCGAGGCGGGCCTGATGCTCACCGTCGGGGCGCTCTCCTGGTCGGCCGGGTCCTGGTTACAGGGCCGGCTGCCCGCGCCGGACAGCGCCCCGGGGAGCGGGGGCCGGGCTCGGCTGCCCGTGCCCGGTTCGCCGGCCACCCTCGTGCGCGCCGGACTGGTCTGCATCGCCGTCGGGACGGCGACGGTGGCGCTCGCGGTGTGGCCGGCGGTGCCGTTACCGGTCGGCGTGCTCGGCTGGGCCGTCGCCGGGCTCGGAATGGGGCTGCTGTACCCGTCGCTGTCGGTGCTCACCCTGGAGCTGTCGGCCCCCGGCGAGCAGGGGCGCAACAGTTCCTCCCTGCAACTGGGCGACTCGCTGTTCGCGGCGTCGGTGCTGGCGCTGACCGGCGCGGTGCTCGCGGTCGGGTCGGCGCCGGGCCCGGGCAGCTACACCGCCGTCCTCGTGCTGGCCGCCGTCCTGGCCGGGCTGGGCGTCCTCCTCGCCGGCCGGGTGGTGCCGGCTCCGGCCGGGCCGGCCGGATGACAGAGCCGTTCCGCCGCCGCGGTGCTCCCCGAGGTGGCAGGCCCGGCTCCCCGGGCTGATCGTCTTCGGCGACCCCGGCAGGCAGCCGGAGCTGGGCCGACCACCTGGCCGACACGTACGGGGGAACCGGCCGGAGATGAGAAGTCCACTCGTTTGGCGGCTGCCTACGGTGACCTCATGCTGGTTCTCGTCACCACCGTGACCCTTTACGTCTGCGGATTCGTGTTCCTCTACGGGGTGATCCGGATCGCCGTCCGGCACGCCTTCGAGGACCTGGAGGCCCGCCGGCCCGACCTGCTCCGTGCCGAGGAGGTCGCCGCCGCCGAGGACCGGACGTTCGTCCGGGACAACCCGTTCGTCGCCAACGGCTGACGGCCGCCCGTTCCGACCGGGGCGGAACGGGTCCGGTGGGTCGGCCCGGGCACGGGGCCGGGTCGATCCATGACGGGCCTCCGCGAGCACGTGGGATGGCGGGGTGCGAGGATCCACCCGTGATGGGGACGTTGAAGACCGAGCCCGCCCGGACCCGCCTGGACCTGCTGGCGCCCCCGGTGGCCGCCGCGATCGGGCAGTGGGCCGCCGACGCCCCGGTGGACGTCGACGACGTGCTGGTGGCGCCGATCGACGCGGACCTCGCCGACACCGCCGCGTTCTGCGCCGCGTACGAGGTGGGGTTGGACGTGTCGGCGAACTGCGTGGTGATCGCGGGCCGGCGCGAGGGCGAGGTGCGGTACGCCGCCTGCGTCGTGCTCGCCACGACGCGCGTGGACGTCAACGGGATGGCCCGCCGGATGCTCGACGTGCGCAAGGCGAGCTTCGCCCCGATGGCCGACGCGGTCGAGGCGACCGGGATGGAATACGGCGGGATCACCCCGATCGGGCTGCCCGAGGACTGGCCGATCCTGGTCGACGCACGGGTGATCGCCGCCCCGCACGTCATCATCGGCTCGGGCGTGCGGCACAGCAAGATCGCGCTGCCGGGGCCGGCCCTCGGCGCGTTGCCCGGGGCGCGGGTGGTGGAGGGCCTGGCCAAGCCGGCGTGAGCCTCAACTTTGTCGATGTTGTTGCACGTGAAACATCGTGATCTTCGATGGTCAGCGGGCGCCCGACTCGCGCTGCTCCACCTCGGCCAGGGCCGCCAGCAGGGTCTGCGGCTCCTGAGCCCCCGTGACCGCGTACTTCCCGGCCAGCACGAACGTCGGGACGCTGGTCACGCCCAGCTCCCGCGCGGCGGCCAGCTCGGCGGTGACCTCCGACGACCCCTCTTCGGAGTCGAGGAAGGCCCGCACCTCGGCCTCGTCGAGCCCTGCCCCGGCGGCGAGCCGGGCCAGCGCCGCACGCGATCCGACATCCACGCCGTCGCTGAAGTGGGCCCGGTACAGGGCGTCCACGGTCTCGGCGGCGAGCCCTCGCCGGGTGGCGTACCAAACGAGCCGGTGGGCGTCGAAGGTGTTGGCGGCGACCGCCCGGTCGAAGTCCAGCCGCAGCCCCGCGTCCGCCGCGACTTCGGTCACGTGGGTGAACATCTGCTCGACGCGTTCCTGGCTGCCGAACTTCGCGGCCAGCCCCGCCACGAGTGGCTGCGGGGTCGGCACCGGCGACGGGTCGAGCTGGAACGGCCGGTACCGGACCGTCACCTCACCGTCGTACGACTCCAGGGCCTGCTCCAGTCGACGCTTGCCGATGTAGCACCAGGGGCAGGCCACGTCGGCGTAAATCTCGATCTCCATGACCGGAGACAACCCGCCGACCGGCGCGGCTGTTCCCGGTCGGTCGAGGTTCGTGGCGTCAGGCGGCGGTCTGCTCCCGGACCTGGCGCTTGAGTCGGGCCAGGATCGCCGTGCCGCCCCGGACCCGCAGCGGGCTGATCACCTGGGCCAGCCCCATCCGCTGGTAGAGGTCGTCCGGCACGGCGAGCACCTCCTCGGCGCTCAGCCCGGCCAACCCCTCGGCGAGGATGCCCGCGAAGGCGCGGGTGGTCGGCGCCTCCGGCGGGCAGTCGAACCAGGTGGTCACCGTGCCGTTCGGCGCGACCTCGGCGCGCAGGAAGAACGCCGTCTGACACTCGGGGACCTGTTCCATGCCCTCCCGGCCGGCCAGTTCCTCGGGCAGCGGCGGGATGACGTCGGCGTACTCCAGCAGCATCTCCAGCACCACGTCGCGGGGTGCGGAGGCGAACTCGTCGACGATTTCGGCCAGCTTGGTCGGCATCTCGGGCATCCAGTCAGGCTACCGGTGCCGAGAGTGGGCCCTCCTCTACCGGAGGCGTTGAGAATGGACCCTTCCTTTCAGCCGGTAGGGGCCTGCTCGCTGATGTCGCTGAGGGCGGAGGCGGGGTCGAACTGCATGGCAAGGTCGCCGAGGGAGACGATGCCGACGAGCTTGCGCTCGCTGTCGCAGACGAGGATGCGGCGGACGCCGCGCTCGCGCATCAGCGAGGCCGCCTCCCCGGCGGTCGAATGCTGCTCGATCATCACCACCTCCCGGGTGATGATCGAGCCGATGGTGGTGCTGGCCGGATCGCTGCGCTCGGCCACCGCCCGGACCACGATGTCGCGGTCGGTCAGCATGCCGGCGAGGCTGGCACCGTCGGTGACCACCACGTCGCCGATGTCCGCCTCCTTCATCACCCTGGCGGCCTCGTCCAGGGTGGTCTCCGCAGGCAGGTAGACCACCTGCTTGGTCATTACGTCGCTGACCCGGTAACCGGTCATGAGAGCCTCCGAATGCGAACCTGTGTCGATTCGGTGACCGGTACCCAATGCGGCGGTCACTACACCATCTCTCCCTGCGGTCGCTGCCACACCAGCTCCCCCCGGGCGCGCAGCGCCTCGTCCCGCAGCCGGTCGACCAGCCCCTCCATCGGCAGCTCGGCCCGCTCGCCGGTGGCCCGGTCGCGCAGCTCGACGTACCCGTCGGCGAGGCGGCGGCCGACCACGACGGCGCGTGGGACGCCGATCAGCTCGGCGTCGGTGAACTTCACCCCGGCCGAGACGTGGGTGCGGTCGTCGACCAGCACCCGCAGCCCGGCGGCGGCGAGGCGACCGCCGAGGTCGAGCGCCGCGTCGAGCTGCGGCCCCTTCCCTGCCGCCACCAGGTGTACGTCGCACGGCGCGACCGCCGCCGGCCAGACCAGCCCCCGGTCGTCGTGGTGCTGCTCGGCGATCACGGCGACCGCCCGGGACACCCCGATGCCGTAGCAGCCCATGGTGGGGCGGACCGGCTTGCCGGCAGGGCCGAGCACGTTGACGGCGAACGCGTCGGTGTACCGGCGGCCGAGCTGGAAGATGTGCCCGATCTCGATGCCCCGCCGCATGGTGAGGGTCCCGGCGTCGCAGGCCGGGCACGGGTCGCCCGGGCGCACCTCGGCCGCCTCGATCGTGCCGTCCGGGGTGAAGTCCCGGCCGCAGCTTACGTCGGTGGCATGCCGGCCCGGCTCGTTGGCGCCGGTCAGCCAGGCGCTGCCGACGCCCACCCGGGGGTCGACGAGGTACCGGATCCCCAGCTTGCCGAGCAGCTGCGGGCCGATGTACCCGCGTACCAGCTCCGGGTGGTCGGCCCAGCCGTCGAAGACCGCCACGGTGGCCGGGGCGAGCGCCGCCGCCACCCGCTTCAGATCCACCTCGCGGTCGCCGGGCAGGCCGATCACCAGCAGCTCGGCCTCGTCCGTGCCCGGCCGGCGGACGGTCAGCACGACGTTCTTCAGGGTGTCGGCGGCCGTCCAGTCGGCGCGGTCGGCGAGCCGGCGGGCGTTGGCCAGCTCGACCAGCGCGGCGATGGTCGGGGTCTCCGGGGTGTCGTGCACGGCCGACGCCGGATGCGCGGACGGGTCGCCGGCGGCCGGGGCCCGGGTCACGACCGCCTCGGTGTTGGCGGCGTGGGCGCAGGCGGTGCAGCCGACGAAGGTGTCCTCGCCGACCGGGGTGGCGGCCAGGAACTCCTCCGACGCCGACCCACCCATCGCCCCGGACGTCGCGCGGACCACCGTGTGGTCGAGCCCGAGCCGGTCGAAGATCCGCTGGTACGCCGCCCGGTGCCGGTCGTACGCTGCCTGGAGGCCCGCGTCGTCCAGGTCGAACGAGTACGCGTCCTTCATGAGGAACTCGCGTCCGCGCAGCAGCCCGGCCCGGGGGCGGGCCTCGTCGCGGAACTTCGTCTGGATCTGGAACAGCGTCACCGGGAAGTCCCGGTATGAGGTGAACAGGTCCTTCACCAGCAGCGCGGCCAGCTCCTCGTGGGTCGGGGCGAGCAGGTGCTCGGCGCCCTTGCGGTCGGCCAGGGTGAAGATGTCGTCGCCGTACTCCGTCCACCGGCCGCTGGTGCGGTAGGGCTCGGCCGGCAGCAGCGCCGGGAAGTGCACCTCCTGGTCGCCGATCGCGGTCATCTCCTGCCGGACGACCTCGGTCACCCGGTCCAGCACCAGCTTGCCCAGCGGCAGCCACGTGTAGCCGCCCGGCGCGGCGCGGCGGACGTAGCCGGCGCGCAGCAGGAGCCGGTGGCTCGGCACCTCCGCGTCCGCCGGGTCCTCGCGCAGGGTCCGGAGCAGCAGGGTCGACATGCGCAGCAGCATCAGCGCAGCGTACGGCCAGCGAGGGAGGGGCGACCGTCATTTTCGACGTCGTGCGGCCCCGCACGACGACGCCGGGCAGGTTGTCGGCCACCTCGACACACTCGCTCTGGCCGCGGCGGGTGGACCTGCGCCAGGTAGCGCCGACCCGATGCCACGGGAGCTGTTCGAGCGGTTCGTCGCCCGGGGGCCGTACCGGAGAGGGATGGTCGATCCGCCGCCCTGCAACCGGTGATTTGGGCCTGGGAGGTGGGACACGTCGGCCCGGTCCGGTTCACCGGGCCCCGACGGCAGTGCCAGACTGATCGTCGCTTGGCGATCCGAGGAGTACGGGAGGGCGCGTTGCGCTGGCGCAGTTTTGTGGCGGTGGGGGACAGCTTCACCGAGGGCATGGACGACGCGTACCCGGACGGCACCTACCGCGGCTGGGCGGACCTGGTGGCCATCCGGCTCGCGGCGGAGGCCGGCCCCGACTTCCGGTACGCGAACCTGGCGATCCGGGGCCGGCTCTTCCCCAATGTCGTGGCCGAGCAGGTGCCGGCCGCGCTGGCGATGAAGCCCAACCTGATCAGCTTCGCGGCCGGTGGTAACGACGTGCTGCGCCGCACGTTCGACCCGGACGCCCTGGCGGCCCGCTTCGACGCCGTGGTCGGCCGACTGCGCTCGGGCGGCGGGGACGTGGTGCTGTTCCGGTTCGCCGACGTGATGGCCCGGCTGCCCGGCCAGCGCCTGGTCGCCCCCCGGGTCCAACTGCTCAACCAGGCCGTCGGGGAGACCGCCGAGCGGCACGGCGCGATCCTTGTCGACCTGTACGCCGACGACACCTTCCTCAACCCGATGCTGTGGAGCACCGACCGGCTGCACCTGTCGGCGGCCGGGCACCGGCGGGTCGCCGCGCAGGTGTTGACCGCGCTCGGGATCGGCTGCGACGAGGAGTGGCTCATGGTCCCGCCGCACCCCGCGCCGACGCCCTGGCTGGCCGCCCGCGCCGCCGACCTCCGTTGGGCGGGCCAGCACCTGGCCCCGTGGATCAAGCGCCGGCTGACCGGCCGGTCGTCCGGGGACACGGTCACCGCGAAGCGGCCCCGACTCGGCCCGTTCGCCGACTGATGCCCACCCTGCACGCCGCGCGGCTGCTGCGCCGTACCCTCGACGACCCGCCGGGGCCCGGCGGGGCCGTGCTGGTGGCCGGGAGCCGGATCGAGGCAGTCGCGCCGCTGGACGAGCTGCTGGCCGCGTACCCCGGGGTGCGGTTGCGGCGGTGGGCCGGGACCCTCGGGCCGGCGCTGGTGCACGACGGGCCGCTGCCGGATGCCCCCACCCCGCGCGAGCGGGTTTACGCGCTGTTCCGCTCCGGGGCGGCGGCGGTCCCGGCCGCGCACCTCACCGACCCGGGCCTGCGGGCGGCGGCGGTCCGTGGCGACGTGGCGGTCCTCGACCGAGTACGACCGCCCGCGCTGGACGTCGGTGGCCGGGCCGACCTGGCCGTCTTCGCCGACGACGGGACCTGCCTCGCCACGGTGGTGGCCGGCCGGCTCGTGCACCGCCGCGCCTGACCGTCCCACGCCCGCACGCCCGCACCGTGTGGCCCTCCATAATCGTCTGCTTCCGATGTGGGGCATCCCGTCGGGGAACCGGCGTACTTTGAGACTCATGCCTGTGCCGAGTGATCCGGACCCTCGCCTTCAGTCGTATGCCGACCCGCAGCGGCTGGTCACCACCGAGTGGCTGGCCGAACACCTGGGCGACGAAGGGCTGGTGGTGGTCGAGTCCGACGAGGACGTGCTGCTCTACGACACCGGGCACATCCCGGGCGCCGTGAAGGTCGACTGGCACACCGAGCTGAACGACCAGGTGACCCGGGACTACCTGGACGCGAAGAGCTTCGCCGAGCTGTGTGCCGCCAAGGGCATCGGCCGCGACGACACCGTCGTCTTCTACGGCGACAACTTCAACTGGTGGGCCGCGTACGCGCTCTGGGTCTTCTCGCTCTTCGGGCACGCCGACGTGCGGCTGCTCGACGGCGGCCGGCAGAAGTGGGCCGCCGAGGGGCGCGAGTTGACCCGGGACAGGGTGACCCGGCCCCGCGCCGAGTACCCGGTGCCGCAGCGCAACGACGCGCCGATCCGGGCGTACCGGGAGCAGGTGATGGCGCACGTGGCCGCCGGCCGGCCGCTGGTCGACGTGCGCTCGCCCGGCGAGTACACCGGCGAGATGCTGCACATGCCGGACTATCCGCAGGAGGGCGCGCTGCGCGGCGGGCACATCCCGGGCGCGGTGAACAAGCCGTGGAAGTCCGCCGCGAACGACGACGGCACGTTCAGGTCCGCCGACGAACTGCGCGCCCTGTACGCCGACCAGCTCGGGCTGAGTCCGGCCGACGACGTGGTGGCGTACTGCCGGATCGGGGAACGGTCCAGCCACACCTGGTTCGTGCTGCGTCACCTGCTCGGCTACCCGCAGGTGCGCAACTACGACGGCTCGTGGACCGAGTGGGGCAACCTGGTCCGGGCCCCCGTCGTACGGGGCGACCAGCCGGGCGGTCTAGCGAGCTGAGCAAGATCCTGATAGGTGCCGTAGCGCCTCGACCAGGGCATCTGTCGTGGCGGCCACAGTACGGGCGGCCGTACGGGGACCGACCGACGCGGCGGCGCGGGGGCAGGCCGGCGCGCTCAGCCGGCGGCGAGGGAGACCTCGCCGTGCAGGTCCTGGACCACGCCGGTCACCTCGCCGGTCTCGGGCTGCCAGCGCAGCAGTCCGCCCGGGGCGTGGCGCAGCAGCACCGCCCCGTCCCGGTCCCAGCCGAGCACCTCGCAGCAGCCCTTCGACCGGTCCCGACCCAGGTCGAGCAGGTGGGTCACCACGCCGGTTTCGGCGTTCAGCAGCGCGACGCCCTCCCGCCCGCCCATGGTGTCGGTGGTGATCCAGCCGGCCCGGGCCATCCGCTCGCCGCGCTGCCAGCCCCGCCCGTAGAACTCGTCGACCCGGTGGCCGCGGGGCAGCGCGCGGAAGTCGACCGGGCCGCTGCCCCGGTGCGTCTCGTCGCCGCTCCAGCGGACCCGCGTCAGGCTCGGCGGCGTGCCGCCCAGTTCGAGCAGGGCGTTCGGCGGGGCCGTCGGGTCGGGCGCGACGACGTCCCACGGCGACACCGGGATCTTCCGGCTGGTGCCGGTGTGCGGGTCCATGTCGTACGTGGTGTCGTCGTCGCCGACGAGCAGCCGGCTGCCGGACCAGAGGACGTGCTCCAGATAGCCCCTGAGCGGGTGGCGGCGCACGGCGGCGGTGGTCAGGTCGACCACGATCACCTCGTCGGTCTGGGCGAAGGCGGCGGTCCGCCCGTCCGGGGAGAGGCTCCCGCTCTTCAGCGGCACCGCCTCGTTGCCTCCGGCGTCGCGGGTCGGGGCGGGAGTGACCACGTCGAGGTCCCGGACGAGGCCGTCGTCGCCGAGCACCCGGATCCGCCCCTCGACGGCGGTCTCCGGGTCGATCGGCTGGTAGAGCGCCAACGCCCTGCGGACCGGCCGGGCCGAGAGCGTCGCGCCGACCGGGTCGCCGAGGCGGCCCAGGGGGCGCCCGGGATAGGCCAGGTCGGCCGGGATCGTCTGCACGGACACGGGGTGCGGGACCGGGCTCCGGTCCGGTGTCGCGGTGGTTGCCGGTGGCGGCGGGTCAGCGGGGCGCAGGGCCAGCGCCGTACCCCCGGTGAGCAGGACAACCGCGAGCGCGGCGGCACCGGCGGCACGGCGGGCGCGACGCACCCGGCGGGCCCGCTCCCAGCCGGCTGCCGCGGCGTGCGCCGGGCGGACGTCCTCGGCGGCGACGGTGAGCAGCCGGTGCACTTCCTCTTCCCTCACGGGTTCACCTCCATCCCGGTGACCAGGCCGTTGCCGGGCCGTCCCTCGTCGTGACCAAGCTCCGGCGCTACCTCGCGGAGCCGGCGCAGCGCTGCGTGGCACTGGCTCTTCACGGTCCCGACCGTGACGCCGAGCGCCTCGGCGGTGGCCGCCTCGGTGAGGTCCTCGAAGTAGCGCAGCACCAGCACGGCGCGCTGCCGGGGCGGCAGGTGGCCGAGCGCGTCGCGCAGCGCGAGCCGCAGTGCCCCGTCGCCCTCGGCCGTTGGCCGCTCCGGCGGGTACGCGCTCAGCCACTCCCGGCGGCGACGGCGCCACCAGGAGACGGTGTCGCGGTAGAGGATCGCCCGCACGTAGGCGGCCGGGTCGCCACGCCGCACGGCGGGCCAGCGCAGGGCCAGCTTCAGCAACGCCTCCTGGAGCAGGTCCTCGGCCTGGTGCCGGTTGCCGCAGACCAGGTAGGCCGCGCGCAGCAGCCGGTGCTGGTGGCACTCGACGAAGGTGACGTAACCGTCCCGCCCGTCGTCGATCGTCGGCGCTGCCATTCGCCCTCCCTCCGGCCAGCGTCGCGCATACCGCGTCACCAGGCAGACGCACGGGGACCCGGAAAAGGTTGGCCGACCCCGGCCGGCACCGCCACGGAGATCCGACCGCACTGCGCGGCTGCCCCACCCAGCACTGCGCGGCTGGCACCGCTGCGGCGCCCGGTGGGCGTCGGCCAATCGGGGCAGCGCTGGGCCGAACATCTGGCCTCGGCGATGACAGGCCGCATAGCGGTGACCGGCGCTCAGCGGCACCGGGGCGGCTGGGCGGTTGCAGCCGGCTCGGCGGTGGCGGGTGGCTGCGGCTTGGCCGGTCCCAGCGCCCGCCACGACGCGACGGTGACGAACACGAAGACACCGGCCCGCCGGGCACCGGGTGCTGGGCGAGCGCCAGCCCGGTCAGCGCGACGGCCTGGGCGGCGAGTACGGCGCGGAACGCGGGCACCGTGCCGAGCCGAGCCACCAACCGACCCGCCCCCAGTCCACCGGCGAGGCCGCCGAGCACCGCCGCCGCGGCGAACAGTCCGTACCCGGCCGGCGGCACCCACAGCACGTCGAGCGCGTAGAGCACCAGCACCGCCATCAGCCCGCTGATCGCGAGCTTGCTCCCGGCGGTCGCCACGGTCAGCCGCCACAGCGTCGCGTCCCCACACCCCCACCGCCCCCCTCGCCCCCCGCCACACCGCCCGCCCGCGCCCTCCTCCCGCGTCACGCCCCGCCTGTCCTCCGCGATCTTGCAGTTGTGGCCCGCACTCTGGGGCTTTTCGCCGGATTCGTTCGGGCACAAAGTGCAAGATCGCGGGGAGTGGGGTGGGAGTGGGAGTGGGGGCCGAACAGCAGCGGCGGGAGCTGCCCGGCGACGGTCATCACGGCCATCGCCCGGGGGCGGCCAGCAGGGCCAGGGCGGGGGTATGCAGGCTGTCGCCGAATCGGGAGGAGACGGCGGCGGACCAGAGCAGCCGGTAGTCGCGACCGAGGCCGACCGGGGCCGACCGGCCGGGGCACGGCGGGGCGTGGCGGGGGGCGGCGGGGGCGGCCGGGGCAGTACGGGGCATGCGGCGGACCCTCGGGGCTCAACCCGGTCGAGGGTCAAGTTCCGGCGGACGGGGGCGGGGGCAGCCGGCCGTCGGCGATCACCGGTACGGTGAGCGCCGGCACCGGACCGGGGAGCAGCAGGCGTGGACCGCACCTTCCAGGTCGACCTCCGAGGCGTGGTCGACCTGCTCAGTCACCATCTCTACGGCAGCCCACGGGTCTACGTCCGTGAGCTCATGCAGAACGCGGTGGACGCGATCACCGCGCGCCGGGCCACCGAGCCCGACGTCCCGGCGTTGGTCCGCATCGAGCCGCCCGAGCTGACCGGCGACGGAACGCTGCGGGTGCACGACACCGGCATCGGCCTCACCGAGGCGCAGGTGCACGAGCTGCTGGCCACCATCGGCCGCAGCTCGAAGCGGGACGAGTTGGGCTTCTCCCGCCACGAGTTCCTCGGCCAGTTCGGCATCGGGCTGCTCTCCTGCTTCCTGGTCGCCGACGAGATCCGGGTGGTCACCCGGCACGCCGACGAGCCGACGGTGCTCTGGACCGGGTACTCCGACGGCCGGTACGCCGTCGCGACCGCCCCCGCCGGGCAGCGGCGGGCCGAGCCGGGGACGACGGTGACCCTGGTGCCGCGCCGCGACGCCGGCCAGTGGTTCGCCACCGGGACGGTCACCGACCTGGCCCGGCTCTACGGCTCGCTGCTGCCGGTCACCGTCCGGGTCGGCGACGTGGTCACCACCGCCGGGGATCCACCCTGGCCGACCGCGCCCGGCACGCCCGCCGACCGCCCGGCCCTGCTCCGGTACGCCCGGCAGCACCTCGGCGTCGACCCGTTCGACGTGGTGCCGCTGTCGGTGCCGGAGGCGGGGCTGACCGGCGTCGCGTTCATCCTGCCGACCCCGGTGAACCCGGCCGCCCGCGCCGGCCACCGGGTGTACCTGAAGCGGATGCTGCTCACCGAGCACGCCGACGGGCTGCTGCCCGACTGGGCGTTCTTCGCCCACTGCGTGGTGGACGCCAGCGAGCTGCGCCCCACCGCCAGCCGCGAGGCGCTCTACGAGGACACCCTGCTGACCGCGACCCGGGAGGCCCTGGGCGCGCAGGTGCGCGGCTGGCTGGTCCGGCTGGCCCGGCACGACCCGCGCCGGCTCGCCGAGTTTCTCCAGGTGCACCACCTGGGGGTCAAGGCGCTCGCCCTGCACGACGACGAGATGCTCCGCCTGGTCGACCAGTGGTGGCCGATGGACACCAACGTCGGCACGCTCACCCTGGCGGAGTTCCGCCAGCAGCACGGCCTGATCCGGTACGCCGCCGGCCTGGACGAGTTCCGCCAGCTCGCCGCCGTCGCCGCCGCGCAGGACCTGGCCGTGGTCAACGCCGGCTACACGTACGACACCGAGCTGATCGAGCGGCTGCCGACGGTGGACCGGTCGGTGCTCATCGAACGGCTGGAGCCCAGCGACCTGACCACCCGCTTCGAGGCCCTCGACCCGCAGGTGGAGCTGGCCCTCCGGCCGTTCCTCGCCGGGGCGCAGCGGGCCCTGGAGCGGCTCGGCTGCGAGGTGGTGATCCGGGCGTACGACCCGGTGTCGCTGCCGGCGCTCTACCTGGTCAGCCGGTCGGCGGCGTTCAACGACCAGCTGACCGCGACGCGGGACCGGGCCGACGAGCTGTGGGGCGGGGTGCTCGACGCGCTCGCCGCGTCCGCCCCGCCGGACCGCCCGCAGCTCGTGCTCAACCACCGCAACCCGCTGGTCCGCCGGGTCACCACCCTCGACGACCCGGAGCTGGTCGGGCTCGCCGTCGAGGCGCTGTACGGGCAGGCCCTGCTGCTCGGGCACCATCCCATCCGCGCTGCCGACGCCGCGCTGCTGAACAGTTCCTTCCTCGGCCTGCTCGGCCGGGCCGTACCGGGACGGGAGTGAGGCCGCGATGAGCGAGGACGACCTGTGGCGGATGCTGCACGGGACCACCGACATGCCGTACGGGGCGGGGCGGACGGCAGCCCTGGAGCAGTTGCTGCGCCGGGCCGACACCGGGGACGACCGGCACCTGGCGTTCGCCGTCCGGATGCAGGCCACCACCGGGTACGTCTACGGCGGTGAGGCGGGCAAGTCCTTCGTCACCTTCTCCTGGTGCCTGGCCGAGTTCGACCGGGACCCGCAGCCGTACCACCAGGGCTATGCCCACCAGCTCCTCTGGCACTTCAAGTACATGGTCAACGCCATGCTGAAGTTCCCCGAACTGCCGCTGGACCGCACGTACGCGGTGCTCGACGACATGGAGCGTCGGTACCGGGACGCCGGGCACAGCCTCCAGGCCGTGCACAAGCACCGCTACCTGGTCGCCGACCACGTGGGCGACGCCGAGGCCGCCGAGCGGTGGTACCGGGAGTGGCTGACCGCGCCGCGCGACGACCTGTCCGACTGCGCCGGCTGCGACCCCACCACCCAGGTCGCACACCTCGCCCACGTCGGCCGGTACGACGAGGCGGTGGCGCTGGCCGAGCCGGTCCTCGCCGGCCGGCTGACCTGCACGGAGCAGCCGCAGGCGATCCTCACCGCGCTGCTCGTGCCGTACCTGCGCACGGGGCGGGGCGACGCGGCGCGGGACGCGCACCGGGAGGCGTACCGGCGGCTGCGGGGCAACCTGTCGGACCTGTGGGACATCGGGGACCATGTCGAGTTCTGCACGTTGACCGGCAACGAGGCCCGGGCCGTGGAGATCGTCGAGCGGCACCTGGACTGGCTGGACCGGGCGCCCACCCCGGCCGCCGCGATGCACTTCGCGGCCACCGCCGCCGCCGCGCTGCGCCGGGCCGCCGGGGCCGGCGACGTCACGCTGCACCGGCGGGCGGCCGGCGACCGGCCGGCGGGTGAGGTGTCCGCCGCCGCGCTGGCAGCCGAGCTGGCCGACACCGCGACAGCGCTGGCCGCCCGGTTCGACGCCCGCAACGGCACCTCGTACCAGTCGGAGTGGATCGCCCGGCGGCTGGCCACCGGGCCCGCCGGGGAGCACCTGCCGCTCTCGGCCAGCCTGCGCCGCAGTTCGGCCGACCCGGCCCGGTCCCCGCAGCCGGCGGCACCCCCGGCCGAGGAGCCGGCCGTCCCGGCCGACGCCACCGCCGACGAGCTGCTCGACCTGGCCGACGAGTGCCTACGCACCCACCGCCGGTCGGGGCTGGTCGCCGCGCTGGCCGCGTACGACGAGCGGTTCGGCGCCGCCGAGGCGTCGCCCCGGACGGCGGCCCGCCGGCTGGAGCTGCGGGCGGCCGAGCTGACCGAGACCGGCCCGGAGGCGGCGCGGGACGCGAACCGGGCGGCGCTGGCCGCGTACCGGGAGCTGGGCGACCAGGTCCGGGCGCAGGTGGTGGCCGGCCGGCTCGGGGTGCTGCTCTGCATGAGCGGGGAGGACGAGGAGGGGCTGGTGCTGGTCCGGGAGGCCGCCGAATTCCTCGCCGCGCACGCCGACGCCCGGGAGCGGGCCGCCGCGCACGACCGGCTCGCGCTGGCGCTGGCGCACCTCGAACGCTGGTCGGAGGCACTGGCTGCCGCGGACCGGGCCGCCGCCGAGGCGTACGACGATCCGTGGCTGGCCGCCCGGGCGGCGCTGCACCGCGCGAACGTGCTGGAGGAACTGGACCGGCCGGACGAGTTCCGGGCGGCGGCCGGGCAGGCCCGCCGGCTGGCCCGGGAGGTGGGCGTCGGCGAGCTGGTCACCGCCGCCGCGCTCGCGTACGCCCGGGCGGTGGACGACCACGCCGAGACGGTGGCGTCCTGCGACGAGGCGCTGCGTGCCGCCCCGCCGGGCGCCCGGCTCCCGGTCCGGGTGTTCCGGGCCCGGGCGCTGCTGGCCGCGGAGCGGGCGGCCGAGGCGGTGGAGGACTTCGCCGAGGCGGTGACCCTCTGCGTGGAACAGGGCGCCGACGGGGACGCCTTCCTGCGCTGGGAGCTGGCGAACGCGTACCGGGTCGCCGGGCGGCCCGCGGAGGCGGCCGAGGTGGCCGAGGAGGCGGTGCTCGGGCTGGACCGGCTCGGGGCCCAGGCCGAGGCGGACCGCTGCCGGCACCTGCTGGTCGGGATCTACGTCGACCTGGGCGAGTTGGAACCGGCGCTGGCCCTGCTGGACCTGCTGGCCCGCAACCTCGACGGGCCGGACAACCTGCCGCACCGGGCGCAGGTGCTGGAGGAGGCCGGGGGCCTGCTCTACGACGCCGACCGGGACGCGCTGGCCGGGCAGCGGTTCGCCGAGGCCGCGACGGCGTACCGGCTGGCCGAGGCGCCGGTCGACGAGCTGCGCGCCCGCCGCCGGGAGGCGGACGCGCTCTTCTGGGCGGGCGACGGGCCGGCGGCGGTCCGCGCGGTGGAGGTCTGCGACGGGCTCTCGGCCGTGCTGACCGGTCAGCCGGAGCAGCCGCCGGTGGTGACGTACGAGGTGGCGCTGGCCGCCGAGGTGGCGGCCCGGGTGCTGGCCGGCGTCGGCCGAACGGACGAGGCGCTGGACCGCCTGGCCAGCGTCCCGGCCCGGCTGCGGTCGATCGAGGCCTTCGGCGAGGCGGCCCGGGTGGAACTGCTCACCGGCGAGACTCTGCTGCACGCCGGCCGCCCCGGCGAGGCCGAGCCGCTGCTGCGCGAGGTGCTGGGCGGGCTGCCTTCCGGCTCCCGGTCGGCGGCCCGGGCCGCCTGGCTGCTGGCCGGGGCGCTCGACGAGCTGGGCCGCCCGGACGACGCGGCGGCGGTCCGCGCGGAACACGGGCTGACCGCCGACGAGGAGGACTGACCGGTCCCGGCGGATGCGACCGCCGGGTAACCGAGCCCCACCCCGTCCGGCGGCGGGTCTAGGCTTGCCCGGTGAGCGTGGAACAGCGGGCACGGGGGACGGCGGGCGGCGTGACGGGTACGGGTCGGCGGCGGTCCCGGCGGGACGAGATCCTGGAGATCGCCGTCGGGCTCTTCGCCTCGCGGGGTTATCACGGCGTGTCGATGGACGACATCGGCGCCGCCGCCGGCGTCACCGGCCCCGCCCTTTACCACCACTTCGCCGGCAAGGAGGCGATGATGGTCGCCGCGCTGGTCCCGGTCAGCGAGGGGCTGCTCGACGGTGGGCGGGCGCGGGCCGCCGGCCACCCGGACGACCCGCGCGGCACGCTGGAGTCGCTGATCGACTTCCACGTCGAGTTCGCGTTGGCCAACCCGGCAGTGATCGCGCTGCACCTGCACGAGCTGGACCGGCTGCCGGACGAGCCGCGTCGCCGCATCCGCCGGCTCCAGCGGCTGTACGTCGAGGAGTGGGTGACCGTGCTGACCGCACTGCACCCGGGGCAGCCCGCCGGCGAGGCGCGGGTGCTGGCGCACGCCGCGTTCGGCCTGATGAACTCGACGCCGTTCCTCGGCGGTGAGGTGGACCGGCGACGCCGCGCCGCCCTGCTGCGCGCCGCCACCCTGGCCGCCCTGCTGGCCGAGACGGCTGCCTGAGCTGGTCCGGGTCGCCCCGGCCACCCGTCGCCGGGGCCGGACCTCCCCGGCCCCGCCCCCGGGACCCCGCCCGGACCTGT
Source organism: Micromonospora sp. NBC_01412 (assembly GCF_045040215.1). Lineage (NCBI taxonomy): Bacteria > Bacillati > Actinomycetota > Actinomycetes > Micromonosporales > Micromonosporaceae > Micromonospora > Micromonospora sp. NBC_01412. Next base: position 3,098,219 of record NZ_CP109528.1, read on the forward strand.
GGCGCTTGACTCGTGCGAAGCGGCCCACCCATGGTTTCCTTGCCTCCGTCCCATCTTTTGGACGCTGGAGGAGAACATGATCGAGTCGCTGCTGGTCGCCAACCGGGGCGAGATCGCCCGCCGGGTCATCCGTACCGCGAAGCGGCTCGGGATCCGCGCGATCGCGGTGCATTCGGAGGCCGACGCCGACCTGCCGTTCGTCACCGAGGCCGACGAGGCGGTCTGTGTCGGCCCGGCCAACCCGGCCCAGAGCTACCGCAACGTCGAGGCGATCCTCGCCGCAGCCAAGTCGACCGGCGCGCAGGCGATCCACCCCGGCTACGGCTTCCTGTCGGAGAACGCCGAGTTCGCCCGTACCGTCGAGGCCAGCGGGCTGGTCTGGGTCGGGCCCGGCGCGGACGCGATCACCGCGATGGGCGACAAGATCAACGCCCGGAACCTGATGGCGGCGGCCGGGGTCCCGGTCGCGCCGGGCACCACCGATCCGGCGGCCGACGTGGAGGCGGCGGTCGCCGCCGCCACCGAGATCGGCTACCCGGTGATGGTCAAGGCGGCGGCCGGCGGTGGCGGCATGGGCATGGGCGTGGCCACCGACGAGGCCCTGCTACGCACCGAGTACGACAAGGTGCGCTCGTTCGCCGAGCGGATGTTCGGCGACGGCTCGGTGCTGATCGAGCGGTACTTCCCCCGGGTACGCCACGTCGAGGTGCAGATCCTCGGCCTGGCCGACGGCCGGGTGGTGGCGCTCGGCGAGCGGGAGTGCTCGGTGCAGCGGCGCAACCAGAAGCTGGTCGAGGAGTCCCCGTCCCCGGCGGTCTCGCCGGAGCTGCGCGAGCGCATCCTCGCCGCCGCGGTGCGCGCGGGCGAGGCGGTCGGCTACCGCAACGCCGGCACCGTCGAGTGCCTGCTGGTCCCCCGTCAGCGGGGCCAGGCGGGTGACGCCCCCGGCTCCGAGGAGTTCTTCTTCCTGGAGATGAACACCCGGCTCCAGGTGGAGCACCCGGTCACCGAGTACGTCTACGGCATCGACCTGGTCGAGGAGCAGCTCCGGGTGGCATCCGGCCTCGCCCCGACGTTCGACCCGGACGCTCTCGTCCCGCGCGGGCACGCCATCGAGCTGCGGATCAACGCCGAGGACCCGAAGCGATTCCTGCCCGGCCCGGGCGTGATCAAGACCTGGAACGAGCCGACGGGCGAGGGCGTCCGGGTCGACTCCGGCTACGTCGCCGGCAACACGGTGACCCCGTTCTACGACAGCCTGATGGCGAAGCTCATCGTCAGCGGCAGCGACCGGGCGGAGGCCGTCGAGCGGGCCCGGGCGGCGGTGGCGGCCTTCGAGATCACCGGCCCCAAGTGCAACCTCCCGTTCCACGCCGAACTCCTCGAGAACAAGGATTTCCTCTCCGGCGACTACGACACCACCATCGTCGGCCGGATGCGCTAACCCCACCCACCCGCATACATGCGTTGATCAAGAGGTTTACGTCGGGGTTCCGGCCTACGCCGACGTAAACCTCTTGATCAACGTCGCCGGAGGTCCCCGGCGGGGTGGGGGTGGGGGGTGTTGGGGTCGGGGGTGGGGGTGAGCCAGATCGGGTCGATGCGGGGTGAACGGTGCCGCCCGGCTGGCGCGTCGTTGGTGGTGGACGGTCCGGCGGGGAAGCGTCCCGGGTTCCAGCCCCCGCGCGGAGTCCCGGCCGGGGCCGAGGACTCCCGCTGTCGTGGCACATCCTCCGGGCGGGTCTCGCCGCTGAGCGGCTGGTGTCGAGAGCGTCCCCCCACCGCCTGCCGAGCCGGCGCGCGGAGGGCGGCGCGTAGCAGGTCGTTCTCGGCCTGGCTGGCGGCCAGCCTTCGGCGCAGCGAAGCGTTCTCCCGCCGCAGCCCGTCCTCACTGCCACCGCCGCCGCTTTCGTTCCTGCCGCCACCGCTGCTGTCGCTGCCACCGCTGCTGTCGCCCTCGCCGTAACCGCTGCCGCCGCCGCTGCTGTCATTCGAGTGGGTCTCGGTGTGGGGGTGGACCGGTCCGGCCGGCTCGCGGCCCCGCGACGGCGGTCTCTCCTCCCGAGCCGCCTCGTAGAGCCGCCCGAGGTGGTCCAGCGTCGCAGCGCGGTCGGCCTTCGGCACCGTGTACTCCACGACCAGGACCACCGTCGGCCACGGAGGGCCCTTCGTCTCCGTGGTGAAGTGCCGGGAGAGTCGCTTGCGCAGGGTGTCCCGGTTCCGTCCGGGCCGGTCCCGGCAGATCCGTTCGGACAGCCTGCTCCACGTGTCGATCGGCCCGACCTCCGGGCAGCTCTCGACGACGTCGCGGACCGCCAGCCCGTACGCGGAGACCGCCGTCGAGCCGTACCGGGACTCGTAGCCGGCGGCCAGTCGGGCCCGGGCGACGAGCCGGTGCCGCTGATGCTGCTCTCCCGCCGGGGGCGGCGTGGTGTTGTGGGGGGTCATGTCGGTCCTTCCAAGAGCTACATGACTCGGAACCGTATTTGTACCCCCTCTGATCAACGGCGGACTGCCTTTACTGCGCGCATGGTCAGTTTTTGGCCGGGTGCCTGTCCGGGTAGGACTGCCCAATTCCGTGTGGTCGGCCGTCCTGGACCCCTTGCGGCCACTGGTCTGCGGTCACTCGGTCCCGATCATCCACTTTGGCCGGCCCCGCCACGCGCCTACCCGGCCAGAAACGCGCGTACCCGTCCGGGTCGCGTCGTTGTTCCTGTCGCGCGACCGGTGCGGCGGCGATCCGCCGGTTCGGCAGTTATCGGGTACGCGCGTATTCGACCGGTGGAAATTCCATCGGTGCATCTTGCGTCTCTGGATGGATGAAATGACAAGAAGAAGACCGATTGACGGGGCTGGGTGGCCCGTCGACCGTCGCCGGATGGCCCGGTGGCTGCGATCCATGTCGCTGGGCGCGGAGGGCGGGGCAGCCATGGCCGTGCTGCTGGGCCGAGAGGACGCCGTCGCGTACGCCGGCGCCCTCTCGGCCACGCTCCGGGGTGCTGCGGAGCTCTTGGAAGGACCGTCGCAGCCCTGATCCCGGAGGGGGTGGCGAGGAGCGGGCCGACGGCCGGCAGCCTCGCCGCCCCAACCCACCGTGGTGAGTCGGGGCGTGCCAAACGTAACGATCCGGGGCGTGGCCGATCGATGTGTCGATGGGGATTCCGGCCGTCCAGTTCCCCGTTCCGGCGAACGTGCCCCCGTGCTCGGCCGGACGGGCCACCCGGGCGACCGGGCGACGTACAGCGTGTCCGTCCCCCGACCGGGAATGCTGCTATACGGCCCGGCGAGCCCTGCGCGTTACGCCTGCCTGGCCATCCTCGGCGGGCTGGGGCCCCCGCCCCGCGGCGGTGCCCGCGCTTCCGCAGCCAGCCGGTTCGGGGCCGGTCTGGCGTCAGCTCCCGAGGTTCTGGTTCCCTGGAGGGAACACCGGTCGTCCGGCGTCGCCCGTCGGCCGTCCCCACGAGGGGCGGCGGGCGACGGCGCCCGGGCGACCCGACGCCACAGCGAGGTGACCATGAGCCAGATGCCCACAGCCGTGTCGATCCGCGAGGTCGGGCCGCGCGACGGGCTCCAGAACGAGGAGCCGGTCCCGGCCGGGGCCAAGGTGCGGCTGATCGACGCGCTCTCCCGCACCGGCGTACGCCGGATCGAGGCGGTGTCGTTCGTGCACCCCAAGGCCATCCCGCAGATGGCCGACGCGGACGAGGTGTGGCAGCGGGTCGCGAGGGTCGACGGGGTGCGCTACTCAGCGCTGGTGCCGAACACCCGGGGCGCCCAGCGCGCCCTCGCGGCCGGGTTCACCGAGGTTGAGGTGGTGGTCTCGGCCAGCGACACGCACAACCGGCGCAACGTCAACCGGTCCACCGACGAGTCGCTCGACGACATCGCGGAGCTGATCGACCTGCTGCACGGCGCCGGAGCGACCGCCGAGGTGATCGTGGCGACCAGCTTCGGCTGCCCGTACGAGGGGGACATCGACCCCCTGCGGGTCGCCGGCATCGTCGACCGGGTGGTCCGCGACGGCGCGGACCGGGTCGCGTTCGGCGACACCACGGGCATGGGTACGCCGCGCCGGGTCCGCGAGTTGCTGACCGCGGTACGCGACCGCAACGCCCACGTCCCGGTGCTGCTGCACTTCCACAACACCCGAGGCACCGCGTTGGCGAACCTGCTGACCGCACTGGAGCTCGGGATCACCGAGTTCGACGCCAGCGTCGGCGGCCTCGGCGGCTGCCCGTACGCCCCGGGGGCCAGCGGCAACCTGGCCACCGAGGAGGCGGTGCACATGCTGCACGACATGGGCATCGACACGGGCATCGACCTGGACGCCCTGATCGAGGCAGCCGAGCTGGCGGAGCACCTGCTCAACAAGAAGCTCCCCTCCGGCGTCCTCCGCGCCGGCCCCCGCACCCGCCTAACCCCCCTCCCCACCTAACCCCCACCCAACCCGGCCCCAACCCGGCCCCCAGCCGGCCCCGTTGATCAAGAGGTTTGCGTCAGGATTCCTGCCCCTCCTGACGCAAACCTCTTGATCAACGCCTCGGTGGAGGGTGGAGGGTGGGAGCGGGGTGGGGTGGGGTGGCGGGTCGCAGGGGGGTGGGGGGATGCGCTAGCCTAACGATCGTTCAGGTTGGGTGTCGGGCGGTTCACAAGGCCGCGCGGCCGGGGCAGGCGGCGAGGGAGTCGGCGTGACGCTCGACGGTGAGGCACTGGAGCAGCTGCGTATGCGCGCCCGGTCCGGCGGTGCGGACAAGTACCACGCGGCGAACGCCGCCAAGGGGAAGCTGTTCGCCCGCGAGCGGGTGGCGCTCCTGGTCGACGAGGGATCCTTCGTCGAGGACGGCCTGTACGCCAATGCGCTGGCCGAGGGCCTGCCCGCCGACGGCGTGGTCACCGGCACCGCCATCATCGACGGCCGGCAGGTCTGCCTGATGGCCAACGACTCCACGGTCAAGGCCGGAAGCTGGGGCGCGCGCACCGTCGAGAAGATCATTCGGATCATCGAGCGGGCGTACTCGACCGGGGTGCCGATGGTCTACCTGGTCGACTCGGCCGGCGCCCGGATTACCGACCAGGTCGACCTGTTCCCCGGCCGGCGCGGCGCCGGGAAGATCTTCTGGAACCAGGTCCGCGCGTCCGGCTCGATTCCGCAGGTGTGCGCCCTGTTCGGGCCGAGCGCGGCCGGCGGGGCGTACATTCCGGCGTTCTGCGACGTGGTGGCGATGGTGGACGGCAACGCCAGCATGTACCTCGGCTCCGACCGGATGGTCGAGATGGTCACCGGGGAGAAGACCACCCTGGAGGCGATGGGCGGGGCCAAGGTGCACTGCGCCGAGTCGGGCGTCGGGCACTTCCTCTGCAAGACGGAGGCGGACGCGCTCGACGTGGTCCGGCGCTACCTGTCGTACCTGCCGGCGAACTGGACGCAGCCGCCGCCGGCCGCCGAGGCGCTGCCCGCCCCGGAGAAGGCCGACCTGGCCGCGCTCGTCCCGGCCAGCGAGCGGCAGGCGTTCGACATGCGCCGGTACGTCCGGGGCCTGCTCGACGACGGTTCCTTCTTCGAGATCCAGGCGCTCTGGGCCAAGGAGCTGACCATCGGCTTCGGCCGGCTGGACGGCGAGGTCGTCGGCGTGGTTGCCAACAACTCGATGTTCAAGGGCGGGGTGCTCTTCGTCGACTCGGCCGACAAGGCGACCCGGTTCGTGCAGCTCTGCGACGCGTTCAACGTGCCGCTGCTGTTCCTGTCCGACGTGCCCGGGTTCATGGTCGGCAGCGCGGTGGAGAAGCAGGGCATCATCCGCCACGGGGCGAAGATGATCACCGCGATCTCCGAGGCGACCGTACCCAAGATCTGCGTGGTGGTGCGCAAGGCGTACGGCGCGGGCCTGTACGCGATGGCCGGCCCCGGCTTCGAGCCGGACGCCACGATCGCCCTGCCCACCGCGAAGATCGCGGTGATGGGCGCGGAGGCCGCAGTCAACGCCGTCTACGCCAACAAGATTGCCGCCATCGCCGACGAGGCCGAGCGGGCCGCCTTCGTCGCCGCGAGGCGCGAGGAGTACGAGCGGGACATCGACATCGTCCGGCTCGCCAGCGAGCTGGTGGTCGACACGATCGTCGAGCCGCACGAGCTGCGCGCCGAGCTGGTCCGCCGGTTCACCGCCGCCCGCACCAAGGACCGGCACTTCTCCCGCCGCAGGCACGGCGTCACCCCGGTCTAGACCGCCCCCCACCCCAGGGGCACCGGCACCGCCACCGCGACCAAGGACCGTCGGCGTCACGAGCGTCCGGCGGAGGAACCCGTACAGGAGGAACCGATGGACTTCCGGCTCACCGACGAGCAAGAGGCGCTGCGGGAGAGCGTGCGGGACTTCGCCCGCGAGGCGGTCGCCCCGGTCATCGCCGAGCACTACGAGAAGCACACCTTCCCGTACGAGGTGATCCGGCAGATGGGCAAGATGGGCCTGTTCGGCCTGCCCTTCCCGGAGGAGCACGGCGGGATGGGCGGCGACTACTTCGCGCTCTGCCTCGCCCTGGAGGAGCTGGCCCGGGTCGACTCCAGCGTGGCGATCACCCTGGAAGCGGCGGTCTCCCTCGGCGCGATGCCGATCTTCCGGTTCGGCACCGCCGAGCAGCAGGAGCGGTGGCTGCCGAAGCTGGTCAGCGGCGAGGCCCTCGCGGGCTTCGGCCTCACCGAGCCCGGCACCGGCTCCGACGCCGGTGGCACCCAGACCCGGGCGGTGCTGGACGAGTCCACCGACGAGTGGGTGATCAACGGCTCGAAGGCGTTCATCACCAACTCGGGCACCGACATCACCACCCTGGTGACGGTCACCGCCGTCACCGGCACCCGGCCGGACGGCGCCAAGGAGCTGTCCACGATCATCGTCCCGTCCGGCACCCCTGGCTTCACGGTCGCCCCGGGCTACTCCAAGGTCGGCTGGAACGCTTCGGACACCCACGAGCTGACCTTCGACGACTGCCGGGTCCCGGCGGCCAACCTGCTCGGCGAGCGCGGCCGGGGCTTCGCCCAGTTCCTCAGCATCCTCGACGAGGGCCGGATCGCGATCGCCGCCCTCGCCGTCGGCCTCGCCCAGGGATGCGTCGACGAGTCGCTGAAGTACGCGAAGGAGCGCCAGGCGTTCGGCCAGCCGATCGGCAACTACCAGGCCATCCAGTTCAAGATCGCCGACATGGAGCTGAAGGCGCACACCGCCCGCCTCGCGTACTACGACGCGGCGGCCCGGATGCTGGCCGGCGAGCCGTTCAAGCGGCAGGCGGCGATCGCCAAGCTGCACGCCAGCACGATCGCCGTGGACAACGCCCGCGAGGCCACCCAGATCCACGGCGGCTACGGCTTCATGAACGAGTACCCGGTGGCCCGGTTCTGGCGGGACGCCAAGATCCTGGAGATCGGCGAGGGCACCAGCGAGGTCCAGCGCATGATCATCGCCCGCGACCTCGGCCTGTGAACGGAACGGCCCCTCGCTGACGCCTGCGGCACGGGGGGAACACCGCCGACCGCAGCCGTTGCGGCGGGATTGTCGGATATCCGTGCCCCGAGGCGTCGGCAGGGCGACGGTTGCCTGCCGGCCGTCGCACCCGATCCGTACCCTTCCTGCCCATGGCGCCCGATCATGATCGTCCGCCGGGGGTGGACGGGCGTACCGGCCTGTCGGACCTGTTGCGCGCGTACCGGCGCACGGCCGGCCTCACCCAGGCCGAGCTGGCGTCCCGGGCGGGCATCGGCGTGCGCACGGTCCGCGACCTGGAGCGCGGTCGGTCCGCACGACCGCAGCGGACCACCGTCGAGCTGCTCACCGGCGCGCTCGACCTGGCCGGTCCGGCGCTCGCGGAGTTCACCGCCGCCGCCCGGGGCGCGGCCCCGGCCCGGTCCGCCCCGGCCCCGCCCGAAGGCCTCGCCGCCGGGCCGTCGTGGCACCCGCCCCCGCCCGTCGGCGCCGGGCCGTCGTCGGCCGCCCACTCCGCCGGTACGCCGATCGCGCTTCCGCCCCCGGTTGAGCTGATCGGTCGGGAGCGGGACGTGGCCGAGCTCGTCGAGCTGCTGACCGCCGGCCACGGCCCACCGGTGGTCAGCCTCGTCGGGCTGGCCGGGGTGGGGAAGACGGCGCTGGCCCTGGCGGTGGCCCACGCCGTCGCCGGACGGGCACCGGGAGGCGCGGCCGGGGTGCTCGTCGGGGAGGGCTCGGACGCCGCCGACGTGCTCTCGGCGGTGGCGGCCGTGTTCGGCGGCGCCCGCCCCCCGGACCTCGCCGTCCGGCTCGCCGGCCGCCAGGCGCTGCTGCTGATCGACGCGGTGGAACGCGCGCCGGACGCGGTGGCCGAGGCGCTGCACCGGCTCGCCCGTGCCGTGCCCACGCTGCGGATCCTGGTGACCGGCCGGCATCCCGTCGGCGTGCCCGGCGAACGGGTCTGGCCGGTGCCGCCGCTGGACGTGCCCCCGCCCGAGCTCGACCCGGCGGAGCCCGACGTCCTCGCCGGCTACCCGGCGGTGGCGCTGTTCACCGCGCGCCTGGCCCGGGTGCGGCGGGAGCCGCCGGATCCGGCCGAGCTGCCGGCCCTCGCCGCGCTCGCTCGTAGGCTGGGCGGGCTGCCGCTGGCCATCGAACTGATGGCCGCCCGGGGGCGCATCCTCGACCTCAACGAGCTGCTCGACCGGTACGGCGACCGTGTCCTCGACCTCGCCACCTCGCCGTTGCCGGCCCCTGGGCCGGGGTGGGCGGCGTCCGAGCCCGGCGGGGCGGTGGGCGGGGCGCCGGTCACCCTGCGGGACGCGGTGGCGGCCAGTTACCGCCTGCTCGCGCCGGACGAGCGGGCAGCGCTGCGTCGGCTCTCCGCGTTCCGTAACCGGTGGTCGGTGGAGCTGGCCGAGGAGATGCTCGCCGACGACGCCGACCCGGACGGCACCGTGTCGGTCGACCCGGTGCCGCTGCTGGACCGCCTGCTCCAGCTCGGCCTGCTCAGCGTGCGCGGTGTCGGGCCGTTCCGGTTCCGGCTGCTCGACGCGGTGCGGGAGTTCGCCGCCGAGCAGGCCATCGGCGCCGGCGAGCTGAGCGTCGTCCGGCGGCGGCACGCCGACGTCTTCGCACGGCTGGTGGCCCGCACCGTCGTCGAACTCGCCGGTTCCCAGCTCACCTCGGCGGTCCGCCGCCTCGACGAGGCGGCCGGCGACATCACCGCCGCGCTGGCCCACGCGGCGGTCGACGACCCGGTCACCGCGCTGCGGCTGGCCGCGGGGCTGGCCCGCTGGTGGCGGTTCCGGGGGCGCAACGTCCTCGGGCGGCAGTGGCTGCGCCGGCTGCTGGCCGACCCGCGTACCGCCGACGCCGACCCGATGCTGCGCGCCTGGGCGGTGCTCGGAGTGGCCCGGCTGGCCGCCGAGCACGGGGCGGCGGAGCAGGAACTGCCGGCGGCGCGGGGCGCCTGGGCGGTGTTCCACCGGGTCGGCGACGTGACCGGCGAACTTGAGGCGCGTACGGTGCTCGGGGCGCTGTTGGTCGCCACAGACGCGCACGACGAGGCGCGGGAGCAGGCGCTCGCGGTCCTGTCCCTGGCCACCCGGCACAAACGGGTACGCGACATGGCCGTGGCGCAGAACAACCTGGCCTGGCACGAGACCCGGCTGGGCGACCTGGCCGGGGCCCGCCGCCGGCTGGCCGCGGTGGACCGGCTGGCCGCCCAGTGCGGCGAGCGGCGACTGCGGGTGTTGGCCCGGGCGAACCTGGCGGAGGTGTCCCGGTTGGAGGGCCGGTACGCCGATGCCGTGGCGCAGGGCCGACGGGTGCTCGCCGGGGTGGCGGAGCTCGGCGATCCGGGGCACCGCCGGCGGGCCCTCGGCACCGTCGGACTGGCGCTGGCCCAGGACGGGCGTCCGGACGAGGCGACCGAGGTGCTGTCCGGCCTCCGCTCGTGCGTGGCCGGCGACGCGACGCTCGGCGCGGGGCCGGCCGGTGTCCGGTCGGTCCTCGGCTGGGACGCCTGTGGCCGGGGCGGGGAGGCCCGGGTCGAGGAGGCGGCCTGTGCGCTGATCGAGGCGAACATCGCCCTGCACCGGGGGGACCGGGACCTGGCGGCTGAGTGGTTCGCCGCCGCGGTCGACGCTGGCGCCGGCGGACGGCACCGCCGGGACGTGGTGGAGGCCCTGGTCGGGCTGGCGGCGAGTGTCGGTGACGCGGAGGTGTTCGACCGGCTGGACCGGGTCTGCCGGGAGAGTGGCATCAGTCTGCTGCCCCGGGAGGTCGCCCAGCTCGCGCCCCTGCGGTCGGCCTCCGGCCACGATCTCGGTCGCTGCGGAGCGGCGGAAAGATGACGCGGAAGATGACGCGGAAGGTGGCGCGAGGGGTGGCGCGAGCGAAGAAGCCCCCTTGGTGTTACCCCTCGCTCATCGCTCGCGCCAGCACCCCCCGGTGCGCCCCCGCTCAGAGCACAGTAGCCACCACAGGTAAGTTGTTTCGTCCGTTCCGTCCGGATAGCTACCGCTGGCTCAACGGATTCTGCCGGTCTTTCTGCCGGTGTCACGCCGGACCCGCCCGACCTGCGCTCCCGCATCCGGCCGCGAGCGCCGGTCGGATCAGCGGCCGGTCGGATCAGCAACCCGGCGGGGCGGCCGGCTCCTCCGGGTTCGGGTTGGTGCTGCCCGCCGTCGCCCCCGGGTGCACGGCGTCGCGTACCTGCCGGAGGCCGTCGAGGAGGACGTGCAGCGTGTCGGGTGCCAACTGGCCGGTGAACCACTGCTCGATGATGCGCAGGTGCCCCGGGAGGGTCTGGTCCAGCCGTTCCAGGCCGGCTGCGGTGACCACGGCGTACGAGCTGCGCCGGTCGGACGGGCAGGCCCGGCGGCGGATGAGCCGGTCGCGCTCCATCCGGTCCACCACCCGGGTCACCCCGCTGGTGGAGAGCGAGGTCTGTGCGGCCAGGTCCGTCATCCGGAGCTGGTTGCCGGGCGAGCGGGCGAGGCGGGTCAGCACCTCGAACTCGACCGGGGACAGCCCGTGCTCCTCGAACTGGGCGGCGAACCGGGCCGACAGCCCGGCGTGCGCCTCGACGAGCAGGCCGACGGCGGTGATCCGGGGGTCGTCGAACACGTTCTGGTCCACCCGTCCATCGTAGCAGTACTTGACATGAGGAATATTGCTGTGGCTATAGTTGCTCAGTCAGCCGTCAGGCTACTAAACAATCTCCCCTGGAGGACAGGACCATGACCAGCAGCACCGGATCGGTTACCCGCGAGTGGGACGGCCTCACGATCCCGGCCGCCGGCACCTATCTGCTGGACGCGGCTCACAAGCGGGTCGGCTTCGTCGCCCGGCACATGATGGTCAGCAAGGTCCGTGGTGAGTTCGCCGAGGCGACCGCCACGATCACGATCGCCGAGGACCCGCTGCAGTCCTCGGTCGCCACGACCATCCAGGCCGCGAGCATCAGCACCGCCCAGGCCGACCGGGACGCCCACCTGCGCGGCCCCGAGTTCCTGGACACCGAGACCTTCCCGACCCTGGAGTACCGCAGCACCGGCGTGAAGTCCCGGGACGGCAACGAGTTCGTGCTCTCCGGCGAGCTGACCATCAAGGGCGTCACCCGTCCGGTCGAGCTGAAGGTCGAGTTCGAGGGCGTGGGCCGCAGCCCGTTCGGCCAGGACATCTTCGGCTTCTCCGCGAGCACCGAGATCGACCGCGAGGACTTCGGCCTGACCTGGAACGTTGCCCTGGAGACCGGTGGCGTGCTGGTCGGCAAGAAGATCAAGATCGAGATCGAGGGCGAGGCCGTCCGCCAGGCCTGATCTTCCTTGACTCGCGAGGACCGCGTGCCTCCGCGTCCCGTACCGGAAGACCCCGCAGGCCCGCGTCGTACCAGTCGACGCGGGCCTGCGGCCGTGCCGGCCCATGAGCCCCTGGCGCGGCGCGGAGCCGGCATCCCGGGCGGTGACGGTGTGGATCGTCACGTGCCGTCGCGCGTCCTGGGCGGTGGCGGTGGCGTCCACCTGGGTAGAGATCCGTCGGGAGCGCTCTTCGTTCCGGTCGCGGTCGTCCGTCGCGGTGATCGCCCGGCGCCGGCCTCTGGCCCGACGCGCTGGGCACTTTTACCGTAGAAGGTTCACAATGCGCTGCGGGGCGGTACCGTTCCGCAGCGCCTCGCGCCGGGAGGGCACATGGGTAGGGACGTCGAGCAGGGCGCCTTCTCCCGAGAGGACAGGGTCCGCTACCGGCAGAAGGTCCGGCGATGTCTGGACGTCTTCGCGCTGATGCTGGACGACTTCGGGTTCGACGCCGACCGGCCGATGACCGGGCTGGAGATCGAACTCAACCTGATGGACCCGGCGGCCGAGCCGGCCATGCGCAACGAGCAGATCCTCGCGGACATCGCCGACCCGCTCTTCCAGACCGAGCTGGGGCAGTTCAACCTGGAGCTGAACGCCAAACCCCGGCTGATCGAGGGCGGCGGCTTCGCCGACTACGAGCAGGACCTGCGCAGCAGCCTGACCCGGGCCGACGAGCGGGCGGCGAGGTCCGAGGCCCGGATCGTGCTGGTCGGCATCCTGCCCACCCTCACCGAGCGCCACCTGGTCGTCGACAACCTCTCCACCGCAGCCCGGTACCGGGTGCTCAACGACCAGATCGTGGGCGCCCGCGGCGAGGACATCGAGCTGGACATCCGCGGTGTCGAGCGGTTGCAGACCCACACCGACTCCATCGCGCCGGAGGCCGCCTGCACCAGCCTCCAGTTCCACCTCCAGGTCGCCCCGGACAGCTTCGCCGACTACTGGAACGCCTCCCAGGCCATCGCGGGCGTCCAGGTGGCGGTCGGGGCGAACTCGCCCTTCCTGTACGGCCGGCAGCTCTGGGCGGAGACCCGGATCGCCCTGTTCCAGCAGGCCACCGACACCCGCCCCGACGAGCTGAAGGCCCAGGGTGTACGCCCCCGGGTCTGGTTCGGGGAGCGCTGGATCACCTCGATCTTCGATTTGTTCGAGGAGAACGTCCGCTACTTCCCGCCGCTGCTGCCGATCTGCGAGGACGAGGACCCGGTCGAGGTGCTGCACGCCGGTGGCGTCCCCGAGCTGGCGGAGCTGCGGCTGCACAACGGCACGGTCTACCGCTGGAACCGGCCGGTCTACGACATCATGAACGGCCGTCCGCACCTGCGGGTGGAGAACCGGGTGCTGCCGGCCGGCCCCACGGTGGTCGACATGCTGGCGAACGCCGCCTTCTACTTCGGGCTGGCCCGGGGCCTGGCCGAGGCGGACCGGCCGATCTGGAGCCAGTTGACGTTCAGCTCGGCGGAGGAGAACTTCCACACCGCCGCCCGGCGCGGCATGGACGCCGTCCTGCACTGGCCCCGCCTCGGGGACGTGCCGGTGACCAAGCTGGTGCTCGACACCCTGCTGCCGACAGCGGCCGTCGGGCTGGACCGCTTCGGCGTCGCGCCGGCCGAGCGGGACCGTCTGCTCGGCATCATCGAGCAGCGGTGCCGCACCGGCCGCAACGGCGCGGTGTGGCAGACCGAGGCGGTCTGGGCCGCCGAGCGGCACCGGGGGATGGACCGTGGCGCGGCCCTGCACGACATGGTGCAGCGCTACGTGGCGCTCCAGCGCAGCAACGAGCCGGTGCACACCTGGCCGGTCGACTGACCAGGCGTCATCGGGTGCGCCGGCCGCCGGGTGGCTTCGCCGCCGTCGGCGGCCGGGCCTCCCCGGCGGTCCCGACCGTCCCGGCTTCTTCGACCGTCCCGGATCCGGCAGCCTGGCCGGCGGCGGGCGTGAGCGGGCCGGCCTGGTCGGCGACGGGCGTTTCCGGCTCGGCGTCGGCCGGGCCGGAGCGCTGTCGGGGCACCAGCACCGGGGCACCGGACCTGGGCAGGGCCGCAGGCGGCCCCGGTACGCCGGCGCGGCGGGCCGCCGCCCGCTGGGCCAGCGCCGCGGTCAGCATCGACCCGGCGAGACCGGCCAGCACCGCGTACGGCGCGATGAGGTGGGCCGACACCTGTTCCCGCCCGGTCGTGGCGAGGCCGGGCACGGCCAGCAGGTAGGCCAGCGCGATGAGCAGGGGACCCGCCGCGCCCGAGGCCGCCGCCCCGAGCCGGTGCTCCGGGGACCGGGCGGTACGCCGCGCGGCCAGGGCGCCGATCAGCAGTGCCGAGCCGAGCGCCAGGAGCGCGCCGGGCCAGTAGAACCAGTCCCGGATCCAGAGGCCTGGCCGGTCCGCGCTGAGCTGCCAGATGCCGAGCTGGGCGGTGGTCAGCCCGCGCCCCGAGAACACCCCGTCCGCCACGGCGACCATCGCGAGCAGCCAGAGCCAGCCGACGGTGGCGATCACGCCGGCCGCCGCAGCCGGCGAGCGTAGCGCCCACCTGGCCACCAGCATCCCGATCAGCACCCCGGCCCCGGCGTACGCGGCTGCCACGGCCTGCGGTGCGGAGACGTCCGGGACGCTCGCCGCCCGAGCCGGTACGGCCACCAGCAGCATGGTGACCAGCGCGCCGACGCCCCCGGCGAGCGCCAGGACCGTCGATCCGAGCCCGCCGGCCTCGCCCCACCCGGAACCGCCAGGGGCCGGGGCGGGAACGGTCACACCGGAGGAGCCGACCGGGCCCACCCCGGACCCACCGACCGGCTCGGGCGCGGACGGCACACCGACCGGGTCCACCCAGGCGGGCGTGCCGACCGGGTCCGGGCCGTCGGGGGAGCCGCCACCGGCCGGGACCACGGGCGCGTCGGGGGCGGCGACCGGTTCCGGGCGCTGCTCGGCGACGGGGGGAGCGTCCGGGGCGGGGGCCGCCGGTGCCGGGGCGCGTTGCCGCAGCCGCAGCCGTTGGGCGCAGACCGCCCCGGCGATCGTCGAGGTGCTCGCGATCCAGGTCGCCCAGGCCAGGCTGGCCACCCAGGCCGTCCCGCCACCGGCGTCCGCCGCCGCCCAGTTGATGATGCCCAGCCCGTAGCCGAAGCCCAGTTGGGCCGCGCCCGCGCCGGCAGCGACGCCGACCGCCGTGGCGATCGATCCTCCCCAGCCTCGTCTGGCCATGCCGGGGAGCGTAACGTCCCGAGGTCGGCCCGGCGAGTCGTGGCGGAGAGCGGGCCCCGGCGTTTGGCGCGGCCCGGTACGGTCGCCGGTGATGAGATGGTGGGCGCGATGACGGACGGGAACACCGCTCGGGAGACGTATCCCGGCGAGCCGGGCGGATCCGGGTCGGGCCGGATGGTCAAGGTGCTCGGCGGTGGCCTCGCCGTCGTGCTCCTGGCGGCCGTCGGCGCGACCGGCGGCTGGCTGCTGGCCGACGAGGGCACCCCACCGTCCGGCCGGAATGTGGACGCCGGCGCGACGGTCCCGGCCACCCCCTCCGAGACCCCGTCGCCGACGGTCCGGACGACTGCGCCGTCCGCGCCCCGGACCAGCGCGTCCACCCCGTCCGGCGGGCTGACCGTCCCGCCGGTGCTGGGCACGGACTTCGAGGACGCCCGGGACGAGCTGCGGGACCTCCATCTCGGCTGGCGGTTGGTCTTCGGCACCGGTTCGGGGCGGGACGTGCGCAGCGCCGACCCCCCGGTCGGCTCGGCCGTGCGCCGGGGCACCACCGTCGCGCTGTACGTCGCGGGGCCGGCACCCGAGGTCAGCGTCCCGGACCTGCTCGACGACGACTGCTCCGACGCGGCCGACGACCTGGTCGAGGAGGGCCTCTACCCGCGCTACCGCACCGGCCGGACCGGCATCGTCACCGCACAGGACCCGGAGCCCGACAGCACGGCGTACTGGAACGATCCGGTGACCCTGACCTGCGGCGAGGAGCCGGCGGAACCGAGCGGGAAGCCGGCACCGACCCCGTGACCTCCGGCCGGCGCACCGACCGGCCTCCCACCCCTGCGGCTCGCCGCGTTGATCCCGGCCGATGCGCGCGGCAGCGGTTAGCGTGGACGCCGAGGGCCAGGCCGCCCGCCCGGTGGGGAGAGGACGTGCGATGAGCGACGACCGTCAGGACCCGCCACCCGCCGACGACGCCGACGACCCCACCCGGCCGCTGCCCGGCCCGGGCGACGAGACCCGGCCGCAATCCCGCGCCGGTGACGAGACCCGGCCGCTGCCCCGGTCCGGGGACACCGGTCGGCAGCCGCCGGCCACCCCTGAGGTCTGGTCCGGGCGGGCCGGGGTCCCGCCGCCGCGCCCGGCGGACTACCGCGACCCGGCCGGCGAGGACTGGTACGCCGAGGACCAGCCCGGCCGGCGCTGGTGGACGCCGATCCTGCTCGGCGTCCTGGCGCTGCTGCTGGCCGGCCTGCTCGGGGCCGGCCTCTGGCTGCTCACGTCGGCCGGCGACTCCCCCGGTCCCGGGGACACCCCCTCGGCCCGGCCGACCACCGCCCCGGCGACGACCGGCGCTCCGACGACCGAGGCGACGACCGCCGGGCCGTCCACCACCCCGCCGTCGACCACCCGCCCCGCAGTGCCGATGCCGCCGCTGGTCGGGCTGTCCCGGGCGACGGCCGAGCAGGTCCTGGAGCAGCTCGGCATCGAGCACCGGATCGAGGCCCGGGAGTCCGACCAGCCGGCCGGCACGGTGATCGAGACCGACCCCGGCCCCGGCGAGCTGGTGCCCGCCGGGGAGAAGGTCACGCTGGTGGTCGCGGCGGCCCCGGCACCCACCACCAGCGCGGTCGAGCCGTCGGCGACCACGGCTGCCAGTCCGACGCCCTGACGCTGCCGGGCCGGCCCTCGGCGGCGCCGGAGCCCCTGCCGCGTCGGTCGGGCGCTCACCACCTCCGGCGTCTGGTCCCGACAAGTCCCAGTCCGGCCAGCGAGATGGCCAGGCCGAGGACCCCGGACCAGAACAGTGAGCGGCTCACGTCGTCCCGGCGTTCCGCCGCCCCACCCGGTGCCCGGTGGGCCTCGACCACCGTGTCCGTTCCGTCGCCGGCGCCCGCGCCGGCGGGGCCCGGCACGCCGACCGCCCCCGCCGGAGCGCCCTGCGCCCCCGCCGCCGGGTCAGCCCGGTCGGCCCAGCCCGGCCCGGGATCGGACCCCTCGTCCACCACGGTGATCTCGGGGGCCGGGACCGGAGCGCTCAGTTCGGTGGCGGACAGGGCCGGATATCGGACCACCACCACGAGGGTGGTGACGATGCCGAGCAGCGCCAGCAGGCCGAAGGCATAGAGGGTACGGGAGCGGTGGTGTCGCCGCGCGGCGGGCAGAATGACCATGACCATCCCAGGTTCAGGGTCCGGGACGCGCGGGGTGGAGACGTTCGCCGGGGTG
Organism: Micromonospora sp. NBC_01412; assembly: GCF_045040215.1. Classification (NCBI taxonomy): domain Bacteria; kingdom Bacillati; phylum Actinomycetota; class Actinomycetes; order Micromonosporales; family Micromonosporaceae; genus Micromonospora; species Micromonospora sp. NBC_01412. Next base: position 3,115,480 of record NZ_CP109528.1, read on the forward strand.
GGCGTACCGATTCTATGCCGGCGGCACGCCTCCCGACCTGCGATTCCGGCGGGTCAGCCCACCCGGACCGCCGTACGGACCACCGGGCGGCGCGGGCGGGCGGTGTGCTGCCGGGGCTGCGAAGCGGTCCGGAGCTGACGCAGCCCGGCCGCCTGCACGAAGATTGACCGCTGGTTGACCGCGTCCCCCGCCGCGTTCAACTCGTAGCCGTCGAGCCACACCCAACCTTCGTACGTGGGCCAGTCGTGCACCCGGATCACGCGGAACATGATCGGTCTGAGGAACTGGACACTCGCCGCGCGAGTCACGTGCAGTACGTCACCTGAGCGGGGAAGCACAGAGGACTCCTGAAGAGGATCGGCCGGCGTGTGCCGGCGGTGATTCGGGGGATGCCGTGGGCCCGGTGACGTGGTCGTGCCTCGTGAACCGGTCAGGCGGGTCGGTGGTGGTCGGGCCGTGCACGCTGGTGGCGTGCCGTCACCCGACCATCACCCGACTGCATCCGGTCGTCGCTCCCGCCGTCGCAGCCAGTGGCATGCGACAACGGGGCCTGGAACCGGGGCAGGTCCGTGTGGTGCCTGGGGCGGGTCCCTCGACCGGGCGCTCCGTCGCGGCGGAGCACCCGCCTCTCCGGTGGCCAACCGGAACGGTGAGTGACCTTGGCCCTACGGACAGACTGCATCAGCGGCGGGTTTCATGCAAGTTGCATGTCGACTTTTGCCGATACGTGAGCGGCGCGCGGAAATAGACGCTTGATGCGGCTGTCCCCGGGGCGGCACACTGGACGCCGGTTTCGCCCGCCGCGGCCGGTCGACGACCGGCACCACGCCTCTGCCGCGAAACGCTCGCCGCCCGACGGTCGCGCCCCCGGCGGGCGTCGATTCCGGGCGCGATCGACCGGAGGTAACCGGGTGAGCGCGAGCAGCGATCGGTCCGGCCACGTGGCCCGCTGGGGGACGCCGTGAGTGAGCGACGTAGCCCCACCATCCGCCGTCGCAGACTCGGCGCCGAGTTGCGCCGCCACCGCGACGCGGCACGCATCACGATCGAGGTGGTCGCCGAGCATCTGGAGTGCTCCGCGTCGAAGATCTCCCGGATCGAGACCGGCCACACCACCGCCACCCCGCGCGATGTCCGGGACATGCTGCTGATCTACGGGGTGTCCGGCACCGAGAGCGACGAGCTGGTGCAGATCGCCCGGGAGGCCCGGCAGAAGGGCTGGTGGCACCCGTACAGCACGGTGCTGGTCGGGTCGTACGTCGGCTTGGAGTCGGCCGCGAGTTCCATCCGGACGTACGAGCAGCAGGTGGTGCCGGGCCTGCTGGAGACCGAGGAGTACGCCTCGGCGATGATCCGCACCGCCCGTCCGGACTTCACCGCCGATCAGGTTTTGCAGAGAGTGCGTGTCCGAATCGACCGCCAGTCGTTGTTGACCCAGGACGATTCGGCCGATCTCTGGGTGGTGCTCGATGAGGCGGTGCTGAGCCGGCCGGTGGGCGGCGACGCGGTGATGCGTGGTCAGCTCAGGCGGCTGGTGGAGGTGGCGGAGCTGCCGAACGTGACGCTCCAGATCCTGCCGTTCTCGGTAGGGGCGCACGCCGGCATGGACGGCACTTTCACCATCCTCAGCTTCCCCGAAGCGGGTGATCCCGATGTCGTGTACGCGGAGAACGCCACGGGTGGGCTCTTTCTCGAGAAGAGCGACGAACTGCAGCGGTACCACTTCATCTTCGATCACATTCGAGCAGCGGCCAGACGCCCGGAGGAATCCATCGCACAAATCGCAAAACTGGCAGAGGAGCCGTTGTGGAAGTGGCGACCAAGTGGTCCCGTGGGGACCTGACGCGGGCGACGTGGTTCAAGAGCTCGAAAAGTGGGCCGAACTGTGACAACTGCGTCGAGGTGGCGTATGTGACCGGGGCGATCGGGGTGCGGGACTCGAAGGACAAGAGCGGGCCCAACCTGATCTTCGCTCCGGGTGACTGGCACGCCTTTGTCGCCGGCACCAGGGAAGGCACCTTCGCCCGGGACTGATGGACCGGACCCAGACACGACGGGCGCGGCCCGTCCGGCAGCGTAGCCGGACGTTCCGCGCCCGTCGCGCGTCCGGGGGTGGATCCGTGACCTGCGGGTACGGATCGGCAGTCGGCGGTACGGATCGGGCCCGGACCCGTCGCCACCCCCGCCCCGGGTCGTTGTACCCCTCGGTACGGCGCTGGTCGACAACCCGCCGCACGGATCGGCAACCGAGCGAGGCAGGCGAGACGATGACGACGATCGGGTCAGAGAACCTCACCAACGGTCCGGGCAAACCGGAGCGGTTCGGCGGCAAGTACCGCGGGGCCCGTCGGGACACCGTGCTGACAGAAGTGGTCTCCACCGACACCGATTTCGGTGGCCGGGACGGCGGGTCGCCGGCACCCGAGCAGGCTGGGCCGCCGCTGTCGCTGCCCTCGCTGGACCCGAACCCGCTCACCGAGCCGTCGTTCCCGCCGGCCGGCTGGCCGACCGGTTCGGCCGAGTCCCTGGCCGACCACCCGCTGCTGCGCGGCCTGCTGCTGGAGCTGCCGCCGAAGGGGAGCGTGCCCCCGCCCGGCTGGATGGACCGCTGGTTCGAGGCGACCCGGGCGATCCTGGAGCTGCTATACGTGCAGGGGACTGGCCACCCGTGATGACGCCGGCTGCTGCTGGGGCAGCGCCCGCTCGGCCAGCCGGCTGTGGCGCAGCGCGTGTCGTACCCCGATGGCGGCGACACCCAGCGCGCCGACGGTGACCGCGGCCCCGGTCGTGCCGGGCCCGGCGAAGACGTCCAGGCCGCTGGCCGAGAGCACGCCCGGGACGGTGGCCAGGCCGGTGACCTGGAGCGGCAGGCCGACGAGCGGATGGGCGGCGGCGGCCCGCAGGCCGTGCGGGGCCGGGGCGTGCGGCGCCGTGGCGAGGGCGCCCGCGCCGGTTCGCAGCCGGCGGACCCGCCTGACGGTGCAGACCGCGACGAGCAGCGCGGGTGGGGCCGCCAGCGCGAGCCCGGCGGCGGCCCGGTCCACCGTGCCGGCGCCGGCGCTCTGCAACCCGGCGGCCAGCACGCCCGCCGTCAGGCCGAGGCCGGTCAGGGTCAGGGCGAGCACCCATCCGGTACGCCGGTGCAGTGCGCGGGCGCGGTCCAGCCGGGGCAACCGGTCGGCGAGGAACCCCGCAGCCAGCCAGACGCCGGCGACCGGCAGCAGAACGATGAGATGCTCATCCATGGGCCCAGCCTCGCCCAACCCTGCCCCGGGGCGGATCCGGGCCGGCCCCCGGTTAGTCCCGCAACTGCCACCACTAGGGGCGGGGACCGGAAGAGGCCGGTCAGACCGCGAAGGTGGCGGGGCGCTCGTTGGCCGGGGCGGGCGGCTTGGCCTTCCACAGGCCGGTCTTCTGCGCCGCCAGCCGGCCCAGGTAGGCCGGGTTGAGGATGACGTACCGGCGCCAGAGCCGCTTCGGCTCCAGGCCGAGCCGCCAGAACCACTCCAGGCCGGCCCGCTGCATCCACGGCGGCGGCTTGCGGAGCAGGCCCGCGTGGTAGTCGAAGGCCGCCCCGACCGCCATCAGCGGCATGTCGAGCAGGGGCCGCATGGCGTACGCCCAGATCTCCTGGCGGGGGCAGCCCAGCCCGACCAGGACGAGCCGGGCACCGCTGGCTTTGATCCGGTCGGCGATCTCGACGTCCTCGCCCGGCTGCACGGCCCGGAACTTCGACGGCTCCACCCCGGCGATCTTCAGGGCCGGGAACATCCGCTCCAGCTCCGGGATCAGCCGGCCCAGGGTGTCCTCCGTCGAGCCGTAGAGGTAGACCGGCAGGCCCTCCTCGGCGAAGCGGCGCAGCACGTGCAGGGTCAGCAGCGGGCCGTAGACCCGGTCGGCCAGGCCGGCGTGGTGCAGCAGGTTCAGCGCCCAGCGCACCGGCTGCCCGTCCGGGGTGACCACGTCGAACGAGTTGAGCCGGGCGTTGTGCGCCGGGTCGAGCACGCCGGTCATCACGCCGTGCACGGCGAGCGCGGTCAGCGCCAGCGGCCGGCGCTCGCGCGCCGCGGCCACCACCCGCTCGGTCGCGGTGGCGTAGTCGGTGGCGTCGACCAGGACGCCGAGGACGTTGCGCTTGCTGCCGACCGTCATGCGCCCGGAACCCATTTGTCCACGTTGGCCTCGTGGATCTCCCGCATGATCATCGGGACGTCGTAGACCTGCTTCCAGCCCGGGTAGTCGGCCTGGAACGCCTCGTTGGAGCCGATCCACCACTTGTGGTCGCCGACCCGGTTCGCCTCGACGTACTCGGTGACCATCTCCTGGCCGGTGATCTCCTCGGCCAGGGCGAACGCCTCCCGGTTGGAGGTGTTGGAGTGCCGCCCGCCGCCGAGGTTGTAGACGGCAGCCGAGCGCGGGTTGCGGAAGAACGCCTCGAATGCCGACACCACGTCTGAGCTGTGGATCGCGTCCCGGACCTGCTTGCCCTGGTAACCGAAGATCTTGTACGTCCGGCGTTCCATGTTGGCCCGCATCACGTACCCGAGGAAGCCGTGCAGCTCGGTCGCGGAGTGCGCCGGGCCGGTCAGCGTGCCGCCCCGGAAGCAGGCGGTCCGCATGTCGAAGTAGCGGCCGTACTCCTGCACCATCACGTCGGCGGCGACCTTGGACGCGCCGAAGACCGAGTGCAGGCAGGCGTCGATCGACATGTCCTCGCGGATGCCCTGCTCGTACGGGTGCCCCGGCTCGATCTCCCACCGGGTCTCCAACTCGGCCAGGGGGAGGCTGTTGGGGCGGTCGCCGTACACCTTGTTGGTGGAGCAGTGGATCACCGGCGCCTCGATGCAGTGCTCGCGGACGTTCTGCAGCACGTTGAGGGTGCCGCCGGCGTTGACGTCGAAGTCGGTGAACGGGTCCCGGACCGCCCAGTCGTGCGACGGCTGCGCGGCGGTGTGGATCACCACGGCGATGTCGCGGCCGTACCGGGCAAAGAGCGTCGCCAGCGAGTCGCGGTCCCGGATGTCGATGCTGTGGTGGGAGTACGCCCCGCCCAGCTCCTCGGTCAGCCGCCGGACGTTCCATGCGGTCGACGCCTCGGCGCCGAAGAACTCCTGCCGCATGTCGTTGTCGATGCCGACGACGTCGAGACCGAGGCCGGCGAAGTGCCGGACCGCCTCGGAACCGATCAGGCCGCCCGACCCGGTCACCAACGCGACACTCACACGCCACTCCTGGTCCATAGGAGGCAGGGAAACGATCGGAGCATAGCGTGACGTCCGGCACCGGCCGGACGCGACGCAGCCCCCCGGAATGACTCAAGGGCCCCGCATCGCTGCGAAGCCCTCGATCTGGTGGGGAAGGGGGGAGTTGAACCCCCACGTCCTTTCGGACACACGGACCTGAACCGTGCGCGTCTGCCATTCCGCCACTTCCCCGTGGCTGACCGGTAATACTGTAGCCCGCCCCGGTTTCGCTGTCGCCAGCGGCCCGACACATCCTACGGTCTTTCCGACCCTGGCCACGACCGGTTACCGTTCGTGGCGGACGAAACTGTAGCACGAGGGCACCGGCCCGTCCGAGCGGGCCGGCAGCGGGCGGCCGAGCGGCGTGTGAGCTGCATGCGCGCCGGCCGGATACCATCATGTCCTCGGGACCCGAGGAGGAGCCGGTGAGCGTGCTGCAACGCTTTGAGAAGCGTTTGGAAGGCCTGGTCGAGGGAGCCTTCGCCAAGGTCTTCAAAGGGGTGGTCCACCCTGTGGAGATCCTCAACGCCATGCAGCGGGAGGCCGAGGCGCACAAGGCGATCCTGGCCGGTGGGCGAACGCTGGTGCCCAACCGCTACGTGATCGATCTCTCGCCCTACGACCACAGCCGTCTGGCGCCGTACGCCGCCGCGCTGGCCCAGGAGCTGGCCCAGTCGCAGGCGGAGTTCATCGGCGAGCAGGCCTGGACGGTCTACGGCGACGTGATCGTCGAGATCGAGCGCGGCGAGGGCCTCGACACCGGGATGTTCCGGGTCACCGCCGAGGTCTACACCGGCGGCGACGTCGCCCCGGTCTCCGCGCCCGGCTACGACCAGGGCGGCTACGACCAGGGCCCGCCCGCGTACCCGGCGTACGACCAGGGCGGCGGCTACGGCCCGCCGCCCGGGCACGGCGGCGGGCGCAACGTCCGGCTGGTCTCCGGCGACGGCCGCACCTACCCGCTCCAGATGGGCTCGACGGTGATCGGCCGCGGCGACCAGGCCAACCTGCGCCTGCCGGACGTCGGCATCTCCCGGCGACACGCCCGGCTGGACTTCGACGGTGGCCAGGTCGTGCTGACCGACCTCGGGTCGACCAACGGCACCATGGTCAACGGCCAGCGGGTCTCCGCCGTCGCCCTCAACCCGGGCGACATGATCCAGCTCGGCACCACCACCCTGACCTTCCGCGTGGACGGCTGATCCGCCTTGCCGGAACTCGTCATCACCGTCGCCCGGTTCGGGTTCCTCATCCTGTTGTGGATCTTCGTGTTCACGGTGGTCGGCGTCATCCGCCGGGACCTGTTCGCGGGTGCCCGCTCGGGTCGCCTGGTGGCTGCGCCACGGGCCGTGGGGGCCTCGACCGGGCAGCCGCTGGCCAAGCCGGCGAAGGTGAAACGGGGCAGGGCCGCACACCAGATGGTGGTGACCGCCGGCCAGCTCGCCGGCACCCGGATCACCCTGGGCGAATCGCAGATCACCATCGGTCGGGCCGAGGATTCGACCCTCGTCATCACCGACGACTACGCCTCCGCGCGACACGCCCGACTCGTGCCGCGTGACGGGCAATGGTTCGTCGAGGACCTCGGATCGACTAACGGCACCTACCTGGATCGCGCTAAGGTCACCGGACCAACCCCCGTCCCCCTCGGCGTGCCGATCCGTATCGGCCGCACCTCTCTCGAATTACGGCCATGACTCTGACCCTGCGCTATGCGGCCCACAGCGACCGCGGTCTGATCCGAGACGGTAATCAGGACTCCGTCTACGCCGGACCGCGGCTTCTCGCCGTCGCCGACGGCATGGGCGGCATGGCCGCCGGTGACGTCGCCAGCAACATCGTCATCGGTGCCATGGAGCCGCTTGACCAGGACGTCCCCGGTGACGCCCTGGTCGACGCGTTGCGCTCGGCCGTGGGCACCGCCAACCAGCAGCTCCGCGACACAGTGGACGCCAACCCGCAGCTGGAGGGGATGGGGACCACGCTGACCGCGACCCTGTTCTCCGGCACCAAGCTGGGCATGGTCCACATCGGTGACTCGCGGGCCTATCTCCTGCGCAACGGTGAGTTCGCGCAGATCACCAAGGACGACACGTACGTCCAGATGCTCGTCGACGAGGGCCGGATCAGCGCCGAGGAGGCGAGCAGTCACCCCCAGCGTTCGCTGCTCACCCGGGCGCTCGACGGCCGCGACATCGACCCGGAGTACAGCGTCCGGCAGGTGCTGCCCGGCGACCGCTACCTGATCTGCAGCGACGGCCTCTCCGGCGTCGTCAGCGCGGAGACGATCGGCGACTCCCTGCGCGAGTACACCGACCCGCAGCAGTGCGTCGAACGGCTGGTGCAGCTCGCGCTGCGCGGCGGCGGCCCGGACAACATCACGGTGATCATCGCCGACGCCACCGCCCAGGACATCGTCGAGGCGAGCCCGATCGTCGGTGGCGCCGCCGCCCGCGACCGGGGCATGGCCACCTCCGCCGACGTCTCCACGCCCGCCGCGCGGGCCTCGGCGCTGTCCGCGCCCCGGCCGCCCGCCCCCGAGGAGCCGGCCGAGGAGGACGACGACCGCCCGAAGCGGCGCCCGCTGCGGACCACCGCGATGCTCGTCGGCCTCGTGGTCATCCTCGGCGGCGTGCTCTTCGCCAGTTGGAGCTACACCCAGCGGCAGTACTACGTCGGCGCCACCGAGCAGGGCCAGGTGGCCGTGTTCCGGGGCGTTCAGGGGCAGGTCGCCGGCCTGGACCTCTCGGCCGTGCACTCCACCAGCCCCGCCCGGCTGGACGACCTCACCCTGGCGGCGCAGGAGCAGGTCAAGCAGGGCATCCCGGCCAAGAACGAGCCGGACGCCGAACGCCGGCTGGCCGAGTTGACCAGCGACGACCCGGCCAACCCGAACCTCAAGCCGATCTGCCCGGCCAACCCGACGGCGACGCCGGATCCGGCCAACTCGGCTTCGGCGACCCCCACCCCTGCGGTCACCCCCAAGGCGAGCCGTACTGCGGTCGCCAGCGGCGAACCCGCCGCCACCCTGACGTCCTCGCCCACCACCACACCCGACACGCTGCCCTCCGACACGGCCACGGCGGACCCCGCCGGCTGCCGGTCACCCGAGTGAGCGTCGGCTGAGAAAGTCCGAGGACCATCCGTGACCGCAGCGGCCGTACCGGCAGCCTCGCCCGCCACGACGGGCGAGCAGTCCGGCGTACGCATGGCCAGGTCGCGGCGCAACGCCGAACTGTCCCTGCTGCTGCTGGCCCTGGTGATCGTGGCCGCGTACGGCGCGACGGTGGAGGCGACCGTGCTCGACACGGTCACCCCGGACTTCTGGGTCCCGACCGCCGTGCTGGCGGCCGTCTTCCTCGCCCTGCACGTGGTCATCCGGTTCCTCGCGCCGTTCGCGGACCCGGCCCTGTTGCCGGCGGTGGCCCTGCTCAACGGGATCGGGGTGGGCTTCCTGCGCCGGCTCGACCTGGCGAGGGCCACCCCCGGGGAGCGGGAGTCGCTGGCGATCTTCGCCGGTAACGGCGGCCGGCAGTTCGCCTGGACGCTCGCCTCGGTGTTCCTCGCCGCCGTCCTGCTCGCGTTGATGCGTGACCACCGGTCGGTCTCGCGGTACGCGTACACCCTGGGTCTCGCCGGCATCGTGCTGGTGATGATCCCGGCGGTGCTGCCGGCGAAGTACTCCGAGATCTACGGCGCGAAGCTGTGGATCCGCATCGGCGGCTTCAGCATCCAGCCCGGCGAGTTCGCCAAGCTGGCCCTGCTCGTCTTCTTCGCCTACTACCTGGTGCGCAAGCGCGAGGTGCTGTCGCTGGCCAGTCACCGGGTGCTCGGCATCGACTTCCCGCGCGGGCGGGACCTCGGCCCGGTGCTCGCGGTGTGGGTGCTGAGCGTGCTGGTGCTCGTCTTCGAGAAGGACCTGGGCACCTCGCTGCTCTACTTCGGCATGTTCGTGGTGACCCTCTACATCGCCACCGAACGGGTGAGCTGGCTGCTCATCGGCCTGATCCTGTTCTTCGGCGGGGCCTATCTGGCGTACGTGCTGGGTGGCGTGATCGGCGGGCCGTTCGCGAACTTCCACCTGCGCGCCGAGATCTGGCTGGACCCGTTCGCCGACCCGTACGAGGACGGCTACCAACTGGTGCAGGGCCTGCTGGCGCTCGGCAGCGGCGGCCTGTTCGGCGCCGGGCCGGGCGGCGGGCAGCCGCTGGAGATCCCCGAGGTGCAGAACGACTTCATCTTCGCCGGCATCGGCGAGGAGATCGGCCTGTTCGGGCTCTCCGCGCTGCTGGTGGTCTACCTGCTGATCGTGGAGCGGGGGCTGCGGGCCGCGCTGGCGGTGCGGGACTCGTTCGGCAAGCTGCTCGCCGGTGGCCTGGCCTTCACCCTCGGACTCCAGGTGTTCGTGATCGTGGGCGGGATCAGCAAGCTGATCCCGCTGACGGGTCAGACCACCCCGTTCCTTTCCGCCGGTGGCTCGTCGCTGATGGCGAACTGGCTGCTCATCGCGGTGCTGCTGCGGGTCTCCGACGGCGCGCGCCGTCCGCTGGCCGGGGCCGGCGGCTCCGCGGCCCGACCCGGGGGCGGCCCGCCCGAGCAACTGCACGGTGCCCCCACGGAGGTGATCCGGCCGTGAACGCACCCCTGCGCCGCGTTGGCGTCGTCGCGATGGTCCTGTTCGGTCTGCTCTTCGCGAACCTGAACTGGATCCAGGCCTACAAGGCGGACGAATACCGCAACAGCGACTACAACGGCCGGGTCCAGGTGGCCGAGTACGAGCGCAAGCGCGGCAACATCGAGGCCGGCGGCACCGCCCTGGCCACCAGCAAGGAGACCGGCGGCAAGCTGCGGTTCCTGCGGACCTACCCCGGCGGGGAGAAGTACGCGCACGTCCTCGGCTACAAGCCAGTCAACCTCGGCGACACCGGCATCGAGCGGGTGGAGAACGACTTCCTCGCCGGCACCAGCGACGCGCTGATCGTCAACCGGATCGGGGACATGTTCACCGGCGACGAGACCGGCGGCGGCAACGTCCTGCTCACCCTCTCCAAGCGGGCCCAGGACGCGGCGTACACCGGGCTGGCCGACAACAAGGTCGGGGCGAAGAAGGGCGCGGCGATCGCGTTCGACCCGCGTACCGGTGCGGTGCAGGCGCTGGTCTCCATGCCCAGCTTCAACCCGAACCCGCTGGTCAGCCACGACAGCAACGAGGCGACGGCGGCGTACAACAAGCTGGACAACGCTCCGGACGGCCCGCTGAAGAACCGGGCGCTGTCGGAGGTGCTGCCCCCGGGGTCCACCTTCAAGATCGTGGTGGCCGCCGCCGCCCTGGAGAACGGCGTCGGCAAGAACACCGAGATCCCGGCCGGCTCCAGCTGGACCCCGCCGACCTCGGGCACCCCGATCCGTAACGCCGCGCCGTCGATCTGCCCCGAGGACCAGGTCACCCTCCTCGACGCGGTCACCGAGTCCTGCAACACCGGCTTCGCCCAGCTCGGCGTCAAGCTCGGGGCCGACAAGGTGAAGGAGAAGGCCCGCCAGTTCGGCTTCGAGGAGGACCTCACTGTCGGCCAGCTCGGCGAGGGCGGGCTGCCGACGGCGGCCAGCCGCACCGGAACGATGGAGGCCCCCGACGGCGCCACCGACCCGGCCGCCCTGGCGCAGTCCTCGATCGGCCAGCGCGACGTCAAGATGACCCCGCTCCAGGGGGCGCTGATCGCCGGGACGGTGGCCAACGGCGGCAGCCAGATGCGGCCGTACCTGGTCCGGCAGTTGCTCGCGCCGGACCGCACCACCAGCTACTACACCGCGAAGCCGCGGGAGCTGCGCCAGCCGGTCAGCGGCCCCGTCGCGTCGGACCTGCGCGACATGATGGTCAGCGTGGTGGAGAACGGCAGCGGCCGCAACGCGAAGATCGACGGTTACACGGTCGGCGGCAAGACGGGCACCGCCCAGTCCGGCCCGCAGACTCCCGACCACGGCTGGTTCATCGGCTTCGCGTTCGACAAGAACGGCAACCCGGTCTCCGCGGTCTGCGTGATGCTGGAGGAGGCGGGTGCTGGCGGCAGCGGCGAGGCGGCCCGGATCGCCGGCAAGATCATGCAGGCGGCGATCGCCGACCCCGGGGGCCGCTGACATGCTCAGCCCCGGCGTCCAGCTCGGCAACCGCTACCGCCTCGACGAGCGGATCGCCAGCGGCGGCATGGGCGACGTGTGGCGCGGCACCGACCAGGTGCTGGGCCGGACGGTCGCGGTGAAGAGCCTGCTCCCGGCGTTGCTGGACGAGCCGGGCTTCGCCGAGCGGTTCCGCGGCGAGGCCCGCACCATGGCCACCATCAACCACCCCGGCGTGGTCGACGTCTACGACTTCGGCAGCGACCAGGAGATCGCCTTCCTGGTGATGGAGTACGTCGAGGGCGACGCACTCTCCTCCACGCTCGGCCGGGTCGGCCGACTCACCCCGGCCCGCACCATGGCACTGCTCGCCCAGGCCGCCGACGCGCTGCACGCGGCGCACTGCAAGGGCATCGTGCACCGCGATGTGAAGCCGGGAAATCTGCTCGTCCGGCCGAACGGGACGCTGGTGCTGACCGACTTCGGCATCGCCCGCTCCGAGTTGGTCGGCCAGCTCACCGCAGCCGGCTCGGTGCTCGGCACCGCCTCGTACATCTCCCCCGAGCAGGCCACCGGCGCGGTCGCCACGCCCGCCTCCGACGTTTATGCCCTCGGAGTGGTCGCGTACCAGTGCCTCGCCGGACGGCGGCCGTTCGAGGGGGACAATCCGCTTGAAATCGCGATGAGGCACGTCCGGGACGCACCCCGGCCGCTGCCCGGCGACATCCCGCCGCCGGTGCGGGCGATCGTCGAACGGGCGATGGCCAAGGATCCGACCGCCCGCTGGCCCAGCGCCGCCGCCCTGGCCGGGGTGGCCCGGCAGGCGAAGCTCGCGCTCGGCCAGCAGTCCCGCACCGCCGGGCACCTCGGCCAGATCTCCGCCGCGCCGGCATCCCCGGCGGCCCCGCAGGCCCGCGCCCAGGTGCCGCCCGCCACGCGCCAGCCGCCCCGCCCGCCCGCGGTGGCACAGCGGCCGGTCCCGACGTCCGCGCCGCCGCAGCCCCGGCCGCCGGTCGCCGCACCCCGGCCGCCGGTCGTCCACCAGCCGCGCCCGCCGGTCACCCACCAGCAGGCGCAGCCACCGGCGGCCGTCTCCCGCCCGCCGGTCGCCGCCCCGCCGGCCTACCCGCGCGGCGCCGCGACCGTGCCACCGGCCCCGGTCCGGCAGGCCGGCCCGATCGGGTACGCACGGCAGCTCGGCCCACCGCCGGCCCCTCCGCAACGGTCCAGTTCAGGGGTGGTCCTGCTGGTCATCGCGCTGGCCGTAGTGGTCCTGCTCTGCTCCGGCGTGATTTCCTACAACTGGCGGAAGAATTCGGCGGCCGGTGATCCCGGCGTCCTCGGCATCCGGGCCGTGACCTCCGGTGCGTCGGTGGCCGGCGAGGGCGACGAATCCTTCCGGACGCCGTACCGTCGGGTGGAACGGCTCCTGCCGGGTGGCGACGAGACGACGACGAGCGAAGGACGACAGACGCGATGACAGCGCAGGCCCGCCTGCTCGGTGGCAGGTACCAGGTCGGCGAGCTGCTCGGCTATGGCGGCATGGCCGAGGTGCACCGCGGCCGTGACCTCCGGCTCGGTCGGGACGTCGCGATCAAGATGCTCCGGGCCGACCTGGCCCGGGACGACACGTTCCAGATGCGGTTCCGTCGGGAGGCGCAGAACGCCGCCTCGCTCAACCACCCGGCGATCGTCGCCGTGTACGACACCGGCGAGGAGACCGGGCCGACCGGCGAGACACTGCCGTTCATCGTGATGGAGTTCGTCAACGGGCGGACCCTCAAGGAGCTCCTGGGTATCGAGGGGCGCCTCCAGCCGCGCCGGGCGCTGGAGATCTGCGCCGACATGTGCGCCGCGCTGGAGTTCAGCCACCGGCACGGCATCATCCACCGGGACATCAAGCCCGGCAACGTGATGCTCACCCAGACCGGCCAGGTCAAGGTGATGGACTTCGGCATCGCCCGGGCCCTGGCCTCCGGTGTCACCACGATGACCCAGACCAGTGCGGTCATCGGCACGGCGCAGTATCTCTCCCCCGAGCAGGCGCGCGGCGAGGCCGTCGACGCCAGATCCGACGTGTACGCGGGCGGCTGCGTGCTCTTCGAGCTGGTCTGCGGCCACCCGCCGTTCGTCGGGGACAGCCCGGTCAGCGTGGCGTACCAGCACGTCCGGGAGGCCCCGCCGACCCCCAGCGACATCAACCCGGACGTCACCCCCGCGATCGACGCGATCGTGCTGAAGGCGCTGTCGAAGAACCCGCTCAACCGGTACCAGAGCGCCGGCGAGATGCGGGCCGACCTGCTCCGGGCGGCGGCCGGCCGGCCGGTGCTGGCCACCCCCGTGATGCAGGAGGCCGAGACCGCTCCGATGGCGGCCGCCGGGTCGGGTTACCCGACGCAGGTCGTCGGCGGCGCGGCCACCCGGCAGCAGCCGCCGGCCCGGGTCGGCGACCCCCGGCAGCGCAAGGCCTCCTCCTGGGTGATCGCCACCTTCGCCGCGCTCGGCGTGCTCGCCGTGATCGCCCTGGTCGCCGGCATCCTGCTGAACCAGGGCGGCTCCGAGAAGGTCGGTGTCCCAGACGTGGCGGGTCAGACCAGCGCCGCCGCAGTGGCCGCGATCGAGGGAGCCGGCCTGGTCCCCACCGTCGGCGACCAGGTCTTCGACAGCACCTGCAAGAAGGGCACGGTCGTCAACCAGGAGCCGCCGGCGAGCACCAAGCTGGAGAAGGGCGAGGGGGTCACCATCCAGCTCTGCGGAGGCAAGCCGGAGGTGGCGATCCCGCCCGCCCTCGTCGGCTCCCCGTTCAAGAACGTGGAGCAGCAGCTCAAGGGGCTGAACCTAAGGGTGACCAAGAAGGAGGTCGACAACGCCGCCCCCAAGGGGAACGTCACGGCGGTCGACCCGCCCTCCGGCACCAAGGTCGCCGAGGAGACCGAGGTGACGGTGACGGTCTCCAAGGGCAACATCCGTGAGGTGCCGAACGTCGTCGGCTCTTCGGCGGAGGACGCGAAGCGGGAGTTGGAGCGGGCAGGCTACCGGGTGAAGATCGTCGACGGCGACGAGGTGCCGGCTGACCAGGCCGGCAAGGTTTCCGGCCAGAGCCCGCGGGGTGGCACGAATCTGGAGCAGGGTGAGCGGGTGACCATCGAGGTCGACGTGCCCGAGCCCAGCCCGGAGCCCACCGATCCGACCGGGACGCCCACCAACAGTCCGACCCCGCCGCCGGGCGGCGGCGGCGGCGGACAGCCGTTCCCGACCCCGCCGGTCCGCCTCCCCGAGCAGTGACCTCCGAGCCCGGCCCCTCCAGAGGGGCCGGGCTCGTCGTTTCCGGCTTCGGGGCGGCGCGAACGCGACGGTCGACCTTCGGGGCGGCGCGAACGACCGGTCGACGTCAGGCGGCGGTGAAGGCGGAGCGGCGGCGGGCGTCGACCTCGGCGGCCAGCTCCGGCGCCCGCTCCAGCGCCTCGGGGTGGCCGCACGTCGCCAGCCAGTTGGCCAGCATCAGGTGGCCCCCCTCGGTGAGCACCGACTCCGGGTGGAACTGGACACCCTCGATCGGCAGCGTCCGGTGCCGCATCGCCATCACCACCCCGGATCCCGTCCAGCCGGTGACCTCGAGCTCGTCGGGCAGCGTCTCGGGCAGCACGGTGAGCGAGTGGTACCGGGTGGCGGTGAACGGGTCCGGCAGCCCGGCCAGTACCCCCACCGAGTGGTGTCGCACCTCGGACGTCTTGCCGTGCAGCAGCTCGGGGGCGCGGGCCACGGTCGCCCCGAACGCCTCGCCGATCGCCTGGTGACCCAGGCAGACGCCGAAGATCGGCAGCTCGCCCGCGTACCGGCGGATGACGTCGAGGCAGATGCCGGCCCGGTCCGGGCTGCCCGGCCCCGGGGAGAGCAGGACGCCGGCCGCGCCGACCCGGCCCACCTCCTCGACGTCGATCTCGTCGTTGCGCCGCACGTCGCAGTCGACGCCGAGTTGGCCGAGGTACTGCACGAGGTTGAAGACGAACGAGTCGTAGTTGTCGATCACCAGGACGCGCATCGACTCACCTGTTCGGGGTGGGGGGCGGGGTGTTGTTCTGGTCAGTGTTGTACGGCAGGTCGTGCTCGTCGCCGGCCGGGGCGCTCCCGTCCACGCCCGGGTCGCCGCCCGGCACGCCGGAGTCCTGCGTGACCTGCACGTCGTCGAAGGGGAGCAGCGGCTCCGCCCACGGGAAGACCACGTACCAGAGCAGGGCGACCGTCGCGGTGGCGAGCAGCAGCGAACCGGCCAGCTTGCCGGGCAGCCCCAGCGGCAGTTTGCGCCAGATCCAGCCGTACATCGTCAGCCCTCCAGCTCCGCCGGCCGGCCCGCCGACTTTGCCTCGGTGCGGTCCAGCTCGGCGTGGATGATCAGGCGCTGGTAGTTGTCGAACTTCGGGTTGCAGGTGGTGAGGCTGAGCAGCTTCTTCGTCGGCCTCGCGTCCGGTTCCATCGGCACCGGAGCGACGACCTCGACCTGGTTCGGCTTGACGATCCGGGTCTTGTAGACCTTGTAGACGTACCAGTCGGTCTTGCCCTCGACCACGATGGCGTCGCCGCTGTCCAGCTCGTCCAGCCGCCAGAACGTGGCTCGGTTGCGGTGCCCGGCGACCGCGAAGTTGCCCACCTCGCCCGGCATGGCGCTGTCCGGGTAGTGGCCGGGGGCGTACCGGATGTCCTCCTGGGTGACGCCCTCGACCACCACCCAGTTCTTGTCCAGCTTCGGGATGTAGAGCCCGGCGAGGGGCTTGCCGTGCACCGGCGGCTTCGGCTTCGCGGTGGCGGTGGCGGTGGGGGCCACGGTCGGGTCGCCGGTCGCGCCCCAGGCCTGGGCGAGCTGGCGGTCGAGGTCGTTCTGGTGGGCGTCGACGATGGCCGACTTGCCCCACACCTCGTACCCGGCGAAGAGGAGCACCACCAGGCCGAAGGTGATCAGCACCTCGCCGGTGACCCGCACCCCGGTGCGCAGCCGGGTCCAGACGGACGGCCGGGTCAGCTCGGAGTAGACGCTCTTGTAGCCCTCGCCGGTCTGCTCGGCCCGGAGCTGGACCACCCGCTCGCCACGGCGCGGCCGGGGCGGCTCGGCCGGCTCGGCGTCGGCACCGCCCGGGTCGTGGCCATCCGCCGTGCGGGGCACGGCACCCATCAGCGCGGTCGAGTCCAGGGCCGGGCCGGTGGCCGGTGGCCGGCCGGGCGGCACCGTCGGGAGGAAGGCGGTGGGGGCCTCTGCGGCGGACGCCGGTCGGCTCGTGGGCCCGAACTCGGGACGATCCCCGGCGGGCCGCCCGTACGACTCCGGCGCGGCCTGGTCGGCGGGCCGCCCGTACGACTCCGGCGTGGCCTGGTCGGGCCGCCCGTACGGCGGGAGGCCCGGGCCGTCGGCGGCCCGGGGGTCGGGTCCGCGCCCGGACGCGTGATACGGGTCGGGCTGTCGCCCCGGACCGGCGGTGGGACGGGCGTGCGGGTCCCGGGTCGGCCCGGGGAACGGGCCAGCGCCGGGGGTCGGCCTGGGGACCGGCGTGTCTGCGGGCGGCCGGGTGGGACCGGGCCGCTGGGGCGCACCCGTCGGGGGCCTGCCCCTGAACTCGGGGGCGCGGGCCGGGGGACGGTTCGTGGCGGGGCCGGGCCAGGCGGGCGGCGTGTCCGCCGGTTTCGGCCGGGTGCCGGGCGCCGTTGGATCGCCGCCCCGGGGGGCCGTCGAGCGGGGCGGCAGCACCGGGTCGGGCCAGGCGCCGGCCTGGCCGGGTCGCTCCGACGGGCTCGGGCCGGGCCGGTCGACCGGGGGAAGGAAGTCGGTCGCTTCCTCGTCCCGGCCGGGGTGCCGGCCGTCCCAGCGGTCGTCGGGCGTCCGGCTCACCGGGGCACCTTGGCCGCGCGCAGGGCTGTCGAGTCCTCGAAGGCCGGCACGGTGACCGTCGAGACCGTCTCCCGGTACCCGAGGTGGAAGTCGTTGACCACGCCCTTGAACACCCGGACTCCCTCGGATGCGGCGAGGGCCTGCTGGAGGGCAGCGGGATCGCCGATTGCCACGATCTTGAACGGTGGGGAGTACACCCGGCCGTGCAGCAGCAGGGTGTTACCCACGCAGCGTACCGCGCTGGTGGCGAGCACGCGGACGTTCATGATTGACATGGCCTCCGCGCCGCCGGCCCACAACGCGTTCACCACGGCCTGGACGTCCTGCTGGTGGACGACCAGGTCGTCGTTGCTGGCGCCCTCGGGCAGCCCCTGCTCCGGGCGTCGCGGCGCGTCGTCCAGCTCCACGACGACGCCGGTCCCGCTCAGCGCGGTGAACCCGGCGGCCTGGCGGCTGGCGGCGGCGCGGTCCCGCTGATCCCTGATCGGGCCGTCGGAGTCGGCGAGGGCGGCGGTCTCGTCCTCGACCTCGCCGCGTAGCCGGGCGGCCCGCAGCTCGCTCGTCGCGACCTGTTCCCGGCGGTCCTCGATGAGCTGTGTGAGCTGGGGGCGGCGGTCCTCGCGCAGGGCGGTGCCCCCGGCGGTCGTCGCGGTGGTGGTGAAGAGCAGCCCGGCCGCGGCGGCGATCAGCGGCACCCCGATCGACCAGCCCGGTCGGCGCTGGCGTGGGCGTCGGGGCAGGAGGGCGATGACCGCCCGCCGGAGGACCTTCCGCCAGGAGGCGGCGCCGGATGTGTACTCCACCGACCGTTCCTTCCGCGTCGTCTGGTGTCAGCCCGCCACGACGCGGACCGGTGTGGGCACCCGAACAGTCCCGCCCTTTTCGGTCACTCGGCGCATCGGCCTGACCCCATTCATGGCCTGGACGGGCCTTCGGGACTACGCTAGCTGTCGAAACATTATTGGCCATGGACCGTCGCCCCCGTGCCCGGTTGTCAGGCCGGACGAGGTCGTCACCCCCTCTGGAGAGCGTCGTGCCCAAGTCTCAGGTCCGCAAGAAGAAGGTGTACACCCCGCCGACGGACGTGCGTCCGACGGCGACGGCGGCGACGCGCAAGCCTAGCCCGGTCTGGCTGCCGATCACGGCGGTTGCGCTGATCGTCGCCGGCATCGGCTGGCTGGTGATCTACTACCTCTCCGAGCAGGCGTACCCGGTCCTGTCGTGGGGTTACTGGAACCTCGCGGTGGGCTTCGGCGCGATGGTCGGATCCCTGGTGCTGCTCTCCCGCTGGCGCTGACCCGGCCGGGCAGTCGGCCCGGCGCGTCATCCCCGGCGGTGGACACGATCCACGTCACCCCGCGAGCCCCTGCCCGGCGCTTCGGCGCCGGGCACCCTATGGTGTCCGCAGGGCGGCGTGGCCCCGGGCTGCGAGATGACTCACGTTACTGCTGGGTAACCTTGCGCGTAGGCTGCACTGCATGACTGAGTGAGCGAGGTCATCGACCGGTCCGGTCGATGTGCGCGGGCGGCGGAACGCCGGTCACGCACCAGACCCGACCCTGTCGCCGAGCCGCTCGACAGGCAGCAGACCGGGAGGCCAACTCGATGGGCAGCGTCCAGATCGTCACCACGATCCTCGCGGCCGCCATCACCGCCGTGGCGGTGTGGCTCGCGGTGCGTGCCGTCATGAAGATGGTGGCAGTGATCCGGTTGGGTCAGCCCGATCCGGAGCGGTTCACCGACAGGGCCACCCGCACGAAGACGATGCTGGCGGAGACCGTCGGCCACACGCGGATGCTCCGGTGGAGCGTGGTGGGCGCCGCGCACTGGTTCGTGATGGTCGGCTTCATCGTGCTGTCGCTGCTGGTGCTGGAGGCGTACTTCGAGGTCGTCTCCCCGACCGGTGGCCTGCCGCTGATCGGTGGCCTGGCGGTCTACGGCCTGGTCACCGAGCTGATCGCGGTGCTCGGCGTGGTCGGCATCCTGGTGCTGATCGCGATCCGGGTCCTGAACCGGCCGACCCGGCCGGGCGGGCGGTCCCGGTTCACCGGCTCGACCATGTGGCAGGGCTACTTCGTCGAGGCCGTGGTCCTCGCGGTGCTGATCATGGGCTTCGTCATCCGGGGCTTCAAGGTCGCCACCGACCACTTCGAGTACCCGGTCTGGGCCGCCCCGGTCAGCCACGCCGTCGGCTCGCTGCTGCCCGACTGGGAGGCCGGCGTCAGCATCGCCGCCGTCATCAAGATCGCCATCTCGATGACCTGGCTGATCGTCATCGCGCTCAACGTGACCATGGGCGTCGCCTGGCACCGCTTCCTGGCGTTCTTCAACATCTTCTTCAAGCGCAACCCGGGCGAGGCCGGCTCCGGGCTCGGCGCGCTGCGGCCGATGATGAGCAAGGGCAAGCCGCTCGACTTCGAGGAGGCCGACCCCGAGTCCGACCAGTTCGGCGTCGCCCAGGTCGAGCAGTTCACCTGGAAGGGCCTGCTCGACTTCAGCACCTGCACCGAGTGCGGCCGGTGCCAGTCGCAGTGCCCGGCCTGGAACACCGGCAAGCCGCTGTCGCCGAAGCTGCTGGTGCTGAGCCTGCGCGACCACGCGTACGCCAAGGCGCCGTACCTGCTGGCCGGCGGCGGCAAGGACCTGACCGGCGAGGAGAAGGCCACCGCCGCGCAGCTCGCCCACATGGACGTGCTGGCGCTCGCCGAGGCGGAGAAGCCGCTGATCGGCGGGGCCGAGGACGGCGGCGTCATCGACCCGGACGTGCTCTGGTCCTGCACCACCTGCGGGGCGTGCGTCGAGCAGTGCCCGGTCGACATCGAGCACATCGACCACATCGTCGACATGCGCCGTTACCAGGTGCTGATCGAGTCGAGCTTCCCGTCGGAGGCCGGCGTGATGCTGCGCAACCTGGAGAACAAGGGCAACCCGTGGGGCGCGCCGCAGAACACCCGGGAGGACTGGACCAAGAGCCTCGGCTTCGAGGTGCCCCGGGTCGGCGAGGTCGAGGACTTCGAGTACCTCTTCTGGGTCGGCTGCGCGGGCGCGTTCGAGGACCGGGCCAAGAAGACCACCCGGGCGGTCGCCACGCTGCTCAACGAGGCCGGCGTCAGCTTCGCCATCCTCGGCGAGGGCGAGACCTGCACCGGCGACCCGGCCCGCCGGATCGGCAACGAGTTCGTCTTCCAGATGCTCGCCCAGCAGAACGTGGAGACCTTGAACGAGGCCTTCGAGGGCCGGGAGAAGAACAAGCGCAAGATCGTCGCTACCTGCCCGCACTGCTTCAACACCCTGGGCAACGAGTACGGGCAGCTCGGCGGTGAGTTCGAGGTGGTGCACCACACCCAGCTCCTGGCCCACCTGGTCAGCACCGGCAAGCTCACCCCGGTCCAGCCCGTCGACGGCGGCGTCACCTACCACGACCCCTGCTACCTGGGCCGGCACAACCGGGTCTTCGCCCCGCCGCGCGAGGTTCTCGACAGCTCCATCGCCGGCGAGGTCACCGAGATGCCGCGCAACAGCGAGCGCTCCTTCTGCTGCGGCGCCGGAGGGGCCCGGATGTGGATGGAAGAGAAGATCGGCAAGCGGATCAACGTGGACCGGGTCGAGGAGGCCATGGCCACCGGGGCGAAGACCATCGCGGTCGGCTGCCCGTTCTGCTCGACGATGCTGAACGACGGCGTGAACGGTAAGGGCGCCGGCGAGCAGGTCGAGGTCATCGACGTCGCCAGCGTGCTGCTCCGCTCGATCAAGCCGGCGGACGCCGCCGGCGCGAAGGAGACCGCGACGGCCGGTAGCTGACGGCGGAGCCCCGGGCGGCGACGGGCCGGCGGCCACTGCGCGTGGTCGTGTGCGATGCGGCCGGTCGTGGAACAATCGCGCCGAGGTGAACCGATCATCGACAGTCCTCTCGTTACCACGGTGTTGCCCCTGGTCGGCTTCGTGCTGCTGACGGCGGGCAACGCATTCTTCGTGGCGGCCGAATTCGCCCTGGTCACCGTGGACCGGCCGGAGCTCGATCGGCGGGCCGCGGCCGGGGACAGCGGGGCGGCCACCGTCCGTTACGCGCTGCACGAACTCTCCTTCCAGCTCTCCGGGGCACAGCTCGGCATCACCATCACCGCCCTGCTCACCGGGTACCTGGCCGAGCCGGCGCTGGCCCGCCTGTTCACCCCGCTGCTGCACCCGTTGGGGGCGGCCGCCGACCGGTTCACCCCGTTCCTCGCCCTCGGCCTCGCGACCCTGCTCTCCATGCTCTTCGGCGAGCTGGTGCCGAAGAACCTGGCGCTGGCCCGGCCGATGCCCACCGCGCTGGCCACGGCCCCGGGGATGCGCGGCTTCTCCCGGACGTTCGGGTGGCTGATCAGAGGGCTGAACAATTCGGCGAACACGCTGGTGCGACGCCTCGGGGTGGAGCCGCAGGAGGAGCTGGCCAGCGCCCGATCCCCGGAGGAACTGGGCCTGCTCGCGGTGATCTCGGCCCAGGCCGGCGCGCTCCCCCCGGACACCGCGATGCTGCTGCGGCGCACCATCCGCTTCGGCGACAAGCGGGCCGCCGAGGCGATGACCCCCCGGGTGGACGTGATCGCGCTGCGCGCCACGGCCAGCGTGGCCGAGCTGCTCACCCTCGCCCAGCAGACCGGCCGGACCCGGTTCCCGGTCTTCGAGGAGACCCTCGACCTGGTCACCGGCGTCGCGGCGGTGCCGGATGCGCTGGGTGTCCCGCTCGCCCGCCGGGCCAGCACCAGCGTCGCCTCGGTGGCCCGGGAGCCGGTGTACGTGCCGGAGAGCCTCGACCTCGACGGCGTCCTCGCGGCGCTCAAGGCGGCCGGCTCGGACCTGGCGATCGTGGTCGACGAGTACGGCGGCACCGACGGCGTGGTGACCATGGAGGACCTGGTGGAGGAGCTGGTCGGGGAGATCGCCGACGAGTTCGACCCGGCCGCGGTCGACGACGGCGGGCCGGTCGAGCTGACCGTGCCGGGCGGCGAGCGGACCGCCCTGGTCGACGGGGTGCTGCGCGAGGACGAGCTGGCCGAGCAGACCGGCTTCCGGCTGCCCGAGGGCCCGTACGAGACCCTCGCCGGCTTCCTGATGGCCCGGCTCGGGCACATCCCGGTGGCCGGGGAGACGGTCGAGGAGAGCGGGTACGAGTTCACCGTGGTCGAGGTGGAGCGGCACCGCATCGAGCAGGTGCGGGTGGTCCGCCCGGAGGAGCCCGGCGACGATGCTTGAACTGTCGGTGACCGTGCTGCTGCTGCTCGGCAATGCCTTCTTCGTCGGCAGCGAGTTCGCGCTCATCGCGTCCCGGCGGACCGTGATCGAGCCGCTCGCGGCGACGTCGAAGCGGGCCCGATGGGCGCTGTCGGCGATGAACCAGATCCCGCTGATGATCGCCGGGGCGCAGCTCGGCATCACGGTCTGCTCGCTGGGTCTCGGCGCGATCGCCGAACCGGCGCTGGCGCATCTGCTGGAGACGCCGTTCCACGCGCTGGGGCTGCCGGCCGGGGCGGTGCACCCGGTGGCCTTCCTGATCGCCCTCGGCGTGGTGGTCTTCCTGCACACCGTCGTCGGCGAGATGGTGCCGAAGAACATCACCCTCGCCGGGCCGGAGCCGGCGGCGCTCTGGCTGGGGCCGGCGATGCTCGCGTTCTGCACGGCGACCAAGCCGCTGCTGCTGGCCATGAAGTGGGCGGCGCGGCAGGTGCTGGGGCTGTGGCGGGTCGAGGCGACGGACTCGGTCAAGACGGTCTTCACCGCCGAGGAGCTGGCCGGGCTGGTGGCCCAGGCCCGCACGGAGGGGCTGCTCGACGCGGAGGAGCACGCCCGGATCACCGGCGCGCTCGCCCTGCACACCCGTACCGCGGCGGACGCCCTGCAACCCTGGTCGACGGTGACCACGGTGGCCGAGGACGTCTCGCCGGCCTCCCTGGAGGTGCTGGCCACCCGCACGGGCCGGTCCCGGTTCCCCGTGGTGCAGCGGTCCACCCGCAAGGTGCTCGGCTTCGTGCACGTCAAGGACGTCCTCGGGTACGCCGGGGCGGACCGCCGCGCGCCGGTGCCCGACGGGGTGTACCACCCGCTGGCCGTGGTCCCGCCGGACCGTACGCTGGCCGACCTGCTGCTGTCGATGCGCCGCGAGCGGCGGCACATGGTCCTGGTGAGCGACGGCCGCCTGCCGCTGGGCGTCGTGACCCTCGACGACGTGTTGACGGCCATCGTCGGCTGAGCCGCACCCGTCGGCCCACACCCGTTGTGTGTGAACGGTTGTCGGTGCGTGATGGTGGGCCGACCCACCTTGATTACCCGAGCCGGCCTCGCCTAATGTGGGGCGCTGACCGCTGTGGGTCGTCTGCCTCGATCTTCCCTCTCGCGAGGCGCCCGGCGGTCGGTTGCGAAGGAGTCGGTGCCGGTGGCATCCATGCCCCCTCATCGCCATGTCCCGGGCTGGTCACCGGCTCGTCCGGGTGGCGCTCGCCGGTTTGGGCGCCGCCTGCTCACCCTGGTCGCGGCGGTCGTCGTGGGCGCGGGAGCGCTGACCGCGCCCGCGTACGCCGAGCCCTCGGTCGACGAGATCGAGGCGCAGATCGACAAGAAGTGGGAGCAGCTCGAACCCACCATCGAGCAGTACAACAAGGTGCGCGCCCAGCTCAAGGTGAACAAGCAGAAGTCGGCGGAGCTGGAGAAGAAGATCGAGCCGCTCGCGCTCGAGACCGAGCTGGCGATGAACCGGGTCGGTGACCTCGCCGCCCGCTACTACATCTCCGGCCCGTCGCAGGACCTCGGCGCACTGTTGGTCAGCACCAAGCCGGGGACGCTCGCCGAGCAGCTCACCATGCTGGACCGGCTGGCCTCGGAGGAGCGCCGTCAGTTGGAGGGCGTGCTCGCCGTCCGGGCCAAGTACGACGGACAGAAGCTGAAGCTGGACACGCTGATCGTCGGCCAGGAGAAGCAGACCAAGGAACTGGCGGCCAAGAAGACGCAGATCAACACCGAGATCAAGCAGCTGCAGTCGTCGATGCCGAAGACCGTGGTGCCCGCCGGCGGCGGCTGCCCGACGATCCAGGGCGTGGTCAGCTCGGCCGCCCGGACCGCGATCAGGACCGCCTGCGCCCAGGTCGGCGACCCGTACGTCTGGGGGGCCACCGGCCCGAACTCGTTCGACTGCTCCGGCCTGACCCAGTACGCGTACAAGGCGGCCGGGATCTCGTTGACCCACTTCACGGGCGCGCAGTGGAACGAGGGCCGGGCCATCCCGCGCTCGGAGGCCCGCCCCGGTGATCTGGTGTTCTTCTTCAGCGACCTGCACCATGTCGGCCTCTACCTCGGCAACGACAAGATGGTGCACGCGCCCCGGGCCGGCAAGCCGGTCAACGTGAGCAGCATCAACACCATGCCGGTCGCCGGCTTCCGCCGACCCGGCTGACGCCGCACGTGGCCCCGGTGCGGGCCGCGCGCAGCAGGCGTCCCGGGGCGGCCCCCGCGAAGGCCATCCGGACCCGGTGCCACGCGAGGCCCCTCACCTGAGACCGTCCACGACGAAGGCCCCCGGTCACCTTGGGATCTAGCGGTCCTCGCAACACCCAGACCTTCTGGGAGTTGCGAGGACCGTGTCCGTTTCTGCTGAGTTCGAGGCAAGGTTCTTCGAGATCTTCGATCGCGTTGGCAGCGTGGCCGTTGCTGCGCGGGAAGCCGGAGTCAACCGGAACACCGCGTACGGGTGGGTTCGTCGAGCAGGGCGTCGCTCGACGCCTACCTCGCGGCGTCATCCCCGTCGGGATGAGTACGAGCGCCTGCGTGAGCAGGGGGTTGCCCGGCGCCGTGCCGCGCAGCTGGTCGGGGTCAACGAGCGCACCGCCAAGGACTGGGACTGGGGAGTACGCAAGACACGCAGCTCTCGGACGTACCGGGATGGGCGCCGGGTGGACTACAACAGCGGGGTGGTCACTCAGGTGCTGCCGTCGCTGACGGCACTGGACAAGGAGCTGCACTCACGGTTCCTGACCGTGGCAGAGCGCGAGACGATCGCGGACATGCGCCGCGTCGGGCAGTCGCTCAACGCGATCGGGCGAGCGCTCGGGCGATCTGCCTCGACGATCAAGCGCGAGATCGACAACCACGCCGGCGCCGACGGGGTCTACCGCGCCTATGCCGCGCACCGAGCCTGGGCCGCGTCCCGGCCCCGGCCTAAGGACCGCAAGCTTCTGCAGGACGGTCCGCTGCGCGACTTCGTGGTCGACGGGCTACGCGAACGCTGGTCACCGCAGCAGATCTGCAACGCTCTGCTCAGGCAGTACCCCGAGGACCAGGAGATGCGGGTGAGCGCGGAGACGATCTACCAGGCGTTGTACGTCCAGGCCCGTGGCGCGCTCAAGCGCGAGGTCGCCGCGGCGCTGCGCACCGGCCGCACCCGACGCAAGCCACATCGTCGCCCCGACCAGCGCACCCCGCGGTTCGTCGACGGCATGGTCATGATCAGCGAGCGCCCGGCCGAGGCCGAGGACCGCGCCGTGCCCGGCCACTGGGAAGGCGACCGTGCGACACGAAGTCGCACGAGTTTGAGTGGATTTGCCGCTTGGAGGTTCGTCTATTACTGATGGCAAGTCCCGGTCCTGTGTCCGTTGGCTCGTCCCCTCTCCTGACATGCGTTGCTGGTAACGGCGGGGTGTGAAGCTCAGGAGTCAAGCCCAAGGGTTTCCGTTCCGTCCGGGAGCTACAGGCTAAGGGGAAGACCGGACGGGTGAATGCAAATGAACCCTCGATGATGTCTCGTGATCCCAAGCCCTGTCGACGGAATGCGGTAATGGGGTACAGGGCTGGCCGTTGAGAAGCGGCAGGCGCTGGCTGGTAGAGGTCACTCCAGCCAGAAGGACACCGCCGCCTCGGGATAAAGAGGGCACCCACCCCGGTCGTGTCTCACTCGTGCGGAACGTGGAAATCCCGTTGGAGTCCGGGTCTCGATGACCGGTCGGCCGACTGCGAGGAAAGCTCAATTCTTCAGCGGGGACAGGAAGGCCCAAGAAGCGAATGCCGGTAGCCGAAAGGAAACAGGAAATCGGAGGAGTCATCCGATCCTCCATCGGATTCTTCCGTATAACTGGCCGGATACGGGCGATGCCCGGACTCGAAAGGGTGCTGACGTGGGTCTGGTGAGCCTGTGGAGAAACACTGAACAATGACACCGGAACCGAAGGACAAGTTGGACGTCACAGTGACGCAAGTGTTCACTCCGATTGGCTCGTGGTGAGTATGTTGCCGTGGTGAACGGACCGGAGGGCGATGTTATCGACTGGTCGTCGATCGCTTGGCGCCAGGCTGAAGATGCCGTGGGTCGTCTGCGTCAGAGAATTTTCGCGGCGTCGCAGGCGGGGGACCTTAAACGGGTCCGCAATCTGCAGAAACTGATGCTCCGTTCTCGCGCTAACACGCTGATCAGCGTGCGGCGAGTCACGGAGATCAACGCTGGCCGTAAGACGGCGGGCGTCGACGGGAAAGTCGTGCTGCACCCGGAATCCAAGGCTGAACTGGCCGACTGGATGCAGCACGACAGCGCCATGTGGACTGCCCGTCCCGTCAAGCGTGTCTACATTCCTAAGCCCGGAACCACGAAACGGCGTGGTCTCGGCATTCCCGTGATCGCCGACAGGGCCTTACAAGCCTTGACAGCGAACGCGTTGGAACCTGAATGGGAGGCCCGATTTGAGCCGAAGTCCTACGGATTTCGGCCGGGCCGCGGCTGTCACGACGCGATCGGGGCCATCTATTCCACGCTCAACGGTAAGAACCCGCAGCGGGTGTGGATCCTCGACGCTGACCTGACGGCAGCCTTCGACCGGATCGATCACCGGCACCTGCTGACATTGCTTGGCGCGTTTCCCGCCAGGGATCGAGTGGAACGATGGCTGAAAGCAGGTGTGATCGATAATGGCCGGTTCGCCCCGACCGGGGAAGGAACTCCCCAAGGCGGAGTGATCAGCCCGACGCTGTTCAACGTGGCTTTGCATGGAATGGAGAATGCCGCCGGGGTCCGTTACCTCACAGCCGGCAGAGATGCCGGCAGTGCGGTAACAGACAGTCCGGTGCTGGTGAGATACGCAGACGATTTCGTCGTGATGTGCCACAGCCATGAGCGGGCCGACCAGGCCAAGGAAAGGCTACGGCAATGGCTGACGTCCAGAGGATTAGCCTTCAACGAGGGCAAAACTCGTATCGTCCATGCTGGCGATGGGTTCGATTTTCTGGGGTTCAACGTCCGCCGCTATCACGGGAAACTGCTGATCAGACCGAGCAAGGCGGCATTGAGACGGATCCGGGAAAGGCTACGCGGCGAGATAATAGCTTTGCGAGGAGCTAACGCGGCGGCGGTGCTTTACAAGATCAACCCCATCGTCCGGGGCTGGTCTGCCTATTACCGGACGGTGGTGTCGAGCGAGATATTCACGGCGCTGGACAACTATGTGTGGATTCTGCTTTACAAGTGGGCGAAACACAGCCACCCGAATAAGTCGAAGCACTGGATCGTTGACAGGTACTTCGGCCGGTTCAACCAGGCCAGGCAGGACAGGTGGGTTTTTGGTGACCGTGACAGCGGCTCCTACCTGATCAAGTTTTCCTGGACGAAGATCGTCCGGCACCAACTGGTCAAGGGCACGGCGTCCCCGGACGATCCTGCTCTCAGCAAGTATTGGGCCGATCGGCGCTGCAAAGGACCTCCAGCAACGGGCAAAGCCACGCTGTATCTTTTGAAGAAACAGCAAGGTCGATGTTCGCTCTGCCGAGGGTTTCTGCTACACGCCGAGCACGCGCCGCAGACCCCAACCGAATGGGAACTGTGGACACGCACGATCCGGAAGGCGATCGTCAGACAACATGTCGTCGCCCCGATCGACGGTAAGCCGGACGCTATTCATTCCCGTCTCATACACGCGTACTGCCTCCGACGGCAGCCAGCCGGCGAAGGCCAAAGGCCAAGCATTCTGCCCGTCAGCGAGCCTCCAGGGCTTGCTTGAGCCGTGTGCGGTTAACGCCGCAAGCACGGTTCTGAGGGGGCCCCGGCGCAGCAATGCGCCGGGGCTACCCGACTGATCATGGGCGCGGGCAACCAGTCCGCGATCGTGACGCTGGTCGAGCGCGCCACCCGGTACGTGATGCTCGGGCATCTGCCCGGCGGGCACACCGCCGAAGAAGTCCGCGACGTGCTGGTGGATCTCATCGGCACACTGCCGGCCCACCTACGCGGATCGCTGACCTGGGACCAGGGCGCGGAAATGGCTGCCCACAAGCAGTTCACCCTCGCCACCGGGGTGCCCGTCTACTTCTGCGACCCGCACTCGCCCTGGCAGCGCGGATCCAACGAGAACACCAACGGCCTGCTCCGCCAGTACTTCCCCAAGGGCACCGACCTGTCGGTCCACGGACCCGCAGACCTTGAGCACGTCGCTCAAGAACTCAACGGCCGCCCACGACAGACGCTCGGCTGGGACAACCCAGCCGAGCGTCTGCGTGATCTACTGACAGCCACCTAAGCCATCAGGTGTTGCGAGGACCCCCAGAAACCGCCCACCCGACCGGGGGCCTTCGTCGTGCCGAGGAAACCGTCAGCGGGGCGCGCCCAGCGGGGACGGCACCAGGTTCACGTCGGCGCGGTCGACGTACATGATCCGGTGGCCGAACTGGATCTGCACGTACTTCTTCTCGCCCCGGATCACCGTCCAGTCACCGGGCGCCGAGCCGTCGAACGTGGTGGCCCGGTAGTACTCGCTGGGCAGCACGTTGCCGACGGCGTACCGCTGGCCGGCGGAGAGGGTGTACTGCAACGGCGAGATCGGCTGGTACGGCACGCCGGCCGGGTACGCCGCCTCCTCCGGGTACGCCCGCCCGTACACCGGGATCGTCGCCTTCCCGGCCTTCGGGGTGGCCACCAGGCCGATGGTCCAGGCCGCCGTGGGCGCGGAGGACGGGTTGTGGAACCACGCCTTCTGCCCGAGGTACCAGATCGCCGTCCAGTCGCCCTCGCGGCCGGCCAGGGCGTACGTCTGCCCCGACGAGGCACGGGCCCCGTGGTCGGAGATGTGCATCGTGGCCGGCGAGCCGTCGGGGCGCAGGGCGACGTCGTTGACCAGCGGCGCGTCGGCGCGCGGCGCGCTGCGCAGCACCACCGCCGAGGAGCCGCGCGAGGGGCACGGCACGCCTGCCGTCACACAGCCGGTGAACGCCGGCCGGTTGGTGGCGAAGTCCGGGTCGATCCGCACCATGCCGGTCAGCGGGGTGCCGGTGTTGAGCTCCGGCGCGCGCAGCAGGTCGAAGTAGTGCGACCAGTCCCAGTACGGGCCCGGGTCCCAGTGCATCCCCCGCACGTTCGCCGCGACGGTGCCGGGAACGTTGTCGTGGCCGATGATGTGCTGCCGGTCCAGCGGGACGCCGTGCCGCAGCGCGAGGTACCGGACCAGCTTCGACGAGGTGCGGTACATCGCCTCGGTGTACCAGGTGCCCTGGGCGGCGAAGCCCTCGTGCTCCAGCCCGATCGACTTGGAGTTGATGTACCAGTTGCCGGCGTGCCAGGCCACGTCCTTGGTCTTCACGTGCTGGGCGATGTGCCCGTCCACCGAGCGCAGCGTGTAGTGCCAGCTCACGTAGGTCGGGTCCTGGACCATCCTGAGGGTGCTCGCGTAGCTGGCCTCGGTGTCGTGGATGAGGATGTACTCGACCTTCTGCCGCTTCGGCCGGTCGGAGAGGTCGTGGTTGCCGTAGTCGCCGGGGTCGGCGCCGAGCGACTGGTACGGCGCGGGGATCCACTCGCAGGAGATGCTCGACGGGCACTCCAGGCCGTCGGGGCGCTCCGGCAGGCGCAGGCCGAGCCGGTCCAGCCAGGACTTCTGCGGGGTCACCGCGCGGGCGGCGAGGGTCACCCGCTGCCCGTCGTCGGTCACCCGGCTCTCGCCGCCGGCGATGGTGCCGAAGACCTCGTCGGCGAAGGCCGCCGCCGCGTCGGCGCCGTCCGCGCCGGCGTACCGGGCGACCGCGCCGTACCAGGCCGCCGGGTCGGTGCCGGCCCCGACCGGGGCGCCGATCTGCCGCTGGTACGACGCGAGCAGCGCCGCCCCGCCCCGGATGTTCGTCGGCGCGTCGGCGCGCAGGGCCGCCTCGTCGGCCCCGGTGAGGGTGGCGGCGGTGTCCAGGGTCTGCAACGACTCGGCGGTCGGGGCCTCGTCGGCAGACGGCTGGGCGGCGGCGGGGGCCGGGCGGGAGTCGTCCCCCCGCGGGTCCTCGTCGCCGGAGTCGTGGTGGGTGCCGGTGGGCAGGCCGGTCACGTATTCGGCGTCGGTGAGGTGCATCGGCCCGTACCCCCCGCTGGTGCTGGGGGTGCCGGCGTTGGTGTCCCAGCGGGACTGGAGGTAGGAGACGCCGAGCAGGACGCTCTCCGGCACGCCGTACTCGGCGGCGGCGTTTGCGTACTGCTGCTGGCGGTCGGGGGTCTGGCCGGCTGCGGCCGGGGTGGCTACGGTACCGAGGGGCACGAGGGCCGTGGTGGCGGCCACGGCGGCACCGAGCAGGATCCGCCTGCTCGACGACGCGACAAAACGGGGCATTGAACCTCCCGAGTGGATGTTGATGAGGTCACCCTCCCGCCGTCGTCCTCCCGCGTCAATAGCTTTCCACCAGGCGTTTTGATGTGAAGGAAACTTCCACACGGTGGTGTGGTATGCCGTGTCACGGCCTGGCGGGTTGCGGATCGATAACGGACGTCTCTACTCTGGTCAATCGTCGGCCGGTAGCTGTACCGCCCAGCCGGGCGGTGACGGTCCGACACCGCCGAGTCGCCTCCGGGCGAGCCGGGGACCCAGGTACGCCGGGGTGAATCCGCAGCGCCGCTGCGGTAGGGCGCTCTCCCTTCCCGCCCGAACCCGTCAGCTAACCTGGTAGGCGGTCAGGGAAGAAGGAGAACGGAGCCCGGTGGCACACCATGCCCCGCGGCGCCCGTCACGCCGGTCGGCGCTCGCCGACCGGATGCCGGCCGCGCCGCGCCCACGCTGGTCACGCTTCACCACCGCCCTCGCCGCCCTGGCCGGCGCCGCCGTCGTCCTGACCGGCGCCCCGATCGCGGCCCACGCCGACCCCTCGGTCGCCGAGATCGAGCGGCAGATCGACCAGGACTGGAACAAGCTCGAACCGCTCATCGAGCGGCACAACGCCACCCGCCAGGACCTCGCCCTCAAGCGCCGGCAGGCCGACGCGCTCGCCAAGCAGATCGGGCCGCTGCAACGCCGGGTCGACGAGGCGATGGACAAGGTCAGCGGCCTCGCCGTCGAGGCGTACAAGAGTGAGAACCTCTCGGCGGTGAACGCGCTGCTCGGCAGCCGCTCGCCCGGTCAGATGATGGGGCAGTTGGAGCTGCTCGACCAGTTCGCCGAGCGCCAGCAGCGCGACGTCCGGGCGGTCATCGACCTCCGCGACGAACTGGACGCGAAGAAGAAGCCGCTGGACGAGATGGTCACCCAGCTCGCCCGCACCGAGGCGCAGCTCGCCGCCAAGCGGAAGCAGATCAACGCCGAGATCGACCGGCTCCAGAAGCTGCGGCTCAAGGTGTACGGCAACGGCGGTGGCGGCGCGCTGCGGCCCGCCCCCTGCCCGGCTGCCTACCCGGGCGGCGGCGCGGGGGTCGCGGTGAAGTTCGCCTGCGCCCAGATCGGCAAGCCCTACGTCTGGGGCGCCGAAGGTCCCAACTCGTACGACTGCTCCGGCCTGATGCTCGCGGCCTGGGCCAAGGCCGGCGTGTCGCTGCCGCACAACGCGGCCCAGCAGCGGTCGGTGACCGCCCGGGTGAGCCGCGCCGACCTGCGCCCCGGCGACCTTGTCTTCTACTACGCCGACCTGCACCACGTCGGCATGTACGTCGGCAACGGCTGGGTGGTGCACGCCTCCCAGGCCGGCCAGCCCGTCAAGATGAAGCGCGTCGACGACGGCCAGATCAACAGCTACGGCCGCCCCGACTGAGCGGCGAGGGGCCCGTTCTGCGGGACGGGCCCCTCGACCACGCCCGCGCCGTCAGCGGGTGGGCCAGGTGTGCCAGTTCTGCCAGGAGCGGCTCGGGGTCGGGCCGCGCTGGCCCTGGTACCGCGAGCCGTACACCTTCGACCCGTACGGGTGCTCGGCCGGCGAGGAGAGCCGGAAGATGCAGAGCTGGCCGATCTTCATGCCCGGCCAGAGCGTGATCGGCAGGTTCGCCACGTTGGACAGCTCCAGCGTGACGTGACCGGAGAATCCCGGGTCGATGAACCCGGCGGTCGAGTGGGTGAGCAGCCCGAGCCGGCCCAGCGAGCTCTTGCCCTCCAGCCGGCCCGCGAGCTGGTCGCCGAGCGAGATCACCTCCAGCGTGGAGGCGAGCACGAACTCTCCCGGGTGCAGCACGTACGGCTCGCCGTCGGGCACCTCGACCGCCGAGGTCAGGTCGTCCTGCTGCACCGACGGGTCGATGTGCGTGTAGAGGTGGTTGTTGAAGACCCGAAAGAGCTTGTCGAGGCGCACGTCGATGCTCGACGGCTGTACCAGGGTGGGCTCGAACGGCTCCAGCGCGAGCGTGCCAGCCTTCAGCTCGCTGACGAGATCGCGGTCGGAGAGCAGCATCGCCACACCATAGCGACCCTGGTCGGTGGGCCTGTCATCGCCCGCTGCACCCGGCGTGCCGCGCTCGCCTGTCGTACACGTGTTCGATAGAATGTCGGCATGGCTTCCTGGTCCGAATTCGCCGCTGACGAGCCACGACTCGCCGGCGGGATCCGCCTCCTCATGCAGCAGTACGGGCCGGGCTTCGGCTACCTGGCCACCGTCCGCGCCGACGGTGGGCCCCGGGTGCACCCGGTCTCCCCGGTGATCACCGACGACGGGCTCTTCTGCTTCATCGTCGACTCGCCGAAGCGGCGCGACCTCGAACGCGACGGCCGCTACGCGCTGCACTCCTTCCCGCCGGAGGACAGCGACGACGAGGCGTACGTGGCGGGGCACGCCCGGCCGGTGACCGACCAGGCCCGGGTGGCCCGGCTCGCCGAGTTGGGGCGGGCCGCCCCGCAGGTGGACTGGCGGCTGTTCGAGTTCACCGTCGACGTGGCGATGCTCGCCCGCCGCTACCAGGGCGGCTCCGTCTTCCCGGGCGGGGGCCCGGGGCAGCCGGCCGTGCAGGTGTGGCTCGACCACCGGGCTGCCGGCGGCGCGGGCGGCGCCCCGGTGGGCGTGCCGGATCAGGGGCTGGCCCGGCACGCCCGCAGCGCCCACCGCGCGGCGGCCTGACCCCCGACGACGACGCCGGTGCCGGCCCCGTCGAAGGACGGAGCCGGCACCGGAGGGTCAGGAACAGGGGTGCGTCAGGCCGCGCGGTACGCGTTCCACGCGGTCAGCATCCGGCTCGCCTGCCCAGCGGTGAACTGGTGCATGCACGAGTCGTAGGTGTAGTCCATGAAGTTGGTGATCGGGTCCTTGCCGGTGGCGGTGCAGGTGTCCCGCCCGGTCGGGCACTCGAACGCCGGCGAGGCCTCCGCCGGGGTGTCGCTCACGCTGTCGCCCGAGCCGGAGCAGCCACCCTGGAAGGTGTGGTACAGGTTCAGCCAGTGGCCGATCTCGTGGGTGCCGGTGTCACCCTGGTTGTAGTTGGTGGCGGTGCCGCCCGGCAGGGACTCGCTCAGCACGACGACGCCGTCCATGCTGTTCAGCTTCTTCTGCGGGAAGGTCGCCCAGCCGAGCAGGCTGTCGCTCAGCTCGCCGAGGTACATGTTGAGGGTGTTCTTGCCGCCCTCACGCAGCGAGGTCTTCATCGAGCGCTCGGCCGACGAGCCCGACACGATCGGGTACCACGCCGGGTTGGTGACCCGGTTGATCTTCTGGAGCTGGAAGGCGAAGGCGGTCGCCGCGCCGCCGGTGGCGCCGCTGTAGGCCTGGTTCAGCACGGTGATCTGCGAGGTGATCAGCGAGTCCGGGATGTTGCCGCCGGCCCGGGTGCTGTTCTCCTGGATGACGTGCACGACGACCGGGATGGTCACGGTGGCGAGCGTGCCGGCACCGGCGCCGGCCCGGAAGCTGGCCCGCTCGCGCAGGGCGCCCGCCAGGTCGGCCTCGCGCTGGCGGACCTGTGCGGCGGTCAGCTCGTTGGGTTCGTGCTTGGCCTGCGCGCCCGCCTTGACCCGGGCGTCGGAGTGCACGTCGGCCGGCTCGGCGCACGCCTCCGCCGGGGCGGCTGAGAAGGCCGATGCGGCCGGAACGACACCCACGGCGGCGGTGCTGAGCAGGAGTGCGAGGGTCGTCGACGCGACGCCGGCGGTACGCCGGGTCAGCAGGTTGGCACGGAGTCCCATGGGCCTACCTCTTTCTGGCGGCGCGGCAGGGGGTGTGTCGCGCCATGGCTAGAACGTGCGGCAGACGTTACAACCCATCGACGAATTTGAGAACGGCTATGTGGTGCCGGCCTGAAACTTCTTCGATCCATCGATGGCCCGGAGATCGCGGGGAAGTAGGGAGTGTGGGTGGCGGCGGCGGCCCGGGCGCATGCTGCCGGTCGGCGGCACGCGATGGGGGTGCCTGGGTGCAGCCGACGACGCCGTCGGGTACAGTGGGGCCGCCTGCGGGTGTAGTTCAATGGCAGAACATCAGCTTCCCAAGCTGACAGTGCGGGTTCGATTCCCGTCACCCGCTCCAAGACGATGAGGCTGGTCAGGGTAGGTAGCCTGACCAGCCTCATCTATATCTCGACTACCCGGAACGTGCCGCGTGCCATTCACGTGCCATTAACCGACCTTGGCGAGCACTCCAGCCGACCCGTCGTCAGAGTCGCCGAGGGCACCCTCGATGCGCTTGCGGGCGGCCTCGTCCGCGCCGCCGGGGCGACGTGGTCACCGCTGGCTGCCCCAGAGGTAGACGCCGAATCCGGCAAGCAGCAGGCTGACCACGCTCGCCCCGGCGCGCACGGTGTTCCACCAGGTCCAGCGCGAGGCGTAGTCCGCCCAGATCCGCGCCGCCTCCGCCGGGTCGGTCGGCACACCGGCCGCGTCGAGCGCCTCGTTCATCGGCACGTTGAGGGCCACCGTCGGGATGAACGCGCCCACCAGGTACGCGGCCCCGGCCAGGAAGAACAGCAGCGCCGCCGAACGGTGGCCGAGGATCAGCAGCAGTACGCCGGTGATCGTGGCCGCGAGGATGGGACCGAAGAAGGTGACGAAGAAGAGCGGATTTTGGATCTTCTGGTTGATGCTCGTCATGGACCGGATCGCGGTGCCGGCGTCGGTCGCGTTCAACCCGGGCATCACGGACACGGAGAAGGCGTAGTAGACCCCGGCGATCAGACCGGTCACCACCAGGGTCACCGCCGCCGACCAGGCTGCCAGCGTGTTCATGACGATCAGCCCCGATCCGGTTGTCCGGTCGCCCAGACGCCGGTGGCGACGGCGTCCCGCGCGTAGTCCGCGAAGTCCCGGGGCCGGCGGCCCAGAGCGCGTCGTACACCGTCGGTCAGGTGGGCGTTACGCCCGTCCAGGACCTTGCCGAACAGGTCGGTCAGGACGGCCACCAGCTCGGCGGGCACCTGGTAACGCGCCATTACCTCGGCGTACTCCTGCGGGGAGACCGACTGGTAGGTGATCGGTCGCCCGACCGCCTTGGCGATCTCGGCGGTCGCCTCGGCGAAGGTGAGCAGCCGGGGCCCGGTCAGTTCGTAGAGCTGACCCACGTGGCCCGCCTCGGTCAGCGCCGCGACCGCGATCTCGGCGATGTCGTCGGCGTCGACGAACGGCTCCCCGACGTCGCCGGCCGGGAGCACGATCTCGTCACCGCGCACCGAGTCCACCAGGAAATCCTCGCTGAAGTTCTGGCTGAACCAGCTCGCCCGCAGGATCGTCCACTCCGCGCCGGATCGCTGTACCACCTGCTCGCAGAGCTGAGCCGCCTCCTCGCCCCGGCCGGAGAGCAGGATGATCCGCTCGACGCCGCCGGCCACCGCCTGCTCGACGAACGCGCGGATCGTGGCGGGGGCGTCCGGTGCGGCCAGGTCCGGGTAGTACACCAGGTACACCGACCCGACCCCTTCCAGCACGCCGGCCCAGGTGCTCTGGTCGGTCCAGTCGAACCGTGGCTCGCCGGAGCGGGAACCGACCCGTACCGGACGGCCGAGGGCGGTGAGGCGGTCCACCACGCGACGACCGGTTTTGCCGGTGCCGCCGAGGACCAGGATGGGCTGTTCGTACACGTTTTCTGTCATGTCACTAGCCAAGCCGAGCGGGGCCTGACCGGGAATGAGTGAGACGCTTGGCTCCATGTTCGGGCGTCTCACCAGGGTTCTTCTAGCCTGGGTGCATGGACGCACTGGCGGGGCTGTTGGACGGGCCGAGAGCACGCGGCGCGTTCCTGCTCCGATCGGTGTTCGACCCGCCGTGGTCGGTACGGATCCAGGACCGCGCACCACTCACCCTGGTGTCCATGCTCCGTGGTGACGCGTGGGTGGTGCCGGACACCGGCGCCCCCGTCCGGCTTCGCCCCGGCGATGTGGCGGTGATCCGGGGTCCGGAGCCGTACACGATCGCCGACGACCCGGGCACCCCGCCGCAGGCGGTGATCCACCCCGGTGAGCGCAGCGCCACTCCGGCCGGAGAAGAGTTGTGCGCCGTGATGGACCTGGGCGTACGCACCTGGGGCGAGCGGCTGGACGGCTCGGCCGTGCTGCTCAGCGGCACCTACCAGTTCCACGGGGAGGTGAGCCAGCGCCTGCTGCGGGTGCTGCCGGCGCTGCTGGTGCTGCCGGATGAGGCGTGGAGCAGCCCGCTGGTCCCGTTGCTCGCCGACGAGATGGCCAAGGACGAGGCGGGCCAGGAGGTGGTCCTCGACCGGTTGCTGGACCTGCTGCTCATCGCCGTACTACGGGCCTGGTTCTCCCGTCCGGAGGCGGCGGCCCCGGCCTGGTACCGGGCACACGGCGATCCGGTGGTGGGCCTGGCGCTGCGGCTGCTGCACGACCATCCGGCCCACCCCTGGACGGTGGCGACGCTCGCCGCCCGTACCGGGGTGTCCCGGGCCGCGCTGGCCCGCCGGTTCACCGAGCTTGTCGGTGAGTCGCCGATGGCGTACCTCACCGGTTGGCGACTGGCCCTGGCGGCCGATCTGCTGAGAGAGCCGGACGCCACCATCAGCGCGGTGGCCCGCCGGGTCGGCTACGGCAGTCCGTTCGCGCTCAGCGCCGCGTTCAAGCGGGTACGCGGGGTCAGCCCGGCCGAACACCGGATCAACGCGGAGGGGTTGGCGGCGGTCTGAACCCGCTCGCCCTCCGGCGGTCACCCACGTAGAAGCGCCCGAACTGCCGGTAAGTTCGCGCAAGCAAGTCAGGGCGTCTCAACCACCCGGAGCAGATTGCGGGCTACGGCGACCCGTCCGGTGCCTCGACTTCGGCCGTCGGGGCCGGGGCGTCCGGTGCACCCCGCTGCGGAAGGTAGGGCCAGGTATACCGTTCGGGTACCGGCGCCTCGACCGCGTGTGCGGGCTCGTGCACCATCGCGCGCCGAATGGGTGGTTCCTAGGGTTGACCTGTGCGAATTCGAAGAATCACGGCAATTGTCGCCGCCGGTGCACTCACCATCGGCGGAGTACTGACCGCGACTGTCGCGTCGGCCGGGGTTGCCGAACAGCAGTCGGTGAACTGGCATGGCTGCCTCACCGGCCCGGCCGACGAGTTGGGTGCCGCTCTCGACGACGCGGGCGCCCAGTGCGGCGAGGTGACCGTTCCGGTCGACTACAGCCGCCCGCACGGCCGTACGACCACGGTCGCGATGGCGCGGGTCAAGGCGACCGACCCGGCCCGGCGCCGTGGCGTCCTGATGCTCAACCCGGGAGGCCCTGGAGACAGTGGGATGGGGATGGTGCTCGCCGGCGAGCGGATGCCGGAGGTCGCGGCCCGGTACGACCTGATCGGGATGGACCCGCGGTTCGTGGGCCGAAGCAGCCCGATCGAGTGCCGGTGGGAGACCAACACGTTCCTGCGTTCCGCCGGCCCGAACCGGGGCACGTTCAACGAGAGCGTGGCACTGGCGAAGGAGCTCGCCGCCGGGTGTGCGCAGGGTAACCTCGATCTCCTGCCGCACGCGTCCACGCGGAACACCGCCCGGGACATGGATCTCATTCGAGGCGTCCTGGGGGAACGGAAACTGTCCTACCTCGGTTACTCGTACGGCACCTACCTAGGGGCGGTCTACCTGCAGATGTTCGGCTCCCGCGCCGACCGGGTGGTGCTGGACAGCGCCGTGGATCCGGACATCTTCGGCCCGGGCCTGTTCTCCCGCAACGCGGCGGCGATCCAGGCCGCGCTCGAACACTGGGCCGCGTGGGCGGCCGATCGCAACGACGAGTACGGCCTGGGCGCCACCGTCGGCGAGGTGTTGGCCACGGTTGACCGCATCAACAGCGCCACCGCTCGCCGTCCGCTCAAGATCGGCACGTACACGGTGGATTCGCACGTGCTGCCGTATCTCCTGTTCGTCCACTTCTACGACGACCTCGTCGAGGACTATGCGGATCTCGCCGAGCAACTGCGGGTGTTCGACGCTGCAGCAGGCGGTGAACCGACGACGCCCACGCCGACGCCGTCGCTGGAGGCGTTTCTCTCCGGTCTGTTCACCGGCGTGGGCTACGCCGCCGACCGAGCCGGGACTGCCGTCCTCTGCGCCGACCGAGTTGCCTCTCGGGATCCGGGCACGTATTTCCGCGACATTCAGGCCCACCGTGCCGACGAGCCCCTGTTCGGGCCGTTGACCCGCAACATCACGCCGTGCGCGTTCTGGCCGGTGCGGCCGGCCGAGGCGACCACGACGATCCGCAACAACGCGTCGGCGCTGATCGTCGGGGCTGACGGCGACGCGGCCACCCCGTACCCGGGGCAGCAGGCGATGCACCAGGCGCTGGCGGGCTCGCGGATGGTGACGCTGCGCGGCCGTTTCGCGCATGGCCAGTACCTCGCCGCGGAGAATGAATGCGTTGACGGCACCGTGAACCGCTACCTGGTCGACGGCGTTCTGCCGATCCGCGACACAGACTGTGTCGCAGGGGCGTGAACGTGGCTGCGAGCGTGTGGCGGGCGATAGCGGGCAATCCGCTCGGCTTTCTCCGGTCGTCGTGGCCGTGGCGGAGCCTGGCCTACGTCGCCAGCACGGTGGCGGTCGCCGGAGCCGCGTGGGTCGCCGTACTGGCGCTGTTGTTGTTCCCGCCGTTGCTCCTGCTCATCGGTATGCCGATCGGGGCACTGGAGCGTCACCGGCTCCGCCTCCTGACGTCGGCCCAGGTCCGCAACCCGCACGCGACGGCGCCCGGAAGCGGGCTGGCGTGGGCGCGGCTGCGGGTGCGCGAGGCGTCGACCTGGCGCGAACTCGGCTATTTCGCGTGCCTGCAGTCGGTGCTCCTCCTCCTTGACACGGTCGCCTTGTTCGTCGCCTTCATCTGCGTCATCCTGCTGGCGCTGCCGCTGTTCGTCGCGACGATGGACCCGGGTCAGATCCAGATCGATCTGGTCGCCTGGTCGGTCGACACGGTTGGCCAGGCGTTCGCCGTCGCCGCCCTGGTCGGGGTGCCCGCGACGGTCGTCACTCTCTACGGGATCAGCGTTCTCGCCGGTGGGCAGGCGGAGTTCGCCAGGTGGCTGCTCGCCCCCACCGGTACCGAGTTGAGCCGTCAGATGGACGAGCTGGCCCAGTCGCGCAATCGGCTGGTGAATGCGTTCGAGGCCGAACGCCGGCGTATCGAACGCGACCTGCACGACGGCGCACAGCAGCACCTGCTGCTCCTGACCATGAATCTGAGCCTGGCCGAGATGGAACTCGCCGGCAAGAACGAACGGACGGGCGAGCTCGTCGG
Organism: Micromonospora sp. NBC_01412; assembly: GCF_045040215.1. Lineage (NCBI taxonomy): Bacteria > Bacillati > Actinomycetota > Actinomycetes > Micromonosporales > Micromonosporaceae > Micromonospora > Micromonospora sp. NBC_01412. Next base: position 3,155,584 of record NZ_CP109528.1, read on the forward strand.
CGTGGCCCACCAACAGGCCCGGATGGCGCTCGCGGCGATCCGGGAGCAGATCCGCGGCATCCATCCGCAGATCCTCACCGATTTCGGGCTGGCCGAGGCGGTACGCGAGCTCGCCGAGCGGTGCCCGATTCCGGTCGAGGTCGACCTCGTCATGCCCAGCCGCCCGTCGCCCGCGGTGGAGTCCACCGCCTACTTCGTCGTCTCCGAGGCCCTGACCAACGTGGTTCGGCATGCCGCCGCCACCTGCGTCCAGGTCACCGGAGGAGTCGTGGAGGATCGGCTGGTGCTGACGATCACCGACGACGGGCGGGGCGGCGCCGACCCGGCGCTGGGCACGGGCATCCGGGGGTTGGCCGACCGGGTGGCCGTCATGGATGGCACCCTGGAGATCAACAGCCCGCGAGGAGGCCCGACCGTGGTGAGGATCGACCTGCCGTGTCGCTGCGGATAGTCCTGGCCGAGGACTCCACCCTCATGCGGGCTGGTCTCGTCAGCCTGCTCGAAGGCCTCGGCCACACGGTCGTGGCGGCGGTCGGCGACGGTGACTCGCTGTTGCGGGCCGCCCTGGAGTGCCGGCCTGACCTGGTCATCACCGATGTCCGCATGCCGCCCGGGTTCACCGATGAGGGGTTGCGCGCCGCGGTGACACTGCGCGCCGGTGACCCGGACGCGGCGGTCCTGGTGCTGTCGCAGTACGCGGCCACCGCGTACGCCGCCGAACTGCTCGGCCCGTCCGGTCAGGCCGGGGTCGGCTACCTGCTCAAGGACCGCATCGGTGAAGTCGCCGACTTCGCCGATGCGGTGTCGCGGGTCGCGGCCGGCGAGACCGTCATCGACCCCGATGTGGTGCGGCAGTTGTTGGGTCGGCAACGCACCACCAATCCGCTCGACCGGCTGACCCGGCGGGAACGGGAGGTGCTCGGGCAGATGGCCGAGGGCCGCTCCAACCCGTCGATCGCCCGCACGCTCGGAGTCAGCGACGCCGCGGTGGCCAAGCACATCGGCAACATCTTCATGAAGCTCGATCTTCCCGTGGAGGACGGCCACCGCCGGGTACTCGCCGTCCTGACCTACCTGCGAGGTTGACGGGCCCTCTTCGGCTGCTGGCCCCGGTGAGCGGACGACGGGGCGCAGCGATGGGTCCGTCAGGCCGACGGCATCCACTCGTCGAGGATCGTGTCGAGATCGGCGCGCAGCTCGTCGAGGCGGTATTCGGGGGCCTTGCGGCGCAGCTTCGTCGCCAGCCCGTCGATCGTGGCCACGAGGTCGGCCGCGAAGTCCCGCTTCTGTCGGTCCAGGCCGGCGCGGGCCTCGGCGTCGGTGTAGTGCCGCTCGACGGTGAGCACGACCTCGCCGCGGCGCCGGGTGAGCCGGCCCAGCTCCAGCCGGGGCCGCAGGAACGGCTTGGCGTCCGGGGCGGACGGCGGGCCGATGTCGTCGTGGAAGTACTCCATGCCGAGCCCCGGGCCGCCGTGGGGGAGGCTGAACAGCAGGCGGAGCCCGAGGTAGCCGAAGCCGGGGCCGTACGGCCTGGCGAGCCGCTCGTCCAGCAGGCCCCGCAGGCGGGCCAGTTCGTCGACGAACGGCTTCGCCTCGATCTGGTAGTTGCCGGATCGGACCAGCCGGACAGGGTTCTTGGCCAGTGGGATGCGCTGCGAGTGCAGGGCGGTCACCGAGGGGTCGACGGTCTCCGGGCCGCCGTCGACGACGAACGTGTCGCCGCGCCGGGACCAGCCGTGTGCGGTGCCGGCGATCGCCCGGAACCGTACGTCCTGCAGTTGGGTGTAGAAGGAGCCGTTGATCCAGCGCTCGGCGAACGCCTCGACGGGCTCCCGGTCGCCCCAACCGATCAGGGCGAATGCTTCGCAGACACGCACCAGCGCGTTCCAGTCGGCGGCGCTGCGGTAGTCGCAGAGCCGGTCGAAGTCGGCGAGCAGAGCCGCGCGGTCCCACCCGGCGCAGCGTTCGCGCAACTCCTCGACCGTCAGGTCCCCGTACAGGCCGCCCATGATCATGAAGAATAGTCGTGCTGGTCCCCTGGCCAGCCGGGGCGGCGTGGGGTGGTCGGCGGGTCGAACACGACCGGGACGCCGGGGAGTCGAACACCCTCGCCTACGCTGCGCGGCATGGATCAGAGTCTGCCTCCGAAGCTCACCCGGGATGAGGCCATCGCCCTCGTTGAGCGGATCATGAGTCTCGGCTACGCGGACGACGCTGAGCTCAACGACCTGTTGGCTCAGCTCGAACGTGACCTCGTCTGCCCGGACGTCGCTGAAATGATCTTTTCGGTCCCCGAGATGACGGCCGCTGAGGTCGTTGACCGGGCCGTCGCCTACGAGCCGATCGAGATGCGGTCCGGGCCGTGGACGGAGCCGTCGACCAGCTAGGTGGCATCGCCGTCAGGTGGGAACTGCTTGTCGACCAGCGCCAGCAGGGCGGCGTGCGTCTGACGATCCGCCGCCACGATGAGCCCGCCCGAGCCGGTGTGCGGCGGTTGTCCCTGGATGCCGGTCACCACGCATCCCGCGGCCTGGCACAGAGCGATCCCACTTGCGAAGTGCACGCTGTCCCGCAGGTCGCCGTCGGTGACATAGGCGGCCCGTCGGCCGGCGGCGACCCAGGCGACCGCCAGGGTGGTGGAGACCACGCGTGGCCGGAACCGCTCGACGAACCCCGGGTCGGCGAGCAACCGCGCCGCCTGGAACCGGGGAGCGTTCGGAAACGGCGGATCGAGATTGACATCCACCAACCGTGACTCGGCGGAAGGTATGAGCCGCTCGTCCACGCCGTCGCGGCGTACGTACGCGTGAGTGCCGTCGGTCCAGAACACCTCGTCCGTGAACGGGTCGGCCGAGGCCGCCACGGTGACCTTCGCATCGGTCCGCAGCGCGACGTTCACGGCGACCAGCATGTTGCGTACGGCGTAGTTGAGCGTGCCGCACAGGGGGTCGACCAGCCACTCGCGTGCGGTGCCGTCGGCACCTGTGCGTCCACTCTCCTCACCCGTCACGGCATCCTCCGGCCGCGCGGAGCGGAGGACACCGAGGATGGCGTTCTCCGCCTCGATGTCGGCCGAGGTGGCGAAGTCACCCCCGGACTTCTCCAAGCGGGTCAGGGCGGCTCCGTACCTGGCCCGGACGATGACGGCTCCCGCTTGCGCGGCCTCGATCGCCACGTCCTCGTCGCTGTCCAGCATGCGCGCAGAGTACCGGCCCTCGGCGGGTCGAATGTCGCCCGATCCGCCGTTTCGGGCGCTCCGCTGCGTCCTGTGGCGCGGCCGGCGCGTCAGGGACAGCCAGCCGAGGAACCGGGCGTACATGGCGGCCCCGTCGGGACGCCCGCCCAGCCGGTACACGTCGTCCATCGCCTCGTACATCGACGTGGCCAGGTAGAAGGCGAGCGCGACCGAATGGCAGTAGAACTCGGCGGCCAGGTCGAGCGCCGTGGGGCGGGCGCTCTGCCGTCGAGGTGCGGGGAGACGCACGGCCACGTCTCCGGCGGCAGGCAAGCGCGATCGTCACCAACCGGAACCGACCGCTGCCCTGACGATCAGCGGAGATCTACCAGTCCCGGAGCGTTCCGGGGCCGGGCGGCCTCCCGGGACCGCCGTTGATCGGCCAGGCGTGCAAGGTCGTGCTCGATCCCGGAAAGTGTGGCCTCGTTACGAGTAGGAGGCCACACTTTCCCTGATCGAGCACGATCTTGTTCCCCGATCCAGCGCGGTCCAGCGCGATCGTGTGCGCTCGTGCGGGCCCACACGTCGGGGCCCGCCCGCGCAGGGGGCAAGCCTGAACGCCCGGAGCGGGCGGGTCCCGGGGAAACCCCACCCCGCTCTCACCCACGCCGAGCCAACAGCGCCGAGCCGAGTCGAGGTAGGCCGACTTCGACACAGGCTCTAACGGCTGCGGTCTGATGGCCAGACCGGTAGCTGTCAGCTAGCGGACGAACGTGAACAGTTCCCCGGAGGCGTCCAGCGGGCGTGGCGTGCCGGCGAACCGGTGCACGCCGACGGCGAAGAGCACACCCTCCGGCGCGTGGAACGCCCGTTCCACGAAGCCGGCGTCGCGCAGCCAGCCACGCAGCGCCGGAGTCAGGTCGGGGGCGCGCCGGGTCCGCGTCCAGATCACCGTGGCACCCGCCGCGCAGAGCTGCGGCAGGGCGGCCACGGTCCGGCGTACGTCATGGTCGGTGACGTTCCCGAACACCCCGGCCAGGAGCACCAGGTCGGCGGGCACCGCCCCCGCGTACGACGAGAGCCGCCCCGCGTCCGCCCGCTCGACGGCGACGTTCGTGAGGGCGGCCCGGCCGGCGGCATCCCGGGCGGCGGTCACGTTGCCCGCGTCGTACTCCAGCAGCGTCGCGCGGACCCGGTGCGCGTCGGCCCGCCCGGCGAGCACGCCGACGAGGTCGTGCCCCTGGCCTGCGCAGACGCTGACCGCCGTCAGCCTCTCGCCGGGGCGCTCGTCCAGCCACGCGGCGATCTCCCGCCGCACGAGGCGCAGCCGGCGAGACAGGGGCGACCCCTCGTCGGCGTAGGGCTCGTGCCACGCCTGCCAGTCGGTCCGGGCCGTCATCCCGCCGCGTCGCTCGGAGTCCAGCAGAGGGTCATGTCGGGCAGGTGCTCCATGTTCTGGCTGCCGTCGCTGGTGCCCAGGACCGTGAAGCCGTGCCGCTCGTAGAAGGCGCGGGCGTCGGTGTTCTGCTGGAAGACGTGCAGCGACACCCCGTGAGGGCTGTGCCGTCTGACTTCGTCGAGCAGCAGCGTGCCGATGCCCTGACGGCGGGCGTCCGGCCGCAGATAGAGGTGTTCGAGCACGTCGCCCCCGAGAGCGGCGTAGCCGAGGACCACCGCGTCCCGTACCGCCACCCAGATGCGGCACTCCTTGAGCAGAACGTCTTCGACCCAACGGGTCACCTGCTCGGGGCTGCGTTTCTGCGGGGGGAGATACGGCATGGTCGCCGCCCGGGAGTGCAGATGGATACGCGCGATCACCGCCGCGTCCGCCCCGTCCGCGAGCCGGATCTCCGCCCTGACTTCATCACCCACCCCGTGAACCTAGGGGCCGACGGGCTCCCGATCCACCGGATAACCGTCGGCCGGCTCGTCCTGCGGGTACCAGCGCAGCTCGACGACGTTGCCGTCCGGGTCCCGGACGTAGACCGACGTGGCGCTGCCCCGCGCCCCGAACCGCCCCACCGGCCCCTCGACGACGTCGAGGGTGCCCAAGGCGATCATCTCGGCCCAGTCGAGCGGGGCCACCACCAGGCAGAAGTGGTCGACGTTGGACCCACCCCTCAGGCCCCGGACCAGGTCGATGATCGTCCCCGGGCTGACCCGCACCGACGGGAAGGGGGCCTCACCGGCCCGCCATTGGTCGACGCGGACCGGCTCCAGTCCGAGCGTCCCGCAGTAGAAGGCCAGCGAGCGCTCGACGTCGGCGACGGTGAGGACCAGGTGGTCGAAGCCGGTCACCCGGACCGCGCTCACGCCGCCACCTCCAGCGCGTACGCCCGGCGCAGCCAGCCGGTGAACAGGGCCGGGTCGACCTCGTCGACGGTGCGCAGCTTCACCGACGCCATCCGCCGCGCGCCGGGCACGAGCCGCCCGGACGGGTCGGCGACGTCCTGCCCCCGCCACAGCCCGAAGGTCACGTACGTCGACTGGGCCTTGAGCAGGCACACGGGCTGCCTGCCGGGCCGGTCGCCGAGGCCCCAGACGGGGTGGCCGTGCCACAGCGCTCCGGTCGCCTCCGGCAGGGCCGCCTCGACGACGGCGTGGACGCGTTGCCCGACCTCCCGCAGCGGGGCGTCGAGTTCGGTCAGGTAGTTGCTGGGCATGGCGTACTCCTCGTGGTCGTCAGGGGTGGGGCAGGGCCCCGGGTGATGCCCTCAACGATCGACCGGACGGCGCGTCCGACCAAGCCAGGATCGGGCTACGATCGTTTACCCTCGGTCAACGAACGGTGGTCGGGTCGCCGCGTGGTGGGGGTCGGATGCTGGAACGGTACGAGGTCGAGACGTTCCTGACCCTGGCCGAGGAGCTGCACTTCGGGCGTACCGGCGGGCGGCTGGGGGTGACCACCGGGCGGGTCAGCCACGTGGTGAAGAAGCTGGAACGGCGGATCGGCGCGCCGCTGTTCGCACGTACCAGCCGGGTGGTGACCCTGACCCCGATCGGCCGCCGCCTCGCCGACGACCTGCGCCCGCTGGTCGACGGGATGGAGGCGGCGGTGCGCCGGGCCGCCGAGGCGGGGCGGGGAACGACCGGGCAGCTGCGGGTCGCCTTCCTCGGTGAGGGGACGGCGTCGGTGCTGCTGCGGGTCGTCGCCCTGTTCAGCGAGCGGCACCCCAACTGCGAGGTGCGGGTACGCGAGGCGCAGCTCGCCAACTCCCGGGCCAGCCTGCTTGACGGCTCGGTCGACGTGCTCGTGGCCTCGTACCCGTTCGACGGGATGGCGTGCGGCCCGGCGTTGCTCACGGAGGGCCGGGTGCTCGCGGTGGCCGCCGGGCATCCCCTGGCCCGCGCCGGGTCCGTCTCGCTGGAGGTGTTGGCCGAGCACCCGGTGGTGCAGTACCCGGCGGTGACCTCGGCGGAGTTCAAGCGGGACCGCACCCCCGAGCGCACCCCGTCGGGCCGGCCGGTGCCGAAGGGACCGGCGGGGGACACCTTCTCCGAGATGCTGACCCTGGTGGCGCTGGGCCGGGGCGTCCTGCCGGTCGGTGAGCACACCCGGCGCTACTACCCACGTCCCGATGTCGCGTACGTGCCGATCAGCGACGCCCCGCCGATCCGGCGCGGGCCGGTCTGGCTGGAGAGCAACACGACGGCCCGGGTCCTTGAGTTCGTCCGGGCCGCGACGGACGCGACGGCACGCACACCGGCCTGAGCCTCGCCCGCCGGCCCTCGCTCCGTGGCCTGAGCCTCGCTCGGTGGCTGGCTGAGCCCGGTGCCGCGCCGGGAACGAGGGTCGGCGCCGGGCGGCGAGCGGGTCGGGAACCCGGCAGGCCGTACGCTGGCGATCATGCGGATTGGCATCGTGATCCTCCCGGACCAGCGTTGGTCGGACTCGCAGCGCCGGTGGCGGCAGGCGGAGGAGTGGGGCTTCGACCACGCCTGGACGTACGACCACCTGGGCTGGCGGGACCTGGTCGACGGGCCCTGGTTCGACTCGATGACGACGCTGACCGCCGCCGCGACGGTGACCTCCCGGATCCGGCTCGGCACCCTGGTCGCCTCGCCCAACTTCCGGCACCCGGCGGCGTTCGCCCGGCAGGTCACCGCCGTCGACGACGTCTCCGCCGGCCGGTTCCTGCTCGGTCTCGGCGCGGGTGGCATCGGCTTCGACTCGGCCGTGCTGGGCGGCGAGACGTTGCCGCCGCGCCAGCGCGTCGACCGGCTCGCCGAGTTCACCGAGCTGCTCGACCTGATCCTGCGGGAGGACGGGACGACGTGGCGCGGCGAGTGGTTCGCCGCCGTGGACGCCCGGAACAATCCCGGCTGCGTGCAGCGTCCCCGGGTGCCGTTCGTGATGGCCGCCAACGGCCCCCGCTCGATGCGGCTGGTGGCCCGGTTCGGGGAGGGCTGGGTGACCACCGGCGAGGGCGGCGACGACCTGGAGGCGTGGTGGGGGACCGTGTCCGACCTCGCCGCCCGGATGGACCGGACGCTGGCCGAGGCCGGCCGCGACCCGGCCACGCTGGACCGCTACCTCTCCCTCGACTCCGCCCCGGTCTTCTCGCTGAGCAGCGCGGACTTCTTCGCCCAGCAGGTCGGGCGGGCCGCCGCGTTGGGCTTCACCGACGTGGTCACGCACTGGCCGCGGGCCAGTAGCTGGTACGCGGGCGACGAGGCCGTCCTGGTGGACGCGGCCACCCGCCTGCTGCCCGAGCTGCGCCGCCTCGCCCCCGCCTGACCGCCCGCGCGTCAGGTGGCGGTGCCGCCCTCGGTCGAGACGAGCCGGAACCGGATGCAGGCGACCTGGGTGTCGTCGGTGACGGGGGTGCCGACCCGGGCCCAGTAGGCGGCGTGCCCGGCCCGCCACTCCTCGATGGACCGGTCGCCCTCCCCCTCCGAATGGGCGAAGTCCCAGGGGACGTCGGCGAAGCGGACCACCTCGACGCCGGTCACCTCGACGACCCCGATCAGCGCGTCGTGGTCGTCCACGAGGGCCAGCCGCTCGCCGGCCCGCTCCATTTCCTCGCCCTCCTCGGCGTACTCGTCGATCAGGCCGGCGGTCGCCGTCTTGACCCCGGCGAGCACCAGGGCGTTGAGTCGGGCCCGCTGCTCGCCGGGGGTGCCGAGGGCGAGGGAACGCAGTCCACCGATGCGAGGCCACATCCTGCCGAGGCTACGCGGGCCCGCCGCCGACCGCCGCCCGATTTCACCACCGTCTGGCCTCGGCGCTCGGCTGAGCTGCCCGGCGCACAGTCGCCGCTCAGCCCAGCCGGGCGGCGTCGAGCAGGCCGCGTACCCGCAGCTCGGTGGCGAGGGCGGGCGGGCAGTCGGCGACCACCGCGGACGTGCCGAGGACCTCGGCCCCCCGGGTCGCGCAGATCTCGTACAGGGCGTGGAGCTGGGCGCCGGTGGCCACCCAGTCGTCGACCACCAGCACCCGGTCCCCGGGGCCCAGGTGCCGGTCCCGGACGCCGAGCTCGACCCGGCGGCCCCGGAAGTCGGGCGGGCTCTGCGCCCAGGTGGTCGCCCCGGCGGGCAGCCGCCCGTCCCCGGCCTTGTACGCCGGCACGAAGCCCACCCCGAGTGCGGTGGCGGCGAGCGGGCCGAGCAGCAGCCCGGTGATGGCCGGGGCGAGCACCACGGTCGGCCGGGCGGCCCGGAACGGCGCGACCAGGGCCGGCCCGAGCTCCGCCAGGACCGCCGGGTCCCGCCACCAGCCGGAGACGTCGCTGACCAGGTGGGTGCTCCCCGGGCCGGGATCGATCCACCGGAACAGCTCGACGAGGCGTTCGCTCAGCTCAGCGGGCATGCCGCCCATCCTGCGACATCCCGGCGACCCGTGCGGCACCGGCCGGGCCCGGCGGCGGACGGGTTCGGGGCCGGACGGGTTCGGGGCCGGACGGGTTCGGGGCCGAGTGGGCCCCCTCGCCTCGGATGATCGGCTACACGTATGCGAGCAAATGCGTGCATAGCACCATGACCACGTTGACTTCGGAAGTGCTTCTCTCGTTACGGTCCGGGCCGGTTTGTTCAGCGACGACGAAAGGACGGGCCCGGTGGCTGGTAGGCACTCCCGTATCCGCATGTTCACCTCGCCGGCCGGCATCGCGGCCACCGCCGCTGTCGGCGTCGCGCTCGTCGTCGGTGGGACCGTCGGCGCCGTCCAGCTCGCCTCCGGCGAACCGGCGGACTCCGCGCCGGCCCTCGTCGACGCCCCGGCGAGCAGCCCCACCGTGCCGGCCTCGCCGAGCGCGGGCCTGCCGCCCAGCGCCAGCCCCTCGCCCACGGTCACCGCCAGCCCGAAGGCGACCCGGACCCAGGCCGCGTCGCGGAGCAAGGCCCGCACCGCCGCGCCGAAGCCGGCCGCCACGACGAAGAAGCCGGCCCCGACCAGCACCGTCGTCGACAGCGGCTCCTGCGGCGCGTCCTTCTACGACGAGGGCCAGCTCACGGCCAACGGGGAGAACTTCAACCCCGACGAGCTGACCGCCGCGCACAAGACCCTGCCGTTCGACACCAAGGTCCGGGTGACCAACCCGGCGAACGGCAAGTCGGTCACCGTGCGGATCAACGACCGTGGCCCGTTCATCGAGGGCCGCTGCATCGACCTGTCCCGGGCCGCGTTCGCCACCATTACCTCCGTCGACGTCGGCGCGCTCACGGTGAAGTACGAGGTCCTGGGCTGACTCGGCGGCCCTGGCGGTGGGCAAGGTACCCGTCGCCCGTCGGTCCGACGCCACAGACCGGCCGGGCAGAACATCCTCGGACGACGGGCCAGGTTCATTCACCGGTCCACGTCGATCAGGCATGCTGTCCCTCGTACGCACGCATGCCTTTCAGTCGGGCCGAGGCCCGCTGAGCCCCGGATCCCGCGCCGGCCTCGGCGCGGCCCTTGCCCTGCTCGCGATCATCTCCGCGGTGGAGCTGGCGGACGGGCGTCCGGCGCACTACATCGCCCTGATGGTCGCCGCGCCCTTCCTCGCCGCCGCGCTCGCCTCCTGGCGGGTGGTGCTCGGGGTGGGCGCCGCCGCCACCGCGATCGGGTCGACCTTCGCCCTGATGGAGCCGACGACGTCGCTGGTGACCGCGGTCAACGTGGCCGGCATCGCGTTGGCCACCGCCATCGCGGGTGTGGTGGCCGGCGTCCGGGAGCGGCAGGCCGAGCAGATCGCCGAGCTGTCCAAGCTGGCGGCGGTGGCCCAGCAGGCGGTGCTGCGTCCGCTCGGCCCGCAGGTGGGCACCCTGGCGGTGGCCGGGCGCTACATCTCGTCCACCGCCACCGCCGAGATCGGCGGCGACCTGTACGAGGCGATCGACACCCCGTACGGCGTCCGCATGATCATCGGCGATGTCCGGGGCAAAGGGCTGGACGCCGTCCGGCTGGCCAGCATCGTGCTCGGCTCGTACCGGCACGTGGCGTACGAGCGGGCCGACCTGCGGGCGGTGGTGGCCGACCTGGACCGGGCGGTGGCCCGCAACGTCGGCGACGAGGACTTCGTCACCGCTGCGCTGGTCGAGGAGCGGGGCGGCACGCTCACCATCGTCAACTGCGGACACCCGGCACCGCTGCTGCTGCGCCGGGGCGCGGTGATCCCCCTCGAACCGCCGGCCCCCGCCCCGCCGCTGGGCTTCATGCCGGTCGTCCGGCCCCGGGTCGAGCGGCTGGAGCCAGGCGACCGCCTGCTGCTGTTCACCGACGGTCTCGGCGAGGCCCGTCGGGACGGCGAGTTCTTCCCGACCGCCGACCGGGCCTGGCGGCTGCTCGGCCACGGCACGGTCGGCGACGGGCTGGCCTCGCTGGAGACCGCCCTGGTCGAGTGGGTGCACGGCCGGCTCGACGACGACATCGCCCTGGTCCTGATGGAGTACGCGGGCCCGAGCAGCGCGGCGACCGCCCCGGTGCCGAGCTGGGAGGTCGGCGCCGCCGAGAGCTGACGAGACGCCCCGTGTCGGAATCATGTTGTTTCCTGGAAGATGTGTGTGTCGCGGCACGGTTGAGCCCGCTGCTTCCAAGATTGGGCACGATTTCGTCATCCGGCTCCGGACGGCGGCGGCTCCATGGCCGCTGGCCTGCTGCTTCGGTGGCCCGGCGAGCCCCGGAACGCGGGTGTGTAATCGCTGTCACTTCCACGATCGGCTTGTCGCTGCCTACCGACGAGTAATACAGTTCGGAGTTACTGATCGGTAGCACCTGTCCGGAAGCGGGGCCAGCGAGCATGACCCACTACAAGAGCAACCTTCGGGACCTCGAGTTCAACCTGTTCGAGGTCTTCGGGGCGGACCGGGCGTTCGGCCAGGAGCCGTACTCGGATCTCGACGTCGACACCGCGCGCAGCGTCCTCGCCGAGGTGGACCGCCTCGCCCGCGAGGACCTGGCCGCCAGCTACACGGACAGTGACCGGAACCCGCCGGTCTTCGACCCGGCCACGCACACTGCCCCGCTGCCGGAGTCGTTCAAGAAGTCGTACCAGGCGTTCATGGACTCGGAGTTCTGGCGGCTGGACCTCCCGCCGGAGCTGGACGGCACCAACGCCCCGCGCGCCCTGTGGTGGTCGCTCGCCGAGCTGGTGCTCGGCGCGAACGCCCCGGTCTGGATGTACTCCTCCGGCCCCTCCTTCGCGCACGTGGTGCACGTCGAGGGCAACGAGCGGCAGCGGAAGTGGGCCAAGCTCTTCGTCGAGAAGCAGTGGGCCTCCACCATGGTGCTCACCGAGCCGGACGCGGGCTCGGACGTCGGCGCCGGTCGCGCCCGCGCCGTCCAGCAGCCGGACGGCTCGTGGCACATCGAGGGCGTGAAGCGCTTCATCACCTCCGGCGAGCACGACCTGACCGACAACATCGTGCACTACGTGCTGGCCCGCCCGGTCGGCGTAGAGGGCGTCGGCGGCCCGGGCACCAAGGGGCTGTCGCTGTTCGTCGTCCCGAAGTACCACTTCGACGAGGAGACCGGCGAACTGGGCGAGCGCAACGGCGTCTACGCCACCAACGTCGAGCACAAGATGGGCATCAGGGTCTCCAACACCTGCGAGATGACCTTCGGTGAGCACGGCGTGCCGGCGAAGGGCTGGCTGCTGGGCGACAAGCACGACGGCATCCGGCAGATGTTCATGATCATCGAGTACGCCCGGATGATGGTCGGCACCAAGGCGATCGCCACCCTCTCCACCGGCTACCTCAACGCCCTGGAGTACGCGAAGAACCGTGTGCAGGGCGCCGACCTGATCCAGCAGGCCGACAAGACCGCGCCCCGGGTCACCATCACCCACCACCCGGACGTGCGCCGCTCGCTGATGCTGCAGAAGTCGTACGCCGAGGGCCTGCGCGCCCTGGTCTGCTACACCGCCACCTGGCAGGACCAGGTCGCCATCGCCGAGGCGGCCGGCGACGAGAAGGCGACGAAGATCGCCAAGCGGGTCAACGACCTGCTGCTGCCGCTGGTCAAGGGCGTCGGCTCGGAGCGGGCGTACGAGATGCTCGGCCACGAGTCGCTCCAGACGTTCGGCGGCTCCGGCTTCCTCCAGGACTACCCGCTGGAGCAGTACGTCCGGGACGCCAAGATCGACACCCTGTACGAGGGCACCACGGCGATCCAGAGCCTCGACCTGATCTTCCGGAAGATCGTCCGGGACAACGGCAAGGCCCTGATGACGGTGGCCACCGAGATCCAGGAGTTCATCACCTCCGAGGGCGGCAACGGCCAGCTCAAGCAGGAGCGGCAGGCGCTCGGCAAGGCGCTCGCCGAGATCCAGAGCATCCTCGGCGTGCTCACCGGCTGGCTGGGCGAGGCGCAGGCCGGCGACTCCCGCGCGCTCTACAAGGTCGGCCTGAGCAGCCGGCGGTTCCTGCTGGCGATCGGCGACCTGGTCGTCGGCTGGCTGCTCCAGCGGCAGGCCGACGTGGCCCTGCGCGCCCTGAACGGTGAGCTGTCCGCCGCGGACAAGGCGTTCTACACCGGCAAGGTGGGCGCCGCGAAGTTCTTCGCCCGCGAGGTGCTGCCCCGCCTCGGCGCGGACCGGCGCATCATCGAGAACACCGACCTTGACGTAATGGACCTCCCGGAGGAGTCCTTCTAACCCACCCCACCCCCCGGGTTTACGCCGGCACTTTCACGGAATGAGGGGCTGTCCCGCGCCGGGAGGCCACAAATTCCGTGAAAGTGCCGGCGCCTGGTTCGGGACGGCCCCCGGGCCGTGGGGCGGGGGCGGTGTTGGGTCGGGGTGCGTGGATTGTGTCGCTATCGGGGGGCTTGGGGCGGGTAGTTGCCGGCGCGGGCGGGTAACCGGGGCGCGGACGTCGTCAGTGAACGCCCAGAGCCACCGCACGTGGGGGTGCAGCGCACATGGGCATTGGTAGCGGAATCTTCCTGATCGCCATCGGCGCGATCCTGACCTTCGCCATCCGGGCGAACGTCTGGTGGGTGGACCTGCGCGCGGTCGGCTGGGTGTTCATCCTGGCCGGGTTGGCCGTGCTGCTCACCACGCTCTGGTTCTGGCAGGACCGGCGCAAGCGGGCGCGCACCCTGATCGTGGAGGAGAACCGGCTGTCGCATCCGACCGCGATGATGCCGCCTCCGCCCGACCCGCCTCCGCCCACGGCGCCGCCGTCCTGAGTGAGCCCGTGAGCAGGGGCCCTGGTCGCACCGGGGCCCCTGCCACGCGTACCCGTCCTGTTGCCGCCGCCCGGGCGTGGTTTTGTCGGGCGTTGAGGAAGTGTCGGGTCCGTGGACCGCGTCCAGAGGGGCCCGCCTCGCGGGCTCAGCCCCGTGCGGTGTGGCGGGCGGTGATGTCGGCTTGGCGCAGGTCGGCCCAGGGGAACCGGGTGCGGTGCACCACGAGGTCGGCGGTACGCATGCCCTGCGGGTCCGCCCGCTCCGGGTCGAGGAGCGCCGAGAGCAGCGAGACACCCGGGTTGTGGGCGACCAGCAGCACCGTCGTCGCCCCTGGCGGTGCCGACCGGACCAGGGCCAGCAGCTCCGCCGGGCCTGCCTCGTACACGCCGGGCTCGTAGCGCACCGCCGGGGAGGAACCGGCGGGCCCGGTCTCGTCCGGCGAGCCGGTCATGCCCAGCGCCACCCCGTGCCAGGTCTCCCGGGTGCGTCTCGCGGTCGAACAGAACACCACGTCGGGCAGCAGGCCGTGCCGGGCCAGCCAGGCGCCGGCTGCGGCGGCGTCGGCGTCGCCCCGCGCGGTCAGCCGCCGATCGGCGTCCCTGTCGTCGCCCGGCGGTTCCGCCTTGGCGTGCCTTAGCAGCACCAGCGTCCGTTCCGTACCCCCGGCGTCCGTCATGGACCCAGCTTGCCCGATTGGCGAGCGGAGTGCCGGGGTATGTCGATGGGTGCCGCAACCTCATCCATGGCCGCGGCGGGTAGCAGCGCCAGCTGACAGCCAAGGAGGCGACAAAATGGGCATTGGTGCCAGCATCTTCCTCATCGCACTGGGTGCGATCTTCGCGTTCGCCGTGCAGGCCGACCTGGGGTGGCTCAACCTCGGCGTCGTCGGCTGGGTGCTGATGCTCACCGGGGTCGTCAGCCTGCTCACCACCCTCTACTTCTGGAACCGGGGCCGCCGCACCATGGTGGCCACCCCGGTGCGGGAGAACCGGGTCGTGGCCGACCGGGTCGTGCCGGTGCAGGGCGAGCCGGTGGTGCAGGAGTACCGCGAGGTGCGCCGCCCGCGCCGGACGGTCTGAACGACCGCCTGCCGGCCCGGCGACGACCGCCTGCCGGCTGGCCGAGGACAGCCTGCCGGCCCTGTCGGCCCGGCCGACCACCGGCCGGCGACCCACCCGAGAACCCGAGAACCCCGGGGCCCCGCAACGGTGCGGGGCCCTCGGTGGATACGTACAGGGGTCGGGTGGTGGGGCTCAGGCGAACAGGGCGAAGTAGATCGCGATGTGGTGGCAGATCGCGGCCACCAGGGTGCAGGCGTGGAAGAACTCGTGGTGGCCGAAGACCGTGGGCCACGGGTTGGGGCGGCGCAGCGCGTAGAAGACCGCGCCGACGCTGTAGATCGCGCCGCCGACGGCGAGCAGCACCAGCGCGGTCACCCCACCGGAGTGCAGGATCTGCGGCAGCATCGCCACCGCGACCCAACCGAGCGCCAGGTAGAGCGGGGCGGAGACCCAGCGCGGGGCGTGCGGCCAGATCAGTTTCACCGCCACCCCGCCCAGCGCGCCGCCCCAGACCAGGGCGAGCATGGTGGTCGCGTGCCGGGCGTCCAGCAGCAGTACGCAGAGCGGCGTGTACGTGCCGGCGATGAACACGAAGATCATCGAGTGGTCCATCCGGCGCATGATCTGGTACCCGCGTTCCGACCACACCCGACGGTGGTAGAGCGCGCTGGTGCCGAAGAGCCCGCACACGGTCAGGCTGTAGATCAGGCAGCTCACCAGCGGAGCCCAGCCGGGCCGACTGGCCGCGACGGAACAGAGCACGATGCCGCAGACGAGTGCGACGAAGAACGCGTAGGCGTGCAGCCAGCCCCGCATCCGGGGCTTTCCGATGTCGACCGGCTTGAGTCGAAGCGGGGCGGAGGTCGTCACACCATTAGGTTACGGCACCGTAGGTTACCTGCAAGTAGTGTCTCGGGTCACGAGACCGAGGGGTCCGACGCCCCTGGCCGTCCGCCGGATCGGGAATCATGACGGGATGCGGATCCGACCCGTCGGCACGAACGCCCTGCTGCTCGACTGTGACGGCCCCGACCAGGTCGAGGCATGGCGCGCCGAGCTGTGGCGCCGCCGGGCAGCCGGCGAGCTGACCGCCGTCGAGATCGTCCCGGCGGCCCGTACCGTGCTGCTCGACGGGGTGCCCGACCAGGCCCGGGCCGCCACGCTCGTCGCCGGCTGGACGCCCCGGCCCGCCGACGCCGCCGCGCCCGTCGACGAGGCTGAGGTCCCCGTCGGGTACGACGGTGCGGACCTGCCCGCCGTCGCCGGCCACTGGGGGGTGGACGTGCCCGAGGTGGTCGCCCGGCTCACCGGCACCGAGTTCCGGGTCGCCTTCTGCGGGTTCGCGCCCGGGTTCGCGTACCTGACCGGGCTGCCGGCGGAATGGGCCGTCCCCCGGCTGCCGACGCCCCGGCCCCGGGTGCCGGCCGGCTCGGTAGCCCTGGCCGGCCCGTACGCCGGGATCTATCCCGGCGCGTCGCCCGGCGGCTGGCTGCTCGTCGGCCGGACCGACCTGACCCTGTTCGACGTGCGCGCCGACCCGCCGGCCCGGCTCACCCCGGGCACCCGGGTCCGCCTGGCGGCCAGGTGACCGCCCGACCCGCCGCCCGACCCGCCGCCCGACCCGCCGCCCGACCCGCCGCCCCGGCCGGCGACGAACCGGCCGGCCGGATCGAGGTGCTCCGGGCCGGCGCGCTCACCACCGTGCAGGACCAGGGGCGGCCCGGCTGGGCGCACCTCGGCGTACCCCGGTCCGGGGCGCTCGATCCGGCGGCGCTGCGGCTGGCCAACCGCCTCGTCGGCAACCCGGAGGCCGCCGCCGGCCTGGAGATCACCCTGACCGGCTGCACGCTGCGGCTGACCCGGGCCGGGACGGTCGCGATCACCGGCGCAGACGTCGACGTTTGGGTCGGCGACCGGCCCGGCGACGTCGGCCGGCCCCTCGCGGTCCCGGCCGGGGCGGTGGTGCGGGTCGGCCCGGCCCGCACCGGACTGCGGAGCTGGCTCGCGGTGGCCGGTGGGATCGCCGTCGCACCGGTGCTCGGCAGCCGGTCCACCGACACCCTCTCCGGCCTCGGGCCGCCCCCGCTGCGCGACGGCGACACCCTGCCGCTCGGTGCCCCGCCCGGCGACCCCGCGCCGGTGGACGGCACCGTCGGCCGTCCGGCCCTGGCCGAGCTGCTGCTCGGGCTGCGCCCCGGCCCCCGCGACGAATGGTTCACCCCGGCCGCGTTCGACCTGTTGTACGGCACGGCGTACACGGTGAGCGCGGTGAGCAACCGGGTCGGCGCGCGACTGGTCGGCGCACCCCTGCCCCGCGCGGTGGCCGGGGAACTGCCCAGCGAGGGCGTCGTGCTGGGCGCGGTGCAGGTGCCCGCCGACGGCCAGCCGCTGATCTTCCTCGCCGACCACCCGACCACCGGCGGCTACCCGGTCGTCGGGGTGGTGGACGACGTGACCGGACTCGCGCAGGCCCGCCCAGGCACTACGGTGAGGTTCCATGGACCTCAACGCTGACCTCGGCGAGGGTTTCGGCATCTGGCGGCTCGGCGACGACGAGGCGCTGCTGGACCTGATCACCTCGGCCAACGTCGCCTGCGGCTTCCACGGCGGCGACCCGTCCACCATGCGCCGGGTCTGCGCCGCCGCCGCCGAGCGCGGGGTCACCGTCGGCGCCCAGGTCGGCTACCGCGACCTCGCCGGCTTCGGCCGCCGGCACATCGCGTACGCCTTCGCCGACCTGCGCGACGAGGTGACCTACCAGCTCGGCGCGCTCGACGCGTTCTGCCGGGCGTTCCGCATCCGGGTCCGGTACCTCAAGCCGCACGGCGCGCTCTACCACGCGGCGGCGGCCGACGAGTCGCAGGCCGCCGCGCTGGTCGCCGCGATCAACGACTACGACCACGAGCTGCCGGTGCTCTGCGCGCCCGGCTCGGTGCTCGCCCAGCTCGCCACCGGGGCGGGCATCCGGGTGGTCGCCGAGGGCTTCGCCGACCGGGGCTACCTGCCCAACGGCACGCTGGTGCCCCGCACCGCCCTCGGCGCGCTGGTCACCGACCCCGAGCAGGTGGCCGAGCGGGCCGTCCGGATGGCCACCGAGCGGACCGTGGTCGCGGTCGACGGCACTGTCGTCCCCTGCCCGGTCGAATCGATCTGCCTGCACGGGGACACCCCGGGCGCGGTCGCGTCCGCCGCCCTGGTGCGGGCCGCGCTCATCGACGCGGGAGTCGCCCCCACCCCGTTCGTGTGAACGGCCCGCTCCGCCGGCCCCGCCTCGGGGCGGCGGCGGTCAGGCGTCCAGGCCGCGCAGGACCAGCGGGAGCCGGGCCGCGGCACCCTCGACCACCCGGACCGGCACGCCCCAGTCCTGCCGGGTCAGGTGGCAGGCCGCGTGCTCCACGTCGGCGTCGCACGTCGCCGCCTGGGCGGTCACCTGGAGCACCCCGCCGGCCACCGCCCCGTCGACCACCAGCCGGCGGGACAGGCCGGTGCCGGTGCCCGCCCCCTCCAGCAGCAGCTCCGGCGGGGACGCCGAGACCACCAGCCGGGTCGACGGGCCGTACGTCTCGTCCAGCTTCTGCCCCGGGGCCGGGGTGAAGACGATGTCCAGGGTGACCTCGCCGGCCGCCACGTCCGTCGGCTTCCGCTCGGTGCGGTGCCGGGGGCCGTCGACCGTGCTCGCCCCGGCGGCCGACAGCGCGCCCGGAGCCAGCCGGGTCAGCCGGTGCGCCGCCGACTCGACCACCAGCACCCCGCCGTCGGCGGTCAGCACCACGTCGCTCGGCTCGGCCAGCCCGTCGGCGACCGTGGACACCTGGCCGGTCCCCGGGTCGAACCGCCGGACCGCGCCGTTGTACGTGTCGGCGACCAGCACCGACCCGTCCGGCAGCGCGCAGACGCCCAGCGGGTGCTGGAGCAGCGCCCGCTCGGCCGGCCCGTCGACGTGGCCGAAGTCGAACAGCCCCTGCCCGACGGCGGTGGCCAGGATGCCGTTCTCGACGTACCGGACCGCGCTGGTCTCGCTGTCGGCTACCCACAGCCGCGCGCCGTCGGTCGACACCGACAGGCCGGACGGCTGGGCCATCCACGCCTCGGCCTGAGGGCCGTCGCGCAGCGCCTCGACCGTCGTGCCGGCGTACATCCCGGCCGTGCGTCGGATCGGGTCGAACCACCAGAGCTGGTGGATGCCGGCCATCGCGACGATCACCTTGTCGTCGTACCAGGCCAGGTCCCAGGGGGAGGAGAGGTCGACCGAGAGCGCGTCGTGGGCGTGGTCGTCCACCGTGGAACGCCACTGCCGGCCGGTGCCGGCGACGGTGACCACCTCGCCGGTGCCCAGCTTCACTCCGCGCAGCAGGTGGTTGACGGTGTCCGCGACGACCAGGTCGTACCCGGCCACCTCGGCCACGTGCTCCGGCAGCCGGCACAGCCCTTGCGGTTCGGAGAACGCGGCGGCGTCGGCGGGGCCGTCAGCCCGCCCCCGGTCGCCCGAGCCGATCCGGCGGACCAGCGTCTCGCCGTCGGGGGCCAGCTCGACCAGGCTGTGCCGGGCCGAGTCGGAGACCAGCAGGTTACCGTCGTCGAGCAGGACGGCCTTGCCGGGGAAGCGCAGGGTGGTCTCCGGCTCGGCCGGCGGCACGTACGGGCCGTCGCCCCGGTGCAGGGTGCCCTTCGCCTCGTGGGTGGCGACCAACTCGTCCACCAGCCGGGCCAGCCCTTCGGCGTGGCCCTCGCCGGCCATGGTGGCCACCACGTACCCCTCGGGGTCGATCACCGTGAGGGTCGGCCAGGCCCGGGCCGCGTACTGCTGCCACATGTCCAGCTCGGGGTCGTCGAGGACGGGGTGGTGCACCCCGTAACGCTCGACGGCGGCGGCAAGGGCGTCGGGATCCTTCTCGTGCTCGAACTTCGGCGAGTGGACGCCGACGACCACCAGCACGTCGGCGTACTTCTCCTCAAGCGGGCGTAGCTCGTCGAGCACGTGCAGGCAGTTGATGCAGCAGAAGGTCCAAAAGTCCGCGACGACGATCTTGCCGCGCAGGTCGGACAGCTTCAGGTCCCGCCCACCGGTGTTCAGCCAACCCCGTCCGCGCAGCTCCGGGGCCCGTACTCGTGCGCTCATCCCCTCAGTCTGCCCGAACGGGGATGCCCCACCCGCCAACACCTTGCGCGGCCCCGGTCACATTCGGCGGCGTACGACGGGGGCGGGGCCACGGTGGTCCGTGGCCCCGCCCTCGGGAAATCCGCTACTTGGTGGACGGCTTCAGGCAGAGCACCTTGTTCGGCAGGTCGCCTCGGAGCACTACGTGCGGCTGCGCCGGGTCGGCGCACTTCTCCTTGGCGGCGACCTTCGACACCACGGTGAAGGTGTCGGCGCCGCCGCATGTCGCCGCCGTCGCGTTGTCGCCCGTCTGCTTCACGCAGGAGCCGACCGCCGGGTCGAACGTCGGCGCCTTGTCGTCGCTGAACTTCCCGAGCAGCGTGAGCAGGCCGAGCGGGATCGCGAGGATCAGCACGGCGGCCACCAGCACGGCGGCCAGCACCCGGCCGTTGCGCACCTTCGGCGGTGGTGCCTCGGTCTTCTGCTCGGCCGCGTCCGGCTTGAACGTGTCGAACCGGCCCTGCTCGGACTCCACGTCCCAGGACGAACCGGACTGCTGGCCCTGCGCCGGGAAGGCTGGCGGGAAGCCACCCCCGGCCGGCTCGCCGAACGGTGTCGGGCCGTGCCCCGGCACCGCGCCCTGGACGGCGGTGCCGCCGCCGGCCGAGCCCGCCGGGCCGCCGAACTGGTCACCCGGCCGGTCGCCGTCGTGCGGCCGGACGCCGTTCACCGGCCGGTTGCTGGCCGGCGGGTCCACGAAGGACGGCACGCCGGGCGGGAAGACAGGCGGAACCGCCGCCGCTGCGGCGGGCGGCCCGTCGCCGTACCCGTGTTGCCGGTCGGGCTCGTCGAAGCGCTGCGGCGCCCGGTCGTCGAACCGCTGCTGCTGCTGGCCGGGCTCGTCGAACCGGCCATGCGGCCCGGGCTCGTCGAACCGGCCCTGGGACCCGGGCTCGTCGAAGCGCCCGCGCTGGCCCGGCTCGTCGAATCGGCCCTGGGGATCGTGTTCGTCGAAGCGGCCCTGTGGGGCCGGCGCGTCGAAGCGGTGCGGCGGGTTGGGGTCGGGGTGGAAGCCGAGGTCCTCCGCCTGCTCCGGCTCCTCGACCGGCTCCGGGCGGGTGGGCCGGCCGTACACCCGGGGCTGTGGCGCGGGCGTGTCGCCGGGCCGCAGGGCCTGGTCGGTCGGGGGCATCACCCGGCTGGTCAGCGGCACGGACGCGCTCGCCGAGACGCTGCCGGCGGCGCCGGCTGCGGACTCCCCGGCCTCCGGCAGGGAGACAGCGGCACGGGCGGACGCCTGGCCCTCCGGCGACATCCGGGGAGCGGGAACGACCGGGCCGGCCGGAGACTGCGGCTCCTCGGCGTGGCCCCAGCCGTTGTCGACCCCCGCCGGCTCCGGCTCGTACGCCGACGGCCCTCCCTCGCGGACGCCCGGCTCGACCGGCGCCTCGACCTCCGGGGTGAACTGGGCCGGCGGCAGGTAGTCGGCCGGCGGGGCGGCGGCCAGGCTGGCGCCGGGCACCCGCTGCTCCTGTGGCGGCAGCGGGACGGCGTTGGCCGGTGAGATCCCCGGGGCCGGTGCCGGCTGGTACAGCGGCCGATCCTCCGACCGTTCGGGCCCCCATCCGTTGCCGGCCGGCTGCGGCGCGGCGGGCTCCGCCTCGGCGGAACGTCCCCACGCCTCGCCCGGCGCCCACGGCTCGACGTCCGGCACGCCGGGCCGCTCGGTCCGGTCCGGTCCGGGCCATTGCTGATTCTCCGCCGGGGCGCTCCAGGACGGCGGCCCGTCCACGCCGACGGTGGCGGTGGCCCGGGCCGGCGGCACGGACGTCGGCTCGGCCGCCGCCCAGTCCGGGACGGCCGGCCGATCATCCTGCGGCTGCGGCACCGATGCCGCGCCCCACGCGCCGGGCTTGGCCGTCCCGTCGGCGCCGGCCCAGGCGGTCGGCTGGGGCTGGTCGTCGGGCCTGCCCTCGGCTGCGGCCCAGCCGTCGGAGCGAGCAGGGTCGTCCTGCCGCCCGCCGGCGTTCCAACCGCCGGAGCGGGCGGGGTCGTCCTGAGGAGAGGCGGGCGGGCCGGCGTTCCAGCCCGGGCGGGCGGCTTCGTCGTCCTGCTGGCCGGTGGGGTTCCAGCCGTCGGGCCGGTTGGCGTCGGCCTGGGCGGGCCAGGCGTCCTGGGGCGGGGTGGCCTGGCCGGGGACGCGGGCGGCGCCCCGGGCGGCCGACTCGGTCTGCCCCCAGGGGGCGGGCGGCTGCTCGGCGTTGCCGGCGAACGCGGGCTGCTCGGCCGGGGCCCAGCCACCCGGGTGAACGGGTTCGTCGTCCTGCTGCCGACCGGCGTTCCAACCGCCGGAGCGGGCGGGGTCGTCCTGAGGGGATGCGGGCGAGCCGGCGTTCCAGCCGCCGGAGCGGGCGGGGTCGTCCTGCTGGCCGCCGGCGTTCCAGCCGCCAGGGCGGGCGGGCTCGTCGTCCTGCTGGCCGGTGGGGTTCCAGCCGTCGGGCCGGTTGGCGTCGGCCTGGGCGGGCCAGGCGTCCTGGGGCGGGGTGGCCTGGCCGGGGACGCGGGCGGCGCCCCGGGCGGCCGACTCGGTCTGGCCCCACGCGGCGGGCGGCTGCTCGGCCTGGGCGGCCCAGGCCGGCGCCGGTTGTTCGGGCTGCGCTCCCCAGGCCGGCTGGGGCGGAACACCGGCGGAGCCGGGCGGCGTGGTCGGCGCGGTGGCGGCCCAGGCCGGGCCGGGCTGATCCTCCTGCTTCCAGCCCGGCATCGGCTGGTCGGCCTCGCCCCAGGCGGGCTGCGGCGCGGCGGACGGCGGGCCCCACGCGTCCGGCCGAGCCGGCTCCGGCTGCTGTGCCGGCACCTGGGCGGCGCCCCACGCGGCGGTGGGTGGCTGCTCGTTCTGCGGTGCGGCGCCCCAGGCCGCCGTGGGCGGCTGGCCGCCCTGAGGCGCGGCGCCCCACGCGGCGGTCGGCGGCTGGGCGTTCGGCTGGGCGGCGGCACCCCAGGCAGCCGTGGGTGGCTGGTCGTTCTGCGCGACCCGGGCGGGAGCTGGCGGATTCGGCCGGGCCGTGGGGGGCGGAGGCGCCCAGCCCAGGTCCGGGTTGGCGACGCCGTACGACGCCGGTGCGCCGTTGCCCGGCGACACCTCGTCCGGTTCTTGGCCGGGGTGGTGCGGGCCCTCGGACGTCATCGGTGCGCCTCCTCCATCACATGTCGGCCGCCGATGCCGACGTTGCGTCGGCCTGGTGCCGGCGTCGCCGGCGGACCGGCTGTGGGGACTCCCCGCACCGTATCCGGTGACCGCCCGGGGCATCCGGGGAGCACCGGCCGTCACTGCGCGTTGCCGAACCGTGTCGAGCAGCATCTATCGGCGCGACGGGTCCGGACGTGCGGTTGACGACCGATCCCCACCGTACCGGGCGGTGCCGCGAGGCGGAATCCCGGTGTCAATCGGTCCGAAACGCCGACGACCCGCCCGGGGGTGACCGGGCGGGTCGTCGAACTGGAGGAGGAGAGAAAAGTGCGGGGCGTCAGCTCACGTGACGCTGGGCGATGGCGAGAAGCTCGTCACGGACCGCAGGCGAGTTGGCGGAACGCAGCGCGTGCTCGATGGCGCGGGCACGGCGGTTGGCGTCGCGGCGGTTGCGGATTCGCTCGATCATGCTCATCTGGGTCTCTCCTCATAGCTATTCGGTTGTCAGCCCCTGATGTGTCCATTGAAGCGCATGGAGGACGGAGAATCCATCGATTAGTAGGTGAGCTGAGACACTTGCCTAAGGATCGTAGGCCAACGAGGCCCTATTCATGGGTTTTCTTCTGCCAACGGCAACGGCCGGTGTGCCGGGCGTTCACCCGTGGCACACCGGCCGTGGCTGGTGTCGGCTAACCGTCAGGTCCAGGCGAGCAGCGCCGCCTCCGGGTCGGTCAGGAAGTCCCCGATGTCGCGGAGGAACTTCGACCCGAGTTCACCGTCGATGATCCGGTGGTCGAAGGACAGGCCAAGCGTGGTCACCTGACGCGGACGGACCTTGCCCTTGTGCACCCAGGGCATCTCACGGACCGCGCCGAAGGCCAGGATCGCCGACTCGCCCGGGGGCAGGATCGGCGTGCCGGTGTCCACCCCGAACACCCCGACGTTGGTGATCGTCAGGGTGCCGCCGGACATGGCGGCGGGCGTGGTCCGGCCAGCCTTGGCCGTCTGCACCAGGTCCGTCATCGCGTCCGCCAGCTCGCGCAGCGACAGCCGGCCGGCGTCCTTGATGTTCGGCACGATCAGCCCGCGCTCGGTGGCCGCCGCGATGCCCAGGTTGACGTAGTCCTTGACGACGATCTCGTCGCCGGCCCATGTCGAGTTGACCATCGGGTGCCGCCGCACCGCGAGCAGCACCGCCTTGGCCACCAGCAGCAGCGGCGAGACCCGGACGTCGCGCCACTCCCGCCGGCCGCGCAGCCGGTCCAGGGCCTTCGTCGCCCGGGTGACGTCGACGGTCAGGAACTCCGTCACGTGCGGGGCCGTGAACGCCGAGCGGGACATGTTCTCGGCGGTGAGCTTGCGTATCCCCTTGACGGGGATGCGCTGCTCACGGTCCGCGCCGAAGCTCGCCGCCGCCGTGGTCGGCGCCGTCACCGTCAGCGGCTCGGCCGCCGTTGCGGTGCCGCTCGCCGCCCGCTGTACGTCCTCCCGGGTGATCGAGCCCAGTGGGCCTGACCCGGTCAGCGCGGCCAGGTCGACGCCGAGGTCCCGGGCGAGCTTGCGTACCGGCGGCTTGGCCAGCACCGGCCCGCCTGTGCGCGTACCCCCGTGGCCGTTGCCGTTCGTCGACGCGGCGACCACCGGGGCGGCCGGGACCGGCGCCGGAACGGCCGGGGCCTGGGTCGCCGGGGCGGCCGGGGCCTGGGTCGCCGGGGCGGCCGGGGCCTGGGCCGGGACGCCAGCCTTGCGCGGCCGGCGCTTGGCCGTCGTGGTGCGCGGGCCGTAGCCGACCAGGACGGCGGTACGGCCGCCCGGGGCGGGGCCGCCGATCAGGCCCGGCTCGATCGCGCCCTCGCTCGGGGCCACCTCGACCGCCGCCAGCGACGCCGCCGACGGGGTGCCCGTGGTCGACTCCTCGATCGGGCCGGCGCCCGGGTCGGTGTCGATCGCGATGATCGGAGTGCCGACCTCGATCGTGCTGCCCGCCGGGTGGAAGATCGACCGCACCTGGCCGGCCCACTTCGCCGGGATCTCGACGGCGGCCTTGGCCGTCTCCACCTCGACGATCGGCTGGTTCAGCTCGATCATGTCGCCCACCTTGACCAGCCAGGCGAGGATCTCGCCCTCGGCCAGGCCCTCGCCCAGGTCGGGCAGGTTGAACTCCTTGATCCGCGACACGCCGCTCACCACCCGAAGGTCCGGTCGACCGCGTCGAGCACCCGATCGAGGTCCGGCAGGTACTCCTCCTCCACCCGGGAAGCCGGGTAGGGGGTGTCGAAGCCGGTCACCCGCAGCACCGGGGACTCCAGGGAGTAGAAGCACTCCTCGGTGATCCGGGCGGCGATCTCCGAGCCCAGGCCCAGGTTGCCCGGGGCCTCGTGCACGACCACGCACCGGCCGGTGCGCTTCACCGACTCGTACGCGGCGGTCAGGTCCAGCGGGGAGAGGGTGCGCAGGTCGATGACCTCCAGCTCCCGGCCGTCCTCCGCCGCGGAGGCCGCCGCGTCCAGGCAGGTGCGCACCATCGGCCCGTACGCCAGCACGGTCACGTCCGTGCCGGGCCGCGTCACCCGGGCCGAGTGCAGCGGGTACGCCGCCGACAGCGGGGCGTCCAGCTCGACCGGACCCTTCTCCCAGTAGCGCCGCTTGGGCTCCAGGAACACGATCGGGTCGTCCGAGGCGATCGCCTGCTGGATCATCGAGTACGCGTCCTGTGGGTTGGCGCAGGTCACGACCTTCAGGCCGGCGGTGTGCGCGAAGTACGCCTCCGGCGACTCGGAGTGGTGTTCGACCGCGCCGATGCCCCCGCCGTACGGGATGCGGATGACCATCGGGATGCGGACCTTGCCCTGCGAGCGGTAGTGCATCTTCGCCACCTGCGACACGATCTGGTCGTACGCGGGGTAGACGAAGCCGTCGAACTGGATCTCGCAGACCGGGCGGAAGCCGCGGATGGCCAGGCCGACCGCGGTGCCGATGATGCCCGACTCGGCCAACGGGGTGTCGATCACCCGCTGGTCGCCGAAGTCCTTCTGGAGCCCGTCGGTGACCCGGAAGACGCCGCCGAGCTTGCCGACGTCCTCGCCCATGATGATGACCTTCGGGTCGTCCTCCAGGGCCCTGCGCAGGCCGGTGTTGAGCGCCTTGCCGAGGGTGAGCGTCTCCGTGGCCATCAGTGGGCGCTCCCATCGAACGACTCCATGTAGCGGCTGAACTGTGCCCGCTGCTCGTCGAGCTCAGGGGACCCGTGGGGGTAGACGTGGTCGAACATCGTCACCGGCTCGGGGTCGGGCATGGCGAGCACCCGCTCGCGCAGGTGCACCGACTCGGCGCGGGCCTGCTCGTCGAGGGCGGCGAAGAAGTCCGCGTCGGCGATCTTCTGCTTCTCCAGGAACGCCTTCATCCGGGCGATCGGGTCCTTGGCCTGCCAGGCCTCGACCTCGCTGGCGATCCGGTACCGGGTCGGGTCGTCGGAGGTGGTGTGCGCCCCCATCCGGTAGGTGTACGCCTCGATCAGGCTGGGGCCCTGGCCGTGTCGCGCGTTGTCCAGCGCGTGCCGGGTCACCGCGTACGAGGCGAGCACGTCGTTGCCGTCGACCCGGACGCCGGGGAAGCCGAAGCCGCCGGCCCGCTGGTAGAGCGGCACCCGGGTCTGCCGCTCCAGGGGCTCGGAGATGGCGTACTGGTTGTTCTGGCAGAAGAACACCAGCGGGGCGTTGAAGACGCTGGCCCAGACGAACGCCTCGTTGACGTCGCCCTGGCTGGTGGCGCCGTCGCCGAAGTAGGCGATCACCGCCTCGCCGTCCTCGGTCCCGGTCTTGCCGTCCATGTGAACGCCCATGGCGTACCCGGTCGCGTGCAGGGTCTGCGCCCCGATCACGATCGTGTACATGTTGAACTTGAACTCGTTCGGGTCCCAGCCACCCTGGTCGACGCCGCGGAACAGGCCGAGCGGCATGATCGGGTCGATGCCCCGGCAGTAGAGGACGCCGTGCTCCCGGTACGTCGGGAAGGCCATGTCCTGGCTGCGCAGCGCCCGGCCGGAGCCGACCTGCGCGGCCTCCTGGCCCAGCAGGCTCGCCCACAGGCCCAGTTCGCCCTGCCGCTGCAACGCGGTGGCCTCGGCGTCGAGCTTGCGGACCAGCACGAGGTCGCGGTAGAGCCCGCGGTACTCCTCGTCGGTGAAGTCGACGCGGTACTCCGTCCCGTCCGGGCCGAACGCCGTCTCGATGCGCTCGCCCTCGGGCGTAAGCAGCTGTACGAGTTCCGGGTTGCCTGCAGCCGCTGACGCGGCCCGCTTGGAACGGGGTGCGGCCCGCCGGCCGCGGGTGGTGACCCCGGGGTCGCCCTTTGCCATCCGTCTCTCCCTGTCGTGTCTGCGTCGGCGCCGGGGGGTGACCCGTCCGCGCAAATCGTGCGCCGGCCCGGCCGGTGCCGGGCTGGCCTTGGCGGCCGCGCCTAGCCCCGGTGGGGGTTGCCGCGCGGCGTGAGCCGGATCCGTGGGACGAACCCGGTTCGGGAGCGCCGGCGCCCAACCGCGTCTGCCGCGGGTGCGCGGAGGCCGCGGCTGCGTTGCCGTCATGGTCCATATTCGCAGAGGAGGTGAGGGACCCCACAGTACGCCCGCCCAGGTTTCCGGCCGCTGTCGGCTTCGCGGCTCATCGACGGATTTGTCGTAGGCGGTTTCGCGGCCGGGAGGTGGGGTCGGACAAATTGTGTGTCGACACGCTGTGGTGCCTGGTGAACTGACCGTCACTGGTTCAAGCTGATGACGCCGAGCCGCACTTTTCGTGGGCTTATGTCCGCTTATTGCTGCCGCGCCGCCCGTGACCGTGTCCGACGACGAGGAGTGTGCGTGTCCCAGCCAGGTGAGGGTCCGGCCGTTCCGCTGCTCGGTCGGCACCGCGCGGCGGGCGGCTACCGCCGGGTCGTCGGCGCGCACCGCGCCCCCGGCTCCGCCGCCCACGGCCGGGGATACCTCTTCACCGTCGCCCTGCTCGCCGGCACCGCCTCGATGCCGATCCTCGCCGCCGTCAGCGCGGGCTCGGCCACGGTGGGCAGCACGGCGCTGCCGGACAGCGGCACCCCGTTCATTCCCACCCCGTCCGTCGGCCCGGTGGTCGTCCCGCTGCCGGGGACCGGCCGGCCCGGGGCGATCCCGTCCGCCCGGCTGGGCCTGGTCGTGGTGCCGTCGACCGGCCCGTCCGGCCCGGGTCTCGCGCCGCAGGGCCCGGCCCCGCCGACTGACCCCGACCGGTCCGACCCGGACGCGGTACGTGATCCGCCGCCACCGGCGCCGATCCCCCCGCCGGCCCCCCGGCCGCCCACGGCGTCCCCCTCGCCGAGCCCGACCCCGGCGCCACACCCGACGCCGGTGCCGTCACCGACCGACCCGCCGACGCCGGAGCCGACGCCCACGGCCGAACCCACGGTGACGATCTCCGGCTCGACGCAGGCCCCTTCCCCGCCAGGCGACACCGGGCCCTCGACCAGTTCGGAGCCGACCAGTTCGGAGCCGCCCAGCTGGGAGCCGACCACGAGCAGCCCCGGCGCGACCGTCGACCCGGCAGCCCGGCCGCGTGGGACGCTCCGGGGTCGTGGAGCGTGAACCGGATCGGCGGGCAGGTGCGCGGCATCGACTGGAGCGGGGACCGGCCGGCGCGACCGGGGACGGGGCGCTGAGCGGACCGGGCCTCCCGGCCGAGCCTCCGGTCCCGGCCGAGCCGGCCGAGCCGGCTGAGCCGGCCGGGCCAGCCGGGCCGGGCCGGCGGATCGCCCGGCTGGTCACCGAGCTGACCGCCCCAGCCGTCCTGGTGACCCTGCTGACCGTGGTGGTGGCCTGGCACGGAGCCCGGGGCGGGGCCCACGGGTTGGCCTGGGGGCTGCTCGCCACCGTCTTCGCCAGCGGCATCCCGTTCGCGTACATCCTCGGCGGGGTGCGGCGCGGGCGGCTCACCGACCACCACGTCGGCGTACGCGAGCAGCGCCGGCTGCCGCTGCTGTTCGGGCTGGCCTCGGTGGCGGTCGGGTGGGCCCTGCTCGCGGCGTTCGGCGCGCCCCGCCCGCTGCTTGCCCTGGTGGCCGCAGGCGTGGTGGGGCTGGTCGTGGCGGTGACGGTGAGCCACTGGTGGAAGTTGTCGATCCACACGGCGGTGGCAGCCGGGGCGGTGGTCGTCCTGGCGCTCACCTTCGGCGCCCCGCTGCTGGCCGCCGCGCCGCTGCCCGTGCTGGCGGGCTGGTCAAGGGTGCGGTTGCGCGCCCACACGCTCCCGCAGGTGGTGGTCGGTGGCGCCGTCGGCGGGCTGGTCGCCGGCGTCGTCTACGCCGCGCTCGGCTGAGCCGCCGCGCGGACCGCTCCTGACCCCGCAGCCCGCGCGGGCCGTCGGGCAGGGCCGGCCCCCCGTCGGCAAAGCCGGCGACCCCGCCCGGGCGGGGCGCTCAGCGGCCGAGCAGCGGTGCCCCGCCCCGCTCAGGCCCCGTCGTCGGCGAGCCGGTGCCGGTTCGCCTCGATCCAGGCGTCCAGGGCGACCGGGTCGTCCGGGTCAACCCCGTCGGCCATGAGCTGGGCCACGGCCGCGGTGGCCGGGCTGCGCCGCTCCCCTGTCGAGTAGAGCCGGGCGAACTCCGGAACCATCTCCTCGATCGCAGTGTCGGTCCGGGTCGCCGCAGCCTCCGGCAGCCCCTTGCGTCGGGCCGCGTACGCCGCCCAGCCGCGCAGCACCCGGGGGAGCATCGCGGCGTCGTCCATGTCGAGCACGGCCCGCCGGTGCACCCAGTCGAGCAGGAACAGCTCGGCCACCGTGGGGCTCCACCGCAGCGGGTCCGCGTCCGGGAAGCTCGCGGCGTGGTCGAGCAGCAGGCTGAGGCAGAAGTGCAGCGAGGCGAGCCCCGCGTCGTCGGACGGGTCCAGGTCGAACCGGACCGCCTCGGGCGAGGCGAGAAACGCCCGGACCAGGGCGGTCCGCTCGTCGCCGGAGAGCGGCTCGGCACCCCGGGCGGCACGCGCCGGCCGGGGCAGCAGCGCCAACCGCGCGCCGGCCAGCGCACGGTCGGTGGCGAGCGATCCCTCGGCGGGCAGCTCGCCCAGCTCGTCGGTGACCGCGAGGTGCCGGCCGACCTCGCCGTGCAGCCGGGCCGGGTCCTCCTCCCGGAACCAGGTCAACTCGTCGCCGTCGACCATCTCCCGGACCTGGTCGACGATCCGGCCGGCGGGGCCCCCGACGAAGATGTCCTTCGCGATGCCGATGTTGTGGTCGACCAGGGCCACCAGCGCGTGCTCCGGGCCGCCGGCTTCATCGTCGTAGGCGAAGGTGGCCAGGTAGGAGGTCTGGTCGCCGTACACATCGCCGTAGCACCACGTGCCGGTGAGGCGCACCCGGCCGAGCTGCTCGGACCAGGCGGGGGCCTGGGTGCCGGGGTGGACCTTCGCCGCGCCCTCCGCAGTGGGCACCAGGGCCGCGAAGACGGCGCGGATGGTCCTTGCTGCGGCCGTGCGCCGGCGGGTGGTGGCGGCGAGGAAGCCGGAGACGAACTCCCGGAGGGCCTCCTCCCGACCGGTCTCCGCGACGGCGTAGACGCTGCCCAGCAGCGCCGCGCCGAGCATCTCGGCATCGAGGGCGGTGTCGAGCCTGGTCACGTCGCGTGCGGCGTGCAGCACCGCGTCGTAGGGGGTCTGAGGCGTGGCCATGCGTCGACCCTACGCCCGCGGGAGAGCCCCGGACAGTGAAGGCTGACCGGGTTCAGCGGCGCTCGGCGTCCCGCAACGCCTGCCTCGCCTGCCCGTACCGGTCGAGCACCGCCCGGACCGGCGTCACCACGTATTCCCGGCCGACCGCATCGACGGCGGCGGTGAGTCGCCTCTCGGCCCGGCGGCTGGCCCGGCGGGCCGACCACCGCACCACCGGGCGGGTCAGCGCGGCCAGCAGCAGCCCGGCGAGCAGGCCGCCGAGCAGCAACACGGTGGGCAGCGGGGCCTCGCCGACCCGCGGATACTCCAGCGCCGGCAGGCCGAGGGCGCGCAGCGCGTAGCCGAGGGCGAGCCAGCCGAGGCCGGCGACGGCCGCGACCGTGACCAGCCACTGCACCGCGCCGACGAACCGCCACCAGACCGGCCGGCGGTCCATCCCCAGGTCGGCGCCGGCCACCGCGCGGTCCAGCGCGTCCGGCAGGTCGCCCAGCCGGGACCGGGCGGCGGCGGTCACCGCGGTCGCCCAGAGGGCCGGCAGGCCCGCGCCGGACCGGTCGGCCACCGCCCGCACGGCCAGCCCCAGCGCCGAGCGCTGGGCGGCGGTCGGATCCGGTACGGAGGTCGCGGCGACCAGGCTCTCCGCCGGGTCCCCGGCGTCCGCGTCGGCGACCGGGCCGGGCAGGTGCAGCCGGCGCAGCGGGTCGGGGCGCAGCCGCCGCCAGCCCCGCACCAGCGGCCAGCCGGTGCTCGCCACGGCCCGGTGCCGGTACGCCCCCTCGACCGCCGCCGCCACCGCCGGCACGCCGGCCGTCCCGGCCAGCGCCCGGCTCAGCGAACCGACGGTCCCCTCGTCCGGCGCGTCGGCCGGCGCGTCGGCGGCGACCAGCTCGTCCAGTCCGGCGACGACCGCGTCGACGTCCCCGGCGAGGCGCCGCAGCGCGGCCTGCCGCCCGGCGACCGTGCGCTCCAGCGTCCCGCGCAGCTCGACGATCCCGGCCGGGTCGACGGCGGTGGTGGCCAGCAGCGGCACCCCGCCCAGCCCGTCGACGTCGAGCAGCCGGCGCAGGTCGTCCAGCACCCGGGGCAGCTCGGCCGGGGGCAGCCGGTCGGCCTGGTTGAGCACCACCAGCGTCACGTCCCGGTGCCGGTGGAACTCTCGCAGGTAGCTGGTGTGGATCACCCGGTCGGCGTACTTCTGCGGGTCGACGACCCAGACCACCAGGTCGACCAGGCCGAGCAGCCGGTCCACCTCCAGCCGGTGCGACCGCTGCACCGAGTCGAAGTCCGGCAGGTCGAGCAGCACCAGCCCGTGCAGGGCGGACTCGTCGTCGGCGTCCAGCGCGCTCTCCCGGACGAACCGGTGGCGGGGCAGCACGCCGATCCAGTCGAGCAGCCGGTTCGCCCCGTCCAGCGGGCCCCAGACGCAGGCGTGCGCCACGCCGGTGGTGGGGCGGCGCACCCCGACCGTGGAGAGGGTCAGCCGGGCGAGCGCGTTGAACAGGCTCGACTTGCCGCTGCCGGTGGCCCCGGCGAGGGCGACGACGGTGTGGTCCCGGGAGAGCGCAAGCCGGGTGCCGGCCCGCTCGACCAGGGTGTGCGCGGGCACGAGCTGGGCGTCGGGGAGCTCGCCGTCCACCGCGTCGAGGAACCGGCGGACCGCGTCCAGGCGGGCGATCAGCGCGTCCGGGTCGACCCGCTGGTCACCCCGGAGCGCCTCGCGTACTCGGCCGGCGATGTTGGTCATCGGGTCTCGGCCTCCGGGGTCGGTGCGGCGGGCAGGCCCGACACGCCGGCCGTCGCCAGGCCGCTGCGGTGCCGGGCGTCCTCCACCCGGTCGCCCGCGGCGCGCAGCGGGTCGCCGGCGTCCGCCGCCGGGCGGGCCGCCGCGGTGCGGGACAGGAACCGGTCGGCCTCGGCGTCGAGCAGCTCCCGGACCCGGGCCAGCAGGTCGCCCCGGGCCCGGTCGGCCAGCGTACGCACGGCCTGGTCGCCGAAGATCGCCTGGAGCACGGCCTGCGCGGCGACGGTCGTGCCGGCCCCGGTGGCCACCTCCAGCCCGGTCGGGATGAACGCGGTCGAGGCGAACACGGCGATCATCACGGCCAGCCCGGTGGCGTTGACCGCGTACGCGGCGGTGCGGGCCACGAACCGCTTGTCGCCGCCCTCCGCCCGGACCAGCTCCAGCACCCCGCGCTGCCAGTCGCGGACGAGGCGCTCGGCGCGGGTGGGGAGGTCCTCGGCCGGGTGCGCCAGCGGCGGGTCGAGCAGCGCCGCCCCGGCCGGGTGTGCCCGCCACCCGGTGTACGTGTTCTCGGCCGCCTCGGAGGCCACCCCGCGCAGCAGTGTGACGAGCTGAGACTCGATGGCGTTGCGCAGCTCCGTGGCGGGCGCGGGCCGGCCGGTCACCGTGGCCACCAGGCGGTCCCGCAGCCGGCCGATCCTGGCCTCCAGGGTGCGGAAGAACTCGCCGGTGCCGACGAACTCCTGCCAGCGGGCGAGCACCTCGCCGCGGAGCAGCCGGCCGTCCTTCAGCCCCTGCTCCACGGTCCGCTCGGCCCCCCGGTACGCGGCCAGCACCCGCTCGTCGAGGGCGTCGGCGGCGGCGATCTGCTCGTCGGCGGCGTCGGCCAGCCCCGCCACCGCGGGGTGCAGGGCGGCCAGCGCCCCGTCCAGGGTCTGCCGGACGACGGCGGCCCGCGCCCCGGCGTCGGCGGCCAGCCGGGCGAACCAGGTGCTCAGCGGGGCGGTGACCTGGTCCGGCAGCAGGCCCTGGCCGTCCACCCACGTCTCGGGCAGGACGAACAGCGGCGCCGCGCCGAGGCCCTGGTCGGCGAGCATCTCGGCCAGGTGGGCGGCCACTTCGTCGGTCGCCTCCGCCGGCACCCGGTCGAGCACCATCGCGATCACCACGCCCCGGTCCCGCGCGGTGTGCAGCAGCTCCCAGGGGACCGCGTCGGCGTACCGGGCGGCGGTGGTGACGAAGAGCCAGAGGTCGGCGGCGGCGAGGAGCTGCCCGGCCAGCGCCCGGTTGGCGTCGACCACCGAGTCGATGTCGGGGGCGTCGAGGAAGGCCAGCCCGGCGGGGAGCGCCGGGGCGGTGACCAGGTGCAGGGTGCCCGGGTCCTCGCTCGGCTCGTTGGTGCGGGTGAGGCCCGGAAGCAGCTCGCCCTGGCGGAACCAGCCTGAGTCGGTCGGGTTGCACACCAGCACCGGGGAGCGGGTGGTCGGCCGGAGCACCCCGGCGGCGCTGACCCGGGCCTGGACCAGGCTGTTGACCAGGGTCGACTTGCCGGCCCCGGTCGAGCCGCCGACGACCACCAACAGCGGCGCGTCGAGCCGGGCCAACCGGGGCAGGAGATAGTCGTCGAGCTGCGCGGTGAGGCTCGCGCCGATCTGGCGGGCGGACTCGGCCGAGGGCAGGGTGAGCGGGAACCGGGCAGCGCCGATCGCGGCCCGCAGGTCGGTGAGCGCGGCGGGCAGGCCGTCTGCGGTAGGGCCGGACGGGTCCTCCCCGGCGTCCTCGGTGCCGGTACGGGCGGCGACGGCGGGCGAACCGGAGCGGCTAACGGGATCCCCGTGCGTCGTCACCGCTAAAGCGTGCCCGACCGGGGCAAGGGAAGACAACCGGGCTCCCCGGAACGCGAGGTTGCGTCGGGTCGGCTCAACCCGATTTGACGATCGCCGTGGGCGTGGCACTATTGAGTCAAGTTCACTCAACTTGTGGCGAGTGCGCGGCGGGCGGACCCCGTCACCTGCTCCAACGTAAGAAGCGAGGAAGCGAAGATGGCACGTGCGGTCGGTATCGACCTCGGCACGACGAACTCCTGCGTCAGCGTTCTCGAGGGCGGTGAGCCCACCGTCATCGCCAACGCTGAAGGCTCGCGGACGACCCCGTCGATCGTCGCGTTCGCCCGCAACGGCGAGGTGCTCGTCGGTGAGGTCGCCAAGCGCCAGGCGGTGACGAACCCCGACCGGACCATCCGTTCGGTCAAGCGGGAGATCGGCACCAACTGGACCGTCGACATCGACGGCAAGAAGTACACCCCGCAGGAGATCTCGGCCCGGACGCTGATGAAGCTCAAGCGGGACGCCGAGGCGTACCTGGGCGAGCAGATCACCGACGCGGTGATCACCGTCCCGGCCTACTTCAACGACGGCCAGCGCCAGGCCACCAAGGAGGCCGGCGAGATCGCCGGCTTCAACGTGCTGCGGATCGTCAACGAG
Organism: Micromonospora sp. NBC_01412; assembly: GCF_045040215.1. Lineage (NCBI taxonomy): Bacteria > Bacillati > Actinomycetota > Actinomycetes > Micromonosporales > Micromonosporaceae > Micromonospora > Micromonospora sp. NBC_01412. The sequence goes on from NZ_CP109528.1 coordinate 3,190,628, forward strand.
CCGACCGCCGCCGCCCTGGCGTACGGGCTGGACAAGGGCTCCCAGGAGCAGACCGTCCTGGTCTTCGACCTCGGCGGCGGCACCTTCGACGTGTCGCTGCTGGAGCTGGCCGAGGGCGTCGTGGAGGTCAAGTCGACCAGCGGTGACAACCAGCTCGGTGGCGACGACTGGGACCAGCGGATCATCGACCACCTGGTGAAGACCTTCCGGGGCGAGCACGGCATCGACCTGGCCCAGGACAAGATGGCCCTCCAGCGGCTCCGCGAGGCGGCCGAGAAGGCCAAGATCGAGCTGTCGGCGGCCACCACCAGCAACATCAACCTGCCGTACATCACCGCCGGCTCGGCCGGCCCGCTGCACCTGGACGTGACGCTCAGCCGCGCCGAGTTCCAGCGGCTGACGCAGGACCTGCTGGACCGCTGCAAGGGCCCGTTCGAGCAGGCCGTGAAGGACGCCGGGATCAAGGTCGCCGGCGTCGACCACGTGATCCTGGTCGGCGGCTCGACCCGGATGCCGGCCGTCACCGACCTGGTCAAGCAGCTCACCGGCCGGGACCCCAACAAGGGCGTCAACCCGGACGAGGTCGTCGCCGTCGGCGCCGCCCTCCAGGCGGGCGTGCTCAAGGGCGAGGTCAAGGACGTCCTGCTGCTCGACGTGACCCCGCTGAGCCTGGGCATCGAGACCAAGGGCGGCATCTTCACCAAGCTCATCGAGCGCAACACCACCATCCCGAGCAAGCGCTCCGAGGTCTTCACCACGGCCGACGACAACCAGCCGTCGGTGCTGATCCAGGTGTTCCAGGGTGAGCGGGAGATCGCGGCCTACAACAAGAAGCTCGGCACCTTCGAGCTGACCGGCCTCCCGCCCGCGCCGCGCGGCGTGCCCCAGGTCGAGGTCACGTTCGACATCGACGCCAACGGCATCGTGAACGTGCACGCCAAGGACCTGGGCACCGGCAAGGAACAGAAGATGATGATCACCGGCGGCTCCTCGCTGCCGAAGGACGACATCGAGCGGATGCGCCGGGACGCCGAGGAGCACGCCGACGACGACAAGCGTCGCCGCGAGGAGGCGGAGACCCGCAACCTCGCCGAGGCGCTCCAGTGGCAGACCGAGAAGTTCCTCGCCGAGAGCGGCGACAAGCTGCCGGGCGAGAACCGGGAGCAGCTCAACGAGGCCCTCGGTGAACTGCGCGGCGCGCTCGGCGGTCAGGACATCGAGAAGATCAAGGCGGCCCACGAGCGGCTCGCGCAGGTCTCCCAGCAGGCCGGCTCGCTGCTGTACGCGTCTCAGCAGGCCGACCAGGCCGAGTCGGGCCAGCAGCCGGGCGCGGCGGGCGCTGGCGCCGGCGCCGGGGCGACCGGTGGCGCGCAGGCCGGCGGCGCCGACGACGTGGTCGACGCGGAGATCGTGGACGAGGACAAGAAGTGACGATTCGCCTCGGACGCGTACTCACGGCAGGGATGAGGTAACCGCATGACGGAGAAGCCACGAGCCGCCGACCCGGACTCCACCGGGTCGGCGCCGGGTGGCTCCGCGACCGCCGGGCAGTCCGCCGGCGAGCAGCCGCGGATCGTCGTCCGTGACAATCGCAAGATCAGTACGTCGGAGGAGCCCGCCGCCGCCGACGCCGGGGCGGACGTCCCGGCGGAGGGGCTGGTCGCCGACGCCGAGGTCGTGGTCGACGAGATCGAGGTCGAGGCCGCCTCCGTGGACGGGCCGCCCGTGGTCGACGCCCCGGCGCAGCCGGTGGAGGGCAGCACCCCGGCCCCCGGCGCAGAGCTGGAAGGGCTGCGGGCCGAGCTCGACGAGCGGACCCGGGACCTCCAGCGGGTGACGGCGGAGTACGCCAACTACCGCAAGCGGGTGGACCGGGACCGCGGCCTGGTTCAGGAGCAGGCGGCCGGCTCGGTGCTCGCCGCGCTGCTGCCGATCCTGGACGACCTGGACCGGGCCCGCGAGCACGGCGACCTGGTGGGCCCGTTCGGCACGGTGGCCGAGCAGCTCACCACCGCGCTGGGCAAGTTCGGCCTGAGCGCGTTCGGCGAGCAGGGCGACCCGTTCGATCCGACCCGGCACGAGGCGGTGGCCCACCGGACCTCCGCCGACGTGACCGAACCGACCTGCGTGCAGGTCATGCGCCGGGGCTACCAGCTCGGCGAACGGCTGCTGCGGCCGGCCATGGTCGCGGTGGCCGACCCGGAGTAGTACTGACCCGGGCCGTTCCGTCCGCCCACACCGGGCGGACGGGACGGCCTGGCACGTCCCATGGAAGGGGGTGGACCGGTGAGTTCCAAGGACTGGATCGAGAAGGACTACTACGCCACGTTGGGCGTGCAGAAGTCCGCCTCCCCGGACGAGATCAAGAAGTCGTACCGGAAGCTGGCCCGGGAGTCGCACCCGGACCACAACCCCGGTGAACCGCAGGCCGAGGAGCGGTTCAAGGCCGTCTCCGAGGCGTACGCGGTGCTCGGCGACGAGGCCAAGCGCCGCGAGTACGACGAGATGCGCTCGCTGTTCGGCTCGGGTGCCTTCCGGCGCAACGCCCGGGGCGCGGGCGGGCCCGGCGGGCAGCCGTTCGACGTCTCGGACATGTTCGGCGGCGCGGCCGGCGGCGGTGACCGTCGCTTCGGCGGGGCCGGCTTCCAGGACCTGTTCAGTTCGATCTTCTCGGGCGGCGGGGCAGCCGGCGGCCCGTCCCGTCCGCGTGGCCCCGCCAAGGGCCGGGACATCGAGACCGAGGTGGCGCTCGACTTCGACGACGCGGTCCGCGGGGTGACCCTCCCGCTGACCCTGCGCGCGCCCGGGATCTGCGACATCTGCCACGGCAGCGGGGCGAAGCCCGGCACCCAGCCGGTGACCTGCCAGGTCTGCCACGGCGCCGGGGTGACCACCCGGAACCAGGGGTCGTTCAGCCTCTCCGAGCCGTGCCGCAACTGTCAGGGCGTGGGCACGGTCGTCGAGGAGAAGTGCCCGGAGTGCCACGGCACCGGCGGGGTCACCAAGACCCGCACGCTGAACGTCCGCTTCCCCGCCGGGGTGGCCGACGGGCAGCGGATCCGGCTGGCCGGGCGCGGCGAGCCGGGCGAGCGCGGCGGCCCGGCCGGCGACCTGTTCGTGCAGGTGAAGGTCCGGCCGGACGACCTGTTCGGGCGTACCGGGGACGACCTGACGCTGACCGTGCCGATCACCTTCCCGGAGGCCGTGCTCGGCACGGACCTGCGGGTCCCCACGCTCGACGGCACGGTGACCCTGCGGGTGCCGCCGGGCACGCCGAGCGGCCGGGTGCTGCGGGCCCGCGGCAAGGGCGTGGTGCGCAAGGACGGCCAGGCCGGCGACCTGCTGGTCACGCTCGACGTGGTGGTGCCGGCACGGGTGTCCGACGAGGCGCGGGCGGCGCTGGAGGCGTTCGCCGAGCAGGCCCCGCCGGCCGCCCGGGAACATCTCGACGCCCGGGTGCGTCGGTTCAGTTGAGCCTGCTGGAGTGCGTGCGGAGGTGAGCGGGGATGGTGGGACAGTTCACCGGCTCGGATGACCCTGCCTACGAGGCCAAGGTCCTGATGATTTCGGTGGCGGCGCGGATGGCGGGGATGCATCCGCAGACACTGCGCCAGTACGACCGGCTCGGCCTGGTGCAGGCCGGCCGGGCGGCCGGCGGCGGGCGCCGCTACAGCGTCCGGGACGTGGTGCTGCTGCGCGAGGTGCAGCGGCTCAGTCAGGACGAGGGCGTCAACCTGGCCGGGGTCAAGCGGATCATCGGCTTGGAACGTCTGCTGGAGCAGGCGCAGCAGCGGATCGCCCGGCTGGAGGCGGAGCTCGACGCCGCGTACCGCCGGGTAGCCGAGCTGGAGTCGCTGGCCCGGTTTCCCGGCCGGGATCTGGTGCCCACCAACCGCACGTCCACCGCCCTGGTGGTCTGGCGCCCGCGCCGCGACCGCTGACCGCACCGCCGCACCCCCGCACAGCTCCACCGCTCCGGACCGCTCCACCGGCCCGGTCCGCTTCCCGGGTATCCCGGCGCGGACCGGGCCGTTCCGTTAACCTGTGAATCAGGCCCTATCAGCTCAATTCGGGCCATAGGCACCGCTGGAACCACCGCGCCGGCGAGGGGGGACCATGTCGGAACCGGTCAAGAAGGTGGCGCAGCAGGCGGAGTCGCGGCTCGACCGGATCGCGAAGTCCGCCCAGGAGCAGTTCAACAAGATCACCGAGGGTCGGTTCACCGACAGGATCAAGGAAGGTCGGTTCGCCGACCAGCTCGACCACGGCGTCGACCAGGGGCGGGCCGACGCGCGGCGCAATCAGGGGCGGGCCGACGCGCGGCGCGACCAGCAGCGCGAAAGGCGCGGCGGATCGGCCGCCTGACGGCCGGTGCGACGACGTGCGGGCCGGGTTCCACGGGGGAACCCGGCCCGTTCGCGTGTCAGGGACACATGCCGTCAGCCGATGCGGCGGTTCTCCCGGACCAGACCGCCCTCGCACCAGTCCCGGTAGGCGAACAGGTCCGGGCGGGCCAGCAACACCCGGCTGTTGTGCGCCCAGTTGTGCATCAGCTCGTCGCCGGCCCGTTCCGCCTGCTCGACCAGCTTGCGGAAGCGCCGCTTGGGATGGGCGCGGAAGTTCGTCCGGATGCCGTCGGCGGCGTAGATGTAGAGGCAGTGCAGCGCGAACCGGCGGGCCGGGCAGGCCGGATCCATCGCCAGCTCGAACAGCGTCTGCACGAGGTGGTCCCCGGCGACCAGCAGGTCCCAGTCCTGAGGCATCGAGGTCAGCGGCACGGAGTCCGGTTGGTAGGCCCACGCCCGCAGCTCCGCGGGGGAGGGGTCGACGGGGTTGGTGAAGCCGTGGAACGTCGACTCCTGCACGCTCACCGGCCAACCTTCCGCTCGCGTACGCGGGGGACCGCCCCCCGCGGACCCTGGCTGCTGGGGCGAACGGTAGCCCGGGCCGCCGACCAGCGGAAGGGCTCCGCGCACCAATTCGACAACCGATGGAACGGGCCGGGTCGACCGTACGGCCGACCCGGCCCGTTCCCGTGCCTGCGTCGCGGATCAGTCGGCGCTGGCCAGCGACTTCGCTCGCTGGCGGACGGCCCGCTGCCGCAGCCACACCTTGAACCAGGCGAAGTCCGGCAGCCGGGCCAGCATCGGCCCGGTCACCACGGTGATCAGCACGTACGCCGTGGCCAGCGCGGCCAGCTTCGGCTCCACGCTGCCGGCGGCGACGGCGAGCCCGGCGATGACGATGGAGAACTCGCCGCGGGGCACCAGGGCAAGTCCCGCCCGCCAGCGGCCGGGCTCGGCGATCCCGACCCGCCTGGCCGCCAGGTACCCGGTGATCGTCTTGGTGCCCATCGTCACCACGGCCAGCGCGAGCGCCGGCAGCAGCACGGGCGGGATGTCCCGTGGATCGGTGACCAGCCCGAAGAACACGAAGAAGACCGCGGCGAAGAGGTCCCGCAGTGGGGAGAGCATCTCGGTGGCGTGGTGGGCCACGGGGCCGGACAGCGCGATGCCGACGAGGAACGCGCCGACCGCCGCCGACACCTGGAGCTTCGCCGCGAGGCCGGCGATGAGCAGGGTCAGGCCGAGCACGCCGAGCAGCAGCGCCTCCGGGTCCTTCGCCGACAGGGCCGTGGAGATCAGGTGCCCGTACCGGATCGCCACCACGAGCACCAGCACCACGGTGCCGACCGCGACGCCGAGCGCGATGCCACCGCCGAGCAGGCCGCTGCCGGCCAGCACGGCGGTGAGTAGCGGCAGGTACAGGGCCATCGCCAGGTCCTCGATGACCAGCACCGAGAGGATCACCGGCGTCTCCCGGTTGCCGAGCCGGCCAAGGTCGGCCAACACCTTGGCGATCACCCCGGACGAGGAGACCCAGGTGATGCCGCCGAGCACGATGGCGGCCACCCAGTCCCAGCCGAGCAGGAAGGCGAAGGCCGCGCCGGGCAGCGCGTTGAGCACGCCGTCGATCAACCCGGCGGGCGCCGCCGAGCGCAGGTTGCCGACCAGTTCGCCGGCCGAGTACTCCAGGCCGAGCATGACCAGTAGCAGGATCACGCCGATCTCGGCGCCGACGGCGAAGAACTCCTCGCTGGCGGCCAGCGGAAGCACGCCGCCGTGCCCGAAGACGAGCCCGGCGAGCAGGTAGAGGGGAATGGGTGAGAGGCCGATCCGCCGGCCGAGCCGCCCCAGCAGCCCAAGCAGGAAGAGCAGCGCACCGACCTCGATGAGCAGCGTTGTGGTCTCGTGCATCCGCGCCTCAGCCGTCCGGATCGTTGTCGGCGAGGATGGCTGTCACGCCGTCGAGACCCTTGCGGGTTCCGACCACGACGACCACGTCGCCGGCCTCGAAGCGGAAGGCCGGGTCCGGCGAGACGATCACCTCGCCGTGGCGCAGCACCGCCACGATGGAGGCGCTGGTCCGGGTGCGAGCCTTGGTGTCGCCGAGCCGCCTGTTGACGTACTTCGAGCCGGCCGGGATGGCGACCTGCTCGGTGAGTAGACCGGCGGCCTGCTCGCGGAGCCCGGAGAGTTGACCGAGCATCAGCGACGCGCCGAGGATGTCCGCCAGCGCCTCCGCCTCGTCGTCGGTCAGGGGTATGTCGGCCTGGCAGGAATCGGGGTCGTCCGGGTCGTACAGGACGAGGTCTCGGCGGCCATTGCGGTGGGAAACCACGCCGAGCCGCCGGCCGGATTCCGTCACCAGGTCGTGACGCATTCCGATTCCGGGGAGGGCAGTCTGTTCGACACGTACTCGCACGCGGGCAAGGCTACCGGCTGAGGGGAAGATCGATGAATGGTCGGTTCCTCCGATGGGCGGTCGCTGTGCTGCTCGTACCACTGGTGACGGCCTGTTCGATCGGCCCTGTCCGTCGCCCACCCCCGGACCGGACGGCCCCTTCGCCCGATCCGGCGACCACCGCGCCGGCGTCGTCGCCCACGGCCTCCGACGTCGAGATACGCCACGTCCGGGTCGCCGTGGGCCGGCGGTACGACCCGCCGTACGTCGAGTTCGTCACCGCCGAGCGCGGGTACGCCCAGTTCAGCGGCTGCAGCGGCCAGCGCTGCCCGGCGCTGCTCTACTCCACCACCGACGGCGGGCGCACCTGGCGGCGGCTCCGGCACCCGCACCCGGTCTCCGAGAACCCGCAGCTCTACGTCGCCCCGGGCGCGCTGGCGATCTCCGTCGGGTCCCGCGACTGGTACACCTCCACCGACGGCGGCCTCACCTTCGCGCACGCCATCGGGGAGCGGGGCCCCGCCGCCTGGCAGGCCGCCCAGGGCCGGTTCCAGCTCGACGAGGCCACCGGCCGGGCGGTTCGCTGGCAGGGGCAGCGGATGACACCCCTGCCCGCCCAGCCGCCGGTGCCCAACCTGCGCGGCCTCGTCGAGACCCGTGGCCTGCTGGTGGCGGCCGGCGTCGACGGCGGGAGGCCGTACGCCGCGGTTTCCCCCGACGGCGGGCGGAGCTGGCAGCGGACGGCGGTGCCGGCCCTCGACGGCGAGGTCGGGATACTGCGCCCGGTGGCCGGGCCGGACGGCGAGGCGCGGCTGATCGGCTGGCCGCCGGACCGGACGAGATTTCCCGCCCTCTGGCGCTACCTGGGCCGGTGGTTGCCCGTGCCCGCCGAGGGGCATCCGGCGCGGGCGCTCTCGGTGGTGCCCCTGACCACCGGCCGGTTCGCCGTCAGCGGCCCGGACGGCGTGGGCGTGGTCGCCGACGGCCGGTACGACCGGCTCGACTGGCCGCTCGGCCCCGAGCACTACCTGACCCTGCTGGACGACGGCACGGTGCTGGGCCGCGCCTCCGACGAGGTGCTGCTGGCCTCGGGGCCGGTCGGCAGCCGTCAATGGGTGCGGGTGGTGCTGGAACCCACCTGAGCGGCCGGCCCGTGCGGATGGCGGCTGCCACGCCGATCGGGCGGTACGGCCGGGGTGGTGCTGTTCCGCCGCCTATGGAGCTGAATCGTTTGTGCTGTCAACCGCTGCGGACCGTGGTTCAGGTGGCCGGAGGGCGAGGGCTGACGTAGGTGCCCTTGCCCTGGTGTCCTTCGATCAGCCCTTCGGCCTGGAGGATGAGCAGGGCGGAGCGCACCGGCTCGGCGGAGACTCCGTAGTGGGCGATCAACTCGCGCAGCGATGGCAGCTTGTCGCCCGGGCTGTACTCACCTGAGGCGATCTTGTCTCGGATGTCCTGGGCGATGCGCTGACGGTCGGGAACTCGGGGCATGGCGGCAACTCCTGGTAGGCCCCAAGATCCTCCCATGGCACCGCCCGGTCAGCCAAGACTTTGCGTGCTAAGCATGGCGACCCTTGCCCTACAATGCTTTGCATTGTATGTTGCCGAGGCGGACGTTCTTCAGCGGAAAGCCTGGTAGGCAGCCGGCCCCGGCGTTGACGTCCGCCCCGCTGGCATAGCCGGGCCTCCCCCTGGTCCGGGTCGTGTCAGCCCTGTGGGTGGTCCGGCTCAAGTGCCGGATCGCCCCCTGGGTGGTCCTGCTCTCCTGCGGCTTGGCGGCTGTGGAGGGCAGGGCCGGGCGGTCGGTCGGCCGTGTCGACCGACCGCCCCTTCCGGCATCGCACACCGAGTCGTCGAGGAAAGGACAGCCTGTGGTGCGTGCACTTCTGCGATCCCTGCTCAGCCGCCGGCACGCCGGGCCATACTCGGCAGCCCACCGGCCCGTCGGTGCTGCCCGGCCCGTCGGGCACGGTCCGCGCAACCGGCCGCCGGCCGGCGCGTACCGCTCGTACCTTCCCCTGCGGCCCTGGCAGGTGCGGAGCCGGACCTTCACGCCGCGCCGGCGCGGCGCGGACCCGGTGGAGGTCGCCGAGTTCCTCGACCGGGTCGCCGCCGACCTGGCCGCCGCCTACGCGGCGCTGGCGCGCAGCCGCGAGGAGGTCGCCCGGATCAAGGCGGCGCTGCGGGAGTGGCAGTCCCGCCAGGCACCCGCCGCGCGTGACCTGGCCCGGCGGCGTCCGTGAGCCGCCGGTACGTCATCCACCTGCCGGTGACGGCGGCCGACCTGGCCCGCGCCAAGATCCTGGCCCGGACCGCCGTCCGCTCGCTGGCCATCGTCGCCCCCGTCGATCCCGGCGAGACCACCGTCTCGACCGAGGACAACCAGGGGGTACGCCACCGCGTGTTCTGCGACCGCCGGCTCGATGGTGGGCGGCGGTGCGTGCTGCGGGCCGAACACGAGACGCCCTGCGCGGCGCGTGTGCCCCGCTGACTGCGGCCCCCACAGGAGTCCCCGGCCGGGGTGGTCAGCGGAGGGCGGCGAAGAACTGGCGGATGTCGCCGACCAGCACGTCGGTCGCCTCGTGGGCGGGGTAGTGGCCGCCGACATCGCCCCGGTCGCCCGGGCCGGCGTCGAAGGAGTGCCAGCTGACGATGTTGGCGTGGTCCCGGTCGGCGAAGCGGCGGATCGACTGGAAGTCTCCGGGGAACATCGCCAGCCCGGTCGGCACCGTGGTCGGCCCGGCGGGCTGCTCGGTGGCGTGCGCGTCCTCCCAGTAGAAGCGCATGGCCGAGGCGGCGGTGCCGGTGAACCAGTAGATCGCCACGTTGGCCAGGACGAAGTCGGCGTCCAGGCTGGTGTCGAAGAGTTGGGCGTTCCAGGCCAGCAGCCCGACCGGCGAGTCGGCCACGGCGAAGGCCAGGGTCTGCGGCTGCTGGCTGTGCACCTGGTTGAAGGAGAACTTGTTCTCGTAGAACCACTGGAGGTGCTTGAGCGCCGCCTGGTCGGCCTCGGACAGCCCCGCGAACTCGGCCGGGTCGCCGGACGGGAACGAGAAGAGCTGGGTGACGTGCACCCCGACGACGTGTTCGGGGTCGAACCGGCCGACCTCGGGCGAGACGAGCGAGCCGCCGTCGTTGCCGACCGCGCCGTAGCGGTCGTACCCGAGGCGGTTCATCAACTCGGCCCAGGCGCGGGCCGTGCGGTAGCGGTTCCAGCCGGCGCCGCAGGTGGGGCCGGAGAAGCCGAAGCCCGGCAGCGACGGGATCACCAGGTGGAACGCCGGGGCCTGTGGGTCGGCGGGCTCGGTGAGCGGGGCGATCACGTCCAGGTACTCCAGCACGGAGCCGGGCCAGCCGTGGGTGAGCACCAGCGGGGTGGAGTCGGCCCGGGACGACCGGACGTGCAGGAAGTGGATGTCCTCGCCGTCGATCTCGGTGACGAACTGCGGGTGGGCGTTGAGCCGCGCCTCCACGGCCCGCCAGTCGAACCCGTCCCGCCAGCGCTCGGCCAGGGCGCGGACCCGGGCGGTGGTCATGCCGTACTCGCCGGTGGTGCCCGGCAGCTCGTGCGGCCAGACGGTCCGGCTCAGGCGGTCGGCCAGGTCGTCCAGCGCGGCCTGCGGGACCTCGACGCGGTACGGGCGGACGGTGGTGTCGGTCACGGCGACTCCTTCGGAACGGAATGCTTCGCTCTGTTTCAGTTGAGACTCTATCAGAGCGGAACGATCCGTTCCGCTGGTACCCTGAGTGTCATGCCGAACTCCCCCCACGCCGGCCCCGCCGCCCCCACCCCGCCGCTCGCCGGGCGGCGGGCCCAGGCCGCCCGCAACGACGCCGTGATCCTGGAGGCCGCCCGCGCCGTGTTCCTCGACGACCCGAAGGCCCCGATCGCCGCCGTCGCCGACCGCGCCGGCGTCGGCATCAGCGCCCTCTACCGGCGGTACGCGAGCAAGGAGGACCTGCTCCGCAGGCTCTGCCACGACGGGCTACGCCGGTACGTCGCCGAGGTCGAGGTGGCGGTCGCCGACCCGGACGGCTGGCGGGGCCTCGTCGGCTTCCTGGAGCGGGTGGTCGACGCCGACGTGCACTCGCTGACCGTGCACCTGGCCGGCACCTTCGCGCCGACCCCGGAGATGGGGCAGGACGCGGCGCGGTCCGGCGAGTTGACCGCCGCGCTGGTCGAACGGGCCCAGGCCGCCGGGCGGCTGCGTGCCGATGTGGTGGTGCAGGACGTCGGGCTGCTGCTGGAGGGGTGCGCCGCGATCCGCGTACCCGATCCGGAGCGCACCCGGCAGTTGCGCCGGCGTCACCTCGCGGTGCTGCTGGCCGGTCTCTCGGCGGCCGGCGGCGGCCCCGAGCTGCCCGGGCCGCCGCCGGCCGCCGGGGAGCTCGACTGGCGCTGGAAGCAGCGCAAGTGACCCAGTTCACATCCCCAGGGTTGAGCGGAATAGGCTCAACTCTGGTTGTGTCCTTCCTAGTGGACACGCCGATCCGGGGGAGCCCATGAACACGGAACGTCTCACCACCAAGAGCCGCGAAACCATCACCGGTGCCGTCGCGTTGGCGAACCAGCGCGGCCACGCCACCGTGGAGCCCTGGCACCTGCTGCTGTCACTGCTGGACACCGAGGGGTCGACCGCCGCAGGCCTGCTGCGCGCCGCCGGGGCCGACCCCGCCGAGCTGCGCCGGGCCGCCCAGCGCGCGGTCGACGGCCTGCCGGCAGCCCGGGGCTCCAGCCTCGCCGAGCCCACCCTGGCCCGCGAGTTCGTCAACGCCATCGGTGCCGCCGAGCAGATCGCCCGGCCGCTGGGCGACGAGTACACCTCGACCGAGCACCTGCTCGCCGGCCTGGCCCGGGTGGGCGGCGCGGTCGCCGGCGCGCTGAAGAACGCCGGCGCGACCGAGGAGAACCTGGTCGCAGCCTTCCCGACCGTCCGGGGCGGGGACCGCCGGGTCACCACCGCCGACCCGGAGCAGACCTACCAGGCCCTGACCAAGTACGGCGTCGACCTGACCGCCAGCGCGCGGGACGGCAAGATCGACCCGGTGATCGGCCGGGACTCCGAGATCCGCCGGGTGATCCAGGTGCTGTCCCGGCGTACCAAGAACAACCCGGTCCTGATCGGCGAGCCCGGCGTCGGCAAGACGGCGATCGTCGAGGGGCTGGCCCAGCGGATCGTGGCCGGCGACGTGCCCGAGTCGCTGCGGGGCAAGAAGCTGGTCTCGCTCGACCTCGGCGCGATGGTGGCCGGCGCACAGTACCGGGGGCAGTTCGAGGAGCGGCTGAAGTCCGTGCTGGAGGAGATCAAGAACTCCAACGGCCAGGTCATCACCTTCCTCGACGAGCTGCACACCGTCGTCGGCGCCGGCAAGGGCGAGGGCTCGATGGACGCCGGAAACATGCTCAAGCCGATGCTGGCGCGCGGCGAGCTGCGGATGGTCGGCGCGACCACCCTCGACGAGTACCGCGAGCACATCGAGAAGGACCCGGCCCTGGAGCGCCGCTTCCAGCCGGTGCTGGTCGGCGAGCCGACCATCGAGGACACCATCGGCATCCTGCGCGGCCTCAAGGAGCGCTACGAGGTGCACCACGGCGTACGGATCACCGACGCCGCCCTGGTCGCCGCCGCATCCCTGTCCGACCGGTACATCACCGAACGGTTCCTGCCGGACAAGGCCATCGACCTGGTCGACGAGTCCGCGTCCCGGTTGCGGATGGAGATCGACTCCCGGCCCGTCGAGGTGGACGAGATCGAGCGGGCGGTGCGCCGGCTGGAGATCGAGGAGATGGCGCTGGCCAAGGAGCCGGACGCCGCCTCCGCGGAGCGGCTGGAGCGGCTGCGCAAGGAGCTGGCCGACAAGCGCGAGCAGCTCACCGCGCTGTCCGAGCGCTGGCAGTTGGAGAAGGGCCACATCACCCGGCTCTCCACGGCCAAGGAGGAGCTGGAGCGGCTCGGCGGCGAGGCCGAGCGGGCCGAGCGCGACGGCGAGCTGGAGCGGGCCGCCGAGCTGCGCTACGGCCGGATTCCCGCGCTCAACGCCGACCTGGCGAAGGCCGAGGAGGAGCTGGCCCGGCTCCAGGCCGAGGGCGCGATGCTCAAGGAGGAGGTCGGCGCGGACGACATCGCCGCAGTGGTCGCCTCCTGGACCGGCATCCCCGCCGGCCGGCTGCTGGAGGGCGAGGCCGCCAAGCTGCTCCGGATGGAGGAGTCGCTGGGCTCGCGGGTGGTCGGCCAGTCCGAGGCCGTCGCCGCCGTCTCCGACGCGGTCCGCCGGGCCCGGGCCGGCGTCGCCGACCCGGACCGTCCGACCGGCAGCTTCCTGTTCCTCGGCCCGACCGGCGTCGGCAAGACCGAGCTGGCCAAGGCGCTCGCGGAGTTCCTCTTCGACGACGAGCGGGCCATGGTCCGCATCGACATGAGCGAGTACGGCGAGAAGCACTCCGTCGCCCGCCTCGTCGGCGCCCCGCCCGGGTACGTCGGCTACGAGGAGGGCGGCCAGCTCACCGAGGCGGTGCGCCGCCGGCCGTACTCGGTGATCCTGCTGGACGAGGTGGAGAAAGCCCACCCCGACGTGTTCGACGTGCTGCTCCAGGTGCTCGACGACGGTCGGCTCACCGACGGCCAGGGCCGCACGGTGGACTTCCGCAACGCGATCCTGGTCCTCACCTCCAACCTCGGGTCGTCGGTGATCGGCGACCTGATGCTGGCCGAGGAGCAGCGCCGGGAGGGCGTCCTCGCGGTGGTCCGGTCGCACTTCAAGCCGGAGTTCCTCAACCGGCTCGACGACATCGTGGTCTTCGCCGCGCTGCACGGGGACGATCTGCGGGCGATCGTGGACATCCAGCTTGAGCGGATGCGTCGGCGGCTGGCCGACCGCCGGCTCGGCCTGGAGACCACCGAGGCGGCCCGCGGCTGGCTCGCCGAGCACGGGTACGACCCGATCTACGGGGCCCGTCCGCTACGCCGGCTGGTGCAGTCCGCCATCGGCGACCAACTCGCCAGGGCGCTGCTCTCCGGCACGGTCCGCGACGGCGACACGGTGCGGGTCGACCTGGCCGACGGCAGGGACGGCCTGACCGTCACCGCCTGACGCCGCCGCCCAGGTGTCGAAAGGGGCCCCCTGTGCAACGTTTCGGCGTTGACAGGGGGCCTTCCCGCTCGATCGGGGTATGGAGGTGGGCATGTTCGGACGCGGAAACAAGGAGCTCGACGCGGCGGTGCGGGAGCTGGCCGAGGCTGACACCCTCGCGTTCGGCGGGGTGGGCTTCGCCGGCACGCTGCTGCCGGTGACCGAGGCGTACCGGGAGGTCGAACGGCAGCTCGACGCGCACCCGGAGCAGGCCCGGCAGAAGGTCGACCGGCTGCTGGAACACGGCTCGCCGGCCGGCCGGGCGTACGCGGCGACGCTGCTCGGCCGGGTCGATCCGGCGGGCGCGCGGGCGGCGTGGGAGTCACTGCGCGACGAGCCGGCCGAGTTCACCACCTTCGGCGGCTGCGTCATGGGCCGAACCACGCTCGGCGAGTACGCCGCCGGCCAGCTCGCCGAGGGTTGATCGACCAGCCGGGCCGACGCTGACCGATCGGGGCTGCCACCCACCGGCCGCCGGCCGTACGGTCCTGCCATGACCGCACCCGTGGCCGCCCCGGTCCGTCCGCCCCGACCGACCTCGGTCACCGTCGCCTGCTGGCTCCAGGTCGCCACCGTGCTGATCCTGCTCGGACTGGTCGCCCTGGTGGTGTACGAGGCGGTGCGCTTCGACGGCGAGATCAGCCGGGCGGCCAGGCTGGTGCCGGACGCGGACCCCGGCGAGGTGCGCGGCGAGCGGGACAGCAACGTCTTCGGCACCCTCTTCCTGGGCATTTCCGTCCTGCTGCTCGCCGGCTGGCTCGCCGGCACCGCGCTGCCGCTGCTGCGGGGGCGCAACCTCGCGCGCATCCTGGTCTTCGTCTCCGGCGGTGGGCAACTGCTGCTCTGTCTCGGCCAGGCGTGCTCCGGCGCGCTGCTGCTCCCGCTCATCCTCGTGCTCGGGTTCTCCGAGGGGATGGACCCCGAGGGGGAACCGTTCCCCGAGGAGGACCTCTGGCAGGAGTCGAGGTTCCTGGAGACCCTGTACGGCCGGCAGGAGTCACACGACGCGGTGATCTTCCCGATCGCCGGGATCAGCGTGCTGACCGTGCTGCTGCTCACCGCGACCGTGGTGCTGCTGCTCTCCCTGCCGCCCGCGAACCGGTACTTCCGCCCCCGGGCGCAGCCGCCGGCCGGCCCGGTGCCGTACGTCGGCTGGCCCACCGCCCCGCTCCCGCCGGTCGCGCCGGCAGGCGCCTGGGTGCCGGCCGGGTACCCGGTCCCGCCGGGGTACCTGATCTGCCCCGACCCGGCCTTGCACCTCGCCCACCCTCCGACGTCTCCCGGCCCGGCCCTGCCCCTTGCCCACCCTCCGGCATCGCCCGGCCAGGCCGGTCCGGCGTCAGTGCCGCCGCCCGGTTCGGCCCCCGCGCCGGCCGGGCCACCGGCCACCGATCCGCCCGCAGCGCCAGGTAGCTGAGCCCCTACTCAGCGATCGCGAGGTTCCCCCCGCGTGCGCAGGGTTGTTACCGTCTCCGCCGACGCAACTGGGGAGGCGATCGGATTGAACGGATCGGTGGCGTATCTGGTGACGGCGGCAGGCTGCCTCATCGGGGTGGCCGGGATCGTCGTCGCCGTGGTGGCGATTTGGCGGACCCGGACGAAGCCGCGCCGGCACCCGGGCCCGACCGACCCGTTCCGCGACCGGGACGCCGACGCGCTGCGGGGCGACCCGCGCCGGCTGAGCCCCGGCGACATCGTCGAGATCCGCGGAACGTCGTACGCGGTGCGCGGCTCGGTGCTGCTCAAGGAGGGCACCTGGACCTGGTCGGAGCACCTGCTCGACGACGCCGGCGGCGGCCAGCTCTGGCTCTCCGTCGAGGAGGACCCGGACCTGGAGCTGGTGCTCTGGATGACCGACCCGGCGCTCACCCTCACCCCGGGCGCGCCGACCGTCGACCTCGACGGCAGCCGGTACACCAGCAACGAGTCCGGGCACGCGCTCTTCACCGGCACCGGGACCACCGGCCTCGACCCGTCCGGCGCCATGCGCTACCACGACTACCGGGGCCCGGGTGCCCTCCGGCTCTCCTTCGAGGCGTACGGCAACGCCGCGTGGGAGGTGGCCCGGGGCGAGGTGCTGCACCGCTCCGACGTGATGATCTACCCGCAGGCCGGCCCCGGAAAGGTGGGCTGACCCGTGCTGGTCACCCTCGACACCCCGTACGTCGACACCAGCGCCGCCGACCTCAGCCTCGCCCTCGGCGACGCGGAGCGCCCCGCGCTGCACGTGCTCGACCTCGACCTGCCCGCCGGCGTCCGGCTGCGGCTGCGCCTGCTCGGCGCCTCCCACCAGGTGGTGCTCCGCGCGGCGGGCGTCGAGCTGACCGAGACCGTGGCCTGCCTGCCCGGCAGCCCGCCCGAGCTGCCCGCCACGAGGCTGGACGAGGCGAACGGCTACCGATTCACCGCCACGGTGCTGCGGCCGGCGGGAACGGAGCTGAGCGACCGGGTCGCCGCGCTCCGCGCCGAGCTGGCCGGCGACCCGTACGCCCTGGTCGGGGTCTTCCCGGGCGACGCGGACGCGGTGACCGCCCTCGCGGTCCGGTCGGATCCGCCGGACGGGACGGTCGCCTGGCGCACCTGGCACGCGTACCCCCAGACCAACGAGCTGGTCCTGACCGAGACGGTGGTGGCAACTGTGAGCGCGAGGAGTGAGCCGGGTTTGCGAGCCCCGCAGTCGCGAACGGAGATGGCCCTGTGAAGACGTACCGACCCTGGTTCGTGGTGGGAGCGGCGGTCGCCGTGGTCGGCGTGCTGGTGGCCGCCTTCGCGATCTTCTACGGCAACTTCTCCCCGCGCGGCTACGTGGAGGACAGGTACACCCGGGCGGCGAGCCGGGACATCGGCGGGAACGCCGTCGCGTACACCTCGTCGAAGTCGCCCAGCCAGGTCGCCGACGAGGTGACCGACGCGTGGAAGCCGGCCGACCAGTACATCGACGGCAGCGGCGTCTACCTGCGCTACGACGACGAATCGGTGGTGATCCTGCCGATCGCCGCCGGCTCGGTGATCCTGCTCGAACGCATGACGACCGCCTACCCCCGCTACCACTCGACCGTCGGGTCGCACTGGGGCTGGGGACGCGGCAGCACCGTCCGGGGCGGCGGCCCCGGCACCGGCAAGTAGCCCGACGACCGACCCCCTCACCCTGGAGCCCCCTGTGCAGAACCTCGTCATCGATCTGCTGGTCACCCTCGCCTACGGTGTGGTCGGCGTCGTCCTGATGGGCATCGGCTACGGGCTGGTCGACGTGGCCACCCCCGGCAAGCTCCACGAGCTGATCTGGACCGAGCGCAACCGCAACGCCGCGCTGCTGCTCTCCTCCAACCTGCTCGGCGTCGGCACCATCGTGGTCGCCGCGATCGTGGCCAGCGAGGACGACTTCTTCATCGGCCTGGTCGGCGCGGCGGCGTACGGGATCGTCGGCCTGGTCATCATGGCCGCCGCGTTCCTGCTGCTCGACGCGGTGACCCCGGGCCGGCTCGGCGAGCTGCTCGTCGACCCGGAGCCGCACCCCGCCGTGTGGGTGTCGGCCGTGGTGCACCTCGCCACCGGCGCGATCATCGCCGCCGCGATCAGCTGATGGCCTCCGCAGTTCACCGGGGCGGCGGCCGGCGGGGCAAGCCGACGGCGAAGGCGTCGTCCTCGGCCGCCGCCGGCTGGATCGTCGGCCTGGTCACCGTCGTCGTGGTCGGTGGCTGCATCGGCGTCGGCGTCCTCAACGGGGACTCCGGCGGCACCACCGTCCCCGCCCCGGCGGCCGACGAGCGCGCCGACACCGTGCCGATCCTCGTCCAGGCCGCCACCAGCCAGGGCATCTGCTACGGCTGGCGGCTGGAGAGCTACTACGGCTCCGTGGTCAGCGTCGGCTCCAACCTCGGCGACGGGGTGGCCGTGGCCGACAACCCGGCCTGCCCGCGCTGGGTCGAGGTGACCGCCGAGGTCAGGTACACCTCGGAGAGCAGCGAGAGCAGCGACTCGGCGACCGTCGACGTGACCGGCTCGACCGACATCGACCTCTACGACCTGTACGCCGTGGAGAACGGCCTGCAACGGTTCGGGCTGGACGACGACGCCTTCGTCGACGACCCCGGCTGGGCGGTCTGCCGGGCGGCCGTGGCGCTGCCCCTGCTGGTCGCCGAGGCCGGCGTGGCCGAGCCCGCCGCCACCCCGGCCGCCGCGCCGGGCTCCCCGGTGTCGCCGCTGCCGGCCGCCGGCAGCGACTTCTGGCGGGACCGGTGGGGCTGGCTGTTCGCCACCGCCGGGCTGCTGCTGGTCACCGCGCTGCTGTTCACCGTCGGGTTCGTGCAGCGCAGCCGGCAGCGCACCCAGGCGCCCGCCGGGCGTACCCGGGGGAAGGTGTGACCACCGAGGCGCCGGCGGCGGCAGACGGCGGCCCCGCCGCCCGGCCACGCTGGCGGCTGTCCCGCGCGGCGGTGCTGGTCGCGGTCTTCGTCTGCGCCGCCTGCGGCCTGGTGTACGAGCTGGCCCTCGTCGCGCTCGGCAGCTACCTGATCGGCGACACCGTCGGCCAGGCGTCGATCGTGCTCGGCGTGATGGTCTTCGCGATGGGCGTCGGCGCGCTCGCCGCCAAGCCGTTGCAGCCCCGGGCCGCCGCCGCGTTCGCGTTGGTCGAGCTGGCCCTGGCCCTGCTCGGCGGGCTGTCGGTGCTCGGCCTGTACGCCGCCTTCGCCTGGCTGGACCTGTACGGCCCGGCGCTGGTCGGCACCGCGTTCGTGCTCGGCCTGCTGATCGGCGCGGAGATCCCGCTGCTGATGGTCATGCTGCAACGCATCCGGGAACAGTCCGCCGGCAGCGCGGTGGCCGACCTGTTCGCCGCCGACTACGTCGGCGCGCTGCTCGGCGGGCTCGCCTTCCCGTTCCTGCTGATGCCCGTCTTCGGCCAGCTCAAGGGTGCCCTGGTGGTCGGCGCGGTGAACGCGGTGGCCGGCGTCGCGCTGGTCTGCACGGTGTTCCGCGCGGAGCTGAGCCGTCGGGCGCGGATCGCGGTCGGCGCCGGCTCCGTCGTGGTCGCCCTCTGCCTCGGGTACGCGTGGATCACCGCCCACGACTTCGAGTTGACCGCCCGGCAGCAGCTCTACCGGGACCCGGTGGTGCACGCCGAACGCAGCCGGTACCAGGAGATCGTGCTCACCCGCTCGATGCGGGAGGTCGGCCACGCCGACACCGACCTGCGGCTGTTCCTCAACGGCGACCTCCAGTTCAGCTCGATCGACGAGTACCGCTACCACGAGGCGCTGGTGCACCCTGCGCTGAACGGCCCCCGCGGCGAGGTGCTGGTGCTCGGCGCCGGGGACGGGCTCGCGGTCCGGGAGATCCTGCGCTACCCCGACGTGCGCCGGGTGACCGTGGTCGACCTCGACCCGGCCGTGGTGGCGCTCGCCCGCAGCGAGCCGCAGCTACGCCGGCTCAACGGCGACGCGTTCGCCGACCCCCGGGTGCGGGTGGTCAACGTCGACGCGTTCGGCTGGCTGCGCGCCGCCACCGAGCGGTTCGACGTGGTGGTCGCCGACCTGCCCGACCCGGACGAGACGGCCACCGCCAAGCTCTACACCGTCGAGTTCTACGAGCTGATCCGGTTGGTGCTCGCCGAGGGCGGGCGGCTGGTCGTGCAGTCCGGCTCGCCGTACTTCGCGCCCCGGTCGTACTGGTCGATCGAGGCGTCGGTGCGGGAGGCCGGCTTCGCCACCTCCCCGTACCACGTGGACGTGCCGAGCTTCGGCGACTGGGGATTCGTGCTCGCCGCGCCGGGGGTCACCCCGCCGGGGCTGGGGCTGTCGCCCGACGCGTCGGGGCTGCGCTTCCTCACCGCCGGGACGCTGGCGTCGGCCGCGAACTTCCCCGCCGACCGGGGCCGGATCGACGTCCCCGCCTCCACCCTGCTTCGGCCCCGCGTGCTGGAGTACGCCCGCGCCGAGTGGCGCGGCTACTAGGGTCGGGGCCATGGTGCGCGGACCGTCGCGTCGCCGGTGGATGCCGCCCCGGGCGGAGGCTGCTGCGGCGTACCTCCAGGCGTTCGTCCTGTCCGGGGTGGCCTCGGTGCTGCTCACCCGGGCGTACCTCCAGGCCACCAACTACCCGCAGCTCGGCGGCGGCGGCCTGCACATCGCGCACGTGCTCTGGGGCGGCCTGCTGATGGCCGCCGGCCTGGCGGCGGCGCTGGTCTTCCTCGGCGGCGCGGCCCGGATGACCGGGGCGATCCTCGGCGGCCTCGGCTTCGGCCTGTTCATCGACGAGGTCGGCAAGTTCGTCACGGTCGAGACCGACTACTTCTACGCGCCCGCCGCCGGCATCATCTACGGCGTCTTCGCCCTGCTCGTGGTCATCACCCAGGCGGTACGCGGGCGCACCCGGCTGATCCCCGCCGAGCGGACCGCGAACGCCCTGGACGCCGTGGTCGGCGGGTCGATCGGCGGGCTCACGGAGCGGCGGCGTTCGGAGGTGCTGCGGCTGGCCCGGGGCTCCGGCGCGCAGACCGAGGCCGGGGTGGCCCGGCTGCTCGACGCGGTGCCCCGCCGGGAGCCCCCGCCGCCCCGGTTCTGGCAGCCCTGGCTGGACCGGGCCCGCCGGTTCGTCACCGGGCTGACCGCCCAGCGCTGGCTGGTCAGCCTGGTGGTGATCTACCTGGTGGCGGAGCCGGCCCTGACGCTGATCGGCGTGCTGCTGGACGGGGTGACCGGCGAGCTGGACCAGGAGCGGGAGTGGGGGGCGTGCTCGCTGTCTCGGCGTCCGCGCTGGTCACCGCCGTGCTCAGCGTCACGGCGGCGGTCCGGCTGCGCTGGGACCGGGCCGACGCGTTCCGGCTGTTCAAGCTGGCGATCCTGGTCGACCTGCTGTTCGGGCAGATCTTCAACTTCACGGTCAATCAGTTCGGCGCGGTCACCGCGCTGGGCGCCGACCTGTTCCTGCTCGCCGTGGTGACCGCCGAGCACCGCCGGCTGTCCCGGGTCGGCTGACCCGGTCCACGCCGCCGCCCGGCCGCCGCATCCTCCACGACGGCCCGGCCACGATGCCCGGTCGGCTGACGGCGTCGCGCCCGACCGACCGCCGCGCCCGACCGACCCCGCCTGTCGTGCCAGCCTGGCCTGCACTCGATACGGTTGTGGCCGCGACTTAGGAAGGGAGCACCGTGGTCGACCCCCACAGCCCACCGCCGGCCCGGACACGTCCGGCCGTCGTCACCGTTTCCAGCTACCTGCTGATTCTCTTTGCCGCGATCCAGGTGATCCAGCTGATCCTGACGCTGACCACCATCGGCAAGACCCGCGACGTGCTGCGGGACGCCTACTCCGACACCTCCGTCAGCGGCGCGGAGTCCCTGGCCGACTTGACCTTCGCGTTCGGCATCGGCGCGGGCATCCTGACGCTGCTCCTCGCGGTCGGGCTGGTGGTACTGGCCCTGTTGAACAACCGGGGCCGCAACGGCGCCCGGATCACCACCTGGGTGCTCGGCGGCATCCTGGCCTGTTGCACCGGCGGCGGCCTGATCAGCGGGCTGGCCGGCGGCCTGACCGCCAGCGGCCAGACCTCGGGCGACATGCCGAGCGCCGAGGAGATCCAGCGCCGGCTGGAGGAGGCGCTGCCTTCGTGGCTGACCCCGGTCACCACCCTGCTCAACGTCATCGCGCTGCTGGCCCTGCTGGCCGCGCTGATCCTGCTGGCCCTGCCCAGGGCGAACGACTTCTTCCGCAAGCCGCAGCAGGGCTGGGAGCCGCCGGTCCCGGGCGCCGCCTACCCGGCGTACCCGCAGGCCCCCGGCTACCCGCAGGCCCCGGGTTACCCACAAACCCCGGGCTATCCGCAGGCCCCGGGTTACCCGCAGGCCCCGGGCTATCCGCAGGCCCCCGGTTACCCGCAGGGTCCCGGACAGCCCGGACAGCCGCCGGCGTCCGGCCCGTCGTCGGCCCCGCCGACCGGTGGGGCCGCGGACCCGGGGTACCCGCCCCAGCCCGGGCAGCCGCCCGCCGGGGGCGGCGACCAGCCCGGTGGCGGCTCGCCGTCGGGCCCGAACCCGCCCGCGTCGAGCTGACCGGCCGGCGCCGCCGACACACCGACCGATCCACGAAGAGCGTCGGCGCGGTGCGCCGCGCATAACGGCGACACCGACGATCCCTCCGAGTAGGTTCCAACCGGACGCCTACCGGAGGGATCTGTCGTGTCGTACCCCGAACGGGCACCGGCCCGTCGCCCCGCAGCGGTGGGGCTGGCGGCGGCTGTGCTGCTGCTGATGGCCGTCGGCGCCGTGGCCGCCGCAGTCGCCGGCCTGCTCGTCCTCGGCGGCACCGTCGACCGGTTCCGGGCGGCGGCGGCCGGAACGGCGGCCGGCCCCGAGGAGATCGACGGCCTGGTCACCCTGCTGCGGGCCGGGACCGTGGCCCCGGCGGCGGTGACCGTGCTGGTCGGCGTCGTGCTCGTCGGCCTGGCCCTCGGGCTGCTCGCCGGCCGCGCCGGGGCTCGGGCGGCGACCTGGGTGGTCTCCGGGCTGGGCTTGGTCTTCGGCTGCTGCGGGCTGGCGACGCTGGTCGGCCAGCGGGCCGCGCCGTTGCGACTGTCCGGTCCCGACCGGACCACCGCCGAACTGCTCGGCCTGGTCGGCGACGCGTATCCGTCCTGGTGGATTCCGGTCAACGCGGCCCTTTCGGTCGGCCAGGCACTCGGTTACCTTGTGGTAGCCGCGTTGCTGGCCCTGCCGGCCGCCAACGCCTGGTTCCGTCGGCGTGTCCCCGCGCCGGCCCCGGTCGGGCCCCCGCCGGCCATGCCCCCGTACCCGCCCCGCTGAGGACCGTCCGTGACGTCAGAGCAGGTTCCGGCCGAGCGCCGCGCGCTGGTGACCGGCGCGACCGCCGGCATCGGCGCGGAGTTCGCCCGCCGGCTGACCGCCGACGGCTGGGCCCTCGTGCTGGTGGCGCGCGACGCCGCCCGGCTGGCCGAGGTGGCTGCCGAGCTGACCGGCCGGCACGGCCACCCGGTCGAGGTCGTCGCGGCGGACCTGTCCACCGACGACGGTTGCGCGGCCGTGGAGCGCCGGCTGGCCGAGGGCAGCCCCGTCGAGCTGCTAATCAACAACGCCGGGATCAGCCTCAACCAGCCCTTCCTGCGTTCCTCGACAGAGGACGAAGCCCGCCTGCTGCGGCTGAACGTGCACGCGGTGCTGCGGCTGACCCTCGCCGCGATCGGCCCGATGACCCGCCGGGGCCATGGGGCAGTGATAAATGTCTCTTCGGTCGCGGGCTTCGGGCCGGTCATGCCCGGCTCGACGTACCCGGCGAGCAAGGCGTGGGTCACCGCGTTCAGCGAGTCCGTCGACCTGACCACCGCCGGCTCCGGGGTGCGCGTGATGGCCCTTTGCCCTGGCTACACCCGCACCGGCGCGCACGAGCGGATCGGCATCGACATGTCCGGCACCCCCCGGTTCATGTGGCTCGAGACCGCCCAGGTGGTCGACGAAGCCCTTCGTGACCTGCGGAAAGGCCGCTCCGTGAGCGTGCCGTCGCTGCGCTACAAGCTCGCGGTGGCCGGGGTGCGGCACGCGCCCCGGAGTCTGCTGCGCCGGTTCGCCCGGGACACCCGCGGTCGCGGCGACCGCAGCCCCGGCTGACCTGCGGCGCAGCCCCGCCCGGCGGGCCCCTGCGGTGGCCGCCGTGGTCGGACCCGGCTTGGTGATCGCACAGAGTAGCCGAACATCGCCATCCATCGGTCGCCCGCAGGGCTGATCAGGGTGGACCCCGCACACGGCTCCCAGACTTGCGCAGTACCCTCTATCGGCATGGGGGACCACGACGACCTGCGCAAATTCATCAACGACCTAGCCGTGGTCCACGGACGGGTGGTGCTCTCCTCGGGCCAGGAGGCGGACTGGTACGTCGATCTGCGACGTGTCACGCTCCATCACCGGGCCGCACCGCTGGTTGGTCGGGTGCTCCTCGACCTGACCTCCGACTGGGAGTACGACGCCGTCGGCGGCCTGACCCTGGGCGCCGACCCCGTCGCCCTCGCAATGCTGCACGCCGCATCGACGATCGACCGGTCGATCGATGCTTTCGTCGTTCGTAAAGCGGGTAAGGCCCATGGTCTGCAACGCCGCATCGAAGGACCGGACGTGGCCGGACGGCGGGTGTTGGCGGTCGAGGACACGTCAACCACCGGTGGCAGCGTGCTGACCGCGGTTGAAGCGTTGCGCGAGGCTGGGGCCGAAGTAGTGGGTGTGGCGGTTATTGTTGATCGTGGCGCCGGCGACGCGGTGCGAGCCGCCGGACTGCCGTATCGGGCGGCCTATACGTTGGCTGACCTCGGCCTTGTGGCCTAAAAGTTTGCCGATTCGGATCTGCGGATATGCAGGCGGATCGATGCTGCTGGTGGAAGGATGGAATACGTGGGAACTGCGTTGGCTGAAATGACCATGCCTCAGATCTCGCCGCTTGCCGGCGAGCCGATCGAACGTGCCGACGCCGAGCGGCTCGCGGGGGTCCTCAAGGCCCTCGCGGACCCCGCCCGGCTGCGGCTGCTCAGCCTGATCCAATCGGCGCCCGAGGGCGAGGCGTGCGTGTGCGATCTGACCGCACCGCTCGGCCTCTCCCAGCCGACGGTCAGTCACCACCTGCGTATCCTCACCGAGGCCGGCTTGCTGGAGCGGGAGAAGCGCGGTGTCTGGGCGTACTACCGGCTGGTGCCGTCCGCGATCGCGACGATCGCGGATCTGCTCACCCCGCCGCGCAAGCGGGCCACCAAGAAGGCTCGCTGACGACGAGGTTCTGTTCCGGGCCGTCCCGCCTCGGGTCGGCATCGGGTGGCGTGCCAGGGGTGGCGCCACCACCGGACGGTGACGCGTGGCCGCGTCACCGGCAGTTGCCTCGTTGATCCGTCCGCCGTCGATTCGTCACGGCCTCGACCGATGGCCGGTCCCGCAACGCGGGGCCGGCCATCGGCGTACGCCGTAGCGGTGCGTGCCGTCAGCGGCCCTCGCCCTGCTCCGGCCACCGCCCGCCACCGTGAGGCGGCTGCTGCTGCGGGTGCTGAGGCTCCTGCTGCCCGTACTGGGGGTACTGCTGCTGCGGTGCCTGCTGCCCGTTCGGCTGCTGCGGCGACCGGTCGTGGGTGTGGTGGTGAAGGTGGTGCTCGACGGTGTCCCGGACGGCGTCCACCGCGCCGACGGCGCTGGCCGCCGCAACCACGGTCAGCACCTCGCCGCGCTTGCGGGCCCGCCGGTCGCGGAGGAACTCGAAGAAGATCGGCAGCACCGAGATCACGATGATCAGCGCGACGACGGGCAGGATGTAGCGGTCGATCTTGTCGCCGATCGCGTTGTAGATCTGTTCGGCGAGCAGGTACCCGATCAGCAGGATGCCGTCCACCCAGAGGACCGCGCCGACGATGTTCCAGAGCAGGAACTGCCTGGCCGGCATGCCGAGCGTCCCGGCCACCGGGTTGAGGAACGTGCGGACGATCGGGATGAACCGGGCCAGCACCACGGCCTTGGCCGGGCCGAACTTCTGGAAGTAGTACTCCGCCTTCTCCACGTACTCCCGCTTGAACAGCCGGGAGTTGGGGCGCTCGAACATCCGCCGGCCGTACCGCGCGCCGAGCCAGTGCCCGAGCTGGGCGCCGACGATCGCGCAGATCGGCCCGCCGATCAGCAGCCCGACCAGGGAGAGCCGGGTGCCGTCGCCGAAGATCGCGTCCGCCACCGGCGACGCGGCGACGCCGGCCAGGAACAGCAGCGAGTCACCCGGGAAGAAGAAGCCGACGAGCAGGCCCGTCTCGGCGAAGAGGATCACCCAGACGCCGATCAGCCCGAAGGTCTGGAGCAGGTCCTTCGGGTCGAGCGGATTCAGGGCGACGGTCTCGACGACCGTCCGTGCCTTCTCTGCTGTGTCCACGGCCACACAGGGTACCGAACCCCGGTTCCACTCCTGCCCAGCACCGCCCCGATCCACTCGGGGCGGTGCCGGGCCGCGCCCTCGGTCGGCCCTTCGACCGCTGTCACAGGCGGGGGTCGACCGGCTCGGACTCGCAGGCCAGGACGGCGAAGACCAGCTCGTGGCGGCGCCAGAGCGGGGCGTCCGCCGCCAGCGCGTCCAGGGCGGCGAGCCCGAGGGCGTGCTCCCGCAGGGCAAGCCCCCGCTTGCGGCCCAGCGACCGTCGGCGCAGTGCGGCGAGCTGCTCCGGCCCGGTGTATCCGGGGCCGTAGATGATCCGCAGGTACTCCCGGCCCCGGCACTTGATCCCCGGCTGGAGCAGCGACCCCCGCGAGGACCGGGCGGCCGGCCCGGCGTACGGCTTGACCACCATGCCCTCCCCGCCGCCGGCGGTCAGCGCCAGCCACCAGCCGGTGGCGTCGGCCTCGGCCGAGGCGTCGGCCAAGTCGACGACCCGCCGCCGGGTGGGGGTGAACAGCCCCGGGTCGGCGGCGCACAGCCGGTCGACCAGGTCGAGGTGCCAGCCGTGGTCCCGGTCGGCGTGGCTTGCCCCGGCGGAGGCGAGCACCACGAACGGGGCGAGGGTCACCCCGCGCAGCCCGTCGGTCGGCGCCACGTACGCCCGGTACGCCGCCGAGTACGCCGCGACCTCCACGGACCGGGCGGCCATCCGCTCCCGCAGCTCCCCGACGGGCAGGCCCCGGCCGGCAGCCGCGTCCAGAGTGGCCAGCACCGCCGGCAGGGCGGCCCGGCCGGCGGCGCCCACGCTCGCGTACTGCTCGCGGATCAGCCCGCCCGCCTTCGCCGACCAGGGCAGCAGCTCGCAGTCCAGCAGCAGCCAGTCGGTGCCCAGCTCCGCCCACAGCCCCGCCGTAGTCACCGCCGCCCGGACCCGGTCCAGCAGCTCGCCGTCCAGCGGCGGGCCGAAGAACGGCCGGCCGGTGCGGGTGTGCACCACGCCGCCGCCCGGCCCGAACGGGCCGCCCTCCGGGTCGCGGCAGACCAGCACCACGGCCCGCGAGCCCATGTGCTTCTCCTCGCAGACCACCCGGTCGACGCCGGCCGACCGGTAGTCGGCGAACGCCTGCGCCGGGTGCTCCAGGAATCCCTCGACCGTCGACGTCGAACACGGCGCCATCGTCGGCGGCAGCCAGGTCAGCCAGCGCGGGTCGACCGCGAACCGGCTCATCACCTCCAGCGCGGCGGCGGCGTTCTCCGCCGGCACGGTCAGCGTCCCGTACGGGTGCTCGACGTGCCGGCGGCCGGCGACGTCGCGCAGGTCCAGCACCGCGTCCGGGCGGGCCGGGGCCGGCGCGACCAGCGGCCGGGCCGGGGCGTACCACTCCTTCACGGCGCCGACGGAGACCAGCTCCCGCTCCGGGTACCGCAGCGCGGTCAGCTTCCCGCCGAAGACGCAGCCGGTGTCGACGCAGATCGTGTTGTTCACCCATTCCGGTTCGGGGGTGGGCGTGTGCCCGTACACGACCATGGCCGAGCCCCGGTAGTCGCGCGCCCACGGGTAGCGCACCGGCAGGCCGTACTCGTCGATCTCGCCGGTGGTCTCCCCGTACAGCGCGAACGCGCGGACCCGGCCCGACGCGCGGCCGTGGTACTCCTCCTTCAGCCCGGCGTGCGCGACCACCAGCCGGCCGCCGTCCAGCACGAAGTGACTGACCAGGCCGTCGATGAAGGCCGCCGTCTCGGCCACGAAGCTGTCCGGCTCCGCCTCCAGCTGGGCCATCGTCTCCGGCAGGCCGTGGGTGAGCCGCACGTCCGCGCCGCGCAGCTTGCGCAGCAGCTTCTGCTCGTGGTTGCCCGGCACGCAGATCGCGTGCCCGGCCGCCACCATGCCCATCACCAGGCGGAGCACCCCCGGGGAGTCTGGGCCGCGGTCCACCAGGTCACCCACGAAGACGGCGGTACGACCGGCCGGGTGCGCCGCGTCCACCGGGCGGCCCGTGTCGTCGCGGCGCAGGCCGTAGCCCAGCCGGAGCAGCAGCGCCTCCAACTCCTCGCGGCAGCCGTGCACGTCGCCGACGATGTCGAACGGCCCGGTCAGGTCCCGCCGGTCGTTGAACAGCTTCTCGTACCGGACCTCCGCCGCGTCGATCTCCTCGACGCCGCGCAGCACATGCACCTTGCGGAAGCCCTCCCGGGCCAGCTTCCCGTACGACCGGCGCAGGTCCCGCTGCATCCGGGCCAGCACGGGCCGGCCGAAGGTGCGGTCCGTGCGGGCCTGCGTCCGCTCCCAGGCCAGCGCCTCCGGCACGTCCAGCACGATCGCCACCGGCAGCACGTCGTGCTCCCGGGCCACCCGGACCAGCCCGGCGCGGGCGTGCGGCTGGAGGTTGGTGGCGTCCACGACGGTGAGCCGGCCACGCCGCAGCCGGATCCCGGCGACGTGGTGCAGCGCGTCGAACGCGTCCGCCGACGCCGACTGGTCGTTCTCGTCGTCGGCGACCAGCGCCCGGAACGCGTCGGAGGAGAGCACCTGGCTCGGGGCGAAGTGTCGCCG
This sequence comes from Micromonospora sp. NBC_01412, assembly GCF_045040215.1. Classification (NCBI taxonomy): domain Bacteria; kingdom Bacillati; phylum Actinomycetota; class Actinomycetes; order Micromonosporales; family Micromonosporaceae; genus Micromonospora; species Micromonospora sp. NBC_01412. The sequence continues at coordinate 3,218,954 of NZ_CP109528.1, forward strand.
GGCGAAGGTGGACTTGCCGGAACCGGAGACGCCGACCAGCGCCACCAGGGCCAACTCGGGGATGTCGATCATCGGCCCGCCTCCTTCGGTGCGGTCGGTTGCGTCGTGGCATTCGTCTGCGTTGCGACATTCGGTTGCGTCGTGGCATTCGTCGGCGTCGTGGTGAACACGGCGAGCTGGGTGGGGGCGCCGACCTCGGGGTCGTCGTCGCCGATCCCGCCGATCGTCGCGGTGTAGCCGTGCGTGGCGGTGACCCGGTCGACCCAGGCGGCGAACTCCGCGCGGGTCCACTCGAAGCGGTGGTCCGGGTGCCGGAACCGCCCCGCGCCCAGCCCCTCGTAGCGGACGTTGTGCTCGGCGTTCGGCGTGGTCACCACGACCGTGGCGGGCCGGGCGTGACCGAACACGGCGTCCTCCAGCGCCGGCAGGCGGGGCAGGTCGACGTGCTCGACGACCTCCATGAGCACCGCCACGTCGTACCCGCGCAGCCGGTCGTCCCGGTAGGTCAGGGCGGACTGCCACAGCCGGATCCGGTCCCGCTGCCGCTCCGGCAGCCGGTCCAGCCGCAGCCGGCGTTCGGCCAGCGCCAGCGCCTGAGTGGACACGTCGGTGCCGACGATCTCGGTGTACCGGCGGTCGCCCACCAGGGCGGACAGCAGCGCCCCGCCACCGCAGCCGAGATCCACCACCCGGGTCGCCCCGCTGGCCGCGAGGGCGGCGAGCACGGCCTCCCGGCGGCGCACCGCCAGCGACGGCCGGCGCGCAGCCTCCCCGCCGTCGGACTCGGCCACGCTGTCGGCGGGCGGCTCCTCGGCCAGCCGCTGCTCGGCGAGGCGGGCCATGGCCTCCCCGGCCAGGGCACGACGGTGGGCCAGGTAGCGGCGGGTGATGGTGGACCGCTCCGGGTGGCCGGCCAGCCAGCCGGCGCCCGCCCGGAGCAGCTTGTCGATCTCGTCCGGCGCCACCCAGTAGTGCTTCGCGTCGTCGAGCACCGGCAGCAGCACGTACAGGTGGTTCAGCGCGTCGGCGAGCCGCAGCGTGCCGGTCAGCGTCAGGTCGACGTACCGGCTGTCGCCCCACTCCGGGTACGTCTCGTCGAGCGGGATCGGGTCGGCCGCCACCGCCCAGCCCAGCGGCGCGAACATCCGGGCGGCCAGGTCGGCGCCGCCCCGGCAGCGCAGCACGGGCACCCGGACCTCCAGCGGGATCTCGGCGGCGGCCAGCTCCGGCCGGTCCCGGGACTCGCCGCGCAGGGCGGACCGGAACACCCTGGCCAGCGCCGACGCGAGCAGGCTCGACGCGGCGTACGGCCGGTCGTTGACGTACTGGCCGAGGGTGAAACCGTCCGGGGCGGCCGGCTGGCCCCGGCCGCGACCCCGGCCGCCGGCCAGCCGCAGCGGGTCGACGTCGACCAGCAGGGCCATGGTGCAGCGACCCTCGTCGGCCTCGGGGAAGACCACGTGCGCGGTGCCGACGGGCAGCTCGAAGGAGTGCACCCGGTCGGGGTGCTTGACCAGCAGGTACCCGAGGTCGGTCGCCGGCCGGTGGGTGGTGGTCAGGGTGAGCAGCACGCGCCCATGGTGTCAGGGGCATCGATCTTGCGTCGTCCCGTTTTCGGCCCGCCGGTTGGGCCCGGTGGCAAGCGGGTCCGGCGCGGCACCCTCACCCGGTACGGCGGATCGAAGATCTGATGAGCCGAACGGTTGGCCACCTCTGCCGCAACGTTCCGCAGGCCCGGTCCCGTCATCAGAACAGGACACCGGGAGGTGCAGTGACGTACGAGGAGTTCGCCGATTCGTGGCTGACGGCCCTGTTGCGGTACGCGGTCATGCTGACCGGCGACCCGCACCAGGCGCAGGACCTGGTGCAGGAGACCATGGTGCGGGCCCAGCTGAACTGGCGGCGGGTGGCCCGGGCCGACTCCCCGGAGCGTTACGTGCGCCGGATGCTCACCAACCAGTACGTCGACTGGCGGCGCGGCTCGTGGGTGCGCCGGGTGCTGCTGCGCGCCGAGACCGACGACGGCGTTCCGGTCTCCACCGACCACGCGCAGAACGCGGTGGACCGGGACCAGGTCTGGACCTGGATGGCCCGCCTGCCGCGCAGACAGCGCGCCACCCTGGTGCTGCGCTACTACGAGGACCTGCCCGACGCGGAGATCGCCGAGATCCTCGGCTGCGCGGTCGGCACCGTTCGTTCGTCCATCTCCCGCGCCCTGGCCACTCTCCGGGCCGAATACGTGGAGGCCTGATCATGATCGAGGACGACCTGCAGGCCGCTTTCGAGCGGCACGAGTCGCTGACCCCGCCGACCGGTCCGCTGCGTGCGGCCATCGACCGGATCGCCGCCATCCGTCGGCGTCGCCGCCGGCGCACCGCGCTCGGCGGGGCGACCCTGGCCCTGCTGGCGGTCACCGGGCTCGGCTCGGCCCAGCTCGTCACCCCGGCCAAGGCCCCGGAGCGGGCCGAACTTCTCGCTGGCCCGACCGGCGGTGCGCCCGCCGGGGCGATGAACCTGCTGCTTCTCGGCGTGGACTCCTGGAGCGGCCCGCAGCCGCCGCTGGCCGATTCGGTGCTGCTGGTGCACGTGCCGGCCGATCGCAGCCGGCTCTACCTGCTCTCGATCCCGCGCGACCTCAAGGTAGCCGTCCCGGACCACGGCATCGACAAGATCAACGCCGCCTTCGCTTTCGGCAGCCACCGGGAGGGGCGGCAGCCCGATCTCGGCGCGGGCTACCACCTCACCTCGCAGGCCGTCCGCCAGTTGACCGGGGTACGCGTCGACGCGGGCGCGGTGCTGACCTATCCCGTGCTGCGGAAGGTCACCGACGCGGTGGGCGGGGTGGAGCTCTGCCTGCCGACCGAGGTGCGCTCGTTCCACACCGGCCGGACGTACCCGGCCGGCTGCCAGCGCCTCGGCGGCGCCGCCTCCGTGGACGTGCTCCGGCAGCGGCGCACCCTTGCCAACGACTCCCAGGACCGGGACCGCAACGCCCAACGATTCGCCGCCGCACTGGTGCGCCGGGTCGACGAGCGGGGCGTACTGCACGACCCGGTGCGGCTGTCCCGGCTGGCCGCCGGCATCGGGCCCGACCTCGCCCTCGGCTCGGCCAGCGGTTCGCTGCTGGATCTGCTGGCCCTCGTACCCCAGTTGAAGTCCGCCGAGGTGGTGGGCCTCAACCTACCGGTGGTGCTGGGCGACGCGCCGACCCACAGCTATGAGCCGGATCCGGTAGGTGCCCCGGAACTGCTCGCCGCGCTGCGTGGGGACCGCCTCGCGGCGTGGGTCGCGGCGCACCCCGACCGGGTCACCGCGCTGCGCTGACGCCTGCGGCGAGGGGCGGCGCGGTAACCCGGTCGGGGCCCGTCGCTGCCGCCCGTCGATCGGGGTCAGCGGTAGTCGTCCTCGTCGGGGGCGACCACCCGGGCCTGCTCGATGGCGTCCCAGTCGTCGATCTCCAGGCCCCGGCTCGGCTCCTGCTCGCCGTCGGCCGGGTCGGTCGAGGTGGCCTGCTCCACGGCGTCGGCCGGGGACGCCTCCGGGTCCCGCTCCTCCGGAGCGAGGTGGTCGCTCGGAGCGAAGTCCTCGTCGGGCTGACCCATCGTCCCTCCCTGATTCCGGTGGAAACCTACCCACACCGTACGGGCTGACCCGGGTGTGCGCTCGGAGCCGAGGAGAAAGCCGAGTCGGCGGAATCGGCCCTCCGGGCCCGGCCTGCGGTGCCAGGATGGTGTCGTGGGCTTCCTGATCCGACTGGCGATCACGGCGATCGCGTTGTGGATCACCACCCTGATCGTGCCCGGCGTCGAAGTGGGCGGGCGGTACGGCGGCAACACAGCGCTCACCCTCGTGGTGGTGGCGCTGATCTTCGGCGTGGTCAATGCCGTGCTGAAGCCGGTGATCAAGGTGGTGGGCTGCGTCTTCTACCTGTTGACCCTGGGGCTGTTCGCGCTGGTGGTCAACGCGCTGCTGTTCCTGCTGACCGACTGGATCGCCCGCCAGTTGGACCTGCCGTTCCGGGTGGACGGTTTCTGGGCCGCCTTCTGGGGGGCCATCGTGATGGCCGTGGTGAGCTGGCTGATCAGCGTCGCCGTGCCGGACCGGTGGGAGGCCCGGTGAGGTGTCGCAGGGGGTGCCCGGCGCCCCGGTCACCGGCCCACGCCTCGGGCGGGTCAAGGGTCGGTTACGCCCGTGGTCGCCCTCTACGGGATACTTCCGGCGGAGGACAGCGCGGTCCGGCGCACCCATGGAAGACAGCGGCCAGTACGGCCGACAGCGGTAAGTAAGGAGCGTTCGATATGCCCATCGCTTCCCCCGAGGCCTACGCGGAGATGCTGGACCGCGCCAAGGCGGGCCGGTACGCGTACCCCGCGATCAACGTGACCTCCTCGCAGACGCTGAACGCGGCCCTGAAGGGCTTCGCCGACGCGGAGAGCGACGGCATCATCCAGGTCTCCACCGGTGGCGCGGAGTACCTGTCCGGCCCGTCCGTGAAGGACATGGTCACCGGTGCCGTGGCGTTCGCCGCGTACGCCCACGAGGTCGCCAAGAAGTACCCGGTCAACATCGCGCTGCACACCGACCACTGCCCGAAGGACAAGCTGGACAAGTTCGTCCGGCCCCTGATGCAGATCTCCAAGGAGCGGGTCGCCGCCGGCCAGGAGCCGCTGTTCCAGTCGCACATGTGGGACGGCTCGGCCGTGCCGGTGGCGGAGAACCTGGAGATCGCGTCCGAGCTGCTGGACCGGGCCGCCGAGGCCAAGATCGTCCTGGAGATCGAGGTCGGCGTCGTCGGTGGCGAGGAGGACGGCGTCGAGAACGCCATCAACGACAAGCTCTACACCACTGTCGAGGACGGCCTGGCCATGGTCGAGGCCCTCGGCCTGGGCGAGAAGGGCCGCTACATGGCGGCGCTGACCTTCGGCAACGTACACGGCGTCTACAAGCCGGGCAACGTCAAGCTCCGCCCGGAGATCCTCAACCAGATCCAGCAGGCCGTCGGCGCCAAGTACGGCAAGGACAAGCCGCTCAGCCTGGTCTTCCACGGCGGCTCCGGCTCGCTGCTGGAGGAGATCCGCGAGGCGCTGGACTACGGCGTGGTGAAGATGAACATCGACACCGACACCCAGTACGCCTTCACCCGGCCCGTCGCCGACCACATGCTCCGCAACTACGACGGCGTGCTGAAGGTCGACGGCGAGGTCGGCAACAAGAAGCTGTACGACCCGCGGGCCTGGGGCAAGCTCGCCGAGGCCGGGCTCTCCGCCCGCGTCGTCGAGGCCTGCGAGCACCTGCGCTCCACCGGCACCAGGATGAAGTAACACCCACCCGTACGACACGACGGCCGGCACCCGGGAGGGGCCGGCCGTCGTCGTCACGGGTCAGCCGGCGGTCAGCACCTGGACCGCCTCCCGCACGTCGTCCGTGAGGTGCACGGTGCCGGAGAGGTCACCGAACGGCGAGGCGGTCAGCAGCGGGCGCAGCAGCGCCTCGACCGGCAGCTCCGTCGTCCAGTAGTTCCGGTCCAGGAAGACGTACGCGCCGCTCGATCCGTCCGTGCCGTAGTACGTCTTCGTCGCCGCCTGGAACACCTCCTGCACCGTGCCGGCCCGGCCGGGCGCGAAGACGATCCCGCCCCGGGCCAGGCGCAGGATGGTGTCCTCCCGGATGGCGTTGGAGAAGTACTTGGCGATCCGGCCGGCGAACAGGTTCGCCGGCTCGTGCCCGTACAACCAGGTGGGGATGGCGAGCCCGCCGGCCCGCGCCCAGTCCAGGTCGGTGCCCCGCTGCCGCGGCACGGCCGGTGGTGCCCCGTACCGGGCCCGGACCTCCAGCGCGGCGGCGGTGTAGCGCTCGTGGTCGGTGAAGTCCGGCGCGGTCGTCAGCAGGTCGATCGCCGCGGTCAACTCCTCGGCCGGCCGGCTCGACAGGTACGCGCCCAGGTTGGCCGCCTCCATCACGCCGGGCCCGCCGCCGGTCACCACCAGCCGGTCGGCCCGGGCCAGCTCCCAGCCCAGCACCGCCGCCATCCGGTACGGCACGCTGCCCCGCCGGACGGCGTGCCCGCCCATCACACCGACCACCGACTGCGGGCCGTGTGTGGCCAGCCAGGCGCGGGTGGCATCGACCAGCGCGTTGTCCACGCCGTGATCGTGGAGCCGCTGGCCGAGCGCCTCCTTGACCTCGGGCAGCGCGCCGCCGTGCGCCCGGAAGTGCGCGTACACCCGGGTGTCGTACATGTTCGCGAAGCCACCCTCGGCGAAGCCGGCGGCCAGTTCGTCGGGGGTGTAGAGGTGCGACGGCTGGGTCGGGTACGGCAGCCCGGAGAAAGGCGGCACCACGTTCGCACCGCGCCGGACCAGGTCGGCGCCCACCTCGCGGGAGGCGAAGCGGCAGCCGACGAAGAGGGTGCCGGTCACCTCCGTCCCGGTGAGGTCGGGGACCGGGTCGAGGTCCAGGCGCAGGCCCTGGACGGTCAGCCCGGCCAGGGTGCCGGTGGTCAACCGCTGTTCGAAGGTGCTGCGGGTCTCGATCTCGGTGGCGCTGGTGTCGTGCGGGGAGATGACGTCCGCGGGAGGTGGGGTCGGCACCAGCCCATCCTGCCCACCCGGGGCAACCCGCCAAACCCGCCCGCCGGGGCGACCCGCCGACCCGCCGATCCGCCGACCCGGCGGTGCGCCGGCCTTCGGACGACAGGAACCCGGTGGCGAGGCCACCGGGCTCCTGCGTGACCGGTTCCTGGGGAGGCTCCGGACCAATAGTTGTAGTGGAGAACAGCTCCAGGCGGCATGGGCCGCAGGTCCCCCGGCGTGGGGCCGCAGGCGTGATCAATGCCTCAACCGTTCAGCCAACCGGGTCTGCCGACCCCCTCGCGCGGCGTAGAGCGAAGCGGGTTGAATGGGACGATGCAGAACCTGTTGCCTGAGCCGCCGGCCACCCTCCTGCCGGTCCACGACGAGGCCGACGCCACGCTCGCCGCCGCCACCGAGGCCGGCACCGACGAGGCGTACGCCGAGGTCGCGGCCCGTTTCCCGACCTACAGTGCCGGCTGGGCCGCGCTCGCGGGCCGCGCCCTGGCCGCCGGCCAGGTCGTTACGGCGTACGCGTACGCCCGGACCGGGTACCACCGGGGCCTGGACCAGCTGCGCCGCAGCGGCTGGAAGGGGCACGGCCCGGTGCCCTGGTCGCACGCGCCGAACCAGGGCTTCCTGCGCTGCCTGTACGTGCTTTCTCGAGCGGCCGGCGAGATCGGCGAGGCCGACGAGGCGGCCCGCTGCGCCCAGTTCCTGCGCGACTGCGACCCCGCTGCCGGGGACGCCCTGGCCGGCGCCTGATCCCTGCGAGCCGTCGCGACGGCCGACCCGGCACCTGCCGGATCGGCCGTCGCGCTACTCAGAGCCCCTCGGCGACCGATGCGGCGATCTTCAGCCAGGCGTCCCGGGTGGCCGAGGAGAGCCCTCCGTACCGGATCGGTTCGCCGGTGTCGATCAACCGCTCGTACGGGGCCAGCAGCACCGCCCGGGTCCGGGCCGCGAAGTGTTCCTGGATGGCCGGCAGGTCGATCTCCTTGCGCGACGGCGGCATGGACACCACCGTCACCGCCTGCCGGACCAGCCGCTGCCGGCCGCTCTGCTCCAGGTGGTCGAGCATCCGGGCGGCGGTCTCCGCCGAGTCGTTGCGCGCCGACATGGTCACCACGAGCTGGTCGGTGGCGTCCATCGCGGCCTGCCAGTTCTGCGCCCGGACGTTGTTGCCGGTGTCCACGAAGATCAGCTTGTAGAACCGGCTGACCACCTCCCGGATCTCGGCGAACGCCGACGCGGTGAGCATCTCCCCACCGGTGGCCGACTCGTCCGAGGCGAGCACGTCGAACATTCCCTCGCCCTGCGAGCGGACGTACTGCGACAGGTCGCCGACCCGCCCGTGGGCACCCTGGAACTGGCCCAGGTCGCGCAGCATGTCGCGCACCGTGCGGGAGTGGAAGTCCTGCTGGGCGCGCATCCCGAGGGTGCCCTGGGTCTCGTTGTTGTCCCAGGCCAGCACGTACCCGCCGCGCTTCTGCCCGAACGTCATGGCGAGCAGCAGGATCGCCACGGTCTTGCCCGCGCCGCCCTTCGGGTTGACCACGGTCACCTGGCGCAGCCCGCCGAAGTTGCGGCGCACCATCTCGATGTCGTGGCGCAACTCCTGCTCGTGCCGCCCCGGCGGGAGCTTGATCAGCCCCGTCTTGTTCACCACGGCCCGTACGCCCATCGTGGCCACCGGGTCGGCCGGGCGGACCTGCCGGCGGCGGGCGAAGTCCTCGGCGGTCGGCGCGGTCCCGAGGTCGGGCGTCCAGACCACGTCCGGGTAGCCGGGCGGCACCCGGGTCACCCCGTCCGCCTCCTGGTACGGCGGGTGCGTCGCCGGGGCCGCCGGCTGCTGGCCGTGCTGCGGCCAGCCTGGGGGATACCAACTCGGCTGTCCCGCGGCGAGGGACCCCGGGCCGGGCTGCTGTCCCGGCCCCCACCCCATTGGCGGGCCCGTCACGGCCGCCGGCCCCCCGGCGGCGTACGGGTCGGCCGCCGGGGGACCGGCCACGTACGAGTCGGCCGGCGTGCCGCCCGTGGCGGGCGGATAGGGGGTCGGGGGCAGCGGCCCGGGCGGATTCATCACCGGTGGGAACGGCCCCGGCGGGTGCACTGCGGTCCCCGCCGGACCGGGGGCCGTACTCAGGCTGGCGTGCGGCTCCGTCCCGCCCGGCTCCGTGCCACCGGGCAGCCCGCCCGGCCAGCCGTCCGCAGCCGCCCCGTCCGCAGCCGCCCCGTCCGGACCCGGGCCCTCCTGCTCCGGACCGCTTGTGCCGGGACGCCTCGGTGGCAGGGCCCACGGGGACTCGGCTGTCCCCCGCACTCCGCCGTTCGATCCCGGCACCGATCCGCCGGCCGTTCCGTTCCGCCCGCCGTCGCTCCCGGCAGCCCCGCTCACGCCCTGTCCGCCGCTCGCGGTCGGGTCGGTCACGGCCGTCGGGCCGGTCACCTCGGGGGCGGCAGGGCCGACCGTCGGAGGGCCGACCGTCGGAGGGCCGACCGTCGGAGGGCCGACCGTCGGAGGGCCGGGCGTCGGGGGCACGGGCGTCGGGGGCACGGGCGCCGGCGGTGTCGACGGGTCGGGCGGCCCGGCCGAGTCCACCGGCCGACGGGCCGGGATCGGGGCCGGGTGCGCGGTGGCCGCCTGGTCCAGGGTGAAGGGCAGGTGCAGATCCACCGAACCGGGTGCCGGCTGCCCGACCCGGGGGGCCGGCACGCCGCCCACGGACGGCGGCGCCCAAGCGGTCTCCGACGGCACCGGCGCCCATCCGTCCGGTCCGTCCACCGGCCATTCGCCGGGCCCCGGCGCGCTCCGCCCGTGGCCGTGGCCCTGGCCGACCTCGGCCTGCCCGCCCTGCGGCCCGGCGGTGGCCGGGTACCCGCCCTGCGGTCCGGGCTCGGGGTACCCGCCCTGCGGTCCGGCGGTGGCTGGGTACCCGCCCTGCGGCGCGACGGCGGGAGGGTACGCGTCCCGCTGCCCCGCCCCGGGGCGCGCGGCCGGCGAGGCGGCCAACGACGGGTATGCGCTCTGCGCGTCAGGCCCCGGCCCGGGGACCGGTGAAAGGGGTGTCGCCTGCTCGGGTGTCGGCTGGTGGGGCGGCGCACCCACGGCCCACTCCGGGCCGGAGCCGGTCGGCCCGGGATCGGTCGGGTCCGGCGGCCAGAGCGGTTCGATGTCCCGCTCCGGAGCCGGCTGCTGGCCGGGTACGTGGACCCGGTCGGCGTTGTCGTCCACGACGGTTCCTCCCCATTCCTCCTGCCGAGGATAGGCCCCGGGGCCGAGCCGCCGGCCATCGATGCGGATCTCCGCCGGTCCGCGCCCCGGAGTCCCTCCCTCCGACACCCCCAGCGTGCCGGCTGATCGTCCAGCCCGCAGCCCTACTCGGCACGGTGGCCGTACCCGGGGCGGGTGTTGCCGGTGGAACGCCGCAGGGGCTCTTCAGGCAGTCCAGACCGCCCAGGCACCCGGCTCGGTCCACCACGACCGCTTCCGGCTCAGCTCCCCCTCGACCCCGTCGTCGAGGTAGGGCACCCGCTCGTCGCGCGGGATGACGGCCACCGCGCGCCCCCGCGCCCGGCGTACCTCGAACCGCACCCGCTTCCTGCCCAACGCCGAGCGGGTCACCACGGGAACGGCCACCGCGACCTCGACCACGCCGTCCGTCGGGTCTCCGGCGGTGAGCAGGGGAAGGCCGTCGAGCTGGGCGTATCCGCCCGCGTTGCCGATGGCGCAGGCCAGGATGGGGTCGTCGCCCGCCGAGAGCACGGCGTCGTCGACCTCGATCCGGCCCCGCCAGTGCAGCGGCCGGCCGGCGTCGTCGGCGGCGCCGAGCAGCGCGCCGTCCAGCGTCACCGAGCCGCCGTCGTTGCGCAGCAGGTCGAGCCGGCGGGGGGTGCCGTCCAGGATCGCGGCGGCCACGGCCGCCGGGTCGCGCGGCAGGCCGAGCTGCGCCGCCAGGTCACGCTGCCCGCCGCCCCGGGCCGGATCGAGCGGGAGTACGCCTACCGGCGGCAGATCCGGCACCGTACGGTTCCCGGGCAGGTCGGCGGGGCGGCGGCTGGGCGGTGGGGCGTACCGCCGGACGAGCCGGCGCACGACGGCCCGCAACTGGCTGTCTCTGGCCGTGGCGACGACCAGCCGGGTCTTCGAGTCGGGATCCGGCCAGGTGAGCCCGTCGGGGCGGGGTGGGCCGTCGAGCCGCGCCAGCACCTCGTCGATCTCTGCGTCCGAGCGGGCGGTGATGGTCTCCACCCGGGCGCCTCGGGCGGTCAGCGCGTCCGCGCAGGCCAGCACCGGCACGCGGGGGGTCTCGCACCGTTCCTCGGCCCGCTCGGGGGCGTCCCCGGTGGTGCCGCCGCAGCAGGCTCCGTCACTGCCGCAGCCCCCACCGGGAGCGTCACGCTCCGAGCCGAGGGTGAGCAGCACCACGTCGTACACGAAAGATTCTCCTGACTCTCGACGAACCCCTGCCGGACCCGCCGTGACCTCTTGTTAGCCTGACACCCCGGGCTCGCCGACCGGTCGCCACCTGGCACCCGAGCCTTCTGGAGGCGGAAAAGATGCCAGCGATCGTGCTCCTCGGTGCTCAATGGGGCGATGAGGGCAAGGGCAAGGTTACCGACCTGCTGGGTGAGCGGGTCGACTACGTAGTGCGCTACTCCGGCGGCAACAACGCCGGCCACACGGTGATCACCCCTGACGGGCAGAAGTACGCGCTGCACCTGATGCCGTCCGGCGCGCTCTCACCGAGCGCGATGATCATCATCGGCAACGGTGTGGTGGTCGACCCGAAGGTGCTGCTGACCGAGATCGACGGCCTCGCCGAGCGTGGGGTGGACGTGTCCCGGCTGCGGATCTCCGGCGACGCGCACCTGATCATGCCGCACCACCGGGCCCTGGACCTGGTGGTGGAGCGCTACCTCGGCAGCTCCCGGATCGGCACCACCGGCCGGGGCATCGGCCCGGCGTACGGGGACAAGGTCGCCCGGATGGGCATCCGGCTCCAGGATCTGCTCGACCCGGGCATCCTGCGCAAGAAGCTGGAACTCGCGCTGCGCGAGAAGAACCAGATCCTGTTCAAGGTGTACAACCGCAAGGCGATCGACGTCGAGGCGACTGTCGAGGAGTACCTGGAGTACGCCGAGCGGCTCAAGCCGTACATCGCCGAGACCCGGGTGATGCTCTGGGACGCGCTCGACCGGGGCGAGACGGTCCTGCTGGAGGGCGCCCAGGCCACCATGCTCGACATGGACCACGGCACGTATCCTTTCGTGACCTCGTCGAACCCGACGGCGGGCGGGGCGTGCGTGGGCGCCGGCATCCCGCCGACCGCGATCAACAAGGTCATCGCGGTGAGCAAGGCGTACACCACCCGGGTGGGCTCCGGCCCGTTCCCGACCGAGTTGTTCGACGACAACGGCCAGCACCTGCGCAAGGTCGGCCACGAGTACGGCACGACGACCGGCCGGGAGCGCCGGTGCGGCTGGTTCGACGCCGTCGTCGCCCGGTACTCCTGCCGCCTCAACGGTGTCACGGACCTGGTCGTCACCAAGCTGGACGTGCTGACCGGCCTGCCCAAGGTGCCGATCTGCGTCGGGTACGAGATCAACGGCGAGCGCTTCGACGACATGCCGATGACGCAGACCGAGTTCCACCACGCGACTCCGATCTACGAGGAGCTCGACGGCTGGTGGGAGGACATCACCAAGGCGAGGACCGAGGCCGAACTCCCGGAGAACGCGAGACGCTACATCGCCCGCATCGAGGAGATCTGCGGCACCCGCGTCAGCGTGGTGGGCGTAGGCCCCGGCCGCGAAGAAAACGTAACCCGCCACCCCCTCCTCCCCTAACCCCCACCCCACCGCCCCACCCAGCCCTGCTGCGTTGATCAAGAGGTTTGCGTCACGATTGCGCCCGCAGCTGACGCAAACCTCTTGATCAACGCCTAGATTCCTCGGGTTATCCACAGGGTTGTCCACAGGGGTGGAGGTGTTTGCGGGTTCGGGGTGAGGGTGGGGCGGTGATGCCGCTCGAACTCATCAGGCAGGTCGCCGCCGGGCAGGACGGGATGGTCACCACAGCCCAGGCGCTGGCGGCCGGACTCAGCAGGGACCAGATCCGGCACCTCTGGCGCTCCGGCCGGTGGACGCGGCTGGCGCGTGGTTGCTTCGCGCCGTACGGGGAGCTCGGCCCGGTGGCCAGCCGGGCTCGTATCCGGGCGGCGGTGGCGAGCCTGGGGCCGGGAGCCTTCGCGGTCCTCGACACGGCGTTGGAGCTGCACGGCATCGCCGGCCTGCGCCGAAGCCCTGCCGTCCACGTCTCCGTGCCGGTGGACCAGCCCCGACCGCAGCGGCCCGGCGATCCCTCGCTCGTGGTCCACCAACTGACCATGGCCGCCGGTGACGTCGTCAGCGTGGCCGGCATTCCCGTGACAACTCCACTGCGTACGGTAACGGACGTGATCCTTCGGCAGGACCGGTACCCGGCCGTGTCCGTGCTTGATTCGGCTCTGAACGCTGGGCTTGTCACGGCGGAGGACCTGGCGATGGTGCCGACGCTCCTTCGAGGGCGCCGGGGCGCCGTGGCCGCCCGGGGGCATCTCGGCGAGGCGGACGGCCGGGCGCAGTCGCCGTTGGAGACCCGGTCGCGGCTCAGGTGCAGCGATGGCGGGGTCCCTCCGGACGAGCTGCAACTCGAGGTCCGTGACGAGGACGGCCACCTTCTCGGCATCGGCGACCTGGGCTGGCGCGCCGCGCGGCTGATCGCCGAGGCCGACGGCGGCGGCCTGCACGGCGCGCCGGATGCACTGTTCGCCGATCGCCGCCGGCAGAACCGTCTGGTCAACGCGGGCTGGCGAATCCTCCGCTTCACCTGGGCCGACACTCTCCGCCCGGACTACATCCCGTGGACAGTCCGCCAGGCAATGTCCTCCCACCCCTAACCCACCCCACCCCCACCCCGCCCCTCCCCACGCCCCCACGCCCCCACGCCCCCACGCCCCCACGCCCCCACGCCCCACGCCCCCACGCCCCCACGCCCCACGCCCCCACGCCCCCACGCCCCCACGCCCCCACGCCCCCACGCCCCCACGCCCCACGCCCCCACGCCCCCACGCCCCCACGCCCCCACGCCCCCACGCCCCCACGCCCCCACGCCCCCACGCCCCCACGCCCCCACGCCCCACGCCCCCACGCCCCACGCCCCCACGCCCCCACGCCCCCACGCCCCCACGCCCCCACGCCCCCACGCCCCCACGCCCCCACGCCCCACGCCCCCACGCCCCCACGCCCCCACGCCCCCACGCCCCCACGCCCCCACGCCCCCACGCCCCCACGCCCCCACCTCGCCCCGGTGATCAAGAGGTTTGCGTCAACTTTGACCTCTGATCTGACAGAAACCTCTTGATCAACGTGGCGAGGTGGGGGTGGGAGGGGGCGAGGCGGGGGGAGGGGAGGGGGAGGGGGAGGGGAGGGGTGGGTAGGGTTCGTTGGCGTGCGCGTACTTCTTTTGGGTGGTGGGGGGCGGGAGCATGGGCTCGCGCTCGGGCTCGCTGCGGACCCGTCCGTCGAGGTTCTGATCGCGGCACCCGGTAACCCGGGGATTGCCGGGGTGGCCGAGCTGCGGGCGGTGGACGTAGCCGACCCCGCCGCCGTCGCCGCGCTGGCCGTGGAGACCGGCGTCGACCTGGTGGTGATCGGTCCCGAGGGGCCGCTGGTCGCCGGGGTCGCCGACGCCGTGCGCGCCAAGGGCATCGCCGCGTTCGGGCCGTCCGCCGAGGCCGCCCAGTTGGAGGGCTCGAAGACGTTCGCCAAGGACGTGATGACCGCCGCCGGCGTGCCGACCGCCCGGGCGTACACCTGCACCGACGGGGCGTCCACCGCCGCAGCGCTGGACGAGTTCGGCCCGCCGTACGTGGTGAAGAACGACGGGCTGGCCGCCGGCAAGGGGGTCGTCGTCACCGACGACCGGGCCGCCGCGCTGCGACACGCACAGGAGTGCGGCCGGGTCGTCGTCGAGGAGTACCTGGCCGGCCCCGAGGTCTCCCTCTTCGTGGTCACCGACGGCGAGGCGGCGGTGCCGCTGCTGCCCGCGCAGGACTTCAAGCGGGTCGGCGACGGCGACTCCGGCCCGAACACCGGCGGCATGGGGGCGTACGCGCCGCTGCCCTGGGCACCGTCCGGCCTGGTCGACGAGGTGATGGCCGACGTCGTCCACCCGACTCTGGCGGAGATGCGCCGCCGGGGCACCCCGTTCGCCGGCCTGCTCTACGTGGGCCTGGCGATGACCGCCGACGGGCACAGGGTGATCGAGTTCAACGCCCGCTTCGGCGACCCGGAGACCCAGGTCGTCCTCGCCCTGCTGGAGACCCCGCTCGGCGGCCTGTTGCACGCGGCGTCGACCGGCACGCTGGCCACGCACCCGCCGCTGCGCTGGCGTGACGGCGCGGCGGTGACGGTGGTGGTGGCCGCCGACAACTACCCGGGCACCCCGCGCACCGGCGACGTGATCACCGGCGCCGACCGTCCGGGCGTGATCCACGCGGGCACCGCCCGCCGGGCCGCCGACGGCGCGTTGCTCTCCGCGGGCGGCCGGGTCCTCTGCGGTACGGCCACCGGCCCCACCCTCGCCGCCGCGCGGGACGCCGCGTACGCGCTGGTCGGCGGCATCGGGTTGGCCGGCTCGCACCACCGCACCGACATCGCCGCCGCGGCGGTCGACGGCCGGATCACAATTCCCCGCTGACCAGGCAACCCCCGTCCCCCTCACCTCCGTTTGACCGGTGAGGTGAGGGGGTGGCGGATTGCCTGCCGACATCGAGGGCTACCGCGAGTACGTCGCGTCGCGGCTGAATCCGCTGCGTCGTACGGCGTACCTGCTCTGCGGCGACTGGCACATGGCGGACGACCTGGTGTCGATGGCGCTGGTCCGGCTGTTGCGGCACTGGCGACGGGTGTCCGCGATGGACAACCCGGACGCGTACGCCCGGCGCGTCCTGCTGCGGGTCTGGCTGGACGAGCGCCGCCGGCCGTGGCGGCGGGAGGCAGCCTGGGCGGACGTGCCGGACGGCGCAGTGCGGTCGGCGACCGACGGGGCCGCGGACCGGCTGACCATTCTCGCCCTGCTGGCCGAGCTGCCGGCCCGACGGCGGGCCGTCCTGGTGCTGCGCTACTTCTGCGACCTCTCGGTCGAGGAGACGGCCCGGGAACTGGGCTGCACCACCGGAACCGTGAAGAGTCAGGCCGCGCGGGCCATCGAGGCGCTGCGGGGCCGCCTCGTCGGCGTGCCGGCCACCCACGAGGGGGTACGCGCCGATGGATGAGATCACGTCCCAACTGCATGCCGCCGCGGCTGACCCGCCGGCGACCCGGATCGACGTGGAGCACCTGATCAGCGCCGAGCGGCGGCGTCGCCGGCACCGGTCTTGGGCATGGAGCGGCATCGGCGTCGCGGCTGCCGTCGCCGCGGTGGCAGTGGTGCCGGCGCTGGCGGCCGGAGGCCCGCCCCACGCGATCACCCTGCCGGTGCTCAGCCTGCCCACCGGGGCCCCTTCGGCCCCCGTGCCAATGTGTGCCGGGGTGACCCCGCAGACCAGCGGGCCCCTGCCGCCCCTGCAGTCGCACGACACGGTCCGTGCCCGGCCGACGGAGGCACCCGGGGCCGGGGTCGCCCGACTGACCGGGGCGCTCCGGGACGCGCTGCCGGCCCTACTGCCCAACGGGGTGCGGATCGACCCGGCGCTGAAGGGCTGCTCCGAACCGCAGTTCCAGTACCACCCCCGCTACCGGGAGTACATGCTGGACGGGACGGTCCGGCGGGGCGAGGAGTCCGGTGCCTTCCTGCTCCGGGTGATGCCGACGGCCACGGACGAGGCCGCGCCCGACTGCCGACATGCGCCCGAGCCGGACGACTGCGAGGTCGTCAACTACCCGGACGGTTCGGCCGCAGTGGTCAGCAGCATGGTCGCGGGGCCGGGTCAGCGGCAGCTGCGGGTGGTGCTGCTGCGGCCGGACGGCACCTCGGTGCTCACCGTCACCAACAACTCCCGGTTTGAGCCGGTCGGCAACCAGATGCGGCCCTCGAAGACTGCCGAAGAGCCCCTGCTCACCGTGGAACAGCTTGCCGCGATCGCCCGGGCACCCGGCCTGACCCTGTATCCGTGATCCGTGATCCGTGATCCGTGATCCGTGGGTCGGCCGGGGCCGTCGGACGATCGGCGGGCGTGGGTCAGGCCATGCCGAGGGCGGCGCCGATGACAGCCTGGGCGGTGGCGCTCAGCTCCTCGCCCTTGGCGTTCGTCGCGGTGATCGAGTACTCCACCCGGAACCGGCCGTCCCGGGTCGATGCCACGGCGGTCAGGTAGCCGAACCGGGAGCCGGTCTTGGCCCAGAGGGTCTCGCCGTTCGGCAGCGACATGGCGGTCAGCCCGGCGCTGTACCGGGCCGGCCCGCCCTCGACGTCGTCCACCTGCGGGAGGGTGAACATCTCGGTGAGCTGAGGCTCCGGCACCACCCGGCCGGTGAACAGCGCCGTGATGAAGGTGTCCAGGTCGGCGAGGCTGGAGATGACGTTCCCGGAGGCCGGGGTGAAGGTCTGGCTCCAGGTGGTCGCGTCCACCAGCTCGGTCGCCCCGCCGCGGACCACCGCCTGGTAGCCGTGCGCGTGCGGGCCGCGGATGCGCGGGTCGTCGCCCGGCGCGTACGTGTCCCGCAGGCCGAGCGGCCGGGCGATCCGCCGGTCCAGCTCCGCCTCGTACGAGTGGCCGGTGACCTTCTCGACCAGCAGGCCGGCGACGATGTAGCCCATGTTGGTGTAGTGCTGCTTCTCGCCGGGGGAGAACTCGCGCGGGTTGTCCAGCCCGAGCCGGATGATCTGCTCGGGGGTCCAGCGGTCGTACCGGTGGGCGAGCTGCCACTCGATGTCGCTCGGCACGTTCGGGCTGGGGATGCCGCTGGTGTGGTTGAGCAGCTGGCGGACGGTCACGGTCGGGTAGTCGGCGGGCAGCAGGCCGGGCAGGTATCCCTGCACCGGTCCGTTCAGGTCGACCCGCCCCTCGGCGGCGAGCTGGAGCACCAGGGCGGCGGTGAAGACCTTGGTTGCGCTGCCCACCCGGAACCGCGCGTGCGGCGGCACCGGGGCCTGGGCGCGCAGGTCCCGTACGCCGTTGGTGCCCGTCCAGCAGCCCTCCGGGGTGGTGATCCGCACCTGGGCGCTGGTCGCGTCGGCGCTGGGTAGGCCGGCGATGGCCGCCCAGAGGGGGCCGGGGTCGAGGGTACCGGGCCGGCAGTCGGCGCCGCCCCGGCCGAGCGCCGCCGTCCCGGCTCCCACGGAGCCGGCAGCCACGGAGCCGGCAGCCACGGCGACGGAGCCGGGGGCGGAGGCGTCGGTGGTGCGGGGGGCGGCGGCGACCGCGCCGGGGGCGGTGACGGCCAGCAGGGCGCCGAGCGCCGTGGCGACGAGGACGGTCCGGCGATTCGTGATCTTCATGCTGTCGAGCCTGCCCGCCGGGCGATCCCGGGGCATCCGGGAGAGTCCCCCGGCGCACCCCGGTCGTCGGCTCGGGTGAGTCCCTGGTGTGCCCGGTCGACGGCCGGGGGAGAGCCCCTCAGCCGTGCTGGTGGCGCGGCCGGGGGAGAGCCCGTCAGCCGTAGTAGCGGCGTAGCTCGCGGCTGAGTACCTTGCCGGTGGCGTTGCGCGGCAGGTACTTCACGAAGACCACGTCCCGGGGCACGGAGAACCGGGCCAGGTAGTGCCGGACGTACTCGCGGACCGCCTCCGGGTCCAGCGTCTCACCGGGGTGCAGGGCGAGGAACGCGGCCAGTCGCTGGCCGTACTCCGGGTCCGGCACGCCGATGACGGCAGCCTCCCGGACCTGGGGGAGCCGGGCGATCAGGTCCTCCACCTCGGACGGGAAGACGTTCTCCCCGCCGGAGACGATCATGTCGTCGGCTCGCCCGTCGACGAAGAGGAGTCCCTCGGCGTCGACCCGGCCGAGGTCGCCGGTGTCCAGCAGCCCGTCCCGGCTCTCCCGTCCCGCCCCCGAGGTGTAGCCCTCGAACAGCATCTCGTTGCCCACGAAGATCCGGCCGACCCGGCCGTCGAGGACCGGTCGACCCTCCTCGTCGAGGATCCGCAGCCGGGTGCCGTACGGTGGCCGGCCGGCGGTGGTGGGGGCCCGTCGCAGGTCGGCGGGGCCCGCGATGGACGCCCAGGAGACCTCGGTGGAGCCGTACAGGTTGTAGAGGACGTCGCCGTAGGCGTCCATGAACTTCGTGGCCAGCCCGCCGGGCAGCGCGGAACCGCTGACCGCGACCACCTTCAGCGGCGGCCTCCGGTTGGGCGGGGGCACCTCCATCAGCCGCTGCACCATCACCGGCACCGCGAACATGGCGTCGCAGCGCTGCGCCGCCAGCGCGTCCAGCGTGGCGGCCGGGTCGAAGCGGCGGTGCAGCACGATGGTCGCCCGCAGGGCGAAGCAGACCTGGAGGGCGGCGTACCCCCAGGTGTGGAACAGCGGTGCGGCGATCAGCACGGTGTGCCGGACGTGCAGCGGGATGCGGTCGATGATGGACACCAGCGGGCCGAAGCCGTGCGGGGTGGGCCGGCGGGCCCCCTTGGGCGCGCCGGTGGTGCCGGAGGTGAGCACGATGGTCCGGCCGTCGCGCGGCGGCGGCCGGAGGTCGCCGGGCTGCGCCCCCGCGACCAACGCCTCCTGCCGGGCCTCGTCGACCCGGTGCAGCTCGGCGGGGAGGCCGGGGAGCCGGTCGGCGAACTCGGCGTCGTGCACCAGGACCTTGAGCGCCTGCTCCTCGGCGACGGTGGCGAGCTGCGCGGCGGAGAGCCCGGAGTTGACCAGCACCGCGTCCGCGCCGAGCAGGGTGGTGGCAACCATGGCCTCGATCATCCCGGGGTGGTTGCGGCAGAGCAGCCCGATCCGGTCCCCGGCCTGGACGCCGAGCACGCCGCGCAGCGACTTCGCCAGCCGCTCGGCCCGGTCCAGCAGGTCCCGGTACGTCAGCTCGGCGCCCAGCTCGTCGACGACGGCGGTGCGGCCCGGGTCCCGGGCGGCTGCCTGGCGCAGCTCGCCGGCGAGGCTCCAACCCCACCTGCGCAGCGCGCCGAGCTGGGAGGCGATTCGGATCGGCCGGCCCGGGGTGAGTAGGCCCCGTCGGGTCAGCGTGGCGACGACGAACGGCAGGTCCATGCGCGGCCTCCTTCGGAGGTGCGGGGCCCCGCCTGGGGCTCCTCGCCGGGCGTGTCTGGTCGGTCCTGTGCCGCCGGTGTTTCCGGGGGGCCGGCCACGCCCTGCTCGCGGGCCCTCCGTTACCGGTCTCCACCGTGCCGGTGCCCTCGGTGACGAGGGGCCGGCGCGGTGGTCGCGCGTGGTGGTGCGAGGGTGCTCTGTCGGTGGGTCAGCGGATGTGCACGCCGGAGATGGCCCGGGAGATGACCAGCCGCTGGATCTCCGAGGTGCCCTCGAAGATGGTGTAGATCTTCGCGTCCCGGTACCAGCGCTCGACCGGGTGGTCCCGCAGGAAGCCGGCCCCGCCGAGCAGCTGGACCGCCTTCTCGGTGACCGACACGGCCACCTCGCCGGCCTTGAGCTTGGACATCGAGCCCTCGCCGGCGGTGAACGGGCGGTTGTTGCGGCCCATCCAGGAGGCCCGCCAGACCAGCAGCCGGGCCGCGTCGATCTCCATCCTCATGTCGGCCAGCGCGAACGCGACGGCCTGGTTCTCGATGATCGGCCGGCCGAACTGGACCCGGTCCTTCGCGTAGTCGAGGGCGTACTCGTAGGCGGCCCGGGCCACGCCGAGCGCCTGCGCGCCGACGGTGGGCCGGGACAGCTCGAAGGTGCGCATCGCGGCCTGGCCGGAGGCGCGCTGGCCGGAGCGGGCCCGGTCGAGCCGTTCCAGCAGGGCCTCCCGCCCGCCGAGCAGGCAGCGGCCCGGCACCCGGACGTCGTCGAGGAAGACGTCCGCCGTGTGCGAGGCGCGCAGCCCGAGCTTGCGCAGCTTCCGGGTGGCGCTCAACCCGGCGGTGCCCGGCGGTACGACGAACGCGGCCTGGCCGCGCGAGCCGAGTTCCGGGTCGATCGAGGCGGTGACGACGTGCACCCCGGCGATCCCGCCGTTGGTGGCGTACGCCTTCTGCCCGCGCAGCACCCACTCGTCGGTGGCCTCGTCGTAGACGGCCCGGGTGCGCATCGCGCTGACGTCGGAGCCGGCCTCCGGCTCGGTGGTGCAGAACGCCGCGACGGCGGGTGAGTCGACGTCGCCGAAGCACTGCGGGACCCACTCGACGAGCTGGTCGGGGGTGCCCGCGCCGTAGATGGCGGCCACCGCGAGGGAGGTGCCGAAGATGCCCAGGCCGATGCCGGCGTCGCCCCAGAAGAGCTCCTCGCTGGCGATCGGGAGGGACAGGCCGGTGGGGTCGGCCCAGCAGGTGGCGAGGAACTCGAAGCCGTACAGGCCGACCTTCGCCGCCTCCTGGATGACGGGCCAGGGGGTCTCCTCCCGGGCGTCCCACTCGGCGGCGGCCGGGCGCACGACCTCGGCGGCGAAGCCGTGCACCCAGTCCCGCAGGTCCCGCTGTTCCTCGTTCAGGTCGAGCGAGAACTCGGCCATGTCAGGCCTTGGGGATGTCGAACAGGTTGGCGATGTTGGCGGCCAGGCCCAGGTCGCCCTTGGCCTTCAGCTTGCCCGTCATGAACAGCATGACCGGGTTGGCCCCGCCGGAGACGATCTTCAGGAACTCGACCGGGCCCATGGTGAGGCTCAGCTTCGGGTCGTGCTGCGGGGTCTCGTTGACCGCGCAGGCGCCGTCGGCGATGGCGATCTCGTACGTGTCGGTGCCACCGTCGGGGCGGCCGGTGATGTTCCAGTGGATCACCGCGTTGGTGGCGCCGGCCCGGTCGGCGCGGAACAGCGAGGGCATCCGGCCGAAGACCTCGCTCAGGACCTTGCCGCGCAGGTCGCCGGACATCACCTCGGCGATCTTGTCGTCGGGGGTGGACTTGACCAGCTGGGCGAACTCCTTCGGGCCGTAGTTGGCGAAGTTGGCCGGGTCGAAGTCGGTCATGGGAGATGCACCTCTCGGGCGGCGAATGGTTACTCAAGCGTAACCTTACGCATGAGTAGGTATGCTCGCAAGGTGTCCAGCACCCCCACCTTCAAGCGCCTGCCCCGGGCCGTACGCGAGCAGCAGATGCTCGACGCGGCCGTCCGGGTCTTCTCCCGGCGCGGCTTCCACGCGGCCAGCATGGACGAGATCGCCGAGGCCGCCGGCATCTCCAAGCCCATGGTCTACGCATACCTCGGCACGAAGGAGGAGCTCTTCGTCGCCTGCCTGCACCGCGAGGGCACCCGGATGATGGAGGCCATTGCCGGGGCCGCCGTCCCGGACCTGGACGCCGACGAGCGGCTCTGGCGCGGGCTGCGGGCGTTCTTCGGCTTCGTCGGGGCGCACCGGGACGGCTGGGCGGTGCTCTACCGGCAGGCCCGGGGCTCGCAGCCGTTCGCCGGGGAGCTGGCCGCCATGCGGGCCAGGCTCGTCGAGGTGGTCGCCGGGATGCTCGACCACGCGCTGCGCGCCCGGGGGCGCGAGGTGAGCGGCACCGACCTGGAGGTCGTCGCGTACGCCCTGGTCGGCGCGAGCGAGTCGCTGGCCGACTGGCTCGCCGACCATCCCGGGGCCGATCCGGAGAAGACCGCCACCCGGATGATGAACGTCGCCTGGCTCGGCGCCGACCAGCTCCTGCGCGGCAGCACCTGGCGTCCGCCGCAGCAGTAGCCCGGCGGGACCGTCGGCGGGCCGGGCGAGGACGGGCGGCGTGTTCGACGGACTCGACGATATCGACCGGCCCCGGCCCGGCCACGCCTACGGCTCGGCCGGCGATGTGCCCGGCCAGCTCCGCGCCCTGCGCTCGCCCGACCCGAAGGCGGGGAAGACCGCCCTCGGCGACCGGTTCGCCGACATCTTCCACCAGGGCGCCCGCTACGAGGCGTCGGCGTACGCGGTGCCGTTCCTGCTGGAGCTGGCCGGCGGTCTGGCCGCGCCGGACCCGGACTCGTTTTATCAATGACCTCCTTCAATGTACCGGGACCGTCGCGCCCGGTATCGTCATCCATCACGATGATGGCCGCCGAGGCCCGTTCGGTACCTCTTACACGCTCTGGCAACGCCTGACGACGCGTCTGACATGGGGGATGAATGGAAGACCAGCGTGCTGCCGGTGAGTCGATTCAGGATGGCATGGCGGCCGAAAGGTTCGCCGAACAGCTGCGGATACTGCGGGCCGCCGTGGGCAACCCGTCATTCCGGAAGATGGCTGGATGGTCGGGCCGGATCTCGCACACGACGCTGCACGAGGCTGCCGCCGGGACCAGGTTTCCCTCGTGGGAGACCACGCGCGAGTTCGTCCGGGCTTGCGAGGCGGACGAGGTCCAGTGGCGGCGCCGATGGGAAGACGCTCAGCGCCCGGTGACAGTCCACGCCGTCCCGGACGGCGACCTGACGCCGGTCAGCACCGATTCCCCGGCCGCGGGTAGAGCTCCGGGCACTGTAGCCACAATGACGACCGGCGTCGTGTCCGCTGAGACGTTCCACGCCATGGACACTCCGGCGGCTGGCAGGCCCGTCGTGTCCGGCGTCGTCGCGTCTTCGGACCTCGTGCCGGAGGGCCAGCGCGCGCTGCGTGCCGCGGAGCACCCGCAGGCGGCGGAGGAGGACGAGGTCACGGGTGCGCGACGGCACCGGTTGCGGTGGCCCGCCGCTGCGGCGGCGGCGGTGGTCGTGGTGCTGGTCGCCGTCCTGGGCGCCACCGTCCGCGGCCGGTCGTCCCCGGACGGCTCCGGCGCCGTGACGGCGTCGCCGTCATCGGCAGGGTTCTCGGACGCGTTGATTCCCGGGGACTCGAGCCAGTTCGTCGCCGACGTCACCCACCCCGACGGTACGCGGGTGAAGGTGAACTCCCACTTCGACGTGGTGTGGGCGCTCGCGAACGTGGGATCGGTCGACTGGCACAACCGCTTCCTGGCGCGGATGAACCCCAACGGTGACGATGACGGTTGCCGGGTGCCGGATCGGGTGCCGATCGGCGACACGCCGCCCGGCGAGCAGGTGATGATCAGTGTTCCGGTCACCGCCCCGAGCCGCCCCGGGAAGTGCTGGGTCGGCTGGAAGATAGTAGACGAGCACGGGCAGGCCTACTTTCCCAGCCGCCGGCCGATTTACTTCATGGTCAACGTCACCGCCTGAGCACGCCTGGCGGCAACCGCGGTCAGGCCCGCAGAGCCGCCGCCCCGGTCGGTTTTCCGGGTCCCGGGTCGCCCCGACCGGTGTCAGGGCGCGAACGCTCGATGTCAGTCCCGGTTGCCACCCAAACTGACAACACCGCATCTATCGAGGTCAATGACGGTCTGACGGATCTGACAGGACAGCGGGGGTACCGAACAGCAGACCCCTTCTCGCAGAGTGATGTTCGTTCCGAACGCGACTCACTACCTACGAGGAGGATCGACCATGCGCCTTCCCTGGTTAGCCGTCGGGCTCGCCGCCGTGTGCGTGGCCAGCGGCGTCCCGGCCCACGCGTGGGCGGCGACACCCGGTGCCACAGCGCAGCGGACCGTCACCACGGCCGCGAGCCCCGTCGTGGACATGGAGGCCACCGTCCTGGCCGCCCAGATCGACCCCCGCCGTGCCGACGACACCCTGACCCCGGGGGCGAAGAGTTCCGTGCTCGCCGTCGAGAAGGCGCTCCAAGCCCAGAACCTGCTGAACGCGCAGTGGGTCGACGGCTACTTCGGCACCATGACCGTCTCGGCGTACGCGGCCTACCAGCGCTCGCTCGGCTACACCGGCCTGGCCGCGAACGGGCTGCCCGGCACGACGTCGCTGACGAGGCTCGGGCAGGACCGGTACACCGTCGGCAACACGATCGGCCCGGGCGCGAAGGTCCAGCGTGACGGGTACGTCGTCGACGCCCGTACCCAGGCGATGCTGGCCGAGGCCCAGTGCCTGCTCGGTCACACCCTGGTGCTCGAGCAGGGCTCGTACAACGTCGGGGGCGACCCGACCTCGGCCGGTACGCACGACGGCGGGGGTGTGGTGGACATCGCGGTCACCGGCATGACCGCGGCCAAGCGCACCGCCGTCGTCCGGGCTCTGCGCCAGGTCGGCTTCGCCGCCTGGGTCCGTAACCCGAGTCAGGGCGACTGGCCGTGGCACATCCACGCCGCGGCGATCAACGACACGGACCTGTCCAGCCAGGCGCAGCACCAGGTCGGCGACTACTACCTCGGCATGAACGGCCTGGCCGACCAAGGCCCGGACGACGGTCCCCGGATTCCGATCAAAACCTGGGAGCAGTACCAGCGCGGGCAGTGACCCGCACCCGATCCGATCCACCAACCATCGCTCAATGTCCAGGAGAGGACACCATGAACATCCGCAAGAGCCTCGCCATCTTCGGCGCCGCGCTCGCCATGACCACCTCCATCCTGGCCGTCGCCTCGCCGGCGTCGGCGGCGGCCCGGGACGGAAGCTGCGACAGCGGCGAGTTCTGCTACTACTACAACAGCAACCAGGCCGGCTCGATCTCGGACTTCACTGATTCGCTCGGCGACTACGGCACGACTCAGCCGTCGTGCTACGAGTTCAAGGGTGCCGGCAGCGGCCAGGGCGTGTGCGTGAAGAACA
The DNA here is from genome assembly GCF_045040215.1 of Micromonospora sp. NBC_01412. Lineage (NCBI taxonomy): Bacteria > Bacillati > Actinomycetota > Actinomycetes > Micromonosporales > Micromonosporaceae > Micromonospora > Micromonospora sp. NBC_01412. The sequence goes on from NZ_CP109528.1 coordinate 3,244,220, forward strand.
ACGCCGCGTCGGTGTGGAACCGTACCGGGAAGACCGTGCGGGTCTACTTCAACAGCAACTTCGCTGGTGCGAGCCAGGACTTCGCGTCCGGGGCGTCGGGCAACCTCAACGCCACACTGAAGAACAACAACGCCTCGCACGAAATCGTCGGCTCCGGCGACGGCACCTACCCGGCCGACCCGCGCGCGGCCGAGGCTGTCGCGTTCGCGAGGGCGCGGATCGGGCACACCGACTGGAACAACCAGTGCGAGCTGTTCGTCGAGCGGGCGTTCGGCACCAGCGGCCGGTTCGCCACGGCGCTCACGCACTACAACTGGCAGAAGAGCAACGGGCGTATTCACACCGGCTCGGTGCCGCCTGCCGGAACGGCGGTGTTCTTCACGTCCACCACGTATGCCGGGCACGTCATGCTCTCCATCGGCGGCAACAGCGCCATCAGCACCGGACCGAGCGTCTACCAGACCAACTCGTTCCGGAGTCGGTCCGACTACCTGGGCTGGGCCTACGTCCCGAGCGGCTGGTGACCCGGCATGCGCTCGCACGTGCACCTGAGCAGGGCCCAGGCCAACTTCCAGCAGATGCTCCACTTCTGATCGGCGGCCGCGAATGAACATCCTTAGAAGAGTTCCGGGCATTCTGGCCGTCCTGGTGGTGGCGCTCGCCGGCGTCGCGGTGGCGCCGGGCACGGCGTCCGCCGCCGGCCGCGACGGGGCCTGCGACAGCGGCGAGTTCTGCTACTACTACAACAGCAACCAGGCCGGCTCGATCTCGGACTTCACTGATTCGCTCGGCGACTACGGCACGACTCAGCCGTCGTGCTACGAGTTCAAGGGTGCCGGCAGCGGCCAGGGCGTGTGCGTGAAGAACAACGCCGCGTCGGTGTGGAACCGTACCGGGAAGACCGTGCGGGTCTACTTCAACAGCAACTTCGCTGGTGCGAGCCAGGACTTCGCGTCCGGGGCGTCGGGCAACCTCAACGCCACACTGAAGAACAACAACGCCTCGCACGAGCTGCTGGGCACGGGCGGGCCGACGGGCTGCACCACCGACGGCACCAACAGCAAGTTGCCGAGCACCATCCTCGTCTACCGGGTGGGTCTCGGGCGAGTCGACCGGGTCGACTTCAAGACGTACGTCAAGAACGTCCTCCCGAACGAGTGGGTGACGAGCTGGCCGAACGCCTCGCTGCAGGCCGGTGCCGTAGCCGTCAAGAGCTACGGCTGGTACTGGGCGCTGCACTCGACCCGGAAGACCTCCGGCGGACAGTGCTACGACGTCCGTGACGACACCGCCGACCAGGTCTACCGGCCGTCGTCGGCGCAGGCGTCGACGTCCTCCGCGGTGGACAGCACCTGGTCGACCCGGATGACCCGGAGCGGCAACATCCTGCGGGCGCACTACTGCGCGACCACGACCGCGTGCGGTGGCTGGGTGACCGGGGACTGGATGTCGCAGTACGGCTCGCGTGATCTCGCGAACGCGGGCTACAACTACCAGGCGATTCTGCGCTACTACTACAGCAACGTGGTTATCTCCTGACATCACGCGCCAACCGCGCCGCCCGCCGCAGATCCGCGGCGGGCGGCGCGCTCGTGGCTGCGGCACGTCTCGGCGCCGGAGGCGGCGCGGCTACCGGCCGGCGGCGCGGCGGTGGGCGCGGCGCCGCAGCTGGCGGATCGCCTCCAGCAGCCCGGTGATCGCGACCGACAGCCCGACGCCCACCAGCACACCCGCGACGGGATTCCGTTCGAAGGCCAGCCCGCCGAAGTAGCCGAGCAGCCCGCAGTAGACCGCCCAGGATCCCGTGGCCAGGGCGTCGAAGAGCAGGAACGACCGCAGCGGGTACCGCACGGCGCCCATCGTCAGGGTCACGGCCGTGCGCCCGCCGGGCACGTACCGGGCGGTCATGAGGATGACGCCGCCGCGCCGGTCCACCGCCCGGCGGGCCCACTCCGATCCGCTCCGTCGGCGGCTCTCCGCCGGCAGCCGGGCCAGCCGCTGCGCGCCGCCGCCCCGGCCGATGGCGTACGACAGGTTGTCGCCGGCCAGCGCGCCGACCGCCGCCACCACGATCACTGCGGTCAGGTCGGGTTGCCCGCTCGCCGCGAAGACCCCGGCGGTGACCACGACCGTCTCGCCGGGGACCGCCGGGAAGACGGCGTCCACTGCGGTTACCAGGAAGATCACCAGATAGACCCATGGCGAGGTGACCGTGTCGTGGAGCAGGTCGAGCACCGACTGCATGCCCTCATGCTCTGCCGCCGCGCCGTCAGGAAGGGGCCCTTCCTATACAAAAGGCGTTGACAAGGTGCCCTTCCTTACCGCCTTGCCCTCGGAGGTGGGCGAGCGGGAGGTGAGCACCACCGGGACGCCGAGCGCCTCCTCCACCGCCGAGGGCCAGTCGGCCGGCGGGCCGTCGTCGTACACCGGGCGGGCCGCCAGCAGGCGGGCGGTGAGCGCGGCCTGCCGGTCCAGGTCGCCGGGCGGGCCGGGCTCCAGCCGGTCGGCGGTGTCGTAGCGGCGGCAGATCCGCAGCCCCCGGTCCGCCAGGTCCAGGTGGGTGAGCGCGAGGCCGTCGACCCCGCCTGCCACCTCCAGGGCGTACCGGTGGGCGACCGCATCGAAGTGGCCGAACCGGAACCGCCCCTGCCACGGGTTGGTCGGGTTGCGCGGGTCGGCCAGCGGCAGCGCCGGATCCTCGGTCACCAGCGGCCCGGGGCCGTGTCGGGTGGTCGCGATCCGCAACACGCCCAACCGCTCGGCCGCGCCGGGCTGGCCCGCCTCGGCGAGCAGGGCGTCGGCGTTGGTGAACGTGGTGGTGCTCCACGTCGTGTACGGGTGGAAGCCGTGCCACTCGTCGAGCAGCACCCCCTGCGCCCCCTCGAAGACGCAGGTCCCGGCGCGCAGCACCCCGGCCAGGTACGCCCGGTCGACGATCGCCACCCGGTCGGCGAACCCGCCGAACGCGGGCAGGCAGTCCTCCACCGGCGGGGCGTCCAGCGGGCCGAGCTCGGCGGTCAGCCGGTCGCGCAGCGCGGCGAGCCGGCGGCGCAGCACCGCCGGGGTGCGGCAGTCCGCCACCCGTGGCGCCTCGTCGGGGTGGGCGAGGCCGTATGCGACGGTCTCGCCCACCCCCAGCCCGCAGGAACCGTGCCGGTCGGCTCCCCGGGCCAGCTCCCGGGCCCGGTTCGCGGCCCGGTGGTACGGGGTCGACAGCAGCGCCTCCCCGTCGACCGTGAGCCGGTCGAGCGCGTCGGGCACTCCCACCGAGGCGAGGTGGTCGGCCTCGGCGGCCAGGGCCAGTGGGTCCACCACCACGTGCCGCGCCAGGTGGGTCCGCACCCCGGGGCGGAACGTTCCCGCCCCGAACTGCGCGAACGTGTGGTGCCGCCCGTCGCGCAGGACGACGTTGTGCGCCGCCTGCGCGCCCCCGTTGAAGCGGACCACCGTGTGGACCGGCCGGGTCCCGCACAGCCAGTCCACGACGGTGCCCTTGCCGGCGTCGCCGTAGCCGAGGTCGACCACCGTCACGTGGTTCACAGCCGGGTGACCCCCCGGGCCGACGGCGGCGCCGACGGGGCCGGCAGCGAGCACACCTGGTCCCGCGGGCCGCCGCCGAGGCGGGCCAGCGCCTTCGACACCGTGCCGGTGGCCGTCGACCCGGCCCGCTCCAGGTCCTGAAGGCCCTGGTCCAGGTCGACGGCCTGCTCGCCGAGGCCGACGGTCAGCGCGATGGTCTCGCAGACGGCGTCCAGGTCGTCCAGCACGACGGCGTTCTGCCCCAGCAGGTCCCGCCAGAAGTCCAGCACCTTGGCGTTGCCGGCGTAGTGGCTGCCGGCGGGGAGCAGGTAGTACGTGTCCCAGCGCCGGGTCACCTCGTCGACGATCTGCCGCAGCGGCACGTCCTCGCCCAGGTCGTCGCCGATCAGCCGGCTGACCTGCCGCCGGTCGACGCGGGGGTAGGCCAGCTCGTCGCCGATGATGAACAGGTAGCCGCGCCGGCCCCGCTTCTCCCAGCAGTCGGCCACCGTGTGCCGGGCCATGTAGTACATGGCCAGCTCGTACGACTCCGTCATCTGGCCGCCACCGCCGCCCTCCAGCACGATCCGGCCGAGGTCGTCGTCCATCCGGTTGTCGGACTCGAACTGCCCGACCTGCAACGGCACCCGGTCGCAGGTGGCGTCGCCGATCGCGCCGAACATGATCTGCGGGTCGCGGGCGTACCCCTGGCGCAGCAGCAGCCCGAGCAGCTGCGGCAGCTTGGTCTGGAGGGTGCGCGGCACGTGCCCCATCGAGCCGGTCACGTCGAAGAGCACCGAGATGGCCGTCGACTGCGGATGCTCGGCCGAGTCGCGGCTCTCCCGTCCCGAACCGCGCGGGTCGAGGGCGGGGTGCACGGTGCGCGCCCCGCTGTCGCTGTAGGAGAACGCGCTCTTGCCGGTGGCCCGGCGGTAGCGGTCGGCGGCGTCGTACACGTCGGTGGACCACATTCCACTGCCCATGGCAGCCTCCCTAAGGGTTGAGGGTGAAGGGTCGAAAGGTGCGCGGCCCGTAGAGCCGCTCCAGCACCTCGTCTAGCTCGCCGAGCAGGCGCCAGGCGTCGTCGGGCCGGGCGCGCAGGGCCGGGCGGCGGCAGCCGTCGGCGAAGGCGCGCAGCTCGCGCGGGGCCCGGTCGCCCATCAGCCAGGTCATACATCCGGCGGCCATCGCCAGGTCGGTGCCCGGCCCGCAAGGCCGCCTCGCGGCGACCTCGGGCGGGTACCAGTCCTCGTGGCCGGGCACCAGCGCGGGGATCGCCCCCTCGCCGACCACCGAGAAGCACCAGTCCACGAGCACCACGCCGTGCCCGTCGGGCTCGATCAGCACGTGCCGGGGGAGCACCGCGCCGTGCACCACCCCGGCCTGGTGGGCCAGGCCGAGGGCGACCAGCAGCCGCCGCCACATCCAGGCCGCGTCCCGGGCGTCCAGCCCGTCCGGGTACGCCCGTCGCACCTCGTCCAGGCTGTGCAGCCCTGCGGCGGTGGCCAGCACGCTGATCTGCCGCTGGGCGCCGGTCGCCGCGTCCCGGTGCCGGAAGGAGTCGACGAGCCGGGGCACGTACGGCAGGTAGCGCGGGTCGCCCCGTTCCTCGACGGTGCGCAGGGCGTGCGCCTCGCGGGCCATCAGGTCGTTGTCGGTGGGGTTGCGGGGCAGCTTGAGTAGCCGGTCCGCCCCGACGTCGTACAGGTCGGCCAGGTCGCCGGTGTGGGCGAGCGGGCCGAGCCGGTACGCCCCGAGGATGAACACCTGGTTGGCCCGCCAGCGGGTGGTGACCCGCACGAACGCGTCGGTGGCCTCGGCGCGTACCGCCTCGTCGAGCGCGCCCAGCCGGTCGGGGTGCAGGGCCGCGACCAGCTCGCGGTACCGGTGTGCCGGCGCGTCGGCGCCGAACAGGTCGGCGTCGGTGCGGGCCGTCGCGACCAGCCGGATGGCCTCGTCGGTCCTCAGCGCACCGTCTCCTCCCGGTCCGGGCGCAGCAGCGCCGGGTGCAGCAGCCGGGCGTCGCCGGCGCGGTAGAGCTTGGCGCGGGGGCCGCCGCGGGTGCCGCCGCGCTCGGTGCTGGTGCCGGTGCTCTCCACGAAGCCCGGCACGGAGAGCACCTTGCGGTGGAAGTTGCCCGGGTGCAGCGGGTGCCCCCAGACCGTCTCGTAGACGGCGCGCAGCTCGGTGACGGTGAACTCGGCGTCCAGGAAGCGGGTGGCCAGCGGGGTGTACTCCAGCTTGGATCGCGCCCGCTCCAGCCCGTCCTCGATGACCCGGGCGTGGTCGAAGGCGAGCTGCCGGCTGGCCAGCGCGCTGACCGGCAGCCAGAGCGCCTCGTCGGCGTCGCTGCCGGCGGCCGGGTCGGGCAGGTCGGGGGCGAACGCGAGGTGGGCCACCGAGACGACCCGCATCCGGGGGTCCCGGTCGGGTGCGCCGTAGCTGGCGAGCTGCTCCAGGTGGATCCGGCGCAGCCGCTCGCCGCCGAGCCCGGTCTCCTCGGCCAGCTCGCGGCGGGCCCCGGCGGTCAGGTCTTCGCCGGGGTGGACGAAGCCGCCGGGCAGCGCCCAGTGGCCCTCGAACGGCGGCACGCCCCGGCGGACGAGCAGCAGGTGCAGCGCGCCCTCGCGCATGGTCAGCGCGACCACGTCCACGGTCACGGCGATGGACGGGTAGTCCTGCGGGTCGTAGACGGCAAGGAACTCCTGCTCGTTCATGTCGTCTCTCTCACTCTGAGAACAACTCAATGTGAGAACAACCTAGCCCACGAAAGAGTGAACGGCAAGCCCCCGGCTCAGCAGGGGTGAGCGGTCAGCGGACGGCGCCCGCCAGGTGTGGGCGGCCGGTGCGCGCGTCGTGCAGCGCGAACGCCCAGGCCGCGCCGTCGGCGGTGGCGCTGAGGGCCACCGTGGACGGCAGCGGCACCGGCAGCTTGAACGCCACGTCGACCGTGTACGCGTCCGGCAGCCGGCTCTCCAGGGCGGCCAGGCAGCGGGCCTTGCTCCACATGCCGTGTGCGATCGGGCGCGGGAAACCGAACAGCCGCGCCCCGAGCCGGGAGGTGTGGATCGGGTTGTGGTCACCGGAGACCCGGGCGTAGTCGGTGCCCACCCGGGGCGTCACCCGCCAATGCGCGGTGGCGGCCGGCGCCGGGGGCCGCTCACCCCGCTCGCCCCGATCGCGTCGCTCGCCGCCGCCGGCCGCGCGCTCCCTGCCGAGGTACGTCGAGACGCCCCGCCACACCTCCTCCCCGCCGACCGACCCGACGAGCACCACGTCGACCTGCCGGCCCCGGTCGTGCGGGCGCAGATCCTCGGCGTACGCCCGGAAGTCCAGCGTCTCGCCGGCCCCGACCGGCCGGTGCACGGTGATCCGGTTGGCCACGTGCACCAGGCCGACCAGCGGCATCGGGAACTCCGGCGCGGTCATCAGCCGCAGCGCCAGCGGGAAGCCCATGACGTGCGGGTACGTCGCCGGCAGCCGGTCGGTCAGCCGGAACCCGCAGACCCGGTCGTAGTCGGCCAGGTGCGCCCGGTCGACGGTGACCCCGGCAACGGTCAGCTCGACCCCGGGCAGCACGTCACCGCGCCGGCGGCCGGCCCCGGGCAGGGCCCCGAGCAGGGCGCGCCGGTACAGCGGGCCGGCCTGCGGCAACCGGGGCAGCTCCACGGCCGCCCGGCCGCCCGGGTTGTCCGGGTCGCCCTGGTCGCTCGGGCGGGCGTACCCCGATAGGTCGTGCGTCTCCTCGGTGACCGGGTCGGGCCCGGCCGGCCCGGCGGCCCGGACGGCGGCCAACTCAGCGGCGGAGATGACCTCCGTCGGCCCCTCGATCAGCTCGTGCACCGACAGGTCGTCGGCGTGGTCGTCCGCCCTGCTCATCACGCCCCCAGCAGGCTCTGGCCGCAGACCCGGACGATGTTGCCGCTGAGCGCGCCGCTGGCCGGCCAGGACAGCCAGCCGATCGTCTCGGCCACGTCCACCGGCAGGCCGCCCTGGGACATGCTGTTCATCCGGCGGCCCGCCTCCCGGACCACCAGCGGGATGCGGGCGGTCAGCCGGGTCTCGATGAAGCCGGGGGCGACCGCGTTCACACTGATCCCGCGCTCGCGCAGGACCGGGGCGAGCGACTGCACCAGGCCGATCACCCCGGCCTTTGAGGTGGCGTAGTTGGTCTGGCCCCGGTTGCCGGCGATGCCGGCGATCGAGGAGACCGAGACGATCCGCCCGCCGGCCGGGATCAGCCCGCGCTCCAGCAGCACGTCGTTGATCCGTTCCTGGCTGGAGAGGTTCACGTCGAGCACCTGGTCCCACCGGTCGGCGTCCATCCGGCCCAGGGTCTTGTCCCGGGTGATGCCGGCGTTGTGCACCACCACGTCGACATGGCCGTGCCGGCCGGCCAGGTGGTCGGCGAGCCGGGTCGGGGCGTCCGGGGCGGTCAGGTCGAGCTGCACGGCGGTGGCGCCGATCTCGTTGGCCACGGTGGCCAGCTCGTCCCCGGCGGCCGGGACGTCCAGCGCGACCACCCGGGCCCCGTCGCGGGCCAGCACCCGGGCCAGCGCCGCGCCGATGCCCCGGGCCGCCCCGGTGACCAGGACGACCTGGCCGTCCAGCGGCCGGTCCCAGTCGGCCGGCGGCCCGGCCTGGCCCGCGCCGACCCGGACCACCTGCCCGGAGACGTACGCGGACCGGCCGGAGAGCAGGAACCGCAGGGTGGCCTCCAGGCCGGTGGTCGTGCCCGCGTCCCCGGCCGGGGTGACGTGGACGAGCTGGGCGGTCACACCCCGCCCGAACTCCTTGCCGATGCTGCGGGTCAGCCCTTCGAGGGCCCGCTGGGCGGTCGCCTCGCGCGGCGAGCCGCACTCCTCGGGCGGGGTGCCCAGCACGATCACCCGGCCGCTGGGCAGCACCGAGCGGGCCTGTGGGTGGAAGAAGTCGTAGAGCTGGCGCAGGCCGGTGGAGTCGGTGATGCCGGTGGCGTCGTACACCAGGGCGGCGTGCCGCCGCTCCGGGGCGGGCGCGGCGGCCGGGTCGGCCAGCTCGACCCCGGCGGCGGTCATGATCTTGCCGACCTGCTCGGCGAGCCGGCCGCCGGTGGCCGCGCCGAGCAGCACCGGCCCGGGGACCAGCGGGTCGCCGGGGGTGTGCCGGCGCAGTCGTGGCGGGTCGGGCAGCCCGAGGCGCTTGACCAGCGCGCGGCCGGCCCCCGATCGGACGAAACTCGCGTACCTGTCGGTCATAGGCGTAGCCTACTGGCCAGTAGGTTGTGGGCAAGTCCTGAATTGGAGGCGGGATCGTGCAGAGCATCCGGCGGGTCGCGGTCATCGGCGGCAACCGCATCCCCTTCGCCCGGTCCAACTCCCGGTACGCCAGCGCGTCCAACACGGACCTGCTCGGCGCGGCGCTGGACGGCCTGGTGGCCCGGTTCGGGCTGGCCGGGCAGCGGGTCGGCGAGGTCGTCGCGGGTGCGGTGCTGAAGCACTCGAAGGACTTCAACCTGACCCGCGAGGTGGTGCTCGGCTCCCGCCTCGACCCGCGCACCCCGGCGTACGACATCCAGCAGGCCTGCGGCACCGGCCTGGAGGCGGCGATCCTGGTCGCCAACAAGATCGCCCTCGGGCAGCTCGACGTCGGCATCGCCGGCGGCGTGGACACCACCTCCGACGCGCCGCTCGCGGTCAACGAGGAGATGCGCCGCACCCTGGTCCGGCTCAACAGCGCCCGGACCCTCGGCGAACGGCTGAGGATCGCCGCGAAGCTGCGCCCGTCGCAGCCGTTCCAGCCGGAGATCCCGCGCAACGCCGAACCGCGCACCGGGCTGTCGATGGGCGAGCACGCCGCCCGGACCGCGCTGCGCTGGGACGTCGACCGGCAGGCCCAGGACGAGCTGGCGCTGCGCTCCCACCAGCGGCTCGCCGCCGCGTACGAGCGGGGCTTCTTCGACGACCTGATGACGCCGTACCTCGGGCTGACCCGGGACCAGAACCTGCGCCCGGACACCAGCCTGGAGAAGCTCGGCTCGCTGAAGCCGGTCTTCGGGCACAGGGGCCCGGACGCCGACCGGGCCACCATGACCGCCGGCAACTCCTCGCCGCTCACCGACGGCGCGTCGACGGTGCTGCTCGCGTCCGAGGAGTGGGCGCGCGAGCACAGCCTCCCGGTGCTCGCCTGGTTCAGCTGGTCCGAGACGGCAGCCGTGGACTTCGTGCACGGCGACGAGGGGCTGCTGATGGCCCCCGCGTACGCCGTGCCCCGGATGCTGGCCCGGGCCGGGCTGACGTTGCAGGACTTCGACCACTACGAGATCCACGAGGCGTTCGCCTCCCAGGTGCTGGCCACCCTGGCCGCCTGGGAGTCGCCGGAGTTCTGCAAGGACCGGCTGGGCCTGGACGCCCCGCTCGGCGCGATCGACCGGGACCGGCTCAACGTCAACGGCTCGTCGCTGGCCGCCGGACACCCGTTCGCCGCCACCGGCGGGCGGATCGTCGCCACCCTGGCCAAGCTGCTCGCCGAGAAGGGCAGCGGGCGGGGGCTGATCTCGATCTGCGCGGCCGGCGGCCAGGGCGTGACGGCGATCCTGGAGCGCTGACGCCACGGCGTTCGACCCCGCCGGCCGGAGCGGCCGGCGGGGCAACGGGTGATCGTGGGCGGTCAGCCGTCCCGGTGTAAAGCGGATGAATCTCCACATCAGTTACACAACCTCTCAAGGATAAGGGCAGCTCGCTGTCCTATTCCTGGAGGTTCGTGATGAAGATTCCTCGTTGGGCGCTGGCCGCCGTTTCCGGGGCGGCCCTGGCGCTCACCCCCACCGCCGCGCAGGCCGCGGCCCCGAACGCCACCGATCAGGCCAGCGCGTCCGCCCCGGGTGCCATCGATCCGGCCGGTGCGGCTGCGTCCCGCCGGGCGGGCGGGCTCCGGGACGGTACCGGGCGGGCCGACGCCGGCCAGCCGCAGCCGCCGACGCCGACGCAGGGCCTGTGCCGCCCAGGCGCCCCGCCGAACGCGCCGCCAACCACGGTCCACTTCGACGGCAACCCGCTGCTCGGCCCCGCCGCGCTGCCCGGCGTGCCGCCGGTCGGCCCGCTGCTCACCGGCTACCAGCGCATCGGCGGCCTCACCGCGACCGAGTTCCTCGCGCAATACGGCAACGCCACCCGGACCGGGTACGTCTACCCACCCGCGAGCGGCTTCGTCCTCGGCCCCGACGGCCGGCCGATCAAGAACCAGCAGACGCTGCTGCCCGGCTACCGGCTCGACCGCTTCGGCTTCCCGGGTGGCGCGTTCCTCGCCCCGCTCGGCACGCCGTTCAGCGCCCGGTCGCTGCCGCCGTCGAACCTCAACACGCCGGCCGACGCGCCCCTGTCCAACTACCACGTCTACTGCGTGATCAGGCCGTTCCCGGTCGACTCCGGGCCGATCGCGCCCTGGTTCGCCCAGTCCGGCCTGGGCACCCAGTTCCAGCTCAACCCGGCGTACCTGCCGCAGGCCGGGGCCGGCCTGAGCATCACGTGGCTGCTTCAGAACGGGTACCTGGTCGAGGAGGACCTGACGGCGGCGGCCTGCGCCGCCCCGCTCCAGCGCGGCTACGCTCCCGCCGTCTGCTGACGACAGGAGACGCGGAGGGGAGGCCGGGCGTGGACCGGTACGAGGTGCGCGGCGCCCTGCTGGCGGCGGGGCTGTCACCGGACGCCTTCGAGATCGAGGACGTGCACGAGCACGTGCCGGTCCCGCCCGACTTCTGGTTCCTGCGCCGCTCGCCGGACGGGCGTTGGGAGATCGGCCTGTACGAGCGCGGCGTGCACGACGTCCGCCAGGCGTACGACTCCGAACAGGCTGCCGCCGCCGGCCTGTACGCCGCGCTGACCGGCCGTCCCGCGCCCGGCTGAGCCGGACCCGTCGTCCCACTGAGCCCGTCGTCCTACTGAGCCGGACCCGTCGCCGGCTTCCGCCGGCCTTCCCGACGGTGTTCGCGCAGGTCGGATCGCTCTTGCTGGATATGCCTACCTTGGGTGCCAGCCCGCCCGGACGTCCCGGTGGCGGTGCCTCCTCTAGGAGTGGTCATGCCCGGTCGAGCTCTGCTCCGCCCCGCTGCCGTCGTCGTCCTGGCCACCGCGCTCGCGGCCAGCGGCTGCACGTCCACCGCCACGAGTTCCACGGAATCCACCGCGTCGACCACCGTGACCGAGGCCCCCGCCGGCCCGCCGACGCCGACCCCCGCCGACGGCGGCACCGGCGACAGCGGCTCCGGCCCCGGCCCTGGCGCGACGGCCAGCACCGGCGCGACGGGCGGCGGCTCGACGGGCGGCGGCTCGACCGGGGGCGGCGCGAAGGGCGGCGGCACCGGCAGCAGCGGCGGCCAGTCCGGCACGAAGTCGACGTCGAACGCGCCCACCATCACCTACTTCCGCGTCGCCGACAAGCCGTTCTGTCCGGCCGGGACCAACATCAACCCGATCGCCGGGGGACCGGTCCTCGTGGAGTGGAGGGTCACCAACGTCGACTCCGTCGCCCTCTCGATCGACGGCCCCGGCATTTACGCCGACGACTACCCGTCGGCCGGCAGCGAGGCCTTCCTCTTCCCCTGCTCGGGTGGGGAGGGCGACATCCAGAAGCACACGTACACGCTGACCGCGCGCAACTCCCACGGCAAGCAGACCAAGACCATCGTGGTCAGCGCCCCGGTGCACGACGTGCCCACGGTGTGAGTGCCGGTGGCCTGGCTCGGGTGACGAGCCCGACGTGCGGGAGAATGAGGTACGTGACGACGATCCCGAACGTGCTCGCCCACCGGTACGCCTCGCCCGAACTGGTCGCCCTCTGGTCGCCGGAGGAGAAGGTGCGGATGGAACGGCGGCTCTGGCTCGCCGTCCTCCGCGCCCAGCGTGATCTCGGCGTGGCCGTCCCCGACGGGGTCGTCGAGGCGTACGAGCGGGTGCTGGACGACGTCGACCTGGCCTCGATCGCCGAGCGCGAGCGGGTCACCCGACACGACGTGAAGGCCCGGATCGAGGAGTTCAGCGCGCTCGCCGGGCACGAGCACGTGCACAAGGGGATGACCTCCCGGGACCTCACCGAGAACGTCGAGCAGCTCCAGGTCCGTGCCTCGCTGGAGCTGGTCCGGGACCGGGTCGTCGCCACGCTGGCCCGGCTCGCCCGGCTCGCCCACGAGCACTCCGGGCTGGTGCTGACCGGCCGCTCGCACAACGTCGCCGCGCAGGCCACCACGCTGGGCAAGCGCTTCGCGTCGGCCGCCGAGGAGCTGCTGATCGCGTACGAGCGGCTGGTGGACTTGATCAACTGGTACCCCCTGCGTGGGATCAAGGGCCCGGTCGGCACCGCCGCCGACCAGCTCGACCTGTTCGACGGTGACGCCGCGAAGGTCGTCGAGCTGGAGCGCCGGGTCGCCGAGCACCTCGGCTTCTCCCGGGTGCTGGACAGCGTCGGCCAGGTCTACCCACGCTCGATCGACATGGCGGTGCTGGCCGCACTGGCCCAGGTGGCCGCCGCGCCTTCGTCGCTGGCCACCACGATCCGGCTGATGGTCGGCCAGGAACTGGTCACCGAGGGCTTCAAGCCGGGCCAGGTGGGCTCCAGCGCGATGCCGCACAAGATGAACACCCGGTCCAGCGAGCGGGTGAACGGCTTCGCGGTGATCATCCGGGGGTACCTGTCGATGATCGGCGAGCTGGCCGGCGACCAGTGGAACGAGGGGGACGTCTCCTGCTCGGTGGTCCGCCGGGTCGCCCTGCCGGACGCGTTCTTCGCCGCCGACGGGCTGTTCCAGACGTTCCTTACCGTGCTCGACGAGTTCGGGGCGTACCCGGCGGTGATCAACCGGGAGCTGGAGCGCTTCCTGCCCTTCCTGGCCAGCACGAAGATCCTGGTCGGGGCGGTCCGGCGGGGCGTCGGCCGGGAGGCCGCGCACGAGGCGATCAAGGAGCACGCGGTCGCCGTGGCGTTGGCCATGCGCGAGCGGGGCGCCACCGAGAACGACCTCTTCGACCGCCTGGCCGGTGACGAGCGACTGGGCCTGTCCCGCGCCGACATCGACGACCTGGTCGCCGACCGCACCGCCTTCGTCGGCGCCGCCGAGGCCCAGGTCAACGCGGTAACCACCCGCATCGCCAAGATCGTCACCACCCACCCCACCGCCGCCACCTACTCCCCACCCCCCATCCTCTAACCCCACCGCCACCCCCCTCGCCCCGGTGATCAAGAGGTTTGCGTCAGAGTTGATCTCCAGATTGACGTAAACCTCTTGATCACCGGGGTGGGCCCGGGTGGGGTGGGCCCGGGTGGGGTGGGTTAGGAGTTGCGGGTGGGGGTTTCGGCGGCGGAGCTGAGGTTGGGGGCGCTGGCCGGTTCGGCGATGCCGCCGGGGGACCCGGTGATCGCCGGGTCGTTGGCCGTCTCGGCCGCGATCATGGGCTGGTCCGGGGGCATGATGTCCGGGGTCTTGGGGGCCACGATCACCGCCGTGCCGTACGCACAGATCTCCATCCACATCTCGCCGCAGTCCCGGCTGTCGAAGCGCATGCCGATCACGGCGTTCGCGCCGAGGCGGCGGGCCTCCTCGCCGAGGCGGGCGACCGAGTCCGTCCGCCAGCGGGTCAGGTTGTCCGGCGCCATCGGGTCGTACGCGCCGCCGCGGAGGTTCTTCACCCCCTCGCGGTACGGGTTGCGCGTCCTGGCCATCGAGGACACCACTTCGCCGAGGATCTGGCGGACTTCGTAGCCGGGCAGTTGATCCGTCGTCACGACCAGCACGGTTCGATGCTGTCGCACCGGCCGGGGGGCGGTTCGTCGGCCGTGGTCAGCTGACCGGATGCTGCAAAACGGGTCGGCGCGGACGGCCGGCGCTCCGCCGACCATCCGCGCCGCCCGCGGTGTCAATCACCCGACATGCCCCAGACGGGGTGCCGGGAAGGGTGACCGTCAGACACCGGCCACCGAGGTGATCCAGGCCCTGTTGTACGCGACACTGCCGTAGTTCTGGATGCTCGACCCGTCGGCGGTGGAGGCCACGCCGACCTGCCGGCCGCTGTAGAACTGCGGGCCGCCCGAGTCGCCCCGCCACGCGTTGCCGTTGATCCGGGTGCTCCGGATCGCCTGCCCGCCGTACGCGTCGGTCGCGCTGGTGCTGGTCACCTGGACGCTGGCGGTCTTGAGCTGGCTGGAGGCGGAGCAGCCGCTGTAGCAGGTCATGCCCCAGCCGTAGATCGTGTTGGTGGAGCCGACCGGCGGGTTGGCGCTGGCCAGCGTGACGGTGGACGTGCTGACCGTGCTGGACAGCCGCAGCAGGGCCAGGTCGGAGCGGGTGTACGAGGCGCTCACGGTGCGGGTGGTGCCGCCCGAGGCGTAGTAGACGCTGCCGACCCGCACGGACATGGTGCCGCTGACGCAGTGCCGGGCGGTGAGCACCCACTGCGCGGCGATGACGCTGCCGGAGCAGGTGAACGAGCCGTTGCTGAACACGGCGGCCGCCCACGGGGCGGAGGAGACGGTGCCGCCGCCGATGATCGGCTGGGGGCCGGCTGGGGCGGCGACTGCGCCACTGGCGGCGCCCAGGACGCCGACCAGGGCGGTGCCGACCACGGCGAGCAGGGAACGGATACGCATCGGGACGTACTCCTTGCCTCTCGGACCCGGGATCGCCGGGTCGGTCACGCCGGTGGGGGTCACGGGTCACCCGCCGGCTCAGCATTGAGCTTTGTCGATGGATAGTAGGGGTTGGCGCGTCTTGCGGCAAGAGTGCTATCGAGGCTGAGCGATGTAACAATTTGGCTCTCCGTGGCGTGGCGAACGGCCTGCTCCGGAACGTTTCACGCATGACCGGACATCGTGCGGCCCAGCGCTCCGCCGTTATGTTGATCACTGCCTGAACTGCCCCCGGCCGGTGCGGCTGAGGCGGTATCTGCCAGGTAGGCTGGCTGCGCTCGCCCGTTGTGGGTCGGCACCCAACTGCGTACACAGTCAGGAGTGCCCAGTGCCTCGCGTCGTCGTCGACGTCATGCTCAAGCCCGAGATCCTCGATCCTCAGGGCCAGGCCGTCGCAAACGCGCTGCCCCGGCTCGGCGTCAGCGACGTCGCCTCTGTCCGGATCGGCAGGCGGATCGAGATCGAGTTCACCGGTGAACCGGACCTGGACCGGGCCCGGGAGATTGCTGACAAACTGCTCGCCAACCCGGTCATCGAGGACTTCACCGTCCGCGTGGTCGAGGCCGACGAGACCGTGGGCGCACGCCCGTGACCGCGCGGGTCGGTGTGGTGACGTTCCCCGGTTCGCTCGACGACGGGGATGCTGCCCGGGCCGTCCGGATCGCCGGAGCCGAGCCGGTCCGGCTCTGGCACGGCGAGGCGGACCTGCGCGGGGTGGACGCCGTCGTCCTCCCCGGCGGCTTCTCCTACGGCGACTACCTGCGCTGCGGGGCCATCGCCCGGTTCGCCCCGGTGATGGAGACCCTGGTGGACGCCGCCCGGGGCGGCCTGCCCGTGCTCGGCATCTGCAACGGCTTTCAGATCCTCTGCGAGGCCCACCTGCTGCCCGGCGCGCTCACCCGCAACCAGCACCTGCACTTCCGTAACCGGGACCAGGCCCTGCGGATCGAGGCCGTCGGCACGGCGTGGACGAACACGTTCCAGCCGGGCCAGGAGGTGCTGATCCCGGTCAAGAACGGCGAGGGCTGCTACGTCGCCGACGCCGCGACGCTCGACCAGCTCGAGGCCGAGGGACGGGTCGTCGCCCGCTACGTTCGCGGCAACCCCAACGGGTCGCAGCGCGACATCGCCGCGATCACCAACCCGGCCGGCAACGTGGTCGGCATCATGCCGCACCCCGAGCACGCGGTGGAGGCGCTCACCGGCCCCTCCCTGGACGGCCTCGGCTTCTTCACCTCGGTGCTCAAGCACCTGGTGGGGGCCCCGGCGTGACAGTGCGCGGCACCATCGGTCGGCTCAACCGCCCCTGCGGCGGCGAGCGCAGCGAGGAGAGGTCATGACCACCCATCCGGACCCGGCGGTACGGGAGAACCCGGGCGGCTTCCCGGCCGTCCCGGCGGAGCCGTTCACGGCTTCCGTGGCGCCGCAGCCCGGCCCGGTCGCCCCGGCCCGGCCCGTCGAGGTGGTCCGCCACCCCGACCAGGCCCGGTCCGCGCCGGCCGGCGACTGGGCGCACGGCCCGGACACCGTGCCGCGTGCCGCGGACACCCCCGGCGAGCTCCAGCCGTACGCCGAACTGGGCCTGCGCGACGACGAGTACCACCGGATCCGGCACATCCTCGGCCGCCGCCCCACCCAGGCCGAGCTGGCCATGTACTCGATCATGTGGAGCGAGCACTGCTCCTACAAGTCGAGCAAGGTGCACCTGCGCCAGTTCGGCGAGAAGGCCCCGCCGAGCGACCGGCTGCTCGCCGGCATCGGCGAGAACGCCGGCGTGGTCCAGGTCTCCGACGAGCTGGCCGTGACCTTCAAGGTCGAGTCGCACAACCACCCGAGCTTCGTCGAGCCGTACCAGGGCGCGGCGACCGGCGTCGGCGGCATCGTCCGGGACATCCTCGCCATGGGCGCCCGCCCGGTCGCCGTGATGGACCCGCTGCGCTTCGGCGCGGCCGACCACCCCGACACCGCCCGGGTGCTGCCCGGCGTGGTGGCCGGCGTCGCCGGCTACGGCAACTGCCTCGGCCTGCCCAACATTGGCGGCGAGGTCGTCTTCGACCCCTGCTACCAGGGCAACCCCCTGGTCAACGCGCTCTGCCTCGGCGTGCTTCCGGTCGACCGGTTGCAGAAGAAGGAGGCCGCCGGCCCCGGCAACGTCGTGGTGCTGATGGGCGCTCGGACCGGCCGGGACGGCATCGGCGGCGTGTCGGTGCTGGCCAGCGCTACCTTCGACGAGGGCAGCGAGAAGCGCCGCCCGTCCGTGCAGGTCGGCGACCCGTTCATGGAGAAGCTGCTCATCGAGGCCTGCCTGGAGCTGTACGACGCCGAGCTGGTCGTCGGCATCCAGGACCTCGGCGGCGCGGGGCTGACCTGCGCGCTCACCGAGACCGCCGCCTCCGCCGGCACCGGCATGCGGGTCTGGCTGGAGCGGGTCCCGCTGCGCGAGGCCTCGATGGAGCCGCAGGAGATCCTGGCCAGCGAGTCCCAGGAGCGGATGCTGCTGGTCGTCGCCCCGGACAAGCTGGAGGCGGTGCTCAAGATCGCCGAGAAGTGGGGCGTCTGGGCCACCGCGATCGGCGAGGTCACGGCGCCGTCCCCGGACGGCCAGCCGGGCCGGCTGGTGATCACCTGGCGCGACCAGCTCGTGGTGGACGTCCCGCCGGGCTCGCTGGTCGACGACGGGCCGGTCTACGCCCGCCCGATGCGCGAGCCGGCCGACCTGATCCTGCTCCAGGCCGACCGGGCCGAGACGCTGCCCCGCCCGTCGACCCCGGAGGCGCTGCGCGAGACCGTGCTGCGCATGATCGCGTCGCCGAACCTGGCCGACAAGACCTGGGTCACCGAGCAGTACGACCGGTATGTGCTGGGCAACACCGTGCTCGCCCAGCCGGAGGACTCCGGCGTGATCCGGATCGACGAGCGCACCGGCCTGGGCGTCGCCCTGTCGCTGGACGGCAACGGCCGGTATGCCCGGCTCGACCCGTACCACGGCACGAAGCTGGCGCTGGCCGAGGCGTACCGGAACGTGGCGGTGACCGGCGCGAAGCCGATCGCCGTGACCAACTGCCTCAACTTCGGCTCGCCGGAGGACCCGGGCGTGATGTGGCAGTTCGCCGAGGCCGTGCGCGGCCTGGCGGACGGCTGCCTGGAGCTGGGCATCCCGGTGACCGGCGGCAACGTCAGCTTCTACAACCAGACCGGCGCGGCGGCGATCCACCCGACCCCGGTGGTCGGCGTGCTCGGCGTGCTGGACGACGTGGCCGAGCGCGTGTCGATGGGCTTCGTCCCGCGCACCGGCGGCGATCACGACCAGCTCTTCCTGCTCGGCGAGACGCACGTGGAGCTCTCCGGCTCGGAGTGGGCCTGGGTGACCCACGAGCACCTCGGCGGCATCCCGCCGCAGGTCGACCTGTCCCGCGAGCGGCAGCTCGCCGAGCTGCTGGCCGAGGCCGCCCGGGTCGGGCACCTCAGCTCGGCGCACGATCTGTCCGATGGTGGCCTCGCGCAGAGCCTGGTCGAGTCCTGCCTGCGCCGCGGGGTCGGCGCGCAGATCGCGGTGCCGGAGCACTTCGCCGGCGGCTCGATGCCGTTCGTCTTCCTGTTCAGCGAGTCCGCCGGGCGGGTCCTGGTCTCGGTGCCGCGCGGCCACGAGAAGGCGTTCACGGCCCTCTGCGCCGAGCGCGGGGTCCCGTGGGAGATCATCGGGGTCACCGACCAGGCCGGCGGCGCCCTTGAGCTGCGCGGCCAGTTCCGGATCGGCCTGGACGAGCTGCGCGCCGTACACGGCGCCACGCTGCCCCGGCTCTTCGGCGGGCCGGAGCCGACGGAGGCCGCCCCGGCCGGGCGGGACACCGCTCCGGCGGCGACGGAGGCCGCCTCGGCCCCGACGAAGGCGGTCGACACCGTCGAGGGTGACCGGGAGGCGGCGGCCCCCGTCGCCGCACCGGCCGATCGGGTGGCTCCGGAGCACACCGGGTCCGCCCTGGCCGACCGGACGGCCGCCGACATGACGGCGGCTGCCGAGGCTCCGGGCGGGGTGTCCGGGCAGCCGGTCGACGGCGGGCCCGAGCGGGCCGACGGCGCGGAGCGCGCCACCGGTCCCTCCGGGGCGACCGAACCCGACGCCGGTGGCGCCGACCGGTCCGCCGCGCCCGATCAGCGCTGAGGCGATGGCCGCGGCCGTCTTCGCCCAACCCGGCTCCGGCGCCCGGTTCGACTGGGGGCTGACCGGCGCGGCGGAGCTCGGCCGCGTCTGCGCCGTCCTGGTGGTGGTGGATGTGCTCTCGTTCACCACCACCGTGGAGGTTGCGGTCGCCCGGGGGATGCGGGTGCACCCGTTCCCCTGGGGCGAGCAGGCGGCGGAGTACGCGCGCCGGGTTGGCGCGGTCGCCGCCGTGGGCCGCCGGCAGATGACCCCGGAGCATCCGTGGTCGCTCTCCCCGGCGGCGCTGCGTACCGCGCCGGTCGTCGCCGACCTGGTGCTGCCGTCGCCGAACGGCTCGGCGATCAGCGCCGCCGCCAGCGCCACCGGGCTTCCGGTGGTCGCCGCCTGTCTGCGCAACGCCCGCGCCGTCGGGCGCTGGCTGTGCGAGCGGGGGTACGGCTCGGTCGACGCCCCTATCGGCGTGATCGCCTCCGGCGAGCGTTGGCCCGACGGCGCCCTGCGGCCCTCGGTGGAGGACCAGCTCGGGGCGGGGTGCGTGCTCGACTCCCTCTCCGGGGTGCCCGGCGGGCTGTCGGTGGAGGCCGCGATGACCCTCGCCGCGCTGGCCAGCACCCCGGACGTGCCGGCCGCCGTGCGTGGCTGCGTCTCCGGCCGGGAGCTCGTCGAGGGCGGCTTCGCCGGCGACGTGGAGGTCGCGGTCCAGGTCGGCGTCTCGGACGTCGTCCCGGTGCTGCGCCAGGGCGTCTTCTCGGCCGCCTGAGCCGGCTCGCCCGCCCCTCGGCCGGTCCTTCTACGTCATCCCCTGGCCCCGACGGGCGAGAGCGGCTGCCCGACGGGGCAGCCGCTCTCTGCGTCGCGGTGCGGGCGGTCGACCCGCGAGGGTCAGTCGTCCAGCCAGTCCAGCCGGCGCCCGCCCCGGTCCTGCTGCGGCGGGCCGTCGGGTCGGGCCTGATCCGGCTGGGCCTGGTCGCCGTAATAGCCGCCGCCCTGCCGCTGGTCGTAGCCGGCCGGCTGGTCGTATCCGTGGCCCTGCGGTGAGGGCTGCTGGCCGTAGCCCCCGCCCTGTTGCGGGGGCTGCTGGCCGTAGCCCCCGCCCTGTTGCGGGGGCTGCTGGCTGTACCCCCCGCCCTGCTGCGAGGGCTGCTGGCCGTAGCCGCCACGCTGTTGCGGGGGCTCCTGGCCGTAGCCGCCGCCCTGCTGCTGGTCGTACCCGCCAGCCTGGCCGTAGCCGCCCTGCTGGCCGTAGCTCTCGCCGCCGTAGCCGCCGCGCTGGTCGTAGCCGCCGCCCTGCTGACCGGCGTCGTAGCCGCCCTGCTGGCCGTACCCGCCGCCGGTGGGTTCGCCGCCGCGGCCGTACTGCGGAGGCGACTCCGGCTGGCCGTAGCTGTGGCCTTGGTCGGCCTGGTAGGTGCTGGTCGGGTACGGGTCCGCCGGAGGGGTGTACGAGCCGGTGGCCTCGCCGGTGTACCGGCCGGTCGGCTCGTCGTAGCGCTCGCCGTAACCGCCGCCCTGGCCCGGGTAGCCCTCGGCCGCCGCGTCCGCCGGTGCGCCGTAGCCCCGGCTGCCGTAGCCGCCGCCGGACGCTGGGGCGTCGGTGCCGTACCCGCCGGGCGTGCCGCCGTACCCGCTCCCGGAGCCGTACCCGCCGCCGGTCGAGGTGGGGGCGGTGCCGTAGCCGCCGCCGGAGGCCGGGGCGTCGGTGCCGTGCGCGCCGTACCCGCCGGTGGAGGTGGGGGCGGGCGCGTTGCCGTAGCCCCCGGCCCCGGAGGCGGGCGCGTTGCCGTAGCCGGCCCCGGAGGCGGGCGCGTTGCCGTAGCCCCCGGCCGCGCCGTAGCCGCCGCCCTGGGGTTCGGCGCCGTATCCGCCGCCGGCTCCCCAGCCGCCCTGCTGGCCACCGGGGCCGTACGTGGGTGGCGGGGCACCGTACGGGTCCGGCGGGACGTCGTCCACGATCGGCTGGTGCATCATCGTCGGCGCGTCGCTGAGCGAGGTGCCGCCGATCATCGTCGGGTCCGGCCCGCCGCCGACGCGGTTGACCACCCGGGTCTTGTCGTCCGCCCCGTGGTACGCCCCCCGGGCGGCGGGCACCGCGCCCGCCCCGGCGGCACCGGCCGGGGCGTCGTCGTCGGTGTCGTCGCCGTTCTCCCGGCGCTTCATCCAGAGCAGCACGATGGTGCCGACGCCGATGGCCACGAACAGGCCGCCGAGCAGGATGAGCAGCAGGGATCCGAAGCCGGACTCCTCCTCGGTGGAGGTGTTCTTCTGCGCGGCCCCCGGGGTGGCCGCAGGGCTCTCGTCGGCGGCGTCCTCGGTCGGCTCGTCGGTGGGCAGCGGCTCCTCGGTGGCCGACGGGGTGGGACTCGGGCTCACCTCGACCTTGATCGCCAGGCTGATCCGCTGACCGGTCACGCTCTGCCCGGCGCTCGCGTCGAAGGACTTGGTGGTACGGATCTCGCCCTGGACGGCGCCGATGCCGATCCGGCCCGGCGTGATCGGCCGGTCCTTGCTGCCGGTGAAGCGGAAGTTCCCGCTGCCGTCGCTGGTGGTCTCGTAGTGGTGGCCGCCGCTGTCCTGGAGCATGACGATGGCGTTCGGCACCGCCGCGCCGTTGGCCGAGGCCACCACCTTGCCGGAGACCGACTTGACGGTCTGCACCTGCTCCTGCGTCGGCGCCGGCGCGGCCTTCGCCTTGACGCTGAGCTGGAAGGTCCCTGTGCCGGCGCTGGACTTGTCGGGCTCCACCCGGACCGTGACGGTGACGCCGCCCGCGTCGGGTGCGTTGTCGCTCGCCTTGATCGTCAGGAGCTGGGTCTTCGGCGACTGACCGTTGAAGCTGAACGGGCCGCAGCCGCCCGTGCAGCTCACCCCGGAGGGCAGGCCGCTGAGGCTGATCCTGGCGATATCGTCGCCGTCGCGCGGGGTGACCTGGACGGTCACGGTGGCGTCGCTGCCAGCGTTCAGGTTGATCGAGCCGGGCGAGACCGCGACCTCGGCTGCCAGGGCGGGTGCGGCGGGGGCGGCGAGCAGGACGCCGACCACCAGCGCCACGACCACACCGGCCCGCTGCTTCCAGGCACGTCGGTGTGTTGACACGTCCACCGCCTTCCGGTCTGACTTCCCTGGCCGGCGGGGCGCCGGGCCGGGGATCATCACGGTACGAATACGCCGTCGGCAACTATGCCTTGTCTGACCGGATCGGCGCGACCCAGGGCCGCGTCGAAAGCGCCGGAGCCAGGTCGTATCGTCCCGTCGTGTCCTCTCCGCACACAAAGTCCGCAGCCGTGGCCGCCGCACTCGCCGCCCTCGACGAGGGTCGTACGCCCGAACGGTCGGTGTTCCGGGAGGCGGTTCGTGCCCTGTTGACCACCCTTGCGGACCGAGTCCCCGGCCGATCGGTGGAGGTGCGTGTCCCACCTTACGGCGCAGTTCAGTGCATTCCCGGTCCCCGACACACCCGTGGCACCCCGCCCAACGTCGTCGAGCTGGACCCGACCACCTGGCTGGAGCTGGCGACGGGCCGCCTGAGCTGGGCGGAAGCGGTCGCCGAGGGCCGCGTACGGGTCAGTGGCGTCCGCGCCGACCTCTCCGCGCACCTCCCGCTCCGACCGAACGACTAGCTCCCGTGGCTGTCACGCAGCGGAGCCTGACGGTGACTTTCTGTATTGACGCTCATTCGCGTACACTCTGAGGCGACGACAGTGGTCCCGGCCGAGTAAGCGCGGATCCGCCCCCGAGATCCCGCCCGGCCAGTCCAGACCCAGCATGAGGGAGCGGTAAGTGCCCCGAGGCGACGGCCGGCTGAGCCACGACCTTGATCCTCAACGACCCGGCCCGCAGGACGCGTGTGGCGTCTTCGGCGTCTGGGCACCCGGGGAGGCGGTCGCCAACCTGACCTACCTCGGGCTCTACGCACTCCAGCACCGGGGCCAGGAGGCCGCCGGGATCGCCGTCAGTGACGGCTCCGGCGTGGTGGTCTACAAGGATCTCGGCCTGGTGGCCCAGGTCTTCGACGAGCCCACCCTGGCCAGCCTGCGCGGGCACCTGGCGATCGGGCACGCACGCTACTCGACGACGGGTGGATCGACGTGGGAGAACGCCCAGCCGACCATCCGGTCCACCAGCGCGGGCACCACGATCGCGCTGGCGCACAACGGCAACCTGGTCAACACCGCCGAGCTCCAGCGTGAGGTCGTCGAGCGGGGCCTGGTCGCCGACGGCTCGACCAACGACACCTCGCTGGTGACCATGCTGCTGGCCAGCCGGCCGGACCTCTCGGTCGAGGCCGCCGCGCTGGAGGTGCTGCCCCAGCTCCGCGGCGCGTTCAGCTTCGTCTTCATGGACGAGTCGACGCTCTACGCGGCCCGCGACCCGCACGGCGTGCGCCCGCTGGTCCTCGGCCGGCTGGAGCGCGGCTGGGTGGTGGCCAGCGAGACGGCCGCGCTGGACATCGTCGGGGCGAGCGTGGTCCGCGAGGTGGAGCCGGGCGAGCTGATCGCCATCGACGAGGACGGCCTGCGGTCCAGCCGCTTCGCCGCGCCGGAGCCGAAGGGCTGCCTCTTCGAATACGTCTACATCGCCCGGCCGGACGCCACCATCGCCGGGCGGAACGTGTACGCCGCCCGGGTGCAGATCGGCCGCCAGCTTGCCAAGGAGCACCCGGTCGAGGCCGACCTGGTGATCCCGGTGCCGGAGTCCGGCACCCCCGCGGCGATCGGCTACGCGGAGGAGTCCGGGATCACCTACGGCGCCGGCCTGATGAAGAACCCGTACGTGGGGCGCACCTTCATCCAGCCGTCGCAGACCCTGCGCCAGCTCGGCATCCGGCTGAAGCTCAACCCGCTGCGGGAGAACGTGCGGGGCAAGCGGCTGGTCGTCGTGGACGACTCGATCGTGCGTGGCAACACCCAGCGGGCGATCGTGCGGATGCTGCGCGAGGCGGGTGCCCTGGAGGTTCACGTCCGGATCTCCTCCCCCCCGGTCAACTGGCCGTGCTTCTACGGCATCGACTTCGCCACCCGGGCCGAACTGCTCGCCAACGGGCTGGACAACGAGGGCATCCGGCGCTCCATCGGCGCCGACACGCTGGGGTACGTCTCGTTGCCGGGCCTGATCGCCGCGACCGAGCAGCCGAAGACCCGGCTCTGCCGGGCCTGCTTCGACGGGGAGTACCCGATCGAGTTGCCGGCCGGGAACCTGATCGGCAAGCACGTGCTCGAAGGAGTGGGACGCCGAGTCGCTGGTGCCCCGGACGCCCCGGAGCACGCCGCCGCACCGCTCGTAGCCGCTCCGGGCGGCGCGACCGTACACCACCCATAGCACCGCCCGACGCGGGCCCGCCGGTCAGCTCCGGCACCCCGCGAGAACCACAAAGGGGAGAACCGTGACGCACGTGTCCGAGCGCAGCGGCACAGGAAGCAGCCCGACCGGCGCCGGCGGCGACCGCCAGCCCTGGACGGCCGGCACCGGCCGCCCGGCGCGCAAACGCTCAGTCTCGTACGCGGACGCCGGCGTCTCGATCGAGGCGGGTGACCGCGCGGTCGAGCTGCTCAAGTCCAAGGTGAAGCAGACCCGGCGGCCCGAGGTCATGGGCGACCTCGGCGGCTTCGCCGGCCTGTTCCGGCTGGACACGAAGAAGTACAAGAACCCGATCCTGGCGTCCTCGACCGACGGCGTCGGCACCAAGCTGGTGATCGCCCAGCAGCTCGACATCCACGACACGATCGGCATCGACCTGGTCGCGATGGTCGTCGACGACCTGGTGGCCTGCGGCGCCGAGCCGCTGTTCCTGCTCGACTACATCGCCTGCGGCGAGGTCGTCCCGGACAAGGTTGCCGAGATCGGCGCCGGCATCGCCGACGGCTGCCGGTACGCCGGCTGCGCGCTGTTGGGCGGCGAGACCGCCGAGCACCCGGGCGTGCTGCGCCCGGATGAGTACGACGTCTCCGCCACCGGCGTCGGCGTGGTCGAGGAGAGCGAGATCCTCAGCCCGGACCGGGTCGAGATCGGCGATGTGGTCATCGCGATGCGCTCCTCTGGCCTGCACTCCAACGGGTACTCCCTGGTCCGGCACGTGCTGCTGGGGGCCGGCCGGATGCGGCTGGACGTGGTGATCGACGACTTCGGCCGGCAGCGCACCCTCGGCGAGGAGTTGCTCACCCCGACCAAGATCTACGCCCAGGACTGCCTCAAGCTGATCGCCGAGGCCGAGGTGCGCTCGATCGCGCACGTCACCGGCGGCGGCATCCCGGGCAACCTGGTCCGGATCCTGCCGGAGCATGTCGACGCGGTGGTCAACCGTTCCACCTGGAAGCCGCAGCCGATCTTCGACCTGATCCAGTCCAAGGGCCGGATCGAGGACCACGAGATGGATGCGACCTTCAACATGGGCATCGGCATGTTCGCGATCGTCTCCGCCGAGGACGCCGACCGGGCCCTGGCCACGCTGACCGGCCGGGGCGTCGACGCCTGGCAGGCCGGCGAGATCATCGAGGGCACCGGCAGGGTGCAGATGGTCGGCCAGCACACCCGGGGCTGATCACACAGCGCTGATCATCCGAGTACCTGATCAGGGGTTCACCCGAGTGGTCATCGCCGCCTAGCCTGAAGGACACCCTTCAGGCCAGGAAGGAGGGCGATGGCTGCTCGGGAACGGCCGGTGAGCGGGATGCGGGGACTCTCCCCGATCCCGTCGTACGTCGTGATGCAGCCGACCACTCTCTGCAACCTGGACTGCGCGTACTGCTATCTGCCGTTCCGGGCGGCGGACCGCCGGATGCCGGTCGCGGTGGCCGAGGCGGTCGCCGCGTCGGTGAACCCATGGGCTTCGGCCGGCCGGTTCTCCGTGGTGTGGCACGGCGGGGAGCCCCTCGCGGCCGGGCGGGAACACCTGGCCGCGCTGCTCGCCCCGTTCGGGCCGGAGGTCGAACACCATGTGCAGACCAACGCCACCCTGATCGACGACGCCTGGTGCGAGTTTCTCACCGCGCACCGGGTGCGGGTCAGCGTGAGCGTGGACGGGCCGCGCGGGCGCAACGGCGACCGGGTCACCCGGGCCGGCCGGCCCGCGTACGACCGGATCGTGCGCGGGATCGAGACGCTGCGCCGGCATGGGCTGCCGTTCTCGGCGCTGGCGGTGGTCAGCGACCCGACCCCGGGCCGGGCCGCCGAGCTGTACGACTACTTCCTCGGCCTCGGCTGCGACGTGCTGGGGGTCAACATCGAGGAGACCGAGGGGGTCAACACCCGCGGCAACGCCCACGAAGCGGCGCCGGTGCGGGCGTTCTGGGCCGAGCTGGTGGCCGCCTGGCGCCGGGATCCCCGGATCCACCTGCGCGAGGTGGAGTGGTCGCTGCGGTACACGGCTGCGGTGCTCGACGGCACCGCCGACGACCTGCTGCCCCGGCGGCTCGACCCGATCCCCACGGTCGGCCACGACGGGTCGGTGACCGTGCTCTCCCCGGAGCTGGCCGGCTTCACCGACGCCAGGTACGGCGACTTCAGCAGCGGCAATGTGTTGACCACCCCGCTGGCCGAGATCCTGGCAGAGGTGGAGCTGAGGACCCCCTGGGTGGGTGAGTTCCTGGCCGGCGTGGAGGCGTGCCGGTCGTCCTGTCCGTACTTCGGCTTCTGCGGGGGTGGACACGCCGCCAACCGTTACTTCGAGCTGGGGCGTTTCGACGGTACGGAGACCGAGCACTGCCGCAACAGCAAGATCCGCTTACTGGAGGGAGTGTTGGACCATGCCCGAGACCATCGGAAACCGGCAGGCTGAACGTGTCGGGGGAGACACCGGGCAACCGGTCTCCGACCGGGTGCGGGACACCGCCGCCGGGCTGGCCGACCTGCTCCAGGAGGCGGAGGACGCGCGCCGGCTGCGTTCGGAGGCGGCGGGAGACGAGGGTGCCGGCGCGGTCTGCGCCTGGAACCACTTCGAGAACATCCCGACGTTCTACAACTGGAACAACCGGCCCCGCTGAGGGGCGGGTCCGAGATCAAGGACCTGCCGCGGCGACCGGATCGGCTCCGGCACGGCAGGCCCCTGATCATCGGGTGGGTACGCCGCATCCCGATGGGCACATGCGTGAGCACGCGGGGCTTGCCGCGTGCTCAGATGTTCCCGGAGGTCAGCGGGTCGGACGGACCCAGGGGTCCGGGTCTTCGTCCGGGTGATCGTCGTCGTCGACATTCTCTTTGTTGTAGTCGTCATCGACGACGACGTGGTCCGACTTACCAGCACCCGCCAGTTCGCGCTGCAAGGCGGTGAGGTCGGTGTTCGGGGAGTGATACTTCAACTCCCGGGCCACCTTCGTCTGCTTGGCCTTAGCACGGCCGCGCCCCATGGCTCGACCCCCTCGCACAGAATGCGGGGCAGCCCGAAGGCGGGCCCCGATGACGTCAGGCATCTCTCGTGGCTCTTACGGTACATGGGGATGCCGCTGTTCGGCACCTCGGGTTACCGTCTGCCGGCCCTGCGCGTCGCAGTGACCCGGCTGTCACCAAGTGTACCGGGGTAAGGGTCGAATGCCGAACCACCCATGACGCCGGACAGATGGGCGGCAATCACCCCGATTTCCAGCTTAACGCCGCCGTCCGTCCCGCTCCGTGCGAGGCGCCCGACCCGGCTTGTTTTCCGTACCGGGCCGGGCGTGACGCTCAGCTCAGGTGGATGCTGCGCAGCCGGCCGACCTCCGCCATCCGGCGCTCGGCGAGCCGGTCCGCCGCCACCGCCGGGGGGACGCCCTCCTCGTCGGCCAGCCGCAGGATCTGCCGGGTGGTGTCGTAGATCTTCGTGGCCCGCAGCTTGGCCCGTTCGAAGTTGAAGCCCTCGATCTCGTCCGCGACCTGGATCACGCCGCCGGCGTTCACCACGTAGTCGGGGGCGTAGAGGATGCCCCGGTCGGCGAGCAGCTTCTCGATCCCCGGGTGGGCGAGCTGGTTGTTGGCCGCCCCGGCGACCACCTTCGCCCGCAGCGCCGGCACGGTCTCGTCGTCCAGTGCGCCGCCCAGCGCGCAGGGGGCGTACACGTCGATGTCGGCGGCGACCAGCGCGGCGGCGTCGTCGACCAGCTCGACCTGCGGGTGGTTGGCGCGGACCCACTCGCGCGCCCGTGGGTCGACGTCGGTCGCCACCACCTCGGCGTGGTCGTCGAGCAGGTGCCGGGTCAGGTGCTTGCCGACCTTGCCCAGCCCGGCCACGCCGACCCGCCGGCCGTTCAGCGTGGGGGTGCCCCAGACGTGCTCGGCGGCGGCCCGCATGCCCTGGAAGACGCCCCACGCGGTGAGCACCGACGAGTCACCCGCGCCGCCGTGCTCCACGCTGCGGCCGGTGACGTAGCGGGTCTCCCGGGCGATCACATCCATGTCGGCGACGTAGGTGCCGACGTCGCACGCGGTGTAGTAGCGGCCGTTCAGCGACTCGACGAAGCGGCCGTACGCGCGCAGCAGCGCCTCGCCCTTGAGCTGCGCCGGGTCGCCCCAGATCACCGCCTTGCCGCCGCCCAGGTCCAGCCCGGCCAGGGCATTCTTGTACGCCATGCCGCGGGACAGGTCGAGCACGTCGGCCAGCGCCGCCTCCTCGCTGGCGTACGGGTAGAACCGGGTGCCGCCGAGCGCGGGGCCCAGCGCGGTGGAGTAGATCCCGATGATCGCCCGGAGCCCGGTATGCGTGTCCTGACAGAACACGACCTGTTCGTGGCCGGTGGATGACGGGCCGTCGGTGCTGGCGAATACGCCCATGGCTGACTCCTGTGTCGGTGTGCGTCCTTGTGGGACGGAACCTGTGGCACGCCGGCGGGATGGTGCCGGTGGGTCGAGCCTAGTGTCGGCCGACGCCGTACTGTCGTCCCAGCATGTCCGCCGTCCGACGTCCGGGCGTCCGGCGGGTGAGCGGGGACGTCGGGCGCGCGCTCGGGGCGCTGCCCGCGTCCGGATTCCGTCTCGTGGGAGGATCGCGCAGTGCCGTCGCTCTTCGCTTCGTACCTGCGGGTGTACGAGCCGCTGACCGCCTTCGACCGGGACCGCCAGTCGTACTGGCGGCGCTACGTGTCCGAGGGGCGGGCGGTGCCCCCGTCGGAGGGGCCGGGGCGGCAGCGTACGACGGTCATCGAGGCGCTGGGCGCGGGCTGGACCCGGCTGCCCGACCTGCCCGAGGAGGCGTACGTCCTGGAGTCCGGCGACACCCTGCTGGTCTGCCCGTGGAACCTGCGGATCCGGGTGGCCGAGGCGGCACTGAGCGCTCGGGACGGCGTGCCGTCGGTGCTGGCCGACGCGTTCGTGCCGCCGGTCCTCGCGGGCCAGGCCAAGGCGGTGGTGGAGGACTGGCGCAGCGGGGCCCGGGTGCTGGAGCACGGCGTCCCCCGGGTGCACGAGCAGATCGCCACCTGGGGCGTGCCGCTGCGCTGGTTCGTCCTGTTCGACGCCGAGGAGCGGCACCTGGTCGCCCACCCGGGGCGACGCGCGCTGCGCTACCGGACGGAGATCTCCAAGGCCCGGAGCCGGTCGTCCCGGGCGCTGTCGGTGCTGGGCAAGACCGTCGGCGAGGCGCCGATCACCGAGGCGGTCGAGGAGGCCGCCCGGTGGCTGGAGGAGTTCCACCCACACTCGGTGGTGGAGCTGGACTACGGCGGCCTCGTCCAGTTGCTCTCCGACGAGACCCTCGCCGCTGACGACTCACCGACACTCGTCGCGACCGGGCTCGCCGGGCTCTCCAAGGGGGAGGCCGAGGAGGCGTCCACGGCCTACGACACGCTGGTCGCCCGCTGGCGGGCGGTCCAGCTGCTGGAGCGCTGCAACTAGCTCCCACCTGGGCAAATACCCACCCAGCCGGCCGTAAATCCCCTTTGGGAGCGCTCCCGATCTGAAGTGTGCTCGTAATTGGAGCATCACGACCAGTGATTATGAGTCCGAATAAGGTGGTTCCTGCCGTATATTAGTCGTATAAATCGGGCATGGTTCATCCGTCCGTCTAGGGACCTTCGGCCGTTCGGCCCATGTCGGACATCGGGGACTAGCCGGACCATGGGAGACGCGTCGGCCGGCGGGACCCCGGCCGATGTCTATACCTGTGGAGGAGTGACCGATATGGCATCGCGAACGCACGAACCGGAGCCGCTGCTCACACCGGCCGAGGTGGCGTCGATGTTCCGTGTCGACCCGAAGACGGTGACCCGGTGGGCGAAGGCTGGCAAGCTCAGCGCCATCCGGACCCTGGGGGGGCACCGCCGCTACCGCGAGTCGGAGGTTCGGGCTCTACTGCAGGGGCAGATTCCCCAGCAGCGCCAGGGAGACTGACCGCCGGGAATTCTACAGACGTACAGGTCAGGGGTGGCGGACGACGGTCCGCCACCCCTGACCCGTGTCCGGCCCGGGCGGTCACTCCGGCAGGCTGATCCGGATGCCAACCGTCCCCCGCTCGCCCCGCCGCAGCCGGCTGCCCAACAGGCTCAGCCGCCCCACCAGCCGGTACTTCTGCTTCAGCAGCTCGCGGATTCGGCGGGTGTCCGCCGGGCCGCAGATGGTCGCGTGACCGGGCACCGCCTCGCCGTGCGGCCGGCCCCGCAGGTCGCACGGCGCCACCGTCACCTCGCCGCTGCGCCGGATCCGCTTCACCTTGCCCGAGTCGGCGACGGTCCAGGCGGCCAGCGCGTCACCGTCGCGGGCGGCCCACACGGGGGTGGGCACCGCCCGCCCGTCCCTGCGGAACGTGGTCAACAGCACGTACTTCTCCGCGGCGAGGCGGTCCAAGGTGGTCACGCCGCAAGAATACGACCGCGCGACCCGCTGCCCAGGGGGTTAGCGTGAACCCCGTGACCGGGGAACCCAGGATCGGCGACGTATTCGGCGAGTTGCTACGGGACGCGCTCGCCGTGCAGACCGGGATCGGCCCCCGGCCGATGGCCGGCGGGCGGCTGCCCCGGCCCGTCATCGAGATCATCGAGCGGGACGACGGCCTGATCAACGGCGCGCCCGCCGCCCACTACCTGGCCGGCCCCGCCGAGTGGCAGCCGTACGACCACCGGGCGGTGGACCGGGTCCGGGGCGAGACGCTGGACATCGGCGTCGGCGCCGGCCGGATCGCGCTGCTGCTCCAGGAGCGTGGAGTGCCGGTGACCGGGCTGGACACCTCCCTCGGTGCGTTGAAGGTGTGCCGCCGGCGCGGGGTGCGGGACCTGGTGCACGGCACAATCGACGAGCACGTCGCCGACGGCCGGCGTTACGACACCTTCCTGCTGCTCGGCAACAACCTCGGGCTGATCGAGGGGCGGGACCGGGCGTCGGCGTTCCTCGCCGCGCTCGCCGCGCTCGCCAGGCCCGGCGCGCAGGTCATCGCGCACGGCACCGACCCGTACGGCACCACCGACCCGGTGCACACCGGCTACCACGAGCTGAACCGGAGCCGCGGCCGGCTCGGCGGGCAGCTGCGGCTGCGGCTGCGGTACCGGGAACTGGGCACCGGGTGGTTCGACTACCTGGTCTGCTCTGTGGCCGAGCTGGCCGATCTGGTCCGGGGCACCCCGTGGCGACTGACCGACGTGGACGACCGGGACGCCCCGTACTACCTGGCGACCCTGACGCTGGCCGGCTGACCGGTCCGCGGTCGACTCCGGTACACCCGGAAGGGGCCCGTGCCGGGCGGGCAGCCTCGGCAGGGACCCCTTCCGCCCTCAGACCTGGACGGTCGGGGGGAGCGGCTCCGGCGGGAGGCCGCCGTCGCCGTCGACCACCTCGTCGGGGGTCCCGTCCTCGTCGATGTCGACCATGGTGATGTCCACCTTGCCGTCGCCGTCGGTGTCGAACTGGAACAGGTCGGCCCGACCGTCGCCGTCGGTGTCGACGACCCAGACGTCGGTCTTGCCGTCGTTGTTGGTGTCCGCGCGGAGCAGGTCGACCCGCTCGTCCCCGCGGGTCTCCACCGTCGCCGGGTTTTCCACACTCTCCGGTGCCTGGCTCATGTTCCGGTCCTTCCCTCGGTTGACGGCGCAGTACCCGGTTCGGCATGCCCCCACGCATGCCGTCGGTGCCGTGCTGCATAGGGTCGCACCCATGAGCCAGCAGAGCGGGCGGCCCGGCGCGGCGGAGACACCGCACGACGCCGCGCGCAGCGAGGAGACGTCATGAGTCGTTTAGTCGTCGTCGGGGCCGGCACGATGGGCCTCGGCATCGCCTACGTGGCGGCTGGCGCGGGGTACCGCGTCGAACTGGTCGAGGTCGACCCCGACCGGGCGACCGCCGCCGAGGCGCGGCTCGGCGAGCTGTGGGACCGGGCCGTCCGGCGGGGGAAACTCGCCGCGGACGAGGCAGCGGCGCATCGGGGGCGGGTGACGCTGGTCGCCTCCCTCGGCGCCGTCGTGCCCGAGCCCGATGTGGTCGTGGAGGCCGTGCCGGAGCGGCTGGAGCTCAAGCGCGCCGTCCTGCGGGCCGCCGCCGGGCTACGCCCCGCGCTGCTGGGCAGCAACACCTCCAGCATCTCCATCGCGGAGCTGGCCACCGGGCTGGACCGGCCGGAGCGCTTTGTCGGGCTGCACTTCTTCAACCCCGTCTGGGCCATGGCGCTGCTGGAGGTCGTGGTCGGCCCGGACACCGCCGATGAGACCACCGCGGCGGCCGTCGCGCTCGCCGGCCGGCTGGGCAAGGACCCCGTCGTCGTACGCGACATGCCCGGCTTCGCCACCTCCCGGCTCGGGGTGGCCCTCGGGCTGGAGGCGATCCGGATGGTCGCCGACGGGGTGGCCGACCCGGCCGACATCGACAAGGCGATGGTGCTCGGCTACCGGCACCCGGTGGGCCCGCTGGAGCTGACCGACATGGTCGGGCTGGACGTCCGGCTGGACATCGCCCGCACCCTCCAGGCCGCCTACGGGGACCGGTACGCGCCGCCGCCGCTGCTGGAGCGGATGGTCGCCGACGGCAGTCTGGGCAGGAAGTCCGGGCAGGGCTTCTACCGCTGGGAAGGAGGCGAGAAGCGGTGAGCGGGCTGCGGATCGACGAGCGGCCGGACCGGCTGGTGGTGACGCTGGACCGGCCGGAGAAGCGCAACGCGATCGACGCCGACCTGATCGGCGAGCTGCACGCCGTCTGCGCCGAGCTGGAGGTGCGGCCCCGCCTGCTGCTGCTCACCGGCGGCGCGGAGGGGATCTTCGCGGGCGGGGCGGACATCGGCCAGCTCCGCGAGCGGGGCCGGCTGGACGCGCTCGCCGCGATCAATTCCGCCGCCTTCGCCAGGATCCGGGCGTTGCCGATGCCCACCGTCGCCGCCGTCGACGGCCCGGCGCTGGGCGGTGGCGCCGAGCTGGCGTACGCGTGTGACCTGCGGGTGTGCACGGCGCGCGCCGTCTTCGGCCAGCCGGAGGTGCGGCTGGGCATCCTGGCCGGTGCGGGCGCGACCCACCGTCTCCCGGCGCTGGTCGGCGAGGCCCGGGCCAAGGAACTGCTGTTCACCGGCCGCCGGGTGGACGCCACGGAGGCGCTGCGGATCGGGCTGGTCAACCGGGTGGTGGACGAGCCCGCCGAGCTGCTGCCTACCGCGCACGGGCTGCTCGACGAGATCGCCAAGGGCTCCGCCCTGGCGCTGCGGCTGACCAAGTTGGCCGTGGACGCGCCGCCGGCCGCCCACCCGCACCTCGACCTGGTCAGTCAGGCCGTGCTCTTCGAGGACGAGGAGAAGCAGCGGCGGATGACCGAGTTCCTGGAACGCCGCCGGCCCAACTGACGGCGCATCGCCGCCGGACCCCGTGCGGCGGATGCGCGACGGCCGCCCCCGCGAGTCTGCCGGGGCGGCCGTCGGGCGTCGGATCAGTGTTGGATCTGCACCCCGGAGTCGGCGAGCGCCCGGATCACCTGCGCGGACTCGGCGAAGCCGATGACCAGCACGGCATCCGCGCCGTACTCCTTGATTTCCCGGGCACCGGCGGTGAAGTCCAGCGGCGGAGCCTTCGCGTCCGCCGGTGGCTCGTACGTCAGCAGCTTCACCCGGTCGCTGCCGATGCCGGCCCGCTCCAGCTCGGCGCGGACGTTCTCCTGAAGGCCCTCGCCGTAGGAGTCCTTCCGGGCGACCACCACGATCTTGTGTGGCCCGTCGCGCAGTATCACGTCCGCCAGCGCCCGCCCCTGGAGGCTGTCCGGCGGGGCGGTACGGAAGTAGAGGCCCTTGTCCTCCACCGAGGTCAGCCCCGCGTCCGTGTTGGACGGTGAGAACAGCACCCGGCCGGCGGCCACCACGTCCGGCAGCACGGCGCGGGAGACGCCTGAGGCGCCGGCGCCGATGATGACGTGTGCGCCGTCCCGGACGTGCTTGGCCACAGTGGCCTTGGCGACGTCCGGGTTGGTGCCGTCGTCGCCGTCGAGCCAGACCACCGGCTCGCCGAGCACCCCGCCCGCGGCGTTGACATCCTTGACCCCCAGGGCGGCCCCGGCAGCCAGCGGCGGGTACGCCAGGGCCAGGTCGCCGGTGTGCGGCAGCAGGCCGCCGAGGACCAGTGGCGCCGAGGGGACCTTCCCGCCGCGCTGCCGGTACGGCCGGGGCGGGTTCTTGGTGCTCGCGGCCGACTCGTCACCGGCGCCGACGAACTCGGTCTTGCCGTCGTCGATCTTGCGATCCCCGAAGGTGAGGGTGGCGTAGCTGGCCGTGGCCGGCTCCCCGGCGTCGGTGAACCCGGCCCGGTTGAGCGACACCCCCCGGTACTCGATGTCCTGGCCGTTGCGGGCCAGCTTCAGGCAGTCCACCGCCTTCTCGCACCGCTGGCCGTTGTTGGTGACGCCGACGATCTGTTTGGCGATCTCCGCCGGCTTGGTGCTGCCGGCGAGCTGCGTGGCCAGCGCGGTGATGACCACCGCGTCGTACGCCTCGGCCGAGTAGAGGTAGTCGCCGAGCTTCGGGTAGACGGACCGGAGCCGGCTCTTGAAGGCTTCCGGCAGCGGCGTGAGGGGGGTCGTGCCCTTCATGCCGTCGATCAGATCGGCGCGCTCCTTCAGCTCAGCGGCGTACCCATTGATCATGTTGCCGTCGGTGCCGTAGAGGCGGACCTGTGGGGTGGTGGTCGCCTCCTCGGACTTGCCGGTGCCGCAGGCGGCACCGGCAAGGAGCAACGCCCCGCAGGCCACCAGGGCGGCGGCGCGCGAGCCGTGTGATACGAGCATGGTCGTCCTTCCTCCGGCGAAGGTCCGCTGCGCACATTAGCGTGCCGGGCTGGGCGGCGGGACCGTGGAGCCCGGTCAATTGCCTGCTAGCCGCGCAGGCGTACGTAGCGTCATCGGGCCGGTGCTCTCGGGTGGTCACGGGTTGACCACCCGTCGTACAGTGCGCCGGGTGACGGACGTACCGCAGCAGACGCTGGACGACGCGACCGCCGTGCTCCACTCGGCCCTGGCCGGAGACGGCGACGCGGTGGTGGGCACCTTCGACGAGGTGGTCGATCGGGCCGGCCTCGCCGGGGCGTACGGGGTGGCCTGGTGCCTGGCGGCCACGATGGTCGGGGACGTGCCCGCTCCCGGCGGCGCGGCGCTGGACTTCCCCGGCATCGACGAGGCCGGCTACGACACCCGCTGGGTGGCCCGCTTCGTCAGCGCGTACGCCAACGCCGACGCCGACACCGGCGAGGCGCTGTTCGGCGCGGCGGCCGCCGACGGCCTGCTGCCGGACTGCCTGCTCACCCTCGCCGGCTCGACGGTGGCCACCCTGCGCAGCCGGGTCGCCTGACGCCCCGGAGCCGGCCCGGTGGCCGGCCGCCGGGGCGCCGCCGCTCAGAACGCGTGGTACGCGACCAGCGGCTCGTACTCGTAGCGCAGGTTGGAGAAGCGGACCCGGAAGTTCACCCCGTCCCGGACGTTGGTGGCCACCGTGATCCACCCGGAATTCGCCGGGAGGTAGGTCCAGTAGTTGCAGCTGTTGGTCTTGTCGACGAACACCACGCAGGCCTGGGTGCCGAAGCTGCTCGCGTTGCGGACGTTGACGTCCGCGCAGCGGCTGGTGGCCCGGTAGGTGCCGGCCTCCCCGCCCCAGCTCCCGGTCTGGAAGTACGAGCGCACCGCGCCGCCGTAGCAGGTGGCGTAGGTGCCGGCGAGGTTCACCGCGGGTGCCTCCGCGCCGGGACTCGCGGGCGCGGGGGCCGCCTGGGCGGGGGCCGCGAGGGCGAGCAGCGATACCGCTGCCGTCGTCGTGGCCAGCAGGCGGACGACCGGGGATGACATGGGCGCCTCCAAGTGTTGACTGACCGTCCGTACCGGACGGCTGACCAAGCGCAACGATGATACGGGTCGATCAATCTCCCTGCTGGCCCGGCGGTGTCCGGGGCGGTGTGATAACCCTGGTGGCATGTCGGAGGTCATGCTCGCCAAGGTGCGCAAGCTGCTGGCGAAGGCCGAGGACCCGGCCTGCACGCCGGAGGAGTCGGCCGCGTTCACCGCCAAGGCCACCGAGTTGATCGCCCGCTACGGCGTGGACCGGGCCCTGCTGGCGGCCCGCGACCCGGCCACCGACCCGGTCGGCGACCGGGTGGTCGAGGTCGTCGCCCCGTACGCCCGGGACAAGGCCGGCCTGCTCGCCGCCGTCGCCGCCCCGCTGCGCTGCCGCTGCGTCCGTCGCCGGCACGGCAGCGGTTTCGCGATGCACCTGTTCGGCTTCGCCAGCGACCTGGAGCGGGTCGACCTGCTCTTCACCTCGCTGCTGGTGCAGGCGGCGCACGGGCTGGCCGGGGCGGTCGTCCCGGTGGGGGAGCATCCGGCCGCGTTCCGGCGCTCCTGGCTCGCCGGCTTCGCCCAGGTGGTCGGCACGCGGCTGGTCGCGGCGGAGGCCGGGGCGGTCGCCGACTCCGGCGGGCCCTCAGTCGCGCTGGTGCTGGCCGACCGCTCGGACCGGGTCCAGCGTCGGGTGGCCGAGGCCTACCCCCGGCTGCGTACCGCCGCGCCGCGCCGGCTCGCCGGCACCGGTTTCGGCTCGGGTGCCGCAGCCGGCCGCAGCGCCGACCTGGGCGGCCAGCGCCTACCCCCCACCCGAACCCGGCAGCTCCCCCACTGACCCTTCGGTCGACCCCTTTCCCACACTTCCAGTGAAAGCGTGGCCATCCGCCGCCCCATAGGCGCTCTTTCTCTGAAAGTGCGTGCGGGAGGGGCCGGCCGTCGGATCAGGGTTGGGTGATGACCGAAGCCAGGTAACGGGAGAGCAAATCGTGCCAGCCCGCGGTGAGCGCCTGCCGGTATCCCTCGGCGGCCTCGCCGTGCCGGTCGAAGTGCCGGTGCTCGACCTCTACCCGGGTCCGCTCCGGCCCTTCCGGCAGGAACAGCACCTCCACCTCGCTGGCCTGCGCCGGGTCGGGAACCGGCACCCGGTCCGGGCCGATCTGCCAGGTGAACACCAGCCGCCGGGGCGGGTCCCAGGTGAGCACCCGGCCCCAGTCGCTCCGGAAGCCGTACGGGCCGATCTCGTAGAGCATGCCTCCGGCGCGCGGCTCGACGCCCAGCTCCGCCAGCGCCGCCGGGCCGGACCAGGTGTACTCCCGGACCCACCAGTCGGTGAGCGCGCCGGTGAACACGGCGAAGGCCCGCTCGGCGGAGGCGGGGACGAGGAGACTGCTGCGCAGCGAGTACCGCGCGACGTCCTGCCGGACGTCTGCCGGCTCGGTCATCTCCTGTCCCATAGGCCCGGACCATACCGGCTGATGCCCCAGCGTGCAGCTTCACACGTGCCCGGAATCGGACAAGTCGCGTCCGGATTGCGGACAGTGGCGATCTGACCCCGGACACGCCAACTCCGGATACGCGGGCGTAACAGGCAAAACGGGCGCCCGGTGCCGGATGGGATGGCCTGGATGCCGACGATCAGGCCGTGGGTGGGGAAGCCTGGTGCTCGCAGCCGTCAGCCTCTTCATGGGAAGGCGGGGATGGCATCGGCCAGGAGCGGTCAACCACGGGCAGCGGTGGTCGATGCGCTGGGAGTGCACATAGCAAGATCCCCACCTGCGTTTCCGCTGGTGGGGATCTCTGTAGCCCGGCGAAAGGCTATGTGGCCAGGGGCGGGGTCGAACCGCCGACCTTCCGATTTTCAGTCGGACGCTCGTACCAACTGAGCTACCTGGCCGTGCCGCTCGGCTCATGGTACCCAAGAGGCGGGATCACCGCCGGCAGGGAACCTGCTCCGATACGCAGAACGCCGCGCATGGTACGCGCGGCGATCAGCGCTTGCGGTCCTGACGGGACTTGAACCCGCGACCTCCGCCTTGACAGGGCGGCGAGCACTCCAACTGCTCCACAGGACCTGGCTGGTGTTGCTCCGGCTTGCGCCGGTCGTGCCCCCAACGGGATTCGAACCCGTGCTACCGCCTTGAAAGGGCGACGTCCTGGGCCGCTAGACGATGAGGGCGGCCCCGCCATCATTGCACACTCGCAACTTCAAGCGGACTTGCTCCCATCCGGCCCCGCCGGAGGCTTGGAAAGCATACGTGACGGGCGGCCCGCGAAACAAATCGGTACGGCAGAGGGCACGCCTGACCGCAAAACCGCAGGTCAGGGCCGGTTCAGCCGAGTCGGACCAGCCCGTAGCGCCGCTTCAGGTCGCCGATGAGGTGGGTGCAGGCGGAGATCGTGGCGGCCCGGTTCCCGCCGCCGTCGTGCATCAGCACGATCGCGCCGGGCCGGACGGCACCGGCCACCCGACGGGTGATCGTCGGGGCGGAGGGCTTGGCCCAGTCCTGCGGATCGACGCTCCAGTGCAGCGGTCGCATGCCGAGCTGCCGGCCCGTCGCCACGACCTCCGGGGTCCACTTCCCGCCCGGCTGGCGGTAGAACGGCACCTTGGCGCCCGGCACCGCCGCCTGGATGGCGCGGTTGGTGCGTACCAGGTCGGCCCGGATCTCGGCGACCGGCCGCCGGCCGAGGTCCAGGTCGTGCCGCCAACTGTGGTTGCACAGTTGGTGGCCCTCCCGGACGATCCGCACGACCAGCTCGGGGTACGCCCGGGCCCGGGTGCCGATCACGCAGAAGGTGGCCTTCGCCCCGGCCCGGCGCAACTGGTCCAGAATCTTCGGCGTCCAGACCGGATCGGGCCCGTCGTCGAACGTCAACGCGACCGCCCGCCCGCCGGTGGTCCGGCGCAGCCCGGGCGGGAGCGTGGTGGGCTGCGGGCGCAACCGCGGCGGGACGGCCTGGGTCGGCTTGGTCGAGGCGCTCGGCTTCGGCTGCGGTGTCTGTTTCGGCGATGTCGAGGCCGCCGGTGAGGGGGCGGCCTGCGGGGAGCGGCCGGGCGTCCGCTCGCCGCAGCCGGCGAGGAACAGGATCAGGCTGATGCCGACCGCCAAGGCGGTGCGTGCACTCATCGTCACTCCGAGGGGCCGGGTACGTGGGCCACTCGACGCTAGTGGACGGAACGTGAAAACGGCAGTTCGGTCAGTCTCCTGTCGGCCGGCCCAGGGAGTCGCGTACCGCGAGGGCGAGCGAGACCGCCTCGGCGAGGTCGACCGGGCGGACCACGCCGGCCGGCAGGGAGTCGGCCCACCAGCCCGGGCCGGCGGCCAGCACCAGCAGCGGTCGGCGCGGGCTGGCCAGCAGCACGGTGAGCTGGGCCGGGTCGGCGGTGGCCCGGGTGTGCGACCAGACCACCACGGCGGCCGGACCGGTGCGGTTGACCGCCTCGACCAGGGCTGCCGCCGGCACCCGGGCGCCGAGCATCCGGTACGCCATGCCGGCCTCGGCCAGCGCGGCGGCCAGCGCCTCCAAGGGCAGGGTGTGCTGCTCCTCGTCGGCGCAGGAGAGCAGGATCCGGGCCGGGCCGGTGACCGTCCCGGCCCGTGGGACAGTGGCGAACGCCTCGGAGACGCACCGGGACACCAGGTGTTCCACCTCGATCAGCCCGGCCGTGGCGGCGTGCCGCTCGCCGATGCCGACGAGCACCGGCCGCAGCAGTTCGTCCCAGGTGGCGACGACGCCGTCGGCGGCCAGGGAACGGGCGATCGCCTCGCCGATCGCCACCGAGTCCAGCCGCATGGCGGCCCGGGCCAGCCCACGGGCCGCCGGGCCGGCCCGGCCGACCGGGATGGCCTGGCCACCGCCGTCGCGGACTCCGACGGGGCGGACCTCGGCGAGGGCGCCGGGGGGCACCTCGCCGGCCGGCCCCGGTGTCGGCGCCTGCCGGGCCCACCGGGCCGCCTCGGCCGGGGTGACCCCCTCCGCGGTCAGCTTGCGCATGGTCTCCAGGCGCGCCAGGTCGGCCGCCGTGTACCGCCGGTGGTGGCCCGGCACGTGCTGGCTGGGGCCGAGTCCGTAGCGCTGGTGCCAGGTGCGCAGCGTGGTGACCGCGACGCCCAGTCGGCGTGCCACGGCCCCCGCGCTCAGCGCCTCATCGGCCACCCGACCGCTCCGACGCGTCGTCCGCCGGAAGGCCGGCCGGGGCCGCGCTGGGACCGGGGGCGCCCGCGGCCGGCCCGGAGGGACGCAGCAGGCGGTTCACCACCCCGCCCAGCCAGGGCGCGTACGCGCGGGGGTCGACGTCCAGGTCGGTCTCCAGCGTCGCCGGGTCGACCCAGCGCAGCTCGGCCACCTCGTCCGGGTCGGGACGCAGTGGCGCGTCGGCCGGCACGTCGGCGCGCAGCACGTGGTCGTACTCGAACTCGACCCGCCCGGTGGCGGGGTCCTCCGCGTAGTAGACGTACACCCCGACCTCGGTGAGGTCGACGGGCCCGGCGCCCAGCTCCTCGCCCAGCCGCCGGTTGGCGGCCTCGACCAGCGACTCGCCCGGCGCCGGGTGGCCGCAGCACGAGTTGGCCCAGCGCAGCGGGAACCGGGTCTTGGCGGCGGCCCGGCGTTGCAGCAGCACCCGGCCGTCCGGGTCGACCAGCAGCACCGAGAAGGCCCGGTGCAGCCGGCCCGGCGGCTGGTGGGCGGCGGACACCGATGCCTCGCCGTGCGCCCGGCCACCGTCGTCGACCAGCTCGACCAGGTGGCCCTCCCGGCCGCTCACCGGACCGCCCCTTCGTACGCGCTCGCGCTCACCGGACACCGCCTGTGATGCGGGCGGCGGCCAGCTTGCCGGAGATCAGGACCATCGGCACGCCGACGCCCGGCTGGGTGCCGGAGCCGACGAAAACCACGTTGTCGAGCGTCCGGTGCAGGTTCGACGGGCGGAACGGGCCGGTCTGGAAGAGGCTGTGCGCCGACGCGAACGGGGTGCCGGCCGCCATGCCCTGTTCGGCCCACTCGGCCGGGGTGACCGCGCGCAGCACCTCGACGCCGTCGCCGAAGCCGACGTACCCGCGCTCCTCCAGCGTCCCGACGAGCTGGTCGGTGTAGCGGCGGGTCAGGTCACCGCGCCAGTCGAACGGGGCCCGGTCGAGGTTGGGCACCGGGGCGAGCACGTAGTAGGTGTGGCGGCCGGCGGGGGCGACCGACGGGTCGGTGCGGCTGGGGTTGGTGACCAGCAGCGACGGGTCGGTCATCAGCTCCCCTCGCCGGATCACCTCGTCGAACGTGCCCTTCCAGGACCGTCCGAAGTGGATGTTGTGGTGGGCGATTTTCTCATAGCCCTGCCGCGAGCCGACGTGCAGCACCACGCAGGACGGCGAGTAGGTGAGCCGGCGCTGCCGGGCCGGGGGGAGCAGGTCCCGGTAGGCGACCGGCAGGTCGGGGTTGAGCACCACCACGTCGGCCGGGATGAACTCGCCGTCCGTGGTGAGCACGCCGGTCGCCCGCCCGTTCGCGGTCTCCACCCGGGTCACCGTGGTGCCGTACCGGATCTGCACGCCGTGCTTCTCCGCCGCGCCGGCCATCCCCCGGGAGACCGCGTGGATGCCGCCGCGTGGGAAGTAGACCCCGGCCACCGAGTCGAGGTACGCGATGACCGCGTAGATGGCCAGCGCGTCGTGCGGGGCGAGCCCGGCGTACATCGCCTGGAAGGAGAAGATCCGTTGGGTGCGCGGGTCCCGGAAGAACTGGCCGATCTTCGTTTGGAGCCGGCGGAACGCGCCGTTGGCCAGCAGCTTCAGCAGGTTGCCGGTGAGCAGGTCGGTGGGGGCGTCGAGGTTGCGCTCGATGAAGTCCGCCCGCTCCAGCCGCCACAGCTCCCGGGCGTAGTCGACGAAGCGCAGGTACCCGTCGGCCTCCCTGGGGCCGCAGACGGAGGCGATCTCGGCCGCCATCCGGGTGGTGTCGGTGATCACGTCCAGCGTCGAGCCGTCCGGGTAGTACGCGCGGTACGCCGGGTCCAGCGGCATCAGCTCGACCCAGTCGCTCAGCTCCTCGCCGACCGCGCCGAGCGCCTCGTCGATCAGTTCGGGCATGGT
This sequence comes from Micromonospora sp. NBC_01412, assembly GCF_045040215.1. Lineage (NCBI taxonomy): Bacteria > Bacillati > Actinomycetota > Actinomycetes > Micromonosporales > Micromonosporaceae > Micromonospora > Micromonospora sp. NBC_01412. Next base: position 3,286,817 of record NZ_CP109528.1, read on the forward strand.
GAGCACGGTCGGGCCGGTGTCGAACTCGTACCCGTCGACGCCGAGCCGCCCGGCCCGGCCGCCCGGCACCGGCTCCCGCTCGACCACCGTCACCTGCCGACCGCCGCCGGCCAGGTGCAGCGCGCAGGCCAGCCCGCCGAGCCCGGCGCCGACGACCACCACCTGATCCGTACGTCCCGTCACGGTCCGCACGTGACCACCTCCTTCGAAATGTCGCTCATCATGCCCGCCGGTGCGCGGCGGCGGTGGCGAGGCCCGTCAGCGCGGTGCGCGCGGCCCCGTCGATCGACGCGGTGTCCAGCGCGGCCAGCGCCTCGCCGACCCGGTCGGAGATCATCCGCTCCACCCGGGCGACCGCCCCGGTGTCGGTGACCAGCTCGGCCAGCCCGGCCACCTCCCGGGCTCCGGTGACCGCGCCGGCCCGGTCCAGCGCCTGACGTTGCGCCGGGGTGGCGAGCTGCCGGGCCAGCATCAGCAGCGCGGTCGGCTTGCCGGTGCGCAGGTCGTCGCCGGCCGGCTTGCCGGTGGCCACTGGGTCGCCGTAGATCCCGAGCAGGTCGTCGCGGAGCTGGAACGCCTCGCCGACGGCCAGGCCGTAGCGGGTGTACGCGGCGGTCAGCGGCGCGTCGGTGCCGGCGCCGGCCAGGCAGGCGCCGAAGAGCAGCGGCCACTGGACGGTGTAGCCGGCCGTCTTGTACCGGGCCACCCGCAACGCCCGGTCCACCGACCAGTTCGCCGCGTCGTTCTCGCCCAGGACGTCGAGGTACTGCCCGGCGATCGTCTCGACCCGCATCCGGTCGTAGCAGCGCCGGACGTCGAGCAGCCGCGCCGGCGGCACGGCTGCACGGGACATCAGCCGGTCGGCCCAGACCATGCAGAGGTCGCCGATGAGCACGGCCACCGCCTCGCCGAACCGGTCGGGGTCGCCGACGTGCGCGGCGGCGACGTGCCGGGCGGCGGCGGCCCGGTGTGCGGTCGGCCGGCCGCGCCGGGTGTCGGAGGCGTCCATCACGTCGTCGTGCACGAGCGCGAACGTGTGCAGCAGTTCCAGGGCAGCCAGGGCCGGCAGCACCGGCTGGAGCGGTTCGTCGCCGCCCGCGCCGCCCCGCCACCCCCAGTACGCGAAGGTCGGGCGGACCCGCTTGCCGCCGGCCAGCACGCAGTCGCGCGCGGTCGAGGCGAAGCCGCCCATCGCCGCGTCGATCTCGGTGAGCGAGGCGACCTCGGCGGCCAGGAACGCCGCGAGCGTGTCGTCCACTCCCTGGACCAGGTCGTTGGTGAACGCGGCCAGCACGCCGTGGACCGGATCGTCCGTCGCCTCCGGCTGTGCCGGTGCGACGCGGAGCGTGTCACCCGCAACTGCGTCGTTGGCCATGTGGGCGAGCGTATCCTAGGGTTGCGAGTTGCGTCGATTCCTGCGTCGATATTCGAGGAGGGCTGGTGGACGTCGACCTCACCGCCGCCTATGGCCGCTGCCGTGAGCTGCACAAACGTCATGGCCGCACCTACTATCTGGCCACCCAACTGCTTCCCGCCTGGAAACGGCGACACGTGCACGCCCTGTACGGATTCGCCCGGTACGCCGACGAGATCGTCGACCGCACCGAGGACCTGCCGCCCGCCGAGCGGGCCGCCCGGCTCGACGACTGGTCGGCCCGATTCCTGGCCGGGCTGCATGGCGCCCCGGTCGGCGACCCACTGCTGTCCGCCGTGCTGCACACCATCGCCGTGTTCGACCTCGACCGAGCCGACTTCGCGTCGTTTCTGCGCAGCATGGCGATGGACCTGACGGTCACCGCGTACCCGACCTACGACGACCTGCTCGACTACATGGAAGGCTCGGCCGCCGTCATCGGCACCATGATGCTGCCGATCCTCGGCAGCTCCGACCCCGCCGCCGCCCGGGAGCCCGCCCGCCAGCTCGGCCTCGCCTTCCAGCTCACCAACTTCATCCGGGACGTGGCCGAGGACCTGGCGCGCGGCCGGACGTACCTGCCGGACGAGGACCTGGTCAAGTTCGACGTCACCCGCGAGGACCTGCGCGCCGCCGCCGCGCGCCGCCGCGCCAGCCCGAAGATCCGCGAGCTGATCGAGTACGAGGTGACCCGCGCCCAAGCCCACTACGAGGCCGCCGCCCCGGGCGTCACCCTGCTCTCGCCCGCCTCTCAGGCCTGCATGCGTACCGCATACGTGCTCTACGGCGGCATCCTCGACGAGGTGGCCGCCCAGGACTACGACGTGTTCACCCGGCGGGCGCTGGTGCCCCGGCGGCGGCGGATGGCCGTCGCCGGGCGGGCCCTGCTCACCCCGGCCGGCACCTCGGTCGTGGTCCCCGGGCCGGGCCTGGCGGGTGGCGTGGCCTGATCCCGGTGCCTCGTCACAGGCAGGAGTGCAGCGCCTCCACCAGCTCTTCGACCCGGTCGTGTTCGGCGAGCCTGGCGGTGGCGTACGCGAACGTGTAGCCCCGTTCCGGGTCGGCCCAGGCGGCGCTGCCGCCGATCCCGCCCATGCCCCAGCTCCCGTCCGGCTCCCGCTGCATGCCCAGCGTCCAGCAGGCCCGGCGGCCCAGGACCAGGTCCGGGCCGTCGTACTGTGTCCGGGTCGCCTCGGTGACCAGGTCCGGCCCGAACAGGCGCACCCCGTCCAGTACGCCGCCCGCCAGCAGGCCGGCGTAGAGGCGGGCCAGGCCGGCTGCGGTGCCGTGCAGGTTCACCGCCGGCACCTCCGCGCCCCGCCACAGCGGGCTGTTCAGCACCGCCAGGTCCAGCCCGCCCGCCGGGTTGCCCAGCGCCCGCGCCCACAGCGACCCCGGCTCGCCCAGCGCCCGGGCCGGCCAGCCCGGATCGGCGTACGACAGCTCGGCGCACCGCCGCTGGTCCGCCGCGCCCAGGCCGAAGGCCAGGTCGAGCCGCCACGGTCCGGCGATCTCCTCGGCCAGGAACCGGCCCACCGGCCGCCCGTCCACCCGCCGCACCAGCTCGCCCACCAGGTGCCCGTACGTCCAGGCGTGCTCGCCCGAGACCGTCCCCGGCTCCCACTCCGGCTCGGCGGCGGCCAGGTCGGCGCAGAGCAGGTCCCAGTCGGCGACCGCCCCGGCCGGCCGGGGCACCGGGAACGCCGGCAGCCCGGCGGTGTGGCTGAGCACCTGCCGGACGGTGGCCGGGGCACGGAACCCCGGCCAGTGGTCGGCGACCGGGTCGTCGAGGTCGAGCCGGCCCCGGTCGACGAGCGCCAGCAGGCACAGCGCGGCCAGCGGCTTGCCGACCGAGTAGACGTTGACCAGGGTGTCCGGCGCCCACTGCCGATCCGGCCGGCTGGCACCGGCGACGAGGTCGACGACCGGCCGGCCGTCGTACCAGACGGCGAGGCCGGCCCCCGTCTCCCGGCCGGCGGAGAACAGGTCGTGGAAGCAGTCCCGGACTGGGCCGAAGTGTGGGCGCATCCGGCCACGGTAGGGGAAACGCGCGGGCGCCGGCACGGCGACACGGTGCGGTGCGATGGTCGCCGGTCGCGCCGTGCGGAATGCTGGCGGCATGGCGGAACCGGAACCGGAACTGGTGGACGTGGTCGTGGTCGGGCTCGGCGTCGGCGGCGAGGAGGTCGCCGGGCGGCTCGCCGAGGCGGGCCTCGACGTCGTCGGCGTCGAGCGGAGCCTGGTCGGCGGGGAGTGCCCGTACTGGGGGTGCATCCCGAGCAAGATGATGATCCGGGCGGCGAACGCGGTCGCCGAGGCCCGGCGGGTCAACGAGTTCGCTGGCGCGGCCCAGGTCCAGCCGGACTGGGCGCCGGTGGCGAAGCGGATCCGTGCGGAGGCCACCGACACCTGGGACGACCGGGTCGCCGTGGAACGGTTCACCGGCAAGGGCGGCCGGTTCGTGCGTGGCAGCGGCCGGCTCGACGGCCCCGGCCGGGTACGCGTCGGCGACCAGGTCTTCCAGGCCCGGCACGGGATCGTGCTCGGCACCGGCACCCGGCCCTCCGTGCCGCCGATCGCCGGGCTCGCCGACACGCCGTACTGGACGAACCACCAGGCCGTCGAGGTCGAGGAGTTGCCCGGGTCGCTGCTCGTGCTCGGCGGCGGCGCGATCGGGCTGGAGCTGGCCCAGGTCTTCGCCCGGTTCGGGGTGGCGGTGACGGTGGTGGAGGCGGCGGACCGGGTGCTCGCCGTCGAGGAGCCCGAGGCGTCCGAGGTGGCTGCCGCCGCGCTGCGCGCGGACGGGGTGCGGATCTCCACCGGGGTGAAGGCCGAGCGGGTCGACCACGACGGGCAGGCGTTCACGCTGGTCGCGGCCGGCGGCGTCGAGTTCACCGCCGAGAGGCTGCTGGTGGTGACGGGCCGGCGGGCGCACCTCGGCGAGCTGGGGCTGGACGGTGTCGGGGTCGACCCGTCCCAGCGGTACCTCGCCGTCGACGACCGGATGCGCGCCGCCGAGGGCCTCTGGGCGGTCGGCGACCTGACCGGCGAGGGCGCGTTCACCCACATCGCCATGTACCAGGCGGCCATCGTGGTGGCCGACATGCTCGACCACGTCCGGCGGGCACGATCCGGCCCGGACGCCAGCGGCACCGCCAGCGCTGGCGGCGGAGCGGCGAGCACGGCGGGGGCCGGGATCGCCGGCGGCGTGCCGCACGCCGACTACCGGGCGCTGCCCCGGGTCACCTTCACCGACCCCGAGGTGGGCGCGGTCGGGCTGACCGAGCGGCAGGCCCGCGAGCGGGGCATCAACGTGCAGGTCGGCGTGAGCCAGCTCGGCTCGTCCACCCGGGGCTGGATCCACCGGGCCGACGGACTGATCAAGCTGGTCGCCGACGCCGACCGGGGCGTGCTGGTCGGCGCGACCTCGGTCGGCCCGGCCGGCGGGGAGGTGCTGTCGGGCCTGGTGGTGGCGATGCACGCGGCGGTCCCGCTGCCCCAGCTCCGGAACATGATCTACGCGTACCCGACGTTCCACCGCGCCATCGAGGACGCCCTGCGCAACCTGAGGTAGTGCCGACGTCCGACGCGCGCGGGTCGTGCCGGTGCGGTACGGGCGGTCAGGGAGACGCGGGCGCGCCGTGCCGGCCGGCGCCCGCGGCGAAGCGGGCCGCGCCCGCCGCCGCGTCGGCCGCCAGCGACTCCGCGCCGTGGGCCAGCTCGACCGCGAGGGCCTCCGGCTCGGTCAGGTTGGCCCCGGCCAGCACCGCCGCCCGGTCGTTGCGCAGGCAGGTCTGCGGGTGGCGGGCGATCCCGGCGGCCAGCCGCTCGGCCTCCGCCCGGGCCTCACCCGGCGCGGCCAGCCGGTTCACCAGACCCATCGCGTACGCCTCCTCGGCCGGCACCGGTCGGCCGGTGAGGATCAGGTCCATCGCCCGGCTCTCGCCGATCAGCCTGGGCAGCCGGAAGGTCCCCCCGTCGACCAGCGGCACCCCCCAGCGCCGGCAGAAGACCCCGAGCACCACGTCGGACTCGGCCACCCGCAGGTCGCACCAGAGGGCCAGCTCCAGCCCGCCGGCCACGGCGTACCCGGAGATCGCCGCGATCACCGGCTTGGACAGCCGCATCCGCGTCGGGCCCATCGGGCCGTCGCCGTCGGGCTCGACCCGGTTGCCGCTGGGGGTGCCGATCGCCTTCAGGTCCGCCCCGGCGCAGAACGTCCCGCCCGCCCCCCAGAGCACGGCCACCGCCGCCTCCGGGTCGGCCTCGAAGGCGCGGAACGCGTCGGCCAGGGCCCGGGCGGTCGGCCCGTCCACGGCGTTGCGGGCCGCCGGCCGGTCCAGGATCACCGTGGTCACGGCCCCGGCGCGTTCGACCCGTACCCCCATCGGCGTCCCTCCCGGTCGGGCGGCTCGGCCCTCGGCCGCACCCTTCGGCTGGTGGCGTCCGCCCCGACATCGACCGTAGCGGCCCGTCCGTCCCGACGGCACACGGGCGGGGCGTTAGCATCGGCGACGGCACGATCATGTGAGGTGCCCCGCGCCTGCGGGGAGAATCGGGAAGCCGGTGGGAATCCGGCACGGGCCCGCCGCGGTGACCGGGGAGCCGCCGTCCACGCGCGTCACGCGCAGCCACTGGCCGCACGGCTGGGAAGGCGGACGGTTGGGCGTCGATCCGGGAGTCCGAAGACCGGCCTCGCGTCGGGTGCCCACCTCCCAACGGTGGGCCGAGCGCAGCGGGAGCCTGCCTGTGGACATCTACGACACCATCCACCGCCGCCGGGACGTCCGGGCCGAGTTCACCGGGGAGCCGGTGCCGGCGGACACCCTGCACCGGATCCTCGACGCGGCGCACGCCGCGCCCAGCGTCGGCTACTCGCAGCCGTGGGACTTCGTCCTGGTCCGGGACGCCGGGACCCGCAGCCGGTTCCACGAGCACGTCCAGGTCGAACGGGACACGTTCGCCGCCACCCTCGACGGCGAGGCGGCCGAGCGGTTCGCCCGGATCAAGATCGACGGAGTGCTGGAGTCGACCCTGTCGATCGTGGTCACCTACGACCCGGCGCGGGGTGGCCCGGCCGTCCTCGGGCGGCACGCCATCGCCGACGCCGGGCTCTACTCGGTCTGCCTGGCCATCCAGAACCTGTGGCTCGCCGCCACCGCCGAGGGGCTCGGCGTCGGCTGGGTCTCCTTCTACCGGGAGCCGTTCCTGGCCGGGCTGCTCGGCATCCCGGACGGCATCCGGCCGGTGGCGTGGCTCTGCCTCGGACCGGTCACCCACCTGGCGACCGTGCCGGACCTGGAACGACACGGCTGGCGGCGGAAGCGCCCCCTCGCCGAGGCGGTGCACCACGACCGTTGGGCGGCAACCGACCGGCGAACGGTTGATTCATGAACCTCGATTACTGAGATAGCGTGACCATCACTCTCAGTTCTCAACCCGCTACGTTCGGGAGGATCTTCATGCGTGCCACCGTCAGGGTCCTGCTCGCCTCCGTCCTCACCACCCTCGGCCTGACCGTCGCCGTCGCCACCCCGGCCCTGGCCAGCGCCCCCGCGCCCTTCTGCGAGTCCGGCGCGTCGCAGTTCTACTGCGACGCCACCAGCACCGGCACGACGACCTGGACGGTCACCTGGTACTCCGGCAGCGTCGGGACCTTCACGACCGCCGGACCGACCCTCTTCGCTGGCTGCCCCTTCTCCAACATCGGCCTGCCGGTGCGGGTCAACTACAGCTACTTCGACGGCAGCGTGACCCAGTACAGCGACACCGGTAGGTTCACCTGCCGCAGCGGCCCTTGGCAATAGCGGCCGGGTCCCGCGCCGCCGGCCGGTCGGCGGCGCGGGACCCCACCGCCGGCACCCCGGACTGGTGACGTGCGGATACGGCGGTGCCGGCCGCGTCCCCGGACTGCCGGTCGACACGTACGGCGACGGGCTCGTCACCGTCGACCGGTTTGCGCCCGCTCCTGCCGGGAAGTCGGACGGGATGCGGGCACTCTTGACGAGAATCGAACAGAATTCGGCGCTGGACGGGGTCGGGGACCGGCTGCAGCGCGCCGTCCAGGCCACCATCCGCCCGCAGCGGGTGCGCGACCTGCTGCACGGCGTCTTCCTCGGGCATCCGCTGCACCCGGCGCTCGTGCAGGTGCCGGTGGGCGCCTGGATCAGCGCCGCCGTGCTCGACCTCATGCCCGGCCAGCGTCGGGCGGCCACCACACTGGTCGGGCTGGGCACCGTCGGCGCCCTCCCGGCGGCGGTCGCCGGGCTGAACGACTGGGCGGCCCTCGCCCGGGACCAGCGCCGGATCGGCCTGGTGCACGCCGCCTCCACCACCGTCGGCCTGGCCCTGTACGCGGGCTCGCTGGCCGCCCGGCTGCGTGGGCGGCACGGGACCGGGCGGGCGCTGGCGTACCTCGGGCTGACCGCGGCGAGCGCGGGGGCGTACATCGGGGGGCACCTGGCGTACAAGCAGGGGGCCCAGGTCAACCAGAGCGTGCCCGAGCTGCACCGGATCAGCGACGGTTGGCACCCGCTGGCGGACCTGGCCGGGCTGCCGCAGCGGAGGCTGGTCACCCGCGAGATGGACGACGTCTCGGTGATCCTCTACCGGCACGGCGACGAGGTCACCGTGATGCTGGAGCGCTGCCCGCACCAGGGCGGCCCGCTCGGCGAGGGCGAGGTCACCGAGATCGGCGGGCACGCCTGCGTGGTCTGCCCATGGCACGGCAGCACGTTCCGGCTCAACGGCGGCGAGGTCATGCACGGGCCGTCCGGGAACGACCAGCAGATCCTGCCGACCCGAGTGATCGACGGGGTGTTGCAGGCCCGGCTGCCCTGAAGCTTCCCGCGCCGGTCGCGCCGCCGCTCCCGCCGGGTCGGGCGCGGCACTCCGCTGTGGGCCGGACCCGGCGACGGGGCGGCCGGCGTCAGTTCCGGCGGTGCCGGCCGGAGACCAGGGACCGCGCGCCGGCGGCGGCCCGGGCGATGCCCGGGCGGCGGCGCAGCCCGAGGACCGCGCCGATCTGCGCCCCGACGATGCTGGCCACGGCGAGCACCGCCGAGACCGCGAGCGGGCGGTTCAACTGGTCCTCCTCGCTCGCCCGGGACGCCCCGGCGGCCAGCGCCGGCTGCGACCCGGAGGGCGGCTGGCCCACCTGCTGGGTGCTGCGGGTGGACTCGGCCGACGGCTGGGTGGTCGACGGTGCGGGTGCCGGGCGGGTGGCCCGCGGCGTCGCGGCCGGCGGCGTCGCCGGGGTCGCCGGGGTCGCGGGCGCTTCGGCGGCGGCCGGCGGGGTGGCCGGGGCTGCCGGCGGGGGAGTGACCGCGCCGCCGGGGGTGGGGGCCGTGGGCCGGGCCACCAGCCGGCCGGTGGCGTGCGTACGGGCCCCGGCGTCGCCCGCGCCGTCGGGCAGCCTGATGAGCTGCCCCGGGCGGATCCGGTCGGGGTCGTGCAGCCGGTTCAGCTTCGCCACGTCCCGGTACCGGTCGAAGTCGTCGAGGTAGCGCTCGGAAATCTCGCCCAGGTAGTCGCCCTTCGCCACCCGGTACACCGCCGGCTCCACCGGCTCGGGGAGCTGGGCCGTCGTGGTGACCACGACCGGCGGCGCCGTCCGCGCGCCGACCGGGAGCGTCGCGCTGACCGGCCGCGCCGCCGGGGCCGCCGCGGCGACGGCCGGCTGCGCCGCCGTCGGGTACGGGCCGGCCAGCACCGTCGCCGCGCTGGCCGCGGCCGGGCTCGCCGCAATGATCAGGGCCACCGACCCGACCAGCGCCGCCGCGGCCCGCTGCTGCCGGCTCATGCCGGGCAGCCGGGGTGCCTGCCGGCGCAGCGACTGCGCGCCCAGCTCCACGAGCACCGAGAAGGCGAAGGTGGCCCAGCCGAACCAGCCGACCAGGGCCAGCGCCCGCAGGAAGAGCTGGCCGTCGTCCCGGCTGGTCAGCGTGGCGCCGATCTCGGCGAGGGCGGGTACGTGGTCGGGGAGCGGGTTGCCGGCGAACGCGATCAGCGCCACCGGCCCCCCGACCAGCACCGCGATCAGCACGACCAGCGCGCCGAACCCGGTGAGGACCTGTCCGGTCCGCCGTGCGGCGGAGCGACCCGGTGCGGCCATGGCGTTCCTTCCCTTCCTACGGGTCCTCGGTGAGGGCCCGCGCGGTGGCCTCACCGGAGACGGTGACGGTGTTGCCGAAGCCGAAGAAGCCGAGCATGTACCGGTCGTAGGTGACCGTGACGCGTACCCGGACGAGGGTCTCCCCGCCGACGACCGGGAACTCGACGGAGGAGGCGGTCACCTCCGTCGCGGCGAGGTAGCTGCTCACCGCGGCCCTGGCGGCCACCTGGTCGATCACCTTGGGCCCACCCTCGATGGCCTTGGCCCGGTCGATGGACTGGCCGCCGGTCCGGGCCGCCTCCGCGGCCAGGTTGTCGGCCCGCTGCATGGACCGCAGCTGACCGGCCCCGTCGAAGGCCAGCCCGATGATCGCGAGGACGCCGATCATCCCCGCCGCGAGGAACAGACTGACCCGGCCGTCGTCGCCGCGGAGCCGGCGGGCGACGTGGCCCCGGCCGCCGACCGCCCCCCGGTGCGCCGTGCCGGTGCCACCACCGTGGCGCTGCCGCCCGGATCCGGTACGCGGGTGCCGCGCGGGCGGGCGGGCGGTCACGACCGGCTCCGGTAGCGGTCCAGCGGGGAGGTGAAGGCGGCCGAGACCGTCCGGTTGGTCGGCATCGCCGGCAGCAGCGACAGGTCGATGTCGGCGAAGGACACCGTGCAGGCCACCCGCACAGTGACGGCGGCGGGCTTGCCGGGATCGCTGGCGAAGGCCTCGTCGAAGCTGACCGCATCGCCGCCCACCGAGCCGCTGAAGGTGAGTGTCGGCTGGCCGGCGCAGTTCGCCCGCTGCCAGTCGAGCTGGTTGCTCGCAGCGGCCCGGGCCTGCTGCCGGGCGGTGGCGGCGTCCCGGGAGATGGAGGCGGCCCGGGCGGCATCGTGCGCCGCCGACTCGATCGCCTCCTGTGCGATCGCCGTACGCCCGGCCACGCCGGCCAGCACGAGCAGCGCGAGGAACGCCGGGGCGAGCACGGCCACCTCGACGGCGACCGAACCGCGATCGTCCCGTCGCGGTTGGCGGGCGGCGACCGCACCGCGTCCGCCCCGTCGTGAGCGGGTGGCCGGCGGACCACCCTCGTCCCGCCTCGGGCGGTGGGCAGCGTCCGGATCGACGCCGGGGCGGCGTCGGCCGGGGGCCGCGTCCCACGCGTGCCGCAGGAGCCGGGCGACCCGAAACCGGCGCCAGTCGTCGGCCGGCACGGCATGTCTCCGCACGTCGCTCATCCCGTCGTCCACCGTTCGACCGTGCCGTGGGCGGTCTGTCGCACCGGGAAGCTCACCCAGGGGACGACCGACAGGGCGGTGCCGGTCACCGTGCAGGTCACCTCGGTGGCGGCCGTCACGCAGTCGGGCCCCGGCGAGTCCCAGCCGACCAGCCAGTCACCGGCCGAGGTGAGGAAGTCGGCCGCCCGCCGTTCCCCGGCCCCGTCGGGGGCTTGGAGGACGCGCTGGGCGTTGACCGCGCTCTGGGCGGCGTTCAGCGCGGTGGCCCGGGCGACGAACCAGGCGGCGGCCTGGATCGAGGCGAATAGCAGCACCAGGATCGCCGGCATCACGACGGCCAGCTCCACCGGGTTGGCGCCCCGGTCGGCCCCGCCGTCGACGAGTCTCCGCCGGGCCCCGGCCAGCAGCCCCCGGGACGCCTCCCCGGGCGGCCGTCGTGCGCCGTCGTGCGCCCGTCCGCCGGGTGGCCGCCGTACGCCGTCGCGCGCCCGCCCCGGTGCGCGCAGGCCGGTGGGCCGGTCGGCGGGTGTCGACCGGCTCCGGTCCGCGCGCGCGGGGCGGCTCGTCACGGCCTCGGCGCCTGCGGGGCGGTGTTGTCCGGGATGGCGCTCATCCAGTTGTTGGCCTTGGCCAGGGCGAGGCCGGTGACCGCCATGGCGACGGCGACCAGGCCGAAGATGATCACGGCGGTCGGTACCGGGCTGTCGCCGCGCTCGCCGTCGCGGCGCAGCTCGGTCAGCCTTGTCGTCAACGCGATGTGCAGGTAGGCGATGAGGTGCATGGCGTGCTCCTTCTAACTGGGGAGGGGTTTCACAACCGGGCGAGGAACGGGTAGACGGCGAAGCCGAGCAGCACGAAGACCAGCAGCGAGCCGGGGATGTCCAGCCGGCTGGTGACCCCCTCGGCGCGGGCCAGGTTGTCGGTGCGGATCTGGTCGCGCAGCGAGTCGGCCCGGCTGCGCAGCGTCTCGTGCACCTGCGCCCCCTCGCTGCCCGAGGAGCGCATGATCGCCCCGACGTCGCCCAGCTCCGGGATGCCGATCTTGTCGGCCAACTCGCGCAGCTCGTCCCAGGGCGAGTGCATCTGCATCTGGGCGATCCGCAGCGACTCCCGGATCCGGTCGAAGACCCAGCCGTCGCAGACTGCCGCGGCCCGCTCCAGGGCCTGCACCGGGCCGTGCGCGGCGGAGAGCTGCAACGCCACCAGGTCCAGGTAGGTGCAGACCGCCTGGCGGAACTCGTCCCGGGCGGCGTCCGCACGGGTCAGCACGCTGCGGTGCGCCAACAGGGCGGCGACCAGCGCCATCCCCAGGCTCCCCAGCAGCGGTACGATCACCGGCACGGACACCCCGCCGAGGAAGAGCACCGCACCGGCCAGGGTCGGGGTGGCTAGGCCGACCAGCGCGGAGAGCAGCAGGGACAGGGCGTACTGCTCCGGGGTGCGGTCGATCAGGGCGAGTTGCCGGTGCGGCGGACGCAGCCAGCGGGCCAGCCCGCCGACCCAGTCGAGGCGCTGCCCACCGCTCGCGGCGGCCCGGCCGATGCCCGGCGGCTGGTGCAGCCGGCGCAGCGCGGGGCCGAGCGCCGGGGCGGCCGGCAGCGCCTCCCGGACCACCAGGAAGACCCCGAGCCCCACCGCCGCGCCGCCGCAGACGGCGACGGTGAGCTGCCAGTTGAGGATCACCGGCGTCTCCTTTCGCTCGCAGACTCGCTCCTCGCGCTCACGCGATCGCCTCCGTCGGGTCGGGGGCGGGCAGGAACCGCGCCGGCCGGGGCGGCTGGCTCATCGCCCGAACCCAGGCCAGCAACCCGATGAACGCCCCGCCGAGCACGGCCATCACGAGCTGACCCGTCGGGGTGCCGTACGGGCGGACGTATTCGGTGTTGACCAGGCCGTACGCCAGGGTCAGCAGGGTCATCCCGGTGAGGAACCGGACCGCGAACCGCGGCTGGGTGCGCTTGGCCTCGATCTCCCGGCGGGTGGACACCTCGGCGCCGGCCGCGCTCGCGATGGAGCCCAGCACGTCGCCGAGCCGCTCGCCCCGGTCGGTCAGGTGCAGGATCAGCGCCGCCACCACCTGGTCACAGACCGGGTCCCCGATCTCGTCGGCGAACGCGAGCAGGGCCATGCGGGCCTGCCAGCCGGCCTGGAGCCGGGCGGCGAGCAGCCGGACCTCCTCCGCGATCTCCTCGGGCGCGGTGGCGATGGTGCCGAGGATGGCCTGCTGGAGGCCCTGCCCCGTGGACGAGACGTCCTTGAGCCGGCGGGTCCACTCGCCGACCGCCTCGATCCGGGCGATGGCCCGCTGCTCGGCGCGGCCGACCGCGAACAGCCACGGCGCGCCGGGCACCGCCACGGCGACCAGCAGGCCGACCATCGGCAGCCCGGTGAGCAGGAACGCCAGCGCGCCGGCGAGCACCGCGCCGCCGAGCAGCATCTGATGGTTGCGCCGCGCCCGGGCGGTGGTGCCGGAGCCGAGCCAGAGCCGGCGCAGCCCGCCACTCGGGCCCGCGCCCGGAGCCGGGCCGGCGGGACGGGTGGTGCCGACCAGCGCCACCACCGCCAGCACCAGGCCGGCCACGCACGCCGCGCCGGACACCACGGCGATCAGCTCGATGTTCGGGGTCACCGGGTCACCGGCCTGACGCCGAGCCTGGTGTGCCGGGGACGCTGCCACGCCCCGGCCCCGGCCTCGATCCACCGGCCCAGCAGCCGGGCGTCGTAGCCCACCCGCAGGAGCTGGTCGCGGACGCGTTCGGGCAGGTGACGGGGGATGGCCCGGCCGTCCGGCCCTGGGCCGAAGACGCTGGTGGTGGTGATCCGGCTGCTCTCGCCGACCCCGATCACCTCCTCCACGTGGGAGACGAAGCGGTACTTGCGGCCACCGATCGCGGTCTCGTCCTCGACGGTGACGTAGACGATCAGGTCGAGGGCGTTGCCGGCCATCCGGCGAGCCTGGTCGACGGTCATCTCCCGGCCGTGCGCCAGCGCCAGCTCGACGATCCGCTCGCCCACCCCGCCCGGGCTGCGGGCGTGGATGGTGCACATCGATCCGCGGCTGGTGGTCATCGCCTGGAGCATCGGCACGATCTCCCGGGACCGCACCTCGCCGACGATGATCCGCAGCACGCCCATTCGCAGCGACACCGGGATCAGGTCGGCGATGCTCACCTCACCGGCGGGGCGGCCGTCCAGCCCGCGCTCGCCGTGACCCTCCCGGGCCTCGAAGCTCATCACCGCCCGGTGCTTGTGCCCCCGGCGGGCGGGCAGCAGCTCCCGGCTCTCCTCCAGCAGCACGTACGGCTCGTCGGCCGGGATCTCGTCCATCAGCGCCCGGATGACGGTGGTCTTCCCCGCCCCGGCCAGCCCGGCGACCATGATGTTCAGCCCGGCCCGCATGGACGCCCGCAGGAAGTCGCGCAGCAGCGGGTCGATCATCTCGTCCAGGTCGCCCCGGCTGCCGGCGATGTCGTCGAGGCTCACCTCGAGGGTGTTGTGCTTGCGGATCACCGCGTACGGACGGTGGCTGACCAGGAACACGGCGGCCAGCCGGCTGCCGTCGGGCAGTTGCAGGTCCAGGGTGGGCTTAGAGGTGGACAGGGACCGCTCGGTCGCCCCGGCCCGGCGAGCCGCCGCCTGGAGGATCTCCACCAGCTCGTCGTCGCTGTCGGCGATCGGGTCGGCCCAGTCGACGCCGCCGCCGTGCCGGGTGATGCGCACCTGGTCGCAGCCGAGGATGTGCACCTCCTCGATGGTGTCGTCGACCAGCAGCGTCTGGAGCCGCCCGAGGCCGACCAGCTCGGCGGTCACCTGGTCGAGCAGCAGCCGCTCCTCCCCGGCGGGCATCGGGGTGCCGGCCCGGCGGACCGCGTCGGCGTACTCGGCGACGACCGAGACGGCGAGCCGGGCCCGCTCGACGTCCTCGGCGTCGGCGTCGAACTCCCGGCCGCGCTGCCACAGCGTGAGCCGTTCGCTCAGCTCCCGGCGCAGCTCCCGGACCACGGCGAAGTCGACCCGGGGCCGGGGCGCCGCCGGCGGTACGGTCGGGGGCGCAGACGGCGCGACGGGCGGCGGCGGGGCGGTGCCCACCGGCGGGACCGGCTGCTGGTGTCGCCCGTTCGGGGCCGGCGGCAGCGGCGGGGCGATGGAGGTCGCGCCCGGCTGCTGCGGGACCCGAGGGTCGTGCGACACCGGCTCAAACCGCATCCGGCACCCCTTGGACGGCCGGCCAGGCCAGCCGGGCCCGGCGGCGGTCCAGCAGCGCCCGGATCGGCACCTCCAGGGCGCCGGCCGCGCGCATCAGCGGCCGGCCGGCCCGCACGGTGCCGCCGAGGGTGAGCACCTCCGCGGTACGCGGGTCCTCCGGCAGCCGCGCGATCACCGGCAGCCGCAGCGCCTTGCTGATCTCGCCGCGCCCGTGACCGTCGCCGATCGGCAGCAGCCGCAGCGTGCCGGGTGGCACCCGGTGCTCGGTGAAGTCCCGCTCGATTGCCCGGATCATGGACCGGGTGGCGGAGAGGTCGGGCAGCTTCGCCCGGGTGACCAGCAGGACCACCGCGGCGGCGCGCAGGATCGGCCACGGCGGGCCGGCCACCTGGAGCCGCCCGCAGTCGACGAGCACGTCGTACGGGGGTTGGCCGCGCTCCAGGTCGAGGAAGAAGTCGGCGAACCGGTGCCAGAGCGGGGTGACGCTGCCGGCCTGTGCCGGGTCAACAACGCCGGGCAGCAGCAGCCGCTCCCGGCGGGGCGCGTCGAGGTCGACGAGCTGGGACCAGAACGCGGACTCCAGGCTCCCGTCGCGTAACTCCCCGACGGCCAGCTCGCCGATGCCCCGGGGGCCGTCCAGCGCCCCGCCGAGGTAGCCGGCGAGGACCGACCCGCCGGACGGGTCGCACTCGGCGAGCACCAGCCGCCGGTGCCAGGTCAGGGCGCAGGCCAGCGCGGTCGTGGTGACGCCCGGCGAGCCCTTGGCCGAGACCAGAGCGATGATCGCCATGGTCAGGCCGCCCCGGTCAGCACGACCGCGATCCGGTCCTGGGCGGCCAGCGCCACGATGGCCGGCACGTCCCGGGCGGTGAGCGCCACGTAGACCACGACGCTGCTGCTGCTCGGCGTGGCCGTGTCGATCACGGTTGCCTCGAACCGGGTGCTGCCGGCGCTCTGCCCGTTGGCGTTGCGGTTCGGAGTGCTGACCAGCAGCACCCGGTCGCCGGGGTGCAGCCGCTTCGCCGGCACCTGGCCCGGGGCGAGGTCGAGGGAGATCTGCTGCTGGCCGGGGCCGAGCAGCGGGTCGTCGGTGAGCTGGGCGGGGGTGAGCAGGGTGCCCGGGGCCAGCGCGACGGCCGCCCGCTTGCCGACCACCTCGTTGAGCCGCCCCGCCGGCACCGGCCGCAGCCCCTGCCCGCCGGCCACCTGCACGGTGACCAGGTCGTCGGCGCTGAGCGTCCGGCCCACCTCCACCGGACGGGCCACCGCGAGGTAGCTGCCGGTGGCCCGGACGGAGGTGACCGCGAACGCCGCGCCGAGGCCGCCGAGGGCGATCAGCAGCACCGCGAGGCCGAGCAGGCCGGGGCGGACCCGGCGTTGCCGGAGCACCTTGGGCGGGGCGATGGGGGCGTCCACCGGCCCCGTGCCGCTGCGCGTCGCCAGACTCACCTGGTCACCACCTGAAGCTCGTCGATCTCGATCTGGACCGTGCCGCTGGTCCGGGTCTGGGGGATGTCGCCGCTCTGGCCACCGCCGACCCAGTGCACGTTCCAGAAGGTGGTGGCGCTGACCTGGTACTTGTCGGCCCTGGTGTAGCCGCTGTGGTAGCCGCAGTCGGGGGAGGGGCCGCCGGCCTGCGGGCCGTCCGCCGCGTACGGGGTGCCGGGGCCGTCGCACTCGACCTGCTTGCCGTTGTCCATGTCCCAGACGGTCCGTTTTACGGTGGCGGTGATGGTCACCGTCAGCCCCCGGTCGGAGGCCGAGGCGGTCAGCGGGCCGAAGTAGTTTTCCCCCGGGCTGGCCCACATCCACACCGGCAGGCCGACCAGGCCGGGGCCCTTGCTCTTGCGCGGGGCGACCGCCGCCCGGGGCGGGAGCAGCGAGATCGAGGCGAGCGCGCGGCGGGCCAGCTCCTCCGGGTCGGGCGGGGTGCCATAGCCGGGCGGCGGGGCGTCCAACAGCTCCATACGCCAGCTGCCGATGTCCCCGCCGTTGCAGGTGAGCTGGTACCACTGCTTGCCCTCGGGGGTGTCCGGCGGCTGCGGCTCCCTCAGCTTGTAGTAGCAGCCGTCGCCGTTGTTGAACCAGCCGAGGATGGCGTCGTAGCAGGCGATGACCTTGCCGCCCCACTGGCACTTGCCGGCCGGCCCGTCGTTGCCGCCCCCGCCACCGGGGTTCCCGCCGCCGCCCGGGGTGCCCGGGTCGTCGTCCCAGATGTTGCAGTCGTTCTGGCCGATGGGGCATTCCACCCCGTCACCCCGGGCCGCCGCCACGGTGGCGGTGGGCGGGGCCGCCGCGACCGCGAGCACGAGGGCCAGGCCGATCCCGGCGAGCAGGCGTCCGGGCCGCGGATCGCGGAGCCAGCGGTGGGCGGGCTGTGGACGCAGCGCCACCGCGCCGGGCCGGCCCGGGGCCGCGCCGCCCCGTCCGTCCCGGGTCAGCACGGCTGGTCCTCGTGGGCGGTGCCGGAGCTGATCAGCCAGCGGCCGTCCGCATACCGGGTGGCCGTCGCGGTGGCCAGGTGCCGCCCGCCGCCCGAGCCGGGCACCACCTTCTTCGTCTTCGTGTAGACCAGCCGGTAGCCGGTGGCGTCCACACAGTCCTGGATCTCCACCGTGGCTGGGACGCCGTCCAGGCTCACGGAGGTGACGGTGGGATCGGAAACGAGCGTTCCGGTACGCATGGCACCGTGCTCCTTCGCGTCGCGAATTGCCAGTCGGACCCGGGTCAGCAATGGATCTGCCAGGAACCTGGTCAATTCCGGGTGGAACGGATCGCTGCGCCGGCTCGCCGTCCGGGACGCCGCGAGATATCCGGAATAGGCGGTGAGCGCCGATTCTCGGGCCGCCCGTTCCTCGGCCGCCGAATGGGCCGGGGTCGTCTTCGGTGGTGCCGACAGGGGCTGCGTCGTGGCCTCGGGTTCCGTGCCGCAGGCGGCGACCGGGCCGGCTGCCAGGGCCGCGACCAGGAAGATCATCCATCGGCCGGGGTGCTGTGCTCGCAACGCCGCGCCTCCTTGCTGGCGACCCGGCCGGGCGGCGTGCCGACCGCCCCCGGGCGTGCGGCAACGCGGTCGGATGATGTCATCCGGGCCCTGTTGCGTCACCGCAGTATTCGCCTGTGCTGATCTTTGAGAAGCCGTTGATCGATGTCCTCGTGTTGCCTCCGACGCCGCTTGCGAGGTTGCGTCGTACTCAAGGGGCGAGCATAAGCTGACGCCTGCCGATGCAACAGAGGCAATTCATGTGAACACTCTCGGTGACGGGTGGGTGATGGTGGTGGATGGCGCATGCGAGGCCGGACCTCGCGGGTCGGGGTCGCCCTCCGGTGGCACCGTGACGGCCGTCACATCGGCTGTGCGTGCGGGGCGCGTTGTCCTTTCGGCCGGTCAACCGGCCCGCTCCGGGAGGGTGGGTCCGAAATGCCCGCCGGTCGGGACGTCCCCCGCGCCCGTCCGGCCGCCCCGCCGACCGGGCAGATCGGCTGGGCCGTGGCGGGGTGTGGCCGGGTCGGATTCGGCGTCATCCGCTACACGAGGGCGACCTGAAGGTGACTCACCGTGTCCTGCTCGACTGGGCGACCCGGCCGGCCCGGGAGCCGGCCATGCCCGCTGACCCCCCGCCCCGGCCGCTCGCGGCACCCGTCGAGCCGATCCTGCCCGGGCCGGTCGAGCCCGAGCTGGTTGAGCCCGAGCTGGTTGAGCCCGGGTCGGTCGAGCCCGGGCCGGTTCCGTTCGTGCCGCCGGCCACGGCCGAGCCGGGGACTCCCGCCCGGCCGCGAGGGCGGCCGTGGGCCCGACTGGCGGCGGTCCTGGCCGTCGCCCCGGTGCTCCGTCTCGCGGTCGCCCGGTACGCCGTACCGCCAGGGGAGCCGGACCGGACAGCCTGCCCGCCCTGCGGCACGCCGCTCGCGCTCGACCGGCCCTGGCCGGCGCTCGGGCCGGCGGCCCGCTGCCCGACCTGCCGGTCCCGGGTCGGCGCGCCGCCCGGCACGGTCGAGGTCGCCGTGCTCGCGGCGCTGGCGGTGCTCGTGTCGGTGGGCGGGTCGCCGGGCGAGCGGGCGGCCCTGGCCTGGTGGCTCGGCTGGGCGGTGCCGCTGGTCTTCGTCGACGCGGCTGTGCACCGGCTGCCCGACCGGCTCACCTGGCCGGCAGCCATCGGGGTCCAGGCGCTGCTCGGGGTGGCCGCGCTGGCCGCCGCCGGGCCGGCCCCCTGGCTGCGGGCGGCGGCGGCCGGGGCCGGCCTGGCGCTCTGCTTCGCCGCCACCACCGTGGTGTTCGGGCGACGCGGTTTCGGCCTCGGCGACGCCAAGCTGGCGCTCGGGGCGGGCGCGCTGCTCGGCTGGTACGGCTGGCCGGTCCTGGTGCTCGGGGTGCTGGTCACGTTCGCGTTTTCCGCGCTGACCAGCCTGGCGCTGCTGCTGGCCCGCCGGGTCCGCTGGTCCAGCCACCTGCCCTTCGGTCCGTTCCTGGTGCTCGGCACGGTCGTCACCCTGCTCCTCGCCCGCTGACCAGGGTCCTTCCGTCAGTGGCCCCGGGTGGCGTCGGCCACCGGCCTTTCGGCCCGGCGTTCCCGGCGGCGCAGCACCTCCGCGACCGGCCGGGCCAGCAGCGGGGTGCCGACGGTGACCACCAGCGCACCGAGGAGCAGGCCGGCGACCACGTCGTGCGGGTAGTGCACGCCGACGAAGGTGCGGGAGAACGTGGCCAGCGCGGCCAGCGGGACCGCGTACCAGGCGAGTCGGGGGGAGAGCAACAGGACCGCGGCGGCCAGCGCGCCGGCGATCGTCGAGTGGTTGCTCGGGAAGGACCAGTCGCCCACGGGTGGGCAGTGCCCGGCGACGATCACCAGGTCGGCCGGGGTGCGGCAGGGGCGTTCCTCGTCCACCACGGTCTTGAGCAACTCGCTGCCGCCGTACGCGAGGACGACCGCGACCGGCGCGGCCACGGCGAGTGCGAGGCTGCGCGGCCCGGCACCCAGCCTCGGCAGGGCCGCCGCCACGAACAGGAGCCCGAGCAGGATGATCGACCATTCGGTGAAGTGCCCGGCGAACCACTGCACCGGCGCGGGCGTGCCGTCCGCGAAGTCGACGATGTCGCGGTACCAGTCGACGCTGAACTGCGGAACATCCGACAAGAAGCCCTCAATCATGCCTCAACCTACCAAGTGTTCATCTTCCGTTCACCTGATCACATGGTAGGAGGCCGAGCCCGACCCTCGCAGCGGACGAACGTCAGGGGGCCGCCCCGACCAAGGTCGACGCGGGCCCGGGGCAGCTCACAACTGGCCGGGCACCGGCCGGGGCACGCCGCCCGACATCCGCTCGACGACCTCCTCCAGGGCCTCGAACGCGTACGCCCAGTTGTGGCACTTGAAGCTGCGCAGCCCGTCGATGGGCGTCCGGCAGTCGGCGCAGTGCACGCCGGCGATCGCGTCCGGCACCTCCGTGTTGACGTACCTGCGGTCGCCGAGGATCACCCGGGCGATCATCGCCGGGTCGTGTACGCCGTGCAGCGCCGACGAGACGATGTCGAGCCAGGTCATCCGCCGACCGCACTTCGGGCAGTCCGGCTTGTCGCCGCTGACCCACAGCGGCGCCCCGATGCTGCGCGCCGGCATCCCGAGCAGCTTCTCGATCCGGCGGACGTCGTGTTCCGGCGTCACCCAGCGGTGCCGGCCGGGCAGCGAGGCCGGTGAGTCGTACACGGCGCGGAACAGCACGGGGTCGACCTCGACGGTCTCTCGCTGACGGGTCATCGCGTACCTCCTCGACCTGGCGGCGCCGACCCGGCGCCGCAGCCCCACCGTCGCCACGGGCGGACGACGGACACAACCGGATCAACGACACGCGGGGTCGATGGCGGTCGTACGGGGTGCTAGACATTCAGGACGCGAACCGAGCCGCCCAGTGGAGGGACACCGTGACCAGCGAGCCGGCACCGACCGCACCCGGCGCGGGAGAGAACGACGCCACCAACGCCGGGGCGACCGGGGCGGGCGGGGCGGGCGCCGAGAACCGGCCGAACGTCGCCCGGATGTACGACTACTACCTGGGTGGCTGCCACAACTTCGCCGCCGACCGGACCGCCGCCCGGCAGGTGCTGGAGATCTTCCCGGACACCGGCGTCGCCGCCCAGACCAACCGCGCGTTCCTGCGTCGCGCCGTCAGGTACGCCGCCGAGCGGGGCGTGCGGCAGTTCCTCGACATCGGCGCTGGGCTGCCCACCCAGGGCAACGTGCACGAGGTCGTGCAGTCGGTGGCCCCCGACTCGCGGGTCGTCTACGTCGACTACGACGAGGTCGCCGTCGCGTACGCCCGGCGGCTGCTCGGCGACGCGACCCGCACGGTCGTGGTCCGGGGCGACCTGCGCCGGCCGGACGAGCTGCTGACCCACCCCGACGTGACCGCGTCGATCGACTTCAGCCGCCCGGTCGCCGTGCTGCTGGTGGCGGTGCTGCACTTCGTGCCGGACGCCGAGGACCCGTACGCGGCGGTTGCCCGGCTGCGCGACGCCACCGCCCCCGGCAGCCAGCTCCTGCTGTCCCACCTGACGTTCGACGGCGCCCCGCCGCTGCCCGCGCAGCGGGGCCGGGCCGTCTATCAGCGGAGCACCGCACCGCTGGTGCCCCGCAGCCGCGCCGACATCCTCCGCTTCTTCGACGGGTACGACCTGGTCGAGCCGGGCCTGGCCTGGCTGGCCGACTGGCGGCCCGACGGCGAGCCGCAGGACGGGGTGTCGCACGGCTACGGCGGGGTGGGCGTCCGCCGCTGAAGCCCCACGAGCCGGGACGCGGCACGTCGATGGTGGCGCGTCGGCGGCGGCGGGTCAGGTGCGGCGGGTCAGGGCGTGGCCGACTGCTGGCCGGTCGAGCCGCGGCGCACCGCCTCGCTGGCCAGCCGCGACCGACGCCGGTCCTCGTTGGAGGTCAGGTCGAACTTGTCGTACAGCCGGGAGAGGTGCTTCTTCACCGCGCTCTCCGTGACGTGCAGGGCGGTCGCGATCGCGCGCACCGAGGGCGGCTCGGGGAACGGCTGGCCGCCGGAGACGTACGGGCGGCAGAGCATCGCGAGCACCTCCTGCTCGCGTGGGGTCAGGGCGGGCGGCGCGGGCGGCGGCTCGACGTGCAGGGTCCGGGTGCCGGGGTGCTCCGACGGGGCGTGGAAGAGCAGCCGGGCCGGGCCGATCTCCACCCGGTCCCCGTCCCGCAGGGTCTGCGCCTGACGCACCGGGCTGCCGTTGACCGTGGTGCCGTTGGTGCTGCCCAGGTCCCGGATCGACCAGCCGGACGGGTAGCGCTCGACCAGGGCGTGCAGGCGGGATACAAGCCTGCTGTCGATGGGCAGCTCGTTGGTCTTCGCCCGCCCGATGGTCAGCGCGTCGGCGGTCAGCGGCACCAGCCGGACGCCGCCCGGGCCGTACACCTCGAAGTACCCCTCCGCCACCCGCGCCTCCGAACGGTCAGTCGCCGCAGTACGGCTCGGTCGTCGCGCTGGTCGGCACCCCGGTCCGCACGCTCGTCACGGTGGCGGTCGCCGTGGTGCAGCCCTCGCCGTCCACCGGGAGCGGCTCGGTCCACAGCTCGAACGGCTGCCCCGTCGCCCGCTGCCGCACCCCGACCGGCCCGAGCGCGTCGGGTGCCCCCGGCGGTCCGGCCGCCCCGGTCCCGGGGCGGACCGCGAGGTCGACGTCCCAGGTGCCGCCGTCGGTCGCCGCGTTGTCCCGGTACTGCTTCCACACCCAGACGTATGCCATCGCCGCCCGGCAGGCAGGCGACCAGTACTGCTTCACCGAGATCGCGCGTAGGCCGCCGGCGTACCCGTACGCCGACGTGCCCACCTGGTAGGCGTCGTCGTAGCAGCGGCCCGGGGGCGCGTCGTCCCGGCTCGCCCGGCGCGGGTGGCCGGTCCCGACCACCCGGACGGTCACCGGGTCCGGCCACCCGGCCACGGTCAGCGCCAGCACCGGCCGGCGCGGCCCCGGCTCGCGGGGGACGAAGACCAGCCGCGCCTCGCACGCCCGCCCGGGCGCCAGCGGCCGGGCCGTGCATCCCTCGACGGTGACCCGGAGGTCCCCGCCGTCCGCCCCGGTCGGCGCCACCCGCGTCACCCGCACCGCCCGGTCGCCCGGGTTGCGCACGGTCACCGTCTGCTCGGCGGAATCCACGTTGACTTCCTGGTCACCGAAGGTCAGCTCCACCGGCACCTCGACGGGAGCCGGGTCGGGTCGGGCCGCCGACCCGCCGGTGGCCAGCACCGACACCAGCGCGACCAGCAACCCGGCGGCACCGGCCAGCGCGCGCCGGGGCGCCCCGGGCGGCTGTCGGCCCTGCATGGTGGCGGTGAGGTCCAGGTCGAGGGCCGCCCGGCGGCGCGCGCTGAGCGAGAACCGGGGCCGGGGCGGCGCCTGGTCGCCATCGGCGGCCGGGGTGTCGTCCGGGCGCGGGCCGGCGACCCCGTCGTCCCCGCCGCCGGGCACGAGCGGGGTGACCGGCTGGCCGGCGGCGCGCTGTGCCCGCTGGAGGTCCTCGGCGAACGCCACCGCCGTCGGATGGCGCAGCGCCGGGTCCTTCGCCATCGCCCGCTCCAGCACCACGCACACCGCATCGGGTACGCCGGCCGGCCGCAGGTCGGGCACCGGGTCGGCGGCGACCCGCCGGAGCAGCCGCGCCAACGGCTCCGCCTCGTCCGACGGTGCCTCGGCGAAGGCGGGCGTGCCCCGGATCCAGTGCAGCACCGACGATGCCAGCGCGTACACGTCCGAGGCGACCGAGGCCGGCTCGCCGCGCAGGATCTCCGGCGCGGCGTGCAGCACGCTCGTGGTCACCCGGCGCCGCCCGGGGACGGGTTCCGCCGCCCGGGACCGGGCCAGCCCGAAGTCGGCCAGCTTCGGCTCGCCGTACCGGGAGATCAGGATGTTCTCCGGCTTCACGTCGCGGTGCAGCACTCCGGCCCGGTGCGCGGTCTCCAGCGCCCCCGCCACCGTGATCCCGCCGGCCACCGCCGCTGGCCATCGCTGCGCCGCCGACGCCGCGTCGGGTGCGTCGCCCGCCTGGCCGGCGGCCAGCCGGTCGGTCAGCGAGCCACCCTCCTCGTACGCCATCAGCAGGTACGGGTTGCCGGCCGCCGTCCGACCGGCCTGGTGCAGGGTGACGATGTGCGGATGGTCGGAGAGCCGCCCCAGCACCCTGAGCTCGCGCTCGAAGCGGGCCCGGGACGGGCCGTGCCAGTCGGCGGCGAGGATCTTGACCGCCACCCAGCGGGAGAAGTCGGGCTGCCAGGCGCGGTAGACCACGCCGAAGCCGCCGCGACCGATCTCCACCGCGTCCGTGCAGCCGGCTACGCCGAGGTCGAGCCCCGGGACTACGTCGGCCTCCCCGGGGCGGCGGGGCGCCGACTGCTCTGTGTGGACCATGGCGGCTCATTATGACCGAGGGATGCGCCAGGATTGTCGTCCGCTACCGGCCGGTCACCTGTCGCCCGGCCGTGCCGGGCGCCGGGAGACGGCCAATCGGGTGGGGCCCGGTCGATGCCGAGCCCCATCCGACCGCTACGGCAGGTTCGGCGGGCAGGTCGTCCGGTGCCAGGTGGAGTAGCGGGTACGGACGCCGTACTCGAAGTCCTCCAGGCAGTTGCCGTACACGTACATTCCGACCTCCACGGTCTTGCTGGCGTCGGAGTAGTAGATGAAGGTGATGCTCTCGTTGTCGTTGGGGTACGGCAGGGCCATGGCCGGGCTGGCCACGACCGCCGTGGTGCCGGCGACGGTCAGCAGGGTGGCGAGGACGGCGTTCCGCACGAACTTCTTCAACTCAGGGCCTCTCGATCGAGCGGGATGGATGCTCGGATAATAGTCGTCCATCGATCTCCAGCCCAGGGGTTCCAACCTCGCCCCGAATTCCTGGGAGGCTCGGCGACCCGGCAAACTGGGTGGATGGGCCACCGCGGGTCGGATCGACATGATCGGCCTGCCGCTGCGGGCCACGGACGGGCAGGAGTGAACCGGCTGGCATGACCGATCCAGACGACGGAGCACGGGTGGCCGCGTCGATGTCCGGCCGACTCGCCGCCCTGACCTTCGTGGACCTCACCACCGAGCAGGTCACCGAACTGCTCATCGACGTGATCGCCGACTGGGGCACGGCGCAGGGCTGGCGCGTCTACCGGCGGGCGGCCAGCGTGGTGCCGCTTCCGCCGCCGATGTCCGGGCAGCGATCCGTCATCGACGTCGCCTGTGCCCGGCCCGCCGCGCCGCCCGTGGTGATCGAGGTCGACCACACCGACCGGCGCCGTACGGTCGAGAAGCTCCTCGCCGAGGCCGACGCCGGGCGGGTGCCGATCTGGGTCCGGTGGGGTGCCCGTGGCTTCGTCGAACCACCGGAACCGGTCCGGATGGTCACCGTCCCGGTCACCGCGCGGCGCGGCGAGGCCGGCGCGCGGCTGCACTCCCGCCAGCCGGCGCGGCAGCTCCCACCGCCGGAGCACCGCGCCGGGCCGCTCACCGCCGGCCCGCCGGACTCCCTCTTCGATTCGACGGGCGGGAGCTGACGCGGCTGCGTGGTGCCCCGGCGGCCGCCGGTCGCGGAGGAACCCCGGCCGGAACGGGCTGCCCGGCGGCTTCAGCCGGCAGGCGGGTAACGGTAGGCAGGGGCGACCCGTCAGCGATCGGCTTGCGGGGGGCGGGACGGGCCTGGGTCGACATTGTGGGCGGGGGCGAAGGCCCGCAGGGTGGCCTCGACGAGCGCGTCGGCGTATGCCTCGTCGAGTGGCCCGGCCCGGTGCAGCCAACGCTGGGTGAACGGGGCGTAGAGGAAGTCGAGGCAGAGGGCGAGATCCGCATCGGGGTGGAGCTGTCCGGCGCACTGTCCGGAGCGCAGCCGGGCGAGCTTGGCCTCGGTGAGCGGGCGGTCGACCTTCTCCCGGTAGAGCGTGGCCAGCGCGGGGTCGACGGCGATCTCGGCGTACAGGGCGCGGAGCAGGGCCGACAGTGCCGGGTCGGTGAACTCGGCGGCGGTGGCCCGTAACACCGTCTTCAGGTCGGATTCCAGATCGCCGGTGTCGGGCAGGGTGATGGCGCCAGCATCGTCCTCGCTCAGCGCGCGTACCGCGTCGAGCGCCACCGCGCCCTTCGACGGCCACCAGCGGTAGATCGTCTGCTTGCCGACGCCGGCCCGGCGCGCGATCGCCTCGATCGACACTCGGGGATATCCGACCTCGACGACAAGGTCGCGGGCGGCGGCCAGGATCGCCAGGCGGGACCGGTTGTTGCGGCGGGCTGCATCGGGTGGCACGGGTGGAGCATATATCGAGACGAGACGGTCCGTCTTGACATGGCTCAGGGTGTGGGTGAAAGTGAGAGACGAGACGGTCCGGTCCGTCTCGTTAAGGAGAATGATCATGCGAACCTGGTTCATCACCGGCGCCTCCCGTGGCCTCGGGCGGGCGTTCACCGAGGCCGCACTCGCCGCCGGCGACCGGGTGGTCGGCGTGGCGCGGGACGTCGGCCCACTCGACGACCTGATCGCCGCAGCGCACGGGCGGCTCGTTGCGTACCCGCTCGACGTCGCCGACCGTGCCGCCGTCCTAGCCGGAGTGCGACGGGCGACCGACGAACTCGGACGGCTCGACGTCGTCGTCAACAACGCCGGCGGTGCGCTGCTCGGAATGGTCGAGGAGGCCACCGAGGACCAGGCCCGGGCACACCTCGACGTCAACTTCTTCGGCGCGCTCTGGGTCAGCCAGGCCGTGCTTCCGGTGCTGCGCGAACAGGGCAGTGGGCACCTGTTGCAGGTGTCGTCGATGGGCTCCTCCGGGGGATTCGCCTCGACGGGCCTGTACAGCGCGGGCAAGGCGGCACTCGACGCTGTCAGCGAGGCCCTCGCGATGGAGGCCGAGTCGTTCGGGATCCGGGTCACGATCCTCAACCCCGGCGGGTACGAGACCGGGCTGTTCACCAAGGGGCTGACCCAGACCGCACCCCACCCGGTGTACGACTCGCTGCGCGCGAGACTGAACGAGATGTGGAGCGCCGCCGAGGACTTCGACCCGGCACTCGCCGCCGACGTGGTGATGCGGGTGGTGGCGCTGCCCGACCCGCCGAAGCGGATCGTGCTGGGCGGGGCGGCGTTCGACATGGTCCGCGAACTGGACGCGGCACGCGCCGCCGAGTACGCGCGCTGGGAGGACCTCAGCCGACTGGGCGACCGACCCACCGCCGCCCAGGGGCGGTAGCCCGTGCCTACGGAACACCTGGCCGGGCACCTTCATCATCAACCCGTCCCCGCAACTCGGCGGCACACCGGTCAACCGGGTGGCGGCTGTGGTGGCCGGTAGCCGGGTGGCGGTGGCCCGTAGCCGGGTGGCGGGGGCGGTGGCCCGTAGCCGGGTGGCGGGGGCGGTGGGCGGTAGCCGGGTGGCGGGGGCGGTGGGGCGGCCCGAGGGCGCCGAGCCTGCCGGGCCAGTCGTGCGGTCCGGAAGTACCGATGAGAGGCCGGCAGCCCGAGCAGGATGGTCGAACCCACCGTCAGTGCCAGCGACACGACCGCCAGGACCCGGGTCATGTACGCGTACCAGGGCACGGATTCGTATCCGCCGACCGCCAGCAGCGCGACGTTGAAGCAGACGGCCAGCCCGCCCACGAGCCAGGTCAGCACCCGGGCGGGGTTCATCCCCTGCCCGTCGAGGATGGCCAGCAGCAAACAGACGACGCCGAATACGATCGCCAGCAGTGCGTACACGACCAGGCCGAACGCGGCGAGCGAACCCGCCGCGCCGTCGCCGGCACGTTCGCTGTGATAGGCGCTGAACTCCGGAATGGCGAAGAACGTGCCGATCGCGGCGACCAGAGCGAGCGCGGCCACCCCGGCGAACAGGTAGCTCGCCGCGAACACGACACCCGGAACCGCCGGTGATGGTTGCACCCTCATCGTGGTCACCGGTCAGGCCCCGCTCGGCTCGATCCGCGCCCGGCGTCGGCGGAGCAGCAGGCCGCCCGTCAGGAGCCAGGCGATGAGGGGCAGGGCCGCGAGCGGGTACAGCAGGGGATTCGAGGTCGCCGACGCGGGTCTGGCGAAGGCCTCGGACAGCGGCTTGGAGGTGGTCAGGCCGCCCAGCCAGACCTCACTGCCCTGGCCGACGGGTCCGTACAACGCATCGCTCACGGAGGCGGCCAGTGTGGGGTGTTCCTTGGCGAACGCGTCGGCGCTGACCGGGTCGCGGTTGATGCGGCTGAAGTCCACCCCGCCGTAGACGAAGGTGCTGGTGTAGATGAAGTTGCCCCTGGTTGTGGTGCGCTTGACCTTGAACTCGCCGTTCTTGTACGACTTGACGTAGCGATCGAAGACCCCTCGCGGGCTCCATGGCTCGCGGGAGGTCCAGCGGCTGATGTCGCCCTCGTCGATCAGGTCGGAGTAGGCGGTGTGCTTGGTGGCGCTGCGCTGACGGAACCACTCGGCGGCTACCCGGCTTGCGTAGACCCGGCGCAGGTCGGCGTACTCGGGGGCGTGGTTCACCGCGTCTTGGACCTGGGGCAGGATCATCGTGCGGTACACGGACTCGTTGTGTTTGGTGGTGGCCTGGTCCTGCTGGCCGCATCCGGCGGTGCCCCCGACCCCCTGGGCCTTGACGACGTCGGATTCCATCTTCACCTGTAGCGGGGCATTCAGGATGTACAGCTCGTTGTCATTGTCGCGGACGGTCGCCGTGTCGGGCACGATCCACTGCCTCATGGACACGCATTTGGTCTCGCCCCGTAGGGCATCCCAGTACTTCTGACCGCCGCGGGTGTCCGGGTGAATGAACTTCGCTACCGACTTCTTCATTGTCAGGTCGGCCTCCAGCAGCACACGACCGGCGTCGGTCTTGCCGAACTGGGCGTCGATGATCCGGTCAGGCTCGTCCGGGTTGAGGTTCACGGTGAAGCTGGACGGGGGCAGCGACAGCCATACGAAGAACGAGTCCGAGGCGAGCTGGGCCGCGTGCCGGCCGCCGAAGGACTGCTGGTCTGCGGCGGGCAGTTCGTCTGCCTTGAAGGCGTACTGCACGCCGGAACCGTTGTGGTAGGTGTCGGAGACGTAGCGCAGCTCCAGGGTGGAGAAGTCGACTCCACCCAGGTCCTGCGCCAGTTCGGGGTGGCCGGACTCCGCAGCGAGCTGCGCGTCGACCCGCGCCAGTTCGGCCGCCTCCTCGGGCGTGTCCGGTGAATCGGCGAACCCATCGAGCGCCGCGCCCTGGCTGCCGCGCTGGTCCGGGGCGCGCATGATGTCCGAGGCCCCGTCCGTCGGGCCGCCGTCCTTGGGACCGCCGTCCTTGGGACCGCCGGTACCGGTGCCGCCGCCACCGCCCGGATCGCCGCCACTGTTGATGAGGTTCTTCAACGCGGGCACCACGAAGTACGACACGCCGGCGTCACGCAGCTTCGCCTTGGCGCCCTTGGTCGGCTCCTCGGCGAAGAGGTACACCAGCCTGCGAGGGTTGGGCTTCGCCCTCTCCAACTCGATGAGCTTCTTGTCTCTCGCCAGTTCGGAGTCGTCGACGCCCCTGCCGGACTTGATCTCGTAGAACAGGCCGAGCTCTTCGTTACCCAGGTCGTACCACCGGTTGACCTCCGGGATGTGGACCTCGGAGCGCCAGCCGTGGTTGGCGCCGAGCCGGAGCCGCTGCGCGACGTGCAGCACGAAGGCCTTGCCCTGGTTGTCGTTGCCCTGGTTGGGGATGTACCTCCGGAGCCAGGTCCTCCAGGGCAGCGGTGGGCTGGTCTTTTTGCCCGCCGCCTTCTCGGCGGCCTTCTTCTCCTGGTACTCCAGCCATCGCTTCTGGCAGTGCTCCCAGGTGCCCGCCTTCTCGGCCTCCGGGCTCAGCGCTGCGATCTGTGCTGCCCCGTCATCGGGCGCTGGCTCGTTCTCATGCGTTCGGAGCGCTTCGGCCGGATTCTCGTAGTCGTAGCGCTGGCGCTTTCCGGGGTCGGTCGGGTTGCTACCGCCCGGCAGGGTGTCCGGGTCCGGCGAAGATCCCTTGATGTTGGGCAGCGGAATCGGTTTCGGCGCCGCCAGAGCCGGGCTCGGCCAGCCGATCGAACCGGCCGGTGTCGCCAGCAGAAAGACGATCAGTGCTACGAGCACCAGACGAAGCCTGTTCACACCCGGCTCCCCTCGGAGGGCACTTTCTGGCGTCAATGTATCTACATACGCCAGATGTGAGAGGGCATTGCCAGATATGGGACAGAATTCAGGTCAGCCGCTCGGCCACTTGGCGGAGCAGGCCCGGCTCCCGCCTGGCAAGCACGCCCTTGAGCAGCACGAACGGCACGACCATCCGCCCGTTCGGCACCGGCTGCTTCAGGAACGGCCGGCCGATGAACATGTTCTCCCCGTCCGGATCGCCGGGGAAGTAGCACCAGTGCGCGGACAGCACCGGCCGAAGCACCTCGCCGAGGTACCAGGCCGCGCCCTCGGAGAGCTCCGCTCGCGCCGCCAACTCCTCCGGAGCGGACACCAGCCGGAGCAGCAGCGCCTCCAGTTCGTCCAGCGAGGCCACGGAGAAGTCCCAGCGCTCCGGCCGCTCTCCGTACTCAGCCAGCCAGGCCGCCCAGGTCTCTTTCCGGACGGCCAGCCAGGTGTCGAGCTCCGCCGACGGCATGGCACCCGGGACCTCGTCCAGGCCCGGGGTCGGCTCCTTGTGCGGTTCCCAGCCTGGCTCCGCCGCCCGCCGCTCGACCACCGCAAGTTCCAGCGCCCGGTACGCCCGGCCGAACTCGCCACCGTCGGCCGCCGCCAGGGCCCGCTCGACCAGGTCGGCCGGGCAGACGGGCGGCAGAGCCAGGGCCTCGTCGGGAAGCACGAGAGGCAGGCCACGCCCCGGGTCCCAGGCCCAGCGTCCCCCGCCCGCCGTCAGCAGTGCCTCGCCGAGATAACCGGACACCCGCTCCAGGAAATCGGGCGTCGGTACGAAGCGGGACAGCATCTCCGCCTCCAGCCGGGCGAGCGAGGCCGCCGAGTAGTCCCAGGCATCCCCCTCCGACAGCTCGAAGTCCAGCAGCCCGGTGAGCCGGGGCTGCATGCCTTCCAGCCAGTCCTCCAGCGGACTCACGGCTTCCTCCTACATGTCCAAGACCCCGACGACCCCGACCTTTGCGGATTGTCCCATTGCGCTCAATGACCCAGCATCGCGTCGCACCCAACGGTGCTCGCACCCAACGACGCTCGCGGATGATTTCACGACCTCGATGAGGAGACCGTGATGGGACGGAAGGGCGGTACCCGCGCCGCGGGCCTGTCCACCGCCGAAGCGCTCCCTGCTCACCGGGCCGATCGTTGGTAGGAGCAGGTAGAACCGTCCTCTGCCGTGTGCCGTCCGAACCCCGGAACGGTGGTGACGGGCGGGACCAGGGAAGACGGCCGGACGGAGAGCTTGAGATGGTGCGTCAGGGCTACCTTGCGACGCTGATCGCGTTCGGTGTGCTGCTCGCTGGATGCGGTAGGCAAACCGGTTCGGGGTCGGTAGACCCAGGGCCGGTCCCGGGTGCCACCGAGGCTTCGCGGCCGCTGGCGCCGGAGCAGCTGGTCGGCTCTTGGACGATCGCCGACGTCGACGACCCGGGCGCGGGCAAGATTCTGCGCCTCGCACCTGCTGAACTGCACCTGATCGGCAGCCGCTGCGGCACCTTGGGCGGGTCCTGGCGGGCCGACGTCGACGGTGTCTTTCTCGCGGACATCGACTCTGCTTCCAGCCTCGTCGTGGAGGGCATTCCGGGCTGTGAGAGGGCCGGCCAGGACGTTCCCGGCTGGCTGCGGCGTGTGACGGCGTACCGGCTCGACGGAAGAGGGCTGCCCGTGCTTCTGGATGATCTGGCGCGGCCGGTTGCCCGGTTGATCCCCGGCGCGACGCCGACGGCCGGGCCGGACATGGCGGCCTCCGAGCTGGCGCCGCCGGTGGTCACCGACGCGGCCAGGCGGGCCCTCGCGCCGGCGGCCCCGCTACCGGCGGCGCTGACTCCCGTCGATCGGCGCCGGCTGGCCGGTCGCTGGGCGCCCACCGACGGGCACAAGGCGGCGTACGTGGAGTTCACGGCGGACGGTGAGTGGCGCGGGTCCGACGGCTGCAACGACGATAGCGGCCGGTGGATCACTGCGGCCGGGGGCACGCTGCTCGCCACCGCCGGGGCCGTCACGCTGATGTACTGCGCTGCCAGCGTGCCGGTCGGGGCCTGGCTCTGGACGG
Source organism: Micromonospora sp. NBC_01412 (assembly GCF_045040215.1). Lineage (NCBI taxonomy): Bacteria > Bacillati > Actinomycetota > Actinomycetes > Micromonosporales > Micromonosporaceae > Micromonospora > Micromonospora sp. NBC_01412. The sequence goes on from NZ_CP109528.1 coordinate 3,318,988, forward strand.
CCCGGCGAGCCGGCTTTGAAGGCGATGTCCTGGTGCTGCTCGACGCTCAGGGCAAGGAGGCAGGCCGGCTACGCGCCGCCGACTGAGGGCGCTGGAGGGGTACGGCAGGAGGGCTGTCTCCCGGGCCGCTGAGTTTGTAGCGACGTCGTCCTACTCACGGTGGACGATCAGGAACTCTCTGCACGGCGTGAACGACTGCCCGGTTCTGCGCAAGCGCTGCACGCCGTGGCATCCGCCGTCCGCCGCGGAGCGGCGGCGGTTAGTCGGTGTGAACGCCGCCCAGGATCTGCATGGCGTGGCGTTCCCTGTCCGCGAGTTCGGTGAGGACTGCCGAGGCGCGGGTCAGGTGGTCTGGGTCGGCGGTTTCTCCGGCGGCCGTGAGGTGGTGGGAGACCTCGGTCCATAGCGGGGCGATCTCGTCGTACAGCCGATGACCGAGGCGAACGCTGTCGTCGTCGACGATCGTGGCGCATTCGGCGAGGAAGTCGCGGTACATGGCGCGGAACAGGGCGCCGCCGGTCCCGCCGTGTTCCATCAGCGTCGCAGCCAGCGGGAGGTCGCGGGACGGGTCGCTTGAGCGGTCGAGCCACCGCGTCACCTGCCGGGCCGCCTTGTCGATGCCGCGGTGGCCGAGGTTGGCGATGGGCGGGTTGAGGAAGGCGTGTGCGTTGTTGCGGATGGCCGCCCGGATGGCGTCGCCCAGATCGGGCCGGCCGGTGGGGCTGGCGATGGTGTAGGAGAGGTTGCGGGCGGTCATCGGCCCGCGTTCGTCGCGGGCCCGTTCCAAGCTCGTCAGCGTGGTCGCCACGGTGCCGCCCTGCTGGGCGGTGTCGATCAGGTAGGCGTGGGTGTCGTCGTAGCCGTACATCGCGGCGAAGTGGGCCCCGAAGTGGACTTTCGTGGTGAAGTAGTCCAGGTGGTAGGAGTCCAGTTGCAGGCCGACCGGCCGTCCGGCGGCGAGAGCGGCGGCGACGTTCTGCCAGGCCTTACGGGGCGAGGCGGTCTCCTGGATGCGCAGCGTCAGGCCCAGCCGGTTGGCCACGGTCCGGGTGATCGAGGTCGGCTTGCTGCGGCCGCCGAGGAACGGAAAGTCCATGCTCTTGGCGTCCCAGTAGACGAAGCCCAGACCTTCGCCGAGGCCGAACAGCATGGGCTCGGACAGGTCGATGCCCTCGTGGCGCAGCAGGGCGCCGAGCGCGGTGGTCTCGCAGTGCCGACCGGCGGGGAACGCCACATTCTCAATGATCATTTGGTCTCCTGATCTGCTGGTCGGGACGGGCCCGACGGGGGTCGAACCGGCCAGGCGATCTCCGTGCGGAGCGCGGCCATGGGTACGCCGGGCGCGGGCGGGACGAGGTAGCGCTCCTCGGCCGGGCCCGCCAGCACCCGGTCCTGCTCGGCGATCCAGCGCCCCAGTGACCGGTAGGCGGTCTCGATGTCGTCGTAGCCACCCTCGTGGACGGTCGCGGCGAGCAGGCAGCCCGCCCGTTCCCCGGCCGCGATCGTCGCGGTCGGCCGGGGCGGGCGCGCCACCGGCACGAACAACTCCACCTCCAACTCCGCCGCGTCGAGGTCGTCGCTGAGGTAGCGGGTCCCGGCCGGCCCCGCCGGGGCGATCCCCTGCTCGGCGAGGCCGGCGAACAGCCGCGCGAACCCGGGCGCCAAGGCCCCGGCCAGCCCGCTCAGCGGGGTACGCACCAGCGTGCGGGCGGTGGGCTGGGCACCGCTCCACCGTTCGTACACCTCCAGCCAGCCCGACACGCGCCCCGGCTCGGCCAGCACGGCTCCCAACCGCCCGGCGATCTCGTCCAGCCGGGCCGCCCGTGCGGCCACACGTTCCCGGTGCCGCTCGATGACGACGCCTGCCTGCTCCGGGGTGTCGGCCGCCAGGATCTCGGCGATCTCGGGCAACGGCACCTCCAACTCCCGCAGCCGCCGGACCAGCCCCGCTCGGGGGAACTGGTCGACGCTGTACCGGCGGTAGCCGGTATCCGGATCGACCCACGCCGGGACGAGCAGACCCAGCCGGTCATAGTTACGCAGCACTCGAACGGACAACCGGGTCGCTCGCGCGAACACCCCGATCGGCATCAACCCCGTCACCGACGCCTCCAACAGCCTCGCCTCTCCCCCTGGGAGAGGGTCAACCGCGGCCCGGCGCCTGCCGCGCCGACCACGGAACGAATCATCATGGAACGGGTCCGGCCGACCACGTACCGAGCGCGCTCACGGGCCGCGCATCCGGCAGCTCAACCTCATCCACACATGCCGCGATCAGCGCGGCGGTCGATGCACTGGTCTGGGGCGCGACCCCCTGACGGCCAAGGTCGATGCGGTTGCGGATTGGATCGGTGACTTGGGGCAGCGGCCCAACCCTCGCTTGGCCAGGGTGGTGCACCCCGATCACGATCTCCCAGCAGAGATGGCCGCCCACGGCTGCATTGCTGGCCTACGGCCCCGCGTGGCCCCACAACGGGTTCTTCTTCGTCCAACCCGACGGCCAGCCCTGGTGCCGGAGGTCGTCACCTGGCGGTTCGAGTGCCTCGTCTGCGACGACCGGTCTACCCCTGATCCGGCTGCACGACATCCGACACAGCGCCGCGACGTTCCTCAAAGCCGCCGGTGCCGACCGCAAGGACGTCCAACAGCCCGATCGCATCCGACGCACGCCGCTGGAGCAGCCAGCATCGATGCAATCGGGCGACGATGATCGCCTATATTTGCTGTTCATGGGCCAGATCTTGTAGGCCGCCTGGGACTCGAACCCAGAAGCCCTCCTCGCCTTGCGTCGATCAACCTGAATCGGACAGATCCGGCCTCTGACCAGGGCGGCAGCTCTTATCGTCTTTCGACGTTTGACACCCGTTTTCGGGCTCAGTTGTGCCGGTTCTGTGCCCGATGATCATGGTCGAACATCGAAGGCTATTCGCCCTCTGGCTTGACGAACGTCCCTCGCTGCGGCACCACGAACAGCGTGCCCTGGTCCACCAGCACAGCGATCGCACGGCGGACGGTCGCCCGAGCGAGGCCGTACTCCCCTACGAGCTGCGCCTCGGACGGGATGGCCCGGTTTGGCTGCCAGTCCCCGCGACGAATTCGAGCTACGAGGATGCCGGCCAGTTGACGGTAGGGCGGCAGCGGTGCGCCGTGGTCGATGCGGGCGTCCGGGTCGGCCTCCATACGTCTGACGGTAGAAGTCCCGGCACGAGCGCCTTCGACCTTCTACGTTGCTAGACGTAGGTAGACCAGTGCTGTTACGGTGCGGCCAACCCGCTGTGCTGGTCGTGGAGGACCCGAACTCGCCTCGGCACGGCGGTACCCCTGCCCCGGCCGGGCTCCTTCGAACCGGCCGGGGCAGGGGCCACCGGAGGAAGGAAGGTCATGTCTCCTGACGCACGGGCCACGGCCCACCTCCGGCCCCCGGCCCCCGGCCCCGGGTGAAGAGCTGCTGATCAGCCGAGAGGCGTCGGTGCAGTTCGCGAGACAGCCGGCCTTCGTCTTCCGAGTGATCTCGGTGTGCCCGAAACCCAACTACCCGGGCTGGATTTGGGTCACCGGCTACCAACTCGACGGACACGGCCACGCCGTCGCCAAGCGAGAGATCTACGCACGGCTGGCCGGCTCCAGCGCGTCCGTCGTTCTGATGGGTACCCGGGGTCGGACTCGGCTTTCGTGTCACGGCCCGGCGCCCGGCGGACACCGCCACAGCAGCGCCCTTGACCTGACCGGGACCGGCCACAGAGTCGGCTCCTGGACGACGGCCCCGACCACGGCGACCCCCACCCCCTTCCCAGGTGCAGGGTTTGGCCTGACCTGGACTTCGGTGGGAGCTGGCGCGGGGGGTCGCCTGCTCGGCAACCGCGGGCGCCGCCCCCATGCTTGGGGCTTGCCGGCTCTCCACTGCGCGTCATTCTCGGCGCCAAGCTCCGGCGGCGGCCCGTTCTAGCGCTCTGCACGGTCCTCGACCAGTCCCGGCAACCGCATGGCTGGGGCCGAACAGCCGGATCATCACCTATTGCCCGTCAGAATATACTCTGTCCAGTTCTGCGGACTATTGCTCAGAGGTAGCCGGCGCACTATGGTGGGCAACCGACCTCCGGTCGGGCGTGTGCGTAGCGGCCCATCGCACTGGGGGGTCACATTCATCTGATCGAGGCCCTCGACCACGCTCGCGGCTGTGATCGGACGTGAGCGGTTCGGCTTAGGGGAGAAGTTGTGGCCAGCGTTGACACGCGGGCGAGTAGTGCGGTGCTCGCTGGCAGTGAGGCTTTCGTCCGGGACCGGCCGACGGTGTTGTCGTACAGCGCCTTGGGCGCGTACACGTTCTGGCTGTACGCGTTCGGCCCCGCTCTTGCCCTGCTTCGCTCCGAGTCGGGTTTCTCCTACACGATGCTCAGCGTCTACTCGGCGGTATGGGCTGCCGGCTCGGCGTTAGCCGGGATGACCTTCGGCGCGGCCGCCAGGCGAATCGGTCGCCATGGGATGCTGTGGGGGTCAGCCCTCGCCGCCGCCGGCGGAGCCGCCATCTTCACCGCCACCCACACCACCACTGCGACCCTTGCCGGCACCGCCATCCTGGGATTCGCCGGCACGATGCTGCAGACGATGACCCAGTCGGTGCTCGCCGACCGGCACGGCTCGCGACGCGACCAGGCCCTGATCGAAGCCAACATAGGTGCCGGGGCCAGCGCCGTGATCGCACCCGTGGCCCTCGGATTCCTCCACACGACCCCGGCCGGCTGGCGAGCCGGGATGGCGCTGCCGGCCCTGGCCTTGGCCGCCCTGTACCTCGTCTATCGCCGGCAGCCGCTTCCTCCACCTCCGGCCCGCCCGGCGATCGGCCGGCGCGGCACCCGACTGTCGCTGGCCTGCTGGCTGCTGTGTCTGCTCGTCGCGATCGGCATCGGTGTCGAATTCTGCATCGTGTACTTCGGTGCCGAGCAGCTCTCCGCGACCACCAAGCTGTCCACGGCCAGCGCGGCTGGGGCGATGGCCCTGTTCTACGCCGGCATCCTCGCCGGCCGGATCGCCGGCGGTCACCTCGCTCGCCAGCCCGGACGGACCAGCGGACTGGTGTGGGTTTCCCTGACGGTGACCACGATTGGCTTCGTGGCTTTCTGGCTTTGCCCGTATCTCCCGGTAACCCTCGCCGGCCTGTTCGTCGCTGGCCTTGGCATCGCCAACCTGTTCCCGCTCTGCCTCGCCCTGGCCCTGGCCGCTGCCCCGGGCCACACCGACGCCGCCAACGCCCGCAGTCAACTACTCGGTGGGCTGTTGGTCGTAGCCGCCCCGTTCACCCTCGGTGCCCTCGCCGACCACGTCGGACTGTCAGCTGCCTTTACCGTCGCGCCCTGTCTTATCGCCCTGTGCGCCCTGCTGCTGTACCTAGGACTTCGCAGCGGCGAGCCGGCTCCCACGGGCGCCATGCAGACACCGGCCGCCGGCCACCGAGTTCGATCCTGATCCACTTCCGCGGACACGCGGTTAGCGCCGGGGTACACGATGGTTTGTCAATCGCTCCTCTTGGTACGCCGTGCGCCGGGGCGTGACCGGCCGGAGGCCGCACGCGCGCCCCGGCGCGGGCACGGCGGCGGGCCGCAGGCCCGCCCTTGAACAAGTAGACGCGGTGGTAGCGGAGGAACTCGCCGCTCATGTCAGCGACGTCGGTCCCGTCGAGTTCGAGCTTCCCGACATCACCACGGGAGAGCGGCTGACTCGGCCGGTCGCCGTCCTGTTCACCTCCTCGCGGGGGAAGCTGCTGAACGACACCTACTGGTCGCAGTTGTGGGCGGACTGGCGCGAGGCTGCCGGATGGCCGAAGGAAGGCACCTTCCACTCCCTGCGCCACTTCTTCGCCACGACGCTGATGAGCAACGGTGTCGAGCCACAGGAGGTGCAGAAGGCGCTGAGGCATGCCAACCTGCGAATCACGCTGGAGACCTACGTCCACTGGCTGCCGAAGAAGGACCGGCCGCGCGGCCTGGTCGGCAACCTCCTACGGCAAGCAGACGGCAAGCTGCCGAAGCATCCCACCGGTCAAGATCAAACCTGAGTTGTGCCCTGGTTGTGCCGGATGATCTTCAGTCGGAGTTCTTGCAGCTCAGAGGGGGTATCTTGTAGGCCGCCTGGGACTCGAACCCAGAACCTAAGGATTAAAAGTCCTCAGCTCTGCCATTGAGCTAACGGCCCGCCGTACCAGGCTACCGGAACCCCGCTTCTGGGACCGGCTGGGAGGGTTTCCGCTGTCCGGTCATGCCGGTGCGGACGGGCGGCATCTACGTCGTCAACACCCGAACATCGACCTCGAACTGCCGGCGAAGAGTCGAATTCGCTCCAGGTCGCCGTTCGCCCCGGCGACGGCAACGCGACCCGCCGCCTGTCGTGCGGCGCGCTCCACCCGGGTCAGCATGGTGCTGTTCCGGCTGCCGAGCTGACCATGCGCATCGCGCCACCCTGATCCGCCCTTACCGGGCTGGGCGCTGCACCCGTGGCGCCGCCCGTGCCAGTCGGCGGCTCGGCCCTGTATCGGCAGCAGCACGTATCGATATACGCCCGGTGTGTACACGCGGGGTATACCCTCAGGGTATGGTCTCGGCATGAGTGTTCCCATGACCCTTCTCGGCTTGCTCGAACGCGAGCCCAGCCACGGCTACGACCTCAAGCGCGACTACGACACCTTCTTCAACCGGAGCAAGCCGCTGCCGTTCGGCCAGGTCTACTCGACCCTCGGCCGGCTCGCCCGCGACGGCAAGATCGTGGTCGGCGAGGTTGAGCCGGGCGTGGGCCCCGAGCGCAAGCGGTACGTCATCACCGAACGGGGTGCGACCGAGGTCGAGTCGTGGCTGACCGAGCCGGTCGAGGCCGAGCCCAACCTGCAGACAGTGCTGTTCACAAAGGTCGTGCTGGCGCTCATGCTCAACCGCCCCGCCGAGGAGTACCTCGACATTCAGCGCGCCGCGCACCTGCGGCGGATGAAGGAGTTCACCGAGGTCAGGCGCAGCGGCGACCTGGTCGACGCCATGTTGGCCGATCACGGCTTGTTCCACCTGGACGCCGACCTGCACTGGATCGACACCACCGTCGCCCGGTTGGACGCCCTCCGACAGGTGGTACGGAGGTGAAGGCGATCGAGGCACGAGACGTCGTCCTGTCCTTTGGCGAGACCCTGGCGCTGCGGGGCGCCAGCGTCTCGGTGGCCCCGGGCGAGATCGTCGCCATCATGGGCCCGAGCGGCTCCGGGAAGTCCACCCTGCTGCACTGCCTGGCCGGGATCCTGGTGCCGAACGCCGGTGAGATCCACTTCGACGGCCGCCGGATCGACACCCTGAACGAGAGCCAGCGCAGCGCCCTGCGCCGGGACCATTTCGGGTTCGTGTTCCAGTTCGGGCAGCTCGTGCCGGAGTTGACCGCCGAGGAGAACATCGCGCTGCCACTGCTGCTCGGCGGCGTCAAGCGGGCCGCCGCGCTCAGGGAGGCGCGGCCCTGGTTCGAGCGGCTCGGCCTCGCCGGGTTGGAGCGGCGCCGATCAGGTGAGCTGTCCGGCGGGCAGGCGCAGCGGGTCGCTCTGGCCCGCGGCCTGGTCGCCCGGCCCGGGGCGCTGTTCGCCGACGAGCCGACCGGGGCCCTCGACTCGCTGACCGGCGAGCAGGTCATGGACCTCCTGGTCTCCTCGGCGCGCGAGCAGGGCACCACCGTCGTTCTCGTCACCCACGAGGCCCGCATCGCCGCGTGCGCCGACCGGCAGGTCATCGTGCGCGACGGCAAGGTGAACGCGCTGGTGCGCTCATGATCTGGTTCGCGGTACGACTGTCCGTGGCCGGCGGGCGCGAAGCCGCCACCCGGCTCGTCATCATCGCCGCTGCGGTGGCGCTCGGCGTCGGCATGCTCCTGGCGGCGCTCGCCGGCATGAACGCGGTCGGCGAGCAGAACCAGCGGTACGCCTGGCTCAACACCGCCGTCGCCCCGGCATCGGCCGACGCGTCGGCCGACCCGATGTGGTGGCTGGCCCGCAAGGACTACCACCGTGGCGAGTCCATAGCCCGGGTCGAGGTCGCGGCGCTGGGCCCGGACGCGCCCGTCCCGCCGGGCATCCCACACCTGCCCGGACCGGGCGAGTTCTACGTCTCGCCCGCCCTCGGCGAGCTGCTGCGGACCACGCCGGCCGCGGAACTCGGAGACCGTTTCCCCGGCCACGAGATCGGTACGATCGGCCGGTCGGCGCTACCTTCCCCCGAATCCCTGCTGATCGTCATCGGCCGCACCCCGGCCGAGATGGAGCAGTTGGGGGCGCGGCAGGTCACCCAGATCATGACCACATCCCCAAGCGACTGCAACGGCTGCTACGTCGGCATCAACAGCGACGGCATGACACTCATGCTGTCCGTCACCGCAGCCGCACTGCTCTTCCCAGTGCTCATCTTCATCGCCACCGCGACCCGACTGGCCGCGGCCCGCCGGGAGCAGCGCTTCGCCGCAATGCGGTTGATCGGCGCCACCCCACGGCAGATCACCCTCATCTCAGCCGTGGAGTCCACAGTCGCCGCCCTGGCGGGCACCGTCACCGGGTTCGGCTTGTTCCTCGCGTTCCGGCCGGGACTCGCCGCGATCCCGTTCACCGGCGAGCCGTTCTTCGCCGCCGACCTGTCACTCAACGTCATCGACGTCGTGTTGGTCGCGCTCGGTATCCCGCTCGCCGCGGTCGTGGCCTCCTGGCTGGCGCTGCGTCGGGTGCAGATCTCGCCGCTTGGCGTGAGCCGGCGCGTCACCCCGAAGCCGCCGCGCGCCTGGCGGCTGATCCCGCTGGTCGCCGGGCTCGCCGAGCTGACCTACTTCATCGGCCGGCGCCCCGACACGACCAACGGCCAGCTCGCCGCGTACCTCTCCGGATTCCTGCTGATCCTGACCGGGCTGTTGTTGGCCGGGCCCTGGCTGACCATGATCGGTGCCCGGGTGCTGGCCGGTCGGGCGAGCCGGGCCGCCACGCTCATCGCCGGACGGCGGCTCGCCGACAATCCGCAGGCCGGCTTTCGGTCCGTCGGTGGGCTGATCGTGGCGCTGTTCGTGGCCAGTGTGGCGACCGGCACGATCACCACGTTTGTCGCCAACCGTGGCGAACCGCGCACCGACTCGCTGGCCGCGACCTCACTGGCGAAGAGGTTTTTTCCCGATGACGGGCCTGCGCCGGCCGCGGAGCAGATTCCGACTGGGCTCGCGACGATCCCCGGCGTGCGCAGTGTGACCTTGGTGCGCCTCAACCCCGACGCCTCCGGTTCCGGCGGATGGCCCGGCGTGATCACGTGCGCCGAGCTGGACCGCCTGACGGTGTTCGGCAGCTGCCCCTCCGGCGCTCAGGTTGCGTCCGTGTACCCCGACCTCATCGGCCCGCGCACGTTCGACCAGACCAGCGACCCGTACGTCTGGGAAACCGCCGGCATCGCCCCCACGGAGGTCGACCGGCAGCCGATCCTGTCGGTGGTCGTCGACACGACCAGCCGCTCCGCCTTCGAGCAGGCCCGGACGATGCTGGTGAATGCGTTTCCGTCCGGGCGCTTTCCGGCGAGCATCGGCGAATGGGAGGCGGACTCCGCGCAGCAGATGGTGCAGTTCCAGCAGTTGGCCAACGTGGTCATGCTGGCCAGCCTGCCGATCGCGGGCTGCAGCCTGGCGGTGAGCATCGCCGGCGGGCTGAGTGACCGGAAGCGGCCGTTCAGCATGCTGCGGCTTACCGGGGTGCAGCTGCGCACGCTGCGCCGGGTGGTCGCGCTGGAGACCGTCGTGCCGCTGCTGACCGTCTCCGTGGTGGCGACCGGGATGGGGTTCCTGGCCGCGCAGCTCTTCCTGCGGGCGCAGTTGCACTACACGCTGGTGCCGCCGGGCCTGTCGTTCTACCTCGTGGTCGTGGGTGGGCTGGCGGTGTCGCTGGGAATCATCGCCTCGACGTTGCCGCTGCTGGGCCGGATCACCGGCCCGGAGACGGCCCGGAACGAGTGAGCCACGCTCCGGAGGGCTCCATGCCACCCCGGACGGGTGCACGTCCAGCGACTTGAGGGGGCGATCGAGCAGGGCCTGCCGGCCGCCGTCGAACTGGCCGCGATAGGGCAGGCCATCACACCGACCTCACTGGGGCTGGGCGATGGTGGCGCCGCTGACGGTGTCCACATACCACCGCTGGTACTGCTCCGGCGGCCATCCGCGCTGCCGGACGAGCCAGTCGAAGTTGCGGACGTCCTGGGCCAACCAGAGGATGTCGGCCACCTGTTCGACGTCCAGGTCAGGGCGGAGGGCTCCCGTGCCGACGAGCTCCGCGGCGAACATGGCCATGCCATGGCGGCGCTCGTCGATGTTCTTGCGCCAGATCTCGGCGGCGTCCGGATCGGCCGTGGCTGCTCCGGCCAGCGCGAGCATCACCTGGGCCTGCCGGGCGTTGACCTCGACCAGGTGGCGGGCGTAGCGGGCGAGCTTGGCGCGGGGGTCGGCGAGCGCGCGGATCTCGGTGACGAAGGGCCGGTCCGGCAGGGCCACCGGTTCGTCGTCGCCGGCCAGGGTGACGTCAACCAGCTGGGAGAGCAGTTGCCGCTTGCTGCCGAAGACCGCGTACAGCGTCTGGACCGCGACGCCGGCTTCGGCGGCGACGGCGGTCAGCGGCGTGGCCGCGTAGCCGGGGTCGACGAACAGCCGGCCGGCCGCTTCGAGGATTGCTCGTCGGGTCTGTCGGGACTGTTCCTGCCGTCGGGAGGAGTCATAGCGTCTCTTGACAACCACGGTTCGAGTGTAGTGCTCTATTGGATAGAACTTAACTCTATCGAAAGGGCGCGGCCATGCCGTTCGGTGTGTTGCAGGAGATGCCCGGCGTCAGCGAGGCGGAGTACCGGCAGGTGGAGCGACACCTCGGACCGGACCGGCCGCCGGGACTCGTCGCCCACGTCGCCGGCCCGACCGAGGACGGCTGGCGGATTATCAACATCTGGCAGGACGAGGCCGCGTTCCGTCGGTTCCAGTCCGAACGGCTGGTCCGGGCCGCAGGCTTGGCGGCGCAGGAGGACGGCTTCGACCCGACAAAGGCGGCCAGCTTCCGATCGGTGAGCGTCGACGGCACCGAGATGCCGTTCTGATGGCCGACGCCGCCACCTTGCGGTCCCGCAACGCCGCTTTCTGGACGGGAGCGGCAGCTGGCTGGATCCGCCACGCCGATCGGCAGGACGAGCTCGGTCGACCGCTGGGCGCGCCGGCCATGGATCGAATGGCCGCTTGGCCCGGCGAACGGATCCTTGATGTGGGCTGCGGCTGTGGCGGCACCACGGCCGAACTCGCCGGGGCGGTCGGCGAGACCGGCGCGGCGGTCGGCATCGACATCGCCGAGGCGATGGTGACCGCCGCCCGGCAACGGTTCCCCACGGACCGGTACCCGGGTATCCGGTTCCACGCCGCCGACATCGAGACCCTCGACGTCGTGCCGGGGGCGCCGTTCGACGCGGCGTACTCGCGAATGGCCCTGATGCTGTTGGCGGATCCGGTCGCCGGCTGCACCACGATCCGGCGGTCGCTGCGCCCGGGAGGGCGCCTCTCCGCGACCGTCTTCCGCGATGGCAGCGTCAACCCGTGGATGTCCGCGGCGATGCTCGGCGCGGCACCGCACCTCGGGCCGTTACCACCGCTACCGGTGGGCGACGAGCCCGGCCCATTCTCCTTCGCCGACCCGGCGCGGCTCGCCCGGGTCCTCACCGTCGCCGGCTTGACCGCCGTCACGATCACGTCGTGTGACGTCACCATGGACGCTCCGGACGACGCCGATGCCGTGGCCGAATGGCTTATCGAGGTCGGCCCCGCCGGTGCCGCGTACCGGGCGGTGCCGCTGGCTGGGCAGGCTTCGGCCCGGGCGGGGGCCGTCCGACTGCTCGACCGGTTTCGTGAACCCGGCGTCGGCTACCGACTGCCCGCAGGCCTCTGGCTCGTCACCGCGATCGCCGCCGGGTTTGACGGTGAGTCATCCGTTCCGCAGTCCGCTGACGAGCCGTCCGCTGCGGCCCGACCGCCGGTCACCCACCACCGACAACCACGTCAGGACGAGAACCGATGAGAACGATCCGAATGCTCGCGCCGACCCTCTGTCTTGTGCTCGCCCTGACGGCGTGTGCCGACGCCGACGCGCCCGAGCCCTCCGGGGCCGCGGCGCATGGCACCCCCGCAGCAGCCGACGCCGCGTCCAGCGCGGCCGGATCCGCTCCGGCCGGCGGCTCGACGCCGGTGTCGGCGAAGGAGGTGTGTGCCTACCTGGACGGCCAGTTGCCGACGCTGAGGGGGATCGGGTCCGAGACCGGCACGATGGCCAACCTCACCGTGAACCTCTATTCCTGGTACGAGAAGCAGGGTGCCGTGCCGACCGGCCGTCAGATCGACGACCAGACCCGGCAGGAATGCCCGGCGACCCGGACCGAGGTGCTCGAACTCGCCGGTATGGAGAGCTTCGAACGGCTTTAGCCGCCGCGAGCCGCCGCGAGCCGCCGCGAGCCGCGACGCCCGGTCGATGTCCGGCCGCCGGATCCGGGATGTCCCCGACCGGTGGGAACGTGCACGTGGTGAGGGTCTGGGCGAGCGCGAGGGAGGGCGGTCACCGGCGGCGGCGCATGACGGACGGCGAAGCCGGGTATGGTTCGGTGTGTCGGTGTCGCCTGGCGCTCGCCAGTGATCGAGACACTGATCGGGCCCCAGGGCGAGCACCGGGTCTGTCACGAGGTTGTCGGCACGGGATGCCGACGTCCTGATGTGCCTCCCTTTCGAAGACAGGACTACCGCATGGCATCGAAAAATAATGATCAACCGGCGTTGTTCTTCGCCACGGAGAGCGCCGACGGGCTCGACGGCCCGGGCGTGACTCTCGACGGCAGCGAGGAGGCAATGCGGCGACTGCGCCATCCGTTCGCGGTGAAGCAGACCCGGCCGCCGGTGGGCCATAACCAGGAGCAGCGCGCCTGACCCAGTAGACGTCGTCGTCGGTGAGCGCTGTCTGGCAGCCGGCGTTCAGGATCCCGCACGGGAACGGTGACGGGAGAACGGCCGGAGAACCACCGTGCGAGGTCGGCGTCGAGGTCGCGTTCGACCAGATGCCCGCGCTGCGGCGGCAGCCCGCCAACTCCGGCGATGCGGGATCTACTCAGACCAGGTGATCCCAGGTTGAGGCCAAACTGAGCGGTGTCCGTGCCGGCTCGACCTCAACCTGACCCCTTTTACTGGTCGCAGCCGAGGCCCGCCTCGTACTCGTCCGGCACGTCGCCGTCTGCGACCTTGTCGGCGGTCGCCCAGAGCACCTTGGGGTAGTCGCCCTCGTCGTTCATGTCGTGCAGCACCCGCCAATGGTGGCTGCTGCGCAGCGCGGCGGCGGCCCGCTTGACGGCGGCCTCGTCGTCGGCCCGGTCCGCGCGGATCCACCACGTTCCATCCATGTCCGGTCAGGCGTCAATCGTGACAGTCCGATTCCGGAAGTGGGATCCCGTGCCTTGGGCCGGCCGCGACGGCGAACAGCGTTTTCTCCAGGATCGCCGTCGTCCTCCCTGAACACCGCGTACCTGCTGTGGCGCCGGACGCGTTCGTCGACGCGTTCCCGACGAACGAAAGGAGGGCCCGGTACGGGTCAGGCGTGGGACAGGGCGAAGGCCACCAGGAAGCCCAGCACCGTGATCAGGCCGACCAGCAGGTGGGCGTCCTCGAACGCCTCGGGGACCATGGTGTCGGTGATCATGGCGAGGATCGCGCCGGCCGCCAGCGCGGTGATCGCGGCGAGCACCTCCGGCGGCGCCCCGCCCAGCAGGGTGTGTCCGGCCAGCGCCGCGAGGCCGCTCACCAGGGCGATTCCGGTCCACAGGAGGAAGACGTACCGGCGGGTGCGGCCGGCCCGACGCATCCCCGCCGCGCTGGACAGCCCCTCCGGCACGTTGCTGAGGAACACCGCGATCACCGTGACCGTGCTGACCGCGCCGCCGGAGAGCAGGCTCGCGCCGATCACCACGGACTCGGGGATGCCGTCGAGCAGCGCACCCACCGCCATCGCCGACCCGGACCCCGGCTGCTCCCCCTCCGAGGGCTGGTCGCCGGAGCGCTTGCGGTGCCGCGCGCCGCGCCGGGCCAGCAGCACGTTCGCCCCGGTGTACGCCAGCGCGCCGCCCGCCGCCCCGATCGCCGTCGGCAGCAGCCCGCCCTGCTCGTGCGCCTCGGCGACCAGCTCGAAGGAGACCGCGGAGAGCAGCACCCCCGCCCCGAAGGCCATGACGGACGCGACGACCCGTCGCGGGACTGACACGAACCAGCCCAGCGCCGCCCCGACCAGCAGGGCCGACCCGGCCAGCAGACCCCAGCCACCCGCCTGTAACCATTCCGGCATTCGCCGAACGCTACCCGGGCGGCGGGTGGCGAGAACAGGGTCAGAAGCCCGCGTACAGGTAGGGCAGCCGGCGGGGGAAGAGGCGGCGCAGCTCGACGGCGGCGTCGGCCGGCACCTGGCCGAGGCCGCGGACGTCCACCTCCGCCGGGTCCAGCACCCCGTACGCCAGGGCGGAGAGCCCGGCCGCGGTGAGCGTCGCGGTCGGCGCGGCACCGGTGGCGGCGTCGGGCATCAGCTCCAGCCGGCCGGTCGTGCCGTCGAGCAGGTGGCTGCCGCCCAGCCAGCGGTCCCCGGTCAGCGTGATCCGGGCCCGGCCGGGCCCGGCGGGGAGGCCGGCCAGCGCGTCCAGCGAGAGCAGCCGGGCCATCGGTGCCGCCGACCCGGGCCGGGCGACCCGGGCCTCGACGTGCACGGCCAGGTCGGTGAGCCACAGCTCGGGCAGCTCGTCGGCGGCCACCCGCAGCCGCACCCGGCCGACCTGGTCGACGTGCCGGGCCAGGAACGCCAGGATCAGCGCCCGGGCGTACGGGTCGGCGACCAGCAGATCGTCGCCGGCCAGCTCGCCACCGTGGTCGTCGATCCGGTACGTCAGGACGCCGACCGTCGCGCCGTCGACGCGGGCGGTGACCAGCCACCGGTCGTCGTCGTCGCGCAGCCACACCGCCCGGGTCTCGGGGAAGAGCGCGAAGCCGTGCCGCTCGGCCAGGCAGCGCTCGGTGAAGGCGCGGTGGGTGGCGTACCCGGTGCCGGTCCGTTCCCAGCTCAACTCGCCGGGCAGGTCGGCGCGGAGCAGCGGGGCCAGGTCGGCCGGCGTGAAGGTGACCGTGCGGGCCTGGGGCAGCCCGACGTAGCCGAACCGCTCGTAGAACGAGGCGCGGAACGGGTACAACGCGCTCACCAGGTGCCCCTCGTCGCGCATCTCGTCGAGCAGCCGGTGCAGCAGGGCCCGGACGTGCCCGCGCCGACGGGCCAGCGGATGGGTGGCCACCCCGGCGATGCCGGCCATCGGCAGCACCGCCCCGCGCAGGTTCTGCCGCATCGGGATGGCGGAGACCACGGCGAGGGTCTCGTCGCCCTCCTCGGCGACCAGGGTGCGGTTGGCCTCGCCGTACGGCAGGTAGCGGCTGAACTCCTCGGCCCGCTCTGGCCGCTTCGGCGACGCCTCGAAGGCGTACGCCTGGAGCGGGAAGGACGTGCTGAAGCGCTCGGTGTTGCTCACCCGCCGGATACTCATCCCCCATCCCAACCCGCCCTGCCGGGCCGGCGCAACCACATTCGCCGGGTCATCCGGGTGGCCCGGTTCCGCAGGGCGGTTCCGGGTCGCCCGGGCCCGTCCGGCCGACCCGGTCGGCCCGGACGGGGGTGAGCGGTCAGGCCGCGGTGACGTCGGAGACGACGACGGTGACGTTGTCCGGGGCGCCGGCCTGGTGGGCGAGCTTCACGAGCTGCTCGCCGCACTGCTGGCGGTCGCCGTACATGGCCAGGGCTGCGGCGATCGACGCGTCGTCGACGTAGTCCGACAGGCCGTCGCTGCACAGCAGCAGCCGGTCGCCGGCGAAGACGGTGAGCGCGCCGACCGCCGGGGGCGCGTCCGCGCCCTGCACGGCCCGGGTCACCAGCGAGCGCTGCGGGTGGTGCCGGGCCTGGTCCGGGGAGAGCGCGCCCTGGTCGACCAGCGCCTGGACGAAGGTGTCGTCCCGGGTGAGCTGGGTCAACTCGCTGCCCCGCAGCAGGTAGCAGCGGGAGTCCCCGACCTGGGCGAGGACCAGCACATCCCCGGCGAGCAGGCCGGCCGTGAGGGTGGTGCCCATGCCCTCGCGGGCCGGGTCGACGGAGATGGCGGCCCGGATGCGCCGGTTGGCGGTGCTCACCACGGACCGTAGCGCCTCGGTGGCCCCGTCGGTGGTGGTCGGCGGGTTCAGCTCGTCGAGGATCCGGATGACGATCTCGCTCGCCACCTCGCCGGCCGGCAGCCCGCCCATGCCGTCGGCGACGGCGACCAGACGGTCACCGGCGAGGGCAGAGTCCTCGTTGTTGGTCCGCACCAGGCCGACGTCGTTGAGGATGGCCGAGCGGAGGATCAGTTTCATACGACAAGCTTGCCAAGAAGACCCTCCCGTCGTCTCTACGCACTACTGCGTAGGGTGAAAAGAATGATGCCGGTCTCCATGGTCGGGCGCGCCGGTGAGCTTGCCGAGCTCGACCGGGCGTGGTCCACACTGACGCGCGGTGGCCGGCCCGGCCCTGCGGTCGCGGTGCTCACCGGTGCGGGGGGGCGTCGGCAAGAGTCTGCTGGTGGCGGCGGCCCTGGACGGCTTCGCGCCACGCCCGACGGTGGTGCTCAGCGGGGCCGCGCGGGTGCACAGCCCAGCCCCGTACGACTGGCTCGCCGCAGTGCTCAGCGGGCGGGACACCAGCCGCCTCGACCTGCCGCCCGACGCGCTCGCCTGGCTCGCCCAGCAGCCCACCGCCCCACGCGAACGGTACGCCCCTGGCACGCTGCTGCGGCTGGCCGTGCGTACGGTCCGGCTGCTCGTCGGCGCCGGCCCTGCGGTGCTGGTGGTGGAGGACCTGCACGCCCTCGACCCGGCCAGCCTGAACCTGGTCGGCGAGCTGGCCACCGCGCCCGACCTGCCGGCGCTGCTGCTGGTGGCGAGCCGGCCCGCGGCGGACGCGGTCGCACCGGACCTCGCCGCCCGCGCCCTGTCCCGGTTCTGCGGGGTACGCGGCGCCGTCCGCCAGCACCTCGGCCCGCTCGGCCCGGCCGAGGTCGCCGAGGTGCTGAACCAGGTGTACGAGGGGACGCGCCCGTCCCGTCGGCTGGTGACCGCTGTGTGGCGGCGCACCGGCGGCAATCCGTACATGCTGATCGAGCTGCTCGCCGCGCACTCCGGCCAGGGGCCGGACGCCCTGCTCCGCCGGCCGCTGCCGGAGCATCGGGGCACCCCCGCGCCGCGCACCGCGGCCCCGCCCGACGCGGCGTACCCGCCCGCTGCCGTGCTCCCGTCCGCTGCCGTGCTTCCGCATTCTGCCGTGCTTCCGCCCGGTGCCGAGCTGACCGGCCGGGAGGTCGAGGTGCTCGCCTGCCTGGTCGCGGGGATGTCCAACAAGCAGGCCGCCCGGGAGCTGGGGATCTCGGTGCGGACGGTGACCGTGCACGTGTCCAACCTGCTGCGCAAGACGGGGTCGGCGTCGCGCACCGAGGCCGCGCTCTGGGCCGTCCAGCATTGGCTCCCGGCCAGGCAGACCTGACCTTCGCCCTCGGGCCCGGGGCCCGACGTCGGCATCTCGACCAAGGCGCGGACCCCGGAGCGGCTGGCGGGGCCGGCGAGGCGGGTGGTCAGCGGCGGGGGTAGCGCAGCAGGAGGCTCGCCCACACCTCCTCGTCGCCGACCGCCGCGTAGCTGTGCGGCACGTCCGAGGTCCAGCGCAGGTGGCCGCCGACGCCGGCGGTCAGCGGGGCGTCCACCGGCCCGGCGCGGAGCACCCCGGCGAAGACCGTGACGTGCTCGGTGACCCCCAGTTGGTGCGCGGGCGAGAGCTGGCCGGGCCCGGGGGCGACGCTCATCCGGTACAGCTCGTACGTCGCGTCGGTGTCGGTGAAGACCTCCAGCAGGGTGGCGCTCACCGCCGCGCCCCGGACCGTCGGGGTCGCGGCTGGCCCGGCGAGTACGGCGGCCAGCGGCACCCCGAGCTGGGCGGTGATCGCGTAGAGCGTCTCCAGCGTGGGGTTGCGGGTGCCGTTCTCCAGGCCGGAGAGGGTGGCCTTTCCGACCCCGGCCAGCCGGGCCAGGGTGGACAGCGACATCCCCCGCTCCTCGCGCAGGGCGCGCACCCGGCGGCCCACCGTCTCGGCGCCGGTGTCGACGCCCCTTCCCCGTGCTGGTGCTGGCGGTTCCACCCCGCTATCGTGCTACACACTTTCGTTCCGTAAACGGAACACAGGAGGGGGAGACGTGGCCGGCCTGCTGCAACCCGTGCTCGCCGGGCTGGTGACCGCGCTCGTGGGCTTCGCCAGCTCGTTCACCGTGGTGCTCGCCGGGCTGCGCGCCGTCGGCGCCGACGAGAGCCAGGCCGCCTCGGGGCTGCTCGCGGTCAGCGTCGCGTCCGGTGTCTGCGCGGTGTGGCTGGGGCTGCGGCACCGGCTGCCGATGGCGATCGCCTGGTCCACCCCCGGTGCGGCGCTGCTGGCGGCCACCGGTCCGGTCCCCGGCGGCTGGCCGGCGGCGGTCGGCGCGTTCCTCGTGTGCGGGGTGCTGATCGTCGCCGCCGGGCTCTTCCCGGTGCTGGGCCGGGCGGTGGCCGCCATCCCCGGCCCGATCGCCAGCGCGATGCTGGCCGGGGTGCTCCTGCCGCTGTGCACCGCGCCGGTCCGCGCCCTGGTCGAGGTGCCGACGCTGGCCGCGCCGGTGGTCGTCACCTGGCTGCTCCTGCACCGGTTCGCCCGCCGCTGGGCGGTGCCCGCCGCACTGGTGGTGGCCGCGGTCGCCATCGCGCTGACCACGCCGGGCGGGATCGGCGCGCAGGGCCTGAAGCCGGTGTTCACCCTCACCGCGCCCGAGTGGACGGTTCCGGCGGTGGTCGGGCTGGCGCTCCCGCTCTTCCTGGTCACCATGGCCGCCCAGAACGTCCCCGGGATGGCGGTGCTGCGCGGCTACGGCTACCGGCCGCCGCTCGGCGCTGCGCTGCGCGTCACCGGCCTGGCCAGTGCCCTCGGCGCCCCGGTCGGCGGGCACGCGGTCAACCTGGCCGCGATCACCGCCGCGCTGGCCGCCGGCCCGGACGCCCATCCGGACCCGAATCGCCGCTGGGTCGCCTCGGTCACCGCCGGGGTGGGGATGGCCCTGCTCGGCCTCGGTGCGGGCGTCGCCACCGCCCTGGTGCTGCTCTCCCCGCCGGTGCTGATCGAGGCGGTGGCCGGGCTCGCGCTGCTCGCCGCGCTGGCCGGTGCGGTGTCGGCGGCGGTCGCCGACCCCCAGGCGCGGGAGGCCGCCGTGGTGACCTTCGTGGTCACCGCCTCGGGGGTGAGTCTGCTCGGCGTCGGCGGCGCGTTCTGGGGGCTGCTCGCCGGCTGGCTGATGCTGCTCCTCTTCCGTCGCCGCCCGACCCCGGACGCCCCGACCCCGGACGCCCCGACCCCGGACGCCCCGACCCCGGACGCCCCGACCCCGGACGCCCCGACTCTGCCCGTCCCGACCTCGGACGCCCCGGCTCCGCCCGTCCCGACCTCGGACGCCCCGGCTCCGCCCGTCCCGACCTCGGTCGGCCGGGCGGGCGAATAGGCCGACCTCACGTCGGTGAGACGGTGTGGATCAGTCCGCCTCGGCGGACACGCCGACCTCCATGATCCGTAGCCGGACCCCTGACACGTTCTCCTCGACCATGCGGCGCAGCGCGCGGGCGTGGTCGAGGGTGTCGAGGGCGATCAGCACGTGGGCGGCCTCCCGGTCGGTGTCGTCCAGCCCCCACCAGCCACGCACGAACCCGGGACTGTGCCGCACCACGTCCGCCATGTGCGCGAACCGGGCCCGTTGCTCGTCCGCGTCGACCGCCTCGGCCTGCTGCTCCCCGATCAGGATGTAC
The DNA here is from genome assembly GCF_045040215.1 of Micromonospora sp. NBC_01412. Classification (NCBI taxonomy): domain Bacteria; kingdom Bacillati; phylum Actinomycetota; class Actinomycetes; order Micromonosporales; family Micromonosporaceae; genus Micromonospora; species Micromonospora sp. NBC_01412. The sequence continues at coordinate 3,338,945 of NZ_CP109528.1, forward strand.
ATCGGTCCACCGTAAGGGCCGGCGTGGCGGGAGTCATTCCTCTGCGGGGAGGCTCGCGGCGGGGACGTCGAGGCGTACCCGGCCGTCGGCGACGCCGGCGATCTGGTCAGCCAGCACGTAGACGGCGCCGGTCGGGGCGAGGTCGGTGGAGACCTTCAGGTAGCCGGTACGCAGCAGGCGGGCGGCCAGGTCGGCCGGCACGTCCGGCTCCTCGACCGCCGCTGACTCGATCAACTCGTCCAGGCTGCCGCCGGGGTCCGCGGTGGGCGCCTGCACGGTCACCGCGTTCGGATCGCCCCGCTGGACGAGGTCCACGGTGCCGACCTCCGCCCCGGTCACGTCGACCACCGACATTCCGGTGGTGACGCGGGAGATGGTCGCCTGCTGATCGGTGCCCTGCTGCTTCATCCTGGCGCGGTTCCCGAGCCGCCCGCCGGCTAAACGCCGCCCCGCTCAGCCCAGTGGCGGTCCCGGCCCCCCGCGCGCGCTGTGGCGGTCCGGCCGCGCCCTTCCGGGCCGCCGCCGACAACCTTCACGGGCACCAGGAGCACCGGCACAGCCGCCGATGGAGCGACCCCCTCGGCCCTCTCGCCGGGCCGCCGCCCGCTCAGGGCCGGGCGTCGGGCGTCGGCTGCCACGCGCCCGGCGGGCGGGGGGACAGCTCGCGCCAGCCGTCGGCCCCGGCGAGCAGCGCGCGGATGGTCTCCTCCGCCTCCTCGACGCTCGGGTACTCGTAGAACTGGGAGACGCCCTCGGCGCCGCCGGCCCGCTGCTCGACGTGCCACCGGTCGCCGTTCACCCGGAGGAAGACGTCCCGCCGCGCCAGCCGCCCCCACTTGCCGTTCCACCAGTGCTTCCGCTGCTCCATGACGGGACTCTATCGAACAGGTGTACGAAGCAGGCCGGCCCCCACGGAATCCCGTGGGGGCCGATGTGCTTGCCGGGCGGACCGGCGCGGGGCCGTGGCTCGGCGTCGATCAGGGGCTCAGCGTGGGGCCGAGGGCTCAGCGTGGGGCCGGGGGTTCCGTGCGGCGGCCGAGCACGTCGTCCAGGGCGCCCCGCTGCTGGCCCGGGGTGGCGTGGCCGGCGGCGACCAGCGCGTCCCGGATCTCGGTGAGCAGCTTGACCTCCTCGCTGGGGGCCGACGGCGGCGGCTCCTCGCCGCGCTTGCGCCGCTCGGCGAGCCTGTTCATCGGGTAGACGACCAGGAAGTACAGCGCCGCCGCGGTGAGCGCGAAGGTGATCGCCGCGTTGATGAACGCCACCCAGTCGAACTCGATGCCTCGGAACGACGGCGTCGAGCCGCTGAGGCCGTCCTTGTTGCCTGTGATCAGCACGATCAGGACCCGGACCAGCGGTTCGAGGAACGACTTGGTGAGCTGGGTGACCACGCCCGTGAACGCGGCGCCGATGACGACGCCGACCGCGAGGTCGACGACGTTTCCGCGCATGATGAAGTCTTTGAAACCCTTGAGCATCCGTACTCCCGTGGTGTCCGGTTTACCGTCCGGGGCAACCTATTCCCCCGGGGAGGGCTCCAGAAAAGCACCGGCCTCCTGGGATGCCAAGCCGGGGTCGCCGTTGCGGATCGCGTCCACGAGCCGGGTGTGGTCGACGTACCGCTCGGGCTTCAGCGCGTCGCCCATCGCCTGGGTGATCGTGCTGCGCAGCGCCGCGCCGACCGAGGCGTACAGCTCGGCGAGCATGGCGTTGTGCGCGGCGGCGACCACCGCCGTGTGCAGCGCCGCGTCCGCCTCGACGAACTCGCCGACCCGGCCCGCGCGCCAGGCGGCCTCCCGGGCGGCGAGCGCGCGGTCGAGGGCGGCCAGGTCCTCCGGGGTACGCCGCAGCGCGGCGAGCCGGGCGGCCTCCACCTCGAAGGCGCGGCGCACCTCGACCACCTCGGTCATCCGGTCGTCGGTGAGCCGGCGGGCCACCACCGGGGCCAGCTCGTCGGTCGACACCACGTACGTGCCGGAGCCCTGACGGCACTCCAGCACGCCGCCGTGCACCAGGGCGCGGACCGCCTCGCGGACGGTGTTGCGCCCCACCCCGAGCGCGGCGACGAGCTGCGGTTCGGTCGGGATGCGCCCGCCCACCGGCCACTCCCCGCCGAGGATGCGGGACCGGAGCTGCTCGATCGTCTGCCGGACCCGGTGGCCCCGGGGCGGCACGGACACGGAATTCACCGGCGGTGTCACTGGTTACATCACCCGTCCGAGATTCATCCCATGATTGTAGGTTCGAGGCCATGACCCCGCCACCGTCCGCCACCGCGGGCCCCGTCACCGGGCCCGACCGGCTCAGTCCGACCGCCGACGTGACCCCGGGCCCGGCCACCGACGCCGCGTCGGCCCCGGTCCCGACGCAGCGGCCGGTCACGGGCGGGCTGCTGGTGCTGGTCGGCATGCTGCTGGTCGCGCTCAACCTGCGCGCCGCCGTGACCAGCCTCGGTGCCCTGCTCGACGAGATCCGCACCGGCCTCGGGCTCTCCGGGACGATGGCCGGGTTCGTTACCACCCTGCCGACCATCGCGTTCGCCGGGCTCGGCGCGCTGACCCCGTGGTTGGTCCGCCGGTTCGCCCCGGCCCGGGTGCTGGTGGTCGCCATGCTGGCCCTGGCCGTCGGGCAGGTGCTCCGGGTGGTCACCGACTCGGCGCTGGTCTTCGTGGCCACCAGCGCGCTCGCGCTGGCCGGCATCGCGGTGGCGAACATCCTGCTGCCCATGCTGGTCAAGCAGCACTTCTCGCACCGCACCGGGCTGGTCACCGGGGCGTACACGATGGCGTTGACGGTGGGCACGACGGTGGCTGCCGCCTCGGCCGTGCCGATCGCGCACGCGTTCGGCTCCTGGCGGGCCGGGCTCGGCGTCTGGGCCGCGCTGGCCGCGGTGGCCGTACTCCCGTGGGTGCCCCTGGCGCTGCGGGCCCGCGCCGCGCGCCGGGCCGGGACCCCGACGGTGGCCGCCGCCGCGCCGGCCCGGGTCCAGCCGGCGCGGACCCGGCTCGGCTGGGCGATGGCGGTCTACTTCGGGGCGCAGTCGCTGAGCGGGTACGCGATCATGGGCTGGCTGGCCCAGCTCTTCCGGGACGCCGACTTCGCGCCGGAGACGGCCGGGCTGCTGCTGGCCGGGGTGACCGCGCTCGGCGTGCCGGTCGCACTGCTGATGCCGGCGCTGGCCGGCAGGCTGCGGACGCTGCGCCCGCTGGTGCTCGGGCTGACCGCCTTCTCCACGGCGGCCTACCTGGGGCTGGCGCTCGCGCCGCACGACGCCGCGCTGCTCTGGGTCGGCCTGCTCGCCCTCGGCCAGGGCGCGTTCCCGCTGATCCTGACCACCATCGGGCTGCGCGCCCGCACTGCCGAGGGGACGGTGGCGCTGTCCGCCTTCGCGCAGAGCACCGGGTACGTGATCGCCGCGCTCGGCCCGCTGCTGGTCGGCATCCTCTACGAGGCGACCGGCGGGTGGACCGCGCCGATCGGGTTCCTGCTCGCCGCCCTGGCCGTGCAGACGGTCGCGGGCCTGGCGATCGCTCGTCCCCGGTTCATCGAGGACGAGCGCTGAGCGGGTGGGTCAGGAGGAGGCCGGAGTGGGGGCGCCCGCGACGGCCTGCTCGACCGTCGGGTAGGTGTGCAGCACCTCGACCAGCCCGCTGACCTCCAGGATGCGCAGCACCCCACGCTGCGGGGCGGCCAGCCGGACCACGCCGCCGGCCTCGTCGCAGCCGTTCTTGGCGCGCACGAACACGGACAGCCCGGTCGAGTCGCAGAACGAGACGTCAGCCAGGTCGAAGACGAGGCGGCTGCGACCCTTGTCGAGCAGGTCCGTGATCTGGTCCTGGAGCTGCGGTGCCGTCGCCATGTCCAGCTCGCCCGCGACCGACACGACGACGACGTCGCCGCGCTGTTCCGTGTGCACCGTCAAGGACATTCGGACCTCCTGTTATCGGTGAAACCGTATCCCACGTTCGGGGCTCGCCGCTGAACGGAAGCGGCAGGCCGTGTCCGTGATCATTTCTTTGTCTTGTGGCAATTAGTTGCTGGGTACCCGGTGGTAGAGTCCGGCCGGTCCAGGTCAGAGGGAGGATGCCGTGGCATTGAACGCGGAAGAAAGCGGTCGGCTGGCCGGTTTGCTGAGCGAGCATGCCGAGCGGGTCACACAGCGCTGGACGGAGATCGCCACCGCGTCGCTGCGCGGCCGACTCAGTCAGGCCGAGCTGCGCCGCCAGGTGCAGGAGCTGCACCGTAGCATGGTAGAAGCGGCGCGAGACGGCGCATTTGATCTTGAGTCGGAGTCGGCCGGTGAGCTGCGCGCCGTGCTCGCCGAGCTGTCCAGGGGCCGGGCCCGGCAGGGGTTCACCGCCACCGAGACGGCGGTCAGCGTGTACGCCGTCAAGGACGTCCTGCTGGAGCTGATGGAGGCCGACGGGGGCAACGCCAGCCTCCGCGACTACGTGGCCTTCTCCTCGCTGGTCGACCAGATGGGGCTGTTCACCTTCGAGAGCTTCGTCCGTACCCGGGAGGGCCTGATCGCGGACCAGGCCGAGCAACTCCTCGAACTCTCCACCCCGGTCGTCAAGATCTGGGAGGGCGTGGTGGCCGTGCCGCTGGTCGGCACGCTCGACTCGGCCCGGGCCCAGGTGGTGATGGAGCGGCTGCTCCAGACCCTGGTCGACACCGGTTCGCCGTACGCGATCATCGACATCACCGGCGTGCCGGCGGTGGACACCCAGGTCGCCCAGCACATCCTCAAGACGGTGGTGGCCGCCCGGCTGATGGGCGCCGACTGCATCATCTCCGGCATCCGCCCGCAGATCGCCCAGACCATCGTCGCGCTCGGCATCGAGTTCGGCGACATCGCCACCAAGGCCAGCCTGGCCGACGCGCTGCGCCACGTGCTGCGGCTGAGCGGGGCGGCGAACGCCCGCCGGCATCCGCGCCGGGAGTTCTGATGGAGCGAGTCCCGGTCCTCAAGATCGGCGACATCCTGCTCGTGTCGATCCAGATCGACATGTCCGACCAGACGGCGGTCCAGCTCCAGGAGGACCTGGCCGAGCGGATCGTCGCCACCGGCTGCCACGGCGTGATCATCGACATCACGGCGCTGGACATCGTCGACTCGTTCGTCGGCCGGATGCTGTCCACCATCGCCTCGATCTCCAAGGTGCTCGACGCCGAGACGGTGGTGGTCGGGATGCGTCCCGCCGTCGCCATCACCCTGGTCGAGCTGGGCCTGTCGCTGAACGGCATCCGTACCGCCCTGAACGTCGAGCGCGGCATGGAGCTGATCGCGGCGGCCCTGCCCGACGACTACGACTTCGCCGCCGCCGACGACGAGCCGGACGACGACACGACGGCCACGAGATGACCGCCGGCATCGACTTGGGCCACCCGCAGGCGCAGGCGATCCAGAGCGACGAGGACGTGGTGCGGGTCCGCCAACTGGTACGGACTGTGGCGGTGGCGGCCCGGCTCTCCCTGGTCGACCAGACCAAGCTGGTCACCGCGGCCAGCGAGCTGGCGCGCAACACCCTGGTCTACGGCGGGGGCGGCGAGGCCGAGGTGACCACCGTGGACAACGGCCTGCGGCGCGGCGTGCGGGTCGTCTTCGCCGATGACGGCCCCGGAATCGTCGACCTGGGCCTCGCCCTCACCGACGGCTACACCACCGGTGGCGGCCTCGGCCTCGGCCTGAGTGGCGCCCGCCGACTGGTCGACGAGTTCGACATCGTCACCGGGCCGGGTCAGGGGACCCGGATCACGATCACCAAGTGGTCCCGATGACCGCCGAAGCCGTGTCCGACCACGGCCTGTGGTTCCGGGTGGAGAACGGCAGCGCGGCCAGCGCGGTCCGGCGGGCCGCTGAGCGGTTGGGCCGGCAGCTCGAGATCGGTGAGGCCCGCACGGCCGACCTGGCCATCGTCGCCGCCGAGCTGACCAGCAACCTGGTCAAGCACGCCGAGGACGGGGTGCTGCTGCTGCGCCCGGTGCGCCGGGGCGGGCAAGCCGGCGTCGAACTGGTCGCCATCGACTCCGGCCCCGGCATGGCCGACCTGACCGTGTCCTCCCGGGACGGGCACTCCACCGCCGGGACCCTCGGCATCGGTCTCGGCGCCATCATGCGCCAGACCGACTGGTTCGACGGCTACTCCCGGCCCGGCAAGGGCACCGTTCTGGCCGTGCAGGTCTGGCCGCAGGAGCCCCTCCCGGAGCTGTCCTGGGTCAGCGCGCTCACCCGGCCGATCACCGGCGAGTCGGTCAGCGGCGACGGGTACGCCGTCCGGATCGCCGAGGGGCGGCACCAGGTGCTGACCTGCGACGGTCTCGGCCACGGTTCGCTGGCGGCGGCGGCCACCGACGCGGCGCTGGCCGCGTTCCGGGACGCCCCGGCCGGGTCGCCGGCGACGGTGGTGCAGCACCTGCACCGGTCAATGTCACACACCCGGGGCGCGGCGCTGGCCGTCGCTGAGCTGGACGCGGACGCCAAGCTGCTGCGGTTCGCCGGGCTGGGCAACATCTCCGCCTCCGTGGTGGCCGAGGGTGAACGGCGGCGGGGGCTGGTCTCCCTGCCCGGGATCGCCGGCCACCAGCGGCCCGTCGTCCGCGAGTACGACTATCCCTTCCCGGCCGGAGCGTCGCTGGTGATGCACAGCGACGGGGTGGTGGACCGCTGGCAGCTCGACGACTATCCCGGGCTGCTCGGCAGCGGTCCGCTCGTGATGGCCGCGACCCTGCTGCGCGACGCGGGGCTGCGCCGGGACGACGCCTGCGTCCTGGTCGCCCGGGCGGCGTGGTGACCGGGCCGACCGCCGGTTCGCCGCTGCTCCAGATGGCGCTGCGGGTCGAACACGACATCTTCGTGGTCCGGCAGCGCGGCCGGGAGGTGGCCGCGGCGGTCGGCCTGGAGCACCAGGACCAGATCCGGCTCGCCACCGCCCTCAGCGAGGTGGCCCGGGACCTGCTGCGCGTCGTCGGCGGTGCGGACGTCACCTTCGCCGTCGACCTCGACGAGCAGGGCCCACCGCGGGTGCGGGTGGACCTGGCCCCGGTGCGCCCGCTGCCCGACGGCCGGTACGAGCCGCACTCCGGCGCGGTGGCGCGACTGGTGGACATGTTGGGCGTGGTGGACCGGGAGGGCGATACGGTCGTGAGGATGTCCCGACGTGTCCCCGCGAGCTCCCAGGCGCTGACCCCGGAGCGACTCGCCGAGCTACGCACCGAGCTCGGCAGCAGCGCTCCCGGTAGCGCCCTGGACGAGCTCGCCTCGCAGAACGAGCAGCTCATCGCTGCCCTGGACGAGGTGCGCAGCCAGCGTGACGAGCTGGCCGTGCTCAACGAGGAACTCCAGGAGACCAACCAGGGCGTGATGGCCCTGTACAACCAGCTCACAGAGGAGCTGGAGGAGACCAACCGGGGTGTGGTCGCGCTCTACGCCGAGCTGGACGAGAAGTCCGTCCAGCTCCGCTCGGCCAGCGAGTCGAAGAGCCGGTTCCTGGCCAACGTCAGCCACGAGTTGCGTGCCCCGGTGACCGCGGTCATCGGGCTGAGCCGGCTGCTGGCCGACTCCGCGTCCGACCCGCTGACCGAGGAGCAGGCCCAGCAGGTCGGGCTGATCCGGTCCTCGGCCACCGACCTGCTCGCCCTGGTCAACGAGCTGCTCGACCTGGCCAAGGCGGAGTCCGGGCGGTTGGAGCCGAACTGGGCCGAGGTGGACCTGCGGGCGGTCTTCGGCCAGTTGCGCGGCACCCTGCGCGCGCTGTCCACCAGGACGGATGTCGAGCTGGTGGTGGAGGATCCACCCCCGCCGGGGATGGTCCGCTCCGACGAGGTGCTGCTCGCCCAGGTGCTGCGCAACCTGCTGCACAACGGGCTGAAGTTCACCGAGCGGGGCGAGGTCCGGCTGCGGGCGGAGGTCCGCGACGAGCGGTGGCGGCTGTCGGTCGTCGACACCGGCGCCGGCATCGCCCCGGAGCTGCACGAGCGGATCTTCGAGGAGTTCTACCAGGTGCCCGGGAGCACGCGGATCGGCGGCACCGGCCTCGGCCTGCCGTACGCCCGCCGGGTGGTGCGCCTGCTCGGCGGCACCCTGGAGTTGACCAGCGAGCCGGGCCGGGGCAGCACGTTCACCGTCACCCTGCCGATCGGCGGAGGGTGACTGTGGAGGGTGCTCCGGTGACCGTGCTCGTGGTCGACGACAGTCGCACGAAGCGGTACCTGCTGGTGAGCTGGCTCAGCCGGGCCGGCTTCGCGACGCTGGAGGCGGAGACCGGCGCGGAGGCGCTGGCCCGGGTCGGGGTGGACCAGATCGACCTGGTCGTGCTCGACGTCCGGCTGCCCGACCTGACGGGGTTCGACGTCTGCGAACGGATCAAGAAGGCCCATCCGGCGATGCCGGTGATCCACGTGTCGGCGCACGCCGTCGACGTGGCGGACCGGGCCCAGGGCCTGACCCGGGGCGCGGACGCCTACCTGGCCGAGCCGATCGAGCCGGAGGAACTGGTCGCCACCGCCCACGCGGTGCTGCGCTACTACCGGGCCCGGCAGCGCGCCGAGCTGCTCGCCGAGCGGCTCACCGGGCTGGCCGAGACGACCGTGGCGGTGCACGCCGCGCCGAACTTCCCCCGGCTGCTGAAGGCGGCGGCGGCTGGCTCCGCCCGGATCTTCAAGGGCCCGGCGGCGGTGGTGGCGGAGACCTTCGACGGTGACTGCATCGCCGGGGTCTGCGCCGGCCCGGGGGACGAGCCCCGGATCGTGCCGTGGGCCGTGGACGACACCGGGGTGCCGACCGGCTCCACGGTGCGGGTGGACGACCCCGGCAACTGGGGCCTGGTCCGCTGGCCGGCCGGCGACCGGGTGACCGTGGCCGCGGCGAAGCTGCGCGAGGATCGGGCGCCGCTCTACGTGGTGGTGCCGACGGGCACCCAGACCGCCGGGACGCCCGTGCTGGTGCAGGTAGCCCAGGCGGTGGCGGCGGCGGTTGAGGCGCAGCGCTCCTTCGACGAGGAGCACCGCATCGCGGTCACCCTGCAACGCAGCCTGCTGCCCCGCCGGATCCCGGAGATCGCCGGGCTCGACCTCGCCGTCCGGTACGAGCCGGCCAGCGCGCAGACCGAGGTGGGCGGCGACTTCTACGAGCTGGTGATGCTGGACGGCCACCTGCTGATGGCGATCGGCGACGTCGCCGGGCACTCCCTGCACGCCGCGACGGTGATGGCGGAGCTGCGGCACGCCGTGCGCGCGTACGCGGTCGAGGGTCACCAGCCGGGCGCGATCCTGCACCGGGTCAACGAGCTGATGCTGACGCTGCTGCCCAACGAGCTGGCCACCATCTGCCTGCTGCTGCTGGAGCCGAACTCCGGCCAGGTCCGGCTGGCCAGCGCCGGCCACCTGCCGGCGCTGATCAACCTGAACGGCACGGTGGAGTACGTCCAGCACTCGGCCCCGCTGCTCGGCGTCCGCGCAAAGCGCCCCGATGATCTGGAGTTCGTGCTGCCGGCCGGGGCGACGCTGGTGCTCTACACCGACGGGCTGATCGAGCGGCGGGACACCACGATCGACGAGGGGCTGGCCGCTCTGGCCAGCAGCGCCGAGGTGGTGGACGCCGACCTGGACGCGTTCTGCCAGCGGCTGCTGGTCGAGCTGGCGCCCATCGAGATCAACGACGACGTCGCCGTGGTCGCCCTCCGCCGCCGCCCGTAGGCGAGCACCCCGTCGACGTCTCCGCCCCGGCAACGGCCCCGCGTTTAGGGCGTGTGAGCGGAGATCTACCAGTTCCGGAGCGTTCCGGGGCCGGGCGGCCTCCCGGGAACCGTCGTTGATCGGCCAGGCGTGCAAGATCGTGCTCGATCCCGGAAGGTGTGGCCTCGTTGCGGGTGGGAGGCCACACCTTCCCTGATCGAGCACGACCTTGTTCCCCGGTCCAGCGTGATCGTGTGCGCTCGTACGGACCCAGACCACACCGCTCCGGCCCGGTGCTGGCCTATTCCCCGGCCGCCTGGCGGGCCTTCCTCACCGGACTGACGCCGGCCGGCTGAGCGACCGGGCGTACGCGGTCGGGGAGATCCCGATAGCGGCGGTGAACTCGCGGACCAGGTGGGCCTGGTCGGCGTAGCCGAGGTCGGCGGCGAGGGCCGCCCAGTCCACCGGCCCACCGGCGGCCTGCTCGATCGCCTCCTGGACGCGGTACCGCCGGATCACCCACTTCGGGCCGACGCCCACCTGGTCGAGGAAGAGCCGTTGCAGCCTCCGGGTGGTGGTTCCGTGCCGCCGGGCCAGGTCGTCGACCCGCAGGACACCCCGGTCGACGCGGATCTCCTCGGCCAGCGCCATCGCCTCCGCCGTCGACGGGTCGGGGCGCGGGTCCCAGGCGAGCAGGAGGTCGTCCAGGGCGGTGCAACGTTCGTCGTCCGTACCGGCGCAGGGTCGCCGGCCCGCGACGACGCCGGCGGCGAGCGGGCGGCGCCCGCCGGTCAGCTCGGCGACCGGCCGCCGCCAGAACGGCCGGAACCCGCCCGGCCGGAACTGCACCCCGCTGACCCCGCCGGTGCCGGTCAGGGTGATCCGGAACAGCTCCCGCCCGACGCCGGCCACCTCGGCGGTCTCCCGGCCGTCGCCGCCGCGCTGGAACACCACGTTGACCGCCGGGTGCGGGAGCACCTGCTGCTCGAACGGCTCCGCCAGCTCCCAGTCGATCAGCCAGTAGAGCTCGACGTACGGGCGCAGTGCGGCGGCGGGCAGCCGGCGGCGGAAGCGGACGTCGCGCAGCAGCCGGCGCGGGTCGAGGATGCCCCGGCTGTCTCCGCGTGGCTGCTGTCGCATTTCTTCAAGACCACCCTCATACGCTGCTCCTATGGCCACGAAGACTAGTGAACTGCTGTCCGAAGCCGCGCCGCGCGCCGTCGCGGTGGTCCGGGCGATCCGTGAGGACCAGCTCGACCTGCCGACCCCGTGCGCGGTCTACTCCGTCCGGGACCTTGTGAACCACCTGTACCAGGTGGTGGTCAACTTCCAGGAGTTGGCCGCCAAGCGGCCGGCGAACTGGGACAAGACCGACTATTTGACGGACGGCTGGCAGGACCGGTTCGCGGCCGAGACCGAGCGGCTGATCGGGGCGTGGGCGGACCCGGCCGCGCTGGAGGGCGTTTCGCCCGGGATGGGGCTGCCCCCGGAGACCGTCGGGGAGATGGGGCTGATCGACCTCACCGTGCACGCCTGGGACCTGGCCCGGGCCACCGGCCAGCCGTTCGACGCCGCGCCGGCCGCGACCGCCGTCATGCACGCCTTCATGGACCGGATGGGCGACACAGGCCAGCGGATGGGGGCCTTCGGCGCACCGGTCGACGCCCCGCCGGACGCCTCCCCGCTCGACCTCGCCCTGGCCCGGATGGGCCGCCACCCCGGCTGGTCGCCGCGCTGACCCGGCAGCGCCGGTAGCTCTGGCCAGCCGCCGGCTCCGCCGCCGGACCGGTGGAGGCGGCCGGGCGAGGTTGACTCCGCTATTCGCTCGGTGAATAGCGGTAGGAGGCGGCCTGCTCGTCGTAGACCCAGCGGGCAGGATGGCGGGATGGACCTCGTGACGCTCGACGACATCCGGGCCGCCGCCGCCGACATCGCCCCGACCGTCCTCCGTACGCCGCTGCTGCGCGCACCGTGGGACGACGGGCTGTGGCTGAAGCCGGAGAGCCTGCAACCGGTCGGCTCGTTCAAGCTGCGCGGGGCCACCCACGCGGTCGCCCGGCTCGACCCGGCCCGACGGGACCGGGGCGTGGTCACCCACTCGTCCGGCAACCACGGGCAGGCCCTCGCGTACGCGGCCCGGGCGGCCGGCGTGCCGTGCACGGTGGTGGTGCCGGAGGGCGCCCCGGAGGTGAAGATCGCCCGGATGCGGGCGTTCGGGGCGACGGTGCTGCTCGTCCCGCCGGCGCAGCGGCTGGCCGAGGCACAGCGGATCGTCGCCGAGTCCGGGGCGGTGCTGGTGCCGCCCTTCGACGACCGGCGGATCATCGCCGGCCAGGGCACCGTCGGCACGGAGATCGTCGACGACCTGCCCGACGTGGACGTGGTGCTGGTGCCGGTCGGCGGTGGCGGCCTCGCCTCCGGGGTCGCCACGGCGCTGCGGGCGCTGCGCCCGTCGACCGCCGTGATCGGCGTCGAGCCGGAACTCGCCGCCGACGCCCGGGAGTCGCTCGCCGCCGGGCGGGTGGTGCCCTGGGCCGTCGAGCTGACCTACCGCACCTGCGCGGACGGGCTGCGCACCAACCTGTCCGAGCTGACCCTCGCCCACCTGCGGGACCGCCTCGACGGCATCGTCACCGTGACCGAGGAGGAGATCCGGGCGGCGGCGGGCCGGTTGATCAGGGACGCCCGGCTGGTGGTCGAGCCGAGCGGGGCGGTGGCGACGGCCGCCCGGCTGTTCCGAGCCGCCGAGCTGCCGTCGGGCCGTACCGTCGCGGTGGTGACCGGCGGCAACGTGGACCCGGCCGTCCTCGCCACCCTGGCCACCACCCCCTGACCCCGGCCGCTCCCTACGCCTTCAGGCGGTCGAGGATCCAGGCGTTGATGAACGCCTCCTCGCGCCAGGAGTCGTACCGGCCGCTGGGGCCGCCGTGGCCGGCGCCCATCTCGGTCTTGAGCAGGTAGTCACCCCGGGGGGCGACCGCCCGCAGCCGGGCGATCCACTTCGCCGGCTCGTGGTAGAGCACCCGGGTGTCGTTGAGGCTGGTCACCGCGAGGATGGCCGGGTAGTCCACCGCCGCCACGTTCTCGTACGGGGTGTACGACTTCATGTACGCGTACACCTCGGGGTCTTCGAGGGGGTTGCCCCACTCCTCCCACTCGGTGACGGTCAGCGGCAGCGACGGGTCGAGGATCGAGGTGAGCGCGTCCACGAAGGGCACCTGCGCGACGATGCCGGTGAACGCCTCCGGGGCCAGGTTGGCCACCGCGCCCATCAGCAGGCCGCCGGCCGAGGCGCCCCGGGCCACCAGCCGGTCCGTCGACGTCCAGCCCGAGCCGGCCAGGTGCCGGGCGCACGCGACGAAGTCGGTGAACGTGTTCTTCTTGGCCAGCAGCTTGCCCTCGTCGTACCAGCGGCGGCCCAGCTCGCCGCCGCCCCGGATGTGGGCGACCGCGAAGATGACGCCCCGGTCCAGCAGGGAGAGCCGGGCGATGGAGAACCACGGGTCCATGCTCGCCTCGTACGAGCCGTACCCGTAGATCACGCAGGGGGCGGAGCCGTCGCGCGGGGTGCCGGCCCGGCAGACCAGCGAGATCGGCACCCGGGTGCCGTCGTCGGCGAGCGCCCAGTCCCGGTGCTGCTCGTAGTCGGCGGGGTCGTACTCCCGGCCGTCCGGACCGGGCCGGACCGGCTTGCGCCGGCGCAGCACCAGCACCCGGGTGACCAGGTCGTAGTCGTACACGGAGTCGGGGCTGACCAGCGAGGCGTAGCGCAGCCGGACCTGCCGGGTGCGGTACTCCGGGTTGCTGTCCAGCCCGACGCTGTAGATCGGCTCCGGGAAGTCGATGTCGTGGCCGTCGCCGCCGCCGACCGGCAGCACCCGCAGCCCGGTCAGCCCGTTGCTGCGCAACGAGACGACCAGGTGGTCGGCGAAGGCGTCCACCGACTCCAGCCGGGTGCCGGGGGTGTGCGGGATCAGTGGCACCCAGTCGCCCGGCGCGTCCGCCGAGGTGAACGCCAGCGCGAAGTCCTCGGCGTCGTGGTTGTGCAGGATCAGGAAGCGGTGCCCGTGGTGCTCGACGCTGTACTCGACGCCCTGCCGGCGGGGAGCGACAAGGGCCGGCTCGCCGGTGGGATTGCCGGCCGGGATCACCCGCACCTCGCTGGTGATCTTGCTGTGGCTGTCGATCAGGATGAACTTCTCCGACCGGGTCAGCTCGACGCCCACCCAGAAGCGCTCGTCGTCCTCCTGGTGGACCACGACATCCTCGGCGGCCGGGCTCCCGATCAGGTGTCGCCAGACCCGGTTGGGCCGCCAGGCGTCGTCCACGGTGACGTAGAACAGCACCGAGGCGTCCGCCGACCAGGCGATGCCGTAGGAGGTGTCGGGCACCTCGTCGGGCAGCACCTCGGCGGTGCTGAGGTCCTTCACCCGCAGGGTGAACCGCTCGTCGCCCGAGAAGTCCGTCGAGTACGCCAGCCACCGGCCGTCGGGGCTGACGTCGAACGCGCCGAGCGAGAAGAAGTCGTGCCCCTCGGCCAGCAGGTTGCCGTCGAGCAGCACCTCCTCGCCGTCGAGCGGGGCGCCGTCGGCGCTCACCGGGGGCTCGGTCTCGCCGTCGCGGACGGCCCGGCGGCAGTGCACGCCGTACTGCTGGCCCTCGACCGTGCGGGTGTAGTACCAGTAGCCGCCCTTGCGGGTCGGCACCGACAGGTCGGTCTCCTGGGTGCGGCGCCGGGTCTCCTCGAACAGGGTTCCGCGCAGCTCCTCCAGGTGCGCGGTGCGCGCCTCGGTGTACGCGTTCTCCGCCCTCAGGTGGGCGATCATCTCCGGGTCGTCCTTGGCGGCCAGCCAGGCGTACTCGTCGACGACCGTGTCGCCGTGGTGGGTGCGCTCGGTGGGAACCTGCTTGGCGACGGGCGGGATCTCGGTGGTCACGCCGGTCAGGTTACCGGCCGGCAGGGTTGCCGTCGGGGCGCTGCGGCGGCCCGGCGAGGTGTTCCCCCTGCGACCGGATCCTTCGCGGGGGCCGGCGGCCCGACGCCGCGCGGCACCCCGCCACTTCCTTCGAACACCTGTACGATAACCGCCATGGCGGCAGTAGCGCGGTCGACCGGCCGGTCCGGGGCAATGGGCATCACTCGTCGACTCACCGAGATCTGCGGCCCGGACTTCGCCCGCTTCGCCGGGGCGGCCGACGAGGTCGCCGGGCGGCCGGCCCGGTGGGTGGCGGTGCCCGGCGATCCGTCCGCCGCGGCCGAGGTGCTCCGGCTGGCCGCCGCCCACGACCTGACGGTGGTGCCCCGGGGCGCCGGCACGAAGATCGACTGGGGTGCCGCCCCGGAGCAGGTCGACATCATGCTCGACACCGGCCGGCTGGCCGGCATCGGCCACCAGCCGGCGGGCGCCCAGGTGGCCGAGATCGGCGCGGGCACCCCGCTGCGCGCGGCCCAGGCGGCCCTGGAACGCACCGGGCAGCGCCTCGCCCTCGACGCGCCCTCGCCCGGGGCGACGGTCGGCGGGGTGCTGGCCGCCGACGAGTCCGGCCCGCTGCGGCACCGCCACGGCGGCCCCTCCGACCAGCTGGTCGGAGTGCGCTACCTGGACGCCGACGGCGAGCTGACGAGCGCGGGCGGCGGCGCACCCGGCCTGGAGCTGGCCCGGCTGCTCTGCGGCTCGCAGGGCGGCCTCGGGGTGTTGGTCTCGGCCACCCTGCGGGTGCAGCCGGTGCCGGCCAGCCAGGTCTGGGTCACCCGCCCGGTGGGGAGCCCGCTGGACCTGCCCGACCTGGTCCGGGCGGTGCTCGCCGCCCGGCTCGACCCGGCGGCCGTCGAGCTGGACCTGCCGGCCCGGGCGAACCGGGTGCGCCCGGCTCCGCACCCCGACGACCCGGCGGCGGCTGCCCGCGCCCGGCACCCCTCGATGTTCCGCCGCACGGCGCGCTTGGCCGGGGCGGGCACCCTGGCGGTGCTGCTCGAGGGTGGTCCCGCCGACGTCTCCGAACGGGTGGACAGCCTGCTCGCCCTGCTGGGCGACGAGGCCACCGTCGACCACTCGGCGCCGCCGTGGTGGCGGAGCTATCCGTTCGGCCCCGGCGAGACCGCGCTACGCATCGAGGTGCCGACCACCGACCTCTACGCGGCCGTCTACGCGCTGCGCGATGCGGCCGGCGGCCCGGTCCCGATCCGGGGCTCCGCCGGGCAGGGCGTGGTGCACGCGGCCCTGCCCGGCTCCCTGCCCGCCGAGCGGGTGGCGTCGATCGTCACCGGCGTGCGCCGGGTCCTGCTTGCCCGGCGCGGCCGGTGCGTCGTGGTCGCGGCGCCGCCGCCGGTGCGCCAGGCGGTCGACCTCTGGGGCGAGCTGGCCTCGCTGCCCCGGCTGCGGGCGGCGAAGGAATACCTCGACCCGCACCAGCGCCTGGCCCCCGGCCGCCTCCCCGGCGGCCTGTGACGGCTGCATCCTCCGCGCCAGGGGACATGACAGCCGATCCGGTCACGCGGAGGCGCTCAGTCCAGCCACCACCTGTGCATGTCGCCGACGGCGGGGAGGAGACGTAGCAGGGGTAGGGCAACCGCGCTGACGATTCCCGCCAGCAGCAGGGCCCTGGCCGGGCGGGACAGCTCATGCCAGGTCCGGGCGAGCAGCGGCAACGAGACCATGGCCAGCGCTGGGCTGACCAGGAAGCCGACCAGGTAGAGCAGCGCGACCAAAGCGTAAAGCCAGGTGAACGGGTTCACCCCAGACGGTCCGAAGGGGATCAGATCCTTCGGGTCGTAGTGGCCGGTGAGCATGTCAGCGGGACCGGCCCCAGTTGCGGCTATCCGTCCGAGGTAGAGGACGGTCACCAGCAGGAATGCGCCCGCGAAGGCCAGGTGAATCGTGGTCAGCAGCCGGACCGAGGACGGGGCTCGCGCGCCGGTGGCCGCCGTCGTCGACATGGGGGGAACCTAGCACCGGCGGAGCAGATGCGTTGCCCCTCCTGCGCGTCGGCCCGACTGCCAGGAGGGGCGCCCGGTGGTCGGCTGCCGGCGCGGTGAGGCCCGGGGCCCGGCCGTGTCCGGGCCCCGGGACGTCCTCAGTCGACCAGTAGCGCCACCAGGGGGGTGAGCGTCGCCAGGACGGCTGCTACGGCACCGAGGACCGTCGCTGCCGTCCTCAGATAGGCCAAGACGACCCGGTGGGCTTCCTGCCTCCTGTTGTCCGGCTCCTCGTTGGTTGTTGCGGTCGACAAAGGCTCCTCCTGCCTGCGGTGACACGTCCAGTTGGCCGAAGTTGCAGCAAGCGCCGGGTAGCTACCGCCGTTTGCTTCATCGGAGAAAGGGGAATCCCTCTCAATTTGCTTCTCTGGCCTTGTTGCCGTCAATTGCAACCGGTCGCTGGGAGTTGGTCAAGTCGGCCGCCGGGTTCAACGCATCGCCCGATGGTCGAGATTTGAATAGGCCTTCCGCGTTCGCCGTTCGTGCGGTATTCGCATACGCGCCGCGTGCGCGCATTTCAGCGGACGCGCCCGCGTGCACGTACATATATCCATCGACGCGCTCCCGCGCGCAGGCGCGACACGCCCGCGCGTGTACGTGGACATCGAAGGAAAGGCAAAAGGCGTCTCGGATGGTGAGGGACGAATGGGATCAAGCGCCTGAATCGGACGTCCGTGCGGAGCGTCCGGCGTTCACTCGGCCACTCGATGTCAAAATGTGACCCTCATCACAAGTCGCTTCCGGTGGTGGGTATGCGCGACACGGTCAGGTCCAGAGGCCGTCCTGCTGCCTCACTTCATCGTCGTCAGCCGGCGAGTAAGAAGTTAGATGATAGGTCTTGGACCTCCGTTCCTGGCATTGTGATCGGTGGATTAAACTTCGCGAAGGAGTTCGGTTGATAGCGGGTCACGTTCGCGAGTTTCGGCGATGGTGCAGGCGTGTGAGTCCGAATATGGATTCCGGGTTTCGTCGCCGTTTTGTCATCGCCGAAGCGCAGTGTTCCTTCGCCGGAAATCGCTATGCCGCCGTGCTGGCAGGGTCATTGCGTTGCCGCGGGTGCGGTCCCTGGTCGGCCCGGGGACCGTGGCCCGGGGCGGAGCTGTGGGCGCGGTGGTCGATGTCGTGGGGCGGTGCCTATGGAGCTGAGTCGTTTACGTCATCACCGCCGGTCGGGCCACCGCCGTCGCGTCACCCACCGCCGTCGGGTCGTCGCTTGCGGTCGCCGAGCGCGGCGGGCGTGGCTGATGTCGTATCCGACTCAGCTCCATAGGCGCCGGGAGGCATACCCGCCGTGGAGCGGCGCCCACGCCAGGAGCCCTCAGCCCCCCCAGACATCCTGATCGCAGCGCCCCCGCCCGACTTCGCAATCGCTCTGGCCGTGCTGGGTCGACAGCCGCCTGCGGGGCAGCTGCAGGCAACCGGGTCGGACGTTCTTCCTGCCGGGGCGCTCCGCTCTGGGCTCAGAGCCGGTCGTTGCGCAGCACCAGGATGGCGATGTCGTCGCGGGGGGCCTCGACCGAGAACCCGATCGCGGTCGAGCGCAGCCGGGCGGCCACCACGTCGGCCGAGTACCCGGCCAGTGGCGCGGCGGACTCCCGCAGCCGATCGGTGCCGAACAGTTCCCGGCCCCGCCTGCGCTCGGTCACCCCGTCGGTGTAGAAGATCAGCGAGTCGCCGGGGGCGAGCGTGACCTGTGCCGTCGGCGAGCTGATCGCGTCGAGCAGGCCGAGCGCGGTGCCGCCGGCCCCGACGAAGGCGGCCCCGTCGCCGGCCCGCAGCAGCACCGGCCGGTCGTGCCCGGCCAGGTGCAGGGCCACGTCCAGCCGGTCGCCGCTGCCCGGCCCGACCGCCGCCAGCGCCAGCGTGCAGTAGCGCCCGCCGCCCCGCTCGACCAGCGTCTCGTTGAGCCGGCCCAGGACCTCCGGCAGCGGCTTGCCGTCGCCGACCAGCACCCGGATGACGTCTCGGACCAGCCCGGTGACCGCAGCCGCCTCGACCCCCTTGCCGGACACGTCGCCGACCACCACCAGCCAGCGCCCGTCGGGCAGCGGGAGCACGTCGTAGAAGTCGCCGCCGACCTCCGCGTCGTCGCCGGTCGGCACGTACTCGGCGGCGAAGCCGATGCCCTCGACGACCGGCAGGACCGGCGGCAGCAGCGACTGTTGCAGAGTTTGGGCCACCCTGCGCCGCTCGGCGTGGATGCGGGCGTTCTCGATGGCCAGCGCGGCCCGTCGGGCCACGTCCTCCAGCACGGCGACCTCGTCCGGGTCGTGCCGGTGGCGCTGGTGCCGGCCGACCGCGAGGGTGCCCAGCCGCTGGCCACGCGCCACCAGCGGGACGGCGAAGCCCTCCATCGGCCCGCCGAGCGGCACCTGCGACCCGGTCCTGGACGCCTCGCGCAGCCGGGCCTGCACCGAGTCCGTCCCCGCCTCCCGGAGCACCTTGTGCAGCTGCGGCAGCACCGACTCGTCGGCGTGGGTGGCCGCCGCGAGCCGCAGCTGCCCCCACTCGTCGGCGGTGTGCACCGCGCACCACTGGCCGAGGCGGGGGACCACGAGCTGCGGGATCAGTGCCATGGTCAGCTCGACGTCCAGGGACTGGGCCAGCAGCTCGCTCGCCTCGGCCAGGAACGTCAGCCAGGCCTGCCGGCGGACGTTGGCCCGGCGCAGCCGGTCGTTCTCCAGGTGCAGCGAGAGCCGCTCGGCGGTCAGCACCGCCAGCGGCCGGGCGTACGTCGAGGGGGCGGCGTCCAGCTCCAGCTCCCCGGCGTACGGCCGGTGCACCGCCAGCGGCACCTGGAGCAGCTCGTTGCCGGCGCGGGGGGCGCGGCCGTAGCGGGCCAGCATCTGCATGCCCTGCCCGTCGCCCCGGTCCAGCCGGACCACGCCGCCGGCCGCGCCGACCATCTCGGCCAGCCGGGTGAGCAGTTCGGTGGCGAACTCGGGCAGCGGGTCCTCGGCGTACTGGTCGGGAGCGGTCTGCATCAGCTCGCTCATCGCCCCGGCGCTCGGCCCCGGGTGCTCGGTGGCCGGTCCGCCGCCGGAGCGGGCGGTCGCATGGCCCCACCCGCCGGCGGGTGGCGGGCCGCCGGCGACCGGCTGCCCGGCCGCGTCGCGCCGGTCGAGCCGGAACCACACCCCCTTGCCCGTGGGCAGGTACGTGGTGCCCCACCGGCTGGCGAAGTGGTCGACCAGCAGCAGCCCACGGCCCCGCTCGGAGACCTCGTTGATCTCGGAGCTGTCGTTGCGGACGCCCACGGTGAGCTCGTCGACCGAGCCCACGGCGAAGTCGGAGACGGTGACGGTCAGCCCGATGTCGTCGGCGACGACCTCGATGTCCAGTTCTGTGCGGGCGTGTTCGACGGCGTTCGTGGTCAGCTCGGTGGTCAGCAGCAGGGCCTCGTTGAGCAGGTCGTCGAGGCTCGCGGCGGCCAGCACGGACCGGACCAGGGCGCGCGCGGCGGCCGGCGTCCGCCGGTCGGCGGGCAGCCGTACCCGGCGGATGCGCTCGTCCGGACCGCCTGAGGTCGTCGGTCCCGCCTCCGCTGACACCTCCATATCCTCCACCGCGGCCCGGCCGTAAGCCAATCCGACCCGGATGCCGCGTCGAGGACCGTCGCCCGCCCGGGGGATCGCCCGGGCGGCGCGGGCTCCGGCGGCCGTCGGCTCGGCCAGCCAGGTTCCCCGAGCCGTGAGCTGCTTCGACGCGCGGGCGGTCCGGCGGGCGGCGCGGCGCGGCATCGACGCTCGGCCGGGCACAATGATGGGATGGCCGGTGTGTCGGCAGGCCCCGGCGGCCCCGAACTGAGCGAGGAATGATGACCACGGCGAAACACTCGGTAGCCGCGGACCCGTCCGCGCCGGACCAGGCGGCCCTGCTCAGCGAGCTGGCGGAAGCGCTGCGCCGGATGCGCGGCGGCGACCTGAAGGTCCGCCTGCCCCGGCGGGCGGGCGCGGCCGGCGAGGTGGCGGACGCGTTCAACGACGTGGTGGCCCTCCAGGAGCGGCAGCACCTGGACCTGCGCCGGATCAGCCGGATCGTCGGCCGGGACGGCCGGCTCACCGAGCGTCTCGACGAGGAGGGGCTGGAGGGCTCCTGGGCGGAGGGGCAGCGCGCGGTCAACTCGCTGATCGACGACCTCGGCCGCCCGACCACCGAGATCGCCCGGGTGATCGTGGCCGTGGCCGACGGCGACCTCTCCCAGCACATGGCGCTGGAGATCGACGGCCGGCCGCTGCGCGGCGAGTACCTGCGGATCGGCCGCACGGTCAACACGATGGTCGACCAGCTCTCGTCCTTCTCCAACGAGGTGACCCGGGTGGCCCGGGAGGTGGGCACCGAGGGCAAGCTCGGCGGCCAGGCCGACGTGCGCGGGGTGGCCGGCACCTGGAAGGACCTCACCGACTCGGTGAACACCATGGCGTCGAACCTGACCGGCCAGGTGCGGTCGATCTCCCAGATGGCGACGGCGGTGGCCAAGGGCGACCTGTCGCAGAAGATCACGGTCGGGGCGCGCGGCGAGGTCGCCGAGCTGGCCGACACCATGAACTCGCTCACCGACACGCTGCGACTCTTCGCCGAGCAGGTGACCCGGGTGGCCCGGGAGGTGGGCACCGAGGGCAAGCTCGGCGGCCAGGCGGAGGTGCCGAACGTCGCGGGCACCTGGAAGGACCTCACCGACAGCGTCAACTCGATGGCGTCGAACCTGACGGCCCAGGTGCGCAACATCGCCCAGGTGTCCACGGCCGTCGCCCGGGGCGACCTGTCGCAGAAGATCACCGTCGCCGCGCAGGGCGAGATCCTGGAGCTGAAGGACACCGTCAACACGATGGTGGACCAGCTCTCGTCGTTCGCCGACGAGGTGACCCGGGTGGCCCGCGAGGTCGGCATCGAGGGCAAGCTTGGCGGCCAGGCCCAGGTGCGCGGGGTCTCCGGCACCTGGCGGGACCTCACGGAGAACGTCAACCAGCTCGCCGGCAACCTGACCAGCCAGGTCCGCAACATCTCCCAGGTCTCCACGGCCGTCGCCAAGGGTGACCTGAGCCAGAAGATCACCGTGGACGCGCAGGGCGAGATCCTGGAGCTGAAGAACACGGTCAACACGATGGTGGACCAGCTGTCGTCGTTCGCGGACGAGGTGACCCGGGTGGCCCGTGAGGTGGGCACGGAGGGCAAGCTGGGCGGCCAGGCGCAGGTGAAGGGCGTGTCGGGTACGTGGCGGGACCTGACGGACAACGTGAACTCGATGGCGTCGAACCTGACGTCGCAGGTGCGTAACATCGCGTCGGTGACCACGGCGGTGGCGAAGGGTGACCTGTCGCAGAAGATCACCGTGGACGCCCGGGGCGAGATCCTGGAGCTGAAGTCGACGGTGAACACGATGGTGGATCAGCTGTCGTCGTTCGCGGACGAGGTGACCCGGGTGGCCCGTGAGGTGGGCACGGAGGGCAAGCTGGGCGGCCAGGCCCAGGTGCGCGGCGTCGCCGGCACCTGGCGGGACCTGACGGACAACGTGAACTCGATG
This sequence comes from Micromonospora sp. NBC_01412, assembly GCF_045040215.1. NCBI lineage: Bacteria > Bacillati > Actinomycetota > Actinomycetes > Micromonosporales > Micromonosporaceae > Micromonospora > Micromonospora sp. NBC_01412. Next base: position 3,361,120 of record NZ_CP109528.1, read on the forward strand.
GCGTCGAACCTGACGGCCCAGGTGCGCAACATCGCCCAGGTGTCCACGGCGGTGGCGAAGGGTGACCTGTCGCAGAAGATCACCGTGGACGCCCGGGGCGAGATCCTGGAGCTGAAGTCGACGGTGAACACGATGGTGGATCAGCTGTCGTCGTTCGCGGACGAGGTGACCCGGGTGGCCCGTGAGGTGGGCACGGAGGGCAAGCTGGGCGGCCAGGCGCAGGTGAAGGGCGTGTCGGGCACCTGGCGGGACCTGACGGACAACGTGAATTCGATGGCGTCGAACCTGACGTCGCAGGTGCGTAACATCGCGTCGGTGACCACGGCCGTGGCGAAGGGCGACCTGGGCCAGAAGATCACCGTGGACGCGCAGGGCGAGATCCTGGAGCTGAAGAACACGGTCAACACGATGGTGGACCAGCTGTCGTCGTTCGCCGACGAGGTGACCCGGGTGGCCCGTGAGGTCGGCATCGAGGGCAAGCTGGGCGGCCAGGCGCAGGTGAAGGGCGTCTCCGGCACCTGGCGGGACCTCACGGAGAACGTCAACCAGCTCGCCTCCACGCTCACCACCCAGCTCCGGGCCATCGCCCAGGTGTCGACCTCGGTGACCCGGGGCGACCTGACCCAGCGGATCGCGGTCGAGGCCCAGGGCGAGGTCGCCGAGCTGAAGGACAACATCAACCAGATGATCGTCACCCTCCGGGAGACGACGAAGAAGAACGCCGAGCAGGGCTGGCTGGACTCCAACCTGGCCCGCATCGGCGGCCTGCTCCAGGGACAGCGGGACCTCGGCGAGGTCTGCCGGATGATCATGATGGAGGTGACCCCGCTGGTCGACGCGCAGCTCGGCGCATTCTTCCTGGTGGACACCTCCGACGGCAGCATGCGGCTGCGGCTGACCGCCTCGTACGGCTACGTGGCCCGGGGGCACGACGTCACGTTCGGCCCCGGCGAGGGACTGGTCGGGCAGGCCGCGCTGTCCCGCCGGACGATCCGGGTGAGCGCCTCCCCGGACGGCCGGCTCACCCTGCGCTCGGGGCTGGCGGACACCCCGCCGGCGGACCTGGTGGTGCTGCCCGTGCTGTTCGAGGGTGAGCTGCTCGGTGTGATCGAGTTCGCCAGCGTGGCCGCCTTCTCCGAACTGCACCTGGCGTTCCTGGAGCGGCTGGTGCTGACCATCGGCGTCGCGGTCAACACGATCCAGGCCAACCGGCGCACCGAGGAGCTGCTGGCCCAGTCTCAGCGGCTGGCCCACGAGCTCCAGGAACAGTCGGCCGAGTTGCAGCGCACCAACGCCGAGCTGGAGGACAAGGCCCAGCTGCTGTCCGAGCAGAAGGCCAACATCGAGACCCAGAACCGGGAGATCGAGCTGGCCCGGCTCGGCCTGGAGGACAAGGCCCAGCAGCTCACCCGGGCCTCGGCGTACAAGTCGGAGTTCCTGGCCAACATGAGCCACGAGCTGCGCACGCCGCTGAACTCGCTGCTGCTGCTGGCCCGGCTGCTGGTGGAGAACTCGGAGCAGAACCTCACCCCGAAGCAGATCGAGTTCGCCCGGACCATTCACGGCTCCGGCTCGGACCTGCTGCGGCTGATCGACGACATCCTCGACCTGTCCAAGATCGAGGCGGGCCGGATGGACGTCGAGCCGACCGAGGTCCGGTTCGACGAGATCCGCGGGTTCGTGGAGCAGGCGTTCGCCCCGCAGGCGGAGGACAAGGGCCTCGGCTTCCAGGTCCAGGTGGCCGAGGAGCTGTCCCCGGCACTGGTCACCGATGCCGGGCGGTTGCAGCAGATCCTGCGCAACCTGCTCTCCAACGCCGTGAAGTTCACCGACAGCGGCACGGTGACGCTGCGGATCGCCCCGGCGTCCGAGAACGTCGTCTTCGACGTGCCGGCGCTGACCAACGCCCGGCAGGTGATCGCCTTCACGGTGATCGACACCGGCATCGGCATCTCGGACGACAAGCTGTCGCTGATCTTCGAGGCGTTCCAGCAGGCGGACGGGACGACCAGCCGGCGGTACGGCGGCACCGGGCTGGGGCTGTCGATCAGCCGGGACCTGGCCCGCCTGCTCGGCGGCTCGATCATCGTGGCCTCGGCGCCCGGGGAGGGCTCCACCTTCACCTTGTACGTACCGGACGTGCTGGCCCCGGACGCGGTGGTCGCGCCGGCGCCACCGTCGCCGGCCCGCGCGGGCCTGCCGGCGTCGCTGCTGCTGATGTCTCCGCCGGAGCTGTCGGGGGTGGCTGAGACGCCGGCCACCCGCCGGCTGGAGGGCGTCACCGTGCTGATCATCGACGACGACGTGCGGAACGTCTTCGCGCTGACCAGCGCATTGGAGTTGCACGGTATGACCGTGTTGTACTCGGACAACGGGGCGGACGGCGTCCGTCGGCTGGCCGAGCATCCGGAGGTGGACATCGTGCTGATGGACGCGATGATGCCTGACCAGGACGGCTACGAGACCACCCGGCAGATCCGCCGTAACCACCGCTTCGCCGACCTGCCTATTGTCTTCCTCACCGCGAAGGCGATGCCGGGCGACCGCGAGTCCGCGCTCGCGGCGGGCGGCAGCGACTACATCACCAAACCGGTTGACCTGGACGACCTGATCGAGCTGATGGCGTCCTGGGTGGGCGGCAGTCGAGGCGAGGAGAGAATGTGAGCCAGACGGCCAAGGCGCTGTTGGTCGACGACCGACGGGAGAATCTGATGGCCCTGGAGGCGATTCTCCAGGGGCTGCCGGTGCAGTCGGTTGCTGTGGAGAGCGGCGAGGCGGCGCTCAAGCAGTTGCTGGTGGACGACTTCGCGGTGATCCTGCTGGACGCGCAGATGCCCGACATGGACGGCTTCGAGACCGCCAGCCACATCAAGCGGCGGGAACGCACCCGGCACGTGCCGATCATCTTCCTCACCGCGGCCGACAAGGACGCCCAGCTCGCCCTGCGCGGGTACGCGGTCGGTGCGGTCGACTACCTGACCAAGCCCTTCGACCCGTGGGTGCTGCGGGCCAAGGTGTCGGTCTTCGTCGAGCTGTGGGTCAAGACCCGACAGCTCGCCGCCCAGTCGGACCTGGTCCGGGAGCGCGAGACGCAGTGGCGCACGCTCACCGACGCCGTCGACGAGGCCACCGCCCTGCTCCGGGCGAACGACCCGGAGGCCCGAACCCGGGCCGTCGACCTGCTGGAACAGGCCCGCTGGGGCAACACCCGCTGACCTAGGCGGGGGGCGAACCGTCGTGGCCCGTGGCGGCGCGGCGGGCCCGCCAGCGTTCGCCGAGTGAGTCGATCTCCCCCTGGATGAAGACGAAGAAGTCGCGCATCTCGGCGACCCGCTCGCCGGCCGGGGTGCTCCGGCCGACGAGGGCGTTGACCCCGCCGTCCGCGATGTCGATGAAGCTCTTGTAGAGGCCGGTCTTCGTGATCGTCCCCTCGTACCAGGGGTTTTCCGGCAGCCGGTAGCGGTCCCGGCGGGAGCCCTTCACCGGCTCGCGGATCAGCATCCCGAACTGGGTCAGGTAGCGGACCGCACCGGAGATCGCCGCCGCGCTGACATCGAGCCGCTCGCCGATCTCGGCGGCGGTCAGCTCCTCGTCCGCGCTCATCACCGTGAACAGCACCCTGGCGGCCATCCGGGGGAAACCGACCTCCGCGAAGGCCATGGCCATCCGCTCGACGAAGAGGTGGACCGCCTCGTCGTTGCGGCGGGGTGGGTCGGCAATGCTCATCCGGCTCTCCTCGGCGTAGGTCGGGTATCTGATCGTGCCCCAGCCTCCACAGTCTTCACAACATCGTGAAATGACTGTAGCTTCTGATTCATGGAAACTGCGATAACGGTGACCGGCCTGGTGAAGACCTTCGGCCGGACCCGGGCGCTCGATGGGCTGGACCTGACCGTCCGCGCCGGTGAGGTGCACGGCTTCCTGGGGCCCAACGGCGCCGGCAAGTCCACCGCCATCCGGGTGCTGCTCGGCCTGCTGCGGGCGGACACGGGGGCCGCCCGCCTGCTCGGCGGTGACCCGTGGCGGGACGCCGTCGCCCTGCACCGTCGCCTGGCGTATGTGCCGGGCGACGTGACCCTCTGGCCCAACCTCACCGGCGGTGAGGTGATCGACCTGCTCGGTCGGATGCGCGGCGGCATCGACCGCGCCCGCCGCGACGAACTGCTCGCCGCCTTCGAGCTGGACCCGCGCAAGAAGGGCCGGGCGTACTCGAAGGGCAACCGGCAGAAGGTCGGCCTGGTCGCCGCCCTCGCCTCCGACGCCGAGCTGCTGATCCTCGACGAGCCCACCTCCGGCCTCGACCCGCTGATGGAGGAGGTCTTCCAGCACTGGGTGGGCCGGGCCCGCGCCGACGGCCGCACCATCCTGCTCTCCAGCCACATCCTCGGCGAGGTCGAGGCGCTCTGCGACCGGGTGACGATCATCCGCAACGGCCGCGCCGTGGAGACCGGCACCCTCACCGAGCTGCGCCACCTCCAGCGCACCTCCGTCGACGCCGAGCTGGCCGGGCCGCCGCACGGGCTGGCCGAGCTGGCCGGCGTGCACGACCTGCGGGTCGACGGCGACCGGGTCCGCTTCGACGTGGACACCCCGGCGCTCGACGCCGCGCTGCGCCGGCTCACCGAGATCGGCGTACGGGGCCTGGTCAGCCGGCCGCCCACGCTGGAGGAGCTGTTCCTGCGGCACTACGAGTCGGCCGGTGCCGCCGGCGCACCCGCCGGGGTGGCCCGGTGACCGGCGCCCGGCACCTGGTCCGGCTGATCCTGCGCCGGGACCGGGTGCTGCTGCCGATCTGGGTGCTGCTGATCGCGGTCCTGCCGGCCAGCTACGCCGGGACGTACGCCGAGCTGTACCCGACCGCCGCCCAGCGCGCCGAGTACGCGGTCGCCACCGCCGGCAACCCGTCGGTCATGGCCCTGCTCGGCCCGGTGTACGGCGACAGCGTCGGCGCGCTCGCCGCCCAGCGGGCCGGGCTGCTGCACCTGATCGTGGGCCTGATCAGCCTGCTCGTCGTCATCCGGCACACCCGGACCGAGGAGGAGGCGGGCCGGCGGGAGCTGCTCGGCGCCACGGTCCTCGGCCGGTACGCCGGGCTGACCGCCGCGCTGCTCGTCACGTACGCGGCGGACCTGCTGCTCGGGCTGCTCGTGGCCGGCGGCCTGGTCGCCGCCGGCCTGCCCGCGGCCGGCTCCCTGGCGTTCGGGCTCTCGGTCGCCCTCGCCGGGGCGTTCTTCGCCACCGTGGGCGCCCTCGCCGCGCAGCTCACCGAGAGCGCGGGCGGCGCCCGAGGGCTGGGCGTCGCGGCGCTCGGGGTGGCGTTCCTGGTCCGGCTCGCCGGGGACGCGGGCGGGACGGAGTGGCTGAGTTGGCTCTCCCCGCTGGGCTGGGCCCAGCGCACCCACCCCTACGCCGGCGAGCGCTGGTGGCCGCTCGCGCTGCTCGCCGGGCTGGCCGCGCTGGTCGGCGCGGTGGCGTTCCGGCTCTCGGCGCGGCGGGACCTCGACGCCGGCGTGCTGCCGCAGCGGCTCGGCCCGGCCGCAGCCGGTCCCGCCCTCACCGGCCCGTGGGGGCTGGTCTGGCGGCTGAACCGGGTCGCGTTGCTCGGGTGGACGGTCGGCGCGGCGGCCCTCGGCGCGGTGCTCGGCGGTGCCGCCCAGGCGGCCGGGGACGCGGTGGACGGCAACGAGACCGTCGCCCGGCTGATGGAGCGCCTCGGCGGCTCGGCCTCCATCGCCGAGGCGTACCTCGGGACGACCCTGAGCATCACCGCGCTCGCCGCCGGCGGCTACGGCATCCAGGCCGCGCTGCGGATGCGGACCGAGGAGACCGGCCAGCGCGCCGAGCCGGTCCTCACCACCGGGGTGAGCCGGTCCCGCTGGCTGCTCGGCCACCTGGCCTTCGCCCTGCTCGGCCCGGCGGTGATGCTGGCGGTGACCGGCGCGGTCACCGGGCTCGCCTACGGCCTCAGCAGCTCCGACGTGGCGGGCAAGGTGCCCCGGCTGACCGGGGCGGCGCTGGCTCACGTACCGGCGGTCTGGGTGCTGGTCGGCGTGGCGGTGCTGCTGTTCGGCCTGCTGCCCCGGATCAGCGTCGGCGCGGCCTGGGCGGCGCTCGCCGGCTGCCTGCTCCTCGGCCAGCTCGGCGCGGTGCTGGAGCTGAGCCAGTGGCTGCTGGACCTGTCCCCGTTCACCCACACCCCGCAGGTCCTGGGCGGCCCGGTGTCCGCCACCCCGCTGCTGGCCCTGACCGGCACGGCCGCCGCGCTGGCCACGGCGGGCCTGTTCACCTTCCGCCGCCGCGACCTTCCCGCCTGAGCGCGCCCGCGCCCCGCAGCCCGTCCGGGCGGTGGGGCGCGGGCGGCGCGGTCAGTCGGTGGGGGCGCCGTTGCGGATCATCAGGGCCGAGCGGAGGCCGGTGATGTCCAGGACCCGGAGCAGGAAGTCGCCGACGCGGGTCAGGACGAGCAGGCTCTGCGCGTGGCTGGTCTTGCGGCTGAGCACGACCAGGGTGCCCAGCCCCTGGGAGTCGCAGAACGTGACCCCGCCCAGATCGAGGACGATCCGTGGGGGCGGATCGGCGAGCACCTCGTTGACGACGGTCGAGAGTTGGGTGGCCGTGAGCATGTCGATCTCACCGGCGAGGCGAAGCACCACTTCATCGCCCGTCCGGTGTAGCGTGATGGACAGTTCGGCACGATCCACTCGATCAGCCTAGCGCGAACCGGGTCCTCCGGCCCGTCGAGGCGCTCGCAGCTCGCCCGGCCAGCCACTTCGCGTGAGCCCGGTAACCCCGACCAGGGGTGGCTGCCGATTCGCCGTCCGGCGCTGACACAATGGCGGCATCGTGACCGATACCTTTTCCGCCGGATCCGGCCGCTACCCAGCCGACGCGCCGGCCTCCGAGGCCTTGTTCGCCCGCGCCCGCGCCATCGTGCCGGGCGGGGTGAACTCCCCCGTGCGCGCGTTCCACGCCGTCGGCGGCACCCCGCGCTTCATGGTCCGGGGGGAGGGTCCCTGGCTGTACGACGCGGACGACCGGCGCTACGTCGACCTGGTCTGCTCGTGGGGGCCGCTGATCCTCGGGCACGCCCACCCGGAGGTGGTCGCGGCCGTCCAGGCCGCCGCCGCCCGGGGCACCAGCTTCGGCACCCCGACCCCCGGCGAGGTCGAGCTGGCCGCCGAGATCGTCGACCGCACCCCGGTCGAGCAGGTCCGGCTGGTCAACTCGGGCACCGAGGCGACCATGTCGGCGATCCGGCTGGCCCGGGGCTTCACCGGCCGCTCGAAGATCATCAAGTTCGCCGGCTGCTACCACGGGCACGTCGACGCCCTGCTCGCTGCCGCCGGCTCCGGCGTGGCCACCCTCGGCCTGCCCGACTCGCCCGGCGTGACCGGCGCGGCGGCCGGCGACACCATCGTGCTGCCGTACAACGACATCGCCGCCGTCGAGGCGGCGTTCGCCGCCGAGGGGCCGCACATCGCCGCGGTGATCACCGAGGCGGCGGCCGGCAACATGGGCGTGGTCGCCCCCCGCGACGGGTTCAACTCCCAGCTCGCCCGGATCGCCCACGCGCACGGCGCACTGCTGGTCGTCGACGAGGTGATGACCGGGTTCCGGGTCTCCCGCTCCGGGTGGCACGGCCTCGACCCCTCCGACGCCGACCTGTGGACGTACGGGAAGGTCATGGGCGGTGGCCTGCCGGCCGCGGCGTTCGGCGGGCGCGCGGAGATCATGGCGCGGCTCGCCCCGGCCGGCCCGGTCTACCAGGCCGGCACCCTCTCCGGTAACCCGCTCGCCTGCGCCGCCGGCCTGGCCACGCTGCGGCTGGCCGACGACGCCGTCTACCGCAGGCTCGACGAGACGGCCGCCGTGCTGGGCAAGCTCGCCGGCGACGCGTTGGCCGCCGCCGGGGTCCCGCACCGGCTGTCGTACGCGGGCAGCATGTTCTCGATCTTCTTCACGGACGCCGACGTGGTCGACTACGACAGCGCCCGGACCCAGCAGGTCCCGGCGTTCAAGGCGTTCTTCCACTCGATGCTCGCCGACGGGGTCTACCTGCCGCCGAGCGCGTTCGAGGCCTGGTTCGTCTCGGCGGCGATCGACGACGCCGCCCTGGAGCAGATCGCCGCGGCCCTGCCCGCGGCGGCGAACGCGGCGGCAGCGGCGGGCAACGGGGGGTAACTGCGGTGAGCAAGACGGTGGTCCACGTGCTGCGGCATGGCGAGGTGCACAACCCGGATCAGATCCTCTACGGCCGGCTGCCCGGCTTCCGCCTGTCGGAGCTGGGCGTGCAGATGGCCAAGGCGGCGGCCCAGGGGCTCGCCGAGCGGGACGTGGTGCACGTGGTGGCCAGCCCCCTCGAACGCGCCCAGCAGACCGCCGAGCCGATCGCCGGGCAGTTCGGGCTGCCCGTCGGGGTGGACGAGCGACTGATCGAGAGCGCCAACTGGTTCGAGGGCAAGAAGGTCTCCCCGGGCGACGGGTCGTTCCGCGACCCGCGCAACTGGTGGGTGCTGCGCGACCCGGTCACCCCGTCCTGGGGCGAGGCGTACCGGGTCATCGCGGAGCGGATGTTCGCCGCCCTGCACGCGGCCCGGGTCGCCGCCGAGGGACGCGAGGCCGTGCTGGTCTCCCACCAGCTCCCCATCTGGACGCTGCGCCGTCACGTCGAGCGCAAGCGGCTGTGGCACGACCCGCGCCGGCGGCAGTGCGGGCTGGCCAGCCTCACCTCGTTCCACTTCGACGGCGCGAAGATCGTCGGGATCGGCTACAGCGAGCCGGCTGCCCACCTGGTCGCCACATCGCCGACCGCCCGGACGGCCAAGGGAGCCTGATGCCAGCCCGGAGGTGGATCGCGGGACTCCTCGCGGCCGTGACCGCCACGGCGGCCCTGGCCGGCTGCTCCTCCAACAGCCAGGAGCAGCGCTGCGCCAACACCGACGGCTTCATCGAGTGCGCCCCCGACCAGCGGTCCGCGCCCCCGAAGCTGTCCGGTGAGCTGCTCACCGGCGGCAGCTACGACGTCGCGACGGACCGCGGCCAGGTGGTCGTGGTCAACTTCTGGGGTTCCTGGTGCCCGCCCTGCCGGGCCGAGGCCGACGACCTGGAGGCTACCTACCAGGCCACCAAGTCGTCCGGGGTGACCTTCCTCGGCATCAACGTGCAGGACAACCGGGACAAGGCGCTCGCGTTCGAGGAGGGTCGGGTCACCTACCCCAGCCTCTTCGACCCGCCGAGCCGGCTCGCCCTCGCCTTCGACATCTCGCCCACCACCATCCCGGCCACCGTCCTGCTGGACCGGGACGGCAGGGTGGCCGTGGTGATCCGGTCGGCGGTGACCCAGGAGCGGCTGCAACCGATCGTCGCGCGGATCGCCGCCGAGCAGCCCGCGCCCAACGGCTCCCGCTGATGGGTGGGACCTTCCACGACGTCGCCCAGAGCGGGCCGCTGCTGCTGGCCATCGGCGCGGCGGCACTCGCCGGGCTGGTCAGCTTCCTGTCCCCGTGCATCCTCCCGCTGGTCCCCGGCTACCTCTCCTACGTCACCGGCCTGGCCGGCGCCGACTTGGAGGGTCGGGACACGCCGGCAACGCCCCCCGCCGGCCCCCCGGATCCGGGGCAGGACGGCACCAACGGCAGCGGCGGTAACGACGGCGGCGGCGTGGCGGTGCGGGAGCGGACCCGGGAACGGGGCCGGACGGCGGCGGCGGTCAAGGGCCGGGTGCTCGCCGGGACGCTGCTGTTCATCGCCGGGTTCACCGCCGTCTTCACCGCCACCGCGATCCTCTTCGCCAGCGTCGGTCGGGTCTTCATCCAGTACGAGCGGGCGTTGGAGATCGGTGCCGGTGTGCTGGTCACCGTGCTCGGGCTGGCCTTCGTCGGGGTGCTCCCCGGCCTCCAGCGGGAGTTCCGGATCCAGCGGCTGCCCGCCGCCGGCCTGCTCGGGGCTCCCGTCTTCGGCGCGGTCTTCGCCCTGAGCTGGATGCCCTGCACCGGCCCCACGCTCGCGGCGGTGCTCGGCATGGCCACCCCCGGCGGGCAGACCGACCGGGCCGTGGTGCTCGCCGTGGCGTACTGCCTCGGGCTGGGGATACCGTTCGTCGTCTTCGGGCTGGGCTTCCACCGCCTGCTCGGGGTGTTCCGCGCCGTCCGGCGCAACAGCCGTTGGGTCACCCGGGTCGGCGGCGTCCTGCTGGTGCTGATCGGCCTCGCGCTGGTCACCGGCGGGTGGACCAACTTCGTCATCTGGTTGCAGACGACGTTCGGCGTGGGCGAGGTGAGTATCTGATGACGATCGTGGAGGACCGACCGGTGCCCCCGGCCGAGGCGCCGCGCCGGCCCAACCGGGCGCTGGCCCTGCTGCGCAACTCGTGGCGGCAGCTCACCAGCATGCGTACGGCACTGATCCTGCTCTTCCTGCTCGCCGTCGCGGCCATCCCCGGCTCGGTGCTGCCGCAGCGCGGGGTGAACCTGGAGAAGGTCGACCAGTACTTCATCGACCACCCCGAACTGGCCCCGACGCTGGACCGGATCGGCGCGTTCGAGGTGTTCGGGTCGGTCTGGTTCTCCGCCATCTACCTGCTGCTGTTCGCCTCCCTGATCGGCTGCATCCTGCCCCGGCTGCGCGACCACGTCCGCGCCCTGCGCACGAAGCCACCGGCCGCGCCCAAGCGCCTGGAACGGCTGCCCCAGCACGCCGTGCGCACCGGCGTCGACACCGACGCCGAGGCCGTCGCCGCCGAGCTGCGGCGTCGCCGCTGGCGGGTCGTGGTACGCGGCACCGAGGTCTCCGCCGAGAAGGGGTACCTCAAGGAGACCGGCAACCTGCTGTTCCACACCTCGCTGATCGCCGTGCTGATCGGGGTCGCCCTCGGCTCCTGGTACGGCTGGCATGGCAACAAGCTGCTGGTGGCCGGCGAGGAGAACGCCTTCTGCAACACCCGGCAGCAGTACGCCGAGGCCAAGCTCGGCCCTCAGGTGGACAGCGCCGACCTGCCGCCGTTCTGCCTGACCCTGAACCACTTCGACGCGCGGTTCCTGGAATCGGGCCAGCCCGATTTCTACCGGGCCACGGTCGACGTGGAGGAGGCCGGCCGGGCCACCCGCACCGAGACCTTCTCGGTCAACTCCCCGCTGCGCCTCGGCGACGCCAACGTCTACCTGCTCGGCCACGGCTACGCCCCGGTGCTGCGCTACACCGACCGGTACGGCAAGACCCAGACCAGCAACTTCCCCTTCATTACCAGCGGGGACGCCAACCTCACCAGCGAGGGCGTGGCCGCGTTCCCGGACGTGAACGTCGACCCGACGACCGGCAAGCGGGACTCGAACCTTCAGATCGCCTTCGACGGGCTCTACCTGCCCACCGCCCCGAAGCAGGCCCCGTTCACCCGGTCGGAGTTCCCGACCGAGGGCAACCCGGCCGTGGTGCTGGTCGCGTACCGGGGGAACCTGGGCATGGACGCCGGCATCCCCGGCTCGGTGTACAAGCTCGACCAGCGCCAGGTCACCAACGGCAAGCTCAAGCAGGTCGGCGACAAGAAGTTGGCCGTCGGCGAGAAGTGGACGCTGGACGACGGCAGCGTGCTGGAGTTCGTCGGCACGAGGCCGTACATCACCCTGTCGGTGCGCTACGACCCCGGCTCGACGCTGCTGCTCGGCAGCTCGACGGTGTTGCTGATCGGCCTGATGGGCTCCCTGTTCGGCAAGCGCCGCCGGGTCTGGTTCCGGGTGACGCCGGCCGGATCGGGTGAGGCGACCGACCCCGCCGATGGATCTCCGACGGGCGGTAGTAGTTTGGTGGAGGCCGGTGGCCTGCCGCGCACCGACTATCCGGGGTTCGCCGACGAGTTCGCGCAGCTCGTCGCCGCCGTCGACGGCGACGGGAAGCCGGGCGAGCGGGCCGGTGGGGGGCGTGACGCACGCGGTCCGTCCGGGACGCGAGAAGGAGCCGAGTGATGACCGCACTCTCCGACCAACTAGTCACGTTCGCGATCCTGGCGTACCTGGTCGCGATGATTTGCCACGCCGTCGAGTACGCCCTCGGCAACGCCCGGGCCGTCACCCCGGCCGCGCGCGAGCTGGTCGGCGCGGGAGCCGGCGGGGCCGGTGGGCTGATCGACGCGCCCGCCGCTCCGGTCGCGCCGCCGGCCCGGGTCGACCGCTCGGCGCAGCGGGCCGGGCTGGCCGGCCTAGTCGCGGTCGGGATCACCGTCGTCGCCGCCGCGCTGCACCTCGCGGCCACGGTCACCCGCGGCATCGCCGCCGACCGGATGCCCTGGGGCAACATGTACGAGTTCGTGCTGACGGTTTCGTGCATCAGCACGGTGGCGTGGCTCGCCGTGCTCTGGAAGCGCCCCTCGCTGCGTCGCCTCGGGCTGTTCCTCACCCTGGTGATGGTGCTGCTGCTCGCGTTCGCCGAGCTGAAGCTGTACGTCGAGGTGGTGCCGCTGATGCCGGCGCTCCAGTCGTACTGGTTCACCGTGCACGTGTCGACGATCAGCTTCTCGTCCAGCATCTTCCTGCTCGGTGCGGTGCCGGCAATCGCGTTCCTCATGCGCAACGGGTACGAGCAGGGCAAGCGCAGCTTCCCGTACATCCTGGCGAAGCGGCTGCCGGCGGCGGCCGGACTGGAGCGGCTGACCTTCACGCTGCACGCCTTCGCGTTCCCGATCTTCACCTTCGCGGTGATCGCCGGAGCGATCTGGGCGGAGGCCGCGTGGGGCCGGCCGTGGGGCTGGGACCCGAAGGAGACCTGGGCGTTCATCTCCTGGGTGGTGTACGCGGGCTACCTGCACGCCCGGGCCACCCCGAGCGTGCGGCGGAACGTGGCCACCTGGCTCGCCATCCTCGGCTTCCTCACCATGCTGATGAACCTGTTCGGGGTGAACTTCTTCTTCACCGGCCTGCACTCGTACGCCGGCGTCGACTGATCGCCCTCGGGTTGCGTCCGGCAGGGGCGCACACCCGGGAACAGGACCTGCGCGGCGCGCCGGTCACCGTTCCTTCCAGACGGCGGGCAGGTCCAGCGCCTGGTCGATCGCGTTCAGCACCTCCGGCTTGTCTGCCCGGGCGCTGCGCAGCAGGTCGACGACCAGCATCCGGATGTGACTGATGATCGTGCTGACCGGCAACGACTGCTCGTGCCGGAGCAGCGGCGCCATCACCTGGACGGTGGCGACCGCGGTCTTTCCCGCCTGGTCGATGTGCCGGTCGGCCGTGTCACTGTCGCCGGAGACGACGGCGGCGAGCACCGCGGCGGCGCAGCTCGTCAACTGGTTCAGCGAGGTCAGCGCGGCGACGAGCTGCTGCGGCGGCGGATCCGGCATCCGGGCGAGCACCACTGCCGAGCGCGCCAGCGCCCGGGTGTTGCGGACGGCGTAGTCGACCTGGTCGACGGCGGCTCGGGCGGCCTGGACACGCGGGCGACTGCGCCGTTCCCAGATCGCGAGACGCAGATTCTCGTCAGCGACCAGCACGGCCCTGCGAAGCGCGGCGGTACGCGAGTCCAGCTGCCGGGCCCGGTCGAGCGCGGCCAGGGCGGCCTTCTCGTCGTGTCGCTGCAAGGCCTGACGGATGCTGTCCAGGACCCCGGACAGCTCCGCGAACGCCCGCCGCCCCTCGGTGTCCAGCGGCCCGAGCGGCGAGCGTGAGCCGGCGACCTGGGTGATCAGCAACGCGATGGTGCCACCGATCAGCGCATCGTAGAGGCGGGTCGGCTCCAGCTCCTTGTTCGGCGGAACCACGGCGACCATGAAGAGCGCGGACATCGTCAACTGGTTCCGGACGACGCCGGGAGCCTTGGCGGCGATCGACACCCCGGCGGCGACCAGGATGACCACGAAGACGGCGGCGGTGGAGCGGGCGCCGAGCAGCCAGATGGCGACCTCGCCGAGGATCACCCCGACCGCGATCCCGGCCAGGACCCGGATCGCCTGCCGCAGCCGTACGCCCCGGGCCTGGGACAGAACGATCAGCGCGGCGGTCGGTGCGTAGAACGCCGCGCTGTCGTCACCACCGTGCGGGCCTCCGAGGAGGCGGTTGGCGACGAACCAGGACACGGTCGCCCCCAGGGTCACCGCCGCCAGCAGTTGCCAACCGCTTCGCAGGCGACTCCAGGCGGTTCGGAACCAGTGTGTCCGCCGGGCCACGCGCGTCTCCCCCATCGTCCTCGAGTGACGCCCGCCGCTGTCCCGGTCGACTTTGTCCGCCCGGCACAGGAGGAGGCCCTCGCCGAGCGCCACGGGCGGTCACGGGCGGCTGCTCGGGTCTCGGCGATCTCCGACTTTTGGCCGGTTCAACGACGTAACCGACCATTTAGTCGTTCATCGAGCGATCTGGCACCCTGTCTCTCCCGCAGCGCGGTTCCGTTTCACGCCCACGGGGTGGGTCAGCCGCCGAACCAGCCGGGCACGTCGAGGCGGAACGGGTTGGCCGGGGTGACCGCGCGCAGGTCGTCCTCCAGGGCGGCGACCCGGTCGGGGCCGAGGGTGGCGGCCCACCGCTGCCGGAGCTGGTCGAAGACGGCCGCCGAGCGGTGCAGGCCGTCCAGGCCGTGCGGGGTCACCCGGACCAGCTTGCGTCGGGCGTCGCGGGGGTCGTCGGCGCGTTCGAGGTAGTCGAGGGCGACCAGCCGGTCCACCGTCTTTCCGGCGGCCTGCTTGGAGACGCCGAGCCGCTGGCCCAGCTCGGTGGCGGTGGTGCCGTCGGGCCCGACGGCCTGGAGGACGAAGCCGTGCAGCGGGCGCAGCTCGGGGTGCCCCTGCCGGGCCAGCTCCGCGTGCAGGTCGTCGATGAGCGTACGGAAGCCGGCCAGCAGCAGCAGGGGCAGCAGGAAGCCGGGGCGGGCGGGTTCAGCCGTTGCCATGTTCGACAACCTGGTTTACGATTTCGACAACCACGTTGACGATCGTACGTCACGCGGTCCCTCACCCCGACCCCGAGAGCAGGTCACCGTGCCCGATGGCTTCTTCACCGTTCACACCCCCGACACCGCGCCCGCCCCGGCCCGCCCGACCATCGAGCAGGTACGGCGGAAGTTCGGCTACCTGCCGGCGCCGGCAGCCCTGATGGCCGAGTCGCCGCACCTGCTCAAGGGCTTCCTCACCGTCAACGGGATCTTCGAGCAGAGCAGCCTCGACCCGTTGGAGCGGGAGGTCGTCGTGCTGACGATCGCCACCCGCAACGAGTGCCACGTCTGCGTGGCGATGCACACCGGCACGCTGACCGGGCAGGGCGCCGACCCGGTGCTGATCGGCGCGCTGCGCTCCGGCACGCCGCTGCCCGAGGCGCGGCTGGAGGCGCTGCGGCTGTTCACCCTGGCCGTGCTGGGCCACCGGGGCGCGGTCCCGGACGACGCGATGCGAGCCTTCCTCGCGGCCGGCTACCGCCCCGACAACGCCCTCGACGTGGTCCTGGGCGTCGGCACGTACACCATCTCCACCTTCGCCAACCGGCTCACCGGCGCCCCGCTCGACCCCCAGTTCGCCGAGCACGCCTGGCCGGCCGATCCCGTCCGGGCCACGGCGTTGGCTGCGGGCTGACCCGCGCGTACCCGGGGTCGGTCATCGATCCGCCTCCTCCTGCGGTTCGGGCCGGCGGCGGCGCGTCATGGAACGGTGGACCGGGGGCGGTGCTCGTAAGTCAGGCCGGGCGGAGGAAGTCCAGCAACAGCGCGAGGAGTGCGTCCGGCCGTTCCTCGTACAGCCAGTGACCGCAGTCCTCGACCACCTCGCCACGGACCGTCGTGGCGTACCGGCGGACCTGGTCTGCCACCTGGTCGCCGAGGCTGGCCCGGCCGCCGACGGCCAGCACCGGCATGGGCAGCGGCGTCGCCCGGTACGCGGCGTTGTCTTCGATGTCCTGACCGAAGGCGCGGAAGTACGCGAAGCTCGCCCGCAGGTGCGCCTCGTCCCGCAGGTGCCGGGCGTATTCCTCGACGTCGTCGGGGCTGATACTGCCCTTGCGGACCATCATCGAGTCGGTGAACCGGTCCACCCAGAGCGTTTCCCGGCCGCTGACGAGCTGCTCGGGCAGCCCGTTCACGAGGCTGAAGAAGCCGAAGTTCCACACCCCCGGGCCGGCCGGGGTCAGCGCGGGGAACGCGTAGACACTCTCGTCGGGGATCGGCGCCTCGCTGAGCACCAGTCGGCTAACCCGGTCCGGGTGGGCGGCGGCGTACGCGTACGCGACCATGGTGCCCACGTCGTGGCCGACCAGCCGGAGGTCGCCGGCCAAGCCCAGCTCGGCGAGCAGCCCGTGCAGGTCGGCGGCGAGGGTCTTCTTGTCGTACCCGGCGGCCGGGGCATCGCTGTCGCCGAAGCCGCGCAGGTCGGGGGCGACCACGTCGAAGTGTCGGGCCAGCTCGGGCAGCAGGGCCCGCCACATGTACCAGGACTGCGGGTAGCCGTGCAGCAGCACCAGCGGCGGCCCCTGCCCGCCCCGGACGTGGTTGATCATGACCTCGCCGACCCGCACCCGCCGCTCGCCGAACCCCTCCGGCACCCGCCCCCCACCCACCGATCCGCCTCCCACTGATCCGCCTCCCACTGATCCGCCTCCCACCTGTCCCCGTCCCCCGTCCCCCCGCCCTGCGCCCGACTCCCTCCGCGTTGATCAAGAGGTTTGCGTCGGGATCGGCAGCGGAATTGACGCAAACCTCTTGATCAACGCGGTGTGGCGAGTGTTGGTGACAGCGAGTTACTTGGAAGCTACCGCGCGGTGGGGGTGGGCCTTGCTGATTTGGGTCAGCTGCGGCGGGCGTGGGTTGCGCCGGGCTGAGCCAGGAGGAGTATGGGCGGCGGGCGCACTACTCGATGTCGATGGTTTCGCAGGTGGAGGTGGGCCAGGCGGCGCCCAACCGCGTACCCGATGCGGGCGGACGGGGTGTTCTCGGCAGCGGCGGCCTCTTCGTCGCGCTGCTTGAGTTGGTCGGCGCGCGGGCGAGCCGGTCGCTGCCGTTGACCGCCCCGAGCTCCAGGGGCCCGGCCGTGCCGCCCCGCGATCCGAGTTCTGGGGCTCGGTTGGCGTCGCGCTCGGCCGGCTGATCCGTTCGTGACATCAGCTCCACAGGGAGTCGGAGGGATGCCCGGCGCTGGGGTGGGCGCGTCGGCGGGGCAGCTCCAAGGGGCCCGGCCACGACCCCTTGCCGAGCGGGAGACAGCCGCCGACCACGGCGACGGGTGATCTGCGTCGGCGCGGGGGACCCGGAGCGGCAGTTCCGGCGGCCGGTGGGGGAGACTGGCTGTCATGGCGGCTCGTGGCTTCCCGTACACCGATCTGAAGGACTTCCTCGCGGCCCTGGAGCGGGCGGGGGAGCTGCGCCGGGTCAGCGTCCCGGTCGACCCGACGCTGGAGATCAGTGAGATCGTCACCCGGACCGTGCGGGAGGGAGGGCCGGCGCTGCTCTTCGAGCGGCCCACCCGGGGCGAGATGCCGGTGGCGGTCAACCTGTTCGGCACCGAGAAGCGGATGGCGATGGCGCTCGGCGTCGAGAACCTCGACGAGATCGGCGAGCGGATCGGCAACATGCTCAAGCCGGAGCTGCCGATGGGCCTCTCCGGGATGATGGACGGCCTCGGCAAGGTCAGGCAGCTCACGTCGATGCCGCCGAAGAAGGTCAAGACCGCCCCCTGCCAGCAGGTGGTCTACTGCGGTGACGACGTCGACCTGAACCGGCTGCCGGGGCTGCAGGTCTGGCCGGGTGACGGCGGGATCTTCCACAACTTCGGTCTGACCCACACCAAGCACCCGGAGACCGGCAAGCGCAACCTGGGGCTGTACCGGTTGCAGCAGCACTCGCGGAACACCATCGGCATGCACTGGCAGATCCACAAGAACTCCACGGCGCACCACGCGGTCGCCGAACGGCTCGGCCAGCGGCTGCCGGTGGCGATCGCCATCGGCACCGAGCCCGCGGTCGCCTACTCGGCCAGCGCACCACTCCCCGCCGACATCGACGAGTACCTGTTCGCGGGATTCCTGCGCGGCGAGCGGGTCGAGATGGTGGACTGCCTGACGGTTCCGCTGCAGGTGCCGGCGCACGCGCAGATCGTCCTGGAGGGCTACATCGAGCCGGGCGAGCGGCTCCCGGAGGGCCCGTTCGGCGACCACACCGGCTTCTACACGCCGGTGGAGCCCTTCCCGGTGATGCACATCGAGTGCATGACCATGCAGCGCGACCCGGTCTACCACTCGATCGTCACGTCGCAACCACCCCAGGAGGACCACGGCCTCGGCAAGGCCACCGAGCGGATCTTCGCGCCGCTGCTGCGCTTCCTGATCCCGGACATCGTCGACTACGACCTGCCCGCCGCCGGCGTCTTCCACAACTGCGCGATCGTGTCGATCCGCAAGCGCTACCCGAAGCACGCGCAGAAGGTGATGAACGCCATCTGGGGCGCGCACATGATGTCGCTGACCAAGCTGATCGTGATCGTCGACGAGGACTGCGACGTGCACAACTACAACGAGGTCGCGTTCCGCGCCTTCGGCAACGTCGACTACGCCCGCGACCTGC
The DNA here is from genome assembly GCF_045040215.1 of Micromonospora sp. NBC_01412. NCBI lineage: Bacteria > Bacillati > Actinomycetota > Actinomycetes > Micromonosporales > Micromonosporaceae > Micromonospora > Micromonospora sp. NBC_01412. The sequence goes on from NZ_CP109528.1 coordinate 3,379,636, forward strand.
TGCTCACCGAGGGGCCCGTCGACCACCTCGACCACGCCTCGTACCAGCAGTTCTGGGGCGGCAAGGCGGGCGTCGACGCCACCCGCAAGCTGCCCACCGAGGGCTACACCCGGGGCTGGCCGGAGGCGATGACCATGGCCCCCGAGGTGGTCTCGCTGGTGGACAAGCGCTGGAAGGAGTACGGGATCTGATGACCGCCGCCGTCACGGAACCCGTCGAACGCCCAGGTCGGGTCAAGTCCTTCCTCAAGCTCGTCGCGATCGAGCACTCCGTCTTCGCGCTGCCGTTCGCGTACCTGTCGGCGCTGACCGCGATGCAGGTCAACGGCGGGCGGGTGCGCTGGGGAGACCTGCTGCTGATCACCGTGGCGATGGTCGGGGCGCGGACGTTCGCGATGGCCGCCAACCGCATCCTCGACCGGCGGATCGACGCGCGGAACCCGCGTACCTCCTCCCGGGAGCTGGTCACCGGGGCGGTGAGCGTGCGGACGGCCTGGACCGGCGCGGCCGTCGCGCTGGTGGTCTTCCTCGCCGCAGCCGCCCTGCTCAACCCGCTCTGCCTGGCGCTCGCGCCGCTCGCCGTGGTGCCGCTGGTCGTCTACCCGTACGGCAAGCGGTTCACCAACTGGCCGCACGCGATCCTCGCGGTCGCCCAGGCGGTCGGCCCGGTCGGCGCGTGGCTCGCGGTCACCGGCACCTTCGCCGGCTCGTGGCCGGCCTGGCTGCTCGGCGCGGCCGTCGGCCTGTGGATCGGCGGCTTCGACCTGATCTACGCCTGCCAGGACGCCGACGTGGACCGGAAGATCGGCGTACACAGCGTCCCCGCCCGGTACGGGCTGCGCTTCGCCCTGCACGCCTCCACCGTCACGCACGTGGTGACGTTCGCGCTGTTCATCTGGTTCGGGGCGCTGGTCGGGTTCGGCTGGCTCTGGTGGATCGGGCTGGCGCTGACCGCCGTCGCGTTCGGCTACCAGCACCTGGTGGTGTCGCCGACCGACCTGAGCAAGGTCAACCGGGCGTTCTTCACCGCGAACGGCTTCGTCGGCATCGCGCTGTTCGTGCTCGCCCTGCTCGACCTGGTGGTACGGCTCGGCCTGCGCCCCTGAGCCCGATCCGCGTCCCTGGGCCGGCTTCCCGCCGTGAGCCCGATCCGCGCCCCTGAGCCGGCTTCCGGCCAGGGGCGGCGGGAGCTGTCAGTCCCGGGCCGCCGGGGTGGGGTAGCGGGCGCTCTCCAGGGTCCACTCGATGGTGCCCCGGACGGCGTCGGCGACCCCGTCGAGGTGGTCGGTGACGGCCTCGTCCAACGCCGGGCCGAACGACGGCACGGTCGCGCGGAGCTCGACGAAGCGGCGCATCGTCGCCCGCCAGCGCTCGGCGGCCAGGCCGACCGCGGCGACGACCGGGACGCCCCGCTCGGCGGCCAGCGCCAGCACCAGGTTGTGCCCGCCCGAGGTGGCCCGGTCCCGCTCAAGCGAGGCGAGGTCGTTGTACCAGGAGAGCAGGTCGTTGCCGAGGTCGGCGATCTCGCGCAGCAGCGGGTGGTGGTACACCGCGTCGGGCAGCTGGCGGCCGGTGACGAACTCGATCAGCGGATACGACACGTACGCCGCCGAGGTGGCCCGGCGCAGCTCGACGTACCGGGCCACGTCCGGTGGCCGACCGGCGGCCTTCTCCACCGCCTCCTGCCAGGTCCCGTGCAGGTGGTGGCCGACCGCATCGGCGAACCGCAGCCGCCAGCGGGCCGGCATCCGGCGGCGCGGCTCCCGCCAGGCCCGCAGCAGCAGCCGGCGCAGCGGGCCGGTGAGCCCCGGGTGGCGGATCCGGTGCCCCTCCCGCAGCAGCCACAGCGTCCCGTCGCGCAGCGCCCGGATCTGCTGCGGGGTCAGCCGGTGAGGGCCGTCGCAGGCGTCGTCGACCAGGAAGAACCAGGTGAACAGGGCAGCCACCACCCGCAGGTCGGCCTCGGTGGCCTGCGGGTAGAGCCGGCTGGCGTAGCGGGCGAAACCCGCGCGGGACAGCCGGTCCAGCGCCGGGCCGTCCAGCGGCAGGCCGAGGCCGGGCAGCAGGTCGTCGAGCCACCGCTGCACCCGATCGGCGTGCGGGGACAGCCTCGGCGGGATGGGGCAGTGGGAGCGAAGCGACCAGAGGATGTCGCCGGTCATCATCGGTTCCTCCCATGGGCGTGGGATCGCGCCCACGGCAGCATGGCAGGTCGATACGGGCGTCGGGGGGCCGGCCTGTGGGCCCGAGGGGGTGGGCGACGGCCGCCCGGCGGACCCGAGGGGGTGGGCGACGGCCGCCCGGCGTGACCAGGCAGGCTGGACGCATGCGTGAACCATGGGTGGTGGGAGTCTCCGGCGCGTCGGGCACGCCGTACGCCGCTGCGGTCGTGAGCGGGCTGCTGGACGCCGGCGAGCCGGTGGACCTGATCGTCTCCCGCGCCGCGCGGCTGACCATCCTCGACGAGACCGGGCGGGCCTTCCGCGACGGACACTGGGCCGAGGACCTCGCGGCCTGGCTCGGCCGCGACCTGGGCGACGCCGACGTGCGGCACTGGCCCGCCGGCGATCTCGCCGCCGGCCCCAGCAGCGGCTCCTACCGGGTACGCGGCATGGCGGTCGTGCCGGCCAGCACGGCGGCCTGCGCCGGCATCGCGATCGGGCTGTCCAAGGACCTGTTGCAGCGGGCCGCAGAGGTCAACCTCAAGGAGCGCCGGCCGGTGGTGGTGGTACCGCGCGAGACGCCGGTGACCCGTAGCCACCTGGAGCACCTGATCGCCCTGCACGACGCCGGGGCGGTGGTGCTGCCCGCCAGCCCGGGCTTCTACGGTGCTGGGGCGTCCGCCTCGGCGCGGCAACTCGTCGACTTCGTGGCGGGGAAGGTGCTCGACGCGCTGGGCGTACCGCACACGTTGTTCCGGCGCTGGTCCGGCGAGCTGGGCACCGGCCGTACCGGCGACCCGGACGCCGGCCCGCGCGGGCTGGACGACGGCAGCCGCTGAGCGCGGGCGGTGTCGTCGGGACGCGGACCGGGCGGACCGGTCCGCGTGCCCCGTCAGTGCACCTGGTCAGTACATCCCGGCGTTGGCCGGGCCGGGGCCGGTCGATGCCGGAGGGCCGACGTTACGGGCCTTTCCCATGTCGTCCGCCTCGTCCAGCATGCCCTCCCCTTCCAGCAGGGCCCGCACCTCGGATTCCCGAAACCGGCGATGCCCGCCTGGAGTCCGGATGCTGCCTATCCGGCCGGCCGCCGCCCATCGCGTCACAGTCTTCGGGTCAACCCGAAACAGTGCGGCAACCTCACCCGGTGTCAGCAGGCGATCTCCAGTGTCCACAGCCCCCTCCTCGCGTCGACGAAGCCCCCGGCTGAACACACTGCCCCCGGCCGGTGCGAGCCCAGAGCCGTCATGAGGGACGTATGGCAATTACAGCACCAGCGACCTGGCCTGTCCGCCAAACGCGAAAAAAGCACTGAGTGGGAAGTTAGTAAATGCTACCGGCGCGGTTCTCCCTTGACCGAAGGTCTGCGAACACTCACCTGCTGTCAGGTGCAACGTATGTCGACCGCCGGACGTTACGCCCGAACGACTAGGGTCACAGTCCGTGGACGCCATCGACCGGAGCCTCGTCGCGCTGTTGCAGGGCAACGCCCGACTCTCGTACGCCGAGCTGGCCCGCCAGGTCGGCCTCTCCGCCCCCGCCGTGCACGAACGGGTCGGGAAGCTGGAGTCCGGCGGGGTGATCCGGGCGTACCGGGCGGAGGTGGAGCCCGAGTCCATCGGCCTCGGGGTGACCGCGCTGATCAGCATCGTCGAGGACTCCGGCGGGGACACCGACGACGTGCTGGAGGCGTTCCGGCGGATGCCCGAGATCGAGTCCTGCTACTTCATGGCGGGGGTCGAGTCGTTTCTGCTCAAGGCCCGGGTCGGCACGATCGCCGAGCTGGAGCAGCTCATCGTCCGGCTGAACCGGACCCCCGGGGTGGCCTCCACCCGCACCGGGATCGCCCTGTCGACGAAGTGGGAGAACCGCCCCCAGTCGATCGAACCGCCGACGGCCTGAGCGGCGACCTCTGGCGCGCGGCGTGCCACGGCGGTAGGTTGCGCCGGTGACGTCGCCTGTGCGGGGAACGGCCGTGGTGACCGGCGCGGCCGGCGGCCTGGGCCGCGCGCTGGCTGCCGCCCTGCACGCCGACGGCTGGCCGGTCCTGCTCACCGACCTGGACGCCGACGCCGTCGCCGCCGTGGCCGCGCCGCTCGGCGGCTGGTCCCGGCCGCTGGACGTGCGCGACGAGGCGGCCTGCGCGGCGGTGGCCGCCGAGGCGGCCGGGCGGTCGCCCGACGGCCTCGGCCTCTGGGTCAACAACGCCGGCATCCTGGCCACCGGCCCCGCCTGGGAGCAGGACGAGCGGACCCGCCGCCGGATCATCGAGGTGAACGCCCTCGGTGCGATGGCCGGCACCCTCGCCGCGCTGGCGGTGATGCGGGCCCAGGGGGGCGGGCACGTGCTCAACGTCGTCTCGCTGGCCGGGCTGGTCGCCGCCCCCGGCGAGACGGTGTACGCCGCCAGCAAGCACGCCCTGCTCGCGTTCAGCCTGGGCACCCTGGCCGACCTGCGGGCGGCCGGGCACCGGGACGTACACGTCTCGTGTCTGTGCCCGGACGGGATCTGGACGCCGATGCTGCACGACCGGCTCGACGACCCGGGGGCCGTGGCGTCCTTCACCGGGACGCTGCTGACCCCCGAGCGGGTCGCCGCGCGGGCGGTCCGGCTGGCCCGGCGGCCCCGGCCCGTGGTGACGCTGCCCCGCTGGCGCGGTGCGCAGGTCCGGCTGCTCGACGCGCTCCCCGGGCTCGCCGTGGGGTTGACCCCGCTGATCCGGGCAACCGGCCGGGCCGGGCAGCGGCGGCAGCGCCGCCGGGGCGGCTCCGACCGGGCCTGACCCGGCTTGCTACGTTTTCGAATGTGACTCATCTCGACCGGTGTGACGAGGCCGGGCGGACGTGGGTGACCGGGGCGATCGCCACGGTCGAGGCGGACGCCAACCGGTCCGCCGACACCCACCTGCTGCCGTTCCCACTCCCCCGGGAGTGGGGGATCGACCTCTACCTCAAGGACGAGTCGTCGCACCCGACCGGCTCGCTCAAGCACCGGCTCGCCCGGTCGCTGTTCCTGTACGGGCTGTGCAACGGCTGGATCGGCCCCGGGACGACCGTCGTCGAGGCGTCCTCCGGTTCCACGGCGGTCTCCGAGGCGTACTTCGCCCGGATGCTGGGGCTGCCGTTCATCGCGGTGATGCCGGCGTCCACCTCACCCGAGAAGATCGCCCAGATCGAGTTCCAGGGCGGGCGCTGCCACCTGGTCGACGACCCGGCCAAGGTGGTGGTCGAGGCGCGCTGGCTGGCCGAGGACTCCGGCGGCCACTTCATGGACCAGTTCACCTACGCCGAGCGGGCCACCGACTGGCGGGGCAACAACAACATCGCCGAGTCGATCTACGCGCAGCTCGGGCTGGAGCGGCACCCCGTGCCGGCCTGGATCGTGGTCGGCGCCGGGACGGGCGGCACCAGCGCCACCATCGGCCGGTACACCCGATACCGCCGGCTGCCCACCAAGCTGTGCGTGGTCGACCCGGAGAACTCGGCGTTCTACCCGGCCTGGCAGGCGGCCGACTGGTCGGTGCGTACCGGCCGGGGCTCCCGGATCGAGGGCATCGGCCGGCCCGGCGTCGAGGCGTCCTTCCTGCCCGCCGTGGTGGACCGGATGGTCCAGGTGCCCGACGCCGCCTCCCTGGCCGCCATGCGGGCCGGCTCGACCCTGCTCAGCCGGCGGGTGGGCGGCTCCACCGGCACCAACCTCTGGGGCGCGTTCGGCCTGATCGCCGGCATGCTCGCCGAGGGGCGAACCGGCTCGGTGGTCACCCTGATCTGCGACTCCGGGGACCGGTACGCCGACACGTACTACGCCGACGACTGGGTGGCCGGGCAGGGCCTCGACCTCGCCCCGCACCTGGCCACCGTCGACCGCTTCCTCGCCACCGGCGCCTGGCCCGAGTGAGAGAACCGCCCCCGGCGACGCCCTCGGCGGTGGGGCCGGCGGTGACCGGCCGCCGGGCCGGGGCGGCGGCGGGAGACGCCGATGTGCGCGTCAGCGCCCAGGGACCCGCTCCGCGAGGCCCGGGTAGCGCAACACCCAGCCGTCCGGGTCGACGTCCAGGTCGGTGGTGAAGGTGCCGCTGGTGAACCGGACCCGGCCCGCGCCGAGCGCCGTGTAGACCTGCTCGGCGGGCACCACGGCCAGGCTGGGCACCAGCACCCACGCCACGGTGATCCGGTGAGTGGTGTCCGCCGCCGCCGAGGCCAGCCGCAGCCGGCGTACCGGAAGGGTGTTGAACAGCGGCGACCCGCCGAGGTCGACGTCGACCGCGTCGGCCAGCCGGTCCGGCTCGTCGGTGCCCGGCAGCCCGGCCGGGGGGTGCCCGGCGGCCCGCAGCGCGGCGTCCAGGTTGCCCTGCTCGGAGGTGGTCACCCGCCACCGGTCACCCGCCGGTTCCAGCCGTACGCTCCGCTGCCAGCCCGCTCCCTCCGTTTCGACCTCCAGCCGGCGGACCGTCCAGTCCGGCCCGGTGGTCAGTTGGTAGCGGCAGGTACAGGGGATCGGGTCGACGGCCACCGCGACACCTCGCGCGGTCAGCCCGTCCCGGTCGTCCAGCAGGGCGTGCTCGGCACCGGCGGTGTCCGTCCGGGCCCAGAACAGCGACTTCGGCATGGTCGGCATGAACCGGACGTTACGCCACGGCGCGACCGCCGGCAGCGCATGCGGAAACGCCGCCGCGGAGCGTGGGCTCCGCGACGGCGTTCCGGTCTACGTCAGATCAGTGGGTACGCGCCGGCGGCCGTCCGCCGAATCCGCGCCGGTCATCGCGCGGCCGGTCGTCCCGTCCGCGTCCCTCGGGCCGGAAACCGCCCCGCCGGTCGCCGGTGCGCGGGTCCCCGCCAGCTTCGCCCCGCTCCGGGAAGCGGCGCTCGCCGGTCGGCCGGTCGCCGAAGCGGCGCTCGCCCGTGGGCCGGTCGCTGCTGGGGCGGTCGCCGAACCGTCGTTCGCCCGTGGGCCGGTCGCCGTAGCTCCGCTCGCCCGTGGGCCGGTCGCCGTAGCTCCGCTCGCCCGTGGGGCGGTCGCCGTAGCTCCGCTCGCCCGTGGGGCGGTCGCCGTAGCGGCGCTCGCCCGTGGGCCGGTCGCTGCTGGGGCGGTCGCCGAACCGTCGTTCGCCCGTGGGCCGGTCGCCGTAGCTTCGCTCGCCGGTGGGGCGGTCCCCGTAGCGGCGCTCGCCCCGGCCGCCCCGATCCTCGAACCGGCGCGGTCCGGACGAGCGGTCGCCGTTCCGGCGGGTCCCCGACGGCTCGGCGCGGACCGGCACGCCGCTGGGCTCGCGGGCACCGGTCAGCTCGGCCAGGACCGGGTCGCCGGCCCGGACCCGGCTCTCCGTCGGCTCGACCCCGGCCTTCTCCATCATCGCCAGGGTGGTCCGGCGCTGCTTCGGCAGCACCAGGGTGGCCACCGCGCCGGACTCGCCGGCCCGGGCGGTACGCCCCGCGCGGTGCAGGTAGTCCTTCGGGTCCTTCGGCGGGTCCACGTGCAGCACCAGGGTCACCCCGTCGACGTGGATGCCCCGGGCCGCCACGTCGGTGGCGACCAGCACGTCCATCCGACCCTCGCGGAACTCGGCGAGGGTGCGGGTCCGCATGCTCTGGGTCTTCCCGCCGTGCAGCCCGCCGGCCCGTACGCCGACGGCGGCGAACTGCTCGACCAGCCGGTCCACGCCGAGCTGGGTCCGGGCGAAGAGCATGGTCCGGCCGGACCGGGCCGCGATCGAGGCCGTCACGGCGAACTTCTCGTGCGGCGGGATCAGCAGCAGGTGGTGGTCCATGGTGGACACCGCAGCGGTGGCCGGGGCGGTCGAGTGGGTGACCGGATCGGTCATGAACCGCCTGACCAGCGAGTCGACGTCACCGTCCAGGGTGGCCGAGAAGAGCAGTCGCTGGGCGCCGGCGGGAGTCTTCGCCAGCAGCTCGGTGACCTCAGGAAGGAAGCCCATGTCGGCCATCTGGTCGGCCTCGTCGAGCACGGTCACCTCGACGTCGTCCAGCTGGCAGACGCCCCGGTTGATCAGGTCGCCCAGCCGTCCGGGGGTGGCCACCACGATCTCCACCCCGCGGCGGAGCGCGTCGATCTGCCGGTCGTACGGCACGCCGCCGACGGCGGTCTTGAGGAAGATCCCGACCGCCTTGCCGAGCGGCACGAGCGCGTCGTTGACCTGCATGGCCAGCTCCCGGGTGGGGACCAGCACCAGGGCCCGCGGGCGCAGCGGGCGGGCCCGGTTGCGCTCGGCGAGCCGGGCGATCAGCGGCAGGCCGAAGGCGAGCGTCTTGCCGGAACCGGTCTGGCCCCGACCGAGGACGTCCCGGCCGGCGAGCGCGTCGGGAACGGTGGCCTGCTGGATCGGGAACGGCGTGGTGATGCCCTGCCGGTCGAGCGCCCGGACCAGCGACTGGGGCAGCCCGAGGGCGGCGAAGCTGGCCTTGGGCTCCGGCGTGGCGTCGACCTCGACGGTCACGGCCGCGTCGGCGGCGTCAAGGTCAGCGGCGGCGGCCGGGGTGGGCTCTTCGGGGGCGGTGGTGACGGCGGCGTCACCGGTGCCCGCCGGAGGGGTCTGTCCAGCCGACGTGTCGAAGGCGGACGGGAACGTACTGGGGTCAGCAAAGGTGGTCAAGAAATGCCTCTCGAGCGGGGCGCATCTTCGCGATGGCCTGCCGCAGCTGAACGCCGCCGAATCGCCCGCAAGATCGCCCATGGGCGCGCCTCGTGCGCGCCGCTAGGTCAGTGATCGTCACAAGTGTACGGCGACCCGGCAAACCCGCCACCGCGCCGCGAGGGGTAGTGGGCGGGCTCACCATTGCCGGCGGCGTCACTTGTTGAGCAAACCCCCCACCAGCCCGCCCATGGCGTCGTTGGCCACCAGGACGACCAGCACGCCGATCGCGACGAGCAGGCCGAGCGACACCGCCAGGACGGCCACGACCTTGGTGGTGCGCGACCGGGGCGTCGGGGCGTCCGCCCAGCCCTGGGCGAGGATGTGCCCGGTCAGGGAACCCGAGTTGTCCAGCGCGGCCCCCGTCGGCAGCGCGACCGTGGCGAATCCCGGCCCCTCGGTGCCGTACGCGGTGCTGGCCAGGTCGGCGGTCGCCGGATCCGGCCGGCCGGGTGGCCCGGCGGGGACCCGGCCGCCCGGCCGGCCGGGCGGCGGCGCCGCCGGCCAGGCGGTGGTCGGGGCGGAGCCGTACAGGCCGGGGGTCGGTCGGTCGGCGGTGGGAGCGGGCCCGCCGGAGACCGGCCGGCCCGGCGTCGACCCGCCTGGGCGGCCTGCGGGGCCATCGCGGTGGGAGGTCGACTCGGGCGGCGGCCAGGCCGGCAGCGCGGGAGCCGGGACCACCGGGGGCGGAGCGGCGGCCGGCGGCGAGGGCTCCGTCGGGAACGGCGGCGTGGCGCGGACCGCCGACCAGCCCGACGGCGCGCCGGGCACCGGCGGCGGCACGGATACCGGCGGCGCGGACACCGACCGGCTGGCGGGCGGTGCGGACGACGGTCGGCTCGCCGGTGGCGGCCCGCCCGCGATCGGGCCCGTGGTGCCCGCCGTCGGAGCCGGCCAGCCCACGCCGAAGTCCGAAGCCGGCGGTGCGGAGGCCGGCCGGCCCGGGAGGAACTGCACCGAAGACGCCGCCGAGGACGCCGAGGCCGCGGTCAGCGGCGGCGGCGGGAACGGCGGCGCCGGCATCGGGCCGGGGGGCGGTGGCGGCGGCGCCGGCGGCCCGGGTACGGGCGGGATCGGACCCGGCCCGGGCACGGGCGGCACCGGCGGCCCGGGCACGGGCGGGATCGGACCAGGTCCGGGCGCGGGCGGGAGCGGACCCGGGCCCGGCGGCGTCGGCTCGGGGACCGGGGGATTCGGCGACGGCGGGGTGGGGCCGGGGACCGGCGTCGGCGGGGTCGGCTCCGGGACAGGCGGCACGGGCACCGGGGCGGGCTCCGGCTCCGGGACGGGCGGCGCCGGTGGCTCGGCCGGCTCCGGTGGCCGAGCCGGCTCGGGCGGCTCGGGGCTCACCGGGGTCGACCGGTACACCTTGGCGCTGCCGTGCGTCGTCCCGCCGGAGCCGGGGGAGGAGCCGGCGTTCCTCGCCGCCCCGGCCTCGCGCGCGGAGATCCGGTTCAGGCCAGGCACTGAGGCGCTGGCCCGCGCGGTTGCGGGCGCCGGGTCGCCGTTGCGCTGGGCCGGCACGACGGTCGCCGGCCGGGCGGTCGCCGGGCCGGCCGTAGCGGCGACGGAGGCGTCATCGTGGCCCACGGCGGGGTTGCCGGCCGGGGCTGCCGGGGTCCCGTCGGCGGTCGCCGGGGCGGGGAGGCCGTCACCCGTCGCGGGCGCGGCGGTGCGGCGCTCGGCCGTGGCGGCACCCGACCAGGACGACGGTGCCGCCGGCTCGGCGGGGCTGCGCTGGTCCGGAGGCGGGGCCGAGGGCTGTGCCGGCGGCGGCACGGGGGCGGCGCCGGACGACGGCGTGCCCGCGCGGTAGGTGGTCCCGCCGCCCGCTGCGGCGGGCGGCAGTGTCATCCCCTGCGGCGGGGCGGCGGCGACGCTCACCCGGGCCCGCGCGGCCCCGGCCGGCACGGCCGCCCGCCCGGTCGGCCCCGACGGGTCGCGGGAACGGCCGGGTGTCACCGCCGGGTCGTCACCCGACGCCGCACCGGACCGGGCGTCCTCCGTGCCGACCACGCGGCCGGCGGGGCCGGGCGTGGATCCGGGGTCGACCGTCTCCGCCGGAACCTCTTGCTCGCCCATGGTCGTCCTCCGTGCCCGCGTTCGCCCCCGCACCCGTGGCGCCGGGCCGGAAGTGTATGGGTGTCACGGTGCCACATCCCCGCCCGGCCGCACAGCCGGAGTGGACGGTTGCCTCAGCTGGCCTCGGTCGTCGACGCCTTCGGTGAGGCGCTGTCGCTCGGCGCCAGGCTGCTGGACTGGGTCGTCGGCACCGGCGGCGGGGTGTCCGACGCGCTCGCCGACGGCGAGTGCGACGGGCTCGGCGACGAGCTGGGCGGCGGAGTGGACGGGGTCGTCGGCTTCGGCGTCGTCGGCTTCGGCGTCGGGGACTTCGTCGGCGTGGGGCTGAGCGTGGGCTTCGGCGTGGGCTTCGGCGTGGTCGGCGGCTTCGTGGGCTTCGGCGTGGGGGGCGCGGGCGGGCCGGGCACCGCACCGACGACCCGGGTCGCGGCGTAGAGCCGGGACCAACCAACCGTGGAGATCTTCACCGTCTGGCCGGTGGTCGGGGCCTGGACCATCTTGCCGCCGCCGATGTACATCCCGACGTGGTGGATCGTCGTCCAGCTACTGCCGGAGGCGAAGAAGAGCAGGTCACCGGGGAGCAGGGCGCCCTGGCTCACCGACCGGCCCCGGGTCGCGTAGTACTGGTCGCGGGAGACCCGGGGGAGCTGGCGGTAGCCCGCCGACCGGTAGGCGGCCCACATGAGGCCGGAGCAGTCGAAGGCGTCCGGGCCCTCCTCGGACCAGACGTACGGGTCGCCGAGCTGGGCCAGGGCGTAGCGCACCGCGGCCAGCGCGACCGGGCTGGCGGTGAGGCCGTTGGTGCTCTGCCCCTGGACGTATGACGCGCCGAGCTGCTGCTCGGCCGCCTCCTGCTGGCGCTCCAGCTCGATGAGCTGCGCGGCGTTGTCCTTGCGCAGCTTGAGGAGCTTCGCCTCCTGCTCGCGGAGCGACTTCTCCACGGCGGCGTACTGCTCCCGGACGGCCCGCACCCGGGTGTCGGCGGCCATCCACGCCTGGTAGGCGACCTGTTCGGCGGCTCGGGCCCGGGCCAGCTCGCCGGCGGCGGCGGTGGTGGCGCCGTCGGCCTGCTCGCCCCGGGTGATCTGCGTGAGCATGTTGAGGCCGTGCAGATCCCGGGCGAACTCGCCGGGCGGGAGCGCGGCTGCGGCCTTGAACGCGCCGGCGGCGGCGGTGTCGGCGCCGTCCTGGGCCTTGGTCAGGCCGTCGCGGGCCGTCTTGAGGCCCTGGTCGGCGGTCGCGAGCTGGGTCTCCGCCTCGGTGCGGGTCTGGCGCAACCCGAGCAGTTGGTCGCCGAGGAGTCCCACCTGGGCCTCGGCGGCGGCGATCACGACGGCGAGCGGACCGCTGCCGAGGGGTGCCAACGGCATGGCGGGGCTGCCCGTGCCCGGGAGCCCGCCGGGGCCGTTCACGCCGGGCAGCTGGACCCCGGCGGCGGCGACCGGGCGGGACCCGGTGTCGGGGACGACGTTGGGCAGCGGCGGCTCGGCGTACGCGGGGGTGGCGAGCGCGGCCGTGACGACCATGCTGAGCAGGGCGGACCAGAGCATCGGTCGTAGCACCGGAGAGAACAGCGGGGGCCTCCGTCGTTGCCGTCGTCGGCTCTGCTGGCTCTGCACCATTCCGCTCCCCGTCCGGCGTGAACTGGACCGCGCTCGGTCGGCGCGGCGGCGGCGGCGCGCCCTGGTGTGGCACGCCCCACCCTGTCTTACCGCACCGGAGCAAAGATGTCGATGCGGTAACGGGTAACGACCGGCTGTGAGTTCGGTGAAGTACGTCGCTGTGCCCGACCGGGCAGACACTCCGTCGGAGACCCGACGTAGGCTCGACCGGACCGCAGGTGGAAGGGACGTGGCTTTCGATGGACGCCGGACTCAAGCGTGAGCTCGAAGCGAAGGTGTACGCGGGCGAGCGGCTGACCCGCGAGGACGGGATCGCCCTCTACGACAGCGACGACCTGACCTGGCTGGGCCGGTTGGCCCACCACCGGCGCACCGAGCTGAACGGCGACCGGGTGATGTTCAACGTCAACCGGCACCTCAACCTCACCAACGTCTGCTCGGCGTCGTGCGCGTACTGCTCCTTCCAGCGCAAGCCCGGCGAGAAGGACGCGTACACGATGCGCATCGACGAGGCGGTCCGCAAGGCCAAGGAGATGGAGGACGAGCAGCTCACCGAGCTGCACATCGTCAACGGCCTGCACCCGACGCTGCCCTGGCGCTACTACCCGAAGGTGCTGCGCGAGCTGAAGGCGGCGCTGCCGAACGTCAAGCTCAAGTGCTTCACCGCGACCGAGGTGCAGTGGTTCGAGAAGATCAGCGGCCTGAGCGCCGACGAGATCCTCGACGAGCTGATGGACGCCGGCCTGGAGTCGCTGACCGGCGGCGGCGCGGAGATCTTCGACTGGGAGGTCCGGCAGCACATCGTCGACCACGCCTGCCACTGGGAGGACTGGTCGCGGATCCACGCGCTGGCCCACTCGAAGGGCATGAAGACCCCGGCGACGATGCTCTACGGCCACATCGAGGAGCCCCGGCACCGGGTCGACCACGTGCTGCGGCTGCGCGAGCTGCAGGACGAGACCGGTGGCTTCGCCGTCTTCATCCCGCTGCGCTACCAGCACGACTTCGTCGACTCGGCGGACGGCAAGGTCCGCAACCGGATCCAGGCCCGCACGACGATGGCCTCCCCGGCCGAGTCGCTGAAGACCTTCGCCGTCTCCCGGCTGCTCTTCGACAACATCCCGCACGTGAAGAACTTCTGGGTGATGCACGGGCTCTCGGTGGCCCAGCTCTCGCTGAACTTCGGCGTGGACGACCTGGACGGCTCGGTCGTGGAATACAAGATCACCCACGACGCCGACTCGTACGGCACCCCGAACACGATGCACCGGGACGACCTACTGCACCTGATCTGGGACGCCGGCTTCCGTCCGGTCGAGCGCAACACCCGCTACGAGGTCGTCCGCGAGTACGACGCCGCCCCGTCGCTGGCCGAGCGCCGGTCCGAGCCGCAGCAGGTCTGGGCCTGACCGGCCCGTACCCTCGTATGCCATGAGCGAGTCGAGTCAGCCGGACCAGGGCGGGTTTCCCCGGCGCGATGCCCAGGGGCGCGTCGTCGCGCTCGGCGACCTGCTCGGGGTGAGCCTCGCCGGCATGGTGATCGGCCTGCTCGCCCTGCTGCTGCTCGACTGGGGCTTCGCCACGGTCGGCGCGGGCGACTTCGGTCGGGCCAACGGCTGGCTGGCGATCATCCTGCCCGCCTGGCTGTACTGGGAGGACTTCCGGGCCTGGGAGTTCGGTGCGGCCCGGGTGGTGGCCGCGCTGGCGGCGGCTGCGCTCGCCGTGGTCGGCGGCCTGCTGGTGGCCGGCTTGGCCGACGGGTTGCCGCCGATGGTCTCCGGCGGGCTCGCGGCCACGGCGTTCACCGTGGTGTACGCGGTGGTGTGGTTTCCTGGCGTCCACTGGCTGGCCCGGCGGACGGGCTGAACAACCCTCCCGCCCGGGCGAGCCGGCGGCTGAATCCTCCCGCCGGCGAGCCGGCGGAGAACGGAGTGCGAACGTGAGCGCGGCGGTCAAGTACACGCTGGGCCGGGTCGGGCTGTTCGTGGTGGTCTTCGTGGCGCTCTGGCCGGTCGGGATGAACATCTTCCTGCAGCTGATGCTGGCGCTGGCGTTCTCCGCCACGCTCTCGTTCTTCCTGCTCCGGGGCTGGCGGGACGAGATGGCCGGGGAGATGGCGGAGGCTGCCGAGCGGCGCCGGGCCGAGAAGGAGCGGCTGCGCTCCGCGCTGGCCGGCGACGACCAGCCTGCCGAGGACAGCCCCGGCGACCAGCGTCCCTGAGCGTAAGCCGTCCCTGAGCGTAAGCCGTCCCTGAGCGTGAGCCGGGCCTGAGCGTGAGCCGGGCCCGGGCCGTCCCTGAGGACGAGCCGGGCCCGGTGTCGTTTCCCTACCAGTTGGTCGAGCCCTGGACTACCGGCCAGGGCCGGTTCGCTGGCTTGACCAGGTACGCGATGCCGCCGGATCCGCCGGCCACCGTGCCGTTGGCCCGGTAGCGCTTGGTGCGCAGCCAGATCTGCTCGAACTGTTCCCGCTTGTACACGTTGCGCACCTCGGCGTTCGACGAGGACGCCGGGTCGTTGACGATCACGTCACCCTCGGCGGTGAAGCCGACGACCACGAAGAGGTGGCCGGCGGTGCCGTAGTTCGACCCGTCCAGCTCGGTGTCGAGGAAGGACTGCGAGGTGATCACCGGGATGCCAGCCTTGATGAAGCGCTCCACCTCGTCGAGGGAGTGCAGCCGGGTCACCCGGGCATCGATGCCGGAGAAGCTGCCCGCGTACGCGGTGTTGAACGGCCAGTTGCCCGAGCCCTCGTACTCGTAGTCCCAGGTCATCCGGGCGGCGTGGGCCACCTGCGGGTCGACGTAGCCGGGGGTGACCCAGGACATGTCCTGCGCCGACGGCAGCTTGCCGTAGTACTCGAGCACCATCGTGGTGGACGTCGGGCTGCACCAGACCTGGCCGCCGCCGCCCCACTCGGGGTAGTTGCCCCGGTGGATCATCTGGGACCGGGCCGGGACGGCCAGCTCGGTGCCCCAGGCGATCCCGCCCCGGCTCGGGGTGACGGTGAACCGGTCCGGGACGTTGGAGCTCATCGCGCCGAGCATCCGGACCTGGGGCGACGCCGCCTGGCCGGGCTTGCGGTAGAGGCCCACCCGCAGCTGGTACGACCGCAGCAGCACTCCGGCCTCGGCGTCGTCGATCGAGAACGTGTCGGTCCAGACGCTCGACCACGGGTCGCCCTGACCGTCCAGGGTGGCCCGCTTGATGTCCTGGTCGCCGGAGGCCCAGCGGCTCATGACGTACCACGGGGTCTGGTCACCGGTGTTGTACGTGCCCTGGAGTTCGACCTGGATCCAGGTGCCTGCCGGGGTCTCGGCGTTCCACGAGGCGACCAGCTCGGTGGCGTCGAAGCCGACCTTGGTGCGCGGCGAGGTCCAGGTGGCGTACTCCCAGGTGGCGGTGGTTCCGCTGTGCTCGTCGGTGAACTCGGTGGTGCCGGCGGGCCGGCCGATGGTGATCCCGGTATTGCGACCGGGGACGGCCCGGGTGCCCCGGTGGTCGCCGGAGCGCCAGTCGGGGTAGCGGGACCACTCCTGGAAGGTGATCTCCTCGTCGTGCACGACGGTGGAGGGATGGGCGCTGGCGGGAACGGCCGCGCCGCCGAGGGCGAGCGCGGCGACGCCGACGAGGGCGACCGCGCGCAGGGCTCTGCTGACCATGGGATCTCCGCGAAGTGAGGCGGGTCGGGGCGTACTTGCCGGTCACTATCCCGCCTGGAGGGAAGTTTCGCCAGATGCTGAAGGATGGAAAATCGTTGCCGATGTGAGGATCAGGTCGGGATGATAGAAACAGCGAAACATATTGATATGACCATGTAACAGGTGGTGAAGTGTGCGACACAGAACGGGATCTCCCCGTGCCCTGAGGAGGTTGTCCATGGCCTTCCGTACTCCCGTCCGCCTACGTCGCGCGCTGGTGCTCGCCACCGCCGCCGGCCTGGGCCTCACCGTCGCCACCGGCCCGGTCTCCGCGCGACCGGCCCCGGAGATCACCGCCGAGCCGGCCGCCGCCGAATACCGGGTGCTCGGCCCACGCACCCTGGCCGACCGCAACGCGGTGGCCCGCACCGGCGCCGCCATCGACTCCAGCGAGCACGGCATCCTGCACGTCTCGGCCACCACGGACGAGGCGGCGGCGATCCGGCGGCTCGGCTTCCAGCTGGAGAAGGAGGTGGTCCCGGCCGCCCCCGCCGGGGAGATCGGCACCCTGGGCTTCCCGTCCGCCGACTCGAACTACCACGACTACGCCGAGTTGACCGCCGCGGTCGACAAGGTGGTCGCCGACCACCCGACCATCGCGCGCAAGACCAGCATCGGCCGGTCGCACGAGGGCCGGGACCTGATGGCGGTGAAGATCTCCGACAACGTGGCCACCGACGAGGCCGAGCCGGAGATCCTGTTCAACTCCCAGCAGCACGCCCGCGAGCACCTGACCGTCGAGATGGCGATCTACCTGCTCAACCTGTTCACCGACAGCTACGGCAGCGACTCCCGGGTCACCAACATCGTCAACTCCCGGGAGATCTGGATCGTCCCCACCGTCAACCCCGACGGCAGCGAGTACGACATCGCCACCGGGTCGTACCGGTCCTGGCGCAAGAACCGGCAGCCCAACAGCGGCTCGACGGCGGTCGGCACCGACCTGAACCGGAACTGGGGCTACAAGTGGGGCTGCTGCGGCGGCTCGTCCGGCTCCGCGTCGTCGTTGACCTACCGCGGCCCGTCCGCCTTCTCCGCCCCGGAGACGAAGGCGATGCGCGACTTCGTCAACAGCCGGGTCGTCGGCGGGGTGCAGCAGATCAAGGCCAACATCGACTGGCACACGTACTCGCAGCTCATTCTCTGGCCGTTCGGCTACACCACGGCGAACACCACCACCGGGATGACCGCCGACCAGTACAGCACCTTCGCCACGCTCGGCCAGCAGATGGCGGCCAC
Organism: Micromonospora sp. NBC_01412; assembly: GCF_045040215.1. NCBI lineage: Bacteria > Bacillati > Actinomycetota > Actinomycetes > Micromonosporales > Micromonosporaceae > Micromonospora > Micromonospora sp. NBC_01412. The sequence goes on from NZ_CP109528.1 coordinate 3,397,087, forward strand.
CAACGGGTACACCCCGGAGCAGTCGAGTGACCTCTACATCACCGACGGCGACAGCCTCGACTGGATGTGGGCGACGCACGGCATCTGGGCGTACACCTTCGAGATGTACCCCGGCTCGTCCGGCATCGGCGGCGGCTTCTACCCGCCCGACGAGATCATCCCTGCCCAGACCTCGCGGAACAAGGAGGCGGTCCTGCTGCTCTCCGAGTACGCCGACTGCCCGTACCGGGTGATCAACAAGCAGGCGCAGTACTGCGCCTGACCGTTCCACGGGGTGGGGCCCACGCCGGGCTCCACCCCGTGACGGGGCGTGCGCGCAGAGAGATGGCTCCTGGCTCAGCCGGGTGCGCACGGAACGTGCGCTACCGTGACACCGACCATTCCGCAGCGAAGCCGGTGTGACTCCGGCGCTGTCCCGCAACTGTGATGCCCCACCCGTGGCGTCCCGCCCCTTCCGGGGCGGGCGTGGGGCCGGCCACGACGGCCGGCTCCTTCCCAGGCGTCGGCCGGTCGGCCGGCGCTGCCGTGTGTGGCGAGCCAGGTCGCCTGCGGCGCGGTCGCGATACGCGCCTTCGAGGAAGGGCGCCTCGCGGACGGGCATCCGCACCACGGCTCCTGTCGGCGAAGCACCACGCTCCTCGACCGACAGGAGGACATGTGTTCCGACGTACCCCCCGGCTCTTCGCCGCGACCCTCGCGGTGGCCGCGCTCGCGCTCGGCGCCTGCGCCGAGAAGAGCTCCGACGACACCCCCGCCGCGGGCGGCAGCTCGGCGTCCGCCGCGTTCCCGGCCACCGTCGGCAAGCTGACGCTGGAGAAACGTCCGGAGAAGATCATCTCGCTCTCGCCGAGCACGACCGAGATGCTCTTCGCCATCGGCGCCGGCAAGCAGGTCACGGCCGTCGACGACCAGTCGAACCACCCGCCGGAGGCGCCGAAGAGCGACCTGTCCGGCTTCCAGCCGAACGCCGAGGCGATCGCCGGCAAGGCCCCCGACCTGGTGGTGCTCTCCGCCAACACCAACAAGATCGTCGACCAGCTGACCACGCTGAAGATCCCGGTGTTGATCACCCCGGCGGCCGTCACGCTGGAGGACACCTACCGGCAGCTCACCGACCTCGGCACGCTCACCGGCCATCCCACCGAGGCGGCCGACGTGGTCCGGCGGATGAAGGACGACATCGCCAAGCTGACCAAGGACCTGCCGCAGCGGTCGACGAAGCTGACCTACTACCACGAGCTTGGCCCGGAGCTGTACAGCGCGACCAGCAAGACGTTCATCGGCTCGATCTACGCCCTCGCCGGCCTGGAGAACATCGCCGACCCGTCGGACGCCGACGGGCGCAACGGCGGCTACCCGCAGCTCTCCCAGGAAGTCATCGTCAAGGCGAACCCCGACTTCGTCTTCCTGGCCGACACCAAGTGCTGCAAGCAGAGCCCCGAGACCGTCAAGGCGCGCAGCGGCTGGGCGGGCGTCACCGCCGTCAAGAACAACCAGGTCGTCGCGCTCGACGACGACATCGCCTCGCGTTGGGGCCCGCGAGTCGTCGACCTGCTCCGCTCCGTCGTCGACGCCGTGGCCAAGGTGCCGGCGTGACCCTGGGCGGCGGGCGTTGAGCGGGCCCACCGCCGTGCGGAAAGCACCGACCCCCACCCCCGTTGACCGGCCGGCCGGGCTGCGGCCCGGCTGGCTGGCCGCGGGGGTGGTGGCCGTGCTGGTCGCGCTCGTCGCCGGAGTTTCCCTCGGCCCGGTCAGCCTGCCCCCCGGCAGCGTCGCCGCCGAGCTGCTCAACCTGCTGCCCGGGGTGCGCCTGGACAGCGGGCTGACCGAGCGCGAGATCGCCATCGTCACCGAGCTGCGGCTGCCCCGGGTGGTGCTCGGGCTGCTGGTCGGCGGGCTGCTCGCCCTGGCCGGCGGCTGCTACCAGGGTGTCTTCCGCAACCCGTTGGCCGACCCGTACCTGCTCGGGGTGGCGGCCGGGGCCGGGCTCGCGGTCACCGCCGTGATCGCCCTCGGCGCCGGGGCGGGCGGCGCGCTGACCGGGCTGCCGGTCACCATCCCGCTGGCCGCGTTCGTCGGCTCGCTCGGCGCGGTCGCCATGACCTACCTGCTCGGGGTGGCCGGCGGGCGGGGACGCTCGACGGCGACGTTGATCCTGGCCGGGGTGGCCGTGTCCGCGTTCCTCTCCGCCGGGCAGACGTACCTGCTCCAGCGCAACTCCGACACCATCCAGCAGGTCTACTCGTGGCTGCTCGGCCGGCTGGCCACCGCCGGCTGGCACGACGTCCGGCTGGTCCTGCCGTACTTCCTGCTCACCACCGTCGTGGTGCTGCTGCACCGCCGCGAGCTGGACGTGCTGTCCGTCGGCGACGACGAGGCCAGGGGCCTCGGCCTGCACCCGCAGCGCTCCCGGTACCTGCTGATCGCCGCCGCCTCGCTCGGCACCGCCGCAGCGGTCTCCGCGTCCGGGCTGATCGGCTTCGTCGGGATCATCGTCCCGCACACCGTGCGGATGCTCGCCGGGTCCAGCTACCGGGTCGTCCTGCCGCTGTCCCTGCTCTTCGGCGGGGCGTTCCTGGCGCTGACCGACGTGGTCGCCCGGACCGCCGCCGCCCCCGCCGAGATCCCGATCGGCGTGGTCACCGCGCTGCTCGGCGGCCCGTTCTTCGTGCTGGTCCTGCGCAGCTCCCGCCGGGTGCTCACGTGAGCGCCCCGGCCCCCGCCGGCGGGCCGCCCGGCGCACCCGCCGTCGAGGTGCGGGACCTGCACGTGTCCCTGGACGGCGCGCCGGTCCTGCGCGGCGTCGACCTGCGCGTCGAGCCGGGCGAGTGGGTCACCGTGATCGGCCCGAACGGCGCCGGCAAGTCGACCCTGCTGCGCGCTGTCGGCGGCCTGCTGCCCGCGCCGGGCGCCATCTCCCTGTTCGGTACGCCGAGCGAGGCGCTGCGCCGCCGCGACCGGGCCCGGGTGGTGGCCACCGTCGCCCAGTCCCCGGTCGTCCCGGCCGGCATGCCGGTCTTCGACTACGTGCTGCTCGGCCGGACCCCGTACATCCCGTCGCTGGGCCGGGAGTCCGCCGCCGACCTGGCCGCCGTGCGGGACGTGCTGGACCGCCTCGACCTCGGCGGCTTCGCGCACCGGGAGCTGGCCACCCTCTCCGGGGGCGAGCGGCAGCGGGTCTTCCTGGCCCGGGCGCTCGCCCAGGGGGCCACCCTGCTGCTGCTCGACGAGCCGACCAGCGCCCTGGACATCGGCCACCAGCAGGAGGTGCTGGAGCTGGTCGACCAGCTCCGCCGCGAGCACGGCCTCACCGTCCTCGCCACCATGCACGACCTCTCCCTGGCCGGCGAGTACGCCGACCGGATGGTCCTGCTGGCCGCCGGCCGGGTCGCTGCCGCCGGGCCGCCCCGCGACGTGCTCACCGAGGAGCTGCTGGCCCGGCACTACCGCGCCTCGGTCCGCGTCCTGCCCGGAGAGCACGGCCCCCTCGTGGTCCCCGTCCGTTCCCGGGTGAAAGGAAAGGCACCCTGTTAACGCTTTCGGTACGGGACTCGACGCGGCCCAGGGGGTGGGTGCTCGTCGTCAGCTCGGCGCTCGCCGCGGCCCAGCTGCCGTCCCCCGGTTGCAGCGCGCTGCGCAGGTAGGCCCAGGTGAGCCGCTGAAGCAGGGCGACACGGTCGGGGCTCTCGTCGGTCGTCTCCGCGACCGCCCAGCCGGGAATCCCGCCGAGGGAATGCTCCGCCCCGTACAGGGTGAGCAGGCTCTTGGGGCCGGGGCTGAGGTGGTACGGGTCGGCGAACCAGTCCGGCCCCCGGACGGTCAGGGCGGACTGGTCCCGGTCCCCGGTGACCACGAGGGCCGGCGTGGTCATCTGCGCGAAGCTCGGGTTCATGAAGGGGAAGTGCTCGGCCGCGAACGGGCTCAGGTCGGTGCCGCCCGTGCCGGCCGTGGCCAGCAGCACCCCCGCGCCGACCCGGGGGTCGGACATGTCCTCGCCGGGCGTGCCGTCGGCGCCGAGGAGGCGCGCGCCCAGCAGCATGCTCACGGTCTGGCCGCCCCAGGAGTGTCCGGCGGCGGCGACGCGGCTGCGGTCGACGCGCCCCCGGAGGCCGGGCACGGCGTCCTCGACGCGATCGAACTCGTCGAGGACGCGCCGGAGGTCCGCGACGCGGAAACGCCAGATCTCGGGGTGACGGGGGTCGTCGGGGGTGACGTCGAGCGTCCGGGAGTCGAGGTGGGTGGGCTGCACTACCACGAACCCGTGGGCCGCCCAGAAGTCGACCAGCGGGGCGTAGCCGTTCATCGACCAGCCGAAGCCGTGCGAGAAGATGACGACAGGCAGTTCGTGACCGGTCACGGGCGCTGAGACTCGTACCTGAACGTCCTCGCCGCGGCCCGGGGCTGGCAGCGCCACCGGAGCGACCGAGACGACCGGGGCGGGCGCGCCGGCCCCCGGGTCTGAGTGAGGCATGATCTTTCTCCCTCGGGGTGACATCATGAAGAAGCGGAACAGCGTTCCGCCGAGACGATACGGAACCGTGTTCCGCTTGACAAGGGGGTGCGACGCCGTGGCCGTCGACGAATCGGGGGCGTCAGGCGCGCGGAGGCGGGCCGACGCCCGGCGCAACGAGCAGGCCCTGCTCGACGCGGCCGCCGCGGCCTTCCTCGCCTGCGGCGTCAACGCGCCGGTACGCGACATCGCCGCCCGCGCCGGCGTCGGCGTCGGCACGATCTACCGCCACTTCCCGACGCGGGCGGATCTCGTCGTCGCCGTCTACCGGCACCAGGTCGAGGCCTGCGCCGAGGCCGGCCCGACCCTGCTGGTCGGCTGCGACACCCCGTGCGTCGCACTGGCTCGCTGGATCGATCTCTTCGTCGAATTCCTCGTCACCAAGCACGGCCTCGCCGAGGCGCTGCGCTCCGACGACGCGGCCTTCGAGGCCCTGCACGCCTACTTCCTCGACCGCCTCGTGCCCGTCTGCGCCCGGCTGCTCGACGCCGCGGCCGCAGCAGGCGAAGTCCGCCCCGACGTGGCGGCCTACGAGCTGATGCGCGGCGTCGGCAACCTCTGCATCGGCGCGGGCCGCGACCCGCGCTACGACGCGCGCCGGCTGGTCGACATCCTCGTCGCGGGGCTGCGTCCGCAGTAGCGGCGCAGCTCAGCGGGCGATGACGGAGAAGAGGGCGCCCTGCGGGTCGCGGAGGGCGGCGAGCCGACCCTGGGGGATGTCGCGGGGCGGGACCAGGATCGTGCCGCCCAGCTCGGCGGCCCGGGCGGCGGTGGCGTCGGCGTCCGCCACGGCGAAGTAGACGGTCCAGTACGCCGGCAAATCGGCCGGGAAGTCGTCGCCCAGCGGCGGAATCATCCCGCCCACGACCCGCCCGCCCAGCCGCCACCCGGTGTACGTGACCGGTTCCGTCGGCTGCTCCTCCGGATGCCAGCCGAAGACCAGCTCGTAGAAGACCTTCGCGCCCTCCGGGTCCGGGGTGACCAGCTCGTTCCAGCTCATCGCCCCCGGGGCGTTGAACAGCTCCGCCCCCGGGTGAGCCATCGGCTGCCAGACGCTGAACACCGCGCCGGCCGGGTCGGCGAAGACCGCCATCCGGCCCTGGTCGAACACGTCGAACGGGGTGACCAGCACCTGCCCCCCGGCCGCCTCCACCCGGGTGGTGACCAGGTCCGCGTCGTCCGTCGCCACGTACGTCGACCAGATCGGCACCTGGTCCGGGGTGGCCGGTGGCCCGGCGCCCGCCACCGACCGGCCGTCCTTGAGGAAGGTGGTGTAGCCGGCCGCCTCCGGCTGGGAGGCGATCCGGCCGGTCCAGCCGAACAGCTCCGGGTAGAAGCGCCGCGCGCCTGCCAGGTCCGGGGTGGCCAGGTCGGCCCAGCACGGCGTGCCCGGCGGGACGGTGCTCACGCTGACCCCTCTCGCAGGGGACGGCCCCGGCGGGACGCCCTGCCCGCATCCTGGCACCGCAGCCGGGCCGGGCGGGCGGAATTGGGACGAACTGCCCCGAGTGGCGTCGACCGCCCGGCCCCTGCGTGGTGCCGTCGGGCGCGTCAGTGGAAGCGGCGACCCTCGTCGCGCCGGTACGCCCACCCGGCGAGCGCCGCCAGCCCCACGATCCAGACGCCGAGCATGGCCACCGAGAGCGGCGCGGGATGCCAGGGACCGACCGCCGCCCACATCAGCTCGACCGCGCCCCGGGTCGGCAGGTACGGCGCGATCGTCTCGACGAACGCGGGCGCGCTGCCCGGGGCGGAGAGCAGCCCGCCGCCGAACGCCAGCGGGAAGAAGACGACCTGGGCCACCACGATCGCCGCCTTGCTCGGCAGCGCGTACCCGATAGCCAGGCCCAGCAGGGTGAACGGCACCGAGATCAGCGCGACCGCGGCGACGGCGAGGCCGAACGCCCCGGGGCTGATCCGGGCGTCGGTGAGCAGCGCCGCGATCACCACCACCGGCAGCAGGGAGAGGAGGGTCAGCGCCAGCCCCGCGAGCACCCGGCCCGCGAAGCGCGGCGCCGGCCCGGCCGGCAGCGTGCGGGTGTACGGGTTCCAGGGCTGGGCGCGGTCCTCGGCCACGCCGACGCCGTACTGGAAGATGTTGGCGCTCATCACCGCGAAGGTGACCATGGCGGCGGTGGCGTAGGTGGCGCCGGTCGGATCGTCCCCGGCGAACGGGACCACGAAGAAGAGCATCGACACGGCGGGGAAGAAGGCGCTGCCGAAGACCGCCACCGGGATTCGGATCGTCTCCAGGAGCTGGTAGCGGGCGTGCACGAGGGCGAGTCTCACGGGAACCGGTGTCTCCTCAGGCGGTGGCGGGCTGGCCGGCGTGATCGGTGGCGGTCGGTGGGGCGCCCGTCCCGCCGGGGACGGCATCATGCCTGCCCGGTGCGGTGATCGCGAGGAACGCCTCCTCCAGCGAGGTGGGGCGCACCTCCAGGTCGTGGAACGGAGCGCCGCTGGCCACCAGCGCCCGTACCAGCCGGTCGGCGTCGGTGGTGAGCAGGTGGGTGCGGTCCTCGACGCGCTCGACCCGGACCACCCCGGGCAGCGCCGGCAGGTCGGCCGCGACCAGGCTGACCCGGCGTACGCCGACCACCCCGCGGATCGCCTCGGTGGTGTCGTCGGCCAGCACCCTGCCCTCCCCGATCACCACCACCCGGTGCGCCAGCGCCTCCACCTCCTCCAGGTAGTGGCTGCTCAGCAGCACGGTGCCGCCGTCGGCGTGGAAGCTGCGGATCGCCTCCCAGAGGCTGTGTCGGGCCTCGACGTCCAGCCCGGTGGTCGGCTCGTCGAGGACCACCAGCCGGGGCCGGCCGATGAAGGCGAGCGCCACGGCCAGCCGGCGGCGCTGGCCGCCGGAGAGCCCGCCGGTCTGCCGCCGGACCTGATCGGTGAGGCCGAACCGGTCCAGCAGCTCGCCCCGGGGGACCGGGTCCGGAAAGTGGGCGGCGACGAAGTCGACCACCTCGCCGACCCGCAGCGTGCCGGGCAGGCCGGTCTCCTGCGGAGTGACCCCGATCTGCCGGCGGTGGGCGGGGTCGCGTGGATCGCCACCGAACAGCTCGACCCGGCCGGCGGTGGGCCGGCGCAGCCCGACCAGCAGGTTCAACAGGGTGCTCTTGCCGGCGCCGTTCGGGCCGAGCAGCCCGACCAACTCGCCCGCGCGCACGTCGAGGCTGACCCGGTCGAGGGCGAGCACGTCGCCGTACCGGCGGGTGGCCTGGTCGGCGCGGGCGAGGATCATGACGGCTCCTTCGGGGTTGGCCGGCGGACAGTTGCCGCCGCCCTATGGTGTACCCCCCGCGCGCTGCCGGGGACAGAGGCCTTCGGCGGATTCCGCCAGCGCCCAGAGTCAATGGGTGCGGCTGACCCGTCGCGGGCGGCTCAGCGCAGTGGGGCGGGTAGCGGGGCGGTGTGCAGCACCGTCAGCCGGGAGACCGCCCGGGTGAGCACCACGTACAGCCGGTGCAGGCCGCGCGGCTCGGCGGCCACGATCGCGGCCGGCTCGACGACCACGACGTGGTCGTACTCCAGGCCCTTGACCAGCGTCGCGGGGACGACGATGACCCGCGCCGCGGTCTCCACGTCGTCGGCGGTCGCGGTGTCGATTCCCGCATCGGCCAGCGCCGCGCGCAGCCCGTCCACCGCGTCGTCGGTGGCGATCACGCCGACCGAGCCGTCGTGCGTCAGCGCCGCCCGCACCTCGGCCACCGTCGCCCCCGCCAGGTCGTCCACCGTACGCACGTCCAGCGCGCCGTCGCGGCGCAGCGACTCGGCCGGGGGCACGTCCACCTCCAGCGCCGGCAGCAGCCGGTTGGCGAACGCCACCACGGCGGCGGGGACCCGGAAGCCGATGCTCAGCGGCACCACCACCGCGTCCGGCTTGCCCAGGTGGGCCAGGGACTCCCGCCAGTCGCGGGCGGCCCACGGGGCGGTGCCCTGGGCCAGGTCGCCGAGCAGGGTGACCGACCCGTGCTCGCTGCGCCGGGCCAGGGCCCGGCACTGCATGGGGGACAGATCCTGCGCCTCGTCGACCACCACGTGCCCGAAGCCGGCGGGGCGCTCCAGCAGCCCGGCGGCCTCGTCGACGAGCACCGCGTCGGCGGCGGTCCACTTCGCCGCCTTCGGGGTGCGGGCCGGCTTAGCCCAGGTCAGCAGCGCCTGCTCGGCGTCGGTGAGCACGCCGTCGGCCGCCGCCGCGAGCGCCGCCGGGTCGGCGAGCAGGGTGTGCACCAGCCCCTCCGGGGTGAGCGCCGGCCAGACCGTGTCCAGGAAGTCGGTGACCGGGCGACACTTCCCCATCCGGCGCAGCCAGGGGTCGCCCGGCGACTCGGCCCGGCGGGCCTCGGCCTGGCGTTGCAGCAGGCTGACCACCCGCGCCCGGACCCGCTCCCGGCCGGTGGCGTACGGCAGCCCCTCCCGGCGGGTCTCCTCGACCAGCCGGTGCAGCGGGTCGAGGCCGATCCGCCAGCGGAACGACCCGTCGGAGACCATGATCGGCTCGGTCGGCGCGGCGATCCGCGACTCGACCGCCCGGCGCAGCACCTCGGCCATCCGCGGATCGTGTTTGAGGGTCGCCACCGCCGTGCCCTCGACCGCCCGCACCGGCACCCGGGCGATCAGGTCCTCCACGGTCGCCTGCTCGACCTCGACCTCGCCGAGCGCCGGCAGCACCGCCGCGATGTACGACAGGAACGCCCGGTTCGGCCCCACGATCAGCACCCCGGAGCGGCGCAGCCGCTCCCGGTGCAGGTAGAGCAGGTACGCCGCCCGGTGCAGGCCGACGGCCGTCTTCCCGGTGCCCGGTGCCCCCTGCACGCAGATCGAGTCGGCCAGGTCGGCGCGGACCAGTTCGTCCTGCTCCGGCTGGATGGTGGCGACGATGTCCCGCATCGGCCCGACGCGGGGGCGCTCGATCTCGGCGGTGAGGATGCGACTGGCCGTGCCCAGCTCCTCGCCCCGGTCCAGCCGCTCGTCCTCGAAGCTGGTCAGCGCGCCGCGGTCGAAGCCGAAGCGGCGGCGCACGGTGACGCCCTGCGGGTCGCGGGCGCTGGCCCGGTAGAACGCCCGGGACACCGGTGCCCGCCAGTCCAGCACCATGGGCTCGCCGAGGTCGTCGGTGACGTGGCGGCGGCCGACGTGGTGCTCCTCGTCGCCGAACGTGAGCCGGCCGAAGAACAGCGGGGTGTCGGGCTGGTCGGCCAGCTCGGCGACGCGGCGGGACAGGGTGCGCCCCAGCATCTCGGCCGTGTACGCGTCGCCGGCGACGTTGTGACCGGTGGCGAAGAGCGCCTCGGTCCGTTCGCGCATGCGGGCCAGCGCGGCCCGGGACGCGTCCAGGTGGGCCCGTTCGGCGGCCAGTTCGGTGTCGAGTGAAACGGGGGCGTGCAGGGTCATCCGACGTACTCCTCGGCGCGGGGGACAAACGCTGCCGCTCGCGTTTCCGGCACAAGGGCCGGCGCGGGGACGTCCGCTGCGGTGTTCGACACCGCGGCCGTCGGCGGGGCGACAGTCTACGCCTCGTCCGGCTGACCCGGCAGGCGGTTTACCGGGACGGGCCGTGGGTTGGCCAGGCCGCCCCGGCGCCGGGATCATGGGGCCATGACCGAGGCACGGCCCGAGCGGCAGCGGGTGACGATCAGCGATCCGCAGGTGATGCGGGCGTTGGCCCACCCGGCCCGGCTCGCGATCATGGAACACCTCAGCTCGCTTCCGGGCGGGGTCACCGCCACCGAGTGCGCGGAGCTGGTCGGGCTCTCGCCGAGCGCGACCAGCTACCACCTGCGCGCGCTGGCGGGGTTCGGCCTGGTCGAGCAGGCGCCGAGCCGGGGGGACGCCCGGGAACGGGTGTGGCGGGCGTTCAGCCCGTCCTACTACGTGGAGGCGGGCCAGGCGGCCGACTCCGAGGCGCGGGCCGCCGAACTGGCCCTCGTGGAGGCGCACATGGCCCGGGACGCGCAGCGGACCCGGGACTGGCTCCGCCGGGCGCCCGAGGAGTCCCCGGAGTGGTACGCCGTCGGCTCGTTCAGCGACAGCGTGCTGCTGCTCACCGCCGAGGAGCTGGGCGCACTCAACGAGGCCGTCCAGGGCCTGCTGGCGCCGTACCGACGCTGGCAGCGGTCGGACCCGCCGGCCGAGGCGCGCACCGTCGCGGTGCAGTGGCGGTCGGTACCCATCGATTGAGCGGGCTCGCCGGGGCGGGAGGGGATTGCCAACGGCAAGTGTGAAGGATTATTTTCGAAACATGTCCTTCGCGTCTGACCGGTCGCGCTGGCCCGACGTCTGGCTCGCCACCGTTGCCCGGGGCGTCTCCAGCTGCGGAGATTTCCTCGCGGCGAGCGCCCTCACCCTGGCCCTGCAGTCGGCGGGGGCCGGCGGGACAGCCGTGTCGGGGCTGCTGATCGCGGCGACCCTGCCGCTGGTCGCGCTCGCCCCGCTGACCGGGCGGCTCGCCGACCGGGTGAACTCCCGCACCCTGCTGGTAGGGGCCGGCCTGGCCCAGGCCGCGATCTGCCTGGCCCTCGCGTACGCAAGGCACCCGGCCCTGGTGATCGGCCTGGTGGCGCTGCTCGCGGCCGGCCTCGCGGTCACCCAGCCGGTGCTCTCCGCGCTGGTGCCGGCAATGGTGCGGCCGGCGGACCTGCCCCGGGCGAGTGCCCTCAACCAGACCGCCGGCACCCTCGGCGCGCTCGCCGGCCCCGCGCTGGCCGGTCTGCTGGTCGGCGGGTTCGGCACCCGCCTGCCGCTGCTCGTGGACGCCGCCAGCTACCTCGTCCTGGTCGCCGCCGGCCTGTTGATCCGGACGCGCCGGGGCGGCGCCCGGTCCGCCGCCCCGGTGAAGCCCGGGGCAGGGCCGACGCCCGGGGCGGAGCCGGCGACGCGCGGGGCCGGGTCGACCGCAGGGGGCTGGCGGCTGCGCCGGGACCCGCTGCTCGTCGCGATGGTGGCCTCGCTGGCCGGGGTGATCGGCGCGGTGGGGGCGATCAACGTGATCGAGGTGTTCTTCATCCGGGAGACGCTGGGCAGCTCCACCACGGTCTACGGGCTGGTCACCGGGTCCTGGACACTCGGCGTCGTGCTGGGTGCCTGGGCGCTGGCCCCGCTGGCCCGCCGGCTCACCGACGACGGCCGGCTGCTCGGCACGGGCCTGTTCCTGCTCGGCGGCTGCTGTGTCGCGGTGCTGGTCTCCGCCGCGGTGCCGTCCGCGTGGCTGCTGGTGCCGGTCTGGCTGCTCGGCGGGGTGGCCAACGGAGGGGACAACGTCCTGACCAACGTGCTGCTGGCGCGCCGGGTGCCGCAGGTGGCGCTGGGCCGGGCGTACGCCGTGCTCGGGGCCGCCACCCAGGGCGCCTCGATGCTCGGGCTCGCGGCGGGCGGCCTGCTGTTGGAGCTGGCCGAGCCCCGACCGCTGGTGGCGGCGTGCGGCCTCGCGGGGACGCTGGCGGTCGGTGCGTTCGCCGTCCCGGTCGCCCGGGCGGCTCGCGCGGAGCGCGCCGCCGCCGCCGCTCGGGAGGCCGGACCGGTCCCGGAGGCCGGGGAGACTCCGGCTGGCCCGGCGGGGACGCCGACGCCTCGTGCGGGATTGGCCACTCCCGGGGCGGCCCGCTGAGCCCCGGGCCGGCCCCGGGGATACGGTCAAAGCATGGCTGACCGCATCGCCCGCCCCCGGGTCGGACACATCCAGTTCCTGAACTGCCTGCCGATCTACTGGGGCCTGATGCGCTCCGGCGCACTGATCGACGTCGACCTGCACAAGGACTCGCCGGACCGGCTCAGCGCCGCGCTCGTCGCCGGAGACCTGGACATCGGGCCGATCTCGCACGTCGAGTACCTGCGCCACGCCGACGAGCTGCTGCTCCTGCCCGGCCTCGCGGTGGGCAGCGACGGCCCGGTGCTCTCGGTCAACGTGGTGTCGACCCGGCCGCTGGCCGAGCTGGACCACGGACGGGTGGCCCTCGGCTCGACCTCCCGCACGGGCGTGCTGCTGGCCCGGCTTCTGCTCGGCGAGCGGTACGGCGTGAACCCCGAGTACTTCCGCTGCCCGCCCGACCTGACTCAGATGCTGCTGGAGGCGGACGCCGGGGTGCTGATCGGCGACGTGGCGCTGCGGGCGCTCTACGAGGCGCCCCGGCGTGGCCTGGAGGTCACCGACCTCGGCCAGGCCTGGCGGGAGTGGACCGGGCTGCCGATGGTCTTCGCCGTCTGGGCGGTCCGCCGGGACTTCGCCGCGGCTCATCCCGGCCTCGTGAAGGAGGTGCACGAGGCGTTCCTGCGCTCGCGTGACCTCTGCCTGGCGGAGCTGGACCAGGTCGCCGAGGCCGCCGCCCGCTGGGAGCCGTTCGACGCCGAGACCCTGGCCACGTACTTTCGGGCGCTGGACTTCTCGCTCGGCGAGCGGCAGGTGGCCGGCCTGCGGGAGTTCGCCCGCCGGGCGGCCGAGATCGGCGAGGCCCCGGCCCTGCCCGAGGGCGGCCCGGAGTTCTTCGCCGGCTGACGGCGCGGCCTGCGTGCGCGGCCGACTCGGACCGGGCGGGCCCGAGGGGCCTGCCGTCAGGTGGTCGAGCGCAGCACCGCCTCGGTGATCTTCTGGCAGTTCTTCATGCCGTACTCGTAGCCCATGTTGATCGGGTAGCGGACCATCACGCCCATCGTCCAGTTGTCGCCGATGGCCAGGCAGTTGATGTGCATCTCCTGCTCCTTGGTCCGGTCGATCCAGCCGTTCTTGATGGCGATCTTCTTCTGCTCCGCCTCGGGGAACGCCTTGCGGATGCCGAAGTCACCGGCACCCCGGACGAGCCGCATCTCGTTGATCAGCCACTTCGTCCACTCCGGGCCGGCTGCGCGACCGTCGGAGATGCACGCGCCGAGTCGCGCGGTGTCCCGGGGGGAGAGGGCGGTCCGGCTCCAGCCCCCGTCGGCGGCGACGCTGCTGTCGGTGGTCTTGCAGATGGAGATCAGCCGCTTGATCGACGCGGACCGGCCGACGGAGTTGTAGAACTGCTCGGCCCGGGTGTTGTCGCTGTCCCGGATGATCCGGGTGGCGTCGGCGAGCTTCGCGTCGCTCGGCGTCTGCCCGGCCTTGTCGGCCAGGCGCAGGTAGTCGGCGACGATCCAGGCCTTGATCAGCGACGCGGTGGTGTTGGTCTCGTCCATGTTCTCCGAACCGATGATCTTTCCGGTCCGGGTGTCCAGCACGCTCCAGGCGTACCAGCCCTCGATGTCGAGGTCGATCTGCTTGTCGGCGAACGGCAGTGGCTCCAGCGACGGCGACGGCGACGGGCTGGCCGTGGGGCTGGGACGCGAGCTGCGGTCCGGTGCCTCGGCGGCCGCGCGGTCGACCGGGGCGGACGGGTCACCCCACTTGGCGGCGGCGGCCGAGGCCAGCGGGGAGCCGGGCATCAGCCGCAGCGACACCAGCACCAGCCCGATCAGGACGACGGCGATCACGATCAGCCGCAGCGGAGAGGCATCCCCGCCGGGGGCCCGGCGGTTGCCCGCCATCAGAGCTTCCCGACCGGCTGCTGCGGCACCTTGAGCGCGGCGCCCGGCTGCGGGGTGACCAGTTGGGTCGCCACGCTGGCGCAGACCTTCGCGCCGTAGGGCAGACCGCTCTTCTGTGGGTAGCGCAGCATGACGGCGAGGCTCCACTTCTTGGTGACCGCAAGGCAGTTGACGTGCCAGTTCCCGTCGTAGTTCAACGGCGTCCAGCCGTTCTTGATACTGACCGGGCCCTGCGCCTTGATCTCGGCCGGCAGGCCGTCGACGATGCCCCACTTGCCGCCGCCGGACTTCAGCTGCTGCTCCTTGATGCTGCCGCGAACCTTGCTCATCTCGTCCAGCAGGTATGACGTCCACTTGGGGCCGGCGGCCGTGCCGTCGGCGACGCAGTCGCCGAGCCGGACCGCGTCCCGGGGTGACATCCGGGTGAAGCTCCACCATCCGACGTAGCCGGGCACGTTGCCGGACTTGGTGTCGGTCAGCCCACAGGTGCTGATCATCCGCTTGATCGTCGCGGCTTTGCCGACTGCCGCGTACAGCGCGTTGGCCGCGTCGTCGTTGCTGTCCCGGATCGCCGTGGTGATCTGCTTCCTTCGCTCGGCGGACAGCGGCTTGTCGCCGAGTTGCCGCAGGTAGTCGGCGGCGAACCAGGACTTGATCATCGACTCGGTGGAGTTGGTCGAGGCCAGGTTCTTCGAGCCGGAGATGGTGCCGGTGGTCCGGTCCATCAGGGCCCAGGAGAAGAACTCACCGGAAAAATTCATCGAGACCGGGCCGGCTGCCAGGGTCGGCGGCGGTGGGGCGGTCGGCTCGGGGGCCGCCACGCTCTGCGCGCCCCCGCCGGATCCGCCGGTGTCGTCGTCGGAGAGCCGGGCGTACGCGGCGGGAACCAGCATGGCGCTGCCGAGGAGGACCGCCACGACGGCGAGCACCATGGCCACGCGAGGTCGCATGAGTGGATGAACTCCAGATGTCAGGGCCGGGGGGCCCGATCGTTTTCCGAAAGGGTCGGCTTGATCGCCGAGGCCGGGGGAAGTGGCCTTCGTCTGGCGCTGGCAATCGTCGGCAGCCGATCGGTGTGACCGGCAAAGTCTACTTCCGGATGGCCCTGACGCCAGGATCCGACGCCTGTCAGGTTGCTATGAAGGCGGGATAATGGACCGCTTCGCCGCTCTTGGCGGCTTTCACCTTTGTTTGGTGACCCATG
Source organism: Micromonospora sp. NBC_01412 (assembly GCF_045040215.1). Taxonomy (NCBI): domain Bacteria; kingdom Bacillati; phylum Actinomycetota; class Actinomycetes; order Micromonosporales; family Micromonosporaceae; genus Micromonospora; species Micromonospora sp. NBC_01412. The sequence goes on from NZ_CP109528.1 coordinate 3,412,305, forward strand.
TCATACCCCGACTCGACCTGCGTCGACACCGGGAGTGACTGTTCGTGACGGAAGGTGTCTTCGGAAACCTGTGACACCCTCTGGTGCTAGAAGTGGCGAGCTGTAACACTTGCTGCCATGTATGGCAACGACTTCTCCGCTCCGGACGACGCGCCCGGCGGCGGCCTGCTCGGCGAGGTGGAGGCGGCGGAGGCGGCGCTGCGGGAGGCGGCCGCCCGGCGGCGCGGCGGCACCGCCGGCCCGGACACCGACCTGGAGGCGTACTTCGCCGACGTGATCGACGCCGACCAGAAGATCGAGCCCCGCGACTGGATGCCCGAGGCGTACCGGAAGACGCTGATCCGGCAGATCGCCCAGCACGCGCATTCCGAGATCATCGGGATGCAGCCGGAGGGGAACTGGATCAGCCGGGCACCCTCGCTCAAGCGCAAGGCGATCCTGCTGGCCAAGGTGCAGGACGAGGCCGGGCACGGCCTCTACCTGTACGCCGCCGCGGAGACCCTCGGCATCAGCCGGGACGAGCTGGTGCGGCTCCTCCTCGACGGGCGGCAGAAGTACAGCTCGATCTTCAACTACCCGACGCTGACCTGGGCGGACGTGGGCGTGATCGGCTGGCTGGTGGACGGCGCGGCCATCGTCAACCAGGTCCCGCTGTGCCGCTGCTCCTACGGGCCGTACGCCCGCGCGATGATCCGGGTCTGCAAGGAGGAGTCGTTCCACCAGCGGCAGGGCTACGAGATCCTGCACATCCTGGCCCACGGCACCCCCGACCAGAAGGCGATGGCACAGGACGCGGTCGACCGCTGGTGGTACCCGTCGCTGGCCATGTTCGGCCCGCCGGACGGCGACTCCACCCACTCCGCCCAGTCGATGGCGTGGAAGATCAAGCGGTTCTCCAACGACGAGCTGCGGCAGCGCTTCGTCGACATGTGTGTGCAGCAGGCCGAGATCCTCGGCCTCACCCTGCCCGACCCCGCCCTGCGCTGGAACGACGAGCGGCAGGCGTACGACTACACCCAGCCCGACTACGACGAGCTGATGCGGGTGATCAAGGGCCAGGGGCCGTGCAACCGGCAGCGGATGGAGCACCGCCGGCACGCCCACGCCGACGGCGCCTGGGTGCGCGAGGCGGCCACGGCGTACGCCGCCAAGCAGGCGGAGAAGAAGGAGAAGGTGGCCGCATGACCGAGCAGTCCCCGCTCTGGGAGGTGTTCGTGCGGGCCCGACGCGGGCTGGCGCACACCCACGTCGGCAGCCTGCACGCCCCCGATGCCGAACTGGCCCTGCACAACGCCCGGGACCTGTACACCCGCCGCCAGGAGGGCGTCTCCATCTGGGTGGTGCCGGCCGGCGCGATCACCGCGTCCAGCCCGGACGAGAAGGACGCCTTCTTCGACCCGGCCGCCGACAAGGTCTACCGCCACCCCACCTTCTACGAGGTCCCGGACGGGGTGGCCCACCTGTGAACGGCCCCTTCGGCTTCGCCCTCGCCCTCGGCGACGACGCGCTGATCGCCGCGCAGCGGCTCGGCGAGTGGACCACCCGCGCCCCCGAGATGGAGGAGGACGTCGCGCTGGCCAACGTCGCCCTCGACCAGCTCGGTGCGGCCCGGCTGCTGCTCACGTACGCGGGCGAGCTGGAGGCCGCCGGCCGGGACGAGGACGCGCTCGCGTACCTGCGCGACGACCGGGAGTTCCGCAACTGCCTGCTGGTCGAGCTGCCCAACGGCGACTTCGCGGTGACCGTGGCGAAGCTGTTCTTCCTGTCGGCGTACCAGCTCCCGCTGTACGCCGCGCTGGCCGGCTGCGCCGACGAGCGGCTCGCGGCGATCGGTGCGAAGGCGCGCAAGGAGTCCGCGTACCACCTCGACCACGCCTCGCTCTGGGTGCGGCGGCTCGGCGACGGCACCGCCGAGTCGCACCGCCGGATGCAGGCCGCCGTCGACCAGGTCTGGCCGTACGTCCACGAGCTGTTCGCGCCGTTCCCGGGCGCGCCGGTCGACCCGACCACCCTGCGCGCGGCGTTCGACGCCGCCGTGGACCCGGTGCTCGCCGAGGCCACGCTGGCCCGGCCGGCGGACGGCTGGGCGCCGGCCGGCGGACGGGACGGCCTGCACACCGAGCACCTGTCGTACCTGCTCACCGAGATGCAGGTGCTGCACCGCGCCCACCCGGGGGCGAAGTGGTGAGTCCGAGGGAGGCCGTGGCGGCGGTGATGGACCCGGAGATCCGGGTGATCACCATCGACGAGCTCGGCATCCTGCGGGCGGTCGACTCCGACCCGGCCACCGGCCGGGTGACCGTGACCATCACCCCCACCTACACCGGCTGCCCGGCGATGGACATGATCCGCGCCGACATCCGCCGGGCGCTCGCCGCCGCCGGGCACCCCGACGCCGAGGTCCGCACCGTCTACAGCCCGGCGTGGAGCACCGACTGGATCTCCGAGACCGGTCGGGCGAAGCTCGCCGGCGCTGGCATCGCCCCGCCCGCCCCGGTCCGGTCCGGTCCGGTCGTGCCGCTGACCCTCGCCGTCCGCTGCCCGCGCTGCGGCTCCCCGGAGACCGAGCAGATCAGCCGGTTCGGCTCCACCGCCTGCAAGGCGCTCTGGCGCTGCCGTTCCTGCTCCGAACCCTTCGACCACCTGAAGGCGCTGTGACTGTCACGATCACCCGCCCGGTCCGTCGCCGGCCGGCCTTCCACCCGCTGCCCGTCGTCGCCGTCGACCGGCTCACCGCCGACGCCGTGGCGATCACCTTCGCCGTGCCCGAGGAGCTGCGGGAGACCTTCGCGTTCCGCGCCGGCCAGCACCTCACCGTGCGGCGCGTCGGGGAGGACGGCGTGGACGTGCGGCGGTCGTACTCGATCTGCTCGACGCCCGACGACCTGGCCCGGCACGGCCGGCTGCGGATCGGGGTGCGGGAGAGCCCAGGTGGCGCGTTCTCCACCTACGCCTGCGGCGCCCTGCGCGGCGGCGACACCGTCGAGGTGCTGCCCCCGCTCGGGCACTTCACCACGGCGTTCGCGCCGGACCGGGTCCGCCGCTACGGCGCGGTGGTCGCCGGCTCCGGCATCACCCCGGTGCTCGCGCTGGTCGCCACCGCCCTGGCCGTCGAGCCGGCCAGCACCTTCACCCTGGTGTACGGCAACCGCTCGGCGAACTCGGTGATGTTCGCCGAGGAGCTGGCGGACCTGAAGGACCGGTACCCGACCCGGCTGCACCTGGTGCATGTGCTCTCCCGCGAGCAGGGCGAGTCGCCGCTGCTGTCGGGGCGGATCGACACCGGGCGGCTGGGTTGGTTGCTGGAGACCATCGTGCCGGGTGACGCGATCGAGGAGTGGTTCCTCTGCGGCCCGTACGGGATGGTGGTCGACGCGAAGGCGGTGCTGGCGGAGCGTGGCGTGCCGGAGTCGGCGGTGCGTACGGAGCTGTTCCACGTCGCCGAGGCCCCCGCGCCCCCGCGCCGCCCGGCGGACCGGCCCGGCGCCGGGGCGGAGGTGACGATCTTGCTCGACGGCCGGTCGTCGTCTTTCACCATGGGCCGTGAGGAGCGGGTCCTCGACGCGGCGCTGCGGGTGCGCGGCGAGCTGCCGTACGCGTGTAAGGGCGGGGTCTGCTCGACGTGCCGGGCGAAGGTGGTCGACGGCGAGGTGACGATGGCCCGCAACTACGCCCTGGAGCCGGACGAGGTGGCGGCCGGATACGTCCTGACCTGCCAGTCCAGCCCGGTCACCGAAACGCTCACGGTCGACTACGACGCCTGACCTGCCCCGGCTCACCGAGACCAACACCCCACCGCCACACGGACCTGTTGACCGTTGCCAGGTACCGGTCGTCGTGGCGAGGTGGGGCCCGGGCTGTTCCTCCATTTTCCGGGAATTCCGTTCCACACCTTAGGATAACCGGAGATCTTGGTAGCAAACGGCCCCTCCAGGGGCCATTTCGTTCCAAGATCTCCCGCGCGGTCAGTCATGGCGCGGCCTGGCGTCGAAAATGGCGCTCCTGGTCGTGGTGCATGGCATGAGGGCCCCGGCCTCGGTTCGAGAACTTCGATGACCTTCTGAAACGGTGCTGCCTGCGCTCCCATTCGGCGCGCTACCAGGCGGCCGGGGTTCTCGCACTGCCCGGACGGACCCGGTTCCGCCGGCCGACGATCTTCATCGACCCAGGGCCGAGGATGACCACCCCTGAGCTGTCCGGCGTGATTTGGCGCAAGCCCACCCGCAGCGGCTCCAACGCCAACTGCGTGTGGAGGTGGCCACGCCGGCGCGGGCGGTCGCCGTACGCGATTCGAAGGACCCGGCCGGGCCGGTGCTGGCCTTCGACCGACCCCACCTCCTGGGCCGCCTTTCTTGTCGGCGTACCGAATCGGGCCTGATCGCCCGGCGGCAGGTGACCGCCCCGATACCCCCGCCGCCGGCTGCGCTCAGGCCAGCAGCGGGGTGAGCAGGCGTGCCGGGTCTACGGTGGTGGGCCGGTCGCTCACCTGGCCGTCCCCCAGCTCGATCACCCGCCACTCCCCGTCGTCGCGCAGCGCCAGGTCGACCGTGACGAAGGGCAGTCCCAGGCCGGCCACCAGCGGCGCGACGGCGGTCAGGTCGGGGTCGACGGCGGGGGGTCGGTCCGGGGTGTCCGGGTGCGGGCCGATCAGCACGCACCGGCCGTCCCGCCACCAGGTCCGCACCTCCGCCGAGGTGAACAGCTCGAAGCTGCGCAGCACGAAACCGCCCACGAAGTCGTCCTCGCGGAGCTGCCGGAAGCGGCGGGCCACCGCCCAGGCGGCCTCGGGGTCGGCCAGGTCGGGTATGAAGGCCGCCTCGTCCCAGTGGTGCTTCATCGACTTGCAGTAGTCGCGGAGCACGGCCGGGCCGTCGCCCAGCGTGGCGCGGGCCCGGTCGAACGCGTCCCGCCCGTCCCCCACGGTCCACGTCGTGGCCGGCGTCACGGACCTCAGCTCCGGGTACCAGCCAGGCAGTTCGTGCGCCCGCCGGTACTGCTCGGCGCCGGTGCGCAGCGTGACGCCCCGCACGGCCAGCGCGTCCGCGAAGGCGGCGTACCGCTCGGAGCGGAGCATCCAGCCGCGGTAGACCGCCTCGGTCTCCTCGGGCAGTTGTCGCAGGGCGGCGTCGGCGTCACCCCGGGCGAGCGCGTCGTGGTCGACGACCGCGACCGGCACGCCGGCCTCCCGGGCGGTCGTCGCCTCCGGCGCGAAGTGCGGTTCCGGGCAGCGGGGCCGGAGCGGGTCGGCGGGTACGAGCAACAGCATCCCGCCATCCTTCCCGAGCCCCGCCACCCGCGTGGGCGTCAGCTCGGGGCCTTGACCTGGCCGTCGAAGGCGATGCTGCGCCACAGGTCGAACTGGCGGTCGTTGCCGACCAGGGGGTTGCCGGCCAGCGCGACGGCGGCCGTCACCTCCTCCGTGTTGCTGAGCTGGCGGAAGTAGCCGGCACCGACCAGGGCGATGCCCCGGCCGGGTGACTGGATCAGCCTCATGTCGTCCTTCCAGAGGTCGAGCGGGGGTGGGGTCAGCCCGCGGGCCCGGGCGATGAGTGCCTGCGCGGTGGCCTGCGCGGCGTCGTAGCGGTCCGGGAAGGCGGAGCGCTGTACGCCCTGCGCCACCCGCCCGGCAGACCAGCCGGGGTTGGCGGCGGCCAGCGGGATCGCCCGGACGAAGAACGAGTTGGCCGCGTACGACACGTTCATGATCTGCGCGGGGGTGCCCCAGCCCTGGGAGGGGCGCTGCTGGAACACGCCCAGCGAGTCGGAGTCGCCGCAGGGCAGGTTGTTCATCCGCGACTCCACCCAGCCCGCCTCGAAGCCGGCGAGCAGCACCCGCTCGTTGGCTGACAGCCCGGTGGCGACCTGGTATACGGCGGTCAGGACGGCGTCGTCGGCGTTCGGTGGGATCGACGAGCAGGCTGCCTGGGCCGGCTCGCCGGAGGCAGCCTGGGACAGCCCGACGCCCGTGGCGGCCAGGGCGGCTCCGGTGGACGCCAGGGCGAGCGCCTGGCGGCGGGTGTAGGTGTTCATCGTCGGTGTCAGGCCGACGGGGCCTTGACCTGGCCGTCGAAGGCGATGCTGCGCCACAGGTCGAACTGGCGGTCGTTGCCGATCAGGGGGTTGCCGACCAGCGCGACGGCGGCCGTCACCTCCTCGTTGTTGCTGAGCTGGCGGAAGTAGCCGGGGCCGACCAGCGCGATGCCTCGGTTGGTGGACTGGATCAGCTTCATGTCGTTCTCCGTGAGGTCGAGGGGCGGGTTGCCGGCGAGCTGGCGGGCCACGTCGGCGCGCATCGAGTCGAGGTCGATGAAGGAGGGGTCGATCTTGCCGCTGGTGCTGGTCTCCCGGTGGCCCCGGGCGTGGCTGGCATCCCGGCCGAGCCGCCGCAGCACGGCGGCGGTCGCGAGCACCGAGGCGGAGTACTGGGCGCCGGTCATGGCCTGGTTGACCCCGTTGTAGTCGATCTCCCAACCGACCATCAGGGTGTTGCCGTCGCCGGCCGGGATGGGGCCGCTGCCCCGGCTGACGCCGGCGTGGTTGGCCCGTCCGCCCGAGATGACGTGGAAGACGCCGTTGTAGTCGACCAGCGCCTGACAGAGCGGGCCGGGCAGGTCGGACCGGCCGTTGATGCAGATGTTCAGGGCGGGGTGCGGGTTGGCGGCGCTGGAGGTGGCCGCGGTGTGGTGCCAGAGCACGCCGATCGGGGCGAACGAGCTGCCGGCGACCCGGCCGAGCCAGTTGCCCTGTTCGACCACGGTGACGCCGGCGCCGCGGAGCACGTCGGCGAGCCAGGGGATGGTGGCCATCAGCCCGTGATCAGGTCGGCGAGACACTCCGGCGCGGGGTCGGCTGCGTCGGCGGGGGTGGCCGCGCTGGAGGGCTGGGCCGTCGCGGCGAGGAGTAGGCCGCCGGCCACCAGCGGGACCAGTCCGACGAGGGTGCGCCGCCGGACCGGGTTCTTCGGAGGAAATGAGGGCTCATTGATCATGAAAGCATCGTAGGGTTTCTATGTGTTTCGGGTAACCCCGATCGCACCCAGTCCTGCCCCCCGTAGACCTTGGACAGGTTCCGTCCGCTGCTGACGGAAACTGTCCACGATCTGAGCGTGGGCTTGTGGGGCGGGAAGATGGGGGATGGGTCACGGTCCGGCGCACCACTGGGGGCCTGGATGGGGGTCGGCGTACCCTCGGAGGGGTGACGGTGAGCCGGGAGATCGACGACATCCTGCAGCGCGGCGCGGACGGCGGGCGGATCACGCCCGAGGAGGCCCTGCTGATCTACACCGAGGCGCCCTTCCACGCCCTCGGCGAGGCGGCCGACGCGGTGCGTCGGCGGCGCTACCCCGACGACATCGTCACGTACCTGATCGACCGCAACATCAACTACACGAACGTCTGCGTGACGGCGTGCAAGTTCTGCGCCTTCTACCGCGCCCCCAAGCACAAGGACGGGTGGACCCACCCGACCGAGGAGATCCTGCGCCGCTGCGGCGAGGCGGTCGAGCTGGGCGCCACCCAGGTCATGCTCCAGGGTGGCCACCACCCCGACTACGGCGTGGAGTACTACGAGGAACTGTTCTCCTCGGTGAAGAAGGCCTACCCGCAGCTCGCCATCCACTCGATCGGTCCGAGCGAGATCCTGCACATGGCCAAGGTCTCCGGCGTGAGCCTCGACGAGGCCATCGCCCGGATCAAGGCGGCCGGGCTGGACTCGATCGCCGGCGCCGGCGCCGAGATGCTGCCGGACCGGCCGCGCAAGGCGATCGCGCCGCTCAAGGAGTCCGGCGCGCGCTGGCTGGAGGTCATGGAGCTGGCCCACCGGCAGGGCCTGGAGTCGACCGCGACGATGATGATGGGCACCGGCGAGACCAACGCCGAGCGGATCGAGCACCTGCGGATGATCCGCGACGTGCAGGACCGTACCGGCGGGTTCCGGGCGTTCATCCCGTGGACGTACCAGGCGGAGAACAACCACCTCAAGGGCCGCACGCAGGCCACCACGCTGGAGTACCTGCGGCTGGTCGCGACGGCCCGGCTGTTCTTCGAGACCGTCCCGCACCTCCAGGCGTCCTGGCTGACCACCGGCAAGGACGTCGGCCAGCTCGCCCTGCACATGGGGGTGGACGACCTCGGCTCGATCATGCTGGAGGAGAACGTCATCTCCTCGGCCGGTGCCCGGCACCGCTCCAACCTGCACGAGCTGATCGGCATGATCCGCTCGGCCGACCGCATCCCGGCCCAGCGGGACACCCTCTACCGCCGGCTCGCGGTGCACCGCACCCCGGCCGACGACCCGACCGACGACCGGGTGGTCTCGCACTTCTCGTCGATCGCCATGCCGGGCGGCGGGGCGGGCCGGCCGCTGCCGCTGGTCGAGGCCAACTGACCCACCGCGCACCGGCGGACACGCTGGGCGAGCGCTCACCGGCCGGTCGGCCAGTGAGCCGATCGGCGGTCCGGACAGTTCTGCTCGGCCTGTCGGACCTGGTGTGCGTCTTGTCGTCCGAAAGGGTCGCGCAGGCCAGCGCGGGTCGCTAACGTCCCCCGCGACGTGGTCCGAGGCACAGTCCTCCATCGGTCCGTGGGGGCCGTTCATATAGAGCGCGGCGGTGGGGGCGGGATGGTCGACCATCCCGCCCCCACCGTCTTGACGGGCGGGGCCGGACGGATGAATTGCCGTGCCGGCTCCTGGCGCAATCGATCTACCTCGGATAACGTCCGCTCGGTTCCGCAAAAACCCTCCTCCTTCCCTAACCCCGGGGGATCAATGACCTCGTTCCACCGTTCGGCCCTGGCCCGTGTCGGCGCCGTGGCGCTGCTGGCCGCCGGCGGCCTGGCCACCGTGGCAGCCCCGGCCCAGGCGGCCGACCAGGCCGACCTGGCGCTGGTCCCGCTCAGCCAGAACCTGGCCAGGGGCGTCGAGGCGGCCAAGGCCAAGCCGTTCAAGTTCACCGTCGACAACACCCGCAGCTCGGTCGCGGCCCGCGACGTCCGGGTCACCGTGGAGACGAAGGGCCTGACCAAGCGGGTCGGCTTCGTCGTCCCCGACGGCTGCGACGTCTCCGGCACCGCCTTCACCTGCCTGCTCGGCGACCTGGCCGGCGGCACGAGCGAGGACTTCGGCATCCCGCTGTTCAGCGCCGGCGGCCGGGGCAAGGGCGGCGCGCTGAAGGTGACGGTCGCCTCGGCGACCGCCGACCCGAACACGGGCGACAACAGCGAGACCGTCGACGTCACCGTCACCCGCCCCGGCTACGACCTCACCTCCTGGGTGCAGGACGGGTACGCCAACGTCGTGGTCGACGGCGCGCAGAGCAACGAGCCGGACCTGAAGCCGATTCCGCGCGGTGGGACCGCCCCGCTGGACTGGGCGATCTACAACGACGGCAGCCGCCGGGCGACCGGCGTCTTCTACGCCATCACCCTGCCGGCCAAGGTCAGCTTCGCGAAGCTGCCCGAGAACTGCGTCGAGCAGGAGATCGGCGGCCTGGCCCAGGCGTTCTGCGAGGACACCGGCGCGGTGATCCGGCCGGGCGAGTACTACACCGACGACGTGCGGGTGAAGGTCGCCGACGACGCCGACCAGCCGGTGCTGCGCATCGGTGAACTCTTCGCGTACGGGCTGGACGAGGCGCAGGGCGCTCCCGAGTCGGAGCCGCAGGTCGCCTCGGCGGCCCAGCGTCGCGCCTTCACCGAGACGGACGAGGTCGACAACCAGGCCGTCTTCGACGTCTTCGTGGACCTGTCCGCCCAGCCCACCCCCACCCCGACCCCGACGCCGACCGGCACCCCGACCGCGGGCCCGTCCGGTGAGCCGAGCGCGACCACCTCGCCGGGCACCGGCGGTGGCGGTGGCGGCGGGCTCCCGGTGACCGGCGTGCAGGCCGGGCTGATCGGCGGCATCGGCGGCGCTGTGCTGCTGGCCGGCGGGGCGCTGCTGGTGCTCTCCCGTCGCCGCCGGGTGCTGCTGGTGACCCCGGGGGACGAGAAGTCGAACCACTGACCGTCGGGAACGACTGACGCGTCCGACGTGACGGGACGGGCGGGGTGGGCGACCACCCCGCCCGTCCGCGTACCTCCGCTCCGCGCCGCCCCGGCATCGGTCAGCGGGGTGCCGGCTGGCAGAGTGGAGGGGTGAGCCTTACCCCGCAGGGCCAGCGCGCCAGCCTGGACAAGCAGCCGCACGAGGTCGCCGCGATGTTCGACGGCGTGGCCGCCCGCTACGACCTGACCAACACCGTCCTCTCCTTCGGGCAGGACCGGTTCTGGCGGCGGGCCACCCGGGCTGCTCTCGGGCTCGGCCCCGGCGACCGGGTGCTGGACGTCGGCGCGGGCACCGGCGTCTCGACCGAGGAACTGGCCCAGTCCGGCGCGTACGCGGTCGGTGCGGACCTCTCCCTCGGCATGCTGCACGCCGGCAAGCGGTCCCGTCCCACGGTGCCGCTGCTGGCCGGGGACGCGCTGCGGCTGCCCTTCGCGGACGCCAGCTTCGACGCGGTGACCATCTCCTTCGCGCTGCGCAACGTGTCGGACACCGACGCGGCCCTGCGCGAGCTGGCCCGGGTCACCCGGCCCGGCGGCCGGCTGGTGGTCTGCGAGTTCAGCACCCCGGTCAACCCGGCGTTCCGCACGGTCTACCTGTCGTACCTGATGCGTTCCCTGCCGGCGGTGGCCCGCACGGTGTCCAGCAACCCGGACGCGTACGTCTACCTCGCCGAGTCGATCCGGGCCTGGCCGGACCAGCCCGCCCTGTCGGCGCGGATCGGCGCGGCGGGTTGGGGCCGGGTGGCCTGGCGCAACCTCACCGGCGGCGTGGTCGCCCTGCACCGCGCGGTCCGCGACTGAGTCGTTCCGACTGACGCACGGTTCGTGACCGAGTCGTTCCGACCGCGACGCGTTTCCCGAATGCGCGGAATTAGTCCACTTTGCCCGGTAAGCTCGCTCCATGACGGGAGCAGAGCCGGCGCGCGCGACGTCGAGCGAGGACGCCGCGGAACTCGTCGCCCAGCTCAGGGAGCTGGCGGGGGTCGACCCGGCCGACGTCCGTCAAGTGGTGGCGGAGGTGCTGGCGGCCCTGGACCGCGCGGCCGGCGGCGCCCTGCGTGACCACCTGCCGGAGGCCATCAGGGTCGATGCGGGTCTGGACGAACCCACCTCCGCGCCGTTTTGACCCCTTTGTGGAGCCCGGCGGCTCTCACCTCGGCAAGTTAGGGCCACCTAACCAGGCAGGGACGTAACGTCGGTCATAGACTCCATCCGACTGGCTTGTGAAGGATTTCACGAGCGCTCGGGAGGAGGCCCAGATGACCGCGGTGGAGAACGACGCCGACGTGATCGTCGTGGGCGCCGGCCCTGGTGGCTCGGCGACGGCGTACCACCTGGCGCAGCACGGCGTGCGGGTGCTGGTGCTGGAGAAGACCGAGTTCCCCCGGGAGAAGGTCTGCGGCGACGGGCTGACCCCGCGCGCCGTCCGGCAGCTCATCCGGATGGGCGTGGACACCTCGCCCGAGGCGGGCTGGCTGCACAACCGGGGCCTGCGGGTGATCGGCGGCGGCGTCCGCCTGGAGCTGGACTGGCCGGACCTGGCCAGCTTCCCCAACTACGGCCTGGTCCGCACCCGGCTCGACTTCGACGACCTGCTCGCCCAGCGCGCCGTCTCGGCCGGGGCGAAGCTGCGCACCAACGTCAACGTGGTCGGTCCGGTGCTCGACGCCGACAACCGGGTGGTCGGGGTGGAGGCCGAGGTCGGCCCGGACAAGGAGCCCGCCACCTTCCGCGCCCCGCTGGTGGTCGCCGCGGACGGCGTCTCCGGCCGGTTCCCGCTCTCCCTCGGGCTGGCCAAGCGGGAGGACCGGCCGATCGGGGTGGCCGTCCGGCGGTACTACCGCTCGCCGGCCAAACACGACGACGACTACCTGGAGTCGTGGCTGGAGCTGCGCAGCAAGGCCAGCGGCGACAACCTGCTCCCCGGGTACGGCTGGATCTTCGGCCTCGGTGACGGGCGGGTCAACGTCGGCCTCGGCGTGCTCAACTCCTCGACCGCCTTCGGCAAGACCAACTACCGGCGGCTGCTCACCGACTGGCTGGCCAACACCCCCGAGGACTGGGGGATGACCGACGAGGCGAACGCCGAGGGGCCGATCCTCGGCGCGGCGCTGCCGATGGGCTTCAACCGGGTGCCGCACTACACCCGCGGCGTCATGCTGGTCGGCGACTCCGGCGGCATGGTCAACCCGTTCAACGGCGAGGGCATCGCGTACGCGATGGAGTCCGGCGAACTGGCCGCGGAGATCGCGGTGCAGGCCCTCGCCCGGCCGGCCGGGGCCGAGCGGGAGCGGGCGCTGATGGCGTACCCGCAGGAACTGAAGGCCCGGTTCGGCGGCTACTACCGGCTCGGCGGGATCTTCGTGAAGCTGATCGGCCGTCCGGAGATCATGCGGATGGCCACCAAGCACGGCATGCCGCATCCAGCCCTGATGCGCTTCGTGCTCAAGCTGCTGGCCAACCTGACCGACCCGCGCGGCGGGGACGCGATGGACCGGGTCATCAACGCGATGACGAAGGCGGCGCCAGCCGTGTAACGCGAGGAGTGCGCGAGCCCCGCAGGTTGTCGACGAGTGTGGGGCTTCGGCCGGACGGTCGACGAGGACCGCAGGTCGGACAGGGATCGACCCCGCCGACAGCCGTCGTGAGGGACGTGAATAGTGTGATTTTGGCCAACCACCGCCGAGGGCAGGGAAGGACGAGCAGGAGACCACAATGACGCTCTCGCCTTACGCACCCATCATCGGGCTGTTCGCCCTCGCCGCGGCGTTCGCGCTGTTCTCCGTGGCCGCCGCCCGCATCACCGGCCCGCGCCGGTACAACAAGGCCAAACTCGAGGCGTACGAGTGCGGCATCGAACCCAGCCCGCAGCCCGTCGGGGGCGGCCGGTTCCCGATCAAGTTCTACCTGACGGCGATGCTCTTCATCGTCTTCGACATCGAGATCATCTTCCTCTACCCCTGGGCGGTCTCGTTCGACGCCCTGCCGATCTTCGGCTTCGTGGAGATGGTCCTGTTCATCGTCGCGGTCTTCGTCGCATACGCCTACGTGTGGCGGCGCGGCGGCCTGGACTGGGACTGAGGGAGACACGCAGATGGGTATCGAGGAGAAGCTTCCCGCCGGCGTCCTGCTCACCTCCGTGGAGACGCTGGTCAACTGGTCGCGGAAGACGTCCTTCTGGGGCGCCACCTTCGGCCTGGCCTGCTGCGCCATCGAGATGATGGCCGCCGGTGGCCCGCACTACGACCTGGGCCGCTGGGGCATGGAGGTCTTCCGGGCCTCGCCCCGGCAGGCGGACCTGATGATCGTGGCCGGCCGGGTGAGCCAGAAGATGGCCCCGGTCCTGCGCCAGATCTACGACCAGATGGCCGAGCCCCGCTGGGTGCTCTCGATGGGCGTCTGCGCCAGCAGCGGCGGCATGTTCAACAACTACGCCATCGTGCAGGGCGTCGACCACATCGTGCCCGTCGACATGTACCTCCCGGGCTGCCCGCCCCGGCCGGAGATGCTCATCGACGCGATCCTCAAGCTCCGCGAGAAGGTCATGCACGAGCCGCTGGGCCCGAACGGGCGCAAGATGCACGAGGCCCGCTTGGCGCGCGGCGACGTGCCGGTCGTCCCGTACGGCTCGATGCCGTCGTCGTACCGCAGTGACAAGGCCCGCCGCGCCGAGTGGACCAAGGCGGTTCGCGAGGGGCGCGAGGAGCAGCTGCGGATCGAGAACTGGATGAAGGCCCAGAACCACCTCCACCCGCACGGGGGTATCAAGTGAGCGTAGCTTCCGACAAGCCGAACGCCGGTGGCCTGCCGGTGCCGGTGACGCCGGCCGGGGCCAGCAGCGGCGCGCCCGCCGAGCACCCGCCGGCCAGCCCGGCCGGGCAGGGCATGTTCGGCATCCACGGCACGGGCGACGTCTCCGGCTTCGGGGGCCTGGTCCGCCCGCGCCAGCCCGTCGAGGAGACCCCCCGGCCGTACGGGGGCTACTTCGACGAGGTCCGCGACGCGCTGGAGGAGGCCTACCCGGCGTTCGGCGACGCGATCGAGAAGGTCGTGGTCGACCGGGGCGAGCTGACCCTGCACATCCGCCCGGAGCGGATCGCCGAGGTCTGCCAGGTGCTGCGGGACGACCTCGCGCTGCGCTTCGAGCTGTGCTCCTCGGTGTCCGGGGTGGACTACCTGGGCGCCGACGAGCGTCGGCTGCACGTGGTCTACCAGCTCACCTCGATGACGTACCGCCGCCGGGTGCGGCTGGAGGCTGCGGTGTCCGCCGAGGACCCGCACCTGCCGAGCGTCACCAGCGTCTACCCGACCGCCGACTGGCAGGAGCGGGAGGCGTACGACATGTTCGGGATCGTCTTCGACGGCCACCCCAACCTGACCCGGATCCTCATGCCGGACGACTGGGAGGGGCACCCCCAGCGTAAGGACTATCCGCTCGGCGGCGTCCCCGTCGAGTACAAGGGCGCGGAGATTCCGCCGCCGGACCGACGGAGGTCGTACCAGTGACGACGTCGAACTACGCGACCGAGCGCGAGACCACCGAGGGTCGGGTCTTCACCGTCACCGGTGGGGACTGGGACCAGATCGTCTCCGGCACGGACCCGATCAACGACGAGCGGATCGTCGTGAACATGGGTCCGCAGCACCCGTCCACCCACGGCGTGCTCCGGCTGATCCTGGAGCTGGAGGGCGAGACCGTCCGCGAGGCGCGGTCGGTCATCGGGTACCTGCACACCGGCATCGAGAAGAACCTGGAATACCGCAACTGGGTGCAGGGCACGACCTTCGTGACCCGGATGGACTACCTCGCGCCGCTGTTCAACGAGACGGCGTACAGCCTCGCGGTGGAGAAGCTGCTCGGCATCACCGACGACATCACCGAGCGGGCCACCACGATCCGGGTCCTGATGATGGAGCTGAACCGGATCGCCTCGCACCTGGTCTGGGTGGCCACCACGGCCATGGAGCTGGGCGCGATCAACATGATGCTGTACGGCTTCCGCGAGCGGGAGTACATCCTCGACATCTTCGAGAGCATCACCGGCCTGCGGATGAACCACGCGTACGTCCGGCCGGGCGGCGTGGCACAGGACGTGCCGGACGAGGCGATCGTCAAGATCCACAGGTTCCTCAAGATGATGCCGAAGAGGCTCAAGGAGTACGAGGACCTCCTCTCCGGCCAGCCGATCTGGATCGAGCGCACCACGAACGTCGCAGTGCTCGACGCGACCGGCTGCCTCGCGCTGGGCGTCACCGGCCCGGTGCTCCGCTCCGCCGGCCTCGCCTGGGACCTGCGCAAGACCATGCCGTACTGCGGCTACGAGACGTACGAGTTCGACGTGCCGACCCACACGGACGGCGACGTCTGGGGCCGCTACCTGGTCCGGCTCGCCGAGATCCGGGAGTCGCTCAAGCTCGTCGAGCAGGCGCTGGGCCGGTTGAAGCCGGGCCCGGTGATGGTCGCCGACCGCAAGATCGCCTGGCCGGCCCAGCTCGCCATCGGCGTCGACGGCATGGGCAACTCGCTGGAGCACGTCGCCAAGATCATGGGTCAGTCGATGGAGTCGCTGATCCACCACTTCAAGCTCGTCACCGAGGGCTTCCGGGTCCCGCCGGGCCAGGTGTACATCGGCATCGAGTCGCCCCGCGGCGAGCTGGGCGTGCACGCCGTCTCCGACGGTGGCACCCGCCCGTACCGGGTGCACTACCGGGAGCCGAGCTTCGTCAACCTCCAGGCCCTCCCGGCGATGTCCGAGGGCGGCCTGATCGCCGACGTGATCGCCGGCGGCGCCTCGCTGGACCCCGTGATGGGTGGATGTGACCGATGACGACTTTCACTGACCAGACGCGGGAGCGGGCGCGGGAGATCATCGCCCGGTACCCGGCCGACCGGTCCCGCTCGGCGCTGCTGCCGCTGCTGCACCTGGTGCAGTCGGAGGAGGGGTACGTCTCCCCGTCCGGCGTCGAGTTCTGCGCCGACGTGCTCGGCCTGAACAAGGCCCAGGTCGGCGCGGTGGCCACCTTCTACACGATGTACAAGCGCAGGCCGACCGGCGACTACCTGGTCAGCGTCTGCACCAACACGATGTGCAACGTGCTCGGCGGGCAGGAGGTCTACGACACCCTCGCCGAGCACCTCGGCGTCGGCCACGACGAGACCACCGCCGACGGCAAGGTCACCCTGGAGCACGCCGAGTGCCTGGCGGCCTGCGACTACGGCCCGGTGATGACCGTCAACTACGACTTCTTCGACGGCGTCGACCCGCAGGCCGCCCTTGGGGTGGTCGAGGAGCTGCGCTCCGGCGGCCGGCCGATGCCGACCCGGGGCGCGCGGCTCTGCACGCTGAAGGAGATGGCGGTGCAGCTCGCCGGCTTCGCCGACGAGCGCGAGGGCGCGGTCGCCGACGGTGGCCCGGGCGAGCCCACCCTGCGTGGCCTGCGGCTGGCCGAGCAGCACGGCATCTCGGTGCCGGGCTACGACCCGAACACGCCGATCCGCAGCAAGGCGGAGGCGGACGCCGCCGCCGCGAGGGCGAAGGCCGCGGAGCAGGCGAAGCTGGCCCTCGCCACCACGGCGAACGGCAGCACCGCTCCCGACGTGAAGGCGCCGGACGCCAAGTCGCCCGAGGTGCGGGCCGCGGAGACCCGGCAGCCGGACGCCCGGACCGCCGTGCCGGACGCCCCCGGCACCAAGGTTCCGGCAGACCCGACGCCCCCGGCGCCCCGCGACGCGCGGGAGGCCGAGGCCGCCGGCGTCGCCGCGAACGCGCCGGCCGGTGACGGCAAGCCCGCCGGCGACGAGGCCGGCGCGCAGGAGCGCTCGCTCAAGGAAGCGGCGGCGTCCGCGGGTGCGAGGAGTGAGCTTGCGAGCCCCAACCGCCCGAGCGAGGAGCGAGCCCCGCAGGCGCGGGCTGAGAACCGCGCAGTCGCGAGCGAAGGGGGAACCAAGAAGTGACCACTCCTCGGCCGGAGACCCTGGCCAAGCTCACCCCCGTGCTCACCAAGCGCTGGCTGTCGCCGGACGCCTGGCGGATCGGCACGTACGAGAGGCTGGACGGCTACGCCGCCCTGCGTAAGGCGCTCAAGGCCCACCCGGACGACCTGATCCAGCTCGTCAAGGACTCCGGGCTGCGCGGTCGCGGCGGCGCGGGCTTCCCGACCGGCCTGAAGTGGGGGTTCATCCCGCAGGGCGACGGCAAGCCGCACTACCTGGTGGTGAACGCCGACGAGGGCGAGCCGGGCACCTGCAAGGACCTGCCGCTGATGACCCACGACCCGCACTCGCTGGTCGAGGGCGTGATCATCGGGTCGTACGCGATCCGGGCGAGCCGGGCCTACATCTACATCCGCGGCGAGGCGGTGCACGCCGCCCGCCGGCTGCGCAACGCCGTGCAAGAGGCGTACGCCAAGGGCTACCTCGGTAGGAACATCCTCGGCTCCGGGTTCGACCTGGAGCTGGTGGTGCACTCGGGCGCCGGGGCGTACATCTGCGGCGAGGAGACGGCGCTGCTGGACTCGCTGGAGGGCTTCCGGGGCCAGCCCCGCCTGCGCCCGCCGTTCCCGGCGACCCACGGCCTGTACGCCAGCCCCACGGTGGTCAACAACGTCGGCACCATCGCCAGCGTGCCGTACATCGTGCTCGGCGGGGCCGACTGGTGGAAGACCATGGGCACGGAGAAGTCCGCCGGGCCGATGATCTACTCGCTCTCCGGCCGGATCGCCGACCCGGGCCAGTACGAGTGCACGATGGGCGTCACGCTGCGCGAGCTCCTGGAGCTGGCCGGCGGGATGCAGCCGGGGCACAACCTGCGGTTCTGGACCCCGGGCGGCTCGTCCACCCCGCTGCTCACCGCCGAGCACCTGGACGTGCCGCTGGACTTCGAGGGGGTGGCGGCGGCCGGCTCGATCCTGGGCACCACGGCCACCCAGATCTTCTCCGACCAGGACTGCCCGGTGTACGCGACGTACCGGTGGCTGGAGTTCTACCACCACGAGTCGTGCGGCAAGTGCACCCCGTGCCGCGAGGGCAACTACTGGATGGTCCGGGTCTATCGGCGGATCCTCGCCGGCCAGGGCACCCACGAGGACCTGGACACCCTGCTCGACACCTGCGACAACATCCTCGGCCGCTCGTTCTGCGGCCTTGGCGACGGTGCGACCAGCTCGGTGACCTCGTCGCTGAAGTACTTCAAGCAGGACTACCTCGACTACATCGAGGGACGTACCGCGCCGAAGCTGTCGGACAAGCAGCTGGTGGGAGCGCACTAATGACCGACGTAGCCAAGAAGACCGAGACCGTCACCCTCACGATCGACGGCGTCGAGGTCACCGCGCCCCAGGGCGCGCTGCTGATCCGGGTCGCCGAGCAGTTGGGCACCGAGATCCCGCGCTTCTGCGACCACCCGCTGCTGGCCCCGGCCGGCGCGTGCCGGCAGTGCCTGGTCGAGGTGGAGGGCCAGCGCAAGCCGGTGGCCTCCTGCACCCAGACCGTCGCCGAGGGCATGGTGGTCCGCACCCAGCTCACCTCCGGTGTCGCCAAGAAGGCGCAGGAGGGGGTCATGGAGCTGTTGCTGCTCAACCACCCGCTCGACTGCCCGATGTGCGACAAGGGCGGCGAGTGCCCGCTGCAGAACCAGGCGATGTCCACCGGCCGCACGGACTCCCGGTTCCACGAGCACAAGCGGGAGTACGAGAAGCCGATGGCGATCAGCACCCAGGTGCTGCTCGACCGCGAGCGCTGCGTGCTCTGCCAGCGGTGCACCCGGTTCTCCGACGAGATCGCCGGCGACAAGTTCATCGACCTGATGGGCCGGTCGTCCGCCGAGGAGATCAACATCTACCGGGACGAGGCGTACGGCGAGGAGGGCGACGCGGGCGACGTCCCGTTCAACTCGTACTTCTCCGGCAACACCGTGCAGATCTGCCCGGTGGGTGCGCTGACCGGTGCGCAGTACCGCTTCCGGGCCCGCCCGTTCGACCTGGTCTCCAGCCCGAGCGTGTGCGAGCACTGCTCGGCCGGCTGCGCCCAGCGCACCGACTGGCGGCGCGGCAAGGTGACCCGCCGGCTGGCCGGCGACGACCCGCAGGTCAACGAGGAGTGGAACTGCGACAAGGGGCGCTGGGGCTTCCAGTACGCCCGCGCCTTCGACCGGCTCACCACCCCGCTGGTCCGCGACTCCGAGACCGGTGAGCTGCGTGAGGCGTCGTGGAGCGAGGCGCTGACCGTCGCCGCCGAGGGGCTGCGGGCCGCCCGGGACGGCGGGCGGGGCACGGCGGTGCTGACCGGCGGCCGACTGACCGTCGAGGACGCGTACGCGTACGCGAAGTTCGCCCGGGTCGCACTGAACACCAACGACATCGACTTCCGGGCCCGGCCGGTCTCCCGCGAGGAGTCCGATTTCCTGGCCAGCACGGTCGCCGGGCGCACCGACGTGACCTACGCCGACGTGGAGAACGCCCCGGCGGTGGTGCTGGTCGGGCTGGAGCCGGAGGAGGAGTGCCCGATCCTCTTCCTGCGGCTGCGCAAGGCGTACCTGAAGAAGAAGCTCAAGGTGTACGCGCTCGCGCCGTTCGCCACCCGCGGCCTGGAGAAGCTCGGGGCCAAGCTGGCCCGGGTGGTGCCGGGCGAGGAGGCGAGCGTGCTCGCCGAGCACGCGACGGTGGCCGAGGCGCTGAGCACCCCGGGCGCGATCCTGATCGTCGGCGAGCGGCTGGGCGAGGTGCCCGGCGGCCTGTCGGCGGCGGCGGACGTCGCCCGGCGTACCGGCGCGAAGCTGGCCTGGGTGCCACGGCGCGCGGGCGACCGCGGGGCCGTCGACGCCGGCTGCCTGCCCAACCTGCTCCCCGGTGGCCGTCCGGTCACCGAGCCGGCGGCCCGGGCCGAGCTGGGCGAGGCGTGGGACATCGCGGCCGGGGTGATCCCGAGCCAGGCCGGCCGGGACACCGACGGCATCCTCTCCGCCGCCGCGCACGGCCAGCTCGGCGCGCTGGTGGTGGCCGGTGTCGACCCGGCCGACCTGGCCGACCCGCGGTTGGCCGAGCAGGCCCTCGACGCGGTGCCGTTCCTGGTCAGCCTGGAGCTGCGCAACAGCGCGGTGGCCCGCCGGGCCGACGTGGTCCTCCCGGTGGCCCCGGTGGTCGAGAAGGCCGGCAGCTTCCTGGACTGGGAGGGCCGGCTGCGGCCCTTCGATGCGGTGCTGCACACCGCCGCGATGACCGACGGCCGGGTGCTGGACGCGCTCGCCGCGCTGCTCGACGTGCAGCTCGGCACGGGCGACGTGCTCAGCGTCCGCCGGGAGCTGGGCAGCCTGACGCCGACCCGGGCCGATCGGCCGTCCCCGCCGTCGGTGGAGCCGGCCCCGGTGCCGCAGCCCGGCGCCGGTGAGGCCGTCCTGTCCACCTGGCACCAGCTCATCGACCTGGGCAGCCTCACCGACGGTGACGAGCACCTGGGCGGCACCGCCCGCCCGCCGGTGGCGCGGGTGGGCAAGGGCACCGCGGAGGCGCTCGGCGTCGCCGACGGTGACCCGGTGACGGTGGGCACCGACCGCGGGGCGATCACCCTGCCGGCGGCGATCACCGAGATGCCCGACGGCGTCGTCTGGCTGCCGACCAACTCACCCGGCTCCACCGTGCGGCGCGGCCTCGGCGCGACGTCCGGCACGGTGGTACGGATCTCCGCGGCGGTCGCCGCCACGGAGCGGGCCACCGCGGCGGTCGCCGCGGACGCGGCCGGCCGCCCGGGTCCGCTCCTCAACACCGGGGGTGTTTCCCAGTGAACGCGGTCTACCTGGCACAGGACCCGACGCTGGCCGACTTCGGCAAGGACCCGTGGTGGCTGGTCCTGATCAAGGTCGCCTTCGCCTTCGTCGTCGCCGTGCTGGCCACGCTGCTCGGCGTCTGGTTCGAACGGCGGGTCGTCGGCCGCATGGCGGTGCGGCCCGGCCCCAACCAGGCCGGCCCGTTCGGCCTGCTCCAGACCCTGGCCGACGGCATGAAGATGGCCTTCAAGGAGGACATCCTCCCGAAGGCGGCGGACAAGGTCGTCTTCTTCTTCGCGCCGACCATCTCGGTGATCTGCGCGGTCACCGCCCTGTCGGTGGTGCCGTTCGGCCCGATGGTGAGCATCTTCGGCCACCACACGCCGCTCCAGGTCACCGACGTGCCGGTGGCGGTGCTGGTGCTGCTGGCGTGCTCGTCGATGGGCATCTACGGCATCGTGCTCGGCGGGTGGGCCTCCGGCTCGACGTACCCGCTGCTCGGCGGCCTGCGCTCCACCGCCCAGATGATCTCCTACGAGGTCGCGATGGGGCTGAGCATCGTTGCGGTGTTCATGACCGCCGGCACGATGTCCACCAGCGGGATCGTCGCCGCCCAGGGGGACGCCACCCGGCTGACCATTTTCGGCACCGAGGTCCCGGCCCCCGGCTGGTACGCGATCCTGCTGCTGCCGAGCTTCATCATCTTCTTCATCTCGACCGTCGGCGAGACCAACCGGGCGCCGTTCGACCTCCCCGAGGCCGAGTCGGAGCTGGTCGCCGGCTACATGACGGAATACAGCTCGCTGAAGTTCGCGCTCTTCATGCTCAGCGAGTACGTCGCGATGGTGACCATGTCCGCGGTCACCACGACGCTGTTCCTGGGCGGCTGGCGGGCCCCGTGGCCGATCACCCTGTGGGAGGGCGCCAACTCCGGTTGGTGGCCGATGCTGTGGTTCTTCGGCAAGGTGATCGCCCTGGTCTTCGTGTTCGTCTGGCTCCGCGGCACCCTGCCCCGGCTCCGGTACGACCAGTTCATGCGTCTCGGCTGGAAGGTGCTGCTGCCGATCAACCTGGTCTGGATCCTGGTCCTGGCCGGCCTGCGGTCGATCGAGGGCTGGCAGACCAGGGACCGGCTGCTCGCCACCGCGATCGGCGCGGGCGTGCTGCTGCTGGCGACGCTGCTCTGGCCGAGCCGCAAGCCGAAGCCGAAGTCGTCGCTCCAGGAACAGGCCAACAGCCGTCCACACGGCAGCTTCCCGCTGCCACCGATGGACCTGCAAGTACCACCGAGCCCGCGCACCAAGCGCGTGGTCGCCGAGCGGGAGCCGGCCAACGTCACCGCCGGCTCGGACTCCAGGGAGGTGTGACGTGGGCGCGATCACCGGAACGTTCAAGGGTTTCGGAGTCACCTTCTCGCACATGTTCAAGAAGGTCGTAACGACCGACTACCCGTTCAAGCCGCCGGTCCCGGCGCCGCGCTACCACGGGCGGCACGTCCTGAACCGGCACCCGGACGGCCTGGAGAAGTGCATCGGCTGCGAGCTGTGCGCCTGGGCCTGCCCGGCCGACGCGATCTACGTCGAGGGCGGGGACAACACCGAGGAGAACCGCCTCTCGCCGGGTGAGCGGAACGCGTCGGTCTACCAGATCAACTACGCCCGCTGCATCTTCTGCGGGCTGTGCATCGAGGCCTGCCCGACCCGGTCGCTCACCATGAGCAACGAGTACGAGCTGGCCCGGGACAACCGGCAGGACCTGATCTTCACGAAGGAGCAGCTGCTCGCGCCGCTGCTGCCGGGCATGGAGCAGCCCCCGCACCCGATGCGGCTCGGGGACAGCGAGAAGGACTACTACGTCGGCGCGCTGACCAATCCGGGTACGTCGGCCGGTGCCGAGCACGCGACCAACAGCCCGGGCCGGTACCAGGTGGAGGAGCACCCCGGGGTGACCTTCCCCGGCGCCGAGCAGCACGCCCAGCGGGCGGCGGCGGGCAAGGGGGACAAGGCATGACCACGCAGACGGTGCTCGCCGCGGCGGGCGGGGTGTCCGGCGGCGAGGAGGTCACCTTCTACATCCTCGCCCCGCTGGCGCTGATCGGCGCGATCGGCATGGTCGCGGCGCGCAGCGCCGTGCACTCGGCGCTCTGGCTGGTGCTGACCATGCTCTGCCTGGGCGTGTTCTACGTCCTGCAGGCCGGGCCGTTCATCGGCATGGTGCAGATCATCGTCTACACCGGCGCGATCATGATGCTCTTCCTGTTCGTGCTGATGCTGGTGGGCCGGGACGCCTCGGACTCGCTGATCGAGACGCTGCGCGGCCAGCGGGTCGCCGCGGTGCTGCTCGGCCTCGGCTTCGCCGGCCTGGTCGGCGGCGGCCTCTACCGGGCGCTGGACGGCGTCCAGGCGGTGGGCCTGGAGCAGGCCAACGCCGAGGGGAACGTGCAGGGCATCGCCCGCCTGCTGTTCACGAAGTACGTCTTCGCCTTCGAGCTGACCTCGGCGCTGCTGATCACCGCAGCGGTCGGGGCGATGGTGCTGGCGCACGTCGAGCGGCGCAAGGAGGACAAGATGGACCAGGTCGCCACGATGAAGGCCCGCTTCGCCCCGGGTAACTACCCCGGCCCGAAGCCCGGCCCGGGCGTCTTCGCCACCTCCTCCTCGGTGGCCACCCCGGCCCGGCTGCCCGACGGCCGGCTGACCGAGCGTGGCATCTCGGCGATCCTGCCGGTGCGGGAGCTGACCGCCGAGGACACCTCGCTGAAGGGGACGGACAAATGACCCCGGACTACTACCTGGTGCTCGCCGCGGTGCTGTTCACCATCGGTGCGGCGGGGGTGCTCATCCGGCGCAACGCGATCGTGCTGTTCATGTGCGTCGAGCTGATGCTGAACGCGGCCAACCTGACCCTCGTCACCTTCAGCCGGATCAACGGTGACCTGAACGGCCAGATCATGTCGTTCTTCGTCATGGTGGTGGCCGCGGCCGAGGTCGTGGTCGGCCTCGCGATCATCATGTCCATCTTCCGGACCCGGCGCTCCGCGAGCGTCGACGACGCCAACCTGCTCAAGTACTAGAGGGGCCAGCAGTGGGAGAGATTCTGATGAACGCCCCGGCCGAGCCGGCAGGTGCCGTCGCCTACGCTTCGGCGAGTGGGCTGCTCGGCAGCGTCTGGCTGCTGGTGGCGATCCCGCTGGCCAGTGCGGTGATCCTGCTGCTGCTGGGCCGGCGGGCCGACCGCTGGGGGCACTGGCTCGGGGTGGCCTCCGTCGGCACCTCCTTCGTGCTCGGCCTGACCTACTTCTTCCAGCTGCGCGGCTTGGAGAACAAGTCGGTCGAGCTGAGCCTGTGGGACTTCATCGCCGTCGGTGACTTCAAGGTGGACTTCGGTCTGCTGTTCGACCCGCTGGCTGCGGTCTTCGTCATGCTCATCACCGGGGTGGGCTTCCTGATCCACCTGTACGCGGTCGAGTACATGGCGCACGACGAGGGCCGGCGGCGGTTCTTCGCCTACTTCAACCTGTTCGTCGCCGCGATGCTCCTGCTGGTGCTCGGCAACAACTACGTGATGCTGTACTTCGGCTGGGAGGGCGTCGGTCTGGCGTCGTACCTGCTGATCTCCTTCTGGTACGGGCGGCCGAGCGCGGCCACCGCCGGCAAGAAGGCGTTCCTGATGAACCGGGTCGGCGACGCCGGCCTGGCCATCGGCATCTTCATCATGTTCGCCACCCTCGGCACCACCCAGTACGACGAGGTGTTCACCGGGGTCGGCTCGCTGAGCGCGACCACGGTGCTGGTGCTCGGCCTGCTGCTGCTGCTCGGGGCGGCCGGCAAGTCCGGCCAGTTCCCGCTCCAGGCGTGGCTGCCGGACGCGATGGAGGGCCCGACGCCGGTTTCGGCGCTCATCCACGCCGCCACCATGGTCACGGCGGGCGTCTACCTGATCGCCCGGTCCAACCCGATCTTCTCCGCGAACTCGACGCTCCAGCTCGTGGTGGTCAGCGTCGGCGCGCTCACCCTGCTGATGGGCTGCATCATCGGCGCGGCCAAGGACGACATCAAGCGGGTGCTGGCCTGGTCGACGGTGAGCCAGATCGGCTACATGTTCCTCGGCGTCGGCCTCGGCGGCGGGGCGTACGCGCTGGCGATCATCCACCTGCTGGCGCACGGCTTCTTCAAGGCCAACATGTTCCTCGGCGCCGGTTCCGTCATGCACGGCATGAACGACCAGGTGGACATCCGCCGCTTCGGCGGGCTGGCCAAGCACATGAGGATCACCTGGCTCACGTTCATGATGGGCTGGCTGGCCATCATCGGCATCCCCCCGCTGTCCGGCTACTTCTCCAAGGAGCCGATCATCGTCGCCGCCTTCACGCGGGACGACTGGACGGCCTGGCTCTTCGGCGGGGCGGCGCTGCTCGGCGCCGGGCTCACCGCGTTCTACATGACCCGGCTGTTCGTCCTCACCTTCCACGGCCCGAAGCGGTGGACCGAGGACATCGAGCACCCGCACGAGTCGCCCAAGCTCATGACGATCCCGCTGATCCTGCTCGCGATCGGCTCGGTGCTCGCCGGTGGCCTGATGGCGTGGGACGACGGTCTCGCCTCCTGGCTGACGCCGGTGCTCGGCAGCGAGGGCGAGGGGCACCACCCGGTGCTGTCACACACGGTGATCACGATCCTCTCGCTGCTGGTCACCGTGGGCGGGGCCGGGCTGGCCTGGTCCCTGTTCCGCAACGGCACGGCCACCGAGCCGCAGCCGGCGGGTGTGCTGGTCACCGCCGCCCGGCGCAACCTCTACACGGATGCCGTCAACGAGGCGGTCTTCGAGAAGCCGGGGATCTTCCTGACCAGGGCGCTGGTCTTCCTCGACAACCGGGGCGTCGACGGGCTGGTCAACGGCCTGGCCGCCGCAGTGGGCGGGGGCTCGGGCCGGCTCCGGCGGCTGCAGACCGGCTTCGTCCGGTCGTACGCGACGTCCATCCTGGCCGGTGCGCTGCTGGTGGTGGCGGCGTTCCTGGCCGTGCAGGCGGGGTGGCTGGCGTGATCGACCTCTCTACGGCCGCCCCCGCCGGCGGACCACGCAGTGACGACGGAGGTAAGGCCGCATAATGTCCAACTTCCCGTTCCTCTCGGTGCTGACCGTGGCGCCGCTGGTCGGCGCGCTGGTCGTGGCCGTCCTGCCGCGCCGCCGGCCGGACCTGGCCAAGCAGGTGGCCTTCGGGTGGTCGCTGCTGGTGCTGGTGCTGTCGGTGGTCATGTGGGTCAGCTTCAAGACCGGCGGTGACCGGCTCCAGTTCCGCGAGTCGTACACCTGGATCCCGCAGTGGGATGCCCGGTTCACCTTCGCAGCCGACGGCATCGCGCTGGTGATGCTGATGCTGATCGCGGTGCTGGTGCCGCTGGTGATCCTGGCGTCCTGGCACGACGCCGAGTCGTCGAAGCGCTCGGTGCCGGTCTACTTCGCCCTGCTGCTCATCCTCGAGAGCACGATGATCGGCGTCTTCGCCGCCGCCGACGTCTTCCTGTTCTACGTGTTCTTCGAGGTCATGCTCGTGCCGATGTACTTCCTCATCGGCAGCTACGGCGGCCACCAGCGGCAGTACGCGGCCGTGAAGTTCTTCCTCTACTCGCTGGTCGGCGGCCTGTTCATGCTGGCCGCGGTGATCGGCCTCTGGGTCGTCGGCGGAAAGACCTTCGACTGGCAGGCGCTGACCCAGGTGGACATCTCCACCGGCACGGGGCGCTGGTTGTTCCTCGGGTTCTTCCTCGCCTTCGCGATCAAGGCACCGTTCTTCCCGTTCCACACCTGGCTGCCGGACGCCGGTGGCGCGGCCCCGGCCGGGGCCGCCGCGCTCCTGGTCGGCGTGCTGGACAAGGTCGGCACGTTCGGCATCCTGCGGTACTGCCTGCCGCTGTTCCCGGAGGCTTCGAAGTGGTTCGCCCCCTGGGCGCTGGCGCTCGGGGTGATCGGCATCATCTACGCGGCGCTGCTCGCGGTCGGCCAGAACGACCTGAAGCGGCTGGTGTCGTACACCTCGATCGCGCACTTCGGGTTCATCGGGGTCGGCATCTTCGCCTTCACCACCCAGGCCGGCACCGGCGCGGTGCTCTACATGCTCAACCACGGCCTCGCCACCGGCCTGCTCTTCCTGGTGGTGGGGATGCTGGTGGCCCGGCGCGGATCGGCCCTGATCAGCGACTTCGGCGGCGCGGGCAAGCTGGTGCCGCTGCTGGCCGGGGTGCTCTTCTTCGCCGGTCTGGCCTCGCTGGCGCTGCCCGGCACCGCGCCGTTCGTCTCCGAGTTCCTGGTGCTGATCGGCACCTTCACGGTGAACAAGCCGGTGGCGGTGATCTCCACGCTCGGCATCATCCTGGCCGCCGCGTACGTGCTGTGGATGGTGCAGCGCACCACCCAGGGCACGCTCAACCCGGCCCTGGTCGAGATCGAGCCGATGCGCCGCGACCTCAGCCTGCGCGAGAAGTTCGTGGTCGCGCCGCTGATCGCGCTGATCGTGCTGCTCGGCTTCTACCCCAAGCCGGTCACCGATGTCATCAACCCCGCCGTCCGGGCCACCATGGAGGACGTCGGCAGGACCGATCCCGCCCCTGAGGTCGGCAGCGTCCAGGAGGCTCACCGGTGAGCGCGAGGAGTGAACGGGCGGAGCGAGTGAGCCCCAGCCGCCCGCGCGAGGAGCGAGCAGAGCGAGCCCCGCAGTCGCGGGCAGAGATTCGCGCAGTCGCGAACGAAAGGCGGCACGTGCAATGACCGAGCTGAAGTTGCCGTCGATCGACTACGCGGCGCTCGCTCCGATCCTGATCATGCTCAGCGCCGCCCTGCTGGGCGTGCTGGTCGAGGCATTCGTGCCCCGCCGGCTGCGGCACGTCGTGCAGCTCTCCCTGGGGCTGCTGGCGGTGCTCGCCGCACTGGTGATGGTGATCCTGAACTCCGACGACCGGCTGCTCACCGCAGGCGGGGCGATCGCCGTGGACGGGCCGACGCTGTTCCTCCAGGGCGCGATCCTGGTCCTCGCCGCGATGGCGCTGCTGCTGATCGGTGAGCGTTCGGTGGAGCGGGGCGGGGCGTTCGTCGCCCAGGCCGCGGTCACCGCCGAGTCGGCCGACGACCGGCGGCAGGCCGAGGGCAGCAACGGGGCGACCGAGGTCTACCCGCTGACCAGCTTCGCGATCGGCGGCATGCTGATCTTCGTGGCGGCGAACGACCTGCTGACCATGTTCATCGCCCTCGAGGTCTTCTCGCTGCCGCTCTACCTGCTCTGCGCGCTGGCCCGCCGCCGGCGGCTGCTGAGCCAGGAGGCGGCCATGAAGTACTTCCTGCTCGGCGCGTACGCCTCGGCGTTCTTCCTCTTCGGCGTGGCCCTGGTGTACGGGTTCACCTCGGGCATCCCGGGCCGGCCGGCGGGCGTCGACTTCGCCACCATCCACGCCGCGGTGGCCGAGTCCCCGGCCAGCGAGGTGCTGCTCTTCGCCGGCATGGCTCTGCTCGCCATCGGGCTGCTGTTCAAGGCCGCCGCCGCCCCGTTCCACGTCTGGACCCCGGACGTGTACCAGGGCGCCCCGACGCCGGTCACCGGCTTCATGGCGGCCTGCACCAAGGTCGCCGCGTTCGGCGCCCTGCTGCGGGTGTTCCACGTGGCGTTCTCCGGGGCGGCGTGGGACTTCACCCCGGTCCTCGGCGCGATCGCGGTGCTGACCATGCTGGTCGGCGCGGTGCTGGCGGTGACCCAGACCGACATCAAGCGGCTGCTGGCGTACTCGTCGATCGCGAACGCCGGGTACCTGCTCGTCGGGGTGCTCGCGCCGAGCAAGGACGGGCTCTCCGGCACGATGTTCTACCTGGTCGCGTACGGGTTCTCGGTGCTCGCCGCGTTCGCGGTGGTGACCCTGGTCCGGGACGCCGACGGGGAGGCCACCCACCTGTCCCGCTGGGCCGGGCTGGGCCGGCGTTCGCCGTTCTTCGCGGCGATCTTCACCTTCCTCCTGCTGGCCTTCGCGGGTATCCCGCTGACCAGCGGGTTCATGAGCAAGTTCGCCATCTTCGCCCCGGCGCTGGACGCCGGCCACGTGTGGCTGGTGGTGGCCGGCGTGCTGACCAGCATGGTGCTGGCGTTCCCGTACCTGCGGGTCGTGGTGATGATGTGGCTGTCCGAGCCGGGCGAGTCCACCCCGACGGTCACCACGCCGGGCGGGCTCACCTCGGCGGCCCTCATGATCGGCGTGCTGGCCACTCTGGTGCTGGGCGTCGTCCCGGGCCCGCTGCTCGATCTCGCCCATGGTGCCGCCGAATTCGTACGATGACCGACCTTTCCCGGCGACGGGGCCGGCACACGATCACGTGCCGGCCCCGTCGCCGTATCCCCCGTCCGGAGCAGGTCGAATGGGTGTGGCATGGTGGATAGCGTGGTGATTCCGGCTGGCGAGCGTTCAGGTGGCACCGGCTCCGCTCGGCGGAGTCGGGAGAGCACCGGTCAGTTCGGCGCGCTCGGCCTGCAACTGGCCGATCCCCGCGTCGAGGCGTCCGTGCTGGGCCTGCTGGAGTCCGTCGAGACGGAGCTGCGGGTCGCGGTGGCGAGCGCCGACCCGTTGGTGACCGAGGCCGCCCGGCACCTGGTGGACGCCGGTGGGAAGCGGTTCCGCCCGCTGCTGGTTGCCCTGGGTGCCCAGTTCGGCGACCCGACGAGCCCGCGGGTCGTCCACGCCGCCGTGGTGATGGAGCTCACCCACCTGGCGACGCTCTACCACGACGACGTGATGGACGAGGCCGCCGTGCGCCGGGGGGCACCGAGCGCCAACTCGCGCTGGACGAACTCGGTGGCGATCCTGGTCGGCGACTACCTGTTCGCCCGCGCCGCGGACCTCGCCGCCGACCTGGGCACCGAGGCGGTGCGCCTACAGGCGCGCACGTTCGCCCGGCTGGTGCACGGCCAGATCGCCGAGACGGTCGGCCCCCGGGACGGGCAGGACCCGGTCGATCACTACCTGTACGTGATCGCGGGGAAGACCGGCTCGCTGATCGCCACCTCGGCCCGGTTCGGCGGCATGTTCGGCGATGCATCTGTCGAGCACACCGAGGCCCTGGCCAAATACGGCGAGACCATCGGCGTGGCCTTCCAGCTCTCCGACGACCTGCTGGACATCGCCAGCGAGTCGGTGCAGTCGGGCAAGACCCCCGGCACGGACCTGCGCGAGGGGGTGCCGACGCTGCCGGTGCTCTACGCGCTCGCCTCGGACGACTCCGACGCCGCCTCGGTGCGGCTGCGGGAGATCCTGGCCACCGGCCCGCTCGTCGACGACGACCTGCACGCCGAGGCCCTCGGTCTGCTCCGCGAGTCCCCCGCCCTGAAGCGGGCCCGGGAGACGGTCCGCAGCTACGCCGAGGACGCGCGTGGGCAGCTCGCCCCGTTGCCGGACGGGGCGACCCGCCGGGCCCTCGAATCCCTCTGCGACTACATCGCCGACCGCACGAGCTGACCCCCGTCAGCGGGCGCGCAGCAGGCGGGCCGCTGTGAGCATCAGGGCGGCCGACCCGAGCATGGCCGTCGCCGCCGCAAGCCACATCGTCGGGTAGCCGAAAACGGTGGCGGTCGCGCCGAGGGCCAGCGGGCCGAGGCAACCGCCGGCGTACACCCCGGTCTGGGTGATCGAGGTGGCGGCGGCCGGGGCCTGCGGGTGCAGCCGGGCCACCGCGAAGGTCATCAGCCCGGGCCACGCCCAGCCCAGGCCGAAGCCGAGCACCACGCCCGCCACGAGCGGCACCGGCCCGGTCAGCGCCAGCAGCACCAGCCCCAGGGCGCCGACGACGAGCATGCCGGCGATGACCGCGACGTGGCCGCCGTCCCGGCGGTCGGCCAGCCAGCCGGAGCCGATCCGGGCGGCCACGCACACCACGCTGCCGAGGGTCAGGGTCAGCCCGGCCAGGCTCGGCGAGAGCCCCCGGCCGGCGGCCGAGTCGACCAGGAAGGTGCCCAGCGCGTTCGCGGCGGCCGCCGCCAGCGTCGCGGCCACCCCGACCAGCACCAGGGCCCCCGTCGCCCCACCTGCCCGCCGGTCGCCGGTCGGCCGTCCCGGGCGGGCCTCCCGCGCCGGTACGAGCGGCAGGGCGGCCAGCGCGGCGACCGTGCCCGCCACGAAGGCCCACCGCCAGCCGGCGGCCACGGCGACGGTCGGCACCGCCAGGCCGGCCAGCAGGGTGGAGAGCGGGACGGCCGCCTGCTTCACCCCGAACGACAGCCCCTGCCGGCGCGGCGGGACGTGCCGGACCAGCGCCGCGTTGCTGGCGAGCTGCCCCAGGGCGTTGGCGGCGGCGCCGAGCGCCAGCAGCCCGACCAGCACCGGGTACGACCGGGCCAACGCCGCCACGGCCAGCATGGACCCGGCGGAGAGCAGGATGCCGGCGCGGGCCACCACGGCCGGGCCGAGCCGCTCCACGAGGGCCCCCGAGGGCATCGAGGCGAGCGCGCTGACGCCGAAGTACACGGACACGACCAGGCCCAGCCCGGCCGGGGAGAAGCCCAGGTCCGCACCCATCTGCACGGCGAGGCCACCGACCAGGAAGACCGGCAGTACGCAGGCGACGGTGGTGGCGACCGCCCCCGTGCCGGCCCGGAGGGGATGGCGGGCTGCGCCCGGGGACGCGGGGTGCGGGGCGGTACGGGTCATGGTCCCGCAAACCTACGCGAGCCCACCTCGAACAACTCACCGTGTCGCTCGGCGCACTGACCGTTTAGGATGATCTGGCATCGTCGATCCGAACAGGCATTTCGCCGGACGCCTGGATTTCATATGGTGTAACTCCCCGGCGGCGGAGGTGGTTGTGCGCGACCCCTTGGCGGAACCTTCGGATCTCATCCGGAGTGTGTCCCGCGCCCTACGCGTGCTCGAATCGGTCGGCCGTGCCCCGAAGGGGTTGACCGTCAAGCAGATCGCGCGGCGCTGCGAGCTGACCGTGGCCACCACCTACCACCTGGTCCGCACCCTGGCGTACGAAGGCTACGTGATCCGCCGGGAGGATGGCACGTACATCGTCGGGCTGGAGATCGCCGACCGGTACCGCGAGCTGGTCACCGCGTTCCGGGGGCCGGCGCCGGTCGGCGAGTGCCTGCGGCGGGCCGCCCTGGACACCGGCTACAGCCACTACCTGGGCCGGTTCGTCGGCGGCCAGGTGGCGATCACCGCCGTCGCCGAGGGGCACCGCTCGCCGTATCTCGAGGACCTGGTCCCGGGCTTCGACGAGGGGGCGCACGCCACCGCGCTCGGCAAGGCCCTGCTGGCCACCCTCACCGCCGAGCAGCGCTTCCGCTACCTGCGGGAGTACGGCATGCGCCCGTTCACCAACGCCACTCTGACCAGCCCTGAGGCGTTCGAGGCGGACCTGGCGGCCGGCGACCGGCGCGGGATGCAGCTCGAACTGAGCCAGTTCCGGCAGGGCGTGGCGTGCGCCGCGGTGCTGGTCACCCCGGACAAGGACCTGGAACGACGGATGGTGCTGGCCTGCGCGCTGCCGGCCAGCGAGATGATGACCTCCGCCCGGGTGGTCCGGGCCAAGCTGCTCACCGTCGCCCGCGCCGTCGCCGACGCCGCCGTCGCCGAGGGCTGAGACGACAGGGCCCCCTCCCTGGCGAGGAGGGGGCCGCGGTACGCGCCGTCGCGGTCAGCTGCCGATCGGGCCGCCGTCCAGGCGCCAGGTGACCACCACGCCGGGCTTGGCGTAGTCGCCGTCCGGCCAGGTGGAAGCCGGGTTCTCCACCGAGGCTCCGGTGATCTCGCCCGGGTGCTGCACCGCCACGAACACCGACCGGTTGTCGCCGGTGATGAACGGCCCGCAGGCCTCCGCGCCGAGCGGCACGGTCAGGAACTGCTTGAGGTGCCCCCGCTCCGGGCCTTCGACGGCGGTGGCGAACAGGCCGTCGTTGCTGCCCAGCGCGTTGCCGTCGGTGGAGATCCAGAGGTTGCCGGTGGCGTCGAAGGCGACGTTGTCCGGGCAGGAGATCGGGGAGACCTTCGCCTTGTCGTACCCGGCGAAGTGGGTGGACGGGTCGGTCGGGTCGCCGCAGACGATCGGCAGTGACCAGGCGAACGTCTCCGCCGCGTTGTTGTTGCCGTCCTCGACCAGCTCCAGCACCTGGCCGTGCTTGTTGAGGTTGCGCGGGTTGGCCTCGTCGGCCGGTGCCTTGCCCGCCTTGCCGCGGTCGGTGTTGTTGGTCAGCGCCACGTACACCTTGCCGGTGAGCAGGCTCGGCTCGACGTCCTCCGGCCGGTCCATCTTGGTCGCCCCGACCTTGTCCCCGGCCAGTCGGGTGAAGGTGAGCACGTCCGCGGCGCTCATCCCGTCGACGTACGACCGGGTGCCGCTGACCAGCTTGATCCAGCGGCCCCGGCCGTTGAACGCCCCGTCGGCGGGCAGCGCGCCCGATCCGTCGATCTCGGCGGCCGAGCTGCCTTCGAGCTGGGCCACGTACAGGGTGCCGGACTCCAGCAGGGTCAGGTTGTGCCTGTGGGCGACCCGCGAGTCGCCGGCCATGAACTTCTTGTCCGAGACGAACTTGTACAGGTAGTCGAACCGCTCGTCGTCACCCATGTACGCGACCACGTGGCCGTTGCGCGCCACGATGACGTTCGCGCCCTCGTGCTTGAACCGGCCCAGCGCGGTGTGCTTGCGTGGCCGGCTCTCCGGGTCGAACGGGTCGATCTCGACGACCCACCCGAACCGGTGTGCCTCGTTGGGGTGCTTCGCCAGGTCGAAGCGTTCGTCGGCGCGGTCCCACCTGCGGTTGTCGCTCGGGTACCGGTCGGTGGTGTTGAGGCCGTACCGGGCCAGCCTCGGCTTCAGCTCCTCCGGCGCGCCGTTGCCGCCGACGAAGTACTGGTTGAAGTTCTCCTCGCCGGAGAGCACGGTGCCCCACGGGGTGACGCCGCCCGCGCAGTTGTTCAGCGTGCCGACGACGGTGCGGCCCTTCGGGTCGGCGGCGGTCCTCAGCCACGCCGAGCCGGCGGCCGGCCCGGTCAGCTCGAACCTGGTGGCCAGCGCGGTGACCCGCCGGTTGTACGGCCGCCGGCTGCCCCCGACCGGCCGCCAATGCCCGGTGCCGTCGACCCGCTCCAACTCGACCACGCTCATCCCGTGCGCCGCCATGGCGACCCTCACCTGCTCGACGGTGAGCGCGTCCAGGCCGGTGAAGCCGGGGAACATCAGGTCCTCGTTGGTGTACTCGTGGTTGACCACGAGCAGCGCCCGCCGGCCCTGCCTGTCCAGCGGCAGCACGCCGACGAAGTCGTTGTTGTAGCCGAACTGCTTCGCCTGCTTGGCAGCGGTCTGCCTGTGCGGGTCGAACTCCGGCGCGCCTGGCACCACCGGGTCGCCCCAGCGGATCACCACGGCGTGGTCGTACCCGTTGGGGACCACCAGCGTGTCGAGCTTGTTCGGCGGGATCGGCTTGAAGGTCAGCGCGCCGCTGCCCACGCCGCCCGGCGGGCGGCCGAACCCGGTGGCCTCCGGCACGACCTGGGTGGCCGGCGCGGCGGACGCGGCGCCCGCCCCGGCCAGCGCACCGGCGGCGGCGCCGCCGAAGCCGAGGACGAGCGCACCCACCGCGCCGGCCCGGACCACGCCGCGCCGGGACACCTCGGCGTCGACCAGGTCGCCGAGGTACGGGTTGCCGGAGGAATTGGGCACCGGGTGGTCACAGGCGTTGCCGCACCGGTACAGGCAGGTCATGGCGTCACGGCTGCCGTGGCGGGTGGCGCCCAGCAGGGGAAGCAGCCGGGGACGGTTGCTCATCGGGAGGTGCCTCCTGGGGAGAAGTTCGGGACACGCCGGGACCAGCCGTCCGACGTGCGTACCCGGCGGACGCTAGGAGGGTGCGGTGAGCGCGGGCCGGCCCGAACGTGAACCGGACGTGAACACCTGCGCCGAGTGCGCCCCGTCGACCTGCGGATGAACCGATCCGGGCCGCCGGACGTGCTTTCGGGCGAAGGCACCGCCGGGCCACCCGACGGCGCGACCCGCTGGACTCCCCGACGCACGAGGAGGCCGCCATCAGCGACCACGACGCCCGACTGCTGCGCGCCCTGCACGACGAGCACGCCGACGCGCTCCACGCGCACGCCCTGCGGCTGGTCAACGGCGATCGGAGCCGGGCCGAGGACCTGGTGCAGGAGACGCTGCTGCGGGCCTGGCGGCACCCGGAAGCGCTCGACCCGACGCGCGGCTCGGTGCGGGCCTGGCTGTTCACCACCGCCCGGAACCTGGCCATCGACGCCTGGCGGCGGCGCTCCACCCGGGTCGGCGAGGTCTACACCGACGAGCTGCCGGAGCCCTCGGAGGCGGTCGACGAGGCGGAGCGGGCGGTGGAGGCGTGGACGGTCGCCGAGGCGCTGAACCGGCTCAGCCCGACCCACCGGGAGGTGCTGATCGAGTGCTTCTACCAGGGGCGCTCGGTGGCCGAGGCGGCGGCGCGGCTGGGCGTGCCACCCGGGACGGTCAAGTCCCGCACCCACTACGCACTGCGCTCACTACGGCTGGCACTGGCCGAGATGGGGGTGACCCGATGACCCGCTGCGAGTTCGCCCACGACGACGGCGCGTACGTGCTGGGCGCGCTCGGCCCCGCCGAGCGGGCCGCCTACGAGCGGCACCTGGCCGGCTGCGACTCCTGCCGGGAGGCGGTGGCCGAGATCGCCGTGCTGCCCGGGCTGCTCGGCCGGCTCGATCAGGTGGGGCTGGCGCGGTTGCTGGAGCCGGCGGCCGAGACCTCCCGGGTGGACACGCTGCTCGCCGCCGCGCGGGACCGCCGCCGCGAGCGCCGGGCCGCCGTCCGCCGGTACGTCGTGACCGCGCTGGCCGCCGTCGTGTTGGCGCTGCTCGCCGGGCTCGGCGCGGGCACCCTCCGGCCGGCCGTCGAGGTCACCCCGACGCCGACCCCGCAGGTGCCGATGGCAGCCATGCGGCCGGTCACCGGCGCGGTGCCGGTGCACGCCGAGGTCGGGCTGACCGGCACCCCGTGGGGCACCGAGGTCACCATGCGCTGCGGGTACGACCGGCGGGACGGCCACCGCGAGGCGTACACCTTCCGGCTGGTGGCGCACGGCCCGGACGGCGCGACGGAGCAGATCGGCTCCTGGCTGGCCGCCCCCGGCGACGAGCTGCGGTTCACCGGCGCCACCCACTTCACCGGCGGCGAACTGGTCCGCCTGGAACTGCTCCGCGCCGACGGCACCCCAATCCTCACCTACAACCCCCGCTAACCCACCCGCCCCCGCCCCGCTAACCCCCCACCCCGCAGCGATCTTGCGGTTGCGGCCCCGGCGAATCCGACTAAAGCGGCGAACCGGGGGCCGCGAGTGCAAGATCGGCGGGGGTCGCGGCGCGGCGGGCGCGGTGGGCGGCCCGGGCGTGGCGGAGGGCGTCCGTGGTGAAGACCACCAGGGCCAACCAGACCAGGGCGAAGCCGGCGAGGCGGGCCGGGGGCATGGGCTCGTGGAAGATCAGCACGCCGCAGCCGAGCTGGAGGATCGGCGCGACGTACTGGAGCATGCCCAGCGCGGTCAGCGGCAGCCGGTTGGCCGCCCCGGCGAAGAACAGCAGCGGGATCGCGGTCGCCGCCCCGGCCAGCACCAGCAGCGCGGTGTGCCCGGCGGAGACGTGGCCGAACTTGAGGCCGCCGGCGGTGGCGAGCCAGCCGAGGTAGCCGAGGGCGGGCAGGGCCAGCACCGCGGACTCCACGAAGAGGCCCTCCGCCGCCGGCAGCCCGAGTTGCTTCTTGACCAGCCCGTACCCGGCGAAGCTGACCGCCAGGGTGAGCGCCAGCCAGGGCAGCCGGCCGTAGTCGACGGTGAGCACGCCCACCGCCGCCGCGCCGATGCCCAGCGCCAGCCACTGGGCGGGGCGCAGCCGCTCCCGCAGCACGGTCACCCCGAGCAGCACCGACACCAGCGGGTTGATGAAGTAGCCGAGGGCGGTCTCCACCACCCGCTCGGAGTTCACCCCGTAGATGTAGGTGCCCCAGTTGATCGCGATCAGCACTGCGGCGGCGGCGATCCCGGCCAGGGCCCGGGGGCGGCGGGCCAGCGCGCGCAGGAAGCCGATGTTGCGCAGCGCGGCGAGCAGCAGCGTCACGAACACCATCGACCAGACGATCCGGTGCGCCAGGATCTCCAGCGGCCCGGCCGGCTGGAGCAGCTTGAAGTAGAGCGGGAAGAAGCCCCAGAGCAGGTACGCGCCGAGGCCGTAGAGGTATCCGAGGCGGAGCGGGGTCACGCTTCCACCGTAAGGGGTGAAGCGGTCCCTGGTTCCTTTCCGGTGAGCTGGCTCACCCGCTGGTCGTACTCCATCCACCGGCCCGGGTCGACCAGGGCGAAGCCGACCTTCGCGTACACCTCGTGCGCGTCGGCGGTGGCCAGCACGATCCGTCGTACGCCGAGCTCGGCCAGGTGGTCGCGGACCGCGCCGGCCAGCCAGGTGCCCAGCCCGTGCCCCCGGGCAACCCGGTCCACGTAGACGTCGCAGAGCCAGGCGAAGGTCGCCCCGTCGGTGACCACCCGGGCCACGGCGACCTGCCGACCGTCCCCGGGGCGGTACACGCCGAACGGCAGCGAGCCGGCGAACGCCCGCCCCACGGTCTCCCGGTCCCGCCCGAGCGCCCAGTACGCGTCGGTGGCGAGCCAGTGGTGCACCAGGTCGAGGTCGAGCCGGGCGGGGTCGGTGCTGAGCAGATGGCCGTCGTCGCGGGTCAAAGTGATCACACCCCGACGCTAACCCCGCGGTTGCGGCCCCTCGCCAGCCAATTCCCGCCAACTGGCCCCACCTGGAACGCTCAGTCGCGGTCGAGCACGGCGCCCAGGAGCCAAGTGACGACGCCGACGAGGAGTGCGCCGAGCACCGCCGCCGGCCAGAAGCCGTCCACGTGGAACGGCAGCCCGGCCTCGCCCGCGATCCAGCTCGACAGCAGGAAGAGCAGGCCGTTCACCACCAGTGCGATCAGGCCCAGGGTCAGCAGGTAGAAGCCGCAGCCGACGGTCTTGATGACCGGCTGGAGCACGGC
Source organism: Micromonospora sp. NBC_01412 (assembly GCF_045040215.1). Taxonomy (NCBI): domain Bacteria; kingdom Bacillati; phylum Actinomycetota; class Actinomycetes; order Micromonosporales; family Micromonosporaceae; genus Micromonospora; species Micromonospora sp. NBC_01412. The sequence continues at coordinate 3,450,163 of NZ_CP109528.1, forward strand.
GTTCACGACGCCGAAGATCACGGCGACGAGGACCAGCGTGACGACCGCCTCGGTGGCCGAGCCCGTGTCGAGCGTGATGCCCGGGATGAGCAGGGTGGCTAGCCAGAAGGCCAGTGCCGTGCTGCCCAGCCGGATCAGTAGACCCTTCAGGAAACCCATGTTCACGGATGGTGCCATGGACCCGCCACCGGCGGAACCCGCGACCGGCCAAGTGGGCTGTGGACCAGGTGTGGTTCAGCCCCGTCCCGGCCGGCCGATCAGTTGCGACTCGATCGGGGTGGGCGAGAGCAGCGCCCAGCGCAGCGACCGCCGGTTCACCACCGCCACCATGTCCTCCCGGATCCGGGTCAGCCAGTCCGCCGACCCACCGAGGCCGAGCGCGGCCCCGGCGAGCGCGGCCTCGGCGGGGCCCAGCGGTTGCAGCACGACCAGGTCCGCCCGGCTCAACGGGTCGGCGTCGGCCGGGGTGAGGTCGTCCCGGACCACCAGGGTGGACTGCCAGGCCGGCCCCGGCCCGGCGGCCGAGGGCACCGGCCCGGCGTCCACCACGAGCAGCAACGGCCGCAGCGGAGAGGCGGGGCCGCCGCCCACCGGCCGGCCGGGCGGCAGCACCGGGATCGGCCCGCCGGGCGCGCCGACGCCCCGGGCGAACCGCTCCCACGCCTGCGGCCGGGTCGTCCGCACCGCCACCCGGGCGCCCAACGCCATCGCCCGCAGGGCCACCAGCTGGGCGGCCCGGACCCCGCCGACCAGCATCAACCGGGTGCCCTCCGGCCGGAACAGGCGGATCGTCACGGCCTCGCCGCGCCGGTTGGCGCCCACCATCAGCCCGGCCTCGCCGACCGGCAGCTCCAGCGCGTCCAGGGTGGCGGCGTCGACCGACACGCCCGGGGCCGCCGACGCGAGCGGCAACGTGCCGGCCAGCGCCGGGAGCTGCTGGCCGTCGAGCCGTTCCACCTCACCACCGGCCGAGTCCACCAGCCCTCGCAGGGCCTGCGCCGCCACCGACAGCTCACCGGGCGTCCAGGCGGTCAGCCGTACGGTCAGCTCGGCCGGCGGGCCCGTGCCGTCGACGCCGGTGCGGGGGCCGACGCAGAGCGAGACCGTGGTGGCCGCCGCCGGCAGGACGAGCAGCCGGGGCACCAGCCGCCGCCCGCTGTCGGTGCGCACGTCCGGCCCGCGGCGCACCCGGAACGTGGTCTGCCACAGCTCCCCCGTGCGCACCGTCGGCCAGGACTCCAGCACGGGGTCGCCGTCGTCGAGGTGGGTCAGATCCGCGAGGACGCGCAGCGCGGCGCGCGCGCCGAGCGGGCGGGCGGTCACCGGCCCGATCCGGCGGACGATCCGCCGGACCACGCCGGAGAGGGCGACCCGGAGGTCCTCGTCGGTCCACCCGACGACGCGCAGCGCCCGGACCGCGAGCAGCGCCCGGTCCCGCCCGGCCAGCCGTCCCTCGGTGAGCTGCCGGTACGACGTCGCCACCGTGCTGCCGCCGGCCGTGGCGGCCGGCGCGGGCGAGCCGCTGAACAGCAGCTGGAGCCGGATCGGGGGCAGCTCCGGCGAGACCGACGGCAGCAGCGTCGACAGCGCGGGGAGGCCACGGGGGCCGCCGCCGAGCAGGTCACCCGGGTCGCCGATCTCCAACACGGCGGTCAGCCCGCCCGCGTCGTCGACCAGCGCGGCCGGGCCGCCGGCCAGCTCCGCCGCGCGCACCGCCGCGCCGGGGGAGAGCAGCTCCAGCAGGCAGTCCGGGCCGGCGGTGGGCACCGGGACGCGTCGCCGGCAGAGGAGGCCGACGGCGATGCCGAACCAGGTGAACAGCCAGCGGCCCCGGATCCGCACCCAAGAGCCCGCCAGCAACGCCACGGCCAGCAGCACGGCGGCCCCGGTCGCCGCCGCGCCCCGGCCGGTCGCGGCGGCGACCAGCGCCACCGCCACCTGCGAGGCGACCACCTGACCGACCCGTTGCGCGGCCGACGGTCGCGGGGCGGCGGCGGGTATCCACTGTGGCGGCAGCGGCTGCCGGTGCGCCGGCTGGGCCGGGGCCGTGGTCGTGCTGGCCGTCACCGCGCCTCCCCAGCGCTCACCCGGCGATGCCGGGCGGAGTCACGGCGTCGGTGCGGCCGGTGCCGCAGCGTCATCGTATGACTCCGCCTCGGCGCAGGGGGCCCGCGGTTGTCCACAGGGGAACGGGGCGGGGTGGCAGAACCGCTACGGTACGGCTACCGTCAGCGACGAGTTCGCTGAGCCCTCACCCACCGGTGCTGCCCGCCGGCGAGGCGAGCGGCGCGTCCGCCGCGGGCGCGGCCGACGGCCAGCCACCCAATCGAGGAGACGAGGTGACGTCCGGGGTGTCCCAGACCCAGGCAGAAGCCGCGGTGATGCAGCAGACCGCCGCGAAGTTCGAGCAGGTGGACCAGTCCCTGCAGGCCATGCTGACCGGCCTGCTTGCCGAGCTGGAGGTGCTGCAGCAGGCCTGGCGGGGTGCCGGTGGGCGCTCGTTCGAGCAGGTGAAGCAGCAGTGGTCGCAGGACCAGACGGCGTTGCAGCGGGCGCTGCGGGAGACCGCGTCCGCCGTCCGCACCGCCGGCCAGCAGTACGACGCCTCTGACAACGAGGCCGCCGGCCGGGTCGCCGGCACCAACCGCGGCATCCAGTTGCCGCTGTAGCACCTTCCCGGAAAGGGGATCATCCGATGGACCACGGTGTGCTGGTCGTCAACTTCGCCGCCCTGCACCAGGCCGGCGCGGACATCCAACGGGCGCTGAACACGCTGGACGACCAACTCGGGCAGCTCGAACGGGACGCCGCGCCGCTGGTGGCGGGCTGGGACGGCGAGGCCCGGCAGGCGTACGAGCAGCGCCAGGCCCGGTGGCGGTCCGCCTCGCAGGACCTCCAGGCGATGCTGCGCGACATCAAGCTCGCCGTCGACGACTCCGCGTCCGACTACCTCGATACCGAGAAGCGGAACGTCACCCTGTTCCAGTGAGCCGTCCCCGGCGGCGTCCGACGGAAGTCGGGCGCCGCCGGCTCCGTCCGGCTGTCCTGTGGGGGTCAGGGTGCCGGCCGCCACCGCCGGCGCGCGGCCCGGGGGAGCACCACGGCCAACAGCACCACGCCCGCCACGGCGGCGCCGGTGACGGCGGCGACGGCCAGCGCCCGGTCCCGGGCCGCCGCGCGTCGGGCCTGCTGGGCGAGCAGGGCGGGTTCGGTCCGGTCCGCCGGCAGCGCCCCAACGCCACGCTTCCGGCCCGCCGGGCCCGGGCCGGTCTCGGTCACCGCCCGGTAAGGGTTGAGCACCCCCGCGCCGTACCCGTCGCCCGAGCCGTCACCCGGGGCCGGATCGGCCGTCGCGACGATCCGCTGCGACACCTGGGCGGCGGTCAGTTCCGGCCGGTACTCCCGGACGAGCGCCGCGGTGGCCGCCACGAACGGGGCGGCGTAGCTGGTGCCCTCGACCCGGTGGTGGCCCTGCCCGGGCGCGGCGGTCAGCACCTCGCCGCCGGGGGCGACCAGGTCGACGTATGGGCCGGCCTGCGAGAAGTCGGCCCGCCGGCCGTCGGGGCCGATCGCGCCTACGCCGAGCACCCCGTCGTACGCGGCCGGGTACGGGCGGGGATCCCCGCCGTCGTGCAGGTTGCCGGCGGCGGCCACCACGACCACGTCCCGGTCCACCGCGTAGCGGACCGCCGCCCGGACGGCGGGGTGGTCGACGTACAGCACGAGGGAGAGATTGAGCACGTCGGCGTCGTGGTCGACCGCCCAGCGGATCGCCCGGGCGAAGTCGGTCGCGCCGACCGTCCGCCCCGCTTCGTGTCCCTCGACGACCTGCTGCTCGCTGACCCGCACCGGCAGGATCCGGGCGCGAGGGGCGAGCCCCTGGAACGCGACGCCGGCACGCGGCACGGCGGCGATGACGCTCGCCACGCCGGTGCCGTGCCCGGCGCAGTCCCGGCCGCCGTCGCCCCCCGGATCGAGGAAGTCGGCGCCGTCCAGGACCCGGCCGGCCAGTTGCGGGTGCCCCCGGTCCACCCCGGAGTCGATCACCGCGACGGTGATCCCGGATCCGGTGGCCAGGGCGGTGAGCCGCTCGGGGGCGTACCGGCGCTGGGGCCAGGGGGTGGCCGCGACGGGCCGGACGGGCGCGAGCGGGGTGGCGCACCCCGGTGCCGCCACGCCTCGGGAGCCCGCCAGGTCGAGCCTGTTCGCCGTGCCCGCCGGCTCGGCCGCGCGCGGCCCGCCTCCCTCGCCCACCGGGTGGACCGTGCCCGGCCGGTCCGTCACGGGCCGCGGGTCGGCCGCGCGCGTCGGGGTGGCGGGCAGCATGATCAGCAGGGCCGCGGCTGCGGCGGCGAGGACCGGGCGCGCGGCGGGCCGGGGCATCGATCGCCTCCGTATCGTGTCGGCTCCGGAACAGGATGTTAGTCCCATCCGGATCGCCCGGCGGGGCGTCGCCGGCCAGCCATTGTGATCTTGTTACCACCTTGTAGGTTGTACGCGATGCCTATGGCCTGTTCACGGGAGGAGAGGTGGCCGTGACCGACTGGGAGCCGGCTACCGAGGCCGAAGCGGCGATGCGGGATGCGCTCCGCGCCAACGACCAAGAGCTCTACTTCCGCGTGCTGGCCCGCACCGAGCTGCTGCTGCCGGTCTCCACGCAGGCGCTGGCCGGGCAGGCCCCGATGGGCTGGGGGACCTGGACCACGGGCGGGCGCACGCACGTGCTGGCGTTTACCTCGTCCGCCGCGTTGCAGGCCTGCCTGGGCGGGAACCCGGCGGCCAGCCGCCGCAGCGGGTACGCCGACCTCGCCGTCGACTGGCCCAACCACGAGTGGTGGCTGGCCGTCAACCCGGGCCTGCCCATCGAGGGGTACCTTCCCGCCTGGTTCGTCTCCCAGCTGTCCCGAGGCGACGTGCGGCTACCCGGCCGCACCATGGGCGCCCGGGCCCGCCTGGAACGCGCGGAGAACGTCGCCAGGACCAGGGCGACCGCAGTGGTCCCCGGCCGGGACGCCCCGGCGTCGCCGTCGCCGAGCCTGCCGGAGCCGTCGGTCGCGGGACCGCCGCCGGGCCGCCCCACGACCGAGCCGTCCGCCGCCGCCGAGGCGCCCACCGCCCCGCTGATCACCACGCCGCTGGCCACCACGCCGCTGGCCACCGCCCCGCCGGCGCCGGTACTGCCCGTGTCGATGCTGCCCGCGTCGGTCCCGCCCGGGCCGTCGTACCGGTCGCCCGGCGGCGCGGGAGAGCCCGCAGCCGGCTCGCCGTACCGGGCCGGGGACGTGGCCGGCCGACCGGCTCCCGCCGCGGCAGGCGGGCCGGACGGTGCCGGGGCGACACACACCGAAGCGGCGCCCTCCGGATCGGCGTGGCTGAACGTCTCCCGGCGGCGGACGCCCGATGCGCCGCCCCCCACCGGGGAGGTGGCAGCGGGCGAGGGCGGAAACGGCCGGCCTCCCGAGCCTCCGGTGCCACCCGCACCGCCCGCCTCCTTCTTCGAGCCGGCGTCCGGCCGGAGCCGAGCCGCCCGGCCGATCGGGGAGCCCCGTCGTCCCGCTGAGCGGGCCGCCCCGCCGTCCCGGTTCGCCGGGGGTGGTCAGCCCTTCCCGCGGCGGCGTCCGGCCTCGGACCCGGCCACCGAGCAGCCGCCGCATGCCTTCCACCTCGCCACACCCGCGGAGCCGTCGACGGTGGCGTTCCCGCCCGCCGGTGCGGCTCCGGCCGCGTCGCAGCCCGAGCCGTTCCGCCCCGGTGGCGTCAGCCCTGAGGAGGCAACTCGGGCGTTCCGCCCCGACGGTGGCAGCTCCGAGGAGGTCACCCGGGCGTTCCGCCCCGACGGTGGCGGCTCCGAGGAGGTCACCCGGGCGTTCCGTCCCGGGGACGTCGGGCCCGGAGAGCGGACGCAGGCCCTGCGTACCGGCGCCGTCGGGCCCGGGGAGGTCACCCGGGCGCTCCGGCCCGGGGAGGCGACCTCATCGGGTCCCGGCTTTGCCGGTGCCGAGGACCCCACCCGGGCCCTGCGCCCCGGCGGCGGGGCATCGCCGGAGCAGCCCCGGGCGTCGCCGCAGGCGGAGCCGACCCAGGCGTTCCGGCCCGTCGCGCCGGGCGACGAGCCGACCCGTCCCTTCGGCGTGCCCGGTGGCATGGTGACGGACGAGCCGACCCGTCCCCTCGGCCCGACCGGTGGGGACGAGCCGACCCGTCCCCTCGGGGCCGATGGTGCCGGGCCGGACGGCGGGCTGCCACCTCGTCGACCCGGGGCCGGCGCCGCCCAGGCGTTCCCGCGCCCCCGCCCCGGGGCGGACGGCGAGGAGCCCACCCGGTCCCTTGCGGAGCAGCCCGGCGCCGCACCGGTCGGGGAGACGGCGGAGGAACTGCCGACGTCGGCCGTCGACCCGGCCTCCGGGCCGCCCGCGTCCCGCCGTTCCTTCTCGCCCATCGTCATCGAGGGCACCATCATCGAGGCGCGGGACCTGCCGGCGACCGGGCCGGCCGCCGCGCCGGGCGTGGCCCCCGGCCCGTCTCTCTTCGGCGGCACCCCGCCGGTGGCCCCGGCCCCGACGTCGATGCCCGACCTCGGCGGGCTCGATCCGGTGCCCGAACTCGACCGGATCGACCCGGTCTCCGATCTTGGTTGGCCCGCACCGCCGTCCCTCCCCGACCACGACCAGGGCCCCCCAGACCACGGCCAGAGCTTCCCGGGCCACGACCAGGGCCCCCCGGGCCACGGCCAGGGCGACCTCGGCCAGGGGCAGGGCGAAGCGGTGTCGCCGCTCGGTGTCCCGGCGGGGGCCGGCGTGGTTTCCGGACCGCCCGCCCCGGACGACCCGGGCCCGACGGCCGTGCTGTTCACCCCGTCGACGCCACCCGCGTCGGACCCGTCGGCCGAGTCCCTGTTCCGCCCTGTTCCGCCCGGCCACGTCGACCCCGGGCCGGCCGTCGATGCCGTTCCGACAGGGCCCCTGCCGGGCCCGTCGGCCACCGGGGAGCCGGGCCTGGGGGTCAGCGGGGAGCCGGGCCCGGCGAGGGCCGGGGAGCCGGTGGCGACCCGGGAACCGGAACAGACGGCGTCGGCAGCCCTCGCGGCCGACTTCCAGCCGGCGAACGAGGTGGAGGAGGACCTGCTCGCTGCCGCCGGCACCGGCAGCACCGACAGCTTCCTCTCCACGCTGCTGCTGGCCCGGGTGTTGCTGCCGGTGGCGCCCGACTCGGCGCCCGACAGCAGGCCGGGGGACCCGGGCTTCGTCTGGCGGACCGAGCGGCTGGACGGCGAGACGTACGTCGTGGTCCACACCTCCCCGGAGCGGCTGGCCGACCACGTCGACGAGCCGGTGGAGACCGTACGGGTCAAGTTCGTCCAGCTGATCCGTTGCTGGCCCGACGACACCTGGTCGTTCGCGGTGAACCCGAACACGTCGGTTGGCGCGAAGCTGCCCGGCGAGCAGATCGTGGCGCTGGCCAACTGGGCCGCCGAGGTGGGGCTCGGCGACGACGCCGGGAGCGAGCCGGAGCCGGCCGTCGAGGCGGCCACGGGCGCCGTCCGGCACGTCCCGCCGCCCGTGGACCCGAACCGGCCCGTGGTGATGCAGAAGGCGATCGCCCCGAGCCAGCTCACCTACTACCTGGAGCGCGGCTACGACCGGGTCTCCGGCTTCGTGCACCGGGCCAACGAGTTGGCCCACCTGAACAGCCCCGCCCAGTTGCACGACGCGCTGGGTCTCGGGTACCCGGACTCGCCGTTCTCCCGGGACGCCGCGCAGATCTACGTGCTGCGCTGGCCGGCGCACCGGCCGAGCCTCTACCGGATCCCCTACGGCGGGCAGAACGAGGGCGCCATGCGGGCCATGGAGGGCTGGGTCATGGAGCGCCCACCGTTCCGGGGCAACGGCTTCGCCCCGGGGGACAGCAGCGACGTGGTGGCGGAGTTCAAGGTGGACAGCGCCCGGCTGCCGCACGGCGCGGAGCTGTGGCGGATCGGCGCGGACGGCACCGAGCGGGTGGTCGCGATCCTGGACACCGACGCCCTGCTCTGGAGACAGGTCGGTGAGTCCTGATGCGCGACGGCTATGTGGCCCGCTGGCGCGGGCGTGAGTACCAGGCCAGCCCGGACGATGACGACGTCCGGCTGTACCAGCCGGAGCCCGGCGACGGGTTCGAGGAGATCCGCCCCGGCCGGTACGTCCGGGTGCTCCCGGCGACCGAGATCGACGAGCTGGCGTACGTCCGGACCACCTGCACCTGGCAGGGGCAGCCGTTCATCGTGCTGGCGGAGCACGACGGCTGGCTGCGGGTGGAGTACACCGGCGGGCGCTGGCCGGTCGCCCGGGCGATGGGGCTGGAGGTCTTCGACTTCGGGGTGTACCAGGGCTGGGCCCCGGCCCGCGAGGTTGTCGACCTGCGCGAGCAGCGCCTCTGACAGTGCGGGGGTGGAAGCGGGGTCACCAGGCGGTCCGAGTCGGCCGCTGACTGACCTCCGCCGGTCAGGACTTGGTCCAGCGCAGGATCTCGCCGAGCACCACGTCCCGGGCCTCGACGTGCGGGAAGTGCCCCACGTCGTCCAGCAGCCGCCACTCGTAGGGGGCCACCACGTACCGGCCGGAGCCCTGGGCGGTACGCGGCAGGGAGGCGACGTCCAGTGCGCCGTGCAGTTGGAGCGTCGGGGTGATCAGGGGCTTCTGCATCAGCCGGACGAACCGGTAGCCGTGCAGCCGCAGCACCGACCGGAACGCCCACCGGTAGCCCTCCAGCGCGCAGAACGCGGCCTGCGGGATCCGCATCGCCTCCCGGCAGCGCTCGGCGTACGCCTCGAAGTCGGGCCCGTCCACCCAGCGCGGCCCGCCCCAGCGGCGCAGCATCTCCTCGACGGCCGCCGCGCCGTCCCGGGTGAGCACGTGCTCGTACCGGGGCAGCTGGAACTTCAGGGTCGGTGTGGCGGCGGTGAACTGCCCGCGCGGGTCGGCGAAGATCGCTGCCCGCAGCCGGAGCGGGTGCGGGGCGCCGAGCACCACGAGCCGGCGGACCAGCGACGGGTGGAACGACGCGACGGTCCAGGCGATCATGCCGCCGGCCCCGGTGCCCACCACGGTGGCGGAACGTTCGCCGAGGCCCCGGATCAGGCCGGCGACGTCGGCGGCGAGGGTGTAGCCGTCGTACCCGCGTGGGGGCTTGTCGCTGGCCCCGTAGCCGCGCAGGTCGACCGCGACCGCCCGGAACCCCGCGTCGGCGACCGCCGGCAGGATGTCGTGCCATGCCCACCAGTGCTCGGGGAAGCCGTGCAGGAAGAGCACCATCGGGCCGGTGCCGGCCTCGACCACGTGGAAGCGGCTGCCGTTCGCGCCGACGAACCGGTGCGTCCACGGCCCCTCGGTGAGGACACAGGTCTCGTCGAGGGCCCCGCCACGCTGCTCGGTCATGCCCACAGCCTATGACCCCGCCGCGCCTGTCCGTTCCGGCGTTCCGGCTGGTCGGCTGGTTCCCTGGTTGGAAAGGGCGATGCCCGGGCAGGTGAGCTGCCCGGGCATCGCGGTGGTGCGGTCGATCAGTGGATCAGGAGAAGCGGACCTTGATCGAGGTGCCCTTCTGCTCCAGCACCTTGATCTTGGTGCCGGTGGTCGGGACCTTGACGCCGTGGTTCGGCAGCTCCGGGTACCAGTACTGCTTGGTGTCGTCGAACAGCGGCTGCGCGGCCTGGCCCCGGACGTACTGGGCCTGGCCGTTGATGTGCAGCGTGAACGAGTCCGCCTTCTTCAGGCTGAACGGCGCGTCGTAGACCTGGACGCGGGCCCGCCACGGGTTGCCGGTCAGGTTGTAGAGCGGCTGCGGGCGCGAGTCGATGATCATGTTCCGACCCTCACCCGGGTGCTCGAACGTGTCGTTGTCCGCGAACCGGAGGTTCCAGTACGAGATCAGCAGGCCCTCCTGGTACGCGTAGTGGTCCACGTAGTCCGGGCGGGTGGTGCCGTAGCCGAAGTAGTACGGGCCGGTCTTCAGGTACTTGTCGTACGAGACATACGTCCGGTTGCCGGCGATGTAGTAGTTGTCGAAGAGCCGGGTGTAGCTCCCCGCGACGATGCTCCAGCCCTTGGCCGCCCAGTCGCCGGTGCCGGTCTCGGCGCCGTCGGTGGACAGGGTCTGACCGTCGGCGGTCACCGTGATGTTGTCACCGAAGAAGCCGCCCGCGGACAGGCCCCCGTCGGTGAGGTAGTGGAAGCGGAACTGCGCGACCTGGCCGGCCAGCGAGTTCAGCGGGATGTTGATGTCGGTCCACCGGCCCGCGCTGCTGCCGCTGAGGCCCGGCGTCGGGTCGGTGTTCGACACCGGCGGGATCGGCCTGCCGTCCACGGTGCCGGGCAACGCGTTCCAGGTGGCCCCGCCGTCGGTCGACGCCTCGAAGAAGAGGTAGTCGTAGCCCGACTCGATGTTGAACCGGCCCTTGAGCGACAGCGCCGCCGAGGTCTTCCCGGTGAGGTCGATCGTCCTGGTCAGCGTGTTGTCCAGGTCGTCGTCGTTGCCGGAGAAGAACTGCTTGGCACCCTCGAACGGCTGGCCGTAGTCGAAGGTGTACTCCCGCTGCGGGAGCACCACCACGGCGGCCTGCGGCTTGGCGGAGTTGTACTCCTGCGGGCCGAGCTCCAGGGTCTTCTTCTGGCCGGCCTTGACCACCTCGTAGTCGAGCCAGCCGAGCTGGAGCTTGTTCCAGGCGCCGAGGTCGCCGCCGCGGTCGCCGATGCCGGCGTCCTCCTTGGCGTTCAGCCGGCTCTGGGCCATCAGGGTCCAGTGCTCGTTGTTGTTGTCGCCGCCGTTGAGGTTGTTGTAGTCGTCCGGCAGGCCCAGGTCGTGCGCGTACTCGTGGTAGAAGACGCTCCGGCCGCCGTTCTCCGGCTGGACCGTGTAGTCGCGGATCCAGATGCCGGTGTTGCCGATCTGGGTGCCGCCGATCGGGAAGTTCACCGGGCCGGTGCGCGAGGTGTTGTACGCCGACCAGCGGTGGCTCCAGATCGCGTCCTCACCCTGGTGCGGGTCGGCGTCGGCCTGGTCCCCGCCGGAGTGGACGATCTGGAAGTGGTCGATGTAGCCGTCCGGCTCGTTGAAGTCGCCGTCGCCGTCGTAGTCGAACCGGTCCCACTGGTCGTAGGACTGCATGTCGGCCTTGATCTGGGCGTCGGTGCGGCCCTTGGCCTTCTGGTCGGCGACCCACTGGTTGGCGGCGTCGCGGACCAGGTCCCAGGTGTTCTGGCAGTTGTTGTCTTCGCAGACCGCCGGGTCGCCCGTCGGGTCGTCGTCGGCCTTCGGGTCGTTCGAACGGCCGTAGCGGGCGGCGTTGTACTTGACCTTCACCCAGTCGCTGACCTGGCCTTCGACGGTGTAGCGCCCGGACGACTGGGCCTCGTAGTACTGCTTGACCGACTCGTCGCCCTGCCCGGTGCCGAAGTACAGCTTGCGGAAGTAGTCGGCGCTGTAGTCCGCCTGCCACACGGTCGAGTTGTCCACCGCGCGGTTGGGCTGGGGGATCTGGTTGTGCACAGGCCCGTCGAAGGTGGTCGGACCCGCGATGGTCGGGTTCGTGTCCTTGTCCGGGTACGCCGGGTCCCGGTCGTCGCCGAACTCGGCCAGGATCACGAAGATCTTGTCGGTCCGCTCCCGGGCCAGCTCGACGTACTGGTCCTGCTGGCCCGCCTTGGCGTTCCGGGCGCCGGCGGCCGCCGCCGCGCCGCCGGCGGTCTCGCCGACCTTGACGACGGTGCTGCCGTTGATCTTCTGCGCCTTGGCCCGGCCGGAGAGGACCTCGCTGAGTCCCTCCTGGCGAAGCGCGCGGCGCTTGTCCTCGAGCTTGTCCGGCAGATCGTGATCCGCCGGGGCCTCGACGGCCGACGGGGCGGTCGCCGGGAGCTTCGGAGTCGGCGCGGCGCTGGCGGACGTGCCGACCACCAGTCCCGTCGCCGTCAACGAAAGCCCGAGCAGACCCACTGCGACTTTCCGCACGTGGTACCTCCGGTGTGAGGGAACCGGCCCAACGGGGGTACGGGCCGGTGAGAGGTCCCACTAGTGGGACCAATGGTGAACATAGAGTCTCTCGGGACGGGTGGGAAGACGCGTACGTCGATTTGTTGCAAACTTTCGTCGGGAATGCGTTCCACCGTCACACGTCTGCCGTTCCCCGAACGGCTGAGCAGTGCGGACGCCGGGTCAGGAATTGCAGTGACAGATTTCGATCAGCAAACATCGACGCAGACGGAAGGGGCCGGTGGCGTCGCCGCCACCGGCCCCTTCATCGATCTATGGATCAGTTGCTGACAAGCAGGACCATGTTGTCGGTTGCCTTCTTGCCCTGCGTCACGATCGTGATCTTGGTGCCGGTGCCGGCCACCTTCACCGAGTTCTGCGGGTTGCCGGCCGTCCAGTAACGGTCGACGTCGCTGTCGCTGAACACCGGGTTCGGGTTGAGCGCCGGCACGGTGACCGCCACCCCGTTGAGGTGGAAGGTCTGCGCCGGCTTGACGAACCAGCTGAACGTGGCGTCGTAGCCGCTGCGCCGGTTGGTGATGGCGCGGTCGCCCACCTTGATCTGGCCCGGGCGGACGTCAACCGGCAGGTTGAAGCCGTAGCCCGGGTGCTGCGAGGTGTTGTTGTCGCCGTACGCGTAGTTCACGTACCAGACCAGCAGGCCGGGCTGGTTCGAGAACCGCTCCACCCAGTTCGGGCGGGTGCTGGCGAAACCGTAGTTGTACCCGCCGGTGCGCAGCGTGTCGTCGTACCCGAGGTACGTCCGGTTCTCCGCGATGTAGAAGCGGGGGTACGAGTCGGTGACCGAGCCACCCATCCGGGTGAAGCCCCTGGTGGTCCACGCCGGGTCCAGCGTCTCCGCGCTGTCGGTCCAGGCGGCGGTGCCGCCCTTGACCAGCGAGATGTTGTCCAGGAACGCGCCGGCCAGGTGCACGCCGCCGTCGGTCTGGTAGCGGTAGCGGAACTGCACGGTCTGCCCGGCGTACGCGGACAGGTCGTAGGTCAGGTCGACCCACGCGTCGCTGCTGGAGCCGTCGACCCCGGTCTCGCCGGCGTCGATGAGCGAGTTGCTCAGCGGCGCCCAGGTGGCGCCACCGTTGGTGGACACCTCGGCGTACAGGTAGTCGTAGTCCTCTTCGATGTCGTACCAGGCCTTCGCGGTGATCGACGCGGACGTCGTACCGGTCAGGTCCAGCTGACGGGTCAGCGTGGTGTTCAGGTCGTCGGCGCTGCCGCCCCACCACTCGTTGGCACCCGCGAACGGGGTGTTGTACGAGGTGGTCTGGGTCTGCGGGGGCAGGTTCACCACGATGGCCTGGGCCTTCGGCCCGTCGCTGTCACCGGCCGGGCCGAGCGGCAGGATGGTGTTGCCCTTGCCGTACTCGACCGTCGAGTGGTTCAGCCAGCCGAGGAAGAGCTTCGACCACGGGTCCATGTAGCCCGGGGTCGAGCCGATGTCGTCGGTGCCGCGGCTCAGCCACGAGCCCGAGGCCATCAGGCTCCAGAAGCCCACCCCGTTGTCGCCGCCGTTGGTGTCGTACAGGTCCGGCAGGCCGAGGTCGTGGCCGTACTCGTGCGCGAAGACGCCGAGGCCGCCGTTCTCCGGCTCCGTGGTGTAGTCACGGATCCACATCCCGGTGTCGCCGATCTGCACGCCGCCGGACAGGTTGCCCGCCGGGCCGGCGCTGCCGGCCAGGTTCGGGAACGCGGCCCACCGGTGCGACCAGATGGCGTCCTCGCCCTCGGCGCCGCCGCCGGCCTCCTCGCCCTCGCCCGCGTGCACCGCCTGGAAGTGGTCGACGTAGCCGTCGGGCTCGTTGAAGTCGCCGTCGCCGTCGAAGTCGTACCGGTCCCAGATGTCGAACTGCTTGAGGTAGTCCTTGATCTGCTGCGGGGTCTTGCCCGCCGCGACCTGGGAGTCGTACCAGGACACCGTGCTGTCCTTGACGAAGTTCCAGTAGCCGTCGGCCTCGGAGATGGCGTTGCTGCCGTACCGGGCCTCGTTGTAGGGGACGGTGACCCAGTCACTCACGTCGCCGTTGACCGTGTACCGGCCCCCGGACTGCTTGAGGTAGAAGTCCCGGAACGACTCGCCCTCGCCGTAGAACATGTCCATGTAGTGGGCCCGGTTGAAGTCGGACCGCCACAGGGTGCTGTTGTCGTCGGTGGCGCCGCCGTCCCAGTTGCGGTCCGGCGCGGCGATCTGGTTCACCTGCGGGCCGGCGGTCCCGCCGGTGCGCGGGTCGGTCTGGTTGCCGAACTGGACCAGCATCGTGAAGATCGGATCGGTCTTCGGGGCCTGCTGGTACTCGACGAACTTGTCGTTCTTGACCTGGATGACCTTGGAACCGTTGCGCGTCTGGAGCTTGACCTTGCCCTGCATCAGGTCGGCGATCGCCTGCTTACGGACCTCCTGGTGCTGGTCCGCCTTGGCGTCGGGAAGGCTGTCGCTGCGGCGCTCCGCCTTCTCGGCGCCCGGGGTCGGCTCCGCCGCCGGGGCGGCGGACGCCGGGGCCGTGACGACGCCGGCCGCCAGCAGTGCGGCCGCGGCCGAAGCCAGGCCCGCCGTGACTCGTCTCCTCAAAGATCCTCCTCCTTTGTGGACTGTTACATGACAGGCCCGACCGAAGTCGACGCTGTCATGGGTGCGTCTGCCACCCTGGCAGAGGAGTCGGTCGTTGTCACTGGCCCGTGGGAGCGGGAAGCCGGTCAGGGCGCCCGGCAAAGGCCGGTAAATCGGGGCCAATGGGCGACGCGATGCGACGTCATCTCACATTGCTTTTTGGCCACGATCACCTGTCGTGTCAAGGGCGCCGGGGCCCCGCCGGACGACGCAGGCGGGGCCCGCCCGGAGCGGTGTGCTCCGGACGGGCCCCGCCCGATGTTGCGACGCGCCTGAGGGGTCAGGGCCGCGCCGAGGTCACCCGCACCGAGGCGACAGTGTTGTCCGACGTCGCCTTCTTGACGGTGAGCGTGACGCCGTAGTGCACGTTCTGGCTGGCGGGGTTGCCGTTGCCCAGCACGATCGCCCCACCGCCCAGCACGACGCCGTAGAACGACGGGGCCGGCGTACCGTCCGGGTTGACCACCCGGGTGGTGTACGGCGCGTTGCCCCGCGACGGCAGCACCACGGAGGCGTCGTTGTCCCGGGCGTACGGCGACCCGTCGCGCATCTCGATGCCCGGGTACCAGGTCTTGGCGTCGGTGAAGCCCGGCACGGCCGGCTGCGCGGTGAAGTTCGTGCAGTACTCGCTGTACGGCTCGCCCGCCGCCTCAAGGCACTCGGTGAACGGCTTCGTCTTCTTCAGGCCGAACGCCGCGTTCGACGACTGGGGCCGGCTGGGCAGGTTGTCCAGCACCGACGGGTCCTTCTCGGCCGCCGTGCCCTGCCGCCGGTACGGGTCGAAGTGCGAGTCGACGATCAGCAGGCCACCCTTCGCGCCGTAGCTCGGCAGGGCGGTCATCTGCCCGGTCACGTGGTTGACGTCGCCGAGCGCGGTGTCCCGGTACCAGACCAGCATGCCCGGGGCGTTGTAGGAGATCCGGTCGACCTTCCACGCCTCGTGCGAGTACACCGTGTCGTACGTGTACTTCAGGCCCTTGTCGAAGCCGTCGAAGTTGCGCCACTCGGCCAGGTAGTAGTGCGCCCGAACCTCGGTGCCCGTGTTGACGTTCCAGCCCGCGCCGGTGGTGTCGGTGAACGTGCCGCCGGTGGCGGTCCAGCCGTTCGCGCCGCCCTCGACGTCGTCGCTCCAGGTGGTGGCCCCGCCGCCGGTGACCGAGAAGTCGTCGGCGAACCAGCCCCGCTCCACGAACGCCTCGTCGGTGGCCTGGCGCAGCCGGAGCTGCACGGTCTGGCCCGCGTACGCCGACAGGTCGACGTAGTCGTGCCGCCAGCCGCCGGTGGGGCCGGTCAGGCCGTACCGCTTGCCGCCGAAGTCGGCCATCCGGCCGTTCGGGTCGGCGTAGTTGTCATCGGTGGTGACCAGCGCGCCGGTGGCGTCGTAGACCTTCTGCTCCGACCAGGTCGCCCCGCCGTCGGCGGACAGCTCGACGAAGCCGTAGTCCCAGTCCTCCTCGATGATGTAGTTGTTCCACATCCAGAACTTCGAGTCGGCAGCCGAGGGCACGCTCACGGCGCGGGACAGCTTGACGTCGGCCCAGTTCTGGTCGGCCCCGCTGTGCCACATCTTCGTGCCGCTGTGCGGCGTGGCGAGGGTGATCACCTTGTCCGGCAGGTCGACCTTGATGCCGTCCGCCGTGCCGACCGGGGTACGCGAGGTCTGCCCGACCCGGACGACGCGCGGCGCGGAGCCGGGGGTGATGGTCTCCGGCTCGGCCCAGCCGAGCACCCACTTGTCCCAGATGCCCATGTGGGTGGGCAGCGCCTGGAAGATCTCGCCGCTGTGCGACCCGGAGGCCATCAGGTCCCAGAAGTCCACGTCGGAGTCGGCGTTGCCGGAGGTGTCGTACAGGTCCGGCAGGCCCAGGTCGTGGCCGAACTCGTGGGAGAAGACGCCGACCCCGGCGTCCTCCGGCTGCACGATGTAGTTCGCGGCCTTGAGGTTCGTGCCGGGGATCGTGTAGCCGCCGGGAACGGTGGAGGAGTGCGCCCACACCGCGTAGGTGCCCTCGGCGCCGCCGCCACGGGACTTGCCCTGGCCGGCGTGCACCAGCACCAGGTGGTCGATCACGCCGTCCGGCTCGAGCAGGTTGCCGTCGCCGTCCCGGTCGGCCTGGTCCTCGATGTCGTAGTCGGCCCAGGGGAAGCTCGGGTCCATCGCGGCGAGGGCGTCGATGGCGTCCGTGGCGAGCCGACCAGCCCCGGCCGGGTTGTCCGGGTGGCCGTTCATCGCCTGCTCGCGGCCGGCGACCCAGTTGCCGTTCTCGTCCTGGAAGCAGCGCGAGGCGGCGTACCAGCCCTCCGAGTGCGGCACGGTGATCCACGGGCTGGCCTGCCCGTCCACCGTGTACGCGCCCTTGGACATCTCCAGGTACATGTTGTGCATGGTCCGGCCGGCGATGTTGACGCCCGGCCTGCCGTCCGGCCCGGTCAGGTCCGGGCGGACCCGCTCGGTGATGCCCCTCTTCGTGTAGAGCATCTTGTCGTAGTGGGCCGGGGAGAAGTCCGGCACCCACATCGAGTTGTTGTCCTCGTGCGGCAGGGACGCCGGGTTCGCGATGTTGTTGTGCTTCGGCCCGTTCTGCACGGTGCCGGGGACGCAGGACCGGTCCTCGAACACCGTCTTCGGGACCATCACGCCGGTGAAGTCGTCGTTGGCCTGGTCGTTGAACTCGACCAGCAGGGTGAGCAGCTTGGCGGTCTGGGTGCTCGGGGCCTGCTTGATCTTCCGGGGGCTCTTGCCGGTCCGGACCGACTGGGCCTCCAGCTTCGCCAGCTGCTTCGCGGTCGTCGGGTTGCCGGCGGCGAACTTGCGGTCGTACGCCCGGGACTCGTCCGCCGCTGGGGTGTAGATCCCGTCGGCGCCCTTGACCTCCTTGCCGCCGGTGGCCGGCTGCACCTCGGGCTCGGCGTAGTTGATGTAGTACTCGTCCGCCCCGATCGTGGCTGGGGCAGGGCGGGACGTCTCGGCCGACGCGGTTCCGGTCACGGTCAGTGCCGTGGCCGCGAGGGCGATGACGGGCAGCGCGACGAGTAGTCGTCGGCGTGACCCGGTGCGCGGATTAGTGTGCATGCCGCTCCGTTCTCGGGGCGTGGGGAAGGACGCCGGCCAGTTCGACGCACAGTGACATGCATCAAATCGACCGGTGCGGCTGAACCTAGAGGAGAACGGAGTCTTCCGACAGGGGGGTGCCGATCCCTGTGTCCGTTCAGGCCGGTGCGCCCTCCGCCGACCGACTGAGCGGGACGGTCGGGTGACGTGCTGTCGACGTACCCCGAAAAGACAGCGGTGGGTGACGGCCCGCGCGGACCGCCACCCACCGAGGGGTACGCCTGCCGTCAGTCCTCGTCGGACTTCCCGCCGCCCATCCCCGAGGAGATCAGCTCCATCACCGAGGAGTCCTGGAGGGTGGTCACGTCGCCCAGCGACCGGTTCTCCGCCACGTCCCGCAGCAGCCGGCGCATGATCTTGCCGGAGCGGGTCTTCGGCAGCTCCGCCACCAGCAGGATCTGCCGCGGCTTCGCGATCGGGCCGAGGGTCTTCGCCACGTGGTTGCGCAGCTCGGTGATGAGCTTCTCGCCCGCCTCGCCGGTGGTGTCGGTGGTGCCGCGCGGGATGGCGAACGCCACGATCGCCTGGCCGGTGGTCGGGTCGGTCGCGCCCACCACGGCCGCCTCCGCCACCGACGGGTGCGACACCAGCGCCGACTCGACCTCGGTGGTGGAGATGTTGTGGCCCGACACCAGCATCACGTCGTCCACCCGGCCCAGCAGCCAGATGTGCCCGTCGTCGTCCTTCTTCGCCCCGTCCCCGGCGAAGTACATGCCCTCGAACCGGGACCAGTACGTCTCGATGAACCGGTTGTCGTCGCCCCAGATGGTGCGCAGCATCGACGGCCACGGCTCGCGCAGCACCAGGTACCCGCCACCGCCGTTCGGCACCGACTGGCCCTGGTCGTCCACCACGTCGGCCACGATGCCGGGCAGCGGGGTCATCGCCGAGCCCGGCTTGGTCTCGGTGACACCGGGCAGCGGCGAGATCATGATCGCGCCGGTCTCGGTCTGCCACCAGGTGTCCACGACCGGCAGCTCGCCCCCGCCGACGTGCTGCCGGTACCACATCCACGCCTCGGGGTTGATCGGCTCGCCGACGCTGCCCAGCAGCCGCAGCGACGACAGGTCGAAGCCGGCGGGGATGTCATCGCCCCACTTCATCATCGTCCGGATCAGCGTCGGGGCGGTGTAGAGGATGCTGACCTGGTACTTGTCGACGATCTCCCAGAACCGGCCCTTGTGCGGGGTGTCCGGGGTGCCCTCGTACATGACCTGGGTGGCGCCGTTGGCCAGCGGGCCGTACACGATGTAGGAGTGGCCGGTCACCCAGCCGATGTCGGCGGTGCACCAGTAGACGTCCGTCTCCGGCTTCAGGTCGAACACCGCGTGCGCCGTGTACGACACCTGGGTCAGGTACCCGCCCGTGGTGTGCAGGATGCCCTTGGGCCGGGCCGTGGTGCCGCTGGTGTAGAGGATGAACAGCGGGTGCTCGGCGTCGAACGGCTCCGCGGCGTGCTCGGTCGACGCCTGCTCCACCGTCTGGTGCCACCACAGGTCCTTGGCCGTCCAGGCGACCTCCTCGCCGGTGCGGCGGACCACCAGCACGTGCTCCACCGACGGGCAGTTCGCCACTGCCTCGTCCACCGTCGGCTTCAGCGCCGACGGCTTGCCCCGGCGGTAGCCGCCGTCGGCGGTGATCACCACCTTGGCGGTGGCGTCCTGGATCCGGTTGGTCAGCGCGTCTGCGGAGAAGCCACCGAAGACCACGCTGTGGGTGGCGCCGATCCGGGCACAGGCCAGCATCGCCACCGCCGCCTCCGGGACCATCGGCAGGTAGATCGCCACCCGGTCACCGGCGGCCACGCCCAGCTCGGTCAGCGCGTTCGCCGCCTGGCAGGTCATCCGGTGCAGGTCGGCGTACGTGATGGTGCGGGTGTCGCCCGGCTCGCCCTCCCAGTGGATGGCCACCCGGTCGCCCCGGCCCGCCTCCACGTGCCGGTCCAGGCAGTTGTACGCCACGTTGAGCCGGCCGCCGACGAACCACTTCGCGAACGGCGGGTTCGACCAGTCGAGCACCTGGTCCCACTGCTTCGCCCAGGCCAGCCGCCCGGCCTGCTCCGCCCAGAAGGCGAGCCGGTCCCCGGCGGCCTCGGCGTACGCGTCGGCGGTGACGTTGGCGTTCGCGGCGAGTTCAGCCGGGGGCGGGAACTGCCGGGTCTCATTCAGCAGATTGGCCAGTGCCTCGCTCATGCCGTGACTCCCTCGTCGCATCCGTGACCCGCGTCCGGTACCCCCGCAGAGGTTAGCCGGGGAGGTCGACGCCCGCGACAGCTCCCGGAGCACACCCGCGCCGAGCGGCCCCCGCCGCGCGCCGAACTGTAGGAGCGGGACGGACAGCGGCGCGGGGCGTGGGGGCGGGGTGTCGGGTGTCGCGTTGTCGGGCGGCTGCGGGCGAGGCGCCCGGGCGGGTCGCTAGCGTGACGGGGTGACCACCGACCCGCTCGCCCCGCTGCTCGCGCTCGCCGACATCGCCCCCGCCGTCGAGCGGGCCCGCGACCGGGTCGACCAGGCGCTGCGGCACCGCGCGCTGCGCCGGCACGGCGGCCAGGCCGCGGCCGAGGTGAGCCTCCGCTGCGCCGTGGCCAGCGCCGCCCTGGAGGGGGCCGCCCACGACCGCGAGGCGGTCCGCGCCGGTACGGTCACCGACCCGGTGCTCCAGGGCGCGCTGCGGGTGGCCGGGGCGCTGCCCGGGCTGACCGAGAACTGGCCGAGGGCACCCCGACAGGTCCTCGCCCGGCTGCACGTGCTCGCCGCCCGGGACGTCGTACCCACCGACGAGCTGGGGCGGCCGGTGGCCGACCCGGTGGTCGGCGCCCGGCTGGACGCCCTGGCCGGGCTGGTCGCCGGCGGCACCGCCGTGCCCCCGCTGGTGCTCGCCGCCGTGGTGCACGGCGAGCTGCTCAACCTGCGCCCGTTCGCCGGGCCGTCCGGGGTCGTGGCCCGGGGCGCCGCCCGGCTCGTGCTGATGTCCACCGGCTTGGACCCGCGCGGGCTGGTCGGCACCGACGTCGGCCACCGCGAGCGCGAGCCGGAGTACGTCGGCGCGGCCGGCGCCTTCGCCACCGGCACCCCGGACGGGCTGCGCTCCTGGCTGCGGCACTACCTGACGGCGGTCGAGGTCGGCGCCGACCAGCTCACCGCCGTCGGCGACGAGATCCTCGCCGCCGCCTGACCCCGCCGCTGTGTCGGGTCCCGTCTTCCGGGCCGTGGCTCAGTCGCGCCGGACCGCCCGGTTGACCTTGGCCTGGAGGGCCCGCCGGGCGATCGGCCCCAGGTCGTCCACGATCTCGATGAGCATCGCGAGCTGGTCGAGCGCGGACATCGCCTGCTCGGCCGCCGCCCGGTCCACCCCGTCGTAGAGCTCCAGCCCGATGAACGCGGCCGACACGGCCCGGGCCAGGCCGGCCACGTCCGCGATCTCCGCGAACGGGGAGCCGGCGAGCAGGCGACCCAGGACGCCCTCGATCTCGTCCACCCAGAGCTGGAGCGCGCCGGCCGTCGGGGCGGCCAGCCGCTCGTCGGCCTGCGCCCCGGCGAGCATCTGGGCGAGGAAGGAGACGTTGCCCAGTTCCCGCTCCTGCTCGTGCAGGGCACGGCCGACAGCGAGCAGTTCACGCAGCGAGCCAACCTCGGCCAGCCGCGCCGACCAGTGCCCGACCCGCTCGGCCGTGCTGGCCCGGCAGGCCGCCGCGAGCAGTTCGTCCACGCTGCCGTAGTGGTAGAACACCAGTGCCTGGTTCACCCCGGCGGCGGCGGCGATGGTACGGGCCGAGACCCCGGCGATGCCGTGCTGGCGGATCGCCGCGATGGCACCGTCCAGGAGGCGCTGCTTGGTGTCGGACATCCCTCTCCTCGTGTGCCGGCTCGCCGGTCGCTGGCCGGACGCGGCGGTGCGATCATCGCATCGGTCACCAACTGCGCGAGCCAGGCGACCCCGGGTAGCCGCAGCGTCCAGCCGACCAGCGCCCAGCCGAGGTGGACGTGTTCGAGCGCGCGGGCGACGGCGGCCACCCCCCGTTCCCGGTGGCCGTCCCCGCCCGCGTACTCCGCCCGCCGCAGCACCCCGCCGTGCGCCGAGGCGGGCCGGAGGACGAGGCCCACCGGGCGACGGCGGGCGACGAAGCGCCACACCGCCCCGCACGGCCCACAGCCGTCGTCGAGCCAGAGGACCGCAGGCGGCCCCGACGTGTACGGCCGCCAGCGCGGCCACCAGTTCCGGACCAGCCGCCGGTAGGCCCGCGAGCCCTCCGGGTACCGGCCGGCGAGGTCGTGCTCCTCGTGCGGCCCGGCCACCGCCGCCGCGAAGGCGACCGCCACCGCGCCCGCGCCGGCCAGCGCCAGGCTCCCGGTCACTGCGGCGGTCAGCAGCACCAGGGCCACCGCGCCGAGCTGCATCGGGTTGGCGAGATAGGCGTACGGACCGGTGGTGACCAGCCGCCGGGGCGGATCCCACGGGTACGGGGTGCCGCCGCCCCGGACCGCGAACTCCCGCACGGCGGCGAGCGCCGGCGTCGCCACCAGCAGGGCGACCTGCCCGACGAGCAACAGCCGGGACGCGGGCAGCCCGGTGAGCCCGGCCCAGGAGCCGTCGCCCAGTTCGAAGGCCAACGTCGGCACGAACCACAGCAGCAGGGCGGCGAAGAGGCCGACCTGGAGCAGCGCCCGGGCGGCCAGGTGCCGGCGGTCCGCGCACCACCGGCCGAGCAGTTGGGCGGGCAGGGCCACGGCGAGCAGCCCGACAGCCTCCCCGACGAGCCAGTGCGGACCGAGGCGGACCAGCGGGTGCAGGGCGGGCATCGCCACGGCGTCGAACCAGAGCAGCAGGCCCAGCGCCAGCGGCAGCGGGAGGACCCTGCGCAGCAGCACCGGCAACGGGCCCCACAGGGCGGCCCAACCGATCCACAGGTCCACCGGCAGCCCCCGGTACGCGCCCCGCACCGGGGCGAAGGCGTACCAGCCGGTGCGCCGGGCCGCCTCGTCGAGCGCCGCGATGCCGACGGCGCCGGCAACGAAGGCCAGCAGTGCCGCTGCCCGGGCGTCCCGGTCCCGCTCCAACCCGGCGGCGGCGAGCACGGCCAGCAGGGGCACCGCCAGGCTCAGGTGGCGGGCGACCGTCATCGCGGGATCGTCATGTCCAGCAGGTGCCCGACTCCCTCGCCGAGCAGGACGTGCTGCACCGGGCCGAAGTACCAGGACGGGTCGAGGCCGCGTCGGTAGTCCACACTGATCCGGACCTCGGTGTGCCCGGCGTCGACGGCCCGCCAGCGCAGGTCCGCACGCCGCCAGGTGAACCAGCGGGCGGTGATCGAGGTGTCCTCGACGAAGCGGAAGGTGACCTGCTGCGGCTGGGCGGTCTCGACCTCGGCGAGCAGGTGCCCGCCCGGCCCGTGCGCGCTGCCGTGGTAGCCGAACATCCAGCGGTCGCCCACGGCCAGGCCGTCGCCGCTGACCTCGGTGGGTGTGGGCGCCCCCAGCAGCCGCAACGGAATGGACCGGACCGGGACGGGCCGGGGGCCGGCCGCGAGCCGCTCGGCGACCTGGTCGACGGGCAGCGCCACCACCCGGACCACCTCGACCGACTGCTCCGGGGCCAGCCGTGGCCCGATCCCGCTGCCCTCCAGGCCGGGCAGGAGCAGCAGCGGCACGGCGAGGACCGCGTACGTCCGCGAGGCGTCCCGCAGCGCGCGGATCAGCGCGGTGGTGCCGTGCGCCACCGCGTACACCAGCGGGGCGGCCAGGATGACGCAGACCGCCCCCTCGTGCAGCGCCACCGCCGCCAGCAGCAGGGCGATCGTGGTGACCACGAAGACCCGGCCGTGCGCCGTCCGGCCGGGGGTGAGGGCCAGGGCCGCCGCGAGGATCACCGGGAGGGCCACGAACAGCAGGGCGCTGTCGGCCCGCCCCGCGCGGACCGTGACGATGTAGACCACCAGCCCGAAGGCCGCGATCAGCCCGGCCAGCACCCAGTTGGCGGTGGTCCGCCGCGGTGGCCGTTCGCCCTGCTCCGACATGACATCCTCCCCGGTTTTGAGCGACCGCTCAAGTGGAGCATAGGCGGACTTGAGCGATCGCTCAATAGGGGTTTCGTCCAATGGCGGCCGAAGGGGCGGTCGCCGGGAGCTGGGGTGTCGCTGGGGCGCGCAGCCGCGCTCGGGCGGGCTGGCCCGTGCCGGACCGTGCCGGCTTTTCGGGCCGTTCCGGGTTGGGCCGTTCCTTGACAGGGCTACCCCTTGGTGGGGCCGCCTCGGGACGGGGCCGCCCCTGGTGAAGTCACTCTGGGACGGGGCCGTCCCCTGGTGGGGCCGGTCCGGGGCGAGGCGTCGCGTCCTGCCGGAGTCAGGCGGCGGGGGCGCTCGGAGAGATGATCGGGCGCGGCGGACGCCGGCCGGTGGGGTGACCCCGGGCGTCGGTCAGGCGACCGGGGCGGTGCGGGTGCGGCGGTGCCGGCCGTACCAGGCGATGCCGATGGCCACCCCGACGCCGACGCCGAGGGCCGCCGCGGCGACCGGGACGGCGGGACGTTCCCGCAGCCGGCGGCCCAGCGGGATCGGGTGCCGGAACTCCAGCACCGGCCAGGCGTTCTCGCTGGCCAGCTTGCGCAGCGCCCGGTCCGGATTGACCACGCTCGGGTGGCCCACGCACTCCAGCAGCGGCCGGTCGCTCATCGAGTCGGAGTACGCGTACGAGTCGGCGAGGTCGTAGTCACGCTGCCGGGCCAGCTCGCTGACCGCCTCGACCTTGCTCGGCCCGGCGGCGTAGAACTCCACCTCACCGCTGTAGCGGCCGTCCGCCACGGTCATCCGGGTGGCGATCACGTCGGTCACCCCGAGCAACTCGCCGATCGGCCGGACCATCTCCTCGCCGGAGGCGGAGACCAGCACGACGTCCCGGCCGGCAGCCTGGTGCTCCTCGATGAGGGCCGCCGCCTCGGCGTACACGTAGGGGTTGATCAGCTCGTGCAGTGTCTCCGCGACGATCTGGCGGACCTGTTCCACCTGCCAGCCCTTGCAGAGCGCGGCGAGGTAGTCCCGGGTCTTGGCCATGGTCTGCTCGTCGGTGCCGCCCAGCCGGAACATCAGCTGCGCGTACGCCGACTTGACCACGTCCCGCCGGGTGATCAACCCATCCCGGTAGAACGGCCGACCGAACGCCAAGGCGCTCGACTTGGCGATGACGGTCTTGTCCAGATCGAAAAAAGCGGCACTTCGGCCCACGGCGCGAAAGTCTAGCCCGATGGACTATCGTCGGCGGGTCCCTGGGGTACGGACTTCGGTCCGACCTGGGGGCGACCCCTACGACCGCTGCCCGTCAGTGACGGCGGTCACACTCTCCGAACACAATTTCGCACTGAGTGGAGTCAACACCACTCGACGTATACGGGTCTGCTCAGGCATGCTTGTGGTTGCGACGAGGACTCACGTGTCGTGCGAAGCAGACCCTCGGCGGTTGCACCCCCCGTAACCGCTGAGTCGGTTCGGCTCAACCCCCCCGGAGCCGAACCGCCCGACGACCCCCGTCTCCCCCCGACGGGGGTCGTCCCTTTCCCGATCTTCTTCCGGCCCAGGTGAAGCCATGTACCCCGGGTCCACCGGGCGAGGCGACGGGCGGAAAGTCAGCGAATCGTCAGCGAACGTCAGCCGGACCCGGTCGGCGTAGTCCTCGGGCGTGTGCGTGTACCGGTCGAGCGTCGTCGACGCCTCCTCGTGGCCCGCCACCCGCCGCACCACGTTGACCGGCACCCCGTCCGTGACCAGCCACGTGATGTACGAGTGCCGCAGGTCGTGGAACCGCAGCCCGCCGACCGCCGAGGCCGCCGCGTGCGCCACCGCCTCCGCCTCCATCGTGAACTCCGCTGGCCGCTCCCGACCGTCCCGGTCCGGCCACGTCGCCAGCCACCGGCCCGGCGCCACCTCGGCGACCCGGCCGAGCAGCCCAGCCCGTACCAGCGACGGCAGCCACACCCGCCGCCGGAAGTTCGACCGTCGCTGCGGCCCGCCGTCTCGGTCGGCGAAGACCAGCGCCCGGCAGTCCGGCGATCCGGCCCCGCGCCGGTGGCGCAGCTCGTCGACGAGGAACGGCGGCATCGGCACCGCCCGCACGCCGGCCCGACTCTCCGGGTACGCCCGCAGCACGATCCCGCCGTGGGTCTCCACCGCCACCTGGGCGACGTGCAGCAGTCCCCGGCCGAGGTCGACCGCGTCCCACGGCAGGCCCGCGCACTCACCCCAGCGCAGCCCCGCCCCGGCGGCGGCGCAGACGATCCCCCGGTGTTCAGCCGGGACGGCGGGCAGCAGCCGGCCGAAGAACGCTGCCCGGCTGATCGTGGCTGGCCGAGCCTCACCCGTCCGGTTGCGCGGCACCCGCACCCCCTCGCACGGGTTCACTCTGATCAGCCGCGCCCGGATCGCCGTCTGCATGATCATCGACAGCATTCCGAGGTGCTTCGCCGTCGTCGAGGGCGCCAACGTTCGGCCGAGCTTGCTCACCCACTCCTGTACCGCCAGGTGGTCGATCCGCGTCAACGTCCAGTCCGCCCACTGTGGCAGCTGTTGCGCCTGCAGCATCGACTCCGTCCGCTCGGCCGTCCGAGCCTCCACCGACCGCCCGGCCAGCCAGCGCGTCACGAACTCCCCGAACCGCAGCCGCCCGGCGTCCAACGTCGCCATCCACCGCGTCGTCACCGCCGCCGAGCTGGGAGACCTGCAAGTCGCCATCGACCTCGGCCCGCGCGTCGACACCACCGGCCTACCGATGGAACGCCGGGTACGGCACGCCCTCGAAGTCGCCCGCGCCTACAGCTCATGGAACCGGGTCGACGACGCCCAGGCCGTCCTACTCGACGCCGAACAGATGGCACCCGAACAGGTCCGACACCACTTCCTCAGCCGCCAACTCGCCCTGACCTGGGTCCGCCGGCAGCGCGGCAAGCCCTCGGCGGAACTGGTTGGACTGGCACGCCGGCTCAAGGTGCTCGACTGAACCCAGCCCATCTAGAGCCGGCCTAGATACCATTGAAGAACCAGGTGCTAAATGGTATCAGTATCAGAATAGGTACCACTAAGCTGGCGTATGGGAGCAAGGTCACCGACGAATACGCCGCAGAAACCGCGAGATCATGAAGTCGCTTCGTCTTGCTTCTGGTTCCATCCTGGCTTGACGATTGCACTTTATGAAAGTCGCGACTGGTGTGGTTCTCCGTTGAGGCGACTGCAACCTCATACTCCCACTGCAACTTCTCACCTTTATCTTGCCGATCCGGCCCTGCATATCCCTTGAGGTTTTCAGCCGCAACAGAGATTTGCTGAATCCTCTTGTAGTTTTCTTCCATTGCCCGTGCCCTAGTTCCATAGCCGGCACCCGAAACAACAAGCGAAGCGACCAGCGAAAGTATGGATAAAGAAACCATGAGGGCATCTCCGCCAACACCGTACATATCCCGCTTTGCTAGCAGTCCGACAGAGGCAATTGCCGTCGATGTCGACAAAGAAACTAGAGCGAGATTCCATGCAGTGTTTGCGTGGCTGAGGCGACGAGAGGCATTTAGTCGGCACAGATAGGTCGTGTAACTTCTTTTTTCTAGACGCTCCAACATTGGAGAGAGAGCGTCAGGTAGTGACTCGGCCACTAGTCTCCTTGCCTGACCTTAAAATAAGGGTCACCCGCAGCGCTGTGGATGCGAGCATTGCCTCGGCAGTTAATCCGAAGCAAACCGCATGGGCGTACCAACACGGCATATTACTACTGCCACTCAAGCGATGGACCTGAGCAAGTGGCCGAGTCGCCTGGCATCTTATCATCCAAGCGCTACCCTGACGTTCCTTGCCTAGTCACAGAAACTCCGCGCGAAACCCAAGGGGGAGGCCAGGCGAGACCCACTAGGTAGTAGGTTTTCGCCATATGCTCGCACGGACTTTTGATGGCAAATATCCTTCAGTGTGTCGCCCCCGCATTTTTGCACCAACGGTTGGCAGGTCAGCGCCTGGCGTTGACCTCTGAGAAACGTCTTCAGCCTGCGTGACCCTGAGGCGATGGATGCTGAGTGACAAACTGAGTGACGACCGGTGTAGACATTCTGGCGGTCGTGGGCGCAGGAGACACACGAGATACCACCAACCATTGTCAACCGTGGCAGCCCAAGACTGCGTGCTGGCAAGCGTCGATCGCGGGTGCCGCCTGCTAGGTACGCCCAGGGCTTTCAGCTTCGCTTCAACACCCGCTTCAATACAACAACTGCCGAGACGCTCTCTTTAGGATCAAGGCACCGCGCTGCGCGCGGTGCGGGCGCGGTGGGCCCGTCCGGCGGCAAGCCGCCCCGGCTGTCTGCAACGCCGGGGCGGGAAGCCGCCGACAGCCGACGGGCTGCCGCGCCCTCAAAGGCAGATTCAACGATCGGGACCAGGCCGTGACGATCGCCAGGGTGGCTGACCGCCGTCGAGCTTCTGGCGATCGGCTGCCGCACCGGCTACGCCGGCTTGCCCTCGGCCTTCCCGAGTCACCCACACCGCACCGGAGCTGACCGCCCCAGCACCCCTACGCTGTCGCGGTGGACACGGGCAGGGTGTGGCGGCTGTATCACCGGGCCGAGCTGGTCGGCGAGATCGACGAGCAGACTCACGACTTCCCCTGGACGTACGGCCGATTCCGCCCGCTACCCGGGTTCGGGCCGCTACGGCCGTTCTTCGTCGCGCACAAAGCCGCCATCAACGCAGGGGACGACGAGGGCTGGAACGGGTCTCCGACGCCATACGAGCCGCCGTCACGATGAACCACCCTGACGGCCGTCAAGTCGCCGAGTTCCTGCTGAGGATCGAGGACGAGGAGGCCGGCTTCCGGTGGCATGACGAGCCGTTCGAGGACGGGTAGGCCAGGCCATCTACGGGCCACAAGCCGGGATCAACGCAGGCCAACTGAGGCCATCAGGGACCGTGCCGACCTGGCGACACGCTGTGCCACGGACCAATCTTGTGCGATTTCCAAGCTGCCAGTGATGGCAGAGACGGTTCCAGTGCTGCACTATCAGCGCGTGGGTCAGCTGCCGGAAGATGTCAGGTCGTGCTACCGGTTCTTCGCGTTCTACCTCGCCAACGGCACGCTGTGCCTGGACCTCCTGGACGGGATCGACTACCGGCCTGCCCTCATGCGGTTCGCCTCGACGCTCGAACAGGTCATGGCGGTCTTCTCCAACGTGCTCGACGTCGACGAGCGCGGCCGGGTGACAAACGCAGGCGATGCCGAGTGGCGCGCCGCGCAGTACATCCGCCGCTACTGCGACCGCGAGTACACAGTCGAGCCGCCCTTCGAGGCTTGGGAGCTAGAACTGCCGTGACGGCGGGACGCGACCGGTGGTGACAACAACGGATGACAGCAGCGGCGCTGGACAGACCGACGCCGCAGCGGACGAGTAGAGCGCTGCGACCAGTAGTTGCAGACTCCTTCGCGCCGAGCCGGGTAGTCCGGCGAGGCTGCGGATCAGGAGGTGGCTGTACAGCCATCCGTACAGCCAAGCCGACCGACTGGCCCGGTCATGAGCAGACGAGAGCCGACGACACGAGCAGGTCAGCGGCAGAGGCCGACGCTCGCCGACATAATTCTTGAGCTTTGCAAGGCAGGGGTCGAGCGAGGGGATCGGGGGCAGTAGCAACGCTCTGCCGATAGTCAGCGGATCGTCAGCGAAGGCCGTACCGCGTGACCCGACTCGATCATGCTCGACGGCAGGACCGATGCGTCGGACCACGCGGTACGGCAGTTGATCACACTCAGCACTACGGGTGGGCACTTTCCCCCTGACGGGGGTCGTCCCTTTTCCGATCTTCTTACGGCCCGGCACCGCCGACGCCTTCCCGTGGCCGGCGCCCGCGACTCCACGGCTAGGTCGGGAACGGGCCGCGCACGGTGACTCCTCCATCGACGACAAGACTCTGCCCGGTCACGTAGGAGGCAAGCGGAGAGGCCAGGTAAACGGCTGCCGCAGCGGCATCATCAGGGATGCCGATTCGACCCATCGGAATCTCAGGGACCTTCGCGGCGCGCTGGGCGGAATTCGCCGTCGCCGTTGCGATGGCACCGCAGGCCACCACGTTCATGCGGATGCCGTCACCGGCGTACTCCGCAGCGACGGTCTTGGCGAGGCTGGCGAGCCCGGCCTTGGCAGCACCGTAGCCAGCCTGCATGGGGGCGGCCATGACGCCCGCGACGGACCCGACGCTGACGATGGACCCGCCGCTGCCCTGGGACAGGAAGGCACGGATGGCAGCCTGGGCCGCGCGCGCCACATAACGAAGGTTCATCTCGTACGCCAGGTCCCAGTCGTCGTCGCCCATCTCGTGCAGGCGCACCGCGGGTACGAACGCGACCTGCCCTCCAACGACGGTCACCAGCGTGTCGAGCCGACCGAACTCGCCGACGGTGCGGGTGACGAACCCGTCCAGATCCGAGCGCGAGCGCACGTCACCGACGAGCGGAACCGCGCGGGCGCCAGACTCTGTCAACTCATGAACTGCATCATGCGCCCGGTCCGGATTGACGTCGGCGACGGCGACGGCTGCGCCGGCCGCAGCGAAGGCACGTGAGATCGCACGCCCGATGCCTTCGCCTCCACCTCCGATCACCAAGGTGCTCATGCCGTCCAGTGGTGCAGCGAAGGGGTTCATGGCCGGATCGTTCCATACGGCCCGCGCCTGCTGGCCGGTCCGCATCGGGGAGAGGACCAGGCTCAGGTGGTCTCCAGCGCCTCCTGCCGATGGTCTGACAGGCTCCGGCCATGAGTTACGACCTGACGGTGTGGGGGGTGTGCAGCCTGCGCACGATGGGGAGGGTGGCTCTGTCTACGAACAGCTCTACGAGGAGTGCATGGACGGTGAGGAGGTTGCCCCGACTCCGGGCATCCTTGTCTACGCCGAAGCGGTACCCCCGAACCCCGGCACTCCTCGTAGCCCTGCTCAACTGCTGGGCGGCAACACCACGTGGCGGGCGACGGTAAACTCCTATCTACCGCAGGTAGGGCACCGGTCGTGCAGGCCGATCGCGGCGATGGTGGGCGTCGCACTGGGATGTGATCGGCGGGAGATGGCGAGCGCGGCAGCCAGGGTCATCCCGCCCGCTACGAAAATGGCGGCGGCGGTCCCGGTGATCACGCGGAAGTCGGCATGACCGGCGCCGACCAGGGGCACGATGATCTCGGTCAGCGGATACAGGGCGAGTAGCCCGACCGGGGTGAGCAGGACGAGGAGAGCCCACAGCCCTCGGGCATCACCGCGCAGAGACAGTGCGGCCGCGGCGAGCATGGCGGTCAGCAGGAGAACCGCGCCGGCTTCCGGGAGGAATGCGCCCCCGTTGCCGAACCGGTAGAACCAGGCGCTCCTTCCTGACAGGACCCCGACTGCGATGAGGGCTGCCGCCGGTGCGACCGCCAACGGCATGAGGCGAAGTGGTCGCGTCGCCTCGGAGGGAACTGCCAGGGCCAACAGGCCCAGCGTTGCCTGGGGTAGCAGAACGAACAGGAACGGGCGGGGCAGCTCGAACAGGGCGGCGACGGGCATCACGGCGACAGTGAGCAACAGCGCCAGCCCGATGGCCATGCGTCCCCACGAGGCCGGGGCAAGGGCATGGACGATGGCGGCCAGCAGCCAACCGGCCCACACGACGACGCCGGTGGTGGCGAAAGGCCCGAAGGCCGGCGCGCCCCATGCACCTGAAGTGGTGACCACCTCAGCGGCGGCCCAGAAGCCGGCGAGAGCGGTCGCGGTGACGTGGCTGAGGATGGCGGCGAGACGTACGCCGGGGAGCAGGTCGGCAGCGCCGGCAGCGCGGAGGCGCTCACGGCCACCCCCAGCCAGCACGTCCGCCGCGTCGAGGATTGACGGCCGGCGGCGGTCGGGCCCGGCCAGGTCGAGATACGTGCCGACGATCTCAGCGCCCCGTGCCTGGCGGTAGCCGGCGGGATAGGCCCGTAGCAGTTGCCGGTAGCGGCGCTCCAAGTCCCTCATGTCAGTCCCCCCAGGGCACGCGGGGCGATGGGTCGGGCGGCGGTGGGCGCCAGGTTGCCCAGGCGGGCGGTCGCTGCTTCCACGTTGTGCCGCAGGCGCTCGGCTTCGCCCGCGAGGGTCGCGTTGCCGCTGGGCGAGAGGCGGTAATAGCGGCGCAGGCGGCCGTCGACGACTTCCTCCCGGTCGACCTCGATGAGGCCGGCGTCCACCAACCGGTCGAGCGCGCCGTAGAGGGTGCCGGGCCGCATCGACAGCCGACCCTCGGACAGGGAGGCTACCTCGCCGATGATGCCGTAGCCGTGCAGTGGCGGGCCGGCGAGAGCGGTGAGAATCCAGAAGGTTGGTTCTCGCAGCGGTGTGTCCACCTAGACAATATATCGGGCGCAAAGGTATAGCAGGTGCAAATCGCCGATACGGGCATTCCCGGAGCCACCAGAGGGAGCCGGAGGCGCCGGCATCATGTGCGGGCAGTGTCGTTATGCGGGGCCGCCGTTCGTCATCACTGGCAGGAGCCGCAAGGAGCGGCCGGTTGGTGGGAGAGAAGGTATTGCGATGCGTTACTGCCTGCTGTTGCACAATCTGGAGCCGACTGCGGGGGAGGTCCCCGAGGAAACAATCGCCACGGCCCAACAGGCGTTCCAGGCGTACGCCAGGGACCTGGAGGTAGCCGGGGTGCTGCGGTCCGCGGATGTCTTGCAGCCGAGTACGGCGAGCACGACCGTCACGCTGCGCGCCGGGAACCTGCAGGTGCAGGACGGACCGTTCGCCGACACGAAGGAAGCCCTGGCGGGCGTGTTCGTCATCGACGTCGAGGATCTGGATGCCGCGCTGGCCTGGGCCGAGCGGTGCCCCGGCGCTCAGTACGGCACCGTCGAGGTGCGCCCGACGGCGACCGCGTTCCTGAACGGCCAGTGGACGAAGTAGCCACCGCGTGGGTACGGGCGGAGGCCACCGCCCGTACCTGCTACGGCCGCCTGCTGGCCCTACTGGCCGCGCGCAGCGGGGACATCGTCGCGGCCGAGGACGCCTTGGCCGACGCGTTCGAGCAGGCCCTGACCCGTTGGCCGGACACCGGCGTGCCGGACAACCCCCAGGCGTGGCTGCTGACCGTGGCCCGTAACCGCCAGCGCGACCGGTACCGGTCGGCCGCCCACCGGACCAGCGTCGCGCTCGACGAGGCGTTGCACCTGCACACCGTCGACGACGTCGACCCCGACGCGATACCCGAGCACCGTCTGGCTCTGCTGTTCGTCTGCGCACACCCCGCCATCGAGGCGACGATCCGTACCCCGCTGATGCTGCAGACCGTGCTCGGTGTCGCCTCGCAGGACATCGCCAGGGCCTTCGCCGTGCCCCCGCCCACGATGTCGCAGCGACTGGTCCGGGCCAAACGCCGCATCCGCGACGCAGGCATCCCGTTCGCGATCCCGGACCGCTCGGCCATGCCGGGCCGGCTGGCCGCTGTGCTGGAAGCCGTCTACGGCGCCTACGCCATCGACTGGCAGGGCATTGCCGCGCCGACCGAGCGGGAACACCTGGGCGGTGAGGCGTTGCACCTCACCGAAACCCTCGCCGGCCTGCTCCCGGACGAGCCGGAGGTGCTCGGCCTGGCGGCCCTGATCTGCCTGTCGTCGGCACGCCACTACACCCGGACCGCGCCCGACGGGAGGTTCCTCGCCCTGGCCGAACAGGACACCACCGACTGGAACAGCGAATTGATCGATCGAGGTGAGCGGTACCTGCGTAACGCCCACGACCTGCGCCGGTCTGGGCGCTTTCAGCTGGAGGCCGCCATCCAGTCCGTGCACACTGCCCGGCGGGTCACCGGGCACACGGACTGGGCCGCACTACGTACCCTGCACCAGGCCTTGATCTCCGTGGCCCCCACGCTCGGCGTCACCGTGTCGCTCGCGGCGGTGCTCGCCGAGACCGACGGGCCGCAAGTCGGACTGACCCTGCTCGACACCCTGACCGGGCCGGCGGCCCAGCGTTTCCAGCCCGCCTGGGCCACCCGGGCCCACCTGCTGGCGCGAGCCGGTGACACCGACGCTGCCCGGGCCGCCTTCAGCAAGGCCATCTCACTGACCACCCAGGCAGCGGTACGCCAACACCTCGTCACCATGCGCGAGCAGGTGGGTGACTCCACTGACTGAGTGCTCTGGTCAGCCGAACCTACCGCCTGTCCCGTCGGTCCGACTGTCGACTACGTACTCGGTCAAGATCTCGTCGAGGACGCGCCGTCGAGGTGGAAGGTCACGGACCGCCCCGGCGGGCAGTAAGGGTCCGCACCCCCAAGACCAGCGGTACGAACAGGAGGAAGCCGGCCAAGCCGAGGAAGTCGGCGAGCTGCCAGTCGAAACCCGGCCCGTACCCCCTGATAACCCCCGCAGGGGGTCGGAGGAGGTCTACGCGGAATTCACAATGACCTTCAGGGCGCTTCGACACGTGTGTTTCGACCCGGCAGGATCGGCCAGATCGCCGCCACCTCCCGTATGGGGGCGTTTGGTCAGCCTGGGGTGTCCTCGTCCGCTGGCGGCCGGGGACGGCGGTAGTCCCGGATGTACGCCTCGACCTGGGATCGCAGCCACACCGAACCGGCCTGCAAGGTCTGGAACGGGCGTGGGAAATACGGCTGCATGATGATCTGTCTGAACCGCGACCGGCTCACGCCGAGCATA
This sequence comes from Micromonospora sp. NBC_01412, assembly GCF_045040215.1. Lineage (NCBI taxonomy): Bacteria > Bacillati > Actinomycetota > Actinomycetes > Micromonosporales > Micromonosporaceae > Micromonospora > Micromonospora sp. NBC_01412. Next base: position 3,484,566 of record NZ_CP109528.1, read on the forward strand.
TCCATGATCTCGCCTGGACCGACGAGCGGTCCCGGGACCTCCGGCTCACCCATGCGCACGACGGTAGGCATGGGCTGACCTACCCGAAGTGGCCCGCCTTAAGCAGCCCGCCCTAAAGGGTCTACCTTGTTAGGTCTGCCTGTAATGACAGGGGGTCGGCGGAGGGTGTGTGATCGGTGGCGCGGTACCCCCGCCCTGGTGGAGGCGGAGCCCGGTGGGGCGGGGTGCCGCAGAAACCGGACCACGTGGGAGGCACCGATGGCGCTGCAAGACGCCCGACACCTAACCCTCGTAAAGCCGCACCAGGACTTTCGGTGGGACGCTTGTGTGTCGTGGCTCTGGAGGGGCAGGGACCGGCTTGACCTCATCCGCGCTGCTGGGTCTCGCCGGGTGGGGGCGAAGTGACCGCGCGTCGGCTGCCCCTGTTGATACGGGCCGCCTGGCACACGCTCGATTGGCACAGGCACCGCCGGTGCGCCGTCTGCAGCCCGAGCGGCTGGTGTCCTCTGGTTCGGGCGGCCAAGAACCGGATCACCGCCTGGCGTCGGTACGGCCCCCGCCGATGATCGAACTCAAGGCCGGCGACGTCCTGTACATAACCGCCGCATGTAGCGTCCAGTTCGTCAAGCCGGTGATGTTCAGGTTGATCAAGGTTCGGACCGACCTGATCACCTACGACGGCTGGTTGTGGCTCGACGCTTATCAGCTCGATGCCAAGGGCGAGGCCGTGGCCCGCCGGGAGATCTTCGTCCAGCCGGCGGGTTTGATCGTGCAACGACGAACCGCCCCGGTCGAGCAACCGAGGCGGTCCAGATCGAATATGAGGGCCTGAACGGGTGCGGGGGTACAACCCGCACCAGGGTGGGACCTCGGTGCGAGATCACCCGTTGGCCCGTACAGACACGTTGGCCGATCAACGGTCTTCCAAGCTGGCGGTATGGCGTTGCTATGGTGCCGCCGTGCCGAATCCCGCGACGGTTTCCGCCCTACTTCGCCCGCTCCTGGGTCGACGCCTGCTCGCGGTAACCGAGGCGCGGTACTGGCTCGACGACAGGCCGGTAGCGGGAACCGATGGTCTGCTGCATTTCTGGCTGCATTTCGAGGGAATGCCAGCCGTCATGGCCCACGGCTGCGGTGACCTGCTGAAGTTCACCGAGGAGGAGCCCTACACGTCGTACGACATGCAGGAGGCCGGACGGACTGTGGTCGGGCCGGCCCAACCCATAGACCTGCTCGGCGAGGTAATTGGACAGCATCTCGTTGACGTAGGGCTCATCCGGGGATACAGCACGATTCCAGCAGTCGGCGGAACCCTGCTGCGCTTCGAGCAGACCGAGTTGCTCGTCGCGACCTTGGCCGACGAGTGGATCTGCCAACCGGGACCGGTCCCGGACAGACTCCGGCAGTACCGGTCGATCAGCGGCTGGCTGAGCACCACCGCACCCACTGCCGAAGGGCAGTGACGTCGGAAACCAAGGGCTCGCCGAGGTCGCGGACTACATACGGAATAACCTTGGCCGCAGACTTGCATGCCTGACCCGTTGGGGACGGCCGGAGACTGCCCGACGAGGAGATTCCGTAAGTCGTAGATCTCATTTCAGGCTGGACGTCAGCCTTTTTCCGTACCAAACCTCCGCGTACATGCCGTCGTTGTATGCCGGGATCTCGACATAGCCGTGCCGTACGTAAAGCGCACGAGCCTCGACCAGGTCAAGGCGGGTGTCGAGCACGATTCGTTCCGCACCCAGGTCACGTGCAGTTCTCTCCGCCGAAACCAGCAGCCGGGCGCCGCCGCCCATGCCCCGCAGCGTCGGACGTACGAACACCCGGGTCAACTCGACGGTATGCGGGTCGCGTATCCGTAGACCTACGCAGCCGGCCGGATCGTCGTCATATCGCGCAAGCAGGAACAGGCCGGTTGGCGGGGCGAGATCGCCGCTCGGGGTGGCGGCAAGGCCCTCTTCGATCTCAAGAGGCGTGGACGGGCGGCCGAGGTGGAGTTGGTGGTAGCGGTGGCTGACCTCGGTGTAGTAGTCCCGCAGCAGAGCTGTTGCCTCGGTGGAGTTGACGAGGGCCGGGGCTACGTTCCAGGTCTGTTCGCGCGGGACGGTGATGCTCACGCGCCATTGTCGGAGGACCGCCATGGTCATACAAACCAATTTTCGGGCGAAGGCGAACCGACCGACTTGCCAAGGGCTCTGAACCTCGCGGACGACGCTGCGTTGGACCGGTACTTCGATCACTGGCTTCACGAGGTTCTTGGTTTCGCCCGCGACGCACCCCGGCCGAGGTGCGTCGCCGGAGTTGCACGGCAACGGCCTGGGCTGTGACGCGCGGCGAGGACGCCAGCAGGCTTTGGGTCAGGGCGGAACGCGGGCACGAACCGATTGCGACAGTACCGCCGAGGCTACGGATCAGGAGGTAGCTGTACAGCCATCCGTAGCCAAGTCGGCCGTCAGCCAGGGGTAATGAGCGGCGACAGTTAACATGCCGAGCAGATCAGCGGCAGTAGTGGACGCCGACCGGTAGCAGTCTTGATCTTTGCAAGGTCGGGGTCCCTGGGGAGTTGTTTGCCGGGGCTACGGGCTGGGGCGGTCCACTGTATGCCTTGCGGGGACGCTCCGGCCGAGGTCTGTCCGATGCAGGTAGCTGATCTCTGCCGAATCCTCCCCGGTCCACGGATCGTGCGCGACGGACCGCTCGGTGCGCGGGAGCGGCACCTCGACAAGCGCGCCGTCGTGCATCATCCACAGGCCAAAGCAGTCGTCTTCCTCGTCGTGGATCAGCACCTGCAATGTCTCAGGGCGTGGCCAAGGGAGCGACTGCAGGTACTCCAGCAGTTGGGTCCAGTGGTGCCGGTGGGTGAACTCGGCTGCCCAGCCTCGGCCGAACGTACTTGGCCACTGGCTCTCAATTGGCACGAAAATGGTGTTCCACGGACGTGCCCCGTTGTTTTCCTGGGTCAGCGGGGCCATGACGTCGTGGGCGTCGGCCGCCAGCACGACAACTTCCGCGAATCTGCTCACGCCAGTATTCGATCTTTTCGCGCGCCCATCGCCTACAGCACTCCTTCTAAATTCCTGCGGGATTTGCCAGGTTCTCCGGAATTGCTCGGGTTCGGCCTGTCCTGTCGATCATGAGAGCCAGGCCAGTTGGCCTCCGCAGGCATAGGTCCGGACGGCCGTGGGAACGTATCCCCTGGTCTGCCGGGAGTTTACCTCTAGGCGGACTCGAGGACGAAGAAGAGGAAACACATGAAGGACCCGGAGTCCAGGTCGGGTGGAAGCAGCTCCGCAGGAGTGTCCGGAGAAGGGGGCGGCTCGCTGATCGTCGCGATGCGGAACCCAGCAGCAGTAAAAGCATCTGCCATGGCGTGCAGCGGCCGGTGCCAGAAGGTCAGCCACACAGTCTGGCCGTCCATAGTGTATTCCTCGGAGTACTTCGTAAGCGCAAAGTATTTGCGATTCTCGATCACATGTGCAACGGGATGGTTGACCGAGAGTATCAGGCGACCGCCTGGCTTCAGCACGCGACGCAGCTCGGCGAGGGGGCCGGACCAGTCCTCCAGGTAGTGCAGGACCAGGGACGCGACGACGTCATCGAACTCGGCGTCTGCGAACGGCAGCGGCGCGCTCAGGTCCGCCACGTGCAAGTCGGCGTCTTCACCCAGCCTCTGGCGGGCCAGGTCGACCATGGCCGCACTCACGTCAAAGCCGGTGACCACGGCCCCCTTGGCGCGCAGCTCAGCTGACAACGGGCCGGAACCGCACCCCGCGTCGAGGATTCGGCGGCCCGAGACGTTGCCGGCGAGGCGAAGCATCGCGGGTCGCTCATAGTAGGCGTTGAAGAGGCCGGACTCGTTCTCCGCCGAGTAGGCGTCCGCAAAGTTGTCGTAGTCGGTGGTTGTCACCGTTACCCCATTCCGACGAAAAGCGAGGGTGCATTCCTGCCAAAGCCGCGTGTGTGCCACAAACAAGGACAGGGCTCATGCGCGTAGGCCAGGATCCGATCCCATGTCCCGTCCGCCGTCCACCGCCGCAACCGTTCATGGCAGGTTTCCACGGCTCATAGCGTCCGGGCAAGTCCCGTCACGGCGCCCCGGTCCGCAGCTTTCACAAATCCCGTTTATCAGTGCCGGTGATCCCACCGGCCCGAACGCCGACCCGGCGCGGGCAGCAAACGGGCGGAGCCGGCCGCCAACCCGCTGCTCAGGAATCCTCGACAGCGTCGGTCAGCCGGGCGGCGAGGCCTCGGACGTGTGTGATCAGCTCGGGTGGCTCGTGGACGCGGAAGCGGAAGCCGAACAGCGCGACGTAGACGGCGATCTCGTCCAGGGAGTTCGACCCGGTGTGCAGCATGCAGGTGTGCGAATCGATGGCTTCGATGACGCCGACGGTGGGCGCGATCCGTTCGGCGGCGGCCTCAGCCGAGGCGTACAAAGTGATTTTGGCCTGGTAGCGGTAGGAGGCGGTGGACACGCCGCGGGTCAGGTACGTGGCGAGGTCGGGGTCGGGTGCCTGCCGTGGCGTGAATCGGGGTCCGGTCGGGATGCGCGGCTGGACCCGGTCGACGCGGTAGGTGCGCCAGTCGTCCCGGTCGGTGTCCCAACCGATGAGGTACCAGCGCCGTCCGCTGTGGACGAGCCGGTGGGGTTCGGCGTCGCGTACTGACGAGGTGCCGTCGTGGCGACGGTAGTCGAAGCGGAGCCTCTGGTGATCGCGGCAGGCTGTGGCGATGGCGACCAGCACGTCCGGGTCGACGGTGGGACCGGTGGCGGGGACCGTGACGGTGACCGAGTGCAGCAGGTTGACCCGGTGCCGTAGGCGCGACGGCAGGACCTGTTCGAGCTTGGCCAAGGCGCGTAGCGAGGTGTCTTCGATGCCGGTGACCGTGCCGCTGGCGGCGGTGCGCAGCCCGATGGCGACAGCGACGGCCTCGTCGTCGTCGAGGAGCAGCGGCGGGAGCTTCGTTCCCGCGCCAAGCCGGTAACCGGCAGCACCAGGGGTGGCGTGCACGGGGTAGTCGAGGTCACGCAGCTTCTGGATGTCGCGGCGCACGGTCCGTACGTCGATCTCAAGGCGCTGCGCCAGCTCGGCGCCGGACCACTCGCGGGGTGTCTGTAGCAGCCCGAGGAGCCGCAGCAACCGGGCGGAGGTTTCCAACATGCCCCGAGTCTGCCAGGAAGCTAGGGCTGGAGCTGTCCTAGCTCGCCCGTAGTGTGATGTTCATGAGCGAACAGATCACCCCGTTCCGGATCGAAGTTCCCCAGGACCGCCTCGACGACCTGCGCCAGCGGCTCGCCGCCACCCGTTGGCCGGACGAGTCGCCCGCCACCGGCTGGGAGGCAGGGGTGCCGCTGGGTTATCTGAAGGATCTGGCCGACTACTGGGGCACCGAGTACGACTGGCGCGCCCATGAGGCGCGGCTGAACGAGTTTCCCCAGTTCACGACCGAGATTGACGGACAGACCGTGCACTTCCTGCACGTTCGTTCGCCTGAGCCGGGAGCGGTGCCGCTCATCCTCACCCACGGCTGGCCCGGCTCGGTCGTGGAGTTCATGAACATCATCGGCCCGTTGACCGATCCCGCCCGGTACGGTGGCGATACCGCCGACGCCTTCCACGTCGTGGCCCCGTCCCTGCCCGGCTTCGGCTTCTCCACCCCGCTCGCCGCACCCGGCTGGGGCACCAGCCGGGTAGCCCAGGCATGGTCCGAGCTGATGAAGCGCCTCGGCTACGACCGCTACGGCGCCCAGGGCGGCGACACCGGAGCGATCATCACCCCCGAGCTCGGCCGCATCGACTCCGACCATGTGATCGGGGTGCACGTCAACAACCTGGGCACCTTCCCCTCCGGCGATCCGGCCGAGCTGGCCGGCCTCACCGAGGCCGACCAGGCCCGCCTCGAGTTCATGACGACCTGGGGCCGGGACATGTCCGGGTACGCCATCGTCCAGTCGACCCGGCCGCAGACGATCTCCTACGCCCTCACCGATTCACCGGTCGGTCAGCTCGCGTGGATCATCGAGAAGTTCAAGGAGTGGACCGACCCGAGCACCGGCCTGCCCGAGGACGCCGTCGACCGCGACCTGATCCTCACCGACGTCTCGGTGTACTGGCTGACCGGCACCGCCGGATCCGCCGCCCGGATCTACTACGAGGACGCCCGCACCTGGGGCCAGGCCAGCCCGAGGTCACAGGTCCCGACCGGGGTGGCGGTGTTCCCGAACGACATCACCCTCCGTCCCCTCGCCGAACGCGACCACAACGTGGTGCACTGGAGCGAATTCAGCCGCGGCGGCCACTTCGCCGCCCTGGAGGCCCCTGACCTCCTGGTGGACGACGTGCGGAAGTTCTTCCGCCCGCTCCGCTGACGGCGACCGGACATGGCAGACGTCCCGCCGGCCCGCACCGCTCGATCCGGGCCGGCAGGACGACGCCTTCGGGGCCTGGAACCAGGCGAAAACACGACGACCAGTTGCCGGCACCACCAAGACCGAATGACGACACCAGGAGCCGTGCTCGATGACCAACCAGTCCACGGCGATGCCCCGGCTGTCCTGGCCCGACGTGTGGAGCCGGCGGCTCGACCGGCACGGGCTGTCCACTCCGGTACGCGGCCGACCAGCCGACGCCATCGCCGCCATGTGCGGCGCGCACGCCCAGGTGCTCTCCGCCGCTGAGTTGTCCGTGGGGCTGCGCGTCGCCGGTGTCACCCGCAGCGACGTCCGGCAGGCGCTGTGGGGCGAACGCAGCCTGGTCAAGACACACGGCCCTCGCGGCACCGTGCACCTGCTGCCGACCCGTGACCTGCCGCTGTGGACCGGCGCGCTCGGCGCGCTGCCGGCCCCTGCGAACAGCATGTCCGCCGACGCACGGCTGGCCCCGGACCAGACCGAAGAGGTCGTCGCGGCCATCGCGGGAGCACTGGCCGACGCGGAACTGACCATCGACGAACTCACCGCCGAGGTGGCCACCCGCACAGGTCCCTGGGCCGTCGACCTGGTCGTACCGGCGTTCGGGAGCATGGCGCCGCGCTGGCGGCAGGCGATACCCCTCGCCGCACACCGCGGTGTCCTGTGCTTCGGCCCGAACCGTGGACGGAAGGTGACGTACACCAGCCCGCAGCGGTGGCTGCCGGGATTCCAGCCCGCTCCGGCACCCGCGGCCCTCGCCGACCTGGTCCGGCGCTACCTGCACGCGTACGGGCCGGCAACGCCGCAGCAGTTCGCGCAGTGGCTCTCCGCACCTCGCCGCTGGGCGACCCAGTTGTTCGACTCGCTCGCCAGCGAGCTGCAACGTGTCGAGGTCGCCGGCTCTGTCGCCTGGGTTTCCGCCGGCGACACCGAGCCGGCACCCGTGCCACCGCAGGGGGTGCGGCTGCTGCCATATTTCGACGCCTACCCCGTCGGCTGCCATCCGCGCGAGCGGCTCTTCCCCGGGCCTGCCGCGCAACGCGCGCTCTCCGGCGGTCAGGCCGGCAACTTCCCGGTACTGCTCATCGACGGCGTGGTCGCCGGCATCTGGCACCTCCGCCGCTCCGGACGCAAGCTGAACATCACGGTCGAACCGTTGGCCGCGCTCACCGTTGCCGAACGCCAGGAACTCGACGACCAGGCGCAGCGTGTCGGGGAGATCCTGGAGGGCGAGCCGCTGTTGACCATCGGGACGGTCGCCATCGGCGGCCACGCGTAGGCACCCCTGGCTGGAATCGACGGCTGCGGCCGCACCTGCTCAGGAGCGCGGTGCCGTAGCAGATCGACTCGCCTTTCGGGCGTTTTCCACAGGGCACCAGGTTGTCCACAGGCGGCGACGGGAGGTGACGGATCCGAGCACGCTCTCCGGCAGCACCCCCGAGCCCGACTGCTGGAGGCCGCGATGCCACCCCGTACCTCGCTCCCAACGCACCGGCGACTGCCCCTGCTGGTGACCTCGGACGACGACCTCCTCGATGACCTGCTCCGGCTCGCCGCCGCAGGCGGCACCGAGGTCGAGGTGGCCGCTGACCCGGCCGCAGCCAGGTCCCGGTGGACACCGGCGCCCCTGGTGCTGGTCGGCGATGACCAGGCCCAGGCGTGCCTGCGGGCGCGGCTGCCGCGCCGGCCACGGATGGTCCTGGTGGGCCGGTCCGGGCAGCTCGACCCCGGCTGGGAAATCGCCGAGCTGATCGGGGCCGAGCACGTCGCCGTCCTTCCGGCCGCCGAGCCATGGCTGGTGGACCGGTTCGCCGAGTGCGCGCCGGACCGCGCCGGCGACGGCGTGGCCCGGGTGGTCGCGGTGCTCGGCGGGCGGGGTGGCGCCGGGGCGAGCGTCCTCGCGGGCGGGCTGGCCGTCACCGCCGCCCGGGCCAGGCTGCGCACCCTCCTCGTCGACGTCGACCCGCTCGGCGGCGGGCTGGACCTGGTGCTCGGCTGGGAGCAGTTGGAGGGGCTGCGCTGGCCGGCGCTCACCGACGCCGACGGCCGGGTCGATCCACCGGCGCTGGTCCGGGCTCTGCCCAGCCGGGGTGACCTGGTGGTGCTCTCCTGGGACCGGGGTGACCTGCTGCCGCTGCCCGCCCCGGCGATGGCGGCCACCCTGGAGGCGGCCCGCCGGGGGCGGGACTTCGTCGTGGCCGACGTGCCCCGACACCTCGACGACCCGGCCGTGCTCGCGTTGCAGGCCGCCGACCAGGCCTTTCTGGTCGTGCCGGCCGAGCTGCGGGCCACTGCGGCGGCGGCCCGGGTGGTCGCCGCCGCCGCTCCGCACTGCGCCCAGCTCTCCGTCGTCGTACGCGGCCCGGCCCCGGGGCGGCTGAAAGCCGTCGAGGTGGCCCGCGCACTGGGGCTGCCGCTGGCCGGGACGCTGCGACCGGAGCCGGGCCTGTGCCGGGGGCTGGAACGGGGCGAGGCGCCCGCCGCCGACGGGCGTGGCCCGCTCGCCGCACTCTGCCAGCGGATCGTCGGCGAGCTGACCGGCCTGCCCGCGTCGGGTGCGGCATGACCGCGCCTCCCGGCGGCGAGGAGCTTTCGAGCCGGGTACGCCAGCGCTTCGCCGCCGCGGACACCCCGGTCACCCCGGCCGCCGTCGTCTCCGCCGTACGCGCCGAGCCCGCTGCGGCGGTCCTCGGCGACACAGCCGTGCTCCGGATCGCCGGCCGGGTGCACGACGACCTCGTCGGCGCGGGTCCGCTGGCGCCCCTGCTCTCTGACCCGGAGGTGACCGACGTGCTGGTCAACGGAAATCGGGTGTGGGTGGACCGAGGGCAGGGCCTGCGCCAGGTCGCTATTCCGCTCGGCACGATCGACGACGTCCGCCGGCTGGCCCAGCGCCTCGCCGCCGGGGCCGGCCGCCGCCTCGACGACGGTTCCCCGTACGCGGACGCCCGGCTGCCCGACGGGACCCGGCTGCACGCCGTGCTGCCCCCGGTCGCGACAGACGGGCCCTACCTGTCCCTGCGCACCTTCCGGCAGCGCCCGTTCACCCTCGACGACCTGGTCCGGCAGGGCACCGTGCCCCGGCCGGTCGCGCCGGTGCTGGCCGCCGTGGTGGCGGCCCGGCTCGCGTACCTGGTCGTCGGTGGCACCGGTTCCGGCAAGACGACGCTGCTCAACACGCTGCTGGGGCTGGTCCCGGGTACCGAGCGGATCGTCCTGGTCGAGGACGCCGCCGAGCTACGGCCCGTACACCCGCACGTGGTCGGGTTGCAGGCCCGCACCTCCAACGTGGAGGGCTCCGGCGCGGTCGGGCTCAGCGACCTGGTTCGGCAGGCCCTGCGGATGCGGCCGGACCGGCTGGTCGTGGGGGAGTGCCGGGGCAGGGAGGTCGTCGACCTGCTCGCCGCCCTGAACACCGGCCACGACGGCGGGGCGGGGACGCTGCACGCGAACGCCCCGTCCGACGTGCCGGCCCGGCTGGAGGCGCTCGGGATGCTGGGCGGGCTGCCCCGGGCCGCCCTGCACGCCCAGGTCGTCGCCGCGCTCCAGGTGCTGCTCCAGGTCCGCCGGGGCGCCCGGGGCCGGGTGCTGGAGTCGGTCTGCCTGTTGCTCCCCGAGGGACCGGACCGCCTGGTCACCGTCGTCCCCGCCTGGGTGCGCGGCCACGGACCGGGTCCCGCCGCCGCGGCCCTCGGCATGTTGCTGCGAGAGCGGGACGTGCCCGTCCCGCCCGTCCTCAGCGAGGTGCGGCCGAGCCACCCCGATCGGAATGCCCGCCCCGAACGGGGCGACCGGTTCGAGGCGACGGGTGGCGGGTCCCGGCACGGAGGATCCGAGTGACCACGGCGGGTTGGCTGGTGGCGGCCCTTCTCGTCGCTGCCGCCGCGGCTGTGGGGTGGCCGCTGCGCAGCAGCCGGTCCCGGCGACGGCGATTGCTCGGTTCGCCTCCGGGCCGGCCGTCGTCGCCCGTTGACCCGGCCGATCGGGTCGATTCTGTACGTGTCCCCGCCGGGCAGGCCGTGCCGAGCGTCGTCGGCAGGGCGTCCAGTTGGCAGCACGACCCCCTCGACGGACGGGACCCCGGGCGGAACCCCCGGAACGGGGTAGTGCCAGGGGAGCCTGGCGGCCCGCGCCCTGCCCCGGGTAGGCCGTCCGGCCCGCGTCCGTTCCCCGGCCCATCCGATGAGTCCCGCCCGCGCCCGCTATCCCGCCCGCCATCCCGTCCGTGCGACGCCTCCGGCCCACGCTCCTTCCCCGGAGCTTCTCCGGTGTCCGGCCCGTCGGGCCCGTCCCCGAGGTCCGGTCCGTCCAGGCCGCCCGACCCGTTCGGCTTCGGCGGGCGGTCTGGGCCGCCCGGTCGTCGTGACCCGCGCCGGCCCACTGCCACCCTGGACCGGCCCGAGCCGACCCTGCCGGGGCAGCGAAGCTCGCTGCTGGCCTCACTCCTCCCGGCTGCCGGGAACTGGCGTACCGGGTCGTCGCCGGGGCGGTTTCCCGCCGGCACGGCGAGCAGCCGCCGGCTGGGGATGCCCGGGTGGCTTCCCGCCTCGCCCCGGCGAAGTCTGCTGCTGGCGGGAGCGGCGGGCGCCGGGGCGGGTGGTTTGCTGGCCGGGCCCGTGGCCGCCGTGGTGGTCGGTGCGTACGGGGCGTTGGCCGCGCGGGCGGTGCTGCGCAGAGGTCTCGCGCGTGCCGCTGAGCGTGCCCGACGGCACAGCCTGGACCAGCTCAGCGCCCTCGCCGCAGACCTGCGCGCCGGCGTGCCGGTGCTGACCGCCGCCGCCACCCTGACCGCCCGGCTGCCCTCGGCTGAGGTCGCCCTGACCGCCACCATCGTGCCACCGGTCGAGGTCGCGCTGACTGCCGGAGCCCTGCCGGCCCCCGATGACCCGCCGGGCGCATCCGGGGCGGTGAACGATCCGGGGTTGATCCCCGGTTCGGCCACGGCCGCCGGCAGGCCGGCCGTCGCCGCGCCCGATCCGGACCGGTTGGCGCGGTTGGCCCAGGCGGCGATCCGGCTCGCGGACCGGACCGGTGCTCCGCTGGCCGACCTGCTGGAGCGCGTCGAGGCCGACGCGCGGGCCACCGACCGGGGGCTGGCCGGCGCGGCGGCGCAGGCGGCCGGGGCCCGGGCCACCGCGTTGCTGCTCGCAGCCCTGCCGCTCGGCGGTATCGGGCTCGGGTACGGGGTCGGCGTCGACCCGGTCCAGGTCCTGCTGCACACACCCGTCGGAGGCGGATGCGCGATCGTGGCCGTCGTCCTCCAGTCGGCCGGGCTGCTCTGGACGGAACGCCTCGGCGCGGTGCCGGACGGGAGCCGCTGATGACCAGGCAGGCGGTGGCGGCCGGTTGCCTCGTCGCGGCGGCGGCGCTCGCCCTCTCCGTCGGCTCGCCTGCGGGCACCACCCGTCGCCTGCGCGGCCTGCAGGGGCGGGCCGGGTCGACGGGGCGATCGAAACCGGCGTGGTGGCCTGACCGGATCCGGCTCGGGGCGGGCCTTGCCGGGTTTGCGACCGTCGTGGTCGTCGGTGGCTGGTCCGGGTTCCTGGGTGGCGCCGTCGTCGCCGTCGTGGCGGACCGGGGTCTGCGCCGGATCGAGCCCCCCGCCGTCCGGGAGCGGCGGCTCCGGGAGGCCGCCGACCTGCCTCTCGCGGCGGACCTGCTCGCGGCCGCGCTGCGGGCCGGTGCGCCGGTAGACCGTTCCGTGCTGGCAGTCGCGGAGGCGCTCGGCGGCCCGTTGGCCGACCGCCTGGGCCGGGTCGGCCGGACCCTGCTGCTCGGTGGCGGCCCCGAGGAGGCCTGGGCGCACCTCGTCCCGGTGCCGGGTGCCGAGCGGCTGGCAAATGCGGCGCTGCGCTCGTCGAGCAGCGGCGCGGCGTTGGCCGGCGCGCTGACCCGCCTCGCCGACGACCTGCGCGCCGACCGGTCCACTGCCGCCGAGGCGTCGGCCCGTCGGGCCGGGGTCCTCATCGTGCTGCCTCTGGGGCTCTGCTTCCTGCCGGCCTTCATTCTCGCCGGCCTGGTGCCGGTGATCGTCGCCGTCCTCGGCGACGTGCTGTGAGCGCCGCCGGCCGACCGGCCGGCGGTAACCGTCGAGAAGGGACAAGCATGCGCAAGATCCTCACCCGCCTGCGCGGGGACGCCGGGATGAACACCGCCGAGTACGCCGTCGGCACCCTCGCCGCCGTCGCGTTCGCCGGCATCCTGCTCAAGGTGCTGACCTCGGGCAACGTCCAGTCCGCGCTGACCGCCGTCATCGACCGGGCGCTGAAGTGACCACCCGCCGGCAGGCCGGGGGCGACCGGGGGACGCCCGTGCGTCAGCCGGAGGCGGTTCGGCCGATCGCGTCGGCGCGGCGGCGTACGGTCCGGTCGCCACGGGAGCGCGGATCGTTCACGGCCGAACTGGCCGCAGGCCTGCCGGCGTTGCTGTTGCTCCTGCTGGCCGGGCTAACCGCCGTCAATGCGGTCGCAACGAAGGCGGCCTGTCTGGGAGCGGCCCGGGAGGCGGCGCTGGCCGCCTCCCGGGGCCAGCCCGGAGGGCCGGCGGGCGCTGCGGCGGCTCCGGCTGGGGCCGACGTCTCGGTCACGGTGGACGGCGAACGGGTCACCGCCATGGTCCGGGCACCGGTCCGCGCCCTCGGTGCGCGCCTGCCCCGGATCACCGTGACCGCCAGCGCGGTCGCAGCCGTCGAGCCGGGCGCCCCGGGACCACAACCGTGACGGCCCACGCGGACCACTGTGGTCGCAGCCGTCGGGCCGGGAGTGCCCGCGCGCACCACTGCGGTCGCAGGCATCGGGCGGGGCGTCCTGGAAGTTCCGACGTTCAGCGGCGAGGTGCCGGCACGCCCTGGGCTGGGCGCGAGCGGGGCGGGGCGACGGTGTGCCTGCTCGCGGTCGGGCTGGTGTTCGTCGTGGTGGGGCTGTTCGGGGCGGCGGTCGGTGCGGCCCGGGTGGCCCGGCAACAGGTCCGGGTGGCGGCGGACTTCGGCGCGCTCGCCGGGGCGAGCCGGGCCCTGGCCGGTGAACAGGTGGCCTGCTCGTCCGCCGACGAGGTCGTACGGGCCAACGGGGCGCGGCTGACCGGTTGTCGTCTGGACGGGCTGGACGCGGTGGTGACGGCGGAGGTGACGGTTACCCCGGTACCTGGCCTCACCCGGGTCGCCACGGTGACCTCCCGTGCCGGGCCGGTGCGGGCGTGAGCGTCGTCGGTGGGCAGCCACGGCGGCGGGGGCCACAGCGGGACGTGGCGGCGGGTGACATCGACGGGGTCGGGTGGGCGGGCGATAGGCTGCGGGCGGCGTCCGAGTGGCCTAAGGGGAACTGGTGATAGGCGGAACGGAGGGGTATGCGTCGCTGGTGGGAGCCGACTGTCAGCCGACCAAAGCCACCCTGTTCGTGATCTCCCGTGCGGGCAAGGACGACAAGGGGCGCATCTCGTACTCCATTTTCAGCGACGAGTACGGCGTGGTGCAGTGGAGCCCGAGTAAGAAGAAGATCTACGTGGAATTTCTCGGCGACGCCTCGACCGACATCACGTTCAGCCTGGTCGACCGTGGCGGGGTCTGACTCGAACTGTGCGCCGGCGTAAATTCCGCCGGTCGCGCGGTCGACGTGCGTCAGTCAGTTCAGGCGGGCTGTGGCGGAGGGGCGAAACTGCGTTCAGTCGTCGAAGACGAACCAACAGATGCTGTTTCTGCGCTTCTGGTCCTCGATGACCAGGTCGCGAACGTGGTCCGGAAGGTGGCTGCGCTGCCAGTCGCGTTCGACTTTCCCCACCTGTCGCGCCTCCCCGGGCTCCGCTGCGGCTCGAACCGCTTTGATCGCGTATGCAGCAGCGCCCAGGTCGTGCTCGGGAACATGGGCCACACAAGCGGCCTGACCGGCGGAGTATGCAGCGAAGCGTGCCGCCCCGCTGAGCGGACGAGCGCCCATGGCGTGACCACCGAGCGCCCGGGTTGCCATCATTGCGGCCTCGCCGCGCACCCAGGCCCGCGTCGCCTCGATCGCCTGCCGAGGACGCTGGTCAGCGGGCTGAGTTCTCTCGAACAGGGGCAGGACGTGCTCAGCGCAGGCGGCTGCCCAAAGGGCAAGGGCCTGATGGTCGGCATCGGTGAGCGGCGCCGCGCCGAATGGTCACGAGGCGGGGGTCGCGAACCGGCGGGAGAATCATCTGCCTTCCCCTATCTGGCGTTCGGTGATTTCCGAATTGTCGCGGAGCGCTATGTCGAGTCGGCGCATCAGCTGGGCGACCCGGCTGGAGCTCTCCGGGGTGGCGGGGTATCGGCTCAGGACCGAGACGAGTGTGGGAGTGGCTCGTCGCCGCGCTGCTTCGAGGAAGGTCTCCGCAGCGTGCGGAACATCCGTACGGATGAGTTCTGTGGCACACGCGGCGTGCGCTGCTGCGCGCAGAATGTGATTCACCTGAGCGGCGTCCGCCAAGGGATGGAGGTACACGGACGCGGCGGCGTCACCTGCCGCCATGGCGGCGTGATGAGCTGCTCTTGAGAGGGCGTCCTTTGCGGCCCGGTGTGCAGCAAAAGCCGTCATTCGTTGCAACTTCGAGCGCGGCGCACCCTGAACAATGTCCTGGGCTGCCTCGATCGCCCGGCGCGGCCTGGCGTCATTTGGGCTGGCCGACTCGTAGAGAGGTAGCACTTCCGCAGCGGCGGCCACGGCGAATGTAGTTACTTCCCGCAACTCGGATGCTGTCAGCAAGAAATCGGGCTTCCGGGCGGTTCTTCCGGCCTGGGCTCTGCGAGGGTCCCGCGCCTGTGGCATGCCCAATTCTTTGTCCATGGGATTCCATCGTAACTGTGAACCCTCGGTGGAGGGTTTTGGGCGATGGGAGCTGCTTGACGTGCCTGCAACTCTCAAACTTGGTTCGCTGCGACTCGTGCGCAGCGCTGGGCGTCACGGTGCCGATACCGCCGCCGGGCTGCCCAGTGCGCGGGACGGGCGTGGGCGGCGTAGCGGCGACTGCCGGGGCATTTGCGGAAGATGTGACACAGCTGAGGTCCGCGAAACCGAGGCCCTGGCCCTCATGGCCACGCGCCACGGCCGGGAGCGCCATTCTCGGCGATTCGCTGGGGGCTACGACTGACCGCACGGGAGATCTTGGAAGGAAACGGCCCCTGAAGGGGCCGTTTCCTTCCAAGATCTCCGGTCATCCTAAGGGGCGGAACGGTGCTCCCGGAATGTGGGCGAACTTTGGCGGGATCGGCGGGATCGGCGGGGTCGGGGCGGTGGCCAGTGCGGCGGGGCGGGACTTCCATGAGGGCGGGATCGGCGGCGGGGCAGGGTGACGGTCGCGGGGTGACGTCGCGCCGGAGGCATCCGCGCACGCGGCCTTGATTAGCGCGGTCCCGGACGCTTCGCGAATTTCGCCGGGGCCCTATTCCTGGCTGAGCCTGCAACACACGCGGTACGTCGAGCTGGTCCGGGCGCTGCCGAAGCTGCTGCTCGACGCCCAGCAGGTTCGGACGGCCAACCCTGGTGCGCCGGAAGGCGCGCATCACCTGGCCGAGGCCTACCAGGTCGCGTCGGTCGTGCTGCGAAGGTCGGGATCAACGACCTGGCGTGGCTGGCCGCGGACCGGGCGCTGGTCGCCAGCCGGGACGTCGACGACCAGCTTCTGACGGGCGCCGCCGCCGTTCAGCTCGGGTACGCGCTGCTGGCCCAGGGGCAGGCCCGGCACGCGGTGGAGATCAGCATCGCGGTGGCCCACCGGATCGCGTCGCCACGCTGGTCCCGGTGAACCGGGGGTCGACGTCCGAATCCGCTCGCCGGCCCCGCCGACCAGCTGTCCGTCCACGGGACGCTGCTCATCGTGGCCGCGCGGGAGGGCTGCCGCTCTCGGGCACGACGACAGCGTCGGCGAATCTATCCACCAGGCCGGAGAGGTGGCGGAGATCGTCGGCGATGGACAGGACCACCACCGGACGTCCTTCGGCCCGACGGCCGTCCAATTAGCTCGGGTGGCGACGATGGTCGATCTCGGCGAGGGCCTCACCGATCCTGCCGCACATCGGCGGCTTATCGAAGGCACCGTCTTGCCGCTTCCCCACGCTCCGCTTGGCCGTACCGCCTGAAGGGGTTTCGGAGGCTGCCGCCGGGGCGCCGGGCGGCCTATCTGCTCGACGCGGCGAACGGGTTCCTGCAGGCGGGTGACCTGGCCGGCGCGGGCGAGGCGATGGTGAGCGCCGACCGGGTGGCGACGGCGGAGTCCGTAACCGGCCGGAGGGCACGGCTGGTGGCGGCCGTCCTCCGCCGTTCACCGGCGGCGAGCCTCGACGCCCTGCGCCTGGCCGAGGAGATGGGAGTGGTCGTCTGACCTCTCCCCGGCCCGGTCCCGGCCTGCGGAGCCGGGACCGAGGGCCGTCGGGTCAGCGGCCCTGGAGGGCGTCCAGGCCGATCGCCATGGCGATCACGAGGCGGCGGTCGATCTGCGGGTTCTGCACCTCGACGACGTACCGGTCGCGCAGGCCCCACTTCTTGATGACCGAGAAGATCGGCTGGCCGCCGGCGACGAAGTCGAAGTGGTACGGCAGCCAGGACAGCGAGTCCACGAACCGGCGCAGCAGCGCCACCGGCATGCTCCGCTCCTGGCCAGTGATCTGGGGGAGCCCGGCCTGCTCGACGTGCCACGTCGAGCGGAGCAGCGACTGGGCGAAGTCCTTGCGGAACAGCCCGATCGGGTTACCGGCCTGGTCGGTCACGTCGTACGTGGCGCCGAGGTCGAGCCGCTGCCGGGCCTTGAAGCCGAGCAGTGGGTGCTGCTTGGTGTCGTCGGTGTAGAGGGTCACCTGCTCCTTGAAGGCGAGCCGCTTCTGCTGCGCGAACGCGAGCATCTCGCCTTCCGACCCGTCGGGGTTGACGGCGTGGACCTGGTACTGGTTGACCATCAACCGGATCCGTTGCCGGATGTGGAACTGCTGCTGGTGCTGCAAGGTGTCGAGCTGCATGAAATCTCCTTTGACGGGTCGCCGAGTGTCGCACAGCCTTCAATGCCGGCATTCAGCGCCCGCCGGGACTTCTCCTCCGGCGGGAAACGGCGGCTCTTGCTGTGGCGGGAATTGATGTATGGGGGCGCTTTTATGCCTCAACTGCCCCGTCGGGCCGCGATCTATTCCTGCCCGTCCTGTTCCTGCCCGTCCTGTTCCTGTCCGGCCGCACCCGCCGTCGAGTCCGGCGCGTCGGCGGGGCCGGGTTGCCGGGGTGGGTGGTCGGTCGGCAGGTTGGCCAGCACCACGTCGAGGACCCGGACGGCGTCCGGCTTCGACAGCGGGTTGTTGCCGTTGCCGCACTTCGGGGACTGGACGCAGGACGGGCACCCCGCCTCGCAGCCGCACTCGGCGATCGCGTCGCGGGTGGCCCGGAGCCACTGCGCCGCCGTCCGGTACGCCCGTTCGGCGAACCCCGCCCCGCCCGGGTGGCCGTCGTACACGAAGACGGTGGGGGCCTCGGTGTCCGGGTGCAGCGCCGTGGAGAGCCCGCCGATGTCCCACCGGTCGCAGGTGGCCATCAGCGGCAGCAGCCCGATCCCGGCGTGCTCGGCGGCGTGCAGCGCCCCGGAGACGTCCGCCGGCGCGATCCCCGCCGAGGTCATCGACTCCGGGGACAGGGTGAACCAGACCGCGACGGTGCGCAGCTCCCGGGCCGGCAGGTCCAGCGGCCGGGTGTCGATCACCTCGCCGGAGGCGATCCGCCGCCGCTGGTACGACACCACCTGGCTGGTCACGTCGACCTCGCCGAGGAACAGCCCGACCGGCCCGGCGTCGACGTACGAGCGCACCGCGGCCACGGTCAGCGAGGTGACGTCCCGGGCGTGGGTGGACCAGTCCGGCTCCTCGGGGTGCACCAGCGCGCAGCCGTCGGCCAGGTCGAGTGCGTCGACCACGTACGAGACGCCCTGGTGCAGGTAGACCGCGCCGGGGTGGAGCAGGAAGTGCGACGAGCCGCCGTCCACGGTGCCGAGCAGCCGCCCGGTGGCCGCCTCCACCACGCACACCGGCGCCCCGCCCTCGCCGCGCAGGTCGACCTCGGGCCGCTCCCGGTGCCGCCAGTACCAACCGGTCGGCCGCTGCCGCAGCGCGCCTGCCTCGACGAGCGAGTCGACGGCCTCCTTCGCGCCTTCCCCGAACAGCTCCAGGTCGGCCGGGGTGAGCGGGGCCTCGGCCGCCGCGCAGGCGAGCTGCGGGGCGAGCACGTACGGGTTGGCCGGGTCGAGCACGGTCGCCTCGACCGGCCGCCCGAACAGGGCCTCCGGGTGGTGCACCAGGTAGGTGTCCAGCGGGTCGTCCCGGGCCACCAGCACCGCGAGGGCCTCGCCGCCGGAGCGCCCGGCCCGGCCGGCCTGCTGCCACAGCGACGCCCGGGTGCCCGGCCACCCGCAGATCAGCACGGCGTCCAGCCCGACCAGGTCGACGCCCAGCTCCAACGCGTTGGTCGAGGCGAGCCCGAGCAGGTCGCCGTGCAGCAGCGCCCGTTCCAGCTCGCGCCGCTCCTCGCGCAGGTAGCCGCCCCGGTAGGCGGCCACCCGCTCGCCCAGCCCGGGGACGGCCTCGTCCAGGGCGCGGCGGGCGTTGGCGGCCACGACCTCGGCGCCCTTGCGGGACCGGACGAAGGCGAGGGTGCGTACCCCTGCGGCGACCGTGTCGGCGAGCAGGTCGGCGGTCTCCCGCAGCGCCGACCGGCGCACCGGCGCGAGGTCGGCGACGGTGGTGTCGGTGTCGGTGGCGTCGGCGGGCAGCAGCGGCGGCTCCCAGAGGGCGAAGGTCACCCCGCCGCGCGGTGAGGCGTCCTCGGTGACGGCGGACACCGGCAGGCCGGTGAGCCGCCCGGCCGTCGCCGCCGGGTCGCCCGACGTGGCCGAGGCCAGGATGAACACGGGGGTACGGCCGAAGCGTGCGCACTGCCGGCGCAGCCGGCGCAACACGTGCGCGACGTGCGAGCCGAACACCCCCCGGTAGGTGTGGCACTCGTCGACGATCACGTACGCCAGCCGGCGCAGGAAGCCGGACCAGCGGGCGTGCCCGGGGAGGATTCCGTGGTGCAGCATGTCGGGGTTGGTCAGCACGAACCGGGCGTGCTGGCGGATCCAGTCCCGCTCGGCGCGCGGGGTGTCCCCGTCGTAGCAGGCGGGGCGTATCCCGTCGAGTTCCAGGCCGGCGACGGCGCGTAGCTGGTCGGCGGCGAGCGCCTTGGTGGGCGCCAGGTAGAGCACGGTGGCCCGGGGATCGGCGAGCAGGGTGGCCAGGGCCGGGAGCTGGTACGCCAGGGACTTGCCGGACGCCGTCCCGGTGGCGACGACGACGCTCCTGCCCGCGTACGCCAGGTCGGCGGCCCGGGCCTGGTGCCGCCAGGGCGCGACCACGCCGCGCCGGGCGAACGCCGCCCGCAGCGGCTCGGGCGTCCAGTCGGGCCATGGCGCCTGCTCCCCGGCCCTGGCCGGCACCCGCTCGACGTGGGTGACCGGGTCGGCGCCGGTACGCGCGCGCAGCTGGCGCAGCAGCTCGACCGGTGCGCCCACCGGCGGGCGGTCGGGCCCGCGGCCTGCGGATACGGTTGCTGCGGGGCTCACGTCCTGCACTCTCGCACAAGTGTTCGGAGTTGACTGGCGTGGGTGTGGGTAAGGGGGAGCCGCCGCCGGTGACCTCAGGAGTGCCGCAGGCGGGGATGGTTAGATGCCCAGGAGAGTTTACGACTCTTGCGAGGAGGACCGATGGAGCTGTCGCTGGCGACCCGTGCCGTGGGGGAGCACACGGTGCTCGAGGTCGGTGGTGAGGTGGACGTCTACACCGCACCCCGACTGCGGGAACGGCTCTTGGAGCTGATCGACGGTGGGGCCCGCCACGTCGTGGTCGACCTGGGCCGGGTCGACTTCCTCGACTCCACCGGCCTGGGCGTGCTGGTGGGCGCGCTCAAGCGGCTGCGTTCGGTCGGCGGCAGCTTCGCGCTGGTCTGCGACAAGGAGCCGCTGCTCAAGATCTTCCGGATCACCGCGCTGGACCAGGTGTTCCCGCTTTACCCGACGGTCGACGCGGCCATCGGGGCCGGTCCGACCGGCGCCGGCGCCTGATGGCCACGGTCCGGCTCTCCTTCTCGCCGGCCCCGGTGCACGTCCGCACCGCCCGGCTGGTCGGCGTCGCGGTGGCCCGGCGGGCCGGCGTGCGCGAGGACCTGCTCGACGAGGTGCGCCTGGCCATCGGCGAGGCGTGCACCCGGGCGGTGGCCCTGCACCGGCAGTACCACGTGTCCGACCCGGTGCTGGTGGAGATGTCCGACGCCGGGTCGTACTCGGTGCGGGTGGTGGACCGGGCGCCGATCGAGGCGAGCATCGGCCTGGCCGCGCTCGACGCCGACCAACTCGCCAACGAGTCGCTCGACGAGGACGACCTGACCACCGGCGTGGGCTTCGCCCTGCTCGCCGGCTTCGTGGAGGACCTTCAGGTGCGCCCGGTCGACGAGGGCGTGGGCACCGAGGTCCGGATGGTCTGGCCGGTGGGTCGCTGACCTCCCGCTGACCCGTCGATCAACTTCTCTGGCTGACCCACCGCTCAACCGACTGACCCGCTGCTCAGGCCGCGCCTCCCGACCGGGAGGGCGGCCCATCCGTCGTTCCCGGGCCTTATATCAGATTCTTTCATGTAACACAGCGACGAAGATCATCCGGACACGGTGCCCTCTGATGTGACCTCCGGCACTACGGAGGGCTACAGTACGCGGGTTGTCAGCAAGTGATCCTTCCCGCAGCCAGCGGGTATGGGTGTTCATCGCTGGTCCGCTGGGGTGGGTTGGCGCGCTTGCGAGTCCGCATCCAGGCGTCGGTCTGTGCGTCTCCACCGGCCGGCGCGAGCGTTCGGTACAGGAGGACACAGATGTCCGGGACCTTGGCCGCCGACGGCGGCGCACTGTCCCTTACCGGAGCCAACCTGACGTACGTCGTCATCGCCGCGGTCATCGCGCTGGTGGCACTCGTCTTCGCCGCCGCCTTGACCAAGGCCGTGCTGGCAGCCGGTAAGGGCACCACCAACATGCAGGAGATCTCCGGGGCGGTACAGGAAGGGGCCTCGGCCTACCTGCTCCGGCAGTTCAGGACCCTCGCGATCTTCGTGGTGATCGCCGTGGTGCTGCTCTTCCTGCTGCCGGTGCACGACACCGACGGCAGCGAGACCGCGGTGAAGATCGGCCGGTCCGCCTTCTTCGTGGTGGGCGCCGGGTTCAGCGCGTTCATCGGCGGCGCCGGCATGTGGCTGGCCACCCGCGCGAACCTGCGGGTCGCCGCCGCGGCCCGGGAGGTGACCGGCGGCCGGGAGGGCGCCATGAAGATCGCCTTCCGTACCGGGGGCGTGGTCGGCTTCCTCACCGTCGGTCTCGGCCTGTTCGGCGCGGCGCTCGTGGTCCTGCTGTTCAAGGGTGACGCCCCGACCGTGCTGGAGGGCTTCGGCTTCGGCGCCGCCCTGCTGGCCATGTTCATGCGGGTCGGCGGCGGCATCTTCACCAAGGCGGCCGACGTCGGCGCCGACCTGGTCGGCAAGGTGGAGCAGGGCATCCCCGAGGACGACCCGCGCAACGCCGCCACCATCGCCGACAACGTGGGCGACAACGTCGGCGACTGCGCCGGCATGGCCGCCGACCTGTTCGAGTCGTACGCGGTCACCCTGGTCGCCGCGCTGATCCTCGGCCGGGCCGCGTTCGGCGACGAGGGCCTGGTCCTCCCGCTGATCATCTCCACGATCGGCGTGCTGGTGGCGATCGTCGGCGTGTTCATCACCCGGCTGCGCGCCTCCGACCGCAACGGCCTCACCGCGATCAACCGGGCCTTCTACATCTCCGCCCTGGTCTCGGCGGTGCTGGTCGCGATCGCCTCCTACGCCTACCTCAAGCCGACCTGGGCCGACCTGCTCGGGCCGGAGTGGCGGACCAGCCTCGGCGTCGACGGCGGGGACCCGCCGCTCGGCCCGCGCGGGGTGACCATCGCCGCCGTCGTCATCGGCATCGTGCTGGCCGCCGCGATCCAGGCGCTGACCGGGTACTTCACCGAGACCAACCGGCGCCCGGTGCAGGACATCGGCAAGAGCTCGCAGACCGGCGCGGCCACCGTCATCCTCGCCGGCATCAGCATCGGCCTCGAGTCGGCGGTCTACTCGGCGCTGCTGATCGGCGCGGGCGTCTTCGGCGCGTTCCTGCTCGGCGGCGGCTCCATCACGCTGTCGCTGTTCGCCGTGGCGCTGGCCGGCACCGGCCTGCTCACCACCGTCGGCGTGATCGTCGCCATGGACACCTTCGGGCCGATCTCCGACAACGCCCAGGGCATCGCCGAGATGTCCGGCGACATCGACGAGAACGGCGCCCGGATCCTCACCGAGCTGGACGCCGTCGGCAACACCACCAAGGCGATCACCAAGGGCATCGCGATCGCCACGGCGGTCCTCGCCGCGACCGCGCTGTTCGGCTCGTACACCGACACGCTGCGCACGGCGTACGCCGACGCGGGCGTGGGCGACGTCGGCGCGGAGATCCTCAACTCGCTGAACGTGGCGAACCCGCGCAACCTGGTCGGCCTGATCATCGGTGCGGCGGTGGTCTTCCTCTTCTCCGGCCTGGCCATCAACGCGGTGTCCCGCTCGGCCGGGGCCGTGGTGATGGAGGTCCGCCGGCAGTTCCGTGAGCTGCCCGGGATCATGGACGGCACCCAGCGCCCCGAGTACGGCAAGGTCGTCGACATCTGCACCCGGGACGCGCAGCGCGAGCTGATGACCCCCGGCCTGCTGGCCATCCTCGCCCCGATCGCGGTCGGCTTCGGCCTCGGGCCGGGCGCGCTGGCGGCGTACCTGGCCGGGGCGATCGGTGCCGGCACCCTGATGGCGGTGTTCCTGTCCAACTCCGGTGGCGCGTGGGACAACGCCAAGAAGCTCGTCGAGGACGGCGCGTACGGCGGCAAGGGCTCCGACTCGCACGCCGCCACGGTCATCGGCGACACCGTCGGCGACCCGTTCAAGGACACCGCCGGCCCGGCGATCAACCCGCTGATCAAGGTGATGAACCTGGTCTCGCTGCTGATCGCGCCGGCCGTCGTGGCGTGGAGCGTCGGCGACGAGCGCAACGTCGGCCTGCGGATCGGCATCGCGGTGGTGGCCACGCTGATCATCGTGGCGTCGGTGGTGTTCAGCAAGCGCAAGGGCGTCGCGATGGGCGACACCGACGGCAGCGGCAGCGGCGCCAGCGGCGCCGACCAGCGGCCGGAGGCGGTCAACGCCTGAGCGGTGACACAGCGGGTTCCCGGCCGGTCCAGTACTCGCGGCCGGGAACCCGCCCCGTCCCGCTGCCGGGACATCTGCCCCATCTGCAAGATCAGTGGCCGGTCGGCTCCCGCCGGGGCCGGTAGGCGGCCGGGGTCCGGCAAACCGAGCGGTGGCACATCGGCGTGGAGGCCGTACGCTGCTTCGCATGCGCACGTGCCGGGCGGCGACCGCCGGAAAGCTCACGGTGGTCCTCGCCACGCTCGTCCTGACGCTGGCCGCCTGCGGCGGCGGCCCCAGCCCTCGGGCCTGGGCGGCGTCGGTGTGCGAGGCGCTCACCCCGTGGCGCGCCGAGATCAACAAGCTGACCAGCAGCACCCAGCAGCAGATGACCGCGAAGACCACCCCGGCACAGGCGAAGGAGAACCTGGTGCGGCTCTTCGGTGGCGCGGAGCAGGCCAGCGAGACGGCCCGCCGCAAGGTCGACGAGGCCGGCGTCCCGGAGACCGACCACGGCGAGGAGATCTCGCAGGGCTTCCAGGCGTCGCTGGGCAAGGTGCGCGACGCGTACGGCCGGGCCCGGAACACCATCGGCGGCCTGGGCGCCGGCGAGCCCACCGCCTTCTACGACGGCGTGCGCGCCGCCGTGGACACGCTCAACAAGGAGTACGACGCCAGCGCCCTGGACACCAGCCGGCTCAGCTCCGAAGAACTCAAGAACGCCTTCGACGAGGTCCCGGAGTGCCGCTGACGCCCCCCGACCGACCACCCGACCCGGTCCGGCAGCTCTCGCTGTTCGGCGCCGAGGCGGCGGACCCGTCCGTCGCCGATCTGGCCGGCCTGCTCGCCGGCCCGGGGGAGATGGTCCGGATGGGCGGCACCGCGCGGCTGTCGATCGTGGTGGACGCCGCCTGGCGGGTGCACGTGCTCGTCGCCGAGCTGGCCCGGCGCGGGCTCGCCGCGACCTGGGAGGCGACCGCTGACCAGCGGCACCTGGTCCGCACCTCGTACGCCAGCACGCTGGCCCCGCTGACCCTCGCCTGGTTCCGCGACCCGCCGCCCCCGGCCGACCCGCCGCCCCCGGCCGACCCGCCGGCCCTCGCCCCCGCCGCCCCGGCCGTCCTCGGCCTGGCTGCCCCCGCCCCCGGCCTGGCCGCCCCCGTCCCGGTTAAGCGACCACCCGCCGGGTTCCACCTCAACGGCCGGCGGCTGCGGCTCTGGGTGGCCGCCGCCGGGAAGTCCGACCCGCCCGGATTCCTGCTCCGCCTCGGCGCGGACGACGAGGCGTGCCGGGAACCGGTCGGCGCCGCCCTGGCCGCCGTCGGCCTGCCGGCGGCGCTGCTGGACGCGGAGGCGGGCGGGCCGGCGTACCGGATCACCGGCCGTCGCCGCCTGGCCCGCCTGGCCGACCTCATCGGCGACCCCCCGCCCACCGCCCCACCCCTCGCCTGGCCCCACCACCCCTGACCCCCCAACCCGGTGCCGTGGTGCCCCGCAAAAGCGGCGGATCAGCCTCAACCGCCCACCACAAGCCCATGATCGGCGTCGGGGCGGATGCGTGAGGTGTGGCCGGATGTCCGATGGGGGACAGTTTGGCCGTCGGTTTGCCGCGCGAACGGGCTGGTGAGTCATCGGCCGAGGGGGCGGCATCGTCACAGTGGCCCGCTCGGCACCCTACACACGGTGTACGGTGGCGCCGTCCGGCAAGACCGTCAACGGCGCCCGGGATGCGGGTGGGCGGGTTGGCCGCCCGCGAAACCCGAGACGCGGGCGGCGCGTTACGTTGGACATCCGGACCGCCGGCGGTTCCGGCGGACCGAGGGTGGTCCGCGCCTCGGACCCGGCCGGCCACGAGCAGGAGTGAGGTCGCAGGAGACGTGCCGAGCAACGCCAGGACCACCCGTCTGGTCATCGTCGAGTCACCGGCGAAGGCCAAGACGATCTCGGGCTACCTCGGCCCGGGATACGTCGTGGAGGCCAGCTTCGGTCATGTCCGCGACCTGCCCCGCAACGCCGCCGACGTGCCGGCCAAGTACAAGGGTGAGCCGTGGGCCCGCCTCGGCGTCGACGTCGACAACGGCTTCCAGGCCCTCTACGTCGTCTCGCCAGACCGCAAGCAGCAGATCAGCAAGCTGGTGAAGCTGGCCAAGGAAGTCGACGAGATCTTCCTGGCGACGGACGAGGACCGTGAGGGCGAGGCGATCGCCTGGCACCTGGTGGAGACCCTCAAGCCCAAGGTGCCGGTCAAGCGGATGGTGTTCCACGAGATCACCAAGCCGGCGATCCAGGCCGCGGTGGCCAACCCGCGCGAGATCGACCGGGACCTGGTCGACGCCCAGGAGGCCCGGCGCATCCTCGACCGGCTGTACGGCTACGAGGTCTCCCCGGTGCTGTGGAAGAAGGTCATGCCGAAGCTCTCGGCGGGCCGGGTGCAGTCCGTGGCGACCCGGATCGTGGTCGAGCGGGAGCGGCAGCGGATGGCGTTCCGCACCGCCGAGTACTGGGACATCCTGGCCACCCTGGCCGTGGCGAAGCCGGGCGAGGGGCCGCGCACCTTCAACGCCACCCTGGTGGCGCTGAACGGCGACCGGATCGCGACCGGCAAGGACTTCGAGCCGACCACCGGCCGGGTGAAGCCCGGCTCGGGCGTGGTGCACCTCGACGCCGGTGGCGCGCGCGGGCTCGCCGCCCGCCTTCAGGGGCAGCCGTTCAAGGTCACCCGGGTCGAGGAGAAGCCCTACCGCCGCCGCCCGTACGCGCCGTTCATCACCTCGACCCTCCAGCAGGAGGCGGCCCGCAAGCTGCGGCTCTCGTCCCAGCAGACGATGCGTACCGCGCAGCGGCTCTACGAGAACGGCTACATCACCTACATGCGTACCGACTCGGTGAACCTGTCGGAGACCGCCATCACGGCGGCCCGCCGGCAGATCGTCGAGCTGTACGGCGAGCGCAGCGTGCCGCCGGAGCCGCGCCGCTACACCGGCAAGGTGAAGAACGCCCAGGAGGCGCACGAGGCGATCCGCCCGGCGGGGGACAACTTCCGCACCCCGGGCGAGGTGGCCAAGGAGCTGTCGGGCGAGGAGTTCAAGCTCTACGAGCTGATCTGGCGGCGCACCATCGCCTCGCAGATGACCGACGCGGTCGGCTCCAGCGTCTCTGTGCGCATCCGGGCGGTGTCCTCCGCGCAGGAGGAGGCCGACTTCGGCGCGACCGGCAAGACCATCACCGACCCGGGCTTCCTGCGGGCGTACGTGGAGTCGTCCGACGACGAGACCGCCGAGGCCGAGGACGCCGAACGCCGGCTGCCGAACCTGGTCAAGGACCAGCCGCTGACCGCCGACCAGCTGGCCGCGCAGGGGCACCACACCCAGCCGCCGTCGCGCTACACCGAGGCGTCGCTGGTCAAGGCCCTGGAAGAGCTGGGCATCGGCCGCCCGTCGACGTACGCGTCGATCATGCAGACGATCCAGGACCGCGGGTACGTGACCAAGCGCGGCCAGGCGCTCATCCCGACCTTCGTGGCGTTCGCGGTGATCGGCCTGCTGGAGCGGCACTACCCCCGGCTGGTCGACTACGACTTCACCGCCAGCATGGAGAACGAGCTGGACGAGATCGCCGGCGGCGACCACGCCGCGGTCGACTTCCTCACCGCGTTCTACTTCGGCAGCGCCAACGGCGCCGGCGACCAGACCATCGCCCGCTCCGGTGGCCTGAAGAAGCTGGTCACCGAGAACCTCAGCGATATCGACGCGCGCAGCGTCAACTCGATCCCCCTGTTCGCGGACGAGGAGGGCCGCGAGGTCGTCGTCCGGGTCGGGCGCTACGGGCCGTACCTCCAGCGGGAGCTGCCCGGCGGCGAGCCGGCGGCGCAGGCGGAGGGCGAGGAGGGCGGCGGCCAGGGCGACCGGGCACCGATCCCCGAGGGGCTGGCCCCGGATGAGCTGACCCCGGAGAAGGTGCACGAGCTGTTCCTCGGCGGGGGCGGCGAGCGCAAGCTCGGCGACGACCCGACCACCGGGGAACCGATCCTGCTCAGGTCCGGCCGGTACGGCCCGTACGTGGCCAGCGGCGAGCGCAAGTCGTCGCTGCTGCGCTCGCAGGCGCCGGACTCGCTGACCCTCGCCGAGGCGTTGAAGCTGCTCAGCCTGCCCCGGCTGATCGGGTTGGCCCCGGACGGCGTCGAGGTGTTCGCCAACAACGGCCGCTACGGGCCGTACGTCAAGCAGGGCGACGAGTTCCGCTCGCTGGACTCGGAAGACAAGATGTTCACGGTCACGCTGGACGAGGCGCTGGCCCTGCTGGCCGCCCCGAAGGCCCGCCAGCGCCGGGCCGCCGCGCCCCCGCTGCGGGAGATGGGCGTCGACCCGCTGACCGAGAAGCCGATGGTCATCAAGGACGGCCGGTTCGGCCCGTACGTGACGGACGGCGAGTTCAACGCGTCCCTGCGGCGCGGGCAGACCCCGGAGGCGCTGAGCATCGAGGAAGCCTCCGAGATGCTCGCCGAGAAGCGCGCGAAGGGCCCAGCGCCGAAGAAGACCCCGGCAAAGAAGGCCCCCGCGAAGAAGGCCCCGGCAAAGAAGACCACGGCCGCCAAGAAGACCACGGCGACGAAGTCCACGGCCGCGAAGTCGACGGCCAAGAAGGCCACCCCGGCAAAGAAGACCCCCCCGAAGAAGGCCACCACCCCCACCGACTGACGCTTTCCTGCCCAGATCTTGGAAGGAAACGGCCCTTCCGGGGGCCACTTCCTTCCAAGATCTCAACGTTGTCCACAGGGGCAGCGGGAGGGCAGCGGGTTCGGCAGGGTTTGTTGGGTGGGGAACCGTGAGTCGCGGGTTTTGGCGGGGTGGCGGCGGGCACTGCCAGGTGACGACGCCGACGAGTTGACCTGGCTGCTCTTCCGCCAGGAGGAGGTGATCAGCCTCCGTCAGGCGCTGCGGCACCTGTCCCGCAAGGCGATTCGGCACCGGGTCGACACCCATCGCTGGCGCCAGGTGCACCGGGCTGTGTTCGTCGCCCACAACGGCCCGGTGAGCGCCGAGCAGCTCCGCTGGATCGCGGTGCTCGCCGCCGGGCCGACGGCCGTGCTCGGTGGGCTGACCGCAGCCCAGGCGGGTGGTCTGCGCGGGTTCCCCGGTCGACCCATCCACCTGATGCTGCCGGCCACCAGCCGGCGGGATCCGCTGCCGCAGGGCGTGTCGGCGCACCGGACGGCCTGTCTGCCGGACGAGGACGTGCTCGCCGTCGGGCAACCCCGCCGGACGATGCCCGCCCGGTCGATCGTCGACGCGGCGGGGTGGGCCGGCAGCGACGAGGAGGCCAGGGCGGTGATCGCCGCCGGCTTCCAGCAGCGTCTGGTCGGTGGCGACGAGGTGCACCGCGTCCTCGACCGGCTGCCGAGGGTGCGCCGCCGACGGCTGATTCTGGCCACCGCCACCGATGCGACCGGCGGCGCGCACTCCCTGGCCGAGCTCGGCTTCCTCGGCCTGGTCCGTCGTGCGGGGCTGCCCGAGCCGACCCGGCAGCTGGTCCGGTACGACTCGACCGGCCGACGCCGCTACCTCGACGCCTACTTCGAACAGTGGCAGGTGCACGTCGAGATCGATGGTGGGCAGCACCTCGACCCCCGCCAGGCGTGGGCCGACATGCGCCGGCAGAACGCGCTCTGGGTCGACGGGGACAGGGTGCTCCGCTTCCCGTCCTGGGCCGTCCGCGCCCACCCCGAAGAGGTCATCGCCCAGCTACGGGCGGCCCTGCGCGCTGCCGGCTGGCCCGGCTGACGGGAGGTCCATGGAAATCTTGGAAGGAAACGGCCCTTCCGGGGGCCACTTCCTTCCAAGATCTGGGCGGTCAGGCGCCGAAGAGGGTGTCCAGGTGGGGGGTTCTGAAGATGCCTGCCGGGTCCAGGCGGGTGCGGGTGGCCTGGAAGTCGGCGAACCTCGGGTACGCCGGGGCCAGCGACGCCGCGTCGCGCCAGTGCAGCTTGCCCCAGTGCGGACGGCCGCCCAGGCCGGCGGCGACCTGCTCGAAGGCCCGGAAGTACGGCTCGTACGGCATCCCGACGTACTGGTGGATGGCGATGTACGCCGACTCGCGCCCGTACCCGTGCGACAGCCAGATGTCGTCCGGGGCGGTGAACCGGACCTCGACCGGGAAGAGCACCTTGAACGGGAGCCCGTCGACGATCCGGCGCAGCGCGTCCAGCGCCTCGGGCAGGGCGGCACGCGGCAGGCCGTACTCCATCTCCACGAACCGGACCCGGCGCGGGGTGCAGAAGACCTCGTCGGAGCGGCCGGTGTAGGTGCGCTCGGTGAGCGCCCGGGCGGAGACCGCGCTGATCGTCGGCACCAGGGTGGGCACGGCCCGGCCGAGCCGGCACGCGCCGGCGAAGACCGTGTTGGCCAGGAAGTCGTCGTCCAGCCAGCCGCGCCAGCGGGGCAGCGGCCGGTCGTCGGCCGGCGTCCGGTCGTTGACCTTGACCTGCACCCGGTCGGTGTACGGGAACCAGTAGAACTCGACGTGGTCATGGGCCGAGATCAGGGCCGGCAGGTCGGACAGCACCTCGGCGAGCGGGGCGGGCCGCTCGTGGGCGCGCAGGGTGAAGGTGTCCACGCAGCGCAGGGTCACCTCGGTCAGCACCCCGAGGGCGCCGAGGGAGACCCGGGCGGCGGCGAACACGTCCGGGTGCTGCTCGGCGGAGCAGTGCAGCACCTCGCCGGTGCCGGTGACCAGGGTGAGCGCCTCGACGAAGGTCGACAGGCAGCCGTACGCGGCCCCGGTGCCGTGGGTGCCGGTGGAGATCGCCCCGGCGATGGTCTGCGCGTCGATGTCGCCGAGGTTGGGCATGGCCAGCCCGTTGGCGGTGAGCAGGGTGTTGAGTCGGTGCAGGGGCATCCCGGCCGGTACGGTGACCAGGCGTCGGCCCCGGTCGATCCGTATCTCGGTGTCGAGTTCGGTCAGCTCCATCCGGCGGCCGTCGGTGCGGGCGACGGGGGTGAAGGAGTGGCCGCTGCCGACCGCCCGGATCCGTTCGCCGGCCGCCCCGGCGGCCCGGACGGCGTCGGCGACGTCGGCGACCGTGCGAGGGCGGAGGATGGCGGTGGCGGTGCTGCGCTGGTTGCCGGCCCAGTTGGTCCAGGCGGCGGTGGTGAGCGGTGCGGTGCTGGCCATGCGCGCTCCTCGACGTGAATATGAACTGCCTTCATATCAGGAACGTTGTGCCTGGTAAATACCGCAATCGAGGTCCGCTCGTTGTACCGGTAGTCACGCACTCGTGACGTGCAGATATGTTCATCCGTCGAAGGGGGGTGGCCGAGTGTCCACACCAGCCGCCACGACCGGGCCGCTGCGCCGGGTACCGGTCCAGGGTCGAAGCGTGGCGCGGGTCCAGCGAATGTTGGACGCCTGTGCCGAACTCGTCGACGAGGTGGGGTACGAGGGCCTGACCACGACCCTGCTCGCCGAGCGCGCCGAGGTTGCGATCGGTTCGGTCTACCAGTTCTTTCCGGACAAACGGGCCATCGTGCAGGCGCTGACGCTGCGCACGATGGAATCGTACCTCCAGCGTCTCGACGAGCGGTTCGCCTCGGACGACCTGAGCCACTGGTGGGACGGCGTCGACGCGGGGATCGACGAATACATCACGATGCACCGCACCGTCCCGGGGTTCCGCACCCTGCACTTCGGCGACGTGGTCGACCTGCACCTGCTCGACGAGCAGCGGGACAACAACGGCGTGATCGCCGACCAGCTGGCCCGGGTGCTCACCGAACGGTTCGGGATGACCGACGAGCCGCGCCTGCGGTTCTGCCTGGAGATCGCCGTCGAGGCCTCGGACGCCCTGATCAAGCTGGCGTTCCGGCGCAACCCCGAGGGCGACGAGCGGGTGCTCGCCGAGGCCAAGGCACTCATCCGCGAGTACCTGCACCGGCACGTCACCGTCCTGGCCGACGCCGCCGCTCCCGCTCCCAGCACCTCCTCCTGATCCCGGCCGCCGGGCCGCCGCCGACGAAGCACATGACGGGGGACGTGGCGGCCCGGCCTCCTGAAGTCGCTCGGGCGGCTACAGGAAGGCGTGGCCTTCCCCCCGGTAGGTGGGGACGCTGCCCACCACCCGGTCCCCCTCGACCAGGTGCAGCTCGTTGACGTGCTCGCAGACCTCACCGGCCTTGGCGTGCCGGAACCAGACCAGGTCACCGAGCCGCAGGTCGTCCGCCGCCCGGCCGGCCAGCGGGGTCTGCACCTCGCCGGCCCCCTCCGCGCCGAGCAGCTTCAACCCGGTCGGCAGCCAGGGGGCGGGCAGGCGGGTGTCTTCGGCCGGGCCGGAGGCGATCCAGCCGCCGCCGAGCACCGTGGCCAGCCCGGGCGCCGGGCGGCGGACCACCGCGCAGGCGAAGAACGCCGCCGGGGTGGGTCGCCAGGCACGGTACGCGTCGAACAGCGTCGGCCCGAACAGGCCGGATCCCGCGGTGACCTCGGTGACCGCGGGGTCGGCGCTGGTCGCCGCCACGCTGCCGGTGCCGCCGCCGTTGACGAATTCCAGCTCGGCGTGTTCGCGTACCGCGGTCACCGCCGCGCCCCGGCGGGCCAGCAGTTCCCGGTACGACCCGCGCTGGGCCACCCGGATCGCGGCGGCCAGCGCCGCCCGCCCGGGCGGGGCGTCGCCCAGCCCGGCGATCTGGGCCTCGTACGACATCAGGCCGACCAGCCGGAAGCCGGGCCGGGCGGCGACGGCGGCGGCGAGCGCGCCGGCCGCCCGGGCGCTGTGCACCGGGGAGCGGCGCACCCCGACGTGCACCCGCCCGCGCAGGGGTCGCCAGGAGGCGTCCAGGTCGATGCAGACCCGCAGCGGGGGGCGACGCCCCGGCGGGCGGACCGTGTCGATGAGATCGAGCTGGTCGGTGCTGTCGACCATCAGGGTGACGGACCGGGCCAGCTCCTCGTCACCGGCCAGTTCGGCGAGCGCCCCCCGGTCGGCCGTGGGGTACGCCACCAGCGCGTCGTCGGTCACGCCGGTGCGGACCAGCCAGCTCGCCTCGGGCAGGGTGAACGCCATCACTCCCGCCCAGCCGGGTCGGCCCAGCACACGGCCGAGCAGCTCACGGACACGCACGGACTTGCTGGCGACCCGGATCGGCTTGCCGCCGGCGCGTGGGAGCAGCGCCGCGGCATTGGCATCGAACGCCGTCAGGTCGACCACCGCGTACGGCGGGTCGAGGTGGGCGGTCGCCCGGTTCAGACGCTCGCGAAGTTTGTCGCTTTCGGTGGCCACGTGTGCACGCTAACTGTCAAACGGTCAATGCGAAATACCCTCGCGTATGCCTGGCTGCGGCGGTGGTGCCGGCGGCCTAGGCTCGGCGAGCAGGCAATGTCCCGGACGGGGTGCCCCCGGCCGGGACTAGAGTGTTGCACCGGGACTGCCCAGCGTTGGGCCGGCACGTGGAGGTACGGCCATCGAAAGCCAGAACAACGGCGAGTCGCCCGGCGTGTCGCCCTCCGGCGACCGGCCCGACGCCGCCACCACCGGCCCCTCCGCCGCCACCGGCTCGTCCGGCGAGCCGGCTGGGGGCCGGTCCGGCACCCAGCCCGCCGCCCCGGGCACCGCCCCGGCGGACGCCGCCACCGACAAGACCGGTGGCCGGTCCGGCGGCGCGGCCACGACCCAGGCCGCCGACCGGTCCGGGGCCGCCGCGATCCGCTCCGTGCTGCGCATCCGGCCGTTCCGCCGGCTCTGGATCGTGCTCGGCGCCGCCTCCTTCGGTGACTGGCTCGGACTGCTCGCCACCTCCGTCTTCGCCGCCGCCCAGGTCTCGGGCAGCACCGCGCAGGGCGCCGCGTTCGGCACCCTGATCGCGATCCGGCTGCTGCCCGCGTTGATCCTCGGCCCGGTGGCCGGCGTCCTCGCCGACCGGTTCGACCGGCGCTGGACGATGGTCATCTGCGACGTGCTGCGCTTCCTGCTCTTCGCCTCCATCCCGCTGTTCGCGCTCACCGGGGTCAGCGGCGGCCTGGTGGTCGGCTGGGCGGCGGTCGCCACCTTCCTGATCGAGACGATCACCCTGCTCTGGATCCCGGCCAAGGAGGCCGCGGTTCCCAACCTCATCCCGCGCGCCCGGCTGGAGGCGGCCAACCAGCTCACCCTGATCACCACGTACGGCATCACCCCGATCGCCGCCGCGCTCGGCCTGGCCGTGCTCGACCGCAGCATCCGGGGCGCGACCGGCGGTGAGATCCCGTCCTGGTCCGAGCCGGCCCAGATCGCGCTCTGGTTCAACGCGTTCTCCCGGCTGGCCACCGCGCTGGTGGTCGCGTTCGGGATCAAGGAGATCAGCCAGACACAGGCCAGCGAGGCGGAGCGCACCGAGCAGGGCATGCGGCACCAGTTCACCGAGGGCTGGAAGTACATCGGGCAGACCCCGCTGGTGCGCGGCCTGGTGCTCGGCATCTTCGGCGCGTTCGCCGGCGGTGGGATCGTGATCGGCACGGCGAAGTTCTTCGCCGCCTCGCTCGGCGCCGGTGACGCCGCCTTCTACCTGCTCTTCGGCGCGATGTTCGTCGGCCTCGCCGTGGGCATCGGGCTCGGCCCGATGATCGTCCGGGACATGTCCCGGCGGCGCTGGTTCGGGATGAGCATCGTGCTGGCCAGCGCGTCCGTGCTGGTGCTCGCGTTCGCCATCCACCTGTCCATGGCGGTGCTCGGCGCGATCCTGGTCGGCGCGGGCGCCGGGATGGCCTTCCTCGCCGGCACCACGCTGCTCGGTGGTGAGGTCGCCGACGAGGTGCGCGGCCGGGTCTTCGCGGTGGTGCAGATCGGTACCCGGCTGGTGCTGATCCTGGCCATCGCGCTGAGCAGCCTGCTGGTCGGCGTCGGCGGCTCCCGCCAGCTGACCATCGCCGACCTGGGCATCTCCATCTCGTCCACCCGGTTGCTGCTGCTCGCTGCCGGCGCCGCCGGCATCTTCGCCGGGATCAGCGCCTTCGGCCAGATGGACGACAAGAAGGGCGTGCCGGTCCTCGCCGACCTGTGGGGGTCGATCCGGGGCCGCCCGCTGATGCCGGCCGAGAAGTTCGTCTCCAGCGGGCTCTTCGTGGTCTTCGAGGGCGGCGAGGGCGCCGGCAAGTCGACCCAGCTCGCCATGCTCGCCGAGCGGCTGCGCGGGCACGGCCGGGAGGTGGTGGTGACCCGGGAGCCGGGGGCCACCGGAATCGGCGAGCAGATCCGTTCGCTGGTGCTCGACACCGCCGTCGAGGCGCCGTCGCCGCGCGCCGAGGCGCTGCTCTACGCTGCGGACCGCGCGCACCACGTGGCCACCGTGGTCCGGCCGGCGCTCGTCCGGGGCGCGGTGGTGATCAGCGACCGGTACGTCGACTCGTCGCTGGCGTACCAGGGGGCCGGGCGGACGCTGCCCGTCGACGAGGTCTCCTGGCTCTCCTCCTGGGCCACCGGCGGGCTCAAGCCCGACCTGGTGGTGCTGCTCGACGTCGAACCGCAGACCGGCCTGTCCCGGGTCGCGTCGCGCAGCGCGGGGGTCGACCGGTTGGAGGCCGAGTCTGTCGCCTTCCACGAGCGGGTCCGGTACGCCTTCCTCGACCTCGCGGCGAGCGACCCGAAGCGGTACCTGGTGCTCGACGCGTCCCGCCCCGTCGGGGAGACCGCCGAGCGGGTGGTCCGGCGGGTGGGGGAGTTCCTCGTCGACCCGGCCGGCATCGTGCACCCCCGCCCCGCCCAGGGGCCGGACACCTCGGTGCAGCCGGAGTTATCCGACACGGAGCTGGTGACGATGGAGCACCGGACCTGATGCCCGACGTCTTCGCCGACCTGGTCGGGCAGGACGACGTCGTCGACACGCTACGCCGGGCGGCCGCGTCCGCCGCGGCCGTGCTGCGCGGGGCCGCCGCCGTCCGCGCGGCGGCCACCGCCGGCCCGGTCGCCGCCGACGACGATGACGCCCTGGCCGCCGAGGCGGAGGCCGAGGCCACCGAGGGGGCTGGCGGAGCCGACCAGGGGTCGGGGATGACCCACGCGTGGATCCTCACCGGGCCGCCGGGCTCGGGGCGCTCGGTGGCCGCCCGCGCCTTCGCCGCCGCCCTCCAGTGCCTGCGCGGCACCGGCTGCGGCGAGTGCCAGGGCTGCCACACCACGCTCGCCGGCACCCACGCCGACGTCCGTCTGGTGGTGCCCGAGGGGCTCTCCATCGGCGTCGGCGAGATGCGCGCCCTGGTGCTCCGGGCGGCGAGCACCCCGTCCGGCGGCCGGTGGCAGGTGGTGATCGTCTCCGATGCCGACCGGCTCACCGAGGCGGCCGGCAACGCGCTGCTCAAGGCCGTCGAGGAGCCGCCGCCACGCACGGTCTTCCTGCTCTGCGCCCCGTCCACCCACCCGGACGACGTCTCGGTGACCATCCGGTCGCGCTGCCGGGTCCTGCCGTTGCGCCAGCCGGCGCCCGAGGCGGTGGCCGAGGTGCTGGTCCGCCGGGACGGCGTCGCCCCGGACGTGGCGCGGTGGGCGGCGGCGGCCGCGCAGGGGCACGTGGGCCGGGCCCGGCGGCTCGCCGGCGACCCGGAGGCCCGCAGCCGGCGCGACGCGGTGCTCGCGGTGCCGCGCCGGCTGACCGGGGTGGGCGCCGCCTTCGACGCGGCGTCCGCGCTGATCGAGGCGGCCGAGGCGGAGGCTGGCGCGGCCGTGACGGAGAGCGACGCCGCCGAGCGGGCCGCGTTGCAGACGGCGCTCGGCGCGGGCGGCACCGGCCGGGGCGCGGCCGGCGCGATGCGCGGGGCCGCCGGTCAGCTCAAGGAACTGGAGAAGCGGCAGAAGTCGCGAGCCACCCGGGCCCAGCGGGACGCCCTGGACCGGGCCCTGGTCGACCTGGCCGGCTTCTACCGCGACGCGCTCACTGCGGCACTGCGCGCGCCGGTGGCCCCGGTGCACACCGACACCGCCGTCCTGACCGAGGCCGGCGCGCAGCGGTGGGGTGCCGAGGGGTCGCTGCGCCGGCTGGAGGCCGTGCTGGAGTGCCGCGCCGCCATCGAGGCGAACGTCAAGCCGCGGATCGCGGTGGAGGCGATGATGCTGACCCTCTGGAAGGGCTGACCCCTCCCCACCCCTGCCCGGTCCACAGGTCATCGACAGGCGCGATTGGTGTGCGGTACGGTCCCGTATGCCGCGGTGACGGTGGCGGCACACTCAGTGAGAGCAGTGCCGGGAGGAGTCCGCGATGCCTCGGGGGGAGATCGACGAGGCCTGGATCGAGGAGGCGGTGCGACGCTACCGCCGCATCGAGTCGTTGCAGGCCGAGTTCGACCAGGCGGTAGCGACCGTGGAGGTCACCGTGCGTTCCCCGGACGGGCTGGTCGAGGTGGTGGTCACCGCCGGCGGCCGGATCACCGACGTGCGGTTCCTCGGCCCGCTGCACAGCCGCCATCCCCGGGACGTCGCCGGCTCGGTGCGGGCTGCGGTGATCGCCGCCGCCGACGCCGCCCAATGGGCCCGGGAGAAGCTGCACAACGAGACGTTCGCCGCGTACCGACCGCTGGCGGGGGCCTGAGATGGACGAGCTGCGCGCCCTCGCCGCCCGGCTGGACGAGGCGAGCGCCACCCTCGACGTCCTGGCCCGCGCGGTGACCGCCGCCGACCCGTCGCACCCGGCGTTCGGCACGCACGTCCCGGGCCGGCCCGGCGAGATCGGCCGGGCGCTGCACCAGCGGTGGACCGAGGCGACCGGAGACCGGGCCCGGGAGGCGACCGTCGCCGCGAGCCGGCTGTCCGCCGCCGCGTCCGCCGTCCGGGGCGCCGCCGACCGGTACTCGGGTGTCGACGACACGGCCCGACGCCGGCTGCGCCGGGAGGTCTGATGGACGCCCTGGACCGCCTCGCCGAGCCCGGCCTCGACCTGCTCGGCCGGGTCGACACGCTGCTCGCGGGCGGGGCTCCCGATGGGCACCGGCTCTGGCCGCTGCTGCGGCGGATGCAGGTGCTCCCCGGCGACGCGGTGCGGGGCTTCCTCGAACTGCATCCAGCGCCGCTGACTGACGCCGGCCACGCGGTGCGCACGCTCGTCCGGGGGTACGACGAGGTCTGTCACACCCTCATCGACCCCGCCGCCTGGTCCGGGCCGGCCGCGTCCGCGTACGACCAGGCGCGGACCACCCTGCTGCGTCACCTCGACGAGGGCCCGGAGAGCCTGGTGGGTCGGCTGGAGGCGACGGCCGGGTACGCGGACGCCCTCGCCGACTGGGTGGAGGGCAGCCGTCTCGCGCTGGCCCGGTCCCTGGCCGACGTGCTCGGCTCCGCCGAGGCGGTCCGGGTCCGCGCCGCCACCGCGCCGGGGGCCGAGGCCGGCGCCGTGGGGCCGCTCGCGGCGGCCGACGTCGCGTACCGGGTGCTCTCGGTGCTGGGGGTTGCCTACGACGGCGCGGAGACGCTGCTGCGCCAGTGGTCGCCGAGCCTGGCGGAGACGACCTGGCGTGGGCCGGCCGGCGGGCCGACCCGCTACGACACCGTCACCCGGGTCGGCCGCTGACCCCGCCCGCGCTCGCCGGCGGGGCTGACGCGGCTGTGGCGTCGCGTTGGCGATACCGATACCGGTGTGACCCGATCTTCCGGCGGGGCTGGTGCGGCCACGGCGTCGCGCCGGTGGCACCGGTGTGACCCGGTCTTCCGGCGGCGACGCCGTGGCATCCCCTGCACCCCCCCGCAGGTCTGCCTCCACTCAACGCCCCCGGCCGGCGTTTGTCGCCCGGCTGGGCGTGGAATCAGCCGTCCGGGCAGGCGTATCGGGACGAGGGGTCGGCCGGGTCGAACGATTCGACGATCATGGATAGCTGCGCCGGGTGACCAGATGGCGACCGGTGGGGTGGGTGGCGCGGTCACTCCGTCGTAGGGTGAGGGCATGGGCATGCTCTGCGCGGTCAGCTTCAACCGGTACGGGCGGCTCTACTATCTCGACCCGGGCGAGTTCCGCCCGCAGGTGGGCGACCGGGTGCTGGTGTCCACCGACGACGGTCCCGAGGTCGCGGAGTGTGTCTGGGCCGCGCAGTGGGTCGGCGAGGACACCGACGGCTTCCCCAAGCTGGCCGGGCTCGCCGGGGACGACGACCTGCGCCGCGACGAGTTGCTGCGGCGGCGCAAGGCCGAGGCGAAGGTGGCCGCGAAGCGGCTGATCCGCGATCACAGCCTGCCGATGAAGGTGGTCGCCGTCGACCACGTCCTCGGCACCGACGGCGACGGCGACCGCACCACGATCTACTTCACCGCCCCGCACCGGGTCGACTTCCGCTCCCTGGTCCGTGACCTCGGGGCGACCCTGCACTGCCGGGTCGAGCTGCGCCAGCTCTCCGCCCGGGACTCCGCCCGGGTGCAGGGCGGCATCGGCTCCTGCGGCCGGGACCTGTGCTGCGCCACCTTCCTCACCGACTTCGAGCCGGTCACCATCCGGATGGCCAAGGACCAGGACCTGCCGCTGAACCCGCTGCGGATCTCCGGCGCCTGCGGCCGGCTGATGTGCTGCCTGAAGTACGAGCACCCGCTCTACCAGCGGTTCCAGGAGTCCGCCCCGCCCGTCGGCAGCCGGGTGAGTGCCCCCGAGGGCGACGGCCGGGTGGTGGGCCACAGCGTCCCCCGCGACTCGGTCACCGTCCGCCTGGACGCCGACGGCTCCCGCTGCTCGTGCAGCCGAGCCTCGGTCTGCGCCCCCCGCCAGGCCCACGACCAGCACTACACCCCCTAACCCCACCCACCTCTAACCCACCCCCACCCCCACCCCACCCCCACCCCACCCCCACCCCCGCCCCGCCCCTCCCCGCGGTGATCAAGAGGTTTGCGTCGTCCGGCGGCCGATTCCTGACGCAAACCTCTTGATCACCGCGGCCAGGGTGGGTGGGGCCAGGGTGGGGTGGGTGGGGGTTGGGGTTGGTGTTGTGGGTGGGTTAGGGGTGGAGGGTGATGGGGGGTTCGGCCAGGTGGGGGGTTAGGGGGGTCTTGGGGGCTAGCCAGGAGGCTGAGGGGGAGGCGTCCGGGTTGATGCGCCAGTCGCGGGCGACGCGGTCCACCGCGATCGGGTAGATGGTCAGCGTGCCGTCCGGGTCGATGCGCATCCGCAGGAACGCCTTGGAGTCCTCGATGCCCTGGCCGGCGAAGAGCTCGTTCAGGTTCACCCCGAACGCGCCGGCGACCAGCAGGTACGCCGCCACCAGCTCGGCGGCCAGGAATCCGATCACCGGCCCGTAGACCACCGCTGCGGCGGCGGCCGACAGGGGCCACGACCAGTGGTAGAAGGGCAGCGACAGCCACGCCCAGGTGCCGGCGGCGGCCAGCGCCACGTGGGCCAGCCCGTGCCCCACCCCGAGCAGCCAGTGTCGTACGTGCCGTTTCCCGCCGGCGCTGGGCGGCTTCGCGAAGACCGCCGCCCCGAGCATCGTCACCACCAGCATCGCCACCAGCGGGACGCTGAACAGCCGCTGCTCGGTGCCTCCGGCCCGGTTCGCCGCCACCCCGGCCATGGCCAGCATGAGCAGCGTGTGCAGGGTGCCGAGCAGCGTGCAGAAGCCCGGGTTGCGCAGCGGCAGCCGGCCGAAGACCTCCCAGCCGTACCGCCGGGAGCGGGCCCGGTCGGGGTAGCGGGCCACCAGGTCGTACGCGCGGGTGCGGCTGGCCCGCCGGGCCAGGGTGTCGCGCGGCGGCACCTCGATCCGTTCGGGCAGGTGGTGGGTGGGGTACAGGTAGGCCCCGCCGCTGCCGCAGGTGATCAGCTGCCGGTCCGGGCCGGCGTACCGGGCGTAGTGGTGCAGGTCGCCGGAGATGAGCAGCCGCACCCGCGCCCCGGTCGGCGCGACGATGGTACGGACGAAGTAGTCGATCGAGTCGTACGCCGTGGGGTGGTCGACGGCCTTGACCCAGGTCGGCGCCGGCACGGCGATGATCACCTGGCTCTGCGGCCCCAGCTTGCGGGCGACCGCGTCGAAGTAGGTGAGCTGCGGGTCGTCCAGATACGAGCCGGACTGGTCGTCGAGGCCGAGCAGCCACCAGTCGGCGGGCAGTTCCACGGCGAAGTACGAGCGGGACTGCCCGGTTCCCCAGCCGCCGAAGTGCCGGTCCCGGGACCGGACGAACAGCCGCAGGAAGGCGGTCAGCCCGTCGTACCAGTCGTGGTTGCCGGGCACCGCGAACAGGGTGGGGCGCTCGGGCGGCGTGACCGGCAGCGCGGCCTGGTAAGGCCCCTTGCACCGGTCCTCGTAGGCGGCGTAGGACGCCGACGGGTAGACCTGGTCGCCGCCCATCACCAGGGTCCGCGCCCGGGGCAGTCGGTGCCCGTCGACCTCCAGCTCGGGCTGGGCGAGCAGGTATGCGACCGAGTATGTGGCGTTGAAGCCGTCACCCAGGTCGGCCACGTAGTCCAGCCACAGCCCGCCGTCCGGCCCGACCTGACGGAAGATCCCGTCGCCGAACGCGTTCTGCAGCTCCCGCTTGTCCAGGTACGCCCCGAACAGCATCGCCAGCAGCGTACGCAGGCCGGTGCTGATCAGCAGGAGCGGCGCGAGCCAGGGCACCGGCTTGCGCGGGGTGAAGCCCAGCTCCAGCGGATCGGTGCTGCGCGGCCGACGCGCCGTCCCGGCGTCGGCGCTGTCGTCGTCCGGGCGGTCGACGTCGTCCGGGCCGTCGACGGGGGTGCGATCGTCGGTCACCCGGGGCAGCGTAGTCCCGTCCAGGCCGCCGCGCTGTCGGGTGCGGGCATCCCCCGGCCGGCCGGCTGTCCGCGCACGTCGACGCGGCGGGGAGATCCGACTGGGTGCGCCGCCCGGGTGTGCCGTACACTTTACGATCGTTGCCGCCTTAGCTCAGTCGGCTAGAGCGACGCACTCGTAATGCGTAGGTCGACGGTTCGATTCCGTCAGGCGGCTCGGTAGATCGAAAGGCCCCGTGACCAGGCGAAATGCCGGTCACGGGGCCTTTCCCATCTCTGGTTTTTGATACGGAGCCCGCTCCTCCGCCTGACGCCTTGTTGCTAGATCAGACCGCCGAGCCACAGGCCGAACGCGGCCAGCACAAGGCTCGCGCCGAGGCTGCCGAGCACGTTGAAGGCCTCGACGGCGGCGTTCTTGCGCAGCAGTCCCAGCGTGTGCCACTCCTCGGTGGAGAAGGTGGTGTAGGCGCCGAGGAAGCCGACCCCGGCGATCGCGGCGAAGTCCTGCGCCCCACCAGCGGCGTTCTTCGCGGCATAGCCGGTGACGATGCCGAGCACAAAGGCGCCGGAGACATTGATCAAAAAGGTGCTCGCGGGGAAGGCCTTGCTGGACCCGGTGACCCGCTTCTTCCACCATGGCTTCACCAGCGCGTCAACGCCGGCGCGGGCCAGCGCCCCGAGCCCGCCGGCCAGAAACACCCCGATGCCCACCCACATCACGCACGCCCGCCCGCCGGATGCCCCACCCGCAGTTCCGCGAGGCGAGCGCCGAGCGCCGCGGCGATCACTCCACCGAAAATGCTCACGACGAGGTAGGCGATGCCCACCCCACTGCGCTGCGCCCCGATCAGTTGGTCGGACTCGACGATGAAGTGCGACCAGGTCGTGAAGCCGCCGATGACGCCGGTCGAGAGGAACGGCTTGCCCCACGGCCCCGGTAGCCGGTGTGCCGCGAGCAGCGTCATCACGGCGCCGAGAGCGAAGGCGCCCACCATGTTGATCATAAAGGTGACCCAGGGGAAGTCCGGTGGCGTGGGTGGGGCGAGGGCGAGCCCCAGGACGTACCGCAGGGTGGCGCCGATGCCGCCGCCGATGATGATCGCCAGGACTGTCACGTACCCATTAGCTCACCGGCGTCCTCGGTCACCGCCCAGGTTGGGAAGGCCTCACCCGTACGGTTGGGGCCCTGCCCGAGCGGGCCCAACATCGAAATTACCCACCCCACGACGCGCCACCCCGAGAATCGGCGGCAGCCGCGAAGCGGGCCCCGGGTGGCCACTCACCGACTCGCCGGATGATAACTCTGCGTGAAAGTTCCGGGGCTTCTGCTCGCAGGGGCGGACGCCCGGCCAGGCGTGCCCTCCGGCAACTGCCACTATCCGAAGAGGCGACGTTTCCGCTGGTAGATGTATGGATGCCTCGTTACTCTTGGCTCATCAGCCCAACGATGTGCTCCTTTGGTCGGGCGCGTCCCGCACCTCCGAATTCTTACTCGGAGTGATCGTTGTGCTCGGCCTTCCCCACGGAAGGAGGGCCCCATGACGCGGGCCCCGACGAATCTCTTGAACGTTCGGACCCTGTTGTTGTCGTACCTCAAGGACCTGGACCCGGCCGCCGTCGGCATCGTCGGCGACCCGGCCCACCGCGGGGGTTACCACTGCGGCTCCGACCGGGTCGTGACCAACGACTACTCGGTCGTGGAGTCCCCCCGGGACCAGTCGGGGCTGACCCTGGACGCCTCCGGCCTGGACGTCGGCTCCTTCACCGTGCGGTCGGGCGGCCAGACCCACGACCTGCGCTCGTTCTCGGTCTGGTGTGTGCAGCAGTGTGCGGCCGGCGCGGCCGACACGCGGGACATCAGGGAGATCATCTACTCCGCGGACGGCAAGGTCGTTCGGCGGTGGGACCGGCTCGGCAGGCGCACTACCGGCGACAACTCCCACCTGTGGCACACCCACTTCAGCTTCTTCCGCGACTCCACGAAGGCGGGCCGGGGCCAGACCCCGCTGTTCCGCCGCTACCTGACGACCATCGGACTGCTCACCACGATCCCGGAGGACGACATGAGCGCCCAGGCAGAGAACGAGATCCACCAGGTGTACGCCGGGCTCTTCACCGGCGGGTCGAGCATGGGCCGGACCGTCGACCCCGACGGCACCGGGCCAGAGAAGGCCAGCAACAGCATCGTCGCGAAGCTCGACTACGTGATGTCCCGCCTGGACGGTGTGGCCGCCGGGGTCACCACCCTGGGCGGGAAGGACTGGACGGACGAGCCGGCCATCATCGCCGGGGTGCTCGCCGGGCTGTCCCCGCAACGGCTCTCCGAGGCGTTGACGACCGCCGGGTTGACCCCGGCGGCCATCGCGGCGGCGGTGCCGCCGGACCTGGCCCGTCAGGTCGTCGACGAGCTGACCGCCCGGCTGTCCACCTGACGACGGGTGGACCTGTCGACCCTCGTCCCCGCCCGGCGGGCCCCGCCCGGCGGGCCGGGGGCCGTGGGGCGAGGGCGGGGCCGCGGGGCGAGAGCGGCCCGCCCGGGCCCCAGCACCCCGACGGTACGACCGCGCAGGTCGTCACCGCCGTCACCGCCGACGGCACGCGGCGCATCGCCGCCTGCGTGACCGAGTGACCGATCGACAGAGGAGGCCCGCATGTCCACCCCCACCCCCATCCCCACCTCGACCGCGACCGAGCCGCTGTTCACCGTCGGCGGGATCACCGCCGCCGGGACGGCCGTGATCAGCCTCCTGGTCGCCTTCGGCCTGCCGCTGTCCGCGAACCAGCAGACCGCGATCCTCGGCCTGGTCGCCGTGCTCGCCCCGCTGGTGGTGGCAGCGATCGCCCGGGGCCGGGTCTACTCGCCGGCCACGGTGGCCCGGCTGCTGGAGAGCCGCCGGTAACGCGCCGCCCGGACCGCCCCGGCCAGCTCTCCCGGAGGGCGGCGGGCCGGCGGTCTGTGTACCGCCGCGCCCAACGCGCGCCGTCGGCGTGACCAGGCCCTCTCGGCGGACCAGGCCCCGGGCTCTCTCGGCGTGACCGGCTCTCTCGGCGTGACCGGCCCGGGCCGCGCGGCCCGGGCCTTCGCGTGCGGGAGCCGGTCAGATGCGGGAGTGGGTCAGATGCGGGAGTGGGTCAGATGCGGGAGTCGGTCAGAGTGGCCGGTGGGCGCCGTCGGGGTCGGTGCCGGTCGGGTACGGGGTGGTCGGCGCAGTCGTCCCGGCGTCGGTGTCCCGGCCGGACCCGTCGACCCTGCCGCTGTCGCCCCGGGTGCCGGCTGCATACTCGACGCCGGGCGTGCCGAGCTGGCGGCCCTCGTCGATCGTGCCGCGCCAGCCGCCGGTCTCGACACCGCGGCTCTCGATGTACGTCTTGAACCTCTCCAGGTCGGACTCGGCCTGCCGCTCGACGAGGTGCAGCCGTTCGCCGGTCTTCTCGACGAAGCCCTCCGGCTCGTACTCCAGGAACAGTCGGACCATCGTGCGATTCGTGTCGACCGGCTGGAAGTGGACGGCACCGGCGTTGGTGGTGCCCTCGGTGGC
The DNA here is from genome assembly GCF_045040215.1 of Micromonospora sp. NBC_01412. Taxonomy (NCBI): domain Bacteria; kingdom Bacillati; phylum Actinomycetota; class Actinomycetes; order Micromonosporales; family Micromonosporaceae; genus Micromonospora; species Micromonospora sp. NBC_01412. Next base: position 3,529,437 of record NZ_CP109528.1, read on the forward strand.
GGCCCAGGCGACCTTGCGGTCCGGCACCTGCTCCAGGACCTTCGCGTCCCACTCGCGCTGGACGCCGGCGATCTCGGCGACCCAGTGCATGCGCCGGTCGTCGAGTTGGCGCACCTCCCTGACACCGCCCATGAACCGGGGGAACTCCTCGAACTGCGTCCACTGGTTGTACGCGGTGCGGATCGGGACGTTCACCTCGATGGACTTCTCGACCGTGGTGGTCATCGGCACTCCTTCGGGTTGCGGTCTTCCGCGCTCTCGCGCGCCGGAAACGTGCTCACGTCCACCGAATCCGTACCCGGGGCCGGGCGCCTCAACCACGTCCGTTCGGGACGGTCGTCACATCCGCCGTGGGGTCGGCGGCGGAACGTGTCGGTCGGGCTGGCTAGCATCCCGCCCGTGACCATGCCTTCAGACAATCCTGTGAAGCTGCTGCCGAGCGCCGGCGACGAGACCCGGTTCTGGGCGCTGGTGGAGTCCGCGTGGGAGCCGTTGGGCCCCGAGGCCCAGGCGCAGCGCCGCGCCCTCGTCCAGCGCGACCCGGACGCCGCCGACGTCGACGTGTACGCCGTGGACGCCTGGTTCGCCCCGTTCCTGGACAACCTCCGCTCCCTCGGCGCCGAGCTGTCCAGCGAGGAGCTGACCGCCCTCGACCGGGTGATGGAGCGCAAGCTGTACGACGTCGACCGCGCCGACATCCACGCGGTGACGGACGGCTCCGACGACGGCTTCCTCTACTGCCGGGGCCACATCGTCGCCCTCGGGCAGGAGTTCTACGAGGCGGTGCGCGCCAACCCCGCCCTGGCCGTCCCGGACGGCAGCTGCGAGAGCATCTGCTACCTGTTCGCCCACCTGCACGACAAGCTGTTCGGCGGGTGGCCGCGCACCGGGTCGGGCATCTCCCGGGAGTCGTTCAGCAACCCGGAGGGCTGGCGCGGCTAGCTCAGAACGCGCAGTACATCACGTGCAGGCCCACCCGGCCCAGGCTCGGGTGGGCGAACGCGCCCGGCACCGTGCCGACCACCTCGAAGCCGTGCCGCCGGTACAGCTCCACCGCCGTGCGGTTGGTCTCGACCACCGCGTTGAACTGCATCCCGGCGTACCCGCGCTCACGGGCCCAGCCCAGCGCGTGCCGGCACAGGGCGGTGCCCACCCCGAGCCCCCGGGCGTCGGCCGCGACCATGAAGCTCGCGGTGGAGACGTGCGATCCGGGCCCGGGCCGGTTGGTGCCCATCTTGGCCGTGCCGAGGACCCGGTCGCCCTCGACCGCCACGACGGTCAGGCCGGGCGGGCGCTCCACCCACATGTCGTACGCCTGCCCGGTGGTCGTCGCCGGGTCGTACGGGAAGGTCTCCTCGGCCCGGACGACCTCGCCGATGATCTCCCACACCCGGGGCCAGTCGCCCTCGACGAACTCGCGGATCAGCACGGGCGCCGACGCTAGCAGCGTCGCCGGCCGGCGACGACCGGTTATCGCGCCGGCGGGGCCGGTCGCGACCGGCCCGGCTCCTCCGGCTGGGCGGGAAGCTCCCGCATGCCGCGCACGGGGGAGAGAAGCACCCAGAACAGGCCGAGCAGCGCACCGGCGGTGGCGATCCACAGCGCCGGCCGGACGCCGATGGTGGCGCCCAGCGCCCCGCCGAGCAGCGCGCCGATCGGTCGGATCCCGTAGTTGACCGTGCGCCGGGCACCCATGGTGCGGGACAGCAGCGCGTCGGGGGTGAGCGCGGTCTGCATCGAGCTGGTGGTGATGTCGAGCATCATCACGCCGACGCCGGCGCCGAACTCGGCGGCGAAGAGCATGCCGAGCACCACCGGCGTCGGCCCGTCGGCCAGCGGGACGAGCAGCAGCGGGGCGGGGAAGGCCACGAAGCTCGCCACCATCGTCGGCCCGATCCCGAACCGGCGGGTCAGCCGGCCGGTGACCGCGGCGCCGAACAGGCCGCCCGCCGCGCCCGCGCCCAGTACCCCACCGAGCACGCCCGGGGAGAGGCCGAGCTCCCGGACGGCGTAGAGCACGAAGAGCGCCGAGAACATGAAGTTGAAGAGGTTGAGGGTGGTGGTGCCGAGCAGGATGGACCGCATCGCCGGTGCCCGCGCCAGGAACCGCAGCCCGTCGGCGATGCCGAGCCCGCCACCCCGGGCCGGCGCCGGCTCGGTCGGCCGGATCCGCGCCAGGAAGTACGCGGACACGAGGTACGACGCGGCGTCGGCGAGCAGCGCGATCGGGGCGGTGAGCACCTGCACCAGCACGCCGCCGACGCTCGGGCCGGCGACCAGGGACATCGCCCGGCTGCCTGAGATGAGGGTGTTTGCGGCCACGTAGTCGGGGCGGCGCACCAGCGACACGAAGAGCGGCGCGCGCGCCACCTCGAAGAGCACGGCGAGGGTGCCCGTGGCGAAGGCGATCAGGTAGAGCTGCGGCAGGGCCAGCAGGTCGAACAGGTACAGCACCGGCACGACGGCCAGCAGCAGGGCGCGACCGAGATCGGCGAGGATCATCAGCCGCCGCTTGTGCGGCAACCGGTCGACCCACGCCCCGGCGAGCAGCGAGAAGAGCAGGTTCGGGGCGAGGGCGGCGGCGGTCAGGTAACCCATCTCAACCGGCCCGGCGCCGGCCCCGAGCACGGCCAGCAGGGGCAGGGCGAGGGTGGAGATCTCGTCGCCGAAGTACGAGACGGTCTGCGCCGACCAGTATCGCCGGAACGTCCGCTCCCGCAGCAGCCGGGGCAGCCGCCCGCGCCGAACGGGACGGGCCGGCGCGGCGGCGTCCGGGGGTGGGCCGACGTCTCGTGTGGCGGTTTCTGGCGGGGCGGCCTCCGGCGCGGCGGTCGGCTCACCGCTCATCGGGCACCGCCGCGCCGCCGTCGCCCTGGGCCGTGTCGCTGTCGCCTAGGGTCGCGCCGCCGTCGCTCGGGGCCGTGTCGCCGTCCGTCGGGGCCGGCGCGCCGAGGAGGGCGAGCTGTACGAGGACGACCCGGCGCGCGTCGGCCGGCCGCGAGGACGGGTCGGCGATCCGGTCGTCGTACTCGGCGAGCAGGGCGTCCATCCGCTCGGTCAGCGCGGCCAGCTCGTCGGCGGTGACGTACAGCGACGTGTCGCTGAAGCGGGTGACCGCTCGCCACCGGGCCGACTCGTCGGCCCGCCGGGCGAGGAACTCCTCGGCCTGCCGGGTGTATTGGGCGAGCTGGGTGGCGTTCAGCGCGTCCGTGGCCGCGCGTACCTGCGGGTCGTCGGAGGCGTCGTCCCAGGAGGTGACGAGCGCAGTGGCCCGCCAGGGGCGTTCCCGGGCGTCGCCGGCGGGGGCCCGCTCGGCGAGGCCGTACTTGGCGAGCTGGCGCAGGTGGAAGGAGCAGTTGGGAACGTTCTCGCCGAGCCGCTCGGCGGCCCGGGTGGCGGTCATCGGGCCCTCCCGCCGCAGCAGCCCGATCAGGGCCATCCGCAGCGGGTGGGCGTAGCCGCGCAGGGCGACCGGGTCGGAGAGTTTCACCCGAGGCAACGTCATATCCTAAAGCTATCTTTAGAAAGATAGCTTTAGCAACGGTCCGCGCGAAGGTGGGCGGGATGACCGCCGCGATCAGGAATAGATCTTCTTCGCGTATTCCGGGCCGTAGTGGCGCTCCAGGTCGGCCAGGCTCTCGGCCGGGGCCTCGACCTCCTTGATCAACCGGGCCCGGGACGGCAGCGCGTCCGGCTGCCAGCTCTCCGGCCGCCACAGCTCGGAGCGGAGGAACGCCTTGGCGCAGTGGTAGAAGATCTGCTCGATCTCCACCACGATCGCCAGGATCGGCCGGTGCCCCTTGACCACCATGTCGTCGAAGAACGGCGCGTCCCGCACCAGCCGGGCCCGGCCGTTGATCCGCAGCGTGTCGGTCCGGCCGGGGACCAGGAAGATCAGCCCGACGTGCGGATTGTCCAGAATGTTGCGGTACCCGTCCGCCCGCCGGTTGCCCGGCCGCTCCGGGACGGCGATCGTCGTGTCGTCCAGCGGCAGGGCGAAGCCGGGCGGGTCGCCCTTCGGCGAGACGTCGCAGGTGCCGTCCGCGCCCGCCGTGGCGACCAGGCAGAACGGCGAAGCGGCCAGCCACTGCCGGTCCCGCTCGTGCAGGGCCCTGCGCTCCTTGGCCGCAGCCCGGGCGTTCGGCGTCCCCAGCAGTTCGCGCAGTTCCTCGTGCGAGGTGATCTCCACCGTCACGTCTTTCTCCCCCGACCGTTGACCTCGGTGGTGGCGGCGTGCGGCGCCGGTGCCCAGGCCACCTGTCGCCCCTCAGCCTAACCGGGCGCGTCTGGCCGTTTGTCCAGCGGTGTTCCGGGTACCGCGCCAGCCAGCGCCCCGCAACACACCAATGGAGGCCGCCAGTGGAGAGCCGACTCAAGGTGCTCGGGCACCCCGTGCACCCGATGCTGATCACGTTCCCGGTCGGCCTGCTGGTCACCGCGGTGATCTTCGACGTCGTCGACGCCGTCGGCGGCCCGCGGTTCCTCGGCGAGGTGGCCTACTGGAACATCACGGTCGGCCTGATCGGCGGGCTGCTGGCGGCGGTGGCCGGCGCGTTCGACCTGCTCGCCATCCCCACCGGCACCCGCGCGAAGCGGGTGGGCCTCAGCCACGCCGCCGCGAACATCGCGGTCATCCTGCTCTTCGCCGCCGTCTGGGCGGTCCGGCTCAACGCCGACTCCCGGGCGGCCGGCGGCGCGCTCATCGCCATCGAGGTGGTCGCGTTGGCCATCCTCGGCGGCAGCGCGTGGCTCGGCGGCGAGCTGGTCGACCGGCTCGGCGTCGGCGTCGACCCGGACGCCAACCTGGACGCCCCCAGCTCGTTGCGGTCACCGACAGCCACCCATTCGATCGGAGACGTGCGATGAGCGAACAGCCCGCAGGCGGCCGGGGCTGGCGCGGCCGACAGCAGGGCTGGGACCCGATGGGGGAACTCCAGTCCCTGCGCGCCGAGCTGAGCCGGCTGGTCGGCGGCGCCCGGCCGGCCCCGCCCGAACTGGAGCTGACCGAGACCGCCGAGGGCTGGGAGGCCGTGGTCCGGCTGCCCGGCGTCGCCCCCGAGGAGGTGGCCGTCGAGCTGGACGACCGGGAGCTCTGCGTCCGGGCCCGCTCCGAGGCCGAGGTCAACGCCGACCAGGGCATCCCGGGCGGCTTTCGGACCCGGGGCTTCGAGTACCGGGTCGACCTGCCGTCCCGGGTGGACCCCGACCGGATCGACGCGGTGATGGACCACGGGCTGCTCCGGGTCCGGCTGCCCCGGGCGACCCGGCCCGCGCCGCGCACCATCACCGTCGGCCGTGCCGGCTACCGGGGCGCCGGCACGGGTACGGGCCGTCCGGTCGACCCGGCCGCCGACCGGGAACTGCACCACCCGGACCTGGCTCCCGGCCGGGAACTGCACCACCCGGACCGGGCCGCCGACGAGATCGACCGGCCGTAGCGGGCCGTGGCCACCCCGTCCCCGCTCGGCCCGGTGGGCGAGCGCGTGCCCGACGTCGCGCGGATCGCCGCGCTGCGCGCCAACGCGCTCGGCGACTTCATCTTCGTCCTGCCCGCGCTGGAGGCGCTGCGCGCCGCGTACCCGGGGGCGGAGATCGTGCTGCTCGGCGCGCCGTGGCACGCGAAGCTCTGGCGCGATCGGCCCGGCCCGGTGGACCGCGTGCTGGTGGTCCCGCCCGCGCCCGGCATCCGCGCCCCCGAACCCGGCGAGCCGGAGTCGTCGATGGACGGCTTCCTGGCCGCCGCCCGCGCCGAGCGTTTCGACCTGGCGCTGCAACTGCACGGCGGCGGCGGCAACTCCAACCCGATCGTCGCCGGCCTGGGCGCCCGGGTCACCGCCGGGCTGCGGGCCGAGGACGCCCCGCCGCTGGACCGCTGGACCCGGTACGTCTACTACCAGCACGAGGTGCTGCGCTACCTGGAGGTGGCCGGCCTGGTCGGGGCGCCCGCCACCACGATCGTCCCGACGCTGGCGGTCACCGACGCCGACCGGGCCGAGGCCGCCGGGGTGCTCGGCGCGGCGACGCGGCCCCGGGTGGCACTGCACCCCGGAGCCACCGACACCCGGCGGCGCTGGCCGGCCGAGCGGTTCGCCGAGGTAGCCCGCGTCCTGGCCGGCGACGGGTACGAGGTGCTGGTCACCGGCACCCCCGCCGAACGGGAGCTGGTGGACCGGGTGGTCGCGGCGGCCGGGGTGCCCCTCCGCCCGCTCGTCGGCACGCTCGGCCTCGGCGGGCTGGCCGCCTGCTACGCCGGCTGCGCCCTGCTGGTCTCCAACGACACCGGCCCGCTGCACCTGGCCGCCGCAGTCGGCACCGCCACCGTCGGGATCTACTGGGTCGGCAACCTGATCAACAGCGGGCACCCGCTGCGCGCCCGGCACCGCCCGATCGCCTCCTGGACCGTGCACTGCCCGGTCTGCGGTGTCGACTGCACCCCGGGGATCTACCCGCACCGCCCCGGGCACGGCGACTGCCCGCACCGCGACTCCTTCGTCACGGACGTCCCGGTCGTGGAGGTCGTCGAGGCCGCCCGCGAGCTGCTGGGCTGAGCGGGGCGGCCCCACTGGCGGGCCGGGTCCGCCCCCGCCCGCCTTCCGCCCGCAGCCCGCCTTCCGCCCGTCAGGCGGGCTGCGGGGTGTCCGAGTCGGTGAGGAGGACCTCCCACGCCTCCACGTCCCGCTCGGTGACGGTGGTCGGCGACTCCAGGTGGTACGCCCCGCTGGGCAGGACGCCCGCGCCGCCGTGGCGCTCCAGCACGGCGAGCTGGGCGGCCACGTCCTCGCCCTGGTGCTTCTCCTGCACCCGCCGCCAGAACTCGAAGCCGCCCGAGTCGACCAGCGCCGCCCGGTCGTAGAGCACGCACCCGCCGATCCAGGAGACCTTGTACGCCCGCCAGGCCCCCGGCGGCAGGTTCAGCCGCTGTGTGACGTGCAGCAGGTTCGCCGCCGGATGGATCGAGGCCCGCTGCCACTGCGGCGTGCCCGGGCGGACCCGCTCCGGCACCGGCCGACCCACCCACTCCTCGTAGTGCCCGTGGGTCTCCGGGCGCACGTCGTCGACGTACGACAGCCCGTGCACGGCGTTGCCGACGAAGCCGCAGCCCAGCTCGCCGATCGCGGTGACCAGCCGGTGCAGGGTCCCCGGCTCCAGCCAGACGTCGTCGTCGAGGCAGAGCACGTACCGGGCCGCCGACAGGTCCAGCAGGTACGCCCGGTGCTCGGCCAGCCCGCGCCGGGGCAGCCGCCGGGTCAGCAGCACCGGGTGGCCCCGGTGGCGCAGCGCCCGCACCATGGTGGCCGCCGCCGGGTGGGCGTACGCGGGGTCGCCGTCGGACTGGTCGCTGATCACCACCCCGAACCCGGGCACGCCCTCCTGGGTGGCCAGCCCGGAGAGGGTGACCGCCAGCTCGGCCGGGCGGTTGCGGGTCGGGACCAGCACGTCGAGCTGCCGCTCCCGGCGGAACTCCGCGGCGTCGCCGGGGACGAGCGGACGGTTCACGCCGGCCTGCCGGTCAACGTCTGCCCCGGGCCGTCGGACCGGTGCGCGGTGTCCGACGCGCCCGTCGCCTGGGCCCGGATCCGTTCGATGATCGCCGAGGTGGAGCGGTCCGGCACGTACCCGAGCGTGCGGACCTGGCCGCCGAGCCGGCGCACCAGCGGCGCCTCCGGCACCATCTCCGGCGGGTAGTCGCCGCCCTTGACGTAGACGTCCGGGCGGACTGTCTCGATCAGGGCCGCCGGGGAGTCCTCCTCGAAGATCACCACGTGGTCCACGCAGGACAGCGCGGCGAGCAGCGTCACCCGGTCCTCCACCGGGTTGACCGGCCGGTCCGGCCCCTTCAGCCGGCGCACGCTGTCGTCGGAGTTGACCGCGACCAACAACAGGTCGCCGAGGGCCCGGGCCTGCTCCAGGTAGCGCACGTGCCCCGGATGCAGCACGTCGAAGCAGCCGTTGGTGAAAACCACCGACCGGCCCGCGTCCCGGTGCGCGGCCACGATGTCCGCCAACTCGTCCGAGGCGACCAGCACCGGGTGCCCGGGGTCGCCGGCCGGTACGCCGAGCGCGTCGAGCAGGTCCTCGTGCCGGCACACGCAGGTGCCGGTGTCCGACACGGTGATGGTGGCGGCGAGCTGGGCGAGCTGCGCGGCGGTCGGCAGCGGCGCGTCGGCGGCCAGGGCCAGCGTCATCGCGGCCAGGTACGCGTCCCCCGCGCCGACCGCGTGACTGGCCGGGACCGGGGTGCTGTGGCTGCGCCGGGGTGCGCCGTCCGCTCCGCCGACCACGGCGCCCTCGGTGTCCAGGGTGACCGCGACCACGTCCGCGCCGGTGTGCGCGCGCAGCTCCGCGAGACGGGACTCGGCCAGCACCGCCCTGTCCACCCCGTCGCCGGCCTCGGCGTTCACGGTCACGCCCGTCCCGGTGACGCTGAGCCCGTCGCCGGTCATCGCCACCCGGTCCTCGCCGGGCGTCGGCTCGCCGGTCGGGCCCGTCAGCCGGCCCAGCGGCAGCCGGGACGCCGCCGTGGCCCCGCCGCCGGGGCCGCCGTCGGTGGAGCTTCCGGCCGGGTCGGGACGGCTGGGGGCCGAGCCAACGCTCAGCTCCGACGGCCCGTCCGCCGGGTCGGCCCCGGGGTGGTCCAGGTGCAGGTGGGAGTCGGACCGGGCGGCGGCCCGGGCGAGCAGCCGGGTGGCCTCGGCGAAACTCGGGGTGACCACGGTGGGCGCGAGGCCCCGCCAGTCGGCGAGGTCGTGCGCGTCGAGCGCGACCGTGGCGTACCGGTCCCGGGCGGCGACCAGCCAGGCGCGCACGGGCGCGGGCAGCGAGCCCAGCCCGTAGTCGCAGACGACCAGGGTGGGCACCTCGCCACCGGCGGCGGCCCGCAGCTCCTCGGTGGCGCACTCCAGCGCCGTGAGCAGCCGGACCACGCCGTCCTGTTCGAGCGCGTCGTCCGGGTCTCCGGAGTCCTCGCGCAGCAGGATCTGGTTGCCGGCGAGCATCCGCCGCTTCACCGGGGTCGGCCGGCCGGGCTGGTTGACGGTCCGGTCCCAGACGCCGGCCCGGTCCAGGCAGTCGTGCAGCTCGTCCCCGGCGGCGTCCGCGCCGACCGGGGCGACCAGCACCGCCCGCCCGCCGAGGGCGGCCACGTTGACGGCGGTGTTCGCCGCGCCGCCGGCCGCCGAGATGCGCCGGCGCAGGCTGAGGACCGGGGCGGGCGCCTCCCGGCAGAGCCGGTCGGGCTCCGCGAACCGCCACTCGTCGAGCATGGCGTCGCCGATCACCAGCACGGGACGGCCCAGCCAGCTCTCCACGACGGTGGCGAGCCGGCGCTCTTCCGCTGCTGCTCCTGCCATGCCCGTCGGGTCCCCCGAGGGTGTCGGGTCAAACCTGGGCCGCCCCCGGCGGGCCGGTCAGCAGCGGCAGGCCGGACGGCCCGCCGGCCTTCTGCCCAAGATCGTGGAGAAGGGCCGCCACCGACCGTCGGCCGACGGATTTCCGGGGCCGGGCATGTTCCCCGCAGTACGGGAAAGAAGGCGGGGTGACCACCGAAGCCGCCCACAGCCGCCCGACGCTGACCGCCCGCCAGCTCCGCCTGCTCATGTTCGGCCTGATGACGGGCATGCTGCTCGCCGCGCTGGACCAGACGATCGTCGGCACGGCGCTGCCCACCATCGTCGGCGAGTTGGGCGGGATCGACCACTACTCCTGGGTCGTCACCGCGTACCTGCTCGCGTCCACGGCCTCCACCCCGCTGTACGGCAAGATGGCCGACCTGTACGGGCGCCGCCCGGTCTTCCTCTTCTCGATCGGCACGTTCCTGCTCGGCTCGCTGCTCGCCGGGCTGTCGCAGGACATGACCCAGCTCATCGTGACGCGCGGGGTGCAGGGCCTCGGCGCGGGCGGCCTGATGACGCTGGCGTTCACCATCATCTCGGACGTGGTGTCGCCCCGGGAGCGGGGCCGCTACCAGGGCCTGTTCGGGGCGGTGTTCGGCGTCTCCTCGGTGGCCGGGCCACTGGTCGGCGGCTACTTCGCCGAGACCAACTGGCGGTGGATCTTCTACATCAACGTGCCGCTGGCGATCCTGGCCATCGTGGTCTGCTACCACGTCCTGCGGCTGATCCCGTTCGAGCGGCGGGAACACGCGATCGACTGGCTCGGCGCGGGGCTGCTGGTCGCCGGGGTGAGCTGCGTACTGCTCGCGCTGAGCTGGGGCGGCACCTCGTACGCCTGGGGCTCCGGGGTGATCATCGGGCTGTTCGTGGTCGGGGCGGTGCTGGCCGGGCTCTTCCTGGTCCAGGAGGCCCGGGTCGGCGAGCCGATCCTGCCGCTGCGGCTGTTCCGCAGCCCGACGTTCGCGCTGGCCAACGGTGCCGGCTTCATCCTCGGCCTGGTGATGTTCGGGTCGATCATCTTCATCCCGCTGTACCTCCAGATCGTCAGGGGCGCCTCGCCGACCCGCAGCGGCCTGCTGATGCTTCCGATGATGGCCGGCATCATCGTCACCTCGATCGCGACCGGCCGGGCGATGAGCCGGATCGGCCGGTACAAGTGGTTCCCGGTGGCCGGCTCGGCCGTGCTGCTCGCCGGCATGCTGCTCTTCACCCAGCTCCAGGTCGCCACGTCGCTCTGGCTGGCCTTCGGCTACATGGTGGTGATCGGCGTCGGGCTGGGTCTGTCCATGCAGTCGCTGATCCTCGCCGTGCAGAACTCGGTGGACGTCCGGGACTTGGGGGCGGGCACCTCCTCGGCGACGTTCTTCCGGTCGCTGGGCGGCTCGTTCGGGGTGGCGATCCTCGGGGCGGTGCTGTCCTCCCGGCTCACCGGCCAGCTCGCCGACCGGCTGCCGGGCGCGATCGCCCAGCTCCCGCCCGACCAGCAGGCCGCGGTGGCGGCCCAGGGCGGGACGAGCATCACGATCAACGACCCGGCGACGATCATGGCCCTGCCCGGCCCGGTCCGGGCCGCCGTCCAGGGCGCGTTCGTCGAGTCGCTGCACCTGGTCTTCCTCACCACCGGGCTGGTCGCCGTGCTGGCGGTGCTGTTGACCCTGGCCCTGCCGAACGAGCAGCTACGCGGTGCCGGCCCGCAGGGCGCCACCGGCGGAGCCGACCCGCTCGGCGGAAAGGCGCCGGCCCCCGGCGGCCGGCCGTTGGCGAAGGAGTCGAAGGACGAGGCCGCCACCGACATGGAGGCCAAGAGTCAGACCATGCTCTGACCCGGGCGGGGCCGCCCGAGGGTCAGGCGCCGACCGGCGCCGGGCTCGCCTGAGGACCAGCCGGTGACCTCCGGCTCGCTTGAGGGCCAGCCGGTGACTTCAGGCTCGCTTGAGGGCCAGCCGGTGACTCCGTCACTTGAGGATCAGCCGGTTGGCCTGCTCGAAGACGTCCAGGTCGGCGAGGGTCTCGGTGACCGACACCGAGAGCGGGGTGGGGAACCGCTCGCGCGGGAAGAATCCCGCGTCGGTCGTCTCGTCGGTCACCCGGGTCAGGTCGCCGTCCCAGTCCTCGACCCGGAAGGCGACCGTGAAGACCTGGTAGGTGTGGCCGTACATGTTGGTGTTGACGCGGTCCGGGCCCGTGTAGAGGGCGAACGCACCGACCCGTAGGGCGCGCAGCCCGGTCTCCTCGCGCACCTCGCGGACCGCGCAGTCGGCGATGGACTCGCCCAGCTCCATCGCGCCGGCCGGCATCGCCCACTGGCCGTTGTCGGAACGCCGGATCAGCAGCACCCGCCCGGCGTTGTCGCGGACCACCGCGCGGGCGCCGACGAACATGAGGGTGCGGTCACCGGCCAGGGCGCGGAGCTGCCCCACGTACGAGTCGGCCCAGGAGATGCTCATCTGGACAACCTACGGGGGTTCCCAACGTGTGACCGCCGACACTAGCTTCTTACTCATGCGTAGCACGATGATGGACGCCCCCCTCCAGGTCGCCCGGATCCTCGACCACGGCGCGACGGTGCACGGCACGGCCGAGGTGGTCACCTGGACCGGCGGTGAGCCCCGCCGCATGTCGTTCGCCGAGGTGGGGCGGACGTCCGCCCGGCTGGCCCACGCGCTGCGCGACGAGTGCGGGGTGACCGGCGACGAGCGGGTCGCCACGTTCATGTGGAATAACGCCGAGCACCTGGTGGCGTACTTCGCCGTGCCGAGCATGGGCGCGGTGCTGCACACGCTCAACATCCGGCTCTTCCCCGACCAGGTCGTCTACATCGCCAACCACGCGCAGGACCGGGTGGTGCTGGTCGACTCGACGCTGATCCCGCTGCTGGCCCGGGTCATCGGCGAGCTGGTCACCGTGCGGCACGTGGTGGTGGTCGGCGGCGGCGACCCCGCCCCGCTGGTGGCTGCGGCGGGCGACCGGATCGCCGTACATCACTGGGATGCCTTGCTGGCGGGGAGGCCGGAGATCTTCGACTGGCCGGAGGTGGACGAGCGCGACGCCGCGGCCCTCTGCTACACCTCCGGGACCACGGGTAACCCCAAGGGGGTCGCCTACTCGCACCGCTCGATCTACCTGCACTCGCTCCAGGTCTGCCTGCCGGAGGGGTTCGGCCTCGGGCCGATGCACCGCGAGCTGACCATCGTGCCGATGTTCCACGCGATGTCCTGGGGCCTGCCGTACGCGGCGTTCCTCTCCGGAGCGTCGCTGATCATGCCGGACCGGTTCCTCCAGGCCGCCCCGATCGCCGAGATGATCGCCGCCGAGCGGCCCACCCTGGCCGGCGCGGTGCCGACCATCTGGAACGACCTGCTGGCCTACCTCGACGGCCACGACGTGGACATCTCCTCACTGAAGGAGGTGATCGTCGGCGGGTCGGCGTGCCCGCCCGCGCTGATGCACGCGTTCGACGACCGGCACCACATCGACATCATCCACGCCTGGGGGATGACCGAGACGTCGCCGCTCGGCTCGGTGGCCCGGCCGCCGGCCGGGGCGACCGGCGAGGACGCCTGGCGCTACCGGTACACCCAGGGCCGGGTCCCGGCCGGGGTCGCCGCGCGGATCGTCGGCCCGCTGGGCGAGCCGTTGCCCGCCGACGGGACCTCCGTCGGCGAGTTGGAGGTCCGCGGGCCATGGGTGACCTCCCGGTACGTCGGGGACGACGCCCCGGACGAGGAGAAGTTCCGCGACGGCTGGCTGCGCACCGGCGACGTCGGCACGCTCTCGCCCGACGGCTACATCACGCTCACCGACCGGGCCAAGGACGTGATCAAGTCCGGCGGTGAGTGGATCTCCTCGGTGGAGCTGGAGAACGCCCTGATGGCTCACCCGGCCGTGCTGGAGGCGTGCGTGGTGGGCGTGCCCGACGAGCGCTGGGGCGAGCGCCCGCTGGCCACCGTGGTGGTCCGCGAGGGCACCGAGGTGAGCGCCGAGGAGCTACGCGACTTCCTCGCGAAGTCGGTGGCGCGCTGGCAGCTCCCGGAGCGGTGGTCCTTCATCGACGAGGTCCCGAAGACCAGCGTCGGCAAGTTCGACAAGAAGGTGGTCCGCTCCCGGTACGCCGAAGGCGGGCTGAGTGTCCGGGAGCTGACAACGCCGTAACGCTTTCAGGCGCATCGTCGCCTGAAGGGGGCAGGGACGTACTCCTAAACATCCCTCCCCAGGGGGCGGCCCCGGCGTTCGCACCGCGCCGGGGCCGCCCGTCTCACGCGGGCCGCCCGATTTATCCACGGTGCGGCCCCGCACTGCCATTGTCACGAAACTTGTTCGGCTCTGTCCCGGCGTCGGGGAAAACGGCCGGTGAACGCGGTCAGTCGGCGGCGCTGACCAGCACCTTCCCGACCACCGAACGCTCCACCTCCCGATGCGCCGCCGCCGTGTCGGCCAGCGGGTGGCGGTGCAGCGGCAGGCCGGCCTCCGCGCCCACCCGTACGCCGCCCTGCGCCACCGCCGCCGTCACGTCGTTGACCGCCTGCGCCTTTGCCGCCGTAGGGGCCGTGTAGACCAGCACGAACTGCCAGCGGGCGTTCGGCGCCATCAGCGGCCGGATCGGCAGGGTCACCTCGTCCCCGCCGTCGTCGGCGTAGACGCAGACCGCCCCGCCCCGGCGCAGCAGCTGGACGTCGGCCGCCGCGTTCCTCGCCGCCGAGACCTCGACGATCGTGTGCACCCCGTCGGGGGCGATCTTGCGGGCCTCCTCGACCACGTCCTGCTCGCGATAGTTGATCACGAACGAGGCCCCGGCCGCCGCCGCCAGGTTCGCCTTCTCCGCGCTGCTCACGGTGGTGATCACGGTGGCGTCGGCCCACCGGGCGAGCTGGATCGCCGCGTTGCCGACCACGCCCGCCCCGCCCTGCACCAGCACCGTGTGGTCGGTCAGCGCGCCGGCGTGCAGCCCGTCGGGCATGAACTCCCCGGCCGTCAGGCAGCGGTGCGCGGTGAGGAACGGGATGCCCAGGCTCGCCCCGAGGCCGAAGGAAGCGCCGCCGAGGGGGACCGCCTGCCGGACCGGCACCACCGTGTACTCGGCGGCGGTGCCCCAGGGCCGCTGCCAGGCAGCCTCCCAGATCCACACCCGCTCGCCGATCAGGTTCCGGTCCACGCCCGCGCCGACCGCCTCGACGACCCCGGCGCCGTCCTGGCCGGGGATCTGCCAGCCGGCCGGCGGCCCCTGCCGGCGGGACTTCCAGTCGGTCGGGTTGACCCCGGAGACGGCCACCCGGACCAGGACCTCGCCGGGCCCCGGCTCGGGCACCGGCCGGTCGACCAGGTGCAGCACCGAGGCGTCACCACCGGTCTCGTACACGATCGCCCTCATCGTCGTCTCCTCACGTCGGGACGTGCGTTCCGCCGTACCCCGGCGGGCCCCGATCATTCCGACGCGCCCGGCCGGCGCACCGCGCAACCGGCCGCCCGCGTTGCGAAACGGGCGGCCGGCCGGAACGCGCAACCCGGCCGCCCGTGGCCCGCAGTGACCGCCGTCGGCGAGTGCACGATCGCGCTGCCTAACCCCGCTGACCTGCGTCGACTTCCGCCCGAGGGGTTTCCCGGGCGCTACGACGGGGACAGCGCGGTGAGTGGGTTCCGCCCCCCGGCGGCGGACCTCGACGGCGTTGGAGGCGGCATGGCGACGGACACGCTCGCTCAGGACGGCTTGAAGATCAACTGGGTGGAGATGCCCACCTACAACACCATCATGTCGCTCGCCGCCGGCGTCGGCCTGCTGCTGATCGTCGCGCTCGGCCGGCAGGTGCTCCAACGGCAGGAGATCGTCGCGGAGGGGTGGGCGATGGCCTTCGTCGTCCTCGGCGCCATCCTCGCCGCGACCGGTCTGCACATGACGCTCACCTGGCCCCTGGCCAGCGGCGGCTTCGCCTTCGACAACATCATCTTCGGCGAACCCGCACTCGCCTTCGGCGTGCTGCTGCTGGCCGCCGGGTTCGTGCTGTGGCGCCGGGCGCCCCTCTTCGCCGGGAGAGCCGGGGACGTCGAGGGCCGCGAGCCGATGGCCGCCGACGAGCGGCTCCGGTACACCCAACGGCTCCTCGCGCCCATCTCGGTGTTCGTCTTCGCGCTCGGCCTCGCCTGCTTCGCGATCGCCGCCGCAGGCTGGACGTACACCCTCTTCGCGGCCCCGCCCGAAGAACCGATCTCCGGGGAGTTCGCCGACTATCCCCTCGTCGAGGCCACCTTCATCTCCGGGCTGTACGTGCTGGTCGGGATCGGCGCCGTGCTCTTCCCGTTCGCGCTGCGCCGCCTGCGCCGCCCGCTGCTGCTGATCGGGGGCTGGGCCTGGGGCCTCGCCGGACTCGCGTTCCTGCTCTTCGGCGCGCTGAACTACTTCACCCACATCGGGCTGATCGTCAACACCCAATAGCCGGAAGCGTCCTGGTCGACCCGGGATCGCTCAGTCGAGGCCGGCGACGACCTCCGGGGTCAGGTCGCCCACCGTCGGCAGCACCACGGCCGCGAGCCGCTCGGCGTCCGGATCCAGCGGGTACGCCCCGTGCGGCACCGCCACCACCCGCATCCCGGCGGCGGCGGCCGACCGTACCCCGTTGGAGGAGTCCTCCACCGCGACGCAGCGGGCCGGGTCGACGCCGAGCCGCCCGGCGACGGCCAGGTACACGTCGGGGGCGGGCTTGCCGTGCGCGGTCTCCTCGGTCGACAGCGTCGCCCCGAACGCGTCGGTCAGGCCCGTCGCGGCCAGCGCCGCCGCGATCAGCCGGGTCGGCGAGGAACTGGCCAGCCCCAGCGGCCACCGCGCCGCCAGCCGGCGCACCACCCGGTCGGCCCCGTCGATCACCGGTACGCGCTCCGCGTACCGCCGGGTCATCTCGTCGACCACCTCGGCGGCGACCTGCTCGGCCGTCCGGTCGACGCCCAACTCGCCGCTGAGATACCGGGCCCACTCGCCCGTGCTCATCCCCATCAGCCGGCGCTGGGTGTCCGGCTGCCAGCCGCCGCCATGCGCCGTCACGTACGCCCGGCGGACCTCCTCCCAGACCGGCTCGGAGTCCACGATCACGCCGTCCAGGTCGAAGACCACCGCATCAGCCACACCCCCATCCTGCCCGATCCGGGGCGGACCCGGCGGTGGCCGGGGCGGCGGGCCGGGCTCAGGCGGGCAGCGGGGACAGGCCGATCGGGCTGCCCGGCGGGATCACCGTGTGGCCGGCGCGGGCGATCGGTTCGAGCAGCTCCCGCAGCCGCCCCGCGCGGTCCGCGCCGAGCGCCCGCCATGGGTGGATGGCCGCCAGGTCGGTGGCGTCCTCGACGGCCCGGAACGCGGCCCGGCCGTGCCCGGTCGGCTCGCCGTCGGGCGTCAGCCAATTCCGCTCGGCCAGCCGGCCGGCCGCCGCCCGCCACTGCTCCTCGGACCAGCCCCGGCCCAGCAGGTTCACCGGTGCCATGCCGTCGGCCACCTTCCAGGCCAGCGTCTCCACCGGGTCCAGGCCGGCCGCGACCAGCGCGGCGACGTGCCCGTCGCCCCGGTGTTCGCGCAGCGTGGTGGCCGCCTGCCAGAGCCGGGCCAGCGGATACTCGGCGGCCGGCAGGGCGGCGTTCGCGGCCCCCAGCACCCGGCCGGCGGGCTGCGCCGCGCGGGCGGCCGTCTCCAGCAGCTCGGCGGCCTCGGCGAGGTGCCCCTCCGGCAGCTCGTACGTCAGCTCGGCCAGCGCCTGCACCGCCCCGGTGAGCCGAGCCCGCAGCGCCTCCTCCGGGGTGACCAGCCGCCACACCGCCGGCAGCGCCCGGGTCACCATGTGCGGGGCGAAGCTGAAGAACGCCGCGACCACCGGGGCGGCCTCGGTGGCGCCCAGCGGGGCGGAGCGGCCGGCGAAGTAGCCCCGCCAGTAGCCGCGCAGCCCGACCGCCTCGTAGGCGGCACGGGCGCGCGGATGGAAGTAGGTGACCGCGTGCACCGGCTCGAAGTGCGTCCACATCAGCCGGGCGAGACCCGGGTCGTCCAGCGCCGCCACGTGCACCTCCGCGTCGGGTCGGGAATCACCGTGGCGCGGCCGGAACCGCCCACGGTGACCCCGAACCTACTGGTCGTGGGCGACCGGAAGGAAGACCGCTGTGAACTACCGCATGACCGCGCGGGCTACTGGGCGGCGAGCACGTCGACGACGAACCGCAGCGGGCCGGTCGGACGGCCGCTGGAGGCGTCGTTGCCGTACGCCAGCTCGGCGGGGAGGTCGAGCTGCACCCGGCTGCCCACGTTCACCCCGACCAGGCCCTGGTCCCAGCCCTTGATGACCTGCCCGACGCCGATCCCGAAGGTGGCCGGCTGGCCGGTCTTCCAGGACGCGTCGAACTCCTTGCCGTCCTTGTAGAACACGCCCACGTAGTTGGTGGTGATCTGCTGGCCGGACTTGACCACCGGGCCCTTGCCCTTGATCAGCGTGGTCACGACGAGCTTCTTCAGCTCGCCCTTGCCCGCCTCGACCTTCGGCTTGGTGGCCAGCGCCGGGTCCGCCCCCTCGGGAAGCTGCTGGGCGGGCGGCGCGCTGGGATCGGCAGCCGACGGGGTGGCCCCGACCGAGGACGCGGTCTGTTCCGTCGTGTCGTCGTCGCCCTGGTTCACGACGACGAAGACGCCGATCAGGATCGCCACGACGGCTAGGCCGGAGAGCGCGCCGAGGATGGATTGCCGGCGGCGCTTCGCCTCGGCGGCCTTCTTCGCCGCCAACTGGACGGCCAGTCGCCGCTCCGCCTTGCCGCCCGGGCCCTGGCCCGCCGACCGGTTCTGCACACGCTCGCTCACGTCGACTCCCTGATCAAGAGGTGGGGGCCCGGCGGCCGCTGCCGAGGCCAGCGCACACGGTACTCGCCCTGTTCCCCTCGGTGCTGCCTCGGCCTGCGCCCGTCCCGCCCCGGCCGTCCCGTTTCCGCCCGCCCCGCCCGCCCGTCCCGGTCGCGCCCGGTCGCCGCCCTTTGGCCGCGGTTGCCCGGGTGCGGTGCTCCCGACGGGGGTAGTTTCACGACCATGGCGATCCTCACCGAAGCAGACCTGGCCCTGCTGGCCGAACCGCAGCTCGCCCACGTGGCCACCATCGAGCCGGACGGCACCCCGCACGTGACGCCGGTGTGGGTGGACACCGACGGCCAGCACATCGTGTTCAACACGGCCAAGGGGCGGCAGAAGTACAACAACATCCAGCGCAACCCGATGGTCGCCGTCTCCGTCGTCGACAAGGCCGACGACTTCCGCACCCTGTGGGTGAAGGGCACCACCGAACTGGTCGAGGAGGGTGCCGACGAGCACATCGACCGGATGGCGCAGAAGTACCTCGGGCAGGACACCTACCCGTTCCGGCAGCCCGGCGAGGAGCGGGTGATCGTCCGGGTCACCCCCACCCAGAAGCTCGGCCGAGGCTGACGCGTGCGGCGGGGCCGACGGACGACCGGGCCCCGCCGAACCGTCAGGCGGTCTTGCGGGGGGCCTTCTTCGGGGCGGCCTTACTGGCCGGGGCCTTCTTCGCGGTGCCGGACTCCGCAGCCTTCTTCGTGGCCGCCTTCTTCGTACCCCCGGCCTTCTTCTCGGCCGTCTTCTTCTCGGCGGTCTTCTTCGCCGGGGCCTTGGCGGCCTTCTGCGCCGACCGGGCCGAGGTGATCGGGGTCGGCTTCCCGCCGCGGGCCTCCGGCTGCTCGCCGCGCGCCGCCTGGGCCCGCTCCACCGACGCCTTCAGCGCGGACATCAGGTCCACCGCCGCGGCCGGGGCCTCCTCGACCTCCTCCGGCTGGACAACCTCCCGGCCCTCCACCTTCGCGTCGATGACCTCCTGCAACGCCGCCCGGTAGTCGTCGGTGAAGGCGTCCTGCTCGAACTCGCCGGCCATCGAGTCGATCAGCGAGCTGGCCATCGCCAGCTCCGGGGGGCGCACCTTCAGGTCCTCGCCCAGGAAGCCGAAGTCCGGGGTACGCACCTCGTCCGGCCACAGCATCGTGTTGAGCAGCAGCACCCCCTCCCGGACCCGCAGGGTGGCGAGCTGCTCCCGCTGGCGCAGCGCCACCTTCACGATCGCCACCCGCTCCGAGTCGGCGAGCGCGTCGCGCAACAGCACGTACGGCTTGGTCGCCGCGCCCTCCGGCTCCAGGAAGTACGCCTTGTTGTAGAGGATCGGGTCGACCTGCTCCGCCGGGACGAACTCCAGCACGTCGATGGCCCGCGAGGTGGTCAGCGGCAGGTCGGCGAAGTCGGAGTCGGTCAGGATCACCATCTCGCCACCGCCGATGTCGTACCCCTTGGCGATGTCGTCGTAGGTGACCTCCTCGCCGCAGACCGAGCAGGTGCGCTTGTAGCGGATGCGCCCGCCGTCCTCCCGGTGCACCTGGTGAAAGCGGATGTCTTTCTCCTCGGTGGCCGAATAGAGCTTCACCGCTATCGAGACCAGCCCGAACGAGACCGCCCCCTTCCAGATCGCCCGCATACCACGCTCCTCTTCCCCGGTTTAACTCAGGATCCCAAAGGATCGAAGCGGGCGCGAGCACTTCTATTGCCCTACTACAGTCGAGAAATGCCCGGCGCGCCGTTGAAGCCGATGCTCGCGATGACCGGTCCGCTGCCCGCCGGCGCCGACTGGGCGTACGAGTTCAAGTGGGACGGCGTACGCGCGCTGGCCGACATCACCACCGGCCGGCAACACCTGTACGCCCGCTCCGGCGTCGAGATCACCGCCGCGTACCCCGAGCTGATCACCCTCGGCGATCAGGTCGACGACGCGCTGCTCGACGGCGAGGTGGTGCTGCTCAACCAGGCCGGCCAGCCCTCGTTCACCGCCTTGGCCGAGCGGATGCACGTGCGGGACGCGGTCAAGGCGGCCCGGCTCGCGGCGACCGTTCCGGTGACGTACATGATCTTCGACCTGCTGCGGCTGGGCGGCGCGGACCTGACAGGGCGGCCGTGGCGGCAGCGGCGGGAGCTGCTGGACGGGCTGGGCCTCGGCGCCGCCCGGTGGGCGGTGCCGCCGACCTTCACAGACGGCCCGGCCACCTACGAGGCGGCTGGCGAGCACGGCCTCGAAGGGGTGATGGCCAAGCGGGCCGGCTCGGCCTACCGGCCCGGCGTCCGCTCCCCGGACTGGGTCAAGGTCAAGTTGGAGGTGACCGGCGACTTCGTGGTGGGCGGCTGGCGACCCGGCGCGCGCAAGATCGGTGGGCTGCTGATCGGGGTGCCCGGCCCCGCCGGTCGGCTCGTCTACCGGGGCCGGGTCGGCGGGGGCATCGGCGCGGCCATGGAGCGGGAGCTGCTGCGCGAGCTGGAGCCGCTGCGCACCGGGGAGTCGCCGTTCGCCGGGGACGTGCCGCGCGAGGACGCCCGGGCCGCCATCTGGGTACGGCCCGCGGTGGTGGTCGAGGTGAAGTACGGTCAGCGCACCCCGGACGGCCGGCTGCGCTTCCCCCGCGTGTTGCGGCTCCGCCCGGACAAGCCGCCGCAGGAGGTGGAGGATGCCGGGTGACCGGTTCCGGGTCGACGTGCAGGGGCGCGCGCTGGACCTGTCCAACCTGGACAAGGTGCTCTATCCCGACGTCGGGTTCACCAAGGGCGAGGTGATCGACTACTACACCCGGATCGCCCCGGTGCTCCTGCCGCACCTGGCCGATCGGGCGCTCACCCGGATCCGGTACCCGAACGGGGTCGACGACAAGAGCTTCTTCGAGAAGAACGCCCCGGCTGCCACCCCCGACTGGGTGCACACCGAGACGCTGCCCGTCCCCGGGTCGAGCAAGGGCCGGGAGACCATCGACTACGTGGTGGCCGACGACCTGCCCACCCTTGTCTGGCTGGCCAACCTCGCCGCGCTGGAACTGCACACGCCGCAGTGGAGGATCGGCGCCCACCCGGACACGATGGTCGTCGACCTGGACCCGGGGCCGCCGGCCGGGCTGCGCGAGTGCTGCGAGGTGGCGCTGCTGCTGCGCGACCGGCTGGCCTCCGACGGCATCGACTCGTACCCGAAGACGTCCGGGAAGAAGGGCATGCAGTTGTGCTGCCCGATCGCCGGCAGCCAGTCCTCTGATCTCGTCTCGGACTATGCGAAGCGGGTCGCCCAGGAACTGGAGAAGGAACACCCGAAGCTGGTCGTGTCGCGGATGGCGAAGAACCTGCGCCCCGGGAAGGTCTTCATCGACTGGAGCCAGAACAACGCGGCGAAGACGACGGTGTCGCCGTACTCGCTGCGGGCTCAGTCCGTTCCGGCCGTCTCCACCCCGTTGACCTGGGACGAGGTTTCCGCCGGTGCCGCTGGTAAGCGGCCGGCGGCTCGCCCCTATACCGCTGCGGAGGTGTTGAAGCGGGTGGAGAAGCAGGGGGATCTGCTAGCGCCGCTGCTCGACGGCGGCCCCAAACTGCCCGCCCCGTGACCGGGGCCGGCCGGTGGGGAAGGTCGGCCGGGCGGCCGGTCAGGTGGTGTACGAGATCCGCGCGTTCAGGTTGGCCGGCACGCCCAGCCAGGCGTAGCAGTTGACCGAGACGACCGTGTCGGCCCCGGACGGGAACCAGCCGGCCAGCACGCAGTAGCCGCGCGGCGGGCGCTGGAGACTGGTCACGAAGGAGTTCACGAAGGGGGTGCCGTAGCCGGTCCCGGTGCCGGCGAAGCGCACCTGGTAGCGGCCGGTGCCGACCACAGTGCCCGCCGCGCCGCCGAAGCCGGGGATCGTCGAGTTGTAGCTCTCGCCGCCGATCCACGTGCCGCTGACGTCCTCGCCGTAGAACACGCCGCTGGCGAAGCGCGGCCCAGACGCCCGGCCCAGCAGGTCCACCCGTGAGCCGTAGGTGACGACGAAGCGGGCGTCCACCGGGTTGCCGGCGGCGTTCGCGCAGTGGACCACCCACACGTCCGGCGGGTCGAGCTGGCAGTGCACGGCGGCGCTGCCCAGCGCGGTCACGTGCGACATCGGGAAGATCGCTCCGCCCTCGCTGGCCGGGTTCGGGTTCATCAGGAAGCGGTACCGCCCGGTGCCGAGACGCTCGTAGGAGACCGCCCCTCCGGTCGAGTCGTACCGGTAGGCGGCGGGCAGGGTGCGCACGCCGGTCGGCTGCGCCTGGTCCGTGACGAACCACGCCAGCCGACCCTGGCTGACCTGGCGGACGTTGGTGAAGGTGGTGACGAACCTGCTGTCCGCCGGGCTGCCGGTCGCGGCGAAGCAGCGCACCTGGATCAGCAGGTCGGGGGCACCGATCGGGCTGCGGTACCAGCTGGCCACCGTGCAGAACACCGGCCCACCGCCGTACGCCACGGCGTGCGCCACCCCGCCGCTCGTCGCCGCCCCCTCCAGCACCACCGTGTACGCCCCGGTGCCGGTCCGCCGCACGACGACGTCGCCCTCGCCGGAGTGGGCGCTGTAGCCGCCGGTGATGCGGTACTCGGCGGTGGTCGGGGAGTGTGCCCAGACTGTGGCCGTCACCGTGGGGTCGAGCCCGGGCAGCGGATCCGCCGTGGCGGGCGCCGCCCCGGCCAGCGCCGCTCCGGCGAGCAGCGCTGCCAGCGCCACCAGCGCCACCGCGCCCCGCAGTGTCCCGCCTCGCCGGGCTCGGGGAAATCGTCGATCTGTCCGCATGACCGCAGCCTCCCTGAGCCTCGCCGGACCGTTCGCGCCACGAGTGTGGCAATGCCCGTCAATGGCCAACCCGGTGCGGCGGTGACGCGTCGGCGGCGGAGCCGGCGACCGGCGTTCCGCACCGGCCGGGGGACTGGCGCGGCGGCCCCCGCTGGCCCGTCGCCGGTTGAGTTGGGTGGCCGCAGCCTGTCGAGGATTGCGACATGAACCCCTCGTCCGGGAGCCGCTGACCGGTGGCCGGGCGGCAGAGGTGGGCCGGCCGGTGCTCACCGCGTAGCCGCCCGGCAGGTCCCGGGCAGTCGGATCAGTGCCGGCTCACCCATCGGACCCGGCGGGAGCAGGGCGACAGGTGGTCGGTGGGAAGCGCACACCGCGCGCCGCCGGGTAGCGGCCGGTCGCAGAAGACCCAGTGGTGTACGCCTTGCTGGTCCTCGGCCGAGACGGTGACGCCGCCCGGCTCGACGCGTGCGCTGAGCCGGCCCAGCACCCGGGCGGCGGTCCGGGCGAAGATCCGCGCCCGGAGCAGGTCGGGCGCGGTGATCGGAAGGTGGATCACCCAACGGTCCATCATCGGTACCGGTGCTTTCCGGACTGGCTGCTCTGCCACGTGTGCAGCGCCCGCCGGATGCGTACGTTCTCCTCCCGCACCGCGACCAGGGCGGTCTGTGCGACGGCCAACTCGTCGGCGACCTCGTGCAGGAAGGCACGGATCTCGAACGGGTCGAGCCCGTGCCGGCGGACGTTGAACCGCCGCTCGCGGATCTGTGCGGGGCGCAGGGGTTGTCTCGCTCTTTCCTGTCGGCCGGTCAGCCAACGGATCAGGTGGCGCACGGGACCGCCCTTCGTCGGGTGCACGTCGAAGTGGAGGGGCGGCCCCCGCCGGTCGCAGTCGGCGGAGGCCGCCCGCCCGGCCGCCGCAGCCACGAACGGCGGTACGGCGGCAGGGCCGCGCCGGGGAGTGGCGCGGGGGTGGGGTCTTCCGGTGGCGATACGAGACCGGTACGAGAGGTGCCAACCGACCGCAGCAGCACCGCATCACCGACAGCGACGCTATCGCCACTGATTCACCTATGTCAAGCATGTCTCTGAGTTATCTGCCCACCTATGTCATTAGCGCTACGTGTGTTGCCTGTGTCGTGATTGTTGATCGATACTGGGCGGGCCAACCGACTGCAAGGGGCCCGATGTGCCTATTCCGCCCACGATGGACGAGCTGCTCGAGGATCTCCTGAAGAAGATCAAGAACGGAACCTATCCGCCTGGATCTCAGCTCCCGTCCGGACGGGAGCTGGCGGACGTGTATGACGTATCGCAGTCCACGATCAGCAGGGCGGTGGCGACGCTGCGGGAGCAGGGTGTGCTGGTCGGCCGTCCGGGTCGCGGTGTCTTCGTCGCGGAGTCCTCCCGGCGCTGACCAGGCTGGTGGGTGGGCGGTCAACTTTCGCGCCGCCCGGGGTGCCGCGACCGCGCCGGTGGCTTCGGCCAGGGTCCAGCCCGTTCCTGCTCGCCGTGAATTCCCCCGCTTAGGTGCAGCGGTGGTTACCGGGCGCCGACGGTATGGTCTACGGGAGCGACGAGCCGGTCTGGGGCGAGGGCGCCGTCCGACGAGCCCGCTGACCGCCGGCCCCCGTCCGTGCCGACCCCGGTCGGTGACCAGGCGAAACTACCAGCCGGTGCCGACGACCAGGGCGCTGCGCCCGAACCGAGGAGTGCCACGTGGAGCGGACCACCTTGCCGGCCGTCACGGCGGCCGTCCCCTCCTCGGCTGCGACGGCTGGCGACGCCGACCGGTCGCTGCTCACCTTTTACGACGACGCGACCGGCGAGCAGGTCGCGCTGAGCGTCGTGGAGTTGGGTGACTGGGCCGCTCGTGCGGCGGGCCTGCTGCGCGACGGGTGCGGGCTCGGCGTCGGCGACCGGGCGGCGGTGCTGCTGCCGCCGCACTGGCGTACGGCCGCGGTGCTGCTGGGTGCCTGGTCCGTAGGGGTCGCGGTGTCGTTCAGGCCCCGGGCCACCGCCGGGTTGCCGGTCCTGGAGCCGGGCGGGGACCGACCGTACGACGCCGTGTTCGTCACCCCGGAGCGGCTCGACGACTGGCTGGAGGACGTGCCCGAGGGCCTGCACCGGTACCTGGTCGGCAGCGGACCGGGGCCGCTGGCCAAGGTGCCGGTCGGCTGGCTCGACTGGTCCACCGAGGTGCTCCGGCACACTGCCACGCCGCCCGACGTGACCACCCTCCGCCCGAGCGATCCGGCCAGCCCGGACGGCACCAGCTACGACGAGTGGGGCCGGCTCGCGACCGAGATCGCCGCGCAGCTCGACCTGCGGGCCGGGGACCGGCTGCTGGTCGACGCCACCCAGGACGATCAGCCGCTGAAGTGGCTGCTCGCCCCGCTCGCTGTCGGCGCGTCCGTGGTCGTCTGCGCCAACCTCGACCGGTCACGCCTCGACACCCGGATCGCCGCCGAGGAGATCACCCGGGTCCTCTGACCGGACGGGCTCATTACCCCTCGGCCGGGCTCGGCGCTGTCCAACAGCGCTCCTCGGCCCGCTGCCGTTACATCGACACCAACCCTTCTCCCAGGTCTGTCGTCGGCACCACTGACGTGGTCTTATACCGCTACGACGACGTCATTGACCTGGTCATGGCAACCCCGCGTCGCTCCGCACCGCTCCCATCCCTGAAAGGTGCAACGATGCACAGGAGATCGACCTTCCGACTGGCAGTCCTCACCGCCACCGCTGCGACGTTCCTGGCGTCCGGGGGCGCCTACGGCGCGGCGGGCGTGGCAGCGCCCGCGACCCTCTCCCCGGGCGTCGCGGCGTGCGAGCCGGGTGCCGAGGGGTCCAGCGCGGCCCGGGTCAGCGAGGGCGCCACCGCCCAGGAGCCGGAGCTGTACTCCAAGAACGAGGCGAATGCCTACGGCGTGATCAAGGACGCCCCGCGGCTGGCCAACGGCAGCGTCACCGTGCCGACGGTCTTCCACATGGTCTCCGACCACCCCCTCAGCGCGGCCGAGACGACCAGATGGAACACCCTGATCGCGGCGCAGATGACGGTGCTCAACGACTCGTTCGGGGGCAGCACCGCCGCGAACGCCTCCGACACGCCGTTCCGGTTCTCGCTCGTGGACACGACGTGGACGGTGAACAGCGCCTGGTACACAGTCGTGCCGGGCAAGAACGAGCGCGACATGAAGAAGGCGCTGTACACCGGCGACTCCGAGACCCTCAACGTGTACGCGGCCAACATCGGCGATGGCCTCCTCGGCTGGGCGTACTTCCCGAAGGGCTACAACAACGGCCGGGACTACATCGACGGCGTGGTCATGCTCGACGAGTCGATGCCGGGCGGGACGGCGGGCAAGTACGCCCTCGGTGACACGCTGACGCACGAGGTCGGGCACTGGCTGATGCTGGAGCACACCTTCGCGCACGGGTGCTCCGCCTCCGGCGACTTCGTCGCGGACACCCCGCGGGAGGCGGCGCCCCAGTTCAACTGCCCGGTGGGCGCGGACAGCTGCGCCGCGCCCGGGCTGGACCCGATCCACAACTTCATGGACTACACGCAGGACTCCTGCATGAACATGTTCACGCCGGGCCAGGCGGACCGGATGAGCGACGCCTGGATGGCGTTCCGGGCAGGCGGCGCCGGTTAACCAAGCCTTGCCGGGGGTCGGCGGGCCGCTCGGCGGCCCGCCGACTCCCTCTTCGTGGCCGGGCGCGGCCCGTCCGTGCCCGGCCGCCATCGCCGGTTGCGCCAGGGCGCACGCCGCGAGCAGGGCGCGGTGTGGTCGGTGGGCAGGGCACACCGTGCGCCGCCGGGCAGTTGCCGGTCGCAGAAGACCTAGTGGCGTGCGGCCTGCTGGTCCTCGGCCGAGACGGTGACCCCGCCCGGCTCCACGCGGGCGCTGGGCGGGCCAGCACCCGGACGAAGATCCGGGCGAAGATCCGGGCCTGGAGCAGGTCGGGTGCGGTGATCGGCAGGTGGATCGATACCTACCCGAAAGTCGTTGAGATCACCTAATTGGCGAATTAGGTCTGTAGCGAGCACGAGGGCGGCCGGATTTCGGCACGTTTCCGGGGCCCGTGTATTGATCGACTCAGTTCCGGGCCGAGGGTGTCGTCGCCGTCGACGTCAGGTCCGAGTAGCGGCCATCGTCGCCTCCGCTGTGGAGTGCGATAGACCGGTCCAAGGTTCAAGGGCGGTGCGAAATAAAGTCCGTGAAACCTTGCTGTACCTGGCTATGCTCAGGCGCGCCGTCGATGGCGAAGCGCGCCATCGACGCTGGGAGGTGCATCGAGCGTGCTCGCACGGAAGTTGCTGGCCGCATCACTCGGGACCATGCTTGTTGCGGGTCTCATCAACGTCATCGCCACGCCGGCACAAGCTTACGAGTACCGGGACGTGGGCAAGTCCGGCTGGGCCTACACGGACTCGCACCTGTCGGACGAATCGTTTATCAACCCCAATAAGGACGCACCGATCGGCGCCTGGGCGGACGCGGACGGGAACAAGCACAAGTCCCGGTCCTACTTCACCTTCGACATCGCTCGCTTCCGCGGAGCCGTCATCCACAAGGCGGACCTGGTCATCGCGGAGCGATCGGCGGCTGACTGCGCGTCGGCCCAGCCGGTGGAGCTCTGGCGCACTGATCCGATCAAGGCGACCACGAGCTGGGAGTCAACGCCGCGCCGACGTGAACTGCTTGGCACCGTCCAAGCCGGCGGTGCGGCCGCCTGTCCCGGCTATCTGGTGTGGGACATCATGCCGGCGTTGCAGAAGCTGGCAAACCAGGACGAGCAGACCCTCACCGTCGAGATTCGCGTGCCGCACGGCTACGAAGGCAAGCTCTCGCACGGTCGTAAGCTCCGCCCGTTCCCGGCCATCCGCAGTGAGGCCAACCACGCACCGACGGTGGCACAGATCGGGCTCGACTTTCCGTCGTGGTCCTGCGGTAGCAAGGAGAACCCGCAGCCCGTGGGGCCGCGCTACTACAGCCTGATGCTCCGGGGCGCGGACGCGGACAGCAACGATTTCAATTTCAACGGGCAATTCGCCGCCTGGCCGGTCGGCCATGAGGACCAGCGTTCCGAGCGGTTCGGATCGAGTTACGGAAGCACGCTTGCCAAGGTCCCCTGGGACATGTCGCAGTACCCGCACGGGACCGTGGTGGCCTGGACCGTCCGTGCCTACGACGGTCACGACTATTCGACGTGGGCCGAGCCGTGCTACGTGAAGGCGGACGGGCAACGGCCAGCCGCACCCGTGGTCACCTCGGCGAAGTACCCGAATGATGACCAGCCGCATGGCGGTTCGGGAGTTCCGGGCACGTTCACCTTCAAGGCGAACGGATCGCCGGATGTGGTCGGCTACTACTGGGGGCGCTTCGGCAGCACGTACAACTACATCCCCGCGCCTGTACCCGGCGCGGACGTCACGCTCGAATACACGCCGACCTCGTTCACTGAGTTTTTGAGCGTGCGCAGTGTGGACAGCGCGTCGAACTCCTCCGAGGTGACCGAGTACCGGTTCTTCGTGCGATCCACGGCACCAGGGGTGCGGGTGACGGTGGGTGGGGTCGGCCTGCCGAGCCAACTGGCAATCTGGACCAATGTCGAGGGGGTCACCGAGTTCGGCTACAAGATCGGTGACGGCGACGAGCTCAGGGTCCCGGCGGACGCCGACGGCGCAACCGACGTCCCGGTGGTGTTCCCGCAGGCCGGTTCCATCAAGCTCCAGGTGCGCAGCTACGTCGGAACCGAGTTCGTCGGCGCGCACCTGCAGGATGTGCTGGTCCGCGACACCCCGTTCGTGGAGTCGATCGACTTCGCCTTCCCCGACCACGACGGTGTGGTAGATCGTCCGGGCAGCTTCACCTTCCGGCCCGGTCGAACCGGGGTGGTGGCCTACGAGTACACGCTCGTCCACGGCGAGATGCATCGCATTGACGCGGCAGCGGACGGCACGGCGGTGCTGCGCTGGACGCCGACGGAGCCGGACTGGTACGTGCTGAACGTGCGCAGCATCAGCGCCGACGGCACTGTCTCGGAGACCGAGCAGTACCAGTTCAACGTCATCGACACCAAGCCGGCCGTCTACTCGAGCACGTACTACGAGTCCGGCGCGTGGGGCGGCGTGGGCATCCCCGGTGAGTTCGACTTCGACACCGCGATGCCGGACGTGGACGTCTACCTCTACCGGCTCAACGAAGGGCCCGAGCAGATCGTCGACCCGGAGTACAGCTGGGCTCTGGTGACGCTCGCCCCTGATCGCTCTGGCAGCAATACGCTGACGGTACGTACGCGTTTCCTGGACGGGTCCTTCTCGCCGACGCGGACCTACACGTTTGAGGTCAGCGATGCACCGGTGGTGACCTCCAGCGACTACCCCGAGAACCATGACGCTGGCCAGCCAGGCCAGCCGGGCCGGTTCACCCTCAACCCGGGCCGCTCCGACGTGGTGGAGTACCGATACGTGCTGGAGTACAGCGGCGAAGAGCAGGTTGTGGCGGCTGGAACGGACGGTAGGGCCACGATCGAGATCACGCCCACGCATCCCGGCTACACCCTGTTGACGGTCACCAGCCGGGCGGCCGATGGCACGGTCAGCGCGGAGCGTCGGTACTACTTCCGTGTACGTGATCCGCGGGTGAATGTGAGTAGCGCGTACAACGAGTACACCCCCCGTGGCGGGATCGGCGCGATTGGCAGGTTCGGGGTATACACCGAGATCGGCGAGGTGACGGCCTTCGAGTACCAGCTCAACGGCGGTGCCTGGCATAGCTTGCCGAAAACTCCCGACGCGCTGGTAACTGACATCTCGGTGACCATGGATCGCAACGGCGCGAACGTCTTCTCGGTGCGGGGCCGAACCGCGGCGGGCGAGTACACACCACAGACGGACTACCCATTCCTGGTCGGCACGGCGCCGCTGGTGTCGTCGAGTACCTACCCGACCAACCAGTGGGCTGGTGGCGTGGGTGTATCGGGTGAGTTCACCTTCACCCAGGGCAGTCCGGGCGTGGTGGAGTTCGAATATACGGTCGATGACGGGCAGCCGGTGATGGTGGCGGCGAATGCCGCTGGGGTTGCCACCGCAAGCTATACGCCGACCTCGGCGAGCTCGCACACCATGAGGGTGCGCGGACGTACGGCCGACGGGGCATGGACCGACACGACGAACTACTACTTCCTGGTCGACGTCTCCTGACCAGGCCTTGACGCGGTGGGTCGTCCCGGATGGGGCGGCCCACCGCGTCGGGCGGCGTTAGACCTCGGCACGGGCACCTGGGCGGTCAGCCTCAGTCCACGCTCGGGAGCTTCGGGCCGAGGATGTCGTCGGCGTCGACGATCGTGTATGCGTACCCCTGCTCCGCCAGGAAGCGTTGCCGGTGGGCCGCGTACTCCGTGTCGATGGTGTCCCGGGAGACGACCGTGTAGAAATGCGCCTGCCGGCGGTCGGCCTTCGGCCGGAGCACCCGGCCCAACCGCTGCGCCTCCTCCTGCCGCGACCCGAACGTCCCGGACACCTGGATGGCCACCGCAGCCTCGGGCAGGTCGATGGAGAAGTTGCCGACCTTCGAGATGACCAGGGTGCGCACCTCGCCGGACCGGAAGGCGTCGAAGAGCCGCTCCCGTTCCTTGTTGGTCGTCGACCCCTGCACGATCGGGGCGTCGAGGTATTCGCTGAGCTGGTGCAACTGGTCGATGTACCCGCCGATCACGAGCACCTGGTCGTCCGGGTGCCGGTCCACCAGCGCCTTCACCACGGGCAGCTTGGTGCGGGCGGTCGCCGCCATCCGGTAGCGCTCCTCGGGCTCCGCCGTCGCGTACGACATCCGCTCCGCGTCGGTCAGTGTCACCCGTACCTCGGTGCACTCGGCCGGGGCGATCCAGCCCTGCGACTCGATGTCCTTCCACGGCGCGTCGTACCGCTTGGGGCCGATGAGGCTGAACACGTCGCCCTCCCGGCCGTCCTCGCGGACCAGGGTGGCGGTCAGGCCCAGCCGGCGGCGGGCCTGGAGGTCGGCGGTGAACCGGAAGATCGGCGCGGGCAGCAGGTGCACCTCGTCGTAGACGACCAGGCCCCAGTCGCGGGCGGAGAACAGGTCCAGGTGGGTGAACGCGCCGCCGCGCCGCGAGGTGAGCACCTGGTACGTGGCGATGGTGACCGCTCGGATCTCCTTGCGCTCGCCCGAGTACTCGCCGATCTCCTCCTCGGTCAGCGAGGTGCGGGCGATCAGTTCCCGCTTCCACTGCCGGCCGGCGACGGTGTTGGTCACCAGGATCAGGGTGGTCGCCTTCGCCTCGGCCATCGCGGCTGCGCCCACGAGCGTTTTGCCCGCGCCGCAGGGCAGCACCACGACGCCCGACCCGCCGGCCCAGAACGCCTCCACGGCCTCCCGCTGGTACGACCGCAGCGTCCACGGCTTCCCGCCGCCCTCGCCGGCCTCGGCCAGCTCGATCGGGTGGGCCTCCCCGTCGACGTACCCGGCCAGGTCCTCCGCCGGCCAGCCGAGCTTCAGCAGCGCCTGCTTGAGCCGGCCCCGCTCGGACGGGTGCACCGCGATCGTGTCGTCGTCGAGTTTCGCGCCGAGCATCCCGGCGAGCTTCTTGCTCTTGGCGACCTCGATCAGCACCATCCGGTCCAGTGCCCGCAGCACCAGCCCGTGCGCCGGGTCGTTGGCGAGTTGCAGCCGGCCGTACCGGTCCATCGTCTCGGCCACGTCGACCAGTAGCCCGTGCGGCACCGGGTAGCGGGAGTACTTGATCAACGAGTCCACCACGCCCTCGGCGTCGTGGCCGGCGGCCCGCGCGTTCCACAGCCCCAGTGGGGTCAGCCGGTACGTGTGCACGTGCTCGGGGGAGCGCTCCAGCTCGGCGAACGGCGCGATCGTCATCCGGCAGGCCTGGGCGTCGGGGTGGTCGATCTCCAGCAGCAGGGTCTTGTCCGACTGAACGATCAGTGGTCCACCGCTCACGCCAGCGTCCTTTCCTTGCCTGGTCGCCGGCCGCCTCGCGGGCGTCTGGGTGACCCCGGGCCGACCATCCAGTGTTGCACGGAAGCGGATGAGGGCAGAAAATCGGACACCAGGGTGCAACCATTCCCGTACGCCCGGCGTCTAGCAGAGGGACGACCACCCTGGGAGGTCTCATGAGACAGGTTCTGTTCACCGCCAGGGTCGTCGCCTTGGCTGTGGTCACGCTGGTCGGTGTCGGTTCGTGCACGCCCGATCGCCAGGCCGACCCGGGTGGCCGTGGAGGAGGGCTCGCCCAGGCCGGCTCGGCCGAGCAGGGAACGGGGGCGGGCGGCTCGTCCGACCCCGACCAGCGGACCCGGCCGACCCCCACCCCGACGAAGGCGAAGCCGAAACCCAAGCCGAAGCCGACACCGACACCGACCCGGACGGCGGCCCCCGAGCGGGCCGCGCCGACCACGCCGACGCGGGCCGCCGGCTGCCCGCAGGGCGAGTACCAGCGCGAGGTGGAGACGTACCTCGCGAAGCTGGGCGGGTTCGGGCGGGTGACCGTGGACGGCCGCCAGTCCGCCGCCGACTGCGCCGCGATCAAGAAGTTCCAGCAGCGGTACGACATCCGCCCGGCCGCCGGCCGCGCCGGCCCCACCACGTACGACGTGTCGAAGCGGCTGGCCACCACCGACACCCGCCGGTGCAAGGCCGGGTCGTCCGGCACCACGTTCTGCATCGACCTCACCCGGCAGACCACCTGGGCGGTGCGCGGCGGGAAGGTCGTCTGGGGCCCGACGGTGACCCGGACCGGCATGCCGGGGTACGCCACCCCCGCCGGCACCTACAAGATCAATTACCGGAACATCAAGGAGTGGTCCGACCCGTACGAGGTGTGGCTGCCGTACTGGCAGCATTTCACCCGAGGGATGGGCTACCACCAGACCACCACCTACCTGCACGAGAAGTCGATCGGCTCGCACGGCTGCGTGAACCTGCTCCCCGCCGACGCCCGCCGGGCGTGGGAGCTGGGCAAGGTCGGCAGCCGGGTGGTCCTCTTCGGCCGCCGCCCCGGCACCTGACCGGCCGGCCCGCGATCCGCCCGGCACCTGACCGGACGGCCCGCGATCGGCCGGCCCGCGATCCGCCCGGCACCCGACCAGCCCCGGCTCCGAGGAGGCGGCGATGAGCGTCGACCACGAGGCGGCAGCAGCCGAGGACGAGCCCGTGCCCGGCATCGCGGTCACCACGGCCACCGTGGTCGGCTACGGGCTCGCCGCCGCCGTCCTCGTCGGCTGGTTCCTGTACGGCTGGCTGGTCCAGCAGCAGGGCTTCGTCGCCTCGGTCGGCGAGTCCGCCGGGGCGGGGTTCGCCCTGCTGCTGGCCGTCTCCGTGGTGGGCACCATGCGGCGCAGCCGCCGCTGACCGGGGACGACGCCCCGGCCGGGTGCCGGCACGCCGGTCAGCTCTCCAGGACCGCCGCGGTGATCCGGTGCAGCGCGAAGGTGTGCAGCATCTCCGTCCGCTCGTCCTCGGCCCGCAGGTAGCCCGCCCCGATCGACACCGGCCGGAGCAGCCGGGACGTGGTCGCTCCGTGCGTGTCGACGTACCCCACCCAGACCAGCGCCTTGTCCCGGACCGCCTGCTGGAGCACGGCGAGCGCGTCACTGTGGCCGTGCGCCGGTGCCGGGCCCGAGCCGGCCGCACCGCCACGCACCACCGCCGGGGCCCGCCGGGCCGCCCGCGCCGCAGCCTCGCCCCGGCGGATCTGCTCCACCACCCCGAGCAGCCGCGGCATGGCCAGCTTCGGGGATGCCAGCGGGTCGAGCGCCCGGCCGACCGGCGCCCGCCCGGGGGCCCGCCGGGTCTTCGGCCGGGCCAGCACCGCCGCGCCGGAGGTGTCCTCCGGCACCGGGGCGTACCCGGCGTCGCGCAACGCCATCAGCATCCGGTTGACCTGGTACGGGGTGGACAGCACAGTCGGGGCCAGGCGGCGGAACGCCAGCGACTCCAGCCGCCGGTCGGCCAGCACCTCGGCGAGCAGTGCCTCGTCGTCGCTGCGCACGTACCCACCGGCGGAGCCGACCCGCAGCCCGCCGTGCTTGCGGGCCACGTCGTCCACCAGGTAGGCCAGCCCCTGCGGGACCGGGGTGCGGGAGCGGCGACGGAACAGGGCGTGCAGGTCGTCGGCCGAGTACCCGGCGTCCAGGGCCCGGCGCACGCTCGCCGTGGTGACCCGGTGCACACTCGCCCCGCCCGCCGACTCGTGCTCGGCCATCACCTCCAGCTCCCCGGCCAGCGCCGGGTCGGGCGGGCCGGGCACCACCACGGTCAGGTCGGCCTGCACCAGGAAGTGGTCGACCGGGGCGGGGAGCAGGGCGTCCAGCGCCCGCACGGCGGTGGACGCGGCATCGCTCTCCGCGTCCGTGTGCAGCCCGAGCGGGTCGTCCGAGCCCCGCTCGTCGGCGTCGGTCAGGTCGGCCAGCAGCAGCCGCCCGTACGAGGTGAGCGCCCCCAGCCCGGTCACCCCGAGCCGCGCGGCCTCCGTCAGCACCTCCCGGTGCGCGGCCTCCCGGCCCCGGCTGCGCCGGGGCGCCCGCCAGTCGAGCGTCCCCAGCACCTCATCCGGCGTCGGGGCGGTGGCCGGCTCCAGGTCGGCCAGCACCGACAGCACGGCCCGGCGGGCGGCGGGCGCACCGGCCCGTTCCGCCTCGGCCGACAGCACGGAGATCGGCCGGTCCCGGTCGTCCCGCTGCCCGGCCAGGCTGGCCTGCCGGGTCATCACCAGCCACGCCCGGGCCAGCTGCACCCAGCGCTGGGCCAGCGACATGGCCCGCCACACCTCGTACCCGCCGGTGGGCATGACCTGCTGGTCCGCGCCGTACCGGGCGGTGGCCGCACCGGTCAGCTCCAGCTCGCCGGCCAGCCCGGCCGCGTACGCCACCTCCAGCAGCAGGGCGGCGGTCGGGTCGTCCACGCCGAGGGTCTTGGCCAGCCGGCGCAGGTCACGCACCCCGACCCCGCCCGAGCGCAGCACCGGCGCCGGCTCGGCGGACAGCAGTTCCAGCAGCGCCTCGGTGTGCCGTACCACCTCCATGGTCTGCCCGGCCCCGGCCGAGTCGACGGCCTTCGCCTCGCGCGGGGTGGCGGCCACCGGCGGCGGGCTGGTGCGCAGCGGGCCGAGCGGGCCGCTGTCCCGGCGCAGCAGCAGGCCCACCTCGCGGGGCAGCTCCACAGTGCCGGCGGAGGCCAGCACCAGCAGCCGGTTGTCCACCAGCCAGCGCACCGGCGAGCCGGTCGGCGCGCCGCCGTTCGTCGGGTCCGGCGGGACGCTGTCCTCGGCACCGATCGGCGGGGCCTGGAGCGCGCCCGGGGGCACGCTGCCCACCGGCGGCCCGGCGGCCAGCCGGTCCAGGATCGCCCGGGCCGACGGCGGTGCCGCCAGCAGCGTGCGGCGCAGCTTCGCCGGGTCCGCGCAGAGGGCGGCCGCGCGCGGGTCCAGCTCCGCGGCCGGCCGGCCCAGCCCCGCCGGGTACGGCGAGACCTCGTCCACGCCGCCCACCACGCGCAGCGCGTGCTCGGGGCCGTACAGCAGGAAGAGCGCACGCAGCTTGTCCACCGCGCCGCGGATGGTGGCGGGGGCCGGCGGGCGGGGGCCGGCGGTGGCCATGGCCAGGACCGCCTCCGTGGCGGTGGTGTCGTCGTCCGGGTCCCGGGTCAGCCGGGCGGCGTCGAGGACCTGGAGGGTGAACTGGTCCAGCCCGTCCAGGGCCCGGGCCACCGAGACCCGGGACTGGGCCCGGATCGCGAGCGCGGAGACGTCGGCCGGCACGGGCACGACGAGGTCCGGCCGGAGCTGGAGCAGGGCGGCCAGGGACTCGTCGGGCAGCGTCCGTAGGTGGTCGGCGAGTGAGATGGTCATCGTCGTTCCACGCTAGCCCGCTTCAGGGCCTGCGCGCCCCCCGGACGTCCGGCTCGGCCGGTGATGGGCGGGTACGTTCTCGGAATGCCCCCGCTGACGGTCGGTTTCGACCTCGACATGACCCTCGTCGACTCGCGTCCCGGCATCGCCGCGGCCTACCGGGCGCTCACCGCGCGCACCGGCGTGCCCGTGGACGCCGAGGCGGCGGTGTCCCGGCTCGGCCCACCGCTGCGGGTGGAGATCGCCCGCTGGTTCCCGCCCGAGGGGGTCGAGTCGGCCGTCGAGGCGTACCGGGAGCTGTATCCGGCGTACGCGATCACCCCGACCCTGCCGATGCCCGGCGCGATCGCGGCGATCGCGGCCGTGCACGCCCACGGCGGCCGGGTCCTGGTGGTCACCTCCAAGATCGGCCGGCTGGCCCGGCTGCACCTGGACCACCTGGGGCTGGCCGTGGACGAGCTGGCCGGTGACCTGTTCGCCGAGGAGAAGGCGACGGCGTTGCGCGAGCACGGCGCGACCCTGTACGTCGGCGATCACGTGGCCGACATGGTGGCCGCCGGGGCAGCCGGGATCCCGGGGATCGCGGTGGCCACCGGCCCCTGCCAGGCCGAGGAGCTGCGCTCCGCCGGGGCCCACCTCGTGCTGGACGATCTCACCGGATTCCCAGCGGCGCTCGACCGCATGATCCGGCTAGCCTTGGAGCAGTAGACGTCTCAAGTGAAGCAGGGGTTCTCAGGTGCCGACGGGTCGAGTGAAGTGGTATGACGCGGCCAAGGGATACGGGTTCGTCACCAGTGACGAGGGTGGCGACGTGTTCCTGCCCAAGGGCGCGCTACCGGCGGGCGTCACCGACCTCACGGGTGGTCAACGGGTCGAATTCAG
This sequence comes from Micromonospora sp. NBC_01412, assembly GCF_045040215.1. NCBI lineage: Bacteria > Bacillati > Actinomycetota > Actinomycetes > Micromonosporales > Micromonosporaceae > Micromonospora > Micromonospora sp. NBC_01412. Next base: position 3,566,216 of record NZ_CP109528.1, read on the forward strand.
CGTGGTGGACAGCCGCCGGGGCGCCCAGGCGATGGGGGTCAAGCTGCTCGACGCCCCACCGTCGATGGCGGAGCTGCGCCGCCGGCCGGCGGAGGAGCTGCATGGCCTCGTCGAGGACATGATCAAGGTGCTGGAGGCAAAGGTCCAGCCGGACCTGCGGCGGGGCCGTTTCCCGGACCGGAAGGCCGCGCAGAAGATCGCTCAGCTCGTCCACGCGGTGGCGCGCGAGCTCGAGGTCTGAGGGCTGGAGGTCTTAGGTACGAGCCCGGCGTCGGTGGCCCGGCCCAGCAGCGCCTCCACGGCGGCGAACCCCGCGTTCCCCAGGTCTGCGGTGAACTCGTTGACGTAGAGGGCGATGTGCCGGTCCACCACGTCGGGCTCCATCTCCTGGGCGTGCGCGAGCACGTACTCCCGGCTGGCCTCCGGGTCGGCCCACGCCTGGCGGACCGACTCGCGGATCCACCCGGCCGCCTCGACCGGGTCGACCGCGCCCTTGCGGGCCAGGATCGCGCCGAGCGGGATCGGCAGCCCGGTGTCGCCCTCCCACCACTCGCCGAGGTCGACCAGGGCGGTCAGCCCGTGCCGGGGGTACGTGAAGCGCGCCTCGTGGATCACCAGCCCGGCGTCGTACCGCCCGGCAGCCACCCCCGGCATGATCTCGTGGAACGGGACCACCTCGATGCGCGCGGGCGGCTGGTCGGCCGACCAGAGCCGGAACAGCAGGTACGCCGTGGTCCGGTCCCCGGGCACCGCGACCGTCGCACCGGCCAGATCGGCACGGCCCGGTCGGCCGGCCGGCTCGCCCTGGTGCCCCCGCTCGCCCTGGTGCCCCCGATCAGCCGGGTCGCCCCGATCGCCCTGGTCGCCCCGGGTCAGGACCAGCGGACCGCAGCCCCGGCCGAGCGCGCCGCCGCAGGGCAACAGGTGGTAGTCGTCCAGCAGCCAGGGCAGCGCCGCGTAGCTCACCTTCACCAGATCGAAGGCCCCCCGCTCGGCGGCGGTGTTGGTCACGTCCACGTCGGCGTACGTCACCTCGACCGCCGGTGCGCCGGGCACCCGGCCGTGCACCAGGGCGTCGAAGACGAACGTGTCGTTGGGGCAGGGCGAGATCGCCAGGGAGAGCGCCACGTCCCCACCGTATCCCCGCCCCCGCCCCGCTCCCCGGCCTGTCCCGCCCGCTGTGACCCGCCGCGCCCTGACGTATGACCCTGAGGCCCCGCTCCCCGGCCTCATGCACCACGGATGTACGCCTCCGGGGTTCCGGCCCGGCTCTGCGCCTCAAGGCCCTCCGATGTCGGTCCCCGGCGGTCGAGCCAGGCCCGTGGCTCGGCTCGGCCCGGTCTGGCTCGGCTCAGCGTGCCCGGCCCGGCCCGGCGTGCCCGGCCCGGCCCGGCGTGCCCGGCCCGGCCCGGCGTGCCCGGCCCGGCCCGGCGTGCCCGGCCCGGCCCGGCGTGCCCGGCCCGGCCCGGCGTGCCCGGCCCGGCCCGGCGTGCCCGGCCCGGCCCGGCGTGCCCGGCCCGGCCCGGCGTGCCCGGCCCGGCCCGGCGTGCCCGGCCCGGCCCGGCTCGGCCCTGTATGGAACCGGCATAGGGAAGCCCTTCCGCTGCCTATGGAGCTGATGTCGTGAACGACTCAGCCGGGGTGGCACACCAGGACCTGCCCGGGGCGGTGATGTCGTCAGTGACTCAGCTCCAAAGGGTCCTCAGCAGAGGTTCTTCCCCAGGCGGACGAGGTTATCCACAGGTTGTCCACAGCTGGGCGGGGTCAGTTGAGGGATGGTCGGGATGAGGGCAGCATCGGGATGTGGGCGGCTGGAGAGAAGAGCGTGGCCGAGCCGGAGGAAGTGACGTGAAGCAGCCTCAGGAGCTGGAGCAACCCGAGGAACTGGAGGCGTCGGGGGAGTTGGAGGCGCCGGAGCCTGTGGACCTGGGTGTTCTGCTCCGTGCGCTGCGCCGACGGGCAGACCTGAGCCAACGCGGGCTGGCCGAGAGGTCCGGGGTACCCCAGGCGACGTTGGCGCGGATCGAGGTGGGGCGGGTGGCTGATCCACGGTTCCGCACGGTGGAGCGGCTGGTGCGGGCGGCCGGTGGCCGACTGGCGATTGGGGCGCCGGACGCCCACGGTCCCGATGGGCCGCCCGACGACGTGGTGGCGGTGCCGGGGGTGCCGCACGACGGAATGCGGGACGAGGCGGGGCGGCGGTACCCGGCGCACCTGGACGTCTGGGAGGTGCACGACCCCAGGGACTGGCCGGGCGCCTGGTGGGCAGAGTGGTACAAGCTGCCACCGGAGCGGTTCCCAAGACCGGTGCCGGCTGCGACGTACGAGCTGGGCCGCCGCTACCGGGACCAGCGCCGGTGGGCCGACCGGGTCCGGCGCGAGGTGGCGGTGCGCCAGGTCACCGACGACGGACTGCCCTCGACGTGCTGGCGGTTCGTGGCGGAGCTGCCCGACGGTCGGGTGCTCGGCGAACTGCGGGCCCACGAGCGCAGCCCTCGCCTGCTGTACGGCGACCTGGTCGAGGCCGGGGAGCGGGAGATCGTGCTGGACGGCGTCCTGGTGACCGGTGCATGTCGCCGGCTCGGTATCGGGCGGCGGCTGGTGGAGGCGCTCACCGCGGAGATGGACCGAAGAGGGCTCTGTGCGGCGCACGCCGTCGCCGACTTCGGTGGCGTCGATCTGCTGCTGGCCTGCGGGTACCGGTTGGAGGCGAGCCGGCCCTATGCGCTTCGTCTGGACCGCTCGCCGTCCCGGCGGGTGGTCTGAGCGTCTGGCTCAGGTCAGTGCGGCGGCGGCCGTCGTGAGGGCGGCGAACGCCTCACGCAGCCGCCAGGAGGCCCGGTCGCGTGGGCCGATCGGGTTGGAGACAGTACGCAGCTCGGCGAACGGTAGGCCGGCCTGGGCGGCGGCGACCGCCACCCCGTACCCCTCCATGGCCTCGGCCACCGCGTCCGGATGCCGGTCGGCCAGGGATTTGGTGCCGGCGGAGGTGCCGGTCACCGTGCTGACCGTGAGCACCGCGCCCACGGTCGCCCACGGCAGGGCGGCGAGCAGGGCGGCGAGCAGCTCCGGGTCGGCGGGCACGATACTGCCGCCGCCGAGCAGCTCGGGCGGCATGCCCAGCTCGTCCACCGGGATGAAACCCTCCGGCGACTCGGCGCCGAGATCCGCCGCGATGCTGCGGGTGGCGAGCACCGTGCCGCCGACCGCCACCCGGCCGACGAAGCCGCCGGCGATCCCCGCGCTGACCACCGCCCGGTACGGGCGGCCGGCGGCCTCGGCGAGCGCGAGCAGCCGGGCGGTGGCGGCCCCGGCGACGGCCGGTCCCACCCCGACCGGCACGACGGTGACCGCGGGGCCTGTCGGCGTCGCCGGCGACCCCGAGCCCGCCCTCGACCCGGAGCCCGACCCCGACCCCGAGCCCGGGCCGGAACCGGAGCCCGAGCCCGAGCCCGAGCCTGGACGGCCCGGCGTGGGGGCCGGGAGGCCGGCGCGGACCGCCTCGGCCTCGGCCGGCACCGCGGTCACCACGAGCAGCCCTCCGGGGGTGGTCCGCGCGGCGGTGGGGCCGGTCACGACACCGGGTCCCGGGGCTCCCGGCGGGTCTCGTCGTCGGCCCCGCCCGGGCCGCCGGAGCCGGCGACGGCGGAGGAGGGCCGGTAGATGTGGTACCCGGGTGGGGCGAGGGCTGGTTCGTCGGCCGGATCGGCGTCGGGGCCCCGGGCCGGGTCGGGCGCGGAGCGGTCGGCCGAGGACCGGCTGGGCGTGGACTGGTCGGGGGCGGACCAGTCGGGGGCGGAGCGGGCAGGCGAGGAGCGGTCGGGTGGGGACGGGACGGCGTTTGCCGCCGTGTCGTCGGCGTCCGGCGGGGCTGCGGTGGTCTCCTCGGTCAGCTCGTCGTCGCCGAGTGGGCGGCCGACCAGCCGCTCGTCGCGGAGCTTCCCGGCGACGTACACGCCCCGGGCGGCGGCGAGCACGCCGACCCCGGCGGCGACAGCGATGCCGAGCCGCCCGTCGAGCGGGACCAGGCCGAGGCCGCCGCCGGCCACGAAGGCCAGCATCAGCGCCGTCTCGGAGTGGGCGAACGAGCTGGCCCGCAGCCGCTCCGGGATGCGTTCCTGGATGGAGGCGTCGACCGACAGCTTCGCCACCCCGCTGGCCAGCGCGGCGACCAGGCAGAGCAGCGCCACCATCGGCAGCGAGAACTGGATGGTGGCCAGGACGGCCGTGCCGGCCACGATGATCATGCTGCTGGACTGGATCGCGGTGGGCCGGTGGATGCGCAGCCGGGTGCCGACCGCCGTGGCCAGGAAGGTGCCCACCGCCAGCGCCCCGCCGACCAGGCCGAGCGCCACCTCCGGGCTCAGTTCCCGGCCGAAGAAGTCGGTCGTCAGGTCGCCCTTCCTCAGCGCGAACGCGAGGAAGAGCAGCAGGAAGCCGTACACCGCGCGGGGCAGGGCCGCCCCGACCAGGGTGGCGATGACGAGCCGACCGGCCGGGCGGCCGCGCCCCAGCGGACGGTCCCCGGCGGACCGCCGGCCGAGCGACCGTAGCGGGCGGGGGACCCGCTCGGGCGGGTCCGAGTCCGCCCTGGGCGGCAGCCGCAGCGCGATCACCATGCCGACCAGGAAGATCACCGAGGCGACCCGGAGCGGCCACTGCGGGCCGAACCAGAACGCCGCCAGCCCGATCGGGGCGACCAGCCCGCCGGCCACGGTGCCGTAGACGCTGGCCCGTGCGCCCACCTGGGACAGCCCGAGCCCTTCCGGCAGCAGCCGGGGCACCGCGGCCGAGCGGGCCACCCCGTACGCCCGGGAGAGCGCGAGCACCCCGAAGGCCGCCGGGTACAGGCCGAAGCCGTTCATGTGGTCGGAGATCATCCAGGCGAGGAAGGCCCGGCCGAGCATGGTGGCGGCGAGCGCGTACCGCCGGCCGTGCCGGAAGTGGTCCAGCAGCGGGCCGACCACCGGTGCGAGCATGGCGAACGGCACCATCGTGACCAACAGGTACAGCGCCACCTTGCTGCGCGCCTCGCCCAGCGGCACCTCGAAGAAGATCGTGCCGGCGAGCCCGATCGCGATCAGGGTGTCTCCCGCGCAGGAGACCGCGTGCAGGTCGAACAGGCGCACCATGCCGACCTCGCCGCCGGCGCCCCTGGCCCGGGCCGAGCCGGCCCGGCGGGTCATCCAGCGCCCGCCGCGCGCGGATCCGCGCAGTAGCAGGCGGACGGCGCGGATGCCGGTGCCGACGGTCCGCCCGAGTAGGGACCGCTCGGAGCGGGAGAACAACGGCATGTGCACCATCCTCGCCCATCCGCCCCACCCCCGCGCGACCACCACCGGAGAACACGCTCCGGGGAGTGCCTGTCGGTCGTCGCCGCGCATGGGGGACAATGGTTGAGTGACCAGGCCCGTCTCCGCCCGTGCCGCCCGCCTCGACCAGGTCTGCGCCGCCGCCGTTGAGGTGGCCCGCGACGCAATCACCGAGGTGGAGCCCTCCGATGTCGGTGACCACCTACAGGCCGTCGCCGAGGCCGACCGGCTCGTTACCCACTACTTCGAGTGCCGGCTGTCCGGCTACCGGGGCTGGCGGTGGGCGGTCACGGTGACCCGGGTGCCACGCAGCCGGAACGTCACCCTCTGCGAGACGGTCCTGCTGCCCGGCCCGGACGCGCTGCTCGCCCCCGGCTGGCTGCCCTGGCAGGAGCGGCTCAAGCCGGGCGACCTCGGCCCCGGCGACCTGCTGCCCACCTCGCCGGACGACGAGCGGCTCGCGCCCGGGTACGTGCTCTCCGACGACCCCGCGGTCGAGGAGACCGCCTGGGAGCTCGGCCTCGGCCGGCCCCGGGTGCTCTCCCGGGAGGGGCGCGCCGAGGCCGCCCAGCGCTGGTACGACGGCGACCACGGGCCCGCCGCGTCGATCTCCATGGCAGCCCCGGCGGCGGCCCGTTGCGGCACCTGCGGCTTCTACCTGCCGCTGGCCGGCTCGCTGCGGCAGTCCTTCGGCGCGTGCGGCAACTTCTACGCACCCGACGACGGCCGGGTGGTCAGCGCCGACCACGGCTGCGGCGCGCACTCGGAGACCCTCATCGAGACCTCCGACACCCCGGTCGACGAGCTGCCCACGGTGTACGACGACAGCGCGGTCGAGGCGGTGTCGGTGAGCGAGGCGGTGTCGGCGAACCGGGCCCCGGGCTCGGCGGAGCCGGCCGAGCCGTACGGCCACCCCTGACCGGTCGGCGTCAGCGGCCGGCGTCGTCGGGCCGGGCGGTCTGAGCTGCGGCGCGGCGGCGACGCCGGTTGGCGTCGTGGCGCATCATCACCGCCAGACCGGGAAAGCCCCACAGGAACCCGGCCAGGCAGATCCAGAGCCAGTCCTGGCGGCCGTGCTCGGTGAGCCAGTCCCGGAAGAAGATCAGCAGCACCAGGCCGGCCACCGCCCAGACCGCCAGCCCGGCGACCGCGAACGGCACCATCGGCGGGTCGAGCGGCTCGGGCCGCGTCGGTTGCTCCTGTCGCACGGTGGCAAGCGTACGCGATCAACTTTTGCAGGTGGCCGGTGATCTGCGACGATGCGCGCGACCGACGGAAGATCACCTGCGAGGACCAGATGGCCATTGCGCCGCCGCACGAAGACACTGCACCCGATCCCGCCCACCCCCGTAACGGTTTCGACCGGTTCTTTGAGATCACCGCCCGCGGCTCGACGCTGAGCCGTGAGGTCCGAGGTGGTCTGGCGACCTTCTTCACGATGGCCTACATCGTGGTGCTCAACCCGCTGATCCTCGGCGGCGCCGTCGACGGCGACGGCAAGAAGCTGGCCATCCCCGCGCTGGCCGCCGCGACCGCGCTGGTCGCCGGCCTGATGACCATCCTGATGGGGGTCGTCGGCCGGTTCCCGATGGCGCTGGCCGCCGGCCTGGGCGTGAACGCGCTGGTCGCGTACGAGATCGCCCCGCAGATGACCTGGGCCGACGCGATGGGCCTGGTGGTGATCGAGGGTGTGCTCATCGCGATCCTGGTGCTCACCGGCCTGCGTACCGCGGTGTTCCGCGCGGTGCCCACCCAGCTCAAGACCGCGATCGGCGTCGGTATCGGCCTCTTCCTGACCATCATCGGCCTGGTCGACGCCGGCTTCGTCCGCCGTGTCCCGGACGCGGCGAACACGACCGTCCCGGTCGGGCTCGGCATCAGCGGCAAGATCGTCAGCTGGCCGCTGCTGGTCTTCGTGGTGGGCCTGCTGATCACGATCGTGCTGGTGGTCCGCCGGGTCCGGGGCGCGATCCTGATCGGGATCCTCGCCTCGACCGTGCTGGCGATCGTCGTGGAGGCCGTGGCCAACGTCGGCCCGTCCTTCGTCAACGGCAAGCCCAACCCGCACGGCTGGGCGCTGAACGTGCCGGAGCTGCCGAAGAAGGTCGTGGACGTCCCCGACCTGTCGCTGCTGGGCAACTTCAACGTGCTGGACTCCTGGACCCGGGTCGGCTGGCTCATCCCGCTGATGTTCGTCTTCACGCTGCTGATCACGGACTTCTTCGACACGATGGGCACCATGGTCGCGATCGGCCAGGAGGGCAACATGCTCGACGAGCGGGGCACCCCGCCGCGGGCCAAGGAGATCCTGCTGGTCGACTCGATCGCCGCGGCGGCGGGTGGCGCGGCGAGCGTCTCCAGCAACACGTCGTACGTCGAGAGCGCCGCCGGTGTCGCGGAGGGCGCGCGGACCGGCGTGGCCAACCTGGTCACCGGCGTGCTGTTCCTGCTCGCGATGTTCCTCGCGCCGCTGTCCCTGGTGGTGCCGTTCGAGGCGGCGTCCACGGCGCTGGTGGTGGTCGGCTTCCTGATGATGACCGCGGTGCGGACCATCGACTGGACCGACTACGAGATCGCCATCCCGGCGTTCCTCACCATCGCCCTGATGCCGTTCACGTACTCGATCTCCAACGGCATCGGCGCCGGCATCATCTCGTTCGTGGTGGTCAAGCTGGCGAAGGGGAAGGCCCGGGAGATCCACCCCCTGCTGTACGGGGTGGCAGTGCTCTTCGTGCTGTACTTCCTGCGTGGGCCGATCGAGTCCGTCGTGCTCTGACGACCCACCGTGATCGGCTGGGCCGGGGTGCCCGAATCGGGCACCCCGGCCCTTCTTGCACGAACTCCCTGGTGAGCATGGTCATATCGGATGTCGTTAGCCACGCTCATTAGCTAGGCTAACTATCGTGACGGAGCGGACGGTGACGGCGAAACACGTGCCACCGGCGCGGCTGGCCCCCCAGCTGCGTGATGCGATCACCCGACTCAACCGGCGGGTCCGACAGGCCCGCCCGGTGGGCGACCTGACGGTCACCCAGCTCTCCGCGCTCACCAGCCTCAGGCTGGCGGGCGCGCTGACGCCCCGGGAACTGGCCGACGTCGAGCGGGTGCAACCGCCGACGATGACCAAGATCGTCGCGAAGTTGGAGGAGCGCGGCCTCGTGCGGCGTACCCCCCATCCGACCGACGGTCGGCAGGTCATCCTCTCGGCGACCGAGGGGGGACAGGCCGTGCTCGATCAGTTCGAGCGGGTCCGCGACGAGTGGCTGGCCCGCCGGCTGGCCGAGCTCACCGAGTCCGACCGGGAGACGCTTCGGCAGGCCGCCGAGATTCTTCAGCAGCTCGCCCGCGCCTGACCGCGCCACCGCGCCCGCGCCGTCCGCCGTCGATGACGCGTACGACCGAGGAGGCGCACTCAGGGTGCAGGCGAAGCTGAGCACGATGTTCCAGTCATTGCAGGTCCGTAACTACCGGCTCTTCGCGTCCGGGCAGCTGATCAAAATGATCGGCGTCTGGATGATGTTCATAGCCCAGGACTGGCTCGTCCTTCAGCTCTCGGACGACTCCGCCACCGCGCTCGGCTTCGTCACCGCGCTCCAGTTCGCCCCGGTGCTGCTGCTCACCCTGATCTCCGGGCGGCTCGCCGACCGGTACGACAAGCGCCTGCTGCTGTTCGTCGCGAATGTGTTCTGGACGGTGCTGGCGTTCGGGATGAGCCTGCTGGTGCTCACCGGCCTGGTGGAACTCTGGCACGTCTTCGTCTTCGCCGCCCTGCTCGGCGTCGCGAACGCGGTGGAGACTCCGGTGCGGCAGGCGTTCGTCTCCGAACTGGTCGGCACATCCCTGCTGCCCAACGCGCTGTCGCTCAACGCCGCCGTGTTCAACTCGGCCCGGATCGTCGGCCCGGCCGTGGCCGGCCTGGCCATCGCCGTCGTCGACGTCGGCCCGGTGTTCCTGTTCACCGCGGTCAGCTCGCTGGCCCCGCTGGCCAACGTGGTCCGGATGCGCCCCGCCGAGCTGTACCGCGAGGCCCTGCTGCCGGTCGGCGAGCGGGACTCCGCCCGGGTGGTCGACGGGCTGCGGTACGTCGCCCGCCGCCCCGACCTGCTGCTGCCGATGGCGGTTATGTCGGTGATCGGGATGAGCCTGTTCAACTTCCAGCTCACCCTGGCCGCGCTGGCCAAGACCGTGTTCAAGACCGGCGCCGCCTCGTTCGGCCTGTTCAGCACGGCCCTGGCCGTCGGGGCGCTGGTCGGGGCGCTGGCCGGCACCGGTCGGCGCAGCCGCCCGTCGGTCTGGGTGGTGCTCGGCGCGGCGGTCGGCTGTGCCGTCTTCGGCACCCTGGTCGGGGTCGTGCCGGCGTACTGGATGGTGGTGACGCTGCTGCTGCCCGCCGGGTTCTTCATGGTGTTCTTCGCACAGGCCGCCAACCAGCGGGTGCAGCTCGGCACCGACGCCGCGTTCCGGGGTCGGGTCATGGCGCTGTGGGTGCTGGTCTTCCTCGGCACCAACCCGGTCGGCGCGCCGCTGATCGGCTGGGTGGCCGAGACCTTCGGCGCCGGGGCGAGCATCTGGATCGGCGGGCTGATCTCGCTGGCCACCGCCCTGATCGCGCTCGCCTGGCAGCTGCGCCGCTCGGGCGCCCGGCTTCGCCTGCGGATTCTCCCGATGCCCCGCTTCTACGTCGTTTCCCCGGAGTGACGGAAGGCCCCTGTCGGAGGCCCTCGGGGAAAGGGCCCCGACAGGCGGGTGAAAAATTGATGTATTTGGATGTCAAGAATCCGGTGGCGGGCAGGCGCGCGGGGGCTTAGCGTCGATGCGTGGAGGTAGGCCGCGCGATGCTCCTTGCCCTGGCGTTCGTCGCTGTCGCGAGTCTGCCGGTCGCCTTCGCGCTGCTCTTCTGCGCCGACGAGATCATCGACCGGGTCGCCTGCTGGCACGCCGAGTGGCGCGAACGCCGCCGGGAACGCCGCACCGTCGCCCGGCTGGACCGGGCCGTCGAGGCCGACTCGCTCACCCGGGGCCTCGACCTGACCGAGTTCGACCGGGCCGACCGCCGGTCCCTCCAGGAGATCGCCGCCGACCTGCGCCGTTTCGGCGGCCACCGGGTCAACCAGGTCGGCCGGGCGGTGATCTGGCACGCCGCCGTCCTCGACGCGTACGACGAGCACCTGCGGGCGGCCTGCCGGTGCCTTGGGCTCACCGAACACCTGGGCGAGCTGGCCGGCGTCGACCGGGAGATCGAACGGGTCCGGGTCGAGGGGGCGCTGCACGCCGCCGGGCTGCCCCTGCCCGCCGCCCGCGCCCCGCACCGCCAGCGGCACCACTGAACGGCGTACCCGGGTGCGGCTGTTCGTCGCGGTCTACCCGCCGGCTGCGGCCGTCGCCGACCTGGCCGCCGAGGTGGCCCGGCTGCGGGTCGGCCGGGCGGCTGCGGCCGGCACCGACGTCCGGCTCGCCGACCCCGCGAACGCCCACCTCACCCTCGCCTTCCTCGGCGACGTGGACGCGGGCCGCCTGGTCGATGCGGAGAGTGCCCTCGGGATCGCCGCCGAGACGTTCCGGGCCGGCCGGGCCGGCTCACCGGTGCTGCGGCTCGGCGGCGGGGGCAGCTTCGGCGAGGGCCGGCTCACGGTGCTCTGGGTGGACGTGCGCGGCGACGTCGAGGCGCTTCGCGTCCTGGCCCGGCTGATCCGGATCGGTCTGATCCGGGGCCGGCTGCCGTACGACGAGAAGCCGTTCCGCCCGCACCTGACCATCGCCCGGCCCGGCGCCCGGATCGACCGGGCCGACGTGGCCGCCGACCGGGAGGCCCTGCACGACTACCTGGGGCCGCGGTGGCCGGCCGCCGAGCTGGTGCTGGTCCGCAGCCACCAGGGCCCCCGGCCGACGCACGGCCGGCTGGCCGCCTGGCCCGTCTGAGGCCGGCCCGTTCTCCGGGCCGGCGGCGTGCCGGCCCTGACAGGGTGGCCGGCGCCGAGCGGCGTGCTGGCCCCGACACGTGGCCGGCACGGACGCGGCGTGCCGGCCCCGACGCGGTGGCCGGCACGCCGCCGCTCAGGAGCAGGTCACGGAGCCGTCACCAGGCCCACGCCTCCGGGCCCGGGCCGCCTTTGCCCACCGGCGGGAACAGCTCGTCGAGCCGGGCCAGCGCCGCCTCGTCGAGCCGCACGTCAAGCGCGCCCAGCGACCGGTCGAGCTGGTCGAGGGTGCGTGGGCCGATGATCGGGGCGGTCACCCCCGGCCGGGAGAGCAGCCAGCCGAGCGCCACATCCGCCGGGTCGTGGCCGAGCTCCGCGCAGAACTTCTCGTACGCCTCGATCGCCGGCCGGTGTTCCGCCAGGCCCTCGGCGGCCCGGCCGCTGGTGCCCCGGGCGGCCCCGCCCTCGGCCATCTTGCGCAGCACCCCGGACAGCAGCCCGCCGTGCAGCGGCGACCAGGGGATGATGCCGAGGCCGTAGTGCTGGGCGGCCGGGACCACCTCCAGCTCGACGTGGCGGGTCAGCAGGTTGTAGATCGACTGCTCGGAGACGAGGCCGAGGAAGTTGCGCCGCTCGGCAGCCGCCTGCGCCTGCCCGATGTGCCAACCGGCGAAGTTGGACGATCCGACGTAGACCACCTTGCCCTGGGCGACCAGGGTCTCCATGGCCTGCCAGATCTCCTCCCACGGGGTGGCCCGGGAGACGTGGTGCATCTGGTACAGGTCGATGACGTCGGTATGGAGCCGGCGCAGCGAGTCCTCGCAGGCCCGGACGATGTGTCGGGCGCTCAGGCCCTGCTCGTTGGGCCACTCGCCCATCTTGCCGTAGACCTTGGTGGCCAGGACGACCTTGTCCCGCCGGCCGCCGCCCTGGGCGAACCAACGGCCGATGATCTGTTCGGTGATCCCCTCGCCGGTCTGCCAGCCGTACACGTTGGCGGTGTCGAAGAAGTTGATGCCGTGTTCCAGCGCCCGGTCCATGACGGCGAAGCTGTCCGGCTCGCTGGTCTGCGGCCCGAAGTTCATGGTGCCGAGGCAGAGCCGGCTCACCGACAGCCCGGTGCGTCCCAGATTCGTGTACTCCATGCGATCCACCCTGCCACGGGCGCACCTCGAGTGCCTCACCGTTCGCCGGGGCGTGGCGGGCACGCCGCCGGCGAACGGGTCGGTCAGGAGGACTCGCGGGCCGCCGGACCGCTGCCGAAGAGGACGTCGTCCCAGCTCGGCAGCCGCTTGCGGGGCTTGCCGGAGGCGTCGGTCGACTCGTTCCCGCCGGCCGCAGTCGCGGCAGCCGTGCGGCGGGGCCGGAGCACCGCCAGCGACGGCACGGCCGGGATCTCCTTCGGTGCGTCCGAGTCGTCGTCGAACGCGGAGCCCTGGCCACCGCCGAGCAGGGCCGCAGCCCCGCCGCCGACCGGCCGCTGCCGGGGCGCCTCGGACCCGGCCAGCGCCGCCGGCGTGCGCGGCTCCAGGCCGCGCCCGGACGTCGAGCCGAGTGGACGGTCCAGCGAGGCGAGCAGGGCGTCGCGCCCGGCGCGGATCGGGTCCCGCCCCGGGCGGCCGTGCTCGCCGGCAGCCGCAGGCAGCCCGTGCCCGCCCCGGCCCGGCTCGGCGCGCGACGGGCCGGGCAGCGCGTGGCCGCCCCGCTCCGGCGTGGGCTCCTGCCCGAGGATCGGGGTGGGGCGCTCGGCGCACAGGTACTGCGCCATGTCGTCGTGCGGGGTGACGTTCTGCCGGGTCTTGTCCAGGTCCCACACCGCCTGCGCGGTGGCCTTGCCCGACGGCCAGGTGGCGATGATCCGCCAGGTGCCGTCGTCGCGGCGGTACGCGTCCCAGGAGATCTTCTCGGTGTCGATCCCGTGCTGGGCCAGCCGGCCGTTGACCACGTCGGCCAGCGGGGTCGGCTTCTCGGCGCCCTTGAGCCGGGTGCGCCGGGCGTGCTGGGCGAGCATCGCCCGCTCCTGGAGCACAGGGCCGGCGTAGCGCAGCACCCGGTCGACCGGGACACCCGCGATGCGGGCCACGTCCTCGGCGGACTCGCCGGAGCGGATCTTGGCTTGGATGTCGCGCGGGGACAGCGACGGCACCAGGTCTGCGGTGTTCGGCACCACGGCGAGCGGGGGCGCACCCGGCTCGGCGTGCATGGCACCGGCGATCCGCTCGTCGATGGGCAGGGCGAGCAGCCGCCCGACCTCGTCGGCGAGCACCAGAGCCTGGCCGTCCTCCGAGAGGGCGACGAAGCGTACTGGGCGCATGAGCGTTGCCTCCGTCCCGCTTCGCTGGCCGCACGCCACGAGTCGGCCACCCAGGCGTCTCGCACCACGGTACGCCCATCCGTCACCAGGTGGGGGAACCGACACCCCGCATGTCGCGGACGAGCTGCGAAGATGATCACACTGGGTGGCCGTCGGCGGCCCGATGGCCACCCAGTGTGACGATGCCTAGAGCCGCTCGACGACGTAGTCGATCGAGGCGGTCAGCGCCTCCACGTCGGCCGGCTCGACCGCCGGGTAGAGCGCGATGCGGAGCTGGTTGCGGCCCAGCTTCCGGTACGGCTCCGTGTCGACGATCCCGTTGGCCCGCAGCGCCTTGGCGATCGCCGCCGCGTCCACCCCGTCGGCGAAGTCGACGGTGACGACCACATTGGACCGCAGCGCCGGGTCGGTGACGAACGGGGTCGCCACGGCCGAGCGCTCGGCCCAGCCGTACACGATGCCGGCGCTCTCGGCCGTGCGCTTGGCGGCCCAGTCCAGCCCGCCCTGTTCGTTCATCCAGTCGGTCTGCTCGGCGGCCAGGAAGATGGTGGCCAGGGCCGGGGTGTTGTACGTCTGCTCCAGCCGCGAGTTGTCGATCGCGGTGACCAGGTCGAGGAACGCCGGGATGTACCGGCCCGACGCCTTGATCTCGGTGGCCCGCTCCAGCGCGGCCGGCGACATCAGGGCCAGCCAGAGGCCGCCGTCGGAGGCGAAGCACTTCTGCGGGGCGAAGTAGTAGACGTCGGTCTCGCGCACGTCGACCGCCAGGCCGCCCGCGGCGGAGGTGGCGTCGACCAGCAGCAGCGAGCCCTCGTCGGCACCGGCCACCCGGCTGATCGGCACGGCGACGCCGGTCGACGTCTCGTTCTGCGGGAGGCCGTACGCGTCGACCCCGGCCTCGGCCACGAGCGTCGGGGCGCTGCCCGGCTCCGACTTGCGCACGGTCGGCTCGCCGAGGAACGGCGCCTGGCTGACCGACTTGACGAACTTCGCGCCGAACTCGCCGAAGCTGGCGAACTGGGCCCGGTCCCGGATCAGGCCGAACGTCGCGACCTCCCAGAACGCCGTGGTGCCGCCGTTGCCGAGGATCACCTCGTAGCCCTCGGGGAGGGAGTAGAACTCGGCGATGCCGCGCCGCAGCCGGGCGACCTGGTCCCGGACGGTCTTCTGCCGGTGTGAGGTGCCCAGGAAGCCGGTCGCCGCGTCGGCGAGGGCGGAGACGGCCGCCGGACGGACCTTGGACGGCCCGCAGCCGAACCGTCCGTCGGTGGGCTTGATGTCTTCGGGAATCCGGATGGTCGGTGCGTCAGCCACGGTTGTCGAGATCCTTCCGCGTGGGCGGGGCCCGGTCTGGTGGGCGGGTGCGGACCGACGGCGGTCGCGTGCGCGGGCGCACGGTCGGCCGGGATCCGAGATGGTCCGGCGGCTCTGCCGAGCCCTCATCCTCGCACCCGGGCCGACCCGGACACCCGGCGGTGAGGCATGGGACACACCGCCGGTCGCGCGGCCGGCCGGCCCCCGGGAACGCGGAGGGGCCCCGCCGACCGGCGGGGCCCCTTCCTCGTTGGCGCTGACGGGATGGACGGGCGTCGCGCACCCAGGTGGTGACAGGCGTCGGGCTCAGACGCCGTGCGGGATGGCGTCCCAGCCCTCGACCTCACGCGGCTTGCGGGTGCCCGGGCCGATGTAGGTGGCCGACGGGCGGACCAGCCGCTGGAGCTTCTTCTGCTCCAGGATGTGCGCGCTCCAGCCGCCCATCCGGGCGCAGGTGAACATCGAGGTGAACATGTGCGCCGGCACCTCGGCGAAGTCCAGCACCACGGCCGACCAGAACTCGACGTTGGTGGCGAGCACCCGGTCCGGGCGGCGGGCCTGGAGCTCGGCCAGGGCGGCCTTCTCCAGCGCCTCGGCGATCTCGAAGCGCGGCGCGCCCAGCTCCTTGGCGGTGCGGCGGAGCACCCGGGCGCGCGGGTCCTCGGCCCGGTAGACCCGGTGGCCGAAGCCCATCAGCCGCTCGCCCCGGTCCAGGACGCCCTTGACGTACCCCTCGGCGTCACCGCTGCGCTCGACGGCCTCCAGCATGGTGAGCACCCGGGAGGGGGCGCCGCCGTGCAGCGGGCCGGAGAGGGCGCCGATGCCGGAGGAGATGCAGGCCGCGGCGTCCGCGCCGGTGGAGGCGACGATCCGGGCGGTGAACGTGGAGGCGTTCAGGCCGTGCTCGGCGGCCGAGATGAAGTACGCGTCCACGGCCTTGACGTGCCGCGGGTCGGGCTCGCCGCGCCAGCGCTTCATGAAGCGCTCGACGATCGTCCCGGCCTTGTCGATCTCCTTCTGCGGCACGGCCGGCAGGCCCAGGCCGCGGGCGGACTGGGCGACGAAGGAGAGCGCGGTCACCGAGACCCGGGCCAGGTCCTCGCGGGCCTGCTCGTCGGAGATGTCCAGCAGCTGGCTGAGCCCCCAGTACGGGGCGAGCATGGCGACGGCGGACTGCACGTCGACCCGGATGTCGCCGGAGTGCACCGGCACCGGGAACGGCTCGGCCGGCGGCAGGCCGGGGCCGAAGCGCCCGTCGACCAGCAGCGCCCAGACGTTGCCGAAGGAGACCTGACCGATCAGATCCTCGATGTCGACGCCGCGGTAGCGCAGCGCGCCCCCCGCCCTGTCCGGCTCGGCGATCTGGGTCTCGAAGGCTACGACGCCCTCCAGCCCGGGTTTGAAGTCGGCCATGTCGCTCTCTCCTGGATCTGCTCGATGCGCCCGCCCAAGCTCATCCGGCCCGACCGGTCGAGCACCTTAGGCGATCCTCAGGGACGTGTTCGTGACATCTTGCCTGCTGGGTAACCGACTGCGCGACCCAGTGCGACTGTGCTGCACGCCTCATCCCCGCCGGTGGACAACCGGGTGGCCTCGGTGAGACTGGGGGGTCCGGGCTGGCCAGCGGTGCGGGTACGGGCGGCCCGACGAGAGGGAGACTGACTGTGACGGGTGACACACCCGGACTGGCGGGGATGCGTAACGAGTACGCCGCCGACCTGGGCCTTTCCGAGGCGAACCTGGCGGCCGACTGGCACACGCAATTCGCCCGTTGGTTCGCCGACGCGGTGGCCGCCCGGCTGCCCGAGCCGAACGCCATGATCCTCGGCACCGCCGACGCCCTGGGCCGGCCCAGCGGCCGCACCGTCCTGCTCAAGCAGTACGACACCGAGGGTTTCGTCCTGTTCACCAACCACGGCTCCCGCAAGGGCGTCGAGGCGCTGGCCAATCCGTACGCCAGCCTGGTCTTCCCATGGTTCGCGATGCAGCGGCAGGTGGTGGTGGCCGGGCGGATCGAGCCGGTGGACCGGGCCGAGACCGAGGCGTACTACGCCAGCCGCCCGCGCGGCTCCCAGCTCGGCGCCTGGGCCAGCGCCCAGTCCCGGGTCGTCCCGGACCGGGCCGCGCTGGACGCCGGCTACCGGGCGGCGGCCGAGCGCTTCGCCGGGGTGGAGCCGATCCCCGCCCCGCCGGACTGGGGCGGGCTGCGGGTGCGCCCGGAGACGGTGGAGTTCTGGCAGGGCCGGGCCAGCCGGCTGCACGACCGGCTGCGGTTCCGCCGCGCCGGGGCCTCCCCGGGGACGGCCGGCGACGGAGAGTGGGTCGTGGAGCGGCTGGCCCCGTGACCGCCGTCAGGCAGACCCGGCCGCGCGGACCGCGCCGCTGGGCGATCGACCTGCGCCCGCTCGGCGTGCCCGCGTACCGGCGGGTGTGGCTCGGCAACGCCGTGGCCATGTTCGGCTTCCAATTCACGGCGGTCGCGGTGCCGGTGGAGATGTACGCGTTGACCGGCGGCTCGTTCTGGGTCGGCCTGCTCGGCATCGCCGGGTTCCTGCCGCTGCTGGTCTTCGGGCTGTGGGGCGGGGCGGTCGCCGACGTCCTGGACCGCCGCCGGGTGCTGCTCGCCGGCGGGGCACTGCTCTGGGCGTCGACGCTCGCACTGCTGGTCCAGGCCCTGCTGCGGGTGGGCAGCCCGGTGCTGCTGCTGACCCTGGTGGCGGTGCAGTCCACCGCGTTCGCGGTCACCTCGCCGACCCGCAGCGCGATCCTGCCCCGGCTGGTGCCGACGGAACTGGTGGCGGCGGCGAGCACGCTCAACTTCACCACCCACACCGCCACCTCGGTGTTCGGGCCGTTGACCGCCGGCCTGATCTTCGCCGGCTGGGGCACCGGCCTCGGCCTGCCGGTGGCGTACGCGGTGGACGCCCTGCTCTTCACCGTCTCGCTGTGGGCCACCTTCCGGCTGCCGGCGCTGCCCCCCGAGCCCGACCCGGACGGCTCCGCCGCGCCCCGCCGGGCGGGGCTGGCCAGCATCGTGGACGGCTTCCGCTACCTGGCCGCGACCCCCGTGCTGCTGCTCTCCTTCGTCATCGACCTGATCGCGATGGTGCTGGCGATGCCCCGGGCGCTGTTCCCCCAGGTGGCCCAGGAACGGTTCGGCGGCGGCGCGGCGGTCGGCTGGCTCTACAGCGCGATCGCCATCGGGTCGATGCTCGGCGGGCTCACCTCCGGCTGGATCGGCCGGCTCCGCCGGCAGGGGCTGGCGCTGGTCCTCGCCGTGGTCGGCTGGGGCGTGGCCATCGCCGCCGCCGGGCTGGCCCGCCAGCTCTGGCTGGTGGTCGGGCTGCTCGCCCTGGCCGGCGCGGCCGACCTGATCAGCTCCGTGCTGCGGCAGACGATGCTGCTGGTGCACGCGCCGGACCGGCTGCGCGGCCGGCTCCAGGGCGTCAACACGGTGGTCGTCGCGGGCGGGCCCCGACTCGGCGACCTGCGCGCGGGGGCGACGGCCGCCGGGTTCGGCACCGGCGTCGCCTGGGTCGGCGGCGGCCTGGCCTCGGCGGTGCTGGCGGTGCTGCTGGTGGCGGCCTTCCCGGCCCTGCTGCGCTACCGGGCCGCCACACCGCGTACGCAGGAGTGAACGACTAAGGTCACCGGCATGCAGAACGCCGCTACCCCCCCGCCGTCAGGCGCACAGTGGACCATTTCCGCCGCCGGCCACGAGGCCGTCATCGTGGAGGTGGGCGGCGGTCTGCGGACATACCGGCACGACGGGGCCGACTACCTCGACGGGTACGACCTCGACGAGATCTGCCCCGGCGGGGCCGGTCAGGTGCTGGCCCCGTGGCCGAACCGGATCCGCGACGGGCAGTACTCCTTCGGGGGGCGGTCGTTGCAGCTCACGCTGACCGAGCCGACTCGGCACAACGCCATCCACGGCCTGGTCAACTGGGCGCGCTGGCACCTCGTCGAGCAGGCCGACGACGCGGTCACCGTCGGCTACGACCTGCCGCCGCACCCCGGCTACCCGTGGGGGCTGCGGCTGCGCACCCGGTACGCCGTGGGCCCGGACGGCCTGCTCGTCGAGCACGAGGCGACCAACGTCGGCGACGGGCCCTGCCCGTTCGGCTTCTCGATTCACCCGTACCTGCGGCTGCCCGGGGTGGCCGTCGACGACATCTCGATCCAGGTGCCCGGGCGGACCCGGGTGCTGCTGGACGGGCGGCTGCTGCCGGTCGGGGCGACCCCGGTCGCCGGCACCGAGTACGACTACACCAGCCCGCGCAGGATCGGCGACGCGGTGCTCGACGCGGCGTTCGGCGAGGTGACCCGGGCCGCCGACGGCGGATCCTCGGTGACCCTGGCCGCCCCGGACGACGCCGTCGCGGTGCGGATCTGGGCGGACCGGGAGTTCGGCTGGTGGCAGGTCTTCACCGGGGACACCCTCAGCGGGGAGCGGCACCGGCGCTCGGTGGCCGTCGAGCCGATGACCTGCCCGCCGGACGCGTTCCGCTCGGGCAAGGACGTGATCACCCTGGAGCCGGGGGACACCTGGCGGGGCGCCTGGGGCATCCGTCCCGGGGCCTGAGCGGCCGGCACGAGGGAGCGACATGGAATTCGCCGAGGTCGTCCGGCGGCGCCGGATGGTGCGCAACTACGACCCGGACCGCCCGGTCCCGCCCGACGTGGTCGAGCGGCTGCTCGACCACGCGGTCCGGGCCCCGTCCGCCGGGTTCTCCCAGGGCTGGGGATTCCTGGTGCTGGAGGCGCCGGAGGACCGGGAGCGGTTCTGGGCGGCGACCACCCCGGACGGCGGCGGGCGGGACCGGTGGCTGGCCGGGATGCGGCGGGCGCCGCTGATCGTCGTGCCGCACGCCAACCGGTCGGCGTACCTGGAGCGGTACGCGGAGCCGGACAAGGGCTGGGCGGACCGCTCGACGGAGCGTTGGCCGGTGCCGTACTGGCACGTCGACACCGGCTTCGCCGCACTGCTGATGCTGCTCACCGCCGTGGACGAGGGGCTGGGCGCGTGCTTCTTCGGCATCTCGCCCCAGCGCACCGCCGCGTACCGGCAGGCCTTCGGGGTGCCCGAGGAGTACCAGCCGATCGGCGCGCTGACCGTCGGCTACCGGGCATCGGACCACCGGTCGCCGTCGCTGCGCCGGGGGCGTCGCCCGGTCGACGAGGTGGTCCGCCGGGGCCGCTGGAGCTGACCGGTCCGCGGGGCCGAC
Source organism: Micromonospora sp. NBC_01412 (assembly GCF_045040215.1). Lineage (NCBI taxonomy): Bacteria > Bacillati > Actinomycetota > Actinomycetes > Micromonosporales > Micromonosporaceae > Micromonospora > Micromonospora sp. NBC_01412. Next base: position 3,586,302 of record NZ_CP109528.1, read on the forward strand.
CGCGACCGGCGGCCCGGAGAACCGGTCAGGGACGGGTCCGGGGCGTCGCAGTAGTGAATGCGACATGAGGGAGTAAAACGCGGTGTGGCACGGGCGGCTACGCTGGCACGGTCATCGGTGCCGCGTCGCGCGGCGCCACACCGCGATGCGACCCGACGCGGCGGGTCGGCCCGGTCAGGGGGAGGGGAGCGTACCGTCGTGATCTTCAGAGCGGTCCGGGACGGGAGTCCCTACCCGGACCACAACCTGACGCTCAAGCAGTGGGCGGAGATCCCGCCGCGCCCGCTGCGGCTGGACCAGCTGATCACCACCAAGCGCGAGCTGGCGCTGGACAAGCTCCTCGCCGAGGACTCCACCTTCTACGGCGACCTGTTCCCGCACGTCGTGCAGTGGAACGGCGGGCTGTACCTGGAGGACGGGCTGCACCGCGCGCTGCGCGCCGCCCTCCAGCAGCGCAACCAGATCCACGCCCGGGTGCTGGTGCTCTCCGGCCAGGCCGACTGACGGCTGTCGCCGCCCCACCGCCCTGCCCCCGCTTGATCCCGCGTTGATCCGGGCTGGCGGGTGGGTGCGACGGGATGGGGCCGGGATGGGGTGGAGAGGTTCGTCCAGAGTGCGACACGCGCGGGCCGGGTGCTCGCCGAGCGGGTGTCGCACGAGAGCCGTACCGTCATCGGAAGACGATGTGTCCGATCGAGGATGGTGAGCGCGATGTCCCCTGACGGTGAGGTCGACCGGCCTGCCCCGCGGGGCCCTTCCGGGCCCGCCCGGGGGTTGCTCGTGGTGCTCGGCGCCGCAGCGCTGGCCGTGGTGGTGCTGCTCGGCACGCAGGCGACCGGGCTCATTCCGGACTTCCGCAACCCGTTCAGCAAGGAGCAGACCGACCGCAGTCAGCCCCCGCTGCTGAAGTCGATCCAGGACCTCAGCCGCTACGTCGCGGCCGAGGGCAACTTCCAGGTCGTGGTCGACCTGCAGAACGACCGGAAAAACGTCCCGGAGTTCCTGCTCAACGAGCGCACCCTCTTCGTGGGGGCGGGCAGCGTCGAGGCCTACGTGGACTTCGGCAAGATCGCCGAGGGTGCGATCGCCGTTTCGGCCGACGGGAAGTCCGTCGAGGTCAAGCTTCCCGCGCCGCAGCTCGCCCAGACCAACCTGGACATGGAGAAGAGCTACGTCGTCGCGCAGCAGCGGGGCCTGATCAACCGGCTCAACGACCTGGTCAAGGGCGACCCGAACCGCCAGCAGCAGGTGTACAAGCTGGCCGAGGACCGGATCACCGCCGCCGCCCGGGACAGCGGGTTGACCGCCCGCGCCGAGGAGAACACCCGCAAGATGCTGGAGGGCCTGCTCCGCTCCCTCGGGTACGAGAAGGTGACCGTCACCTACACCGCACCCTGACGTCCTCCCGCCAGCGACGAAGCGCCCGCCCCGAACGTTCGGGGCGGGCGCTTCCGCGTGTGGTGGGTGGCGGGTCAGTGGCGGGCGGCGGCGTAGCGGTCCTCGTTCGGCATGAGCACCCACAGCACCAGGTAGACGACCACCTGGGTGCCGGGCAGCAGCAGCGACAGCAGGAACAGCAGCCGGACCAGGTTGGCGGAGGTGTTGAACCGGCGGGCCAGGCCGACGCAGACCCCGGCGAGCATGCGCCCCTCGCGGGGCCGGACCAGTTTGCGACTCATCGTCGTACTCCCACTCTGCGGCGTACCCGCCGCCTCTGCATTCCACGGTAGGAACGGACGACCACCCCGCCCTCCGTCCCGAGGGTGATTCCGCACCCCCTGACCCGTAGGTGCTTACCCGGGCACCCCCACCGCAACGCCTCCCCGCGCCCCCGCGTCGGGCCCCCGCCAGCACGTTTTGCCTGCTGGTGCGGAGTGGGACGCAGGATGTGGAGGGTGTGGGAGCTGGGCGGGTAGGCTCGCCGGTCTGGTCGTCCACACCCGGACGGCGGTGGGACGGCCGACCCGATCGGGGAGGCCGGGGCCGGGCCCGCGCGGCGGGGCCGACGGCGAGGAAGTGCACATGATCAGCGTTTTCGACCTCTTCAGCGTGGGCATCGGGCCGTCCAGCTCGCACACAGTGGGCCCGATGCGGGCCGCCCGGACGTTCGTCTCCGGGCTCAAGGCCGATGGGCTGCTCTCCACGACGGCCCGGGTGCGGGCGGAGCTGTTCGGCTCGCTCGGCGCCACCGGCCACGGCCACGGCAGCGACCGGGCGGTGCTGCTGGGGCTGGAGGGGGAGGCTCCGGAGTCCGTCGACACCGACACCGTCGGCCCCCGGGTGGCGCGGATCCGGGCCGAGCGGCGGCTCGGCCTGCTCGGCGTTCAGGAAATCGACTTCGACCCGGACCGGGACCTGGTGCTGCACCGGCGCCGGTCGCTGCCGTACCACCCGAACGGGATGACCTTCGTCGCGTACGACGCCGCGGGCGCGGAGCTGCGGGAGCGGACGTACTACTCGGTCGGCGGCGGGTTCGTGGTCGACGAGGCGGCGGCCGGGGCGGACCGGATCGTCCCCGACACCAGCCGGGTCCGGTACCCGTTCCTGACCGGGGCGGAACTGCTGGCGGTCAGCGCCGGCAACGGGCTGTCGATCAGCGAGGTGATGCTCGCCAACGAGCGGTCCCGGCGCACCGAGGGTGAGGTGCGCGCCGGGCTGCTGGAGATCTGGCGGGTGATGCGCGAGTGTGTCGAGCGGGGCTACGAGCGCGACGGCGTACTCCCGGGCGGGCTGAAGGTTCGGCGGCGCGCGGCGGAGCTGCGGCGCAGCCTGGAGGCGGACACCGGGAACACCGACCCGCTGCGGGTCATGGACTGGGTGACCCTGTTCGCGCTCGCGGTCAACGAGGAGAACGCGGCCGGCGGCCGGGTGGTCACCGCCCCGACCAACGGCGCGGCCGGGATCATCCCGGCGGTGCTGCACTACTACACCCGGTTCGTCCCGGGGGCGTCCGACGAGGGCGTGGTCCGGTTCCTGCTGGCGGCCGGGGCGATCGGCGTGCTGTTCAAGGAGAACGCCTCGATCTCCGGGGCCGAGGTGGGCTGCCAGGGCGAGGTCGGCTCGGCCTGTTCGATGGCCGCCGCCGGGCTCGCCGAGGCCCTCGGCGGCACCCCCGAGCAGGTGGAGAACGCGGCCGAGATCGGCATGGAGCACAATCTCGGGCTCACCTGCGACCCGGTCGGTGGCCTGGTGCAGATCCCCTGCATCGAGCGGAACGCCGTGGCTAGCATCAAGGCGATCACTGCCGCCCGACTGGCGTTGCGCGGCGACGGGGTGCACGCCGTCTCGCTGGACAAGGTGATCAAGACGATGCGCGAGACCGGCGCCGACATGAAGGTCAAGTACAAGGAGACGTCGCGAGGCGGCCTGGCCGTCAACGTGATCGAGTGCTGATCCGGCGAGGAGGCGGGGTGACGTCTGGCGTCGGGGCGCTGTGGGCGCACCGGAACTCGCTGCGCATCCTCGTCCGGCGCGACCTGGCGGTGAAGTACCAGCAGTCGGTGCTCGGCTACCTCTGGTCGCTGATCGAGCCGCTCGGCATGGGGGCGATCTACTGGTTCGTCTTCGGGGTGCTCTACTCCGGCGACACCAGCCGGCACCTCGGGCAGGCCGCCGCGTCGTACCCGCTGTTCCTGATCACCGGCATCTTCGCCTGGATGTGGACCAGTTCGGCGCTGAGCGAGGCGACCAACGCGCTGACCGGGCAGGCCCGGCTGATCACCACGATGAACGTGCCGCGCCAGGTCTTCCCGATCGGCCGGGTCACCGGCCGGTTCGCCGAGTACGCCGCCGGCCTGCCGATCCTGGTCGCCATCGCCGTCGGCTACGCGGCGCGCGGCGAGGTGCACCCCGGCTGGTCGGTGCTCGCCCTGCCGCTCGCCGTCGCCGTGCAGGCGATGCTGCTGGTCGGGCTGGCGCTGCTGCTGTCCGCGCTCAACGTGCTGATGCGCGACATCGAGCGGTTCATGCGGCTGCTGATCCGGCTGTTGTTCTACGCCACCCCGATCATCTACCCGTTGAGCCTGGTCCGGGAGTCCACCGTGCCCGGCTGGGTGAAGACCGGGTACGAGCTGAACCCGCTGGTCGGCATCTTCCAGCTGCACCACGCGGTCTGGTACCCGGACCAGTTCCCCGACGCCCGGCTGCTGGCCACCACGATCGTGGTGAGCCTGCTGGTGCTGGTGGCCGGTTGGTGGGCGTTCCGCCGGCTCGAACCCGCCGTGCTCAAGGAGCTGTGATGGCGGCTGTGACGACGGCGCTCAGGGAGCTGTGATGGCGGAACCGATCATCGAGGCGGACGACCTCGGCATCCGGTTCGTCCGCAACCGGCGGCGGCAGCTCCGGCTGCGGGAGTTCTTCATCCGACCGGGCGGCCGGTCCGCCGACGCCGGCCGGTTCTGGCCGCTGCGGGACGTGTCGTTCTCCGTCGCGGCCGGCGAGACGGTCGGGGTGGTCGGCCGCAACGGCACCGGCAAGAGCACCCTGCTGCGGCTGATCGCCGGGGTGCTGATCCCCGACGAGGGCCGGATCCGGGTCCGTGGCGACGTGGCGCCGCTGCTGGAGCTGTCCGCCGGCTTCTCCAACGACCTGACCGGGCGGGAGAACCTGTACCTCGTCGGCGGGCTGCACGGGCTGTCGTCGGGCTACCTGCGCGAACACTTCGACGAGATCGTCTCCTTCGCCGGTGAGCAGGTGGAACGGGCCATCGACGCGGCGGTGCGGCACTACTCCTCGGGGATGAAGGTGCGGCTCGGTTTCGCCATCATCTCGCACCTGCCGCACCCGATCCTGCTCATGGACGAGGTGACCGCGGTCGGGGACGCGGAGTTCCGCGAGAAGTGTTATGCGACGATCGACCGATTGCTGGGGGAGGGACGCACACTGGTGCTGGTGTCACACAACGAAAAGGATCTGACCCGGTTCTGCCGTCGAGGGCTGTATCTCGACGCCGGGCGGCTGATCGTCGACGGGACGATCGCCGAGGCGCTGGACGCGTATCACGCCGCGGTTCCGCGGTGACGCTCACGATCGTGCTCGCCGCCGGTTCGCCGGCCGCGGGCCTGCCGACACGCGCCGGGGCGACGCTCGCCGACCGGCTGGCCGACCAGTGGCGCCGGGCCGGGGCGAGTCAGGTGCGGCACGCCGCCGACCTGGCCGAGCTGGCTGCCCTCGCCGACGCCGCGACGGGGCCGGTGATCGTCAGCGGGGCGGACCTGGTGGCGCACACCGCCGTACTGCGGCACCTGGCCACCAGCCCGGTCGGGCCGACGGTGGCCCTGGTGCTCACCGACCCGCCGGCCCCCGGCCGGGCCGTGGTGCGCGAGGAGCGCGGCCAGGTGGTCGACGCCGCCGTGGACGGGCAGCTCGACGGCGGTGCGACCGGGGCGTTCGGCGGGGCGCTGCGGGTGGGGCTGGACGACCTGCCGGCGCTGGCCGCCGCCGCCCGGGCCGCCGACAGCGGCGGATCGCCGGCCGGCGCAGCCCTCGGGCCCGACCCGGCAGGGCCCGCGGTGGACCGGTTGTTCGCCGGCCTCACCGCGCTCGGCACGCTGACCTTCGCCCACCGGGTACGCCTGCTCGTCGCCCACCGGGTCGCCGACCCGGCCGGGCTGGCCGCCGCCGAGGCGGCCCTCGGCGCGGTCGACGAGGACAAGGCCGAGCTGCGGCTGTCGGTGAAGGAGAAGGACGACTTCTTCACCACGTACTTCGTCAGCACCTGGTCCCCGTACGTCACGAAGGCGTGTGCGCGGCTGCGCCTGACCCCCACCGGGGTCACCGCCATCTCCGTGCTGTTCGCGGTGGCCGCGGCGGTGCTGTTCGGCGTCGGCGGCCGGCCCGCGCTGGTCACCGGCGCGGTGCTGCTGTACCTCGGCTTCATGCTGGACTGTGTGGACGGGCAGCTCGCCCGCTACACCCGGCACTTCAGCGCGTGGGGTGGCTGGCTGGACACCATGGCCGACCGGGCCAAGGAGTACGTGGTCTACGCCGGCCTCGGCTACGGGGCGACGGCCGCCGGCTACCGGTACGGCTGGGCGCTGGCCATCGCCGCGATGACGTTGCAGACCGTCCGGCACATGACCGACACGTGGTACGGGGTGCTGCACGACGAGGCGGCCCGCCGGCCGAAAACCGCCGGCGTGGGCGGCGGTGGGATCGGTGACAAGCTGAACGCCGCGTCGACCCGGGTGCAGGCCGACACGGGGTCGCTGTCGTACTGGCTGAAGCGGACGGTGGTGTTCCCGATCGGGGAGCGGTGGGCGCTGATCGCGCTGACCGTCGCGCTGTTCGATCCGCTGGTCAGCCTGGTCGTGGTGCTGACCTGGGGGGTGCTGGCGTTCGCGTACACGGGTGCGCTGCGCACCCTGCGGGCCCGCTGGATGCGGGTGCCGGTGCTGGACACGGTCGACGCCACCCTGCACCGCGACGACGGCCCGCTCGCGGCCCGGTTCCCGGCGCTGCGCCCGGTGGGCCCGCTGACGCTGGCGGTGATCGGCGTCCTCGGCCCGGCGGCGCTGCTGGTCGCGGCCCTGCTCCGGGCGGGTGGGGACGGCGACCCGGCCGGACTGCGCTGGGCGGTGCCGGCGGCCCTGTTGGTGCTGCTGGTCGCCGGCCTGGGGGCCGGGGCGGCGCACAACGGCCCGCTGGACTGGCTGGTCCCGGCCGCGCTGCGGGCCGGCGAGTACGTGTTCGCCGTCGCGGTCGGCGTGGTCGCCGGGGTGCCGGCGTGGGTGGTCTTCGGGTACGTCTTCGTGCTCACCCTGCACCACTACGACCTCACGGCCCGGCTGGAGAAGCGGCAGGCGGCCCCGCCGCTGCACCCGTGGACGCTGGGCTGGGAGGGTCGCTCGGTGCTGCTGGCCATCGCGGCGATCGTCGGATTCGCGGCTGTTGTGATGGTTACACTCGGTGCGTACCTGTTCATGGTTTTCGTCGGGAGCGTGGTTCTGGCCTGGGTGGTCCTGCCCGCCCGCGCCCGGCGGGCCGCGGGCGTCCCGGCGCGCGGAGGTGTCCGCCAGCCGGGCTGACGTGGGGGGCCGGCCGATGGCGCTGATCAGCTTCGTCGTACCGGCCTACCGGGTGCAGGCGTACCTGAGCGAGTGCCTCGACTCGATCCTCGGCCAGCCGTTCGACGACGTCGAGGTGATCGGCGTCGACGACCACTCGCCGGACGGCAGCGGTGACATCCTGGCCGACTACGCGGCCCGGGACCACCGGGTCCGCGCCGTCCGGCTGGCCGAGAACGTCGGCCTGGGTCCGGCCCGCAACACCGGGCTGGACCTGGCCGGCGGCGAGTACGTGTGGTTCGTCGACGGCGACGACTGGCTGGCCCCGGACTGCCTGGCCGAGGTGGCCGCCCGGCTCCGGGCCACCCGCCCGGACGTGCTGGTCGTCGACCACGTCCGGGTGCGCTGGGACAACCGGCCCACCCGCAGCGCGATGCGGGAGGTCTTCCCCGAGCCGCCCGGACCGGCCACCTTCCGGCTGCGTGAGCGGCCGGAGACGCTGCGGCTGCTGCACACCGCGTGGAACCGGCTGGTCCGCCGGGAGTTCCTGGTCGACCTCGGGCTGCGCTTCGAGCCCGGCTGGTACGAGGACGTGCCGTTCAGCTTCCCGGTGCTGATGGCCGCCGAGCGGATCGGGGTGCTGGACCGGGTCTGCGTCAACTACCGGCAGCGCCGGACCGGCGCGATCACCCGGACCCGGGGGGACCGGCACTTCGAGGTGTTCGTCCAGTGGCACCGGGTGTTCCGGCTGATGGACCTGTGGGCGTCGGCCGTGGACGACCTGCGTCCGGCGGTCTTCGAGCGGATGATCTGGCACTACCTGACCGTGCTCGGCAACGGCGAGCGGATCGCTCCCGAGCTGCGGCCCGCCTTCTTCGCCCAGATCACCGCCGACCACGCCCGCTTCCGACCGCCCGGGGGTCATCCGGTGCCGGAGGGGGTGGAGGGGCTCAAGCACCGGCTGGCCGCCGCCGGCCGGTGGCGGACGTTCAGCGCCCTGCGGGCGGCCAACCACACCCGGGAGGCCGCCCGCCGGCAGGTCCGCCGGGCGAGGCCGGTGGCCCGCCGGGCCGCCCGGCGGGGCCGCGACGCGCTGCTGCGCGAGTACTACCGGGCCGAGCTGTGCAGACCGCTCGACCCGACGCTGGCCGTCTACGCGGCATACTGGTACCGGGGGTACGCCTGCAACCCGGCGGCGATCTACGAGGCGGCCCGCCGGCTGGCCCCGCAGGTACGCGGGGTGTGGGTGGTCCGGCGGGACCGGGCCGGCTCCCTCCCGGTCGGGGTGGAGTTCGTGGTGGCCGGCAGCCGGGAGTACCACCGGGTGCTGGCCCGGGCCACCTGGCTGATCAACAACGTGAACTTTCCCGACTTCGTGCGCAAGCGGCCCGGCTCGGTGCATGTGCAGACCCACCACGGCACCCCGGTCAAGGTGATGGGGCTGGACCAGCAGCGCTACCCGGTCGGCGCGATGGGTATGGACTTCGCGAAGCTGCTCCGCCGGGTGGACCGGTGGGACTACAGCGTCTCCGCGAACAGCTTCTCCACCCAGATGTGGGAGCGGGCGTACCCGGCCGCGTACACCACGCTGGAGGTCGGGTACCCGCGCAACGACCGGCTGGCCACCGCCACCCCCGGCGAGGTGCGTGAGGTGCGCGCCCGGCTCGGCCTCGCCCCCGGCGACCGGGTGGTGCTCTACGCGCCGACCCACCGCGAGCACCTGCCCGGGTACCGCCCGCCGTTCGACCCGGACCTGCTGCTCGACGCGCTCGGCCCGGCCGGCCGGCTGCTGATCCGAAGCCACTACTTCCACGACCGGGACCGCCGGCCGTCGGGGTCGGCCGGGCCGGTCCTCGGCCCGGGTGGCGCCCGGATCCGGGACGTCAGCGGCCACGACCGGGTCGAGGACCTCTACCTCGCCGCCGACGTGCTGGTCACCGACTACTCGTCGGCGATGTTCGACTACGCCGTGCTGGACCGGCCGATCGTCGTGTACGCGCCGGACTGGACGGCGTACCGGCTGGCCCGGGGCGTCTACCTGGACCTGCTCGCCGAGCCGCCCGGCGCCGTGACCACCAGCTTCCCCGGCCTGCTCGACCTGTTCCGCTCCGGCGCGGTCGACGCTCCCGCCGCGGCCGCGGCCCGGAAGCGGTTCCGGGCCCGGTTCTGCGCCCTGGACGACGGCCACGCCGCCGAGCGGGTCGTCCGCCGGGTTTTCCTCGGCGAACCGGGCTGAATCTGCTGGCCCATGTAATAGGCCTGTCACGAGCCGAACATGGCACGTTTACCCGATGTGCGGACTCGATGATCCTGGTCACATTCATTCGGGGTTCGGCCGACGAACTGGGGGAGGAGACGGTGACAACCGTCGCGCTCAAGGATGTGACCAAGGTCTTCGCGGACGGGACGGTCGCCGTCGACAAGATCAACCTGGATGTCAACGACGGTGAGTTCATGGTCCTGCTCGGGCCGTCCGGGTGCGGGAAGTCCACCGTGCTGCGGATGGTGGCCGGGCTGGAGGACCCGAGTTCCGGGGCGGTCCTGCTCGACGGTGAGCTGGCGAACGACGTGCAGCCCCGGGACCGGAAGATCGCCATGGTGTTCCAGGACTTCGCCCTCTACCCGCACATGACGGTGGGGGAGAACATCGCCTTCCCGCTGCGGCTGGCCGGGGTCGACCCCTCGCCGCGCGACGAGCGGGTCGCCGACGTGGCCAGCGCGCTGGGCATCGGCGACGTGCTGGGCCGCAGGCCCAGCCAGCTCTCCGGCGGGCAGCGCCAGCGGGTCGCGATGGGCCGGGCCATCGTCCGCCGGCCAGGGCTCTTCCTGATGGACGAGCCGCTGTCCAACCTCGACAGCGGGCTGCGGGCGGAGCTGCGGGCGGAGATCTCCAGCCTGACCCGTGAGCTGGGCGTCACCACCATCTACGTCACCCACGACCAGGCCGAGGCCCTGACCATGGCCGACCGGGTGGCCATCATGCGCAAGGGCGTGCTCCAGGACGTAGGCACCCCCACCCAGGTGTACGGCCGCCCGGCCACCCTCTACGTGGCCGCGTTCCTCGGCAGCCCCCGGATGAACCTGCTGGAGGCGTCGGTCTACGTCCACCTCGACCGGTACGTCGCGCTGAGAATCGGCGAGCAGTCGCTCTACCTGCCCTGGACCGACATCCGCAGCCGGGCCGTCGCGCACTACCACGGCGAGCGGATCGTCGTCGGGATGCGGGCCGAGGCGCTCACCCCGGTCGCCCCGGACGCCCCGGGCGACGTGCTCCGGGGCCGGATCCGCTACCTGGAGCACCACGGCCACGAGTCGCTGGCCTTCCTCGACATCGGTGCCACCGCCATCGTGGTGGACGAGATGGGCAGCCGGCCCGAGGACGCCGACGGCGGCCAGCGCGGCCGGCGCCGGCTCGGGCAGGTCATGCAGCGGCTCACCGGCCGGGGTGCCGCGCCGGGACCGACTCCCGACGAGACCGTCGGGGGCAACCGGGCCAGCGTGCTCAGCGACCAAGGCCGGCACCACCGCCGCCCGGCGGAGCTTGGGGTCCGGCTCGCGCCGTACCCGGCGGTCTCCGCCGGCCACCCGCTGGCCGTCTCGGTGCGCATGGACGCGCTGCACTTCTTCGACGAGCGGGGCGACCGGATCGACGTGGGCTGGCGCTGACCGCCGGACGGGGTGGCGGGCGGATAGGTCGGTGCCCTACGGTCAGCGGACTTCGTCTACAGAGCACGGTGTGAGAAAGGGGTCCGCCAGTGTCGGCTGACCGTCCCGGCCCGCTCGTCATCGAGCGCATCCTGCGCGACCGGCAGGGCATCTGGCAGCAGATCGTGGACGACCGGGACCTCACCGGCCTCACCATGCGGATGCTGGCCGGCTCCGGCATCGCCCTCGCCTGCTACGGCGCGGTGCTCGGCGCGTTCCACAGCGTGCTGATGGCGCTGACCTCGGCGGTCAAGCTGCCGCTGCTGTTCCTGGTCACCCTCGCCATCTGCCTGCCCACGCTCTACCTGTTCAACCTGGTCTTCGGGGCCCGGCTGTCGGTGCGACAGTCGCTGGCGCTGGTGATGGTGGCGATCACCGTCACCTCGATGCTGGCTGTGGCGTTCGCGCCGATCAGTCTCTTCTTCCTGATCACCGCGCCCGACTACGGCTTCTTCAAGCTGCTCAACGTCGCCATCCTGACGCTGAGCGCGGTGGTCGGGCTGCGCTTCCTGACCGGCGGCATGCAGGTGCTCAACGACCATGGCCTGCTTGCCCCGGCCCCGGCCCCGGCCCCTGCCCCGGCCCCCGCCTCCGTCGCGCCCGTCGCGCCCGCGCCCGTCCAGGCCGTCGCCGCGCCCGTCCCCGTCCCCGTGCCGGTCGCGGTCGGCGCGGACGGTGCCGCAGCCGAGTCCGCCGTGCAGCCCGCGCCGGCCGGCGACCACATTCCCGCCGCGCCCGTCCAGGTCGTGCCCGGCCAGGTCGCGCCCGTCCAGTTCGTGCCGGGCCAGGTCGCATCGGGCCAGGTCGCGCCGGGCCAGTTCGCGCCGGGCCAGGTCGCACCCGCCGGGGCGGGGCCGATTCCCTTCGGGTATCCGCCGGCTCAGTACCGGCAATGGCCGGAGCGTCCGGTCCGGCGGCCGGCGGCAGAGCGTCCGGCCAGCATGACCCTGCTGTACGTGTGGATCCTGCTCTTCGGCTTCGTCGGCACCCAGCTCGCCTGGACGCTCCGCCCGTTCTTCGGCAGCCCTGGCGAGGGGTTCGCCCTGTTCCGCAGCATCGAGGGCAACTTCTACGCCGAGATCATCCGCACCATCGGCCACCTCTTCTAGCGGGAGTTTCCACCCTTCGGGGTGCTGTGGGCGTCGCACCTTGATCGTCTGCTGATTTGTGAGACGACACGCCGGGCGAGTTCTCCAGAATCAGCAGACGATCATGGAAAGCCGCCCCTGACGGGGGCGAGGTGAGGCGGAGGCGGGAGGCAGGGAAGCGCCCGGCCCTGTCGAGGGAGAGCACCAGCTCACCTGGCTCGGCCCTGCTTACGGCGAGCAGGGCCACCGGCCTCGCCCCGATCACGAACGCCTGCGTCAAGGCCCTGTCGGCGGTGCCGGCAGCCCTCTGTGATTAGCCACTCCCCGCTCTCGCCGTGGCGGCCGGCCGACAAGCAGGGCACACGCGCCAATGCGGCGTGCCGGCCACTGGTGACCCGATGGGGCCTGCGCCGTGCAGGACCCCGGCGTGGCTTGCGTCGTGCAGGACCCCGGCGTGGCTTGCGTCGTGCAGGACCCCGGCGTGGCTTGCGTCGTGCAGGATCCCGATGGGGCTTGCGTCGTGCAGGGCCCCGGCGGGGTGCATGAAGGCCTGGCAGGTGGGGCGACGCTGAGCGGTTACGCCGACGCCGAATTCGACACGCCCCAGGGCGTGTCGAAAGCGGGAGACGCACGGCCACGTCTTCGGCGGCAGGCAAGCGTGTGCGCTACCAACCGGAACCGACCGCTGCCCTGACGATCAGCGGAGATCTGCCAGTTCCGGAGCGTTCCGGGGCCGGGCGGCGTCCTGGGAACCGTCGTTGATCGGCCAGGCGTGCAAGGTCGTGCTCGATCAGGGAAAGTGTGGCCTCCTACTCGTAACGAGGCCACACTTTCCCTGATCGAGCACGACCTTGTTCCGCGGCCCAGCGCGATCGCGTCCGCTCGTACGGACCTAGACCACGCCAGGGCCCCGCCCGCGCAGGGAGCAAGCCTGAACGCCCGGAGCGGGCCGGCCCCGGCGAACCCCACCCCGCTCTCACCACGCCGAGCCGACAGCGCCGAGCCGAACCGAGGCAGGCCGACCTCGACACAGGCTCTAGCCGACGTGCCACTTCTGATTTTCGCTGCCGTTGCAGTCCCAGAGTTTGAGCCAGACACCGTTGGTGGGGTCGCCGCCGGGCACGTCGAGGCATCTGGCCGGGACCGTGCCGAGGTTGACCAGGTCGCCCGCGCTGTTCAGGTCGAAACGCTGCTTCGCGCTGCCCGTGCAGGTGGCGATTCGGAGGGTTGAGCCGTTGCTGGTGCCCCTGACCTCAAGGCACTTGCCCACCACCCGAAGCGTGCGGTCTGCGGCGAGGGTGAATTGCTCCCCGGCGGCGCCGTGGCAGTCCCACATCTGGATTTCAGCAGTTGTGGTCGGGGAGCTGTCCGGTACGTCGATGCACGTGCCGCTGCCGTTGTTGATGATGGCCCGGTTGGTGAACCGGGGCTTTGCCAGCGTGCTGCTCTTGGCGGGCTTCGGTGACCCGGTCGGGGTGACGCTGGCGCGAGGGGAGGGCGAAACGCCCCTGCTCGGTCTGGGAGACGCCGATGCTCCGCCCGGTGATGCCAGGGCCTGCAACGCGCGGAAGCTCCCCAGGATCAGTGAGAGAGTGTCCTGCCCGGACGTCCAGGCGTCGTCCGGTGTGGTCCAGTCGATCGCGTATGCCTGGCCGTTCTCGGCGATGAAGGTGCGGCTGAGGGCGTGCATCCGCCTCCCGCCGGCGTCGACGTAGGTCCATTCGCGGTCCACCGCCCGCGCCCGGTAGCTCACCTTGTGGAGGTGAACCGGTTTGTAGTCCGGATACCTTCCGGTCTCGCGGTCCGCCGCCTCTGCGGCCCGGGCGTCCGCCAAGAGATCGGCCTTCGGTACGCCGAGGGCATCGATGGCCAGCACGCGACGGCTGTCCAGTTGGTGGAACTCGACGCGCGTGCCGTCGCGGAGCTGCTGCCAGCCGTCCGGGACCGGTACCGAGAAGCCGGGATCCTGGGTGTAGTAGTGCCATCCGGCCATCGGCGGGTGGGTCGGTGACACCGACGTGCCGAGCGCCGGATCGTGCTTGGCGTCGTTGGCCAGGGCGTTGCTGATGAGCGGTTGAACCGCGACGGCGCCGACAAGGCCCACGGCCACGACGGCGGCGATCAGCCAGCGGTTTCGCTTCGTGGCGGCGGTGGCGGTCTTGGTGGCGATCGGTGTCCGGGCTGGCTCGGCCGTGGTGACGGACGGTTTCGGGGCCGGCTCTTCCTGCGGCGCCGCTTCCACCGCCATGGCCGTGGCCGTCGGCGTCGTGCTCGCCGACGCCTGCGCGGGTGCCGGGGAGGGTTGCTCGGTGACCGCCTGACGCAGGAGCCGCTCGGCTTCCTCGGCGTCGATCCGCAGGCTCGGGTCCTTGCGCAGCAGACCTTCCAACGCCGGGGTCAGCGCGCCCGCGCGCTGCGGCGGCGTCGGCGGATCGGTCGCGATGGCGGTCAACGTCGCGAGCGCCGACGACCGCGAGTACGGTGGCCTCCCCTCCACGGCGGCGTAGAGCGTCGCGCCGAGCGACCACAGGTCGGCCGCAGGGCCGGCCACGCCGTCGGTGAGCCGCTCCGGCGCGAGGTACGAGGGCGAACCGAGCACGATCCCGGTTCGGGTCACGCTCGGGTCGTCAGGTGCGGTGGCCAGCCCGAAGTCGGTCAGCACCACCCGGCCGTCATCGGCGAGCAGCACGTTCGCCGGCTTGATATCCCGGTGCAGCAGTTCGGCCCGGTGGGCGGCGCGCAGCGCGGCGAGCAGGGCCAGGCCGATCCGCGCCACCTGGGCTGTGGCCAGCGGGCCGTTCTCGGTCAGCACCGCCTGAAGCGACCGGGATGGGACGAACTCCATCACGATCCATGGCTCGCCGTCGGCATGCAGCACGTCGAAGATCCGTACCACATTGGTCTGGTCGAGCCGCGCGATCGCCCGCGCCTCGCGCATGGACCGTTCGCGCATCTCCCGTCGCTCGTCGTCCGTCAGACCCGGTGGCGGCACCAATTCCTTGATCGCCACATCCCGGCGCAGCGTCTCGTCGCGGGCCAGCCAGACCCGTCCCATGCCGCCCTGCCCGAGGGGACTGACAAGCCGGTACCGACCGGCGATCGAACGTTGTGGAGTGTCGAACACAAACAGGACCGTACCTGCACGGCATTCGACTTCCTGCCCGGGCGGTCGCCTGAAAGGCGACAGTCAGGCGCATCACCCTGGGGCGCAGCGGCGTGTGGGGCCTGGCGCGACAGCGGAGTACGTCAGTTGCCAGCAGGAGCGACCAGCATCTCAACGGAGCCGCAGGTCTCAGGTGCGTTCTTGAACTGTTCACCGTCGATGACGTAGCGACGCCACGCCACGATGAACACCTCGGCCACGAGATCTTGGGCATCCTCACCGCCCAACCGGTCCGTGGCGTAGGCGTAGATGGCGTCGCCGTGGTGCCGGAACAAGTCGGTGAGGCGTTGCCGGTCCACAGCCGTCCTCCGGGCACTGTTCCTCCAGGTGGTGGTGTCACACCAGTACTTGTCGCCGAACGCCGACTTTCTTACCACTCTTGATCGTCAGGTACGGGGTGCCACCAGCCCCGCTTCGTACGCGATGATGACCAGGTTCACCCGGTCGCGGGCGTTCAACTTGGCGAGCAGCCGGGTGACGTAGGTCTTGACGGTGGTGACGCTGATGAACATCTCGGCCGCGATCTCGGTGTTCGACAGGCCACGTCCGACGAGGGTCAGCAGCTCGCGTTCCCGGCCGGTGATCCCGTCGATCATCGGGAGCCGGTGAGGGGTGGGTTCGGGGCGTTCGACGAGGTGTTGAATCAGGCGGCGGGTGACGCTGGGCGCGATGAGGGCGTCGCCGGCGGCGACGACGCGGATCGCGTCGAGGATGTCGTCGAGGGCCATGTCCTTGACGAGGAATCCGGACGCGCCGGCACGCAGGGCGGCGTACACGTGCTCGTCGTGGTCGAAGGTGGTCAGCACGATGACGCGGACTGCCGCCGTGCGCGGGTCGGTGGCGAGGAGCCGAGTGGCTTCGATGCCGTCGGTGCCGGGCATGCGGATGTCCATCACAACGACGTCGGGTTGCAGGTCGGTGGCGAGTTGGACGGCTTCGGCACCCGTGCTGGCCTCGCCGGCGACGTCGAGGTCGGCGGCGTCGGCGATGACCATCCTGAGGGCGGTGCGCACGAGGGGCTGGTCGTCGGCGAGAACGACGCGGACGGTCATCGGTGTGCCGCCAGTACCGGTAGGCGGGCGGTGACGCGGAAGCCGCCCTCCGGGCGGGGGCCGGCGTGGAAGTGCCCGTGCAGCAGTTCGGCGCGTTCGCGCATGCCGGCGATGCCGTGGCCGGTCCCTCGGCGCTGGCCGTGACCCCGCCCGTCGTCATCGACGGTGATGGCGATTTCGCCGTCCCGTTGGTCGATGGTTACCCGGCAGGCGGTGGTGGCGGCGTGGCGTACGACGTTGGTGATCGACTCCTGGACGATGCGGTACGCGGAGATGTCGATATCGGTGGGCAGCGGCCGGTGGTCGCCCAGCCACCGCAGCTGGACCTGAACGCCGGCGGCGTCGGTCGCCGCCGCCAGCCGCTCGACGTCGGCCAGGCCGGGCGGCGGATCGAACGCCGGCGCGTCCTGAGGCTCGTCGGCGTGGCGGAGGATGCCGAGCATCCGGCGCAGCTCCGACAGCGTCTGCCGGCTGGCGGTCTCGACGGCGGTCATCGCGGACCGGGCGGCAGTGGGTTGGGTGTCGATGACCCGGCTGGCCGCGCCGGCCTGCAGGGCGATGATGCTCATGTTGTGCGCGACGCTGTCGTGCAGCTCGCGGGAGATCCGTAGGCGCTCGGCGGTGACCGCTTGAGCGGTGGCCTGGGTGGCCATCCGGTCGGCATGGTCGCGGGACTGCCGAATCGAGTTGCCGATCAGCCAGGCGATGATCGCGCTGAGTGCGACGGTCAACTGGGTCGAGGTGCCGATCGGGTATCCGAGCAGCACTCGCACCGCCGCGTGGCCGGCCAGCACGGACAGCGCCATGGCGGTAGCCACGATCGAGGTCCGCCGGGCCTGGGCGGCCGCGAGGAAGCCCAGGGCCACATCGGCCGCCAGGAACTGCAGGAACGCGATCCGGGTCGAGTTGAGCGCCATCGCCGCGGCGACCGACCCGGCCAGCAGCAGCGCGACGGCCAGCAGCGGCCGGCGGCGCAGCAGGACGCTGCCGCCCAGCGCCAGGGCGGTGGCGATGGCCAGGTACCACCATGAGGTGACGAAAAAACGGTCCCACGGATCCCGGACCGGATTGACGGGTACCTCGCCCGGTAACCGGATGGACATGACGATCGGGTATGCCGTCCCGACACACCAGGTCAGCGCCGTCCACACCCCCGGTGGCACAGCCCTGAGCAGCGGCAACCTCGTCGTGGTGGGCATCTGCCGATCGTAATCTCGCCCGCTGCGCCGGGCATCGACCGGCGGTTGTACAACCAGGGTCGACAGCCGAGCGGGCGATTGTCACCGGCGGTGCGATGTGGCGCGGCCCCTTGCCGGGCGAGCGTTGACGGCATGATCGAAGTCAACCAACTGACCAAGCGCTACCGGAAGGTCACGGCAGTCGACGGCCTGTCGTTCAGCGTGCGCCCGGGGCAGGTGACCGGGTTCCTCGGCCCGAACGGGGCCGGCAAGTCCACCACGCTACGCATGATCCTCGGCCTGACCGAGCCCACCAGCGGCACGGCCACCATCGACGGGCGCCGGTTTCGCGACCTGCCCCGCGGGTTGCGGCACGTCGGCGCGTTGCTCGACGCCGGCGACGTCCACGGTGGCCGCAGCGCCAGATCCCACCTGTGGGCCCTGGCCGCGAGCAACGGCCTGCCACGCCGGCGGGTCGACGAGGTTCTGGCTGAGGTGGGGCTCAGCAGCGCGGCCCGTCGGCGCGTCGGCGGGTTCTCGCTCGGCATGAAGCAGCGGCTCGGCATCGCCACCGCCCTGCTCGGTGACCCGCCGGTGCTGCTGTTCGACGAACCGATCAACGGCTTGGACCCCGAAGGCGTGCTGTGGGTCCGCGGCCTGTTTCGGCGGCTGGCCGCCGAGGGGCGCACCGTGTTTGTCTCCAGCCACCTGATGAGCGAGATGGAGAACACGGCCGACCAGCTCATCGTCATCGGCCGGGGCCGGCTGATCGCCGCCGAACCGCTGGCTGACTTCACCGCCCGCAGCGCGAAACAGCAGGTGATCGTCCGTACCCCCGACACGGCGACGCTGACGGCCCTGCTGACCGCCGAGGGAGCCATGGTCACCGCGCACCGCGATGGCAGTTGCGCCGTGACCGGGCTGACGGCAGCCCGCATCGGTCAACTCGCCTTCGACCACCGGATCATGCTGCACGAGGTCACCACCCAGACCAGCTCTCTGGAAGAAGTGTTCATGGAACTGACCGCCGGCAGCGTCGAGTACCTCGCAGGAGACCAGCGATGACCACCACCGACACCCGCGCCCGGTTCCGCGACCTGCTCGCCGCCGAATGGATCAAGATGTGGTCGCTTCGCTCGACCTACGGCGTGCTCGCGGCCGGCGCGTTGATCTGCGTCGGGATCACCACGAACTCCGCCCGCTCCAACGTCGCGCTGATCGCGCGGAGCACGTCACCGTTGCAGCGCACGGCCCTCGACCCGATGAGCGCCGCCTTCCTGGATGAGGCCTTTCAGATCCTTGGGATCGTCGCCTGCAGCGTGGGCGCCATCACGGTCTTCGGCGAGTACGCGAGCGGCCTGATCCGCACCACGTTCACCGCCGTGCCGGCCCGCCGGCCGGTGGTGTTGGCCAAGGTGGTCGTGGTGACGTCGATCATGTTGGTCTTCGGCGCGATCGTCTCGGCCACCTCGTTCGGCGTCACCCAGGCCATCTACCACCAGGAGCACATCGGCCTGTCGATCACCGCACCCGGAGCGCTCCGCGCCGTAGCCGGGTCCGCGCTGCTCGCCCCGCTGTGCGCGCTGGTCGGCATGGCGCTCGGCGCGGTCATCCGGCATGCCGCCGGCACGATCGTCGCCGCCGTCGGGCTGCTGCTGTTCCTACCGGCGCTCTTTCAGGGCGAGACGTACCGCTGGGTCAAGGAGATCGGGAACGCCATGGTGTTCCCGGCGTGGCAGGCCCTGGTCAAGAACTCGGCGCATCAGATCCCAAGCATTCCTGGACGCCCGACCCCCGGCGTCGACAAGTACCCGGTGACCCTCACCGAAGCATGGATCGTCTTCGCGGCCTGGGCCGTCGCGGCCGTCGTCGTCGCCGTGGCGTCGGTGACTCGCCGCGACCCGTGAGGCCACGCCGGACGCCGGGATCGCCGGCCGCCGGGATCGGCGGACGCCGTCGAGGTCTACGGCGGGTCTACGGCCCGCCGGCGGTACGGCCCCCAGGCCACGAACCGGGCGAACAGTTCGCCCGGGGCGGGTCCGTCGTCGGGGTTGAGTCGGTACAGGTCCCGGAGCGCCTCGTAGTACATCCCGCTCAGGTAGATCGACAGGCCGATCGGGTTGTCCTCGTAGTCCGCCTTGAGCAGCAGGCGGGCCAGCGGGCACGGCCAGGGCTGCCCGCAGGCGCGGCAGCACCAGATGGGGCGCAGCGGCGTGTGGGGCCTGGCGTGCGCCGGGTGCGCCCGGGGGCGGTCCGCGGCTGGCCCGTCGCCGGGCTGCGGGAGCTGGTGGCTGATCATGCGGGTCTCCTTCGTCGGTGGGAGGGGCCCGCCCCACCAGGGGGATTGGCGGGGCGGGCCCGTGCGGTCGCGCCGCGTTCCCGGGGGTGGAAGCGGCAGCGGCTCCGCTGCGTGACAGTGTGCTGATCGCGGGACTACTGTCGGAAGCCGTTCCGCCCCTACCGGCCCAGCCGTCCGACTCGGCCGACGTGTGTGTGCAGAGGTGTGCAGATGAACCGGGTGCCCATGTTGGAGCTCTTCGCGGGGGAGTTGCGCCGCCTGCGGGACGGCGCGGCGCTGTCGCAGGAGGCCCTCGGCGAGCGGGTCAACTACTCCGCCTCGCTGGTCGCGGCGGTCGAGCAGTGCCGCCGCCCGCCCCGGGAGGAGTTCACCCGGCGCTGCGACGACGTGCTGGGGGCCGAGGGGCTGCTGGTCCGGATCCGGGACACCCTGGTCAGGGAGAGCCTGCTGCCGTGGTTCCGCGAGTGGGTGACGATCGAGCAGCAGGCGACCGCGCTGCGCAGCTTCGAGCCGCTGGTGGTGCCGGGCCTGCTCCAGACCGAGGGGTACGCCCGGGCGCTGCACGAGGGGGCCAGCCAGCTCATCGGCGACGAGATGGAGCAGCAGGTCGCCGCCCGAGTGGCCCGGCAGGCGGTGCTCGACCGGCCGGCCCCGCCGCAGTTCGTGGCGGTGCTCGACTACACCGTGCTGGAGCGCCCGGTCGGCGGCCCCGACGTGATGGGCGAGCAGTTGCGGCACATGGTCGAGGTGGGCCGCCGCCCCCGGGTGCACCTGCACCTGGTGCCGCGCGGCACGGGCGCCTACCCGGGGCTCAACGGCGCGTTCGTGCTCGCCACCCCGCCCGACGGCGACGACGTCGGCTACCTCGACAACCAGTTGCAGGGCACCATCGTGGAGCGCACGGCGGACGTACACTCGCTGCGGCAGGTGTGGGAGTCCGTGCGGGCCGAGGCGCTGCCGCATGGAGCCACCCTCACGGCGATCTCGGAGGCGGCAGAGGCATGGACCTGACTGGCGCGGTCTGGCGCAAGAGCACCCGCAGCAGCGGCAACTCCGGCAACTGTGTCGAGGTGGCCGACAACCTCCCCGGGGCGGTCGGGGTGCGGGACAGCAAGGATCGGCGGGGGGCGGTGCTGGTGTTCGCCTCGGCGAGCTGGTCGGCGTTCGTCACGTACGCGAAGCGGCGCTGAGGCCGGTCTCGCCTGTCTGCACTGGGCCTGTCTCGCCAACCGTGCCGTAAATCGGATCGGTGGGGGGCGGCGGGTGCGATCAGCTGCGCTGGGCGCGGCGAGCCAGGAACTGCTCCATTGTCCGCAACTTGTGATGCCGGGCCGCCATCTCGATTTCTTCGGCGTCCGCGCCCGCGCTGATCAGTTCCAGGAGCTTGTCGTGTTCCTCTACGGAGGTCCGTGACCGTCCCGGGACGAAGGTGAAGCTCGACCGACGGATGAGCCCGATCCGTTCCCACTCGCGCTGCAGGAGGTCGTGCAGGTGTGCGTTGGGGCAGGTCGCGCACAACACCTCGTGGAACTTGTGGTTGAGCTCGGTGAATCGTACGGGGTCGAAGTTCTCTCCACGCATCGCGCGCATCTCTTCGTTGATCTTGTGGGCGGCGTCGAGATCCGCTTTGGTCAGTTTCGGTGCGGCCAGCGAGGTGGCCACTCCCTCAAGGACCGCGAGGGTCTGCATGGCGTCGGCGTAGTCGGCCGTGTTGACGCCGGCCACCTCGGCTCCGACGTTGCGGGTGTAGGTCACCAGCCCTTCGGCTTCGAGCCGGCGCACCGCCTCCCGCACTGGCACCGGGCTGACGCCGAACTCCTTGGCCACCTGGCCGAGAACAAGCCGGAAGCCCGATGAGTAGGTGCCGTCGAGGATTCGGCCGCGCAGACGCTGGTAGACGGTCTCTGATTTCGACATCGCGGCCGGAGCGCCCGCTTCGGTCGCCGCTGCCATTACCGTCTCCCTCGCGGTCGCGATCATGTAGCCCACAATATCGAAAATCCCATACGATGCCTCCGCCGTCCCGCCGGGCCTAACGACCCGGCGCGACGGCGGGTGGGGTCAGGACGTACCAAACCGGGCCGTGTGTACGTCGCCCAGGGCAACGTGTACGGCCTGCTGCTCGGTGTAGAAGTCGATGGAGCGGTACCCGCCCTCGTTGCCCAGTCCGGAGGCCTTCACGCCACCGAACGGGGTTCGCAGATCGCGTACGTTGTGGGAGTTGATCCAGACCATGCCGGACTCGATCGACTGCGCCACCCGGTGCGCCCGCCGCAGGTCGTTCGTCCAGACGTAGGCGGCGAGGCCGTACATGACGTCATTCGCCAGGTCGATGGCCTCCTCCTCGGTGTCGAACGGCGTGATCCCGACGACCGGACCGAAGATCTCCTCCTGGAAGATCCGCGCGGTGCGGGGCACGTCGGCGAAGACAGTGGGGCGCAGGTAGTTTCCCTCGGGCAGGTCCGCGGGGCGCGACCCGCCGGCAACGAGCCGCGCCTCGGCCTTGCCGATCTCGACGTAGTCCAACACCTTGGCGTAGTGCTCGGGGTGGACGAGGGCGCCTACCTCGGTGGCCGAGTCCGCCGGGTCACCGACGCGGATCTTCTCCGCCCGCTCGACGTACCGTGCGAGGAACTCCTCGTAGATGCCCCGCTGGACGAGGATTCGCGAGCCCGCGGTGCAGCGTTCGCCGTTGAGCGAGAAGACGCCGAACAGCGTCGAGTCGAGCGCCGCTTCCAGGTCGGCGTCGGCGAAGACGACGGCCGGCGACTTCCCGCCGAGCTCCATGGACATGCCCTTGAGCTGCGTGGCGCAGTTGCGGAAGATCACCTGCCCGGTCGCACTCTCCCCGGTGAAGGAGATGAGGTTCACGTCCGGGTGCTTGACGAGGGCGTCACCGGCTTCCTCGCCGATGCCGCCGACGAGGTTGAAGACCCCCTGGGGCAGGCTGGCCTCCTCGAAGATCTGTGCCCAGAGCGAGGCCGAGAGCGGGGTGAACTCGGCGGGCTTGAGGACCACCGTGCAGCCGGCAGCCAGGGCCGGCGCCAGCTTCCACGACGAGAGCATGAACGGCGTGTTCCACGGAGTGATGAGCCCGGCTACCCCGACCGGCTTGCGGTTGACGTAGTTGAGCTGGCTCCCGGGCACCTTGTACGCCTCATCGCGCTGGGCGACGATCAGGTCCGCGAAGAAGCGGAAGTTCTCCGCGGCCCGTTGCGCCTGGCCAAGTGCCTGGGTGATCGGCAGTCCGGTGTCGAAGGTCTCCAGCTCGGCCAGGCGGCGATCCATCGCCTCGACCGCATCGGCGATTCGGTTGAGCACTGCGGCGCGGGCGCGTGCCTTCATCGTCGGCCACGGCCCATGGTCGAACGCGTTGCGAGCCGCCGCGACGGCGCGTTCCACATCGACTGCCTGCCCAGCCGCGGCGGTCATGTAGACGGTGTTGGTCACCGGCTCGAGCACCTCGAAGGTCTGCCCGCCGATCGAGTCGACGTGCTCTCCACCGATGTAGTGCCGAATGTGTGTGGGCAGCCCCTGCGGGCGCGCGCGTACCGCGGTCGGCTGCTCGACGGTGGTCATCGGGTGGCACCTTCCTTGTTCGGGATAGGGGTAAGCAGGTGTCCGGCCTGGGCGACGAGTGCCCGCACCCTGTCCTTGCCCGGCTCGGTGAGCGCGGTGAGCGGCATGCGCACGTGTCCGGAGGAGATCAGGCCCCGCTCGGCGAGGAGCCACTTGGCCGGTGCCGGGTTGGTCTCGACGAAGAGCAGGTCCACCAACGGGTGCAGGGCGTAGTGCAGTTCGCGGGCACGGTCCATGTCGCCGGCGACGGCGGCTTCGTACATCTCGGCTACCGCGGCGGGTGCGATGTTGGCCAGCGCTGAAATGAAACCGATGCCGCCCAGCGAGAGCAGGGGCAGGCACAGCAGTTCGATGCCGGACCACATCAGCAGGTCAGGGCCGCTGGCATGCATGACCCGCGAGAAGTGCTCGAAGTCCTTTGTGGTCTCTTTGATCCCGACGAAGTTGTCGTGGTCGCGGAACAACCGCGCCACCGTCTCCGGGGCGATCTCCACCGAGGTTCGCATCGGGACGTTGTATGCGACGATCGGCAGGTCGGGGAACTCGCGCGCCACCGTGGAGTACCACTGGTAAAGCGCCTCCTGGGTGGGCCGGGCGTAGTACGGCGTGATGACCAGGGCGACGTCGGCGCCGGCCTCGTCGGCCGCAGCCGTCAGCTCGAGCGTCTCGTCGAGTTTGGCCGAGCCGGTGCCGGGCAGGAACGGCACCCGGCCGCCGATCTCGGCGGCCACGGTGCGGATCGCCTCGGCACGTTCGGCGATCGTCTGCGATGACGGCTCCCCGGTCGACCCGCCGAAGGAAATCCCGTGCGAGCCGGAGTCGATCTGCCAGCGCACCAGGTTGCGCAGGGACTCGTGGTCGACGGCGCCGTCCTCGGTGAAGGGGGTGACGATCGGGGCGATGGACCCGCGGATCGTGGCCGGATCGGATCGGAAGCTCATGGGGTGTCCTCTCGGTCGGCTGGCGCGCAGGCGCCAGGGCTCGGCGGGTGGTTGGTCGGAGTGGGCTGGTCCGCGCGGTCGTTCTGCGCAGCGCGCCAGCGGTCGAAGGCGTCGCGCCAATGCGGCCCCAGGGGGTAGAGCCCGTCGACCCCGTGCCCGGCGGCGACCTGCTCGGTGATGAACCGTTCCTGCTGTTCCTGCTCCTCGGCCGCTTCGAGCACCTCGACGACGAGGGCGGGCGGGATGACCAAGGCGCCGTCGTCGTCGGCCACGATGATGTCGCCGACCTGGACGGCCGCGCCGCCACAGGCGATGGTCACGTCCGTCTCCCAGGGCACGTGCCGGCGCCCGAGCACCGCAGGGTGGGCTCCCGAGCTGTAAACGGGCAGCCCAAGGGCCGCCACGGGCCCGGCGTCGCGGACGGCGCCGTCGGTGATGACGCCCGCGGCACCGCGAACCTGGGCGCGTAGCGCCAGGATGTCGCCGAGTGTGCCGGCTGTGGCGTCACCGCGTGCCTCCATGACGAGCACTTCGCCGGGCCCGACCGAGTCGATCGCGCGCTTCTGGGCGTTGAAGCCACCACCGTGCGCCGCGAAGAGGTCCTTGCGGTAAGGGATGTAGCGCAGGGTGCGTGCGGTGCCGACGATCGGCCGGCCTGGCACGAGGGGGCGGACGCCGTCGATGCTGGCGTCGTCGTAACCGCGCTTGCGTAGCTGGACGGAGAGGGTCGCGACGGCGACAGCGCCGAGCCGACGGCGCAGGTAGTCGGTCAGGATCGGGGCGGGGGCCGCGGGGGTCTGGCCGTACGCGTCGGCCCGGGCGGCGTCGTCGGCACGGGGCGGGGCGCCCCACTGCCCCAGGCAGGGGCCGTCGACGACCTCGGTGACGAGTCGTCCCGAACGTACGGTCGGCTCGGTCAGCGACGAGACCTCGACCTCGACTCGCTGGCCGGGCTGGGCCACCGAGGCCCCAGCCGGCGTGCCGGTGAGGATGACGTCACCGACCTCAAGGGTCAGCATGCGGGACAGGTCCGCGACGAGATGGCCGAAGCTGAAGAGCAGGTCGGCGGTGGTGTCGTCCTGGACCAGTTCACCGTCGAGCCAGGCGCGCACCCGAAGTGCGTCGGGTGCCACGCGGGAGGCCTCGATGAGTTCCGGGCCGAGCGGCGTGTAACCGTCGCCGCCCTTGGAGCGGACGTTGGAGCCCTTGTCCGCGTAGCGGAGGTCTTGCAGGCCGAGGTCGTTCGCGGCGGTCACCCACCCGACGTGCGACCACCCGTCCTCGGGTGCGACCTGCCGGGCCGCGGTGCCGATGACCAACGCCACCTCTGCCTCGAAGGCCAGGAGTTCCGTGCCCTGTGGCCGGTGCACTCGGCCCGTCCCACACAGCGAGGAGCTGGGCTTGAGGAAGTAGCTGGCGTGCTGCGGCACACGCCCGCGTTGCGCCGCCCGGGACGGGTAGTTGAGGTGGACGGCGATGACCTTGCCCGGACGCGAACCCCTCAGGACAGTTACGGCATCGTTACTCACCACTGACTCCCTTGCTGGACCGATGCTGTTTCAGTGCAGAGAATGATATATGATGGGATATAGCATTTGGCAAGTGGGGGCACGGCACCGCCCTCCAGTACAGTGAGGTATCTCTATGGCCAGCATTAACGTCCCTCACCTTCTCGCCACCACCCCGACCCGGCTCTTCATCGACGGGCAGTGGCTGCACGCACAGGACGGCGCCACGGTTGCGGTGGTCAACCCCGCGACCGGCGAGGTACTCACGCAGACCGCCAGCGCCTCCCCTGCCGACGGTCGCGCCGCGCTGGACGCCGCCGTCGCCGCCCAGAGCGAGTGGGCCACCGCTGCCCCGCGAACCCGTGGCGACCTGCTGCTCCGGGCCCACGACCTGCTGGTCGAGCGCACCGAGCAGTTCGCCACGCTGATCACCCTGGAAATGGGCAAGCCACTGCCCGAGGCCCGCGGCGAGGTCGCGTACGCGGCGGAGTTCCTGCGCTGGTTCGCCGAGGAGTCCGTCCGGGTCGCCGGCCGGTACCAGGCGGCCCCCGACGGTCGCTCCCGGCTGCTGACCATCAAGCGACCGGTAGGCCCATGCCTGTTCATCACCCCGTGGAACTTCCCCCTGGCAATGGCCGCCCGCAAGATCAGCCCCGCGCTCGCCGCCGGTTGCACCAGCGTGCTCAAGCCGGCCGCGCAGACCCCGCTGACTGCCCTCGCCTTCGCCGCGCTGCTGGCGGAGGTCGGAGTGCCCGCGGGCGTCGTCAACGTGATCCCGACCGCCCACGCCCAGGAGGTGACCGCGCCCCTCATCGCCGACCGTCGGCTGCGCAAACTCTCCTTCACCGGGTCGACCACGGTCGGCCGCGCCCTGCTGCGCCAGGCAGCCGACAACGTGCTGCGCACCTCCATGGAACTCGGCGGCAACGCCCCGTTCCTGGTCTTCGACGACGCCGACCTCGACGCCGCAGTCGCCGGGGCGACCGCGGCGAAGCTGCGCAACATGGGCGAGGCGTGTACGGCCGCCAACCGGTTCTTCGTACACGAGGCGATCGCCGGAGAGTTCTGCGCGCGGCTCGCCGAGGTGTTCGCGTCCTTGTCGGTGGCCGACGGGCTGTCCGACGGCGCCCAGATCGGCCCGCTCATCGACGGCCCGGCCCGCGACGGCGTACACGAACTGGTCACCGACGCCGTGGCGCAGGGGGCGATCGCGGCCACGGGCGGCGAACTGCTGGACGGCTCCGGCTACTTCTATCCCGCGACCGTGCTGACCAACGTGCCAGCCGACGCCCGGGTCCTGCACGAGGAGATCTTCGGCCCCGTGGCCCCGGTGGCCACCTTCCGCACCGAGGCGGAGGCAGTGGCGTTGGCCAACGACTCCGAGTACGGCCTGGCCGGGTACGTCTTCACCAGGGACCTCGCGCGCGTCCTGCGGATGAGCGAGCAGATCGAGGTCGGCATGCTCGGGGTCAACCAGGGGGTCATCTCCAACCCGGCGGCACCGTTCGGTGGTGTCAAACATTCCGGACTGGGCCGGGAGGGCGGAGTCGAGGGCATCGAGGAGTTTCTCGAGACCGTCTACGTCAACCTGCCCGACCCGACAGCGGCGGGCTGAGCGCAGGAACGGGGTCGACAAGGAGCCCGGGCCCACTGGCCCGGGCTCCTTGTCGGTACGCGAAGCGGGCAGCCGTGGCTGACCCAGCGGCTGGAGGTCGGCATGCGCGGGGCGAACCAGGGGACCGTCTCCATCCCGGCGGCACCCTTCGGCGGCGTCACGCAGCCCGGCCTCCGCCGCGAAGGCGGCGGCACCGAGGGGATCGAGGAGCCCTTGGAGACGGTGTACGTGAATCTCCCCGCCCCGACGCGCTGAGGCGAGCCGGAGCGGGCAGCCTCGTACGCGGACAGTCACCATCGGCGTAGCACCCCGTGCGGGTCCAGCACCTGCCGCGCGTCGTCGGTGGCGTGCACCAGCCGGCCAGACTTCACCACCGCGACGACGTTGGTGAGCTGGTCGATGTCCGTGCCCGGGTCGCCGCCGACGAGGAGCAGGTCGGCCCGTGCGCCGGCACGCAACGTGCCAAGGTCGTCGCGACCCAGCACTCCCGCCGCCGCACCCGTGGCCGCGGCGAGTGCCGCCACCGGGCTCAACCCGGCCGCGGTCAATGCCGCAGCCTCCCGTGCCGTCGTACCGTGCCGCACCTCGGTGAAGCCGCCGTCGCTGCCCATGACGAACGGGACTCCCATCGCGTGCAGCCGTGCGGTCATGTCCCGGCGCTCGTCCAGGCCGCGCAGATCGGCGTCGAGTTGGGCTCGTTCGGAGGCGGTGAGCTGCCGGAGCTCGCTGAGCTCGCGGGCGCGTTGGATGCGCGACTCCACGGTGTACAAGGTGGGGTTGACCCACGTGCCGCGCTCTGCGATCGCCTCGGCGAGCTCCGGACGGAACCGGTATGTGCCGTCGGCGTCGTACAGGAACGCGTGCACGAGCAGGTCCACACCAGCGCGGACGGCCATCGCCGTACCCTCGCTGTTGGTGCAGTGCGCCGCTACGGGGAGCCCGATCGCGTGCGCCTCGACGACGGCTGCCCGCATCTCCTCCTCGGTGTACGCGGGCT
Organism: Micromonospora sp. NBC_01412; assembly: GCF_045040215.1. Taxonomy (NCBI): domain Bacteria; kingdom Bacillati; phylum Actinomycetota; class Actinomycetes; order Micromonosporales; family Micromonosporaceae; genus Micromonospora; species Micromonospora sp. NBC_01412. The sequence goes on from NZ_CP109528.1 coordinate 3,614,431, forward strand.
GGAACCAGGAGCTGTTCCGGGTCGCGCCACCGGTGGCGACCAGTTTGATGGCCGCGGCACCGGCCTTCGCGCGTTCCCGCACCGCCCTGCGCACGCCGTCCGCCCCGTCGGCCTCACCGTTCATCACCCACATGTGGCCGCCGGTACGGGTCACCGGGGGGCCGCTCGCGAGCACCGTCGGCCCGACCAGCGTCCCCTCCTCCAGGGCCTCGCCAAGGTCCAGCACGGTGGTGTCGCGCGAACCCAGGTCCAGCACCGTCGTCACCCCGTGCCGCAGGTACGCCGACGCGGCGGCGTACGACCGGAGCCCCAGCACCCCGTCGCTGACGGAATTGATGCTCTCCAGCGGCTGGCCGTCGCCACGCATGTTGAGGTGCACGTGCAGATCCAGCAGACCCGGCAGCACGGTGGCCTGGGGCAGGTGCGGCACGTCCTCCCCGGTCGCCGGTCGCACCTCGGCGATCCGCTCGCCGTCGATCGTCACCAACACGTCCCGGGTCGCTGGTGCCCCGCTACCGTCGTAGGCGCGACCGACCCTCAGCTGCCACCGCTGCTGTTCCGACATCACCATCCGCCTTTCCTCATTCCGTTCACGACCACCACGCGGCGCATCGGGGCAACAGGTTGCGAGCCAGCCGAAGGTGCACCCCGACCACCCGGTTCACCACCTGGGACAGGCAGACCTGCCCGGCCACCGAACACAGGACGTACGCGTCGGCCTCGGTCAGGCCGGTACTGGCCGCCCAGGTGACCATGTCCTCGGTGGCGATTCGTACCGCCTCGGCCAGGTTGGCGCCGAGCCCCACCGTCGTCAGGTGCTCGGTACTGGTGATGCGGGGATAGCGCAGCAGCACACCCGGTGCGAGGCGCAGGCGTACCCGTAGTACGTCCAGGTCGCACTCGATCGCGGTGCCATTCAACTCACCGTTGCCCTGCGCGGCGTGTCCGTCGCCGAGATAGAGCAATCCGCCGGCGCGCTGCACCGGGAGCCACACGGTACTGCCCGGCACGGCGTCAGCGATGTCCAGATTGCCGCCGAACGTGCCCGGCTCCACCGAGCCGTGCGGCTGCGGCGCTGCCGGGGCCACCCCGACGAAACCGGGAAACGGCCGGATCGGCAGCCGCAGGTCGCCGCTGCTGGCCACCCCCGCGACCGAGTCGATGTCGAAGTGCCGCAGGATCCCGTCCGGGAAACGATCCGCCAGCACACCGCGGGACAACCCGTGCGGGGTGGCCAGGTTGAACCCGTGGGTGCCGGGCCGCGCCTCGATGATCTCCACCCCCAGGGCGTCGCCAGGCCGAGCGCCTTCCACGGCGATCGGCCCGGTCAGGGTGTGCGGACCCACTCCCGGGTACGCGGCGCGCAACCGCAGCACGTCGGCCAGCGTGTGCTCGGGGGTGACCCGGCCGGCCCACAGGCCCAGGGTGCCGGTGACGACCTCGTCGCCGGCGGACACCCGCAGCACCGGCGGTTGGCCACCACCGAACACTCCGACGTGTGCGCTCACCCCTGGGTCGACCGGCAGCTCATGAACTTGCATAACGCCCCCTGAACGGGCCGGGGGCAGGGCTGCGACGCGCCCCTTCCCCGGCCCGGCGAGTCCGGCTGGTCACAGCCGGGGTGTCTTGCCTTCGAATTCGGTGATCGGCTCGCCGGCCAGCTGCCACTTGCCGTTCTGGAACACCTGGATCTGCATCGACTCGAGCGGGAACGGATCGACCTTGCCCGACGTGGCCACCTTGATGCCCCCGATCAGGCCCTTGGGCTCGATGCCGCTGACGTTGCGCGCCGCCTGCATCAGCCCTTCCCGGGTCGGTTCCTTGGCCTGTTCCAGTGCACCGACCATCACCTGCGCCAGCACGAAACCTTGGATGGACTGCGCGTCGTCGACGACGAGGTTGTTCGGACCGTGCTTGGCGGCCACCTCACGGTAGAACTTGATGTCCTCCGTGGAGGCGAACGCCGGGCTCGTCGGATCCATCACGTAACTGGCGGTGTAGGCGCCCTCGGCGGTCTGCGGGCCGGCCGGCTCGATGACGCCCTTGACCGAAGCGGCGATGCTGTTGAGCACCGGCGCTGCCTTCCAGCCCAGCTCGTGTGCCTTGGTCAGTGACTGGATCCCGAACTTGGGGATCGCGAACACCAGGAAGTAGTCGGCCTTGGACGCGGCAAGCGTGGTCACCTGCGAGTCGACCGTGGCTGCCGTGGCGGCGTAGCTCTCCTCAGCGACCACCTTGATCCCGCTGCCCTCGATCGCGTTCTTGAAGCCGCTGCGCAGCTCCTTACCGAAGTCGTCGTTCTGGTACAGGATGGCGACGGTGGCGTTGGGCGACTTCTCGCGCAGGAAGTGGGCGTAGATGGCGGCTTCGGCGGCGTAGGGCACCTGGTACCCCATCGTCCACGGGTACTTCTCCTGCTCGGTGCTCAGAATGCTGGCGCCGGAAGCCATGAACAGCTGCGGCACCTTCTGCTGGTTCAGGTAGTCCCGGGCGGCCAGGCTGGTGCCGGTGCCCAGCAGGCCGAACACCGCGGCTACCTGGTCCCGCTCGACGAGCCGCTTGACCTGCTCCAGCGTGCGCGGCGGCGAGTAGGCGTCGTCGTACCAGGTGAACTTGATCTTCCGGGTCTTGCCGTCGGCCATCTTCACGCCACCGAATTTCTCGTTGACGTAGTTGAAGTAGGCCTGTTCGGCCGCGCAGGTGGTCTGGAACGACGCCAGGTTGCCTGACGCGGCGCAGGTGCTACCCAGGGAAATCTCGGTGTCCGAGAACCCCGGCCCCGCGCCCGCGTCCTGGTCACTGCCGCCGCGCCCACCGCATCCGGCGCTCAGGGCCAACACGAGAGCCGACGCGGTCACCGCCGTCAACAGCCGCGATTTGTTGCGCAACATCGTATTACCTCCAACAGTCCGTCAGGCCAGGCCCGACTGCGTCTTCACGCTCCGGCCGGCCCGGACCCGCCGGGCGAGCCGGCCTGCCAGTCCGGCGATCCCGCCCGGAGCCACGAGAATGGTGAGAATGAGGATCGCGCCGAAGACGAGCCCGGACAGGGAGGTGTTGATGTCTCCACCCCAGATGGGCACGTACTGGACGAAGAAAGCGCCGATGAGTGGGCCGCTGATACTGCCCACGCCACCGACCACGACACCGATGAAGAAGGTGAGGCTGAGCATCAACGGGAAGGATTCCGGTGACGCGAAGCCGACCATCATGGTCTGCACTCCGCCGGCCAGGCCGGCGAAGCCAGCACTGATCACGAAGGTGATCGTGCGGAACCGCGAGACGTCCACGCCGAACGTCGACGCCGCCAGCTCGTTGGACTTGGCGGCCAGCAGCGCCCGCCCCGCATCGCTGCGCATGATGTTGCGGGTCACGAGGAACCCTGCCCCCGCCAACACCAGCGCCACGAAGTACACCCACTGATCCGAAGCGAGCCCGAAGGGCGGGGTGTCGGCGGTTACCACCAGGCCCTGCGATCCGCCGAGCCACTCGAAACGCTGAAACATCGGGACCGCGCACATCGCGAGCGCCACGGTGACCAGGGCCAGGTAGAGGCCCCGCAGGCGAAGCGTCGGCAGGCCGACGACGGCACCCAACGCGGCGGCGACCACCAGGCTCACCGGCAGCGTCGCCAGTAACGGCCAGGACGCGTGGTGCGTGAGCACCGCACTGGTGTAGGCGCCGACCGCGAAGAACGCGCCGTGCCCCAGGGAGATGATCCCGGCGTACCCGGTGACGAGATTCAACCCGACCAGGACGAGGGCGAAGATGAACACCCCGGTGATCTGGTTGACCCGGAACGGCGGCAGTTGGAACGGGGCCGCCACCAGCACCAGCAGCCCGACCACCGATAGCACTGCCAGTACCGGCCGGGGCCGGCGCAGGGTTAGGGAAGCAAACGTCACAGCCGTACCGCCTCAGGCTTGCCGAAGATCCCGGACGGTCGGACCAGCAGGACCACCAGGATGATGACCAGCGCTACGAAGATCCGCATGTCGCCGGTGATGAAGGGGATGTACGTACTGGACAGGTTCTCCGCCACACCCACCAGCAAGCCGCCGACCACGGCGCCGGAGATGCTGTTGAACCCGCCGAGAGTCGCCGCGGCGAAGGCGTAGATGACCGCGGTGAGCATCATGTCCGGACTGAGCGTCAGACGCGGCGCCATGGTGACTCCGGCCAGTGCGCCGATCGCCGCGGCCACCCCCCAGCCGAGCAGGAACATGCCGGTGACCGAGATGCCGACCAGGCGGCTCTGCTGCGGGGCCTCTGCGGCGGCGCGCATCCCAAGTCCCAGCTTGGTGTGCTCGAACACGAGGTAGATCGCGCCGAGGGTCAGCACCAACAGGGCAAAGACACTGACCGCGTCCAACCCCACGACCAGCCCGCCGAACCGGATCGGTTCGCCCTTGATGAGGCTGGGGAAACTCTTGCCCAGCCCGGTCCAGATGTACTGGGCCAGCCCGTTCAGGCTGAGGAACAAGCCGATCGTCACCCCCACCACGGCCAGGTGCGCCGAGGCCGGTACCGGTTTGATGAGGGCCCCGTACACCGCGCCACCGATGACGAACGACACCACGATGGTCAGCAGTACGGCCAGGTAGAACGGCACTCCCCAGGCCATGAACTGCCAGGCCAGGTAGACGGAGAACATCCCCATCTCGCCTTGCGCGAAGTTCACCACGCCGGTCGAGCGGAAGCTGAACACCAGGGCCATGGCGAGAAAGGCGTACATGCCGCCGATCGTCAAGCCCCCGATCACCTGCTGAAGAAACAGAGTCACCGGTCAACCTCCCAGATAGGCGCGGCGGATATCGTCGTTGGCCCGCAGCTCGGCGGCGGGCTGGCTGACCGAGATCCGACCCGCCTCCAGGACGTAGGCACGCGCCGCGATGGCCAGCGACAGGTGCGCGTTCTGTTCCACGATCAACATGCCGGTGCCGAGCGATCCATTGATTTCCTGCAACCGGTGGAACAGGTCCTGCACGATCATCGGAGCCAGGCCCTGCGACGGTTCGTCGAGCAGGAGCAGTCGGGGCCGCAGCATCATCGCCCGTGCGATCGCCAGCATCTGCTGCTCGCCGCCGCTGAGGGTGCCGGCCCGCTGTTTGGCCCGCTTGCCGAGAATCGGGAAGAAGTCCTCCCAGTACGCGACGTCCTGGGCGATCTCCGCCCGATCGTTGCGGGCATAGGCGCCAAGCATCAGGTTCTCGTGCACGGTGAATCCGGGGAACGTGCCCCGTCCCTCGGGCACGTGTGCCAGCCGGGCCGCCACCGCCGCGCGGGCGTCATCGCTGGGCAGCTGCTTGCCGTCCAGGCTGACGGCACCGCGCCGGCCGATCATGCCGGACAGGGCGCGCAGCGTGGTGGTCTTGCCTGCCCCGTTCGAACCCAGCATCGCCACGATCTCGCCGGCCTCGACCGTCAGGTCGATGCCGTGCAGTACCTCGGACCGACCGTATCCGGCGTGCAGATCCTTGACGTCGAGGAGGGTCATTCCGCCGTCCCCAGGTAGGCCGCGACGACTGCGGGATCCTGCTGCACCTGTGTCGGCGACCCAAAAGCGATCCGCTGGCCCGATGCGAGTACGGCGACCTGGTCCGCCAGGCTCATGACCAACTCCATGTGGTGTTCGACGAGGACGATGGTGAGGCCGTGTCGGACGCGCAGTTCACGGATCAGCTCGCCGAGTTCGCGTACCTCGGAATGCACCAGGCCGCTGGCCGGCTCGTCCAACAGCAGTAGCTGCGGCTGAGACAGCAGGGCTCGGGCCAACTCGACCCGCTTGGCCATGCCCAGCGTCAGGTCACCCGGCGCGGCATGGGCCAGCTGGCCGAGGTCCAGCGACCTCAGGATCTCCGCCGCCTCGGCACGCACCCGCTCTTCCTCGGCGCGGAACCGCGGCAGGCGCAGCGCCGCGCTGGCGATGCCCGCCCCGTACCGGTGGTGGGCGCCAAGCATGACGTTCTGCAGTACGTCGAGTTCGGGGAAGAGCGCCAGGTTCTGGAAGGTACGCGCGACGCCGTGCCGGATGACCTGCCGGCGCGGCATGCCGGTGAGGTCGACGCCGTTCCAGCGCACCTGGCCCGACTGCGGCCGGTAGACGCCGGTGACGCAGTTGAACAGCGTCGTCTTTCCCGCTCCGTTGGGACCGATCAACCCGCAGATCCCGCCCGCGGTAACCTGCAGTGACACCTCACGGAGCGCCTGCACTCCGCCGAACGAGATGGACACGTCGGCGAGCTCCAACGGCTGCTCGACCGGCACCGACACCCGCTCCGACTGTCTCGCGGCCATCGCTTCGGCCCCCATCAGACAATCACCAACGGACGGACAGGCGAGCCAGTCGCCCCTCTCAACGGCAGCGGCACCGCGATGAACAGCGCCTCGTAGCGCCCATGTGCGGCAAACTCGTCCAGTGCCAGGTTCTCGAACAGGTAGATGCCCGAGTCGACCAGGAGGATGGCGTGCACCGAGTCGCCGGTGAACGGAATGACCTCGACCACCGGCGTGTCCGCGCCCACCGCCCGTACTCCGAGGCCAGCCAGCCACCGTGCGGCACTCTCATCGATTCCGGGCCAGCCTCGGCCGGTGCCCTGGTACTCCCCGTCGCCGCCGACGCCACCGTTGTACCGCTGGTCGTCGCCCCAGTGGCGTTGCCAGCCGGTGCGGATCAACACCACGTCTCCGGCGCGAATCTCCACGTTCGCCGATTCGGTCACCGCGCGTAGTTCATCGGCGGTTATCGCCTCACCCGCCGTCAACGCCGGTACACGGCGGTGACCGGCGACATCCAGCAGCACGGCGCGGCAGAAGAACGGCGGGATCTCTGCGGCGTCCAGCCGGTCCAAACCGGTCGGCGTCTCCACCTCCTGCGCCCGCACCCCGCCGTATAGCATGCCAGAGCGGGAGAAATGACCCAGCGCGTCAACGTGCGTCGCGGTGTGGGCCGACATGACGATGATCTCGTTGCTGAAGCGGGTGTCGCCTGGGCGCGGCTGCGCGAACCCATCGGCGTGCCGCCGGTTGAGCGTGACGCTGAACGGTACGTGGTGCGGGAACACCGGGATGCCGGGGGCAATCTGGTGCGACAGGTCGAACGAACGGTTCTCTCGCACCAACTCAGGTACCAGCGTGGAGACCGGCAGATCATTCATCCGAGTCGTCCGCCTCTTCGTCCGTGCCGGTCAGCGAGCGCACCAGGGCCTTGACCGCTCGAGTCGCCTCCGGCCCGGCCGCGTTGCCGTAGATCAGGCGCGCCAGTTGGCTGCCCAGGTACGGGTGGAATCCCAGGTCGTACAGGGCGCGGAAGTCACGCGCCTCGATCGCGGCACGTTCGGCCGCAGCCAGCGGGTACCGGTCCAGCACGGCCTTCTCGTCGCGCCCGAACTCCTCGCGCAGCGCCGGGTCCCACTTGAGGTCCATGACAAGATCGTGCGAGGCAAGTCCCGCGTCGAATGCCTTCAGTCCCACTCAGATCACCGCCCCATCACTGACCGGAATTCGCCAAAGCACGCCGCCGACACCGCTCTTCCAGTTCTCGTACGCGGTGTAGCCGAGGTTCTCGCACGGCACGTGGCCGGCCGCGCCCAGCACGACGAGCCACGACAGCAGTTCCGCGGTGCCACCGATGCCCGCGGCCTCCATCCGTTCCATGGTGACCTCGCGCAGAATGCGCTCGTGGTCGCCTTCCACCAGGAGGTCGAGGAACCAGCGGTCGAACTCCTCGTCGATGTAGAAGTACCGTTTGCCGCCGGGTTCGTGGCTGAGCCCACCGGTGCCGAGGACCGCCACCCGACAGTCTTCGGGTAGTTCGTCACGCACGATCTCGGCAAGGGCCTGGCCCACCCGGTAGGCCTGCGCGGGGCCGGGCATCGGCGGCACGGTGACGTTCTGCATCACCGGCACCAATGTCGTTCCCAACTGGTCGAGGTCCGTCCAGACGGTCGGGATGGAGATGTTGTCGTCGAAGCGGAGGTTTTCCGGCTGCGCGAACATCCGGATGCCCCGTCGGGTCATGCCGGTCAACATCGCCTGGGCAACCATCGGGTTTCCGGGCACCGTGTAGTCGCGGCAGCCCAGCCACGGCTTGAACCACTCGTCCGGGCCGGAGTGCGTCTGCCCCATCCCGATGAGGAAGTCCGGGTACGCGCGGGGCCGGCTGTTGGCGAGGTGATCGTTGGCGAAAGCGATCACCACGTCCGGCTGGCTGTCCTGCCAATTCTGTTTGATCCGCCCAAAGCAGGTCCGAACGACGTGCTTGGACTCCTCTGGTGCTTCGGGGAACAGGCCGACGAGGCCGGGGGCGTGGCTCACTGCGGATGCGGACACGATTCGTCCCATAAAGCGAACCTCTCTACGCTGGGCATGACTTCACCGCGGGGGCAGCCACAACCTTGTTGAGCAGCAGGTCCATAGGGTGGAGCTACCGGCGTTGACAGGAAGCTACCCCGGATCGTATATGACATCAACCACGATTTTCTGCACAGTGCGACTACGGTGCGTGATCAGACGACATGCCTGACGCATATAAGGTGGAGTTGGCGAGCGACAGGGCGGCCATTGCCGGGCCCAGGGATTGACCAGCCCTGAAGCTCCACACCTCCCGCTTCGAACAACTCCGCTCGGGTTGCCGGCCGGCCACGCTTGAAGCAGAAGTTACCGGGGAGTAACGTTCGGGCATGACCATCGACTCTCGCCAGGTCGCCGCCGGCATGCTGGAGGCCGTCCCCTTCGCCCGTACGCTCGGCGTCGAATTCGTCGAGGTGGCCCCCGAGGCGGAGGGCGGCGTGCGCGCCGTGGTCCGGTTGCCCGCCTCGCCGGCCACCCACAACCACGTCGGCGGTCCGCACGCCGGGGCGATGTTCACCCTCGGCGAGACCGCCTCCGGCGCGGTCGTGCTGGCCGCGTTCGGCCAACTCCTCGACCGCGCGGTGCCGCTGGCCGTGCGCGCGGAGATCGCGTACCGGAGGCTGGCGATGGGGCCGGTGCTGGCCACCGCGCGGCTCGGCCGGGCGGCACCCGAGGTGATCGCCGAGCTGGACGCCGGCCGGCGACCCGAGTTCCCCGTCGAGGTCGAGATCGCCACCGAGGACGGCACACCGACCTCGGCGATGACCGTGGTCTGGACGCTGCGCCCGAACCGCTGAGCGTGTCGCCACCCCGGCTCCCCGCGCGTCGTGGGGTGAATCCGGTTTGCCGGGTCCGGCCGGTGGATAGATTCGTACCGTGCTGGGCCTGCCTGATCATGTGACCGCCTGTCTCTTCGATCTGGACGGCGTGCTGACCCAGACCGCCCGGGTGCACAACGCGGCGTGGACGCAGACGTTCGACGCATTCCTCCGGCGGCACTCGGCGGCCACCGGTGAGCCGTACCGGCCGTTCGACCCGGGGCCCGACTACAACCGGTACGTCGACGGGCGGCCCCGGGCCGACGGGGTGCGCTCCTTCCTGGCCTCCCGGGGGATCACCCTGCCCGAGGGCGTGCCCGACGACCCGCCGGAGGCGGACACCGTCAACGGGGTGGGCAACCGGAAGAACGTCGTCCTGCTGGAGCGCATCCGCACCGACGGGGTCGAGGTCTATCCGGGCTCGGTGACGTACCTGAAGGCGACGGCCGACGCCGGCCTGCGCCGCGCGGTCGTCTCGGCGAGCGCCAACTGTCGGCAGGTGGTCGTCGCCGCCGGGCTGGAGCCGCTGCTGGAGGCCCGGGTGGACGGGGTGGTCGCCCGCGAGCGAGGGCTGCGCGGCAAGCCGCACCCGGACACCTTCCTGGCCGGGGCGGCGCTGCTCGGGGTCGAGCCGGCCCAGGCGGCCGTCTTCGAGGACGCGCTGGCCGGCGTCGCCGCCGGCCGGGCCGGCGGGTTCGGCTACGTGGTGGGCGTGGACCGGGTGGGCCAGGCCGAAGAGTTACGCGCGCACGGGGCGGACGTCGTGGTGACGGACCTCGGCGACCTGATCGACAGGGGGACACCCGCATGATCCGTGAACGCGCCTATCCGGTGGAGCCCTGGCATATCCGGGAGACCCGCCTCGACCTGGACGTGCTGGCCCAGTCCGAGTCGGTCTTCGCGCTCTCCAACGGGCACATCGGCCTACGCGGCAACCTGGACGAGGGGGAGCCCCACGGCCTGCCCGGCACCTACCTGAACTCCTTCTACGAGCTGCGCCCCTTGCCGTACGCCGAGGCGGGCTTCGGCTTCCCCGAGTCCGGCCAGACCATCGTCAACGTCACCAACGGCAAGCTGATCCGGCTGCTGGTCGACGACGAGCCGCTCGACGTCCGGTACGGCGAACTGCTCGCCCACGAGCGGATCCTCGACCTGCGGGCCGGCACCCTGCACCGGGAGCTGCACTGGCGTTCCCCGGCGGGCCGGGAGGTCAAGGTCCGCAGCACCCGGCTGGTGTCGTTCACCCAGCGGGCGCTCGCCGCCATCAGCTACGAGGTGGAGGCGGTCGACCGGCCCATCCGGCTGATCCTCCAGTCCGAGCTGGTGGCCAACGAGAACCTCCCCGCGCAGAGCCGCGACCCCCGGGTGGCGGCGGTGCTGGAGTCGCCCTTGGTGGCCGAGGAGGAGCTGACCACCGAGGCCGGCGGGCTGCTGATCCACCGGACCAAGGTCAGCGGCCTGCGGGTGGGCGCCGCCATGGACCATGACGTGCACGGCCCGGAGCGCACCACCGTCGAGTCGGAGGGGTACGAGGACTGGGTCCGTACCACCGTCGGGTGCGTGCTCAAGCCCGGCGAGACGCTGCGGGTGGTCAAGTACCTGACGTACGGCTGGTCGAGCAAGCGGTCGCTGCCGGCGCTGCGCGACCAGGTCGGCGCGGCCCTCGCCGCGGCCCGCCTCGACGGCTGGGACGGGCTGCGCCGCGAGCAGCGGGAGTACCTGGACGAGTTCTGGGACGCCGCCGACGTGCGGGTCGAGGGCGACCCGGAGGTGCAGCAGGCGGTGCGGTTCGGCCTGTTCCACGTGCTCCAGGCCGGCGCCCGGGCCGAGCGGCGGCCGATCTCCGCGAAGGGCCTGACCGGCCCCGGGTACGACGGGCACGCGTTCTGGGACACCGAGATGTTCGTGCTGCCGGTGCTCACCTACACCCAGCCAGGCGCGGTCCGCGACGCCCTGTACTGGCGGCACTCCACCCTGGAACAGGCGCAGGACCGGGCCCGGACGCTGAACCTCGACGGCGCGGCCTTCCCGTGGCGCACCATCGAGGGGCCGGAGTCGTCGGCGTACTGGCCGGCGGGGACGGCCGCGTTCCACATCGCCGCCGACGTCGCCGACGCACTGCGCCGGTACATGATGGTCACCGACGACGAGGAGCTGGCCCGGGAGATCGGCCTGGAACTGCTGGTCGAGACAGCCCGGCTGTGGCGTTCGCTCGGGCACCACGACCGGAACGGCCGGTTCCACATCGACGGGGTGACCGGCCCGGACGAGTACACCGCGGTGAAGAACGACAACATCTACACCAACCTGATGGCGCAGCGGAACCTGCTCACCGCCGCCGAGTACGCGATGCGGTTCCGGGACGAGGCGATCGACCTGGGGGTGACCGAGGAGGAGGCGGCGGCCTGGCGGGACGCGGCGAACGCGATGTGCGTCCCGTACGACGACGAGGTCGACGTGCACGAGCAGGTGGACGGCTTCACCCTGCTCCAGGAGTGGGACTTCGAGCACACCCCCGCCGAGAAGTACCCGCTGCTGCTGCACTACCCGTACTTCGACCTGTACCGCAAGCAGGTGGTCAAGCAGGCCGACCTGGTGCTCGCCATGCACTGGCGGGGGGACGCGTTCAGCGACGACGAGAAGCTGCGCAACTTCCTCTACTACGAGCGGCGGACGGTACGCGACTCGTCCCTGTCGGCGTGCACCCAGGCGGTGATGGCGGCCGAGATCGGCTACCTGGAGCTCGCCCACCGGTACCTGCGCGAGGCCGCGCTGATGGACCTGCACGACCTGAACGAGAACACCCGCGACGGGGTGCACATGGCGTCCCTCGCCGGGGCGTGGATCGCCCTGGTCGCCGGGTTCGGGGGGCTGCGCGACCACGACGGGCTGCTGAGGTTCGCGCCCCGGCTGCCCAGCCGGCTCACCCGGCTGGAGTTCTCGTTGCAGTGGCGGGGCATGCGGCTGCGGGTCGACGTCCGGCCGCACCAGACCACGTACGCGCTGCGGCACGGCTGCACCGACGACATGGTGGAGCTGCGACACCACGGCGAGAAGGTGCGGGTCACCTGCGCCGAGCCGGTCACCGTGCCGGTGCCGCCGTTCGACCCGCCCGGCCCCGAGCCGGAGCAGCCACCCCGCCGGGCGCCCCTGCTGCACCTGCCCGACAACGTCAGCTAGCCGACGGCGGCGGGTCCCCGGCCGGGCGGGCGGCGCGCGCCCGCCCGACCGGGGGGCTCAGAACTGCCGCCCGTTGGAGGGGCGGCCGGCCGCGTCGCGTGGGGGGACCGTCCGCGGGTCGTCGGAGGTGCGGGCCTGCGCCGCCTCGTCCGCCCAGTCCCGGCCGCGTTCGGCGTCCCGTTCCCGTCGTTCGTCCCGCTCGGCGGTCTGCTGCCTGGACCTGTCCTGCTGTCGAGCCATGACGATCCTCGCGATCCGTCGGGGCGCGGCTGCGCCGGTGCTGCGGTCACCCGGGCCTTCCCGGTCGGCGGAAGCGCAAACGACGGCAGCGCGGCCCTCACTGCTCCAGGTGGCGGGCGAAGCTCAGCCGCAGGTGGTTCTTCGGCCGGGACCCGACGATCGAGCCGACCACCTCGCCGCGTTGGAACACCAGCAGGGTCGGCATCGACATCACCCCGTACGCCCTGGTGGTCGCCGGGTTCTCGTCCGTGTTGACGGTGACCACGCGCAGCCGGTCCCCGAACTCCCCGGCCAGCTCGGCGAGGCTCCGCGAGACCGCCAGGCAGGGCGGGCACCACTCGGCCCAGAAGTCGACGACCACCGGCCGGTCGGCGGCCAGCACCGTCTCCGCGAACGTGGCGTCGGTGACGGCGGTCAGCGGGGAAGTCCCCGTTTCCTGAAGCATGTTTCCTCCCGGTACGCGATGGCCTGGGTGAGCTGGTCGTGCAACTGCCGCCGTACCGCACCCAGCCGGTCGAGGTAGGCGTCCACCTCGGCGAGCTTGCGACGCAGCACGGCCACGGAGTCCGGGCAGACGTCGCCGGAGGAGTGGCCGGCCCGCAGGCAGGCCACGAACGGCCGGATGTCGTCCAGGCCGAACCCCACGGCCAGCAGGGCGCGGATCTCGTGCACCACCCGCAGCTCCGCCTCGTCGTAGACGCGGTAGCCGTTGGCCGAGCGTTCGGGCCGGACCAGCCCCTGCGTCTCGTAGTACCGCAGTGTCCGGGTGCTCGTACCGGCGCGTTCCGCCAGTTCGCCGATCCGCATCCGACCCTCCTCCGCCCGCCCTGTCCGCCACGCTAGACCTTGTCGCCGGTGTCAAGGCAACGACGAATTCCGGCCGCCGGGGTGGGTAACCGGGCGGGACGAGAAACGGGAAGGGGTGGGCGGATGGCGGCCCGAGGAAAGGCTGGTACGACGACGACCCGGGGCGGCGAGGTCACGATCCCGGTGGGGGACGCCGGGCTGCCGGCCGACGTGTTGGTCCCGGACGGGGCGGCCGGGGTGGTGCTCTTCGCGCACGGCAGCGGCAGCTCGCGGCACAGCCCTCGGAACACGGCCGTCGCCGGGGTGCTGCGCGAGCGGGTGCTCGGCACGGTGCTGGTCGACCTGCTCACCCCGGCGGAGGACCGGGTCGACGCCCGGACGGCCGAACTGCGCTTCGACATCGGGCTGCTCGCCGACCGGTTGGCCGCGATCGTGGACTGGATGGCGGGCGATCCGGCCCTGAGCCGGCTGCCGGTGGGCCTGTTCGGGGCGAGCACCGGCGCCGCCGCCGCACTGGTGGCCGCGGCGGCCCGGCCCGAGCGGGTCCGGGCGGTGGTGTCCCGGGGCGGCCGGCCCGACCTGGCCGGCCCCGCCCTGTCCCGGGTGCACGCCCCGACGCTGCTGCTGGTCGGCGGCCTGGACGAGCAGGTGATCCAGCTGAACGAGGAGGCGGCGGCGGACCTCGGCGAGGTGGCCGAGCTGCGGGTGGTGCCCGGCGCGACCCACCTGTTCGAGGAACCGGGCACGCTGGAGCAGGTCGCCGACGCGGCGGCGGACTGGTTCGCCGCCCACCTGCCCTGACTCAGTCGGTGGTGGGCGGTCGCCCGGCGGCGTCCTGCCGGTGCCGCTGTACGGTGTCGATCACCCGGTACGTGACCGCGGTGATCGGCACCGAGACGAACGCCCCGGCGACCCCGGCGATCAGCGTGCCGGCCGTCACCGCCACCAGGATCACCGCCGGGTGCAGTCGGACCTGGCGCTTCATCACCAGTGGCTCCAGCAGATTCCCCTCGACCTGCTGCACGGTGATCACCGCGGCCAGGGCGAGCAGGGCGACGGCGGGCCCCTTGGCGGCGAGCGCCACCAGCACCGCCACCGCCCCGGCCACGGTGGCCCCGATGATCGGCACGAACCCGCCGAGGAAGGTGATCAGGGCCAGCGGCAGGGCGAGCGGTACCCGAAGCAGCACCAGGGCCAGGCCGATCCCGATCGCGTCGATGGCCGCGATCAACATCGTCCCCCGGCTGTACGCCCCGAGCGTCCGCCAGCCCACCCGGCCGGCCTCGGCGGTGACGTCCCGGTTCGGCCCGGTCATCCGGCGCAGCACCCAGTGCCACATCGACCGGCCGTCCTTGAGCAGGAAGAACAGCAACACCAGGGAGAGCAGGACCGAGCCGAGGATCTCGGTTACCGTCCGGGCCCCGCCGACCGGGTCGGGGGCGCTGCCGCCCAGCCCGTCCCGGGCCTGCTGGATCAGCTTGTCGAGCTGGGAGTCGGTGACCGGGAGCGTGGAGGTGACGAAGTCCCGGCTCCGCTGGAGGCCCTGGTCGAGTTCCTGGCTCAGCTCGCCGAACTGGCTCGCCGTCAGGTTCCACACCAGCACCCCGACGCCGCCCAGGACGCCCAGCAGGAGCAGCACGGTGAGCAGGGCGGCCAGCGCCGCCGGCAGCCGGAGCCGGCGCAGCAGGAGCAGCACCGGGTCGAGCAGCGCGGTGAGGAAGAAGGTCACGGCCAGCGCGATGGCCAGCGGCGCCAGCAGCACGGCGACCTTGCCGACCAGGTACAGGCCGGCGACGACCACCACCAGGCAGGCGCTCCACAGCACCGCCGAGCGGACCAGCCAGGGGAGCCCGGCCCACGCCTGCCGCGTTCCCGTCCCGGCCCCCGGCGCGACCGTCCCGGCCCCCGGCGCGACCGTCCCGGCCCCCGGCGCCACCGCCCCGGCAGCCCTGGCAGTCCCGGCAGTCCCGGCAGCCCCGAGCGCCCCGACAGCCCCGGCCGTCGCGGTCATCGCCGGCCCTGGCCGAGCCGTGGGGTTCCCGTCGTCCGTCGTCCCCTCGGGCGTCCGCCCGGCACCGTCCTCGACCACGTCTGGTCCTCCTCGGTCTCGGCGACCTCCCTACCCGTCCGGCGACTCTCCGACACCCCGCCGTCCGCGCTCGGATCCCGAGGGTGTCGCCTTCGGCGGGTCGGCGTCCGGCCGGGTGCGGCCAGGCGGTGCCGGTTTGCGACCAGCGGCCCAGGGAAGGCTCCGCCAGGACCGAGTGGAGGAGGAACGCGTGAGCAACTTCATGGACAAGGCCAAGGACTTCGTCGACAAGCACGAGAAGCAGGTCGACCAGGGCCTCGACAAGGCCGGCGACATGGTCGACCGGCGCACCGGGGGGAAGCACGACAAGCAGATCGACAAGGGCGTCGACGCGGCCCAGCGGCGCACCGGCGAGGGCGACACCTCGCCACGCTGACCCCGCCGGTCGCGGCCCGAGCGCCCGCGCCCAGCGCCGCCTGCCGGGGCCGCCGTTGCCGACGGGGCCCCCTTCGCCCGCCCTTTGGAGCTGAGTCGTCTGCGTCATCGCCCCGGGCGAGTCGTTTGCGACATCAGCTCCAAAGGGCGGGCGAAGGACATCCACCGTAGGAGAAACGGCGCACGCATCCGCCGCGCAGAAAACACTCACCACGCGCACCGCGACCGACCACGCACAGCCACCGCGCGGAGGGCACCCACGCACCGTGTCGCAGCTGGCGGAGAGGTGGGCGGAAACGTCACTTCCGGGGGTCCCCAGCAAAGGGGGGGTGCCCGGCGGCCGGCTGGCCACCTTCGCCGATCTTGCCGGCAGCCTTCGCCGACCTTGCTTGTCGCCTCCATCTGCCGGGTGGGGCAGCCGAGCCGGCCGGCGGGGTCAGCGGCCGTCGCGGGGCCGAAAGCGGCGAGCGCGTCGGCGTCGCTGTGCCGGGAGCACAGGTACTCGTCGGCCCACGCTGCGGCCTCCGGGAAGCCCGACTCGCCGGCCGGTCCGGCGCGACCTTCACCCACCGGGGTACGAATCCATCCCGGCCACTGGCCGAGGATCGACCTCTCTCGCTACCATCCGCATTCGAGGCATGACTCACCGTGGAGTCGCGCCCGGCGGTCGGACGGCCCGACGGCGGGGCCGTGGAGGAGAGGAAGTCATCCGGTGGCCGACACATCCGAGGCGACGATCGAGCGCTACCCGTTCAGCGATCCCGACCGGCTCAATCTCGACCCGCGTTACGCACTGCTGCGCCGCGACGAGCCGCTGATCCGGGTGCGGCTGCCCTACGGGGAGCCGGCGTGGCTGGCCACCCGGCACGCCGACGTGCGTACGGTGCTCGGCGACGCCCGCTTCAGCCGGGCGGCGGCGGTCGGCCGGGACGAGCCGCGCAACAGCCCCCGCCAGATCCAGCGCGGCATCCTGACCATGGACCCGCCCGACCACACCCGGCTGCGCCGGCTCGTCGCCCGGGCCTTCACGGCACGCCGGGTCGAGGAGCTGCGCCCGCGTACCCGGCAGGTCGCCGACGAACTGGTCGACGGCCTGCTCGCCGCCGGGCCGCCGGCTGACCTGGTGGCCCACCTGGCCACCCCGCTGCCGATCCGGGTCATCTGCGACCTGCTCGGCGTGCCGGTCACCGACCAGGACAAGTTCCACACCTGGTCGGAGGCGATCGTCTCGACCACCTCGCTGAGCGCAGAGCAGGCCCAGCGGTACATCGACAACCTGCTCGCGTACATGGGCGGGCTGATCGCGCAGCGCCGCCAGGAGCCCACGGACGACCTGATCGGCGCGATGGTCCGGGCCCGCGACGCCGACGACCGGCTCAGCGAGGAGGAGGTGGTGCAGCTCGCCGCGGGGCTGCTCGCCGCCGGCCACGAGACCACCGTCACCCAGATCCCCAACTTCGTGTACGTCCTGCTGCACCACCCCGACGAGTGGGCCCGGCTGCGGGCGGACCGAAGCCTGGTGCCGCGCGCCGTCGAGGAGCTGATGCGGTTCGTCCCGCTCGGCGTGACCGCCGCCTTCGCCCGCTACGCCAAGGAGGACGTCGAGGTCGGTGGGGTGCTGGTCCGCGCCGGTGAGCCGGTCGTCGTGTCGATCCCGTCGGCCAACCGCGACGAGACCGTCTTCCCGGACGCCGACCGGCTCGACCTGGGCCGGGAGGTCAACCCGCACCTGGGCTTCGGGCACGGAGTGCACCACTGCGTCGGCGCCCAGCTCGCCCGGATGGAGCTACAGGTGGTGCTGGACGTCCTGCTCGACCGGACCCCGGGGCTGCGGCTGGCGGTGCCCGAGTCGGAGCTGCCCTGGAAGAGCGGCCTGCTGGTGCGCGGCCTGACCGCGATGCCGGTGGCCTGGTGACGGGAAGGGGAACCAGGTGAACGCGGAGGAGGAGACGACCGGCTCCGGGTGGCGGTTGCACGTGGACCCGACCCGGTGCATCGGCTCGGGGATCTGCGCCGGGACAGCGCCCGAGCACTTCACGCTGGTCGAGGGCCTGTCCCGTCCGTTGGCCGAGCAGGTTACGCCCGCCCAGGAGGTGATCGACGCCGCCGACTCCTGCCCGATGGAGGCGATCGTGGTCTCCGACGTGGAGAGCCGTCGGCAGATAGCCCCCGGGCCCTGACCGGGCGGGACACGGCGTACCGCCGGCTGCCAGGCCCGCGACGGGCACGGCAGCCGGCGGACGGTGCCCGTCAGCCCGCTCGCCGTAGGCGGACCGGTGCGGCCGGGGCGGTGCGACGGCCCGCCTCGGACGGCACGACGTTCAGTCCAGGACGGCGGCGAGGGTGCGGCGGGCGGCGGCCGGGTTGGTGCCCATGTAGTACGGCGGCCCGGCGGCCGGCTGCCGCGCGTGCCCGAAAGGGCCGGCCCCCCCGGGTGGGGACCGGCCCTCGCGGGTCGTGCCGGATCAGGAGCTGTAGCCGCGGCCCGCGATCCAGTTGGCCAGCTCGGCGACGTCCATCCAGTACTCCTGGACGGCCGGGTCCGCCGGGTCGGCGATCTTGATCGTGTTGCCGTTGTCCTTGTACTCCACCACGGTCAGGTAGTGGCCCGGGTAGCTGTGCTCCCGACCCTCGGCGTCCACCGCGCCGCCGAGGATGTTGGCGACCACCGGCTCACCCGCGTCCACCGAGGCCTTCACGTCCATCCGCAGCCGCTCGATCTGCTCCTTGGACGCGACGTCCGAGCTGATCTCGGTGGTCTTGTACCTGCCGTCGGTGTACTCGTTCAGCACCCGGGTGATGTCGACGGCCGAGTCGGTGCCGTTCTCGGTCGTGCCGAGCTTGGCGGCCAGCTCGTCCTGGCTGACGGTCCTGCCCTCGGCCGACAGGGCGATCCGGGCCGACGCCGGGCCGCAGTAGTAGAAGTTCGGCTGGGCCTGGTACTCGTAGCCGGCCCGGCGCTCGCTCTTGTCGTCCTTGGTGCTGGTCTTGGTGGTCTTGATGGTCTTGTCGATTCGGAGCGCACCGGTGGGCCCGGTCTTGGCCGGGGCCGCCTGTGCCGCCAGCGCGGGGCCGGCGACGGCACCACCGGTCATCACCAGGCCGGCGACGGACAGCATGCTCTTGCGCAGGATCTTGTTCATGTCGAAGCTCCGTTCGGGGGGTTGCCGTCTCCGGGTTCCGGAGGCGCAAGCACCGGGAAGGGCGATCGGCTGACTCACCATCGGGGGCCACAACGCCCCGGCCCCGCCGCATTTCGGGGGGCGTCCACCCCGCGCGAGGGGTGGTCCTGCTCGGTCGTACGGGGGATTCAACGCGCCGGCAGTCGCTCCGATTCCGCCCCCGGGGCCCGGTCCCGTCCCGGCGCGACCCGTCCCGGCTCAGGCGCGGAACTTGGACAGTTGTCGTTCCGGGCAGACGGTAACTGTCCAAGATCCACCTTGGGACGCGGCGACGGCCGACGGCAGACGGCCGGTGGGCGGGCGCGGCGGCGTGTGGGCGCGCGGCGTGGGGGCGCGGCGGTGTGGGGGCACGGCGGCGTGGGGGCACGCGGGGTGCGGGCACGTGGCGAACCGGCTATCCGGCCACAGACCGGCCAGAATGTGGGTCACGGTGATTTCGATGACCAGCCGGTGCGGATCGGGACGCGGGGTGCGGTATCGCTCGGCGTATCGCTTTCGGCCTCGACGACCGCCGCCGGGGTGGAGCGGACCACGCCCGGCCCTCGACGGTCACACGGGACGCCCCGACGTGGGGCGGCCGGGTCAGGGCACCGGGCGACGGGTCTCCTCGTCGTGGGGCTCCGGCTGGCCGGGCAGTCGCCGCTCGGCGGCGCGGCGCTGCTGGACGAGCCGGCCCAGGTAGATCAGGGCACCGGCGAGCACCCCGATGTCGTCCAGGTAGATCGGGTCGGGCAGCACGTCGATCGGGAAGATCGTGTAGGCCAACGCGCCCCAGAAGGCGACCTTGCCCCCCACGCCCAGCGTGCCGAGCATCTTGCGGGTGCGTACCACCCGCACGGCCAGCAGGATGGCGCCGACCAGCGTCGCCGCGACGACCAGGGCGGCGACCGCCAGCAGCCAGTAGCGCTCGTTCATGCCGCCACGCTAGCCGAGATCACCAAGATCACGCTCGATCGCGGCATCCGGGGTCGGGCGGGACGGCCGGGGCGTCAGGGGCGTCAGGCGGGGACGGTGGCACGGCCCCGGGCTGTGGCGCGTCCCCGGGCTGTGGTGCGGCCCTGGGCGGTGGCGCGTCCCCGGGTCACGGCGGCACGTCCCCGGGCCACGGTCGGCAGGTCCCGGGTGACGGTCGGCAGGTCCCGAGTGACGGTCGGCGCCTCGCGGGCGAGCACTGGCATCTCGCGGGTCTGCTCGGCGGCCGGCGGCTCGTCGGTCACCCCGGGCAGCAGCGACTGCTCCTGCTCGGCGGGGGCGGTGGCGGCGAACGCCTCTTCCCGGAGGCTGCGCGCGGCGAGGACGGCCTGCTCGGCGGCCCGCCAGGCGGCCTGCTCCCGTTCCCGGGCCGCCTGCTGCCGGGTGCGCAGCTGGTCCCGTACCGCGCGGCGCAGCACCAGTTCCTGCTCGACCGGGTGCAGCCGGGGATCCCAACCGTCGCGGTGCGCGAAGACGTCGCTGAGCTGCTCCTCCGACAGCTCCCGACGCCAGTACGCGTCCAGCGCGGCCCGGTGCAGGTAGCGCTCGCGGTCGGCGTACTCGGCGGGGGTGCGCTCGGTGTGCGGCTGGGGGAGGCCGGCGGTGGCGGCCAGCCGGCGGACGTCGGCCTCCGCGACCTCGCACGCCTGCCAGACGGTCTCCACCTCCTCCTGGGCGGACAGCCACTCGGCCCGCAGCCGCTGGCCGGTGGCCGCCGCCCGCTCCGCCGCGGTCGCCACCTCCCCCGCGTAGCGGCGCCGTTCCCGGTCCTCCGTCGCCTGTTCCAGCAGGCTCGGCATGGCGGCCTCGCGGAAGCGCCCGCCGATCACGGAGCGGAACAGGCCCGGCCGGACGACCAGGGTGGTCACCGCGACGGCGATGACGCCGAGGAGGGCCAGCCAGATCGCGGCGGCCCGGGGCACGTCGAGCAGGACGGAGGAGATGGCGGTTTGCATGGGGAACACCTCGGGTGGGACGACGTGGACTGACGGTCGGCCCGCTGTGCGGGCGGTGGGCCGCGGGTGAACCGGTGCCGGACGGGCCCTCGCCGGGGTCGTCAGCGTTGCGGGTGACGGTGGGCGTGGTCGTCAGCGAGCCCGCGGAGAGCGATGCGGTGCCGGGGCGGCGCAAGCGCGGCGCCGGGACGGCCCGGGTCGGGCGTGATCGGCCCGGGTCAGTGCCGGGGCGGGCCGCGCCGGACGACGGCGCCGAGGGCCGGGTCCACAGCGGGGCGGTCGACCGAAACGGCCGCCGTTACAGCCGTCGCGGTCGCCGCAGGGGCGGTCGCCGGTCGCCGGTCGTTGTCGAGGGCCGGACGGGCGGCTGGCCCAGCGCGCAGCTCGGCGGCCGGCCCGGACCCGGGTCGCAGCTCGGCCACCCGGCTGGTCACCACGGCGGGGCGGGTCAGCCCGGCGGCGGTGGCGGCGGTTGAGGGGGCCGTCAGGGCGGACACCCCGCCGAGGCCGACCGCGAGGACCAGGGCGGTCAGCGCGAGGCGACCCAGTTCCCGGATGCGGCGCAGCGTCGCCTGCCACGACGGGCGTTCCCCGCGCAGCGTCACCGGCCGGGAGGGGCGGGCGAACGCTAGGGACTGCACGACACCAACCTATCCCCGTTCCGGTCCACCCGCAGCCTCGGCGGAGCGCCGTAGGGGTGAGCCGGGCCACGAACCGGAGCTGTGGACAGACGGGCGCCGCTGGAACCCGACGGCCGAGCGGCCGGCGGACCCATCGACGGAGACGGTCCTGTCGACAGTGGCCCGCCGGCCCCTCGTGCTGTCGGCCCGGCTTACTCGGCCCGCAGGCCGTCGGGGCGGGTCAGCCGCCAGAGCACCGGCAGGCTCGCGCCGGTGACCAGCAGCACCACCCCACCGCCGAGGCCGGCCCCCAGCGAGACCACCGGCCAGCTCACCGTGACCGGCGCGCCGACCATGCGCAGCAGGACCGCCCCGAGACCCAGCCCGAACCCGACCGCGAGGACGAGACCGACCAGCACCGGCACGGCCGCCTGCCAGAGCAACGACCAGCTCAGCGTGCGGCGTGGGGTGCCGACGGCGACCAGCATGGCCAGCAGGCGGCGACGCTCCCGCAGTTGCTCCAGCACGCCGACCAGCATGCTCGCCCCGAGCAGCAGCAGGGTCACCACGACGCCGGCGGCTAGGCCGCGCTTGACGTTGACGAACTGCTTCGACTGGGTGACGTCGGTCAGCGTGCTGACCTGGGCGCGTAGGTCCACCTCGGCGGCGGCGTTGCGCACCCGCTCCAGCGCATCCGGGTCGCCCGGATCGACGCTGATCAGCGCCTCCGCGCGCAGCCCCGCCCACCGGGAGACGTCGGCCGCGCCGGGGGTGACCAACAGGCTTGCCCCTGCCCAGCCGACCGGGTCCGGTGTCGCGGGCACCGGGCGGGCCTGGGCCGGCACCGTCCAGGGGGCCGCGTTCGCGCCCACGGTCATCCGGGTTCCGGGGACAGGACCGGGGCGGGACTTCGCGCCGGCCGGTCCCTCGGCGAGGAAGACATCCCCGTCCGCGCAGGAGCCGAGCCGGGCGAACTCGGCCAGCGCGGCGCAGTCGCCGATCCGCACGTAGGCGAACGGGTGTACGTCCTTGCCGGGTTTTGGCTCCCAGGTCGCCACCGTGGCCAACGTTCCCGCGCTGCGGGTGACGCCGGGGGCGGCGGCCAGCCGGGTCAGCGCGGCCCCGGGATCGGGCAGGTCGGCGAACCAGACGTACGCCTGGGCCCGCGAGGTGTCCTGGCCGGTACGCGTCGTGAACCGGTCCTCCACACCGGCGACCAGCATCTGTAGGCCGATGCTGCCGGCCACCGCCACGGCGACACCGTTGACCAGACGGGCGGAGGTGGCGCTGTCCAGTTGCAGCCGGCGCACCGCGAGCTGCCACGAAACCGGGCCGCCGCGCAGCCGGCCCACCACCAGGTCGATCAGCCAGGGCAGCAGGGTGACCGTGCCGATCAGCACCAGCACCGCGCCGGCCGCCACCTGGTAGTCGTTGCTGCCGGCGGTGCGCTCGCCGACGCCGGTCAGCGGGTACAGCAGCGCCAGGCCGGCGGCCGGCAGCAGCAGCCGCCACCACAGGCGGCGGCGGACCGTCGTCCCCTGGCGGCTCACCCCGAGGGGTTCGACCACCACCCGGCGCTGGGCGACGAGCGCCACCAGCACCGCGAGCACCGGGACCAGGACCGCCACCGCCGCCACCAGCGGCAGGGACGGGCGCAGGTCCGACGCGTACACGCTGACGTTCTGAAGGGTGAGCAGCGGGGCGAGCTGGCGGCCGGCGGCGAAGAGCGCGCCGCCGACGGCCAGGCCGAGCACCGCGCCGGCCGCCGCCTCCCCGGCGGCGATCCGCCGGATCATCCCGGCGTCGGCGCCGAGCAGGCGCAGGGCGGCCAGCCGGCGGTCCCGGCGGTCGCCGCCGAAGCGGACCGCCGCGCCGACGAAGACCACGACCGGCAGCAGCAGCACCACGAAGACGACCACGACGAGGACCATCAGGACGGGCGAGAACTCCTCGCTGGGCGGCCCGCCGCCGAAGTGGTCGATCCGCTGCGCCCGGTCCCCGGTCAGGGTGTCGCTGCCCAGGTAGAAGGCCAGCTCGTGCGGGCCGGTGAGGCCCTGCGCCGCGATGGTGCCGGTGACCCGGGCGCTGCCGAGCCGGGGCGCGAACAGCGGGCCGTCGGGCGAGTCGAGCAGCTCCCGCAGGGCCGGGGAGACGACCACCTCACCGGCCGCCGGCAGTCGGGGCACCCCCGGCGGCAGCGGCGCGGCCGGCCCCTCGGGTCGGAGGATCCGGCCGCGCACCGGCCGCTCCCGGAATGCGGTGTAAACAGGTGCCACCAGCAGTGTGTTCGCCGCCGCGGCCAGATCCGGGTGGTTCCCGACGTCCGCCAGGGCGTCGCCGCGCGCCGCCCTGGCGTCGAGCGCGCCCGGCACCGCCGCGGCGAACAGCAGCATGGCCACCCCGATGCCGACCCCGAGCGCGGTCAGCACGGCCCGGGTCCACCCGTCCCGGCCGCCCGTGACGGCCATCCGCGCACCCATCAACAGGTCAGCCAGCGCCCCACGCAGCCGGCCGGCCGCGCGTCCCGGCGTCTCCGGGCCGGGCACGTCGCCCGGCGTCCGTGGCCCGGTCATGCCGCCGGCTCCAGGTGCCGGGTCCGGCCGTCCCGGACCACCACCTCCCGATCCGAGTACGCGGCCACCCGCGCCTCGTGGGTCACCAGCACCACGGCCGCGCCGGTCTCCCGGGCCGCCCCGGTGAGCAGGCTCATCACCCGCTCCCCGTTGAGCGAGTCGAGCGCGCCGGTCGGCTCGTCGGCGAAGACCACCCGGGGGACGGTCACCAGCGCCCGGGCCACCGCGACCCGCTGTCCCTGCCCGCCCGAGACCTCGCCGGGCCGCTTGCCGGCCACCTCGGCGACCTCCAGCCGACCGAGCCAGTCGGTGGCCCGCCGCTCGGCCTCACGCCGGGCGACCCGCGCCAGTCGCAGCGGCAGGGCCACGTTCTCCAGGCAGGTCAGCTCGGGCACGAGCTGGCCGAACTGGAACACGAAGCCGAACTGCCCCCGGCGCAGGGCGCTGCGCTCCCGGTCGGACATGGCGGTCAGGTCCGTGCCCCGGTAGGCCACCCGGCCGGAGTCGGGCCGGACGATGCCGGCGAGGCAGTGCAGCAGGGTCGACTTGCCCGAGCCGGACGGCCCCATCACCGCCACCACCTCGCCGGCCCGTACGGCGAACGACGCCCCGACCAGCGCCGGTGTCGGGCCGAAGGCGCGGTGCAGGTCCTCGGCGGCCAGCAGCTCCGCTCCGGTCTGGCCCTGCCCGGTCGCCGCCCCGCCGGGGGTGGTCGCCGCGCTCACCGCCGCACCGTCGCGGTCAGCTCGTCCAGCCGGGCGGCGGTCAGCTCCAGCCAGCGCAGGTCGGCCTCCAGGTGGAACAGGGCGTGGTCGCAGATGAGCTGGTCGGCGAGGTCCCCGTCGGTCTTGCGCTGGGTCAGCTCGCGCATCAGCCGCAGGTGCTCGGCGCGCTGGGTGTCCAGCAGGTCGGCGGCGGAGCGGCCGGTCAGCAGCGCTAGCACCACCTTGGTGTAGAGGGTGCTGTGCAGGTACGGCTCCGGCTTCTCCGGCTGGGACAGCCAGCGCCGCACGTCGGTCACCCCGGCCTCGGTGATCGCGTACCGCTTGCGTTCCGGGCCCTCGCCGGCCTCGACCGAGTCGACCTCGACGAGGCCGTTGCGCAGCAGCCGGGACAGGGTGGCGTAGACCTGGCCGAAGTGCAGCGGACGGGCGTGGCCGAACCGTTCGTCGTAGGCGCGCTTCAGGTCGTAGCCGTGGCGAGGGCTGGCCTCGAGGAGCCCGAGGATGGTTTGACCGATTGACATGGGCGCGACTATACACATCAGGTATACACATGGTGGATAGCCAGGCCGGAAAAGGCGCGGGGCCCTCCGCATGGAGGGCCCCGCGCCGTACGGGTGAAGAGGACGGGTCAGCTCGCCCCGAGCACCGGCGGGGCGCCGGTGTCGCCGTTCCCCCAGACCATCTCGTCCTCGGTCAGCCAGGTCAGCCGCTCGTCGGACTCGTCCTCGGGCCGCCCCTGCCCGCCGAGGACGCCCGCCCGGCTGCCGGAACTCCCGTTCGCGCCGACCCGGCCCACGCCCGTGGCGGCGCGGTGCTCGGCCCCCGCCAGGCC
This sequence comes from Micromonospora sp. NBC_01412, assembly GCF_045040215.1. Classification (NCBI taxonomy): domain Bacteria; kingdom Bacillati; phylum Actinomycetota; class Actinomycetes; order Micromonosporales; family Micromonosporaceae; genus Micromonospora; species Micromonospora sp. NBC_01412. The sequence goes on from NZ_CP109528.1 coordinate 3,640,152, forward strand.
ACCGGCCGGCCGTGCCGTCACCGCCGCCCCGCCGCGAACCGACCCGGCCAGCGAGCCGGTGCCGCCGCCGAGCACGCCGCCGGCCGGTGCGCCGGTGGGCGCCCCGAAGAGCGACCCCGCCCCGGTTCCGGCCGTCGCGACCGAGGTCCCGCCGCTGACCGTGCCCGCCGGGCCGCTAACCAGCTGCACCCCGCCGAGCGACGGATCGGCGCCGGCGAGCGACGTCCCGGATCCCGGACCGCCGACGACCGTGCCGACGCCGCCGGGCGTCGACCCGCCGTGCTCCCCGCCCGAAGGCGTCGACCCGATGTCCGGCACGTGCCCCGGGCTGCCCGGGGCGGACACCGTCTTGTGGCCGGTGTTCGGGGTGCCGTTGGCGGAGCCCGGTGCGGCCGCCGGAACGCTGGCACCGGGGCCGGCGGACGGCGTCGACGTGGAGGTGGTCGGGTCGAACGGCAGGTCCCGGTGCGGCTCCCGCGGTTGGACCAGCCGGCCGTACGCGGACAGGTCGTAGCCGGCGGACAGTTCGGCCACCACCTGCACCATCCGCCGGTGGGCCTTCTTCTTCTCGGCCTTGTCCTGATTGTGGCCCATGAAGCCGCCGATGATCGCGCCGGCCGGGCCGAGGGCCGCGCCGCCCTTGATCGCCCCGGAGATCGCCTTGTCGTGGTCGTCGCTCTCGTCCGGGCTCTCCGCGTCCTTCTTGGCGGTGCGCAGGTGGGTGGCCATCAGCGTGAGGCCCTGGCGGACGTCGGCCATCCCCTCGGAGAGGGTGGTCGAGTGGTCGACGACCAGCGACACCCGGCGCTGGAACTCCCGCCCGGCGTCCCCCGTCCAGCCGTTGGCCAGCTTGTCGAGGTCGCTCTGCAGCTCGCGGGCGAGGCCGTCGAGGGTGCCCTTCATCGAGTCCCACTTGGCGGCCAGCCCGTCGATCTGGGCCGGGTCGCCGGCCTTCACGGCCTCGTACAGCTCCTCGTGGCTGACGTGCTCGTAGCGCGCGGTGTACTCAGACACGACGGTCCCCCTGCCTGCCCAGCGCGTCGTCGACCCCGCCGAGGGCGGCGGCGATGTCAGCGGAGTTGGCCGCGTTGCGCGCCTCGGTGGTCTTGTAGTTGGTCAGGATCGTGCCGGTCGCGCTCTGCGCGGCCCGCACCGCGTCGCGGAGCCGCTCGACCTGCTGGACGTAGGTCGTGTGCAGGTCGGAGTAGCGCTTGGAGTTGCTGGTCGCGTCCGTGAACGTGCCCAGCTCCGGAGGGTGGCACTGCGTCTCCGTCTTGAGCTTCCTGAGCACGGTTTCGGCCTCGGTGAGCCGACCGGCCAACCGCTGATGGAAGTCCTCTAGGGACAGTACGTCGACTGTAGTGCGCCCGGTCATGGCAGCATCCCCGTAGTCCTCGTCGATAACCGTTGGTGAGAACCAGGTTAGTGGACGGGAGTCAACCTGGGCGACCCGCGAAAGTGCCGCCGACGCGTTTTCGACCCGGCCGATGTGGTCACCCGCCGGTGGCCGGCGCCCCGGTCGCCCCGGCAGACCCGTCCACGGCGGGCTGGCTCGGCTCGCCGCTCGCCTCCCGGCCCGGCGTGCGGCTCGGACCCCCGGCGGACGGGCGACCTGCCCCTTCGGCCGGTGTACTGCCGTTTGTAGGGCTCGGCGCGCTGCCGCTCGCGGGGGCCGGGGCGAAGTAGGCGAGCGCGTCCTCCCGCTCGAGGGTGGGGCCCGTCGGCACCAGTGACAGCAGCGAGGCGGGCACCGCCAGCGGGGTCACGCCGCCGTACCCGAGGGCGGTCAGCGCGTCCCCCGAGCGGGTGCCCAGCGGGTAGCGCACCCCCTGGGCGCCAATCAGGTAGACCGTCGAGCCCGGCGTGCCCGCGCCGCCCTCCCCGGCACCCGGGGCGGCCTGGACCAGCACACCCTTCCCGCCCGGCAGCAGGACCTGCTCGGCGGTGCGGACCGCGTCCCGGGCGCCCTGCCGGACCGGCGTGGCCGGGCTGTTCAGCTCGGCCGGCACCCGGTCGAAGACCTCCAGCGTGGTCGTGGGCGGCCCGTCCGCAGCCCCCTTCCGGTAGGTGGCGCAGAGCACCGTCCGGCCCGTCTGGACCGGGTGCAGCACCGGCAGCGCCCGTGGCATCCCCTCCGGCTCCACCCGATCCCGGGTCAGCAGCCGGCCGGCCTGGTCCGGCGTGATGTCGGTGACCCGCCCGCCGTCACGCAGCAGCAGCAGGGCGGTGACCTCGCCGATCGCGGCCAGCCCCTCCCGGGTCAGCACGTAGTGCTGCTCGGCAGCCCGGAAGACGTCGCCGACCCGGGCCGGACCGTCGCCCACGGTCAGCCGGCTGGCCTCCCCCTCGCCCTCGATGTCGGGCTCGCGGAGCACCGGACCCGCCGGCACGGCGTTGAGCAACTGTGCGCCGACGGTGACCGTGGGGGCGCCGGCCATCCGCAGCGCCGCCGTCGCCTGGTCCCCGCCCGCGATCTGCAGCCGGGCATCGCCGGTGAGCAGGTACCGCCCGCCGTCAACGGTGACCAGCACCGCCCGGTCGCCGAGCGGCACGCCGCCGGAGAGCGGCCGGTCGATCACCACGTGGGTGGTGGAGCGGCGCGGGTCGGCCGGGTCGGGCACGTCGCAGACCGACCAGGGCAGCCCGATCAGCGACTTCCGGTCGGGCAGCGCGTCGGGGGCGCCGACGATCCCGACGGTACGCCCGCGCGGCCGGTCGGCGATCGACGCCTGCGACATGGTCCGCGCCGCCGGGTTCGCTTCGTTGAGGATCAGCCGGGCCGAGGCGTAGTTCAGGGTCGGATGCAGCAGGCCGTCCACGTAGACGTACGTCGCCCCGGTCTCCCGCTCGATCACCAGCGTGTTCGCCTCCAGCGGCGCGGCGTTGCCGGTGAGCTGCCCGTACGCGCCGACGCCGCCGAGCACCACCGCAGCGGCCACCACGCTGCCGATCACCGCGAGTCCGAGCCGCCGCATCGGCAGGTTCGTGGTCTCCGGATCGCCGGACAGCAGCGCGGAGACGATCCGGCGGGTGACGAAGCGGTACGCCTGCACCTGGTCGCGGCGGGTCCGCATGACTTACCTCCGGCGGGATGGGTCAGCGGCGATCAGGTCCGAGCTCCGCCGCGGGCTTCCCTACGATAAGGGGCCGCCGGTCGGGGAACGGGACCACCGCCCACCCCGTACCGGCTCAGGAAGCCGCCCGTCCAGAAGGGACGCCACCGATGCCCCAGGTCCAGGCGCCACCCGGTCGTACGGCCACCGGCTCGGCCGACCCGCCCGCGCTGCCGGCGCCGCCCGACCGCGCGGTCGTCCCGGCCGACCGGCGCAGCCGGGGCCGGCTCGGTCCGGTCGTCGTCGGGCAGCTCGTCGTGGCGGAGCTCGGCGCCCTCGCCGTGTACACCGCCCTCGGCGGCCCCGGCTGGCTGGTCGGGGTCGCCGCCGTCCTCGCGGCGGCCACGGTCGCCGCCGCCTTCGCCCGCCGCGGCGGGCGCTGGTGGTATGAGGACCTGCTGCTGCGCCGCCGGTTGCGGCGTCGCCGGGAGCGGGCCCGGGCGGCGGTGACCGCAGGTGGCCCCGGCGACTCCCTGCTGGCGGCCCTCGCCCCGGAGCTGACCGTGATCGAGTTGACCGAGCGGGGCACCCGGCTCGGCATCGGCCAGGACGGCCAGGGCTGGTTCGCCGCCGTGGCGCTGGACCCGCGCCCCGGAGCGCCCGCCGGTTCCGTCGAGGCGGCGGTGGTGGACCGGACGCTGGCCGTCCTGGCCGAGTTCTCGGCCCCGGTCTCCCTCACCCAGGTCGTCTCGCACACCCTGGTCTGGTATCCGGCCCCGGGCGCTCCCCCGGCCGCCCACCGCACCGTCTGGGTGGCTGTGCGGCTGTCCGTGCGGGACGCCCGGAACGAGGCGGTGACCCGGGGCGGCGGGATGGTGGGCGTGCACCGGACCGTGTCCACCGCAGTCGGCCGGCTCGGCAAGGCGCTGCACGCCGCCGGCCTGAGCCACCGGGTCCTCGGCCGGGACGAACTGCGCGCCGCGGTCGTCTCGGCGGCCGGAATGGACCTGGCGCCCGCGCCGCAGGCGGAGACCTGGACCGGGCTGCGCGGCGGCGGCTGGACCCAGCGCTGCCTGGCCCTGCGCGTCCGCTCCGGGGTTCCCTGGGGCGCCCTGGTGGACGCGGTCACCGCGACCTCCGCCCCGTCCCACACGCTCGCCGCAGTGATCCGCCCCGGCGACCGGCCGACCCCGCCACTGCTGCGCGTCGCGGCCCCCGCCGACCACGTCGAGGCGCTGGTCAAGGCGGTCCGGGACGTCGCCCGGCGGGGCGGGGTCCGAGCCCGGCCGCTGGACGGCGAGCACGGCCCCGGCGTCTACGCCACCGCCCCGGTCGCCCTGCGCGTCATCGACCACCGCGCCGAGTGAGGCCGGCGTGGTCGGGCGCTCCGCCGACGGGGCCGGACCGGCCCCGTCCCCGCCCGGCGGTGGCTGGTGGGGCCGGTGGTCGTCCGGCGGTGCTTGGTGGGGCCGGCCGTTGTCCGGCCGTGGCTGGTGGGCCGTCAGGGGCGGAGGTTGACGATCCAGCCGTACAGGCCGCAGACCCAGGCCGCGAGCGGGACCAGCGAGATGATCAGCATGATCTCGACGATGTCCAAAAGTCGGCCCCAGACCGGCGAGATCCGCTTGCCCGCCACGGTCAGCCCGTAGATCAGGCTGATCACGGCCGCCACGACCAGGCCGCCGAGGACCACGCCGAGCCGGAGCGCCGTGGAGCCGGCGGCGAAGGTGGCCGCCGCCGCCAGGCCGAGCCCGAGGGTGCCGGCGAGGAGCACCGGGGTGCGCTGGGCGCGGCCGATGAACGGCCGGGCGCGCAGCAGCGACAGCAGGGCCAGCACCAGGCAGAGCAGCGTCGACGGCAGCCGGCCGTCGAGGGCGAGGACGAACTCCCCGCCCAGCACCAGCAGCGCCACCGTCCACAGCAGGCCGGTGAGGAACGCGTCGGCCCGCTCGCTGAGCCGCAGCACCCGGCGGCCGTCCACGGTCTCGGTGTCGGTCTTCAGGTCGTCCGGGCCGGTCGGGATGGACGGGACGGGCAGCCGGGCCAGCCGGTAGGACGCCATCGGCAGGGCCGGCAGTGCGGCGAACGCGACCGTGGCGACCACCGCGGCGGCGGCCGGAGCACCGGCGGAGAACGTCAGGCTCACCACCGCGCCGAGGCCCACCGCCGCGCCGACGGCGGTCGCGCCGAAGAAGAGCGGGAGCCGGTCGCCGACCGCCAGCGCCGCGACCGCACCGAACACCACCACGGCGGTCGCCGCGAGCAGCACGTGCGGGCTGGCCAGCTCGGTCAGCGTCCGGTCACCGGCCAGCACCAGCAGGCCGCCGGTCGCGGCGTGCCCGATGCCGGCCAGGGCGAGCACCGAGCCGGTCCGGCTGTCACCGGCAGCCCGGGACAGCACTGCGGCGCTGACCACCAGGGCGACCGCGACCAGCAGGGCGGCGATCGCGCCGGGAAGCTGCGGCGGGCCGGCGAACAGCGCCGCCAGTGCCCCTGCGGACAGCGCCGCCGCGGCGAAGAGCACAGAGAACGAGCGGGTGGTGCCCACCTGCCAGCTGCCCGGGCGCTGGTTGGTCGCGGTGGCCACCGCGTCCACCACGTCGTCGAAGACGATCTCCGGGGCCGCCGCCGCGCGGGGGGTGAAGTAGAGCACCTCGCCGTCCCGGAGGCCGAGCTGCGCGGCGGTACGGCCACCGTCGAGCGGCTGCCCGCCGAGCCGGGCGAGGCTCCAGCCGCCGTGCCGGACCCCGTCGTCGGCGAGGTCCTCCCCGGCGTGCCGGAGCAGGGTCGGCAGCAGGTCGGCCAGCGGCACGTCGGAGGGGAGGGCGAGATCCATCCGGGTTCGGGGCGCCACGATGGTGATCCGGCTCAGACCACCGGTCGCCGTCTTCGTCGCCACTGTGGCCTCCTCGCGCTCGCCTACGCTCCACCCCACCGGGGCGGCACCGCACCGTGGGTCCACGACGCCCACGGGAGATTACCTACGATGGCGTCCACGTACGATGCCCACCCGACGGCCCGCGCTCGGTCGTCGTGGCCCCCCGGCCGCACCTCGTGCCGTGCCGGTCGGTGTCCGGGCCGCTTCTGGGGGAGGAGACAGCCGTGAGCACCGTGGTGTTCCGCCGGCTTCCGCGCCAATCGGGGCCCGCCCTGCCGCGTGGCGAGGTGCTGCTGGAGTCCCCGCCCGAGCTGCCCGAACCGACCCCTCGGGGGATGGGGCAGCTGCTGATGATCCTGCCGATGGTCTGCGGCGTCGGCGCGATGGCGTTCCTCTACGCCGGCCGGGGCGGCGGCATGATGACGTACGTCGCGGGCGGGCTGTTCGGCGTCTCGATGCTCGGCATGGCGCTCGGGTCGCTGAGCAACGGCGGCAACGACAAGGCCGAGCTGAACGCCGAGCGGCGCGACTACATGCGCTACCTCGCCCAGATGCGCAAGCGCACCCGGCGCGCGGCCGAGCAGCAGCGGGCCGCCATGGCCTGGCGGCACCCGGAGCCCGACGCGCTCTGGTCGATCGCCGCGTCCCGCCGGCTCTGGGAGCGGCGGGTCACCGAGGACGACTTCGGCGAGGCCCGGATCGCGGTCGGCCCGCAGCGGCTGGCGGTGGAGATCGTGCCGCCGGAGACCAAGCCGGTGGAGGACCTGGAGCCGATGAGCGCGATCGCGCTGCGCCGGTTCGTCCGGGCCCACTCGACGGTGCCGGCCCTGCCCACCGCGCTGTCCGTGCGGGCGTTCTCCCGGGTGGTGCTGCGCGGCGAGCGGGAACCCGTGCTCGACCTGGCCCGGGCGACGCTGGGCCAGCTCGTCACCTTCCATGCCCCGGACGACCTCGTCGTCGCGGTCGTCGTCGCCCCGGACCGGCAGCCCGCCTGGGACTGGGTGAAGTGGCTGCCGCACGCCCAGCACCCCGGCCGCAGCGACGCGGCGGGCGCCCGCCGGCTGGTCTTCGCCACCCTCGCCGAGGCCGAGGAGTCCCTCGCCGACGAGCTGGCCGGCCGGCCCCGGTTCTCCCCGGAGGCGAAGCCGCTGACCACCGCGCCGCACGTGGTGGTGCTGATCGACGGCGGCGAGGTCGCCGCAACCTGCCACCTGACCGGCCCGAGCCTGCTCGGCACCACCGTCGTCGACCTGTCCGGCGCCGTCCCCCGCGACGCCGGCCGCTGGCTGCTCTGCCTGGACGTCGGCGACGGCGCCGCGCTCGACCTGGTCCGGGGGGCGTCCGTGTCGCGGCTGGGCCGGCCGGACCGGCTCACCGCGACCGCGGCCGAGGGGCTGGCCCGGCAGATCGCCCCCTACCGGCTCTCCCAGCAGCAGGCCAGCGCCGATGAGCCGCTGTCCCGCAGCACGGAGCTGCCCGACCTGCTCGGCATCGGCGACGCCGCCACGGTCGACGTGCAGCGGACCTGGCGCCCGCGCAGCCAACGGGACCGGCTGCGCATCCCGCTCGGTGTGGGCCCGGACGGCAACGTCGTCGAGCTGGACTTCAAGGAGTCCGCGCACGAGGGCATGGGCCCGCACGGCCTGGTCATCGGCGCGACCGGCTCCGGCAAGAGCGAGCTGCTCCGCACGGTGGTCGCCGCGCTCGCGGTCACCCACTCGTCGGAGGAGCTGAACTTCGTCCTGGTCGACTTCAAGGGCGGCGCGACGTTCGCCTCGCTCGACGCGCTGCCGCACACCAGCGCGGTGATCACCAACCTCTCCGACGAGCTGCCCCTGGTCGACCGGATGCGCGACGCCCTGGCCGGCGAGATGAACCGCCGCCAGGAGGTGCTGCGGGCCGCCGGCAACTACGTGTCCCGGTTCGAGTACGAGAAGGCGCGGGCCGCCGGTGAGCAGCTGGACCCGATGCCCAGCCTGCTCATCATCTGCGACGAGTTCAGCGAGCTGCTCGCCGCGAAGCCGGACTTCATCGATCTGTTCGTGATGATCGGCCGGCTGGGCCGGTCGCTCGGCGTGCACCTGCTCCTGGCCAGCCAGCGGCTGGAGGAGGGCAAGCTGCGCGGCCTGGACACCCACCTGTCGTACCGGATCGGCCTGCGCACCTTCTCGGCGGTGGAGAGCCGGATCGTGCTCGGCGTGCCGGACGCGTACGAGCTGCCCAGCGCCCCGGGCCACGGGTACCTGAAGACAGACACCACCACCATGCTGCGGTTCCGGGCCGCGTACGTGTCCGGGCCGTACCGGGCGGCGGGGGAGCAGAAGTCGTCGCAGGCGCTGGTGCAGCGCCGGATCGTGCCGTACGGCACGGACTTCGTCCCGGTGCGCGCCCCGGAGCTGCCGATGGAGCCCGTGGCCGAGCCGGAGCAGTCGACAGACGGCAAGGCCGTGGCGATGCTCGACGTGCTGATCGACCAGCTCGCCGGCCGGGGCCGCCCGGCCCACCAGGTCTGGCTGCCGCCGCTGTCCGAGCCGCCGAGCCTGCTCGACCTGCTCAGCCCGCTCGCCGTCGACAAGACGTACGGCCTGACCACCTCGGGCTGGCAGGGTCGGGGCCGGCTCACCGTCCCGGTCGGCGTGGTCGACCGTCCGTACGAGCAGCGGCGCGACCCGATGATGGTGGAGCTGGCCGGCGCGGGCGGCAACGTGGTCATCGTCGGTGCCTCGCTCAGCGGCAAGAGCACCATGCTGCGGTCGATGCTGGCCTCGCTGGCGCTCACCCATACCCCGCGCGAGGCGCAGTTCTTCTGCCTCGACTTCGGCGGCGGCGCGCTGCGCAGCCTGGAAGGGCTGCCGCACATGGCCGGCGTGGCCGGCCGGCGGGACACCGAGGCGGTCCGCCGGACGGTCGCCGAGGTGGTCGGGATCATCGACGAGCGCGAGCAGCGGTTCGCCCAGAACGGCATCGACTCGGTGGCCGGCTACCGCCGCCGTCGGACGGCCGGCGAGTTCGCCGACGACCCGTTCGGCGACGTCTTTCTCGTGGTGGACGGCTGGAACACGCTGCGCCAGGAGTACGAGGAGCTGGAGCAGACCATTACAAACCTGGCCAACCGGGGGCTGGGTTTCGGCGTGCACGTGGTGGTCACGGCGGTGCGCTGGGCGGAGATCCGGATGAGCATGCGGGACCTGCTCGGCACCAAGCTGGAGCTGCGGCTCGGCGACGCAACCGAGTCCGAGATCGACCGCCGGGCCGCGCAGAACGTCCCGGAGAAGACCCCGGGCCGCGGCCTGACCCGCGACAAGCTGCACTTCATGGCCGCGGTGTCCCGGATCGACAGCCGCCGGGACGTCGACGACCTGACCGAGGCGTCGGTCGCATTGGCCGGGCATGTGGCGCGGGCGTGGCCGGGCACGCCGGCCCCGAAGGTCCGGCTGCTGCCACGCCGCCTGCCGCTGCACGAGCTGGCCCGGGTCACCGACCGGTCGGCGCCCGGCCTGCCGATCGGTGTCAACGAGTCGGCGCTCGCCCCGGTGTACCTGGACCTGGCGAACGAGCCGCACCTGACGGTCTTCGGCGACGCCGAGTGCGGCAAGACCAACCTGCTGCGGGTGATCGCGAAGGGAATCGTCGAGCGGTACACCCCGGCGCAGGCGCGGCTGGTCATCGCCGACTACCGGCGCGGCCTGCTGGGCGCGGTGGAGGGCGAGCACCTGCTCGACTACGCGCCGTCCAACCAGGCCTTCGGCCAGGGGCTCGGGTCGATCCGCAGCGCCCTGTCGAACCGGCTGCCCGGGCCGGACGTCACCACCGCCCAGCTGCGCGACCGGAGCTGGTGGAAGGGGCCGGACCTCTACGTCCTGGTGGACGACTACGACCTGGTCGCCTCCGGTGGCAGCAACCCGCTCAGCGCGTTGCAGGAGCTGCTGCCGCAGGCCCGCGACATCGGCCTGCACCTGATCATCACCCGCCGTGTGGGCGGCGTGGCGCGGGCGCTGTACGAGCCGGTGCTGCAACGCCTCCGCGAGCTGGACTCCCCGGGCCTGCTGATGTCCGGCAACCGGGAGGAGGGGTCGGTCTTCGGCACGTTGCGGCCGAGCCCGCAGCCGCCGGGCCGGGGCACCCTGGTGCGCCGCCGCGACGGTCAGCAGCTGATCCAGACGGCCTGGTCCGAGCCGGCCTAGGGTCGGACGTCGGGCACCCGCTCCGGTAGCGTCGGGCCGATCGTCGCTTGTGAAGAGAGGACCGTGGTGAGCACTTCGCGGGGTTACGGCGGCGCCGGGGGCGCAGCGCCAACAAGGACACCCTCACCTCCGCCCGGGACGCCTTCAACGACGCCGTGAACGCACTGGTGGAGGCGCTCATCCCGATCCTGATCGCGGTGTGGTCGGCGTGGTGATGCACGTGAGGTCCTATACCCGGCCGTCCTGAGGCCGGCTGTGGGCCGGGTCGGTTCCGCCTCCGCCGCAGGGTCCGTAGCCCGTTGTGGTCTCCACCTGTCCGAAAGCAACGGTACGGATGCAGGGCTGCGCGGGTTGGCCGGAATCGGTTACCGTCTCATTCAGAGTGTCCGTCGGTGGGGTTGGTTGCCTTGCCGCGGGGGAAGGCGCGGCAGAGTACCGCCGCCACAACGATGACGGAAGGGTGTGAAGCATGGCGTTCGAGGTCGAAGCATCGACTCTTCATACCGCGGCGAATGACGTGCGGTCCACGCGCAGCGAGGTCGACGGCGAGCTGAAGAAGCTGTTGGGCGTGGTCGACGACCTGGCGATCGCCTGGAAGGGGCAGGCATCCGGAGGCTTCCAGATGCTCATGAAGCGCTGGAACGAGGACACCGGGCTGCTGCTGACGGCAATGGACAACATTGCCGACCTGCTCGACAAGTCCGGCACGACCCACCAGGTCAACGACGAAGATCAGCAGCAGATGCTGGACAAGTTCCACTCTGCTCTGAACCCGTGACCGGCAGCCAGGCGCAGAGGAGGAAATCGTGACGATCAAGGTTGACTACGCTGTCCTCGAGAGCAGCAACCAGCAAATGACGGCCATCGCGCGGACTCTCGACGAGAAGCTCGACACGCTGCGGACCATGCTGACCAGGCTCCAGTGGGAGGGCGAGGACCGCGTCGCCTACCAGCAGCACCAGGCGCAGTGGGACACCGCCGTCCGGGACATCAACAAGATCCTGAACGAAATCGGCGGTGCCGTCGGCATCGCCCGGGCGAACTACGTCACCACCGAGATGAGCAACTCCAAGGTCTGGAGCTGAGATAGTTACCGGCGCGGCTCCGGTCCGGCTCGACCGGACCGGAGCCGTTCTGCGTGACGGGTCGACGAGGGTCCTGGGGGAGCGATGCGTACGGGGAAGCACCGCCGGCCGCTGCTGCGGTCCGCAGCCGCCGTGCTGGCGCTGGTAACCGCCGCCGGAGCCGGCCTGCTGGCCGGGCCCGCGCCGGTCCGTGCCGCCGACACGGTACGCGGCCTCCAGTGGTACCTCGACACGCTGCGCATCCCCGAGGCACACAAGCTGACCAAGGGCAAGGGCGTGACGGTCGCCGTGGTCGACGGCGGGGTGTATGCCGCACATCCCGATCTGAAGGGCCAGGTCCTGCCCGGCACCTCCTTCTCGAAGGACGTGCCGGCCGACGGTCGTTCCGACCCGGACCGCGAGAACGGTCACGGCACCAAGATGGCCGGCATCATCGCCGGGCGGGGCGGCGGGTCCATGCACCAGTTGGGCATCGCCCCGGAGGCGAAGATCCTGCCGGTCGCCCTCGGCCTGCCGCGCGACTGGGACATCGCGGGCGGCATCCGCTGGGCGGCCGACCACGGCGCGGACGTGATCAACCTGTCCGTCGGCGTCACCGGCAGCGATCCGCAGATCACCGAGGCCGTGCGGTACGCGCTCGGCAAGGGGGCGGTGCTGGTGGCCGCCGCAGGCAACCGCCGGGTCGACCGGGCCGTGCCGTTGCCGGCCAACATTCCCGGCGTCCTCGCCGTCGGTGCCACCGGAAAGACCGGGTCCCTCTGGAGCGGGTCGGTCACCGGCCCGGAGGTGGGGCTGGCCGCGCCCGGTGAGCGGATCATCGGCCCGGTGCCGCCACCGGTCTCGCCGAACGGCTACGGCGTGACCGACGGGACCAGCGACGCGACGGCGGTGGTCTCCGGGATCGCCGCGCTGGTGCGGTCCCGCCATCCCGATCTCGACGCCGCCGACGTGGTGAACCGGCTGGTCCGCACCGCGCGGGACCAGGGAGCCCGGGGCCGCGACCCGGAGTACGGCTTCGGCTCGGTCGACGTGCTGGCCGCGTTGACCCGCTCGGTGCCGAAGGCCGACGCGAACCCGCTGCTGACCGGCGTCTCGCCGACACCCCCGGCGGCCTCCGACGGGGAGGACGGCGACGACCGTCCGGCGATCTCCGTCGGCCTGGCCGACAACGCACCGATCCAGCTCGGGCTCTGTCTGCTCGCGGTGCTCCTCGTGGGCGCGGTGGTCGTGGTGCTGATCGTGGTGAACCGACGGGCGGCGCGGCGACGCGTACCGCAGGCCCCGGTGGGCGGCCCGCCGCCGCCGCCCGGCCAGACGCAGCCGGGCCACGGCCCCCGGCCGTACCAGCAGCACCCGCACCAGCCGCGACCGCTCGGGCAGCCGACGGCCCCGCACCCGTATGGGCAGCAGGGCCCACATCCGTACGGCCCGGCGGGGCGGCCGGGCCTGCCGCCGGGCGACGGGCCGGCCGGGGCTCCCCCGGCGGACCCGCAGCCGCGTTGACACCGACACCTGAGATGCGGGGCCAGGGGAGGGCACCATGAGCGACGATGACAACGATCCGGACCGGGTGAACGTCGATTTCCCCGTTCCCATGCCGAACCCGATGTTCCCCGGGGTGGGCGACGTCCGGGGGATCAGCTTCGACCGGATCGGCGTGGACCAGGCCGAGACGCCGTCCGGGCTGGTCGCCGGGAGCTGCGAGAGGGGCGTCGCGACGGAGTGGGACGCCGGCAACCTCGACTCGGCCATCATCTGGCTGGAGACGCACGCCGGCTACCTCCACCGGCTCTCCTACGACATGGTCGACATCAAGGAGAAGCTCGGCGGCGACCAGGCCATGGCGGGCAAGGGGCCGCTCGGCGGCTTCCAGTACGCCAAGCAACTGGCCCAGCAGCACCAGCAGACGTACAGCACCACGGAGAGCGGGCTGCGCACCCTCTCGGAGAACCTGTACACGGCCGCCGAGGCGCTGCGCACGGTCAAGCAGAACTTCGAGACCGCCGAGGGCGCGAACGCCATGACGGCCCAGGAGATGCAGCAGGCCTTCACCGATGCCGCCCGCGGCGGCGAGAGCTAGAGCGGGGGTAACGGGACGTGGGGAAGAGCTGGGAGGACATGGCCCGCGAGGTGCTCGTCGAGGGCCGGCCGGCCGACGTGCAGAGCGCCGCGCTGGGCTGGAAGGAGCTGATCAAGAACCTCGATCAGGTCCGGGAGAGCCTGGAGACGAACGTCAAGGACATCGGCGTGGCCTGGAAGGGCCCGGCGTACGAGTCGTTCAAGACGCACATCGAGGGGCTCGCGAAGAGCGCGAAAACCATCGTCGAAGACGTCGACGACCCCGGCCGGGGCAAGGTCAGCATCGTGACCACCCTGGAGACCGCAGCCCGCCAACTGGAGCAGGCACAGAGCAAGATGCCGATCCCGGCGGCCTGCGTCGGTGACGTCATGGCGGCCCGTAACGGCGAGGTCACCCTTGGGATCGGGCTCTTCGAGACCCGGGTCAAGGCGGACCTGATGGGTAGTTGGCCCGTCGAACAGCTCGGCAAGCTCGGTGACTGGGTGACCGGCTGGTTCTCCGACCAGGAGGGCGAGGCCCGCGAGGTCTACAACGAGGTGAACGACAACTTCAAGGACCGGACGATGGAGGCCCCGACCTCGGGGAGCGGGGGCACCCGTACGGATCTCAAGCCGGACATACCCGACCTGGGGGATGGCCCGGGCGGCGGTGGCGGCGGCAAGGTGCCGAAGGTCGGCGGGATGCCGGACACCGGCGGGATCGGCGGTGCTCCCTCGGCCGACGTCGGCGGGATGCCGGACCTCGGCGGCGGCCCGGACCTCGGGTCGACCGCCCACCCCGACCTGTCCACCCCGGGCACCGGCACGGGGAACCTCCCCGACACCGACTACCCGGGCTCCGGCGTGGACGACGACTATGGCACCGGCCTGGCCGGCGCCGGCGCACCGACCACCACCGGCCTCGGTTCGGGCGGCGGGCTGGGTGGTTCGGGGCTGGGCGGTGGCAGCGGCGCGGGCCTGTCCGGCGGCGGCGTGGGCGGCGGCATTCCTGGCGGCGGTGGGCTCGGCAAGGCGGTCAGCCCGGGGCTGCCGCCGATGATGGGCGGCGGGGCGGCCGGCGCGGGCGGGAAGGGCGCGGGTGGCCGGCTCGGCGGCGGCAAGGCCGGCGTGGGCGGCATGATGTCCCCCGGCATGGGGGGCGGTGCCGGTGGCCGGGGCGCGGGCGGCAAGGCCGGGGCCGGTCGACCGGGCGGCGCGATGGCCGGCCGGGGCGGCATGGCCGGGGCGGGCCACGGCGGTTCCGGCTACGCCGAGGAGGAACAGCCGCGCAACACCTGGCTGGAGGAGGACGAGGACGTCTGGGGCGCGGGCGGCGACGGCGGCCCCGGCATCCTTCGCTGACCTCCCGGCCCAAGTCCGGTGGTGAGCATGACGGTGCCGGCCCACGCCTCGGCGTGGGCCGGCACCGTCATGCTCAGCGGGACGAGGCGGGGGTGGGCCGGCGGCCGGGGCGCCAGCCGCGTCGCCGGCCCCGGACCAGGATCGGCTTGGCGGCGAGCAGCACGGCGGCCAGCAACGCGCCCACCACGGCCACCCAGACCGCCACGGACCGTTGCCAGCCCAGCGGGTCCCGGGGCGGGTCCGGCGCGGCGAGGGCCCCCGGCGGCGGGTCGGCGCGGGTGCCGAGCAGGCTGGTCACCGCCCGGTACGGGTTCACCACCCCGTACCCGATCTGGGCGTTGTGCCCGTCCGGCGGGTTGTCTGCCGTGCGGGTGAGTCGGGCGGCGACCTGTTCCGGGTTGAGGCCCGGGTACGCGGCGCGGACCAGCGCGGCTGCGCCGGAGACGTACGCGGCGGCGAAGCTGGTGCCGCCTTGCGGCTCGGCAAGGTACCCCTGCCCCCGGGGCGCGGGGCCGAGGATGTTCAGCCCCGGCGCGGCGATGTCCACGTAGTCGCCGCTGACCGAGCTGCCGACGTGGCCGCCCTGCTCGTCGACCCCGGCGACGGCGATGACCCCCGGGTAGGCCGCCGGGTACGCGGGCAGGTTCTGCTGCTGCTCCTGCCGGTTGCCGGCGGCGGCCACCACGACGACCTCGTTGTCCAAGGCGTACTCGACGGCGGCGGCGAGCTCCGGGCGGGGCAGGGTGACCAGCGACAGGTTGATCACGTCGGCACCCTGGTCGACGGCCCAGCGGATGGCCTGGGCGATCTGCGCCGGCAGGTTCTCGTCGTTGGTGCGCTTGGTGTCGGGCAGCACGCGTACGGGCAGGATGCGGGCGGCCGGGGCGATGCCGGTGAACGGCGAGCCGGTGCCCTCCCGGCCGGCGATGATGCCGGCGACCATGGTGCCGTGCCCGGCCTCGTCACACTGGCCCTCGTGCGTGGGCAGGTTGTTGAAATCCCGCCCGGGGCGCACCTGACCGCGCAGCAGCGGGTGGGTGGCCGAGACGCCGGAGTCGATGACCGCCACGGTGACGCGCTCGCCGCGGGTGATCCGCCACGCCGCAGCCGGGTCCAACCGGGACAGCGCCCAGGGAGTCTCGGTGGGTGCGGGGTTTCCGCTCGGCCCGCAGGCCGGGGCGGCCGATGCAGGCCCGGGGGGCGGGACGGCGATGCCGAGTAGCGCCGCCGCGAGTCCACACAGGAGCACGGACCGCGCCCACCGGGTACGCCCGTTCACTGCCATCCCCCTGGCCGGGTAACTCCCGCGCACCGGCAGAGAGTACCGCCGCGCCGCCCCGGGCGGGGACACGGCCTCCGGCGGCTCAGGAGTCGGCGGACCTCTCGGCCTGCTCCCCGGTGAAGAGGGCGAGCAGGTCGCCGACCTGACGGTCCGACTCGGCAGGGTGGCGGAAGTGGCCGCGCGGGTTGACCGTGTACTCGTTGCGCCGGCCCACCCGGGTACGCCGGAGGTAACCGCCGGCCTCCAGGTCCGCCACGATCGCCTGGGCTGCGCGTTCTGTGACACCCACCTCGTCCGCGACGTCGCGTAGCCGGGCTGTCGGGTTCCGGGCGATGGCGAGCAGCACGTGCGCGTGGTTGGTGAGGAACGTCCAGTTCCGGGTGCTCCCGTTCGCGCCAGCCGTCGTCGTCATGTCCGACATGCTATGGCGGCGCCGTCCCGCGCACTCCCCTGGGCGGCCGGATACCCCTGCGGTCCCGGCCGGACCGGGGCGCGGGGGCGGTCTTCGCGCGCCACTGCCGCATCGGGCCCGGGCGCAAGGATTTCTCAACGTATGAAATGCGTATCACGTAACGCTTGACGTGCCTTTAGCTGCGTGTGACGGTGGGGGAGCTGGTCGTGTGGCCGAAGGGTGAGGTGGTGGGGCATGGATCATTTGAGCATGTCGATGGCCGAGGCGGGGTTGGAGCGGGTCGAACCGTTGCCAGCCGCTCGCCCGGGCGATCTCGGCCCGCTCGCTCCGGATCGGGCTCTCGCGGAGTTGCACGCCGGAAACCACCGGTTCGTCACCGGCGTGCCGCGTCACCCGAACCAGGACGCCGGCCACCGGGCGGCCGTCGCCGACGGCCAGCACCCGTTCGCGGTGATCGTCGGCTGCTCCGACTCCCGGCTGGCCGCCGAGATCATCTTCGACCGGGGACTGGGCGACCTCTTCGTGGTCCGCACCGCCGGGCACACCGTCGGCCCCGAGGTGCTGGGCAGCGTGGAGTACGCGGTGACCGTGCTGGGCACCCCGCTGGTGGTGGTGCTCGGCCACGACTCCTGCGGCGCCGTGCAGGCGGCCCGGGCGGCGGCCAGCACCGGAACCCCGCCCGTCGGCCACCTGCGGGCCGTGGTGGATGCCGTGGTGCCCAGCCTGCGCCGGGCCGCCGAGCGCGGGGTCGAGGACATCAACGGGATCGTCGACATCCACATCGCGCAGACCGTCGAGGCGATGCTCGCCAACTCGTCCGTGCTGGCCGCCGAGGTCACCGCCGGGCGGTGCGCGGTGGTCGGGATGTCGTACCGGCTCAGCGCGGGCGAGGCGCGGACGGTGGCCGCGGTGCCCGCCGGCTCCGTCCCGGCCGTCACCGCGGCCCCGGGCGCTCCGGCCCCGGCCGCCTCCGCCCTGGCCGCCCAGGACGCAATCACCCCGTCCCCGGGAGCCGCCCCGCTCCAGGGGGCCGCCCCGACCACCCGGGCGGCCCCGGCCGCCGCCTGAGGCGCTCGTGGGACCGCGACACGACGAGGGCCGCCCCGCAAGGTGTGTGGGACGGCCCTCGATCGCGTGGCGGCGTCGTCAGAGCAGCGACATGTGTACGTGATCTGTGTGGTCGGAGGGTCCGCTGTAGGACTTCCAGCCGGTCGCCGGGAACCAGATCTGCCGGTTCCAGATGACGTAGTAGATGCCGAGCCGGTCGGCGTTGCGGATGAGGAACGCGGCGAGGTTGTTGCCGTACATCCGGGTGTCGTTGTTGTGCCAGGGGGCGAACCCGCTGTTCTGCAGCGACCAGTCGCAGGCCCGGCCCTTGGGGTGCTCCCACGGCCCGCCCGGGCGGTAGCAGCCGACGAACCGGTGGAAACCGGCCTTCTTGGTCTCCTTGTACGCGTGCAGCGTGCGCGACGTGATGCAGCCGGAGGTGGTCGGGTCGTTCTCGCTGCACGACTCGGGGGGCCAGTCGCCATCCGAGCCCCGGCCCGGCGCGATCTTCGCGACCGGGGACGTGGCGTTGACCAGTCCGCCGGTGAAGCCCTTGCCGCCGACCAGTGCGAGGGACTTCTCGGCGTCGTGCTTCTTCTTCGCCATGATCGCGGTCTGCTTCTGCTGCTCGCGGATCTCGGCGTCGACCGCGATCTTGGCCTGTTCCGCCCGCTCCTTGGCGTCGTTGACCTCGCCCAGCTTCCGAGCGTTGATCATATTGAGCTGGTCGAGGGCGGTGGCGCGCTCGACGAACGAGTCCGGGGCGCCGCTTTCCAGCAGCACCGCCATCGGGCCGATCCGCCCGGTCCGGTACGACTGGGCGGCCATCTCGCTGATCTGTGGGGCGAGCGCTTCCAGCTCCTGTTCGGCCAGCTTCACCTCCTGGGCGAGCTGGAGCTGGCGCTTCTTGGACTTGTCGAGCTTCGCCTTGGCCTGGGTGTAGTCCCGGTTGGCGGCCTCGATGACGTCGGTGATCAGCTTGGGCTCGTCGTCCTCCTCGTGCCCCGAGGGTTTGGGGGTGGAGGGCGCGGCCAGCGCCGGGATGGCCGGCCCGGCGAGGATCGCCAGCGCGGCGAACACGGCCGCCACGGGTGCCAGCCAGCGGCGCAGGGGTGCCGTCACAGTGTTCCCTTCCATCGACCGCCGACCGGGTTAGCTGACGGGTTCGGGGCGGAAGTGGCCCCTACCGCTGTCGCGGATTCACCCCAGGTACCTGGGTCCCCGGTTCGCCTCGCGGCGATTGGGCGGCGGCACCGCAGGCGCCGCTGCGCGCCTTCGGCGGTGACCGGCAGCGAGGTTACCCGACAGTCCTCGTGGGGATCTACGTCCGGATGCCGACTAAAAGCGTCATTTTGCAATTGCTTTCGGTAGTCGGTGACGCGGTTCTCACGCGTGCCGCCACTCTCGGTCACGCTGCGGAGTGTCACCATGCGCTGTCCGTGCTCCCTTCTCGGCCGGCCCACCGGGCCGGGGGATCGGTGGGGCGGGCCGGCCCGCCCGGAAACCGGTCGTCGGGCCGCCCACCGCTGAGCGCCTCCAGCGCGAGGTCCCGCTCCGCCGGGTGCCGGCCGGCGCCGGGGGTACGCGAGGCTGGCACGTCCCCGTCGCCGCCCGGCCGGCCGGGTCGGGCCGTGGCGGCCCGGCCCGCCGCGGTGACCATTGCGGCCAGCCCGGTCGTCAGCGGCACGGCGGCGATCAGGCCCAGTGTGGCGACGGCGCTGCGGACGATCTCCTGAGCCATGAACTCGGTGGTCAGGATCTCGGTCACCGGGCGGGAATCGGCGGTGAGCAGGAGCAGCAGCGGCAGCGACGCGCCCGCGTACGCCAGCACGATGGTGTTCACCGTGGACGCGATGTGTGCCCGGCCGACCCGGGTGGCCGCCCGGTAGAGCTGCAACCGGGACAGCCCCGGGTTGGCGTGCGCCAGCTCGGTCACCGTGGCCGCCTGGGTGACCGTGACGTCGTCGAGCACCCCGAGCGAGCCGATGATGATGCCGGCCAGCAGCAGGCCGTGCAGGTCCACGTCGCCCCGGAACATCGACAGGGTGGTGGCGTCCTCGCTGCCGTACCCGGTGAGGTGGGTGGCGGCGGTGGCCAGGGTGCCGAGGACGCCGGTGAGCACCAGGCTGCCCAGGGTGCCGAGGACGGCGACGGAGGTCTGCGCGCTCACCCCGTGAGTGAGATACAACACCACGAACATGATCAACGCCGAGCCGACGATGGCGATCAGCAGCGGTGACCCGCCGGCACCGATCCCGGGCAGCACGAACGTCAGCAGGATGGCGAAGGTGGCGGCCAGGCCGGCCAGGGCGGCCAGCCCTCGCCAACGGCCGAACGCGACGATCGCCAGCGCGAACACCACCGCCAGCCACACCAGCGGGGTGCCGCGCTGGTGCTCGGCGATGTTGTAGGCGCTCGCCGACGGGTCGGCCGGGTCGGTCAGCTCGACCAGGACGATCCGGTCGTCGACCGCGACGGTGGGCGCGCCGGGACCGGTCGGGACCGGCGTCTCGACCTGCTGCCCCGCGTCCGGCCCCTGCTCCACCCGTACGGTGACCGTGCCGCACGGGCCGTCCTGCGCGCCCGGCCCGCCCGAGCTGTCCTCCGGCGTCTCCGGCTGCGGCGGGCACGCCTCGGTGACCACCCGGGTCACCGTGCCGTGGTACCGGGGCACCGCCGCGCTGCCGTCGCCC
The DNA here is from genome assembly GCF_045040215.1 of Micromonospora sp. NBC_01412. NCBI lineage: Bacteria > Bacillati > Actinomycetota > Actinomycetes > Micromonosporales > Micromonosporaceae > Micromonospora > Micromonospora sp. NBC_01412. The sequence goes on from NZ_CP109528.1 coordinate 3,660,206, forward strand.
CGCGGGCCCCCGTCGCGGGGCCAGAGGACGATCGCCGCGATCACGGTGATCACGAAGAGCGGCACCACGGTCGCGACGAGGACCCGCCGCACCCCGGGTGGGGTGGGCGGGGCCGGTCGGGTGTGGTCGGCGCCCATCGACGGTCTCCAAACGGTGTCAGCGCGGGGTGCGGCCCGGTGTACCGGGCGGTTCAGCGTTCCCGTCGTCCGGCCCGGCCCGGCCCGTCCGGCCGGACTTTGGCGGGGACGGTGCCCGCGCCGTCACGCATGGAGAACACGGGGTGGGACGGCGCGGCGGCCCGGCACCGGCCGCCGGGTCGGCGCCACCCGGCGGGGTGCGCGGGGCGGGCGATGCGGAATCCGGACAACCATCGCCCGGAATGGTAGCCATCCCCACCTGGGAACGCCGATCGCGCGTCGGCCTGCCCGCCGGAACATGCCCCCGACTGGCCTCCGGGTCGATCGTCCCGCCCTGGGTGCGGGGGCAGGTCACCGCGCCGGCCGGGACCGGTGGGCGGCGGTGCGGCCGCCCGTGGCGTGTTCGGCCCGGGCGTCCCGCCGGACCGGCTAGCGTGGACCGGGTGCGGATGGCGACGGTGCTGACTGCCGGGCGGTGGGCCCGGCTCGCGCTGCTGGTCTGCACCCTGGTCGGGCTGGCCGCGATGCACACCCTCGGCCACGGCGCCCACGGCGGCGGGGACCACGGCGGTCACGACCGGGCCGGGCCTCCCGACGCGCACCTGGCAGCCTCCTCCCACGCCGCCGCGACGGGCGACGCTTCCGCCATGACCGACGTGGTCGGCGCTGCCTTCCCCATGGTCGACGCGGCCGTTCCTGTGGCCGCCGTGGTCGGCGCTGCCCTCCCCGTGGCCGCCTTGACCGGCGTGGCCGTTCCTGTGGCCGGCGTGGTCGGCGCGGCCTCTTCCGTGGCCGAGGTGGGGGAAGGCGCCGTGCTCCGGGTCGGCGTGACGCGGGTGGGCGCGGTGCGGGTGTTGCCCGAGGGCTGTCCGATGGCGGGGTGCTCGTCCACGCGGCTGCTGCCCGCCGGCGATCCAGGTGCCGGGCCGCCCGGCTGGAGCATCTGTCTGGCTGTGCTCGGGGCGCTCGCGTTGGCGCTGTTCGTGGCCGTGCTCCTGCTCAGCGGGGTGCGGGCGGTCGGCCCGTCCGCCCGTCGGCTGGGCGGGCCGCCCGCCGGTCCGCGTGCCCCACCGCCCCGGCCGATCGGCCTGCGGCTGGCCGAGACCTCGGTGTCGCGCACGTAGGACGCCCCGACGCGGGCGCCCGGCCTCTGCTGCCGGCGACCCGTGTCCCCGTCCTGCCCGCGTACGCACTCGACACCGAAGGATCCAGACCGTGACCACTCGTACCATCGCGCGCCGCGTCGCACTGGCCGGCGGGGCGCTCGCCGCCGCCCTGGCCCTGACCGCCTGCGGCTCCGCCGACCACGCCTCCTCCGGCCACGACACGCAGCCCGCCGCGACCGGCGGCGCACCGGCCAGCGGATCGGCCACGTTCGGCGACGCCGACGTGATGTTCGCCCAGATGATGATCCCGCACCACCGGCAGGCGGTGGAGATGGCCGAGCTGGCCGACACCCGGGCCGCCGACGCCGAGGTCAAGCACCTCGCCGTTGAGATCAAGGGTGCCCAGGGGCCGGAGATCGCGACCATGACCGGCTGGCTCGCCGGGTGGGGCCGCCCCGTCCCGTCGGACGGTCCCGGGCACGACATGCCGGGGATGGACCACGGCATGCCCGGGATGATGTCCGCCGCAGACCTGACCAGGCTGGCGGGCGCGACCGGCGCCGAGTTCGACCGGCAGTTCCTGACCATGATGATCGCCCACCACGAGGGTGCGATCACCATGGCGAAGGAGGAACTGGCGAAGGGCACGAACGCCGACGCCAAGGTGATGGCCCAGCGGATCGTCACCGCCCAGCAGGGCGAGATCGACGCCATGAACAAGATCCTCGCCCGGCTCTGACGTCGGCGGTCTTGTAGGTGGGGGACGGGTCTCTACGGCCCGTCCCCCGGCCAGGCCGGCGGGCGCGGTCAGCCGCGCTTCATGAGGCGGCCGACGGCGGCCATCATCTCGGTGGCCATCTCGTCGGCCCGGCCCTCGGCCGCGCCCTCGTGCATGCAGTGCCGGGCGTGCCCGTCGAGCAGGCCGAGGGCGACCTTGTCGAGGGCGGCCTGGATCGCGGAGATCTGGGTGAGCACGTCGATGCAGTAGCGGTCCTCGTCGACCATCTTTTCGATGCCGCGGACCTGGCCTTCCACACGGCGGAGCCGTGCGAGCAACTGGTCCTTGCTGGCGGTGTACCCCCGGGTCGGGGCGGGCGTCGGTGCGGTCATGCACCGAGAATAGCCTACCCCTAGGGGGTATGCTACGGTCATTGCGACGGGGATACCCCCCATGGGTATCTGATGCCGGAGACGGCTGTGGTCCGCCTCACGATTACCCCCCGGGGGTAGCGTGGGTGGGAGAGGAGAATTGCGATGGTCACCACGACGTACCAGGTGCAGGGGATGACCTGCGGGCACTGCGCCAGCTCGGTCAGCGCCGAGGTCGGCGGGATCGAGGGCGTCAGCGACGTCCAGGTGGAACTGGCCTCCGGCCGGGTCACCGTCACCAGCGAGGGCCCGTTGGACACCGACACCGTGCGCGCCGCCGTCGACGAGGCCGGTTACGACCTCGTCGGCGCGTGACGCCGCCCGCACAGAACCGAGGTACCCGATGAACACGGCGACGAAGCTGAGCGGTTTCGCCCTCGGGCTCGCGGCGGTGTTCGGCGCGGCGTACGGGGTCGGCCGGGTGGCCGGCCCCGTCGCCCCGGCCGCCGAGACCCGCCACGATGCCGGTGACCCCGACCACAGCAGCGCCGCGCAGCCCTCCGGCGGCGCGCACTCCTCCACCGACGATCCCGCGCCCCACCTGCCCGGCGGGCTGCTCGTCTCCGACCGGGGCTACACCCTCGCCCCGGTGGCCGCGCCGGCCGGCGAGTTCGCCTTCCGGATCACCGGCCCCGACAATGCCCCCGTCACCCGTTACGACGTCGCGCACGACAAGCGGATGCACCTGATCGTCGCGCGGCGGGACCTCTCCGGGTTCCGGCACGTCCACCCGGAGCTGGCTTCGGACGGCACCTGGCGGGTCGCTTCCCCGCTCGGCGGCCCGGGCGTCTGGCGCGCGTTCGCGGACTTCACCCCCACCGGCGGCCCGGCGCTGACCCTCGGCGTCGACGTCACCGTGCCCGGCCCGGTCGACACCCGGCCGCTGCCCGCGCCGGCGACCAGCGCCACGGCCGACGGCTACACCGTCGCCCTGGCCGGCTCGCCGCAGCCGGGCCGCGCCACCGAGCTGACCCTGACCGTGAGCCGGGACGGCACGCCGGTCACCGACCTGCAGCCCTACCTCGGCGCGTACGGGCACCTGGTGGCGCTGCGCCAGGGGGACCTGGCTTACCTGCACGTGCATCCCGAGGGCGCACCCGGGGACGGGCGGACCCCGGCCGGGCCGGCGGTGACGTTCTCCGCGGAGTTCCCCTCGGCCGGCGCGTACCGGCTCTACCTCGACTTCCGACACGGCGGGGCGGTGCACACGGCCGAGTTCACGGTCGTCGTGGGCGTCCCCGCCGTGCCCACCGGCCCGGCGACGAGCACGCCGGCCGCCACCACCAGCCCGACCGCCACCGCCCCGACCGCCACCGGCACCCCGAGCGCGGGTGCCGGGCACGGGGTCCCCGGGCACGGGCACAACTGACAGGAGGGCTGCGATGACTTCGCCCACGCGGCCGTTGCAGGTTGCAGCGAACCGGATCGAACTGGCGATCGGCGGGATGACCTGCGCGTCCTGCGCCGCCCGGATCGAGAAGAAGCTCAACCGGATGGACGGCGTGACCGCCACGGTCAACTACGCCACCGAGAAGGCCTCCGTCTCGTACGCAAACGACGTCACCCCGGGCGACCTGATCGCCACGGTGGAGAAGACGGGGTACACCGCCGTCGTGCCGCCCCCGCCCGCCCGGGCCGGTGCGGAGCCCGCCGCCGAGCCGGTCGACGAGCTGCGCGGACTGCGTACCCGGCTGTGGGTGTCGGTCGCGCTGGCCGTGCCGGTGATCGTGCTTGCCATGGTCCCGGCCTGGCAGTTCGACTACTGGCAGTGGCTGTCGCTGACCCTGGCCGCCCCGGTCGTGGTCTACGGCGGCCTGCCCTTCCACCGGGCCGCGCTCATCAACCTGCGGCACGGCGCGGCGACCATGGACACGCTCGTCTCGCTGGGCACCCTGGCCGCGTTCGGCTGGTCGCTGTGGGCGCTGTTCCTCGGCGACGCCGGGATGCCCGGCATGACCCACCCGTTCCGGTTCGACATCACCCGCACCGACGGAGCCGGCAACATCTACCTGGAGGCCGCCGCCGGGGTGACCGCGTTCCTCCTCGCCGGCCGGTACTTCGAGGCGCGGTCCAAGCGGACCGCCGGGACGGCGCTGCGCGCCCTGCTGGAGCTGGGCGTCAGGGACGTCGCCGTGCTGCGCGGCGGGGTGGAGACCCGTGTCCCGGTGGACCAGCTCGCGGTGGGGGACCGGTTCGTGGTCCGCCCCGGCGAGAAGATCGCCACCGACGGGGTGGTCGAGGACGGCACGTCGGCCGTCGACGCCAGCATGCTCACCGGCGAGTCCGTCCCGGTCGAGGTCGGCCCCGGCGACACTGTGGTCGGCGCGACCGTGAACGCCGGCGGCCGTCTGGTGGTCACCGCGACCCGGATCGGCGGCGACACCCAGCTGGCCCAGATGGCGAGGCTGGTCGAGCAGGCCCAGACCGGCAAGGCGGCCGTGCAGCGGCTGGCCGACCGGATCTCCGGGGTGTTTGTCCCGATCGTGATCGCGCTGGCCGCCGGCACGCTGGGCTGGTGGCTCGGCTCCGGGGCCGGCCCCACCGCCGCGTTCACCGCCGCCGTGGCGGTGCTGATCATCGCCTGCCCGTGCGCCCTCGGCCTGGCCACGCCGACGGCGCTGCTGGTCGGCACCGGGCGGGGCGCCCAGCTCGGCATCCTGATCAAGGGCCCGGAGGTGCTGGAGTCCACCCGGCAGGTGGACACCGTGGTGCTGGACAAGACCGGCACCGTCACCACCGGGCGGATGACCCTGGTCGACGTGCTCCCCGCCGACGGCGGGGACGCCGCCGAGCTGTTGCGGCTGGCCGGGGCGCTGGAGGCCGCCAGCGAGCACCCGATCGCCCGGGCCGTCGCCGCCGGGGCCGCCGACGCGGGGCCGCTCGCCCCGGTCACCGGCTTCGCCAACGTCGAAGGGCTCGGCGTCACCGGGACCGTCGAGGGCCGCGAGGTGACCGTCGGCCGGCTGCGGCTGCTGCGGGAGCGCGGACTCGACGTACCGGAGGAGGTCGAACGGGCGGTGACCGGCGCGGAGGCCGCCGGGCGGACGGCCGTGCTGGCCGGCTGGGACGGGCGTGCCCGGGGCGTGCTCGCGGTGGCCGACGCGGTCAAGCCGACCAGCGCGGCGGCGGTCGCCGGGCTGCGCGCCCTCGGCCTGACCCCGGTGCTGCTCACCGGCGACAACGCCACGGTGGCGAAGGCGGTGGCCGCCGAGGTCGGCATCGCCGAGGTGACCGCCGAGGTGCTGCCCGCCGACAAGGTGGACGTGGTGAAGCGGCTCCAGGCCGAGGGCCGGACCGTGGCCATGATCGGCGACGGGATCAACGACGCCGCCGCCCTGGCCCAGGCCGATCTGGGCCTGGCCATGGGCACCGGCACCGACGTGGCGATCGAGGCGAGCGACCTGACGCTGGTCCGGGGCGACCTGACCGCCGCCGTGGACGCGATCCGGCTGTCCCGCCGCACCCTGGCGATCATCAAGGGCAACCTGTTCTGGGCCTTCGCCTACAACGTGGCCGCCCTGCCGCTGGCCGCCGCCGGCCTGCTCAATCCGATGATCGCCGGTGCCGCGATGGCCTTCTCCTCGGTCTTCGTGGTGGCCAACAGCCTCCGCCTGCGCCGCTTCCGGCCGGCGCACCCCACCCAGCCCTGACCCGGCCGGTCCGGCCCCCGGACCGCCGCCAACTCCGCAGCCGACCGGCCCGGCGCGGACCGGGTCGTCGAGCCCGTCACCGTGGGTGAGTTTTGCCCGGCGGGGATGGTTGGGCGACCGGGCGGCGGGGTACATCCAGGGCGTCGGAGAACAGGCAAAACCGCAACGCTGGAGGTTCGCATGGGTATCGACGACAAGATCGCCAACACGTCCGAGAACGCGGCCGGCAAGCTGAAGGAAGGCGCCGGGCGGGCCACCGACAACGAGCGGCTGGAGGCCGAGGGTCGCAACGACCAGGCCGGCGCCAAGCTGAAGCAGGCTGGCGAGAAGATCAAGGACGCCTTCAAGAGCTGAACCAGCTCGTACCCGCGCCGGGCCGGCCATCGCCGGCCCGGCGTGCTGCGTGCCGATGGCCGGTGTCCCGCGCGGGTGGCCGTGTCCCGCAGCCGGCCGGTGGGCGTGCCCCCGTGCCGATGGGCACGGTCCGTGACATCGTCCGGCATGCTGGGACGGTCCACAACCGAACGGGGAGAACATGTCTCGTCATGCCGTGACCGCCCTCCGTGCCACCGCCCTGCTGACGCTGGCGGCGCTCGCCGCCGGCTGCCAGTCGGCGGAGGACGGCACAGAGCCGGCCGCCGCACCCGCCACCAGCGCCTCGACCGCGCCGACCGGGACCGCCGCGCCGACCCCGTCGGAGTCGCCGTCCGCCGTCACGGCCGCCAACACCGACGAGGTCTGCCGCGCGGTCGACAAGCTGATCCTCACCGGGAGCAAGAAGATCGTCGCGGACTCGGCGGACGCCACCCGCGACGAGGCGACGAACGAGGAGCTCGACGCCCGGCTCAAGCGGACCCTCGCGGGACTGGCCGACGACGTACGCGAGCAGGCATCCCGGGCCGAGGACCCGCAGATCGAGGCGCTGATCACGTCCACCGCGAAGCAGCTCGACGCGGGCGCCCGATCGGCCAGCCCGGTGAAGTGGATGAGTGCCACCTTCGTGAACATCCCGCCGAAGCTGGCCCGGGAGTGCCGGGCCTGACGGATCCTGCTCAGGTGTGGACCCTCGCTCGGCACCGAAGGTCCACACCTGAGGCCCCAGCAGGTACGCCTGGACGGCGGCCTGCACGGGCCACCGGCGGCCGGACCGGCGGGTCCGATCGGTGCGCGGATCAGCGGTCGGCGCGGCGGGCGGGCCCGGGGCGGGCGGGCCGGTGGCCGGCGGGCAGTGGCCGGGACGGGCGGCCGGCCGGGTCCAGTGACGCCCGGTCGGCGGCCGAGGTGCCGGAGGACCAGCCCTCCTCGTCGGCGACCGTGAGCCGTTTGCTGGTGACCCCCGGGAAGAGGTCGTCCAGCCGCTCCCGCACCGCCTCTGTGCGGGACGCGAGCACCGGCAGCAGCCGCTCCGCCCCCTGTTCCCGGGCCGCCTCCCGGCTCGCCTCGTCGGTGGCGGAGCGCAGCCGTTCGCCGATCCGCAGCGCGAACGCGTTGAGGAACGACTCGTCGTACGCCTTCGTCCGCCGGCTGCCGCCCGTGGACCGGCGCTCGGTCCGGCCACGCAGCATCGCGGCGGTGGCCTGCACCAGCAGCGACGTGTAGATCAGCTCGGCGGCGGCCAGGTCGGCCGGGAAGCCGAGCACGGTGGCGAATTCCAGGTCGTCGGACCAGACGGACTCGCACCGGTTCGCCGCCGCCACCTCCTGCACCAGCAGCGCCTTCGCCCCCGGGTACGGCGGCTCCGTGCCGAGCCGGACGCCGCCGGGCACGTCGGCCCGCTCGGCGGTCGCGGCGACCAGGGCGACGTCGAGGCTGTGCCGGGTCATCAGCTCCTGCGCCTTGCCGGTCAGCGCCTCCGCCTCCGCCGGGAAGGTGGTCGACTCGGCCTTGGCCAGCAGGGCCCGCACCCGGTCGAGCATCCGCGACCCGCTGCCACCGGCCGGGACGGCCGCCGCAGCGGCGGCCGTCCCGGGCGGCGGGCGGAGCACCGCGATCGGGGGCAGCCCCTCGACCAGCGCCAGCACGTCCACCGCGTCGCGCAGGGCGGCGATCCGGTCGGTGCCTTCTCGGGCCGCCCAGGACGTCAGGTACCGACGGTCGTCGTCCCACCACACGACCGCGTCGAGGCCGGCGAGCTGGTCGTCCCACCAGCCGGGGACCGGACCGGGCAGGTCCCGGCGCTCGACGGCGGCCAGGTCGACCACCAGCCGTCCGGCCGGCGGGCCGAGCCGGCGGGCCGCGATCCGGACCAGGTCCGCCGGCTGCCAGCCCCGGGGCCAGAGCCGGCCCACGCCACGCACCAGGCGGGCCGCCAGGGCGGCGTCCACCGCCGCCGGGCCGTCCGCGACACCCGCGCCGACCACCAGCCGGTCGAGCTGCCGCTCCGCCGCGCGTACGTCGGTGCCGCGCGCCGCCGCGAGGGCGTCGGCGACCAGCTCGTCGGCGTCCGGCACGGTGTCCTCCGTTAGTTCGGGTCCCCGGTGTTCGGCCGGCGGCTCGGGGGCGGGCCGCGTGCCGGTCCGCTCCGGAAACCGTACCGCCGGGCCGGGTCGGGCCGGGCGTGAGCGCCGCCACGTCGGGCACGGACCCCCCGGGTCGGCCGGCTTCCAGGACACCCATGCCACCGCCGAGCACACGGCCGCCGCGTGTCATCGCGCCGCCTGCCGCCCGGGGTCACCCCCGGTTCCGGGGAAGACGGTGGGGTGGAGCCGAAGGCCCTGTTCACCGCCCTTCCGGCCGGTACGGCGGCCCATGCCGGCCGGCTGGCACGCGGCCCCAGGGGCGATCGCTCCGGGTGCCGGCTACCCTGGTGCGAACGAGCCGGCACCCGCCTTCTGCCACGAGGGACCGCTGCCGGTCACCGATCAGGGGGAGTGGTTCGTTGAGCCCCGCCACGCCGATGCCCGTTCCATGGTCGACGCCCAGTCACCTGTCGATCACCCCGCTCGCGGTCACCGAGGGCCGGGGGCTGCTCGTCGTGATCGGCGAGATCGACCTGGCGACCTCCGGTGAGCTGGCGGCGGCCCTGGCCGACGCCCTGGGCGGCCCGCCGCTGAGTGCGCTGGAGGTCGACTTCGCCGGGGTCCGGTTCCTGGACTCGTCCGGCATCCTGGTCCTGCTGCGCGCCCATGCCCGCGCCGCCGAGCAGGGCTGCCGGCTCACCGTCACCGACGTCCGGCCCGCGGTGCGCCGGGTCCTGGAGATCACCGGCGTGCTGGCCACGCTGGGTCTGGGCAGCGCGTCCCCGGCCTGCTGACGGCCACCCGCCGCCCCCCGGTCGGCTCACCGCCCGTCGTCCTGAGCCTCCCCGCGGGGGAAGGACGCCCAGATGTGCTTCGTGTCCTCCGTGGCGTACCAGCCGACCTCCAGGGAGAAGGCCCGGGCGAGCTGGAGGCCGCGACCGCCGGCGCCCAGCGGACAGGTGTCGGCCAGCTCGGGCACGGTGGTCAGGTCGTGGTCGGTGACGTCGAGGATGAACACGTCCTCGTCGCGCAGCAGCCGGACCGTGGTCGGCGGCAGCCCGTGCAGCAGGGCGTTGGTGGCCAGCTCCGTGGCGACCAGCACGACCCGTTCGGGGATGCCGTCGAGCTCCTCTTTCTCGGCGAGGGCATGCCCGGTGAACGCCTCGTGCAGGGACGCGCGGAGGCCGCGTAGCTCCGCTCCGGTGGACAGGGCCCAGCGGCGTACTTCTGTTGCGCGGGGCGGTGGCGGCGACGTATGCAGCAATCCCATGATCCTGGTTTACCCGTGGCGGCCGCCGCTCACACGACCTCCGGCGGTCGGCTGCCGGTCATGCCAGCAGCTTGCCGCCGGTCACCCCGAGCACCTCGCCGGTGACGTAGCTGGACTCCTGGGAGGCGAAGAAGACGTACGCCGGTGCCAGCTCGGCCGGCTGGCCGGCCCGGCCCAGCGGCACGTCCGCACCGAACGAATCGACCTTTTCCCGGGGCATGGTCGCCGGGATCAGCGGGGTCCAGACCGGGCCGGGCGCCACACAGTTGACCCGGATCCCCCGGTCCGCCAGGTTCTGCGCCAGCCCTTTGGTGAAATTGACGATGCCGGCCTTCGTGGTGGCGTAGTCCAACAGGTCGGGGGAGGGCTGGTACGCCTGGATCGAAGCGGTGTTGATGATCGTCGCGCCGGGTGCCAGGTGCGGCACCGCCGCCTTGCAGAGCCAGAACATCGCGTACAGGTTGGTCTTGAGCACCCGGTCGAACTGCTCGGTGCTGATGTCGGTGATCCCGCCGGCCTGCGACATCTGGTGGGCGGCGTTGTTCACCAGGATGTCCAGGCCGCCGAGCTCGTCGACGGCCCGCCGGATGATCTCCTGGCAGTGCGCCTCCTCGCGGATGTCGCCCGCCACGGTCACCGCCGTGCGACCGGCGTCGCGTACCAGTCGGGCCGATTCCTCGGCGTCGGCCTTCTCCTCCGGCAGGTAGGTGATCAGCACGTCCGCGCCCTCGCGGGCGAAGGCGAGGGTGACGGCCCGGCCGATGCCGGAGTCGCCGCCGGTGACGACGGCCCGCCTGCCGGTCAGCCGGCCGGTGCCCCGGTAACTCTCCTCGCCGTGGTCGGGGGCGTCGGGCATCTGCCAGGTCTTCCCGGGGGCGGACTGCCGTCCGCCGATCTGCTCGCCCGGGGTGCGGAACTGCTCCTGGGGGTCCTGCCGGTCGTGTTGGTCGTGGCTCACAGTCCCATTCCTCCTCGTCGCTGCTGCGTGGTACGAGTGGGGTGATTCCCCTACCAGGCCCGCCCAACCAGATCGCATCGCGGCAATTGTCGTCAGCCAGTCAGCCCGTCGGCAGCAGTCGGCCCGGTCCGGCGGTCCGTCGTTGTTTCCGTCCCGGACGTGGGCCAACCTCCCCGGGCTGAGAACGGGAGATTTGATCCGTATAAAAGGCCAGGACACGAATGCGACAACACGCGGCGCGCCCGACGGTCCATGATGGTGTTCGCGTCCGATCAGCGGCTCGCGGACCCCACGGGGAGGAATTCGATGAACGTCAATGCGATTGTTCCTAAAGTCAGCGTCGTGGTGCCGGCGTTCAACTCCGGGCCCTACCTGGAGAAGCTGGTCGCCTCGCTGCTGCGCCAGTCGCTGCCGCCCGGCGAGTTCGAGGCGGTGTTCGTCGACGACGGTTCCACCGACACGACGCCCGCCCGGCTGGACGAGCTGGCCGCCGTCCACCCGCACATCCGCGTGCTGCACACCGAGAACTCCGGCTGGCCGTCCCGGCCGCGCAACATCGGCGTCGCCCACGCCCGGGGGGAGTACGTCTTCTTCGCCGACGACGACGACTGGTTCGGCGATGAGGCGCTGGAGCGTCTGCACGCCCGCGCCGCCGAGCACGACGCCGACATCGTGGTCGGCAAGATGGCCGGGCACGGCCGGTCGGTGCCCCGCGAGTTGTTCCGCAGGGACCGCGCCGACGCGACCCTGGACAACTCGCCGCTGATCGACAGCCTGACCGCGCACAAGCTGTTCCGCCGGTCCTTCCTCGACGAACACGAGATCCGGTTTCCGGAGGGTCCTCGCCGGCTGGAGGACCACGCCATGGTGACCAGGGCGCTGTTCCTGTCCCGGCGCACCTGTGTGCTGGCCGACTACGTCTGCTACCACCACCTCCGGCGGGAGGACGCGGGCAACGTGACCGCCGGCAGGTTCGACCCGGCCGGCTACTACGCCAACCTCCGCGAGGCGCTGGACATCGTCGACGCGCACACCGAGCCGGGCCCGCTGCGCGACAAGCTGCACCGGCGCTGGCTGCGTAACGAGATGATCAGCCGGTTGCGCGGGAAACGGCTGCTGGAGGCCCCGCAGGACTGGGCGGCCCAGGTGGCGCTGGAGTGCGGGAAGGTGATCCGGGAGCGCTTCGCGCCGGGCGTCGCAGCCGGGCTGCCGCCGCTGCAACGGGCGATCGCGTCCCTCACCGCGCGGGACCGGCTGGACGAGCTGCGACGGCTCGCCGAGTGGGAGACGGGGGTCCGGGTCCGCGCCCGGGTCGACGAGCACCTGCCGGCCGGGTCCGCCGTCACCCTGACCGTCACCGCCCACCTGGAGTCCGGCGACCAGCCGGTCACCCTCGTCGTCTCCGACGGGCGGCACCGGCTCGCGCTGCCCGTCGACGGCGTCGACCCCGACCTGCTCGACGTCACGGACCGACGGTCCAAGGCCCGGCTCGACGTCGTCGCGCGGCGCAAGGACGGCGGGGAGGAGTTCTTCCTGCCGGTCGACCAGCGCGCCGAGGAGGAGCCGGTCCCGTCGGCCGGGCCGGGGCGGGTGCACCTCGTGCACCACGCCACCGCCCGGCTCGACTTCGCCACTCTCAACGCCGGCCGGACCGAGGGCACCTGGACCCTGCAGGCGCGGCTCACCGAGAACGGATGGACCGAGGACGTCCGCCTGCCGCTGACCTTCCGCTGCGCGGCCGACGGCTCGGCCCCGGTCCTGGTGACCCCGGCCAGGCCGGGCCTGCGCGCCCGCCTCCGCCGGGCCGTGAAGCGCCTGCTGGGTCGCTGACCTGCCCCACCGGGGGTCACGGTGCGGGGCGGGCGGGGGCGGCTGGGGTACGGTCCGGCAGGTGACCGTCCTCCGTTCGCTGCTGTTGTTCGCCCTCGCCGCGCTCGCCGAGATCGGCGGCGCGTGGCTGGTGTGGCAGGGCTGGCGCGAACACCGCGGCCTGTGGTGGGTCGCCGCCGGCGTGATCGCCCTCGGTGCCTACGGCTTCGTGGCCACCTTCCAACCCGACCCGAACTTCGGCCGCATCCTGGCCGCCTACGGTGGGGTGTTCGTGGCCGGCTCGCTCGCCTGGGGCATGTTCGTCGACGGGTTCCGCCCCGACCGGTGGGACCTGGCCGGCGCGGCCATCTGCCTGCTCGGCGTCGCCGTCATCATGTACGCCCCGCGCGACGCCTGACCGGCTCGACCGCTGCCGGGCGTGCCCCCGCCGCTCGCCGAGCTCGGCGGGGCCGCCCCGTCAGGCCGGTAGGGTGGCGCGGTGCGTATCTGGCGAGGCGTCTCAGACGTACCTTCCGATGTGGGCCCGTGCGTCCTTGCCGTGTGCGACGGATCGCAGCTCGGAGGCGACCGGCTGGTGTGGAGCGGCGTCGCGGAGGCCCGTCGCCTCGGGGTGGCCTGCGTGCTGCTGCTCCTGGTGCCCTCGCCGGCCGAGGCCGCCGCCGTCGAGGACGCCGGGCGACTGCTCGCGGGCCTCGGCGTCGACGCGATGTGTGTGCAGCCGCTCGCCGTCCCGTCGGCGCGAGGCGGCTGGGACGAGTCGACGGTCGCCGGCCTCGTGGCGAAGTTGCCGGCGGTGGCGTTGGTGCTCGACCCGGCGGCCGTCGCCGGCGGCGGCGGGGGCGATCCGGCTGCGGTGGGCCGGCGTACCGGGGTGGCCGTGCACGCCGTCGACCCGTCCGGGCGGCGACAGCCGGACCGGCTGTCCGCGGCGTACGTCAGGGAACGACTGCTGGCGGGTGACGTGGCCGCGGCGACGGAGGCGGTGGGCTGCCCGCACCGGGTGGCGGGGGTGGTCGTACACGGCGAGGGCCGGGGGAACGGCCTCGGCTTTCCCACGGCGAACCTCGCCCTCGGCGAGCATTCGGTGGTGCCCGGCGACGGTATCTACGCGGGTTGGTTCACGGTGGTGGACAGGAGTTGGTCCGACGGGGGCATGGCCGGGGGTGTCCGCTATCCCGCCGCGATATCGATCAGCCGGAACCCCACTTTCGCGGGCCGCCGGCGCACCGTGGAACCACACGTGCTCGACGTTTCCGCCAACCTCTACGGCCAGACGGTGACCACCGACTTCGTCGAGCGGGTACGCGTTCCCGAGCGCTTCGATTCGATCGAGGAGTTGATCGCCGCCATGCAACGGGACGTCGAGAATGTTCGATTGGTGTTGCGTGATATGAACCGCTAGTGCGGGATTCGGCCTCGGCACTCGGCTAGCCTGCGGGGATGGTTGTGCGATCGTCGCGTCGTGATTCCGGCCGGTGGCGGGCGCCGGTGAAGCCGAAGCCACCGCCGTCACTGGAGCTGGCGACCGCGGAGAGCGCCGCCGTCGAGGACGAGGCCACGTTCAGTCGGTTGGGGTTCTTCGATCTCGACCTGTCGGGGCGATCGGCGGACGGGGCCGAGTTCGCGCAGTGCCGGTTCAGGGGCACGGACCTGAGCGGTGCCCGGCTGGAGGGGGCGAGGTTCGCCGACTGCCTGTTCGAGAGCACGAACCTGGCGAACCTGCGGGCGGAGAAGTCGTCGATGCTGCGGGTGCGGCTGTCGACGGCGCGGATGACCGGCGTGCAGTGGATCAACGGCGCGGTGCGGGACGTGACGATCTCGGACTGCCGGCTGGACCTGTCGTCGTGGCGGTTCACGGACTTCTCCAGCGTGGCGTTCGAGGGGTGCAACCTGACCCGGGCGGACTTCCAGAACGCCGACCTGCGCGGGGCCCGGTTCACCGACTGCGATCTGACCGGGGCGCAGTTCTCCCAGGCGACGGTGACGGGCACCCGGTTCGCCAACTGCGTCCTGGCCGGGATCGGCGGGGTGACGAGCATGGCCGGGGCGATCGTCGCGCAGCAGGACCTCGCCGCCCTGTCGTACACCCTGGCGGGCGCGTTGGGATCCGCATCGAGGACGCCGACGGGGAGTGAGCCCGGCCGGGGCAGGGGTCCGGCGTCCCACGCGCGGCGCGCCTCGGCCGGGCGCGTGGGCCGGGCCGGTGTCGGCCCGCAGGCGTTGATCGGGGCGGGTCGCCGGCCCGGACCACGGGGCCCATCTGCCGGGCATACCCAGTTCCCCACCTGGACCGGTGCGAGGCCGGTGGGCGGCGGCGTTATCGAAACGAGGGCTTGACGGGCCGCGAAGTTTGACATTTGATAAATCCTGTCGACGCAGGAGGTCACATGTCAGGTCGTAACCGTCTCGTCGCGGCTGTCGCCGCGGCGGCGCTCGCACTCACCGTCTCCGGCTGTGGTGGCTCGGAGGAGACCGATTCCCCCGATGCCGCCTCCGTCACCTACCTGACCTCCTTCGGGACGTTCGGTCGGGACTCGTACGCCTACGTCGCCCTGGAGAAGGGCTACTTCAAGGAGGCCGGGCTCAACGTCACCATCAAGCCCGGCACCGGCACTGTCGACGTCATGAAGCTGATCGGGTCGGGGCAGGCCGACTACGGCACCGGCGACCTTTCCGGGGTCATCACCACGATGGCCAACGAGAAGATGCCGGTGCGCGCGGTGGCCGCCATCCACCAGAAGTCGATGGCCGGCATCGCCTCGCTGGACAAGGCGATCGACTCGCCGGAGAAGCTGCCCGGCTCCAGCATCGCGGACAGCTCCGGCTCCACCAACATGATCATCTTCCCGGCGTACGCCAAGGCGGCCGGCATCGACCCGAAGTCGGTGAAGTTCGTCCCGTCCTCGCCGCAGTCGCTGCCGCAGCTGCTCGCCGCCGGCTCGGTGGACGCGATCGGCCAGTTCGCCGCGGGCAAGCCGTTGCTGGAGAAGGCAGCCGGCGGCAAGACCGTGACAATGCTGCCGTACGCGGACAAGCTGCCCGACCTGTACGGCAACGGTCTGCTGGTCTCCGCCACGAAGCTGGACAGCGACCGCGCCGAGGTCGAGAAGTTCACGGCGGCGCTGGTCAAGGGCCTGGTCTACGCGGTGGAACACCCCGAGGAAGCCGCCCAGCTGCTCAAGAAGCACGACCGGACGGCCGACGAGAAGGTCGCCGCCGCCGAGCTCACCGAGATGCGGCCGTACGTCCTGGTCGACGGCGGGTCGGCCGGAAAGCTCGACCGGACGCGAGTGGAAGCGATGATCAAGCTGCTCGCCGGCACCGGGACCCTCAAGTCGACGCCGAGCGCCGACGACCTCGGCGTCTACGACATCGCAAAGCCGTAACTTCCTCTTCGACGGCGGTGCGCGCGGCCCGTTGCCGCGCGCACCGCGAGGGGCGAAACCATGATCGGAATTCGTAACGTTTCGCAGATCTACCGCACCCGGGCCGGTGACGTGGAGGCCCTGCGCGATGTGTCGCTGGAGGTCGCCGACGGCGAGTTCGTGGCGATCGTCGGGCGGTCCGGCTGCGGCAAGTCCACCCTGCTGCGGCTGGTGGCGGGCCTCCAGTCGGCCACCTCCGGCGAGATAACCGTCGCCGGCACCCCGATCAGCGGGCCCCGGCGGGACGTCGGCTTCATGTTCCAGCGCCCGGCACTGCTGCCGTGGCGGTCGGTCATCGACAACGTGCTGCTGCCGACCCAGGTGTTCAAACTGGACCGGCGGGACGCCCGGACCCGCGCGCACGAGCTGCTCGAACTGGTCGGGCTGAACGGCTTCGAGAAGCGCCTGCCGCACGAGCTCTCCGGTGGCATGCAGCAGCGGGTCTCGCTGTGTCGGGCCCTCATCCAGCAGCCCCGGGTGCTGCTGATGGACGAGCCGTTCTCCGCGCTCGACGCGCTCACCCGCGCCGACCTCACGGTGGAACTCCAGCGCCTCCAGATGAAACACGCCTCGACGGTGCTGTTCGTGACGCACTCGGTCGACGAGGCCGTGCTGCTCGCCGACCGGGTCGTCGTGCTCAGCCCGCGACCGGGCCGGCTGCGGCAGATCGTGGACATCGACATCACCCGTCCCCGTTCGCTGGGACACGACGGCCACTCCGCCGAACTCGGCGAACTGCGCGCCCGCCTGCACGACCTGCTCATGACCCCCGAGGAGGTGGCACGGTGACGGTCACCGAGCCCCGCCGTACCCGCCCCGACAAGCCACGCGCGGACGCCCGCTGGCTCCAGCACCTTCCGCCCGTGCTCGGCGTCGTGGCCGCCGTCGCCCTGTGGTGGGCGATCACGGTCGTCTTCGAGGTGGAGAGCTTCATCCTGCCGTCCCCGGTGCAGGTGGGGCAGGCCATGGTCGAGCAGGCCGACTACCTGTGGGACAACACCCTGGTCACTCTCGCCGAGACGCTGCTGGGCTTCCTGCTGGCCATCGCGGTCGGGGTGCCGCTGGCGCTGATCGTCACCGCCTCGCGGATGCTGGAGCGGACCGTCTACCCGCTGCTGCTGATGCTCAACGCCGTACCGAAGGTGGCCGTCGCGCCGCTGCTGGTGGTGTGGATGGGCTTCGGTCAGTTCCCCAAGGTCTTCCTGGTCTTCCTGGTCTGCTTCTTCCCGATCGTCATCTCCACCGCCGCCGGTCTCAGCTCCACCCCGGCCGACCTGGTGGAGCTGGGCCGGTCGTTGAAGACCAACTGGTGGCAGACGTTCCGCATGATCCGGATGCCGGCCGCCATACCGCAGCTCTTCGTCGGTCTCAAGCTCGCCATCACCCTCGCCGTCATCGGCGCCGTGATCGCCGAGTTCGTCGGCGCCACCGAAGGGCTGGGCTACGCGATCGTCGCCTCCGGCGCGAGCGCCGACACCGCGTTGGCCTTCGCCGCGATGATCCTGCTCGGGGTGCTGAGCGTCGTGCTGTTCTACCTGCTCGCCGCGGTCGAGCGGTTCTTCGTGCCATGGGCGGACCGGTCATGAGCGCGCCCGACGTCCCGCCGACGGTCCCGGTCCGGTGGCTCACCGACGCCGTCGCCTCGGTCTTCGGTGCGCTCGGCTTCTCCGCGCACGCGGCCGAACTGGTCGCCAGCTCCCTGGTGGACGCCGACCTGCGGGGAATCGGCTCGCACGGGGTGATGCTGCTGCCGATGTACGTCGACCGGATCAGGGCCGGCTCGGTCAGCCGGGCCGAGCGGGCCGAGGTGGTTCGGGACAAGGGCGCCATCGCGGTGCTCGACGCCGGCCACGCGCTGGGGCAGCTCACCGGCGACCAGGCGATGCGGCTGGCGGTGGCGAAGGCCCAGACGTACGGCGTCGGCGTGGTCACCGTCCGCCGGGCGTTCCACTTCGGTGGGGCGTTCCGCTATGTGGACCTCGCCGCCCGCAACGGCTGTATCGGCATCGCGGCGGCCAACACCCGCCCGCTGATGCCCGCCCCGGGCGGCGCCTCGGCGGTGGTCGGCAACAATCCGCTCGCGGTGGGCGTACCCCGCGCGGGCGGCAAGCCGGTGATCCTCGACGTGGCGCTGTCCGAGGCCGCGCTCGGCAAGATCCGGCTGGCCGCCGGTGCGGGCCGCGAGATCCCCGCGAGCTGGGCGACCGACGCGCAGGGGCGGCCCACCACCGATCCGGCCGCCGCGCTCAAGGGGCTGCTGCTGCCGTCCGGTGCCCACAAGGGATACGGCCTGGCCCTCATGGTCGACGTGCTCACCGGGGTGCTGTCCGGCGGGGCGTACGGCCGGGGGGTCCAGGGCCTCTACGCCGACGTGTCGGTGCCCAACGACTGCGCGCACTTCTTCCTCGCCCTGGACGCCGAGGCGTTCGCCGAGGACGCGGAGGAGATGGCCCGCCGGGTGGACGACCTGGCCGGCCAGGTGCTCGGCTCCGCGCTGGCACCCGGCGCGGAGCAGGTCCACCTGCCCGGCGACATCGAAGCCGGCCGGTACGACCGGGCGCTGCGCGAGGGCGTCGCGCTCCAGCCGTCGGTCTTCGCCGGGCTGGTGGAGGTCGCCGCCGGGCTGGGCGTGCCGCTCACCGCGCCGGGCAGCGCCGGCTGAGCCGGTCCGGTCCGAGGAAGGAGGAGGAAGTCATGCAGGCCAGTTTCGACGCCACCGGCGAGGTGCTCGTGGTCACCGGCGGCGCCAACGGGATCGGCGCCGCACTCGCCCACGCGTACGCCGACGCGGGCGGCACGGCCGTGGTGTTCGACGTGGCACCCGGTCAGCCGCACCCCGGCGGGCGGGTGCACGAGTACCGGGTGGACGTGTCCGACCGGGACGCGGTGCACTCCGCCGTGGCCCGGGTGCTCGCCGAGCACGGCCGGATCGACGCCCTGGTGGCCGGCGCGGCGGTGCAGCCCCGCTGCGACGTGGTCGACATGGACCCCGAGCAGTGGCGCCGCACGATGGCGGTGAACCTCGACGGGGTCGTCTGGTGCGCGCAGGCGGTCCTGCCGGACATGATCGCCCGCCGCTCGGGCGCGATCCTGGTCTTCGCCTCGGGCCTGGCCACCGCGGGCCGGGCACAGGCGTCGGCGTACGCGGCGAGCAAGGGGGCGTTGATCGCCTTCGCCAAGTCGCTCGCCGCCGAGGTGGCCGAGCACCGGATCCGGGTGAACACTGTCTTCCCCGGCGTGGTGGACACCCCGCAGTTCCAGCAGGCCAACCCGACCGGCGGGGAACGGGAGCACTGGCAGCGGGCCACCGGCATCGGCACGCCGGTCGATGTGGTCGGCCCGCTGATGTTCCTGCTCTCGCCAGCCGCGACGATGACTGGATCCACCCTTACCCGTGACCGGGCGTACCCGAGGAGCGAGGCGACATGAGCGACACGACCGAGCAGTTGCCGGTGGGAATCGTCGGTGCCGGGCCGGTCGGCCTGGTCACCGCGTTGGGCCTGGCCCACTACGGCGTACCGGTGGTCGTCTTCGAGGAGGACGAGCGGCTGTCGCTGGACACCAAGGCCGGCACCGTCCTCACCCGCACCCTGGAGGTGCTGCACCGGTACGGCGCCCTGGACGACGTGCTGGCCGGGTCGCTGCGCATCGACGAGATCGGCGAGCTGGACCGGGCCACCAACACCCAGACGCTCAGCGTCCGGACCGGCGACCTGACCGAGGACACCCGGTTCCCGTTCATCATCAACATCCCGCAGCACGAGCTGGAGCCGATCCTGCGGCAGCGGCTGGACGCCACCGCCCCCGGCGCGCTGCACATGGGGCACCGGCTGCTCGACTTCGTCCAGCACCCGGACCGGGTGGACCTGCGGCTGCGTACCGCCGAGGGGGAGCGGACCGTGCCGGTGCGGTACCTGCTGGCCTGCGACGGCGGCCGGTCCGTCGTCCGGGAGCAGATCGGCGCGGTGGTCGAGGGCGAGACGTACCAGGAGCGGTACATGCTGGTCGACCTGAAGGTCGACCTGGACGTGGAGAACCCCCGCGACTATCCGTACCTGGCCTACTTCGGTGACCCGACGGAGTGGATGATCCTGGTCCGCCAGCCGCACTGCTGGCGCTTCCTCTACCCGCTGCCGGCCGGGCAGGCCGAGCCGAGCCGGGAGGAACTGGTCGACAAGGCGCGGCGGTTCATCGGGGACACCAAGACCCTGGAGATCGTCGGCACCAACATCTACAACGTCCACCAGCGGGTGGCCGACCGGTGGCAGGACGGGCGGGTCTTCCTGCTCGGCGACGCCGCGCACCTGATCACGCCGATGTGGGCGCTGGGCCTGAACACCGGGGTCCTGGACGCCTCCAACCTGCCCTGGCGGATGGCCTGGGTGCTGCGCGGCTGGGCCGAGGAGAGCCTGCTCGACGGCTACCAGGTCGAGCAGGAGCCGGTCGCCACCAAGGGCTCCGCGTCGATGGCCGCGGCGGCGCGGGCCTACATGGCCCGCCGGGCGGACGACCCGGGGGTGATGACCGCCGGAAACTGGGGCAACGCGTTCACCCGGGCCATGCTCGGGGTACGCCTCGACGTGGACGGCACGGGCGACTGGTCGATGGTCGCCGCCGGCGACGAGCCGCTGCCGGTGCTGGCCGGGGCGCGCAGCCCAGACCTGCCGCTGTTTGGCCAGTCCGGCACGGTGCACCTGCATGACCTGGTCGCCGACGCCTTCGTGGCGCTGTACTTCACCGACCCGCGCCGGGGGCCGGCGCTGCCGCCGCAGGACTCGCCCGCGCTGCGGCACCACGTGGTGAGCCGGTGGGACGCGCCGCACGACTCCGGGCTGCGGGACCGGGCGCTGTTCGACCCGGGCGACCGGGTGCGACGCCGGTTCGGGGTGGCCGACGACACCCTGGTGCTGGTCCGCCCGGACGGGCACGTCGCGGCGATCGTCCCGTTCGACCCGGCCACCGGCGTCGACACGGCTGCCCAGCTCTACGCCCGGATCACCGGATGCCCACCGCCCCGTGACCCGGCCTGACCACACCCTCGTCTGCGAAAGGGATGACAATGAGTAACTACGGTCACGCGACCGCCCCGGACGGAAGCCAGGTCGAGCTCGGCGCCGTCGGCCAACGGGTGGTTTTCGAGAACGACCAGGTGCGGGTCTGGGAGATCAGCCTGGAGCCCGGCGAGCAGCAGCCCTGGCACCACCACCTCAACCCGTACCTGGTGATCGCGTTGGCGGCCGCCGACAACCGGATCGACGCGCTGGCCGGCGGCGACCCACGGCTGGTGCACGAGGCCGTCGGCGGGGTGGTCTACCGCGCGCCGGGGGAGGTCCACATGCTCACCAACCACGGCACGACCCGCTACCACAGCCGGCTCGTCGAGCTGAAGTGCCTCGGGGAGAACCTCGTGGCCGGTCAGGGCGACCGGTGAGCGACCTGCCACCGCTCGTGCCGGCCCCGCCGGTGCCGGCCGGCGTCGACCCGCAGGAGTGGGCCAACAACCTCTCCGAGCCGTCGAACTACGGCGGCGAGGCGGCCGACCGGTCGCGGGAGGAGTTGGTGCCCGCCCCGGGCGGCGTGGTGCTGGCCCGGTTCCGCGAGATCCTGCTCCAGACCGACGAGCTGGACTGGGCGGACAAGACGCTCGCCGGCCTGTCGCACAAGGCGCTGTGGCGCGACGAGGACACCGAGGCGTCCATCTCGCTGGTCCGGTTCCGCAAGGGATCCGGCATCCCGCTGCGCCACTCGCACGCGTCCAACCAGTTCATGTTCTGCCTCGGCGGCCGGTACACCTACGTGCCCACCGGGCTGACCCTCACCCCGGGCTCCTTCTACTGGAACCCGAAGGGCAGCCTGCACGGGCCCACGCTCGCCGAAGAGGAGAGCGTCCTGCTGGAGATCTACGACGGGCCGCACTACCCGACCCAGCCGCAGTGGTACACCGATCCGGCGGACGCCCGCTAGCTCCACCCTCGGAAAGAGAAGATGACCATGCCCAAGCAGCAGATCGTTTCCCCCGAGCTGGCCGTCCCGAACGGTCACTTCGCCCAGGCCACCCAGATCAGGGCGCGGGGCCGGATGGTGTTCGTGTCCGGCATGACCGCCCGCAACCGCTCCGGCGGGGTGACCGGCGTCGGCGACATCACCGCCCAGACGCACCAGGTCTGCCAGAACCTGCGCGCCGCGATGACGGCCGCCGGCGGGTCGCTGGAGGACATCGTGCGGGTGGACGTCTACGTCCGCAACATGGAGGACTTCAACGCCATCCACGAGGTGCGCCGGCAGTACTTCACCGGTGAGCCGCCGGCCTCGACGATGGTGGAGGTCTCCAAGTTCGTGAACAAGGACTACCTCATCGAGATCAACGCGATCGGCGTGATCGACGACGAGCGGGACGCCTGATGAGGCTCGCCAGCGTGCTCACCGAGGGCGGCCGGCGGATCGGGGTGGTGGACGGCGACACCGTCGCCGTGCTCCCCGCCGAGCTGGGCGAGCTCGACGAGGCGATCCGGGGTGGCGCGGACGCGTTGGACGCGGTCCGCGCCGCCGCGCGGCAGGTCGCGGCGGTGCCGCTGACCGAGGTCCGGCTCGACGCGCCGCTGCGCCGGTTCAACCGGGACATCCTCTGCACGGGCTGGAACTACTGGGACCACTTCGAGGAGTCGCGCGGCAAGCGGGAGGGGCAGGACCCCGCGGAACCCCCCAAGCACCCGACCTTCTTCACCAAGGGCCCGGACACGGTCGTCGGCCCGTACGACGACATCGCCTACGACCCGCGGATCTCCGCCAAGTGGGACTACGAGGCGGAGGTGGCGCTGGTCATCGGCGCGGACTGCCGCTCGGTGAGCGAAGCGGACGCGATGTCTCACGTGGCGGCGTTCTGCGTCGCCAACGACGTGTCGCAGCGCGACCTGCAACGCGCGCACGGCGGTCAGTGGCTCAAGGGCAAGAGCATCGACGCCACCATGCCGCTCGGCCCCTGGCTGACCACCGCCGACGAGGTGCCGGACCCGGCGGACCTGCGCATCCGGTGCGAGGTGAACGGCGTGGTGCTCCAGGACGCGTCGACCGCGCAGATGGCTTTCCCATTCGCCCGGATCATCGCCGAACTGAGCTGGGGGATGACCCTGCGGGCCGGCGACGTGGTGCTCACCGGAACGCCGAGCGGCATCGGGAACGCCCGCGATCCGCAGGTGTTCCTCAACGACGGCGACCTGGTGGTGACCCGGGTGGAAGGGCTCGGTGAGCTGCGCAACCGAGTGCGGCTCACGAAGCTGCACTGACCCCCGGCGGGTGCGGGGCGGCGCAACGTGGCACCGCCCCGCACCATTCCGCCGCAGCGAAATTGGTACCATTTCCAAAGCGCGCCGGTGCGTTTGTGGGATCACCCCGAAACACCCATGAACCAGGATCATGTCCCGCATGTTCCCGACGACGACGGGACGCGGACGGCATCCACCAGCGGCTTTACCCGGAGGCACACCGTGGCAGCAACGCATCGTAGAACCGTCCTGAGTGACGCCAGCGATGACGGTCGGGTCGGTGCCGGTGGAGCCGACGGGCAGCACCGCACCCTCGCCGACTCGGCGACCGCAGTCCTGCACGAGGCGATCCTCACCGGTCGGCTGCCGGCCGGCACCCCGCTGCGGCTCAACGAGATGGCCGACCTGCTCGGCATGAGCATGAGCCCGGTCCGGGAGTCGATCCGGCGGTTGGCCGCGATCGGCCTGGTCGAGGTGGTCCAGCACAAGGGCGCCTGGGTCATGCCGCTGACCGTCGAGGACGCGGTCGACACCCACGAGGCCCGGATCGCCATGGAGACGGCGCTGGTCGAGCGGGCGGCGACCCGGTTCACCGCCGCGGACGCCCGGCGCGCCGAGGCGGCACTCGACGAGCACGTCGCCGCGTCCGAGCGCGGCGACGCCACGGCTGCCCGCCGGGCGCACACCGATTTCCACTTCACCATCTACCGGGCTGCCGGTTCGCGCTGGCTGCTGCGCGGCCTGGAGCCGGTCTGGGAGAACAGCGAGCGGTACCGGTTCGCCACGGTCACCCCGATCGGGCAGAACGAGGAGCGGGTCCGGGAGCACCGGGCCATCCTCGACGCGTGCGTGGCGGGGGACGTGGCGGCGGCGGTGGCCGCCGTGCGGGTCCACATCCAGCATGCGGCCGACCGGGTGATCGGCAAGATGAACACCGACGCCGCGGAGGTGCCCGCGGCCCGTGAACCGGGGCGCGCGCGCACCGGCAGATGACCACCGGCCCCGGTCGGGTCCAACCGTTAAGGAAGCCCAGTGTCCGGCATCGACATGCACGCCCACCTCGCCCCCGACCTGCGCCCCGCCGACCTTCCCGGGGTCGCGGTCGACGGTGACGGCGCGGCCCTGCTCGGCGGCAAGCGGGTCGGCCCGACCGACCTGTACCACCCGGACCGGCTCGAGAACCACCTGGACCGGGCCGGGCTGGACGAGGCGATCGTCAGCGTGCCCCCGCCCTTCTACCGCCAGCGGCTGTCCGCGCCGGAGGCGACGGCGTGGGTCCGCGCGGTCAACGACGGCCTGCTGGCCGTGGTCGCCGACCGGCCCCGGCTCACCCCGCTGGCGTACCTGCCGTTCGAACACCCCGAGGTGGCGCTCGCCGAGTACGACCGGATCGCCGTCGACGACCGCTGGGCCGGGGTGGTCGGCGCCGCCGGTGGAGACGCCGGACCGTTGGACGGCTCGGCGCTGCGCCCGCTGTGGCAGCGCCTCGACGCGGACCGGCGCACCCTGCAACTGCACCCCGCGCACTCGGCGGATCCCCGGCTGGAGCCCTACTACCTGGCCAACCTGCTGGGAAACCCGGTCGAGACGACGGTGGCGGTGGCCCAGCTCGTCTTCGGTGGGGTGCTCGGCGGGTACCCGGGAATCCGGTTCGTGCTGGTGCACTGCGGCGGCTGCGTGCCGGCGGTGGTCGGGCGCTGGGAGCGCGGGCACACCACCACCCGGCCGGGCGTACCGGTGCTGTCGCCCACCCCGGCCGAGGCGGTGCGCACCCTCTACGTCGACAACCTGGCCCACGACCCGGCGGTGGTCGACCTGGCGGTGTCGGTCTTCGGCGCGGACCGGCTGGTGCTCGGCAGCGACTGGCCGTTCCCGATGGGCACCGCCGACCCGGCCGCCACGGTGACCCACCGGGGCGGGGACTACGCCCGGCAGGTGGCCACCGACAACGCGGTGCGGGCCCTGGGACGGGCGCCCGCTGGTCCGTGACGGTCTCGCGCACCGCCGGCCGACCCGTGTGGTGGTGGCGCGGGCGGCGGTGACCAGAACGCCGGGGTGTCCGGGGGCAACGGACCAACTTCCGACAGGCTGTGGATCGACCCTTCTGACTATGCTTGTCCTTGCGCCCGCGAGGATCGCCAGGTCAGTGGAGGGAACTTGATGAGCGCCGATCGGGACGAACTTCTGCCGTGACCGGGTCCGTTGCCCCGGTTCACGGTGAAACAGGCTCGGCTGCGCCACAACATGTCCGTCCGGTTGTCGCCCCGGCGGCGTCCACGCTCCGGTTCGTGCTGCTGGCCGCGGTTGTCGTAGCCACCAGTGGTTTCATCTTCCTGAGCGTCTACGCATACATCCCCGACAAGCTCCAACGCTTGACGGAGACGATTGGCGTGTGCCAGGCGGAGCGATCGACAGCGCCTGGCTGGAACAACGGTCCCCTGGTCACCGTTGAGGACGCCCAGAGATCCGACGCGGCCGATCGCCGGATGCGAACGTGCATGAGCCCCGTGCTCCTCGACCAGCTTGCCTTCGTCGGCGGCGGCATCGGCCTGCTGTTCGGCCTGGCGATCGCGTCGCACCTGTTGCATCCGTGGTGGATCGTGCGCCGACGCAGGTTGAAACGGTTGTCGGCCGGCACCTCGCCGAAGCTGTGGGAAGACCTGGACCAGCTCAGCCACGAGATGGGCCTGTCCCGATCCCCGGATTGGCGCCTCGCCCCCTTCGCGCGGACGGCCGGGGGGCAGGCGTTCGGTCTGCCGTGGCACCGCTACGTCCAGCTTGACGCCGGTCTGCTGGTCCTGCACGCCACCAACCGGCCGGCCTTTCGGGCGGTGGTGCTGCACGAGCTGGCACACCTGCGAAACCGGGACGTGGACAAGACCTATCTGACGATCGGCATCTGGCGGGCGTTCGCGGTCGTCGCCCTGTTCCCATACCTTGTCCTGGTCGTGCACCCAGAGTTGTTCCGAACGCCGTTCGGCTGGCATTGGCACGACATCGCCCTCGTGGCCGATCCGGGAGCGACCATCTACCGTCTCGGGTCACTGCTGGTGCTGACCGGGGTGGTGTATCTGACCCGCAACGCGATCCTGCGGGTCCGGGAAACCCATGCGGACGTCACCGCCGCCGCCCACCATGGCGGGCAGGTCGGCGCACTGCGGGCCGCCCTGGAGCGGCTGCCGGCACCGCGACACTGGTGGAACAGGTGGGGCCCACATCCGCATCCACGCCGACGACTCGACACGGTGAACAATCCCGGGCTGCTCTTCACCGCCGGGATATGGGAACTCGTCGGTGTCGGGATCGCCACGGGTCTGATCTGCTCCAATCTCGGCTTCCTGGTGGGCATCAATCTGTTGAACGATGCCGTGCTGGCCCTGGCAGTGGTCGGCTTCGTCGCCAGCCCGGTCGCCGTTGGTCTGCTCGCCGTGGCGATCTGGCGGGCAACCGCGAACGATCCCGTCACGGCTCCATCGGCGCGGACCTGGCTCGCCTGTCCCGTCGCTCTTGTCGCCGGTTTCGCGGGTGGTTCATTCCTGTCTCTTCACTCGGCGGCGACTGTTCGGATGGACGGCAACCTCGTCAGCCCGGTGACCTGGGTTGTTTCGACCCTGCTGTTGACGGCGGGCAGCGTACTGCTCGCCGGCTGGATCACGTCGACGGCGCGTGGCGTACTCATGGTGCCCGAGCCCGCGCGGTGGGCGATGCCAGCCGTTGTGGTGGTCGCCGCCTTCGTCGGCGCCGTCCTCTTCGCCGTCTGGCTGCCGGCCAGCCTGGTCGAGACCGGTTTCGCCGTTCACCGGAGTCAACCACCCGCGGTGGGCGCCGACATCGGGTGGTACGCCTGGCTCGCGACATGGACCGACGTGACCCTCGGGCCCGTGCACCGTCTGGTGTTCAACCCGCTCACGCTTCCCGCCCTGATGCTGTGCTGGCTGGTGCCGGTACTGGCGACCCGCCGAAGCCGGGTCCGTAGACCACCGGGGCACCAGCCGATCCCGTTGCGGGGCGCGTTCACCGCCGGCATCGTGGGTGCGGCGTGCGTGACCGCCATCGGCGTCGCATTGCCGTTCGCCACCAAGGCGGCGCTCCCCAGCCGGGTACGGCAGCCCGCAGAAGTGGACGGGGTCCCGTTCTTCGCGATCTACGACGCCGCCGGCATCACGATCGCCGCGGTCACCGTCGCGGTCGTGATGGCGGTTGTCGTCGCCCGACGCGGACCGCACCGGCCGGCCCTCGCCATCCTGGCTGGCTCGCTGACGGCGGCACTGTCCACGCTGGCGATATTCTTCGTGACCGACCCCGTCGCCTGCCACGTCAACGTGTGGGACTTCTCGCCGGCGCCTACGCGGTGTTTCGGCGTGGTGTACGCCCAGTCCTTCTCGCGGGTCGCCCACGAGATTCTGGTCCAGGGCGTCGTTCTCGCGATTCCCATCGGGCTCGTGGCCGCGGTGCTCGGCCAGGCCTATCGGCACCGCCGCCCATCGACCGCAGCCCCGCCCCCGCCCCTCGGGAGGCTCGGCCAAGCCCTGACAGCAGCACCCCTGGTCCTGCTCGTTGCCTTCAGCATCTGGCTGAGCCTGCGCGTCCTCCCACTTGCCTACCAGGTCTGGCTCGAACACGCGCTGGGCTAGGGAGCGAGAGGTCTCCCGGCCCGGATCTGACCACTCGCACAGACCCTGCGGACCCAACGCTGTGGCGGCCGACGACGACGGCGGCGGACCGGTGACCGTCGCGGGACGCGCAGGGCCGGCCCTGGCGGACCGGCCCTGCGATGGTCGCCTCGGCGGCGGCTCCCGGCCGGTGCCCGGCCCGGCTGCCGTTCCCCGGTTCCCCGCTCACCGTTCAGCAGCGAGGCACGCCCGGAATGAATCCGCCGTGACCGGTCTGCACGAAGACGTCGGCGACGTACTGGCCGGTGCCGATCCGGTCCCAGATGTTGGAGGTGCCGGCGGGGCCGGTGACCGTGGTGCCGGTGGTCTGGCAGTAGATCGCGACGGTGGCGCCGTCGGCGACCGAACCGACGACGGCGTACCCGGTGCCGGGGCCGGACCGGATGTTGAGGCTCGAGGCGTCGGTGTTCACCGTTCCGGAGCCGACGGTGCTGGAGCCCCCGGTCACGAGCTGCATGTAGTACGTCCAGTTCCAGTTCGGCCCGGGATCGGTGTGGGTGGCGCCCGGCACCTGGTTGTGGCCGATGATGTGCGCCCGGTCCTTCGGGACGCCGTACCGGTTGGCCAGAGTGCGGGTGAGCGCCGCGGACGCCCGGTACATCGAGTCGGTGTACCAGCTCGGGTTGTCGACGTATCCCTCGTGCTCGATGCCGATGGACTGGGTGTTGTAGGTCCAGTTGCCGGCGTGCCAGGCGACGTCCTTCTCGCGCACCGACTGGGTGACCGCCCCGTCGGAGGAGCGGAAGGTGTAGTGCGCGCTCACCTGGGCCGCCGGGTTCTGGAACCAGCTGATCGTACCGGCGTAGGAGCCCTGCGCGGTGTGGATGACGATGTAGTTGATCGGGTAGGTGCTCGGCCGGCTCGCCACGGTGTAGTTGCTGGTGCTGGCCGGCGCCCAGGCGGCCGGCCCGTAGTCGGTGCTCATCGTGCCGATGCCGCCGGTCCCGGCGGCCGCCACCCGGGCCAGGTCGCCCCGCTGCGGCGCCACCGAGCGCCCCGAAACGGTCAGCGAGCCGTCCTGCGGTGCGGTGAAGCCGGCCGTGAGCAGGTCGAAGACGGTGTCCGCGTAGAGCCGGGCGACGGTCTGATCGGCCGCCCCGCCGTAGCGGACCACCGGGCCGTACCAGTGGTTGACGTCGGCCCGTTGGGCGGCGGTGAGCCCGGCCCGGTCGGCGTACGAGCGCAGTACGGCGGCGGCGCCGGCGATGTTCGCAGCCGGGTCATCGGTGAGGGCCCGGCGGTGCAGCCCGGTGAGGGTGACCGCCTCGTCCAGCGTGCGTACCTGGCGGTTGCTGGCCAGGTGCATGACACCGTAGCCACCGGAGGCGCTCGGCAGACCGGCGTGGCCGTCGAGCCGGGTCTCGGCGTAGCCGAGCGCGATCAGCAGGTCGCGTGGCACGCCGTACCGGGTGGCGGCGGTGTCGAAGGCGCTGCCGAGCGGGTGCGCCGAAACGGCGGGCGTCGTCGCGTGGGTGGAGCCGGCGGCGACGGCCGGACCGGCGGCCAGCAGGGCCGGGCCGCCGAACCCGAGGGCCAGCACCGTCACGGCTCCGAGCAGGCGATTCGATCGCCTTACGGGAAATCGAGGACTCACCGTCACCCCTTCCGGAGAACCAGCACTCCGCCTCTCGGAACCCTGGTCGCCGCACGATATATGACAACGAGTATCGATGTATAGATTTGCCGGCCGCCTCGTTCTTCATGATGGAAACCTTCAAGACCGTCATCCTCCGGGCCGTGGTGACCGGCGTCGGCGTCGTGCTGGCCGGCGGGCCCCGCCACCGGTTGGTGATGGTTGGCCTGACGGGCCGGTCCGGCCGGTTCGACGCGGTGCGCGCCGTCGATCTGCGACCCTGAGCTTCCCGGCGATCCAGGCCAGTGGCACGCTGCTGCTCGCGTTGGGGGTGCTGGTGATCATGCTGGTCACGCCGAAGGGTGTGATCGGATAGCCGACAGGTTGAGACGGCAAGCGCTGGCGCTGCCACGGAGGAGACGTACCGGTGGACGAGACGAAGCTGCTGGTCGGTCGCGGCCTGACCAAGCGGTACGACGGGGTGACCGCGTTGGCGGACGTGTCGTTCGAGCTGCGAGCCGGGGAGATCCTCGGGCTGGTCGGGCCGAACGCCGCCGGCAAGACGACGCTGGTGGACCTGATCTCCGGTGCGCAGGCGGCCACCGCCGGTGAGCTGCTGCTGAGTGGGCAGCGGCTCACCGGACCGGCCTCCCGCCGAGCCCGGGTCGGGCTCGGCCGCACCTTCCAGCACCCGCAGCTGGCGCCGCGCCTGAGCGTCCTGGACAACCTGCTGCTCGGTCGGCACGCGCAAGGGGACAGCACGCCGTGGCGGAAGATCGCCGGCGCGTTCACCGGTGCGGTACGGCCGCACCGGGCGGCCGACCGCGAGGGCGTCCGCCAGTTGGCGCATGAACTGGGCATCGAGGGCCTCGACCGCGAGGCGGGCGACCTGGCCCTGAGCGAGCAACGACTCGTCGAGCTCGGTCGGGTACTGGGTCAGGACCCGGTGGTGCTGCTGCTCGACGAGCCCTTCGCCGGCTCCGACGCGCAGGGCGTGGCCGCTGTCGCCAAGGTGATCCGGAAAGTCCAGCGGCGGGGCCACGCGGTGATCCTGGTCGACCACAACATGGACCTGGTCGCCCGACTGGTCGACCGGGTGCTGCTGCTCGACCGGGGCCGGGTCGCCTTCGACGGCGATCCCCAGGAGTGCTTGGCGAGCCCGCAGATGCGGCAGGTCTACCTCGGCTCGACCGACGCCGACGGCGTGGCGCCGTCCGACTCGACGGCGCGGTGACCCCGGCGGAGAGTGTCGTCGGCGCACCACGGCGGCGGTCCGGCCCTGCGCGGCCTGCTCGCCACCTCCGTGGCGGCGGGGAGTTGACCGCGCTGGGCCGGCCTTGGCAGCCTCCGGCGACGGATCAGAAAGTTGGAGACAGGTAGAGAAGCCGGTTGGGCGAGCCGGCACCCGGATTGCCCACCGCTGGGTTGGCAACGCCGAACAGGAAGCTCGCCACCTGGGCCGGTGTCCACGTCGGGTAGTTGGTCAGCACCCGGGCCGCCGCCCCGGCAACGCTCGGCGCGGCGTGTGAGGTGCCGCTGAACATCTGCACCGCCGTGGGCGAGCCGATCCAGGCGGACATGATGCTCACGCCGGGGGCGAAGATGTCCACGCAGGGGCCGTAGTTGGAGAAGCTGGCCCGACTGTCGTTCGACTGCGTCGCGGCCACGGTCAGCGCGGTCGGCGCCGACGCGGGTGAGAATTGGCAGGCGTTGGCGTTCGAGTTGCCGGCGGGGACCGTCACGGTGATGCCGTCGGCGACGGCGTTGGCCACCGCGTTGTTGAGCGCGTTGTTGAGGGTGGACTGGACCCCGATGTTCGCGACGGCGGGCTGCCCTGCCAGGTGGTCGGCGACCATCCAGTTGATCCCGGTGATCAGGATCGACAGGGTGCTGGGCAGGGCGCAGTCGAACACCTTGACCGCGACCAGCACGACGTCCTTCGCCACCCCGTACGTCGTCCCGCCGACGGTTCCGGCGGCATGGGTGCCATGCCCGCTGCAGTCGTCCGCCGGCAACATGCCGTCGACCGCGTCATAGCCGTAGATCGCCTGACCGCCGAAATCCTGGTGCGCGATGTAGATCCCGGAGTCGACGATGTACGCCCTGACCCCAGTGCCCTGGCTCACGTAACTGTAGGTGCCGCTGAGCCCCAGCGATGCGTCGATCCGGTCCAGGTTCCACGGCGCGTTCAGTTGCGTGGTGGCCAACGTGGTCAACCGGTCCTGCTCTACGTGGGCCACCGCCCGGTCGGCGGCCAGCCGGCGGGCGACCGCCTCCGACGTTCGCACCGAGAAGCCGTTCAGGGCATCGCCCCACACCTGGTCCGGGCTCACGCCGTACCGGCGGGCCAGGCTGCTGACCGCGCTGGACACCGTGGACCCGCCGACCGCGCTCTCCTTGAGCGTCACGATGTAGCTGCCGGGAACCGCCGTCGCACTGCCAGCGCCCAGGATCTCGCCGATCGCACCTGACGCCGGCTCGGCAGCGGGTGCCGAAGAGGCCGGACCGGCGAGCATGGCGGCGGCCAGGGTGGTGGTGGCGAGGACGGCCATGGCGGCCAGCCCGGGTCGACGGGTGTGGGTGAAGATCGCCCTGTGGCGGAGTCTCATCTCTGCGCCATCCCTCTGCTCCGGCCAGTCCATCGCGCTCGTGACGCCGATGGAATGGTCTGATCGGTTTTCGGGATCGTACTGCCCGATTGCCCGGATGGCGATTGGAGGAATGCGTATATCAATTGACGGGGTTCTTTTTAACGTGGGTTGATAATTATTGTTCCCGCGTGTATCAGGAGGTCGTATGAGGACTCGCGTTCCTGATCAACGAGATCCGGACCGGCCCTCGCATCTCCAGCACCCCGTGCGGCACCGCGGACCGATCTGCTGTGGGGGCAGGAGCGCTCCCGAGGCAGACCGGTCCGCGGCCGATCAACTCAGCTGACGGTCACGGGGACGGTCTTCGGCGGCTGTTGCAGCTGACCGTAGTTGTCGGTCCCCCTGACCGAGACGGTGTAGGCACCCGCCGGGATCACCGGTGACGTGTACGCGAAGTTCGACCCCGGGGATCCCGGGCTGGTGAGGAAGACCGAGATCCACGGGAAGTTGCCCGGGACGGACGGCGTGCTGAACACACCGGAGGCGTTCATCCCCTGGCCCGCGCCGTTGACGATCTGGACGTCCACCCGAAGCATCCCGACGTCGTCCACCGCACGTCCGGTGACCACGATCCTCGAGTCGGTGTAGACCTCGTTGTCCTGCGGGGTGAGGCTCGGCTCCAGCCGTGGGTCGAGATCGCCCGGATACACGAGGTACCGAGCGGTGGCGCCGGAGGTCGAACCGTCCTGCTGGCCCACCGTGTCGACGGCCCACGCCTCGACGCTGTACTCACCCTTCGTCGGCAGGTCGATCGACAGGGTGAACGTGGTGCTCGTCGCGCCGGGCGAGGCGAGGGTGGCGTTCACCGTGGCGAAGCTCGCCGCCATGGTGCCGTTCGGCTGCACGTACCGGCCGGTGTCCAGGTCGCGCAGCGCCACCCGCACGCTCTGCACGCCTATGTTGTCGGTCGCGGTGCCGGCCAGGTTGAGGTGCAACTGGTCGACGTTCTGATCGACACCGGTGAAACTCAACAGGCCGTTCGGGAAGGCGTCACCGGGCACCTGGGCGGTGACGGTGAGCCGGCCCAGGTTGGCGTTAGTCGTGCTCAGGCCCAGGTTGTCGGTGGCCCGCACCCGGAAGTCGTACACCCCGGGCGTGAGCGGCACGGTGGTGTAGGACCAGTTGTACGACGCGGCGTTCAGGTTCGTCGGCGAGACCCGGTGGTACGCCGCGATCGAGTCGGCGCCCCACGTGCCGTCGGCGGCCAGCGCCTCGCGCGTGGTGTTGTTGCGCAGGTAGATCTCGACCGACTTCAGGGTGCCGTCGTCGTTGGCGGTCCCCGAGAACGTGATCGAGCCGCCCGGCGCGACGGTGAGCGGTGCGGCGGCGGTGGGCGGTGTCATCGGCGTGGGGGTGCTGATGGCCACCGACGGCGCGACGCCGGTCGCCGAGATGATCCAGTCCCGGGTGTCGCCGCGCAGGTCGCTCTGACCGGCGTTGTCGATGGCGGTGGCCGTCATCTTCCAGTCGCCCTCGGTGGGGAGGGCCACCTCGACCTGCCAGGTGGTCGACAGCGCGCCGATGACGTCCGGCTCGCCCCGGAACGTGTTGTAGACCGGTGCGGCCGTCCCGTCGTCCTGGAGGTAATGGTTGTCCGACCTGCGGAACGAGTACGTCATCGCGCTGACGCCCTTGTCGTCGCTGGCGGTGCCGGTCGCGACGAAGCTCTGAGCGGCGACCAGGCCAGGGGGCGGCGAGGTGATTTTCGTCGTTGGCGGCAGGTCGTCGAAGCTGAAGGTCTCGATCTTCTTGACGGCCTTCGAGGCATCGCTCTGGCCGCTGTTACCGAACGTCTTCGCCTGGACCTGGTATTCGCCGACGGGCAGCGACACCGTGAGGGACCACGAGGTCGAGACGGTGTTCACCGCTGCCACTGCCGCGTTGATGCTGTTGGCGGCGCCCCACGTCGTCAGGTCGTCCTGCAGGTACTTCTTGGAACCCCGGTTCTGGATCTCGATCCCGACCTTGGTGACGCCGGCCGGAGAGGTCGCCTGACCGTCGAGCACGAACGGCGCGTTGGCCTGCTTGACCGCCCCCTCGATGGGCGTGACGATCGTCGTGTCGACCGGCGAGGGCGCCGGTGCCTGGGTGAGGTCGAAGAAGCCGACCCGCCCCACCGGCAGGCCGCCCTTGGTGTTGCCGTCGCCACCGGCGAAGAGGCCCCGCGGGGTGGCCAGGAGGGCCTTCTCCCCCTCGTACGAGCTGGAACCCGGGTTCCACTCGATCGCCGTGCCCGTGGTCGGGTCGAGCGCGCCGAGGTGGTCACGGCGGACCACCTGATCGCCGAGACCGTACCCGCTCAGGCCCTGGCCCGTGCCGTACCCGACGTTGTCCAGGCCGGGCCACGGGACGTTGGAGGTCGGCGATTCCTGCCAACTGAAGTGGCCGCCGACGTACACGGCCGTCTCGGTGATGGCGACCGAGTAGATGCTGTCGAAGTGACGCGACACCCAGATCGGCTCGACGTGGTCGTTGCCGGCCACCGGGAACGCGATCGCCGTGTCGTTGATCGGCGGGCGGTCGCCTCCCGAACCGCTGGTGACGACGAAGTAGGAGTCGTCCGGCGCGACGTCACCGGCGAAGACCCGCTGGATGCCGCCGACAAAGGAGAGGTTGTCCTCCCACAGGCGGGTGCGCCACGGCAGGAGGGCCTTGGTGGCGGTGTCGACGAGACCGACGCCGTAGCGGTCCTGGCCGGCGATCTGACGACCGGTGTGCACGACCAGCAGCCTGCTGCCGTCGTGCGTCAGCTTGAGCTGCTGCACGGTGAGCATGCCGCCGACGCCGATGCCGCCGGACAGGGGCAGGTTGAACCCGCTGTCGACCGCCCCCGTCGTCGGGTTGAGCGCGACCAGCCCGCTGCGGTTCACGCTGTTCACCTTCGTGAACTGGCCGCCCACGTACACCGCGGTGCTGCTCACGGCCAGAGCGGTCCCGCGCCCGTTCCCCTGCGCGGTGAACGCCGCGATCGGCGCACCGGTGACCGGGTCGAGCCGTACGATCTTGCGCTTCGTCAGGCCACCGACCGTGTTGAACGAGCCGGCGACATAGAGCGACGAGCCGTCCGGCGAGGCCTCGACGGCCTCGACGGATCCGTCGAACGTCGGCTGGAAGCCGGTGTCTATCTGGCCCGTGTCGATGTTGTACGAAGCCAGCGACGGCTGCGCCACCGGCGTCCCGCCGACGTTGGCGATCGCGGTGAAGGAGCCGGCGATGAAGACCCGGTTGCCGATCACCTCGATGTCCGTGATCTCGCCGTCGGTGATCCTCGGTACGTCATTGCGCGGCGTGCTGGGAACCAGCCCGGTGTGCCCCGGCACCGACTGGGCCGCGGCCGTGCGGGCGGCGATACGCGTCGCATCGCCGCCGACTGTTCTCGTGGCGGCGCGAGCGCTGGTGCTCGCGCCGTCGTCGGCGGTCCTGCCCGGTACAGTGCCCGCAGCCGCCGGTTGGCCTGTCAACAGAACAGCCCCGGCGACCAGACCCGCGATGGCGCGGCTCCGAACGTGCATCGAGACAACCCCCTGTAAAACGCCTGAATCGCGCCACCGGGGTGATTCCCGGCAACGTCCATCCCCTTGGCGTGCCGGATGTCACCGTAGGAGGTCACCATCCCTTGTGTACGGATGACGGTCCGAAACCCGACCGGTCGACTTCCGTTCCGGTCCTACCGGCCGGGTCCGCCGTCCGTGGATCCAGACCCGCTCCACCAATCGGATCGGTCCCGGCCCTGAAGGAATCGACGAGGCTTCACCGCCGCGGCCTCCGACGCGCCCGAACTCGACATGTGGGGTGTGACAACGCCGCAGTCCCTATATATGGTGTTGGGCGCAGCTGGTTCGGCCGCTCATCCGGGCGGTCGAGGCAACAGGGAACCCGGTGGAAAACCGGGACTGCCCCGCAGCGGTGAGTGGGAACGACCGCCGTCATCAGCACTGGGCCGCCAGCGGCCTGGGAAGCGACGGCCAGTAGGAGACCGGCGAGCCCGGTCACGCCCGCGAGTCCGAAGACCTGCCAGCGCGCCGCGCACCCATACCGGGGTGGGTGGCGGTCCGAGGCCGCGTGGGACGGCCGACGCCACCTGACCCGCGCCCTGCCGGCGTGACGTCCGCCGGTGTCTGCCTCCACGCGTCCGAAGGCCATCAGGTCTCGAGCCCGCGAGGAGTGAGTGGTGGCAGTCACCGAGGTTGTCCCGGCCGACGGCATGGTGGCCGACGAGGCAGCCCCACCGGGCCGGCGGCGGACGCAGATGCGTGTCCGTAAGCGCGACGGCGGCACCGAGCCGGTCGATGTCAACAGGATCGTCCGAGCGGTCGAGCGGTGGACCGCCGGCCTCGCCGACGTCGACCCGTTGCGGGTGGCGACGCGGACGATCAGCGGCCTGTACGACGGCGCGACGACCGCCGAGCTGGACCGGCTGTCCATCCAGACCGCGGCCGAGATGATCGGTGAGGAGCCGCAGTACTCGCGGCTGGCCGCCCGCCTGCTGGCCGGCTACATCGACAAGGAGGTCCGCAGGCAGGGCATCGGCTCGTTCAGCGAGGCGATCCGACGGGGACACGTCGAGGGCCTCATCGGCGACGGTACCGCCGCTTTCGTCGCCGCCAACGCCACGCAGCTCGATGACGCCGTCGACCCCCACGGTGACCTGCGGTTCGAGTACTTCGGGCTGCGCACGGTCCACGACCGGTACCTGCTGCGCCACCCGACGAGCCGGCTGGTGGTGGAGACCCCGCAGTACTGGTTGCTGCGGGTGGCCTGCGGCCTGTCCCAAGCCCCGGACGAGGCGATCGAGTTCTACCGGTTGATGTCGAGCCTGGCGTACCTGCCGAGTTCGCCGACGTTGTTCAACTCCGCCACCCGGCACACCCAGATGTCCTCCTGCTACCTGGTCGACTCCCCGCGCGACGAACTGGACTCGATCTACCAGCGGTACGCGCAGGTGGCGAACCTGTCGAAGTTCGCCGGCGGCATCGGCATCGCGTTCTCCCGGGTCCGGTCGCGGGGCGCGCTGATCCGGGGCACCAACGGGCAGTCCAACGGGATCGTGCCGTGGCTGCGGACGCTGGACGCGTCGGTGGCGGCGGTCAACCAGGGTGGCCGGCGCAAGGGCGCGGCCTGCGTCTACCTGGAGCCGTGGCATCCGGACATCGAGGAGTTCCTGCAACTGCGGGACAACACCGGTGAGGACGCCCGACGCACCCACAACCTGAACCTGGCCAACTGGGTCCCGGACGAGTTCATGCGCCGGGTGGAGGCAGACGGGATGTGGTCGCTGTTCGACCCGGACGTGGTGCCGGAACTGCCGGACCTGTGGGGGGAGGAGTTCGACGCGGCTTACCGGGCGGCCGAGGCGCAGGGCCGGTACGTGCGGCAGGTGCCGGCCCGGGAGCTGTACGGGCGGATGATGCGGACCCTCGCGCAGACCGGCAACGGGTGGATGACGTTCAAGGACGCCGCGAACCGGCTGTGCAACCAGACCGCCGAGCCGGGCAACGTGGTGCACCTGTCCAACCTGTGTACCGAGATCATCGAGGTGTCCAGCGACGCCGAGACCGCCGTGTGCAACCTCGGCTCGGTCAACCTCGCCGCCCACCTCACCGACGGCGGCCTCGACTGGGAACGGCTGCGCGCCACCGTCCGTACCGCCGTGACGTTCCTCGACCGGGTCATCGACATCAACTACTACCCGACCCCGCAGGCAGCGGCGAGCAACCCCCGCTGGCGGCCGATCGGCCTCGGGCTGATGGGCCTGCAGGACGTGTTCTTCGCCCTGCGGCTGGCGTTCGACTCCCGGGAAGCCCGGGAACTGTCCACCCGGATCTCCGAGGAGCTGTACCTGACCGCCCTGGAGACCTCCGCCGACCTGGCGGAACGCTTCGGCGCCCACCCGGCGTTCGCCGAGACCCGGGCGGCACGGGGCCAGCTCCAGCCGGACCTGTGGGGCGTCACGGGCAGCCAGGCGCAGCGCTGGAGGGCGCTGCGGGGGCGCGTCGCCGCGCACGGCCTGCGCAACTCGCTGCTGGTGGCGATCGCCCCGACCGCCACCATCGCCTCCATCGCCGGGTGCTACGAGTGCATCGAGCCGCAGGTGTCGAACCTGTTCAAGCGCGAGACCCTGTCCGGGGAGTTCCTTCAGGTCAACACCGCTCTCGTACGCGAACTGAAGGCCCGCGGCCTGTGGACCGACCAGGTCCGGTCGGCGATCAAGCGCGCTGACGGATCGGTGCAGGGCATCACGGAACTGCCGGTGGAGGTCCGGAGGTTGTTCCGCACGGCCTGGGAGTTGCCGCAGCGGGCGCTGATCGACCTGGCCGCCGCCCGCGCCCCGTTCATCGACCAGTCGCAGTCGCTGAACCTGTTCCTCGCCGCTCCGACGATCGGCAAGCTCTCCTCGATGTACCTGTACGCCTGGAAAGCCGGGCTGAAGAGCACCTACTACCTGCGGTCCCGCCCCGCCACCCGGATCCAGCAGGCCACCGTCGCCCCCGCCGGACCGGTGAACCCCGTTGGTCCCGTCGGTGCCGTCGCGCTGGCGGTGACCGTCGACGAGGCGGTGGCCTGCTCCCTGGAGAACCCCGAGTCGTGCGAATCCTGCCAGTGACCGCCCCGACCGACGCCACCGATCCGAGGACCACACACATGCTGCTCGACCCGGGGATGGACCTCACCCTCCGCCCGATGCGCTACCCGCACTTCTTCGACCGGTTCCGCGACGCCATCCGCAACACCTGGACCGTGGAGGAGGTCGACCTGCACGCCGACCTCGCCGACCTCGACCGGCTCTCCCCGGCGGAGCGGCACCTGGTGAGCCGCCTCGTCGCGTTCTTCGCCACCGGCGACACCATCGTCGCCAACAACCTGGTGCTGAACCTCTACCAGCACGTGAACTCGCCGGAGGGTCGGCTCTACCTGTCGCGGCAACTGTTCGAGGAGGCCGTGCACGTCCAGTTCTACCTGAACCTGCTCGACACGTACGTGCCCGACGAGGACGAGCGGTTCGCCGCGTTCGACGCCATCGAGAACATTCCCTCGATCCGGCGTAAGGCCGACTTCTGCTTCCGCTGGATCGACTCCCTCCAGGGCCTGCGCGAGCTGCGGTCGAAGCAGGACCGGCGGGTGTTCCTGCTCAACCTGATCTGTTTCGCCGCCTGCATCGAGGGGCTTTTCTTCTACGGCGCCTTCGCCTACGTCTACTTCCTGCGTTCCCGGGGACTGCTGCACGGCCTGGCTTCCGGCACCAACTGGGTGTTCCGCGACGAGTCCATGCACATGGCCTTCGCCTTCGACGTGGTCGACACGATCCGCCGCGAGGAACCGGACCTGTTCGACGACGACCTCGCAGACCAGGTACGCCTGATGCTCACCGAGGCCGTCGAGTGCGAGGTCCAGTTCGCCGAGGACCTGCTCGGCCAGGGCGTGTCCGGGATGTCCCTGGCCGACATGCGTCAGTATCTCCAGCACGTCGCCGATCGTCGGCTCGCGCAGCTCGGCATCCCCGTTCACTACGGGTCGACCAACCCGTTCGCGTTCATGGAGTTGCAGGACGTGCAGGAACTGTCCAACTTCTTCGAACGGCGGGTGTCGGCGTACCAGGTCGGGGTGACCGGCACCGTCGGCTTCGACGACGACTTCTGAGCCGACCGTGACAGGCGAATCCCCCAGCAGATGTCGGCGATCTCGCTTCCGCGTCATGGCTGCGTCTGCGGGGGTTCGGATGTCAGTCGATGGCGGAACGGAAGATGATCGCGACGCCGAGGGCTTCGCTGGCCGGTACGACGATCTCGTCCGGTCGGGGCGTGCGGTACGGCACCCCTGCGGTCCGTAGATGATGCTCGGTCTGGGCGATGTCGTGTACCGCGACCGTGTACCCCACGAAAGCGGGCAGGGCCGGCGGGCGCTCGCCGGGCAGGACGTCGGGCAGCGCGGACTCGGCGACGACGATCACTGAGGCGTCGCCGAGGTCGAAGGTCCGGGTGGAGCCGTTGCGGTGGGCGGCGCGGCCGAGGTATGTCTCGTAGCGGCGCTCGACGTCGGGCAGGGCGTCGTCGGGTACGCACAGCAGGCATCCGATCAGGTCGACGGCGCCGTTGGCGTGCTCCGGGTGCTGCTGCCCCTCGACGGCGGTGTTCTCGGCGATGCCGACCCTGCCCTCGGGCAGCCGGCCGCGTGGCGCGTCCGTCTCGTCGCTGTTGATCTCCAGGTAGCGGGTCGGGACCATCCGGGTGCCGTCAGCGGTTTCGATCGGGCGCTGCACCGCGTGTACGCCGCCGTGCCCGGCGCCTGCGGCGTCCAGCCGCGCGGCGGCGGAGTCGAGGTCCGCGGAGTCGACGACGAGGATGTGCACGCCTTGGAATCGGTCCAGGAAGGCGGCGAGGTTGGCGGCGGTGCCACGGACGGCGGCCAGGAGCCCGGGCAGTCTGTCGTCGGGAACGTCGAGCGGGATCAGGTGGGCGTCGCCGGGGATCGGCTGCCCATCGTCGACGACGGTCACGATCTCGACGAAGTTGCGACGCAGGTAGATGTGGGTGTTCGCCGCGCCGACCGGACGGGGGAGCGTTCCGGGGGCGGTGGGCAGTGTCGGATAGGCCGGCGGCGGCAGGGTGAAGCCAAGCCGCCGGTAGGTCTCGATCGCCGCTGTCATGTCTCGCACGACGAGGCCTACGTGGTGCAGGTCGCTGATGTCCTTGCCCATGCTCGTCACCTCTTTTCGGTTGCTGAGCCGTAGGTGGCGCGGCGGTAGTCGTCGACGTGCCGGTCGAAGACGGCGATGACCCGTGGCGCGGCGGTGGCGAACCGCGCCGGCGGTGGCGGCTTCGCCGGTTCGAACGCGTGGCGCAGGGTGTCGGCCAGTTGGTCGGCCTTGTCCGCGAGGGCCAGTGCAACCTCAGGAGAAAGGAGCGGGTCGATGCCGAAGAAGCCGAACATGACTGCGGGCAGGGTGTAGTCCAGATCCTCCGGGCGTAGCCCGGCCCGCAGCAGGCCGTCGTCGGCGAGCATGCCGAGGTATTCGCGGGAGGCCAGCAACTTGGCGCTCTGCAGCGGTCGGCGGGCCGGGCTGGACAGAAAACGGTCCAGCACCTCGGCGTCCCGGGTGAAGATCGCGCGCAGCACCGGCCGTGACATCGCTTCCAGGAAGAACCGGCGCATGTACCGGTGCAGCGCGATCTCCTGCGGGTCGTGGCGCATCGCGGTCACCACCGCGCCGAGCATCGCGACTGCCTCCCGGGCGCCGACAGCGAAAAACAGCTGCTCGCGGCTGCGCCAGTGCAGATAGACGGTGCCCTTGCCGACACCGGCGCGTCGGGCGATCTCGTCGATGGTCGCCCGACGGTATCCCCAGCGCAGCAGCAGCTCCTTCGCCGCGTCGAGGATCCGGTCGGCACGCTCGATCTGATCGGTGGGCTGCTGGTCAACCATGACCCCTCCTTGTGACTGATGACCAGATTAGCACTTTGGTCATCAGTCACAAGGAGGGGGTTCGGGGGTGCGCGTTCAGCCGTACGCGCCTGTGCACATCAGGGCCGGGCCGTACGCCGACACCAGCCCACCCCGCCACGCCGGCTGCCCCGCCAGTGGCTGGTGGCCCCGCAGAGACCCCGGTAGTTTCAGCTGTCGAACACCTTCACTGTCATCGATTGGGGATGCCGGCCACGTGTCGCACATCGAGAAGATCACCGGTGAACTCCGCGCGCTGACGAGCGGCGTCGAACGCGCACAGGGGCTGGCAGCCGCCGCCGACAGGCAGGCGCAGGAGGTGGCGCTGCGGGCCGCAGGCGCTGGCTTCGTCGCCGTAGCGGCGGGCGTGGCGCGGGTGCGGAACGCGATCACGGGCATCCAGGGCGGCCTGGGTGGGCTCGCCGGTTCGATCGGTGAGGCGACGAAGGCCACCATGGCAGTGCCCCACGAAGCCACCCCGCAGGAGACAATCGCCGGGCTGGCGCCTGTGCAGAGCGCCGTGCGCGGCGCCCGCGATGTGGCGGCCGGGGCCATCACCCAGGTCGATGAGGCGCGGCAGCTGGTCACCATGATCCTGCAGGGCGGGCAGCCCGGGCCGCTGCTACAGGCCCTGGACAGCATCAAGCAGGTCCTGGTGCTGGTCGTTGCGCGCACCGGCGGCGCCCGGCAGTCCATCGAAGCGGCGATCGCCGAGGCTCGGCAGTTGGGGTCGTCGGGAAACTGACGAGGGCTGTCGGTCGTCCACCGGCCAGCCCCGCCCCTGCCATTTCCGGCGGCCCACCCTCGATGGCCCCGACTCTGGACGGTGCCGCTTCCACGGACCCTGACGGAGGAACCCCGTGGAGCAGGCGTCCCACCGGCGGCCCTGGCGGATCGGTCGGCTCAGTTCCACGATGGCGGCAGGCCGATCGCCGGCTCGGGGTAGTCCGGCAACTCGATGTTGTTGCTGCGGTCCTCGGCCGTCCTGAGCATCATGGTCATGAGGAGCGGCCGGTTGAGGAGTCCGTTGCGTACCCGCGCCGCCGTAGCGGTGCGCGGCGCGAAGAACTTGCCTGTGGTGTCGCCGCCCTTCTGGCAGCGCCGGGCGAAGTCGGCGAGCAGCCGTTCGTAGCGCGGGAACGCGACGGTGTGGTTGCCGTCGGCGGCGGCCAGTTCGCCGGCAAGGACGTACGCCGCGACCACCGCGGTACCAGTGCCCATCCCGCCGATCGTGGCTCCGCAGGCGGCGTCACCGATTACGGCGATCCGGCCGCTGGACCACGGCGAGATGTCCACCCGGCAGATCGAGTCGAAGTAGAAGTCGGTCGCCTCCTCCAGCGCGGCGAGGAGTCGTGGCGCCTTCCAGCCCAGCCCGGCGAACCGCTCGCGGACGATGCCGCGCTGCTGGTCGGAGTCGT
The DNA here is from genome assembly GCF_045040215.1 of Micromonospora sp. NBC_01412. Taxonomy (NCBI): domain Bacteria; kingdom Bacillati; phylum Actinomycetota; class Actinomycetes; order Micromonosporales; family Micromonosporaceae; genus Micromonospora; species Micromonospora sp. NBC_01412. Next base: position 3,703,205 of record NZ_CP109528.1, read on the forward strand.
GCCGGTCGTAGTCGATCCGGGGCGCGGCGAACACCACGAAGGCGCCCGCCCTGGACGGATCGCGGTGATCGCCACCGATGCTGGCCATCCGGCCGGGGGCGTTGTACAACAACGAGTGTCGGTCGAGTCCGAAGTCGTTCGGCAGTCCCCAGGTCGCCACGTAGTAGCCGAGGTGCCGGACGAAGCGCTCCTCCGGCCCGAAGGTCAGCCGACGTACGGCCGAGTGCACCCCGTCGGCGCCGATCACCAGGTCGAAGGTGCGGCGGGTGCCGCTGGTGAAGGTGACGTCCACGCCCTGCGGCGTGTCGGTCATGGTCGCGATGCTGTCACCGAACAGGTACTCGGTGCTGTCGCGGCTCCGCTCGTGGAGCACCCGGGACAGGTCGAAGCGTGGCACTTCGATGTCGCCGCCGGCGAAGTCGGCAGGCACTTCCATCAGCTTGCGGCCGGTGGCGTCGACGAAGCGCATCGCGGTGCCGCCGGTCTGCACCTCGCGCAGGTCATCGAGTACGCCCATCCGGTCCAGCACGCCCAAGTGGGTCCGGCCGCGGAAGTCGACGCGGTTGCCACCGGCCCGCAGGCCAGGCGCGATCTCGACGACGGTCGGCCGGAAGCCGTACCGGCCCAGCCAGTACGCCAGCGCCGGCCCCGCAATGCTGGCGCCGGAGATCAGCACGGTCGAATTCTTCATGGCAAGCCCTCCAACAAAAAACAGTGTCCGGCGGACACGGTTGCTACTGTGTACCATGGAAACAGATTCCGGACAACAGCCAGACGCGTGGAGGCCAGGTGCCGAGCGACTTCCTGTGGGAAGGTCGGGCGCAACCGACCCGAGGACCCAAACCCGCCCTGAGCCTCGAACACATCGCCGACGCGGGGATCGCGATCGCCGACGCGGAAGGCCTCACGGCGGTGACCATGCAGCGGGTGGCCGCCGACCGGGGGTTCACCAAGATGTCCCTCTACCGGTACGTGGCGGGCAAGGGGGAACTCGTGGCGCTCATGGTCGAGCGCGCGATCGGGGTGCCCCCGGCCATCGACCCGGCCGACTGGCGGGCCGCCCTGAAACAGTGGGCCCACCATCTGCTCGACGCGTACGTGCGGCACCCCTGGACGGTGGAGGCGATCCTCGGTCCCCGGGCCGTCGGCCCCAATGAACTGAGCTGGATGGAGTGCGCCGTGAGCATCCTGCCGTCCACCGGGCTGACCGGCAGCGAGCGCCTCGACGCGATCGGGGTGCTCGCCGGCCATGTCCGCGCGATCGCCCAGCAGACCATGGTGGGCCGGCAACCCGAAGCGGACCTCACTGCCGAGATCGCCGAGCAGTTGCGCCGCCATGGCGACCGCTTTCCGGCGCTGGTCGCGACGATGGCCGCAGCGGCCGCCGACGGCGGGCACGACCAGGCGTTCGAATTCGGCCTGGACCGGATCCTCGACGGTCTCGACCTACTGGTCAGCCGGCGTGGCGGCTGAGCGATCAGCGCGGCGGAGGGACACCACGCCAGACCACACCGTTGCCAAGGTCAATGGCTGCGGTCAGGCTGCCGGGCGGCGTCCGCGCATGCCGCGATCCGCGCCTGGGGCATCGCTACAGATCTTGAAAGGTCAAGTTTGTCCACTGTGGTTCGGCGTGTCGGCGTGGTCTTCGCGGGTCGGCGGCGTAGGCCGGAGGGATGAGGTATCCCGACGGAGGTGGACTGTCCGACCGAGGGCGGGCGAAGCGTGAGGCGGTGCGGCGGCAAGCGGCTGGGTGGTTCGCGCAGGACGTGCCGGTCGCCGAGGTCGCCCGGCGGTTGCGGGTGTCGCAGACAGCGGTGTACGGCTGGCGGTGGCGGTGGCGGTGGCGTGCCGAGGGTGAGGCCGGGCTGGCGTCGAAGGGGCCGAGTGGTTCCCGCTGCCGCCTGGACGCCGGCCGGCTGCGGCGCCTGGCCGATGTCCTGGATGAAGGGCCGGCCGCGCACGGGTTCGGCGAGGACCAGCGGTGGACCCTGGCGCGGGTGTCGGATCTGATCGCTCGGATGTTCCGGACCCGGTACACGCTGCGCGGCACCTCGTATCTGCTGCACCGCATCGGCTGGTCGGTGCAGGTCCCGGCGCACCGGCCCGTCGAGCGTGACGAGGAGGCGGTCGCGACGTGGCGGCGGGAGGTGTGGCCGGCGGGAAGACGGTAGCGGCGCAGCGCGGCGCGTGGATCTGCTTCGAGGACGAGGCAGGTCAGACGCTGCGCCCACCGAAGGCCCGCACCTGGGGCCGACGCGGCGAAACACCGGTGATTCCGGTGTCGGGTAAGGGCTCCGGCCGGGTCTCGATCGCAGGTCTGGTCTGCGTGAAGCCGGGCCGACGCAGCCGGTTGATCTACCGAACGATCACCCATCGTGGCCGCAAGAACGAACGACGCAGCTTCGCCGAGACCGACTACATCGCCCTGCTCGACACCGCGCACCAGCAGCTCGGCGGTCCAATCGTGCTGGTCTGGGACAACCTCAACACCCACGTCAGCGCCGCGATGCGGCAGATGATCAACGGCCGGGACTGGCTACATGTGATCCGACTGCCGGCCTACGCCCCCGACCTCAACCCCACCGAGCAGGTGTGGTCACACCTTAAACGCAGCATCGGCAACCTCGCCGTCCGCGGCGTCGATCATCTCCAGGCGACTATCAAGAACCGACTCAAGCGCATCCAGTACCGGGCCGACCTGCTCGACAGCTTCCTCGCCCACACCGGCCTGACCCTCGAACCCGACTCAACCTAACCATTCAAGATCTGTAGCTGCTGTGCTCGCGTGCTGAAGACCAGCATGCGGGTTGCAACGCCTTGTAGGCCGTGGTTCGAGCAGTCCGGCTTCCTTTCGCACACGCTCCCGGTCTGTCACCTCGGGCGCTGCCGGGTAGGTTAGGCGTTTTTACCATGCATCGATAGGGGGCTTCGGCGAGGTGTCGCAGATCGAGGTGATCGCCGGTGAGCTGCGAGGGTTGATTGCAGGCGTGGAGAGGGCGCGTGGGCTGGCCGTTGGTTTTGACAACCAGGTGCAGGAGGTGGCGATGCGGGCCGCTGCCGCCGGCTTCGCCGCTGTAGCAGTTGGTGTGACGCGGGTGCGCAGTGCGGTCTCGACGGTCCAGGGCAGCCTGGGTGGTCTCGCTGGGACGATCGGTGAGGCGACGACAGCGACTGCGGCTGTGCCGCACGAGGGCTCTTCACAGGAGATCATTGGCGGGCTCTTGCCTATCCAGAGCGCGGTCGACCGTGTGCGTGATGCGGCGGTCTGGGCCATCGCCCAGGTTGGCGAGGTGCAGCAGTTCGTCGTGATGGTGCTTCAGGGTGGGCAGCCGGGGCCATTGTTGCAGGGATTGGACAGCATCAAGGAAGTCCTGGTTCTGATAGTCCAGCGCACCGTTACTGCCCGGCAGTTGGTCGACGCGGCGATCACCGAGGCTCGGCAACTGGGGGCTTCGGGAAACTGACCGGGGCTGGCGGTCCCACACCGACCAGCCCATCAGCTACCACGAACGGCGATCCGACCCGCACAGTCCCTGACACGAGCCGGGCCGGTTCCGGTGACAATGGTGTCGGCCTGCTGTGGACGCGGCGCCCCACGGGAATCCCCGGCGGGTCGCCGACCGGGCCGCGAACAAAGATCTCGCCGGATGAGGACGACGCCACCCGTCGGGCGCTGACACTTGAGAACGAGTGCGCCGCCTCACTTGCCGACAAGGGCTACCAGGTGCACCAGAACCCGACGAGACCGGAGGTCGCGGACGCTCGGCTCCGCACCGGCGACACAGGGAACCCGCGCAAGACGCCGGACTACCTACTCGAAGGCCACGTCTTCGATTGCTACTCTCCAACTCCACCCAAGCCCGTGCGAGGAGTGTGGACCGAGGTCTCGGGGAAAGTCACCGAGTCACAGACCCAACGCGTGGTGCTCAACCTTCAGGACTGGCGTGGTGACCTCACCGCACTGCGCAAGCAGTTCGACGACTGGCCCATCCCCGGCCTGAAGGAACTGAAGGCGGTAACGCGGAGCGGTGTGATCATGCAGATCGTGCCGCGGCACTGAGGAGGCTGCGAGATGGGTATTGGCTACCGACTGACGCTGGCAGGCGACATTCCCCTGGAGCGGCTGGCAGCGATCGCCGCTCCGAGCGCCGCCGAGACGCCGTCGCCGACGGGCAACCGGCTCCTCAGCTCCGACCTGTACAAGGAGCGCGGATACCTGGTCAGCATCACCTCCGGCAGGAACGGCTACTACGACGCCGAGGACGACGGTGACACCTACTGGGAGTGGGAGCCACAGGAGTACGTCAACATCAGCTTTGACATGGACAAGGGTGACCGGGTCGGCAAGGGGGTGCCGAACATGGTGGCCACCGTGGCTCGGGTGCTCACTGGGCGGACTGAAGACGCAGCGCTGGTGCTGGACGGCAACTGGCTTCTACTCACGCGCGTCGACGGGAAACTGCGCAAGCACAGGTCGCAATGGTGGACCCATTACGGCATGGACGACCTCATCGCCTGGTAGTGGTCTGACGAGGCTGATCGGGGTTTAGCATGCGCGAGATCGCGCGTAGGTCCGTACGGGCGATCCTATTCGACGAGCACGGTCATGTCGTGTTGATCAAGCGGACGAAGTCTGGTCAGGCCCCCTACTGGACAGCGCCTGGCGGTGGTCTGGAGCCGACGGATTCCTCGCTAGAGGCTGCCTTGCGCCGAGAATTGGACGAGGAATTAGGTGCGGAGGCTGAGCGGTTCAGCCAGGTGTTTTTGTTCACCTCGCCAGCGGGTGAGGGTGTGTCTGTTCAGCATTTCTTTGCTTGTCGACTGACGCGGGTTGATGAGAAAGCGCGCAGTGGGCCAGAGTTCATTGATCCGTCCCGTGGTGGCTATACCCTTGACCGGGTGGCGGTTGAGAGACTCCCCACGGTGGATCTGAAGCCCGATGCGTTGAAAGACTTCATTGTTTCGAATTTGGAGGCGCTGCTTTCGGCGTGAGGTGGTACACCGGCCAGAATTCTGCTCGGGCCAAGGTGAAACGCGCACGCTACTCGGAACACATCTGCAGGGCTGCGGGTGCCGGCGCTGATCGCCGCAACGGCACCGAACAGCCCTCGGTGAGACACGATCAGCGTCGCACCGCCATCGAACGTTCGATTGGCTATGCCCAAGACACACAAGCAGATTACCGAAACCTGCGGGGTCGATATCCTCGATATGGCCAGTATTCGCTGTGATGTGTTCGCTTCGAGAACTCCAGCTCGTAACCAGCGTTCTACCGATACTCCCAATTGACCCGAGCCTGACCGGCCAGTGGTGGCACCGGTTTGAAACGTTCTGCAACGGCGATACCGCCGCAGCCTGGAGACCCTACAGGTAGCCGTCGCCCGCTGTCGTAGGCGCTCGACGGCATGATTGTGGTGCCGCCGTTGGGCGAGGTAGTCACCGAGCGACGTCGCCTGCGGCACGTCCAGGTCACCCGTGGCGCCTGCGGGGACGTACCTGGTGTGGCGCGACTCGTCCACGAACTCGGCCAGGGGTGCGCCGGCACGCAGGCCGGCGGTGATCGCGGTGGACAGGGGCGTCGGTCAACCCGCCAGGGTGGAACCGTGCGGGCCGCCAATGTCAGCGGTTGCGTGGGGCTACCAGGCCGGATTCGTAGGCGAGGACCACGAGTTGGGCGCGGTCACGGGCGTGGAGCTTGGCCATGGCCCGGTTGATGTGGGTTTTTGCGGTCAGTGGGCTGATCACCATGCGTTCGGCGATCTGGTCGTTGGACAGGCCCTGCGCGAGGAGGGCGACTGTCTCGCGTTCGCGGTTGGTCAGCCCTTCCAGCCTCGTGTCGGCGCCTGTGTGGAGCGGCTCGGTGACGTACCGGTTGATCAGCTTGCGGGTGATCGAGGGTGCGAGCAGGGCGTCGCCGCGCGCGGCGACGCGGATGGCGTGCAGAAAGTCTTCTGGCACGATGTCCTTGACGAGGAATCCGGCGGCGCCGGCGCGCAGCGCGTGGAAGACGTGTTCGTCGAGGCCGTAGTTGGTCAGGATGACGACGTGCACCTGGGCCAGGGTCGGGTCTGCGGCGATGCGCCGGGTCGCCTCGATGCCGCCCATGACCGGCATCTGGATGTCGATGAGCGCGATGTCCGGCAGGTGTTCCTTGGCGAGCGCCAGGCCCTCCTTCCCGTCGGCGGCTTCGGCCACCACCTCGATGTCGTCTTCGACGTCGAGGAGTGCGCGGAAGCCGCTGCGAAGGAGCGGCTGGTCGTCGACCAACAGGACACGGATCATGACGTTGGGCCCACCGGGAGTTCAGCTTGGACGGTGAAGCCGCCCTCGCCGCGCGGTTCCGCGCGCAGGCGTCCGCCGAGGGCGGTGACTCGTTCACGCATCCCGAGCAGCCCGACGCCGGGCATCGGGGCGGTGGCCGGCGTGGCCTTGCCGTCGTCATCGACTCGGATCGCGAGGGCGTCCGGACGGTAGTCGATCCGGACCGAGGCCGTAGCGGCGGCGGCGTGACGGGCGATGTTGGTGAGGGACTCCTGAACGATCCGGTAGGCGGTCCGGTCTACCGCGGCCGGCACGTCGTGTCGTTGTCCTTCGATCGTCAACGTCGCGTCCAGGCCGGTCATGCGGGCCCGTTCCACCAGTTCCGGGAGATGGCGGAGCCCGTGCGGCGGGGACTTGCCGTCGTCGCGCAGCGCCTCCAGGGTCGCTCTCAGTTCTCGGGTCGCCTCACGGCCGGCCTCCCGGATCGCCAGCAGGGCCTCCGGTACCTGTTCACCACGCTTGTGGGCCAGGTGGACGGCTACTTCGGCCTGCACCTTGATGATCGAGATCTGGTGGGTGAGCGAATCGTGCAGCTCCCGCGCGATGTGCAGCCGCTCCTCGTCGGCGCGGTGCCGCGCGGTCTCCTCCCGGGTGCGCTCGGCTTCGTCCGCCCGCTGCTCAGCCTGCCGCAGCGCTTCACCCGCGGCACCGGCGGCGACCAGCCAAGCCAGCTCGAGGACGCCCCGGGCCTGTGCGAGCGCCTCGCCCACGGGGATGTCTTGTGGCAGGGCGAGGGCCGCGAGCGGGAGAGCGGCCAGCATCATCACAGCCGCCACGACCGTGATGATGCGGTGACCCGCCCGCATGGCGGCGTACACCGCGAACAGGAACGCGACGGCAGGCACGTCAAAACCGACCGCCTGGTAACCCACCACGCACAGCCCGGTGACGGCCAGGACGGGAACCGGAGCCCGGCGGCGCGCGGCCAGTGCCAGGCCGCCTGCCGCCAACAGCGCGTAGCCGAGTAGGTCGAGATCCATGGCGGAGTGGTTCCGTGACATTCCGGTGACCAACAGCGTCGCCGCTACGCAGACAGCGATCGCCCAGTTCCTGAAGCCGGCCTGAACACTCGCCCGTCCTGTGTTCATGCCCGCACCTTAGCCGGATGGTGCTGCGGGCGACTCCTGCTCGCGGATGAGCGGCTGCCTACTGCGCGTGCAGTACTTTCGCGGCGCCTGCGGCGTCTGCAGCAGGCGGGTGCGCCATCGGTGGCAGCGCGAATGGCGTCCGTCTGCTGGATGACCGGCGGTGCGCCCGGGGACATGATCAGGCGACATCCAAACCTCAGAAACGAGACGCACGAAAGAGGAGAGGGACATGAACTCGTCAGGAACCCTGAGATCAGTCCGACTTGTGCTTGCCGTGGCCGGAGCCGCCCTGCTCGAGGGGTTCGGGCTTGCTGGACCGGCGGCCGCGCACGTCTCGGCCCAGCCGGCCGCCGCCAGTGTTTACACCATGAGCGCCGGGCGACTCGGGGCAAGCGTGGCCGCCGTGCTGGGGCTGACCGGCGTGGTCATCGGCGGGCTGGCTCTGGCCCGCCCCACCAGTCGTATCGGCACCAGCAACGGGCGCCTCGGGGCCACCATGGCCCTGGCGGTCGGGCTGATCGGCATGGCCCTCGGCGGGGTGGTTGTGGCCACGTCCGACAGCGGCATCGGCACCGGCAACGGGCGAGGCGGGGCCTACGTGGCACTGGTGGTCGGGCTGATCGCCATGGTCCTCGGCGCGCTGGCTCTGGCCCGCTCCCGCCGCACCGGCTGACCGGCTGAGCTGCGGTCGGTGGTCGCGCCCCCTACTCGGCTGTCCACGACTACGTCTCTCGACGTCGCCAGCACCTCACGCAGAAACTCAGAATCGGACCAGATTCGATGACACGAGCATCGGCCACACCGCAATCCAGCCGCTCGCAGCAACGCACCATGCCATCGAACGTGATCCGGCCTGGTGAGAGCGACTCACCCGGCCCAACTCCACCGACAACGGACAGGGGAATCAGGTCGACGATCTCCGGCCTGTCAATGCAGAAGATCGGCTTAACCCGAGCCTGACCGACCAGTGGCGGCACCGGTTTGAAACGTTCCGAAACGGCGATACCGCCGCAACCTGGAGACCCTGCAGGTAGCCGTCTTCCAGCCGCCCGCTGTCGTAGGCGCTCGACCCGGCCGGGACCGCGATAGACGGCGATCGTGACGCTACGTGACTGTAGGATGCCGCCCGTGCACCTGTCGCGAGCTGTGGATGTCGATCGGGTCATTCCACATTCCAGCAAGGTCGTTGTGGACAAGGTCCTCTGTTACATCGTGCGGGAGGGGCGGTTGCTCGTCTTCCGGCACACCGACTACAGCTATGAAGAGGTGGGCATCCAAGTGCCGGGGGCAGCGTACGCGTGGGTGAGGCTCCGGAAGATGCGGCGTTGCGCGAGGCCCGCGAAGAGACCGGGCTGACGGGCTTTACGGTCGTCCGGAAGCTGGGCGAGGTCAAGTACGACATCAGCCCGCTGCGGTTCGAGATCCAGAATCGTCACGTCTTCCAGTTGGAACTGACCGGGCCCGCACCTGAGCGGTGGGCGAGTCAGGAAGACCACGACGGTGAGCAGGAGCCCACCCGGTTCGAGTGTTTCTGGATACAACTGAAGGCCGCGCACGTCCTGCAGTCCGGCCAGGGTGCTCTCCTGGGGCGGCTGTTCGACTGAGTCGGGCGAATCTGGGCAGGAGTCGGTGATCGCACCCGCTCAGGGTCGAGGCCATGGCCCGACGGCTGTTCACCGCGATCCATGCGCTGCGCGACGAGCTGACCAGCCGGGGCCTGACCTGCATGGGGGAGCCGTCGCCGATCGTCCCGCTGCTGATCGGCAACGAGAAGCTCGCCCGAACCGCGAACCGGCTGCTCTTCGACCGGGGGGTGCTCGCGTTCATGGTGGAGTTCCCGGTCACGCCGACCGGCTCGTCCCGGTTCCGGCTCCAGGTGCAGGCCGGTCACCGGCCCGAGGAGGCCCGGGAAGCCGCCCGCATCATCGAGGGAGCCATCGCCGACTCCCGGGCGTACCTGTCCAGCGCGTTCGGCAGCGCCCCCCGGTAGACCGCCCGGTCGGGCACTGGGCCACTTCCGGCCGGTGCCCGGCCGGCACCCGCGGCAGGGCGTGCCGGTCGGTCCGCTCGCTGGCCTCAGCGGTTGGCCGTCGACGCCGGCGCTCGGGGCGGGCGGTGGCGGGCGAAGGCGTCGACCCGTCCCCACCGCCCAGGGATATCCAGCAGGGCCAACCGTCCGATGGCGGGGGGCAGGACCGGATTCACCGCGAGATGCCCCTCATACGGCTCAAGGCCGAGCAGGATCCGGATCAACAGCAGCGATGCCCCGCTGGACCACGCCTGAGGGCTGCCCGCCGTCGGGTATCGCACCGGGTAGTGGGTGGTCTCGCGGGCGAATCCGCCGAAGGCCTCCGGGAGTTGGCCGTCGAAGAACTGGGCTGCGTCGATGATGCTCTCGGCGATCCGGCCGGCCTCGTTGTCGAAGCCGTAGCGGCGCAGGCCCCAGGCGATGAACGAGTTATCGAACGGCCAGACTGTGCCGTTGTGGTACCCAAGTGGGTTGTAGCGACGTTGGCCCTCGGCGAAGGTGCGCACCCCCCAGCCGGAGAACAGCGCCGGGCTCATCAGATGCTCGGCGACCTGCGCTGCCCGTTCAGGCGGGACGATGCCACTCCACAGCAGGTGGCCGATGTTGGAGGAGAGCGCGTCGACCTGCGTGCCGTCGCGGTCGAGGGCGAGAGCGTAGTAGCCGCGATCGGCGATCCAGAAGTCCCGGTTGAACCGGTCCTTCAACTCGGCCGCCTCGAGCTCCAGACGGTCGGCGTAGCCCGGGTCCTTCCAGAACGTACGGGCCAGCCGGGCCGCGCGGATCTTCGCGTCGTAGGCGTAGCCCTGCGCCTCACAGGTCGCCCGGGGAAACGACGGCAGTCTGCCGTCGATGTAGGAAATGCTGTCCCAGGAGTCCTTCCAGCACTGGTTCTCAAGGCCGGTGGTCCGGTTGCGCCGCTCGTACCAGACATAGCCGTCGGACATCAGGTTCGCGTACCGGCTCGGTGACCAACGCCCCGTCCCCGCTCCACCGCTCGTACTCGTCGAGCAGCCCCACGAACAGCGGTGAGGCGTCCACCGTTCCGTAGTACGGCGAGTGCGGCTGTTCCTCGAACGCGGCCGACTCGCCGTACCGCAACTCGTGCAGGATCCGACCAGGATCATCATCCAGGACGGCATCGGTGCGCGTGCCCTGCAACGAGGCGAGGATCCGAAGCGTCGGCGGTGTCAGCGACGGTGCCACGGGTAGCACCTGCAAGCACGTCAGCAGGCTGTCCCGGCCGAACAGGGTCATGAACCAGGGCAGCCCCGCCGCCGGAACGGACGCGCCGCGAAGCGAGAGTGGAGCGAAGCGCAGGGCCGCCAGGTCCACCACGCTGCGCTGGTACACCTGTTCAAGAGCGAAGTGGTCGGTGTCGATATCCGGAGCCTGTTCGACCCAGCGTCGCGCGCTCTCGGACACGGCGGACTCGTCCGGGCGTACCGCTCGCACCGCCGACCGGTTGTCGACGCAGTCCGGACGCAGCGCCCGCATCACCACCCGTAGCTGCGTCGACCAGTCCTGTCCCGGGCACAGCCGGAGCTGGAACCGCAGGCCCTGGGCGTTGAGGGTCACCGGCCCGCTCGCCGAGATCCCCACTTCCCGCCGAAAATTCCACGTCGGTAACCCAGACGCAGCTCGGTGTCACCCACGTCTATGTAGTAGCTGCCCGCCTTCTCCTGGATGTCGAACTTGATGTCGAAGATGTCGGCGAAGTCGGCGGCCACCTCCAGCCGCACGTCGAGGTCGAGATCCTCCTCCCCGTAGTTGAACAATGTCAGCGACTCGGCCAGGTCCGGCCCGATCCGGCGGCGCCGGATCGCGGACACGTCGGACTGGACATAGTCCCTTTCCCCGCCGGGCACCACGAAGAAGGCGGCTTCGTAGTACTGGCTGTCGTCCACCGACAGCGCGGTCATCCGCTCGCCGTTGACGGTGAGGACCCACCGGGACAGAAAACGGGTGTCAGCGGAGAACAATCCGACCGGGGTGCTGGGTGAGGCGTCACATCCCCACTCTGATCGGACACGATGAACGTGTTGCCGTCGATGCAGGACACGGTGTTCCGCACCAGCTCATCCCTTCCCGTTGGCGATGCGGATCCCGGGGTCGGCAGGAGGCGCGGGCAGTAGCCGCCCCAACCTGAGCGCCAGACCGAGGTCCCCGTCGACGAGTATCTCCCCGCGCAGGATCGCGGCGAGCGCGTTGATCTCGCCCCGTAGCAGCCTCTCGGCCAGGGGGGGCGGACATGCTCGTCACAGAGCTGGCCGGACCGTCACCGTGGTCCACCCGGAACCGGCCGTCGTCGATGGTGATCAGCCACTTGTCAACCTGCTCACCGTCGTGGATTTCCAGGCGGACGCTGCCCCGCACCTTGGTGAACCGTGGATCGTAGGCAGTGCGCGCCAACTGCTCGAAGAAAGCGGCGGTCACTGTCAAGGAACCTCCCGGGCCACGCCTTGCCAACCTGCCCCGGCTACCCGCCGATTGGGTGCGTAATCCAGGAGAACCGACGAGACGTGCTCCGGGCCGGCCGAAAACCGCTTGCTGCGCGGGGCCGACTCAGGGAAACGTGGTGTCCATGACGTTCTGACGGACAGCACCTGCGTTGCTTCGAGGCCCCACGGCGCCGACCCGCGCCGTAATGCCGTCCGCCCATGCCCTTCTCAGCGAAGAGAGCGTCCTTGTCCCAGCGACACTCCCGGCAGGAGCCCCTGCCGCAGTCCACCCCGTCCCTGGGCCCGGCCACCGTCGCCGTGTTCGCCTCCCCCACGAGCTGGATCGAGTCCGACGCCCTCGCGCAGTGCCACCAGGTGGCCACCCTCGACGGCATGATCCACGTCGCCGCCATGCCGGACCTGCACCCCGGTAAGGGCGCACCCATCGGTGCGGCCATGGCGTCGACCGTGTTGTACCCGTTCCTGGTGGGCTCCGACATCGGTTGCGGCATCGCCGTGTTCCCCATCGAGCTCAAGCGCGCCGTACCCGAGAAGCTCGCCGCCCGGTTCCCCGACCTCGACCACGCGCTGGACCCCGAACGGGATGCCGACGACCCGGCCTGGGCCGTGGTGGAGGGCGATGTTCCCGCCGGTCACCTGGAGGGCCTCGGGACGGTCGGCCGGGGTAACCACTTCGTCGAGCTGGCGCGGATCGAGACCGTCTTCGAACCAGGCCAGGCGAGCCGCCTCGGACTGGCCCCCGGCGACCTCGTCCTCATCGTCCACAGCGGTTCCCGAGGGCTGGGCGAGCGGATCCTGCGGGCGCACACCTCGGTCCACGGCGCGGCCCCCGCCCCTGACCCCGCCGCCTACCTGGCGATGCATGACGACGCCGTACGCTGGGGTTCGCTCAACCGGCGGCTGATGGCCGCCCGGGTCGCCCATGCCCTGGGAGCCGAGCCCACCGAGCCGATCGTCGACGAGTGCCACAACCTGGTCGAGATCCGCGACGGGGTCTACCTGCACCGTAAGGGGGCGGCGCCGGGTGACGGCCGCGACGTGCTCATCGCCGGTACGCGAGGCACCCCCTCCTACCTTGTGGCCGCCCACGCCGGGCCGGATGCCAACCATTCCGTGGCGCACGGCGCGGGCCGCAAGATGTCGCGCGCCGACGCCCTGCGCCGGGGCCGGGCCAAGCACACGGTCGAGGAGCTGCGCCGCACGCCGGTGGGGTCGCTGGTGGTGTGCGGCGACCGCCAACTGCTCTTCGAGGAGGCACCAACGGCCTACAAACGCATCGAGCAGGTGATCGCCGACCTTGTCGACCACGACCTGGCCACGCCCGTGGCCACCACGGTGCCCCTGGTCACCTACAAGACACCCGACCTCGGGTCGACACCTCGTCGGGATCGCAGGGACCACCGCCGCGAGCGAGGCCGGCCGTGAACACCCACCTGCTCCTGTCGGCCGGGCGCGGCCCGCAGGAGTGCGCCTGGGCGCTGGCCCGGTTGCTGCGCCGCCTGGAAGCCGACGCCACCCGGCAGAATCTGGGGACTGATCGGGTGCAGACCGTTCCCGGTGAGCGGCCCGGCACCTACCGATCGGTCCTGGTCCGGATCTCCGGAGCCGCCGCCGGGGCCTTCGCTGCCTCGTGGACCGGAACCCTGTGCTGGCAGGCCCCCAGCCCCTACCGGGCCAACACCGGCCGAAAGAACTGGTACGTCATCGCGCAACCGTGCCAGGTCGACACCACGCGTACGACCTTCGCGGAAGCGGATGTCGACATCGTCGCCTGCCGCACCGGCGGGCCCGGTGGTCAGCACCGGAACAAGGCCAGCACGGCGGTGCGGGCGACCCACCGCCCCTCGGGGATCGTCGTCGTGGTGGACACCGAGCGGCACTTCAGCCTCAATCGCCGCCTCGCCCTGCAACTGCTGCGACAACGCATCGAGCACGGCGACGAGGCGGCACGGCGCGCCGCCACCGCCGCCCGCCGGCAGATCCACGATGAGCTCGTACGCGGCAACCCCACCCGCGTCGAACGTCCGGGAACCGCGGAACAGGACCTGCCCGAACGGGCCGGGGTGGCGCCGGCCCGGGACTGAACGCGCGGAGCGGGCCACCCCGGACGACCGGGGTGGCCCGCTTTCACGCCGGTACGGTCAGAGGGTCAGGGTCCAGCTGTTGAGGTAGCCGGTGTCGATGCTCGCCGCGTCCTGGACCCGCAACCGCCAGGTCCCGTTCGCGGTCTCCGTGGAGAGGTTCACGGTGTAGGTCTGGTCGATGTTGTCGGTGCTGCTGCCGGAGCGGTTGTGCAGCACGTACGCGCTGCCGTCAGGTGCGACGAGGCTGACCACGAGGTCACCGATGTAGGTGTGCGCGATGTGCACCTCGACCTTGCTCGTCGTGGAGGGGGTCGCCGCGCAGCCGCTGATCACGATCGCGCTCTCCACCGTCGTGTTGTCGGGGATCGTCACGTCGGTCCCGTTCGTGCCGGAGCAGCCCGGCAGCCCGTTCACCGTCAGGTTCAGGGTGCTCGTGCGGGCGACCGAGGGGGAGGTGCCGATCACGGTGATCGCGGAGGAACCGCTGCCGGCCGTGGCGGTGCTACTGACCGTGAGCGTGGTCGACCCACCGGCGGTGACCGACGGCGGGTTGAACGAGACGGTCACACCCGCCGGCAGCGGGCCGGTCGAGAAGGTCACCTGCTCGGCCGTGCCGCGGATGACCGCGGTGCTGACCGTGGTGGTGGCCGAGGCGCCCGGGTCGATCGTCAGCGACGCCGGGGCGACCGAGACGGAGAAGTCGTTGGCGGCACAGGATTCGGAGCCAACCACGTTCACCGCGGTCCAGGCGGCCATCACCGCCTTGTACTCGGTGCTGCAGAGGCCGTACAGGTCGGTGGCGGCCGACAGGGTGTGCAGCCGCGCGGTGTTCGTCGGCTGGGCGGTGTTCACGTAGCGGGTGTTCGAGACGAAGTACACGTCCAGGGCGCGGAACCAGATCTTCTCCGCCTTCGCCCGGCCGATCCCGGTCATCGGGGCAGCGGTGCCGCAGAGCGGCGAGGTGCCGTACCCGGTGGCGCCGGTGCCCTCGGCCAGGTTGAAGAAGAAGTGGTTGGCCACGCCCGAGGAGTAGTGCACGTCGATGCCGTTGGTGCCGGTCGACCAGCAGCCGTGCGACGAGCCGTCCAGCGTCGGGTTGTACATGTAGCGCAGAGGGGTGTTGTTGCCGTTGATGTTGATCTTCTCGCCGACCTGGTAGTCGCCCGGGTCGCTCGGCGCGTTGGCGTAGAACTCGACCATGTTGCCGAAGATGTCGCTGGTGGCCTCGTTGAGGCCGCCGGACTCACCGGAGTAGGTCAGGCCGCCGGGAACGACGTTGTCGGTGACGCCGTGGCTCATCTCGTGGCCGGCCACGTCGATGGAGACCAGCGGCCGGGCGTTGCTGGCGCCGTCGCCGTAGGTCATCTGGGCGCCGTCCCAGAAGGCGTTGATGTAGGCGTTGCCGTAGTGCACCCGGCTCGGCACGCCGGTGCCGTTGCCGAAGATGCCGTTGCGGGCGTGCACGTTCTTGAAGTAGTCGAACGTCATCGCGGCGCCGAAGTGGGCGTCGACGCCGGCGGACTGCCGGTTGGTGTTGGCGCCGGTGCCCCAGACGTTGTCGGCGTCGGTGAACGTGGTGCAGGTCGACGTGCCGTTGTTCATGTCACAGGTACGGCCGTTGCCGCGCACCGGGTCGATCATCTGGTACGTGCTGCCGGAGAGCGTGGTGTCGACGCTGACCGCGCCGGTGTAGATGCCCGTGCCGCTGCCGGTGACGGACTCGATCTCGTCGTACGAGCCGATCAGTGTGCCGGTCAGCGCGTCGCTGATGACGTGCAGCTTCGAGGGGGTCTGCCCGTCCGGCGCCCAGCCGGTCACCACGGTCTCCCAGGCGAGCCGCCCCGTCCCGCTGCTGGCGTCGACGAACAGCTCCGCCTCGCCGGTGGCGGTGACCTTGCCGGAGAACTCGGCGGTCGCCGCCTTCTGGGCCCGTCCGGCGCTGACCTTCGGGGTGGTGCCGAGGCTCAGCGGGGCAGTCAGGCCGACCGAGCTGCCGGCGAAGTCGCCGTCGGCCTCGGTGCGAATGACGAAGTCCCCGCCGTAGACGCGGAGCCCGTCGTACGTGCGGGTGTAGCGGACCACGCCGCCGCCGTTCGCGTCCCGCTTGCTGCTGTGGACGGCGTACCGGTCCTTCGCCGAGGCCTTGACGGTCCGGGCGTTCCCCTTCAGCGCCGCGTCGGCGGCGGTGACCAGCGCGGGGGCCGGCGTGGGTGGCGGGGCGGCGGACACACTCGTGGCGGTGACCACGAGACCGCTGCTGACCAGCGCGGTGATGCTGGCCAGCGCAAGGGCTGATCTCAAATCGACCTCCCAATCCGAGATGCTTACGCATCGATCGATGTCGAGATCATCGTCCGTCGCGGGAGAGCCTGGGAAGAGGCATAGGTGCATCGCTCTATACCGAATTCCCCATGCTTTCGGCGGTATGGTCACCGAACTGCGTGAGGGTGGTGTGGACGGCCTGATGCTGGCGTGGTCCCGGTAGGTGTCCGCCCGAACGCCTGTAGCCACTCCGCTCGGCTCGCCCCGGGCGTCGATTGTTGCTGGAGGTATCACGCGTCACTATGGCGCGGAGCTGCGGAGCCGGAGACCTACGTCGACGTCAACTTTTACATGCGTAAGGACACCCTGACCGACAAGGGTAAGCCCGGCCTACCGGCCTGACGAGGTCGGTCCCTATTTTTCGGCGCGGGTGAGGCCGAAGGCCGACAGCGCGTCGGCCACCGCCGTCCGGTGCCCGACCTCCATGTCGGTGGGCAGCGTCGGCACACCATCGGTGACAGCGACCGGGTATGACGTCAGCGGGACGGTGCCGGAATAGGCGACGGTCAGCTCACCTTCGCCTCGCCCCGCAGTGAGGTCGAGGTGGGTCATGTGCAGGGCGTAGGACGGCACCTGGGTTGTGGCGTAGCCGTCGAACGGCGAGCGGACGGCGAGCGTGCCGTCGAGGCACCACCACGGCGCTGGTGGTCGCCCCTGCCAGTGGTGGTCGGCGAACAGCTCGTACCGCACCGACCGGTACTGCCAGGCCAGCACGACCGCGCGCCGCACGCGGGCGTCCAGACTGCCCAGCCCTTCCGCCCGGGCGGCGGTGGCCAGCAGCGTGGCGAGGCGTTGCCGTACCCAGGGGGCCAAGACCTGCTGCAGCCGGTGGGGCCAGGCCTGCTCGGCGGCTTCGACGGCGAAGCGCAGCGCCGACTCCAGCCGGGCCAGGCGGTCATCGACGTCAGGCCAGCGTTCATAGGCGCGACCGGTGCGGTTGGGCAGCGCTATGCCGTGACGATGGGCGACGTACTCGACGGTGGCGCGCAGCGCCCCGCTGGCGGCTAGGTCGACATCCTGCCGGTTGTCGCACCACGACCAGTCGCTCTGATGTCTCAGCATCTCCTGCGCGTAGGGATCGCGTAGCACTTCCTCGCCGTGGTCACCGTGTGGAGGACGGGTGGCCGCATCGACCACCTCGGCGGCGAACAGCAACGCTTCGGCGTACCTCGTCGGCGCGGACGACACATCCACCTGCGTCACCTCCCCCTCCGGGGACACGATGCCACAACCATGCGACTCGCCACGTCCGCTCCAGACGGCATTCGAGCTCTGCGAAGGGGATACGGCCCTACTCTCCCTACGTGATGGAACTACCCCTGGACTCCGCGTTCGCGGTCTTTGACGCCCAGGGCTCGGGGTGCGTTTCCTACGGCGTTGAGGCGTCCGGACGTTGCTGGTTCATCAAGACCGCCACCACCGTGCAGAGCCGCCGTTCCTTGCTGCGGGCCGCCCGGTTCCACGCCGTGGCCCGGCACCCGGCGATCGTGCGCCCCGAACACCTCCTCGACGGGCCGATCCTGGTCTACCCGTGGCATGACGGCAGCGTGCTGAACCACGCCACCACCCACGGCTCGGATCGCAGCGCACTGCACCGCTTCCAGCAACTACCCCTGCGCGACGTCGAAGCGGCCATCGACACCATCCTCGACGCGCACCTGGCCATCACCGCCGCCGGCTACGTCGCAGTCGACCTCTACGACGGCTGCTTCCTCTACGACTTCCACGCCCGCCAACTACGCCTGATCGACCTCGACGAGTACCGCCCCGGGCCGTTCACCCTCGACACCGACCGCCTCCCCGGATCCCGCCGTTACATGGCCCCCGAAGAATTCGTCCGTGGTGCCGTCATCGACCAGCGCACCACCGTCTACACCCTAGGACGAACCATCCACCACCTCCTCGACTCCTCACACGGCTGGCGCGGCTCCCGCAGCCAGCAACAGGTGGCCGTAGGCGCCACCACCACGACACCTGCCGACCGATACTCCGATGTGGCAGCACTCGCCGCAGCTTGGCGCACCACCCTGCCGAACCTGTAACGCCCGCCAAAACCCGTCGCACACCCCCGTGAGCTGACAGGTCCCCGGCCCAGGGTGGCATCGCGCGGGAGGACGAGCTGCAGGACCTGATCCAGCGCAGCCCGTGGCTGATCCGGGCACCGGGTATCGATCCAGGACTCCGGCCTGTCGGAGTCCTGCATCGGCGCGGGGCGCCGGCCACGGCGGCGGCGTCGACCCTTCATCGGTGCGTGACGTCGATGTCGCCTTTTCTCGACCGGCGGACCTGAGCCGGGAGTATGACCACCAGGCACCCGGCGGCTGGTGGTGGCCTGGCCGGATCCGCCGTGGGAGGCGAAGAACCAGGCGGCCGTGCACACCTGGTATCCGGCGAATTTCGGCGGGGGCCCGGTGGCCACGTTGCGCACCATCGCCGACGCGGTCGTCACCTGGCCCGAGTACGCCACCGCCGTGGCCGTGCGTCTCGACGCACACGATCAGATGGGGGTTTGTGCACCGCACGGTCTGGATGACCTGCTCGACGGGGTGTGGCGACGCAACCCGACCAGGGTCAGCCCGGAGATATCCCGGCAACGACTCGCCCGCCACCGCCCCGCCGAACGCTGGCCCCGGCGTCCGCGTCGTGACCTGAGCCAGCGCTCGAAGCACGCGGAGGGATGCCGGCGACCCCGGGGCCGGTAGAGCGGGCGGCGCCCCATGATCTTTCGTGATGTGCGCGGTGTGTGCTCGCCAGCGGATGCCAACGCGGGTCGACCGGTGCCAGCGCGGGTCCCCGTGGCGACTGCCGGTCGCAAACCGGGGTTCGTGTGCTCGGGGTGTGGTCCTGGGCTGGGAGAACAGGGGTGCGGGTGACGTGGGCGAACGTGGGCCACTCCCTGCCACCCCAGGTGAACGCCCGGGTCGCTAGACTGACGACTCGCGCCCCCGTAGCTCAGGGGATAGAGCATCGGTTTCCTAACCCGACGCTCCGCCGGTGTCCGCAGGCCGACCGCCTGCGGATTCTTTATTTCCCTTCCCTTGAGTTCGGTCGCAGCAGCGTGTTGCTGTGCTCGCTGGTTGGAGGTTTACAGGGCGCGTCCAGACGTCGGTGCGGGCGACTGCTTCACCAGGGCGAAAGCTGGCCGTCCTGATAATCCATTCGCTGGTCCTGGCAAGTATTTAGGCCGAGGGCGGTGATGATTCGGAGGGCCGGTGGCTCGCCGCTTGCCCAGCTGTGTTGGTGGACGGCGTTATGGATTGCTGAAAGACTTCTGCTCTCCCAAGCCGTCTCGGTTGTGGCGAAGATGAGCTGGTCGGCCTGAAAGGTATCAGCCGCCTCCACCTTCTTCTTTGCTTCCCTTGGTGGGCGGTCGCCGAGCGTCCGGCTGCTCTTCGCCTCCGCGACGATCACCCAGGGCGATTGCATAGTCGGCCAGCGGGCCGTTGACCAGGAGTTTCGAGACGAGTTCGGCCTCTGTGGAGGCGTAAGGAGCGGGTGAGGCCGCATCGGTGATCATGGAGTTGCGACGCTTCACGACTCCGAGGAAGACCCCACCCGCCGATGACATCATCTCTCATCCCTGCACTGGCCGTAGCAGCACCCACCTCCATCGCCGAGGCCGTGCCAGTCACCGACGGTGAACACCGCGGTCTGCTGCACGCGCTCGCCGCTGTTCCTGATCCACGCGACCCACGAGGCGTGCGTTACCCGCTGACCGCGCTGCTGGCGGTGGCGGTCTGCGCCGTCATGGCCGGGGCGTCGTCGTTCGCCGCGATCACGGATTGGCTGCACGACCTGGACGAACGCGCCCAGGAACGGCTCGGGTTCACCGCAGGAGTGCCGGTCGGCAGCACTGTCTGGCGGACCCTGACGCGCCTCGACGACACGCTGCTCGGCAACGTCCTGGCCGGCTGGCTGCGCACCCGCAATCCCGTCGAGGTGACCAGGCCGAGGCGGTACCGCACGGTGATCGCCATCGACGGCAAGACACTGCGCGGCGCCCGAACGGGCGACGGCCGCCAGGTGCATCTGCTGTCCGCGCTGGACACCACCACCGGGATCGTGCTCGCCCAGGTCACCGTGGACGCCAAGAGCAATGAGATCCCGGCGTTCGCCCCGCTGCTCGACGCCGTCGAGACGGTGCTCGGCACCCTGGCCGGGGTGCTGTTCATCGCCGACGCCCTGCACACCCAGACCGGGCACGCCGACGAGGTCACCGCCCGCCGAGCGCACCTGCTCGTACAGGTGAAGGCCAACCAGCCTACCCTGTTCAAGCAGCTCAAACGGCTGCCCTGGGCGCAGATCCCGGTCGGTGACCGGACCCGCGACCGCGGTCACGGCCGCCGCGAGACCCGCACCGTCAAAGCCGTCACCGTCGCCACGCCCGGCGGCATCGCCTTCCCGCACGCCCAGCAAGCCGTGCGGATCACCCGCACCCGCATCGTCGCTGGCAAGACCAGCCGCGAGACCGCCTACCTGACCGTGTCACTGCCCGCAGGCCAGGCACTGCCCCGTGACCTGCAGACCTGGATCCGCCGGCACTGGCACATCGAGAACCGCCTCCATCACGTACGCGACGTGACGTTCCATGAAGACCTCCACCAGGCCCGGACAGGCAACGGACCCGCCGTCATCGCAACGCTGCGTAACACCGCGATCGGCTGGCACCGCATCACCGGCGCGACCAACATCGCCCGCGCCACCCGCCAAGCCAACCGCCGATCACACGACCTGATCACCGCCGTGACCAGCAGTTACCCCAGAATGCAATGACCCTGGACGATCACCTGCCCGTCGGCGTATGCGGGGAGGTCAAGTTCGACGAGCGCGGAGCCTGAGCTATTGCACAGCTCGAACTCGGCGGAGTCGGTGTAGCGACGTGCCTGGGCTCGCAGATGATGTGCAAGCTGGAGGGGGACTTCTCCGTTGTTCCGGAGAAGATCGCGGGCGACTGGGTGCAGGTCGAAGTACCAGGTTGGACCGCTGACCGGTTGGCGCCATCTCGTGCTGGTCAGTGGGTTGCTGGCCTGGCACCGAGGACAGGTGATGGTTCCCCCGGCCCGGTCGAGGCTGATGAAGTTGACGCGGCCGCATACTTTGCAGTCGACGATGATGCCGCGTATCAGCAGTCGGGCCGTGACCATAGAATCGACGTCGATGGCCAAAGCGTTCTCGTCGCCGCGTGGGTCGAAGCTCTTCATGCCGTCGAAGGTCAGGTAGCCCTCGTAGCCGGCGTCGTTGGTGCCTGCGGCGTGGAGCACGACGCCCTCCCCGCCGGGGTAACGATCTCTGGTTGCCGGCTCTTCGCTGAGAAAGCCGCAAAGGACGGGCAGCAGTGGCCCAGCGAAGGTCGCCGCAAGCTGCTCGCGTCCGCCTAGGAGCCTGGCGAGTACCTCGGCTCGCCGGCCGGCGTCCGAGAGTCGTACCGACTTTTCTTGCTGCCCGGCGAGACAGTCGGCCCATTGCCGCAGGGATAGCTCGCGAAGTTTGGGCCGTGCCAAGCGGGACAGCCTGGGTGTCCCAGCCGCGACAAAGTCGTACCGGTGCGACTCGAACCTCGTGCCGTAGCGGCCGCTGCGCACCCAGGTCAAGTATGGGTTCGTTCCTGGGGCGAGCAGGTGGCTACCGTCCAGCCCTCGTCCGGGAGGCGCACCTAGGCTTTCCGGACGAACCTCGACCTGCCATGTCAGCTCGGCCGATTCTCGAAGCCATGAGTCGGAAACGTCGGGCGCCGGAGTCGGTGACAGCATGGTGACCGTGCCATCCTCGTCAGCTGCGGCCGGGATGGCTACCGGGTGGTCGAGGTCCGCTTCCAAGGCGTAACCCATTGCACCGCTGCGAGGAAAGCCGAGGTCGCCTGACACGACGGCCTTCTCGTATAGCTGCCGTTGGCTAGTACCGGTAGAGCTGACCAACTCGATTGCAGGCGTGCGCAGCGCCTCAACGGTCGCGGCAACTGCTTCGGCAGTCGCCGATGCGGTGCATACAGTGACGCGGCCACGACGGTATGCGCTCTTGGTCACGGCTGCGTTCTGGAGCAGAAGACGCATCCGCTCGGCTTTGGTGTTAGTGCCACAGGGGGAGAGCTCGCTGGGTAACCACCACCCGTCCCCGTACATCAACTCACGGGCGTACGCAGCAGCGAAGTCGGCCGCGCTGTCACCGATCACGAAGGTGACGTGGTTATGGGGCCGGTGCCCGAAGCTCACCTGGCCCAGGCCGTAGGTCGTGCGCTGGAACGCGGTCCCGCTGCGAAGCGCGTCGTCGCCGTCGCGGAAAGGGGCAAGCAGGTCTCCGAGCAACGCCTCGGGCGGCCCACCAGTGAGAGGGCTGTCATCGAGAAGTAGCCATTCCAGCAACTGCTGCTGTTTCGTCTCGCCGAGGACCGGTGCCTCACCGGACTCGGGCTCATCGAAGATGCCGCACCGTGCCGCGACCATCACGCCCAAGGCGCCACCCCACCTGGGCGGAGCAGACAGGTAGGGACCACCTGCCACGTGCGGGATGGCCGACAACGGTGTAAGCGGGGCGGCAGCGTCACCGAGGCCGAGTGACACGAGACGTTCCTCGACCGTCCCGTTCTCTCGACGACGATACGGTGAGCACGCTTCGGCAACCGCCTGACGAGCCCGTTCTCCAGCCGGATCGTCGCGTTGCACATCCGATACCTGTTCCAGCAGGCGTACCCGCTCCTCACCATCGACGACGCGGCCATCAACACTCAGCGGGACGGTCCCAGGCGCGGCGCGCTCCTGCTGGCCGAGCGTGGTGTTGAGCAACACGACGTAGTCCGGGTCATACGTCCGGGCGGCACGCAGCAGTGCCGGCTCCACGAAGCCGCCAACGTGAGGAACGAGAAGAAAGCCACGTCCGCCCGACAGCCGTGTCGCCGCATGAAGAGCCAGGCGAGCCCAGTATTGCCAATCCTCGCCTCCGTCGAAGACCACTACGACGCGAGGCGCCGAGAGCCCAATCTGGGCGACCAAGGGTGCGGCGGTGAACATCCTCGAATCCTCTGACTGTAATGGGGGAACCAGCCCCGACGACCGCGGTGACCGGCTTCACCGTACCGGGAGATCCGAAGACTCCTCACCGCCCTCGCGGTGCGACACATCCATCAACCAGGTGTCAAACATCAGCCGAAGCCGCCGTGTCCGCATCACCGGCGCAGGACATCGTCGTGGGATCGGGTCACGACCAGCCACGCGTGGGCGGCCATCGCTAGATCCTGCCGTCACCACGAGCCGCTGCCGCGTCCTTGTAGATGGGCGTTGGGTCGCACCTCCAGCGTCCATGGCGCTCACTCACGTGCTCGTTCTGATGACGCTACTGTCGTACGTCACACCCGGGATTAGCCGTGGAGGTACCATGCGCGTCGTCGGTGCGATCGTCTCGGACTACAAGTCAATCGGCGAGGTGGAAGTTCCCCTCTCCGGATTGACAGTCCTCCTCGGCCCCAACGGATCCGGCAAGACGAACCTGATCGAGGCAATCGGATTCCACGACCCCGTAGCCCGCAACGCTCTGCGCCGTGGAGACAGTGCCGTGGCGATGAGGGCAAGGGTCGGTCTGACCGTCGCCTTCGACATCGACGTAGACGGGAGCGGCACCGACAGCGAGACGCTGCGGCAGATGTTGATTTGGCCATGGAAGGAAGGGCTTCGTCCGTCAGAAATCACGGAGGGGATCGGTGCCTACTGCGGAAGCGCCTGGTGGCTGTACGGAGGCGACCTGTACGACGAAGCCGCCCAGGAAACGCTGAAGGGCTGTTACGACGTCGTCCGCCGCACGCTGGTGGCACCTGTGCCTCTGGACGTGGCCGACGACGCGAACCGGCTGATCGATTTGCTGCTTACAGAGCCGGTCCTTATTGTTCAGGAGGATTTCAAAGTCGAACTCTCCTGTGATCGACTGCCTGACTCTGGCAAGCAGATCATGGCCCTGGCCCACCGGATCGGTCCGCTGCTCACCAGGGGCGCCCTGTCTGACCTCGTCGGCGTGCTTACCTTGTGGACAGGTCGCTGGCCACCGTTGACGGCCCTCACCCGAGGCCCAGCGGTCGAGCACCCGACCGCTGCCGCCGGCTTTACGTGGATCACAACGGAACTCGGCGGGGTCCGTGTGGTCAACGGTGATCCTGTAGCCGTAGAGCAATTTCTCGACCGAGCGGTCGAGGCCGTTCATGACCGCATGTTCCACCGGCCATACGACGACCCCGAAGACCAGCCGGACGATTTGGTCTGCGAGGAGTGCCTGCACCCAGATCACGGGGGCCGCGTCGATCCTTTGTCGGCTTACGATCACCCCGGGAAAGATGCGAACGACGACGGGTTCGTCTATGCCGGCAGCTCCGACTGGCTCGAACAAGAAGACGAGTGGGTCCGGGTGCGTCCAGACCTGCTCCGAGCCCTCGATGCAATTGAGGCCGAGGCGAACCAGCGCCTGATCCCGTTCGTCGCGGCCCAGGGGTCAGTGCGACTCAGCATCCGGCCGGTGCCGCAGTGGGACGCTGCGACGAGCCGCTGCCGCATCACCTTCGAGCAGCACCGCTACACGCCAGAGCGACCGGTGGCGGCCTGGGGCGGATCTATCGGTGTTGTCGGCTTCACGACCCCACAGCGTGCCCTCGCATCAGTCGTCCCGCTCGCCGATCTTGGAGCCGGCGTACGCCGCTGGGTGGCAACCGCAGTACGACTCGCAGCAGACTCTCGCGCGGAGAACCCATCCTCCCGGACGCCGCAGATCCTGCTTATCGACGAACCGGAACAACACCTGCATCCGGCAGCGCAGAACGAGGTCGTAGTATGGTGCCTGGAGCAGGCCCAGCGTCATCATGCTGTCGTCGTCGCCACGCATTCCCCGGTGTTCGTGACGCTTCCTCCGCACCAAGTGACCACCTGCCAGGTCACCCGAGTAGGCGGCGCAACTGAGGTGCGGCCGTTACCAGCCGTCCATGGGATGGACGCGATCGGCCGGGCACGGGACCTCGGCTTCGACCTTGGGTTAGGCCGTGATGCGTTAGCCCAGCTCACCCGGGCCGTCACGATCGTAGAAGGCGAATGGGACCGCCGGCTGCTGCACCATTTCTACGGGACACAGTTGGCGCAGCAGCGGGTGCTGGTAGTGCCGCTACAGGGCAGCAACGAACTCGGCGGGATGGCCGATGCCGCAGTCATCCCGGCCCTGGGTCTACCCGTCATCGCACTCCTAGATGAGATCCGCGGCAATTCCCGCGAGGAACTGGAGCACCTCCCCATGCCGAACAAGGCCGAGCGGGCGTTGCTGGACCTCGCCCGTGAACTCGGTGACTCGATGCGGTTTGTTCGTTACGACGCCCCCGACGTAGTCTGCGCACTCCCAGAGGCAGCCGTCCGCCGAGCGTTCCCTGACGCAGTGTTCCCCGGCTGGGACGCCCTCCTCCAGCGATGGCGCGCTGAGCAGGATGACTCGACAGCGTTCGTGCCGTTCAAGAAGTGGGCGCTTAAGGCTATGGGCCTGTCAAGGGCCAAGCAGCATCCAACAACATTCTTCACTGAGGTCCTCGCATGCTGCGAGCCCGGCGACGAACCCCATCCACGCTATCAGCAGGCCATCAAAGAGCTAGTTATCGCAGTGAACGACATGTTATGACGGCCGGGCTCTGGCCGGATACGAGCCGCGAGGTGCTGTATGTCTTGGACGATAGAGGCAGTGCGCTGGGCAACCGGACGCGGCCGACGGGAGCAAACCGCAGTGACTAAGTTAGCGCCGAAGTTTGGCCAGCGTGGCGCGTAGCAGCGCGACTTTCAGCGTTTGTGGATGGCCCGCCCCAAGAACGCGAAGAGCGGTTGCGTATGTCTGTTCGGCCAAGGCGTATGCCTGGTCGGCGCGTCCATCGAGGTGGTAGGCGCAGGCGACGTGTACCGCCGAGATCAGAGTCTGGGGGTGGTGTTCGCCGAGGACTCTGCGACGGCCGGCCAAGGCCCGTTCGCTCAATGGGACAGCTTTGTCCGGGCGGCCGGCCGCAGCGTAGGCATCCGCGAGATTACTCGCGGACTGCAACGTGTCTGGGTGGTCGTCGCCAAGAATCCGACGGCGCGCCGCCAGTGTCTTCTCGTTCAAGGGGATGCCACGGGCGAAGTTGCCAATCTGGATGTATGTATCGGCAAGGTCGCTGGCAGAAGTCAAGGTGTCGGGGTGCTCCTCACCGAGAACGCGGCGACGGTCGTCGTACGTACGTCGGTAGAGCTTGAAGCCTCGCACCCTATCCCCGGCGGCCTCATAAACACCCGCTAGATCATTTGCGGATGCGAGCGTGGCCGGGTGGTCGTCGCCGAGTACCCGGCGACGACCCTCAAGTACCTCCTCGTGAAGAGACGTCGCTCGCTGCAGTTCGCCGGCCCTCGCCAGCGAGCAGGCCAGGTTGTTCCGAGCGGTCAGAGCGTTCGGGTGGTCGCCACCAAGGAGTTCGACGTACCCCGTCACGATCTGTTCCTGGAGGTCGATTGCACGCTTCAGATCGCCCTTGGCCTCAAGAACGGAGGCCAGGTTGTTGGCTACGGCCAGTGTTTTGGGGTTGTTGTCACCGTGGACTCGACGGCTGTTGGCGAGAGTCTGTTCGAGCAGCGGAAGCGCACGCTTGAGGCTGCCCGCCGCCCGGTAGGAGGCAGCGAGGTTGTTGGCAGCAGTTATGGTCCGGGTATTGTCGTCACCGACGATTCGCCGAGTCTCGGCGAGGATCTGCTCGTGTAGCGAAACCGCCCGCTTCAGGTCGCCGGCGGCCAGGTAGGCCTTGGCCAGTAGTGTCTGGGCACCCAGCACGCTTAGAGGACCGTGCTCCTCGTCATCGCGCAGGGCGGCCACGCCCCGTTCGAGATGCATGGTGGCCCGGTGCACGGCGCCCTGCTCGGTTAGGAAGGCGCCGAGCCCGGTGAGCAGGACGCCGGTGACTGAGTCGGGGTGCTGAGGAGAATGCCGGGCGAACGCTTCGACGTGAACGAGCAGGGAGCGGTATGCCGGCCACGATGCCGGATCGTGCCGGTCGCTGGGAAGAGCAGCGATGAGGGCATGGACCGCGAATTGCCGTGCCGCCTCAATGTCGTCTGCTTGCCTGTGCGGGTCATCCGGATCAACCGTACGGGCGACAGCTTGCACCAGCCGGTGCAGGGTCACGGTCCCGGCGTCGACGTCGATGTTGAGTATGTTGTAGGCGGCAAGCCGACCGATCGCCTTGGCGATGGCCGGTGGTGCGGCCAACCCATCGAGTAAGGTCCGGGGAATCGCTTCAGAGGAGTACCAGGCCAGTACCCTCAGTGTGTGGGCGACGAGTGGCTGGTCAACGAAACGGTCGAGGGTGACGCGCCAGATCCGGGCGATGGTCCGTTCAGCGTCCCGCCCCTCGCCAGCTGCTGAGTACATGGTCGCGGGGTAGGCGGCGAGCATCGAGAGGTAGTCGCGAGGCGGAATCCCAGCCTCCGACATGAAACTAGCGGCCTGTTCGACCGCGAGGGGAAGGCATCCCAGTTCCGTGCAGACTTCAGCTATGCCAGGTAGGTCCGGCTCGTCAGAGGAGTCCCGCAGTGTGGCGGCGACCAGCTGTACCGCCTCATCGAGGTCCAGCACCTTCAGCCGGATTGTGGCGGCCAGGCCGGTCCAGCCGGTGGCCCGCCGACTGGTGACGAGGAAGCGGCCACTTGGGCAACGCGCGAGCAACCCAGTGATGTCAGCGGGGTCCGTGACGTTGTCGAGGATCAGCAGCCACTCCTGGTGACTGGCCAACCATTGCACGGCGCGTTCGCGGAGCGCCTCTGACGGCAACAGTCCGCTCAATTCCGGCTGCAATGCGACCGCCAAGCCAACGAGGCCTGCGTCGATCGCCGCAGGGGTGTCAGCCGCTATCCACCAGACCGGGTTGAAATCGCTCGTTCGGCCCGCTGCCCACCGGGCAGCCAGGGTGCTCTTGCCTACCCCGCCGAGGCCATGCACGGCCTGAACTACCACTCCAGCCGGTGCCGTCAGATGCGCGTCGAGGCGATCCAACAGGGCAGTGCGGCCGATGAAAACCCCCGGACGTACCGGAAGGTTTATCAGAGCGGGTGGTGCCTCGACCTGACGGGGCGGCAGCATCGCGGCTGGAGGCAGGACCATTGCCTGTGCGGCCGCCACCTGAACGTTAATTGTGCCCGACCCGGTCGAGACGATCCCGGCGAGATCGCCACCGATCGCGACCGACTGCGCGCCGGCCGCCTCCACCGACGACCGCGTTTCGGCTGTAGTCGGTAGCCCCTCACTTTTCCGTCGAGGGCTCACCGCTGCTGACGGGGCGAAAAGCCATCGCCTGTGGAAACGATCCCGCCGACATGGCCACCCACCGCGACCGACCGTGCACCAGAGGCATGCACGGAGATGGCTGGGTCTGGCCCGGACTCGGAGTCTGTGCCAGGACCATCGGATCGCGCTACCAACAATGCCGCGACCGCGACCACGAAGCTGGCCACCCCTGCCAGCCAGCTGGCGACTTCGACACCCCGGAGTCCGAACAGCACGGCGGATAGCGCCGAAGCCAGCGCCGCAACGCCTCCCACAGCGACGATCGTCCAACGGC
This sequence comes from Micromonospora sp. NBC_01412, assembly GCF_045040215.1. Taxonomy (NCBI): domain Bacteria; kingdom Bacillati; phylum Actinomycetota; class Actinomycetes; order Micromonosporales; family Micromonosporaceae; genus Micromonospora; species Micromonospora sp. NBC_01412. The sequence continues at coordinate 3,732,091 of NZ_CP109528.1, forward strand.
GTGCACGTCTCATGGCTTCATAGTGCCGGGTCCGGGTCTACGCCCTAGTTGCGGGGCGGTCGTGGTGTCCACCAAGCACGCACCATCGTGACGTAGGCGGTCGCTTCGGGGACGGATGCCTTGATCCGGCCGGTCGTGATGAGGGTGGCGACGATGGCGCGGGCGCCGGGCGTGTGGATGCCGTCGTCGGTGATGTCGGGCAGGGCCGCGACGGGGAGCTGGGCGTCGACCCGTTTTACGAGGGTGTGCAGGCCATCGTTGTGTTTCAAGCGTCCGCCGAGGTGGCGAATGACCTGGGCTGCGGTGCCGGCAGGCAGGTCGAGGTCGTGGTCAATGCGGGTGGCGTGGTCGGGTCCGTAGATGTGGTCGAGGGCGTGCGGGTCAACGGTGAGTAGGGCCTCAGCCATCTTCTTGTCGAGGCAGCCGTGGCGGGCGAAGAGGCGCAGTACTGGCCCGACGGCACCAGGTTCGAGTCGCCGGCGGCTGTACACGGTGGTGAGCGCGTCGAGGATGTCGAGGAGCCCGGGCTCGAATGGGTCGCCGCCGCTGATGGCGTCGGCGGCACGGCCGATGAAGGGCTCACGCTTCTCCACAATGCGCAGGGCTTCGCGGACGTCCTCCTCATCCGTGACCCAGGCATGAATTCGGGGCCGGCCGCAGGGATGCCGCAGCGGTAGGCGAGGCGCCGCCACGGCGGCATGACGGCGAGGTACCACCGGACGAGGGCGAGGTAGCGGCCCGCTTCGTAGCGGCTCGTGAAGTGCTTGATTCCCGCCGCCGCTTTCACACACTTTCGGACCTGCTCCTCCCAGCGGCCCCAGTCGTCGGCGAGACCGACCTGGTGGTACGCGTCGTCCAAGAGGAGACCTTCTGCCTCGCGGACCGCGCGGCCGAACTCCCCGAGCAACCGCGCGCTCTCCGGCAGGTAGTGGTCAGGGTCAGAAATCTCGTGTAGAGGTTTTGGCGGCTGTGCGCGGGCATTGCCGCATGAACGGCCGCGACTTCCTGGATCGCCTCCCAGGTCTCGTCGGACAGGATTACTGCAGTGTCGAAACCGGGAGGCAGCGGACCGGCGACGGCCCGGATCCGCGCGGCGGTGGCCCGCCAGTGAGTCAACTCGCGCCGACGAGCCTTCTCCGCCTCGCGTTCGGCGAGAATCCTCCGTGCTGCGGCCTTACCGTTGACATTCAGCAACGGCTCACGGCGCAACGTCCGGGCGTGGATCTCGGCAGTCTCCGCTACGGCGAGCCCTGCGACGGGCACGCCTTCCCGGAGCGGTTCGATCATCGGCACGAGACCGACCGCCTTAAGCTCGGCGATCCAAGCCCGCAGCGCATCCGACGCGGGTGAGCTGAGATGCCCGTTGAGTCGAGTGGCGAGTGGGACGGTGGTCGCGCCGACGTAACAGACGCGCAGGTCGCGGGGGTCTCTGAGTACGTAGACGGTGCCGGTGGTCGCGCTTGCAGCCGTCTTGGCCACCGGGGTCCTCCTGTCCGCGGGCCGGGTTCGTACTCATGCTGCCTGGCGCGTTTGACACTCTCGGCCGGGTTCCCCGGCTCGCCAACCGCCTCGACCGTGTCCGCGACGCCCGCGATGCTGACGCCGGCGGGAGGCGCGGTCACCGCCGACCGCGAACCCCGCTCAACTTCGAAGAGCCTCTATCCAGGCCATCCCACGCCAAGGGCCTGACCCGCACGTTCACGGCTCAGGCCCCTGATGTTGCAAGTCTGGTCGATCCTAATCCTACTGGCCCATAGGGACGCCAGGTCGCTTCTCCCTTGCGCAAGCTGACTCCCACGAGGTTTTCATTCACCCTCTGGACGTGACCCACCCGTCGGCGGTGCGCTGGCCGACAATCCCGGCGCCCGTTCCGTTCAACTCATCTTCGGCAGGCTCAATCTCGTCAGCGACACGGTGAACTGCCGAATCTGTCGCCGAGTCCGACCACTCTAGGCCAAGCCAGTCCTTGAGCCGCACATAGGCGAGCCGAAGGAGAACGGCAGCGCGCTCATCCATAAAGGCAGGGTCCCATTCCGTTTCGCGCTGCCCGAGTGCTCTCAGGTGGGGCATGTAGCGTGACAGCTTGGCCAGTTCTTCGGTCGACTGCGCAAACGTCAAGCCCGAACCGTTGAGGATGGCCTTGGACTCATCAGCCGTCGTTGCGCCAAGGGCGGCGTACAGAACCTTCTTCTCAGTCCACGGTCTTGAACTCAGTGACGCATTCGCTGCCCCTGGGGCGAGGACCAAATTACCGAGCTTGTGAACGATCTCCTTTTCGCTATAGAACCTCTCTTCCCATCCACCGGTTGCTTGCTGAGGAGCGATGTGTTCAATCGTGAAATGCGTCTCATCGGACCAGCCATCCGAGGTGAAGCAAGGAGAGACGCCCACTTTCCCCTGCTTTATCAGGCCGGGGCGATCGGCGTCCTCGACGGTGTCATGATAAGCCGCTAGTAAGAGGAATCGCGTAAGCGGCCGACTGATCGTGTAAAGAGGCAGCGCTGATGCCGCTGCCACAAACGAGGCAAGGTTCGGAACCCCTCCGAACTTGCTGTCCGTGTTGGTCAAGCGCGCTGCTAGCTCCGCCCTCAGGGCTACGGCGTCGACCCCTGGCTCAAGCCTATGGGGACCTGGGGCGGTGCGCTGACGCGCCAAGGGCCCCATGCCGGTCAGGGTGTCTCCCGCCAGGACTGCTCGGTACTGGCCGTCGATATTGCCCGTGCCGCGCCGGGTTGCTCTCCAGAAGACCGTAAAGGCGGTAACCGCCTTGATGGCTGTATCGAAATCTGTGACCCGCTTGTCTCTCTCTTCCCCCTCCTCCGCATGCACGGCCTCTGAGTAAAACCGCAACAGGGGTGCGATGGCTATCGTGTGATTTAGGTCTTTAAGGAACGCTAGGCAGAGCTTGACCGTATCCGTCATCGCGGAGGTGGGGAGTCCGACGAGCTGGCGAGTAGCGTCTTTCGCCGGCTCCCATGTCATGCCAACGAACGTCGCCGTGTCGCTTAGATGACGCAAATAGGCAGCGCGATCTCCGTCGGAGTCCTTATGGCGGTCGAAAGTGTCCTTCATATAGGTTCGCTGGTCAGGTAACCGCTTCGAGAGCTTCTTGCCCGTCTCGGCGGAGGCAAAGGTAATCAGCAGCTCCCGTGTCGAGTTTTGCAGCTTTTCACCTACGTCAAACCGGTCGAGATATTTCTGAACAGCCCGCATGTGGTCGTGCGCGTCAGATCCTTGATAATCTCGGATCTTCTCCGCCATCACCACGCGTGGCAAGAATGTCTCGAAGGCGGTGAGGGGCTCGCCTGTAGTGTTCAGTGACTCGAAGATTGTAAAGGCATAGTCCTCGTCCTTGCCCTGTACCACCGTTAAAGCAATACGGTTCAGGACGTACGCAGCAAACATCACGAGCCGCATCAGGACAGCATGGGGTTCGTCTTTAAGCTCGCGAAGCCGTACGCTTAGGGCGGTATCCAACTCATGGTTGAACAGCGCACGCTGAAACTCGATATTATTGGCTAGGACCGAAAGCGGTGGTAGGTCCTCGAGCTCCTCGATCGGTTTGGTCTGAGCGAGCTTGGTCAATGCGGAACGAATCTCAGCAAGCCGCTTGATGAGATCACTCTCGCCCTCACCAGCGGCGGAGCGCGCCTTCGGTCGGAAGTCGGATGGCTTGGAGGTCAGACCTTCCGCGTCCGCTGTTACCGAATAGGTGTAAATCAAGTTGGCAATCGGGGATTCGTACTGTTTGAGATTTACATCCTTGGACCACTGGTCGTCGAAGGCGCGGATCAGACGAGGATAGATTGGTGCAGCACCAAAGTTCTTTTTTTCGTAGATGGCTGTGCCAAGGGTTTGCAGGATGTTAACTGTTTCTGCATAGAGCGCGACATCAGCATTAGCCGCATGGTTCGGTTCGTTCTCCTTGAATACCTTCCATGAGTGTTGACGGATCAGATTGTGAAGGCAAACAAGCAAGATGAGCAGGCTCGACAGGCGTTGTTGGCCGTCGATCACGGTAAGCACCTTAGACGGCACTTCGGGTTTTACGATCGGCTGTACGGTGACGTGATTGACGTCGTGTATCGTGATCACGGTGCCCAGAAAGGTGAAGCTGTCAGGGGAGTCCCCGAGGTTCTTCAACCCGTGTAGAGTGTCGTCGAGTAGCTTCTCGACCTTGTCTTTACCCCAGCCATATGGGCGCTGGTATGGCGGAAGGTACAAGCCGAGGCCATTGTCTGACAACAACTCACGGAGACTCTTACTCTGAGCCTCGAATATTTCCTTTGCCTGCGTAGGCATGGGCCGCCCTTCGGTCGGTCATGTGATGATTGCACATCACGCGGCTGTCGCTGCTCTTGGCGTTTGGAGATGAATGGGAGCTTCGGCGCCGGCCGACAGTCCTGCCGCGACGGATTGTCGGCTTCGTGGCGGAATTGGGCGGCTACGGCGGTGCGTCTAGGCGGATCTCGTCGCGCGGCCTAGTCGCACTCATCTCCATCCTCGGAACCATGCTTCGCATGCTTCCGCACTTTTCGGCTGGACATGCGCCAACACGCGGATGAGGCGCCGCGTTCCCAGGGAGCGCCACGTGAGTGGGCGCCGCTTGGCACTCACGTGCACGGGGCGGTGGCGGGATCATCCCCAGGTCATCAACGGGATTCTGTGGAAGCTGCGAAAAGGTGCACCGTGGAGTGGCCCGCCGGAACCCTTCGGGCCGTGGAAGACCTGCCACGAACGCCTGCGACGGTGGACCGCGGACGGTACGTGGGCTCCGATCCTCGCCGCGGCGCAGGCGTATGACGATGGCACACCGGGGCAGTGGACCATCAGCACCGAACCGTCGATCCGGCGGGCGCACCAGCATTCCGCTGGCGCCCGCAAAAGAGGGGCTCCCCAACAAGTGCGGCCGCCTGGTGCGCAAGATGGCGAGGCCATCCGCCGGTCCGAGGCGGGCTGAGCACGAAGACACACCTGGCTGTCGACGGACGGGGCGGCCGACGTCGATCCTGCTCACCCCGGCCAGGCCGGCGACAACCCGCAACTGTTGGCGCTGCTGGACGCGATCCGGGTCAACGAGGCTCTTCGAAGTTAAGCGGGGTTGAGGTGTCCGCGGTGGCGGCGGGTGTCCGCGGTGCGGGTGCGTAGCCGCTGGCTTTCGGGGTTGCGGAAGCCGTAGGCGTCGCGGGCGACGGTTTTGATGACGCGGTTGGTGCCTTCCCGGCGTTGGTGATTCCGGTGGTCAGGAACGCGTGGATCTGCGGCCACCAAATCTCGATCGTGGTGGCGAGCCGGTGGAGTTCGGGCAGGTCGGAAGAGGCGCAACGGGCGTAGAAGCGGTGCAGCAACCGGTGGACGTGCTCGCGGTCGGGGCGGGTTCGGGCAACCGCGAGCAGGTCGAGCAGATCCTCCTTGGCGTTCCACGCGGCCAGGAACGGGGCGCCGATCTTGGCAGGCAGGGCTTGCAGGGTGTCGACCAGGCGATCGACGTGTTTGCCACTCATACGGGCCGCCGAGCGAGTCAGTCGGTTACGCATCCGCCATTCCGGCTCACTTGCGCGGCCGCGGTGCCCGCGCCAGGTCAGTGTCATGCGCCGGCGGACCTCGGTGACGGCTCGGTTGGCCAGCTGTACGACGTGGAAGTGGTCCACCACCAGCACCGCATGCGGCAGCACCTGCCGGATCGCGGACTTGAACACCGTGCACATGTCGATCGCTACCGCTTGGACCTGGTCGCGCCAGGCTTGCGGGCGTTCGGTCAGCCAGGTGGTGACCGAGGTGGTGGTGCGGCCTTCGACCTGGGCGAGCAGCCCCTTGGCCGCCGGACAGATCCACGAAGCCGACGTGGCACCGATCTGCGGTCGTGGTCCACGAGCCGGCCTGCTCGTCCCAGTTCCAGTGCGGTTTGCCGCGGCGGACCTCGTCGATGCCGAGCACCGCGACGGGCTCCGGTTCGTCCGGCAGCACCGCGCTCGCGTGGACGGTGAACGCGGCCGCGACAACCGGCCACGCGAGGCCGTGGTCCCGGGCGGACTGCACGATCGTGCGGCCGGAGTCGGCGACGGCGGCACCTGCCGCCTGCCGCAGCCGGGTGGTCAGCCGTGAGCGGGCCGGGACCTGGTCGACCTGCTCGGTGAACGACTGGCGCGGACAGGCCGCAGTCGGGCAGTACCAGCGCCGTACGCCAGCGCAGCCGCACCGGCCGTCCGGCGACCGGCAGATCCCGCGGCCGGGTCGTGGTCCACTGCTTGACCCGTACCGCCCGCTGCCCACACTGAGGGCAACATCGCGCCTGCACAGACCCGGTGGACAGGTCCACCACCGGAACCCCGGTCGCGTCTAGCTCGACCCGCTCCGCGACCAGCCCGTCCAGGCCCAGGAGCCGCGTCGTATCGTTGACCATGCTCGCAGCTCTTCACTTGTGACTATCCGATCTAGACACTCAGATGATCAATGATGAGCTGCGAGCCCTTCAGGCCCGGGTCGGCTTCAGCCGCGAACCCCGCTCGACTTCGAAGAGCCGTCAACGAGCCCGCCCCGGTCGGCCCCGCAAATGTCCCGAGGCGCTGATCGCCGACAAGGGCTATGCGCATGACTCGACGCGTCGAGCCCTGCGGCAGCGAGGGATTCGGCACATCATCCCCGAACGCAGCGACCAGGGTTGCCCGCCGGGCCGCGATGGGCAGCGCCGACGGGCGACCACCAGCCTTCGACAAGGCGATCTACCGCAAGCGCAACGTCGTTGAACGCTGCTTCAACCGGCTCAAGCAGTGGCGTGACCTGGCCGCCCACTGCGCCAAATGCGCGTGCCTCTACCGGGCCAGCCTCGTCATCATCGCTGCCGTCATCTGGCTTCCATGATCGACAGGACAGACCCTAGGCGGTACCAGTAGCAACATGGACTGTCGGCGACGATCGCCAGCCTGAAGCCATGGCCAGTCTGTCTGACTTGCTCATTACGCGATCCCGGTGCGGACGACGCGGTGCCCAGCTAGCCGGTAGCCCCGGTCTTGTAGCCGCTGCTCCCACCCGGTTTGAGTCCCAATGGTCGCGGTTTCGTGCAGCAATCCGGCGCGCTCTTCCTGCTTGGTCAGCCGGGCGAACTTGTCGCGGCCGGGGTAGTCAAGGGGGACGAACGCTTCTTTACGATGGAGCACGGGCGGGTTGGTTGATCTGCGGAAGTCAGTGTATTTGACGTCTAGCTTCCTAAGATCTGCTCTCAAGGATGTCGCCAATGCGGGGTGTGGCGCCTTGTCGAAGTCTGGATACGAGAGGTAGGAGACCTTGGCCATTATCCGCGAGAACTTGATGATTGTGCATTCCGTCACTGTCCCGGTGAGCGTCCGGGCGCATCCTTCATAAACACGGAGGAGTGGATCAAGCAACTGGATTGCCGTAGCGTGCACATACAGGGCGTCGGCCGTTAGCTTTCCGATACCAGACAGACTGCATGCATTGTTCAATGCTTTTTGATCGGCGATGGCGTGGAGCAGCTCGTCCGCCTGGGAGCAGGCAGCTCGGTAGGATCCGAATAGCGTTCGTACGTCGAGCGCTACGCCCTTGGGTAGATCCGACGCTTTGGGTCGGCCTCTGAACGCGGCGAGTGCGAGGTAGACCAGGAGATCCCGTTCTGCTTGATGGTGAGCTCGCGTAAGATCTCTGTCCCAGTCCTGGCTGCCGGTAACATCCCGTAACAGCGCTGCAGCTTGTCTCAGCGAAGGGAAGACGCCCAGAAGCCGACTTGCTGTTCCGGGAATCTCCTCTGGATCGGGGACTCGGCCACGACTGGCGATGAAGGCCACCAGCGCGTCCATATCTTCGCGGTGGGCGTCGTAGAGGGCTTGCCGACGTCGTGGCCGGCTCGTGGGTGCGGGTCGGTGCCGAGTACGCGACGCTAGAAAGGTCTGGGCATCAGCGTCCTGGCGGAAGACGTAGAAGACGCCAGGCGCGGCGGCGATACAGTCGGTGCGCAGCTGAACGTTGATCCAGTTGCGTAGTTCCTCCTGACTGTAGAACTTCTGGAAGGTGCCGCGCTTGGTGATGATCCCGTCGCCGTGACGGTGGCCGGTGACGGCTCGTGCTTCCCAGTCGGTTCGGGCCGCGACGACGAGTACCTGCCGGGCCAAAGCCCAGGCTGATGCCAACGTTTGAGCCCGTTCGGTGGGGTCTTCGATGACGTTGATGACGTACCCGAGGTTGACCACGTCCGCTGCGTGCCGTTCGGCGTTGGGGCTGTGTCCTGGGTCCCAGCCGTGGGCGGCGTAGCCCATGGCCTGGAGGCGCGCGACGTCTCCGCCGCGCCCGCAGCCATAGTCGAACAGCGTGGAGTTAGCGCTCAGGATGCCATCGGCCATTGCCAGCGCGATAGGTTTGGACAGGTGCTGACGGGCGATCGCTGTCTGGTGGCGGGGAATCACCTGGGCGCTGTCCATAGCTCACGATTCTGCCGGTTCGTAGCCGAGGACCCGAAGAGTACACGCAGCAGGAAGCATCCGCCCCCTGTTCCACTCACCCTGCCACGCTACCCGTAGGGCTCGGTACGCTCACTTAGCGCTAGTTCAACTTCCAACATCAGTAAGGCCGACTTGACTGAGCCGCATATTCAGCGGTCACTGTCCAGCGAGAGGGCTAGCCACTGGAGATAAAGTGATTCTGAAAGCACGTACAACTGACGCAGGCCACGTTTCCTTTCTGGTCAAGAACTCTGATGGCGGAGAAGCTGAATTCGTTGCAGCCATGATCCCACCCTCGGGCGTTCAGCGGTCGACCGGCACCTTCCGCAATCCAGATCTGCTGGTCCATTTGCCACCGAAGTTGGTGTCCGCGCTGTTCGGTGCGTCGGAGCCTAAGGGGGATGGCATGGTGATAGCGCTAATCGTAAATGCGGCAAGTCGGCGTGGGGCTGCGGTTGGGGCATTTGCGGACACGGCAGTGGCTAAGGCATGGTGGCAGCAGCCGTACAACAGGTTGGCGCGGGACCCAGATGTGGTGTTCCTGCCGGTGTTGGTGGAGGCGGACACCTAGCTAGAGGTGGCAGACGCCGCAGCCTGCCTCGTCGCTCTCCTCGTCGAGGGCATCGGTGAGCACCTCGATGAGGGGCAGATTGGGACGGGGTTTAGCTGCCGCACGAGCAAGAGCGGCGGCATGCCGCTCTTCGATCGCATCGCGCCGTTCGAGAAGGTCGCGCAGCGACTCACCCTGAGACCACGTGTACTGACGGCCGCGCATCGCCGTGGCTTGGTAGTTGACCTTGTCCTCGTATTCCACCGCGCGTTCGAACAGCTCCGGGTGCCGGTCGGCGAGGCCAACCCATTCGTGTTTGCGCTGGAAGAAGCAGAAGTAGCAGCCGGAACGGGTGCGCCACTCGTAGTAGGCCGGCAAGCCGATCCCGGACTCCTCCAAGATTCGGTTGACTCCATCACGGTCGATGCCGTCTTCCCGGAACGGGAATACAGCCTTGATGTTCGGCTTGGTGCTGACGTAGCCGAGACGGTTTTCGTCGGCGCGGATGGCGACGTACGAGATGGCGGGGCTGTCGCCGAGCCATTCCTCCAGCGGCTTGATCTTGAGGTTCTTGGTGCACCACCGCATGGACGCGCTCGGCAGCGTGCCCTGGTAGACCTGCAGCCAGTGGTCGAAGTCGCGGGTGGCGTTCAGTCGGACGATCTGCTTACCGAGGGCCGCTTCGAGCCGGTTGAGGTAGTCGTACGTCTCGGGAAGCTCGGCGCCTGTGTCGCAGAAGAAGTACTCCATCTGCGGCACCTTCGTGCGCATGTAGATGGCGAGGGCGGAGGAGTCTTTTCCTCCCGAGATGCCGAGAACGTGGCGGGTCTCGCCGGGCGTACGTTGCCGGGGTGCAGTCATCGGGTCGGCTTCCTTCGCGTGGATGGTGCGTCGTCGCTGCCAGCGTCCTTCTCGACTATGACACTTTCGGCCAGTAGGGCGAGCAGCGCCCGCTCACCGTTCTCGCTGATCTTCTTACGGGCTAGTGCGATCACCTCCGGCAGCAGGGCCTGCGCGCTGGCGCGTTCCTCGTCGGAGAGGTGGACGACGGTGTGGAGCTCGTGTCCGTCGGCCTGGGTGACGGTGATCGCCTGGGAGACGAAAGTGGCGTCGGTCGGTTCAGCCGTCGTGGGCTGGTGCAGGTTAGCCAACCGCTCGATAGCGCGAGCGGCTGCGCGGACCTCGTTGGTGAAGGTGCTGATGTCACCGTCACGCCAGTCGGAGAGCCCGCGGCCGACGATCCGGACGACGAACGGGTCGAGCCATTCGTCATCGCTGAGCGTGGTCTCCTGAGCGAGAGTGATGACACCACGGAGTTTCGCCTCGACCAGGTTCACATCGGCGAGGTGTCGGGTGTAGACCGCAAGGCGCTGACGTAGCTTGCCGAGGTTCGTGGGCATGTGGAATGCCTCGGCAATGGCCTTAACAACTTGTGTGCGCAGACGTTCGTCGGCTCGGCCGATTTCGGTAAGCGCCTTGCTCAGCGACTCGGCGTAGCGGCGCGCTGCTTGCTCGTCGATCTCACCGTTCGCTGGGATCGGCTCGAGATCGAGGGCGGACGGCAGGTCGGTGAACAGGAGAGTGTCGGGTTCGCGAGCGGTTTTGAGCGCTTGACGTACAGCCCGTGCCTGCTTGGGAAGTCGTTGGGTGCGATCGGCGTACGCGGACAGGCTCCGGGCCCGGTCGAGCAACTCACGCGTGAGCGTCAGGGGCGCGACATTGCGGACGTTCATCGGCGGTGCTGCCGGCATCCGCGCACCGATCACCTGGGCGATCTCGGTCACTGCAGCCTTGCGCGGACCCGCTTGAACGCCCATGGCTTTGACCGCGAACCGCTCCGGGCTCTTGATCATGCGTTCGGCGAAAGCCTCGGTCAGCCGTGTCTGGTAGGTGCCCTCCTCGAAGAGGGCGAGTTCTTGGCTCCCGATGATGAGCGCGGTCAGCACGACGATCGGGATGACGCCCGGCCGTATCCCGAAAGGAGGCGCTTCGAGGAGCTCGTAGACGGTGTCGAGCCGCAGCGGCTGTTCGGTGGCAGCCCGCATCTGCTGCTGCATGGCGGTCCACGCCGGGTAGAGGGAGTTGCTGGGTTCCGGTTCGTAGAAGCCGAATGGGAGCAGTTCGGTGTCGTCGTCGCTGCGCTGATCGGTGGGGCGGTGCAGCTGGAGGTACTCCAGGACTCCGCTGTACATCGCGCGTTCTGGCCCGTAGCCCTCAATCCCGAGGTACTGCTGGGTGGGCGCCGTGATCATGGCGATGATCAGCTCACGGCGCGCCTTGGCAGCCTGGCTTGTCAGTTTATGCCGGCCCAGCATCTCGTTGCGAATGTGAGGGGCGTGGGGGAACACGCTCTCGCACGCCTTGGAGACTAGCTCTGCGAGGCTTCTGCCTTTGATGGTCTCGGCGTCAGCTGTGAAGACGGCGGCCCCCGCCTTGGCCGGTAGTAGGTACCAGGTGGGGGCCAGCTGGCTTGGCAGGAAGGCTTCTGCGACCCGGGTGGCCAGCTCGGCGCTTGCCTGCGCGATGCGTTCGCTGACCTCGGTGCTGGCCACGGCGTCGAGGTCGACGTTGGCCGGTAGCTCGTGCAGAGCGTGGAGGTAGCGGGCGGTACTGAGTACTTTCTCGGCGTGGGCGGTCACGCCGGCGATGACAGGGCGGTTGGTTCGAACGGTGGGGATGGTGTACTCGTCCCCGAAGTGGAATAGGAGGAGTCCGTCTTCGGCGTCAGCGGCGGACGGCCCGATGAGCTCGGGCGAACCTGCGTCGGTGGCCTTGGTGACGAAGTGGCGCAGCATGCCGGTGCGTTGGCTGTGCTTACCCGCAACGACCGCGGTCGGCAGGTAGGCCGAAATGACCTTGACCGCAGCGTGGTCGTCGCAGGCGTTGATCAGCTGCTCGATGTGGCTGGTGAGGTCGACGTCACTGCCCCGCCAAACCCGGTACTCGTCGCTGAAGTGTCGGTACACCAGGAAGCCGCGGTCAACGAGGCTGGTGACTTGGTCAGCGAGCAGTTGTCGGGCCGTGGCGTCGTTGAGCGTGATGGGATCGCTCAAGGCGAACAAGATGGCGTCCATGCTGGCGCGCAGGGCGCCAGAGGCGTCGACGAGGTTGAGCATGCCGATGGTCTTGAGGATGACCTGGTCCTGGTCAGGGAGGCCGTTGGCCTCGGCGATACGGTTGTCGATTTCCATCCACCGGCTCGCGTTAGCCGAGGCCAAGATGGTGGTGCGGCCGGCGGTGAAGAAGTAGTCAAAGGCGTCGGCGATGCGGACGGTGGACGCGGAGGAGGGGCGATCCGAGGCGTAGCTCTGCAGGAAGCGTCGCACCGTGTGGGGTTCGTCGTTCGCGATGAACCCGGTCATGCTGCGATCGTGCTGCCCGATCTGCGCGGCGAGCAACGGCGCGACCACCGTTGTCAGCGGATGCAGGGGGTACACGTGGGCGAACGTGTCGTGGCCTGCGGCGAGGATGCCTTGGAGACCGCGTTCGGTCCAGGCCTGAGCGGACGCGGCGGCATGCTGGGCTATGAGCTTGCGTCCCTTGGGCGACACGCCGTCGTGGTCGAGGGTTCGGCGGATCAGCTCGACGGTGTCGCCGAGGTGGATCGTCATGAGGATGTCCTCGAACCGGCCCTGAACCTTCGCCCATTCCCGGCTCTGCAGCGTGCTCGCGCGGGAGGCGTAGTCGGCGAAAGACAGGTGCTGCAGCGTAAGGAGGTAGAGCGGCACGCCGCGGTAGCCTGCACCGAGCTCAGCGAGTTCCTGCAACAGGAACACGTCGCTACCGGCATCGCTGAACTCACCATGGGAGGCGAGGTGCTCTAACGACTTGCCGAACTCGTCAATGACCAGCATGACCGGCGCCTGCTCGCAGAGAACCTTTACGGCGGACACGAGCTCCCGATTGCTGAAACCCGGAGCCTTGAGGGGCGCGAGCGCTTCCTGCACGGGTGCGGGCATGTGGTCGTCAGGCCAGGCGCGGGCGGCACCATGGAGCAGTGCTCGCGTGATGCTGTCGAGCAGGGGTTCTCGTCGTGCCGTGGCGACGCAGGTGATGAATCCGTCGGGTGCGGTGCGGTCACGAGCTGTTGTCAACCGGCGGGCCAGGATCGGACTCGTCTCGGCGAGTACCTCTTCGGCCTCCGTCCGGCGGTTTCCCACACGGCCGAGCAGCGACACGACGACCAGAGCCAGTGTCGACTTGCCTGAGCCGTAGGGCCCTGTCAGGGACCAGGCGCGGGTATTTGCTTGGTCCTCCAGGGCGGCGGTGACCCGTTCCAGCATGTCCTGTGCCCGGATGCCGATATGCACCGGGCCGAGATGCTCGTCGCGGACGTCGCGTTCGATGTTCGTCGACCGCAGTCGGCTGCTGACGATGTTGATCCCGGCCGGCGTCTGCGGACTGATGCCCGATGGTGCACCATTGGCGGTCATACCAGGGCTCCTGCGAGTCGATCGAGAGTCGGCTGGTCGAGCAGGTCGGTGCGGCCACGTCGCCGCATCTCGCGCAGCATCCCGGGTGGTTGCGTGGCATACCAAGCTTCCCGATCCGGGAAGCCTGCGCGGGTGCGAACGTTGCCGTAGTAGCCGTCGAGCACGTCCCAGGCCAGTTCCTTGGGATTGCCCTCGAACCGCAGGCTGCGTTGTCCGATGCCCTCCAGCAAGGCCATCTGCGGGTACTCGCCGGCGATTTCCTCCAGGGCATGCGCGATCTCCGGCTCTCTGAGCCGGAAGGCCCGCCCTGGGCCACCCGGCTCATTGGTGAGACGGGCCAGAGCGATGGAACCACTCTGCAGAGGCTCGCTGCGCGCCGCGTAGTCCAGGCATGCGTATGCGACCAAGGCCGGCGGCAATGAGGTGCGGGCGTTGCTGGTGAAGTGCCAGCGGCTCGCAGCGTTGTTGCGGCCGAACCCGGTGGGCTCCAGCAGCCCGAGTTCCCGGAAGGGGGAATCGAGCAGGTCCTCGAAACTTCCGCCAGAACCCGCGGTGGGTTCACGCCGGCGTGCGTACATCTTGGTGAGGCAATCCGCGTCCTTGGCTACCGATGCCTCTACCGGGGGCTCCCAGCCAGCCAGCCGTACGTGTCGCAGCGTGGTCTCGGTGAGCTCGCTTGTGGTGAATCGGGACGTCGACTGGGCGTGAAAGGCCACCCACCAGGTGGGAGTGTGGCAGGGCTTTCCCAGTAGCCACCAATGCAGCAGCCACAGACTCGCAGTGTCCTCAAGGTAGGGGTCGGCGCCGTTCTCGTCGAGCAGCCACCGTGCCTCCCAGGTCGGTGAGGCGACGTTCGCCCGAGACGCGGGGTCCTTCGGGTACTCGACGGTGAGCTTGAAGGCGTATGACCAGAACCGGATCGCGTTGACCATGTTCTTACCCACGCCGAGTGTCACCGTCGCGTTGTCGCGCAGAAACACGTCGCTGCCGATGTTGGGGTCAGTCAGGGCACTGTACGCCTTATGTAGCCACCCGAACCGGGGGTGAAAGGTCTCATGGCGGGAAAACGACGGCTCAGCGACGTCCTTGAGCTTGGTTTCAAGCATCGTGTCTCCGCGGTCCTTCCTGTCCCCGGGCGGTTCCAGAGGCAGTCGTGGTGGTGTTCGGATAAAGGGCAGCGCGAACCCGGCGCTCAGCGTCGATCACGTGGCGGGCGGCGGTATCAAGGTCATCGGCGGTAGTGGCGTAGCCCAGTGAGAAGCGGATGGTGCATTCGGCTTCATCCCGGCTCAGGCCCATGGCAAGCAGGACTCGGCTCGGCTCCATGGCACCTGCCGCACAGGCGCTGGCCTCGGACGCCGCGATGGCGGGCATGGCAGCGAGCATCGCGTCGGCCGGTAGGCCGTCGAAGGTCAGACTCGATACGCCGGGTAGCCGCCTATCAGGATGACCGTTGCGCCGGGTGCCGGGTAGGGCGGTCATGACAACGGTCTCGAAGCGGTCTCGCAGCAACCGGATACATGCCGATTCTTGATCGAGGCAACGGGCGGCAGCCTCCGCAGCGGCGCCTAGGCCGACGATGCCCGGCACATTCAGGGTTCCCGGCCGCCGTCCACGCTCATGACCGCCGCCGTGCACCAGCGGCCGGATCGCCGGCACCGTGCCGCGCCGCGTGAACAGCGCTCCTACCCCTTGCGGAGCACCGAATTTGTGCCCGGACATGGACAGCAGATCAAGCTCCAGCCTACGGAGATCGATCGGTAGCCGACCAACGAGTTGCGTCGCGTCCGAGTGCACCAGCGCCCCGGCTTCGTGCGCGAGTTTCACCACTAGGTCGAGATCACTCAGGACGCCAGTCTCGTTGTTTGCCGCCATGATCGAAACCAGGGCAGGTGAAGTTGCGAGAGCTTCCTCCAACTCGTCGAGACGTAGTGTGCCGTCCCGGTGGACCCCGACCGTGTGAACCTTGCCCCCAACAGCGTCGGCGACCGCAACTGCCGCTTCGGTCACCGCCGGGTGCTCCACGGCACTGATCACTAGGCTCTGGCCAGGCGTGGCGGCCGACCGAATGGCCAAGTTGTTGGCCTCGGTCGCACCCGAGGTAAAGATCAACTCGTTCGGCGAGCATGCCAACAGTGCTGCAACGCGCTCGCGTGCCTGATCGACCGCAAGGGCCGCGTCCCGGCCTGCCACGTGCACGCTCGAGGCGTTACCGACTGCCATCAACGCCCTGGTAGTTGCGGCCAACGCTTCGGGACGAACGGGCGCAGTGGCGTTGTAGTCGAGGTAGATGAGGGGATCAACACCAGTGTGACCCATCCTTCTCCCTCCATCGCGGTACCCACCTTATGGGCTGGTGGCCCGCTTGGGAACCGCGACGCGTGCCACCAGCCGTGATCATGGGTGGCAAGATTACCGTACGCATGTTCTGTTCCGTCGCCCCCGTAGGCCGGCTTGCGGCGGCTCGCCGCATCGAAGTTCAACGCCGCTCCGGACGCCCTCAGAGGAAGGCGCAGCTGCACGAGCACGCCCGTGAGCCGCGGTCCCCTTCGAGCGTGGTGGCGCGATAGAGTGAGCGCCTGAATCGATGTCGTAGGCATCTTGTTCAATAGCCCACGTGACTAGCGACCCCGAGGCGAGTCGCGCGGAGGATGCCGTCGAGATGATCCACACCGCTGTCTTGATGGTAGGTGCCCGGCGCTTCGCAGCCGGTCGCCGGGTGGCCGCCGCCCTCACCCTCCTTCTCCTGACCCCCGCCGCTCGAGCGTGCCAATGACATACACGATCTTTGACTTGTTGCGGACGTCGGGCCGGACGTCGAGCTTCATAGACGAGCGGGTCCTTCGAGCGATCGGGCGCCTCGTCGACGGCGGGCATGTTCGGCAGGCGCCCAGTGATGCGGTGATCGCGGCTGCGTGCCTCGGCGATCCGATCAGCGCGGTCCGTCGGCTCGCCGAGGCCGGTGTGCTGCCCGGTGAGCTCCCGGATGAACAACGACATGATCTGTCCGCCCGCCTGTCGCTTGGCCCGAATCAGCTCGACAGCAAGGCCGTTCTGGCGGACCCGAGTGCCGTGGCGGTATTTCTCGGCCTTCCCGAGGTGCGCAGCAGCACTGCGGCGCAGGCACCGACCGACGCGACGCCGGCCTACGGCCTTTTCCCGCATCAACGCCGCGCCGTGGTCCGCGCCCGCAAGCTGCTGCGGCTGGGCCGCACCCGGCTGTTGCTGCACATGCCGACCGGATCCGGCAAGACCCGCACCACCATGAGCATGGTGGCCGACTATCTGCGCGAGAACGAAGGTCGCGTGGTCCTCTGGTTCGCATCCACGCGAGAGCTGCTGGATCAAGCGGCGCGCGAGTTCCACAAGGCGTGGTCTCTGCTAGGTGACCGGCCCGTCCCCATCGTCTCGGCCTGGGGCGGTCAGGACGCCGACATCACCGACCTCACCGACGGCCTCATCGTGGCCAGTTTGCAGACCGTCCATGCACGTCGCAGCGACCCCGGTTTCATTCCTGACCTCGGTCGCCGTGTCGGGCTCATCGTTTTCGATGAAGCGCATCAAGCGGTCGCTCGCACCTACCGGTATGTGGTCGAACAACTTTCCGCCGCCGGGCAACCGGTTACCCCCATCATCGGGCTCAGTGCGACCCCGGGGCGGACCTTCCTCGGAGGACGATCGGACGAAGACCTCGCCAATTTCTTCGAACACACGAAAGTGGAGCTCGATACCGCTGCTGAAAGGGCGGACAATCCGGTCGCTTACCTGATCCGTCAGGGTTATCTCGCCGAGCCCGAATTCCGGCTCCTCGGAGACCTCCCAGAGGACGATGAACCGGATAGCGGCGGCGATGACGAACCGGAGGACATCGGCCTCAATCAGGATGACTACATGCAGGAGGTTCTCGGCGCCACCTTGCAGCTAGTCAGTGAGTCACACCGCCGCATCATCGTGTTCGCTGCCTCGGTGGAACTGGCGCACTCGCTGGCAGCGTCGCTGCGATCAGTCGGTGTCCTCGCGGATGCGGTGGACGGAACGACGGCACCCGAACTCCGTGACACTGCAATCCGGATGTATAAGAGCCCGGCACCCATCCCTCGCGTCCTGGTCAACTACGGCGTGCTGACGACCGGATTCGACGCCCCACAGACCAGCGCCGTCGTGATCGCGCGCCCGACGCGTTCCCTCGTGCTGTACAGCCAGATGGTCGGCCGGGGCATCCGGGGCCCGAAGGCCGGCGGCAACAGGAAGGCCGTCGTCGTCACCGTGGTCGACCCTGCAGTCCCCGCATTCGGTTCCATCGCCGCCGCCTTCACCCACTGGGAGGACTTGTGGTAACACCCGACACCCACCAGGAAGCTCCGCTTCTCTCCGGTGAACAGACCGTCAAGTCCATCCGAGACACCGGGTACAAGGGCACCGACTACGCCCTCGCTGAGCTGATCGACAACTCTTTCCAGTGGGGTCAGGCCCGTACGGTCCTGCTCGTCATCGTGCAGCGCATGGTGCAGGGTAAGCGGCGCGCCACCAAACGTGCCGACGAGATCTGGGTCATCGACGACGGCACCGGCATGACGGATCAGGCCGTCAACCTCGCCCTGTCGTTCGGCGGATCCGGCAAGTACGACGACCGATCGGGCATCGGCCGCTTCGGCATGGGCCTGCCGCAGGCCAGCGTCTCACAGTGTAAGAAGACCGATGTCTGGACCTGGCAAAAATCACAACCGGAGAACGCCTCCCACACCTATCTCGATCTGCTAAAACTCTCACGCTCCGGCAAGGGATCCACGCTCACCGTCCCGTGGCCGACACGCCCCGGTCAGTCGGGCTACGAAACCATGCCCGACTGGGTCCTCGACGTCTTCAAGCAGCATGCCACTGCGGACACATCGATGGGGCAGCCGCTCTATGGCGGCACGGCCATTCGATGGTCCGCGCTCGACAAGGTCCGCTGGACCACCGCCAGCACCATCCTCAAGCACGCTGAGTACCTACTGGGGCGGGTCTACCGCAACTTCCTGACCGCCAGCTCCGAGCCGCGCCACATCAAGATCGCCATTGTCGACGCAGACATGATCGGCGGGCTCATCGAGTTCCACGACGTACGCCCCAACGACCCCCTGTACCTGCTGCCCGCAGACCAAAGCACCCTTGAGTACTGGGAGCAGACCGGCCCGGACGGCGAGAAGGAAAAGTACGTCCCGGTCACCGACACCGGGCCCTTCACCGCCCACCACAACTCTCGGACCTTCGAGATCGCGCGTGCGGACGGCAAAGGCAGCTCCACCGTCCACGCGCGTCTGTCTCTGGCCCGGCCCGAGGCCCGGCCGGGTAGAAATCCCGGCAAAGACACCCACCAGGGACGCCATGCCCGAGACAACGCCGGGATCTCGGTCGTGCGCGCCGGCCGCGAACTCGTGCTCGAACAGACCCTGAACGAGGAAGCCACCGACCGGTGGTGGGGTGTGGAGCTTTCCTTCAGCCCCGACCTCGACGAGATCTTCGGGGTGACGAACAACAAGCAGGACGTTCCCAACCTGACGCAGGCACTGCAACTGGCGCGCACCTACGATCTGCCGAAGGAACAAGCCCTGGAAGAGGGTCTTTTCGACGAAGAGCACGAGATCGCCGAGCTATACGGGATGGCCCACCAGTTGTTGCTGCTCGTCCGTTCTCTGCGCCAGGAAGGCCGAGAAGGTCGAGACGCGGCATCGCGAGGCCGCTCCGCCCCACCGAACATCGCGGGCGTCGCCTCCAACATCAAGAAGACACGCTCCACCGTTATCCCCACGCCCGGCGAGAAGAAGTTCGCGGATGATCCGGACCCTGAGAAGGCCGCCGGCGCTATCGAGACAAAACTCAAGGCGGACGACGTCCCCGATCAAACCCGCAAGATAATCATCGAGAACTACAGGCGTGGTGTGACCGTCCAGATCCTGACGCACGCAGAGAAACACGTCCCAGCTTTCTTCCGGCCCGACGAGGCCATGAACCTGGAGCTGCTGTGCTTGAACAACGCCCACCCCGCATACCAGGCCATCATCGACCCGTTGCGCGCCTCCGGCGAAGACATCGCCGCGATGAGCGAAGAGGAATCTAAGAGGCTCCTCACCAAGAGTGCCGATGCCATCACCTGGCTTCTGCTGGCCTACGCTCGCTGTGAAAACGAGTACCAGGGACACCCTCTTGCGGGCACATGGAAGCAGATCCGCGACCAGTGGGGTCAACGCCTCGCCGAGACAGTGCAGGACTCTGCCTTCAAAGCTGCCGAGCTCTTCGCCGACAGCGCCGAAGACGACAGCGAGAGCGGTGTATGACGCAACCAAACGTCGATCCTCAGCGCTGCGGATTCCGAGTCCTCGAACTCGTTTCCAATGCAACCACTTTGACGATCGTCGCGCCGTTCATCACCTCAGCCGGCATCAGGCCGATCCTCACGGCGCTGCCGCAGGACGCCGAGCTCGAGGTATACACCCGGTGGCGGCCGGATGAGGTCGCCGCCGGGGTGAGTGACCCGCACATCTTCGATCTGGTAGGCACCCGCGGCGGAACGGTGTCGCTGCACCCAATCGTGCACGCCAAGGGATACTTGACAGGCTCAGCCGCTCTGGTGGGCTCGGCCAACGTCACCGGGAACGGCCTTGGATGGGGCCGCCCCGGTGCCGTCGAGATCCTTGTCGAAACCTCACCGAGCGACCCGGCCCTGGTGGCGCTGATGTCTGTGCTGCGGGCGACGTCGTCAACGGCCACGGAAGCGGACCGCGACGCTGTTTTCGCGGCTGCAGCGGCGCTCCCCGCAGCACCACTGCAGGCCGCCGTCGAACCGGTGGACCGCACAGATTGGCTGCCCTCCTACCGGATGCCGGAAGTGCTCTGGCTCGTCTACGACGGACAACGCGAAAGGGAACTCACGGACTTCGTGCAGCCCGAGCTCCAAGCGTTAGGAATTCCCCGCGGTATCCAAAGCGAACCAGCGTTCAACGCCTACGTCGGAGCGATCCTGCGACAAGGCTTCACCGGCCGCATCGCCCAGGAATGCAGCAACCTATCCACCATCAAAGCGGTGCAACGCCTGACTGAACTCTGCACGGCAAGAGGCATCACCATCGAGGACCCAGGTCTGCTGTGGGAAACCCTCGCGGCTTGGATCGCGCGTTTCATGCCCGGCTTCCAGCGGATTCCTGGTGGTACGCGACTGATCCGCTAACGCCACAGGCCGATCGGCCGGCCTGTATCTGGGTCGAGAACTCGCACCGGCTGAGGGAACTCAGGCTCCGAGGATGGCGGTGACGACTGCTTCGGGATGACCGCGCACCGGCCGAGAGCTGAGCGCAGCAGCTCGGCTGCCGCAGTCATCCCGGCCACCTCGGCCGCGGCGAGTAGGGTTCGCGCAGCCTTGGTCGCCTCCGCCTCTACGACTCCACCGTTCTTGCCGGGACCATCTGTGTTGAGGTCTTGCATCTCGTACAAGCGAGCACGCAAGCGATCCACTTCAGCAGCCAGGCAGGAGTCGAACTCTGTAGACGATGGCTCGCCATCACATCGTGGTTCTTGCACGACAGCAAGCAGGCGAGCTACTGAATCCGGCAAATATTTCCGACGGGCGCGCTCAAGGTTTTCGGCACGTCGCTCCTCGAAACGCCTGCTGGCCACGCCACCCCTCTATCCTGCTCCGCCTCGCCACCGGTCGCGGCTCCACGCGCCGAGGCAGTACGGCCTGTCGGACGCTGTCGTGGAACAAGAGCCGGAGTGACGTCCATCAGCGTAGCGGAAGCAGCACAAGGCATCAGGACACCGAACGGCCGATTAGCGGGTCCCCGGCGCCTCGGCCGTAGAGCCCACAGTGGCCTGCCGCCTACGCGCAGTGCACCCACGATAGATACTGATCTCGGCATGTGATCAGCTATCGGCGACGGCCGCTATCAGTGCCCCGACGACCAGGTGCGGACCAAAGGCGGTGCTTTGCGCACGGCGCCGCGCCAGGCGTGCCAGCGCTTCGGGTACGGCGAGCACGAAGGGCAGTAGGTCGCCGAGGAACATCGCAAGTCAGCCGGCGGCGCGCCCAGTGCCGCGCCGAGCAGCGCGGCCACCCGCACGTCACCCAAGCCCATTCGGGTCTGCTGCACCGGTAGGTGACATCTGAGATGGCTTGCCCTGGTGGCGGGCTGGAAGGATGTTGCCGTGCCCAAGCCCTACCCTCGTGAGTTCCGCGATGACGTCGTGCGGGTGGCCCGTGACCGGGACCCTGGCGTGACGGTCGAGCAGATCGCGAAGGACTTCGGAGTCCACCCGATGACGTTGTTCAAGTGGTTGCGCCAGGCTGACGTTGACGCTGGGACCAGACCGGGTGTCAGCGGCAGCGAGTCAGCCGAGTTGCGCGAGGCCCGCAAGCGGATCCGGTTGCTGGAGCAGGAGAACGAGGTCCTGCGCCGGGCCGCGGCGTATCTGTCGCAGGCGAACCTGCCGGGGAAAGGCTCTACCCGCTCGTGAGCGAGCTGGCCGCCGACGGTATCCCCGTAGCGGTGACGTGCCGGGTATTGAGCATCGCTCGTCAGCCCTACTACCGGTGGCTCGCCCGGCCTGTCGGCGACGCCGAACTCGTTGCCGCTTACCGCGCGAACGCCCTGGTGGACGCCCACCGCGACGATCCGGAGTTCGGGTACCGGTTCCTGGTTGACGAGGCCCGGCACGCTGGGCATCCGATGGCCGATCGAACCGCGTGGCGGATCTGCTCGGGTAACGGCTGGTGGAGCGCGTTCGGCAAGAAGAAGCGCCGCGGCAAGGGCGGCAAGGTGGGCCCACCGGTGCACGACGATCTCGTGCGCCGGGACTTCACCGCGCCACGGGCGAACCAGCTGTGGCTGGCCGACATCACCGAGCACCACACCGCCGAGGGCAAGCTCTACCTGTGCGCGATCAAGGACGTCTGGTCGAGGAGGATCGTCGGCTACTCCATCGACTCACGGATGAAGTCCCGGCTGGCCGTCAACGCGTTGCACAACGCCGTAGCCCGACGCGGCCGAGTGGCCGGCTGCGTGCTACACACCGACCGCGGGTCCCAGTTTCGCAGCCGGAAACTCATCCGCGCCCTCAACCAGCATCACATGATCGGGTCGATGGGCAGAGTCGGCGCCGCCGGCGACAACGCCGCCATGGAATCGTTCTTCGGCCTGCTGCAGAACAACGTCCTCGACCGGCGAACCTGGACCACCCGCCAGCAGCTCAGGACCGCGATCGTGACCTGGATCGAACGGACCTACCACCGCCGCAGACGACAGCGATCCCTGTCCCGGTTGACCCCTATCGAGTACGAGACCATCATGACCCCACCGGCCAGTCAGGCCGCGTGACTGAAACTGTCACCTACCGGTGCAGCAGACCCGTATTCGAGTGTCACGTACCTGCCTGTGTGTAGCGCTTGGACGCCTTGGGCTACGGCGCGGGCGGTCGTGTGGTCGGCGGACACCGCCTGTTCGATCTGGGTGTCGTCGAGGCGGACCAGCACTTCCGTGTACAGCTCGTAGTCGCTGGTCGTGTCTGCGGCGAGGCGGAAAAGGGCGGGCAGTGCTGAGGCGTCTCCTTCCTCGGCCGCCGCGATGAGCGCTCGGCCACGGTTGACGACGACAGTCGGCGGGTCGAGTTCGGTTGCGATCAGCGCGAGGAGCTCGTCCACGGTCGCTGGGCGCTGGCGTGGGTCGTGGTGGGTCGCGGCGCGGACGACCGCCCGCCACGGGCTTGCCGGAGGCAGATGCGGTACGTTCGCGCGGGGATCGGTCTGCAGGAGTGCCCAGCCGATGATCTGGCCGATGCTGTAGATGTCGGTCTGCGGGCTGACCGCGTGGGCGTCGGTGTACAACTCGGGCGCGGCATAGCCGAGGCTGCCGTAGAGCTCTCCGACCTGCGTGCGTCCCGGCGCGGTGGTCTGCCCGCGAGGACGGCGGCCCAAGCCCCAGTCCGCAACGACCCAGCGGCCGTCAAGCCAGAGGATGTTGGCCGGTTTCAGGTCGCGGTGGATCCACCCGGCCTGGTGCGGCTCCCGCATGCCTTCGCAGATCGCCGTGATCAACTCCCGCAGCGGTCCCTTTGAGCGTAGGGCGGCGGCCGTGTCCTCGGCCGAGTGATCCGCCAACGGCATGACGAGCCAGTCGAGGGTGGGGCTGAAGTCGAGGACCGGCATCACGTGACGGTTCGAGCCGAACATGCCCGCCGCGTCGACTTCGCGGCGCATCCGCGCCCGCTGGTCCTCTCCCGTCATCCGCAGCCGCTTCAACGCGACGGGCGTACCGGTGCGCTTGTGCCTGGCCCGGAATACCTGTGCCTGCCCACCGGTGTTGAGCGGTCGAGGCTCCAAGGCATAGTCCTTGCGCTCACCACGCGCCACGAGCCGCACGGCTACGTATGGATCAGCGGTGTCCGCCGCGACAACCGAGGGGACCGCAGTATCGACCGGCGCTCCGCTCGCCGCATCGGCCGCAGGCGGCTCAGCTTCGACCGGTTTCGCCGGCGCGCCGGTGCGGGCTGTGGTACGGATTCCGGAGCCCATGCTTATCTCGACGGTGATCGGGTGTGGGACTTGGCTGTTGCCCCGCACGTCGCCGAGCAGGAGCAGTCGCCCCTGTGCGGTGACGCCGAGCCCTTGGGCTCGGTTGAGCTGCATCTGCGCGACGAGGCTGGTCGTTCTGGCGGCGGGATCGACACGATGTAGGAAGACTCGCACGCCGGTACGGTCGGAACCTGCGGCGATCACCTCGCCGCCCCGAGCCACGAGGTATTTAGGATTCAGGGGCGACTCGATCCAGTCCTCCCGCCGCACCATGGTGCTGCGACCTAGGTCCACGACGGCGCTGTGGCCCTCCGCGCCGAGGAAGAAGCGCAGGTTACCCAGCCATACCGCACTGAGTACGTTCGCGTTGAACGAGATCGAGTAGCGCTGCTGGTCACCGACCGTGCCACCCAGCCGGACCAGGCCCAGCGTCGCACCGCCCAGCTCGGCGCCGCTGCCACACAAGGCCCATGCCTGCCCACCGGGACCCCACAACAGCATCCGGGTATCGCCCAGATTCCCGGCTATCGGAGTCAGAACACCGTCCTTCCACTCCACGACGGCCGAGCCCCGCCGGACCAGGATCCCACCGTCGGCCGAAACCAGAGCGCCTCCCGAGCAACCCGCCAGCGGCAGGAGCCAGTGAGCGGTGCCGCGCAGGGTGTCGACCTCCGCGACACCTTCACCGGTCGTGATCAGCATCCGGGGACCATCGACGGTGAAACCGTTGATCTCACCCCACCCCCCGCCTCCGCTGAGCAGATGCTGCAGCGAGACCTCACCTGCGACGGCGATCTCCAATTCCCACGGCATCGGCGCCCGGGTGAACGACACGAACGACGGCGGATCGTGACGCGGCGCCGTCAGCAGCAGCTCGGTCAGGTGGGTAAAGGCCATGCCGTCGAAGACCACCCGGTCACCGACCTCCTGCATCGCCTCCTCGATCGTCAGCAGGCCGCACAGCGCAGCCTCGACATGCGAACGATCCAGTAAGATCACTGTCGAGCTCTGCGGGTCTGTTGCCTCGCCGGCGTGGTCGTTGAACCCCGACATCGAGATTAGCGCGACCTGCATGTTGCTACGCCGCCGCGCGGCCTGCTGCCACATGGCGACATCCAGCGACGTCAGCGGCGAGTCGCGCCAGACCAGACCCAGCAGTAGCTTCGTGTCACCACGACGCAGACCCAGCGTCGGGCTCTCTCCGACAAGAGGCGTCGCCGGTCGCAGCTGAACGCCAGATGCGGTCAGCAGCTCGTAAAGGATGTCCAGAAGCAGCTCGCTGCGTTCCCGCTCGTCGTGATCGCCGCCCAGGAGCTGCCCGTACCGAGCGATCAGCGTTGGCACACCATCCAGATCGTTCACGTCGGCGCTGCTCACTGAACCCCCCTGATCCGCATCTCAGACATGACGTCCGTGATTTGCCTCCGTCCGGAAGGCACCAAAGAATCTTCACCTCGGGTACCCGCGCGCCGTATCCGCCGACCGGCCAGCGGGCTTTGTGGTGACGTCATCGGGGAGGAAGGGCTGGGTCGTGCCGAGTCCTGGTCGGCGATGGCTGGGAAAGTGGTGGATGGTCAGCTGCCTTTGCCGCCGCCCATGGGTAGTTTTCCAGGTCACCGACCTGCCGGGCCTACGCCAGTGCCGCATCAGCGTGCTGCCGGGCCCTGGTCCCGCGGGTTCGGACGGTCTCAAGCCGCCTGCTGCGACCGGTCCCCACCCGGCACTATCGCCTGCAAACCGGCACCCAATGGTGTCGGTCAGCGACATCGCACCATCCTCCGGCTGACCAGCGGAGCGTCACGTGCCGGTGCTCGCTCGCCCGCCCCCGTCGGAGAGGGCGCGGGGTCATGGTTCTCGAAAGGCCCTGTGGTGATACAGCCAAGGAGCGGATACGAGCTGTCGGCGGACTCTGCGACGATTCCCCCGTGGGGACCGATAATGGCATGTTCGCCGGTGACGTGCATCGCAACGACATCATCAACGCACTCAAGGTCTGGCGCGACAGCCTCGTCAACCTCACCGGCGTCAACCGCTTGATCAACTTCAAACACACCAGGACCGGCACGGTCCAGATCACCAGCCCGACAGGACAGGAGATTCTGGACGGCCTACGCGCCCGTCGCCCCTGGTCGTTCCAGGGAGTTCGCGAGGCTGACCAGCCGTTCGACGCGGACGAGGACGGACCGCTCGCCCTCCCCTCCGGTAGCGTCCTGCACAGCCCGAAGGCCGATAAGGACCTTGCGCCGGTGCTGCGCAGCCTTATGCGCAAAGCCAGGCAGGAGCACCTTGACCGTGGCCTGTCCGTTCTCTATCTGGCTCTTGGCATGCTCAACTGGCGGGACACCGACGACACGTCCCTGGCCAGCCCGCTACTGCTCATTCCGGTCGAGCTGGCAACGACCGGTCCACGAGATAGGCCCCGCCTGCGAATCGGCGAAGGTGATCCCGTATTCAACCCGGCCCTCGCTCTGCGCATGCAGGATTCCGGGATCACCCTGCCCACCGTCGACGACCTGGCCGATCTGAGCATTGACGCCTTGTTCTCCCAGGTCCGGCAGGTGGTTCGTGGTCGCGACGGGTGGAAGGTCACCGACGCCACGGTGCTGTCCTGCTTCTCCTTCCACAAGGAGGCGATGTACCGCGACCTGCTGGACAACGAGGAGCAAGTGATTGGCCACCCGGTTGTGCGCGCGCTGGCCAGCCAGAGCGTCGCTGACCAGACCAGGAACTTCCTCTTCGACGAGATCAGGCCGCAGGACATCGACCGACACGCTCCGCCGGAGGACACTCCGCTCGTCCTCGATGCCGACTCCTCGCAGCGCGCCTGCGTCGCCGCCGCGGTGGCTGGCCGCAGTTTCGTCATGGACGGCCCGCCCGGTACGGGCAAGTCCCAGACCATCGCCAACATGATCGGCGCGCTCCTGCATGCCGGTAAGACCGTCCTGTTCGTCTCGGAGAAGGCCGCCGCGCTCGAAGTCGTGCGTAACCGTCTCGCCGAGGCGGGACTGGACAACTATCTACTCGAGCTGCACAGTCACAAGGCCAGTCGCAAGGAAGTGGCGACGGCCTTGGCGCAGGCTCTCGACAACGTCCCGCTGCCGCCGCCGGGCATGGACACCATCAGCCGCAAGGTGCTCGTCGAGCGGCGCGAACAACTCAACGCGTACGCGGACGCGATGAATAAGATCCGCGAACCCCTCGGATACAGTCTGCACGACGTCCTCGGCCTGATCGCGGACCTCGATCACATCCCGGCCGCGCCGACCCCTGACCTGCCCCCGGTCAGTCTGACCCCCGAGGGTCTTAACGCCATCCGAGACGCCGCCCAGCGAGCCGCCCGGGCCTGGCGGCCCGCATCGCAGGGCCACAGCTTTTTGTGGCACGACGTCATCGACAAGGCATCACTAGACACCCGCCTTTACCAGGCGAAGATGGCGCTCGAAGAACTCGCGGGGATCACCGGGTTCAACCGGCCTCTCGCCGGCGCCTTCGCGATCACGCGACCGAGTGACACACCCGCGCTGCTCACGCTGCTCGCGCAGAACGCGAACCGCCCGGACGAGGCACTCGACGCGTGGCTGACCACGCCGGACTTCGCCGCGCTCACCGAGGTGGCCGACTACCTCGCCCTCGACCTGGCCGCCATCCGCGACACCGCCCAGGCCGCACGCGCGCACTGCGGCGTGGAATGGGCGTCGCTGCCTGACCCGGCGCTGCTGCCACCATCCCCGACCGTTGCGGACCTCGCACCCGCACCGCTGGTTCTTGCCGGACTCGACGAAGAGACCGCACAGAGCCTGGCCGACCAGTTCACCGCAGGCGCCGAGCGACTGGAAGCCCGGCTGCGGTCACTCGCCGGGCTCACCGACCTGATGCATCTGCCGCCGGTACGAACGATTCAGGACGCCACCAAGGTCCTCACCCTGGCCGGCCTTGCCTACGCGCGTCACCGCCCCGAGCGGTCCTGGCTCGCCGTGAACGGCCCACAGACCGTCACGGTTGCCGCGTCCGCCCTTCGGCAGAGCATCGCTGCCCTGGACGCGGCGGAGTCAGCCGCCCGCGCCTACTTCACCGACGCGGCGCTCGACGCGCCACTGCCCGAACTACACGACAGGTTCACCAACCTGCACAAGGGCCTGCGCAAACTCCGCAGCCAATACCGGCGGGACAAAAAGACCCTGGCCACGTTCACCGCAACCGGTGTCACCACGGACGCTGCGATCAGCCAGGTGAGGCTCGCGGTCGCCTGGCAGCAGGCCCACGCCGGCCTTGACGCCGCCGCCACCGCCAACGCACAGACCCTCGGCTCCTATTGGAAGCAGCGCACCACCGACTTCTCCGCCGTCGACGAAGCCGTCGGGTGCGCCGAACAGATCCTGCGCCTGACCCCTCCCGGCGCGCTCCTGGCAGTAGCCGAACATGTCTGCGCTCCCGACCCATCCGCTGCACTACGCGACTTGATCGGGCACGTCCACGCCGACCTGGACCAGTGGCGCACCACGCTCGCGCCGGCACCGGCGCCCGCCGCCCGCCCGGAACTCCTCCTCGAACCGCTTACCGCGGTGATCGCCT
This sequence comes from Micromonospora sp. NBC_01412, assembly GCF_045040215.1. Classification (NCBI taxonomy): domain Bacteria; kingdom Bacillati; phylum Actinomycetota; class Actinomycetes; order Micromonosporales; family Micromonosporaceae; genus Micromonospora; species Micromonospora sp. NBC_01412. The sequence goes on from NZ_CP109528.1 coordinate 3,760,642, forward strand.
GGCTACGCGGCCACGTCGCGCCGCTGCGCAGCGCCGCTACCCGAGCCGGGGCCGTCAGCGCGGCCACTGGGCGAGCGCTGAGTCTGGCCGAAGCGGACGAGATGCTGCGCTACCGGCAGGCCGCCGCCGACGCCGAATTGGCACTGCACGGCCGCGCGGACACCTACCGGGCGACGTTCGGTGACGTCGCCTACCGGGGCGCGGACACCGACGAGGCCGTGCTCACTGGCGCGCTCGCCTGGGCGCGAGCGACCCGCAGTGCCCGTATGGGCTCCGACGAGTCCCTGACCGAGGAGCAGGTGAAGGCGCTCGCCGATGCTCAGCCGACCGGGAACCTCGCCGGCGCGTACGCCAGGTGGGAGGAGGCGCTCGGTCGCATTGTCACCGCTTTCGCCACGACGCGGCACACCGAACTGCTCACCGAACTGGATGACTACCTCACCGGGGCGGAGTTCCTGGACGACTTGCGCCACGACAGCAGCGGCCAGGACGAATGGTTCTCCTACCAGCAGGCCCGCGAAGACCTGGCTGTCCACCACCTCGACGCCGCTGTCGACTTCTGCATCAACCAGGCCGTCGCGGCGACCCAGGTGCCGCAGGTCGTCGACCGGGCGCTGCTGCGGGCCTGGGCGGATCACATCATCCGCGACGACAGCGCCCTGCTACCCCTGCGCGCCCAGGACCGCGGGGCCCTGATCGAGGAGTACCGGCGGCTCGACCGGCAACTCATCCCCGCCGCGACCAGCGATATTATCCGCGCCGTCAACACCCGCCGGCCGGCCTCGGTGGACGTCGGAGAGCCCGCGATGATCCGTCGCGAAGGCATGAAGAAAACCCGGCACCGCCCGGTACGGGAACTGATCGGGTCGACCCGCAACGCCACGCTCGCGATCAAACCGTGCTTCATGATGTCGCCGTTGGCCGTCAGCCAGTACCTGCCCTCCGACATGCCGTTCGACGTGGTGATCTTCGACGAGGCATCTCAGGTGACCCCCGGTGATGCGGTCAACTGCATCTACCGTGGCAGGGCCCTGATCACCGCCGGAGACGACCGCCAGCTACCGCCCACCTCCTTCTTCGATCGGATGGCGGACGACGGCGGCGAGGACGCGGCTACCGACGTCAGCGACTTCCAGTCCATCCTTGAACTGTCCAAGGCCTGTGGAGCATTCCGGAACCTAGCCCTGCAATGGCACTACCGCAGTCGCCACGAGGCGCTGATCGCGTTCTCCAACTACGCCTTCTATGAAGGGAAACTGGTCACCTATCCGGGCGCCCAGACCGACGGACCGGACGTCGGCGTGGAGATGTTCCACGTGCCGGGCGTCTACCGTCGGGGGACCAGCCGCGACAACCTCATCGAAGCGGCGAAGGTTGTCGAGCGCGTCCTGCACCACTACAGCACCCGGCCGGACTCGACCCTCGGCGTCGTCACCTTCTCCGTCGCCCAGGCTGACGCCATCCAGGCGGCCCTGGACCGTGCCCTGATCGAGCGGCCCGACCTTGAGCGTCACTTCGACGGAGACCGGCTCCACGGCTTCTTCACCAAGAGCCTCGAATCCGTACAGGGCGACGAGCGGGACGTCATCATCTTTTCCATCGGGTACGGTCCGGACGAGCATGGCAAGATCACCAGCAACTTCGGTGCCCTGAACAAGCCCAAGGGCTGGCGGCGCCTCAACGTCGCGATCACCCGAGCGCGCCAGCGCATCGAGATCGTCACGTCCATCCGCGCGGGCAACGTTCCCGACACGACCAACGAGAGTGTCCGCCACCTCGCCGCGTACCTCGACTTCGCCGAGCGCGGCATGGAAGCCCTCGCCCTGGACATCGGTCCCAGCGGACGTGACACCGACAGCCCGTTCGAGGACTCGGTAATCGCTGCCATCCGCTCCTGGGGCTATCTCGTGGAGCCTCAGGTCGGCGCGGCGGGCTACCGCATCGACATCGGCGTCCGTCATCCCGCCCAGCCCGGTGTCTTCGTCCTCGGCGTCGAGTGCGACGGCGTGATGTACCACTCCTCTCCGGCGGCACGCGACCGCGACCGGCTACGCGACCAGGTGCTGCGCGGACTGGGTTGGAATCTGCACAGGATCTGGGGCACCGCGTGGTACCGCAACCGTCGGCAAGAGGAAGAGCGTCTCCTCGCCGCGATCACCGCCGCCATCGCCGCACCCGTTCGTGGCAGGCTCTCCACCCTCCACGACGCCATCGAGCGCCCCGTGATCCGGACAGCTGAGGTGGACCGCGACTCCGTACCTGAGTGGACGTCGCCGTACCGCAGGGCCAACGTCACACCACTTCGCCGCTGGGTCGACCCCTCCGATCCGGCAAGCCGCTTCGACATGGCAAGTGGCATCGAGGAGGTCGCCGGCGTCGAGGGGCCGGTTCACATCGACGTCGTCCTGCAACGCCTGCGGGATGCCTGGGACATCGGGCGGGTCGGCAGCAAGATCCGCGCCAACATCGACGCAGCGATCAGGGCGGCCCACGTCGTAACCGACGGCGACTTCATCGACGTCGCCGGCCGACCTGTCGCCAGCGTCCGCGTCCCCGCCGACGGTGTCCAGCGCCAGGTGGAACACGTGGCCGACGGGGAACTCGGCCTTGCCATCACCAACCTCGTCAGGAGCGGCGGTACGGTCAACCATGACGACCTGACGACTGCCGCGGCCCGCCTGTACGGCTGGAACCGCCGCGGTTTGGGGATCACCACGCGACTGACGGTCATCATCGACCGCCTGCTGGCTAACGGAACGCTCATCGGAGATGCGACTGCGCTATCTCTCAGCGTGAACGATCTCAACCGGTCATTGCAACACCTCGATCGCGCAGGTGCTGGTGGGCAAACCAGCGGGGTGGATGAATGAGGACAGACAGGAAATGAGGGGGGCGGATCGGCGTGCTCAGGCCGCGTACCTGCCGTCATGAGCCGCCCATCCGTCGGCGCTGCCTTCGTCGGCGTCGTCACGGCATGCCTCGGAGTCGCCCAGGGCATCCGCGCCGCCCTGTCCGGAGACGGCTTCGACGTGATCAACCTGCACCTGCAGACCGACGACGTCGATCTCGCTCCGGCAACCCGCGAGGTCGATGTGGTCGCGGCCCGCATCTGCGCCCTGTAGCAATCAACCCACCGGCAGCTGCCAGCGAGCCGCGCGATCCGAGCCTAAAGGGCAGGATCACCGTGAGTTCCGGTGGAACCGGGGGTCGGCGCCTGTCACGCCTGCGTCGACAACGTCTTCCCCGACGAACATCCCGTCGAGGGGTGCGGACACGGGCGGGTCGTACGACAGGTTTGGTCGCCGCGACGCCATCGGCGTTACGAGTCCTTCCTGCCCGTTGGGCGCGGGTATTCGCTCCCACATCCAGTTCGAGGGTCGCCGCCCAACGCGCCGGGCTCGTGGGACGTCGTCACCCGCTCGGACGACCCAGCGGCCACGACCATTGACAGGACGGGCATCTCGGACACGACGTGGAACTCGCCTCTAGCGCACCCGCGCCGGTAGGCAACCGGGTCGGACCGCCTCACCAGCCACCCTGGGCGATCGGCGCTGTGCTCCCAGCGGGTGTGGGAGTGTCCTCGCAGGAAGAGGCTCAGTGGGCCGGTTCGGTCGCTTCGTCGGACCGGGATGCCACGTACAGCCGTGTCTAGCTCCATCGCGTACCTCGGGCCCTTACTGTCTGGAGGGTGCAGCGATGGGATTCGCTCAATGAGCGGCAGCTTGATGTGCTTCGCCGCGTCGCCGGAGGCGATGATCTCAGCGGTCCGGACGGGGCCGTGCACCGTCGATCCGGACGTGCGCTGCAGGACCGGGGCCTGGTGACGGTGACGCGTAGAGCAGGGGTGTGGAGGGCGTCCTCGACCGATGCCGGTCGCTTCTACCTCGCGCATGGTCACCATCCCGATCATCCCGACCACCGTGCTTCCCACTCGCGGTCCGAGGCGCCGGCACCCGGCGGCATCGCCGGCGGCGCTTCGTCGGCGACCTGCTGCGATCGGCTCGCGAACTGCTCGACCGCCTACAGCACGAGGGTGGCATGGTCCGTATCGAGAGTCCCGACAGTGGAACGCGGGCCCGGTACCGCCGGATCCTTCACGCGGCGAAGCAGCAGGGACTTCTGCCAACGGGTCACCACTTGCGCCACACTGGCCGCGACGCCGGCGACATCGTCATCCGCCTGTACGCCGACGCCGGCCCGGACGAGACCGACTGGAACCGGATCCGGCTCAACACCCGACGTGTCACCACCGACCCCCACCTGGCGTTCAGCGCCCTCGAAGCCGATCCGACCAACCTCGCCGTCAGCCCGGACTCGCTGCCCCGCGCGTTACTGCTGATCCGGCAGCTCGCCGACGAGGCGGCCCGGCGCGGGCACCGGCTCGGGGTCAACACCAAGGCGAAACACCCGCGGGTATTCCTCCAGGCCGGGCAGGTCCGACGCACGGTCACCCTGACCGAGGAACGCGACCAGGTCCCGCACGAACCCACCGCCGAGGAGCTGAAGGTGCTACGCCTGCGGCCCTGGATGAAACCCGCGGAGTTCGACGTCGTCGACTCCGGCAGGCTCCGCTTGGAGATCGCCCGGGCCGGATACGACAACCGGGACACCTGGACCGACACCGCACGCGTACGTCTGGAACAGCGCGTCGCGCAGATCATCCAAGGGTTCGAGGCTGGCGTCACCGCCGACGAACAGCAACGGCGGGCAGCCGAAGTCGCGCAGGAGAAGGCCGCAGCCGAGCACCGGCGGCGGCAGGAGGAAGCCACCCTCGCGCAATGGCACGCCGCGATGGCCGACGCCCGCGTCCGGGCCGCGGACAACATCCGCGCGGACACCTTCCGCAACGCCTACCAGGCGTGGACCACCGCAGCTGGCATCCGCGCGTTCTGCACCGCCCTTGAACAGGCGGCCGAGGGGCGGACCGGCGCCGGCGGGTACCTCGCCAGCTGGGTCGCGTGGGGCAGGGCCGCCGCCGACCGGATCGACCCCATCCGCAGTCCCCGTGTGCTGGCTGACATCGACTACAACCCCGAACCCGGACCCGACGACCTGCGCCCGTTCCTCGGTGACTGGAGCCCCCACAGACCACGCAAGAAGCACCGCCCTGATCACGACCGGCAGGCCCACGCCGGCATCCGCCGACAGGCGGAATCGTGGCACCACGGGCTGCTCGACCGCCGCGCCTGAAGTGCGTCGACACCTCAACCGTCACCACATTCCGGCCGGATGCGCACGAGCCTGCGCCGGGACCTGCCGCCATCGCGGCGCGAACCGCGACCCGGTACCACGCAACAAGCGACGCTTACCCGAAGGACGGCTGGATGAGAATCGACCCCTCCCGCTTCACCGTCGGCGACGAATGGGCGTACCGACAGTCAGACCACGGACCGTCCGAACGCGTCCGCATCCTGGCCGTCGAGCCGAAGAAGAACAGCGCCCGCCTCGAGATCAGATTCCTCGACGACCCCGACGAACGGGTGGAGAAGGTCCCCGGGTCGCGGCTGCGGGTGCCGTGGAGCGAGGTCGGGACCTTCGACACGCTGATGGCGAACTGGCAACGCATCGACGATCTGAGCCTCGATCGTACAGAGGAAGGCTGCCTCGAGGAGATCTTCGGCCTCTTGATCAGCGATGACGTAGCCGAACTGCTCTGGTCCCCGGTGTCGTGCGCCACCGACATCCACGACAGTGCCCGGCTATGCGAGATCATCGACGGCCCGATCGACGACATCCTCGCCTCGGCTGAATGGTTCGACCACGACGGCCGGACCACCCTGTCACCGGCCGGCACCCTCCAACTGGTCGAGGCCGCATGCCACGCCCATCCGACCCAGGTCCTCGACCTCGTCATCGAGCAGGAAGCCCGGTCGCGCCACAAATGCAAGTTCGGCGATGACTACCGCGTCGGCCGCGACAGCCGGTCGACGACACCGAAATGGGAGTACGACTGGTACCGCCGCCACGACCGGCCCCGTCACGAACTACTACGCCAGTGGTGCGGCCACCGGGCAGTCACCCACCACGAACGGTTCCTCGCCACCGAAGCCGAAACCCACCGCCTCGACATCCTGGTAACCGACCTCCTCAAGGCCCTAGACAACCTCGGCGAACACGAACAGGCCGCCCGGTTCGCCGAGGAGCACGAACGCGACCGCATCACACCCCACACGATGCGCCCCGTCGTCGAACGCCCCCTACACCCCTCCGAGATACCCGTACGCGAGATCAAGGTCAGGCGCCGCTGGTGGTGAACACCCCTACGCGACATGGACGCGGTGTTGTCCCCGCGCTGAGCGGGCAGCGACGGTGGCTGGGGCGATTCGTGCGTTGCACAGCACCCGTGTCACAGCTTCAGCTCGACGGGGCCGTCAGTGACACGACGCTCGTGTCACTGGCAGGAGGTGTTATGACACCGATTGCGTCCCGACGAGCTGATGCACCTTTGCCAGCGCGGCTCCCGTGCCGGCTTCCTACCTCGCTGCGGCTGGACGCTCTCGTCGAGGGGAACCGACAGGTCAGCGGTAGCGACGATCATCAGACTGATCGCTGACAGAACGGACCTGAACTGCGAGTTGACATGCGGAGCTGCGGCGCCACCAGCCAACGGGGATGCGTCGGCGCCGACGGTTGAGTCTTCGAGCATCGCGGATGGTAAGACGGCCATCTCGGTCGGCGGCGCTGACAGCGTCTACTGTCAGACGCCCGTCAGCTCGTGAGCGTGCTTGTCAGAGCACGGAGAACAGCTGTCGGACCGACGGTCTCTGTCAGAGACACTGTCGCGGCGCGGTGACATCTGTTAGCGCGGGCTCTGCCATGACAGCGGACCTCTGACAGAAGTCGACCCCGGAAGACAGTGACAGCGTCACGACGACTGTCATGAGCTACGTCGACGAGTCGGAGGGTTGACAGCGCTGGCCAACCGGCGACCCCACCGGTCCTGGTCTCTGAGCGGCCGAGGGGCGGTGAGGCTTGGCTCCCGACAGGAGGATGCCCGGTTCATCCGACCGGTCGGGCAGACCGGAATACCGCGGGCCCAGCGGGCGGACTGTGAGTAGCAGTGGCCAGCGTTTTCTGTCCGGAGCAATAGTCAAGAGTTGTGGATGAGGAATCTTGATTAGGCGGCCGTGGCGGTGTTCGTGACGGCCTCGGTGGTGGGTCGTTCGAGGAGTTTGCCGTGTTCGAAGCGGGCGCCGGCGCGGACCAGGGCGACCAGGTGGGGTGCGTTGACCGCTCGCCACCGGTGTTGGGCGGCCTCGATGAGCTTGAACGCCATCGCGAGGCCGGCGGCCTTCGAGCCGGGGCCCTTGGTGACCTTCGTGCGGTGCCGGACCGTGGCGAAGGTCGACTCGATCGGGTTCGTGGTGCGCAGGTGCACCCAGTGCTCGGCGGCGAAGTCGTAGAACGCGAGGAGCTCGTCGAGGTCGTCGACGACCTTGGCGACGGCCCTGCCGAACTTCGCCCCGTAGGCCAGCTTGAACGCGGCCACGGCACGGCGGGCGTGGTCACAGCCCTCGGCGTTCCAGATCTCCGCGAGGGCCTTCTTCGCCCCTGGAGGGGCCGACTTCGGCAGCGCGGCCAGGACGTTGCCGATCTTGTGGAACCAGCAGCGCTGCTCCCGTGTCTCGGGGAACACCTCACGCAGCGCGTTCCAGAACCCGAGCGCGCCGTCACCGACGGCCAGGACCGGGGCGCGCATGCCCCGCCGTTTACAGTCGCGTAGCAGGTCGGCCCACGATCCGGTCGACTCCCGGTAGCCCTCCGCGAGGGCGACGAGTTCCTTACGGCCGCAGGCTCGGACGCCGACGATCACCAACAGGCACAGTTTCGCCTCGTCCAGGCGCACGTTCAGGTGCACGCCATCGGCCCACACGTACACGTAGTCGGCTGCCGACAGGTCCCGGGTGTTGAAGGCGCGGGCCTCGTCCTGCCACTGCACGGTCAGCCGGGTGATCGTGGCCGCGGACAACCCGGAGCTGGTGCCGAGGAACTGCTCCAGGGCGGGCACGAAGTCCTGCGAGGACAGGCCATGCAGATACAGCAGCGGCAGCACCTCGCTGACCTGCGGGGACCTGCGGCACCACGCCGGCAGGATCGCCGAGGCGAACCGCTTGCGTTCACCGGTGCTCTCCTCGACCCGCTTGTCGTTGACCCGTGGCGTGACCACCTCGACCGCCCCGGCGCTGGTGAGCACCTCCCGTGGCCTCGCGTGACCGTTACGCACCACCAGCCTGCGGCCCTGCTCATCCACCTGCTCGGCGTGCGCGGCGATGTACGCGGCGACCTCGGCCTCCAACGCCGCCGCGAGCATCCTGCGGGCACCGTCACGCACGATCTCGTCGATCAACGACCCGCCAGACACGGACACGGCCGGCTCGGACACGGTCGCTGGCGTGGGCTCTTCCGGGTTGACTACGGTAAGCACGGGCGTACCTTCCCGGCCCGCGTTGGCGCGCGGGCTCTACTCGATTCCTTGGACATGGAGCTCGCCGGGAGGGTACGCCCCACAGCGCTCATCCACAGGTTTCGAGCATTGCTCTCTGTCCGTTCTGTGCGGTCAGCCGTGGCCTTGTCAGCCGCTGTCAGGGGGCTGTGAGGCTGGGAAGTGTTCGCCAGAGCTGACAGAGCCCGGTTTGGGGGTGTGAGCGCATCGTGGCCGGCGAGCATGGCCGGCAGCCGGCCGGTCGATGTGGTTCACCTCAGCTCGCTTGGTCAGTCGCCGCAGCGAGCGCCCTCATCCCCGCGCCGGGTTCCCACAGCTCTGCGGTCACCGGCAGAAAGTGGCCGCCCCGGTCACCGCCGTCCCGCCGGCATCACCTGCGACATGTGGCGCTGCGCGGATGCGTGGGGGGCGGCGACGACGGTTGTCGGCTGTGGCTACCGCCGTCGGGGTCCCCACCAGGGCAGGATGGGCGGCAGATCGGCCAGGGGGTCGCTGGGTCGTCTCGGCGCGGCGAACCCGTCGTCGCCGTCCCAGCGGCGGCCGTACTGATCCGGTAGGTCGCCCCAGCCCCGGTACGGGATGGGTTGGGCGGCCACAAGGCCGAGTTCGTCGAGTGGGTCGATGCGGTTGCGGGCGACGGTGCACAGGTGGGCCCAGTCGTCGCCCATGTCGAACACGTAGGCGAACTGATCGCCCGGGGCGAGTCGGGTCAGTTTGGTCCTGTCGCTGTCCACCGCGCCGTCTGGTGTGTCTTCCCACGTCCGGAAGGAGCAGACCGGGGTCTGGTCGGCCAGGGTGAACAGCCGCAGGTGCGCGAGGTCCCAGCGGGCGAAGGCCAGGTCGATGGCATCGCCCAGTTGCTCGAACGTGTGCGATCTGGCGGCGGCGAGGATCCGGCCCGGCCGGGGCCAGTAGTCCTCGCCTCGCCCGGAGACGAGTTCGACCCGGATCGACAACCACGTCCTGGCCACCGTTCACCTCCTGCTGCCGCCGGCCGACCACGTTACCGCCGCGCCACGGCCCGTACCGCAGGACATGCCTCGCACCGTTCAGACCCGGCGTCCTTCGTCGCCGGGTCTATCACCATGCCACCGCGAGTTTCTTCATCAGGGAGACCGACCATGCGACCGCCACGACGAACCCGAACCGCTACGCCCGCCACCGGTGAGGCGTCCCGCTGTGAGGAGCGGCAGACTTGGACCGCCGAGCGGATCCGCGCGCTGGGTCCGAGCACCGACCTCGCCACGGCCGCCGCCATCCTGGGCATGTCCCGATCGGCCGCCTACAAGCTGGCCCGCCGCGACGCGTTCCCCACGCCGCTGTACCGGGTCGGTGCCCATTACCGGGTACCGACCGCGCCGATCATGGCCATGCTGCACCTGCCGCATCCGACCGGTCCCGGGCCGGACGCAGGGGACGCTGACAACCTCGGGGACCCGCCCTGACCGCCCTCAGCGTGTCAGCCACGTCCCGCAGTGCCCTCCGGTCTCGCCGGGACAGGAGGGCGGACCCCGCCGGCCGCAGCGTCGACCCCGCCGCCGGCCTGTGTCCGTCGATGACTTGATCGTCGCGGCGCGTCACGCGTGGATGTCGATCGACAAACCGATGCCGCACCACGAACCCGAGGAGCACCACAAGCTATGCCAGACGGGAGCATCTTCAAACGCTGCGGCTGCCGCCATCCCGATACCGGCAGGCCGTTGGGCAACGAGTGCCCGAAGCTCCGCCGTCCCAACCGGGCCTGGAGCTTCGAGCACGGTCACTGGGCCTACCAGCTGGAACTGCAGCCCACCAGTGACGGTCGCCGTCGGCAGTTGCGCCGGTCCGGGCTGTCGACCCGCCGTGACGCCGCCGCCGAGTTGGACCACGCGCGGGCCCTGCTCGCGCTCGTGGTCCGGGACCGGGGCCGCCGCACCGAGATCGCCGACCTGCTGCAGACCTGCGTGCGTACGGGCCGGCCGCTGCCCGAGGTCGACCGGATCCGGCAACGGCTGCGCGGTGACGGTTCGCTGGCTGACATGGTGACCGTCGGCGAGTACCTCACCGAGTGGCTCACCCACCTCACCGTCGATGACAACACCGCGTGTGGCTACGAGTCGCTCACCCGGGTGCACCTGATCCCGCACCTCGGAGAGATCCCGCTGGACAGGCTACGCACCGGCCACATCAAGGCCATGTTCGCCGCGATCGAACGCCGCAACCAGGAGATCCGTGCGGCGAAGGCCAGCGGCGACCCTGACGTGCGCGCGTCCGTCGTCGGTGTCCGGCCCACCGGCGCGTCGACCCGGCAGCGTATCCGCGCCTGCCTGCGTAAGGCCATCAATGACGCTCTCGCCGAGGAGGTGATCGTCGGTTCCAACCCCGCCGCGCTGGTCAAGGTTCCCGGCGACCGGCCGGTGCCGATCGTGTGGGAGGCCGAACGCGTACAACGGTGGAGAGCCACCGGGCAGGTTCCCGGACCGGTCATGGTGTGGACCGACGAGCAGATCGTCGCGTTCCTCGACCACGCCCGGGAGCACGCGCCCGACCTGTACCCGATGTGGCACCTCATGGCCTACCGGGGTCCCCGACGTGGCGAGGCCTGTGGGCTGCTCGACGCCGAGGTCCGCCTCGACAAGCGCGAGACGACGATCAACCACCAGATCGCCACCCACGGCTACACCGCCGTGCGCAAGAAGCCCAAGAGCAGGGCGGGCAACCGCGACCTCGCCCTCGACGCCGAGACGGTCAAGGTTCTCGCCGCCTACCGGGCCCGCCGCGCCCAGTGGCGCCTCGCCGCCGGCGAGGCGTGGCCTGACACCGGCCTGTTCTTCGTCCGCCCCGACGGCCAGCCGTGGCATCCCAGCGGGGTCACCCAACGGTTCCGTAGGCTCGTACGCCAGGCCGGGTTCCCGCCGACCCGCCTGCACGACCTGCGGCACAGCGCGGCCACCATCGCCCTCGCCGCCGGCGTCGACATCAAGGTCGTCTCCGAACAACTCGGCCACTCCACCACCACCCTCACCCGCGACACCTACCAGAGTGTCACCAGGAAGATGCACCACGACGCCGCCGACGCTGTCGCGAAGAAGATCCGACAGAACCGGCCCAGAACCGCGTAGCCGCCTGCGTGCCGCCGTCGGCGGGTCTCTACCGGCTCGGCTAGCGTGCGCGGCATGGTCGCGCGTTCGTCCGCTCGTGGTGCCGCCCGATGGCGGGCTCCCGCGGCACCGAAACTATCGGCGTCGCCGGACCTGACCTCCGCCGGGGACCTGACCATCGGCGACGAGGCGACGTTCGAGCGGCTGGACCTGGGCGACCTCGACCTGTCCGGGCGGTCGGCGGACGGGGCCGAGTTCACGCGGTGCCGCTTCACACGCACCGACATCAGCGGTACCCGACTGGAGGCAGCGCGGTTCACCGACTGCGGGTTCGAGGGTACGAACCTGGCGAACCTGCGGACGGAGAGGTCGTCGATGCTCCGGGTGCGGCTGTCGACGGCGCGGATGACGGGCCTGCAGTGGGTCAACGGGGCGCTGCGGGACGTCACGATCTCGGACTGCCGACTGGACCTGTCGTCGTGGCGGTTCTCCACCTTCTCGAGCGTGGCGTTCGAGGGCTGCAACCTGACCCGGGCCGACTTCCAGAACGCGGACCTGCGCGGCGCCCGCTTCACCGACTGCGACCTGACCGGCGCGCAGTTCTCCCAGGCGAGCATGGACGGTACCCGTTTCGCCGGCTGCGACCTCACCGGGATCGGCGGCGTGACCAGCATGACCGGCGCGATCCTCGCCCACCAGGATCTCGTTGCCCTGTCGTACGCCCTCGCCGGGGCATTGGGCGTCCGCATCGAGAACCCCGACGAGGAGTAGGCCTTTGCACCCGAAGCCGCATCGGAAGGGCTGCCTGGGTGGAAGCGCGTATCTCTGGTGTCATCTCGGTGGGCCGTGCCGACAGCGTCGTGTTCGACGTCGGGCGTGTCGGCCGCTTGATTTCCGCAACATCAACTGCGGCGTCGGCTAGATTCTGCGGCATGGGGTTGCTGGATGACGCGGTGGCGGTGCTGGACGAGCGGGGCGTGCTGGAGCCGCTGGGCGGGTTGATCCGGCAGGTGTACCGGCGGGCTGCGGACCGGCACGAGCCGGAGCTCGGCGACGACGCGATGAGTTTCGGCACCACGGTGTGGCGGAACCTGACGAACCTGGGCAAGGCGTCCTTCGACGGGGTCGACGGGGTGCGGGTGCGGGTGGAGGACAACTCCCTGGAGATCCTCTGCGCCGGGTACGTGGTGCGGCTGTACTCGTTGCAGGGTGGGATCGAGTCGATCCGGTGGGAGGGCAGCGAGGCCCGCCTCGGTGGGGCGGTGGAGAACAGCCGCGACGGGCAGTTGGCCTTCGACGACGCCGAGCAGTTCCCGGAGGTCTTCGCCGGTGTGGTGCCCCCGAAGCGGCACCTGCGGGTCGCGCACACCGGTGACATCACCACGGGTGAGGCGACGGCGTACCTTGGGTTGCCCCGCGACAACCGTGAGGGCGGGTCGCCGTGGTTCGAGGTGACGCTCTGGTTCGGTGACGCCGTCACGGTAGGGACCCCGCTGCCGATCGTCGGCGGCCCGGCCGGGGTGCCGGGGCAGCGGCACGACGAGCTGCCCGTCCCCGAGCTGCCGATCGGGACGCTGCGGCCCGCTGGCGGCGCCGGCCGTACTCTCGGTGTTGTCGCTGGCCGACGGGCGTGACGGGCGGGATTCGTCCGCCGGTGCCGGTTACCGCGGCCGTGGCGGGGTTCGAGCCGCACGCGCTGGGGTTGGCGCGGCGGTGGCGGCGGATGCGGAAGAACGAGTTGGCCCGGCAGGTCGGGGTGACGGCGGCGGCGGTCAGCCAGTACGAGCTGGGGCAGGCCCGCCCGTCGGCGGCGGTGCTGGCGCGGTTGGCGTTGGCGTTGGCGATGCCGGTGGAGTTCTTCGCCGCCGGTGTCCCGGCTCCGGCATCGCCTGGGCGGGCGCACTTCCGCAGCCTGCGGGCCACCAGCCAGGCGGAGCGGGACCAGGCGGAGGCGTTCGGTGAGGTCGCCTGGCGGGTGGTCGAGGTCGTGGGCCGGCAGCTGCGGCTGCCGGAGTTGCGGCTGCCGCAGCTCGACTGGCCGGAACCGGCGCGGGCCGAGGACGTCCGCGCGGTCGCCGCGGCGGCACGTGCGGAGTTCGGGCTCGACGACGGTCCGGTGCCGCACATGGTGCGGCTGTTGGAGGCGCACGGGGTGATCGTGTTGTCCCTGCCGGACGCCTCCGAACGGGTCGACGCGTTCTCGCACTGGTACGGCCAGCGGCCGTTCGTCTTCCTCAACCCGGCCAAGAACGACAAGGCCCGCTCCCGGATGGACGCCGCCCACGAACTCGGCCACCTGCTGCTGCACCACGACGCCGAGCCGGGCAGCCAGATCCTGGAACGGGAGGCCACCGCCTTCGCCTCCGAGTTCCTCGCCCCCAGCACTACCCTGGCAGGCGAGCTTCCCGCCCGTCTGGACTTCGACCGGCTGCACGAGCTGAAACGCCGCTGGGGCATCAGCCTGAAAGCCCTCGTGTACCGGGGACACGAACTCGGCATCTACCGGGACCACACCTACCGGCGCGGGATGAGCCTGCTCGCCCAGTGGGGCCACCCCGAACCCGGCGACCTCGGCCCCCGCGAACAACCCTCCCTCCTCGGCAGGGCCGTCGACCTCCTCGACCAACAGCGCACGACCATCGAGGACCTCGCCGCACAGGCCGGCCTACCGGCAGCCCTCGCCCGTACCGTGATCGACGCCGCCACCGAACACCTCCCCGAACTGCGAGTCACTCCAGCCAGCCCCTGACGGAGCCGCGAGCCGGCGCTCTGTCGGCGTTCTGCCCTGTCGGGCGGCGGGACTACTTCCCGCCTGGGGCGCCTACTCAGGCGGCGTAGCGGTGGGCACCGTCGGCTCGGTGTGATGGCTGTCCCACACCCACTGTTCGTCGCCGTGGTCCACGAGGGTGCTGCACCGGTAGCGCAGCAGGTCCACGTCCGTGCTCGGGTCCGGGCCGCCGGGATGTGGAGGCGTCATGTCCAGAGCGGCGTCCGCGTTGTAGACCAGCCGGTCGGCCAGCCGGTAGTCACGGCGGAAGTCCGTGCGCCACTGCGAATTGCCGCCCCAGCCGTGGGACAGGTCAGCCACCTGCCGGTACCGCCGCCGCCACGCCCAGTACAACGTCGAGGTCGAGGTGAGCGCGGGATCCAGGTGACGGGCACCGGCACGGACGCTCACGCCGCCACGCATGAGCAGCAGCGACCCGATGAGACAACCCGGCCACCACTGCCCGACCAACACCGGCGGCGCCTGCGGATCGTCCGCCGGCTCGACCCCGACGATCTCGTGCAGGAACGGATGGAACCATTCCCCCTCCGGGAACGTGCCACCGATCGCCGCGACGAACCGCCGGTACGCCGATGACGGAAGCCAGTCCACGGGGTCACCGGGGTCGGTGGCGGGCGGCTGGCTGGGCAGGATCAGCAACTCCATCACCCTGCTCAACGCGTACAACGTCCACAGGTCCTCGTGCGCCAGCGCGACGGCAGCCATCCTCGCCTCGCCGACCTGCCGCAACGCCGCCAAGATCGACGAGTGGGAAGTAACCCACGGATCGAGGACGTCCCGACCCCATGCGCTGCCGCTGTAGTCGAGGGTCGGCTCGAACAGGCCGAACCTGACCTCGTGCCAAGCGCCGTCCGGGAACACCATCTCGGCTTTCACGACCGCCAGTCTCCCGACCGATGATCAGCGCGTCGAGCGAGATCCGACCACCCCCGCCGCTCCACCTCCGCAGGCAACGGGACACGCCGACCGGGTCGGCGAAGTCGGCGTACGGGAAGCCGGTTCGGGGCGGACCGGCTTCCCGACTCGACATATGGGCCCCTACGTCAACGGAACCAGTCGCAGGTGAGGCTCCCCCGGCTTGCCGAAGGGAGTTGGTTATCTGGCACCGACGGGCTCAGGTTGAACGATAGCGGTCTCGGTGTGCTGGGCCTGGTGGCGCGCCGGGTTGCGGGAAGCGGGGGCAACAGGGGAGTACACGACGTTGCTCCCAGGCAGGAAGGGGTCCCCTCCCGATCAGGAGGGGTGTCTGGGCCGGGTAGGGACGGCACGGAGGGTCTGTCAGGGGGCGTGTGCAGCACTGACAGCCCTGGTCAGCACTGTTCTGCGGGTGTCCGGCGGTCACGGGTGACGATCCCGGTGACGAGCCGGTGCGCGACCAGGGCGACGCCACCGTCTGACAGGGACTCTCAGTGTCGGTCGATCTTCGGACGGGACCGACGTTCGTCGGGCTTGCGGCTGAGCCCTCGACGAGGTCGTCGACGGGCGCTGGTGTCCTGGCTCGGTGCCGCCGCGGCGGCGGTCTGGCGGGAGCGACTCCGGACCGCTCTGAAGGACTTGATCTCGGGCCGAATGCGAGCGTGAATCGTCTTGGTCGACGTCGGAACCGGCAGTACCCCGCAGGGGTGTGGCTGTGGCGGCGACCGTACTCACGTCGATCGACACGAGAGGCGAGCCATGTCCGCTGCGAACACCGCCCACGACCCGGTTCACGACGCCCCACGAGACGTCACGGATGTTCTGCTGTGGCGTACGGCCGCCAGAGTCATCGCCGTTCACCAACCGCAGCCGGGACAGCCGGACCGCTGTGCGAGCCTGCTCTGCGTCGGGCAGCACTACCCGTGCCTGCCGGTACGGGCTGCCCAGCGAGCCCAGCAAATCAGCCGCCGTCGCCTGCCGACGACCGCCGAGACGCACACGCCGTCAACCACCCGCCGGGATCCGACGGCGGTGGCCGACCTTTCCGCAGCCCGTCCGCCACGTCGCCGGTTCATCGACTGGTACGCCGACACCCGAGCCACGATCGACCACGCGAGAGCGTCGGGGCGGCTCGCGGCCCCGGTTCCCGGCCTTGCGCCGTCGCTGCAGGCGGCTACGGCCTTCTCTGCTCGTATCGGTGGCATTTCGACTGCTTGATGCCTACAGCGTGACCGCGAAATCGGCTCGGTTCGCTGGCAGGGGTCTGGTTGGACGCCGCGACAACGGTGCTGAACGAGCGGGATTGCGCGAACCGCCAGGTGGGTGGATTCGTCAAGCTTACCGGAGTGCTGTGGTCGGGCACGAGCCAAATCGGTGACGCCGCGGATGAACTGCGGCACGACCACACTCCAAGGGCAGTCAAGAGGTGCGGTGTCAGAGTCGGACATTGTCGGTGTCGAGTTCCGACAACGCGAGCGAGACCCCACCTCGACGACGTACCACTCCTGCTGTTCTCCTAATGCGCAGCCGGCACTGCGCGGATCCCGCACGCCAGTCACGATTCTGGCCCCGGCGACCGGCCGGTGCCGATCGTGTGGGAGGCCGAACGCGTACAGCGGTGGAAGACCACCGGGCAGGTTCCCGGACCGGTCATGGTGTGGACCGACGAGCAGATCGTCGCGTTCCTCGACTACGCCCGCGAGCACGCGCCCGACGTGTACCGATGTGGCACTTCATGGCCTACCGCGGGCCCCGCAGGGGCGAGGCATGCGGGCTGCTCGACGCCGAGGTCCGCCTCGACAAGCGCGAGACGACGATCAACCACCAGATCGCCAACCACGGCTACACCGCCGTGCGCAAGAAGCCCAAGAGCAGGGCAGGTAACCGCGACCTCGCCCTCGACACCGAAACCGTCAAGGTGTTCGCCGCCTACAAGGCCCGCCGCGCCGAGTGGCGCCTCGCCGCCGGCGAGGCGTGGCCCGACACCGGCCTGTTCTTCGTCCGCCCCAACGGCCAGCCCTGGTATCCCAACGGGGTCACCCAACGGTTCCGCAAGCTCGTACGCCAGGCCGGATTCGCCCCGATCCGCCTGCACGACCTGCGGCACAGCGCGGCCACCATCGCCCTCGACGCCGGCGTCGACATCAAGGTCGTCTCCGAACAACCCGGCCACTCCACCACCACCCTCACCCGCGACACCTACCAGAGCGTCACCAAGAAAATGCACCACAACGCCGCCGACGCCGTCGCCAAGAAGATCAACCGAAACCGCCGCGAGACCGCATAGCTGAGAGCGACACCAGCCGAGCCTCTGCTCAGCGGCAGGCCCGACATGGAAGGGGTCTTCTACCCGCAGTCCCATCGGGTGAGTCCGAGTAGATTCCTGGCCACGATCCTGACGTTCTCGCCCACTCGCGGAGATCCGACCATGCGTTCGATCATGGGCTCGAACTGTTGCCACCGGCAGTAGAAGGCGGCAGCAAGTGCTGCGAGCTGGACAAATGGGTCCGACTCTTCGAGGCCCGCACACACCGCGTTGTAGATCGTCTGGTCGTAGCAGGGAGTCGCGGTTGCCGCCACAAGATGGAGCGCGGCTTTCCGATCTTCGGCGGATCGGGCCACGGACAGCCGATCGATGATCTCAGCCGGGGAGAAGATGGGAAACGCTTCCCGGACGTGGGCCGCCAGAACACCGTGCTCGTCTCCGGCAATCACCATGTAGCAGCGGTTGAGGGTTGCGCTCTGCACCAGCTTGACCGCGCCGCTGCCGCCGATGTGCCAGAGGAAGGCGGGGGATTCGTCCTGGCTGGCTGTCCGCGCCGATCTCTGGTCCAGCTTCCAACCATGCCTCTGCGCGAGGCGCGAGAAGTCTTCGAACGTGACCTTGTGGCGGGGAACCAGATTCGTCTCTGCCATCCGATAGTCCTTCGGGTTGTGCTTCATGTGTTGAAGGAGGGCGTGGCGTTGATGGTTGCGTCGCGCCAGGCGTCGATGATGTTGGCGGGGATGCGGCCAAGGGGTTTGACCTGGTAGCCGTTGTCGGCGGCCCAGTCGCGTACGGCGGCTGCGTCGACGCCGCTCTTGGCGCCGGCTCGTCGGGTGGGGGTGGTGGTGGGAGAGGTGTGCGCGGTGGGTGGGGTGGCGTCGCGGTCGAGTGAGTGGAGTCGGGCGCGGGCTTCGGCGAGTTGTTGTTCGAGGGAGGTGACCTCGGCGTCGATGCGGTGCCGTCGGGCGTGGTATTCGTCCTGTACGCGTTGGGCGAGGTCGGCGGCGAGGGTGTGGATCTTCTCGGCGAGCGCGCGGGTGCGGCCGTTCTCCGAGCGCAGCGCCTGGGAGAGCAGGTGATCCACGCTGACCGTCGCTGGCAAGGCTTCGCTTGCGTTCAAGGCCGACACGGTGTGGGCGGACACGGCCTCGCCGGGCGCTGGGCCACGGTCGCCCCTCGCCAGTCGTCGCAGCTCGGCGAGGCGCTCGTAGGTCAGCGGTGTTGTCATGGGTTGGGCACTTTCGATGCGTCGCGGAAGTCTCGACGGGGGCCGGTGGCTACGGCAGTAGGCAGTCCGGGGTGGGTGAAGGTTTCCGCCAGGTGCAGGTGCTCGACGGGCACGCCGGCGAGGGGGAGGCGGTGTCGGGCGTGGTCGATGAGCGCGGGTGGGCCGGCGACGTAGACGTGCTGACCGGGCCGGTAGTGGTCCAGGACCGCGGTCAACACGTCGGCCCGGGCGGCCGGGTCGACGAGCGGGTCTTCGGAGAAGGTGGGTCTGATGGCCAGCCAGTCCTGGTGGGCCGTCTGGAGTGTGTCGAGGGTGATGCTGTCGTAGAGGTCGTCGAGGGTGCAGGCGCCGACGATGAGGGTGACCGGCGTCGGATGCCAGTGGTGGCGAGGTGTTCGACGAGGGCGCGTAGCGGTGCCAGGCCGGTGCCGCCGGCGGCCAGGAGCAGATCCCCGTGGTCGCTGGGGTCGAGGGTGAGCCCCGCATGGTAAGGAGGGCCGAGCCACACGCGTTCGCCGACGGTGGCGTGCTGGGCGAGCAGCGGTGAGACGGGCCCGCTGGTGATCGCGCGGATGTGCAGCTCGATGGTGCCGTCGGGGCGTGGTGTGTTGGCTGGGGAGTACCACCGCCACACCCCAGGCCGGCGGGATGTCGTGACGGGGACGGCTTGGCCGGCCTCGAAACGCACGCGGTGTCGGGGGCGCAGGGTGAGGATGGTGATGGTGTCGGCCGCCTGGTGGCGGTCGATGATCTCGGCGGCCGTCCAGGCGGGACCGGCGGTCAGGCGGCCGGTGGCGCGGTGGGTGAGGTTCAGGGCGTGGTGGCCGTGACGGCTCCACCGCTCGGCCATGGCGGGTGTCCAGGGGGCGGGTGCGAAGCGGGCGACGGTGGCGGTGAGGGCGTCGACGAGCACCTCGTGGTGGTAGGGCTGTAGGCCCAGGTGCCGGTAGGTGGGAGCGAACGCCGCCAGGAGGGCGGTGCGACCGGCGTGGTCGTCATCGCCGGCGATGAGACTGCCGAGGGTGGCCAGGAACAGGGGCGCCTCGCGCTCGGGCAGGAGCGTCATCCGGCGGTCGGCCAGCAGGCCCCAGAAGTGGTCGGCGGCATGGTTGATACAGGGACTGAGGGCCGTCCAAGAGGCGCAGATACCGGCCGGAGAGGCAGCGGACGGTGTCACGAGACCGACTCCTTGATCCTGATCAGGATGGGTTGGTGGGTGGCCGTCACCGCTTGGTCCCTTGTTGTGGACGTCGTTGGGTGCAGACGGCGGGGTGGTTGAGGCTGGGTGGGGCGGCGATGGCGGCTGTGACGGCTGTGGAGAGGGCGTCGCCGGGTGGTAGGTATCTGGCGACGCCGACGTGCGCGCTGGTGAGGCATCGGGTGGCCAGGTCGTGGTGTCCGCAGTCGCGGTAGAGACCGCCGAGGCCGGTCAGGGCCCGCAGAGCCAGTCGGCTGGGGTGGCCGTACCGGTGGCGGGCGGCGGCGTGCACGGCCGCGAGGTCCCGTAGTCCGGTGTCGCAGTCACCGAGGGTGTGCCGCAGGTGGGCGAGGGCAGCGCGGACCCGCAGCGTCTCGGCGTGGTCGTCGCCGAGCGTCCGGGTCGTGGCCGTGATGAGGTCCTGGTACACGGCGACGGCGAGATGGGGTTCCCCGGTCTGGGCGGCGAGGGAGGCAAGCAGCGCGGCGGTTCGCATCCTGTGCGGGTCGTCGATGGCTAGGTGGCGGTTGAGGCGGTGGGCGTAGTGCGCCCAGTTGTAGGCGTCGGTCAGGGCGCCGGCTGCTCGCAGCGCCGTGCTGCGTCGCACCGCGTCGGCTGCTCCGTCTTGCCTGCCGGTGGGAGCGTCGTGCGAATGATGGTGCGCTGTTGTTGGCGGTGGTGGCGCGTGGCGGCTTTGCAGGGTGGGCATGGGGCGGCTTTCTTCGGCGGTCGGTGGTGCGGCCGGCGGCGAGGCGCTGGGGGAGCGCCCCGCCGCCGGCCACTGGCCGGCGTGTCTTCCCGCGCGTTGGTTATGCGGTGACAGGGGCCGGCCCGGCAGCCGCTGGGGTCGGCTGCCGTTGTCGCCCCAACGGCCGGCGTGCGAACCGGCACCGAGGTGGGGCGACTCGACCGGAGGGCGGACAGCGTCCACCCACCGGCGGGTCAGTGCTGCTTCCTCGGGCGTATCGCCCGAGGCGGTGGTGGCCAGGGGGACCGCCGAGACGGCGGCGGGCAGGCCGGCAAGCGGCACGGCGGTGATGCGCAGGTGGCCCTGTGTCGGGCGGGACGGCTGGGCGGCGGCGGTGGGCGAGAAGGGCGGCGGGCTCACGTGGATCGTTCCTCAGGAGGATGGGCAAGCTGGTCAGCGGTAGGCGGCGGTGGCGAGGTCACCAACGGCGGTGTCCACGGCGGTGGTGATGTCCCGTACGGGCCGGTAGTGCTGGTCGGCCACCGCGGTGAGGCGTGCCGTCAGTGAGGCGGTGTCGTCGTCGAGGTACAGATGGGTGACCAGGCCGAGGGTGGCGACGAGGCCCGCGAGGGCGGCCGTGTGGTTGTCAGGCCGCTCACGGCCTTTGGCGAGGTAGCAGAGCCGGGCTCGGGGAATCACCGACCACCTGGCGTGGGTGGGCAGGTACGACGCACGGTGGACGAGCCCACCGAGACGCCGCCGACGGTGCTGGTGCAGGATCCCGGTGGTCACCAGGCCGGCGCGGGTGCGCTCGTACAGGTCGACGGCGAACCCCCGCAGCCATACCCGCAGCGGCGGGGCGGGCCGCGCGTGGCGGAGCGAGGCGATGGCCGCGTCGGCGATCAGATCGCCGACGGGCCGGTCGCTGTGTAGGCGGAGTCGCTGGTCGGGAACCGGGCGGGTGGCGTCATTCGGGTCGAGGGTGACCCGCCCGGCCAGAAACAGGTCGATCAGGACCGCGCCGGCCAAGCCCAGGGCGAGGGCCCTGCGGTGTACATGCAGCCGGCCGGTGTCGTCGTTGTGGCCAAGGAGGAACAGCTCGTCGCGCAGCGGCAGGCGGGGCACTCCGGTCATCGTCCGCGCCTACCGCAGCCCGGCCGCGAGTCGCCGCATGCGACCGTGCGCCCCCTGATAAGCGGCGCCGGGTACGGGGAGCAGCGCCTTGTCGACCGCGGCGAGGACGGTGTAGTTCGGGTCGCACACGTTCCCGATCGGCGCCCGCCCCGCCTGTGACACGAGCTGGTAGGCGTCGAGGACGTGCAGGCCGGTCAGCGCACTGGTCCAGCCGACGAGGTCGTGGTGGGCGACACGGTAGGCGTCCTCCAGAGGACGAGCGCAGCCGACCGACATGATCGACATATCGGTCTCCAGCCGCGGCCACGGCGTCGGCACACCCTTGACCACCTCAACGATGAGAGTGGTGGTCGTGGCGATCTCCACTCCGGTGCCGCACGCCTCGCCCTCGCCCTGGCGGGCATGCCCGTCACCGAGGGCCAGCATCGCCCCGTGCACGTTCACCCCCAGATAGAGGGTGGCGCCGGCGCGTAGCTGCGGGGTGTCTAGGTTCCCGCCGTGGGAGTCGGGGACGATCGTGGAGCGGGCCTCGAACCCGCCGGGCGCGACCCCGATGGTGCCGATCATCGGGTCCAGGGGCAGGTCGACGCTGTGGTCGCTGCCGGTGGCCTGGAACCGCACCGTCCGCGTCTGCTGGTCGATCCCGTACACCCACACCCGCTCCTCTAACGGCGGCTGCAGGGTGGCGGTGCGGGACGTCGAGGTCAGCGCCCCGAAGTGCGGGAACGTCGTCGACACACCCCAGTCCCGAGCCGGCGTGATCGCGGCGATATGCACGGCGAGGGTGTCACCGGGCTCGGCGTCCTCGACGAAGAAAGGCCCGGACACCGGGTTCAGGTACGGCATGCGGCACACCTCCGACGGCAGGTCTGCCGGACCCCGCACGAGCCCGCCGAAGCAGTCCTGCGTGAACACCTCCAGCACATCCCCGGAGCGAACGTGGGCCACGGGCAGACGAGCACCGAAGGTGTGCGCCAGTTCCCCCGGGCCCGGCCGGTAGACGATCCTGTCCACGCCGGTCACACCCGCTCCACGTCGCGGCGCGCCGGCTGGGCCGGCACCAGGCCGGACAGCACGGGACGCCGGCCGGCCAGGTAGAGGCCGGCGAGCACCACCATTCCGAGTCCGAGCCACACCAGACCGAGACGCTGGGCGGCGATGTTCGCGTTGACCACCACGTAGGCGAGAATCGTGAACCCCAGCGTGGGCATGACCAGGTGCGCCCACCAGTTCCGGCTGCGCCGACGGACGAGATGGTGCACCACCACCGACACGTGCAGCACCAGGAACGCGACCATCGCCCCGAAGTTGACCAGCGACGACAACACCGTCACCCCGTCCGACCGACCCGCCATGTACAGGCCCAGGACCAAGGAGACAAAGCCGGTGAGAAGGGTCGCGTTGACCGGCACACTCCGACGGGGCGACACCCTCGCCAGGAACCGGGGAAGCTGCCGGTCGCGGGCCATGGCGTAGAGCAACCGGCTGGTGGCGACCTGGGCGACCATCGAGTTCGGCAACCCCCATGCGACCGCCGTCGCCACCGCGCACACCGTCGCCAACCAGCCCCCACCCGCAACCCGCGCGGCGTCGTAGAACGCCGTTCCCGCCGGGTCGCCGTCGGTGAGCAGGGCGTCCGGGTCGGGAACGAGCATCGCGGCCAGCCACGTCTGCCCGACGAACAACACCCCCGCGAGGACGAGGACGGCGGCCATCGCCCGCCCGACCTGCCGGGGCCCGCCCCTGGTCTCCTCGGCGAGCATGGAGATGCCGTCGAAGCCGAGGAACGACAACACCGCGATCGACACCGCCCCGGCCACCACCGACCAGCCGAACGTGTCGGAGTCGTAGAACGCCTCCCAGCTCAACCGACCCTTGCCCGCGGCGAGGGCACCGGCCGCGACGACCAGGAACACCGCCAACACCAGCAGCTCACCGACGAGCATGACCCGCGTGACGAGCGCCGTCATCCGGATCCCCACCGAGTTGACCACGGTGTTCACCACGACGAAGCCCAGCAGCCAACACCACACCGGCACCGACGGCACACTCGCGTGCATCGCCACCGACGCCACCAGATACAACAGACCCGGCACCAGCACGTAGTCCAGCAGGATCACCCAGCCCGCCAGGAACCCCACCGGCGCACCGATCCCACGCCCCGCGTAGTTGTAGACGCTGCCCGACATCGGAAACGCCCGCACCATCTGCGCGTACGAGAACGCGGTGAACACCAACGCCACCACACCCACCACGTACGCCAGCGCCACCATCCCACCCGACCCCGCGTACACACTGCCGAAGATCGCCATCGGCGCGATCGGCACCATGTACACCAACCCGTACGCCACCAGGTCCCGGAACCTCAGCCCCCGGGCCAGCTCCTGCCGATAGCCGTAGCGGCCCAACTCGTTCTGCTCATGCATCAGCGAGCCTCTCCATGTAGATCAACTGCACGCGCCTGACGTCGTGTGCCGGTCGCGGCCAACCGGCCTGTGGTGCGTCGCCGTCAGCGCCTGCCGCCGGAGGGCGCGGAGGGTCCGCCGTCGGGAGAAGGCGCCGTGAACAGGCGTTCCGCGTCGTCTTCGAGGGTCCCGTCCGCAGCGGGGAAGATCGACCCCCGTTGGCGGGGACCATCGACCTCCCGCTACTCCACGGATCACGGGGAGTAGCGCATGGATGACTTCCGCTGCGGCGACGGTGATCGCTACCGTGCTACGGACGGTCGGCCCGGGGGCGGGTCACTTTCGGAGGCAGGGATGGCGAGGAGCGCGCGTAGTTTCCAGCGGGAGGCCGACGAGCTTCGCGCCAGCGGATGGACGTATCGGCAGATCGCCTCGCACTGGCAGCAGCGGTACCGCATCAACCCGAGGGTGGCCTTCCGACTGGCCCACGGCCTCACGCAGGCCGACGTGGCGCGCCGCTGGAACGAGCAGTGGCCCGACGCGGACGCGCCGAAGACCGCCAAGCAGATCTCGTACTGGGAGATCTGGCCGGGCCCGGCGGGCCGGGCACCGTCGCTGGACACGCTGAACAAGCTGGCGTTCCTCTACCGGTGCGCCGCCGGCGACCTGCTCGGCGGCGAGGACCACAGCCACCTCGATGCCGAGGCCCTACACGCGGGCGCACCGGAAGCGCCCGCTGGCCGCTCCACTAGCGAACGCACCACCGGTGCCCCGTTGCCCTCCGGCGCCGTCCTGACACGGGTCACCGAGCGGGTCGTCGAGGACCTGGAGATCCTGACCGACACGTACCGGTGCCTCGACTACCGGGAGGGCTCCGGCAAGGTGAGCGCGGATGTCGGTGCCCACCTGCACCGCATGCTGGAGGTCAGCAACCGCACGACGAACACCGGCACCCACCGCCGGCTGCTGCGCGCTGCCGCCGACGCCGCCCAACTCGCCGCCTGGCTCGCCATCGATGCGCAGCGCTACCAGCAGGCGCACGGATACTGCCGGCTCACCATCTCGCTCGCGGAGAAGGCGAACGACCGGGCCCTGCACTCGTACGGCCTGGGCGTACTCAGCCAGATCCACCTCCACAACGGGGACGGCCGCACCGCGCTCAGCCTGCTCGGCACCGCCCGGGACGTCGGCGGCCGAGGCATCCCGCCCGCCGTCAACTCCTGGCTCGGCGAGGCCACCGGGGAGGCGTACGGACTCCTCAACGAGCCCCACCGGGGAATGACCGCCCTGGCCGGGGCCGAACGGGCCTTCGACGGCGTCAGCATGGACAACACCCCCGCATGGTTGAGCTTCTTCAACGCCGACTGCCACGCCGCCCGTCTCAAGGGCCGCTGCCTGACCCGGCTGAGCCGCCCCACCGACGCGACCCGGTCCCTCTACGAGGCGCTGACCCTGCTGCCCGCCGACTTCGTACGGGAACGCTCCGGCACGTTCATCGACCTCGCCATCGCGTACACGCAGATGAACCAGATCGAACAGGCCTGCCACGCCGCCACCGAGGCCGACGCGCTCGCCCGACGCACCGGATCAGAGCGCAACCGCAAGCGGCTACGCCAACTCCTCGTCGACCTGCTGCCCTGGACCGGCCTCGACTGCGTGCAGAGCCTGTACCGGCAGGTCCTGATTAACTAGAACGCGTGCGTACGTCGACCCGCCACGACCCGCTGTGACCCGCCGCTCCTGGATCGAACTCGTCGTCCTGTCCGCCCTCTGGGGCGCGGTGTACCCGCTCATCACCGTCGCTCTGCACGATTTCTCGCCAGCGCTCGTCGTCCTCGGGCGAGTGCTACTTGCGGCGCTCCTGCTGCTCCCCCTCGCGGTAAGCCGGGACGCACTTCAGCCCATCTGGCGCAACCCTCGGGCGATCATCGAGACGGTGCTGGTGCAGTCCACCGCGCCGCTGCTGCTGCTCACCTACGGGCAGCAGTACGTCTCGGCCAGCGTCGCCGGCATCCTCGTCGGCGCACAACCACTGTTCGTCGCGCTCCTCGCCCTTTGGTTCGCACCCGATGAACGCCCGCAAGGCTGGAAGGGCCTGACCGGGATAGTCCTCGGCCTGGTCGGCCTGATCATGCTCTTCGGCGTCGACCTGCGTGGAGGCCGGATGGCGCTGTTCGGCGGCACGCTCATCCTCGTCGCGGCGGTGTGCTACGCCGCTGGCGCAATGATGATCCACCGTCGGTACGCCGAGGCCCCGCCCCTCGGCGTCGCCACCTCCGCCATGCTCGTCACCACCGTAGCCGTGGTCGCTCCCGCCTCCGCGACGGTCCCGACCCGGTTGCCCGGCGTGGAAGCGACAGGTGCCCTGCTCGTCCTCGGGATAGTCTGCACCGGCGCGACGCTTGCCTTGTTCTACACGCTCATCACCCGCGTCGGCCCCGCCCGCGCGGCACTGGCGTTCTACCTGTCACCTGCGTTCGCCGTCGCCTTCGGCGTGGCCTTCCTCCGCGAGCAGATCAGCGTGTCTGCGGTCCTCGGGCTCGGAGCGATCGTCGTCGGGTCCGTGCTCGCGGCGCACCGCAGCGATCCGACGCCACCGTAATGCCTGCTCTCTACCCTCGGTGCAGGCAAGTCGAAGATCGTCGAGTTCCAGTCCTGCGCGGACTCGGCGCGCCAGGGGTTGGCGTCACATCCCCATCTCGCCGTAGGCACCCCGATGGGCAAGAATCGAGGGTGTGGGAGGTGATCGTGAAGCGGACAGTGACGTGACCGTCGGTCGTCGCCCTGATCTCGTCATCTTCGACTGTGACGGGGTGCTCGTTGACAGCGAAGCAATCGTTGCGGGTGTGCTGGCGGAGCAGCTACGACAGCTCGGCGTAAAGATTACCGACGAGGAATGCGAGCGAGAGTTCGCGGGCCTAGCCCAGGGCAAGGCCACCGAACGCATCACCGCGCTACTGGGCACAGCCGTCCCGGCGGGTTGGTTCGACTCGCTCACGCAGTCCGTCGACGTGGCTCTTCGCGCTCGGGTACGTTCTGTGCCCGGCGTGCTGGACGTGATAAGCCTGCTGGATATTCCGTTCTGCGTAGCGTCGAACGGGCGGCCCGAGAAGGTGGCCCTAACGCTGAGGGCGAGTGGGCTGGCAGCTTTCTTCGAGGACCGGATCTTCACCGCCGCCGACGTGGTACGGGGCAAGCCGGCCCCGGATGTCTTCCTCCTAGCAGCCGAGCGCTGTGGGGCGGAGCCGCAGCGCTGTGTGGTGGTGGAGGACAGCGAGTCCGGGATTGCCGCTGCTCGGGCAGCTGGCATGCGGGTACTCGGCTTCGTGTCGGCGAGAGACCGGACGCTCGACGGCGCTGACGCGCTCTTCAACAGCATGGCGGAGTTGCCGAAACTGCTCACCATGCCGACGAACTGACGGACCCCACCACTGCTCGACAAGGCCGACAAGGACTCGCCCACCCTCGGGCGCATAGTAAGGTCTGTGTATGGGTTCTACGCCGCGTAAGGTCTCGCTGACGGGCATCAAGCCGACGGGTGAGCCGCACCTGGGCAATTACGTCGGTGCGATCCTGCCTGCGCTCGACCTGGCGAACAGCTACGAGTCGATGTACTTCATCGCCGACTACCACGCGCTCACGACGGTCCGGGATCCCGCTCTGCTGCGGCACTTTACCCGGTCGGTCGCGGCGACCTGGCTGGCTGCGGGGTTGGACCCGGACCGGACCACCTTCTATCGCCAGTCCGACATTCCGGAGATTTTCGAGTTGGCGTGGGTGCTGTCCTGCATGACTGCCAAGGGGTTGATGAACCGGGCGCATGCATATAAGGCGGCGCGTGACCGCAACCGTGAGGCCGGTAGGGAAGACCTCGACGTGGGCGTGAACATGGGGCTATTCAACTACCCGGTACTCATGGCTGTGGACATCCTGATCGTGGAGGCTGACGTGGTGCCAGTCGGCCGTGACCAGCTTCAACACGTCGAGTACGCCGCCGATATCGCGGGTTCGTTCAACAGCATTTACGGAGACCGGTACAAGCTGAAGATCCCGAAGCCCGTCGTGCCCGAGGAAGGGACCGCTCACACGCTGCCTGGTACTGATGGCCGGAAGATGAGCAAGTCGTACGGCAACACGATCCCGCTGTTCGCCCCGGGATCGGCCTTGAAGAAGGTGATCCGGCGGATCACGACGGACAGCGTGCCTGTAGAGGCACCCAAGGAACCGGACTCCTCCGCAGTGTTCACGCTCTTGGAGCGGTTCGGTGACCCCGCCGTAGTAGCCGGGACCCGAGCTCGCCTGATCGAGGGTGGCATGGGCTGGGGAGAGGTCAAGGCACAGCTGACCGATGCGTTGAATGACCGGTTCGCACCGATGCGCGACCGGTACGAGGCGCTTGTGGCATCGGGTAGCGAGCTCGACGACCTGTTGGCCCATGGCGCGGACAAGGCGCGCAAGCAGACCCGGCCGGTACTTGAGCGAGTTCGCGACGCCATCGGTATCAGTTGAGCTGACCTTCCTGTTCGAGGGCGTTGCCGACGCGTTCGGCGCAGTGCCACGCCGTGGTCCACTTGCCGGGCACCGCGACGACGAGGTTCGGAACTCGACTCCAACCAGTGGGGGGATCACGAAGGTCCGCCACGAAGCTGGTCGGGTCGGCGCGAGTTGTCGTAGGTTCGCAGACAGTTCCCCACTGTAAGCGGAGATCGGCATCGGATAAGTGCAGCCCGCGCTGGACGAGCGCGGTGCGGATCCGCGCGTACTCGGCTTCGTTCGTGCCGTACTCGCCGTTGTTGCCTGGCAGGCCGATGCGCGCGTCGGCGCGATCGGGGCTGATGGCCAGAAGGTCACCGTCGAGCCAGTAGGTCAGGGCGCTCGGTCGGATCCTCGCGTGCCGGCCCCAGGCGATCCGACGCTGCCGGAGCGTATGCGTGACGCTGGCCTGAGCCAGCAGGTCGGGAGTGTCAGCACCAGTCGCCAACACGACCAGGTCCGGGCTGCCGCAGTAGTCGTCGAGTATCACCAGCCCCGTTTCCTGGTTGCGCTGCAGCGTGATCCGGCGCTGCGACAGCAGCGACACGCCGCAGTCGCGCGCGAGCGCTGTGGTGCGGGCATGTAAGAGGTCGAGGTCGACGCTGAAGTCTGGGATGCGGAAGGCGGCAGCCGGCGGATGAGCCGGCGGGGCGGGTGAAAGGTTCGGGTTGATCTCTTCGGCGTTGATTCCAGTGTGTTGCCAGGCGGAGCGGTACGCGTGCACGGCCTCGGCGGAGGTGAACAGCGCGTAGCCGTGCGGCTCGCCGACTTGGGCGGGACGGAGCAATCCGTCGGGCCAGTGGTTCCGGTACTGCCAGCAGGCCCGAGCGACGTGAGGTAGAACCGGTGCCAGGACTGCGCCGGAGTGCAGCTGTCCGAAGTTCGCCAGCGAGGCCCGGCGACGGCCGTCGCCGATGCAGGCGACGTCGAAGCCGCGCCGGGCGGCGGTGACGGCGATAGCGAGGCCGCACAGTCCGGCGCCGATGACAAAGACCCTCCTTCTCGAATCAGGCATGAGGTGGCATTCCTTCTCGCTCAGGGCTGGAGACGTCACGGTCGCGGACGATCGTGACGTGGTATCGGTTGGCGAAGCGGCGGACCAGCTCCGCGGGCGCGAGATGGTGGTCGACGCGGCGCCGGAGCTGGGGCGGAGACAGACCCAGCCGGGAGCGCGCCGCGCTGCGATGGGCTTGCATGCTGCTCCGGTCGGTCAGTAGGCACCGGAGGTGGGCCATCAGTACCGCTGGGATCAGAGGACCTTCCCGCCCGTCGGTGGCGACCACACGGTCACTGTCCAAACTCGGCACCTTGATGATGAACGCAGAGCCGGGTGCCGCCCCGGCGGCCGTATGCAGCCTGTGTGCGGCGTGGTCGAACGACCACGCCGGCCAGCGCTGCGGAGCTGCGTCGCCCGCACGTTCTCCCAGGACGGGCAGGAGCACCGCCACGCCAGGTAAGCCGGAGCGGGCGTAGGTGATGACCTGGCGTCGTTTGGCCAGCCCGTACGGCGTTTGGTAGAGGCCGGGTGCGAGAACGGCGGTGGTGCTGGCAACGACCAAGTGGGGCTGGGCGGCGCACTCTCGAAGGCGGTCCCGCAGTCGCAGCACGGTGTCGGTCGCGGCTTGGACGCTACCCCGCATGCTCTCGACGCCACTGCGGTCGAGGACGAGGTCGATTATGGCCACCCGCTTCGCATTACCGCATTGCACGCCGACAGCGCTAACGACCCTCATCTGATCCTGACGGTTCATCAGGTCAGCGGCGATCCATTCGGCGGCGCCTGGCTGGCCGGTGTCGGGTGAGCGCGCCACTGCGATCGTGTCGATGCCAGCGGCCGACAGCAGCGGCACCAGATGTCTGCCGAGGCGGCCGGAGGCGCCGAGGAGCACCGCTGTGGGTTTCACGAGGCGCACTGCTTCCACAGCATGGCGTACCGGTTGAAGGTGTGACAGAAGTCCGCCCGGACCTCGCGCCACGGGCCCGGCTGGGTGCCGCGGTGCGCGAACCTCTTGCGGGCGGTAGCGGTGGCGGCGGCGCCCCAACCGCTGGCCAGCTCGATTGCCGAGAGCACCGCAGTCTGGCTCGCCTCGTCATCGCTCATCACCCGCTCGGCTACCTCGTCTGGTGGCATGTTGAGGTGGATGCTCGACGCCGGAATGCTCTTGGACATCTTGGGATAGCCGGCGAGGCCTTCCAGCACGCGGAAGTACAAAGCGCCGATGTTCCCGGTCCACCCCAGGCTCAGTTCGTCGGCGTTGGCCTGACGTTCGAGAGCGAGGCGGGCGAGGTCGGTGAAGTACGCCTCTTCCATGCCGGAGACCATGAGCACGTGTTTGGCGCCGTTGTCGAAGGGGCCGAGTACGTCGGCAACGGTGTACAGCGAGTCGGTGACCACCCCGACTTCGCTGCCGAGTAGGCCATGGTCTGCGTACAGCTCCAGCAGGCTCTCGCGGTGCTCCTGAAAGTCGGCCCGGGACAGGTATCGGGCGATGCGGCCAGCGCGCACGAGGTTGGAGTGGTCGAGGTGAGAGCGCAATTCGGTGACCTCACGGTCCAGCCCAAGCGCGACGAGGAAGGCGAACATCTGGTCGCGGACCTGGACCAGGGCCGACCATGCCACGTTGCGGGAGTTCCATGCGCCGAGGTCGGAGACGATGACCGTCATCGGCGCGCGGAGTTGCCGCTGAAGGTCCACCGCGCCGAGCATGATCGACAGGGTGCCGGCAGTCGGCGCATTCGTCGGGCCGAACCCGGTGACGATGGCCAGTGAGTCGCGCACCGCAGGGTCCAGTACTGGTACGGCACCGTCGACGTGAGTGAAGCGCATCGCGACCGGGCCCAAGTACCGGGCGACAGCCTCGGTGGTGTGCTGATCGATCGGGGTGGCTGGCATTTGGCCTCCTTGTGCTGGGTTATCGGCTCTCGGACAGCGCCTCGAGGAGGCGTATGGCTTCGCCGGATCGTCGGGCGTGCTCCACGCGATGGATCGAGTCCTCGGCGGGAGCGCCGGAGTCGACGATGAGGGCAGCGTTCAGCTCCACGAGTCGTGTGATGGGTGAGTCGCCGCCAGGCGCGAGTGCCTCGGTGGCGAGCGCGGCGTTGCCGGCGTGAGTGGATCGATGGGCCACCGCGCTGCGCCACCCCACTGTGGGGGCACGGCTCGCGCGGGTGGTCGCGTTGACCAGTTCAGGGGTGGCGTGCGCGAGGTGAGCGGTGCCGACGCCGCAGTACTCGTCGACGGTCTCCCCGTCGCTGAGGTTGGTCGAGACGACCGTCCCGGCGGCGATGTCGGGGCGGATGCCCCGAAGGGCGCGGGCTGACAGCTCTACGTCGGTGTGTGCGAGGCCGAACAGGAAGCGGGAGGCGCGCACGCACAGCGTCGCCACTGGCATGAAGAAGCTTGCGGGGTTGATCGCGTCGAAGACGCCGTCGTACCTGGCCGCGTAGTGGGGACAGAAAAGCGGATAGGGGACAAAGGCGATGTTGTGCTGTTGTAGCGCGTCCGGAATGCTCGCCAGGTCAACCGCCGGCCTGATCCTCAGGACGTCGAGGATGTCCGCGGCACCAGAGATCGCAGACACCGACCGGGAGATTCCCTTGACGACGAAAGTGCCGGCCGCGGCGGCGAGGATCGATGCGGCGGTGCTGACATTGAACGTTTTGAACTGCTCCTTGCCGCTGCCGGCGACGACCACCGTGCCGTCCGGCACGGCAACAGGCCGTGCGATGTGTCTGCGAAGCGCCGGGTCGAACTCGACAACTTCGGTCCACCAGCCGAGCAGATCCGAGACACTGAGGTGACCATCATGGATCAGCCCGGTGCACCATCGACGCCATCGCTCATCCGATGTTGGTGACCTGTCGTGAAGGAAGTCGCGGAGCGTATTCTGGCTGAATCTGGGTGGGACGCTGTCAGCCGCAGCAGTGAATGTGGCCGCCGTGGCGCTGGTCATCACAATCTCCCGTCGAGGGGGGCGGCAGGACTGACGAAGGCAGTGGGATCCGCTCGATCGTCGGCGAGCCTCACCCCCAGCACCGCCCAAGGTCCGTTGCACGGGGGCCGAACTATCCGACCCACCGCATCCGTCGATCAGTAGCCTCGCCCCAACAGAACGTGAGATGAACGTTGCCGGTGTCAGCCGGTGTCAGCCGACGCCACCGCCCGGACAAGCAAGGCCACCGATGGCTGAACTAGAGTGAGGCCATGACCACGGACGCCCGGCGGGCCAGCGAGTGGACAATTCACGACGAGCGCGTCATTGATGACACGCGACGCGCGGTGCTCAGCGTCGCCGACGTGGAACTACCGGACGGCGTGCGATTCGAGCAGTACGTGCTGCGCGTTCCGGCTGCTGCGATGGTGGTTGTCCTCGACGACTGCGACCGGGTCCTGATGATGTGGCGGCACCGATTCATCATCGACCGCTGGGTATGGGAACTCCCCGGCGGCTACCTCGATCCGGACGAGGACTCGGCCGTATGCGCCGCCCGGGAAGTCGAGGAGGAGACAGGGTGGCGGCCGAAAAGCATGGAGCCGCTGATCGCCTTCCAGCCCATGGTGGGGACGATCGACCAACCGAACGTTGTCTACCTCGCTCGAGGTGCCGAGCCCACCGGGGCCGAGCCGGACGTCAACGAGACTGAACGGCTCGGGTGGATCCCGCTGACAGAGGTTCAGCAGCGCATCCAGGCGGGCGAGATCGTTGGTGCCGGCTCCGTTACCGGCCTGCTCGCCACCCTGCTGGCCAAGGCGTCCGGGCGAATCTAGGCAGACCGCAGAAACGGCTGGACCTGCTCGCTGAACTCGTCCACGGCAGACAGCCCCTGGTACGGGCCGAGCCGATCGGCCAGGTCAGCCAGGTAGTCCCGCGCTCGGCGTGAGTGCAGTTGCTCTGCGGCCGTGGCCGCCTGCACACCCACGACAGCTGCTTGTTCAGGATCGCCGGCCTGCACATGAGCCACCGCCAGCAGCGTGAGGTTGAACTGGCGCCCACGGGCGTATGCCTGGCCGTCCATGTCCAACGAGCGGACCGCGAAGCGCGCCGCTGTCTTCCCCTGCTCCAGGGCGGTGAAGCAGTGCCCGAACTTCGCCGACAGGTACGCCTCGTCGAAGTAGCTGATCCACTGCGGGCCGCTGCCGCGGTCGGCGCGGTCGAAGGCGCGTTCGGCCCGGTCAAGCGCAGCGGCGCACGCCGCCTCGTCGCCGCCGACCGCATGGCCCTGCGCCTCAAGTACCGCCGACTCTGCCTCGATCGCCGTGACCCCGGCCTGAGCCGCCATCAGCCCGGCCGCACGAGCCAGATCGACCGCCTCCGTCGAGGCATGAAGATAAGCCGCCTGGTGACTCATCGCCGCCAGGATCTCCGCGCCCAACGGCCGGTCGCCCGCCGCAGCGGCCAGTCGCAACGCTTGCACCATGTATCGCTGCGCGAGCCCGTGCATGCCAGCGTCGTACGACGACCAACCCGCCACCTGAGTCGTTTCAGCAGCAGCGGACATCAGGGCCTGGCCGGTCCGTGGGTCGAAACGGCCGCGCAGTAGCCCAGCTACCTCGGAGTCGAGAAACCGGACTAAACTGTCCCGAACCCGATCCCCGCCGTACTGGTTGTCTAGCGACCGGTAGACACCGG
The DNA here is from genome assembly GCF_045040215.1 of Micromonospora sp. NBC_01412. Taxonomy (NCBI): domain Bacteria; kingdom Bacillati; phylum Actinomycetota; class Actinomycetes; order Micromonosporales; family Micromonosporaceae; genus Micromonospora; species Micromonospora sp. NBC_01412. The sequence continues at coordinate 3,794,950 of NZ_CP109528.1, forward strand.
TGACGCGCCGGACCGCTTCGACCTCCGGTTCCCCGACAAGGCGCTCACCGGCGCTTGAGGGTCGTTCATCCAGCGGAGCGGTCAGCCAGCGCACTGCTGGTGAGAGGTACGCCGCCGCGCTGAAGGCGACGCCTCGGAGCAGATCCCGCCGTTGCATATCTTCCCGCCACAGCTCGGTCGCGACAGCAACACCGCGTTGCCAATCCTCTGCGAACTCTAGCCCCGGGATTGTGGTGTGGCCGGAGGTAGCGACGGCTGCTAACGCCTCGCCAGCGTCGGCTGACACCACGGAGGCCAACGTGAGTAGCTCACCGCCCGCGTCCAACGCTGTCTCAAGCAGCGCCAGGACGGGAGGACTCGGTCGCTTGAGACCGGCCTCCAGATCCCACAGGTAGCCGTGAGAGCAGTGGACTTGCTGACCGAGCCGACGAAGAGACAGGTTCCGCTTCAGCCGTAGCGCTTTCAGACACGCCCCGAACGCTGGGTTGATAGCTTGCCGCGCAGGCATGGCATGCAACCCCCGAGAGCCGATCGGCTGGGCACGTGCGGCAAACGTCATTGCCATCGATAAACGCTACCTTCCGCAGAGCGACAGCGCGACATCATTCGGTCATCACGCATCACCTCCATGGCTGGTCTTGTATGCGCGCCATGGCCAGGTCAAGACGCGTGTGTTGTCCGGGAGCGGCTCGCTGGGCTCATGTGTGCCTCGGCATGCGGACACGTGCTTCGTCCGCATGGCCTGCGTTCACTCAGTCGCCTGTCCGTCCGAGAGTGTTTGGAGCGGGCAACGGCACGGGTTCTCTGGCCCTGACGCTGCCGGCGGTCCAGTCCGCGACGCCCGGAGAACCACAGCTCAAGGTGCCCTGTCGACCCGAGGAGAAGGAAGTACCGAGTGATCCAGATGGCTGATACGCACGACGGTGCCGACCGGGCGGCCGACCTGCGCGCCGTGCTGGTGGACGAGCTGCGCGTGCAGGGCAAGATCGTCACCAGGGCGGTGGAGGCGGCGTTCCGCCGGGTGCCGCGGGAGCGGTTCATGCCCGCCGGTACCGATCTCGCCGTTGCCTACGGGTTCGACAACTCGGTGGTCACCAAGCGCGATGAGCACGGCGTGGCGATCTCGTCGGTGTCCGCGGCCTACATCCAGGCGCGGATGCTGGAGCCGGCTGAGCTGCGGCCGGGCATGACCGTGCTGGAGGTCGGCTCGGGTGGTCTGAACGCCGCGTACATCGCCGAGGTCGTCGGACCGAATGGTCGGGTTGTCAGCGTCGACATCGACCCGGAGGTCACCGATCGGGCGGCGGCGTTGCTGGACCAGAACGGCTACGGCAATCGGGTCAGGGTCCTGGTCGCCGACGCCGAACATGGTGTGCCGGACGAGGGTCCGTTCGACGCCATCGTCGTCACGGTGGGCGCCTGGGACATCGCCCCGGCCTTGCTCAACCAACTGCGGGACAAGGGCGTCCTCGTCCTGCCGCTGGTTATGAACGGCGTCACGAGGACGATCGGGTTCCGCCGGGAGGGCGGCCATCTTTCCAGCACGTCGGTGGAGGTCGCCGGGTTCGTGCCGATGCAGGGTGACGGCAGGCATCCCGACCGGGTGTTCCTCCTGCCCGACGGCAACGGGCGTAACGTCCGGCTGTCGTTCGACTCCGGCATCCCCCGCGAGATGAGCCGACTTGACGGCGTCCTGGCGACGGAGCGCGCCGAGTGGTGGTCCGGTGTGACGATCGACAACGGTGTCTCGTTCGCCGACCTGCACCTGTGGTTCGCGTGGTTCCTTCCCGGCTTCTGCCGGATCGTCGCTGACCAGGGAACCGACCTGGCCGCTGAGCGCGGCTGGTTCCCCTTCGGCGTCGTTCGCGGGTCGGGCTTCGCCTACCTGGCGGTGCGGCCGGCGATCGAGGGCGAAAGCGTGGAGTTCGGTGCCCGCGCCTACGGCCCGGACGGGCAGCGAGCTGCCGCCGCCATGGTCGAACAGATCCAGGCGTGGGATCGCGACGGTCGCCACATCGAGCCGGCCTTCGGCTACTGGCCCGCCGACAGCGGCCACGCTCTCATCCCCGCCGACGCTCCGGTTATGGACAAGACGCATGGCGTCGTCACGATCTCCTGGTCCTAGGCCAGGTGGCACCACCCAACCCTTCTAGCTGAGGAGAGTGATGTCGATGGCTCCGCCGACTGCGGTCCTCGACGCCCCCGCCGCCGACCCCGACGTCGTCACCGACGACGACTTCGTGCTCGACATGCGGGTCATCGAGGCCACCACGCCGCTGGTCGTCAGGGCGTGCAGTACCAGCGACGGCTGCGGAAGCACCTACAGCACGACATGATCTTCGATGATGTGCGCGATGTGTGCTCCCCAGCGGGTGCCGGCACAGGTCGACGCGTGTCAGCCGGGGTAGATTGCGCGACACCCGTGGTCGCAAACCGGGGTTCGTGTGCTCGGCGTGTGCTCTGACCTGGGAAAACCCGGCCCAGGCAACCCAGGTCAACGCGGGCCACTCCCTGCCACCCCGTGCGAACCCGCAGGTCGCTAGACTGGGCCCTCGCGCCCCCGTAGCTCAGGGGATAGAGCATCGGTTTCCTAAACCGTGTGTCGCAGGTTCGAATCCTGCCGGGGGCACCTCGAAGGTCAGCCGAAACTGTCCCTGGCCAGCGGATACGTTTCGACGTGGATCGGTTGGCCGGCGCAGCCGGATGCCACCCGCAGCCGCCGTTTGTAGCCTTCGGCACCACCGGGGTGCGGGCGCGGGAAGCCGGCGGTACGCGAAGCCAACCTTGCTCGTCGCCGGAAGCCGTCTAGCATGGTTGGCCCCTGTCCAACCGTCGAAGCAGGCAGCCCCATGACCGGTACGGTTTTCGAGAACGCCCGGATCCACACGCTCGACCCCGCCCGGCCGCGCGCCGAGGCCATGCTGGTGCGCGGCGAGCGGATCGTCGCCGTCGGAAACCGCGACGAGTGCCGGGACCGGGCCGGCGGCGGAGCGCGTCGGGTCGACCTCGCCGGGATGACCGTGCTGCCCGGGATGATCGACAGCCACATCCATTCCGCCCTGTACGTGCGCGGCCTGGAGCAGGTGGACCTGCGCGGCACCGCCAGCCTCGACGAGGCGTTGACCCGGATCGGGCGGCACGCCGCCACCCTGCCGCCCGACGCCTGGCTCTTCGGCGGACGCTGGGACAGCCACAAGTGGGCCCGTCCGGTGCAGCCGACCCGGGCCGACCTCGACCGGGTCTGCCCGGACCGTCCCGCCGTGCTGCCCAGCATCGACGGGCACACCACCTGGGTCAACAGCGCTGCGCTGCGGCGGCTCGGCATCGACGCCGACACCCCCGACCCGATCGGGGGGCAGATCGCCCGCGACGAGCGCGGCGAGCCGACCGGCATCCTGCGGGAGTCGGCCGGGGACGCGGCCTACGACATTTTGCGCTCCTCCGTCGCCGGAGACATGGTCGAGCAGTTGCGCACCCACCTGCCCAGGCTGCTCGCCGTCGGCCTCACCAGCATCCACGACCTCGACGGGCAGGACTGCCGGGCCGCCTACGAGACCCTGTACGCGCGGGGCGAGCTGCCGCTGCGGGTTCACAAGTCGATTCCGTCGACCTCGTTGGACGAGGTGATCGACCTGGGCTGGGCGACCGGCGACGGGGACCGTTGGCTGCGTACGGGACCGGTGAAGATCTTCACCGACGGGGCGCTCGGCTCGCACACCTGCCTGATGAGCGAACCGTACGACGGTGAGCCGGACAACCACGGCATCGCGGTCACCCCGGCGGAGGAGTTCGAGCGGCTGGTGGCGAAGGCGGCCGGGGCCGGTATCGCCGTGGCGGCGCACGCCATCGGCGACGCGGCGAACCGGATGGTGCTGCGGGCGTACGCCCGCTGGCAGGAGTCGGCGCGCACCGACCCGACCGTCGCCGGGGCGGCACGGCGGCTGCGGCACCGGATCGAACACACCCAGCATCTTCGGCCGGAGGACGTGCCACTGCTCGCCCGGCTGGGCGTGATCGCCTCGATGCAGCCGACCCACTGCACCAGCGACATTCCCCTGACCAGCAGGATGCTCGCCGGCCGGGACCTCGCCTCGTACGCCTGGCGCAGCCTGCTGGACGCCGGCGCGACGGTGGCGTTCGGCTCCGACGCGCCGGTCGAGGACCCGGATCCGTTCTACGGCATCCACGCGGCGGTGACCCGGCAGCAGCCCGACGGAACCCCGCCCGGTGGCGTGGACCCGCACGAGCGGCTCAGCCTCGACGCGGCGCTGCACGGATTCACCGTCGCCGGCGCGTACGCCTCCTACGAGGAGCACCTGAAGGGGCGCCTCAGCCCCGGCATGCTCGCCGACTTCATCGCGCTGCCCGCCGATCCGTACCAGGTCGAGCCGGCGGAGCTGCGTGACCTCACGGTGGCGCTCACCGTGGTCGGCGGGGTCGTGCGCTGGCAGCGCTGACCACGCAGCCGGTGTGATCCGCCGGGCAGGGGGAACGAGTCGGGCCCGGCTCGGGCCGGGGCCCTCCGGTAGCACCCGATCGGATCGGGCACAGGATGTCGGGTCCGGCCGGGGTCGTCGTTCCTAGCGTGGTGGGCAGCAGGGAAGGAGGCCCGGGTGCTGGACCGATTGAACGAGGCGATGGCGTACGTCGAGCGGCATCTCGACCAGCGGGTCGAGGTGGCCGAGCTGGCGCGGATCGCCGTCACGTCGGAGTACCACCTCCGGCGGATGTTCTCCGCGTTGGCCGGCATGCCGCTCTCCGAGTACGTCCGGCGTCGGCGGCTCACGGTCGCCGCCGCCGAGGTGCTCGCGGGGGAGGCGACGCTGCTCGACATCGCCGTCCGGTACGGCTACGGCTCGGCCGAGGCGTTCGGGCGGGCGTTCCAGGCGGTGCACGGGGTCGGCCCGGGCGAGGCCCGGCGGACCGGCGCGGTACTGCGGTCCCAGCCCCGGATGTCCTTCCGTCTCGTCGTCGAAGGGAGCGCCACCATGCACTACCGCGTCACCGAGAAGGACGCCTTCCACCTGGTCGGGCGGAAGGCCCGCGTCCCCCTCGTGCACGAGGGGATGAATCCGGCCATCGTCACGTTCGTCAGGAGCATCGACGCCGGGACGGTCGAGCGGATCGAGGCCCTGTCCGACCAGGAGCCGCGCGGGATCGTCAACGTCAGCGACAAGCTGGGGGACAACCGGGAGGAGGGCGCCGAGCTGGACTACTGGCACGGCGTGGTCACCGGAGCCACCCCGCCGGAGGACCTGGACGCCATGCCGGTGGCCGCCGGCACCTGGGCGGTCTTCTCCAGCTCGGGCGAGTTCCCGCAGACCCTCCAGAACATCTGGCGGGACGTCTTCACCGAGTGGTTCCCGGCCAACCCGTACCGCAGCCGGCCGGGCCCGGAGATCCTCCAGGCCCGGGTGTCGGCGGACGGCACGCGGGCCGACGCCGAGCTGTGGATCCCGGTGGAGCGGGTCACGGCCTGAGCCGTCCGTCGCCCCGCCCCGCACAGACAGGGCGCGGGGCGGGGCGACGGACGCCGGCAAACGAATCAAAGAAGGGCTCAGAGCGCCGCGCGCAGCGCCTCGGCGAGGGTGGTCGGCCGGCGGCCGATCAGCTTCGCCAGGTCGTCGCCCTCGACGTAGAGCTCGCCCTGGGACAGGCCCCGGTCGCTGTCGGCGAGGATGGCGGCGAACCCTGCGGGGACGCCCGCGCCGCCCAGCACCTCGGCGTACTTCTCCGTAGGCAGGTCGGTGTAGCCGACGCTCCGGCCGGTCTGCCGGGACAGTTCCTCGGCCAGTTCGGTGAGGGTGAACGCCTCGCCGCCCAGCTCGTACACCCGGCCGGCCTCGCCGGCGCCGGTGAGCGCCGCAGCGGCGGCCTCGGCGAAGTCCGCGCGGGTGGCGGCGCTGACCCGCCCGTCGCCCGCCGCGCCGGTCACCCCGTACTGGAGGTACGTCGGGAGCTGGTCGGTGTAGTTCTCCAGGTACCAGCCGTTGCGCAGGATCACGTATGGCAGGCCGGCGGCGGCGATCTCCCGCTCGGTGGCCAGGTGCTCCCCGGCGAGGATCATGCTGGACCGGTCGGCGTTGGCGATGCTGGTGTAGACGACCAGCCCCACGCCGGCCTCGCGGGCGGCGGTGACGACGTTGCGGTGCTGGGTCTCCCGCTGCCCGACCTCGCTGCTGGAGACGAACATCAGCTTCTCGGCCCCGGCGAACGCGGCGCGCAGCGAGGCGGGGTCGGTGTAGTCGGCCCGCCGGGTGACCACCCCGCGTCCGGCGAGGTCGGCGAGCTTGCCGGTGTCCCGGCCGAGCGCCACGATCTCTCCGGCCGGTACGCCCCGACGCAGCAGCGACTCGACGATCAGGCGGCCGAGGTGGCCGGTGGCTCCGGTTACGACGATGGACATGTGACTCCTCGGGAAATGTCGATGATCCGTCGTCCGGTACCAACATGGCGCTCCTCCCGTCACTTCCCGTTGGACGCCCGCTGATCCTCGCCGGCTGTCGGGGCTGGCGCGTCCGGGCGGGAGGGGGTAGAAACATGACGATCCCCCAAATCGTGAAGGGATGCCGGACGGCGGATCGAGAGAGCGCTCTCACAGCCGCCCGGTTCGCCACCGCCACCCGACAGGCAGGCTGATGACACCTCGCACCCGCCGCCACCTCCTGGCCCTGGCCACCACCACCGTCTCCCTCGCCGCCGCCGGTCTCGCCCCGGTGCCCGCACTGGCCCACCCCGGCCATCCCGACGACCGCGACCCGGACCTCGGCCCGTACGTGCACGTCTACGACCCGTCCACCCCGACCGCCGAGATCCAGTCCACCCTCGACGCGATCTTCACGAAGCAGGAACGCAACGAGATGGGCACCGACCGGCACGCGGTGCTGTTCAAGCCCGGCCGGTACGACGTCGACGCGAAGCTCGGCTACTACACCACCGTGGCCGGTCTCGGCCGCTCCCCGGACGACGTCGACATTTACGGCGCGGTCCGGGTCGTCGGCCAGCCCGACCCGAACTCGCCGGGGGGCATCTCCGCGCTGACCAACTTCTGGCGCTCGGCGGAGAACCTCTCCGTCATTCCCGCCGACTGGTCGAACCAGTGGGCGGTCTCCCAGGCGTCCCCGATGCGCCGGGTGCACGTGCGCGGCCCTCTCTGGCTCGAACCGGGCAACGGCGGGTACTCCAGCGGCGGCTACATCGCCGACTCGAAGGTCGACGGGACCACCATCAACGGCTCCCAGCAGCAGTGGCTGACCCGGGACAGCGAGCTCGGCGGCCAATGGAGCAACGGGGTCTGGAACCAGGTCTTCTCCGGCGTGACCGGGGCACCCGCCCAGAGCTTCCCCGACCCCCCGTACACCACGCTCCCGACCAGCCCGGTCACCCGGGAGAAGCCGTACCTGTTCGTCGACGGCAACGACCGGTGGCGGGTGGCCGTACCGGGACTGCGGCACGACACCGCCGGCATCACCTGGGCGGCCGGCGGCCGACCGACCCCCTCGCTGTCGCTGCGCGACTTCTTCGTCGCCCGGCCCACCGACAGCGCCCAGCGGATCAACCGGGAGTTGGCGCGGGGGCGGCACCTGCTGCTCACCCCGGGCGTGTACCGGCTGGACCGGGCGCTGCGGGTCACCCGGCCGGGCACCGTCGTGCTCGGACTCGGCATGCCCAGCCTCGCCCCGACCACCGGCGACGCGGCGCTGCGGGTCGCCGACGTCGACGGGGTGCGCGTCGCCGGGTTGCTGGTCGACGCCGGCCGGCGCGAGTCCGACGTGCTGGTCGAGATCGGCCGGCGCGACGGCCGCCGGGACCACGCCGCGAACCCGACCTCGGTGCAGGACGTCTTCTTCCGTATCGGCGGCCCCTGGGTCGGCCGGGCCCGGACCAGCCTCGCCGTGCACAGCGACGACACCCTGCTCGACAACATCTGGGCCTGGCGCGGCGACCACGGCAACGGCATCGGCTGGACGGCGAACACCGCCGACACCGGGGTGCTGGTCACCGGCGACGACGTGACGGCGTACGGGCTCTTCGTCGAGCACTACCAGCGGTACCAGACGGTGTGGACCGGCGAGCGCGGCCGGACCGTCTTCTACCAGAGCGAACTGCCCTACGACCCGCCGAGTCAGGCCGCCTGGGTCAGCCCGACCGGTAGCGGCTGGGCGTCGTACAAGATCGCCGACTCCGTGCGCCGGCACGAGGCGTGGGGGCTCGGCGTGTACTCGTACTTCAACCAGGGGGTCGACATCCGGGCGGACCGGGCGATCGAGGCGCCCCGCCGGCCGGGCGTGCGGTTCCACGACATGATCACCGTCTTCCTCGACGGCAGCGGCGGCATCGAACGTACGGTCAACGACGTCGGCACCCCAGTCGTCGGCTCGTTCGGCACCAGCCCGGTGGTCAGCTACCCCTGACCAGGCCGACCACCCGACCGCCCGGGCGGACCCGGTGACCGGGTCCGCCCGGCAGCGCGCTCACCCGCCGGACACGGCTGAGGGGGACGCCCGCCGGACCATCGGTGACCGGCGGCGGCGGGCCGCCCCGTGTCGCCCCGTGTCGCCCCGGGCCGGCCCGCCGCCGGGGCTGTCACGCCGAGAGCTGGTCAACCCGGGTGAGCACCTGGTCGATCAGGCCGTACTCGCGGGCCTGCTCCGCGGTGAACCACCGGTCCCGGTCCCAGTCCCGTTGGATCTCGTCCAGGCTCCGCCCGCTGTGCCGGGCGATCAGCTCCTGCATGGTGCGCTTGACGTGCAGCATGTTCTCCGCCTGGATGGTGATGTCGGCGGCCGTGCCACCCATCCCGCCCGACGGCTGGTGCATCATGATCCGCGAGTGCGGCAGCGCGTACCGCTTCCCGGCCGTCCCCCCGCAGAGCAGGAACTGCCCCATCGAGCCGGCGAAGCCGAGCGCCAGGGTGGCCACGTCGTTGCGGATGTAACGCATCGTGTCGTACACGGCCATTCCGGCGCTGATCGAGCCGCCCGGCGAGTTGATGTAGAGGTGGATGTCCCGCTCGCTGTCCTCTGCGGCCAGCAGCAGGAGCTGCGCGCAGATCTGGTTGGCCGACTCGTCCGTGACCTCGGTGCCGAGGAAGACGATCCGCTCCCGCAGCAACCGTTGGAACACCTGGTCGCCGAAAGCCGGCTGCCCGCCGTCCAGCATCTGTACGTCGTACCTGATCATGTCGACCTCCACCGCGCCGGTGGGCGACTTCGACCGCCCCGGGGACCGGCCCGTCCAGGGTGCGCCCGCCGGGGGCGCCGACCCCAACGCTTCTGCCGCCGGCAGATTCGCCGACGGCAGAACCGGGCGGGCGTCGGCAGCAGGGCGACGCCGCTAGACGGTCACCGGCCGCCGCAGGCCCACCGAGGCCCGCCCGCAGTGCACCAACCCGGTGGTACGCGGACCAACGGCGAGCGGTGCCCTGGACAGCGCCCGGTGCACGTCGGCCCCCCGCCGGGTGCCGGTCAGCCGGTCGCCGTGCTGTTCCAGCCGGGCCAGCCGGTCGCCGTACCGGGGCAGCGGCAGCGCGACGGCGTGCGCCGCCACGGCAGCCCGGGGACCCACCGGGGTGCGCGGCTCGACCCGGCGCAGGTCGTCCCGGGCCTCCTCCAGCAGGTCGGACAGGCGGATGCCGAGGGCCCGGCAGATCGCCGCGAGCACCTCCGACGATGCCTCCTTGCGGCCCCGCTCGACCTCGGACAGGTAGGGCAGCGACACGCCGGCCGCCTCGGCGACCTCACGCAGGGTGCGGCCCTGTCGCGTCCTGATCCGGCGGAGCACCCCGCCGATGACCCGTCGCAGCAATGACATGCGGTCTCACCCCCGGTCATCTCTCCGCCGACAACCCCATCATGCCCGGTGCGGGGCCGCCGGGCAGTCCCGGTCCGGCGAGCAGGTACGGCCGGACGCGTCCCGGTGGCACCCCGGGGTGCGGATACCCGCGTACCGGCTATGTTGTGCACGTGCAGGCGACGGAGGCGGAGCGGGTCCGACGGTGATCCATTTTCCCGCGCAGCGGCGGGGCCCGCTGAGCGCGCTGAGCCTGCGCCTGGCCGCCGCCCTGGGCCTGGTCCTCGCCGTGGTCGCCGCGGTCTATCTCGACCGGGACGGCTACCGCGACGTCAACGAGGACGGCCTCACCCTCCTTGACTGCTTCTACTATGCGGTGGTCTCCCTCTCCACCACCGGCTACGGCGACATCACCCCGGCCGCCCCGTTCGCGCGGCTGGTCAACGTCCTGTTCGTCACCCCGGCCCGGGTGATCTTCCTGATCATCCTGGTCGGCACCACCCTGGAAGTCCTGACCGAGCAGTACCGGACCGGCCGGCGCCTGTCGCGGTGGAGGAGAAGCGTGAAGGACCACGTCATCATCTGCGGCTACGGCACCAAGGGCCGCAGCGCGGTCTCGGCGCTGTTGGAGAACGGCCTGGACAGGTCCCGGATCGTGGTGGTCGAGCGCAGCCCCGCCGCCCTGCGGCAGGCCACCTCGGCCGGGTTGGTCGCGATCGAGGGCTCGGCGACGCGTTCGTCGGTGCTGATCGAGGCGCACGTGAAGAACGCCAAGTCGGTGATCATCGCGACCGACAGCGACGACGCGTCGGTCCTGGTGGCGCTCACCGTCCGGCAGCTCACCGCTGGCCAGGTGCGGATCATCGCCGCGGTTCGGGAGGCCGAGAACGCGCCGCTGCTCAAGCAGAGCGGCGCCCACCACGTGATCGTCTCGTCTGCCACTGCGGGGCGGCTGCTCGGGCTGTCGACCTCCGCGCCGCCGCTGATCGACGTGGTGGAGGACCTGCTCACGCCGGGTCAGGGCATGGCGCTGGCCATGCGCTCGGCCGAGCGCAGCGAGGTGGGGCGTTCGCCGCGCGAGCTGGAGTCCCTGGTCATCGCGCTGGTCCGCCGGGGCAAGGTGGTCACGCTCAGCGACCGGGCCGGCGCGGTTATCGAGACCGGCGACATGCTCGTGCACGTCCGTGACGACCGCCCCCAGCAGGCGAGCACTCCGGGCTGACCCCGGCACCTGACGCCGACGCCGGAGAACGGCGGCGGCTGGCGACGCCGGGTCCGTGCCCTCCGGGCCAGTGTCGCCGGCCGATCGACCTGCGACTACTGCGGGTTCGGTCAGTGAAGATTCATCCTGTCGGTTCTTTTGTGACGGCGCGAAGCTTGCTACCGTTTGGCCGCTTGGAATTGCCAATGGGCGTGGCATCCGATTGTCGCCGGCGCCCCTCGATTGGCTCAGGCACGGGGGATCCAACGGAACGCGCGGGGTGCACAACATCATGCCCCGGCCTCGTCGTCATCTCTCCGTCCGGTCGACGCACCGCACGTCGGCAGTTTCGAGTACCTCGTTAATCGAACGACGGGAAGAAATTTAGTGGCTGAAGTGGCAAACACCGCAGGAGTCCGGCGGCGGGCGGCGGGCATCATCGCCGGCCTCGCCCTCGGCAGCGTGGCGGTCGTCGCGCCGGGAACGGTCGCCCAGGCGGCCCCCTCGAGCGACGGCGTGCTCAAGTCGGCAAGCGACATCCAGGGTGAGAGCCGGACGACCTCGTCGAAGAACTTCCGGGCGGGCAAGTTCACCCCGCCCAGCCCCGGCGTCAAGGGCGACCTGCTCCCGTCGACGAAGGGGCCCACGCCCCGCATCGTCGGCGGCTCCGAGGTCAACGTCGCGAATCACCCGTACGTCGTCGGCATCCTGACCTACGCGTTCGACGGCATCTACTGGTGCACCGGCACCGTCATCGCCCCGAACAAGGTGCTGACGGCGGCGCACTGCTCCGTGGACGTGCCGGGAACGACCCTGGTCCTCGCCGGAAAGAACCAGCTGCTCGACGACGACGGCAACATCCCGCCCGGCGGGTACGTCGGCGCGGTGGCGTCCACCTGGACCCACCAGGGCTACAACCTCGCCGCGCAGGAGGCCGGGACCGCGACGGCCTTCCTGGACGACGTCTCGGTCCTGACCCTCAAGCAGAACCTCCCGTCGGCGTACCCGGCGATCACGCTGAGCGGCCAGGGCGACCAGGCGCCGTACACGGCGGGCACTGCGGCGGACATCCTCGGCTACGGTGTGGCCGACGGCGACAACGCCGACACGAAGCTGCGCAAGGCGACCGTGACGATGAAGTCGAACGCGGACTGCGCCGGCGTCGCGGGCCAGGCGTACGACGCCAACCGGATGATCTGCGCGGGGCCGGACAACGGCGCGGACACCTGCGACGGTGACTCCGGCGGGCCGATCCTGGTGAACGGCAAGCAGGTCGGCATCACCGACTGGGGCTACAGCCCGTGCGGCGACAAGCCGGGCTACTACGAGCGGATCAGCTACTACGCCGACTCGATCAACGCGGACCTGACCCGCCCGCCGCTGGTGAACGCCGACTGGACCGGCGACGGCCACACCGACCTGATGGCGCGGGACACCGCCGGCAACCTGCGGCTGTACGTGGGTCGCGGGTTCTCCAACGACGGCAACGGCGGCTTCTACGCCCAGGGGAACATCGGCTCGGGCTGGGGCAGCTCCAAGCGGGTCTTCCGGGTCTACAACTGGAACGGCGACCGGACCCCGTCGATCATGGAGGTGACCACCTCCGGCGAGCTGTGGATCTACAACACCGACGGCCAGGGCAACGCGGCCGGCACCCCCAAGCGGATCGGCACCGGCTGGGGCAACTTCACCGCCCTGATGGTGACGAACAACTGGCTGGGCAACAACCTGCCGAGCCTGATGGTCCGCAAGTCCAACGGCGAACTGTGGCGCTACACCAGCAACGGCGCGGGCGGCTGGACCAACCCGGCGGGCACCCGGATCGGCACCGGCTGGAACGGGTTCAACCTGTTCCTCACCCCGGGCGCCTGGAAGGGTGACGGCAAGGAGGTCCTGATCGGCCGCACCTCGACCGGCATCCTGAAGATGTACCAGACCGACCAGGCTGGCGGCTGGACCAACCCGGCCGGCACGCAGATCGGCAGCGGCTGGGCCAACTTCAAGAACATCATCACGCCGGGCGACTGGAACGGCGACAACATGATGGACATGTTGGGCGTCAACAGCAGCAACCAGATGCGCCTCTACACCACCGACGGCCACGGCAACTGGATCGACGCCAGCGGCAAGGTCATCTCCACCGGTTGGGGCAGCGTCAACCTGGTCTTCTGATCGACCGGGGTTTCCCCCGCACTGACGAAAGGGCCCGCAACCGGCGAAGGTTGCGGGCCCTTTCCGTGTCGCGGGGCGGCGACTTTGTGCCGCCGTCAGCGGCGGGTCAGCGGATCGTCCAGGTGTCGCCGCTGGCGAGTAGCCCGGCGAGCTGCTGCTCCGGGGTCTCGGTCACCGCGGCCTTCGCCGCCGCGAGCTGCTCTTGCACCACGCTGTCGTAGGACGGGCGGTCGACCGAGCGGAACACGCCGATCGGGGTGTTCCGCAGGTCGAGCCCGGGCAGCCGGGACAGCGCGAACGCGTACGCCGGTTCGTTGACCGTCGTGTCGTGCACGACGATCTCCTCTGGGCGTACCGAGGCGGTCTCCCGCACCTCCAGGCCGAAGCCGCCCGGCGGATGCACCACGCAGAACTGCCCGTCTGAGCCGAAGGTGATGGGCTGCCCGTGCTCCAGCCGGATCAGGAAGTCGTCCCGGGTGGCCGGCTCCTTGAGCTGGTCGAACGCGCCGTCGTTGAAGATGTTGCAGTTCTGGTAGATCTCCACGAACGCCGAGCCCTGGTGCTCCGCCGCGGCCCGCAGCACGGACTGGAGGTGCTTGCGGTCCGAGTCGATGGTGCGGCCGACGAAGCTGGCCTCCGCGCCCAGGGCGAGCGAGAGCGGGTTGAACGGCGCGTCCGCCGAGCCGGCCGGGGTCGACTTGGTGATCTTGCCGACCTCGGAGGTGGGCGAGTACTGCCCCTTGGTCAGGCCGTAGATCCGGTTGTTGAACAGCAGGATCTTCAGGTTGACGTTGCGGCGCAGCGCGTGGATCAGGTGGTTGCCGCCGATCGACAGCGCGTCGCCGTCGCCGGTGACCACCCACACGGACAGGTCCGGGCGGGACACCGACAGGCCGGTGGCGATCGCCGGGGCCCGGCCGTGGATCGAGTGCATCCCGTAGGTGTTCATGTAGTACGGGAAGCGCGACGAGCAGCCGATGCCGGAGACGAAGACCGTCCGCTCCCGGGGAATGTTCAGCTCCGGCATGAACTGCTGTATGGCGGCGAGGATCGCGTAGTCACCGCAGCCGGGGCACCAGCGCACCTCCTGGTCGGACTTGAAGTCCTTCGCGGTGAGCTTGAGGGCGACGGGCTCAGACATTCTTCAGGACCTCTTCCAACATCGTCTCCAGCTCGGAGGCGGTGAACGGCAGGCCGCGGACCTGGTTGTAGCCGATGGCGTCGACCAGGTACCTGGCCCGGATCACGTGGGCGAGCTGGCCGAGGTTCATCTCAGGGATGACCACCCGGTCGTAGGAGCCCAGCACCTCGCCGAGGTTCGCCGGCATCGGGGCCAGGTGCCGCAGGTGCGCCTGGGCGACGGGCAGGCCGCGCTGGCGCAGCCCTCGGCAGGCCGCGCCGATCGGCCCGTACGTCGAGCCCCAGCCGAGCACCAGCACCCGGGCGTCGCCGTCCGGGTCCTCCACCTCGACGTCCGGCACCGGGATCGTCTCGATCCGGGCCGCCCGGGTGCGCACCATGAAGTCGTGGTTCGCCGGGTCGTACGAGATGTCGCCGGTCTTGTCGGCCTTCTCCAGGCCGCCGATCCGGTGTTCCAGCCCCGGCGTGCCGGGGACGGCCCACGGCCGGGCCAGGGTCTGCGGGTCCCGCAGGTACGGCAGGAAGGTGCCGTCCTCGCCGTTGGGCTCAGTGGCGAACTCGACCCGCAGGTCGGGCAGGGACTCCACGTCGGGCAGCAGCCACGGCTCGGAGCCGTTGGCGACGTAGTTGTCCGACAGCAGGATCACCGGGGTGCGGTACGTCAGCGCGATCCGGGCCGCCTCGATGGCCGCGTGGAAGCAGTCCGAGGGCGACTTCGGCGCGATCACCGCGACGGGGGCTTCGCCGTGTCGGCCGTACAGGGCCATGTTGAGGTCGGCCTGCTCGGTCTTGGTCGGCATGCCCGTCGACGGCCCGGCCCGCTGCACGTCCACGATGACCAGCGGCAGCTCCAGCGCCACCGCGAGCGAGATCGTCTCGCTCTTGAGCGCGACGCCGGGGCCGCTGGTGGTGGTGACGCCGAGCGACCCGCCGTAGGACGCGCCGAGCGCCGCGCCGACGGCGGCGATCTCGTCCTCGGCCTGCATGGTGACCACGCCGAGCCGCTTGTGCTTGCTCAGCTCGTGCAGGATGTCCGACGCCGGGGTGATCGGGTACGCCCCGAGGAACACCTGCAGGCCGGAGCGCACGCCCGCGGCCACCAGGCCCAGCGACAGCGCCGCGTTGCCGGTGATGTTCCGGTATGTGCCCGGCAGCATCTTCGCCGGCTTCACCTCGTACCGCACCGAGAACGAGTCGGTCGTCTCGCCGAAGTTCCAGCCGGCCTTGAAGGCCGCGATGTTCGCCGCGACCAGCTCGGGACGCTTGGCGAACTTGCGTTCCAGGAAGCGCAGGGTCGACCCGTACGGCCGGGAGTACATCCAGGACAGCAGGCCGAGGGCGAACATGTTCTTGGCCCGCTCGGCGTCCTTCTTGGACACCGCGTTCTCGGCGAGCGCCCGGACCGTCATCGAGGTGAGGGCGACCGGGTGCACCACGTAGCCGGTGAGGGAGTCGTCGTCCAGCGGGCTGGACTGGTATCCCACCTTGGCCAGGTTGCGCTTGGTGAACTCGTCGGTGTTGACGATGATGTCGGCGCCGCGCGGCAGGTCGGCCAGGTTGGCCTTGAGCGCGGCCGGGTTCATCGCCACCAGCACGTTCGGCGCGTCGCCGGGGGTCAGGATGTCGTAGTCGGCGAAGTGCACCTGGAAGCTCGACACGCCCGGCAGGGTGCCTGCGGGGGCGCGGATCTCGGCCGGGAAGTTGGGCAACGTGGAGATGTCGTTGCCCAGCTGCGCCGTCTCCGAGGTGAACCGGTCGCCGGTCAGCTGCATGCCGTCGCCGGAGTCCCCGGCGAACCGGATGACCACCCGGTCGAGTTGACGGATCTGCTTGGTCACGCCTGAACCTCGCTTCGCTCGGCGCGGTGGCGCGGGCGACTGAACATGATGGTGACCTCGCTTCGCCCGGCCACGCGACCTCCTTGACGCACCGCTGCCCCGCACCGCCCGTGGCTGGTCCGGTCCGCTGTAGTTCCTCACCCGAGAGCCTACGTCGAGTGGGGGGCGGAACTTGCCCTGTGGTCCGCCGACTGGGATCGAATTCGGGGCGGTTATGCCCTGTCTGATGCTGTTTTGGCCCGCCCGCCGTAATCAGAATCACCGGGCGGCCCTCCCCGCCGTCGTCGTCTGGCGGGGGACCGCGGCCGGGCACCGGCCCGGCCCGCGCGGCTACCGGAGCCGGGCGGTCGGCGGCGGGCCCGGGTCAGTCCGACGGGGCCGGCGCGGGGGCGGGACCGGCCGGGCCGGCGAGCCGGCGGCGCAGCGAGGTGGTGGCCAGCGCCAGCGCCAGCACGACCAGCAGCACGGACACCACGATCAGGACGACCGCGCTGCGCTGCACCGAGGTGAGACCGCCGGCCGGGTCCGGGCCCGCCCCGGCCGCAGCCAGCACGCCCTGGGAGCCGGCGGGGGCGGGGGTGGCGATCGGGGTGGACATCGCGGCCGCCGCGGTGATCCGGAAGCTCATCTGGAGCTGCCGGGCCCGGCCGCTGCGCGGGTCGACCCGGCCGATCACGGCGCCGGCCAGCGGCGCGTCCCGCTGGGCCTCGGCGGTCGCGCTCACCGGGAGCCGGAGGGTGACGGTGCCGCCGGCCGGCACCGCGCCGACGTCGCAGCGGGTACGGGCGGGGCTCAGCGCGGCACAGCCGGCGGGCGGGGTCGACACGGTCACCCCGGCGGGCAGGACCACCTCGACCCGGCCGGCGGCATCGACCTTGCCCGTGTTGCCCAGTCGGACGTCCAGCTCGCTCGCGGCCCCGCTGATGTCGAAGGCCACCCCGTCGGCGTCCAGGGAGATGCCTGGCACGGGCGGCCCCGGCGGGAAGAGCACCGCGAAGCCCTCGTTGTCCTCGGTCGAGCCGGCCACGCCGGGGGCGCTCGCGCTCACCCGGACCGCGCCGCTGAGCGGCATCTGCCGCCAGGCGGCACCGTCGACACGCACCTTGACCAGGGCGCTGAACCGGTCGCCGGCCGCGGTCAGCCATCCGCCGCAGTGGTGTTCGCCGCCGCCGGCCTCGGCGCACCCGGGGGTGCCAGCGTCGGTCAGGCCCGCCGGGAGGGTGTACGAGAGCCGGATCAGCTCTGCCACCTCGCCGGTGTTGGTCACGATGACCCGCAGGGTGGTCGTCGTGTCCTCCGCGTTCCAGTACGCCTCGGTCAGCGTGACGTCCTCGGTGCTGACCCGCACGCCCAGCCGGCCCGGCGCCGGTGCGTCCGGGCCGGGGGCCGATGGGCGGGGCGGCGGGGCGGAGGTCGCCGGGGGCGGCGGCGCGGTGGTACCCGGAGCGGTGGTGGCCGGGGGCGGGTCGACGGGCCCGGCCGGAGTGGTGGCCCCAGGCTCGGTGGGCGTGGGCGCCGGAGCGGTGGTCTCCGGGGGCGGTGGCACGGTCGGCGGCGCCTCGGTGGGCGCCGGGTCGGTCGCGGTGGGCTCGACCGGAGGCGTCTCGTCGCCGGGCTCGCCGGCCGGGTCCCCGGGCGGGTCGGCCTGCGCGGCCGCCGTGCGGGCCACGGTGGGGGCGGCGATGGCCCAGCCGGGCAGCGCCGCGACACCGAACGCGAGGGACGCAGCGAGCAGCACTGCGACACGTCGGTCGGCTGCCCGCCGAACGGGGCGTACGTCCACGCGGGCCATCTCTCTTCCGGGACCATCAGGGCGAATTCATTATTCGGCAATAGTTGCCGCAGGACACCAGTCCCACCGGGAAACAGTTCCGTAACGTGTCCGGTACGAGGCCGGGCGGGGCGCGGTAGGCTGACCCACCGTGACCGGCTACCTGGGCTCGTACGCGACGCTCGGGCTGTTGCTGCTCGCCAGCGTCCTCTTCTTCGTCACGGCGTTCTCCGCCAACCGGGTGTTACGCCCCGCCCGCCCGGCCGATCCCCCCGGCAAGCGGGCGAGCTACGAGTGCGGCCTCGACCCGGTGGGCGGCGACTGGGCGCAGATGCAGATCCGCTACTACGTCTACGCGTACCTGTACGTGTTGTTCGCGGTCGAGGCGGTCTTCCTCTTCCCCTGGGCGGTGGTCTTCGACCGGCCCGGCTTCGGCCTGGTCACCGTCGCCGAGATGGGCATCTTCGTGGCGGTGCTGGCGCTCGGCATCCTCTACGCCTGGCGCCGGAACATCCTCCGCTGGACCTGACCCGCCGGCCGCGCGTCGACCCGCGTACCCGGCGCCGACGGGCGCTCAGGCCAGGCCGCGTCGGGTGGCGGCCGGCGGGCGGTCGCCCCGGATCGACGCCACCATGTCCAGCACCCGACGGGTGGGCAGCACCTGGTGGGCGCGAAACACCCGGGCGCCCAGCCAGGCCGACACCGCGGTCGCCGCGAGGGTGCCCTCCAGCCGCTCGGCGACCGGCAGATCCAGCGTCTCGCCGATGAAGTCCTTGTTGGACAGGGCCACCAGCAGCGGCCAGCCCGTGCCGGACAGCTCGGCGAGCCGGCGGGTGATCTCCAACGAGTGCCGGGTGTTCTTGCCGAAGTCGTGCGCCGGGTCGATGAGGACGCCGTCGGGGCGTACCCCCAGGGCGACCGCGCGCTCGGCGAGGCCGGTCACCGTCGCGACCACGTCGGCCACCAGGTCGTCGAAGGCGGCCCGGTGCGGGCGGGTGCGCGGCGCGAGCCCGCCGGCGTGCGAGCAGACCAGCCCGGCGCCGGTCTCGGCGGCGACCCGGGCGAGTGCCGGATCCGCGCCGGACCAGGTGTCGTTGAGCAGGTCGGCGCCGGCCGCGACCGCCTCCACCGCCACCTCGGCCCGCCAGGTGTCGATGGAGATCACCACGTCCGGGAAGGCGGCCCGGACCGCGGCGATGGTGTCCACCGTGCGGCGGATCTCCTCGGCCACGTCCACCTCGTCGCCGGGGCCGGCCTTCACCCCGCCGATGTCGATGATCTCCGCCCCGTCGGTGACCGCCCGCTCCACGGCGCGCAGCGCGCTGTCCTGGGCGAAGGTGGCGCCCCGGTCGAAGAACGAGTCCGGGGTGCGGTTGACGATGGCCATCACCGCCAGCTCGCCCGGCGCGAACGTGCGACTTCCGAGCCGAAACGCCCCGGTCATGCTCGCCTCCCGATCTCGCCACGGCCGTGCGACCCGGCCTGCCCTGCGACGCTAGCCGGTCGGCCGGCGTCCGGTCCGCCCGGCACGGCCCCACAGATCCGCACCGATCTGTGGGAGGACTGCCCGGCGGGGTCGCTCCCGGCCCGTCCGCGTGCCACGATCTCCTACATGGGTCAGGTGCTGCTCCTGCTGGTCGTCGCGCTCACCGTCGCGGCGGTGGTCTTCGGGGTGACGGTGCTGGTCACCGGCCGCGATCCCGGCCTGGTGCCGGTCGAGCCGGACGGGCGGGCCGTCCCGCTGCCCGCCAGCCGGCCGCTGCGCGAGTCCGACGTGGGCGACGTCCGTTTCGACACGGCGACGCGGGGGTACCGGATGGCCCAGGTCGATCAGGCGCTGCGCCGGACGGCCTACGACATCGGGTACAAGTCCGAGCTGATCGGCGTGCTGGAGGCGGAGGTCACCGCGTTGCGCGAGGGACGGGCCGCGGACGCCGACGAGCTGCGTCGCACCCGCGAGCAGGCGGCGGCCGCCGCCGAGGCGGCCGACGCCACCCCCGTCGGCGACCCCGGGGAGGCCGCGTCCGCCGACGCCGATGGGCGGAGCACGGTGTCCGGCGACGCCGACGAGCCGGCAACGGTGGGTGCTGGGGTTGACGAGCCGGCACCGGTGGGCCCCGTCGACGAGCCGGCACCGGTGCCCGCTCGGGCCGCCGACGCCGACGCCCCGGAGACGGCCCCGGCCGGGGCCGGCGAGCTGGCGGACCCGGCCGGTGGGCGGGGGCAGACGGTCCGGCCGGAGCCGGCGTGACCGGCGGGGCCGACGGCGCTGGCCTGGGCGAGGCGGCCCAGCCCGGCGCGGGTGAGGTCACCGCGACGGTCATCGTCAACGCCCCGGCCGAGCGGGTGTTCGCCGCCCTCGTCGCGTGGGAGCGGCAGTCCGACTGGATCCCGTTCACCACGGTCAAGGTGGTCGAGGGCGACGGTGGCGAGGGCAGCCTCGTGGAGGCGGTCACCGCGCTGGGCCCGGCGGTCCTGCGGGACGAGATGCGGGTGGTGCGGGTCGACGCGCCCTACGAGGTCGGCGTGGTGCACTGCGGCCGGCTGCTGCGCGGCCCCGGGGTGCTGCGCTGCACCCAGATCGAGGGCGGCCGGACCCAGGTGGTCTGGCACGAGTGGTTCCACCTCCCTGGCGGCACCGCCGGCCGGGTGGCCTGGCCGGTGCTCTGGCCCGGCTCCAAGGTCAGCCTCACCCAGGTGCTGAAGAGGTTCGGCCGGCTGGTCGAGCAGGGCCGCCTGCCCTGACGGTCGGCCCGGGGCGCCCGCCAGGTCGGTGACAATGCGGTTTCCCGGTGCCCGGACACCCCCGTTACGGCGGCACGGCGGCGGGCTGTCGGCTTCCCGGTCTAGCGTGTACGCCGTGACTGACCTGGTGATCGGCGCGGACGGCCTGCACCGTTGCGCGTGGGGGGCGAGCACCCCGGACTACGCCGCCTACCACGACGGGGAGTGGGGCCGGCCGCTGCGCGGCGACGACGCGCTCTACGAGCGGATGACCCTGGAGGCTTTCCAGTCGGGGCTGTCCTGGCTCACCATCCTGCGCAAGCGCCCCGCCTTCCGGCTGGCCTTCGACGAGTTCCGCATCGAGGCGGTGGCGGGCTACGGGGAGGCGGACGTGACCCGGCTGCTGGCCGACGCCGGCATCGTCCGGAACCGGGCCAAGATCGAGGCGGCGATCGCCAACGCCCGGGCCGCCCTGGACCTGCCCGACGGGCTGTCCGCCCTGCTCTGGTCGCTCGCGCCGCCGCCCCGGGCCGCCCGGCCGGAGTCGTTCACCCAGGTGCCGGCGCTGACCCCGGAGTCCACCGCGATGGCCAAGGCGCTCAAGAAGCGCGGGTTCCGGTTCGTCGGCCCCACCACGTCCTACGCGTTGATGCAGGCCACCGGGATGGTGGACGACCACCTGGCCGGCTGCCACGTCAGCGGGTCGGGGCCGGCGTGATGGGATTGGCCGTATGACCGACACCGATCGCCGCGTGAGCGGCACGATCCATGTCCGGGGTGAGGGCGGGCCGGGTGACGGCGCCTGGGCCGTGCTCCTCCCACCGGGCCGGTACGACGCCGAGCGGCTCGTCCACCACGACACGCTGGAGCTGACCGGGGTCGACGCCGCCGGTGCGGCCTACCCGACGGGTGCGGCGCCCGCCGGGCCGGCCGCGCCCGCCGGGCCCCGTCCGGGCGATCCGGTGGCGGTGTTGACCGAGGGGCCGCTGCGGCTGGTGGCGCTGGGCCGGGTCGCCCGGCCCACCGTCGAGCGCCGGGAGGATCCGGACGATCCCCAGTCCGATCCCGCCTCCGGCTCGCTCGTGGTCGCGTACACCCGAAGGGCCTTCGACGAGCCGGTGGGGGTCGAGGGGCTGACCCTCGGCGGGCCGGTCACCGCGCTGCCAGCCGGCGCCTACCGGGAGCTGGCCGAGCGGCTCGGGCCACCGCCGGCACGCCGTCCGTGGCTGGTCAGCCTCGACCTCCCGATCGAGGCGGAGACCCCGGCTGAGGCGGTCCGGGTGTTCTGGTCGTACGTGCGCGACCTGGGCCCGCAGGAGCTGCCCGCGTTCGTCTCGCCGTCCGGGGACGAGCTGGCCATGCAGGCGTTCGTGCTCGGCGCCGAGGCCAACCAGGACCCGGAGGAGGACGACTAGCCCGGTGCCCGCCGGGTAACGAGGGCTCGTGACGGGCCGGCACCGACGGCCGGCCCCGGGGAGGTGCGATGCGGTTCCAGGACAAGGTCGCGTTCATCACCGGTGGCGCCTCCGGGCTCGGTGCGGCCGCCGCCCGGCGGTTCGCCGCCGAGGGGGCCAGGGTGGTGATCGCCGACATCAACGCCGACGGCGGGCAGCGGGTGGCCGGTGAGCTGCCGGACGCCCTCGCGGTCACCGCCGACACCGGCGAGGCGGCGTCGGTCGAGCAGGCCTTCGCGGACGCCGTGCAGCGGTACGGCCGGATCGACGTGATCTTCAACAACGCCGGCATCGACGGCAGTCAGCAGCCGCTGCACGAGATGGACGTGGAGAACTGGGCGCGGGTCAGCCGGATCAACGGCGACGGCGTGTTCCACGTCCTCAAGTACGGCATCGAGGCGATGCTGCACGGCGGCGGGGGCGCGATCATCAACACCTCCTCGACCACGGGCCTGGCCGCCCAGGAGAACATCTCCCCGTACACGTTCACCAAGGCCGGCATCGTCGGGCTGACCCGCTCGGCCGCCGTCGAATACGCGGCTCGCGGCATCCGGATCAACGCGGTCGCCCCGACGGTGGTGATGACCCCGCTGGTGGAGCACTTCATCGCCAGCGCGCCGGACCCGGCGCAGATGCGCCGGCAGATGGAGTCGTTCAACCCGAAGCCGGGCATCCCCACCCCGGACGACGTGGCCGGGGTGGTGCTCTTCCTCGCCTCCGACGACGCGGCCTGGATCACCGGCCACACCGTCCCGATCGACGGCGGCTACGTGGCCCGCTGACCGCCGGATCGCGTTCAGCGTCCCTCGAAGACCGGTTTCTGCTTGTTCACGAAGGCCGTGGTGGCGGCCCGGTGGTCGGCGGTGGCGCCGCAGATCGACTGGGCCTGCGCCTCGGCCGACAGCGCGTCGGCGAGGGTGCCGGCGTCGGCGACGGAGAGCTGGCGCTTGATCGCCCCGTACGCGACGGTCGGGCCGGCGGCGAGCCGGGCGGCCAGCTCCTGCGCGGCGGGCAGCACCTGCTCGTCGTCGTCGACCAGCCGGGTCAGCAGGCCCAGCCGGTGCGCCTCCTCGGCGGACACCGGCTCGGCGAGCATCAGCAGCTCGACGGCCTTGGCGTGGCCGACGAGCCGGGGCAGCGTCCAGGAGGCGCCGGTGTCTGCGGCGAGCCCCACCCCGGCGAAGGCCATCAGGAAGCGGGTCTTCGGCCCGCCGACGCGGAAGTCGGCCAGGAGGGTCAGCGACGCGCCGGCCCCGGCGGCCATTCCCCGGACCGCGGCGACCACCGGCTTGGGCAGGCTGGCCAGCCGGGCCGCGATCGGGTTGTAGTGGGCCCGGACGGTGGCCAGCGGGTCCGCCCCGGCCGATTCGAGGGTCTGCACGTGCTCGCGCAGGTCCTGGCCCGCGCTGAACGACCCGCCCGCCCCGGCCAGCACCACGGCCCGGCAGCTGCGGTCGGACTCCAGCCCGGCCAGGGCGTCCCGCAGCGCCTCCTTGAGCGCCACGTCGAGCGCGTTCATCGCCGCCGGGCGGTTCAGCGTCAGGGTGACGACGGAGTCGGTGCGGTCGACGAGCAGCGGCTCGGTCACGTTCTAACGACCCTTCTGTCGGGGGGTGCGGTTCGTGGCGTCGAGGCACTGCTCGACGTACCGGTCGGCGGCCGGCCGCAGTCGGGCGGCGTGCCGGTCGAAGAAACTGGCTGCGGCGGTGCCGGGCCAGCGCTCGGGCAGCAGCGCCGGGGGGAGCTGCGGGTCCCGGAAAAGGAAGGTACGCCACGCGTGCACGAGCCGGAACCGTGCCGCGTACGCCTCCTCGTCGTCGCTGCGCGTGGTCACCTTGGCGAGCAAGGGGCGCTGCTCGGCGACGAACTGCTCGTAGGCCCGCCCGATCTCGCTGAGGTCCCACGCCCGGCGGACCACCTCCACCGCTCCCCGGGTGCCGGCGGCGTGGGACGCGGTGAACCGCTCGTACCGCACGCCCGCGTCGTCGAGCAGCAGGTCGACGTCCTCCGCCGGCCGGGTGGCCACCCACGTCTGCTCGTCGAGGGTGCCGTAGCCGAGGAAGCTCAGGTTCGCGGCGAGCCGCTGCCGTTCCCGGCGGGAGGTGGGGGTCGACAGGACGAGTAGATCGAACCGTCCGTCCCAGCTGACCCGGCCGGTCCGGTAGATCCGGGCAGCCGCCTCGTCGAGTCGCCGGGCGGCTTTCGGTGTGATCGAATATCCCGGCCCGGAGACCAGGCGGAGCGGGTCGAGCCAGCCCTGGCGGACCATCCGGCTCACCGCTGTCCGCACCGCCGGGGGTGCGATCCTGAGTGGCGCGAGCAGCTTGACCAGGGCGGCGACCGGCGCGCGGCCACCCCTGGGTCGGAGGTGGTCGCCGTACAGGTCGAAGAGTGCCGACCGTGCCTGCATGACCGCACATTGTGACAGGCCTTCTCAGGATATGCTAGATGCTGTTACATCAATGCTGCTTCGGTTTGGGTCCGGCGGTGTTCATCAGGGAAAATCGTCATCGGTGCCGCCGTGCAAGTTGCGGCGGGCGATGGCGAAGAGGCTGTGGGGCAACCCACCGACCCTGGCGTAGGTCTGAGGGGAGACAACATGGCGGCGATGAAGCCGCGGACGGGCGACGGTCCGCTGGAAGTCACCAAGGAGGGTCGGGGCATCGTCATGCGGGTCCCGCTGGAGGGTGGTGGCCGGCTCGTCGTCGAGATGACTCCCGACGAGGCCAACGCGCTCGGTGACGCACTGAAGGCAGCCGCAGGCTGACCGAGGAGCGGTCCGGCCGGCGGTCGTCGAGCGGACAGTTCATACAACCCTGAGCCACCGGCCCCGCCGGTGGCTCAGGGCCTTCGTCTTTTTGTACGGGCACCGGACCCGTTCT
Source organism: Micromonospora sp. NBC_01412 (assembly GCF_045040215.1). NCBI lineage: Bacteria > Bacillati > Actinomycetota > Actinomycetes > Micromonosporales > Micromonosporaceae > Micromonospora > Micromonospora sp. NBC_01412. The sequence continues at coordinate 3,819,924 of NZ_CP109528.1, forward strand.
CCCGATCGTTCTGGAGGTCGTTGCAGCGTGCTGGCCATCCGTCTGGTGAGCAGGCCCGAGTGGCCCGACTCCCTGGCCCTGCCCATCCGACCCGCGGCGGCTGCCGAGGGCGGGGACGCCCCGGCCGCGCTGCCGGCCGGCCTGCCCGTGCCCGACGACGTGCTGGCCGAGGCTGCCGCCCTCGTACCCGCGGCCCGGGCCACCGGCCGGGCCGGCGAAGTGCACGTGCATCTGCGCCCCGGGCGTGCCCCGGGCCGGCTGCTGCTGGCCGGAATCGGTGCCGGCGACGAGGCCGGATGGCGTGCGGCGGGCGCTGCATTGGCCCGTACTGCGGGAGGTGAGACGCATCTCACGATCGGGCTGCCGGGCGACGCCTCGACCGAGGCGGTGCGTGGCCTCGTCGAGGGGCTCCTGCTGGCGTCCTACCGGTTCCGGCTGACCGAGGCCGGCGAGCGGCCCGCCCTGGCCGGCGTCGACGTGCTGGTGACCGACCCGTCCCGGTACGCCGACACGGTGACCGCGGCCGAGGTCACCGCGCGAATGACCCACCTGGCCCGGGACCTGACGAACACCCCGTCCTCGGTGAAGAACCCGCAGTGGTTCGCCGAACAGGTCGAGGCGGCGGTGGCCGACCAGCCCGACCTGCACGTGCGCGTGCGGCAACCGGACGAGCTGGCCGCCGAGGGCTTCGGCGGCATCCTCGCCGTCGGGGGCGGCTCGGCCAGCGGGCCCCGCCTCGTCGAGCTGGACTGGCGGCCGGCCGGGGCGCGTACCCACGTGGTGCTGGTCGGCAAGGGGATCACCTTCGACACCGGCGGCATCTCGATCAAGCCGGTGGCGGCGATGAAGCTGATGCGGAAGGACATGGCCGGGGCCGCTGCGGTGGTCGCCGCGACCCTGGGCGCTGCGGCGCTGCGGCTGCCGGTCCGGGTCACCACCCTGGTGCCGCTGGCCGAGAACGCGGTCAGCGGGTCGGCGTTCCGCCCCGGCGACGTCGTCACGCACTACGGCGGCGTCACCAGCGAGACCACCAACTCCGACGCCGAGGGCCGGCTGGTGCTCGCCGACGCGCTGGCGTATGCCGTCGCCGAGCTCAAGCCCGACCTGTTGCTCGACCTTGCCACCCTGACCGGCGCGAACGCGGTGGCGCTCGGCAAGTGCACCGGTGCCCTCTACTCCGAGAACGACGAGTTGGCCGCCGACCTGCTGGCGGCGATCGACGCGGCCGGCGAGGCGGCCTGGCGGATGCCGCTGCCGACCGACTACGTCGAGCACCTCGGCAGCGAGGTGGCCGACCTGTACAGCGCCCCCAACCAGGGTGCCGGCTCGGTGCTGGCCGCGCTCTATCTGCGCGAGTTCACCGGCGACCTGCGGGGGCGCTGGCTGCACATCGACATGTCAGCGCCGTCCTGGGCCGACGGCGACGCCGCCGAGCTGTCCCGGGGCGCCACCGGCTGGGGCGTCCGGGGCCTGCTGCGCTGGCTCGGCACCATTGACTGACCGCCCCGCCGTGGCACCCACCGGCCCAACATCCCCGGTCGGCCCGCTTTCGTGCCGCCCGGCCCGGCGTCGCCGCTGAGCGGGTGGCGCCGGGCCGCGGATGGCGGAGGGCCGCTGATCGGGGCGGGCACCCCGTGGCTCAGCGGCAGCCGGGGGCGAGCGGGCGGTGGCCGCTCAGCACTTGACCGCGGCGAGCAGTCCGTGCCCGACGGGGAGCAGCGCAGGCGTCCAGTGCTCGGACTCGCGGATCGCCTTCATCGTCTCCCGGGTGGTCACCGTCTCCACGTCCCGGGCGGCCGGGTCGCCGATCCGGCCGCCGGCCAGGGTGCCGTACAGCGCGAGCACCCCGCCGGGGCGCAGCAGCCGCAGCGCCGCATCCACGCAGGAGCTGAAGCTGGTGGCCTCGGTGTCGACGAAGACCAGGTCGTACGCGCCGTCGGCCAGCCGGGGGAGGACGTCCAGCGCCCGGCCGGTGATGATCCGGGTACGCCCGGCGGCGAAGCCCGCCTCGGCGAAGATCCGGCGGGCGATCCGCTGGTGCTCCACCTCCACGTCGATCGTGGTGAGGACGCCGTCCGCGCGCATGCCGCGCAGCAGCCACACCCCGCTGACCCCGGTGCCGGTGCCGATCTCCACCACCGCCCGGGCACTGCCGGCGGCGGCGAGCAGCCGCAGTGCCGCCCCCGCACCCGGGGTCACCGCGTCGAGGCCCACCTCGTGGGCGAGGCTGCGGGCGGTCCGCAGCACGAGGTCTTCGGTGACGTACGACTCGGCGAACTGCAACGTCTGGATCGTCGAGCTGCCGGAACTGGCGGCCGTGGCGATAGGACACCTCCGTCAGGGGCGGGTTGGCGCTATGAGCCTAGAGGCGGGGCCGGACGGATGCAGCCGCGAGTCCGGTCTCGGACGATCACGTGGGTGTGCCCGGACGGGGTTGCCGGCCGACGATCACGGACGGCAACCCCTGACTGCACTCACGGCATTCGTGTAATCCTGGATGCGGTATCCCCCGTCGTCGGGACCGGCCTCCCGTGCCGGTCCGAAGCGGGGGAGCCGGGGACGACTGGGAGGCCTACGTGACCGACGGCTGGGACTGGCGCCAGCCCGGGGGAACTCCGACCCCGGCGGGCCCGCCGGGGAGCGGGGGGACGCCGGCCGGGTCCCCGGGGACGTTTGGCGGCCCTCCTGGCGGCCCGACGAGCTCCCCCTGGTGGTCCGACGCGCTCGCCGACCCGTGGCGGGACCCGTACGCCCCCGCGGCGGTGGTCGTGCCCGGCCCGGTCGGGGACGCCGACGCCGAGCCGGAGCCGGTCACCGACCCGGACGCGCCCGGCCGGCCGGCCCTGCGCCAGCTGCTGCTGATCCCACTGATCACCGCGCTGCTCGCCGGCACCCTCGGCGGTGCCCTCGGGTACGCCTTCGCGGTGCGCGGCGGCGTGACCGGCGGGGTCGTGCTCGGTGCCGGCGCCACCGACCCGCCCGCGCTCGCCCAGCGCCGGCCGGAGTCGCTGGCCGGGGTCGCCGAGAAGGTCCTGCCCAGCGTGGTGACGATCCGGGTGGCCAGCCTGGGCGGCACCAGCGAGGGCTCCGGCTTCATCGTCAGCGCCGATGGGCACGTGGTCACCAACGACCACGTCGTCGCCGGCAGCGCCGGCAAGGCGACGGTGGTCTTCAACGACGGCAGCACCGCCGCCGCCACCGTGGTCGGCCAGGACCCGGAGTCCGACATCGCGGTGATCAAGGTGTCCCGCACCGGCCTGCGGCCGGTGGAGTTCGGCGACTCCGACGCGCTCGCGGTCGGCGATCCGGTGCTGGCCGTCGGCTCGCCGCTGTCGCTGGCCAACACGGTGACCGCCGGCATCGTGAGCGCCGTGGACCGGACGATGCAGGCCGGCGAGCCAGGCGGCCCCACCCGCTACTACGCGGCCATCCAGACCGATGCGGCGGTCAACCACGGCAACTCCGGCGGCCCGCTGGTGGACGGGGCGGGGCGGGTGGTCGGGGTGAACTCGACGATCAAGTCGCTGGTGGCCGACGGCCAGGAGGCCGGCAACATCGGACTCGCCTTCGCCATCCCGATCAACCAGGCGAAACGGGTCACCCAGGACATCATCGGCACCGGCAAGGCCCGGCGCACGGTGATCGGCGCCCAGGTCGGCGGCACCGGCGCGGCCAGCGGCGGCGCGGGCGGCGTACGGCTGGCGGCGGTGGAACCGGGCGGTCCGGCGGCCGGGGCCGGGCTGCGGGCGGGGGACGTCATCCTGCGGCTCAACGGCCGCCCGTTGACCGACCCCACCGACCTGATCGCCCTGGTGCGGAAGTTCGCCCCGGGGTCGGTGGTGACCGTGGAGTATCGACGTGGGTCGAGCCGGCAGAACGCGTCGGTGACCCTCGCCGCGGACGCCAAGTGAGACCCGTTACCCCCTCCCGGTCGGGTGCCCGACGTGCGTAGTCTTGGCCTGACGCCGACGAGGAGGCCCAGCAGTGTTCGAAAACCTGAACTGGTGGGAGATCGGTGCGCTGCTGCTCCTGGCGCTGTTGATCTTCGGTGACCGGCTGCCTGTCGTGATCAACGACGGGCTGCGGATGGTTCGCAACCTGCGCGCCATGGCCCGCAACGCGACCGGCGACCTGAGCCGCGAGTTGGGCACCGACATTCAGCTTGAGGACCTGCACCCGAAGGCGTTCATCCGCAAGCACCTGCTCAGCGAGGAAGACGAGCAGGCGATCCGGAAGCCCCTCCAGGGCGTGTACGACAACCTGCGGGCCGACGTCACCGGCGTGCACGACGACCTCAAGGACGTGGCGGCTGCGGTCGACCTGCGGAAGAAGGCCCCTGGCGGTTCGGCTGCGGGCGGTGCCGCGACGGCCCCCGCCCCCCGTACGGCCAGCTACGACGACGCCACCTGACCGGCCCGCCCCGGGCTGGTAGCCGAACGGGGGCGGCGCGCTCCGTCCGAGCGCGCCGCCCCCGTTCCGTACGACGGGTGGCCGGGTCAGCGGCCGGCGGGCTTGAGGCCGAGCGGCTTGCCGAGCAGGGACTCCCGCCGCACCGCCAGCCGGTCGGCGATCCTGTCCAGGGCCTTTGCCGCCGGCGACTCCGGCTCGGCCAGCACGATCGGGTTGCCGGCGTCGCCGGCCTCCCGGACCCGGGTGTCCAGCGGGATCTGACCCAGCAGCGGCACCTGGGCGCCGATCGTCCGGGTCAGCGACTCGGCGACCGCCTCGCCGCCGCCGGAACCGAAGATCTCCATCCGGGTGCCGTCGGGCAGCTCCAGCCAGGACATGTTCTCGATCACGCCGACCACCCGCTGGTGGGTCTGCAACGCGATCGCGCCGGCCCGCTCGGCCACCTCGGCGGCGGCGGCCTGCGGGGTGGTCACCACCAGGATCTCCGCGTTCGGCAGGAGCTGGGCCAGAGAGATGGCCACGTCGCCGGTGCCCGGGGGCAGGTCCAGCAGGAGCACGTCCAGTTCGCCCCAGTAGACGTCGGCCAGGAACTGCTGCAACGCCCGGTGCAGCATCGGGCCGCGCCACACCACGGCGGCGTTGCCGGCGGTGAACATGCCGATCGAGATGACCTTCACGCCGTGCGACTGCGGCGGCATGATCATGTCCTCGACGCGGGTGGGGCGGGCGTCCGTGCCGAGCATCCGGGGCACCGAGTGTCCGTAGATGTCAGCGTCCACCACGCCCACAGACAGGCCCCGGGCGGCCAGCGCGGCGGCCAGGTTGACCGTGACGCTGGACTTGCCCACGCCGCCCTTGCCGCTGGCCACCGCGTACACGCGGGTGCGGGAGCCGGGCTGGGCGAACGGGATCACCGGCTCCGCGGCGGCACCGCCGCCGCGCAGCTTCGCCTGGAGACCCTGGCGCTGCTCGGGGCTCATCACCCCGAACTCGATCTCCACCCCGGTCACCCCGGGCACCGCGCCCACGGCGGCGGTGATGTCGGTGCGCAGCTTGTCCTTCAGCGGGCAGCCGGCCACAGTGAGCAGCAGCTCGACCCGGACCACGCCGTCGTCGCCGACCTGGGCGGAGCGGACCATGCCGAGGTCGGTGATGGGCCGGCGGATCTCCGGGTCGTCGACGGTGGCCAGGGCGGCCTGGACGGCATCCTCGACGGTGCTGACGGGTGCTGACATGCCCGCAATGCTACGTCGGGGGCGATCCGCGCCTGCCGCTGGCAGGACCGGTGTGAGCGAATCGATGACCCCGACGATCACCGCTCCGGCCCGCCGGACGGCGGGTGGCCCCGACCCGATCTCCTTAGGCCGGCGGGGTCCCGGCCGGACCGTTCCCGGGCCGGCTGTCAGCGTTCCTGCGCCGGGCCCTCCGGGCGGCCGTCCTGGCTGAAGTCGCCGTCCAGCTCGTCGATCGGCTCGTCGAGAGGCTCCCCGGCCCTACGAGACCCCCCGGCCCCAGGCGGTTCCTCGGCCCCAAGAGGCTCCTCCGCCCCACGAGGCTCCCCTCCGCGCTGTTCCCCGCGACCGCGCTGTTCCCCGCGACCGCGCTGTTCCCCGCGACCGCGCTGTTCCCCGCGACTGCGGGGCGCCCCGGCCACGCGGGACTCCGCAGCCTCGCGGGGGGCCGGCTTGTCCTGCTGCCGGCGCTCCAGTCGCTGCCGGCCCAGTTCCTCGGCCAGCCGGGCCAGCTCCGAGCGGAGGAAGTCCCGGGTCGCCACCTCGCCCAAGGCGATCCGCAGCGCGGCAACCTCCCGGGCCAGGTACTCCGTGTCCGCCTTCTGCATCGTCGCCCGGCGCCGGTCCTCCTCCAGCGCCACCCGGTCCCGGTCCGTCTGCCGGTTCTGCGCGAGCAGGATCAGCGGCGCCGCGTACGAGGCCTGGAGGGAGAGCACCAGGGTCAGGAAGGTGAACGTGTACGGGTCGAACCGCAGGTCAGCCGGGGCCAGCGTGTTCCAGACGAACCAGGCGGCGATCACCACCGTCATGTAGACGATGAAGTTGGCCGTGCCCATGCCCCGGGCGATCCCCTCGGACCAGCGGCCGAACGCCTCCGCGTCGAACCGGGGCAGCTTCACCCCCCGGGGCTCGCGCGGCTGGTCCAGCCGCTCGGCCCGACGCTGCTCACTCATCCGTGCCGTCCAGCACCACGGGCCCGCCCGGGGCGGACTCGGCATCCCGGTCCCGCCAGTCGCGCGGCAGCGAGTGGTCCAGCACGTCGTCGACCGTGACCGCGCCGAGCAGCCGATTGGCCCGGTCCACCACGGGCATGGCGACCAGGTCGTACATGGCCATCCGGCGGGTGATCTCCGGCAGCGGGGTGGCGGGGCGCAGCGGGTCGATGTCGTTGACCACCACCCCGCCGAGCAGGTCGGCCGGCGGCTCGCGGAGCAGCCGCTGGAAGTGCGCCATGCCCAGGTAACGACCGGTCGGGGTGGTCATCGGCGCGCGGGTCACGAAGACCTGGGCGGCCACCGCAGGGGAGAGCTGCTCCTCCCGGATCCGGGCGAGGGCCTCGGCGACCGTGGCGTCCGGGGGCAGGATCACCGGCTCCGAGGTCATCACGCTGCCGGCCGTGCCGGAGCTGTACTTCAGCAGCTGGCGCACCGGGTCGGCCTCGTTCGGCTCCATCAGGTCGAGCAGCACGTCCTGCTCGGGCGGGGACAGTTCGTTGAGCAGGTCGGCGGCGTCGTCCGGGTCCATCTCCTCCAGCACGTCCGCGGCCCGCTCCCGGTCCAGTGCGGCGAGGATCTCCACCTGGTCGTGCTCGGGCAGCTCGCTGAGCACATCGGCCAGCCGCTCGTCGTCCAGCGCCGCCGCCACCTCGTTCCGCCGGGCGTCGGGCAGATCCTGGAGGGCGTTGGCCAGGTCGGCCGGTCGCAGGTCCTCCAGCACGGCGAGCAGGTTCGCCGTGCCCCGGTTCTCGCCGATGCCGCTCAGGCCGCGTACCCGGTCCCAGTCGACCTGCTGGAGTTGGCCACGGCGGGTGAGCCGGCCGGTGTGTTCGCGGACGGCCACCCGGGTCAGCGACCACTCGCCGCCCCGGCTGCACTCCATCGCCACGTCGACCACCGCACCCGGCTGGCCGCCCGGGTCGATCTGCACCCGCCGGTCCAGCAGCTCCTGGAGCACCAGCAGCTCGTTGGGGCGCTTCTCGAACCGGCGCAGGTTGAGGGTGCCGGTGCCGAGCACCACCGCGTCGGCCTCGATGGAGGTGATCCGGTTGATGGACAGGAAGATCCGCCGGCGCATCGACATCTCCGCCACCAGACCCACCACCTCGGGCGGGCGCTGGGTCAGCCGGATCCGGGCGACCGCGTCCCGCACCCGTCCTACCTGGTCACCGTTCGGGTCGAAGACGGCGACTCCGGCGAGTCGGGCGATGTAGACCCGGTTCGGCGTGCTCACGGGCACCAGCCTAAGCGCCTACTGTTTATCAACATGTCGACCTTGGCGTACGAGATCGTGGACGTCTTCACCGACCGCCCCTTCGCCGGCAACCCGCTGGCCGTGGTGTTCGGCGCCGAAGGGCTGGCCACCGAGCAGATGCAGGCGCTCGCGCTGGAGTTCAACCTGTCCGAGACGGTGTTCGTGCTGCCACCCACGCAGGTCGGGGTCACCTACCGGGCGCGGATCTTCACCCCCACCGACGAGCTGCCGTTCGCCGGGCACCCCAGCGTCGGCGCGGCGGTGACCGCGAGCCGGCGCGGGATGTTCGGTGTGGGGCAGGTCACCCAGGAGTGCGGGGCGGGGGTGCTGCCGATCGAGGTGACCGCGACCGGCGCGACCCTGACCGGCGGCATTCCCACCCTCGGCCCCGAGCTGGACCTGGAGCCGCTGCTGGAGATGACCGGCCTCGCCGCCGACGACCACGCCGGCCCGGCCCCCCGGGTGGCCGGCTGCGGGCTGGAGTTCCCGTACCTGCCGGTGCGTCCGGACGCGGTGGCCCGCGCCCGGTTGAACGCGGCGGCGGCGGAGCGGTACGGAATCGAGCACATCAGCGTCTTCTCCTGGGAAGCCGACTCGCAAACCGCGCACGCCCGGGTCTTCGTGCCCGGGCACGGCGTAACGGAGGACCCGGCGACCGGATCGGCCGCCCTCGGGCTCGGCGTGTGGCTGGTCGCCAGCGGCCTGCTCCCGGGCGACAGCCGTTCCTCCTATGCAGTCCGGCAGGGCGCGGAGATCAACCGCCCGTCCTTCCTGGCCTGCACGGTCACGGCCGCCCACGGCGCCGCGGTGGGCGCCACGGTGACCGGCGACGTGATGGCGGTGGCCCGGGGCGAGATCGCCGTCCCGCCCTTCGTCGGCTGAGCGGTCCGCCGGGGTCCGCGTCGACGCCCGGGACAGCGTGGGGCCGGCGCGTGGAGCCGGCTCGGCGGGCCGGCGCGGGCCAGCGCGGTGCGGCCCGTGGTGGCGGTGCGGTCGCGCGGGCCCACGGAGATGCGGGAGGATGCCGGGGTGACGGACGAGGTGGACGAGCGGGTCGCGACGCCCCTGGTCGACGAGGCGGTGAAGAAGGCCGCCGTCGCCTGGGTGGGCGTCGCGGGCGAGCCGTCGCGGGCGCTGTGGTGCGTACCGGTCGAGGGGTCGCTTCTGGTGGTGAGCGGCCCTGGCGAGCAGCCGGCTCCCGGCCTGGCGGAGGCCGCCGAGGCGCAGGTCACCCTGCGCGGCGACCACGGCGGGCGGATCGTCACCTGGCCGGCCCGGGTGACCCGGGTGGCACCCGGCACCGAGGAGTGGACGGCCCTGGCCCCGACGGTGGCCGGCAAGCGGTTGAACGCCCCCGGCCCAACGGCCGACCTGGTGCGGCGGTGGGCCGCCGAGGGCTGCGCCCTGGTCCGGCTGACCCCGGCCGGCGAGCCGGCGACCGGCGACCGGCTCCCGGACTCCTCGCTCGCCGAGCCGCCCCGGCCGGCCCCGGTGGTCCGGGCCACCCGCAGGCCGTTCCGCCTGCACCGGGTCCGTCGCCGCTGAGGCTCCGGCTCATCTCGGAACTGCGGGAGCCGGCCGGAGCCGGGTGGCCGGAGCCGGCCGCGTGGCGGGTCAGGCCGGCACGGCGGCCGGGTCCACCAGGTCGATGACCTCGGTCAGCGAGCGGAGCACGGGCCCCGTCCAGTCCGGCTCGGCGTCGAACACCATGTGCTCGGCCAGGTCCGGGGCCGCCAGCCGCACCGCCGTCAGGCCCGCCTGCTCCGCGCCGGTGAGCTCCCGACTGCCCCCGTCGCCGACGTACAGGCAGTCGGTCGGCGGCAGCCCCAGCAGCCGGCACGCGGCCAGGTAGAGCGCCGGGTCGGGCTTGCAGCGACCGACCTCCACCGAGAAGACCCGCACGTCGAGCAGCGGGTCGACGGCCAGCTGGGGCAGGAACGCCGGCAGCTCGTGGGTGCAGTCGCTGACCAGCCCGGTGCCCAGGCCGCGCCGGCGCAGCGCCGCCAGCACGGGCACCGCCTCGTCGCGCAGCCGGGTGTCGGCCTGGACCGCCCGGTGCCGGGACCGGACCGCTGCGCGCAGCGCGTTCTCCGGCGGGTCCACCCCGGCCTGATCGCAGACCCAGCGCAGGGTCGCCTCGGCATCGCCGAACCGCCCGCTGGCGCGCTCGTAGTAGCTGCGGTCGAGCACTGCGGCGAGCGCCTCGACCGGGCAACCGAGCAGTTCGGCGGTGAACCGGTGGGCCGCGCCGCGCTGCACGGAACGGGTGAGTGTGCCGAAGAAGTCGAACAGCACCGCATGGAAGACGGGCATGGAGAGGTGCCTCCGGGCGTCAAGGGGGAGGGTCGCCGACGGAATTCCTTGATCGTAACCGGACGATGACGTTCTGTGCTGCCCTGTGCCGTGTGAGGATTGCTTTTCGTGTCCGTACCCCCGCAGCACCGCCCGCCGGTCGACGCGCCGACCGTCGGCGTCGTCGCCCTGGCCGTCGTCGCGGTCTCCTCGTCCGCGCCGCTGATCGCCTTCGCGGCCGCGCCGGCCCTGGCGATCGCCTTCTGGCGGAACCTGCTCTCGGTCGGCGTGCTCGGCCCGTTCGCGCTGGCCCGGCGGCGGGCCGAGTTCCGGGCACTGACCGTCGGCGCGGGCCGGCGCGAGGGCTGGTACTGCGTGCTCTCCGGGGTCGCGCTGGCCGCCCACTTCGCCGCCTGGATGCCGAGCGTCCGACTCGCCTCCGTTGCCGCGGCCACCGCCCTGGTCGCCACCCAGCCGGTCTGGCAGGGGCTGATCGCCCGGGGTCAGGGACGCCGGCTGCCGATGGCGGTCTGGGCCGGCATCGGGGTGTCGGTCGGCGGCGCGGCGCTCGCCTCGGGGGCCGACCTCGGCGTCTCCGGCCCGGCGTTCGCCGGCGACCTGCTCGCGCTGGCCGGTGGCATGTTCGCCGCGGTCTACACCGCCCTCGGGGAGCGGGCCCGCAGCACCGTCAGCACCACCACGTACACCACCGTCTGCTACGGGATGTGCGCGCTGGTCCTGCTGGGGGTCTGCCTGGTCGGCGGGGTGCGGCTGGGCGGCTGGGACGCCGGCACGTGGCTGGCGATCCTCGCCCTGGTGGGCGGCGCCCAGCTCCTCGGCCACTCGATGTTCAACTACGCGCTGCGCCGGATCCCGGCGACCACGGTCAGCGTGCTGATCCTGCTGGAGGCCCCCGGGGCCGCCCTGATCGCCTGGGCCTGGCTCGGCCAGCTCCCCCGGGCCACCGCGCTGCCCGGGCTCGCGCTGCTGCTGGTGGGCGTCGTCGTGGTGGTGCTCGGTGGGGCGCGCGCCGGCCGCCGGGTCGTCCCCACCCCGCTGCCCGCCGACGCCACCCCGCTCGCCGAGCGTCCGCCGGCCTGACTCCGCGTACTTTCCGCGGCGGGTGTCGCGGTTCCGCCCGCCCCGGCGCACCTCTTCGGCGACAGTGCGAGGGGAGAGGGGCGGTGGGATGGGCGAAGGCGGTGGGGAGGGGACGGTCGTCACCCCGGCGGCGGAGTTCCCGGCCCTGGGGCCGGAGGAGCTGGGGTCGCTGCGCCGGATCGGGGACCGGTGGCGGGTGGCCCGGCCGGACCGGCCTGGGCCGGCGGGTGAACTGCCGGTGGACCCGACCCTCGGGCAGTACCGCCGCCGGCCCGCCCCGAGCCGGTTCGGCCGGCTGGCACCGATCGAGATGTTCCAGGTCGGGGAGCCCGATGAACTGGTCGCCACCGAGCCGGCGAACCTGCCCGACTCCCGCCTCGGTCGAGGCCTCGCCCGACTGCGCCGGGGGGCGCTCGGCCCGCCGCTGAGCAGCGCGGCCGTGCTGTACGAGCGGATGCGCAAGCTGGTCGCCCTGCCGGTGCTCTCCTCCGACCTGCTCAGCTCGGTGGCGTACGGGCCGGAGGCCATGCTGACCGTGCTGGTGCTGGCGGGCAGCGCCGCGTTGGGCTTGTCGTTGCCGCTGGGCGCGTTGCTGGTGCTGCTGATGGTCGCGGTCGGGATCTCCTACCGGCAGACCATCCCGGCCTACCCGCACGGCGCCGGCTCGTACATCGTGGCCGGCGACAACCTGGGCGCAGGGGCCGGGCTCGCCGCGGCGGCCGGGCTGATGATCGACTACGTGCTGACCGTGTCGGTGTCGGTGGCCGCCGGCATCCACGCGGTCACCTCGGCTCTGTCGGGGCTCACCGGGCTCACCGTTCCGCTCGGCGTGCTGATGATCGCGGTGCTGCTGGCCGGCAACCTGCGCGGCATCCGTACCGCCGGGAACATCTTCGTGCTCCCCACGTACGCCTTCGTCGTCGCGCTGCTGGCGGTGCTCGGCGCCGGCTTCTTCCAGGCGGCCGGCCGGGGGTTCACGGCGCTGCCGCCGCCGGACGTGCCGGCGGCCGAAGGGCTGGGCCTGCTGCTGGTGCTGCGGGCGTTCTCCTCCGGGGCGGTGTCGATGACCGGCATCGAGGCGGTGTCCAACGCGGTTCCGGCGTTCCGCCCGCCGGAGTGGCGCAATGCGCGCACCACCCTGAGCTGGATGGTCGCCATGCTGGTGGTCCTGTTCGCCGGCATCGTCGTGCTGATCCACCTGAACGGCCTGGCGCCCAGGCCGGGGGAGACGCTGCTGTCCCAGCTCGCCCGGACCATCTTCCCCACCGGCCCCTGGTACGCGCTGGTGCAGGCGGCCACCGCGCTGATCCTGCTGCTGGCCGCGAACACCGCCTTCAACGACTTTCCCCGGCTGCTGTTCTTCATGGCTCGGGCCGGGCACGCCCCGCGCCGGTTCCTGCACATGGGGGACCGGCTGGCGTTCGGCAACGGCCTCGTCGCCCTCTCCGTCACGGCGGCGCTCGTCTTCGTCGTATTCGGGGGGCACACCGAGGCGCTGATCCCGCTCTACGCGGTCGGGGTGTTCCTGGCGTTCACCCTCTCCCAGGCCGGGATGGTGGTGCACTGGCACCGCCGGCGCGGGGCGCGCTGGCGGCATCGGCTGGCGGTCAACGCGGTCGGTGCGGCACTGTCCGGGTTGATCCTGCTGACCGCCGCGGTCGCCAAGTTCGCCGAGGGCGCCTGGGTGGTGGTCGTCGCCGTGCCGTTGCTGGTGCTGCTGTTCCACCGGGTGCAGCGGCACTACCGGCGGCTGGACGGCGCACTGGCGCCGCGCCCGCCCGGAACTCCCCCGGCATCCCCCGGGCCGCCCCTGCCGGCCGAGGGGCAGGAGATTCCACAGCAGATCCGGCATTTGGTGGTGGTGCCGGTGGCTCGGCTCAACCGGGCGTCGTTGCGCGCCCTCGCGTACGCGGCGTCGCTCGGGCAGCCGACCCTGGCGGTGCACCTCGCCCCGAACGAGGAGGAGGCCGACCGGTTCCGTGGGCAGTGGGAGGCATGGGGGGACCACCTGCGGCTGGAGACGATCGTGTCGCCGTACCGGGCGGTGATCGGGCCGCTGGCCCGCTACCTGGAGGCGCTGCACGCCTCCAGGGCCGACCTGGTGCTCACCGTGATCGTGCCCGAGGTGGTACTGCGCCACCGCTGGCACCGGCCGCTGCACAGCCAGGTGGAGCGGCGGCTGCGTCGGGCACTGCGGGAGCTGGCCGGGGTGGTGGTGACCAGCGTCCCGGTGCACCTGCCCGGGTGAGGAGGGCGCGACCGGCGCGGCGGGTGTGCCATCGGGCCGGCCGTGCCACACCCGCGCGCGGGCCTGGTCAGCCCGAACCCTGGCGGTGGACGCGCCCCTCGTGGGTGACCTTGGACCGGCCGTGGTCGCGCTCGCTGCCGGAGGTTCCGGTCGCCGCCCGCTCGTGGCGGCGCCTAGGCGAGCGTTCGACCTCCGAGCCCTGCCGGCCCGGAGCCCCGCTGCCGGGATGCCGCCGGGCCTGGGCCGACTCGCCCCCGCTGTCGTGTTTGTTGTGTTTCTCGCTACCCATGGGAACGGCGTACCCGGCCAGCCGGCCGCTAGTCACCGCCGCGTGGCGGCTGGTGGGCTACCCGGCGTCGACGCCGACCGCCTTCGCGCTGGCGGCCCAGAGGCGGGCGGCGAGCCGCGGGTCGGCGGCCTTGCGCAGCGGGCGGCGGGGCCGCCGGTCGGCGTAGTAGCCGCCGGACGTCAGCCTGGCCGGCTCCTGGTCGGCGAGCCAGACCAGCGTCTCGGCGCCCTTCTCCGGGCTGCGGAACGGCAGGACCCGCATGCCCAGGGCCACCAGCCGGCTGTCCGCGCCGAACCGGGTCCGCACCACACCAGGGTGGAAGCAGTACGCGGGGATCTCCGGCCACCGTCGGGCCGCCTCGGCGGTGAACAGGATGTTCGCCTGCTTGCTGGTGCCGTACGCGCGCATCGGCCGGTAGCCGCGCAGCGTGGCGTTGAGGTCGTCCGGGTCCAGTACGCCGCTGCGGTGCGCCCCGGAGGCGGTGGCCACCAGCCTGCCGACCCGATCCCGTAGCAGGGTGCTGAGCAGGAACGGGGCCAGGTGGTTGGCCTGCATCGACAGCTCGAACCCGTCGATGGTGGTGATCGGACGCAGCACGATCGCCCCGGCGTTGTTGGCCAGCACGTCGATCCGGTCGTACGCGGCGCGCAGCCGTTCCGCCAGCCCTCGCACGTCGTCGAGGACCGCGAAGTCGGCCCGGAACAGCTCGGGCCGTTCGCCGCTGGCGTCCCGCACCCGGTCGCCGGCCGCTTGGAGGCGGGCCGGGTCCCGACCGACCAGTGCCACCTGGTCGCCGCGACGCGCCAGGTCCACGGCGGCGGCCAGCCCGATGCCGGAGCTTGCCCCGGTCACCACCACGATCCGACGCCCAGTGAGATCTTCCACAGGTCCATTCACCCCGGTCACGGCACGAGGTTACCGTGGCGTCACAAACACCTTTGCGATCGTTAAGTCCGCCGGCGCGGCGGGCCCCGTCAGCCCGTCGGCCGTCCGCCGACGCGGGAAGGAGCGCATCCATGGCCGCTGTCGGTCGCCCCCGCCGGTCCTGCCTCGCCGTGCCCGGTTCCAGCGTCAAGATGCTCGGCAAGGCCCAGGGTCTCCCCGCCGACCAGGTCTTCCTGGACCTGGAGGACGCGGTGGCCCCGCTGGCCAAGCCGGACGCGCGCAAGAACATCGTGGCCGCGCTCAACGAGGGCGACTGGGCCGGCAAGACCCGGGTGGTCCGGGTCAACGACCTCACCACCCCGTGGACGTACCGGGACGTGATCGAGGTCGTCGAGGGGGCCGGCGCCAACCTGGACTGCGTCATGCTGCCGAAGGTGCAGAACGCCGCCCAGGTGCAGTGGCTGGACCTGACCCTCACCCAGATCGAGAAGACCCTCGGCCTCCAGGTCGGCCGGATCGGCATCGAGGCCCAGATCGAGAACGCCGCCGGCCTGGTCAACGTCGACGCCATCGCCGCCGCGTCGCCCCGGGTGGAGACCATCATCTTCGGGCCGGCCGACTTCATGGCCTCGATCAACATGAAGTCCCTGGTGGTGGGCGCGCTCATTCCCGACTACCCGGGCGACCCGTACCACTACATCCTGATACGCATCCTGATGGCCGCCCGGATGCACGACAAGCAGGCCATCGACGGCCCGTTCCTGCAGATCCGGGACGTCGACGCGTTCCGGGAGGTGGCCGGGCGGTCGGCCGCGCTGGGCTTCGACGGCAAGTGGGTGCTGCACCCCGGGCAGATCGATGCCGCGAACGAGGTCTACTCGCCGGCCCAGGCCGACTACGACCACGCGGAGCTGATCCTCGACGCGTACGAGCACTACACCTCGGAGGCGGGCGGCCGGCTCGGCGCGGTGATGCTCGGCGACGAGATGATCGACGAGGCGTCCCGCAAGATGGCCCTGGTGATCGCGGCCAAGGGCCGCGCGGCCGGGCTGACCCGCACCTCCAGCTTCACGCCCACGGCAGGGTGAGCCGGTGCCGCCCCGGGCCCCGGGGCGGCACCGGACCGTCGTGCCGGCCGCGCGTCAGTAGCTGCTGCTCGTGTTGCTCGCGTAGATCGCGATGACGATCATCACGATGTAGAAGATGATCCCCAGCACCATCAGGCCGGTGAGGATCCAGCCGATGATGATGGCCGCCTTCGCCATCCCCTCACCGCCCTCGCCGGTCTGCCGGATCTGCTTCTGGGCGACGTGGCCCATGATCGCGCCGACCGGCGCGGTGATGCAGGACGCGAAGCCGACCAGGGCGAGCACCAACGCCGCGATGGCCATGCCGTTGGTCCTCGGCGGCTGCGGGTACCCGTACCCGGGGTAGCCGGCCTGTGGGTAGCCGGCGGGTGCGTAGCCGGCTGGTGCGTAGCCGGGCACGGCGTACGGGTCGGCGGCGACCGGCGCGGGCTGCTCCGACTTCATCCCCGCGTACGGGTCGACGGGCGCGTACGGGTCCGCGCCCGTCGGCTGGCCGGGGACAGGCTGCCCGCTGACCGGCAGGGTGGGGTCGACCGGAGGGGTGGACGGCTGGGACCAGGGGTCGGTGCCGGACGGCGGCGGATATGTCATCGGTTCTCTCCGTCTGTCGAGGGTGCGCGGTCAGGGTAGCCAGGCCCGCCCAGAACCGGCGCCCCCCGTTACCGGGTGCCGCGTTGCTCGGCGGGGGCGCAGCGGGCAGGATCGCGGCATGGCAGCAGACGCGCGTTCCGCGGACCGTTCCGGAAGCCGACCGCGGCGGGACGCGAGCCGACCGGGCCTGGCCCGCCGCGGCCGGGTCACCGCCGCGACGGCACCGGCCGACCAGGACGCCCCGGCGCCGTTGGCCGACCCCGTCACCATGCGGCTCGACGGCAGGGTCGCCCTGGTCACCGGGGCCGGCAGCCCCGACGGCATCGGGTACGCCACGGCCCGTCGGCTGGCCGACCTGGGCGCCCGGGTGGCCATCGTGTCCACCACCCGGCGCATCCACGAACGGGCCGGCGAGCTGGGGGTGACCGGGTTCGTCGCCGACCTCACCGACGAGTCGGAGGTCGGGGCGCTCGCCGACGCGGTCGCCGAGCAGCTCGGCGACGTGGAGGTGCTGGTCAACAACGCCGGCCTGGCCAGCCGGGCCAGCCCCGAGGTGCTGCGCCCGGTGGCCCAGCTCAGCTACGCGGAGTGGCGCGGCGAGATCGACCGGAACCTCACCACCGCGTTCCTGTGCAGCCGCGCGTTCATCGGCGGGATGGCCGAGCGTGGCTGGGGGCGGATCGTCAACCTGGCGGCCACCGCCGGCCCGGTCAACGCCCTGCCCACCGAGGCGGCGTACGCCGCCGCGAAGGCGGGCGTGGTCGGCCTGACCCGGGCGCTGGCGATGGAGATGATCGCCGACGGGGTGACGGTTAACTCGGTGGCCCCGGGGACGATCCACACGGCTGCCTCCACTGTGGCGGAGATCCGGCAGGGGCTCGGCACCCCGGTGGGCCGCCCCGGCATCCCGGACGAGGTGGCCGCCGCGATCGCGTTCCTCTGCTCGCCCGCCGCGTCGTACATCACCGGGCAGATGCTGGTGGTGGACGGCGGCAACAGCGTGCGGGAGGCTCAGTTCCGCTGACCCGCCCCGGGCGGCGGCCGGGCGTCAGTTGTAGGAGCTGCCGCCGTCGGAGCTGCCCCAGATCGTCAGCGCGATCCAACCGCAGCAGGCCAGCAGGCCGATCGCGGTGAAGACGTAGCCGAGGATCAGACCCCAGGTGGCGAGCTGGTCGCCCTCCTCGCCGGTGCGCCGGAGCTGCTGCTTGGCCACGTGCCCGAACACGATGCCGGCGGGCGGGAAGACGAACGCGAAGACCAGCGACAGCACGGCGAGGATGTTCGTCCCCCGGCCGGGCGGCGGCTGGCCGTAGTACGGTCCGGGCTGGCCGTACGGTCCGGGCTGGCCGTAACTTGGGGGTGGCCCGTACTGGCCCGGTTGCCCGTACTGCTCGTATCCCGGTGGCGGGCTCGACTGGCCGGGTTCGCCGGACGGCGGCTCGTAGGGCGACGGCGGCTGGTCCGGCTCCTGCGGTGGATAACTCATCCGGTACCTCCCGCGCACCCCTGGTGACCTGCCCTGTTGCGGACGCTACCCGTAGCGGTGAACCTTTTCACAGCGGTTGTGTGGACTGGTCACCTTGGCCTCGCCGGTCAGGAGGCCGATACTGACCGAGCGTTCAGTTACCCATGAGTAATGCGCCGATCCCCCCGGAGGCTGAGATGGCCCGACTCGCCCAGACGCCCGGCCTGACCGACGTGCAGCGGTCGATCCTGGAAACCGTCCGGGAGTTCGCCGACAAGGAGATCATCCCGCACGCGCAGCGGCTGGAGCACGCCGACGAGTACCCCACCGACATCCTCGACGGGATGCGCGAGATGGGGCTGTTCGGCCTCACTATCGCCGAGGAGCACGGCGGGCTCGGCGAGTCCCTGCTGACCTACGCCCTGGTGGTCGAGGAGCTGTCCCGGGGCTGGATGTCGATCTCCGGCATCGTCAACACCCACTTCATCGTGGCGTACCTGATCTCGCAGCACGGCTCGGCCGAGCAGCAGGCCCGGCTGCTGCCGCGGATGGCGACCGGCGAGGTGCGCGGCGCGTTCTCCATGTCCGAGCCCGAGTGTGGCTCCGACGTCGCGGCGATTAGGTCCAGGGCGGTCCGCGACGGCGACAACTACGTCCTGAACGGCCAGAAGATGTGGCTGACCAACGGGGCGTACTCCTCGGTGGTGGCCACCCTGGTCAGGACCGACATCGGCGCCGACTCGGTGTACGGCAACATGAGCACCTTCCTGCTGGAGAAGGAGCCCGGCTTCGGCGAGACCGCGCCCGGCCTGACCATCCCCGGCAAGATCGACAAGATGGGCTACAAGGGCGTCGAGACCACCGAGATGGTCCTCGACGGCGTCACCGTCCCCGCCGCCACCGTGCTCGGTGGGCCGGACAAGGTCGGCCGCGGCTTCTATCAGATGATGGACGGCATCGAGGTCGGCCGGGTCAACGTCGCCGCCCGCGCCTGCGGCATCTCCATCCGCGCCTTCGAGCTGGCCGTCGCGTACGCCCAGCAGCGGAAGACCTTCGGCCAGCCGCTGGCGAAGCACCAGGCGATCGCCTTCAAGCTCGCCGAGATGGGCACGAAGATCGAGGCCGCGCACGCCCTGATGGTCAACGCCGCCCGGCTCAAGGACGCCGGCCAGCGCAACGACGTCGAGGCCGGGATGGCCAAGCTGCTCGCCTCCGAGTACTGCGCCGAGGTGGTCCAGGAGGCGTTCCGCATCCACGGCGGCTACGGCTACTCCAAGGAGTACGAGATCGAGCGGCTGATGCGGGAGGCCCCGTTCCTGCTCATCGGCGAGGGCACCTCGGAGATCCAGAAGACGATCATCTCCCGTGGCCTGCTCAAGGAGTACAAGCTCTGAGCCGGCCGCCCCACCGGCGCTGGGATCAGCCGAGGCGGGTCAGCCCGGCGGCGGCGCGCTCGACGATGAGGCAGCGGTCCTCGACATAGTCGATGCCGGCTTCCTCGGCGATCCGCCGAGCCTCCGGCGAGACGATGCCGAGCTGCAGCCAGACCGCAGGCGCGCCGATCGCCACCGCCTCGCGGACCACGTCGACCGCGTCCCGGGCCGGGCGGAACACGTCGACCAGGTCGACCGGGTGCGGAATGTCGGCCAGCGACGCGTACGCCCGCTCGCCGAACAGCTCGTCGACGGTCGGGTTGACCGGGATGATCCGCCAGCCGTGCCGCTGCATCTGCGCCGGCACCCGGTGCGCGGCCTTGCTCGGGTCGCGGGACGCGCCCACGACGGCGATCACGGCGGAATCGGCGAGGATCTGCTGAGCGGTACGCACCCGCCGACTCTAACCGGCCTGCCCGCAGGTGTTGCCAGCGAAGCAGTCGTGACTGGCCGTGCCGTCGGCGATGAGGTCGCCAACCTTCGTGGTGATGGCCCGAATGAACCGGTAGGCCGGTCATCCGGCGAACCCGGGGGTGTGGACGGGTAGCGCCGGGCAGCGCCGGCGGCAGGGGTGGAGCCGCCGGCGCTGCCCGCTCGGAACCGCCCTCGTCCGGGGGAGCGGAGAGGGCATCCCAGCGCATGGCCATCATTCGAACACGTGTGCGAATGAAGCGCAAGTGACCTGCCGGACACCAGGACCCCGGCGGTCGCCCGGCCGGGGGAGGATGTAGCCATGGAGACGTCGACCTTCGTCTACGACGGCGACTGCGCGTTCTGCACGAAGTGCGCCCAGTTCATCGAGCACCGCATCCCCACCGGGGCGCGGGTGCTGCCCTGGCAGTTCGCCGACCTGGACACGCTGGGCCTGACGGAGGCCGAGTGCGAGGAGGCCGTGCAGTGGGTCGGCGCGGACGGCTCCCGGGCCGCCGGCCCGGACGCGATTGCCAGGCTGCTCGGCGACAGCGGCCCGCTCTGGCGGGTGGCCGGGGCCGGCCTGCGGTTCCGGCCGGCCCGCGCGGCGGCCTGGCCGGTGTACCGCTGGGTGGCCCGTAACCGGCACCGGCTGCCGGGCGGCACCGCCGCGTGCTCGTTGCCCCAGGAGGCGCGGGAACGGCTCTACGGCCCGGCGGGCCGGCCCACCACGGACGCCTGACCCGGCGCGGTCGGGGTCGGGGCGGCCTGCGGCTCCTCCGCGTCGCCGGTCCC
Organism: Micromonospora sp. NBC_01412; assembly: GCF_045040215.1. Classification (NCBI taxonomy): domain Bacteria; kingdom Bacillati; phylum Actinomycetota; class Actinomycetes; order Micromonosporales; family Micromonosporaceae; genus Micromonospora; species Micromonospora sp. NBC_01412. Next base: position 3,840,414 of record NZ_CP109528.1, read on the forward strand.
GCGCGGGCCGGGGCGTCGGCGCCCGCCGAGCCGACGCGCCCAGAGCACCGGGCGCACCCGCTCGAGCGGCAGGAAGCTGGTCATCGCCACCAGGTGCGGCGCGAACGAGATGGTGATCGTCGCCATGGTGACCAGGTGGAACGAGTAGAAGAAGCCGATCGTGGCATGCCGCCAGCGCTCGGGCAGCAGGAAGACCACCGGGCTGAGTAGTTCGAAGGCGAGGATGCCGAACTGCGCCACGAGCAGCAGGTACGGCACCCCGGCGATCAGGTCGGCCAGGTCGGTGCCACGTCGGATGATCGCCCGAGCCAGCACCGAGCCGGTGGCCCAGTCGAGCCCCCCGAACCGGAACTTGGCGAACGCGGCCAGAAAATACGTGCAGATCACCGCGATCTGGGTGACCCGCAGCGCCCAGCCGCCGGCCTCGGTGCGTGTCGGGTCTCCGTGCCGGGCTCGCCCGGCGGTGGGGAGCACGGCGAGCGCGACGAGCAGGCCGAACCGGTCGTGGTCGACCTTGCCGTAGCTCATCGCGATGATCATCCACTGCAGGTAGAGCGCGAAGACCGACCAGCCGAGCAGCCGGTGGGCGCGCCCGGTCGCGGCGAGCACGGCGAGGAGCAGCAGGGCCCAGAAGATCGCGGCGACCAGCGCCGGGGTGGGGGTGGGCAGCGGGAGCGCCCGGCCGACGAGCAGCGGCTGGTACAGCTCGCCGGGCACGCTGGCCCGGGTGCGCACCCAGGGGGTGAAGAACACCAGGTCGGCGGCAACGAAGAGGTATATCAGAGTACGGAAGGCAGCCACCCGGCCGCGCGGCACCGCCTCGGTCAGCCAGCCGGTCACCGGTCCGCCTGCCAACTGACCACCGTCTCGTCGGCCCAGCGGCCGGTAGGCCGGCCGCCCTCGATGCCGTACCAGCGGATCACGATGCGCACCTCGACGAGCCCGGCGGCGTCGGGGTGGCGTTCGGCGTACGCGTCGGCGACCTGGCGCAGCCGGTCCGGCTCGGCGACGTACCGGCTCTGCTGGCCCTCGATCTCGGCGCGGCGGAGGCCGGTGGTGGCCTGGCCCAGGTCGACCACTGCGCCGGTGCGGTCCACGCCCTCGACGCGGGTGTCCGGGGCGGGGGCGTCGGGCGGGTCCGAGGTGGAATACATCCGGAACGGGCCGAACGGGAAGTGGTCGTCGCTGCCCCAGGCCGTGCCGGCGAGCAGCACGGCGAGGCCGAGCGCGCTCGCGCCCAACCGGACCGCCCGGCCACGGCGGGTCAACGTCTCCATCGGTTCAGGACCATACGGGATGGATGGGCTGGCAGGGGTCCCTCCGTCGGCCGGTCGGCACCGGCCGTACCGGTACTTCAGGCCACCGCTGCTTCCGGCAGCCGCGCCGACCGGGCCCCGGCCCTACCCGGGACGCGACGACGGCCGGACCCCGGATCCGGGGCCCGGCCGTCGCGGTTGTCGGCTCAGTGGTTGTGCTCGGCCAGCTTCTTGCGGACGTCGTCCATGTCGAGGCCCTGAACCTGCTCGATGAGGTTCTCCAGGGCCGACTCGGGCAGGGCACCCGCCTGGGAGAAGACGATCACGCCGTCCCGGATCGCCATGATCGTCGGGATGGAGCGGATGTCGAACTTGGCGCCCAGTTCCTGCTGCGCCTCGGTGTCGACCTTGCCGAAGACGATGTCCGGGTGCTTCCCCGCGGAGCGCTCGTAGACCGGGGCGAACCGCTTGCACGGGCCGCACCACTCGGCCCAGAAGTCGATGAGGACGATGCCGTCGCTGCTCGCCACCTCGTCGAAGTTCCCCGTGGTCAGCTCAACGGTTGCCATTTGCACTCTCCGATCACCGCGGAATCAGCTACGCCTCCTGGAACCAGGACGGGTGCCCATGAATTCCCGGCAGGCCGGTGCCAAAACCCCGCCGGACAGTGGGTGGGTGCCCAGGGGCATCGACCTGCATCTGTCGTCCCCGGCTTGCGGCGTGCACATGCATGACGCATTTGCGTGACGAGCCGTGATGGGAGCGCTTCCATGGTCGCGCGGCCGGGCGGCGGAGCCCTGTCGGTGATCTGATGCCTGACAAGCGCCGATCCGACCTGCGGAGATCGCTCCGGAACTGGTCGCTAGTCACGCAGGGTATTGTTACGAAAAGATAAATGTGACGTCGGTCTCTGTTCGTTTGGCACTGCGGTACGGCAGAATCTGTCGCATCAGAGCGTGGGCGGCGGGTGCCGGGGAGGGCCCCGCCGCTCATTGCGTCTCCCCCCAAGTGCCGCCGCCGGTGTGACATTTCCTCGGCCGGCCCGCCTGGGCCCCCGCCTTAACACTCGATAAGGCATGCTGGCCCGAACTCCGTCGCCGCCGTGAAGGGGACATCGATGCAGTTCGGCCGCTACTACGAGGAGTTCGAGGTCGGCGCGGTCTACCGGCACTGGCCGGGCAAGACCGTCACCGAGTACGACGACCACCTCTTCTGCCTGCTCACCATGAACCACCACCCCCTGCACCTGGACGCCCACTACGCCGAGTCGGCGAGCCAGTTCCAGCGCAACGTGGTGGTCGGCAACTACATCTACTCCCTGCTGCTCGGCATGTCCGTCTCCGACGTCAGCGGCAAGGCCATCGCGAACCTCGAGGTCGAGTCGCTGCGGCACGTGGCCCCGACCTTCCACGGCGACACCATCTACGGCGAGACCACCGTGCTGGACAAGCGCGAGTCCGGCTCGAAGCCGGACCGGGGGATCGTCTCCGTGGAGACCCGCGGCTACAAGCAGGACGGCACCATGGTCTGCGTCTTCCGCCGCCGGGTGATGGTCCCCAAGCGGGAGTACGCGGCGGCCGCCGCCGGAGAGGGCGTCGACCCGGAGCGGCCCAGCTTCCCCGAGCCGCGCTGACCCTCCCGTCCGGCACCGGGCCCTCCCCGCCGTCTTCCGCGGGGTTGGGGCCCTTTCCCTGGTCGGAGGCTTATGCTGGCGCCGGAGGTCCCCATGAGCCACTCCGTCGCCGGAGAGTCGCCCTCTGCCGGCCGCCGCGCCGCGCCGCTGACCACCGCCGTCTACTCCGCCGCCGAGTGGGACCTGCTGACCGGGCTGCCCGGCCGGGTGCTCGTGGCCGCCGCCACGCCCGCCCCCGGGCGCCCGTCGCGGGGCGTCGCCGCAGGGCTCGCCGGCATGGACGCCGTGGCGGCGGGCCGTGCCTTCGACAGCGACCTGGTCCGTGCAGTGGTGGCCACCATCTACGCCCGGCACGACGGGGCGCCCGCCCCAGCCGGCCGGCTCACCGACCTCGTCGACCTGCTGGCCGCCTGCCGGGCCGCGGTGCGGGTGCTGCGCCGCCGGGCCGACCCCGCCGACTCGGCCGCGTACCGGCAGTGGGTGCAGTCGGTGGCGGCCCGGGTCTGCCGGGTCACCGCGGGCGGCGCCCCGGCCCCGGCGGACATGCCCGCCGTGCCGGCCGACCGGCGCTTCCTGGACCGGCTCGGCGGGGCGCTCGACCTGGGCTGATCAGGCCGTCCGCCCGCCGGCCCGCGACCGGCCCCGGGGCACCCCACGGCCGGCGGCCGGCGGGCCGGACCGTACCCTCTTCAGACCGTGACCGGTGACCAGCTCGAGGTCGGTGTGGGGCCGTGGCCCGGCGACCGGCCGGACGACCCGCGGTACGATCCGGAGTTGCTCGCCGGGGGCGACCGGCGCAACGTGGTGGACCGGTACCGGTACTGGCGGCGGGAGGCCGTGGTGGCCGACCTCGACCGGCGCCGGCACGACTTCCACGTGGCCGTCGAGAACTGGCAGCACGACTTCAACATCGGCACGGTGGTCCGCAACGCCAACGCCTTCCTCGCCGCCGAGGTGCACATCGTCGGGCGGCGGCGGTGGAACCGGCGGGGCGCCATGGTGACCGACCGGTACCAGCACGTCCGCCACCACGAGACGATCGACGAGTTCGTCACCTGGGCGGTGGGGCGGGACCTGCCGGTGGTCGGCATCGACAACCTGCCCGGCTCCCGGCCGCTGGAGACGACCACCCTGCCGCGCGGCTGCGTGCTGCTCTTCGGCCAGGAGGGCCCGGGGTTGTCCGAGACCGCCCGGGCGGCCTGTGACCAGCTCTTCTCGATCGCCCAGTACGGATCGACCCGATCGATCAACGCCGGGGTGGCCAGCGGCATCGCGATGCACGCGTGGATCCGGGCCCACGCCGGCCCGCCGCCCGGCTGAGCCGAGGTCCACACCACTGCGCCGTCCGGGTCCGGGGCGGGGGCGTCGGTCCGATGGCCCTGCGCCCGTGATCGGGCACGGTCGGTGGAATCCCACCCCGACGCGCCGGGGAAACGGCCGCTCGACTTGACTGCCCCGCCATCCGGGGTGACGGTGGAAACGTGAGTGTCGCGGTGAGTTGTCCGAGGTGTGGTGGATCCGTGCGGGAGCCGGACCTGATGCACACCGAATGGCGGTGCCTGCGCTGCGGGCCGGTGCCGCCGTTGCACGTGCCCGAGCACATCGGCGCGGAGATCATGGCCAGTGTGGTGGGCCGGGTCGCCGCCGCCGCGCCCGGGGCGGAGCCGGCCACGCCGGTCTGGTGCCCCTGGCCACTGCCGCCCGGCTGGACCCTCACCGGCGTGGCGTACGCCGGCGACGAGCGGACCGGGGTGCGGGCCACCGCGATCGCCTGCGCCGGGCCCGAGCCGCTCGGCGGCGGCCCCGCCGATCTGGTCTTCGTGGCCGAGGAGCCGGGCGTGGGCCTGGGCACCCGGCTCGCCGGGATGGCGGGCCCTGATCCGGGCCCGCAACTCGCCGAGGCGTTGAACGAACCCGGTCCCGGGCATCCGGAGCACATCGGACAGGCCAGGATCCGGGTGGCGGGCCATCCGACTCCACTGTGGCTCGTGAATTCCCCGACGGATCGAAGCGCGTACGCCGGCGAGGCTCGGGGAATGTGGCTTCATGCGATAGCCTGGCCGGCGAGTGCGGGGCATCTGCTCGCCGAGGACGTGGAGTTGCGCGACCTCACGGAGTGGACGCCGTCCGAGCTCGTGTACGGCGCACCATCCCCGTACCTGCACGGGAAGGCCTGACAAGTCTCCCGTTCTGTCGGGGAACGGACGCAAAGATTCACTGTACGACACCTTACTGATACTCTGGGTGCCGCTGCGGTAAATGGACCCGGCGCCAGCGCGAGAGGATGGCCCGCCATGGTCAAGAAGGTCCTCACCTGGGCCGGTATCGCATTCTTGATCTTCTTTGTCGCCTACCGGCCGAACTCGGCCGCAGACGTCTTCAAGTCGATCGGTGGCGGCATCATGGACATCGCCCAAGGCTTCGGCGACTTCTTCACCAGCCTCATCGCCTAGCCGCCGATGGGAAGCCCCTCCGGTCCCCCCTTCGATCCCGACGACCCCGACCGGGGGCGCCGGGACCGAGACACGGAGCCGATTCCCCGGGTCCGGCCCGACGATGTACCGGGTTCCCACTCTGGCCCCTCGGACGGCCCCCCGTTCTCCGACGACGTCGGCTACGGCGACGGCCCGTACGCGGGCGAGGGGCGCTCCGGGCGTGCCTGGGTCCGCGACCCCGAGGCCGGCTACCAGGCGCCGCAGATCTCCGAGGATGAGCTGGCCGGCCTGCGGGTCGACGCCTCCGGCATGCCGCTGGGCCCCCGGCGGGTCCTCCCGCTGGAGGACGAGCCCAGCTCGCTCGTCGCCCGCTACCTCTTCCCCACCGAGCGATACCGGGGCGAGTGGAAGCGGCACTGGATCCACCTCACCACGCCGATCCTGGTGGGCATCGCCGCGACCTTCGTCCTCGGCTACCTCTCGGGCTTCCTCGCCGGGCGGGACGTGGGCGCGCTGACCACCATCGCGGTGCTGCTCTGGTTCGCAGTGATGGGCTGGGTCGCCTGGCGGGTCGCCGACTGGTGGTACGACCGCTTCATCCTGACTAACAAGCGCGTGATGGTCGTCAACGGCATCGTCACCCGCAAGGTCGCGATGATGCCTCTGGCCCGGGTCACCGACATGAAGTACGAGCAGAGCCCGACCGGCCGCGCGCTCAACTACGGCACCTTCGTGCTGGAGTCCGCCGGCCAGGACCAGGCGCTCCGCGAGATCAAGAACCTGCCCAACCCCAACGAGCTCTACCTGCGCGTCGTCGAGGAGATGTACGAGCCGCAGGCAGTCGAGGCGCGGTTGGGCAAGGAGGCGGACGAGGCGAAGGCCGACGACGGGGCCTGAGAATTCCGCCCGAACATCGGAGGAACAAGGCACCAATCGCCGTCGACCGACGCGCCCCGGCGTGGCAGCCTGCCAGCAGGGCACGGGGGTGCGGGAGGTGGGCGTGGCCGTTAGGGACCCGCTGGAGGAGGAGTTCCGTGAGTTCGTCGCGGCTCGCTCCGGTGCCCTGCTGCGTACCGCGTACCTGCTCGCCGGGGACTGGGCCACGGCCGAGGACCTGCTCCAGACGGCCCTGACCAAGACGTACCTGGCCTGCCGGCGACTCGGCGGGATCGACGCGATCGAGCCGTACGCCCGCCGGGTCATGGTCAACACCTCGACGAGCTGGTGGCGGCGGCGCTGGCACGGGGAACGGCCGACGGAGGTGCTGCCCGAGCGGGCCGGGACCGACGAGATCGAGCAGCAGCTCGACCGGGACGTGCTCTGGCGGCACCTCAGGGCGCTGCCCAGCCGGCAACGGGCGGTGCTGGTGCTGCGCTTCTACGAGGACATGTCGGAGGCGCAGACCGCCGCGCTGCTGGAGATCTCCCCGGGAACGGTGAAGAGCCAGACGTCCCGGGCGCTGGCCACCCTGCGCCGCAGGCTGGGCGAGCAGGCGGCCCTCGACCTACCCGACCTGCCCGGGTCCGCAGGCCCGAAGGCGACGCGTCGCCCGTCCCGGGCGGCGGCGTCCGACGCCCCGGTTCCGGGCCGGGCCGGCCCGCACCCGGGCGCGTCCCGGACGCCGCCGCGCCGGCCCGCGCCGGCTGGGGAGCCGTCCCGCGTGCCGGCACCCGCCTCGTCCCGCGTGCCGGCCGAGGCCCAGCATGCCGCCGGCGCCCCACGCCGCAGCGGCCACCCGAGGGACTCGGCGCCGCTGGTCGCCCCCACCCCGGTGGTCGCCGACGCCGTCGCGGCCGACGGTCGCCCGGCCGATGCCGTCGGGGCGTCGACCCGGGCCGTCGGCGCGGAGAGGCGGTGAGCGGCGTGCCGATCCCCGCTGACAACCGGACGAGGGGCCCCGGGCGTCCAATGGATGTGCCGAGAGACGAGCTGGAGCGGGCGCTCCGGGAGACCCTGTCCCGGCAGGCCGCCACGCTCCGACCCCTCGCCGTGGACCCGGCCGGCCTGGCCATCCGGCGCGCCAACCGCACCCGTCGCCGCCGCACCCTGACCGGCATCGCCCTCGCCGGGGCGGCCACCGTGCTGGTCAGTGCCGGCGTGGCGCAGTTCGGTGCGCAGGCGGGCCACCCGACCACCCCGACCGTGGTGCTCGGCGACCCGCGTGGGGCCACCGCCACCCCGGCCCCGAGCCTGGTGGCGAGCCCGTCGGCCGGGCCCGCCCGATCGCTCCCCGGTCCGGGCGGCTCCGCCGTGGACCTGATCGTCGGCACGACCCTGCGCACCACCGGGAACGAGAGCATCCCTCTCGGGCTGGGCGCGGTCGACCGGGCCCAACGCGTCCCCGACCAGGGCGGCTGGTTGGTGGTGGGTGGGCCGACTGCGGCGGGCCGGGCCCTGGTCTCCGTGCGGCCGGGTGGCAGCCGCCAGGTGCTCCTCGCGGGCGCGGAGGCCATCGCACTCGCCGCCACCGGCCGGCAGGTCGCCTGGCGGGACGGGGACCGGATCACCCTCGCCGGAATCGTCGGCGACCGGCTGGTCGCGATCACCAGCACGGCGGCCCCCGGGCCGGCCGTCCCGGTCGGCTTCGTCGGCGACGCCGTCCTCGTGCGCCTCGACCCCACCCGGCCCGGGTACGCGGTGTGGCGGCCGGCCGTGGGCGGGCTCTCCGCCGGGCCCGGGGGCGCCGTCCTCGCCGTCCACGGGACACTGCCGGACGGCCGGGCGGTCGGCGTGGTCAGCACCGGTACGTCCGGCCGGCCCTGCCTGGCGCTGCTCGACCCCGCCCGGAACCTCGCCGTGACCCGTACCGCCTGCGGGCCCCTCCTCGACGCCGACGGGTTCGGCGCGGTCTCCGCCGACGGCCGCTGGCTGTTGGCCAACGGCCGCACCGGCGCGTCGAAGGCCGCCGGGGCGCTCCTGGTCGACCTGGACACCCTCGACGGGACGCCGGTGGCCCGCCGCGCCGGTCCGGCGCTGGCCGGCGTGGTGGCCTGGACCCCGGCCCGGACCGCCGGGTACGTCGACGGACGCGGATGGCTCGTGCAGGTGCGCCCCGACCGGGTGCTCGCCGGGGAACAGGCCGACGCCGCCCCCGTGTCGGGCATCGATCCGGGCGGCCGGCCGGTGGTCGTCACCGACGTGGGCCCCTGACCTCCCGCCCCTGACCTCCGGCCCTGGTCGGGGCCGCGCTGGCGGCGGGTAGCGTCGGGCGATGACCCCGCACCCCGGGCCGGCAGCCCGCATCGACCTGCACACCCACTCGACGGCCAGCGACGGCACCCTCACCCCGGCCGAACTGGTCCGGGCCGCGGCCGACGCCGGACTGGACGTGCTGGCGATCACCGACCACGACACCACCGCAGGCTGGGCGCCCGCCGTGGCTGCGCTGCCCCCCGGGCTGACCCTGATCCGTGGTGCGGAGATCTCCTGCCGCTGGTACGGGGCCGAGCCGGCGGTGGCGCTGCACCTGCTCGCGTACCTCTTCGACCCGGACCACCCGGAGTTGGTCGCGGAGCTGGCCCGGATGCGGGCCGGCCGTGAGGTGCGCGGGGAGCGGATCGTCGAACTGCTGCGCGCCGATGGCGTCGAGGTGAGCTGGCCGGAGATCCTGGCCGGGGCGGCCGGCGGGACGGTGGGCCGGCCGCACATCGCCCAGGCGCTGATCCGGGCCGGGCTGGTGACCACCACCATCGAAGCGTTCGGGTCGGCCTGGCTGGGGGAGCGCTACCGGCTGCCCAAGGAGGACCTTGACGTGTTCCAGGCGGTCCGGCTGGTCCGGGCGGCCGGCGGCGTGCCGGTCCTCGCCCACCCGAGGGCCAGCCGGCGGGGGCCGATCGTGCCGGACGGGCTGATCGTCGAGCTGGCGGCGGCCGGTCTCGCCGGGCTGGAGGCCGACCACGAGGACCACTCGCCGGCCGAGCGGGCGCACGTGCGGGCGCTCGCCGCCGAGCTGGGCCTGTTCGTCACCGGCTCGTCCGACTTCCACGGCACCCACAAGACCGTCCGGCTCGGCGCGTTCACCACGGCCGTCGAGGTGTACGAGCGGATCCTGGCCGAGGCCGCCGGGGTGATGCCTGTCGCTTGACCTGATCCCCCTCCACCCGCGCGGCTACCGTGTCCGGGTGGATCCCAAGCTCTTCGGCGAGGTCTTCGTGACCCTGCTGGTCATCGTCGACCCGCCGGGCATGATGCCGATCTTCCTCGCGCTCACCGGGCCGCTGTCCGCCCGGGACCGGCACCGGGCGGCGTGGCAGGCCGTGGCGCTGGCGCTCGGGGTGATCGTGGTCTTCGCCGTGGCCGGGCAGACCCTGCTCGCCTACCTGCACGTGGACCTGCCGGCGCTCCAGGCGGCCGGCGGGCTGCTGCTGGTGCTGGTCGCCCTGGAGCTGCTCACGGGCAAGGCCGACGACCCCACCCAGCAGTCCACCTCGAACATCGCCCTGGTGCCGCTGGGCACCCCGTTGCTTGCCGGGCCGGGCGCGATCGTGGCGACCATGCTCTTCGTCCAGCGGGCCGACGGGGCCACCGACTACAGCGCCATCGCGGCGGCCATCGTCGCGGTGATGCTCACGGTCTGGCTCGTGCTGCGCTTCTCCGGCGGGATCGTCAAGATCCTGCGGCCCGGCGGGATCGAGGTGCTCACCCGGATCGCCGGCCTGCTGCTGGCGGCCATCGCCGTGCAGCTCATCGCCGACGCCGTCGCCGCCTTCGTCACCCAGTACGTGAACATGGCCTGAGCCGACCGACCCGACCCGCCGACCGGGTCGGACGGGCCGTCGTACCGGGGTGGCAGGATCGGTGGGGTGCGACGAGCCTCCTCACCCGGACGATCCACCTCCGGCCGGGCCCCCCGGGCCCGCGCCGGCCAGCCCGAGCAGCTCGGCTTCGACGGCATGCCGGAGCGGCTGTTCGTCTGCACGCCCAGCAAGCTCGGCGCGTACGCGGACTGCCCCCGCCGCTACCGCTACTCGTACGTCGACCGGCCGGCCCCGCCGAAGGGCCCGCCCTGGGCGCACAACTCGCTCGGCGCGAGCGTGCACACCGCCCTGAAGAACTGGTATGCGCTGCCCACCGACCGCCGCCGCCCGGAGGCGCTGGCCGGGCTGCTCAGGGGCACCTGGGTGCGCGACGGTTACCGCGACGACGAGCAGGAGCGGGAGGCGTACCGGCGGGCGCTGGGCTGGCTGGAGTCCTACGTCGACACCCTGGATCCGGAGGCCGACCCGGTCGGCGTCGAGCGGGTGGTGGCGGTCAAGACGGCGGTGCTGGCGTTCAACGGCCGCACCGACCGGATCGACTCCCGACCCGGCCCCGACGGCCCGGAGCTGGTGATCGTGGACTACAAGACCGGCCGCGCCGGAACGGACGCCGACGACGCGCGCGGCTCCCAGGCGCTGGCCCTCTACGCGTACGCCGCCGAGCGGGTGTTCCGCCGGCCGTGCCACCGGGTGGAGCTGCACCACCTGCCCACGGGCACCGTCGCGGCGCACGAACACACCGCCGAGTCGCTGGCCCGGCAGCTCACCCGCGCCGAGGAGACCGCGCGGGACATCATGGCCGCCGAGCGGGCCGTCGCCGACGGGGCCGACCCCGACGAGGCGTTCCCCACCACACCCGGGCCGCGCTGCGGCTGGTGCGACTACCGCCGTACCTGCCCCACCGGCTCGCAGACGCCGGGCAAGGAGCCCTGGGCGGCGATGGAACGCACCGCCTGACCGGCCCGCAGTCGAGGCGGGCCAGGACCGGCGGGGGTCAGGCGGCGACGCCGGCCGCCCGCGCCTTTGCGGCCTGCTGCAACGGGCCCTCCCTCCAGCGGCGCGGCAGGGCCGCCAGGGCGAGCCGCAGGGCGCGCACGCTGAGGTCGGCCGACAACTCGGTGGTCGGCAGCCCCAGCCCGCCGTACATCCGGCGGGCCCAGGGCGGTAGCAGCGCGAACGCGGTGCCGGCGACGCCGAGGTACGCGAACCGGGCCGGCCCGAGGTTCAGCCCGACCCGGGCCGGGAGGCTGAGCTTCCACGGGATCGGCGGCGCGGTGAGGAAGACGGCCGTCTCCGCCGCCTCCCGGGTGATCCGCAGGTCCGGCCGGACCAGCCGGTAGTACTCCGCCACCTCCGCCGCGGTGCCGGGCACGTCCGCCGGGTCCAGCCCGACCAGGGCCGCCACCCGGCGCTGCTCGCCGTAGTAGCCGTCCACCTCGGCGTCGGTCAGCGGCAGCCCGGCGCGGCGGGCGGTGCTGAGGAACGACTCCACCTCGGCCACGTGCACCCAGCGCAGCAACTCCGGGTCGTCGACGCGGAACTCCTCCCCGGTGGCCGGGTCGGTGGCGCGCAGCCGGGCGTGCAGCCGGCGTACCCGCGCCCCGGCGGCCTCGGCCTCGGCGGTGGTGCCGTAGATGGTGGTCGCCACGTACGTGGCGGTGCGGACCAGCCGCCCCCACGAGTCGGCGCGGTAGTCGCTGTTCTGCGCCACCCCGGCCATGGCCCGGGGATGCAACGCCTGGAGGTAGAGCGAACGCAGGCCGGCGACGATCAGGATCGGCTCCTCGTGCACTTTCCACGTGACCGATCCCGGACCGAACAGGCCGAGGTCATCGGAGTCCACCAGACCAAGGGTGCCACGCCCCGAGCCCGGCCGGCGGGGGTGATGTCAGTCGTCGGCGCGGCGGCGGGACTGGCAGGCCGGGCAGAGCCCCCAGAAGGTGACCTCCGCCTCGTCCACCTCGAAGCCGTGGGCGATGGTCGGGTCGAGGCAGGGTGCCTCGCCGACCGCGCAGTCGATGTCGGCGATCTCGCCGCAGCCCCGGCACACCACGTGGTGGTGGTTGTCGCCGACCCGTGCCTCGTACCGCGCGGGGCTGCCGGCCGGCTCGATCCGGCGGGAGAGACCGGCCCGGGACAGCGCACCGAGAACGTCGTAGACGGCCTGGGTGGAGACGGAGTCGAGGCGTTCCCGGACCCGGCGGGTGATCTCGTCGACCTCCAGGTGGCCGCCGGTGGCGAGGACGCCCAGCACGGCGAGGCGCGGCCGGGTGACCCGTAGGCCCCTCGACCGGAGCAGCTCCTCACCACCGGACATGAGGTCAATGACAGCACGGCCCCCACCAGGCGACAAGCGAGCTCCTCGACCGGGTGGCCCGGGCCACAGCCCGCCGTCGCCCGGACCACCGGCTGAACCGGGCAATCGCCGCGCGCGTGTATCCGATCGTCAGCACTGCCGTGGGGTCGGATCGTCGTACGCTGGCTGCCGCGGACCGCGTCCACTGCCGGAGGTGTCGGTGTTCAGGGAGATCAACGGCCTGCCAGTCCATGTTCTGGTGATTCACGCCGCCGTGGTGTTCGTTCCACTGCTGGCCGTGCTGGCCGCCGCTTACGGGCTGCTGCCGAGGTGGCGCCCCCGGCTCGGCTGGGCGGTGGCCGCCCTCGCGGTGGTCACCCCGATCGTCACCTGGGTGGCGACGGAGTCGGGCGAGGCGCTGGAGGAGGCGCTGCGGGAGAAGGGCTACCCGCCGCAGATCCTCGACCAGGTCCACGAGCACGCGGAGTACGGCGGGACGCTGCTCTGGTTCACCGTCGGCCTCGCCGTGGCGGCCCTCCTGCTGTTGCTGGTGACCCGCAACGACGACCGGGTCTCCCGGCTGCCCTCCTGGGCGCCCCTGCTGCTGACCGTGGTGGTGGTCGTGCTCGGGGTGGCCTCGCTGGTCTACGTCTACCTGACCGGCGACACCGGAGCCGAGGCGGTCTGGGGCGGCACCCTCTGACCGCCCCGGCGGCTGGCCGGCCCGGTCAGAAGATCGCCCGGGAGCAGAGCAGGCAGACCAGGGCGACCAGCACCACCGCGGCGACCCCGCCGACGCTCCAGGTGACCCACTGGGCGCGCTGTTCCTCCGCGTCCAACCCGGCCGTGTCCTGCGGCGGCAGGCGGCGGGGCGGCGCCGCCCGCAGGTGCACGGGGGGCCGCCAGCCGGGCGGCGGGGGCGTGGTGGGCGGCGGCCCGCCGTACCCGGCCGCCGGGCCGGGCCTGTCGGCGCCGGCCGGCCGCACCTGGCCGGCGGCTGCGCCGCCGCTGCCGGGGGCGCCCGACGGACGGCGCCAGTAGTCGTCGTCGGGGCGGTCACCGCTGGGCGTCGTCACGCCGTCCGACGCTACCAACCCTGGCGCCGCGTGGCCGACCGGACGCGGGCCGGAGCCGGTACTGTTGCCGCTCGTGAGCATCGACCCGGGGACGCAGGCGCGCGGCGACGACGATCGTGCCGTCGACCTCAGCGACGACTTCGTGGTGCTGCCCGAGCAGACGGCCGACGACACCGACCGGGGTTGGGGCGAGCGGTCCGGCGGCAACGACGACTGGCTGCTCGCCGAGCGCCCGCCGCACTGGGACTGAGCCCCGGTTCCGCTTGGCAGCGCCGTGTCGTTCCGTTCGGCGTCAGCCGCGGACCACGATGGCGAATCGGCTGCCCTCCGGCAGCCCCACGGCGCGCTGCGCCTGCTCGGGGCGCAGCGCCAGGTAGAGCGCCGAGGAGCCGTCCGCCGCGCCGGCCCCGACCACGTCGAGCACCAGCGCGCGGGACGCCAGCAGGTCGGCCTCGGCGGCCCGGCCGTCGGCCGGCACGGCGAGCAGGTCGACCCGGGCGCCGGGGCGGACCACGGCGAGCGCGGCGGGTTCGGCCAGCCGGACCGGGACGCCGACCGCCCCGTCGGGCAGCGGCAGCGCGGACGGCGGGCCGCCGGTGGACGGCGACGGGCCCGGGCCGGGGGAGCCGGAGCCGCCCGGCGGCTGCGGGCACCCGGCCGGGGTCTGGAGGACCGCCGCGGCGAGCCCGAGGAGGGCGGCGACGAGGGCGGCGCGCAGCAGCGCGGACCGTCCCGGAAGCCGGGGCCGGCGCACCGGCCGCAGTGATCCCGTGCCCGCCCCGGTGATCGCCATCCGGTCCTCCCGATCCTCCCGGGCGCCGCGGTGGCACCGGGGCACCCCGCCTCGCCCGGCACCGAGGTGGCGCCGGGAGCAGCAGGCTAGGCCGGGAAGGGCCGGCCCCGCCCGGGTCGGGGCGGGGCCTGTGGACAACCGGACCGCCTGTGGACAACCCCCACGGGGCGCGGCGATCTGCTAGGAAACCGGGTCAGGAGGAGCTGGAACCGCTGGCCGCCGGGGCCTTCGACGTGCCGCCCGAGGACGACGACCCGGACGACCCGGACGACCCGGACGCGCCGGACGCGCCGGACGAGGTCGACGAGCCCGAGGACCCGCTGGTCGAGCCGCCGGACGTGCTCGACGACGACCCGGAGTCGCCGGACGACGACTCGGACTTGGCCGGCTTTTCGGTGCCGCCCTTGGCCGGGTCGGCCCCGGCGCGGGAGTCGGTGCGGTAGAAGCCCGAGCCCTTGAAGACGATGCCGACCGAGTTGAAGACCTTGCGCAGCCGCCCCGCGCACGCCGGGCACTCGTTCAGCGGCTCGTCAGAGAAGGACTGCACCGCCTCGAGCTGGTGACCGCACGCGGTGCAGGCGTACTGGTAGGTGGGCACGTTCTCCTCCGGAGGCTCTGGCACGGCCGGTTGGCACTCGACTCATTCGAGTGCCAATGGTGCGTCATCGGACCCGGGTTCGTCCAGCGGAAGTGTCAGGACCGCCCTCGGGGCCGCCTGTCAGCGTACGCAGCCCCGCCCCGGGGTCGACCACCGCGCGGACCGGGCGGTCGTGCGGCTCGACCGGGAGGTGTTCGCGCAGCTCACCATCGTGCAGCAGGGCCACCGTCAGGGCCTTGTCGCCGACCCGGGCCAGCGCCCGGTCGTACGAGCCGCCACCGCGACCCAGCCGCCGCCCGCGCGGGTCCACCGCCAGGGCCGGCACCACCACGAGCTGGGCGGCGGCGACCGCCGACCGGCCGAGCCGGGGGCCGGCCGGCTCCCGCAGCCCTCGCCCGGCCGCGACCAGGCAGCCGGGGCCGGTGTACGCCGCCCAGTCCAGGTCGAGGTCGTCGCACAGCACCGGCAGCAGCAGGTCGGCCCCGGGCGGCAGCGCCGCGCGCAACGCCTCCGGCAGCTCCGGGCCGCCCGGCTCGGAGCCGACCGGGACGTACGCGGTCATCAGGGTCGGGCGCAGCCGGCGGACCAGCTCGACCAGCGTGGCCCGGACACGCGCCGCCGCCTCGGCCCGGGCCGACGCGGGCAGCGCGCGGCGGCGGGCGAGCAGCTCAACCCGGGCAATCCGCTTCGCCTCATGGGCCACTTCCGCGTCATCAGAAAAATCAGGCACGCAACACTCCTGACGCAACGTCTCTCACCCGGTCGCACTGTGTCAACATCGCTAGCATCGGGCGCGGAACTTCCGGGGGGAAGCGTTGACGCTACGCGGGCGGTTGACGGCAGCCTTCCTCGCGGTGGTACTCGGCCCGGTCCTGCTCGGCGCGCTCTTCGTCGGCTCGACCATGGCGGCCGTCGACCGCAGCCGCTCGGCGGAACGGCTCGGGCTGGCCGCGGCGAGCGTGCGTACCTCGGTCGATGCCCTCTGCCAGCAGTTGCGCGCGGCGGCCGACGCGGTCGCCCTCGTCGCCGACCAGGCCGGGCGGCCCGACGCGGCCGGTCAGGTGGTGAGCCGGGGCCTGGCCGCCGCCGTGCTGGTCAGCGACGTGGCCGGCGGAGTCCTCTACACCACCCCCGGCGCCCCGGCCGGGCCCTGGCGGGACTGCTCCGCCGACGACCCAGCCGGAGGGCCGGTCCGCGCGCTCACCGCGCGGGTCGGGCTGCGCGACCGGGCCGGCGCCGACCTGGGCGCGGTCGCCGCGGCCCAGCCGGTCGACCCGGGCTTCGTGGCCCGGCTGGCGGCGGTGACCGGTGTCGCGGTCACCCTCCTCGACGCCGCCGGCGGCGTCGCGCACACCACCGAGGCCCCGGGGGTACGCGACGCGGTCCTCACCGCCGCGCGGAAGGTCACCGGGGACCGGGTCACCGAGACCCTGGACGGCCGGTACGTCCGCCGGGTGGGCCCGTCGCCGGGGCAGCCGCTGCCGCTGGTGCTCTCCGTGCCCAGCGAGCAGCCCCCCGGCCTGTACGCGGCGCTGGTCGGCGCGGTGGTGCTGGCCGGGCTGCTGGCGGTGGCGGTGGCGTGGCGGCTGGCCCGGGTCACCACCCGGCCGCTGGTGGAGCTGGCCGGCGCGGTGGACCGGGTGGCCCGCGGCGACCTGGGCGCCCGGGTGCCGGTGCGCAGCCGCGACGAGATCGGCCGGCTCGCCGCCGCGTTCAACCGGATGACCCGGGAGACCGACTCCTACGTGCAGGCGCTCACCAGCAGCCGGGACCAGTTACGGGGGCATCTCGCGGTGCTCGGCGACACCCTGGCCAGCACCCACGACCTGCAACGCATCCTGCGGGTGATCCTGCACAGCGCGATCGCCGCGACCGGGGCCCGGGCCGGGGCGGTGCTGCTGGTCGACGGCGGGGTGCTGGTGGGGCGGTGCGCCGAAGGGCTGGACGGGCGCTGGCCCGCCGCCGGGCCGCCGCCGGACGCCACCGACCCGGCGCCGTCCGCCGACGCCGACGCCGCCGACGCCGACGCCGCCGACGCCGCCGCCGCCGACGCCGCCGCCGACGCCGCCGCCGACGCCGCCGTCGCCGTCGACTCGGCGCGGCCCGCCGGTGCCGACCCGGCGGCGCTGCGGGTGCCGGTGGGGCGCGGGGTGGTCGGCGCGGTGGCGGCCACCGGTGAGCCGTGCCGGGGCCGCGTCGATCCGGCGGCCGAACCGACCGGGGAGCCGCGCTGCGAGACGTACGTCGCGGTGCCCTTCGCCACCCCCGGCGGCCTCGCCGACCGGGCCGGCGCGGAGCCTGCGGCGGCGCTCGGTGTGCTGGTCCTCTACGACCGGCTCGGCGGGGACGAGTTCGACGACGACGATCTCGTCACCCTGCGCACCTTCGCCGGGCACGCGGCCGTGGCGGTGGACAACGTCCGGGTGCACGAGGAGGCCCAGCGGCTGTCGCTGACCGACCCGCTGACCGGGCTGTGGAACTACCGCTACCTGCGCGAGTCGATCCGCCGGGAGGTGGAGCGGGCCAGCCGGTTCGGCCGGATGCTCAGCGTCCTCGCGCTGGACCTGGACCGCTTCAAGATGGTCAACGACACCTGGGGGCACGCCGCCGGGGACGCGGTGCTCGCCGAGTTCGCCCGCCGGCTCCGGGGCGAGATCCGCGAGGTGGACCTGGCCTTCCGCCAGGGCGGGGAGGAGTTCGTGCTGCTGCTGCCGGAGACCGACGCGCGGGGCGCGACCATCGTGGCCGAGCGGCTCGGTGCGGCCGTCCGGGACGCCCCCGTCGCGTTGGACGGGTCCGGCGGGGTGACCATCGGGGTGACCGTCTCCGTCGGCATCGCCGTGTACCCGGACCACGCCACCACCGGCCAGCAGGTCCTCGACGCCGCCGACGCCGCCCTGTACGCGGCCAAGGCGGCCGGCCGGGACACCTGGCGGCTGGCCGAGGCGCGACCCTGGCCCCCGGTGGAGGAGATCGCCGTGCCGGCCGCCGCGGTCAGCCCCTCCGACGGACTGCCCCGGGCGGGTGGGGCGATCGACGGGCGGGACTCCCCGGCCCGCGTCACGGCGGCGGTCGGCCCGGTCGACCTCGACGCCGGGCGGCCCGAGGTGCCGGTGGCGCGGTCCGGGCCGGGCGGCGCGTCTTCCGGTCCTCACCCGTCGCGACACGCCCATGGCCGATAGTCTCGCGACATGTCGGAGCACTCAGTGAACCTCTCACCGGCCGCCGCAACCGGTCGTTCCCGCGCCGTCAAGGCCGTCATTCCCGCTGCAGGCCTGGCCACGCGGTTCCTGCCGGCGACCAAGGCGGTGCCCAAGGAGCTGCTGCCGGTCGTCGACCGGCCGGTGCTCCAGTACATCGTCGAGGAGGCCACCCAGGCCGGCATCGGTGACGTGCTGCTGATCACCGGGCGCGGCAAGACATCGATGGTGGACCACTTCGACCGGCGGCCGGACCTGGAGGCCCGGCTGGAGGCCAAGGGCGACACCGAGCGGCTCGCCGCCGTGCGCGGGCCCAGCGAGCTGGCCGAGATCTACACCTGCCGCCAGCCCGAGCAGCTCGGCCTCGGCCACGCCGTCGGGTACGCCGAGTCGCACGTCGGGGACCAGCCCTTCGCGGTGCTGCTCGGCGACGAGTTCGTCAAGCCGTCCGAGCCGCTGCTGCCGGCGATGCTGGAGCTTCAGGCCCGCACCGGTGGCGTCGTGCTGGCCTTCTTCGAGGTCGACCCGTCCGAGACGAAGCGGTACGGCATCGCCTCCGTCGAGCCGGCCGAGCCGGAGCTGGCGGACGTCGGCGAGGTCGTGAAGGTCACCGGCATGGTCGAGAAGCCGAAGCCGGAGGACGCCCCGAGCAACCTCGCCGTTCTCGGCCGGTACGTGCTGCCGGGGCGGATCTTCGACGCGATCCGGCGGACGAAGCCGGGCAGCGGCGGGGAGATCCAGCTCACCGACGCGATGGAGCTGCTGCGCACCGAGGGCGTGCCGGTGCACGCGATCGTCTACCGGGGCACCCGCTACGACACCGGCATGCCGCTGGGGTACCTGCAGACCGTGGTGCAGATCGCCTCCGAGCGGGAGGACCTCGGCGCCGAGTTCCGCAAGTGGCTCGGTGAGTTCGTCGCCGCCGGCGCGTCGGGCGGTCCTAATACATGACAGCGACGGCCGACGCCGAGGCGGCCGCGAACGAGTTGACGCCGCTCGCCGACTACCTGGGCAGCGTGCTGCGCAGGTTACGCGCGCTGCCTCCGCTCGACCTCGACCTCACCCAGGCGTACGGCAACGTCCTCGCCGAGGACGTCGTCGCGCCGCACTCCTTCCCGGCCTTCGACCAGGCGGCCGTGGACGGGTACGCGGCCCGCTGGGAGGACCTCTCCGGTGCGGGCCGCGCCACCGGGTACCACCCCGGCCCGCCCGGGTCCCGCACCGTGCGGCTGAACGTGGTCGGGGACCTCGGCGCGGCGAGCTGGCGCCCGGTCCGGCTCACCCCGGGCTCCTGCTTCTCCGTCGCGGCCGGGGCGCCGCTGCCGGTCACCGCCGACGTGGTGGTGCCGGTGGAGTGGACCGACCAGGGCATGGCCGCCGTGGAGATCTTCCGCACCCCCAAGCGGGGGTACGGGGTGCGCCGCGCCGGTGAGGAACTGCCCGCCGGGACGCTGCTCGCCCGCGCCGGCACGTACGTCTCCCCGGCCCTGGTCGCGGTGTTCGCCGCCACCGGCATCGGGCACGTGGTGGTCCGGCCCTGCCCCCGGGTGGTGGTCGTGGCCACCGGCGACGAGCTGGTCGACGTGGGCCGGGGCAGCCAGCCCGGCCAGGTGGTGGACGCCAACTCGCACGCGCTGACCGCCGCCGCGGCCGAGGTCGGCGCGCTGGCGTACCGGGTGGGCATCTGCGACGACGACCCGGAGGGGCTGCGCGGGCTGCTGGAGGACCAGACCCTGCGCGCCGACCTGATCATCACCACCGGTGGTACCGGCACCGGGCCGGGTGACATGGTGCGCCGGATCCTGTCCCGCCGGGAGGGCGGCCGGGCCGGGCCGGTCACCTTCACCGAGGTTGCCCTCTATCCCGGCACCGCCCTCGGGTTCGGTACGGTCGGCGCTGAGGAGGTGCCGGTGGTCTGTCTTCCCGGTGAGCCCGGCGCGGCGCTGATCGGCTTCGAGGTGCTGGCCCGTCCCGCCATCAACCTGCTGGCCGGGGCCGAGCCGGTGTTCCGGCCGAGCGTCCGCGCGCACCTGCTGGAGACCATCACCTCGCCCGGTGGCCTGCGCGAGTTCCGGCCCGCGCACGTCGCCGAGCGGCGCGGCGGCGGCTACACCGTCCAGCCGCTGTCGGGCGGGCCGTTCACCCTGTCCGGGCTGGCCGAGGCGAACGGGCTGATGGTGCTCGGCGAGCGGGTCACCGCCGCCGCCGCCGGCTCCACCGTGGACGTCCTCCTGCTGGACCGGCGCCGGTGAGCGTGAGGAGTGAGCTTGCGAGCCCCGCAGTCGCGAGCGGAGGGCGGGCTCGGTGAGTTCTCTGTGGTCCGGGCGGTCGCCGGGCTGGCCGGTGGTGCTCGCGGACGGTCCGGTGCTGCTGCGGCCGTACCGGCGCTCGGACGCGGCGGCCTGGTCGGAGGTGCGCCGCGCCAACCGGGTCTGGCTGGCCCCCTGGGAGTCCGCGCTGCCCGGGAGCTGGGACGAGCTGAACTCGCCGGCCGCGTTCCGCTGGGTGCACCGGGACCAGCGTCGTTCGGCGCGCACCGGCGAGGGGATGCCGTTCGCGGTCTGCCTGCGCGAGCAGGAGCGGGAGCGGCTGGTCGGGCACCTCAACATCGGCAGCATGGTCCGGCGGGCGTTCTGCTCCGCGTACGCCGGATACTGGGTGGACTCGCGGGTCGCCGGGCAGGGGGTCATCCCCACCGCGCTGGCGCTTGCGGTGGACCACGCCTTCGGCCCGGGTGGGCTGCACCGGATCGAGGTGAACATCCGGCCGGAGAACAAGCCGTCCCGCCGGGTGGTGGAGAAGCTGGGCTTCCGTGAGGAGTCGTACCACGTGCGTTACATGCACATCGACGGTGCGTGGCGTGACCACATCGGATACGCCATGACCAGCGAGGAAGTGGCCGCCGAGGGCGGCCTGCTGGCCCGCTGGCACCGGCTGCGCGCGACCGCAGGGTGAAGCGGCCCACCTGCGCCTGATCGGCGCGGCGCACAATCAAGACGGTCGGCGGCCCGTAACCTCAAGTAACTGCAAGCTGCGGCAAGCGTTGCCCGCCCGCAGGATCGACCGCCCGGAAGGCGATTTGTCGAAGATCCTGCGGCCGTACGGCGGTTGTCCCGAACTCGGTGACGGGAGGGGTGAGGGTGCCGACCTCGGTGCTCCTCGCCGTCCTCGCCGCAGCCGGTCTGCTCGCCCTCGCGCCGGCGCTGGTTCGTCGGTACGACGCCACCGAGCGGCTGGTGGCGGAGCGGGCGCAGTCGACGGCGAGGGTGCTCCAGCGCCGTCGGCGGGGCCGCACTGTCCCCGGCCGCCGGCCGGTCAACCCCTCCCGAGCGCTCGTTGTCACCTTGAGCGAGGACGCGAACACGGGTGGCCTGTCCGCTCCGGTCTCCGCGCCGCCCGCCGCGAGCCGCCGACGGCGTCGGTTGAGCGCCGTCCCGTCGTCGGCGAAGTCCCGTCGACGGGCCGCGCCCCGGCGTCGCCAGCACACCCCGGCGATCTACCGCCGCCGTCGGGTGCTGGCCGCCCTGCTGCTGCTCAACTTCGTCGAGCTGATCGGCGTGGTCGTGCTCGGCCCCGGGTTCTGGATCAGCTTCTCGGTCACCGCGACACTGTTGGTGACGTACGTCGTACACCTGCGCAAGCTGGCGCTGGTCGAGCGCCGGCGGCGGCGGGCCCAGGCCCGGGAGACGGCGTGGCTGGCCGCCCGGCAGGCCGAGGTGCGCCGCGAGCAGGCCCGCCGGGCGGCGGCCCGTCGGGAGGCGCACCGCCGCCTGGCGGCCCAGCGCGAGGCGGTACGCCGCACGGCGATGGGCCTGGACCGCCCGGCCGACCTGCCGCCCGCGGCCAGCGGCGGATCGGTGTCGTACCGGCGTACGGGCGGCCTGCGGGGCCGCCCGTACCAGTCGGGCCGCACCTCCCACACGGCCTGACCCCCGTTCGTGGGTTCCGGGGCGATCTTGGAAGATTTCGGCCCCTCCGGGGGCTGTTTCCTACCAAGATCCGCCGAGTGGGTGGGGCGGATTCGCTCGGCGGACGGGTGTGCTGTTAGTCTTGCTGCCGGCCCGCACGGTGAAAGCCGGGTGGGACCGAAGCCGGTTCGCCGGCGGAGGGGCTGTGGCGCAGTCCGGTAGCGCACCTCGTTCGCATCGAGGGGGTCAGGGGTTCGAATCCCCTCAGCTCCACCCAGTTCAAAGGCCGTTTCCCGTAGTGGGAGACGGCCTTTTTCAATCTTGTACAGCAGTGAAGTGCAGCAGTGGATCAGGTGTCGAACTGCTCGCCGAGGCGCTTGAGGGCGGATCGGGTGGCCGCTGAGTCCTGGCGACTCCGTCGGCCGCCGACCTGCCGGGCGAGTCACCAGGACTCAGCGGGGTGTGAATCGACCAGGTCCACGAGCCCGCCGCCCCCCCACAGTCCGGGGGATCAACCGGGCCGTCAGTGGTTCTGTGCCGGTGCGGCGATACCTTCCTCGATCGCCAGTCGGGTCAAGTCCGGCCGCCGCCGGCGTCCCGTCTTCTCCCGGATCCGGTCCAGGTGGGACCGCACCGTACGGACGCTGATCGCCAGTGCCTCCGCGATGTCCTGGTCCCGTTCACCGGCGGCCAGCAGCGACAGCACCTGACGCTCCCGGCCGGACAGCGGTACCCGGTACAGCGGCTGCCGACCACGGGACGAGTCCAGCAGGATCGAGGCCAGGGTCGGCGACACGTAGGTGTTGCCGGCGGCGATCTCCCGTACCGCCCGGAGGATCTCGTCGGCGTCAGCGTCCTTGGTCAGGTACCCGCGGGCCCCGGCGGCGATCGCGCCGAGCACATCGGACTGGTCACCGTGCGCGGACACCACCAGCACCCGGTGGCCCATGCCGGTGACCGCGACCACCGCCGCCGCGTCGCGTACCCCCGGCAGCCTCAGGTCGAGGATCACCACCCCGCCCCCGGGCTGCCGGTACGCCGCGAACTCCTCCACCGACCTGGCGGTGGTAGTGACCAGGACGTCCGGTGCGTCCCCGAGCGCGCGGACCAGCGCCGCCCGGTAGAGGGGATGGTCCTCCACCACCGACACCTCGATCGTCGTCACCCCGGTCACCTCGTTTCCCCCGTGCCGGCCGCCGATCGAACCGCGACCGGGGCCGCGGGCCGCTGGGCGGCGGCCGGCTCCAGCACCGGGCCGGTGGGGAACAGGGCCAGCACGCTCGGCGGCACCGGAGTGGGCCGGACCGCCCCGTAACCAAGTGCCTTCAACGCGTTGCCGTCCGAAATCGGATGCCGCACGCCCTGGTCGGTGAGGAGGAAGACGGTGCCGAGAACGGCCTGCGGTGTCGGCTGCTCGCGCAGGACCGCGGCCCGGCCGGCCGGCACGAACACCACGTCGGCCCGGGAGCCGCCGCCGGCAGCGACCGGTGCCGCCCCGGCCGGCACACCGGTCGAGGAACCAAGTCTGATCACCGCCCCGTCACCGTCCAACGTCGCGCACACCGCGACCCCTTCGCCGGAAACCTCGACCGGCGGGGCAAGCCGGGCCGGGTAGTCCGCAGCCGTACCGGTCACCGGCCGCGACTGCGCCACGTCGGCCGTAGTCACCCCGATCTCGCGCGCCGCGCCGCCCGGGTACGCCGCCCGGTTGGCCGGATTGCCGAGCACCAGCGCCGCCTCGGTCTGCCCGATCGCCAGCAGCCCGTCGGCGCGGACCAGGTAGTAGCGAGGCTCGGTGCCGACGTTCGTGGCGGCGAGCACCTGGCCGACCCGGGTGAGCTGGCCACCGATCCGGGGCCCCTCGGAGCCCACTCCGGCCACCGTGATCAGCCGCAGGTCCGGACCGGCGATCACCGCGCTCAGCCAGGCCGCGCTGACCGGCAGCGGGCGTACCGCGTCGTAGCCGAGGGCCACCGCCGTGGCCGGGTCGGCGATCCGGTGCCGGCGCCCGGCCACCAACGCGTGCTCGGCGCCGTCCGGGCTGGCGACCAGCAGCGCCCTCGCCGCGCCCACCTCGGTACCCACCGGCGGCACCCCCGCCAGCGCCGTGGTGACCGGCGGGGTACCCGCCGGCCGTCCTTGCGCGGTCTGCGCGCAGACGGTGAACGGCGTGGTCAGCAGCCGATCCCGGGTCGGCAACGACGACGGCGCGCCCGGAATCCCGAGCGGTACGCCACGCGGCGCACCCGCCAGGGACTTGCTCGACACCCTGCTGGTCGCGGTGCCGTCGCCGCCGGCGAGCAGTCGCGCCGAGGCGTAGTTGAGCATCGGATGCAGCAACCTGTCGGCACCCATTACGTACGCCGCGCCGGTGTCCTTATCAATCACCACCTGGCCGGGCTTGCGCCAGTCGGTGTTCGCGCCGGGCCGCAGGAACCCGTACACGCCGAAGCCGGCGGTCACCAGCAGGGCCGCCGCGGCGCCGAGCGCACACCCGATGACCAGGCGACGGCTCGGCGACACCGGATGGTTGGCGTCGCCGACCTGTAGCGCCGAGACGAGGCGGCGGCGCAGGAACTGGTACGCCTGCAGTTGGTCCCGCTGTGTCCACATCAGTTCCTCCCCGCCATGGTGCGATGTACACCCGGTGCACTAGAACTTATGGATCGACGACGAGTTCGAGCCCAGGGAGCCGCGCCATGCCACCAGCCGCACCGGCCACCTCGACGCCGCTCAGTACGGTGCGGCACCGTGGCGTGCCACCGATGCCCGTACCGCCCGTGGGGCAGCGCAGCTGGCTCGGGCTCGGCGTCGGCCGGTTGGTGCTCTGGCAGACGGCGGTGCTGGGCGCGGTGGCCGCCGGTGGCCCGTACGACGCGGCCGGCGGCACGGCCGCCGGGGCGGCTGCGGTCGTGGTGATCGGTACCGGGGTGCGTTGGCGCGGCCGATGGCTGCCCGACTGGGCGGTCGTCCGGCACCGCTTCCGGCGCCGCGCCCGACGTGCGTTGCCGGCGCTGCCCGCCCTGCGGACCCGCACCGACGCGGACCGAGCGGGCAACCGGGTCGGGCTGGCCGGCGACGGCAACTCGTGGAGCGCGCTGCTGCGCGCCGAACCCGACGGCGACCTCGACGACCTGCTGCGCCGGCTGGTGGCCCGCTACGACGATCCCGACCTGCCGCTGGCCGGTGCGCAACTGGTCGACTGGTGCTCCCCCGGCACCGGCAACGCGGCCCGGTGGATCGCCATCCGGCTCGACCCCGAGACGGCCGTCCGGGCGGTGCGGGCCCGGGGCGGCGGCCAGCCCGGCGCGGTGCGGGCCGCCAGCACCGCCGCGCTGCGGCTCGCCGCCGACCTGCGCGCCGCCGGGCATCAGGTCACCGCGCTCGACGGCGGTCAACTGCGCGACGCATGGGCCACCGTGCTCGGCGTCGACCCTCGGCGCGCAGATGATCCGGGCACCGAGACCTGGCACCACTGGTCGCTGGGCATGCTGCACCAGGTCTGCTACCGACCACGCCGGGCGGCCCGAAGCCTGGTCGAGGTGGCGACGCTGCTGCGCCGGCACGCCGCCGCACCGGCCCTGGTCAGCGCCGTGTCGGTGCGGTGGGACCGGCAGCGGGGCGGTGGCACCCGCAGCACGGTGCTGATCCGGGTCGCAGTGCCCGCCGGGCCGGCCCGGGAGGCGGTCGCTGGCGTGGCCCGGCAGGCCACCGCCGGATTCGACGGGAGCCTCGTGCCACTGGACGGGGCGCATGCCGAGGCGGCGTGGGAGACGCTGCCGCTGGCTGGCCTGCCGACGGGTTAGCCGCCCCATGCGCGTACCGCGCCGTAGATGTCGAGCACCGCCCCCGCCACCGGCACCAGGCTGACCAGCGCCAGGAACTCGACCACGTCGAGCAGCCGGCCCCAGTACGGCGACGGAGTGTTGGCAGCCGCCCGGACTGCGTACGTCGCGCAGACCACCCCGGTCACCAGGAGCAGCGCGGCGAGGAACAGCCGCGTCCCGGGGCCGCCGGCCAGGCCCGCCCGGGCGGCCAGGCCGAGCACCGACCCGGCGCCGGCGAGCAGCAGCGCCGCCCGCTGGCCAAGGCCGACGTAGGCGCGAGCGCGCAGCAGCAGCACGGCGCCGGCCAGTCCGGCCAGGGCCCACGCCCAGTGGCCGCCGGTCAGCAGGAGCACCCCGGCGCAGCAGGCCACGATGACCGCCAGACCGCACAACAGACCGGTCAGGACCCGCCCGGCGGTCTCGGTGTCACCGACCACCTCGGGCCCGAGGGTGGGCCGCTCGTCCCGGCGGAACGCCTCCGCGTCGGTCGGCACGCCGGGTAGCGGCAGCCGGCCGAGCCGCAGCGCGAGCATCGGCAGCGTCGGGCTGGCCATCACGGCCGCGCAGCAGGTGACCGCCGCGACCGAGGCGGGTGAGGCGGTGGTGAGCAGGCCGGCGAGCGCGCCGAGGCTGCCGACCGCGGCGGCCACCGCGGCGGCGGCGAACCGCTGTTCCGCCACCACCACGGCGGCCAGCGCCGTGTAGAGGGTGGCCGCCGCGCAGGCCAGGGCCAACCGGCCCGCGGTCAGTCCCATCGCCGCGTCCAGACCACCGGTCACCGACAGCCCGCCGATCATCGCGGCCGGGACGCCACCGGCGGCCACCGCCGCGCCGAGCCCCCGGTCGCCGAACGCCCGCGACACCGCCCCGCCAGAGACCAACAGCGCCAGGGCCAGGACGCCGGCGAGCAGCGCGGTGGTCAGCGCGGCCAGCCCGCTGTATCCGACCGCGACCGCGACCGCGGTGAAGGCCAGCGCGGCGACGGCACCGCCGACTCTCCGCGACGTCGCCGCCCGCCACACGCCGGGCCGGTCCGCAGCGGCGCTCGCGATCGCATCCACCACGTCGTCGAAGAGCATCGGGGTGGCCCGCCGGTCGACCGTACCCAGGTAGAGCACCTCGCCGTCGCGCATCCCAGCACTGCTGACCGTGACCGCGCCGTCCAGCGGCGGGCCACCGAAACGGCGCAGTTCCCAGCCGACCCCGCCGGTCCGGTCGGCGTTCGTGGCCAGCAGCCGGACCAGTTGCGGAAGCAACTCCGCCACGGTGCTCTGCACCGGCAACGACACGTCGAGGCGGGCATGTGGCGCCACCACGGTTACCCGCCGGGGAGCGATCGCAGTGGTCACTGCTGCGCCTCGCCGAGCAGCGGGGCGTACCGCGCCTCATTGGCCGATGCGAGCTTGGCCAGGCCGTCGTTCACCGCCTCCAGCACGAGTTGGCCGAGGGTGTGCGCGTCGTACCGGCGCAGCACCTGCGGGTCGATGGTCACGTCGGTGAACCGGCCGTCGCCCTTGAGCTTCACGGTCACGTCGCCGTTTCCGGCGTACCCGGTCAGCTCCAGGGTCGCCACCGAGCGTTGGATGTCCTCGATCCGCTGCTGCTGCTCGCGCACCTGGGCAAGCAGATCCTCGATCGCCGGTTCCATCTGTCGTCTTCCCTTCCGGTGTCCGCCGCCGGCCGGTGCCGCATCCGCCACCCGAGCTACGGTCGCCGCCCCTGCACGTCGAATTGGATCGACTCACGAGTATGCGTGGCAAGGTTTCCGAGATACACGTACTGCGCGGCGGTGGAGTAAGCGTCGATGTAGTCGGCCCGGCCCGGGTCGGCCCGAGCCCACCGTACGGCCTCTTCGGCGGCAGCGCCGTACCCCGTCCCCACTGGCACGCTCGGCGCCGATCCGCCGGTACGTAGCTCGTAACTGGCGAGGTCACCGGCGGCCGTGTAGACGGTCCCGTTACCGGTGAACTGCGGATGGTGGAACACGTCGGCGGGCAGGCCCTGCGGAAGCACCGGAGCGGGCGCCTGCATGGCACCAGTGACGACGTTGGCCGCCTGCCCGAAGGCGAAACCGGCGAACGAACCGACCTCCGGCAGCTTGCCGACCCCGAATCCGACCACGTCCTTGACCGCGTTGGTGATCGCCACCTGCCGGGCGTACGACTCCTGCGCGGTCCGGGTGGCCTGCTCGGCGTCCTGCACGTTGGCGTGCCAGATCGCGTTGGCCGCCGCGGCGTTGGTCAGGCCGTCCACGTTGCCGGCGTACCGTCCGGCCTGCTCCATCGGGATCGTTCCGGCGTCGGCCTGCCGCAGCAGGTACTCCTGGTACAGGTCGGCGGCCGCGTTGATCTCGTCGCGACCGCCCTGGGTGACCTGGCCGAGCATCAGCATGTGCCGGGCGTCGGTGCTGCCCAGCTGCTGCGCCGCCGGGTTGGTGTCCAGCCCGTCGAGGGGCTGGGCGTACAGGTCCATGTTCGGCACGGTGGCCCGGGCGATCGCCTCGGCGAAGTGCGGGTTCTCCCGCATCGCGGTCAGCGTCTGCGGGTACGACGCCGGGTCGGTGATCGTCTGGGTGAGGTTCACGTACGCCCCGCGGGCCAGGTCGTGCTCGGCGGGATCGGCGGTCCCGGCACCGATCCAGTCGACGACCCGGCCGGCGGTGGCGCCGTCGTCCGCCCACCCGAAGCAGGCCAGTCGTCGCAGTGTCGCGCCGTCGCCGGCCAACGCCGCGTCGGCGACGTGGTTGCGGGTGGACACGTCGAGCAGGTTGGTCAGCGTCGTGTCCACTCGCGGCTTGTCCCAGAGCACCGCGTCGTTGGTCGAGACGTAGTACCCGGGCTGGTGGGGGTTGTGCCGGGAGAGGTCGTCGAGTCGCTGGGTGACGTCGGCCATCTCGCCGACCCGACGGGTCACCGCGGCGGAGTAGTCGGCCCCGCCGACGAGGTTCCGGTCGGCCGCGCCGGTCAGCTGGGACAGCGCCTCCCACTGGGCGTAGCGGGGCACGTCGAGCCGGTTGGTGTAGACCGTCTCGCCGAACACCCCGGTCAGCGGCGCGCGGCCCGGCGTCGACGGCAACTCCTGGCTGAAGCCGAACGAGCTGGTGCCGATGTTGGTCTCGGTGGTCGCCCGCTCGTGCACCAGATCGCGGATCGCGGCGGGCAGGTCGGCCGGATCCTGCGACAGGGTCAGGATGCCGTTGCCGACGGTCCGCAGCATCGCCTGCCGGTCGGCGGGGGCGAAACCCGGGGCGGTCTCCCCGAAGATGCCGAACAGGCTGGTCTGATAGCGGTACTCGGTGGCGTTGAGGTAGCCCGGCAGGTCGAACACCCGATCGCCGAGCGCGCCGTAGAACGAGGTGAGGAAGGCCTTGTCCGCGGCGGACGGTGGTTGGCTGGCGCGTACCCGGTCGGTGATCACGGCGAGCTGCGCCATGGCCTGGCGGAACTGCGTCGGAGAGACGTCCCCGGCGAGCGCGGCCCGCACAGTCTCCCCGGCGGTACGTCCGTCGGCGCCGGCCGCGGCGGCCGACCCGGCGGCGCCCGCGGCGGACGGCCCGCCGAGTTCGGTGGCGACCTGCGCCAACACTTCACCGAGCCGGTCGTACACACCGCGCATCGCGGTGACCGCCTGCTCTCCGATGCTCCGGGCCTGCCCCAGCAGCGCGGGGATCTGGCTGATCGGCACCGCCCGGGCGGCGGCCACCAGGAGTTGGGCGTTCGCCCGGAACCGGGCGATGATCACGTCGCCGGTGCCGGCCGCCGCCTCCAACCCGCCGGCCGCGCGCTCCATCGCCGCGGCGTGCCGGCGCAGCCGCGCCTCGATGCCGTCGAGCCCGCCGGTGACCCGGCCGGAGGCGGAGCCGAAAGCGTCGTACGCGGAGCCGTACCAGTGCACCGCGAGGCCGGAGTGGCGGCGGACCAGTTCGCCGGAGACGCCCGCCGTCCGGTCGGCGATCGCGAGATAGGACTGGGCCGTGGCCCGCAGCCCGGCCGGGTCGCCGGTGATCTGCCGGCGGTACTCGGCGAGCACCGTGGCGTACCGGTCGAGCAGCCAGGACAGGACTCCGGACAGATCCATGGTGGTGCCCCCGCCAAGGACGGGAAGGACGCCGGTCACCGGTCAGTCCACCTTGACCGAGCCGTCGGCACCGACGCTGATGTCGGCGTCGACGGTCTGCCCGCCGGAGCTGGCGGTGACCTCGATGTCGAACGCGCGCCCGGTGTCCACCGGCACCTCGACGGTCACCGACAGGTCGCCCTTGCTGGCCGTGATCGTCACGTCGTCGTCACCACCGGAGCCGGCCGGGGCGGGTGCGACCACGTCAGCCGGCGCGGCCGGTGGGATCGGCAGGGTCTGCACCGGGCCGGTGGGCGTCATCGTCACCGGCGCCCCACCGGAGGGGAGCGAGGACTGCCCGGGCTGGACCGCGACCCACTGGTCGGTGCCGAGCGCCGACGGGGTGTAGGTGTTCATCGACCCGCCGGCCGGGTAGCCCGCGCCGTTGAACGACGGCATGCCGTAGCCGCCCGTGCCGTAGCCGCCGCCCAGGGCCGCCTGCCCCGTCCCGGTGGCGATGCTGGCCATCGCTGGTGGCGCGAGCACCGGGTTGCCCGCGCTGCCGGCCGGCAACGCCGGGGCGGGTGACGAACCGCCGTCGTTGTTCTTCGAGAACAACTGCTCGACCTGGCCGACGATGGTGGCCAAACCGGTCAGGATCTGGCCGAGGTTGGTCACTCCGATGGCGGTGAGGATGCCGCCGATGCCGGTGAGGAAGGCCTTGAGGATCCCGGTGGTGCTGACCGCGAGCGCCCGTCCGGCCGCCTGGGTGTACGGGTTGGACATCAGCGCGGCGACCGTCGGGTTGGTCGCGCCGACCACCGCCCGGTACCCCATCTGCGCGGTGGTCAGTTGCGCGGCGGCGCCCTCCAGTTCGCGGACGCCGGCGAACACGGTCTCGATGATCTTCTGGAAGCTGGCGAAGGAGCTGTTCAGCTTCTGCACCACGGATTCGCTCGCCGACCCGGCGGACCACACCTCACGGAGCTGCTCGCGGGCGCGTTCCAGGTCGGCGAGGAGGGTGACCAGCCGGGTCACCCGCGCGGTCAACGCCGCGGCGTGGGCGAGGATCGCCGCCGGGTCACCGCCCACGATCGAGGGCAGCGCGACTGTGCCGGGCCCGCGTCCGCCGGCGGCGGCATCCATCGCACCCGAGTTGGGGATGTCAAACACGGCGCACCTCTCTCGGCGTCACGTCGTCGGGATTCACCACAGCGCTGTCGCGTCCGTCATCGGCCGGTAGACCCGGACCCGGCCGAACTCCGCCGCCGAGCCGACCGCGCCGTGGTTGTAGAGCTGGCCGTTCGCGCCGGCGACGCCGATCACCGGGCCACCGTCACCGGTGAACGGCTGCACGACCACCACGTCGCCGGGGTGCACCAGGCCGGACACGTCCCGCCCGCTGCCCGCGTACACCGCCAGCAGGCCGACCCGTTCCTGGTTGGCGGGGCTGCGGTCGAGCCAGTCGGCGAAGTCCCGCGCGTCGTGGAACGTCACATCGGTCAGCGGACGGGCAGAGAGCTCGCCGAGACCGGCCCGGCCCAGGTAGTCCAGCACGTTGCCGACCGACCCGGGCTCACCCGCCGTACCCGCGCTGTCGTTGATCGCGTAGCCGGCAAGGGCGGCGCCGGGCTCCGCGCCGGTCGACGCACCGGTGCCGGCGGGCGACCCGCCCAGCGCGGCGGCGACCGCCCGGTCGGCGTCGTCGTAGTCGTTGGCGCTGCGGTGCACCAGGTCGTTGACTTCCTGCAGCACCTGCAGAAGCGTCCGCATGGTGCCGACGACCTGCCCCTGCATCGTGATGTTCGCCGACGCGACCGGCGAGCCGAGCTTCGCGAACGACGTCGGCGCCACGGTCAACTGCTCCAGCTCCATCACCGTGCTGTACGCCTGGAGCAGAATGCCGACGACGTTGCCGACCACTCCGCGTACCGCATCGGGCCGCACGTTGTAAGACGAGCCTGTCGTCATCGTTGGCACCTTCCCGCCAGATCGCCCGGCCCGCGCCACATCGGGCCGGGCAGCTCCACCGCCCTGAGGCGGCTTCCGGATGGTTGCGGGTCATCGTAGGTTGGTGCGCGCGAGCCCTTAAACGGCAAAACTACCCACGACCTGCCCCGTGAAAGTGACCACGGGTCACCGAGCTCGTCGGGCCGAGGAGGCACTGCCGGATGTCTGTCGACACCTACCGTCGTCGGGCCATGCTGCCCGAACCACCGCGTGGTGAGATCATGCTGCAGGCTCCGCCAGCCCTGCCCAGGGGCGGTGGCCAGGGCGGCATGCAACTGATGTTCATGCTGCCGATGATGCTCGGCATGGGCGCCATGTCGTTCGTCTACATCGGCCGGTCCGGTGGGGCGATGACCTGGGTCTTCGGCGCGCTGTACATCAGCGCCATGGTCGGCATGCTGGTGATGAGCCTGTCCCGCGGCGGCGCCTCGAAGAAGGCGCAGATCAACGACGAGCGACGCGACTACCTGCGATACCTCAGCGGCCTGCGTGGGCAGGTCCGTGAGGTGGCGGTCCGCCAGCGGGAGGCGGCCCTGGCGGCGCTGCCCGACCCGGCCGACCTGTGGTCGTTCGCCGGCACCGAGCGGCTCTGGGAGCGGGCCCGCACCGATCCCGACTTCGGCCGGGTTCGGGTCGGCACCGGGCCGCAGCGGCTGGCCACGGCGCTGCGCGCGCCGCAGACCGCACCGCTGGAGGACCTCGACCCGGTGTCGTCCACCTCGCTGCGCTACTTCATCCGCACCTACGCCACGGTAGGGGAGCTGCCGGTGGCGGTGTCGCTGCGCTCGTTCCAGCGGGTCACCCTGACCGGCGACCGCCCCG
This sequence comes from Micromonospora sp. NBC_01412, assembly GCF_045040215.1. Taxonomy (NCBI): domain Bacteria; kingdom Bacillati; phylum Actinomycetota; class Actinomycetes; order Micromonosporales; family Micromonosporaceae; genus Micromonospora; species Micromonospora sp. NBC_01412. Next base: position 3,873,081 of record NZ_CP109528.1, read on the forward strand.
AGATCCTGGACCTCGCCCGCGCCCTCTTGGCCCACCTGGCCACCTTCCACTCCCCGGACAACCTGCGCGTCGCCGCCTGCGTCGGACCGGACCGGCAGGATGGTTGGGACTGGTTGAAGTGGCTGCCCCACGCGGTGCACCCGGGCCGGGCCGACGCCAGCGGGCCGACCCGGCTGGCCGCACCCACCCTCACCGAGCTGGCCGCGCTGCTCGCCGACGACCCGGCCGCCCCGGCGGCCCGTGGCCCGTTCAGGCCCGGGGACAGGCCCGAGGCGCCGCACCTGCTGATCCTGTTCGACGGGGCCGGCACGCTGCCCGACGCCGGCCTGGACCCACCCGGCGGGCTGGCAGGCACCACCATCCTCGAGATCGGCGGCGGGCCCGGCGGCGGCGCCAGCACCCTCGACCTGATGATCTCCGAGGGTCGCCTCGGCATGCGCACCCCGGACGGCGTCGCGCTGGTCGGCGTACCGGACCGGCTCAGCGTCGCCGGCGCCGAGGTGGTTGCCCGGCAACTCACCGCGCTGCACACCGGCACACCGGTGGCCAGCGACCAGCCGTTGTCCACCAACTTCGGCCTGGCCGACCTGCTCGGCATCGGCGACCCGCGCCGGCTGGACCCGGCGGTCACCTGGCGGCCCCGGTCGGCCCGGGACCGGCTGCGCATCCCGATCGGGGTGGATCCCGACGGGCGGCCGGTCGACCTGGACCTCAAGGAGTCGGCCGAGGGCGGTATGGGCCCGCACGGGCTGGTCATCGGCGCCACCGGCTCCGGCAAGAGCGAGCTGCTGCGGACCCTGGTCACCGGGCTCGCCGCCACGCACTCCTCGGAGACGCTCAACCTCGCACTGATCGACTTCAAGGGCGGCGCCACCTTCGCCGGCATGACCGACCTGCCGCACACCTGCGCCGTGATCACCAACCTCGCGGCCGACCTGACCCTGGTCGACCGGATGGCCGACGCGCTCCGCGGCGAGTTGGTCCGCCGCCAGGAGCTGCTGCGCGCCGCCGGCAACTACGCCTCGGTACGCGACTACGAGCGGGCCCGGACCGACGGCGCGGCACTGCAACCGATGCCCTCGCTGCTGGTGATCATCGACGAGTTCAGCGAGCTGCTGTCCAGCCGGCCCGACTTCATCGACCTGTTCGTGATGATCGGCCGGCTCGGGCGCAGTCTCGGCGTCCACCTGATGCTCGCCTCGCAACGGCTGGAGGAGGGTCGGCTGCGCGGTCTGGACAGCCACCTCAGCTACCGGATCGGGCTGCGTACGTTCTCCGCCGCGGAGAGCCGGGCGGTGCTCGGGGTGTCCGACGCGTACGAACTGCCGTCGGTGCCCGGCTCGGCGTACCTGAAGTGGGACACCACCACCCTGCAACGGTTCAAGGCCGCCTACGTCTCCGGCGAACTGCCGCCCGAGCAGACGGCGGCCGTGGCCGAGGAGATTCCGTACGGGCGACGGGTCCTGCCGTTCGGGCTCGCCCCGCTGGCACTGGCCGACCCGGCGAGCGCGCCGGCCCCGGCGGGCGGCCCCGGCGCCGCACCGGCCACCGGCGAGACGGTGCTGAGCGCGATGATCGGCCGGCTGCTCGGCAACGGGCCCGCCGCGCACCAGATCTGGCTGCCGCCGCTGGCCGAACCGCCCGCCCTCGACCAGCTGCTGCCGCCGCTGGGCATCGACCCGCAGCGCGGCCTGACACCGGTCGGCTGGGCCGGCAACGGCCAGCTCACCGTGCCCCTGGGGCTGGTGGACAAGCCGTTCGAGCAGCGCCGGGATCTACTGTGGACACAACTGTCGGGCGCAGCCGGGCACGCGCTCGTGCTCGGCGCACCGCAGAGCGGCAAGAGCACCCTGCTGCGTACGCTGGTGACCGCGCTGGCGCTCACCCACACCCCGACCGAGGTGCAGCTGTTCCTGCTCGACTTCGGTGGTGGCGGCCTGGCCGGCCTGTCCGGCCTGCCCCATGTCAGCGGCTACGCCAACCGGATGGACACCGAACGGGTCCGCCGGATGATCGCCGAGCTGACCGGCCTGCTGGCCGAGCGGGAGCGGTCGTTCGCCGCGCACGGCATCGACTCGATCGCCGACTTCCGCCGGCGGCCCCCGCCCAGCCCTGACGGGCGGGCGTTCGGCGACGTGTTCCTGGTCATCGACGGCTGGATGACCCTGCGCCAGGAGTTCGAGCCGCTGGACGAGTCGGTCACCACCCTCGCTGCCCGTGGCCTCGGGTTCGGCCTGCACGTCGTCCTGTCGGCCAACCGGGCGATGGAGATCCGGCCGGCACTGCGGGACCTGATCGGCACCCACGTCGAGCTGCGCCTCGGCGACCCGGCCGACTCGGCGTACGACCGGCGGGCCGCGGCCAGCGTGCCGAAGGGCGTACCGGGGCGCGGGCTCACCGCCGACAAGCTGCACTTTCTCGGCGGGCTGCCCCGCATCGACGGCGGCACCTCGGTCGCCGACCTGCCGGACGGCGCGGGTGACCTGGTCAAGCAGGTGGACGCGAGTTGGCGTGGCCCCCGCGCGCCCCAGGTACGGCTGCTGCCCCGGCTGGTGCCGGCCGCCGACCTGCCCGGCCCGGTCCCCGGCGACCGGCGGATCCCGATCGGGCTGGCCGAGGCGGACCTGGGACCGGCCCATCTGGACTTCGACGCCGACCCGCACTTCATCGCCTTCGGCGACGTGGAGTCCGGCAAGACGGGCCTGCTGCGGGTGATCGCCCAACAGATCGTGGCCCGCTATCCGGTGGCCGACGCCGCCATCATCATCGCCGACTACCGCCGCGGGCTGGTGGACGCGCTCACCGGCCCGCACCTGCTCGGCTACGCCGGCAGCGAGCCGGTGCTCACCCAGCTCATCGCCGAGACCGCCGAAGGGCTGCGGCGGCGACTGCCCGGCCCGGACCTGACCGCCGCCCAGCTGCGCGACCGGAGCTGGTGGACCGGCCCCGAGCTGTTCATCCTCGTCGACGACTACGACCTGGTGGTGTCACCCAGCCGCAACCCGCTCGCGCCCCTGCTGGACTTCCTGCCCCAGGCCAAGGACGTCGGCCTGCACCTGGTGATCACCCGCCGCTCCGGTGGCGCCAGCCGCAGCCTGTTCGAGCCGGTCGTGCAGCGGCTGCGCGACCTGGGCACGCCCGGCTTGCTGCTCTCCGGCTCCCGCGACGAGGGCGCGTTGCTGGCCGACGTCAAGGCCAGCAAGCAGCCGCCCGGACGCGGGCAGTTGGTGGACCGGCGTACCGGGGTCTCGCTGGTGCAGGTCGCCTGGACCGAGACCGATCCGGCCTGATCCGAACCCGCCCTGCTCAGGGCCGGTCGGCACGGAAAGTCATCGACCGTCACCGAAGCCGTGTGGGTAATAGTGCCGTGTACGCGGCGGGTACTTGTGCCGTACTAACGATGGGTGACGACTGCATAGCATCCGCAGCGTGTACGGCGCCGCGAGTCGGCGCGCGACTCCGCCAAGAGGAGGTGACCCGACGTGGCCAGTCCCGGATACCAGAGTGATGCCGCCGCGATGACGCGAGCGGTCAGCGGGTTCGACGAAGCCGCCACCAACGCGGCTCGGACGATGTCCGAGCTGGAGAGCGAACTCGTATCGGTACTGAGCCGGTACGCCGGTAACCAGGCCACCGCTTTCTGGCAGCTGCAAGGCCGGCTGCAGGAGAGCATGCGGACCGCCTCACGAGAACTGCAGACCATGTCCGGTCTGGTGAACGAGAGCTTCCGCAACTACAACACCGGCGACGTGACGGCCGCCGACTCCCTGCGGGGCCTCAGCGGCGCCGTGGGCGAGGGCGGCGCCGTGCTCAGCCGGCTGGCTGGTGCCTAGACCCTGCCCGGAAAGGGGTGATGTGAGATGTCCGCCGATGTGATCAACGTCGAATTCGCCGCGCTGCGTGCCGCCGCCGACTCGTTGCAGGTCAAGGCCCAGGCGCTGAACGGCCACATGGACCAGCTGCACAGCAGCCTGGCCCCGATCAAGCAGACCTGGTACGCCTCCGGCAGCACCGCCGGTCAGTCCGCGGAGCAGTCCGAGACGCGGCTGCGGGCGGCGCTGGCCGACATCATCGCGGTGATCGGTCAGTTCTCCGGCAAGGTGCACGAGGCGCACGACACCCAGTTGGCGCTGGAGAACCGGAACACCAGCTTCTTCGCCTGAGCTGGGCGATCGGCGGCGGCGTGGAGTGAGGGCGGGATCCGCTCCCACTCGACGCCGCCGCCCCCGCTGGCCGCCGCCCGCTGGTCGGCGTTGTTCTCAGCCGAGCTCCGAGACAGGAGAGCGCGACGATGTCCCAGGAGGAGTCCTTCCGGGTCCACCTCGAATCGCTGCTGGCGTTCGCCCGCGAGTTGGAAGACCAACTAGAGGCGATGCGCAGGCCGACGGACGGCCTCGGCCAGTTGCGTATCCGGCCGGTACTGCTCGGCGAGTTCGGCGAGGCGGTGTCGCTGGTCGAGCGGCACCGGGCCGCCGCCGAGCAGATGCATGAACTGCTGCACAGCGTGCGGGAGGCAATCGCCTTCGCCAACGACGTGACCCGCATGATCGCGGACGGGTACGCCGAACATGACACCGGCGTCGCCACGTCCTTCCGGGCCCACGGAAGGGACTGACACGATGTCGCGTGGACGCGGTCGGGCGCGTACCGACTTCAGCCAGTACAGCCATCAGCAACTTGCGCAGATGTTGCACGCCGGCAGACCGGAATCGGCGACCGAGGCGGCGGAGGGCTGGGCGGCCGCCGGCACCGCGCTGCACGAGCGCGCCGGCGACATCGAACGCCAGCTCCGCCATTTCGAGCAGTGGTGGGACGGCGGCGCCGCCCGGCAGTACCAGACGATGATCAACGACCTGGCCTCGGGCATCCGGCAGGTGGCCAACACCGCGTTCTCGGTACGGGACTTGGCCCACGCGTCCGCCGAGGCGCTCAGCACGGCCCAGAAGGCGATGCCCGCCCCGGTCGCGGTACCCGACCTCGCCCCCTCCGTCATCGCCGCCGCGACGACGCCGCTGATCGTGCCTGCGGACACTCCGCCCGCCACGGTCGACGCGCTCCGCCAGCAGCAGGCCGAGGCGGCCACCGAGGTCCGGGCCCAGCAGCAGGCGCAGGTCGCCTCGAACGCGGCACACCTGCAGGCGGTGCAGGTGATGTCCACCCTCGCCACCGGATACGTCACCACCGAGGACGCGATGCCGGTCACCCCGAGCGCCGCCGCCCGGCCCGCCACCGGCACGCCGATCGAGGAGCCACCGCCGGTCACGCCAGCCCTGCCGCTGGTGCCGCAGCCCGGTGGCGACCTGCCGTCCGTACCGGCCGAGACACCCCCGAACGAGGCTCCGACCGACCCGAACCAGGTGCCGCCGGTAACCCAACCCCGGCCGCTGTTCGGCACGATGTTCACCGCCGGGTTGGCCGCGGCCGCCGCCGCGCTCGGCGGGCGGTTCTCCACCGTGCCGCCTGCCCTGGGGGCCAAGCCGAAGACGGAGAAGACGGGCACCGCCCCGGTGGCGACGGCCAACAGCAAGGACGCCGCCGGCAGCGGCGCCCGGATATCCGCCGGCGGGGCGGGTGGCGGAGGCGGAGGCGTCGGCGGTGGTAGCGGCGTCGACCTGTCGCCGGTGGCGAACCAGTCCCTGGCCGGTCAGGCCGGCGGCGCGACGGCGAGCGGGCTCGCCGGAGCCGCGGGGACCGCCGCCGGGGTGGCTGCGGCGAAGGGCATGGGCGGCGGCTTCATGCCGGCGATGCCCTTCGCCCCGATGGGCGGGGGCGACGGGGCCGGCGGCCGGCGTATCCCGCCCTGGCTGGTCGAGACCGAGGACGTGTGGGGCGAGCAGTCGGTGGTGACGCCGGCGGTGATCGGTGAGGAGTCTGAGTCGGGCCAGCCGGGCGGCCGGTCATGGAGGTGACCACCGCCGGATTCCGGGCCGTTCCGAGCGCCCTGGACACCGCGGCGACCGAGCTCACCGGAAGCGCCGACCGGTTGAACGCCATTCGCGGGCAGCTCACCACGCCGGCCATCGACGGCAACGCGTTCGGGTTGATGCCGCAATCCCAACGGGCCATGCAGGCGCACGGCAACAGCCTGCAACTCAGCGGCACCGAGCTGGAGTCGGCGGCGACCCAGACCCGGCGGCTGTCCACCGGGGTGACCGCCACGGTGAGCAACTACCGGCAGGGCGACACCCAGGCGAGCCAGGCATTCCGGCAGCTGCTGGGCGGTCTGGCCGGCGGCACCATGCTGGCCGCCGCCGGGGCCGCCGCGCCCGCCGGCACCGCCCCGTTCGGCGCCCGGATCGAGGCCAACCGGTCGGCGGTCACCGCCGAGCTGGCCGCCGAACGGCAGCGCCTCGCCGGCTACCAGGCCCAGCTCACCGGGGACCAGGCCGTCGACCATCGGCTGCGCGAGACCATCGCCAAGTCGCAGGCGCGCATCGAACTGTACGAGAGCGTCATCGCCGAGAATCGCAAGATCCTCTCGTTCGACCCGTCCGGTGACGGATCGATGGTCGAGTTGGTCGGCGACATCGACGCCGGCACCCGCAACGTCGCGGTGTTCGTCCCGGGCACCACCTCCGAGCTGGCCAACTTCGAGCGGTACCACGACGGCGCGCTCGGCTTCGTCGACGCCGCCCCCCGCCGGGACCTGGCCATGGTCGTCTGGATGGACGGTGACCTGCCGTCCAACCTGTTCCCGCAGGCGCCGTCGGCCCGCTTCGCCGACGAACTCGGGCCCAGACTCGCCGACTTCTCCGGCCAACTGCGTGCAGAGATCGCCGGCTCCGCCGCAGCCGGCAACGACGTGCAGGTCACCTTCGCCGGCCACTCGTACGGCGGCGCGGTGGTCGGGACCGCCGAGCAGCACGGCCTGGACGCCGACCGGATCCTGCACATCGAGTCGGCGGGCATGGGCCACCGCGTGGACGGCCCGGAGGACCTGCGTCCCGTCCAGCCCGATGTGCAGCGCTACTCGATGACCGCGCCGGGCGATCCGATCGCCTGGGTCCGGGACATCAACATCGGCAACTGGGGGCACGGGGCCGACCCCGACGAGTTCCCGGGGGTGGTCCGGCTGGAGACCGGCAACTACGCCGACGGTCGACCGCTGGAGGGCACCTCCGCGCACTCCGACGTGCTGACCTACCACAGTGACGCGTGGTGGAACATCTATCAGGTGTTCACCGGTGGTCCGCTCGTGACGGTACCGTCGACGCCGTGACCGAGCCGATCGACTTCGCGCCGCTGGTCGCCGTGGCCGGGCCGTTGCGGGCCGTGCTGGACGGGATTGCCGCGCGGTTCGGCGCCGACGTCCGGATCAGCCGCGACGAACAGCTCGACTGCGACCCGTTCCGGCCTGCCGGCGTGCCGAGCGAGTCGGTGCGCTGGGAGTACAACCTGCGGCTTCCCGCCCCGCCCGGTGCCGCCGAGATTCTGCTGACCGAGGTGGTGCCGGAGTTGAGCGCGGACGGTTGGCGAGCCACCGACCGCGGCGGCGAGGCCGAGGTGGCCTACCAGTTCCAGCGGGACGGGACGAACCTCGGCGTACACATCTCCCGGGACGGCACCGGCGATGTGGTGGTGGGCGGCTCCAGCCCCTGCGTACCGACCGAGGCGCCGTAACAGCGGCGGGCCGGTCAGCAGCCGCCTGGACGCCAACCGCGGTCCCGGCCTCGACGTGCCACGGCCGTACCGATCCCGAGCAGCAGCGCCGCCACGAGTCCCGCCAACGCCAGCGGCAGCACCCACGGGTCCACCTGGGCACCGGGATTCGCCCGGGCCGCGGCAACCGGCTGCGCACTCGCGCCCACGGCTGCCGGCGGATCCTCGACCCCCTCGGCGGCCACCGCCCGGTACGGGTCCACCATTCCCCAGCCGAGCTGCGGATGGTGCCCGTCGACTGCGGTTCGGTGCGCGGTCGACTCGATCCGCCGCACCACCTCGGCGGTGCTGAGCTCCGGCCGGTACGACCGCAGCAGCGCGGCAGTGCCCGCCACGTACGCCGCCGCATAGGCCGGATCGTCAACCGTGGGTGAGTGGCCCAGTCGACCGTCGGCCCCGGCGGAGAGGCTCAGCAGCTGTCTTCCCGGGGCGGCCACCCCGATGTAGTCCCCGGATTCGGTGGAGGTCGCCGCGCCGTCCGGCCCGAACGCACCGACCGCCAGTACCCCGGGTAGCGCGGTCGGGTAGCTGGTCGCACCCTTGGCCCGCACGCCGGAAGCGGCCGGCGAAACCAGCACGATGTCGGCCGCGATCGCTCGCGCGGTGGCAGCCCGCAACTGGGCGGTGTTCCTGATCGCCGGTAGCACCACGTAGATCACTCGGGCTCGGGCGGCGACCGCGAAGTCGATGGCGGCGGCGAGTCGGCCGGGGTCAACGGCCCCGTCGTTCTGCCTGGTGGTCTGGGTGTAGCGAACCGGGAGCACGGACACGCCGGGAGCCAGACCGGCGAAGGTCGTCTCGTCGTGTGGCCGGGCGGCGATCAGGCCGGCGGCGAACGTACCTCGGCCGTCACAGTCGTCGGTGGCCCCGTCCTTGTTGAGCAGGACGTCCCGACCATCCTCGACCTGACCTGGACGAAACTGTGCGTTACGGGCGTCGACGCCGGTGCCGAGCACCGCGACCCGCACCCCGGAACCCGTGCTCAGCGGCCACACCCGGCGTGGCCCGAGCAGTTCCGTCGCCCACGGATTGCCGGCGGTGTGCACTCCCACCGGCTTGGCGCAGCCGGCCGGCGCGGCGGCTACCGGCAGCGCCCCGGCCAGCGCGCCGACGAGGCCCGCCAGTGCGCCGAGAACGAGCCGTGAGCCAGTCGGACCCGGCCGGGCCGCCGCGCCGGCGCCACGCCTGGGCCGGCCCAGGCGGATCATGCCGGCACCCGCAGGGTTACCCGGGTGCCACGGCCGGGCCAGGACTCCACGGTCGCCTTGCCGCCGACCTCGCGCAACCGGGCGACGATCGACTCCCGGATGCCGAACCCGGGTCGGCCGACGACATCGAAGCCACAGCCATGGTCACGGACCACCACGACCAGGGCGCTGCTCTCCTCGTCAGCGCGGACCACCGCGTCACCGATTCCGGCGTGCTTGGCCACGTTGCCCAGCGCCTCCCGTACCCCACCGAGGACCGCGTCCCGGTATGGGCCGGACATCCGACTGCCGGCGTCGGCCGCCACCGCCAGCTCCACCCGCAGCCCGCGTCCCGCGAGCTCCTCGACCAGTCTGGCCAACCCACTGGCGAGCGGGTTGTCGTTGCCGCCACCGGGCTCGTCGAGCGCCTGACGCAGCCGAGCGGCCTGGGCCCTGGCGGTGGCCCGCACCTCGGCGAGCTGCGCCGCTGGCGAGGTCTCATCCGCCGCGCTGTGCAGGGCGATCGCCTCCATGGTCTGCAACACCGTGTCGTGCAGCGACCGCAGCCACCGGACCCGCTCGGCCTCCCGACCAGCTCGGATCCCGTACGACATGGCCAGGTGCAGACTCAGCCCACAGACCACGAGCGCCGTCAACGTGACCACCACCGCCAATCCGAGCCACCCGACCCGGCCGGCGAGCGCTCCCCGGTCAGCGGCGGCACCGAACGCGCCCATCGCCAGCTGTACCGGCATCGACACCAGCACTGCGAGGACGCCACCGACCACGCCGTACGCGCCGGTCACCAGGACCACGACACCGGCCAGGTACGCCCAGAACACCTCGGTGTGCGGTACCACCGCACTCGCCCCCACATTCACCCCATACGCCACGGCGAGGTCGGCCAGCACGGCGCCGCGTGCCCGTCCGAGGTCCACTGTCGACCGCCGATGGACCGTGACAATCGCCGCGACGTTGGCGGCCAGCAGCAGGGCCGTAACCGGCAGCAGAGTCACCTGTGCCAGCGGATCCCCGTGCACCACGAGCAGGCCCAGGGCGACGGGCAGGACGCACACCCGGTATGCCAGGGCACCGAGCACCAGGAAGCGCGAGGTCTGCCGATGCAGCAGGGCGCCGGCGGTGTCGCCGACCGGATCGAGATCCTGCGCGGAGGCCGCCAGCGTCCACATCGGGCGCTGGCGCGGTGACGCTGCCCCCACCATGGCGGCGCGGGTCAGCAGCGCGAACATCATGCCCGGCACGGCGACGCTGCCGACTGTCACGGACCCTCCCGCGCTGCGCCGACCAATGCCCACGTGCCAGCTCCTTGTCACATCACGGACCGCGCGTCGCGACTGGCCCACACGGGGATCGTGGCCAGTTTTCCCGACATTTGACCTTTGAAGCAAGAGCTGACCGCCCATTGACCCGGGTCGACGCCGAAGAGCGTCCGGACCCCGATCGGGCGAGATCAGCAAGCCCGCGATCGTCCCTCAACAACAGCTTGCGTAGCCTGTGCGCCATGGGCTGGAACACCTCCGCGGTCTTCGTCGCCGACCACGATCCGCTCGCCATGCTGACCACCGCCGCGACGGCCACCGGAGAAGAGGTCCACGGCGACGAGGCGACCTCGGGCCTGCGACACGACGTCGTCTACACGGCCCGGACCGGGCGGTGGCACGAGCTGTGGGACCCATCCCTGGTGTACGTGACGACAGAGATCGACCTGACCGGCCACCGGGCGCTGTCGGTCGTCTTCTCCAGCGTCAGCAGTAGTTACGGGTTCACCTATCACGACGGGCAGACCCTGGCCCGGCGTCTCGTCTACGCCGACGGGGAACCCGTGGTCAACGAGGGTGCCCCACTGCCGGTCGAGCAGGGGCTGACCTTCCCGGCGTGGGGGCCGGACGAGGACTTCGTCTGGGCCGTCATCGACGAGATCACCGGCATCACCTTCGACCTGGACCGCCGTTATCAGGTCCATCAGGTCCACTGACTGTCGCCTGAGCCAGCGGTGCGGGCACGCCGTGGAGATCTCGAAATCGCGCGCCATCTGGTCAGGAGCCAACCGGGAGGAGTCCCGGCCTTTCCCGACATCCAAGCCGGGCGGTTGGTCGTCAGAGCGGAATGAGACCGGATCGGGCGGCGTACCAGCCGAGTTGCATCCGGCTGTTGGCTCCGGTCAGCTTCATCAGGCGACGTAGCCGGCGTTGCACCGTGCGTTCGCTGGTGCCGAGCCGCCCGGCGACGGTCTTGTCCGGCAGCCCGGACAGCAGCAGCGTGAGCAGGAGGACATCGACCTCGTCCATGGCCTGTGCGCCGTCGGCGAGGCCGGCGGCGGTGACCCGGAGCGGTGTTGCCGCCGCCCAGACCCGCTCGAACAGGTCAACCAGCATCCGGACCAGAGACTCGCCACGGATCAGCAGGAAACCGGGGTGCATGCTCGTCTGGTCGGCCCGCATCGGCAGGAGGACGGCGTGCCGATCGATGACTATCATCTTGTTCGGTAGGGCATCCGCGATCCTGATCTCGTAGCCGCTCTTCAGGAGTCCGATGATCTCTTCGGAAACTCGGGAGTCGTCAAAGGCGCTGCGTTCGTAGACGTAGCGGTACGTCGGCGCGAACCTGCTGAAGGTTTCGAGATCGGGGCTAAGGATGTATGGCGTGTGCAGGCCGTTGTCATGGCCAGTGACCAGACCGAGTGAGACGAGCTTGGCCAGGCAGTCGCTGACGGTCGCGGGAACGATGCCGAGAGCGTCCGACACCTCGGTGACGGTTGTCTGACGGCGGCGGAGGATCTCGGCGTAGACCGCCTCCTCGCGCTCGTCAATGCCGAACCCACCTAGCATCTCGCCCCCTCCCACCTGCTGTTTTGCGCCGTACCAGTCTCGGCTACCGCCATCGGCCCGCTGACCCGGTACTCGGCATGTGGGATCGGGCAGCCGGGCGGCCCCCCGGCCGGTGTGTGGCGAAGACCCGACATGTCTGGTGCTCGCCAGGCTGCACCGTAGCGCCGCCGGCCGGACATTGACCAGGCTGTTTGATCACTAGGCGCTCTCGCGTCTATAGATGGGAGTCCATGAAACGCGGGTATGGCGTAGACGGACGCTGCCCGGCGCCACCGTCGCTGCCGCGCTCGTCGCGACGGGCGGCGGTGCGGCAGCCCACGGGCAGCCGAAGGCCACTCAAGGCGGGGTGACCACGGTCCCCGGGTCGGCGCAGACGACCAAGCAGGTCACCCTGCTAACCGGTGATGTCGTCACGGTGACGAGCGGCGCGAACCAGCCGACTGCGGTGGCAGTGAACGGGCACGAGGGTTCGAACGGAAGAACCACCATCACCACCGTCGGCAAGGACATCTACGTCCTGCCCAAGGAGGCTCAGTCGCTGATCACCGCCGGGCGGTTGGACCGGCGGTTGTTCAACGTGACTGGTCTGATCGAGCAGGGGTACGACGACGCCCGTACGGGGTCGATCCCGCTGATCGTGCGCTACCGGGGCAACGGCGTCGCGGCACGTGCGGCGGCCCCCTCGGGCGGCCAGATGCTCCAGCCGCTGACCAGCATCAACGGTGCGGCGATGGTTGCGGACAAGAAGCAGGCGGAGGTGTTCTGGGAGGCCATCGACGACGATGGCCCGCTGGCGGGTACGGCGCGGACCCAGCTCGCCGGTGGAATCGACCGGGTCTGGCTGGATGCCAAGGCCAAGGCGCTGCTCGACGTGAGCGTGCCCCAGATCGGCGCGCCTGGCGCCTGGGCGGCGGGTTACGACGGCGCCGGGGTGAAGGTCGCGGTGCTGGACACCGGAGTCGACCCGAGTCACCCGGACCTCACCGGAAGGATCGCCGACAGCCGGAGCTTCATTCCCGGAGTACCTCGGATTCGCGAACGGGCCCGGGTTCGCCTTCCCGGCCCTGCCGGAGCGGGCCGAGTACCGGGTGACGCTCGACGTGGCGCGGGAAGACCCCTGGTGGACGACCTCCACCAAGGTCAACACTGCCTGGACGTTCCACTCGCAGAGCGCGGGTACCCGGCAGATCATGCCGATGCTGTCGGTCGACTACGACGTGGATGTCGACCTCAACAACCGGGCCAAGGCCGACTCCCGGTTCGACATCGGCCTGACCGTCCGGCACCCGAACGGGCTGTCCGGGCCGGCGGTACGGAACGCGAAGCTGTGGGTCTCCTACGACGACGGCGCGACCTGGAAGTCCGTCGACGTCGACCGGAAGCGGACGGGACAGTTCGAGTCCACCGTCCGGCACCCGAAGTTGGCCGCGACCAACGGGTTCGTGTCGCTGCGGGTGCAGGCCACCGACGCTGACGGCAACACCGTCGAGCAGACCGTGACCCGTGCCTACCAGCTCCGGTAACAGCTAGCGCTCACCCGGACGCTCCCACCCGGATTGCCGGGTGGGAGCGTCCGACGGGAGGCTCCGACGGGGGACAGTAGGATCGACATCCTTCTACCTCAGCGTCCTATTCGGAGGAACTCCTCTATGACGGGTCTACTCGCCCGGGTCCTCACGTCGGCCTGCCTGGCACTCGCGACCGCCGGCGCCTCGGTGCTCGCGGTCGTGGGCACCACCGCTGCCGTGGCCACGCCGGCCCAGGCCGCTGGCCCCCGGCCCAACTTCCAGATGCCGCTTCCCTGCGGCGAGACCTGGAGACTGGCCACCTACTACGGCCACGACGACTACGACATCGACATGACCTTCACCGGCGGGGCCAGCAACGGCCGGCCGGTCCTCGCCTCGTACAGCGGCACCGTCACGTTCGCCGGCTGGGGGAACAGCGGCGGATGGTACGTGATCATCGATCACGGTGGCGGTTGGCGGACACTCTCCCTGCACATGATCGAGGCGCCGATGGTCGCTGCCGGGCAGTGGGTGTCCACCGGCCAGCAGATCGGCCGGGTCGGCAGCACCGGCAACTCCACCGGCCCGCACCTGCACTACGAGCAGGTGCGCGACGGCGTCAAGACGGAGTCGTACTTCAACGGGGTGGCCTCCGGCATCACCTCCGACGGCAGCCCGTCCACCGGTCCGCTGTACATCTCCGGCCCCACCTCGCCGGCCCGGAACATGACCAGCCAGAACTGTGGGCAGGCCGCCGCCAACCGCCAGGTGTACGAGTCCGGCAGCCACAGCGGTTGGCAGATGCTGCCGGTCAACAGCATCACCGGCTCGGCCACCGCGTCCATGGTCCTCAACGGCAACAAGCTGCTCTACACGGTCAACGGCGGCAGGGTGTACGAGGCGTCCAGCGACACCGGGTGGCGCAACCTCTGGACCGGCATCTCCGGCGTCAGCAACAACGCCCTGGCCGCGATCAACGTCGACGGCGTGAAGTACGTCTACACCGTGGTCGGTGGGATGGTGCACGAGGCGTCCAGCGGCAACGGGTGGCGGAACCTGAACACCGGCATCTCCGGGGCCAGCGCCAACGCCCTGGCCGCGATCAACCTCAACGGCGTGAAGATCGTTTACACCGTGGTCGGCGGGGCGGTGCACGAGGCTGCGAGCAACAGCGGTTGGCGGAACCTGAACACGGGCGTCTCCGGGGTCAGCGCCAATGCCCTGGCCGTGATCAGTCTCGACGGCGTGAAGTACGTCTACACCGTGGTCGGTGGGATGGTGCACGAGGCGTCCAGCGGCAACGGGTGGCGGAACCTCAACTCCGGGATCTCCGGGGTCAGCGCCGACGCCCTGGCGGCGATCAACTTCAACGGTGTGAAGATCGTTTACACCGTGGCCGGGGGGACGGTGCACGAGGCGGCCAGCAACAGCGGCTGGCGGAACCTCAGCTCCGGAGTCCGTGGCACGGCCGTCTCGGCGACGAGCAACAGTGGGGTGAAGATCCTCTACACCGTCTGACGGCCACCTCGGCACGCCCGGACCGTACGGTCCGACACCGCCTGCCTGGCGACCACGGCCCGGGTCCCACCGGATACCGGATACCGGATCGGATCGCCAGGCAGGCGGGCCCCCCACGTCCCCGACGGCGCCGGTCGACGTGGCCGATCCCGGCCGCCACCGAGCCGGTCCGGGTGCCGCCACCGCCGGCGGCACCCGGACCCACCGGTCAGCTACCGCAGATGCCGTACCCGTTGAGGCTCCACGTGCCGGCGAAGCCGTCGGCGTCCTCGGTCGCCCGCACCCGCACGGTGGTGCCCGAGGTGATGTTGATTGCGTTGAGCAGCACCTGACCGTTGCCGGCGTTGATGTCGGCCCCCGCGCTGTAGAGCGCCTTGCCGGCCGGGCAGGTCTTGAGGTGGGTGCTCTGCGGGTCGCTCGAACTGGTCCCCGTCACCACGATCCGCTCCAGCCCGGCGGGCGCGGTGGCGCAGACCGCGAACGACGTGGCGCTCCAGCCGGTCGGCGAGGTGCCCTGCACCGCGACCGCCCGGACGGTCACCGACGTCAGGTCGAACGACGGCACCACCTGGTCGAGCACGACGTCGCCCAGGCCGCTGTTGATTCGCCCGCCCATCCCGATGACCTTCTTCGTCCCGCAGCTGGCCGTGACGAACTCCGTACCGACCGCCCCGGTCGTCGCCACGACCTGGTAGCCGGCCGGTGCGGTGGCGCACTGGGCGAGGGCCTGGAGCCCCCAGTCGCCGGTGAAGTTCGTCGGGCCCACCTCCCGCATCGTTGCGAAGAAGCCGGTGCCGTTCGCCAGCGGCTCCAGCCGGTCCAGCCCGACCCGGCCGTCGGCCGCCGACCCGGCCGTGAGGAAGCCGCCGCCCCCGGTGACCACCTTGCCGGCCGGGCACGATGCGAGCGCCGACTTGTCCAGGCTGCTCTCGGCCGCCGACTGGGAGACCGTCTCCAGCCCGGCGGGGTCCGCCGAGGCCGGTGCCGCCCCGCCGATTGCCCCCAGCATCGCCGCCGCCCCGACGACCGCCGTCAGCACGCCACGTCCCGTGATTGCTCGCATTGCCGATCTCCCTGTCCACCCCGGACGGCCGGCGCGCTGGCACCGGCCCGTCTCCGCCGGTCCGTCGCCGGCGGCTGGGGGAAGCCTGGGCGGCCACGCTTGGCGTCTGCTATCCGACGGCTTGCCTCCGGCCACTCCACACGGTCCCGTCCATAGACTTGGGCCGTCCGATCACGACTGGTGGGGAACGTCATGCGGTGGTCCGTCCTCGGTCCTGTCCAGGTCACCGCCGGGGGCCGGATCCTCGCCATCGACCGTCCCCAGCAACGCGCGGTGCTCGCGCTGCTGCTGCTCGACGCCGACCGGCTGGTCTCCGCCGGGCAGCTCGTGGCGGCGCTCTGGGCGGACGACCCGCCGGCCACCGCCCGGACCCAGGTGCAGGTCTGCGTCTCCCGGATCCGGGCGGCCCTGCGCGCCGAGGGCGCGGCCGGCCTGCTGGTCACCCAGGGCGGCGGCTACCGGCTCACCGTGCGCGGGACGGAGCTGGACCTGGCCGAGTTCACCGCGGCGGTCGAGCAGGCCCGCGCCGAGGAGGCGGCCGGCCGGCCGGTGGAGGCGGCGCGGCTGCTGCGCGCCGGCCTGGCGCTGTGGCGCGGGCCGGCGCTGGCCGGCGCGGCGGGTGCCTTCGTCGCCACCGCCGCCGCCGGCCTGGACGAGCAGCGGCTGGCCGCCCACGAGCGGCTCGCCGCCGTGGAACTCGGCCTCGGCCGGTGCACCGGGGTCGCGCATTCCCTGCGCCCCCTGGTCGCCGCCCACCCGCTGCGCGAGCCGCTGGTGGCCCGGTACCTGCTTGCCCTGGCCGGCTGCGGCCAGCAGGCCGCCGCGCTGCGGTTGTACGCCGAGACCCGGCGTCAACTCGTCGACGAGCTGGGCGTGGAGCCGGGTGCCGAGTTGGCCGAGGCGCACCTGCGGGTGCTGCGGGGCCAGGTGCCGGCCCGGACCGTACCGCCGGGCCCCGGCCCGTCGCCCGCGCCCGACCGACCCGCCGGCTCGACAACCTCCGCCACCCCCGGGCCGACGCCCACCACGCCGGATTCTGCCGAGCCCGGGCCGGATTCCGCCGGGGCCGTCGCGCCCCAGCCTGTCGGGCCGCCCCCGGCGCAGCTTCCCGGCGAGCCGGTCTGGTTCACCGGGCGGACGGCGGCGTTGCGCGAGCTGAACGCCCTGTTGCCCGGCGATCCCGCCGCCGGGGACGGCACCACCCGCACCGGCGACGCCGGCGGCGGGGACGGCGCCGGCCGGGCGGTCGTGATCTCCGCGATCGCCGGCACCGCCGGGGTGGGCAAGACCACCCTCGCGGTGCACTGGGCGCACCGGATCGCGCATCGCTACCCGGACGGGCAGCTCTACGTCAACCTGCGCGGGTTCGACCTCGACGGCCGGGCGGTCCCGCCGGCTGAGGCGCTGCGCGGCTTCCTGGCGGCGCTGCACGTGCCGCCCCAACGGGTGCCCACCGACCTGCCCGGGCAGTCCGCGCTGTTCCGGAGCCTGCTCGCCGGCCGGCGGGTGCTGGTGCTGCTCGACAACGCCCGCGACGACGAGCAGGTACGGCCCCTGCTGCCGGGATCACCGGGCAGCCTGGTCGTGGTGACCAGCCGCAACCGGCTCACCGGGCTGGTCGTCAGCGACGGGGCCCGTCCGGTGACCCTGGACCTGCTCGCGCCCGCGGAGTCGCGGGAACTCCTGGGTCGCCGGCTCGGCCGCGGTCGCGCCGGCACTGAGCCGGCGGCGCTCAACGAGATCGTGCGGCGCTGCGCCGGCCTGCCGCTGGCGCTGGCCATCGTGGCCGCCCGGGCCGTCGGCCAGCCTGACGTGCCGCTGGCCGCCCTCGCCGCGGAACTGCGCGACACCAACGCGGACCGGCTCGCCGCGCTGGAGACCGGTGACCCCGCGACCGACGCCCGGGCGGTCTTCTCCTGGTCGTACCGGGCGCTGGACGCCGAGTCCGCCCGGCTGTTCCGGTTGCTCGGTCTGCACCCCGGCCCCGACGTCGCGCGGCCGGCGGTGGCCAGCCTGGCCGGTCTGCCCCTGTCCCGGGTCGGCCCGGTGCTGGCCGGGCTGGCCCGGGCGAACCTGCTCACCGAGCGCGTCCCCGGCCGGTACGCCATGCACGACCTGCTCCGCGCCTACGCCTCCGAGCTGTGTCACGAGGCCGAGCCGGAGGCCGAGCGGGCAGCCGCCCGGAGCCGTCTCCTCGACCACTACCTGCACGCCACGCACGCGGCCGACCACCTGCTCGACCCGTACCGGTTGGCCCGGCCGGCGACGCTGCCGGCGCCGGAGCAGGGGGTAACGGTGGGCGACCGGCCAGACCACGCCTGGGCGACCGGCTGGTTCACGGCCGAGCACCACGTCCTGCTCGCCGCCGTGGAACAGGCGGCGGGCACCGGCCTGGACCGGCACGCGTGGATGCTGGCCGCCGCCCTCACCACGTACCTCGACCGGCGTGGGCACTGGCCCGAGCTGGCAGCCGCGCACCGCACCGCCCTGGTGGCGGCCCGGCGCCGGGGCGACCTGGCCGGGCAGGCCCTGGCGCACCGGGGCCTGGCCATCGCCTGCACCTGGCTGGGCGACCACCGGGGGGCGCACCTGCACTACGGCCGTGACCTGGAGCTCTACCGGGAACTGGGCGACGACACCGGTCGGGCGCACACGCACCTCGGGGTGAGCTGGGTGCTGGCCCGGCAGGGCCGGCACCGGGCGGCGCTCGACGAGACACAGCGGGCGCTCGACCTCTACCGGGTCGCCGGCTACCGGGTCGGGCAGGCCAAGGCGCTCAACAACCTGGGCTGGCTGCACGCCCGCCTCGGCGAACCCGGGCCGGCGCTGCACTGCTGCCGGGCGGCCCTGCGCCTGCACGAGGAGAACGGCGACCGGCACGGCGCCGCCCTGACCTGGGACAGCCTCGGCTACGTCCACCACGGGCGCGGTGACCACGGGCAGGCCGCGGACTGCTACCGGCGGGCGCTCGCGCTGCACCGCGAGCTGGGCGACCGGTACGACGAGGCGGAGGTGCTGGACAACCTCGGCGACACCGAGCGCGCGGCCGGCGACCTCGCCGCCGCCCGGCGGGCCTGGCGGGCGGCGTCGGCAATCTTCGACGAACTGCGCCACCCCGACGCCGACCGGCCCCGGGCCAAGCTGGCCGCCACCGCCGGGCCGCCCAGACCGCAGTCGTTCCGGCCCGCCCCACTCGTGGTCGGTCAGACCGCCCCGGGCCGCGCGGCGCCTGCCGAGCGGCACCCCTGAGGTCTGGGGCCGCTCGGCCCTTCAGCGATCGGGTCTACGCGGATCGGCCCTACGGCTTCCAGGAGCCGGCGGCCTCCAGCTTGTGCCGGTACTCCATCGCGCCGTTCTGGTTGGCCACGTCGAAGGTGACGCTGCCGGTGCGCTTGCTGCCCTCCCGCAGGTTGACGCCGGAGTCGAGCAGGTCGCCGCAGCCGGCGAACGCGCCGGCGATCCCGTTCTCGGTGGTGCCGTCGTCGGCGACCCACTGGAAGTAGAACGGGTTGATCGACATGTTGCCCTTCTTCACCGTCGCGGTGACGTCCGCGATCAGGTAGAGACCCTTGTCGGGGGCGGGCGAGTACGCCTTGCAGCCCTTGGTCGAGGTGCGGAACCGTAGCACCGTGATCTCCAGGGTGCCCTCGTCGTCGGTGATGACCAGGCTCTGGCCGGCCTTCAGGTTGAAGGTCTCACCGTCCGCCGGGGTCGACGACGAGGACGGGCGGTCGGTCGGCAGGCCGCCCGGGGCGGTGGTCTCCACGGGCCCAGGAAGCTGCCGCTCCGCCTCCTTCGCTGCCTCGTCGACGCCCTTGACGAGCGCCACCACGCCGCCGATGCAGCAGAGCAGGGCGAGCACCGCCGCGATGACCGCGATGATGATGATCGGCTTCTTGCTGCTCTTCTTCGGCTGGACCGGGCCGAGCGGGTAGCCCGGGCCGCCCGGCGCGGCGCCCGGCTGGTACGGCGGGTACGGCGATCCCGAGGTGGGCGGGTATGGCGTGCCGGACACCGGCGGGTACGCCGCGTCCGGGGCGGGCGGCGGCGGGTATCCACCCGGTTGGTATGCCGGATCCGGGGCGGGCGACGGCGTGAACCCGCCCTGCGGCTGCTGGTACGGGGACCCGGAGGCCGGCGGGTACGGCGCCCCCGACACCGGCGGCGGGTAGGGCGCACCGGAGACCGGCGGCGGCGCGTACGGCGCACCGGACACGGGCGGTGGGGGCAGCGGTGCGGTCGGATCGGCCGGCCACTGTGGCACGGGCGCCGTCGGCGGTTCCTGGTTCGGCTGGTATGGATCCTGCGGCCCGTAAGGGGGCTGGGGGTGGCTCACCGTACTCCTCGGCACCTGATCACGATCGCGACGACCTGACGGTATCGCCCCCGGCAAGGTACCGGGTGCACGTACCGTCTCAGCGGGGTAACAGGATGGCGGCGGTACGGACCAGATCGGCGTCGACAGCGAACCGGCCGGTGATCGTCGCGGGTGGGTCGGGCACCGGGGCCGCGTCCAGCCGGGCGGCGGCGATCCGGGCCGTGAACAGGCCGGAGTCCGGGTCCAGCTCGACCCGGGCGTCGTGGAAGTCGAGCCAGGTGCCGACGATCGGGTGCCAGACCTTGTAGACGGTCTCCTTGGCGCTGAACAGCACCGCCGGCCAGGAGACGCCGGCCGGCAGCCGGGCGCAGTCGTCCCACTCCTCGGGCAGGCCGATCAGCCGGCGTACCCCGGCGTTGAGCTCCTTGTGCTGCTCGGCGTCCATGCCGACGGAGCGGACCTGGTCGGCGCGGGCCGCCGCCGCGGCACAGTAGCCGTGGGTGTGGGTGATGGTGCCGACCACCCCGGCCGGCCAGACCGGGGACCGGTCCGGTGCCGACGGCAGGGCGACGGCCGGCATCCCGAGCCGGGTGAGCGCCCGCCTGGCGCAGACCCGCCCGGCGGTGAAGTCCCGCAGTCGGCTCTCCACCGCCCGCTCGCCGAGGCAGGCCCGCTCGGCGGGCAGCAGGTCCCCGACCCAGTCGTCGGACCCGGCGACGGCCACCGCCACCTCGGGCGGCAGCAGGTCACGCATTCCCGGCCCCGACCGCCGCACCGCCGGAGGCCCGGCCCCCGGCCGCGTCGCTCGGCCCCGCGCCCCCGGCCACGTCGCCGGCCAGCCAGGCGCGCACCCGCTCCCGCTCGGCGTCGAGCCCTGTCGGGCGGCCCAGCAGTTGGCGCCCGGCCCGCCGGGCCAGCACCTGCTCGGTGGTCAGCTCCCGGATGCTCATCGGTGCCGAACGTACCGCAAGCGGGTGCCATCGGAGGGCCCCGGACGCGGCCCGACCGATCCCCGCCGATGGCCGCCCCCTTGGAAGAGGGAGCGGCCACCGGCGGGTCGGCGTGCGGCACGGCCGGGAGGGGCGCCGGTGAGGGGCTCGGCGGTCAGGGGCTCGGCGGTCAGGGGCGGCGCGGGCGGCGGGTCAGGGCGAAGCCGACCACGCCGGCCACGGCGGCCAGCACGCCGCCGGCCGTGGTCCAGATCCAGCGGGAGGACACCTCGGGCAGCCAGCCGGTGAGGAAGGACTCGTCGTCCTCCTCCTCGGCCGGCGTCGCCGCCGGCTCGCCGGTCAGCACCGTGCCGGCCTTCGTGTTCGGCACCAGCGGCGCCTTCAGCTCCCCGTCGTCGGCCGGGGCGTCGCCGTCGCCCACGTCCGAGACCAGCAGGTCCACGTCGATCGGCAGGCCGAGGTCCGGCTCCGGCAGGTCCACCACCGAGAGCCGGACGTAGTACGTGCCGGGCAGCGGGTCGGCCGACCACGGCTCCGCCCAGGACCGGACCTGACGCAGCGTGCAGTCGAGCGGAACGCTGGTCGCCGACGCCGCGGCGGTCGGGGCCTGCGCCCCCGCCGTGCACGCCTGCCGGCGGCGCAGGCCGTCGAAGACCTCGACGGTCCAGGTGGACGCGCCGGTGCGGCCCTTGGGGAAGCTGACCGTCGCGGTGATCTCGTGGATCTGCCCGGCGCGGGCCGGGAAGGACCAGTAAAGGTGGTCGCCGGTCGAGGCGCCGACCCGGACCGGCTGCCCGGCGGCGATTCCGGTGGCGGTCAGGAAAGAGGTGCCGGCCTTGGTGACTGTGGCGGCCCCGGGGGAGGGGGTGGGCACGGCGAGCTCGTTCCGGGTCGCGGGGGGCGGCGGGCCGGCCAGCGCGGGCGCGCTCGGCAGGGCCAGCGCGGCGGCGGCCGGCAGTGTCAGGACGGCTGCGGCGGCCAGCGCCGCCCCGGACCGGATCAGCGGGGTACGCATCGTCAGTTCTCCCTCCAGGTCGCGACCCACCAGCGGGTGAGCAGGCCGGCGACGAGGCCGGTGAGCAGGCCGGCCAGGGTCAGCAGCATCAGCAGCACCCAGCCCCGGCCCAGGTCCGGCCCGCCCGGGGCGGGCGACGAGGCGACCACGTCCACGGTCAACTCGATCGGCATGCCGGGGGTGGCCCGGGTGCCCGGACGGGGTGCGAAGGCGTTGCTGACCACCAGGCAGACGGTGGTCGGGGTGGCGTCCGCGTCGCCCGGCGCCGGGGTCGGCGTCTCCCCCTCGTCGGCGTCGTCCGAGTCGGCGGCGGCCGACCAGCGCAGGCCGGCGGAGACCACGTCGGTACGGCCGCTGCCGGCGTCCACGCCGCGGACCAGTTCGCGGCCGTCCGGCGCGGTGGCCCGCAGCAGCACCCCGTAGTCCGGGTTGACCGGGCGGTCCAGCGCGATGCTCACCGAGGCGCGCAGCTCCTGCCCGGGGCGCACCGGGACCCGGTACCAGCGGTGCTCGGAGAACTGCTCCCGGTCGGTGTAGACACCGGGGGCGAGCAGCGGCGCGTCCGGGCAGCGGGCGGAGCCGCCCACCACGGTCGGGGCCGCGGTGTACGTGTCCCGGGCGCGGTCGACCAGCTGCTTGATCCGGCCGGTCAGCTCGTCCGCGCTCTGCGCGGCCGTGTACGTCCCGCCGGTCGCGTTGGCGATGCAGAGCAGCTGCCGGCGCACCTTCTCGTCGGGGGCCAGGCCGAGGGTGTCCACCACCAGCTTGGTGCCCTGCGCGGCCAGCTCCCGGGCGACCTCGCACGGGTCCGGCGGGGCGCAGGTGTCCTCGCCGTCGGTGATCAGCACGATCCGGCGGGCGGTGGCGCCGGTGCCCAGGTCCTGGGCGGCCGAGCGGAGCGCCAGCCCGACCGGGGTGAAGCCGGTTGGCCGGAGGGTCGCCACCGCGGCCTTGGCCTGGGTCCGGTCCACCTGGCCGACCGGCACGATCTGCTGGGTGTCCTGGCAGCCGACCTTCTTGTCCTTGCCCTTGTAGGTGGCGCCGAGGACCCGGATGCCGAGCTGGGTCTCCTCCGGCAGCGCGTCCACGACCTCGTTGAACGCCTGCTGCGCCACGGAGATCCGGCTCTGCCCGTCGATGTCCCTGGCCCGCATCGAGCCGCTGACGTCGAGCACCAGCTCGACCCGGGGTGGCTCGGCGGGGGTATCCTCGTCGGCCCACGCGGGCGTTGGCCCGCTCAGCACGATCCCGGGACCGATCAGGACGGTCGCCGCCAGCAGTCCACCGAGGACGGATGTCGATCGTCTTCTGTTGATCACTAGGGCGAGTGTAGTGAGATCCACTTCGGACGGTAGGTCGCCCCCCGGCAGCTGTCCGGCGCCCCTCGGCGGCCCCGGCGGCCCGCACGGGCCGCACGGCGCCCTCTCCGGGGCGCGGGGATCTCGCCAGGTCTTCGCCGGATGACTGACGGTTAGCTGCCTGGTGTAAACCACCAGGCTGGGGTGAGTCTCGTCAGAAATCTGACCCGAGTCCACCCGTTGTGTCGGTGGTGCCCGGTGGTTAAGCTCTACGTGCGCGCCCCAATCGCCCGCTTCCCCCGTGGCAGGCGATCGGGGCGCGCGTCTTCGTGCCCGGGCCCATCGAGGCCTCGCGCCAGAGCCGTCGGCTATCCGATATCCGACGTCGTCTCCGGTTCCGCTTACCGGGCTGCCGGCCCCGCCCCGCCATTACCGTCCGCGACAGCCGCAGTGGCCCTCACGCGGGCGGCCGACCACCGGGCGCGGGGTGCCGCCGCGAGGCCTTCGTCAGATCCAGCGGCCGTCCAGCCATATCCGGGCCGACCACTCCGCGTACGGCAGCAGCTTTCCCACGAAGATCGGATAGAAGTACGCGAAGCAGAGCGCGACCAGCAGCACGTACGCGCCGACCACGATCCCGCCGATCAGCCGTCGGTCGGCCGCGTCGTCGTTCGGCACGGGGGGCTGGTCCCCGACCGGCGACCGGGCCCCGGCAGGGGCCGGGGAGGCGATGGCGCCCAGCACGTAGACCACCGCGAGCACCAGGAACGGCAGGGCCGGCGCGGCGTAGAAGGAGAACATCGTCCGCCCGTCCAGGGCGAACCAGAACCAGGGCAGCAGGCCGACCGCCGCGCAGAGCAGGATCGCCCCGGCCCGCCAGTCCCGCCGGGCCGCGCCGATCCAGGCCGCCCCGAACAGGGCGGGCAGGAACGACCACCACAGCAGCGGCGTGCCGAGCAGTAGGACCTCGGAGGCGCAGGTCGGCGCTCCGCAGGCGCCGTCGCCGGACCAGTAGAACGCCACGGGCCGGCCGAGCAGCAGCCACTGCCACGGCCAGGACTGGTACTTGTGCGGCTCGGCGAGCTGTGTGTGGAAGCCGTACGCGGCCTTGTGGTACTCCCACAGGTTGTTCAGCGCCCCGAGGTACGGGGTGTCGCTGAGCCCGGGCACGTTCGGGTACCGGGCGGCGAGCCGGTAGTAGCCGTCGTCGGTCAGCAGCCAGCCCGACCAGGTGGCCACGTAGGTGACGACCATCAGCACCCCGGCCAGCGCCAGCCAGGGCACCTCGTGCAGCAGGGCGTCGCGCCACGGCCGGCGCACCCCGGCTGACCGGCGGACGCCGACCTCCCAGAACAGGGCCAGCAGCGCGAAGGCCGGCAGGAAGTAGACCCCGCTCCACTTCACCGCGCAGGCGCAGCCGAGCAGCACCCCGGCCGCCAGTCGCCACCAGGGCCAGGTCCGCCAACCGCCGGCCGGCCGGCCTGCCCGCCCCTCGGCGGTGGGGTCCAGCCCGGCCTCCAGCGCCCGGCTCCACCGCCGCCGCCGGGCGTCCCGGTCGAGGACCAGGGCGCCGAACGAGGCCAGCACGAACAGCAGCAGGAAGATGTCGAGCAGGGCGGTGCGGGAGAGCACCAGGTGGAAGCCGTCCAGGGCGAGCAGCAGGCCGGCGGCGCAGCCGAGGGTGGTGGAGCGGAACAGTCGGCGGCCGATGCGGACCAGCAGCAGCACCGACACGATGCCGGCGATCGCGGCGCCGAAGCGCCAGCCGAACTCCGGGGCGGTGGTCATCAGGTGCCCCGGCACGGAGATGTTGTGCTCCGCGTCGGAGTATCCGAACGCCCACTCGCCGAGCCCGATCAGCCACTTGCCCAGCGGCGGGTGCACCACGTACGACGGGCCGTTGTCCTTGTAGTTCCACTCGACGCCCTTGTCGACCAGCCCCCAGCCGTCGCGGGCGTAGTAGATCTCGTCGAAGATCTTGCCCTTCGGGCTGCTGAGGCCGACCAGGCGCAGGATCGCCGCGATCGCCACCACGACGGCGGTGGCCAGCCACGAGTTGATGTCCAGCCGGGCGTCGACGGTCGCCAGCCGCCGCCGCACGATCGCGGCGACGCCCCCACCGCCGCTGGTGGGGGGAGGCGCGGATTCCTCGGTCGCGGCGCCGGTTCCGGCGTGCTCCGATTCCATTCGGCCCACGCTCGCGCTCTGCGCTGTCGACGCACTCGTCACGAGCCGATCGTAGGCTGCGGAGGTGCCCGGTGGCGCCCGTCGTCCCCGATACCGGTACAGCTGTCGATGAAGGAGTAGGTCTCGTGGGTGAAATGTCCGAAGTTGGCCGCCTGGTCCTCCTCGGCGCGCCGCTCGGCAACCCGGCCGACGCGTCCGCCCGCTTCCGCGAGGTGCTCGCCGCCGCCGACGTGGTCGCCGCCGAGGACACCCGGCGGCTCACCCGGCTGGCCCGGGACCTCGACGTCGTCGTGCCCGGCCGGATCGTCTCCTACTTCGAGGGAAACGAGGAGCGCCGCACCCCCGAGCTGGTCGAGGTGCTCCGCGAGGGATACGTCGTCGCCCTGGTCACCGACGGCGGGATGCCCAGCGTCTCCGACCCGGGGTACCGACTGGTCCGGGCCGCGCTCGACGCCGGTGTGCCGGTGACCGCCGCCCCCGGCCCGAGCGCCGTCACCACCGCGCTGGCCCTGTCCGGGCTGCCCAGCGACCGGTTCTGCTTCGAGGGCTTCCTGCCCCGCACGCCCGGCGCTCGGCGCTCCCGGCTGCGCGCCCTGGCGGCCGAGGAGCGGACCCTGGTGCTCTTCGAGGCCCCGCACCGGATCACCGGCGCGCTCGCCGACCTGGCCGCCGTGTTCGGCGCCGACCGGCCGGCGGCGCTCTGCCGCGAGCTGACCAAGACGTACGAGGAGGTGGTCCGCCGGCCGCTCGGCGAGCTGGCCACCTGGGCCGCCGACAGCGGGCCGCGCGGCGAGATCACCCTGGTGGTGGCCGGTGCCGCGCCGGCCGCCGCCGAGCGACCGGACGACGCGACGTTGCGCGCCGCCGTGGCCGAACGGGAGGCCGCCGGCCTGTCCCGGCGAGACGCGATCAGCGAGGTCGCCACCGGGTACGGCCTGCGCCGCCGCGACGTCTACGCGGTCGTGCACGCCTGAGGTGTCTTGGCGGTCGCCCCGTCGACGCCCCGGCCGGCGGCGCGGCGGGGTGGGGCGCGGCGAGGTGGGCGGAGCGGGGCGCGGGAGGTCCCCCGCCCGACCGGCCGACGGGGGTCACCACGCGTCGGCGAGGAAGCCGGCCGTGATCACGAGCGGGCCGGCCACGGCGGCGGCCACCGCCCACCGGCGGGCCCGCCGGTCGGCGAACAGGGTGGCACCGGTGCACCGGGCGATCGCCCCGCCGCACGCCAGCACCAGCAGCAGCCCGAGCAGCCAGCTCAGGTGCCGGCCGACCCCCGTGTCGGCGTACGCCGCGTCGGACGCCGGCCCGGTCATCCCGGCCGGCAGAACGGAGCCGGTGGCGCTGCGCTCGGCGGGCACCCCGCTGATCCGTACCCCGAACGCGACGAACCGGCCGTCGTCGGCGGTGAAGATCCCCCGGCAGCGCTGGGTCAGCCCGCCGCCGGTGCACTCGCCGATCACCACGGTGCCGGTGACGCGGTGCCCGACGGCCAGCCAGAACGGGCCCGCGCTCACCCAGGCGAAGAAGGCGGCGAGCAGGCTCAGCGCCAGAAGCGCGGAGAGCCCCTGCCAGGGCTCCGGCGGCCGGGCGGGGCGGTCGGCCCGCCGCCGTCGGGCCAGGGCAGCGGCCGCCCGGTCGCCGTCGCCGCGCCGCCACCGGCCGTGCCCCTCCCGCAGCGGCGTGCCGTCCCAGTGCACCTCCTCGATCGGCGCCCAGAACAGCCCGTCGTCGGACCCCGGCGGGTCACCGGCGGCGGTTCCCGGTCGGGGCCGACCGCCCGGCTGCCGGACCGGGACCCGGCGCGGCACGGCGCCGACCGGCGCCCCGGTGGTCGGCTCCATCTCCACCGGCCGGCCGGCGGCGCCGGTGGCCTGCCCGGGCACGACGCCCGACCCGGCCTGCCCGGGCACGACGCCCGACCCGGCCGTCCCGGGCACGACGCCCGACCCGGCCGTCCCGGGCACGACGCCCGACCCGGCCGTCCCGGGCACGACGCCCGACCCGGCCGTCCCGGGCACGACGCCCGACCCGGCCGTCCCGGGCACGACGCCCGACCCGGACAGCAGCGCGCCCGGCCCGGGCACGACGCCCGACCCGGACAGCAGCGCGCCCGGCCCGGGCACGACGCTCGAACCGGACAGCAGCGTGCCCGGCCCGGGCACAGGGTTCGGCCCGGGCCCGGTACTCGGCTCGCGCGCAGCGTCCGGCCCGGGCAGGGCGGCCGGCCGGGACGGGATGCTCGGCCGGGGTTCGGCGGCTGGCCCGGGCAGGGCGATCGGCCGGGTCGGCCCGGGCGGAGCGATCGGTCCGGCCGGTCCGGGTAGGGCGATCGGCCGGGTCGGCCCGGGCAGGGCGATCGGTCCGGTCGGCCGGGGCGTGCCGGCGGCGGGCGCCCCGGTTGGTTCGGTTGGTTCGGCGGCCGGGACCGGCCGGGGCTGTGGCGCCACGGTCCCGGCCCGGGGCGACGGTCCGGGCAGCGGGTCGTCGCCCCGGGCCGACCCGGCGGGCGGCTCCTCGTGCTCCCGGGCGGCTCGTCTGGCGGTCACGGGCTTCATTGGACACCGGTCGGCGTGGGTGTCCGGGCAGCTCAGCCCGCGTGTCGGCGACAAATAGGGCAACGGGTCGCCCGCCGACGCCGCCCGGTCGCCGAGGCCTCCTCGACCCGCCCCGTCCGCGCCGGGCCGGGCCGCCCCGCTGCGGCGTCGACCGCCCGGGTGGCCTGTTGGTTCGCGGGGCACCCGACGAGGTCACTAGGCTTGCTGGTCATGAGTCACGTTCTCGCAGCGGTAGCCTGGCCTTACGCCAACGGCCCGCGCCACATCGGCCACGTCTCCGGTTTCGGCGTTCCCTCCGACGTCTTCGCCCGGTACATGCGGATGGCCGGCCACGACGTGCTCATGGTGTCCGGCACCGACGAGCACGGCACCCCGATCCAGGTGCAGGCCGACGCCGAGGGGGTCACCCCGCGCGCGCTGGCCGACCGGTACAACCGGGTGATCGCCGAGGACCTGCGGGCGCTCGGGCTGTCGTACGACCTGTTCACCCGCACCACCACCCGCAACCACTACGCCGTGGTGCAGGAGTTGTTCTCCGGGATGCACCGCAACGGCTACATCGTTCCGAAGATCACCGTCGGCGCGATCTCCCCGTCCACCGGTCGGACGCTGCCCGACCGGTACATCGAGGGCACCTGCCCGATCTGCGGGTACGACAGCGCCCGCGGCGACCAGTGCGACAACTGCGGCAACCAGCTCGACCCGGTCGACCTGATCAACCCGAAGTCCAAGATCAACGGTGAGACGCCGGAGTTCATCGAGACCGAACACTTCTTCCTCGACCTGCCGGCCCTGGCCGACGCCCTGCGGCAGTGGCTGGACAGCAGGGAGGGCTGGCGGCCCAACGTGCTGCGGTTCTCGAAGAACCTGCTCGACGACCTCCAGCCCCGGGCGATCACCCGGGACCTGGACTGGGGCGTGCCGATCCCCCTCGACGGCTGGCGGGACCGGCCCGACAAGCGGATCTACGTGTGGTTCGACGCGGTCATCGGCTACCTGTCCGCGTCCATCGAGTGGGCCCGCCGCACCGGCGACCCGGAGGCGTGGCGGAAGTTCTGGAACCCGCAGGGCGCCGAGGGCGGCACCCCGTCCGCCGGCGGAGCCGACGGTGACGCGCAGAGCCACTACTTCATGGGCAAGGACAACATCGTCTTCCACTCGGTGATCTGGCCGGCGCTGCTCGGCGGCTACTCGGGCGAGGGCTCGCGCGACGGCGAGCCGGGCCGGCTGGGCCGGCTCAACCTGCCCACCGAGGTGGTCTCCAGCGAGTACCTGACCATGGAGGGGCGCAAGTTCTCCTCCTCCCGCAAGGTGGTCATCTACGTCCGGGACTTCCTGGAGCGGTACGACGCCGACGCGCTGCGCTACTTCATCGCCGTCGCCGGCCCGGAGAGCAACGACACCGACTTCACCTGGGCCGAGTTCCTCCGCCGCAACAACGACGAGCTGGTCGCCGGCTGGGGCAACCTGGTCAACCGGTCCGTCTCGATGGCGGCGAAGAACTTCGGCGTGATCCCGCCGATCGACCCGGCGGGGCTCACCGAGGCCGACGAGGCGCTGCTCGCCGCCGCCCGGGCCGGCTTCGAGACCGTCGGCGGCCTGATCGGCCGGCACCGGCAGAAGCAGGCCATCGGCGAGGCGATGCGGGTCGTCGCCGAGGCCAACAAGTACCTCTCCGAGCAGGCCCCGTGGAAGCTCAAGGACGAGGCCGACAAGCCCCGGATGGGCACCATCCTGCACGTCGCCCTCCAGGTGATCAGCGACGCGAACACGCTGCTCACCCCGTTCCTGCCACACTCCGCGCAGAAGATCCACGAGCTGCTCGGCGGCACCGGCGTGCACGCGCCGATGCCCGTGCTGGAGGAGGTCGACGACCTCGACGGCGGGCCCGCGTACCCGGTTCTGACCGGGGACTACACGGTCGGGACGCGCTGGGAGTCCGTACCGCTGGAGGCGGGCCGGCCGCTCTCGGCGCCGAAGCCGATCTTCCGCAAGCTCGACCCGTCGATCGTCGACGAGGAACTGGCCCGGCTCGCCGGCTGACCACCGCGCCGGTCCGACCCACCGCCGGTTCGACCTGCCGCGCCGGCGCGGCCCCGCCCCCGGGGACCGCGCCGGCGGTACGGCCGTCGGGCGGCCTCAGCGCCGGGCCATCGCCGGGGCCACCACGAACTCCAGGATCGCCCGGTTCACCTCGTCGCTGTTGGTCCACGGGATGCCGTGCGGCGCCCCCTTGAGCGTGATCAGCCGGGCGTCGGGCAGCATCGACTGCAATCGCTGCCCGGTCGCCGCGTACGGCAGCACCCGGTCCTGGTCGCCCTGCACGATCAGCACCGGTACGTCGATCCGGGACAGGTCGGGCCGGAAGTCGGTCAGCCAGGCGTCCACGCACTGGTACGTGCCGATCGCCGAGGCCCGGGTGCCGATGTCCCAGTGCGCCCGGTACGCCTCCTCGCTGACCAATTTGCCCTTGTTGTCCGCATAGTTGAAGAAGTTGTCGCAGAAGCTGGTGAGGAACGCGAACCGGTCGGCGAGGATCGCCTGCTGGAACCCGTCGAACAGGCTCCGGTCCACCCCCTCCGGGTTGTCGGCGGTCTTCAGCAGGAACGGCGCGAGCGGGGCGAGCAGCACCGCCCGGTCCACCCGGTTCGACCCGTACGTGCCGAGGTAGCGGGTCACCTCCCCGGTGCCCATCGAGTGCCCGATCAGGATCGCGTTGCGCAGGTCCAGCTCGGTCATCAACACGTCCAGGTCGGCCGCGAACGTGTCGTAGTCGTACCCGGCGGCGGGCTGGCTGGAGTTGCCG
Organism: Micromonospora sp. NBC_01412; assembly: GCF_045040215.1. Taxonomy (NCBI): domain Bacteria; kingdom Bacillati; phylum Actinomycetota; class Actinomycetes; order Micromonosporales; family Micromonosporaceae; genus Micromonospora; species Micromonospora sp. NBC_01412. Next base: position 3,903,991 of record NZ_CP109528.1, read on the forward strand.
AAGCCCCGCCGGTCGTACGTGATCGTGCGGTAGCCGGCGGCGAGCAGGGCGCTGGTCTGCTTCTCCCAGGTCGCCCCGTTGAACGGGAACCCGTGGATCAGCACCACCGGTTGCCCGGCGCCGTGGTCCTCGTAGTACAGGTCGATGGGCGCGGAGTTCTCCGCGCCGACGGTGATGAAGGGCATGTCGTCTCCCGGAGCGGGGTCGGGGCCGTCGGACGCCCGGCGCATTCCCGGCCCTCCCGCCGTTATGCCCGCCCACCACCGCTCCGGGCCGACCGGCGGTGTGTGATGCTGACGGCGATGACAGAGCCGACTGAGTCCCGCCGCCAGCGGGCCACCCGCCGGGCCGGGGAGTTCCCGCCCGCGCCCGAGCCGCTGCCCCGCCCCGTGCCGGACAGCCACACCCACCTGGACATCACCGTCACCGAGGCCGGTGCCCCGGCCGGCGGGGCGGGCGGGAACGCCGCCGCCGACGACCCGGTCGCGGCGGCCGTCGCGGTGGCCGCCGAGGCCGGCGTGGACCGGCTCGTCCAGGTCGGCGTGGACGTGGCGTCCTCCGCGTGGAGCGCCGACGCGGCCGACCGCTACCCGGCGGTGCTGGCCACCGTCGCCCTGCACCCCAACGAGGCGCCCCGGCTGGCAGACCTCGACGAGGCGCTGCGGGCGATCGAGGCGCTCGCCGCCCGGGACCGGGTGCGCGGGATCGGCGAGACCGGGATGGACTTCTACCGCACCGGCGACGAGGGCCGGGCCGCGCAGGAGGAGAGCTTCCGGGCGCACGTCGCCATCGCCAAGCGGTACGGCAAGGCCCTGGTCGTCCACGACCGGGACGCGCACGCCGACGTGCTGCGGATCCTCGACGACGAGGGCGCCCCGGACACTGTCGTGCTGCACTGCTTCTCCGGCGACGCCGGATTCGCCGCCGACTGCGTGCGCCGTGGCTACCTGCTCAGCTTCGCGGGCACCGTCACCTTCGGCAGCGCCGTCGCGCTGCGCGAGGCCGCCGCGCTCACCCCGCTGGACCAGCTCCTGGTGGAGACCGACGCGCCGTACCTCACCCCCACCCCGCACCGGGGGCGCCCCAACGCGTCGTACCTGATCCCGCTCACCGTGCGGGCGCTGGCCGCGACCACCGGCGCGGACCTCGACGAGCTGTGCGCGGCGCTGTCCGCCAACGGCGAGCGCGCGTTCGGCCCGTGGTGACCGGCCTGCTCGGCCCGGCGGAGATCCGGGAACTCGCCGCCCGCCTCGGCGTGCACCCGACCAAGAAGCTCGGCCAGAACTTCGTGCACGACCCGAACACCGTCCGCCGGATCGTCACCGTCGCCGGCCTGGCCCCGGACGACGTCGCCCTGGAGGTCGGCCCCGGCCTCGGCTCGCTCACCCTGGCCCTGCTGCCGGTGGCCGCGCACACCCACGCCGTGGAACTCGACGCGACGCTGGCCGCCGCGCTGCCGGAGACCGCCGCCCGGTTCGCCGGGCCGGCCGCCGCCCGGCTGACCGTGCACCACGCCGACGCCCTGCGGATCGGCGCCGCCGAGCTGGCCGACCCCGCGCCGACCGCGCTGGTGGCGAACCTGCCGTACAACGTGGCCGTGCCGGTGGTGCTGCACCTGCTGGCCGAGCTGCCCAGCCTCCGGCAGGGCCTGGTGATGGTGCAGAAGGAGGTCGCCGACCGCCTCGTCGCCGGCCCCGGCTCCAAGGTCTACGGCATCCCGTCGGTCAAGCTCGCCTGGTACGCCAGCTCCCGCGCCGCCGGCCGGGTGCCGCCCAACGTGTTCTGGCCGGTGCCCAATGTCGACTCCGGACTGGTCGCCTTCACCCGCCGCGAGCCGCCCCGCCCCGACGTGCCCCGGAAGCAGGTCTTCGCCGTCGTCGACGCCGCGTTCGCCCAGCGCCGCAAGACCCTGCGGGCCGCCCTGGCCGGTTGGGCCGGCGGCGCGGACCGGGCCGCCGCGGCGCTCACCGCCGCCGGCGTCGACCCCGGCGCGCGCGGCGAGTCGCTCACCGTCGAGCAGTTCGCCGCCATCGCCGCGTCGGCCCCGACCGCCCCACCGGCCGCGCAGTAGGCTGACGCGGTGCCCGCAACCGGGCACGCGTACGACCTGGCCGACGGACGGTACGCCGCCGGCCGCCGACTCCGCCGAGGAGCTGATCGTGACCAAGCCGTTCGACATCCGCCTGTGCCCGCGGGACATCGCCCCGTGACCGAGGCCTGGGGACCGGACGACGATGACGACCAGCAGCGGCGCGGGGCCAGCGGCCCGGTCCGGGTGCGGGTGCCCGCCAAGGTCAACCTGCACCTCGGGGTGGGCCCGCTGCGCCGGGACGGCTACCACGAGCTGAACACCGTCTACCACGCCATCTCCATCTACGACGAGCTCACCGCCCGCCGCGGCGACACCCTCATCCTGACCATGGAGGGGGAGGGCACCGGCGAGCTGGCCCTGGACGACACCAACCTGGCCATCCGGGCCGCCCGCGCCCTCGCCGGGTACGCGGGCGTCCCGCCGCACGTCCGGCTGCACCTGCGCAAGCAGATCCCGCTGGCCGGCGGGCTGGCCGGCGGCAGCGCCGACGCCGCCGCCGCGCTGGTCGCCTGCGACGCCCTCTGGGGCACCGGGCTGTCCCGCGACGAGCTGGCCGGGATCGCCGCCGACCTCGGCTCCGACGTGCCGTTCCTGATCCACGGCGGCACCGCGCTCGGCACCGGCCGGGGCGAGGCGGTCAGCCCCGTGCTGGCCCGCCCCACCTCCTGGCACTGGGTGGTCGCCATCGCCGATGGCGGGCTGTCCACCCCCGCCGCGTACGCCGAACTCGACCGGCTCCGCGAGGCCGGGGCCGCCGGCCCGCCGCTGGGCAGCACCGACGGGCTGCTCGCCGCGCTGCGCCAGCGCGACCCCCGGGTGCTCGCCGCCAGCCTCGGCAACGACCTCCAGGACGCCGCGCTCGCCATGCGCCCGTCCCTGGCCGGCACCCTGAAGGCCGGCGAGGCCGCCGGGGCGCTCGCCAGCATCGTCTCCGGCTCCGGGCCGACCTGCGTGTTCCTCGCCGCGAACGCCGACGATGCCGACCGGATCGCCGCCGAGCTGGCGACCGCCGGGGTGTGCCGCCAGGCGCGCACCGCGCACGGCCCCGTGCCCGGCGCGCGGATCGGCTGAGTCGGGAATACGCCCGCCGGGCGGGCTGAGTCGGGAACACGGCCGCCGGGCGGGGGCTGAGGCGTACGCCCGCCGGGGCGACCCGGAGTGTCCGCGTACCCTTGGAGGCCAGGCGTCCCCAGGTGCCCGCCGGCACCGGGACGCCTTCATCATGAAAGGTGGGTTCGTGGCCAACATCGTCAACCTGGACCGGGTGTCCAAGGGGTACGGCGCCGCCGGGCCGCTGCTCACCGACGTCTCGCTCGGCCTCGACGACGCCGACCGGATCGGCGTGGTCGGCCTCAACGGCGCCGGCAAGTCCACCCTGCTGCGGCTGCTCACCAAGCAGGAGGAACCGGACGAGGGCCGGGTTACCCACCGTCGCGACCTGCGCGTCCTCTGGCTGCCGCAGGCCCTGACGCTCGCCCCCGAGGCCACCGTCCGGGACGTGGTGCTCGGCACCGCCTGGCTCGGCGAGAGCATGGGCGCCGAGCACGAGTGGGCCGGCGACGCCGGGGTCCGCGGCATCCTCGACGGCCTCGGCATGCCCCACCTCGGCCTCGACCAGCCCGTCGGCCCGATGTCCGGCGGCGAGCGCCGCCGGGTCGCCCTGGCCGCCCTGCTGGTCCGCGACTCCGACCTGCTCATCCTCGACGAACCCACCAACCACCTCGACGTCGGCGGCGTCGACTGGCTGGCGAAGCACCTGGTCGGCCGCAAGGGCGCCCTCGTCGTGGTCACCCACGACCGGTGGTTCCTCGACGCGGTCTGCACCGACACCTGGGAGGTCGTCGACCAGACCGTCCGGGCGTACGAGGGCGGCTTCGCCGCCTGGACCCTGGCCCGCGTCGAGCGGGACCGGGTCGCCGCCGCCACCGAGGCCCGCCGGCAGAACCTGCTCCGCAAGGAGATCGCCTGGCTGCGCCGCGGCCCGCCCGCCCGGACCAGCAAGCCGCAGTTCCGGATCGACGCCGCCAACGCGCTGATCGCCGACGTGCCGCCGGCGCGCGACACCATGTCGCTGCAACGGCTCGCCACCGCCCGGCTCGGCAAGCAGGTGTACGACCTGGAGGGCGTCCGGCTGCACGCCGGGCCGAAGGAGATCCTGCACGACGCGACCTGGCATGTCGGCCCCGGTGACCGGATCGCCATCCTCGGCCGTAACGGCGCCGGCAAGACCACCCTGCTGCGGATGCTGGCCGGCATCACCCACCCCGACGGCGGACGGTTCGCCACCGGCTCCACCGTCCGGCCCGCGTTCCTCTCCCAGGAGCTGGCCGAGCTGCCCGGCCACCTGCGCGTCCTCGAAGCCGTCGAGGAGGTCGCCCGCCGGGTGCAGCTCGGCGACCGGGAGGTCTCCGCCGCCCAGCTCGCCGAGGTCTTCGGCTTCGACGACCGCCGGCTCTGGACCCCGGTCGGTGACCTCTCCGGCGGGGAGCGCCGCCGGCTCCAGATGCTCCGGCTGCTCGCCGGCGAGCCCAACGTGCTGCTCTTCGACGAGCCCACCAACGACCTGGACACCGACACCCTCGCCGCGCTGGAGGACCTGCTCGACTCCTGGCCCGGCACCGTCATCGTGGCGAGCCACGACCGGTACCTCATCGAGCGGGTCACCGAATCGGCGTACGGGATGTTCGGCGACGGTCGGCTCGTGCACCTGCCCGGCGGCGTCGACGAGTACCTGGCCCGGACCGCGAACCAGCCGCTGGCCGCGGTCGCCGGCGCCCCCGCCGCCACGGCGGACGCCACCCCGGCGGCCGGCGGCATGTCCGCCGCCGAGGCCCGGCAGGCGAAGAAGGATCTCACCCGGCTGGAACGCCAGATCGGCAAGCTGGACCAGAGGGAGGCGGCGCTGCTCGACCAGCTCGCCGCGAACGCCACCGACTACGCCAAGGTCGCGGAGCTGGACGCCCAACTCAAGGACATGCGGGCCGAGCGGGAGCAGGTCGAGGAGACCTGGCTGGCCCTCGCCGAGCAGGTCCCCGGGAACTGAGCCGGCCGGCGCCCGGAAGGCGAGCCGGCCTCGGGTGGGGGGTGTGCGGCGTCACAGCCCGCCGTGCGGGACAATCCCAGGTGACCCCTCACCCGCACGGTCTTGGAGACTCAGACATGGCCCACACCCCCGTCAACCACCCCGCGCGGCCGATCTACCGGGCGATCGGCGGGCTCGTTGGTCTGTATTTCGTGGTCTTCGGAGTGCTCGGCATCATCGCCAGCGCCGGCAACGACTTCCTCGCCCAGGATGACACGAAGGTGCTCGGCCAGGGGACCAATCTCGGATTCTCGCTGCTCAGCATCCTGCTCGGCGTCGCGATTCTGGCCGGCACCGTGATCGGCCGTAACCTCGACGTCGCGATCAACCAGTGGCTGGCGTACGCGCTCATGGTCCTCGGCCTGGCCGAGCTGGCCTTCCTGCACACCGACGCCAACGTCTTCAACTTCACCATCTTCACCGACATCGTGGTGCTGACCCTCTCGATGGTGCTGCTGATGGTCGGCATGTACGGCAAGATCGGCACCGAGGAGGAGACCGAGGCCTGGCAGAAGGCTCGGCTCGTCCTCTGAGGCTCGCCCTCTGGCCCGGGTCGCCGCTGCGGGGATCTGCTGGTTCCGGTCCCGCTGCGGCGGTTCGGCCGGTATCCGGCCCTCGCGCGGGCGACAATCCTTCCGGACGGACACATCTGGACGGAGGGGTCATGGCGCACTTTCCGGTCAACCACCCGGCGCGGGCGCTCTACCGCGTCCTCGCCGGGGTCATCGGGCTCTACATCCTGGTCTTCGGCGTCTGGGGAGTGGCCACGACCTGGGGCGAGGGGCTGTTCGACCGGGGCAGCACCTGGGCCCTCGGCCTCCGCACCAACCTCGCGTTCTCGCTGGTTTCGGTGATCTTCGGGGCCGTGCTGATGGTCGGGGCGTCCCGGCGGAGCAACCTCGGCCACTACATGAACCTGACCGCCGGGGTGGTCTTCCTGGTCACCGGCGTGTTGATGATGTCCGTCCTGCAGACCTCGGCGAACTTCCTCAACTTCTCGATGTCCACCGTCATCGTGTCGCTGCTGTTCGGGCTGGTGCTCCTCGCCACCGGCCTCTACGACAAGATCGGGCCGCCCGAGCACGCCGAGGCCGAACGCCGGCACCGCCGCGCCGCCGTCCCCGGCGGTCGCTGAACCCGGCCGTTCCGGACCCAGGTCACCGGCCCTTCGCCGTGATCAGGGTCGGCTTCGCGTCCAGGTGCGACAAGCCGTTCCAGGCCAGGTTGACCAGGTGCGCGGCCACCGTCTCCTTACGTGGCTTGCGCACCTCCAGCCACCAGCGCCCCGTCAGTGCCACCATGCCGACGAGGGCCTGCGAGTAGAGCTCGGCCAGCTTCGGGTCGTACCCCCGGGTCTTGAACTCGGCGCCGAGGATGTGCTCGACCTGGTGCGCGACGTCGTTCATCACGCTGCTGAAGTTGCCCGTCGCGGACATCACCGGCGACTCCCGGACCAGCACCCGGAACCCGCTGGTCTCCTCCTCGATGTATCCGAGCAGGGCCATCGCCGCCTGCTCCAGCAGCTCCCGCGGATGACCGGCGGTCAGGGCCGTGGTGATCCGGTCCAGCAGGGCCCGGACCTCCCGGTCCACCACCACCGCGTAGAGCCCCTCCTTGCCGCCGAAGTGCTCGTAGATCACCGGCTTGGAGACCTTCGCCCGGGCCGCCACCTCCTCGATCGAGGTCGCGTCGAAGCCGCGCTCGGCGAACAGCTGCCGGCCGGTCGAGATCAACTGTTCACGCCGCTGCGCCGCCGACATTCGCACCCGCGCGGGCGGCTTGCCCGCCGCCGCCGGAACCGCGCGCCGCCGACCACTTGCTCCCTCGCCGACCGGACCGTCCACCATGTTGTCACCTCGCCGGCGCTTGGGGACGCCCTGTCGTGGGATGCCGCTGCCTCCGCTGTGCACGCCGCCGACCCGTCCGATTCCGGGACGGTGCCGCCGCGTCGTCCGACCGTACCCGTGCCGGCCGACCCGGCGTCGGCCGGCACGGGACCCCGTTCGGGCCTGACCAGCCTGGCCGCGATCCGCTCCGGCTTCGACCAGCGCACCGCCCAGGCCGCCCCCGCCTTCTCGAACAGCCAGATCACCCGGGCCGAGATGTCGACCTGGCCGCGCAGCACACCGTGCCGGGCGCTCGCCGGGTCGGCGTGGTGCAGGTTGTGCCAGCTCTCGCCGAACGACAGGATCGCCAGGGGCCAGAACGACGCGTCGCCGGAGTGCCGCGCCGGCCGCTCCGGAGGGCCGGCGGGATCATGAGGGGAACGGGCGATGGCGTCGAAGGTTCGGGACGCTAAGGTGTAGGGGTCTGCCAACCGTTTCGTTTGTCCGTTTAGGCCGTCCCGGGTCGTCTAATGGCAGGACGTCAGGTTTTGGTCCTGATTATAGGGGTTCGAATCCTCTCCCGGGAGCTTCCGCTGTACCGCCGCCATTGCGTGGTTAGCATGGCCGCGAGACTGTCACCGTCCCGACGGGAGCTACGTCGTGCCCCAGCTCCACCTCCGTACCGTCGTCGTGCTCGCCGCCGGGGAGGGCAAGCGGATGAAGTCGGCGCTGCCCAAGGTGCTGCATCCCCTGCTCGGCCGGACCCTGCTCGGCCACGTGCTGACCGCCGCCGCGCCGCTTGCGGCCGATCGGACCGTCGTGGTGGTCGGGCACGGCGCGGACCAGGTCCGGGCGCACCTCGCCGAGGTCGCCCCGGAGGCCACCCCGGTGCTCCAGGCCGAGCAGCTCGGCACCGGTCACGCGGTCCGGATCGGGCTGGACGCGGCGCCGGACGCCGCCGGGACCGTGGTGGTGATCAACGGCGACGTGCCGCTGCTCCGCCCCGAGACCGTCGCCGCGCTGGTCGACGCGCACGAAAGCGCGGGGGCCGCGGCCACGGTGCTGGCCGCCGAGGTGCCCGACCCGACCGGTCTGGGGCGCATCGTCCGGGACGCGGCGGGTCGGCTGGAACAGATCGTCGAGGAGCGCGACGCCACCCCCGCCCAGCGCGCGCTGCGCGAGATCAACGCCGGCATCTACGCGTTCGACGCGGCGCGGCTGCGCGCCGCGCTGGGCAAGCTCTCCGCCGACAACGACCAGGGCGAGGAGTACCTCACCGACGTCTTCGGCCTGCTCGTCTCCGCCGGCGAGCCGGTGGCGGTGCACGTGGCCGCCGACCACGTCGAGACGCTGGGCTGCAACGACCGGGTCGAGCTGGCGGCGCTGCGCCGGCTGCTGAGCGACCGGGTGAACGAGGGGTGGATGCGTACCGGGGTCAGCATCCTGGACCCGGCGACGACCTGGATCGACGTGACGGTCGCGGTGGACCGGGACGCGGTGATCGACCAGAACACCCAGCTGCGCGGCGGGACCGTGGTCGGCGCGGAGGCCGTGGTCGGCCCGGACGTGACGCTGATCGACACGGTGATCGGCCCGGGGGCGACCGTGCTGCGCAGCCACGCCGTCGAGGCCGAGGTCGGCCCGGGGGCCAGCGTCGGGCCGTACGCGTACCTGCGGCCGGCGGCGAAGCTGGCCGAGCGGGCCAAGGTCGGCACGTTCGTCGAGGTGAAGAACTCCGAGGTCGGCGCGGGCGCGAAGGTGCCGCACCTGTCGTACGTCGGTGACGCGACGATCGGGGCGAAGGCCAACATCGGCGCGGCGACGATCTTCGTGAACTACGACGGGGTCAACAAGCACCGCACCACGGTCGGCGAGGCGGCGTTCATCGGCTGCGACACGAGCCTGATCGCCCCGGTGGAGGTCGGCCCGGGCGCGTACGTCGCGGCGGGCAGCGCGGTCACCCAGGACGTGCCGCCGGGCGCACTCGGGGTGACCCGGGCGCCGCAGCGCAACATCGAGGGCTGGGTGGCCCGCAGGCGGCCCGGCACCGCCTCGGCCGAGGCCGCCGAGCGGGCCCGCCAGGCTGCGGCGGAAGCGGCGGAGGATGCGCCGGAGGCCTGAGGGCCGCAAGGGAAGGTGAGGCAATCCACGGGGGCGCCGAGGCGGTTCGACGGCCGTCAGGCGGGGGAGATACTGCAACCGAATAGTCCCGGTCAGACCGCAGCCGGGACCACCGACCAACGGGAGCAGACGAGCCCATGGGCAGCATCGTCGCCGAAAACCGCAAGAGCCTGATGCTCTTCTCCGGACGTGGCTTTCCGGAGCTGGCCAAGGAGATCGGCGAGGTGCTAGGCGTCGCGCCGACGCCCGCCGACGCGTACGACTTCGCGAACGGGGAGATCTTCGTACGGTTCAAGGACTCGGTGCGCGGTTCGGACGCCTTCGTGGTGCAGTCCGTGACGCATGGGGTCAACACCTGGGTCATGGAGACCCTGATCATGATCGACGCGCTGAAGCGCGGTTCGGCCAAGCGGATCACCGTGGTCCTGCCGTTCTACCCGTACTCGCGGCAGGACAAGAAGCACCGGGGCCGGGAGCCGATCTCGGCGCGACTGGTGGCGGACCTGCTCAAGACGGCGGGCGCGAACCGGATCCTCACGGTGGACCTGCACACCGCGCAGATCCAGGGCTTCTTCGACGGCCCGGTGGATCACCTGTTCGCGATGGACATCCTGGCCGAGTACGTGGAGCGCAAGTACGCGGGTCGGCCGATGACGGTGGTGGCGCCGGACTCGGGCCGGGTTCGGGTGGCGGAGCGGTGGACGGATCGGCTGGGCGGCTGCCCGCTGGCGTTCATCCACAAGACCCGGGATCCGCTCAAGCCGAACCAGGTGGTGGCGAACCGGGTGGTCGGCGAGGTGGAGGGCCGGGTCTGCCTGATCGTCGACGACATGATCGACACCGGCGGCACGATCACCAAGGCCGCCGAGATCCTCCGGACGGCCGGGGCGGCGGAGATCGTCGTGGCGTCCACCCACGCGCTGCTGTCCGACCCGGCGACCGAGCGACTGAAGAACAGCCCGATCGCCGAGGTCGTGGTGACCAACACGCTGCCGCTGCCGCCCGAGAAGCAGCTCGACAAGATCACCGTGCTGTCGATCGCGCCGCTGCTGGCCCGGGCGATCCGGGAGGTCTTCGACGACGGGTCGGTGACGACCCTGTTCGGTGGCCTGAGCTGACGGCTACCCGCGCGCCGGCCGTCGTCCCGAGGCCGGCGTGCGGGTAACGGCCAGGGTGCCGGCCCGGTCCCGACCGGGCGTCGGACAGGTGCCCGGGTGTCCGGACAACCGGTGTTCGCCGGCTGCCCGGTGGGCTTTTTTGCTCCTGCAGACGGCGGAGGCGGGGACTGCCGCCAGGGGCGTAATCAACTCGGGTAGACTACTGCGGTTGCCACGGCGAGGGTGCCCGGCGGGCCGCTGAAAAGCGCCGCACGGATGCACCGTCATCGACGCGGTGCTCCGGGCAGTCGTTCATGACGCATGAGCCCCAGCGAGCCCCTCGCCCAGCACCGCCAGTCGACAAGCCGCCGCAGCGAAAGCATCAGGAGTTTCCCCGTGTCCGAGGTAAAGATCAGCGCCGAGCCCCGTACCGAGTTCGGCAAGGGTGGTGCCCGTCGTACCCGCCGGGCCGGCCTGGTGCCCGCCGTGCTTTACGGCCACGGCGAGAAGCCCAAGCACATCGCGCTGCCCGTGCGTGAGTTCGCCGCCGCGATCCGCAAGGGCGGCGCCAACCAGCTCTTCGCGATCGAGGTCAGCGACGGCACCCAGGTGCTGGCGCTGCCGAAGGCGATCCAGCGGGACCCGATCCGGGACAGCTTCGAGCACGTCGACCTGCTGCTGGTCCGCCGCGGCGAGAAGGTCACCGTCGAGGTCTCGGTCCAGCTGACCGGCGAGGCCGCCAAGAACACGCTGATCGTGCACGACCACGACACCCTCTCGGTGACCGCCGACGCCACGAAGGTGCCGGACCACCTGGAGGCGTCGATCGAGGGGCTGGAGGCCGGCACCCAGGTCACCGCCGCCGACGTGGAGCTGCCGGCCGGCGTCGAGCTGGCCGCCGACCCGGAGGCCACGGTCGCCTCGGTGACCGCCGCGCCGACCGCCGAGCAGCTCGAGGCCACCCTCCCCGAGGTCGAGACGGCCACCGCCGAGGCTGAGGCCGGGGTCGGCGAGGAGACCGCCGAGGGCGCCGAGACCCCGGCTGCCGAGGGCGAGCAGGCCCCGGTCGAGGCGAAGACCGAGGCCTGATCGGTCCCCGTTCCGTGCGACAGGCGCTCCCGTGGTCGGGGGCGCCTGTCGGCGTATCGGGGCAGTCGTCGGGTCGCACGGCCGTGATGGGCGGCGCTGAGAGCGGGAGGGGCGTGGCGTGACGGACGAGGCGGGGCCGTGGCTGGTGGTCGGCCTGGGCAACCCCGGTCGGGAGTACGCGGGCAACCGGCACAATGTCGGCTTCATGGTGGCCGACCTGCTGGCCGCCCGGGTGGGTGGCAGGTTCGGCCGGCACAAGCGGGCGGTGGCGGAGGTCGCCGAGGGGCGGCTCGGGTTCGGCGGCCCGAAGCTGGTGCTGGCGAAGCCGCTGACCTACATGAACCTCTCCGGCGGGCCGGTGGCCGGGCTGGCGCAGTTCCACAAGGTGTCGCCGGGCCGGGTGATCGCGATCCATGACGAACTGGACATCGACTACGGGCAGGTGCGGGTGAAGTGCGGCGGCGGCGAGGGCGGGCACAACGGCCTGCGCTCGATGTCGAAGTCGCTGGGCACGAAGGACTACGTCCGGGTGCGGTTCGGCATCGGCCGTCCGCCAGGTCGGCAGGACCCGGCGGACTACGTGCTGTCGGACTTCCCCGCCGCCGAGCGCAAGGAACTGGAGTTCCTGGTCGACCGGGCGGCGGACGTGGTCGAGTCGGTGGTCACCCGGGGCGTGGAGCCGACCCAGAACCTGTATCACGGGGCCTGACCCGGGCAGGGCATACGCGGGCCACCGTGGCGTGGCCGGTAGTCTGCGCCTTTCGGGCGAACCGCAGCCGGCGGCCCGGGTCGCCGGCGAGGCGACGGGAGCGATTTGTGGGTAGTCCTCCGATGATCGACGGCGCTTTCGCCCGGTGGTTGGCGCGGTCGGGCTGCCGGCGCAGCACCGGGTGCTGGGCACGGACCACCCGCCGGCGTACCCGCCGATGACGCTGGAGGCGGCGACCGCGGGCGGTGGGCGGGTCATCCGGTTGGCGGCCAGTCGTAGTCGTCCGCCGGTTTTTCTGACCGATCTGGCGGAGGATGTCGGCGCTCATCTCGTTCCGATGGGCTCGGCGGGTGCGAAGATCGCCGCCGTGGTGACCGGCGAGGTCGACGCGTACATCCACGCCGGCGGCCAGTACGAGTGGGACTCGGCCGCCCCGGTAGCTGTGGCGACGGCCACCGGACTGCATGCTTCCCGGATCGACGGTTCTGCGCTGAGATACAACGAGGCTGATCCGCGTCTGCCCGATCTGCTGGTCTGCCGCAAGGATCTCGCCAGCCGGTTGCTTGCAGCGTTGCAGAGGCATTCCGGGTAGCCTGAGCGTTCTTCTTTACGTGTCCGACCGGAAAGGTCTGGAATCCCATGAGCGGATCCGAGCGAATCGAGGCCGTGTCATGACCACCCCCGCCGCGTACCAGGTCTCGCACCTCGACGCGTTGGAGGCGGAGAGCGTCTTCGTGATGCGCGAGGTGGTCGCGGAGATGGAGCGGCCGGTGCTGCTGTTCTCCGGTGGCAAGGACTCGATCGTGATGTTGCGGTTGGCGCAGAAGGCGTTCGCTCCGGCGAACATCCCGTTCCCGGTGATGCACGTCGACACGGGGCACAACTTCCCGGAGGTCCTGGAGTACCGGGATCGCCGGGTGGCGGAGCTGGGCCTGCAGTTGATCGTGGCGAGCGTGCCGGAGGCGTTGGCGCGGGGGTTCGTGCGGGAGGCGGCGGACGGGACGCGGAACCGGATCCAGACGCCGGTGCTGTTGGACGCGGTGGAGAAGCACCGGTTCGACGCGTTGTTCGGTGGGGCGCGGCGGGACGAGGAGAAGGCGCGGGCGAAGGAGCGGGTGTTCTCGTTCCGGGACGAGTTCGGGCAGTGGGATCCGAAGAACCAGCGTCCGGAGCTGTGGTCGTTGTACAACGGTCGGCATCACCCGGGGGAGTCGATCCGGGTGTTCCCGTTGTCGAACTGGACCGAGTTGGATGTGTGGCACTACATCGCGCGGGAGCAGATCCCGTTGCCGTCGATCTACTACGCGCACGAGCGTGAGGTGGTGGAGCGGGACGGGATGCTCTACGCGGTGAACGAGTTCCTCCACCCCCGGGCGGGTGAGGAGCGGTTCAAGGCCCAGGTGCGCTACCGGACGGTGGGCGACGCCTCCTGCACGGCGGCGGTGCGCTCCGATGCGGATTCGGTGGAGCTGGTGATCGAGGAGGTGGCCGCGACGCGGATCACCGAGCGGGGCGCGACCCGGGGTGACGATCGGGTCAGTGAGGCCGCGATGGAGGACCGTAAGCGGGAGGGCTACTTCTGATGAGCACCGATACTGTGGCCGGCGAGGTCGATCTCGGGGCGCGGCCGATGGACCTGTTGCGGTTCGCGACGGCGGGGAGCGTCGACGACGGTAAGTCGACGTTGATCGGCCGGCTGTTGTACGACACGAAGTCGCTGTTCACCGACCAGCTTGCCGCCGTCGAAGCCGTCAGCGCGGCGCGGGGGGACGAGTACACCAACCTCGCGTTGCTCACCGACGGCCTGCGGGCGGAGCGGGAGCAGGGCATCACGATCGATGTGGCGTACCGGTACTTCGCCACGCCGCGGCGGAAGTTCATCATCGCCGACACTCCGGGGCACATCCAGTACACCCGCAACATGGTCACCGGGGCGTCCACCGCCGATCTGGCGCTGATCCTGGTGGACGCGCGGAAGGGCCTCGTCGAGCAGTCGCGGCGACACGCGTTCCTGTGTTCGTTGTTGCGGGTGCCGCACCTGGTGTTGTGTGTGAACAAGATGGACCTGGTCGGTTTCTCGCAGGAGGTGTTCGAGCGGATCGCGGACGAGTTCACGGCGTTCGCGGCGAAGTTGGACGTGCCCGACCTGACGGTGGTGCCGGTGTCGGCCCTGCGGGGGGACAACATCGTGTCCCGGTCGGAGAACATGCCGTGGTACGACGGTCCGTCGTTGCTGCATCATCTGGAGCGGGTGCACATCGCCTCGGACCGGAACCTGCAGGACGTGCGGTTCCCGGTGCAGTACGTGATCCGGCCGCAGTCCACGACGGTGACGGACTACCGGGGGTACGCCGGTCAGGTGGCCTCGGGGGTGTTGAAGCCGGGGGACGAGGTGATGGTGCTGCCGTCGGGGTTCACCAGCCGCATCGCGGCGGTGGAGACGGCGGACGGGCCGGTGGAGGAGGCGTTCCCGCCGATGTCGGTCACGGTCCGCCTCGAAGACGAGATCGACATCTCCCGCGGTGACATGATCTGTCGGCCGAACAACGCCCCGGCGGTGGCGCAGGACATCGAGGCGATGATCTGCTGGATGGACGAGACCCGCCCGTTGCAGGTCGGCGGCAAGTACGTGATCAAGCACACCACCCGCTCGGCGCGGGCGATCGTACGGGGCCTGCACTACCGCTTCGACATCAACTCCCTGCACCGCGACGAGACCGCCGCCGAGCTGAGGCTCAACGAGATCGGCCGGGTCCGGCTGCGGACGACGGTGCCGCTGCTGGCCGACGAGTACCGCCGCAACCGCACCACCGGCGGCTTCGTCATCATCGACGAGACCACCAACCGCACCGTCGGCGCCGGCATGATCGTCGAAACCGCCTAACCCCGTCGTACCCCTCCCCACCCCCACCCCTCGAACGCCCCGCATCTTCACGGAAAGAGTGGCCATCCAAGCCCGGGTGGCCACTCTTTCCGTGAAATAGCGGGCGGGGTGCGTGGGGTGTGTGGGTGGGCGGGGGTGAGGCGGCGGGGTGTCAGGGGCGGGGGTGGGTGTTGGGAGTGGATAGGTGGAAGTTGGGGGTGGGGAAGTTGCGGGCGGCGTAGGCGGTGGTGATGGCGGCGGTCACCGCGTCGGCGCGGTCGGCGTCGATCAGGGCGAGGACGCAGCCGCCGAAGCCGCCGCCGGTCATCCGTGCGCCGTACGCCCCGGCTGCGAGGGCCGCCTCGACCGCCGTGTCGATCTCCGGCACGGTGATCTCGAAGTCGTCCCGCATCGAGGCGTGCGAGGCGGTCAGCAGCGGGCCGATGTCGCGGATCTGGCCGGCGCGCAACAGTTCGACGGTGTCGAGCACCCGCTGGTCCTCGGTGACCACGTGCCGGACCCGGCGGCGGGTCTCGTCGTCGTCGAGCCGGGCGAGGGCCTCGTCCAGCCCGGCGGCGGGGACGTCGCGCAGCGCGGCCAGCCCGAGCAGCTCCGCCGCCTGCTCGCAGGAGGCGCGGCGGGAGGCGTACTCGCCGCCGGCGTGCCGGTGCGGGGCCCGGCTGTCGATCACCAGTACGGCCAGGCCGGCGGCGGCCAGGTCGAACGGGATGTGTTCGACGGACTCGGTGCGGCAGTCGAGGAACAGCGCGTGGCCGGGGCGGCAGCGGATCACGGCGGACTGGTCCATGATCCCGGTGGGCACGCCGACGTAGGCGTTCTCGGCCCGTTGGGCGAGCCGCGGTCGCCGCTCGGCCGGCAGGTCCACCCCGCCGAGGTCGGCCAGGGCGGCCAGCACGGCGGCCTCCAGCGCCGCCGAGGAGGACAGCCCGGAGCCGATCGGCACGTCTGAGGCGATGGCGAGCCGCGCGCCGGGCACGTGGTGGCCGGCGTCGCGCAGCGCCCAGACCACCCCGGCCACGTATGCTCCCCAGCCGGTGACCCGGCCCGGCGCGGTGACCTCGGCGATGCCGAACTCGACCGGGGAGTCGGACAGCTCCGACCAGACCGTCCACCGCCCGCCGTCCTGCGGCGCGGCGGCGACGACGGTACGCAGCGGCAGCGTGAACGGCAGCACGAAGCCGTCGTTGTAGTCGGTGTGCTCGCCGATCAGGTTGGCCCGGCCGGGAGCCGCCCAGCGGCCGGCGGGCGGTTCGCCGTACCGGTGCAGGAAGCCGGCGGCGGCGCGGTCGGCGACTTCGCCGGCGGGGCCGGGACGCGCGGGGTCGGTCAAGGACGTTCCAGGACGTGCGTGCGGTAGAAGGCCCAGGCGTCGCCGACCATGTCGTGCAGGGTGGGCTTCTCGGGCACCCAGCCCAGCTCCTCGCGGGCCAGCGCGGAGGAGGCGACCAGTTCGGCCGGGTCGCCCTCGCGGCGCGGTGCCACCTCGACCGGCAGCGGACGGCCGGTGATCTCGCGGACCACGTCGACGACCTGTCGGTTGGTGAACCCGGCGCCGTTGCCCAGGTTGTAGATGCGGTGCCGGCCGGGCACGGCGGTGGTGAGCGCCAGCAGGTGGGCGCGGGCCAGGTCCTCGACGTGGATGTAGTCGCGCACGCAGGTGCCGTCGACGGTGGGGTAGTCGTCGCCGAAGAGCTGGAGCTTCTCCCGCCGGCCGGAGGCCACGTCCAGGGCGATCGGGATGAGGTGGGTCTCCGGGTCGTGCCGCTCGCCGATGGCGAGGTCGCCGCGCAGGTACGCCCCGGCGACGTTGAAGTAGCGCAGCGACACGGCGGCCAGGTCGTGCCCGATCGCCTCGGAGGTGAGCGCCATGTCGACGGCGAGCTTGGTGGCGCCGTACGTGTTGGTGGGGGCCTTGACGGCCGTCTCCGGGATGGGCAGCTCGACCGGGTTGCCGTAGACGGCGGCGGTGGAGGAGAAGACCATCCTCGGCACGCCGGCGGCCCGGACCGCGTCGATCAGGGCGAGCGAGCCGACGGTGTTGGTGTCCCAGTACAGCTCCGGCCTGACCATCGACTCGCCGGCGGCGATCAGGGCGGCGAAGTGCAGCACCCCGTCGAAGCCCGCCCCCGGGGTGAGCACCCGGGCCGCGTCGTGGATCGGCGCGTCGACCCAGGTGGCCTCCGGGGCGAGCGCCTCCCGGTGCCCGGTGCGCAGGTCGTCGAGGACGACCACCTCGTGGCCGGCGTCGAGCAGCAGCCGGGTCACCACGCTACCGATGTAGCCGGCGCCGCCGGTGACGAGCAGTTTCACGTCGAGTCCTCCTGCCTGGCCGCGCCTCGCGGGGCCGTTCGTGATCACCCTACGGCGGCTCGCTGTGGCCGCACGCCCCGTCGCCGGGCCTTCGGGGCTCTACCATCTACAGGCATGCGGGAAGCGGGCGGTCCCGGGCTCCGACGACGATCGCCGGGGCGGGCCCGACGCGTTCCGGGGCCGCTGGCCCGGGCGGTCGCCCGGCTGGTGGTCCGGGCCGCCGACGGTGCCACCCGGATGGTCACCGACCTGCTCGGGGCCAGCCCCGCGGCCGGCCGGGAACGGATCAGCGAGGCGGAGCTGCGCGACCTGGTCGCCGCCAACACCGTCCTCGACCCGGACGAGCGGCGGATCATCGACGAGGTGCTGGTGGCCGGCGCGAGCCTGGTCCGTGAGGTGATGATGCCCCGCACCGAGGTGGTCTTCCTCTCCGCCGGGCTGAGCCTGGCCGAGGCGGAGCGGCTGGTCCGGGCCGAGCCGCACACCCGCTACCCGGTGGTCGACGGCACCCACGACGACGTGGTCGGCTTCGTCCACCTGCGCGACGTGCTGCTGCGCCCCGATTTCGACCCGAACACCACCGTCGGCGAGCTGACCCGGGAGGTGAAGCGGCTGCCCGGCAGCAAGCGGGTGCTGGCCGCGTTGACCGAGATGCGCCGCGAGGGCCACCACCTGGCGGTGGTGGTCGACGAGTACGGCGGCACCGCCGGCATCGTCACGTGCGAGGACCTGATCGAGGAACTGGTCGGGGAGATCCACGACGAGCACGACGGCACCCCCGAGCCGGCGCTGGCCGGGCTGCCCGCCGTGGTGGACGGCCGGCTCAACCTCGCCCACTTCGCCGAGCGCACCGGGGTGCGGCTGCCCGCCGGCCCGTACGAGACGGTCGGCGGGTACGTGATGGCGGCGCTCGGCCGGCTGCCGATCGACGGCGACGAGGTGCCGGTGCCCCCGGCCCCGGGCGACGGCGGCGCCCCAGACGTCCCGCCCGGGGGGTGGCTGCTGCGGGTGCTCACGCTGGAGGGGCGCCGGGTGGCCCGGCTCGCGGTCTCCGCGGTGCGCCTGCCCGAGCCGCGGCGCGAGGTCGCCGCCACGGTGCCGGCGGCCGAGAGCCGACCCGCCGGCCCGTCATGACGTACGCCGGGGGGTGCTGACAGAATTGCCGGCATGTTCCCGCCGGTGCGCTTCGAGTAGCCGGCGCAACGCGACGGTGCGGATGGACGCGACGGTGCGGATGGACGGGTCGGTGGCCGGAGGGGTGGCGCGGAGCGTGGATCGCAGTGGCGGGGCGCCGGTGGTCGGCGACACCATCCAGCTCGGGATCGCGGTGGACATCCCGGAGCCGTGGGGTGGGGCGCTCACCCGGCGCCGGGTCGAGGCCGGCGACCCCCTGGTGGTCCCGGCGCACGTGACGCTGCTCGGGCCCACCGAGATCCCGGTGGCGGCGCTGCCTGCGGTCGAGCGGCACCTCGCCGCGGTGGCCGTCGCCCACCTGCCGTTCACGCTGCACCTGCGCGGCACCGGCACGTTCCGCCCGGTCACCCAGGTGGTCTTCGTGGCGGTGGCCGCCGGGATCAGCGAGTGCGAGCTGCTGGCCGCCGCGATCAGCGCCGCGCCCGAGCTGCACCGGGAGGCCCGCTTCCCGTACCACCCGCACGTCACGGTGGCGCAGGACGTCGCGCCGGAGGCGCTGGACAAGGCGTACGAGGACCTGGCCGACTTCTCGGCGATGTTCGAGGTGGACTCGTTCACCCTCTTCTCCCACAGCGGGCAGGCTCGGTGGCAGCCGCGCCGGGACTTCCTGCTCGGCGTCTGAACCCGCGGGCCGTCGACGTGTCGGCGGCCGATCGGCGAGGATGACGGCGTGAACGTGATCGGGCGGATCGAGGCCGGCATCGGCCGGCGGGTCGACGGCGCGCGGCGCCGGTCACGGACGTTCGACCACCTGTGGCGGGCCGGGGCGCTCTACGGCGAGGTGCTCGCCGCGCGGCTGGCGGCGGCCATCGCGTACTACGGCTTCTTCGCGGTCTTCGCGCTCGCCCTGGTCGCGTACTCGATCTTCGGGGCGATCCTGGAGGACAACGACGAGATCAGCGCCTCCGCCGCCGGGTTCCTCCGGGAGAACCTGCCCTTCCTGGACCCGGCGCAGATCGCCCAGAGCAGCGGCACCGTCGGCGTGATCGGCCTGGTCATCCTGGCCTTCACCGGGATTGGCTGGGTGGAGGCGATCCGCTCGTCGCAGCGGCTGATATACGGGCTCAACCAGCAGCCCGGCAACCTGGTGGTGCGCCGGCTGGTCGACCTGGGCGTGCTGGTGCTGGTGTTCGTGATGCTCGGTGTCTCGGTGGCCGCCGTGGACACGCTGGAGTCGCTGCTGCGGTTCCTGCTGCGCAGCACCGGATCGGTGGGGCTGACGGTGGTGAGCGCGGCCCTCAGCGTGCTGGTCAACGCGGTGCTGGCGACGGCGCTGCTGGTGGTGGTGCCCCGGCTTCGGATGAGCCGGCGCCGGCTGCGCCCGGTGGTGTTCGTGGTCGCGGTCGGGATCACGCTGCTGAACACGTTGGGGCGGTACTACGTGGTGCGCACCGAGCGGAACCCGGCGTACACGGTGGTGGCCGGGGCGGTCGGCGTGCTGCTCTACCTCTACCTGCTCAACCAGCTCGTCCTGTTCGGCGCGGCGCTCGCCGCGACCAGCCCGTACGGCCGGGTGGTGGACCTGGCCGAGGGGCCGGTGCCGGCGGACATCGACGCCGACACCGACCCGGGTGCGCCCGGGGGAGCGAGCTGACATGCGGATCGTCGTGGACCCGGCGTCGCCGGTGCCGCCGTACGAGCAGGTGCGCGGCCAACTCGCCGAGCAGATCGGGGACGGGCGGCTGCCGGTCGGTGCCCGGCTGCCGACGGTCCGCGGGCTCGCCGGTGAGCTGGGGCTCGCGGTGAACACGGTGGCCCGGGCGTACCGGGAGCTGGAGGCCGCCGGGCTGCTGGAGACGCGGGGGCGGCACGGCACCTTCGTGGCGCCGGGCCGGGACGACGCGGTGGACCGGTTGCAGCGGGCGGCGGTCGGCTACGCGGCCGAGGCCGCGCGGCTCGGGGTCGCGCCGGACGCCGCGCTGGACCTGGTCCGGGCCGCCCTGGACGCGGCCCGGCGGAGCTGAGCGGTCCCCGGGCGGGGCGGCGGACCCGCACCGGACCGACAACCGACAACCGATAACCGGCAATTCGGGCAAAAGCCACCCGGGTGAACGTGAGAATCCACCATGATGAGCGCGTGGGCGCTCTCGTGACGTTGGACCTGCCGGAAGGCTCGCCGATGCTCGGCCTGCCGTGGATCATCACCTTCGGGCCGCTCGGCGACGCCGACGAGTGGGAACCGGTGGTCTGCGGCCCGTACGAGCGACCGCACGCGCTGGCCCTCGCCGAGTCGGTGGTGGCCGAGGAACAGCTCATGGCGGTGGTCGAGCCCCTGCTGCCGGCGCTGTCGCCGGACGAGATCCGCAGCGAGATCGCCGCCGCCCAGATCGCCGCTCAGGACGAGGACAACCGGGTCGAGGCGGCCGACCTCTACGGCGACTTCGAGGACGTCATCGACGACGAGTTGGAGGCGGCGGCCGAGGCGGACGACCGGACCGGGCCGCTCCCGGCACCGGACGAGGCCGAGCTGCGGGCCGGCTTCGCCCGGATCGCCAAACTGCTCACCGAGAAGGGCGGCTGACCGGGCGGCCGGCGCTCCCGTCACCGGGGCCGGTATGCCATGCCCCGATTCTCCGGTGACGGGGAACACTTCCCCCGTCCCGCGATCCGGCGTGCCGTGTGTCGGTCCCGCCGTCCAGATGGACGCCGGCGCCCCGCGGAGCGGACTCCGCGGGGCGCCGGCGGCACCTCACCCCCCACCACAAGGGGTCGACTGCCCAGCCGCCCGTCGGCGCGGGGCACAACGGACGACCAGGGGCTCAATTGAGAGTCTACCCAGGTCAGCGCCGGTCGAACCACGCGGCGGCGTCCACCGGCAGGACGTGCCCGACGCCCTGCTCGGTGAGCTCCGCGCTGGCGGCGACCGGCCGGCCGTAGCCGTCGATCAGGACCTCGGCGTCGCTGAGGTTGACCACGCAGGTCAGCTCGGCCTCGCCGGCGGCCCGGCGGAAGGCCAGCACCCCCGGGCCGGTGGTCTCCAGCCAGTTCACCTCGCCGGCGTCCGGGCCGAGCGCGGGGTGGGAGTGCCGGATCCCCAGCGCGGTGCGGTAGAGCTCCAGCGTCGAGCCTGGCACCCCGGACTGGGCGGCGACGGAGAGGGCGGCCCAGGTGGCCGGGGCCGGCAGCCAGCTCGGCTCGCTGCCCTCGGGGCCGAAGCCGTACGGGGCCAGCTCGCCGCTCCACGGAATCGGCACCCGGCAGCCGTCCCGGCTCTCGCCGGTGCGCAGGAACGACGGGTCCTGGCGCAGCTCGTCCGGCAGGTCGAGCACCTCCGGCAGGCCCAGCTCCTCGCCCTGGTAGACGTACGCGCAGCCGGGCAGGGCGAGCATCAGCAGGCTGGCCGCCCGGGCCCGGCGCAGCCCGACCTCGCCGTCGCCGTACCGGGTGACGTGCCGCTGCTTGTCGTGGTTGGACAGCACCCACGTCGTCGGCGCGCCGACGATCGTCGCCTCGACCAGGGCGGTGTCGATCACCTTGCGGAACGAGTCGGCCGACCAGGTGGCGTCGAGAAAGTCGAAGCTGAAGGCCTGGTGCAGCTCGTCCGGGCCGATGTAGCGGGCCAGCCGCTGCGGCGTCTCGGCCCACGCCTCGGCGACCGCCATCCGGCCGCCGGGGTAGCTGTCCAGGATCGGCCGCCAGGCCCGGTAGATCTCGTGCACCTCGTCCTGGTCGAAGTACGGCAGCCGGCCCTTGCCGAGCAGCTCCGACTGGCGCCGGCCGGTGGTCATGCTGCTGAAGCCGACGTCCGGCAGCCCCTCGGCCTTGATCATGCCGTGGGCCACGTCGATGCGGAACCCGTCCACGCCCCGGTCGAGCCAGAACCGCAGGACGTCCTCGAACTCGGCGCGGACCTCGGGGTGCCGCCAGTCGAGGTCCGGCTGGGCCGGGTCGAACAGGTGCAGGTACCACTGGCCGTCGGGCACCCGGGTCCAGGCGGGGCCGCCGAAGATGCTCTCCCAGTCGTTCGGCGGCAGTTCGCCGTCGGCGCCCCTGCCCTCGGCGAAGAGGTAGCGGGCCCGCTCGGGGGAGCCGGGGGTGGCGGCGAGCGCGGCGGTGAACCACGGGTGCGCGCTGGAGGTGTGGTTGGGCACCAGATCGACGATGATCCGCAGGCCCAGGGCGTGCGCGTCGGTGATCATCGCGTCGAAGTCGGTGAGGGTGCCGAACATCGGGTCGACGTCGCGGTAGTCGGCCACGTCGTAGCCGCCGTCGACCATCGGCGAGGTGTAGAAGGGGGTGAGCCAGAGCGCGTCGACCCCGAGGTCACGCAGGTACGGCAGGCGCTCGCGGACACCCCGCAGGTCGCCGACGCCGTCACCGTTCGAGTCGGCGAAGCTGCGGACGTAGACCTGGTAGACGACCGCGGAGCGCCACCAGTCGTCGTCGGAGGTCAGCGGCGTGGGGTTACTGGCGGTCATCGGTGGCGATCCCCGTTCTGTCGCGCGGGACGGCGTGGTGTGGCGTGACACGGCGGTGTGTCACCCGGGTGTCAGAGCAGAATGCCGCCCGGCCACTGCAAGAGTCAAGCAGGGCTTGCGCAAGAATTGACGCCGGTGGTGGCGGGAATGATCGGGGAGGGCTCAGGCGGGGACGGGGAGAGCCGGGGGCGTCGGCCGCTGCCGGGTCTGGCCGCCCGCCGCCGGACCAGCGGCGACCTGGCGGACGACGGCGGTGGAGCCGCGCACCACCAGCTCGGGCCGGAACAGGTACTCCGAGTGCGGCGCGGCGTGCCCGTTGATCTCGTCGACCAGGGCCCGGACGGCGGCCACCGCCATCGCGGCCACCGGCTGCCGCATCGTGGTCAGCGGCGGGTCGGTGAAGGCCATCAGGGGCGAGTCGTCGTACCCGACCACCGACAGGTCGCCCGGCACGGACAGGCCGCGCTGCCGGGCCGCCCGGACCGCGCCGAGCGCCATCAGGTCGGAGCCGCAGACCAGGCCGGTCACCCCGCGCTCCAGCAGCCGCCCGGCCGCGGCCTCGCCGCCCTCCACCCCGAACAGGGTCAGCTCGGCCAGCTCGTCCAGCTCGGCGTCGGACAGGCCCGCCAGGCGCTCCATGGCGGCCCGCCAGCCCGCCACCCGGCGCTGCACCGGGACGAACCGGTCCGGGCCGGTGATCAGGCCGATCCGGCGGTGCCCGAGGGCGACCAGGTGGGCCACGGCCAGCTCGGTGGCCTCCCGGTCGTCGCAGGAGACGAAGGGCGCGGCGATGCCCGGCACGTACCCGTTGACCATTACCACCGGCAGCGGCCGGGCGATCAGGGCCCGGTACCGGTCGTGGTTGGCCGCGGTGTCGGCGTGCAGCCCGGAGACGAAGGCGATGCCGGACACCTGGCGGTCGAGCAGCATCTCGACGTACTCGTCCTCGGTGACCCCGCCCGGGGTCTGGGTGCACAGCACCGGGGTGAACCCGCTCTGCGCCAGGGTCGACTCGATCACCTGGGCGAAGGCGGGGAAGATCGGGTTGTCCAGCTCCGGCACGACCAGGCCGACCAGGCCGGCGCTGCGCTTGCGCAGCCGGGCCGGGCGCTCGTAGCCGAGGACGTCGAGGGCGGTCAGGACGGCCTGCCGGGTCTCGGGGGCCACGCCGGGGCGGTCGTTGAGCACCCGCGACACCGTGGCCTCGCTGACTTCGGCCTGTTGGGCGATGTCGGACAGTCGAGCGCGCATGGGCGAACTTTAGCCCACGGGCAAGTTCTTGCGTACACGCCTGCAAACTCTTCCATTGCTTGCAACCTCTTGCTAACGTCCCGGCAACATGCGAGAGCGGCGGCGCAGCAATCGGGCGCCGCGCAGCAAGAACTTACAAAGGTTTTCCACGGGCGGGCCGCCCTTCCCCCGGCGCATCCGCCATGACGACAGGAGTACCGATGCGCATCCGTACCGCGGGTGTGGTCGCCGTCCTCGGCCTGGCGCTGGCCGCCTCCGGCTGTGGCGGTGGCGACGACAGCAGCACGCCGGCCGCGAAGGAGTCCGCCAAGGCCCCCGCCGGCGGCAAGCTGGTGATCTGGGCCGACGACAAGCGCACCGCCGCCCTCAAGCCGTTCGCCGAGAAGTTCGGCCAGGAGAACGGCGTCACGGTCGAGGTGCAGGCCGTCTCCAAGGACCTGCAGACCAACTTCGTGACCGCCTCGCAGCAGGGCAGCGGCCCGGACGTCGTGGTCGGCGCGCACGACTGGATCGGCAACCTCGTCCAGAACGGCGCCATCGACCCCGTGCAGCTCGCCGCCGAGCAGAAGAGCGGCTTCAACGAGACCGCCGTCAAGGCCGTCACGTTCAACGGCCAGCTCTACGGCGTGCCCTACGCCATGGAGAACCTGGCGCTGATCCGCAACACCGAGCTGGCCCCCGAGGCGCCGAAGACCATCGAGGACCTGGTCGCCGCCGGCAAGAAGCTCAAGGCCGAGAAGAAGGCCAGCGAGATCCTCTGCCTCCAGTCCGGCCAGAACGGCGACGCCTACCACCTCTACCCGCTCTACACCTCCGGCGGCGGGTACCTCTTCGGCACGGCCGCCAACGGCGACTACGACCCGAAGGACCTGGGCGTGGGCAAGCCGGAGTCGATCGAGGCGTTCAAGAAGATCGCCAAGCTCGGTGAGAAGGGCGACGGTGCGCTGAAGCGCTCGATCACCGCCGAGAACTCGATCGCCACGTTCACCGGCAAGAAGTGCGCCTACCTGGTCTCCGGCCCGTGGGCCGTCGCGGACGCCAAGAAGGCCAACATCTCCTACGACATCTCCCCGGTCCCCGGCTTCGCCGGTGGCAAGGAGGCCCAGCCGTTCGTGGGCGTCCAGGCGTTCTACGTGGCCGCCAAGGGCAAGAACAAGGCCCTCGCCCAGGAGTTCGTGGCCAACCACGTCACCACCCCCGAGCTGGCCATGGCGCTCTACAACGCCGAGCCCCGTCCGCCGGCGCTGACCGCCGCCCTCGACCAGGCCAAGGGCGCCGACCCGGACCTGGCCAAGTTCCAGGAGGCCGGCAAGAACGGCCAGGTGCTCCCGGCGATCCCGGCCATGGCCACCATCTGGGACCCGTTCGGCAAGGCCGAGGCCGCCATCATCGGCGGCGCCGACCCGACCAAGACGATCACCGCGGCCGGCAAGACCATCTCCGGCCAGATCAAGTAATGAGCACGTCGCTGTCCGGCCCGGGGGCTGCCACGCAGCCCTCGGGCCGGGAGCCCGCCGGCCCCGGGCTGCCGGGCAAGTCCCGCACCGCGCGACACCGCGCGCCGATCACCACGACCGGTCTGCTCGTCAAGGTGGTCCTGCTCGGCCTGACCGCCGGGATCGCGATCTGGGCGGCCTTCCCGCTCATCGAGGCGGAGAAGTGGCTCGGGCTGGCCCTGCTGGCAGCCACCACCGCCGGACTCTTCTACCTCTACCTGACCAGCCGGCACATCCCGGCGAAGTACCTGGTCCCCGGCACGCTGTTCCTCATCGCGTTCCAGGTGGTCCCGGTGCTCTACACGGCGAGCACCGCCTTCACGAACTTCGGCGACGGCCACCGCGGCACCAAGGAAGACGCTGTCGTCGCCATCCAGACCGCCTCGGTCAAGCAGGTGCCCGGCTCCACCGAGTACGCCCTCTCCGTCGCCACCCAGGGCGACCCGGCGACCGGCCCGCTCGTCTTCCTGGTCAGCGACCCGGGCACCGGCGCCGTCTCGGCCGGCGACGCCGGCGGGCTGCGCCGGCTCGACCCGGCCGACGTCACCGTGGCCACGGGCGGCAAGGTCACCGCCGCCGACGGCTACACCATGCTCAACTTCGGCCAGGCCAGTGCCCGCAGCCAGGAGATCACCGACCTGGTCGTGCCGACCTCCGGCGGCGCGCTGCGCTCCGCCGGCCTGTCCCGCGCCTACGAGGGCAAGGCGATCCGGGCGTACGACGCCGGCTGCGACTGCGTCAAGGACATCGAGACCGGCAAGACCTGGACGGCGGACGAGGAGGCCGGCGCCTTCGTCGCCCCCGACGGCGAGCGGCTGGCCCAGGGCTGGAAGGTCACCGTCGGGCTGAAGAACTTCTCCCGGGTGCTCACCGACTCGGCCATCTCCGGGCCGTTCTTCGGCACGCTGCTGTGGAACCTCGCCTTCGCCGTCGGCTCCACCGGCGGCACGTTCATCCTGGGCATGTTCATCGCCCTGGCGCTGCACTCGCCCCGGATGCGGGGCACCAACATCTACCGGATCCTGCTGATCCTGCCGTACGCCATGCCGTCCTTCGCGATGCTGCTGGTCTGGCGGGACATGTTCAACACCGACTTCGGTCTGATCAACAACCTGTTCGGGCTCGGGGTGGACTGGTTCGGCCAGGAGTGGTCGGCCCGGATCGCGGTGATCCTGGTGCAGCTCTGGCTCGGTTACCCGTACATGTTCCTGGTCGCCACGGGCGCGCTCCAGGCCATCCCGAAGGAACTGACCGAGGCGTCCTCGGTCGACGGCGCGTCGCCGTGGCAGTCGTTCCGGGCGGTCACCCTGCCGCTGCTGCTGGTCGCGCTCTCCCCGCTGCTGATCTCGTCGTTCGCGTACAACTTCAACAACTTCAACGCGATCTACCTGACCACAGAGGGCGGCCCGTTCCCGGCGGACAATCCGACCGCGGGGGCGACGGACCTGCTGATCACGTACACGTACCGGCTGGCCTTCGGCGCGCAGGGCGCCCAGTTCGGCCTGGCGGCCGCAGTGTCGATCTTCATCTTCACCATCGTCGCGGTGGTGTCGGCGGTGAGCTTCCGGCGCACCCGTAAGCAGGAGGAGGTGTACTCGTGACCTCGCCCAGCGGCACTCCGGTCACGGGCGGCGCGACCGGCACCGCCCCACCCGTCAACCGCAACACGGGCCGGCGTCGCAACCGGTGGTTCGTCCAGGTCGGCTGGCGCCACCTGGTCGCCGTGCTGGCGGTCGCGTTCAGCCTCTTTCCGATCCTGTTCGTGCTGTCGGCCGCGCTCAACCCGCTCGGCACGCTCTCCTCGACGGAGTTGCTGCCGACCGGGGCGTCCCTGGAGAACTTCACGAACCTGTTCGACCGTACGGCGTTCGGGTGGTGGTTCTTCAACTCGCTGCTCATCGCCGGGGTGGCCTCGTTCGCGTCGGTCTTCCTGTCGGCGCTGGCGGCGTACGCCTTCTCCCGGATGCGGTTCTCCGGTCGGCGGGTCGGGCTGTTGTCGCTCCTGCTGATCCAGATGTTCCCGCAGTTCCTGGCGATCGTGGCGATCTTCCTGCTCTTCACGACGATCACCGACCTGTGGCCGGCGATCGGCTTCAACACCCCGTGGGGCCTGCTGCTGCTCTACCTGGGCGGCGCGCTGGGCGTGAACACCTGGCTGATGAAGGGCTTCTTCGACACGCTCCCCCGGGAGCTGGACGAGTCGGCCACGGTGGACGGCGCCACGCACGCCCAGGTCTTCTTCCGGATCATGCTGCCGCTGGTGGCGCCGATCCTGGCGGTGACCGGCCTGCTCGCCTTCATCGGCACCATCAACGAGTTCCTGATGGCGAACGTCTTCCTGACCAACAGCGAGTCGAAGACCCTCGCGGTCGGCATGTTCGGCCTGGTGGCCGGCGAACGCAACAACAACTTCGGGATCTTCGCGGCGGGCACCCTGCTCACCGCGATCCCCACGGTGCTGGTCTTCCAGATGGTCCAGCGCTACATCGTCTCCGGCCTCACCGCCGGAGCTGTCAAGGGATGAATCGGATGGGTGGCCGTCCTCCGGCGGAGGACGAGGTCAGCGTGCCGGCTCCGCCGGTCGCCTGATCCCCACCCGATCTCCCGTTCGCTGCGGCAAGGGCGTCGGCGTCCGACGTACACCGGAGCAGGCACGGATCGACCGCCGCGGCCGGGAAACCGGCCGCGGCGGGAGACCCATTTCTCTCCCCGTCCGATCGACGCGAAAGGCACCGCGATGTCCCTGTTGCCGCACCACGACGGATCCGCCCTGTACGTCCCCGAGCAGGAACCCGCGCTCGGCGACACCGTCGACGTCTTCGTCCGGGTGCCGGCGGGCGCCGACGTCCGGCAGGTGCACGTGCGCACCACCGGCGACGGCGAGCCCCGGTTCACCGAGGCGGCCGTCGACCGCACCGACGGCGGCGAGGTCTGGTGGCGGGTCCCCGTCGAGGCCCGCAACCCGGTCAGCAACTACCGGTTCATGCTCACCGGCAGCCGCGGCTACCGCTGGCTGAACGCCGCCGGCGTGGTGCCCCACGACGTGCCCGACAACGGCGACTTCAAGCTGGTCACCCACGCCCCGCCGCCCGCCTGGGCCCGGGACGCGGTGATCTACCAGATCTTCCCGGACCGGTTCGCCCGCTCCGCCGCCGCCGACGGCCGGCACCTGCCGGACTGGGCCATCCCGTGCGACTGGGACACCCCGGTGATCGGCCGCGGGCCGGAGACCCCCCGCCAGTTCTACGGCGGCGACCTGGACGGCGTCACCGAGCGGCTGGACCACCTGGACCGCCTCGGGGTGAACACCGTCTACCTGACCCCGATCTTCCCGGCCCGCTCCAACCACCGCTACGACGCGGCCAGCTTCGACACCGTCGACCCACTGCTCGGCGGTGACGCCGCGCTGGCCCGCCTCGCCGACGCCGTACGCGCCCGGGGCTGGCGGCTGCTCGGCGACATCACCAGCAACCACACCGGCGACGCGCACGAGTGGTTCACCCGGGCAGCCTCCGACGTGTCCGCGCCCGAGCGGGGGCTGTACTACTTCGACGAGGCGACCGGCTGCGACCTGGAGCCGTCGTACGAGTCCTGGAACGGGGTCAGGTCGCTGCCGAAGCTGAACTGGGGCAGCGCCGAGCTGCGCCGGCGCTTCGCCACCGCCGACGACTCGCTGCTGCGCCGCTGGCTGCGGCCCCCGTACGGGCTGGACGGCTGGCGGGTGGACGTGGCGAACATGACCGGCCGGCGGGGCGCCGACGCGTACACCCATGAGGTGGCGGCGCTGCTGCGCGAGGTGGTGGCCGACACCCGGGCCGACGGGCTGCTGATGGCCGAGCACGGC
The DNA here is from genome assembly GCF_045040215.1 of Micromonospora sp. NBC_01412. NCBI lineage: Bacteria > Bacillati > Actinomycetota > Actinomycetes > Micromonosporales > Micromonosporaceae > Micromonospora > Micromonospora sp. NBC_01412. Next base: position 3,933,404 of record NZ_CP109528.1, read on the forward strand.
CACGACCACACCGGCGACCTGGACCGGGGCGGCTGGCACGGCACGATGAACTACGTCGGCTTCACCGACCCGGTCTGGTCCTGGCTGCGGCACGGCGACGACCCGGTGCCGAACTTCCTCGGCACCCCGGGCGGGGTCCGGCGGCGGGACGCGGACGCGGTGCTCGCGACGATGGACACCTACCGCTCGCTGATCTCCTGGCGGTCGTACACCCACTCGTGGCAGCTGCTCGGCTCGCACGACTCGGCCCGGATCCGCACCGTGGTCGGGGACGCGGCCCGGCAGGAGGTGGCCGCCGGCCTGCTCGCCACCATGCCCGGCACCCCGGTGATCTTCGCCGGGGACGAGCTGGGGCTGACCGGCGCCAACGGCGAGAGCTCGCGTACCCCGATGCCGTGGCACCGGCCCGAGAGCTGGGACGCCTCGACGTTCGCCGCGTACCGCGCGTTGATCGCGCTGCGCCGCGCGGAGCCCGCGCTGCGCCACGGCGGCCTGCGCTGGCTGCACGCCGACGCGGACACGCTGGTCTTCCTGCGCGAGGCCCCGACCGGGGCGGTGCTGGTGCTGGCCCGCCGCGCCGCCGGTTACCCGGTCCGCCTGACCGGCCTGCGGCCGGCGGAGAACCTCCACGGCGGCGCCCCCGCCCTACGCCCCGACGCGGACGGCACGATCACCCTCCCGGCCGACGGCCCCACCTTCCAGGCCTGGCGCCTAACCTGACCCACCCCCACCCCCACCCCCACCCACCCTGCCCCACCCCTACCCACCCCGCTCAGCCTTACCCCGTCCCGCCCCAGCTGCGGCGATCTTGCACTCGCGGCCCCGACAAGATGCGCATTCAACCCAGATCGAGGGCACAAAGTGCAAGATCGCGGAGCGGGGTGGCGGGGGTGGCGGGGTGGGGTGGTGGGGTGGGTCAGGGGGGTAGGGGTGGGTTAGGGGGTAGGAGGGCGCGGACGCCTGCGAGGTAGGTGGCACGGTCCGGGTGGCCGGTGAGCAGGCGCTGGAGGAACCAGCCGGGGACCAGGCCGAACAGCGCGGAGGCGACGGCCTCCGGGTCGGCGTCGGCGGGCACCTCGCCGGCGCCCTGGGCGCGCCGGACGAGCGCCTCGAAGTGACGGCGGAAGCCGTCGTACTTGGCGGCGACGAGCTCGGCCAGCACCGGGTCCCGCTGCGCCTCGCCCCAGACCTGGACCGCGATCCGCAGGGCGCCGTCGTCGCCGACCTGGGTCTCCACGTACGCCAGCGCGCGGTCGAGTGCCTCGATCAGGGGCAGCGGCGGCTCCCGGTGGAGCAGTTCGTCGAAGACGATCTCGGCTCCGCCGACCGCCTCCTCGGCGATCGCGCTGATCAGATCCGCCTTGCTCGGGAAGTAGCGGTAGACGGCGCCCACCGAGAGGCCGGCCTCGGCGATCACGTCCTGCATCGTCGTGCGGTGGAAGCCCTCGCGCAGGAAGCACCTGCGGGCCGCGTCGACGATCTGGCGGCGGCGGGCGGCGAGGTGTTCCGGCGAGACGCGTGGCACGGGATACATCATAAAGCGAACGTTCGTTTCTTGACGTGACGCGAGCGGAGGAGGAGCCTGAACTTAAAGAGAATGAGCGTTCGTTTTAGGAGTTGACCCCATGTCGGACCGCACCCGGCCGCCCCTGCCGACCGCCCTCGGGATCGCCGCCCTGGCGGCCGTCCTGATGGCGCTGCTCGTACCCCTGTTCGCGGGTCCGGCGGCCAACCTGGCGCCGCGCGACCTGCCTGTCGCCGTCGCGGGCCCGGCGCCCGCCGTCGACGAGCTGGCCGGCCGGCTCGCCGCCGCGCGGCCGGGCGCATTCGAGGTGACCACGCTGCCGGACGCCGCGACCGCCGACCGGGCGCTGCGCGACCGGCAGGTGTACGGGGCCTTCGTCGTCGGTCCGGAGGGGGTCGCCCTGCACACCGCGGCGGCGGCCAGCCCGACGGTCGCCGCGCTCCTCACCGAGGCGGCGGCCCAGCTCTCCGCCGGCACCGGCCGCCCGGTGCCGGTGGTCGAGGTGGTCCCGGCGGACCCGGACGATCCCCGGGGTGCCGGATTCGCCGCCGGCTTCCTGCCGTTCGCGATGGCGGGCATGGCGGCCGGCGCGCTGCTCACCCTGCTGGTCGCGAGCCGGGTCGCCCGGCTGCTCGGCCTGGTGGCCTTCGGCGTCCTCGCCGGGGGAGTCGGTGTCGCCGTGCTGCACGGCTGGCTCGGCGTGATCGCCGGGAACCCGTTCGTCGAGGGGGCGGCCGTCGGGCTCTTCGCGCTGGCCGCCGCGGCCACGGTGGCCGGCCTCGGGGCGCTGCTCGGCCGGGCAGGAATCGGGCTGGGCGCGCTGCTGGTCTTCCTGGTCGGCAACCCGCTCTCGGCGGTCGGCGCGGCCCCTGAGCTGCTGCCGCAGCCGTGGGGTGCCGTGGGTCAGTTTCTGCCCGTGGGTGCCGGCGGCACCCTGCTCCGCTCGGTGGCCTTCTTCGACGGCGCCGGCGCCGGCCGGCCCCTCGCCGTCCTGGCCGGGTACGCACTGGTCGGGCTCGTGCTGGTGCTGGTCGCCCGCCGCCCGGCCGTCGGCGCGGCGCCCTACGGCGGCGACGTGGCGGGGCCGGCCACCGACACGCGTTGATCCGCCCCGCTACTACGATCTGTCGTTGATGGGGGAGGATGGTGCGCATGGAAGCTCTGAGACTGATACTTCTCTACGTCCATCTGATCGGGTTTGCCCTGCTGCTCGGCGGCACGATCGCCCAGTACGTCAGCGGTCGACTGCGGATCAACGCGGCCATGCTCTGGGGGTCGGTCATCGGCCTGCTGACCGGAATTGGCCTGTCCGCCCCGTTGCGCGACGGCGACGAACCGGCCCCCGCCAAACTTGTTACCAAGTTGGTGCTCGCGCTGCTGATCTTTGTCATGGTCTTCTTCTCCCGTAAGCGGGAGTCGGTCAACCGTGGCCACTTCCTCGCCATCGCCGGTTTGACCCTGGTCAACGCGGCGGTTGCGGTCTTCTGGCGGTAGCGTCCTGACCAAGGGACAGCTGCGGGAAACGGACGTTCGCGACACGAACCGGTCCACTGCCGGCGCGAGAAGTGATCTGCCGCACCCAAAGGATCACGTAGGGGTAACAGGCGCTCAACAGTCGTGCACGATTGTCGGTCGGTGGGTGGGCGCGGGCGTACGCTCCCGTCCGTAACGTGGGACGCCGGCGGCGCAGCGCAGGCCGGCTCAAGGGCTGCCACCGCGCAGAGCGGTGTGCAATGGGAAGGAGACGTCTTGCGCTCTGTGCGTGGGATGCGGATTGCCTCCGCCTTCGTGGCGGGTGGGCTCGTGCTGGGCGCCGCCGCGTGTGGTGAGGCCCCCGAGGACGACAAGGACGCCGGGAGCACCGGCGCCAAGAAATACAGCGCCTGCATGGTGACCGACGTCGGCGGCATCGACGACAAGTCGTTCAACACCTCGGCCTGGAAGGGCCTGCAGGAGGCCAAGAAGGCCAACGACAACATCGACATCAAGTACGTCGCGTCGAAGGCCGAGGCGGACTACGAGGTCAACCTGACCGGGTACGTCAACCAGAAGTGCGACTTCGTTCTGGCCGTCGGCGGTCTCATGACCGACGCCACCAAGAAGATCGCCCAGGCGAACCCGAACCAGCAGTTCGGCATCGTCGACTCGAACCCGGGTGTGGCCAACGTCTACCCGATGCAGTTCGACACCGCGCAGGCCGCGTTCCAGGCCGGCTACCTCGCCGCCGGGATGAGCAAGACCGGCAAGGTCGGCACCTACGGCGGCCTGCCGATCCCGCCGGTGACCATCTTCATGGACGGCTTCGCCGACGGCGTGGCGTACTACAACAAGGCCAAGAGCAAGAACGTCCAGGTGCTCGGCTGGGACAAGGCGACCCAGAAGGGTTCCTTCACCAACGACTTCGGCAAGCAGGACGAGGGCAAGAAGGTCTCCGACACGCTGGTCGCCCAGGGCGCGGACATCATCATGCCGGTCGCCGGCGGCGCGGGCCTCGGCACCACCTCGGCGGCCCAGGCCTCCGGCGGCAAGTACTCGGTCATCTGGGTCGACGCCGACGGCTGCGAGAGCACCCCGAGCTGCTCGGTGCTGCTGACCACCGTGGTCAAGAACATCGCGGACTCCGTCAAGGATGCCGTGGTCAAGGCCGCCGGTGGCGAGAAGCTCCAGGCCACCCCGGGCTTCGTGGGCAACCTGGCCAACAACGGCGTCTCGCTCGCCCCGTACCACGACTTCGACAGCAAGGTCCCGGCGGACCTCAAGGCCGAGGTCGAGAAGCTCAAGGCGGACATCGCCGCCGGCACCATCACGGTCACCTCGAAGGCCCAGCCGACCAAGTGACCGCTCCGTCGGCCACCGCGGTGCGATCATCGACCGCGGGGGCCGGCGGGCCCCACGCCTGATGACCGGCCGCCTCGACGTACGCGGGGAGCAACCCCGTGGAGCCGGGGCGGCCGGTCCGCGCCACCCGACGCCCGGCCCGCGGCGGACCCGCCGCACCATCGCTCGCACTCCAGGAGGTTGCGCTGAAACTCGAACTGCGCGGCATCACCAAACGGTTCGGTGATCTGGTCGCCAACGACCACATCGACCTGACGGTGGAGCCTGGAGAGATTCACGCCCTGCTCGGCGAGAACGGCGCCGGCAAGTCGACCCTGATGAACGTGCTCTACGGGCTCTACCAGCCCGACGAGGGCGAGATTCTGGTCGACGGGAAGCCGCTGAAGCTGAAGGGCCCGTCGGACGCGATCACGGCCGGGATCGGCATGGTGCACCAGCACTTCATGCTGGTGCCGGTCTTCACCGTAGCCGAGAACGTCATGCTCGGCGCCGAGCAGGTCAAGGGCGGCATCGCCGGCTTCCTGGACCGGCGGCGGGCCCGGCGCGAGGTCTCCGAGGTCTCCGAGCGGTACAACCTGCGGGTCGACCCGGACGCGGTGATCGAGGACCTGCCGGTCGGCATCCAACAGCGGGTGGAGATCGTAAAGGCCCTCACCCGCGACGTCGACCTGCTGATCCTCGACGAGCCGACCGCCGTGCTCACCCCGCAGGAGACCGAGGAGCTGCTCACGGTCATGCGGTCGCTCAAGGCCGCCGGCAAGTCGATCGTCTTCATCACCCACAAGCTCGGCGAGGTCAAGTCCATCGCCGATCGGATCACCGTGATCCGGCGCGGGAAGACCGTTGGCACCGCCTCGCCGACCGCGAGCCGGGACGAGCTGGCCGCCAAGATGGTGGGCCGCAGCGTCCGGCTGACCGTGGAAAAGCAGCCGGCCGCCCCGGGCCGGCCGATCCTGGAGGTCGCCGGACTGGTCGTCGACGACGACCGGCAGATCCGTGCCGTCGACGGGGTCGACCTGACCGTGCACGCGGGCGAGGTGCTCGGCGTGGCGGGCGTGCAGGGCAACGGCCAGACCGAGCTGATCGAGGCGATCATGGGCCTGCGTCCGCTTCTCGCCGGCACGGTCACCCTGGACGGCCAGCCGGTGCACGGCTGGTCGACCAAGAAGGTGCTGCGCGCCGGGGTCGGCTACGTCCCCGAGGACCGCAGCGTCGACGGTCTGGTGAAGGAGTTCTCCGTCGCCGAGAACCTGGTGCTGGACATCTACGACCGTCCGCCGTTCGGCAAGGGGCTGTCGTTGAAGCCGGACGCCATCGCGAAGTCGGCGCGGGAGCGGATCGAGCAGTTCGACGTCCGCACCCCGTCGGCCGACGCGGCCGTCGGCACCCTCTCCGGCGGCAACCAGCAGAAGGTGATCGTGGCCCGGGAACTGTCCCGGCCGCTGAAGCTCTTCATCGCCGCCCAGCCCACCCGCGGCGTCGACGTCGGCTCCATCGAGTTCATCCACTCCCGGGTGATCCGGGAGCGGGACGAGGGCACCGCCGTCATGGTCGTCTCCAGCGAGCTGGACGAGGTGATCAACCTGGCCGACCGGATCGCGGTGATGTACCGCGGCCGGATCATCGGCATCGTCGGCCCGGACACCCCCCGCGAGGAGATCGGCCTGCTGATGGCCGGCATCACCCCCGACGCGGCCACCGAAGCTGCCGCCCCGGCCGCCGACCACAGCGCCCCGGCCGCCGACCACAGCGCCCCGGCCGCCGACCACAGCGCCCCGGCCGCCGACCACAGCGCCCCGGCCGCCGACCACAGCGCCCCGGCCGCCGACCACAGCGCCCCGGCCGCCGACGCGGCGACCCCGGCCCCCGAGGGCCCCGGTAGCGAGGACGAGGCATGAACAACCCCAACCCGGTGTCGGGCTCTCCCGACAAGGACCCGGTGTCGGGCTCTCCCGACAAGGACCCGGCGACCGAGGCGGCGCGGGTCGCTGCCGGCGGCGCGAACCGGGCCGCCTCGGTCACCGCCCCGAAGCGGCCGGAGCCGGAGGCCCGCCCCTCGCTGGGCCGGCTGTTCCTGGACAACCTCTGGGCGGCCAACACGGTCACCGTCACGGTGCTCGCGGTGCTGCTGGCGATGCTCGTCGGCGCCGTGCTGATCATCGTGTCGGACCCGGACGTGCTGGCCACCTACGGCTACATCACCGCCCGCCCGCTCGACGCCCTGAACGCGAGCTGGACGGTGGTCAGCGAGGCGTACGCGAACCTGTTCAAGGGGGCGATCTTCGACCCGGAGGCGTCCGGGTTCACCGCGGTGCTCGGCCCGATCTCCGAGACGCTGACCTACACCGCGCCGCTGGTCTTCACCGGCCTGTCGGTGGCGCTCGCCTTCCGGGGCGGCCTGTTCAACATCGGCGCGCAGGGCCAGGCCACCATCGGCGTCATCCTCGCCGCGCTGGCCGGCGTCCTGCTGCCGCTGCCCCCGGTGCTGCACCTGATCGTCGCGCTGCTCGCCGGCGCGGTCGGTGGCGCGCTCTGGGGCTTCATCCCCGGCATCCTGAAGGCCCGCGCCGGCGCCCATGAGGTGATCAACACGATCATGCTCAACTACGTCGCGGTGTACTTCCTGTCCTGGATCATCATTCAGAACGGCGTGCAGAACCCCGACCGGGCCGACGCGATCAGCAAGCCCGTCGACTCCTCCGCCCAGTTCCCCCGGCTGCTCGGCGACGACCTGCGGGTACACGCCGGCATCCTGCTGGCCGTGCTGGCCACCTGGTTCGTCGCCTGGCTGCTCAACCGCTCCACCTTCGGCTTCGAGCTGCGCGCGGTCGGCGCGAACCCGGACGCCGCCCGCACCGCCGGCATCAGCGTCCCGAAGACGTACGTGCTGATGATGGCGATCGCCGGCCTGCTCGCCGGGCTCGGCGGCAGCCAGATGGTGCTCGGCTCGACGGCGAACGCGCTCACCCCGCTGGTGGTCGCCCAGATCGGCTTCGACGGCATCCTGGTGGCCCTGCTGGGCCGGGTCAAGCCGTGGGGCGTGCTGCTGGCCGCGCTGCTGTTCGGCGCGCTCCAGGCCGGCGGCAACCGGATGCAGTCGTACTCGGGGATCTCACTGGAGCTGGTCACCGTGCTCCAGGCGCTGATCGTCATCTTCATCGCCGCGCCGGCCCTGGTGAAGGCGATCTTCCAGCTCCGGGCCGCCCGCGCCGCCCGGTTGCAGACGAGCCTGGCGAAGGGCTGGTAACGCATGTCAACCATGGCTGTTCCGGACATCGCCGTGGCCCCGGTCGACGAGGGCTTCTGGAACCGTACCCGCAAGATCGGCGCGGTGCTGCTGGCCCTCGGCGTGCTCGCGGCGGTGCTCTTCGGGGCGCTCGCCACCGACCGGCAGGCCCGCTTCACCCTCAGCGAGACCGAGGGCGGCGCGGCGCTGGAGATCCACGGCACCGTCGGCGCGATCCTGTTCGGCGTCATCGCCGCGGCGGCCGGCGCGGCCCTGCTGGCCGGGGTGCCGAAGCGCTGGCTCACCGTGCTGCTCGGCGTCGGGCTGGTCGCCTTCGTGCTGTCGTTCCTGTGCTGGCAGGTCTCCGCCGCCCCGGAGGGGCGGAACTTCATGCCGCTGGTCAACATGGTCCGCGGCACCTTCATCCTGGCGCTGCCGCTGATCTTCGGCGCGCTCGCCGGGGTGCTCTGCGAGCGCTCCGGCGTGGTCAACGTGGCCATCGAGGGACAGTTGCTGATGGGCGCGTTCAGCGGCGCGCTGTTCGGCAGCCTCTCCGGCAGCGTCTGGGTGGGCCTGGTCGCCGCCGCGATCGGCGGCGCGTTCATCTCGCTGCTGCTGGCCGTGTTCGCCATCCGCTACCTGGTGGACCAGGTCGTCATGGGCATCGTGCTGAACCTGCTGGCGGTCGGTATCACCGGCTTCCTCTACGAGCGACTGATGCAGACCAACGCGGAGAAGTACAACTCCGCGCCCCGGTTCAGCAACTGGGAGATCCCACTGCTCAGGGACATTCCGGTGCTCGGGCCGGCGCTGTTCCGCAGCAACATCTTCCTCTACCTCGGCCTGCTGTTGGTGCTGGTGATCCACATCGCGCTGTTCCGCACCCGCTGGGGCCTGCGCACCCGCGCGGTCGGCGAGCACCCCACCGCCGCCGACACCCTCGGCGTGAAGGTGCTGGGGCTGCGCTACCGCAACGTCCTGCTGGCCGGGGTGGTGGCCGGGATCGGTGGCGCGTCGTACACGCTGGCGCTCTACTCGTTCACCAAGAACATGATCGGCGGCAAGGGCTTCATCGCCCTGGCCGCGCTGATCTTCGGCCGGTGGAGCCCGACGGGGGCGCTGCTCGCGGCGCTGTTCTTCGGCTTCGCCGACCAGCTCGGCACGTACCTCGGGGCGATCGGCAGCAGCATCCCGAGCCAGTTCCTGGCCATGCTGCCGTATCTGGCGACCATGCTGGCCGTGGCCGGGCTGGTCGGCAAGGTCCGGGCGCCGGCCGCCGACGGCAAGCCGTACATCAAGGGCTGAGGACCGCGACGCAGGGTGCCCGGCGGGGGATTCCGCCGGGCACCGGCGTCTCCGCGGCCAGGTGGGGTGCCGCCGGCCGGCCGGTGCCGCCGGACACCCCGGATCGCCCTTCGGGAGGCCGACGGGCGTGGATCGAGGAGAATGGTGGGATGACGGAGATCGACTGGGAGCGGCTGCGGGCCGCCGCCACCGAGGTGATGCGACACGCGTACGTGCCGTACTCGAAGTTCCCGGTCGGGGCCGCCGCCCTGGTCGACGACGGCCGCATCGTGGTCGGCTGCAACGTGGAGAACGCCGCGTACGGGGTGGTGCTCTGCGCCGAGTGCGGGGTGGTCTCCTCGCTGCACGCCACCGGCGGGGGCCGGCTGGTCGCGCTCTCCTGCGTCGACGCCACCGGCGAGCCGCTGATGCCGTGCGGCCGGTGCCGGCAGTTGCTCTGGGAGCAGGGCGGCCCGCAGTGCCTGGTCGAGGCCAAGGACGGCCCGCTGAGCATGGCCGAGTTGCTGCCGCACGCCTTCGACGTGGCCGACATCGAGGCGGTGACCGGTGAGCGGCCGGTGCCGGTGGTGCCGGAGCGGCTGGCCGCCTGGCGGGGGCGGGGCACCGTCTTCGTGCACCCGGACCTGTCGGCCGGGCAGCAGGTGTGGACGGCGTACTGGGAGCGGTCGGCCGGGGACACCGAGGGCGCCGAGACCGGCGTGCTGGAGGAGGGCCCGAGCTGGGGCGACCCGGCCGAGGCGATCGCCTGGGGCCACGCCCGTACCCCCAGGGTGGTGGTCGTCGACGCGACCGGCACCATCTTCTGGGCCGGCGACGGGGAGCCGCCGATGGAGATCCCGACCCGTTGGGGCGGCTGAGCTCCGGGAGGCCCGGCTCCGCTGGTGGCAGCCGTGGGCCGGCATCCGCAACGACTAGAAGAGGAACTCAACGGTGAGTGCTTTCACGGCGGTCGACGTCATCCGGGCCAAGCGGGACGGTGGCGTGCTGAGCGACGCCCAGATCGACTGGGTGGTCGACGCGTACACGATGGGTCTGGTGGCCGACGAGCAGATGTCGGCGCTGGCCATGGCGATCCTGCTGCGCGGGATGACCGCGCCGGAGATCGCCCGGTGGACCGCCGCGATGATCGCCAGCGGGGAGCGGCTGGACCTGTCCGCCGTCGACCGGCCGACCGTCGACAAGCACTCCACGGGTGGCGTCGGTGACAAGATCACCTTGCCGCTCACCCCGCTGGTCGCCGCCTGCGGCGCCGCCGTGCCGCAGCTCAGCGGCCGGGGCCTCGGGCACACCGGCGGCACGCTGGACAAGCTGGAGTCGATCCCCGGCTGGCGGGCGGCGCTGAGCAACGACGAGTTCATCACCCAGCTCCGCGACGTCGGAGCGGTGATCTGCGCGGCCGGCGCGGGACTCGCCCCCGCGGACCGCAAGCTGTACGCGCTGCGCGACGTGACCGGGACCGTCGAGGCCATCCCGCTGATCGCCAGCTCAATCATGAGCAAGAAGATCGCGGAGGGCACCGGTGCGCTGGTGCTCGACGTGAAGGTCGGCTCCGGCGCATTCATGAAGTCCGTCGAGCAGGCCCGCGAGCTGGCCCGGACGATGGTCGAGCTGGGTGGCGCGCACGGCGTGCGGACCGTCGCCCTGCTCACCGATATGTCCACCCCGCTCGGCCTGACCATCGGCAACGCCGTCGAGGTGACCGAGTCGGTCGAGGTGCTCGCCGGGGGCGGCCCCGCCGACGTGGTCGAGCTGACCCTGACGCTGGCCCGCGAGATGCTCGACGCGGCCGGGCTGCCGGACGCCGACCCGGCGGCCGCCCTGCGCGACGGCCGGGCGATGGACTCCTGGCGGGCGATGATCCGCGCCCAGGGCGGTGACCCGGACGCCCCGATGCCGACCGCGAAGGAGGTCGAGGTGGTCCGCGCGGAAGCGGACGGCTTCGTGGCGGCGGTCGACGCGTACGCCATGGGGGTGGCCGCGTGGCGGCTCGGCGCCGGGCGGGCCCGCAAGGAGGACCCGGTCAGCGTGCCGGCGGGGGTAGTGCTGCACAAGCGTCCGGGCGACCCGGTGCGGGCGGGCGACCCGATCTACGAACTGCGCACGGACGCCGCCGCCCGGATTCCGGCGGCGGCCGACGACGCCGCGCGGGCGGTACGGATCTCGCCGGTCGCGCCCGCCGCGACGCCGCTGGTCATCGAGCGGATCGGCTGAGCGCGACGGTCGCCGGGGCGGGCATGGTGCCGGCCCACCCGGAGCGCTATCCTCCCTGGCCAGGGGGACAAGCCGGCGCTGAGTCGTCGCGAGCAGACAGGAATTTTCCGCCGTGACCGTACCTGCCCCCGATCCACGGGAGGTGCGTGAGGCGAGCCTGGACGAGTTGTCCCGGCTGCGTCTCCCGCTGCCGCCGGCCCAGTTCCCGCTCGTGTGGGAGCCCGGCGACCAGATCGAGCTCCGGCCCACGGCGGAGATCGAGGCCCGCATCGCGGTGCTGCACCTGATCCTGGCCCGCTGCTTCGGGATGCCGCCGCAGTCGGCGATGAGCTGGCTGCTCGCCTCGCACCTGGTCGACATGGTCACGCCGCCGGAGTTCCAGTTCGTGACCGGCGGCAAGGGCGACCACCGGTCGTTCGTGCTGCACCACGACGCGCTCTTCGCGCTGGCGTGGGTGCTCGGCCTGACCAAGCAGCTCGACCCGACGCTGCCGGTCGACGAGCGGCTGGTGGAGCGGATGCCGCAGATCCCCGACGGGGAGACCTTCGGCCAGTGGCGGGCCCGGATCCTCACCGCCCCGCAGCATCCCGCCGACGCGGCGGCCCTGCTGGACCTGCACTACTGCCTGGACTGGGCGTACCTGGAGACGGAGCGGGCCGGCCGGACGCCGCCGGGGCTGGTGGACGCGAACGCGATCGGCCAGCGCCGGTGGGCCCTGGAGTGGGCGGTGATCCTGCGCGGGCCGTACCACGACGAGCCCCCCGGCTGGGAAGAGGTGGACCTCTCCACCTGACCGGGTGGGTCGGGGTGCCGGCACGGGGAGTGGCGGGTGGTCAGCGGGGCGTCGGGCGCCAGACGGTCAGCCGCACCGCGACGGTCACCCGGACGGGCTCGGCGAGGGCCGCCGCCCGGGCGGCGAGCCCGGCCGGGTCGGTGTGCCAGGCGCTGGGGCCCATCCCGACCAGCGTCGCGACCTCCGGGCCGGTCAGTGCCAGCTCCCGCCGGTGCACGGTGGACGTCGTCGGGGTGAAGTGCCCGCCGAGGCTCTCGGCGACCCGGTCCGCCTTGGCCGGGTCCACCCGCAGCAGGTCGAGGGTGCCGACCAGTTCGGTGAGGTGGTCCTCGGCCGGCGTCACCACGAGCAGGGACCCGGCCGGGTCGAGCACCCGGTGGAACTCCGCCCCGTTGCGCGGGGCGAAGACGTTCAGCAGCACGGCCGTGCCGGCGTCGGCCAGGGGCAGCCGCTGCCAGGTGTCGGCGAGCGCCGCCGCCGCGCGCGGGTGCGCCCGCGCGGCCCGGCGCAGCGCCGGCTTCGACACGTCCAGGGCGAGGCCCGCGGCGTCCGGCAGCGCCGCCAGCACCGCCGCGAGGTGCCGGCCCGTTCCCGCCCCGGCATCCACCACCAGGGAGTACGCCCCGACGGCGCGCTCCCCGACGGCCACGTGCTCCCCAGCCGCGCGCTCCCCGACGGCCACCTGCTCCACGGCCCGCGTCGCGGCGGCGGCGAGGGCGGTCGAGATCAGGTCGTAGTGGCCGGCGGAGAGGAAGTCGGCGCGGGCGGCCACCATCTCGGCGGTGTCCCCGACGTGCGGGGCGCGGCCGGCGAGCAGGTTCACGTAGCCCTGGCGGGCCACGTCGAAGCTGTGCCGGCGCGGGCAGCGCAGTGCGCTGGCACCGCCGGCGGCGACCTCGGCCAGTGGCTCGGCGCAGACCGGGCAGCGGAGCCGGTCGACGATGCGGGGGTCCACGTCAGGCGTCCAGTTGGGTCAGCACCGCGCGTACCCGGCGGTGGTCGTCGTCGCAGTCGCGCAGGGGCAGGCCGACGCCGAGCAGGCTGAGCCCGGCGGTCAGGAGGGTGGCCAGGAAGTACACGATGCCCAGGCAGGCCAGCCCCGCCGCGACGGCCAGCCGGGTGACCTGCCGCCAGATCTGCCGCACGCCGCTCATCGGAGCATTCTCCCAGCCGACACGACGGCCTCCGGTGGCGCGGGGCGCGTACGCCGGTCCGAAGGTGGTGCGGGCACCACCATGGTCACCGCCGCGCGTCGTCCGGGCCGGTCAGGTGGTCGACCACCCGGTGGGTCAGCGCGTCCAGCGCGGCGATCTCGTCGGGGGTCAGCAGGTCGATGAGGTGCCGGCGGACCGCCGCCACGTGGCCGGGGGCCGCCGCCTCGACGGCGCGTCGGCCCTCGGCGGTGAGCGCGACGACCGCGCCCCGCCCGTCCGCCGCGCACTCCTCGCGGGTGACCAGGCCACGCTGCTGCATTCGGGTCAGGTGGTGGGAGAGCCGGCTGCGCGACCAGAGCATCCGGTCGGCCAGCTCGCTGAGCCGTAGCCGCCGGTCGGGCGTCTCCGCCAGGTCGGAGAGGACGTCGTAGTCGGGCTCGGAGAGCCCCGCGTCCCGCATCAGCTCGCGGGCCAGCTCCAGGTCGAGCAGGCGGCGCATCCGCCGGTATCCGCGCCAGGCGCTCTGCTCCCGCTCGTCGAGCCAGCGTGGTCGTTCCATGCCGCCCATCCTAGCCATTTGGTTGACATGTCATCAATCCGCCTCCTAATGTAGGTGACATGTCAACCAGATTGCCGAGCCGGCTGGTCCGCCTGCTGGCCGGCCTCGTGCTGTTCGGCGTCAGCGTGGCCCTGATGGTCCGCGCCGACCTGGGCCTCGCCTCCTGGGACGTGCTGCACCAGGGGCTCGCCGAGCGGACCGGGCTGCCCCTCGGCCAGGTGGTGAACCTGGTCGCCGTGGTCGTGCTGCTGCTCTGGATCCCGCTGCGGCAGCGCCCCGGGTTCGGCACCCTCGCGAACGCGGTGGTGGTCGGGGTCGCCGCCGACGCCGCGCTCGCCGTCCTGCCGCCCGTGACCCCGGTCTCCGGCCGGATCGGCCTGCTGGTCGCCGGCATCCTGCTCAACGGGCTCGCCACGGCCCTGTACCTGGGGGCGCGCCTCGGGCCCGGGCCGCGCGACGGCCTGATGACCGGGCTGGCCGCCCGCGGCCTGCCGATCGGGCGGGTCCGCACGGCCATCGAGCTCGGCGTGATCGCGCTGGGCTGGGCGCTCGGCGGCACCGTCGGCCCCGGCACCCTCCTCTTCGCCGTCAGCATCGGGCCGCTGGCGCACCACCTCATCCCGAAGTTCACCGTGCCGGCCCCGCGCCGGCCCGCCACCACAGGAGCGACACCGCCATGCCCTGCCTGACCGTCAGCGCCTTCGTCTTCGTCATGCCGGAGTACAACTACGGCTTCAGCGCGCCGTTGAAGAACGCGATCGACTACCTCTACACGGAGTGGCAGTACAAGCCGGTCGGCTTCGTCAGCTACGGCATGGCCTCCGGTGGCCTGCGCGCGGTCCAGGTGATCAAGCAGGTGGTGACCACCCTCAAGATGATGCCGGCCAACGAGGCGGTGACCGTGTTCCTGCGGGGGGCCCTCGACGACGCCGGCGAGCTGGTGCCGGACCCGGCGCGTGACTCCGCCGCCGAGGTGATGCTCGACGAGGTGGCCTGGCTGTCCGCCGCCCTCGCCTCGCTGCGGGTGCCGGCATGAACGCCCGCCTGTGGGAGCTGTTCGGGGAGCGCGGCCGGGGCGTGCTGGTCACCCTGCGGCGCGACGGTCGGCCCCAGCTGTCCAACCTCGACTACCTCGCCGAGCCCGGCCTGATCCGCTGCTCCACCACCGGCGACCGGGCCAAGGTGCGCAACCTGCGCCGCGACCCCCGGGCCAGCCTGCACGTCACCACCTCCGACGGCGGGGCGTACGCGGTCGCGGAGGGCGTGGTCACGCTCACCCCGCCGGCGGCGGCGGCCGACGACGCAGGCGTCGAGGAGCTGGTCGAGGTCTACCGGCGGATCCGCGGCGAGCACCCCGACTGGGCCGACTACCGGGCGGCGATGGTCGCCGACGGTCGGCTGGTGCTCCGGCTCGCCGTCGAGCGGGTGTACGGCTGGCGTCCCTGACCAGGCGCGGGGCCGGCCTCTCGACCCGGCCACGCGGGCCGGTCCGGTCGGGCGACCCGGGGCGCCTGGCCGGACCGGGCGTGAGGCCGGACCGGACCGGCGGTACGCCGACCGCCGATCCCCGCCGGTCCCATAGGCGGGCCCGGCGGGGCCGACTAGGGTCTGAGCATGGTCGCGACAATCCGTTACGAGGACATCGTCAAGGTCCCGAAGGCGCTGCTGCACGATCACCTCGACGGCGGCCTGCGGCCGGCGACGATCGTCGAGCTGGCCGCCGAGGTGGGTCACGAGCTGCCCACCACCGATCCCGAGGCGCTGGGCCGGTGGTTCGTCGAGGCGGCCGACTCCGGTTCCCTGGTGCGCTACCTGGAGACGTTCGCGCACACCGTCGCCGTCATGCAGACCGCGTCGGCACTGCGGCGGGTGGCCCGGGAGTGCGCCGAGGACCTGGCCGCCGACGGGGTGGTCTACGCCGAGGTGCGGTTCGCCCCCGAGCAGCACCTGGAGCGGGACCTGACCCTGGACGAGGTGGTGGAGGCCGTCGTCGCCGGGTTCACCGAGGGCGCGGCACTGGCCGCGGAGGCCGGCACCCCGATCCGGGTCGGTACCCTGCTCACCGCGATGCGGCACGCCGCCCGGTCTCAGGAGATCGCCGAGCTGGCCGTCCGGCACCGGGACGCCGGGGTGGTCGGCTTCGACATCGCCGGCGCGGAGGCGGGCTTCCCGCCCACCCGACACCTGGACGCCTTTGAGTACCTCCAGCGGGAGAACTTCCACTTCACCATCCACGCCGGCGAGGCGTTCGGGCTGCCGTCGATCTGGCAGGCCATCCAGTGGTGCGGCGCGGACCGGCTCGGCCACGGGGTGCGCATCGTCGACGACATCATCCCCGGCGACCCGCCGACGCTCGGCCGGCTGGCCGCGTACGTGCGGGACAAGCGGATCCCGCTGGAGCTGTGCCCGTCGTCGAACGTGCAGACCGGGGCGGCGGCGTCCATCGCCGAGCACCCGATCGGGCTGCTGCGCGACCTGCGCTTCCGGGTGACGGTGAACACCGACAACCGGCTGATGAGCGGCACCTCGATGTCCCGGGAGATGGCGCTGCTGGTGGACGCCTTCGGCTACGGCTGGAAGGAACTCCAGTGGTTCACCATCAACGCGATGAAGAGCGCCTTCATCCCGTTCGACGAGCGGCTGGCGATCATCGATGAGGTGATCAAGCCCGCGTACGCGAAGCTGCTGGGCTGATCAGTGGCGGTGCGGGTGGCCGGCGAGCAGGTCGGCCACCCGGCGCAACACCTCGCTGGCGGGGGCCGGCTGCGCGCCGAGCCCCGCCTGCCGGCGCAGCACCGCAGGCTCGGCGCGCAGCAGGGCCAGCCCCCGGCGCAGCAGCACGCCTGGGGCCTTGCGCTGTTCGGCGAGGTCACGGGTCAGCCGACGGAGGAAGGTGGTCCCCCGTGGGCGGCGCAACGCGTACGCCCCGGCGAGCAGCCCCCGGCGTCGACACTCCTCGACGATTTCGGCGGCGAAGATTCCTTCGGCGACGAAGAGCGGCGACCCGGCGACCTCGAACGGCCGGGTGGCCACTCGGCGGTCCGCACCGATCGCATAAACCGGCACTTCGGCCTTTCCGTGCCGGGACAGTCGGGCAATCGTCTCCACGGCCGCCTCGGCGTCCCACGACCGCGGTGAATCCCAGTCCACAAGGTTGTTCTGGCGTGGCAACGTAGGGTCATCGCCGTCTTTGTAGAAGTCGTCCAAACAGAGAACCGGAAGCCCGGTTCGTTGCGCGATGTACGACTTTCCGGAGCCGGATGGGCCGGCGAGCAGGACGACACGGTGCGGGTGATCCATTACTTTGTGTGACTCCGGCCAGACGGATTGCGAGCAAATTGCATCAACATCTCATCACACCCCCGGCAACCGCCAACCTGGGCTTTCTCTTTGGAAGGCGGCGTGATGGAATCTCGGAGGTCCGACCCGCCGGGTCGGTCGCTGGGCGTTGCCCGGGGCAACGCGCGGACGCTGTGATCGCGAGGGCGGTGACGTGAGCAAACGGCCAAAGACGGCGGGCTCCTTCCTGTCGCGACTGCGTCGGCCGGCCGGCCGGCTCCGCGACATGCCGATCTGGTCCAAGCTCGGTCTCATCATGATCGTGCCGACCATCGCGACGGTGGTCGTCGGCACCAGCGGCCTCGTCGACAACCTGGACACCCTCAACAACGCCAACCGTTCCGGCGACCTGGCCAACCTTGTCAGCTACTCCGGCGACCTGGTCAACAGCCTCCAGGACGAGCGCACCTCGGCGGTGCTGCTGCTCGGGGCCAGCGGCGAGCAGCCCACGGCCCGGTACCAGGAGTCATACAACCGGGTCAACGGCCGGGTCGATCAGGCCACGAAGCCCTACCTGCAACAGCGCGCCAAGATCGAGGACCTGCCGGCCAGCCTGGACGGCATCCTCGACGGGATCGACCAGAACCTCAAGGACCTGCCCGGCACTCGCAGCCAGGTGTTCAACGGCAAGCTGAAGAGCATCGACGCGATGCAGGCGTACGAGGGTCTGATCAACGACCTGCTCGCCGTCCGCGACTCCGCCACCCAGCTCGCCGGCGACAACGACCTGAGCGACCGGATGCGGGCGGCGGCCGCCGTCGCCCGCGAGAAGGAATACCTCTCGGTCCGCCGGGTCGTGGTGCACCGCGCGCTGATCCAGCGCGAGCTGACCCCGGTGCTGCGCACCGACTACATCGCCAGCGGCACCGGCCAGCAGCAGGCGCTGCAGAGCTTCAAGGCGGTCGCCAACTCCGCCGAGGCGGACCTGCACGACCAGACCGTGGCCGGCGGTGACCGGCGCGAGGCGCAGAACTACACCGGCTGGATCGACGGCAACATCAACGGCAGCATGACCGAGGCGCCGTTCGCGGCGGACCAGTGGGACGCGGCCATGGTGGCCAACGCCAAGCTGATCCGCACCGTCGAGGAGAAGCTGGACGGCGATGTGGTCCGGCAGGCCGACGGGCTGCGCTCGGACGTGCAGCGCACCGTGTTCCTGCAGACCGGCCTGCTGCTCAGCATGCTGCTGCTGGCCATCCTCTTCGCCTACCTGGTCGCCCGGTCGATGGCCCGCTCGCTGCGCGACCTGCGGGAGGGCGCGCTCAACATCGCCCGGTACGGGCTGCCCCAGGCGGTCGCCCGGCTGCGCGACCCGCAGATCTCCAGCCAGCTCTCCCCGGTCCAGGTGGCCAACCAGATCGCCGAGCCGCTGCCGGTCCGCAGCAAGGACGAGTTCGGCCAGGTGACCGAGGCGTTCAACGCGGTCCACCTGGAAGCCGTCCGGACCGCGGCCGAGCAGGCCGCGCTGCGCGCGTCCGTCGCGACCATGTTCGTCAACCTGGCTCGCCGCTCGCAGATCCTGGTCGACCGGCTGATCGGTCACCTCGACCGGCTGGAGCGTGGCGAGGAGGACCCGGACCGGCTGGCCGAGCTGTTCCAGCTCGACCACCTGGCCACCCGGATGCGCCGCAACGACGAGAACCTGCTGGTGCTCGCCGGTGCCGACTCCACCCGCGTGCAGCGCGAGCCGGCGGCGTTGATCGACGTGCTCCGGGCCGCCCAGTCGGAGGTCGAGCACTACACCCGGATCGAGTTCGGGGTGATCGACCGGGACATCGAGGTCGCCGCGCACGCGGTCAACGACATGGTCCACCTGGTCGCCGAGCTGTTCGACAACGCGACCGCCTTCTCCCCGCCGGACTCGCAGGTGATGGTGGAGGCCCGCCGCGTCGGCGACCGCGCCTCCCTCTACGTCGAGGACCGGGGCATCGGCATCAGCGGCGACCAGCTCAGCGAGCTGAACGAGCGGCTGGCCACGCCGCCGCAGGTGGACGTGGCCGTCTCCCGGATGATGGGTCTGGTCGTGGTCGCCCGGCTGGCGTCCCGGCACGGGGTCAGGGTCGAGCTGCGGCCCGGAGCCGACCGGGGCACCGTCGCCGACGTCACCCTGCCCACCTCGGTCCTGGTGCCCCGCGCGCTCTCCGGCCGGGTCCAGCAGCCGGCCGCTCTGCCGGCCCCCGGTCCGCAGCAGGCTGGTCCGCAGTCCTCCGGTCCGCAGCAGGCCGGGGCACCCCCGGCCCTGGGTGCCTTCGCCGCCTTCGGCGGCGGCCCTTCGGCTGCCGTGCCGACGCAGCGGCCCGGGCACTCCGGCAACCAGGTCACCCTGGGCGGCCGGACGTTCGACCCGGCCTCGCGCAACGGCCACGGCACGCCCACCCCGGCCGGGGGTCCCGTCCGGTCGATGCCGGCCTGGTCCGACCTGACGGGGGCCAGCGGGGTCAGCGGCGGCGACGCCGTCGGCCCGCGCACCTCGAACGGGCAGCCGATCGACCCGCTGCCGCAACGGCGCGCCCCCGGTGACGCCGCCCCGGACAGCACGGGTCAGCAGCCGGTGATCCCTCGGCAGCTGCCGAGCAGCCCGGAGGCCCGGGGTTGGACCCCGCCGGTCTCGGGCGTGCCGGTCTCCGGCCAGCCGGTCTCGGCCGCCCCGTTCCCGGGCCAGCCGGTCTCCGGTCAGCCCTACTCGGCGGCGCCCGTCTCCGGTCAGCCCTACTCCGCGCCGCCGCTGCCGAGCCGGCCGGCGCCGTCGGCCCAGGGGCCGGCCGCGCCGCCGGCCTGGCCGCCGGTGGCCCCGCCGGCGCGGGAGCCGGCCACCCCGCCGGTGCCCGAGCGCCTCGCCGCCGCCCTGGACATGACCACGGAACTGCCGCGGGTGTCGCGCACCGACGGGCCGCCGGGGCCGTATGCCCCGGTCGCCCAGCCGGCCCCGGCGACCCTGCCGGCAGCGGTCCGGCCGGTGCCCTCGCAGGCCCAGAACCAGCAGCGGTACGCCGACGAGACGATGGAGCTGCCGATCTTCCGGGAGCTCGAGTCGGCGTGGTTCCGCACCCGCCGTGCGGGCTCCGACGAGGGTGCCGCCCAGTCGGCACCGGAAAACGGAGCCACGGACCGGACCAGCGGTGCCGTGACCCAGCAGTTCTCCGCGGTCGACGTCGCCGACCGGGCCGTTCAGACACCAGCACCCGGGACGACAGGTAACGCGCCGATGGCAGACATCCCGATGGCCGGAGGAGTGCCCCGCGACAGCGGGCTGACAACCAGCGGTAGCGC
This sequence comes from Micromonospora sp. NBC_01412, assembly GCF_045040215.1. Taxonomy (NCBI): domain Bacteria; kingdom Bacillati; phylum Actinomycetota; class Actinomycetes; order Micromonosporales; family Micromonosporaceae; genus Micromonospora; species Micromonospora sp. NBC_01412. Next base: position 3,953,624 of record NZ_CP109528.1, read on the forward strand.
CCAACGCGGTCCCGCCGTCGACCCGTTCACAGCCCGCCGGCCCGGCAGCGCCTGGCAGACCGCAGCCGACGACGGCTGGCGGGCCGCCTCGGCGGCCACCGAGGTCCCGGTCGCGGAGACCACCCGCCAGGGCCTGCCCAAGCGGGTGCCGATGGCCCAGTTGGTGCCGGGCGCGGTGGAGAAGCCGACCGCCTCCGCCCAGCGCCGTACGCCGGAGGGAGTCCGCGGCCTGCTCTCCGCCTACCATCGAGGCGTGCAGCGCGGGCGTACCCAACCCGACGGCAACTCGACCAGCCCGGACGTGACTCCGGGAGGGCAGCAATCCTCGCAGTCTGGCTCAGGCCCGGTGGCCGGGAGCGGGCAGAAGGAGCAACAACGATGACAACTACGCAGGATCTCGGTTGGCTGCTGGCCAACTTCGCCGACCGGGTGCCCGGTGTCGCGCATGCGGTCGCCGTCTCCGCGGACGGCCTGCTCCTCGCGTCGTCACGAGACCTTCCGCGTGACAGGGCCGACCAGTTGGCCGCGATCGCGTCCGGACTGGTCAGCCTGACCCAGGGGGCGGCCCGCTGCTTCGAGGGCGGCGCGGTGTTGCAGACAGTGGTCGAGATGGACAACGGCTTCCTGTTCCTGATGTCCATCTCGGACGGTTCGTCCTTCGCGGTGCTCGCAGCCCGTAGCTGCGACGTCGGGCAGGTCGGCTACGAGATGGCCCTCCTGGTCGACCGGGTGGGCGACGCGTTGACCCCGCAGCCGCGTGCGGCTGTGGGAATGATGGGCTGACCTACGCGCTGGCCGGTGGGTCAGGCGGGGCGGCAAGGACAACGACGAGGGGTTCCGTTCCAGGGCCCAACCGGTGTCAGGGACGAAGGAGGTGAGCGGCGAGATGGTCGATCGTGACGAGCCGACCGGAGCGTTGGTCCGTCCGTACGCCGTCACCCGCGGTCGTACCCGCCCCCGGTTGGACATCGCCCTGGAAGCGCTCATCGAGACGACGGTGCGCGGCCGTACCGCTGCCAGCAGCAACGGCAGCCAGGGTCGCGAACACCAGTACATCGCCGCGCTGTGTGACGGACGTGTACAGTCGCTCGCCGAGATCGCGGCGCGGCTGCAGCTTCCGCTCGGCGTAGCTAGGGTGCTCATCGCCGACATGGCGACGGACGGCCTGGTCGCGGTCCACGAGCCGACCATCCTGGACGACTCCGACGACGCGGTGGGCACTGAACTGCTGGAGAGGGTGCTGAGTGGACTTCGCAGGCTCTGACATGTCGCACCGCCCGCCCGCGCCGAGCGGTCGGGTGACGTCGGCGAAGATCGTTATCGCCGGTGGGTTCGGCGTCGGCAAGACGACGCTGGTCGGCTCGGTCTCGGAGATCACTCCGCTGACCACCGAGGCCATCATGACCTCGGCCGGCGTGGGCGTCGACGACACCCGGCAGGTGCCGGGCAAGACGACGACCACGGTGGCGATGGACTTCGGTCGTATCTCGATCGACCGGGACCTGATCCTGTACCTGTTCGGCACACCAGGCCAGACCCGGTTCTGGTTCATGTGGGACGAACTGGTCCGGGGCGCCATCGGCGCGGTGGTGCTGGTCGACACCCGACGACTGGCCGACTGCTTCGCGGCCATCGACTTCTTCGAGCACCGGCGGCTGCCGTACCTGGTGGCCATCAACTGCTTCGACGGGATGCAGTACCACGACCCGCAGGACGTCCGGGACGCGCTGGCGATCTCCCGGGATGTGCCGGTGGTGGCCTGCGACGCCCGGAACCGGGAGTCGACGAAGCACGTGCTGATCTCGCTGGTCGAGTACGTGCTGACGATGCGCCGCACGCGCGCCGTCACGCCGGCCTGAGATTCGCCCGGGCAGCGCCCGGTGACCGGCACGCCGCCGGTCACCGGGCGCTGCCTGCTTTTCCGAGACCGCCCGCCCGCCGTCCGCCCCGCGCCTGCCCTGCGGCGGCTTCGCGTGCTGTCCGAGGCCGGCCACCGCCGCCCGACGCGCTCTGCCTCTCGGTGAGCTGGCGGGGTGGCGGGGTGGGGCCGGCCGCTCGGGCGACGGGCGGGTCGGGTCGGGTCGGGTCAGGACACCCGGACCCAGCCGCCGTGGTCGACCCGGTAGATGCCGAGGGAGTTGCGGTCCATGCCGCCGTGCCGGATCGGCGCGAACGCGTACGCCCCGGCGATTCCCTCGGTGACCTGGTTCTGCAGGTACGCCCGTAGCCGGCCCCGGTCCACGCTGGCCGCCGACCGGGCCGCGTTGGCGATCAGTTGCAGCGCGTCCGAGGCGTACGGGGCGAAGCCGCTGAAGCTGCCGTGTCGCTGGATGTAGCGGTACACGAAGTCCCGCCGGGCCAGCGCCGCCGTGGTGGTGTTGGTGAGGGTGGACCCGCCGAGGCAGATCGGGTGCACCGCGTACACGCCCTCCAGGGCGGCCGAGTTGTCGTCGGCCAGGGTGTCCTCGGCGACGCCGCCCGCGTCCAGGTAGAGCGGCCCACGGTGACCGGCCTGGCGCAGCGCCAGCACCGCCCCGCCGGTGTCGGGGGCGGTGCCCCAGACCACCACGGCGTCCGGCTCCGCCGCCACCACCCGTTGCGCGGCCCGCAGGAAGCTCTCTCCGGCCCGGGGCAGCCGGACGACCTCGCCGGGCGGCAGCTCGACGGTCCGTAGGGCCGCTGACATCGCCCGTACGCCCGAATTGCCGTGCAGCCCGTCCGCAGCCAGCACCGCGACCCGTTTCCGCCCCTGCGAGGCGATGAGGCGGGCCAGCCGGCGGGCCACGTCGGAGGCGTCCGGGGTCAGCTTGTAGACGTACGTCCGCTGGGCCAGCGGCAGCACGATCCCGTCCCCGTACGCCAGCGAGACGTACGGGGTCCGGAGTTGCTGGGCGACGCCGACGATGGCGGCGGAGGTCTCGGTGAGGGTCCCGCCGAGCAGGGCGTGCGCCCCGTCCCGCTGGATCAGCTCGGTGGCGTGCCGGGCGGCCAGATCCGGGTCGCTGGCGTTGTCGCGCACCTCCAGCCGGACGGTCCGGCGCAGGTTGCCGACGGGCACACCGTCGGCGTTGAGCGACTCCAGACTGATCCGCAGGGCCCGCTCCTGAAGCACTCCGAGCGCCGCGCCGGCACCGGTCAGCTCCAGGCTGACGCCGAGCACCAGTTCCTGTCCGCCGGTCCGGGGCGCGCCGTTGGTGGGACCGTCCTCCGCCCCGGTCCGCCCGCAGGCGGCCAGCAACAGGACGCCCGCCGCAGCCGCGAGCACCCCCCGCCGGTTGGGTGTGGCCGGGTCGATCGCCGGTGTCGCCATGTGCCAGTCGCCTTCCCCACCCCGGCGACACCTGCCGCCGGCCGTTACCGCCCGGTATGTTCCCGGCCGCCGCACCCCGGCGTCAAATTATCCGGGTGTGGGCAGGAACACGCAGGTGGGAGGCGGTTTCCAGGGATCGACGGCGGCGGCGGGGCCCTGTCCGGGCCGTTGCCGTCCGGCGTGCCGACTGACCCGCCACGGGCGTGGCATGCCGACTGACCCGCCACGGGGCGTGGCGGGTCAGGGGGTCGGCGTTGCACCGGCGCGTCGGGCCGGATTTGGCGTGCCCGGTCTCAGGACCGGTATCCGGCGGACCGGTACTCGTACTCCCGGTCGTCGTCGCGGTCCCCGGTGTCCCGGGTGAAGTCCCAGCCGCCGGCCGCTTCCCGTCCCGGACGCCCGCCGACCGCGAAGCCGCCGATTTCCTGCCCGCGGCGCCAGCCCCGGAAGTAGCCGGTGGTGTTCTCGGCCAGGCTGGCCGCGTCGCGGACGATCCGAAGCGGACGCTCCTCGCGCAGCGGTGAGCCCGGGACCAGGTTGGCCTGCGGCACCCGCTTCGGCAGCCCGGCCTTGGTCTCGGCACCCACGGCCGGGCGGGCGGCCTGTTCGGCTGCCTGCCAACCGGTGTCTGCGGTGCTCGACCATTCGACCTCGGCCTCGTCGTCCTGGTCCACGAACCAGGCCGACTTGGCGGCGGCGAAGATCAGCAGGTCGCCGTCGCCCTCGTCGGAGATCGGCGGCGTGCGCCGTTCCATCGGAGCGGCACGCGGCGGCTGGACCGGGGCCGGCCGGTGCTCCATCGCGGGCCGGTCAGGCCGGTGCTCCATCCCGGGCCGTTCAAGACGGTGTTCCATGGCCGGTCGCTCGGGGCGGTGTTCCATCGCGGGCGGTTCGGGACGGTGCTCCATCCCGGGCCGCTGAAGACGGTGTTCCATGGCCGGTCGCTCGGGGCGGTGTTCCATCGCGGGCGGTTCGGGACGGTGCTCCATCCCGGGCCGCTGAAGACGGTGTTCCATGGCCGGCCGCTCAGGACGGTGCTCCATCGCGGGCCGGTCAGGGTGGGGTTGCGGGGCGGGCCGGTCGGCGCGGGGAGACCCTCCCCGGTCGACCAGCCGCAGCGGCGGGGTCTCCAACTGCGGGTCACCGGCCGGGGCCGGCCCCTCGCGCAGCGCCCGGTCCGCCAGCGGCGGCGGCTCGACCAGCCGCAGCATCGGCGGCTCCTGGGGCAGGTCGTCGGCGAGCCAGGGCGGGGTGACCCGACCGTCGGCCGGCACCAGCTCCGTCGGCCCGTCGATCTGTCGCGGCCCCCGGTCCTCGAAGGACCGGACGACCGGGTTGTCGGCGGCGCTGTCGGACGGGTCCTCGGGGTTGTTGACCAGCGGCCAGTTCGCCCGGGAGCCTGGGGGAGCGGACTCCTGGCCGGGCCGCGGGGTCGGGACCGGCACACTCAGGTCGGTGACGCTGAACCCGCCGGTGGGTCGGGCGGGCTCGCCGGTGGTCTTGGGCCGGGGCGGGATGACGGTGCGTTGCCGCTCCGCCCGGGCGTGCTGGATCGCGGCGGTGGTCAGCGTGGGCCGGAACGGCTCGCCGGCCTCGGCCGGCGGCACCGAGCCACGCTCGCGCTGGGCCGGCGCGAACGGGGTCATCCCCGGCGGCGGGGGCGGCGGCGCGGACACCGGCCGGTTGGTCGGGCCGTCCACCATCCGGCGCGGGTCGCCGGCCGACGGCGGTGCGGAGACGGGCGGGGCGGCGGTGGCGGCCGGGGCCATCGGGCGTGGGGCGATCGGCGGCGGGGCGATCGGCTCCGGTGCGCTCGGCGGTGGGCCGAGGGGCCGGGGCGAGGGCGGCATTCCTCCGCCGGGGATCGGCTCGGGGCGGCTGCGGCGGCCGACCGGCTCGGGCTCGGTGGGCCGTAGCGCGCGCAGCCCGCCGGTGACACCGAGGCCGGCCAGCTCGTCGACCGGCTCGCCCCGGCGAGCGGCGGCCCGCCGGCCGGGCGCCTGGGCCGGGTTGGTGGCCCGGGCGCCGAGCGCGCTGACCAGCGCCTCACAGCCCGCGTCGCAGGCCCGCACCGAGGCGACCGCCTGGCGGACCGTCTCCGCCACGGCCGAGGTGAGCGCCCGGCTGACCGCCGCGCGGCGTGGGGTCTCGGAGATGGCGACCTGCAGGGCGGTCACCGCGTCGTTGATCTCGTCGGCGTCGGCCACCCCGTCGGCCGCGAGGTGGGCGGCGATGGCGTCCGCCGCAATCGACATCTCCCGGCCCCGACCGATCGTGCCGCCCAGCATGCTGGGCTCGGGCAGCGCGTCGAGCACGGCCAGCGCGACCGGCTCGGCCGGGTCCGGGTACGCGCGCAGCGCGGCCGGGTAGAGCTCCCGCAGCACCTCGCGCAGCGCCACGGCGGCGGAGTGCCGGCCGCTGGCGAGCGCGGCATGGGCCGCGAGGACCTGCTTGTAGCCGGTGAGGTCCCGGGGCGCCGGCAGGGTGACCGCGGAGAGCGCCCCGGCCTGGAGGGCCCGGGCCAGCCCGACCGCCTGCCGCTCGGCCGGCGGGGACTGCATCTCCTCCAGCGAGTCGTCGTCGGCGAACCGCTCGGCGAAGTCGTCCACCGAGTCGTCGTCGGCGATGGCCAGTGGCCGCCCGGCGGCGCTGAGCAGCGAGGTGACCGTGTGGTCGTCGCTGTCGGCCGCGATCGCGGCGCCGCTCGGCCCGCCCGACCGCTCCACGAGCAGGGCGACCAACTGGGCGTATCCGGCCGGGTCGTCGCCGATCTCGCAGACATGGAGCAGCCGGCCTGCGTCGTCGACGACAGCGGACGTCAGCGTCGAACCGGCCGAAGCCGGTCGATCGGCCGGATCCGCTGAGGCCAGACCGCAGTACACGCGCACGAGCGCCACGGCGTCGTCCTCCTCCCGGGACTGATGTCTTTCTCTGCCAGAGACTGATGCTCCCTGGAACGCGTCAGTCGCGCCAGTCCACGACTGCAGAGATCTTGCCGACAATGGTGCGCCAACCGAGACTCGCGGTCTGCGCCCCGATCTTCTTCAGCCGCCGCCGGCCGAGGAAGCCGCCGATCCCGCCGTTGACCGTGGACCGCAGTGCTTCGTCCAGGTTGTCCAGGCTGGAGCCGGAGGAGAGCATGTCCAGCACAGCGGGCAGACGCAGCGCGTACGCGACGTCCCGGGCCGCCTCGCCGGCCTCGATGAGCAGGGGAGCGTCCCAGGTGTCGTGTCCACCGCGCAGGTTCTCCACGACCAGGTCGAGCTCGTAGGTGTCCTCGTCGAGGGGCGCGATGTCGGCCGGACTCAGCCGATCGGACAGTTCATTCCAGCTGTCCAGCTGGGACATGTCGGTGGGCGCCCCGGACTGGACGAAGCTGACCAGCGACTCCGGCGTCTTGAACAGCAGCAGCTTGCCCCGGTGGCTGAGGAAGACCGGGACCTCCTCGTCGCCCTCCTCGTCGGCCTCGTCCTCGGCCTCGGCCTCGTCCTCGGCGTCTGTGTCCTCGTCGGCCTCGTCCTCGGTGGCCTTGTCCCCGTCGGTCTTGGTCGAGGAATCGTCGGCGCCCCGGCGTCGGGACTTTCCGCCGTTCTCCTCCTCCTCGGCCTGGGCGAACTCGGCGGCCACCTCCTCGTCGAGGATCACGACCTCGTCCTCGTCGCCGTCCTCGTCGACCTCGATCGCCTGACGGCGGGCCAGGAACGGGTCGTCGATGTCGCGGTCGGCGACGTCGGTGGGGGTCAGCTCCCGCGCCGGCCGGTACGCCCGCAGGGTGTAGCCGGTGCCGGAGGGCAGGGCGATCTCCACCGGGTCGATGCGCACCTCGTCCCAGAGCGAGCGGTCGGCGTTCCGCGCCGACGGGCGCTCGACGTCCTCCTCGACCTCTTCGATGGTGCCGTCCTCTTCGACGGTGCCGTCGGTCTCGTCGAGCTCGGGCTCGTCGGCGTCGGGCCGTTGGGGCGACTGGCGGGCCACGCTGACCTCCGTGTGCTTCGGGTTGCCCACCCGGCGGCGTCTCCGGCCGCCGAGTGACTCTGGGCACATACCCTAGTGGGCGGCTCGCGGGGGCCGGTGCCCGCACCCCGATGGCGGCCAGGCGGTCGGACAAGTAGCGTTGCTACCTATGAAGGCCCAGGCGCTGCACGGACACCTCGACGCGCTGCTGCTCGCGGTGCTGGAACGGGGCGCGCTGCACGGCTACGCGATCATCGAGGCGCTCCGGGTCCGCAGCGACGGCAGCCTCGACCTGCCGACCGGCACGATCTATCCCGCGCTGCGCCGGCTGGATCGGGCCGGGCACGTGGCCAGCACCTGGAGCACCGTCAACGGCCGGGAGCGCCGCACCTACGAGCTCACCGACTCCGGTCGCCGGGCGCTCGAAGCCGAGCGGGCCGGCTGGCGGGAGTTCAGCGTCACCATCGGCCGGTTCCTCGACGACATCCCCGCCACCCCGGCCTGACCACGGCGTCGGTCGTACCCCCGGTCGGGGTTGCCACGCGCCCGTGCCAGCAGGCTGCCGCTGCCGCCCGTGCCAGCGGGCTGCCGCTGCCGGTCGTGCCGGACCGGGCCGCCGCACGTCCGGGTCAGCGAGCCGCGAGCAGCAAGAACGGCCACGGCGGTGCCGGGTGTGCGCCGGGGGATTCCCGGAACGCGGGCTCAGGGGCGCCGGGTCAGGGCCAGGTAGCCGCGTTCCGCAGCCTCCTGGAGCAGCCACTGGTCCCGGTACCAGCCCGGCGCGGCGACCAGTTCGGCGTGCCGGCCACGCTGCACCACCCGGCCGGCGTCGAGCACCACGATCTCGTCGAGACCGGCCAGCCCGCTGAGCCGGTGGCTGATCAGCAGTACCGAGTGCCCCGCCGGAGTGGCGGCCAGCGCCGAGGCGAGCACCGCGTCGGCCGCGGCCGGGTCGAGGCCCTCCGTCGGTTCGTCGAGCACCAGCACCCCGGGCGCGGCGAGCAGCGCCCGGGCCAGCGCGACGCGTTGCCGTTGGCCGCCGGAGAGCTGCCCGCCCTCCTCGCCGACCACGGTGTCCCAGCCGGCGGGCTGGGCGCGCACCCAGTCGAGCAGGCCGGCGGCCCGGGTCGCGGCGGTCAGCGCGTCGGTGTCGGCGGCGGGCCGGCCGAGCAGCAGGTTCTCCCGGACCGTGGTGTGGAAGACGTACGCCTCGGCGAGCAGCCCGCCGACCGCCCGGGGCAGCTCCTGCGCCGGGTACGCCGACAGGTCCACCCCGTCCAGGGTGGCCCGGCCGCCCTCGGGGCGCACCGTGCCGGTGAGGACGGCCGCGAGCGTGCTCTTGCCGGCGCCGCTCGGGCCGACCACGGCGACCCGGCGACCGGCCGGCAGGTCCAGGGTGACCCGGTCCAGCGCCGGCGCGACGCCCACCCGGTACCGCACGGTCACCTCGTCCAGGCGCACGTCGTGCGGGGCGGCGGCGGTCACCGTGGCGATGGCCTCGGCGGTGCGGGCCTCGGCGGCGGGGACCGGGGTGGCGGGGACCGGGGTGGGGCCGGTCTCGGAGGCGGCCGAGGCGGCGCCGGTCTCGGGTCCGGTCAGCGGGGCGACGCTGGGCTCGGCGCCGGTCTCGGGGCCGGTCAGCAGGGCGGCGACCCGGACCAGGCCGGCCCGGAGCTGGGTGCGCTGCCGGGCGGCACCGACCAGGGCGAGCGCCACCTCGACGGCGGTCAGGGAACCGACCGCCAGCACCCCGACCAGCACCCCGCCGACCCCGGCGTGCAGCGCGGCGGCCACCACCCCCGCTGCGGTCGCCCCGGCTACCAGGACCCCGGCCGCGTCCACGGCGAAGCCGGTCGCGGCGAGCCGCCGTTCCAGCCGGGCCAGCCGCCGGGCCCGCCCCCCGGCGGCGGCCAGCGCCTGCCGGGTGGCGCCGAACGCGGCCAGGTCGGCCGCGCCGTGGGTGAGGTCGACCGCGTCCGTGGCGAGCGCGCCGCGCAGCGGGGCGACCTCGTCGGCGGCCCGGCGGGTCAGCGCCGTGGCCGCCAGCGGCAGCGCGACTCCGGCGACGAGCAGGCCCAGCGCCAGCACCCCGGCGGCCGGCAGCGAGACGAGGCCGGCCCCGGCCACGGCCAGCACGCTGACTCCCGCGGCGGCCGACCCGGGCACGAGCACCCGCAGCAGCAGGTCCTGCACGGCCTCCACGTCGGAGACCAGCCGGCTCAGCGCGTCCCCGGTGCGCCCCCGGGCGGCGTCGCCCCGGCCCGCCAGCGTGGCGAACACCCGGGCCCGCACGTCGGTGATCATCCGCAGCACGGCGTCGTGGCCGGCCAGCCGCTCGGTGTAGCGGAACACGCCCCGACCGATCGCCAGTGCCCGGACGGCGACGATCGCCACGGTGAGCCGGTCCAGCGGCGGCCGGCCGGCGGCGCTCATCAGCAGCCAGGTGGCGGTGGCCATCAGGGCCAGCCCGGCGAACTCGGTGGCGGCGGCGAGCAGCCCCGCCCCGACCAGCCGTCCCAGGTACGGCCGGGCCAGCCGGAGCACGGTCCGCTCGGCGGCCCGGACACTCCGGCCGTCGGGCGGTGGGGCTGCGGCGGTCCCCGCGCCCGGGTTCGGGGGCGTGCCGGGCGGTGGGGCTGCGGCGGCGCCCGCGCCCGGGATCGGGGGCGTGGGGGACGCGCCGTCGGCGGGACCGGTGCTCATCGGGCCACCTGCGCGACCTTCGCGGGGGTCAGCTCGGTGACCCGGCCGTCCTCGACCCGCAGGATCCGGTCGGCGTCCTCCAGCAGCGCCGGCCGGTGGGCCACCAGCAGGGCGGTCCGCCCGGCGACGAGCCGGCGGGTGGCGGCCAGCACCACGGCCTCGCTGGCGGTGTCGAGCCGCGCGGTGGGCTCGTCGAGGAGCACCACTGGTGCGTGCCGGAGGAACGCCCGGGCCAGCGCCACCCGCTGCCGCTGGCCGCTGGACAGGCCGTGGCCGCGCTCGCCGAGCATGGTGTCGAGCCCGTCGGGCAGGGCGGCGACCACCTCGTCCAGCGCGGCGGCGGTGACCGCCGTGGCGAGCGCGTCGTCGTCGGTGTCGGGCGCGCCGAGCCGGATGTTGTCGGCCAGCGTCGCGGCGAACAGGTGGGCGCGCTGCGGCACCCAGGCGAGCCGGCTCCGCCAGCCGTCCGGGTCGACGCCGGCCAGGTCGACCCCGCCCACGGTGATCCGGCCCCGCGTCGGGGCGACGAAGCCGAGCAGCAGGTTGAGCAGGGTGCTCTTGCCCGCGCCGCTGGGCCCGACGATGGCGATCCGCTCGCCCGGCCGGATGGTCAGCGTGACGTCCCGCAGCGCGACCGTCCGCTCGTACTCGACGGTGACGCCCTCGAACCGGATCTCGCCCCGCCCGTCGGGGGCCGGCGACGGCTCCGCCCGGCCGGCGGCCGGCTCGACCGCGGAGAGGGTGAGCGCCTCGTCCAGCGCGGTCAGCCCCTCCATGCTGGCGTGGAACCGGCTGCCCGCCGCCCGCAGTGGCAGGTACGCCTCCGGGGTGAGCAGCAGCACCAGCAGCGCGGTGGAGAGGGTCAGCCCGCCGCCGAGCAGCCGGATGCCCACGGGCACCGCGACCAGCGCCACCGACAGCGTGGCGACCAGCTCCAGCACCAGCGCGGACAGAAACGCGATCCGCAGCGTCTTCATGGTGGCCGCGCGGTGTCCGTCGGCGATCCGGCGCACCACCTCGACCTGCCCCCGTACCCGGCCGAACGCGCGCAGGGTGGGCAGCCCGGCGACCATGTCGAGGAAGTGCCCGCCGAGCATCGACAGCCGCCGCCACTGGCGTTCCGTGGCGGCCTGCGCCTGCCAGCCGAGCAGCGCGCCGAACACCGGGATCAGCGGCAACGTCAGCGCGATGATCACCGCCGAGCCCCAGTCGGCGAAGACGATCCGGGCCAGCACGGCCACCGGCACGGTGACGCTGAGCACGAGCTGCGGAAGGTATCCGGTGAAGTACGCGTCCAACGCGTCGAGCCCGCGCCCGGCCAGGGTGGCGAGCTGGCCGGCCCGCTGGCCGGCGACCCAGCCGGGGCCGTGCCGGCCGACGGCCGCGAGCAGGTCCTCCCGGAGCGTGGCCTTGACCGTCGCGGCGGCCCGCGCCGCCACCGTGCCCTGCGCCCAGGTGATCAGCGACCGCCCGGCCACCGCGGCGAGGAAACCGCCCAGCGCCGCCCGGTCCAGCCGCCCGTCGATCGCGGTGGCCAGCAGCATGGCCAGCGCGGTCGCCTGCCCCACGACCAGCAGTGCCGTCACCCCGCCGAGCAGTGCGAGCACGGCGAGGTCGCGCCGGGCCGCGGGGACCCGGCGCAGCAGACGCGGGTCGAAGGGACGGCGGTTCACCAGTACACCGGTGCCCTGCCGTCGGTCCGTCCTCGGAACACCCACCAGCACATTGCCTGAAAGCCTAGTAGGGCCGGCAGGAGCGGCACCGTCAGCCAGCCCAGCAGCGCCAGGGTCGGCCCGCTGGCCGCCCCGCCGGCCACCGTCAGTGACGCCGCCGGATCGGTGGTGGAGACCAGCGCGTAGGGCCAGAGCGCCGCCCCGACCAGCGCCACCGGCAGCGCCAGCGCCGCCGAGGTGGCGGCGAAGGCCACCCCGGGCCGCCGCCGGGCGAGCGCCGCCCGCGCCACCAAAAGCGCCGTGACCAGCACAAACGGCAACAGTACGGCGAACAGCGGGCGCTGCGCCGCGGCGCGTACCCGATCGGAGAGGCCGCCCGCGACGGTGGCCAGCGCGACCGCGGCGAGCGCCACCGCGACCAGCCGGCGGGCGGTACGCGCCAGCGGCGCGGCGTCGGCGGCCGGGAGGCGGAGCGTGAGGAAGATCGCACCGTGCACGGTCACCAGGGCCACCATCGCGACCCCGGCGGCGGCCACGAACGGGGTGGCCACGTGCCCGAGCCCCGCCACGTGCCCGGCGGCGGTCAGCGGCACACCCTGGAGCAGGCCGGCGAGCAGCCCGCCCCAGCCGAGCGCGGCGAGCAGGCTGCCGGTGACCACCACCCGGTCCCAGGCGGCCCGGGCCCGGCCGTCGGTCGGGCGGCTGCGCAGCTGCACGCCGACGGTCACCGCGACCACCCCGGCCAGCGCGGCGGCGACGACCGGGTAGAACCCGGAGAGCAGCTCGCCCTCCAGGGTGGGGAACGCGCCGAACAGGATGCCGACCGCCGCCACCAGCCAGACCTCGTTGCCGAGGAAGAACGGGCCGACGGCGGTGAGCGCCGCCCGGCGGCGGTCCGGGCCGCCGGGCCGGGCGAGCAGCAGCCCGACGCCGTAGTCGTAGCCGCCGAGCACCAGGTAGGCGGCGAAGAAGAGGCCGAGCAGGGCGTACCAGGCGAGTTCCACGGCGCTCCCTCAGGCGAGGACGGACATGGGGCGGACCGGCTCGGCGGCCGGGGCGGGCGGGCGGCCGAGTGGCGGGTCGGCGGCGCCTCTGGCGGCGTGCCGGGCGAACAGCATCCCGTTGGCGACGGCGAGCGCGCCGAGTAGCAGGGTGAAGCCGATCAGCGAGGCGAGCATCACGCCCGGCCCGACGGGGGAGACCGCCTGCCCGGTGGGGAGCAGGCCGTACGCGACCCAGGGCTGGCGGCCCACCTCGCGGGCGATCCAGCCGAGCAGCACCGCCGCGAAGGGCAGCGGCAGCGTCACCAGGGTGATCTGGAGCGGGACGCGGAGCCGGATGATCCAGTCGCGCCAGAGCAGCGGGAGCAGCAGCCAGACGCAGCCGAGCAGCATGCCGATCATGATCATGGAGGCGAGCCCGACGTCGGCCAGCACGGGCGGGGCGTAGTCGCCGGGCCCGAACCGGGCCGTCCACTCGGCGACCAGGGCGTCCCGGCCCGCGCCGCCGGCGAACTTGGTCGGCTGCGCCTGCCCGACCGGCCCGAACTGGGCGAAGCCGAAGCCCACCACCAGGCTGACCGCGATCGCCGCGGTGACCAGCCCGATCCGCAGCGACGTGCGGAACAGCGCGAAGTCGGGGGTACGCCGGAGCAGGTGCCAGGCGCTCACCGCGGCCATCAGCATCCCGCCGGTGAGCAGGGCGGCGGAGACCACGTGCCCGAAGGCCATCCCGAGGGTGGGGTTGGTGAGCAGGGCGCCGAAGTCGGTCAGGTGGGCCACCCCGTCGCGCAGCTCGTAGCCGACGGGGTGCTGGAGCCAGGAGTTCGCCACCATGACCCAGAACGCCGAGGCGTACGCGGTCAGCGCCACGCCCCACAGCAGCGCGAGGTGGACGCCCCGGCGCAGCCGGTGCCACCCGAAGATCCACATGCCGAGGAACGTGGACTCCAGGAAGAACGCCACCAGGGTCTCGATCGCCAGTGGCGCACCGAACACGTTGCCGACGTAGCGCGACAGGCCGCTCCAGTTCAGCCCGAACTGGAACTCCATCACGATCCCGGTGGCGATGCCGAGCGCATAGTTGATCACGTAGAGCTGGCCCCAGAACCGGGTCAGCCGCTCGTACGCCGGGTTGCCGGTGAGCACCCAGGCGGTCTGGAGCCCGACGAGCAGGGTGACCAGCCCGAGCGTGACGGCGACGAAGAGGAAGTGCAGCGAGGTGGTCGTGGCGAACTGCAGACGGGCGAGGAGTAGGGGATCCATGGCCGCTCTCCGGGGGTGGTCTCGCTTTTTGTAGGGAGCCTACACGTAGAGCGCCTACCTATTGATGGGCGTGCGGCGGCGGGATCGAAAGACGTCAGCCCGGTGGGCCGTCGGCTCAAGCCGTCAGCTCAAGAAGAGGGAGACCGGCAGTGTGACCAGGGTGGCTGCCACCGCCAGCGCGGTGGCCCCGATCAGCCGGGGCGGCCGGTCGGCGATCATCAGCCGCTGGACCCGGACGTTCAGGTCCCCCTCGCCCATGCCGAGCGCGCCGGCCGGGGTGACCCGGTGGCCGGCCGCGGCGAACCGCCGCAGCGCGCCCGCGAGGGGCGCCTCGGCGTGCAGCTCCCGGGCCTTGTCGTCGGCGCGCATCTCGACCAGCAGAGCGACCCGCTCGTGCGCGTCGCGCACCCAGCGGAACCAGGGCAGCGCCCGGCACAGCGCCGTGAACGGCAGCAGCACGAGGTCGTGCCGCTCCTGCGCGTGCGCCCGCTCGTGGGTGAGCACCGCCTCCAGCTCGGCCCGGTCGAGCATGCTGAGCGTTCCGGCGCTGACCACCACCCGGGGCCGCACTCCCGGCAGGCAGTACGCCGCCGCGCCCGGATGGTCCAGCACCAGCGCCCCCGGCACCTCGGGGTCCCGGCGGGCGACCAGGGTCAACAGGTCCCGGTGCCGGCGCTGGGCCCGGACGGCCGCGTGCAGGCTGCGTACCGTCGTGCCGAGCAGCACCGCCCCGATGCCGAAGCCGACGCCCACCAGCCCGAGGTGGATCGCGCCCATCCCGGCGGGGAGGGTGCCGTGGGCCAGGTCGGAGCCGAGGGCGATCAGCGCGCCGCCCGTCGGCCGGTCGTCCGCGGTCAGCCCGAGCGCCATGGGCAGGCCCATCGCGGAGAGGCCGAGCGCGAGCCCGACCGCCTGCCAGCAGACGATCGCCACCCGGGGGCTGCGCCACGTCCAGGTGGAGGTCGCGAGGACCTGGGCGGTCAGGTAGCAGGCCAGGACCGTCGCGGCGAAGTGCGCGGCGTACGCCATGACGGCGGCCCTACCGGTCCGTCGCCTCGTCGGCCAGGGCGGGCTGCCCGGCCCGGTCCGCACGCGGCTCCTCGACCCGATCGGTCAGCGAGCCGGCCGCCTCGGCGCCCAGGGCGGCGCGCAGCACGTCGGCCTCGGTCCCGGTCACCGAGCGGGCGAAGCGCACCAGCGCGGCGTCCCGGCTGCCACCGAGGTCCAGCGCGTCGAGCATGAGCCGGGCGATGTACGCCTCGCGGCTGGCCGTGGCCCGGTACCGCCAGGCCCGCCCCTCCCGCTGGCGCTGCACCATGCCCTTGCCGGCGAGCCGGTCCAGCACGGTCATCACCGTCGTGTACGCCAGCTCGCGCCCGTCGAGCGCGTCGGCGACCTCGCGCACGGTCACCCCGTCCGACGTGTCCGGGACGTTGTCCCACAACACATCCATCACCGCACGCTCAAGATCACCAAGCCGAGTCACCCATCAATCCTACCCCCCGTAGTAGACCCCCCACCCCGGCCGCCCCCGCTGAGCCGGGCCGCGCCCCTCCGCACTGCACTGCACTGCGCTGCCAGGGTCCTTGCGTTGTCGCGGGTGCGGTCCCTGGTCGGCCCGGGGACCGTGGCCGGGGCGGGGGTGTGGGCGGGGCGGTCGATGTCGTGGGGCGGGGCTGTGGCCGGGGCGATCGATGTCGTGGCGCGGTGCCTTTGGAGCTGAGTCGTTTACGTCATCACCGCCGGTCGGGCCACCGCCGTCGCGTTTACCCACCGCCCCGTCGGGTCGTCGCCTACGGTCGCCGAGCGCGCCGAGGGTGGCTGATGTCGTATCCGACTCAGCTCCAAAGGCGCCGAGAGGCACACCTGCCGTGGAGCGGCGCCCACGCCAGGCCCCCCAGACCTCCCGAGCGTGGGCGGGCACGGCCGGGCGTGGACGCGCTCGCACGGCAGGGCACGGGCGACGGCAGGGCGTGGCGTGGGCGGAGGTGGGTTCGGCGGGTGGGGTCAGGTGCCCTTGGGGTGCCAGACCGTCTTCGTCTCCAGCAGCGTGGTCATCCGGGTGATGCCGGGGTCGGCGGACCAGTCGTGGTCGGCCGGGGCCGGCCGGAGCACCCGTTTCAGGTTCTCCGCCGCCTTCACCTCCAGCTCGGTGGCGAGCGAGGGGTCGGTCACCCCGGTCAGGTCGATCGCGTTGACGTCCATGTGGCCGGCGAGTGCCGGCGCGGTCTCGGTGATCTTCCCGGTGAGGATGTTGACCACCCCGCCGGGCAGGTCGGAGGTGGCCAGCACCTCGGCCAGGGTCACCGCCGCCAGCGGCTGCGCCGGGGAGGCGGCCACCACCACCGTGTTGCCGGTGACGATCGCCGGGGCGATCACGCTGACCAGGCCGAGCAGCGCCGGCTGCTCGGGGGCCACCACCGCCACCACGCCGGTGGGCTCGGGCGAGGACAGGTTGAAGTACGGGCCGGCGACCGGGTTCGCGCCGCCGTACACCTGGGGGAGCTTGTCGGACCAGCCGGCGTACCAGACCCAGCGGTCGATCGCCGCGTCGACCTCGTCGGCCGGCACGCCGAGCGCGACGAACTGCTCGCGGCGGCCCTCCAGCATCTCGGCGACCCGGTAGAGGATCTGACCCCGGTTGTACGCGGTCGCCCCGGCCCAGCCCTTCACGGCCGCCCGGGCGGCGACGACGGCGTCCCGGGCGTCCTTCCGAGAAGCAAGAGACACGTTCGCGGATTGCACGAGATACGACCGTCCCGACTCGCTGCGCGGGAACTTCCCGCCGATGAAGAGCTTGTACGTCTTGCGTACCGCGACCCGCTCAGACATTGAGGTAGCCCTCCAGCCCGTGCCGGCCGCCCTCGCGACCGTAGCCCGACTCCTTGTACCCACCGAACGGCGAGGTGGGGTCGAACTTGTTGAACGTATTGGCCCAGACCACCCCGGCGCGCAGCCGGTCGGCCATCCACAGGATCCGGGAGCCCTTGTCGGTCCAGATCCCGGCCGACAGCCCGTACGGCGTGTTGTTGGCCTTCTCGACGGCCTCGGCCGGGGTGCGGAAGGTCAGCACGGACAGCACCGGGCCGAAGATCTCCTCCCGGGCGATCCGGTGTGCCTGGGTGACCCCGGTGAAGATCGTCGGCGCGAACCAGAAGCCGCGCTCGGGCAGCTCGCACGGCGGCGACCAGCGCTCGGCCCCCTCGGCGGAGCCGGCGTCGGACAGTTCGCGGATGCGGGCGAGCTGGTCGGCCGAGTTGATCGCCCCGATGTCGGTGTTCTTGTCCAGTGGGTCGCCGACCCGCAGCCGGGCCATCCGCCGCTTCAGCGACTCCAGCACCTGCTCGGCCACGGACTCCTGGACCAGCAGCCGGGAGCCGGCGCAGCAGACGTGCCCCTGGTTGAAGAAGATGCCGTTGACGATCCCCTCGACCGCCTGGTCGATCGGTGCGTCGTCGAAGACGACGTTCGCGGCCTTGCCGCCCAGCTCCAGGGTGAGCTTCTTGTGGGTGCCGGCGACCGACCGGGCGATGGCCCGGCCGACCTCGGTGGAGCCGGTGAAGGCGACCTTGTCCACGCCCGGGTGCTCGACCAGAGCCCGGCCGGTGTCGCCCGCGCCGGTGACGATGTTGACCACGCCGGCCGGCAGGTCGGCCTGCTGGCAGATCTCGGCGAACAGCAGCGCGGTCAGCGGGGTGGTCTCGGCGGGCTTGAGCACCACCGTGTTGCCGGCAGCCAGCGCGGGGGCGATCTTCCACGCCAGCATGAGCAGCGGGAAGTTCCACGGGATGACCTGGGCGGCCACCCCGACCGGCTTCGGGTCCGGCCCGAAGCCCGCGTGGGTGAGCTTGTCGGCCCAGCCGGCGTAGTAGAAGAAGTGCGCGGCGACCAGCGGCAGGTCGACGTCCCGGGACTCCTTGATCGGCTTGCCGTTGTCCAGCGACTCCAGCACGGCCAGCTCGCGGGAGCGCTCCTGGATGATCCGGGCGATCCGGAACAGGTACTTGGCCCGGTCCCGGCCCGGCATCGGGCCCCACACCTTCTCGTACGCCTTGCGGGCGGCGCGGACCGCACGGTCCACGTCCTCGCTGCCGGCCCAGGTGACCTCGGCGAGCACCTCCTCGGTGGCCGGGTTGACCGACTTGTTGAGATGCTCGCCGTCGACGAACTCGCCGTCGATGAACAGACCGTAGGAAGATCTGATGTCGACGATCGCGCGCGACTCGGGCGCAGGGGCGTATTCGAACATCACTCTCAGTCCAGGGTGAAGTAGTCGGGACCGGAGTAGACGCCGGTCGTCAGCTTGGTGCGCTGCATGAGCAGATCGTTGAGCAGGCTGGACGCGCCGAACCGGAACCAGTCCGGGTCGAGCCAGTCCGCGCCGACGGTCTCGTTGACCATGACCAGGTACTTGATCGCGTCCTTGGTGGTCTTGATCCCGCCGGCCGGCTTCACACCGACCTGCCGGCCGGTGGCGTCGCGGAAGTCGCGGACCGCCTCCAGCATCACCAGGGTCACCGGCAGGGTGGCGGCGACCGGGACCTTGCCGGTGGAGGTCTTGATGAAGTCGCCGCCGGCCAGCATGGCCAGCCAGGAGGCCCGCCGCACGTTGTCGTACGTGGCCAGCTCGCCGGTCTCCAGGATCACCTTGAGGTGGGCGTCCCCGCAGGCCTCCTTGGTGGCCACGATCTCGTCGTAGACCTCCTTGAACCGCCCGGACAGGAACGCGCCCCGGTTGATCACCATGTCGATCTCGTCGGCGCCGGCCGCCACGGCGGCCCGGGTGTCGGCGAGCTTGACCGCCAGCGGCGCCTGCCCGGACGGGAACGCGGTCGCCACGCTGGCCAGGTGCACGCCGCTGCCGGCCAGCACCTCGGCCACGTGCGGGACCATCGCCGGGTAGACGCAGACCGCGCCGACGTGCGGGCAGGACGGGTCGGCCGGGTCGGGGCGCAGCGCCTTGGCCGCGAGGGCCCGTACCTTGCCGGGGGTGTCCGCCCCCTCCAGGGTGGTCAGGTCGACCATCCGGATGGCCAGGTCGATCGCCTGCGCCTTGGCCGTGGTCTTGATGGAGCGGGTGCCGAGCTGTGCCGCCCGCTGCTCCGCGCCCACCTGGTCCACGCCGGGGAGGCCGTGCAGGAAGGTCCGCAGAGCGGTCTCGGATCGTCCCAGCCCGGAGAGATCCGACCGGGCCGACGTCGCTGTCGCCGTCATGCCGGGAAGTCTACGCATCCACGGGTGTTGTGAAACCGGTCACGGTGCGGCCGTCGCGGGCGTCGTCGCGCCACCGCAGCGTCGTCGGGGTGCCGTCGAGGCGTCGCCGGGGTGAGCCGGGTCGCTGCCGCGCCCGCTCCCGCACTGCGGGATCCGACCGTTCGGTAGGTTGAGCGATCGTGGACGTACACGTCATTGACCACCCGCTCGCCCAGTCGCGGCTGACCGCCATGCGGGACGCCCGCACCGACTCCTCTTCGTTCCGGGCCGCGCTGCACGAGCTCACCACCATGCTCGTGTACGAGGCCGCACGATCCTTCCCCGTCGAGAAGTACCCGGTGCAGACTCCGGTGACCGGTGCCGAGGGCACCCGGCTGGCCAACCCGCCGCTGCTGGTGCCGGTGCTGCGGGCCGGCCTCGGCATGGCCGACGCGGCGCTCGGCCTGCTGCCCGAGTCGTCGATGGGCTTCGTCGGCCTGGCCCGGGACGAGGAGACGTACGAGCCGCGGGCGTACATGGAGTCGCTGCCCCGCGACCTGGCCGGCCTGCCGGTGCTGGTCCTGGACCCGATGGTGGCCACCGGCGGCTCCCTGGAGCACTGCTGCCGGCTGCTGGCCGACCGGGGCTGCACCGACATCACCGTGCTCTGCGTGCTGGCCGCGCCGGTCGGCATCCAGCGGCTGGAGCAGTCCGGCCTGCCGCTGCGGCTGGTCACCGCCTCGATCGACGAGGGCCTCAACGACAAGATGTTCATCGTGCCGGGCCTCGGCGACGCCGGCGACCGCCAGTTCGGCGGCATGCCCCGCTTCTGACGGCGGCCCGGCCGCCGGTGCCGCCCGGGAAGGCCCGTCGGTGCCGCGCTCGGTGGGGCCCGGCCGTGCCGCTCGGGAGGGGCGGGAAGGGCATCCTTCCCGCCCCTCGGGCATCGACCGGGGGCCTTCCCGCCACGCCGGGCGGGTTGGGGGGTCCGCCGGGGGCGCGCAGGCGCTACCGTCTCGGGCCATGACTGGTGTTGCGCTTGCCGAAGAGCTGCTGCTCCTCGCCTACGACGACGAATCCGGCAAGGCGACCATGCCGCGGATCAGCCTCGACCTCGGGATGGCCGCCGCGGTGCTGATCGAACTGGCCCTGGCCGGCCGGATCGCGTACGCCGACGGGAACCTGGTGGTCGCCGACCCCACCGGAACGGGCGAGCCGACGCTCGACGAGGTGCTGGCCCGGATGGCCGCCGACACCCCGCACACCCCCTCCTCCTGGGTGCAGCGGCTGCGCCACGGCCTGCGCGACCGGATCCTCGGCGACCTGGTTGCCCGGGGCGCGGTGCGCGACGTCGAGGAGACCGAGCTGGGCTTCATCCACGTGCACCGCTACCCGACGGCGGACGCCTCGGTGGAGGAGGACACCCGTCGCCGGCTCGCCGAGGCGCTGGCCGACGGGCAACTCCCCGACGAGCGGACCGCCGCGCTGGCCACCCTGGTCGCGGTGCTCCGGATGGAGCCGGCGCTCGGCCTGACCGGCGACGCCGCCCGGGACGCCCGGGTACGGCTGGAGGAGATCGCCGGCGGGGCCGGCTTCTCCGGCACGGTCGGCCTGGACGCCTCGGTGGTCCGCCCGTCGGTGGCGCTGGTCGTCACCGCCCTGGGCGCCGCCGTCGACGCGGCCCTAGGCAAGCGCGCCTGACCCCTCTGGCCGGGACGGACGACGCGGGCGGCCTGTCCCGCCCATCGGACCGCTCCGACCCCGCCCGCCTGCCACTCGCCGCGCATGATCGCGCTCAAACACGGTCCACCCCACCCACCCCACCCCACCCCACCTAT
Organism: Micromonospora sp. NBC_01412; assembly: GCF_045040215.1. Lineage (NCBI taxonomy): Bacteria > Bacillati > Actinomycetota > Actinomycetes > Micromonosporales > Micromonosporaceae > Micromonospora > Micromonospora sp. NBC_01412. The sequence goes on from NZ_CP109528.1 coordinate 3,974,559, forward strand.
CCCGCGTTGATCAAGAAGTTTGCGTCAGCGAGCGCGTCATCGGCGACGCAAACTTCTTGATCAACTTTGCGGGGGCGGGGGCGGGGCGCGGGGTTGGGGTGGGGTGGGGGGTTAGAGGTTCAGGGTGGTGGCGATCTCGGTGCGGAGGGCGGCTGTGGCCGTGGCCGCGCGGGTGCGGGCCGCTGGCACGTCGCCGTCCGCGACCGGTTCCACCACCTCCAGGTACGCCTTGAGCTTCGGCTCGGTGCCCGACGGGCGGATCACCACCCGGGCCGTGTCGGTGCGCAGGATCACGACGTCCGCCTCGGGGAGCAGGTCCCGCGCCTCGGTGACCGGGTGCCCGAGCAGCGTGGTCGGGGTGGCAGCCCGGACCAGGGCCATCGCGTCGGCGATCACCCGCAGGTCGTCCACCCGGACGGAGAGCTGGTCGGTGTGGTGCACGCCGAACTCGGCGGCCAGCTCGTCCAGCCGGTCGGTCAGCGTGCGCCCCTCCGCCTTGAGGCCGGCGGCCAGCTCGGCGATGGTCAGCGCGGCGGTGATGCCGTCCTTGTCGCGCACGTGTTCCGGGGCGACGCAGTAGCCCAGCGCCTCCTCGTAGCCGTACACGAGCGGCGCGGACCCGCCGCCGGCCCGGACGATCCACTTGAACCCGGTCAGCGTCTCGCCGTACGGCAGGCCCCGGGCGGTGCACATGGCCCGCAGCAGGGACGACGACACGATCGTGGTGGCGTACAGGCCCCGCACGCCCCGGCGCATCAGGTGGTCGGCGAGCAGGACGCCCACCTCGTCGCCGCGCAGCATCCGCCAGCCGCCGCGCGGCTCTTCGCTCCCGGCCGGAGGGCTCGCCAGCTCACTCCTGGCGCTCGCCGGCCCGCCGTCGCGGACGGCCACCGCGCAGCGGTCCGCGTCCGGGTCGTTGGCGATCGCCAGGTCCGCGCCGGTCCGCTCGGCCAGCGCGACGAGGCGGTCCACCGCTCCCGGCTCCTCCGGGTTGGGGAAGCTCACGGTCGGGAAGTCCGGGTCGGGCTCCGCCTGCTCGGGCACCACGCCGGGTACGCCGAACCCGGCGTGGGCGAAGGCGGCGGTCAGCACCGCCGCACCCACCCCGTGCAGCGGGGTGTAGGCCACCTTCAGGTCCCGGGGGCCGGCCGGGTCGATCACGGCGGCGGCCCGGTCCACGTACGAGGCGACCAGGTCGTCGCCGAGCACCTGGCCGGCCGGGCCGAGCGGCACCTGGGCGAGCGGGCCGACCGCCCGGATGGCCGCCTCGATCCCGGCGTCGGCGGGCGGCACGATCTGCGCCCCCGCGCCCAGTTCGCCGCCGAGCCGGGCGCCCAGGTACACCTTGTAGCCGTTGTCCTGCGGGGGGTTGTGGCTGGCCGTGACCATCACGCCGGCCGCCCCGTCGAGCTGCCGCACCGCGTACGCCAGCACGGGGGTGGGCAGCGGGCGGGGCAGCAGCAGCGCCGGACGGCCCGCGCCGGTGGCGACCTGGGCGGTGCGCTCGGCGAACTCCCGGGAACCGTGCCGGGCGTCGTACCCGATCACCAGCGGGCCGGTCGCGCCCTGGGCGGCGAGCCAGCCGACCAGCCCTGCGGCGGCCTGGCTGACCACGGCGAGGTTCATCCCGTTCGGGCCGGCCCGTAGCGGGCCGCGCAGCCCCGCGGTGCCGAAGGTCAGCGGCCCGGCGAACCGGTCGGCCAGCTCGGGCGCGCTCGCCGGCAGCCGGTCGAGCACGGCTCGCAGCTCCTCGCGGGTGGCCGGGTCGGGGTCGTCGTCGAGCCAACGCAGGGCCCGGTCGCGAATGTCGTCAAGGTCAATGGGTTCCGCCGCCATGCCTCTTGATAGCAGGCGGCGGATCGCCACGTCCCGGCGGCCTCGTTCCGGTCGGCCCGGTGGGGCTCAGTCAGCCCCGCCGAGCTTGAACGACTCCACCATCCGGTCGAAGATCGGCTTGCTCTCCGCGAACCGGGCGTCGGTGGAGGAGAGGTAGAACGAGTAGACCTTTCCCTCGTGCACCACCCCGCGCCACACGCCGTGCCGCATGCTGTCGCCGTCGCCGCAGGTGTACTCGAATTCGGCCGCCGCCTGACCGTCCAGCTTCTGCTCGGTCATCGACACCTGGTTGTACGGCTTCGGGCAGGAGGTCGATTTGGTCCGCAGGCCCTTCTCGGCGACCTCGGCCCAGCGCATCGACGACGTGCCGCCCCACTCCTCGGAGAGGACGCGCACCTTGCGGCCGCTGTCCTCCGGGTCGACGAAGTCGACCCACACGCCGGCGCTGTTGCGCTGCCAGCCCTTGGGCACCTGCACCGTGACGCCCCGGGCCGACTGCTCCTCCGTCTCCACCGGCGCGGCGGCGGGGGCGGTGGGCTGCGCCGAGGGGGTGGTCGGCCGGTCCGGGTCGCCGCCGCCGAACAGGACGACCGCGCCGACCAGCAGCAGCACGACGAGGCCGCCGGCCGCCGCGAGCTGCACCTTGCGCGGCCAGCCCTTGACGGTGGCGACGAGGCCGCCGATCCCGCCGGTCGCACCGCCGCCGGCCGGGGCGGGCGCGGTGGCCGGGGTGGCCCACGGCTGGCCGGTGCCGGGCACCGACCACTGGCCGCCGCCGTACGTCCCGCCCACCCGCTGGGTCGCCTCGGGCGGGCCACCGAAGCCGGGCACCGCCTGGGTGGCGTCGGGCTGGCCGACCCGCTGGGTCGCGTTCGTCCCGACGCCGAACGGGACCTGCTGGGTGGCGTCCGGGCGGGGCCCGAACGGGACCTGCTGGGTGGCGTCGGGCGAGGTGCCGTACGTCACCCGCTGGGTGGCCTCCGGCGCGGCGCCCGCGTCGACCCGCTGGGTGGCGTCCGAGGACCCGCCGTACGTCCGGCCGGCCGGCGACGTCGGCGCCGGCGTTGGCATCGCCCCGGTCGGGGTGTGCAGCGGACCGGCGAGCGCGTCGGCGCTGGTGTCGTCGAGCGCGGCGGCGCTCGCCGCGGCGGTGTCCCGCTTCGGCTTGCCGCCCCGGCGCAGCGCGGCCAGCCGGTCGGTCAGCGACTCGTCGGGGGAGAGCATCGCCCGGCCGCCGATCTGCCCGCTCGGCTTCGGCTCCGGGGCGGGCGGCGGTGGCGGAGCGACCACCGGCCGCTGCGCCGGCACCACCGCGTACGGGTCGGTGACCGAGTTGACGGCGGTCGCGGTGCTGGTCAGCGGGCCGGCCAGCAGCTCGCGCAGCATCGCCCGGGAGGTGTGCACGTCGAGTCGGCGGGCCGGGTCCTTCTCCAGCAGGCCCATCAGCACCCGGGTCAGCGGGCCGCTGCGCTGCGGGGTGGCGGGCGGGTCCTCGACCACGGCGTGCATGGTCTCGATCGGGTCGCCCCTGTCGAACGGGGGCCGGCCCTCGACCGCCGTGTACAGCGTCACACCGAGGGAGAAGAGGTCGCTGGGCGGGCCGAACTCGTGGCCCATGGCCCGCTCGGGGGAGATGAAGTGCGGCGAGCCGAGCACCATCCCGGGGGTGGTGAGCTGCACGTCGGTGGGGAGCTTGGCCACCCCGAAGTCGGTCAGCACGCACCGGCCGTCGGTGCAGATCAGCACGTTGGCCGGCTTCACGTCGCGGTGCAGCACGCCGATCGCGTGCGCCACCTCCAGCGCGCCGAGCAGGGCGATACCGATCTTGGCGACCGCGCGGGGCGCGACCGGCCCGTCCTCGATCACCATGTCGGCCAGGCTGCGGGCGTCCAGCAGTTCCATCACGATCCAGGGGCGGCCACCCTCGGTGACCACGTCGTACACCTGGACCACGGCCGGGTGCTGGATGGCCGCGGCGGCGCGGGCCTCGCGCAGCGTCCGCTCGTACATCGAGTCGCGGTCGCTGGGGGCGAGGCCCGGCGGGAGGATGACCTCCTTCACCGCCACGTCACGCCGCAACAGGGTGTCTGTGGCACGCCAGACCGTACCCATGCCGCCGTTGCCCACCGCGGACCGGAGCGAGTAGCGACCACCGATGGTGGTGCCGGGCGCCGCGCGTCCGTGGGGTGGACTGACCGGTCCGCCGCTCCACGTCGGGATCTGAGTCACAGAAAAGCCACCGGGGGAAATCGAGGGGGCTGGGACACAACTCCCCTATCTTGCTGGTTCCGACGCCCGATGCGAAACCCGACGCGACGGACGTTTACCGAACTCCACGGTACGTGTCCGGTCGGTCACCCTGGGGTCGCCGGAAGTTGGGGCCCGTTGTGCGGAATCCCTCACCCGTCGATGAGTCGGCGCGTCCTACCATCCGGGGATGAGTGAACGGCGGTCAAGCGAGTCCGGCTTCCCCATCAAGGGCCGCTACACGGCGGATGACCTGCCCGAGGGTCTGGACTCCCGGCTGGGCGCCCCCGGCGAGTTCCCGTACGCCCGCGGGGTCTATCCCACCATGTACACGTCGCGCCCGTGGACCATGCGCCAGTACGCCGGCTTCGGCACCGCCACGGAGTCCAACGCGCGCTACCACCAGCTCCTGCGGGCCGGCACGATGGGTCTCTCCGTCGCCTTCGACCTGCCCACCCAGATGGGGTACGACTCCGACGACCCGATCGCGCACGGCGAGGTGGGCAAGGTCGGGGTGGCCATCGACTCCGTCGAGGACATGCGGCTGCTCTTCGCCGACATCCCGCTGGACAAGGTCTCCACCTCGATGACGATCAACGCGCCGGGCTCGGTGCTGCTGCTGCTCTACCAGCTCGTCGCCGAGGAGTCCGGGGTCGAGGGCTCTGCGCTCAACGGCACCATCCAGAACGACATCCTCAAGGAGTACATCGCCCGGGGGACGTACATCTTCCCGCCGAAGCCCTCGCTGCGGCTGGTCGCCGACACGTTCGGCTACTGCCGCAAGGAGGTGCCGAAGTGGAACACCATCTCCATCTCCGGCTACCACATGGCCGAGGCAGGCGCGACGCCCGCGCAGGAGATCGCGTTCACCCTGGCCAACGGCGTCGAGTACGTCCGGGCCGCGCTGGCCGCCGGGCTGGCCGTGGACGACTTCGCGCCCCGGCTGTCGTTCTTCTTCGTGGCCCGGACCACCCTGCTGGAGGAGGTCGCGAAGTTCCGCGCCGCCCGGCGGATCTGGGCCCGGCTGATGCGCGACGACTTCGGGGCGAAGAACCCGAAGTCGATGATGCTGCGCTTCCACACCCAGACGGCGGGCGTGCAGCTCACCGCCCAGCAGCCCGAGGTCAACCTGGTCCGGGTGGCGGTGCAGGGGCTCGCCGCCGTGCTGGGCGGCACCCAGTCGCTGCACACCAACAGCTTCGACGAGGCCATCGCGCTGCCCACCGAGAAGGCGGCCCGGCTGGCCCTGCGCACCCAGCAGGTGCTGGCGTACGAGACGGACCTGACCGCCACCGTCGACCCGTTCGCCGGCTCGTACGTGGTGGAGGCGATGACCGCCGAGATCGAGGCGGCGGTGGTCGAGCTGATGGACCGGGTGGCCGACCACGGCTCGGCGGTGGACGCCATCGAGGTGGGCTTCCAGAAGCGGGAGATCGAGCAGTCCGCGTACCGGATCGCCCAGGAGATCGACTCGGGCGAGCGGGTGGTGGTCGGGCTCAACCGGTTCACCATCGACACCGACGAGCCGTACGAGCCGCTGCGGGTCGACCCGGAGATCGAGGCGACCCAGGCCGAGCGGCTGGCCAGGCTGCGCGCGGAGCGCGACGGCGGTGCCGTCGAGCGTGCCCTCGTTGAGCTGCGCGCCGCCGCCGAGGGCACGGAGAACGTGCTCTTCCCGATGAAGGAGGCGCTGCGGGCCCGGGCCACGGTGGGCGAGGTCTGCGGCACCCTGCGCCAGGTCTGGGGGACGTACCGCCCGAGCGACCGGTTCTGATCACCCCGCCGGCCGCCCCGCCACGTGTGTGCGGGCCCGGGGCGATGGGTAACCCGTCCGGGTGAACGGGACGGACAGCGTGTGCGCGAGCGTCGCGCCCCGGCGTGCCACCGTCAGGAATCGCCCCGCCACCGTGTGCGGTCGGCTAATTGTCCGAGCGGCAGGTAACCGAAGCGACTAATGCGACAATTCGGGAAACGGCGGCCCCGGATCGACGGTGATTTCGTGACGCCGGCTCGGTTACGGGTTGTAGGAGGTGGGGGGCAGATGACGGCGTTCGACCGCGATCTACCTGCTGTCCCGCAGATTGTCGAGCCCTTCCATCAGGGCTTTCGTGACTCTGCGCCATCCGACCGCTACGGGAATGAAGTTGCACAGCGTCACCGCCGGAGGTCTAGGCTGTCCGCTGTCATCCCCGATGATCCATCCATTTCTAGTGATCGAGATATCGACGTGACGAGTGCGTTGACACTGCCGAACGGCAGCAAGCTGGCGTCGTCGGACTCGGCGGAGGCGCCGTCCGGATCCCAGCCCCTGCCCTTCGAGCTGGACCATCTGCTCGCCCTGCGGGTGCCCGGGCTCATCGCCACCCGCCGGCACATCCACTCCCATCCGGAGCTCTCCGGCGAGGAGTTCGAGACCGCCGCCCTGATCGCCCGCGAGCTTTCCCTCGCCGGGCTGAACCCGCGCCTGCTGCCGAAGGGCAACGGGGTGATCTGCGACGTCAACGGCCGCCCCGACGGCCCTGTCGTCGCGCTCCGCGCCGACATCGACGCGCTGCCGCTCATCGACATCAAGGACGTGCCGTACCGGTCCACGAAGGACGGCGTGTGCCACGCCTGCGGGCACGACGTGCACACCACCGTGCTGCTCGGCGTCGGCATGCTGCTCGCCCAGCTCGCCGACCTGGGCGAGCTGGACGGCCGGGTCCGGCTGATCTTCCAGCCGGCCGAGGAGATCCTGCCCTGCGGCTCGCTGGAGGTCATCGAGGCCGGCGGGCTGGACGACGTGGTGCAGATCTTCGCCCTGCACTGCGACCCCAACCAACCGGTCGGCAAGATCGGCCTGCGGGTCGGCCCGATCACCGCCGCCGCCGACAACGTCACCGTCAAGCTCACCGGACCGGGCGGGCACACCGCCCGCCCGCACCTGACCGTCGACCTGGTCGACGCGCTCGGCCGGCTGGTCACCGAGGTGCCCGCCCTGGTCGCCCGCCGGGTGCCGGCCAACAGCGGGCTGCTGCTGGTGTTCGGCCAGGCCTCGGCCGGCACCCGGAACAACGTCATCCCGTCCGAGGCGAGCGCCTCCGGCACCCTGCGGGTGATGGACCGCGACACCTGGGCGCAGGCCCCCAAGATCGTCGCTCAGGTGGTCCGGGACGTCATCGCCCCGACCGGCGCCACGGTCGACCTGGAGTACCTGCGCGGCCGCCCGCCGGTCTGCAACGACGCCAAGGCGATCCAGGTGCTCACCGCCGCCACCGTGGCCGCGCTCGGCCCGGACGGCGTGGCGGAGACCCCGCAGAGCATGGGCGGCGAGGACTTTTCCTGGTACCTGGAGCACGTACCCGGCGCGCTCGCCCGCCTCGGCGTCGGCCGGGCCGGGCCGAACGTCGACCTGCACCGGGCCTCGTTCGACGTCGACGAGCGGGCCATCCCGTTCGGCGTCCGGCTCATGGTGCAGACCGCGCTGCGGGCACTGGCAGCGACTCGCTGAGCACCGGCGCCGGCCTGCGCCGGCGCCGGCGCAGCACCGCCACCAGCAGCGCCACGGGCACGCCCAGCGCCACCGCGAAGGGCAGCAGCGCACCCAGCACGGTGAGCAGCACGCCCAGCGAGGCGACGAACGCGTCCCAGCCGCCGCGCAGCCCCACCAGGAAGCCGGTCCTGTCCTTCTCCTCCTCGGAGGAGGTGTCGGCGTCCGACCCGACCAGGGTGAGGGTGATGGTGGAGAGCGCGGTCAGGTCGGCCAGCCGGCGCTTCTTCGCCTCCAGCGAGGCGAGGTCGGCCTCCCGCCGGGCCACCTCGCCCTCCAGCCTGACCAGGTCGTCGATCGAGCTGGCCCGGGCCAGCAGCTTGCGGCCGCTCTCCACCCGGGCCCGCTGCGTGATGATCCGGGCGTCCAGGTCGACGGTCTCCTCGGTGACGTCCTCCGTACGGATCGAGCGGCGCTCCGGCCGGCCCAGCTTGGCCAGGTCCTCCACCACGGCGGTGAACCGCTCCGCCGGCACCCGCAGCTCCAGTTCGGCGCGGGCGTTGTCGCCCGTGCTGCTGCGTTCGTCGCCGCCGACGAACCCGCCGACCGCAGTGGCCGCCGTGACGGCGGACCGGGCGGCGGCGTCCACATCGTCCACCCGCACCCGGATGTTTCCCGTGTAGATGATCGACCGCTGGTCGACCCGTAGGTCCGGCGCACCGCCACCGGTGCCGGCCTTCGCCCCTCCCGCCTCGGCCGGGGCCGCGCCGGCCGGTGCCGCCTTATCCGGCGCTGATGCGGCTGAGTCCTCCGATGTGTGCCCACCGCTGAGACCACTGCATCCACCCACCGCCAGCAGGGCCGCCAGCCCCACCGCGGTCAGCAGTGCACCTCGTGCGCGTCCGTCCATTCCCGCTCCCCCTTTTCCTGGCCCGTCGGGCGATACGTCAGACGTGGCGCGGAGACCCGCGGGTTCCGGCAGACTGCGCTGAGGGACGTCACGATTTGATAATCAGGGGGTCATGATGCAACTCACCAAGTACGCCCACTCCTGCCTGCGCGTGGAGCACGACGGCGGGGTGCTGGTCGTCGACCCGGGCGGGTTCAGCGACCCGGCGGCGCTGGACGGGGCGGACGCGGTGCTGATCACCCACGAGCACCCCGACCACCTTGACGTCGCGGCGGTCACCCGGCAGCTCGACCGCCGGCCGTTCCGCGTCCACGGCCCGGCCTCGCTGGCCGGCGTCCTCGGCGACGCGGCCGAGGTGCTGGAGCCGGTCGTCCCCGGGCAGTCGTTCACGGCGGCCGGCGTGCCGGTCCGGGCGTACGGCGGGCGGCACGCCGTCATCCACCCGGACATCCCGGTGGTGGACAACCTGGGGTACCTGCTGAACGACGTGGTCTACCACCCCGGCGACTCCCTCGTGGTGCCAGAGGACGTCCAGGTGGACACCCTCTTCGCGCCGATCCACGCCCCCTGGTCGAAGTTCTCCGAGGTGGTCGACTTCATCCGTGCGGTCGCCCCGCGCCGCGCCTTCGCCGCGCACGACGGGCTGCTCAACGACAACGGCCTCGCGGTGCTCAACCGCCAGTACGCGGCGCTGTCCAAGACCGACTACCAGCGCCTCGAACCGGGCAGCCGGCTCGACGCCTGACCCGGTGCCGCCCCCTCGGGACCTGGTCCGACGGCTCTACGAGGAGCCGCCGGACCGGTTCGTCGCCACCCGGGACGCCGCCGTCGCCGAGGCCCGGCGGGCCGGCGACCCGGCCACGGCCCGGGAGATCGCCCGGCTGCGCCGCCCGACCGTGGCCGCCTGGCTGGTCAACCTCCTCGCCGTCCGCTGCCCCGAACTCGTCGCCGACCTGGGCCAGCTCGCCGAGGCGCTGCGCGCGGCCCAGCGCGACCTGCGTGGCCCCCGGCTGCGGGAACTCTCCGCCCAGCGGCGGGCGGTGGTCGCCGCGCTGGTGGCCGAGGTGCGCCGGCTGGCGGCCGACGCCGAGGGCGGCCCACCGGGCGGGAAACTGCCCCTGGCCGAGGTGGAGGCGACGCTCAACGCCGCCCTGTCCGACACCGCGGTCGCCGAGCAGGTGCGTACCGGCCGGTTGCTGCGGGCCGCCAGCTACGCGGGCTTCGGCGAGGTACCCCGCCCCCAGCTGCGGCTGGTCACCGGCTACGAGGAGCCCGCACCGGCCGCCACGGGCCAGCCGGCCGACCGGGGCCGGGCCGTCGACCGGGACCGGAACCGGCGGGAACGCGACGAGCGGGCGACGGAACGCGCCGCCCGGGCCGAGCGGGTCCGGCAGCGCCGGGCGCTGGAACGGGAACTGGCGAAGGCGCGTACCGACCAGGGCCGGGCCGAGGCGGAGCTGGCCGGCGCGGCGGACGCCGAGCACGACGGCGCCGAGGAACTGGCCGACATCGAGCGGTCGCTGGCCGAGTTGGAACGGCGGCGGGCCGAGGCCGAGCAGGAGCTGAGCCGGCGGAAACTGGCCCGGCGGGGGGCGGAACGGACCGTCACCGCCGCCCGCCGGCGCACCGGCGAGGTCGAGGGGGCGATCGAGGCGATCGACGCCGAAGAGGGGACTGCCACCGGAAGCGACGGCGGGGCAGACTGATTCCGATGACGCCGGAGCAGGTCGCCGCCGCGAGCAAGCCGTTCGTGCTGGAGCTCGGGGAAACATTCACCCGCTGCCCCGGCACGCTGCGCCGGGCCCGCCTGCTGGGCATCTCCGGCTGGGCCTTCTACATCACCGGCCGGGCCGGGGCGCTGGGCGACGTCCGGGCCCCGACGGTGGCCGCCGCCCTCGGCTTCATCGCCCCGGACGCCGTCGCCGACGGCTGGGACGGCGCCGCCCGGGTGATCCGCCCGCTGGAGGTGGCCGCCGCGAACCTCGCGGAGTGCTGCCGCTGGGGCGACGAGCAGCTCGCGGCCCTGCCCGGGGTGCACCGGCTGGGCGCGCTGCTGCGTCGGGTTGTCGACGCGGCGGACGCCAGCGGCATGCCGCTGTTCGCCGCCTGGCGGGCCATGCCGACACCGGAGGGCTCCCCGGGCGCCCGGGCCGCCGTCGGGTTGCTGCTGCTGCGCGAGCACCTCGCCGGGGCGTACCTGATGGCCGTGCGGGCCGGCGGGATGACCCCGCTGGAGGCGGTGCTGGCCGGGCCGGAGGGGGAGGCCGGCGCGCTGGCCTGCGGCTGGCCGCCGCCGTACCCCCAGGTTGGCCCCCTGGTGCGGCGGCGGTTGTGGGCGGAGGCGGTGACCGACCGGCTGGCCGCGGCGGGCTTCCGCGCCCTCGCCCCCGGCGAGGGCGCCGAGCTGCTGGACCTACTGGCCAGCGCCCGCGCGCAGGTGCGGGGACGGCCCGCCCAGCGGAACCCCGACGGGCCGGGGCGGAGATAAATGGGCGGCGGCGGGCGGTGGACGGCTGCCAGGATCGTCGGGTGACCCTTCCCGTTGGCTGGAGCGCGCGCCGCCCCACTCTTGACGACGTCCCGGCGATCCTCGCGGTGGTGCACGCCGCCGACACCTTCGCGATCGGCCACCCCGACTTCGACGCCGAGGATGTCGAGGCCGCGCTGACCGCCCCCTTCGTCGACCCGGCGCTCGACTCCTGGCTGGTCAGCGACCCCGACGGGAGGGTCGTCGGGTGGACCGTGGTGGACAACCCGACCGGGGTGGGCCGGGAGTTCGTCGGCGTCTTCGTCGACCCGGTGCGCGCCGAGGCGGTGCGCGTCCCCCTGCTCACCCGGATGCTGGACCGGGTCGCGGAGCGGGCCGCCGAGCGGGGCCTGGCCGCGTTGACCGTCCGCACCACCGCCTGCGCGCCGGAGACCCGGTGGGTGGCGGAGCTGGCCGAGGCCGGCTTCACCCGGGCGAAGCGGTACGTGCGGATGAGCAGGACACTGACGGGCCTGCCCGCCGAGCCGCCGTGCCCGCCCGGGGTGACGATCCGCCCGCTGCACGCCGGGGACGAGGCCGACCTGCGCCTGTTCCACCGGATCTTCGACACGGCGTTCCGGGACACCTCGGACTACGAGCCGGTCGGGTACGACCAGTGGCGGGAGCACCTGCCCCCGTACGCCAGGACCTGGGACGAGTGGTTCGTCGCCGAGGTCGACGGGGTGCCGGCCGGCGCGTTGCAGTCGTCCGACCAGGCGTTGGAGCAGGACCAGGGGTGGGTCCGCACCCTGTCGGTGCTGCCGGCGTACCGGCGACACGGGGTGGGCGCCGCGCTGCTGCGGCGGGCCTTCACGGTCTACGCCGCCAAGGGCCGGCGGTCCGCCGGCCTGGGCGTCGACCTGGCCAATCCGACCTCGCCGGCGACGCTCTACCGCTCGGTGGGGCTGAACGAGGCGTGGTGGACCGACATGTACGAGCGGGCGGTTCCGGCGGCCGGCGTGTGACCGGAGCCGCCCGTCGGGGGGCGGCTCCGCGCGCCGCCACCCACCGGGAGCAGACTGGGGGGCGTGGGAGACGCGCTACGCCGACGCGGTGCCGGTGGGGCGGGACCGCAGCTCGCTGACGTAGTCGTCGGGCGCGCCCGCCTTCTCGGCGGCGTTGGCGATCTCCGACAGGTACCACGCCGTCGGCAGGCCGCCCTCGTACCCGTCGAAGACGTAGACCCAGGCGGTCACGTCCCCGTCGAGGGTGGAGACCCGGACGTGCAGCTTGCGGTACGTCCCGGAGGTCACCCCCTCGATCTCGTCGAGCTGGACGGTGTCGTACGGGTTGATGTCGTAGAGCGCGACGAACACCCGCTCGCCGGGGGACTCGACGATGGTGCTGACCGCACCCTCCCAGCCGATGACGCCCTCGCCCGCGAATGTGAGCCGCCAGCCTTCCAGCCAGCCGATGCCAACCATCGGCGAATGCGGACAGTAGGCACGCATCCGGGCGGGGTCAAGGTTTGAGCCGTAGGCGGCGTAATGACGCACGGCGATGACGATAGCCCGACGGACGGGCGGGGGAGAATACGACGGTGCGTGTCGGACGTGTCGGAGAGAAGAAAGTCACTGTGAGCATGGACGAGGGGCGAGAGCTGTGAGCCAGATCGTGATCATCGGCGGAGGGCCGGCCGGGTACGAGGCGGCCCTGGTCGCCGCCCAGCTGGACGCTGATGTCACCGTGGTGGAGGCCGAGGGGGCCGGCGGTGCCTGCGTGCTGTCCGACTGCGTCCCGTCCAAGACCTTCATCGCCAGCTCAGAGGTGGTCACCGGGTACCGGGACACCGAGGAGTTCGGGGTGCACTCCGACGGGCTGGAGGCGGTCACCGTCGACGCCCGGGCGGTGCACGAGCGGGTCAAGCGGCTCGCCCTTCACCAGTCCGCCGACATCCACGCCAAGCTGATCAAGGCTGGCGTCACCTTCGTGGCCGGCACGGCCCGGCTCGGCGAGGACACGCTCGGTCACACCCACCGGGTCGTCGTCAACCCCACCGACGGGGCCGAGGAGTACTCGATCGCCGCGTCGACCGTGCTGGTCGCCACCGGGGCCACCCCGCGTCAGCTCCCCACCGCCCTGCCCGACGGCGAGCGCATCCTGACCTGGCGGCAGGTCTACGACCTGCCCGAGCTGCCCGAGCACCTGATCGTGGTCGGCTCGGGCGTCACCGGGGCCGAGTTCGCCAGCGCGTACCTGGCCATGGGGGTCGAGGTCACCCTCGTCTCCAGCCGGGACCGGGTGATGCCGCACGAGGACGCCGACGCCGCGATGGCCATCGAGCGGGTCTTCCGCTCCCGGGGGATGACCATCCTCAACAACTCCCGCGCCGAGGGCGTCCACCGCACCGCCGACGGGGTGGAGGTGGAGCTGGCCGACGGCCGGCTGGTGCAGGGCTCGCACGCGCTGATCGCCGTCGGGTCGATCCCCAACACGGCCGGCCTGGGCCTCGGCGAGTACGGCGTCGAGCTGGCCCGGGGCGGCTACGTCACCGTCGACCGGGTGTCCCGGACCAACGTCCCCGGCGTCTACGCCGCCGGCGACTGCACGGGGGTGCTGCCGCTGGCCAGCGTCGCCGCGATGCAGGGCCGGATCGCGATGTGGCACACGCTCGGCGAGGCGGTCCGGCCGCTGCGGTTGCGTACGGTCGCGGCGAACGTCTTCACCGACCCGGAGCTGGCCACCGTCGGCGTCTCCCAGGACGAGGTGGACGCCGGCAAGACGCCCGCCCGTCAGGTGATGCTGCCGCTGGGGGGCAACGCCCGGGCGAAGATGGACGACCTGGCCGACGGTTTCGTCAAGCTGTTCTGCCGCCCGGCCAGCGGCCAGGTGATCGGCGGCGTAGTGGTGGCTCCGAAGGCGAGCGAGCTGATCCTGCCGATCACCCTGGCGGTGGAGAACAACCTCACGGTCAACGAGCTGGCCCAGACGATCACCATCTACCCGAGCCTGTCGGGCTCCATCACGGAGGCCGCCCGCCAGCTCATGCTCCACGAGCTGGAGTAGCCGCCCCCAGCCGGCTCGTCGGTCAGTCGGCCGGGGCCTCGGGACGGGTGCGGCGGGCGCTGAAGGCCGTCATCGCCCATCCGGCCCCCGCGAAGCCGGCCGCCGCCGCGCCGGCGATCACCAGCAGTTGCCACGCCGACTCGGTCAGCGCCGTGCCGCCCAGGTGCCCGACCATCGCCCCGTACGTGGCCCAGCCGGCCGCCGCCACCGCCTCGTACGTCAGGAACAACCGGTACGGGTACCGGCTGCGGCCGGCGGCGAAGCAGGCGGCCATCCGGCCGCCCGGCACGAACCGGCAGAGCAGGATCACCAGCGGGCCGGGCCGGCGCAGTCCCCGGGTCATCCGTCCGGCCATCCGGCGGGCTCGGCTCGGCTCGCCCTGCCGGCCCTGCCGGCGGTCCGGTGCGCCCCGGCCGATCAGGTAACAGGCCAGGTCACCGGCGAAGACGCCGAGCGCGCCGACCCCGATGGTCAGCGGGAGGTTCAGCCCGCCGTACACGGTGAGCGCCCCACCCGTGATCATGATCGCCTGGGTGGGGATGACCGGCACGAACGCGTCGACCGCCAGCAGCCCGAGCAGCGCCAGGTACGCCCACAGCGGCGACGCCATGTGGGTGAGTAGCTCAAGCACGACTGACACCTCGCCGGGTCCGGCAGATTGGGTGCCCCGAGCCTGACCCCGTGGCGGGCATCACCGGAGACCACCCCGGTCGGCGGTGACCACCGACACGGCGGTTCCGGCCCCTGACGTGCCAGGACGCGGCGGCTCGACTGCCCTGGCGACCTCGGCGTACGGGCCGAGCCGGGCGGCGGATCGGCTACGGGCGGCGTACCGTTGTCGGCGCGCGGCCCCGGGCGCGTCGGGCCCCCCGTTTCCGACGACCGGGCCGCGGCGGGCCGCCGGCAGGTCCCGTGCCGGCGGCCCGCTCCTGCGTCGCGCGCCCGTCGGAAGCCCGCCCAGGCGCGATGCGCGCAGCAGACGGGCCCCGAAATCGGATGCGTGCCGGCCTGCCGCCGGTCTACGGTCTCCCCATGCGCAGCGCGGTACAGACCACGACGCCGGGAAACCCCGGCGCGCCGCACTGACGTCACCGTCATCGAGGCCCCGGGGCGATCCGCCCCGGGGCCTCGCGGCGTTCCGGGCCAGGTCGCCTCCGGGTCGTACCCGAGGGAGAGCGACATGATCGACCACCGCAGGCTCGGCCGGGAGCTGGAGCTGTTCGTCTCCGACCCGCTGGCCGGCGCCGGCCTGCCCATCTGGCTGCCGGCGGGCGCCGCCGCCCGATACGCCGTCGAGGCGTACGTCCACGAACTGGAGCGACGGGCCGGCTACCAGCACGTCTACTCGCCGCCGCTGGGCAAGCGGGAGCTGTTCGAGCTCTCCGGCCACCTCGGCTACTTTGCCGACGACATGTTCCCGCCGATGCGGCTGAGCCCGGACGA
This sequence comes from Micromonospora sp. NBC_01412, assembly GCF_045040215.1. Taxonomy (NCBI): domain Bacteria; kingdom Bacillati; phylum Actinomycetota; class Actinomycetes; order Micromonosporales; family Micromonosporaceae; genus Micromonospora; species Micromonospora sp. NBC_01412. The sequence continues at coordinate 3,989,997 of NZ_CP109528.1, forward strand.
CGAGTTCGTGCTCCGCCCGGCGCTCTGCCCGCACCACGCCCTGGTCTTCCGGGCCCGGGGCCGGTCCTACCGGGAACTGCCGCTGCGGGTCGGCGAGCTGGGCGGGATGTACCGGGCGGAGCGCTCGGGGGTGCTCGGCGGATTGTCCCGGGTGCGCGCCATCTCGCTCAACGACGCGCACAACTTCTGCGCCCTGGACCAGGTGGGTGAGGAGGTCGCGGCGATCCTGGCGCTGATCCGCGAGGCGCACGCCGCGCTCGGCGTCCGCCCGGCGGGTTTCCGGCTGTCGCTGCGCGGTCCGGGCCAGCGGTACGTCGGCACCGACGAGCAGTGGCGCCGGGCCGAGGATCTGCTCCGGGAGGCGCTGAACGGCGTGGACGTCGTCGAGGCGCCCGGCGACGCCGCGTTCTACGGGCCGAAGATCGACATTCAGGTCGCCGACCCGGCCGGCCGGGAGTCCACCCTCGCCACCGTCCAGCTCGACTTCGACAAGCCCGAGAAGTTCGACCTGTCGTACACCGACTCCGACGGCGGCCGACGGCGGCCGGTGATGGTGCACCGCAGCCTGGTCGGCAGTATGGAACGGCTGTTCGCCCACCTGATCGAAGCGCACAACGGCGCCTTCCCGCCCTGGTACGCCCCCGTGCAGGTGACCGTGCTCCCGGTCGACCCCGAGGACCCGGGCCAGGCCGCGGCGGCCGACCGGCTCGCCCGGGACGCCGTCGCGCTCGGCCTGCGGGCCGAGGTCGACGGGGGTGGGTCGCTGGGCTCCCGGATCCGCGACACCGCCCGCCGCCGGGTGCCGTACGTCGCGGTGCTCGGCGCCCGGGAGGCGGCCGACGGCGCGGTCGCCCTGCGCCTGCGCGACGGCCGCCGCCTGGACCCGCGGCCCGCCGCCGACGCCCTGGCCCTGGTCGCGTCGGTGGTCGTCACCCGGTCGGCGGCGCTGCTGCCCTGACCCCGGCCCGTCACCCGGACCGGGGTCGGTAGCTGTCGCTGGATCCCCGGTCACGGCGATCAGCCCTGGACCGAGGCGGCGGTGTGCGGGGCCGGGTCGGGGGGAAGGACCGGGTCGGGCTGGCCGAACTGGGACTGGTAGAGCCGGTGGTACGCGCCCCGGGCGGCCAGCAGCCGCTCGTGGGTGCCCTGCTCGACGATGCTGCCGTTCTCCATCATCAGGATCAGGTCCGCGTCCCGGATGGTGGAGAGACGGTGGGCGATGACGAAGCTGGTCCGGTCCGAGCGCAGCGCCGCCATGGCCCGCTGGAGCAGCACCTCGGTCCGGGTGTCCACCGAGCTGGTCGCCTCGTCGAGGATCAGCAGCGACGGCTCGGCCAGGAACGCCCGGGCGATGGTGATGAGCTGCTTCTCGCCGGCGCTGACGTTGTTGCCCTCCTCGTCGATGACGGTGTCGTAGCCGTTGGGGAGGCTGCGGACGAACCGGTCCACGAAGGTGGCCCGGGCGGCGGCGACGATCTCCTCCTCGCTGGCGGTCGGCCGGCCGTACGCGATGTTGTCCCGGATGGTGCCGCCGAACAGCCAGGTGTCCTGGAGCACCATGCCGATCCGGCCGCGCAGGTCGTCCCGGCTCAGGGTGGTGACGTCCACCCCGTCCAGGGTGATCCGGCCGGCGTCCAGCTCGTAGAAGCGCATGATCAGGTTGACCAGGGTGGTCTTGCCCGCCCCGGTCGGCCCGACGATCGCCACCGTGTGCCCCGGCTCGGCGACCAGCGACAGGTCCTCGATCAACGGCTTGTCCGGCTCGTACCGGAAGGAGACGTGCTCGAACTCGACCCGGCCGTGCGGGTCGGTCACCCGGGCCGGCGCGGCCGGGTCGGGGCTCTGCTCGTCGGCGTCGAGGACGGCGAACACCCGCTCGGCGGACGCCACCCCGGACTGGAGCAGGTTCGCCATCGAGGCGACCTGGGTGAGCGGCTGGGTGAACATCCGGGAGTACTGGATGAACGCCTGTACGTCGCCGAGGCTCATCGACCCCGACGCCACCCGCAGGCCGCCGACCACGGCGATGGCCATGTAGCTGAGGTTCCCGACGAACATCATCGCCGGCATGATGATCCCGGAGATGAACTGGGCGCCGAAGCTGGCCCGGAACAGCTCCTCGTTCTTGGCGGTGAAGGTCGCCTCCACCTCGCGCTGCCGGCCGAAGACCTTGACCAGCTCGTGGCCGGTGAACGCCTCCTCGATCTGGCCGTTCAGCTCGCCGGTGTGCTTCCACTGGGCGATGAACTTCGGCTGCGAGCGCTTGGTGATCTGGCCGGTCACCACCACCGACAGCGGCACCGCGACCAGGACGACCAGCGCCAGCAGCGGCGAGATCCAGAACATCATGGCCAGTACGCCGACCAGGGTGAGCAGCGAGGTGAGCAACTGGCTCAGGGTCTGCTGGAGGGTCTGCGAGATGTTGTCGATGTCGTTGGTGACCCGGCTGAGCAGCTCGCCGCGCGGTTGCTTGTCGAAGTAGGGCAGCGGCAGCCGGTTCAGCTTCTCCTCCACCTCGGCGCGCAGCCGCAGCACGGTGCGCTGCACCACGCCGTTGAGCAGCCAGCCCTGCCACCACATCAGCAGGCTGGACGCCAGGTAGAGGACGAGCGCCAGCAGCAGCACCCGACCCAGCGCGGTGAAGTCGATGCCCACCCCGGGCACCAGGTCCATCCGGGCGAGCATGTCGGCGAAGTTGTCGTTGCCGGACGCCCGGGCCGCCGCCACGGCCTGCTCGGCGGTGGTCCCGGGCGGGAGCTGCCGGCCGATCGCCCCGCTGAAGATCAGGTCGGTGGCGTGGCCGAGGACCTTCGGTCCGTACACGCTGAACCCGACGCTGATCAGGGCGAGCCCGACGATGACGACGATCGGGAGCCGGTGTGGCCGCAGCCGCCCCAGCAGCCGGCGGGCCGACGGCCCGAAGTTCATCGACTTCTCGGTCGGCATGCCGGCGCTCGGCAGCGGGCCGCCGCGGTGGCCGCCCTGAGGCAGCCGCTTCGGCGTCTGCGCCTGGGCGCCGGCTGCGGGCCGGCCCTGCGGCGCGGGCTTCTGACCCGGTACGGCGGTCATGCCGGCACCCCCGCGCTCTGCTGGGAGGCGACGATCTCCGCGTACGTCGGGCAGTTCTCCAGTAACTCGGCGTGTCGGCCCATTCCGACGATGCCCCCGTCCTCAAGCACGATGATCTGGTCGGCGTCGACGATCGTCGAGACCCGTTGGGCCACGATCACCATCGCCGCGTCTGCGGTGACCGGCCGCAGCGCCGCCCGGAGCCGGGCGTCGGTGCCGAGGTCGAGTGCCGAGAACGAGTCGTCGAACAGGTAGATCTCCGGCCGCCGGACCAGGGCCCGGGCGATGGCCAGGCGCTGCCGCTGCCCGCCGGAGACGTTGGTGCCGCCCTGCGCGATCGGGGCGTCCAACCCTTCGGACAGCTCGGCGACGAAGTCGCGCGCCTGGGCGATCTCCAGGGCCGCCCACAGCTCCGCGTCGGTGGCGTCCGGGTTGCCGTACCGCAGGTTGCTGGCGATCGTCCCGCTGAACAGGTACGGCCGCTGCGGCACCAGCCCGATCCGCCGCCACAGCTCGTCGGGCGCCAGGTCGCGGACGTCCATCCCGTCGACCAGCACCGCGCCCGCCGTGGTGTCGACCAGCCGGGGGACCAGCGAGAGCAGGGTGCTCTTGCCGGATCCGGTGCTGCCGATGATCGCCGTCGTGCGCCCGGCCGTGACCCGGAAGGAGATGTCGTGCAGCACCGGCTCGCTCGCCCCCGGGTACTGGAACCGCACGTCGCGCAGCTCCAGCTCGCCCCGGCCGGTCACCTCGGTGACCGGCGCGGCCGGCGGGACCACCGAGGAGTCGGTGTCCAGCACCTCGACGATCCGCTCGGCGCAGACTGCGGCGCGCGGCACCATCATCAGCATGAAGGTGGCCATCAGGACGGCCATCAGGATCTGCATCAGGTACACGAGGAAGGCGGTGAGCGCGCCGATCTGGATCTGCCCGGAGTCCACCCGTTGCGCGCCGAACCACAGCACCGCGACGCTGGAGACGTTGAGCACCAGCATCACCACCGGGAAGATGAGGGCCATCAGCCGGCCGGTGTGCAGTGCGGTCGCGGTCAGGTCGACGTTCGCGCGGGCGAAGCGTTCCGTCTCGTACGGCTCGCGGACGAACGCCCGGACCACCCGGATGCCCGTGATCTGCTCGCGCAGCACCCGGTTGACGATGTCGATCCGGGTCTGCATGAGCCGGAAACCGGGCACCGTCCGCCGGACGATCAGCCCGAGCGCGAGCGCCAGCACCGGGACGCAGACCAGCATCAGCCAGGACAGCCCGACGTCCTCGCGCAGCGCCATCACCACCCCGCCGACGCTCATGATCGGCGCGCCGACGAGCATCGTGCAGCTCATCAGCACGAGCATCTGCACCTGTTGCACGTCGTTGGTGTTGCGGGTGATCAACGAGGGCGCGCCGAACCGGGCCACCTCACGGGCGGAGAAGCGGTTGACGTGGCCGAAGATCTCCGCCCGGACGTCCCGCCCGAAGCCCATCGCCGTGCGGGCGCCGAGGTAGGCCGCAGCGGTCGAGCAGGCGATCTGGGCCAGGCTGACCAGCAGCATCCAGCCGCCGGTGCGCAAGATGTAGTCGGTGTCGCCACGGGCCACGCCCTGGTCGATGATGTCGGCGTTGAGGCTCGGCAGGTAGAGCGAGGCCATCGTGCCGACGAACTGAAGCGCCACCACCGCCGCCAGCGGGCGGTGGTAGGGGCGCAGGTGGGTGCGGAGTAGCCGGATCAGCACGCCGGCTCCTGCGGTCTCGTTTCGGGACTTGTCATCTGTGGCTCCTCTCCACTGCCGATGACCTCGATCAGGAACTCCCGGATCACGGCTGCCTTCGCCGGGTCGGCGTCGACGGAGGTCAGCGGTCCCCTGGTCTGCATGAGGGTGATGAGCTTGGCGACCCGCTCCCGGCCGGCGGGGGTGAGGGCCAGCCGCACGCTGCGCCGGTCGGCGTCGTCGCGGTGCCGCTCCACCAGGCCGTCGCGTTCCAGGGTGTCGACGATGCCGGTGAGGGTGGCGGGTCGGACGAAGCAGCGCTCGGCGACCACCCGGTGCGGCAGCTCACCGTGCCGGGCGAGGGTGATCAGGGTGCCCATGCCGGCCTGGGTGAGGCCGTGCTCCTCGGCCAGGTGGCGGTTCCACTGCTGGCCGACGATGTGGCCGGCGGTGACCAACAGACGGCCCAGCGGCACGTCTCCCAGCCCGATCACATCCATACCCCTCAGATTAGCTCCCTGATAGTCAGGCCCCAAACGATATACCGACGGTGACGGTGAGGAACACCGCTTGGAGCAACGTGCGTGGGGCGAGCGGGGTTACCGGCCGTCCGGCCAGTGTCAGGCCGCGGCGGGCGGCCGAGACGTTGGCCGGGAACATGGCGATCAGCAGGAGCCCCAGCCCGGCCGCCGCCCATCGGGCCGTGGCGGGGACGAGCAGCCCGGCCGCGCCGGCCAACTCCAGCACCCCGGTGGCGGTGACCAGCAGCTCGGGGCGGGGCAGCCGGGGCGGCACCATGGCCACCAGGCCGGCCCGGCGGGGGTTGGTGAAGTGGGCCAGGCCGGTGAGCACGAACATGACGGCCAGCCCGACGCGCAGCGCGGGGTGCCAGCCGTCGAGGGGGCCGACGCCGGCCAGGCCGGCCAGCCGGGCGAGTGCGGTGCCGGCCACGAGGGCGATCAGCGGAACCATCAGGGAGCCTCCTCTGGGCGGATCTTGTCGCTGGCAAGTTTCGCCTCCCGGCGACTATCTTGTCAACAGCAAGATAGGCTGGCGCCATGACTGGAACGCGCGGCTACCACCACGGCGACCTGCGCCGAACCCTGCTCACCGCGGCGGTGCAGGTGATCGAGGAGGCTGGGCCGGCTGCACTGAGCCTGCGTGACCTGGCCCGCCGGGCCGGCGTCTCGCACGCCGCCCCGGCCCACCACTTCGGCGACAAGGCCGGGCTGCTCACCGCCCTCGCCGCCGACGGGTTCGACCTGCTCGCCAAGGCGCTGCACGGCGCGGGCGACGACCTGCTGGACAGGGGCGTCGCGTACGTCGACTTCGCGGTCCGGCACCGCGCGCACTTCGAGGTGATGTTCCGCCCGGACCTCTACCGGCCCGACGCGGAGGAACTGGTGGCGGCCCGCCAGCGCGCCGGCGCCGCGTTGAACTCGGGCGTCGCCGCGCTGCCCGAGGACCGCCCGACGGCGGAGGATCCACAGGGCGACGCGCTCGCGGCCTGGTCGATCGTGCACGGCTTCGCCACACTCTGGCTCTCGGGCGCGCTGCCGGCCCGGGTCGGCGACGACCCCCGGGCCGCGGCCCGGGCGATCGCCGGCCGCCTCTTCCCGAAGGAGTGACGGCGCCGGCCGCCGGACCGGCGGCTCACCAGCTCGTGCGCAGTGGCATCCCCTCGGTGTAGCCGGCCACGCTCTGCACCCCGACCAGGGCTCGGTCGTGGAATTCGGTCAGGTTTCGCGCGCCCGCGTACGTGAACGCGCTGCGCACCCCGGCGATGATCTCGTCGATCAGGTCCTCCACGCCCGGCCGGGTCGGGTCCAGGTACATCCGGGCCGAGGAGATGCCCTCCTCGAAGACTGCCTTGCGGGCCCGGTCGAACGGGCTGTCGTCGGCGGTCCGGGCGCTGACCGCCCGGGACGAGGCCATCCCGAAGCTCTCCTTGTACCGCCGGCCGTCCGCGTCGGTGTACAGGTCACCCGGTGACTCGTACGTGCCGGCGAACCAGGACCCGATCATCACGTTCGACGCGCCGGCCGCCAGCGCGAGCGCCACGTCCCGGGGGTGCCGCACCCCGCCGTCGGCCCAGACGTGCCGGCCCAGGTCCCGGGCCGCCGCCGCGCAGTCGAGCACGGCGGAGAACTGCGGCCGGCCGACCCCGGTCATCATCCGGGTGGTGCACATCGCGCCTGGCCCGACGCCCACCTTCACGATGTCCGCGCCGGCCTCGACCAGGTCGCGTACCCCGTCGGCGGTGACCACGTTGCCGGCCGCGACCGGGACGCCCGGGTCGAGCCTGCGCACCGCCCGCAGCGCGGAGAGCATCCGTTCCTGGTGGCCGTGGGCGGTGTCCACCACCAGGGTGTCCACCCCCGCCTCCAGCAGTGCGGCGGCCTTGCCGGTGACGTCGCCGTTGATCCCGACCGCCGCCGCGACCCGCAGCCGGCCCTGGTCGTCCGTCGCCGGCCGGTAGAGGGTGGCGCGCAGCGCGCCCTTGCGGGTCAGCACCCCGACGAGGCGGCCCTCGCCGTCCACCACCGGCGCGAGCCGCCGCCGGCCCGCCGAGAGCCGGTCGAATCCGGTACGCGGGTCCGCGTCCGCCGGCACCGTGTGCAGCTCGGTCGACATCACGTGCCGGAGCTGGGCGAACCGGTCCACCCCGACGGTGTCCGCCTCGGTCACCACGCCCAGCGGGCGGCCGGCCTCGTCGATCACGACCACCGCGCCGTGCGAGCGCTTCGGCAGCAGGTGGATGGCGTCGCCGACGGTGTCCGTCGGGCCGAGCGTGATCGCGGTGTCGTGCACCAGGTGCCGCCGCTTTACCCAGGCGACGACGGTGGCCACCACCTCGATGGGGATGTCCTGCGGGATCACCGCGACGGCACCACGCCGGGCGACCGTCTCGGCCATCCGCCGGCCGGCCACGGCCGTCATGTTCGCCACCACCAGGGGGATCGCCGTGCCCGTGCCGTCCGCGGTGGCCAGGTCGACGTCCAACCGGGAGCCGACCTCGGAGCGGGCGGGCGCCATGAAGACGTCGTTGTAGGTCAGGTCGTGCGCGGGGACCGCGCCATGAAGGAACCGCACGTCGCCATCATTCCCGCCCGTCGGCGTCCGCGCCTCCGGTGGTAGCCGAAAACACCCCGACCACGCCCGGGAGCCGGCATGGTCAGCCGAGCAGCAGGGTCACCGCGACCGCGACCATCACGAGGGCGACCGCGCCGTCGACGAGCCGCCAGGCCGCCGGGCGGGCCAGCACAGGCGCGAGCCGGTGGGCGGCGGCGCCGATGACCGTGAACCAGACCGCGCTGGCCAGCGCGGCTCCCGCGCCGAAGACCCAGTGGTGCGGATGCTGGCGGGCCACCCCACCGAGCAGGAGGACGGTGTCGAGGTACACGTGCGGGTTGAGGTAGGTGAACGCGAGGCAGGCCAGCAGCGTCGCCCCGAGGGGTACCGGCGGCCGGTCGGCGGGGGAGAGCGCGCCGGGTCGTAGCGCGCGGCGGACGGCCAGCGCGGCGTACCCGAGCAGGAATGCGGCGCCGAGCCAACGGACGGCGGTGACGGCGGCGGGGTGGTCCGCCGTGGCGGTGCCCATGCCGGCGATGCCGAGTGAGATGAGCAGCGCGTCGGACGCGGCGCAGACGGCGACCACCGGCACGACGTGCTCCCGGCGCAGGCCCTGCCGCAGCACGAAGGCGTTCTGCGCGCCGATGGCGGCGATCAGCGCGATGGAGAGGGAGAAGCCGGCGGCGGCGGAGCCGGCCACGGAGCTGCTGAGGATTTCGGGCACGGGCCGACGCTACGAGCCGCAGGCGATGCAGCCCAGCTAAAGATTCTCATGGCGGATAAGCTCAGCTTCATCATGTTGGACTCCGCGCAGCTCAGGACGTTCGCCGCGGTGGTCGGCGAGGGCAGCTTCGAGGCGGCGGCGCAGTCCCTGCACGTCACCCCCTCGGCCGTCAGCCAGCGGATCAAGGCGCTGGAACAGACCGTCGGGCAGGTGCTCATCCGTCGGTCGAAGCCGTGCCGGGCCACCGACGCGGGCCGCCCGCTGCTGCGGCTGGCCGGGCAGGTGGCCCTGCTGGAGCGGGAGGCGCTGCACGCCGCCCGGCCGCCGACGGTCGGCGGGCCCGCCCCCACCCGGGTGACGGTCGTCGCGAACGGGGACTCGCTCGGCACCTGGTTCGTCGGCGCGCTGGCGCTGCTGCCCACCGAAATGGCGCTGCTGTTCGACGTCCGCCGGGACGACGAGGACCACACGGTGGAGCTGATTCGCGACGGTACGGCGATGGCGGCGGTGACCGCGCAGCGGGAGGCCGTCCAGGGCTGCCGGGTGGAGCGGCTGGGCGCGATGCGGTACGTCGCGCTGGCCCGGGCCGGGTTCGCCGCCCGCCACTTCCCCGACGGGCTCACCGAGGCAGCCCTCACGTCGGCGCCGATGATGGCGTTCGACCGCAAGGACCAGCTTCAGCACAAGTTCGCCCGTACGGTGACCCGCCGTCGGATCGACCCACCGATCCACTACGTCCCGTCCTTCGACGGCTTCAACGAGGCGGTGCGGCTCGGGCTGGGCTGGGGCATGGTCCCGGAGCGGCTCGCCCGCGCCGACATCGCCGCCGGGCACTGCGTCGACCTCGGCGCCGGGCGTCACCTGGACCGCCCGTTGTACTGGCAGCACTGGCGGGTGGCCTCCGCCACCCTGGACGCGCTGACCGCCGCCGTCCGGGCGGTGGCGGGCGCCGAGCTGCGCTGACGCCGCCCCGCCCGCGTCCCACCGGGGTCGGGTAGGCCTGTGCGGCGCTGACGCCGCCCCGCCCTGCGGGCGTGGTCAGGCGATGGTGCAGATTGCCGCGCCGGCGGTGATGACGGCGCCGACCTCGGCCGCGAGGCCGCTGACCGTGCCCGCCTTGTGGGCGTGCAGCGGCTGCTCCATCTTCATCGCCTCCAGCACCACGACCAGGTCACCCTCGGCGACGGTGTCGCCGTCGGCGACCGCGATCTTGACGATGGTGCCCTGCATCGGGGACGTGAGCGCGTCGCCGCTGACCGCGATGCCGGCCTTGGTCCCGCCGCCCCGGCGGGCCGGCTTGCGCGTGGCGGGCGCGGCTGCGGTCGTACCCCCGGTGAGGCCGGCGGGGAGGCTGACCTCCAGCCGCTTGCCGCCCACCTCGACCACGACGGTCTCGCGCTCGGCCGGCGCCTCGGCGGGGCCGGCGGCGGCGGTGAACGGCGGGACGGTGTTGTCGAACTCGGTCTCGATCCACCGGGTGTGCACGGTGAACGGCTCGGCGGTGAACGCCTCGTCGCGCACCACCAGCCGGTGGAACGGCAGGGCGGTGGCCATCCCGTCGACGACCATCTCGTCCAGCGCCCGCCGGGCCCGCTCCAGGGCCTCGGTGCGGGTCTCGCCGGTGATGATCACCTTGGCCAGCAGCGAGTCGAAGTTGCCGCCGATCACATCGCCGGCCGAGATGCCGGTGTCCACCCGGACGCCCGGGCCGGTCGGCAGCCGCAGCGCGGTGACCGTGCCGGGGGCGGGCAGGAAGCTGCGGCCCGGGTCCTCGCCGTTGATCCGGAACTCGATGGAGTGCCCGCGCGGGGTCGGGTCCTCGGCCAGCCGCAGCTTCTCGCCGTCGGCGATCCGGAACTGCTCGCGGACCAGGTCGACGCCGGCGGTCTCCTCGGTGACCGGGTGCTCGACCTGGAGCCGGGTGTTGACCTCCAGGAAGGAGATGGTGCCGTCCCCGCCGACCAGGTATTCCACGGTGCCGGCGCCCTGGTAACCGGCCTCCCGGCAGATCGCCTTGGCGCTGTCGTGGATCTGGGCGCGCTGGGCGTCGGTGAGGAACGGCGCGGGGGCCTCCTCGACCAGCTTCTGGTGCCGGCGCTGGAGCGAGCAGTCCCGGGTGCCGACGACGACCACGTTGCCGTGCTGGTCGGCGAGGACCTGCGCCTCGACGTGCCGGGGCTTGTCCAGGTACCGCTCGACGAAGCACTCGCCCCGCCCGAACGCGGCGACCGCCTCCCGGGTGGCCGACTCGAACAGCTGCGGGATCTCCTCCATCGTGCGGGCCACCTTGAGGCCGCGCCCGCCGCCACCGAAGGCGGCCTTGATGGCCACCGGCAGCCCGTGATCGACGGCGAAGGCGATGACCTCGTCCGGGCCGCCGACCGGGTCGGGGGTGCCGGGGACCAGGGGAGCGCCGGCCCGCTGGGCGATGTGCCGGGCGGTGACCTTGTCGCCGAGGTCGCGGATCGCCTGCGGGGCCGGGCCGATCCAGGTCAGGCCCGCGTCGATGACGGCCTGGGCGAAGTCGGCGTTCTCGGAGAGGAACCCGTACCCGGGGTGGACGGCGTCCGCGCCGGCCTTCTCGGCGACGTCGATCAGCTTGTCGATCCGCAGGTACGTCTCGGCGGCGGTGTCGCCGCCCAGGGCGTACGCCTCGTCGGCCAGGGTGGCGTGCAGGGCGTCCCGGTCGGAGTCCGCGTAGACGGCGACGCTGCCGAGGCCGGCGTCGCGGCAGGCGCGGATGACGCGGACGGCGATCTCGCCGCGGTTGGCGATGAGTACCTTGCGCACCTTGGTGGCTCCTCCCCGGAGGTTACTGACCGGGAGTTTATCGGCCACCGCCGTCGCCCTAACGATCGCTCAGTGTGGCATATGGCACTGCCCGAACGTCGATAGTCAAACTTGTCTAATACGCTCTTCCGGTGTCTGCCACGCGCATGATGATTCTCGGGCTGGTCAAGTGGATGCAGCCGGTGCACGGCTACGACGTCCGTCGTGAGCTGCTCAGTTGGGGCGCCGACAAGTGGGCCAGCGTGCAGCCCGGCTCGATCTACCACGCGCTGCGCAAGCTGGCCCAGGACGGGCTGCTCCGCGAGGTGGCGACCGAACAGGTCGGGGCCCGGCCGGCCCGGACGACGTACGAGATCACCCCGAGCGGGCTCGACGAGTTCGAGACCCTGCTGCGCGACCTGTGGTGGGGAAACCAGCAGCCCGCCGATCCGTTCATGGCCGCGTTCGCGTTCCTGCCGGCGCTGCCCCGCCCGGAGGTGGTGGCCGCGCTGCGCAGCCGGGGCAAGGTGATCCGGGCCGGCGTGGAGAGCATGCGCGCCTCAATGGAGTCGTCCTGGATCCGGGATTCCAAGCCGGTCGGGGTCGCCTGGACGTACGAGTTGTGGATCGCCCGGGGGGAGGCAGAAGCGGACTGGTGCGACCGGGTCGCCGACCGGATCGAGGCCGGCGTGCCGTACCTGCCGGAGGGCCTGGCCGGCCGCGACGGCTGGACCGTGGTGGAGCCGGCCCCGGCCACCGCCCCGACGCCGGGGTCGGAACCCGGGTCCGCCCCGGACGCGGATGGGAACGCGTAATAAACAAGGTTGACTAGTGAAGCTATATCGCGTTAGTCTCGCCGGGACGTCCGGGGTGACGCCCCCGTGCCACCCCTGGGGAACGGCCGGTTCCGTCCGGCCACGGACGACCAGGAGCGAAGATGATCGAGACCAGAGGGTTGCGGAAGTCGTTCCGCTCCCGTGCCGGTCGGGACAAGAAGACCGTGGACGCCGTCCGCGGGGTCGACCTGAGCGTCGCCGAGGGGGAGATCTTCGGCTTCCTCGGGCCCAACGGGGCCGGCAAGACCACCACCCTGCGGATGCTGGCCACCCTCATCGAACCCGACGGCGGCGCGGCCACCATCGCCGGCGCCGACCTGCTCCGCCGGCCCGCCGAGGTGCGCCGCCGGATCGGCTACGTCGCCCAGGGCGGCAGCACCTGGGACGACTCCACCGCCCGCGAGGAGCTCGTCCTGCACGCCCGGATGTACGGCATCAGCAAGGCCGACGCCCACCGTCGGGCGGAGCGCGCCCTGGCCGCCTTCCAGCTCACCGAGTACGCCGACCGCAAGTGCAAGACCTACTCCGGCGGCCAGCGCCGACGGGTCGACATCGCCCTCGGCATCATCCACGAGCCGCGGATCGTCTTCCTGGACGAGCCGACCAGCGGCCTCGACCCGCAGAGCCGGGCCCACATGTGGGACGAGATCCGCCGGCTGCGCAGCGAGGGGATGACCGTCTTCATCACCACGCACTACCTGGACGAGGCCGACGCGCTCTGCGACCGGATCGCGATCATGGACCACGGCGAGCTGGTCGCCGAGGGCACCCCGGCCGAGCTGAAGCGCGAGATCTCCGGCGAGGTGGTCGTCGTCGGGCTGGACACCGCCACCACCCCGCACGCCGCCCAACTGCTCGACTCCGAGGCGTACGTCAACAAGCTGGAGACCGTCGACGGCGGCGGCCTGCGCCTGCACGTCGACGAGGGGGCGACCGCCATCCCGCAGATCCTGCGCCGCATCGACCAGGCGGGCCTCGCGCTGAGCTCCATCGAGCTGCACCGGCCCAGCCTCGACGACGTCTTCCTCACCAAGACCGGCCGCTCGCTGCGCGAGTCCTGACCCGCCCCCGACAGGAGAACCCCCGTGAAACTCGCCCGCGACACGTGGCTGATCTTCCAGCGCCAGATACAACTGCTGCTGCGCAACCCGGTCTGGGTCGTCGTCGGCGTCTTCCAGCCGGTGATGTACCTGCTCCTCTTCGCCCCGCTGCTCAAGCCGGCCCTGAACGCGCCGACCCAGGCCGAGGCGTACAAGGTCTTCGTGCCCGGCGTGCTCGTGCTGCTGGCCATCTTCGGCGGCCTGTTCCAGGGCTTCGGCCTGATCGCCGAGCTGCGCGCCGGGATCATCGAACGGTCCCGGGTCACCCCGGTGAGCCGGCTCGCCCTGCTGCTCGGCCGTTCGATGCGCGACGTGGTGTCGCTGCTGGTCCAGGCCGTGATCATCACCCTGCTCGCGCTCCTGTTCGACCTGCGGGTGTTCATCGGCGACCTGCTGCTGGCGTACCTGATGCTCGCCCTGATCGCGCTGATGACCTCGGCCGTGTCGTATGGCGTCGCGCTCAAGGTCAAGAGTGAGGACGCGCTCGCCCCGCTGATGAACACCGTCGCCCAGCCGGTGCTGCTGCTCTCCGGCATCCTGCTGCCGCTCACCTTCGCCCCCGGCTGGCTGCAGGGCATCGCCGAGTGGAACCCGTTCTCCTGGGCCGTCGACGGCACCCGGGCGCTGTTCGCCGGGGACCTCGGCAACGACAAGGTCTGGCAGGGGCTGGCCATCATCGCGGTGCTGGCCGCAGCCGGCGTCGTCTGGGCCGCCCGCCAGTTCGCCCGCAGCGTGCGGTGAGCCGAAGGGCGCCCTCCCAGCGCCCGCCGTACGCAGGGCCGGGGGGACGCCACTCATCGCCGAGAGCTGCCTCTCACCGAGGGCGGGGCACCGGTCCGACCCGCGTAGCGTAAGGGCCGTGCCCCGCCTCACCCGTGACCGAGCCACCTGGCTGGCCTACTCCCAACTGGCGTTGTGGGGCTTCTTCCTCTACGGCTTCGGCCCCGTCGTCCCGCTGCTGCGCGACGAGCAGGGCACCAGCGCCGCCGTCGCCGGCCTGCACAGCACCGCCATCGCCGTCGGCGCGCTCCTCGGCGGGGCGCTGTTCGCACCGGTCGCCCGCCGGATCGGCCGGGGCCGGGCGGCCTGGCTCGGCCTCGCCGGGGTGGCCGTCGGTGTCGCCGGGTTCGGCACCCTCCGGCCGCTGCCCGCGACCCTCGCCGCCGTCGTGGTGATCGCCACCTTCGGCATGATGATGATCAGCGGGGTCAACGTCGTACTCACCGCCCACCACGGCCCCACCGCGCCGGCCGCCCTCACCGAGGCCAACGCCGCCTGCGCCGGCATGGGCATCCTGGCGCCGCTGGTCATCGGCGCGACCGTCGACGCGGGGCTCGGCTGGCGACCGGTGATGGCCGTCGAGGTCGGCCTGATCGCGCTGCTCGCCCTCGCCGCCCTGACCTTCCGGGTACGCCCACCCGCCGCGTCGTCGGTCCCGTCGGTCCCCGCCGCGTCGTCGGCCCCGCCAGCCTCCGTCGCGTCGCTGGTCCCGCCGGTCCCCGCCGTGTCGGCGGAGCACGCGGTCCCCGCCGTCGTATCCCGCGTCGGCGAACCGGCAGTCGCGCCGACCGGGGCGCCGGCCGCTGCGGGACGCGCGGGCGGCGGAGGGCTGCCCCGGCCGTACTGGATCGCCTGGGTCCTGATGGCGGTGACCGGCTCGATCGAGGTCTGCCTGTCGCTCTGGACCGCCGACGTGCTCCGCTCGCACGCGGGGTTGAGTGCCGGGGTGGCCTCGGCGGCGGTCGCCGCGATCGTCGGCGGGATGTTCCTCGGCCGGCTCGCCGGCGGCCGGGCCGCACTGCGCTACCGGCCCGTGCCGCTGCTGCTGGTCGCGCTGGCCGTCTCGCTGACCGGGTTCGCCGTCTTCTGGGTCGCCCCGGTCGGCTGGCTGGCCGTGACCGGGCTCGTCGTGCTCGGCCTCGGCAACGCGCTGCACTACCCCCTGGCCATCTCGATCGCCCTGGCCGTCGCCGGGCCGGCTGCCGACAAGGCGGCCGGCTGGTCGTCGTACTCGATGGGGGTGGGCTTCGGGATCGCGCCGGTGGCGCTCGGCTGGGTGGCCGACGGCGTCGGCCCGCACCTGGCCTTCCTGCTGCTGCCCGGGTTCATCGCGACGGCCGCGCTGCTCACCCTGCGGCTGGGCCGCGCGCTGCGCCCGCACGACCTTGATCGACATGACGTACGGCATGCCGGCGCCGCCCGCCCGGCCCAGCCCGCGACATCCCACATATCGATCTGATCAGGACGGCCCGGAGGCGTCAGCGCACCCGGGCGAGCGTCAGCCCGTCGGCGATCGGCAGCAGCACCGTCTCCACCCGGACGTCGGCCATGACCTCGTCGTTGAACGCGGCGATCGCCCGGTCGTCGGCGCTCTGCGGGGCGAGCACCCGGCCCCCGCGCAGCGTGTTGTCGACCGCGACGATGCCACCCGGCCGCATCCGCGGCACCAACTCCGCCCAGTAGACCGGGTAGCCGGACTTGTCCGCGTCGATGAACGCGAAGTCCAGGTGCCGGTCGCGCGGCAGCTCGCGCAGCGTCTCCCCGGCCGGCCCGATGCGCAGCTCGATTCGGTCGGCCACCCCGGCTCGCGCCCAGTACCGCCGGGCGATGTTCGTGTACTCCTCGGAGATGTCGAAGCAGGTCAGCCGCCCGTCCTCGGCCAGGCCACGGGCGATCGCCAGGGAGGACAGCCCGGTGAAGGTGCCCACCTCCACCGCCTGCCGCGCTCCGAGCAGCCGGGTGAGGAAGGTCAGAAACGCCGCCTGCTCCGGCGCCACCCGCATGCCCGCCTGGGCCGGCAGCGCGGCGAGGGTCTCCTCGACCAGGTCGCCCATCACCTCGTCCGGGGCCGAGCCGTGGGCCACGACGTACGCGTGTAGTTCAGGGGTCAGCGGCAGCGATTTACTCATGCCTGGAAGCTAGCCGAGCGGCTCGACCGACTGGCCGCCGGGCGCGATCTTCGTCCACAGGTCGGTGATCTGCAGATCCAGTTCGGCGAGGAGCCTGCGCAGCAGCGGCAGGGAGAGCCCGACCACCGTCCCCGGATCGCCGTCGATCCCGTCGAGGAAAGCCCCGCCCAAGCCGTCGATGGTGAACGCCCCGGCCACGGCGAGCGGCTCGCCCGTAGCGACGTATGCGGCGATCTCGTCGTCGCTGACGTCGGCGAACCGGACGGTCGTCGAGGCGACCGCCTCGGCGCGCGACTCGTGGACCACGTCGATCAGGCAGTGCCCGGTGTGCAGCACCCCGCTGCGCCCCCGCATCCGTTCCCAGCGCCCAACGGCGTCCGCCGCGTCGGCCGGCTTCCCGAGGATCTCGCCGTCGAAGGCGAGCAACGAGTCGCAGCCCAGGACCAGGGTCCGCTCGTCCGGGGACGGCCGCAGCCGGCCGACGACCGCCTGCGCCTTGAGCCGGGCCAGCTCCAGGCACAGCTCCTCGGCGCTCTCGCTGACCACCTGGGACTCGTCGACCCCGCTCACCAGCACATCGGGTTCGATCCCGGCGGCGTGGAGCAGCTTGCGGCGGGCGGGGCTCGCCGAGGCGAGCACGAGACGGAGTGGCATGGAGTTCGGCACGAAGCCGACGCTACCGGCTGCCCGCGCCCCCACGCGTCGCGGCACGTCGCCCCTGGTTCCTTCGCTCCCGGAGCCAGGGTCATTGCGTTGTCGCGGGTGCGGTCCCTGGTCGGCCCGGGGACCGTGGCCCGGGGCGGAGCTGTGAGCGGGCGGTCGATGTCGTGGGGCGGTGCCTTTGGAGCTGAGTCGTTTACGTCATCACCGCCGGTCGGGCCACCGCCGTCGCATCACCCACTGCCCCGTCGGGTCGTCGCTTACGGTCGCCGGTCGCGGGGGGCGTGGCTGATGTCGTATCCGATTCAGCTCCATAGGCGCCGGGAGGCATACCTGCCGTGGAGCGGCGCCCACGCCAGGAACCCAGACCTCCTGATCGAAGCGCTCCCGTCCGACTTCGCAATCGCCCTGCCCCGGAGCCCGCCTCTGATCCCTCCGTCTCAGTGACACCGGTGTCCCGGTGCCCTGAATTCGCCACTTCACCGACGTGAAGTTGAGCCGAAGCGCCTGACGCGGATCCGATGCCGGCCGCTCACCGGCTGATCCGTGGCGGCGGGTCGTCGCCACGTCGCCGCCGTCGGGCGACCAGCGCCCAGGCGCCCCCGGCGGCCACGATCACACCCAACGTGGCCAACCCCCGGGCCGTCGCCCCACCGTCGCCCCCGTCGTTGCCGGCCGGCTCCGCGACCGCCGTCGTGACCGGCCCGGACCCGGGCGGGGCATCCGCCGTCGCCGACTCGAAACCCAGCGGAGGTACGTCTGCCGTCAGCGCTGCGACCAGGTCGATGACGCCGTAGCCGTACTCGTCGTCCCGGCCAGGCGGGCCCTTGTCGACAGCGGTGGCAGTGAGCCGGTGCGCGACCTCGGCGGCGGGGAGATCGGGATATTTGGAGCGGATCAGGGCGGCAGCACCCGCGACAATCGCAGTGGCGCTGGAGGTCCCCGTGCCCTTCGAGTACTTGCCGCCGTAGCTGGTGCTGTAGATGTCGACAGCCGGAGCTACAACGTCGAGTTCTGTGCCGGCAACCGAGGCTGAAGCGTGATTGCCCTGCTGATCGACCCCGCCAACTGAAACCACTCCTTCTTCAGTGGCGGGGTACTGAATTCCTGAGTCTTGCGGGGCGTTGCCGGCGGCTGCCACTATTACAATGTCCGCTGCAAGCGCCCCTCTGACCGCTTGAATTAGGCGAGTGTTCGACCCGCCCCCGCTGGAAATGCTGATGACCTTCGCGCCGTTTAAAGTCGCATACTCAATTCCTGCAGCTAGATCGTCCGCCTCTCCTAAGTTGTATGAGGATGAGGAAATAATCGGCATGATCTTTGCCTTGGGCGCAATGCCAAGGGCGCCATCGTTTGCATTCTTCCCGTGTGCTGCAATTAGGCCAGCCATGCTGGTTCCATGGCTGTTCTGGTCGCGACGGCCGTCCCCGACCCCTCCCGCAACAATATCGATGCCCTTGAGCAGGTTTCTCAATAGGTCTGGGTGAGGGTCGACGCCAGTGTCTGGAACCGCTACCACAACCCCTTCTCCTTGAGAGAACTTCTGAGCTTCCGGCGCCTTGAGGTAGTTTAGATGCCATTGGTCAGCACGAATGCGAGTGCTGCCGTCTTCCTCGTGACTGAGGGTTAGTCTATAAGGGTTGATCGTCAGTGCATTTACCGCTAGGGTCAACAATGAAACGGCAAGGCGCCACCGGAAAGTGTGACTCCTCACCTGTCGAAGCCAATGACCGGCCCTGGATCGATTGGTCCGTCCTCTGTCGGCGGGTGAACCACTGGCGGGACACCCTCGTTGGTGGCCCAAGGATGGTCAGGGTCCCAGTGCTGTGGGTTGGCATCATTCTGTGCTTGGGATGAAGGGCGGCCAGGCATGCCATTCCAGCTTGAGGCGCCACCTGCTCCGAAAGAGTTGCCGAATGGAGGTGCGGCATGGGTTGCGCCAAGGTGGGGCCCGCGACCAGCCCCTGGCCGGGAGCCCGCTCCACCCGTTGGTGAAGTTCCAGCCCCTCCTCCTCCTCCGATCACCCCGCCAATTGGGTTGATTCGTCGCGGTGGTTGGCTATTGGCGTGCTGACTCATGCCCATTCCAGGAGGGCCACCAATCAAGCCGCCAGGTGAGAGGGGGTGGGGTGGGGGTGACGAATTTAGCCCGCTTGCGTTTCTGTTTCCCAATCTATTAATTGAGCTGCTTTGGTTTTCTGTTTGCCCGGCAGAATTGCCCAGGCTGGGTATTCCTAACGCGTTTGGGATGCTTGGTGGAAAGCTCGCACCCGGCCCGAGTGGCGGGGTGGATGTGATGGGCAAACCTCCGGAACTAGGCGGGCTGGATGGCGGATTGGTGAGGCCTGCTCCGGCTCCACCAAGAACTGGTCCGGCTCCTATGGTGGGCCCTATTATTGGGGCGCGATTGGCAGATGATGCTGTCCGCGGTCCCTTCAGAGAAGGGATTGACGAAGTCGTAGTAGGCGCTGTGATTGGAACTGGCAGGACGGGTGGAATAACTGGGATGGTGCCGCCACCGTAGACGTCTGGGTCATTGGGCTGCCGCCCGGGTCGGGGTGGTGGTGGCGGGGGTTGGCGGAGCATTACCTGGGCCTGTTGGAGTTCGCCGCTGAGGCCGTACATCAGGTTCCGGGCCTGGGCGTTGAGTCGTTCCAGGTCGACGTCGGTCACCGGCTTGTCCGGTACCCGGCTGCCCATTGCCGCCTTCGGGTCCGCCAACGTCGCCTCGTACGTCCGCTTCTGCTGGAGCTTGGTCACGTACTCATCGTGGAGCGGCTTCAGTTCGACGCGGGCACTGCTGATCGCGCGGGTGGCTGCGGCGAGGGCGTCGTAGTTCGCGGCGGCCGTGTCGTGGGTGCGCTGCACCTTGTCGATGAGGTCGTCGAGTTCGCCCAGGTACGCCCGGGCGGCGGCGTTGGTCGCCGGCGGCCACGCCTCGGCCAGGCCGCGCCGGTACTCCTTCAGGCGGCCCAGGTGGGCCTGGGCGAGGTCGCAGACCTTGCGCCAGCCGGCGACCTGCTTCCAGTGCCCGGCGGTGTCATGGTCTTGAATGCAGGCCCACATGCTGAGGAGGTCCATCAGCCGCCACTCGGTGAGGCCGGACGTCCGGCCACTACCTCGCTCGATCACGACAACACCACCCGCTCCGGCCCGCTGCCCGGCCCGCTGACGGGGCCGGTCGGATCGGGCAGGGTCGGTGTGGGACGGGTCGGGACGATGGCGCCGGGGTTTGCCAGGGCGCGTTCGACGTCGGAGACGCGGGCGGCGGAGAAGACGTCGGTGTCGGCGTACTTGGTGGCGATCCTGCCGGCCGCGGCGGCCAGGCGGCCGGTGGCGCCGCCGACGGACCAGACCATCGTGGCCGTGGCCTGCTGGGTCTCGTTGTGGGCCTGGAGGAACTGCACCAGCTCCACGAAGGCGTCGGCGGGGTTGGGGATCTTCGCCTTCATGTCGTCCGCGATGTACGACAGGTGGGGTGTGTAGTTCCGCTCCACCTCGGCCTGGAGCCTGTCGGCGAAGTCGCGCAGCTGGCGGATGTCGGCCTCGATGCCTCCGAGGTCACTCATCCAGGTCGCGGGGCGGTCCTCCTCGGGGGTCATCGACCCTCCCTGTCTGTCACGACACCGTGTCCCTGAGTGAGGTTAGCGGGTGTCGGTGACGTCCGGCAGTCCCGTACACGCCTGGGGTCAGCGGGGCAGGCCGGAGACGCGCCACGCGCCGGGACCGGCGGCGGGCGTCGCGGCGGCCGGTCGGCCGCTGCGGGCCCAGACCGAAGCGGCGACCGGTTCGGCTGCGGCGACGGGGCGGGTCCGGGCGACGACCGCGCCGACCAGTGCGGCCAGTTCCTCGGCGGTCGGCACGCCCCGGGTCACCCGCAACAGCGGCTCTTCGGCAGACATGTGCTCAGCGTACGCGTCGCGAACTTGACCTTCGCCGCACTGTGGCGTGCCGGCGGTGTACGGCGAGCCGCCGCCGGGTACCGTCTCCTGCGATGTCGAACCCGCTTCCCCAACTCGTCGCCGACCGGTACCGGCTCATCTCGCCGCTCGGCCAGGGTGGCATGGGTCGGGTGTGGAAGGCGCGCGACGAGGTGCTGCACCGGGACGTGGCGATCAAGGAATTGGTCCCGCCGCCCAGCCTCACCGCGGAGGAGCGCCGCGAGATGCGGGAACGCTCGCTGCGGGAGGCCCGCGCGATCGCGCGGCTCAACCACGTCAACGTGGTCCGCGTCTTCGACGTGCTGCGTACCGACGGCGATCCGTGGATCGTCATGGAGTACGTCCCGTCGAAGTCCCTTCAGGACATTTTGGCCGAGGACGGGCCGGTGTCGCTGGCCAAGGCGATCGATGTCGGCCTCGGTGTGCTCGGCGCGCTGAATGCGGCGCACAAGGCCGGCGTCATGCACCGCGACGTCAAGCCGGGCAACGTGCTGATCGGCGATGACGGCCGGGTGGTGCTGACCGACTTCGGGCTGGCCACCATTCCTGGCGACCCGAACGTGACGCGGACCGGCATGGTGCTCGGCTCCCCGGCGTACATCGCCCCGGAGCGGGCGAGGGATGGCACTGCCGGGCCGGAGGCCGACCTGTGGTCGCTGGGCGCGACGCTCTACGCGGCGGTCGAGGGCAAGTCGCCGTACGCCCGGCCGTCGGCGATCGGGACCCTGGCCGCGCTCGCCACGGAGCCGATGCCGCCGCCGAAGAACGCCGGCCCGCTCAAGGCGGTGCTGACCGGACTGCTGCGCAAGGACCCGGCCGAGCGGATGGACGCGGTGGCTGCGGAGCGGTTGCTGCGCCGGGCCGCCGGCCGCCGGGCGAAGGGCATCTCACTGCTCGACGGCGTACGCCGGCCGGGGCCGAACGGCCCGCGCGAGCCGCGCCGGACCGTGGTGCCGGCCCCGCGCCCGGCCGAGCAGGGCACGGAACGGACGGTCACCCCGCCCACGCCGCGTACCCCGGGGTTCGCCGCTGCCGCTGCGGCCGGTTCGGGGGCGGCCGGCGCGAGCGGCAGCGACGCGACCGCGAAGGTCCCCGCCGGCGCGGACGCCGATCCGACCGCGAAGGTCGACTGGACGACGCCACCCACCGACGCGGATCCGACCGCGAAGGTCACCGAACCGGGTTCGGTCTTCGACCAGCCGGCGACCGCTGACCCGACGGCGAGGATCGCCGACGGGGCGGGGACGGCCGCCGACCCGACGGCCGCGCTGTCCGAGCCGACCGCGAAGCTGTCCGAGCCGAAGACCGTGCGGGGCGGTGGCGCCCCGCGCGGTGCCGTCGACGACACGCGCGTCGAGCCGGCTGCCGACGCGCCGGTCTCGCCGCCCACCCCGCCCCGTGAGCGGGCAACGTCCCTGATGCCGGCCCCGGTGAGCCCTCCGCCGGTCTCGTCGGGCCGGGCCGCCGTCGTCGCGGGCGCCAAGCCCGATCACCGCCGGCGCAACCTGCTGATCGGCGCGCTGGTCGCGGTGCTGCTGATCGGGCTGCTGGTGGCGGTCCCGCTGCTCGGCAACGACGACGATCCGGAGGAGGGCGGCGGCCAGCAGGCCGGTGCCACGAGCACCGCCTCCGTCGCCCCGTCGGCACCGGTGACCTCGGCGCCCACGCCGTCGCAGACGAGCGCCTCGCCGACGCCGAGCCCGACCGGGCTGGTGCTGCCCGACGGTTGGGCCCTGCACAAGGATCCGACCGGCTTCAGCATGCCGCTGCCGAAGGGCTGGCGGCGCAGCGCGGGCGGCACCTGGGTGCGGTTCCGGGAGCCGAACGGGGTCCGCGAGGTGGTCATCGATCGGACCAGCACGCCGGGGCGCGACGCCGCCGCGGCGTGGCGGGGCATCGAGGGCGCCCGGAGGGGGATTGTCAACAACTACAAGAATCTCGGCATCCGCACCGTCCCGGGCTTCTGGAAGACCTGCGCGGACTGGGAGTGGCTGGAGACCCGGGACGGCACCCGCATCCACGTCCGCAACCGCGGCTTCGTGACGGCCAGCAACCGCGGGTACGCCATCCGCTGGGAGGTCGCCGCCTCCGAGTGGGCGGCCAACCTCGACGAGTTCGAGCTGATCGCGAAGAACTTCACGCCGGACCGACAGGACTGACCGGCGCGGGAGTATGGCCGCGCGTCGCGGCGGGATTCCCGTCCGCGCGAGATTGACTTGCATGACCTTCCGTCACACGGGGTACATGACCTCCACGACGGAAGGAGGTACGACATGGGACACCGAATCAGGGACACTCGGCCCCGGCTGGCGCTGTGGATGCTCGTCGCCCTCGGCGACGTGGTGCTGCTGCTGGTGAGTGCAGGTCTTCCGGTGCTGTTCGCGCTGCTCAGCGTCGTGACCGTAACCGTCGCCGGGGTGACAGCCTGGCGAATGACCCGGCGGGGTGCGCTGGCCCGGCAGGACGGGATTCACGCCTCGGCCGCGGCGCCGGTCGTGTCGCGGCGGAGGGCCTGACGCCGGCCACCCGGGCGACGAACCGGCGGCAGCGGGACCGGACGCCGACCGTGGGGCCGCATCCGGTCCCGCTGCCGCCAATCGGCTGTCAGGGCGCCAGGATCAGCCGTTGTTCGCAAGCGCGATCAGCCGGGTACGGTCGCCGTTCCAGTAGTTACGGTCGACGTTTCCGCTGATCCCGGAGACGGCCCCGGTGGCGGTGTACTGCCAGAAGCTGTAGAACGGCGCGCCGGCCGGCAGGGTGCCCGGAGTGCTCGCCCAGCGGGCGAGCCAGAGCGGGTGGTTGGCCCACGGGCCGGTCCAGCTGCCGGTGCACTGGTTCCACCAGCTCGTGGTGGTGTAGATCACCGCGTATCGGCTGGTGCGGGCCCGGTACGTGTTCAGGAAGTCCTGGACCCAGTTGCGCATCCCGGTCGTGCTGAGGCCGTAGCAGTACCCGCCGGCGTAGGGGTTGCCCTCGAGGTCGAGCGCGGCCGGCAGGGTGCGGCTGTCCGCCGACCAGGCGCCGCCGTTGCTGGCGAGGTAGTTGGCCTGGGTGGCGCCGGAGGAGATGTTCGGCCGGGCGAAGTGGTACGCCCCGCGGATCACCCCGGCGTTGTAGGCGTTGACGTAGTTGGCGTTGAACCGCGGGTCCTTGTAGGCCGTGCCCTCGGTGGCCTTGATGAAGGCGAACTGGATGCCGGAGTTACGCACGCTGGTCCAGTTGATCGCCCCCTGGTAGTTCGATACGTCGATCCCGGGGGTGGTGGCGGCCGCCGCCGGGCCCGCAGTGGCGACGAGGGCGGTGGCCGCAGCCGCCACGGCGGTGATCCCCGCCGCGATCAGCCGGCGCAGCGTGAGTCCGGTACGGATCATGGGTTTCCTCCTCAGGGGCATCAATCCATAGATACACATCTTTGAAGACGATTGCCCTGACTCGCAAGAGACCGTAAAGAAATTTTCATCCACGGCTGGGATGCCGGTCGGAGCGCAGCGGCCGGGGCGGCGCAGCGTGGCCGGGTCGGGCCGGGGCCGGTAGGCTCGCGCCCCATGGTGTCGATCGACGGGCTGGGCACGCTCTGGGACCGGCTGTTCACCGCGCAGCCCGACCCGCCACCGCTGCTTGTCCTCGTCACCGCCGCGGTGGCGCTGGCGGTGGTGTCCACCCGGCTGCCCTGGCGGATCGCCCGCAACGCCGTCACCATCGCCCACGAGGGCGGGCACGCCCTCGCGGCCCTGCTCACCGGCCGCCGGCTGCACGGCGTCCGGCTGCACTCGGACACCTCCGGCCTGACCCTCTCGGCGGGCCGGCCGACCGGGCCCGGCATGATCCTCACCCTGCTCGCCGGGTACGTCGCGCCGTCGCTGATCGGCCTCGCCGGCGCCTGGCTGCTGGGCGGCAACCGGATCACCCTGCTGCTCTGGGTGGCCGTGGCGCTGCTGCTGGCCATGCTGGTCATGGTCCGCAACGTCTTCGGGGCGCTGTCGCTGCTGGTCACCGGCGGCGTGGTGCTCGCCGTGTCCTGGTACGCCTCCCCGCAGGTCCAGGCCGCCTTCGCCTGGACCTGCGTCTGGTTCCTGCTCCTCGGCGGCGTACGGCCGGTGGCCGAACTCCAGCGGCTGCGCTCCCGGGGCCGGAGGCCGGAGTCCGACGCCGACCAGCTCGCCCGGCTCACCCCGTTCCCGCCGCTGTTCTGGGTGGGGCTGTTCGCGCTGGTCAACCTGCTGGCCCTGGTCGTCGGCGCGGCGCTGCTGGCCGGCCCGATCCTCACCGACGCCGGCCTGACCGTCTGACCGCCCGACCGGCCGACCGCCCAACCGCCCGCCCGACCGCCGAAAGGCCCGCCCGACCGCCCGCCGGCAAACCGGTCGGCTGATCCGGCAACCGCGCCACCCGGCCCGCGCGTGTCCACTTCGACCGACACGGGGTAGGTGGCAGGTGCCGGAAGTCGACGGATTCGACGAGTTCTACCGGGGTAGCCGGCAACGGCTGCTCGGCTTTCTCTTCGCGCTCACAGGCAACATCGCCGAGGCGCAGGACGCGGCGCAGGAGGCGTACATCCGGGCCTGGCAGCGCTGGTCCACGGTGCGCGGCTACGACGACCCGGAGGCGTGGGTCCGGGTCGTCGCCTCCCGGATCGCGGTCAGCCGCTGGCGCAGCCTGCGCAGCCGGGCCAGGGCGTACCTGCGGCACGGCGCCGACGACACCACGCCCGGGCCGAGCACCGACACCGTCGCGGTGGTGGCCGCGCTGCGCCGGCTCCCCGAGGAGCAGCGCGTCGCCCTCGCCCTGTACTACCTGATCGGCATGCCGGTCGCCGAGGTGGCGCGGGAGACCGCAGCCCCGGTCGGCACGGTCAAGGCCCGACTCTCCCGGGGGCGGGCCGCGCTCGCCGGGCTGCTCGCCGTCTCTGACCTGGAGGAGGCCACCGATGCGTGACGACCTGACGTTCGCCGAACGGATACACCGGGAACTGCGGGAAGTCCGCTGGCCCGAGCCGGCGGAGATCCGGGCCCGGGCCCGCCGCCGCAGCTGGCGTACGGCGCTGGCGGCGGCGACCGCCGTGCTGGCCGTCGCCTCGGTCTCCGCCGTGGCGGTCGGGGGCCGGGACGGCGCGGTCGCGCCGTTGGCGTCCTGGGCCGACCGGCGACTGTTCCAGCCCGAGCCGAAGCCGTCCGGGCAGGCCGAGATCCCGCAGGAGGCGCTGTTGGAGCCGGCCGACGTCGGCGTGCGGAGCAACGTGCGCCTGGGGGACACGGGGCTGGGGGAACAGGTCCAGGTGGACCCGCTGCTGGAGATCTGCGCCGACGGCAGGGGACTGTCGGGGCAGCAGACCGTGTCCCGCTACTCCCGCTCGCAGACCCTGCTTCAGAAGGACACGCTCGGTCAGGCCTGGTCGTCGGGTGGCCCGGTGCTCACCCAGGACGTCTACCGACTCGCCCCCGGGGCGTCCGCCCGGTTCTTCAGCGGGCTGGACCGCATCGTGACCGCCTGCGCTGGCTGGACCGAGGTGGCGCCCAGGCCGTGGGGCCCGGGCACCGTCACGGCCTCCGTGGCGCACACCTGGCGGGCGGTCGAGCGCGACTTCGCCGGCGACGAGGCGGTCCTGCTGCGGCAGGCCCTGTCGCAGCCGGTGGACGTCGCGACGGGGAAGCCCCTGGACGTGCAGTTCCCCTCGGAGACCCGGATGGTCGTCCGGGTCGGGGACCTGGTCACCGTCATCGTGCCGGCGTCCGGGCTGGGCGTCGACCTGCCGAGTTCCCTCCGCTGGACGAGCGACGCGGAGCTGCTCGAACTGGGTCGTACCGCCGCCCGGCGGCTGTGCGTCGCCGCCAACCCGTCCTGCTGAGGACCGGCGTCGACGAGGGCTCCTGCCGGGGCACGTGCGCCCGACAGGAGCCCCGTCACCCGCCTACAGCGGGATGTTGCCGTGCTTCTTCGGCGGGAGCGTCTCGCGCTTGGTGCGCAGCACCCGCAGCGCGCGGACGATCTGGGTACGCGTCTCGTGCGGCGAGATCACCGAGTCGATGTACCCGCGCTCGGCGGCGATGTACGGGTTGGCCAAGGTGTCCTCGTACTCGGCGATCTTCTCGGCCCGCACGGCGGCCGGATCGTCGGCCTTCGCCAGCTCCGAGCGGTACAGGATGTTCACCGCGCCCTGCGCGCCCATCACCGCGATCTGCGCGGTCGGCCAGGCGAAGTTCAGGTCCGCGCCGAGGTGCTTGGAGCCCATCACGTCGTACGCCCCGCCGTACGCCTTGCGGGTGATCACGGTGACCTTCGGGACGGTGGCCTCGGCGTACGCGTAGATCAGCTTGGCGCCCCGGCGGATGATGCCGTCCCACTCCTGGCCGGTTCCGGGCAGGAACCCGGGGACGTCCACGAAGGTCAGCACCGGGACGTTGAACGCGTCGCAGGTGCGCACGAACCGGGCGGCCTTCTCCGACGCGGCGATGTCGAGGATGCCGGCGAAGTGCATCGGCTGGTTGGCGACCACGCCGACCGGGCGGCCCTCGACCCGGCCGAAGCCGACCACCAGGTTCTGCGCGTAGAGCGGCTGGACCTCCAGGAACTCGCCGTCGTCGAGGACGTGCTCGATCACCCGGTGCATGTCGTACGGCTGGTTGGCCGAGTCCGGGATCAGGGTGTCCAGCTCGCGGTCGGAGTCCGTGACCGTCAGGTCGGCCGGGGCATCGAACACCAGCGGCTCGTCCATGTTGTTCGACGGCAGGTACGACAGCAGCGCCTTGACGTACCCGACCGCGTCCTCCTCGTCCGCGCCGAGGTAGTGCGCGTTGCCGCTGCGCGAGTTGTGCGTCCGCGCGCCGCCCAGCTCCTCCATCGCCACGTCCTCGCCGGTGACCGTCTTGATCACATCCGGACCGGTGATGAACATGTGCGAGGTCTGGTCGACCATCACGGTGAAGTCGGTGACCGCCGGGGAGTACACCGCGCCGCCCGCGCACGGCCCCATGATCAGGGAAACCTGCGGGATGACGCCGCTGGCCCGCACGTTGCGGAAGAAGATCTCGCCGTAGAGGCCGAGCGAGGCGACGCCCTCCTGGATCCGGGCCCCGCCGGAATCATTGATGCCGACCACCGGGCAGCCGATCTTCATGGCCAGGTCCATCACCTTGACGATCTTCTCGCCGAAGACCTCGCCGAGGGAGCCGCCGAAGACCGTGAAGTCCTGGGAGAAGACGCAGACCCGCCGTCCGTCGACCGTGCCGTAGCCGGTGATCACCCCGTCGCCGTACGGGCGAGTCCGCTCCAGGCCGAAGTTGGTG
This sequence comes from Micromonospora sp. NBC_01412, assembly GCF_045040215.1. Classification (NCBI taxonomy): domain Bacteria; kingdom Bacillati; phylum Actinomycetota; class Actinomycetes; order Micromonosporales; family Micromonosporaceae; genus Micromonospora; species Micromonospora sp. NBC_01412. Next base: position 4,018,066 of record NZ_CP109528.1, read on the forward strand.
GACCGGTGCCGGGCGAACTCGTCCAGCTCGACGAAGGAGCCCTCGTCGAGCAGCATCTCGATCCGCTCCCGGGCGGTCTTCTTGCCCCGCGCGTGCTGCTTCTCGACCGCCCGCGCCGACCCGGCGTGCACCGCCTCGTCGACCCGTCGCTCCAGGTCCGCCAGCTTGCCGGCGGTGCTGTGGATGTTGATCCCGGTCTCGGTAGTCACCCAGGGAATATAACGATGGTTCAGGCCGACGCCGGTGTGCAGTACGCCTCAGTGCGGGCTCCGCCGAAGGGACCCGGCCGGCCGCCGGGGCGGGCCGTAGGCTGACGGAATGCCCGGCTCGCCGTACACCGACCTGGACCGCCCGCCGCTGTCGGCGGCCCGGCTGCGCCGCGCGCTGGTCGCCCCGCACGGGCCCTGGCGGCACCTCGACCTGCGCACCGAGACCGGCTCCACCAACGCCGACGTCGCCGAGGCGGCCCAGGCGGGGGAGCCTGAGGGGCTGGTCGTGGTCGCCGAGCGGCAGACCGCCGGTCGGGGTCGGCGCGGCCGGGCCTGGCAGTCACCGCCCCGGGCGGGCATCGCGACCAGCGTGCTGCTGCGGCCCGGCGAGGCCGTCGCGGAGCGCGGCTGGCCGCCGGCCCCGGCCTCGGGGTACGGCTGGCTGCCGCTGCTCGCCGGCGTCGCACTGGTCGAGGCGGTGACCCGGCTGGCCGAGCTGGACGCCGCCCTGAAATGGCCCAACGACCTGCTCGTCGGCGACGCGAAGTGCGCCGGCATCCTGGCCGAGGCGGTGCCCGGCCCGGCCCCGGACCGGCCGACGGCGGTCGTGCTCGGCATCGGCCTCAACGTCACCCTGGGGGCCGACGAGCTGCCGGAGAACCCGACCGGCCTGCCCGCCACCTCGCTGCGACTGGCCGGGGCCGCCGCCACCGACCGGGATCCGCTGCTGCGCGCCCTGCTGCGTTCCCTCGCCGACTGGTACGACCGGTGGCGCTCCGCCGGCGGGGACGCGCTGGCCAGCGGCCTGCGCGACGCCTACCTGGCGGCCTGCGGCACCGTCGGTCGGCCGGTGCGGGTGCTGCTGCCCGGCGGCGACGAGGTCACCGGCACCGCCACCGGCGTCGACCCCGACGGCCAGCTCATCGTCGACACCCCCGCCGGCCCGCGCGCCCTCGCGGCCGGCGACGTCCTGCACCTGCGCTAGCCGCCACGGTGGGAACCACCGCACCGGCTGATCCAACCGCGGGCGTCGACCGGTTACGGTCAGCGCGTCCGTTCTGCGAGGAGGTTCCTGTGGCGTTCCCCGAAGACGTGCTCACCGAGGACGAGCACGTCGTGCTGCACCTGCATCCGCACTGGAAGGCGCTGGTGCGGCCGGTGCTGGTGCTGGTGCTCGCCGTCGCCGCCGTGGTGGCGGCCTGGCTCCTGCTGCCGGACGGCGAGGCCTCGACCATCGCCATGTACGTGGTCGCGGGGCTCGCCCTGCTGCTCGTGCTCTGGTTCGGGCTCTGGCCGTTCCTGGTCTGGCGCAGCACGCACTACCTGTTCACCAACGAGCGGGTGCTGCTCCAACAGGGGGTGCTCTCGCGGGACCGGCGGGACATCCCGCTCACCCGGATCAACGACCACGCGATGAGCCAGCGCTTCGTCGAGCGGCTGGTCGGCTGCGGCACGCTCACCATCGAGTCGGCCGGCGAACGCGGCCAGTCGATGCTGACCGACGTCCCGGGAGTGGACCGGGTGCAGACCAAGCTGTACGAGCTGGTCGAGGCACACCACGACCGGCACTCCCTCGGCGACGGCGAGATGCGCGAGATCCTCGCCGACATGCGCGAGGGCAAACCCCTCCGCGACCCCACCCCCTAACCCACCCCACCCCCACCCCCCGCGCGGCCCCCCGCGGGCCCCCGCGTGGTCCCCCCCCCGCAGGGTTGATCAAGAGGTTTACGTCGGGATGGTACGTCTGGTGACGCAAACCTCTTGATCACCGCGTGAGCCTGCGCCGGGGGCGCGGGGGTGGGTTGGGGTTGGGGGTTGGGGTTGGGTTGGGGGGTTAGGTGGGGCGGAGGGTGAACCAGCCGCGGAAGCGGGTGCGGAGCACCTCGCGGTCTGGCTGGTCGTCCGGCCCGAGGCGGAACATCGTGCCGGTGAGGCTGACGGTGCCCAGCCCGGGCCGGGCGGCGGACGGGCGGCTGCCCACCACGTCCAGGCGCACCGCCAGGCGGTCGCCGGCCCGCACCGGGGCCAGCCAACGCAGCTCCTCCAAGCCGGGGGAGGCGTCGGCCGCGGCCCGGGCCAGCACGTGGTCGACGTACGCGCGCATGAAGAGGCTGACCGTGTAGAAGCCGCTGGCGATCAGCCCGCCGTGGTGGCTCGCGGCGGCCTGCTCGGGGTCGACGTGGTACCACTGCGGGTCGAACCGGCGGGCGAAGGCGACCATCTCGTCGCCGTCCACCCGCACCACGCCCAGGTCGAAGGCTCGCCCGGGGGTCAGGTCCTCGAAGAACAGTTCGGCCGGTGTGCCCGTGCCCGAGCGCACCGGAGGAGCCGCCGGGGACGGCGGGACGGCGCTGTCGCCCGGCGTCGCGGCCGGTGTCTTCTGGTGGGGTGGCGGCATGCCGAGAACGGCTTGCTCCGGGCTGACCGGTCCGGCGGCCCCGGCGGTCCCAGCCGGTGCGGCGACGGTAGACCCGTCCTGTTGCGGGCGGTTCGGGCCGGCGGCCTGGTCCGGGACGGCCGGTCGGCCCTGGTCCGGGACGGCCGGTCGGCCCTGGTCCGGGACGGCCGGTCGGCCCTGGTCCGGGACGGCCGGTCGGCCCTGGTCCGGGACGGCCGGTCGGCCCTGGCTCGGCGCCGGCCCGGTGCTGGTGGTGCCGGTCTGGTCCGGGATGACCCGTCCGGCCTGATCCCGGGTGGTCGGGTCAGCACCGGCAGGGCCCGTTTCCGGCCCGTCGAAGCCGGGACGGTCGGGACCGAGCTGTGGCGTGGCGAAGCCGGGGCGGTCGGGGCCAGGTTGTGGCGTGGCGAGGCCGGGACGGTCGGGACCGGGCTGTGGCGTGGTGAGGCCGGGGCGGTCGGGGTCGGTCCCCGGCGTGGCGATGTCGGTCATGTCGCGGCTCACCGCCGGTGCCGGCGCGTGCCGGCGTGCAGCTCGTCGGCGAGTTCCGCCGCCAGCTCACCGTCGAGCGCGGCCCCGAGCGCGGCGTCGACCGGCGCGGGACGCCCCTGGGTGGGGGCGGCGCCGTCGCGGCGGGCCGCCGGCCGGCGCGGGACGGGTCCGGGCTCGGCCTCCTCCAGCTCGCTGACCGACTCGGCCAGCTCGGCGACCGGGTCCATCTCGGCCATCGTGTCCCACTCGTCTCGAGGAATGGTGTGCCAGGTGTCCGCCTGCGGCTCGACCGGCGCGGGCTGGAAGACGAACGTCCGGTACGACCAGAAGCGGAAGAGGGTGGCCAGCAGCACGCCGCCGGTCTTCGCCACGTTCAGGGCGAGCAGGCTGGTCATGCCGAGGCCGTACTTGGCCGCCGCCAGGACGCCGAGTTCGATGATTAGTCCGGTCGCGTTGAACAGGAAGAAAAGGGCGTATTCGCGACGCAGTGCCGATTTCGGGCGATCCCGGTACGTCCAGTGGCGATTCATCAGATACGACGTGATCGTCGCCACCACTGTGGCGATGCCCGTCGCCTTGAGCTGACCGTCCCGGAAAACGGTGAGTGCCAGCGCGTTGAACACCGCGTAATTGATGACGGTGTTGATGCCGCCGACGATGCCGAATTTGAGCGCCTCGTGGATGAACTTCTGCCAGCGCTCGGGCAGCAGACGGACAAGACGCATGCGCAACACCTTAGGCGAGTGGGCGGGGCCGGTTCGGCCCGGCCGGACGAGAGGGGCGGCAGGTCACGCCTGGGGTTCCCGGTCGTGGACCGCTTCCGTGACCGTCTGGGTTCCCGCTTCGACGGTCTGGGTTCCCGCTTCGACGAAGACGAACCGTCGGTACGACCAGAACCGGAACAGGGTGCCGAGGCCGGTGCCGACGACGAAGCTGGCGACGTTGTCGGCGAGGGCGGTCTGGAACACGTCGGGCCAGAGGGCACCGAGGCCGTACCGGCTGATCGCCAGGCAGGCCACCGCGATGCCCAGGCCGATCGCGTTGAAGAAGAAGAAGAGGGCGTACTCGCGGGCGGGGTTGGAACGCTGGCGGTGCCGCCACGTCCAGAACCGGTTGCCGACGAAGGCGACGGTCGCGGCGATCACGGTGGAGATCGTCTTCGCGGTCACCTGCTCCACGCCCCGGGCGTTGGTCAGGTAGTTGAAGAGGGCGAAGTCGACGAGGAAGGCGACGCTGCCCACGGTCGCGAACTTGCTGAGCTCGCGGACCAGATGACCGAAGCGGTCGATCAGGGCGCGTACGGGACCCGGGCGGGTCGGCGGGGGGCCTGACTGGTCCCCGGTCATCGTCGCGGCCACCCGCCGAGCGTACCGGTTCCGCCCTCCGGAGGCGGGCACCAACGGGCGACCGGCCGCCCGGCGCGCTGCGGGGGCGCGGGGCCGGCCGGCGCCGCCGTGAGGTCGACGCGCGTCGGTGAGCACACCGTAACCCGCGGTGGGCCAATTGTGGATGGGTTGCCGAATGGATGTGGGACACCCGTCGCGCGGTTTTGGCTTCGGTTCACCGTGTCACCGAGGTGTCGGTTCACCCGCGTCGTGACGCTGCCCACCCGCGTCACCCATCGAGGTCGACCCGAAGCCGCCCGGGCGGCGGAGATCTCGGTGAAGGTTCACCGAAGGATTTGCGTGAAACTGCGCGCGAAAGCGGGTATCAGATCGTGATGCCGCAGCGTGGCCGTACCTTGTGCAGTTCTTCACAACCAGTCCCACTGACTCGCGACGTCGCCCGGTTTACGCTGAGGCCAATCCCAGGTTTCCACGAAGGCGACGCCTCGCGCCGTCCCAACTCGTGCATCCCATAGATCGGTCAGCGTCGACCACAAGGAGATGTGTCATGGTTGCTCCGGCTACCGTTCGAGGTATCGATCAGGCCCCGACGTCCCACCCCGAACTGCTCACCTGGGTCCGAGAAGTAGCGGAACTGACCACCCCGGACCGGGTCGTGTGGGTGGACGGGTCCGACGAGGAGTGGCGCCGCCTCACCGACGAGCTCGTCGACAACGGCACCCTGATCCGGCTCAACCCGGAGAAGAAGCCCAACTCGTTCTACGCCCGCACCGACCCGTCGGACGTCGCCCGGGTCGAGGAGCGCACCTTCATCTGCTCCGTGGACGAGGCGGACGCCGGCCCCACCAACAACTGGATGGCGCCGGCCGAGATGAAGCGGACGATGACCGAGCTGTACCGCGGCTGCATGCGCGGGCGCACCATGTACGTCATCCCGTTCTGCATGGGCCCGGTCGAGGCCGAGAGCCCCATGTTCGGCGTCGAGATCACCGACAGCCCGTACGTGGTGGCCTCGATGCGCATCATGACCCGGATGGGCGCGAAGGTCCTGGAGGCGATGGGCGACGACGCGGACTTCGTCCACGCGCTGCACTCCATCGGCGCGCCGCTCGCCCCCGGCCAGCAGGACGTCGCCTGGCCGTGCAACGAGACGAAGTACATCTCCCAGTTCCCGGAGACCCGGGAGATCTGGTCCTTCGGCTCCGGCTACGGCGGAAACTCGCTGCTCGGCAAGAAGTGCTACTCGCTGCGCATCGCCAGCGTGATGGGGCGCGACGAGGGCTGGCTCGCCGAGCACATGCTGATCCTGAAGATCACCTCGCCCGAGGGGCGGGTCTACCACGTCGCCGGGGCGTTCCCGTCGGCGTGCGGCAAGACCAACCTGGCGATGCTGGAGCCGACCATCCCGGGCTGGAAGGTCGAGACCATCGGCGACGACATCGCCTGGATGCGCTTCGGCCCGGACGGCCGGCTCTACGCGGTCAACCCGGAGTACGGCCTCTTCGGCGTCGCCCCGGGCACCGACTGGAAGACCAACGCCAACGCGATGCGGACGCTGGACCGCGGCAACTCCGTCTTCACCAACGTCGCCCTCACCGACGACGGCGACATCTGGTGGGAGGGGATGGGCGAGCCGCCGGCGCACCTGGTCGACTGGAAGGGCAACGACTGGACGCCGCAGAGCGACAGCCTCTCCTCGCACGCGAACAGCCGGTTCTGCACCCCGATCACGCAGTGCCCGATCCTGGCCGACGACTACTTCGACCCCAACGGCGTGCCGATCGACGCGATCCTGTTCGGCGGTCGCCGCCGGGACACCATCCCGCTGGTCACCGAGGCCCGGGACTGGGTGCACGGCGTCTACCTGGGCGCGACGCTGTCCTCGGAGACCACCGCCGCCGCGTCCGGCGCGGTGGGCGTGGTGCGCCGTGACCCGATGGCCATGCTGCCGTTCATCGGCTACAACGCCGGGGACTACTTCCGGCACTGGATCGAGATGGGCAAGGGCACCGACGGCGACGAGTCCAAGCTGCCGAAGGTCTACTACGTCAACTGGTTCCGCAAGGACGCCGAGGGCAGCTTCCTCTGGCCGGGCTTCGGCGAGAACTCGCGGGTGCTCAAGTGGGTCGTCGAGCGGCTGGAGGGCCGGGCCGACGCGGTGGAGACGCCGATCGGCATGGTCCCGGCACAGGACGCGCTGGACGTCGAGGGCCTCGACATGACCCCGGAGGACGTGCGGATCGCGCTGAAGGTCGACCCGGAGGAGTGGCGCGCGGAGCTGCCGCTGATCACCGAGTGGTTCGAGAAGTTCGGGGACAAGCTCCCCGGCGTGCTCTGGGCCGAGCTGGACGCGCTGCGCGCCCGGCTCGACGCGGAGCAGCCGACGCGGTAGGTGTGATCCGCCCCCGTACGGGGCACAATCTGATCCCATGAGGACGGCCGCCGAGACCCAGGTCCGGCGGCCGTCCGCCGTCCGGGCACTGACCACCCTGCTCGCCGTGACGGCGGCGGCCACCGTCGTGGTCGAGCTGCTCAACTGGTGGTACGCCCCGGAGCAGGAGTTCGGGCTCGCGGTACGCACCGGCTGGGCGATGCTCCGCTCGCTCGGCTTCCTGGTGCTGATCGGGCACGTCCACCGGGGCCGCACCGTGGCCAGGCCGTTCGGGCTGATCCTCGCCGTCACCACGGTCTTCGCGGTGGGCCGGCTGGTGGTGCCCCGGCAGGGCGTGCCGCCACTGCCCGGGCTGCTCGGCTTCGCCCTGCTGGCCGCGCTCTGCGTGGCCGTGGTCTGGCTGCTGTACCGCTCGGATGCGGTCGCCGGTCATCTGGTCCGGCACCGCAAGGGCCTGGTCGTCTCCGGCGGGACGATCTCCTGGCGGGAGGTCGCCCCGAAGCGCCCGCCGGTCACCGGCTGGCTGCTCACCAGCCGGGTCGCCGCGTTCACGTACAGCCCGTTGATGCTGGTCCCGGCCCTGGTCGCCACCGGCGCGATCCTGGACGGCCGGTTGGCCGCCGTGCCCGCCGTGCTGTTCTGGTTCGCCGCCGGCATCGGGGTCAGCTACCTCGTGCTGCTCTGCACCGCCTTCCTCATGCGCGGCAAGCGCTGGGCCCGGTCGCTGCTGGTGGCGATCACCCTCGGCGTGCTCGCCGTCGACCTGCCGCTGTGCTGGTGGCTGCTCGGCGTCGACGGACTGGTTCGCGACGGCGGGCCCATGCTCGCCGCCGCCGCCCTGACGTTGTACGGGTTGTGGCGCGCCGGCCGGGTCGAGGGGCCGGGCGTGCCGGGCTGAGCGCACCGGGCAGGTCGTGGCGCGCCGGCTGGGTCGAGGGGCGGGGGTGCCGGGCTGAGCGCACGGAGCAGGTCGTGGCGCGCCGTCCGGCGTGCCGGGCTGAGCGCAGGAAGCAGGGGAGGCGGCATGACCGACGAGTACGACGTGGCGGTGGTCGGGGCGGGCCCGGCCGGGGCGGCCGCCGCGCTGGCGGCCCGCCGGGCCGGGGCCCGGGTGCTGCTGCTGGACCGGGCCGACTTCCCCCGGGACAAGGCGTGCGGGGACGGCATCGCCGCGCACGCGCTGGACGTCCTCGCCGGGCTGGGCGTCACCGACGCCGTCGACGGGTACGCCCCGCTGCCCCGGCTGCGGCTGGTCGGGCCCGGGGGCGGCGCGGTGGCCCGGCCGCTGCCCCGGCCCGCGTACACGGTGCCCCGTAAGGTCTTCGACGCCCGACTGGCGGCGGCGGCGGTGGCTGCCGGCGCGGAGCTGCGCCGGCACGCGGTGCGCCGGGTCGAGGTGCTCGACGGGCGGGTGGTGCTCGACGGCGACATCGCCGCGCGGGCGGTGGTCGGCGCGGACGGCGCCGGGTCGGTGGTCCGCCGGGCGCTCGGCCACCCGCCGAACCCGGACCGCCATCTGGCGCTGGCCGTCCGGGGGTACGCCCCGGCTCGGCCGGGCCCGCCCGAGCAGCTCATCGTCACCTCGGCGCCGCGCTGGCCGGCGTACGCGTGGTCATTCCCGATCGGCGACGGGCGGGCGAACGTCGGGTACGGGGAGGTGCTGCGGGGCGAGCCGCTGACCCGCGCCCACCTGCTGGACCGGCTGGCCGTGCTGCTGCCCGGCACCGACCCGGCCACGGTGACCGCCCTGCGCGCCCACCACCTGCCGCTGTCCACCCACCGCCCGTCGCCGGGCCGGGGTCGGCTGGTGCTCGCCGGGGACGCGCTGTCGCTGATCAACCCGTTCACCGGGGAGGGGATCTTCTACGCGTTGCTCTCCGGCGCGCTGGCCGGCGCGGCGGCGGCCGGCGACCCGGGCGGGGCCGCCCGACGGTACGCCGACGCCCTACGCCGTCGGCTCGGCGCCCACCTGCGGCACAGCTCGGCGGCGGCCCGGCTGGCTCGGCGGCGGTGGGTGGTCGACGGGGCGGTGCGCGCGGCCCGCCGCGACGAGCGGGTCTTCGGCACCGTCGTCGGGCTGGGCCTCGGCGACGGCCGGCTGGACGCGCGCACCCTCGCGATGATCGGCATCGGCCTCTCGGGCCGGGATGGGCCACCGCGGGACTGATCCGGGTGGCGGGTCGCTACTCTGCAAGGTGATGACTCTACGGAACCTCCTCTACTCCGTGTACGAGCGGCGGCTGACGGCCACGCTCGCGGGCAAGCCGGTGCCCCGGCACGTGGGCGTGATGTGCGACGGCAACCGCCGCTGGGCGCGGGAGATGGGCCTCGTCGACCCCAACGACGGGCACCGGATGGGCGCGGAGCGGATCAAGGAGCTGCTGCGCTGGTGTGACGCCGCCGGGGTGGGGCACGTGACGCTCTGGTTGCTCTCCACCGAGAACTTCTCCCGGCCGGCGGAGGAGCTGGATCCGCTGCTCCAGATCATCGAGGACCTGAGCACCGAGCTGGCCGAGGAGGGCAACCCCTGGCGGCTGCGGATGGTCGGGGCGCTCGACGTCCTGCCGGCGCAGCACGCGGCGGCGCTCAAGGCGGCCGAGGAGCGGACCCGGGAGCGCGTCGGCGGCGCCCAGGTCAACATCGCCGTCGGGTACGGCGGCCGGCGCGAGATCGCCGACGCGGTCCGCTCGCTGCTGCTGGAGCACGCCGCGGCCGGCGGGACCATCGAGGAACTGGCCGAGGCGTTGGACGTCGACCACATCTCCGAGCACCTCTACACCCGTGGCCTGCCGGATCCGGACCTGATCATCCGGACCAGCGGCGAGCAGCGGCTGTCGGGCTTCATGCTGTGGCAGTCGGCCCACTCGGAGTTCTACTTCTGCGAGCTGAACTGGCCCGACTTCCGCCGGGTCGACTTCCTCCGCGCGCTGCGCTCGTACGCCACCCGCCAGCGCCGTTTCGGCGTCTGACCCGCCCCCGTTCCCCGCGATCTTGCACTCGGGGCCCCCGTTCCGTCCCCTTTGTCGGCTTCGTCCGGGCCGAGGATGCAAGATCGGCGGGGTGGACGTCGTCAGCGGAGGTGGGGGAGGGCCTCGGTGAGGAAGTCGCCGAGGGCGGCGGGGGAGTCGATCGTGAGGTCGGCGGCCTCGGCGACCTCGTGGCCGGTCTCCGGGTTCGCCACCGCCACGCAGACCCCGAGGAACTCCGGGTCCGCCGCCGCGCGGGCGCGCAGCGCCGCGAACGCCTTGATGTCGGAGACGTCGTCGCCGAAGTACCAGGCGACGCCGGCGTCCCGGACCACCTCGACGATGACCAGGCCCTTGTCTCCGTCGACCGGCGGCTTGATCTCCAGCACCATCCGGCCGGCCTGGACGCGCAGGCCGAGCCGCTCGGCCTGCGCCCGGCCCCATTCCTGCACGGCGGGGCCGAGCTGCGGGGCGGTGCGCCAGTGCAGCGCCACGGAGAGCCGCTTGAACTCGACCAGCGCCCCGGGCGGCAGCTCGGCGCGGGCGAGGTCGGCCAGCTCCCGCATGGTCGGCACCCAGGGCAGCGCCGCCGGCTCGGTGACCGTCTCGCCGCCGGAGTGGCTGTGCTCCAGCCCGTAGAGGCCGTAGAGGTCGACGCCGTCCAGCCCGCCGAGGTGGTCGCGGAGGAACTCCACCGGCCGGGCGGAGACGATCGCGATCCGGCGGACCAGTGGCGCGAGGGCCTCGATCGCTGCCAGCACCTTCGGGGCCGGCCGCACCGCCGTCGGATCGTCGTCGACGGGCGCGAGTGTGCCGTCGAAGTCGAAGAAGAGGACGGTGTCGGCCGCCCGGCCGGCGGTCGCCCGCCAGGCCCGGCCGGCGTCCAACGGGATCTTCGGTTGCTGGTTGCCCAGATTCGACGGCGGCACGGGCGAAAGCGTACCCCGGAGTGGGCGGCGTATTCGTGGTCGAGACGAGTCTCCCGGCCCGGTCCAGGTCAGCGTTCGGCGGCTCCCCGACCCCGGCGTCCGAACGGCACCACCTCGGCGTCCTGGCCGTGGCTGAGCAGGTAGCCCTCCACGAAACCGGTGTTCCGGTCGCCGGTGCGCGCCTCGATCTCGTTGAGCCGGGCCACCAGGAACTCGGTGAGCGCGCCGATCCGGTCGTTGAGCCGGTCGTGCAGCTCGGCGACGACGGCCAGGACGACCGCCGTGCCGGCGGTGGTGAGCGCGAGGACGTTGGCGACCACGGGAAGCTGCCCGCCGCCGACCACGCCGATCACCAGGTTGCCGGTCACGGCCGATGTCAGGGACACCACCGCGACCACGACTGCCAACCACTTCAGGGTCATGGACAGACCCCTCCTTCTGTCCCGCAGGGCTGAGTTCGGCCTTGTCCCGTCCCCCCGCCGACGACGAGCCCAAGCAGTACGAATAGGGACGCTAGCGCTCCCGTTCCTCCCCCGAAGGCAAACGATTGGGTTCGACTTGCCGTTCTTTCGCCATCTGAGGAACTAGCCCGCCCGATTACCCCTTTTTCGGACATCGACGGGGAGAGTTGGGCGATAAGCGAGGTAACGAATGGTTTCCCGGATGTGGAACTTCTCCGCGTCCGACACGTTCGGGTCGATCAGCCGGCGCAGCAGCGCCTCCACGTCCGGGTCCATCGGGGGTGGGCCGGGTGCGGGGCGTGGGGTGGCCGTCCGGTCCCAGCCCAGCGCCGCGAAGGCGGCCGTCGGGTTGAGGCCGAGGCCCTCGCAGAAGGCGACCACCCGCTCGGCCTCCGGGTCGCTGACCCAGTCCCCCCGGACCCAGCGGTTGATGGTCTGGCGAGAGACGCCGGTGCGCCGGGAGACCTCGGTGCCGCTCCAGGCGCGCATGGCCCGGGAGTCGTCGAGGGCCCGGCGGACGAAGGTGGCGAAGGCGATCTTCCGGGCCTGAGCGCTCTCGGTCACTCCGTGACGGTACGACCACTCACGTCCGGTCTGGTCGCCGGGCGCGTTTGTGTCACGTGAATGAGACACACGTACGGCGTGCCAACCGAGCGTTCCGCACCGGTTTCGAGGGCTTCACCTGGGCGGGAATGGCTGCCGGTCAGTGCCGATGCGATCGGACGAAAAGCTGATACTGTCACGCCCATGGGACAATCTACCGTGTGTCGCGTGCCTGAGACGGTTGGTGCTCGCATGCGTCCCTCACCCGGTACGAGGGAGGCGTGGTGACCGAACTCGCCACCCGCGCCCAGGCCTTCGGCCTGATCGCGGAGGGGGTGGCCGCCGGGCTGAGTGCGCCGTGGCGCCTCTACCTCGCCCGGGGCTGCCGTTTCCTGTCGCTGAACGTGGGGGACCGGGCGGAGTGGACCGCCTGGCGAACCCATCTCGGCTGCCCGGAGCTCAGCGTCCGGGTCTACGACGCCGGTGGCGAGATCCGCCGCTCCTCGGTCGCCGAGGTGGTCCTGGACGGCTGCCGGATCAGCGTCGAACTGACCGAGGAGGTCAGCACCGACGACCTGGACCGACTGCTGGCCACCGACCCCACCTTCGTCGAGCCGGAGGAACGGTGAACGGCCCACCACCCCGCCGCGCAGCGGCCCCACCACCCCGCCGCGCAGCCGCCCTCCCGCCCCGCCGGGGAGCCGCCGGATGAGTCCCTTCCTCGCGGTCTTCCTCGTCCTCGTGCTCGGCTCGACCAGTTACGCGGCCGGCCGGCTGCACGGGCAGCTCAGCTATCGGATCGGCTACCGCTTCGGGTACCGGCAGGGGTACTTCGACGGCGACCGGGGCGCCTGGAACCGGCGCCGCCGGGAGGCGCAGGCGGCCATCGCCTCCGCCCTGGCCGGCCCGCCGCAGACCCGCGACCGGAGCGGCCAGGCAGTCCGGCAGGGCACCACCTACACCGGCTCATCCTTTGCCGCCCCGTCCCGCGGGGGCGCCGTGGCGGTCGCCGCACCGGCCACGGCGAGCGGGCGGCACCCCACCGGCGCCCTGATCCGGTGGCAGGGCTGACCCGGCCCGACCGACCGCCGGCTCCCGGCGGCGGTTCCGGCCCGTCGCCGGCTTCCGGCGGTGGCCGTGACCCCCGACCGCCGGCTCCCGTCGGCCAGTGGGAGGGGTGGACTCCCGGACCGCCGGCTCCCGCCGGCCAGGAGGAGGGGCGGACTCCCCAACCGCCGGCTCCCGCCGGCCAGTGGGAGGGGTGGACCGCCGGCTCCAGCCGGAGCGGCACGAGCACGGTGCGCCGTCCGCGGCGGACGCGCACCGTCGGGGCCACGTCAGACCGGTGACCGTGGTCCCACCGGCCGGGATGCGCGCAGGGGGCATGCATCCCGGCCGGTCCGCCGCGCCTGTCCGCCGGCCCGCCTCCGGAGATCCAGTCGACAACCTCTAGCCGGGACGCCCCGGCGGGGCTAGCGTCTAGTCATGGCACGGGGTTCCCCCGGGCCAGCCGGCCAGCCCGGATCTGCGACCTCGCGCACGGGCCCGCACCCGACCCCGTGTCCCCGGGCACCGGACGAGGCGGAACGCGGATGGCCGGGTGCCCATCCGCCGGAGCAGGCCTGTGACGACTCGCCGTACCCCCGCCGGTGCCGACCAGACCCCGGCCGCGACTGCCACGACCCGCCGCGCCACCCGGAGCCGCCGCGCGGCCGCCCCGGTCGAGCCTGAGGAGCCCCGACCAGCCGGCCAGGCGTTCGTCCTGGACACCTCGGTCCTGCTCTCGGACCCGGCGGCGTTCCACCGGTTCGCCGAGCACGAGGTGGTGCTGCCCCTCGTGGTCATCTCCGAGTTGGAGGGCAAGCGGCACCATCCGGAGCTGGGCTGGTTCGCCCGGCAGTCGCTGCGCATGCTGGACGAGCTACGCGTACGCCACGGCCGGCTGGACCGGCCGGTGCCCGCCAACGACGACGGCGGCACCCTGCGGGTGGAGCTGAACCACACCGACGACGGCGTGCTGCCGCCCGGCTTCCGCAACGAGTCCAACGACGCCCGGATCCTCTCGGTCGCGCTCAACCTCGCCGCCGAGGGGCGGGAGGTGACCCTGGTCAGCAAGGACATGCCGCTGCGGGTGAAGGCGGCCTCGGTCGGGCTGCACGCCGACGAGTACCGGCACGGGCAGGCCAGCGACCCCACCTGGACGGGGATGGCCGAGCTGGAGTTGGGCGAGGACGAGATCGGCCGGCTCTACGCGGGCGAGGCCCTGGACGTGGACGCCGCGGCCGGGCTGTCCTGCCACACCGGGCTGGTGCTGCAATCCACGCGTGGCTCCGCACTGGGCCGGGTGCTGCCCGACAAGACGGTCCGGCTGGTCCGGGGCGACCGGGAGGCGTTCGGCGTGCACGGCCGCTCGGCCGAGCAGCGGATCGCCCTCGACCTGCTGCTGGATGAGTCGATCGGGATCGTCTCGCTGGGCGGCCGGGCCGGCACCGGCAAGTCCGCGCTGGCCCTGTGTGCCGGCCTGGAGGCGGTGATGGAGCGGCGTCGGCACAAGAAGGTGGTTGTCTTCCGCCCGCTCTACGCCGTCGGTGGCCAGGAGTTGGGCTACCTTCCCGGCTCCGAGACCGAGAAGATGTCGCCCTGGGCGCAGGCGGTCTTCGACACGCTCGGCTCGGTGGTGCACGAGAACGTGCTGGAGGAGGTCATGGCCCGGGGGATCCTGGAGGTCCTGCCGCTCACCCACATCCGGGGCCGCAGCCTGCACGACGCCTTCGTCATCGTGGACGAGGCCCAGTCGCTGGAGCGGGGCGTGCTGCTCACCGTGCTGTCCCGGATCGGCCAGGGGTCGCGGGTGGTCCTCACCCACGACGTCGCCCAGCGGGACAACCTGCGGGTGGGACGGCACGACGGGGTGACCGCCGTGATCGAGGCGCTCAGGGGCCACCCCCTGTTCGCGCACATCACCCTCACCCGGTCCGAGCGGTCTCCCATCGCGGCGATGGTGACCGACCTGTTGGAGGGCATTCCGCTCTGATCGCGATGCTTGTCCATTAAATGGCGATTCGTCCCGATTCTGCCTGTGGTCCAAGTCACAATTGGGGCTGACGGTTTCCCATGAGTCCCGCTGTGCGCAATGGTGTCCAACGAGCGTCCACGTCCCGGGAAGATCGTCCGCCGTCGTCCGACGGCGGGGCGGACGGAACCCGGGTGCGTCGGCTGCGACCGGCAGGGTCGGGGCGCTTGCGACGCGGGTCGACCCTCCGCGGGTCGGGGCTGCGTCGTGTCCATGCCCCCGACGAAGGGACCACTTCGTGAGTCGGCTGTGGAGCCGGTTCGGCGCCCGTACCGCCGCCGTCGCACTGCTCTCTGTGGGCGTTGCCGGCGGCTTCTATCTGGGCGAAGACCGAGAAACCCAGCAACAGGGCCTGACCGCGCAGGTCGGCCTCCAGATCGACCAGGCCGAGTACGACTACCAGCGCGAGCGGCAGGCCGAGCACCGGGTCAGCTCCGCCAAGCAGCGGGCCGCTGAGTATCAGGCCAAGCTGCGCGCCGCCGAGGCGGCGAAGGAGGCCGCCGAGCGGGCCCGCGAGGCCGAGGCCGCCGCGGCGTCCCGCAAGAAGGAGCGCGAGGCGGCGGCGAAGAAGGCCGCCGAGGAGAAGACGGCGACGAGCAAGCCGTACGACGGCCCGATCCCGGCCTCGTGCAGCGAGTACGGCGGCAACCGGAAGATCGGCTGCGCGCTGATGCTCGACGCCGGCTTCGGCATCGACCAGTTCCCGTGCCTGGAGAAGCTCTGGACCAAGGAGAGCGGCTGGAACCACAAGGCCCGCAATTCCTCCTCCGGCGCGTACGGCATCCCCCAGTCGCTGCCGGGCAGCAAGATGGGCTCGGTCGCCAGTGACTGGCAGACCAACCCGGCCACCCAGATCAAGTGGGGCCTCGGCTACATCAAGGGCCGGTACAACAGCCCCTGTGGCGCGTGGAGCTACTTCCAGAACAACGGCTCGTACTGACCGACGAGGCATAGCGGCGGCGGGGGTGCGGACGTTCGCACCCCCGCCGCCGTCGTCGTACCGGGATCCGTTGCGTCCACGGGTGGCGGTCGGCGGGGATTGCTGATAGCTCTTGGGGGGTGACCCTGCACGGCGACCCTCCGGGCGGCGACCCGCGACGCTTCGGCACCGAGGCCTTCTACGCCTCGATCGGCCGTGCCTTCGTCGCCATGTGCGCCGTCGTGCCGGTCCTCTTCCTGGTCGAGGGCCTCGACGCCGGCCTCGGCATCGACCTCGACCTGGCCGGCGGCATCATCCCGCGCCGGATCGACGGGCTGGACGGGGTGCTCTTCTCGCCGTTCCTGCACGCCGACTTCAACCACCTCTACAGCAACAGCGTGCCGCTGATCCTGCTCGGCACGTTCGTGCTGGCCGCCGGCTTCCGGCGCTTCCTCTGGTCCACCCTGGTCGTCGTGCTGGTCAGCGGGCTGGGCGTGTGGTTCACCGGCTCGCCGAACTCGGTCGTGGTCGGGGCCAGCGGGGTCATCTTCGGCTACCTGGGCATCCTGCTCACCAGGGGCGTGGTCGAGCGGAGCTGGTGGAACTTCGGCGTGGTGCTCCTGGTCGGCCTGCTCTACGGCTGGCAACTGCTGGGCATCCTCCCCACCGACGAGCGGATCTCCTGGCAGGGCCACCTCTTCGGGCTGGTCGGTGGCGTGGCCGCCGCGATCCTGTTCCGGCGCCGCCGGGCCGAGTCTGATCCGTACGACCTGGACTCCCCGCTCACCCTGCCCTGACGCGGCCCCTTCCCCCGGTAGCCCGGGGGCGGCACACCGGGTGTGGGACGTGCTTGCCCCGGTCCCGTGCCGGGCCTACCGTCGGCACCAGCACGCGTTGATTCGTGAGCGGAAAGTGACGGTACGTCATGTCCGAGGTGGATATCGCAGTGATCGGTGCCGGTCCGACGGGGCTCTTCGCCGCGTACTACGCCGGGTTCCGGGGGCTCTCCGTGGCGGTGGTCGACGCGCTGCCCGAGGCCGGTGGCCAGATCACCGCGATGTACCCGGAGAAGCTGATCCTCGACGTGGCCGGCCTCCCGGCGGTCAAGGGCCGGGACCTGGTGGCCAACCTGGTCGCCCAGGCCGCCCCGTTCCACCCGCGGTACCTGCTCGGCACCCGGGCCGAGAAGCTGTCCCACGCCGAGGGGCGGCCGGTGCTCGGCCTCGCCGACGGCCAGCAGCTCTCCTGCGGCGCGGTGGTCGTCACCGGCGGTCTGGGCAGCTTCAGCCCGCGTCCGCTGCCGGTGGCCGACAGCTTCACCGGCGCCGGGGTCGTCTACTTCGTGCCGGAACCCGCCGCGCTGGCCGACCGGGACGTGCTGATCGTCGGCGGCGGCGACTCGGCGTTCGACTGGGCGCTGGCGTTGCAGCCGTTGGCCCGCTCGGTGACGCTGGTGCACCGGCGGGAGAGGTTCCGCGCCCACGCCGGCACCGTCGCCCGGGTGCAGGAGCTGCCCGTCCGGGTCATCGTCAACGCCGAGGTCACCCGCCTGCACGGGGGCGGCACGGTGACCGGTGCCGAGATCACCGTACGGGGCGGCGGGGCCGAGACGCTGCCGGTCGACACGGTGGTGGCCGCGCTCGGCTTCACGGCCGACCTGGGCCCGATCGCGGAGTGGGGGCTGCGACTGGACCGCCGGCACATCGTGGTGGACAGCGCGATGGCGACCAACCTGCCCCGGGTTTTCGCGGCCGGCGACATCACCGAGTACCCGGGCAAGGTGCGGCTGATCGCCACGGGCTTCGGCGAGGCGGCCACCGCGGTCAACAACGCCGCCGTGGCGATCGACCCGTCGGCCCACCTCTTCCCCGGCCACTCCTCCGACCCCACCTAACCCCCACCCACCCCACCCCCACCCCACCCCACCCCCACGCGCCGATCTTGCAGTGGCGGCCCGGGCGAAGGGTGCACAAGGGGCGAACCGGGGGCCGGAAGTGCAAGATCGCGGGGTGGGTGGGTCAGCGGGGGAGGCCGATGAGGTCGGCCATCAGGGCGGTCTGGTGGTCGAAGTACTCGTCGCGGTGCGGGAGCGAGCGGTTGATCCGGCCGAACAGCTCGAAGCTGATCAGCCCGAAGAGCTGGGTCCAGCCGGCCATCCCCCGGGCGAGCAACGCCTCCGGCAGCCCGGGGACGAGGGCGTCGGCGACCTCCGCGAGGTCCGTCCGGAGCGGCTCCGGCAGCTCCCCCGGGTCGGGGGCGGAGAGTAGCCCGGCGGCCACGCCGTCGCGCAGGATGCCGACCAGGATGGCCGGCGGGCGCTGGGCCGGCCCGACGGTGTCGTCCGGGGCGGCGTACCCGGGGACCGGGCTGCCGTAGAGCAGCGCGTACTCGGCGGGGTGGGCCAGGGCCCAGTCGCGGGCCGCCCGGCACGCCGCGTGCCAGCGCCCCCGCAGGTCGAGCCGGTCCGCGCCCGCGTCGGCCGACTCCACCGCCGCCCCCAGCGTGTCGTACGCATCGATGATCAGCGCGGTGAGCAGGTCGTCCCGGCTCGGGAAGTAGCGGTAGATCGCCGAGGACACCATCCCCATGTCCCGGGCCACCGCCCGCAGGCTGAGGTTCGCCCCGTCGCTGGCGAGGTGCCGGCGGGCGACGGCCTTGATCTCGTCGAGCATCTCGGCGCGGACCCGGGCGCGGATCGAGGAGGCGGGCATGGTCCTCACTCTGCCACAGTCGAGAGCGGCCATCAAAACAGAGAGCACTGCTCTTGACGAACGGCCGGGCTGGGCGGCATGCTGGGTGGGCCACAACGAGAGCAGTGCTCTCTAGTCGTACTCATGCTTCGAAAGGTGATCTGTGATGTCGCTGCATCTGATCGTCGGCGCCGGGCCCGTCGGCACCGCCACCGCCCGTCTCCTCGCGGCTGCCGGCGAGCGGGTCCGGGTGGTCACCCGGCGCGGGACCGGCCCGGACCACCCGGGCGTCGAGCGGGTCGCCGCCGACGCCGCCGACCCCGACCGGCTCGCCGCCCTCGCCGAGGGCGCGGTCGCCCTCTACAACTGCGCCAACCCGGCGTACCACCGCTGGTCGATCGACTGGCCGCCGCTGGCCGCCGCGCTGCTCGCCGCCGCCGGGCGCACCGACGCCGTGCTCGCCACGGTCGGCAACCTCTACGGGTACGGGCCGGTCGACGGCCCGATGACCGAGGCGACCCCGCCCGCGGCCCCCGGCACGAAGGGGCGGGTCCGCAACCGGATGTGGGCCGAGGCGCTGGCCGCCCACCGCGCGGGCCAGGCCCGGGTGACCGAGGTGCGCGGCTCCGACTACCTGGGCGCCGGTGCCACCTCGCTGCCGATGATGCTGCTGCCCGGGGTGCTCGCCGGCCGCCGGGTGGTGCTGCCCGTCGACTTCGACGCCCCGCACACCTGGACGTACGTCGACGACGTCGCCCGTACCCTGGTGGCGGCCGCCGCCGACGAGCGCGCCTGGGGCCGGGCCTGGCACGTGCCCAGCCCGCCTGCGGTCTCCGCCCGTGAGCTGGCCAACCTGGCCGCCGCCCTGGCCGGCGCCCCCGCTCCGAGGCTCACCCGGCTGCCGTACCCGGCGCTCTGGCTGGGCGGGCTGGTCAACCCGTTCGCCCGGGAGCTGCGGGAGACCGCCTACCAGTTCGACCGGCCGTACCTGCTCGACTCGACCGCGGCCACCGCCATGCTCGGCCTCGCGCCGACCCCGCTGGACCGGGCGCTCGCCGAGACCGTCGCGGCCCTGCGCGGCGTCACCCCGCCCGTCGACCGGACGTCGGCCGGTGACCGCCGGCGCTGAGCCGAGGCCCTCCCTACCGCCGGCGGGCCGGGGCGCGGGCGGCGACCAGCACCGCGACCAGGGTGAGCGCGGCACCCAGCAGCGTGGCCACGCCGGGGTGCGAGGCCGCGGTCGGCAGCACCAGGTCGAGCAGGACGGCACCGACGACCTGGCCGGCGATGGTGGCCAGGCCGAGCAGCAACACCCCGGTGAACCGCACGATGGCCGCCGCGATCGCGATGAAGACGATGCCGATCGGCCCGCCGAGGTAGAGCCACGGCTCGGTCGGCAGGCCACCGGCGGGGCCGCCCCGGACGGCCACCCCGACCGCGAACGTGACGAGCAGCGCGACGGTGCCGACGGTGAAGTTGACCAGCGTGGCGGCCAGCGCGCTGCCGGAGGCCGCCCTGACCCGCCCGTTCACCGCCTGCTGCCAGGCGAGGCCGACCCCGGCCAGCAGCGGCAGCACGGCCAGGCCCAGCGTGCCAGGGTCGCCCAGCCGGTCGCCGACGGCCAGCAGCACGGCCAGCACGGTCAGCGCCGCGCCGACCAGGCGGTTCGGGGTGACCGCCTGGCGGCCGGTCGGGCCGATCCCGGCCCGGTCTACCAGCAGGCTGCTTCCGGACTGCCCCGCGACCACCGCCACGGTGAACACGGCCACGCCGAGCGTGCCGATGGTCAGCCCCTGGCTGGCCACCAGGAACGCGCCGCAGACGCCGCCGAGGCACTGCCACGGCCGCAGTGACCCGTCCGCCAGCGCGGCCCGCAGCGCGGACAGGCCCCGCCGCCCGGCGGGGGTGGCGGGGACCAGCACCAGCAGCACCAGTAGGCCGAGGCCGAACGACACCACTGCGGCGGCGATCCCGTCGGCCAGTCGTACGCCCAGCTCGCCGTTGATCCGGGACTGCACGGCGACGGCGATCCCGGAGGCGACGGCCAGCCCGACGCCGGTGATCCGGCGGCCGGCAGTCAGAGCCGGCGGCGCGTTCGTGGTGGTGGCCGTCACTCCTGCTCGGCCAGCGGACGACCGTCGAAGTCGATCGCCGAGTACAGCGCCAGCTTCTCCAGCCGGTGGTACGAGTCGATCACCCGGATCGTGCCGCTCTTGGAGCGCATCACGATCGACTGCGTGTACGCCCCGCCGGCCCGGTAGCGCACGCCGCGCAGCAGGTCGCCGGAGGTGACCCCGGTCGCCACGAAGAAGCAGTTGTCGCCGGTGACCAGCTCGTCGGTGGTGAGCACCCGGTCCAGGTCGTGCCCGGCGGCGAGCGCCTTCTCCCGCTCCGCGGAGTCGGTCGGCCAGAGCTTGGCCTGCATCATCCCGCCCATGCACTTGAGGGCGCAGGCGGCGATGATCCCCTCGGGGGTGCCGCCGATGCCCATCAGCACGTCGACGTCCGACTCGCCGCGGGCGGCGGCGATGGCGCCGGCGATGTCGCCGTCGGAGATGAACCGGATGCCGGCCCCGGCGCGGCGGATCTGGGTGACCAGGTCGTCGTGGCGCGGGCGGTCCAGTACGCAGACGGTGACCTCGGAGATGTCGGTGCCCTTGACCTTGGCGATCCGGCGCAGGTTGTCGGCGACCCCGGCGTTGATGTCGACCACGTCGGCGTAGGCCGGGCCGACGGCCAGCTTCTCCATGTAGAAGACGGCGCTCGGGTCGAACATCGATCCACGCTCGGCCACCGCGAGCACGGCGAGCGCGTTCGGCATGCCCTTGCTCATCAGGGTGGTCCCGTCGACCGGGTCCACGGCGACGTCCACCTCGGGGCCGGTGCCGTCGCCGACCTCCTCGCCGTTGAAGAGCATCGGGGCGTTGTCCTTCTCGCCCTCGCCGATCACCACGACGCCCCGCATCGGGATCGAGTTGATCAGCTTGCGCATGGCGTCGACGGCAGCCCCGTCGCCGCCCTCCTTGTCGCCCCGGCCGACCCACCGGCCGGCGGCCATCGCCGCGGCCTCGGTGACCCGAACCAGGTCGAGGGCGAGATTGCGGTCCAGATCCTGGGGGGTACGCGTCCTGGTGCTCGTCATGACGGCTTCCTCCTCGCGACTTTGCGGGGTGGACCGGCGGCATGCGGCCGTCGCCACCGCCAGTTTTGTCGCTGATCCTCACACGATCGTCAACCTATCGCCGGGTCGGGGCGTTGGTGGCCACCTTCCCGCCAACCGGTGGTGGGACGGAGCACCCCGTTCCTCCCGCTCGCCCCGGCCGGCCAGGAGACGCGCCGGCCGCCGGCGGTGGTGGGCCGCTTCCCGTTCGTCGGAGGCCTGGAAGAATGGGGAGGTGGATCCCGCACAGCCCGCCGAGCGCACCCCCGCCGAGCCGACCCCTGCGACGCCCGCTCCGTCGGAGCCGACCCCGCCGGCCGTGGCCGGGGAGCCGGCCCTGGTCGAGCCGGCGCCCGCCCGCCCGGCCGGTCCGGACGAGCACCCCGCGCCATCTCCGGCCGGTCCGGACGAGCACCCCGCGCCGCCCCCCGGCGGGCCGGTGGTGTTCCCGGGTCGGCCCGGGGGCCGGCCGGCAGCCGGCAAGGAGAAGAGCAGGTCCGAGCGGTCGCCGAAGGACATGGCGATCTCGCTGTTGGTGCTGCTGGTCCCCATCGTCCTGCTGCTCGCCTTCTACCGGGGCTTCCTCGGCGGCGACCAGCCGAGCACCGTCGACCCCGCCCCGGCGCTGGAGCAGGCCCGCGCGGCCAACGCGTTCCCGGTGAGCCAGCCCACCGGGCTCGGCGACGACTGGAAGACGGTCAGCGCCAGCTACCGCAGCGTCGAGGGCGGCTCCAGCCTGCGGATCGGCTACCTGACCCCGGAGGGGCGGGGCGCCCAAGTCGTGCAGAGCAACGTGCCGCCCGAGCGCCTGCTGCCCGTCGAGCTGACCGCCGAGGGGCAGCCCCAGGGCCCCACCGAGTTGGGCGGGCGCAGCTGGCAGCGGTACACCGCCCGGGGCAACGAGCAGGCTCTCGTGCTGCTCGAACCGGACCGTACGGTGATCGTGGTCGGCGACGCCCGGGAGAACGAGCTGCGCCGGCTCGCCGACGCCGTCCGCTAGAGCCTGGTCGAAGTCGACCTGCCTCGGCTCGGCGCTGTCGGTTCGGCGTGGGTGAGAGTGGGGTGGGGTTCGCCTGGCCCCGCCTGCTCCGGGCGTTCAGGCTTGCTCCCTGCGGTCACGTCCGGCCCTGGCGAGCCCCTGGCGTGATCTGGGTCCGTACGAGCGCACACGAGCGCACACGATCGCGCTGGACCGGGGAACAAGGTCGTGCTCGATCAGGGAAAGTGTGGCCTCGTTACGAGTAGGAGGCCACACTTTCCGGGATCGAGCACGACCTTGCACGCCCGAGGACAAGGCGCACGAGGTGAAGGTCAACTACGCCGACTACGGCGCGGCCACTGCCATGCAGCAGCCCCCGGCTGGCGACGTGGTCGAGGCGCCCGACGACATCTACAAGCTGTTCAAGGACTGACCCGGTGCCGGTGGGCGGGCGGCACCCGCCGCCCGCCCGCCGGGCCGCTCTGGTGCCGGGCGGGAGCGGACGGGGATTGCGGAACGCGGCAACAGGGAACAGAAGGGGTACGAGCCTCGTCGGCGTGGTCGGTCAGCCGGCGGGGACTCGTACGTCGGAGCCGGCATCGGGCTACGGCGCGACACCTCCGGCACCCTCGCGGGCCGGACGACCCACCTGAGAGGTTCACGTGACCATTCGACGCTTCAGTGCGGCGGTCTTCGCGGCGACGCTGCTCCTCCCCGGCCTGGCAGCCTGCGACAACACCGGAACCGGCGAGGCGGGGGCCTCCGCGTCCCCGACGGTCTCCGGCATCGCACCTTCCGGCAGCGCCGCCCCGGGCAGCGCCTCGCCCGGCACGGGCGACGCCAAACAGGCACTGTTGAACTCGACCAACGAGATCCGCAACGGAAACTTCCGGTTCACCATGGCCGGCGTTGGCACCACCGTCCAGGGGCAGGTGCACGAGCCGAGCCAGAGCGCCGAGATGAAGTTGACCCTCGGCGACGCCTCCTCGGACGTGCTGATGAAGCTGGACCTGGTGCACCTCAAGCCGGACAGCTGGGTCAAGCTCGATCTCGGCGGCCAGGCGGCCAAGCTGCCCGGCGTGCAGAGCCTCAACCTCGGCAAGTACCAGCACCTCGACCAGTCCCGGATCAAGGGCAACCGCAACCTGGCCTTCGACTTCGACAAGGTCGACCCGGCGGGCAGCGAGGTGCTCACCCAGGGGGTCACCGAGGTCCGGCAGACCGGCGAGGGCGCGTACGCGGGCACGATCGACGTGACGAAGGCCGCCGAGGCCGGCTCGCTGAACGCCGAGCTGATCAAGACGCTCGGCCAGCAGGCCCGGTCGCTGCCGTTCACGGCGAAGCTGGACCCGCAGGGCCGGCTCAGCGAGCTGGTCATCCAGATCCCGGCGTCCGGCCAGAACAAGGCGCAGGACATCAAGATCACGTACGCCGACTACGGCGCGGCGAGCGCCGCCCAGCGCCCGCCGGCGGCCCAGGTCGTCGAGGCTCCCAACGAGTTGTACAACCTGTTCAGCTGAGGCTCGGGCGGGTGCGGGGCCGGCCGATGCCGCCCCGCACCCGCCGTCAGGCGTCCGACCGCTGCTGACGGGCCGCGTCGATGCGGGCCCGCGCGCCGTCGAGCCAGCCCTGGCAGGTCTCGGCCAGCTTCTCGCCGCGTTCCCAGAGCGCCAGCGACTCCTCCAGCGAGGTGCCACCCGTCTCCAGCCGTTCCACCACCGAGGCCAGCTCGGCGCGGGCCTGCTCGTAGCTGAGCCGTTCGTCCGGCCCGGCGTTCTTCTCGTCAGTCATCGGTCCCATCCCAGCACATCCCCGTCCGTTCGCCACGCCGGGCGCTCCGCCGTTCCGTCCCGCGTCGCCCGTTCGACCCGCCGCGTCACGCCACGTCACGCTGCCCGTTCGACCCGCCGCGTCACGTCGCCCGATCGGCCCGCCCGCCTCGCACTGCCGCGTCACGCCGACCGCGTCACGCCGACCGAGCCATCGGCTCGCCCCGCGCGCTCAACCGTCGACCGTCGCGGCCAGCTCGCCCTCGGCGAGGCGTACCCGCAGCGGGTCGCCTCCGCCCACCTCGCCGGCCGACCGGACCACATGGCCGTCGGCCCGCTGGACGATCGCGTAGCCCCGGTCGAGGGTGGCGGCGGGGGAGAGTGCGCGCAGCCGGGCCAGGGTGTGCCGCAGGTCCTCTCCGGCCGCGCCGAGGCGGTGGTCCAGGCAACGCCCGGCCCGCTGGCGCAACGCGGCGACCTCGGTGGCCCGCTGCTCCACCATCACCTGCGGCCGGGCCAGCACCGGCCGGGACCGTAGCCCGTCCAGGCGGTGCGACTCCCGGTCGACCAGATTGCGTACGGCCCGCTCCAACCGGTGCCGGGCCTGCCCGATCAGGCGCAGCTCCTCGCCCAGGTCGGGCACCACCCGCTTGGCCGCGTCCGTCGGCGTCGAGGCCCGCACGTCGGCGACGTAGTCGACCAGCGGCGTGTCCGCCTCGTGGCCGATCGCGCTGACCACCGGCGTACGGCAGGCGAACACCGCCCGGCACAGCGCCTCGTCGGAGAACGGGAGCAGGTCCTCGATGCCGCCGCCGCCCCGGGCGATGACGATCACGTCGACGGTCGGGTCGGTGTCGAGCACCCGGAGGGCGTCGACGATCTGGGTGACGGCGCCCGTGCCCTGCACGGCCACGTTGACCGTGCGGAACTCCACGGCCGGCCAGCGCCGACGGGCGTTGGTCAGCACGTCCCGCTCGGCGGCGGAGGCGCGGCCGGTGATCAACCCGACCCGCCCGGGCAGGAACGGCAGCCGCCGCTTGCGGGCCCGGTCGAACAGCCCCTCGGCGGCCAGCAGCTTCTTCAGCTTCTCGAGCCGGGCCAGCAGCTCGCCGAGCCCCACCTGGCGGATCTCGTCGGCGCGCAGGCTCAGCGTGCCCCGGGCCGCGTAGAACTCGGGCTTGGCGTGCAGCACCACCCGGGCGCCCTCGCGCAGCTCGGGGGCACCCGCGTCGAGCACGTCCCGGTTGGTGGTCACGGTCAGGCTCAGGTCGGCCGACGGGTCCCGCAGGGTGAGGAAGACCGTGCTGGCCCCGGGCCGCCGGCTGATCTGCGCCACCTGCCCGTCGACCCACACCCAGCCGAGCCGGGCGATCCACGCCCCGACCTTCTGGCTGACCACCCGCACCGGCCACGGCTCCTCGGAGCTGCTCCGCCCGCTCTCACCCGTACTCACCCCCTCACCCTACGGACGCCCCTGACGATCACGGGTTCCGCGTCGCCGGGCGGGCGTCTCGCGGCCCGAATCTCGCGGCCTCCGCAGCGGCGGCCGGGGGACCAGCCCGGCGGTCGGCGGGGCTGTGGCGGGGGTCGCAGCGACCGTCGGGCTCAGGGCCGGCACGTAGGATGGGCGGGTGACCGAGGCTCAGGCGACCCCCCAGACCGGCAAGCGCGTGCTCCTGGCCAAGCCCCGCGGCTACTGCGCGGGCGTCGACCGGGCGGTGCAGACCGTCGAGGAGGCGCTCAAGCTCTACGGGGCCCCGATCTACGTACGCAAGCAGATCGTGCACAACAAGCACGTGGTGCGCACCCTGGAGGACCAGGGCGCGATCTTCGTGGAGGAGAACGAGGAGGTGCCGGAGGGCGCCACCGTGATCTTCTCCGCGCACGGCGTCGCCCCCGAGGTCTACGAGCAGGCGAAGGTCCGCTCGCTCAAGGCGATCGACGCGACCTGCCCGCTGGTGACCAAGGTCCACCAGGAGGCGAAGCGGTTCGCGGCCGAGGACTACGACATCCTGCTGATCGGCCACGAGGGGCACGAGGAGGTCGTCGGCACCGCCGGCGAGGCTCCCGCGCACATCCAACTCGTCGACGGCCCGGGCGATGCCGACAAGGTCACCGTCCGCGACCCGAGCAAGGTGGTCTGGCTCTCCCAGACCACGCTGTCGGTCGACGAGACGCTGGAGACCGTGGCCCGGCTCAAAGCTCGGCTGCCGCTGCTCCAGTCGCCGCCCAGCGACGACATCTGCTACGCCACCTCCAACCGGCAGCACGTGGTCAAGGAGATCGCCCCCGAGTGCGACGTGGTGCTCGTCGTCGGTTCGCGCAACTCGTCGAACTCGGTCCGGCTGGTCGAGGTCGCTCTGGACGCCGGTGCCCGCGCCGGCCATCTGGTCGACTTCGCACACGAGATCGACGACGCCTGGCTGACCGGGGCCCGCACCGTGGGGCTGACCTCGGGTGCGAGCGTCCCCGACGAGCTGGTCCAGGAGGTGCTGGCGCACCTCGCCGAGCGGGGCTTCACCGACGTGGACGAGGTGGTGACCGCCAACGAGCGGCTGATCTTCTCCCTGCCCCAGGAGCTCAAGCGGGACATGAAGGCCGCCGCCGCGGCGGCGGCCACCCGCGCCTGACGGCCACCCGGCGCCCGGTGCCCAACGGCGACGGCCACCCAGCGGCGACGGTCAGCCCAGCGGCGACGGTCAGCCCAGCGGCGACGGTCAGCCGACGGCGGCGGCCACCCAACGGCGGCGTTCAGCCGACGGCCGTCGTGCCTGGCCGTCGGGCTTGGCAGTCGGGCTTGCCCGGCGGTTCACCCGTCCGGTCCGGTGCCGGTTCGTCGCCCTCAGCGGCGAACCGTGACCCCGGCATCGGAACGGATCGTCGTCCGGGCGCGTCCGAGCAGGTATGAAAACTCCTCGGATGACCCTCGTCGCCCTGGTCGTCTGCGCCGCGCTGAGCGCCTGCGGCGGCCAGGGAGCCGGTGACGGCACGCCCGCCCCCAGCCCCTCGGGAGGATCGCCGGTGACCGACGCGACCAGCACCGGCCCGACGGACCCGGCCGACCCGACCTCCGCCGTGCCGCCCCCGCAGGCGCCCACCAAGCCCCCGGGGCAGGGGCCGAGCCTTCCGCCGGGCCCCGGCGCGGCCACGCTGACGGGCACCGTCGAGGCCGGGGTGGAGCCCGGCTGCCGGCTGCTGGACGGCCACCAGCTCGTCGGCGGCCCCGCCGACGTGCTCACACCTGGCACGAAGGTCACGGTCACCGGCCAGGCCCAACCGGACATGATGACCACCTGCCAGCAGGGCATCCCGTTCGTCGTCGAGTCCGCCCGCCGAGCCTGACCCGTACCCGACCGACCCGGGACGACGACCCGGCAGCCCGCCCCGCCCGGTGGGGACGGGCTGCCGGTGACGCCGCACGTCGACGTGGACCCAGGTGGCCTGGCCTGCCGGCGATGGTTCCGCCCCGGTCCGCGGTCGATCTCCCCCGTTGGCTATGTCGGCGATCGGGCGGGTCACGGCCCCTCGGGTGCCCCGATGATCAGTTGGCCGTGGCCGATCCCGCGTTGAGGGACGCCGGATCCACATCGGGGACGGCGAACCTGGGGTTCGACCCCGCTCCCACGACACGCATGACGAAGCCCGCGGCCTCCTCCAGCTGGCGTGCACTGGTCAGCCCACCGATCACCGCGGTCCGCCCGCCAAGATCTGCGGTCAGCGCTCCGGTGCGTTCCAGCGCCTCGGGCTGGTCGCCGCAGATCGCCACGACCGGTGCCGAGTCCTGCGGCCCCGTGTAGGGCCAGGACGCTCCGGCGAACAGGTGGAATGCCTTCACCACGTGCGCGCCCCGCGCGATGCGGGCGACGAGCTCCGCGGCCGAGCCCGACGTCGGCTTCAGCTGCCCGGTGGCGTAGTCGACGGCGTTGGTGCAGTCGATCACCGTCATGCCGCTCAGGGAGCCGTCGGCCCCGCCGACGAGGGAGAGTGCCTCCTCCAGGCCTTCCCATGCGACCGCGACAACGACCACGTCGACCCGTGCTGCGAAGTCGGTGGGCCCGACGGCCTCAGCCGCGTCGCCGATCTGGCCGGCGGCCAGGCTGGCGTTCTCCGAACTGCGTCCCGTCACCACGAGCGTGTGGCCGGCTGCCGCCCATGCTCGGCCGAGCGTTGTAGCGAGGTTGCCGGTTCCCAGGATTCCTACGTTCACAGTGATCTCCTTGATCTGTGGGATGACCTGGAGAACGCTAGGAGGGCGACTCCTACCACCTGGTAGGAGATCGCTGCGACACTGGGAGGATGATCGACGGGACCTGCCAGACCTTCGTGTCGGACTGTCACGTCCGCACGGCAGTCGAACTGATCAACCACGCGTGGGATCCCGTCGTCCTGTCGGCGCTGCGCGCCGGCCCCACGAGGCGCAACGACCTGTTGGAACGCATCGCGGGCATCAGCGACAAGGTCCTGACGCAGGCGCTGCAACGGCTGCGAGCGCGGGGGCTGATCGCCCGACAGGGCAACGACGAACGCGTGCCGGGGCGTCGCGGCGTCGTCTATGAGCTGTCGCCTCTGGGCGAGTCGTTTGCCAACGGCCCACTCGCGCAACTGGCCCAATGGGCCGCGGCGCACCAGGCGGAACTCCTCGAGCCGGCAGCGACGTCATGACCCGCGACAGCTGGCGTTCCGCCGATCAAGGCCGGTCGGCCACCGCCGAGGTCGGCTCCGCCAGCTCCGGCGCCTGCGGCTGGCGGGGGGCCACCTCGACCTGCGCGGGGACGGCCAGCTCCTGGTCGGACACGCCCAGCTCGGCGAGCTTGCGGGCGCTGACCAGCACCCGTGACTCCAGCGAGCCGACCGCCCGGTTGTACGCCGTCACCGCCCCGCCGAGCGACGTGCCGAGCTTGCCGACGTGGTCTCCGAGGGTGGACAGCCGGCCGTACAGCTCGCGGGCCAGCGAGTGCACCGCGACCGCGTTGCGGGCCAGCGACTCCTGCCGCCACGAGTACGCCACCGTGCGCAGCAGCGCCACCAGGGTGGCCGGCGTCGCCAGCACCACGTCGCGGGCGAACGCGTGCTCCAGCAGCGTCGGGTCGCGCTGCAACGCCACGTCCAGGAACGGGTCGGCCGGCACGAACAGCACCACGAACTCGGGGGTCGAGTCGAACGCCGCCCAGTAGGACTTCGCGGCCAGCGCGTCGACGTGCGCCCGCAGGTGCTTCGCGTGCGCGTCGAGCTGGGTGTTCCGGCCGCGTTCGTCGCGCGCCTCCATCGCGGTCAGGTACGCGTCGAAGGGCGCCTTCGCGTCCACCACCACGGTGCGCCCGCCGTGCAGCCGGACCACCAGGTCGGGACGCACCCCCTGGTGGTCGGTGGTGGCGGTGACCTGCTCGTTGAAGTCGCAGTGTTCCAGCATCCCGGCGGCCTCGACGATCCGGCGGAGCTGGTGCTCGCCCCAGCGGCCCCGCACCTGGGGCGCGCGCAGCGCCGCCACGAGCTGCTTGGTCTCGGTGCGCAGCTCGCCGGAGACGGTGCTCATCGCGCGGACCTGCTCGCGCAGTTCGGCGTACGCGTC
Source organism: Micromonospora sp. NBC_01412 (assembly GCF_045040215.1). Classification (NCBI taxonomy): domain Bacteria; kingdom Bacillati; phylum Actinomycetota; class Actinomycetes; order Micromonosporales; family Micromonosporaceae; genus Micromonospora; species Micromonospora sp. NBC_01412. The sequence continues at coordinate 4,047,961 of NZ_CP109528.1, forward strand.
GACCCGGGCGTGCTCGAGGTCGGCGACTCGAGACTCGTAGCGCCGGAGGGTGTCGTGCAGCGGCGCGACCGCCCGGGCCACCGCCTCCTGGGACTGGGCGGTCGCCTCGTAGCTGAGCGCCCGCATCGACTGCTCCAGTCGCCCCTCGCCCTCCCGGGTCGCGGCGAGGGTGGCCTCCAGCCGGGCGATGTCGGCCGCCGCCCGGGACCGGGCAGCGAACCAGCCCAGCGCGCAGCCGAAGGTGAGGCAGAACACCACCACGGCCAGCGTCGAGAAGCTCATCACCAGAGCTTGCCAAACGCGTACGAGGTGACGACGCCGGGTACGTTCGAGAGCATGGAATTTCTGCTCGTGGTCATCCTCGCGGCGCTGCTCGTCGGCGGTCTCCTCTGGTGGCGCCGGGAGAGCGCGGCCCGGGAGGCCCGCAGCCTGGCCGACGGGCGCGCCGACGCCCAGCGCTGGTACGAACGCCTCGGCGGCCAGGTGATGAACCTGCACGGCGACGACCCGGCGGTGCGACAGGCCCTGGTCGACGCCGGCGAGCGGTACAACGCGGCGGGCAGCCAGCTCGAGCAGGCCCGCACGGTCCACCAGTACCGGCTGGCCCGGGAGACGGCCCTGGAGGGGCTGGCGTACGCCCGGGCGGCCCGGATCGCGCTGGGCATCGACCCCGGCCCCGAGCTGCCGCCGCTGGCCTCCGCGCAGGGCGCCGGCCAGCTCACCCGGGAGCGCGAGGTCAACGTGCAGGGGCAGTCCTTCCGGGCCGGCCCGCAGCCGGGCCGGGCCACGCCCTACTACTACCCGGGCGGCCGGATGCAGGGGCGGCCGGTGCCGGCCGGCTGGTACTCGACGCCGTGGTGGAAGACCGCGCTCGGCGCGGGCGCCGGGGTGCTCGGCGGGATGCTGATCGCGGACGCGCTCTTCTCCCCGGCGTTCGCCGACCCGGGGTACGGCGCCGAGGCCGGCGGCCAGGAGGGCTTCGACGGTGGCGGTGACCAGGGCGGTGACTTCGGCGGCGGTGACCAGGGCGGTGACTTCGGCGGGGGCGATTTCGGCGGCGGCGATTTCGGCGGAGGCGACTTCGGGGGCGGGGACTTCTGACGCCGGGCACGCGTGAAAAAGGTCCCCCGCCAGGCGAGGTGCGCCGGCGGGGGACCTTTCTCACGTCTCAGCCGGTGTTGCGCATGCCGGCGGCGATGCCGTTGACCGTGGTCAGCAGGGCCCGCTCCAGGGCCGTCCCGTCGTTGGGGGCACGCCGGCCGCCCGGGGCGGTGGCCACGGCCCGACCGGCCGCGCCCGAGTCCCGGTACTGCCGCAGCAGCGCCACCTGGAGGTGGTGCAGCGGCTCCAGGTAGGTGTCCCGCACCGCGAGGGTGCGCTGGAGCACCGGCGAGTTCTCCAGCAGGGCCGGCGAGGAGGTGACCGCCAGCACCTCCTGCTTGGTCAGCTCGTACTCCTGCTCGATCTTGGCGAAGATCGGGTGCAGCTTCTTGGGCACCAGGGTCTCGACGTACCGGCGGGCGATGCTCAGGTCGGTCTTGGTCAGCATCATCTCGACGTTCGACAGGAACGTGCGGAAGAAGTGCCAGTTGCGGTTCATCTCGGAGAGCACGTCCTCCAGGCCGGCCGCCCGCGCCGCCGCCAGCCCAGAGCCCACTCCGAACCAGCCGGGCACGATCTGCCGGGTCTGGGTCCAGCCGAACACCCACGGGATGGCCCGCAGCCCGGCCAGGCCGGCCCCGGTGTTGGGCCGCTTCGCCGGGCGGGAGCCGATGTTCAGCGCGCCCAGCAGTTCGGTCGGGGTGGACGCCCAGAAGTACTCCGGCAGGTCCGGGTCCTCCACCAGCGACCGGTACGACCGGAACGCCGCATGGGAGACCACGTCCATCGACGCGTCCCAGCGTTCCAGCATCTCGGCGGGCTGCCGGGGCGCGGTGTGCAGCAGGGTCGCCTGGAGCACCGCGGCGACGGTCAGCTCCAGGTTCTCCCGGGCCAGCGCCGGCAGGGTGTACTTGTCGGAGATGACCTCGCCCTGCTCGGTGACCTTGATCGCGCCGTCCAGGGTGCCGTACGGCTGGGCCAGGATCGCCTCGTGGGTGGGGCCGCCGCCGCGCCCGACGGTGCCGCCCCGGCCGTGGAACAGCCGCAGGTGCACCCCGTGCTGGGCGGCCACGTCGCGCAGCGCCCGCTGGGCCCGGTGGATCGACCACTGGCTGGTGGTGATGCCGGCCTCCTTGTTCGAGTCGGAGTAGCCCAGCATCACCTCCTGCACGTCGCCCCGGGCCGCCACCAGGGCCCGGTACGCGGGCAGCGACAGCAGCTCGTCCAGCATTTCGCCGCCGGAGTCCAGCTCGGCCGGGGTCTCCAGCAGCGGCACGAAGCCGATCCGGGCCCGGCCGCTGTGCACGTCCACCAGACCGGCCTCGCGGGCCAGCACCACGGCCGCGAGGACGTCGTCCACGCCGAGGGTCATCGAGATGATGTACGACTCGATGACCTCGGAGCCGAACCGGTCCTGCGCCTCGCGGATCGTGCCGAACACGTCGAACGTCTTGCGGGCGCTCTCGGTCAGCGGGGTGTCGAGCGTCGACAGCGGCCGGCGGCCGGTCAGCTCGTCGGCGAGGAGCTTGGTCCGCTCCAGGCGGCTCAGCGACGGGTAGTCGGGCACCTCGCCGACGGCCGTGTAGAGCTGGGTGAGCACCTCGTGGTGCTTCTCGGCGTGCTCCCGCACGTCCATGGTCGCCAGGTGCATCCCGAACGCGGACACCGTGCGGATCGTGGAGGCGAGGTGGCCGACGGCGGTGAGCTGGCCGGAGTTGCGGGCCAGCGAGGCGCGCAGCAGCTCCAGGTCGGCGATCAGCCCGGCCGAGCCCCGGTAGTCCCGGCCCGGCACGTGCGGGGTGCCCCGGCGCAGCCGCTCCCGGGTGTTGGCCAGCTTCGCCTTCACGCACCGGGCCTTCAGCCGGTACGGCTCCTCGGCGTTGACCCGGCGGAACCGGGCCGCCACCTCGGGCAGCGCGTCCAGGTCGGCGGCGAGGCTGGCGGAGAGGTCCAGCGACACCCCGCGCAGCCGGCGGGAGACGGACACCTCTTTGATCAGGTGCTCCATCGCCACCTCGGTGGCCGCGATGCCGTGCTCGTGCTGGATCTGCAGCACCTCCCGGGTGACCGCCGGGGTGACGAACGGGTTGCCGTCCCGGTCGCCGCCGATCCAGGTGCCGAAGGTCAACGGCCGGGACGTCGGCGCGGTTTCCACCCCGAGGGTGCGCAGCGTGTCGGCGAGGTCGTCGAGCACCTGCGGGGCGGCCTCGGCGTACAGGTCGCGCAGGTAGTAGATGGCGTTGCGGGCCTCATCGGTCGGGTCCGGCCGGTCCAGCCGCAGCTCGTCGGTCTGCCACATCAGGTCCAGCAGTTCGGCGAGGCGCCGGTTCGCCGGCCCCTCGTCGCTGGCCCCGTAGAGGATCGCGTTGGCGGTCTCGGCGTCCAGCTCGTCGGCGATCGCCCGCAGCTTCGACAGGATCGACCGGCGGGCCGCCTCGGTCGGGTGGGCGGTGAACACCGGTCGGACCGCGAGCCGGCGGGCCGCCGCCGCGATCTCCTCGGCCGGCACCCCACGCTCGGCGATCATCTTGGCCGCCTGGTCGAGCCAGCCGCCCTGCGCCGCCCGGCGGCGGCGCAGGTCCCGGGCCCGGTGCACCTGCTCGGTGATGTTGGCCAGGTGGAAGTAGGTGGAGAAGGCGCGGGCCAGCTTGGTGCCGGTGGTCACGTCCAGCCCGCCGAGGCGCTGCGCGGCGGTGGGGACGTCGGAGCGGACCAGGGCGCGGATCTCCTCGACGAGGTCGAGCAGCGGGCGACCCTCCTGCCGGGCGAGGGTCTGCCCGAGCAGCGTGCCGAGGCGGCGGATGTCGGCTCGCAGTGCGGCGTCGGGGCCGTCGTGGTCGTACTGGTCGGTCACGATGCGCTCCTTACGTGAGTACGAAGGACAGCGCTGTCCGACTTCCTGGATCGTATCCGCGCCGACCCATCGGGACGGAAGGGGTCCTGCTCGTCCCTTTCCCTGGAATGCCCGGCTGCCGTCGCCGCCCTCACCCCGCGGATCGGGTATCCGTGCTGGCGGGGGCGGTGGTACGCGGCCGTCGGGCGGTGCTGCGCCGGCCGCGTACCAGCGTGGCCGTGAGCAATCCCACGACGCCGAGCGCCGCCCAGAGCACCAGGCCGCCCACCGGCCATGCCATCGAACGGCGGTCGAAGTAGGCCGCCGACTTGATCAGGTCGGTGGTCAGTCCGGGCACGTTCCAGAGGTGCATCCCGCGCAGCCAGGTGGGCAGGAACTCCGGTGCGTAGACGCCGCCGGAGCCGGGGTTGCCGAGCACCACCAGCAGCAGGATGACGATCCCGGTGCCGAGCAGCCCGAGCCAGCCCTGCACCGCGGCGGCGACCATCGCGGCGGCGAAGACGGCCAGCGCCCCGCCCGCGGCGACCGCCGGCACGTCGTGGTCCCACACGTCCAGCACCGGGCCGACGATCAGCGCGCCCACCACGCCGAGCACCACCGCGTACGCGGCGAGGGCGGCGATTCGCAGCCCGGCCCGGGCGAGGCTGCGGGGCGCGGTGCCGGTCTTCAGGCCCAGGGCGGTGGAGGCGAGGTAGCCGCCCAGCACGTAGCCGACCGCGAGGTAGAACGGGACGAGGCCGCGCGGGTCGCTCGACTCGACCGGTACCTCGTCGGTGACCTGGAGCGGCAGGTTCGCCTGCCGGGCGGCCTGGCCGAGCACCTGCTCGACCACCTCGGTGGCGGCGGGCGCGGAGGCGCTGGCGGTGGCCAGGCGCAGCCCGTCCTCGGGCGTGGCGGTGAGCACCCCGTACACCTCGCGGGCGGTCAGCCCGTCGTCGGCGGCCTCGGCGTCGCCGTACTCGACGGGCTTGATCGTGTTGGTCTGGCCGCGCACGGCGGCCATGATGGCCTCGGCGTGCTGGTCGCCGACGACCACCCCGACCGGCACGTCGCGGGGCGTGGGTTGGTGCAGCGCCCCCACGTACGCGGCGATGAACGCGGCGGCCAGCGCCAGCGTGCCGACCAGCAGGGCGGCGGCGCGGGGCAGCCAGTCGCGCACCGGGATGTCCGGCTCCTCGTCCACGTGGCCAGCCTAGGGCGCGATATTCCCGGCTTGGGGCGTTTCGCCGGGCCACTGGCGGGGCCGAAAAGCGGTTGGGGTCGCCGGTAGCGTCTGATTATGGAGTCGCTGCGCTATCCGCCGAAGCCCCGGCCCGGCGACCGGGTCGCCGTCGTGTCACCCTCCGCCGGCCTGCCGGCGATCTTCCCCCACGTGTACGAGCTGGGCCTGCGCCGGCTGCGCGAGGAGTTCGGCCTCGAACCCGTCGAGTTCCCGACCACCCGGGTCATGGGCGCGGACCCGCGCGACCGGGCCCGGGACGTCACCGCCGCCTTCGCCGACCCGACGATCACCGCCGTGCTCGCCACCGTCGGCGGGGACGACCTGATCACGGTCACCCCGCACCTGGACGACGCCGTGCTGCGGGCCAACCCGAAGCCGTACTTCGGGTACTCCGACAACACGAACGTCCTCAACCACCTGCACCGGCTGGGGATCGTGGCGTACCACGGCGGGTCCGTGCTGGTGCACCTCGGACGCCCCGGCACGCCGCACCCGCTGACCCTGGACTCGCTGCGTGCCGCCCTCTTCACCCCCGGCTGGTACGACCTCACCCCCGCCCCCGAGTGGGGCGATCAGCCCAACGACTGGCGCGACCCGGCCACGCTCGCCGCCGAGCCGGTGATGTTCCCGGGGACCGGTTGGCGCTGGCAGGGCCCGGCGCGGGTGGTGCGGGGGCGCACCTGGGGCGGCAACCTGGAGATCCTGCACTGGCTGCTGGCCACCGACCGGATCGGCGCGGGCGCCGACCACGCGGGCGAGGTGCTGCTGATCGAGACCTCGGAGGAGCTGCCGTCGGCCACCGAGGTTTACCGGATCCTGCGCAACCTGGGGGAGCGGGGACTGCTCGGCGGCTTCCCGGCGGTACTCGTCGGCCGGGCCAAGGCGTGGGACTTCGACCGCCCGCACACCGTGGAGCAGCGTCGCGCCTACGCCGACGAGCAGCGGTCTGCGGTGATCCGGGCGTTGAACGAGTACCGCCCGGACGCGGTGATGGTCTTCGATGTCGATTTCGGCCACACCGACCCACAGCTGATCATCCCGTACGGGGGAGAGGTCGTCGTCGACGCGGTGCAGCGCCGGATCAGCGTGCGCTACTGACCGTCGGGCTCCCGCACGAACACCCCGGCACCCGGGGCGCCCTCAACCAGCCCGCGAGCCTTGAGCCAGTCGATCGCCGAGCGGACCACCTGGCGGGAGACGCTGAACTCGGCACACAGTTCCGTGCCGGAGGGCAGCTTGGCCCCCGGCGGATACTCGCCCGACTCGATGCGCTCGGTCAGGGTCTCGATGAGTCGTTGCTTCTTCGTGTACGCAGGCATGGGCTTACTTCCGTGGCAGGTAAGGCCATGTGATCACGGCTGGTGCGAAGCGCGGCGGCCCGCGGCGACGAGGTGTTCCAGGTGCGACTCGGCCTGTGGCGGATGGACGTCGGCCCCACCCCGCCGTCCGGTCTGCTGATCGAACTCTCCGCCGGCGAGCACGTCGAGCGCTGGCCGATCGACCAGGCGCAGTCGCGTGCGCTCGCCCGCATCTCCCGGCGGTTGCTGGCGGGTCTCGGTTCCGGCGCGATGCGGGCTGCCTGACGGCCGGCTCGGCAGCGGCAAGGTCAACTCAGGATGCGTGACATCGGGGTGGCTGCGCGGCGGGAGGCCTCGATGTGCGGGACCTGTCGTTGATTGCGAAAGCGGGTGGTGGTCAGGCGTCGAGGACGGCGAACGCGCGGACTGGGAAGGTGCCCATCCCGGCCACCCTCGGCGGCGCGGCGGTGAACCGGAAGCCGGTCGGGGGCAGCGCGTCCAAACCGGTCAGGTGCTCCACGATCGGGATCCCGGCCGCCAGCAGGCCACTGTGCGCCGGGCGCTCACCCCGAGCTGCCGGGCTCATGTCGTCGATGTTGATCGAGTCGATGCCGACGAGGGCCGCCCCCGCCTCGACCAGCCACGCCGCGCCGTCCCCGGTCAGGTACGGCGCGTCCGGGGACGCGTACCGGTCGGTGCCGAAGTGCGCGGACCAGCCGGTGTCCAGCAGCACCGCCCGCCCCGCCACCTCGTACGGGGCGAGCAGCAGGCGGTCCACCGCGCGGGTGCCGGCGGGCACCCGGACCACGATCCCCGGCAGGTCGGCGAGGCGGTCCAGCGGGACGCCGGTGAGGTCGGGCCCGTCGGCCCACCGGTGCGCGGGCGTGTCCAGGTACGTGCCGGTGTTGGCGATCATGTCGATCCGGCCGACCTGGAACTCCGTGCCCTGGGCGTAGTTCGCCCGGGACGCCTCCCGGGTCAGCCACTCGGTGATCCGGGGCGTCGGCCAGCCGGGCAACGTGGTCATGCCGTCGCTGATCACGTGGCTCAGCTCGACCAGCCGCCGTTCCGCCGGCGCCGGGCCGGCGGTTCCCCGGCCGCCCCGGTGTGGCTCCTCGACGACCTGCTTCTCTCGGATCCGCACCTTGGTCACCATGAGCAGCCCGAGGTGCCGGACGAACAGCGCGGCCAGCTCATCGTCGTCGACGTCCTGCCCCGGTATGTCGAGCCGGAACCCCTCCGTCCGCAGGCTCCCGCCGTTGGCAAAGGTCACCTCCGCGTCGAACCGCGCCCGCCACTGTCCCGTCATGCCTCGGACTCGACCACGCCCCGGGGCCGCCGGTCAAGATCGTTCCCGGGAAGGGCCAAGATCGTGCCTGATCACGGAAACAGTGGCCTCACTCGCGGCCGGACCCCACTATTTCCCGGATCGAGCACGATCTTGCCCCGCCCCCGCCCAACACGTCCCCGCCCCCGCCCAACACGCCCCCCAGGTCGTGCAAGTTCACGGATTTCGTGGCCTCGGGAGGGGTTGGACACCACTAGTTCCGTGAATTTGCGCGATCTCGGGCGTGGGGGTGGGTGGGACGGCGCGGGAGTGGGTGAGGGCCGGGCTGCGGGGATAGGCTGAGGGTTGTCAACCCCCCGTCCCTGCCGGCGTGGGGGGAACTGTCGTGTGCCACGACCGCGTCACTGGGAAGTGATCAGTTTGCTCACCGGACTTTTTGCCGCCGCCCTGGCCGATCCCGGGCTGGCCCGGGCGCGTGACCTGGCGCGCTCCGGTGCCGCGCAGGTCGACGGGCTGGACCTGACCGCCCCGGCGGCACTGCGCCCGTTCGCCGTCGCCGCCGTCGCCGCCGACCCGGCCGGAGCCGCCGGGCCCGACGGGAGGCCGGCCCCGGGTGCGGGGCCTGACGGAGGGCCCGCCGGGGGCGCGGGGCGGCCCGTGCTGGCCGTGACCGCCACCAGCCGGGAGGCCGACGACCTGGCCACGGCGCTGGGCAGCCTGCTCCCGCCCGAGCAGGTCGCCGTCTACCCGTCCTGGGAGACGCTGCCGCACGAGCGGCTCTCGCCCCGCTCCGACACCGTCGGCCGGCGACTGGCCGTGCTGCGGCGGCTCGCCCACCCCGACGCCGCCGACTCGCGTGGGCGCACCGGGCCGCTGCGGGTGGTCGTCGCGCCGGTCCGGTCGCTGCTCCAGCCGCAGCTCAAGGGCCTCGGGGATCTGGAGCCGGTCCGGCTCGCCGCCGGCGACGAGGCGGACCTGGAGGACGTCGCCCGCCGGCTCACCGACATGGCGTACGCCCGGGTCGACCTGGTCACCAAGCGGGGCGAGTTCGCGGTGCGCGGCGGCATCCTCGACGTCTTCCCGCCCACCGACGAGCACCCGTCCCGGGTCGAGTTCTGGGGCGACGAGGTGGAGGAGATCCGCACCTTCGCCGTCGCCGACCAGCGGACCATCGAGGCCGTCCCGCTGCTCTGGGCGCCGCCGTGCCGGGAGCTGCTGCTCACCCCGGCCGTGCGGAGGCGGGCCGCCGCGCTCGCCGACGAGCACCCGGAGTTGGCCGAGATCCTGGACAAGCTGGCCGAGGGCATCCCGGTCGAGGGGATGGAGTCGCTGGCCCCCGTGCTGGTCGGCGCGGACTCGCTGGAGCTGCTGCTGGACTGCATGCCGGCCGGCACCCACGTGCTGCTCTGCGACCCGGAGCGGATCCGCACCCGGGCGCACGACCTGGTCCGTACCTCGGAGGAGTTCCTCCAGGCGAGCTGGGCCGCCGCCGCCGTCGGGGGCCAGGCCCCAGTGGACCTCGGGGCCGCCGCCTTCAAGACCCTGGCCGACGTACGCGTGGCGGCCCGCGCCCTGCGCCGGCCCTGGTGGACCCTTGCCCCGTTCGGCCTCGTGGACGACCTTCATTCGGCCCAGAACGCCGGCCATCGGCGCGGCGGCCGAATTGTGGTCGAGGCGGACGCCACGGCCCCGGCCCGGCAGCCCTGGGAGGACGCGCCGGCCGAGGTCGACGTCACGCCCGACGACGCGATCGCGGTCACCCTGGCCGCGCAGCCCGCCCCGCTCTACCACGGTGAGACGTCCCGGCTGGTCGATGACCTCACGCGCTGGGCCGGCGAGGGCTGGACCGTCGCGCTGGTCTTCGAGGGGCACGGCCCCGCCCAGCGGGCCGTCGAGGTGCTGCGCGACGCTGGCCTCGGCGCCCGGTTCGTCGAGCAGGTCCCGGACGCGCCTGCCCCCGGCGGGCTGCTGGTCACCTGCGGCAGCCTGACCAGCGGATTCGTCGACGAGGCGTCCCGGTTCGTGCTGCTGACCGGCAACGACGTCACCGGCGGCCGGGGCACCTCGACCCGGGACATGCGCAAGATGCCGAGCCGGCGGCGCAACACCATCGACCCGCTGGAGCTGAAGGCCGGCGACCACGTGGTGCACGAGCAGCACGGCATCGGCCGGTACGTCGAGCTGGTGCAGCGCACGGTCAACGGCGCGTCCCGGGAGTACCTGGTCATCGAGTACGCCGCGAGCAAGCGCGGCCAGCCCGGCGACCGGCTGTTCGTCCCCACCGACCAGCTCGACCAGCTCTCCCGGTACGTCGGCGGCGAGCAGCCCACCCTGCACAAGATGGGCGGCTCGGACTGGCAGAAGTCCAAGGCCCGGGCCCGCAAGGCGGTCAAGGAGATCGCCGCCCAGCTCATCCAGCTCTACGCCGCGCGGAAGGCGTCCAAGGGGCACGCCTTCGGGCCCGACACCCCGTGGCAGCGGGAGCTGGAGGACGCCTTCCCCTGGCAGGAGACGCCCGACCAGTTGGCCGCCATCGAGGAGGTCAAGCGGGACATGGAGCAGACCGTCCCGATGGACCGGCTGATCTGTGGCGACGTCGGGTACGGCAAGACCGAGATCGCGGTCCGGGCGGCGTTCAAGGCGGTGCAGGACGGCAAGCAGGTGGCGGTGCTCGTGCCGACCACCCTGCTCGTGCAGCAGCACTACAACACGTTCGCCGAGCGGATGGGCCAGTTCCCGATCCAGATCCGGCAGCTCTCCCGCTTCCAGACGCCGAAGGAGTCCGAGCGGACCCTGGAGATGGTCGCCGACGGCACCGTCGACATCGTGATCGGCACCCACCGGCTGCTCCAGACCGCCACCCGGTTCAAGTCCCTCGGCATGGTGGTCGTCGACGAGGAGCAGCGCTTCGGCGTCGAGCACAAGGAGCACCTGAAGACGCTGCGCGCCTCGGTCGACGTGCTGAGCATGTCGGCCACCCCGATCCCGCGGACGCTGGAGATGGCGATCACCGGCATCCGGGAGATGTCGACAATCGCCACCCCACCGGAGGAGCGGCACCCGGTGCTGACCTTCGTCGGGGCGTACGACGAGCGGCAGGTGGCCGCGTCCATCCACCGCGAGTTGCTCCGCGACGGCCAGGTGTTCTACCTGCACAACCGGGTCGAGTCGATCGACAGGGCGGCGCGGAGGCTCCGCGAGCTGGTGCCCGAGGCCCGGGTCGCGGTGGCGCACGGCCAGATGGGCGAGGAGGCCCTGGAGAAGGTGATGGTCGGCTTCTGGGAGAAGGAGTTCGACGTCCTGGTCTGCACCACGATCGTGGAGTCGGGCATCGACATCCCGAACGCCAACACCCTGATCGTGGAGCGGGCCGACCTGCTCGGCCTGTCCCAGCTCCACCAGATCCGTGGCCGGGTCGGCCGGGGCCGGGAGCGGGCGTACGCGTACTTCCTCTACCCGCCGGAGAAGCCGCTCACCGAGCACGCCCACGAGCGGCTGGCCACCATCGCCCAGCACACCGAGCTGGGCGCCGGCATGTATGTGGCGATGAAGGACCTGGAGATCCGGGGCGCGGGCAACCTGCTCGGCGGCGAGCAGTCCGGCCACATCGAGGGCGTCGGCTTCGACCTGTACGTCCGGATGGTCGGCGAGGCGGTGCAGACGTTCAAGGGCGAGCGCCCCGAGGAGGAGGCCGACGTCAAGATCGACCTCCCGGTCGACGCGCACCTGCCGCACGACTACATCGGGGTGGAGCGGCTGCGCCTGGAGATGTACCGCAAGCTGGCCGAGACCCGCGACGACGAGCGGCTGCGCGAGGTGGTCGCCGAGATGACCGACCGGTACGGCGAGCCGCCCGCCCCGGTGCAGAACCTGGTCGCGGTGGCCCGGTTCCGGCTGCTGGCCCGCCGGTACGGCCTCACCGACGTCTCGATGCAGGGCAAGCACCTCCGGTTCGGCCCGCTGCCGCTGCCCGACTCGAAGCAGCTCCGGCTCAAGCGGTACCACCCCGACTCGGTCTACAAGTCCGCGCTCGACCAGGTCAGCGTGCCCCGGCCGAGCACCCGCCGGATGGGCGGCGAGCCGCTGCGCGACCAGGCGCTACTGGAGTGGTGCGCGCAGCTCCTCTCCGACCTGCTGGGCGATCCTGCCCCCGCGGCCCGGCCGGCCGGGGCCGGCGCCCGGTGAGCCGGCGCGCGGACCGGGCCAGCTGCGGCGCGGCGGGGCGGTACGGCGGCGCGGCTGCGGCGCGGCGGGGCGGGCTGCGGCGGCGCGGGCTGCGTCGGTGCGGCGGTGCGACGCGGCGGCGCGGCGTGTGCGCTGACCGGCGCCGGGCGGTGGGCGGCGTCATAGCCGGTGGGGACGCATGAGAGAGTGACGGCCATGCGTGCTCGCCGTCTCATCGCCGCCGCCAGCGTCGCGGCCCTCGGTGTCCTCTCCCTCGGTGCGTGCGGGAAGTCCGCGCCGGACGTCGCCGCGTACGTCGGCGACACGAGGTACTCCATCGACCGGGTGGACGAGATCTACGACAACGCCCAGTCGATGTATGCCGCCGCCGTGAGCGCCGAGGCGGTGCAGTCGGGGGCCACCCCGTCGCCGGAGCAGCTGCGCTCCTCGGTGACCAAGCAGGACGTGCTGAACCTGCTGGTCAGCATCGATCTGGGCAAGCGGGTGGTGGCCACGCAGGGCCTCCAGGTGCCCGACGAGGTCAAGCCGGAGCAGTTGGAGCAGCAGCTCCGGATCCCGGCCGCCGCCGAGTACGCGAAGCTGTGGGGCGAGTGGGTGGACATCTCCGCCGTGCTGGGCGAGAAGCTGCCCCCGGCCAAGGTCAGCGACAAGTCGGTCATGGCTGTCTACGGCGCCATCGAGAAGGCCGGGGCGATCCAGTCCGGGCTGAGCGTCGCCGAGGTCCGGAAGATGTTCGGCGAGACCGGCGAGGGCGAGGGCGGCTTCGTGCGCGGCGCCACCGCGCTCAGCTCGGCCCTCCAGGCGGAGGCGGAGAAGGCCGGCACCTCGATCAACCCCCAGTACCGGCCGATCGGCGTGCCGTCGGTGGTCAGCACCGGTCAGTCGCTGGTCTTCTACTCGCTGCCGTACATCGACCATGACGGCCCGGTCACCGACATCTCCACCCCCGAGGCCCCGGCCACGGAGTCGGCAGCCCCGGCGACCCCCGGGGTATGACGGCCCGGATCGTCCTGCTGGTCACCTCGCCCCGGCTCCCGGTCGGGCTGCTGACCGCCGCCGCCTGGGACGTCGTACGCGGCAACCCGGTGCTGGCCGGGGCGGAGAGCGAGCTGACCGCCGCGGTGCGGGCGGCAGGCGGCGAGGTGATCGTGCCGGACGGCTCGGCGACGCCGGCGCTGCTGGACGCGGCGGCGGCGCACGGCGCGGTGGTCTGGCTGGCCGGCCCGGTGGGCGACGAGGCGCTGGCCCGGGAGCTCGGGCTGCGGTTGGCCCGGGAGCCGGGCCTGGCCGAGCTGGAGCTGATGTACGGCTCGTGGGACCCGCCCGGGGCCCGGCTGCTCGACGCCGTCGAGGTGATGGACCGGCTGGCCTCGCCCGGCGGTGACCCGTGGAAGCGGGCGCAGACCCACCGCAGCCTCGCCGGTTTCCTGATCGAGGAGTGCTACGAGGCGTACGACGCCATCGGCGCCGACGACACCGACGCGCTCCGCGAGGAGCTGGGCGACGTGCTGCTCCAGGTGCTGCTGCACGCCCGGTTGGCCGAGGAGCTGCCCGAGGGCGAGCGGTGGAACGTCGACGACGTGGCCGGCGGCCTGGTGGACAAGATGGTCCGGCGCAACCCGCACGTCTTCGCCGACGACCAGGCCACCACCCTGGACGAGATCACCGCCAACTGGGATCGGATCAAACAGGTCGAGAAGGCCCGGGACTCGGTGCTGGACGGCATCGCGCCGAGCCTGCCCGCGCTCGCCCTGGCCGGCAAGATCCTTGAGCGCGCCGCCCGCGCCGGCCTGGCCGTACCCCCGCCCCTGGCCGACTCCCAGGTCGACCCGGAGGCGCGGCTCGGCGCGAGCCTGCTGGCTGCGGTCGTGGCCGCCCGCGAGGCGGGCCTGGACCCGGAGGCGGCCCTGCGCCGCGCCGCCCTGGCGTACGCGGACGCGGTCCGCGCCGCCGAACGGGCCACCGGCACCGACTGACCCGCCGGAGCGGGCCCGGACGCGACGGGCGGGCTCACCGCCACCACCGCCGTGCTGAGCCGGGCCGTGGTGGACAAGGCGGGCAGCCGGCCCAACTGACGTCGGACGCCGGGCCGGCTCCCCCGCTAGGGTCGTCGCATGTCATCCTTCGCACCCCGTGCCGAACGGATCGTCGACGCCCTGCTGGATAGCCGGCCCGGCCTCGCCATGTCCGCCGGCGACCACCGGTGCGACGACCGGCTGCCGGACCTGTCCGCCGCCGCCGTCGCCGCCGACCGGGAAATGCTCCGGGACGCGGCCGACGCGCTCGCCGAGCTGGACCCGGACGCCCTCGACGTCGACGAGCGGGTCGACCACGCGCTGCTCACCGCCCTGGTCGACCGGGAGCTGTTCGAGACCGACGAGATCCGGGCGGCCGAGTGGGACCCGCTGCGGCACAACCCGGGCCCGCTGCTGCACGCCCTGATCGCCCGCCCGTACGCTCCGGCCGAGGTGCGGCTGACCAGTCTGGCCGGCCGGCTCGCGGCCGTACCGGATGCCCTGGCGACCGCGCGTGCGACGTTGCGGGACATGCCCCGGGTGCACGCCGAGACGGCGGTCGGGCAGTTCACCGGCACGGCGGCGCTGGTCCGCGACGAGGTGCCCCGGCTGCTGGCCGAGGCGCCCGAGTTGCACGACCGGGTGGAGCCGGCGGCGACCGCGGCGATCGCGGCGCTGGAGGAGTTCGTGGCCTGGCTGCGCACCGGCCTGGCGGCCGACGCAGGCCCGGGGCGCGACCCCCGGCTCGGCCGGCGGCGTTGGGAGGCCCGGCTCTGGCACACCCTCGACACCGAGCTGGGCGCCGCCGAGGTGCAGCGCCGTGCCTGGGCCAACCTGGACCGGGTCACCGCCGAGATCCGCGAGGCGGCCGTCGAGCTGGTCGGCGGGGCGGGCGACGACGAGACGGTACGCCGGGCGCTGGACCTGCTGGCCGCCGAGCACCCCGACGACCACACCATCGTCGACCTGGCCTCGGTCACCCTCGACGAGGCGACCGACTTCGTCCGCGCCCGTGACCTGGTCACCCTGGTCGACGACCCGTGCGTGATCCAGGAGATGCCCCAGTTCGCCAGGGGCGTGGCGGTGGCGTACTGCGACTCGCCCGGCCCGCTGGAGACGGCGGACGTGCCGACGTTCTACTGCATCGCACCCACCCCGGCGGACTGGCCGGCGGCCCGGGTCGAGTCGTTCTACCGCGAGTACAACGACCACATGATCCGCAACCTGACCGTGCACGAGGCGATGCCGGGGCACTTCCTCCAGCTCGCCCACGCCCGCCGGTACGCCGGCCCGACCCGGGTCCGGGCGCTCGCCGAGTCCGGGTCGTTCATCGAGGGCTGGGCGGTGTACGCCGAGGAGCTGATGGTCGGCCTCGGCTTCGGCGGCCTGCCGGTGCGGTTGCAGCAGCTCAAGATGCAGCTTCGGATGACCATCAACGCGCTGCTCGACCAGCTCGTGCACTGCGACGACCTGCCGGAGTCCGAGGCGATCGCGCTGATGACGGGCCGGGGCTTCCAGGAGGAGGGCGAGGCGGCCGGCAAGTGGCGGCGGTCGCTGCTCACCTCCACCCAGCTCTCCACCTACTTCGTCGGGTACAGCGAGGTCGCCGGGATCGCCGCGCTGCGTCCCGACGGGGTGTCGGTGCGCGAATGGCACGACGCGATGCTCGCCCACGACTGCCCGCCCCCGCGCCACCTGCGCACCCTGCTCGGCGTGTGAGCAGGCGGGCGGGTCAGCCCGCCGGGCGGGCTGCGACGTGGTCGACCAGCCACCGGGAGATCGAGTACGCCGGGGGCAGCTCAGCGGACAGTGCGTCGAGCGGGAACCAGCGGGCCTGCGTCAGCTCCTTCCCGTCGACGACCGGCTCGGCGGCCGGGTCGGCGGCGGTCGCGGTGAAGCCGGCCAGCAGCACGCCCGGTCCGGACAGCGCCCAGGGCTGGCTGCCGAAGTAGGAGACCGTGCCGAGGGTCAGCCCGACCTCCTCGCCGACCTCCCGGCGGGCCGCCGCCTCCAGCGACTCGCCGGCTTCCACGTAGCCGGCGACCAGCGCCCACAGCTCCGGCGGCCCGTCCGCGTGCCGCACCAGCAGCAGCTCGTCGGGGCTGCCGGCCGGCCCGGGCCGGGTGATCGCCACCAGCACGGCGGCGGAGAGCCGCAGCGGCACATACAGGTCGCAGTCGGGGCAGCGCCGGGACTGCTCGCCCGGCACGTCGGCCAGTTCGGCCCGGCACGCCCCGCACCAGCGGTGGGTGCGCCGCCAGGTGAGCACGGCCAGCGCCCGGCCGGCCAGGTCGGCCAGCGGGGTGGGTAGCTCGGCGGCGAGCGCCCGCCAGCTCCGCCAGTGCCCCGGATAGGCCTCCTCGTCGACGTCCTCGCCGGCCAGATCGGCCAGATCGGTGCCCCAGGCGGGCACCCCGGCCAGGGCGCCGAGCGGAACCCAGGCGGTGTCGGCGGGCAGCTCGGCCACCCGGGGGAAGCCCTCCGGGCCGGTCAGCAGCCTCCGCCCGGCCACCACCAGGGCGAGGTCGCCGGGCTGCGGCGGGCCGGACCGCTGCGCCCCCGGCACGAACCCGCCGCCGTCGGGGGTCGGCGGCGCGGCGGTCACGAGTTGACGGCGCGGCGGTCGACCACGCCGGCCCCGGCCGGCAGCTCGAAGCTCGCCCCGTCGACGGTGTCGCTGTAGCGGGTCAGGGCCAGCTCCGTCGGCCGGCCGTCGAGCTCGCCGGTGAAGCTGCCGAGCACGCCCTCGGCGGTCACGCAGGCGGTGAAGTTGCCGGCCGGCCGCTGCACGTCCACGCAGGTGGCGGGGCGCCCGGCGAGGGTGGTGTCGCTCTGTGCGACGACCGCCTCCGGGGCGAGCGCGGCCTCGGTGAGCAGCCCCACCACCACCGGCGGGGTGACCAGGCCGCGCTGCTCGGCCTCGGTGAACAGGGCCACCGAGGGCTTCGCGGTGGTCACGGGCGGGGCGAGCAGGGTGCACACGGTCCGGGCCGTGCCGGTCTCGCATCGGGTGGTGGCCTCGGCGGTGACGGTCAGCATCCCGTCCGGCCAGGCGTACACCGAGCGGGCTGGGTCCTGGGTCTGGGCGATGGAGGCGGCCCGGCCGCCGGAGATCTGGTAGTCGGCCGAGTAGGTCAGCTCCAACGCCCGGTCCAGCCGGGCGGCGATGTCGTTGACCAGGTCCGCTCGCCCGATCGCCCGGCCGGCGTCGTCGAGGGCCTGGCAGCCGGTGACGGAGAGTGATGCGATGGCCGACAGGGCGAGCGCGCGGAGCGTGGTCGAGACGGCGGGCATGGCGACCAGCCTCGTCGATCGGGTCCACGTCACGCAAACCCGTTGCCGGGTTGAGGGCCGAGAATCCGGGAATGTCCGACGCCTGCCCCCGGGCCGGTACGCCGGGCGACGCGGTGCGCCAAGCCGCCGCCCGATACGCTGCGTTCAACACCTGCCCCAGCCGCACCGTCGCGGCCCATACCGGACCGGAACCACACATACGAGGAGCGACTCAGTGGCAACCATCGAGGGAATCGTCGCCCGGGAGATTCTCGACTCGCGGGGCAACCCGACGGTCGAGGTCGAGGTCGGGCTCGACGACGGCACGATCGCCCGCGCCGCGGTGCCGTCCGGCGCCTCCACCGGCGCCTTCGAGGCGATCGAGCTGCGCGACGGTGACGCCGGCCGCTACCAGGGCAAGGGCGTCGAGAAGGCGGTCTCGAACATCGAGGACAAGATCGTCGACCAGCTCATCGGGTACGAGGCCAGCGAGCAGCGGCTGATCGACCAGAAGATGCTGGACATCGACGGCACCGACAACAAGGGCGAGCTGGGCGCCAACGCCATCCTGGGCGTCTCCCTGGCCGTGGCCAAGGCGGCGGCCGGCAGCGCCGAGTTGAGCCTCTTCCGCTACCTGGGCGGCCCGAACGCGCACCTGCTCCCGGTGCCGATGATGAACATCCTCAACGGTGGGGCGCACGCCGACTCCAACGTCGACGTCCAGGAGTTCATGATCGCGCCGATCGGCGCGCCCAGCTTCCGCGAGGCGCTGCGCTCCGGCGCGGAGGTCTACCACGCGCTGAAGTCCGTGCTGAAGAAGAAGGGCCTCTCCACCGGGCTCGGCGACGAGGGCGGCTTCGCCCCGAACCTGCCCACCAACGCCGCCGCGCTGGACCTGATCGCCGAGGCGGTCGAGAAGGCCGGGTACCGGCTCGGCACCGACATCGTCTTCGCCCTCGACGTGGCCGCCACCGAGTTCTTCGACAACGGCACGTACACCTTCGAGGGCACGGCCAAGTCCGCCGACGAGATGAGCAACTACTACACGAAGCTCGCGGGCGACTACCCGATCGTCTCCATCGAGGACCCGCTGGCCGAGGACGACTGGAGTGGCTGGGCCACCCTGACCGCGGCTCTCGGCGACCGGATCCAGATCGTCGGCGACGACCTGTTCGTCACCAACCCGCAGCGCATCGCCCGGGGCATCGCCGAGAAGTCCGCCAACGCCGTGCTGGTGAAGGTGAACCAGATCGGCTCGCTCACCGAGACCCTCGACGCGGTCGAGCTGGCCCACCGGGCCGGGTTCTCCTGCATGATGAGCCACCGTTCCGGCGAGACCGAGGACACCACCATCGCCGACCTGGCGGTGGCCACCGGCTGTGGCCAGATCAAGACCGGTGCCCCGGCCCGCTCCGACCGGGTGGCCAAGTACAACCAGCTCCTGCGGATCGAGGAGGAGCTGTCCGACGCGGCGCGGTACGCCGGGGTGGGCGCATTCCCGCGTTACCGTTCCGCCTGAGACGCCCAGCGAGCCTCGGGGGAGGGGTGTGACGATGCAGCAGCGCCGCACACCGGGTGGTCAGCGTCCCGCCCGCCGGCCGGGTAGCACCGGCCGGCCGGGCGGGGCCCGCGCCCGGGCATCGGTCCGCGACGGCGTCCGCGCGGAGGCGCGCACCGCCGGCCGGTCGCCCGGCTCGGCCCGCGCCGCCGACCAGGTTCGCTCCGCGAGCCGCCCCGCCGCGGCCCGTCGCACGGCGGCCGGCGGCGGCGTCAAGCGGCTCTCCGCACCCCACCCCCGGCGCTTCACCGGGCGGGCCACCGTGCTCTTCGCGGTGCTGATCGCCCTCGCCCTCGCCTACACCTACCCGGTCCGGGTCTACCTGGACCAGCAGGCGGACATCGAGCGGATGGAGGCGGCCCAGGCCGCCCAGCGGCAGTTGATCGCCGAGCGCTCCGTCGAGGCGGCCAAGTGGCAGGACGACGAGTACATCCGCATCCAGGCCCGGGAGCGGTTCTACATGGTCTACCCCGGCGAGGTCCCGGTGATCGTGCTCAACGATCCGGCAGGCGCGGCCCGGGACGCAAACGGCGGGAAGGCCCCCGCCCAGCCGCAGACCCCCGCCCCCTGGTACGACACCCTGTGGTCGAGCGTGCGGGCCGCGAACGCCGACCGCCCCGGCCAGTGAGCGCAGCACCAACAGAGCACCGACGAAAGATGGGCACCGTGACTGTCGTACCCCCGCAGCACCCGGCGGCGGACTCCGTACCCCCGCCGGAGCGGGAACCGGCCACCGAGCGTGACCTGGCCGCGGTGGCCGCCCAGCTCGGACGCACCCCGCGCGGCACCCGGGCGGTGGCCCACCGTTGCCCCTGCGGCCTGCCCGACGTGGTGGAGACGACCCCGCGCCTGACCGACGGGACGCCCTTCCCGACGCTGTTCTACCTGACCTGCCCCCGGGCGACCGCCGCGTGCAGCCGGCTGGAGTCGGCCGGGCTGATGAAGGAGATGGCCGAGCGGCTGGCCGCCGACCCGGAGCTGGCCGCCCGGTACCGGGCGGCGCACGAGGACTACCTGGCCCGCCGGGCCGCGATCGGCGAGGTGCCGGAGATCGCCGGCATCTCGGCCGGCGGCATGCCCGGCCGGGTGAAGTGCCTGCACGTGCACCTCGGCCACGCCCTCGGCGCGGGCCCGGGGGTCAACCCGCTCGGCGACGAGACGCTGGCGCTGGTGGAGAAGTGGTGGGCCGCCGGCCCCTGCGTGGACGTGCCGGCGGGCGAGTGACGATGCCGGCGCCCGACGAACTCGTGGTGCGCCGCGCCCGCACCTCCGACGTGCGCGGCATCCGGCAGCTGGTGGACACCTACACCGACGACCGGCGGCTGCTCAGCAAGGCCACCGTCACTTTGTACGAGGACGTGCAGGAGTTCCGGGTGGTGGCCGACGGCGACGGCGCGGTGGTCGGCTGCGGTGCGCTGCACGTCATGTGGGAGGACCTGGCGGAGATCCGCACGGTCGCCGTCGACCCGGCGTACCGGGGCCGGCGGCTCGGGCACCGGATCGTCGGCGAGCTGATCGACGCGGCCCGGGAGATCGGGGTGGCCCGGATCTTCGTGCTCACCTTCGAGACCCGGTTCTTCGCCTCGTTCGGCTTCGCCGAGATCGACGGCGCACCGGTGCCGCAGCCCGTCTACGAGCAGCTCCTGCGCTCGTACGACGAGGGCGTCGCGGAGTTCCTGGACCTGGAGCGGGTCAAGCCCAACACCCTGGGCAACACCCGGATGCTGCTGCGCCTCTGAGCGGCGTGCCCGTCGACGAACGGGGCGTGCCGGTCAGGTGCGGCGCGGGTGTGCGGCGAAGAAGTCCCAGATCAGCTCGGTCGCCGTGAGCCCGGCGTCGGGGTCCGCGAGCTGCCCGGAGGGCGCGCCGGGCCACGAGTGACCCATCTCCGGCAGCGTGTAGACGGTGACGTCGCTGCCGTCGGCGCAGCGGGCGTCGGTGCGGCTGGCCGTCGGCGTCCCGGCCGGCCGGGACGCCGCCCGGCAGCGCAGCCGTTGCTGCCAGCTACGGATACCGGTGCGGAACGCATCCGCGTACTGGTCCTGCCCGCCGATGAACGTGATCACCGAGACCGGTTGTTTCGGGACGTAGTCCGCCGCCTCGGCCCGGGAGCCAATGTAACCGCCGCTGACCACGCCGATCGCGGCGAAGACGCCCGCCGCCTCGACCGCGGCCCGGAAGCTCATGTCGCCGCCGTTGGAGATGCCGGTGAGGTGGACCCGGTCCGGATCGGCACCCCAGGTGCGCACGAGGTGCTCGGCGAGGGCGGTGAGGAATCCGACGTCGTCCGCCTCCCCGCAGCAGATCAGGGCGTTGAAGCCGCCCGCGATTCCGTCCGCGTACGCGACCAGGGCGTTCTCCCGGTCGGCCACGGCGTCCAGGCCGACCATCTCGCGCATCCCGTCGCCGCTGCCGGGGAAGAAGTGCAACGCGATGACGAGGGTGCTGGGCTTCGCCGGGTCGTACCCGGGCGGGGCGTGCAGCAGGTAGCGGCGATCCACCCCGCCGTACGGAAGGGTCAGCCGGTGATCCCCCGGGGCGGGCCGCACGACGGCGTCGGACGGCGAGGGCGCGGGAGCCGCGGATCCTCCGTCGCACGCCGCACCGGCCATTATCAGCCCCGCGACCGCCAGTGCCGCCAACCGCCGCATGCCCCGTCCCCCCGTCGTCGATCGAACACACCTTCGGCCGCCGCGCGGCACCCGGTCAACCCTTTCGGTTCTGGCCGAAGGCGGGCAGGCTACTTGCCATGCTTCGCCTCCGGCTGCGATCGGCAGACCTATGCCGGATCCGCTTCGCCGACCGCCTGCACCCGGTCGGCACGGCGCTCCTGGCCAGCCAGGCGCTCTGCGGTCCTCCGGTCGGCGTGACGGCACCCGTGCTGGCCGGCCGCGCGACCGAGGTCGCCGGGGACGACGCGGTCCGGGCCGCCACCGCCGCGCTGCGGCACCTGTTGCCCGCGCAGGGGCGGTTGCCGGACTTCCTGACCCCGTTGGACGGGCTGGAGTCGGTGGCGGCCGGCCTCGACGCGATCCGTGCCACGCCGGCCCGCCGGATCCGGGCGGACGTGACCGTCGCGTACGCGGACCTGCCGCCCAGTCCGCTGCGACGCCGCCTCGCGGCGGCCGACCCGCAGGTGCTCGACCTGCTCGCCCGGGCGACCAGCACCTGGTTCGAGGCTGTGCTCGCGCCGCACTGGGCGGACCTGGCACTCGCGCACCGCCACCAGGTGGCCGCGGCCGCGGAGTGCTACGCGACCGCCGGGCTGGACGGCCTGCTCGGCGGCCTGCACCCGCTGATCCGGTGGCGGGCGCCCGTGATCGAGGTCGACACGTGGTGGAGCGCCGACCTGCCCGGCACCGGACACGGGCTGATCCTGCTGCCCTCGCCGCTGGCCGGCTCGCGTCCCCGGGTGCTGGTCGAGCCGGGTCGTCCGGTCCTGCTGGTCTACCCCGTCGCGATCGGCGCGCCGGTGGCCTCGTCGGCACCGGAGGTGGACCCTCTCGCCCGGCTGCTGGGCCGGACCCGGGCCGCGGTGCTGCGCCGGCTCGCCGAGCCCGGTACGCACACCACCACGGCGCTCGCCCGGGCCACCGGGATCAGCCTCGCCTCGGCGTCGGAGCACGCGAGCGCCCTGCGGGACGCGGGCCTGGTCGCCACCGACCGCGTCGGCGGTGCGGTGCGGCACCGGCTGACGCCGCCGGCCACCCACCTGCTGAACGCACCCCGGGCGACGTGAGCGCGGCCGGCTCCGGACCGGCGGGCTTGATCAGATCCGGCATGCTGCCCGGATGGGGATTCTGAGTACGACGCTCCGAGTGCTCGCGGCGCTGCTGAGCGCCGCCGCCCTCCTCGGGGCGGTACGCCTCGTCGCGCCGGCCACCGCCGGCCCGGACGGCGAGCCGCCGGGGGTGGCCCGGCAGCTCGCCTTCCTGCGCGCCGCCCTCGACGACGGCGCGGGCGAGGACGCGCAGGCGCTCTTCCCCGAGGGGTGGTTCTTCGCCCACGCCCTGTACGGGCTGGCCCGGGTCGAGCTGGGTCTGCGCGAGCCGGCCGGGCGGCGGGAGCCGGCCCTGCGGGAGGCCCGGTGGGCCCTGGCCCGGCTGGAGTCGCCGGCCGGCACCGCACCGTTCGACCCCGGCCTTACCCCCGCGTACGGGATCTTCTGGCAGGGCTGGACGAACTGGCTGCGCGGCGGCGTGCTCGCTCTGCAACCGGCGGACCGGCGCGACCCGGCCGAGGCGGCCCGGTTCGCCGAGGCGTCGGTGGCCGTCGGGGCGGCGTTCGACGGGTCCGCCTCGCCGTACCTGGCCGCGTACCCGGGGCAGGCGTGGCCGGTGGACTCGACGGTCGCGATCGCCTCGCTGCGGCTGCACGACGCGCTGCTCCCGCCCCGCTTCGCCGGCACCGTGACGCGCTGGCTGGACGGTGTGCGGCAGCGCCTCGACCCGGGCACGGGGCTGCTGCCGCACCGGGTGGACCTGGCGACCGGGGCCCCGGCCGAGGTGGCCCGGGCCACGTCGCAGAGCGTCGTCCAGCGCTTCCTGGTGGACGTCGACCCGGCGTTCGCCCGGGAGCAGTACCTGCGCTTCCGGGACCGGTTCGTGGCCACGCCGCTCGGGCTCGGCCCGGCCGTGCGCGAGTACCCGCACGGCATGGACGGGCCGGGCGACGTGGACTCCGGGCCGCTGCTGCTCGGGGTGAGCCTGTCGGCCACCGTGGTCACCCTCGGCGCGGCCCAGTCCCAAGGCGACGCAGCGCTCGCCGGGGCGCTGGCCAACTACGGCGACCTGGTGGGCCTGCCCGTGGACACCCCGTGGACCCGCCGGTACGCCTTCGGGGTCCTCCCGGTCGGCGACGCGTTCCTGGCCTGGTCGAAGACCGCCCGCCCGTGGGTGGCCGACCCGCCGGACCCGCCCCCGGCCACGGTGCGCTGGTGGTGGCGGCTGCCACTGATGTCGGTGCTGCTGCTCGCCGGCGTGCTCCTGTGGCTGCCGGACCTGCTGCGCCTGGCGCACCGCCGTCGATCATCGAGCGCCCGTCCGGCGGCGGGGCGGGCGGCTGAGCCGGCCGGGGTGGGACGGCTGCCGTAGGGTTGCTGCCGTGACGACGCGCGTGGCCTCCATCGACTGCGGGACCAACTCGATCCGACTGCTGGTCGCCGACCTGCCCGACCCGTCCGCCGGGGCGGAGGCGCCGCTGGTCGACCTCAGCCGCCGGATGGAGATCGTCCGGCTCGGCCAGGGCGTCGACCGGACGGGCCGGCTCGCGCCCGAGGCGATCGAGCGGACCCGGGTCGCGCTGGCGTCCTACGCCGCCGAGATCGAGAAGTTGGGCGCGGAGCGGGTCCGGATGTGCGCCACCTCGGCGTCCCGGGACGCCTCCAACGCTGGGGACTTCCGGGCCATGGTGGAGCGGACCCTCGGCGTGGCCCCCGAGGTGGTCACCGGCGACGAGGAGGCGCGGCTCTCCTTCACCGGGGCGGTGCGCGGCCTGCCCGCCGACGCGAAGGCGCCGTACCTGGTCGTCGACATCGGCGGCGGGTCGACCGAGTTCGTGGTCGGCACCCGCGAGGGCGGCGTCGAGGCCGCGATCTCGGTGGACATCGGCTGCGTCCGGATGACCGAGCGGCACCTGCACGGCGACCCGCCCGGCCCGGACGAGATCGCCGCCGCGCAGGCCGACATCACGGCCGCGGTGGACCGCGCGCTGGCGGCCGTGCCGGGGCGGCAGGCCGCCACCCTGGTCGGGCTCGCTGGTTCGGTCACCACCGTCGTGGCCCTCGCCGAGGGCCTGACCGAGTACGATCCGGAGCGCATCCACCACGCCCGGGTGTCGTACGAGGCGGTGGCGCGGGTGACCGCCGACCTGCTCGGCAAGACCCGCGAGCAGCGGCTCGCCACCCCGGTCATGCACCCGGGGCGGGCCGACGTGATCGGGGCGGGTGCCCTGGTCCTCCAGGTGATCATGGAGCGCGCCGGTATGTCCTCGGTGGTCGCCTCGGAGCACGACATCCTCGACGGCATCGCCTGGAGCCTGCTGCCCACCGCCGGCTAGCCGATCCCCGGCTAGCCGATCCCCGACATCGCCGCTTCTCCGGCCCGGCGTCCGGCTGCTGTCGCCGGGGCGATCGACCGGCCCGTCGCCCAAGATCGTGCTCGATCCGGGATTCAGTGGCCTCCCCGCGCGCTCGATGCCACTGAATCCATGTTCGAGCACGATCCTGATCCTGGTCAGGGCCCAGGGCCTCGGTTGATCCTGGCGCGGTGCGGGGTTGTTGGTGGCGTACGTTGTGCGTGCGATTGTGGACGGTGAGTGCTAAGGCGGAGCGGCTGCACCTGGACGAGGACGCTGGCGCTTCTTCGATGAGGCCTTGCGGGGTCCGGGTGAGGATGTCGCCGGGCTGCGGGATCTGTTGACCGGTCCGACGGTGCTTGACCCGCCGGCCAGCGGTGCGGCGCGGTGAGTTCACGCTTCTGCCCGGTCGAGCCGCTGTCAGCCGCGTATGCGTACCTGACCTTTGAGACACGCCGGGTCGAGCCGATCGACTGACCGGAACCAGCAAGGGCCCTCGCCGGGGCCCCTTCTCAGCCTGTCGCCAGGTCTGGCCGGTGCTCTTTGATCCACTTCTCGACGTCGGTTTTCCGCCAGACCTTCCCCATGGTCAATTCCTGGTATGGGTCGGGAAAGCTCTTGGAGTTGGTGACAACGCTGACGCGCTGCCGGGACACGTT
This sequence comes from Micromonospora sp. NBC_01412, assembly GCF_045040215.1. Taxonomy (NCBI): domain Bacteria; kingdom Bacillati; phylum Actinomycetota; class Actinomycetes; order Micromonosporales; family Micromonosporaceae; genus Micromonospora; species Micromonospora sp. NBC_01412. Next base: position 4,073,489 of record NZ_CP109528.1, read on the forward strand.
GCCCAGCATCACGCGGATCTCCGCAGCGCCAACCAAGTCAACCCGTTCCATGCCGTGACCGTAGGACGACCGTCTCCGTTGTATCACTACAACGGCTATGTACGTTGACTACTGACAACGGCTGAAGCATGATCGGGGGATGACTACGCCGAACGCTGCCGCCGGCCATGGCCGCCAACCTCGGGCCGTCTGCCCGCACGCCCCCAAGATCGGCATCGGGAGCACCGGCGGGGGTCGGCGGTGATGCAGGAGCACCCCCCGGAGTACCCGGGTGGGCCCTGTCTCGGGTGCGGGGAGCCGTGGCCCTGCGTTCCGCGCCAAGCGGCCATGCTGAAGGAATTCGCCAAAGCGCCCAATGAGGCCATCACGTATATGGGTGCGTGGGTTCAGGCGGGCGTACTGGAGCTGAACAGCCGCAACCGCCCTGTCGACCCAGGCATGTCGGAACGGCATCTGGCGTGGATTGGCCTCCTGCTGGAGGCTCAAGAAATCTCGGCGGACACGCTTGACCCGGACAAGTCCGATGACTGAGCCTCGGGTGCCGAAGTCAGGAGACGTCCTCCACATCACCCGGGCAGTCAGCGTCCAGTTCGTGAAGCCGATCGTGTTCCGCGTGATTCGGGTTCACGACTGGCCTACCTACGACGGGTGGGTTTGGGTGGACGGCTACCAGATCGACCGGCGTGGGGACGCGCTTGCCCGGCGGTCCCTGTTCGTCATGTTCGCCGGGTTGCAGTGGCTGAACAAGCCGGCCAGTGAGCAGCCGGCCCAACGTCAACCCGTATCCCGGTCTCGTACGCGGACGGGGTGAAGCCCGCTGACCGCCCCACTCGCCAAGATCGCGCTCGATCCGGGAAACAGTGGCCTCCCGCAGCTTCGGACACCACTATTTCCTGGATCGAGCGCGATAAGGGCGGGACGCCCCTGGACCGTCTGCTGGTCACCGGCGCGGCGGCGGGGCAGGGTGGCCGGCCTGTTCCTTCCGTCTGATCCGGCCGGGCGACCTGCTGCCTCCGGTGCCTCGTCCGCCCGCCGCCCACCACACGCCGCCCGTCGTACGCCGCACGTCGTCGATGCGAGCCGATCACGCGTCAGGCGATCGCGGCGAGCGGGTGTGACCGGCCGTCGGGCTGCGGATCGGCGGTGTCCTACGCGTGGAGTCGCCGAGATCGTTGCGGTACCTCGCACTGCACAGTAGTGTGCAGTGCGTGGATACCACACAGCTGTTGAAGGGCGTGCTGGATCTCGCGGTCCTGGCCGTGCTCCGGGAGGAGGACGGCTACGGTTACGACATCATGCGTCGCCTGCGGGAGGCCGGCCTGGACGAGGTCGGCGACGCGTCGGTCTACGGCACGCTGCGGCGCCTCTTCGCCGCCGGACTGCTGACCACCTACGTCGTGCCGAGCGAGTCCGGCCCGCACCGCAAGTACTACTCGCTGAACGCGGCCGGCCGGGACCAGTTGACCCGCTCCGGCAAACTCTGGCGCTCGTTCGCCACCACCATGGACACGCTGCTCGACGATCGGGGGGTGACGGCATGACCGTCATGGAGCAGGAGATCGTGGACTACGTGACGCGGGTCCGGGCGGCGCTGGCCGACCTGCCGCCGACGGTCCGGGACGAGCTGACCGAGGACCTGGCCGAGCACCTGGCCGAGGTGGCCGCCGAGGGCGACGAGCCGCTGGCCGACCGGCTGGGCACGCCCGAGGCGTACGCGGCGGAGCTGCGGGCGGCGGCCGGCGCGGGGGGCCCGGTCGCCGCCCGCAACCTGGACCAGCGGGCCGCCGCCGTCGCTTCCTGGTTCCGCACCCGGCTGCGCGCGGCCGACCTGCGGCTCGGCCCGATCCTCGGGTACGCCGCGGCGAGCGAGTACCTGCGGCTGCTCCGCCCCGCCTGGTGGGTCCTGCGTGGATACCTCGCGGCGATGCTGATCACCGTCATCACCACGGGTGCGTCGTTCGGGCTGCTGCCGAGGCTGGGCGGCAGCACGCTCGCCGCGCTGCTGCTGCTCGCCGTCTGCGTGGTGGCCTCGGTGTGGCTGGGCAGGCGTACCCCCACGCTGGGCCGCTGGCCCCGGATCGCGCTCCGCGCGGGCACGGCGGTCCTCGCCGTCTTCGCGTTCGCCGGGTTCGTGGATGCGGACGACCGGCTCGGCTGGAACGAGTCCGGCTACCAGCCCACCTCAGAACAGGTGCCGTTCGTTCGCGACATCTTCGTCTACGACAGCGAGGGGCGGCTGGTGGAGAACGCCCGCCTGTTCGACCAGGACGGCAACCCGATCCGCCTCGGGTACCGGGAGTGCGTGCGCGAAGGGCTGCCCGAGTCGAATCAGGGAGTACCCGCGTACCCGTACTGCCCGGAGCATGCGCCGTTCCGTTCCGGGCCGGTCGGGCCACGCCCGTCGTCCGGTCCGCCGACCCCGACCCCGACCGACGGACCGTCCGGCGGTTCCGCGCCGACCCCGTCCGGGGGCCCCGCGGCCGGCCCGGCCCCGAGCTCGGCGCCGCCGCCCCTCGCGCCCCTGCCGACGACGCTCGCCCCGACCCCGGTGCCCACTTCCTCCTGAGGCGACGACACCCCGATTGATCAACTTTTTGTACGGTATATCGCGATAGCGTCGATCATCGGAGCTCGCCGGGGGGGAATCTCGTGGCTCGGCACCGACGAGCGTCTTTGCTAGAGTCTGCCCGGTGTCGCCTGCGGGCCGTCGACGAAGGAGCGCTGATTTCGGATGACCAGCAAGCACGTCTCGTCGGAAGCGATCGAGGACATCCGGGAACACCTCCAGAAGAACGTCGTGTCCGGTCCGAACGGGATCGACGCGATCAAGGCCAAGCTCGCGGATACGGAGATTCCCTTCCCGCACTTCGGCGTGATCGGCACTCCGCTCGCCCTGGCCTACGGCGACACCCGTGAGAAGGCCGCGACGGCGCTCGACGAGGTCCGTAAGACCGTCGACGACTATCTCAAGGAGTTGGCTACCGCGCGGGACAACTGGATCAAAGCCGAGGACGCGAACACCGTGGTGTCGAGTTAGCCGAATGGAAAGGGGGAGCGAGCGTGGTCAGCCTGGGTAACGCCCTGATCTTCGCGGCCGTCAAGCAGATGGTCGAGGCGAACGCCAAGATCGCGAAGACCGCCGTCCTTGCCCTGGTCGCGGTGGGCAGCATGGCGGCCAACCCGAACGACATGTCCGATGCGGCAACGGCCTGGAAGGAGATGGCGAACGACCTCACCACGTTCGCCGCCCACCTGGACAGTGCGCTCGGCAAGGGCGATGACTGGACGGCCGACGACAAGGACGCGTTCGCCGCCTCCTTCACCAACTTCAAGGGCGAGATCGAGCAGTTCAAGGGCGCGGTCAGCGACATCGCCGGCACCCTGGAGATGATCTCCAACGCCTACATGGTCTCATTCGTGGCGCTGCTCGCCTTCGCCGGAGCCTGCCTGGTCATCCTGATCGGTCTGCTGGCGCTCCTCGTCATTCCGTTCAGCACAGCCGCCGCGCAGGCAGCGATCACGGCGATCGGGCTGGCCCTGACCGCGCTCTCCGCCAAGGTCGCCATGCTGCTCGCCGGCCTGGCAGCGGCCGTGGCAGCGATGTTCGGCGCCGTCGCCTACGGGTGGGTCAACATCGGCTCGCGGAGCGACAGCATTCCCGCCGCGCTCGACTTCAAAAAGATCCAAATCGACTACGAGGCACCGCAGCGCTTCGAGGTCAAGGGCGACTGACGTATCCACCACCAGGGCAGCGGAGAGTCTGACATGAACGACCCGAACGTGGCGGACCTGGAGCGCATCCTGCGCGACAGCGAGCAGCGGATGCAGCAGCTGTCGGAGGTGGAGACGCTGCTGGCCGAGGTCACCTGCCGACACGTCACCGACGACGGGATGGTTTCCGTCGAGCTGGGCGCGGACGGCACGCTCCGGCAGTTGGACATCAACTCCCGGGCCATGCGCCTGGACTCCTACGCCCTCGCCGAGCTGATCACCGAGGCGTTCAACGGCGCGCAGCAGGGCCTGCAGGAAGCAATCGCCCGGGCCATGTCGGACACGCTCGGCACCAGCGATCTCGGCGACGTGCTCGGCGAGGCTCGCGACATCCGTAAGAGCATGGACGGCGTGCTGGAGACGGTGTCGCGCTCGGTCAACGACGCCATCGTGCAGGCCAGCCGCTTCAACGGCCGGCGCTGACCGGCGGGGGAGAGGACTCCGATGGGTCTCGGTGAGATGCTGCTCGCGGTGCTGTATGTCATTTTCGGTCTGGCGCTGGTCTGGCTCGGCTGGTGGTGGTTCCACCACGACTCGAAGTCCAAGGGCAGGGGCCCGGGCGGGAAGTAGCCGTCGTCGCGGCGCCGGCCGCGCTTCGTCCATGAGGGACGGACGTCACGTCCCAGGGGACAGCGGGAACGAGTGGCTCGTCGCTATCGTGTCCGCTGTTGGAGCCCCGGAAGGACAGCACGTGGACGAGCAGCTCAGCACCCTCGCGCCGGCCGAGACCGGAACCACCACCCGGGGGCCGGCCGACACCGGCTCGGCGGCGTCGGCGGACGCCCCGTCGGGCGAACACGCCGGCCCCGACGAAGGTCCCGGCGGCGATCCGGAGGGCGACGATCCGGAGGGCGAAGCCCGCCGGCACCCCCTGCTGCCGGTGCTGACCGTGCTCGGCGTGGTGGCCGTACTGGTGGGGACGCTGGTCGTGCTCGGGCTGCGGTACGACGTGGCCGGCCGGCTGCTCGCGCCCGACCGGGCCGCCGCCGCCCGGGTCGGCGACTGCCTGGCCCGCCTGCCCGACGTCGCCGAGACCGGGCAGCACCGGTCCGCGACGGCGCGGGTCGTCGACTGCTCCTCGCCGGAGGCCATCTACGGCGTGGTGGGGCGGCTCGACGGGCAGAGCGCGGAGCGGGCACGCGACGGCCGCCAGTGCGAGACCTTTGTCGCCCGGGGCGGCACCTACTACACGTACAGCAGCGTCCCGCCCGGCGGCACCGGCTATCTGCTCTGCCTCGTCCCCCGGAGCTGATCCGGCCCGACCCGGCGACCCGGTGAACGGAGGTGAATACCACTATTCGCGTGTCTTCCCCAAGCCGCCCGGCGCGTGGCAGGCTACCGGCACGTAGGCACACCCTGCGACCAGCCAGCGTTGACTGACCGCTAGGAGGACCCGATGGGCGAGATGGTGAGCTACGCCAGCAGCGGGGGGACGCGCGAGGGGTATCTCGCGATACCCGCCGCCGGCGCGGCCAGTCCGGCGGTCATCGTCATCCAGGACTGGTGGGGTCTCGTGCCCCACATCCGGTCGGTCGTGGACCGGTTCGCGGAGGCCGGCTTCGTCGCCCTCGCCCCGGACTTCCGGCGCGGCCAGCCGGCCAGCCGGCCGAGTGAGCCCCGGCAGATGCTGAACAGCACGCAGATGGACGAGGCGGCGGCGGACATCGCCGTCGCGGCGGAGTACCTGGCCGGGCGGTCCGAGGTCGCCGGCAAGGCCGGTTGCGTCGGGTTCTGCGCCGGCGCCAGCCTGGCGCTCTGGGCGGCCACCCGGTCCGAGCGGATCGCGGCCACCGCCGCCTTCTACCCGCGACTGCCCTGGGACGGGATGAGCCCACAGTGGAGCGGATACGCGGGCAAGGCCGCCGTCATCCACTGCTCGGAGGCGGACGGCACCTCCACCGACGACGGCGTGCAGGCCGCCCGCCGGGCCGTGGAGACGGCCGGTGGCACCTGCCAGACGTACGACTACCCGGGCACCGCGCACGCCTTCTTCAACGAGGACCGGCCGGAGAGCTTCGACCAGCGGGCCGCCGCCACCGCCTGGGCCCGCACCCTCGAACAGTTCCGGGCGAAGCTTGGCTGAGCCCCGTACCCCCGGCGAGGTGGTCGCGCGCGCCGCGCGGGCGGCCGACCTCGCCGACCTCGACGGCGCGGTCAGCGACTGTTTCGCCTGCCCGCGCCTGGTCGACTGGCGGGAGGAGGTCGCCCGGACGAAGCGGGCGGCGTTCCGCGACCAGCGGTACTGGGGGCGGCCCGTGCCCGGCTTCGGCGCGACCGACGCCCGGCTCGCGATCCTCGGCCTGGCCCCCGCGGCGCACGGCGGCAACCGCACCGGGCGGATCTTCACCGGGGACCGCTCCGGCGACGTGCTCTTCGCCGCCCTGCACCGAGCGGGCCTGGCCAACCAGCCGACCAGCGTCGCCGCCGACGACGGCCTGGCCCTGCGCGACACCCGGATCTTCGCCGCCGTGCGCTGCGCTCCGCCGGACAACAAGCCCACCCCGGCGGAGCGGGACACCTGCGCGCCGTGGCTGCACCGCGAGGTCGCGCTCATCAGACCCACCCTGCGCGTCGTGGTCGCGCTCGGCGCGTTCGCCTGGGCCGCGTGGTGGCCGGTGCTGCGCGAGGTGTACGGCACCCGCCCGCCCAGCCCTCGACCGGCGTTCGGCCATGGGGCACACTGGTCCGGCACGACCGTACCGGCGCTGCTCGGTTGTTACCACGTCAGCCAGCAGAACACCTTCACCGGGCGGTTGACCCCGGGGATGCTGGACGCAGTGTTCGCCCGGGCGAAGCAGTTGGCCGGGGTGGACTGACGGCGTGGGGCGGTGGCGATGAACCTCAGCGTGCTGCGCAGGTGGTGGCCGGTTGGTGCAGTGACCGCCCTGCTCGCCGTCGCCGCGCTGGCCGCCGGTCACTCGTCGCTCGGCGCCAGCCGCGTCCCGCCCGCCGCCGACAACATCCCGTACGTGCCGGACTACCCGTCGGCGCAGCCGCCGCCCTCGATCCCGGCCGAGCCGCGCGACGCCGGGGAGGCCACCCGCGCGCACATCCCCGAGTGGCTCGGCACCGTCGCGGTGGCGCTGCTCGGCCTGGCGATCGCCGTCGCCCTCGGCTACCTGACCTGGACCCTGGTCCGGGGGGTGGCCCGCCGCACCACCCGGGCGCTGCCGTCGAGCCGGGCCCGGCGCACCGCCGAGGGAACCGCCCGCGAGGTGGTCGCCGCACTCGACGCCGGCCTGGTCGAGCTGGACGACGCCGACGTCGACCCGCGCACCGCCGTGATCGCCTGCTGGGTGCGCCTGGAGGAGGCCGCCGACGCGGCCGGGGTGGCCCGGCGGACCGGGGACACCTCCACCGACCTGGTGACCAGGCTGCTGCGCGGCGACCCCGAGGCCGGGATCCCGGCGATCGTCAGCGCCGACGTGCTGGCCGAGTTCGCCCACGTCTACCGCGGGGCCCGGTACGCCACCCGCCCCGTCGACGAGCGCACCCGTGACCAGGCCCGGGCCGCGCTGCGCCGGCTGCGCGGCGAACTGGCCGCCGTAGCCGCCGGTGAGCCGGTGGTGGCGTGAGCGCCAGCATCGACGACCTGCTCACCTTCGAGGAGGAGCCGCCGCCGCAGGCCCGGGCCACCGGGGGTGGCCGGGTGAGGGGCGTGCTGCGGACCCTCGCGGTCGCCGGGGCGCTCACCGCGGTCGTCGTCGCCGGGCTGCGCACGGTCGGCCTCCAGGTCTCGCTGGCGGTCGTCGTCGCCGGGGTGGTCGCGCTGCTCGCCGTCCGCCGGGTCACCGCCGCGCTCGCCCCGCCGCCCCCGCCCCGGGTCGGGGCCCGCGCGCCCGCCGGCGAGGAGGACGGCCACTACCACTGGGCCTCGCGCGACGCGCTGCGCGCCGCGATCAATGGCTGGGAACGGCCGCTGGACTGGTCTTCGGGCCGGCCGGAGCGGTTCGCCGAGCGGCTCCTGCCCCGCCTCGGCGAGCTGGCCGACGAGCGGCTGCGCCAGCGGCACGGCTTCACCCGCGAGTCCGACCCGGCCCGCGCCCGCGCCCTGCTCGGGGACCGGCTCTCGACGTTCCTCGACACCCCGCCCCGCCGCACCCCGTCGCCGCGCGACCTCGCGGCGATCGTCGCCGAACTGGAGAAGATCTGATGAACGACGTGGACCGCACCCTGCCCACCGTCGAGGTCGGCCGCCTGGCCCGGGCGGTGCTGGACGCGGTCGGCTCGGTCGTGGTCGGCAAGCGGGAAACCCTGGAACTGGTCCTCGCCGGCATCCTGGCCGGCGGCCACGTGCTGCTGGAGGACCTGCCCGGGCTGGGTAAGACGCTGACTGCCCGCTGCTTCGCCCAGGCCCTCGGGCTGGACTTCCGCCGTCTCCAGTTCACCCCCGACCTGCTGCCCGCCGACGTCACCGGCTCGTTCCTGTACGACCAGCGCAGCGGCGACTTCTCCTTCCGCGCCGGCCCGGTCTTCACCAACCTGCTGCTCGCCGACGAGATCAACCGGACGCCGCCGAAGACCCAGTCGGCGCTGCTGGAGGCCATGCAGGAGAAGCAGGTCTCCGTGGAGGGCGTCACCTACCGGCTGGACGAGCCGTTCCACGTCCTGGCCACCGCCAACCCGATCGAGTACGAGGGGACGTACCCGCTGCCGGAGGCGCAGCTCGACCGGTTCCTGCTGCGGGTGTCGTTCGGCTACCCGGACCGGGAGGAGGAGTGGGACGTGCTGCGCCGGCGGATCGCCCGCCGCCGCGAGGAGGCCGAGATCAAGCCGGTCGTCGACGCCGCCACCCTGCGGGCCATGCAGGCCGCGCTGGAGGACGTGGTGGTGGAGGACTCCATCGGCCGGTACATCGTGCAGTTGACCGCGGCCACCCGGGAGCACCCGTCGGTGCTGGTCGGGGCGTCCCCGCGCGGCTCGCTGGCGCTGCTGCTGCTGGCCCGCGCCCGGGCGGTCTTCGCCGGCCGGGACTACGTGGTGCCGGAGGACGTCAAGGAGGTGGCCGCGCCCGCCCTGGCGCACCGGATCACGCTGCGCCCGGAGATGTGGCTGCGCCGGGTCGACCCGTCCTTCGTGGTCGGTGAGGTGCTCGACCAGACCCCGGCCCCGGCCAGCGGCGCGCTCCCGAGCTACGCCGCCGGCCGGCCGGGGCGCTGACGGCCGTGCTCACCGACGAGGGGCAGCAGCCGGCGGCGGGCTGGGCGCCGACCCGGGCGCTCGGCCGGGCGGTGCTGCTCACCGGCCTGCTGCTGATCGCCGGGGTGCTGCTCGGCCGGGTCGACCTGGTCGTGCTGGCCGCGCCGTTCGCGCTCGGCACCGTGTACGCGCTGCGCCGCCGGCCGAGCGCCGGGCCGCAGGTGTGGGTCGCCGCCGACGAGGGGCACCTGGTCGAGGGCGGAGAGTTCACCGGCACGGTCACCGTCGGCAACCCGGACACCGTCGGGTACGACGTCGTCGTGGTCCGCACCCGCGTATCGCCCTGGCTGCTGGTCGAGCGCGCCCAGGTCGGCGGGGCCCGGGTCGATCTGTCCCGCAGCGGGGTGGACCGGCCCTTCGTCACCGTCGTGGACACCGGCACCGCCGTCGACCTGGAGCTGATCGGGAAGGCGCGGCGCTGGGGCCGGCACCCCGTCGGCCCGGCCGGTGCCCGGGTCGCCGCCGCGGGCGGGCTGCTGGTCTCCCGGGCGGCGGTCACCGAGCCGGCCCGGGTGCGGGTGTACCCGAGGACTGAGCCGTTCGAGGCGGTGGAGGCGATGCCCCGGGCCGCGGGCCTGGTCGGCGCGCACCACTCCCGCCGCCCGGGCGAGGGCGGTGAGCTGGCCGGCGTGCGGGTGTTCGGCCCCGGCGACCGGCTGCGCCGAATCGACTGGCGGGTCTCGCTGCGGGCCCGGCAGCTGCACGTGGCGGCCACCCTGTCGGACCGGGACGCCGAGGTGGTGGTCCTGCTGGACGTGCTCGCCGAGGCGGGCCGCTCCGGGGGCGTCGGCGGGGCCGCCTCGGTGCTCGACACCACGGTCCGGGCCGCCGCCGCGATCGGCGAGCACTACCTGCACCGGGGCGACCGGGTGGCGATGCTGGAGTACGGGCCGGCAGCCCGCCGGCTGCGTCCCGCCGCCGGCCGCCGGCAGTACCTGACGCTGCTGGAGTGGCTGCTCGACGTGCGGGCCGAGTCGTCCCCGCACGAGCCGTACGACCAGGTCTTCGGCCCGCAACTGCTCTCCTCGGACGCGCTGGTGGTGGTGCTCACCCCGCTGCTGGACGAGCGGTCCGCCCAGATGTTGGCCCAGCTGGCCCGATCCGGGCGGTTCGTGGTGGCCGTGGACACGCTCCCGGTCGACCTCGCTCCGCCTGGCCGGCAGGGCTGGGCCGAGGTGGCCTTCCGGCTGTGGCGGCTGGACCGGGACACCATGGTCGGCCAGCTCCGCGAGCACGGGGTTCCGGTGGTCCGCTGGGCCGGCGCGGGCAGCCTGGACCAGGTGCTGCGGGACGTGGCCCGGCTCGCCACCGCCCCCCGGGTGGGCACCCGGTGACGGCAGTGAGGACGAGGGGGCGGAACCGGTGAACCCGGTCGAGGTGGTGACGGAACGGGCCAGGGCGGCGCGCTCGGCGGTCTACCGGGTGAGCCTGGCGCCGCTGCTGGTCCGCGCCGGGATCTTCGGCACGGTGCTGGCCGGCCTGCTGCTGGCGTACCCGGTGCAGGTCCTCGCCGGGCGGCCGCTGGCCGCCCTCGCGGTGGTGGCGCTGCTGCCGGCGGTCGGGCCGCGCCGGGTCTGGTCGACCTTCGCCGCCCTGGTCACGGTGGGCGGGTGGCTGCTGGCCACCGAGGGGTACGACCGGCCCATCGCGCTGTGGCGGCTGCTCGCCGTGGCGGTGGCGCTCTACCTGGCCCACTCGCTGTGCGCGCTGGCCGCCCTGCTGCCGTACGACGCCGTGGTGGACCCGGAACTGATCGTGCGCTGGCTCACCCGGGCCGGCGGGGTGCTGCTCGCCTCGGCGGTGCTCGGGGTGCTGCTGGTCGAGGTCTCGGGCGTCGGCGGGGATCGCGGCTCCCTCGGCGCGACCGTGGTGGGACTGCTGGTCGCGGTGGTGCTCAGCGCGCTGCTGGGGTGGCTGTTGCGTCGCAGATAGCGGGACGACGGGGGTACGTCGCGCAGCTCACAGGTGTTGTGCTCTGTCACAGAAGGGGGTCTCGGACGGGATTAGCCGAGTCGCCCGGGGAAAGATAGATGACGTGAACCCGAAGCGGATCCTTGTCGTCGGTGCCGGGCACGTCGGTCTCTACGCCGCCCTGCGTCTGTCGAAGAAGCTCTCCTCAAGTGAGGCGGAGGTCGTCGTCGTCGACCCGCAGCCCCACATGACGTACCAGCCCTTCCTCCCTGAGGCGGCGGCGGGCAACATCTCCCCCCGGCACTCCGTGGTGCCGCTGCGGCGGGAGTTGCGCCGGTGCAAGGTGGTGGCGGGTACGGTCACCCGGATCGAGCACGACCGCAAGGTGGCCACGGTGCAGCCGATCAGCGGCCCGACCACGGAGATCGCCTACGACCACGTGATCGTGGCCCCCGGCGCGGTCTCCCGGACGCTGCCGATTCCTGGCCTGCACGAGCACGGCATCGGGTTCAAGACCATCGGTGAGGCCATCTACCTGCGCAACCACGTGCTGGACCGGCTCGACGTGGCCGCCGCCACGCCGGATCCGGACGTCCGGCGCAGCGCGTTGACGTTCACCTTCGTCGGCGGCGGGTACGCGGGCATCGAGGCGCTGGCCGAGATGGAGGACATGGCCCGGGACGCCCTGCGCTACTACCCGGAGCTGAAGCCGGAGGACATGCGCTGGGTGCTGGTCGAGGCAACCCAGCGGGTGCTGCCCGAGGTCGACCGGGACATGGGCGCCTACACGGTGCAGCAGCTGCTGAAGCGGAACATGGACATCCGGCTGGACACCCGCCTGGAGTCCTGCGTCGACGGGGTGGTGAAGCTCTCCGACGGCGACAGCTTCCGCTCCGACACCATCGTCTGGACGGCCGGCGTCAAGCCGTCGCCGATGCTCGACGCGACCGACTTCCCACGCGACGAGCGCCGCCGGGTCACCTGCCTGCCGACCCTCCAGGTCGTCGACGGCGACCGGGTGGTCGAGGGCGCGTGGAGTGCCGGCGACTGCGCGGCGGTGCCGGACCTGACCAAGGAGCCGGGCAACTTCTGCTCGCCGAGCGCCCAGCACGCGGTGCGCCAGGCCACCCGGATGGCCGACAACATCGCGAACGTGGTCCGCGGGCGCGAGCCGGTGAACTACGCACACAAGCACGCGGGCAGCGTGGCGAGCCTCGGCCTGTACAAGGGCGTGGCCCAGGTGTACGGCATCAAGATGACCGGCCTGCCGGCGTGGTTCATGCACCGGACGTACCACATGAGCCGGATCCCGTCGTTCAACCGCAAGGTCCGGGTCGTGGTCGACTGGTCGCTGGCGTTCTTCCTCAAGCGCGAGGTGGTCGCCCTGGGCCAGTTGCACGACCCGCGCGAGGAGTTCGTCGAGGCGTCCCAGCCGGTCGTCCCCCGCGTCTGAGTCGCACGAGAAGGGCCCCCTCGTCGAGGGGGCCCTTTCTTCGTCGGGGCCTCAGACCCGCCAGATCCAGGCGTCGGCGATCCGGGTGGACGGGCCGTAGAGCTGGTCCAGGACGGCCCGCAGGTCGTCGGCGCGCGGCGTGCCCTCGGCCAGCGCGAAGCAGGACGCGCCCCAGCGGTCGGCGTCCCGGGCGGCCTGCTGGCGCTCCGCGTCGCCGATCGCGGGCCGGCCGCCCCGCTGCGCCACGTCAGTGAGCAGGGCCGACGTGGGACGCTTCCAGGTGCCCATGGCGGCCGTGTCGCCGCGGCCGTACGGGCCGATGAAGAAGCCCTCCGGCATGCCGAAGGCCGCGTCCGCAGCGGTCGCCCAGCGCATCGGCCACGGCTCCTTCGGGGTGGGCAGCGGCACCGGCACCAGCACCCCGCCGGGCCGGACGCACTCCCGCCAGTGGCCGCCGGTGACGAACTCGGGCAGCGCCGGCCGCTCGGCGGTGGGCAGCGGCGCCGGCAGTACCGGCAGCAGCGCGATCCCGACCGCCGCCGGGACCAGCCGGCGGGCCGTCCCGGCGCCGCGCAGCGCCCGGTCCAGGGCCAGCACCAGCAGCGTCGCGGCCACCGGCAGCACCCCCAGGGCGAACCGCATCGGCAGCGCCCCGTCGACCACCGGCAGGCCGTCGAGCAGGGCGTACGGGCCGGGGAAGGTGGTCCGGTCGCCGCCGAGGACCACGTCCGGGCCGAGTGAGAGCGCGCCCATCGCCAGCGCCCCCGCCACGCAGGCGATCACGAGTGGGCGGCGGCCCAGCCAGATGGCGCAGCCGGCGGTGACCACCAGCAGCGGCCAGCCGAGGAAGGTGTTGTACTCCGCTGGCCCGGTGGTGAGCCGGGCCGCCTCGTCGCTGCCCACCACCGACAGCGGGGAGACGGTCCACCAGCTGCTCAGGTCGGCCGAGAAGTAGTGCGGGCTGAACATCCCGTCCGTGACGCCCAGCGGGCCGGCGAACTGGAACCACAGCGGGTACCCCAGCACGAGCAGGGCCAGCCCGGCGGCGAGCAGCATCCCGCCGGCGAAGCCGGGCAGCGCCCGGCGCAGCAGCGCCCGGTCGGCCAGGGCGTACGCGACGGCCATCACCAGCAGCGTCACCGCGCAGAGGAAGAGCACCTCCTCGCCGATGAAGACCTGGACGCTGACCGCGGCGGCCAGGCCGACGGCGGAGGTGAGCATCCGGCGCCGGTCGAGGCCGACCCGGTCCGGCCCCGACCCGCCCGCGTCGCGCGCCCGGCCCCGGGGGTGGCCCGCCCGGCCCAGCGGGTCGGCGGCGCGCAGCAGCCGGACCACCAGCCAGACGATCACCGGGACCAGCCACTGCGCGGTCATGTGCAGGTGGCTGTTGGTCTGCGAGATCATGCCCGGGCCGAAGCCGCACAGCCCGGCGCCGAGCGCGGCGGCCAGCCGGCGGGCCCCCAGGACCCGGGTGAAGAGCAGGTGCCAGGCGAGCGCGGTGCCGGCCAGGTTGAGCCCCGCGAGCAGGGCGAAGGTGACCGGCGCGCCGAGCAGCAGGGTCACCGGGGCGAAGAGCACACCGAGCGCGATGACCGTGGTGTTGGCCATCAGGTTCACCCCGTCCGGGGCGTTGAGCCGGTCGGTGAGCAGACCGAAGTCGCCGAGCAGGGCGCGCGAGTCGACGGCCAGGAACCATTCGTACAGGGCCTGGTCCTCCGGGTTGAGCGCCAGGACCCGGCCGGCGGGGTCCGGCCACAGGCCGTGGGTGAGCCAGCCCGCGAGGGCCGCGAAGAGCAGCCCGACGAGCAGGTCGGCCCGGTTTCGGGCGGCGGCGGACCGGAGCCTGGCCCACCGGGAACCGGCCGGAGTGGGGGCGTCGGAACGGAGGGCTTGTTCGGGGGCGGCGTCGGGGGCCGTGGGGGCTGCGCTGCTCACGCCTCGACCCTAGTGCGGCAGCGGCGGCGGGGTACGCCGGGTCGACGCGGACCCGCTACGGTGACACTGCACCGGTGCGTGTCGACGCGTCGGCGTGGCCCGCCCGGGTGGTGGAACGGCAGACACGGCCGCCTTAAAAGCGGCTGCCGCAAGGCGTGCGGGTTCGACCCCCGCCCCGGGCACCCCGCCTCTCAGCTTCTTCACAGCTCCTGCCTCGCTCGGTGATCTCCACGGCGTCGATCGCGGCGTTTACCCTTGAAGAGCACGTTCACGTGCGACGACCCCCTGAGGGAGGCCAGACAGTGAAGACTTCGAACCCGGTGCTCGCCCGACTCGGCCAAGCGGCCGAGCGGGAGCGCGCCACCGGGTACGCCCCGACCGGGCCCTACGGGCAGCCCGGATATCCCCCACAGCAGTACCCGGGCGCGACCGGCTACCCGGCCGCGCCGCCCACCGTGACGCCGATGTCCATCGACGACGTGGTGGTCAAGACCGTCATGCTCCTCGGCATCCTCGGCGCGTCCGCCGCGGCGGCCTGGGTGCTCGTGCCGGACTCGCTGCTCGGCGTCGCCTGGATCGGCGCCGCAGTGGTCGGCCTGGTGCTCGGCCTGATCATCTCGTTCTCCCGGATGGCGAACCCGGCGCTGGTCGTCGCGTACTCCGTCGTCGAGGGCGTCTTCGTCGGCATGGTGAGCAAGGCCTTCAACTCGCTCTACGACGGCATCGTGCTCCAGGCCGTGGTGGCCACCTTCGGCGTGTTCTTCCTGATGGCCATGCTGTACAAGGCACGGGTCATCCGGGCGACGCCCAAGTTCGTCCGTGGCATGGTCGCGGCGATGGTCGGCCTCTTCGCGGTGATGATGATCAACCTGGTGCTGTCGCTGTTCGGCGTCAACACGGGCCTGCGTGACGGCAGCCCGCTGGCGATCGGCTTCAGCCTGGTCTGCATCGTGGTCGCGTCGCTGAGCTTCGTGCTCAGCTTCGCGGAGGTGGAGGAGGGCGTCCGGATGGGGCTGCCCCAGCGCTACTCCTGGACGGCCGCGTTCGGCATCCTGGTCAGCCTGGTCTGGCTCTACGTCGAGATCCTGCGCCTGCTGAGCTTCTTCCAGGGCGACGACTGACCCGCGTCGCCGACGGCGCCCGCCCCCGCGACCCGCGGCGGCGGGCGCCGTCGTCTGCGGGCCGGCCGCCGGCCGCCGGGAGCCGGGCCCGGCGTTTGCCAGCCGCCGCCGACCCCGCCGGGGCAGAGTGACTGCGAGGGGTACGTCGGCCAGGAGGTGACGGTGCGCAGTTCCAACCCGGTGTTGGACCGGCTGGACGACACCCGCCGACGGGAACGCGAGGTGCTCGGGCTCGGCGGCGCCGAGGCGATGACCGTCGACGACGTGGTGACGCGCACCGTCGGGCTGCTGCTGCTCACCGTCGCCACGGCGGCGGTCGCCTGGTTCGTCGTCCCGCAGGCGGTGTGGATCTCCGCCGCGCTGGCCGGCTCCGCGCTGGCGGCGATCGCGCTGGCGCTGGTCATCTCGCTGCGCGGCAGCACCAACCCGGTGCTGATCGCCGGGTACGCGGTGCTCCAGGGGTTGCTGCTCGGGGTGGCCAGCCGGGCGTTCGAGCTGGTCTACCCGGGGATCGTGGTACAGGCCGTGGTGGGCACGTCCGGCGTCTTCCTCGGCATGGCGCTGCTGTACCGGGCCCGGGTGGTCCGGGCCACCCCGCGGCTGGCCCGACTGGTGGCCGGCACGCTGCTCGGGATCGTCGCGATCGGCGTGGTCAACCTGGTCGCGTACCTGCTGACCGGCCGGCAGGGGCTGGAGGTGTACAGCCTGACGGCCGAGGTCGGCTGGCTGGCGTACCTGTTCTCGGTGGTGGCGATCATCGCCGGCGCGTTCAGCTTCATCCTCGACTTCGACCTGGTCGAACGGTCGGTCCGCGCGGGCCTGCCCCGCCGGTACGCGTGGTACTGCGCGTTCGGGCTGCTCGCCGGCCTGGTCTTCCTCTACTGGCAGCTGCTGCGGCTGCTCAGCTACCTGCGCCGCTGACCGGCCGGCCGGCGGCCTTTCGTAGACTCGGCACGATGAGCGCAGCGGAACTGGATCGGGCGGTGGGACTGCTGGTCCGTCAGGTCGGGCACTGGCAGCAACCGCGCTGGGCGGCGGCCGCCGGGGGCGGCAACGTGTCCCGGGCCGACCTGGTGCACCGGCTGGTGCAGGAGCTCGCGAACCTCGCCGCCGACGCCGAGGGGCAGCCCCGCCGGGCGGTGCCCCGGCTCGGCAACGACCTCGCCCTGCCCGACCAGCTCCGGGTGGTCAGCGCCGACCTGCTGGCCGCAGCCCCGGCCGCCGACCTGCTGGCCCGGGCCGCCGCCGAGGTGACGGCGACCCGTACCGCGCTCTGACCGCGCCAGGCCGGGCCGGGCCGGTACCCGCCCGGCCCGCCGGTGTCAGCCGAGGCGCTCGAGGACCATGGCCATGCCCTGGCCGCCGCCGACGCACATGGTTTCCAGGCCGACCGACCCGTCGTGCCAATCCAGGGCGTTGAGCAGGGTGCCGGTGATCCGGGCGCCGGTCATGCCGAACGGGTGGCCGATGGCGATCGCCCCGCCCATCACGTTCAGCTTCTCCTCGGGGATGCCGAGCTGTCGGTAGGAGGGGATCACCTGGGCGGCGAACGCCTCGTTGATCTCGACCAGGTCGACATCGTCGATGGTCATCCCAGCCCGCGCGAGCGCCTGCCGCGACGCCTCGACCGGGCCGAGGCCCATGATCTCGGGGGACAGGGCGGTGACCCCGGTGGAGACGATCCGGGCCAGCGGGGTGATGCCCAGGTCCCGGGCCCGCTGGGCGCTCATGATCACCACAGCGGCCGCGCCGTCGTTGAGCGGGCAGCAGTTGCCGGCGGTGATCCGGCCGTCGGGGCGGAACACCGGCTTCAGCCCGGCGACCCCCTCCAGGGTGACCCCGGGCCGGGGCCCGTCGTCGGCGCCGACCACGGTGCCGTCGCCGGTGGTGACCGGGGTGATCTCGCGGGCCCAGAAGCCGTCGGCGATCGCCTTCTCGGCCAGGTTCTGGCTGCGCACGCCGAAGGCGTCCATGTCGGCGCGGGTCACGTCGTGCACCTGGGCCAGGTTCTCGGCGGTCTGCCCCATGGCCAGGTAGATGTCGGGCAGCTCGCCGGACTCGCGCGGGTCCGTCCAGACCTCCGCGCCGCCCTGGGCGCGCTGCGTCGACCGCTCCCGCGCCGCCCCGAAGCGGGGGTTCTCCCAACCGCCACCCACCAGCGCCTGTGCCTCGGGCGGCAGCCCGTCGGAGTTGCCCCGGGCGTACCGGGAGACCATCTCGACCCCGGCGGAGACGAACACGTCGCCCTCGCCGGCCCGGATCGCGTGCATCGCCATCCGGGTGGTCTGCAGCGAGGAGGCGCAGTACCGGGTGAGGGTGGCGCCCGGCAGACCGTCCAGGCCCATCAGGGTGGCGACCACCCGGGCCATGTTGAAGCCCTGCTCGCCACCGGGCAGGCCGCAGCCCAGGTAGAGGTCGTCGATCTCGGTGGGGTCGAGCTGGGGGACCTTGTCCAGGGCGGCCCGGACGATGGTGGCGGCGAGGTCGTCGGGACGGACGTCGCGCAGGGAACCCTTGTGCGCCCGGCCGATGGGGGAGCGGGCGGTGGCGACGATGACGGCGTCGCGGGACGACTCGGTCGGCATGAACCAACGTTAACTCGGCGGTAACATGGCGGGGAAGCGTCCCACCCGGCGGGAAATGTCACCCCGGAGCCCGGAGCCCGGCCGTGCCGCCGGAGCCCGGCCGTGCCGCCGGAGCCCGGCGTCGGCGGTCAGTGGCGGGAGGCGACGTTCGCCGCGGCGGCGACCGCCGGGATCAGCGCGTGCGCCCAGATCCGGTACCCGTCGGCGGAGGGGTGGAACCCGTCGTGGCAGAAGGTGCCGGCGTCGGCCCGGAACACCGGGCCGGTCTCGGTGCCCAGGTCGACCACGGTGCCCCCGGCGTCGAGCACGGCGACGGTCTGTGCCCGGGCAACCCGCCGGCCGGACCAGCCGACCACCTGCCGCAGCGGTGGGGCGATCGCGTGGACCGCCCCCAGGTCGGGGCAGGTGCCGACGACGACCTCGACGTGCGCCTCGCGCAGCCGCCGCACGGCCGCCCCCAGATACGCCCCGGCCTCCGCCGGCCGGCGCAGCGCGGTGGCGTCGTTGGCGCCGATCAGGATCACCGCCACGTCGGGGCGCGGGCCGAGCAGCGCCCGGGCCACCTGGGTGGCCAGGTCGGTGGAGCGGGAGCCGGAGACCCCGACGCTGGACAGGTGCACCTGGCGGCCCGCCGGCCCCTCGGCGAGCAGGTGGGCGAGCTGCCCGCCGACGGTGTCGCCCAGCCGGCCCACGCCGACCCCGAGGGCGGACGAGTCGCCGAGCAGGACCAGCCGCAGCGGCGGCGCGCCCGGCCGCCCCACCGTGGCGCGCAGGGCCAGCCCCAGCTCCGGCTGGGCGTACGGGCGGTTGCGGGCGACGAACGCCTCGCCGGCGAGGACGGCCGCGCCGCCGATCGTCCCGGCGATCAGGGACAGGGCCGCGGCCCGGCCCAGCCGGAGGGCGAGTTCCGCGCCCGGACCCCGGTCCCCCGCGCCGTGGCTGCCGCTGTGCTCGGTCATGGCCGTCCCTCCAATGTGGGTGAGCCGGCGGCCGGGCCGGGTTGCGGCACCGCGCCGACGCCGAAGAAGGCTCGCCGGCGCAGCTGCGCCCACCGCCCGGCCGGCCCGCGGTCGCGCCCGTGGACCTGGGTGGCGCTGACCTCCGTGCCCGCGTGCCGGGCCGCCTCCTGGGCGGCCTCCGGCAGCGACCGTACGCCCTCCCCGCGCGCGAGGCCAGGGCGACGCTCCTGCCCGGCGCCGAGCGCCGAGAGCACGGTCGGCAGCAGCGCGGCGGCGGCCACCGCGTACCCCTCGGCGGAGGGATGGAACCGGTCCCAGGCGAACATCCGGGTCGGCTCGGCGACGAACCGGGGACCGAGCAGGTCGCCGAGGGAGACCGTCCAGCCGCCGGCCTCCACCACCGCCATCGTCTGGGCGGCGGCGAGCTGCCGGCTCCACCGCCGGGCCAGCCAGCGCAGCGGCGGCTGGATCGGCTGGATCGCCCCGAGGTCGGGGCAGGTGCCGACCACCACCTCGCACCCGCCCTCGCGCAGCGCGTGGACCGCGTCGGACAGGTAGCGCACGGCCAGGCCCGCCGGGGCACGGTTGGTGACGTCGTTGCCGCCGATCAGGATCACCGCGACGTCCGGCTGGAGCTCCAGCGCGGACTCCACCTGGGGCTTGAGCCCCGACGAGATGGCGCCCACCACGGCGAACCGGTGCAGCCGCACCGGGCGATGCAGGCGGCGGGACAGCCCGGTGGCCAGCAGCGACCCGGGGGTCTCCCGGCGGCGGTGCACCCCGTATCCGGCGGCGGTGGAGTCGCCGAGGATCACCACGGTCAGCGGCGGGCCGGGAAGCTTCGCGCCGTAGACGCCGTCGCAGCGGGGCGGGGGCGCCTCGGCCATCGGTATGGTGCGCCGGGCCTGCCGGGCCTGGCCGATCAGCACCCCGCCCGTGGCGACGGCGGCAGCGGCGGTGGCGCCCGTGCCGAGCGCCGCCAGGCGGGCGACCCGCCGGGCGCGGCGCCAGCGCGGACCAACCGGTACGGCGGAACCAGCGACCCCCATACCGCGACATTATCGCGCCGGCACGACATGCCGCTGTCGTCGTGCTGCCCTCTCCGGTGGCTGGGATCCGACGGTTGCGGGTATCCCTTGCACCGACACCGCACGATGTCGGACGGAGAGGGGCGTGGAGATGGGAAAGACACTGAAACGTGGCGCGGCGTTCACGGCGCTGGCCAGGGCGCTGTCCTCCGGGGCAAGGGGCGGCCCGTCGCTGGGCGCCCGGCTGGGGGCACTGCCCAGGATGATCCGGGCCACCACCCGGGGCGAGTACGACGGCGGCCTCCGGCTGGCCCTGATGACCGCGGCGACGGCGTACATCGTCTCGCCGATCGACCTGCTCCCGGAGATCCCGCTGGCGATCTTCGGGCTGGCCGACGACGCGGTCATGGTCACCTGGCTGGCCGGCGCCGTGCTGGCGGAGACCGAGCGGTTCCTGGAGTGGGAGACCCGCCGTGCCTCGGTCATCCCGGGGCATGTGACGCCCTGACGGCACGTACCCTGGGCGTCGAATCAACGTCTGCCCGGCCGCCGTCGCCGGCGCCGTAACGGAGGGCACAACGAGGTGCAGTACTACGACAACGTCGTCGAGCTGATCGGCAACACCCCGCTGGTACGGCTGCGCAACGTCACCGAGGGCATCCGGGCGACCGTGCTCGCGAAGGTGGAGTACCTCAACCCGGGCGGTTCGGTGAAGGACCGGATCGCGCTGCGGATGATCGAGGACGCCGAGGCCGCCGGGATCCTGAGGCCGGGCGGCACCATCGTCGAGCCGACCAGCGGCAACACCGGCGTCGGGCTGGCCCTGGTGGCCCAGCTCAAGGGCTACCGGTGCGTGTTCGTCTGCCCGGACAAGGTCAGCCAGGACAAGCAGGACGTGCTGCGGGCGTACGGCGCGGAGGTGGTGGTCTGCCCGACCGCCGTCGCGCCGGAGGACCCGCGCTCCTACTACAACGTCTCCGACCGGCTGGCCCGGGAGATTCCCGGCGCGTGGAAGCCCAACCAGTACAGCAACCCGGCCAACCCGCGCTCGCACTACGAGACCACCGGGCCGGAGTTGTGGAAGCAGACCGGCGACAGGCTGACCCACTTCGTGGCCGGGGTGGGCACCGGCGGCACCATCTCCGGCATCGGCCGGTACCTGAAGGAGGCCTCCGACGGGCGGGTGAGGATCGTCGGTGCGGACCCGGAGGGCTCGGTCTACTCCGGCGGCACCGGCCGGCCGTACCTGGTCGAGGGGGTCGGCGAGGACTTCTGGCCCGAGACGTACGACCGAAGCATCACCGACGAGATCGTGGAGGTCTCCGACAAGGCGTCCTTCGAGATGACCCGGCGGCTGGCCCGCGAGGAGGGGCTGCTGGTCGGCGGCTCCTGCGGGATGGCCGTGGTCGCCGCCCTGGAGGTGGCCCGCGCCGCCGGCCCGGACGACGTGGTCGTGGTGCTGCTGCCGGACAGCGGCAAGGGATACCTGTCGAAGATCTTCAACGACGCCTGGATGGCCCGGTACGGCTTCCTGGACAACTCGGGCAGCGAGCCGACCGTCGCCGATGCCCTCGCCAGCAAGCCGGGCGGGCTGCCCGAGCTGGTGCACGTGCACCCGACCGAGACGGTCCGTGACGCCATCGACTACATGCGCGAGTACGGCGTCTCCCAGCTCCCGGTGCTCAAGGCCGAGCCGCCCGTGGTGACCGGCGAGGTGGCCGGCTCGATCGCGGAGCGGGACCTGCTCGACGCCCTGTTCACCGGTCAGGCGCACCTGCACGACACGATCGAGCGGCACATGACCGACCCGCTGCCGATGATCGGCGGGGGCCAGCCGGTGAGCGAGGCGGTCGCGCTGCTGGAGAAGTCCGACGCGGCGCTGGTGCTGGTGGACGGCAAGCCCAAGGGCGTGCTGACCCGGCAGGACCTGCTCGCCCACCTCGGCGCCCACTGACCTGACCGCGCCCACTGACCCGACCGTGTCCACTGACCTGCCGGGCACAGGCGCGCCCTGATCCGGCGACGTGCCGCAGGGCCCCTTCCCGACCCTTGGGATCTAGCGGTCCTCGCAACACCCAGACCTTCTGGGAGTTGCGAGGACCGTGTCCGTTTCTGCTGAGTTCGAGGCAAGGTTCTTCGAGATCTTCGATCGCGTTGGCAGCGTGGCCGTTGCTGCGCGGGAAGCCGGAGTCAACCGGAACACCGCGTACGGGTGGGTTCGTCGAGTAGGGCGTCGCTCGACGCCTATCTCGCGGCGTCATCCCCGTCGGGATGAGTACGAGCGCCTGCGTGAGCAGGGGGTTGCCCGGCGCCGTGCCGCGCAGCTGGTCGGGGTCAACGAGCGCACCGCCAAGGACTGGGACTGGGGAGTACGCAAGACACGCAGCTCTCGGACGTACCGGGATGGGCGCCGGGTGGACTACAACAGCGGGGTGGTCACTCAGGTGCTGCCGTCGCTGACGGCACTGGACAAGGAGCTGCACTCACGGTTCCTGACCGTGGCAGAGCGCGAGACGATCGCGGACATGCGCCGCGTCGGGCAGTCGCTCAACGCGATCGGGCGAGCGCTCGGGCGATCTGCCTCGACGATCAAGCGCGAGATCGACAACCACGCCGGCGCCGACGGGGTCTACCGCGCCTATGCCGCGCACCGAGCCTGGGCCGCGTCCCGGCCCCGGCCTAAGGACCGCAAGCTTCTGCAGGACGGTCCGCTGCGCGACTTCGTGGTCGACGGGCTACGCGAACGCTGGTCACCGCAGCAGATCTGCAACGCTCTGCTCAGGCAGTACCCCGAGGACCAGGAGATGCGGGTGAGCGCGGAGACGATCTACCAGGCGTTGTACGTCCAGGCCCGTGGCGCGCTCAAGCGCGAGGTCGCCGCGGCGCTGCGCACCGGCCGCACCCGACGCAAGCCACATCGTCGCCCCGACCAGCGCACCCCGCGGTTCGTCGACGGCATGGTCATGATCAGCGAGCGCCCGGCCGAGGCCGAGGACCGCGCCGTGCCCGGCCACTGGGAAGGCGACCGTGCGACACGAAGTCGCACGAGTTTGAGTGGATTTGCCGCTTGGAGGTTCGTCTATTACTGATGGCAAGTCCCGGTCCTGTGTCCGTTGGCTCGTCCCCTCTCCTGACATGCGTTGCTGGTAACGGCGGGGTGTGAAGCTCAGGAGTCAAGCCCAAGGGTTTCCGTTCCGTCCGGGAGCTACAGGCTAAGGGGAAGACCGGACGGGTGAATGCAAATGAACCCTCGATGATGTCTCGTGATCCCAAGCCCTGTCGACGGAATGCGGTAATGGGGTACAGGGCTGGCCGTTGAGAAGCGGCAGGCGCTGGCTGGTAGAGGTCACTCCAGCCAGAAGGACACCGCCGCCTCGGGATAAAGAGGGCACCCACCCCGGTCGTGTCTCACTCGTGCGGAACGTGGAAATCCCGTTGGAGTCCGGGTCTCGATGACCGGTCGGCCGACTGCGAGGAAAGCTCAATTCTTCAGCGGGGACAGGAAGGCCCAAGAAGCGAATGCCGGTAGCCGAAAGGAAACAGGAAATCGGAGGAGTCATCCGATCCTCCATCGGATTCTTCCGTATAACTGGCCGGATACGGGCGATGCCCGGACTCGAAAGGGTGCTGACGTGGGTCTGGTGAGCCTGTGGAGAAACACTGAACAATGACACCGGAACCGAAGGACAAGTTGGACGTCACAGTGACGCAAGTGTTCACTCCGATTGGCTCGTGGTGAGTATGTTGCCGTGGTGAACGGACCGGAGGGCGATGTTATCGACTGGTCGTCGATCGCTTGGCGCCAGGCTGAAGATGCCGTGGGTCGTCTGCGTCAGAGAATTTTCGCGGCGTCGCAGGCGGGGGACCTTAAACGGGTCCGCAATCTGCAGAAACTGATGCTCCGTTCTCGCGCTAACACGCTGATCAGCGTGCGGCGAGTCACGGAGATCAACGCTGGCCGTAAGACGGCGGGCGTCGACGGGAAAGTCGTGCTGCACCCGGAATCCAAGGCTGAACTGGCCGACTGGATGCAGCACGACAGCGCCATGTGGACTGCCCGTCCCGTCAAGCGTGTCTACATTCCTAAGCCCGGAACCACGAAACGGCGTGGTCTCGGCATTCCCGTGATCGCCGACAGGGCCTTACAAGCCTTGACAGCGAACGCGTTGGAACCTGAATGGGAGGCCCGATTTGAGCCGAAGTCCTACGGATTTCGGCCGGGCCGCGGCTGTCACGACGCGATCGGGGCCATCTATTCCACGCTCAACGGTAAGAACCCGCAGCGGGTGTGGATCCTCGACGCTGACCTGACGGCAGCCTTCGACCGGATCGATCACCGGCACCTGCTGACATTGCTTGGCGCGTTTCCCGCCAGGGATCGAGTGGAACGATGGCTGAAAGCAGGTGTGATCGATAATGGCCGGTTCGCCCCGACCGGGGAAGGAACTCCCCAAGGCGGAGTGATCAGCCCGACGCTGTTCAACGTGGCTTTGCATGGAATGGAGAATGCCGCCGGGGTCCGTTACCTCACAGCCGGCAGAGATGCCGGCAGTGCGGTAACAGACAGTCCGGTGCTGGTGAGATACGCAGACGATTTCGTCGTGATGTGCCACAGCCATGAGCGGGCCGACCAGGCCAAGGAAAGGCTACGGCAATGGCTGACGTCCAGAGGATTAGCCTTCAACGAGGGCAAAACTCGTATCGTCCATGCTGGCGATGGGTTCGATTTTCTGGGGTTCAACGTCCGCCGCTATCACGGGAAACTGCTGATCAGACCGAGCAAGGCGGCATTGAGACGGATCCGGGAAAGGCTACGCGGCGAGATAATAGCTTTGCGAGGAGCTAACGCGGCGGCGGTGCTTTACAAGATCAACCCCATCGTCCGGGGCTGGTCTGCCTATTACCGGACGGTGGTGTCGAGCGAGATATTCACGGCGCTGGACAACTATGTGTGGATTCTGCTTTACAAGTGGGCGAAACACAGCCACCCGAATAAGTCGAAGCACTGGATCGTTGACAGGTACTTCGGCCGGTTCAACCAGGCCAGGCAGGACAGGTGGGTTTTTGGTGACCGTGACAGCGGCTCCTACCTGATCAAGTTTTCCTGGACGAAGATCGTCCGGCACCAACTGGTCAAGGGCACGGCGTCCCCGGACGATCCTGCTCTCAGCAAGTATTGGGCCGATCGGCGCTGCAAAGGACCTCCAGCAACGGGCAAAGCCACGCTGTATCTTTTGAAGAAACAGCAAGGTCGATGTTCGCTCTGCCGAGGGTTTCTGCTACACGCCGAGCACGCGCCGCAGACCCCAACCGAATGGGAACTGTGGACACGCACGATCCGGAAGGCGATCGTCAGACAACATGTCGTCGCCCCGATCGACGGTAAGCCGGACGCTATTCATTCCCGTCTCATACACGCGTACTGCCTCCGACGGCAGCCAGCCGGCGAAGGCCAAAGGCCAAGCATTCTGCCCGTCAGCGAGCCTCCAGGGCTTGCTTGAGCCGTGTGCGGTTAACGCCGCAAGCACGGTTCTGAGGGGGCCCCGGCGCAGCAATGCGCCGGGGCTACCCGACTGATCATGGGCGCGGGCAACCAGTCCGCGATCGTGACGCTGGTCGAGCGCGCCACCCGGTACGTGATGCTCGGGCATCTGCCCGGCGGGCACACCGCCGAAGAAGTCCGCGACGTGCTGGTGGATCTCATCGGCACACTGCCGGCCCACCTACGCGGATCGCTGACCTGGGACCAGGGCGCGGAAATGGCTGCCCACAAGCAGTTCACCCTCGCCACCGGGGTGCCCGTCTACTTCTGCGACCCGCACTCGCCCTGGCAGCGCGGATCCAACGAGAACACCAACGGCCTGCTCCGCCAGTACTTCCCCAAGGGCACCGACCTGTCGGTCCACGGACCCGCAGACCTTGAGCACGTCGCTCAAGAACTCAACGGCCGCCCACGACAGACGCTCGGCTGGGACAACCCAGCCGAGCGTCTGCGTGATCTACTGACAGCCACCTAAGCCATCAGGTGTTGCGAGGACCCCCAGAAACCGCCGACCGGGAAGGGGCCCTGACCCGTTGCACAGGAGGCGCGCGAGTTGCACAGGTGGCGCACAAGTTCGGCACAGGAGCCGTCCAACCCCTCGGCCTAGCGTCGGTGCCGGATCGGTTGATCCGTCATCGAGCCATCCGGGAGGACCCATGCGCCGCGACCTTGACCATCACGAAGGGCAACGGGTCAGCCGTCGCCGGCTGATCGCCGGCGTCGGCTCGGTCGGGCTGGCCGGCCTGCTGGCCGCCTGCGGGCGGGACGGCGGCACCGTCACCACGTCGACCGGCGAGACCGTGACGCCGCAGGCCACCGCAGGAACGTCGGGCGACCTGGCCGCGCTCTTCGCCGACGCGAACACCTGCACGCTGACCGCGAGCACCACCCAGGGCCCGTACTACTTCGACGCCGACAAGATCCGTCGCGACATCCGGGAGGACCGGCCGGGCACCCGGCTGCGGGTGGCCATCCGGGTGCAGGACAGCGAGAAGTGCGCGCCGCTGCCGAACGCCGTCGTGGAGATCTGGCACTGCGACGCGGCAGGGCTGTACTCGGGCGCGGAGGGTCAGTCGACCGGCGGCGGCGCCCCCGGCGGCACCCCGCCCAGCGGCGCTCCCGGTGGTGGACCGGGCGGCACCCTGCCCAGCGGCGCTCCCGGTGGTGGACCGGGCGGTACTCCGCCCAGTGGTGCCCCCGGCGGCGGGCCCGGTGGGACTCCGCCGAGCGGCGCTCCCGGCGGCGGGGCTCCGGGTGGCGGCTCCGAGGGGGAGGCGGCCGACCTCACCCCGACCGACGACAAGCGTTACCTGCGCGGCGCCCAGGTCACCAACGCCGACGGGATCGTCGAGTTCGTCACCGTCTGGCCGGGTTGGTACCGGGGCCGCACCGTGCACATCCACGCCATGGTGCACGTGAACAACAACCGCGTGCTCACCACCCAGGTGATGTTCGACGAGGCGTCCAACACGAAGGTCTTCGCCGCGGCGCCGTACGCCACGCACACCGGGCGGGACACCTTCAACGACAAGGACAACATCTACGCCGACAGCATGCTGATGAAGGTCGTCGAGGACGGCGACGGCTACCTCGGCGTGATCAACTTCTCGGCGGACTCGGACCGGGACGGCGCCTGACCCCGCCGGGGTGTCTCTACGCGGTCCGTCAAGCGGCGATCGGTGGCGGAGCCCGATCGCCGCTGCGCCCCCACCGTCGGCGGCACCGCGCCTGGACCTTGGACCGTTGTCGTCAAAGGGGAACAAGAACTGTCCAAGAATCGCGATTCCGTCGCCGCCAGCGCTCAGGGCGGGTGTCGAAGTGCGGGAGACGCACGGCCACGTCTCCAGTGGCAGGCAAGCGCGATCGCCATCAACCGAATCCGACCGCTGCCCTGACGATGAGCGGAGATCTACCAGCTCCGGAGCGTTCCGGGGCCGGGCGGCCTCCCGGGAACCCCGGCGATCGGCCAGACATGCAAGAGCGTGCTCGATCCCGGAAAGTGTGGCCTCCTACCCGCAACAAGGCCACACTTTCCCTGATCGAGCACGGTCTTGCACACCGATCCAGCGCGATCCGGCGTGATCGTGTGCGCTCGTACGGACCCAGACCACGTCAGGGGTGCGCCAGGGCCCGCCCACGCAGGGAGCAAGCCCGAACGCCCGGAACGGGCCGGCCCCGGCGAACCCCACCCCGCTCTCACCCACCCCGAGCCGACAGCGCTGAGCCGAGCCGCGGTAGGCCGACTTCGACACAGGCTCTGAACTGGACGCTGGCGGCCCGGGTGACGTGCAGGACGTCGCCGCACCTCGGGATCCTGGGCATCGGCTTCTTGGGCGGCGCGGCCTCAGGCATCGCCGCTGCGCTACTCGCCCTGCGCGGGCAGGACCATGTCGACCCACCCCAGGCGCCGTAGCTGCATGTTCGGGTCGGGCGGCAGGCCGCGCCGCTCCCGCTCCTCAACCCCCAGGCGGTGCCAGTCACCCATGTACGCCACGAGTAGATCCCCCTGGCCGGCGAACTCGACGAGACTTGCCAACTACCGCTCGAAGCACGGCCACGGCTTGCCGCAGACGAAGCACGGGCCGCCGGCGTACCTCGGTGGATGCTGGCCCATCACCGATCCCGCGCCCCCGGCTCCAGCCGGTCCGGTGAACCGGCCGGCGAGGTCGAGCGGATCGTGGCGTCCAGGCTGGGCCGGCAGGAGATTCTGGAGCGCGAACGCCCGCCACAGTTCATCGCCGTCGTGGACGACAGCGTGCTGCGCCGGCCGGTGCTCGATCAGCCGGGGCTCATGGCGGAACAGCTCGACCACCTCGCCGGGCAGGCGATGCGGGAACACATCCAGGTGCACGTCGTGCCCGTGGACGCCGGGACCCGGCAAAGTCGTTACAACAGCTCGCGGGCGTAGCGGAGCTGGGGGGTTCGGACGGTGCCGATCTGCTCCTCGCGGCGCTCGCCGGTGGGCAGCCAGCCGCCGCGCTCGTAGAACCGGCGGGCGTGGGCGTTGGGCTCCAGCACCCACAGCACCCCCCGACGCCAGCCCCGGCCGCGCATGGTGGCCAGCGCGTCGGCCATCAGCGCCCGGCCGGTGCCCCGGCCCTGCTCGGCCGGGTCGAGGTGGATGGCGTTGAGCAGGCCGGTCGCCGGATCGTCCTGGTCGTCCGGGCCGAGGTAGCTGAAGCCGACCAGCCGGCCGTCCCGCTCGGCGACGGTCATCAGGTGCTCGTCCCGCTCCCACGTCCACCGTTCGGCCCAGTACTCGCCCATCGCCTCCGGGGTCGGGTCCGCGAGGGCCTCCGCCGGCAGGAACGACGAGTACGTCGCCACCCGGGACCGCTGGTGCAGCGCCCCCACCGGGCGCAGGTGGTCGACGGTCGCGTGGCGCAGGGTGATCGTCACCCGCCCGAGGCTACCCGCCGGGGCGGGACCGGAACGGTCATCAGGTCCTCGGCGATCACCAGCTCACCGGCGAAGTGCTCCCGGGCCTCGTCGGCGAAGCGCCGGGCGTCGGCGTACCGCTGGGAGAAGTGGGTGAGCACCAGCGTGCGTACCCCCGACTCGGCCGCCACCCGGGCGGCCTGGCCTGCCGTGAGGTGCCCGACCTCGGCGGCGAGCGCGGCCTCGGACTCCAGGAACGTCGACTCGATGACCAGCAGGTCGGCGTGCTCGGCGAGGGCGTACACCCCGTCGCAGAGCCCGGTGTCCATCACGAAGGCGAACCGCTGCCCCGGCCGGGTCACGCTCACCTCGTCCCGGGTCACGCGGCGACCGCCGACGTCGAGGTGGCCGACGCGGAGCAGCTCCCCGACGGCCGGCCCGGCGATACCGTACGCGGCCAGCTTCTCCGGCAGCATCCGGCAGCCGCCCGGCTCGACGAGCCGGTAGCCGTACGTCTCGATCGGGTGCCGCAGCCGACGGGCCTCCAGCGTGCCGGAGCGCAGGGCGAACCGCTGCCCGTCGGCGGTGACCGGCTCGACGACCAGCTCGGCGGTCTCGTGGAAGCTCGACGCGTGCCGCAGCCGGGCGAAGTACTCGGCGCCGCCGGCCGGGAAGTGCACCGCCACCGGGCGGGGCACCCGGTCCAGGGAGAGCCGTTGGATGGTGCCGGGCAGGCCGAGGCAGTGGTCGCCGTGGAAGTGGGTGACGCAGATCCGGGTGAGGTCGGTGGCGGTGACGCCGGTGTGCAGGAGCTGCCGCTGGCTGCCCTCGCCCGGGTCGAAGAGGATCACCTCGTCGTCCCAGCGCAGCACGTACCCGTTGTGGTTGCGCTGCCGGGTCGGCGCCTGGCTGGCCGTCCCGAGCACCACCAGTTCGCGCATGGACACGGTGCTGTCCCCCTGGTGAGCATGGAGCGACCCCCGGGGTTTTCCGCGCTCGCGCGCGGGCCGGCTGGACTGGGCCGGCGCCCCGGGGGTCGGGTGGCTGTCTTGGTTTCGCCGCACCGCTGCCACACGGTCTCGACGGTGGTGCATTTGCCCGCCTCGCGGCGGACGGGTTTTCACTGTCGAGGACAGCGGCTAGCGGACAGCCACCTCACGAGTCCGATTGCTATACAAGTCTGGACCACCTCCTTTCACGTGTACGAACACGCTATCCACTTCCCCGGGGTGGCGGCAACGGATTTTCGATCACAGGGCCGGCGGGAACAAACGCGGGCCGGGCCGTGGCGGCTCGGCCTGGCTCAGTCGGCGATGCCGATCGGGCCCTCGCGGGGGCCCTCCTCGCTGGCCGGCTGCACCGCCAGCGACGGGAAGTCGGCCAGGTCGCCCTCCGGCTCAGCGTCCCACTCAGGGAAGACCAGGTCGCTCTGGAGGTAGAGGCAGAGCAGTTGGGTCAGGTGGCTCAGCCCGTCGAGGTGGGTGCGCTCGTGGCCGTGGGTGGCGTCCACCCCGAAGCCGAGCAGCGCCACCCGGGCGTGCGCGCCCGCCTCGACCGCCGCCGCCACGTCCGAGCGGTAGTACTCGAAGACGTCCCGGACCAGGTCCACCCCGTGCTCGCGGGCGATCGCCGCCAGGTTGCGGGTGAGGTGGTAGTCGAACGGGCCGACGCCGTCGCCCATCGCCAGGGTGGCCGCGTCCTCCCGGGACTGCTGCCCGGGGGCGACCACCGCGGCGTCCACGGAGACGATCTCCGCGACGTCCGGGTCCAGGCCGTGGCTGGCCCCGTGCCCGATCTCCTCGGTGACCGTGACCAGCAGGTGCGCGGTCACCGCCGGGGTCACGCCCGCGTCGACCATCGCCTTGAACGCGGTCAGCACCGCCGCCACCCCGGCCTTGTCGTCCAGGTGCCGGGACTTGACGTACCCGCTGGGGGTGACCGTCGGGTTGGGCAGGAACGCCACGAAGTCCCCGGCGTCGATGCCGAGGGCCCGCAGCCCGGCCTCGTCGGTCACCGGCTCGTCGACCCGGACTTCGACCTGCTCCCAGCCGACCCCCTGGAGGTCGACGGCCTCGTTGTAGCGGTGCCCGCTGGCCTTGAGCGGCAGCACCTGGCCGGTGACCACCCGGTCCAGGTCGTCGGTGAAGATCCGCACGTGCGCGCCCTCGGCGAACCGGGCGCTGTGCGTGCCGATCTGCATCAGCTCCAGCCGGCCGTTCTCCTTGAGCCGCTTCACCATTCCACCGATGGTGTCGGTGTGCACCACGATCGCCCGGTCCGCGCCGGTCTGCCGGGGGCCCGGCAGGCAGGCGCTCAACGCGCCGCGCCGGGTCAGCGTGGAGGAGATCCCGAACGCGGAGAGGCGCTCGCCGACGTACTGCTGCACGTGGTCGGTGCGCCCGGACGGGCTCGGGATCTCCAGCAGCTCGAGCAGCACCTGGCGGAGGTAGTCCAGGTCGATCTTCAGCGGGGTGGGCTTGCGTGCGGTCATGCCTGAGAGCTTGCCGCACCCGCCGGTGACCAGAGGCGTTGCGGTGCCCGCGTGCCGGGGAAGAGTAGGTCGACGAAGCGCTCGGCGGTCGGTTGCGGCTCGTGGTTGGCCAGGCCGGGCCGCTCGTTCGCCTCGATGAACACGTGCTCCGGCCGGTCGGGGGCGGGAACCAGCAGGTCAAGCCCCGTGACCGGGATGTCCAGCGCCCGGCTGGCAGCCACGCACGCCTCGGCGATCTCCGGGTGCAGCTCGCCGGTGACGTCGTGGATCGTGCCGCCGGTGTGCAGGTTCGCGGTCCGGCGGACGGCCAGCACCGTGCCCTCGGGCAGCACGTCGCGCAGCTCGTACCCGGCCTCGGCGACCACGTCCCGGGTCATGTCGTCCACCGGGATGCGGGACTCGCCGCCGGTGGCGGCGGCCCGGCGGCGGCTCTGCCGCTCGATCAGCTCGGCGATGTCGTGCACCCCGTCGCCGGTCACCTGCGCCGGCCGGCGGACGGCCGCGGCGACCACCTCGTGGTCGATGACGATCACCCGCAGGTCCTCGCCGTCGCGCAGCTCCTCGACGAGCACGTCCGGGCAGAAGCCCCGGGCCAGCGCGACGGCGGTGGTGAGTGCCTCCGGGGTGCGTACCCCGACGGTGATGCCGTTGCCCTGCTCGCCGCGCGCCGGCTTCACCACCACCCGGCCCAGCTCGGCCAGGAACGCGGCGTCGGCGTCGTCCCCGGTCGCGGTCCGGCCGCGCGGCACCGACAGGCCCGCCTCGGTGAGGATCCGCCGGGTGACCCGCTTGTCGTCGCACCGGCTCATCGCCACCGCGGAGGTCAGCTCCGACAGCGACTCGCGGGTGACGATCGTCCGGCCGCCGTTGCTCAGCCGCAGCTCGCCCCACTCGGGGTCGGTGACCTCCACCCGGATGCCCCGGCGCATCGCCTCGTCCGCGACGATCCTCGCGTACGGGTTGAGCCCGTCGTACCCCGGCGGGGTGGCGGGCAGGAAGAGCCGCTCGTTGATCGGGTTCTTCCGCTTCACGCAGAGCGTGGCGGTGCGGTAGAAGCCGAGCCGCTCGTACAGCCGGATCGCCCCGGTGTTCTCGGCCAGCACCGACAGGTCGACGAACGCCCGGCCGCGCTCGGTGAGCCGGGCGGCCAGCTCGGTGAGCAGGGCCTGGCCGGTGCCGGGCGGGGCGGTGTTGAAGTCCACGGTGAGGCACCACAGGCTGGCGCCGTTGTCCGGGTCGGCGAAGACCGCGACGTGGTCCACGCCGGTGATCGTGCCGACCACGTCCCCGGTGGCGTCCTCCGCCACCAGGTGCAGGAACCGGTCGGTGCGGGTGTTGTCGACCAGCACGTCGACCGGTGCGGTGACCATGCCGTTGCAGGCGTAGATCCGGTTCACCGCGTCCGCGTCGTCGGCGTCGCGCAGCGTCCGGATCCGCAGCCCGGGCAGGTCGTCGGCCTCGCCGGTGACCGGGCTGCCGACCGGGCTACCGACCGGTTCGGTGACCGGGGGGCCGGCCGGGTTGGCGGGCAGCCGCAGCCGGTACGTCAGCGACGGGTCGATGAACAGCTCGTCGGGCAGCCGGGACACCAGCACGTGCGGGTCGCGCAGGTAGATGCAGATGTCCCGGGCGCCGGCGGCCTCCGAGCGCAGCACCGCGGCCACGGCAGCCTGGTCGGTGAACGTCTGGCCGAAGACCAGCCGCCCCCAGCCGCAGTCGAGCACCACGCCGTCGCCCCCGGTGGGCCGTTCCGTCTCGGCCGGCGCGGGAGCCACGGGATCCCCGCCCGGCCCGACCCGCTCGCGTCGCCGGCCGAGCACCCGTTCCCGGTCGGTGGGTGCCGTTCCGGTTGCCAGTGTGTCGCTCACCTTCAGTCGATTCCGTGGCTCTGGAGCCACATTTCCAGGAGTCCCAGCTGCCACAGCTTGTTTCCGTTCAACGGGGTGAGTTCGGCGTTCGGGTCGGACAGCAACGCGTCGACGTACTCGGTGCGGAACAGACCGCGCTGGCGGGCCTGCGGCGCGTGCAGCGCGTCGCGTACCCGGTCGAGGAGCTTGCCCTCCAGGTGGGTGAGGCCCGGCACGGGGAAGTAGCCCTTCGGCCGGTCGATGACCTCGTGCGGCAGGACCCGGCGGCCGATCTCCTTCAGCACGCCCTTGCCGCCCTGGGCCAGCTTCAGCTCCGGCGGGCAGCTCGCGGCCAGCTCCACGAACTCGTGGTCGAGGAACGGCACCCGGGCCTCCAGCCCGTGCGCCATGGTCATGTTGTCGACCCGCTTCACCGGGTCGTCGGTCAGCATGACCTGGGTGTCGATCCGCAGGCCGGCGTCGACCGCCGTCTGCGCGCCGGCCCGGGCCAGGTGGGCGGCCACGAACTCACGCGCCGGGTCGCCGTCGGCCAGCCACGCCGGGTCGAGGACCCGGGCCAGCCCGGCCCCGTCCCGGTCGAAGAACGCCTTCGCGTACGTCTCGACGGCCCGCTCCCGGTCGACCCCGGCCAGCGGCGGGTACCAGTGGTAGCCGCCGAGGATCTCGTCCGCGCCCTGGCCGGACTGGACCACCTTGACGTGCTTCGACACCTCCTGGCTGAGCAGGTAGAACGCCACGCAGTCGTGGCTGACCATCGGCTCGCTCATGGCCGCCACGGCCGCCTCCAGGGGCGGCAGCAGGTCGCGGGCGGCCACCCGGATCTGGTGGTGGTCGGTGCCGAACGTCTTCGCCACCAGGTCGGAGAAGACGAACTCGTCGCCCTCCCGCCCGCCGACGGCGTCGAAGCCGATGGAGAACGTGGACAGGCCGCGCTGGCCCTCGCCGGCCAGCAGGGCCACCACCAGGCTGGAGTCCAGCCCACCGGAGAGCAGCACGCCGACCGGGACGTCGGCGACCATCCGGCGGCGCACCGCCGTGGTCAGCGACTCCAGCAGGGCGTCCTCCCAGTCGCGGGCGGACCAGCCGGCCCGCTCCTCGTGCCGGGTGAACGACGGGTCCCAGTAGACGTGCTCGTGGGTGCTGCCGTCCGCCTCGTACACCCGGACGGTGGCCGGGGGCAGCTTGGCCACCCCGCGCAGGATCGTGCGCGGCGGCGGCACGATGCTGTGGAAGCTCAGGTAGTGGGCGAGCGCCACCGGGTCGATGGTGGTGTCCACGCCGCCGCCAGCCAGCAGGGCCGGCAGGGTGCTGGCGAAGCGCACCACGCCCGGGGTCTCGGCCAGGTAGAGCGGCTTGATGCCGAGCCGGTCCCGGGCCAGCACCAGCCGGCCGCTGTCCCGTTCGCTGATCGCCACGGCGAACATGCCGACCAGGTGGTCGACGAAGTCCAGCCCCCACTCGGCGTACGCCTTGACGACCACCTCGCTGTCGCCGGAGGAGAAGAACCGGTGGCCCCTGGCCTGGAGTTCCTCGCGCAGCTCGCGGTAGTTGTAGACGCAGCCGTTGAAGACCCCGGTCAGCCCGGACGCCGGGTCGACCAGCGGCTGCCCGCTGGCGGCCGACAGGTCGATGATCTTCAGGCGGCGGTGGCCGAGGGCGGTCGGCCCCTGGGACCACACCCCGCTGTCGTCGGGGCCCCGGTCGCTCATCGTGGCCGCCATGCGCTCCACCGCCGCGACATCGGCCCGCGAGCCGTCGCGGCGAAATTCCCCAGCCAGTCCGCACATGCCAGACAATGTTGCCAGAGGTGAGCACAGTCCGCCTGTTGAGATGATGCGATCGTCGTTACGTGCTTGCTAAAATGCGCGCCGCCGCACCCGGGTCGGCTCCCGCACGGGCATTCGCACCCGGCCCCGGCGGCCTACCCGGTTGACCCCCGGCGGCCTGCCCGGTTCGCCCGGCCGACCGGGTGTGACAAACGCCGCACCGGTGGAACACCACCCTCCGCCCGTCGACCGTACCCGCCGATCGGTCCCGCCCCACCAACACCGGGTGCCGGGTTTCCGACCCGACGGGGCATGGAGTCCAGTTCGTTCCCGTGCCAGGCTCGCCGGTGAGCCACGAGGAGGCGATGCTGATGCGCGCGACGACGCGACGACGGGTTGTCCGGACGGTCGGCCGGATCGCCGTGGCCACCACGCTGGCCGCCGCCGGGGTGCTGGTCGGGGCGTCCCCGGCGCAGGCGGTCGCCACCCGGACGGTGGCCTTCTGGAGCATGGACGAGCCGGCGGGTGCCACGGTCCTCGCCGACAGCAGCGGCAACGGCCGGCACGGGACCGTCGGCGCCGAGGTGGCCGCCGGGGTGCGCTACGCGGGCGCGACCGCCCACCGGTTCGCCTACCACAACCCCGCCGACCACGAGTACGTGCCGGGACACGTGGACCTGGTGCCGGCGAGCAACGAGTTCAACCCCGAGGCCGGGGACTTCTCGTTCACCATCCGGTACCGGACCACGCGCTCCTTCGGCAACATCTTGCAGAAGGGGCAGGGCAACACGGCCGGCGGCTACTGGAAGTTCGAGGCGCCCGCAGGCAAGCCCCGGTGCATGTTCCGCGGCGGCGACGGCGCGACGCGTACCGGTTACACGGGCACGTCGATCGCCGACGGGCAGTGGCACACGGTGACCTGCAACCGTACCTCGACGTACGTCGAGATGTACGTCGACGGCGTCCGTACCAGCCGGCTCACCGGCCCCACCGGGACGATCGCCAACAACTGGCAGCTCTCCGTCGGCGGCAAGAGCGCCTGCGACGGGGTGGACGTCACCTGCGACTACTTCGCCGGCGACATCGACTGGATCAGGCTGCTCAAGGGCCCCGGCGGGGCGGCCAACACCCCGCCCGTGGCCCACCTCGCGCCGTCCTGCTCCGGGCTGGTGTGCACGTTCTCGGCCGCCGGCTCCACCGACGGCGACGGGGCGGTCCAGGACCACGCCTGGGCCTTCGGCGACGGATCGACCGCCGACACGGACAGCGTCCCGAGCGCCACCCACACGTACGCCGAGGCGGGCACCTACCCGGTCACGCTCACCGTCACCGACGACCGGGGCGCCACCGGCACCGCCACCCTGGACGTCACGGTCGCGCCGCTGCCGGAGCTGATCTCGTACGTCGGGCAGGCCACCGCCAACGCGAACGTCACGACCCACTCCGTCGTCGTCCCCGCCGAAGTGCGGGCCGGCGACGCCCTGCTGCTGTTCCTCGGCCAGAACACCCACGCCGCCACCGGCGAGCCGACCGGGGTGACCGGATGGACCCGGCTGGACCGCCTCGACGGCGGCTACGCCACCACCACGGCCTGGTGGAAGGTCGCCGGCGACGGCGACGCGGGGTCGACCGTACGGGTCACCCTCGGCACGCAGTCGAAGGGCAACCTGGTGCTCGCCGCGTACCGGGGGACCGACCCGTCCGGCCCCGTCGCAGGGCACGCCCGGGCCACCGACCCGGCCAGCTCCGCCGTGCGGGTCACCCCGACCGCCCCGGTGACCGCCGCGCGGGGCTGGGCCGTGTCGTACTGGACGCACGGCGACGCCACGTCCACCGCGCTGACCGCCCCGCCCGGCGTCCAGGCGCGTAGCAACGGCTCACAGACCGGCGGCGGCCGGGTCACCGGGCTGCTCGCCGACTCCGGCGCCTCGGTCCCGACCGGCGCGTACGGCGGCCTGACCGCGACGGCCGCGGCGGCCAGCACCACGACGACCACCTGGACCGTAGTCCTCCGGGCGGCCTGACGCCGCCCGACCACCCGCCTAGTTGTGTTGATCAAGAGGTTTGCGTCTGCGAGGCGGCGAATCCTGACACAAACCTCTTGATCATCGAGGTGGGGCGAAGCCGTATCGACCTGGCCGTCGTGACGTCCGTCAGCCGGTGGTGCGGGCGACGCCGACCGGGCAGCTCAGCCCGTTCGGCCCGTGGTTGCAGTACCCGTTCGGGTTCTTCGTGGGCGCCAAGTACTGCTGGTGGTGGTCCTCGGCGAAGTAGTAATCGCCGAGCCGGTCGATCTCCGTGGTGATCTCGCCCTTGCCGGCCCGCGCCACGATCGGCGCGAACGCGTCCCGGGACGCCTGCGCGGCGGCGAGCTGGTCGTCGCCGGTGACGTAGATCGCCGACCGGTACTGGGTGCCCACGTCGTTGCCCTGGCGCATGCCCTGGGTCGGGTCGTGGTTCTCCCAGAAGACCTTGAGCAGGTCCTCGTAGCTGATCCCTGCGGGGTCGTAGACCACCTGGACCACCTCGGCGTGCCCGGTGCGGCCCGAGCACACCTCCTCGTACGTCGGGTTCTGCGTGACGCCGCCCGCGTAGCCGACGGAGGTGGTGAGCACGCCCGGCAGGGCCCAGAACAGGCGCTCGGCGCCCCAGAAGCAGCCCATGCCGAAGACGGCGACCCGCGCGCCCTCCGGGAACGGCCCCTTCAGGGACGACCCGAGGACCTCGTGCCGGTCGCCGATCGGCATCGCGATGGGGCGGCCGGGGAGGGCCTGGTCGGGGGTGGGCAGTTCGGCCTTCATGCGGCGAAGGAACACGATGGAACTCCTCTCGTACTTCTCCCCGCGTGCAACACCGCCGGGCCCCGGTTCCTTACCCGCCCGGCCCGCGATCAGGCCGCGACCCGCCCCGGCGTGGCGACCCGGGCGGTGGCGGGTCCGCCCCGACCGGCTTCCGCCCCGGTTCACCCGCCGACCAGGGCGGCGGCCACCCGTTCGGCGTACCCCCGGGCCTCGGCGTCGTCGGCGTAACGGGTGCGGGGCCAGAAGAAGCCGCGCAGGCCGTCGCCCTTCGTCCTGGGCACCACGTGGGTGTGCAGGTGCGCCACGGACTGGGACACCCGGTTGTTCATCGCCACGAACGTGCCGCCGGCCCCCAGACCGGACTCCACCGCCACGGCGAGCCGCTGGACCAGCCCGAAGTAGCCGGCCAGCGCATCCGCCGGCAGGTCGGCCAGGGTGACCAGGTGGGTGCGCGGCACCACCAGCACGTGCCCCCGGAACACCGGCCGGGTGTCGAGGAAGGCGACCCCGTCCGGGGCGTCGACCACCCGGAACGCCGGCACGTCGCCCGCCACGATCCCGCAGAACACGCACCCGCCCATCCGGCCAGGCTAGTCCCGGTCCAGCACCGAGCGCGTCGCTGGATCGTTTCGGCCAGGCCGGGGCACCCAAGCTGACCGAGTAGGGGACCGGCCGACCCGAGTCGGGCCGGGAGATGCCCAACGGATGGGACCGGCCGACTAACGTCTCGGGCATGAGTCACGGCTTTGACACGCTCGCCATCCACGCCGGACAGGACCCCGAGGCCCGCACCGGCGCGGTGATCCCACCGATCTACCAGACCAGCACCTACGCCCAGGACGCCGTCGGCGCGCCCCGGCAGGGCTACGAGTACAGCCGCTCCGGCAACCCCACCCGGGACGCGCTCCAGGAGTGCCTCGCCGCGCTGGAGGGCGGCCCCGTCGGGCTCGCCTTCGCCAGCGGCCTGGCCGCCGAGGACACCCTGCTGCGCGCCGCCTGCAAGCCGGGCGACCACGTGGTGATTCCGGACGACGCGTACGGCGGCACGTACCGGCTGTTCGCGAAGGTTGCCGAGCGGTGGGGGCTGGCGTACACCCCGGCCAAGGTCTCCGACGTCGATGCCGTGCGGGCCGCGATCCGGCCCGGCGCGACGCGGATCGTCTGGGTGGAGACGCCGACCAACCCGCTGCTCGGCATCGCCGACATCGCCGCGCTGGCCGCCCTCGCCCACGACGCCGGGGCGCTGCTGGTGGTGGACAACACCTTCGCGTCGCCGTACCTGCAGCAGCCGATCACGCACGGCGCGGACGTGGTGGTGCACTCCACCACCAAGTACGTGGGCGGGCACTCGGACGTCGTCGGCGGTGCGCTGGTGGTGGCCGATCGCGGCCTGGGCGAGGAGCTGCGCTTCCACCAGAACGCGATGGGCGCGATCAACGGCCCGTTCGACGCCTGGCTGACCCTGCGCGGCATCAAGACCCTGGGCGTCCGGATGGACCGGCACTGCGACAACGCCGAGCGGATCGCCGCGTACCTGGACGGGCACGCCAAGGTCGGTCAGGTCATCTACCCCGGCCTGCCGTCGCACCCCGGGCACGAGGTGGCCGCCAAGCAGATGCGCCGGTTCGGCGGCATGATCTCCTTCCGGGCCGCCGGTGGCGAGGAGCACGCCGTGGAGATCTGCAACCGGGCAGAGCTCTTCGTGCTCGCCGAGTCCCTCGGCGGGGTGGAATCCCTGATCGAGCACCCGGGCCGGATGACACACGCAAGTGCTGCCGGCTCGCCGCTTGAAGTTCCCGGCGATCTCGTGCGACTGTCTGTCGGCATCGAGACGGTCGACGACCTGCTAGCCGACTTGGAGCAGGCGCTGGGCTGACCGCTGGCTGGGGAGGGTGGCCGTGCAGGACATCATGCCGACCTGGGTGGGCGCGACCGCGAAGCAGATCGCCCGCGGCGTACGCCGAGGTGACGTATCCGCCACCCAGGTCGTGGCCGACCACCTCGACCACGTCGCCCGGGTCGACGCCGACCTCGCCGCGTTCCGCACGGTGCGCGGCGGGGAGGCGATCACCGAGGCGGAGAAGGTCGACGAGCAGGAGGAACTGGCGAACCTGCCGCTGGCCGGGGTGCCGGTCGCGGTCAAGGAGAACACCCCCGTCGCCGGCCTGCCCACCTGGAACGGATCGGCCGCCGTGCGCAGCGCGGTGGCGGAGGCCGACCACGAGGTGGTCCGGCGGCTGCGCGGCGCGGGCGCGGTGATCCTCGGGGTGACCCGGATGCCGGAACTCGGCCTCTGGGCGCTCACCGACGACGGCAGCGCGGTCACCCGCAACCCGTGGGACTCCGGGCGCACCCCGGGTGGCTCCTCCGGCGGGGCTGCCGCCGCGGTCGCCGCCGGGCTGGTGCCCATGGCGCACGGCAACGACGGCCTCGGCTCGATCCGCATCCCGGCGGCCTGCTGCGGCCTGGTCGGGCTGAAGCCCGGCCGGGGCGTGGTCCCCTGCCAGCTCGGCGCCGACGACTGGTTCGGCCTGACCGAGCACGGCATGCTGACCTCCACGGTCGCCGACGCGGCCGTCGGATTCCAGGTGCTCGCCGGCCGGCCGCAGGAGAAGCTGGTCCCGCCGCATCGGCTGCGGGTCGGCGTCTCGCTGCGGTCCCCGGTGCGCGGCATCTCGCCGGACGCACCCAATCGGGACGCGGTGGCCGCCGCCGGCCGGCTGCTCGCCGCCGCCGGCCACGACGCCGTCCCCGCCGACCCGGTCTACCCGACCCGGCTCGGTCTCCAGGGCATCGCCACCTGGTTCGCGGCGGCCGCCGCCGACGTGCGGGCCGCCGGCCTCGACCGGCGCGACCTCCAGCGGCGCAACCGCCGGCACGTCGCGTTGGGGGAGTGGGCGCACCGCCGGGGGTACGTCCGGGAGGCCGACCGGATCGCCTGGCGCGAGCGCTCGATCGGCTTCTTCGCCGACCACTCGGTCGACCTGCTGCTCACCCCGGCGCTGGCCGGCCCGCCACCGGAGGCCGCCGGCTGGTCCGGCCGGTCCTGGAGCGCGAACATGAAGGCCAGCATCTCGTACGCCCCGTACGCCGCCCCGTGGAACATCGCCGGGCTGCCCGCGATCGTGGTGCCGGTGGGCCGCCGCCCCGACGGGTTGCCGGTGGCGGTGCAGTTCGTCGGCCCGCCCGGCTCGGAGCTGCTGCTGCTCGGCGTCGCCGGCCAGTTCGAGCTCCAGGCGCCCTGGGCCCGGCACGCCCCCGGCTACCCCCGGGTCGGGACGGGGTCACCGGCCACCGCTTGATCGTCTAGCGTGTGCGCTCCCTGACCGACGCACACACCCGGACGGATCACATGCGGTGCCAGACCTGCGGGGACGGGACATCCCCGGCCCTCAACGAATGCTCCACCTGTCGTACCCCGCTCGGGCAGCCGTCCGTGGCGCCCGGGGTGCCGACGTACCCGGTGGGTGGGCTCGGGCGCGCGGTGGTGGCCGCCGTCGCCGCCACGGCGGTTCTCTACACCCTGGTGGCGTTCTACCCGGCGGTCGGCGCGGTGCTGGCCCGCCGCGCCGCCGAGGCGCAGGACACCGACGTACTGCTGGGCGCCGTGCTCCTCGAGGTGCTGTTCATCCTGCCGTTCGGTGCGGCCTACCTGACCGCCGCCGTGCTGATGATCATCTGGACCTGGCGGGCCCGGAAGAACCTGGACGCGTTCCCCGGCGCGCTGCCGCAGCTCGACCCGGGCTGGGCGATCGCCGGGTGGCTGGTGCCGCTGGCGAACTTCGTGGTGCCGGTGCGGGTGGTGGCGGGCATTGCCCGGGACAGCCTGTGGCGG
Organism: Micromonospora sp. NBC_01412; assembly: GCF_045040215.1. Taxonomy (NCBI): domain Bacteria; kingdom Bacillati; phylum Actinomycetota; class Actinomycetes; order Micromonosporales; family Micromonosporaceae; genus Micromonospora; species Micromonospora sp. NBC_01412. The sequence continues at coordinate 4,115,132 of NZ_CP109528.1, forward strand.
GCCCGCACCCCGGTCCTGGTGGGCGTGTGGTGGGCCGCCTGGCTGGTGTTCAGCCTCGGCGAGCGGCTTGCCAGCTGGAACGACAGCCGGGAGTACGAGCGGCTGCCCGAGCACCCGTTCAACGACATCGGCTACCAGGCGTATGTCGGCTTCTACCAGGACGCGCTGGTCCGCAACCTGGTCCCGCTGGCCGCCTGCCTGACCACCGCGGCGTCGCTGATCGTGCTGGTCCGCCGGATCACCGCCGCCCAGCAGGCCCGGATCGCGCTCGCCGTCCCCGTCTGGCCGGCCCCGCCCGGCTGGCCGGGCGCCCCCGTCCCGTACGGCTGGCCGGGAGTCCCTGCCCCGCAGCCCGCCGCCTCGCCGGCCGCCGAGACCCCGCCGGCCGCCGCAGCCCCGCCCGCCGGGGCGTTGCCGTCGGTGGTACCCGCCGGTCCGCCGGTTGCCGGGGCGTTGCCGTCTGTGGCACCCGCCGGCTCCCCGGTCGCGGTGTCTCCGGAGCTGCCCGTCACAGACCCGTCGCCGCAGGTAGCGGGCGCGTTGAGCACGGTGTCGCCGCCGGCAGCCGGAGCGGCGGGTGGCACGATCGGGGCATGACGGAACTGGTCGGTCTCGCCGACGTGCGGGCCGCGCGGGAACTGCTCGCCGGCATCACCCGCACCACCCCACTGGAGCCCTCCCGCCCGCTGAGCGCCGCGCTCGGCGGGCCGGTCTGGCTCAAGTGCGAGAACGTGCAGCGCGCCGGGTCGTACAAGGTGCGCGGGGCGTACGTGCGGATCTCCCGGCTGTCGGCGGCGGAGCGCGACCGGGGCGTGGTGGCCGCCAGCGCCGGCAACCACGCGCAGGGGGTGGCGCTGGCCGCCGGGCTGGTCGGCACGCGCGCCACCGTCTTCATGCCGGTGAACGCGCCGCTGCCGAAGGTCGCCGCCACCAAGGGGTACGGCGCCCAGGTCGAACTGGCCGGCCACACGGTCGACGAGTCGCTGGTCGCGGCGCAGACCTTCGCCGAGCGGACCGGGGCGGTCCTCATCCACCCGTTCGACCACCGGGACGTGATCGCCGGGCAGGGCACCGTGGCGCTGGAGATCCTCGAACAGTGCCCGGACGTGAAGACGATCATCACCGGGGTCGGCGGGGGCGGCCTGATCTCCGGGATGGCGGTCGCGGCCAAGGCGCTGCGGCCGGACGTGCGGCTGATCGGCGTGCAGGCGGCCGGGGCGGCGGCGTACCCGCCCTCGCTGGTCGCCGGCGAGCCGGTCCGGCTGCCCGTGTTCAGCACGATCGCCGACGGCATCGCGGTGGGCCGCCCGGGGGAGATCACCTTCAGCCACGTCCGCGAGCTCGTCGACGAGGTGGTGACCGTCTCCGAGGAGGACATCTCCCGGGCGCTGCTGATGCTGCTGGAGCGGGGCAAGCAGGTGGTGGAGCCGGCCGGCGCGGTGGGCGTGGCCGCCCTGCTGGCCGGCGTGGTGCAGGTCGAGACGCCGGTGGTGGCGGTGCTCTCCGGCGGCAACATCGACCCGCTGCTGCTGCTGCGGGTGATCGAGCACGGACTGGCGGCGGCCGGCCGGTACCTGCGCGTTACCGTGCGCTGCTCGGACCGGCCGGGACAGCTAGCCTCGCTGCTCAGCGAGATCGCCGAGCACCGGGCGAACGTCGTCGACGTGGAGCACCAGCGGGCCAACCCGCACCTGGGGCTCGGCGAGGTGGAGGTGGCGCTGTCGGTGGAGACCCGGGGCGTCGAACACTCCGACACGCTGATCAGTGCCCTGCGGGCCAGCGGCTACCAGGTGGTCTTCGCCGCCGAGTCCTGACCCGTGGCCCCGGGGCCGGGCCGTCGGCCCCGGGGGTCATCGTCGGGGGTGACTCAGCCCGCGAACGGCTCGAAACTGACGACGGTCACCTTGATGTCCGCGCCGCTGGGGGCGGTGTAGGTGACGGTCTGCCCGGGCCGCGTGCCGAGGATCGACTTGCCCAGCGCCGACTCCGGGCTGTAGACGGTCAGCTCGGTCGTCGCCGAGATCTCCCGCGACCCGAGCAGGAACGTCTCGGTGTCGTCGGTGTCGTCGTCGAAGTAGATCGTGACGACCATGCCGGGGGACACCGAGTCGGCGGTCGGTGCCTCGCCCACCTTGGCGGTGCGCAGCAGCTCCTTCAGGTAGAGGATCCGCCCTTCCGCCTTGCCCTGCTCCTCGCGGGCGGCATGGTAGCCGCCGTTCTCCCGCAGGTCGCCCTCCTCGCGCCGGGCGTTGATCTCGGCGGCGATGGCCGTCCGGCCGGCGATCAGCTCGTCGAGCTCGCCCTGGAGGCGGTCGTGCGCGTCCCGGGACAGCCAGGTGGCGGGCGCCTCGTTGTCAGTGTTGGACACAGGCGGTCTCCTCGGTTGTGCGGACTGGCTGACAGGTGAGCTACCAAGTTACCAGTGCGCCGCTCGTTGAGGTGCCGACGATTACCGCGGGTGCCGACGACGGGACCCGCAGTACGCGTGGCGCGAGGTGTTCCGGCAGTTCAGCCGGCTGGTCGGCAGCGCACCACCTCGCCGATGAAGGGCCGGGCGCTGGTGGTCAGCCGGTGCCGGGCGGTCACCTGCGACTCGCCTGCGGGGGCGGTCACCGTCACCTCCTCGCGGGCCAGCTCGGCGCCGTCGTGCGAGCGGGCCCGCAGCGCGCAGATCGCCGAGCCGCCCGCCGGGACGGTCACCCGGAAGTCGACCACCACCTGAGAGTCGGTGATGTCGGTGTAGGTGATCACCTGGGCGTCGTAGTCGGGGTCGCCGTACTTGTTGTACTCGCTGAACGCGGCCACGCCGAGCGCCGCCACCAGGGCGACGGCGAGCAGGGCGACCAGCGCCGGGCGGCGGCGGGTGGGCTCGCGGCGGCGGCCGTAGCGGCCCGGTGGGAACACCGGCGCGCCGGAGGTGATTGTGGCGTGCGTCTCGGTCACCGGCGGGTATCTCCTGGCGTTGTTGTCGGGGGCATCGGCAAGAATGGCAGAGTCCATCTTCCCAGCCCGGCGCTGACTCAACGGACGAGCGCTGAGTCACCGATGATGAGTCAAGCGATGATGAGTCAAGGATGACAGGTCGGCTCGCGTCGTCGACAGGTCAGCGCCGGTGGGCACGAACGAGGAGCGCCGCAAGTGGCAGAGCAGCTGCGTCTCATGGCCGTCCATGCGCACCCCGACGACGAGTCGAGCAAGGGTGCCGCGACCATGGCGAAGTACGTGGCCGAGGGGGTGGACGTCCTGGTCGTGACGTGCACCGGCGGCGAGCGCGGCAGCGTGCTCAACCCGAAGATGGACAGACCGGACGTCTGGGCCGATATCGGTGACATCCGCCGCGCCGAGATGGACGCGGCCCGCGCGATCCTCGGCGTCGAGCAGGCGTGGCTCGGCTTCGTCGACTCGGGGCTGCCCGAGGGCGACCCGCTGCCGCCGCTGCCCGAGGACTGCTTCGCCCTCCAGGACGTCGAGGTCGCCGCCGGCCCGCTGGTGCGCCTGATCCGCCAGTTCCGCCCGCACGTGATCACCACGTACGACGAGGAGGGCGGCTACCCGCACCCCGACCACATCATGACCCACAAGGTGACCATCGCCGCCTTCGAGGCCGCCGGCGACCCAACGCGCCACTCGGAGCTCGGCGAGCCCTGGCAGCCGCTCAAGCTCTACTACGACGTCGGGTTCTCCAAGGGCAAGATCCTGGCGCTGCACGAGGGGGCGCTCGCCGCCGGCCTGGAGTCGCCGTACGGGGAGTGGATCAAGCGGTGGGATGACCGCCCCGACAAGGGCCCCCGGATCACCACCCGCGTCGAGTGCGCGGAGTACTTCCCGGTCCGCGACGACGCGCTGCGCGCCCACGCCACCCAGATCGACCCGGACGGCTTCTGGTTCCAAATGCCGATGGATCTCCAGCAGCGCGCCTGGCCGACGGAGGACTTCGAGCTTGCCCGCTCGGTGGTCGACAGCCCGCTGCCCGAGTCCGACCTCTTCGCCGGGGTGCGCGAGACGGCCCATGCCCGCTGATCCGGCGGCGGGATACCCTGGTCACCAGCCGCACAACGGAGGAACGCCATGCTGACCGCTGCCCAGGTCCTCGCGGAGAACAACTTCGGTGACACCCGCACGGGTGGCCTAGCCGGTCCGATGGGCCTCTTCCTCATCCTGGTGCTGGCCGCCGCCACCGTGCTGCTGATCCGGAACATGAACGCCCGGCTGCGCCGGCTGCCCGACCGGTTCCCGGCGCCGGACGGCGCCGACGCGGGCCGGGTCGAAGCGGGAGTCGTCGATCCGACAGACGGGACCGCGATGCAGGACTCACGCCCGAACACGCCCAAGCGGGCCCAGCAGGGCTGAAACGGATGATCCGCGCGTGATTCACGCCGAACCAGGCCGTCGCCCCCTGTTGCGGCCACCGGCTTTGGCTTAGCCTTCCGCCGGGGGCCAAAAGTCCCCGAGCCGCGCGCGGGAGGGGGCGCCGATGACCGGGTCAGCGACGGCTGCCCGCCGTGCCGTGCGACGACCTGCGGACGGGGGAGGTCGGTGACCTCCGGCCGGTCCGACGGTCAACTCGACCGGCTCGGCGTGCGCGGCACCCCGGGCCGGGTCCTGCTGCTGACGGCCGCCGTTGCCCTGACCGCCCTGGCGGCAGCCGCGGTCGGCCTCACCCTTCCGACGGGCCTGCCCGCCGACGACCCGCTCCCGGGGCCCGCCCGGTTCGGCATCGGCGTCGCGGCGTTCGCCGTGGCCCAACTCGCCCGCCTGCGGTTCCGCGCCGGTTCCGGAATGGTCAGCATCACCTGGGGCGAGGCCGCGCTCATCATCTGCCTCTACCTGGTGCCCGCCGGCTGGCTCCCGGCCGCCACGCTGCTCGGCGCGGGGGCGGCCTGGACGGTGCTGTCCCTGGCCGCCGACCGCCGGCCACCGCTGGAGACCGTCCGCATCGCGACCTCGCTGACCGCCGCGACCGCACTTGCCGTCACCGTCGCCACCGCCCTCGGCACGCCCCTGCTGGCGGCCCCCACGCCGGAGCTGGCGCCGGCCCTGGTGGCCGGCTCGGTGACGTACCTGCTCGTCAGTGCCTGGCTGGGCGGGGTCACCGTGGCGCTGCGGCACGGCGTGCCGATCGGCCCGCCGCTGCTCGCCGCGCTGCGCGGCAAGCTGCTGATGTTCGTCGGTAACGTGGCCGTCGGCCTGGGCGTGGTGGCGCTGCTGGAGATCGACGCCCGCTGGCTGCTGCTGCTCCCGCCCGTGCTCTGGCTGCTCCAGCAGACCTACCGGCACCGGCTCGGCGCCGACCAGGAGCGGCGCAGCTGGCGGGCCTTCGCCGAGGCCACTGCCGCGCTCAACCAGCTCGACGAGCGGGGCGTCGCCACCGCCGCGGTGGCCGGCGCGCTGACCCTCTTCGGCGCGGAACTGGTCGACGTGGACGTGGCCCGCGGCGACGGCCGGTGGCGGCGCTACCGGGGCGACACCGGCGGCCAGGTGGTCGACCGGGAGGTCGGCCCGCCCGCCCGATCCGGCGCCGACGCGCACGAGCTGGTTCGGCCGCTGACCGTCGGCGCCACCCGGGTTGGCGAACTGCGGGTCCGCTTCCCCCGCACCGCACCGCCCAGCGCCCGCGAGCAGGACGCCCTCGCCGCGTTCTCCGACGCCCTCGCCGCCGCCCTGCACGACGCCGCGACCCACCGCGAGCTGCGGCTGGTCACCGCCCGGTCGTCGTACGAGGCGGTGCACGACCCGCTCACCGGGCTGCTCAACCGGGCCGCCATGCTCGGCAAGGGCGACCAGGCGCTGCGGCAGCGCGCCCACGACCACCCGGTGGCGTTGCTGCTGCTCGACATCGACCAGTTCAAAGAGGTCAACGACACCCTCGGGCACGCCGCCGGAGACCAGCTGCTGCGGCTGAGCGCCAACCGGCTCGGGGGGCTGACCCGCTCGGGCGACCTGCTGGGCCGGCTCGGCGGCGACGAGTTCGCCATGCTGCTCACCAGCGTCCCGGTGCTCGGCGGCCGGACCGCCCCGATGGCGTACGCGCTGCGCCAGGCCCGGGAGATCGCCGAGCGGCTGGCCGCCCCCACCGAGGTGGCCGGGGTGCGGATGTCCGTCGAGGTCTCCGTCGGAGTGGTGGTCGCCGACGCCGGCACCGCCGACCTGACCGAGCTGCTGCGCCGGGCCGACATCGCGATGTACCAGGCCAAGGAGGGCGGCGGCAGCGTCGCCGCGTACGACAGCTCCCGGGACGCCGCGAGCACCGACCAGCTCGCGCTGCTCGCGGAGCTGCGGGAGGCGCTGGCCACCGACGACCAGCTCGTGCTGGCCCTCCAGCCGGCGGTGGACCTGGCCACCGGCGCGCCGACCGGGGTGGAGGCGCTGATCCGCTGGCGGCACCCCCGCCGGGGCTGGCTCGGCCCGACCGACTTCATCCGCCCGGTGGAGAACAGCGAGCAGCTCGGCACCTTCACCCGGTACGTGCTGGACAAGGCGCTCGCGGTGGCCGCCGACTGGGCCCGCCAGGGGCTGGACGTGCCGATCTCGGTGAACCTGTCGGCCCGCAGCCTGCTCGACCCCCGGCTGCCGGCCGAGATCGGCGAGGCGCTGCGCCGGCACCAGGTCCCGCCGCGCCGGCTGGTGCTGGAGATCACCGAGACCGTGGTGATGAGCGAGCTGGAGATCATCGACGAGGTGCTCGCCACGCTCCGGTCGATGGGCGTGCAGCTCGCGGTGGACGACTTCGGCACGGGGTTCTCGTCGCTGGCGTTCGTGACCCGGATCGCCGTGGACGAGCTGAAGGTCGACCGGTCGTTCGTGATCCGGATGGCGGACTCGCCGGAGGCGGCGGCGATCGTCCGGGCGACCGTCGGGCTCGCCCACGAGCTGGGCCTGCGGGTGGTCGCCGAGGGCGTGGAGACCGCCGAGCAGCGGCTGGCGCTGGCCGAGCTGGGCTGCACGGCGGCCCAGGGGTACCACTTCTTCAAGCCGATGCCGGCCGACAAGATCGGCGCGGTGCTCGGGTCACTGCTCGACGCCGCCCAGGGCAACGTCTTCCCGCTACGCGCCGACGGCGCCTCCTGACCCGCACGGGCGCGGGACACGGCGGCCCCGCAGCACGACCAGCGTCTTCGGCGCGAGCCGAAGACGCCTTTTCGGCCCCCCGCCCACCCAGGGCCGGCCAGAACCGCGTGATCAAGAGGTTTGCGTCAGAAAGGATCTCCGCTGTGACGCAAACCTCTTGATCAACGCGATGTTAGGCGGGGACGGGCTCGTCGCGGAGGACGGCTCGGGCGGTGAGCGCCGCAGGCCGCAAACGGACCTCGGCCGGCGCAATGCGGTCGGCCGCGGCGAGGACACGGCCCGCCCCCGGCAGGTCGCCGATCTGGAGGTACGCCCGGGCGGCGTCGATCTGAGGTAGCGCGACCGGGCCAGGCATTAGGTGTCACTCGCGGGTCAGTTCCGGTGGCAGCGCGTCTTCGTCGGGTCGAACCCGGTGGGCGTTGGCCAGGGGGTCGCGTTGGAGGGTGTTGATCAGCGGTTCCGGGCCGCCGATGCAGGTCCAGGTGTCGTCCCAGAGTGCGGAGACCAGCCATGATCGATCGGCGGGGAAGAACAGGTCAGGTAGCGATCCGCGGCCGTGGCGCATATGACCGGTCCGCCAGGTGAGGGCCTGGTCGGGTCCGGCCTCGACCAACACGTACGACCAGTTCCAGTAGAGCGACACCTTGGGGACGTGGGGGAAGACGATGTCGTGGGCGCCGGTGTCGAGGTAGGCCAGCCACCAGGGCTGGTCGGGGGTATGCGTAATGAGGTCCTCAACCAGGGCGTACTCGTAGGCGGCGGCGGTGACGTCGTCGGCCTGGTACGTGGTGGCATAGGCGTCGAAAATTGGCGGGATGGCGGTGGTGATCGAGATCGCGGAAGCGGTGTGACCGGCGATCCACTCCACGTCGGTGGCGGCGCCGATTCGCCAACTCCGCCCGTCCCTGCTGGCCTGCACACCGCTATTCAAGTCGCTGCGGTGACGGTTGGTGTGGGGAAACGCTCAGGAGAACCTGCGGAGATGCGGAGATGGTCTTCGGGCCGCGTCGATGAAGACCCACGCCCCGGCCATCCGGGCGCGCATCCATCGAGCATCGATGACGTCGACTACGTCACTACGCTGAAGGTACTACGACGGATGATCGGAGGCCCCCGCCTCAGCCGCGCGGGAGCACGTCGTCCACCACGCTCGGCAGGGTTGCCCAGTCGGCCGAGGCGACGCTGGCGTGCGCCCGCGCCAACTGGGCCACTCGGGCCGCCGCCGCGTCGGGGTCGGTGTTCCCCGTCGCCGGGGGCACGTTCTGCGCGTCGGTCATCACCAGCAGGTAGTGGTTGGAGTCGTACCAGGCGGTGTCGATGCCGCCGGTGACGTACGCCGACGCGTCGCCGTCGAAGACCACGAACCAGGGCCGCAGAGTGGTGTCGGCGTACCGGGTTCGGGGGTCGCCGGCTGAGGCCCGGTGCACGGCCGGGAATGCCTGCGCCGAGGCGAGCGTCCCGGCGGCGGCGAGTCCGGCGAGGTGGCGGGCGTACTCGACGTCGGTCCACAGGGTGTCGGTGGGGTTGCCCTCCTCGACGGTGCCGGGGATCAGGTGCACGATCACCCGGCCGGCGAGTTGCTGCCGGGTCGGCCAGTTGTCGGCGCGGGCGGCGGCGTCCAAGGTGGCGTGCCCGCCCTTCAGCTCGGCGGGGCGGAACGCCGCCGACCCGAGCCGGGCGGCCAGCAGCGCGTCCAGCTGCGCCGGCCCCTGCCCGGTGCGGCCGCTGAAGCCGGTCTTCAGCTCCAGCTTGAGGTGCAGCGGGCCGGCGTCGGGGTGGGCGGCGAGCCAGATCCGGATGTCGTCGAGGCAGTGTTCGAGGTTCCTGTTGCGGGTGCCGGTGTAGAGCTGGGCGGCGCTGGTCGCGGCGACGCAGTTGTTGGCACTGCCGAGCGGGTTGGAGTGGCTGACCCGCCACTGCCTGGTGATGATGTCGGGCCACACGTCCAGCTCGATCATCCCCGGCCGGGCGTCGAGCGCCTGGGCCAGGTAGGCGTACGTGCCCTGCTCGTACGCGTTGTGGGTGCCCACGGTGGTGGTCGCCGAGACCCGGGCGGCCGGGTCGACGGCCGCCTCCGCCGGGCCGGCGGCGAGCACGGCCGCGACCACCGCGACCGACGCGAACGCTGACAGGGGACGGGATCCGCGCATGCGTGCCTCCTCGGAGGGGCCGGCGACGGTCGCCGGGCATGCACTGATATAAATACATGAACGTCAATGACGGAAGGGTCCCTGGGGGCAGGGTCTACTGGCGACCGGTGCCGGGGCGCAGCATCGCCGGGTGGAGCATGGTCGCGTCGCCGCGCCGGTACAGCGCCGCCGGGCGGCCGGTGGGCGGGTTGCGCCGCTCCCCGGTGGGCACCACGAACCCGCTCACCCCGGTGACCTTGCGGTGGAAGTTGCGCGGGTCGAGGCGTACCTGCCAGACGGCCTCGTAGACCGCGCGCAACTCGCCGATGGTGAACGTCTCGCCGCAGAACGCCGTGGCCAGGGGCGCGTACTCCAGCTTGGCCCGGGCCCGTTCGAGCGCGTCCCGCAGGATGGTGTCGTGGTCGAAGGCGAGCCAGCCGTGGCCCAGCCGCGCGTGGTCGATCGGCTCCCACCGGGCCCGGGCCGCGTCGGTGCCGGCCACCGGCACCGGCAGGTCCGGGGCGATGGCCAGGTACGCGACCGAGGCGACCGCGCCGCGCGGATCCCGCCCCGGCGTGGCGTACGTGCGGACCTGTTCCAGGTGCAGCGCCCGGCCGTCTAGCCCGGTCTCCTCGGACAGTTCCCGCACCGCCGTGCCGTCCAGGTCCTCGCCGGCCCGGACGAAGCCGCCGGGCAGCGCGGCCCGGCCCTCGAACGGCGGCTTGCCGCGCTCGATGAGCAGGACCGCCAGCCGACCGTCACGGATCGTGAGGATCGCCAGGTCGATGGCGATGCGGAAGTCGGTCGGCCGGTCGGACACACCGGAAGGGTATCGGCCGCGCCGGCGGGCGACGGATAGGTGTCGACCAGGTGAGGAGCGGGTCATTTCCGGGCGTGGCCGCCGGCCCAGATCCGGTCGAACTCCCGGGCGAAGTGCCGATACCACACCGGGTCGCGGTCGGGGCGGAGCGTGACCGTCGCCTCGCGCCCGTCCGGTCGGTGCGAGTAGATGTCGACCGAGATCCGCCCGCTCGGCTGCTCGGGGTCGACCAGCATCATGCCGAAGGCGGGGACGAAGCGGAGCAGCCGGACCTCCAGTCGCCCGGCGCCGGCCGTCTGCGCCGCCAGGTAGTCCAACAGGTCGATGGTGGGCTGGATGCGGTGCTCGAAGACCTCGCGACCGCCCTCGGCGTCCAGCCCGTTGCGGCGGGCCGCCTCCTCGGGCGCCGGGCCGGCCGGATCGATGAGCGCGATCCGCACCGTCGCGCCCGCGGCCAACTGTTGTCGGAGCTCGTCCAGGTGGCTGCGGACCGTCCTGTTCAGGGTCACCCCGACCAGCCGGATGTCCCGCGCGCCGGCCAGCCCCGCCGCCGCGCCCGGCACGGCGGTGGTGATCAGCCGGTCCACCGAGTCGACGCCGTCCGCGCGCAGGTTTCCGGCCAGCGTGCGCAGGGTGGACTCGACGCTCCTTAGTCGCCGGCTCCCGGTCAGCAGGTCGAAGGTGATCACGCCGAGAACGGCCAGGGTGGCGGCGGCGACCACCTCCGGGCTGGTCACGTTGAGCAGGCCGAGCGCGCCGACGACCAGCGCCGCCCCGGAGACGAGGTACGTCTCCAGTTCCCGGCCGGTCAGCCTGCCACGCAGGGTCGCCCTCCTGCGGGCGTCCGGAGCCGTTCCGGCCCGGCGCGGGGCGTCGGTGCGGGTCACCGCTCGTCCTCGACCAGGCGCAGGTACGGCAGGAGCCGTGCCATGACCAGTGCGGCGTGCCGGGCCGCCAGCTCGTGGTCGGCGTGCCCCTTGTGCCGGTCGGCGTGGTCCGAGATGCCCCGGACGGTCATCCAGCCGCGCAGCGCCCGGTCGTTGGCGATCTCCTCGTAGTACGCCTGGGCCACCCCGCCCGCCTCGGTCTCCACGGCCAGGGTCTTCTCGTGCACCTCGGCCAGCCAGGCCCGGACGCCCGAGCCGGCGTCGGTCACCACCGCGTTGCCCGAGCCGATCGGTCCCCGGTGGACGCGGAACTCCCCGCCCGACTCCGGCCGGACGACCGTGCCGTGCCGGACCAGGAAGTCGCTCACCCGGTGCCGCAGCACCGGCGCGGTCGCCTGGAGCCGCCCCCGGCGGCGGGGGCCGTCCCCGGTCTCCCGACGGCTGTCGTACCAGATCACCTCGTCGGCGAGGACCACGTCGCCGACCGCCACGTCCGCGCGGACCCCACCGGCGATGCCGACCAGCAGGACGAGCGGCGGCGCGAAGCGTCGGCGGAGCTGCTGGTGGGCGAGCGCGGCGGAGTGCGTGCCGGGCTCAAGGGCCTGGGTGGCGACCACCCGGACCGGGCCGCCCTCGGCGGGGAAGGTGGCCCGGTGCACCGTGGCGCCCCCGTGCACCTGCTCGACCCGGTGGTCGTGCGCCCGGCTCAGCACGTCGACGACCGCCGCCATCTCCTCCCGGAGGACGGTGAGGATCCCGACGTCGGCCGACCGCCCTTCCCGGCCCCCGCCCGCCCCGAGGGGCGTCCGTGCGGCGGCCGGGTGGTTGTGCTGTACGGCGTGGACGTCACCACCGACCGAGACGGTGCCGCCGCTGACCTGTAGACCGGTGTTGTGGGCCTGGTATGCGTTCATCGTCCCGTTCCCCTCCACGGGTCGGCGGTGTTCGTCTGGGTGCTGTTCACGTCGCCGTGCACGACGAGGTGCCCGCCGGAGACGATCGCCGCCGCGTTGAGCAGGACCGTGGCCCGCTGGCGGTACTCGCTGGTGTCCACTCCACGGCTCTCCAGGAAGTCGAGTGCGGCGGCGAGCAGCCGGCGCTCGATGATCCGCTGGTACTTGTCGATCTCCTGGGTCTGGAGGTGGTGGCGGGTGTCGGCGGCCATCGCGAGTTCCCGGACGCTGACCCGCGCCCCGTGGTCGTACCCCCGCCGGAACGACTCGTTGAACTTGAACCAGGAGGAGTCCTTCAGGGAGCCACCCCAGTTCCGGGCGAGGTTGAGGGGGGCGCGGACGATGGTTGTCGGTGCGTCGAGCAGCCCCCGGACGCCGGCCCGCAGGTACGCCGCCGCGCCGGTCTCACCGACCTGGTCGATCACTCGGAACCGCTCGTCGCAGGGCGGCAACGCGGTCGAGGTGAACCCCATGTAGAGCGACCTGCCCTGGACCGCCACGTGCACGTAGACCGTGGTGACCAGCTCGCCGTGCCAGGAGACCACCTGGCAGACGAGGTAGTGCCGGGCCGACGCGGTGGGTTGGCGGATGATCGCCAGCAGGTGGGCGGGGTCGGTGTACGGAGCGAGGTGCCCGACCTCGGTCCCGGCGAGGACGACCCGGTCGACGACGGTCAGCCCGGCGAGCTGCTGCTCGGCCTCCTGCGCCCTCGCCAGGGTGCTGAGTTCGCCCCGCAGGTGGGCGACCAGTTCGGCGGCGCTGAAGGGCGCGGTGGGGAACTCCCGTTCCGTCTCGGGGGCCAGGCCGGTCAGTGGGTTGCCGGCCCGGACCAGCCGTTGGGCGAAGCCCCAGTTCGTCAGCACGCTGCCGGAGCCGATGAACGGCCAGGGGCCGGAGAAGGCGATGGTGTTGCCGCTCTCCTGCCGCCGGATCTCGTCGAACCGTTTGGAACGGGCCGGTGGGGCCGGCGTCCGGCCGGGGGCGAACTGGTTGAGCTGGCTCTGCCGCGCGAGGCTCGCCACGACCGGTGGCCCGAACATGACGAGCAGCGCCATGACGAACCCCGGGAAGATCCCGACGAGGGGGCTCTCGGGATAGCCCCCGGAATAGCTGCCGGTGCGGCTTGAGTCGTCGAGTTCGTCCATGAACCTGCCGAGCAGGTTGAGCACGATCACCGCCCCGAGGAGGCGGAACAGGACGGCCATCGCCCGGCTGAAGATGATCCCGGAGCTCGCCGACTGGCCCTGGCGCAGCTCCCGCGCGGTGTTTTCGATGATCTGCTGGATGGAGGTGACCAGGTAGATCAGGAGCAACCCGATGATGGCGAAGCCCGTCCCCAGCGGGGCCACGCAGGCCAGCGGCACCAGCAGGACGAGGGTCATCGCGTCCCGGAGGATGGTGATCTGGCGGGCCTGTAGGCACTGCCCGAGCACGGTGACCAGGTCGAAGCCGTACGACGGGGCGATCAGGTGCGCGCGCCGGCCGTAGACCTCGGCGAGGCAGGCGCGCTGGAATTCCTCGTCGAGGTACGCCCCGGCACAGAGGTGTCGGGTGGTGTTGGACGCGGCCGGCGGCGGTGGGATTCGGGGCGGGGCCGGCGGGCCCGCAGCCGGACCGGTGGGTGCGTGAGTGGTCATGGGGGATCCCGTCCGTGGACAGCCGTGGCCCGGGGTGGGCCGGGGTGGTGATCCGGGAAAGGGCGGCCGTGCGCGGACTTCTGCGCCCACTGCCTGGGCTCCCGCGTACGGCCTTCGGCTCCCGCGGACCCGACGCCCGCGCGGCCGAACCTGTTTACGTTACTTTGACGATAACTCGACGGTAGGCGGGGAGCCGGTTCGTGTCAACAAGACGATTAGTCGCGTCGGCCGTCCTCGGAGGACCGGGGTGCCGCCGCACCGCGCGCTGGATATGGTCGTCCGGTGAACCGACTCGCCAGCGCCACCAGCCCGTACCTCCTCCAGCACGCCGACAACCCGGTGGACTGGTGGCCGTGGTGCGACGAGGCGTTCGCCGAGGCCAAACGGCGCGACGTGCCGGTGCTGATCTCGGTCGGCTACGCGGCCTGCCACTGGTGCCACGTGATGGCCCACGAGTCGTTCGAGGACGCCGCCGTCGGGAAGCTGCTCAACGACGGCTTCGTGGCGATCAAGGTGGACCGCGAGGAGCGGCCCGACGTCGACGCCGTCTACATGACCGCGACCCAGGCGATGACCGGGCAGGGCGGCTGGCCGATGACGGTCTTCGCCACCCCGGACGGCACCCCGTTCTTCTGCGGCACGTACTTCCCGAAGCCGAACTTCGTCCGGCTGCTGGAGTCGGTCGGCACCGCCTGGCGGGAGCAGCGCGAGGCCGTGCTCCGGCAGGGCTCCGCCGTGGTCGAGGCGATCGGCGGGGCGCAGGCCGTCGGCGGGCCCACCGCCCCGCTCACCGCCGAGCTGCTCGACGACGCCGCCGCCCAGCTCGCGAGGGAGTACGACCGGAGCAACGGCGGCTTCGGCGGGGCCCCGAAGTTCCCGCCGCACATGAACCTGCTCTTCCTGCTGCGCCACCACCAGCGCACCGGCTCCGCCGAGAGCCTGGAGATCGCCCGGCACACCGCCGAGGCGATGGCCCGGGGCGGCATCAACGACCAGCTCGCCGGCGGCTTCGCCCGGTACTCGGTCGACGGGCACTGGACCGTGCCGCACTTCGAGAAGATGCTCTACGACAACGCCCTGCTGCTGCGGGTCTACACCCAGCTCTGGCGGCTCACCGGCGACCCGCTGGCCGCCCGGGTGGCCCGGGACGTCGCCCGGTTCCTCGCCGACGAGCTGCACCGCCCGGGCGAGGGCTTCGCCTCCGCGCTCGACGCCGACACCGAGGGCGTCGAGGGGCTCACCTACGCGTGGACCCCGGCCCAGCTCGTCGAGGTGCTCGGCCCCGAGGACGGCCGTTGGGCCGCCGACCTCTTCGCGGTCACCGAGTCCGGCACCTTTGAAGGCGGGATGAGCGTGCTGAGGCTGGCCCGGGACGTCGACGACGCCGACCCGGCGGTGCGCGGCCGGTGGCAGGACGTCGTCCGGCGGCTGCTGGCCGCCCGGGACAACCGCCCCCAGCCCGCCCGCGACGACAAGGTGGTGGCCGCCTGGAACGGCCTGGCGATCACCGCGATCGCCGAGTTCGTCCGCCTCGTCGAGGCGCAGAGGGCGGCCGGCGGGGACGAGGCCGCCGCCAACCTGCTGGAGGGCGTCACCATCGTCGCCGACGGCGCGATGCGGGACGCCGCCGATCACCTGGCCACCGTGCACCTTGTCGACGGCCGGCTGCGCCGGGTCTCCCGGGACGGGGTGGTCGGCGAGCCGGCCGGGGTGCTGGAGGACTACGGCTGCGTGGCCGAGGCGTTCTGCGCGATGCACCAGGTCACCGGCGAGGGGCGCTGGCTGGAGCTGGCCGGCGGGCTCCTGGACACCGCGCTGGCCCGGTTCGCCGCCCCGGGCGGCGGGTTCTACGACACCGCCGACGACGCCGAGCAGCTCGTCACCCGGCCGGCGGACCCGACCGACAACGCCACCCCGTCCGGCCGGTCGGCGATCGTCGCCGCCCTGGTGGCCTACGCGGCGCTGACCGGGGAGACCCGGTACCGGGAGGCCGCCGAGGCGGCCCTCGCCACGGTCGCCCCGATCGTCGCCCGGCACGCCCGGTTCACCGGGTACGCGGCCACCGTCGGCGAGGCGCTGCTCTCCGGCCCGTACGAGATCGCCGTGGTGACCGACGACCCGGCCGGCGATCCCCTCGCCGCCGCCGCGTACCAGCACGCCCCGCCCGGCGCGGTGGTCGTCGCGGGCCGTCCGGACCAGCCCGGGGTGCCGCTGCTGGCCGACCGGCCGCTGGTCGACGGCCGACCCACCGCGTACGTCTGTCGGGGTTTCGTCTGCCAGCGCCCGGTCACCACCGTCGAGGACCTGCGCGCCCAGTTGTGAGGGCCGCCGAGACCGCCCCGGACCTCGGCCCGGGGCGGTCGGGGCACGCCGCTAGGCTGGCGGGCGAGATGGATACCCGAACCGGTCTGCCTGTTGTCGGCATGGTGGGGGGCGGCCAGCTGGCCCGGATGACCCACCAGGCCTCGATCGCCCTCGGTCAGTCGCTGCGCGTGCTCGCGCAGGCACCGGACGACGGGGCGGCCCTCGTCGCCGCCGACGTCCGGTACGGCGACCACACCGACCTCGCCGCCCTGCGTGCCTTCGCCAAGGGCTGCGACGTGGTCACCTTCGACCACGAGCACGTGCCGACGGAGCACATCCGCGCCCTCGCGGCCGAGGGGGTGAAGCTCTTCCCACCGGCCGACGCGCTGCTGCACGCGCAGGACAAGCGGATCATGCGGGAGCGGCTCGCCGCGCTGGGCGCACCGAACCCGGTGTGGCGACCGGTCGCCGAGCCCGCCGACCTGGTCGCCTTCGGCGAGGCCCAGGGCTGGCCGGTGGTGCTGAAGGCGGCCCGGGGCGGGTACGACGGCCGGGGCGTCTGGCTGGTCGACGACGCCGCGCAGGCCGCCGAGCTGGCCACCACCCTGCTCGCCGGGGGGACCAGCCTGATCGTCGAGGAGCGGGTGGCGCTGCGCCGGGAGCTGGCCGTGCAGGTGGCCCGCTCGCCGTTCGGGCAGGTCGCCGCGTATCCGGTGGTGGAGACGGTGCAGGTCGACGGGATCTGCGTCGAGGTGCTGGCCCCCGCGCCGGGCCTGGACGAGGAGCAGGCCGTCGCCGCCCAGCAGCTCGCCATCGACCTGGCCACCGCGCTCGGCGTGGTCGGCCTGCTCGCCGTGGAGCTGTTCGAGACGTCGGCCGGGCTGGTGGTCAACGAGCTGGCCATGCGCCCGCACAACTCGGGCCACTGGACGATCGAGGGGGCCCGGACCTCGCAGTTCGAGCAGCACCTGCGGGCCGTGCTGGACTACCCGATGGGGGACACGGCGCTGACCGCCCCGGCGGTGGCGATGGCGAACGTGCTCGGCGGCGAGCCGGGCGGGATGTCGATCGACGAGCGGCTGCACCACCTCTTCGCCGCCGAGCCGGGCGCGAAGGTCCACCTGTACGGCAAGCAGGTGCGTCCCGGCCGCAAGATCGGCCATGTCACGGTGCTCGGCGCCGACCTGGACGACGTACGGGCGCGGGCCGCCCGGGCCGCCCGCTGGCTCCGCGAGGGCCACCAGTGAGCCTGCGACCCCCCGCAGTCGTCAACGAGAGGCAGACCAGCATGAGCACCGTCGGGTTGATCATGGGCAGCGACTCGGACTGGCCGACCATGAAGGCCGCCGCCGAGACGCTGGCCGAGTTCGGGGTCGGCTACGAGGTCGGCGTGGTCTCCGCCCACCGCACCCCCGACAAGATGATCGAGTACGGCCGCACCGCCGCCGACCGGGGGCTCAAGGTGATCATCGCGGGGGCCGGTGGGGCCGCCCACCTGCCCGGCATGGTCGCCTCGGTCACCCCGCTGCCGGTGATCGGCGTGCCGGTGCCGCTGAAGTACCTCGACGGGATGGACTCGCTGCTGTCCATCGTCCAGATGCCGGCCGGCGTGCCGGTGGCCGCCGTGTCGATCGGCAACGCCCGCAACGCGGGGCTGCTCGCCGTCCGCATCCTGGCCGCCGCCGACGAGGCGCTCCGGGCCCGCATGGTCGCCTACCAGGAGGGCCTGGAGGAGTTGGTCGCCGAGAAGGAGGCCGCCCTGCACGCCTCGCTGGGCTGACCGCCACCCGGCTCGCGACACTCAGCCCGGCGCGTGGTCGCGGCCGGGCTGGGTGCGCGTTTCGCTAGATGCTGGCGTTCCAGGTGGTGAAGACCAGTTGGCTGCCGCCACCGCAGACCGCCTGGTAGACCTTTTCCTTGTACACCAGGCTGTACACGCCGGCGCACATCCCGCTGTGCAGGGCCATCAGGTATCCGGTGCCCGACGAGTACGACCACTGCTGGTTCGGCACGTCCGCAGCTTTCCTGATGGAGGGCGGTGCTCTGTGGCCGTTTCGGGCCAGTTGTTCCAGCGCCGGTCGACAGGGCCGACAGCGGCGGGCGTCGAGAGCCGCGCGGATCGGGGGCCTCCCCCGAGCCTCAGCGCATGCCGCGCAGCGCCGTCTGGAGGCGTTCCTGGGCGCGGCGTCGGCGCTCGTTGCTCGCACCGAGGACCAGCAGGACCAGCCCGACCGGGATCAGCACCAGCCACGGGCCGAGGCTGAACAGCGCGTGCACCGCCGTGATCGCGGTGACGGCCGCCCCGACGATCACCGGGGCCTGCTGCTGGCTGGTGGTGCCGAAGATCAGCACCGCCGCCGCGCCGAGCAGCAGCAGCACCTGGCGCAGCATGCTGGAGTCGGTGGCCAGCACGATCGCCAGGGTCGGCACGAACGCGGCGACCAGCGCCGGCCCGTACGCCACCCAGCTCGACAGGTCCGGCCGGTGCCGCAGCTCCAGCACCCCGACCAGCAGGGCCAGCGCCGCGAACGGCAGCGTGTACGCCTCCGGCAGCGCCACGTCGGCGACCCGCATCAGGATCCACCAGGCGACGATCTCGCAGAACACCACCGCCCAGAACAGGATCTGCCGCTCCACCGGCCGGCGGTTCGGCCGGGCGGCGGCCACCCCGAGCACGGCGCCCCAGGCGGCGAGCAGCGCGGCGATGTGCTGGGGCGAGTCGAAGGCCAGCGCCAGGGCGATCAGCGCGGCGGCGTACCCACTCCACTCCACCGTGGCCGCCTCGCGCTGCGCCTCGGGGCGGCGCAGCCGGGGCAGGGTCGCGGCGAACACCTGTAGGGCCGCCCCGACCGCCAGCACCCCGAACGCGGACCAGACCGCGGCCAGCCCGGCCACCAGGCCGGCGACGAGGACGAACAACTGCGCCGTCAGCGAGGCGAACAGCCAGCCCAGGATGCGGGCCCGCTGGGTGGTGCCGTACAGGGCGGCGACGGTGCCGACGCCCACCGCTCCACCCAGGGTGAACAGGGTCAACTCCCGGGTGGCCAGGCTGCCGAGCAGCCCCGCCCCGCCGCCGGCCAAACCGATGACGAAGACCAGCACCCGGGCGGTGCGCAGCGACCGGGCCCGTTCCGCCAGCGGTGGGGGCGGGGTGAGCGCCAGCCCCAGCATCGAGATGGTGAACACCGACAGCGCCGCGAGTGTGCTCACCGGCCAGCCGTGACCCGTGGCGATCGGGGTGATCAGCAGGGTCATCGCCGCGCCGGGCAGCACCACGGGCACCGCCCGGGACCGCCGCCCGCCGCTGAACCCGACGGCGGCCAGCGCCGCGGTCACGGTGAGCAGCAGCGCGGTCAGCACGTGCGCCGGGTCGACCGCACCGGCGGGCGGGGTGATCAGCTCCGGCGGCGGCCCCTGCCACACCCGGCCCAGCGACCGGTAGGGCTCGACCAGCGCCGCCATCAGCGTGGGGGCGAGCGAGGCCACGGCCAGCGCGGTCGGCAACGCGGCGGCGGCCAGCGCCCCGGCAGCCGGGCTGACCCGCCAGCGCGCCGCCGCCGGATCGTCGTCGGGCGCCCGACGCAGGGCGCCGTCGAGCAGCACCGACCAGCGCCGGATCGGCTGGGCCGAGCCGGCCGGCGGGACGGTGGCGGCGCGTACCAGCTCGGCGAGCACCCCGAGCAGCGCGCCCGCCGCCGCGTACACGCCGGCGGGCAGGCCGGTCACGATCGCGGCGACCGCAGTGACCGTCGCGCCGCCCACCACGGCCGCGCTGGCGTACGGAAGGTACTGCGGCACCTGCCGGCGGACCGCGGCGATCGCGGCCAGGCCCAGGCTGGACGCGGCCAGCGCGGCGGTCAGCACCACCTCGGGCGACCGGCCGAACTCGGCGGCCAGGGCGGCCACCGCGCCGGGCAACGCGAGCAGCGCGGCCCCGGCGGCGGCCCCACCGATCTGCACCAGGTGCGGCGGCATCCCCTCGGCGTCGACGTCCTCGACCAGCGGGGCGGCGAACACCCGGGCCAGGGTGGCCACGACGACGCCGATCAGCGCGATACCGCCCAGCGCCAGCGCGGTCGTCCACGGCCGGACCAGACCGGCGCCGGCCGCGTGCAGGGCGACGGCCCCGGCCACGGTGGCCCGGGACAGCCCGGCGCGCGGGTCGATCGAGGCCGCCGCGGCCGTGCCGAAGGCCGTGGCGACGGCCAGGCCGACCAGCACCGGCGACCACCAGGGCAGGTCGAAGGCGGCCGGCGCCCCGACGGTGGCCAGGACGGCGGCGACGCCCGACACGTCGTACTTCCAGGGGGCCGGCAGCAGCACCCCGGCCGCGACGCCGAGCAGCGCCAGCGCGATGGGCGCCTGCCAGGTGGACCCGCCGACCGGCGCGGCCGGCCACCCGGACAGGTCGCCGGCCCAGATCGGGCCCGGGGTGGCCAGCACGCCCCACCCGCCGCGCAGCGCGCTCCAGCCGGCGAGCAGCCCGATCAGGGTGCCACCGACGGCGAGCCCGAGGATCGGCCCGCGCCGCCACTGTTCGGGCATCGCCCGGGCCGCGACGGCGACCACCGCCACGAGCGCGGCGGCCACCACGAGCTGCCCGCCGGGGGTGAGCACCGCCCCGATCCGTACCAGGGTGGCGATCAGCGCCGCGGTGACCGCGGCGGCGGCCAGGTCGGAGCCGTCCATGGCCAGGTCGGAGCGGCGGCCAGCGTCGATCGACGGGGCCAGGAAGACCAGCACCCCGGCCACGAACAGCAGCCCGCCCACCCAGGCGTCCGCGACGGTGGCCCCGGGAGCGCCGAACGCGGCGGCGGTCACCGCCAGCGCCCCGAGGCCGGTGCCCATGGCCAGCGGCGCCGGGATGTGCCGCTCGGACACCTGCACCATGGCGGCGTACCCGAGGGTGACGCAGACCGCCAGGAAGCTCGCCGCCAGCACCGGCACGGTGGCCTCGCGCAGACTCGCCGGGGTCGGCGTCGGGTCGGTCGGCACGGACGCGGCGACGAACGCGGCGACCGCCCCGGGCAGGGCGAACGCCGCGCCACCGGCGGCCCAGGCGGAGACGACGCCTGCCGTGGCGGGGGTGATCCGGATCCGGGGTGCCACCGCGACCAGCGCGCCGGCCAGGAAGAGGGCGAGCAGCACAGCGGCGGTCAGCGCCGGCCTGGCCAGCCCGGCGCCCGCGCCGAGCAGGCCCACCACGGCCGCGGCGACCGCGTGCACCGTGGCGGCCCGCGTCGTGCTGGCGGTGAGCCCGGCCGCGCCGATGCCGATCGCGACCAGCACCATCGGCCACGGTGCCGCCACCCAGCCCAGGCCGAACGACGCCGGCACGGCGAGTGCGGTCAGCGCCGCCCCGACCACCGCGAACTCGCGGCGGATCTCCGGCGGCAGGGCCAGCATCGCGGCGACGGTGAGCAGGAAGGCGCTGGCGGCGAGCTGCCAGGCCGCCGGCCCGACCGAGGCGGCCAGCTCGGCCGGGTAGCGGGCGAGGTCCGCCGCCCAGGCCGGGATGGCGGCCCGCGCCGGGGCCAGCCCGGCGCGCAGCGCACCGCCGGCCACCACCAGGCCGCTGACCGTGAGCGCCGCGGCCGAGGCGAGCTGCGGCCCACGCCGGGCGGCTTCGGGTACGGCCCGCACGGCCAGCCCGGTGAGGGTGATGACGGCGGCGATCAGCAGCAGGGCCCGGCCGGGGAAGGCCACCGACGCGATCCTGCCCAGCGCGCCGATCACCGCGAGGGTGAGGATGCCGGCGGCCACGTCGGGCAGCGGCGGGCGGCGCAGCACCAGCGCCCCGCCCAGCCCCACCAGCGCGGCCAGCAGCAGCACCGCACCCGCCCCGGACGCCGCCGGCACCGTGCCGGCGCGCAGCAGCGCGGTCACCGCGTACGCGAGGGCCAGCGCCACCGCCGCGGCGTGCAACAGCCAGGTCAGCGTGCCCAGCGCCGGGACCGGGCGGGCCGGCGCGGCGGCGACGGACGCGCCACCGGTGCCGCCGAGCACCTCGCCGGACTCCTCCGGGGCGCCCTCCGGCCGGCTGTCCTCGGTGGGGCGGCGGGGCGGTGGGGCGGCGGAGGCGGCTGGGGGCGTCGGCAGGTCCTCGCGCACCGGCCGCTCGACGGTGACCGGGGAACGGGCCAGCACCAGGTCCACGACGGCGACCACGGTCAGCACCAGCGCCCAGCCGGCCGGCCCGGTGACCCACCCGTAGGCCAGTAGTGGCAGCACCGGCTGCGCGGCCAGCACGGCGGCGAAGCGGGGGGCGCGCAGCCCCGTCCAGAGCGCGTAGCCGAACCCGACGGCGGCGGTGGCCGCGAAGATCACCCCGGCGAAGACCGCCCCGGACACGCCCCCGCCGCCGATCCGGTCCACCGCCCACAGCGCGTACCCGGCCAGCGGCACCAGCAGCAGGCCGACGGCGGCGATCGTCTCGGCGGTCGAGGTGAGCCCGCGTCGGGCCAGCACCGGCGGGGCGAGCAGCAGCAGCACCGTCGCGACGAGCAGGATGCCCAGCCGGGACAGGGCGCCCATCGAGCTGGTGGCCACCGCGGCGAAGACCACCGCGGCCACGGCGAGCAGCAGCGCGCCCAGCCCGAGGGGGATGTTCTGCACCTCCCGCGAGGACGCCTCCGGCGGGTGCTCGGGGTTGTCGGCGTCCAGCCAGCGGGCCGCCGACGGCGGTGGCGGGTTCTCCGACCCGGGCGGCGCGGCGCCCTGCCGTGGCACTCGGGGTGGCGCCCCGGCGGCGGCGGTGGGTGGGCGGCGACCGGGCCGGCGGCGCAGCACCCGCCGGGGGCGGGCGGCCTGCTTGGTCCGCTCCTCACCGGCGTGTGTGAGGATGTCCCGCTGGAAGAGCGCGGCCTGCATCTTCGCGGCGATCTGCCGCTGCTCGGCGGCGATGGCGGCCTCGCGGGCCTTCATCTCCGCGATCGAGCGCTCGACGTCCGCCAAGTGCCCGGCCCACTGGGCCTGGTGCGCGCCGCAGTGCGGACACTGGGCGGCCGGCTTGATCTCCCGGCCGCACGAGGAGCACTGAAAGGTCTGCACGACACCCCTCCACCCGCTGGCCCGCACTGTGGACTCCCACTGTCGCAGCATGCCCTGAGCCGGCGCGGATTTCGACACCTGTCGGCGGGTTGACGGTGACGAACAGCGGACGGCCGGCCGCAGCGGGTCGCCGCGGCCGGCCGTCGCCGGTGTCGAGGTGGATCAGGGGCGGCCCATGCCCCGGTACTCCCAGCCGGCCTGCGTCCACAGTGTCGAGTCGAGGCAGTTCCGGCCGTCGACCACCCGACGGCCGGCGACCAGCTCGCCGAGGGCCACCGGGTCGGCGTTGCGGAAGTCGGCCCACTCGGTGAGCACGCAGACCAGGTCCGCCCCGGTCACCGCGTCGGCCATGCTGGACTCGTACGTCAGCTCGGGGGCCACCCGGCGGGCGTTCTCGGTGCCCTGCGGGTCGTACACGTGCACGTCCGCCCCGGCCTTGCCGAGCAACCCGGCGACGGCGAGCGCCGGGGCGTCGCGTACGTCGTCGGTGTTGGGCTTGAAGGTCGCGCCGAGCACGGCGACCCGGGTGCCGGACAGGTCCGGGCCGGCCGGCCCGGAGCGGCGGCCGAGCAGCTCGGCGGCGAGCCCGACGACCCGGGTACGACGACGCAGGTTGATCAGGTCGACCTCGTGCAGGAAACGCAGCGCCTCGCCGGCGCCCAGCTCCTGGGCGCGGGCCTGGAAGGCCCGGATGTCCTTGGGCAGACAGGCCCCGCCGAAGCCGAGGCCGGCCTGGAGGAACCGGTTGCCGATCCGGGGGTCGTACCCGATGGCGCGGGCGAGCTGGGTGACGTCGCCGCCGGAGGCCTCGCAGACCTCGGCCATCGCGTTGATGAACGAGATCTTGGTGGCCAGGAAGGCGTTCGCGGCGACCTTGACCAGCTCGGCGGTGGCGAAGTCGGTGGCCACCAGCGGGACCTCCCGGTCCTCCGTGGCGGCCAGGTCGAAGACGCCCTTGTGGGCGGCGTAGAGCATGCCGTTGGCCCACTCGCTCTTGACGCCCACCACGATCCGGTTGGGACGCAGCACGTCGTCGACGGCGAAGCCCTCCTGGAGGAACTCCGGGCTCCACGCCACCTCGACCCCGAGGTTGGCCGGGGTGTGCTTGCCGACGAGCTGCTCCACCCACTCGGCGGTGCCCACCGGGACGGTGGACTTGCCGACGATCAGCGCCTTGCGGGTGAGGTGCTGGGCCAGGCTGGTCACCGACGCCTCGACGTACGACAGGTCCGCGCCCATCCCGTCGGCCCGCTGCGGGGTCCCGACGCAGATGAAGTGCACGTCGCCGAACTCGGCGGTCTCGGCGATGTCGGTGCTGAACCGCAGCCGGCCGGCGGCCAGGTTGCGCCGCAGCAGCTCGTCGAGGCCGGGCTCGTGGATCGGCACCTCGCCGGCGTTCAGCTTGGCGATCTTTTCCGCGTCGACGTCGAAGCCGAGCACCTCGTAGCCGAGCTCGGCGTAGCAGATGGCGTACGTCGCACCGAGGTACCCGGTGCCGAGGAAGGTGACCCGGGGGCGTGCCGCGCCCGACGGCGGCGTCACCGCGGCGATTGCCGGCATCGGTTGGTTCGGGTACGGGATCGTCACGCCTGTCTTCTCCGCTCGCGCTGGCGGCGCTTCCTCGCGTCGCATTCGGCTGCGGCGCCGGGCCGGGCACCGAAGGGAATTGTGTCGTTTTGTGCGCGCCGTGCCGCATCGACGTCTCCGTCAGGCCCGAGCCTACGCGGCGGTAAGGATCACCCGAGCTCTGGTGGCTATCCTTCAGTCTGCGCGGTCGGCGGTTCCGAGACGCTACAGACTGCGCATGATAGCGGTGAAGGGGAGGGGCTGACATGGCCGCAGAGCAGTCGTTCGACGTCTACCGGTTGCCGGAGGAACACGGGGCGATCCGCGAGGCGGTGCGTGAGGTCTGTGCCGCGAAGGTGGCGCCGCACGCCGCCGAGGCGGACGAGACGGGCGAGTTCCCGAAGGCGTCCTACGACGCCCTCCGCTCGGCGGACTTCCACGCCCCGCACATCCCCGTCGAGTACGGCGGCGCCGGCGCGGACGCCCTGGCCACGGCCATCGTGATCGAGGAGGTGGCCCGGGCCTGCGCCTCGTCCTCGCTGATCCCGGCGGTGAACAAGCTGGGCACCCTGCCGCTGATCCTGGCCGGCTCCGAGGAGCTCAAGCGCAGGTACCTCACCCCGGTCGCCGCCGGGGACGCCTTGTTCTCGTACTGCCTCTCCGAGCCGGACGCCGGCAGCGACGCGGCCTCGATGACCACCAGGGCGGTTCGCGACGGCGACCACTGGGTGCTCAACGGGGTGAAGCGGTGGATCACCAACGCGGGCGTCTCGGAGTACTACACGGTTTTCGCCGTGACGGATCCCACAGCCCGGTCGAGGGGCATCTCGGCGTTCGTCGTCGAGAAGTCCGACCCGGGGGTCAGCTTCAGCGCCCCGGAGAAGAAGCTCGGCATCAAGGGCTCGCCGACCCGCGAGGTCTACCTCGACAACGTCCGCATCCCGGCCGACCGGATGATCGGTGCCGAGGGCACCGGCTTCGGCACCGCGATGCGGACCCTGGATCACACCCGGGTCACCATCGCCGCGCAGGCCGTCGGCATCGCGCAGGGCGCGCTCGACTACGCCAAGGGGTACGTGCGCGAGCGCAAGCAGTTCGGCAAGCCGGTCGCCGAGTTCCAGGGCATCCAGTTCATGCTCGCCGACATGGGTATGAAGCTGGAGGCGGCCCGGCAGCTCACGTACACGGCCGCCGGCAAGTCCGAACGGGGCGACGCCGACCTGACCTACTTCGGCGCGGCGGCCAAGTGCTTCGCCTCGGACGCCGCCATGGAGATCACCACCGACGCGGTGCAGCTCCTCGGCGGCTACGGCTACACCCGCGACTACCCGGTGGAGCGGATGATGCGGGACGCCAAGATCACCCAGATCTACGAGGGCACCAACCAGGTCCAGCGCGTCGTGATGGCCCGCCAGCTCCTCCGCGACTGACCGCGTCGACGTGGTGGCGGCGTCCGGCCGTCACCGCGCTGACCGGGTGGCGGCATCCGGCCGTCACCCGGGCGACCGCCGGGCCAGCGCGGCGGCCCGCCGGGGCACCGTCTCCCCTCGCCAGCCGGTCAGCACGTCGTCGAGCTGCGCCACCAGCAGCCGCCCGTACGGGGTGAGTCCGTCGCCGGCCAGCAGCCGCCCGGCGACGTCGCGGCAGGCCAGGCGGACGCGCTCGAACTCGACCTGGGCCCGCAGCAGCGGGCCCGGCTCGGTCTCGACGTGGCGCTGCCGCCGCCAGAAGTCGGCCACCCGCACGTGTGCGTAGAGGCCCTGAACCAGGGCCGGCAGCGGCCGGAGGCCGGCCCGCCACGGCACGGACAGCCGGACCCCGTCGGCCGGCTCGACGAGCGCGAAAAGGTCGTCCAGCGCCGCGAGCTTGTTGTGCGCCAGCTCGTGCACGAGGGTGGCGGCCAGCGTCTGGGCGTCGCCGTGGCCGGCGATCGCGATGCAGCCCACCCCGGCCGGGAAGGTCCCGCTCACCAGCTCCGCGCCGCGTTCCCGGGGCGTGCCGTCCCGCCCGCCGCCGGCCAGGGCCGCCCGTCCCGCACCGTCCCGGGCCAGCGGCATCAGCATCGCGACGGCGGCGGCCAGCTCGGCCGCGTACCGGCGGTGCCGGGTGGCCAGCAGCCGCCAGGCCGGCGCCAGGCGGGCCCGCCAGACGGCGGCGTCGGCCGGGCCCACCGGGACGACGGCGCCGGGGCGGGCCACCGACCCCAGGTCGTCGAGCCGCAGGCGCAGCCCCACCCGCCCACCCGCCCGCAGCACGGGCGTCCGGAACCAGACCGGCTCCCCGGGCTCCACGCCGGGGCCCGTCGCCCGACCGGGCCGATCGGCCGCCGCCGGGACGACGGTGACGCCGTCGATCGCCACCGTGCCGTCGGCGCCGTCCACGACCAGCTCGACGACCTGCGAGCCGCCGTGGGCACCGGGCGGGGCGGGCGTGTCGGCCGACCGGACGAGGCCCAGCGTCGGTAAGGCGAACGTCGCCGCGCCCGTCGGGCCTGTCGGAAAGGCGACACGCAGCGCGAGTCCCGCGCGCAGGGCCGCCGCCGCGACCACCGGGCCGAGCATGGCCGGCTGCGCGACCGGCCCGTCGCCGGCCCGCAGCGCGGCCAGGGTCTGCGCCACCCAGGCGCTCACGGCGGGGTAGGTGAGCACCTGCCTGGCCGGCTGAGGGGCCGAGCGCCGCAGCTCACCAAGGTCGTGCCAGGCCCGCCGGACCAGCTCGGCGTGCGGGTGGCGGAGGTCCCCGGTCAGCTCCACGACCTCCCGCAGGGCGAGCAGGTTCCGGCTGTACTGACCGGCCAGCAGCCGCCGGACGGCGGAGGGCCCGCCACCGCCACGGGCGATCGCCAGGAACGTCCCGGGGGGCATCTCGTGCCGGTCGGCCCGCACCCGCGACCTCCCCCGGCCATGCGACAGTCCACCGAAGCGACGGGTGAACATCGATGAACGCTACGATATGTTACTGGCGGAACGCTGGCTGTGCCGTTCGAAGTGGTGGCCTCGATGGATCGAAGGTTGGACGAGACATGTCGGAAGGGATGAGCAGCCGCGACGAGCCGCTGATATCTCATCTTCTCAATGCCGAAGAACTCGATCCGGCGGACCTCGACGCCGTTCCACGGAAGCTGCTGCTCCGGTCGTTGCGCCGGCTGATCGACGAGACAGGTGACCCGACGGCCGAATTCCTGTGGTTCCCCAACCAGACCAGCGATCCCGGGGGGCTGCGGAGCGGCCGGCGGGGACGATCCGGGTCCGGCGGGGACGCCGGCGGGGACGGGGAGGGAAAAAGATGAAGGGTGACCGTTGCCGGGTCGGGTCGGTCCGCCGGTGACCGGGTGGCCGGCGTCCTGGTCCGAGGCCGGTCCTGCGGAGACCAGGGTCATCGCCTTCCTGGCCGGCACCAGCCTGACCGGCCGCACCAACGTGGCCAGCAACCTGGCCTGGGCCCTGGCCCGCGCGGGCCGGCGCGTCCTGGTGGTCGACGCCGGGCGGGGCGCGGTGCGGGTGCACGAGCACCTGCGGATGTTCCACACCGGTGAGTCGCCGGTGACCGACCACCTGCCGGCCGGCCTGGCCCGCCTGGTCTTCTCGCTGCCCGGGCTCGCCGGCACGCAGCCCACACTGCGCGGGTACGCGGCCCCGCCCGGCCGGCTGGACGTGGTCTGGATCCCGGAGACGGCCGCCTGGCCGTCGGTGGCCGAGCTGGGCGGTGTGACCCGCAGCGAGCTGCGCCGGCAACTGCGCTTCACCGAGTACGACTACGTCCTGCTCGACCCGGCCGAGTCCACGGACGTCGTCGCGCAGTGGCTGGCGGTCCTCTGTGACGTGGTCGTCGTCTGCTTCCCGCACCGCTCCGCCCGGCTCGCCGACGCCGTGGCTGTGGCCGGGCAGGTGCACCGGGCCGCGCCGGCCGGCGTACGGATCATCGCCACCGCGACGGGCATGGACGAGAGCGACCCGGGGCGGGTCCGCAGCCGGGCGGAGGCCGTACGCGCGGAGTTCCTCGGCGCACTCGACGAGCCCGCCGTCGGCGTCGACTTCGCCCAGGTGGACCTCCCCGGCGGCCCGGCCGGGCAGCCGCTGGCGCCGCTGCTGGAGGAGTCCCCGCACCGGGACCGGCTGCTGGCCGCCTACGGCGAGCTGGTGCGCCTGGTGACCGACGGCGAGCTGCGCGACGTCCCGCCGGAGCCGGAGACGGCGCGTGGCCGGTACCGGTACGGGCTGGGCCGGCAGGCCGCCGAGGAGTCCGGCGACGTGTTCCTCGCCCACCCCCCGCCGCAGCGCCCCTGGGCGGACTGGCTGCGGGCGGAGCTGGCGGCGGTCGGCCTTCCGGTCCGGCCGTGGAACGCGGCCGACGCGGCGCGGCGCGACGGGTCGATCACCGTGCTGGCACTGGCCCCCGCCGACGACCCGGACGACCGCTGGTTGACCGGGATCGCCGAGGCGGTACGCGCCCGCGGCGACGCCGAGCTGGTGCTCGTGCACACCTCGTCCGAGGCGGGCGGCAGCGACCCGGCCGGCGTGGACCGGGTCGTCGACCTCACCGGCTGCACGGAGGAGGCGGCCCGCCAGCGGCTGCGTGGGGCTCTGGGCCTTGCCGTGGTCGCGGCCGTGCCCGTCGAGCGGGCCTGGCAGGCGGGCTTCCCGAGCGGTCGGAGCATCCTGCCCCGCGAGTTCCGGGTGCCCGCCCGGCCGAGGCTGTTCGTGGGCCGGGACCGGGAGCTGGGCGTGCTGCGCGACCTGCTGCTGGCCGGCCGGGAGGCCGAGCCCGTGCTGGTCCGCGGGCCGGCGGCCGCCGGCAAGACGAGCCTCCTCCGCGAGTACGTGCACCGGTTCCGCTGGGACTACGGCCTGATCGTCTGGGTCGCGGCGGGCAGCCGGCACGAGGCGCGGTCGGTGCTGGCCGAGTTGGCCGACGAGTTGGGCGTCGAGCCGAGGGGCAACCCGGCCCAGGAGCTGCTGCACGAGCTGTCCCGGCGCGTCGAGCAGTGGCTGATGGTCTTCGACGGCATCGACGACCGGGAGCTGACCGGCTTGCTGCCGCCCGTCGGCAACGGGCACGTGGTGCTCACCCGACGCGCCGACGCCCCCGAGCCCACCGGCGATCGTACGGTCACCGTCGGCGAGCTGACCGAGCCCGACGCCGTACGGCTGCTCACCCGGCAGGTGGAGGGGCTGTCACCCGGCCCGGCGGCGGCGGTCGTCGGCGCGGTGGGTGCCCTGCCGCTCGACCTGCGGCTCGCGGCGGGGCTGCTGGGGCAGGCCGGCATCCTGCTGCACGCGCGCCGGGCGATCACCGAGTCCCGGGCGGCGGACGCCGCCGTGCCGGCCTTCCGCGCGGCGGTCGCGCCGACCCCGCCGGCCCCCGACGAGCCGGCCCTGCCCCGGATCGTCCGGGTGGCGCTGGCGCTGATGGGCGAGGAGTTCAGCGGCCGGGTCGCGGTGGTGCTGGCGCAGCTCTGCGCGTTCGTGGCCCCGACGGGAATCTCCCTGGCGCTGGTGCAGTCCCGGCCGATGCGCGACCAGGTCGCGGCCGGGCTCTCCGCCGAGGACGCCGCTCTACTGCGGGCCGACGGGTGGGAGATGGACCGGGCGCTGGCGGTCGCCGCCCGGTTCCGGCTGGCCGACGTCGTCTGGGGTGGCGGCGGGACCGTCCGGGTGCACCCCGCCGTGCAGGCCGCCCTGCGGGACGGCATGACCGACGCCGAACGGGCCGCGCGGCGGGACCAGCTCCTGCGCGGCCTGGCCGCCAGTGCGCCCCGGACCGTCGCCGCGGCGTCGGCCCCCCGCCGCGAGCTGCACCGGCACCTGGTCAGCTCCGGCGCGCTCGACGCGACGGAACCGGACGAGGTCAGGCGCTGGCTGGTCGAGCAGCTTGAGCACCTGATCGCCCGGGGCGACGGGGAGGTCGCCGAGGCGCTGCGCCTGTGGCGACCCGTGCTCGACCGGTGGCTGGCCCGGCACGGCTGGGACGACCGGCTCACCCTGCGCCTGGCGACCCGGCTCGCCGACGTCACCCGGGCGCTGGGCCGCAGCGACGAGGCGCTCGCGCTGAGCCAGGAGGTGCTCCGGCACGGCGCGTCGCTGCTCGGCCCGTACCATCCCCGGGTCCTGGTGACCCGCCGGGGGATGGCCGGTGACCTGCGCGGTCTGGGCCGGTTCCGGCCGGCCCTGATCGAGGACCAGACGACCTGGCGGGGCTTCCGCGACCAGTTCGGCAACTCCCACCCGGAGACCCTGATCGCCGCGCACAACCTGGCCAACTCCTACTACCTCGCCGGCCGGGCCGACGAGGCGGCGCGGGTCGGTTTGCGGACCCGGGCCCGGCGGCTGGGACTGTTCGCCGCCGACAACCCCGACACCCTCTGGCTGACCAGCGACATCGGCCGGTTCCTGGCCGAGCTGGGCGACCTCGACGAGTCCCGCCGGCTGCTGGACGACGCCTACCGGCGCCGGCTGGGCGGCGGCGGGCAGGGGGACGAGGACACCCTGTTGCTGCGGATCATCCGGAGCCTGGCGGTCACCGACCGGCGGCGCGACCAGCTCCCCCGGGCCAAGGACCTGAACAGCCGGGCCTACCTGGCGCTGCGCCGGCTGCTCGGCGAGGACAACCCACGGACCCGGTCGTGCCGGCTCAGCCTCGCCGTCGACTACCACCTGGCGGGGGAGAGCGAGCGCGCGGTCCGGCTGGCCGAGGACAGCCTCGCCGGCTACGAGCGCGACCTCGGCCCGGCGCACCCGTTCACCCACCTGGGCCGCAGCCTGCGGGCGGTCCTCGTGCGGGGCGCGGGCGGCGTGGAGGAGGCGGTCGTCGACGGGGAGAAGGCGGCGGCCGGCCTCATGGCCACGCTGGGCGAGTCGCATCCGTGGACCCTCGGCGGGCTGGTGAACCAGGCCGGGAACCTTGCGTTCGCGGGCCGTGCCGCGCCGGCCGAGCAGCTCCTGCGCGCCGTCGTCGAGCAGGGCCGCGACCTGCTCGGCCCCGACCATCCCTACCTGCGGGCCGCCCGCCGGCTGCTGGCGACGGTGGTCAGCGACGGCGAGATCAGCGGTGGACACCCCTACGGCGGCGTCCCGCTCCACTTCGTCGACATGGAGGTGCCGGAGACATGAGCACGGACACCCCGGCCGGCGTGGCGGCGGCCGGCACCGGGGACCGCCGCATCGGCGTGGCGCTGGGCGGCCACCTGGACGGCCGGCGGCCCGCCGCGGTGGACGGCTGCGAGGAGCTGATGCGCGGGGTCACCGGCATCGCGCACCTGGGCCGGTACACCAACGGCGTCTGCGACTTCGCCCTGGACGTCGACTCGGCCCCGGCCGCGACGGGGGGCACCGGCCTCGCCCCCGAGGAGCGGCAGCTCGTCGACCGGGACGTGGTGCACGTGACGACCGACCTGGACGCCCAGCTCCGCCCGGCGCGCAGCGGGGACCTCATCCGGGTCGTGCTGCACACCGCGCTCGGCGTCCTCCTCACGCTCCAGGTGCGCCGGGAGCAGCACCTGGTCTGCGTGAGCAGGCCGGACGATCCGCCGGGGCCGCTGCCGCCCCGGGAGGAGGGGGTCCGCGCCGCCGACGTGGGCCTGTCCCGGCTCGCCAACCAGCTGCGTGAGGCCGTCAGCCAGCAGCCCACCGACTACGGCGGCTGGCTCAACGTCGACGGGGCCGCCCCCGACCCCCCGGACCCGGCCGACGTCGCCGCCCCGGCGGTCGCCCGGCCCCGGACCTGGGCCGGCGACGAGTCGTACGCCGGGCTGGCCGCCGTCTGCGCCGGCCGCCTCGGGGCCGACGACCTGCACTACGCGGCCGTCTGCCGCCACGGGCGGGTGGAGGCGACGGCCGACCTGCTCGACGACCCCCGGCTGGCCCGGTTCTTCGACGACATCACCCCGGCCCGCCGCCGGGACTTCTACGCCCTGGTCGGCCAGCGGATCGACGTGCTGCTGCGGGCCCTGGTGCGGGCCGCGCACCCGGTGGTCGGCTCCCGGGTACGCCGGCTGGTCCTCGACCTGGAGGAGGGGGCCTTCTACTGCTACCCGGTCGGTCTCGACCGTTACCTGCTCGGGGTCACCCTCGACCAGCGCCGGGTGTGGGCGGCCGACGAGAAGGCGGCGCAGCTCAGCCGCGACCTGATCGGATGAGCCGGCCGACGGACCCGCCCGTCACGCCGTACGCCGGGCGAGGGCCGGCCGCCGCCCCCGACGCACCTGCCGTCCCCGCCGCCGTCCCCGACGCACCTGCCGTTCCCGCCCCCGCCGCGCCCGCGCCGCCGGCCCGCCCCGGCCGTGCCGGGATGGTCGAGGCGGTCCTGCCGTCGCTGCGGCGCAGTGGGCTCTTCGTCCTGCTGGCGGCGGCCGGCTGGGTCCTCGCCGGGCAGGCGGGCTGGACCGCCGCCCACCGGTCAGAGGGCTACCTCACCGTGGCCGGCGCCCTGCTCGCGGTCGGGCTGTTCGCCAGCACCCACGGCATCGACCTGCGGGCGGCCCGGGGAAACCTCCGCCTGGTCGGGCTGGCGATCACCCTCGGCGTGCTGGTCAAGGCGTCGCTGATCTCGGCGGTGATGTACCTGGCGTTCCGGGAGCCCGCCTACCTGGTCCTCGGCGTCGCGGTCGCCCAGATCGACCCGCTGTCGTTCGCGGCGGCCCGGTTGCAGTCCCGGATGTCCGGCCAGGCCAAGGCGATCCTCAGCGCCTGGGCGTCGTTCGACGACCCCGTGACCGTCCTGCTGACCGTGTACGCCGCCGCCTGGGTCCTGCCCCTGCTGCCGGCGGACCCGGCCGCGTCGTCCGCGCCGCCGCACACCGGCGTCGGGTCGTTCGGCCTCTCCCTCGCGGAGAACCTCGCCCTGGCCGCCGTGGCCGCCCTGCTGTGGTGGGGCACCGAGCGGGCACGCCGGACGGCGGCCGACCGGTCGCCCCGCTCCGGCCGGCTGCTGCGGCTGCTCCAGGTGCTCATCCTCGTGGGGCTGGGCGCGTTCGCGGTCTGGCAGTTCCTCATGCTGGGGATCGCGCTGGCCGGGCTGGTCTACCGGCCGCCCGTCGCGCTCGTGCTGGACCGGCTCACCCGGCTGGCGTTCCTGGCCGCCTCGTTCGCCCTCGGGCTGGTCCTCGTCGGAGGGCCGAACCTGGTGCCGGGGGTGGTGCTGGGGCTGTCCGCGGTCGCAGCGCACATGCTGGTGGCCGTCGTGATCGGGCGCCGGCTGCCGCCGTCGGACCGGCTGGACGTCGTGCTCGGCCAGCAGAACGGGATCACGGCGGTGCTCCTCGCGCTGGTGCTGGAACGCCAGTTCGTCGGGACGGTGGCCGTCGTCGCCCCGGCCATCGTCACCGTCAACCTGTTGCACGCGTTCGGCAACGGCCTGCGGGAGGCGTACCGGCGCGAGGCGTCCTCGGCGGCCCCGACCGCCACACCGCTGCCGGGTCAACCCGGCCCCCGGCCCGCGCCGGCCAGACCCGACGCCCGCCCCGGCTGAGCGACCGACACCGGCCGGTCAGCGCCGGTGCCCGCCCGGCCCGGCGGCTGTCAGCGCTGGTCGGTGCCGAGGGCGGTCAGCAGCTCGCGGTGCACCCGGGCGCTGAAGTCGCCGAGGACGTCCTCCGCCTCCTCCTGCTGCTGCCGGGCCGCCCCGGCCGGGCCGACCAGCTCCCGCAGGCTGCGGACCTGGTACAGCGGCAGGTACTCGTAGACCGCGTCGAAGATCCCGCACATGTTGGCCAGCCGTTCCCGTTCCCGGGGCGTCGGCCCCCCGGCGCGCTGGCCGACCGGCCGGTACCACTCGACGAGCGCCCGCCCGAACGCGTCGACGAGGGCGTCGAGCAGCCCCGCCACCCCGGCCGCCGACTGGATCTCCGGGGCCCTGATCCGGGCCCGGACGGTCTGCCGGGCGCCGCGCCCACCGGCGTCGTCCTGGAACGCCCGCCGCAGCAGCTCGCCCGCCGGGGTGAGCAGGTCCACCGCCGCGAACGCCCGGTCGAACAGCTCGATCACGGCGACCGGCAGGGCGGTCAGCTCCCCGCGCCCCGTGCCGTCGCCGGACGGCGCGGCGACCCCGCGCTGCACCTCGCGCAGCTCCCGGTGGATCGCGGCGAGCTGCTGGTCGTTGTGGGCGCGCAGGTCTTCCAGCGAGCCGGTCAGCAGGCTCAGCATGTGCTGGGTCGCGGACTGCCGCCGGTCGAGGCGGGACAGGTGCGGCGCCACGGAGGCCAGCGGCCCCTCCAGCGGGTAGCGCTCCTCCAGCCGGGCGGCCATCGCCTTGAACTCGACCGCGAGCTGGTCGGCGAAGGACCGGGGGCTGTAGTGCAACGGTTCCCGGCCCACCGCGTCGCGGATGCGCGGCAGGAACCGCTCCGGGGGCGGCTCCAGGACGACGAGGAGCAGCTCGCAGTCGCGGTGCGCGCGGACCGACCGCGCCCGGTGCTCCACCGTCGCGACGTCGCTCTCCTCCAGCAGCGGCCCGGACAACAGGATCCCGCAGCCCGCGTCGTCGCGGCCGATCGGCACCCAGTAGTCGACCCGGCCGCCGGGGGTGTCGTCCAGGAAGTACTCCGGAACGTACGTCTCGTAGCCCACGGCGACCAGCACCTGGCGGATCTCCGCGCGGACGTTCTGGGCGCTGCCTGCGTCGTAGATCTCCCGGGCGACCTGGCGGACCATCGGGTGGGTCACCGCGCCGCCCTGGTCCCGGGCGCGGCGCCACAGCCGGTGGCACAGCGAGATCACGCCGCGGGGGACGCCGTTGGTCAGCTCGACGACGTACCCCACGGTCTGCTCGGTGAACGGCTCCAGCCGGCCGCCCTGGCGGGCCAGGACGTAGTCGTGCACCTCGCGGACGGTCAGCGGGGACATCCGCACGCGCTCGCCGATCCGGTCCCGCACGTCCCGGCGCATCGTGGTGATCAGGTCGGGCAGGCCGGCGAGGACCAGGAAGGTGCTCGACGCGGCGAACACCCGCAGCATCTCCTTGAACGCGTCGAGCGCCTCGTCCTCGCGGCGGCCGGCCGCCGTGAGCAACTGGTCCAGCTCGTCGATGACCAGCACGAAGGGGCGCGAGCCGTGCCCGAGGAGCAGGGCGAAGACCCCCATCGCCTGGAGGGCGGTGGCCTCGCTGCCGGTGATCGTGCCGGTGATGCCCCGCTCGCGGAGCACCTCGGAGGGGGGCCGGCCGGTGAACCACTCCCACACCGCGTCCTCGAAGCCGCCGCGCAGCAGCAGGGTGAGCGCCTGGGCGAACTCGGTGTTGTCGGTGACGTCCCGCAGCCGGTCCCGTAACCGCCCGAGGAGCTGGTTCTCCGGCAGGCTGAACGTGTCCACCACCTGCACGGGGTCGATCGAGCCGGCCAGCAGCGAGTCGGCCAGGGGCGCGGTGGCCCGGGACGTCCGCAGCTCGGTGGCGAGGATGTCGGCGTACAGGCCGCGGACGCGCTCGTGGACGAGCTCCCGACGGTCGGCCAGCTTGTCGGCGAACGCCCGGTAGAGCGAGACGAAGGTGTCCGGCGGCGCGTTGAGGTGCAGCGACTGGACCGAGCCGGCCGACTGCTTCGTGGCGTGCCGGATCAGGTACGACGCCAGGTGCGTCTTGCCGGTGCCGTAGTCGCCGACCACGGCGAGCACCCGGCCGGGGGACGCCTGGGGGCGGGCCTGCACGGCGGCCAGGTAGGAGTCCATGACGGCGGTCGCCCGCCGGACGGCGGCGGTGGGGATGGTGAGGACGGTCGACCCGGCGTCCGCGATCTGGGCGACGGCACTCGACGGGTAAGGATTGACCTCACCGCCGGGGTCCCGGTCGAACGCATCCATCAAGGCTGCCCCTCCAGGTCGCGCAGTCTCCTAATGAAGTGTCTGCTGATGTGCTCCCAGGTCACCTCATCCGGTCGGTCATCTTGCACACGGAGTTCCTCGTACAAGCCGTAGAGTAACCATTGCATCTCGCGAATGGTTGCCAGTCGACCGTTGTCGATGAAGTCTTCCAGTGCGGTGGGTGCCAGCCGGGGGAGGGTGCCGGCCGGCAGCCGGTCCAGTCGGTGCTGGGCGAACTGGTCCGCGTGCCGGTGGTCGAAGCCGCTGACGTGCAGGTAGACGGGCGGCACCGGGCTGTCCCGGTCCAGCGCCTGGCGGTGCTCGGCGGGCAGCGCGTAGGCCGTCTCGGCGAAGAAGACGACCCGCCGGGGTGCCCGGATCCCGTAGTAGACCAGCTCCTCGGTCAGGTCGGCCGAGGGCGGCAGCAGCACGATGAGGACCTGGTCACGCTCCAGGCAGCCGGGCAGGTTGCGGTACGCGTCGTCCGGGCTGTCCCGCATCTCGTACGCGAGGTTCGTGGTGAGCAACTGGAGCTCGAAGAGCTTGTCCATCAGCGCCCGGCACACGTTGCCCCGGCGCTGCGGGATGGCCTCGTTGTCCCGCGCCTCCCGGGTGAGGTCGACCACCTCGGCCGTCAGGTCGGCCTTGCCGAGCTGCTCCCGTAGCCAGTGCGCGCAGCGGTTGATCAGGGCGGTCTTGCCGCATCCCCGTTCCCCGGTGACCAGCACCAGCCGGCCCTCGTGGTGCAGGTAGGACGGGTCGCCGAACTCCTCCTGGCACTGCTCGAAGGATTCCTCGGTGTGGTCCACCGGCACGTAGAAGTGCACGTGGTCGCGGTGGCGCAGCGGGTTGAGCGGGTCGACGTCGCGGCGCAGGCCTGGCACGGCGAAGGGGTTCGGCGGTCTCGCCGCGCGCCGCCGCCGACCGGTCCCGGCGGGCACCGACCCGCCCTTCCCGGTCCGCGCCGGTCCGCCTGCGCCCGCCTGCGCCGGCCCGCCGGTCGCGCCGGCTGCCGACCCCACGGGCGGGCGCGGGGCGTCGGGCACCCGGTCCGTCCTGGTGGCGTCCGGGCTCGGGCCGAGCGGCTCGTCAGCGGTCGGGGTGGCGGTCACCGCACACCCGCCGGGGGTCGACCGGGAAGGAGCCCGGAGTGCTGTACGGCCTGGGCCACCTGCTCCACCTCCGTCGCGAGCTGGCTGAGGGCGTCCCGCTGCCCACCGAACCACTCGGCCCGGCGCTCCGGGTCCCGTCCAGCCGGGACGGCCCGGGACCCCACCGGATTCTGGTCGAGGGCGGCGCTGAGCCGGCGGGGCAGCTCCCAGCCCCGGCGGGCGTCGGCCACCGCGTTCAGCCGGTTGACGAGTTCGAGCTGCGACTTCCGCACCTCGTCGTCGTCCGGGGGAAGCCCCGGTCGGGCCTGCTCCAACTCGCGCAGCAGCGCCTCCGCCGCGCGCCGGTACTCCCGGCCCGCCGTGCGCAGCGAGTCGGCCTCGGCCCGGCGTACCCCGGCCGTGGCCTGCCGCCCGCTGAACCAGGCGGCGAGCACCGCGCTGGCGGCGGCGAGGACGAGCGAGGGCGCCACCGTGGACCAGGGGGACGAGTTGCCGCCCGACGACCCGCCCTGCCGGCCGGCGGCGAGCAACCCCAGGCAGGCCCGGTCGAAGTCGGCCCGCCGGGCCGCCCGCCACTGCTCGACGTCGCCCAGCCCGGTCCGCCAGGTCAGCCGGTCGGCCGA
Source organism: Micromonospora sp. NBC_01412 (assembly GCF_045040215.1). Taxonomy (NCBI): domain Bacteria; kingdom Bacillati; phylum Actinomycetota; class Actinomycetes; order Micromonosporales; family Micromonosporaceae; genus Micromonospora; species Micromonospora sp. NBC_01412. The sequence continues at coordinate 4,153,070 of NZ_CP109528.1, forward strand.
CGGGCCGGGTTCGGCCAGGTCCAGCGCCACGGCGGCCTCCGCCAGGCCGGCCCGGTGCTCCGCGGACAGGCAGTAGATCCGGGCCCCGTCGTCTACCTTCGGGCCGGCCGTGGCCTGCCAGTACGCCAGCCCGACCACGACCAGCACGAGCAGGACGGCGCACGTCGCCACGACGGCCGGACGGCCGATGACGGATGGCACTCGCATAACGGCTGACTGTAGTGAAACCGAGCCATCCATGGATACCGCCGCCCGGCCGGAGATCCCGCTGACGCGTCGGCCCGTTCTCATCCGTAGGGCTTACCCGGATGGCCTCAACCGTCCGGAGGGGACGGACGCGCCGGACGGACGCGCCGGATGCCGGCGACCGACGGGCGGTCCGGGAACCGGCGGCCCGGGCGGGTGTGGCGGGCGGGCGGGTGCAGCCGGCGTACCGGTGCTCCCGCCCGCCCCCGGCCGTCGCTCAGCGCAGCTCGGTAGTGGTGTCCTCCGGCCGGTTCGCCGGGCGCGGCGGCGCCGACCACGGCGACTCCCCGCCGGTACGCCGGGGCAGCGGCTCGGGCGCGCTCTGGTCCGGGTAGCCCAGCGTGAGCGGGCCGCCGTCCCGGTCGGGGCCGCTGTCCCGGTCCGGGCCGTTACCGGGCGGCGGCCAGTCGGTGAGCGTGAAGTTGTTCTCGTCCGGCTTTCCGGCCGGGGCGGTCGCCGGCTGCGGCCAGCGCCGCCACCGCTGCCGGCTGGCCGTGGCCATCAGCAGCAGCACGCCGAGCAGGAAGAGGGTGCCGTTCTGCACCGGCAGGTGCAGCGGCAGCGGGTCGCTCAGCACCTTCCAACCCTCGGGGACGATGTCGCGTACCTCGAACGGCGCGATGAACATCGCGACGTACGGGGTGACCAGCAGCAGCCCCGCGACCAGCGGGCCGAGCGGCGAGACGCGCAGGGTGCCCAGCAGGCCGAGCAGGATGCCGGCGACGGCCAGGTAGACGGCCGGCTCGATCAGGTTGGCCGTGTTGAACGTGCCGATCTCCACCCACCGGGTGATCGTGCGGCTCGATCCGTCCTGTCCGAGGGTGACCAGCACCCAGGTGACGGGTGCCACCACCAACCCGGCGAGGAAGCTCCAGAGATGTCGCATCCGCGCACCGTACCGTTTCCCGCATGACAGATCATCCCTCCGCCTCGCCGCAGGGCAAGCCCACCTCGTACTCCCGCGTCACGCTCAGTCGGATCATGACGGCGGTCGATGTCAATCTGTACGGGACCGTGCACGGAGGGGTGTTGATGAAGTTCGTCGACGACGTGGCGGGCGCGGCGGCGGCCCGGCACAGCGGCGGCACGGCGGTGACCGCCGCGATCGACGAGATCATCTTCTCCGAGGCGGTCCGGGTGGGTGACCTGGTGCACGCACACGCCCAGGTCAACTGGACCGGGCAGACGTCGATGGAGGTGGGCGTGCGGGTGGTCGCCGAGCGCTGGGACTCGGCCGAGGACGCGCCGGTCCGGGTGGCCACCGCGTACCTGGTCTTCGTGGGGGTGGACGTGGGCGGGGCGCCCCGCCCGGTCCGGCCGGTGCTGCCGGAGACCCCGGAGGACGAGCGCCGCTACCGGGAGGCCGAGATCCGCCGCGCCCACCGGCTCGCGAAGCGCCGCGCCATCCAGGCGCATCGGGAGAGCTGACCCCGCTCGGTGGGGTGCGGGCCACACCGGGCGGGGTGTGGGCCGGCACGCCCCGGCGCGGGGACCCGGTGCGGACAGTGACGCTGCGAGGTAGGGCAAGATTGCGTCAGGGCCCATGTCACAAGGTGGTGCGGGGCCCGGAGGAGGGTGGAGCAGTGGGTGACGTGCTGTGGACGCCGCCGGCGGACGTGCGTGAGCGGTCCCGGATCGGCGACTACCTGCGCTGGCTGGCCGAGCACCGCGGGCTGGAGTTCGCCGACTACGACGCGCTGTGGCAGTGGTCGGTCACCGACCTCGACGCGTTCTGGCGCTCCGTCTGGGACCACTTCGGCGTGGTCGCGCACACCGAGCCGACGGCCACGCTGACCGACCCGGCGATGCCGGGGACCCGCTGGTTCCCCGGGGCCACCCTCAACTACGCCGAGAACGTGCTGCGGATGCCGGGGCTGGGCGACGACGACCCGGTGGTGATCGCGCACGGGCAGACCCGAGCCCCGGAGACCCTGACCGCCGCCGGGCTGCGCGAGCAGGTCCGCCGGGTGGCGGCCGGGCTGCGCCGGCTCGGCGTCGGCCCGGGCGACCGGGTGGCCGCGTACGCGCCGAACATCCCCGAGACGTACGTGCTGTTGCTGGCCACCGCCAGCCTCGGCGCGGTCTTCTCGTCCTGCGCCCCCGAGTTCGGCACCCGCAGCGTCACCGACCGGTGGCGGCAGATCGAGCCGAAGGTCCTCGTGGCCGTCGACGGCTACCGGTACGGCGACAAGCCCGTCGACCGGCGTGCCGAGGTGGCCGCGATCCGGGCCGCCCTGCCGTCGCTGGAGCACACGGTGGCGGTCGCGTACCTCGACCCGGCCGGGGCCGGCGGCCATAATTCGGCCTCCGCGCCGCTGGGCGGCGCTCCGGACCGAATGAAGGCCGCGCCCGAGGGCGTGGTCTCCTGGGCCGAGCTGGCCGCGCCGACCGACGAGCCGCTGGCCTTCGTCCCGGTGCCGTTCGACCACCCGCTGTACGTGCTCTACTCCTCCGGCACCACCGGGCTGCCCAAGCCGATCGTGCACGGCCACGGCGGCATCCTGCTGGAACACCTGAAGATGCTCGCCCTGCACCACGACCTGGGCCCGGGCGACCGGTTCCTCTGGTTCACCACCACCGGCTGGATGATGTGGAACTTCCTGGCCTCCGGGCCGGCGGTGGGCGCGGCGATCGTGCTGTTCGACGGCAACCCCGGCCACCCCGACCTGGGTGGGCTGTGGCGACTGGCCGAGGAGACCGGCACCACGTACTTCGGCACCTCCGCGCCGTACCTGCTGGCCTGCCGCAAGGCCGGGTTGGTGCCGAGGGAGATCGCCGACCTGTCCGCGTTGCGCGGGGTCGGCTCGACCGGCGCGCCGCTGCCCGCCGAGGGCTTCACCTGGGTGTACGCCAACGTCGGCGACGCCCCCCAGCTCCAGTCCCTCTCCGGCGGCACGGACGTCTGCACCGGCTTCGTCGGCGGGGTGCCGCTGCTGCCGGTGCACGCCGGGGAGATCACCTGCCGGGCCCTCGGGGCGAAGGTGGAGGCCCGCTCCGCCGACGGCACCCCGGTCGTCGGCGAGCTGGGCGAGCTGGTGATCACCGCGCCGATGCCGAGCATGCCGGTCGGGTTCTGGAACGACCCGGACGGCGCCCGCTACCGGGAGGCGTACTTCGACGTCTACCCGGGGGTGTGGCGGCACGGGGACTGGATCACCATCAACGACCGGGGCGGCTGCGTGATCACCGGCCGCTCCGACGCCACCCTCAACCGGGGCGGCGTCCGGCTCGGCACCGCCGAGTTCTACTCCGTCGTCGAGGGCCTGGACGAGGTCGTCGACTCGGTGGTGGTGCACCTGGAGGACGACGAGGGCGGCGCGGGTGAGCTGCTGCTGTTCGTGGTGCTCGCCGAGGGACTGGAGCTGGGCGACGACCTGCGCAAGAAGATCTGCCGCGAGCTGCGTACCGCCCTCTCGCCGCGGCACGTCCCCGACGAGATCCACCAGGTGCGGGCCGTCCCGCGCACCCTGTCGGCGAAGAAGCTGGAGGTGCCGGTGAAGAAGATCCTCACCGGCACCCCGGTCGACAACGCGGCGGCCAGGGGCGCACTGGCCAACCCGGAGTCCCTGACGGCCTTCGCCGCCTTCGCCCAGCGCCGTTCGGAGTCGGGCTCCCCGACCCCCGCCTGACCCGTCGATCACTCAGGGGTGCCCGCGAAAGCGGCGTACGCCAATGGTCGGCGTCAGGTCAGGGTCAGGGTGACCTTTTCCGTGTCCGCGCGGGACGCCACGCGGGCCGGGTCGAGGTTGGCGCAGAGGACGATGGTGGCGCCGGCCATCAGCGGGGCCAGCAGCCAGTCGACGGGGTCGGGGTGGGCGGCGGCGTCCAGCAGGACCCGGTCGCCCCGGGCGATGCCCAGCTCCGTCGCGCGGGTCGCCGCGCGGGCCAGCAGCTCCGCGTCCTGCGGCCCACCCTTCGGGTACGGGGTGAAGTGGTCGCCGTGCGCCCGGACGGCGAGCACGTAGTCGGTGAAGCCGGCGGGCACCTCGCGCAGCGGCCGGGCGAACGGGGCGAGCGCGAGCGCGTACCGCTCGCCGGCCGGCCAGGCGTCCGCCTCGGCGACCCGGTCGACGGCGGCGAAGAGCACCTCGGCCGGGCCCGGGCCGCCGGCCACGGTCAGCCCCACCGACCAGCAGCCGAGCAGCACGGCGGCGGTCTGCCAGTGCGGTGGCAGCAGCACCGCGGCCGACTCGCCCGGCCCGGTGCCGATCTCGTCGACGAGCAGGTTGGCAGTCTTGGCCACCCAGTTGGTCAGCGTCGCGCCGGACAGTTCGGCGCGCTCGCCGGTGGCGTCGTCGTACCAGGTCAGCAGGGGACGGGTGGGGTCGGGCGAGATCGCGTCGGTGAACACCAGAGCAATGTTGTCGGCCATCGGCGCGAACGATACGCCCCCCGCGCCCGTAGTCGTTGACAAGGACAGGTCGGCGTACCGTCGGGTCGCAGTCAGCGTCCGGGCCTGGCTCCGGCGTAGGCTTGCCCGGAGTGTTGTTCCCCACAGATTCGCCACTTCAAGGAGTTGCCCCGTGACCGCCGGTCGCCCGCCCCGCGTACTCATCGACGCCACGAGTGTCCCCGTCGACCGCGGTGGCGTCGGTCGATACGTCGATGGCCTGCTCGGCGCCCTCGGCAAGGTGTGCGGCCAGGGGGTCGACCTGGCCGTGGTCAGCCTCCGCACCGACCTGGAGCGCTACAGCCGGATGCTGCCCGGCGCGGAGATCGTCGCCGCCCCGGCCGCGGTGGCGCACCGGCCGGCCCGGCTCGCCTGGGAGCAGACCGGCCTGCCCCTGCTGGCCCAGCAGGTCGGCGCGCAGGTGCTGCACTCGCCGTTCTACACGTGCCCGCTGCGGGCGGGCTGCCCGGTGACGGTGACCGTGCACGACGCGACGTTCTTCACCGAGCCGGAGCACTACGACAAGTCCCGCCGGACGTTCTTCCGCAGCGCGATCAAGACCTCGCTGCGCCGCGCCAGCCGGGTGATCGTGCCGAGCAAGGCCACCCGGGACGAGCTGATCCGCCTGCTCGACGCCGACCCGACCCGGATCGATGTCGCCTACCACGGGGTCGACCACGCAGCCTTCCACGCCCCCGGCGAGGAGGAGAAGGCCCGGGTCCGGGCCCGGCTGGGGCTCGGCGACAGCAGCTACATCGCCTTCCTCGGGGCGAAGGAGCCGCGCAAGAACGTCCCCAACCTGATCCGTGGCTGGGTCCGGGCGGTGGCCGACCGGGCCGACCCACCGGCGCTGGTCGTCGCGGGCGGCCAGGGGCACGACGACGACATCGACCGGGCGGTCGCCGAGGTGCCATCACACCTGCGGCTGCTCCGCCCGGGTTACCTGCGCTACGCCGACCTGCCGGGCTTCCTCGGCGGGGCGCTGGTCGCCGCCTACCCGTCGTACGGCGAGGGCTTCGGCCTGCCGATCCTGGAGGCGATGGCCTGCGCCGCCCCGGTGCTGACCACCCCGCGGCTGTCGCTGCCGGAGGTCGGTGGCGACGCCGTCGCCTACACCAGCGAGGACCCGGCCCAGATCGCCGCCGACCTGGTCGCCCTGCTGGACGACGAGCAGCGCCGGTTGTCGCTGGCCAAGGCCGGTTTCGACCGGGCCAAGGAGTTCACCTGGGAGTCCAGCGCCGAGGTGCACATCGCGGCGTGGAGCCGGGCCCGCGCCTGAGGCTTCGGCCGACGGTGCGTCCGTAGCGTGGCGGTTCGGGCATGATGTGCTGATGCTCTACGCCGTCATCCCGGCGGGTGGCAGCGGCACGAGGTTGTGGCCGTTGTCCCGCGCGGGCCATCCCAAGTTCCTCCACCCGCTCACCGGCACCCCCGCGTCCCTGCTCCAGGCGACCGTCGACCGGTTGGCCCCGCTGACAACCCCGGAACACATCCTGGTGGTCACCGGAGCCGCGCACGTCACGGCGGTGGCGCGACAGCTTGCCGGCCTGCCCGAGGAGAACATCCTCGTCGAGCCCTCGCCCCGGGACTCCTGCGCGGCGATCGCCCTCGCCGCGGCGGTGATCGCGCTGCGCGAGCCCGACGCGGTGATGGGCTCCTTCGCCGCCGACCACCTGATCCGGGACGTCGACGCGTGGGTGGCCACGGTCCGCGAGGCGGTGCGCGGTGCCGAGCAGGGGCTGCTCATGACGGTGGGGATCACCCCCACCCGGGCCGAGACCGGGTACGGCTACCTGCACACCGGCGACCCGGTCGGCGACGGGCCGCTGCGGCCGGTGCGGGAGTTCAAGGAGAAGCCGGCCGCAGAGGTGGCGGAGGCGTACCTGCGCTCGGGGCACCACCTGTGGAACGCCAGCATGTTCGTCTGGCGGGTCGACGTGTTCCTGGCCGAGCTGGCCCGGCAGCAGCCGGCGCTGCACGCCGGGATCACCGCGATCGCCGCCGCCTGGGGCACCCCGGAGCAGGACGACATCCTCGGCACGGTCTGGCCGACCCTGCCGAAGATCTCCGTCGACTACGCGGTGATGGAGGGCGCGGCGACCGCCGGCCGGGTGGCGACGGTCCCCGGCGACTTCGGCTGGAACGACGTCGGCGACTTTCACACCCTCGGCGACGTGCTCCCGGCCGACCCGGCCGGCAACGTGGTGCTCGGCGTGGACGCCAAACCGGGCGTGCTGCTGCACGACAGCACCAACCTGGTCGTGGTCCCGCAGTCCGGCCGGCTGGTGGCCGTGCTCGGCGTGCACGACCTGATCGTGGTCGACACCCCGGACGCGGTGCTGGTCTGCCCCCGCGACCGCGCCCAGGACGTGAAGGCCCTCGTCGACGAGCTGAAGGACCGGGGCGAGGAAAGCTACATCTGACCCGTCCGACCCGGGCGGCGGCCCGCCGCCCGGACCCGGGGGCGGCCCGGGATCAGCCAGGGTCAGCCAGTGGCCGGCTCGCCCCCCAGGTCCGGGCCGGCCCGGGTTCAGCCGGCTCGACGGCGCAGGGCGGCCAGGGCCGGGGCGACGAGCTGGGCGGTGCCGCCGGCCAGCGGCTCGGGCAGCCGGCCCGGCGGGAACCAGCCGAGCGCCTCGGACTCGTCGCTGACCCGTTCCGTCGCGCCGGCTGGGGCGAAGACCGCGAACCGCACGTCGTGGTGCAGCGAGCCGCCCTGGCAGGCCACCGGGTGGATGTCCACGTCGATCGGGACCGGGTCGACGACCAGGCCGGCGATGCCGGACTCCTCGCCCGCCTCGCGCAGCGCGGCCCCGGCCAGCGTCCGGTCGCCGGGCTCGCAGTGCCCGCCGAGCTGCATCCACCGGTGGAACTTGCCGTGCAGGCAGAGCAGGATCCGCTCGCCGGTGGCGTCGAGGACCAGCGCGCTCGCGGTGACGTGACCAGCCCGGTGCTCCCGGCTTAGCGCCGCCGGCCCGCCGGCCAGCAGGTCGAGGGTGCGGTCCCGGGCCCGCCCGGCCGCCGCGCCGGTCGGCGTCCATCCGGCCAGCAGGGCCGTCGCGTCGGCGTGCAGGGCCGCGTACGCCCCGACGCCCGGGGCGCTGTCACGAGAGGGTTTCTGCTCCACCGGAGGCGTCACCAGGGGCCCCTTCCGCACGTCTGGCACGGTGACACTCTAGGCGGCGTGCGTCCGCTGCCTACCCTTGCCTGGGTGGGCGGCCGGGTGGCACCCCTGCGGAACAAGGGCCGCAGACCCTCGTGGTGCCGCCCGGCCGCCGGATCCTCCCCGGCCCCGGTGCCCCGGGCCGACGTCGAACGACGGACCGGCCCGTTGCGGGGCAAGCAGAGCATGCCGAAGTCGGGCCCGGGCCGTCGAGGTTTTTCAGCCCACACTTAAAAATGGAGATAAATGCCGTCCGGGTACAGTGCGAACGGCCAGCGGGCCCGCCCGCTGTCCACCGGCACGGGAGCGCTCCAATGCTGAAGATTCACTTTTCCCCCGAGGACATCCTCCGCACCAGGGTCGCCCCGGGTGCGGACCCGCTCTGGGAAATGACCCTCAGCATGCACGTGCTCCAGGTGCGCCGCCAGGACCCGCTGACCTCAGGCTGGCGTCGCGGCGTCTCCCGGGAGCTGCGCAGGCACGTCGGCAAGGAGCAGCTCCGGCTGTTGTTCGCGCTGAACCCGGGCTGGGGCTACTTCCCCGACTTCCTCACCCCGCACGACAGCGTCCAGGGCTTGGAGGCGGGGCTGGACGCGGTGCGGAGAACGCCCGTCCCGCTGCTGCGCCGGGACCTCACCCGGGTGATCGCGGAGAATCCCCTGCCCTCCTCGGCGGCGGCGCTGGCCCGGGGCGAGCCCGAGATGCTGCGCCACCTCACCGAGTCGATGGAGCAGTACCGGGCGCTGGCGCTCAGCCCGTACTGGCCGCACATCCAGGCCGCGGTGGAGGCGGACCGGACTCGGCGGGCCCGGGCCCTGCTGGACCGGGGCGTCGAGGGGCTGTTGGCCAGCCTCCGCCCGATGGCCCGGTGGGAGGCGGGGGTGCTGGAGATCCACGGCTATCCGAACAGCCGGGAGCTGCACCTGGACGGCCGGGGCCTGCTTCTGGTGCCGTCGTTCTTCTGCGCCAGCATCCCGGTGGCGCTGCTCGATCCGGCGCTGCCGCCGGTGCTGGTCTACCCGGTGGACCGGCTGGGCGGGCTGGCCCCTGCCCCCGGGGAGGGCGGCGTGACCGGCAGCGGCCGGGAGGCGCTGGCAGCCCTGCTCGGCCGGACCCGGGCGGCGGTGCTGGCGGCCACCGACGAGGGGTGCACCACCGGTGAGGTGGCCCGCCGCCTGGGCATCTCCCCGGCTGCGGCGAGTCAGCACGCCACCGTGCTGCGCAACGCCGGCCTGCTGGTCAGCCACCGGGACCGCAACACGGTGCTGCACACCCTCACCCCGCTGGGCCGGGCCATCCTCGACGCCTGAGCGGACCGCTGCCAGCCAGCGGGCGGGCAAGGATCAAGCGTCAGCGGGCGCGGTCCGCGCTTCAGGGGCGAGGATCACGCGTCAGCGCGGCGCGGTCCGCGCGTCACGGAATGGGCGTGGCGCTGGTCGCGCGTCAGAGGGCGAGCGCGGCGCTGGCCGTGCTGCCGGCCGGCGGCGGCAGCAGCGCCGACGGGATCCCCTCGGCGGCCAGCGCGGTGCGCAGGCGTTGCAGGTCCGCGCCGAAGCGCACCAGGTCCGCGGGGTCGACCGGGGCCGGCAGCTCGCCGAGCACCAGGGCGGTGGCCCGCTCCGGCCAGTGGGGCACGGCGGCGACCAGCATGGCGCGTACCTCGTCGTCGGTGACGTGGGTGAACACCGCGCCGGGGGCGACCACGCCGGCCACCGCGGCGATCGCCCGCCGCACGGCGGCCGGGTCGACCGGGGCCTCGCCCGGGCCGTCCGGCAGCACCGCGGCGGCGGCCAGCCCGGCCGCCGTCGCCTCGGCGGTGCCGAGCGAGAAGAGGTCCAGCTCCGCGTCGCGGACCAGCTCCCGTGCGCCGGTGCCGTCGTCCCGGGTGACAGTGAGGTACCCGCGGACCACCGCGACCGGCACCTGGTCGCATTTGCCCTTGATCAGTTCCCCGGCACCGGCCAGCTCGTCCACCACGGCCATCTCGGTGAGGTGGAGCTCGTTGCCGTACGGGTCGACCTCGCCCCGGTGGTCGCGGATCGCCGGCATCCCGGCGACCCCGAGCGCCACGTCGGTGAGCCCGTTGCGCCAGGGCCGGCCCATGGTGTCGCTGACGATCACCGCGACGTCCAGGTCGTAGCGCTCGCGCAGGGCCGCCCGCAGGGCCCGCGCCGAGGCGTCCGGGTCCTTCGGGAGCAGCACCAGCCGGGTCTTGTCGACGTTCGAGGCGTCGATCCCGGCGGAGGCCATCACGAAGCCGTGATGGGTCTGCACGATCCGGGTCGCCCCCCTGGTGGCCACCACCCGGGCGGTCTCCGCGGCCAGCACCTCGTCCCGGGCGGCCAGCCGCTCCGGGCCGTCGGCCGGCACGTCCACCAGCCTTCCCTCGGCCTTGGAGACGATCTTGCTGGTGACCACCAGCACATCGCCGTCGTGCAGCCACGGCGCGGCGGTAGCGATCAGCGCCGCCAGGTCGTCGCCCTCGGTCACGTCGCCGATGCCCAGCACCGGCAGAATCTCCAGCCTCACAGCAGCTCCAACGCGGCCCGGACCATCGCCGCCGTCGCCGCCTCGTCCGTCATCAGCAGCGGCACCGCCCGGACCGTCACGTCCGGCACCACGGCGCCGGCATCCTCGGACGCCACGAGCCAGCCGTCCAGCAGGCCGCCGGAGGACCGGCTCCCGTACAGCCCGCCCACCCCGGCGGCGCTGCACTCGACGCCGACCACGGCCAGGCAACGGTCGGCCATCCCGCGCACCGCCGCGCCGCTGATGATCGGGGAGACGCCGACCACCGGGGCCGGCCCGTCCGTGACCGCCTCCCGCAGCCCCGGCACGGCCAGCACCGGGGCGACGCTCACCACCGGGTTGCTCGGCGCGACCAGCACCACGTCGGCCGAGGCGATCGCGTCCAGCACGCCGGGCGCGGGCTTCGCGGTCTCCGCGCCGACGAAGACGAACCGGTGGGTCGGGATCTCCGCCCGGTGCCGTACCCACCACTCCTGGAAGTGGATCGCCTGCTGGCCACCGGCGGGATCGTCCACCACGACGTGCGTCTCCAGCCGGTCGTCGGTCGCCGGCAGCAGGCGTACGCCGGGCTGCCAGCGGGTGGCCAGCGCCTCGGTGACCGCCGACAGCGGGTACCCGCCGGTCAGCATGGTGGTGCGGACGAGATGGGTGGCGATGTCCTTGTCACCGAGCCCGAACCAGGTCGGCTCGGCCCCGTACGCGGCCAGCTCCGACTTCACCGTCCAGGTCTCGCCGACCCGCCCCCAGCCCCGCTCGGGATCGGCGCCGCCGCCGAGCGTGTACATGACGCTGTCCAGGTCGGGGCAGACCTTCAGCCCGTGCAGGTAGAGGTCGTCGCCGACGTTGACCACGGCGGTCACTTCGGCCCCCACCTCGCGGGCGTAGGCCCGGACGCCGAGCAGGAACCGGGCGCCCCCGATGCCGCCGACCAGAACGACGATTCGCATGGCGTCTATCCTTCCGCACGCCCCGCCCCGGGGGCACCGGTGCCCGGGGAGACTAGGCTCACGTCGGCAACTGTCCGTTACCGCCTCCGAGGGGGAGTTCGTGACCAGCCCCGCCGAGCCCGCGTCTGGTGACGCGGCGCCCGCGTCCCACCCCGCCACCCCGGCTCGCCAACTCACCGATCCGCTACGCGAGCTGATCGCGTTCGTCCTGCTCGGCGCGAACGCCGTACTGCTCTTCGTCGGCCTCATCCAGCTGCTCGCCCCGACCGACTACAGCACCTTCTACAGCCGGGCGGGCAGCAGCTTCTTCTCGTTCGCCGGGCTGGAGGCGACCGTGCTGCCGGTGCTGGCAGTGCTGCTCGCCACGCACGTCGCCCCGGTGGTGCCCCGGGCCAGGCTCATCACCCAGGTGGCGTTGGGTCAGTACGCCTTCGGCGCCCTGCTCGGTGTGCTCACCCTGCTGATCTGGACGGTGGACCGGCTGGCCAAGGCGGAGGTGCTCGACGCGTTCCTCGGCCTGCTCACCCGGATCGTCTGGCTGGCGATCTTCGCGACCGCCGCGTTCGTCGTGGTCCGGATCTGGCGCGCCCTCTACTTCACCCCGAAGCCCAAGCCGGCCCCGGGCATGTACGGCCAGCCGCAGCCCGGCTGGCCGCAGCAGCCGCAGCAGCAGGGCCAGCCCGGCCCGCAGGGCGGCTGGGCCCCCCAGGCGCAGCAGGGTGGTTGGCCGGCCCCCGGCCAGCAGGCCGGCTACCCGGCCCCCAACCAGCCGGGCGGTCAGTTCGGCCAGCCGGGCCAGCCCGGTCCGGTTGCCGGCCAGTACGGCCAGCCCGGCCAGCAGACCCCGCCGTTCGCCCCGGCCCCGCAGTCGGCCCCGCCGTTCACCCCGCCGTACTCGGCCCCGCCGTTCACCCCGCCGCAGTCGGCACCACCGTTCCCGGCCCCGGCCCCGCAGTCGGCACCGCCGTTCGGCCAGCCGCCGTCGGCCGACCCGACCCAGGCCATCCCGCGTCAGCCCACCGAGCCGGGCATGCCCGGCGGGCAGCAGGACTCCGACAGCGACCGCACCCAGCGCTTCCACCGCGAGGACTGAACCGCCGCCCACCGGGGCCCCGGCGTCCCCGCCGGGGCCCCTGCCGCTGGTCACAGGTGACCGTTCAGCGTCGCGGTCCCAGTCGGCGGTGCCGGTGAACGTGTACCCGTTGCTGACGGCAGCGCCGGACGCGTTTGACGGTGTGACGACCGCCAGCTCGACGTGGGAACCCCGCGGCAGCAGGCGGTCTGGGCGACGCTCGTCGTGGACGTGGGACGCCTGTCGCCATCGAGACATTCATCGTGATCGTTGTAGCTTCGGGAGCGACCACCGGCGGCGCGGCGCATAGGCTGGGCTGATGGTTGATCGCATCGAGCTCCGCCCCACCCCGGCCAGCATCGAGCGCGCACTGCGCCGGGCCGGGTCCGGGCTCGCACTGGACGTCGACGAGGCCACCGCCCTGCTTGCCGCCCGGGGCCCGGCCCTGGACGAACTGCTCCGCGTCGCCGGCGACATCCGCGACGCCGGCCTGCGTGAGGCCGGCCGCCCCGGCGTGGTCACCTTCTCGAAGAAGGTCTTCATCCCGCTGACCCGGCTGTGCCGGGACCGCTGCCACTACTGCACCTTCGCCACCGTCCCGCACCGGCTGCCGGCCGCGTTCCTCGACCGGGACGAGGTGCTGGCCATCGCCCGCGAGGGCGCCGCCCAGGGCTGCAAGGAGGCGCTGTTCACCCTCGGCGACCGGCCCGAGGAGCGCTGGCCGGCGGCCCGGGAGTGGCTTGACGAGCGGGGCTACGACTCCACCCTCGACTACCTGCGTGCCTGCGCGGTGGCGGTGTTGGAGGAGACCGGGCTGCTGCCGCACCTCAACCCGGGCGTGCTCTCCTGGTCGGAGTTGCAGCGGCTCAAGCCGGTCGCGCCGAGCATGGGGATGATGCTGGAGACCACGGCCACCCGGCTCTGGTCGGAGCCGGGCGGCCCGCACTACGGCTCGCCCGACAAGGAGCCGGCCGTCCGGCTGCGGGTGCTCGACGACGCCGGCCGGGTCGGCGTGCCGTTCACCACCGGCATCCTGATCGGCATCGGCGAGACCCCGGCGGAGCGGGTGGACGCGATCTTCGCGATTCGCCGCGCCCTGCGCGGGTACGGCCACCTCCAGGAGGTGATCGTGCAGAACTTCCGCGCCAAGCCGGACACGGCGATGCGCGGCATGCCCGACGCCGAGCTGCTCGACCTGGCCGCCACGGTTGCGGTGGCCCGGGTGCTGCTCGGGCCGAAGGCCCGCATCCAGGCCCCGCCGAATCTCATCGCGGGCGAGTACGACCTGCTGCTGCGCGCCGGCATCGACGACTGGGGCGGCGTCTCGCCGGTCACCCCGGACCACGTCAACCCGGAGCGCCCCTGGCCGCAGCTCGACGAGCTGGCCCGGCGCACCGCGCAGGCCGGCTTCACGCTGCGCGAGCGGCTGACGATCTACCCAGAGTACGTCCGGGCCGGCGACCCGTGGCTGGACCCGCGCCTGCTGCCGCACGTGTCGGCGCTGGCCGATCCGGCCACCGGGCTCGCGGTCGAGGCGGCCCGCCCGGTGGGCCGTCCCTGGCAGGAGCCGGAGGAGGTCTTCGGCGGCGGCCGAATCGACCTGCACGCCACCATCGACACCACCGGCCGCACCGACGACCGGCGCGGCGACTTCGACAGCGTCTACGGCGACTGGTCGGAGGTCGCCCTCCAGGCCGACGCCAGCCTCGCGGGGGCGGCCCGGCCCCGGCCCGCCCTCGCCGGGGCGGCCCAGTCCGACGCGGGCGCCGGTGCACCCGGCGCGGCTGCGGGGGCGACCGCCGGCTCGGGCGATGCCGACCTGCGTACCGGGCTGCGGTTGGCCGCCGACGATCCGGCGGCGCTGCTCGACCCCCGGCACACCGACGCGGCCCTGGCGCTGTTCGCCGCCGATGGCCCGGCGCTGGACCGGCTCTGCCGGCTCGCCGACGACGTGCGCCGGGACACCGTCGGCGACGACGTCACCTACGTCGTGAACCGCAACATCAACTTCAGCAACGTCTGCTATGTCGGCTGCCGGTTCTGCGCCTTCGCCCAGCGCGAACGCGACGCCGACGCGTACCGGCTCTCCGTCGGGCAGGTCGCCGACCGGGCCGAGGAGGCGTGGGCCGTCGGGGCCACCGAGGTCTGCCTCCAGGGCGGCATCGACCCCAAGCTGCCGGTCACCGGGTACGCGGACCTGATCCGGGCGATCAAGGCCCGGGTGCCGGGGATGCACGTGCACGCGTTCTCCCCGATGGAGATCGTCACGGCGGCGGCGAAGGCCGGCGTGCCGGTGAAGGAGTGGCTGACCGGGCTGCGCGAGGCCGGCCTGGACACCATCCCGGGCACCGCAGCGGAGATCCTCGACGACGAGGTGCGCTGGGTGCTCACCAAGGGCAAGCTGCCGGCCGCCGCCTGGGTCGACGTGGTCAGCACGGCCCACGAGCTGGGCATCCGGTCCAGCTCCACCATGATGTACGGCCACGTCGACCACCCCGGGCAGTGGCTGGCCCACTTCCGGGTGCTGGCCGGCGTGCAGGACCGTACCGGCGGGTTCACCGAGTTCGTGGCGCTGCCGTTCATACACACCAACGCCCCGATCTACCTCGCCGGGATCGCCCGTCCCGGGCCGACCTGGCGGGAGAACCGGGTGGTGCACGCGATGTCCCGGCTGCTGCTGCACGGCCGGATCGCCAACATTCAGTGCTCCTGGGTGAAGCTCGGAGACGAGGGCACGGTGGCGATGCTCAACGGGGGCTGCAATGACCTGGGCGGCACCCTGATGGAGGAGACGATCTCCCGGATGGCCGGCTCGGGCAACGGCTCCGCGCGTACCGAGGAGCAGTTGCGGGGCATCGCCACGGCGGCCGGGCGGCCAGCTCGCAAGCGGACGACCACGTACGGCCACACGCGGCCGTAGCGTGGAGCCTCTCGGGCCGGGTAGAAGGTGACGTCAGCGACCGGCCGGGCTGGTCAGGGCTTCTCCGTGCGGGAGGGCGTCGGGCGGGGCGGCGTCCTCCACAGTGCCGGTCGCCACGTCCGGCAGGCGGGCGTCTATACCGCCTGGTGGGACGCGACGGACCCGCCGGTGCGGTGATCGTCTCTGGTGGATCGGTGGCCGAATACGCCTGCCCGAGCAGGGAACCATCGGCCCTGTGCTGACCCTCCGATCAGGTTCGACCGCCGCGTTTTGTCCACGATGTGGACGGGGCGTGGTCGGCGGTCTCGGCTCGACGGGCGATCACGGCCGAGTCGCGTTAACCTGTGCCCCACCAAGATCAGCATTGTGGGTGGGGCACCTCGTCGGGGCCGCCGCCGGCACGTCTGGTGGCGTCGGTCGGTGGACCGCCACGGCAGAAAACTCGGGCAACTCGCCGAGGAGGGCGTTACTCGTCCGGGGTCTGAATCGATAGGGCAGGTTGCGAGGCTGGGCGGCCGGAGCGGTCGCCTGTGGCGTGTCGGGAGGGCGACTCCATTATCAAGTCCGGCTTGACGGCGCACGCATTACACGCGTGTAATTTGAATGGGGTTGTTCGCGCGGAACGCAACAAATCGGAACCGTACGGACAAGCACGCCTTCCGCGTGGGGGGTTGCAGCGGCGACGACGCCGGTGCGCGACAAGGAGGCATCTTTAGATGGACGGCCAGCTTGAGGTGGCCGACCTGCTCGGAAACGCGCCGGAGTGGCAGGAGCAGGCACTCTGCTCCCAGACCGATCCGGAGGCGTTCTTCCCCGAGAAGGGCGGCTCGACCCGTGAGGCGAAGCGAATCTGCTCGCGTTGCGAGGTCAAGACCGAATGCCTGGAATACGCTCTCGGCCACGACGAGCGGTTCGGGATCTGGGGTGGGCTCTCGGAACGGGAGCGGCGCAAGCTCAAGCGGCGGGCCGCCTGAGCGTTGCCGGGCCGAGGCGGTGGGGGCCGCCCGGCTCAGGCAGTCGGCCCAGGGCGGTGGGGGCCGCCCGACGAGGCCCGCGGCCCGGCGTCGGGTGGGCTCAGGCCAGCTCGTCCGGGTCGACCCCGAGCAGGTTCGCCACCTGCTCGATGATCACATCGTGCACCAGATCGGCCAGGTCCTCCCGGTCCATGGCCCGGAACTCCAGCGGACGGCGGTAGAGCACGATCCGTGGCGGCACCTCCTGCCGGCCGGGGCGGCCGGGCAACAGCCGGGCGAGCGGCACCTCGCCGTCCTCCAGCACGTCGGAGTCGTACACGTTGAGGTCCGGCGGCACGTCCTCCACCGCGAACTCGACGCCGGCCAGCTCCTTCGCGAACCGTCGTTCCAGGGTCTCCACGGTGTCCAGCACAAGATCGTCGAAGACCTCGGCCTTGGTCCGGGCCAGCGGCACCGTCGCCGGCACCAGCCGCCCGCGCAGACCCCGCCCGTGCCGGTCGCGGTGGGCGCGCCGGCCGGAGCTGGGGCGGCGGTGTTCCGGACTGGTCATGCGCACAGGGTAGCCCGCTGCGCGACCCGGCCCCCGGCTGTACCGCTCCGGCGGCGCGCCGCCCCGCCCGGTCACGGTCCTGCTAGTCGGATGTTGCGAATTGTGATCTCGATGACGGGCGTGTCGCAACGCGAACCAGTGCGTCGGACCCGGTAATGGAGATACCCTCCCGCCGTGAGGTCACCACGGCGCTGCTCCCGAAACGGCTGCCCCCGGCAAGCGGTCGCCACACTGACCTATGTCTATAACGAGTCTACGGCCGTGGTCGGGCCCCTCGCGGCCTTCGCCGAACCACACACGTACGACCTCTGTGAGCAGCACGCCCGTAGTCTGACCGCCCCCCGGGGCTGGAACGTGGTCCGCCACGAGGGCGAGTTCGAGCCCCCGCCGCCCAGCGCCGACGACCTGGTCGCCCTCGCCGAGGCGGTCCGCGAGGCGGCCCGGCCCGCGCCGCCCCGCCCGCCGGACGAGCAGCGCCACCCGCAGCACCCCCAGCACCCGCAGACCGGTCGCCGTGGCCACCTCCGGGTGATCCCACCCAACCACTGACCGCGCCGGGGTCAGTGGCCCAGGAAGCGGTTGAACATGGCCGCCCGGCGGGACGGCCGGCCCGTCCGCAGCTCCGCCCGGTCGGCGGAGAACATCACCTTCAGGCCCGCATTGACGGCCAGCCAGCGCAACGGCTCCGGCTCCCAGCGCGGCGAGCGGTGCCCCACCCACGGCAGCGACGTCAGGTCGCTCTCCGCGCCCCGGATCAGGTCGGCGAGGGTACGCCCGGCGAGGTTCGTGGTGCCGACCCCGTCGCCGACGTACCCGCCCGCCCAGGCCAGCCCCGTCGAGGCGTCCAACCCGACGGAGGCCGACCAGTCCCGGGCCACCCCGAGCGGCCCGCCCCAGGTGTGGCTGACCGGCACATCCGGCCCGAGCACCGGGAACAGCTCGCCCAGCACCCGGCGCAGCGCGGCGAAGACCCGCGGCTCCCGGTCGTAGCCGGGGGAGACCCGGGACCCGAAGTGGTACGGCGCGCCCCGCCCGCCGAACGCCAGCCGCCCGTCGGCGGTGCGCTGGCCGTAGATGACGACGTGCCGGTGGTCGGAGAACGTCTCCCGCTGCGCCAGCCCGATCCGCGCCCAGGTCTGCTCGGGCAGCGGCTCGGTGGCCACCATCAGCGAGTAGACCGGCGCCACCACCCGCCGCTGCCCGGGCAGCCCCGGCGTGTACCCCTCCGTCGCCCGCACCACCACCGGCGCCCGGACCGTCCCGACCGGGGTCACCGCCGCCCCGGCCCGGATCGCGGTCACCGGCGTCCGCTCGTGGATCCGCACCCCGCGGCGTTCGACCGCCCGGGCCAGCCCGCGGACCAGCCGGGCCGGGTGCACCACCGCGCAGTGCGGGGTGTACGTCCCGCCGCGTACCCCCTCAGCGGCGCACCTGGCGGCGGCCTCGGCGGCGTCGAGCAGCACCAGGTCGTCGGGGTCCAGGCCGTGCGCGCGGGCCTCGGCCACCTCGGCCCGGGCCCGGCCGAGCTGGGCCTCACTGCGGGCCAGCACCACCGTCCCGCCGAGCTGCCAGTCGCAGTCGATCCCCTCGGCGGCGACCACCCGGCCCACCTCGCGGACGGTCTCCCGCATGGCCCGCTGCATCCGCAGCGCCGCGTCCCGGCCATGCCGGCGGGCGAGCGCCGGCAGCGACGTGGGGAACAGTGCCGAGCACCAGCCCCCGTTGCGTCCCGACGCGCCGAAGCCGGCGATCTCGGACTCCAGCACCGTGATCCGCAGCGCCGGGTCGGCGACCGCGAGGTAGTACGCCGTCCACAGCCCGGTGTACCCGGCCCCGACGATCACCACATCCGCGTCGGCGTCCCCGCCCAGCGGCGGGCGGGGCGTCAGCGGATCGTCCACGGTGGACAGCCAGTACGACAGGTCCTGGTAACGCACCTCCGGTCGACCGCTACAGCCGCGCCCACGCCTCGGTGAGCACCGAGCGCAGGATCTGCTCCATCTCGTCGAACTGTTGCTGCTCGGCGATCAGCGGCGGGGCGAGCTGCACCACGGGGTCGCCCCGGTCGTCGGCCCGGCAGTACAGCCCGGCCTGGAACAGCGCGGTGGAGAGGAACCCCCGCAGCAGCCGCTCCGACTCGGCCTCGTCGAACGTCTCCCGGGTCGCCTTGTCCTTGACCAGCTCGATGCCGTAGAAGTATCCGTCGCCCCGGACGTCGCCGACGATCGGCAGGTCGTGCAGCTTCTCCAGGGTGGTTCGGAAGGCATCCTCGTTGGCCCGGACGTGCCCCGTCAGGTCTTCCCGGGCGAACACCTCCAGGTTGGCCAGGGCCACCGCGCAGGAGACCGGGTGGCCGCCGAAGGTCACCCCGTGGGCGAACATGCCGGTCTCGGTGAGGAACGGCTCCATCAGCCGGTCGCTGGCGATCATCGCGCCGAGCGGGGCGTACCCGGAGGTGATGCCCTTGGCGGTGGTGATGATGTC
This sequence comes from Micromonospora sp. NBC_01412, assembly GCF_045040215.1. Lineage (NCBI taxonomy): Bacteria > Bacillati > Actinomycetota > Actinomycetes > Micromonosporales > Micromonosporaceae > Micromonospora > Micromonospora sp. NBC_01412. The sequence continues at coordinate 4,172,345 of NZ_CP109528.1, forward strand.
CGGCTGGTAGCCGTACCGGACGGCGCCGAAGTACTCGCCGAGCCGGCCCCACGAGCAGATCACCTCGTCGGAGACGAGCAGCACGTCGTACGCGTCGCAGATCTCGCGTACCCGCTGGAAGTAACCGGGCGGCGGCGGGAAGCAGCCGCCGGAGTTCTGCACCGGCTCCAGGAAGACCGCCGCGACCGTGTCCGGCCCCTCCCGCTCGATGGCCCGCCGGATCTCCTCGGCGGCCCAGCGGCCGAACGCCTCGGGCGAGTCGCCGTGCTCCGGCGCCCGGTAGAAGTTCGTGTTCGGCACCTTGATCCCGCCGGGCACCAGCGGCTCGAAGTCGCTCTTGATGCCCGGCAGGCCGGTGATCGACAGCGCACCCATCGACGTGCCGTGGTACGCCAGGTGCCGGCTGACCACCTTGTGCTTGTTCGGCTTGCCGGTGCGCTTGAAGAACGCCCGGGCCAACTTCCACGCCGTCTCGACGGCCTCGGAGCCGCCGGTGGTGAAGAAGACCCGGTTCAGGTCGCCGGGGGCCAGCGAGGCGATCTTCTCGGCCAGCTCGACGGCCTTCGGGTGGGCGTACGACCAGAGCGGGAAATAGGCCAGTTCGCCGGCCTGCTTGGCGGCGGCCTCGGCCAGCTCGGTGCGCCCGTGCCCGGCGTTGACGACGAAGAGCCCGGCGAGCCCGTCCAGGTAGCGGCGGCCCTGCGAGTCCCACACGTACGCGCCCTCGCCGCGCACGATCGTCGGCACCTCGCCGGCCGAGTAGCTGGCCATCCGGGTGAAGTGCATCCAGAGGTGGTCGGTGGCGTTGGCCATGTCAGCCCCATCGGGTCTCGGGCCGGTCAGGGGGTGACACCGGCCGCTCTGCCCACGGTTATCCCACAGCCATCACCGGAAAAGCAAGTGAGATCGGTGGCACTACACGCCTACAACAACGGAATCAGCGAGTGCTAACGACAAGGGCAACGGAATCCGCACCTCCGGTGATTTCTCGTACTCCCGCCCACCGCTGTCCCGCCCATGGCGGTGCTGTTGGTGGCTGTGCCCTTCGTGGGCGTGCCGCTCGCCGCCTCATCGCCGGTTCCAGCCGAGTGCTGGGCCTGTGCGGGCCCTTTGGAGCTGAGTCGTCTGCGACATCACGCTCCAGCCGGGGATGCGCTGCTCTCGGTCGTCCGCTTGGCGGGCGTCCTCACTCGTTGCCCTCGGGTCTTCGGTCCGGGGCGGGCCGATGGCGTGAGTCGTCTGCGACATCAGCTCCAAAGGCTCCCGAGTGCGCATCTTCGCCAAGCGGCGGGCGTGGGCAGGAGGCGGGGTGGGCGTGCGCAAGAGGCGGTCGTGCGGAAGGGGCGGGCGGCGTGCGCAAGGGGCGGGCGTGTGAGTGGGGGTGGGGGTGGGCCGAGCGGATGGCGTAGTGGGTGGACGGTGCAGTGGGCGGGGTGCAGTGGGCGGACATTGTCAGGGCCTTTGGCGGACGGCTGGTGGGCATGTCGGATGCACGAAATAGGTCCCGCCGCCACCAGCCGTTTCGGGGCCGGCATGGACACGGGGCGTCGCTATGGTGTCCACCATGCGTAACCGGTGGTGGGAGGTCTGATGGGCAACGAGGTGCTGCGGGTGGCGATGGCCGCCGTGGGGGAGACGGCCGAGTCGTTGGCGGAGAAGGTCCGTGTCGACCCGAAGACGGCCGCCCGGTGGCTGGCGGACGGGCGAATTCCCCACCCCCGGACCCGGTTCGCGGTCGCCGGCCTGCTCGGCAAGGAGGTCGCCGAGCTGTGGCCGGAACCGTTCCGCCGCCGGGACCTGCGGTGGTTCCGCGCGTGGGCCGAGCTGGAGCAGTCCGCCACCTCGCTCCGGTCGTACCAGCCGTTGCTGGTGCCGGGGCTGCTTCAGACCGAGGGGTACGCGCGGGCTGTGCTGAGCACCGGCGGGCTGCTGCCGGCGGCCGAGGTGGAGCGGATCGTGGCCGGCCGGCTCGACCGGCAGGCGGTCCTGTCCGCCGAGGCCCCGCCACAGCTCGTCGCGGTGATCGACGAGGTGGTGCTGCGCCGGGTGGTCGGCGACCGGGCGGTGATGGCCGGCCAGCTCGCCCACCTCGCGGCGATGGCCGAGCGGGAGCACGTGCAGGTCCGGGTGATTCCCGCCGAGAACCCGTGGCACACCGGTCTGGCCGGTCCGTTCGTTCTCGCCCGTTTGCCCGACGGGGCGGAATTGGCGTATATCGACAACCAGCTTCGCGGTCAGGTCGTGAGCGATCCGGTCGACGTTGCTAGCCTGGGGCGCAGGTGGGAGAGCGTCACCGGCGAGGCGCTGCCGTGCCGCCGGTCGACCGAACTGATCAGGGAGGTGGCGACGACGTGGAGCTGACCGACGTGCCGACGGCTGCCCGTTGGCGCACCGCGACCCGCAGCAGCAACAACGGCGGGGACTGCGTCGAGGTGGCCGACAACCTGCCCGGTCGGGTGCTGGTGCGCGACAGCAAGGACCGTGATGGCGGGACCCTCAGCTTCGGCCCGGCCGCCTGGCGGGCCTTTGTGGACCTCACCCGCCGGCCGCCCGCAGGCTGACCGGCAGGCCGGGCGGTGGCTCAGGCCGTACCCCAGCTGTAGGTCTGCTTGCGGAGCTTGAGGTAGACGAAGGCCTCGGTGGCTAGCACGCCCTCGACGGCGCGCAGCCGTTGCAGGATCTCCAGCAGGTGGGCGTCGTTGCGGCAGACCACCTCGGCGAGCAGGTCGAACGAGCCGGCGGTGATCACCACGTAGTCGACCTCCTCGAACTCGGCGAGCCGGTCGGCCACCGCCTCCAGGTCGCCGTCGGTGCGCAGGCCGATCATGGCCTGGCGGGGGAAGCCGAGCTGGAGCGGGTCGGTGACCGCGACGATCTGCATCACCCCGGCGTCGAGCAGCCGCTGCACCCGCTGGCGCACCGCCGCCTCGGACAGGCCGACCGCCTTGCCGATCGTCGCGTACGGCCGGCGACCGTCCTCCTGGAGCTGCTCGATGATCTGCTTGGCGACGTCGTCCAACAGAGCGTGACTGGCACCCCCGCGGACGGCGACGCGTCGCCCGCCGTTGCCGCTCTCCTGCTGCCGGATGGCCATCGTCCGCTCCCCATGTCCGCTTCTTCCAGGGAATCGTAGTGCCCCGGCGCAGTCTGGCGTAATTCGTGGTGCATTGCTATCGCGGCAACGGAATCCCTTGTGAGGTAGGTCGGCTCATGTCAGGATCAGTCGTCCATCGCCTGAAGACCCTCCCGCCGTCGGGCCTCCCCCGTCCCGCCCGCCGGCGATGACCCCCCTAGGAGTCGTCACATGCGAACTCCCCTCCGGCCCCTCACCCGGCGTGGTCTGCTCACCGGCACCCTCGGATCCGCCGCGATGCTCGCCACGGCGGGCGCGCTCGCCGGCTGCGGCACCAAGGGCGCCCAGCAGACCGAGGCCGGCTGCGTCAGCGAAGACCTCTCCGGCACGGAGAAGAAGCTGGCGTTCTCGAACTGGCCGCAGTACATGGACGTCGACGACAAGAACGAGTCGAAGCGGCCCAGCCTGGACGCGTTCGTCGCCTCCAGCGGCGTCCAGGTGACCTACACCGAGGACATCAACGACAACAACGAATTCTTCGGCAAGGTGCAGAACCAGCTCGCCGCCTGTCAGGGCACCGGGCGGGACATCATCGTGCTGACCGACTGGATGGCCGCCCGGATGATCCGGCTCGGCTGGATCCAGAAGCTCGACCCGGCCAAGATTCCCAACGTGACGGCCAATCTGCTGCCGTCGCTGCTCAACCGCTCCTTCGACCCGGAGAACCGGATCTCCATCCCGTGGCAGTCCGGCCTCGCCGGCCTCGCCTACAACGGCGGCGTCACCAAGGAGATCCGCACGGTCGACGAGCTGCTGACCCGCCCCGACCTCAAGGGCAAGGTCACCGCGTTGTCCGAGATGCGCGACACGATGGGCCTGCTGCTCCAGTCGAACGGCCACGACGCGGCGAACTTCACCACCGCCCAGTTCGACGACGCGCTGAACAAGCTCAAGAAGGCCGTCGACTCCGGGCAGATCCGCAAGTTCACCGGCAACGACTACGCCCCCGACCTGGCCAAGGGCGATATCGCCGCGTGCGTCGGCTGGTCCGGCGACATCATCCAGCTCTCCTCCGAGAACGAGAAGATCAAGTTCGTGGCGCCGGACTCCGGCGTGATGCTGTTCAGCGACAACATGATGGTGCCGAACAAGGCCACCCACAGGGCGAACGCCGAAGAGCTGATCAACTACTACTACCAGCCGGCGGTCGCCGCGAAGCTGGCCGCGTACGTCAACTACATCTGCCCGGTCAAGGGCGCGCAGGCCGAGATGGAGAAGATCGACCCGGAGCTGGCCGCCAACCCGCTGGTCTTCCCGAACGAGGCCCTGCTAGCGAAGTCCAAGGTGTTCATGGCCCTGGACGAGAAGCAGGAAAAGGAGTACGAGGGCAAGTTCCAGCAGGTCATCGGGGCGTGACGGGGATGAGCGCGAAGACGACGGGACGCGACGCTCCGGCCGGCGACCTGCGGCTGGTCAACCTGACCAAGAGGTTCGGCATCTTCACCGCGGTGGACGACCTCGGCCTCACCATCCCGCAGGGCTCGTTCTTCGCCCTGCTCGGGGCGTCCGGCTGCGGCAAGACCACCACCCTGCGCATGATCGCCGGCCTGGAGCAGCCGACGAGCGGGCAGGTGCTGCTCGGTGACCGGGACATCGCCCGGCTGCGCCCTTACAAGCGGCCGGTCAACACCGTGTTCCAGAGCTACGCGCTCTTCCCGCACCTCAACATCTTCGAGAACGTGGCGTTCGGGCTGCGTCGGCGCGGCATCCGCTCCGTCGACGACGAGGTCATGCGGATGCTCGCGCTGGTGCAGCTCGACGACTTCGGCCACCGCCGCCCGGCCCAGCTCTCCGGCGGGCAGCAGCAGCGGGTCGCGCTGGCCCGCGCGCTGATCAACCGGCCGCAGGTGCTGCTGCTCGACGAGCCGCTCGGCGCGCTCGACCTGAAGCTGCGCCGGCAGATGCAGATCGAGCTGAAGCGCATCCAGACCGAGGTCGGGATCACCTTCGTGCACGTCACCCACGACCAGGAGGAGGCCATGACCATGGCCGACACCGTCGCGGTGATGAACGCGGGGCGGATCGAGCAGCTCGGCGCCCCGGCCGACATCTACGAGTACCCGGGCACCGCGTTCGTGGCGAACTTCCTCGGCCAGTCCAACCTGCTCGCCGCCGAGGCCGCCGGGCCCGCCGGGTCCGAGGTGCCGGTCACCGCCCACGGGGCCGCTTTCTCCGTGCCCGCCGACCGCGCCCGCGCCGACCGGGGCGCGGTCTACCTGGGGGTACGCCCCGAGAAGCTGCACCTGGCCGACTCCGCCGACGAGGTACCCGCCGGCCACCAGCACGTCACCGGCGTGGTAACCGACGCCTCGTACGTGGGGGTCAGCACCCAGTACCTGGTGCGCACCGGCTGGGGCAGCGAGCTGTCCGCGTTCGCGGCGAACAGCGGGCTCGGCGGCCGGCTGCCGGTCGGCGCGTCCGTGGTGGCGCACTGGGATCCCCGGCACGCGTTCCTGCTGCCCCGGGAGTCGGGTCAGGACGACCGCACCGCCGGCCTGGTCGACGAGCCGGTGGGTGCGTCCTCGTGACGGCGCTGGCCCACGTACCCACGTCGACGGGGCAACCGGCGGGGCCCCCGCCGCCGCCCCGGCTCGGGCGGCACCGGCTGCTGCCGTACCTGCTGCTCCTGCCCGGCGCGGCCTGGCTGCTGCTGTTCTTCGCCGTGCCGCTGTTCCAGCTCGCCGCCGCGAGCCTGTACGACCCGAGCGGCTCGCTCTCCACCGGGTACGCGCTGACCTGGGCGTTCGGCAACTACCCGGACGTGTTGCAGGCGTACTGGCCGCAGTTCGCCCGCTCCTTCGGGTACGCCGGGATCGCCCTGGTGCTGGCCCTGCTGATGGGCTACCCGCTGGCGTACGCGATCGCGCAGAAGGCCGGCCGGTGGAAGAACCTGCTGCTGGTCTGCGTGGTCGCCCCGATGTTCACCAGCTTCCTGGTGCGCACCCTGGCCTGGAAGACGATCCTGTCCGACAACGGCGCTCTGGTCGGGCTGCTGCGCGACGTGCACCTGCTCGGCCCCGACGGCCGGCTGCTGGCCACGCCGATCGCGGTGATCCTCGGGCTGACGTACAACTTCCTGCCCTTCCTGGTGCTGCCGCTGTACGCGAGCCTGGAGCGGCTCGACCACCGGCTGCTGGAGGCGGCCGGCGACCTGTACGCGAGCCCGGTGCAGACCTTCCGCCGGGTGACCCTGCCGCTGTCGATGCCCGGCCTGATCGCCGGAACGCTGCTGTTCTTCATCCCGGCCACCGGCGACTACATCAACGCGGAGCTGCTCGGCACCCCCAACGAGTACATGATCGGCAACGTCATCGACTCGGCGTTCCTGGTCCGGCTGGACTACCCGCAGGGCGCGGCGCTGTCGTTCCTGCTGATGGCGGCGATCCTCGCGGTGGTCTTCGGCTACCTGCGCCGGGCCGGCACGGAGGAGGTGCTGTGAGGTTCTCCCGTTGGCTCGCCGACCACTGGGTGATGGGCGTGGCCCTGCTGGTGCTCGGCTACCTGTCCCTGCCGATCGCCGTGGTCGCCGCACTGTCTTTCAACCGCCCGTCCAGCCGCCTGTCGTACGACTTCAACGAGTTCACGCTCGACAACTGGCGGCAGCCCTGCGCCACCTCCGACATGTGCGACTCGGTGCTGCGCAGCGTCCAGATCGGCTTCATCTCCACCGTCGTCGCCACCGTGCTCGGCACGCTGATGGCGTTCGCGCTGGTCCGGCACCGGTTCACCGGCCGGTCCGGGATCAACCTGCTGATCTTCCTGCCGATGGCCACCCCCGAGCTGGTGATGGGCACCTCGCTGCTGGCCCTGTTCGTCTCCGCCGGCGTGCCGCAGGGATTCTGGACCGTCGTCATCGCGCACGTCATGTTCTGCGTGTCGTTCGTGGTGGTGACCGTCAAGGCGCGGCTCGCCGGAATGGACCGGCGGCTGGAGGAGGCCGCCGCGGACCTGTACGCCGGCCCGTGGCAGACGTTCCGGCTGGTCACCCTGCCGCTGGTGCTCCCCGGCATCGTCGCCGCCGGGCTCCTGGCGTTCTCGCTCAGCTTCGACGACTTCATCATCACGAACTTCAACGCCGGCACCACCGTCACGTTCCCGATGTACGTCTGGGGCGCCGCCCAGCGGGGCATTCCGCCGCAGGTCAACGTCATCGGCACGGCGATGTTCGTGATCGCGCTGCTGCTCGTCGGGGTCACCTCGCTGCGCGGGCGGCGGTCCCGCCGAGCCGGCCTCCCGGTCGCCCCGGCAGCCGGCCGCCGGGCGAAGATCCCATCATGATCCTCCCGCATACCGGCCGGGCGCTCGCCGACGCGGCGCCCGTACCGTACTGGCTCGACCGGCCGGAACGCCCCGACCCGCTGCCGCCGCTGACCGGCGCGCACTCCGCCGACCTGCTGGTGATCGGCGGGGGGTACAGCGGGCTGTGGGCGGCCCTGCTGGCCAAGCAGGCCGACCCCGGCCGGGACGTGCTGATCGTCGAGGCCGGCACCTGCGGCTGGGCGGCGTCCGGGCGCAACGGTGGGTTCTGCGCCGCCTCGCTCACCCACGGGCTGGCCAACGGGGCGGGCCGGTTCCCCGGCGAGATCGCCGAGTTGGAACGCCTCGGCCGGGAGAACCTGGCCGACATCGCCGCCACCGTCGACGCGTACGGAATCGACTGCGACTTCGAGCGCACCGGCGAACTGGCGGTGGCCGTCGAGCCGTACCAGCTCGCCGGGCTCGCCGAGGACGCGGAGCTGGCCCGCCGGTACGGCCACGACGCGCGGCTGCTCGACCGCGACGAGGTGCGCGCCGAGGTCGACTCGCCGACGTACCTCGGCGGGATGTGGGACCGCGACCGGGTGGCGATGCTCGACCCGGCGAAGCTGGCGTGGGGGCTGCGCCGCGCCTGCCTCGACCTCGGCGTGCGCATCCACGAACACACCCGGGTCACCGGCCTGCGCGGCGACGGCCCCGTCCTGCGCGCCGCCACCCTCGGCGGAGCCGGGCGGGCCCCCGGCGTCGTCCGCGCCCGGCGGGTCGTCCTCGCCACCAACGCGTTCCCGCCGCTGCTGCGCCGACTGCGCGCCTGGCTCGTCCCCGTCTACGACTACGCCCTGATGACCGAGCCGCTGACCCAGGCCCAGCGGGACGCGATCGGCTGGCGCAACCGGCAGGGGCTCGCCGACACCGGCAACCAGTTCCACTACTACCGGATCACCGCCGACGGGCGGATCCTGTTCGGCGGCTACGACGCGGTCTACCACCACGGCAACCGGGTCGCCCCCGAGCTGGAGCAGCGGCCGGCCACCTTCACCGCCCTCGCCGAACACTTCTTCACCACGTTCCCGCAGCTCGCCGACGTGCGCTTCAGTCACCGCTGGGGCGGCGTCATCGACACCTGCACCCGGTTCTGCCCGTTCTTCGGCACCGCGTACGACGGCCGGCTGGCGTACGCGGCCGGCTACACCGGCCTCGGCGTCGGGGCCACCCGGTTCGGCGCGCGGGTGATGCTCGACCTGCTGGCCGGCGGGGACACCCCGCTGACCCGGCTCGACCTCGTGCTCGGCAAGCCGCTGCCGTTCCCGCCGGAGCCCGTCCGGGCCGCCGGCATCCACCTCACCCGCTGGTCGCTGGCCCGCGCCGACGCGCGTGACGGCCGGCGCAACCTCTGGCTCCGTACACTCGATCGTCTTGGTTTGGGGTTCGATACCTGATGCGCATCCTGCTCGTCGGCGCCGGCGGTGTCGGTTCCGCCGCCGCCGCCATCGCCGCCCGCCGAACATTCTTCGACACCATGGTCGTCGCCGACGCCGACCCCGCCCGCGCCGCCCGCGCGGTCGACGGCCACGGCGACCGCTTCGTCGCCGCGACCGTCGACGCCTCCCGCGCCGACGCGGTCGCCGCGCTGTGCCGCGAGCACCGGATCACCCACGTGCTCAACGCCGTCGACCCGCGCTTCGTCATGCCGATCTTCGACGGCGCGTACGCGGCCGGCGCCGACTACCTCGACATGGCGATGTCCCTGTCCCACCCGCACCCGAAGCGCCCGCACGCCGAGACCGGTGTGAAGCTCGGCGACGACCAGTTCGCCGCCGCCGACCGGTGGGCCGGGGCGGGTCGGCTCGCGCTGTGCGGCATCGGCGTCGAACCTGGCCTCTCCGACATCTTCGCCCGGTACGCCGCCGACGAGTTGTTCGGCGAGATCGACGAGATCGGCGTACGCGACGGCGCGAACCTGACCGTGGAGGGCTACGCCTTCGCCCCGTCCTTCTCCATCTGGACGACGATCGAGGAGTGCCTGAACCCGCCGGTGATCTGGGAGAAGGACCGGGGCTGGTACACCACCGAGCCGTTCAGCGAGCCCGAGGTCTTCCACTTCCCGGAGGGGATCGGCCCGGTGGAGTGCGTCAACGTCGAGCACGAGGAGGTGCTGCTCATCCCGCGCTGGGTCGACGCGCGGCGGGTCACCTTCAAGTACGGCCTCGGCGAGGAGTTCATCGAGGTCCTGCGCACCCTGCACAAGCTCGGCCTGGACTCCACCGAACCGGTCACCGTGCGCGGCGTGCCGATGTCCCCGCGCGACGTGGTGGCCGCCTGCCTGCCCGACCCGGCCACCCTCGGGGCGAAGATGCGCGGCAAGACCTGCGCCGGCACCTGGGTGCGGGGTCTGTCGAAGTCGGGTGAGCCCCGCGAGGTCTACCTCTACCACGTCGTTGACAACGAGTGGTCCATGCGCGAGTACGGCCACCAGGCCGTCGTCTGGCAGACCGCCGTCAACCCCGTCGTCGCCCTGGAACTGCTCGCCACCGGCGCGTGGTCCGGCACCGGCGTGCTCGGCCCGGAGGCGCTGCCCCCGCGCCCGTTCCTCGACCTGCTCACCGGCTACGGCTCGCCCTGGGGGATGGAGGAACGATGACCCGTTCCACCCGCTCCCGTTGCGGGGTCGACCCGTCCGTCCCGCCTTGGAGGCCGGGCAGCGGATGCGGTCGTACGAGATGACCGAGCTGGTCGCCTCGGGCCTGGACCGGCACCGAGGGCTGACCGTGGCCGCGGACGGCTGACCACTGCGGGGGCGAATGTCCGCGTGGTGAAGACGGGTGGGCGAATCGTCGTGGTCCGGATGCGATCCGGCGTGGAACGTACGGCCCCTGCCCCGTGACTGTCCGTGCCGATCCCCGCCCGATCGATGCTGGCGAGTGTCGCTGTGGCGGTTACCAGGGCGGTGGCGGGCGGTGACACTCGGTGCCGTGACGCAACAACCTCCCCACCGCAATGGTCCGTACGCCTTCCCGGTCGTCCCGCCCGCCGCCAGGCCGGGATGGTTCCGTCGGCTCCAGCCCGGGCAGCGCGTCGGCGCGATCGTCGGTGGCGTCCTGCTGTCGTCCGTCCTGCTCTGCTGCTCCGGGGCGACCCTCGTCGGCGCCCTGGCCGACGACCCGCAGCAGGGCCGCACCCCAGCCACCGCAAACGAGAGCACCCGGGGAGACTCCCTGGCCTCCACTCCCGAACCGGTGGCGGTCAGCGCCTCGCCGGTGCACTCCGACCCGGCGCCCGTACCCTCCACCGCCCCGCCGCCGACGACAACGGCCCCGAAGGTGGAGACCCGCACCGAGACGAAGACGCAGGTGATCAGACACGCGGAGAGGACCGTCAAGGATCCATCCCTGACGGAGGGCAAGCGGGCCGTGCGGACCCGGGGCGTCAACGGGGTGCGCACGTTGACGTACCAGGTCACCCTGACCGACGGGGTGCCCACCGGCCGCAAGCTGGTCCGGTCGGTCGTCACGAGGCAGGCGGTTACCCAGGTCGTCGCGGTGGGGACCAAGCGGGAGCGGCGATGCGATCCGAACTACGGCGGATGCGTGCCGATCGCCAGCGATGTGGACTGCGCAGGCGGTAGTGGCAACGGCCCCGCGTACGTCACCGGCCCGATCGAGGTCATCGGCGACGACATCTACGACTTGGACCGCGACAACGACGGCTACGCCTGCGACGACTGACCCACCCCACCCCACCCCACCCCACCTTCCTCCCCCTCCCCCTCCCACCCCCTCCCCTCCGCGATCTTGCACTTGAGGCCCGGACCAATGCGGTAAAGCGGTCATGTTTGGGGCCGTAACTGCAAGATCGCGGAGGGGAGGGGGAGGGAGGGGCAGGTTGGTTTTCCACAGGAGGGGCTGGTTTTCCACAGGGCGTGGGGTGGGTGCAGCGGCTGGGGTGTGGTTCTGGGCAGGCTGCCAGCATGGGGACTCAACTTTGGCGTACCGCGTCGCTGCTCCAATCCACCACGCGGAAGCGGCTCCGGATCCGGGTAGCGAACGGGCGGGTTGTCCGGGTGCGGCGAGGGGTGTACGCGAATCGCCCTGTCGATGATCGTGATTCGCTGCAAGCCCTGTTGATGTGCCTGCCGCCCGAGGCGATGCTGGCCCGGCAGACTGCCGCCCGAATACATGGTTTCGGCGTCCTGCCCGAAGGTGCCGTTCATGTGCAGTTGCCGCCCGAAGTCCCCAAGCCCCGCCTTCCCGGTCTGGCGGTCCACCACTCGGCTCTGCCGGCGGAGCCGGTCATGGTGAACGGGCTGCCCTGCGTGCCGGCTGCCAGATGCGCGGTGGACCTGGCGAGGACGGTTCGGCGACTGGACGCTCTCCCGGTGCTCGATGCCGCGGTTCGGTCCGGCACGGTGTGCCGGGATGAGTTGATCGTGGAAGCCTTGGTCCATCGAGGGCTACGGGGTGTGCGCCAGGCACGCTCACTGGCGTTGTTGGCTGATGGGCGCTCCGAGTGTCGACAGGAGAGTCAGCTGCGGTTGGTGCTGATCGACGGCGGCCTGCCGGCGCCGGAGCCGCAGATCTGGGTGCTGGACGGCGACGGGGTGGCGCGATACCGGCTCGACCTGGGATATCGCGAACGGCGGGTCGGCATCGAGTACGACGGTCTGTCCCACCTCGATCGTGATCGACTGCGACATGACCGGGACCGTGCCAACTGGCTGGATGCCGAGGGCTGGACGATGCGCTACTTCACGGACCGTGACCTCTACCGCCGCCCTGACCACATCGTCGCGACGGTCCGTGCAGCCCTAACCCCCTAACCCCCTAACCCCCTGACCCACCCACCCTCCCCTCCCCTCCCCGCCCACCCGCGATCTTGCACCAGCGGCCCCGACAACTCTCGTGAAACGGGCACTTCGGGGGCCGCAACTGCAAGATCGCGGGAAGGGGAGGGGTGGGTCAGGGGGTGGGGGTGAGGTGGGAGCGGATCAGGAAGCGGAGGCCGTCGGGGGCCTCCAGGCTGAAGCCGCTGCCCCGGCCCGGGACCACGTCGACCGTGAGCCTCGTGTGCTTCCAGAGCTGCCACTGGGATTTCGAGATCCAGAACTCGACGGGCTCGGGGACGCCGTCGACCGCCAGCGACGCCAGCAGCACGTCGGAGCCGCCGGTGCGGAACTCGCCCGCCGGGTAGCACATCGGGGCGCTGCCGTCGCAGCAGCCGCCGGACTGGTGGAACATCAGCGGCCCGTGCCGCCCCCGCAGCGACCGGATCAGTTCGGCCGCCGCGGGGGTGAGGGAGACGGGCGACGCCGCGCCGCCCGGGTCGGGCGGGAAACGCGTGCCGGCGCCGACCGGATCGGCCATCAGAAGAAGCCGAGCTTCTTGGGGGAGTAGCTGACCAGCAGGTTCTTCGTCTGCTGGTAGTGCTCCAGCATCATCTTGTGGTTCTCCCGGCCGATGCCGGACTGCTTGTACCCGCCGAACGCGGCGTGCGCCGGGTACGCGTGGTAGCAGTTCGTCCACACCCGCCCGGCCTGGATCGCGCGCCCAGCCCGGTACGCGGTGTTCATGTCCCGGGTCCAGACGCCGGCCCCGAGCCCGTACAGGGTGTCGTTGGCGATCTTCACGGCTTCGTCGAGGTCGGCGAAGGAGGCCACCGAGACGACTGGGCCGAAGATCTCCTCCTGGAAGATCCGCATCGAGTTGTCGCCCTCGAAGATGGTCGGCTGCACGTAGTACCCGCCGGCCAGTTCACCACCGAGGTCGGCGCGTTCCCCGCCGGTGAGCACGCGAGCGCCCTCCTGGCGGCCGATGTCCAGGTAGGCCAGGATCTTCTCCAACTGGTCGTTGGACGCCTGCGCGCCGATCATCGTGTCGGTGTCCAGCGGATGGCCCTGACGCACCGCCCGGGTCCGGTCCACCGCCGCCGCGAGGAAGTCGGCGTAGTGGCCCTGCTGGATCAGCGCCCTCGACGGGCAGGTGCAGACCTCGCCCTGGTTCAAGGCGAACATCGTGAACCCTTCGAGCGCCTTGTCGAGGAAGTCGTCGGACGCCGCGCTCACGTCGTCGAAGAAGATGTTCGGGCTCTTGCCGCCCAGCTCCAGGGTGACCGGCTTGATGTTCTCGCTGGCGTACTGCATGATCAGCCGCCCGGTGGTGGTCTCCCCGGTGAACGCCACCTTCGCCACCCGGGGCGAGGACGCGAGCGGCTTGCCCGCCTCGACGCCGAAGCCGTTGACGACGTTGACCACGCCGGGCGGGAGCAGGTCGGCGATCAGCGAGATCAGGTGGTGGATGGACGCCGGGGTCTGCTCGGCGGGCTTGAGCACCACCGCGTTGCCGGCCGCGAGGGCCGGGGCGAGCTTCCAGACGGCCATCAGGATCGGGAAGTTCCACGGGATGATCTGCCCGACCACGCCGAGCGGCTCGTGGAAGTGGTACGCCACGGTGTCGTCGTCCAGCTCGCCGAGGCTGCCCTCCTGGGCCCGGATCGCCCCGGCGAAGTACCGGAAGTGGTCGATCGCGAGCGGGATGTCGGCGGCCAGGCACTCCCGTACCGGCTTGCCGTTCTCCCAGGTCTCGGCGACCGCGAGGGACTCCAGGTTCTCCTGCATCCGGTCGGCGATCCGGTTGAGGATCAGCGCCCGCTCGGCGACCGGGGTGCGGCCCCAGGCATCGGCCGCGCCGTGGGCGGCGTCGAGGGCGCGTTCGACATCCTCGGCGGTGCCGCGGGCCACCTCGCAGAACGTCTGGCCGGTGATCGGGGTGGGATTCTCGAAGTACTGGCCGCCGTGCGGCTTGACGTACTCGCCGCCGATGAAGTGGTCGTAGCGGGACTGCCAGTGGGTGGGCGCGTCGTAGCGCGTCATCGGTACCTCCGCCGTCGGTGCTCGGGGTGACGGCGGCGAGGTTAGTTACCCCGACGTTGCAGCGACGTTGCGCGGCCGAGGTCGTACTCGATGCCGAGCTGGCGGGCGCGGGCCAGCGCGAGGGGCCGGCGGGGCGCGCCCGGCGGCAGCGCCCGCGCCAGGGCCTGCCAGGCGGACAGGTCGTCGGTCCCGGCGGGCGTCGCGGTCCAGGCCGCGAGCGCCGCCGGATCGCCGCCGGCCAGCACGGCGGCGCGCAACTGCCCGTCGACCAGCCGGCGCAGCCGCGCGACCCCCGGCGCGTCGGAGGAGGGCAGCAACGACCCGGGGTACGCGTCGAGCGCCCCCGCCACCTCACCCCGTTCCAACAGCTCGGTGACGGTCTGGAAGTCCGCCCGCACCCGGGCGCGCAGCCGGTAGGGGCGGGAGTCGAGCAGCTCCGCCCCCAGCGCCCGGCGCAGCCGGGACAGCTCGGCGCGCAGGGTGACCGGGTGCAGCCGGTCGTCGCCGTACAGGTCGAGGCCGAGCTGTTCGCCGGTGCGCCCCCCGGGATGGTCGAGCAGCAGCACCAACAGCTCGCTGTGCCGGCGGCCGAGCCGGACGGTCCGCCCGCCGACGCGCACCTCCGCCTCGTCGCGGCCCAGCGCGCGCACGGCGATCGCGTCGGGCTCGGCCGGGCGGGCGGCGGCGAGCTGGGCCTCGGCGGCCCGGGCGGTGGCCCGGACCAGGGCGAGGCTCTGCGGGTGGGCGAGGTGGTCGCCGCCGGTGATGTCGACCGCGCCGAGCAGCCGCCCGGTGGCCGGGTCGTGGATCGGTGCGGCGGCGCAGGTCCAGCGCTGCACGCGCCGGCTGAAATGCTCGGTGGCGAAGATCTGCACGCTGTGGTCGCAGGCCAGGGCGGTGCCGGGGGCGTTGGTGCCGGCGTGCGCCTCGTCCCAGCGGGCGCCGGGCACGAAGTTCATCCGCTCGGCGTGCCGGAGCACCCCGGGATGCCCCTCCACCCAGAGCAGCCGCCCGTGCGCGTCGCAGACCGCCATCAGGTGCGCCCCGTCCTGGGCGATGCCGCCGAGCAGGTCCCGGAACAGCGGCAGCACCCGGGCCAGCGGGTGGGCGGCCCGGTAGCCCTCCAGTGCGTCGTCGGTCAGCTCGACCGGCGGGGCGACCTCGGGATCGACCAGCGCCGAGCGCTGCCAGGACAGGCGGACCACCTCCCGCACCCGGCCCGGCTCGGTTCCCGCGAGGAACGCCTCGTGGGCGGCGCCGACCTGCGCGATCCGCTCCGCCGGATCGGCGCCGAACTCCAGGGCGAGCCACGGGTCAGCCATCGGCGACCTCCTCGCGACCATCGTGACGCAGCTCACCGCCGATCGCCAATACCGGTTGCCGTCCGGTTGCCGTCCGGGCGTCGCGCCGTGGGCCCGGTGGCGGGCCGGGACGGGCCCGTGGGCGGTGTCGTGGGCGGTGTCGTCCGGCCGAGGGTTGCGGGCCGGTCAGCCGAAGGCGCCGTCGAGGATGTCCAGGCCCCGGGCCAACTCCGCGTCGGAGATGACCAGCGGGGGCAGCAGGCGCAGCACGTTTCCGTACGTGCCGCAGGTCAGCACCAGCAGGCCGGCGGCGTGGCAGGCCGCCGCGACCGCCGCCGCGGCGGCCGGGTCCGGGACCAGGGTGCCGGGCCGGACCAGCTCCACGGCGAGCATCGCGCCCCGGCCGCGTACCTCGGCGACCCGCGGATCGCCGGCGGCGATGGCGCACAGCCGCTCGTCCATCGTCGCCCCGATCCGGCGGGCGGTGGCGGCCAGGTCCAGCTCGTGCATGGTCTCGATCGTCGCCAGCGCCGCCGCGCAGGCGATCGGGTTGCCGCCGTACGTGCCGCCCAGGCCGCCCACGTGCACCGCGTCCATCAGCTCGGCCCGGCCGGTCACCGCCGCCAGCGGCAGGCCGCCGGCGATGCCCTTGGCCAGGGTGACCAGATCTGGGACGACCTCCTCGTGGTCGCAGGCGAACCAGTCCCCGGTGCGGCAGAACCCGGTCTGGATCTCGTCGGCCACGAAGACCACCCCGGCCGCCGTCGCCCACTCGCGCAGCGCCGGCAGGAACCCCGGCGCCGGTACGACGAAGCCGCCCTCGCCCTGGATCGGCTCGATCAGCAGCGCGGCGACGTTCTCCGCGCCGACCTGCTTCTCCACCGTCTCGATCGCCCGGGCGGCGGCCTCCGCCCCGGACAGCCCCCCGTCCCGCAGCGGGTACGACATCGGCACCCGGTAGACCTCGCCGGCGAACGGCCCGAACCGGTGCTTGTACGGCATGTTCTTCGCGGTCAGCGCCATGGTCAGGTTGGTCCGGCCGTGGTACGCGTGGTCGAACACCACCACCGCCTGCCGACCGGTGGCGTGCCGGGCGACCTTCACCGCGTTCTCCACCGCCTCGGCGCCCGAGTTGAACAGCGCCGAGCGCTTCTCGAACGTGCCGGGGGTGAGGGCGTTGAGCCGCTCGCAGACGGCCACGTACGACTCGTACGGCGCGACCATGAAGCAGGTGTGGGTGAACCGCTCGACCTGCGCCTTCACCGCCTCGACCACCCGGGGCGCGGAGTTGCCGACGTTGGTGACCGCGATGCCGGCGGCGAAGTCGATCCACTCCCGCCCGTCGACGTCGGTGATCGTGCCGCCGCCCGCCCGGTCCACGTACGCGCCGACGACGCTGCCGACGCCCCGGGCCACCGCCGCGCCGCGCCGCTTGTGCAGCTCCTCGCTCGATGCCACCGGTCAGCCCTCGATGTTGTGCATGACGTGCTTGATCCGGGTGTAGTCCTCCAGGCTGTACACCGAGAGGTCCTTGCCGTGCCCGGAGTGCTTGAAGCCGCCGTGCGGCATCTCCGAGACGAACGGGATGTGGGTGTTCACCCAGACGCAGCCGAAGTCGAGCCGGCGGGTCATCCGCATCGCCCGGCCGTGGTCCCGTGTCCAGACCGAGGCCGACAGGCCGTAGTCGACGCCGTTGGCCCAGCGCACCGCCTCGTCCTCGTCGGAGAAGCGCTGCACGGTGATGACCGGCCCGAACACCTCGTCCTGGATGATCTCGTCGGCCTGGCGCAGCCCGGAGACCACGGTCGGCGCGTAGAAGTAGCCGCGCTCGCCCTGCCGGGAGCCGCCGGTCTGGATCGCCGCGTGGTCCGGCAGCCGGTCGACGAAGCCGCTCACCCGGGCGAGCTGGTTGGCGTTGTTCAGCGGGCCGTACAGCACGTCGGCGTCGTCCGGGGCGCCGGTCCTCGTGTTGCGGGCCTGCTCGGCGAGCGCGGCCACGAAGTCGTCGTGGATGCCGGGGCCGGCGAGCACCCGGGTCGCGGCCGTGCAGTCCTGGCCGGCGTTGAAGTAGCCGCCCATCGCGATCGCCTCGGCCGCCGCGGCCACGTCCGCGTCGTCGAAGAGCACCACCGGGGCCTTGCCGCCCAGCTCCAGGTGGGTCCGCTTCAGGTCCGGCGCGGCGGCGGAGGCGACCTCCATGCCCGCCCGGGTCGAGCCCGTGATCGACACGAGCTGCGGGGCCGGGTGCGACACGAGGGCACGACCGGTGTCCCGGTCGCCGCAGACCACGTTGAACACCCCCGGCGGGAAGAACTCGGCGGCGATCTCGGCCAGCAGCAGCGTCGACACCGGCGTGGTGTCCGACGGCTTGAGCACCACCGTGTTGCCCGCCGCGAGCGCCGGGGCGATCTTCCAGACCGCCATCATCAGCGGGTAGTTCCACGGGGTCACCTGGGCGCACACGCCGATCGGCTCGCGCCGCACGTAGGAGGTGTGCCCGGCCAGGTACTCCCCGGCCGAGCGGCCCTCCAGCAGCCGGGCCGCGCCGGCGAAGAAGCGGAACTGGTCCACCGCCGGCGGCAGCTCCTCATCGGCGGTGAGCTGGCGGGGCTTGCCGGTGTTGCGGACCTCCGCGTCGACCAGCTCGGCGGCCCGCGCCTCCACCGCGTCGGCGAGCCTGAGCAGCGCCCTCTGCCGCTCGCCCGGGGTGGTGTCCCGCCACGTCTCGAACGCGGCGGAGGCCGCCCGCATGGCCGCGTCCACGTCCGCGACGCCGGAGACCGGCGACTGGGCGAAGACCTCGCCCGTGCACGGGTCGATCAGGTCGGCGTACCCGCCGTCCACCGGATCGACGTATGCGCCGTTGACGAAGTTGCGCAGCTTCTGCTGATCGCTCATCAGGTGTCTCCGAGGGATGGCCGAGGGTGCGGACAGCGGAGGTTATCGGAATCTGACTGCCATCTTGGCTACCGAATTCGCGGCAGACAAGGGTTTGAGCGACTGTTTCCGTGCGAGTGCGCGTGGTCTAGGCTGCCGAGGTGTGGAGCCGAGAGCCTTCTTCGTCGCCGGCCGCCCCGCACACGGCGAGGGCGAGCTGACCGTCACCCATCCGTACGACGGGCGCGCGGTGGGGCGTACCACCCTCGCCACGCCCGACCAGGTCGAGGCCGCCGTCGCGGCGGCGGCCGGGGTGGCGGCGGAGGCCGCGGCGCTGCCCGCGCACGCCCGCGCGGCGGCCCTGGACCACGTGTCGCGCCGGCTCGCCGAGCGGGCCGAGGAGGCCGCCGCGCTGATCACCGCCGAGAACGGCAAGCCGGTCAAGTGGGCGCGGGCCGAGGTGGGACGCGCGGTGTCGACGTTCCGCTGGGCGGCCGAGGAGGCCCGGCGGTTCTCCGGCGAGCTGCAACGCCTCGACACCGATCCGACGGCCACCGGGCGGATCGCCCTGGTCCGGCGGGTGCCGAAGGGGCCGGTGCTCGGCATCGCGCCGTTCAACTTCCCGCTGAACCTGGTCGCGCACAAGGTCGCCCCGGCCATCGCGGTCGGTGCGCCCATCGTGGTGAAGCCCGCCCCGGCCACCCCGCTGTCGGCGCTGCTGCTCGGCGAGATCCTCGCCGAGACGGAGCTGCCCGCGGGGATGTTCTCGGTGCTGCCGCTGCCCAACGAGCGGGCCGCCGAGCTGGTCGCCGACCCGAGGCTGCCCGTGGTGTCGTTCACCGGCTCCGGGCCCGTCGGCGCGGCCATCCGCCGGTCCGTGCCCGACAAGCACGTCACCCTTGAGCTGGGCGGCAACGCGGCGGCCGTCATCTGCGAGGACTGGAACACCGACGAGGACCTGACCTTCGCCGCGCACCGGATCGCCACGTTCTCCAACTACCAGGCCGGGCAGTCGTGCATCGCCGTGCAGCGGGTGTACGTGCACGAGTGGCTCTACGACGCCTTCCTGCCCAGGCTGGTCGCGTCGGTGGAGGCGCTGCGGACGGGGGACCCGTCCGACGAGCTGACCGACGTCGGGCCGCTGGTCTCCGTCGCGGCGGCCGAACGGGTCGAGGAGTGGGTCGACGAGGCGGTGGTGGCCGGGGCGACCATCGAGGTGGGCGGCCGGCGCGACGGCGCGACCTACCCGCCGACCGTGCTGTCCGGGGTGCCGGCCGACGCGAAGGTGTACGCCGAGGAGGTGTTCGGGCCGGTCCTGGTGGTCGCCCGGGTCGAGCACGACGCCGCCGCGTTCGCCGCCGTCAACGACTCGGCGTACGGCCTCCAGGCGGGCGTCTTCACCCACCGCCTCGACGTCGCCTTCGCCGCGCACCGCGCCTTGGAGGTGGGCGGGGTGATCGTCGGCGACGTGCCGTCGTACCGGGCCGACCAGATGCCGTACGGGGGAGTGAAGGGCAGCGGCGTCGGCCGGGAGGGCCTACGCAGCGCGATGGACGACTACACCGACCCCCGCGTCATGGTGCTGACCGGCATGCTGTTGTAGCGCTACCAGGTGCCGTCGTCGCGTACCCGGGCGGGGGCGCGGCCGAGCAGCAGGGTGGTGAGGGCGGCGTCGATGTCGGCGCCGAGGAACCACTCGCCGGCCTGGTCCAGCACGAACACCCGGCCCCGCTCGTCGATCGCGATGATGCTCTCCCGGCCCTCCGCGCCGATCGGAAACAGGCGCATGCCGAGGACCGAGCCGAAGTCGGCCAGGGTGTCCGCCGAGTGCGCCGCCCGCGTCGGATTGGTGTTGAACCAGCTGATCCACACCTCCTGCCCGGGACCACGACGGTGGGAATAGACGGCCGGGAACGCGGTGAGGGCGGCCTCCGCGGCAGCGAAGGGCTCGTGCCGGTGCAGCTGACCGGCCACCTCGCACGTGTCCGCGATGGCCCCGGCCGCGAGGGCCGGGTTGAACATCGTGTCCTCCCACCCGCCGTCCATCAGCGAGTCGCCGACCTCGGCAGGGAAGCGGCCGGGGTGGATCGGCGGCTGCGATTCCGGCCGCCGCTCCCGGGTGTAGGCGAGATCGGACCAGTGGAGCGCGTGGAAGTGCACCAGGAAGTTCACGCACGAGTCGCAGGGCCGCTCGGCCGCGCCCCCCGCCGGGTCCCCGGGCTCGCGCACCCGGTGCACCTCGAGCCGGGAGGTCTCGAGTAGGGAGCGGGAGGCGTCCATGGTCATCGGCGCCCCACCCTCGGCGGCACGGCGGTGGTCGTACGCGTGCAGCAGGTCGGACACGACGATCACTTCCGCGTGTCGGTCTCCGCCCCGCGCCAGGTGGCCCGGAGGCAGCTCGTCGAGGTAGGCACGGACCAGTGGGTGGTGCCGCAGGGCGGCGTCGCCCTTGGCGCCCTGCGCCGTGTGGAGACGACCCTCGACGGTCAGGTGCGCGACGGCGCCGGGTGTCGACAGGCGGCGTACCTCGCGGAGGAGCTGGCTCGCCGGGTCGACCGTGCGCGGCGCCGGCTGCGCCGGCCGGCTGCGCCGGTACATCTCCCGCACTGCGGGGAAGGGCAGGCGGGGCCAGGTCGAGACCTCGCCGGTCTCCTTGTCCACCACCACGGTTGGCAGGTCGCCGGGAGGCACGGCGGCGGACCGGGCCACAGTGGACGTGATCAGGTAACCGACGTCGAACTCCTCGACCAGCGGGGCGCACTCGTGCCCGAGGCGCTGGGAGTCCCGGTGGGCCCAGGCGGTGGCGAGCTGTTCGGCCTGCTGACGGTCGATCACCCGTTTGAAGTTACCGGACCCCACGGATTCCGTGGCACCCGGTATGTTCTGGCCTACCGACAGTGACGGTGACGGGGAGGGTGGCGTTGGCCGAGAGCGTGGACCGGGACGCCAACCGGGCGCTGCGGGCCCGGTTCGACGAGGTGCACGGGCAGTACCGACAGCTCCGCTCGGGACTGGACGAACTCCAGAGCCGACTCGCGCACCTCCGGGTCACCGAACGCTCCGACGACGGGCAGGTGACCGTCGTCGCCGGCGCCCGGGGCGAACTTGTCTCGGTGGACGTCCACCCCTCCGTGTTCCAGGACCGGGACGCCAAGGCGCTGAGCCGGAAGATCACCACGACTGCGCACCGGGCCACCGCCGCCGCGGTCGCCGCCACACAGGAGTTGGTCGCCGGCTACCTGCCGGCCGGATCGGGGTCGGTGGAGTTCCTCCGCACCGGCGACTTCGGGGCCCTGCTGGGCCGGGTCGACGCCGTCATGCGGCGCGGGGAGTGAGCGGCATGGCCGATGGGCAGCTCTGGCTGGACCCGGGCCGCGCGCGGCGTGGCGGCGCCGACCTGACCTCGGCCGGCGAGGCGGTGACCGCCCGGCGCGCGCAGGTGGGCGACCGGATCGCGGGGGCCAGCGCGGCCCGCCCCTGGGGTCGCGACGACATCGGCGCGGCGTTCGAGAAGCAGTACCGCGGATTCGAGGAGACCCTGCTGCGCGCGTGGGCGGGTGTCGGGCGCTCTCTGAAGAACCTGGGCGAGGACGTGGTGCGGTCCGTGGACAACTCCGTGGAGACGGACGCCCGGACCGCCGGACGGCTCGACCGGATCTCCGACCAGCGGCCCGCCGGGCGCTGACGACCCCGAGGACAGCCGTGAGCCTGTTGCCGAGCCCGATCCCGCACCCGCTCGACTACTCGCCGTGGGAGCTGCCCGGCTGGGTCTACGAGGCCCTCGACTGGGTGATCGGCGTGGAGTGGCCGGAGGGCGACGAGCGGGCGGTCTGGGACCTCGCCGACCAGTGGTACGGCGTGGCCGAGGCCCTGGCCGGGCCGCACGGGGACGCGATCGCCGCCGCTGGTGAGGTGCGGAGCGGGTACGGCGGCATCGGGGCGGTGGCCGAGGCGTTCGACGCGGCCTGGCGGCGGGTGGCCGACGGCGACGAGGCCCCGCTGCCGGTCCTGCTGGCCGTCGGCGGCGACCTCGGCCGGCTGGTCGAGGAGTGCGGCTGCGACATCGAGGGGGCGAAGCTCGAGGTCTGGATCGAGCTGGGCATCCTCGTCGTCGAGTTGCTCTCGTTGGCCGTGGCGGCGGTGCTCACCGCCGGTGCCGCCTCGCCCGCCGCCGGTGCCGCGATCACCGCCAGCCGGTTCGTGGTGCAGCAGATCTTCAAGAAGCTGATGGCGCAACTGGCCCGCAAGACCCTCAAACGGGGCCTGAAGGAGGCCGGGGAACGCGCCGCCAAGCGGGTCGCCGAGGGTGGCATGCGGGGCCTGGCCCGGAAGGCGGCACTCGGCGGCGCGGAGGAGGCGGCCGAGGAGGCCGGGGTAACCCTCGCGACGCAGGCGTACCAGAACTCGACCGGCCGCCGGCACGGGCTGGACCTGACCGACGCCGGAATGTCCGCGCTCGGCGGGCTGGCCGGCGGGGCGGTGGCGCCGCTGGCCGGTCTCGGCCGGCACGCGACCGGCCGGGCGGCGCGGGTCGGCGAGCACTTCGGCCGCGAGATGACCGGCGAGATGATCGCCGAGCAGGCGGCCAGCCTGGCCACCGGTCAGGGCCCCGTGTCGCTGGAGGACGCGTCACGGGCGGCGGCGTCGGGCGTCACGGGATCGGCCACCGGGCAGACCGACGCGGCGCTGCACCACCGGCTGGACGGCCGGATGGCGGTCCTCGCCGGGGCGTCCTTCGCCCCGCCGGACCTCGGAGCCGGGTCGGTGCCGACGACGGCGGACGGCGCACAGCTCCCCGCCGCCGGGACGACCGTCGGCATGACGAGCAGGGAGGGTGGCCAGCCTCAACCCGTGGACGGTGGCGCCCCGGCCGAGCGTGTGATCGCTGCCGTTCAGTCACCGACCACCGCCACGACGCCCGCACATGCGCAGGTGCCTTTCGTTCCCCCGGTTGACACTCCCGGGCTCCCGGCGACGCCGGTCTTGTCCGCCAGCACCGTAGATTCCGCGGTCAGCCTGCCCTCCGCACCGCAGTCCGGCCCCGGTTCGGTGGAAGCAGCGGCGCCCGCCCACCCGATGCTGTCGTCGATCCCGGCCGACGCCACCCAACCCGGGAGCCGAGGCGTGGAGACAGGGCCGCCGCCGGCAGCCGGCGGCGGCACCTCATCGACCGCCAGCGGATCGAGCCCCGCTCCACTGACGGGCGCGACGTCGACTCCGCACTCATCGCCGATCCCGGCGGCGTCCGGCACGAACCCGACCACCCTCCCACCGGTGGTGTCGGCGTCGCCGTACGGCACCGCCGGCCCACTCGGAGCGACCGGGCAGAACAGCCCGGTCACGGGACACGATCCGACTCCGCCGCCACGCTTTCCCCTGCCGGTGACCGGAAACTCACATCCACATCCACATCCACATCCACATCCGCACCCGCGTCCGGCTCCGCAATCGACCCCTCAGCCCGCGCCGGAACACCCCGGTCGCACGGATCCCACCGTTCCTGTGCCGAGGTCACCCGAGTGGTACGCGGCGCAGTGGGCCGCTGAGCGCGAGGCGTTCGACCGGCGCCGGTACCAGGACTACTCCCAGCGGCAGCGTGCCTGGTACGAGGACAAGCGGCGACGCGATCGCGCGGCCGAGCTTCGTGAGGGGGCTGAGCGGCATTACGAGCAGGCGCGCTGGCTGATTCGCGAGGCGTACAGCCTGAACAGCGCAGGCCGCCGTGACCTCGCCGACCAGTTCGTCCGGGACGGCCGGCAGAAGGAGCGCCAGCACCACCGGCAGATGGGCCTCGCAGAGGAGGTGCTCGCCGGCAGGGTGGCCCCCAAGGTCGTCGAGGTGGACAACCGGGAGGACTTCGAGCGCATCAACAGCGACGACTACTCCCTCACCCTCGGCGCTGTGGAGGGCGACGGCCCCTCGGCGCTGACCGGCGACGACGACCCGCCACCGATCGACCGGTCCCGCCGCTACGGGCAGTGGGGCGGGCTGCGCCCGCCGTTGGCGCTGCACCAGTCGGACCTCGAACAGGCTGTGCCCCGGGACGCCGGTGGGCGGGTCCTACGGACCGCCGACCCCCGGCGGGGCGGCTGGTTCCGGCTGGCCAACGACGGTGGCCCGGCCGCCGACCCCACCCGGGGCATCAACTGCCTGGACTGCACCCTCTCCTTCTACGAGACGTGGATGCACGGGCGTCCTCGGGTCTCCGCACCCCGCACCTTCGACGGGTACGCCGCCGGGGACATCACCCGGCCCCTCGGCGGTGAGATCGACGGCCCGGCGCGGGTGGAGGACACCACCGGCGGGCGCTTCCAGAAGGTTGTGGACCCCGATGAGGAAGCTTCCCCGGGGGACACGTGGAACGCGGTGAGCCGGGGGTTCGGCAGCCTGGAGGGTCAGTTGCGGGCCGGCGGTCACGGCAGCTACGCGTTCCTCATCACCACGTACGAGGGCGGCGGATCGCACGCCTGGGTGGCGCTCAACCAGAACGGGAGCGTGCTCTACCTGGACCCGCAGAGCGGCGCCGTCTCGGACATGCCGATCTACACGCACAGCGGCGGGCCGGCCCCGCACAACGTGACAGGAATCGACGCCCTGGTCCTCGGCCCGAACGGTCGTCCGATGCCGCTGCCCGGCGCCCCGCCGGGGACGTTCAGCCAGCGCGCCGAGGTGACCGACGAGCAGCCCTCGCCCGAGGACCGGACGCGGGAGTGGCGGCCCGGGCCGGACGACCCGTCGGACGACGAGCTGTACGTCAACCGGGTCCACCTGCTCGAAGGCCCCGGGTCGGCTCCTGCGGGGGCAGCTGAACCAGGTGAAGCCGGGCGGCCCGCTGTTCCCCATCCCTCACCTGACAGCGGAGACGGGCCCTCCGATTCGCCGGCCCAGCGGCAGGCTCGCGATCAGGCCCGCGCCCACCGACAGGCGAGTGGAGTCTCCGACCGTACCGTCGTCCTGGAGGGCCGGAACCTCGAAGAGATCTTCGCGGCCGGGGTGACTCCTGCGGAGTTCGCGGCCGAGGCGGACGCGTCGACGCTGCGAAGGCTCGTGCCGTCCCTCGACGAGCCGGCAGCGCATGCCGTGGCGGGACTGCTCGGCGACGATCGGGTCCGAACCATGCTCCACGACACGTGGCACACCCCGCCGAAAGGCGAGCCGATGCTCGCCGAGACGCTGGCCACGCAACTGGCGCATCGGCCGGACCTGGCCCACATGATCCTCGCGTCGCCGGCGCTCGCGGGCTCGCTGACGGCGCGTCCGCTGACGCTTCACGATCTGGCCAATCATCAGCAGGCCATCGACGTGCTCGGGGAAGTGCTGGACGACATTGCGCAACGCGGGGCCGCAGCAGTTGCCGACGAAGCCCCTCCCGCAGTGCAACCGACTCCCCTGAACGACAGCCAGCGCAGCCTCAGCGCTTCATTCACCCATGCGGGAGAACGGGCGATTCAGCCTGGCTTCGATCTTGAGCGCCGAGATGACCCGGCCTACCGGGCCAATTACCTCGATGAGCTCTACCTGGAGGCGGTCGTTGCGCAGGCTGAAGTTACGGCCCTCGCGGAGGAACTGGCAAGACGATCACGTGCCGGTGCGCATGCCGACTCACGTCCGCATCCCAAGGACAGGCAAAGAGTCGAGGACAAGATAGTCAATTACCACGGAAATGTTTCGCTTCTGACGGATCTCGCGGCGGCGAAGGTTTCCTTCAACTTCTTGTCCGACGTTTACGACGCCCTCGATATGCTGGCCGGCCATCCCGACTTCGACATCCTGGAGTTCGATGACCGCCTAGTGAAACCTCAGGCCAGCGGCTATCGCGACGTGCAGATGATGCTCCGTACGTCATCGGGGCACGTGGCCGAGTTTCGCCTCCACCTGGCGGCGCTTGACGAGGTGGCGTCGTGGGAGCATGCGCTCTACAAGGTGCGCCGAGACCTCAAGGCTCTGGCCAAGGCACAAGGCCGTAGCATGTCCGCCATGGAACAGGCCATCTGGAATGGCGTTCTGGCCCAGGAGCAGCAGTATTTCTGGCGTGCCCTTCAGTCGACCCTGGATGGATGATTTACGTGGCGCAGATGCCGGGCCTTGTCTTGCCTGCCTACTTCAGCTACTACAAGTCCCCGGTCAAGATGAACGCCTCTGCGGAGGGCGGTGTCAAGGCGTGGCGCCTGTCCGTGGAATCCGGGGGCTGGGACCCGGCTGACGACCTTGTGGAGGATATTCTGTTCGCCGTTGGCGGCGAAATCACTCCGCTGGCCCCTGACGAATTCGTTCAGTGGACGGAGCATGACCGCGGTCGCTACCTCCGAGGCGAGGGTCCGATCTTCGCCCTCTATGGGACCGTGCGGGCGATCGAGGATGCCGCAGCTGCCGAGCGGCGACGCCTGACGACGGAGGAGCGCGCCCTCATCCACGGGATCAGGCGCAAGACCTTCGTCATGTTCGAGGAGCAGTTGCAGCGCGAGGGCGGCCTCGGCGCGGACCCGACCATCGCAGCCCTCTAGCGGAGCTCGCTCCCGCCCTCCCGCCCCGTCGCCGCTCCTGACGTGGTGCAGGCGCGAGGGGTGCGGAACCCGGTGGACGTGGATGGTGGGGGTGTGGCTATTATTAGTCCGCACGCCGCCCGGCCCAGCCGGCGCGGGGAGCATGGTGGCTGTAGCTCAGTTGGCAGAGCACCGGGTTGTGGTCCCGGTTGTCGTGGGTTCAATTCCCATCAGTCACCCGTTACACGAAGGCCCCCTCCGTACGGAGGGGGCCTTCGTCGTGTCCGGGGCTGCCGGTCAGGTGGTCGGCTCGGCGCTGGGGGTCTCGGCGGTGTCGCCGGGGGTGGCCTCGGCGCTCGGGGAGGCGGCGGCGTCCGGGTCGTACGGCAGGGCGCTGCCCTTGACGTACTCGTCCCAGCTCATGTTCCAGTCGGTCCAGCCGTTGCCGTTGGCGAGCTTGCGCTCGGTGCCCTTGACGGTGATGGGGTCGCCGACCCGGGTGTTGGCGAACAGCCAGGCGCCGTTCTTCATCGAGACGTTCACGCAGCCGTGCGAGACGTTGACGCTGCCCTGCTGCCCCTCCGACCAGGGGGCGGCGTGGATGAACTCGCCACCCCAGGTGAGCCGCTGGGCGTAGTCGATCTTCGTGCGGTAGCCCTCCTCGGGGCCCAGCTCCTCCATGGTGTCGAAGACCGTCTTGCGCAGCTTCTCGATGACGACCATGGTGCCGCTGGAGGACGGGGTGCTCTTCTTGCCCAGGCTGACGGGGATGGTCTTGATCACCTTGCCGTCCTTGGTGACGGTCATCCGCTTGGTCTTGTTGTCGACCGTCATGATCACCGCCGGGCCGGTCTTGACGTCGACCGACAGGTCGGCCCGGCCGTACCAGCCGTCACCGAGGGGCAGGCCGCCGGCCTGGATCCGGTACGAGACGGCGGTGCCGGCCTTCCAGAACTCCTTCGGCCGAAACCGGATCTCGGTGGGGCTGACCCAGTGCCAGATCCCCTCCTGGGCGGGCGTGGAGGTCACCGTCATCCGGCGCTGGACGTCGTCGCGGTAGTCCTCCGGGACGGCCCGGCTGAACTTCACGATGAGCGGCATGCCGACGCCGACGACCTGGCCGTCCCCGAGGAAGCTGCTGATCCGGACCTGCTTGCTCGGCTTCGCCATCGTGGTGAAGGTGCTGGTCGCCTGTGCCGGCCTGTCGTCGTCGCCGGTGGCGGTGACGGTGGCGGTGTAGGTCTCGCCGTACTTCAGGGCGCCCTTCGGCAGCCAGCTCCCGCCGTCGGCGGCCAGGTTGCCCTCGACGGCCCCGCCGGCGGAGTCCTTCAGCTCGACGGCGGTGTCCTTCGCGTCCTTCGTGGTGAAGGCGATGCCGGTGGACGCCGGCACGTCCTTGGCGTCGGCCGTGGGCCCGGTGATCGTGGCGGTGGCCTTCGGTGCGCTCTCGCCGCCGCCCTGCCAGGCCGGCGACTTGCCCCCGCCGCCGTCGTTCGTGCAGGCGGAGGTGACCGCCAGTACGGCGGCGAGCAGCCCCGCCGCGAACATCCGGCGGCGGCCGTCCCGCCGGGTCAGCTGGTCCTGGGTCGCGCGCATGATTCCCTCACTGTCGTGGTGCCCCGGTTGCCATCGTCTCTCACTGACGCACGGAAACACGTACCCGTTGCGGGGGGTGAAGAGAAACACGCCGACCATCATGTCCGAATGCTGATAAAATGTCGACCCTCGCGAACGCTGTTCCTGAACGGCGGGAGGGCGGGGCACCCGAAAATCGGGCGCCTCGCCCTCCCGCGGCGGTCGTCTCGTCAGGCCAGAGCCGGGCCGGAGCCGCCCTCCGGCACCGGCAGCGCGCTGCCCTTGACGAACTCGGCCCAGCTCAGACTCCAGGCCGTCCAGCCGTTACCGGCGACGAGCTTGCGCTCGGTGCCCTTGATGGTGATCGGGTCGCCGACCTTGGTCTGCGAGAAGAGCCACTTCGCGTGCGCCGTCGAGACGTTCACGCAACCGTGCGACACGTTCTGCCGCCCCTGCACGTGCTCGGACCATGGCGCGGCGTGGATGTACTCGCCGCCCCAGGTGAGCCGCTGGGCGAAGTCGATCTCCGTGACGTAGCGGTTGGCCGGGTTGGGATCGTCCCGGGTGTCGAAGGTCGTCGACTCCTTCTTCTCCATGACGACCATCGTGCCGCTGGAGGACGGGGTGCTCTTCTTGCCCAGGCTGACCGGGATCGTGCGAACGACCTGGCCGTCCTCGTAGACGGTCATCTTCTTGGTGGCGTTGTCGACCTTCATGACGAACGACCGGCCGATCTTGGCGGTGGCGCTCCGGTCGACGTTGCCGTACTTGCCGTTGCTCAGCGGGATGCCGGCCAGCGCGATCCGTACGGTGATCGTGGTGCCGGACTTCCAGTACTCCGGCGCCCGGTAGTACGCCTGCGTGCCGTTGGAGACCCAGTGCCACGCACCCGGCTGCGGCGGGTCGGTGCGGACGAACATCCGCTTCTGCACCGCCTTCCGGTCCTTGGCCGGGATGCCCGGGTGGAACTCGGCGACCACCGGCATCCCGACGCCGTACGTCTTGTCGCTGAACAGGTAGAGCCCGGAGGCGATCGTCGACTTCGGCTTGGCCATCGTGGTGAAGGTGCTGGTGCCCTGCCGGGTCTCGCCACCCTCGCCGGCGGCCGTGACGACGGCGGTGTAGCGGGTGCCGTACTTCAAGGCGCTGTTCGGAACCCACGACGAGCCGTCGGCGCGCCAGCGGCCCTCGACCTTGCCGCCGTTGGCGGCGGTGAGGGCGACGTCGGTCACCTTGCCGCCCTCGGGGATCTCCGCGGAGATCTCGGCGCTGACCGGCCTGTTCTTCGCGCCGTCCGCCGGACTGACCGTGAGCGGCGGGCCGGCGCTGGCGGCCGGCGCGGCCGGGGCCGTCCCTGATTCCGCAGCGACGCTGCTGCCGGCGGTGGGGGTGCCGCCGACGAACTCCGCCTTCTTCGGGTCATCGCCGCACCCGGTCAGTGCCAGCGACGCCATCAGGCTCAGGGCCCCCACCATCGCCCCGACCCGCGCGAACCTGCCCATTCCCACCTCTGTTCTCGCGTACCTGGCGGACATCGTGCCGCATGAAGGCCAGGAAGTGTCGCCTGCGGGCGTATGGGCCGGTAGTTTGATAGTTTATGTCCGGTAAGCCTGCCCGAAGGGGGGAGCCGGGTATCGGATTGGAGCGTGCTCCAGAGGGCATGCTAATGTTCTCCCCGTTGCCAACGAGCGCCGCTAGCTCAACTGGCAGAGCAGCGGACTCTTAATCCGCGGGTTCGGGGTTCGAGTCCCTGGCGGCGCACCAGCAGCAAGGCTCTGACCTGGGGTTTTACCCTGGGTCGGAGCCTTTCTCGTTTCCGTGTCGGTAGTCGGGTGCTCGGTGGGTGCTCGGGAGCCGTTGGACTGGTGCGGCCCTCAGCGGACGGGTGGCGTGGTCGTGGACGCTGGTCGGTTTTCCAGGCTCCTGGTGCGGCTCGTCCGTGTTGGTGATCATGCCTGGTGGTGTTCCGTACGCGTGATCGCGCCCGGGGCTGGTCACCGTGAGGGCCCACCGTGGGGGCTCCGGGCGGTGCGGTGTGCCTCGATTCTTGGTGGATGTTCGTCGGCGCCGGCCTGCATGTTGACTTGCCGTCACAGGCCTGATGCGCTGAGCTGCTGATCGATGGATTGGTCGTCCGGGCGGGGGTGGTCGTGGGCGTGCAGGTGGATCCCGAGTGGTGGAGTTCTGGAGTCTGGAATGGTCGGCCGATCGGCGAGTTCCTGCAGCGGCGGGACGTGACCGCTGCCTTCCGGTTTCTCCATGCTCGCGGTGTGTCCTATGGCAGGATCGCGGCTCTCGTCGGCGTCTCACCAAACCGTGCCGCGGAGATCGCCAAGGGCGTCCGGCAGGTCACGGCCTACGAGGTACTGGAACGGATCGCGGTCGGCCTGAGTATTCCGCGTCCGGCGATGGGGCTCGGCCGGACCGACGACGCGGGCGCGGTGCAGGATGCCAGCCGCGCGACCAGTGCGGGCATCGGGGCGGAGCGGCCGTTGGCGGGTGAGGGAACCAGCGTGGAGGTGAGCGGTCTTGCTCGGCTCCGGCTGGAACTTGACGAGGCTTTGGCATCGGCGAGTGTCGCTCCGCGGCATCTGGATCTGATCGAGGAATCGGCCGGCGAGCACATGCGGGTGTACCCGTCTGCTTCGCCCCAGGTGATGTTGTCGCTGTTGGCCGCTGACTGCCGGGAGGTTCAGGTCCTGTCGCGTCGGCGTCAGCCGGCGGTGGTCCAGGCCCGGTTGTCGGGGGTGGCGGCGCTGTTGGCGACGATGTGTGCCGATGCGCTGATGCGGCTGGGGGATGTGGGCGAGGCCCGACGGTGGTACCGCACGGCGATTCATGCGGCGGATGACAGTGGACAGGCGCGGTTGAGGGTGCTGGTGCGGGCCCAGGCGGCGATGCTGCCCTACTACTTCGGAGATCCGCGTCAGACCGTCGCTGTCGCTGAGGAGGCACTGGCGGTGACCTCGACCGCCTCGCCGTCAGGTGCCCTGGCGGCAGCGGGCCGGGCTCGGGCTCTGGCCCGGGTCGGGGCCACCGGGCAGGCGCGGGCGGCCATCGACCAGGCACGCCGGATGTTCGACCAGGCCGGCGACGAGGACACCGACGTGGCGTTCAGGTTTCCGGCGAAGCGGTTGCTGCTGTACCTCTCCGGGACGTACACGTGGCTGGGCGACACGGCGGAGGCGTACCGGGTCCAGGACGAGGCGTTGCGGCTGTACGGGGCGGCTCCAGCGGTATCGATCGACGCGGCACTCATTGCCCTGGACAGGTCGATGTGCCTTGCCCACGACCGACGGGCGGCCGAAGCGGCCGTGACCGCACGCGAGGCCGTCGCGGACCTGCCCGAGAGACAGCGGACGGAGATCGTCCTGATCCGGGCCACCGATGTGGCGTCGGCGATCCCTGGTAGCAACCGGCGTGGTGAGGTGGCCGCGTTGACGGACTACGTGCAGGTGTGCCGCGAGCGCGCCCGTAGGCTGGGGAGCACAGCCGCTGCACTCGGTCCCTAGGAGCCCCATGTTCGTCGAGGCGCGCACCCGACCGGTGCTTGCCGAGGTGTGTCGTCGTCTGAGTTACCCAGAATCGGAGGCAGCCCTGCTCCGGCACCACACCAACGCCGTCTACGCCGTCCGTGACGTGGTGATCAAGATCGCCCCTGGTGACCTTGGCATCGAACGGGTGCGTGCGGTGGTAGCCGTGGTGGACTGGCTGGCCGCTCGACGGTTCCCGACGGTGGAGTTGCATCCGGGCCTGGCACAGCCGTTGCGGGTGAGCGGTCACGCCGTCACGGTCTGGCAGCGACTGGACTCTGCCGACCACCGCCCGATCACCGTCGCCGAACTCGGAACACTTCTTCGTGACCTGCATGCTCTGCCCGCCCCGCCGATACCGCTGCCGGTCCTGCAGCCGATCAACGGCATCGCCCGGTCCGTCGCCCGTTCGGAGATCCTGAACGGCATGGAGCAGGATCTGCTGATGGACCGGCTCGAGGTGCTGGCTGCCGGCTGGGAGGCGATGCAGTTTCCCCACGGTCCGAGCCTCATCCAGTCCGACCCGCAGATCCGCAACGCGCTTCGGCGCTTCGATGGCACGCCCGTGCTGGCCGACTGGGACGGTGCCGTGCTCGGGCCCCGGGAGTGGGACATCGCGACGGTCGCTGTTCACTGCCGCCGGTTCGACCCTCCCGGCCCGGCGGCCTTCGCCGACTTCACCACCGCCTACGGCTGGGATGCCACCTCTTGGCCCGGCTTCGACGAGCTGTGCCAGCTCCGCGAGCTGCAGATGATCGCGACCAACGCCCGCAAGTCCCGTCCCGGAACCGATGCTGCCGAGGAGGTGCGTCATCGGATTGCGGGCCTTGTCGACGACGGCGCAGAGATCCGTCGGTGGCAAATTCTCTGAACCCAGCCGCCGAATAGCCGTCGATCGCCGACGCGCGGGGATTGGTCCAGCTCAGACACGATGAGGTCCACCGTGACCTGCCACGCTGGGTCTATCTCCCCGCTCGCCATGAAGCGATCGTGGACCCCAGGAAACGCGTAGGCGGAACGGTCCGGGCAAAGTCCTGAAACCTGGGTAGCCAGACCGAGCCGCCCGTGTCCCGGCCGGAGTCAACACCGGTCGACGTGACGGCCCGAGGCGGGTGCGGCACGGGGCAGATGTGCTCCCAGAGCCGCGACACCGTGCCCACCCCCTCGGTGCCTGTCGGAACGGGGGTAGGAGCATGCCTGCACGCAGAGCAACCTCCAGCAGGATTCCGCGAAGAACGCAGGACCCGGGATCCGGGGGAGGCCCCGTGACCGGTGATACGACTTGGCTAAAGATCGGCCCTGCTGCTCCGGGCGGCACTGGCGTCGTCGCCCAGGTGCGCGTGCCCGCCATCCACACGCTGCCACCGCCCTCGACCACCACAACTCCGGCCGGGTTTCTGGAGAGCTGGTCATGACTCTGTACGTCTCATCCCACACCGTCCAGCCCGATGGACGGTTTCCGACGCCGGCCCCGGATCCGCTCGACTCGCCGTGGCGAATGCAGGGTCTGTCGACGGCGTCCCAGAGGCTGCGCCGGGGCTGGCGCCTTCTGCTCGGGCGCGAAGCAACCGCACCCGGTGGGGCCGGGCGATCAAACGGCCGGCATCGCCGCCACTGCACCCATCACGCGACCCCGCCGGGTGCCCGTCCCAGCCGAGGTGAGGGCGGTGTGCTGGCAGCTCAGCGGTCGGCGACGGGATCCGCGTCGCACACCCGGGCGATGGGACCGGTTGCCACAGCGGGCAAGGACAATCATCGGCTGGCGAAGGATTCCACTCCCGATTCGCCGGGGGTGGGCCGGGCCGGCTGCCCAACGTTGGCGCAGGAGTGGCGTGGGCGGGGTGGTCGGTGGTGACGCGTGCCGAACCGCCCCGCCCGCACCTGCCGATGCGCCCGTTGTGGCGGTGCCGAGCCTGCGGTGCCGAATGGCCCTGCTCGCCGGCCCGGCTCCGCCTGCTGCGCGAGTACGAAGGATGCCGGGTGTCCCTGGCGCTCTACCTCGTCGTGATGCTCAACGAGGCCGTCCAGGACGCGTACCGGCTCGGGCCGGATCGTAGATGACGGGGTTTCTCCGCGTCGGGTGGTGATGGATCTGCTTCGGGCTGCTGTCGCGGCCGGTGAGGGTGTGATCGTCGATCCGGAGGCGGTGGCCGCCGATTACGCCCGGATTCAGTCGTTGGTCGTTGGATTGTCTGCGGGTCAGCAGGCGGAGGTGTTGGCGTCGGAGCCGGTACGGGCGACGTTGTTGGATCCGCGGCGCCCGGCGCGGGATCTGCTGGAGCACCTGCTCGACGGGATCGCGTCGTGTCGGCTGCTGTTCAGCGAGTACGCCGACGACGAGCCCACGCGGCCCTCCGATGAGGGCGGAGCCGCATCGGATGCGGCGGAGCCCGGAGAGTTGGAGTTCGTGGTGTTGGTTCGCCAGGAGGCCGAGCAGTCAGGTGGCCGGCTGAGCTGACCCTGCCCCCGTGCGCCACTGCCGGCACACCACCGACCCTCATTGCCGTTGACCGCCACGACGTCCGTGCACGGCCCCGGCTGGCGTTACTCGGAACTCACCTGACGAACTTCGCCGGAGCCCTGACGCGTGTCTCGACACCGCCTTGGGCGCTCGTAACCACAGTGTGGTGGGTCTTCGTTGCGCCCCACGAAGTTGTGCCTCCTTGGGTATCAGCGGTCGATCGAGGTCATGTTGGCCTCGTCATGGCGGTCGCCGGCTGCGGGCTCCTGTCACGGAACGTGACGGTTCCGAGTTGGGCGTGCGCGCACGGACGGCGGCAGATCAGTGCACCGCTGGGTAAAGAGCGCAAAGGCTTCTGTGCCCTTCTCGAGGGAGACGATCGCGCGCGTACCTTCGCCGCTGCCCTCGCCTGGCAGGCACCCGCCTGTCGTCCGGCGGTGCCGGGGACCGCGAAGGTGTTGATCGTCGCGTACCGTGGCGCCCGTGGGCGGACTTCCCGGGCGGCGTGGGAGCTGACGTGGCTGATGATTCTCTGTTCGTCGTTTGCGTAGTATTGAATGCAGTCTTGAGCGTTTACGCGCTCTGGCAGGTGGTCGTCGGTTGGCGTGCCAAGCGGCGGGGCGAGCACCAGAAGCGGCTGATGATGACGGGTGCGGCAAGGCTGCTCCTTGCCTCCGCTATGTGGATAACGATCTTTCTCTACACGCCCTTCAGTCACGACTTCGGCCCGATGACCGGAATCGTGGCCCTCGTTGCATGCTTGGCGCTGTTGACGCTTGCGGTGCTTGTGGACTGCCGTCGAAGGCAGTTAACGCGCAGCCCCCAGCGCTGACGGCCTGGCTGATATCTGCGGTCTTGACGCTGCGGTTTCAGTCTTGGCCTCGTCGATAGCGGAACCACCCCCTCGCAGCGGGGGCACCTTTGCATCGACACTCGCACGAATGCGCAGCTGGCGGTTAGCCCGCACTGTCATCGGCAAGGTCGTGCCTCGAGCGTCGCCTGTTACTCAACGTGACGCCCGATCGGCGGCAGATCCGGATGCGCATAGCGTGTAGCACGCGGCAGGTTGAGTCCTGCCGGTCGCCCCAGGGGAGGACCATCTTTGCCATGCACTATGTCCACGTCGAAGCAGTCCGGTGGATCGATGAAGACTGGCCAGGCTGGGTGGAGGTGCACCTGAACGAGGCAGACGGCACCGTCGTGTCGCTTATCGACAAGGTCCCGGTCTTCGATGACGCCGATCGGCTGGCACCTGGGGTCGAGTTTCCAGTAGGGCTTGAATTCCCGTGTGATGTGCTCGAATGGGCCCGGGACCAGGTCGGGAACCGGTTGGCAGTAATCCGTTTGCACTTCAGCGTCGAGGATGAGAACGGCCGGACGATCTTCACGGTCGGCGCAAGCACTCTCACCTCACGTCCGTGAAGTCTTCACGCACTGTCATCGGTATGACCGGGGGCTCTGTTGCATTCAACGTAGGCTTGATCGACTACGGGCTGACCGGTGTGGTCTGCTTGGCCGGTGAGGTCGTCGTCTGGTGTCCAGTCCTGGTCCCCACCTACGTCAGCATTCGTCGGGTTCCGGTTCCCGCCTGAGGTGATCGTTCTGGCGGTGCGCTGGTACCTGCGGTTCAACCTGTCCTACCGGGATGTGGAGGAGTTGCTGGCCGAACGCGGTGTCGAGGTGGATCACGTCACCGTCTACCGGTGGGTACAGCGGTTCACCCCGCTGCTGGCCGACGCCGCCCGCTTCGCCCGCCACTCACCGGGTGACCGCTGGCACGTGGACGAGACCTACGTCAAGGTCAACGGTGTCTGGCGGTACGTGTATCGGGCCGTCGACCAGTACGGGCAGGCTATCGACGTGCTCGTCTCGACGCGTCGGGACGCCGCCGCGGCCCGGAGGTTCTTTCATCGGGCGCTGTCCACACTGAAGGTCACGCCCAGCGAGGTCGTGACGGACGCCGCTCCCGTCTACGCCAGGGTGCTGGAGGACCTGGTCCCGTCGGCGTGGCACCACGTCGAGCGGCACGCCAACAATCCGATCGAGGCCGATCACAGCCAGCTCAAGCACCGGCTCAGACCGATGCGCGGGCTCCGCACCGACCGTACCGCCCGGACGATCATCACCGGCCACGCCTTCATCCAGAACCTACGCCGTGGACACTACGAACTCGCCACCGACGTCCCACCGCTACACCGGGTTGCCGCCGCGTTCACCGAACTGGCACGAGCGATCTGACCAGTGCCCGCTGACGCGGCTCGGCGTGCCCCACCGATCCGGCAATGCAACAGAGCCTTCTTACCCATGCCTTCCATGATGAAACATCCTCCGGAGGAGCACACAGCCCCTCTGAACTGGGATGTCCGTCAAACCGGGTCAAGCCCAGACGGAGCCGAACTGGCGGTGTGTGGATGACCTGCTGTGACAGGCCATCCGCACCACCCCAAGGTCGTCCTCGTTCGTGTGCCCCGTTAGGGAGCCGGTGCTCCCTGGTCCCTTCTACCGGTTGGGACGCGGTTGGCCTGCTCCCTGGCTTGGTTCACTGGCTCCCCGGGTGCGGGCGTGGGCGGCGAGTTCCCGGAAGAACACCGGTGGTGGTACGACTTTGCCCTCGCTTCCGATCGGTGAGGGCGCCAGCGGTATGAGCAGGTCGGTGGTGGGTGAGTGCAGCCACAGGGCCATCAGGTACAGCGCGGGGATCCGTAGCAGCCGTAATTCGAAACGGGCTGTCGCGAGCTGCGGCAGCGCCCGTGCGGCCTTCACCGCGGTCGCGGTGGCTCCCACGTAGGGGCCTTCGTTGAAGGTTGGTGGACGAGCGCCTTCCGGTGTTTCCGCAGTCTCGGCACTGGCGATGACCTCGCCGCCGGACTCAAGCAGGAAGCGCCAGCCCCCCGGGCGTGCCCGCTCCAGGCCGCCACCGGCCTCGACATCGTCTAGTCCCATGGTGAACACCTGGTGTGGGGTGGACACCTCCACGTTCTCGGGGGCGGCCGCGCCCAGCGCAGGCAGGCCCATGCCTCGAACTCCAGCGACGCGGCCGAGCTTGGCGCGTGTTTCCTCCCGCATCCGCCCCGGCGGCTCAGGCATGTTCAACGGCATTGCGAACCTCCTTAGGGCTGAGATTTCATGGAAGCGGTCCAAGTGCCGTTGGTTTTGTACTCGTCCCGCAACTCCTCGTACGGGATGATGTACGTGCCGTCCCACGGGTCATGCACCCAGACATCTGTCACGGTGCCATCTGCGAGATGACTATACCCGAAGATGTTTACTATGTGGCCGCCACCGCCTGCCCACGCAATATTCAGGAGAATCGGCCGGTTGTCTGCCACCTCTTGTGCGATCTCTTGCTTCGACAGCACTCCGAGCCTCGGGCCATCGGCCTTATGCCCGACTGTTTGCAGTGGCCCTTCATCCGGCCACCCGCCCTCGTCGCAGTTCCAAGGCCCCCCATTGGGTCCGCAGCAATCGAACTTTGGCTGGCCAGGGTTCTGCGTGTACCACCCACTGTACCTATCGTTGAGCACCGCGGTGGCCAATTTACACTGAGTCCAGTCGGTCATCTTGTCGTAGTGATGGGTGATGCTGACGGTAGTCGCATTCCAGCACCACATGCTTTTTTGCTGCAATTGGCCCACGTAGCCGGCGAGTGCCCGGAATTGGGTCATCCGATGTCCTTTCGCTATGCCGGTCGGCACCGACGACGCACCCCAGGTGACGGAACCCGAAGTATGCCACAGGAGGCGCAGGCACTCAATATCGTCATTCGATAGCCGTCGGATGAGTGCTTTGCTCCGGTTCGCCGGATATACACATTCCACTTGTGGATATTATTGGTGCAATTGCTGCCGCCCGGGGCGAACAGTGAGCCCTGCCGGGTAACGGGTCGTGGTGTTGGGTGATCAGGTGGTTCGTTCGCGATCGATGTGAAGGATGACCAGGGCTGCCGCGACGATGTCACCGATCTTCCAGGGGCAGAGGCTGATGTTGCGTAGCGCCCGGAAGGTGGTCTTGAGCAGGCTGTTCGCCGGGCCGAGTAGTGAGTCCCGAGCATCGCGAGGGGCGTTGACTCTCAGTGATCCCGCTCCGGGCATCACCGGGATTGTTTAAACTTCCTATCTGTCAAGGCGGCCCTGAACGGGCCGCACGCGCTGCCGCCAGGGCGCGCGCCGGCCGCTGCCGCTGTCGCTTTGTGGCCGTCACGCCGGACGCCCGGCGGCTGGCGCGGAAAGCGGCAAGCCCGGAGGGCCGCCGCAGAACAACAGGCCGTTTTGGTGAGGAGTTGGTGGGCCGGCAGCCGGCCGGGGCGCGGCGACCGTCGCACCGCCGCACGGTAGGGCGGGTCACCACCGCCTCGTCGCGACGGACGGCGTCAACCCTCGCTTGACGGAAGGCCTGCCAGTCGCGCAGGTCGGACTGCCACAGAATCGATCTACAGAGATAGAGTCGGCGGGCATGCGACGACGTTCGAAGGTTCGGCTGTCGGTGGGTGCCGGTGCAGCGGCGAAGGTCAGGGCGTTCGGATGCAGTGAGCCATTCTCGGTAACCACTTGTGACGGTGGGTGATTATGTGGTTCGGCCGTGTTCGATGTGCAGGAGTACGAGTGCGGCGGCGACGATTCTGCCGATCTGGCTGGGGTCGAGGCTGACGCGGCGTAGGGCTCTGAATGTCGTCTTGAGCAGGGCGTTGGCCTGTTCGGCGCGGGCTCTCGCATGGGCCTGCAGCCAGTTGGTCTGCTTCTGCTCGTCGGTGAGCTTGACGCCTGGCGTCTTCTTGATCGGGACGGTGAAGATGGCGGCTTCGCCTTCGTAGCCCAGGTCGCCCAGAGCGTGGAAGCCGTCTTCGGTCCAGGCGGTGAGGTCGGGCAGAATGTCGGGGTGGGTGCGGGCGCAGGTGGTGTCGTGCTCACGTCCTGGGCGGACGTCGGAGGTCCACAGCGGCCACCCGTCTGGTGACGATATGACCTGGATGTTGCCGCGGTGGTGGTGATGCTTTCCCGACCACCAGAGGTCCACGCCGGTGGTTGGGCCGGGTGCGGCGCACCGGTCGGTGTGGATCAGGGTGCCGTCGATGTTGACGTGGGGATGTTCGGCGATCTTCGCCGCCAGCAGCGCCGAGCGCAGCGACGGTCTGTGGTCGGCCAGGACGGCGATGCCCTCGTGCAGGCAGCGGTAGGCGTTGGGCACCGAGATGGCGTTGTCGGCTGCCAACTGCCGGACGCGGGTGCCGTCGAGGAACCACCGTATGACCAGAACCGCCTGCTGGTGGCAGGTCAGCGCCCGCCGCCCACGGCGGGTGCCCTGGCGCTGGCGCCGGGCGTGCAGCAGGGCTGACACGAACAGGACTGTCTCCTCGCGTGCGGGGAGCACGCAGGTGTATGTGACACTGGCAGACACGTGAGGCCCCTGTGTGAAGTTGATCCGTGAGAAGACCACTTCCTACACGGGCCTCACCCTTTTCTGTTGCAGCACAACACCTTCGGCGCGTCACTCACCGCCTCCAACCGCCCCGTCACACACCGTGACGCCCGGTTACCGAGAACAGCTCAATGAGTGGGGGGCGATCGACGGTCTACTCGCCATGTTGCATGCCGTCGACCCCCTTCCCTGATCGGGCAGCGGTGGAGCCGACCAGTGCTGCCAGCTCGCGGTCGGGGCTGACGTTCGTGGCGTACAGAGGGCTGCAGGGCGTCGTGGCCAGCCGCAGCGACAGTGTGACGAGGTTGGGGTGGGCTGAATCGTCGGTGTAGATCTCGGCGAGCTTGGTGAACTCGTTCATGATCCCGACGACGCTGCGGTTGGCCGTCGTGGCGAATCGGCAGTCCTGCATGTGTCGTAGCTCGTCGGCGATGAGGGCCTTGGGCACCTGGTGGGCGTTGAGCACCGTCGCGATCTCGTCGGGGACGCGGGCGGGAAGGCTGCGCGCTGGTGCCAGCGGCAGCAGGA
This sequence comes from Micromonospora sp. NBC_01412, assembly GCF_045040215.1. Lineage (NCBI taxonomy): Bacteria > Bacillati > Actinomycetota > Actinomycetes > Micromonosporales > Micromonosporaceae > Micromonospora > Micromonospora sp. NBC_01412. The sequence continues at coordinate 4,212,773 of NZ_CP109528.1, forward strand.
GCGGCAGCAGGGTTCGCTCGTTCACCAGCAGTGCCAGCCGGGGCCGCCAGAACAGCGCGGTGGCGTACCACGGGCCCAGCAGGGTCGTGTCGTGGTCTCCTTCGACAGCCTGCGGTGGGTTGGTGTGATCGAGGAGTTTCTTGGTCGCGCGTACGATCAACATGGTGTTCTCCTGCCCGTCAGGCGCGGTGGCGGCGGGTCTTCTCGATGACGTCGCGGCCGTCGGCGTTCTGCTGGCGGGGCGCGTAGCCGGCTTTGCGCAGGGCGGCCATCGTGTCGGCCGTGGTGGCTTGGCTGGCCAGCACGGTCGGGGCGAGCAGACGCAGGTTGAGCTTGTCCAGCCGTTTGTCGGCGCAGATCTGCACCAGCAACGCGGTGTCGTCGCTGACCAGGGTGCTGGCCACGGGCGCGACCCGTACCGACCCGTGTTGGCGGGCGACGTCGGCGAGCAGGTAGACCAGTGGTTGCGGCAGTCCGCCTTCGGCGATCTTCGTCAGGGCTTTCATCAGGCGGCGCTCGGTCCAGCCTGCGTCGTACGCGCCGCGTACCGTAGCTGGGCTGAAGCGCCAGGTCGTGGCTGTGCCGCGGGACTCGACGACGGCGGCCGCACCGAGGAGCTCTGCCAGCTCTGGGCTCGGTGTTCCCGCCACGACCGCGGTCAGGTCGGCCTGCAGCCGGGCGGTACGGGCGACCTCACCCAGGTCGCCGACGACCTCGGCGATGTCCGTGCCGGCCAGCAGCGCACGCCCGGCCGGGCCGACAGCGCCCGCGCCGAGGACCCCCAACGTCGCGGCCTCGTCCAGCATGCCGCGCACGGTCGTGGTGCCGCCGAAGGTCAGCGGCTGCCGCCACCACATCCACTGCGCCGCCTGCTCGAGGTTCGTCGTCGCCCGGTCGCCCAGCGCCCGCAGCGCGGCCATCCGGGCTTGCGCAGACCGGCTCTGGAGGTGCTCCGGAACCCAAGGCCCAGTCTGCGACGACGGCAGATAGTCCAGGTCGCGCCATGCCTTGAGCATCACCGCGAGCCGCCGGTCCAGACCGAGCTTGAGCCAGCGGTCGTATGCGGCCGTCGGGATCACGCGTTCGCCGAGTTCGGCCAGCCCAGCCTCCGTTGCGACGGCCAGCAGCAGCCGCACGGTCGACGCCGTCACGCCCAGCGTCTTCGCCGTCCGGGTCAGCTCGCGCACGCCCACGCCGCCGGCCTTGACCGTGGCTAGCGGCTCACGTCCAGCCCCGTCCAGCAGCGCCGACAACAGCCCGACCACGGCGATGCCCTGGGCCTGTGCGTCGCGGCGCACTGCCGGGGGACCCGGCGTATGCCAGGCAACCGGCGGCTCCTGCGGCTGGAACGGAGCCCGGTAGTCCGCTCCTCGCAAGGCGAGCGCGACCTGACCCGCCAGCTGATAGTCCTCCCAAGTCACGCGGTAGACCAGCCCGTGCTCCTCGGCCCAGTCCAGCGGATGCACCTGCCGATAGCGGTTCTGATACCGACTCCGATGTGCGATGCTGCTGCCGCCGTAGCGACGGATCTGTCCACCGTCCCGGTCAGCCTCCTCCAACACCGTCCGCGTCGCGGCCGGCATCCGCTTGACGAGAGAGTGCACGTTGTCCGTGTCGAGGAAGAACTCCGCCACCGCCTCCAGCAGGTCCGCCTTGCGACCCTTCGTAGGCAGCCCCAGGTTGTTCGCAACCACCTTCAGATCTTCGACGTTCAACACGCCGGCGAGCTGCCCTGCCGACGGGCGGACACCCAGCGGACGGTCGAAGACCTCTCGCATGATGCCATTCACCGTGAGCCGGCCCCGCAGCCGCGCGACCAGCCCCACATCGGCGGCACGCTGCAGGTACGGCATGGCGTCGGCGCCGACCAACGCCGACACCTCCGCATCGGTGACCAGGCCACCCAGAGCCAGAGCCGCCTCCAACACCTGAAGGGTCGGCAGGTCAAGGCCAGCAAGCTGATCATATGGACTCATGTCCCGCACCGGGTTTGATGGAGACATTGATGTTCCCCGGGTTTCGCGGAGCCGTGTTGGTTGGCGTCAGGCAACGGATAGGGCGACTGGGCGGAGCCTCTCATACTCGACCGGGGTGAGCATGCCCAGCGAGCTGTGGCGGCGTTGTCGGTTGTGGAAGATCTCCAGGTACTCGAAGATCGCGTTGGCCAGTTCGATGCGGGTGCGCCAGCGGCGGCGGTTGAGCAGCTCGGTCTGCATGCGGCCCCAGAATGACTCAATCATGCCGTTGTCGTAACAGTCACCGATCGATCCCATCGACGGCGCCAGGCCGGCTTCCTGAACTCGGCGGGTGAAGGCCCATGAGGTGAATTGGGCGAGTTCAATCGGTCGTTGCAACACCGGGCTGTTGTAGTGAGCGTAGCTGCTCGGCGAAGACCTCGGCCGGGGTCTTCCAGTCAAGGATCTTGCGGGGGCGGTTGTTGACTGCGAGGGCGACGGCTTCGAGGTCCTCGTCGGACCACCTCGACAGGTCGGTGCCCTTTGGAAAGTACTGACGCAGCAGCCCGTTGGTGTTCTCGTTCGTCGGCCGCTGCCAGGGCGAGTGCGGATCGGCGAAGAACACCTTCGTGCCGGTATCGAGGGCGAACTGCGCATGACCGGAGAGTTCCTTCCCGCGGTCCCAGGTGAGGGTCTTGCGCAGCTGCTCGGGCAGCCTCGTCATCGATGTCGTCAGCGCGGTGTTCATCGCGACGGCGCCGTAGCCGCCGAGCGAGGGACCGTTCTTCACGGGTGGTTTCTCGCCCCAGCCCTCCAGCCGAGGCAGATGCACCAGGAGCGTGCAGCGGCTGGTGCGCTCGACGAGCGTGCCGATCGCGGAGCGGTCCGTCCCGATGATCAGTCGGGTAGCCCCGGCGCATTGCTGCGCCGGGGCCCCCTCAGAACCGTGCTTGCGGCGTTAACCGCACACGGCTCAAGCAAGCCCTGGAGGCTCGCTGACGGGCAGAATGCTTGGCCTTTGGCCTTCGCCGGCTGGCTGCCGTCGGAGGCAGTACGCGTGTATGAGACGGGAATGAATAGCGTCCGGCTTACCGTCGATCGGGGCGACGACATGTTGTCTGACGATCGCCTTCCGGATCGTGCGTGTCCACAGTTCCCATTCGGTTGGGGTCTGCGGCGCGTGCTCGGCGTGTAGCAGAAACCCTCGGCAGAGCGAACATCGACCTTGCTGTTTCTTCAAAAGATACAGCGTGGCTTTGCCCGTTGCTGGAGGTCCTTTGCAGCGCCGATCGGCCCAATACTTGCTGAGAGCAGGATCGTCCGGGGACGCCGTGCCCTTGACCAGTTGGTGCCGGACGATCTTCGTCCAGGAAAACTTGATCAGGTAGGAGCCGCTGTCACGGTCACCAAAAACCCACCTGTCCTGCCTGGCCTGGTTGAACCGGCCGAAGTACCTGTCAACGATCCAGTGCTTCGACTTATTCGGGTGGCTGTGTTTCGCCCACTTGTAAAGCAGAATCCACACATAGTTGTCCAGCGCCGTGAATATCTCGCTCGACACCACCGTCCGGTAATAGGCAGACCAGCCCCGGATGATGGGGTTGATCTTGTAAAGCACCGCCGCCGCGTTAGCTCCTCGCAAAGCTATTATCTCGCCGCGTAGCCTTTCCCGGATCCGTCTCAATGCCGCCTTGCTCGGTCTGATCAGCAGTTTCCCGTGATAGCGGCGGACGTTGAACCCCAGAAAATCGAACCCATCGCCAGCATGGACGATACGAGTTTTGCCCTCGTTGAAGGCTAATCCTCTGGACGTCAGCCATTGCCGTAGCCTTTCCTTGGCCTGGTCGGCCCGCTCATGGCTGTGGCACATCACGACGAAATCGTCTGCGTATCTCACCAGCACCGGACTGTCTGTTACCGCACTGCCGGCATCTCTGCCGGCTGTGAGGTAACGGACCCCGGCGGCATTCTCCATTCCATGCAAAGCCACGTTGAACAGCGTCGGGCTGATCACTCCGCCTTGGGGAGTTCCTTCCCCGGTCGGGGCGAACCGGCCATTATCGATCACACCTGCTTTCAGCCATCGTTCCACTCGATCCCTGGCGGGAAACGCGCCAAGCAATGTCAGCAGGTGCCGGTGATCGATCCGGTCGAAGGCTGCCGTCAGGTCAGCGTCGAGGATCCACACCCGCTGCGGGTTCTTACCGTTGAGCGTGGAATAGATGGCCCCGATCGCGTCGTGACAGCCGCGGCCCGGCCGAAATCCGTAGGACTTCGGCTCAAATCGGGCCTCCCATTCAGGTTCCAACGCGTTCGCTGTCAAGGCTTGTAAGGCCCTGTCGGCGATCACGGGAATGCCGAGACCACGCCGTTTCGTGGTTCCGGGCTTAGGAATGTAGACACGCTTGACGGGACGGGCAGTCCACATGGCGCTGTCGTGCTGCATCCAGTCGGCCAGTTCAGCCTTGGATTCCGGGTGCAGCACGACTTTCCCGTCGACGCCCGCCGTCTTACGGCCAGCGTTGATCTCCGTGACTCGCCGCACGCTGATCAGCGTGTTAGCGCGAGAACGGAGCATCAGTTTCTGCAGATTGCGGACCCGTTTAAGGTCCCCCGCCTGCGACGCCGCGAAAATTCTCTGACGCAGACGACCCACGGCATCTTCAGCCTGGCGCCAAGCGATCGACGACCAGTCGATAACATCGCCCTCCGGTCCGTTCACCACGGCAACATACTCACCACGAGCCAATCGGAGTGAACACTTGCGTCACTGTGACGTCCAACTTGTCCTTCGGTTCCGGTGTCATTGTTCAGTGTTTCTCCACAGGCTCACCAGACCCACGTCAGCACCCTTTCGAGTCCGGGCATCGCCCGTATCCGGCCAGTTATACGGAAGAATCCGATGGAGGATCGGATGACTCCTCCGATTTCCTGTTTCCTTTCGGCTACCGGCATTCGCTTCTTGGGCCTTCCTGTCCCCGCTGAAGAATTGAGCTTTCCTCGCAGTCGGCCGACCGGTCATCGAGACCCGGACTCCAACGGGATTTCCACGTTCCGCACGAGTGAGACACGACCGGGGTGGGTGCCCTCTTTATCCCGAGGCGGCGGTGTCCTTCTGGCTGGAGTGACCTCTACCAGCCAGCGCCTGCCGCTTCTCAACGGCCAGCCCTGTACCCCATTACCGCATTCCGTCGACAGGGCTTGGGATCACGAGACATCATCGAGGGTTCATTTGCATTCACCCGTCCGGTCTTCCCCTTAGCCTGTAGCTCCCGGACGGAACGGAAACCCTTGGGCTTGACTCCTGAGCTTCACACCCCGCCGTTACCAGCAACGCATGTCAGGAGAGGGGACGAGCCAACGGACACAGGACCGGGACTTGCCATCAGTAATAGACGAACCTCCAAGCGGCAAATCCACTCAAACTCGTGCGACTTCGTGTCGCACGATCCCCTTCCCAGTGCCCGGGGACCGCGCGGTCCGCGGCTTCGGCGGGGCGCTCGGAGAGGACGACATCGGCAGTGACATGCCCTTGCGGCTTGTTCTGGGACCGCGCTCTGGGAACTCGCAGCGCGCGGCCGGTGCGCAGACACGCGACCAGCTCACGCTTGAGCGCTCCACGCCCCTGAATGAACAGCGACTGGTAGATCGCCTCGTGGCTGATGCGCATGGACTCATCATCGGGGAAGTCGACACGGAGCCGGTGCGAGATCTGCTCCGGGCTCCACGCCGTCGCCCAGCGGCGGTCCTGCCGATGCGGCTTGTTCAGCCCTTTCCACGCGGGCGTCTCAGGCCCGGTGACGATCGTGCCGTCGGGTCGGCGGACGCTGCCGGCGAGCCGGCCCTGTACGTACTCACGCAACCTGCCATTGCTCACGAGCTTCGCGGTCTTCGGGCGCTTGCCGGCCTGCTGCGCCTTCCACTGCGCCACCAGAGCCCGGTAGACCGGCTTACCGCCCCTGGTCGCCGCGTTACGGTTACGGCGCAGCTCGCGTGAGATCGTTCCCGGGTCGCGTCCGATCCTGCGGGCGATCTCGCGCACGCCGACCCCCTGGACGCGCAGCAACGCGATCTCCTCCCGCTCGGCGAATGACAGGTAACGGCCCGTGGGCTCGCCCAGACTGATCGGCGGCATGCCGCCAGCGTGGCGGAACCACCGGGACCCGACCGGCCATGACACACCCACAGCCTCCGCGGCCTCTACCGTCGTTACTCCCGAGGCGATCCGCCGCCAGAAGTCCCGCTGCACCGCACGAGACGGCTCCGGCCGCCCCGGTGAACGCATCGGCGGTCGCAATGCCCGATCCGACGCCCACTGGCGCCGCGCACCAGCCGACACCACAGGTATCTGCTTCTTGCCCCGCCCCAACGCAAACCTCCGTGATCGAGGTGTTGCGACAACCAGTTGAATCCGCCTTGCACGCCGTGATCGGAGTGGATCACGGTGCCCGTGGGTTGGCGGTTACTGATGGCCATGCTCAGGGCGTTGGTCACCAACGTGGCCGTCTGGGTGGCGTCGATGGACCATCCGACCACTCTGCGGGAGAAGGTGTCCAGCACGACCGCGCAGTACACCTTGCCCTCCCGGGTCGGGTGCTCGGTGATGTCGGTGACCCACAGCTGGTTCGGCGATGAGCGGGTGAAGTCGCGGTTGACCAGGTCGCTGGCCGTGGGGGTCTGGTGCTTCGGCCGTGGCCGGCGACTACCAGGCAGACCGCGGATGCCGGCACGGCGCATCAGCATTTCCACCGCGTGATAGCCCACGACGAGGCCGCGGCCCAGCCGCAGTTCGGCATGCACACGCCGAGAACCGTACGTGCCGCGCGATGCCAGATGCACCGCGCGGATCTGTTCCGTCAGCCACGCGTGGCGCAGCGCCCGCTGCGAGAGCGGTCGGTTGCGCCAGGCGTAGTACCCGGACGCTGAGACGTCGAGTACGCGGCAGCAGACATCGACAGGCAACCCCTCAGCGGCCATCTGTTGGATGACCGCGTACCGGTCTTTTGGGGGCACCACCCCCTTGAGTAATTCGGCCGCGCGGCGATGCGCCGCTAACTCGGTCTCGAGCTCGGTGATACGCCGTCGAGCCGCAACCAGCTCTGCCTGGTCGGTGGAGGTGACACCGGGAACCTGGCCGGTGTCGATCAGGTCTTGGCGGCGCCAGTTGTAGATCGTCTGATCGCTGATCTCCAAGTCCCGGACCAGCTCCGCGACAGATCGGCCGGCCTTGAGCAGATCGAGGACCTTGCGACGAAACTCGGGCGGATATCTTCTCGGCACGTCTCTCCTCAACGAGCGACGAGCCTGACGGGTCAACCAACCCGACTCCACCGAACCCGGGGAACATCAGTTGATGCCGTTGTCCACCCGGCCCGCGCACCCCATGTACTGCCGTTTGACCCCACACGTGGCAGCGCCCCGCTTCTGCTGACCGGTCTCGTCCAACGCCCCCACCACCAGCCCCCGCCGCCGTCGGGCTGCCGTGCCCAGCCCGTCGACCACGAACCGGCGCACCAGGCTCATCGCCTCCTCGGTGTCCCACACCGCCCGGTTCAGCAACCGCTGCGTGCGGTCCGGGCTACGGTCACCGACGTACTCCGCGATCGTCCACCCGTTGCGTTTCGGCAGGTCACTGGCCACCGCGGACACGTACTTCGTCGCCTGCTGCCACGTCTGCGTCCGCACGAAACACGACCGCAGACACTCCATCAGCTCGGCCCGTAACCGCTGCACCCGCCCAGCCGCTATCCTGGCAGCCGCAGCCGCCCTCGATTTTGTTGTCTTCACACACACATGATCATCAGGGCGGCTGCACCCATCTCACCCGCCCCACCCGCGGCGTCCACCCTGGTCAGACAGCTAATGGCGGCTGCCGTAGTAGGCTGACGCCGTGACGCTGACAAGTGCCCCTGATACGTACCACCTTCGTCATCGGGATTCGCGGTTGTGGTCGTGGCATTCCTCGTCGTCGATGTCACCGTTGGCTGGTTCCGCGGCATGACCACGTGGGCGCGGCGATCCCCTCGGCTGGCCGCCATCGCGGCGGCGGCGCTCGGCACGACCGAGGCGTGGGCCGAGCAGCACAGCACCGAGCTCGATGACGGGACGGTGCATGTCTGGCTTCCCGGCCGGGGTGGCAACCATCTGGTCATCGGACCGGACGGTGGGATGTACGTCGACACGGCGGCCGTCGACGTCGCGACCCTGCGGGACCGTTTCCGCCAGGGACAGCGGACGTACGAGCAGCAGATCGCGGCGCTGCGCGGGATCAACAGCGCCGTTGCCATCCGGGAGCTGTTCCTGAAGACCGTCCGGGGCGTGGAGAATCTGGAGCCGTTCTACAGCGTCCCGGCCCAGCACGACCTTGAGGCGATCGTCGGCCGCGAGCTCGAGGAGACCGGCGCTTTCGAGATCATGGAACGACTCCAGGGCGACCCGCCCGGCGCCTGCCTGCTGGTGGCCTTCGACCGGGCGACGGGGCCGGGCCACTACGTCCTCGGCTACAACATGGACGGCACCGCCGTCACGATCGACCCCCTGTACCGCGAGCCGATGCCGTTTCCGCCGCCGGGGGCGATCGACGCCGTGCGCTGGTTCGCCGACGGGGCGCCAATGCGCCCGCACTACCCGATGGGCATCGTGCCCAGCGACCCGGTCGTCGTCGCCGCAGGCATCCTCGGGATCGACGAGGCCGCGGCGCGCACGCACGCGCACAGGTACGACGACGGACTTGTGCATGTCTGGACACCGGGTCGCGGTGGCGCGCAGGTGATCGTCGGACCGGGTGGGCAGGCGCTCGCCGTCGAGTCCTCGTTCACCGCGGCCGAGCTGCTTGCCATGTACGGCACCGGGAAACGGGCCGCTTCCACGGTCAGGGTGAATCACGCGGCGTCGGCCGTCTCCTCGACGATCGACATGCTCTGCGGCGGCGAGCTGACCCCGGCGCAACGTACCGGGCCGAACCAGGCCGAGCTTGAGGCGAAGATCGGCAGACCGCTGCAGCAGACGACGGCGGAGGAGATCGCCGAACGGCTCACCACGCAAGGCGAGTACCGGCTCGTCGGTGTCGACCGCGCCCAGGGGCCCGGCCACTGGTACATCGCGATCAACATGGGTGAGCAGGGGATTCAGGCGCTGGACCCGATCGCGAACACCAAGCACGCGTGGCCGCCGCCCAATGCCGACGCGATCCGGTGGTGGGCCGACGGCGATCCGCTGCGCCCCGCGCCGCCCGCCCCCGCGAGCGGGGCGGCGGGTGGGAAGACCGAAATGGTGGACGTCGAGGCGACCAGCGCCGCGGGGACCCGGTTCTGGGCGCGAGTGCCCGAGGCGTACCGCGAGTTCGGGACCCAGTTCGCGAAGAGCGCCGCCGATCTCGACGCGAAATGGCACAAGCACGGGCAGGTCTACTTCGAGGGCTTCTGGAAGATGTCCATCCACAACGACGGCAGCGGCGGGTTCCGGCTGGCGGCATGGAACATCGACCCGGCGCGGGAACGGGCGGAGTGGGACCTCACACCCGCACTCGAGGTGATGGCCCAGCAACGCAGGGCCACCGTGTTCGCCAAGGTCCGCCGGGAATCCGTCCGCTACGAACGGAACTTCACCGTGCAGCGGGGCACGCTCGACGCGACAGTGATCCACCTCGTGCGCAGCACACCGGCGGACGCCAACGACTCCGGCTGGTACATCGGCACGTCCGCTACACGCTCGGCCGACGCCGAGGTGATGACCGGCAAGGAACTACACCGGCGCAACCCCTATCTCGCCCGCTTCTTCGGCTTCCCGGCCGGGTGGTACGGCACGTGGGACGGCCGCCGGATGGCGACCCTGGTCAACCCGGAAGGCGAGACGGTCTGGGATGCCGCCGCGCACGACGCCGCCGAGGCGGCCAAGGCGGCCAAGGCCGCGGCTCCTGTCGCACCCCTCGCCGAACCTCTCGCAGCGCCGCCCGACCCGCGCCAGAGCGGCGGCGTGGCGTACCGCACGGCGAAGGCGCTCCTGGCGGATCGGCACGGCTTCACGCCAACCGGGTCGCCGCCGGCCGGCGGGTCGGTACCGGACCTGCTCACCGAGGCCGGCATCGGGTTGTACGAGGCATTCAAGCGTGCCGAGCACCTCGTCGGCCTGCTGCCCACCGACGCCGTCGAGGTCATGACCCGGGCGCTGGCCGGGGCGGGTACCGGTGCGGCGTACGTGTGCCTCGGCGACTGGCTGCGCAAGCCATTCGTCGGGACACCACAGCCGGCCGCGGCGCTGGAGAAATACCGTGCGGCCGACCGGCTTGGTCACCGGCCAGGCTCGATCGCCTGGCTCACTTGGTCGTACTTCGAGAACGCGCCGGACGCAGAGCAGGTCGCGGCGCGACTTGACGAGCTGATCGGCGAGGCGGAGGGCGACGGGGACGGCCGGCTGCACCTGTTGCGTGGCTGGATGCGCGGCAAGGGCTACGGCTACCAGAAGGACCTCGCGGCGGCGCTCGTCGACCATCAGTTCGCGGCGGCGCGCAGGAACGCTGACGCGCTGTTCGAGCTGCACGTCATCCACGCGACGGGCCTCGGCGTGCCGGAGGACCGCCAACGCGCCAACGAGTACCTGACGCAGGCCGCACAGCACGGGCACACCCGCGCACTGCACAACCTCGCCGCGCTGCACGCCACCGGGGACGGTGTGCCACGCGACCCGTCCCGCGCAGTCGAGCTCTACGTCGACGCCGCAGAACGGGGCCATGGTCGGGCCGCGTTCATGGCCGCCATGATGTTCGCCACCGGCGAGGCGGGCGCCGCCGACGTCGCGCGGGCACGGACGCTGTTCACGACAGCGCAGGAACTCGGCCACCCCGTCGCCGACCTTCTCCCCCAGCTCCCGCCCGAGGCACGCCGCGTGGCCCACGAGGCACTGCGCGGCTGAGCGGAAAGGGAAGCGCACGTGTGGCGGTACTGCGGCAAGTCGTCGCAGTTGGTCGTCAAGGCACGCACGGACGGACGGCACCGTGTCCACGACGGTGACCGTCAGAGGCGCCCCGGCGGTGCGGCGCAGCAAGGCGACTGGTGTGGACGTGAGCGGCCGGTACCAGGACGTGCCGGGGTCGGTTCGCGCCGGGTCACCTGATTGAGCCGGCCCGGATCGTGCCGTTCGAGATGGTTGACGAGGCGCTGGTGTCCCGCACCGGGTTTGATGGAGACGTCGAAACCTGGGAGGAACACCAGCGATGCCCGCACCGAAGAAGTACCCCGATGAGCTGCGCGAGCGAGCGACGCGGTTGGCGGTCGAGGCCCGCCGGGACCCGGCGTCCGCGGTCGGAGCGATCCGCCGGATCGCCGGGCAGCTCGGCATCCACCCGGAGGCGTTGCGGACCTGGGTGAAGAAGGCCGAGACCGACGCCGGTGAGCGGCCGGGCACCACCAGCAGCGACGCGGAACGCCTCGCCGCCCTCGAACGGGAAGTGCGTGAGCTGCGCCGGGCGAACCAGATCCTGAAGTCCGCAGCGAGTTTCTTCGCGGCGGAGCTGGACCGTCCGTCGCGATGAAGGTCGACTTCGTCGACTCCCAGAAGGCCGAACACGGTGTCCAGCCGGTCCTGCAGGCGCTCGAAGACACGCCGGCACAGATCGCACCGTCGACCTACTACGCCGCCAAGACCCGCCCGGCCTCGGCCCGGGGAGTTGCCCCCTGGTCCTGGACACTTGAGCCTTGGATCGTGATGGTCTGGGGAGATCAGGAGTCCCTGACAGATGGTGATGAAGCACTACCCGGCCGGGTTCAAGGCCGACGCGGTCGCGTTGTATCGGTCTCGGCCTGGGGCGACGATCGCGCAGATCGCTGATGATCTCGGGGTCAATCGGGAGACGTTGCGTAGTTGGGTCCGCGCCGATGATCAGCGTCGGGGTGCGGTGGCCGGGCCGGCGGGGTCGTCGGCGGCCGGGTCGGTGGAGGACGAGAACGCCGTGTTGCGGCGGCGGGTGCGGGAGTTGGAGGAGGAGCGGGACATTCTGCGGAAGGCGGCCCGGTATTTCGCCGGGGAGACGCGCTGGTGAACCGCTTCCAGTTCGTCGCCGACCATCAGCAGCGCTACGGCGTGAAGCGGTTGTGTCAGATCATCGGGGTGTCCCGCTCGAGCTTCTACTACTGGCGCTCGGCCGCCGAAACGCGGGCCGCCCGGGATGCCGCGGATGCGGCTCTCGTGGGTCGGATCCGGGCGGTCCACGCCGCTCACGACGGCACCTACGGAGCACCACGGGTCACTGCCGAACTCCGGGATGCCGGCCTGGCGGTCAACCGTAAGCGGGTCGCCCGGGTGATGCGACGCTTCGGCGTGCAAGGGCTACGGCTGCGCAGGCGAACTCGTACGACGGTGCCGGACCCAGCCGGCGCGAAGGCACCGGACCTGATCGGCCGGGACTTCACCGCCCCGGAGCCGAATCAGCGCTACGTCGGCGACATCACCTACCTACCGGTCGGTGACCGCGGGTTCCTCTACCTGGCCACCGTCCTAGACCTGCACTCCCGGCGTCTCGCGGGCTGGGCGATCGCCGATCACATGCGCACCGAACTGGTCATCGACGCCCTCCACGCCGCCGAGCAAACGCGAGGCACCCTGCACGGGGCGATCATGCACACGGACCACGGAGCTCAATACACCTCCCGGGCCTTCGCTGACGCCTGCACCACAGCCGGGGTGCGGCAGTCGATGAGCGCGGTCGGTAGCTCCGCCGACAACGCCGCCGCGGAATCGTTCAACGCCACCTTCAAACGCGAAACCCTCCAGGGCCGCCGCGCCTTCACCAACGAACGCGAAGCACGGCTGACCACGTTCCGCTGGATGCACCGCTACAACACCGTCCGCCGCCACTCCCGACTCGGACAGCAGCCACCGATCACCTACGAGAAAAACACCCGGCCAGCGCCGGCTACGCTGGCCCCGGCCGCATAAACCCCGTGTCCAGGATCAGGGGTCAAGCCCCCCGGTCGCGGCGCGATGAGGAGCTGACCGCGGTGATCGAGCGGATCCACGCGGAGAATTACGGCGTCTATGGCGCCCGCAAGGTCTGGCACGAGTTGCGCCGACGCGGCGTGCGAGTGGCCCGCTGCACCGTCGAGCGGCTGATGCGCGCCTCCGGACTGCGCGGACTGCTACGCGACAAGTCACCGCGCACGACCCGGCCAGCGGCCGAGACCGGCCGCCCGGGTGACCTGGTCAAACGTGACTTCACCGCGGTCCGCCCGAACCAGCTGTGGGTCGCGGACCTGACCTACGTGCGCACCAGCGTGGGCTGGGTGTACGCCGCGTTCGTCCTCGACGTGCACTCTCGCATGATCGTCGGCTGGCAGGTCGCCACCAGCCTCTACACGGATCTGGCTCTCGACGCGCTGAAGATGGCGATCTGGCGCCGCGAGAACCAAGGCGCTGACCTGCGCAAACTGATACACCATTCCGACCGGGGAGTCCAATACCGAACGATTCGCTACACCCAGCGGTTGGCCGAGGCCGGCGCCGTCGCCTCGGTCGGCTCCAAGGGCGACTCCTACGACAACGCCATGGCCGAGGCGTTCAACTCCCTCTACAAGGCCGAACTCGTCCGCAACACCGGCCCCTGGCGTGGACTCGACGACCTGGAGATGGCCACCGTCGAGTACATCGACTGGTACAACAACCGGCGCCTACACGGCGAGCTCGGCCACGTCCCACCAGCTGAGTACGAAGCACTACACACGATGACCCAGCCGGTCACCGCACCCCTGGAAACCAGATAACCCAATCTCCATCAAACCCGGGGCTTGACAGTGTGGCGGCTGTTGACCCGCCTGGACGCCGCCCTGATCAGCACTGTTTTGGCCGGCTGGCTGCGTTCCCGGGCACAACCGCAGGCCGTGCGGCCGCGCCGCTACCGGACCGTGATCGCCGTCGACGGTAAGACGCTGCGGGGCGCCCGCCTGGGCGACGGCCGTCAGGTGCACCTGCTGTCCGCGCTGGACACCAGCACCGGCATCGTCCTGGCCCAGGTCACGGTCGACACGAAAAGCAACGAAATCCCCGCCTTCACCCCACTGCTGGACGCTGTCGAGCGCGTGCTCGGCAGTCTGGACGGCGTCCTGTTCGTCGCCGACGCCCTGCATACCCAGACGTCTCACGCCGAGCAGATCACCGCCCGCGGCGCTCACCTGTTTCTGCAGGCCAAGGGCAACCAGCCAACCCTGTTCACCCAGCTCAAGACGTTGCCCTGGGCGCAGGTCCCGGTCGGTGACCGCACCCGCGACCGTGGTCACGGCCGCACCGAGACCCGCACCGTCAAAGCCGTCACCCTGCACACCCCGGGCGGGATCGCGTTCCCGCACGCCCAGCAAGCAGTCCGGATCACCCGCACCCGCACCACCGGCGGCAAGACCAGCCGCGAGACCGCCTACCTGATCACGTCCCTGCCCGCCGCCGACGCCCAACCCACCGACCTGCAGCACTGGGCCAGAGTAGAGTGGTTGATCGAGAACCAGGTCCACAACGTCAGAGATGTCACCTTCCGTGAAGACCAACATCAGGCCCGGACCGGTACCGGCCCCGCCGTCATGGCCACCCTGCGTAACACCGCGATCGGCTGGCACCGCATCAACGGCGAAACCAGCATCGCCCGCGCCAACCGACGGGCCGACCGACGATCAGACGACCTCATTCAGGCCGTGACCAGCAGTTACCCCAACATGCAATGACCCTGACCGATGAGGCCATCGCCCGGCATCTCGGCATCAGCTACCGGACGGCACAGCGTCACATCGCCGCGCTGATGGCCGGGCTCGGCGCGGACACGCGGTTCCAGGCCGGCGTCCAAGCCGCCTTTCGTGAGCAGCGCGGTACCGGGACGCCACTCGACGGACCGGACGATACCGATCGTGAGCTTCCGTAGCCCTGCGAACGTCCGCCGCCACTAGGGCAAGCCGCGCTCACTCTGCTCCACGCCTCTCGTCAGCAGTGACGAAACGGCCCCGCCGCAGCCGGCACCCTCGGCCAGGAGTCGCATCGCCGCCGGCGTGAACGTCCTCCCGACCACGTCACCGCCATCAGCGGAAACGCCGATAACGGATTAGTCGTAATTGACGGTTTTGCCGTGCAGAACCACGCTGAGCAGCCTCGATGCGTCCCCGAGTTGGCCGAAAGTCAGGTCTGGACAGTTCATTGCCGGCACGTTACGGTCCCCTACATTCTATGGAATCCAGAATGTAGATCTGGCAGAGCAGGGCGGAGGCGATGGTGATGGCAACCTCCCGCGCAGCGGTCGTCACCGGGCCCGGCGGCCCGGTCGAGATCCGCGAGTACCCCGTACCCGACCCCCGGCCGGGCGAGGCGGTGATCCGGGTCGAGCTGTGCGGCATCTGCGGCACCGACGCGCACGTGTTCCACGGGCGGCTGCCGACCATCACCTTTCCGGCCCTGCTCGGACACGAGATCGTCGGTATCGTCACCGCGCTCGGCGCCGGGCTGGACACCGACTTCGCCGGCCGGCCCGTCGCCGTCGGAGACCGGATCGGGGTCTTCCCGGCGACCAGTTGCGGCACCTGCCACACCTGCGTGGTGCTGCGCCGGCCCGGCCAGTGCCCCCGGCGCCCGCCGTCGTACGGCTTCAAGTCGCCGGTGGACTCCGGCCCACCGCTGACCGGCGGGTTCGCCGACTATCTGCACCTGGTCAACCCGGGGACGGTCTTCTACCGCACCGAGCTTCCGCCGGAGGTCGCGGTGCTGGCCGAGCCGATGTCGGTGGCCCTGCACGGGATCCACCGGGCGGGCATCGGGCTCGGTGCCACCGTGGTGGTGCAGGGCGTCGGGGCGATCGGTCTGATGGTGGTGGCCGCCGCTCGGGCAGCCGGCGCGGCCCGGGTGGTCGCCGTGGACGGCAGCGCCCGCCGGCTCGCTCTCGCCACCGAGCTGGGGGCGGACGCGACCGTCGACATCACCCCGCTGTCTCCCGGCGCGGCGCGGCACGTGGCGGTCCGCGAGGCGCTCGGCGGCAGCGGCGCCACCGCCGTGCTCGGGTGCAGCGGCTCGCCGGAGGGGTTCATCGAGGCGATCGGTTACGTCGCCGACGGGGGCACCCTCGCCGAGCTGGGCAACTTCACCGACCGGGGCGCCATCGCCTTCAACCCCTACACGGACCTGCTCCGGCGGGACCTCACCATCACCGGCGTGTACGGCGCCGGGCCCGACATGCAGGCGCGCTACCTGCGCGCCATGGAGATCCTCGAACGGGGCGGCCCGCCCTTCACCCGGGTGGTCTCGCATCGCGTCCCGCTGCGGGACGTGGAACCGGCACTGCGCTCACTCAGCACGGGGCACCAGCTCTACGGGACCGACATCGTCAAGATCGCGATTGATCCGGCCCGGTAGTCGCCGCCCCGGCACCGTTCATCCCACCACCGAAACACCCCCATGAAAGGGATTACCTGTGCGTAGCTTCCCCCGCGCCATGCGCGGCACAACCCGCCGGGCGGTCCTGGCCGGTGGCCTCGCCGCCGTCCTCACCGCGTCGCTGGCCGCCTGCGGCTCGTCCGACGACGAAGTCACCGGCGGTGGCGTCGGAACCGCCGAAAAGCCCATCTCGATCCGGATGATCGCCAACGACGCGTTCGCGCGTCAGTGGCAGGACCAGATGGTGCCGGAGTTCAACAAGCTCTACCCGAACATCAAGGTCACCATCGACGGGGTGCCCTACGGCGACCTGCTCGCCAAGGAGATGCTGGAGCTGACCGCCCCGGACCCGACGTACGACATCATCGTCGCCGACGACCCGTGGATCCCGCAGCTGGCCAAGACCGGCGGCCTGGCGGACCTCAAGGGCGACCTGGGCAAGTTCACGAAGGCCGACTACGACTGGGACGACTTCAACACCGGCCCGCTGGCCGCCGGCGAGTGGCAGGGCAAGCAGTACTCCGTGCCCGTGCGCTCCAACGAGCTGCTGATGTTCTACAACAAGACCCTGTACGCCAAGGCGGGCCTGCCGGAGCCGACCCCGAAGCTGACCTGGCAGCAGTACCTGGAGCAGGCGCCGAAGCTGGTCCAGGACACCAACAAGGACGGCAAGCCGGACGCCTGGGCGGTCGGCACCTACTTCACCAAGGATCCGCTGACGCCGACGATCTGGCAGACGATCCTGAACAGCAACGGCGGTCAGCTCCTCGACGGGGACAACAAGCCGGCCTTCAACACGCCGGCCGGCGTCGCCGCCCTGCAGACCCACATCGACCTGCTCAAGTACGCCCCGCCCGGCGCCGCCACCTACCAGTTCAACGAGCCGCTGGAGGCGTTCCGGCAGGGCAAGACGGCCACCATGTTCATGTGGGGCAGCGTCTACAAGGGCACCGCGGTCGACCCGAAGACCACCACGCTCAAGCCGGAGCAGGTGGGCATCCAGGTGATGCCGGTCGGCTCGCTCAGCGCCGGCGCGCACCGGGGCATGTGGACCGCGGCGGTGGCGAAGAAGAGCAAGCAGGCCGAGGCGTCCTGGGCCCTGCTCCAGTGGCTCTCCTCCAAGCAGGGCGAGCAGTGGCAGAGCAACACCCTCGGTGTCTTCCCGGCCCGCAAGTCGACCCTCTCCTCCACCCCGCAGCAGGAGTGGCTGGTCCCGGTCTTCAAGGCCATCGCGGACGGCTACGTGGCGATCGACGCGGGCAAGATGTGGCGGCCCAAGCTGCCCGAGTCCGACGCCATCCAGCAGATCCTGGCGACCCAGACCAGCCGGGCGATGTCCGGGCAGGCCACGGCGGAGCAGGCACTGCAGACGGCGGCTGACGAGGTCAGCAAGCTGTTGAAGTCCAAGGGCTACTGAGCGCGGAGCATCAGATGACCACCAACACTCAGACTGCGCCGGCGCGGGGTGGCACATCGTCCCCCGCCGGCCCGGGGGACCGGCGTTCGCGCCGCCCCCGGGCCGGCGGCCCGGGCCTGCGCCACCGCTGGCGGGATCTCGCCAGCCGCTGGGTCTTCCTCGCCCCCGCGTTGGTCATCCTCACGGCGGTGCTGGCGTACCCACTCTTCTACACGGTCTGGATCAGCTTCTCCGAGCTCGACCTGGCCACGTTCACGCCGGCCCACAGCGTCGGCTGGATGAACTACCGCACCGTCCTGGAGGATCCCGGGTTCCTCAACTCGCTCAAGGTCACCGGTGTTTACCTGGCGTTGGCCCTGCCGCTGCAGATGTTGCTGGGCTTCGGCATCGCCTTCCTGCTCAACGTCGAGTGGCGCGGGCGGGGCGTGCTGCGGGCCCTGTTCCTCATCCCGATGGTGGTCGTCCCGGTGGTCGCCGGCGGGGTGTGGAAGATGCTGCTCGACCCGCTCTGGGGGTTCGTCAACTACGTGCTCGGGCTGGTCGGCATCGGGCCGGTCAACTGGCTCTCCGACCCGACCCTGGCGATGGTGAGCCTGGTGCTCATCGACACCTGGCGGTGGACGCCGTTCGTGGTCCTCATCGCCTCCGCCGGAATCATGTCGCTGCCCGGCGACGTGTTGGAGGCGGCCCGGGTCGACGGCGCCGGCTGGTGGGCGACGTTGCGGAAGATCGTTCTGCCGCTGCTGGCCCCGGTCATCCTCGCCGCGTTCATCGTGCGCTGGCTCGGTGCGGTGAAGATGTTCGACATCGCGCTGGCCGCCACCAAGGGCGGCCCCGGCCAGGCGACCGACGTGGTCAACCTCTACATCTACGAGAAGGCGTTCCGCAGCCTGGAGTTCGGCACCGCGTCCTCGATGGCGACCATGGTCCTCGCGATCACCATGGTGCTGACCTTCCTGTTCCTGCGGCTCAACCGTTACCTGGAGAAGCGATGGTGACCACGACGGCGCCGACGATCCACGCTCGCCGCCCGGCCCGGCGCGGCCGGGCCGGACACCGGCTGCGCATCGCCGGCTCGATCGCCGCGGCACTGCTGTTCCTCTTCCCGGTGCTGTGGATGATCAGCACCTCGCTGAAGCTGCCCCGCGACATCTTCGCCAGCCCACCACGCTGGTTCAGCACGGTCACGCTGGACAACTACACGAGCTACATCACGCAGGCGGACATCGGTCCCCGGATGCTCAACACGGTGATCGTGGCGACCGGCGCGGGTCTGCTGTCGATCGTCGCCGGGTCGATGGCCGGGTACGCGCTGGCCCGGCTGCCGATCCGGGGCGCGGGGCTGATCGGTGGGCTGATCCTGGCCTCCCGGGGCGTGCCGCCGATCGCCCTGGCCGTGCCGATGTTCCTGGTGGCCCGCCGGTTCGACCTGACCGACCGGCACATCACGCTGATCCTGGCGTACTGCACGTTCCTGATCCCGTACGTGATGTGGCTGATGCGCTCGTTCTTCCTGGCCCTGCCGAAGGAGCTGGAGGAGTCGGCCATGATCGACGGCGCGTCCCGGCTCGGCGCGTTCTTCCGGATCATCGTGCCGTGCAGCCTGCCCGGGCTGCTCTCGACGCTGATCTTCAGCATCATCCTGGCCTGGGAAGAGCTGCTGTTCGCGCTGGTCCTGACCAACCGGGAGGCGGCGACCATTCCGGTCGCCATCGCCGGCATGGCGGCGGACACCGAGCAGGGCGCGATGTGGGGACCGCTCACCGCGGTCGGCACGCTCACCGTCATCCCGGTGGTGTTGTTCGCGCTGTTCGTACAGAAATGGTTGATCAAGGGCTTGGCGGAGGGTGCGACCAAGGGCTGAGGCCCGCAGTCGCACCAGGAAGGTGGCCGGAAGCATGAGGATTCGGGATGTCCGCGCCTCACTGATCGAGATCCCATACCCGAGGCCGTTCGTGCCGTCCTGGGCTCCGGAGGGCAAGCACCGGGTCATGGCGGCCGTGGTGGTCGAGGTGGAGACCGACGCAGGTCTGATCGGGGTGGCCGGCGGCGACATGGGGCACGGATCCGGACCGCTGCTGCTGGCAACCATTCGCGACGTCATCCGACCGCTACTGGTCGGGCACGACCTGTTCGCCACCGAGCACATCGCCAACCGGCTGCGTTACGTGGCGCAGTACTTCTTCCCCCGTCCGTGGGTGGTCGGGGTCGCGGTGTGGGACGCGGTCGGCAAGGCCTGCGGCCGCCCCCTCTACCAGCTCTGGGGTGGCGTCGCGAACGAGGTACGGGCGTACGCCAGCTTCGGCGAGGTCCGCGATCCCGCCCAGCGGGCCGACGACGCGCTCGCGGCGGTGGCCGCCGGCTTCCGAGGCATCAAGCTGCGGGTCCACTCGGCCACCGTGGCCGAGGACGTGCGCCAGGTCGAGGCGGTGCGCGACGCCGTCGGCCCCGACATCGCGTTGATGGTGGACGCCAACCAGGGCGCCGCCCGGTGGCGTTACTCCCCCGACGGCAGCCGGCTGATCTGGTCCCTGGACCGGGCCCTGACCACCGCCCGGGAACTGGCCGACCTGGGGGTCGCCTGGCTGGAGGAGCCACTGCCCCGGCACGACTACCGCGCGCAGCGGGCGCTGACCGCCGCCTCGCCGGTGCCGATCGCCGGTGGCGAGCACAACCGGGGCATCGCCGAACTGACCCGGCTGCTGGAAGATGACTGCTTCGACATCTACCAGCCTGACGCCAACGAGAGCGAGGAGATCCATGCCCTGCGGCAGTTCGGCGCGATGGTCGCCGCGCGGCATCGACGGATCATCCCGCACGCGTGGGCGACCGGGCTGGGCGTCGCCGGCAACCTCCAGCTCTGTGCCTCTTTGGAGGCCTGCGGGTGGCTGGAGTACCCGTACGACCCGCCGGTCATCGTGCCGGAGGTCTTCCAGGTGATGCTGGCCGAGCCACTGCTGCCGGATCCGGCCACCGGCGCCGTACGGCTGCCGGCGGGCCCCGGCCTCGGCGTCACACTGGACCGGGCGGCGATCGACGAGCTGACCGTGCAGCGAGTGTGAGGGGCGACCGGTGACTACCGATACCTTCCAGATGAAGTCCGACATCGCGATCAGCCACATCAAGCGGATGATCATGTCGGGCGAAGCGCCACCCGGTAGTCGGATCACGGCCCGGGTGGTGGCCGAGGCGTTGCACATCAGCGAGACCCCGGTGCGCGAGGCGATCAAGTCGCTGGTCGCCGACGAGTGGCTGGTGCTGCGTCCGCACGTGGGCGCGGTGGTGGCGACCGTCGGGCTGGACAACATCCAGGAGATCTACGGCATCCGGGCCAGCCTCGGCGGGCTTGCCGTCGAGTTGGCCGGCCCGTACTACCCCGAGCAGCGGCTCGCCGAGATCGACGTGGTGCTGCGCGAGTGCGAGCCGGTGGTCGCCGAGCAGGACGTGGACGGGTTCTCCGTCCTGAATCGACGGTTCCACGCGCTGCTGTCGGACACCCCGCAGACAACGGTGATCCACCGGATGCTCACCTCGCTCTGGTCACGCACCTCGAGCGCCAGGCGCGGGTTCCGGTTCGCCTCCTGGCGGCTGCCGGAGTCGCACGACGAGCACGTGGCGATCCGCGACGCGGTGGTGGCCCACGACTTCGAGCTGGCCGCGCGGCTCATCCGGGAACACGAGCACGCCGCCATGGAAGCCCTTCTACAGGGACTGCAACACCAGAACGGACAGCGGCCGACGGCCGCCGACAGGAGATCCCAGTGAGTGAGTCAGGACGCGCGTACATCGACGGCACCTGGTGTGGGCCGGCCGATGGCGGGCTGTTCGAGGTACGAGACCCGGCCACCGGCACCGTGTTCGGCACGGTCGCCGACGCAGGTCCGGCCGAGGCGCGGGCGGCGGTTGACGCCGCCGCACGGGCGCTGCCCGGCTGGCGGGGGCTGCCCGCGCCCCAGCGCGCCGACAAGCTGCGCGCGGTCGCCGCGGTGCTGACCCGGCGGGCCGACGAGATCGCCCGGACGATGACCCGGGAGCAGGGCAAGCCGCTGGCCGAGGCCCGCGCGGAGGTGCTCTCCGGCGCCGAGCACATGCTCTGGGCCGCGGAGGAGACCCGCCGGCTGTACGGCGAGACGGTGCCGGCGAGCAGCACCGGCTCGCGGATCTGGCTGCTGCCCGAGCCGGTGGGAGTGGTCGCGGCGATCACGCCGTGGAACTTCCCGCTCTCCATGGTGACCCGCAAGGTCGGCCCGGCGCTGGCGGCCGGCTGCACGGTGGTGCTCAAGCCCTCCGAGCTGACCCCGTTCTCCGCGTTGGCCTTCGCCGAGGCGTGCGCCGAGGCGGAGCTGCCCGCTGGCGTGGTCAACATCGTGCCGACCACCCGGCCGGCCGAGCTGACCGAGGTCTTCATGAGCGCGCCGCAGGTGCGCAAGGTCTCCTTCACCGGCTCCACCCGGGTCGGCAAGCTGCTGATCAAGGCCAGCGCCGACGACGTCAAGCGGATGTCGGTGGAGTTGGGCGGGCACGCCCCGGTGCTGGTCTTCCCCGACGCCGACCTGGCCAAGGCCGCAGCGGGGGTGGCCCGGGCCAAGTTCTACAACGCCGGGCAGGCCTGCACCTCACCGAACCGGATCTACGTACACGCCTCGGTGGTCGAGGAGTTCACCGAGCTGCTGGCCGCCCGCACGGCCGAGTTGCCGGTCGGCAACGGCCTCGCCGACGGCACCCGGATCGGGCCGCTGATCAACGTCGCGGCCGTCGACAAGGTCACCGCCCACGTGACCGACGCGCTGGACCGGGGCGCGAAGCTGCGGACCGGTGGCGACCGACCGGCCGGTGGGGCGTACGCCGACGGCAGCTTCCACACCCCGACCGTGCTCGCCGGGGTGACCGACGAGATGGTGGTCAGCCGGGACGAGACCTTCGGGCCGCTCGCGCCGGTACTCACCTTCGAGTCCGACGAGGAGGTGCTGGCCCGGGCCAACGCCACCTCGTACGGGCTGGCCGCGTACCTCTGGAGCCGGGACCTGGGCCGGGTGATCCGGACCGCCGAGGAGTTGCAGTTCGGCATGGTCTCGGTCAACGGCGGCACGTTCGCGCCGCCGCAGGGTCCGTTCGGCGGGGTCAAGGGCAGCGGGTACGGCCGCGAGGGCGGCCACCACGGCGTGGAGCACTACCTCGACTACAAGTACCTGGCGGTGGAGCTCGATGGCTGACCGGCCGGCCGACAGCGGCCCGACCCACGAACGCGAGATCACCAGCCGGGTCGACCTGTGCCTGCCCGACGGTCGGCTCAACCCGGACGCGGTGGGCTGGACCCGGCAGCCGCTGCACCGGGCCAACCTGCGCGGCTGGGGGCGCAACAAGCGGTTCGAGTACTGGTGCGTGACCACCCCGACCCACCTGGTCGCGGTGAACGTCTCGCACGCCGACTACCGGGTCACCTACGCGGCGTTCTTCCTCGACTTCGCCACCGATCGGACGGTCCAGATCGCCGAGCGGTCGATGCTGCCGCTCGGCACGCCGATGCCGCTGACCTCGGGCGAGGGCGGGGTCCGTGCCCGGGGGCGCAGCATCGCGCTGGGCTTCGACGAGACTCCGGCCGGGACCCGGCTGCGCGCCCGGTCGGCCCGGCTCTCGGTGGACCTGCTGGTGGACCGGCCGGCGGGGCACGAGTCGCTGGGGGTGGTGGTGCCGTGGAACGACCGGTTGTTCCAGTACACCCGCAAGGACAACTGCCTGCGGGCGCAGGGCCGGGTGGTGGCCGACGGTCAGGCGTACGAGTTCGATCCGGACACGGCGTACGCCTCGCTGGACCACGGTCGGGGCCGCTGGCCGTACTCGATCGTCTGGAACTGGGGTGCGGCCAGCGGTCGCTGCGGCGGCCGGGAGATCGGGTTGCAGCTCGGTGGCAAGTGGACGGTGGGCACCGGGATGACCGAGAACGCGATCCGGGTGGACGGCCGGCTGCACAAGATCGGCGAGGAGTTGAGCTGGTTCTACGACTCGCACGACTGGCTGGCACCGTGGCGGATCGTCGGTTCCCGGGTCGACCTGGTCTTCACCCCGTTCCACGACCGGGCCGCACACAGCAGCTGGCTGGTGGTGGAGAGCGACGAGCACCAGGTCTTCGGGTACTACTCGGGGCATGTGGTGACCGACGAGGGGGAGCGGGTGCCGGTGGACGGCCTGCTCGGCTGGGCCGAGGAGGTCCGGCGCCGATGGTGACACCCCGCATTGACAGCGGACAGATTGTATATTCTGCGGAAAGGACTGGCACGTGGACAGCGGAATGATCGATGCCACCCGGCGGGCCGCGACCCTGACGGCGCTGGACAGCGGGACCTTCGACCTGCTCATCGTCGGCGGCGGGATCACCGGCACCGGTGCGGCGCTGGACGCGGCCTCCCGGGGTTTGCGGGTCGCCCTGATCGAGGCCGGTGACCTCGGCGGGGGCACCTCCAGCCGGTCCAGCCGGCTGCTGCACGGCGGCGTGCGCTACCTGGAACAGCTGGAGTTCGGGCTGGTCCGCGAGGCGCTGCGGGAACGGGCGCTGCTCGGCGGGCGGCTCGCGCCGCACCTGGTCCGCCGGCTGCCCTTCATCTACCCGCTCCGGCACCGGATCTGGGAACGGGCGTACGTCGGCGCCGGCCTCAGCCTCTACGACGGGATGGGCCAACTGCCCGCCGGCGGGGCCGACCGGGTCTTCCGCCTCCACCGGCACCTCACCCGCCACGGCCTGGCCCGGGCCATGCCCGCGCTCCGCGCCGAGATGGCCGTCGGCGCGCTCGAGTACGACGACGGCCAGGTCGACGACGCCCGGCTGACCCTGGCCGCGGCCCGCACCGCGGCCCGGGAGGGCGCGGTGATCGCCACCCGGGTCCGGGCGGTCGGCTACACCGCCCGCCCCGGCTCGGCCGAGGTCACCGTCCGCGACGAGCTGACCGGTGCCGAGAGCACGGTACGGGCCAGGCAGGTGCTCGCCGCCTCCGGCGTCTGGACCGACGAGGTGCAGCGCCTCGTCGGCCGCGAGGTGCTCCGGGTACGCGCCTCCAAGGGGGTGCACCTGGTGGTGCCGAAGGCGGCGCTGCGGGTGAACCGGGCACTGATCACGCGTACCGACCGCAGCGTGCTCTTCGTGATCCCGGTCGGCGAGACCGTGCTGGTGGGCACCACCGACACCCCGTACACCGGCGCCCCGAACGAGGTCGCCGCCGACGGCGACGACATCGCGTTCCTGCTGCACCAGGTGAACCCGTGGCTGCGCCGGCCGCTGGAACGGGCCGACGTGGTCGGGGTCTACGCCGGGCTACGCCCGCTGGTGGACCGGGCCGGCACCGCCGACACCGCCAAGCTGAGCCGGGAACACGTCGTCGCGAAGATCGACGACCAGTGCCTGGCCATCGCCGGCGGCAAGCTCACCACGTACCGGGTGATGGCCCGCGACGCGATCGACGCCGTGGTGGAACGGCTCGGCGGCGGCTACCCGCCCTCCTGCACCGACCGGCTGCCCCTGGTCGGCGCCGACGGCTTCCAGGCCACCTGGAACCGGCGGGGCGCCCTGGCCCGGGAGTACGGGCTGCCCACCGGCATCGTCGAGGGACTGTTGCAGCGCCACGGCGCGACGGTTACCGAGCTGCTCACCGAGGCCGACCCGGCCGATTTGCGCCCGGTGGCCGGCGCCGGGGGCCTACTGCGCGCCGAGGTCGGTTACGCGGTCCGGCACGAGGGCGCGCTCGCCGTCGAGGACGTGCTGCTCCGGCGCAGCCACGCCGGCCTGGAGACCGCCGGCGGAGCCGTCGAGGCCGCCGGGGAGGTCGCCACGCTGATGGCCGGCCCGCTGCGCCACGACCACGCCTGGGCCGAGCGGGAGGCCGCCCGGTACCGGACCCTGAACGGCTCGAACCGGGCCGCCCTGGTCGGGGCGGCCGGATGACCGTGCTCGCCATCGACGCCGGCACCACCGGTGTCACCGCGATCGTCCTCGACACCGACGGCCGGGTCGCGGCCCGGGGATACCGGGAGTTCCCGCAGCTCTTCCCCCGCTCCGGGTGGGTCGAGCACGACCCGGAGCAGATCTGGGACGCGGTCCGGGCGGCGAGCGCCGAGGCGCTCGCCGCCGGGCACCGGCCCAGTTGCGTCGGCATCACCAACCAGCGGGAGACGGTGGTGCTCTGGGACCGGCAGACCCTGGCCGCACCCCGGCCGGCGATCGTCTGGCAGGACCGCCGCTCGGCGGACCTCTGTGAACGGCTGCGGGCCGCCGGGCACGAACCGGCGATCACCGCCCGGACCGGGCTGCGGCTGGACCCGTACTTCTCCGCGACGAAGCTGGCCTGGCTGGCCGCCGAGGAGCCGCAGACCTGGGCCGGGGTACGAGCCGGCCGGACCGCGGTCGGCACCGTCGACAGCTACCTCGCCGCCCGGCTCACCGGCGGGCGGGTCCACGTCACCGACCCCTCCAATGCCTCCCGGACCCTGCTCTACGACCTGGCCACCGGGGACTGGGCGGAGGACCTGTGCGAGCTGTTCGACGTCCCCCGGGCGGCGCTGCCGGAGATCGTCGCGAGCAACGCGGTGATCGGCCGGACCGACCCGGACGCCTTCCTCGGGCTCGACCTGCCGGTGGCCGCGCTGGTCGGTGACCAGCAGTCCGCCCTGTTCGGGCAGGCGTGCTTCACCCCCGGCAGTTCCAAGTGCACCTACGGCACCGGGTCGTTCGTACTGGCCAACGCCGGTACGACCGCCCCCGCGCCGGAGGCGGGACTGATCACCACGGTCGGCTGGCGGCTCGACGGCCAGCCCACCACGTACGCCCTGGAGGGGTCGATCTTCGTCACCGGCGCGGCGGTGCAGTGGCTGCGCGACGGGCTCGGCGTGATCCCCGCCGCCGCCGAGATCGAGCCGCTGGCCGCCAGCGTGCCCGACTCCGGCGGGGTCGTCTTCGTGCCGGCGCTGACCGGGCTCGGCGCGCCGGACTGGGACCCGTACGCCCGGGGCGCGGTCTTCGGGCTCACCCGGGGCAGCACCCGCGCGCACCTGGCCCGGGCCACCCTGGACGCGATCGCGTTCCAGGTGCGCGACGTCACCGACGCGATGGCCCGCTGCACCGGCCGGCCGTTGACCAGCCTCACCGTCGACGGGGGTGCCGCCGTGAACAACCTGCTCTGCCAGCTCCAGGCCGACCAGCTCGGCCTGCCGGTGCGCCGCCCCACCGTCACCGACACCACCGCCCTCGGCGCGGCCTACCTGGCCGGCCTCGCCACCGGGGTCTGGGCCGACCTCGGGGAGATCACCGATCGGTGGCACCTGGACCGGGAGTTCGCGCCGGCCGCGACCGGCGTCGGCGACGACCGCGACGCGACCCACGTACGGTGGCGGCGGGCTGTCACGGCGGTGCGGGAGTGGGCGGCATGAGCGGGCACAGCGAGGCGACCGGCGGCATGGGCGGCGCGCTGGACGGCATCCTGGTCGCCGACTTCAGCCGGGTCCTCGCCGGGCCGTACGCCACCATGCTCCTGGCCGACCTCGGAGCGGACGTGGTCAAGGTGGAGCGGCCCGGCCGGGGTGACGACACCCGGTCCTGGGGGCCGCCCTACGACGCCGACGGCACCGCGACCTACTACCTCGGGATCAACCGCAACAAGCGGTCGGTGGTGCTCGACCTCACCGACCCGGCCGAGCTGGCCGCCGCTCGGGAGCTGGCCCGCCGGGCGGACGTCGTGGTGCAGAACTTCCGGCCCGGCACGATGGAACGGTACGGCCTCGGCTACGCCGACGTCGCCGCCGACAATCCGGACGTGGTCTACTGCTCGATCACCGGCTTCGGTTCCGGGCCCGGCGCCGACCTGCCCGGATACGACCTGCTCGCGCAGGCCATGGGTGGGCTGATGAGCGTCACCGGGGCGCGGGCCGACGAGCCGGTGAAGGCCGGCGTCGCGGTGGTCGACGTGATCACCGGACTGCACGCCACCGTCGGCATCCTGGCCGCGCTGCGCCACCGTGACGTCACCGGCGCCGGCCAGCACCTTGAGGTCAACCTGCTCTCGTCGCTGCTCTCCATGTTGGTCAACCAGGCGTCCGGGTACGTCTCGGCGGGAGTGGTGCCGGGCATCCTCGGCAACGCCCACCCGAGCGTGGTGCCGTACCAACTGCTGCCCACCGCCGACCGTCCGCTGGCGGTGGCGGTCGGCACCGACGCCCAGTTCGTCGCGCTGTGCCGGGTACTCGGCATTCCGGACACCGCCGAGGACGCCCGCTACGCCCGCAACGCCGGCCGGGTACGCGACCGCGAGTCGCTGATCGCGACGCTGAGCGAGCGGACCGCGCTGCTCACCGCGGATGACCTGGCCACCGCCCTGCGCGCCGCCGGCGTGCCGTGCGGGCCGGTCAACGACCTGGCCGGGGCCTTCGACCTTGCCACCGAGCTGGGGCTGGACCCGGTCGTGGAGATCGACCGACCGGGCCGGGCGTGGCCTGACCGACAGGTCGCCAACCCGATCGGGCTGGCCGACACCCCGCCCGCCTACCGCCGGCCGGCACCCCGGCTGGGTGAACACACCGCACAGGTGCTGGCCTGGCTCGGCACCCCACAGGAGCCGGCGTCACCGGCACTCCGGACCGCACCCACCCCGCTGGAGGAGAACCGATGACCGATCCGCTGGAACTCGCCGCCTTCGACACGCTCCTCACCGATGAGGAGCGTGACGTCCGGGACACGGTGCGCCGGTTCGCCGCCGAGCAGATCCGTCCACACATCGCCGGGTGGTACGCCGACGGCACGCTGCCGGCCCGGGAGATCGCCCGGGAGTGCGGCAGACTCGGGCTGCTCGGCATGCACCTGGACGGCTACGGCTGCGCCGGCGTCGGTGCGGTCTCCTACGGGCTGGCCTGCTTCGAGCTGGAGGCGGCCGATTCCGGGATTCGCAGCCTGGTATCGGTGCAGGGCTCCCTGGCGATGTACGCCATCCACGCCTTCGGCAGCGAGGAGCAGCGCCAACGGTGGCTGCCGGCGATGGCTGCCGGCGAGGCGATCGGCTGCTTCGGGTTGACCGAGCCGGATGCCGGCTCCGACCCGGGGGCGATGCGCACCACCGCGCGCCGGGACGGCACCGACTGGATCCTCGACGGCGAGAAGATGTGGATCACCAACGCCGGGGTGGCCGACGTGGCGGTGGTCTGGGCCCGCACCGACGAGGGCATCCGTGGTTTCGTGGTGCCGATGGACACCCCCGGGGTCAGCACCCTGCCGGTCGGGCACAAGCTCTCGCTGCGCGCCTCGGTCACCTCGGCGCTGGTGTTGCAGGGCGTCCGCCTGCCGAGCGTGGCGCAGTTGCCCGGGGCGACCGGGTTGCGTGCCCCGTTGAGCTGCCTCGGCGAGGCCCGGCTCGGCATCGTCTTCGGCGCGCTCGGTGCCGGCTACGACTGCCTGCGGACGGCGCTGGAGTACGCGGGCAGCCGGGAGGCGTTCGGCCGG
Source organism: Micromonospora sp. NBC_01412 (assembly GCF_045040215.1). Classification (NCBI taxonomy): domain Bacteria; kingdom Bacillati; phylum Actinomycetota; class Actinomycetes; order Micromonosporales; family Micromonosporaceae; genus Micromonospora; species Micromonospora sp. NBC_01412. The sequence continues at coordinate 4,242,009 of NZ_CP109528.1, forward strand.
CCGATCGCCGGTTTTCAGCTCACCCAGGAGAAGCTGACCGAGATGACCCGAGGACTGGTCAACGGCCTGCTGCTCGCGGTCCACGTCGGACGATTGCGGGACGCCGGACAGGCGACGGCGGTCCAGGTCAGCCTGGCCAAACTGAACAGCTGCGAGACGGCGATCGGGATCGCCCGCACCGCCCGGACCATCCTCGGCGCCAACGGGGTGACCCTGGAGTACCCGGTGCTGCGGCACGCCAACAATCTGGAGGCGGTGCTGACCTACGAGGGCACCAGCGAGGTGCACAAGCTGGTGGTCGGTCAGGCGCTGACCGGGATCGGCGCCTTCCGCTGACGGCGCCGATGATCGTCTCCGGCCCCGACGGCGACGACCTGGAGCCGGTGCGGCCGGGAGCGGTGACCGGTGTTGGGTCACCCGCGCGGTGGGCAATTCCGGACGCTGCTCAGGTGGCCCGATTCTGCGGCATGACCAGGCCACTTTCGCGGGCGGTCAGCGCGTGCAGCCCGGCCGCGCCCAGCCCCGGACCCGGCTCCCCTCCCGGCCTCTCGGCCCGCGTAACCACGAGTAACGGCCCTATCCGCCGACCGGAACACCGGAACTGTCCGATCGGCGGATAGGGCGGGTGGGCGGTGTGAGCTCACCGGTGCCTCAGGGGGAGTTCCGGCTTGCACGCCGCGGCGGCGCTTCAGGCTGCGATCCACCCTCCGCCGTCGGCGTTGATCGTCTGACCCGAGAGCCAGTGGCTGTCGTCGGACGCGAGGAACGCGACGATCGGAGCGACATCCTCGTACGGATCACCGAGGCGGCCGAACGCGTTGTCCTTGAAAGCCTCCATCGCAAACTTCTGCATCTCGGGATGCTCCTTGTGCATCGACACGCTGGCGTTGTCCGTGAATCCGCCCGGGCAGATCGCGTTCACGCGGATGTTGTGCTCGCCCCACTCGCGCGCGACTGTGCGGGACAGGGCGCGGACAGCCTCCTTCGAGGCCGAGTACGTCGCACTGAGCCTGGGGCTTTCCTGGCCCCACCGCGAGTCGAAGTTAATGATCGACGCACCTGCGCCATGCAAGAGGAGTTGCGCCGCTACAACCGCACCCTCATCGTGACGCCGGAGGCGGATGATGCCACGCGGGCGCTTCAGCACATTCTCGCACCGCGCGCCGTCGTGGACATCGCACGACTGCTCGATGGCACGCAACAGGACGGTGTCTGGGGAATGTTCCGTGGGCATCAGGCCAGTTTCCACTTTCATTCGCGGATGCAACTGCAGCACCTTGCCGCACGCGGCCACCGACGCGTCGCCCTCGCGATCCCAGCGAGAGACACTGGTGCGTTCGGCTGCGCCCGCGTCGCCGACGCCCACCGCGCAGCGCTCGAACTCGGACTGGCGCCGCTCTCTGTGGTGCGAGTTTCAATGGAGCCCGACCCCCGGACACGCAACGAAACCGTACGCGCTCTCGCGGGGAAGACGAATGTGACCGCGGTCGCCGCGCTCAACGACGATGTCGCCCTCGCCGTCCTCGCAGCAATGGCACGCCTTGGGTATCGCACGCCGGAAGACCTCGCGGTCATGGGTTTCGATGACGAACATCAGGGACATCTGTGGGAACCGACGCTAACGACGGTTCGGATCGACACCGCCGCTTACGGACGCCGGGCGGCGAGGTCGGCGGTCAATGCCGCCGCGCAGGGCTGGACCGAGGCGCCGTCCGAGATCGTCCAGCGCGCATCCGCCTGAGCGCACCGCAACAAATTTCACGGCATGGCACGGCTCCGCCGGTTCCGGCAGGGATTTCGCAGATGTGCCCGCTCAGCGGCCAAATCCGTGCACTTGCGCGGCGGTTCGACGATGCGGTGAAGTTGCGCCGAGCGATTGAACGGATGGGTGCCGTGGCCGGTCAGGCGGGCTGGGCGGGCTCGACCGCGAGCCGGTGCGCAACCCGGGAGAGCACCCCGGTGGCGACCGCGAGCTGCGCCGCGTCGATGCCGTCGAGGGCCTGCTTGAGGATGTCTCGCCGGGCCGCGTGGACGCTCTCCAGGGCGTGCACGCCTTCGTCGGTGATGCTGATGAGGAAGGCGCGAGCGTCCGTCGGCAGGCGGCTGCGCGTCACCAGACCGGCGGTCTCGAGGCGCTTGAGGCGAGGTGTGACCGAGGAGATGTCGACCCCGTGGCAGGCCGCGATGTCGGAGACCCGCAGTGCTCCCCGCGCGGCGAGGTGTTCCAGCAACGACCAGGACGCCGGGGGCAGGTCGTAGCCCGAGCGCCGCGCGACGTCGCCGACGGTGGCGCGGTCGGCCAGCAGTCGGAGAACGGTGGCCAGCGCGGACTCCAGCTCGTCGAGGCTCGATTCCCACTGCACACCCGAAACCCTACTGATCCCGGACGCAGACAACAAGTTTGGGCCAACCAAGTATCGCGGTACAGTCGGCCCCGCCCGCCTCCGCCGTCAACGGGGCCAGGGCACTCGCCGCTTTCCGAGGAGTCCGTCCATGAAGCTGTCCATCGTCGATCTCGGGACCGTTGCTCCCGGCACCACGCAGATCGAAGCGTTGGCCGACTCGTTGGAGATCACCCGCCATGCCGAGGCGACCGGTTTCCATCGGGTGTGGTTCGCCGAGCACCACCTGAGCCGCTCAGGGGCTTCCCATCATCCCGAGTTGTTGATCGCCGCAGCCGCCATGCGGACCTCGAGCATCCGGTTGGGTTCGGGCGCGGTCCTGATGAACCACTACAGCCCGTTCAAGGTCGCGGAGATGTTCAAGCAGCTTGAGGCGATGGCTCCGGGCCGGGTCGACCTGGGGATGGGACGCGCGACGGCCGGCCCCGTGATCGACCTGGCACTGCAGCGGGACCGGAGCAACCCCGCCCAGGCAGATCACCAGCAACAGGTGCTGGAGACGCTCGCCTGGTTGTACGAGTCGTTCCCCGACGGCCACCCCTTCGCGGGGAACCGGCTGATGGACTCGGTGCCCGGGGTCCCGCAGACGTGGCTGCTCGGATCGAGTCCGAGCGGATCGGGCCTCGCCGCCGGCCTCGGCATCGGCTACACGTTCGCCGGGTTCATCAATCCCCGATCCGCCGCGGCCGCTCTGCGGCACTACCGCGAGGCGTTCAGGCCGCAGGGGTTCGGGCTGGAGTCGCCACGGGCGATCCTCGCGGTGAACGTCACCGTCGGCGAGACCAAGACCGACGGTGAGCACCTGGTGAACTCGGCCAAGGGCTTCTACGCCCGCCTGGGCCGTGCGGGTGGCAACGCCATGATCCCGTCCGCCGACGAAGGGGCACGCGAACTCACCACGTCGCAGAAGGCCGAGCCCGTGACGATCGTGGGCGGGCATTGGCCACGGTTCGTGGCCGGCGGTCCCGCAGATGTGCGCACGACCCTGGAACAGATGGTGCGGGAGAGCGGCGCGGACGAGTTGATGATCCAGAACCTCATCGCCGACCCCGCCGACCGGCGGCGCTCCCACGAACTCCTCGCCGAGGCGTTCGGCCTCACCCCGCGCCGGCACCCGCCCACCACCCGTGCGGAGTCCTTCTCCTGAGGCCCACGGCGGGCCGGGAGCCCGCGGCCCCGGTGCGACCGGGCGGCGATCGCGGTCAGAACAGGGTCAGGGGCGTGGCCGGCATCGGGTCGGGCAGTGCCTCCAACTCGGGTACGCGCGCCCGCACGTCGTCGTGGAGGCGGCGGGCGAGCACGGGCGCGTCGGCGTTGTCCGGGGTGTGCACGAAGATGGTCGGCGAACGGCCCTCGCGCAGCCACTCGACGGCGACGTCGATCCACCGCTGCCAGCCCTCAACGGTCCGCGCGGGATCGTCGCGGCCGAGGTACCGGACGATCGGCCGGTCCGTCAGCGCGCGCGACCGGAACGGCACGCGCGGCTTCCTGGTCCACGCCTCCCGTTCCGCATCGCTGGTCGGAGGGCTCCGGAAGAACTCGGTGGTGTCGAACGGGATCCACTCGGCACCCGTGACGGCGAGCGCCTCCTCCAGGAGCGCCGCCGAGCGCGGCTCGTCGAAGAACGCGGGGTGCCGGACCTCCACGGCGTACCGGTGGGAGCTGGGGAGCCGGCGCAGAAAACTGGCGAGCACGGCGACGTCAGCCGGGCCGAACGAACCCGGCAACTGGATCCAGAGGGCGTGGGCCCGGGGGCCGAGTGGCTCGATCGCGTCCAGGAAGACCCGAAGCGCCTCGTCGGCGTCGACGAGGCGGCGCTCGTGTGTGATGAGCTTCGGCAGCTTGAGCACGAAGCGGAAGTCGGGGTCGGTCTGCTGCGCCCACGAAGCCACGGTGTCCCTGGTCGGGGTGGCGTAGAAGGTCGTGTTCCCCTCGACGGCATCGCACCAGCCCGCGTAGTGCCGCAGGCGCTCGTGGGACGCAAGCGGGTGCGCCAGCAGGCGCCCCTGCCATGCCTTGTGGGTCCACATCGCGCAACCCACGTGAAGACGCATCACCCCGACCCCTCCCGGCCTGCCGTTGCCGGCGGGCGTTGACCGAACATGACCGGCGGGACTACGACGCCCGCAGCGCCGGGTAGGTCAGCTCCTCGCCGTAGGCGCGCAGCAACTCCGGCAGTATGTAGCAGTCGGGGTGATCCTCGATCAGATGCAACCGGGCAAGCTCGCACAAGAGTGGGTACACCTTGGCCGGAGAGACCAGGGCGAGGGCGGCGGCGTTCCTCGCCGTGAAGCGGCTCTCCGGGTGGCGGGCCAGCAGTCGGAACAACCGGGCGGCGTCCGGGGAGAGCGCCCCGTACGACCAGGAGAACACCGAACGGATGTTCGTCGCCGGATCGCTGTCGGCGAGGATGTCCAGCCGCCGGCGCGCGTTGCGCAACTGCACGGCGAGGTGGCCGAGCGAGGTGCCCGGATGCCGGTTCGCGAAGGTGGCCACGATGGACAGCGCCAGGGGCAGCCGGTCGCAGTGTTCGATGATCTCGTCGAGCGCCGGGTGGCCGGCGGCCACCCGGCGGACACCGAGCCGGCGGACGAGCAGCTCCCGGGCCTCGACCAGTGGCATGCGAGACAGCGTCAGCAGTTCGGCGCCGTCGGCGGTGCCCAGGCCGGAAAGCCGGTCCCGGCTGGTCACCAGGACCAGCGAACCTGCCGACCCCGGCAGCAGGGGGCGGACCTGCTGGGCGTCGCGGGCGTTGTCCAACAGGATCAGCATCCGACGTTCAGCCATCAGGGTCCGGTAGAGGCCGACCTGCACGTCCGGGTTCGCCGGCACGTGGTGCGACGGGCAGTGCAACGCCGCGAGGAGGCTGTGGAGGGCCGCGCCGGTCGTCAACGGGCCCTGGTACGGGTCGAACCCGCGCAGGTTGAGATAGATCTGGCCGTCGGGGAACCGGTGGCGCACCCGGTGTGCCCAGTGAACGGCCAGGGCCGTCTTGCCGATTCCGGCGCTGCCCACGATCGCCTGGGCGACCGTCGCGCCGTCCTTCGAGGTCAGGCCGGCATCGAGCAGCCGCATCGGCTCCGCCCGCCCGACGAACGAGGGGATGCCGGCTGGAAGCTGCGCCGGCACCGGGCCCGGCACCAGATTCGTCACGGTCCGTGTTTGAGGTGTCTGCGATTCCGTGATCAACGCCGCCGCTTCTTCGTCGCTGAGAGTAAGCGCGTCGGCCAGTTTGCGAAGCGTGCCGGTGTGTGGCTGCTGGATCCGGCCGGTTTCGAGGCCGCGAATCGTGCCCACGCTCAACCGGGAGAGGTTGGCCAGTTCTTCCTGCGTAAGTAGGGCCCGCCTGCGTAGGGCGCGCACGAGGCCGGCGAGCGAGGTGCCTGGCGCGGACGCGTCGCGACTCGGGTCCTCCGCCAAGGCCGTGCCCCCAACTTTGATGACTTATTGACGGTTAGTTATCTGGCTCTACCCACAGGGTCGGGAGAAAGTGTAGCCACTCTCCGTCGATTTTAAGGAAGGGGGCTCACGTATCCTCATGGCCTCAAACCCATCCGCCACCTCGGCTTTCCGGCAACTGCTCAGGTACGTGCGTCCTCACCGTCGGGTCTTGACGGTCGGCACCGTGGTCAGCTCCGCCGGCGGCGCCGCGGCCCTGGCGACACCGCTGCTGGCCAGGGAGTTCGTCGATCGCTTGGGTGCGGGGCGACCGATCCTGGGGCTGAGCGTCCTGCTCTGCGGGATCGTGCTCGCCGGTGCCGTCGTCGCCGCCGCGGGCCGGTACCTGATCGACCGGACCGCTGAGGAGATCGTCCGTGACGTCCGGTCCGGCCTGGTCACCCGGCTGCTGCGGCTGCGGGTAGGCGCGCTCAACACCACGCCCCCCGGTGACCTGATCTCTCGGGTCACCGCCGACACCACGCTGCTCCGTCACGCGACCACGAACGACCTGGTGGACCTGGTGCTCGGGATGGTCGTCCTGCTCGGGATGGCCGGGTTCATGGCATACCTGGACCCGGTCCTGTTCGGCGTGGTGGCCGCGGTGATGCTGTTGGTCGGCGGGGCCATCGCCCTGGTCATGCCGCGCCTGGGCGCGGCGAACCGGCGGGCACAGGATGCCCTCGGCGACATCGGCGGCCAGTTGGAACGCGCTCTCGGCGCACTGCGCACCATCAAGGCCAACGGTGCGGAGCGGCGCGAGGCCGGGGTGATGCATCACGCGGTGGACACGGCCCGGGACGAGGGGATCACCGCCGCCCGGTGGAGCGCCGTCGCCAGTTCCGCCTCCGGGCTGGTCGTTCAGCTGTCCTTCCTCGCCGTGTTCGGGGTCGGCGGCGCCCGGGTGGCCGATGGCAGCCTGCCGGTGTCGTCGTTGATCGCCTTCCTGATGTACCTGTTCTACCTGTATTCACCGATCAACCAGCTCGTGCAGGGGGTCAGCGGGCTGCAGGCCGGGATGGCCGCCGTGCGCCGCATCGAGGAGGTCGAGGCGCTCTCCACCGAGCCGGACGACCGGGTGCCCCCCATCGGTGCCGGACGAAGCGCCCCGGCCGTCGACGTCGTTCCGAGCGCCGCCGCCGGCGGGTATCTCGGCGGCGGCCCGTCCTCCGAGGTCGCCGTCGCCTTCCGCGCGGTCCATTTCCGGTACGCCCCCGACGGGCCGGACATCCTGTCCGGAGTGGACTTCGAGGTGCCGGCGGGCGGGATGACCGCGCTGGTCGGCCCTTCCGGCGCCGGCAAGTCGACGGTGTTCGCGTTGCTGGAGCGCTTCCACGAGGCGGACTCCGGTGTGGTGGAGTTCGCCGGCCGCGACGTCCGTGACCTGCCCATCCCGCGGCTGCGCGCGGACCTGGGGTACGTGGAGCAGGACGCGCCCGTGCTGTCCGGGACCCTTCGGGAGAACCTTCTCTTCGCCGCGCCGGACGCCTCCGCCGCCCAACTCGCCAAGGCCATGGAACAGACCCGGCTGACCGACCTCGTCCGTCGCCTCCCCGACGGCCTGGACACCCGGGTCGGGCACCGGGGGATGAACCTCTCCGGCGGGGAGCAGCAACGCATCGCGATCGCCAGGGCCCTGTTGCGCCGCCCCCGGGTGCTGCTGTTGGACGAGGCGACCTCCGCCCTGGACGGACTCAACGAGCTGAGCCTGCGGGACGCGATCGCCGAGGTGGCGCGGGTCAGCACCGTGTTGATCATCGCGCACCGACTCTCCACGGTGACCATGGCCCGGCAGATCCTGCTCCTCGACGGGGGTCGGATCCGGGCCCGTGGCACCCACGCCGAGCTGATCGACTCCGACGACCTCTACCGAACCCTTGCGATGACGCAGCTGCTCGACGCGCAGTCCGGCGGGGTTCGACGCACGGCCACCGCCTCCTGATCCACCGCGCAACGAAGGATTGGCCAGACAGACATGACACAGCAGGGCGAGATTGCGATCGTCGGGATGGCCGCCCGGGTTCCCGGCGCGGACAACGTCGAGACCTTCTGGAGCAACATCCTCGACGGCCGCGAGGCGATGGCCGCCACCGACGACGAAGTCGCGCGCCTGCGGGGCGTCAAGGAGTCGACTCTGACCCGGCCCGAGTACCGGCGGGTCTACGCCGGCGCCGCCGACCTCGACCTGTTCGACGCCGACTTCTTCGGCCTCAGTCCGCGGGAAGCCGCCCTGGCCGACCCGCAGTTCCGGCTCTTCCTGGAGCTGGCCCACTCCAGCCTGACCGCGGGCGGGCACGACCCGGCGGGCGACTTCGGCCGGGTCGGCGTGTACGGGGGCAGCGCGGCCAGCGACTATCGCGAGGACTACATCGAGGCCAACCCGACGGTGGCCGACGCGGCCGGCGGGATGAGCATCCGAATCGGCAACAGCCCCGACTACATCGCCCCCCTGGTGTCGTACAAGCTCGGCTTCCAGGGGCCGAGCCTGTCCGTGTACACCGCCTGCTCCACCTCCCTGGTCGCCGTGCACCTCGGGGTGCAGGCCCTGCTCCTCGGTGAGATCGACGTGGCCGTGGCCGGGGGTGTCCAGGTGGACCTCCCCCTGGACGTGGGCTACGTGTACGAGGCCGGGGGAATTCGTTCCGCCGACGGCCATGTCCGCCCGTTCTCCGCCGACGCCTCCGGCACCATCTTCTCCAACGGCGGAGCGGTGGTGGTGCTCAAGCGGCTGGCCGACGCGCAGGCCGCCGGGGACCTAATCCACGGCGTCCTGCTCGGCTCGGCGATCAGCAACGACGGCAGCCTCCGTGCCGGGTTCGCCGCGCCCGGCGTGGACGGGCAGATAAAGGTGGTCCGCGCCGCCCTGGAGCGCGCGGGGCTGACCGCCCAGGCGATCGGGCTGATGGAGGCCCACGGCACCGGCACGGTGGTCGGCGACCCGATCGAGGTGGACGCGCTGACCCAGGCGTACCGGGCGGACACCGACGAGGCCAGCTACTGCGCGCTGGGATCGGTGAAGGGCAACGTCGGACATCTCGGAGCGGCCGCCGGGGTGGCCGGACTGATCAAGGCGACCCTGGCGGTCCGGGAGGGAATCATCCCGCCGACGATCAACTGGGCACCGGTGAACCCGGCCATCACGCTGGACGACAGCCCGTTCCGGCTGGCCACCGAGCGTCAGCCGTGGACCGGTCAGGCCCGGCGGGTCGCCGCGGTCAGCTCGTTCGGCATCGGCGGGACCAACGCGCACGTCCTGGTGGCTCCGGCACCGGAGCCCGAGCCGCGGCCCGATCCGGTCGGGCCGCACCTGCTCACCCTCTCCGCCCGTACGCCGGAGGCGCTCGCCACCGTCGCGGACCGGCTCGTGGCGCACCTGGAGACCACCGACGCCCGCCTCGACGACGTCGCGTTCACCCTGCACGAGGGCCGCACGGCGTACCCGGTACGCCGGGCGGTGGCGGCCCGGTCGGCGACGGAGGCCGTGGACCGGCTGCGGGCCGCCGGTTCCCACCCGACCGTCCCGGTCACCGGTCACCGCGAGGTCGCCTTCCTCCTGCCCGGACAGGGCGCCCAACACCCCGGGACGGGACGTGGGCTGTACGCGGCCGAGCCCGCGTACCGGGAAGCGGTCGACGCCTGCAGCGACCTGCTCGCACCCCTGCTCGGCCTGGACCTGCGCACCCTCCTGCACGCCGACCCGACCGACGAGGCGGCGCAGGCGGCCCTGGCCCAGACCGCCGTCACCCAGCCGGCGATCTTCACCGTGGAGTGGGCGCTGGCCGCCCTGTGGCAGGCCCGGGGAGTCGTACCGGCCGCGCTGATCGGGCACAGCGTCGGTGAGCTCGCCGCCGCCGCCATCGCCGGGGTCTTCTCGCTGGAGGACGCGCTGCGCGTGGTGGCCGCCCGGGGTCGGCTCATGCAGTCCGTCGCCCCGGGCGCGATGCTCGCCCTGCCGGTCGGCGTCGAAGCCGCGGCCGACCTGCTCCCGCCGGACCTGGAGATCGCCGCGGACAACTCCCCGTCGGCGTGCGTGGTCAGCGGCACCGAGGAGGCGGTGGCCCGGTTCGCCGCCGAACTGGAGGACATCGGGATCACCGCCACCCCGCTGCGCACCTCGCACGCCTTCCACTCGCGGATGATGGAGCCGATCCTCGACGAGTTCGCCGCCGTGGTCGCCGCGACCCGGCTCGCCGCCCCCACCGTGCCGTTCCTGTCGAACGTCACCGGGGACTGGGCCGACCCGGAGCAGGTCACCCAGCCTGGCTACTGGGTGACGCACCTGCGCCAGCCGGTCCGGTTCCGGGCCTCGGCCACCCAGCTGATCCGCCGGGGAAACCCGTTCCTGCTGGAGGTCGGCCCGGGACGCGCGCTCGGTTCGTTCGCCCGACAGACCGCGATCGCGCAGGGCACGACCCCGCAGTGGGCCGGAAGCCTGCCGACCGCACGGGAGGGCACCGACGAGCGGGACCACGTCCTGGCGACCACCGGGGCGTTGTGGGCCGCCGGGGTGCCGGTCGACCTGGCCGCCGTCCGCACCGGGCCGGCGCCCCGCCGGGTCGAGCTGCCCGGGTACCCGTACGAGCGACGGCGGCACTGGGTCGACCCCGACCCGACCGCCCGGACCGTGGTGGCCGAGACCGAGCAGATCCCGAACGAACCGCTGAAGACCCCGTTCTACGTGCCGGTCTGGACCCAGGCGCCGCGTACCGCCGGGGCCGCGGAGGTCTTCGGCGAGCACTGGCTGGTCCTCGGGACCGACCCGACCTTCACCGCCGAGGTCGCCGCCGCGGCCCTCGCCCACGGCGCCACCGTGACCCGGCTCGACGCCGGGCCGGCGCTGATCGAGGACTTCGGCGTCTTCGAGGCGGACCCGGAGGACCCGACCCAGATCCGGACGGTCGTCGAGCAGCTGTGGGACAGCGGCCAGGCACCCGACCGGGTGATCGTCGGGTACGACGTGCCGGGCCCGGAGGGGCACCCGACCGGCACCGACCCGACCCCGGCGCACCAGTCGTACCGGCGGGCCGCCGTCCTGGCTTGCGCCCTGCTCGACGTGGTCCGCGACCCGGTGGAACTGGTCGTGGTCACCAGCCGGCTGTTCTCCGTGGCCGGTGAGGAGTCGGTGCCGTTCAGCGCGACCGCACTGGGTCCGTTCCGGGCGCTGCCGCGGGAGGCCTCGATGGTGACGGTACGCCACATCGACCTGGACGGGATCGGCCCGGCACGGGTGCTCGCGACCCGGCTGATCGACGAGATCCGGCATCCCGCCGACGAGGTGGTCGCGGTGCGCGGGCACCGGCGGGCGATCAGGTCGTACGCCACCCTGCGACACGGGCCGGTCCACCGGTCCGCCCTGCGCCCCGGCGGGGTCTACCTCATCACCGGTGGTCTCGGCGGCATCGGCGTCACCATCGCCGAGTCGCTGGCCGAGACGGAACAGGCCCGGCTGGTCCTGGTCGGCCGGACCGGCCTGCCGGAGCGGGCCCGGTGGGCGGAGCTGGCCGAGGCGGCGGATACCGACGAGACGGTGCGCCTGCGGATCGAGGCGGTGCTGCGGATGGAGCGCCTCGGCGCCCAGGTACGGGTGGTCGCCGCCGACATCACCGATCCCGACGCCCTGGCCGCCGTGCTGGGGGAGACCGTGGCGGAGTTCGGTGCCGTGCACGGCATCGTCCACGCCGCCGGGCTGGCCGGTGGGCAGTTGCTCGCCCTGCACGACGAGCAGAACGCGGCGACGGTCCTGCGCCCGAAGGTCGACGCGGTCCTGGCGCTGTACGACCAACTCACCACCGAGAAGTACCCGGAACTCGACTTCGTCGCGCTGTGCTCGTCCATCATCGCGATCACCTCCGGGTACGGCCTGTGTGACTACGCTGCGGCGAACCTGTTCATGGACGCGTTCGCGAACTCGGTGGCCGACCGGCCGGGCCGTCCCCGGGTCGTCTCCATCAACTGGGTCGGCTGGCGCGAGGTCGGCATGGTGGCCGACCAGGGCGCATCCCAGGGGGTGCAGGCACTGCGGGCGATCAGCCAGGGCGGTCGGACGGAATCCCTCGACCACCCGTTCCTGCAGTCGGTCACCGTGAAGGCGGACGGCACCCATCGGTACCAGGGGATGCTCAGCCCGGACGGGCACCGGGCCCTCATGGAGCACCGGATCGCCGGTGCGGCGGTGGTTCCGGCGACGATGCTCCTGGAGTCCGTCCGTGCAGCAGCCCACCACGCCCTGGGCGAGGTGCCGGTGCGGATCCAGGACCTCCTCTTCAGCGACCCGATCGTGGTCACCGGCCCGCTCACCCTGACCCTGTCGTTCGCGCCGGGGCGAGCCGCCGAAGGCGCCCCGTTCGAGATCACGGTCGGTGCGGACGGGGCGGGCCCGCGGACGGTGCACTGCCAGGGCGTGCTGCGGACGATCGACAAGCTGGCCGGCGAGGCGGTCGACCTGGACCGGGTTCGGGCCGCGCTGCCGGCCGTCGACACCCGCCGGCAGTCCTCCGGGATGGTGGCCTTCGGCCCGTACTTCGACGTGGTCCGGGAGTACTTCCGCGACGGGGACACCGGGCTCGCCCGGCTCGTGGCCGATGACGCCGACCCTCGGCTCTGGTTGCATCCGGCCCTGCTGGACCAGGCCGCCCACGGCCTGTCGGGCGCGGCGGCGAGCTACCTGCCGTTCTCGTACGCGGGGGTGGGGGTGTACGCGCCGATCCCGGCCGAGGCCTGGGTGCTGCAGACGCACCGCCAGGACCCGGACCGACCCGAGTTCATCGAGGTCGACGAGGTCATCGTCGACCGCGACGGGCGGGTCTGCGTGCTGGTGGACAGCTACATCCTGCGAGCCCAGGCCGCGGCCGGGGCGGCCTCCGCCGACGCGCCACCGACCCACCCGGCGGTGGGCAAACCGGCGGTGGCCGGTGGGCCGACGTCGGCGTCGGGTGACTCCCTGATGCTGATCAGCAGCGAGCAGGGGATCGAGCTGTTCCGCCGGATGATCGCGGTGCCGGACCAGCCACAACTGATCACCTCGGTGGGGCCGCTCCAGAATCGGATCGACGAGATGCAGGCATTCTCCGCCGACGCGGTCACGACCCACCAGGACACCACGGCCAACGCGGGTACCGCCCGCGCGGAAAACCTCGGCGGGTACGTTCCGCCGGAGACCGACGTGGAGAGCGCCATCGCCGAACTGTGGGCGCAGGCGCTCGGCATCTCCCCGATCGGCCTCGACGACGAGTTCCTCGTCCTCGGCGGCTCGTCGTTGACGGCGGTCCAGCTGTCCTCGCGGACCCGGGAGCGGTTCGGCATCCAACTGTCCGTCGCCGAACTGTTCGAGCACTCGACGGTGCGTCGGCTCGCGGTCCTCGTGGACGGCCGGCTCGACGCCCTGTTGGACCGGCTCGTCGACCAGACCGCGCGCTCCGGGGACGGCTGGGCGTGAGCGGGGACCGGCCCACCCGGGCGGAGCTTCGGGCCCAGATCCTCGCCGGACGCCGGTCATTCATGGCGCCGGCCCCGTCGCGGCCGGCGCCGCTTCCCGAGTACCCGGACCTGCTGCCGATGACGGAGGCGCAGCGGCGGCTCTGGTTCGCCGACCGGCTGGCCGGCCCGCTGCCGGTCTTCACGCTCAGTACGGAGATCGAGCTCCGGCCGGACCGGGACGTGATCGCGGCGGCCTGCCGCACCCTGGTCGACCAGCACGCCGCCCTGCGCAGTGCCGTCGTGGTCGAGGCGGGGGTGCCCTCGATCCGGCTGCGTCCCGCCGCCGACTTCCCGGTGTCGTACGTCGATCTGGGCGGCCTCTCGGCGGTGGCGGCGCAGGCCGAGCTGGCCCGGCACCGTGCCGAGGCCGCCCGGTACCGGTTCGACCTGGAGCACGAGCCGCTGATCCGCTTCACCCACCTGCGGCTGCCGGACGGGAAGGGCCGTCTGCTGATCTCTGTGCACCACCTCACCTGCGACGGGCAGTCCCTTTCCCTCCTGGCGGAGACGCTGAGCACGGGCCGGCCCACGTCGGAGCGGATGGACTACCCCGACTACGCGGTCTGGCGCGACTCGGTGGAGCAACGTGCCGCGCTGCGCGCCGAGGTCGACCGGGCGGTGGCGGCGCTCGGCGACGCCCCCTACCCCGTACGGATCCCGGCTGACCTCGTCCCCGACCCGGCCGGTGGGCCCGCCCCGGCCGGCGGGTTCGCGTCGCCGCAGGTCGGTGCGCCGGGGGACGCCTTCGAGCACGACGTCGCGCTCCCGGCGGAGCTGCACGACGCGGTCCGGGCTGCCGCGCAGGCCCGCCGGACCACCGACACGGTGCTGCTCTTCGCCGCGTGGGCCCGGGTGGTGGCGGCCTGGACCGGTCGTGCCGACCTTGTCCTGGGCATGCCGGTCTCGGTGCGCGACCACGAGGACGTGGCCCGGATAGTGGGGCTGTTCGTCAACACCGCTCTGGTCCGGGTCACTGTCGACCCGCACGCTCCTGTCGAGGACACGGTGGCGGCCTGCGCGGCGGCGATGGCGAGGGCGCTCGGGACCACCCAGGCCTCCCTGGAGAGGGTCCGACGGGGCGTCTACGGCCCGTCTGCCGGCCCGTCCGCCGGCCTGGGCGTGTGCTTCAACAAGTTCTCCGTCGACCCGCGTCTGATGGATCTCGTCCCGCGGCTGCCCTCTCCGGGCGCCGCCGAAATGCCGGTCGTGCTGGAGATCGCCGACGACAGCCGGCGCTATCACACCAAACTCGTCTTCGACCCGACCCTGTACCGTCCCGCCACGATCGCCCGGCTGGCACGGGCCTTCCACGCCGAGCTGGCCGAGTTGACCGGCTCGACCCCGCCCCCCGCGTGCCCCGCCCCGCCCGACACGGGCCGGTCCGCTCCGGACCAGCCCGGCCCCGGGACGTCCCACCTGGAGCCGACCAGCTTCGAACGGCTGGGCGCCGACCCGGCCGGTGGGTCGGAGCTGCTCGACGTCCTGCGCGGGCACGCGGCGGCCGACCCGACGCGCGTGGCCGTCGACGGGGAGACCGCGACGCTGACCCGGCAGGAGCTGCGCGACGCGGTCGACGACCTCACCGGGCGGCTGCGGGCGGCCGGGGCGCGACCCGGCGACCGGGTCGTGGTGGACACCGCGCGGGGCGGTCCGGCCCTGATCGGGCTGCTGGCGTGCCTGGCCGCCGACACGGTGTACGTGCCGCTGTCGCGGCGGCTGCCCGGTCCGCGCCGCGCCGCCGTCGTGCGGCAGGCGGCGGCCACCTGGGAGATCACCGACGTGGGCGGCGACGGGCCGGCGGTTCGCCCGCTGCCGGGCCGGCCCGGTCCGGAGCTGCCGACCGCCCCCGGGTACCTGATCTTCACCTCGGGGAGCACCGGGGTGCCGCGCGGCGTCCACGTCGCGACCGGCGTCCTTCTCCGACACTCCCGGGGCATGGTCGACCGGCTCGCCGTCCGCCCCGACGACCGGTACCTCCAGTTCGCCGAGCACGGCTTCGACGCGGCCATCGAGCAGGTCATCGTGCCCCTCCTGGCCGGCGCCACCCTGGTCCTGCGCGGCGAGCAGCCGTGGGACCCCGCCCACTTCGGTCGGATCTCCCGGCGGACCGGGGTGACCGTGGCGAACCTGCCCACCCCGTGGTTCGCCCAGTTCACGGACGCGCCGCAGGCGACCTGGTCGGACCTCGCCGGCAGCGCCCTGCGCACCGTCCTGGCCGGCGGGGACGTCCTCACCCCCGAGACGGTCGCCCGGTGGGCGGCGTCGGCGCCACAGCACATCGCCCTGCTCAACGCGTACGGTCCGACGGAATCGGTGATCACCGCGACGGTCGGCACGGTGTCTGTCACCGCGGGCGGTGCGGTGCCGGCGTACCCGTCGATCGGCTCGGCCGTACCCGGCCACGAGGTCCTCGTCGTCGACGCCCGACTGGGCCCGGTCGCCCCCGGGGAGGTCGGGGAGCTGCTCGCCGGAGGGTCGCTCGCCACCGGCTACCTCGGCGATCCCCGGGCGACCGCGTTGGCCTTCGTCCCGCACCTGACGCGACCGGGGGAACGGCTGTACCGCACCGGCGACCTGGTCCGCCACTCGCCCGCCGGCGGCGGACTGGAGTTCCTGCGCCGCGCCGACGACCAGGTGAAGGTCCGGGGGGTCCGGATCGAGCTCGGTGACGTCGAGGCCGCGTTGCGCGCCCACCCCGACGTCGCCGAGGCGGTGGCCACGGTCACCGACGGCCCGGACCGGCACTTCGTGGGTTGGGTGGTGCTCCGCCCGGGCGGAGCCGTCGGCGAGGCCGAGCTGCGTACCGCGGCGTCCGGCCGGCTGCCGCAGGTCGGCGTGCCCCGCCGGGTGCACGTCCTGGACCACCTGCCCAGGGGCGCCGGGGAAAAACCCGACCGTCAGGCCCTGCGGGACCGCACCACCGATCCGGCCACGCCGGCCGCCCCCGCGTCCGCCACGCCCGCGTCTGTCGGCGGCGCCGCCGCTGTGGTGGCCGCCCTGGCCGGGGAGCTGCTGGCCACCACCGTCGAGGCGGACAGCGACTTCTTCGCCTGCGGCGGGGACTCGCTGAGCGCGGCGCAGCTCGCCGCCCGGTGCGCCGCGGCCTTCCACCGCGACGTCGACCTGGCCACGGTCTTCGCCAATCCGACGCCGGACCGGCTGGCCGCGGCGATCGGCGCGCTGCCGGAGGTCGGGCCGGACGACACCGGCGACGGCCCACCGGCGCCCCGCCGGCCACAGCCGGGCGACCGGACGGCACTGACCCCCACCCAGCAGCGGTTCTGGTTCGCCGCCCGGCTCCAGGGCCCGGCCGCCCAGGTCGTGCCGATCCCGTTGCGTCTGGCCGGCCCGCTCGACGTGGACGCGCTGCGCGCCGCCCTGGTCGCCCTCCTCGAACGGCACGGAGTGCTCCGTAGCTGGATCGTCGGGTGGGGCGACGGGGTCCGCGCCGAGGTGCACGCCGTCGACGAGGACGTCCTCGCCGGTCACCTCACCCTCCGGACCGCCCGGGACGCGGCCGGCGCCGACCGGGCCGTGGCCGCGGAGATCCGCCGGTCGTTCGACCTGCGGGAGTCGTGGTTCCGGCCGTACCTGACCGTGCTCGACGACGGTGAGCACGTGCTGCACCTGGCGGTGCACCACATCGCGGTGGACGGCGACTCGGTCGGCATCCTGGTCCGGGAACTCCTCGACAACTACCAGCGCGCCCGCCGGGGCGAGCCGGTCCGGCGGGACCCGGTGATCCAGTACCCGGACGCCGCCTGGGCGCAGGAGGGGACCCGGCGGGCGGCCGACCGGCTGCCCGACGCCGTACGGGCGCTGGCCGGCACGGTCGACCTCGACCTGTCGGCCGCCGACCCGGACCCGGGGGACGCGGCGGCCCGGCGGCTCACGGTGCCGGTCGACGCGTATCTCGCCGACGCGGTGGCCCGGCGCCACGGCGTCACCCCGTACTCGGTGGTGATGGCCGCCTGGCAGCGAGCCCTGGCCCGGTGGAGCGGCTCCGCCGGCTTCGCCGTCGGGCTACCGGTGTCGCTGCGCGACGCGACGGGCGCCGACGTCCCGGGACCGTTCCTCAACACGGCGGCCGTCCGCGCGGTGCCGGCCGGTGGCACCCGGGCCGAGCACCTCGCCCAGGTCCAGGAGAGCCTGACCGCGGCGTACGCGTACCGGTTCGTGCCCTTCGACCGGGTGACGGCGCACGCCGACCGGCGGCCGGACCGGGCCGTCCCGGCGTTCCGGACGATGGTGGGCTGGGAGCAGGGCCACGAGGCCGCGACCGTGGGTGGACTGCGGGTGGACTGGTTCGAGCCGACCCCGCTCGGCCTGCCGGCACCGCTGGTGCTCACCGTCACCGCCAACGGTCGGGCGCACACCCTGGCCGTCCGGTTCGACTCCGGCCAGGTCGGCCGGCGTCGGGCCGCCGATCTGGTGGACCTGCTGGTGGCGGAGCTGGGCGACGACCCGGGCGACGACCCGGGCGTCGAGACTCACGTCGGGTGGGCCGGCGCCGCGACCGGGGTGGTCGACCGGTTGGCCGACCGGGTGGCGCGGCAGCCGGGCCGGCCGGCCGTCGTGCAGGGCGAGCGGGTGTACGACTTCGCGGAGCTGGACCGGCAGGTGAGCGCGGTGACGGCCGGGCTGCGGGCATCGGGTGTCGAGCGTGGCCAGCCGGTGCTGGTGTCGCTGGCGACCCGGCTGGACACGCTGGTCGTGGCGTACGCGCTGTGGCGGCTCGGCGCGGTGTACGTGCCGCTCGGCCCGACCCCACCGGTGGACCGGGTGCGCCGGATCGCCTCGGTCACCGCCGCCGGATGGCTGGTCGCCGACCGGGGCGCCGACGACCTCCCCGCTACGGACGGCGACACCGGCGGGGCGCAGTTGACCCGGATCGCCTGGCCGCTCGACGCCCCCGCCGGCCCGTCGGAGCACGTCGGGGCCGGTCCCACCGATGCGTCCGGCTACCGTCCGCTGCCGTCCGAGGCGGCGTACATCATCCACACGTCCGGTTCGACCGGGGAGCCGAAGGGCGTCGTGGTGGAACACGGCCAGCTCGCCGCGTTTCTCGACGCCTTCGGCGCCTTCGCCCCGTGGGCGGGAGCGCGGTGCCTGGTCGGGCTCGCCGCGCCGACCTTCGACGCGAGCGTGCTGGAACTCTGCTGGCCGGCCCTGCGCGGCGGCCCGGTCGTCTACCCGACCGAGTCGGTCACCTTCGACCCGGCCCCGGTGGTACGGGCGTTCGCAACCGCCCGGGGACATGGCTGGCCCACGGCGTCCTTCGCCACCCCCAGCCTCTGGCAGGAGGTGCTCCGCCTGGACGCCGACGCCGTACGCGATGTCGCCGTCGGCACCGGTGGCGAGCCGGTGTCAGCCGATCTCCTGTCCGCGCTGCGCGCGGTCGGCGCCCGGCCGAGCGTGTTCTACGGCCCGGCCGAGGCGACGATCATCTGCGCCGGTGTCCAGGCCGACGCCGAGCCCGGATCGGCGCTGGTCGGTGTGGCCCTCACACCGAGCCGGCTGCACGTCCTGGACGACGACGCCCGCCCGACCACCGAGGGCGAGGCGTACGTGGCCGGGCCCCTGGTCGCCCGGGGCTACATCGACGCCCCGCGGGACACCGCCCTGCGGTTCGTGCCCGATCCTGAGGGCACCGGGGTCCGGATGTACCGCACCGGTGACCGGGTTCGTCGCCGTGCCGACGGCGTGCTGGTCTTCCTCGGGCGCCGTGACGACCAGGTGAAGGTGCGCGGGGTGCGGATCGAGCTGGGGGAGGTGCAGGCGTGCCTGACCGCCCACCCCGGGGTGGAGGCGGCGGCGGTCGTCCTCGTCGGCGAGGGCGGGACGGCGCGACTGGCCGCCGCCGTGGTCGCCCGCGATCCGGCCGCCGAACCCGGTGACCTGGCCGTCCAGGTGCGGTCCTGGGCCGAGTCCCGGCTCGTCCCGCAGGCAGTCCCGGTCGTCGTGCCGGTCCCGGCCCTGCCGGTGTCGGACAACGGCAAGGTCGACCGGCAGGCGCTGCTGGCCCGGCTCGGGGGCGACGCCGCCGAGCCCGGCCGGCCCGCCGCCTCGGACGACGACCCGGTCGTCCGGCTGGTCGCCGCGGTGTGGCAGGCGAACCTGCACGTCCCGGTCCCGTCGGCCACCACCGACTTCTTCGAGGCCGGTGGACACTCGATCGCGCTCCTGCACGTGGTGGAGACCATCGAGCGCATCTTCAGCATCGACTTTCCGATCGCGCGGGCGTTCGAGGTACGGACGGTCACGGCGACGGCGGACGAGATCCGGGCCATCGCCGGCGACAGCGCCGGGCTGACAGCGAGCATCGCGCTGGAGGTATTCGGAGGCAGCCCGCAATGACGTTGCAGCTCAACGATCCGGAGCGGATGGCCGAGTTCCAGCGCCGGTTGGCTGCCGCCGGGCTCGGGCCCCCGTCGGCGGTAGCGGAGCGGGCCCCAGGCACCGGGGCGGGCGCTGTTCGGCGGGCATTGCAGCCCAGCGAGGCTGGGCTGTGGTTCCTCGACCGGCTGCACCCGGGCAGCCCCGAGTACATCGTCGCCGCCGCCGTCGCCATCCGGGGCGACCTGGACCCGGGCCGGCTCGCCGCCGTGTTCGCCGGGCTCGTCGCCCGACACCCCACGCTGCGTACCCGGTTCGCCGACAACGACGGCACCGCGTACGCCGAGTTGATGCCGGAGGCGCACCCCCCGGCTCCGGTCGTCGAGACCCCACCGGACCTGGACACCTGGTTGTCCGTCGCGGCGGCGGAGCCGTTCGATCTGCGTACCGCCCCGCTGGCGCGGTTGCGGCTGGCCGGTGACGGCACCCGTACCGTCGCCCTGCTGACCGCCCACCACATCGTGGTCGACGGCGCCGCGCTGGACACCCTGCTCACCGAGCTGTTCGCCGGGTACGCGGGCGCTCCGCAGCGCCCCGCGCCGGCCGTACCCCGCCAGCACCCGCCGGCGACCCGGTCGCCGGAGAGCGCGGCCTGGTGGCGGGCCAGCCTGGACGGGGTCGAGCCGGTGGACCCGCCCACGACAGGCGCCCGCCCGGCCGGTCCCCGTCGTGGCCGGCGCGTCGGCCACCGCCTCGACGCCGACCTGAATGAGGGGATCGACGCCCTCGTCCGGAGGTACGGGGTGACCCGGCCGGCGGTCTTCGCCGCCGCGTACCGGCTCGTCCTTCGGGCCCTGTACAGCCACGACGACATCCTCGTCGGTGTCCCGGTCAGTCTCCGCGGGAAGCAGGACGCCGGGGCGCTGGGCAACTTCGTCAACCTGGTCTGCCTGCGCAACCCGACCCGGGCGGCGACCACCGTCGCCGACCTGCTGCGTGCCGAGCAGCGGGCGCTGATCCAGGCGATCGCCCACCGGGACACCCCGTTCGACGAGGTGGCCGATCACCTCGCCGGAGGGGTCCGGGGCGGCGACCGGACGCTGGTCCGGGCGGTGTTCAGCCACCACCGCACCCGGGAGCGGGAGGCGACCCAGGTGGCCGGGCTGGTGGTGGAACGGCTCGACGTCGACCTGGGCACCGCCAAGTTCGACCTGACCCTGCAGGTGGAGGACGTCGGGGCCGGCTCCCGGCTGTGGCTGGAGCACGACATCGCGGTGTACCCCGCCGACATCGCCCGCTCCCTGCTGGACAGCTACCAGCGGGCGCTGACCGCGGTGGTGACCCGACCGCAGGCCGCCCTGTCGGCGGTCCGCCTCGACGACCGCCGCCCGGCCGCCGCCCCCGGGTGGACCGGACGAGGGAACCGGGGCGTGGTGGGCTGGTTCGAGGAGACCGCCGCCCGCCACCCCGGCCGGATCGCGGTCGCCGATGGGACCACCTACGGTGAACTGGACGCCTGGGCGGACCAGATCGCGGCCCGGCTGCGCCCGGCCGGCCCGGACGCCCCACCGGTCGCCGTCCTCACCGGTCGCACCCCGGGGATGCTCGCCGCCATCCTCGCGGCGGCGAAGGCGGGCCGTACCTACGTCCCGCTGGATGCCGAACACCCCCGGGACCGGATCCGCCAGATCCTCGACCAGGCGGGCGTCGACACCGTGCTCACCGACGTGAGCATTCCCGAGGTGCCGTCCGGCCGGCAGGTCGTGGACGTCGACGACTGTCGGCGGTCACCGCGACCGGACATCGCGGAGCGGGCGCCGATCCCGTGGTCCGCCCCGCTGTACCGGATCTACACCTCCGGTTCGACCGGCGCCCCGAAGGGCGTCGCCGTCACCCACGCCAACCTCGGCTCCCTGATCGACGGGGCGCGGGACCTGCTCGACCTGCGCCCCGACGACCGGTGGAGCGTGTTCCACTCGGTCGCGTTCGACTTCTCGGTGTGGGAGATCTGGGCGCCGTTGGTCGACGGCGCCACCGTCGTCCTGGTCGACCGGGACACCGCGCGGACGCCGCAGCGCTTCCTCCGGCTGCTCCACGACGAACGGGTCACCGTCATCAACCAGACGCCGACCGCGTTCGGGTCGCTGACCCAGGCGGTCACCACGGACGGCCTCGGGACGCCGGACTCGCTGAGGCTGGTGGTGTTCGGCGGTGAGGCGTTGCGGCCGGCCACCCTGGCGGGATGGTTCGAACGGTTCGGGGACCGGACCCCTCGAATGGTCAACATGTACGGCATCACCGAGACGACCGTGCACGTCACGTGGCGGGACATCACCCGCGACGATGTCGGCGTCGCGAGCCCGATCGGCCGGCCGCTGCCCACCCTCGCCACGGTGGTGGTCGACGCCGACCTCAACCGCCAGCCCGTCGGGTTCGCCGGGGAACTCATGGTCGCGGGGGCCGGGGTGAGCCTCGGGTACGCCGGCTCCCCGGCCCGTACCGCCCTGCGGTTCGTCCCCGACATCACCGGTGGCGGTGGCCGGATGTACCGCACCGGCGACCGGGTCCGTGAGCGCGCCGACGGCGACCTCGACTACCTCGGGCGCGTCGACGAGCAGCTCAAGGTACGCGGATTCCGGATCGAACCCGCCGAGGTCGAGCACGCCCTGCTCGCCCACCCGGACGTGACGGACGCCGCCGTGACCGCCGCCCAGGTCGGGCGTGCCGGCGTCGGGTTGATCGGCTTCGTGCAGGCCAGCCCGGCGGCCGACCCGGATCAGATCCGTGCCTTCGTCGCCGTCCGGCTCCCCGAGCACATGGTTCCCCGGGTGCACCGGCTCGACCGGCTGCCCCGCACCGTCAACGGCAAGCTCGACCGGCGGGCCCTGCTGGCCCTGGCCGTGGACCTGGCCCCCCAGCGGTCCGGCCCGGCCGACGGCGGGCACCCGGTCGACGACCGGGAACGGGCGGCGGTCGCGGTCTGGCAAGACCTCCTCGGCGTCGCCGACGTCCGGGTCACCGACAACTTCTTCGCCCTCGGCGGGGACTCGATCCTGGCGGTCCAGGCGGCCACGGCGATGTCCGCCCGGGGACTGCCGGTCACCGTCGCCGACATCTTCGACCACCAGTCGATCCGGGACGTGATCGCGGCCGTCCCCGGCACGACGGTGGCGGAGCCGACGGAGGCCGGGAGCACGCCGGCAGCCCCGGCCGGCCGGGCGGACCACCGGCACCTGCTCGCCCCCGCCGACTCCGACCGGCTGCCCGCCGGGGTGGAGGACGCGTACCCGCTGACCCTGCTGCAGCAGGGGATGCTCTTTCACCAACTGGAACAGAACAGCTACCTGAACGTCACCACCACCCGGGTGCGGTGCGCCGTCTTCGACGGTGCGCTGCTGCGGCAGGCGTTCGACCGGGTCGTCCAGCGGCACCCGGTGCTGCGCAGCGGATTCGACCTCGCCACCTGCTCCGAGCCGCTGCAACTGGTCTGGCGGCACGTCGGCGTCGACCTGCCCGTGGTCGACTGGCGGGACCGGGACGACGCCGAGGTCCAACGGGGCCTGCGGGAATGGATGGCCGAGCAGCGCCGCCAGCCGTTCGACCTGACCCGCCCGCCCCTGGTCCGGTTCACCGCCCACCGCGTCTCCGACACGGAGTTCTGGTTCAGCGCGGTGGAGTGCCACGCCATCCTGGACGGCTGGAGCTTCACCTCCACCCTCACCGAGGTCCTGGAGGAGTACGACCGGGTGTGCGCCGCCGCCCGGGACAACCGGCCAATCGCCCGGCTCGTCCCGCCGCCGGACTCGTTCGGCGACCACGTCTGGCGGGAGCGGCGCACCCTGGCCGACCCGGCGGCGGTCGAGCTGTTCCGGGACGTCATCGCCCGGGCCCGGCCGGTGCGGATCCCGACCAGGGCCGAGGGCGGCGTGCCCGGACACCGGCAGCGGGCCCTGCTGCCGCTCGACCCCGAGGTGCAACGCGGGCTGGAGGCGGCGACGATCCGGCTGCGCCTGCCGATGAAGAGCCTGCTGCTGGCGGCGCACGCGGTGGTGATGTCCGTCCTGTCCAACGCGGACGTGGTCACCCTGGGGATGGTGACCAACGGACGGCCGGAGACGGCCGGCAGCACCCAGACCCGGGGCCTGTACCTGAACACCCTGCCGCTGACCGTCAGCGTCGGCGGGCGTACCCTCGCCGACCTGGCCCGGGCCTGCCTGGCCGAGGAGAGCCGGCTGCTGCGCTTCCGTACCTACCCGGGAGTGGCGACGGAACTGGCGTTCGGCCGGCAGCAGCTGATGACGACCGCGTTCAACTACACCCGGTTCCACGCGATGAAGCGGGTGAGCAGCGGCGGCGACGTCCGCCGGGTGGGGCACCTGGAGGAGGAGGCCCCCACCAACTACCCCCTGTACGTGTCGTTCGACCACAGTGCCGCCGACGACAGCGACCACCTGGCCCTCATTCTGATGGCCTCCCCGCGGCACTTCACCGACGCCGCCGTGGAGTCCCTGGTCTCCTGCTACCGCACCGTGCTCACCGCGATGGCCGCCGACCCGAGCCTGCCGGCGACCGACGTGGCGTGGTCGACGGGGGACAACCCGACCGCCACCCCGGCACCGGATCCGGGCCCCCTCCAGGGGCTGCACGAGACCGTCATCGACCGGGCGGCCCGCTGGCCGGACCAGGTCGCGGTACGCGACGCCGGTGGTGCCCTGCTCACGTACCGGCAACTGGCCGACGCGGTCGGGCGGGCCGCCGGTGGGCTGCGGGCGGCCGGAGTCGGGCGGGGCGACACCGTGGGGGTCTGCCTGCCGCGCGACCACCGGTTGGTGGTGACCATCCTTGCCGTCCTCTGCGTCGGTGCGGTGTACGTCCCGGTCGACCCCGACCTGCCGGCGGCCCGCCAGCGGGTGATCCGCGACCGGGCGGCCCTGCGGTACGTGGTCGCGGCCACACCCACCCGGCCCCGCCTGGACCCGGACATCCCGGTCCTCGACATCGACGACCTGGCGGCACACCCCACGCTGGCCGGGCCTCCGGTCGCCACGCACCCGGGGGAGCTGGCGTACCTGATGTTCACCTCCGGGTCGACCGGGGAGCCGAAGGGCGTCATGATCCCGCACGGCGCCCTGAGCGCGTTCGACGTCGCGATCGGCGACCGGTACGGCCCGGGGACGGTGATGCTGGCCGCCACCAACGCGTCGTTCGACATCTCCGTCGCGGAACTGCTGATCCCGCTGGCCCACGGCGCCGGGGTGGTGGTCTTCGACCGGGGCGGGCGCTTCGACCCGGACGACTTCGCCACGGTGGTGCGTCGTGCCGGGGTGACCATGGTCCAGGCCACGCCCTCGCTCTGGACCGAACTGCTCGCCGGGGACGCCGACCTGCGCGGGATCGAGGCGTGGACCGGCGGTGAGGCGTTGACCGCCCGGCTGGGGCGGTCGCTGCTGGACCGGGCCGGGGCGGTGCACAACTGGTACGGGCCGACCGAGACCACCATCTGGTCCACCGTCCACCCGGTGACCCCGGACGACCTCGACCCGGCGGTGGTGCCGGTCGGTCGGGCGCTGCCCGGTGAGGCCGCCCACGTCATCGGGGCGGGGCTGCGGCAGGTGCCCGACGAGATGGTCGGTGAGGTCTTCATCGGCGGCGCCGGCCTGGCCCGCGGCTACCTCGACGACCCGGCGCGGACCGCCCTGCGGTTCGTCCCCGACCCGTTCGGGCCGCCGGGAGCGCGGATGTACCGCACCGGGGACCGGGCCCACCGGCGGGCGGACGGGGTGCTCCACTTCGCCGGTCGCGTCGACGACCAGGTCAAGCTCAACGGGTACCGGATCGAACCGGGGGAGATCGAGGCGGCGTTGGCCGGGCTCGCCGAGGTCGCCCGGGTGGCGGTCGCGGTACGGCACGGCCAACTCGTGGCGTTCGTCGTACCGCGGCACGGCGAGGTCGACCTCGCCGCCCTGCGGGGGCGGCTGCGGGACCTGCTCCCCGGTCACCTGGTACCCCGCCTGGTCCGTGCCGACGACCTGCCGTTGAACGCCAACGGCAAGGTCGACCGGGGGCGGTTGCCGGACGTGGTGTTCACCCAGGACGTGTCGACGGCGACGTTCGTCCCGGCGTCCAGCGCCGCCGAGCGGACCCTGGCCGACGTGTGGCGGGAGGTCCTCGGCGCCGACCGGGTCGGCGTCCACGACAACTTCCTCGACCTCGGTGGGGACTCCATCTCCGCGTTGCGGACGGTCGCCCGGGCCAAGGTGCGGGGGCTCCAGGTCGCGGTCGCCGACATGCTCGGCCCGCAGACCCTGGCGGAGGTGGCTGCCGGGGCGACCACGGTTGCCGGATCCGTAGGGTCGACGGCCGTGCCTGACGGGCCGGCATCCGCCGACGGACCGGCCCCGGCCGACGGGCGCGCCGGATCGGACGGTGCGGGCGGTGCGGACGGTGCGGACGCCCCGATCGACTCGGACCGGTCGGACCCGGCGGACCCGGCGGACCGGTCCACCCGGGCCGGTGGCGGGGCGCGGCCGAACGCCGGCGGGATCACCGATCAGGCCGGCGAGCCGGAGCGGGCGGCCCACCCCGCCGCGTCGCTCGACGGCGTCGACATCAGCCTGGCCGGTCTCGACGAGGAGACCGCCCGCGCCCTGATCGAGCGGCTGAACAGCAACGGAGAGGAGCGTTCCCAATGAGCGGCCCGAGCATGGTCGAGGCGATCTACCCGCTGACCCCGCTGCAGGAGGGAATGCTGCTGGAGTCCCTCGATGCCGGGGACGCCCGCGCGTACCTCAGCCAGGTCCGCTACACCCTGCGCGGGGCGGTGGACACCGATGCGCTGCGGGCGGCGTGGACCGCGGTCGCCACCAAGCACCAGGCGCTACGGGCCTGCGCGGCGTACACCGGGCTGACCGCCCCGGTGCAGGCCGTGTACCGGCAGCCGTTCGATCTGCTCGAGGTCGTCGACGGCGTGCACGACGACGACGCCCTCGACGAGCACCTCCGGCGGGACCTGGACGCCGGGTTCGACCTGGAACGCGCGCCCCTGCACCGGGTGCGGCTTCTCGAACGCGCCGACGGCACGTGGGAGATGGTGTGGACCTCCCACCACATCATGATCGACGGCTGGTCCATCCCGATCGTGGTCAGTGACGTCTTCGTCGCGTACGGCCAGCGGTGCGCCGGGGTCCCGATCGATCTCCTCCCGACCGCCGACTACCGCGACTACCTGCGGTGGGTCGCCGGGCGCGACCGGGTGCAGGTGCTGGAGCACTGGCGGCGGGCACTGCGGGGGTTCACCGAGCCGACGCCCCTGCCGGCGCCGGCGCCCGGTGCGGTCGACCGGGGCCGCCAGGTCCTCGCCGCGACCCTGCCGGCCGTGGAGTCGACCCGGCTCGTCCAGCGGGCCAAGCAGGAACGGGTCACCCTCAACACCCTGGTCCAGGCCGCCTGGACGGTCGTCCTGGCCCGGTTCAGCGGCCGCGACGACGTGTTGTTCGGCGCCACCGTCTCCGGGCGGCCGGCGGCCGTGCCCGGGGCGGAGACGATGGTCGGCCTGTTCATCAACACCCTCCCGGTACGGGCCCGGGTGCCCCGACGGGTGCCGGTGGCGACCTGGTTGCAGGACCTCCAGCGGCGTTTCCTGGCCAGCCGGGAGTACGAGGAGGCGTCGCTGCGCGACATCCGGTCGGTGGCCGAGGTGCCCCGACACCGGAGTCTCTTCGAGACCATCGTGGTGGTCGAGAACTACCCGCTGATCACCGACGACCGGTTCGGTGACCGGCGTCCCCCGGTGGACATCGTCGCGGCCACCTCCCGGGAGGAACTCGCCCACCCGCTCGTGCTCAGCGTCGCGGGCGGGGCGGAGACGGTGGTCGAGCTGTTCCACGACGACGCCAAGGTCCCGGCTCTGGCGGCCCAGGCGATGCTCGACGGGTTCGTCGCGGTGCTCCGGACCCTGGCCGACGGCAGCGCGTCCGGGGTGTCCGACCTGCTGACGGCGGTGCCGGCACCGCCGCCGCTGACCGGCGGGACGCCGGCTGTCGCGGAGCCGCCGCTGGTGCCGGCGGTGCTCCGGGCCGTGGCGGCGGCGTCCCCCGACGCGGTGGCGGTGGTCGACGGCCCCCGCCGGGTGAGTTACGCGGCGCTGGTCCAGGCCGCCGACCGGGGGGCCGGACGGCTGCGCCGGCACGGGGTCGTCCCCGGCGGGACGGTCGCCCTCCTCGCCGATCGTGGCGTGGACCGGGTCGCGGCGACCCTGGCGGTGTGGTTCGCCGGGGGCCAGTTCGTGCCGCTGGACCCGGCCTGGCCGGCGGCCCGGACCACCGCGCTGCTGGCCCAGGTCGCCCCCACCGTGGTCCTCACCGACGCCCCGGCCGTCACGGCCGACGCCCCGGTGCTGACCCTGACCGGTCTCCTCGCCGACGCCGACGCCGACGCCGATGTCGCCGACGCCGATGTCGCCGACGCCGATGTCGACGGTGTCGATGTCGACGGTGTCGGTGTCGACGCCCGCGAGCCGGTGGAGGCGGGCCGCACCGACGCGGCGTACACGATCTTCACCTCGGGGACCACCGGGCGATCCAAGCCGGTCGTCGTCGAGCACGGGGCCCTCGCCGCGGCGGTGGCGGGATGGGAGACGGCCCACTCGTTCGCCGCCCGCACCCGCAACCACCTGCATCTGGCCAACCCGGCCTTCGACGTGGCGATCGCCGAGATACTCCGGGCGCTGTGCGCCGGCCGGACGGTGGTCGTGGCCTCCCGGGCGGTCGGGGAGGACCCGGCGGCGCTGCTCGACCTGCTCCTCGACGAGCAGGTCGACGTCGTGGACATCCCGCCCAGCCTGCTGCGCCCCCTGATGGACGAGGTGGAGCTGTCCGGGCAGCGCCTCGACCAGCTCAGCACCGTCCTGATCGGCGGGGAGTCCTGGTTCGCCCGCGACTACGTCCGCCTTGCCGAGGTCGCCGGGGCGCGGACCCGGGTGGTCAACGCGTACGGCATCACCGAGACCAGCATCGACAGCGCGTACGCGGTCCTCGGCACCGTCGCCGGCCAGGCCGAGACGCTCTGGCTGGACGCCACGTACCCGGGGGTGGACGCGCTCCTCGTGGACGGGGCCGGCAGGCTGGCCCCGGTGGGGGCCCGGGGCGAGGTGTGGCTCAGCGGCCCCACGCTCGCCCGCGGGTACGACCGGGATCCGGCCCGCACCGCCCTGCGGTTCGTCCCCGACGTCCGCCCCGGCCGCGACGGCGCGCGGGCGTACCGCACCGGTGACCTGGGCACCATTGACGGGCGGGGACGGCTGCACCTGCTCGGCCGGGTCGACGCGCAACTGTCGGTCAACGGGCACCGGATCGAGCCGCAGGAGGTGGAGGCGGCACTTCTCGTCCACCCCGACGTGGCCGGCGCCGCGGTCACGGTGCGCGACGGACACCTGGTGGCGTTCGTGACCTCCCCGACCGCGACCCTGGACACCGAACAGGTGCGGGCCCACCTGCGCGCCCTGCTGCCGTCGTACGCGGTGCCGATGCTGGCCCAGATCGACGCCCTGCCGGTCACCGCGAACGGCAAGCTGGACCGCGCGGCGCTGCCGGCCACCGTGGACGGCCGTCCCACCGTCACCGGCCACGTCGAGCCGTCCACCCCGACGGAGCGGATCCTGGCCGAGGTGTGGCGGGAGGTCCTCGGCGTCGACCTGGTCGGTGTGCGGGACAACTTCTTCGACCTCGGCGGCGACTCGATCGCCGGGCTGCGGGTCAAGGGCCGCGCCGCCGGGCAGGGCATCGACCTGCAGCCGCGCGACGTGTTCGCATACCAGACGGTGGCCGAACTGGCCGCCTACGTGGATTCCCGGGAGCCCGACACGGCCGTGGCGACCTCGGTCCACGAGGGTGAAGTCCCGTTGCTGCCGATCCAGCGGCTGTTCCTGGACCACGCCGGCGCCGACCCGGCCCACTTCGACATGGCCCAGGGCATGCGGCTGGCCCAGGTCCTCGACCCGGGCACCGTACGGGCGGCGCTGGAGGCCGTCGCCCGCCGGCACGGCGCCCTGCGGACCCGGTTCCGGCGCACCTCCGACGGATGGCGGCAGTGGGTCGAGGCGGCACCCGACCCGCTGGTGACCCTCCAGGTGGTGGATCTGCGGGGCCGTCCCGACGATCGGGCGGCCACGCACCGGTCGCTGCTCGCCGGCCACCGTTCCGGCCACGACCTGGCCACCAGCCCGCTCTGGTCCTGCCTGGTGGTGCTCGACGACGAGGAGACCACCCTCTACTTCGCCGTGCATCACCTGGTGATGGACATCTACTCGTGGCGGTTGGTGATCCAGGACTTCCTCGGCAACTACACCGCCCTGGCCGCCGGTGAACCGCCCCGGGACACGCCGATGGCCGGCTACCCCGAGTACGCCCTCGCGGCGGCCGAGCAGACCAGGTCCCTGCGGGAGCTGGAGTCGGCCTGGCTGTCGACGGTCGGCACTCCCCGGCCGGTCCCGACCACCGAGTCGGGCGGAGAGAACACCCTGGCCGGGGTCCGGAGCGTCGAGGGGGCGGTGTCCCCGGCGGCCACCGACGCGCTGCATCGGCTGCGGGCCGACGGCGGCACCGCCAGCCCGGTCCTGGTCACCCTCCTGGCCGTGTTCTCCCGCGCCTACAGCCGGTGGTCCGGGGAGGACCTGTACCTGTTCGTGGAGACCCACGGTCGGGACACCGCCCTGGGTGGGGTGGACACCAGCGCTGCCGTCGGGTGGTTCACCGCGCTGTACCCGGCGACCGTGCCGTTCCGGCCCACCGAGTCCTTCTCCGACACCTGGTGGCGGGTGCGCCGGCTGGTGGAGTCGGTGCCCCGCCCGGTGTCGTCGTTCGGGCTGCTCCGCGACGCCGAACCGCGGTCGGCGCTGGCTGACGTCCCGCTGCCACAGATCGCGCTGAACCACACCGGGACCATGTCGGCCGACGTCGACGGCTCCGACCGGCACGGGTTGAGCGTGGTGCCGGTGCCGTCGCTGATCGCCGACCCGACCACCCGCCGCGACCAGTTGATCGACGTGGAGACCGGCGTCGCGGACGGCCGGTTCCAGTTCGCCGTCAACTACAGCTCCGCGCACTTCGACCAGGCCGGCATCGAGAAACTCGCCGCCCTGTTCAGCGAGGAGATGGAGAACCTGCCTGACCACATCGAGGAGGAGAAGACGCATGGCGCTGTTTGACGAGGACGACGACACCATCATCTACGCCGTCGTGGTCAACCACGAGGAGCAGTACTCCGTCTGGCCGGTCGACCGGGAGGTGCCGGACGGGTGGCACGAGGTCGGGGTGACCGGACGCGTCCGGGAGTGCCTCGATCACATCGAGAAGGTGTGGGTGGACATGCGCCCGCTCAGCCTCCGCCGAGCACTGGAACCACAGTGACCGCCGTGGCCGACCAGGCCCCGCACGAACCGGCCGGCCCGCTGCCGTACGGGCCGGACTGGGCGCTCCTTCCGTCGGTCTTCGCCCGGGTGGCCGGCATGCCGATGGACTGGCTCCTCGTCGAGCCGGGGGCCGACCATGCCTCCGCGCGGGCCGCCGGGGAACGGGCCCTGGCCGGGGTCGTCCGGCAGCCGCTGTTCGCCGAGGCGTTGACCTGGCAGAACCGGAACATGTTCCTGCAGGCACGGCGCAACCTCGACTCCGCGCGGCCGCAGCGACGCCGCGAGGCGCAGCGTCGGCTCTGGTCGTACGCGGCCCGGTACTGCGCGAAGAACGACACCATCGGGTTCTTCGGGCCGATCGTCTGGGGATCGGTCACCACCGGCGCCACCGACGTCGGCCCGGTGACGGGCCGGCTGCACCGACGTGGAGTGTTCTTCGAGCACTGGGCGCTGCGGGCGGTGGCCGCCGCGATCGAGACCCGGCACGGCCTCGACCCGTGGACCATCCCGCGGCTGGCCGCCGGGGTGGCCGTCGTCGCCGACGGGGTGCTGCTGGCCGACAACGCCCCGTTGCGGCTGGCCGCGCTGCCGCGCCGGGTCGTCGAGGTGTGCGACGGCACCCGGACCGTCGCCGACGTGCTGGACGAACTCGCCGACCACCCCGCGCCGGAGGTCGGCGCCGCCCTGACCCGGCTGCGGGGGATGGGAGTCCTCACCGCCGGGCTGGTGGTGCCCCGGCGGGTCGACCCGGAGGCGCACCTGCGCGGCCAACTCGCCCGGGTCGCCGATTCGGGACGTCGGGTGGCGGCGCAGGCGGACCTGGCCGAGTTGGTGGCAGCCCGCGACCGGGTCGCCGACGCCGCCGGGGACGCCGACCGGCTCGCCGATGCCCTCGACGGCCTCGACCAGTCGTTCGTCGGAATCACCGGGCATGCCCCCCAGCGTGGTGCCGGCCGTTTCTACGCCGGGCGGGGAGTGGTCTACGAGGACTGCCTCGGCGACCTTCCGGTTCGCCTCGGCGCCGATGTGCTGGACCGGATCCGTCCCGCCCTGGAACTGTTGCTGTTCAGCGCGGCCTGGTTCACCCGGGCCGTGGCCCAGGAGTACGAGCGGTTCATCGCGGACCTGATCGCCGAGCGCGAGCCGGCACCCGGCGCCGGGGTGCCGCTGTCGGAGGTCCTGACGGCGGTGGCAGCCACGACCGAGTGGGGGGCCGCGTCCCCGGCCGACGCCGTCGCGCAGCGGCTGCGCCGGACCTGGCACGCCCTCCTGGTCGCCGGAGCCGACCCGGGCCGGCGGCGGATCGGGCACGACGCGGCTGTCCTGCGGCCCCTGGTCGAGTCCGCCTTCGCCCACGACGTGGTGGGGTGGCGCGGCACCCGGCTGTACAGCCCCGACCTGATGATCGCCGCCCGGTCGGCGGCGGACCTGCGCGACGGGCGGTTCCTGGCTGTCCTCGGCGAACTGCACCCGGCCCACAACACCATGGACGTGTTGGCCGCCGACGCCTGGCATCCGGACCGCGACCGGTGGCACGCAATGCTGGACCGCAGCGCCCCCGCCGAACGGGTGACGCCGCTGTACCCGCTGGACCACGAGCAGATCAACTCCCGGACCGTCCCGCCGTCGGCCTATCTGTCGCCGTCCGCCACCTACCTGGGACTGGGCTCCGGCGCGCCGTACCACCCCCGGGACGCCCGGCTGCTCCCAGTGTCGGCGCTGCGCGCGACCCGCGTCGGCGACCGGGTCGTCATCACCTCGTCGGTCGACCCGGAGTACGCCGGCGACGTGCCCACCGTCTTCGGTGAACTGCTGGCCAACGCGGCGGCCACCCGGTTCGGGGTCCTGCCGGCCGCCGACCACCGCCCCCGGCTGTGCATCGACGACCTGGTGGTGCAGCGGGAGAGCTGGACGTTGTCCTACTCCGAGTTGCCCAATTCGAAGCAGAGCACCGACCGGGCGTACGGCGAGCTGCGGGCCGTCGGCGCGGCCCGGGACATGCCCCGGCACGTGTTCGTGACGGTCGGCGGCGAGCGCAAGCCGTTCCACCTGGACTTCGACAATCCGCTGTCGGTGGAGGTGCTGCTCTCCAGCATCCGGCGACAGCGCCGTGCCGATCCGACGGGGCGGGTCACCTTCGTGGAGATGCTGCCCGCCCCCGACCAGCTCTGGCTGACCGACGGGGCGGGCCGCCGGTACACCGCCGAGTTCCGGATCGCCTGCGTCGACCAGCGGAGCGCCGGCAACGGACACCCCTCGTCCCCGGGAGCGCAACGATGAGTGCCGCCCGTCTCGTCCCCCCGCCGGGCCCCGCCGACGATCGCCCGGTGCTGATCGTCGTCCCGTACGCGGGCAGTGGCGTCGCACCGTTCCGGGACTGGGGCGCCGACCTGGCGAGCCTGGCCGCGGTCACCGCCGTCCTGCTCCCGGGCCGGGAGCAGCTGTTCGGCAAGCCGGCGCTGACCTCGATGACCGACATCCTGCGGGGGCTGACCCCTCAGGTCACCGCGCTGCGACCCCGGCCAGTGGTGCTGTTCGGGCACAGTCTGGGCGCGGCGGTCGCCTTCGGCCTGGCCCGCGAGCTGTGCCGGGAGGGCGTTCCGCCGGCCGCGCTGATCGTCTCCGGAGCCGGCAGCCCCTGCCGCCGGGACCCCACCGACGTGATGCACCTGCTCAGCGACGACGCCCTGCTGCAACGCACCGTCGACTACGGCGGAATGCCCCCGGAACTGCTGGCCAGCCGCGATCTGCTGGCCATGTTCACCCCGATCCTGCGCGCCGACTATCAGGTCCTGGAGACCTGGGCCGTGGACCCGCTGCCGCCGCTCGACCTCCCGGTCACGGTGCTGCGCGGGGTCAGCGACACCTCGGTCACCGACTACCAGGCCGACGGGTGGCGGGCCCACACCGTCGCGCCGCCCGTCGAACGGTTCTTCCCCGGCGGGCACTTCTTCGTCCACACCGCCCGGGAGGAAGTGCTCCACACCGTCCGCGACGTGCTGGCCGCCGTGCCCCGCCGCGCCTACATCTGACCCGCGACACAACGATTAGGAGAAGTCCCTTGCACGCGATCTCGTTGACCGGCCACGGCCCCGGAGGCCTGGAGATCCACGACGTACCGGATCCGGTCGCCGCCGGCAACCAGACCCTGCTCCGGGTCCGCAGCGCGGGCGTCAACTTCTCCGACGTCCACATCGTCGAGGGGTCCTACTCCCTCAAGCCGCCGCTGCCGTACCGCCCGGGGATCGAGGCGGTGGGCACCGCCGCCGACGGCCGCCGGATGCTGGGCCGGGCCAGGCAGGGGGCCTGGGCGGAGGTGTTCGTCGCCGAGCAGTTCCTCGAGGTGCCCGACTTCGTTTCCGACCGGGCCGCCCTCGCGATGGCCACCCAGGGGTTCACCGCCTGGCACATCCTGCGGACCATGGCCCGGATCACCCGTGGGGACACCGTCGCGGTGATGGCCGCCGCCGGCGGTGTCGGGTCGATCGCCGTGCAGCTCGCCAAGGCGTGGGGGGCCCGCCGGGTGATCGGGGCGGCGTCCACCCCGGACAAGCGTGCGCACGTCGCCGCCCTGGGTGCCGACGAGACGGTGGACTCCACCACCACCGACATCGGCGCGGCCCTGGTCGAGGCGAACGGGGGTCGCATGGTCGACGTGATTCTGGAGATGCACGGTGGCCCGCAGCTCGACTCGGCCCTCGCCGCGCTGGCGCCGTGCGGGCGGATGGTGATCTTCGGCTCGGCCTCCGGGGAGCCCAGCACCCCGGTCCGGCCCGAGTCGCTGATGGCCGGCACCCGTACCATCGCCGGCTTCTCCGCGTACAACCTGGTCTCCGACCGGCACGAGGTGTTCCCGGAGACCATGGTGGGGCTGTTCGGCATGATCAAGAAGGGGCAGCTCGACATGGAGACCGGCCGGTCGTACCCGTTCAAGGACGTGGCGCAGGCCGTGACCGACATGCGGGCGCGGGTCACGACCGGCAAGGTCACCCTGGACTTCGCGGGCTGAGCCGGATGGAAGCCGTCCCCGCCGGGATCCCCGCCGCCCTGTGCCGCGCCGTGGCCGCCCACCCCGACCGCACGGCGCTCGTCGTCGCCGACGACGCTGTCACGTACGCCGAACTCGGTCGCCGGGTCGACGCGGTGGCCGTCGCCCTGGCCGGGTACGAGGTGGGCCGGGGCGACGTGGTGGGCATCCGCCTCGACCGCTCCGTCGACATGGTGGTCGCCCTGTTCGGGGTGCTGCGGGCGGGGGCGGCGTACGTCCCGGTGGACCCGGCGCATCCGGCCCGGCGCCAGGCGGCGGTCCTGGCGGAGGCGGGCGTCACCCGGCTGATCACCGAACCGGGCACCCCGACCGGCCCGGACGTCGTGGTGCCGGATCTGGCCGATGCGTTGCGCGGGGCGGTCACCGTCGACCCTGCCGCGCTCGCCCGGTTGCCTGAGGTCACCGCCGCCGACCTGGCGTACGTGGTGTTCACCTCCGGTTCCACCGGTCGTCCGAAGGGGGCGATGGTGCCGCACGGGGCGGTCCTGGCGCTGGCGGGCGGGCTCCTCGCGTGCGGGGCGGCCGGGCCGGGGCACGACGTGGTGGTGTGGAACGCCGGCCTGTCCTTCGACGCCTCGGTCCAGCAGTGGTTGCGGCTGCTGCGTGGGGACACCGTGGTCCTGCTGCGCGAGGCCGAGCGGCTCGACCCGGCCGCGTTCGCCGAGGTGCTGCGCACCCGTCGGGTCACCGACCTCGACATCACCCCCACCCACCTGCGGGCGCTGCTGCCGTACCTGGGCCAGTCCGGGGACCTGCGCATCCTGGTCGGCGGCGAGGCCATCGGGGACGGACTGTGGGCGGAACTGACCGCCCGGGCCGGGACGAGGGCGTACAACGTCTACGGGCCGACCGAGTGCACCGTGGACACGGTGGTGGCCCGGGTCGGCGAGGCAGACCTACCCGTGATCGGCCGGCCCCTGTCCGGCGTCCGCGCCCGGGTGGTCGACCCGGCGCTGCGCGAGGTGGGGCCGCAGGAGTTGGGTGAGCTGCTCCTCGCCGGTCCCCAGGTGGCCTGGGGGTATCTGGGACGGCCGGCGGCGACCGCCCTGGCGTTCGTGCCGGATGCCGGCGCCGGACCAGGCGGGCGGGCGTACCGCACCGGCGACCTGGTGCGGCGGCTGCCCGACGGGGACCTGGCGTACCACGGGCGCCGGGACCATCAGGTGAAGATCCGGGGGGTACGGATCGAGCTGGGCGACATCGAGCACGCGTTGCGCCGACTGCCCGGGGTGACCGACGCGGTGGCGCTGGTCCGTGACGGCGCTGTCGTGGCGGTGGTCACCGGGCAACCCGACCCCGGTGCCTGGCGCGCTGACCTGGCCGACGTCCTGCCGGCCGCCGCCGTACCCGCCGACCTGGTGGTCCTGGCGGCGCTGCCCCGCAACGCCAGCGGCAAAGCCGACCGGGCCGCTGTCTCCGCCCTGCTCAGCGCCGGCCGGGCGACCCCGGTCGGCCCTGCCCCCGCCCCCGCCGGGTCCGCCGCGCCGCCGATGACCGACCGGGAACGCTACGTCGCCCGGCTCTGGACGGAGGTCTTCGGGGCCCGTGACCTCAACGCGGACAGCGAGTTCGCCGCGCACGGCGGGCACTCCCTGTCCGCGATGGTCGTCGCTGGGCGGGCGGCCCGGGAGACCGGGCGGGCCGTCACCGTCGCGGACGTGCTGGCCGAATCCACCGTCGGCGGGTTCGCCGCCGTCCTGGACGTCCGGCCCGCCGCCGCCGCGCCGCCGCGATCCGCCCGCCCAGTCACCGGGGCCCGACGCAGCGCCCCGCTGGCTCCCCAACAGGAGGGGCTGTTCCTGCTTCACCAGATGTACCCGCACTGTTCCGCCTACCACGTCCCGGCGCTGCTGCGCCTGCACGGTCCGGTCGACCTGGGTCGTCTCGACCGCGCGGTCGCCACCGTGCTGGGGCGGCACGCCGCCCTGCGTACCCGGGTCGGAATGGTCGCCGCCCGGCCGGTCCAACTGGTCGCGGACCCGCCGGAGGACGGCGGCCTGGTGGTGGCCGACCCCACCACCGTCGAGGACTGGGCGGCCGAGGTGGTGCGCCGACCGTTCCGGCTGGACACCGGCCCCCTGTTCCGGGCGGAGGTGCTGGTCACCGGAGCGGACACCTGCCTCCTTGCCCTGGTCGGGCACCACATCGTGGTCGACGGCTGGTCCATCGAGGTGGTCCAGCGCGACATCGGTCGGGCATACCGGGGCGAGCACCTCCCCGAGCCGGTGCAGTTCCCCGCGGTCGCCGCCGCCGCCCGTTCCCCGGAGCACCGGGCCGTGGTCGAGTCGGAACTCGTCTGGTGGCGGAAGCGGCTGGCCGACCTGCCCGAGCCGGTCCGGCTGCCGTTCGCCCGCCGCCGCCCGGTCACCCCCCGGTTCCGGGCCGGGCGGGTGGCCCACCGGCTCCCCGAACAGGTGGCCGGAGAGCTGCGCGACCTCGCGGTACGTCACCGGGTGCCGCTGTTCCCCCTGCTCGCCCTGGGCCTGGCGACGGTGCTCAACCGGTACACCGGGCAGGACGACCTGGTCATCGGCACCCCGGTCGCCGACCGGGACGACGCGGACCTCGCCGATTCGGTGGGCTTCTTCAACAACTCGCTGGTCCTGCGCCTGGCCGTGGACCGGAACCGGTCCGTGCGGGACAACCTGCGCATGGTGGCCGACGAGGTCGGCGCGGCCCTGGGCCACCGGCGCGTGCCCTTCGACGAGCTGGTTCGGGACCTTGCCCCGCCCCGGATCGCCGCGGCCAACCCGATCTTCCAGATCTGGTGCAACCTGCTGTCGTATCCGGCGACGCCGCTGGACCTCGGCCCGGGGACCCGGGTCGAGGTGCTCACCCCGCCGATGCCGGGGGCGTTGTTCGACATCTCGGCGTACTTCGCCGACGACCGCGACGGTCTCGGGCTGGAGCTGGTCTACGACCTGGACCTGTTCGACCACGACCAGATCGAGGCGCTGGCCGCCGACTGCGTCGGGGTGCTCGCCGACCTTCCTCGCGACGCTGCCCGGCTGCTCGGCGACGTCGGACGGGCCGACCCGAGCACGGTGCGGTCCCCCTGGCGGGCGTACCCGCCGGTCACCTCGGCCGCGGCGGAACTCGGGCGCACCCTCCTGGCCGCCCTGCGGCGCACCGGGAACCGCCCCGCGGTCCTGGCCGGTGACGAGACAGTGACGGGCGACCGGCTCGCCGTGGCCGTCGTCGACCTCGGGGCGGCGCTGGACCGCGTCGACCCTGGGCGACGGCGTGCGGTGGCGGTGCTCGGCGGCCGAAGTCCGGCGCTGGTCGCCGCCCTGGTCGCCGTGCTGGCCGGGGCCAGGACGTTTCTGCTGGTCGACGCCGGTCTGCCGCCGATCCGCCGAGAGCGGATGCTGGCGGCAGCCGGCGACCCGGTCGTGGTCGATGCCAGCGGTGACCGCCCGGTCGTGCGTCCGGACCAGGCCACCGGGACCCCGGCGGCTCGGGCCGGAGCGTCCCCGGCCGGTCCGGCGCCGGTGTCCGGTGCGGGATCGCTGCCTGCCGGGACGGCCTACCTCGCGTTCACCTCCGGCAGCACCGGTCAGCCCCGGCCGGTGGCCGCCTCGGCGGCCCCGCTGGCGGCCCTGCTCCAGTGGTACCCGGCCGCGTACCGGCTCACCGGGGAGGATCGGTTCTCCGCGCTCGCCGGGGTCGGCCACGACCCCCTGCTCCGTGAGGTGCTGGTCGCGGTGGCGGTGGGCGCGTCGGTGCACCTGCCGGCAGCCTCGGAGGCGGCGTCGCCGACCGCGCTGGTCCGCTGGCTCGCCGTCGGGCGGATCACCGTTCTGCACCTGAGCCCCGCCCTGGGGCGGCTGCTCGTCGCGGCCGGTCAGGCGGCCGGCGTCCGGCTGGTCGACGTCCGGCTGGTCGCCTTCGGCGGCGGCGCGGTGGACGCTCGGGACGTCGCTGGTATCGCCCGGCTCTGTCCCGGGGCGCGGGTGGTGTCGCACTACGGTGCCACCGAGACCCCCCAGGTGGCCGCCACGATCGACCACGGCCACCCCCGATCCCGGGAGACCACCGACAACCGGCCGCTGGTCGGCCCGGCCTCGCCCACCGCCGAGATCCTGCTCACCGACGACGATGGGCGCCCGGTGCCGGTCAACGCGGTGGGCGAGATCCGGGTCCGCAGCCCGTACCTGGCCCTCGGGTACCCGGGGGACCCGACCGGCACGGCCCACCGGTTCGGGCCGGACCCGCACGGCGAGAAAGGGGTGCGGCTGTACCGGACCGGGGACCTCGGGATGGCCCGGCCGGACGGCACCATCGAGTTCCGGGGCCGGGCCGACCGGCAGGTCAGCCTCAACGGCACCCGGGTCGAGCTGGACGAGATCGAGGCGGTGCTGCGGGAGCACCCCGACGTGACCGACTGCCTCCTCGCCGACGGGCCCGACGGAATCACCGCGTACGTGGCCGGGCCGCCGGAGCTGACCGTGGACGGATTGCGCCGGCACCTCGCCGACCTGCTGCCGGCCACCATGCACCCCGGTGACCTGCGGATCCTGGCGGCCATGCCGCTCACCCCGAACGGCAAGCCGGACCTCGCGGCGCTGCGCGCGATCGCCGCCACGGTCACCGCACGTGCCGACGGGCCCATGGTGTCGCTGGTCGAGCGGGTCTGCGCCGCCGCCCTGGGCCGCGACACCCTTGGACCGGATGTCAACTTCTTCGACGCCGGTGGTTCGTCGCTCAGGCTGATCGAGGTGGAGGCCCGGCTCAGCCGGGCCCTGGGCGCTCCCGTCGGGCTGGCCACCCTCTTCCAGAATCCGACCGTCCGATCGCTGGCGGCGGCCGTCGACCGGGTCGCGACCCAGCCATCGAGAGCGAGTGTCCCCAGTGAGTAGTCCGGACGATCGGCGGGCCCTGATCCTCGTCGGGTACGTGCAGGGTTGGCTGCCGTTGCTGCGCCGCACCGTCGGCGACCTGCGGGTGATCATCATTGAGGAGCCGGCCGTGGCGTACGCCCGGGGGGCCCGCGCCCACCTCGCCGCCCACTGGCCCGATTGCGACCTGTACGAGCTGGACTTCCGACGCCCGCTGGCAGCCGACCTGTTCCACGTCTGGCATCCGGACCTGCGGATCCAGGCGGTCGTCCCGGTCGACGACGCGGGGGTGGTGTTCGCGGCGCGGTTGGCCCAGCGCCTCGGCCTGCCCGGCGCCGGACCGGCGTCGGCGGAGATTCTCGGCGACAAGTTCCTGCTACGCCAGGTGGCGGAGGCCGGTGGCGTCGCCGGCCCGCAATGGCAGCTCGTCCGCTCACCCGCCGACGCGGTGGCCTTCGCCGAGCGGGTTCCCGGTGGGCTGGTGCTCAAGCCGACCGCGCGGGCGGGCTCGTCCGGGGTGCAGATCGTCCGGGACGCCGCCGAGGTTCCGGCGGGCTGGGAACGGATGGTCGCCCCGCCGACGCACAGCAGCACGCGTTTCTCGGCGGTGGAGTCCTACCTGGCCGAGCGGCGCATGGTCGGGCGGCAGTACAACGTGAACCTGCTGGTCCTCCGAGGAGAGGTGCTCTTCCGCAACGTCACCGCCACCGATGTCGCCCCGGGCGCGCATCCGGTGCCGGTGACCGAGACCATCGACCCGGACCTGCCGCCGGCGCAGTACGCCCAGTTGGTCGCCGAGGCGGAGCGGCTGGTCGCCGCAATCGACTTCGACACGGGGTTCATCCACAGCGAGTGGATCCTGGAGGACGGCGTGGTCCGGCTGGTGGAGTGCGCGGGACGCCTCGCCGGCGGCCCGATCATGATGATGATCGGATACGCGTACTCCTACGACATCGTCGCGGCGTACCTGGCGGTGATGTCCGGCGAGCCGCTGGACGTGGCCCCGCCGGCCCAGCCGCGCTCGGCCTCGATGCTGCTGACCAAGCACGTCCGGCCGGGGCGGGTGACGGCGATCACCGGTGCCGAGGCGGCCCGGGATCGGGATGGTGTCCTGGCCCTGGACGTTTTCGTCACCGAGGGAGACCAGGTGGGGGAACTGGTCTCTCTGCCGAGCGTGGCCGCCAGGGTGGTCACGCTCGGCCGGACCGTCGCCGAGGTCCGGCGGGCCGGCGAGGACGCCCTCGCCGTCCTCGATGTCAGCACCGTCCCCTCCAGGGTCGAGGACGGCCGAAGCGGGAGTGCGGAATGAGCGCCGGAGAACAGCCGGACATCGTTCTGGTCGGGTACGGGCGGTCCTGGCTGCGCCAGGTGCGCCGGCTCTGGGGACGTCCGGGTCCTGCTCGTCGTCTGACCGACACGATGGCCGAGTACCTGGCGGCGATGTCCGGCCGGCCGGTTGCCCCGGTGGGTCCACGCTCACCGGTACGGGCCGCCGCTCACGGCGTCGACGGATCGTCAACTTCAGGTTGACGAATAGCTTGCGTCAACCTATGGTTGACGCATGACGAATCCTGTCCAGATGTCCAGCTCGATCCGCCTCGACGACCTCATCGCGGGGATCAAGAAGGCCCACACCGACACCCTCGACCAGCTCTCCGGGGCGGTCGTGGTGGCCGACCACCTCGGCGACATCGCCGACCACCTGATCGGCCACTTCGTCGACCAGGCCCGCCGCTCCGGCGCGTCCTGGACGGAGATCGGCCGCAGCATGGGGGTGAGCAAGCAGGCGGCGCAGAAGAGGTTCGTGCCGAAGGCGTCCACCGAACCGTCGACCCTCGACCCCAACCGCGGGTTCGGCAACTTCACGCCGCGGGCCCGCAACGTCGTGACGGCCGCCCAGGAGGCGGCCCGCGCCGCCGGGAACGCCGAGACCCGCCCCGAGCACCTGGTGCTCGGGCTGCTCAGCGAGCCCAACGGCCTCGCCGCGAGGGCGATCGTCGCCCAGGGCATACCGGCGGAGCGGGTGCGGGAGGCCGTGACCGCGACCCTGCCGGCGCCGGCCGACGCGGTCCCCGACCTGATCCCGTACGACACGGGGGCCCGCAAGGCGCTGGAGCTCACCATGCGGGAGGCGCTGCGGCTCGGCCACCAGCACGTCGGCACCGAGCACATCCTGCTCGGCCTGCTGCAACTGGAGGACGGCGCCGGGGTGCTCACCGGCCTCGGCGTGGACGGGGCCGCCGTCGAGGCCACCGTCGCCGAGGCTCTCGCCGCCGCGCAGGAGTAGAGGGCCCCTCCCGTGCACTCCGGCGGGAAAGGCCCTTCGCGCCGCCGCCCGGCGACCGCTGGGCGGCGGCGGGCGGCGTCAGGAGGCCGTGGGCGGCACCGAAGGGATGGTTGCGGCGGCGGGGAAGCCGTACCGGAGCGCGTGCTCGGGGTCGGCCGGGTCGACCTGCCGGATGCCGGCGTCGGCGAGCCGCTTGTTGACCTCGTCGAGCTGCTCGCGGACCAGCAGGGCCTCCTCCTCGGTGACCCGGCCCCGGTGCGGCTTGCCGGCGTGCTCGATGGTGCCGTAGTCCGGCTTCTCGGCGCCCTTGCGCGCCTTCGGCGGGCGGACCCGCTCGGCGGTCTTCAGCAGCTGGGCCATCGGCACGTCGGTGGCCATCGCGTCGAACTCGCTGGCGGTCAGCACCACCCGGCGGGGCTCGCCGCCAGCGAGTTGGTCGTGGATCTCCACCACCGCGACGTCCAGCGTGGCGTCGTCGATGCTCTCCACCTCGGCCGCGGTGGCGTCCAACTGCACGGGGCCGGCGACCAGGTCGGGGTGCTCCAGCACCACGACGCGGACCACCTCGTCGCCCGGCCGCAGAACGGTGCCGCTGAAGTCGGAGACGTGGATCGTCTTCTTGCCCATGCGCTGAGCTTCTCCTGTCGATGACCGGAATTTCGGACCAGAAGAAGTTACCCGACAGGTGTGCGAAAACCCCGGCTGGACCGGTCGGGTG
Organism: Micromonospora sp. NBC_01412; assembly: GCF_045040215.1. NCBI lineage: Bacteria > Bacillati > Actinomycetota > Actinomycetes > Micromonosporales > Micromonosporaceae > Micromonospora > Micromonospora sp. NBC_01412. The sequence continues at coordinate 4,284,959 of NZ_CP109528.1, forward strand.
TGTCGCCACCGACGTTGATCCGTTGCACCCGCGGGGACGACGGGTCATGCTCACCCGATGGCTGACCCATCGACGACCCAACCGCCATACGGACCCCCTGGCGGCCGGGTCGAAGAAGGCGACGCAACGGTCCGGGTCGGAGCCCGAAGGGGAGAGGTGACCGGCCCCGGGCCGCGCACCGAGGCCGAGGCGCTCGCCGTACAGGACCGGATGCGACCCCTCGCCGACCTGGTCGGCCCGGGTCCCACCGCGCCCGCGACGGTGGCCGGCCTGGACGTCGCGTACGCCGAGAGCGGCGACCGGCTCGCGGCGGCCGTCACCGTGCTGGACGCCCGGACGCTGGCCGTGGTGGACCGGGCGGTCGGCGTGGGGCGGCCCGCCTTCCCCTACGTCCCTGGGCTGTTCGCCTTCCGGGAGCTGCCCGCGCTGCTGGACGCGCTGGAGAAGCTGACCGTCCGCCCGGAGCTGCTGGTCTGCGACGGGCACGGGCTGGCCCACCCGCGCCGGTTCGGGCTCGCCTGCCACCTAGGCGTGGTCACCGGGCTGCCCGCGATCGGGGTGGGCAAGACGCCGCTGGTCGGCGAGTGGGATCCGCCGGCCGTCCGGCGCGGCGCCTGGTCGCCGCTGCGCGACGGCGGGGAGGTGATCGGCCGGGTGCTGCGTACCCGGGACGGGGTGAAGCCGGTCTTCGTCAGCGTCGGGCACCGGATGAGCCTGGACAACGCCTGCGCCCGGGTGCTCGCGCTGACGCCGAAGTACCGGCTGCCGGAGACCACCCGCACCGCCGACCGACTCTGCCGCGAGGCGCTGGCCGCCGCCTGCTGACGGACCCGGCACCCGCCCGCCCGCGCGGCGGGGGCGGTTTCCGTAACGAGGAGCACATGCGGGGCGCTCGACGAACTACCGGGTCCAGCACCCGGTAGTAACCTGACCAGCGGACCCCACCCGGGGAGGAACGGCGAGGTGAGCATGGCGGTACGTCGGCAGGCGACGCGGATCGCGGCAGTCTGCGTGATGCTGGGCGGCCTCGCGGCCGTCGGGGCGACGCCGGCCCTGGCCGACGGAGACTCGGTGCGGGTGCGCTCGACCGACAGCTTCCGGCCGGGCGGCTCGCCGGGGGCGGTCAACGTCGAGGTGCGCAAGCGCACCGAGGGCTGCGTGCTCGTCCGCACCGGTCTGGGGCTGCGGCTCGACGGCCTCGCCGCGAACCAGGTCGCCGTCCAGGTGGCCATGGCCGGTCGGTGGTTGCCGGTGTCGGTCTCCGGCGGCGGGGGCGGGGTGACCGCGAGCCAGGTCACGCCGACGAACCCCATGCTGTGCAAGGGCAAGAGCCTCACGGTGCGCTACCGGGTGACGTTCCGGGCGGGCACGCCGGGCGGCCGGCTGGAGCTGGCCGGTGCGGCGACCAACGCCCTCGGCCGCGCCCTCGGCCGGGACGCCACCGCGGCCCGGGTGGTCGGGGAGAAGAAGAAGCCGAGCCCGTCACCCACCCCGACGCGTACGCCGTCGCCGAGCCCGACCGTCGCGCCGACCGAGGCGGTGGACGTCGGCGGCCCGACCCTGGCCGCAGCCGCCGCCCGGGCCGGCTCGACCACCCCGGTCGCCGCCGAGGAGGACTCCGGCGGGCTGTCGGTGTTCATGCTCTTCGGCGTCGGCCTGGTCGTGGTGGGCATCGGCCTGATCGTGCTGCTGGTGCGCCGGTCCCGGTCCGACAAGGAGCCGGCCGACGACCGGGGCGCGTATTCGCCGGTGCCGTTGCCGCGCAACCCGGGCGGCACCACGTACCGCTCGGGAGGCGGGGCAGCGGCACCGTCCGCACCACCCGCACCGCCCGCCGGCGGGGTGTACGGCCGGCCGGCCGCGCCCTCGTCCGGCGGGGTGTACGGCGCCCGCCCGGGCCCGCCGGTTGCCCCGCCGGACAGCGGCGGCGGGGTCTACGGCGGCGGTACGGCGTACCCGGCCGGTGGCGCCCCGCCCCGGCAGCCCGGTCAGCCCGAGGCACCGGGGCCGGGTGAGCCGCCCGCGCCGGCCGGCGGGGGCGACGCGACGACGATCATGCCCCGGCTCCCCGGCTGAGGCGGGGGAGGCGGGGGCGCTCCGATACGCTCAGGTGCGTTGAGGACCTGCGGCCAAGGAGCGGAACCTGTGTCTGATCTGTCCCGGATCGTGAAGGCGTACGACGTCCGGGGCACGGTGCCGGACGAGTGGGACGAGCGGGCGGCCGAGGCGCTCGGCGTCGCCTTCGGTCAGGTGCTCGCCGCCGCCGACGAGCCCGGCGACGCGGTGGTGATCGCGCACGACATGCGGGCCAGCGGCCCGGCCCTGGCCGAGGCGTTCGCCGCCGGCGTCCGGGCGCAGGGGCGGTCGGTGATCGAGCTGGGGCTCGCGTCCACCGACATGCTCTACTACGCCTCCGGCATTCTCGGCCTGCCCGGTGCCATGTTCACGGCCAGTCACAACCCGGCCAAGTACAACGGCATCAAGATGTGCCGCTCGGCCGCCCGCCCGATCGGGCAGGACAGCGGCCTCAGCGAGATCCGGGACCGGGCGCAGGCGCTGCTCGACTCCGGCGCCGCGCCCCCGGCGGGGGCGCCGACCCGGCCGACCGAGCGGCGCGACCTGCGCCCGGAGTACGCCGCCTACCTGCGCGGGCTGGTAGACCTCTCCGGCATCCGGCCGCTGAAGGTCGTGGTCGACGCCGGCAACGGGATGGGCGGTTGGACGGTGCCCAGCGTGCTCGGCGACGCCGTGCTGCCGGCGCTGCCGCTGGAGATCGTGCCGCTCTACTTCGAGCTGGACGGCACGTTCCCCAACCACGAGGCCAACCCGCTGGACCCGGCGAACCTGGTCGACCTCCAGCGGGCCGTCCGCGAGCACGGCGCCGACCTGGGGCTGGCCTTCGACGGCGACGCCGACCGCTGCTTCGTCATCGACGAGCGCGGCGAGCCGGTCTCCCCATCGGCGATCACCGCCCTGGTGGCGGTCCGCGAGCTGGCCCGGCATCCCGGGTCCACGGTGATCCACAACCCGATCACCTCCCGGGCGGTGTCGGAGATCATCGTCGAGCACGGCGGCAAGCCGGTGGTGACCCGGGTCGGGCACTCCTTCATCAAGGCCGAGATGGCCCGCACCAACGCCGTCTTCGGTGGCGAGCACTCCGCCCACTACTACTTCCGGGACTTCTGGTTCGCCGACACCGGCATGCTGGCCGCGATGCACGCCCTCGCCGCGCTCGGCGGGCAGGACCTGCCGCTGTCCGAGCTGGCCCGGGAGTACGAGCGGTACGTCGCGTCCGGCGAGATCAACTCTACGGTGGCCGACCAGGCGGCGAGGGTGGCCGAGGTGCGTGCCGCGTACCCGGAGGCGACCACCGACGAGCTGGACGGGCTCACCCTGAGCTTCGCCGACGGCGCCTGGTTCAACCTGCGTGCCAGCAACACGGAGCCGCTGTTGCGGCTGAACGTCGAGGCGCCGACCAAGGAGCGGATGATCTCGCTCCGCGACGAGGTGCTCGACCGGGTTCGCCGATAAGATCGCCTGCGCCGGTCGGCACCGTCGACCGCCGCCCCCGCACCGTGGAAGGAGCCGCACCATGGCCCTGGACCCGCAGTTGCTCGAGATCCTCGCCTGTCCGGACACACACCACGCCCCGCTGGACTACGACGCCGGGGCGCAGACGCTGACCTGCACCGAGTGCGGTCGGATCTTCGAGGTGCGCGACGACGTGCCGGTGTTACTGCTCGACGAGGCGCGCGGCGGACCCGCGCAGCAGCCGTGATGGGGGGAACGGCCGGAGTCAGCGGCCGCCGCGACGCCGACGAGTCCCTGCTGGACGACCCGGCCGCCCTCGCGGAGCGCGACCCGGGCGGCATGCTCCGGTTCACCGCCTCCGCCGGGGCGCAGGTCCGGGAGTCCGCCGCCCTGACCGCCGAGACGAACCTCACCGCGCTCGCCGACGACGGCCGCCCCCGGGCGGTCGTCATCGCCGGCATCGGCACGGCCGGGCGCACCGGGGACGTGCTGGCCACGGTCGCCGGGCCGCGCTGCCCGGTCCCGGTCATCCCGCACCGCAGCGCCGGCGTGCCCGGTTGGGTGGGTGCCGCCGACGTGGTGATCGCGGTCAGCGCCTCCGGCCGCAGCCCCGAGGCGCTCGGCGCCGCCGAGGCCGCGCACCGCCGGGGTGCCCGGCTGGTCGCCGTCGGCGCCCCCGACTCGCAGTTGCAGGCGGTGGCCGAGCGGGCCCGCGCCCCGTTCATCCCGGTGCCCCGCCGCGCCCCGGCCCGGGCCAGCCTGTGGGCGCTCACCGTGCCGGTTCTGCTCGCCGCCCGTACGCTCGGGCTCGTGAAGGTCAACGAGGCGGATCTGGCCGAGACGGCGGCGCGGCTCGACGCGGACGCCGACCGGTGCCGTTCCACGGCCGAGTCGTTCGTCAACCCCGCGAAGTCGCTGGCCCTCGGGCTGGCCGGGTCGATCCCCATCGTCTGGGGCTCGTCGCCGCTGGCCACCGTGGCGGCCCGCCGGTTCGGCGACACCCTGTCGGCCAACGCCCGCTACCCCGTGGTCAGCGGGGCGCTCGGCGAGGCCGGCCGGGGGCGGGTCGGCCTGCTCGACGGCGTGTTCGGCGGCCTCGCCGAGGGAATGCGGGACATCTTCGCCGACCAGGAGGAGACCGAGGTGGAGGGCACCCGGCTGCGGCTGGTGCTGCTGCGCGACGGCGGCCTCAACCCCGAGGACGACGCCGACGAGCCGCTGGCGGTCGAGGAGCGTCGGGCCGACGCCGTGCAGACTCTCGCCGAGCGGCGTGGCGTGCGGTGCGACGTGGTGACCGCCGAGGGCGGCTCCGCGCTGGAGCGGCTCGCCTCGCTGGTGGCGGTGCCGGACTTCGCCGCCGTCTACCTGGCCCTGGCACACGGACTGGACCCGATGGCGGTTCCGGCCATCACAGAAATGAAGGAGCTGGCGAACCAGTGAGCACGTGCGGCATCGAACGGGGAACGGCGTGAACGTGAGGAGTGAGTCGGGGTCGCGAGCCCCGCAGTCGCGAACCGAGGTGGAGCGATGAGCGCCAACGGCGGTACCAAGGCGATCGTCGCGGCGCTGTTCGCGAACGTGGGCATCGCGATCACGAAGTTCATCGCGTTCCTTCTGACCAACTCCTCGTCGATGCTGGCCGAGTCGATCCACTCGGTGGCCGACTCCGGCAACCAGGCCCTGCTGCTGCTCGGCGGCCGGCGGGCCAAGCGCGCCGCCACCCCCGAGCACCCCTTCGGGTACGGCCGGGAGCGCTACATCTACGCGTTCATCGTGTCGATCGTGCTGTTCAGCGTCGGCGGCCTGTTCGCGCTGTACGAGGCGTGGCACAAGGCGGCCGACCCGCACGGGATCACGAGCTGGCACTGGGTGCCGGTCGTCGTGCTGGTCTCGGCCATCGTGATGGAGGGCTTCTCCTTCCACACGGCGATCAAGGAGTCCAACCACGTCCGGGGCAACCAGTCCTGGGTGCACTTCATCCGCCGGTCCAAGGCCCCGGAGCTGCCGGTGGTGCTGCTGGAGGACTTCGGGGCGCTGGTCGGTCTGGTCTTCGCGCTGTTCGGCGTGGGGATGACCCTGATCACCGGCAACGGCATGTGGGACGCGGCCGGCACCGCCATGATCGGTGTCCTGCTGGTGGCCATCGCGATCGTCCTGGCGATCGAGACCAAGAGCCTGCTGCTCGGTGAGGGCGCCGAGCCGAAGGACGTGGCCGCGATCGAGCAGGCCGTCACCGCCGGCCCGGAGGTCGAGCGGATCATCCACATGAAGACGCTCTACCTGGGCCCGGAGGAGCTGATGGTGGCCGCGAAGGTCGCCGTCCCGGCGTGTGAGAGCGCCGAGGAGCTGGCCCGGGGGATCAACGCCGTCGAGACGCGGATCCGCGCGGCCGTCCCGGTCGCCCGGGTGATCTACCTGGAGCCGGACATCTGGTCCGCCGCGGCCGAGCGGGCCGGCACCGGCACCGCGGCGCACACGGCCGTCCCGGGCCCGGCGCCCGCCGCAGTGCCGGGCGCGGCGGAGCCCACGGCCGACGAGTCCCGCGCCGGGAGCTGAGCGTGGAGCCGCTGCACGGCCGGATCCGGGACTACGCCTGGGGTTCCCGCTCGGCGATCGCCGAGTTGCAGGGGCGCCCGGTGCCCAGCGCGGGGCCGGAGGCCGAGCTGTGGCTGGGCGCCCACCCGGGCGCGCCGGCCACGGTGCGGCGCGACGGTGCGGCGGCGAGCCTGGTCGACCTGCTGGCCGCCGAGCCGGGGCGCTGGCTCGGCGATCGGGTGGTCGAGCGGTTCGGCCCCCGGCTGCCGTTCCTGCTCAAGGTGCTCGCCGCGGACGCCCCGCTGAGCCTCCAGGCCCACCCGGACCCGGAGCAGGCCCGCGCCGGGTACGCGGCCGACGCGGCGCGTCCGGCGGGGGAGCGCAACTACGCCGACCCGCACCACAAGCCGGAGTTGCTGGTCGCGCTCTCGCCGTTCGAGGCGCTCTGCGGGTTCCGCGACCCGGCGGAGTCAGCCGAGGCGCTGGCCGCGTTCGGCGTACCGGCGCTGGAGCCGGTGGTGGCGGCGCTGCGCGGCGGCCCGGCAGGGCTGCGGGAGGCCGTACGGTTGCTGCTGAGCTGGCCGGCGGCGGAGCGGGCCGGGCTGGTGGCGGCCGTGCTGGCGGCGCAGGCCGCCGGGCCGGACGCGGAGCTGGCCCGAGCGCTGGCAGCCCACCACCCGGGCGACCCCGGGGTGCTGGTGGCGCTGCTGCTCAACCACCTCCGGCTCGCTCCCGGGGAGGCGATCTGGATGCCGGCCGGCAACCTGCACGCCTACCTGTGGGGCACGGGCGTGGAGATCATGGCGGCCAGCGACAACGTGCTGCGCGGCGGGCTGACCCCGAAGCGGGTGGACGTCGACGAGCTGCTGCGGGTGCTCCGCTTCGAGGTGCTCGACGACCCGGTGGTGGCCCCGGAGCAGGTGTCCGCCGGGGTGGTCCGCTGGCCGGTGCCCGTCGACGACTTCGCGCTGCACCGGGTGCGGCTGGACGCCGGCGCGCCGCCGGTCCGGCTCGCGGTGCCGGGGCCCCGGGTGGTGCTCTGCCGGGCCGGGAGGCTCTCGGTCGACGACGGTCGGGGCGGTGTCGCCCTCGTGCCGGGGCAGTCCGCGATCGGCCCGGCCGACGCCGGCCCGCTCGTCCTCGACGGCGAGGGCGAGGCGTACGTGGCCACCCCCGGTCTCGACTGACCGTCACCCCCGTCGAGGGAAGGCCGCCCCGGCCAGCCGACACATATCCGAAATTTCCGGAATAGCTTGACGTTGCCTTGGCGCAGTGTGACTCTATTGGTACGCAGCGTTAACGCGACGAAGGTCCGGGGGCGCGCGGGGAACCAAACCGGGGGGATGCGCGGGGCGGCCGGACAGTGGGCGGAAAGTCCGTTCACGACCGACCGCCCCGCGCGCTGCCCGCTCTCGCGCGTAAGGTGAAGGGTCGCGCAGCACTCCGTTCGTTCGACAGGAGCTTCTATGACCAGCACCCTCCCGGCTACCCCCAGCGGCAGGCCGTCCGAGGCCCGGCCGAGCACCCTCGCCGAGGGCGACTACAAGGTGGCGGATCTGTCGCTCGCCGAGTTCGGACGCAAGGAGATCCAGCTCGCCGAGCACGAGATGCCGGGCCTGATGGCGATCCGCCGAGAGTTCGCCGAGGCCCAGCCCCTCGCCGGGGCGCGGATCACCGGCTCGCTGCACATGACCATCCAGACCGCCGTGCTGATCGAGACCCTGTTGGCGCTCGGCGCCCAGGTCCGCTGGGCCTCGTGCAACATCTTCTCCACCCAGGACCACGCCGCCGCCGCGATCGTCGTCGGCCCGGACGGCACCCCCGAGGCCCCGGCCGGCGTTCCGGTCTACGCCTGGAAGGGCGAGAGCCTGGAGGAGTACTGGTGGTGCACCGAGCAGGTGCTGGCCTGGCCGGACGGCCAGGGTCCCAACATGATCCTCGACGACGGCGGCGACGCCACCCTGCTCGTGCACAAGGGCGTCGAGTTCGAGAAGACCGGGGCCGTCCCGCCGGTCGAGTCCGCCGACTCCGAGGAGTACGCGGTCATCCTTGAGGTGCTGCGCCGTTCCCTCGCCGAGGACGGCCAGCGCTGGACCCGGATCGCCGCCGGCATCAAGGGCGTGACGGAGGAGACCACCACCGGCGTGCACCGGCTCTACGAGATGCACCGCAACGGCGCCCTGCTCTTCCCGGCGATCAACGTCAACGACTCGGTGACGAAGAGCAAGTTCGACAACAAGTACGGCTGCCGCCACTCGCTGATCGACGGCATCAACCGGGCCACCGACGTGCTGATCGGCGGCAAGATGGCCGTCGTGCTCGGCTACGGCGACGTGGGCAAGGGCTGCGCCGAGTCGCTGCGCGGCCAGGGCGCCCGGGTCGTGGTGACCGAGGTCGACCCGATCTGCGCCCTCCAGGCGGCGATGGACGGCTACCAGGTCGCCACCCTGGACGACGTGGTCGGGCAGGCGGACATCTTCGTCACCGCCACCGGCTGCTTCGACGTCATCACCAACGAGCACATGGCCCGGATGAAGCACCAGGCCATCGTCGGCAACATCGGTCACTTCGACAACGAGATCGACATGGCCGGCCTGGCCAAGCGCTCCGACGTCGAGCGGATGAACATCAAGCCGCAGGTCGACCTGTGGAAGTTCGCCGACGGGCACTCGATCATCGTGCTCTCCGAGGGCCGGCTGCTGAACCTGGGCAATGCCACCGGGCACCCGAGCTTCGTGATGTCGAACTCGTTCGCCAACCAGACGATCGCCCAGATCGAGCTGTTCACCAAGCCCGAGGACTACCCGATCGGCGTCTACGTGCTGCCCAAGCACCTGGACGAGAAGGTGGCCCGGCTGCACCTGGGCGCGCTCGGCGCGAAGCTGAGCACGCTGACCAAGGAGCAGGCCGCCTACCTGGGCGTCTCGCAGGAGGGCCCGTTCAAGCCGGAGCACTACCGCTACTGAGCCACACGAAGGGACCGGGTCGGCCGCGCTGCGGCGGCCCGGTCTTTTCGCGTGCCGGCCGAGGCGGTCCCGCCGCATGGCCGGGTGACATCGCCGTGGACAACTTGACGAGTTCACGAAACGGGAGGAAGGTATGGCTGCCCTAAGTTAGTCGAGGCATGCCTTACGGATCACGGAGTCCCGATGTTCGCCACCTACCTGATCGGCCTGCGGGAGGGCCTGGAAGCGACCCTGGTGGTCAGCATCCTGGTCGCCTTCCTCGTGAAGTCGCAGCGCCGGGACCGGCTTCCCCAGGTGTGGGCGGGCGTCGGGCTCGCGGTGGCCCTCTCGGTGCTGTTCGGCTGGCTGATCGAGTACACCTCGACCTCGCTGCTGGCCCGCTCCGAGGACCGGGAGCTGTTCGAGGCGGTCACCTCGGTCGCGGCCGTCGTCTTCGTCACCTGGATGATCTTCTGGATGCGCCGAGCCGCCCGGACCATGGCCGGTGAGCTGCGCGGCCGGCTGAGCGAGGCACTCGCGGTCGGCTCCGTCGCGGTGGCCGGGATGGCCTTCCTCGCGGTAGTGCGGGAGGGCCTGGAGACCGCCCTCATCTTCTACTCCGCCGCCCAGGGCGCGGCCGGGGACAGCGGGCCGCTGCTGGCCCTGATCGGCGGCATCGTCAGCGCCGTGGCCATCGGCGTGGGCCTCTACTTCAGCGCCCTGAAGATCAACCTGTCCACGTTCTTCACCTGGACCGGTGCCCTGCTGATCCTGGTCGCCGCCGGCATCCTCAAGTACGGCGTGCACGACTTCCAGGAGGCCGGCGTGCTGCCCGGCCTGAATAACCTGGCCTTCGACATCACCGGAGTCCTCGACCCGGGCACCTGGTACGCCGCCCTGCTCGCCGGGATGTTCAACGTCACCCCCGCGCCGAGCGTGCTGGAGACGGTCGCCTGGGTCGCGTACGCCCTGCCGGTGCTGCTGATCTTCCTGCGCCGGCCCGCCGGCCCGGCCCGGCCCCCCACGAAGGCAGCCGCCGCCCCGTCCGGCCCGGCGGCCCCCACCGGCACCGACTCTTCCACCACCAGCGGAACCGGGCCGGCGACCGCGTCGCCGCGCGCCTGACCTCACGAGGAGAAACCCCTGATGCGTACCACCCGCTTCCTGGCACTGGCCGCCACCGGCGTGCTGGCCACCACCGGCGTCGCCGCCTGCGGCGGAGCGGAGAAGGATGGCGGCGCGGCCGGCGACGGGGGCCCGATCACCGTCAAGGCGACCGACACCGCGTGCGAGGTCGGCCGGACCGACCTGCCCGCCGGTCAGACCTCCTTCAAGGTGACCAACTCCGGCGCCAAGGTCACCGAGTTCTACGTCTACGCGGCCGGGGACCGGGTGATGGGCGAGGTGGAGAACATCGCCCCCGGGCTCAGCCGTGAGCTGCGCGTCGAGCTGCCCGCCGGGACGTACGAGACGGCCTGCAAGCCCGGGATGATCGGCAAGGGCATCCGGGGGGCACTGAAGGTCAGCGGCACCGCCGCGACCGTCGCCCCCGACGCCGCGCTGGCCGAGGCCACCGCGAGCTACCAGCGCTACGTCAACAGCCAGACCGCCGCCCTGCTGACCAAGACCGAGGAGTTCGTGGCCGCGGTCAAGGCCGGTGACGTGGCGAAGGCCAAGGCGCTGTACCCGGTGGCCCGCACCTACTGGGAGCGGATCGAGCCGGTGGCGGAGAGCTTCGGCGACCTCGACCCGAAGATCGACGGCCGCGAGGAGGTCATCGAGGAGGGCATGGAGTTCACCGGCTTCCACCGGATCGAGAAGGACCTCTGGACGACCGGCGACATCAGCAAGGACGGCCCGATCGCCGACCAGCTCCTGGTCGACGTCAAGGCGATCGTGGCCAAGGCCAACGCCGAGAAGCTCACCCCGCTCCAGCTCGCCAACGGCGCGAAGGCGCTGCTCGACGAGGTCGCCAGCGGCAAGATCACCGGCGAGGAGGAGCGCTACTCGCACACCGACCTCTGGGACTTCAACGCCAACCTGGAGGGCTCGAAGGCTGCGATCGCCTCGCTCCGCCCCGCCCTGGAGCAGCGCTCCCCGGAGCTGGTCGCCCAGCTCGACAAGGAGTTCGCCAATGTGGAGACCGCGCTCGGCAAGCACCGCGACGGCGACGGCTGGAAGCTGCACACCGCGCTGAGCAAGGCCGACCTGAAGGAACTCTCGGACAGCATCAACGCGCTGGCCGAGCCGATCAGCAAGGTGGCGGCGGTCGTCGCCCGGTGACCGACCGTCCCGGTGGGCGCAGCGACGAGCAGGGGAGGGTGAGGGCATGAGCGGGAACCAGGTGTCCCGGCGGAGGGCGATCACGCTCGCCGGCGCGGGGGTCGCCGGGGTGGCCGGCGTCGCCGCCGGGGCCGGCGCGCTGGCCCGGGGCGGGGGCGACCGCGCCGCCGCCGACCAGGGCGCGGCGGCCGGCGCGGTGCCGTTCCACGGCGAGTACCAGGCCGGCATCACCACCCCGGCCCAGGACCGGCTGCACTTCGTCGCGTTCGACGTGGTCACCAAGGACCGGGCCCGGCTCGTCGACCTGCTCCAGGAGTGGACGGCCGCAGCCGCCCGGATGACCGCCGGGCGGGACGCCGGGGTGATCGGCGCGGTCGGCGGCGTCCCCGAGGCCCCGCCGGACGACACCGGCGAGGCCCTCGGGCTGCCCCCGTCGCAGCTCACCCTCACCATCGGCTTCGGCCCGACGCTCTTCCGCGACGCCCAGGGGAAGGACCGGTTCGGCCTCGCCGGCCGCCGCCCCGCCGCGCTGGCCGACCTGCCGCACTTCGCCGGGGACGCGTTGCGCCCGGAGCTGTCCGGCGGGGACCTCTGCGTCCAGGCCTGCGCCAACGACCCCCAGGTGGCGGTGCACGCCATCCGGAACCTGGCCCGGATCGGCATGGGCGTGGTGAGCGTCCGGTGGTCGCAGCTCGGCTTCGGGCGCACCTCGTCCACGTCCCGTGGCCAGGCCACCCCGCGCAACCTGTTCGGCTTCAAGGACGGCACCGCCAACCTCAAGGCCGAGGACGCCGGGCTGCTGCGCGAGCAGCTCTGGGCCCAGCCGGGCGACGGGCCGGACTGGATGACCGGCGGGTCGTACCTGGTCACCCGCAAGATCCGGATGCTGGTCGAGACCTGGGACCGCAGCTCCCTGGTCGAGCAGGAGCAGATCGTCGGCCGCACGAAGGGCAGCGGCGCCCCGCTGGGCGGGGGCGACGAGTTCGACGAGCCCGACCTCGCCGCGAAGGGCGACGATGGCCAGCCGCTGATCGCCGAGACCGCGCACGTCCGGCTCGCCCACCCGAGCCAGCACGACGGCGCGCGCCTGCTGCGCCGGGGCTACAACTTCGTGGACGGCTCGGACGGGCTGGGCCGGCTCGACGCCGGGCTGTTCTTCATCGCCTACCAGCGGGACCCCCGCAAGCAGTTCGTGCCGATCCAGACCCGGCTGGCCCGCAACGACGCGATGAACGAGTACCTGCGGCACGTCTCCAGCGGCATCTTCGCCTGCCCGCCCGGGGTGCGCGACGGCGGCGACCACTGGGGCCGGTCGCTCTTCGGCTGAGCCACCCGACCCGCCTGCCTGGCCCGCGTACCGGCGGGTCAGTCGCCGGCCCCGGCGGCGCGCGGCCCACCCCCGGCCGGCGCCGGGGCCAGCTCCGGCCACAGCGTCGCGGTGCGGGCCCGGGCCCGGTGCAGCCGGTGGGTCGCCCGGCGGTGCCGCTCGGCCAGCACGGTGGCCAGGCACACCCCCTGCGGTACGCCGGCCGGCGGCGGCGGGGTCGTCACGGCTGCCACCTCCGCCCAGAGCGCCCCGGCCAGCCGGGACCGGGCCGGCTCGGCGAACCGGTGCGCCCGGGTGACGTACTGCCGGACGGCCAGCGCGAGGTCGTCGTCGAGGCGGGTGAGGTCCAGCGCGTACGCCCAACCGGCCAGCGCCGGGGCCAGCAGCGGGGCGGGCCGCCAGGCGGTGGCGACGCGGGTGTGCACCACCATCGTGCCGGCCACCAGGTCGCCGAGCCGTCGGCCGCGCCGGTCGGTGAGCATCACCGCCACGCTCGCCACCCAGCTCAGCAGGGGCAGCACCAGGCCGGGCCACTCGACGGCCACCCCGACCAGGGCCCGGGTCAGGGACTGCCGCAGCCCCACCGGCCCGCCGTCGACCCGGACCACCCGCAGCCCGACCACCAGCTTGCCGGGCGTGCGGCCCCCGGCGAACCGCTCCCACAGCGTCGGGTAGCCGACCAGGACCAGGATCGCCCCGACGGTCTGCAGCGCGCTGCTGAGCGCCGCGTCCGCGAGCCCGGCCGGGAACGCGGCAACCGCCGCCGACAGGCAGACCACCAGGCCCACCGCGATCCCCGCCTGCGCCACCAGGTCGAGCAGCAGCGCCAGCACCCGGGAGCCGATCCGGGCGGCCCGGACGTCCAGCGCCACGGCCTCGCCGCTGACCAGGCCGGCGTCGCCGCCGGACGCGCCGGCGACCGGTGCCGGTGGTTGCGCGTTCACCAGCACAGTGAACACTATGGTCGCCGGACGGGGGAGGACCAGTGGATCTCGACGCGTACGTCGCCGAGCACCGGGGCGAGTGGCACCGGCTGAAGGCACTGTCGGTCCGGCGTCGACTCTCCGCCGCCGAGGCCGACGAGCTGGTCGCGCTCTACCAGCGGGCCGCCACCCACCTGTCGGTGCTGCGCAGCCGCTCGCCAGAGCCCGGACTCGTCGCCGAGCTCTCCCAGCTCGTGCTGCGGGCCCGGGGCCGGATCACCGGCCGGCCCCGCCCGTCGTGGGCCGCCGTCGGGCGGTTCCTGCTGGTCGGCTTCCCCGGGGCGGTCTACCGGGCCTGGCCGTGGTGGTGCGCGGTGGCGACCGGTTTCAGCCTGCTCAGCGGCTTCCTCATCTGGTATGTCGCCGGGCACCCGGACACCGCCGCCGCGTTCGTCGGCGAGGAGGCCGCCGCCGAGCTGGTCCGGTCCGGGTTCGCCGGCTACTACACGGAGTTCTCCGCGCCGACCTTCGCCTTCCACCTGTGGACGCACAACGCCTGGCTGGCCGCCCAGTGCCTCGCCTCCGGGGTGCTCGTCGTGCCGGTGCTCTGGCTGCTCTGGCAGAACGCCCTCAACATCGGGGTGGTCGGCGGGGTGATGGTCTCCTACGGCCGGGCCGACGTGTTCTTCGGCATGATCACCCCGCACGGCCTGCTGGAGCTCACCGGGGTCTTCGTGGCCGCCGGGGTCGGGCTGCGCACCGCATGGGCGTGGATCGCGCCACCACCCCGGCTCACCCGGGGCCGGGCGGTGGCCGAGGCCGGCCGCTCCGCCGTGCTGGCCGCAGTGGGCCTGGTCGGCGTGTTCGCGGTCTCCGCCGGCCTGGAGGCGTTCGTCACCCCGGCCCCGCTGCCGGCCGCGCTCCGCATCGGCGCCGGCGCGGCGGTCTGGCTCGCCTTCCTCGCGTACGTCGTCGTGCTCGGCCGCCGGGCGGTCGGCGGGAGCTGCGTCGCGCCGGATACGGCCGCCGGGTCCATAGTCGACATTCCGGGGCTCAGAGCCGGCCGAGGGACTTGAGGCGGAGGTAGGCGTCGGCCACCTCGGGGGCCAGCCGGTCCGCCGGGGCGTCCAGCACCGTGACGCCGTACCGGGTCAGGGCGGCGCGGAGGCGGTCCCGCTCGGCCAGGGCACGCCAGGCCGCCGCGGCGGCGTACGCGTCGGCGGGCCGGTCCGGCGCGGCGGTGGTCAGCGCGGTGAGCACGGGGTCGTGGGTCGCGGCGACGATCACCCGGTGCCGGGCGGCCAGCCGGGGCAGCACCGGCAGCAGCCCCTCACCGAGCGCCCCGGCCTCCAGCGCGGTGAACAGCACCACCAGGCTGCGTTGCCGCTCCCGGCGCAGCACCTCGCCGGCGATCAGCGCGAAGTCGGTCTCCACCAGCGCCGGCTGGAGCGGAGCGACCGCGTCCACCAGCCGGGTCAGCAGCGCCGGGCGGCCCGCGCCGGTCACCACGGCCCGGACCACGGCGTCGGCGGCGATCAGGTCGACCCGGTCGCCGGCGCGGGCGGCCAGCGCGGTGAGCAGCAGCGCGGCGTCGAGGAAGGTGTCCAGCCGGGGTTCGTCGCCGATCCGCGCCGCCGAGGTCCGCCCGGTGTCGAGGACGCAGACCAGCCGCCGGTCCCGCTCCGGGCGCCAGGTGCGCACCAGCACGTCGGAACGGCGGGCGCTGGCCCGCCAGTCGATCGAGCGGACGTCGTCGCCGACGACGTACTCGCGCAGCGTGTCGAACTCGGTGCCCTCGCCCCGGCCCCGGGTCACCTGGGTGCCGTCGATCACCCGCAGCCGGGCCAGCTTCTCCGGCAGGTGCCGGCGGGAGTCGAAGCGGGGCAGCACCCGCAGCGTCCACGCCGGGGTGGCGGGGCGGCCGGCGCGCTGCCGGAACGCCAGCCGCAGCGGCCCGTACGAGCGGACGGTCAGCGCGACCGCCGGCCGGTCGCCGCGCCGTGCCGGGGTGAGTCGGGTCGGCAGGTCGACGCCCGCCCCCGGGTCCACCCGGACCACCCGCCCCGGCGGCACGTCCGGCCGTGCTCCGGCCGACGGCACCCACTCGTCCCGGACCCGGGCGTGCAGCGTACGGGCCGAGGCGTTGGTCAGCCGCAGGGTGACGGTCGCGGTGCCGCCGAGCCGGACCCGCCGGTCCCCGTCCCGGTCGGCCGCGATCCCGGCCGGCGGCGCGGCCAGCGCCCAGTCGACGGCGGTCAGCGCCAGCACGACCATGGTCATCAGGGCCACCCCGACGAACGGCGCCGGCCACAGTGGCAGGGTGGCGGCGCCCGCCGCCAGCAGCGCCGCCGCCCGCCAGGTCATCGCGGCGTCGGCACGGTGGCCAGCACCGTGTCCAGCACCGCGTCCACCCCGACCCCCTCCAGCTCCGCCTCCGGGCGCAGCCGCAGCCGGTGCCGCAGGGTGGGGCGGGCGACGGCCTTCACGTCGTCGGGGGTGACGTGGTCCCGGCCGGCCAGCCAGGCCCACGCCTTCGCGGTGGCGAGCAGGCCGGTCGCGCCCCGGGGGGAGGCGCCCAGCTCCAGCGCCGGCACGGCCCGGGTGCCCCGGCACAGGTCCACGACGTAGCCGAGCACCGGGTCGGCCACGTACACCCGGCCGACCGCCGCCCGGGCGGCGGCCAGGTCGTCGGCGGTGGCCACCGGCCGTACGCCGGCCGCGGCCAGGTCGCGCGGGTCGAACCCGGCGTGGTGCGCCCGGAGCACCCCCAGCTCCTCGTCCCGGCTGGGCAGCGGCACGGTGAGCTTGAGCAGGAACCGGTCGAGCTGCGCCTCCGGCAGCGGGTAGGTGCCCTCGTGCTCGACGGGGTTCTGGGTGGCGGCCACGATGAACGGCTCCGGCAGCGGCCGGCGCTCGCCCTCCACCGACACCTGTCGCTCCTCCATCACCTCCAGCAGCGCGGACTGGGTCTTCGGCGGGGTCCGGTTGATCTCGTCGGCGAGCAGCAGGTTGGTGAAGACCGGTCCCTCGCGGAAGGTGAACGCGGCGGTGCGCGGGTCGAAGATCAGCGACCCGGTGACGTCGCCGGGCATCAGGTCCGGGGTGAACTGCACCCGCTTGCTGTTCAGGTCGAGGGCGGCGGCGACGGTCCGGACCAGCAGCGTCTTGGCCACCCCGGGCACCCCCTCCAGCAGCACGTGCCCCCGGCAGAGCAGGGCGAGCACCAGTCCGGTGACCACCCCGTCCTGCCCGACGACCGCCTTGGACACCTCGGCGCGCAGCCGGTGCAGGGCGGCGCGGGCGTCGTCCGGGCCGGCGGTCGGCGGCTCGGCGGTTCCGGCGGGTCGGGTCACCGGGGGTCCTCCTTCGGCGGGGCGGGGCGGGGTCGGGGGACGGCCGCCGGCCGGTCGGGGCCGGGCGGGTCGGCCTGCGGGTCGGCGGCGGCCGGGTTCGGTGGACGCGGGCCGGCGGCCACCGGGGGGTGCACGTGCGGGCCGGTGTCCGCCCGGGCCGCCTCGGGCGTCCCCGCGACGGTACGGGTCAGCAGGTCCAGCGAGCGGGCCAGGTCCAGCAGCTCGCGGTCGGTGGCCGGCTCGTCGCCGTACAGCAGGTCATGAGCCTGCGCGGCGGTGCCGCCGGCCCGTGCGGCGACGGCGGCGGACACCGCGTCGGGGGGCGGGTCGGCGGGCAGGTTGAGCCGGGGCAGCAGCCGGGCCAGGGCGGCGGAGCGCAGCGTGTCGGCGGCCGGGCCCCGGGCGCGCGCCCGCTGGTAGAGCCGGGCCCGACCGAGCACCGTCTCGGCCGAGCGGACGGCCACCGGCAGCGGCTCGGAGACCGGCGGGCCGAGCCGGCGGGCCCGCCAGAGCACCAGCAGCAGCGCGGCCAGGGCGAGCTGCGTCAGCAGGGCCCAGAACCAGGCGGGGAAGGCCGCCCAGAGCGGGTTGGGCGGGGTCCGGCCGTCCGCGGTGGAGTCCCCGTCGCCCCGGTCGTCGCCGGACGCGCCCGGTTCGTCGCCGCCGTCGGGCGGCCCGTCGTCGCCGGTCCCGCCGCCCGGGCCCCCGGGATCGGCCGGCCAGCTCGGCCCGGCGGTGCCGCCGGGGCTCGGTGGCGGCGGGGCGGGGCCGTCCAGGTCGAGCCAGACCACCCGGCCGGTCGTGCCGAGCAGGCCCGTGGCCAGCTCCCGGTTGCCCCGCTCGGCGATCCGGTCGTTGCGGAACGGGTCGCTGGCCCCGATCACCACGGTCTCGGTCGACCGGGGCACCCGGGCCAGCCCGGCGGCGTAGCAGCGGTCCACGGTCGCCCCGGACCGGCCGGGCGGGACGGCGTAGCGCTGCCGCTCGGCGGCGGCGACCCCGGCGCGGGCCGCCTCGGGCAGCGCGCAGGGCCGCCCGTCAACGTCCGGCCCGACCGCCCGGGTGGCCCACCGCCGGCCGGCGGGGACCAGGGGCAGGCCGGTGGCCTCCAGCACCTGCCGGGGTGGGTCGACCAGCACGAGTCGGGTTCGGCCGGGCAGGTCGCGCAGCGCGCCGAGGGTGTCCGGGTGCAGCAGCCCCGGGGCGGGCACGAAGAGCGTCGCCCGCCCGGCGGTGGCCAGCATCGCTCGCAGCGGGTCGGTCTCCCGCTGCACGACGACGCCCCGGTCGCGCAGCGCGTCGGCGAGCCGGCTGCCGCCGTCCGCGTCGGTGGCGACCGGGGAGAGGAAGCCCGGCTCGGTGGGGTCGGGCTGGTCCACGGAGTGGGTGACCACGGTGATCGTGACCAGCAGCGCGGCCAGTCCCAGCGGGATCGCCAGCCGGTGCCAACGTCGGCGGCGCGGTGCGCTGGCGGGCACCGGTGTGGACGCCGGTGTGGCGGGCGCCGGTGTGGTGGACGCCGGGGCGGCGGGCCCGGTGTGGTGCGGCACGGCGGTCACGTCCGCTCACCGCCCTGCGGGGCCGGGGCCGCAAGGGCCCGGTGCAGTTCCGCGGCCAGCTCCCGCATCCGGCGGTCGTGCTCGGCGGCGGCCGGGCGTTGGGCGTACCAGAGGTCGGAGAAGATCCCGGCGGCGGCGGCGAGCGGCGGGCCGACCGGGGGACGGCGTGCCGTGGCGGCCGAGGTCAGCTCCGCGACCGTCATTCCCGGGCGCTGCTCCACCACCCGCCGGGCCACCAGTTCGCCGAGCATGCCGCGTAGCCGTTCCCGGACCGCCTCGGCGTAGCGGCCCTGCGCCGCCAGCTGGTCGGCCAGCGGGCCGGTCCCGTCCGGCGGGGCGGCGTCCGGCGCGGGCGCCGCCGTCCCGCCGGCGGCCGGGCCGGTTCCCCGGTGCCGCCGGAGCCGGGGCAACCGGGCCCGGCGGAGCCGGGGCAGCCGGAGCCGGGGCAGGCGGCGGGGGACCCAGGCCGGGTGGTGGTACCAGCCGAGCGCGACCAGCCCGGCGGTCAGCAGCAGGAGCAGCGCGGCCAGCGGCAACGGCAGGTGGTCGCCCAGCGCGGCCGTGGTCTCGGTCCACCACCGGCTGAGGCTCACCGGTCGGCCGCCAGCAGTGCCGGCTCGCCGAGTCCCGCCGGGGCCCTGGAGAGCCGGATGTCCAGCCCTTCGGTGCGCATCCGGCCCTCCAGGTGCAGGACCGCGTCGAGGCAGGCCAGCGCAGGGTAGGCGACGCCGTTCACGCCGGCCCAGATCGCGCCGGAGACCGGCACGGCCCAGGCCGGGTCGGTGAGGTCCACGAGGCCCAGCGCGCGCAGCCCGTAGAAGACGCCCACGCCCAGCCCGACCCGGACGATCCACCAGGCCAGGTAGCCGAGGAGGCGGACGGCGGCGGCCCGGCAGCCGGCGCGCAGCGCGAGGGCGGCGGCGCGCAGCGGCGCCCGGGCGGCGGCGACCCGGTCCACGACCAGCGCCGACGCGACCGAGCCCAGCAGCGCCCAGGCGACCACCCAGCCCGGCCCGAGCAGGGCGGCCACGAGCATGACCGCGCCGACCCCGGCGGCCAGCAGCGCGGTCGCCCCCGGCCGGGCCCCGGCGGGCCGGACCAGCTCGCCGGGCCCGGCGGTACGGCCCAGCAGCGCCGCCCCGGCGGCCCGGGCGGCCGGGTTGCCGAGCAGCAGGACGATCACCGCCTCGGTGGCCGCCCCCACCGCCAACAGCCCCCAGTACGGGGCGAGCTGCCCGAGATGGAACGCGAAGCCGGGCGGTCGGGCCCCGGCGGCGACCCGCAGCGGGTGCAGCAGGAACTGCTCGGCGGTGGCGAGGACGAGCGCGGCCGGGATCAGCACCCGGGCGTGCCCGCGCAGCAGCAGGACGGCCGAGTCGAGCAGCTCCCCGACGGTCAGCGGCCGGCGCGGGAGCACGGCGGTCGGGCCGGCGTCTGGCACGCGTACTCCCCGGGGACGGCTGGCGATGGCCGGGGCTCGGTGGCACCCGCACCGGTCATGGTGACACGACCCCGCGCGCTGGACGTGCGGTGGACGGCCAACCGGCAGTACCGTGCCGGGTGACGCCGATCCCGGCGAACCGCCGACCCCGTCAGGGTGACGCCGGTCCCACCAAGACGAACGGAGATGGAAGTATAAATCCCATGAGAGCCCGGGTACTGGTGGTCGACGACGACCCCGCGCTCGCCGAGATGCTCGGCATCGTCCTGCGCAGCGAGGGCTTCCTGCCCTCGTTCGTCGCCGACGGGGAACGGGCGCTGGCCGCGTTCCGGGAGAACCGGCCCGACATCGTCCTGCTCGACCTGATGCTGCCCGGAATGAGCGGCATCGACGTGGCCCGGGCGATCCGCGGCGAGTCCGGCGTGCCGATCGTGATGCTCACGGCGAAGAGCGACACCGTCGACGTGGTGCTCGGGCTGGAGTCCGGCGCCGACGACTACGTGGTCAAGCCGTTCAAGCCCAAGGAGCTGGTGGCCCGGATGCGGGCCCGGCTGCGCCGGGGCGAGGACGTGGCACCGGAGATGCTGACCATCGGGCCGCCCGGCAACCAGATCAGCATCGATGTGCCGGCGCACACCGTCAGCCGCAACGGCGAGGAGGTGAAGCTGACGCCGCTGGAGTTCGACCTGCTGGTCGCGCTCGCCCGCAAGCCCCGTCAGGTGTTCACCCGGGAGGTGCTGCTGGAACAGGTCTGGGGATACCGGCACGCCGCCGACACCCGGCTGGTCAACGTGCACGTGCAGCGGCTGCGGGCCAAGATCGAGCCGGACCCGGAGCGACCGGAAATCATCCTCACCGTCCGGGGCGTGGGCTACAAGGCCGGCACCGGATAGCCTGGGGCGTACTGTGACCACCTCCCCGACGTCCGGTCCCCCCTCCACGGTCACCCGCCGGCCATCCGCCGTGCGGGAGCTGTGGCGTGTGTTGGCCGGGAGGGTGGCCCGGCTGGTGGCCGGCCTGCACCAGACCTGGCGCCGCTCGTTGCAGGTCCGGGTGGTGACCATCACGCTGGTCAGCTCCAGCCTGCTCGTCGGCGGGTTCGCCTACCTGATCGCCGACAAGATCACCAACATCCTGTTGGAGAACGCCGAGACCGACGTCCGGCTCCGGCTCAGCAGCGGCAGCGACTACGCGGCGAAGCAGCTCAGCCTCTACAACCAGGCGCAGGAGGCCCAGCTCCAGGACACCATCGACGGCACGGTCAACTACCTGGCCGGCGGGGACCCGCAGCAGGTCAGCGGGGTGGTGGTCGGGATCATCGCCGACGACTACACCGGCATCATCGAGCCGCGCTTCTCCCCGGACGTGGAGGTCGGCCCGTTGATCAGCCGCGAGCTGCGGGCCACGGTCGCCGGGGGCAACATCGCCAGCCAGATCCGCACCGGCCGGCTGGCCGCCGACCCCACGAAATACCTCGTGTACGGCTCGCCGGTGCCGACCAGCTTCGGCCAGGTGGAGCTGTACTACCTGGTGCCACTGACCCGCCAGGACGCCACGGCGGCGGACGCCCGGGCCACCGTGGTGGCCACCGGGGCGGCGCTGGTGCTCCTGCTCGGCCTGCTCGCCGCCCTGGTCACCCGGCTGGTGGTGACGCCGGTGCGGGTGGCCGCCCGGACGGCCCAGCGGCTCTCCGCAGGCCTGCTCGACCAGCGGATGGTGGTCAACGGGGAGGACGACCTGGCACTCCTGGCCGCGTCGTTCAACCAGATGGCCACCAACCTGCAACGGCAGATCGTCCGGCTGGAGGAGATGTCGCGTTTGCAGCGCCGCTTCACCTCCGACGTCTCCCACGAGCTGCGTACCCCGCTGACCACGGTCCGGATGGCCGCCGACCTGATCTTCGCCGAGCGGGACGAGTTCGACCCGGCGGTGGCCCGCAGCGCCGAGCTGCTCCAGGCCGAGCTGGACCGGTTCGAGGAGCTGCTCACCGACCTGCTGGAGATCAGCCGCTTCGACGCCGGGTTCGCCATGCTGGACGCCGAGCCGACCGACCTGGTGCCGGTGGTGCACCGGGTCGCCGACCGGCTGGCCGGGCTGGCCGAGCGGGTCGGGGTGGCCATCGAGCTGGACGTGCCCGACGCCCCGGTGATCGCCGAGGTGGACCCGCGCCGGGTCGAGCGGGTGCTGCGCAACCTGGTCGGTAACGCCGTCGAGCACGGCGAGGCCAAGCCCGTCCTGATCACCCTCGGGCACGACCAGACGGCGGTCGCGATCACCGTCCGGGACCAGGGGGTGGGGCTCAAGCCGGGCGAGGAGAAGCTGGTCTTCAACCGGTTCTGGCGGGCCGACCCGTCCCGGGCCCGGCAGACCGGGGGCACCGGTCTCGGCCTGTCCATCAGCCTGGAGGACGCCCGGCTGCACGGTGGCTGGCTGGAGGCGTGGGGCGCGCCGGGCCAGGGCGCCCAGTTCCGGCTCACCCTGCCGGCCCGGGCCGGCGACCGGCTGACCACGTCCCCGCTGCGGTTGGTCCCCGGCGACGCGGCCCTGCCGTTCGGTGGCCCCCGGGACGGCGGGCTGCTCGCCATCGGCTCCGGCACCGGGGGCGCGCTGGCCATCGGGCCCGCCCCGGCGACCGGCGACCGCGCGGAGGTGGGGTCGTGACGCCGCGCCGCAGGCTCGCCGCGCCCCTCGCCGGGCTGATCCTGCTCACCGGGATCGCCGGCTGTGGCATCCCCAAGGAGTCCGAGGTCAGAGTCGACGGGCAGGTGACCGCCGCCAGGCCCGGCTCGTCGAGCTACCGCCGGGACGAGCCGCCGGGTCCCACGGCCAGCGGCACCGACCGCAAGGCCCTCGTCACGAACTTCCTCTCCGCCGCCGCGGGTGAGGCGGACCGGGCCTACTACCGGGTCAAGCAGTTCGTCGCCCCGGACGGGCGCGGCCGGATCCAGGAGAAGCAGGCCAGCGAGGTGGCTCTCACCGTGGTGCGACTGCGCGAGACGCCGGTGATCACCGAGACCACGGACGGCATCAAGGTCACCCTCCGGGTGCAGCAGATCGGCCTGTTGCGCGCCGACGGCACGCTGGTGCCGCCGGTGGCCACCGACACCGAGTACCGGTTCAAGCTGAGCGCCGCCCAGGAGGACAAGCCGGACGCCGGCTGGTACGTCAAGGACCCGCCGCCGAACGTGCTGCTGCTCAGCGACGACGCCCTGCGGCAGTACTACCAGACCCACACCGTCTACTTCTGGAACACCGACCGCACCCGGCTGGTGCCCGACCAGCGCTACCTGCCCCTGGCCGTGCCCGACGAGCGGCGGGTCACCGAGGTGGTGAGGTGGCTGACGGCCGGGCCGTCGGAGTGGCTGGGGTCGGGGACGCGCCGGCTGCCGGACGGCACCCGCCTGATCAACAACGCGACCGAGTCGGACGGGCAGTGGGAGGTCAACCTCGACATGCCCGTCGACGCGGACGACAAGCGGGTCGAGCAGTTCGTCGACCAACTCGTCTGGTCGCTGCCGGAGCTGGACGGCCAACTGGAGCTGAAGATCCACAACCAGTCCCGGAAGAAGGTGCCCGACCTTGCCGCGCACCGTCAGGCGAATCCGGCGTACCCGGTCACCGGCGACCCGCAGCGGTTCTGCGTCTACGACGGGGCGGTCCACCCGCTCGCCTTCGCCGGCGAGGCGAGCGGCCAGGTGCCGGTCGCGGCGGCGTACAACAAGGGCGTCGTGTCGGCCGGGTTCAGCCGCTCCGGCGACGCGGTGCTGGCCGCCCTGGTGACGGCCGGGCCGGACCAGCGGCAGCGGCTCACGGTCGGCGCCGGCGCGGCGCCGGTGAGCGTCTTCCAGCGCAGCACCCAGTCGTACGCCTCGATGGGCCGGCCGGTCTGGCTGCGCTCGCCCGACCCGGAACGCCCGCAGGGGCTGGTGGTGGCCGACGGCCGGCTCTACCGGTTCGACGGGAACGCCCAGCTCCGGGTGCTGCCGCTGACCGTCGAGGGCAAGGTGACGGCGGTGGCCGCCTCGCTGGACGGGCACCGGATCGCGGCGATCGTCGGAGGTGGCCTGTACGTCGCGGCGGTCAACCTGAACGGCGGGGTGGTCTCCGTGGGCCCGGCCCGCCGGCTGGTCACCTCGCTGACCGACCTCTCGGCGGTCGACTGGGCGACGGAGACCAGCCTGGACCTGGCCGGGTCGGTGGGGCGGCCGGCGGTCTACCAGATCAGCGTCGACGGCGCCCTGGAGACGGCGCTGCGCAACGACGTCGGCGCCCGGGTCACCCACCTGTCGACGTACCCGCTCAACCAGGTGGCGCCGTTCTCCGGCGGCAACCTGATGTACGAGGCGAACGGGGTGGCGTACCAGAACAACCCGTTCGGCACCATCAAGCGGGACCAGGTGCTGGAGGTGACCCCGCCGCCGGCCGGGGTACGGGCCGGCAACCCGACCGCCCCGTTCTTCCTCTACTGAGCGGGCGCGGTGCGCGGCGTCGTCGGCGGGCTCTGGGCGGATCTCACCGACCTGGTGCTGCCGGTGGAGTGCGCCGGCTGCCGGGACCGCACGGCGACCGTCCGGCGCGGGTTCTGCCCCCGCTGCGTGGCGGCGCTGGAGGCGCTGGCCCCCAGCCCCGTACGTCCCACCCCCGCCCCGGCCGGCCTGCCGCCGTGCGTCGCCCTCGGCCCGTACGCCGGGCCGCTGCGGGAGGCGCTGCTGGCGTACAAGGAGCGGGGCCGGCACGGGCTGGCCCGGCCGCTGGGTGGGTTGCTCGCGGAGGTGGTGGCCGACGCGGTGGGCGGGACGCGGCCGGTGCTGCTGGCCCCGGTGCCGGACTCGGCGGCGGCGGCCCGCGCCCGGTACGGCGACCACCTGAACCGGCTGGCCCGGCACGCGGCGGTCCGGCTGCGCCGGGCCGGGTGGCCGGTGCGGGTGGTCCGGCCGCTGCGGGCGCTGCCCCGGCCGGACTCGACGACCCTGGACCGTGCCGGCCGCGCCCGGGCGGTGGAGTCGGCGTTCCGGCCCCGCCCCGGGGCGGCCGTGCCCAGGCCCCGCGCCGGAGCGCCGACGCCGGTGGTCGTGTTGCTCGACGACATCGTCACCACCGGGGTCACCCTGGCAGCCGCCGGACGGGCGCTCAGCGCGACCGGCCTGTCACCGCAGGTCGCCGCGGTGCTCGCCGCGACCGAGAAACGACATCGCCGATGACGTTTCGTGTTTTCCGTTTCACCCGACCGTGTCCATCCTGTGAAAGTTCTGAGCCTTTCCGTGGCGGGGGGTGACTGGCGGACGAACAAGGGTTAGCGTTTTCGTGTCGGGGGTAGGAAGGCATTCCCACCCGCCCCCGGCGGTGAGAGGAGGCGGAGCCGCGCACTGACCCGGTCGACGCCGCACGGGCTTCCCAGAGGGCGAGCCGGCCGGGATTTCCGAATCGAAGGCCGTCCGAACAAGGGAGGTCACGTGGACATCGTGGTCAAGGGCCGAAACGTCGAGGTTCCGGATCATTACCGGGTACACGTAGCCGAGAAGCTCGCGAAGATCGAACGTTACGATCACAAACTTATTCGTGTTGATGTCGAGTTGTTCCACGAGCGCAATCCACGCCAGTCCGACCATTGCCAACGGGTCGAGATAACGTGCGTTTCCCGTGGTCCGGTGATTCGGGCCGAGGCCTGCACCGATGATTTCTACAGTGCGCTCGACGCCGCGATCGCGAAGCTGGACAACCGGCTGCGCCGGGCGGCGGACCGCCGTCGGATCCACCGGGGCCGGCACGCGCCGATCTCCGTCGCGGCGGCCACCGCCGACCTGCCGGTGGCGGATCTCGGGTCTCCCGTCGCGGCCCTCGACGGTTCGCGAACGGCCACCGCCGTCGCGGAACGGGTCGAGGAGGAGCACGACGACCAGCCCTGGCACATCGCCCGGGCGAAGCTGCACCCCGCCGAGCCGATGACCGTCGACGACGCGCTGTTCCAGATGGAACTGGTCGGGCACGACTTCTACCTGTTCCACGACAAGGAGTCCGGCCGCCCCAGCGTCGTCTACCGCAGACACGCCTACGACTACGGCATCATCTCCCTCGACGCCTGACCCCGACCGGCCGTTCCCCGCTGGCCCGCACGGGTCAGCGGGGAACGTCGGTGGCGAGCAGGGCGTAGATGAGAGAGTCGCTCCGGGTGCCGTTCGGGCCGGGCAGCCGGCCGCGCATCAGGCCCTCGCGGGAGAACCCGGCCTTCTCCAGCACCCGCTGCGAGGCGACGTTCTCGGGGCGGGTGCCCGCCCAGATCCGTGCGAGCCCGACCTCGTCGAACGCCCAGCCGGCGACGAGGCGGGCCGCCCGGGTGGCCAGGCCCCGGCCCCGCCCGGCGGGCAGCATGCTGTAGCCGATCATCGCCTGCCCGGTCGCCGGCTCGTCGTGGTACAGGGCGCACCCGCCGACCAGCTCGCCGGTCGCCGCGTCCAGGATGGCCAGGTCGGCGGCGACCCCGGCCAGCCAGCGGCTCTCCGCGAGCCGGCAGCGCCGCTCGATGTCGGCGAGCGACGGCGGCTCCGGCGGGACCCGGTTGGCGACCACCTCGGGCCGGCGGTGCAGCCGGTACATCCCCGCCACGTCGTCCGCGCCGACCGGGCGCAGGGCCACCACGCCGTCGGTGAGCCGGCCGCCGGGCAGATCGGGCAGGGCCCGGGCCACGGGGCCGGGCGGGTCGCCGGCCAGCCGCACCCAGCAGACCCGGTCGTGCCGGCCGCCGTCGCGGGTCGGGATCGCCGCGCGGCGTACCCCCTCGTGCCGGAAGCCGGCGGCGAGCGCGACCCGCTGGCTGGCCGCGTTCTCCGGGTGGGTGAGCAGCTCCAGCCGGGCCGTGCCGTGCGCGAACGCCGCAGCGGCCAGTGCCCGGGTCGCGGCGGAGGCCACGCCGCGCCCGCGCGCCCACGGCGCGACCCAGTAGCCGATCTCCGCCTGTCCCCGCGCCGGAACCGGGTTGCTCAGGCCGATGCCGCCGAGCAGCCGGTCGGTCGCCGGGTCCGCGACCGCGTACGCGGCCCGGCCGGTGGCCCAGGTCGCCGGGGCGCCCTCGGCGACCCACCACCGGGCGTCCGCCTCGGTGTACGGGCTCGGCAGGTCGGGCAGGAACCGCTGGGTGATCGGGTCGGAGCAGGCCGACGCGGTGTCCGCGACGTCGTCGACGTGGAACGGCCGCAGCCGGACCCCCTCGGCCTCGACGGTGTCGGGCAGCGCGCTCACGTCAGGTCCCCGGGGAGCAGCGAGCCGGTCCAGGCGTCGCCCCGGGCGCCGCCGCGGACGGTCAGCGCCGCCCGGGCCACGCCCTCCATGGTGAAGCCGGCCTTCTCCGCCGCCCGGCGGGAGGCGGTGTTGCCGATCAGCGCCCGCCACTCGATCCGGGCCAGGCCGAGGGTGGTGAAGCCCCAGGCGGCCAGGGCGACGGTCGCGGCCGGCACGTACCCCCGGCCCCGGGCGCGCGGCGCGGTCATGAAGCCGACCATGCCCTGCACCGGGTCGGCGGCGCAGATCCGCAGGTCGATCGAGGCGAGGTACCGGTCGTCGCCGTCGGCGACGGTGAAGTACGCCCCGGTGCCGCGCGCCCAGGCCGCCTCGGCGACGTCCCGCTTGAATCCCTCGGCGTTCGCCCGCTCGTACGGGGCCGGCACCGTGGTCCACTCGATCGTGTGCGGGTCACGGCAGGTCTCGGCGATCGCGTCCAGGTCGCGCTCCTCGATCGGGCGCAGCCGCAGCTCCCCGGCTCCGACGGTGGCGAACAGGGTGGGCTGCGCCCGGCCGAAGACGGCGGCCCGGCGGGCGTCCAGGGTCTCCGGGCCGGCCGGGCCGGGGGCGCCTGGCGCGGGCAGTTCGCCGGGGAGCAGGGAGCCGATCCAGCCCTCCCTCCGGCCGTCGGGCGCCGGGTGGGCCAGCCGCAGCTCGCCCTCGACCCGGAAGCCGGCGCGCAGCGCGGCCAGCAGGGAGGCGTGGTTGCCGATCTCGGCCTGCCAGAGCAGCCGGCGCAGCCCGAGCGCGTCGAACGCCCACCGGGCGACGGCCCGGGTGGCCCGGGCCGCGACGCCCCGGCCCCGGGCCCAGGGGGCCACCCAGTAGCCGATCTCACCGGTGTCGGCCGCCTTGTCCAGCGCCACCAGTCCGCAGGAGGCCAGCAGCTCCCCGGTGGCGGCGTCGCAGACGGCGAACGGGGCGCCGGTGCCGTCGCGCCAGGCCGCCGCGCTGAGCTCGGTGACGAATTCGCGGGCATGTTCGGGCAGGTACGGGCGAGGTACGGTGGTCCAGCGCTGGATGTCCGGATCCTGGCAGGCCCGGTGCACGACGTCTGAGTCGGTCGCCTGCCAGGGCCGCAGCAGCAGACCGTCCTCGGTGAGTTCCACGGGTTCCACCCGAGCCATCGTGCCGGATCGTTCGCGTTGGGCGTAACCGGATATCCCGCCGCCGGCTCGTTGTCCGAGCGTTATGTCGGTTTCGGCCGACCGGACCGCCGCCACCAGTGACCATCGGGCCGACGGAGCGCCTACGATGGGTCGAGACTGTCTAGGGGAGCGTTGATCCGTGTCGATTCTGGAAAAGGTCCTCCGCGCTGGCGAGGGCCGCATGGTGCGCCGGCTGAAGGCCATCGCCGCCGCCGTCAACTCGATCGAGGACGACTACGTCAACCTCACCGACGACGAGTTGCGGGGCCTCACTGACCAGTACCGGGAGCGGCTGGCCGACGGTGAGACCCTCGACGACCTGCTGCCGGAGGCCTTCGCCGCGGTGCGCGAGGCGTCCGCCCGGGTGCTCGGCCAGCGGCCGTACGACGTCCAGGTGATGGGTGGGGCGGCGCTGCACTTCGGCAACATCGCCGAGATGAAGACCGGTGAGGGCAAGACCCTGACCTCGGTCATGGCGGTGTATCTCAACGCGCTGTCCGGCAAGGGCGTGCACGTGATCACGGTCAACGACTACCTGGCCCCGCGTGACGCCGCCTGGATGGGGCAGGTGCACAGGTTCCTCGGGCTCACCGTCGGCGTGGTGCTGCCCAACCGGCCGGCCAGCGAGCACCGCGCCGCGTACGAGTGCGACATCACCTACGGCACCAACAACGAGTTCGGCTTCGACTACCTGCGCGACAACATGGCCTGGTCGAAGGACGAGCTGGTCCAGCGCGGCCACAACTTCGCGGTGGTCGACGAGGTCGACTCGATCCTGATCGACGAGGCCCGGACGCCGCTGATCATCTCCGGCCCGGCCGAGCACTCGGCCCGGTGGTACGGCGAGTTCTCCGGCGTGGTGGCCCGGCTCCAGCCCGGCAAGGACGGCGAGGGCGACTACGAGGTCGACTACGCCAAGCGCACCATCGCGGTGACCGAGCGCGGCGTGGCCAAGGTGGAGGACCGGCTCGGCATCGACAACCTCTACGAGTCGGTGAACACCCCCCTTGTCGGCTACCTGAACAACGCGATCAAGGCCAAGGAGCTTTACAAGCGCGACAAGGACTACATCGTCAGCGATGGCGAGGTCCTGATCGTCGACGAGTTCACCGGCCGCATCCTGCACGGGCGCCGCTACAACGAGGGCATGCACCAGGCGATCGAGGCCAAGGAGGGGGTGGAGATCAAGCAGGAGAACCAGACCCTGGCCACCATCACCCTCCAGAACTACTTCCGCCTCTACGAGAAGCTCTCCGGCATGACCGGTACGGCCCAGACCGAGGCGGGCGAGTTCAACAAGGTCTACAACGTCGGCGTGGTGACCATCCCGACCCACCGGCCGATGGTCCGGATGGACCGGGCCGACGTCATCTACAAGACCGAGAAGGCCAAGTTCAACGCGGTCGTCGAGGACATCGCCGAGCGGCACCAGGCCGGTCAGCCGGTGCTGGTCGGCACCGTCTCGGTGGAGAACTCCGAGATCATCTCCCAGCTGCTGCGCCGCCGGGGCATCCCGCACTCCGTGCTGAACGCCAAGTTCCACGCCAAGGAGGCGGAGATCGTCGCCCAGGCCGGGCGCAAGGGTGCGGTCACCGTGGCGACCAACATGGCCGGCCGGGGCACCGACATCCTGCTCGGCGGCAACGCCGAGTTCCTCGCCGCCAACGAGCTGCGCCAGCGCGGCCTCGACCCGGCGGAGAACGAGGAGGAGTACGCCAAGGCCATGGAGGAGGTCCTGCCCAAGTGGAAGCAGGCCTGCGAGGCCGAGGCGGAGGAGGTCGCGGGCGTCGGCGGGCTCTACGTGCTGGGGACCGAGCGGCACGAGTCCCGGCGGATCGACAACCAGCTGCGCGGCCGGGCCGGCCGGCAGGGTGACCCGGGCGAGTCCCGCTTCTACCTGTCCCTGCAGGACGAGCTGATGAAGCGGTTCCGGGCCGGCGCGGTCGAGGCGGTGATGGACCGCTTCAACATCCCCGAGGACGTGCCCATCGAGTCGAAGATGGTCACCCGTCAGATCAAGAGCGCCCAGGCCCAGATCGAGGGCCAGAACGCCGAGATCCGCAAGAACGTCCTGAAGTACGACGAGGTGCTCAACAAGCAGCGCCAGGTCATCTACGCCGAGCGCCTGCGGGTGCTCAACGGCGAGGACCTCTCCGAGCAGGTCCGCAACATGATCGACGACGTGATCGGCGCGTACGTGGTCGGTGCCACCAGCGACGGCTACGCCGAGGACTGGGACCTTGAGCAGCTCTGGTCCAGCCTCAAGCAGCTCTACCCGGTGGGCCTCGTCCTGGCCGAGTTGGAGGAGGAGATCGGCTCGCGGGCCGGCTTCGACCAGGACTTCCTGCTCGCCCGCCTCAAGGAGGACGCGAACGCCGCCTACGACCGGCGCGAGGAGCAGCTCGGCGAGGAGGGCACCCGCGAGCTGGAGCGGATGGTGCTGCTTCAGGTCATCGACCGCAAGTGGCGCGAGCACCTCTACGAGATGGACTACCTCCAGGAGGGCATCAGCCTGCGGGCGTACGCCCAGCGCGACCCGGTGGTGGAGTACCAGCGCGAGGGCTTCGACATGTTCGCCACCATGATGGACGGCATCAAGGAGGAGACGGTCGGCTTCCTCTACAACCTGGAGGTCCAGGTCCAGGAGGCCGAGCCCGAGGCCGAGGCCGAGGAGGTGCAGCTGCTGGACAAGCCGGTGGAGATCCGGGCCAAGGGCCTGGGCCGCGCCCCCCAGCAGCAGGGCCTGCAGTACTCCGCGCCGACCATCGACGGTGAGGCCGGAGCCGGGGCGGTCGCCGTGGAGCGGCCCGAGGAGCAGGCCCCGCCGGTGCGCGCGGCCCGCTCCGAGCGGCCGGCCCGGCCGGCGGCCCCGCCGGCCCCCGAGGCTCAGCGCCGCCCGGCCGCCTTCGGCGGGAGCGGGCACGCCGTGGCGGCCAGCTCCGCCCGGGAGACGGTCCCGGCCCGGGGAGAGGCCGGCGGCCCGTCGCGCAACGCGCCGTGCCCGTGCGGCTCCGGCCGCAAGTACAAGCGCTGCCACGGCGCGGCCAACGGCGGCAACTGACCCGTCCGGCGCCGCCGACAACGGCGCCCGTCCCACCAGCGAGCACCACAGCAGGGCCCCGGCGACCGCCGGGGCCCTGCTGTCCGCCAGGCCGCCCTGACTCCGGCGCCGTGCCCGGCCCTGGCTGCCGGCCCTGGCTCAGTGCCCGGCCCCGACCTCCGGGGCGCGGGCGCGGACGTCGGGTGCGGACGCTCCTATGGCGCGTCAAGTGGCTGGGGTGGGTTTTCAAGGCGTCGGTAGAGGTCTCGGGCGACGTAACGTTTGAGGCAGCGTTTGATCTCCCGGTCGGTCTTGCCTTGGGTTCGGCGGCGGTCGGCGTAGGCGCGGGTGTGTTCGTCGCGTTGTAGCCGGGTCAGGACGACGGTGTGTAGGGCGTGGTTGAGTTGGCGGTCGCCTGAGCGGTTGAGGCGGTAGCGGACGGTTTTGCCCGATGATGCGGGGATCGGGGCCACGCCGGCGAGCATGGCGAACGCGGCGTCGTCGCGGCAGCGTCCGGGGTGGGACCATGCGGTGAGCACGGTGGCCGCGACGATCGGGCCGACGCCGGTGAGGTCGAGCAGGTCCGGTCGCCAGGAGCGCACGATCGTCCGGATCGCCTTCTCGTGGGCGGTGGCTTCGGCTTCGAGGAAGCGGACGCGGCGGTCGAGGTCCCGCAACACGGTCAGGCAGGTGAACACCTCTACGCCGGCGTTGGTGGTGGGGCGTAGCCGGGTGGCGGTGGTGAGCATGGTCCGGGTGCTGTGACCACGGAACCGGGCCCGCACCACCTCCGGAGCGATGATCACCATGGCGTGCAGTTGCCGCTGGGCATCGGCGCTGGCTTCCACGGCCGCACGGCGGGCGGTCAGGCGCATCTGCAGCGCGGCCCGCTCGGGTCCGGTCTTGGGCTGCGCCAGCCTGGTGCGGGCCAGAGCATCGCGGGCGGCACGTTCGGCATCGATCGCATCGGACTTCGCCCCGCCACGGCGGGCCGGGCGTGACGGCCGGTCCAGCTCGACGACCATCTCACCCGCGTCGGCCAGGTGCCGGGCCAGGCCGGCGCCGTAGCCGCCGGAGCCCTCCAGCGCCCAGGCCCGCAGCCCCGAGTGCTGCTCGGCCAGGGCCACCAACTCGACATAACCGTCGGGATCGGTACTCACCGTGATTCTGGCCAGGACTCCGCCTGTGCGGGTGTCGAGCACCGCGGCGGTGTGGGTGTCCTTGTGCGTGTCGACGCCGATGACGACTTCGACCAGTTCTGCCAGCATGGACATGCGTTCTCTCCTCACCGTGGGGACGCAAGGGTCCGGTCCGGTGCGGAGATGGCAGGACTGTGATGAGACACGCCAGCCGCTAACTGGCGGTCAAGCTCCTGATCAGGCCAAACGTCTCCCGCCGGGCCGGCGCCGGCAGCAGCGGACGGACAAGTCCGCACAAAGGCACGAAGCCAGTCAGACGAAGAGTCACACCCACTGCTGCCGACATCAGCCCATCACCTGCGGACCGACCAGGCCAGCCTCACAGTCAGACGAGCTGGAGTACGGTGCAGAGCCAGCGGCCGCGCCGGTGTTCCAGGCGCAGCGCCATCGCCCAGGTGTGCCCGGCGGCGCTGCCCAGGACGGCGGCGGCCTCCACGGCCGCGGGGCGGGGCTCGCAGACCCGTAGCCGGCGCAGCCGCACGGTCGGGCGGGTGGAGCGGCGACGGACCGGGCCGGTGCGCGCCGCCGCCCTGGTCAGCTCGTGCATCACGTCCGCCGAGCAGGCCGGATCGCTCATCGGGCGGATCTGCCCGGGCGGTCGGTACCCGTTGAGGATCTCCAGGCAGGTGGTGACGAAGCGTTGGGCGGCCCGGGTGGCCTCCGGCGTGGCCGTGACCAGCGCGGCGGGCGGCGGGGCCTGCGGGGTGGCCCGCCCGGGACCGCCCGGGGTGGGGCGGGGGTCGTGTGGGCGTCCGCCGGGGCGGGCCGGGGCGCGGCGGTGCGCCTCGAACAGGTCGAGGGCCAGTTGGGCGGCGACCGGGCGGGGCCAGCCCTCGGCCGGCTCCTCGGTGAACGGCGGGTCGAGCGGGGGCGCCGGCCGCACCCGGACCGGAGGGCGGACGGGTCCGGGACGACGGGACTCAATCATCGATACCCCCGATGCTTGCGTTTACCTTCGTTTGCCTCCGACAGCCTCGATTCTCGGCCAGGTTGGTGCCCGGGGTCAATGCCGTTCGGTGTGGTGTCGCTACTCGGCGTCGCGGTCGTTCAGCGGGTTGTCCCGGACCCACTCGGCGGTCTCGGCGTACTTACGCTGGATGTACTCCTCAAGGCGGGCGCGCTCGACCCGCCACTGCCCCCGTCCGCCGACCTTGATCGCGGGCAGCTCACCGCCCCGCACCATGTGGTAGACCTGCGAGTCCGACACGTTGAGCTCGGCGGCCACGTCGGAGAGCAGCAGGAACCTCGGCTCCATGGAAACTCCCGGGGTTGACGTCGTTTGCCTCAGTTTGCCATCCGCTGCCGACAGCGTCGCCGACCCGCCGCCCGCGCGGCAACCCTCCGTGCGGCGGGTGCGGGGTGTATGACGGTCAAGGCGTACGGCATGATCGGCGCCCGGGGCCGGCGCACGCCGGCCGGCAGGCGGAGCGGGGGAGACGTACCGGTGACCGAGGAGCTTGTCCGGGTGTACGTGCCGGCGATCGTGCCGATGCTGGCCCGCCTCCCCGAGCAGGGGCTGCCCGAGACCGACGCCCACGCGGTGACCCCCGCCCTGCGCGAGTGGTACGCCGAGGGCGACGAGGAGCAACTGGAGTACGTCGCGTTCATCCGGGCCGCCCAGGACGCGCTGCTCCTGCTCCGGGACGATCCTGCCGCGCCCCGTCGGCGCGCGGTGGTCTCCGTCGACGTTCCCGCCTCGGCGCTGCGGCGCACCGACGACGTGCTCGGCTCCAGCGCGGTCCGCCTGGTCCGACCGGTGCCGGCGACGGCGGTGGCCGCGCTGCACGTCGACGGCGACGACGCGCGTGACGACGTGGCCGCCGCCGTTTCCGTGGCCGCCGAGGCGCTGACCGGCGACCCGGACGCCCAGTTCACCGTCGACGGCGCCGAGGACCACGAGCTGGAGTGGTACGACGTCAGCGAGCTGGAGCAGTTGCTGCGCGCCGCGTCCTGACACCGCCCCCCGTGTCGCCGTACCGCCGGGTCGGGCCCGGGGGTGACGGGGCGCGACGTCAGCGGTCGGCCGTGGCCTCGGTGGCGTCGTCGTCGCCCGGCGCGGGGCCCAGCGTGCGACCGAAGGCGATCAGCGCCGTGAGCGCGCCGACGAAGAGCACCCAGATCCCGTTGTCGATCCGGGAGGTGCCCAGCGAGGTCTGGGCGACCGCGTCCGCCTCGCTCAGCGCGCCGGCCAGGTCGAGCAGCGAGCGCCCGCCGACCCGGATGATGATCTCGGCGAGCAGCAGGAGCAGGCCGGGACCGGTCCCGGCCAGCAGGTAGCCGGGCCACCGGGGGGCGGGTGAGGCCGGGTCGTGCCGCTCGGCGCGCCGCCTGGCCCAGGTGAGGTACCCGAAGGCGAGCAGCCCCGCCAGCAGGCCGGCGAGCAGGGACTCCGACCGGGACACCCACTTCGCGGCACCGACCATCGACTCCTGGGTGTCGCCCGCGCCGAAGAGGTCGAACAGCGGGTCCCGGGCCCGGCTGAATGCCACCACGAAGACCAGCGCGCCGAGCGCGGCGGCGACGATCGCGCCGGCCACCCGGGCGTTGCCGGCGCCGGCAACGGCGCCGCCGATGATCGCCGCCGCGGCGGTGGTGCCGGCGATGACGTTGGTGGTCGCGTTGTCGAAGTAGGTCAGGTTGATCACCAATGCCGCCGCGAGCCCGACCAGCACGCCGGTGCCGACCGCGACGGCGAAGCGCAGGGTGACCCGCTCGGCGCCCCGCCTGGCCAGCAGGTTGGTCGCCGCCAGGGCGACCGCCGCGCCGGTCACCAGGGCGGCCGAGATGACCCCGGGCAGCGCGAACGCGGAGAGGCTGATCGCGGTGACCCCCGCCTCGGCGGAGGTGATCGCCGCCCGGGTGGACCAGAGCATCGCCGCCAGCCAGCCCACGGCCAGCAGCGCCAGCACGACCGCACCCGGGGCGCGGGCCGGGGGCGTACCCCCGGCGGCCGGTGCCGGCTCCACGGGTGCCGCAGGCCTCCGGTCGTCGCCGGGCTCGTCGGCCCCGGCTGGGGCGTCCCGCACCGGCTGGTCCGGCTCCGCGGCGGTGGAGCTGCCGGGCTGGTTGCTCATCGTCTCCCCTTCGACGGAGGCCCGGACCCGGCCGGCTCTGTCGGCGCGCGGGCGGGGCTGGTCACCGGCCATCCAGGGTACGCGCCGCCCGACCGCCGGCCCTCCGCCCGTCCGCAGCCCTCCGCCGCGCCCCACCCGTCCCGCGCCCCGGGTGGCGGCCGGCGAGGAATCGTAGGTGCGGCGCGGGCCAGGCGACGGAATCGCCGGGAGTCGAGGTGGGCCAGGCGGTGATTCGCAGGGCGGGGTTCGTGGCGCGGCTCGGGCCAGGTCGGGCGGGGTGGGGCCGGGGTGGGGCGAAACCGGGGGTGCCGCGTGGGAGAATCGGCGCAGGTCCCGCCGCCGCGACCGGTGCAGCCCGCGGCGTACGGCGTCCCGGCCGCCCGGTCGGTGCCCATGGGTCCGATTTCGCCACCGCTGCCGAGATCGCCAGGAGCCCCGATGGACGCCGTGTTCTCCGTACCCGAGCCGCGTAACGAGCCGGTCCGTGCCTACGAGCCGGGCAGCGCCGACCGGGAGCGGCTCCAGCGACGCCTGGCCGAGCTGGCCGGCGAGCGCCTCGACCTGCCGATGACCATCGCCGGCGAGCAGCGGATGGCCGGGGGTGCGCCGATCGACGTGGTGCAGCCGCACCGGCACGACCACGTGCTGGGCGTCACCGGCCACGCCACCCACGACGACGCCCGCGCCGCGGTCAAGGCCGCCAAGGACGCCGCCCCGATGTGGCGGGCCCTGCCGTTCGAGGAGCGCGCGGCGATCTTCCTGCGGGCCGCCGAGCTGCTCTCCGGCCCGTGGCGGGACACCCTCAACGCCACCACCATGCTCGGCCAGTCGAAGACCGCCGTCCAGGCCGAGATCGACGCGGCCTGCGAGCTGATCGACTTCCTCCGGTTCAACGTGCACTTCGCCAGGGGCCTGCTGGAGGAGCAGCCGCTCTCCTCCCCGGGGGTGTGGAACCGCCTCGACCACCGCCCCCTGGAGGGCTTCGTCTACGCGGTCACCCCGTTCAACTTCACCGCGATCGCCGGCAACCTGCCCTCCGCCCCGGCACTGCTCGGCAACACCGTGGTCTGGAAGCCGAGCCCGACCCAGCAGTTCGCCGCGCACTTCACCATGCGGCTGTTCGAGGCGGCCGGCCTGCCGCCCGGCGTGATCAACATGGTCACCGGGCGGGGCGAGGAGGTCTCCGACGTGGTGCTCGCCGACCCGGACCTGGCCGGCATCCACTTCACCGGCTCGACCAAGGTCTTCCAGCAACTGTGGAGGACCGTCGGTGACAACATCCACCGCTACCGGGGCTACCCCCGGCTGGTCGGCGAGACCGGCGGCAAGGACTTCGTGGTCGCGCACGCCAGCGCCGACGTGGACGCGTTGCACACCGCGCTGATCCGCGGCGCGTACGAGTACCAGGGCCAGAAGTGCTCCGCCGCGTCCCGGGCGTACGTCCCGCGGTCGCTCTGGGAGGGCGGGCTGCGCGACCGGCTGGCCGCCACCGCCGACTCGCTGACCTACGGCGACGTCACCGACTTCACCAACTTCGGCGGCGCGGTGATCGACGCCAAGGCGTTCGACCGGCACACCGCAGCCCTGGAGCTGATCTCCGGCGACAGCTCCTGCACCGTGCTGGCCGGCGGCACCGCCGACGACTCGGTCGGGTGGTTCGTCCGGCCGACCCTGTTCGAGTGCGCCGACGCCGCGCACGAGACGTTCACCACCGAGTACTTCGGGCCGATCCTCGGCGTGCACGTCTTCGACGACGCCCGCTTCGACGAGGCCGTCGCCCAGGCCGAGTCGATCGCCCCGTACGCGCTGACCGGGGCGATCTTCGCCACCGACCGCCGGGTGGTCGACGCGGTGGCCGAGCGCATGCGGTACGCGGCCGGAAACTTCTACATCAACGACAAGCCGACCGGTGCGGTGGTCGGCCAGCAGCCGTTCGGCGGCGCCCGGGCCAGCGGCACCAACGACAAGGCCGGCTCCTGGCACAACCTGGTCCGCTGGATGTCCCCCCGGACGATCAAGGAGACCTTCGTCCCACCGACCGACCACACCTACCCCCACATGGGCTGACGCGTCCGGCAAGGGCTCCCGCCGCGTCGCGGGGGCCCTCGCCGTGCGTAGCGTGACCGACCCTCAACGGACTGTCGCCCGCCGACAGTGCACAAAGGAAACCCTCCAGGGTGGCGAAAATGGCAAATCCTGGACGCCGGGTCGGCAAAGTGGCAGCGTAAGGGGCATGGCGGATTCCGGAGTGAACCCCACGGCGGCGGCCCTCCTCGGGCTGCTCCACGAGGGTCCCATGACAGGCGGTCAGCTGATGGCCGCCGCTGAGCGCAAGCTCGCCCCGTACTGGTCGATGACCCGCAGCCAGGTCTACCGCGAGCTCCCGGTGCTGGCCGAGCGCGGTCTGGTGCGGTTGGGCAAGCCCGGCCCCCGATCCAGCCAGCCGTACGCGATCACCGCGGCCGGCAAGCGGACGTTCTCCCGCTGGCTGGCCGAGGACCCGGGGCGGGACACCATCCGCAACCCGATCGCCCTGCGGGTCGCCTTCGGCGGCCTGCACTCGGCCACCCAGCTGCGCAACCTCCAGGTCTCCGCCAACGAATACCACAGCGAGGCCCTGGCCCGGGTACGGGAGCAGGTGAAGAACGCCAAGAAGGAGGGCGACTCGTACGACGCCAGCGCGCTGGAGTTCGCCGTCGCCTACCACAAGGCCGCCCTGTCCTGGCTGAAGTCCGCCCCCGTCGGCTGACCCGACCGACGGCCCGCCACCCCGCCACCGGGCCGTCCCCGGGGCTGGATCCGCCCGTGACCAGGGCGGCCGACAGGCCCGGGTCGTCAGCCACGCGGACACTTTTTGCCCGTCACCGTGGGGCTCGCAAGCTGACCTCCCGTATTCGCAGTAGTCTTGTCTGTCGTGACCGCTGCCGATTACGCCGAACAGCTCAAGGAACTCGACGCCACCCTGCGCAACATCGAGGCCGTGCTCAACCTCGACCGACTGCACGAGGACAAGGCCCGGCTCGAGGAGCAGGCCTCCGCGCCGGACCTGTGGGACGACCAGGCCAAGGCGCAGCAGGTGACCTCCCAGCTGTCGTACGTCAACGGCGAGATCAGCAAGCTGGGCAGTCTGCGCTCCCGGCTCGACGACGCCCGCGTGCTGCTGGAGCTCGCCGAGGCCGAGGACGACCCCGGGGTGCTCACCGAGGTGGAGACCGAGATCGGCGGGCTCACCAAGGCCATCCAGGAGATGGAGGTCCGCACCCTGCTGTCCGGCGAGTACGACTCGCGGGAGGCGCTGGTGGCGATCCGGGCCGGGGCCGGCGGCGTGGACGCGGCCGACTTCGCCGAGATGCTGCTGCGGATGTACCTGCGCTGGGCCGAGCGGCACGGCTACCCCACCGAGGTCTACGAGACCTCGTACGCCGAGGAGGCGGGCCTGAAGTCCGCGACCTTCGCGGTCAAGGTCCCGTACGCCTACGGCACGCTGAGCGTGGAGTCCGGCACCCACCGCCTCGTGCGGATCAGCCCCTTCGACAACCAGGGCCGCCGGCAGACCAGCTTCGCCGGTGTCGAGGTGCTGCCGGTGACCGAGCAGACCGACCACATCGACATCCCCGAGAACGAGATGCGGGTCGACGTCTACCGGTCCTCCGGCCCGGGCGGGCAGAGCGTCAACACCACCGACTCGGCGGTGCGGCTCACCCACATCCCCACCGGCATCGTGGTGACCTGCCAGAACGAGAAGTCCCAGCTCCAGAACAAGGCGTCCGCGATGCGGGTGCTCCAGGCCCGGCTGCTGGAGCGCAAGCGCCAGGAGGAGCAGGCCAAGCTGGAGGGGCTCAAGGAGAACGCCGCCGGCTCGTGGGGCGACCAGATGCGCTCGTACGTTCTGCACCCGTATCAGATGGTGAAGGATCTCCGAACCGAGCAGGAGACGGGCAATCCGACCTCGGTCTTCGACGGCGAGCTGGACAGCTTCATCGAAGCCGGTATCCGTTGGCGCAAGCAGCGACAGCTCGCCGGCGACTCAGCGTGATCGATCGCGGGCGGAGCGCGTCGTCGATCTCCCGCTAACAGGGTGTTTCGATGACGCGCCTCGCATCGG
This sequence comes from Micromonospora sp. NBC_01412, assembly GCF_045040215.1. Lineage (NCBI taxonomy): Bacteria > Bacillati > Actinomycetota > Actinomycetes > Micromonosporales > Micromonosporaceae > Micromonospora > Micromonospora sp. NBC_01412. The sequence continues at coordinate 4,324,697 of NZ_CP109528.1, forward strand.
CGGGGCGTGGGGCTTGGTTCCTCGGTTACACCGCGTAGACTCACCACCCGTGATTCAGCTTGAGCAAGTGACGAAGACGTACCCGAAGGCGTCCCGGCCTTCGCTCGACAACGTGTCCGTCTCGATCGAGAAGGGCGAGTTCGTCTTCTTCATCGGTCCATCAGGCTCCGGCAAGTCCACCATCATCAAGCTGCTGCTGCACGAGGTGACCCCCAACAAGGGGCGGGTCGTCGTCAACAGCAAGGACGTCACCTCGATGCGCTCCTGGAAGCGACCGCACTTCCGGCGTTCGATCGGCTGTGTCTTCCAGGACTTCCGGCTGTTGCCGAACCGCACGGCGTACGAGAACGTGGCGTTCGCCCTCGAGGTGATCGGCAAGACCAAGGCGGTTGCCCGCCGGGTCGTTCCCGAGGTGCTGGAGCTGGTCGGGCTCGGTGGCAAGGAGCACCGCTACCCGCACGAGCTCTCCGGTGGTGAGCAGCAGCGGGTCGCCGTCGCCCGGGCGTTCGTGAACCGTCCGCTGATCCTGCTCGCGGACGAGCCGACCGGAAACCTGGACCCGGACACGTCGATCGAGATCATGCGCCTCCTGGACCGGATCAACCGCACCGGCACGACCGTCGTGATGGTCACCCACGACTCCAACATCGTGAACCAGATGCGGCGTCGGGTCATCGAGATCGAGAGCGGTCGCATCGTGCGCGACCAGGCCCGTGGCGTCTACGGGTGAGCCGGCGCTCCACCCCTGTGCAGCCTGACGACGATCACCTCACGCCGGAGACCCGGAGGAATTCCCGATGCGCGTGAAATACGTCCTGTCCGAGGTACTGGTCGGACTGTGGCGCAACGTGACCATGACCATCGCGATGATCATCACGATGGCCGTGTCGTTGACCATGCTCGGTGCCAGCGGTCTGATGTACAGCCAGGTAAACGACATGAAGGACCTCTACTACAAGAACATCGAGGTCTCGATCTTCCTGACCAAGGAGGCCAACGAGCAGCAGCGTGCCGACATCGACACCAAGCTGAAGAGCGACCCCCTGATCAAGGAGGTCGTCTTCGTTGACAAGGCCGAGGCGTACAAGCGTTTCCAGGAGATGTTCCAGGACGCGCCCGACCTGCTGAGCGCGGTCAAGGCGGACAGCCTGCCCGAGTCGTTCCGACTCAAGCTGGTCAACCCCGAGCAGTACCGGGAGATCTACAACCAGTACAAGGACACCGAGGGCGTCGACGAGATCGTCGACCAGAGCCAACTCCTGGACAAGATCTTCAAGATCCTCACCTCGGTCCAGAACATCGCCCTGGCGGCCGCGGCGGTGATGGCAATCGCCGCGTTGCTGCTGGTCGCGAACACGATCCAGGTCGCGGCGTACAGCAAGCGACGTGAGGTCGCGGTCATGAAGCTGGTCGGCGCGTCCAACTGGTTCATCCAGGCGCCGTTCGTGCTGGAGGCCGTGGTCGCGGGCCTGATCGGCTCGCTGCTCGCCCTTGTCGCCCTGATAGCGGCCAAATACCTGCTGTTCGACGGTGCGCTCAGTGACCTTCAGGGGCTGCTCTCCCCGGTCTCCTGGGGCGACATCCTCATCGTTTTCCCGATCATGGCCGGCGTGGGCGGTCTGGTCAGCGCCGTCACCGCCTGGGTGACCCTCCGGTTCTACCTGCGGGTCTAGTCACCCTCGGGTCCGTCCGACGCGGCAGGGCCCTCCGGCGCGGAATAATCCGTGCCGGAGGGCCCTTGTCATTCGGGTAGCATGATCTCCGCTTCCGGCCCCGGGGCCGGGAGCCGCAAACGAGGGGAGGTGGCGCCGATGCCACGGGAGAAGGGGCGCAAGGTCGTCGCCTCCAACAAGAAGGCGCGTCACGACTACGCCATCCTCGACACGTACGAGGCGGGCATGGCGCTGACCGGCACCGAGGTCAAGTCGCTTCGGGCCGGGCGGGCGTCGCTGGTCGACGCCTTCGCCCAGGAGCGTGACGGTGAGCTCTTTCTGCACTCCATGCACATCCCGGAGTACACCCAGGGCACCTGGACCAACCACGAGCCCCGGCGTACCCGAAAGCTGCTGCTCAAGCGGCTGGAGATCGACCGGCTGATCGGCAAGACCCGCGAGGGCGGCCTGACCATGGTCCCGTTGCAGGTCTACTTCTCCGACGGCTGGGCCAAGGTGGAGATCGCCCTGGCCAAGGGCAAGAAGTCGTACGACAAGCGGCAGGACCTCGCCAAGCGGGACGCGGACCGGGAGATCGCCCGGGCCGCCGGCCGGCGCGGCAAGGGCATGGACGACTGATTCGTCCCGTTCATCCGTTCCCGGCACGCCGGAGCGGGCCTCGGGATGAAACCGGTTGCGGAAGGCGTTAGGCTTGTGTGGAGCCGCCAACAGGGGCGGCCCGTCGAGGGGGTGACTGGTTTCGACTTCGTACGCAGCGACAGGGGAAGCGAGCCGAGGAAGCCGACGTCGTCTCGAAAATCGGTCGTCGGAAACTTATAAGCGCCAAGAACACTCGCGCTGACTTCGCTCTCGCCGCCTGAGGCGAGTAGCTAAGTCTGTCGGCCTGGGAACGCCTTCGTCCCAGTCAGCCGGCATCAGTTAGAGGGCTGGCCAATCGGACCCGGTCGCGGGGTCCGTGCGGCGAGATTAATCAGCGACTGGGCCCGTCACACCAACTCGCTCGCGTGAGAGGTGGGGCCGAGTAGAGGCATAGCGAGCTGCGCTCGGAGAAGCCCTGACAAACCGGCGAAGGACCCGGGTTCGATTCCCGGCACCTCCACCACCTGACTGTGCGCCTCGGTCCACCTGGACCGGGGCGCACAGTCGTGTCCGGGGCGCACAGTCGTTCGGGCCGCACAGTCGTTCGGGCCGGTGGGGAGGCCGGTGGCCTCAGGGCGATTGCGAAGTCGGGCGGGAGCGCTTCGATCAGGAGGTCTGGGGGTCCTGGCGTGGGCGCCGCTCCACGGTGGGTGTGCCTCCCGGTGCCTATGGAGCTGAGTCGGATACGACATCACCCACGCCCGCCGCGATCGGCGACCGCAAGCGAAGACCCGACGGGGCGGTGGGTGACGTGACGGTGGTGGCCCGATCGGCGTTGATGACGTGGACGACTCAGCTCCATAGGCGCCGTCCCACGGCACCGACCGCCGCGCCCACAGCTCCGCCCCGGCCACGGTCCCCGGGCCGACCAGGGACCGCACCCGCGACAACGCAACGACCCCCTGCCGGTGACCCGAAGCCGGGGAACCGGAAACGGCGCGGGCGCGTCGAAGGGATATGCGTCCAGTTCTCGCCCTGGTGGGTCTGCCCCTGCTCCTCGTCGCAGCCGGTTGCGCCCCGGCCGGGTCGGAGCCGGGCGCCGGCGGCACCCCCGGCGGCGCCGACGACCGGTGGGAGCCGTTCCACCAGCGGGCCGCCGAGGTGGCCGAGGCGTGGCGGCCCGGGAACGCCTGGACCGCCGGCTACGTGCCGCTCCAGGAGCCGACCGTGCTGCTCGGGGACCCCGATTTCACCCCGGAGACCGAGCAGGCGTTCCGCAACGGCTGGTACCGGGAGCAGGTCGCGGTGCCCACCGCTGAGCCGGCCGACGCCGCGATCCGCTTCCCCGACGGGACGCTGACCGTGCCGCTGGTCAGTGCCGGCACGGCGTACCGGCAGCTCGACCAGGGCGACCCGCCGCCGTGCGAGGGACGGCCGCAGCGGCCGACGCCCGAGAAGCGGCCGGGCTTCCGGCCGAAGCCCGGTGCCACGGACGGGCCCATCATCGAGCCGGGCCCGGACGGTCCGATCATCGAGCCAAGGCCGGACGGTCCGATCATCTCGCCCGGCCCGGACGGGCCGATCATCGAGCCCGGTGCCACGGGCAGGCCGACCATCGAGCCGGGGCCGGACGGTCCGGTGAGCACCGTGCCGTCGGCAGCCTGCGTGCCGCTGACCGTCACCGCCGTGCGGCTCGGTACCGCGCCGGTGCGTACCAGCCGGGGCGAGGCGCAGGTCCCGGCCTGGGTGTTCACCGTCGAGGAGCTGAGGGCCCCGGTGGCCCGGCTCGCGGTCGCGCCCGGCTCGGTCACCGCCGTGCCCCGGGGCGTCGCGCCCACCGGGCCGGTGCCCGACGGCGTGGTCAGCGCCCAGGACCTTCAGGCCGTCGACGGGGCCCGGCTGACCTGGAGGATCGGCGTGGGCGCCTGCGACACCGCGCCCACCCCGCTGGTGCGGGAGCGAGACGACGTGGTGGTGGTCGGCGGCGGCGTCACCCCGGCCACCGGTATCTGCACCGATCAGCTTCTGCTCAAGCCGGTCACCGTCACCCTGAAGGCGCCGCTCGGCGACCGGACGGTGCTCGACGTGGCCACCGGTGCGCCGCTGGTCCTGCGCCACTGAGCCGCCCGCCCGGGGCTCAGAGCAGCTGCGGAACGTCGGTGCTGATCGGCACCGGCAGCACGGTGGGCCGGTCCGCGGCCAGCGCCGCGCGCAGCGCGTCGCCCAGCCCGTCGGGCTCCTCGACGACCGTGGCGGCGCAGCCGTACCCCCGGGCCACCGCGGTGATGTCCAGGCCGGGCAGGTCCAGGCCCGGGACCCCGGGGGTGTGCTTCAGCTCGGCGAACGACTTGAGGATCGCGTACTGCTGGTTGACCGGGACCACGACGGCGAGCGGCAGGCGCAGCCGTGCGGCCGTCCACAGGGCCTGCACCGAGTAGTGGAACGAGCCGTCCCCGATCACCGCCACCACCGGGCGGCCCCGTCCGGTGTCCCGCTCGGCCAGCGCGATCCCCACCGCCGCCGGAAGTCCGAAGCCGAGCCCGCCGCTGGCCATCGTGAAGTACGACCCGGGACGGGTGACCGGCAGCCGGCGGCGCAGCGCGGCCAGGTTGGACGGTGATTCCTGCACCAGCACCCCGTCGGGCGGCCAGTGCCGGGCCAGGGCGGCGAAGAGGCCGTCCGGGCTCAGCGGTGGGCCCAGGTCGGGCGGCTCCGGGGCGGGCCGGGGCGGCGGGGGTGTGCGCTCGGAGGCCGGGACCAGGTCGACCAGGGCGGCGAGCGCCAGGCCGGGGTCGCCGAGCAGGCTGTCCCCGACCGGCGCGCGGGCCGTCTCTTCCGGGTCGTCGGTGATGTGCAGCAGCCGGGTGCCGGCGGGCAGGTAGTCCCCGGGCACGTACGGGTAGTACCGGAACACCGGCGCGCCGACCACCAGCACCGTGTCGTGCCCGCGCAGCGCCTCGGCCAGTGGCCCGATCGCGTACGGCAGCACGCCCCGGTAGTACGGGTGGTCCTCGGGGAACGCGGCCCGCTCCGGGGCCGGCGCGGACCAGACCGGGGCGGCCAGCCGCTCGGCCAGCGCGACCGCCGCCGGCCACGCCCCGGCCCGGTCGACCGTCCCGCCGAGGACGAGCACCGGGGAGTGGCTGGCGGCCACCTGGGCGGCGAACTCCCGAAGCCGGGTCGGGTCCGGGGCGTACCGGGTGGCCACCGTACGCACCTCGGGCGCCCCGGACGCCGGCTGCTGCCAGTCGTCGAGCGGCAGGGAGAGGTAGACCGGCCCGGCCGGCGGCTGCACCGCCGTGGCGTACGCCCGCATGAACGCCGCCGGGATGTCCTGGGCGCGGGGCGGCTCGTAGCTCCACTTGGCGTACGGCTGGGTCAGCTCGGCCGCCCGGCGGTTGGTCAACCGGGGTTCGATCAGCAGCATCTCCCGGGTCTGCTGTCCGGCGGTGACGATCAGCGGCGTCTTGTTGTGCCAGGCGGTGACCAGGTTGCCCATGCCGTTGCCGGTGCCCGGGGCGGTGTGCAGGTTGACGTGCGCGGGACGGCCGGTGGCCTGGGCGTACCCGTCGGCCATCCCGACCGCGGACGCCTCGTGCAGGGCGTGCACGTAGTGGAAGTCGGCGGGGAACTCCTGCAGGAACGGCTCCTCGGTGGAGCCGGGGTTGCCGAAGACGGTGGTCAGGCCCAGCGCCCGGAGCAGGTCGTACGTCGTCTCGCGGACCGTTGCCATCGGTGGGCCTCCGTGTCGCGGCGCGGGCTGCCTCCTCGCCGGAGGCGACGCGGCGATCGGGCCCCCGACCTGCCGAATCTATCCGGAAAAGGCTCACCTATCGGGCGATTCGCCCAGCCTGCGGTGGCCGCCGCCGCGCCGCCCCCGGGGTCAGGGGAGGGGGAAGGGCAGCGTGATCCCGTCCAGCGCCCGCCCGCACGGGCAATCCCGCCCGGCCGGCAGGGCGGCGACCGCGTCCAGCAGCACCCCGCGCAGCCGGTCGGTGTTCTCGCCGAAGACCCGGAAGACCTCCTCCTGGGTCACCGACTCGCCGCTCTCCACCCCCGCGTCCAGGTCGGTGACCAGGGCGATCGGGGTGTAGCAGAGGGCCAGTTCCCGGGCCAGCACCGCCTCCGGGTGGCCGGTCATGTTGACCACCGCCCCGCCGATCGCGGTGAACCAGCGCGACTCCGCCCGGGTGGAGAACCGGGGCCCCTCCACCACCACCATCGTGCCGCCGTCGACCGCCGACACCCCCCGCCCGGCCGCCGCGTCGAGCAGCGTCCGGCGACCCACCGGGCAGTACGGGTCGGCGAAGGTCACGTGCACCGCGCCCCGGTCGTAGTACGTCTGGACCCGGCCGCTGGTGCGGTCGATGAGCTGGTCCGGCACCACGAAGGTGCCCGGCCCCAACTCGGGGCGCAGCCCGCCGACCGCGCACGGGGCGAGCACCTGGCGCACCCCGAGCGACCGCAGCGCCCAGAGGTTCGCCCGGTACGGGATCAGGTGCGGCGGGTGCCGATGGTCGCGCCCGTGGCGGGGCAGGAACGCCACCCGCCGGCCGCCCACTTCGGCGATCGTCACCGGGTCGGACGGTTCCCCGTACGGCGTCTCCACCTGGTGCTCGGTGGCGCCCTCCAGGAGGGCATAGAGCCCCGAGCCGCCAATCACCGCGATGTCCGCCGTCGGCCCCATCGTCGTCCCCTCCGGTCCCACTCGATCACCCACCGGTCAGACCTTAGCCAGCGCCCCGGCCGCAAGCTATGGTGCCAGGCATGGCATTGACAGCAGGGATGAGCGCGGGGTCCCGTGCCGAGCGGGTGTGGCCCTCCACCTCCCCGCTCGGCCCCGGCGTCGATGCCGTCCGGTACGGCCGCGGTGCCGACGTCCGGGGCGGCGGCCCCCGTCCCTCGGCGCGTGGCTGACGGATGTCTGACATGCGGGGAGAAGACCAGGCGATCGGCGGGCGTGCGATGGAGTCGATGACCGGACGGCTGCTGGTCGCGACTCCGACGCTCAAGGACCCGAACTTCGACCGGACGGTGGTGCTGCTCGTCGCGCACGAGCCGGGCGGGTCGCTGGGCGTGGTGCTCAACCGGGCCACCGAGGTCCCGGTCGTCGATGTCCTCGGCGACTGGAGCCACCTGGCCCGGGACCCGGCGGTGCTGTTCGAGGGCGGGCCGGTGCAGCCGGACTCGGCGATCTGCCTGGCCCGGATGCGCAGCCCGGTCAAGCGGCTGCGCGGCTTCCACCAGGTCTCCGGCGCCGTCGGCACGATCGACCTCTCCGCCGACCCGGAGCGGATGCGGGAGAGCATCGGCGGCATCCGGGTCTTCGCCGGCTACTCCGGTTGGGGCTCGGGCCAGCTCGAACAGGAGATCGAGGACGGGTCCTGGTTCGTCTTCGACGCGCTGCCCGGGGACGCCTTCGTCGACCGGCCGGACGACCTGTGGCCGATGGTCCTGCGCCGTCAGGGCGGCATGACGGCGGCGGTCGCCCACTTCCCGCCGGACGTCGCGCTGAACTGACCCGTGGGTGGGCCCGCGAGATGACCATGGCGGCCGGCGTGTGTATAGTTCTCTCCGTGCCCGGGCGACCGGGGGCGAAGGTAAGGGGCCGTGGCGCAGCTGGTAGCGCACCACACTGGCAGTGTGGGGGTCAGGGGTTCGAGTCCCCTCGGCTCCACCCTTAACAAGCGCCCTGGTGGGAGATTGAATCTCCCACCAGGGCGCTTGTTGTTCCCGCCGCTTTCATGCCGCTGTGTGCCAGAACCGTGCCAGATCGAATGCTTGGCAGCCTGTCGCCAGCTTCTTTCGTCCCTTGGCCGAGGCGGGCGTCAGCTACATGATCACAGTTGCCTGCTTGCGGGGTGGGCCTACCGACGCCGCCGGCTCTGGCCGGGCTGGTGACGAGGGTTAACTTTCGTTACGATCATCACCACCGCCCACCAAGAGGGGATGTATGGAAAGTTCCTTCTGGCTTGGTCTGCTCCTAGGTGTTCCGCTCTCCATCGCGGCAAACATGCTAACCACTACGGTTCAGCGGCGAATAGCCCGTCAGAGTCGCAAGCTGAGTGAGCGGCAAGAGCGGAAACGTAAGCGAAACGGGCAGCTCACGATGGTTCATGCTCGACATCCTGAGCTGCTCACATCGCACATGCTAGCTGGCATTGCCCTAGGGCTTACTTACTTGGTCATGGCTGTCATCACCGCGCTGGTTACCCTTGCGAATATGTATGGTGGTGGCAATTTTGGCGCTAATATTATTGGCGCGGTTTTCATGGCTCTCTCAACTGTGCTGACCGTGATGGCCTTGCGCTCTTTCCTTTCTGCGGCCGGGGCCAGGTCGGACGTACTCAAATTAATTGCCAAGAAAGAGCCGGTAGCCGAGTCTCGCTCGCGCGAATCGTTAGACTAGGCGCTGAGCTTGCCTCGCGCCTCTTCGATTAGCGCGTCCAGGGCGGCGGCGATAGTGTGATCGCGGTCACGGGTGGCGTGTTGGTAGATCATCGCGGCGCGCGTACTGGAATGCCCGATGCGCGCCATCAGCTCTTTGAGGGTCGCGCCGCTCTGCGCCGACCACGTGCTACCGGTGTGCCGTAGGTCGTGCAGGTGTAGCCCGAGATTGTCAGGGATGCCGGCGGCGGTCAGCGCCTTACGCCATACATGGTTGAAGTTGCGTCGGCGCGGGATGCCGCCCTGAGCGCCGAGAAACAAACGCCCGTTCGGGCCGCCCTCGGCGAACTGGGCCAAATGCCATTCCATGTCGCCCCGTAGCCCGGACGGCAGGCTGATGGGCCGCTTCCCTGCCTCAGATTTCGGATCGTCGTCAATCTGCGTACCGTCCTCCATTTCCGTCGTGGCGCGGCGTACCCGTAGGTCCATCGTGTGCAGGTCGATGTCTCGGCGTCGCAGCGCCACCATTTCGCCGAACCGTAGTTGCGCGAATGCGGCCAGGAGCACGAACAGGCGGTATCGCGGATGGATGGTTTCGGCGATGGCAAACACCTGTTGAAGCGTCGCGGTCGGCCGTTCATCCGCTTTGTCCTGGCCGGCACCCTTGATCCGGCACGGGTTGCGGCGGATTAGGTCGTCGTCAACGGCGGTGGCATAGATGGCGTGAAGGATTCGGTATGTCTTTGCCACCGTGGGTTTCCCGACGCCATCGTCGAGTCGGTCCGCCCGCCATTTTCGAATGTGCGGTGCGGTGACCTCGTTCAGCGCGTGGTCACCGAGCTGTGGCCGAACGTGCAGTCGGATGTGTCGCTCGTATTCCTCGCGCGTTCGTGCCTTGAGATCCCGTTCTCGCATCCACCTGTCGGCATACTCGGCAAGGCTGATGTTCCCGGCGTAGGGGTCGAGCCAATCCCCGCGCAGCATCTCAGCCTCGGTCTCGACTAGCCATTGTTCGGCCGCCCGCTTGGTGTCGAACGTGGTCGGTGCCTTGCGGGGCAACCCGTCCGGTCCGGTGTAGCGTGCTTGCCACGCGCCGGAGGGCAGCTTGCGCACGCTGCCGAATCGGCGCTTACGCCCCTTGGCGTTTCCCCCCATTAGGCTGCCCTCCTTTCCCTGCCGGTGCGGCGCACATCTCGGCAAAGGTGCCGGCGAGCTGGGGAAGCAGGTTCCGAGATCGTTCCGGGTTCGCTGAGCCATCTCGGCAAACCGGCCTCGATCTCGGCAGGGCAGTTGCCGAGATGCCGAGATCGATGCTTATCTACTACCTTGATCTCGGCAGACAGTTTTCCCAGGTAGAGGGCTGGTTTCGCCGAGATGCCGAGATGGTTCAGCGGGTTTCATCCTTCGTGGTGCTCGACCCAGAACACGGCCCGGTTGCCTCGCTCGTGTTTGCCGGCCCGGATGACGTGTTCGCCGCGCCATCGTCCGGCTTGCCCGGTGAGCAGCCGACCGAGCTGCAAGGGGTTGGGCAGGCGGCCGTTGTGAGTGGTGATGAACTGCCCATCCCACGGGTCGTTGGTGTCGCTGCCGAGCTGCAGCGCGGCCGTCGGCCCGGTGTCATGTCCTGCCCGGCCGAGCGACGGCGATCGTCGTAGGTCCGACGACGCACTCCTCGACGCGAGCTGACGAGGGGCTGGTCTACACCCGATCCGGGAACTCCTACAACGTGCCGATCGCCGAGTACGTCATCGGCGCGGTGCTCCTGCACCAGCGGGCCTTTCCCGAGCTGCGCGAGGCACAGGAGCGCCGGGAGTGGGTGCGGATCGTCGGCCGGGACCTCATCGGCAGCACCATGCTGGTCTTCGGCACCGGCGGGATCGGGCGTGAGGTGGCCTGGCGGGCCCGGGCCCTTGGCGTCACCGTGATCGGGGTCAACCGTGCGGGTACGCCGGCCGAGGGCTTCGACCGGGTGGAGTCGTTCGCCGACCACCTCCCGCTGCTGCCCGAGGCCGACTCCGTGGTGCTGGCCATGCCGCTGACCGGGGAGAACCGGTACTTCTTCGACGCCGAGCACTTCGCGGCGATGAAGGAGACCGGCATCCTGGTCAACATCGGACGGGGTGCGCTGGTCGTCGAGGACGCGCTCGTCGACGCCATGGAGCAGGGCCGGATCGCCGGTGCCGTGCTCGACGTGTTCGAGGAGGAGCCGTTGCCTCCGGGCCACCGGTTGTGGGGCCTGCCCCGCACGACGGCCACCCCGCACACGTCGTTCCGTGGTTCGGGCAACGTGCAGCGGCTCTACGCCGACTTCTGCGCCAACTTCGACCTGTACCTGGCCGGTGAGCCGTTGACCGGCACGAAGCGTCAGCCGGAGCTGGGGTACTGACCGGCACGTCCGCGAAGGCGGCGGCCCACTCGAACACCGAGTGTGCCGCCGTCTTCGTCGTACCGGCCTTCCATGCGGCGGCGGCCCACCCGATCATCGGGTGGGCCGCCGCCGTAATGCCGTCATGCCGTCCTGTCGGGGTTCACCCGATCAACGAGCGGGCCGCCACCAGCACGTCGTCCTCGCGCAGCAGCACCTGGTCGGCGGCCGGGCCCAGGGGGACGTAGCTGTCGACGCTGTTGACGCGGGAGATCCGGCCGGTGAAGCCGCCGTCGACCAGGGCGGCCACCACCGCCTCGGAGACGCCGCCGCTGGCGCGGCTCTCGTCGACGACGAGGACCCGCGAGATCCCGGCGAGCGCGGCGTGCATGCTCGCGGCCGGCAGCGGTGACAGCCACTGCAGGTCGATGACCCGGGTGCTGACCTGTCGTTCCCGGGCCAGCGTCCCGGCCGCCCGCAGGCTCATCGGGACGCCGTTGCCGAAGGTGACCATCGCCAGGTCCGTGCCCTCGCACACCGTCCGCACCTGGCCCAGCGGGTTCTCCGCCGCCGCCCAGCTCGCCGGCTCCGGATAGGGGGCGAGCCAGCCGCCGTCGCCGTCGGTGTGCAGGTCACGCCGGTGGTAGAGCGCGATCGGCTCCAGGAAGACACACACCCGCCCCTCCTGCTCGGCGAGGGCGAGGCACTGGCGGAGCAGGGCGGGGGCGGTGGCCGGGTGTGAGGCGACCGCGAAGGCCAGGCCGGGGATGTCCCGCAGCACCGCCACGGAGTTGTCGTTGTGGAAGTGCCCGCCGAACCCCTTCTGGTAGGCCAGGCCGGCGATCCGCACCACCATGCCGTTGGAGTACTGCCCGTTGGAGAAGAAGCGCAGCGACGCGGCCTCACCGCGCAGCTGGTCCTCGGCGTTGTGCAGGTAGGCCAGGTACTGGATCTCCGGGATCGGCAGCGTGCCGGCCAGGGCTCCGCCGAGCGCCACTCCGAGGATGGTCTGTTCGTCGAGGAGCGTGTCGAAGACCCGGTTGGCCCCGAAGGCCTTCCGCAGCCCCCGGGTGACGCCGTAGACGCCGCCCTTACGCGCCACGTCCTCGCCGAAGACCTGGGCCTGCGGCCAGGTCAGCAGCGCGTCGTGCAGGGCGGCGTTGATCGACTGGGCCAGGGTGAGCGGCCCACGGGACTCGGGGGGCTTGTCGCCGAACGCCCTCTCCCGCCCGGTGCCGGCGCGGCGCGCGGCGGCGCCGACCCGGCCCACCCGGCGGGCGGTCAACGGCGCGGTCACCGCCGCCGGGTCGTCCAGCCGCCCGACCCGGCCCAGCATCAGCTGGGCCTGGTTCATCACCTGCTTGCGGGACTGCTCGTAGCGGGTGAGGGTCTCGGCCGGGCCGAGGATCCGGCGCCGCGCGAGCAGGGCCGCCGTCGCCAGGATCGGATCGCGGGCGTGGTCGGAGAGGATCTCCGCGTGGGTCCGGTAGGCCAGCTCGGCGTCGGAGCCGGCGTGGCCCATGAACCGTACGGTGCTCAGGTGCAGCACGGCGGGCCGTCGCCGGGTACGCACCTGGTGCGTCACTTCGGCTGCGGTGGCCAGCAGGCCGGCGGGGTCCGTGCCGTCGGCGCGCACGTAGTCGATGCCGGGCAGGGCCGACAGCATCCGCCGGACCCAGCCGTGCGGGGAGCGGGTGCTGATCCCGATGCCGTTGTCCTCGCAGACGAACAGCAGCGGCACGGGGAGTCCCTGATGGGCGCTGTAGCCCACCGCGTTCAGCGCTCCGGCCGCCGTGGAGTGGTTGGCCGAGGCGTCGCCGAAGCTGCATACCACCACGGCGTCGGCCGGGTATCCGGTGTCGGTGAGGCCCCGGTCGAGCGCGAACGCCAGGCCCATGGCCCGGGGCAGGTGGGAGGCGATCGTCGACGTCTGCGGGATGATGCTCAGGTCCCGGTGGCCGAAGACCTTGTGCCGGCCACCGGAGATCGGGTCCTGCCGGGACGCCGCCGCCGAGTGCAGCACGTCCGCGATCGGCGTGGAACCGGTGACCTGACCGGCCCGCGCGGCGTAGAAGCCGCCGGAACGGTAGTGCAGCAGGGCGGGATCGGTCGGGCGCAGCGCCAGCGCGACGGCGGCGTTGCTCTCGTGCCCACTGGACCCGATCGTGTAGAACCCCTCCTGCTGGGCCTGCAACCAGCGCAGCGCGAGGTCGAGGTGACGGCTCTGGATCTGGGCGTCGAGGTAGTCCACCAGCAGCCCGGGGTCGACGTCGACGTCCGGGGAGGTCTCCTCGGGCAGCGGCTGACCCGCAGACCACTCGGTGAGGCGGCGAACCAGGTGGTCGTCGATGGATTCCACGCGGTTTGTGCTCCTTGCGGGTCAGCGACTGGAGCGGCCCCGCAGCCGCGGGTCCAGAACGTCGCGAAGGGTGTCGCCCAGCAGGTTGAAGCCGAGAACGGCGATCATGATGCAGACCCCGGGCACGACCGACGGCCAGATCGACATCTCCATGAAGGACTTACCGTTGGAGAGCATCGAGCCCCAGGACGGTTGGGGCGGCTGCACACCGAGCCCGAGGTAGCCCAGGGACGCCTCGATCAGGATCGCGTAGGCGATGCTCGTGGTGAACTGCACCGCGATCGGGGCCATCGAGTTGGGCAGGATGTACTTGAGGATGAGCCGGGTGTTGCTCAGCCCGACGGCCTGGCCCGACTCCACGTACGGCTCCCGGCGCACCGACATCGCGGTGCCGCGCACGATCCGGGCGAAGCTGGGGATGAAGACGATGACCAGGGCCAGGATGAGGTTCTCCGTGCCCGGTCCGCGGGCGGCCACGACCGCTAGGGCCAGCAGCAGGGTGGGGAAGGAGAACATGATGTCGGTCACCGGGGTGATGATCGCGTCGAGTACGCCCCGGTAGAAGCCGGCGAGCAGCCCCAGCAGGATGCCGATGGCCCCGGCGCAGGTCACCACGATCAGGCTCACCGCCAGCAAGGTGCGCGCGCCGTAGAGCGCCCGGCTGAGCAGGTCGCGCCCGGCCTCGTCGGCGCCGAGCAGGAAGTCGCCACCGGGCGGGGCGAGCCGCTGGTTGGACATCGCGGTCGGGTCGTAGGGGGAGATCAGCGGGGCAAACGCCGCAGCCGCGGTCATCAGCACCACGATGACCAGCCCCATCAGGCCGACCTTGTCCCGCGTCATCAACTTCAGCAGGTGGCCGCCGCGACGCCCGACCGGCTTCGGGGTACTGGCCTGCTGCCGCTTGCCGCGAGGTTGGCGGCGGCCGGGAACGACTTCAGTGACCACTGCGCAACCTCGGATCCAGGTAGGTGTAGAGCAGGTCGACGAGGAGGTTGACCACGACGTAGAAGAGGGCCAGGAAGAGTAGGGTCCCCTGGACGACGGGGTAGTCGCGCTGGCTGATCCCCCGGATGACCATGGTGCCGAGCCCCGGCCACGCGAAGACCTGCTCCACGATGACCGTGCCGCCCAGCAGCGCCCCGGCCTGGATGCCCAGCACCGTCACCACCGGGATCAGCGAGTTGCGCAGGGCGTGCCGGACCATGACCACGCGTTCGGCCAGCCCCTTGGCGCGGGCGGTGCGGACATAGTCCTGGTTGAGCACCTCCAGCATGCTGGACCGGGTCATCCGCATGCTGATCGCGGCGAGGCTGGCGCCGAGGGTGACCGAGGGGAGGATGAGGTACTTCAGGCTGCCCAGGAAGCCCTCACCCTCCCCCGCGCCCTGGGACGGCAGCCAGCCCAGCGAGACCGAGAAGACGTACACCAGCAGGATGCCCAGCCAGAAGTTCGGCACCGACAGCCCGATCAGCGACACGACCCGGGTGCTCGCGTCGAGCAGGCCGTTGCGCTTGGTGGCGCTGAGCACGCCGAGCGGGATGGAGATGAGGATCGAGACCAGCAGCGCCGAGACCGCCAGCAGCAACGTGGACGGGAAGCGCTGCATGATCTCTTCGAGCACCGGCTGACCGGTGCGCATCGAGGTGCCGAGGTCGCCCTGGAGGAGGGCGCCCAGCCACCTCACGAACTGCTCGTACACGGGCATGTCCAGCCCGAAGTAGCGGCGCATCTCCGCCTCGATCGCGGGGTCGCCGAAGTCCTGGCCCATGATCGAGCTGATCACGTCGCCGGGAATCATGCGGATCACCAGGACTGAGATCACCGAGATCCCGAGCAGGGCCGGAATGACCGATATAAGGCGGATCAGCGTGATGCGCAGCATCTCTTGTCTCTCCCGGTCTGGTCTGGTCAGACTTCAGAACCGGGCACGCCAGGATCCGTGCCTGTGTCCTAGGCGGACTCCTCGTCGTCGCCGGTGACGGCCATGTCGCGGGCCCACTCGTGCGCACGCTTGGCGACCCGCAGCACCATCACCGAGCGGCTCTCCATCACCCCGTCGACGTGGCCCAGTCGCTCCGTCCAGAACTGGCGCATGGCGTTGCTGGAGGCGAAGTAACCGACGGCGATGACGTCGAACTGCCCGGTCACGTGGTAGACGTACGCGATCTCGGACATGCCCGCGAGATTGTCGATGAGCTGTTCGGTGCTGCCCGGTGAGCTCTGGATCTCGAAGAGCGTGTGCACCGGGCGGCCCATGAACGAGGCGCTGGGGATCGCGGCGAACTGCAGCTGTCCGTCCGCGACGAGTCGTTCCATCCGCCGCCGAACCGATCCTTCGGAGAGGCCGACCTTGGCGGCCAGCGCCACATTTGTCTGCCTGGGCTCCTGGACGAGTTCCCGGATGATGCTGCGATCTTTCTCGATCGAGCTCTTGGATGCCAACGTTGCTCCAACTCATGTGATGGCGGTATTCGTCGCTGCCGGGAGCCTAGAAGACGAACATCGTCTGTGCAACACTCCTGGTTGACGAATGGCGACGTTAAGGCGTCCAGACTGCGGGGGGTTCCATGGCCTTGCTGGAGGTGCGGGACCTGCGCACCGAATTCCGTGCTGCACGGGGTTCGGTGACGGCGGTCGACGGGGTCTCCTTCACCGTCGACGCGGGCGAGACGGTGGCCCTGGTGGGGGAGTCCGGGTGCGGTAAGTCGGCCACCGCGCAGTCCATCATGGGCCTGATCGTGCCGCCGGCCGGCGAGGTGACCGGCGGACAGGTCCTTTTCGAAGGAAAGGACCTGGTACGCCTGCGCCCTCGCGAGCTGCGAGCCATCCGCGGCAAGGGCATCTCGATGATCTTCCAGGACCCAATGACCTCGCTGAACCCGGTGCTGACCGTGGGAAAGCAGCTCACCGAGACCCTGGAGCTGCACCTGGGGCTGAGCCGCAGGGCCGCGCGGGCGCGGGCGGTCGAGTTGCTGGAGATGGTGCGCATCCCGGCCGCGGAGACCCGGCTGAGCTCCTATCCGCACCAACTCTCCGCCGGCATGCGGCAACGCGTGATGATCGCGATGGCGCTCTCCTGCCAACCCCGCCTGATCCTCGCCGACGAGATCACCACCGCGCTCGACGTCACCATCCAGGCGCAGATCCTGGAGCTGCTGCGTGAGCTGGCCCGGGAGACCCGTACCGCCGTCCTGCTCATCACCCACGACCTCGGGGTCGTCGCCGGCATGGCGGAGCGGGTCAACGTGATGTGCGCCGGGCAGATCGTGGAGCGGGCCGAGACGGTCGACCTGTTCCACCGCCCGCAGATGCCCTACGCCTGGGGGCTGCTGGGGTCGGTGCCCCGGCTGGACCTCGTCCGTGGCGGCAAGCTACGCCCGATCGCCGGCCGCCCGCCGGAGCTGTCGGAGATGCCACCCGGTTGCCGGTTCGCTCCCCGCTGCGCGCACGTCCGGGAGGCGTGCCAGGGCAGCTCGCCCGATCTCATCACGACGTGGGAGACGCCGGACCGGGGCCAGCTGACCCGCTGCTGGGGCATGCGACCCGCAGGCGAGGGCGGCTGGCTCTCCACCCAGGACCGCCGCCCCTACCTCTCGACGGAGGAGAGCTGATGTCCGAAGCCCCTGTCGTGCCGCACCACCTCAACCTCGTCAACGGCGAGTGGGTCGACGGGGAACGCCGGCCGAACGGCAATCCCGCGCGCCCCGACGAGGTCGTCAGCGAGTACGCCGTGGCCGGCCGGGACACCGCACGCGCGGCGATCGAGGCCGCCCGCCGTGCGCAGCCCGGCTGGGCCGGCCAGCCCATCGGGTCCCGGATGGACATCCTGGACCGCATCGGCACCACCATCCTGCGGCGGACCGAGGAACTCGCGGTCCTGCTCTCGCGGGAGGAGGGCAAGCTGCTCAGCGAGGCGCGCGGGGAGGTCACCCGGGCCGGTCAGACCTTCCGCTACTACGCTCACCAGCTGCTGCAACCACAGGGCGAGGTCTACTCGTCCACCCGCCCCAGAGTCCACGCCGAGGTCCGGCGCCGGCCGCTGGGCGTCGTCGGGATCATCACGCCATGGAACTACCCGATCGCCATCCCGGCTTGGAAGGTCGCGCCCGCACTCGCCTACGGCAACGCGGTCGTGCTCAAGCCGGCCGAGCTGGTCACCGCCTCGGCCGGGGAACTCGCCCGGATCATCAACGGGTCCGGAATGCCGCCCGGCGTGTTCAACCTCGTCATGGGGGCCGGCCGGGTGGTCGGCGAGGAGCTGCTGACCTCGACCGGGATCGACGGCATCTCCTTCACCGGGGGCACCGGCACCGGCAGCCACGTGGCACAGCAGTGCCTCGCCCACGGCAACAAGCGGTTCCAGCTCGAGATGGGTGGCAAGAACCCACTCGTGGTGCTCGACGACGCCGATCTGGAGGTCGCGGTGCGCTGCGCCCTGGACGGCAGCTTCTTCAGCAGCGGCCAGCGCTGCACGGCGTCGAGCCGACTGATCGTGCAGGCGGGCATCCACGACCGGTTCGTCGAGGCACTGGCCGCCGCGGCCGGTGCGCTACGGGTCGGCGATCCGCTCGACCCGCTCAGTGAGCTGGGCCCGGTGGTGAGCCCCGAACAACTGTCCCAGAACCTCGACTACGTCCGGATCGGGCGCGACGAGGGCGCGACCGTGGTGGCCGGCGGGACGCACCGCCCGGACGAGGGGCAGTTCATGCGGCCCACCCTCTTCGCCGACGCGCGCAACGACATGCGGCTGGCCCGGGAAGAGATCTTCGGCCCGGTCGCCTGCGTGATCAGCGTCGACGACCTCGACGAGGCGATCAGCGTGGCCGGCGACACCGAGTACGGGCTCTCCGCCGGGATCGTGACCACGTCGCTGTCGGCGGCCGAACGGTTCAAGCGGGACGCCCGCTCCGGCATCGTCTCGGTCAACCTGCCCACCGCCGGCACGGAGCTGCACCTGCCCTTCGGCGGCACCGGAGCCTCCAACCACGGCCCCCGGGAGCAGGGCGGCTACGCGCGGGACTTCTATTCCGTGCCGGTGACCTGCTACACCGGCTGGTGAGGACACCCATGACACCGAAGATCCTGCTCACCGAGCCGATCGCGGCGGCCGGCATGGATCTGCTGCGGGCGGCGGGCGAGGTGCACGTCGCCCACGCCACCGACCCGGTGGCCCTCGCCGCCGGGCCACTGGCCACCGCCGACGCCCTCGTGGTGCGCTCCTCACCGGTGACGGCCGGCATGCTCGAAGCCGGCCGGCGGCTCAGGGTCGTCGGCCGCCACGGCGCCGGGCTGGACGGCATCGACCTGGCCGCAGCCGACCGCCTGGGCATCCGGGTGGTCAGCACGCCGGGCGCCAACGCCGAATCGGTGGCCGAGCTCGTCATCCTGGCCGCCCTCACCCTCGCCCGGCAGGCACCGTCGGCCGCCGCGTCGTTGACCCGGGGCGCCTTCCCGGCCGGCCGGTCGCTGCCGTCCTCGGTCGTCGCGGCCGGGCTGACCGGGACCATGCTGGCCGGCCGGACCCTGGGCCTGGTCGGGCTCGGCGCGATCGGCCGGGGCGTCGCGACCCGCGCCCAGGGACTGGGCATGAACGTGATCGGGTACGACATCGCGACGGCCACCCCGCCCCCGGGGGTACGCCTCGTCGCGCTGGACGACCTGCTGCGCGACGCCGACGTGGTGAGCCTGCACGTGCCCCAGACCCCGCAGACGACCGGGCTCATCGGCGCCGACGCGCTCACCCGGATGCGGCCGGACGCCCTGCTGGTCAACACCGCGCGGGCCGGGGTCGTGGACAGCGGGGCCGTGCTCGCCGCGCTCGACGCCGGGCGGCTACGCGGCTACGCGGTGGACGTCTTCGCGCCCGAACCGCCCGACCCCGACGACCCGCTGTTGCACCATCGGAGGGTCTTCGCCACCCCGCACATGGCGGCGATGACCCACGACGCGCTGGACGCGATGGCCGTCGCCGTCGCGCGTAGCGTGATCGCGCACCTGGAAGAAGCCCTGGGAGGAAACGAATCGTGACCCTGTCCACCCCCGCGTCCACGCTCGCATACTTCGGCGTCGACACGCTGATCGACGACGACACCCGGGCCCTCCAGGCCGCGGTACGTGGCTTCGTCGACCGGCGGATCCGCCCGGAGATCGCCACCTGGTACGAGGACGGCAGCCTGCCCGTCCGGGACCTGGCCCTCGAACTCGGGCAGCTCGGCGTGCTCGGCATGCACCTGGAGGGCTACGGCTGCGCCGGCACCTCCGCCGTCGCGTACGGGCTGGCCTGCTTCGAGCTGGAGGCGGGCGACTCGGGGCTGCGCTCCCTGGTCTCGGTACAGGGATCGCTCGCCATGTACGCCATCTGGCGGTTCGGCTCCGAGGAGCAGAAGCAGCAGTGGCTGCCCCGGATGGCCGCCGGCGAGGCGATCGGCTGCTTCGGCCTGACCGAACCGGACTTCGGCTCCGACCCGGCCGGCATGCGGACCAGGGCCCGCCGCGACGGGGACGACTGGGTGCTCAACGGCACCAAGATGTGGATCACCAACGGCTCCGTCGCCGATGTCGCGGTGGTGTGGGCCCGCACCGACGAGGGCGTCCGTGGCTTCCTCGTACCCGCCGGCACCCCCGGCTTCACCGCCCCGGAGATCACCCGCAAGCTTTCCCTGCGCGCCTCGGTGACCTCGGAACTCGTCCTCGACGACGTGCGGCTGCCCGCCGACGCGATGCTGCCGGAGGCCGCCGGCCTGTCCGGGCCGCTGTCGTGTCTCAACGAGGCCCGCTTCGGCATCGTCTTCGGGGCGCTGGGCGCGGCCCACGACTGCCTGGAGACGACGATCGCGTACGCCCGCAGCCGGCTGATCTTCGACAAGCCGCTCGCCGCGTACCAGGCCACCCAGCTCAAGTTCGCCGACATGGGGCTGGAGCTGGGCAAGGGGATGCTGCTGGCGTTGCAGATCGGCGCGATGAAGGACGCCGGCACACTCGACCACCGGCAGATCAGCCTGGGCAAGCTCAACAGCGTGCGGGAGGCCATCGCCATCGCCCGCGAGTGCCGGTCCATCCTCGGCGCGGCCGGGATCACCCTCGACTACCCGGTCATCCGGCACTCGGCCAACCTCGAATCCGTGCTCACCTACGAGGGCACCTCCGAGGTGCATCAGCTGATCATCGGACAGGTGCTGACCGGCCACGCCGCCTTCAAGTGAGCGGGCCCGGCCTGGCCGGCCGGGAGGTCTGGGCGTAGGACTCGTTCGCTCATGGCGATGAACTTCGCGTGCGGCGCGGCGCGTGGGCTCCCCGCCTGCGGTTCGTCGTGCGGCCGGCCCGATCGGGAGTGGGAGCGGCGGCGATGGCGGCGGCGTCGGACCGCCGGTGACGCAGCTCGGTCAGCAGCACTGCCAGCGCGATCAGCGCGCCGAGCAGGCCCGTCGCGGCGAAGCCCCAGGCCGGTGCGGAGGCATCGATCACCGCCCCGGCCAGCGGGGCGCCGAGCGCCAGCCCCACCACCATCGCCGAGCCGTGCAGGCCCATCGCCTCACCCCGTACGCTCGCCGGCACCAGCCGGCTCACCGCGTCGGCGGTGGCGGCTACGGTCGGCGCGGTGAGCGCCCCGGACGGTAGCAGCACCAGGGCCAGCAGCCACCACTCGCCGCTGCCCAGACCGACCGGAATGGTGACCAGACCCAGCATCACGGTAAGGGTCAGCGACGGCATCGGGCGGGACAGCGCACCGTAGGTGAAGCCGCCGACCAACGAGTACGAGGCCCAGAGCGCCAGCACCACACCGGTCCAGTCGACCTGACCGACGTCACGCAGCGCCGCCACCACCGCCACATCGGAGCCAGCGATTACCAGCGTGCTGGCCGCGCCACCGGCGAGCAGCCCGATCAACCGTGGGGTCAGCCACTGCCGGCGGGGCAGCGGCTGCGCTGGCGTCGTCTCCTCGTCCCGGGCCCGGATCGGCGGGTTGAGCCCCAGCAGGGTGAGTCCGGCCAGCACGATGCCGCCGCCGACGGCGTACATGGTCAGGGTGGACGAGACACTGGTGGCCAGGGCCACCGCTCCCGCCGGCCCGATCATGAAGCTGAGTTCGACCGACATCGAGTCCAGCGCGTACGCCTGACGGCGCTGGGTCGGCGGGACCAGCGCGGCGATCGACTGCCGGACCACGGAGAAGACCGGGAGGGTGAGCAGCCCGCCGACGAACGCGGCGCCGAGCAGCACCGGGTACGGCAGGACCGGCGCCGTCCCCCAGAACAGCGCCTCGACCGCCGTGGTCAGCAGCAGCATCGGCCGCAGGCCACGCCGGTCGGCCAGCCGGCCGAGCAGTGGTGCGCCGAGCGCCGAACCGACCGTCATCGCGGCCCCGGCCAGTCCGGCGGCGAGATAACCGTGGCCCAGATCGAGTACGTGCAGCGTCATCACCACCGCGGTGGCTGCCACGGGCACCCGGGCCAGGATCGCGACCAGCAGCAGGGGCCGCAACCCCGGCAGCGCGAGCGCGTCCCGGTAGGGTTTTAGATCCAACACGGTCCGTACCTCCCGGGCGATCCTGGCCTAAGACGAGAAATTCCTAGATTTGGCTCCGGCGGGGTAGCCGTTCGCAACGCGTGACCTATCACCGATCCAAGGCGATCCAGTAGCGCCTCACTGGACCGTGCTCGGTGTCGCGGATGCCCTCGAGGACGCCGCCGTTGCGTTCGATCGTCCGGGCCGACGCGATGTTGTCGGCCAGACAAGGAATGAGGACGCGGTCTAGGCCCAGGACGACGCGAGCCTCCTTGAGCATCTCGCCGAGTGCCCAGCTCGCCAGTCCGCGACGGCGCGCGGACGGCCGGACGCCGTAGCCGATCTGGCCAATCTCGTCGTCGAACTTGTGCCGGAGGGCGATCCCTCCGAGTACGTGGCCGTTCTCGACGATCCACCGGGGTGAGCCGTGCTTTTCGTCCGGGCAGGGGTCGCCGGCCGGATGGGTCAGTCGGACCCGCTCGTGCACCCAAGCGGCGAAGCCTTTGAGGGAGTCCACGTCGTGAGAACCGAGGCCGAATCCGTCCTCGTGGAGGCCGGGGCCCCAGTCGTCGCGGCATTCCAAGAACGCGGCGTGCAGGCGGATGGTCGGCAGAATCAACGCGGGCATGCGGTCACGGTATTGAAAGCCGGACCGCTGAACGAGCCGCCTCTTGCCAACATCGATCACCCCCAGAAGCCGATTCAGCTCCACAAAGGCCAACGCGCTTAGGGGGCTACCAGGGGGCGATGTGGGGCCCTGCACCGCAATGTCAGCCAGATCAAAGACGCAACTCCGACGAGGAGCTCCGGGAGCGCAGCAAGCCCCTCGCGCGCTGCTTTCGTGATCTGCGTCACACGCGAGCCGGTCCGCATCCATTGACGAATCGGCCCACCAGGCCGGAGCGCGGCGAGGCTGAGCAGATAGGGCAGGGTCAGCCGGCTCGAACCATCGGTGTGCTCCTCCAGCGCGTGGACCGTCGCCTCGGCGGCATCGAGCAGGTCCCGTGAACGCGAGCTGCGCTCGTGCGGCAGGGGCAGTTGTGTACGTCATTCCACTTCGGATTAAGAGGACTCCACTTCGGATCTACTTGATCGATGTCCTTCGGATCGTCGATCGGAAAGCCGACAGACATAACCGCACGCATCACCGCCTCCGTAGCCTCGTCAGCACCGCACGCCGAGGAGGTTGGGTGTCTCACGTCCGCATCCGGGTCGAATTCACGCCGCTCGCCGACGACGACGAGTTCGTCCTCGGCCAGATGACCGACGAGCTGGCGGACGACCTCCGCGACGTCGGCGAGGTGGAGCGCGTTGAGCAGCCCACCACCGACCCGGCCGCCAAGGGCGTCGCCGAGCTGGCGCTCGGCGTGGTGACCGTGCTGGCGGGCGTCGACCCCGGCTACGTGCAGGCGCTGGTCGACGTGGTCCTGGCCTTCCTGCAACGCCACACCGGCCGCCGGGTGCACCTGCGGGTCGGTGACATCGAGCTGACCATCGACCGGCCCACCCACGGCCAGACCGACGAACTGATCAGGACGGTGCGGGCCGCGATCGAACGGTCCCGCCACTGATGGGTCGGCACGCCCTGCTGCTCGGCACGGCAGCCTGCCACGTCGACCGCGAGCTTGTGCCCCTTCCGTCGGTACGACAGGACGTGGCGCAGCTCAAGGCCCTGCTGGACGGTGCCGGCGAGTTCGACACCGTACGCGCCGAACTGGACCTGCCGGCCGCGCACCTGCGGCAGGCCGTCGAGGAGTTCTACGGCGCGCGGCGCAACGGCGACCTGGCGCTGCTCTACTACTCCGGCCACGGCGTGCTGCACGGCGACGGGCAGTCACTGTTCCTGGCCGCGACCGACACGGTCTGCGGGCAGTTGCACGCGACCGCGTTCGACACCGACGGCACCCTGCGCCATCTGCTCAACCACACCAAGGCCAGCCAGAAGGTGGTCCTCCTCGACTGCTGCTTCTCCGGCGCGTTCACGGCCCGGCACCGTTTCCGTGGCGGGGTGCGCGAGGAGCCACGGCGCACCAAGCGTGAGCGCGGCACCTTCATCCTGACCTCCAGCACCCACCTGAAGGCGTCGAAGGCGCAGGGGCCGGACCAGCCGTCGATCTTCACCGAGGTCCTCCTCACCGGCCTGCGGGGCGCGGCCGAGGGAACGGCGGACGACGGCTGGATCACCACCAACGACCTTTCCCGGTACGCCCTGACCGAGATGGCCCGGCGCCGTCAGCACAGCCCGGTCGAGTCGAGTGAGGGAGTCACCGAGCCGATCCGGCTGGCGACCGTGCCCGGATCCGCCGCCGCCGCGCGGCAGGTCGCAGCCGCCACGGCGAGCCCGGCGGACGAGGCTCCGTTCGACGCCGACCAGTGGCGCCGCCTGGTGACCTACTACGTCAACTGCATGCAGCGGTCGACCGTGCTGCAGTCCTTCATCGATCCCCAGGCAGCCGGTACGTACGTCGCGGCTCCGCCCGGGTCCGAGGCCGTTCTCACCTCGGACACGCCCGTCCGGCTGAGCGGCGCGGCTGCCAAACTCGCCGCGCGGGCCCGCGCCGACGGCGGGGAGGTGCAGTACGGCTATCCGGTCGTCGCCGTCCGGCCCGGTCGGGGTAGACCTCCCCGGCTCGCCCCACTCCTGGTCTGTGATGTCACCGTCGGCGCGGACGACATCCTGCACGCCTCCTTTCCACCCCGTCCCAGCTCAGCCCTCGTCGACCTGTTCCAGCTCTCCGAGGTGGAAGCCGACGAGCTGCGGCAACGCGTCGAGCAGGTCTTCGTGCCGGGTGACCCCGCTGCCCTGGTCGCCACCGTCGATGTGCTCATGAAGACGTTCGGGCTGGACCCGGTGGTCGAACTCGACCCGGCGATGCTCGTCGGCACCATCCGGCCGGGACCGGTGCGCGGGGTCCAGAACGCGGCCATCCTCTACACCGTCGACGCCACCGAGTCGCCGCAGCGGCAGCTCGTCGACGACCTGCGAGGCATGGTCAAGAATCCGAAGCTCATCGAGCGGACCGCACTGGGCGCACTGGCGCTGCGCCCGGACGAGGTGCCTGCCACGCCGGTCGTGACGGTGGCGATGAGCGCCACGAACGAGGCGCAGGAGGAGATCATCCAGGCGGCGATGTCGCAGCCGTTGACCGTCGCCCAGGGGCCGCCGGGCACCGGCAAGAGTCAACTGGTCACCGCACTGCTGGCCACCGCCACCGCCGCCGGCCAGAGCGTGCTGATCGGTTCCACCAGCAATCAGGCCGTCGACTCGGTGCTCGACCGGGTCGCCGACCTGATCGGTCCGGGCCTGCTGGTGCGTACCGGCAACAAGGAACACCGTCTGCAGGAACCGAAACATCTCGCCGACATCCTCGCGGCCTATCCGCCGGCGGAACACCCCACGCCGGACGACCGCACCCCGCTGCACGAGCTGCGGCTGCTGGCCGAGGAGGCCGCCGGCCTTCGGGGGACGCTGGACGAGCGGCGTCTGCTCGAACGCGACCTCGCCGAGCTGGCCGTCGAGCGTGACTCCGACCCGGGTGCCGGTGCGGCCACGCTGCCGGACGACGACAAAGCTCTGGCGCAGCTCGTCCACCTGACCGATCGAGCGCTCGCCAGCAGGTTGCTTCGATGGTGGTACCGGTGGCGGCTTCGGGCGTACCGGGTCGTCGACCGGGACGCCGTCGAGGCGCTCGCCGAGCGGGCGGTGATCGAGCTGCGCTGGCGGGGACGGCGGCAGCGTCTCGCTGAGCTGCCCGACGCCGACGCCTCCTGGCGGCGACTGGCCGACCTGATCGGCACCGAACGGCCCGCCCGCAGCATCGAGCTGCTGCGGGCGCAGATCGCCCGCCGGGTGGCTGCGGGAGCGCGCCTGTTGCAGGACCGGGCCGATGAGATGGCCAAGCCGCAGTCGGACAGCTGGGCCTACTTCCCCGAGCTGCTGCGGGTGCTGCCGGGCTGGGCGGTGACCGCGCTGTCCGCCCGGCGGCTGCGCAGAAGCCCCGCGCTGTACGACCTTGTGGTGATCGACGAGGCGGCGCAGTGCACCATTCCCGCGATCCTGCCCATGCTCTACCGCGCCAAGCGGGCACTGATCATCGGTGATCCGCGTCAGCTCGCGCCCGTCGTGGACCTGCCCGAGACTGACGACGTCACCGAGCGAGCCCGCGCCGATGTGAGTACCGGATGGCTGACCACCCGTCGGCTGACCTTCACGGGCCACTCCGCGTACGACGCGTTCGCCGCCGCGGCGGGCGCGACGCACCTTCTCGACGAGCACTACCGGTGCCACCCGGACATCGTCGAGGTGCCGAACCGGGAGGTCTACCAGGGGCGGCTCACGGTGCTGACCGACCCGGCCCGGCTGGCCGCACCGGCCGAGCCTGCGGTGCGCTGGCGCGATGCCCCCGGAAGGTTCAGCCCCGGGGCGACCGGTTCCGGGCGCAACCAGGTGGAGATCGATCAGGTCGTCACCGAGGTGGCGCACCTGCGGGCGGCGTACCCCGATGCCTCGATCGGGGTGGTCACGCCGCTCGCCGCGCACCAGCGTCGCCTGGCCTCGGCCCTGGGCGACGCCGGCCTCACCGACAACCTGCTCTGCGCGACCATCCATAAGTTCCAGGGCAGCGAACGAGACATCATGGTCGTCTCGCCGGTCGGGGCGCACGGCATCCCGGACCGCACCCGAGGCTGGCTCGTGCACCAGACCAACCTGTGGAACGTCGCCATCACCCGGGCCCGGTCCCAGCTCGTCGTGGTCGGCGACCGTTCGTGGTGGTCGGGGCAACGTGGACTGCTCACCGCTCTGGCCCTCGGCCGCGACGTCGCCGACAGTGTGCCGGATGCCTCAATGGTGGCTGCCGACCGGTTGCATCGTGCCCTCAGGGAATCCGGCCTCGCCGTGCGGCGTGACGTCCCCGTGGCTGGGCGGACCATCGACCTCTTTGCGCGCCACGCGGATGTCGAACTGGCCGTCGTCGTCGACGATCCGGCGGGCGCCTCCGACGGCCGAGGACTGCGTAAGGTGCTCGCCCATCTCGACATCACCGCCGGCCTCAATCCCGTCCGTCGAGTACCGGCATGGCGTTGTCTGGCGGAGCCGGAGCAGGTAGCGGCCGAGCTGACCGACGACCTGCGCCGGTTGGCAGGAAAGGACGCCCGGGAGTGGTGATGTCGGTCAGCCCACGGCTCAGGGCGATTGCGAAGTCGGGTGGGGGCGCTTCGATCAGGATGTCTGGGGGGTCCTGGCGTGGGCGCCGCTCCATGGCGGGTGTGTCTCCCGGCGCCTATGGAGCTGAGTCGGATACGACATCAGCCACGCTTGGAGTGCTCGGCGACCGTGAGCGACGACCCGACGGGGCGGTGGGTGACGTGACGGTGGTGGCCCGATCGGCGTTGATGACGTGGACGACTCAGCTCCATAGGCGCCGCCCCACGGCATCGACCGCCGCGCCCACAGCTCCGCCCCGGGCCACGGTCCCCGGGCCGACCGGGGACCGCACCCCCGACAAACGCAACGACCCTGGCCCACGACTGGGGAGCAGCGGCCAACCTTGGGTGATCCAGATCCGGACGTTCGTCGTGGCCGTACCGGGATCGTAAAATGTGGAAAGACTCCGAATCTCCTGTCCAAGTGCTTCCCAGCAGCACCCTTCTCTCCTTGGATGACGTCGTTCCACCATCCGGTGTGGTTGCTGTGGCCCGCCTGGACGGGGCTGCAATGACGGACGTGGACGGCGTGTTCGAGCAGTTCTCCGACGCGCTGCGGTTTCCGAGCTACTTCGGATGGAACTGGCCCGCCCTCTCGGAGTGCCTCAGCGACCTCCAGTGGCTTTCGGCCCGCCGCTATCTGATCATCATCGAGAACGCTCCCCGCATCCTGCGGGAAAACGTCGACAGGAGAGGAGTTTTCTTCAGTATTCTCGCTGAAGTCGGCCGTCACTGGGCGAATTCCTACGAACCTGAAGATTATGGAAAAGGTCCTCTCTTCCATGCCATTCTCTTGTGCGACGAGCACGAGGCGGATGCCCTTGAGCAGGAAGTCGCAGCCGCTTCGAGACCATGGTGGCGGATGAGCTGATCGGCCCAGGCGCGGCTGCCTTGTCAGCCGAGGTGGCCGTCGATCTCGGCCAGCTCCTCGGCGGCGAGGTCGAGGTTGTCCAGCGCCGCGACGTTCGCCTCCAACTGGGGAACGCTGCTCGCGCCGATGATCAGGCTGGTCATCCGGGGGTCGCGCAGCGCCCAGGCGAGCGCGAGCTGGGCCAACGACTGCCCACGCCGCTCGGCGATCGCGCCGAGCGCCCGGATGGTGGCCATCTTCTTCTCGTCGAGGTCACTCTCGTCGAGGAAGACGCTGGTGCGCACCCGGGAGTCCGCGGGGATGCCGCCCAGGTAGCGGTCGGTGAGCAGGCCCTGGGCGAGCGGGCTGTACGCGATGCAGCCCGCGCCGACCCGCTCCAGCGTGTCCAGCAGCCCGTCGTCCTCCGTCCAGCGGTTGAGCATCGAGTACGACGGCTGGTTGATCAGCAACGGCGTGCCCAGCTCGCGCAGGATCGCGGCGGCCCGCTCGGTCTGCTCCGAGTTGTAGTTGGAGATGCCGACGTAGAGCGCCTTGCCGGAGCGGACGACGGCGTCGAGCGCGCCCATCGTCTCCTCCAGCGGGGTGTCCGGGTCGTACCGGTGCGAGTAGAAGATGTCGACGTACTCCAGTCCCATCCGGCGCAGCGACTGGTCCAGCGAGGACACCAGGTACTTGCGGGAGCCCCACTCGCCGTACGGGCCGGGCCACATCAGGTACCCGGCCTTGGTGGAGACGACCAGCTCGTCCCGGTACGCCCTCAGGTCGGCGGCGAGCATCCGGCCGAAGGCCTCCTCGGCGGCGCCCGGCGGCGGTCCGTAGTTGTTCGCCAGGTCGACGTGCGTGACCCCGAGGTCGAAGGCGCGCCGGACGATGTCCCGCTGCCGCTCGAACGGCCGGTCCGGGCCGAAGTTGTGCCACAGCCCGAGCGAGACGGCGGGCAGCCGCAGCCCGCTGCGCCCGGCTCGGCGGTAGGTCATGGTCTCGTAGCGCCCGTCGGCGGCAAGGTGGGTCACGGCATCGACCATATCGCCGGTACGGCGGTGGTCAGCCGTACCGGGACGTCGGCACACTCTGCCGCAGTCGCTCGGCCGGTGCCGGCTCGAAAGTTGGGCGGTGGAGGCAGCAGGCCTTGCTCGGGCTGCGTTCTTAGGGGCATGAACCGTAGGAGATTCTATGGATTTTGAGACCCGGCAGGACTTCACCGCCTTCGTCGGAGCACGGTCACCCGCGCTGTTCCGTACCGCACTGGCCCTCACCGGTCACCGACAGCAGGCCGAGGATCTCCTGCAGACGGTGCTGGCGAAGGCGTACCACCGCTGGGGGGACGTTCGTCACGGGCACCCAGAGGCGTACGTGCGCAAGGCCCTGTACCGCCAACAGGTGAGCTGGTGGCGCCGGCCGATGTGGGGTCGGGAGGTGGTCACCGATCGGCTTCCCGACTCGCCCGGCACGGACCGCACGGACCAGGTCGACCTGAGCCTGGCGTTACGGAAATCCCTGCGGAAGTTGGCGCCGAAGCAGCGTGCGGTGCTCGTCATGCGATACCTGGACGACCTGCCCGACGAAGAGATCGCCCAGGTCCTGCGGTGCAAGCCGGCCACGGTTCGTAGCCAGGCCGCCCGAGCCCTTGAGCGGATTCGTGCCCTCTGCCCTGAACTAATCGATCGCCAGGAGGTTCACCAGTGAGCGCCCAACTTGAGGGGGCTGTTCGGGAAGCCCTTGAGGACCTTGCCTCTTCCGCCGCACCCCCGGACCTGACGCGGGGGGCGATAAACAGGGCCAACCGGCAGCGCGCCGCCCGCCTCTCCGTTGCCGGGCTCGCCGCGGTGGCGGCGGCGATCGTCGCCGTACCGATGGTTGCCGGCGGTCTGGCCGGCCCCGACGATCCTCTGGCGGCCGGCGCCGGCCAGCCGGGGTCCGTCAAGCCCTTCGTCGTGACGGCCTACAGCGGAGTGAACGGCACAGCGGACGTCGGGACCGCAGACGACTATTCGCTGCTGCTCGACCCCGCGACCGGCACGTACGAGAAGGTCCCGTACAACGAGGCGGTGCCGTCCCCGGACGGAAGTCAGGTCCTGGTGCATGAGGGGGACAACAGCACCGCGCACCCGTCGAGGCGGGGCCTGATGGACAGGGCCAGCGGGAAGGTCCGGTGGTTGCCGGGTAACTTCGGCTACACCGACGGTGCCACCTGGTCGCCGGACGGCACGCAGATCCTGATCTCCAACAAGCCGAAGGTGACAACCGATCCCGGCCATGGCTTCCTGCTGGTGGACGCGGAGACCCTGGCCATCCGACTGGTCGGGTCACCCGACATCAATTCGCGCAACGCCGTCGGGGCGAACTTCGTCTGGACCCCGCAGGGGAAGGAGTTGGCGCTCGTCCACACGACCAACCCGACCGGGGCCGGGCCGGCGGAGGTGACCGGCATCGGTTACTACGACCTCGCGGGAAAACTGACCCGCACTGTTCCCGTCACGAACGGACTACTGGGTGATGGCGCCCAGTTCTCGCCGGACGGCAGTCGGATCGCCCTGGACGAACCGCCCGGCAGTGACGACATCCGGATCGTGGATGTGGCCACCGGCATCGTCCACCAGCAGTTCTCCGTGCCGACCGCCGGTCGGGTGCTGGGCTGGTACGACAGTTCGCACCTGATCGTCTACGACTACGGCGATCCTGATCTCACCGAGCGGCCCAGCGTGAAGGTCGTCGACCTGGCCGGCAAGGTGACGCGGACGGTGCCGTTCGCGGAGGGTGCGGAGAGCGCCCAGCGCGTATACCTCGGGGCGTCGGCGAGCCTGCAGACGGGGGTCGAGAAGCTGGCGTTCTGAGCCGCGGCTCCCGATCCCGCCGGCGCGGCTGCCACCCGGCTGACTCTTCCCCGCTACCCCCTGTCCAACGCCTTGGCACGGAACCCGTCCGCGCCAAGGCGTTGGGCGTGGAGACGCTGGGGTCCTTCCTATACCGAATGTGTCAATAAGGTGCCCTACCTTTCGCGTAGTTTCGGGGGATGCGCTTCGTTCAGCTCGACACCCCCAAGCCCATCTCCAAGATCGGCCTCGGCACCTGGCAGTTCGGCTCGAAGGAGTGGGGCTACGGGCCCGACTACGAGCGCCGGGCCGCGGACATCGTCCGGCGGGCGCTCGACCTCGGGGTCACCCTCTTCGACACCGCCGAGGTGTACGGCTTCGGCCGCAGCGAGCGAATCCTCGGCGCGGCCCTCGGCGACGACCGGGGCAAGGTCGTGGTGGCCAGCAAGATCTTCCCGTTGCTGCCGGTCTCCCCGGTGGTGCAGCAGCGGGCGGTCGCCTCGGCGGCCCGGCTCGGCGTCCGCACCATCGACCTGTACCAGGTGCACCAGGCCAATCCGGTGGTCGCCGACACCACCACCATGCGGGGCATGCGGGCGTTGCAGGACGTCGGGCTGGTCGCCGAGGTCGGGGTGAGCAACTACAACCTGCGCCGCTGGCGGTTCGCCGAGGCCGCGTTGGGCCGGCGGGTGCTCAGCAACCAGGTCCGCTACAGCATGGTCGACCGCGGGCCCGAGGAGGACCTGCTGCCGTACGCGAAGCAGGCCGGCCGGATCGTCATCGCGTACAGCCCGCTCGCCCAGGGCTTCCTGTCCGGCCGGTACGACGCGCGGAACCCGCCGAGCGGGGCGGTGCGCCGGGCCAACCCGTACTTCCTGCCGGAGAACCTGGAGCGCGGCGCCGCGCTGATCGGCGCGCTGCGCGAGGTGGCCGACGCGCACGACGCCACGCCCAGCCAGATCGCCCTGGCCCACCTGCTGCGCCACCCCAACGTGGTGGCCATCCCCGGCGCGTCGAGCGTGGAACAGGTGGAACGCAACGCCGCGGCCGCCGAGATCGACCTGGCCGACGACGAGTACGCGGCGCTGGCCACCGCCGCCCGCGCCTTCCGCCCGGTCACCGGCCTCGCGGTGTTGCCTAAGCTGATCCGCGCCCGGGCGGGGAGGTGAGGGCCCCGGCCCGTGTGGGCGACGGGGCGGGTCGGTGGGCGGTGCCGCGCTAGCGTTGGTCGGGTGACTGAGCCCAACCAGGTTCTCCCGGTCCCGCCCGCCGACCTGCCCGCCACCCTGGGCCAGCTGCGGGCCGCCGGGCACCGACACCGCACGGTCAAGCAGGAACTCCGAGACAACCTCCTCGCCCGGATGCGCACCGGCGAGGACCGCTTCCCCGGCATCGTCGGGTACGACGACACGGTGCTGCCCGAGGTTGAGCGGGCACTGCTCGCCGGCCACGACATGGTGCTGCTCGGCGAGCGCGGTCAGGGCAAGACCCGGCTGATCCGCTCGCTGGCGGCACTGCTCGACGAGTGGACCCCCGTCATCGCCGGCTCGGTGCTCAACGAGCACCCGATGCGCCCGCTCACCCCCGCCTCCCGCGCCCTTGCCGAGTCCGCCGGCGACGACCTGCCGGTCGCCTGGCTGCACCGCTCGCTGCGCTACGGGGAGAAGCTCGCCACCCCGGACACCAGCGTCGGCGACCTGATCGGCGACGTGGACCCGATCCGGATCGCCCAGGGGCGCACCCTCGGTGACCCGGAGACGATCCACTTCGGGCTGGTGCCCCGCACCAACCGGGGCATCTTCGCCATCAACGAGCTGCCCGACCTGGCCGAGCGGATCCAGGTGGCGCTGCTCAACGTGTTGGAGGAGCGGGACATCCAGATCCGGGGCTACCAGCTGCGGCTGCCGCTGGACCTGTTCCTGGTGGCCAGCGCCAACCCGGAGGACTACACCAACCGGGGCCGGATCATCACCCCGCTCAGGGACCGGTTCGGCGCGGAGGTCCACACCCACTACCCGCTGGAGCTGGAACTGGAGCTGGCGCTGATCCGGCAGGAGGCCGACCCGGTCGGCGAGGTGCCGGAGCACGTGCTGGAGGTGCTCGCCCGGTTCGCCCGCGCGGTGCGCGAGTCGCCGTCGGTCGATCAGCGCTCCGGCGTCTCCGCCCGGTTCGCCATCGCTGCCGCCGAGACGGTCGGCGCCGCCGCGCTGCGCCGCTCCGGCCTGCTCGCCGCCGGCTCCGAGCCGGCATCCGAGGCGCCGGTCGCCCGGATCGGCGACGCCGTGTCGGTGACCTCGACGCTGCGCGGCAAGGTCGAGTTCGAGAGCAGCGAGGAGGGGCGGGAGATCGAGCTCCTGGCTCACCTGCTGCGCACCGCCACCGCCGACACGTTCCGGGCCCGGCTGGCCGGGCTGGACCTGTCCGGCTTCACCGCGCTGGTGGACGACGAGCGGGTGGTCGAGACCGGTGAGCTGGTCTCCTCGGCCGAGCTGCTGCGCCAGGTCGGCACCGTGCCGGGGCTGGCCAAGGCGCTCGACCGGCTCGGGTTGGGCGACGCGCCGACGCCGGAGCAGGCGGCGGCCGGTGTGGAGTTCGTCCTGGAGGGGCTGCACCTGACGCGCCGGCTCGGCAAGGACGTCACCGACAGCGGGCGCACCGTCTACGGCAGCCGGGGCTGAGCCGTGGCCGGCAACCGGTTCCGGTATGGGCAGTGGCGCGACGGGCCGGACCCGCTCGCCCCGCCGTACGACGTGCGGGCGGCGGTGGACGCGGTCGGCGCGGAGATGCTGGCCGGGGGCAGCCTGCGGAAGGCGCTGCGTGACCTGCTGCGGCGCGGCCCACAGGGCCGGGGCGGCCTGGACGACCTGGTCGCCCGGGCCCGGCGGCTGCGCCGGGAGACGCTGCGCCGGGGCGACCTGGACGGCGCGGTGACCCGGGCCCGGGCGCTGCTCGACCAGGCCCTCGCCGCCGAGCGGGACGAGCTGCGCGGGCGCACCGACGAGGCGGCCCGGTTCGCCGAGGCGGTGCTGGGCAACCTGCCCCGGTCCACGGCCCGCGCCGTGCAGGATCTCTCCGGGTACTCGTGGGCCAGCGCCGAGGCCCGGCAGGCGTACCAGCGGATCCTCGACGGGCTGCGCGGCGACGTGCTGGAGCAGCGCTTCGCCGGGCTGCGGGCCGCGGCGCGGGCCGCAGCCGACCCGGCCGCCCAGCGGCAGCTCGCCGAGATGATGCGCGACCTGAACGACCTGCTTGCCCAGCATGCCCGGTCGGAGGACACCACCGACGCGTTCGCCGAGTTCATGCGCCGGCACGGCGAGTTCTTCCCGGAGCGGCCGAGGGACGTCGACGAGCTGGTCGACGTGCTGGCCCGGCGCGCGGCGGCGGGGGAGCGGCTGATGCGGTCCCTGTCGGACCGGCAGCGCGAGGAGCTGGCCGGCCTGATGCGCCAGTCCCTGGGCGACCGGCTGGCCGGCGAGCTGTCGGCGCTGGACGCGAACCTGCGGGCGCTGCGCCCCGACCTGAGCTGGAACCGGGGCGAGCGGGTCCGCGGCGAGCAGTCGCTCGGGTACGGCGAGGCGGCCGACGCGCTCGGTGAGATCGCCGAGTTGGACGAGCTGTTGGACGCCCTCGACCAGGACCAGCCCGGGGCCACCCTGGACGACGTGGACGTCGACGCGGTGTCCCGGACGCTGGGCCGCGACGCCGCCGACGACGTGCGCCGGCTGCGGGAGCTGGAACGGGAGCTGCGCCGGCAGGGCTGGGTGACCCGGGACTCCGACGGGCTGACGCTGAGCCCGAAGGCGCTGCGCCGGCTCGCCGGCACCGCCCTGCGCCGGGTCTTCGCGGACCTGACCGCCGGGCCGCGCGGCCAGCACGACCTGCGCTCGGCGGGCGCGGCCGGCGAGGTGAGCGGGGCGTCCCGGCCATGGGAGTACGGCGACGAGCAGCCGCTCGATGTGGTGCGCACCCTGTCCCGGGCGGTCCGTCGGGCTGGCCCGACCGTGCCCGTGCAGCTCGCGCCCGCAGACTTCGAGGTGATGGAGACCGAGCGCCGGGCGTCGGCGGCGGTGGCGCTCTGCGTGGACCTGTCGTACTCGATGATCTCGCAGGGGCGGTGGGGGCCGATGAAGCAGACGGCGCTGGCGCTGTCCCACCTGGTGGCGACCCGGTTCCCGCAGGACGCGTTGCAGATCGTCGGCTTCGGCCGGGAGGCGGCGCCGCTCACCCAGGCGGAACTGGCGGCGGTGGAGCCGGACCTGCAGCAGGGCACCAACCTCCAGCACGCGCTGCGGCTGGCCGGCCGGCATCTGCGCCGCCATCCGGGCGCGGAGCCGGTGGTCCTGGTGGTCACCGACGGTGAGCCGACCGCCCACCTCGACCCCGACGACGGCGAGGCGTACTTCCACTGGCCGCCGCTGCCGGAGACGATCGAGGCGACGATCCGGGAGGTGGACCGGTTGAGCCGGGCCGGCGCAACGCTCAACCTGTTCATGCTCGGCGACGACCAGGGCCTGCGCCGCTTCGTCGACGCGGTGGCCCGCCGCTCCCGGGGCCGGGTGTTCACCCCGGACCTCGACGACCTCGGCGAGTACGTGGTCAGCGACTATCTTCGCGCCCGCCGGGGCCGCCGCTGACGCCGGGCATGTCGGGGTCGCCCGGCGTCGCCGCTGACGCTGGCCCCGGGGCGGGCGGCCCCCCACGTCCTCCGGCGATCGCCCTGCCGGGGTGGCCCTTGCGGGTCCCTTTGGAGCTGATGTCGTAGACGACTCACGGCCCTGCCGCACCAGTGAGGTCCTTCCCCCGTCGGGGTGCTCGGCATCGCGCCTCGTCACGGGTACCTGGCACCCCGGTCCGTGTACGCGTTAGCCACTCGGTCCGTCGGGCGGGACGGAGCCGGAGCCAGGGACGGAGCCGGAGCCAGGGACGGAGCCGGAGCCAGAGACGGAGGCGGGGCGGGCACGGGGCGCGGGGCGCGGGGCGCGGGGTCGATGTCGTGAACGACTCAGCTCCAAAGGACCCGCAAGACCACCCCGACGGCCGGTCCCGTCCGGGTGAACCGGGTGCGGTAGCCCGCCGGTGTCCGCCCGGCACCGGGGTTGACTGGGGATCGTGGACAGCGCGGGGTTGCGGCGGGCGTACGACGAGGTGCTCGCCGAGGTGGACGCGGGCGGGTTCGAGCCGCCGGGCGGCGGGGAGCTGAGCGCCGAGCAGATCGTGGCGCACCTGGCGGCCAACGACGAGCTGATGAGCGAGGCCACCGAGGCGGTGCTCGCCGGGTCGCCGTTCGCGTACTACGACCTGGAGACCGTGCACCGGCCGCAGCTCGATGCCCTGGTCGCCGAGTACGGCGGGCAGACCGGGCTGGCCGGGCTGGCCGGCATGCTGCGCGCCACCAGCCAGAGGCTCTGCGTACTGGTGGACCGGCTGGGTCCGGCGGCGGCGCAGACTCTCGTCGAGACCCGCCTGCACGAGGACGTCGACCTGCGGGTCGACGAGGCGCTGCCCTGGGCTCGCACCCTCGACCTGCACACCCGGGTCCACCTGCCCAAGCACCTCGCCCAGCTCCGCGCCCTACGCCCGGAGCTGCATGCCCACCGCGGCTGACGACCGCGACACCCGGGCCTAGAGCGTGTGTAGGCGCACGGCAGCGTGTCCTGGCAGCAGGCGGGCGCGATCGCCGTCAGCGAAAGCCGATCGCCGTTGCGACGATGAGCGGAGTTCGGGTAGATCGGGGTTGGGCGGCCTTTCGGGAACCGGCGGTGGCCCGGGTGGGTGCGCGAGATCCGTTCGATCGTGACCGCTGTACGGACCAGGACCATGTCAGGGGTTCACCGGCGCTCGTCTGCCCAGGGAGCAGACCTGACAGCCCCCAGCGGGCGGGCCCGGCGAACCCCGCGCTGAGCCGAGGTAGGCCGACTTCGACCCAGGGCCTAGTCGACGACCGTGACGTCCTTCCAGAAGGCCACCCGGTCGCGCACCATCTCGGCATCCGGCTTCGGCTCCGGGTAGTACCAGACCGCGTCGGCGCTGGTCCGCCCGTCGTGCGCCAGCGTGTAGTACGAGGCGGTGCCCTTCCAGGGGCAGAAGGTGTGCGTCGACGACTCCCGGAGCACGTCATCGCGCAGGGCGGTGCGCGGGAAGTAGTGGTTGCCCTCGACCACCACCGTGTCGGCGCTCTCGGCGATCACCAGGTCGTTCCAGATGGCTCTCGGCATGCTGCCCACGGTATGCCGCGTGACGTGGGAGCGGCCACCGTGGACGTCCCACAGGATCGATCCGTCGCGCGTACAGTGATCTCATGTGTGCTGTCCGTGTGGATCATGGGGTTGACCACGACGGAGCGGTGGATCTGCTGCGGCGGTCGTACGCCGCGGTCCCCGCCGGTGAGACCGTGCGACTGGCCAAACGCACCTCGAACCTGTTCCGCCCGAGGTCGGCGCCGAGCGCCCCCGGGCTGGACGTCAGCGGCCTCGGCGGGGTGATCGGGGTCGACCCCGAGGCGCGCACCGCCGACGTGCAGGGCATGTGCACCTACGAGCGGCTGGTCGACGCCACCCTCGCGCACGGGCTGATGCCGCTGGTGGTGCCGCAGCTGCGCACCATCACCCTGGGCGGCGCGGTGACCGGCCTCGGCATCGAGTCCACCTCGTTCCGGCACGGCCTGCCGCACGAGTCCGTCCTGGAGATGGACGTGCTCACCGGCGCGGGCGAGATCGTCGCAGCCCGCCCCGACGGGGAGCACGCCGACCTCTTCGCCGCTTTCCCCAACTCGTTGGGCAGCCTCGGCTACGCCACCCGGCTGCGCATCGAGCTCGCGCCCGTGCGCCGGTACGTGGCCCTGCGCAACGTCCGCTTCACCGACCTGGCCGCGCTGACCGACGCCATCGGCGAGATCACCGCCACCCGGTCCTGGGCCGGGGAGCCGGTGGACGCGATGGACGGGGTGGTGTTCAGCCCCGGCGAGGCGTACCTGGTGCTGGCGACCTTCGCCGACGACGCGCCGCGGGTCAGCGACTACACCGGCCAGGACATCTACTACCGCTCGCTGCGCCGGCTCACCCGCGACTGGCTGAGCATCCACGACTACCTCTGGCGCTGGGACACCGACTGGTTCTGGTGCTCGGCGGCGTTCGGGGTGCAGCACCCGGTCGTCCGGCGGGTCTGGCCGGCCCGCTGGCGGCGCAGCGACGTCTACCACCGCCTCGTCCGGCTGGAGCACCGGCACCAGGTCGCCGCGCGCATCGACCGGCTGCGCGGCCAGCCCGCCCGGGAGCGGGTGGTGCAGGACGTGGAGATCCCGCTGGAGGGCATGGCCGACTTCCTGCACTGGTTCGCCCGCGAGGTGCGGATGTCCCCGGTCTGGCTCTGCCCGCTGCGGTTGCGTGAGCCGGCCGGCCCCGGATCGGCCCGGCCCTGGCCGCTGTACCCCCTACGCCCCGGGCAGAACTACGTCAACATCGGCTTCTGGGGGACCGTGCCGATCGCCGAGGGCGCCGCCGACGGCGACGTCAACCGGCTGATCGAGCGCGCGGTGTCCGACGCGGGCGGCCACAAGTCGCTCTACTCGGACGCGTACTACGACCGCCAGGCCTTCGACCGCCTCTACGGCGGCGAAACCTGGCGTGCGGTGAAGGACCGTTACGACCCGGACCACCGGCTCACCGGACTTTACGAGAAGGCGGTAGCACGAAGATGAGCCTGACCGATCGAGAACAGGGGGCGGCGAGCGTCCCGTCCACCCCGCCGGCCGGCGGCCGGCGCCCGGCCCCGACCGTGGCCGACGTGGTCCGCGCCGTCACGGCCGGACCCCTGCCGGTGCGGATCACCGGGTACGACGGCAGCGCCGTCGGCCCGTCCGACGCCGGGATCACCCTGGCCATCCGCTCCGAGCGGGGCCTGTCGTACCTGCTCACCGCGCCCGGCGACCTGGGCATGGCCCGGGCGTACGTCAGCGGCGACCTGGCCTTGGGCGGGGTCCACGCGGGCGACCCGTACGAGGCGCTGCGGGTGCTCAAGGACGAGCTGAGGCTCCGCCCGCCGGCGCTGGCCGACGGGCTGGTCCTGGTACGCGGGCTGGGCTGGGAGCGGCTGATGCCGCCGCCGCCCCCGCCGCAGGAGGCCGCGCCGCGCTGGAAGCGGGTGATGAACGGGCTGCGCCACTCCCGGTCCCGGGACAGCACCGCCATCTCGCACCACTACGACGTCTCGAACGCCTTCTACGAGAAGGTGCTCGGCCCCTCGATGACGTACACCTGCGCGGTGTTCCGCGGCCCCGACGACACGCTGGAGCAGGCGCAGGCCGCCAAGTACGACCTGGTCGCCGGGAAACTCGCGCTCAAGCCGGGGATGCGGCTGCTCGACGTGGGCTGCGGCTGGGGCGGCATGGTCCGGCACGCGGCCCGCGAGTACGGCGTCAAGGCGCTCGGGGTGACCCTGTCGAGGGCGCAGGCGCAGTGGGCGCAGGCGGCGATCGAGCGGGAGGGGCTGACCGATCTCGCCGAGGTGCGGCACCTGGACTACCGGGACGCGCCGCGCGAGCAGTTCGACGTGATCTCCTCGATCGGCCTGACCGAGCACATCGGGGTGCGCAACTACCCGGTCTACTTCGGCGCCCTGCGGGACCGGCTGAGGCCCGGTGGCCGGCTGCTCAACCACTGCATCACCCGGGCCGACAACCGGGCCCCGCACCGCTCCGGCGCGTTCATCGACCGGTACGTCTTCCCCGACGGCGAGTTGCCCGGCCCGGGCCGGCTGATCGGCGAGATCCACGACGCCGGGCTGGAGGTGCACCACGAGGAGAACCTGCGCCAGCACTACGCGCTGACCCTGGCGGGGTGGTGCCGCAACCTGGTGGCGAACTGGGACGAGTGCGTGGCCGAGGTCGGCGAGGGCACCGCCCGGGTGTGGGGCCTGTACATGGCCGGCTCCCGGCTGGCGTTCGAGCGCAACGAGATACAGCTGCACCAGGTGCTGGCCACCCGCAACGGCCCGGCCGGGGCGAGCGGCTACCCGCTGCGCCCGGACTGGACCGCCTGACCCACCACAGGACGAAAGGGGCGGCCGTCGTCGGCCGCCCCTTTCGTCGAACCGATTGACAGACAAAGTCCGACGGGAAGACGAAGCTCACCTTCGTGCAGAGCGGCTTCGACGAGCAGAACCCGCCGTACGCGACGTGGAGCGGCACGGTCGCCGGCCTCGGCGAGTTGGTCCGCTACCACCAGATGCCGGACTGGCAGCCCATCTGGCTCCCGGAGGAGCCGGCGACCGCCGACGCAGCCCGCTGAGCAGAGGTGCCCGTCCGCCACGCCGACCAGTCGTGGCGGACGGGGGCCGTCTCGCCCCGAACCTCTGGAGTTGTGGGCGGCCTCAGGCGATCGCGGCGATGTCGCCGTCCTCGAAGTAGATCGCCTGGTGCAGGCGCCCGCCGATTGCAGCCGCGTACCGGGCCACCACCTCCTGCCCGGAGATCTTGCCCTGCTCGATCTGGGAAATGCGGCCCTTGGTCACCCCCATCCGGTCGGCAACCTGCTGTTGAGTGAACCCACGGGCCCGTCGGACCTCGGCCAGACGGTGGCCGACGGTCTCGGCCAGGAGTTCCTGCTTGCCGGCCTCGACCGCTTCCTCTCCACCGGCCCGCTCCACGTACCCGGCCCTGATGTCCTTCCAGCGGACATGGTTGCTCACTGTTCTCCCCCTTCCTGCTGCGTGCGTTCCTTCTGGTAGATCTCGTAGCGCTGCTCCGCGAGTGGGATGGCCTGCTGATACCAGGCGTTCCACTGTCCGGCCTTGTCACCCGCGACGAGCAGAATGCTGGATCGCCAGGGGGCGCCCGAGACCCGGCCCCACTTCGGCCAGGGCGTCAATGGCCTGCACAACCCGGGCGAGCGTTGCCGGGTCGAGATCGTCGATCCAGGCCCGCACCTCGTCGACGACGAAGATGTCCCACTCCTCCGGCTCCATTCGGCGAGTATAGCTAACGGTAAACCGGCTCGGTGCTGTCGAGGGGTATGGCAAATCGGGGTGCAGAAGGCCGGGCGAGTGGGTAATGCGGGGCGATGTTCTTCATATTCGGGCTCCGGACCAAGGTCGACCGGTCGGGCGTGGTGCAGCAGGTGTGCCGCAACTGCGGCAACCACGCCGCCCAGGTGATCACCCGCCGGTCCACCAGGTTCACCCTGTTCTTCGTCCCGCTGATCCCGATCCGCACCCGGTACGCGAAGCAGTGCACCTTCTGCGGCGCCCAGTACGACATCGCCAAGGCCGAGGCCGAGCGCCTCCCGGTCGGCTGATCCCACGTGGCCCGTTTCCTCTGCTGGCTGATCGGCCGCCAGCCGGCCGGCGTCCCGGTCGCGCCGGTGCACACCGTCTACCGCCCGCCCTGCACCCCCGGTCGCCGCCCGCGTCGCCGTACCCGTCGCCCGCTGGCCGGCACCGCCCTGCCCCGCTCGCCCTGGAACCGCTCCGCCGGCCGCTGACCATTCCCGCTCCGCCGACCACTGAGCCCCTGAAACCGCCGGCCCGACCATCGGCACCTACGCTGGGACGGCCGCGAAGAACGGGGAGAATCGTGCGCAACCGCCCGACCGTCGTACTCATCGCCGTCCTGCTGTCCACTGTGTCGCTGCCCATCTCACTGACCGGCGCCTCGGTCGCGTTGCCGGACATCGGCCGCGACCTCGACGCGGGGCTGGCCGGGGTGCAGTGGGTGGTGAACGGCTACAACGCCACCTTCGCCAGCTTCATGCTCGCCACCGGCGCGCTCGCCGACCTGCTCGGCCGCCGCCGGGTCTACGCCGCCGGGCTGGCGATCTTCGCGGTGGCCGGGCTGGCCGGCGCGGTCGCCGGGAACATCGTGCTGCTGGACGTCGCCCGCGCGCTCGCCGGCATCGGCGCTGCCGCCGCCGCGACCAGCGCCGCCGCCCTGCTGGCCGACGCGTTCCAGGGGCCGGCCCGGGCCCGCGCGTTCAGCCTCTTCGGCACGGCCATCGGCGTCGGCCTCGCGTTCGGCCCGTCGATCGCCGGCCTGCTGATCGAGGCGTTCGGCTGGCGGGCCGTCTTCGCCGCCCCGGCGCTGGCCACCTGTGCGGTCCTCGCCCTGGTCCCGTTGCTGCCGGAGTCCCGCCCGGCGCACGCCGGCGGGGTGGACTGGGCGGGGACCGTCACGTTCACCAGCGCGCTGCTGCTGCTCATCTTCGGCTTCGTGCAGGGCCCCGAGTTCGGCTGGTCCGCGCCGGTGATCGTGGCGGCCTTCGGCGCGGCGGCGGCCCTGCTGGCGGTCTTCGTCCGGGTGGAGCGCCGCCGTGCCGACCCGATGTTCGACCTGGCCCTGCTGGCGAACCCCCGGTTCCTCGGCGTCTGCCTGGCGGCGGCCACCACCGTGGCGGTGCTGGTGCCGCTGCTGGTCTACCTGCCGTCGTACCTGACCACGGTGGTCGGCCTGAGCCCCGGCGCGGCCGGCGGGACGCTCATCCTGCTCACCGCCCCCACCCTGGTGCTGCCGCTGCTCAGCGGCGCGCTGACCCGGCTGGTGCCGGCCCCGGCGGTGATCGTCGCGTCCGTGGCGGTGGTCGCGGTCGGGGCGGCCTGGGCCACCGTGCTCGCCCCGGACAGCGGCGCCGCGACCCTCGCGGGACCGCTGCTGACCATCGGGGTGGGGATCGGCCTGTCGATCGGGCTGCTCGACGCGATCGCGATCGGCAGCGTCGCGCCGGGCCGGGCGGCCACCGGCGCCGGGATGATCAACACCGCCCGGCTGTCCAGCGAGACGATCGCCATCGCGGTGGTCGGCGCGGTGCTGGCCAGCACCACCGCCGGCCGGCTCGCCGACCCGGGCTTCACCTCCGGGCTGCGTACCGTGCTCTGGGTGATGGCCGGGGCGGGGCTGGTCGCCGCCGCCACGGTCGCCGTGCTGGTTCGGCGCGGCGCGGCCCGCGCCGAACCGGCGGCGAGGGCCTATCGTGGCGTGTCGTGACGAGCACCGCGCAGCGACTGGCCGAGATCCGGGGCGACGCACCACCTCGGCGGCACAACGCCCGGACGATCGCCGCCCTGACCGGTAACCCCGGCTGCGCCCGCCGGGCCGTGCTGGACAGCGCCGGGGTGGACAAGCCGAAGCTGGCCGAGCGGGTCGGCTTCCCGGCCCGGTTCGGCCAGTCCCGGTTCGCCATCACCCGGGGCAACACGTTCGAGGCGCAGGTCAAGGCCGACGGCGGGGCCGAGCTGCTCCGGCTGGTCGCCGAGCGGCTCGGCGTCGACCCGGGCGGCCCGGCGACCTGGACCGACCTCGGCGCCGACGACCGGTCCGGCCAGTCCGACCGGTCCGCGCGGTCCCGGGCCGCGCTGGCCGCAGCCGCGCCGACCGGCGCGGGGGACCCGGCAGCCCTGTTCGACCATCCGCTGCTCGGCCTGGACATCGCCGGCCAGCGGGTGCACCTGGAACCGGATCTGGTCGCCGCCCGGCTCGCCGGCCGGTTCCACGTGGTCGAGGTCAAATCGTTCCCGGTGATCGACGGGCAGGCCGACCCGGGCAAGGTGGCCGCCGCCGCGATCCAGTCCGCCGTCTACGTGCTGGCACTGCGCGAGCTGCTCGCCACCGAGGGGCACGACCCCGAACTGGTCTCCTCGGACGTGCTGCTGGTCTGCCCGCGCGACTTCGCCAACCAGCCGGTGGCCAGCCTCGTCGACGTACGCAAGCAACTGCTGGTGCTGCGCCGGCAGCTCGACCGGACGGCCCGGATCGACGACCTGCTGGCCGACGTGCCGGCCGGCTTCACCGCCGACCCCGCGGCCGACCCCGCCGACCTGCGCCGGTCCCTGCTGTCGGTGCCGGCCCGCTACGCGCCGGAGTGCCTGGCCGCCTGCGAGCTGGCGTACTTCTGTCGGCACGCCACCCGCGACGAGACGGCCACGCTGGGTCGGCCGGTCCGCGAGGCGCTCGGCGGGGTGGCGACCGTGGCGGAGGCGCTCGCGCTGGCCGCCGGGGAACACGCCGGCGAGCCGGAGCAGGCGGAGGCCGCCGCGCTGCTACGGGCCGCGGCCCGGCTGCGCGCCGACGCCCTGGCCGGGCGACCCGCATGAGTACGCTGCGCGCGCTCGCGAAGGCCCAGGCGCTCGCCGCCGGGGTGGCCCAGCCGGTGGCCACCGTCCGGCACCTGCACCTGTCGCCCCGACCGCTGGTGCTGGTGCCGCTGGCCATGGCCGGCGAGGCCAACGCCCCCCTCGCTGCGCTGGTCGGCACCGCCCCGGACGACGCCCGGCTGCTGATCGTGCCGCAGCCCCGCAACCGGGACCAGCGCTTCGCGTTCGCCGCCGAGCTGGCCGGGATCGTGCTGCCCTACCTGGACTCCTTCCGGGGGGTGTCCGAGGCCGTCGCGGTGGACCGGGGCCGAGACGTCCGGTACCGGTACGTCGACGCGCCGCAGCTGCTGCTGCCGAACCCGGGCGGGCTCGCGTTCCTGCGGC
Organism: Micromonospora sp. NBC_01412; assembly: GCF_045040215.1. Lineage (NCBI taxonomy): Bacteria > Bacillati > Actinomycetota > Actinomycetes > Micromonosporales > Micromonosporaceae > Micromonospora > Micromonospora sp. NBC_01412. The sequence continues at coordinate 4,368,915 of NZ_CP109528.1, forward strand.
TGTTCGGCCGCTCCACCCGGTTTCGCCGGCCCGACGGCGAGTACCCGGTGCACCCGTCGGTGCCGCTGCTCGGGCGCTGGCTGACCTTCTTCGCCGAGCGGGCCGAGCACCCCGGGTCGTCGGCCCTGCTGGCGATGACCGAGGCGCTGACCCTGCACTGGGCCACCGGGCAGAGCGCGGTGGAGGACCTGCACCTGCCCGCGGTGCTCGGCTGGCTCGACCCGCCGCCGGGGCTGGACGGCGTGCGAGCGGCGGCCCGGGCCGAGGATCCGGCGGTCTGCCCGCCCGCCGGCCCGGCCACCGACCCGGAGTTCGACAACAAGGTGCTCGTCCCGGCCATCGCCGCGTACACCGACGCGGCCGACGACGAGACCGCCCGGCGGTCCGCGTACGCGGAGCTGGAGCGGGCCCTGCGCGGGCAGCTCGCGCCCACCTGGGAGCTGATGTGGCGCGGCGTGGGGCTGCTCGCCGCGCTGCCGCCCGGCGCGCGGGTCGAGGGGCGCTGGGCCGGCGACCGGGACGCCTTCACCGCGCACGCCGAGCACGTCGACGCCGGCGGCGGGCCGCAGCCGCGTCGGGACGGTGCCGTGGCCGCGGCCGTGCGCCTGCACCGGCTGGAGCGGGCCGGCACCTCGTACGCGGTCCAGCGCGCCTACGACGACCCGCTGGTGATGGCCGAGCACCGGCTGACCGGGGAGGCGTTCGTCGGGGATGTGACGCTGGCCGACCCGAGGCGGGTGGACGACACCGGCAAACGGCCGGTGCTGCGGCCCCGCATCCAGGTGGTCACCACCGAGCCGGTGGCGGTGCCGGTGGGCGCGACGCTGTACTCGACGGCCAGGCCGGGGCAGAAGGCGAAGGTGGTCTTCCTGACCCCTGCCGCCGACGGCAAGACCGAGGTGGTGCTGGAGCTCTCCGGCGGGATGGGCCGAGGGCTGACCGCCCCGCCGGGCACCGTGCCGGAGGTGGGGGAGCGGCTCAGCCTCACCACCCTGTCGGACGCGTTCCTGCCGGCGGGGGCGTTCCCCGACCCGGCGGAGACCCCGTGGACCCACGGCGGCCCCCCGGCCGAGGATTGGGCCTGACCGCTCCCCGGCGCGGCCGGGGCGAGGTGAGCCTCGGCTCGGTCCCCACGAACCACGGCAGCCCTCGCCGCCGGCGGCCGGACGCCCCTGGCGGCCCGCCCGTAGGCTGGCTACGCTTTCGTCGTTCGCCGTCAACGACCGGTCCTCACCGTCGAGGTGCGCAAGGAGAGGAAGCCGGAGCGACCGCTGTGCTGCCCCACGACGCGCCTCAGCCCCGCTCGACCCCCGCCGGGGCGTACCGGCCCGGTCGGGCCGGACTCGTCGTGGCCGCGATCGTTCTGCTCGCCGAGGCGGTCTGGCTGTTCGCCCGCCTGCCCGGCGCGGCCCTGGTCAGCGATTTCGGCGCGATCGTGGTGGCGGGCTGGGCCGGCTACGCGTGTGTCGACGCGGCCCGCCGGCACCCCGCGCCGCTACGCCGGTTCTGGGCGCTGCTCGCGGCCACCATGGGCCTCGCCGTGCTCGGCCGGGCACTGTGGGCGGTGCAGCGGCTCGACGACGGCGGCCTGCCGAACACCCCGCTGATCGGGTTGCTGTTCACCCTCGGCATCGGCACCGGCACCGCCGCGCTGCTCTGCTCCCTCGCCGCCCCGCGCAGCGCCGTCGGGCGGGCGCGGACGGTGCTGGACGGGTTCATCGTCGGGCTCGCCCTCATCCCGATCGGCTGGGTGGTGGTGTTCCGCGACATCGCCGCCACCGACCTCGCCGACCCGCTGCGCACCTTCGGGCTGCTCTACCCGATGCTCGACCTGGTGCAGCTGACCATCCTGGTCGCGGTGGCCGGGCCGGCCCGGCCGATGTGGCGTCCGCTGACCCTGATCGGGGCCAGCCTGGCCACCCGGGCGTTCGCCGACGCCGCGTACGTCTCGCTCTTCGCGAACGGCAGCTACGCCCCCGGCCACCTGGTCGACGTCTGCTGGCCGCTGAGCTACCTGCTGATCGCCGCCGCCAGCCGCTACCCGCTGCCCCCGGCCGCGAACGACGCCGACGAGCCCACCGAGTCGCCGCTGCCGCCCTGGTGGCGGGTCGCCCTGCCGTACCTGCCGGTGGGTGGGGCGATCGTGGCGGTGGTACTGGCCAGACTGCCCACCGGGCAGACCCCGCACATGGTCTTCGTCGGCATGATGGTGCTGCTCGGCGTCCTGGCGCTGCGGCAGGGGCTGGCCGCCAACGAGAACCTGCGGCTGGTCGCCCGGCTTCGGCGGCTCGCCTACACCGACCAGCTCACCGGCCTGCCGAACCGGCTGATGTTCACCCGCCGGCTGCGCCGGGCGCTGCGCGACGAATCCCCGGTCGCCGTGCTGCTGCTGGACCTGGACAGCTTCAAGCAGGTCAACGACCGGTTTGGGCACAGCGCCGGTGACACCCTGCTGACCAGCATCGCCGGCCGGATGGCGCGGGCCGTGGCCGACGACGGAAGCATCGCGCGGCTCGGCGGCGACGAGTTCGCCGTCCTCGTCGACGGCGACCGGCAGGTCCGGCCGGAGCGGGTAGCCGAGCGGCTGCTCGCCGCCCTGCAACCCTCCCCAGGGGAGGAGGAGGCGGGCGTGCACCCCTCGGCCAGCATCGGCATCGCCGAGTACGGCCCGCAGCACGCCTCCCACACCGACCTGCTCCGCGACGCCGACATCGCCATGTACGCCGCCAAGGCGGGCGGCAAGTCCGTGTACCGCACCTGCACGCCCGCGCTGCGGGAGGCGGCGGTGAGCCGGGCCGAGCTGATCGCCGACCTGCGCCGCGTCGTCGACGAGGGGCAACTGCACCTGGAGTACCAGCCGATCGTCGACCTGGCCACCGGCGAGGTGCGCAGCGCCGAGGCGCTGGTGCGCTGGCGGCACCCCCGGCTGGGTCTGCTCAGCCCGGCGAGTTTCCTGCCGCTGGCCGAGGAGACCGGGCTGATCCTGCCGATCGACCGGTGGGTGATCCACGAGGCCTGCCGGGCCGCCGCCACCTGGCGGGACCGCGCCCCGGAGGCGACCGTCGCGGTGAACATCGCCGCTGCGCACCTGCGCCGGCCGGACCTGATCGCCACCGTCACCGCGGCCACCGCCGGCGCCGGCCTGGCGCCCCGCGCGCTGACCCTGGAGCTGACCGAGTCGGCGCTGATCGACGGCAGCGACACGGTTCTGGAGCGGCTGCGTCAGCTCCGTGAGCTGGGCATCCGGATCGCCATCGACGACTTCGGCACCGGCTACTCGTCGCTGAGCTACCTGCACCACATCCCGGCCACGGAGCTGAAGATCGACCGGTCGTTCGTGGCCCGGCTCGGCGAGGACGCCCGGGCGTACGCGACGGTGGAGATGGTGACCCGGTTGGCCGGGGCGTTCGACCTGACCGTGGTCGCCGAGGGGGTGGAGACCGACGAGCAGCATGCGGCGGTCACCGCTATCGGCTGCGTCCACGGCCAGGGCTGGCGTTACGGTCGCCCCACCAACCTCGCCGACCTGCGCGCCGCCCTGGTCCCGGCGGTACGACCCCGGGGTTGACCCTCACGCGACGGGAGGCGGCAGCCTGGTTCCGGAAGGGAGGGAACTATGGCGTACACGGTGGGTGAGGTGGCGAAGGCCGCCGGGGTGACGGTGCGGACGCTGCACCACTACGACGAGATCGGCCTGCTCTCGCCGAGCGGGCGCACCCCGGCCGGCTATCGCCGCTACGACGACGCGGACCTGGAACGGTTGCAGCTCGTCCGCTACTACCGCGAGCTGGGGTTCCCGCTGGAGGAGATCACCGCGATCCTCGACGACCCGCACGCCGACCCGAAGGCGCACCTGCGCCGGCAGCACGAGCTGCTCACCGGGCGGATCGGGAAGCTCCAGGAGATGGTCGCGGCGATCGAGCTCGCGCTGGAGGCGAGAAGGATGAGCATCAGACTGACCCCGCAGGAGCGGTTCGAGGTCTTCGGCGACGCCGACCCCGAGGCGTACGCCGAGGAGGCGGAGCGGCGCTGGGGCGACGGTGAGGCGTACCGGGAGTCGAGCCGACGCACCGCCGGCTACTCGAAGGACGACTGGCTGCGTAACAAGGCCGAGAACGAGGACTGGGGGCGGCGGCTGGCCGCGCTGATGGACTCCGGGTCACCGGCCGACGGCCCGGAGGCCATGGCGCTGGCCGAGGATCACCGGCAGTTGATCAGCCGCTGGTTCTACGACTGCACGTACGAGATCCACACCGGGCTGGCCGACATGTACGTGGCCGACGAGCGGTTCACCGCGTACTTCGAGAGCATCCGCCCTGGGCTGGCCGCCTACGTCGCCGAAGCGATCCACGCCAACGCGATCACCCGGGCCTGATCGCCACCCGGGCTTGATCGTTGAGCGTCGCGCCGGCGGGACCGGTGTGTCTTCACGGGCCCTTTGGAGCTGAGTCGTCTGCGACATCACTGGGCCGGGGTGCCGGTGGTGCCGGTGGTGGTGGTGAAACGCGCCGATGACCAACCGCGGTGATGCGTTTGGAACATCAGCTCCAAAGGGGCGCCGGTGACCATGGCGAAGCCCAGATCGAGGCGGTGACCGGGATCCGGCCCCGGTCCCGCCACCGCGACTCGTCCTCGCGACACCGGCACTCGGGCCGGCACTCGGGCCGGCACTCGGGCCGGCACTCGGGCCGGGTCTCGGGCCGGCACTCGGGCCGGGTCTCGGGCCGGCACTCGGGCCGGGTCTCGGGCCGGCACTCGGGCCGGGTCTCGGGCCAGGGCTGCGGCCAGGGCTGAGGCCGGATCTGGGGACCGGGGCTAGGCGGGACCAGGCCTGGGGTCAGGTCCGGGTTTGGGGCCAAGGCTGGGGGCAAGGGCTGGGGCCGGACGGCGGTCCCGCCGGTTCCTTGCGTGGGGAATCGGCGGGACCGGCTGTTGCTGGGCGTACGGGCCTGCTGGGCGGCGGGCCGCCCGGTCAGGGCGTCACAACAGCAGGTCGAGCAGCAGGACGCCGGCGAAGCCGACCACCGAGATGATCGTCTCCATCACCGACCAGCTCTTGATCGTCTGCCCGACGGTCAGCCCGAAGTACTCCTTCACCAGCCAGAAGCCGGCGTCGTTGACGTGCGAGAAGAACAGCGAGCCGCAGCCGATGGCCAGAGCCAGCAGCGCCACCCCGGGCCGGTCCAGGGTTGCCGCCAGCGGGGCGACGATGCCGGCCGCGGTGATCGTGGCGACCGTCGCCGAGCCGGTGGCGACCCGGATGCCGACCGCGACCAGCCAGCCCAGCAGCAGCGGGGACAGGCTGGCGTTCTCCGCCGCGTCGGCGACCAGGTTGCCCACCCCGGCGTCCACCAGCACCTGCTTGAATCCGCCGCCCGCCGCGACGATCAGCAGGATGCCCGCGATCGGCGGCAGCGAGCCGCCGAGCACCGACGAGACCTGCTTGCGGCTGAACCCGGCCTGGAAGCCGAGGGTGAACATGGCCACGATCACCCCGGCCAGCAGCGCCACGATCGGGGCGCCGACGATGTCCAGGGCCTTGCGGCCGGCGCTGTCCTCGGGCAGGGCCAGCTCGCCGACGGCCCGCAGCAGCATCAGCGCAACCGGCAGCAGCACGGTGATCACCGCCGGCCAGAACTTCGGGGCCCGGCGGGCGGTCTCGGTGCCGGAGTCGTCGACCGGCGCGCCGGGGCGGCCGGTGCCGGGGTTGACCAGGTCGTCGTCGGTGAGCAGTTCGCCGTCCACGCCGGCCTGCCGCCGGCCGGTCGGCCCCTGGTCGCGCCCGCTGCTCCCGGCGCCGGAGACGGCGGCCGGCGTGCGGGTCGGCAGCAGCGCCTCGGGGATCGTCGCGGGGATGTACCGGGAGATCATGTTGCCGAAGACCGGCCCGGCGATGATCACGGTCGGGATGGCGACCAGCAGGCCCAGCCCCAGCGTCAGGCCCAGGTCCGCGTTGAGCGAGGAGATCGCCACCAGCGGGCCGGGATGCGGCGGGACCAGGCCGTGCAGCACCGACAGGCCGGCCAGCGCCGGGATGCCGACCTTCATCAGCGACACGTCGGTGCGCTTCGCGACCAGCAGCACGATCGGCACCAGCAGCACCACGCCGACCTCGAAGAACAGCGGCAGGCCGATCAGCGCGGCCACCCCGGCCATCGCCCAGGGCAGGGCCGACCCGGAGACCCTGTCGACGATCCGGGTGACGATGCCGTCCGCGCCGCCGGACTCGGCGAGCAGGCCGCCGATCATCGCCCCGAGGGCGATCAGCAGGCCGACCCCGCCGACGGTGGAGCCGACGCCGCCGCTGAACGACGTGATGATGGCGTCGGGCGCCACCCCCGCGACGACGCCGAGCACGGCCGCGCCGAGGATCAGCGACAGGAACGGGTGGACCTTGCCCCAGGCGATCAGGACCACCACCGCGGCGATGCCCAGCAGGGCCGCGACGATCAGTTGGGCGTCACCGGCGTCGGTGAGTGGCTCCGCCGGTGCGGCGAGCAGTGTGACCACGGGCATCACGACCTTCGGACGGCGTCCGTCCCCGTAGGGGCACGGGCGATCACATGGGTGGAGAGGTGGGCGGTGGCTCCGGCGGCAGGCTCGGGGCCAGCCGTCGCAGCGACGTGAACGTCGGGACGAGTGCGTCGTACAGCTCGGAGTGCAGCGGAAGCAGGGAGGCGTAGACGGCGGCGGCGGTCGGGTCGGGGCGTACCGTCTCGTCGATCTTCACCAGGTCGGCGGCGACGTCGACGGACGCGATCAGGCCGAGGGCCTGCATGCCCAGCAGCGCCGCGCCGAAGCTGGACCCCTCGTGGCCGGCCGGGAACCGCACCGGCATGCCGAGCACGTCGGCGAGCATCTGCCGCCACAGCGGGCTTCGGGCGAAGCCCCCGCTGGCCCGCACCTCCCGCACCTCGTTGCCGGCAGCCCGCACCGACGACAGCACCAGGGCGAGCTGCTGGCACACCCCCTCCAGCGCCGCCCGGACCAGGTGCTCGCGGCGGTGGCCGTGGGTCAGCCCCACGTACGCCCCGCGCGGCAGCGCGCTCCAGTGCGGGGCGCGCTCGCTGAGCAGGTACGGCAGCATGATCAGCCCGCCCGAGCCGACCGGTGCGTGGGCGGCCAGGTCGAGCAGCTTCTCCTCGAACTCCTCGCCCAGTTCGGGGGCGAGCGCGTCGCCGGCCCACTGCAACACGATCCCGCCGTTGTTGATCGCGCCGCCGACCACCCAGCGGTCCTCGGTCAGCGCGTAGCAGAACACCCCGCCGAGCGGGTCGACGGCGGGGCGTTCGACCATCACCCGCATCGCCCCGCTGGTGCCGATCGAGCAGGCCATCACGCCGGGGTGCACCGCGCCGAGGCCCAGGTTGGCCAGCGGGCCGTCGCCGGCGCCGACGACGATCGGGGTGTCCGCCGGCAGGCCGGTCGCGGCGGCGGCCTCCGCGGTGAGCCCCGGCAGGACTGTGGTGGTCGGGACGAGTTGCGGTAGCTGCTCCTCGGTGATCCCGGCGATCCGCAGCGCCTCGGCGTCCCAGGCGAGCCTCCGGATGTCCATCAGGCCGCTGGCGGAGGCGACCGAGTAGTCGGTGACCAGCGTCTCGCACAGCCGCAGCAGCACGTAGTCCTTGATGCCGACCCAGTGCGCGACCCGCTCGAACAGTTTCGGCTCCTGCTCGGCGAACCAGACCAGCTTCGGCAGCGGCGCCATCGGGTGCACCGGGGTGCCGGTTCGCCGGTGCAGTGCCAGCCCCGACGGGACCGCCCGCAGCCGCTCGGCCTGCCGGCTGGCGCGGGAGTCCGCCCAGGTCACCGACGCGGTCAGCGGCTTTCCGTCCGGGTCGAGCCCGATCAGGCTGTGCATCGCGGTGCTGAACGACAGCCCGGCGATCGGCCCGGGCAGCTCCGCCACCACCGCGCGGACCGTCTCCACCACCGCGTCGAAGATCAGCAGCGGGTCCTGCTCGGCGTAGCCGGGGTGCGGCTCGTCCAGCGGGTAGCCGACGGAGTGGGTGGCGAGCTGCCGTCCGCCCGTGTCGAACGCGACGCTCTTGGTGCTGGTGGTGCCGATGTCGACCCCGATCACGACACGCGCGTGCTGGTCCGGGCCGGTCACGGGTCCCCCTTCGCGTCGGTGCTGCCGGTGCGGCGTCGCGGCCCGGCTGCGGCTGACGTTACCCAGCGATCCACCGATCCACACGGCGTCGCCGAGGACCGCCGACGGAACGTGAATCGGCACGGCGTCATCCGCTTCTCGTCCGCTCTTGTCCACCGATCAGGTGATTCGCCCGCTTCGCCGGGTCCGTCGGGCCGGTCGGCGCCGTTGATCCGGATGACACCCCGGTTGGCGGCTCGCGCGGCTAAGGAGTCGGCGTGGCGAAGACTGATTCGACGGGTTCCACGTGGCGGTACCGGTGGGCGTACCGGCAGAACGAACGACGACAGCGGACGTACCGCGGCGCTGAGCAGGCGTGGCGGCGGCGCGACGAGGAGCTGCGGCGGCTGCGCGCGGTGGCGGCCGACTTCGGCCGGCGCGCGACGGCGGGTGCCGGCCTGCCCGTGGAACTCGCCCCCGGCGAGCGGATCCACTGGGCGCTGCCCGCCGCGCAACTGGTCGAGCTGCGGCACACTGCCGTGCTCCCCGCCCCCGACCTCAGCGTCGACCCGGCCCGGTCGTCGCTGCACCACCGGCGCCCCGACGGGGTCAAGGTCACCGACGCCGGGATCGCCGTGCTCACCGACCGCCGGCTGGTCCTGCTCGGCGGGCGAGGCCGGCGCGACTGGGCGTACGGGAAGATGACCGGGCTGGCCCACGACCCGGCGGCGCCGGTCACGCTGATCCAGGTCCTCGACCGGCGGCGCACCTCCGGGCTGCTGCTGCCCGCCGAGGCCGCCGCCGAGTTCCGGTTCACCCTCACCCTGGCCTTCGCCGACGCCATCGAGCAGCGGGGAGCCGTGCTCGCCCAACTCGACGAGCTGATCGCCGAGCACGACCAGAGCCGGCCGTTCCGTCCGGCCATCGCCACCCCCGGCCAGGCCCGGATCACCGCCCGAGTGCCGGGCGGCCGGCGTACCGTCGCGGTGGCCGCCGCCGCGGCGCTGCTGCTGCCCGCGGTGCTCCTGGAGTCCGACCCCCCGGTGCGGCCCGGCTCGGACGTCGCCGTCGCCGCGACCGCCGCCCCCACCCCGACCCCCACTCCGACCGCCGCCCCCGCCCCGGCGCCGGCGGCGCGCCCGACCTCCCGTGCCGCCGCCGTCGGCCGGGCCGCCCCGAAGCAGCCCCGGCGCGGCACCGCGTCACCCAACCCGGAGCGCGACGGGCGCTGCGGCGCCCCGGCCAACCCGTTCGGGTACGACTACTGCGGCGGCTCCCGCATCCGCAAGCCGGATATACGGGTGTGCGACTACTTCGACTGCGGGCAGGACTTCTGGGCCGGCCGGGGATACCTGGTGCAGTGCCGCGACGGCGCGTTCAGCCTCACCGGGGGGCGGGCCGACGCGTGCGCCACCCACGACGGGCTCCGCCGCACCGTTTGGACCTGAGGCCACCTCCCCGGGGCGGCGGGGTTGGCGCGGGTGTCGCACCATCGGCGACGTGATCAATCTGAAGCGGAACCACCACCGCAAGAAGAAGCGTCGGGGCGACTCCTGCACCGACTGCGACTGCGACGGCCCGGACTGCTGCGACTTCGGGCTGTTCTCGTTCATGCTGACCCTCGGCTCGGTGGCCGCCGGGGCGACCCGGGCGCCCGTCGTCGACCGGGCCGGCCGGGCCGCCATCCTCGGCTACCGGCGCTGGCTGTCGCACCGCTGGCCGGGCCAGTGCCGTTACACCCCGACGTGCAGCGCGTACGGGCTGGCCGCCGTCGAGCGGCACGGGCTGGCCGTGGGCGGGCGGATGGCCGCCGACCGGCTGCGCCGCTGCAAGCCACATGTGCCCCGGGGCACCCACGACCCGGTCCGCTGACCGCCCGCCCTCACCGCCCTGCACTGCGGACGGCCGGAGGTGGGGGCGGGCTCTTCGGCCTGGTGTTCGGCGTGTCGAACCGACCGCCGGTCACCAGACGGCGCTGCGGGGTCAGGCCCCGCCGAAGTCGGGGACCGTGATGGTGCCGTCCGCGGCGAGCGGGAAGCCGGGGTTCCAGGCGATCTCCCAGACGTGCCCGTCGGGGTCCGTGAAACAGCCGGCGTACCCGCCGTAGAACGTCTCCCGTCCAGGCTGGGTGACGGTGCCGCCCGCCTCCGACGCCTCGGCCAGCACCCGGTCCACCTCCTCACGGGACCGGACGTTCTGGGCCAGGCCCAGCCCGCCGAAACCGCCCCCGCCGGCGTCGGCGACACCCGCGTCGGTGGCCAGCTTCTCTCGGCTCCACAGCACGACGGCGAGCCCGCCGGCCTGGAAGAAGACGGTCTCCTCGACCTCCTGGCCGCGCCAGCCGAGCCGCTCGTAGAAGGCGCGGGCGCGGGGCAGGTCGGCGACGCCGAGGGTGACCAGGCTGATCCGCTGTTCCATCCCCGCACCGTAGGCCCCGCAGTCGCGCCCGCGCCGCCAGGACCTCGTCCCGGTGACGTCGACGACGAATCGGCCGGTCAGCGGCCGAACAGCCGCTCGTGCTGGGCCCGGGCCAGCTCCACCAGCCGGCGCCGCACGTGCGGCAACTCGACCTCCCCGAACTGGAGGTCGGCCGGGAGGTCGAACTCGTCGCCGGTCCGCATCGCCTCGTCCAACCCGTCGGCGGTCAGGTTTCCGGCGCTGTGGTCCAGCAGCCGCGCCGGGTCGTACCGGCCCGTGGCCAGCAGCCGGCGCCACTGCGGGGTGCCGGGGTAGGGGCGGAACTCGAAGACGCTCGCCCGAAAGGTGCCGGGCGCGTTCTCGGTCAGGTCCCACAACTCGCGTACGTGCCGGACGGTCGCCTCCAGTTCGGCGCGCGACTCGGTGGGCAGGCCGAGGACGAAGTGACCCCTGACGTTGATGCCCCGGCGGGTGAGCCGGCGGACCACGTCCCGGGTCAGCTCGGGCCTGATCCGCCTGCCCAGGTGGCCGAGAACCCGCTCGCTGCCGGACTCGATGCCGAACGCGACCTCCCGGCAGCCGTTCGCCGCGAGCGTCTCCAGCAGGGCGTCGTCGGCGTGGGCGAGGATGTTGATCCGGCCGGTGGCGTCCCAGACGTACCGGCCGCCGACGTCGGCCTCGGTGAACGCGGGCATGCAGTGCCGGATGAACCGCTCGTAGCCGAGGAAGAGGTCGTCGACGAACCGGAACGCCCGCACGCCGTACTGGACGTTGAGTTCGTCCATCTCCGCGATGATGTTGGCCGGGTCCCGGGTGCGGACAGCGACGTCCAGGTTGGCGCTGACGGCCGCGCCGCAGAACGAGCAGCCGTACGGGCAGCCGCGGGCGCCCACCATCGCCGCCTCCCACGGCCCGTCGCCCGGCCGGTACGGGTCGGCGGCGAAGAACCGCCGGTCGACGAACGGCAGGGCGTTGACGTCCGGGGCCAGGTGCCAGGCCGTGCCCGGCACGCCGCCCGTGACCGGCGTACCCAGGATCGGGTCCCGCCACATCACGCCCGGAAGCCGTACCCGCTGTTGGTGGTCGTTCAGCAGCTCGACGACCCTGGTCTCGGCCTCGCCGACGATGAGCGCCTCCAGGCGGGCGAACCGCGGGTCCGCGATGATCGCCTCCGGCCTCGCCTTCGCCTGGTGACCACCGACCATGATCTGGATCTCGGGGTCGAGGCCGGCGGCGATGCGGGCGCTCAGCTCGTACGTCGGCGCCAGCAGGTTGAATCCCACCCAGCGGGGCGCGGCCTCGTTGATGATGCTCTGGATCCGGTCGACGCCGAGGCCGAGGAACTCCCCGTCGAGGACGCCGACGCTGAAGCCCTGCACGGTCGCGTAGGTGGCGAGGTAGCCCATGCCGAGCACCGGCAGCGTGAAGCTGTTGACCCGGGGGCGGAGCGTGTAGTCGCGCAGCGGCGCGTTGACCAGGAGAAGGTCGAGCGGCGTGCCCGGCTCGACGCCGAGGATGGGCTGCTGCTCGGACGGCTCCGGCCTGTCGGCAGGGGAGGGCGAGGGCGGTGTACCTGCCCAGGTGCTCACCGGTCACTCGTCGTGGGCGAGAAAGGCGGTGACGGCGTGCCGGAGCGGCCTGCGCTCGAACGCCATGCCACTCTCGGTGCATTCGCCATCGCTCAGGGTTAGCACGCGTGCTGGAGATGGAGAAGGGTGAATGTCTTTCTCATCGGATGGTGCAACCCCGTCCCCGAGAGCGTCGGGCGGGAAGCAGGGTCAGGCGGCGATCGTCCGGGCGGCCGAGTACATGTCGGCGGGCAGCGGATCGGTCAGCTCCCAGACGATCCGCATCGGCCGGTCCCCGGTGTGCTCCCGGTACGCCATCGGCCCCGCGTACAGGTAGGCCGGCGCACCGAGGTCCCGGTCCGGCACCCGGGTCTCCCGGACGAACAGGTGCACCGTCGACCCCCGCTGCTCGTGGTTGACGTACCGCTGCCCGGTCACCGACGCCGCAGACGTGGTGCTCTGCGACTCCCACTGGAACAGCCGGTCGGTGATCGCCCGGTCCGCGTACATGGTGGTGGGGGAGTAGTGCTGCTCCGACTTGACCAGCGTGACGAAGAACAGGTCCGCCCGCTCGGACTCAAGCCACTTCACGCCCTCCCGCAGCGACCCCGGGTTCGACATCCCGAACGCCGCGCACGCCTCGTTGCGGCTGTACCGGGCGTGCACCCGCAGCGCCCCCGCCCGCGTCGTCACCCGGTGGATCCGCTCGCGCAAAACCTCGGCGACCTGGCGCAGCTCGACGCAGCGTGCCGGCTCCGCCCACAGCCGCGCCACCCGCTCGTCCCGCGAGGCCAGGGACGCGTTCGGCCCCCACAGGTCGAAGTGCAGCATGTCCCAGAGCCGGCCGGCTGCGGGCCGTTCGCCGGCCGCGACCCGGGCCAGCAGGTCCAGCCGGTCCACGTCGTCGAGGTGCAGCATCCGCCCGACCGCCCGCCCCAGCTCACGGTCGTCCGAGCCGGGCGTCGACGCCTCAAGGCCGGCGAGCCGCCGCAGCCCGGTCCACCCACCGACCGACGCGGACCGGTACACGTCCTCGATCTCCAGCCCGGTCTCCCGCAGGAATCCGGCCAGGCTGACGTCCCCGAGCTGCCGCAGCTCCGCGACCAGGCCCTTCTTCGAGGTGGGCATGGCGCTCTTGAGGTTGCTCAGCACCACCTCCTTCGCCACCCGGTCCAGCTCGACGTGGCAGCCGCTCGGCAGGGAGGGGAAGTCCTGCCGCACCGCCTCGGTGATCGCCCGCCGGGTCACCCCGGTCAGCGCCCGCCAGCGCAGGTCGAAGCGGAAGTTGGCGTGCTGCCCGCCGATGAAGTCCAGCACCGTGAGGCAGGGCTTGTCGTCGTCCAGCCGCAGGCCCCGGCCGAGCTGCTGAAGGAAGATCGTCGCGCTCTCCGTGGGCCGCAGCATCAGGATCGTGTCGACCATCGGCAGGTCGACCCCCTCGTTGAACAGGTCCACCGTGAACAGCACGCGCAGCTTCCCGGCCTTGAACTCCCGTAGCAGCTCGTCCCGCGACCGCCCGGCGCGGTCCGCCCGGGAGGTCACTGCGGCCGACGGTACGCCCCGGCGGGTGAACCAGTCCGCCATGAACTCGGCGTGCCCGATCCCGACGCAGAACCCGAGTGCCCGCATCCGGTCCACGTCGACCTTGTCCCGCACGGCCTTGAGGATGAGCCGCGCCCGCGCCTCGTTGCCGGTGTAGACGCCGCCGAGCTCGCCCAGGTCGTATCCCTGGCCGCGCTTCCACCGCAGGTGCGACAGGTCCACGTCGTCGTGCATCCCGAAATACTGGAACGGGGCGAGTAACTGCCGCTCCAGGGCCTCCCACAGGTGCAGCTCCACGGCGGCGTGGCCGTCGAACCACCGCCGCACGTCGCCGCCGTCGGCCCGGTCGGGGGTCGCCGTAAGCCCCAGCAGTACGCGCGGCTCCAACCGATCCAGCAGTCGGGCGTACGTCGGCGCCTCCGCGTGGTGGAACTCGTCGACGATCACCATGTCGTACTTCTCGGGGTCGATCTCCCGCCGGTGCAGCGACTGGATCGACGCGAAGACGTGCCGCCAGCCGGTCGGCTCCTTGCCGCCGACCAGCAACTCGCCGAAGCTACCGTCGCCCATCACCTGGCGGAACGTCGCGAGGCTCTGCCTGAGGATCTGCTCCTGGTGGGCGACGAAGAGCAGCGAGTCGACGGTCTTGCCGCGATGTAGCCGGCGGTAGTCCAGCGCCGCCACGACCGTCTTGCCGGTGCCGGTCGCCATCACCACCAGGTTCCGGTGCCGGCCGTGCACCTGCCGCTCGGCGTCCAGGTCGGCGAGGATCTCCGCCTGGTACGGGTACGGCCGCACGTCCAGGTTCGCGATCTCGGTGACGGTGTTGTCCGACTGCTCGCCGCGCAGCGCCTGCCGCAGCCGCTCGGCGTCCCTGCCCGGCTCGTACGCCTCGAACGCCTGGTCGTTCCAGTAGTCCTCGAACGTGGCGGCGAACGTGTCGATGACGTGCGGCTGCTCGATGTTCGAGATCCGGACGTTCCACTCCACCCCGTCGACCAGCGCGGCCTTCGACAGGTTCGACGAACCGACGTACGCCGTGGTGGTGCCGTTGCCCCGGCGGAACAGCCATGCCTTGGCGTGCAGCCGGGTGGTCCTGGTCTCGTAGGAGACCTTGACCTCGGCACCCAGCTCGGCGAGCCGGTCGAGGGCCCGCTGGTCGGTGGCGCCCAGGTACGTGGTGGTGATGACCCGCAGCTTGCCGCCTCGTCCGATCAGCTCGCGGACGGCCGGCTCGACGATGCGCAGGCCGTGCCACTTGATGAACGCGCAGAGCAGGTCGACGTGGTTGGCCGACGCCATCTCGTGGGTGACCTCGTGGCCGATCCGGGGCTGGTGGCGGCCGTTGACCAGGAGTGCGCCGGTGGAGAGCGGGGTGGTGGGGCGCTGCGGGAAGGCCGGCTGCGCGGGTGGGGTGGGTGGGGCGGCGATGGCGTGCAGGAGGTTCTTGGCATCGGCGACCTGGTCGCTGGGGCCGGCGGCGTCGGGGTTGAGGTCCGCGATGGCGGCGGCGAGGCGGTTGGCCAGGTCGACCTGGCGGTGGAGCTTGTCGTCGCCGCCCGGGACGGCTTGCAGGGCGCGGCTGATGAGGGTGGCGAGGTGACGGGTCAGGTGCTTGTGGGAGTCGGCGGGGTCGAGGGGGCGGTGCTGGACCAGGGTGGGGTCGAGGTGGTGGATCTGGCCGCCGAGCTGATGGGTGATCAGGTGCTCGTAGATGCCCCACTCAAGATCCGTCACCCTGGCAACCTAACGAGCGAAGACGAGGCATGCTGTCCCTCTCCCATGCGACACGCGTCCCGAGCAGCACGACTCCGCGCAGTCAGAGTCATAGCATCGGTGCTATGGACTGGGTAGCGTGGAGCTGGAGCCTGAAGTCCGAGACTGGCTGGAGGGATTGCCGACCACACAATTCGCGAGAGCCGCGTTCTATATCGACCTGCTCGCCAGCTGCGGAGCCCTCCTCGGCGAGCCGTACACGAAGCAGCTCGACGGCAAGCTCCGGGAGCTGCGGTTCTATCTGGACCGCGATGCGGTGCGAGTGACGTACTGGATAGCGTCCGACCGGCGGATCATCCTGTTGACGGTCTTTCGGAAGACCCGGATACGGGAAGAGCGTGAAGTCGAACGCGCACGTCGGGCGTTTGAGCGATGCGTGACGGAACGGCACACGGTGAAGGAGGGGGCGGAGTGATGAACGATCGCGCTGACTGGAACGAACTTCGAGAGCGTCGGATGGCCGAGCTGGGTGCCGCCGAAGCCTATGAGGCGGCGCGCATAGCCTTCGAGCTCGGCCAGACGGTGCGGCAGCTGCGGAAGCAGAACGGGTGGAGCCAGACCCAGTTGGCGAGGGCGGCTGGCATGACGCAGTCCGCCGTCGCCCGATTTGAGGCAGGGGGCACCGTGCCGACCCTGGCTGTCCTGGAGCGCCTGGCCCGCGCCCTGGGCATGAAGCTCGACGTCAGGTTTGCCCAGGCGGCAGATGCGGCCTGAACGTCAAGGACCCTACCGGCGCGAGTCGCCCGGCTCGCCGTTGTGCGTCCATTGCTGGCTTCAGTAGCGTTTTGCCAGCTCATAGCATCCTAATCTGTCGGGCGAGGGCCGCCAGGTCGACACCCAACGTGTCGCTGAGTTCGCGTACCTCGGGCGGGCTCGGAGCGAGTGGTCGGATGCGGGCACCGGGTGGCGGCCCTGGGTATCCAGCGGCTAGCGAGGCCGGGGTCCGGGTGCCCGAGAGCTGATACAGCCGCCATACGACCGTCTGCGAGTCCGCCAGCACCATCGTGTGCCCGACCACGGCGATGAGCACTGCTGACCCGGGCTTCCTGACAATCACGACCACATGGTCGCGGACCCGCCGTAGCTCTGTCGCCACGTGCGCCGCTGCCCGGTACGGGTTCCGGAACTCGCCCGCCACGTGCCATACGCCGTCGCTGGCCTTGACCGTCAAGCCGGCCTCGGCGAGGACCGCGTGGGCCTCCGCGTACGGGTCGCGGCGAGCCTGCTGGGCCAGGGTGATGATGTCCCACAATTCCGCGCTGGTGACGACGCGGGCGTAGGGCTGGGTAGCGGGCAGGAGCAGTTCCTCGGCGAGGTCGGCGCCGGCCTCCGCCACCCATTCTGCGGCCTCCCGCCAGGCGGCGGTGGCGAGAGTGTCCGCCTCCCGGCCGCCGTGCAACTGGGTGCCCTGGCGCAGCGTCGCCATGGCGACCGCGAGCAACGCGAACAGGCGGTCGAACGCCTCGGGCGGCAGCTTGTCAAGGGCGTCGTCGTCGGGGACGAGGGACCGGACCAGCCGGCGCAGACCCTCCCGCCAGTTCTCGGCCTCCTGCCACACACCGGCGGCCAGTAGCGTCAGGAATAGCGCGGCGATGGTCATCCGTAGCGGCATCGGTGGCGGGGCGGTTCCGTCGTCGGCCCCGGTCGGCTCGGTCACTGCGGCGACCCAACGTGCCGCAAAGCGCTGGTACCGGGTTCGCTCGTCTGGCGGGACGGTTGGCACCGACGCCTTCCCAGCCTCCGTCTCCTCCTCCGTCAGGTTGTCGAGGACGGCCTCGTCCTCGTCCTCGGCGACCTCGCTCTGGTCCGCGTCGTCGATGGACCAGGCGATTCCCCTGGCGGTGCCCGTCGTCCGGCCATGCGGAAAGACCAGCCGGGACAGACCAGGCCCGAGTAGCCGGTCGCAGTCCTCCAGGAAGTCCGTCCACCGGTCGCTCGATCCGACCGGCACGCTCACGGTGGTTCCCGTCGAGGCTCCGGTGCGCTGGTCGCCCGTGCCGACCTGCTCCACCAGACGGTCCAAGTCCCAGGTGAACCGCTGGGCCAGCACAGGGTCGGTGAAGATCTCCACCGGCTCGTACGGCTGTGACAGTCGCGCGTCGTCGCCGACGTCCCGGCGGGGCCGGCAGCGGGACGGGTCGGTGACGAAGACGACGGCGGACTCCCGGCGCACCCCGTCGACGTCGAAGACCGCGCGGACCGCCCCGCCGGTCAGCTCTGGGACCAGGAAGCGGGCCGTGACCTGGCCGACGGGTACGGTCCCGATGCCAAGCCAGGTGCCGGGCACCGCCGATGGTGAGGTCTCGACGAGCACCGGCGCCCCGGCCGGCGCGGCGAGTTCCACCACGAGGGTGCCGTCATTCAGCGCGCAGCCCAGGAGCACCGGCGCCGAGCCGCCGGCAGCCGATCCCGAGGACGGCAACGATGTCAGCTTCCGGACCGCCGATTCGGGCTGCTGCTCGCCCTCGTCGGGGAACAGCGAGTCGGACTGTGGGGCGAGGACCGCCAGCTCGCAGTTGCCGCCCTGCGCCGTGCTGAGCAGCAACGCGGACGTGGTGACGTTGGCGCTGCCGGTTAGGCCAGCGACCGTGCCGTCGGCCGTACGCCATTCGATCAGCTTGCCGTGCCGGACAGGTCCGCCGGCCAGCACGGTGAACTCCTGGTCCACGACATCCTCGACGGCCCGGACCAGGGCAGCGCCGTCGAAGATTCCGATGCCGGGCTGCACCGCGACCCGCACCGACCGTGGCTTGGCGCGCCGGGTCACCGCAGTGACCGCCCGGGCGGGCGGATCGTAGAACGGCGCGGAGATGCACAGCTCCTCCACCGGGTCTGTGGGCAGGTGGTCCAGCAACGGGCGGCGCAGGTTGCCGTGAGCTCGTGCCCCCGACCACTGCTCGTCCAGGGTCGCCGGCCGCATCCGCTGGGCCACGTGCCGCAGGGTTGCGGCGATCCAGCTCGCCATGCCGACCACATCGGGTAGGTCGTGCAGCCAGTCCGCCACATCGGCGATCAGCTCTGGCCCACGCTGCCGACTGCCTCTGGCGACCACCCACAGCTCCCGGTTGTAGCCCCACCCGGACAGCGTCGGGTTGCCCGAGCCGACGGCCAGCCACACGTCCTCTTCGCCGCTTAGTACCACCAGCTTTGGGTGGAACGCCCGCCGGCAGACCGCGTGCCCGTGCTGGTACGCCACCCCGGCCCGCCGGACGTCCACGGGGTCGTGCACGGCCTGCCCGGCGTCACCGAGGATGGTGATTCGCGCGCCGAGCGCCCGGGCCGTCGGGATGGCGAACTTCTCCAGGAAGCCGAGGTCAACCGTGTACCCGGTGATGACCACCTCGTGCAGCCGGGCCCCGTCGACCCGATCCCGCCACTGCTCCAGCAGGGTCAGCGGCGATCGGAACGACCGCTCCACCCCGCTCATGCCGGCAGCTCCAGCAACCGCTGCGCCCACGGGGTCACCGGTTCGGCTACGTCGGGAGCGAGTAGCCCGACCTGCGTCGCGATCCCGGCGAGTTGGTTGATCCGCAGGCCGATGTTGCCGCTACCTTCCGACGAGTCGGCGAAGTACGCGCTGTTGCGCTCGTGTAGCCGGCTGAAGAGCGAGATGGTGCCGTCTCGGTTCAGCGTCACCTTACGCAGCGCCACCCGCCGGGACTGGGCGAGCATGTCGTCGACCAGCCGCCGGCCCAGCTCCGCCAGGGGACGCCGGGCGAACTCCCGCCGCAACTGGGCGACCCAGGTCGGGTCGAGATATGTGGGGCGTTTGCCCTTGAACGAGAACAGGGTCGTGCCGGTCAGCGAGTCCAGCCGCCGGGCGCCCAACAGCAGTAGCGCCACGTCGGTGAGCACGCCCGGGCCGGCGCTCCGCAGGCCGTCCTCAGCCGGTGCCGGGTCGCCGTACACGTCGACGACCGTCGGCAGGTCGGCCTCGAATGCGGCGAGCGGCATGTCGGGAAGGTGCGCGGTGACCCACTCGTGTAGGTGCTCCCGGGAGGCCGTCCCCGCCTCCCGGACCTGCTCCACCAGCGCCGCCCAGAGACGTCGCCATGCCCCGACCGAGTGGTGGCGCAGCACCACCCCACGCCACGCGGCGGTACGCTCTTCGCCTGCGAGCAGGGGGTCCTCCCGCGCCGCCGACCCATACGCCACGCTGGCAATGAACGCCCCCAGCCAGGTTTCGGCGTCCGGGTTGAGCTGCCCGGATCGGGCCAGGATGCGCAGGGTGGCCCGCCTGGTCGCGTCGTTTCCGGTCCACAACTCCGGGTCGTGTCGCCCATCGCCGGTCGCGCTGAGCACCTGACCTAGCGGCTCCAAGTCGGGGGTGCCCGCGTCCTGCTGAAGGCTCAGTTCGCCGAGCGCGGGGGAGGGAAGCGACAACCCGCCGCCCTGGTCGGCGGCGGCGATCAGCGGGGCGTAGAACGCGGCGACCTGTGGCGGGCAGGGGTGCCGGCCGGCCCGCAGCGCGCCACCGTGTACCGCCACCGTTCCGAGGGCGACGCTCGGTCCGTTGTACTGCGACCAGAAGCCCCAGCTGCGCGGAGAGTAGGAACCGGCCCCGGACGCGTCCGCGATCGAGAACTCGTCGCCGTCGTCGGGGCCGAGCCGGAGATACGCGTCTACCCCGTGCGCCAGGCCCGGCGGACCGTCCGCGCTGTCGTACTCGACGGAGATCCGGGCTAGGCCAACCTCCGCGCGGCGAACGAGCCGCCGGCACGCCTCGCGGTCCAGGCTGGTGCGCTCGGCGTGGGCGGCGAGTGCCCAGTAGAGACTGTAGTAGCGGGCATACCGGGTCACCGTGGAGACGCCCGGGACCAACATGTCGACCGCCGCCATCACCGGTGCCTCCACGGCGAGCGGGTACCGCCCGGCGCGGGCCAACAGCCCTGGCTTGCACCAGTCCGGCCCCTCGATGATGGACTGGCCGGGTGCTGCCGGGGCATCGGTGGAGGGAAGCGCCATGCCGGCCATCCTCGCCCGTGAGGAGCGCTCGTGGAATACCCCATCGGGGCCTAATGAGAACCATTCGGACGGGGCTGGGTGACGGGCAGGTCCCTTCGACATCGGCGAAGGCAACCTCGGCTATCGAATCCCTGACAGAGGGGTGGTGTGTCGCGGAGCGCCGACCTGGGCGGCCGATGACTGCTGGCCGACGGAGCAGGGACCGGCAGGTGGCCGAGGGTTGGCCCAGCAGGCACAAATGCCCTGATCATCGGAAAGTAGCGGACTCAGGCGACATCACCGGCACAGGCAATTGATGCACCGTTACAGGATATTGACGGGTTTGATCGTAAGTCGAATGGAGTGTCGAGGCTGCCCGATCGACCGAGAATGGTCAGGATTTCAGTGCGCGCTAGAGAACCGATTCAGGTTCCAATGTCTACCGCTGGCGGCGGAAACAGCAGCACTCGGACCTCGGGCAGCTCGTCGAAGGCGGCCTCGATCAGCGGTCGGACCTCGTCCCAAATCAGCCCGCCGTTTCCGCAGCCGAGGGCCGGCACCGCGATTGATTCGATCCGCCGTTCCCGGACGACCCGAACCAGGTCTACCAGGCCCGCCCGCACGCCGGCGAGCGTCGATCCGGATCGCCAGTGCCCCTTCGTCGGAAAGTTGACCACATACCGGCGATGGCCCTGGCGGCCCGAGTCGAAGACCAGCATCCGGCCTAGCTCGACCTTTCCCGCCTTGCATGCCGCCCGGTATACGGCGTAGTTGTCGGGGTAGGCGTGCTTGAACTGAAGGGCGATGCCCTTGCCCATCACACCGACCGTGTTGACCGCGTTGACCAGCGCCTCCACATCGGCGGTGAGCAGATCACCACGACCCACCTCAATCACCCTCGCACCTCCTTCGGCCCAAGAAGCCCAAGAAGGTGGTACCAGGCCGGTACGACACCGGCCGGCGCAGCCCCGTCAGGGCGTCGGATCCGGGACGGGGTAGGCCGGTGGGGCAGGCTGGGAGGTGATGGTCGTCGTCGGGCCGGAGGCGCCGCCCGCCGTCGAGGCGGAGCATGTCATCACGGCCGTGCTGGCTGACCTGGCCGCGAACGGCGGGTGGCGAAAGCGCGCCGGATCAGGAACGTCCTCTGGCGCTGGCAGCGCGACCGGGCGCGAGCGCGACACGACGGATTGCTGGGTGATCCCCGATAAAGGGGCCGGGCACCTGCCACCAGATCGGTGACAGGTGCCCGGGGTTGTGCCGGGTCAGGTCAGGCGGTGCCGCCCGGCTGGACCACTCCGTTGACCTTCAGCGTGTACGGCGCGTACTGGTTGACCTGCTCGGTCGGCTCGTCGTAGGCGACCACGGCGACGACCTTCGGGAACAGGCTGAGCAGGGCCAGTTGCGCCCGGCTCAGCGTCAGGCTCGACCTGCCGTCGAACTCGAACTGGGCGGCGATCGAGTGCTGCTCGTCGATGCCGATCAGCCGCAGGTTCCAGTTGTTGACGGTGATCGGCTTGATCTCCGTCGGCGAGTCGAACGGGGCGAGGCTGGTGCCGTCGCTGACCGCCGTGCCGCCGACGGTGATGTCGTCGACCAGCAGGCCGCCCTCGTTGACGCCGCCGTCGCTGACGTAGCGGAAGCCGAGCAGGATCGTCTTGCCGGCGTACGCGGACAGGTCGTACGAGTGCGCCTCGAACCCGTTGGTCGTCCCGTTGAGCGCCGGACCGAACGGCCCGTCGATCGTCTTGTCGCCGGGGATGGCGGTGTAGGTCGCGCCGCCGTCGGTGGAGACGGTGACGTAGCCGTAGTCGAAGCCGAACTCCGCACCGTACTTGGCGGCGAAGCGCAGCGTCGGGTCGGCGGTCGGTACGGCGACCGACGTGACCGCGGCGGCGTCGATGTTGTTGGCGTTCCCGGACCACAGGACCGGGTTACCGGAGCGGTCCGGGTCGTTCGGCACGACGGTCCACGCCAGCGGCAGCGGCGGCAGCGTCGTGGCGCCCTGGAACGACAGCGACCGCAGGTCACGGCCGCGCAGGAGCTGCCCGTCGGCCTTCTGCAGCGGTACGAAGTCGGCCCCGTTCGGCGCCGCCCCGGGGGCGGCGTTGGCGGCCGGGTTGGCCAGGTTGACCGTGGAGCGCAGGCTCGGCGTGGTCACCCGGCTCTTCGGTACGCCGAGCATGATCCCGCGCCGCGAGTCGCCGACGATCTTGTCGACCAGCGTCATCGTCTGGTAGTCGTGGATGACCTGGTACATCTTGCTGACGCCCTTGGCCTTCAGCGCCGCGTCCAGGCTGGCCAGGCCCTGCCGTTCGCCGTCGTTGTGCAGCCGGGAGATGATGTCCGTGCCGTACCGGTCGTACAGGAACTGCATGAACGAGTACGCGTTGCCGTAGTCGGCGAGCACCGCGTTCGGGTTCGGGCTCTCGCCCCACAGGGTGAGCGAGTTCTCCGGGCCGCCGCAGTCGCGCGGGTTGACGTTGTACGGCGTCTGCACCGTGCCGAAGCCCTGGTAGCAGTAGATGTGGCTGTCGGCTCCCCGGTCGAAGACGGTCGTCGTGGTGTCGACGTAGCCGGTCAGCGTCTGGGCGAAGTCGGCCAGGCCCTCGTTGACCCAGTTTCCCTCGAAGGGGTCGGTGTAGTAGTGCGCCAGGTGCTGCCACTCGTGGGCGAAGGTGCCCTCGTAGTTGAAGGGGCGGGCCGGGCGGCTGGTGCACAGGTCGTCGGTGGGCTCGTTCGGCGGGTTCGCCCCGGTGCGGTGGGCCCAGTCGAACGCGTCGATGGTCATGACGTTGCGGTCGAACAGCTCGTTGAACTGGGCCGAGAAGAAGCCCGCGATGTAGGTCGGGCTGGCCGGGAACTGGTAGAAGTTGTCGTCCCGGACGTTGTCGATCAGGGTGACCGTCTTGTTGCCGCCGCCGGTGTAGTCGCCGCCGTTGCCGTTGGCGTCCGGTCCGAGCAGGGCGTTGGTGCCGTCACGGTCCGGCGGCGTGCTGAACGCGGCCGTCTCCTTCGGGTACATGTTGGTGTCGAACTCGTGGACGAAGCTCGCCACCTGCTCGTCGGTGATCTGCGTCGACGAGGGGATCTGGGTTCGGCAGTCGCCGGCCGGGAAGGCGATGTCGTTGGCGACCCACACCTCGACGTTGTTGCCCGAGCCGCGCAGCGTGTAGTCCTTGCGGTAGAGCTGGCCCTGGAAGTCGTCCATCCCGAGCCACTGCCGGACGGTGCCGACCGGCGGCGTCGTAGCGGCGGACGTGGTCTTCGAACGTTCCTGCGCGCGCGGCTGGTAGCGGGCCGGCGTCTCGACCTTGCGGCCGTCCAGCGTGAGGTCCTTGCGGGTGAGCTCCCGGGTGTCGCTGGGCTGAGCCTGCTTCGCCACGGCCTGCCCGGGCGCGGCCGTCGCGGCTGACGCGGGAAGGACGCCCATAAGTGGTAAGACGAGTGTGATGGCTGCTGCACCGGCGATGCGGCTGCGTGCCATGGGCCCCCCTTTGGGATGGTGTGAATCCGGTTGACGGGGTCGCCGTCATAATCCACCGGGATGACATTCATGTTCGTACTGGTATTGATTGCCTTTGGCAATCGTCCTACCGCACGATCCGTCTTCACCGAGCCGGCTCTCCTGCCCCGTGGACCGCGTGCTCTCTATCGCAGCCGTGCGGCGGCAAGCGGTAGATACTGCCGTGTCGGTGGCTGCGGGTAGGGTGCGCAGCACCTGGTGGGAGGGGAGATCGATGCTCGGGCTGGAGGTGCCGCCCGCCGTCGAGGCGGAGCGGGTCATCACGGCCGTGCTGGCCGACCTGCGTTCCGGCGAGCATCGGGGCGTGGTCGTCGACTCGCCGCCCGGCGCCGGCAAGTCGACCCTCGTGGTCCGCGCCGCCGTCGAGTTGGCCGCCGCCGGTGAGCCGCTGATCGTCATCGCGCAGACCAACGAGCAGGTCGACGACCTGATCGACCGGCTCGCTCGCAAGGCCCCCGGGCTGCGGATCGGCCGTCTCTCGGCCACCGACTACAAGCCGACCGATCGGGTGAAGGGTCACGACACGGTCCGGGTCGCCGCGAAGGTCGCCGATCTCGGCGGGCCGGCGGTCATCATCGGTACGGCCGCCAAGTGGGCCATGGTCACCGACGGTTCCTGGCCGTGGGCGATCGTCGACGAGGCGTACCAGATGCGGTCGGACGCCCTGTTGCGGGTGGCCGGCAGGTTCGAGCGGGCGTTGTTCGTGGGGGATCCTGGGCAGCTCGATCCGTTCTCGACGGTCGAGACCGCACGGTGGACGGGTCTGACCTGGGATCCGATGCAGTCCGCGGTGGCGGTGCTGCTGCGGCACAACCCGGAGCTGCCGGTGTACCGGCTGCCGGTGTCGTGGCGGCTGCCCGCGTCGGCGGCGCCGGTGGTCGCGGCGGCGTTCTACCCGTTCACCGGGTTCCGCGCCGGGACGGGTCGCGACGACCGGGCGCTGGCGTTCACGGAGTCGGGGCCGGGGGACGCCGTCGACACGGCGGTGGAGCTGGCGGCGTTGTCGGGCTGGGCGCTGTACGAGCTGCCGGAGCGGCACACCCTGCGTACCGACGCGGAGGCGGCTGCGGCGTGCGCCGCCCTGGCGCTGCGGGTGTTGCGGCGGGGCGCGGTCGCCGTCTCCGAGCACGCGCCGGCCGGCACGCTGGTCACCGCTGACCGGATCGCCGTCGGAGCCGCGCACCGCGACCAGGTCGCGGCCATCCGCGCGCGCCTCGGCGAGGCCGGGGCGGGCATCACGGTGGACACCGCCAACCGGCTCCAGGGCCGCGAGTACGACGTGACGATCGTGCTGCACCCGCTGTCGGGGCGGCGGGACGCGACGGCGTTCCACCTGGAGTCGGGGCGGTTGTGCGTGCTGACGTCCCGGCACCGGCACGCGTGCGTGGTGGTGGCGCGGGCGGGGATCGCGGAGCTGCTGGACGCCCACCCGTCGACCGAGCGGGTGCACCTCAACGTCCCGGTGAAGTTTCCCGACGGCTGGGAGGCCCACCAGCATCTGCTGGCCAGGCTGGCGAAATCGGCGTCCACGGTCTGACCGTGGCTCTCGTCGACGGCTGCCCTACCGATCACTCCTGCCTGGCGGCAATCGAACTCTGGGCGGTATTCGTGACCGCTCTGATGCCGAAATACGAGGTCGTTATCACGCTGATGGCGGTGAAGGCGCTGGTCAATATGGCTACGGATTGAGCGTCCGCCGCATCCGCATCCATGATGATCAGACCAACAATTGCCGCGGCGGCTATCGCGGCGTCACCCAGGACCACCACGAGCAGCCCTGCCACCGCGCGCACCCTCTGTATGCGATCGGAGCCTTCGGTCGACGAGGGCCGCGAATTGCTCTTAGGATTGTCACCGGCAGGTGAAGCGGGCTCCTGGCTCGGCGGTGGACCGGGAGGTTGAGCCGAACTGTTGAGCATGACAGCTCCAATCGCAGTCGTGCACGCCGCTCCTCCTCAGTAAACACTCGGCTGTCTCGCTGTCGCTGAAGTTCCGCCCGGCCGACCGGAGCCTTGCGCCGAAGCCGCCCACGAAGGTTTGAACCTCCGGCGCAGGGGGATACCGCGCGGGCTGTCCTGAAATGGCTCCTGCCGCTGACCGCCGGGCAGGTGCTGAGGATGGCCGTCGCGTCGTCCGTGTCCGGCACCCGCTCGGCAGTCGTACCACCCTGTGCGGTCGCGAATCACAAGCAGGTAAGGAGCTGATCCCCGTGGCCATTGAGGACCACTCGAAAGCGCTCGCGGTCGACATCTTCAACCAGATCATCACCCAGATCAAGGAGAGCCGACCGACCCGCACCGACGGCACGGCGACCACCGGCTTCGTGTATGCCCAACTGCATCCCGGCGAAATGATCAACCCGCGCGACTACGCCCGCCCGTGGAGCCCGATCGGCGGCACTCCGCCTACCCCCGGGATACCCGGGCCGCCCAACCCCGGCTCGGCGGCGCCACCGGCGAACGACGGCATCAAGCGCGCGATGGAGGCGACGTTCCGTACGGGCGAGAAGTTCGACAAGCTGCTCATGGTGACCAATGACGGCACCGCACAGTGGTACGGAGGTGGCCGACACCTGGGGATCCAGTACATGGGGCTCCTGGCGGCCATGGAAGCGTGCCCGCTGCCGGAGCGGTCGGAGAAGGACAAGGAGGACATCGCCAAGGCCCAGGCCGTCCTGTTCAACGCGGACCGCACGGACACTGATACGTACAAGCGGTACAAGGAAAACCAAATCGCATACGGCAAGGCGAAGGGTGAATACGCCAGGGCGCAGAACCAGATCTTGAGCGACCCGGCCCAGGCCGACTCCTGGGGCCTGCTCTCCGACGAGTTCCTGGCAAAGGTCAATCAGGCGTACGACACCTGGAAGACGCAGGGGGCCGAGGCGGTCGAGGGTGCCCTGGCCACCTTGAACTCCCTCGGCATCCCGCTCGAGCAGGGCATGATCGAACGGGCCAGGAAACAATTGGAAAGCTGGATGCTGCCGGTCGTCGGCACGACCGCCAAAGCGGCGTACACCTACCTGGACCCCAGTGAGTGGGCGACCTTGGAGGCCAACGACATCGGCTGGAACACGCTGACCCGGGCGGCGGGTGACTACCGCACCCACTACGAGAAGCACGGCTACAACCTCAGCACCGGAAACTGGAGCGGCAGTTCCTCGTCGAACAGCGGCAGTGTCGGCATGTCGATCGTCGGGTTCGGCTTCGGCGGCACCTATTCCGACTACGAGAGCTCGACCCAGAGCCAGTTCTCCGACACCGCCTGCGACGGCACCAAGATGACCAGTAACGCCGAGGACCTGTCCATCGAGTTGCAGTACGGGCTGATCGAGATCAAGCGCCCGTGGCTGACCACCGACCTTTTCTACATGCAGAACTGGTTCCTGCGCGGAGAGCGCAAGGGTGCGATCAGCGACGGCACCATCGACGGGCAGGTCGGCGAGGCCGGCAAGGACCGGCGGTTGCCGATGCTCCCCACCCACGTGCTGGTGGTGCGCAACGTACGCATCACCACCAAGAAGTGGGGCAGCGTGCAGGACACCTTGACCAGCTACTGGAACAAGCACTCCGGCTCCGGCAGCAGCGGGGGCAGTTCGTTCGGCGGCAACGTGAGCATCCCGGTGTTCGGGCCGCTGGCGGTCACCGGGGGCTTCTCCCACACGGACGGCCGTTACCAGGGCGACTTCAAGGACGAGGGCGGCAACGACGTACGCGCCGACTACGGGTCCTGGTTCGAGGGGGACTCGTTGGTGATCAACGGCTCGAACATCATCGCCTACCTGAGCGAAGTACTGCCGTTGTCGCCGCCGCAGGACGACCCGAGTCTGCCCAAGCCGTAGCGCGTGCCGGGAGAGGAGCTGACCATGCCCGTCACACTCGACGACCTCGCCGCCCACCTGAAAGAGTTTTTCGCGAGCAAGTTGCCGGTCACCGGCGGCGAGGGGCCAGGCAGCGTCTTCCTGGTCTTCGACAGCCTCGGTCGGCCGCTGTCCGCGCAGGAGTTCACCGGTCCCGACGGCGCGGCGAGCAACATCCGCTCCCGCCAGCGGGCGGCGGACCTGGCCGACCAGTTGCCCGCCGCCAACGCGCTCAAGAACGGTTGGTTCCTGCCACGCGGTGGCGGCCGGCTGTCCGCCTGGTACGAGAACATTGTCCGCGCGAGCGCCGGCGCGCCGCCCCCCGCCAGTGACGCCGAACGGGCGGCCTTCACGGCGGCGAAGGACGCCGCGGTCCGGGCGCTGGACCACAACAAGCTTCCCGCCCCCGTGGGCATCGCCACCCTGTACGAGACGTCGATGTCGCCGCCGGACTGGTTCACCGCCGAGGCCGCCGGCTGGAACACGTACTCGGTGGGGACGGCCCCGCCCGCAGAGCCCGCGGCACCGGCGACTCCGGCCGCACCACCCTCAGGAGGAGGGGGCGGGTCGGGCGGCGTGCTGGGGCCCGGCAACATGCCGCAGTTGATGTCCGCGCCACTGGTGTCCGAGCAGCCGGCGGGGACCAACCCCGCCGGTCAGCCTCAGTTCACCTTCCAGGTGCCGAAAGACCCACAACAGGCAGACCTGGTCAACTACGTGGCGTACGCGGCGCAGAGCGAGCCCGCACCGGCGGCGGCCGAACGGCCGGCCGAAGTTCAACGCCTGATGCCGGCCGAGCTGACCGAGGCGGGCCAGCCTGCCCCGACGCTTGCCTCGATCGCGGCGAGAGCACCGGAGGTGACCGCCCAGCCGGCCGGGGCGGAGATCGATCCGCAGCTCGGCGCGGCCCTCGGCTGCCAGGCGGCGGCCGTGGCGGTGGACGGCGAGACGGTGCCCACAGCCGCAACGTCCGGCCAGTTCGCCGTTTCGTTCGAATACTGCCATGTGCAACTGGAGCGGCCCTGGTGGAACGAGCCGTTCCTGCACCGCTCCGACTGGTCGGTGCCGGGGTACGCGGCGGGAAAGATCAGCAGCGGCTCGGCCACCCAGCCGGAGGGTGAGGTCTCCCTGGTCACCGTCGGCATGCTGGTGATTCGCAATCTCACCATCACCGCCACGTGGAGCGGAGCTGACCTGGAGACCCTGCCGCGCAGCACCAGCCTCGGTCCGTTCTGCATCGCCGCCGCCGACTTCGACAAGGCCAGCGGGACCTTGACCCGCAAGGGTCTGCAGGTGATCGGCTGGCTGTGCCTGGTACCCCCGGTGCTGCCCCCCAAGGGGTGACCCCCGGTCCAAGCTCGAACGGCCCGCCAACGTCCGGGATGGTTACCCGGGAGTTGGCGGGTCGTTCATGTCAGCCACCCACAACCGTGAAGCCGCGGTTGGTGAGCTCGGAGCGCAGGGCTCCCAGCATGGCCTCGTCCTCGAAGGAGCCGTTCGGGTCCAGGCTGGAGTTCCGCTGGAATTCCCGGACGGCGCTCTGGGTGGAGGGGCCGTCCGCACCGTCCTGCGGCCCCGGCTTGCAACCAAGGGCGAGCAGCGCGCCCTGCACTCCGAAGACGTCGGAGATTTTCATTGCGATCTGCTCCTTGGGCAGCCCTTGGTCCTCGACGATCTGCGCGATCAGCAGGTGCTCCCGGTCGAGATTGTTCCGGATCTTGATGGTCCCCTCGTCCGGGGTGAAGTGGGACTCGGGGGCGGCACCGTTCCAGTCGCGCGCCGCAACATGTTCCTGGAACCGGGGAAATTTGAATGCCGGTCCCAGCCCCCACGACATGCTCAGAACCGCTAGTTGAGCGTTCGCCGGCCAAGTGGCGAAGTCGCGAAACTCCGGACGACCGGTGAGAACGGACTCCATCTCGTCCAGCTTGGCAAAAACGTGGCGGTCGATCTCTTCGTTCTGCACGTGCAACGCGGTCAGTGGCTGGAATGCGAGATGCCCTTTCGGCGCCAGATCGAGGCGTGCCTTCACGGCGTCCCAGTCGGTGGCGACCTGGTCCGGTGTGGCTTCGGAGTCGTTGCCGTCCAGCCAGCGCAACTGGCCGGCAAGAGCCAGCGATGCCGACCGCTCCGCAGGGCTCGGCGCCGAGTTGGCCTTGACCGTCTCATCGATCTTGTTGCCGATGCCGGTGCTCAGCCACCCCTTCTGATCGAGGTACATGAAATGCACCCGTCCTTCGAGTGGATCGTTGAAGGCAATCCAGTAGTTACGGACGCTCTCATGCATGGCGAGGGAAGCCTCCTGTTGTCAACAGTCGCTCACATCCGGGAGCCACGTTTCGGGGTGGTCGATGTAGACGTTGGAGACGTAGCCGCCCTGGGCGCTGAGATGGGCCCAGGCATCGCTGCTCCGGCCCGCCGCGTCCACCTGGTCGCCACGCGTCTGGCAGGACACGTGCACCCTGGTCGGGCCCGCCAGAGTCGTTACCACCGGTGCGCCCAGGCGGGGTTCCTTCCGAACGTTGACGCCATTGCCCCGGGTGGTGAAGTTGGGTTCCTCCGCGCCGCCATCGGGGGCCACCTCGCCCAGCACCGGCAGGGCCCACGGCTGCTCGTCGTCGCAGCGCGGATCCGCCACCACCGAGAGGTGGACATGCTTGTCGTGCGGGTTCGTTCCGTTGTACGGGGCCCACTGCCAGGATCCGGCGGTCGCTATCTGACGGTTGGCGATGACGTACTTGATTCGGGGATCGCGGCTTTCCAGAAGTTGGTCAGCGATCTGCTGGATGTCCAACCCGTGTTCCGGATCGTGGGTGTAATCCCGCGCGGTGACGATTCCAGGCCCGTACCATGGGTTGTGGTCGCTGTCCCGCTTCTGGTGGTCAGCATCCCCGATTGAGCCGTCAGAGGTGACACTGCGGCCGGGAAACCGCGCGTTGAGCTGTGCCAGCAGTACCTCCAAGCTGCGTGCCACTCGCCATCCCATTGGTTGCCCTCTTTCTGCCGTCGCGCAGTCGCATCACGAGCCGCATTCCTGACGCACTTTTCTTTTCTGGCAAAGTCAGAGCCACTTGTCGCGCATGCCGCACCAACCCCGCTTCGCTACGGTCCGATTGGCGGGGGTGTCACGGGTGACACCTGAGCGCCCGTCTACCCGAGGCAAGGCGGCCTAACCCCTCGGCGAGAGCCGCAGGTGGAACGAGGTGGCATGCCAAGAGCAGGGCGGTCATCGCGGTGGCGGCCTTCGTGCTCGCGGCTGGCGTCCACAGCCGCCCGCGCGCCTCCGAGCCTGCTCCGGTCGGCGATGGGGAATCGGCTGGCGTCAGGGCAGCTACCTGTCGGTGGGTCGCCGCCAATGGTCGCCGGGTCGCGGCTGGGCCTGCTCGCCGCCGGGACCCCGGCCACGTTGATCTTTTACCCCCGACGAGTTTGCCGGTTGGGGGTATTTCTGCGGGTAGGAAGACAGGGAAATCTGCTAAGGATGGCGGTGACAGGTGGAAAGCCTCCGTGTCGGAGAGGACGAGATGATCGCTACCCGGCTCGGGCGCCCGGGCGGAGTAATCAGGGGCCACGAGCTAAGCAAGATCGCGCTCGAACACGGAAATAGTGGCCTCCGTCGCGGCGGAAGGCCACTACTTCCCGGATCGAGCGCGATCTTGCAGGCTGGACCAGGCTGGGCCGGACCAGGCCAGAGATGCATCCCACGCAGCATGATTGTTGCGGCGAAGCCGGACATCCCGGATGCGTGACCTGCTCAGCTCGGCGATGGGTAAGCGCCTGGATCTCGCGGAGTACGACGCCGACTTCTATGCGACCGTCGAAGCCGTCGACGGCCCGATCGTCAAGACCGAGCGGATCCAGACGTTCCGCGAGCCGGGCAGCCCGAGCTGGGAGGCGTACGCGGAGGGCCGGTGGCGGGAGGCGCTGCGCATCGCCGCCGAGCCCAACCCGGAGCTGGTGCGGTTCTTCCGGCAACTGGAGGAACGCGGCTCCGGGCTGCGGCGCCTGCGGATCGTCGAGCTGCCACTCACCCCGTACCTGATCTGGGAGCTGCACTTCCTCCGCTACCGGGCCGATGCCGGCGAGCGGATCCGGGTGCTCGACGCCAGTCTCGTCGGGGAGATGGAGGAGGAACACGGCACTGTGCCGGAGCTGATGGTCATCGGCGGGCAGGCGGTGTACGAGGTCAGGTACGACGAGAGTGGCACGCCGGTCGAGGCGAACAAGTTCGTCGACCCGGCGGTAGTCGAAGGCTGCCGAGCGCAGGTCACGGCGCTGCTGGACAAGGCCGAGCCGTTCGACTCGTTCTTCGCTCGTGAGGTCGACGGGACCAGGCCGCCGGCATTCGACGCTCAGTAGCTGCCCGAGGCGATCTCATCTGGTGACGTCTGTTGGGAATCCGCCTTCGCGAGAAGGGTCAGCAGCGTGTCAGACAACGCGGGGGCTGCGGCGATCGTCATTGCCGAGAGCGCATCGTGGCTCGTGCCGTCGCGGTCGACCACCGAGGCTCCCGCCTCCCGTGCTATCGCCACTCCTGCGGCCATGTCCCATGCATGGTTGGACAGGGTCAGCGCCGCATCGATCCGGCCTTCGGCGAGCCACGCCAGGTCGAGGGCGGCCGACCCGGTCATCCGTACCCGTTGTGCCTTTTCGGCGAGCCGAGCCGTCAGTGCGAGACGCAGCCTGTTCTTCGCGGACGCGTCTGGTCCCACTGCATAGTCGCCGATGGCGACGATCGCCTCGCTCAGGTCTTCGACGGTGCTGGCCTTGATCGGCTGGCCGTTGAGGCTCGCCCCATCGCCTCTGGCGGCGGCGTAACGGCTGCCGAGGAAGGGCAGTTCGATGACGCCAAGTACGGCGTCGTCGCGGTGGAGCAGCCCGAGCGAGACGGCGCACAGGGGGATTCCGCGTACGAAGTTGGCGGTGCCGTCGATGGGGTCGAGAACCCACTGCAACTCTGCTAAACCTGTGCAGCCCTCCTCCTCCTCGCCGAGGAAGCCGATGGCTGGTGTTGCATGGCGGAGGAAGGCGCGCAGCTCCCGCTCGATCGTGAAGTCCAAGTCGGAGGCAAGGTCCCGGTCGCCCTTGACGGTCAGCGATCCCGGTGAGCGTCCCCGCATGGCCTCCGCTCCTCGCCCGACCGCCTCGAAGGCAACCGGGAGTAGTTCGGCGTAGCCGCTCACAGCAGCCGATCTCGCTTCCACTGGACCGGCACCCCGATTAGGGCGGACAACTTCGTCAACCCTGACCTCATCGACGTCTGCTGGACACAGTTGCTGACGCTGCTTGACGTTGCCGAGCCGATCGAGTCCTTCTTCCGTCGGGAGGTCGACGGAGCGCGACCGTCGGTCATCGCCCCTGAGCGACTGCCCGAGGCGGCCTCGGGTGGCGACGTTTGAGGGAGTCCTCCACTTCGCTGACGGTGATGAGCTGCCCAGCCCCGATGAAGCGTCGGGCAACCAACAGACCCGCGTCGTGGGCTGCCTGCCCGCCGTGGCTGGCGGAGGCGTCGGTCACCAGCCAGGGGGTCAGATCCCGCTCGAAGGCGTCCACCGCCGACTTCAGGACACAGCTTTCCGTCGCCACCCCGCAGAAGATCAGGTCTGTCCAGCCCTCCTGCTCCGCCAGGTCAGCTCCTTCTGAGGAGAAATACGAGTAGATCCGCTTGTCGATGACCGCTCGTGCCCGGTCTGTATGCGCTGTCAGCTCCGGCACGATCTCAGTCGCTGGCGGGCCCTGCACGGCGGTCCAGTGGATCAGCCGCTCGAAGGGACTGCCTGGGTAGTTGTGGTAGCGGGTGAAGACCACCGGCCGCCCGGCTGCCTCCCAGCGCTCGACCAACTCCACGACCTTTGGGATGACGTGTCGGCTGCGATTGTTGATGAAGCCGTTCTGCATGTCGATGACGACCAGGGCTGCCCGCGTCGTACTCATGCGCTGACCCTGTCACTCAAGGCCTCGGTCTCCCTGAGCGCGGCCTGCGCCTGAACGAGCCGCTCCGACAAGCCGCTCGTGCGCAGAACTGCCTGTCGCATCATGCAGTGCTGTGCGGTCTCGCGGACGCGGGCGGTGGCCAGGCGTGAGTGCGCCGCCCGCAGGAACCGCCAGCCGAACCTCGGAGGCATCATCGGGTCGTGGGTCTCCTCGACTGCGCGCTGGATGTGTCGACAGTAGGCCCAGAGCATCTGGACGTCGATCTCGCAGGCCACCAGGTCATCGACCGGTAACGCACGCTCCGGGGAGAGCGCGTGGTATGCCAATCCGGACCAGCTCGCATAGCCGACCGATACTCCGTTGACGCCGAACGGCTCGACCGCAGCCTGCTCGAACCCCTCGGTCAGCAGCCTGCTCTCGATGTGATTCTCGACCGGTTGCGGTTCTGCGGCCGAATGTCGGTCGACCAGCACCGACGGCAGGCTGATCAACCGGAGCGCATTGTCCAGTTGGTCGCCGGTCCACGCCGACTCGCTAAGGACATACATCGACAGGACGTACTCCGGTTCGACGGCTTTATCAGCGAGGCCGGCGAGCAGGAAGCCGGTGATCTGTTCGGCCGCCCACGGCAGGTCGTCCTCGTAGCTCCTGTAACGCCACGTTGCCAGCGAGCTGAGTCCGGTGAGTTCGAGATCCTGCACCAGGTGCAACACCACCACACCGCAGGCGTACACGTGAGCGGTGCAGCTCCCTTCCGGAGACGGAATTCTGGTTGTCGACACGTCCAGCCACTGATGCGGGCGTGGCGTCAGGGCCGTCACGGAGGCAAGACGTTCCGCCGTTGCCGCGCCCAGGTATGCCGGGATGAACTTGTGGGACTGGACGCGATACCTGCCGGCGGTCTCTCCGCTGGGTTGAGGGCTGTGGCCCAGGGTTGTGCTGAACCTGGCTACTGCCTTGTGTGAAGCCCTGCCAAGCGCCGTGTCGAGGGCGGCCTGCATCTCCGGGCGTGGGCAGACGGTTTCTTGCCCGGCCTCCCACTTCGACACGGTGCGTTCGGCCACGCCCAGGTGCGCGGCGAAGTCCCGGATGCTCATCCGCAGCGCATGCCGCAGAGCCCTGGTCTCCCGGCCGGTCCACCGCTGCACCGTCGTCATCGCGCCACCTTCGGTCACGTCGAGTCGCCTTCGGGCAGCGTATCGGCAGCGGGTGCAGTGCGGTTACCGACCAAGTGCAGTGTGTAGTCATTCTGGCCGAGTATGCCCACGACGAGGGTGGACGCATGGCCCGGGGCGGGTGCTGGCTCCGGGGATGCGTCCTCCCCCGACGCGTCCCCGCCCCCGCCCGCCCCGGCGCCATTCCACCGATCAACCGGGGCCCTCCCCGCATCGAATCCGATGACGAGGGCTCCTCCTTTCAGCAGGGAGCGTGAACGTGGCGTACTCGGACGAGGTCGTGCGGGAGGCCGTGTGGCAATGGCTGCGGCTGGTAGCGGCGGACGCGGAGCTGGAGCCGTACCTGGTCGGGGTCGATCTGGGCCGGTTCGCCGACCACCTGGCGGCGACCCTCGGCGCGGCGCTCGACGGGCGCGCGGCGGCGGACGCCTGGCCGGGGCTCGGGCTGGGGGAGGAGCAGCACCGGCGGCTGGTCGACTACCTCGCCGGGGTGCTCTGGGCGCTCGACGTGCCGCAGGCCGCGATCGCCGCAGCCCGCGCCGCCTTCGCCGGGGAGGCACGCCCAACGGGGACCGCCGGGGAGGCACGCCCAGCCAGGGCCGTCGGAGAGGCACATCCAACCGGGGCCGGCCGGTGAGGGACGTCGACCTCGCCGCCTCTTGGGCGGTCACCGTCGCCGGCATCGACCGGGCCGCCGACCACTTCTGGTGCACGCTCGCCGACCGGATGCCCGCCCTGCTGTCCGAACGGGACGCGCCCCTGTTCCTGGCGGCCCTCGGCCAGCTCGCCACCGGCGACGACGACCGGGCCGGGCGGGCCGCGCTGCTGACCGTTCTCGGCCGGGCCTGGCGCGACTGTCACCTCGGCCCGCACCACCAGGTGCTGGTCGGCGACGCCCTGGTCGCCACGGTGGCCCGCCACGCCCGCCCACAGTGGACGACCGCGCTGGCCGCCGCCTGGGACCGGGCCGCCGTCCGCGCGCTGACCGCCGTCCGGCACGCCGCCGCCCGCGTCGGCGACGGCCCGGCCTGGTGGCCGGTCGAGGTGCTCGACCACGACCGGCCCGCCGAGGGCGTCGCCATTCTCACCGTACGTCCCTGGCGGCGGCTGCC
Source organism: Micromonospora sp. NBC_01412 (assembly GCF_045040215.1). Lineage (NCBI taxonomy): Bacteria > Bacillati > Actinomycetota > Actinomycetes > Micromonosporales > Micromonosporaceae > Micromonospora > Micromonospora sp. NBC_01412. The sequence continues at coordinate 4,404,858 of NZ_CP109528.1, forward strand.
GTTCCGCCCCGGCCAGGCCGTCCCGGTCAGCGTGCCCGGCCTGCCCGGCCGGTGGCGCTGGTACTCACCCGCCAACGCGCCCCGCCCCGACGGCACTATCGAGCTGCACGTCCGCGCCGCCGGCACCGTCTCCCGCAGCCTCGTCGACCGGGTACGCCCCGGCGAGCAGCTCTGGCTCGGCCCGCCCCGCGGCGCCGGCCTCACGCTCGCCCCCGACTCGACCGCCGACCTGCTTCTCGTCGCCGGGGGCACCGGCCTCGCCCCGCTGCGCGCCCTGGTCGAGCAGGTCGCCGCCGAGCAGGCGACCAGGGCCGGCCGGCGGGTGACCCTGGTCGTCGGCATCCGCGCCTTCGCCGACCTGTACGACCCGATCAGCCTCGACAAGCTCCAGACCGCCCACGACTGGCTGACCGTGGTGCCCGCGTTCTCCCACGACGAGCACGCCGAGCCCGACGAGCGGGGCGACGCCCTCACCGTCGCGCTGCGGCACCATCGGCCGGGCCAGGAGGTGTACGCCTGCGGCCCACCCACGATGGTGGCCGGCACGCGGCTGCGGCTGCTCGCCGCCGGGGTGCCCGCCGCCCGCATCCACCTGCCCGACGACTGCGACCGCTGACCGCACCCGCCGGCCAGAGAAGACACGGAGTGTCCACCCGCGATGATCGGCGGGTCAGCGGTCCGGCGATCTGACGCATACGCTGTGTGGGGGCGCCGGCCGACCGGGAACCTGCGGCGGGCCGGAGCCTTTCCTGGCCGCACGAACGATGAGGATTCCCGTGGGTTCCGCAACCCCTCAGGACGACCACACCGCTCGGCTCTCCGACCGATTCGACACCAGCGTGCCCCACCCCGCCCGGCGCTACAACTACTGGCTCGGCGGCAAGGACAACTTCGCCGTGGACCGGGAGTCCGGCGACCGGATCGCGGCCGCGTACCCGGCGATCCGCACCCTCGCCCGGGAGAACCGGGCCTTTCTCCAGCGGGCGGTACGGTACCTGGCCGCCGAGGCCGGGGTCCGGCAGTTCCTCGACATCGGCACCGGCATCCCGACGGCCGACAACACCCACGAGGTGGCCCAGGCCGTGGCCCCCGAGTCGCGGGTCCTGTACGCCGACAACGACCCGATGGTGCTGGCCCACGCGCGGGCGCTGCTGACCAGCTGCCGGGCCGGCGCGACGGCATACCTGGACGCCGACCTGCGCGACCCGGAGCGCATCCTGGCCGCCGATGAGCTGCGCCGCACGCTGGACCTGTCCCGGCCGGTGGCGCTGCTCCTGGTCGCGGTCGTGCACTTCCTGACCGACGCCGACCGGCCGTACGAGGTGGTCGGCCGGCTGGTCGAGGCGCTGCCGTCGGGCAGCTACCTGGCGCTGAGCCACGTCACCATCGACCTCATGCCCGCCGAGGTCGTCGCGCGGATGAACGTCGAGCTGGCGGCGCGCACGGTCGAACGGGAAGCCGTCCCCCGGTCCCGGGCGGAGTTCGCCCGGTTCTTCGACGGCCTGGAGCTGGTTGAGCCGGGGGTCGTCCCGGTGACGCAGTGGCGTGCCGAGGTGCCCGAGTCCGAGCGACCGCCGCTGGCCGAGGCGTCCATCTACGGCGCGGTCGCCCGCAAGCCCTGACCCGCCGCCCCGCCGGCGCCACGGGCGCGGCGGGCCGGCAGGGTCAGCCCACCCCGGCGTCGCCGAACTCGCGGACGCCATCGACGCCAAGAGTCGTCCGGCTGTTGTCGGCCCACGCGCTGTTGTCGGCCCACGCGCTGTTGTCGGTTCATGCGCCGGTGTTGGCAGGGCGATTGCGAAGTCGGGAGGAAGCGTTTCGATCAGGAGGTCTGGGGGTCCTGGCGTGGGCGCCGCTCCACGGCAGGTATGCCTCCCGGCGCCTATGGAGCTGAGTCGGATACGACATCAGCCACGCCCGCCGCGATCGGCGAACGCAAGCGACGACCCGACGGAGCGGTGCGTAACGCGACGGCGGTTGGTAACGCGACGGCGGTTGGTAACGCGACGGCGGTGGCCCGACCGGCGGTGATGACGTAAACGACTCAGCTCCATAGGCGCCGCCCCACGGCATCGACCGCCGCGCCCACAGCTCCGCCCCGGGCCACGGTCCCCGGGCCGACCAGAGACCGCACCCGCGACAACGCAATGACCCTGCCGGTGTTGGTCCACGCGCCGGTGTCTGTCCATGCGTCGGCATCAATGCCAGCTCGGCTGGATCTTCAGCCGGTGGACATGCATGAACCAGCGATTTCCGCCGCCAGCGATTCCCAGCTTTCCTGTCGCTGTCCCGATAGAAGAACCGCTCTGGTGATCTACCCAGGTCGATAGAGTCCCCGGGCAAAGGCCGTCACCGAAAGGCGGGCCATGAAAGCCCTTCCTCCTTCCCTATCCCGTCGGCGTCTCCTCGTCGGCGCGGCCGCCGCTTCGGCGCTCACCGCCGTCGCCGGGACCGCCGCCGAGGCCGCCCCATCCACCGCGTCCACCGGGCTCGCCGGTGCGCCCGTCGCCCATGACCGGATCGCCGCCGCCCGCCTCCTGGTGACCGGCATCGGCCCTGCCACGGCCGGATTCCAGGCCGACCTCCACGAGCGGCTGACCGCCTGGTTGGCCTTCTGGTCGGCCAACTCGCCCCCGTCGTGGAGCGCCCCGGTGGAGGTGGTCGGCGAGCCGACCGCCACCGGCGACGCCTTCACCCTGCACACCCTGCGCGTACGGCGGGGCGAGCACCTCGCCGACGGTTTCACCGCCGCCCGGCGGGACGCCGCCCACCTGGCCACCGAGGCCAGCCTGTACCACCACTTCCCCTCCGTCCGGCGGCTGCCCGGCGGCGGGCTGCGGGTGACCGACGGGCCCGCCGCGTTCACCGGCTCACCCGAGCAGGTCGCCTTCGCCGGGGCGGCGTGCCGCGAGCTGTGGGGCTTCGCGGTGGCGGGCACCACCGACTGGCGGGACCACGCCAACCGGGCGCTGGCCCGGTCCGGCCATCGCGCCGACGTCGCCTCCCGCGCCGGGTGGGCGGCCTTCACCAGGGCGAGCCTGCGGCTCGGCCTGGGCACCGAGTCCTACCAGTAGAGAAGAGACAGCAGATGGCACGCAGCGAGTTCCGGTTCGTCGTCGACGGGGTCGACCTCACCGCCGACCAGCAGAGCCTCATCTCCCGGGAGATCCAGAAGGCCGGCCTCAACGCCCTGAGCGTGGCCGGCAGCAAGCTCACCAACCCGCTCACCGTCGGGCATGGCAACATCAAGCTCCGGCCCGAGTGGTATGGGCTGTGGGTGATCAACGGCCCGTTCGCCGACGAGATCGGCCAGAAGATCAACGACCTCGGGTTCTGGATCCAGAAGTGACCCAGCCCCACCATCGGCCGGACCCGCCGGAGCGGATGTGCCCGAGTACGCCGGCGGCCAACGCCACCGTCTTCCTCGGCATGATCACTCCGGCGGGGCGGGTCGCCTACGTCACGCCGCAACTCCCGGCCGAGGTCGCGCTCGCCACGGTCGCCGGGTCGCCGGAGCCGGTCGAGTCCCGGTACCGGCTCGCCGGCCCCTGCGTCACCTCGTCCTGCGGCTTCTGGACGGGCGACCACTGCGGCCTCGGTGCCCGCGTCGCCGACTCGTACCGCGAGGTCACCGGGGCGACCGAGGCCGAGCTGCCGCGCTGCGCGATCCGGCGCTCCTGCCGGTGGTACGCCGAGCAGGGCGCCGCCGCCTGCGCCGCCTGCTCCCACGTGGTCACCGACGCCCGCTGACCGGCCGCCGGTTCGCCGTCGCGCGCCGGCCCCCGACCGGCCGCCGGAGTCAGGGGCGGGCCGCTCCCGCCCCCGCGACGCGACGCGCCGCCTCGTCCAGCCAGCGGCGGTACCACCCGGCGAAGCCCAGCGGCGTGCCGTCGTCGTCCAGCAGCGGCTCCAGCCCGCCCTCCTCGGCGGTGCCGTCGGCCCACATCGTGCCCCGGGCCGGCCCGGTGACCACCAGGACGTCCCGCAGGGCGCAGCCCTTGTGGCACAGGTACAGCAGGCCGACGAAGTGAGCCTCGTCGTACATGATCGCGTTGTGCTGTTCCCACCAGGCCTCCTCGGCCGTGGCGTACTCCTCGGCCGAGGCGAAGTCGTCCTCCTCGGGCATCTCGGGCACGTCGTCCGCCTGGTTGAACGCCTCGGTGTAGGGGAACGGCCGGACCAGGGAATCCGGGGTCGTCATGTCGGCGCCGTCGCCCTCCCACTGCCACCGGCCGTCGACCCGCCTCGGCGGGAACAGCCCGTACGCCGGGCCCGCGCCGCCCTGGCCGGCCTGGAGCAGGAACGACCGGTACTCCGCCGGCAGCTCCACCTCGAACTGGCCCTCCAGCTCGGCCAGCTCCGCCGGGGTCAGCGGCGGCTCCAGCTCCCAGCCGTGCCCGTCCGTCCCGAACACCTCGTCGGCCGTCGGCGCGGCGGCCAGGAGGCTCAGCTTCTGTCGTACGTCAGACCAGTCGTGTCCCGTCACGCCCGGGACCGTACCGGCCCCACCGACGCGCGCCGGGCTGTCGGTGGTTTGAGGTTGACTGGGCGCACCGAGCACGGAGGAGGGCCATATGGGCGGGACGTCGGCGGGGGTGCGCATCGAGCGGTGGGCCGAGGGCGACCTCGACCTGCTGCGCCGGCTCAACATCCACGAGGTCCGGGAGCACACCGGGGGCCCGGAGACCGAGGAACAGGTCGTCGCCCGGCACGCCCGTTACGTGGCCGGGCCCGGCCCTGGCAGCGGGAACATGTTCACCGTCGTGCTGCCCGAGCGGGTCAAGGTCGGCAGCGTCGGCTTCTGGGAGCGGGTCTGGCACGACGAGCCGGTGTACGAGATGGGTTGGGCGATCCTGCCCGCGTACCAGGGGCGCGGGCTGGCCACCGCGGCGGTGCGCGAGGCGCTGGCCCTGGCCCGCGCCGAGCGGACCCACCGGCACGCCCACGCGTACCCCTCGGTGGGCAACCCACCGTCGAACGCCGTCTGCCGCAAGGCCGGCTTCGCGCTGCTCGGCGAGACCGAATTCGAGTACCCGCCGGGCCGGTGGATGCGCTGCAACGACTGGCGCTTCGCGCTCACCCGCTGACCGCCCCGGCGCCCTTCCCGGTGTGGGACACCCGTCGGCACGGGGGAGCCGTCGACTGACTCCCCCGCCCCGACCCCCCGTGGCTGTCTCCTCAGCTTGTCCAATGGCGGCGACGACTGGAAGGGAAGTCGGGTGTCCCGGACAGGGAACTGTTGTCCGGGCAGGTCACGGGCCTGTCCGGAACGGTTGTCCGCAGCATGCCTGGCGCATCAGGCAGCGGAGGTTGCCCGGAACTGGGACTACCGGCAGCATGAGCGTGGTGGGAACAGGGAGTGTTCGGCCGGAAACGGCACGCGACGCGAGCGAGTTCGTCGGGATGATGCGACAGCTCAAGGAGCTGTCCGGGTGCACCCTCCGGGAGTTGGAGCAGCGTGCGGTCGGCTGGGGCGACGTCCTGCCCCGAAGCACCACGGCGGATGTGCTGCGCCGGCCCAACCTGCCACGGCCGGAGGTGCTGACCGCGTTCGTGCGTGCCTGCACGGGGAGCGAGGAACAGGTCACGAGCTGGTCGGCGGCTCGCGCCAGGTTGGCCGCGAGCAGTTCCCCGGCAACGGTTCCGCCGCCACCGGCACGCCCGGCACGCCCGCCGGCCCCGTGGCGACGCCGCGTGGGGATCGGGGTGGCCGTGCTGGTCGCCGTCGTGCTGGTCGCCGTCAGCGCGATGGTCCTGCTCCGCGAAGAGGAACCGGCCGCGCCGCCGGGTGGGGCTGACGCGTCCACGCCCGCCGGCCCGCGCTTGGCCACCGGAGGAAGCGTGGTGCGGATCCGCCCGGTGGGCGTACCCGAGTTCTGCCTGACCGAGGGCCGGGACAGTACGGGACAGTACGAACACGCCGTCGTGGTCCAGCGGGCCTGCGCGGGCGCGGAGCCGCCACAGACCATCCTGCAACTCGTGGCCGACGGCCTGCACCAGATGAAGTGGAACCACCCGACCCAGGGCTTCGGGTGCCTGACGGTGCGCGATTCCGACCCCGGGACGGGCCTGGTCGAGCCCTGGACGGACTGCGTGGCCGGCGGTTCCCGGCAACTGTTCCGGCTCGAACCCGCCGGGGCGAGCGCCTACCGGCTGCGCTCGGCGGCGAACGACGCCTGTTTCGGAATCAAGGGAAACGCGACGGCCAGCGGCGCGGAACTGGCCCGTCAGCAGTGCACAGCGTCAGACAGCCAGGTCTTCCTGGTCGATGTGGTCGCGCCGGCCTGAGGCCAGCGGCACGGGTTCCCGGCCCGGCCGGCGGGCCCTCCCCACCGGTCGTGAAGGCGGTGACGAGGGCCCGACGCGTCCGCTCAGTCGGGGAGGTAGTCGAAGGTGTCCGGGTTCGGCCCCTGCCGGCCCGTCTCGCCCTTGTCCAGGCCGCTGATCCGGGCCATCGTCGCGTCGTCCAGCTCGAAGTCGAAGATCCGGAAGTTCTCCTCGACCCGGCTCGGGGTGGTCGACTTGGGGAAGACGATGTCGCCGCGCTGCACGTGCCAGCGCAGCACGACCTGGGCCACGGTCCGGCCGACCTGCCCGGCGATGTCGACCAGGGTCGGGTCGTCGAGCACCTTGCCCTGCGCGATCGGGGACCACGCCTCGGTACGGATGTCGTGCGCGCTGTTGTACGCGCGCACCTCCTCGTTGCCGAGGTACGGGTGCACCTCGATCTGGTTCACCGCCGGCGCCACGGTCGCCTCGGCGGCCAGCCGCTCCAGGTGCGGCACCTGGAAGTTCGACACCCCGATGGAGCGGGCCCGGCCGTCCCGCTGGAGCTCCTCCAGCACCTTCCAGGTGGAGACGAAGTCGCCGTCGTAGCGGGTGGGCAGCGGCCAGTGGATCAGGAACAGGTCGATGTGGTCCATCTTCAGCGCCGCGAGCGTGGAGTCGAACGCCCTGCGGGCGTCGTCCGGGCGGTGGAAGCCGTTGTTCAGCTTGCTGGTGACGAAGACCTCGTCACGGTCCAGGCCGGAGGCGCGAACCGCCTGACCCACCTCGGCCTCGTTGCCGTACATCTCGGCGGTGTCGATGTGCCGGTAACCGATCTTCAGTGCCCGGCCGACCGCCTCGGCGGTGTCCTTTGGCTCGATCTGGAACACCCCGAAGCCGAGCTGCGGGATGGTGTTGCCGTCGTTGAGTGCGATGTCGGGAATCGTGTTCGCCATTCGCCTGCCTCTCCCATTCGTCCGGGGCCGGCCGGTTCGGGAGCGTTCCCGGCCGCCGTCCGGCCCGGCTGTGCCACCCGGTTGTCGTACCCCTTCCGGCCGTTTCCTCACGGTCCGGGGTGGGTGATGTGCGACAACCGGGCGGCTCCGGCGGCCGAACGAACGGCCGAACGAACGGGCGGGCGGGTGCCGGTCAGTTCCAGATCGCGGCGGCCCACTCCGGGTGGTCGATGAACGGGTTCCGGTTGCCCTGCCAGCGGTCGTAGATGACCTGGTTGCGGCGCTTCTCGAAGGCGTCCGGCGGGTCGAGCTGGTTCCAGGAGAGCAGCACCGACAGCTTGCCCAGGTACGGCGCGCTGCCGTTGGACACGGAGTTGTTCATCTCCAGGTTCGGCCAGCCGTCGCCGCCCTCGTACCGGATCGCCATGTACATGATCATGCGGGCCACGTCGCCCTTGACGGCGTTGCGCGGCTCGAACGAGTCGGAGTCGGTGTAGCAGCCGGTGGCCTCCGAGACGGCGCTGCCGCCGTTGTCGAAGTCCTTGTTGCCGCGCGTCGAGTTGACCGAGACATCCTCGGGGCGCAGGTGGTGCACGTCGGTGCCCGGGCCGGTGGCGGTCCCGAAGTCCCCGTGCGACTTGGCCCAGACGTGCTCCCGGTTCCAGTCGTTGACCCCGCCGCCGTTGGTGGTCTTGCTCTGCGACCGGCCGGTGTAGAGCAACAGCACGTTGTTGGCGTTCGCCGGGTCCTGGTCGGTGTCCTTCAACGCCTCCCACACCTGGTCGTAGCTGAGCTTCGTCTGCGTACTGATGATGGTGTGCAGCGAGCTGCGCAGCGCGGTGCCGGTCTTGCCGACGGCGTTGACGTAGTACGTCGAGTCGTACGGGCCGGAGCCGCCGGTCGGGCTGGGCGACGGGGTGGGCGTGGCGGTGGGCGTCGGGTTGGGGGTGCCGCCGCCGAGGCTCATCGCGGTCGGGTTCTTCAACCCGCCGTGGCTGAAGTACGCGGTCAGCGCCCCGGTGGTGGTGACCTGCCTGCCCCGCAGCCCCGGGTTGGTCAGCAGCCCGAAGCCGCTCCGGTACGCGGCGGTCACCTGGACGTAGAGCATCCTGCTCGTGCTGGTCTCGGCGGCGGTGTCGGCGATGGCGATGGCGGTGTCGGCCGTGTAGCCGGACGTGATCACCGTGGACGTCGCGGTCGGCTGGCCGATGACGTACCCGGTGACGGTGGCCGCGCGGCCGTCCTGGGCGGCCAGCGCCTGAGCGACGGTCAGCGGGGCCGCCGCCGACGCGGAGGTGCTCGCCACGACGGGTGTCACCAGCGCCGCGGCCAGTGCGAACGCCGTGATCAGCCGCCCGGACAGCGAGCGGGTGATGCTCTTTGTATTCATGCTCAGCGATGTTAGCGGCGGATGCGTGAACACCGGGAGAGCGCCGGGGAACTTTACGGGGGTGAATCCGCCGATCGGGGTTCGAACAGCACTGGCCAGGGGCGCGGGCCAGGGGTGAGGGGGTCGGTCGGCCGCGTCGGCTCCGCGTCGGCGAGCACCCCGGCGGCCAGCTCCCCGAAGACCGGGGCGGCTGGGTGACCGGAGCGCTGCGGCCAGGCCGCCGAGGTGCGCTTCACCAGCGGCGCCCCCGCGACCGGCCGCCAGGCGATGCGCGGTTCTCGGCGGGCCGCCGCCGCCGGCTCGACGGCCACCGCCCCGCCGGCCAGCACCAACCCGAACAGGAACTCCGGGTTCCGGGCCGGCCGCACCCGCCGGGGCGTGAAGCCGTGCCGCCGGCACACGTCCAGGACGTGGTCGTGCCACTGGGGTGCCGTCGCCCGGGGCGCGGCGATCAGGTCCAGGCCGGTCAGCGCCGCCAGCTCGACCTCCCGGGGCCGCGCCAGCGGCGACGCGCGGGGCAGCACCACCCCCAGCGGTACGGCCACCGCCGGCCCGAACCGCAGCCCGTCAGCGCTGACCGGGTGGTGCAGCAGCCCCACGTCCAGCCGCCCCTCGGCGAGCATCCGGACCTGCTCGGCGCTGGTCAGCTCGTGCAGGTCGACGTCCAGCCCGGGGGCCCGGGCGGCGAGCCGGTCCAGCAGCTCGCGCAGCGTCACCGCCGGGGTCTCCGGCGGCACCCCGGCCCGCAGCACCCCGAGCGTCCCGGCCCGGACCTGGCGCATCAGGTTGCGCGTCCGCTGCTCGGCGGCGAGCAGCTCGTCGGCCTCGCCGAGCAGGAGCTGGCCGGCGGTGGTCAGCCGCACCTGCCGGCGGGACCGGTCGAACAGCTCGACGGTCAGCTCCCGCTCCAGCCGCTGGATCGACTGGCTCAGCGGCGGTTGCGCCATGCCCAGCGTCTCGGCCGCCCGCCCGAAGTGCAGCTCGCGGGCGACCACCACGAAGTGCCGCAGGTGCCGGAGCAGGTCCACGGCCGCCGACCCTACGCCAGCGACCCGGCCGGGAGGACGGGGCGGGAAACGGGGCGGCGACGGCCGGCGGCGGCTCGTCCGCGCGCCGACGGTGGCGGGCCGACGTCCGGGCCTCGCTCGCCGGTACGGTGCCGGGGTGACGGTGGGGGAGCGGATCGCGGACGTCTTCGGCCGGGCCGGGGTGGCCGCCAGCCTGCACGTGGTCGACGTCGACGACGACCCGGAACGGGCCCTCGGCGACGCGGACCCGGGGCGGGTGGGCGGGCGGGCCCGCGAGGTGGCGGTGCGCGCCGACGAGCAGGTGGTCATCGCGTCGGTCTTCAAGATTCTTCTGGTGCTGGAGTTCGCCCGGCAGGCCAGCGTCGGGCAGCTCGACCCGACCGAGCGGGTGCTGGTCCGGGCGGCGGACCGGCTCGGCGGCTGGGGGGTGGCCGGCTGCGCCGACGACGCCGAGGTGTCGCTGCGCGACCTGGCGTACTTCGCCATGTCGGTCAGCGACAACACGGCCGCCGACCTGCTGCTGCGCCGGGTCGGCCGGGACGTGCTGCCGATGCTCGCCACCGAGCTGGGGCTGCCGCGTACCCGGATCGTCGGCGGGCCCCGCGAGCTGGTGGAGACGATGCTCGCCGACGTGGGCGCCCGCACCGAGGCGGAGTTCGCCCGGATCTTCCCCACCCTCTCCGACGAGCGGGTCCGGGCCATGCGGGTGCTCGACCCCGCGCACACCACGTCGAGCACCGCCCGGGAGATGACCCGGCTGCTCGGCCTGATCTGGCGCGACGAGGCCGGCCCTGCCCCGGCCTGCGCGACGGTCCGGGAGCTGATGGACCGGCAGCTCTTCTGGACCCGGCTCGCCTCCGGCTTCCCGCCCGGCGTGCGGGTCCGCGCCAAGACCGGCACCCTGCCCGGCCTGCACCTGGAGGCCGGGGTCGCCGAGTACCCCGACGGCCGCCGGTACGCGATGGCGGTGTTCGCCCGCACCGAGCGGCTGGCGACCCGCCGCATCGACGTGGACCTGGCCATGGGCGAGGCGGCGCGGATCGCCGTCGAGGCCCTGCGCGACGGCTGATTTTCCCGGCCCGCCGCCGCTCGGGCAGGAGTGCTGAGCTGGGCCGATACCCGATCGCGTATCGGCCGTACGTGCCGTCGATCTTGGACGCGGCCCGGGTGCGGTGGTGAGGTCGGGGGGTACCTTCCGCACCACCTGACGGGGAGAACCCACCATGCCCGAGAACCACCTCGACCGCCGCCGCCTGCTGCGCGACGCCGCCGCCGGAGCCGCCCTGGTCACCGTCGGCGGCCTCGCCGCCGCCGGACCGGCAGCCCCGGCCCGGGCCGCCGCGCCCACCCCGGCCCCCGCCCCCCGCCGCACCGGAGCCGTCAGCTTCCGCTGGTGGGGCACCTCGGGCTGGCGGATCGACATCGGCGACCGGACGGTGCTGGTCGACCCGTACCTGAGCCGGTACGACACGGGGCTGTTCACCGGGAAGTTCAACCAGGAGACACCGCTCACCGTCGCCGAGGACGTCCTCGACCGGTACGTCGACCGGGCCAGCACGATCCTGGTCACCCACACCCACTGGGACCACTTCAACGACGTGCCCCGGATCGCCCAGCGCACCGGCGCGCGCGTGGTCGGCACGCTCACCGCGTACCACCTCGGGTTGGCGTACGGGCTGCCGGTCGGGCAGCTCAGCCCGGTCAAGGGCGGGGAGGTGCTCCAGTTCGGCGACCACTCCGTCGAGGTGGTCAGCTCGCTGCACAGCCGCAACGCGTCGTACTCGATGGCCTTCCCCGGGGTGCGGGTGACCCCGCCGGCCCGGCCTGAGACGATCGCCGACCTGCCGGAGGGCGACACCCTCGCCTACCAGGTGCGGATCGCCGACGGGCCGACGGTGTTCCTCATGGGTGCCAGCGACTTCGTCGAGCGCGACCTCACCGGCCTGGCCCCGGACGTGGCGATGGTCGCCCTCCAGTCCAGCACCGTCACCGCGGACTACGTGCCCCGGCTGATGGCCGCCCTCGGCAACCCGAAGGTCGTGGTGCCGGTGCACTGGGATAACTTCGAGACGCCGCTGGTCAACCCGCCGACGGTCGCGCCGGCCGACCGCGACCGACTCAACGCGCTGGTCGCGGCGGTGCGCGCGGCGTCCCCGCGGACCCGGGTGCTGGTGCCGGAGTACGGCACGGCGTACCGCTTCTGACAGCCGCCCCGGCCGGGGCCGTCGGTGCTAGAGTCTGGCCGGCTCGGCGCGTCCCCGGGGGAGGAACTGCGATGGTGGGAGTCTTCCGCGACACCCTGTCCCAGTTGCTCAAGGCCCGTGTCCCGGTGCTCCAGGTCTGCTCGTACGAGGAGCAGCGGGTGCTCGGCGAGATCGCCGCCGTCGCCCACGACGTCGCCCTGGTCCGGACCCCGCGCGGGGTCTGGACCTGGTCGGCGACCCGGGGCCTGGTGCCGCCCGACGGCAACCGGCGGCAGGGCACCACCGATCCGGTCGCCGCCCTCGACGCGGCCTGGCGGATCGACGAGCCGGCCCTGCTGGTCATCTCCGACCTGCACCCCGCGCTCGGCGCCGGCGGCCGGCCCGCCGATCCGGGGGTGGTGCGCCGGCTGCGCGAGCTGGCCGTGGCCTACCGCAGCGGCCCCGTGCCGCGCACCCTGGTCCTGCTGTCCCCGGTGCCGGACCTCCCGGTCGAGCTGGCCAAGGACGTCACGGTCGTCGACTTCCCGCTGCCCACCGAGCCGGAGATCCGCGCGGTGCTGGACGGGATCATCGTCGCCAACGCTGCCACCGGCCGGATCCGCATCGACCTGGACGAGCGGGGCCGCGAACGGTTCGCCAAGGCGGCCCTCGGGCTGACCCTGCACGAGGCGGAGAACGCGTTCGCCCGGGCCATGGTGGACGACGGGGTGCTCGACGCCAGCGACCTGCGGCTGGTGCACGAGGAGAAGCGGCAGGTCGTCCGGCGCAGCGGGCTGCTGGAGTTCCTCGACGACCCGGTGGCGCTCGCCGACGTCGGCGGCCTGGAGAACCTCAAGCGCTGGCTGGCCAAGCGGGACGGTGCCTGGCTCGCCGAGGCCGCCGCGTACGGGTTGCCGGCCCCGCGCGGCGTGCTGATCACCGGCGTCCCCGGCTGCGGAAAGTCGCTGACCGCTAAGGCGGTCGCCGCCGCCTGGGGGCTGCCGCTGCTGCGGCTGGACATCGGCAAGGTCTTCGCCGGGCTGGTCGGCTCCAGCGAGCAGAACATGCGCGAGGCGATCCGGATCGCCGAGGCGACCGCGCCCTGCGTGCTGTGGCTGGACGAGATCGAGAAGGGCTTCGCCGGTGGCCCGGGCGACTCGGGCACCTCCGCCCGGGTCTTCGGCTCGTTCCTGACCTGGATGCAGGAGAAGACCAGGCCGGTCTTCGTCATCGCCACCGCCAACGACTTCGCCGCCCTGCCGCCGGAGCTGCTGCGCAAGGGGCGGTTCGACGAGATCTTCTTCGTGGACCTGCCGACCAGGGCCGACCGCGCCTCGATCTGGAGCCTGCACGTCGCCCGCCGGCTGCGGCACCCGGCCGTGGCCGGGGAGCTGACCGTCGACTCGGGACTGCTGACCGAGCTGGCCGGGCTCAGCGACGGCTACTCCGGCGCGGAGATCGAGCAGGCCGTCGTCGCCGGGCTCGTCGACGCGTACGCCGAGCGCCGGCCGCTGCGCCGCGACGACCTGTTGCGCGCACTCGTCAACATGGTTCCGTTGAGTGTCACCCAGGCCGAGCGGATCGCCGCCGTGCGGAGCTGGGCGGAACACCGGGCGGTCGCCGCGACCGCCGCCGAGGACTGGGACCTCGACCCCCGTCCGGCGGGCGGCCCGGGCCTGCCGGGCGGGGGGCACGGGGGCCGGGCGGTGGAGTTCTGATGCCGGTCCCCGCCCCCGTCCCCATCACCACGACGACGACAGGAGAGTGCCGGTGAGCATCTCGCTGATACTCGTACCCCTGGCGGTGGCCACCGTGGCCGCCGTGCACGCCGCCACCGCCGACCGCGACGGCGAGGGCCGGGTGGTCTGCCAGGTGCAGACCCGGATGCGCGACGAGACGCTGCTCGCCGCCGCGCTGCGGGACACCGGAGCGGCGGTGACCGCCGCTGCCGACGGGATCACCGCCGACTGGGCCGGGGTACGGGCCGGCTTCCACCGCGGCCCGGACGGCATCTGGACCGCGCACCTCACCGGCGAGGTCGACGAGGACCGGGCGGTGGAGATCGTCCGGTCGGTCGACGCCGCGTACGGGCGGCAGGTGCAGGGCGCGGTGCTGGAACGGCTGCGGGCCCAGGCCCCGGCCGCCGGGCTGCGCCTGGAGTCGGAGCAGGTCACCGAGGACGCCTCGGTCCGGCTGGTCTTCGCCGTGCAGGAGCGGGACCGGTGACCGGGCAGCCCCGCGTCGTCGTCACCGTCAACCCGGACGGCTCGGTCAGCGCCGAGACCCAGGGCCTGCTCGGCGAGAGCTGCCTCGACTACGTGGCCGTGCTGGAGGACCTGCTCGGCGCGCGGACGGTGCGCAGCGCGTACACGGCCGACCGCGACCGGGTGGCCACCGTCGTCGCCGACGAGCAGCACGATGTCGACCGCGCCTGACGGTTGGCCGCCCGCGGCGGGCCCGGCGGCGTACCCGCCGCCCGACCCGCCCGGCTACCTGCCAACCAGCCCGCCCGGCTACCCGCCGACCAGCCCGCCCGGGTACCCGCCCCCGCCCGGTCCGCCCACCTGGGCCGCCGCGCCGCCGGTGCGCTCGCCCAGGGTCAGCGTCTGGTGGCGGCTGCGGCACAGCTGGTGGGTGCTGTTGCCGATCTTCGGGTTCAGCTGCTTCGGCGGGATCGGCTTCCTCCACGTCGGCATCCGGGCCCGGCGCTCGGACTGGTGGATTCCCGGCATCGTCTACCTACTCGCCAGCTGGGGCGGCTTTATCGGAATCGGCGTCGCCGGGAAGGAGAGCGCCGCCAGCGACTTTTGCTTCGGCCTGTGGTTCGCGGCCTGGGTCATCAGCGCGATGCACGCACTCGGGGTCAACGTCTTCTGGTTGCGGTGGCGGGCCGGCCACCGGTCCGGGCACGCCCAGCCCGCGCCGGGCTGGCCCGGGTCCGCGTACCCGCCCGGGGTCCTCGCCCCGCCGCCCGGCCCGCCGGTCGGCGGGTTCGGCAGCCACCTCTCCGGCCCACCCGTCGTCGGGCAGCAGGGCGAATACTGGGCCACCGGCCCGGCCGCGACCAAGGTCCCGGGCGACCCGACCGCCGGCCCGCCGCCGGTGACGCCGCTGCCCATGGTCGACCCGACCGCCGAGCCGCTGGGCTTCGGCGCGCCGCTGAGCTTCGGGACGCCCGTCTTCGGCCCGCCCACCACCCCGCCGTCGACCGCGCCGGCCGCGTCGTCCCCGGTGGAGGTCAACGCCGCCGGGGCGGAGCAGCTCGCCGCGCTCCCCGGCTTCGACGCCGCCCGCGCCGGGCGGGTCCTCGCCGCCCGGGAGGCCCGCCGGGGGTTCGGCAGCGTCGCCGAGTTCGCCGCCGCCGCCGAGCTGGCCCCGCACGAGTACGCCCGCCTGCGCGAGCTGCTGGTCTGCGTGCCGCCCGCCTACCCGGGGACGTCCAGTGGACGCGTACTCGATTTCTGAGACCGGCCCGGTGCGGCGCTCCGCCGCCGGGCCGGAACTGGTGGCGCTGGCCCGGTTCCTCGCGTCGACCCGGGCCGAGGGGCCTGGCGAGCGGACCGCGCTGTGGGTGCAGGGCTGCGCGATCCGCTGCCCGGGCTGCTTCAACCCCCAGCTCTGGACCTTCCGGGGCGGGGAACTCGTCGCGCCGATCGAGCTGGTCGAGCGGGTCCTCGCCGCCGGCACCGAAGGGGTGACCCTGCTCGGCGGGGAGCCGTTCGACCAGGCCGGCGCGCTGGCCGAGGTGGCCGCCGGGGTCCGCCGGGCCGGCCGGTCGGTGATGACCTTCACCGGCTACACCCGCGACGGCCTGCGCCGCGCCGTCGACAGCGGACGCGAGGACGTGGCCGCCCTGCTGGCCGAGACCGACCTGCTGGTCGCCGGGCCGTTCCGGGCCGACCTGGTCGACACCGACCGGCCCTGGGTGGGCTCCACCAACCAGGAGTTCGCGCTGCTCAACGACCGCTTCCCAGGGCTGCTCGACGAGCTGCCCCGGACCCCGGACCGGGTCGAGGTGACCGTCGACGCCGCCGGCCGGGTCTCGGTCAACGGCTGGGCCGAGGTCGACGCGCTAGACGAGCTGCTGGCCTCGGTGGGCCGCCCTCAGCGCCGGCCGGCCAACGCCGAGCGCCGGTAGCCGTAGAACCCGTAGACCAGCGCGCCGAGCAGGAACCACACGCCGAAACGCAGCCAGGTCACCGGGTCGAGGAAGGTGATCAGCCAGATCGAGAACAGCGCGCCGAGCGCCGGCACCACCGGCATCCCCGGCAGCCGGAACGTGCGCGGCGCGTCCGGGCGGCGGTAGCGCAGCACGATCACTGCGACGCAGACCACCACGAACGCCAGCAGGATGCCGATGTTGGTCAGCTCGGCGGCCTGCCGGATCGGCAGGAACCCGGCGATCAGCGCCGAGCCGACGCCCACGATCCAGGTGACCCGGCTGGGCACCCGGCGCACCGGGTGCAGCTTGCCGAACCAGGCCGGCAGCAGGCCGTCCCGGCTCATCGAGAACCACACCCGGGTCACCCCGAGCATGAACGTGAACATCACCGTCAGGATGCCGATGATCGCCCCGACGGCGATGACGCTGGCCAGCCCGGACAGCCCCACCGACGCGAACGCCGAGGAGAAGCCGCTCTCCGGGTCGATGTCCCGGTAGTTCTGCATCCCGGTCAGCACCAGCGTGGCCAGCACGTACAGCACCATCGAGATGGCCAGCGACCAGATGATCGCCTTCGGCATGTGCCGGCGGGAGTCCTTCGCCTCCTCCGCGGCCGTGCTCATCGCGTCGTACCCGAAGACGGCGAAGAAGACGGTGGCCGCGCCGGTGAACGCCCCGCCGACCCCGAACGGGAAGAACGGCGAGTAGTTCGCGGTCTTCACGTGGAAGAAGCCGACCACGATCACCAGCAGCACCACGGCCACCTTCAGCCCGACCACGAACGTCTCGAACCGGGCCGCCGATTTGATCCCCCGGTTGAGCAGGAACGCGATGAGCAGGCAGAGCACCACCGCGAACAGGTCCACCACGTGCCCGTCGCCGGTGCCCGGGGCGCCCAGCATCCAGTCGGGCAGCGCCAGGCCCAGCTCCCCGAGGAGGAAGCCGAAGTACCCGGAGATGCCGATCGCGACCACCGCCACGATCGCCGTGTACTCCAGCAGCAGGTCCCAGCCGATGAACCAGCCCACGGCCTCGCCGAGCACCACGTACCCGTAGGTGTAGGCCGAGCCGGCCTTCGGGATCATGCCGGCGAACTCGGCGTACGACAGGGCCGCCGCCGCGCTGGCCAGGCCGGCGATCAGGAACGAGACGAGCACGGCCGGGCCGGCCGTCTCGTGCGCCACCGCCCCGGCCAGGGCGAAGATGCCGGCGCCGATGATCCCGCCCACCCCGATCGCGGTGAGCTGCCACAACCCGAGGGACCGGGACAGCCCCTCGTCGGTCTCCTCGGCGATCTCCTCGACCGGCTTGCGCCGGAAGATCCCCGCGCCGCCCGGCGCCCTCTCCGCAGAGGTCATCGTCGGTCCCCTCTCGTTCCGGCCACGTTGCCGTCGGTGGAGAATTCCCTCCGCATTGTGACGGACGTAGATGTCCAACGAGAAGCTCCGCGCGCGGGTGCGGGGACAGTTCACCCCGGGGCCGCCCGACGGGTCAGCCGCCAGTACTGCCGCTTCTCCTCGTCCCGCACCACCACCCCGAGCCGGGCCAACTCCCGCCGCAGGTCGTCGGCGTCCCCGCGCCGGCCCCGGTCCACCGCCCGCTGCCGCGCCCGCAGCAGGGCGTCCGCCCCCGCCGGCAGCCCCGGCAGCCCGTCCACCCACCGCCGGTACGCGTCCCGGTGCGGGTCCGCGTCCGCCCACGGCCAGCCGTGCGCCCGGAACGCGGCGGCCAGCCGCCCGGCGCTCACGTCGCCGCGCTCCCGGGCCAGCTCCTCCTCCCCATCGCCCAGCAGCACCAGGTCCCGCCGGTCCGCGAACACCACCCGTACGGCCCGGCGGGGAACCTCCCGGTCCCGCCCGTCGCGGCGCAGTCGGACCCGGTCCGCGTCCACCTCGACCCGCAGCCGCTCCCGGGTGCCGATCCCGGCCACGACGAGCCCGGCCAGCACGCCGAGCGCCAACGCCCCGGCCGTGGCCCGGGGCTCGGGCAGCCCGGCCAGCAGCTCGAACCAGCCCTGCGCGGGCACCCACGGCAGCCCGGCGACCGGGCCGGCGACGGCGGTGAGCAGCCAGCCGGCGCCGGCCCCGACCAGCGGGAAGCCGCCCCACATGACCGCCAGCTCGCCCGCCCCGCCGTCGACCCGCGTCGACGCGTCCCCGGCCCCCATGGTCAGGACACCTCCCGCCGCAGCGTGCGGACCAATCCGGCGGCCAGCGGCAGCACCGCCCAGACCAGCACCGACACGGCCATCCGCCCCCACTGGCCGGCCGTCACCTCCGGGCCGAACAGCGGCTCCATGGTGACGCTGGTGTCCAGCCAGCGGGCCGGCTCCCGCAGCGCCTCGACCATGCCGGCCAGCACCGCCCAGACCGTCGGCAGCAGCAGGTAGGTGACCACCGCCAGCGGGGTGTTCAGCAGCAGCAGGCCGAACGCCGCGCCCATCAGCACCCCCAACACCTGCAGGACCACCGCGTGGAACAGCCGGGCGGCCTCGAACGACCAGTCGCCCGACCCGCCCATCGCCTTCGCGGCCAGCGTGCCGACCGCGGCGACGACCAGGGTGACCAGCACCGACGCCAGCGCGGCCAGCACTACTGCGGCGAGCTTCGCGACGATCACCCGTTCCCGGCGGGGCACCAGCGCGTACGTGGTCAGCGCGGTGCGCTGGGACCACTCCCCGGTGATGGACAGGATGCCCAGCACCGGCAGGAGCAGGCCGGCGGGGAGCAGTTGCGGGACGAAGAAGGCGGTGAACGTCTGTTCGTCGTCGGCCAGCACCCACAGTTGCACCACGACGATCGCGACGGAGACCAGGCCGATGCCGACCAGCAGCCACCGGCCGGCTCGGGTGTCGACGAGCTTGCGCAGCTCCACGGCGGTCAGCCGGGACAGCGACGGTCCGCGTACCCCCGGGTGAGCCGGCGGGGCGACGGCGGGTGCGATGGGGGCGGTGCTCGCGCTCATGCGGTGGTCTCCTTCGTGGACGTGCCGCCGGTGAGGGTGAGGAAGAGCTGCTCCAGGCCGCCGGCGCCGGCCGGGCGCAGCTCGGTGAGGGCGACCCCCGCGTCCGCCGCTGCCTGCCCGACCACGCCGGGCTCGGCCGGGACCAGCAGGCCGCCGCCGGGCGACGCGGCCGGGCCGGTGGCGCCCGTCGCGGCGAGGCCGGCCTTTGCCAGCGCCCGCCGCAGGGCCTCCCCGTCGCGGGCCCGGACCAGGGTGCCGGCGTCGGCCAGCAGCTCGTCCGTGCCGCCGGAGGCGACCACCCGACCACCCCCGATCACCACCAGCTGGTCGGCCACCGCCTCCACCTCCCTCAGCAGGTGGGAGGAGAGCAGCACGGCGCCGCCCCGGTCGGCGAAGTCGCGCAGCAGGCCGCGCATCCAGAAGATGCCCTCCGGGTCCAGGCCGTTCGCCGGCTCGTCCAGGATCAGCACCCGGGGGTCGCCCAGCAGCGCGTGCGCCAGGCCGAGCCGCTGCCGCATCCCCAACGAGTACGCCCCGACGCGCCGCCGCGCGGCGCCCGCGCCCAGCCCGACCAGGTCGAGCTTCACGTCGACCTCCCGCCGGGGCACGCCCATCGTGGCGGCGGCCAGCGCCAGCACCTCCCGCCCGGTCCGCCCGGAGTGCTGCGCCGAGGCGTCCAGCAGCACCCCGACCTCCCGGCCCGGGTTCGCCAGCCGCCGGTACGGCACCCCGCACACCCTGGCGGTGCCTCCGGTCGGCGGGGCCAGCCCGCAGATCATCCGCATCGTGGTGGACTTGCCGGCCCCGTTCGGGCCGAGAAAGCCGGTGACGCTGCCCGGCGCGCAGGTGAAGCTGACGTCGTCGACGGCGGCGCGGCCGCCGTACCGCTTGGTCAGGTGCTCAACTTCGATCATGGGTCGAGCCTGCCCGCGCCACCCGGCCGGGCGCTGCGGTCACCGGTCGAGAACCACGTCGACCTCCGGCCACGGCGGGCGTCGACTTTGGTAGCTGTCGGCGGGGCCGTGGCCTTCCTAGCATGGGGTGGTGACCAGCGCCGCCGTACCGGACCACCCCTGGCTGCTGCCGGGCGCCCTCGCCGACGTGGCGTCGTCCGGGGCGCGACCCCGACGGACCACCCGCGACTGGCTGGTGGACGCCCACCTGTTCCTGTTCGCCCTCGGCTGGGCCGTCGTCGCCGCCTGGGACGCCCGCCAGCCCGACCCGGAGCTGGCCGGGCGGCTGCCGTACGAGTGGTTGCAGGGACTCGACACCGTGCTCGGGCTGCTGGCCTGCGCGGCGCTGTGGTTCCGCCGCCGCTGGCCCCTCGGCCTGGCGGTGGCCACCCTGCCGCTCGGGCTGTTCTCGGCGACCGCCGGGGTGGCCCTCGTGGTCATCATGTTCACGCTCGTGGTGCACCGACCGCTGTCGCAGGCCACGCTGGTGTTCGGCGGTAGCGTGCTGACCAGCGTCAGCTACGCGATGCTCCGCCCCGACCCGGCGCTCGGATTCCGGGGCGAGCTGGCCTGGGCGGCCGTCTTCATCGGCTCGGTGCTCGCCTGGGGAATGTTCGTCCGGGCCCGGCGGCAGCTCATCCTGTCCCTGCGCGACCGGGCCGACCGGGCCGAGGCGGAGCAGCAGCTCCGGGTGGCGCAGGCCCGGCAGCTGGAGCGCACCCGCATCGCCCGGGAGATGCACGACGTGCTGGCGCACCGGATCTCGCTGCTCAGCCTGCACGCCGGGGCGCTGGAGTTCCGGCCGGACGCGCCGCCGCAGGAGGTCGCCCGGGCGGCCGGCGTGATCCGGGAGAGCGCCCACGCCGCCCTTCAGGACCTGCGCGAGGTCATCGGCGTCCTCCGCGCCGACGATCCGCCCCCACCCGGCCCGGCGTCGTCGGGCCACGTGCCGGCCGGGTCGGCCCGCCCCGCCCCCGCCCCGGCGGCCCGGTCGGCGTCGACGCCGCAGCCGGTCGCGGTGGAGCGGCCACAGCCGACCCTGGCCGACGTACCCACGCTGGTCGCGGAGTCCCGGGCCGCCGGCATGCGGGTGGAGGCGGTCGACACCGTCGAGGCGGCCGGGACCACGCCCGTCGCGCTCGGGCGCGGGGCGTACCGGATCGTCCAGGAGGGGCTGACCAACGCCCGGAAGCACGCGCCGGGCGCGGCCGTCACCGTCCGGCTGTCCGGGGCACCCGGTGAGGGGCTGACCGTCGACGTCCGCAACCGCTGGCCGGTGGGGGCCGGGTCGCAGCCCGTCATCCCCGGCACCGGGACCGGCCTGATCGGCGTCGCCGAGCGGGTCAGCCTGGCCGGCGGGCACCTGGAGCACGGGCGGGACGGGTCCGGCGACTTCCGGCTGACCGCCTGGCTACCCTGGCCGGCATGACCGGGCGGGAACACGACGGCGGCGGCCCTGGACAGGGAGACCCGGGGGAGCCCGTGCGGGTGCTGATCGTCGACGACGACGCCCTGGTCCGGGCCGGCCTGTCGATGATCCTCGGCGGCGTGCCGGACCTGCTGGTGGTCGGCGAGGCCGCCGACGGCGACCAGGTGCCGGCCGCCGTCGCCGCCTGCGCGCCCGACGTGGTGCTGATGGACATCCGGATGCCCCGGGTGGACGGGCTCGCCGCCACCGAGGCGCTGCGCGCCCAGCCCCGCCCGCCTGAGGTCCTCGTACTGACCACGTTCGACGCCGACGACCAGGTGCTGCGGGCGCTGCGCGCCGGGGCTGCCGGGTTCCTGCTCAAGGACACCCCGCCCGCCGAGATCGTCCGGGCGGTGCGCCGGGTCGCCGGTGGGGAGGCCACCCTCTCGCCGACGGTCACCCGGCAACTGATCCGGCACGTCACCGCGTTCGGGGCGGCCGGCGTCGACTCCCGCCGCGAACGGGCCCTACGGATGCTGGCCGGGCTCAGCGAGCGGGAACGGGAGGTCGCGGTGGCGCTCGGTCAGGGCCGGACCAACGCCGAGATCTCCGCCGAGCTGTTCATGAGCGTGGCCACGGTCAAGGCGTACGTGTCCCGCCTGCTGGCCAAGCTGGACCTGAACAACCGCGTCCAGGTCGCCATCCTGGTCCACGACGCGGGCCTCGCCTGACGGCCTCGCCCTCGCATCATCGACTCCATGACACTGACTTTGCCAGGCGAGCGGCAGGGACTTACGAGCACTCAACCGCTTGACCGGGTTGAGTCGCGGCTACGCTGTCGCCTTCCGGAGGGGATATCCAGGTTCGTCCGGCGGTGACGAGCTCGGAGTCATTTCGCGATACGACGAGAAGGTGCTGCCCAGTGCGTCGGGTCCTCGGCGTCGGGAAGTCGACGCCGATAACATGGACCGGCCGCCCGGTCACCTCGTCGACGAAGGTCGGAAGCCCGATCAGCTCCTCGCCGCCGAGGAGCGTCCCGCAGGCAACGAGGCCCGACCGGACGGGAAGGTCGAAAACCTCGTCGACCCGAAACCTGAGCCGCCTCATCTGTTACCTCGGAATCGCTCCAACGCATCGGGCTCGACTGCGTACGCTTCGTCTTCGAGTTCTCTCCACGTGCGGCGGAAGTGTTCCCCCGCGTGCAGTTGCCGGATGTGGCAGTACTCGTGAGCGATGGTAGCTGCCAGGGTCTCTTCGTCAGCGAAGCTGGCGGGACCCATCCGGATTTCCCGCCCTTCCAGTTCGCTGGGCGTGTAGGCGCACGCGTCCATCGAGTCGAGGTATCGCACTTCATCGGGCTCTTCGACGAGATGGATGGCAACGCCGTTCAGATCGATGCCCAGCTTCTCGGCCACGGTGTGGACATTCTCAATGGTGCGAGGGGTGCCCGGACCGTTCTCAAGAACGTCCCAATTGCTGCGCGCGCTGTTGCTTGAGTAGAGGTTTGCGGGGCGCGGTGGCGGCGGGGTGGTGGGGTCGTGGCGGGCGAGGCGGCGGAGTTGGGCTTCCAGCCGTTCCAGGATGCCGTCCAGCCGGCGCAGGATCGGGGCGACCCGGCGGAGGCTGCCGATCACCCCCGTGAGCAGCCGGGCGATCTTCGCGGCCCACCTCGCGGCCAGCGTGGACACCTGCGCGACCACCCAGGGCGTTCCTACGCCGAGTGTGCCGCCGGTGATGGCGAGCCACTCCCACAGCCGTACGGCGAGCACCGAGACGAAGTCGGCGATCAGGTCCCGGACGAGCTCCCGGACCAGGGCGACCACCAGCCCGGTCCCGGTGGTGATGATGGCCATCGCCTCGGCGCCGGCGCCCATGGTGGACAGCGCCTCGCGGTGCCGCCCGGCGTGGGCCCGGTACGCCGTGCCGGCCTCGCCCCACCAGCCGGCCAGTTCCGTGGCGACGGCCGCGTCCAGGTCGACTGCCGAGGAGCGCAGCGCCGCCGCGACGTTGGACCAGGTGGCGGCGTACGCCGTGAGTTGGTCGGGGTCGCCGGCCAGCCAGTCGAGCGCGTCGGAGAGCGGCTTGAGGTGCTCGATCAACCAGGCCACGCCCCAGGAGACGAGCTGACCCAGCGGGTCGACGACGACGGCGAGGGTGTCCAGGCCGGTGGCGAAGCCGCCGATCGTCCCGTCGATCCAGGAGCCGCTGCGGAACGCCTCGACCAGCAGGTCGACGTCCTCGGCCAGGCCGATGCCCGACCAGCCGGTGGTGCTGTCCACCCGCCCGGCGACCAGCGGGTTCGGCGCGCTCATCCGGGCCGCCCCACCGTTGGGCGGCGGGCCCCGACGGCGGCCCCGGCGGGCGGAACGACAGGCCGGGCCGGCGGCACGGTCACCTCGGGTCGAGGCGTTCGGCGGCGCGCTGGTCGCCGTCCCGGTATCGGGACGCCGCCGCGCGTACCCCGTGGGCGGTCTCGTCCAGCGCGTCGTGCGACTCGCGGAGCACCCGCTCGGCCAGGTCGTGCAGCGGCTCCAGCATCACCGGGAAGGCCGCGCACAGCCGCCCGTACGCCTGGCCGCCGAGCCGGATGCCACCGGCCGCGCCGATCGCCTGCCGGACCGTCGCGCCGATCCGGTCAAGGTCGGCCGCGTGCGCGGTCAGCGCCTCGGGGGTGACCTCCAGGGCCGGCGGACCGCCCGTACCGCCGGCCGGGGCGCGGTCACCGGTCACGGCGCGACCCCGGGACGCCGCCGGCCGGGAGGATCGTCGGGCGGTGGGGCGGGGAAGCGGCGGTCGTACCCGTCGAGGACTGCCCGGCCGGTCTCGGTGTCGGCACCGACGGTGTCGGCGACCGCTTCGGCGACCCGGCCGGCCAGGGTGGCCTGGGCCCGGTGCAGCGCGGTCATGATCTCGCGTTCGAGCCGGGCCGCCGGCCAGCCGGTGAGCCGGTCGTCGAGGTGCAGCGCGACCAGGCCGCCGGAGCTGTCGACCCGTGCCTCGACCAGCCCGCCGGCGGCCTCGGCGCTGCCGGTGAGCCCGGCGACGCGCGCGGCGAGCCGCTGCGCCCGCTCGGCGCGCTCGGAGATCGAGGCCGACCAGTCGGCCACCCACCGCTCGGCGTCGTCAAGGTCCCGACCGAACACCGCCGCCTCCCCGTCGTCCGAAGCCGACCCAGACTAGCGACGTTCCCCGCCCGGCGCGGCCCCGCGCTGCGGCCCGAACCCACCCACCCACCCACCCACCGTCCGCCCGGGCCGCCCGGGTTCCCACCCCGGCCGCCCTCCCGGGCCGCCCGGGTCTCCACCCCGCCCGCCCGTAACGCCGACGCGCCGGCCCGGCCGCGGGGCAGTTCCCGCGGTCGGGCCGGCGGCGTTTCGCCTGGCGGCCCCGGTCAGTCGCCGCCGGCGCCGATCCCGCAGTCCGGCGCGGACCAGACGGTCGTGTTCGACGTCTGGTCGCTGTTGTTC
The DNA here is from genome assembly GCF_045040215.1 of Micromonospora sp. NBC_01412. Classification (NCBI taxonomy): domain Bacteria; kingdom Bacillati; phylum Actinomycetota; class Actinomycetes; order Micromonosporales; family Micromonosporaceae; genus Micromonospora; species Micromonospora sp. NBC_01412. Next base: position 4,429,636 of record NZ_CP109528.1, read on the forward strand.
TCCCGGCGGGAGTCCACGTGGACGTGGTCGTTGTGGTCCGGGTACCCGGGGCCGTAGATGCCGCTGAAGCCGTGGTCGCGGGCCGCGCGGGCGGCGTCGCACAACGACGAGTCCCGGGGGACGAGATCGGCGGCGGTGCCGTAGAGGTGCTGGCTGTCCGCCGCCCCACCGACCTGCTGGTTGCACTCCTTGCTGCGGAAGCCGCTGGTGACGAGCACCGGCTTGTCCCCGAGGTCGCGTCGCAGCGCCTCCAGCTTCCACATGGTGCGGAGGGCGTTGGCCTTCGTCTTCGTCGCCGACAGCGGGCCCCCGCTCCAGCCGCCCAGGCCGCAGCCGTTGTCCAGCTCGCTGTAGCTGAAGTGACGGGGGGTGCAGTCGTTGTCCTGGAGCGCGTACAGCTTGGTGTACGTCTGCGGCCCGGCGACCCCGTCGGCCTTCAGCCCGTACGCCGACTGGAAGCGCTTGACCGCGGCGGCGGTCTTCGGGCCGTACCGGCCGTCGTTCTCCACGATGTCCCGGGTGCCGGCCCACCCGGCGACCCGGATCTGGAGCTGGCGGACGTCGTCGCCGGAGCGTCCCTGGTACAGGTTGCGTTTCCAGGTGTAGCAGCCGTCGGCGTGGGCTGGCGGGGCGGCCACCACCGTGGCGATCGCGACGCCCGGCAACGACAGGGCGAACGCGACCACGGCCCGCTTCAAGGTTTCGGCACGCACGAAAGTCCTCCCGTAAGGAGAGCGAATGGGGTGATCGGGTCCGTCGACCGGGACGTCCCGTCCGTTCCACCCTCGCATCGTGGCGTCCTTCTGGAGGCAAATAACCGGAATTGTTCTCGCCTTGATTCGTGCCTGGTGATCTGCTGGGAAAGGAGGGCGAAATGGGTACACCCCATTGCGCGCCGCCGATGCACGGAGCGGCCGAAACGGTACGCGGGGCGCGACGTGACGGAAACGTGATTCGGATCCGACGGAGGGTGACCGTCGGGGCGCGAACGGCCGGCGGTAACGTCACCGGGGGCGGGGGAGGTGGCTGTGGCACGCGGTGGCGTCTTCTGTGTCGAGGGGCAGTGGCACCGCGACCTCAACGAGCGCGGATCGGTCCTGCCGACCCTGGAACTGCTCGAACGGCTCGGCAAGATCCGGTTCATCCACAAGGACGCGGCGACCAGGGACGAGCTCTTCTACTTCCTCGACCGCTGGCTGCTCAAGCAGTACGCCGACTACCGGGTGGGCTTCTTCGCCATGCACGGCGAGCCGAGCCGGCTCTGCCTCACCGACTGGGACTCCGTCGACCTCGCCGACGTGGCCGAGCGGATCGCCGGCCGGTGCGACGGCCGACGGCTCTACTTCGGCAGCTGCTCGGTGCTGCGGGCGTCCGACGCCGTGCTGCGCGACTTCCTCGACGTCACCGGCGCCGCGTTGATCTGCGGCTTCACCCGCGAGGTCGACTGGGTGGAGTCGGCCGCGTTCGAGACCGTGCTGCTCGACGTGCTCGCCAACGGGCACCGGCACAACGCCGCCGAGTTGCGGATGGGCTCCGCCCACTGGGCGCCGCTGGCCGCGTACCTGGGCTTCCGGGTGATCTACGCCAACGGCCGGGCGTGGCGGCCCACCGCGCGGCCCCGGGTGCCGGCCCAGCCCACGGGACGGACCGCAGCCCGGCCCCGCTCGGCGGGCACCGGTAAGCATGATTGATGGCACGCAGCATCGCGAGCAACACCCGGCGGCTCAGTATCCGGCGGCTCAGTATCCGGCGGTGAAGCGCATGTTCTCGAAGCGCGGGTGCTCGATCTCGTCCACGACGGCGACGGCCAGGTCCTCGTAGCTCAGCACCGCGCGTCCCCCCTCGTCCGTGACCGGTTCCTCCGTGCCGGTCCGGTAGTGGCCCGTGCGCTCGCCGGGGTGGAACTCCAGCGGCGGTGGGGAGACGTACGTCCAGGTCACCCCCTCCGCCGAGGACCGGTACCAGGCCAGGGCGTCGGCCTGGCCCAGCGCGGAGTCCCGGTATTCCTCGGGGAAGTCCGGCTCCTCAAGGAACGGGACACCCCTCGGGCTGAGCAGGGTCGCCCCGCCGCCTACGTGGATCACCCGGGGCGGGTTCGGCAGGTCCCGCAGCACCGTGATCAGGTTCTCCGCCGCGTCCCGCCACAGCGCCCGCTCCCCGCCGCCGACCGCCACCACGATCGCGTCCGCGCCCGGGGCCAGCTCCCGCACGCTGTGCGCCGAGGTGGCGTCGCCGGTGACCAGGTTGACCCCGGCGGGCAGGTAGCTGACCGCCTCCGGCCGGCGCACCGCCGCGGTCACCCGGTGACCCCGGTTCACCGCCTCGGCGGTGATCCGTGAACCCGCCGTGCCGCCGGCCCCGAACACCACGATGTCACTCATCGTCTGACCGCCTCCCGCGCCGCACCCGTCCGCGCGGCCGTCGTCGTCCGTCCCCAGGCTAGGGAGCCGAGCGCCCCCGGCGGTGCCGTTCCCCGATTCCGGGCCGAGAGGCCGCCGCTCGCCGCCCGTCGACTGGCCGCCTCCCGGAGGTGGCCCGGCTCAGTCGACGAGGGCGGAGTAGACGAGCTGGCGCAGCTGCGACCGCAGCGGGTAGGTGCTCGACGGCAGGAGCTGGGTGAACAGCAGCGCGGTGACCTCCTCCACCGGGTCCACCCAGAACGCGGTGCTGGCCATCCCGCCCCAGTAGTACTCGCCGACGCTGCTCGGCACCCGGGCCGGAACCGGGTCCTGCACCACGGCGAAGCCGAGGCCGAACCCGATGCCCTCCAGCACCGTCTCGGCGAACCCGGACGGGGAGAACGAGGCCAGGTCCCGGCCGCCGGGCAGGTGGTTGCGGGTCATGAAGCGCACCGTCCGGGGCCCGAGCAGGCGTACGCCGTCCAGCTCGCCGCCGCGCAGCAGCATCTGGGTGAACCGGTGGTAGTCGGCGGCCGTCGAGACCAGCCCGCCACCGCCGGACAGCCACGACGGCTCGGTCAGCGTGGCCCGGCCGATCGAGTCGGCGCGGAACACCTGGCCGGTCGTCGGGTTCGGGGCGTACAGGGCGGCCAGCCGCTCGGCGTCCGGCTCGTCGACCCACCAGCGGGTGTCGGTCATGCCCAGCGGGCGCAGGATCCGGTCGGTGAGGAACTGGTCCAGCCGCCGGCCGGAGACGACCTCGACGAGCCGGCCGAGCACGTCGGTGGAGACCCCGTAGTTCCAGCTGCTGCCCGGCTGGAAGAGCAGCGGCAGCCGGGCCAGCGTCCGGGTGGCGGCGGTCAGGTCGGCCCCGGCGGGCACGGTGAGGTCGAAGCCGGCGGCCCGGTACAGGCCGTCGACCACGGAGACCTGGGCGAAGCCGTACGTCAGCCCGGCGGTGTGGGTGAGCAGGTGCCAGATCCGGATCGGCTCGGCCGCCGGCACCGTGTACGGACTGGTCACCGGGCCCCTGTCGTAGACCCGGGCGTCGGCGAACTCCGGCAGCCAGCGGCTGACCGGGTCGGTCAGCTCGAACCGGCCCTCCTCCCACAGCATCATCGCCGCGACGGAGGTGATCGGCTTGGTCATCGAGTAGATGCGCCAGAGGGTGTCCGGCTCGACCGGGGCGCCCGCCTCCCGGTCCCGCAGGCCGTAGGTCGAGGAGTGGGCGATCTCGCCCCGGCGGGTGACGACGATCTGCCAGCCGGCGAGCCGCCCCTCGTCGACGTACCTGCCGAAGTGCTGGTCGATCCGCGCCAGCCGGGCGGGATCGAAGCCGAGGCGGTCGGGGTCGGTGCTGCGCGCCACACTCACCCGCCGAACCTACTGTCCGGTACGGGCTGTGCGGAAGACGCTGGCTTGCCCAGTAGGCTGACCAGGTGCTGGAGCCGACCGAGGACGTCACCTTCCGCCACGACGACTGGTACGGCGAGGAACTGGTCGACCGGCACTTCGTGCGCTGCGAGTTCTTCCACGTGGACCTGACCGAGGCGGTCAGCCGGGGTGCCGTCTTCACCGGGTGCACCTTCGGCAACGTGGCGTTCAACGCCTCCCGGCACATCGACTCGGCCTTCACCCGCTGCGTGTTCAAACGGTGCAACCTCTTCGACGCCGAGTTCACCGGCTGCAAGCTGGTCGGCAGCAGCTTCGAGGAGTGCGACCTGCGTCCGCTGCGAATCGACGGCGGGGACTGGTCGTTCGTGGCCCTGCCGGGGGCCGACCTGCGCGGGGCGCGTCTGACCGACGTGCGGATGCGCGAGGTGGACCTGACCGGCGCCGACCTGACCGGCGCCACGGTCACCGGCGTCGACCTGTCCGGGGCCCAACTGCACGGCTCCCGCCTCTCCCGCGCCGACCTGCGCGGCAGCGACCTGTCCGCGCTCGACCCGACCGCGGTGGAGCGGGTCGACGCGCTGATCGACGCCGAGCAGGCGCTGGTGCTGGCCCAGGCGCTCGGCTTCCAGGTCGGCTGACCCGGGCCGGTCCTGAGCCGCCCGGGGGACAGTTTGTCCGTCGCGCCGCTGCGGAGCGGCCGTACGTTTCTGCTGTCCCGGTCCGTCCATCCTCTGTGGAGGCTTCACCGATGAGCAGCACCGCCACCCGTACCGTCCGTCCCGCGACCCCCCTCGGCGACGAGGAGTCGGGGGAGACGCTCCGGGAGATCCCGCTGCCGCCGTACATCACGGGGGAGGACGCGCAGTTCGCGGTGCGGGCGGTGGTGGTGCACGCGCCTCGGCGCTGGTCGGGCGGGACGGTCTGCCGCAACGACGCGAGCCCGCACCCGTGCCGGCTGCACCGCTGGGGCCGGCGGGTGCTCACGCTGCGCGGCCTGCGGTCCGCCGAGATCGACGCGCTGGTCGAGCGGGGCGACCCCACCGTGACGGTCCGCCTGCCCGCCCGCCCCGGCGCCTGAGGACGCGGCGGGCCCGCCTCCCGTCCCGGCGGGCCCGCCGCCCCGCCCGGCCCCGCCCCGCCTCATGGCCAGCGGCCAGCGGCCCGGGCCCCTTCCTCCGCACCTGGAAGGGGCCCGGGTCGGTCAACAGGTGATCGGCTTCACCCAGGAGCACTCCCGTCCCTCTGGGGTCCGCGGCGTGTCGGGCGCGGCGGGCGGTGCCTGCCGCTCCGCCCCCGGATCCCTGTCGGTGTACGACGCCAGCGCGATCGCGATCTGGTCCTCCAGCCCCTTCACCGACGAGGCGAGGTAGTTGTTCAGCACGACGGAGAAGGCCAGCAGATGCCCGTCGGCGTCGGTGACGTAGCCGGAGAGGCTGGACGCGCCGGTCAGGCTGCCGGTCTTGGCGTGCACGTTGTCCGCCGCAGGGGTGCCGCGCATCCGGCTGCGCAGGGTGCCGCCCACGGAACGGTCGGCGTTGCCGGCGACCGGCAGCGCGGCGTACCAGGCGTCGAACCACGGCTCGGCGCGGACCGTGGCGAGCAGGGCGGCGAACTGGGCCGGCGGGATCATGTTCCGCCGGGACAGCCCGGAGCCGTCCCGTTGGCGCAGCGTCCCGGTGTCCATCCCGGTGTCGGCGACGTACTCGCTGATCGCGGTCAGCCCGGCCGGCCAGGTCCCGGAGCCGGAGAGGATGCGGCCGATCTCCTTGGTCAGCACCTCGGCGTGGCCGTTGTTGGACAGCTTGAGGAACGGCACCATCAGTTCGGCCAGGGCCATCGAGTCGTGCTGGGCGATCGGGGTGGCGTCGGCCGGGGTGGCCCGCCCGGGCACCGTCCGGCCGAGCACCCGGACGCCGTGCCGGCGCAGGGCGGCGCGGAACACGTCGGCGGCGTACCCGGTCGGCTCCCAGACGGTCACCCACTCGCTGGCCGGGTCCGCGCCCACGGCGATCTGGCCGGTGACGACGACGGTGTTGCTCCCGTGTGCGCGCTCGAAGGAGAGGGTGGTCTCCCCGGTGGACACGGTCTCGGCGCGGTTGTCGATCCGCAAATATCCGTTCGGCGGGGTCATGGTGACCGCCGGCTTCCCCCCGGCCGTGGTGGCCGGGGCGGCGTGCACGATCGCGGTGCCCGCGTCGTAGTCCGTGTCCGGCGCGACGGTCAGCGCCGAGACCTGCGCGGCGTAGTAGTAGGGCTCGTCGTCCGAGGTCCAGTCGGAGCCCAGCCGGGCGTCGTCGTAGCGGGTGTCGTCGGCGACCAGGTCCCCGGTCACCACCCGGACGCCGGTCGCGGCGACCTGGGTGGCCAGCTCGTCGTAGTCGGCGGCGAGCATGGTGGGGTCGCCGCCGCCGCGCAGGTAGAGATTCCCGGAGACCACCCCGGCCCGCCGCCGCCCGTCCGCGCTCACCGTGGTGCTGAACCGGTGGCCCGGGCCGAGCAGCGCCAGCGCCGCCGTCGAGGTCAACAGCTTGGTGTTGGAGGCCGGGACCAGCCGACGGTCGCCGTTGCGGTCGTAGAGGGTCTCGCCCGTCGCGGTGTCCACCACGACCACCCCGGCCTGCGCGCCGGCGAGCCGGGAGTCGGCCAGGATCGAGTCGATGGTCGCGGTGAGCCGCGTCAGGGCGGGGGTGGGCGCCTCGGCGGTGGCGGTGGGGGCGCCGGCCGTGGCCGCGACGGCGACCAGCGCCGCCAGCGCGAGCGCCCGGGGGAAGAGACGACGATGCATGCGCTGATGCTGCCATGCAGGTTTCTGCCGGGAAACCCCATCATGCGAAGGTTATTGCCAAACCGGGGAGGTCAGGGGTTCGCCGGCCGGGCGTCTCCGGGGGCGGAACCGGTCGGCTCCTCCGGCTCGGCCCGGTAGCGCGGGTCGCGGCGGACGACCAGCGGCGCGACCAGGGCGGCGAGCACGCCCCCGAGCAGCGGGAACACGATGAACACCCAGAGCTGCCGCAGCGCCGTGCCGCCCTGGAAGACCGCCGGGCCGAACGACCGGGCTGGGTTGACCGAGGTGCCGTCGAGGGTCACCCCGACCAGGTGGCAGGCGCCGAGCGCCAGGCCGATCGCCAGCCCGGCGAAGCCGGCGTGCTCGGTCCGGGCGGTCACCACCAGCACCACCAGCACGAACAGGAAGGTCAGCACCGTCTCCAGCACCGCCGCCCCGCCCCGGTTGATGTGCGCCCCGTAGCCGTTGCTGCCGAGCGCCCCGGTCTGGTCCGCCACGGCGCCCCAGCGGGTCAGCCCCCAGATGACGAAGCTGGCCACGGTGGCGCCGGCGAACTGCGCGATCCAGTACGCCACCGCGCCGACGGCCGAGATCTTCCCCGACAGCAGCACCCCGAGGGTCACCGCCGGGTTGACGTGGCTGCCGGATAGCGGGCCGATCGTGTAAACGAGCCCCAGCATGATGAAGCCGAAGGCCAGGGCGACCACCACCACGCCGCCCTGGACGCGGGCGAACACCGCGCTGCCCACGCCGAAGAAGACCAGCAGCAGGGTGCCGAGGAACTCGGCCGCATACCGCCTCGCGTCGTCCATGGGCTCAGCGTATGGAGCATCGGGGCAGCTCGTAGGCGGTTTGGATGCGAGGGGCCGGTCGAGCATGTTCTATTTGACGGACGCCCCGTCAGGAGGCACCGTGGGCAGGGAGGGGCGTGCGACCTGCCCCGTTTCGTATGGCGACGGGCCTTTCGTCGCCCAGCTCCCCCGCGTGCTCGTCCGCGGGTGGGCCCGGCCTGCGCCGACCCGCGACCGGGAAGAATCCACGAGGAGGCAACCATGCTGACCATGACCGACAACGCCGTGCTCGTGATCCGCGACCTCGCCGCCCAGGAGGACGTCGCCCAGGACGGCGGCCTGCGCATCGCAGCCGACGCCGACGCCGGCTCGCTCACCATCGAGTTGGTCCCCGAGCCGGCGCAGGGCGACCATGTGGTGGACACCGAGGGGGCCCGGATCTTCCTCGACTCCGACGCCGCCGAACTGCTCAGCGACACCGCGGTCGACGCCAGCGTCGACGACGAGGGGATCGTCCAGTTCGGCTTCACCGACAAGGAGTAGTCGCTCCGGCTGCACCGACAAAGGAGTAGCCGCTCAGGCTGCACCGACAATGGAGCAGCGCTCCGGCTTCATCCGCGAGGCGTGGCCGCCGCGACTCAGTCGGCCCGTCCGGCCTCGCCGCCCCGGTGCGGTCGCCCAGGGCGGCCACGCTCCGGGCCGCCGCGCCACCCGCCGGTCCGGCGCTCGCCACCCGACCACGCGCGGTCCTCCCCGCCGGGCCGCGTCCCGGGTCGCCGGTCGTCCGCCGGCCACGCCCCGTCCGGTCGGCCCAGGTCGAACAGCACCCGCGCCAGGTGGTGCGAGGTGCTCCAGGCCGCCCAGTTCGTCGTCGACCCGGCACCGGCCATGCCCCGGGACCGGCGCAGGATCTCGTGGTCGCCCCAGGAGAAGCCCGCCCCGCCCGCCGGCCAGTGCGGTGCCGACACCAGCGTCCGGCACAGGTCCGCCACCCGCTCGTCGCCCCGGCCGCCCCGTCGCGACCAGCGGTACACCCACCACGCCCCGTCGGTCGTGTAGCGGACGGTGGGCAGCCTGTCCCCGGCGGCGTCCACCCCGGGCACCGCGCAGTCGACCCCGTAGTCGCCGTACCCGACGCCGAGGTCGGCCAGCCGCCGCCAGAGCAGCCAGTCCCAGCGGTCCAGGCGTACCGGCTCGTCGGTGGGGAGCCCGGACAGGGTCGGCGGCACCCCGCCGGCTGCCACGGTCACCGCCTGCCAGGCGTGCCGCCGCGCCCAGTCCACCAGCCGGCGGACCCGAGGCTCCGCCGACCGGACGTCGGCCTGGCAGCAGACGTCCCCGGCGTCCACGAGGAGTTCGCACTGTTCCGGGGCCAGCCGGGTGAGCCGCCAGATCCGCTCCACCGCAGCCGTCGTCGCGTCCGGGCCCGACCGGTCGAGGCCGGCCCGCAGCCGCACCACCAGCCGGCCGGCGTACGCCCGGGCCGCCAGGCCGTGCGCCGTCAGCCGTGCGTCGCTCTCCGCGAGCCCGGCCACCGGGACCAGCGGTACGCCCCAGCGGATCAGCTCGCCGCCCACCCCGTCGGGCAGTGCGGTCACGTCGACCGCCGGCAGCAGCCCTGGCGGCAACCGGGAGAGACTGTCCGGAAGGGAGTTGTCCATCGTGGACACGGCGAGCACCGGGGCGAGCAGGGCTGCCGCGGCGCCGTCGAGGTGTCGGAGCGCCTCCAGCGTGCCTCGTCGACCGGTGAGGACGGGGCGGTAGATCGGCTCCGCCGCCCGGCCCCAGTGCGCGGGCACCATAGTTCAATGTAGCGACACATCGGCGCCTGTCACAGGGCACCCGGAAAATGCGGTCGCGCGGTCGCGCGGGCCGCTACCATCCCCGGGTGCCCGGCACCCCCATCCGCTACCGCTCGCCCGACGAGGACAGCGCCCGGTGGCGCGGTTTCCCCTTTCGCAACGGCGACATCGTCATCAGCACCCGGTCCAAGAGCGGCACCACCTGGATGCAGATGATCTGCGCCCTGCTGGTGTTCGGCACGCCCGACCTGCCGGCGCCGTTGCCGGAGCTGTCGCCCTGGCTGGACTGGCTGGTGGAACCCCGCGCCGCGGTGTACGCCCGGCTCGCCGCCCAGCCGCACCGCCGGTTCGTCAAGACCCACACCCCGCTCGACGGGATCCCGCTGGACGACCGGGCGCACTACGTCGTGGTGGCCCGGCACCCGCTGGACATGGCGGTCTCCCTCTGGCACCAGAGCGGCAACCTCGACCGGGAGCGGATGGCCGAGCTGACCGGCCAGCCGGCGCCGCAGGGGCCACCCGCCCCGCGTACCCCGTTGGTGGAGGCGCTGGGGCGCTGGGTGGACCGGGAGGTCGACCCGCGCGAGGAGATGGACTCCCTCCAGGGGGTGCTGTGGCACCTCGGCGACGCCTGGGCCCGCCGGGACCGGCCCAACGTGCTTCTGGTGCACTACGACGATCTGGTGGCCGACCTGGACGGGCAGATGCGCGCGCTGGCCGGCCGGTTCGGCATCGAGGTGCCCGCGCCGCGCTGGCCGGAGCTGGTCGAGGCCGCCACCTTCGACCGGATGCGCCAGCGGGCCGACCGGCTCGTCCCCGACCCGGCGGGCGTGCTGAAGGACCGGTCGGCCTTCTTCCGGCGCGGCCGTTCCGGGCAGGGCCGGGAGCTGCTCGACGCGGCGACGTTGGCCCGGTACCGGGCACGAACCGCCGCCCTCGCCCCGCCGGACCTGCTCGCCTGGCTGCACCGCGACGGCTGACAGCCCCGGCGGCGGCGTCCGGGACCGGCCGGGTGTCGCGGGCCCGGACACGGGCGCACGGCGCCGCCGCGACCCGGGGGTCGTAACGTCGCCGCGCTCCGGCCGTCTCCCACCACCGCAGCCGTACGGCGGTACGCCAGCGGGGACCTGGCTCGACCGGCCCAGTTGCGCCGGCTGACGCTCTCGATGCCCGGTGTGGGCGGGCCCAAACCCCGGATCAGTGAGGATTTCCATCATCTGTCGTTCCCGGCGTGACAGGGGCCGTCACCGGGTATGTGCCCGGCATGGAGCATTTCACGATCGCGACCGTCGCCGAGAAGAGCCCGGATTTCCGGCGGGTGCTGTGGACCGGTGAGCACACCCAGCTGGTGATCATGACCATCCCGCCGGGCGGCGAGATCGGCGAGGAGGTCCACGAGGGCACCGACCAGATCCTCACCTTCGTCAGCGGCACCGGCGAGGCCCGGGTGGGCGGGAAGAAGAAGGAGGTTGCCCAAGGCGACCTGGTGGTCGTTCCGGCCGGGACGAAGCACAACTTCGTCAACACCGGCCCCAACCCGCTGGTCCTCTACACCGTCTACGGCCCGCCCGAGCACGCCGACCAGGCCGTGCACCGGACCAAGAAGGAGGCCGACGCGGCGGAGGCGGCCGGCAAGGACGAGCCGCCGACCTCCTGATCGACCCGGGCCGGCCGGCGAGGACCCCCGCGCCCTCGCCGGCCTGATCCGGGCGGGCGCGGGTACCCGGCGCGGGTGGACCAGCCGCCGATCTCCGACTACGGGTTCCTGTCCGACTGCCGCTCCGGCGCGCTGGTCGGCCGGGACGGCTCGGTCGACTGGTGGTGCCCGGACCGGTTCGACGGCGCCTCGGTCTTCGGCCGGCTGCTGGACCCGCAGGGCGGGCACTGGCGGCTCGCGCCGCTCGCGCCGTCCCGAGTGGAACGGGCGTACCGGCCGGACACGCTGGTGCTGCGCACGGTCCACCACACGCCCTCCGGCAGCGTCGCGGTCACCGACGCACTATCCGCCCAGATCGGCGCGCGCGGCCACGAGGTGGGGATGGACTCCCCGGCCGTGCTGCTGCGGGTGGTCGAGGGGCTCACCGGCCGGGTCCGGATGGGCCTGGAGTTCGTTCCGCGCCCCGAGTACGGCCTGCTCACCCCGTACCTGCACGAGCAGGACGACGGCGGCGTGCTGGCCTCCGCCGGGCCGGTCACGCTGGTGCTGCGCGGCACCGGACCGGCCCTGCGAGCCGACCAGGACCGGGTCCGGCAGGAGTTCGAGGTCGCCGCCGGGCAGCGCGTCGGCTTCGACCTGGCGTACGCGCCGGCCTACCGCGACCGGCCGGCCCGGCTGGACCCGGTCGTCGCGCTCGCCGAGACGGTGCTGGCCTGGGAGGGGTTCCGGGAGACGCACCGCTACGACGGCGCGTACGCCCCGCAGGTGCGGCACGGCGCGACCGTGCTCACCGGCCTGACGTACGCCCGCAGCGGCGCGGTCTCCGCAGCCCTGACCACGTCGTTGCCCGAGCGGGTCGGCGGCGACCGCAACTACGACTACCGTTTCTCCTGGCTGCGCGACTTCTCGATGACCATGCGCGCCTTCTGGGTGGCCGCCTGCCCGACCGAGGCCTCCCGGCTCTTCGCCTGGGCGGCCCGCTCGATCGGCCGGGTCGGCGGGACGCCGGTGCCCGTGCTGTTCGGGCTGGAGGGGGAGCGGGACCTCTCCGAGCACGACTGCACCCACCTGCACGGGTACGCCGGCAGCCGGCCGGTCCGGATCGGCAACGACGCCTGGCGGCAGCACCAGCTCGACGTGCCGGGCGAGGTCATCTCGGCGGTCTGGCGGCTGCACGAACAACTCGGCGAGCCGTTCGCGGAAGAGCTGCGGGAGATGGTGGTGGGGCTCGCCGAGCAGGTCGCCGCGACCTGGCGGCTGCCCGACCGGGGGATGTGGGAGACCCGGGACACCGACCGGCACTACCTGTCGTCCAAGGTGCTCTGCTGGACGGCGCTGGACCGGGCGGTCATGCTGGCCCCGAAGCTCGGCGACCGCGCCGACCCCCGCCGCTGGGCGACGATCCGGGACGAGATCCGCGCGACCGTGCTCCGCGAGGGCTGGAACGACCGGGTCGGCGCGTACACCGGGGCCTTCGGCTCGACGGAGCTGGACGCCTCGGCCCTCTTCCTGCCGGTGGTGCACTTCCTGGAGGCGTCCGACCCGCGGATGCGCGCCACCATCGCGGTGGTCGAACGCGAGCTGGGCACCGACGACGGGCTGGTACGGCGCTGGAACACCGACCCGGCCGGCTTCCTGCTCTGCTCGTTCTGGCTGGTGGAGTGCCTGGTGATGGCCGGTGAGCCGGAGCGGGCCCGGCGGCTGTTCGAGCGGATCCTCGGGCACGCCAACGATGTGGGGCTGTTCGCCGAGCAGATCGACCCGCGCACGGGGGCCCAGCTGGGCAACTTCCCGCAGGCGCTGTCCCACATCGGGCTGATCAACGCCGCCTGGCGGCTCACCGACCCGGCGGCGGCCTGAGCCGACCCCGCGCGGCGCCGGTTGCGTGCGTACCCCGGTGGGCATGGCCGGCGGGATCGCGGGTAGAACAGCCGCCATGGACAGCCTCGACCAGCCCACCGCCCTGCTCCCCGGCGACGTGCGGATGCCGCTGCTCGGCTTCGGCACCTGGCAGGCCACGGGCCAGGCCGGGTACGACGCCGTGCTCGCCGCCCTCGACGCCGGTTACCGGCACCTCGACACCGCCACCATGTACGGCAACGAGGAGGAGGTGGGCCGGGCGGTCCAGGAGAGCGGGCTGCGCCGGGAGGACATCTTCATCACCACCAAGCTGCCGCCGGAGCGGGTGGGCCGGGAGCGGGAGACGATCGAGGCCAGCCTCCGCGCGCTCGGCACCGACCACGTCGACCTGTGGCTGATCCACTGGCCGCCGTCCTCGCCGGCCGACAGCATCCCGGTCTGGCGGGAGCTGCTCGCCGCCCGGGACGAGAACCTGACCCGGGCGGTCGGGGTGAGCAACTACAGCACCGGGCAGATCGACGAGCTGATCCAGGCCACCGAGGAGAACCCGGCGGTCAACCAGATCCGGTGGAGCCCGTCGCTGTACGACCGGCAGCGGCACCTGGAACACCGGGACCGGGGCGTGGTGCTGGAGGGGTACAGCCCGTTCAAGTCCAGCGACCTGTCGGACCCGGTGCTGACCCGGATCGCCGCCGCGCACGGAGTGTCACCGGCCCAGGTGGTGCTGCGCTGGCACATCGACCACGAGATCGTGGTGATCCCGAAGTCGGTCACGCCTGAGCGGATCCGCGCCAACGCCGACATCTGGGGGTTCTCGCTGACCGCCGAGGAGATGCGCGACATCGACGCCTTGGGTACCTGACTCTGCTGGAAAAGGGCCATCGGGATATCGGCGTGTGCCTCTACAGTGGTCACTTCGGATCTCCCGCCGCGAAGGAGCAGTGTGACCCGCTTCCGCCATGCCCTCATCCTTGCCGGCGTCGCCTTCGGTGCGTCGGCTCTCCTGCCGCCCGCGCACGCCTCGGCGGACACGATCGACAAGTTCGCGCACGCCCTCTTCGACAGCAGCGGCGACAGCGTCGGCATGGACGTCGACGTGGAGAAGATCGCCGGCAACACCACGATCGACGTTCAGTGGCACGACGTGCGGTGCGAACGGATCGACACCGCCTACGTCTGCGACTACGTGTGGCGTTCAGCGTTCGGCGTGCCTGTCGAGCACTTCTCGTTCTCCCTGACCGGCACCACCACGGTCGCCGCGGATCTGCCCTACCAGGAGCTTCGGCGGCACTGCTCGACCGTTGATGAGCAGGAGGAGTGCAGCACCGCTCCGGAGACCAGCGGCACGACCAGGATCGAGGTGACCTGGACCGCGTCCGGCGAGCCGACCCGCTCCGAGTGGACCGACGAGCAGGGGGTGCGCCGAGTGGTGAAGCAGGTGGACACGACGGTGAGCGGCAGTGCCTTCGACCGTACCTACGGCGGTGCGCCGAGCTACGGCGTGGTGCACCGGGTCCGGACCGTCGACGCCTCCTGACCGGCGCGGTATGAGCTGTGCGGGTCGCCGTGACGTGTGGCGAGGGCTCGCCCCCGCCTGAGGCCGAGCGCGGTGTGGTCCTCGCCGTTCCGCTGGCCCGACGCCGTGGAGGGTGGCGGCCGGTTGGCCCCACCCTCCACGGCGTCGCGGGGTCAGAGCCGAGTGCAGGTCACGCCGTTGAGGGTGAAGCTGGTCGGCGACGAGTACGTGCCGCTCAGCGTCCCCTGGTAGCCGAAGCCGGCGGTGCCGCCCGGGGCGAGCGTCCCGTTGTGGCCGATGTTCCGAGCGGTCACCGCCGACCCGCTCTGGGAAACGGTGGCGTTCCACGAGCCGGTGATCTGCTGCCCGGCCGGCAGGGTGTACGCCAGCGTCCAGCCGTTGACCGTCGACGAGCCGGTGTTGGTGATCTGCACGTCGGCGGTGAAGCCGTTGTTCCACGAGTTCGGCGTGTACTTCACCGCGCAGCCGCCCCCGGCCGGGGGAGTGGTCGGCGGGGGAGTGGTCGGCGGGGGAGTGGTGGGCGGCGGAGTGGTGGGCGAGGGGCCACCGGTGTTCACCGACTGCGAGAACGAGTTGACCGCCAGCCCCGCGCCGCCCTGCCACGGCTCGAAGCCGGCCTGGATGCTGGTGAGGTACCAGGAGTTGGTGATCGCGCCCCGGCTTCGCGTGTCGTTGATGAAGTCCAGGACGTCGAAGCTCATGGCGGGGATCGCCGACGGCGCCAGGTACGAGATGACGTTGTTGCCGCCGTTGTTGCCCCGCCAGACCTCCCAGGTGCGCCCGGCGACGGTGGCGGTGCCCACCGGGGAGCCGATCGGCTGGATCGGGCCCTGTCGGTTGAGCCAGATCATGATCTCCATCTGGTTCACCCCGTCCCGCTTCGGCGAGGGGTCCAGCCAGATGTCGTACGAGGCGTTGTAGGTCGCCCCGCTGACGTAGTTGTAGCTGATGCTGCTGGGCGCGCTGCTGAGCTGGCTCACCTGGACCGGCAGGTTCGTGCCGGGGGAGCAGTTGGTGTAGTGGCAACCCACGAAGATCGACGGGTACGACACCGGCGCGCCGTTGGTCGGGGCGGAGCCCTGCTGGCTGGTGATGCCGAACCCGGTGCCGGTGGCGTTGATGCACTGCTGGGCGCTGGTGCCCCAGCGGTTGTTCTGCACGACGTACTTTCCGCCGATGACCGTCGAGCCGTACTGCTCGCAGATCTGGGTGTCGGCGGAGGCGCTGCCGCCGAGGGCGACGGCGACGAGGGAGCCGGCGGCGAGCAGGCCGGCGGCCGCGAGGGCGCGGAGTGGACGCTTCATGATGCTCCTTGGCTTCGGCGTCGGAACGGTTCCAGAGGTGCGGCGGGAGCGCTCCCATGCTCTGTGGACACATTCACATGTCTGAAACCTTCGCGCAACCGGGACCGGCTCGTTTTCGCCGCGGGCCGCATTCATCGGCGCGAATCACGCCCCGGTGGTGGCCTGGCCGGCCGGGCGTCTTGCCCTCCTCCGGCGATCGACGTCGCCCCGTCGAGGGTGGGCGCGCCCCGGACGAACGGCCCTGGCGTGCACCGATCGCACCGAGTAGTGTCTTGCCTCCAACGCGTGCCGAACTCCCCTCCGGAGGCGTACACCACGATGGGTGGCTCCCCCCTGCGCATTCTCGTCGTCGGTGCGGGCATCGCCGGTCTGGCCGTGGCCCGAGCGCTGCGGATGGCGGGCTTCCGGCCCGACGTCACCGAGAAGCTGCCCCCGTCGGAACTCGTCGACACCGGCCTCTACCTGCCCGGCAATGCGGCGCGGGCGCTGCGCCGGCTGGACCTCGACGGCCCGGTGCGCCCGCTCGGGCAGGTCGTCCACCGGCAGCGCTTCCTCGACGCCTCCGGTGCCCCGCTGTGTGAGGTCGACCTGGACGCCCTCTGGGCCGACGTCGGCGAGTGCCGGGCGCTGCCCTGGTCCGAGCTGTACCGGGTACTGCTCACCGGGGCCGGCGGCGCGGTCCGGCACGGGGCCGAGGTGTGCCGGATCGAGCTGCTGCCCGCTGCCGTCGGCGTCACCTTCGTCGATGGCACCGCCGCCGAGTACGACCTGGTGGTCGGCGCGGACGGCCCCCGCTCGGCGGTGCGCTCCCTGGCCGCGCTCGGCGGGCCGTCCCGGCCGGCGGGTCAGGTGGTCTACCGGGCCGTCGTCCGGGGCGGCCCCCGGGTCGACGAGTGGACCGCGCTGCTCGGCCAGCGGGCCGGCTTCCTCGTCGTGCCGCTCGGTGCCGGGCGGCTCTACTGCTACGCCGACGAGGCGGGCACGGTGCCGCCGGCCGACCCGCAGGCCCGGCTCCGCGAGCTGTTCGGCGGGTACGGCGGGCCGGTGCCGGAGGTGCTGGAGGTGCTGGAACGGGTGCACGTCGGCACCACCGAGGAGGTCGAGCTGGGGCGCTGGTCCCGGGGGCGGGTGCTGCTCGTCGGCGACGCCGCCCACGCCACCGCCCCGACCCTGTCCCAGGGGGCGGCCATGGCGCTGGAGGACGCCGTGGTGCTGGCCGACTCGCTGAAGGGGGCCGACACCGTCGAGGCGGCCCTGATGGCGTACGAGAGTCGCCGCCGTCCGCGTACCCGGTGGGTGCGGGACCGGACCCGGGACCGCAACCGGACCCGCGACGTCCCGCCGGCGCTGCGCGACCCGCTGTTGCGCGGGCGCGGCGGGCGGATTTTCGGCGAGCACTACCGGTTGTTGGTCGACCCGCTCTGAGGCGTGGACCGGGGCGGTGGGTGATCGTAGCCGCCCACCCCACGCGGCACCCCCACCTGCCGGGGACTATCCTTCCTCCGGATGACGGCTCGTAGATAACCACGCGTGCCGAGCGGCACAACCCAGAACCGGAGGCCACTCGTGACCACCGTCGCACCCAAGCCGGTTGTGACCCGGCCCTGGCCGGTACGAGAGCCGGTCAAGGGGTCGGCATTCTCGCGGCTGCTGCGCACCACGGACGCGAAGCAGATCGGGATCATGTACATGATCACCGCGTTCGTGTTCTTCATGATCGGCGGCCTGATGGCGCTGATCATGCGGGCCGAGTTGGCTCGCCCCGGGCTGCAGTTCCTGTCGCCGGAGCAGTACAACCAGCTGTTCACGATGCACGGCACGATCATGCTGCTGTTCTTCGCGACGCCGGTCGTGTTCGCCTTCGCGAACTACGTGGTGCCGCTCCAGATCGGCGCCCCGGACGTGTCGTTCCCGCGGCTGAACGCCTTCGCCTACTGGCTCTACCTGTTCGGTGGCCTGATGGCGACCGGCGGCTTCCTCGCCCCGGGCGGCGCGGCGGACTTCGGCTGGACGGCCTACACCCCGCTGAGCACGGTCGAGCACTCGCCGGGCGTCGGCGCCAACATGTGGGTCGTCGGCCTGGCCATCTCCGGTCTGGGCACGATCCTCGGCGCGGTGAACCTGATCACCACGATCCTGACCCTGCGCGCGCCCGGCATGACCATGTTCCGGATGCCGATCTTCACCTGGAACATGCTGGTCACCAGCCTGCTGGCGATCCTGATCTTCCCGCTGCTGGCCGCCGCGCTCTTCGCGCTCGCCGCGGACCGGCTGCTCGGCTCGCACGTGTACGACCCCGCCACCGGCGGGCCGATGCTGTGGCAGCACCTGTTCTGGTTCTTCGGGCACCCCGAGGTCTACATCATCGCGTTGCCGTTCTTCGGCATCATCTCCGAGGTCATCCCGGTCTTCTCCCGCAAGCCGATCTTCGGCTACAAGGGTCTGGTCGCCGCGACCATCTCCATCGCCGCCCTGTCGATGAGTGTGTGGGCGCACCACATGTTCTCCACCGGCCAGGTGCTGCTGCCGTTCTTCAGCTTCCTGAGCTACCTGATCGCCGTCCCGACCGGTATGAAGTTCTTCAACTGGCTCGGCACCATGTGGCGGGGCCAGATCACCTTCGAGACGCCGATGCTGTTCGCGGTCGGCTTCCTGGTGACGTTCCTCTTCGGCGGCCTGACCGGTGTGCTGCTGGCCAGCCCGCCGCTCGACTTCCACGTGCACGACTCGTACTTCGTGGTGGCGCACTTCCACTACGTGCTCTTCGGCACGATCGTGTTCGCCGTCTTCTCCGGGGTCTACTTCTGGTTCCCGAAGATGTTCGGCCGGATGCTCGACGAGCGGCTGGGCAAGATCCACTTCTGGCTCACCATGATCGGCTTCCACACCACCTTCCTGGTGCAGCACTGGCTCGGCGCCGAGGGCATGCCGCGCCGGTACGCCGACTACCTGCCCAGCGACGGCTTCACCACGCTGAACATGATCTCCACGATCGGCGCGTTCATCACCGGCATCTCGACCCTGCCGTTCCTCTGGAACTGCTGGAAGTCGTACAAGACCGGCCCGGTGGTCGAGGTCGACGACCCGTGGGGTCACGGCAACTCGCTGGAGTGGGCGACCAGTTCGCCGCCCCCGCTGCGCAACTTCGACCGGATGCCGCGGATCCGCTCCGAGCGCCCGGCGTTCGACGCGAAGTTCCCGGAGCTGGCGGCCGGCCAGAGCCTGGCCGGCCCGCCCGAGGGCGGCGCGAAGCCGCTGAGCAGCGAGTCCGACGGTGGCGCCAGCTACCAGGAGGACACCGCCGGGAACCTCGACCAGCGCTGACCCACACCGCACCGTACGACGGGCGCCGCACCCCACCGGGGTACGGCGCCCGTCGCTTCTTCCCGTGGCGAGCTGTTCAGGCCGGGGCCAGCTCGTCGACGCCCGGGGCGGCTGGGGCCGGGGCCGGGGTGCGGCGGTGGCGCAGCTCGGCGGGGAGCACGGCGGCGGCGACCAGCAGGCCGATCGTGCCGGTCACCACGAATCCCCACCAGGGCACGGAGGCGTCGATCACCGCACCGGCCAGCGGGGCGCCCAGCGCGATGCCCACCGTCACCGCGGAGCCGTGCAGGCCCATCGCCTCGCCGCGCACGGTGGCCGGGACCAGTTGGCTGACCGCGTCGGCGGTGGCGGCAAGGGTCGGCGCGCAGAGCATGCCGGCCGGGATCAGCGCCAGGCTGAGTAGCCACCAGTGCCCGCCGCCCAGCCCGACCGGGATGGTGCACAGGCTGAGCGCGGCCACCAGCGCCAGCGGGGACACCTGCCGGCTGACCGCGCCGTACGCGAAGCCGCCGACCAGCGAGGCGACCGCCCACGCGGCGAGCACCGCGCCCGTCCAGCCGACCTCGCCGCCGGCCCGCAGCACGGCGACCACCGCGACGTCGGTGCCGCCCAGCACCAGCGTGGCGGCGAGGCTGGCCACCAGCACGGCGACCAGCCGGGTCGTCAGCCACTCCCGGCGGGGCACCCGGCGATGCTCGCGGGGCGGCTCTTCGGCGGCGCGGGTGGGCGGGTTCAGCAGCCAGAGGGCGATGCCGGCGCCGACGACGCCGGCGCCGACGGCGTACAGGGTGAACCGGGCGGACACGGCGGTGGACAGCGCCACGGCGAGGGCCGGGCCGACCATGAACGACAGCTCCATCGACATCGAGTCCAGCGCGTACGCCGGGCGGCGCCGCTGCGGCGGCACCAGCGCCGCGATCGACTGCCGGATCACCGAGAAGATGGGCAGGGCGAGCAGCCCGGCGACGAACGCGGCCGGCAGCAGCACCGGATAGGGCAACGCCGGCGCGGTGGACCAGAAGATCCCCTCGGCGACGGTGGTCAGGGCGAGCACCGGGCGCAGGCCGTGCCGGTCCACCAGCCGGCCGAGGATCGGGCCGCCCAGCGCCGCGCCCACGGTGGTGGCCGCCCCGACCAGGCCGGCCGCGCCGTACCCCCGGCCGAGGTCGAACACCACGTGGAAGGTGATGGTCACCCCGGTCGCGGTGAGCGGGACGCGGGCGAGCACCGACACCAGCAGCAACGACCGGAGACCAGGCAGGGCGAGCACCTGCTGGTAAGGCTTCATGTTCACGACGGTCCGTACCTCCCGGGCGATATCCTTGCCCCCGGATACGACACCCGCCAGCGGTTTACCGCCTCAGGCGGCCCGGATCACCGGCTCGCCGTGCATGGCCACCCCGGCACCCTCCATCGCGCGCAGCGCGACGTCCAGGGTCTCCGGCGCCACGGCGGCGGTCAGGTCGAGCAGCACGGTGGTGGCGAACCCCTCCCGGGCGGCGTCCAGCGCGGTGGCCCGGACGCAGTGGTCGGTGGCGATGCCGACCAGGTCGACGCGGTCCACCCCCCGGGCGCGCAGCCAGTCGGCCAGGCACTCGCCGTCGTCGGCGTGCCCCTCGAAGCCGGAGTACGCCGCCGCGCGTTCGCCCTTGTGGAAGATCGCCTCGATCGGGCCGGTGGTCAGCTCCGGGTGGAACTCCGAGCCGGCCGTGCCGACGACGCAGTGCACCGGCCAGGAGTCGATGTAGTCCGCCGGATCGCCGAAGTGCGCGCCCGGGTCCACGTGGTAGTCCTTCGTCGCCACCACGTGGTCCCAGCGGTCGGGCTCGGCGGCGAGCAGCCGGGAGATCTCGGCGGCGACGCCCGCCCCGCCGGCCACCGCGAGGGACCCGCCCTCGCAGAAGTCGTTCTGCACGTCGACGATGATCAGCGCGTTGGCCATGTCAGGGGTGCTCCTTCGCGGTGCGGGTGATCCGGTCGGCGGGCGAGTCGGGTGGCGAGCCGAACGGCGGGCGGCGGGCGGCGGGTCAGCCGGCGGGGACGACGGTCACCGGGACCGCCGGGTCGCCGGCGGAGAGCTTCAGGCCCTCCCACGGGATCGAGATCAGGCACTGCCGCAGGTGCTCCCGCGACTCGTCCAGCGTCGGCAGGTCGACCGGCTCGCCGCCGGCCACGTACGACCGCTGGAGCAGCCGGTCGTGCGGCTGCCGGTCCGGCACGCCCTGCGGGACGACGACCTCCTCGGTCGCGGTGCCGGTCGGCTTGTGCCGGCGGACGGCCACCTTCCGGCCGCCGATGGTGGCCTTGTGCTCCGAGCGCTTCACCACCGGCCGCCCCGACACCTCGACCAGCTTGTAGACCAGGCCGGCGGTGGGCGCCCCGGAGCCGGTGACCACGGCCGTGCCCGCGCCATACATGTCGACCGGCTCGGCGGCGAGCGCGGCGATGGCGTACTCGTCGAGGTCGCCGGAGACGATGATCTTCGTCTCGGTGGCGCCGAGGGAGTCGAGCAGCTCGCGGGACTGCTGGGCGATCACCGTCAGGTCGCCGGAGTCGATCCGGACCGCGCGCAGCTCCGGCCCGGCGACCTCGATCGCGTTGCGGATGCCCTGGCTGATGTCGTACGTGTCGACCAGCAGCGTGGTGTCCTTGCCCAGCGTCGCGACCTGGGAGGCGAACGCCGCCCGCTCGTCGCCGTGCAGCAGGGTGAACGCGTGCGCGGCGGTGCCGGCGGTGGGGATGCCGTACCGCGCGCCGGCGGCCAGGTTCGAGGTGAACCGGAACCCGGCCAGGTACGCGGACCGCGCTGCGGCGACCGCCGCCTCCTCATGGGCCCGCCGGGAGCCCATCTCGATCAGCGTCCGGCCCCGGGCCGCGGTGACCATCCGGGCGGCCGCCGCGGCCACCGCGCAGTCGTGGTTGAGCACCGACAGCACCAGCGTCTCCAGCACCACACACTCGGCGAAGCCCCCGGAGACGGTGAGGATGGGGGAGCCGGGGAAGAACAGCTCGCCCTCGGCGTACCCGTCGACGTCGCCGGTGAAGCGGTAGCCGGCCAGCCACTCGGCGGCGGTGTCGTCGACCACCCCGGTGCGGCGCAGGAAGTCGACCTCGTCGGCCGAGAAGCGGAAGTCGCGGATCAGGTCGATCAGCCGGGCGGTGCCGGCGACCACGCCGTACCGGCGCCCGGTGGGCAGCCGGCGGCTGAAGACCTCGAAGACGCACGGGCGGTCGGCGGTGCCGTCCCGCAGGGCGGCACTGATCATGGTCAGCTCGTAGTGGTCGGTCAGCAGCGCGGGGCGAAAGGTGCTCACCTGCCCAGCCTAGAGTTCACTGCGCAGGCTCGCCCTTCTGGCCCGGGTACGACCGCAGTACGGAGCGCAGCTCGGTGCGCCCGGTCACCCCGAGCTTGCTGTAGATGTGTTGCAGGTGGTTGTCCACGGTCCGGCTGGACAGGAAGAGCCGCTCGGCGATGGCGCGGCTGGTCGCGCCCTGGGCGGCGAGCCGGGCGACCTCCCACTCCCGGTCGCTGAGGGCGGGCTGCCCGAGCCGCAGCGCCGGGGTGTCGACCTGGTCGCACCGGCCGAGGAGTTCGCCGAGTCGCGCGTGGGCGGCGGCGGCCGAGCTGGACCGGCGCCGCCGCATCCGGCGGGTCGCCGCCGCGGTGGCCTCTGCGGCGTACACCCGCAGATCCAGCCCGGCGAAGTCGTCGGCCACCGCGAGCAACTCGTCGGCCGAGTTGTCGGCGACGGCCCGGGCGCACCGGGCCAGCAGGGGCGGCAGCGGGCCGTCGACCCGCTCGGACAGCTCGGCCAGCCGCTGAGCCACCGTCCGCCGGCTGCCGTCGCCGCAGGTCGGCCCGACCGGGGCGGTCGCCTGGCCCAGCCGGACCAGGTCGTGCAGGACGAGCACCTCGTGCCCGGCGAACCCGTCGTCGCGGAGCCGGTCGGCCAGAGCGGCGAGGTGCCTGGCGGCGCCGGCCGGGTCGCCGGCGGCGGCGAGCACCGCCCCGCGGGCCTGCTCCAGCCAGGGGTAGAGCACCGCCATCCCCGAGGCCTGGGTGCGGTCCGCCTCGGCCAGCGCCTCGGCGGCGTGCGCGGCGTCGCCCCGCAGCGCCGCCGCCTGGGCCCGCTCGGCGTGTGCCAGGCCCGCGTACACCCGGCTGGTGGCCAGCACTGCGCACGCGCCGAGGCTCGTCTTCAGCGCCGTGCCGCTCTGGCCGCGCAGCCGCGCCGCGTACGCCTGGAGGATGGCCAGGTAGCCGGTGCCGAGCCGGAAGTCGCCCGCCCCGGCCAGGTCGGCGAACTCGTCGTCCACAATCGCGTCGATGCCGGCCAGGTCGCCGGCGAGCGCGAGCCGGGTCCCCCGGGCCAGTTCAAGGGCGAGTTGCAGGTACGGCATGTCGCCGCGCCAGCGGGCCGCCTCGGCCTGCACCTGGTGGATCGCCGCGCCGCTGAGGGTGAGCTGCCCCTGGGCGGCCTGGAGGTACGCCAGGGTGCACCGGGCGAGCTCGCGGGCGGCGACCCCGGCGGCCGGGCGGTCCAGCACCGCCCGGGCCAGCCGCACCGCCGGGCCGGTGTCCAGCCGGTGCAGCCGCATGATGGCCTCGAAGGCGTTCACCCGGGCCCGGTCGGTGGCGTCGGGCAGCTTTCCGGCCCGCGCCGCCATATCGTCCACCGTGGACTCCTGGCTGAGACCCCAGTAGCTGACCATTCCCCGCACGGTGACCCATCGGCTGCACCGCCCGGACTCCGCCGCGTCGTCGGCGACCGCGTCGAGCATCACGATCGCCTCCTCCGGCCGGTCGGCGAACATCAGGAGGGTGGCGAGCAGCTCCGCGGCGTCGAAGCCCCCGTCGGCGTCCAGCGCCGCCCGGGCCAGCCGGGTCGCCAGCGGCACGTCGTACCGGGTGAACGCCTGGGCGGCCGCGCCCAGCAGCAACGCCGGGTCCTGCGCGGTGCCGGAGTCCAGCCGCCACACCGCCACCCGCAGCAGGTCGTCGCGGCGCCGGGTGCCCACCGCCTCCACCAGCTCGGCCAGCCGGGCCTGCAACCGTCGGTTGCGGCTGACCGGGCAGCGCCGCCGCATCACCTCGCCGTAGAGCGGGTGCGCCAGCCGAACGTCGGTGCGGCGGTCGTTGCGCTCCACCGCGATCAGGCCGCGCTCCTCGGCGGTCTCCACGTCGGCCGGCTCCACCGCCTGTCCGAGCAGGTGCAGCCCGAGCGGCTCGCCGAAGGCGACCAGCTCCAGCACCGCCCGGACCCCGGGGGTGAGCTGCCCGATCCGGGTGTCGATCAGCTCGTTGAGGGTGGGCGCCAGCGTCAGCTCGCCGGTCCACCGCCACATCCCGTACGTGCGGGTCAGCTCGTCGGGCGGGGCGGCCATGACCAGCTCGCGCAGGAGCAGCGCGTTGCCGCCGGAGAGCCGCCACAGCCGGTCGGCGGAGCACGGGTCGATCGGGCCCTTGAGGATGGCGGCGAGCAGGTCGGTGGTGTCCGCAAGCCCCAGCGGGGCCAGCTCCAGGTGGTCGACCAGGCCGTCGGTCCACAGTGCCCGGATCGGCAGCGGCAACTGCTCGCCGTCGCGCAGCGTCCCGACCACGGTGGCGTTCTCCAGGCGGCCGATCAGGTGCACCAGCGCGGCCGACGGCGGGTCGAGCAGGTGCGCGTCGTCGACCGCCAGCACGATGTGCCGCCCGGCGGCCTGCTGCTGCAACTGCTTCACCGCCCAGCGCAGCACGCCCGCCGGGGAGAGGCCCTGCGGCTGCTCGGCCGGGAGCAACTGGACCAGCCCGCCGAACGGCAGCGCCGCCGTGGTGGCGCTGGCCGAGACCGTGCAGACGGCGTACCCGTCGGTGGGGACCCTGGCCAGCGCCTCGCGCAGCAGCCGGCTCTTGCCGAGGCCGGCGGACCCGCTGTAGAAGAGCCCGCGCCCGTCGGCGCCGGTCGCCGCGGCCAGCAGGCGGTCGAGTTCATCCCTGCGGCCGACGAACTCCCACCGACTCATCGGGGCAGCATATCGACCGAAGCCGGTGCGCGTGCGCGCGGTGACGCTCCGAAGTTGAGTAATTCGTCGATCAGCGCTGAGTATTCGCTTTGCGTGGTTCACGTTCCCGCCGGCCGTACTCTTCCCGCATCCGGAGGTGTCCCCGCCGGAGGAACCGCGCGGCCGGGTCCGAGGACGGCCGCCTCACCGGGAGGCAGCCTGATGCAGCCGGGTCCACTCCCCTCGGCCGACGTGTCCGACGAGCCGAGCGGGCCGGCCGGCCCGCCGCGGTGCGGCCCGACGCACACCCGGCTCGGGGTGACCGAGCCCCGGCCGGACGACCCGCTCGCCGTCGTCGCCGCCGGCCCTGCCGGCGCCGCCCGGCGTGACGTGCTCGCCTCCCTGCTGGGGCTCGCCCCGGGGATGCTCGCCGTCCCGCCCGGGAGTTGGCTGCTGGTCGACCACGCCCGGGTGCCGACCCGGGCGGCCTACGTGCCCGGTTACCGTGAGCCGCACGCGTACGCGCCGGACCAGTTGGCGGCGGGCCCGGCGCTGGCCCGGCCGCCGCGCCGGGTCGAGCTGACCGTCGCCGAGCCGCTGCTGCGGCACTTCACCGTCGTCGACACGCCCGACACCGACACGCTGGGCGTCGCCGGCGGTCGGGTGCTGCTCGACGCGGTCGGCCGGGCCGGGGCGCTGCTGTTCGTGATCGCGGCGGACCAGGCCTTCACGGCCGCCGAGCTGCACCTGCTGGCCGAGGCCGCCCACGCCGCGGCCGAGGTCTTCTTCGTGGTGACGCCCGGCGTCTCGGGCTGGGCCCCGCCCCCGGACGGGTGGCCGGGCGCCGGTTCGGGCCGACCGGACGGGCCCCGGGCGTGGGGTCGGGTGACACACAGCCGCCGGGACCCGGCGTGGACGGACGGCACGGGGGCTTCCGTCCCGACGGGTTCCGGCGGCCGGGTCACCCGGCCGCCGACGCGGTCCGCGCGGACGGGCGGGCCGGTGGATCCGCGGCCCGCCCGTCCGCCGGCCGAGCCGGACCCGGTCGACGCGGCGAACCCGGTCGAGGTGGCGGACCCGGTCGACGCGGCGAACCCGGTCGAGTTGGCGGACCCGGTCGACGCGGCGGGTCCGGTCGAGGTGGTGCTGGCCGCGCACCGTGCGGCGCTGCTCGCCGCCGTGCCGGCACTGGCCGCGGCCCACTGGTACCCGGCCAGGCCGGACGACGTCGGCGCGCTGCGCCGGGCGCTGGCGGGCTGGGCCGCCGACGAGGGGCTGCGCCGGGCCAGCGCCCAGCCGCCGGTGCTGCCCGGGACGCACGGCCGGGTCCCGGTGTCGCCCGGCGCGGACGCGACCGGGTGGGCCGAGCGGCTGGACCGGCAGGCCCGCTCCTGCGCCCAGCGGATCCGCCAGGACGTCGCCCTGGAGCTGGCCAACACCCACCTGCGGGTGGTGCAGGAGATCGTCTTCGGGGTCGGCTGCGCCGGCCTGCCGCAGCTGCTCGACCGCGAGCTGGAGGCACTCTCCCTGCTCGCCACCGCCCAGTGCGAAGCGGCGGTGCGGGCTCTGCTCGACGAGGCCGCAGGGCAGGTCCTGGGCACCCCGGTGCCCGAGGGGGTCCGGCGGCGGATCGGCAACGCCGTCCGCTGGGGGCTCGCCGACCACCCGACCGGCCGGGACCTCGACCGGGTGCTGCTGGTCACCAGTACCCCAGGGGTGGCCAAACTCGCCGGCGCCGGTGCGGTGGACGCGGTCTCCGGCTACCCGGCCGGGGAGCGTGTCGAGGTGCTCCCGCCGGTCGCCGTGGCGCTCTCCGGCGGCTGCTGGCAGCAGTGGCGCAGCACCGGCAACGAAGACCCGGGCGGCGCCCGGTCCTGGGCGCAGCGGGCGCTGCGCGAGGTCGAACTGGAGCTGACCCGGGATGTCTCCCGACGCTTCGAGGCCGTCCGCCGCTCACTCGGCGCGGTGCTCTCCGCTGCGGTCGACCACGGCATCCTGCTCGCCTGACGCCGGCCCCGACCGGCCGGTGGGGCCCCGACGGGGTCCTGCCGGGCCGGCCCGCGCGCCGGTCGCCGGGGCGGCTCCGGCCGATGCTCCGGACCCGTCCGGCGTTCCGGTTCATCGCTTCGCGGCAACCGGTGGCACGATGGGGGGCATGGCGGCTCCGCAGGTTGCACCGGTCGAGACACCGGCCACCGAAGAGGTGCCGGCCTCTGACCGGCCGTGGGTGACGATCGTGTGGGACGACCCGGTGAACCTGATGTCGTACGTGACCTGGGTCTTCCAGAAGTTGTTCGGGTACAGCCGGGAGAAGGCGGAGAAGCTCATGCTGGACGTGCACCACAAGGGCCGGGCGGTGGTCTCCAGCGGCGCCCGGGAGCGGATGGAGCACGACGCGGCGCAGCTGCACGCGTACGGGCTGTGGGCCACGGTGGAGCGGTCGTGAGCATGTTCCGACGCCGGGGCGACCGGTACGTCGCCACCCTCGCCGTCGACGAGGTCCGGGTGCTGCGCAAGGTGGCCTCCGAGGTGGTGGGGCTGCTCACCGAAGGCTTCGACCACTCCGACCCGGTGCTGGGCCGGCTCTTCCCCGAGGTCTACCCGGACGACTCGGCCGGCACGGCGGAGTTCCGCCGGTACACCGAGGGCGACCTGAAGACCGGCAAGATCGACCAGGCCGGGGCGATCCTCGCCGCCCTGCCGGAATCCTCCGGCGGCGAGGTCCAGCTCGACGCCGAGGCGGCCGAGGCGTGGCTGCGGGCGCTCAACGACGCCCGCCTGGCGATGGGCGTCCGGCTGGAGGTCAAGGACGGCACGGACCTCGGCGCGGAGCTGGACGAGGCGGTCGCCGCCGACCCGTCGTCGAGCCGGGTGTTCCAACTGTCGGTCTACGCCTACCTCGGATACCTCCAGGAGTCCCTGCTCAACGCCATGCTCGACTGAGCGTGACCGTCGCCACCCTCGGCTGGGCGGGCGGAGGGGCTAGGCTGGACGGCGTGCTGAGCATCGACCGGACGATCATCGACGCGATCGTCGCCCACGCCCGCCGGGACCACCCGGACGAGGCGTGCGGCGTGGTCGCCGGTCCCGCCGGCAGCGACACCCCGAGCAGGCACATCCCCATGGATAACGCGGCCCGTTCCATGACGTTCTACGAGTTCGACTCGATGGAGCACCTGCGGCTGTGGCGGGAGATGGACGACCGCGACGAGGAACCGGTCGTCATCTACCACTCGCACACCGCGACCGAGGCGTACCCGTCACGCACCGACGTCTCCCTCGCCGGCGAGCCGGGCGCGCACTACCTGCTCGTCTCCACCCGCGAGCCCGACACCGAGGAGATCCGCTCCTACCGGATCGTCGACGGCGTGGTGGCGGAGGAGCCGGTCCGGATCGTGGACGCCGCCGTGGACCCGAACGCCGTCCAGTCCTACATGTTCGGGCAGAGCCCGGCGACGGTCGACTACGAGTGTTCCGACCGCTGATCCCAGCGGCATCGCGACATTCCTTCCCTCCCGTCACCGAGCAACCGCACATCCGGACAAGGAGCACGACACCATGGCCATCGAGGTTCGCATCCCCACCATCCTGCGCAGCTACACCGGCGGCGCGAAGATCGTCGAGGGCGCCGGCGACACGGTCGCCGACCTGCTCGCCGACCTGGACTCCCGGCACGCCGGCCTGCGCGGCCGGCTGGTCACCGACGCCGGCGTGCTGCACCGCTTCGTCAACGTCTACGTCAACGACGAGGACGTCCGCTTCCTCGGCGCGCTCGACGCCAAGCTCAACGACGGCGACAGCATCACCATCCTGCCGGCCGTGGCCGGCGGCGCGTTCGGCTTCGCGGCGGCGGCGGCGATCGCCTCGCACACGGTAGCCACGCGCGCCGCCGCCGCCCGCTGAGGCGGGGCGGCGATGGCGCGGTACGACAGCCTGTTGGACGCCTGCGGCGGCACACCACTGGTCGGGCTGCCCCGGCTCTCGCCGACGGTGCCCGAGGGGGCGCCGCCGGTGCGGCTCTGGGCCAAGCTGGAGGACCGGAACCCGACCGGCAGCATCAAGGACCGGGCGGCCATGTTCATGGTCCGCCGGGCCGAGTCCGACGGCCGGCTCCGCCCGGGCGACACCATCCTGGAGCCGACCAGCGGCAACACCGGGATCTCGCTGGCCATGGTGGCGAAGCTGCGGGGGTACCGGCTGGTCTGCGTGATGCCGGAGAACGTCTCGACCGAGCGGATCCAGCTGCTCCGGATGTACGGCGCGGAGATCATCTTTTCGTCGGCCGCCGGCGGCTCCAACCAGGCCGTCGCCACCGCCAAGCAGATCGCCGCCGAACACCCCGACTGGGTGATGCTCTACCAGTACGGCAACGAGGCGAACGCCCGGGCGCACTACGAGACCACCGGCCCGGAGCTGCTCCAGGACCTGCCCACGATCACCCACTTCGTGGCCGGGCTCGGCACCACCGGCACCCTCATGGGCACCGGGCGCTACCTGCGCGAGAAGGTCGAGGCCATCCAGGTCGTGGCCGCCGAGCCCCGCTACGGGGAGCTGGTCTACGGGCTGCGCAACATCGACGAGGGGTACGTCCCGGAGCTCTACGACGCCACCGTTCTGTCCCGGCGGTTCTCCGTCGGCACCAGGGACGCCGTGCTGCGTACCCGGCAGCTCGTGGAGGTGGAGGGGATCTTCGCCGGCTTCTCCACCGGGGCCATCCTGCACGCCGCCCTGGCGGTGGCGCACGAGGCGGTCCGGGACGGGCGCAGGGCCGACGTCGCGTTCGTGGTCTGCGACGGCGGCTGGAAGTACCTCAGCACCGGTGCGTACGGCGGCACCCTCGCCGACGCCGAGGAGGCCCTGGAGGGGCAGCTCTGGGCCTGAGGGCGAGCCTGACGGCGCCGACGGGCCGTGACCGGGTGACCGGTCCGGCCCGTCCGTCGTCTCCGGGATCGGCGACGGCTGCGGGTGTCACGTTGATGACAACTTCCACTAGATGATTCTTGCCCCGGCGCGCGCCAGCGTAGGCTGCGCAGCGTGTCGTACACGTCGATGAAGATCATGGGCGGGACGGCGGCCGACGTGACGACTACGGTTCGTGACAGCGGGACAACCTCATGCGACTGACCGTCCTCGGCTGTGCCGGGAGCTTCCCCGGCCCCGACTCCCCCTGCTCGGCCTATCTGGTCGAGGCCGACGGTTTCCGGCTCCTGATCGACTTCGGCTCCGGCGCGCTGTCCACCCTCCAGCGCTACGCCGGGCTGCACGCCCCGGACGCCATCCTCCTCACCCACCTGCACTGCGACCACATGCTCGACGCGGTGACATACGTGGTGGTGCGCCGGTACGCCCCGGACGGCCCGTGTCCGGTCCTGCCGGTGTACGCCCCCTCCGGCGCGCCGGACCGGCTGGCGCTGGCCTACGGGCAGGAGAACAGCACCGTCGAGGACGTCTACCAGTTCTACGGCCTCGAACCGGGCACGTTCCCGATCGGCCCGTTCACCGTCACCGTCGACCGGATGAACCACCCCGTCGAGACGTACGGGGTGCGGCTGGAGCACGACGGCCGGGTGCTCTGCTACTCCTCCGACACCGCGCCGTGCGAGGCGCTGCTGCGGCTGGCCCAGGACGCCGACGTCTTCCTCTGCGAGGCCAGCTACCTCGACGGGGTGGACAACCCGCCGGACCTGCACCTGACCGGCCGGGAGGCCGGCGAGGCGGCCACGAAGGCGGGGGTGGGCCGGCTACTGCTGACCCACCTGGTCGCCGCATGGGGCAGCGAGGCGCTCACCGTCGAGGCGGCCGGCGCCGCGTACGACGGGCCGCTGGAAGTGGTCCGCTCGGGCGGCTGCTACGACATCTGATCGACCTCGGCCGGTGGTGGGCGCGGACAGCGGGACACCCCGGGACCGTTCGATCACCGCACCGCATAGGGTGCAGGCATGGCGCGACCTGACGGGCGGCGGCCCGACCAACTCCGACCGGTGACTCTGACTCGGGGCTGGAGCACCCACCCGGAGGGCTCCGTGCTCGTCGAGTTCGGCGAAACCCGGGTGCTCTGCACGGCCAGCGTCACCGAGGGGGTGCCCCGCTGGCGCAAGGGCTCCGGGCTCGGCTGGGTGACCGCCGAGTACGCGATGCTGCCCCGGGCCACGAACACCCGCTCGGACCGGGAGAGCGTCAAGGGCCGCGTCGGCGGGCGGACCCACGAGATCTCCCGGCTGATCGGCCGGAGCCTGCGGGCCGGCATCGACCTCAAGGCGCTCGGCGAGAACTCGGTCGTGCTGGACTGCGACGTCCTCCAGGCCGACGGCGGCACCCGCACCGCGGCGATCACCGGCGCGTACGTGGCGCTGCACGACGCGGTGAGCTGGCTGGCCGACCGCAAGTCGCTGGCCGGGAAGCCGGAGAAGGTGATGCACCGCTCCGTCGCCGCGGTGAGCGTCGGCGTGATCGCGGGCGAGGCCCGGCTGGACCTCTGCTACGAAGAGGACGTGGCGGCCGAGGTCGACATGAACGTGGTCTGCACCGGCACCGGCGAGTTCGTCGAGGTGCAGGGGACGGGGGAGTCCGGGGTCTTCGCCCGAGACCAGCTCGATGCCCTGCTCGACCTGGCCGTCGCCGGCTGCGCGGAACTGGCCGAGGCACAGCGGAAGGCTCTCTCATGAACAAGGTGCTGCTCGCCACCCGTAACCGGAAGAAGCTGATCGAGCTCCAGCGGATCCTCGACGGCGCGCTCGGCGCACACCGGGTCGCCCTGCTCGGCCTCGACGACGTCGAGGAGTACCCGGAGCTGCCGGAGACCGGCCTGACCTTCGGCGAGAACGCGCTGATCAAGGCGCGGGAGGGCTGCCGGCGCACAGGCCTGCTCACCATCGCCGACGACTCCGGCCTCGCCGTCGACGCCCTGAACGGAATGCCGGGGGTGTTCAGCGCCCGTTGGGCCGGCCGGCACGGCGACGACCGGGCCAACTTCCAGCTCGTGCTGGACCAGATCGCCGACCTGCCCGACGACAACCGGGGCGCGTCGTTCGTCTGCACGGTGGCCCTGGTGCTGCCCGGCGGCAAGGAGCACCTGGTCGACGGCCGACAGGCCGGCCGGCTGCTGCGCGCGCCGCGCGGCGAGGGCGGCTTCGGGTACGACCCGATCTTCCTCGGCGACGGCCAGGACCGCACCAACGCGGAGCTGACCCCGCCGGAGAAGGACGCGATCAGCCACCGGGGCAAGGCGCTGCGCGAGCTGGCCAAGCTGATCGCCAAGGTCATCCCGCCGGCGGCCTGACGGCGGGCGGCGGACCGATCGGGGAGGCCCGTGCCGGGTGTCCGGCACGCGCCACCCCGGGATGGTCAGCCGAGCGGGCCGATCTCGCGCTCGATGGCGGCCCGCAGGTCCGGCCCGGCCAGCACGGCCCGGGCCGCCTCCATCAGCGGAGCGAGGAACACGTCGGGCCCCGGCTCCCCGGCCGCCTCACCGAGCGCGGCCAGGGCGGCCCGCCCGGCCGGCGACGGCGTCAGCGGGGCGCGTAGCTGGAGCCCGCGTACGGCGGCCAGCAGCTCCACCGCGAGCAGGCTGGTCAGGTTGTCCAGCACGGTGAGCAGCTTCTTCGTCGCCGCCCAGCCCATCGAGACGTGGTCCTCCTGCATCCCGCTGGTGGGCAGGGAGTCCACCGACGCGGGGGCCGCCAGCCGGCGGTTCTCCGCGACGATCCCGGCGGCCGTGTACTGGGCGATCATCAGCCCGGAGTTGACTCCAGCGTCGGGGGAGAGGAACGCCGGCAGCTCCCGGGACCGGGTCACGTCGAGCAGCCGGTCCACCCGCCGCTCGGAGATCGCCCCCACCTCGGCGGCGGCGATGGCCAGGAAGTCGGCGGCGAAGCCGAGCGGGGCGCCGTGGAAGTTCCCGGTGGACTCGACCCGGCCGTCCGGCAGCACCACCGGGTTGTCCACCACGGACCCCAGCTCCCGGTCGGCCACGGTCCGGACGAAGTCCAGGGTGTCCCGGGCCGCCCCGGCGACCTGCGGCGCGCAGCGCATCGAGTACGCGTCCTGCACGGCGTGCGCCAGGTCGTCGCGGTGCGAGTCCATCACCGCCGATTTCTGGAGCAGCCGGTGGATGTTCGCCGCCGACACCGACTGGCCGGGGTGCGGGCGGATCGCGTGCAGCTCCGGCAGGAACGGCCGCTCCGAGCCGAGCATCGCCTCGATGGCCAGGGCGGCCGTCACGTCGGCCATGGTGAACAGGTGCGCCGCGTCGTTGATGGCCAGCAGCAGCATGCCGAGCATGCCGTCGGTGCCGTTGATCAGCGCCAGCCCCTCCTTGGCAGCCAGCTCCACCGGGGTCAGCCCGGCCCCGCGCAGCGCGTCGGCGGCGTCGATCCGCTCACCGGCCGGGCCGAGCACCCAGCCCTCGCCGAGCAGCACCAGCGCGCAGTGCGCCAGCGGGGCCAGGTCGCCGGACGCGCCGAGCGAACCGTGCTCCGGCACCCACGGGGTGACGTCGTGGTTGAGCAGGTCGACCAGGGCCTCGGCGACCAGCGGGCGGACGCCGGAGTGGCCCAGCGCCAGCGAGCGGACCCGCAGCAGCATCATCGCTCGGACCACCTCGCGCGGCATCGGAGCGCCCACCCCGGCGGCGTGCGAGCGGATCAGCGCGTGTTGCAGCTCCGCGCGCCGCTCCGGCGCGACGAAGGTGTTCGCGAGGGCCCCGAAGCCGGTGGAGACGCCGTACACGGGCCGGCCGGCGGCCTCGATGCGGTCCACGATGGCCCGGCTGGACACCATCGCGTCCACGGTGGATGGGGCGAGGACGACCCGGGCGCTGCCTCGGGCCACGGCGAGCACGTCGGCGGGGCGGATCCCGGTGGGCTGGACGGTCACGATCGACATTGCGGCACTCCGTTGTGCAGAACCTGGCGGATCAGGGGGACACCGGGCCGGTAGGCCAGGTGCAGGTGGGACGGGGCGTCGAGGATCATCAGGTCGGCCCGCGCGCCCCGCGCGATTCGCCCCACGTCGCTGCGGCGCAGGGCCGCCGCCCCACCTGCCGTCGCAGCCCAGACTGCCTCCGCAGGGGTCATCCGCATCTCGCGTACGGCGAGCGCGACGCAGAACGGCATCGACGAGGTGTACGACGACCCGGGGTTGCAGTCGGTGGCCAGGGCCACGGTGACGCCGGCGTCGAGCAGCCGGCGCGCGTCCGGATACGGCGAACGGGTGGAGAACTCGGCACCGGGCAGCAGGGTGGCGACGGTGGTGGTGTGCAGGCCGTCCGGGCACATGCAGCCGACCCGGTTCGACGCGAGCGCGTCGATGTCGGCGTCGGACAGGTGGGTGCAGTGGTCCACGCTGGCCGCGCCCAGCTCCACGCCGAGCTGCACGCCCGGACCGGGGCCGAGCTGGTTGGCGTGGACCCGCACGCCGAGCCCGACGGCCTGCCCGCAGGCGAGGATCGCCCGGGCGTGGTCCACGTCGAAGGCGCCCCGCTCGCAGAACACGTCGATCCAGCGGGCGTGCGGGGCGGCGGCGGCCAGCATCGGCCCGCACACCATGCCCACATAGTCGTCGGGGCGGTGGGAGTACTCGGCGGGAACCACGTGCGCGCCGAGGAAGGTGGTGTCCTCGGTGAACTCGGCGGCGATCCGCAACGAACGGGCCTCGTCGGCGATGGTCAGCCCGTACCCGCTCTTGATCTCGATGGTGGTGGTGCCCTGCCGCATCGCCTCGCCGCGCAGCCGCCGGACGGTGGCCCGCAGCTCGTCGTCGGAGGCCGCGCGGGTCGCGCCGACGGTGGTGCGGATGCCGCCCCCGGTGTAGGGCTCGCCGGACATCCGGGCGGCGAACTCGGTAGCCCGGTCGCCCGCGAAGACCAGGTGGGCGTGGCTGTCCACGAAGCCGGGCAGCACGGCCGCCCCCTCGGCGTCGATCCGCCGGTCGGCGGCCGGGGCGTCCCGGGCCGGCCCGACCCAGGCCACCTGCCCGTCCTCGACCAGCACGGCGGCGTCCCGGCGGATTCCCAGCGGCCCGCCCTCGCCGCTGATGTCGTTGGTGACCAGCTCCCCGATCTTGTCGATGAGCAGGCTGCCGGTGTTCCGCGGCGCCGGCCGGACCCGATCGCCCGGCCCGGCCGGGCGGTGCTGCCAGTTGGCCGGGCTCACGAGGTCACCTCCTGGATGGCATGCCGCAGCTCCGCCGGCACGTCCACGGTCAGGTGCCGGCCGTCGGCCACGACCGTCCGCCCGTCGACCACCACGTGCGTCACGTCGGCGGCGGTGGCCGCGAAGAACGCGCCGACCGGCGGCACCCCGGCGGTCCGGGCGCTGTCCAGCCGTACCGTCACCAGATCGGCCCGGTTGCCGACCGACAGCCGGCCGGCGTCGCCCCAGCCGAGCGCGGCGTGCCCGGCGACGGTCGCGGCGGCCAACAGCTCGGCCGGGGCGAAGTGGCCGCGCTGTCGGGTGCGCAGCCGCTCGTCCAGCTCCACCGCGCGGGCCTCCTCGAACAGGTCGATCACGGCGTGGCTGTCGCTGCCCAGGCTCAGCGCGACGCCCGCCTCGGCCAGCCGGCGGGCCGGCCCGATCCCGTCGGCGAGGTCCCGCTCGGTGGTGGGGCAGAGGCAGACCCCGGTGCCGGTGTCCCCGAGCAGCGTCACGTCGGCGCTGGTGGGGTGCGTGGCGTGCACGGCGACGGTGCCCGGGCCGAGCACCCCGTGGTCGGCCAGCAGCCGGGCCGGCGTGCGGCCGTGCGCGGCCCGGCAGGCGTCGTTCTCGGCGGGCTGCTCGGACAGGTGCACGTGCAGCGGCGCCCCGCGCCGGTCGGCCCAGCCGGCCACGGTGGCGAGCTGCTCCGCCGGCACCGCACGGACCGAGTGCACAGCCGCCCCGACCAGCACGCGCCTGGTCTCGCCGGCCCGCCCGGTGCCGCCGGTCCGTTCGACGGTGTCGGCGAGCGCCGAGGCCCGGTCGGCCCAGCGCAGCGCGTCGCCGTCGCCGAACCGCCGCTGTGGCCCGGTCAGCGGCTCGCCGTCCACGGTGGCGGTCAGGTAGCAGGTGTCCAGCAGGGTGAGCCGGATCCCGGCCTGCGTGGCGGCCTCGACCAGGGCCGCGCCCATCGCGTTCGGGTCGGCGTACGGTGTGCCGTCGGGGCCGTGGTGCAGGTAGTGGAACTCGCCGACGCAGGTGATCCCGGCCAGCGCCATCTCGGCGTAAGCGGCCCGGGCCAGGGCCAGGTAGCTGTCCGGGTCGAGCCGGGCCGCCACGTCGTACATGACATTCCGCCAGGTCCAGAAGTCGCCCCGGCCGCCGTGGGTGCGCCCGCGCAGCGCCCGGTGGAACGCGTGCGAGTGGGCGTTGGCGAGCCCGGGGAGGGTCAGCCCGGGCAGCCGGGTGGCGTCGCCGAGCACCTCCACCCCGGCTGTGGGCGTGCCCGCGCCGGTCAGCGGCGTGACGGCCGTGATCCGGCCGTCCTCGGCCTCGATCAGCACGTCCGCGGTCGGCTCGGCCCGGTCGGGCAGCCACGCGTACTCGGCGAGCCAGCGGGTCCCGGTCACCCCTTCCACCCCCTTTGGAGCTGAATCGTTTGTGACATCGGTGTCGTCCGCGACGTCGGTCGGTCGGGATAGCGCGGGAGCGCAGGCGACGTCGGTCGGTCGCGGTGACGCTGATGCGTTCGTGACATCAGCTCCAAAGGGGCCGCCGGAGCATGCCGGCGTCGGCTCCGGCCACGCCAGCGCTGGCCGGCCCCAGCCCCGGCCCTGGCATCGGCCCCAGGCAGGAGGCTCATGTGCATGTCAGCTTTTCCAGGACCCGGGCCAGGGCGGCGACCCCGGCGGCGCAGTCGGCGTCCGTGGCCGCCTCGGCGGGGGAGTGCGACACTCCGGTCGGGTTGCGTACGAACAGCATTGCGGTGGGCAGGTGCCCGGCCAGCACCCCGGCGTCGTGACCCGCCCCCGTGGGCAGCACCGGCGCGTCCAGCAGGGCCGCCAGCCGTCCGCCGAGGCCGCCGTCGAAGGCGACCAGCGGGGTCGCCGACTCCTCGGTGAGGGTGACCTCCGTGCCGTCCCGGCCGGCCCGCTCGGTGGCCTTGGCGCGCACCGCGTCGACCAGGCCGGTCAACGTGTCCGGCTCGGCCGCGCGGGCGTCCAGCCAGCCGGTCACCTTCGACGGGATCGCGTTGGTGGCGTTCGGCTCGACCCGGACCCGACCGACCGTGGCGTGCGCGCCGCGCAGCCGGGCCTCCTTGTTCGCCGCGAGCACGGTGAACGCGTACGTGAGCATGGGGTCGCGGCGGTCGGCCATCAGGGTCGTACCGGCGTGGTTGCCCTCGCCGAGGAAGTCGAAGCGCCAGCGGCCGTGCGGCCAGATGGCGCTGGCGACCGCAACCGGCGCGTCACGCTCGACCAGCGCGCGGCCCTGCTCGACGTGCAGCTCCACGAAGCACGAGAACCCGCCCAGCAGGTCGGGCCGGGCACCCGCGGGCCGGTCACCCAGAGCCTCGGCCAGGCTCACCCCGTCGGCGTCGCGCAGGCCGGCCGCGCGGCCCGGGTCGAGCGCGCCGGTGAGCAGCCGTGACCCCAGGCACGGTACGCCGAACCGGGCCCCCTCCTCCTCGGCGAACGCGGCCACGACGAGGGGACGGGCCGGGACCGCCCCGGCGGCGCGGAGCTCGTCCACGGCGAGGAACGCGCTGACGATGCCGAGCGGCCCGTCGTACGCGCCGCCGTGCGGCACCGAGTCGAAGTGGCTGCCGGTCAGCACCGCGTCCCCGGCGGCCGGGTGGCCCCAGCGGGCGAAGAGGTTGCCGTTGCCGTCGGCGGTGACCGGCATGCCCCGGCTGGCGGCCTGTGCCCGGAACCAGTCGCGCAGCGCCAGTTCCGGCTCCGTGAACGCGTACCGCAGGTAGCCGCCGCTGCCCGGGTCCCGGCCGACCGGGGCGATGGAGTCCCAGAGCACCCGGAACCGGCCGGCCAGGTCTGCGTGGTCCGCGTGGTCCGCGTGGTCCGCGTGGTCCGCGAGGTCCGCGAGGTCTATGTGGTCCGCGTGGTCCGCCGTCATGCCCGGTCCTCGGCCATCGGCACCCGCACGCCGGTGTGGTCGGCGACCTCGCGGGCGGCGTCGTAGCCGGCGTCCACGTGCCGGATGACGCCCATCGCCGGGTCGTTGGTCAGCACCCGCTCGATCTTCTGCCCGGCCAGCGCGGTGCCGTCGGCGACGCAGACCTGGCCGGCGTGGATGGACCGGCCGATGCCGACCCCGCCGCCGTGGTGGATGGACACCCAGGACGCCCCGCTGGCGGTGTTGACCAGCGCGTTGAGCAGCGGCCAGTCGGCGATCGCGTCGGAGCCGTCGGCCATCGCCTCGGTCTCCCGGTACGGGCTGGCCACGCTGCCGCAGTCCAGGTGGTCCCGGCCGATGACGACCGGCGCGCTCAGCTCGCCGGAGGCGACCATCTCGTTGAACCGCACCCCCGCCCTGTCCCGCTCGCCGTAGCCGAGCCAGCAGATCCGGGCCGGCAGGCCCTGGAAGGCGACCCGCTCACCGGCCAGCCGCATCCATCGGGCCAGGGACTCGTTCTCCGGGAACAGGTCCAAGATCGCCCGGTCCGTGGCGGCGATGTCTGCCGGGTCGCCGGAGAGCGCCGCCCACCGGAACGGGCCCTTGCCCTCGCAGAACAGCGGCCGGATGTACGCCGGCACGAAACCAGGGAAGTCGAACGCCCGCTCGTACCCGCCGAGGCGCGCCTCGCCCCGGATCGAGTTGCCGTAGTCGAAGACCTCGGCCCCCGCGTCGAGGAAGCCGACCATCGCCTCGACGTGCCTGGCCATCGACGCCCGGGCCCGGTCGGTGAACTC
The DNA here is from genome assembly GCF_045040215.1 of Micromonospora sp. NBC_01412. Classification (NCBI taxonomy): domain Bacteria; kingdom Bacillati; phylum Actinomycetota; class Actinomycetes; order Micromonosporales; family Micromonosporaceae; genus Micromonospora; species Micromonospora sp. NBC_01412. Next base: position 4,468,318 of record NZ_CP109528.1, read on the forward strand.
GGCCGGCTTCGCCTTCGCGTAGTCCCGGGCGTCGGCGGGCTCAACCCCCTCCGGCAGGTACGACAGCGGGTCGTGCGCGCTGGTCTGGTCGGTGACGATGTCGATCTCCACGCCCCGGCGCAGCAGCTCGGGGAAGACGGTGGCGGCGTTGCCCACCACGCCGACGCTGAGCGCCCGGCGGTCCCGCCTCGCGGCGAGCACCCGCTCCACCGCGTCGTCCAGGGAGTCGGCGACCTCGTCGAGGTAGCGGTCGTGCACCCGGCGGTCCAACCGGGTGCGGTCCACGTCGACGATGAGGCACGCGCCGCCGTTCATGGTGACCGCGAGGGGCTGGGCCCCGCCCATCCCGCCGCACCCGGCGGTCAGCGTCAGCGTCCCGGCCAGCGTCCCGGAGAATCGTTTCGCGGCGACGGCGGAGAACGTCTCGTACGTGCCCTGGAGGATGCCCTGGGTGCCGATGTAGATCCACGACCCGGCGGTCATCTGCCCGTACATGGTCAGGCCGAGCTGCTCCAGGCGGCGGAACTCCGGCCAGGTGGCCCAGTCGCCGACCAGGTTGGAGTTGGCCAGCAGCACCCGGGGCGCCCACTCGTGGGTGCGCAGCACCCCGACCGGGCGGCCGGACTGCACCAGCATCGTCTCGTCCTCGCGCAGGTCGGTCAGCGTGCGCACCAGCGCGTGGTACGACGGCCAGTCCCGCGCGGCCTTACCGGTGCCGCCGTAGACGACCAGGTCGTCGGGGCGCTCGGCCACCTCCGGGTCGAGGTTGTTCATCAGCATCCGGAGGGCGGCCTCCTGCGGCCACCCCCGGGCGGTCAGCGCGGTGCCACGGGCGGCGCGGACGGGCTGGGACATCTCGGTTCTCCTCTCAGCCGAGGAACAACTGGCGGCGGGCGGCGGAGGACTCGAACGCCTCCAGCCGGCGCTGGGTCTCGGCGGGCGCGGCGTCGCAGATGGCCTGGAGGACCACCATCGCCAGGGTCATCGGGGCGGTGTGCAGGTCGAACACCAGATCGGTGCCGACGGCGGCGGGGAGCACCACCTCGGCGTGTTCGGCGGCCGGGCTGACCGGCGAGTCGGTGATGGCCACCACGGTCAGCCCGGCGGCCTGCGCCTCGCGCAGCGCGTCCAGGGTCTCCCGGGGGTAGCGGGGCAGGACGAACGCCAGCAGGGCGGTCGCCCCGGCTGCGGCAGCCTGCTCAAGGCGGTCGGTGAGCAGGCTGCCGCCGTCGTCGAGCACCCGCACGTCCGGGTGCACCTTGGCGGCGAAGTACGCGAAGTACGCGGCCAGCGGCGCGGCGGCCCGCAGCCCGAGCACCGGCAGGGGGCGGCTCGCGGCGAGCAACTCGCCCGTCTCGGCGATCCGGTCCCGGTCGGCGAGCTGCCCGGCCAGCCGCTCCAGGTTGCCCAGCTCGGCCCGGACGGCGCGTTGCAGCTCGTTGCCGCCGCCGGAGGGCCCGCCGGTGGCGGCGCCGGTCAGCTCGCGCAGCCGGCGGCGCAGCGCCGGGTAGCCGTCGTGGCCGAGCGCCACGGCGAACCGGGTCACCGACGGCTGGCTGACCCCGGCCAGCTCGGCCACCTCGGCGGCGGAGAGGTACGCCGCCGTGGCGGCGTGCTGCACCAGGCTGTGCGCGATCCGGCGCTGGGTCGGGGTGAGCCGGACGCCCCGGAACAGGTCGACCACCCGGTCGGTGGGCGCCCCGACGGTGCGTCCTTCATTCATGCGCCGACTCTATGCATCAAAACTTTCAGAGGCAACCCGTGAGCACCGTCGTTGTCGCGCCGTCTCTGTACTATCCGCACGGCGGGTGAGCAGAGGAGTGGGGCATGCAGCCGGAGGGTGCGTACAGGTTCACCGAGGCCGTGGGGGCTTGCCAGGTCGGCCGGGCATGGTCCGCCGTGGACGGTCAGGGGCGGCCGGCGCTCGTGGTGGTGCTGGACGGCGTCGCGGCGGCGGACCAGCGCTGGCGGGAGGCCTTCGCGAACGCGGCGAACACGCTCGCCCAGACGGCCGGCGGCCACCGCTACCTCGCCGCCGACTTCTCCGCCGCCCACCCCTGGGTGGCGTACCCGCCGACGGAGGCCGGCGCGCCGCAGCGGCTGTTCCAGACCCTCGGCATGGACTACCGGCCCGTGGCGGGCGGGTCGACGCCGCCTCCGCCGCCCCAACCGATCTCGGCCCAACCGATGTCGCCCCAACCGATGTCGGCCCAACCGATCTCGGCCCAGCCGCAGCCGGTCGCGGCGGCGACACAGCCCACATCGGCACCGCCCCAGCCGGTGTCGGTGCCCCCACAGCCGACGTCGGGCCCGCCCCAGCTGCCCTGGGTGCCCCAGCCGTGGGCGGTGACGCCGCAGCCGGTCTCCGGAGCGCCGCTCTCGCCGGCCGCCGAGCCGACGCCCGGCAGCTCCCCGCCGTACGACACGTTCGCCGCTCCCGGCCGGCGGATCGCGCCGGTGGACCCGCCCCGGCGTAGCCGCACCGGCCTCTGGATCGCCATGGTGGTGCTGGCGGCGGTCGTCGCCGGCGGCGCCGGGGTGTTCGCCGGCACCACCCTCGGCGACGACGGGGCCGCGCCCGGCCCGGCCCCCTCGGCCAGCCCCACAGTGGCGCCGTTCGAGGCGAACCAGTTCTCCCTCAACAAGCCCAAGTTCGAGGGCGACCTCGCACCGCTGGCCGAGCCGTGGCTGGCCCGGATGGGCGGCTGCGCGGCCGACACCGAGGCCGGCGGGCCCAAGCGGCCGGCCGACGAGAAGCGGCACGTGTTCTGCCGCTACGGCGGGCTGTCCCTGCACTTCGGCCTCTACGAGGCCAGGTCCACCAAGGACACCGCCCGGGCCTACCGGCAGCAGCTCAACCTGGCCGGCGGCTCCCTCGCCCCCGGCCTGCGGGAGGCCACCCGGACCACCGGCGGCGTCAGCGGGGCCGCCGGCAGCTACATCGAGTACGCCTTCAAGGGCGACGACGGCCGGACGATCTGCGGGGTGTGGTGGGACCGCGACGACGGGCTCGGAGCGCTCTACCTGGAGACCCTCTGCGAGGCCGGCGTCGGCGGGAACTGGGACGCGCTGCGGGACCTGTGGCGGCGCACCAGCTGACGGTCGCCGCGGGAGTTGACAACGGCTGCGACGGCGTCATTAATGGACACGGCCGTCGGGGGACCGGTGTGACACCGCCCGTCCAGGCGGGTTCGTGGGCGCCCGGTCCGAGGCGGCGCCCCGTGTCCCTGGGGAGCATCGGGTTGGGCGACAAGTCATGACGTCGGTCGAGGACGCCGGTCCCGTGCCGGCCCCGCGCGTCGGCCCGCCGCTGTTGGCCGGGCGCTCCGTCGCGCTCGTCCACGAGTGGTTCAGCGCGGCCGGCGGTTCCGAGAACGTCTTCCTCGCCATCGCCGACCTGGTCCCGCACGCCGACCGGTTCGTGCTGTGGGCCGAGTCCGACGTCCCCCGGGACCGGCTGCGCCTGCGGGAGTCCTGGCTGGCCCGGACGCCGCTGCGCCGCAGCAAGGCCCTCGCGCTGCCGTTCCTGCCGCTGGCCTGGCGTGCCGCCGCCCGTCCCGCCGGGTACGACGTGGTGATCTCCTCCAGCCATGCCTTCGGCCACACGGCCCGGTTCGGTCCGCCCGAGCGGACGCGGCACCTGAGCTACGTCCACTCTCCCGCCCGGTACGTCTGGAGCCCAGACTTCGACGGGCGCGGCGCGGGGCGGCTGCTGAGCGGGCCCCGACGGGCGTTGCAGGCCGTGGACGTCCGGCTCAGCCGGCACGTGCACGCCTACGCCGCGAACTCCCGCGAGGTCCAGGCCCGCATCCGCCGGTACTGGGGGCGCGACGCGGTGGTCATCCACCCGCCCGTCGACGTCGACTTCTTCGCCGCCCCGCCGGCCGCCCAGCGGGACCAGGCCCGCGAGTACCTGCTCGGGGTCGGGCGGTGGATCCCGTACAAGAACTTCGATTTGATGATCGCGACCGCCGCCGAGGCCGGCCTGCCGCTCGTCCTCGCCGGGGGCGGCCCGGAGGAGGCCCGGTTGCGCCGGCTGGCCGCGCGGGCGCCCGTCCCGGTGACGTTCGAGTCGCGGCCCGGCCGGGAGCGGCTCCGGGAGCTGTACTGGGGTGCCCGGGCCCTGCTGTTCCCCGCGCACGAGGACTTCGGCATCATCCCGGTCGAGGCCCAGGCGTGTGGCACCCCGGTCGTCGGGCTGCGCGCCGGCGGGCTGCTGGAGACCGTCGTGGAGGGCGAGACCGGATTCCTCGTCGCATCGCGGGAACCGACCCGCCACGCCGCTGCCCTGCGACGGCTCGACGGGCTCAACCCCGATCGGGCCCGTCGGCACGCGGCCGGGTTCGGGCGGGACAGCTTCGCGGCCCGGATGGCCGAGTGGGTCGCGCATGAGTCCGGCTGAGCGGGTCGACACGACCGTCCTCGAGTGCAGCGGCGTCGGGGACGGCGGGATCACCCGGGTGCTCACCGAGGTCGTCCGGCACTGGCCCGGCCCGCAGCGGCTCCGGGTCGTCGCCGCGCCACCCGACTGGGCCGTCCCCCCGACCGACCTGGCCGTCCAGGTCGAGGTGGTCAGCCGGCAGCCGGCCGACCGGGCCCGGGCGATCGCGTCCGCGGCCACCGCACTGCGCGGCGTCACCGGTCGCGCCGACCGGGGCGCCGCCCCCGCCACCAGGGTGCTGTCGCTGAGCCCGTCGCTCGCCGTGCGGGGCAGCCGGTTGCCCGTCACCACCGTCGTGCACGACCTCGCGTTCCGGCTCTGGCCGCACGGCCTGTCGGGCGCCGTCCGGCAGTACCGGCGGGTCAGCTACGGCACCGCGATCGGCCGGTCCGCGCGGCTGCTCTGCGTCAGCGCCCGCACCCGGCACGACCTCCTCGGCCTGTACGGCGTCCGCGACGACCGCACTGCGGTCTGGCACCCGGGCAGCAGCCTCGACACCCCACCCGGCCCGCTGCCCGCCCCGCTGGCCACGCGCGTCGCGGGCGGCGAGCGCTACCTGGCGGTGACCGGGCACGCCGCGCACAAGGGGGTCGAGATCGCCGTCGACGCCCTGCCCGACCTGCCCGGGTACGTGCTCGCGGTGCTCACCGGCGGGCAGCGGGTGCCGGAGTTCGAGGCCGCCGTCGCCCGCTGCGCCGCGACGGAGCGGGTGCTGTTCCTGGACCGCCTCCCCGAGGACGGGTACGCCGCCACGATCGCCGGCGCCGCCGCGTTCCTGATGCCCAGCCACTTCGAGGGCTACGGGCTGCCGGCGGCCGAGGCGCTGCGGCTCGGCACGCCGGTGGTCGTCTCCCCCGACCCGGCCCTGCACGAGGCCACCGGCGGGCGGGCGGCCCGGATGACGACCTGGACGCCGCGCGCCCTCGTCGACGCGGTGACCGAGGCGACGACCGCGCCCCGGCCGCCGGTGGGGGAGTGCGGCCGGTCCTGGCGTACCGCGACGGCCCACCTCGCCGACCTGCTCGCCGTGGCGCCGACGGCCACCCGCCCGGCCGGGCGGTGACGGCCGTGCGGATCGCCATGGTGCACTCCGGCTTCGCCGTCCGGGGCGGTGCGGAGCGGTACGTCCGGGACCTGTCCCGGGCGCTCGCCGACCGTGGCCACGAGGTCCGCGTCTACAGCCGGACGCCCGACGCGGAGCACCCGGAGGACCGGCCGGTCGGCGAGCGGGTCTCGGCCCGCCTGGCCCGGCTCGCCCCCCGGCTGGCCAAGCTCTGCACCCACCTGGGCGACCTGGTCGACCCGACCGGACTGGGCCCGGACGACCTGCGCGACTTCGACCCCGACGTGGTGCACCTGCACAACTGGCAGGGGCTCGGCGTCCGGCCGGTGGCGCGGCTGTCGCGGCGGTGGCCCACCTGCCACTCCGTGCACGACCACGCCGTCCGCGACCCCAACAACGCCCTGGGCAACCTGGGCCGCTCGGCACCCCTGGACGCGCTGCTGCGGCTGCGGTCCCGGTGGGTGCTGCGGCAGTTCCGGCGCTGCACCCTGCTGTTCCCGTCCGAACGCACCCGCCAGCGGGTCCTGGCCGGCGCTGCGGGGGCGGGGCCGGCCACCCGGCTGCTGCCGCTCGCCGTGCCGCTGCCGCCCGGGCCGCGCGACTGGCCGCCCGGCGACCGCCGCGTCTTCCTCTACCTCGGTGCCCTGGACCGGCACAAGGGCGTGGACCTGCTGCTCGACGCCTGGGCGGAGGCCGCCGACGCGGTCGGCGGCACGCTGCTCGTCGGCGGCGACGGCCCGCTGCGCGCCGAGGTCGAGCGGGCGGCCGAGCGGTCCCGCTCCGTGCGGTACCTCGGCTACCTCGACGCCGAGGGCAAGCGCGCGGCGTTCCTGCGGGCTGGCTGGCTCGTCTTCCCCAGCCAGTGCGCCGAGACGTTCGGCCTGGTCTGCGCGGAGGCGCTGACGGCGGCACGGCCCATCCTCGCCAGCGACATGGCCCGGCCGCCGATGGCCGAGGACGCCTCGGTCCTGGTCTTCCGCACCCGGGACGAGCTGGCACAACTGCTGCGCCGCGCCGCCCGGACCCCCGACGACGAGTACGCGGCGATGTCCGCGTCGGCCGCCGCCGACGGGGCGCGCCTCGACTGGGACCGGCACGTCGACGCCGTCGTCGAGACCTACCGGACGGTCGGTGCCCGAGCCGGTGCCGGCCCGCGACCCGAGGTGACCCGCCGATGATCCCCGACACCGGACGCCGGCCCGCCGCGACGGCACCCGGAACCGCCCCGGCCCGCCGCCGGCCGCCCACCCCCTGGCTGGTCGGCGGCGCGCTGCTCCTGCTGGCCGTCGTCGGGTGCGCGCTGGCCGGCGTCTCCCCGGTGGCGCCCCTCTTCCTGGCCGGCCTCGGCGTCGTCGCGGCCCGCCCGGTGCCCGGCCTGGTGTACGTCCTGATCGTGCTCAACGCCCCGCTGGGGCTGTGGATGACCGGCGTCCAGGGGCTCGTCGGCGACGCGTTCGGCGGCCGCGAGTACGTGCTCAGCGTCTCCGCCGCCGCGGTGGTCGGCGTCCTCTTCGCGCGTACCGCGCTGCTCGGCCGGTGGACCCGGACCCGGCTCCTCACCGGCGCGGCGGTGCTGCTGGTCGTGGTGGTGTGGACCCTGATCGGCGTCGCCCACCACGGGGCGGCCCAGACCCTCGTCGGCGTCCGGCTGACCCTGGTCCCGCTGCTGCTGCTCGTGGTGCTCGCCGCGCTGACGCGGCCCCAGGTGCTGACGGTGCTGACGGCCCTGTCCTGGCTGCTCGTGGCCAACGCCGTGGCGGCGGTCGGGGAGCTGGCGGTCGGCCCGGCCCGGCTGGTGCGGTGGGGCTTCGAGGAGGACCGGGCGGTCCGCTACATCGGCGACACCTTCCGGGTGCCCGGCCTCACCGAGTTCAACGGCGAGCTGGGCATCCTGGCCGGCGCGTACCTGCTCGGCTACGTGACCCTGTGGCTGACCCGACGCGCCCGGCCCGCCCGGTGGTCCTGGCACGCCGGAGGGCTCGCCGCCGTCGCCTGCCTGGCCCTGAGCACCAGCCGGTCGGGGGCGCTGCTGGTGGTGGCGGGGGTGCTCGCGGCCGTGCTGCTCGACCGCTCCGGCGGGGCCGCCGGGCGACGCCGCGCGCGGCTGGTGGGCCTGGGCGTGGTCGCCTGCGTGGCCGTGGGCTTCGCGGCCGTCGGCGCCACCGGCGCCCGCAGCCTCTTCGAACGGTTCGACGTCTGGGTCGGGCTGCTCGGCGGCGACCTGCCCGTCTGGGGGCTCGGGATCGGCGGGGTCGGCGCGGCCACCACGTCCCGGGTGACGGCCGGCCCGCAGGTCTTCGTCGACAACTACTTCGTCAGCGTCGGCCTCCAGTACGGCCTGTGGGCGATTGTCGTCCTGGTCGCCGGCATCGGGTACGGGCTGGTGCGGCTGTGGCGGCGCACCGCCGCGCACCCGACGTCCGTGCTGCACGTCGCGGTGCTGGCCGGCCTGGCCGCCTCGTTCCTGGTGATCGAGGCGTGGGAGTACCCGGGCGCGATGATGTGCCTGGCCGCGTTCGTGGCGTACGGCCTGCGCCTGGACGACCCGCCCTCGCCCGCCCCCTGGCCCGCCGCCTGGCCCGTCGCCTGGCTCGCCCCCACCCCCGCCGGCGCGCCGACCGTCTACTCCGCGCCGGACGCCCCGGCCCTCGCCTCCGCCTCCGCCGACGCCGCCTCCCCTTCCGCCGACGCCGACGCCACATCCGCCTCCGCCGACGCCGACGCGCCGACCGTTCACCCCGAGCCGGACGCACCCGACGCCGACGCGCGGCGGGCCTGAGCCGTGCGACCGCTGCTCGCCGTCGGGGCACGGTTGCAGGGCTCGCAGCTGTCGGTGCAGGCACTCACCCGGCTGTGCAGCGTGTACGTCTTCCTGCTGGCGTCCTGGGCGGACACCGACCGGCTGCCGGCGGTGGCGTTGCAGGGCGCGCTGCTCGCCATCCCGTACACGCTGCTGGAGGCTCTGGTCGGCCGGCCCCTCTCCGCCGGCCTGGTCCCGGCGGACTGGCACGTGGAGAGCTGGGCGGGCCGCGTCGCCGCCGCGACGCTCGCGCCGGTCGCCGTGGTGGGCTACCTGTGCGCCACGGTGGCGCTGCCGGACACCGGCGCCGCCGACCGGTTGATCCTGCTCGCGCCGGTGCTCCTGCAACTGCCGCTCGAGGCGTTCTTCTGGGCCACTGCGGGCACCCGCACGCCCCGACGGGCGAACCTCGTCCCGCAGTTGACCGCGGTCGGGACCCTGCTCGGCGGCGCCGTGTTCGTCGCCCTCGACCTGCGGGTCGACGTCGTCGCGGTGCCCGCCCAGGTCGCCGTCCTGGCCTGGGTGCTGCTGCGCCGCCCCGTCGCCGCGCCCGCGGCGGTCCGCCCGGGCCTGCGGCGCGGGTTGGGGGTGGGGTCGGTGTACTGCGTCGCCGCGGCCGTCGACCTGTCGTACACCGTCACGCTGCCCTCGGTGGCCGGCGCCGTGGCGGGACCGGTCGCCGTCGTCGTCCTGCGGGCGATGGACCTGGTCTTCGGCCCGTTCCACGTCGTGCTGTCGGCCAGTGTCCGGGAGGACGTCGTCGCCGGCCGGCGCGGCCGTTGGCGGACCGGCACCCGGGCGTTGACCGTGGTGGCGCTGGTGGCGGTGTCGGCGGTGGTGCTCGCCAGCGGGCCGCTGCGGGCCCTCGTCGCACCCGACCTGGCCACCGTCGGCGTCGGGGTGATCGCCCTGTACTGCGGCTACAAGGCGCTGCTCACGGCGGCGACCTGGCTGTCCACCCGGCACATGGTCTGGGCGGCGCCGCGCCGCTACCTCGTCTCGGCCGTCGGGTCGCGGGTCGTCGCGTTCGGCGGGCTCGCGGCGTCCGCCCTCTGGGTCACCGGCGTCGCCGGCCTGGTCGGTCAGCTGCTGGTCGCCGAGGCGCTGGTGGTCTGCTGGTTCCTCGCCCGGATGCGGCCGTGGGCCGCCGAGGGGCCCGTCGCGGAGCCGGCCCGGGACCGGGACGCGGTGCCGACCGGGGGCGGCACCGGGTCCTGACCCGCTCCCCGACCGCGGCCCGGCCCGCCTGCCGTTCCGCCAGTGGCCCCGGCCTGCCTGCCGTCTCGTCCGTGGCACCGTCCCCTCCTTGGTCTCGGCCCGACCCGGGGTCAGGCCCGTCCGGGGTCAGGGCTCGGTCGCGAGCACCTGCACCGAGCCGCTGGGGAACAGCGCGCACAGCTGCGTCCGGCCGCCGACGTCCCGCGCGAAGACGCGCACCGAGCCGTCGCCCGGCCGGTTGGGCTCGGCCTCGGCGCGCAGGTCGAACGCGGGCCGCACCACGAGGTTCTTGTCCGGGTGCCCGAGGCCCTGGGTGATCTCGACCAGCGTGGTCGGCGCCGGCGTGCCGATCCAGCCGCGGCCGGTGCCGGGGATCACCCGGCCGTCGGCGTCCACGGCACCCGGCTGGGACAGGCTCACCCGGACGCTGGACAGTCCCCGCTCCGCGCCGAAGTCCACGGCCGCCGTGCCGCAGTTCACCACCTTGCTCTCCACCAGGCAGCCGGAGGGCTCCTCGGGCTGGACGCCGGGCACGAACTGGATCCCGATCTCCGGGTGCGGGTCGGTGTGGTTGTAGCCCAGCACCAGCCCGCCGATCCAGCGGATGTCGTTGCGGGAGATCCGGACGCCGACCCCGCCGTTGAGGTCGGCGTAGCAGTTGGAGCAGCTGATCCCGGTGGCCGCCAGGTCGAACGAGATGTTCTGCTTGATCCCCCAGGCGTGGCAGTTGACCATGGACGTGCCCATCGAGTCGCCGGCCAGCCGGAACCCGCTCGCCCCGTTCTCGAACGTCAGGCAGTTGATGAACATCGAGTCGTGCGGGCCGTGGAAGTTGATCCCGTGCCCGTCGTTGCCGTGCGTGCGCACCGCCGACAGCCGGGCCTCCATCTGGTGCGAGGGCGCCGGCAGCGCCCCGGCCGGCCCCCACTCGCTGACGATGCCGTCGTTGCGGCAGTTGAAGACGATGACCTCGGAGATCTCGTAGCCGTAGCCGTAGACCCGCAGCCCGTACCCGGCGGCGGGGTTCTGCTCCTTGTTGCCGTCCAGGGTCAGGTCGCGCACGCTGAACAGCGTGATCCCCTGGTCGGACCGGGTGCCGGCGAGCTTCGAGAACCCGTCCGACTCGAGGATGGCCGAGTTCGCCCCGGCGCGCAGCCGCAGGATGGTCGCGTCGCCGCCCGAGCCGCGCAGGTGCACCCGGGAGCGGAGGGTCAGCCGCCCGGTGAGGTACGTCCCCGGTGGGAAGAAGACGATGCCCCCGTCCCGGCCCGCGGCGTCGATGGCCCGTTGCAGGGGCGCCGTGTCGTCGCTGCGGCCGTCGCCCCGCGCGCCGTGCTCGCGGACGTCGACCACGCCCTGGCCGCCGGAGCCGTTCGACGACCAGGGGCCCAACGCGGCGACGCCCACCGCCGCGGTGCCCAGGCCGGCGGCGACGGCGCCGCCGCGCAGCAGCGCGTTCCGCCGGCTGACGCCCGATGTCCCCGACGTGCCGTCGAGGTCTCCGTGGGCCATAGGTCCCCTCCCGTGAACCGGCCTGGTCAACGGTGTGGACCGGCCCGGATCGATGATCCCACGACCCAGGCGGGGCCCCGGACGGGCGGCACCCGCCGTCAGTGCCGGCCGCCGCGGAACACCTCCGCCACCGTACGGAGGATCACCTTGACGTCCAGCCACAGTGACCAGTTCTCGATGTAGTAGTTGTCGAAGCGCGCCCGGTCGGAGATCGGGGTGTCCCCCCGCAGGCCGCTCACCTGCGCCAGCCCGGTCAGCCCGACCGGGACCCGGTGGCGCATCGCGTACTGCGGGTACTGCGCCGAGAACTGCTCGACGAAGTGCGGCCGTTCGGGGCGCGGCCCGACCACGCTCATGTCGCCCCTGAGGATGTTCCACAGCTGGGGCAGCTCGTCCAGCGACGTCCGGCGGAGGAACCGGCCGACCGGGCCGACCCGCCGGTCGTGGGCGATCGACCAGGTGGTGCGCGACTCGTTCTCGTCGACCGGGCGCATGGAGCGGAACTTGACGACCCGGAAGAGCCGCCCGTGCCGGCCCACCCGTTCCTGGAGGAAGAAGATCCCGCGCCGGTCCTCCAGGTACGTGGCGAGGGCGCAGAGCAGCAGGACGGGGCTCAGCGCCACCAGCGCGACCGAGGCGATCAGCACGTCGGAGGCCCGCTTGACCGCCCACTTCGGGCCCGAGAACGTGGTGTCGCCGACCTTGACGATCGGGATGGCCCCGATGTGGTCCGGGTTCCCGTCGTGGGTGCGGGACCCCCACAGCCGGGGCACCGCCCACAGGTCGCACCCGGAACTGGCCGGGCGGCGGAGCAGCTCCATCAGGGAGGGCTCCGAGCAGGACGGGTCGGCGATGATCAGCACCTCGCACTCGACCAGCTCGACGAGCCGCTCCAGGTCGTCCAGCGTGCCGATCACCGGCAGCCGGCCCGGCGCGTGCGCTCCCGCGGCGTCGACGCAGCCGACGAAGCGCAGGCCGTACCGCGGGTAGCGGCGCAGCATCCGGGCCAGCTCCGCGGCGACCGGCCCGCTGCCGATGACGAGCGCGTTGTGCTCGACCCAGCGGCGTCTGCGGGCCATGTCGGCGAGGGTTCGGGTGACCGCCCGGCTGACGATGACCAGGCCGGCGGACACCCCCACCCGGCGCATGAATCCGGCCGCGTCGTCCGCCGAGTCGTGCCGCATCGCCGCGATGATGGCGACGACTGCCCCGCAGGCCAACAGCCGCCCGGTGAGGCTGGGCAACTCGTCCAGGAGGCTGGTGTGCCGGCGGGCCCGGTAGAGCCCGCCCACCGCGAAGACGGTCACCGTCAGGGCGGCCATGACCAGGGTTCCGCGCCAGAACCGCGTGGTCAGCAGCAGCGGAGCCAGGAGCGCGGCCAGGTCGGCCGGGCCGGTGATCATCCACGCCCGCAGCGTTCGGGTGCGCCGCGACGCCCGCGATCCCGCGTACGGCAGCACCGCCGTGGTGTCCAGGCCCGGCCGGCCCGGGGCGGCCTCCGCCGGTCGGGACGCGCCCGACCGGTCGCCAGGCGGCGGAGGCTCGGCGTCGGTACCCTCGCCGGCGACGGGCGGCACCCCGCCGTCGGCGTGGGCGGCGACCGCGACCTCCCGGCTCACCGCGGGCTGGCTGGACATGGTTGCGTGACCTCCCCCGTCACGGCCACGGCGGCGACGGCGATCCGCCAGGCCGAAGGCAGGATACGGCCGGCCATCGCCGGTCGCCATACCCGGACGGGCGATCCGATCGCTACGCCCCGGCCTTGAGGATGTCCGGCACCGAGTCCCGGCGGACCGCGTCGAAGAAGGACCGGGCCCTCGCGGTGTCGGCGAACACCACGCTCTCGCTGCCGACCCGGCCGGTGCCCCGGGTCGGGCAGGTGAAGAAGCCGAGGTTACCGCTGCGCAGGTGCCGCGTCTCCGTGGCCAGGTCCACCAGGGACAGTGACCTGTCGACGGCGACCGCGTCGGCAGTGGCCCGCACGAACGAGTTGAGCCGGGCCGGGTTCGTCAGCAGCCCACCCGAGGCCGCCTTGTCCAGGATGGCCTTGATGACCTGCTGCTGGTGGCGGATGCGGGCGAAGTCGCCGTCGGGGAAGGCGTAGCGCTCCCGCGCGTAGTCCAGCGCGGCCGCGCCGTCGAGGGTCTGCCGGCCCTGCGCGAAGGTGCGCCGGCTGTCCGGGTTGAGGGAGTGGGTCGAGGTGAAGCCGCGCTCGATGTCGACCTCGATGCCGTCCAGCGCGTCGACGATCTCCTTGAAGCCGGCGAAGTCGACCATCGCCACGTGGTCGATCCGAACCCCGGTGAACTTCTCCACCGTCTGCACCATCAGCGGCACCCCGCCCCAGGCGAACGCGGCGTTGATCTTCGCCTCCCGGCCGCCGTGCCGGCCGTCCTTCGAGCGGGGGACCGACACCCAGGTGTCCCGGGGAATCGAGATCAACTGAGCGCTCGACCGGTCCTTGGGCAGGTGGGCCAGGATGATCGTGTCGGTCCGCGAGCCGCCGCTGCTCTCCGGGTCCCGGGAGTCGCTGCCCAGGATCATGATGTTCAGCGCGCCCCGGACCACGGGCTCGGGCCGGGCCTCCTCCGGCACGTCGGTGAACGCGTCGACCCGGTCGATGCCCTGCTCGACCGACCGCAGCCACAGCACGCCGGCGATCGTGCCGCCCGCGCCGAGCAGCGCCACCACCAGCACGGTCACGAGCGCGATCCGCCGCCACCGGCGCCGCTTCACCGGCCGCACGGCCGGCTCCGCGCCGGCACCCGCCCGCGTCGAACCGACCGGGCTCTCCTCGGCCGGCTCCGCGACCTGCTTGGGACGAGACATGGCGGCGATGGTACTGATTTCGCGTGCCGCCCACGCGCCCGGTCCGGCTGCTGGCCCGGCCCGGTGGCGCGCGACGGCGGGACGGGCCGCGGCGACGGCCGACGGGTGGATCGAAACTTTCATCGCCCCGCGTCCCCCCGGAACTGGTAGAACCCTCACGTGGACGCGACGAAGCTGCGGCGGGCCATCGCCCGCACCCGACTAGCCCCGGTCGCCGCCTTCCCCAAGCGGCTCGCCCGGGTGGCCAGGCACGACGCCAGGGTGCTGACCGCCTCCGTCCGGTGGCTGGTCACCTCCCGGGAGCACCACAACTACACGTACGAGCTGACCGGGCTGAGCCGGCAGCACCTGGCCTGGTTCGTCAGCGTCGCGTGCGACGTGCCGGTGGCCCGGGTCCGGGGCTGGTTCGCCGAGATCGAGGGCGACGGGGAACTGCGCCGGCACATCGAGCGCGCCACGGCCGAGGCGTCCCGCCGGGGCCTGGCCGACCGGGAGGTTCGCTACGCGCGCCGGATCGGCTGGTACGCCATGGTCCGCGCCACCAGGCCCCAACACGTCGTGGAGACCGGCGTCGACAAGGGACTGGGCAGCTGCGTGCTGGCAGCCGCCCTGCTGCGCAACGCCGCCGAGGGGCACCCCGGCCGGGTCACCTCGCTGGACATCAACCCCGAGGCCGGTTACCTGGCCCGCGCCGCGCCCTGGTCGGAGGTGGTCGACCTGGTCGTCGGCGACTCCGTCGCCTCGATCGAGGCCCTCGACCGGCCCGTCGACCTCTTTTTGCACGACAGCGACCACAGCCGGGCGCACGAGAAGCGCGAGTTCGACGCGGTCGAGCCGAGGCTCGCCCCCGGCGCGCTGCTGCTCACCGACAACGTCACCACCACCAACGTCCTCGCCGAACACGCCGAACGCACCGGCCGGCGCTTCCTCGCGTACCGGGAGACCCCGGCCCGGCACTGGTACCCGGGTGACGGGATCGGGGTGGCCTGGTGAGGCTCGCGGCCGTGCACACGTACCCGGTCAAGGGCTGCCACCGGCTGGACCACGACGGCGCCCGGGTGGAACCGTGGGGCCTGGCCGGCGACCGGCGTTGGATGGTGGTCGACGCCGACGGCCTCGGCGTCACCCAGCGGGAGGCCACCGCGCTGGTCGGGCTGCGGGTCGCGCCCCGCGACAGCGGCCTGGTGCTGCGCGCCGCAGGCCGCCCCGACCTGGACGTCGCCGAGCCGACCGGGGCGCCGCCGCTGCCCGTGCGGGTGTTCCGCAACCGGCTGCCGGTCCCCGCGCTCCCCGCCGGGCCGGCCGCCGACGACTGGCTCGGCGCCCTGCTCGGCCGCCCGGTTCGCCTCGTCCACCTGGCCCGGCCCACCCGGCACCTGGCGCCCGGCGACCGCGCCCACGACACCGGCGACCGGGTCAGCTTCGCCGACGTGTACCCCCTGCTGCTGGCCGCCACGGCCTCCCTCGGCGCGCTCAACGGCTGGCTGGTCGAGGCCGGCGAGGCGCCCGTGCCGATGAGCCGCTTCCGACCCAACCTCGTCGTCGAGGGCACCCCCGCCTGGGCCGAGGACGACTGGGCCGGCCGGTGGCTGCGGATCGGCGCCGCGCGCTTCCGCGCCGCCGGCCCGTGCGGCCGCTGCGTGGTCACCACCACCGACCAGGAGACCGGGGTACGCGGCAAGGAGCCGCTGCGCACCCTCGGGCGGCACCGGAACATCGGCGGAAAGCTGCTGTTCGGCCTGCATCTCGTCCCCGACGGCCCGGGCGTGGTGCGGGTCGGCGACCCGGTGACGGTGGCGGACTGACCGGCCGCGGCCTCACAGCTGCTCCGTGATGGTCAGGTCAGGCGGCCCGGGCGGCCCAGGCCGCCCGGGCGCGTGCATCGGGTGGAGTGTCAGCCGGCGTGGTACTCGACCGCGACGTCGAGAACCCAGGTGACGCCGAAGCGGTCCTTGAGCATGCCGTAGAGCGGGGCCCAGCCGGCGGGGCCGAGGTCCTGGATGACGGTCGCGCCTTCGGACAGGCCCTTCCAGTAGGTGGTGATCTCGTCGTCGTCCTGGCCGCGGACGGAGACGAAGAACGGCTTGTCACCCGGGCTGTAGGACTGGTTGCCGGGCACGTCGTAGGCCATGACGTGGAAGCCGTTGTCGGCCTGGACCTGGCCCCACATGATCTGGTCGGCCTCGGCCGGGGCCGAGACGTTGTGGGCGTCGGAGTAGGTCACCAGGGCGATCTGGCCGCCGAACACCGACTGGTAGAACTCCAGCGCCTTGCGGGCGTCGCCGCGGAAATTCAGGTGGGTGGTGGTGGTGATCGTCATGAGAGAAGGCTCGCAGCAGTAGGTGCCAGGATGTGGCACCTACTGCGGGCAGAATCGAATTCATGCCGAAAACCTCCGCCCGACTGCTGGCCCTGCTGTCACTGCTGCAGGCCCGCCGGGACTGGCCCGGCACGCTGCTGGCCGAACGCCTGGACATCAGCCTGCGCACCGTGCGCCGCGACGTCGACCGGCTCCGCGAACTCGGCTACCCCATCGCTGCGGTCAAAGGCCCCGACGGCGGCTACCGGCTCAGCGCCGGCACCGAACTACCCCCGCTGTTGTTCGACGACGAACAGGCCGTCGCCCTCACCATCGCCCTGCAGATCGCGGCCACCGCCCCCGCCCCCGGCGACGGCCTCGCCGAAGCCGCCGCACGGGCACTGAACACCATCCGGCAGGTCATGCCCGCCCGGCTACGGCACCGCATCAACGCCCTGCGAGTGACCGCCGTCGAACCGCCCACCACTCGGCCGATCGCACCGGTCGACGGCGACGTGCTCCTGGCGATCAGCGCAGCCGTCCACGCCCACGAGGTGCTGCGCTTCGACTACGGCTCCGAGAGTGCGGACAAGCCCAAGCGCCGCGTCGAGCCCCACCACGTCATCACCTGGGACGGACGCTGGTACCTCGTCGCGTGGGACCTCGACCGCGACGAGTGGCGCATCTTCCGCGTCGACCGGATCATCCTGCGCACCCCGAACGGCCCCCGCTTCGCCCCCCGCGTGCTGCCCGGAGGAGACGTCGCCACCTACGTCATCGGCAGGTTTCGCGGCTCCGACGACGCCTCCGGGGGCTGGCCCTGCCGAGGCACAGTGATCCTCGACCTGCCCGCCGCCACCGTAGCCCTCTACACCCGCGACGGCGTCGTCGAGGAATTCGGCCCCGACCGCTGCCGGCTCACCCTCGGATCATGGTCATGGCCCAGCCTCGCCGCCGCCGTCGCCCGATTCGACGCTGACATCGACGTCATCGGCCCCGACGAACTGACCAACGCCTTCGCACACCTCGCCCGCCGGTTCACCAGAACCGCAGCCGGTTCCGGCACCGCAGCATCGACGTCCTGAGTCGAGCCGAACGGGCGAGCACCGAGCCTGGACGGGCGACGGCGATCAGGCGGTCGGGGCGGCGTCTGGGCAGCCGCCGGCGGGCAGGTCGAGCCACATGAGGATCTCGTCCCGGTCGTCGCCCGGGGCGACCCGCAGCGCGCCCGGCAGCCGGCCCACCTCCCGGTACCCGAGCCGCGCGTAGAACCGCTCCAGCCCCAGTCCACCCCGCACGGTCACGTGCAGCGCCTCCCGGCCAAGCTTCCGGCCGAGCCGCTCCGCCTCGCGCATCAGCGCCAGCCCGTGCCCCCGGCCCTGGGTGTCGGGGTGCACCATCACCCGCTTCAGCACGCACCAGTGCGCCTTGAGGTGGAACCGGTTGTCGGCGAGGACCAGCACGGCCACGGGGCGTGTGCCGTCGTACCCGACGAGCAGCCGGTCCCGGCCGTCGACGAGGTCGGCGAAGGTCGCCTCGGCGACGGGACGGACGTCGGCAACGGTGACCGGCGCGACGAAGCCGACCGCGCCGCCGGCGTTGGTGACGTCGACCCAGAGGCGGACGATCTGCTCGCGCAGCTCGGGGGTCAGCTCGGGGTCGAGGACGAAGCGCAGACTCACGCCGCCATCCTGGCCCAGCCGTCAGCAGGGGCACTACGTGTCGTGACGTGCGTGACACCACCCTCGGCGGGTGGTGTCAGGTGTGAAGAAGTAGGGCCGACGGGATTCGAACCCGCACTGGTACGGACCTAAACCGTATGCCTCCTGCCGTTGGGCTACGGCCCCTTTACCGCGTACACCGCCATCTTCCACGACCACTGAGGCGGCCGACGAAGTCGCCGGCCGATCGGAAAACCCGTTGGTGTCACGGCCTTCGGATCGTAGACCACATCGGGTGCGACCACAGCCGGCCGGCGGGCCCCGGCGTACGTGGCGGTCTGACTGTGACAGTTGGGGCAGAGTAGCCGCAGGTTGTGCGGCCGGTTGTCCAGAAAATCGCCGTTGATGTGATCGACGTGCAGCGTGAGGGGTGCCCCCTGCCAGCTCGGGCCGGTGCCGCACACCTCGCACTCCTCCGGCAGCCCGATCAGCGCCAGCGCTCGCTTCAGCCGGCTCCCGGCGATCCGTCGCGATCCCTCGGGTCGCTGGACCAGGAGCGCCGACGCCGAAACCCGGATGTTGCGTTCTCCCCGGTTGTGGGCACCCCCGGTGAAGTGTGAGGTGTCGATACCGAAGCGCTTGAGCTGACGGCTGATGTGCGCGTGCGAGCCGCCGCTGAGGCGCACGCCCAGGAGCCGCATCACCTCGGTGATGCTGCGGGCCTGCGCCGCCGCAGTGGCCAGCGCCTCCGGCGGATACTTGTAACGGACCACGTGCGAACGGTAGTGGCCCGGTGCGACGGTCTCAGTCCAGCCCGAGGTCGCGGCGCAGCTTGGCGACGTGGCCGGTGGCCTTGACGTTGTAGAGCGCCCGCTCGATCTTCCCGTCCGGGTCGATGACGAAGGTGGACCGGATCACCCCGGTCACCGTCCGGCCGTACGACTGCTTCTCGCCGTACGCGCCGTACGCGGTGAGCACGGCCTTGTCGGCGTCGCCGACGAGGGGGAACGTGACGGCGTCCCGTTCGCGGAACTTCGCCAGCTTCTCGGGCTTGTCGGGGGAGATGCCGACCACCTCGTAGCCGGCCGCCTGGAGCGAGGCGAGCGAGTCGCGGAAGTCGCACGCCTGCTTGGTGCAGCCGGGGGTCATCGCGGCGGGGTAGGCGTACAGGATGACCTTCCGGCCGCGCAGGTCGGCCAGGGAGAGGGTCTCGCCGGTGTCGGTCGGCAGGGTGAACTCGGGCGCGGGGTCACCGGGGTTGAGGCGGGCGGGCGCGGTCATGGCGGAAACCCTACCGCCGCCCCGGTGTGGGCCGGTGGGGGCGACGCGCCGGCATTCGTGATCAACTTCATGGCTTGTTGCAATCTATTGGCAACAGCGGTTCTCTGGAAATAGGCTTGTCCCCGTCGGTGTGGGCCCGCCCACCGCGCCCCGGGAGGTCGAGTGGAAACCCTGGCGATGCACATCTCCAACGGGATCGTCAACGGTCCCGTCGCCGCCCTCTTCGCCGTCTTCGCGCTGGCGGTGCTGGCCCTGTGCGTGCTGCGTGGCCGACGCGACCTGGACGACCGGCTCGCCCCGAT
Source organism: Micromonospora sp. NBC_01412 (assembly GCF_045040215.1). Classification (NCBI taxonomy): domain Bacteria; kingdom Bacillati; phylum Actinomycetota; class Actinomycetes; order Micromonosporales; family Micromonosporaceae; genus Micromonospora; species Micromonospora sp. NBC_01412. The sequence continues at coordinate 4,487,724 of NZ_CP109528.1, forward strand.
GGCCGGCCTGGTCGCCGCGTTCATCTTCGCCGTCCAGATGCTCAACTTCCCGATCTTCACCGCCGGGGTGAGCGGTCACCTGCTCGGCGGCGCGCTCGCCGCGATGCTGGTCGGCCCGTGGGTCGGCGCGCTCTGCGTGGCGGTCGTGCTGGTCGTGCAGGCGCTGGTCTTCGGCGACGGCGGGGTGGCCATGCTCGGCCTGAACGTCAGCAACATGGCCGTCCTCGGCACCGCTGCGGCGTACCTGCTGATCACCCTGTTGCTGCGGGTGCTGCCCCGCACGCCGGCCGGGCTCGGCGTGACCGCCTTCGTCTCGGCGCTGGTCAGCGTCGTCGTCGCGTCCCAGGGCTTCGTGCTCCAGTACTGGCTGGGCGGCACCACCGACCTGGGCGGCAACCTGGCCGGCCTGGCCGGCACCATGGCCGGCGCCCACCTGCTGATCGGCATCGGCGAGGGCCTGATCACCGCGACCACCGTGGTCACCGTCGCGAAGGTCCGCCCCGATCTCGTGTACGCGCTGCGCGCCCTGAAGCCGGCCGCGCCGGCTCCCGTCGTCCCGGTCGCCGGAGGTGCCCGATGAGCAAGCGTCCCTGGGGATTCGTCGTCGGCGGCCTGCTGGTCGCCCTGCTGCTTGCCGGTGTGGTCAGCAACTACGCCTCGTCACACCCGGACGGGCTGGACTCGTCGCTGCTCAAGGGCTGCACGGTCGACGCCGAGGACGAGATCACCGGCGGCAGTTGCCCGGCCCAGCGGACGCGGGACCACGAGCTGGCCGACAGCCCGCTGGCCGACTACGGCATCCGGGGCGTGGACAACGACTTCCTCTCCACCGGCCTCTCCGGCGTCCTCGGGGTGCTGCTCACCTTCGCCGTCGGCGGCGGCGTGTTCTGGCTGCTGCGCCGCCGGGGCCCGGGGCAGGGCACCGGTCACGCCACCGCCGCCGGACCGACCGGCGGGGACCGGGCCGGGGGCGACCCGGTCGGCGGCGGGCGCGGCGACGACGCCTCGCGCGTGGCGAACAGCCGGTAGGCGGGACGTCGATGGGGGCCGGCCACGCCCACGTGCTCTACCGGGAGTCGACCTCGCCGGTGCACCGGCTCCCGCCGGAGGTGAAGATCGCCGCGATGGTGTTGTTCACCGTCGCGGTGGTGGCCACCCCGCGCGCGGAGTTCTGGGCCTTCGGCGGGTACGCCCTGCTGGTCGCGATGGTGGCCGCGCTGGCCCGGGTGGGGCCGGGGTGGCTGCTCAGCCGGGCGGCGATCGAGCTGCCGTTCGTGCTGTTCGCGTTCGCGCTGCCGTTCCTCGGGGCGGGGGAGCGGGTCGACGTGGCGGGGCTGAGCCTCTCCGTCGACGGGCTGCTCGGCGGGTGGAACATCATCGCGAAGGGCACCCTCGGCGTACTGGCGTCGCTGCTGCTCGCGGCGACCACGACGACCCGGGACCTGATCGTCGGCCTGGACCGGCTGCGCTGCCCGCAGATCCTCACCCAGATCGCCACCTTCATGCTGCGCTACCTGGACGTGCTGGTCGGCGAGGCCCGCCGGATGCGGGTGGCCCGGGTCTCCCGGGGCGACGACCCGCGGTTCCTGTGGCAGCTGCGCGGCTTCGCCGCCGGCATCGGGGCGCTGTTCCTGCGCGCGTTCGAGCGAGGCGAGCGGGTCTACCTGGCGATGGTGTCGCGCGGCTACTCCGGCCGGATGCCGGCGGTCTGGCAGGGCGCGGGCGCGGCGACCGCCGGCCAGTGGCTGGTCGGGGCGGTGGTGCCGCTGGTCGCGGCCACCATCGCCGGGGCCGCCGTCGTCCTGCAATGATCGGGTACGTGCAGACCCCGGATCCTGTCTCCCTCGACGTGCGTGGCGTGCGGTTCGCCTACCCGGACGGGCACGTCGCCCTGCACGGGGTGGACCTGACCGTGCCGCGCGGCGAACGGGTGGCGCTGCTCGGCCCGAACGGCGCCGGCAAGACCACCCTGGTGCTGCACCTCAACGGCATCCTCACCGCCACCGAGGGTTCGGTGCGCGTCGGCGGGCTGACCGTCAGCCGGGACCGGGCGACCCTCGCGGAGATCCGCCGCCGGGTGGGCATCGTCTTCCAGGACCCGGACGACCAGCTCTTCCTGCCCACCGTCGCCGAGGACGTGGCGTTCGGGCCGGCCAACCTGGGGCTGCGCGGGGCGGAGCTGACGGCCCGGGTGGACGAGGCGCTGGCGGCGGTGGGGATGGGTGAGCACCGGGACCGTACGCCGCACCACCTGTCGTTCGGGCAGCGCCGCCGGGTGGCGGTGGCCACGGTGCTGGCCATGCGGCCGGAGATCCTGGTGCTCGACGAGCCGTCGTCGAACCTCGATCCGGCGGCCCGCCGGGAGCTGGCCGGGATCCTGCGCGCCCTGCCGGTGACGCTGCTGATGGTCACCCACGACCTGCCGTACGCGCTGGAGCTGTGCGACCGCTCGGTCATCCTCGACGAGGGCCGGATTGTCGCCGACGCCCCCACCCGTACCCTCCTGGCGAACCAGGAGCTGCTGTCGACCCACCGCCTGGAACTCCCCTACGGCTTCACCCCCCGCCCCTGACCGATCTCCCTCCCGGCATGACGATGGAGCCGTGGTGCCCGGTGGACGGGGCGCTAGGACGGTTCGTTCCCCTGCGCGAGTCCATGATCGACGCGGGCCGGTGGCGGGGTGGGGCGGGCCGCGGCGGCGGCGCGGAGACGGAGGACGCCTGCGGCCGTGGCGCCGGCTCCCGCGGCCAGGACCAGGGTGACCAGGAGGCGGGCCAGGCCGCCGGGCCAGGGGGCCGGGGGAACCGAGCGGCCGAGGACGGCGAGGTTGGTGACGCCGACGAACAGGGTCAGGCAGGCCCCGGCCAGCGCCAGCGCGAAGTCGGCGGCGGGGCGGCGGGCCAGCGCGTACCCGCCCGCCGCGAGCGCCCCCAGGCCGGTGAGCAGCGCCCAGACCTGCCCGGCGAGCAGGCCGGCCAGCACCCCGCCCACCCCGGACGACCCGGCGTCCAGCTCCCGGCCGACGGTGAGCACGATCGCGGCCACCCCGCCCACGGCCAGTGCCGCGCCGACCCCGGCCAGCGCCCGCGCCGCCGCCGCGGTGCCGGCGGCCAGCAGCCCGGCGGCGCCCAGCGCGAGGAAGCCGAGGGTCGCCGCCACCCACCAGGGGTACGGGTCCGGTGGCGGCACCCAGTCGAGGGTGCCCCGCACCTCCACGGGCTCGGTGCCGTCGCGCAGTGGCACCGCCCAGTCCCGGACCCGCTGCTCGCGGGTCGGGTCGGCGCGCACCCGCGCGGGCGGGTCGGGCTCCTGCCACCGGATGCGCCGTTCGTGCCAGCGGGCCGCCGGCCCGTCGTCGATCCGTCGCCAGTCCGGGGCGGCGGCCGGGTCGGCCTGGGCGGGCAGGGTGGCGTCCCCCGACAGGGTCCGGTTCAGGTATGTCGCCGGGGAGCGGCTGTTCTCGAACACGCCGTCGGGCCCGACCCGCAGGTACGGCTCCCCGGAGTAGCCGATCACCTCGACCGGCCGCCCGGTGCGGTTGACCAGTTCCAGCCGGGCCCCCGCCTCCACCACCCGGACGGTCAGCCCCGGGCGGGCCGGGGCGACCGCCGTCACCTCGGCCCGGTAGTCGGTGCCGTCCGGGGCCTCCCCGCCGTGCGCGGCGGCCGGCCCGGCGGCGCCGAGGACGGCGACCAGCGCGGCGGCGGTGACCAGCCCACCCCGGCGGACCAACCGACCCGGGTGGACCAGCCCGCCCCGGCGGACCGGCCCGCCCCGGCGCAGTGGCGCGAGGGTCACTTGCCGGCCGCCGCCACCGCCGCCGTGATGCCCTCGGGGCTGCGGTCGGAGAGCTCCTTGCCGTCGACCTTGATCGTCGGTGTGCCGGTGATCCCGGCCTTGCTCGCCTCCTCGGTGACGTGCCCGGTCCACGCCCGGTACGTGCCGTCGGAGAGGCAGGAGGAGAAGTCGTCCCGGTCCAGCCCGACGCCGGCACCGATGTCGGCCAGTTCGTCGTTGCTCAGCCCGGCGCCGCCCTCCGGCGGCTGCCGGTCGAACAGCGCGGCGGCGAACTCCCGGAACTTGCCGCCCTTCGCCGCGCACCCGGAGGCGGCCGAGGACCGGGTGGAGTACTCGGTGGTCGAGAACCGGTCGAGGTAGGCCACCGGGTGGAAGACCACCCGGGCCTTGCCCTCGTTGACCAGCTGCTCGATCGTTGCGCCGCTGGTCTGCTGGAACTGCTTGCAGGCCGGGCAGATGAAGTCCTCGTACAGGTCGATGGTGGCCGGCCCGTCCCCGTACGCGACGCCGGTGCCGTTCTCGGTCGCGCCGGGCGGGGCGGTGAAGGTGTCGGAGCGTTGGCTGGACCAGACGGCCCAGCCGATCCCGCCGGCGATCACCAGCACGGCCACCGCCGCCACCGAGGTCCAGAGGGTCCGCCGTCGGCGGCGTTCCCGGGCCAGTTGCTGCCGGACCACCCGGGCGGCGTCCCGCTGTCCCTTGCGACTACTCATCCTCGTCCTCCACAGGTGCGCCCGCGAGCCAGCCGTCCACGGAGACGGGGGTGCGGGGCCAGCTCAGCAGGAATCCGGCCAGCGCCAGGAATCCCAGGTCCCGGAGGATCTCCGGGAGGTAGCTCGGGGCCTGCCCGGCGGCGAGCTGCCCGCCGCTGCCGAAGCAGCCGCAGTCGATGGCCAGGCCACGGGCCCAGGCCGAGGCGATGCCGGCGACGAAGACCACCAGCAGCGCGGCCGACACTCCGGCGGCCAGCCGGGTGGCCAGCCCCACCAGCAGCAGCAGCCCCAGGGCCAACTCGACGAAGGGCAGCGCCGCGCCGATCACCGTCGCGACGTCGTACGGCAGAACCTGGTACGCGTTGACGGCGCGCCCGGAGGCGGCCAGGTCGCCGACCTTGGTCCCGCCGGCGACGAGCCAGACGGCGGCGAGCCCGAGCCGGGCGGCGACGCCCAGCCACGGGCGGACGGCGGGCCAGCGGACGGCCCCGATGTGTCGTGCGGTCATGGTCATTGGTCGCCCCGGCTCCGACGGAAGTTCCCGGTCATCCGGCGAGCGCGTCGCCGACCGCCTCGACCAGGTCGGCGCGGGCCCGGGCCACCCGGGAGCGGATGGTGCCGACGGGCACCCCCTCCACGGCGGCGGCCTCCGCGTACGACAGGCCGAGGAGCTGGGTGAGCACGAACGCCCCGCGCCGCTCGGCGGGCAGCCGGCGTACCAGATCGGTGGCGCCGAGCTGCCCGGCGGGGTCCGGGTACGGGCGGTCGGCGTGCGCGTGGGCGACCAGCCGTTCGGCGAGCCGCCGCCGACGGACCACGGTGCGCAGGTGGTCGGCGCAGGCCCGCCGGGCGATGCCGAGCAGCCAGGTCCGGACGCTGGAGCGCCCCTCGAAGCCGGGCAGCGCCCGGAACGCCCGCAGGTAGGTCTCCTGGGTGAGGTCGTCGGCGCTGTCCCGGTCGACCAGCGCGGCGGCGAACCGCCACACCTCGGCCTGGGTGGCCCGGACGAACGCCGCCTGGGCGACCGGGTCGCCGCCGCGCGCGGCGAGCGCCCAGTCGGTCGCGCCGTCCCGGGCGGCGTCGACCGCCGGATCCCGGGCACCGGCGCCCGCGGCGTCTGGCGGACCGACGGCGGCGGGGTGGCGCGGGGCGGGGATCACGTCACACCAGGGTACGCGGCAGATCGGGGCCGGGCAGGGTCCTTCGGCCCTTCCATGGCGTGGCCCACTCGGGGAACTTTCCCGGTGCCCGGCCCGACTATCCGCTCATGACATGCGACGACGTGCGCGCGGCGTTGTCGGCGCGGCTGGACGGCGAGGACCCGCAGGCGCCGGCGGCGGCGCTGGACGCGCACGCCGGTTCCTGCCTCGGCTGCCGGTCCTGGCTGGCGCGGGCCGAGCGGGTGACCCGGCTCACCCGGCTGCGGCCGGTGGAGGTGCCCGACCTGACCACGTCGATCCTCGCGGCGGTTGCCGCCGACCGGGCGGCGGCCCGGGGCGTCGCCGCCACCACCGCGCGGGCCCGGCGTCAGGTGCTGCGGGTGGCGGTGGCGGTGGCCGCGGTCGCCCAGCTCGCCGTGGCGCTACCGGTCCTGCTCGCCGGGTTCGGGGTGGGTGCGGACCCGCACACCGGTCGGGAGATGGCCTCCTTCGACGTGGCGCTCGCGGTCGGTTTCGCGCTGGCCGCCTGGCGGCCCGAGCGGGCCCGGGCGTTCCTGCCGGTGGCGGTGGTGCTGGCGGCCTGCCTGGCCGCCACCAGCGCCCTGGACATCGCCAACTCCACCACCGCCCTGGTGCACGAGGTGGGGCACCTGGCCGCGGTGGCGCAGGCGGGACTGTTGTGGGCGCTCGGGCGGTCCGGCGGGGAGCCGGACCGGCCGCTGGGCGCCGCCGTCGTGGCGGGGCGCGGGTGAGGGCGGTCATCCCGGCGGGCGCTCCCGGGCGTCGGGCCCGGGCCGACGCGGGTGCCGGCCCGGGTCGCCGAACGGCCCCCGCGTCGGCGAGCATGGCCGGCATGACTGCTGCCAATCTCCGGCCTCCCCGCCGCCGGCTCGCGCGGGTGGGCGCGCTCGCCGGCCTGCTGGTCACCGTCGTCGCCCTGCTGCTGGCCCCGGCCACCCCCGCCAGCGCCCACGCGGTGCTGGTGAGCAGCAGTCCGGCGGCGTCCGCCGTGGTGCCCGGCGGGCCGGCCGAGGTGGTGCTGACGTTCAGCGAGCCGGTGCGCAAGGTGGCCGGGAAGATCCGGGTGATCGCCCCGGACGGCGCGCGGGCCGACCGGGGGGAGCCGACCTTCGAGAGCACTGTGGTGACCGTGCCGGTGGACCCGTCCGCCGGGCGGGGCACCTACCTGGTCAGCTACCGGGTCATCTCGGCGGACAGCCACCCGGTGTCCGGCGCGTTCACCTACTCCGTGGGCGCCCCGTCGACGCCGCCGACGGACACAGGGTCCGACAACCGGGCCGACCCGGTGGTGGAGAACGGGGTCAAGGTCGCCAAGTACCTCGGGTACGCGGGGCTGCTGCTGCTGGTCGGCCCGGCGCTGGTGCTCGGCGCGCTGTGGCCGCGTCGGCTCTCCCGTCGGGGGCCGGCCCGGCTGGCCTGGACCGGGCTGGGCCTGCTGGTGTTCGCCACGCTCGCCGAGCTGTGGCTGCAGGTGCCGTACACCGCCGGGGGTGGGCTGTTCGACGTGACCGGGGCTGGCCTCGGCGACGTGCTGGGCAGCACGTACGGCGCGACGCACCTGGTCCGGCTGGGCCTGCTCGCGGCGGCGGCGTTCCTGCTCCGCCCGCTCTTCGCCGGGCCGGTGGGCCGCACCGACGGGGTGATCCTGGCGATCCTCGGCGGCGCGGCGCTGTTCACCTGGCCCTTGGCCGGGCACCCGGCCGCCTCGCCCGCCCCGGCCGTGTCGGTGGTGGTCGACGCGGTGCACCTGGGCAGCATGGCGGTCTGGCTGGGCGGGCTGGTGATGCTCGGCGGGTTCCTGCTGCGTCGGGCCGACGAGCGGGAGCTGGGCGCGATCCTGCCGATCTGGTCGCGCTGGGCGGCGCTGGCCGTCGCGGCGCTGCTGCTCGCCGGCACGGTGCAGGCGTTGATCGAGGTGGCCACCCCGACCGCCCTGGTCGACACCATGTACGGGCGGCTGGTGCTGGCCAAGATCGTGCTGTTCGTCCTGGTGCTCGGCGTGGCCGCGTACTCCCGGGCGCTGGTGCGCCGACGTACCGCCGCGGGGCGGCCGACGCCGGTGCGGCGGGCGGTGTGGGCGGAGCTGGCGATCACCGCGGTGGTGCTCGCGGTGTCGGCGACGCTGGTGCAGACGCCGCCGGCCCGCACCGCCGGCGCCGACGTGGCCGGCACGCAGGCCGGCCTGTTCACCACCACCCTGTCCAGCCCGCTCTACTCCCTCCAGGTCGAGATGGCCCCGGCCGCGCGGGGCAACAACTCGCTGCACCTGTACGCGTACACGTTGGACAACCGACCGCAGCCGGTGGAGGAGTGGAAGGCCACCGCCGCGCTGCCGGCGGCCGGGATCGAGCCGATCGAGATCCTGCTGCTGCCGCTGACCGACAACCACGCGACCGGGGAGATCAACCTGCCCGCCGCGGGGGAGTGGCAGCTCCGTTTCACCGTCCGGACCACGGACATCGACCAGGCCACGGTGAGCGCCACCGTGAGCATCCGCTAGAGAGAGGCAGTTCCCATGCTCCGTCATCGGCGTTCCGCAACCGCCGCCGTCCTGGCCTTCGGCGTCGTCGCCGTGGTGCTCGGCGTGGCCGCGCCCGCCTCGGCGCACGTCTCGGTCAACCCGAAGGAGGCGATCCAGGGCGGCTACGGTCGGTTCGCGTTCCGGGTGCCGAACGAGAGCGACGAGGCCTCCACCACCAAGGTCGAGGTGGTGCTGCCGGAGAACGCCCCGGTGGGTTCGGTGTCCACGATGCCGGTCCCGGGCTGGACGGTGGCGGTGGAGAAGCGCAAGGTGGACCCGCCGGTGCAGGTGCACGGCAGCGAGGTCGCCGAGGCGGTGTCGAAGATCACCTGGACGGCGACCGGCGACGCGGCGGTCAAGCCGGGCCAGTTCCAGGAGTTCCCGGTCTCGATGGGGCCGCTGCCGCAGGTGGACACGATGGTGTTCAAGACGCTCCAGACGTACTCGGACGGCAATGTGGCGCGCTGGATCGAGGAGCCGCCCGCCGCAGGGGGCGAGGAGCCGGAGAAGCCCGCGCCGGTGCTCACCCTGACCGCGGCGGCCCCGTCGGCGGGGGCGTCGGCGCCGGCCGTGGCAGCCGCCGACGTGGACGACGACGATGACGACTCCGACGGCGGCGCGGGCACCGCGTTCGGGGTGGCGGGGCTGGTCGCCGGGCTGGCCGGCCTGGCCCTGGGCGGCCTCGCGTTCGCCCGTACCCGACGGAAGCCCGCCGCGAGGTCCTGAGCTGTCCCGTCCCGTCCGCTGGCCCGCCGGTCCGTACCGGCGGGCCAGCGCCTTTTCCGCAGCGCCGCACGCCGTTGCTGGTGATATCGGGTGATTGTGCGATTTGCATCGGTATGGTCGTCCGGGTACCCGGCCACGGAAGGAAACGACACGGATGCGGTTCGCTCGCGCGCTCGTCGGCATGCTGCTGCTCACCATCGGGATCCCGGCGCTGCTGGCCGGTGCCGCCCTCGGCGTCGCGACCCGGCGCGCAGACCCCGCCGGCGGCGTCACCGCCCGGATCGGCGCGGTGGACCTGCACGCGGAACTCGCCGCCGGGTGGCTCCCCGTGGCCGTCTGGGCGCTGATCGTCCTGGGTGGCCTGCTGGTGGTGTCCGCCGCGCTCCTGCTGCGACCGGTGCGCCCCCGCGAGGTGGTCTTCGTGGTCGAGCCCGACCAGGTGCCGGTGCTCGCCGGCCGGCTCGGGATGACCTCGCTCGACGCGCTCGGCGCCCGCCCCGCGCCGGCCCCGGCGGTCCCCGCCGAACGGCAACTGGTGGCGGTGGGTCCGCCCACCGGCCGGCCCCGCCCGGCGCTGGGGCCGGCCCCGGCCCGCCGCCCGGCCACCCTGGCCGACCTCGCCCCGCCGTCCCGGTCGGCGCCGCTGGCCTGGCCGCCGCTGAACCCGGAGGCCACGGCCCGGCCGGTGCGCATCGAGCCCCGCCGCATCCGCCCGGCCGCGCCCGGCCCGGCCCGCGCCCGCCAGCCCTCGTGACCGGTGTCCCGAGCCCACGCCGTGGGGCGGGTGTGCACCCTGGCCGGAGGCGTTGGCGGAAGAGCTCGTCCCTTGACGGCGAGCGGCCCTCCGCGCTGCCGACGCGGAGGGCCGCCTCACCGGGGGATCGGTGCCACGGAAGATGCCCGAGGTAGGGGCAAGATTAGCCGGTTTAGGCGCTACCTAAGACACGGCAGTGCTCCGTCGTTCACGGGGGAGGCGAAGCCGTGTTCCTGACCCCGCCGTCAGACGGGCCGCCGTTGATCTTCGATGTACTGGCGCACCACGGACAGCGGCGCTCCGCCAACCGATCCGGCGTAGTAGGAACCGGACCACAGGCGTTGCGCCCGCCAATAGTGCTCGACCAGTTCGGGGAACTCCTGTCGCAGCCGGCGGGACGATACTCCTTTGAGGGAGTTGATCAGCCGGGACACTGCGACGGTGGGCGGAAAGTTGACCATCAGGTGCACGTGGTCGCGTTCCCCGTTGAACTCGACCAGTTCGACGGAAAAGTTTTCGCACACCGCCCGCATGATTTCTTCCATTCGCGTGAGGTGTCGGTCAGTGAAGACTCCATGTCGGTACTTCGTGACGAAAACCAAGTGGGCGTGCAACGCGAAGACGCAGTGTCTACCAGTGCGAATGCCTTCCGTTTCGGCCATAAACCAATGATACAATCGATGGGTGCAGTTGCGTTGCAGCTACCGGCTTTACCCGACGCCCGGCCAGCAGCAAGCCTTGGCCAGGGCGTTCGGGTGTGCGCGGGTGGTGTTCAACGACGGGCTGCGCGTACGGCAAGGAGCCCGCGAACAGGGGTTGCCGTACATCGCGGATGGGGACCTGTCCAAGAGGGTCATCACCGAGGCGAAGAGGACCCCCGACCGGGGGTGGCTCGGCGAGGTGTCGGCGGTGGTGCTGCAACAGGCCCTCGCCGACCTGAACACGGCCTACCGGAACTTTTTCGCCTCGGTCAGTGGCAAGCGGAAGGGCCGCAAGGTGGCCCCGCCACGTTTCCGGTCCCGCAAGGACAACCGGCAGGCTGTTCGGTTCACCGCGAACTCCCGGTTCAAGGTTCTCGACAACGGGCGGCTGCGGCTGCCGAAGGTCGGGGATGTGCCGGTCCGGTGGTCGCGGTCCCTGCCGTCGGAGCCGTCGTCGGTGACGGTGATCCGGGACGCGACCGGACGGTACTTCGCGTCGTTCGTCGTGCGGACCAGCACGGACGAGGCGCTGCCGGAGACGGACTCCGAGGTGGGCATCGACCTGGGCCTGACCCACTTCGCGGTCCTGTCCGATGGCACGAAGGTGTCTGCGCCGAAGTTCCTGCGCCGGGCGGCCCGCAAGCTGCGCCGGTTGCAGCAGGACTTGTCCCGCAAGCAGCGGGGCAGTCAGAACCGCAAGAAGGCCGTCGTGAAGGTTGCCCGCGCCTATGCGCGGGTGGCGGACACCCGGCGGGACTGGCAGCACAAACTGTCCACGGCGATCATCCGCGACAACCAAGCGGTGTACGTGGAAGACCTTGCTGTGGCTGGTCTCGGCCGGACCCGACTGGCCAAGAGTGTGCACGACGCTGGATGGGCTTCGTTCACCAGCATGTTGGAGTACAAGGCCGCCCGGTACGGGCGCACGTTCGGCCGGGTAGATCGGTGGTTCCCGTCGACCCGCATGTGCTCCGACTGCGGCCGGATCAACGACAGGATTGACCTGTCGATCCGAGCGTGGGACTGCCCGTGCGGCAGCCACCACGACCGGGACGTCAACGCCGCCAGGAACATCAGGGCCGCCGGACGGGCGGACCTCAACGACCGTGGAGCGCAGGTAAGACCGGCATCCGTGCCGGCACCACGCAGGGAAGCGGTAACCCACCGGGAGCTTGCCCCTCCGGGGGTGTAACAGACCGGAATCCTCGCCATTTATGGCGGGGAGGACGTCAATCGGGAGTTCTGTCCAGTTGGTGCGATTTTTTGTCCCTGGCGGTGGTCGGCCCGGCCCGCCGGGCGACCGGCAGAGTCACCAGCAGCAGCAGGCTCAGCAGCACGTACGTGTTGCGGACCAGGAACTCCCCGGGCGAGTCCGTGTGGACCGGGGCCACCCCCCAGTCGTGGAACGAGACCACCCCGTAGATGATCACCGCGCCGGTGAACACGGCCAACCCGGTCAGCCACCGGCGCCGTCGCGCCCCGCCGGGCGTGGCCGGGTTCGTGCCCAGCGCCGCGTCGACCAGCACCACCACCGCCGGGACGAACCAGTAGATGTGGTGGGTCCAGGTGATTGGGCTGACCAGCGCGCCCACCAGCCCGGTCAGGGTCAGGCCGGTGAGCGCGTCCCCGGCCGAGGCGGCGCGGGCGGCCCGCCACAGCCCGTACCCGGCGACGAGCAGGGCCAGCGCGAGCCACAACGCCCGGTTCGGCTCGGTTGGTGCGGTGAACCGGCTGAGCAGCCCGAACAGCGACTGGTTCCCGGTGTAGTCGGTGCGCCCGACCCGGTTGGTCGCCCACAGCTCGTGGGTCCAGAACCGCCACGAGTCCGACGGGGCCACGGCCGCCACGAGCAGGGTCGCCCCGGCGGCGGTCGCCGACGCCACGGCCGCCTCCCGCCAGCGGCGGGTCGCCAGCAGGTAGACGATGAAGATTCCGGGGTAGAGCTTCAGGGCGGTGGCCAACCCGATGCCAACCCCCGCCCAGCGCCGCCCCTGCGGCACCCCGAAGAGCAGGTCGGCCAGGATCAGTACGACCAGCAGCATGTTGATCTGACCGAAGGTGATCGTCTCCCGGGTGCTCTCCACCGCGAAGACCAGCAGCACCGCGACGGTGAGGGTGAAGGTCCGGGGCAGTCCGTGCCGGGCGATGACCGGGGCGAGCAGCCAGCGGGTGGTCACCACCACGGCGAGCGCGGTCAGGACCGTGAAGACCGCGATCGTCAGCCCCAGCGGCAGCAGCGCGAACGGGCGCAGCAGTAGCGCGCTCAGCGGGGGGTAGGTGAAGTACAGCTCGCCCTGGACCCGGTCCGGCTGCGCGTAGTCGTAGAGCGGGTTGCCGGCCGCCCACCAGTCCATCGCCCGCATATAGATCTTCAAATCGAAGAAGTCGTGCACCAGCCCGGGCAGGTACAACGCCGGGAGGACGGCAGCCAGGGCCAGCACCGTGACCAGCCGGCGGACCCTGCGGCCGCCCGGCTCGGCGGCGGTGACGGAGGGTGGCGCGATCGGTTCGGCTGGCACGGGGAAACCCTAGCGGTCCATCCGGCCGACAGTGCCGAGGCGCGAGGGCGTGGGCTGCGCGTAGGCTGTGGCCGTGGCTGACCTCCTCGTCTGGATCGACTGTGAGATGACCGGATTGGACCTCGGCAGGGACGCCCTGATCGAGGTCGCCGCGCTCGTCACCGACCCCGACCTCAACGTGCTCGGTGACGGTGTCGACGTGGTGATCCACGCCGACGAGGCGGCGCTCGAGGGGATGCCGGAGATCGTCCGGACCATGCACGGCAAGTCCGGCCTCACCGAGGAGGTCCGGCGTTCGGCCGTGACCCTGGCCGAGGCCGAGAACCTGGTGCTCGACTACGTCACCAGCCACGTCAAGGACCCGCGCACCGCGCCGCTGTGCGGCAACTCCATCGCCACCGACCGGGGCTTCATCGCCCGGGACATGCCGCGCCTGGACGCGCACCTGCACTACCGGATGATCGACGTCTCCTCCATCAAGGAGCTGTGCCGGCGCTGGTACCCGCGGGTGTACTTCGGGCAGCCGCGGAAGGGGCTGGCCCACCGGGCGCTGGCCGACATCCGGGAGAGCATCCGCGAGCTGGAGTACTACCGGCGTACCCTCTTCGTCCCGCTGCCCGGCCCCGATGTGGACAGCGCCAAGGCCATCGCCGCCGAGCTCTGAGCCCCGGTCCCCGCCCCCGGTCCCCGGCCCCGGCCGTGCGGGCTCAGCGGGCGGTGAGACCGCGCCGGGTGGAGACGCCGGCAGGCAGCCGGTTCAGCTCCGCCCAGGACAGCGCCGGCTCCGTGCGGCGCGCGTTGCGCACTTCGCGGTACGCAGGCTGCGCAGGGAACCGCCCGCTCCCGGCCTCCCGCCAGCGGCGCTCGGCGTCCTGCTGGTACCGGTCATAAGGCAGATTCGGCATGACCATACCGTCCCAAAGAAAGTTGTACATGTATGGAAATGGCTATGACGTTCGATCGATGCGTCCGGTTCCCGTCGACGGCAGCCGGACAATGAATCGATAGTCATCGGTGATCTTCTGTACGTCTACCCGCCCGTCGGGCGCCTCAACCGGCCCTGCGCGCGATCTTCGGACCCGGCCCGCCGGATCTCTCGGCCGGCGGCGGCCGGTGAGGGTGTCGCTGGCCCGCGGCGGGTCGGGGACCGCTCTCCGCCGGGCAGGGGCTGATCCGGCAGGCGATGTCGCGCACCCCACCCCACCCCACCCCACCCCACCCCACCCCACCCCCACCCCCGGTCGTCCTGCCCCGGTGATCAAGAGGTTTGCGTCACGGAGCCGTTAACGGCTGACGTAAACCTCTTGATCAACAGGGCGGGGCGGGGGAGGGTGGGGACAGGGTGAGGTGGGGGTCGGTGGGGTGGGCGGGGGAGGGGGACGGGTGGTTGATCGGCAGCTGTACCTGCATCTGGCGACCTGGCTCGGGCAGTGGCCGGCCGGTCCCGGGCTGCACGTGGTCCGCTCGCACCGGCGTGCCCTGCCAGCCTGGGACGGCCGGCTCCGCCCGGCGATCGCGGTCGGCGACGGCAGCGGCACGGTGCTCTCGGTGGCGGCCCGGCACGTCCCGGCGGTCCGGGTGCTGGCCGGTCGGTCGGAGCGGCGGCTGATCGCCGGCCTGCCGGCCGCCGTGGACCACCCCGGGTGGGTGTGCCACGAGGACGTTTTCCGGTGGACGCTGGCCCCGGCTCCGCTGCCGGACGTGGGGGAGTGGGTCGCGTCGACCGAGCCCGGGCTGCCCCGGTGGCTACGGCTGTTCGACCGCGAGGTGTTGGTGGTGCGGGGCGCCGACGGACGGTACCTGGCCGGCGCGGCGATCAAGCGGCATGACGCACACGGGCACGAGTTGGCCGTCGGTACCGCGCGGGAGGCCCGAGGGCGCGGGTTGGCGCGCCGGCTCGTCGCCCGGGCCGCCCGTCGGGTGCTCGACGGGGGCGCGGTGCCGACGTACCGGCACGACCCCACCAACGTCGCGTCGGCGCGGGTCGCCGAGGCGGCCGGCTTCGCGGACCGGGGTTGGCGGTCGTACGGGGTGTACCCGCCGTGAGCCCTGGCCCGGGTGGCCCGTAGCTGCCCGCGGGCCCCGGCCGGCGCCGTGGCCGCCGGTGTGACGGCGGACACCGGCGGGTAGGGGTGGCCGCATGCCTGACAACCGCGCACCGACACCGGAGCCCGAGCCCGGGCCGCATCCCACCGGCCCGCCGGCGGGCGGCCTGCCCGGTCGGCCCGGCCCGCCGTACGGCGGCCCGCCTGGTCCGTCCGGTCCGTCTGGTCCGCCCGGTCCGTTGGACGGCGGCCCGCCCGCGTTCGTCGCCCCCGGCCCGCGCGCCGCCGCACCGGACGTCGTCCCCGGTGTGGACACCGTCGCCAAGCCGTTCCGCCGCAGGGACCGCACCCGCTACCTTTACCTCGCGGTCATCGCCGCCGTCCTCGCGGGGATCGCGGTCGGGCTGGTCTTCCCCGACTTCGGCAAGTCCCTCGCCCCGCTCGGCACCGGTTTCGTCAATCTGATCAAGATGATGATCGGGCCGGTGATCTTCTGCACCATCGTGCTCGGCGTGGGCTCGGTACGGAAGGCGGCTCAGGTCGGCAAGGTCGGCGGCCTCGCCCTCGGCTACTTCCTGCTGATGTCGACCGTCGCGCTGGCGATCGGCCTGGTGGTCGGCAACCTGATCCACCCGGGCTCGGGGCTGGCGCTCGACGGCGCGCTCGCCGGTGCGGGCCAGCAGGCCGCAGGCGGGGAGTCCGAGGGAACCGTCGACTTCGTTCTCGGCATCATCCCGACCACCCTGTTCTCCGCGCTGACCGAGGGCGACGTGCTCCAGGCGCTCCTCGTCGCGCTGCTGGTCGGGTTCGCGGTGCAGAGCCTCGGCCGGCGCGGCGAGCCGGTGATCAATGCGGTCGCCGTGCTCCAGCGGGTGGTCTTCAAGGTGCTTGCGATGATCATGTGGCTGGCGCCGGTCGGCGCGTTCGGGGCGATCGCCGCCGTGGTCGGCGCGACCGGCGTGGACGCGCTGAAGAGCCTGGCCCAGATCATGCTCGGCTTCTACGCCACCTGCGCGATCTTCGTGTTCCTGGTGCTCGGCGCGCTGCTCTGGTTCGTCGCCCGGATCTCGATCTTCAAGCTGCTGCGCTACCTGGGCCGGGAGTTCCTGCTGATCCTGTCCACCTCGTCGTCGGAGTCGGCGCTGCCCCGACTGATCGCCAAGATGGAACACGTCGGGGTGAGCAAGCCGGTGGTCGGCATCACCGTCCCCACCGGATACTCGTTCAACCTCGACGGCACCGCGATCTACCTGACCATGGCCGCGCTGTTCATCGCCGAGGCGATGGGCAAGCCGCTGTCGATCGGCGAGCAGGTCTCGCTGCTGATCTTCATGATCATCGCTTCGAAGGGGGCGGCCGGGGTGACCGGCGCGGGCCTGGCCACCCTGGCCGGCGGCCTCCAGTCGCACCGCCCGGACCTGGTCGACGGGGTGGGGCTGATCGTCGGGATCGACCGGTTCATGTCCGAGGCCCGGGCGATGACCAACTTCGCCGGCAACGCTGTGGCCACCGTGCTGGTCGGCACCTGGACGCAGGGCTTCGACCGGGACCGGGCGAAGCGGGTGCTGAGCGGCGACGACCCGTTCGACGAGGTGACCATGCTCGACGACCCGCACGGGGACGACGTGCCCCGCGACGGGACGGAGGCGGACGCACGGGTTGCCGACCCGGCCCGCCCGGTGCCCGCCCTGCGCTGACGCCGGCCGGTCGGTGCCGCAGGCGGGGCGCGGACCGTGGATCCCGGGCCGGATCCACGGTCCGCAGCCTTCCCCCAGGCCCTCCCGTGGGGCGGCCGGTCGCTCCCGCCGGCCGCCGTCCCGCCCATGACGCTACGTATCGATAATGGGTCGAGCAAGGGGTGATCGGCGGGTTGCCGGTGTCGTTTAGTGGACTTGACCTGGGGTGCGGCGAACCGGGCGACTTCCGGTGTCAGTGACGCAGAGTGTGTGTCGGGGTCGGCGCCTGGCGGGTGGCCGGCGAGCGGTAGTGCACCCGGCGCAGGCCCACCCCCAGGTACGCGAGCCAGAGCAGCTCCGGCAGCCCGGCAGCTCGGGGTCAACCGGCCAGGCCGAGCACCTCCGCCGCCGCCCGCCCGTTCGCGTGGCTGGCCCCGTACGTGTTCACGTAGGCACGGGCGCCCGTCGGTCGCCACGGACCCGGCCAGCCCATCTCCACCACGGTCACCGGGTGCGTGGCGGCCAGGGCGTCGACCAGGTGGGGGCCGCCGGGGAGCCGGTGCAGGTGCCGGCCGACCAGCACGATGGGCCGGGTCCCGGCGAGCCCGCGCAGGGACGCCGCGTCGGTTTCGGCGGCCACCACCCGCACCTCCTCCAGTCCGGCCAGGTGCGGGCCGAGCCCCCACGGCACCCGCTCCTCGGCGATCGTGGACGTGGCATGCAACTGGACCACCAGCGGCCGGCCCAGTCCCGTGACGTCGCCCTCGACGCGGACGGCGCGCCGCGCGGCGGCGTACCCGAGGTCGGTCGGGGCGGGGGTCGGCGTGCCGGCGGCCCGGGGCCGGGCGGCGAGCGCCGCGGTGCGGCCGGCGGCCTCCTCCACCCGGGCCCGTCCCAGCCGACCGTCGCCGAGCGCGTCGACGATCTCGGCGGCCACCCGCTCGACCAGCGCGGCGTCGACTTCGGAGCCGATGCAGAGCAGGTCCGCACCGGCGGCGAGCGCGCGGACGGCGGCCGGGCCGACGCCCCCGGCGGCGAGTGCCGCGCCCTTCATCTCCAGCGCGTCGGTGATCACCGCCCCGGAGAAGCCGTACTCGTGGCGCAGCAGGTCGACCAGGACCGCCCGGCTGAAGGTGGCCGGGTCGTCCCCGGTCAGCGCGGGGACCCGGATGTGCGCCGTCATGATCGACCGCACCCCGGCCCCGATGGCGGCGGCGAACGGCGGCAGGTCCCGCTCGCGTAGCACGGCCGGCGGCACGTCCACGATGGGCAGCTCGTGGTGCGAGTCGGCGGTCGCCGCGCCGTGGCCGGGGAAGTGCTTGGCGCAGGCGGCCACGCCGGTCGACTGGAGGCCGGCGACGGCGGCGGCCGAGTGGACGGCCACCCGGGCCGGGTCGGCGCCGAACGAGCGGGTGCCGATCACCGGGTTCTCGTCGGCGGTGTTCACGTCCACGACCGGCGCGAGGCCGACGGTGATCCCGAGGGCGGCCAGCTCGGTCCCGATCGCCGCGTACACCCGTTCGGTCAGCGCCGGGTCGTCGACCGCGCCGAGCGCGGCGTTGCCCGGGTACGGGCTGCCGGTGGCGCGGGCGAGCCGGGTGACGTCGCCGCCCTCCTCGTCGATGGCGACCAGCACGTCGGGCCGGGCCGCGCGCAGCGCCGCCGTGCTCGCCGCGAGCTGGGCGGGGTCGTGCACGTTTTTGCCGAACAGGGTGTGCCCGGCCAGGCCCTCACGCACGAGGTCGACGGCCCAGTCCGGCGGGACCGGCCCCGGGTACGCGGCGAGCAGGGTGCCCAGTACGAGTCGGCGTAGTCCTGGATCGGTCCCCACGAGTCTGTTCCCTTCCGGTGCCCCGAGGGCACGAACGTCGTACCGGGGCCGCCGACGGGACCACGGTGGCTGCCGGGTCGTCCGACCACCCGGGTTCGGGCGGCCGTTAGGCTACGGGCACCCGTCTGCAGGTCGGTAGTGGTTAGTAAAGTTTACGAAAAGCTAGAGGACATGGCATGAGTGCGACCCGGCTGCCCGGCACCCCCCGCCTGTTACGAGCGCTCAACGACCGCGCGACGCTGGAGCTGCTGCTCGAGCGCGGGCCGCTGACCCGGGCCCGGATCGGCGAGCTGACCGGGCTGTCCAAGGTCACCGCCAGCCAGCTGGTCGAGCGGCTGGAGGAACGCGGCCTGGTCGCCCGGGTCGGCGAGCAGGCCGGCGGGCGGGGCCCGAACGCCCAGCTCTACGCCGTCCGGCCCGGCAGCGCGTACGTGGTCGGGGTGGAGGTCGGCGCGGACCGGGTGGTCGCGGCCTGCGCCGACATCACCGGCGCGGTGACCGGTCGGGTGGAGCAGTCCACCCGGGACACCGACGACCCGGTCGGCGTGGTGCACAACGCCGTCGTCCAGGCCGCCAGCAGCGCCGGGGCCGAGCTGTCCGGCGTACGCCGGGTGGTGCTGGGCACACCCGGTCTTGTCGACCCGGGCACCGGCGACATCACCTTCGCCTTCAACCTGCCGCGCTGGCACCGTGGCCTGCTCGCCGCGTTGCGCGAGGACCTGGACACTCCGGTGGTCTTCGAGAACGACGTGAACCTGGCCGCCGTCGCCGAGGCGCAGTCGGGCGCGGCCCGGGGGTTGGCCGACTTCGTGCTGGTCTGGTTGGGCGCGGGCGTCGGTCTGGCGATCATGCTCGGCGGCCGGCTGCACCACGGCAGCAGCGGCGCGGCCGGCGAGATCGGCTACCTGCCGGTGCCCGGGGCGCCGATCCCACGCGACGTGTCCCGCCGGGCCAAGCCGGCCTTCCAGCAGCTCGCCGGCAGCGACGCGGTGCTGGCGGTGGCCCGGGAGCACGGCATCGTCGCCGACCGCGCCGCCGAGGCGGTACGCGCGGCGGTCGAGGCCGATGCCGCACCGGTGCTCGACGAGCTGGCCCGCCGGCTGGCCCTGGGCGTGGCGAGCACCTGCGTGGTGCTCGACCCGCCGCTGGTGGTGCTCGCGGGCGAGGTCGGGCGGGCCGGCGGCACGGCGCTGGCCGAGCGGGTGCAGCGCGAGGTGGCCGCGATCACCCTGGTCCGGCCCCGGGTGGTGCCGACCGGGCTGACCGAGGAGCCGGTCCTGCACGGCGCGCTGCGCACCGCTCTCGACGCCGTGCGGGACGAGGTGTTCGGCAGCACCGTGGGCTGACCACGCGTCCGTCACCGTAGGAATTCTTCACCATCGCCCGGGGCGCTGCAACAAGTTGTCGCGCCCCGGGCGATGGTCAGATCAGGTCGCGGCGGCGGAACGCGGCGAACGCGGCCAGCGTCAGCCCACCGGTCAGCGTCAGCAGCACCGCCAGCCCGAGCCCCCAGCCGAGCTGGTAGGTGCCGTCGCAGTAGCCGGACGACAGGTCCTGGCACACGGTGGGGTCGGCGAGCCGGGCCTCGCCGGTCAGCCAGGCGTCGAGGTAGGTGGAGACCATCCAGTCCTCGCCCCGCGGAATGTTGACCACCTCCATGACCACCCGCAGGCCCAGCTCCCACACCACCGCGTACGCGGTCACCGCGCCGAGCGCGGCGGCCGTCCGCCGCCCGAGGGTGGCGATGGCGAAGCCGGCCGCCGCGGCGAACAGCACGAGCACCACCCCGCGGGCCCAGGTCAGCCCCAGCCACGGCCAGAAGTCCCCGCCGGTCGCCCCGGGCAGCCCGGCGGTCTGCCCGACCAGCCAGAACGCGCCCAGGTACGCCGCCGACGCCAGCACCGACACCACCGTCAGCGCGCCGAGCAGCGTGCCCAGCTTCGCGCCGAGCACGGCGATCCGCCGGGGCCGCCAGATCAGCAGGTTGACCACCCCGCCGGTGGACAGGTCCGCCCCGATGTACGAGGCCCCGACCAGGAACCCGAACAGCACCAGGAAGAGGATCAGGAAATACAGCAGCGGGCGGGCCTGGTCGGCGAAGTTGAACACCCCCTGGAGATGGTCGGCGGCCACCGGCAGCCGGTCCCGCTGGGCCGGGTCGAACGCCGAACAGTCGTCCGGGAAGCTCTCCGCCTCCTCCGGCGGCAGGCTGCCCCGCGCGGCTTCCACACACCGCTGGTAATTGGCGTTGAGGGCCTGCCGCTCCTCGGCCGCCGCCCGCTGGGCCTCGGCGACCTCGGTCGATGACGGCCGGTGCGAGCCGACCAGGGTGGTCACCGCGGTCACCGCGAACGCCACCACCAGCAGCGCCAGCATGAGCTGGACGAAGCGGCGCGCGGCCAGCCGTTCCACCTCGGCCCGTACCAGGTTCACGCCCTTGCCTCCGTGTCGTCGCCGACGGTCACGTCGAGGTCGATGAGCCGGCCCTCGCCAGCGCCGGCGGGTGCCGGCTCATAGGGCAGTTCGGGACGCTCCGCCCCGTCGTCGGTCAGCTCCAGGAAGACGCTCTCCAGGTCGGGCCGCAGGGGCACCAGCTCGCGGACCCAGAGCCCCTGCTCGCCCAGCAGTCGGCTGAGCTCGCCGGCGTCCGGCACCCCGCCGACGACGAGGTGCTCGGCGCGCTCGTCCACCGGCAGCCCCGCCTGGCGCAGCAGCTCCGCAGCCCGCGCCTGCTCGGGCACCCCGACCCGCCACTCGTGCTGGTCGTGGCCGGCCAGCACGCCCTCCACCGGCCCGGCGGCCACCCGCCGCCCCCGGGAGATGATCGTCACGTGGTCGCAGATCAGCTGGATCTCGCCGAGGATGTGGCTGGACAGCAGCACGGTCACCCCGGAGGCCGCCAGGTCCCGCATCAGGTCCCGCATCTCCCGGATGCCCGCCGGGTCCAGCCCGTTCGCCGGCTCGTCCAGGATCAGCAGCTCCGGCTCCTTGAGCAGGGCCGAAGCCACCGCCAGCCGCTGCCGCATGCCCAGCGAGTAGCCCTTGACCTCGTCGTCGCCCCGGCCGCGCAGCCCCACCTGGTCCAGCACCTCGTCCACCCGCCGGGTCGGCACCCCGCCGGCCAGGGCGAGCAGCCGCAGCGTGCGGTGCCCGGTGAAGTTGCCGAAGAACTGCGGCGTCTCCACGATCGCGCCGACCCGCCCGGCCACCGCGGCCGACCGGCGCGGCACCTCCTCGCCGAACAACCGCATCCGGCCCCCGTCGGCGCGGACCAGCCCGAGCAGGGCGCGCAGCGTGGTGGTCTTGCCCGAGCCGTTCGGCCCCAGGAAGCCGTGGATCTCGCCCCGCCCCACCAACAGGTCGAAGCCGTCGACGGCGACCTGGCGGCTGCGGTACGGGCCGTGGAACGTCTTGCGCAGCCCCTCGATCTCGATCACTGCGCTCACCCGAGACACTCCCGGCGGCGGTACGACATCTGGTTCCTCCCCCGTGCGGTGACCAACGCCACGGCGCTTCACCCTATGGCGTGGCCGCCGCCCGTGGGGGGCGGCGCGGTCGTGCGTGGTTGGATGGGCGGGTGACTGGTGACCTGATCCCCGGCGTCGTCGGCGCCGCCCCCGCCACCGCCCCCGTGGACGCGGATCTGGTGGTCAGCCTGGACGGTGTGGGCGTACGCCGGTCCGACACCGCGCTGCTGCACGACGTGGACTGGCGGGTCGAGCTGGACGAGCGCTGGGTCGTGCTGGGCCCCAACGGGGCCGGCAAGACGACGCTGCTGAGCCTGGCCGCCGGCCGGCTGCACCCGACCACGGGCACGGCGCACGTGCTCGGCGAGCGGATCGGCCGGACCGACGTCAACGAGCTGCGGATGCGGATCGGCCTGTCCACCGCAGCCCTCGCCGAGCGGGTGCCCGCCGAGGAGCGGGTCGCCGACGTGGTGGTCACCGCCGCCTGGTCGGTGGTCGGGCGCTGGCGGGAGAGCTACGACCGCACCGACGAGGCAAGGGCCCACGCCCTGCTCGGCCAGCTCGGCATCGGCCACCTCGCCGACCGGGCGTACGGCACGCTGTCCGAGGGGGAGCGCAAGCGGGTGCAGATCGCCCGGGCGCTGATGACCGATCCCGAGCTGCTGCTGCTGGACGAGCCCGCCGCCGGGCTCGACCTGGGCGGGCGCGAGGACCTGGTGGCCCGGCTGGCCGAGCTGGCGTACGACCCGGACGCTCCGGCCCTGGTCCTGGTGACCCACCACGTCGAGGAGATCCCGCCGGGCTTCACCCACGCCCTGCTGCTGCGCGAGGGCGGCGTGATGGCCCAGGGGCTGCTCGCCGACACCCTGACCGCCGACAACCTTTCCAAGACCTTCGGCCTGCCCCTGACGGTCGACCGCGTCGGTGACCGCTGGACGGCCCGCGCCGCCTGAGTCGCGAGGAGTGTCGAGCGTGCAGCAGACCCGGGTGGTCGTGGTGGGCAGCGCCAACATGGACCTGGTCGCCACCGCGCCGGCCCTGCCGCGTCCCGGTGAGACGCTGCTCGGCAGCGACTTCGTCATGGTCCCCGGCGGCAAGGGCGCCAACCAGGCCGTCGCCGCCGTGCGGGCCGGCGCGTCCTGCGCGTTCCTCGGCGCGATCGGCTCCGACGCTTTCGGGGTCACCCTCAAGGCCCGGATCACCGCAGCCGGTGTCGACACCGGCCAGCTCCGGGTGGTGTACGGGGCGTCCGGCGTCGCCCTGGTCATGGTTGGCGCCGACGGCGAGAACGCGATCATGGTGACCCCGGGGGCGAACGCCGCGTTCACCGATCTCACCGAGGGCGAGCTGGCCGCCGTGCGCGCGGCTGACGTGCTGGTCGCCCAGTTGGAGATCCCGGTCGCGACGGTGACCGAGGCGGCGTTGGCCGCCCGCGCCGTCGGCGCCCGGGTGATCCTCAACGCGGCACCGGCCCAGCGGGTGCCGGACGAGCTGCTCGCCGCCGTCGACCTGCTGGTGGTCAACGAGAACGAGGCGCTGGCGCTGACCGGGCGCGGCCGGGACGACCCGGGCGCGCTGCTGGCGCTCGCGCCCCGGGCGGTGCTGACCCTGGGCGGGGACGGCGCCTGGTACGTCGAGCGGGACGCCGAGGCCGTGTACGTCCCAGCGGTGCAGGTCGAGGTGGTCGACTCGACGGCAGCCGGGGACGCCTTCACGGCGGCCCTCGCCGTGGCCTGGGGCGAGGGGCGGGACCTGCCTGCCGCCGTGCGGTGGGCGGCGGCGGCCGGCGCGGCCTGCGTACGCCGGCTCGGCGCGTCCGTGGCCCTGCCCCGTCGGGCCGAGATCGACCAGCTCCACGCCCCGTCGGCCTGACGGGTCAGCCGGCGTCGTCGGTCAGCTTCTCGCCCCGGCGGCGCAGCATGCCCAGGCCGGGGATGCCGGCGACGGCGAGCTTCAGGTCCCGGGTGACGTCGAGCAGGTCGTGCAGGTCCGGCCCGACCCGGTCCAGGGTGGCCAGGATCGGCAGGATGTCGGCGGTGAGGTGCTCCTTGAGCTTGGGCAGTTCGTCGACCAGCCGGATAGCCGCCGTCACCTCCTCGTGGCTGAGTTCCTCGACGAACCGCGTCGCCATCGGCGCGGCCCGCCGCAGCGCCGGCTCGTACGCGGCGAGCAGCTCGCCGGCGGTGTCGGCTGCCCCAGCGGCGGTGTCCACCGTGCTGGCGGCCCGCCCGGCGACCCCCTCGGCCGCGGCGACCACCACGGCCGCCGCGGTGGCGACCTCGGTGGCGGTGTCGATCGCGGTGGTCGCGGAGGCGCTGATCACGGCCACCTCTCGGACGGCGGACTCGGCGTCGCCGAGCACCCGGTCCGTCCGGTCCAGCGTCCCCTCGATCCGGTCCACCACCCCGTTGATCCGGGCCAGTAGCGCCTCCACCCCGTCGAGCACCGCGAACGCGCGGGCCGGGACGGCGGCGAGCGAGGCGGCCGAGCCGAGGGCCTGGTCGAGGGCGGACCGGGTGAGGCCGACGACAGCGGTCGGCCGGGGAAGGGGAATCGCCATGCCCCCAAGTGTGCGTCGGGACATCCAGCACCGCCCGCCGGCGACGAGCCGCCGGGGCAGGGTGAGCGCCGCGCCGACCGGTCATCCCCGATCCGTCTGCTGCTCGACGGCGCGCTGCACGGCGCGGTAGATCTGCCCGAACCGTAGCGCGTCCGGGGTGCGCAGCAGCATCACCTCCTGGCCGTGGTGCTGCACCCACAGCTCGTGCACCCGGCTGCCCCGCTCGTACGACCGGTCCAGCCAGCCGAGCGGCACCTCCAGGAAAGGGGCCAGGGCCAGCGCCCCGACGGCGCACCCGGCCAGGATGATCAGGGCCAGCTTCCAGTTGCCCCGCTCCTGCGCCGACCAGGCGAGCGAGACCACGCAGACCAGTGCCACCAGCGGCGGCAGCGACAGCAGCAGCACCAGCACGCCCCGGCCGACGACCCGCCCCCGCACGGCGAGCGTGGTCCGCCCGCGCGCGTGCCAGACGTACGTGATGTCGGTGATCGGGATGGAGTGGCCGCCCGCCCGGATCGACTCGGAGGTCACCTGCACCGTGCCGTCCCGGTAATAGAGGGTCATCACTAAGCCTAACCGGCGGTGGTCGTGTCGCGCCTCTTTGTCCACCTGCGGTATCGACGTCTCCTGAGGCGGAGGCTTGGCCGGCGTCCCCTTTGGAGCTGAACCGTTTGCGACATCACTGACCGGGGTTTGCCGGCTCGGGCTCGCCCGTTCGGTGCGGCGCGGGGCTCCGATCCATCAACGACATCAGCTCCACAGCGGCGGGAGCGGGGGTCCGGCCGCGCTGGGCGGGCAGGCTGCGCTGGGGCCGGCAGGCTGCGCTGGGCCGATACGCTGCGCTGGGGCCGCCAAGGCCGCGCAGCCCTCGGCGCTTCATGGCGGTGGCCGTCAGCCGGCCCGGCGCTTCGTGGAGCCGCCCGCAGGGCCGGTCGCTCTCTGAGCCGCGCGGGCCGGGGCCTGCCCGGCCTCCACCGCCCGCTGTACGGCCCGGTAGACCTGTCCGAAGCGCAGCGCGTCGCGGGTGCTCAGCAGCCGCACCGGCTGCCCGCGCCACCGGACCCACAGCTCCAGCTGCCGGCTGCCCCGGGCGTACGAGCGGTCCAGGTGTTCGAAGAGGAAGTCGGCGACCGGCCCGACGGCGAGCCCGACCAGCACCGAGGCCCCCACGATGGCGATCGTGACGGTCAGCGAGCGGTGCAGCCACAGCGCCAGCGCCACGCCCAGCGCGGCGGCGACCAGCGGCCCGGCGAGCGCGGCGCCGATCGCGCCCCGGCCGGCGAGCACCCGCCAGGACCGGCTGCCGCGCAGGTGCCAGACCAAGCTGATCTCGGCCAGCGGGTACGCCCGGCCGTCCACGTGGATGGCGGCGGAGGTGACCTGCACCGACCTGTCGTCGTAGTACCTGACCATGGCGGACTCCAGGACGCGGGACGGACACCAGACTACCTACCCCAACGACCCGGGCCGTAAGGTTGGCACGCGACTTCGACGAGGAAGTGAGGGCGGCGTGAGCGAGTTCGTGCGGCTGGAGACCAAGGACGGCATCGGCACCATCCGGCTGGAGCGGCCGCCGATGAACGCGCTCAACGAGCAGGTCCAGGAGGAGTTGCGGGCCGCCGCGACGGCCGCCGCCGCCGATCCCGAGGTCCGCGCCGTCATCGTGTACGGCGGGGAGAAGGTCTTCGCGGCCGGCGCGGACATCAAGGAGATGGCCGACATGTCCTATGTGGACATGGCCGAACGGGCGGCCGACCTGTCCAGCTCCCTCGGCGCGTTCGCCCGGATCCCCAAGCCGGTGGTCGCCGCGATCACCGGGTACGCCCTCGGCGGCGGCTGCGAGCTGGCCCTCGCGTGCGACTGGCGGGTGGTGGCCGAGGACGCCAAGCTCGGCCAGCCGGAGATCAAGCTGGGCATCATCCCCGGGGCGGGCGGCACCCAGCGGCTGGCCCGCCTCGTCGGCCCGGCCCGGGCGAAGGACCTGATCATGTCGGGCCGGATGGTGGACGCCCAGGAGGCGCTGCGGATCGGCCTGGCCGACCGGGTGGTCCCGGCCGCCGAGGTGTACTCCGCCGCCGTCGAGCTGGTCAAGCCGTACCTGAAGGGTCCGGTGCAGGCGCTGCGCGCGGCGAAGCTCGCGGTCGACGGCGGCCTGGACATGGATCTCAACTCCGGCCTGGCCTGGGAGAGTCAGCTCTTCGCGGTGCTGTTCGCCACCGACGACCGGCGCGAGGGGATGGCCGCGTTCGTCGAGAAGCGCAAGCCGGACTTCACCGGCCGCTGACCCGAGAACGGTTCACATTCCGCCTACCGGCCAGTAGCGTGTGACTCCGGCCACGGACGAGGGGATCGGCGATGACGGAGCGGGTCGAAGGTCACGGCGGGGAACTGGCGCTCGCGGCGCTGCGCGCGCACGGCGTACGGGAGATGTTCACCCTCTCCGGCGGGCACGTCTTCCCGCTCTACGACGCGGCCCACAAGGCCGGATTCCCGCTCTACGACGTCCGGCACGAACAGTCGGCGGTGTTCGCGGCCGAGGCGGTGGCCAAGCTCAACCGCCGCCCCGGCCTCGCCGTGCTCACCGCCGGCCCCGGCGTCACCAACGGCGTCTCCGGGCTCACCAGCGCCTTCTTCAACGCCTCGCCGGTGCTGGTGCTCGGGGGCCGGGCCCCGCAGTTTCGCTGGGGCTCCGGCAGCCTCCAGGAGATGGACCACCTGCCGCTGGTCGCCCCGGTCACCAAGCACGCCGAGACGGTGTTCAGCGCCGACGACATCCCGCGCGCGGTCAGCGCCGCGCTGACCACCGCGCTCACCCCGCACCGGGGCCCGGTCTTCCTGGACCTCCCCCTGGAGGCGGTCTTCTCCGTCGGCGACGCCGAGCTGTCCGAGGTCGCCCCGCCCGCGCCGGTCGAGGCCGACCCGGAGGAGGTGGCGCGGGCCGCCGCGCTGATCGCCGCCGCCAGCCGCCCGGTGATCATTGCCGGCTCCGACGTGTACGCCGGGGACGCCGTCGACGCCCTGCGGGCTGCCGCCGAGGCGTTGCAGGTGCCCGTCTTCACCAACGGCATGGGTCGGGGCGCGCTGCCGCCGACCCACCCGCTCTCCTTCGCCAAGGCCCGCCGGGTCGCCCTGCGCAACGCCGACGTGGTGGTCGTGGTCGGCACCCCGCTGGACTTCCGGCTCGCCTTCGGCGACTTCGGCGACGCCAAGGTGGTGCACGTGGTGGACGCGCCCAGCCAGCGCGCCACCCACGTCCAGCCGGCCGCCTCGCCCGCCGGCGACCTGCGGCTGGTCCTCACCGCGTTCGCCGACCACCCCGGCGACCGGGCGGATCACGCCGACTGGGTCGCCGAGCTGCGGGTCGCCGAGGACGCCGCGAAGGCCCGCGACGCCGAGGAGATGGCCGCCGAGACCGATCCGATCCGCCCGGCCCGGGTCTACGGCGAGCTGCGCCGGGTCCTCGCCCCGGACGCCATCACCATCGGCGACGGCGGCGACTTCGTCTCGTACGCCGGGAAGTACCTGGAGCCCGCCCAGCCCGGCACCTGGCTCGACCCCGGCCCGTACGGCTGCCTCGGCACCGGCATGGGCTACGCCATGGGGGCCCGGGTCAGCCACCCGGACCGGCAGGTCTGCGTGCTGATGGGCGACGGCGCGGCCGGGTTCTCGCTGATGGACGTGGAGTCCCTGGTCCGCCAGCAGCTCCCGGTGGTGATCGTGGTCGGCAACAACGGCATCTGGGGTCTGGAGAAGCACCCGATGCGGGCCATGTACGGCTACGACGTGGCCGCCGACCTCCAGCCTGGGCTGCGCTACGACCACGTCGTCGAGGCCCTCGGCGGCGCGGGGGAGCTGGTGGGGAAGGCCGCCGACCTCGCCCCGGCCCTGGACCGCGCCTTCGCCTCCGGCGTGCCGTACCTGGTCAACGTCCTGACCGACCCGGCCGACGCGTACCCCCGCTCCTCGAACCTGGCCTGAGGCCGCCGTCGCCCCCCGGCGTAATCCGCCGAGGGCTAAATCAGCGGACTGTCAGCGCCCGTCGCCGTAACGTCAGCCGCGCCTCGGCAGTTTGTCAGTGCCGTCGGCCATGGTGGCGTGACAAGCGAGACGACGGGAGCTTTTCTATGACGTACGCGATCCGGGCGGAGGGTCTGGTGCGGCGCTTCGGCGCCACCACGGCCCTCGCCGGAGTCGACCTCGCGGTCCCCACCGGGACCGTGTTCGGGCTGCTCGGTCCCAACGGGGCCGGCAAGACCACCATCGTGCGGGTGCTCGCCACCCTGCTCGCCGCCGACGAGGGGCACGCCACCGTAGGCGGGTACGACGTCCGCCGCGACGCCCACCGGGTTCGCCAGCTCATCGGCCTCACCGGCCAGTACGCCTCGGTCGACGAGGCACTCACCGGCACCGAGAATTTGCTGCTGATCGGGCGGCTGCTCGGGTCGAGCCGGGCCGACGCCCGGGCCCGGGCGCGGGAGCTGCTCGCCCGGTTCCAGCTGACCGACGCCGCCGACCGGGCGGCGAAGACCTACTCCGGCGGGATGCGTCGCCGCCTGGACCTGGCCGCCAGCCTCGTCGGCCGGCCGCAGGTGCTCTTCCTTGACGAGCCGACCACCGGGCTGGACCCGCGCAGCCGCAACGAGCTGTGGGACACGGTCCGCGAACTGGTCACCGACGGGGTGACCGTGCTGCTGACCACGCAGTACCTGGAGGAGGCCGACCAGCTCGCCGGCGAGATCGCCGTCGTCGACCACGGCCGGGTGATCGCCCAGGGCACGCCGGAGGAGCTGAAGGCCAAGACCGGCGGCCAGGTGCTCACGGTCCGCCCGGCGGACCCGGCCGATCTGCCGACCGTGGTGTCCATCGCCGGCGAGGTGTCCGCCGCCACCCCGGAGGTCACGCACACCACCGTCACCGTCCCGGTGAACGACCCGGCGGTGCTGCCCGCCGTGGTGCGCCGCCTCGACGCCGCCGAGGTCGGAGTGGCCGAGTTGGCCCTGCGCGGCTCCAGCCTCGACGAGGTCTTCCTCTCCCTCACCGGCCACCGTGCCGAGTCCGACGCCCCGGTCGGGGCCGACCTGGAAAGGACGCCGGCATGATCTCCGCCACCGTCACCGCCGACAACCGGCTGGCCCCGGCCCGACGGCTCGGCGTGGTCGCCGGGCTGCGGCACACCCTCACCCTGGCCTGGCGCAGCCTGGTGCAGATCAAGCACAACCCGATGGAACTGCTCGACCTGAGCATCCAGCCGGTGATGTTCGTGCTGCTGTTCACGTACGTCTTCGGCACGGCGATCTCCGGCTCGCCGGGGGAGTACCTGACGTTCGCGCTGCCCGGCATCATCGTGCAGAACGCCCTCTTCGCCACCATGACCACCGGGTTCGGGCTGAACAACGACCTCACCAAGGGCGTGTTCGACCGGCTGCGGGCCCTGCCGATCGCCCGCTGGTCCCCGCTGGCCGGGCGGATCCTCGCCGACACGGTCAAGCAGGCCTGGTCGGTGTCGCTGCTGATCGGCGTCGGCGCGATCCTCGGCTTCCGGCTGGGCAACGGGCTGCTCGGGCTGCTCGGGGCGTTCGTCCTGCTGCTCGGCTTCTCGCTGGCCGCCGCGTGGATCTCGGTGCTGGTCGGGGTGCTGGTCAGCGAGCCCGACAAGGTGCAGATCTTCGGCTTCATGGTGATCTTCCCGCTCACCTTCACCAGCAACGTCTTCGTCCCGACCGACCGGATGCCGGGCTGGCTCCAGCACTGGGTCGAGGTCAACCCGGTGACCATCCTGGCCGACGCCCTGCGCGGACTGCTGGTCGGCGGCCCGGTGGTCGGCCCGGTCGTCCAGTCGATGCTCTGGGCCGTCGCCCTCGCCGCCGTCTTCGCGCCGCTGGCGGTCCGGGCGCTCAGGCGTCGAGTGTGACCCCCGGCAGCTCGCGGACCGTCTCCGGCCGGGTGCCCTGACCGGGGGCGTACCGGGCTCCGCATCCGTGGACCCCTGACGGGGCTCGCCGCGTCAGCCCCCCGGCCGGTCGTCCTCCCGGGGCGGGTCGCCCTCCTTGCGGCGCAGGTCGTCCTCGCGCCGGCGCAGGTCGTCCTCCCAGCGGCGGAACAGCTCCTGGTCCTGCTCGCGGGAGCGCTCGGTCAGGGAGCTGAGGAACTCCGGGTCGTCGTCCGGGGCGACGGGCCGGCGACGGTCGGCGGGAGCACGGCCGACCGGCCCGGCCGCCCGGGGCCGTCCCCCGGCGGGCTCCCGGCCCGCGACGAACCAGGCGATCGAGCCGACCAGCGGGAAGAACAGGATGATCAGCACCCAGGCGATCCGGGGCAGGCCGCGGACCTGGCCCTCCTCGGCCGAGAGACAGCTGATCAGCGCGCAGACCGCGAGGACGATCTGGATCAGGAAGAGTAGGACGTAGAGCCTGGCCATCCACCCATCATGGCGCACCCACACCCGATCACCACAGTCCGCGTACCGCCAGCAGCACCCCCACCGCGGCCTGCCCGACGGCGGCGAGGGCGATCACGGGCATGGTCCGCGATGTGCCGCGCATCGGGCCCGAGCCGACGGCCCGCCCCCAGCAGAGGGTCAGCGCCACCGCCCAGTCGGCGATCGCCACGCCGGCCAGCACCGCCCCGATCGTGTCCCCGGTGAGGGCCAACCGGACGGTCAGCACGGTGACGACGGTGAGCGCGAGCAGGGTGCGCCGCCAGGCCAGCCGGGTCCGTTCGGGTTGCAGCCCCGGGTCCCTGGTCACCGGCCGCCGATCGCCCGGACGAGCACGGCCACCACCAGCAGCAGCGCGCCCAGCCCCACGGCGAGGGCCAAGACGGCGGGGAAGCGGGACGCCGGCAGCTCCTCGCCGAGCCGGATGGCCCGCTCGGTGCGGGCCCAGTGGTCCACGGCCCGCACCGCCACCGTCCCGCCGAGCAGCAGCAGCGCGACGGCGATCGCCTCGCGCAGGTGCGCCAGCGCCAGCGGCGGCAGGAACTGGGCTGCGGCCAGCCCGCCGGCGACCAGCGCCAGCCCGGTGCGCAGCCAGGCCAGGAACGTCCGCTCGTTGGCCAGGGAGAACCGGTAGTCGGGCGTGCTGCCCACCGATCGCAGCTCCCGCGGGTCGAACCACCGCCGCACCGTCTCCCACACGAAGCCGATTATCCGCTTTGCCCCGGGCTTAGCCTGGACCGGTGACCGATCTTGACGTGATGACGCTGCGCGAGGCGTACGACAACCAGCTGAAGGCCTGGGTGCCGGACCCGCTGCCGGCCGGGGTGACCGTGGAGCGGGACGGGCCGCTGGTCTGCATCCTCGGCCTGGACCGCGGGGGTTTCCTCGGCTACCGGGACCTGGGGGGCCTGACCGGGGCGGCGCTGGACGAGCTGATCGCCCGGCAGGTGGAGGTCTTCCGGGCCCGGGGCGAGCAGGTGGAGTGGAAGCTGCACGGCCACGACGAGCCGGCCGACCTGGCCGACCGGCTGCGGGCCGCCGGGTTCGTCCCGGAGGAGCGGGAGACCGTGATGATCGGCCCCGTCGCGCCGCTGGCGGCCGCCCTCCCCGTGCTCCCCGAGGGGGTACGCCTGCGTGAGGTGACCGCCCGCGCCGACCTGGACCGGATCGTGGTCATGGAGGAGGAGGTCTGGGGCGAGAGCCGGGGACACCTCGCCGACGGGCTGGAGCGGGAGATCGCCGCCGACCCGCAGTCGATCACGGTGGTGGTCGCCGAGGCGGGGGAGACCGTGGTCAGCGCCGGCTGGGTGCGCTACGTCCCCGGCACCGGCTTTGCGACGTTGTGGGGCGGCTCGACGCTGGAGGGCTGGCGCCGCCGGGGCGTCTACCGGGCGCTGGTCGTCCACCGGGCGCGGCTGGCCGCCCAGCGTGGCCGCACCCTGCTCCAGGTGGACGCCTCCGACGACAGCCGGCCGATCCTGGAGCGGCTCGGCCTCGTCCCGGTCACCACCACCACGCCCTACATCTACACTCCGTGACCATGGGGCAGCGACTGACGGACGACGAGCGGCTCACCCTGAAGACCGGCGCGTTCGGCGCGGTCTTCCTGGTCTCGAACGCCGATCCGGGCATGCTCGCGCTGCTGCGGGAGAGCTTCGCCGCGTCCGGGGTGATGGCGCAGGCGGGCGGCCCGGTGAAGGAGGCCCTCACCACCGGCCCGCTGCCGACGCTGCCCCGCGACTCGGCCCTGGAGGTCGAGTCGGTGGTGCTGCCGGCGCTGGGCCGGGCGGTGGAGATCCTGCGGGAGAAGTCCCCGGAGGACGTGGCCGGCTACCGATCGCTGGTGCTCGCCGCCGCCGACCGGGTGGCCCGGGCGCACCGGGGCGTGGCGCCGGCCGAGGCGGCGGCGATCGACAAGATCAGGGCCGCGCTGGCCGAGCCGGCCTGACCTCCGCCGCACGCGACCCGGCGGGCCGGGCCGCGTGCGGTGCGCCGCTCGGGGACAGTGGGGCGCGGTGAGTTGTGTCACTCGGAGGTGCCCCGAGGTCGAAGCTACCTGTGGGTAACATTGATTCGTGGGCAAGTGCACAGCAGCCTGCGGTTGACCTGGCGTCAACGGACGCGCGAGGCTGCGCCCGAGACCGGGCGAGCAATCGCAACACCAACAGGAGGGTCGTCGAAGCGCGATGAACATTGTCGTACTCGTCAAGCAGGTGCCCGATTCGGGCGCGGACCGCAGCCTGCGTCCTGACGACAACACCGTGGACCGCGGTTCGGCGAACAACGTCATCAACGAGATGGACGAGTACGCCATCGAAGAGGCGTTGAAGATCAAAGAGGCGCATGGCGGTGAGGTCACCATCCTGACCATGGGTCCGGACCGGGCGACCGAGTCGATCCGCAAGGCGCTCTCCATGGGGCCGGACAAGGCCGTGCACGTCGTCGACGACGCCCTGCACGGGTCCTGCGCCGTGGCCACCTCGAAGGTGCTCGCCGCCGCCCTCGGCCAGCTGGGCGCCGACCTGGTGATCTGCGGCGCGGAGTCGACCGACGGTCGGGTCCAGGTCCTGCCGCACATGATCGCCGAGCGCCTCGGCGTCGCCGCGCTGACCGGTGCTCGCAAGCTCACCGTCGACGGCGCCACCCTGACCGTCGAGCGGCAGACCGAGGAGGGCTACGAGGTAATCACCGCCTCGACCCCGGCCGTCGTCTCCGTCTGGGACACCATCAACGAGCCGCGTTACCCGTCCTTCAAGGGCATCATGGCCGCCAAGAAGAAGCCGGTGCAGACGCTCTCCCTGGGTGACCTCGGCGTCGCCCCTGCCGAGGTGGGCTTCGACGGCGCGACCAGCGCCGTGCTGGAGCACACCAAGCGCCCGCCGCGCTCCGGCGGCGCGAAGGTCATCGACGAGGGCTCCGGCGGCGTGCAGCTGGTCGAGTTCCTCGCCACCGAGAAGTTCGTGTGAGGGGTCTGGACATGTCTGAGGTTCTCGTCGTCGTCGAAGCCACCCGGGAATTCGGCGTCAAGAAGGTCACCCTGGAGATGCTCACCCTCGCCCGCGAGCTGGGCACGCCGAGCGCGGTCGTGCTCGGTGGCGCCGGCGCCGCCGAGGCGCTGAGCGCCAAGCTGGGCGAGTACGGCGCGGAGAAGGTCTACGCCGCCGAGGGCGAGGAGATCGACGGCTACCTGGTGGCACCCAAGGCCACCGTGCTGGCCGAGCTGGTCAAGCGGGTCCAGCCCGCCGCCGTGCTGCTCGCCTCCGCCCAGGAGGGCAAGGAGATCGCCGCCCGGTTGGCCGTCAAGCTGGACAACGGCATCCTGACCGACGTGGTCGGCCTCGCCGCCGACGGCACCGCCACCCAGGTCGCGTTCGCCGGCTCGGCCATCGTGAAGTCCAAGGTCACCAAGGGCCTGCCGCTGGTCACCGTCCGGCCGAACTCGGTCACCCCGGTGCCGGCCGCCGCCACCCCGACCGTCGAGCAGCTCACCGTGTCGGTCACCGACACCGACAAGCTGGCCAAGGTCGTCGACCGGGTCGCCGAGCAGAAGGGCTCGCGCCCCGAGCTGACCGAGGCCGGCGTGGTCGTCTCCGGCGGTCGCGGCGTCGGCAACGCCGACAACTTCAAGCTGGTCGAGGAGCTGGCCGACCTGCTCGGCGGTGCCGTCGGCGCGTCCCGCGCGGCCGTCGACTCCGGCTTCTACCCGCACCAGTTCCAGGTGGGCCAGACCGGCAAGACCGTCTCCCCGCAGCTCTACGTCGCGCTGGGCATCTCCGGGGCGATCCAGCACCGGGCCGGCATGCAGACCTCGAAGACCATCGTCGCCGTGAACAAGGACGGCGAGGCCCCGATCTTCGAGCTGGCCGACTTCGGCGTCGTCGGCGACCTGTTCAAGGTCGTCCCCCAGGCGGCGGAGGAAATCCGCAAGCGCAAGTGACCGCCGCCCCCTGAGGGCTCGCAAATACACGGAAGGAGTGGCTGTCCCACGCGGGACAGCCACTCCTTCCGTGTATTTGCCGCGGGGCCGCGGTGGGGGATCTGCTCGGTGACCCGGGGCGGGGCGGGGAGCGGCCTCCGGCGTCGGGGTGTCGGTGTCCCGGTCAGTAGGCTGAACGGTGATGGCATACCTGGATCACGCCGCGACGACTCCGATGCTCGACGAGGCACTGGAGGCGTACCTGGCGACAGCCCGCGAGGTCGGCAACGCGTCGTCACTGCACGCGGCCGGGCGGCGTGCCCGACGCCGGGTGGAGGAGTCCCGCGAGCGGGTGGCCGCCGCGCTGGGCGCCCGCCCGTCCGAGGTGATCTTCACCGGCGGCGGCACGGAGAGCGACAACCTCGCGGTGAAGGGCATCTTCTGGGCCCGCCGGTCCGCGTCTCCGGGCCGGCGGCGGCTGCTTTCCAGCGCCGTCGAGCACCATGCCGTGCTCGACGCGGTCGACTGGCTGGTCGACCACGAGGGGGCCGAGGCGGGGTGGCTGCCGGTGGACGCCGCCGGTCGGCTCGCCCCGGAGACGCTGCGCGCCGAGCTGGCCGCGCACGGCGACGAGGTGGCCCTGGTCACCGCCATGTGGGCCAACAATGAGGTGGGCACCCTCCAGCCGGTCGCCGCGCTGGCCGCCGTCGCCGCCGAGCACGGTGTGCCGTTCCACACCGACGCGATCCAGGCCGTCGGCCAGGTGCCGGTCGACTTCGCCGCCAGCGGCGTCTCAGCGCTCACCGTCACCGGGCACAAGCTGGGCGGCCCCGCGGGCGTCGGCGCGCTGGTGCTCGCCCGGGACGTCGCGGCCACCCCGCTGCTGCACGGAGGCGGGCAGGAGCGCGACGTCCGCTCCGGCACGCTGGACACCGCCGGCATCGTCGCCTTCGCGGTCGCGGTGGAGGCGGCCGTGAAGGGCCAGCAGGAGTACGCGGCCCGGGTGGCCGCCCTCCGCGACGACCTGGTGGAGCGGGTCCGGCACGCCGTCCCCGAGGTGGTCTTCAACGGCGACCCCGCCGACCGGCTCCCGGGCAACGCGCACTTCTCCTTCCCGGGCTGTGAGGGCGACGCCCTGCTCCTGCTGCTCGACGCCCAGGGCATCGCCTGCTCCACGGGCTCGGCCTGCTCGGCGGGCGTGGCCCAGCCCTCGCACGTGCTGATCGCGATGGGCGCCGACGACGACCGCGCCCGTTCCTCGCTCCGCTTCACCCTCGGCCACACCAGCACCCAGGCAGAGATCGACGCCCTGGTGACGGCCCTCCCGACCGCGGTCGACCGCGCCCGCCGCGCCGCCGCCCTCCGTACCCCCCGCTAACCCCACCCCCGCCCGCCGATGATGGACTCGTGGCGTCCGGTTCGGCGACGTGCGCCACTTCCGTCCCCCGGCACCGTTCCGTGATCGACGGGGCGGAGGGCGGGGCCGGTACGCTCGGGTGGGGAAGGGAGCGTGACGGGGTGAGGGTTCTTGCGGCCATGTCCGGCGGGGTGGACTCCGCCGTGGCGGCGGCGCGGGCCGTGGAGGCCGGGCACGACGTCACCGGCGTGCACCTGGCGCTGGCCCGCAATCCGCAGACGTATCGCACCGGGGCGCGGGGGTGCTGCACGCTGGAGGACTCCCGGGACGCGCGGCGGGCCGCCGACGTGGTCGGGATCCCGTTCTACATCTGGGACATGGCCGACCGGTTCCACGAGGACGTGGTCGACGACTTCGTCGCCGAGTACGCGGCCGGCCGTACCCCGAACCCCTGCCTGCGCTGCAACGAGAAGATCAAGTTCGCGGCGGTGCTGGACCGGGCCGTGGCCCTGGGCTTCGACGCCGTCGTCACCGGCCACCACGCCCGGCTCGGCCCGGACGGCCTGCTGCGCCGCAGCGTCGACCTCGCCAAGGACCAGTCGTACGTGCTGGCGGTGCTGACCCGCGCCCAGCTCGACCGGTCGGTCTTCCCGCTCGGCGACTCGACGAAGGCGCAGGTCCGCGAGGAGGCCGCCCGCCGCGGGCTGGCCGTGGCCGACAAGCCCGACTCGCACGACATCTGCTTCATCGCCGACGGCGACACCCGGGGCTTCCTGGCCGGACGGCTGGGCGAGGCGCCGGGCGACGTGGTCGACGCGCTCACCGGCGCGGTGGTCGGCAGCCACACCGGCGCGTACGCGTACACGGTGGGGCAGCGGCGTGGCCTGCACCTGGACCGGCCCGCCCCGGACGGACGGCCGCGTTACGTGCTCTCGATCACACCGAAGACCAACACCGTCACCGTGGGGCCGGCCGAGGCGCTGGAGGTCTTCTCGGTGCGCGCCGCGCGTCCGGTGTGGACCGGTGGGGCCCGGCCGGCCGGGCCGGTCGGGTGCGAGGTGCAGTTGCGCGCCCACGGCGACGTGGTGCCGGCCACCGTCGAGCTGACCGGGGACACGCTGCGCGCCGAGCTGGGCCGCCCGGTTCGCGGCGTCGCCGCAGGCCAGGCCGTGGTGGCGTACCGGCCGGACCCGGCCGGCGACGTGGTGCTCGGCTCCGCCACCATCACCGCCTGATCCGTATACCCTTCGCCCGTGACAGATCTTGCGTGGCCCTGGCCGGCCGGCGCGGCGACCGGCATCGGCTCGCTGCCCGGCACCGACGTCGCCGAGGCGCAGCGGGTCGTCCTCGGGGAGCTGCCCGCGCTGCCCCACCTGCCCGAGCTGCCCGAGCGCGGCCCGGGCGCGGACCTGATCGGCCGCACCGGCGGCCTGCTGGTCGAGCTGCCCGTCGAGCTGTACGCGGGCCGATGGCGGGTCGCCCCCCGGCCGGGCCGGGACCTGCGCCGGGCCCGGGACCTGATGGAACGCGACCTCGACCAGCTCGCTGAGCAGGCCGAGGAGTACGCGGGGACGGTCAAGGTGCAGGCGGCCGGCCCGTACACCCTGGCCGCCTCGCTCGACCTGCCGATCGGCGGGCGGATGCTGCGCGATCCGGGCGCGGTGCGGGACCTTGCCGGGTCCCTCGCCGAAGGGCTGCGCGCGCACGTCGCGGCGGTGGCCCGCCGGCTGCCCCGGGCCACGGTGCTGCTCCAGCTCGACGAGCCGTCCCTGCCGACCGTGCTGGCCGGGCACGTGCCCACGGAGAGCGGCCTCGGCACGTACCGTCCGGTGGCGCAGCCCGACGCGGCAGACCTGCTGCGCGCGGTGGTCGAGGCGGTCGGGGTCCCGGTCGTGCTGCACTGCTGCGCGCCGGACGTCCCGCTGGAGCTGTTCCGCAACGCCGGCGCGGCCGCGGTCGCGCTGGACCTGAGCCTGGTACGGGACCTGGACCCGCTAGGCGAGGCGATCGACGCCGGGCTCGGGCTGCTGGCCGGCGCCGCCCCGGCCACCCCGCCGCCGGCCGGTGGCGCGCCGACCTCCGCCCAGGTCGCCGACCGGGTACGTCAGATCTGGGACCGCCTCGGCTTCCCGCGCCGCCGCCTCGCCGAGCAGGTGGTGATCACCCCGGCCTGCGGCCTCGCCGGGGCCAGCCCGCAGTACGTCCGGGCGGTGCTGGAGGCGTGCCGGGACGCGGGGCGGCGACTCGCCGAGGACTGAGGTTTCCTGTCGGCCCCGGCGGGCAGGATGACGGCATGGTTGGACAACTGCGTTCCACAGTGATCGACTGCCCCGATCCCCGCGCTCTCGCGGCGTTCTACGCCGAGCTGCTGGGCCTGTCGGTGGCGGAGGAGGACTCCGAGGGCGACGAGTGGGTGGTGCTCGGCGGACCGGTGGGCCGCCATCCCCGGCTCGCCTTCCAGCAGGCGCCCGACCTGCGCCCGCCGGCCTGGCCGGACCCGGAGCGGCCCCAGCAGCTCCACCTAGATGTCACCGTCTCCGACATCGAGGCCGCCGAGAAGGCGGCGCTGGCGCTGGGCGCGCGACGGCTGCCCGGCGAGGGCGAGGGTTTCCGGGTCTACGCCGACCCGGCCGGTCACCCGTTCTGCCTGTGCTGGGACTGACCCGCGCTTTTGCTGGGACTGGCCCGCGCTCCGTGCTGGGACTGACCCGCGCTCTTGCTGGAACTGCCGCGCTCTGTGCTGGGTCTGACCCGCGCTCCCGTGGCGCGGCTTGCGACCGCCCGGCATGATCACGGGGGTGATCGACTCCTCGCTCCGGCGGGCCTCCGGCTCGCTCTTCGGCCTCGCCTACGGTGACGCGCTGGGCCGGCCGACCGAGTTTCTGACCGTCGCCGAGATCCGCCGCCGGTACGGCCCGTCCGGCCCTCACGAGTTGGAGGGCCATCCCGCGCTGGTCACCGACGACACCCAGATGGCGCTCGCGGTGGGCTGGGCGCTGCACGACGCGTCGGCGTTCACCCCGGAGGCGGTCGAGCCGCTGCTGCGGGAGCGCTTCATGGCCTGGGCGGTCAGCCCGGACAACAACCGCGCCCCGGGGATGACCTGCCTGCGGGCCTGCGCCGAGCTGTCCCGGGGGGTGCGCTGGCAGGAGGCGACTGTGGCCGGCTCGAAGGGCTGCGGCGCCAACATGCGGGTCACCCCCGTCGGGCTGCTCCCCGTCGACCTGGACACCCTGGCCGGCCTCGCCCAGCTCCAGGCCGGGCTGACCCACGGCCACCCCACCGGGCTGGCCGCCAGCGAGCTGACCGCCTACGCGGTCCGGCTGCTGCGCGACGGCGTCGCCCTGGCCGAGCTGCCGGCGCTGCTCGTCGAGCGGTCTCGCGAGCAGCGCCGGGTCTACCGGGCGGACTGGCTCGGCGATCTGTGGCAGCGCCCGGGCGTGGACTCCCCGGAGGACTTCATCGCCCGCGGCTGGGACGAGTGCCTGGCCGCCCTGGGCCGGCTGACCACGACGCTCACCCGCCCCGACGACGGTGGCGACCCGTGCCGGCGTACCGGTGAGGGGTGGGTGGCCGAGGAGGCGCTGGCGACGGCGCTGCTCTGCGCGCTGTGGCACGCCGACGACCCGGTCGGCGCGCTGGCCCGGGGCGCGACCACCGCCGGTGACTCCGACTCCATCGCGGCCCTGGCCGGCGCCTTCGTCGGTGCCGCCCACGGCCTGCCCGCCTGGCCGCGCGCCTGGTCCACCCAAATCGAGTACGCCGACCAACTAACCACCCTCGCCACCCCCCACGACTAACCACCCACCCCCACCCACCCCCGACCACCCCCGACCAGTCCGTTGATCAAGAGGTTTACGTCAGGATCCGCCTCGCTGGCGACGCAAACCTCTTGATCAACGGGGTATTCGGGGCGTGGGGTGGGGTTTGGGGGTTTGGGGTCAGGGGGTGGGGAGATGGGGGAGGGTGCGGAGTTGGCGCCAGAGGGTGGGGTCGCATCTGCCCGCGCTGTCTCGGAAGGCCGAGGTGGCGATCCGGATGGGTTCGCTGATGTCGAGGTAGCTGTCGTGGTCGGCACCGGGGTCCCAGTCGCGGGTGGGGATGCGGACGTGATCGTCCCGGTCGGACTTGTCCTGGCTGGTGACCTTGAGCACGTCGGCGCCCCGGCCATCGGTCCGCAGCACCACGCAGGGGCGGACCTTCGAGCCGGTGCCGTCGGCGTACGGGACCTCGGCCCACCAGACCTCGCCGGGTCGGGGCGTACCGGCGGGGGCGGTGGTCCGCTCGGCGGCGCGCGGCCGGGGCGGGGCGGCCGGTCGGCCCGAGGCCCGCGTGCCGGTGCCCCGCCCGGGGCGGGTGGCGGTGGATCCGGGGCGCGGCCGGTCCCGCTGCGGCCGGGTCCGGTCCCGCCGGGCGCGCTTGGGCCCCGCGCTGCGCCGACGCCACTCGCTCCACGCCCAGCCCGCCGCGACGGCCAGCACGATCGCCAGCGCCCAGAGCAGCCAGTCCGGCATCCGCGCCTCCCCCTGTCCGGCGGCGGTCCGGGCCCGCCGACGTGCGGCGATCCTCGCACGTCGGCGGGGTGACGGCCCGCCGGGCGCGGCGGGCGGCCGGCGGATTGTCACACTCGACCGATACGGTGCGGGGGTAGCTTGATCACGGGAGGTCGCACGACGTGTCCGGTGGCGGCAAGGTGTCGGGGAGCGGCGGGATGTCCAAGAGCAGCAGGGCGTCCGAGAGCAGTGGGGCGTCGGAGAGTGGTGGGGCGTCGGGGAGCGGTAGGGCGTCGGGGGACGATCCGGCGTCGACGGCGGGCCCGGCCGCGCCGGACGGTGTTGAGGGCATCGTCCCGCAGCAGGTCACCCCGGCGCAGGAGGCGGCGGCGGGAGCCGAGCCGACCCCCGAGGCGCGGGAGCGGCACGCCATCCTCAGCCAGGAGCTGACCGAGCACCAGTACCGCTACTACGTCCTGGACTCCCCGATCACCACCGACGCCGAGTTCGACCGGCAGCTACGCGAGTTGGAGGCGCTGGAGGCCGAGTTCCCGGCCCTGCGCACCCCGGACTCCCCGACCCAGCGGGTCGGCGGCACCTTCTCCACCGACTTCACCCCGGTCGCCCACGCCGAGCGGATGCTCTCCCTGGACAACGCCTTCGCCGACGAGGAGCTGGCGGCCTGGGCCGAGCGGGTCGAGCGGGACGCCGGCGGCCCGGTGCCCTACCTGTGCGAGCTCAAGGTCGACGGGCTGGCGATCAACCTGACCTACGAGAAGGGCCGGCTGGTGCGAGCGGCCACCCGGGGCGACGGGCGCACCGGCGAGGACGTCACCGCCAACGTCCGCAGCATCCGGGACGTGCCGGCCCGGCTGACCACGTCGGCAGAGTTCCCCGACGTGCCCGAGTTCATCGAGGTGCGCGGCGAGATCTACTTCCCGATCGCCGGCTTCGCCGACCTCAACGCCAGCCTGGTGGAGCAGGGCAAGGCCCCGTTCGCCAACCCGCGCAACGCCGCCGCCGGCAGCCTGCGCCAGAAGGACCCGCGCATCACCGCGTCCCGGCCGCTGCGGCTGGTGGTGCACGGCGTCGGCGCCCGGCGCGGCTTCACCCCGACCGCCCAGTCCGAGTCGTACGCGGCGCTGAAGGCGTGGGGGCTGCCGACCAGCGATCGCTGGCGGGTGGTGCCCGACCTGGCCGGCGTCGCGGAGTTCATCGCGTACTACGCCGAGCACCGGCACGACGTCGAGCACGAGATCGACGGCGTGGTGGTCAAGGTGGACCCGGTCTCCATCCAGGGTCGGCTCGGCTCGACCAGCCGGGCCCCGCGCTGGGCGATCGCCTTCAAGTACCCGCCGGAGGAGGTCAACACCAAGCTGCTCGACATCGACGTCAACGTCGGCCGCACCGGCCGGGTCACCCCGTTCGCCGTCCTGGAGCCGGTCCTGGTGGCCGGCTCGACGGTGGCCCTGGCCACCCTGCACAACGCGCAGGAGGTGGAGCGTAAGGGCGTGCTGATCGGCGACACGGTGGTGATCCGCAAGGCCGGCGACGTGATCCCCGAGGTGCTCGGCCCGGTGGTCGACCTGCGTCCGGCCGACGCCCGGCCGTTCGTCATGCCGACCACCTGCCCGGCCTGCGGCACCCCGCTGCGGCCGGAGAAGGAGACGGACGTCGACATCCGCTGCCCGAACAGCCGTAGCTGCCCGGCGCAGCTGCGCGAGCGGGTGTTCCACCTGGCCGGCCGGGGCGCGTTCGACATCGAGGTGCTCGGCTACAAGGGCGCGGCGGCGCTGCTGGACGCGCAGGTCATCACCGACGAGGGTGACCTGTTCTCCCTCGACGCCGAGAAGTTGGCCCGGTCGCCGTTCTTCGTCAACAAGGACGGCAGCCTCGGCAGCAACGCCGCGAAGCTGCTCGACAACCTCGCCGTGGCCCGGGAGCGCGACCTGTGGCGGGTGCTGGTGGCGCTCTCCATCCGGCACGTGGGCCCGACGGCAGCCCAGGACCTCGCCCGGCACTTCCGCTCGATGGCGGCCATCGAGGCGGCCGGCGAGGAGGAGCTGTCCTCGGTCGACGGCGTCGGCCCGACTATCGCGGCCAGCATCAAGGAGTGGTTCGCCGTCGACTGGCACCGCGAGGTGGTCCGCAAGTGGGCCGAGGCGGGCGTACGGATGGCCGAGGAGGCCGGCGAGGAGGGGCCACGCCCGCTGGAGGGGCTCACCGTCGTGGTGACCGGCACCCTGGAGGGGTTCTCCAGGGACCAGGCCGCCGAGGCGATCCAGACCCGGGGCGGCAAGGTCACCGGCTCGGTCTCCAAGAAGACCGGCTTCGTCGTGGTCGGGGACAACCCCGGCTCCAAGGCCGACAAGGCGGTCAGCCTGAAGGTGCCGGTGCTGGACGAGGAGGGCTTCCGGGTCCTGCTGGACCAGGGCCCGGACGCGGCCCGTGAGGTGGCCCGCGTCGGCGAGTGACCCGGCCGCCGCCGCCCCGGGCGACCCGGGCGCCACCGACC
Organism: Micromonospora sp. NBC_01412; assembly: GCF_045040215.1. NCBI lineage: Bacteria > Bacillati > Actinomycetota > Actinomycetes > Micromonosporales > Micromonosporaceae > Micromonospora > Micromonospora sp. NBC_01412. Next base: position 4,530,933 of record NZ_CP109528.1, read on the forward strand.
CGGGTGCCACTGGCCCAGGCGCCACCGGCACAAGCGTCACCCGCGCGGGCATCACTGGCGCAGGCGTCACCTTGCGCGGGTGTCATCGCCCCGGGCGTCACCCGCGTGGGTGGAGCGGCCGGGGGACCTGCGGAGGCGGGTCGTGAAACTTGACCGCACCTGGTCGCGTATACCAACTTAATTACGACTACGACCGATTCGTGGCTGTCGTCTCGGAAAAAGCGGCACTCAGGGCGTTTCATGGGGGCACGACGGGCGCAGGGCCCGCCGTGGCCGCTGCCCGGGAGGTGCGATGGAGGCCGTCGATCCGCGAAACTCCGTCCCGCCGGGACGGGTGACGCCCTTCTACGGCTTCGTCGCCGCCGTCGCGGCGCTGGCGATCCTGGTCTCGGCCCGGCCGTTGACCGAGCTGCCGGGCCGACTGGCCGAGCTGCCGGTGGCGTTCTGGACGATGGCGGCCCTCGCCGTGGTCTGCGACGCACGGCCGTTCGTGCCCCCGGGGCGCCGGCAGCCCTCGGCGGTCTTCCCGTCCACCTGCTTCACCTTCGCCATCCTGCTCGGCTGGGGGCTCGGTCCGGCCGTGGCGGTGCAGACCGTCGCGGTGGTCGTCTCCGGCTGGCGGATGGGGCATGCCGCCTGGCGGTCCGGCTTCAACGCTGCCCAGTACGCCTGCGCGCTGGCCGCCGCCGCGGTGGTCACGGGCCTGGGGCCCGGCGGGATCTTCGAGGGCGGGCACCTGGGCTGGAGTGACGTGCTCGCCGTCGGCGGGGCGGCGGCGGCCTGGTTCGTGGCCAACTACGGGCTGGTCAGCACCGCGATCCGGTGGCGTTTCGGGGGCCGCTGGTGGCCCGGCGTCCGGTCGGGCCTGGGGTACGAGCTGATCTCCACCGGTTCGTTGCTGCTGCTCGCCCCGGTGCTGGTGGCCGCCGCCCGGGCCAGCGCCGCGCTGATCCCGCTGGTGCTGGTGCCGCTGTTCGCGGTGTACCGGATGGCCCGCCTCGCCGCCGAGCAAGAGCACCTCGGCGCGCTCGACCCGCTCACCGGCCTGCCCAACCGCAAGGCGCTGCTCGCGGAGGTGGCCGAGCAGGTCCACCTGCACGCCGAGCGGGCCGCCCGAGGCGACCCGGACGCCCACCTGGCGCTGCTGCTGATCGACCTGGACCGGTTCAAGAACGTCAACGACGCGCTCGGTCACGCCGTGGGCGACCGGCTGCTGGTCGAGGTGAGCGCCCGGCTGGCCGGCGTGGTGGGGGAGCGGGACCTGCTCGCCCGCCTCGGCGGGGACGAGTTCGCCATCGTCAGCACCGGGCTGACCGGCGTGGAGGCCGCCCGGGAGACCGCCGAGCGGCTGGTGGGCGCGCTCGCCGAGCCGGTGGCGCTGGACGGGCTGCCGCTGGACGTCGGCGGCTCCATCGGCATCGCGATCTACCCAGAGCACGGGGAGGACTTCGCCACCCTGATGCGCCACGCCGACGTGGCGATGTACGACGCCAAGCAGCGCAGCGACACCGTCGCCGTGTACGCCGCCGAGTCCGACCACAACTCCGCCGAGCGGCTGGGTCTGCTGGCTGACCTGCGGCGCGTACTCGAATCGGGGCCGGCGGGGCGGGACGACGGTCGGGGGACGGCCGGGGTGCGCGGCGGGGACGGCGCCGCGCTGCCCGCAGCTCTCGCTCCGGCCGCCGGCCGCGGCGGCGCGGGGCGCTCGACCGTGGGGTTTGCCCGCTGGGGTGCCCGCCGGCATCGGGAGCGCTCGGGGCCGGCCCACCCCGACGAGCTGATCCAGCGGATCGTCACCGCCGCCGACCCGATCCGGCACCGAGCCGCCGCGACCGGCACTGGGCCGGAGCAGCCGGTCGGACCGGGCGTCGCCGGCCCGGAGCAGACGGTCGAACCGGGCGGTGGCGGGGCGGCGGAGGCGGATCCCGGGACCGGCCCGGGGGCCGGGGTCGCGTACGCGGAGCCGGCCGGCCGGCGGACGGGGCCCGACGAGCCGGGCGACCCCGGCGAGATCACCATGTACTACCAGCCGCAGGTCGCCATCGCCACCGGCGAGGTGGTGGGGGTGGAGGCGCTGCTGCGCTGGCGGCATCCGCGCCGGGGGATGGTCGACCCGGAGGAGCTGATCCGGGTCGCCGAGCAGAGCGCGGTCATGCGACTGCTCACCCGCCGGGTGGTCGACGACGTGGTGGAGCAGTTGGCGAAGTGGTCGGCGGCCGGGATCAGCCTGCGGGCGGCGCTCAACGTCAGTGTCCGGGACCTGCACACCGGCGAGATCGCCGACCAGATCGCCGACCGGCTGGCCCGCTTCGGCGTCCCGCCGGAGCGGCTGCAACTGGAGATCACCGAGGGCGCGCTGATGGCCGACCCGCGCCGGGTGCTGGCCACCATCTCCCGGCTGCACGCCATCGGGGTGGCCATCGCGCTGGACGACTTCGGCACCGGGTACTCGTCGATGCAGCACCTGCGCCGGTTGCCGCTGTCCGAGGTGAAGGTGGACCGGTCGTTCGTGCTCGGGATGGTCGACGACGCGGACGACGCCGCGATCGTCCGGTCGATGATCGAGCTGGCCGGGGCGCTCGGGCTGCGGGTCGTCGCGGAGGGGGTGGAGGACGAGCGGACCTGGCGACTGCTGCACGCCGCCGGCTGCGACGTGGCGCAGGGTTGGTTCTACGCCCGGCCGATGCCGGCCGAGGAGCTGGCCGCGTGGCTCGCCCGGTACCGGCCGCTGCGGCCGGCCGCGCGGGGCGCGGAGAGCCGGCCCCCGCGCGGCCGCTGACCCGACGGCGTCCTGGGCGCCGCCGGGCCGGAGGGAGAATCGGGACGCCGGGTCGGAGAGGAGTCGGGCCCGGAGAGGGAGCCGGGCCCGGAGAGGGAGCCGGGCCGGAGGGGGAGTCGGGGACGCCGGGTCGGTGCTGGACAATAGACTCGCTCCGGTCACCGCACGTCATCGTCATCCCGACGCGCGGCGGGCCACCCGTCAGAAACCAGCACGACAGCCACGAAGGGGGCACTGATGGCCGCCATCTCCCGCGAGGAGGTCGCGCACCTGGCGCGACTGTCGCGGCTCGCCGTCACGGAGGAGGAGTTGGACACCTTCGCCGGCCAGCTCGACACGATCCTCCAGGCGGTCGCCCAGGTCGGCGAGGTCGCCGCGGCGGACATCCCGCCGACCTCCCACTCCGTACCGTTGACGAACGTGCTGCGCGAGGACGTGGTGGTGCCGGGCCTGACCCCGGCGGAGGCCCTGTCGGGCGCGCCCGACGTGGAGGAACAGCGGTTCCGCGTCCCGCGGATCCTGGACGAGGATGTGGCGTCGTGACTGACCTGACCAAGCTGACCGCCGTCGAGATCGCCGGTCTCGTCGCCGGCGGGGAGACCTCGGCCGTCGAGGTGACCCGGGCCCACCTGGACCGGATCGCCGCCGTCGAGGGCCGGGTGCACGCCTTCCTGCACGTCGACACGGAGGGCGCGCTCGCCGCCGCCCGCGCGGTAGACGAGCGCCGGGCGGCCGGGGAGGAGCTGGGCCCGCTGGCCGGCGTCCCGGTGGCCGTGAAGGACGTGCTGACCACCAAGGGCGTGCCGACCACCGTCGGGTCGAAGATCCTTGAGGGCTGGCGCCCGCCGTACGACGCGACGATCGTGCAGCGGCTGCGGGCGGCCGGCACGGTGATGCTCGGCAAGACGAACATGGACGAGTTCGCCATGGGCTCCTCCACGGAGTACTCGGCGTACGGGCCGAGCCACAACCCGTGGGACCTCGACCGCATCCCGGGCGGCTCCGGTGGCGGCAGCGCCGCCGCCATCGCGGCGTACGAGGCGCCGCTGGCGATCGGCTCGGACACCGGCGGCTCGATCCGCCAGCCCGGCGCGGTCACCGGCACCGTCGGGGCGAAGCCCACCTACGGCGGCACCTCCCGGTACGGCCTGGTGGCGTTCTCCTCCTCGCTGGACACCCCGGGCCCCTGCGCGCGTACGGTGCTGGACGCGGCGCTGCTGCACGCGGCGATCGGCGGGCACGACCCGCGCGACTCCACCTCCATCCCGCAGCCGGTGCCCGACGTGGTGGCCGCCGCGCGGCTCGGCGCGACCGGCGACCTGACCGGCGTGAAGCTGGGCGTGGTCACCGAGTTCTCCGGCGAGGGCGGCGAGCCGGGCGTGATGGCCGCGTTCCGCGAGTCCGTCGACGCCCTGGCCAAGCTCGGCGCGGAGATCGTCGAGATCTCCTGCCCGCACTTCAAGTACGCCCTGCCGGCGTACTACCTGATCGCGCCGAGCGAGTGCTCGTCGAACCTGGCCCGGTTCGACGGCGTCCGGTTCGGGCTGCGGGTCGGCGACGACGGCAACCGGTCGTTGGAGGAGGTCATGTCGCTGACCCGGGAGGCCGGCTTCGGCCCCGAGGTCAAGCGCCGGATCATGCTCGGCACGTACGCCCTCTCCTCGGGCTACTACGACGCCTACTACGGGCAGGCGCAGAAGGTCCGGACCCTGATCACCCGGGACTTCACCGCCGCGTTCGAGCAGGTCGACGCGCTGATCTCGCCGACCACGCCGTTCGTGGCGTTCCCGATCGGCGCGCGCACCGCCGACCCGTACCAGATGTACCTGGCCGACCTGTACACCATCCCGACGAACCTGTACGGCGGGCCGGGCATCTCGGTGCCGTGCGGCCTCTCCGAGGGGCTGCCGGTCGGCCTTCAGGTGATGGCCCCGACGATGGCCGACGACCGGATGTACCGGGTCGCCGCCGCGCTGGAGTCCGCGGTCGGCACGTTCACCCCACCGGCACTGTGAGGCAGGAGCACCGATGACGACCACCTTGCCCGCGTACGACGATGTCGTTGCGCGCTACGAACCGGTGATCGGCCTGGAGACCCACGTCGAGCTGGGCACGAACACCAAGATGTTCTGCGGCTGCCCGACGGACTTCGGCGGCGAGCCGAACACCCGGGTCTGCCCGGTCTGCCTGGGCCTGCCCGGCTCGCTGCCGGTGGCGAACAAGGCGGCCATCGAGGCGACGATCCGGATCGGCCTCGCGTTGAACTGCTCCATCGCGCAGTGGTGCCGGTTCGCCCGGAAGAACTACTTCTACCCGGACATGCCGAAGGACTTCCAGATCAGCCAGTACGACGAGCCGCTCTGCGTCGACGGCTATCTCGACGTGGAGGTCAACGGCGAGCTGGTCCGGATCGGCATCGAGCGGGTGCACCTGGAGGAGGACACCGGCAAGACGCTGCACGTCGGCGGCGCCACTGGGCGAATCCACGGCGCGACCGAGTCGCTGGTCGACTACAACCGGGCCGGCATCGCGCTGGTGGAGATCGTCACCAAGCCGGTCCCCGGCATCGGGGCACTCGCCCCCGAGGTGGCCCGCGCGTACGTGGCCGAGCTGCGCGACGTGATCCGCTCCCTGGGCGTCTCCGACGTGCGGATGGAGGAGGGCTCGCTGCGCTGCGACGTGAACACCTCCCTCAACCTGCCGGGCGCGGAGTGGGGCACCCGCACCGAGACGAAGAACGTCAACTCGCTGCGCTCGGTGGAGCGGGCGGTCCGCTCGGAGATGCTGCGCCAGGCGTCGGTGCTCGACGCGGGTGGCCGGATCACCCAGGAGACCCGGCACTTCCAGGAGGACACCGGGGGCACCCGGCCGGGCCGCTCCAAGGAGACCGCCACCGACTACCGGTACTTCCCGGAGCCGGACCTGGTGCCGCTCGCCCCGGACACCGCGTGGGTGGCCGAGTTGAAGGCCGCCCTGCCGGAGCTGCCCCGGCTGCACCGCCGTCGGCTCCAGGAGCAGTGGGGTCTGTCCGACGCCGACATGCAGTCGGTGCTCAACGCCGGCGCGGTCGAGCTGATCGAGGCTACCGTCGCCGCCGGGGCCACCCCCGCCGCCGCCCGCAAGTGGTGGCTGGGCGAGCTGTCCCGCCGGGCCAACGAGACCGGCGTGGAGCTGGCCGACATCGGGGCCACCCCGAACCAGGTCGCCGAGCTCCAGGGGCTGGTCGACGCCGGCAAGCTCAACGACAAGCTGGCCCGGACCGTCCTGGAGGGTGTGGTGGCCGGCGAGGGCTCACCCACCCAGATCATGGCCAACCGGGGCCTGGAGGTCGTCTCCGACACCGGCGCGCTCACCGCCGCCGTGGACGAGGCGATCGCCGCGAACCCGGGCATCGCCGAGAAGATCCGCAGCGGCAAGGTCGCGGCGGCCGGCGCGCTGGTCGGCGCGGTCATGAAGACCACCCGGGGCCAGGCCGACGCCAAGACCGTCCGCGAGCTGATCCTGGAGCGCCTCGGCGCCCAGGGCTGAGCCCCGACCGGGAAGGCCGCCGCCGGGACCGGCGGCGGCCTTCCCGCCTCTTCCGACTACCCGGCTACCCGCACCCCCTCGCGAGGGCGTCAACGGCGACGCCCGGATGGAGCCACCGTGAACCAGCACGACCTCGATGTCCTCGACGAGATCCAGCGGCGGGTGCTCTGGCTCGCCACCCGGATCGTCGACGCGGCCAACCACGATCGGGACACCGGCGACGGGGTGAAGGTCGGTGGCCACCAGGCGTCCAGCGCCTCCCTGGTCACCGCGATGACCGCGCTGTGGTTCGCCCATCTCGACGCCGAGGACCGGGTGGCGGTCAAGCCCCATGCCTCCCCGGTCTTCCACGCCGTCCAGTACCTGCTGGGCAACCTGGACCGGTCGTACCTGCCGAGGTTGCGGGCCCGGGGCGGCCTCCAGTCGTACCCGTCGCGCACCAAGGACCCGGACGGCGTCGACTTCTCCACCGGCTCGGTCGGCCTCGGCGCTGCCGCGCCGCTGTTCGCCGCCGTCACCCGCCGGTACGTCGACGCCCACTTCGGCGAGCGCCCGCACTCCCGGTTCGTCGCGCTGATCGGCGACGCCGAGCTGGACGAGGGCAACATCTGGGAGGCCGTCGCCGACCCGGCCACCACCGGGCTGGGCAACGTGATGTGGCTGGTCGACTTCAACCGCCAGTCCCTGGACCGGGTCGTCCCGGGCATCCGGATCAACCAGTGGCGCGGCCAGTTCGAGGCCGCCGGCTGGCACGTCGTCGAGGTCAAGTACGGCCGCCGGCTCGCCCAGGCATACGCCCGGCCGGGCGGGGAGGCGCTGCGCGACTGGATCGACGCGATGCCCAACGAGCAGTACCAGTCGCTGTTCGGGCTGGCCGGCCTGGCGCTGCGCGCGCAGTTCCTCGACGGGGCGCCTGCCGGAATCGCCGAGTTCATCGCCGACATCGCCGACGACGAGCTGGGCCCGCTGGTCACCGACCTGGGCGGGCACGACCTCACGGCGATGCTCGACGCGTACGCCCAGTGCGACGCGGTCACCGACCGGCCCAGCGTGGTCTTCGCGTACACGGTGAAGGGGTGGGGGCTGCCGATCGCCGGCAACCCGCGCAACCACTCGGCGCTGCTGTCCACCGAGCAGGTCGACGCCCTGCGCGCCGCCCAGGGTCTGACCGCCGAGACCGAGTGGGACCGCCTCGACCCGGCGAGCCCCGCCGGCATCCGGGCCGGCGAGCGCCGCGAGGCGCTGTCCCGCGCGCCCCGCGAGCGGGCGCTGCCGGTCGCCGTTCCGGAGACCACCCGGGTACGCGCCAACAAGCCCGTCTCCACCCAGGAGGCCTTCGGTCGGGTGCTGGTGGAGCTGGCCCGGGACGAGAACCTGGCCCCGTACCTGGTCACCACCGCCCCGGACGTGGCCACCTCCACCAACCTGGCCGGGTTCATCAACAAGACCGGGGTGTTCGCCCCGACCGCCCAGCGGTCCTGGACGGAGGACCGGATGCTGCGCTGGACGGAGAGCCCGTCGGGCCAGCACATCGAGCTGGGCATCTCGGAGATGAACCTGTTCCTGCTGCTCGGCCAGCTCGGCCTGTCCTGGGACCTGTCCGGGCAGCCGCTGCTGCCGGTCGGCACGGTCTACGACCCGTTCGTGCTGCGCGGCCTCGACGCGTTCCTGTACGGCACGTACTCCGGCTCCCGGTTCGTGGTCGCCGGCACCCCGTCGGGCATCACCCTCGCCCCGGAGGGCGGCGCCCACCAGTCGACGATCACCGCCTCGGTCGGGCTGGAGCTGCCCGGGGTCACCTTCGTCGAGCCGGCGTACGCGGCCACCCTCGACTGGCTGCTCTGCGACGCGCTCGGGCAGATCGCCGCCGGTGGCGTGCCGGCCACCACCGCCGCGCCGGCCGAGGACGGGGCGTACTACTTCCGGCTCAGCACCCGCCCGATCGACCAGGCCCCCTTCGAGGCGGCCCGGGCCCGGCTCGGCGACGCGGTGCTGCGCCGGCAGGCGGTCGCCGGGGCGTACCGGCTGGTGGACGCGCATGAGGTGTACCCGCATCTGGCCGACGCCCCGGTGGTGCAGCTCGCCGCGTCCGGCGCGGTGCTGCCCGAGGTGCTGGCCGCCGCCGCCGAGCTGGCCGAGGAGGGCGTCGCCGCGCACGTTGTCGACGTGACCAGCCTGGACCGGCTCTACCGGGCCTGGCAGCGCACCCTGCGCCAGGGCGTGCGGACGGCCACCGTGCCGAGCGTGCCCGGGGCGCTGCGGTCGGCGTTCGTCGACCGGGTGCCGGTGGTGACGGTGCACGACGCCGCCTCGCACGCGATGGCCTGGCTCGGTTCGGCCCTCGGCGCGCACGCTGTGCCGCTGGGGGTGGACGAGTTCGGCCAGTCCGGCAGCGTCCGCGAGCTGTACGAGCTGCACGACCTGCTGCCCGGCAGCATCGTCAACGCCGCCCTGGCCGCCCTGTCCCTGCGCTGACCGTCCCCGCCGTCTCCCGCGTCCCCGTCCCCCGGCCCGCCGCGTTCAGCGGGTCGGGGTGGGGGTGACGGGGACCTCGGCGCCGGCCTTCGGGTCCCGCACCAGGTGCCGTTCCAGGTTGACCTGCGACTGGCCGGTCCCGCCGATGGTGATGTCGTCGTACGCCTGGAGCAGCTTGTCCTTGTCGAGGTAGAGCACCGTCATCGACAGCGGGGTGGGCTTCTCGCCCTCCAGGCCACGCAGCCCGGCCCCGCCGGTGGACCCCTCCACCATGAGCTGGGTGGGCATCTGGCCCGGCACCTGCGGCAGCTTGGAGACCTGCCGGGCGTGGGTGTGGCCGGCGAGGACCAGCGGGCAGGTGCCCGACAGCGGCCCGGCCGACGCCGGGTCGTGCACCAGGGCGATGTTCACCGGCGTGGGCGAGTTGCGGACGGTGGTGGCGAGCTGGTCTCCGGCCCCGATCACCTGGTCGGCGACCTGCTTGGTCAGGCCGCTGCCGGCGGGCGAGGTCTCCTTGTCCGGGGTGAACCGGGGGTCGCCGATGCCGGCGATGGTCAGCCCGGCGACGGTGGTGGTCGAGTTGTTCAGCACGATCGCGTTCGGCTGCTGGGCCACCGCAGCCGCCGTCTTCCCCGAGTCGTGGTTGCCCCGGATGTAGACGTACGGCTTCTTGAGCAGCCCGATCGACCCGACGTAGGACGCCTCCGGCTCGCTGCCCCAGTCGGTGAGGTCCCCGGTGTCGATCACCACGTCGATGCCGAACTGCTCGACCACGGTGCGGATGAGCTGCCAGCCGGACGGGTTGAGGTGCATGTCGGAGACGTGCAGGATCCGGGTGGTGCCGGGTGCCGGCTCGTACACCGGCAAGGCGGACACGGTGGTGTAGAGCTGGCTGACGTTGCCGACGAGGCGTTGGAGCTGCTCGGCGTACTTGGTGTAGTCGTTGGCGATCTTCCGGGCGTCACCGACGATCGCCGGGGCGTTGACCAGCAGCCCCTCGTACCGGGGCTCCTCGATGGCCTGCGGGCGGAGGGTGGACGCGGCCAGGCCGAGGCTGCCGGCGGTGACCGCCAGGGCCAGACCCCCGGCCCAGGCGGTGCGCCGGGTGTCCCGGAAGACCAGGGCGGCCAGCAGGAGGGTGACCAGCAGCGTCGCGCCGACGGTACGCAGGCCGAGGCGCATCACCCCGGTGCGGACGTCGGTGACGGCGGACTGGCTGGCCCGGCTGATGCTCGCCGGGTCGCCGATCAGCGCCTCGGTGCGTCGCTGGTCCAGTGCCCCCAGCCCCACGGTCAGGTGGGTCGGCCCGTCGTGGCTGTCCAGGTGCAGGGCGCCCAGCGGCGGGATGTCGACGGTGGTGCCGCCCGTGAGCGCGGGCGCGAGGGTCAGCTCGGCCCGGAACGGGCCGATGTCGGTCTGCACCCGCCCGCCGGCGAAGGTGCCGATCACCACCCCGGCCAGGGCGATCGCCACGACGGCGAGCGCCACGCCCACCCGGCGGGTCAGGGCCAGGCCTCGGCCCCGGCCGGGCGAAACGTCCCCGCCTCTGCGCCGGAGGGCCCAGCGCCGGCCACGACCGGTCGCCGGGGTGTCGGCGTCCCCGGTGTTTCGCTGTTCGTTCTCCTGGCCGTCCATGCTGAGATTCTGACCTGCCCAATGAAGGATCTTGGCAAACCCTGGATTCCGCCGCGCCGCGCCGCGCGGTCCGGGTGCTACGGCCGCTACGCGTCGCGGCTAGCCACGCCCCGCGCCGCCGTCGGAGAAGACCAGGCGCAGGATGCGGTCGTCCTCGGGGGCCGGCTGGCCCCGCCCGTCGTGGTTGGACGTGGTGACCCAGATCGACCCGTCGGGCGCGGCGACCGTCGCCCGCAGCCGACCGTACTTGCCGGTGAGCAGCTCCCGGGGCTGGCCGAGCATGGTGCCGGTGTCGGTCAGCTCGGCCAGCCAGAGCCGCTGCCCGCGCAGGCAGGAGGTGACCAGCAGCCGGTCGGTCGCGGCCAGGCCCGAGCAGGACGCGTCGGAGGTCTTCCACTGCACCAGCGGGTCGGTGTACCGCTTGTCGCCGGCCTTCCCCTCGACCAGGGGCCAGCCGTAGTTGCCGCCCTTGGTGATCTGGTTGATCTCGTCCCAGGTGTTCTGGCCGAACTCGACCGCGTACATCCGCTTGCCGGCGTCCCAGGTGAGTCCCTGCACGTTGCGGTGCCCCAGGGACCAGACCGGGGACCCCGGGTACGGGTTGCCCGGGGCCGGCTTGCCGTCCGGGGTGATCCGCAGGATCTTGCCGCCGAGGCTCTTCTGGTCCTGCGCGGACTCCCGGTTGCCGGCGTCGCCGGTGCTGGCGTACAGGTAGCCGTCCGGGCCGAAGGCGAGCCCGCCGCCGTTGTGGGTCCCGGACCGGGGGATGCCTGTCAGGACCGGCGTCGGCCGGCCGCCCAGTTCCAGCTTGACGATCCGGTTGTCCCGCTCGGCGGTGTGGTAGACGAAGACCGTCCGGTCCGTCGCGTAGCGGGGGGACACGGCGATGCCGAGCAGGCCGCCCTCCCCGCCGGCCGCGACGTCGGGCACGGTCTGCACGGCGGTGACGGTCAGCCCGTCCCGCCCGGACCCGGGCCCGACCTGGAGGATCCGGCCGCTGTCCCGCTCGGTGACCAGCGCGCCGCCGTCGGGCAGGAACGCGATTCCCCACGGCACCCGCAGGCCCTTGGCCAGCACGGTGGCGACCATCTGCTGGCCGGTGCCGCCGCCGGGGGCGGAGGCGGACGGGGTCGGCAGGTTCGGCGGCTCGCCGGCCGGGTCCGGGTCCGGCTCGCCGAAGCTGCATCCGGCGGCGGCCAGCAGCAGCGCCGCGCACGACGCCGCGGCCACCGCGCGTACGGAGGTCTTCCGGGGGTACGGGCGACGGGGGCTCACCCTGCCCAGCCTAGCCGCCCGGACGGGTCCTGCGCGGTGGCCGCGCGGTAGCCCTGCCCGGGTCTGTCGCCGGGGCGGGCGGTCGGTCATCGCCGCCCGGGCCCCGTCACCGGGTGGTTCGCCCGCACCGGCGGGGGACCGACGTCGCCGGGCGGCTATCGTCGTCGGGCGTGAAGGTATGGATTCCGCACCCGGCCGGTCACGGCCTGCTCGGTGACGTGCCGCCCGGGGTCACCGTCGAGGTGGCCGAGTCGCCGTCCCGCCTCCCGTCCGACGTGGCCGACGTGCGGTTCTGGGTGCCCCCGTTCCTGTCCGGCGGGGACGCCGCCGCCCTGCTCGGCGAGCTGCCCGCCCTGCGGGTGGTGCAGCTCCTCTCCGCCGGGGCCGACGCCTGGGTCGGCCGGGTCCCGGACGGGGTGACGCTCTGCGACGCGCGCGGGGTGCACGACTCCGGCACCGCCGAGTGGGTGGCCACCGCGGTTCTCTCCCAGCTGCGCGGCTTCCCCGCCTTCGCCGTCGCCCAGTCCCGCCGCGAGTGGGCGTACGACCGGGTCTGCCCGACCGACGAGCTGGCCGGCAAGCGGGTGCTGATCGTCGGCGCGGGCTCGATCGGGGCGGCGGTGCGCGCCCGGCTGGCGCCGTTCGAGGTGACCTTCACCCTGGTCGCCCGGACGGCCCGCCCCGCCGAGGGGGTGCACGGGGTCGACGAGCTGCCGGCGCTGCTGCCCGAGGCCGATGTGGTGGTGCTGCTGGTGCCCCTCACCGAGGCGACCCGGGGCCTGGTCGACGAGGAGTTCCTCGCCGCGATGCCCGACGGCGCGCTGCTGGTCAACGCCGCGCGTGGCCCGGTGGCCCGGACGGACGCGCTGGTCGCCGAGCTGGTCTCCGGGCGGCTGCGGGCCGCGCTGGACGTCACCGACCCCGAGCCGCTGCCCGCCGACCACCCGCTGTGGGGGCTGTCCAACGTGCTGCTCACCCCGCACGTCGCCGGCTCGGTGCGCGGGCTGCTGCCCCGGGCGTACCGGCTGGTGGGGGAGCAGGTGCGGCGGTTCGTCGCCGGCCAGCCACTGATCAACACGGTCTCGGACGGCTACTGACCCGTCCCCGGCCCGACAGGGTCAGGCGGGTCAGGCGGTGTGGCCGGGCAGGGTCTGGCCGGTGACGGCGACGAGCCGGGGCAGCTCGGTGCCGCGTACCGCGGGCAGGACCAGCCACTCGCCGTCGTCGAGCCGGGCGACGGCCCGGCCCCGGGCGTCGGCGGTCAGCTCGACGATCCGTTCCCAGCCGATCCGACGCTGCCCGGTCAGCGCCCGCAGGCGCAGCTCCCGGGCGTCCGCCTCCGTGCCGGAGCGCCAGGCCCAGACGGCGACGGCGAGCGGGACGAGCAGCACCGGCAGGAAGTACCACCCGGCGGCGGCCAGGGGCAGCGCCCCGATGAAGGCGATCACCGCCGCGACCAGGATCGCCTGGTTGGGGCGGAAGCGGATGGTCTCGGCGCTACTCACCCCTCGATGATCCCACCTGGGCGGGGTCGGGCCCCGGGCGGGCGGGGACGCGGGTGACCGGCGCCATGACAGTGACCTGAATCACTCATGTTCCCGACCTGGTAACCGTTTCCTGTGGTGACGATGGATCGTTTCATCATGTTGGGCCGGCGAACCAGTCGCGCCCACGCCGCCCCGGACCGCCACGCCGGGCGACGCCGCCGACCGCAACCGCACCGTCGTACCGCACCGCCCGTGCCCCCTCACGAAGGCGATCGCCGTGTCCGTCGCGTATCCCTCCGGCACCTCCCGCAGCCTCCCGCGTCCCGCCGACCTGCTGGTGCTGGCGACGGCGGCGCTGCTCGCCCTCGCCGGCGGCGCCGGCGCGATCCCGCCGCTGGCCGCGGTGGCCCTCGCCGGCGCCGCCGGCAGCATCCTGGCCGGTGTCCGGCTGTCCCTGCTGGCCGCGCCCGTCCGGTCCGCCGGGTCGCCCGGCGATGGCCCCGACCGGGCCGGCCGCCGCGCCACCCGCTGCCGCTCGGCCGCCGGGCTGCTCGACGCGGCGGTGGCCACGGTCGGGCTGACCGTCGCGGTGCTACCCCTCGTCGGCACAGGCCTGCGGGTCGCCGTCGGCACGGCCGGTCTCGGGGCCGCAGCCCTGCTGCACACCGGCGGGCTGCTCCTGCTGCCCGGCCGCAGCCGGCTGCCGAACCGGGCCCGGGTCCGCCGCGTGGTCGACATCGTCAGCCTGGGCCTGAGCCTGATCTTCGCCGCCTGGGTGCTGCTCCCGCCGGGGGAGACCCCGCCAGCCGCCCGGGTCGCGGTGGTGGCCGGCGGGTTCGGCCTCGCGGTGATCGGCGTCGCGGCGCTGGCCGACTGGCGGCGCCGGCCCGGTGCGGCGATCTGCCTGCTCGGCGCCGGGGCGGCCCAGTTCGGCCTGCTCGGGCTGATCGTGCTGCTCGCCTACGACGCCCCGGACCGGGCCCTGCTGACCACCATCGGGCCGCTGGTCGTCGGGGCGCTGCTCACCGCAGCCGGGTGTCGCCGGGTGGCCGCCGGGGACCCGCGCCGCCCGGGTGGCCCGCCGCCCGTCTGGCCCCGGGTCAGCGCGCCGGCCGCGATCGCCGCCCTGGCCGCCGGCGGGCACCTCTACGCGCACGGCGACTTCACGCCGGGGGCGATCCTGCTCGGGCTGGCGGTGACCCCGCCGCTGGTGGTCCGGGAGCTGATGACCGCCACCGACAACCGCCGGTACGCCGCCCGCCTGACCGCCCAGGAGGCGCACTTCCGGGCCCTGGTCTCGGGCGGCGACGACCTGATCCTGCTGCTGGACGACGGGCTGCGGGTGCGCTGGCAGTCCCCGGCCGCGGCCCGGCTGTTCGGGCTGATCGACGCCGACGTGCTCGGCCGGCCCTTCGCCGACCTGTTGCACCCCGCCGACGTCCCGCGCGCCGCGCTGCTGCTCGACGAGGTGCGCGCCGGTGCCCGGCCGACGCTGCTGGCCGCCCGGATACGCGACGGGCACGGGGTGTGGCGGGAGACCGAGTCCACGATCAGCGACCAGCGCGGGGTGCCCGAGGTGCACGCGCTGGCGCTGCACGTGCGTGACGTCGGCGAGCGTCGCCGGCTGGAGCGCGCGGTGCACCGGCTCGCCGCGACCGATCAGCTCACGGGGTTGGCCAACCGCCGCGAGCTGCTGCGCGAGCTGGCCGCCCGGCGGGGCGGGCAGGGGGCGCTGCTGGTGGTGGACCTGCACGGCCTGGGCGCGGTCAACGACGGTCGCGGCCACGCGGTCGGCGACGTGGTCGTGGTGGAGGTGGCCCGCCGGCTGCGCGCGGCGGTCGGCCCGAACGACCTGGTGGCCCGGCTGGTCGGCGACGAGTTCGGCGTGGTCACCACCGCCGGCCCGGTGCTGGCGTACGCGCTGGGCACCCGGCTGCTGGAGGCGCTCGGCGAGCCGTACCGGGTGGCGGGCGACGAGGTCCGGTTGCAGGCCAGCATCGGCCTGGCCGAGATCCCCGACGCGGCTGCCGACGACGTGCTGCGCCAGGCGGACCTGGCCCGCCGGCGGGCCGCCCAGCTCGGGCGGGACCGGATCGAGTGGTACGACGCTTACCTGGAGGAGCAGCTCGTCCGCCGGCTCGATCTGGAGCGGGAGCTGCCCGGCGCGGTGGCCCGGGGCGAGCTGGACCTGGTCTACCAGCCGGTGCTCGGGCTGGCCGACCGGCTGCCGGTGGGCACCGAGGCGCTGCTGCGCTGGCGCAGCCCGGTGCTGGGCACCGTGCTCCCGGCCGAGCTGCTCCCCGTCGCCGAGGACCTGGACCTCGTCGGCGAGGTGGGCCGCTGGGTGCTGGACCGGGCCTGCCGCCAGCTGGCCGACTGGTCGGCGGGGGGTCGGCGGCTCTGGATGTCGGTGAACGTCACCCCTCGGGAGTTGGCCGCGCCGGACTTCCTCCAGCGCGCCGCGGCGGTGCTGGCCACCCACGGGCTGTCGCCGGAGCGGCTGGTGGTCGAGGTGGCCGAGCCGCGCATCGGCGCGGAGCTGTCGACGATGGTGGCCCGGCTCGCCGGGCTGCGCTCGCTCGGCGTGCGCACCGCGCTGGACGACTTCCGGGCGGCGCACGCCTCGCTGGCCCAGCTCCGCCGGCTCCCCATCGACCTGCTCAAGCTGGCCCCGCACCGGGTCGACGGGGCCGACGGCGGGCACAACCAACTGGTCGACGTGGTGGTCAGCCTCGGCGACCGGCTCGGCCTGGAAATCGTCGCCGCGCAGTTGGAGACGCCGGCCCAGGCGGACGCCGCCGGCCGGGCCGGCTGCCGCTACGGGCAGGGCTTCGCGCTGGCCCGCCCGGCGACGGCCGAGCGGGTGGAGGCGTACTTCGAGGAGTTCCCGTCCGCGTCCCGGTGAGGGGTCAGGGCCGGTGAGCGGTGCTGAACCGATTCACCTGACCCGGGGCGGCGCGGTGCTGCCCCGGGGCGTGAGGTGCGCGGTCTCGTCCTGGAGGCCGCCGGTCGGCTCGCCGGCGATCACCCGGAGCAGCTGCCGGGCGGCGTGCGCGCCGTACGCGGGGATGTCCCGGCCGAGGGCGGTCAGTGGCGGGTGCACGAGCTGGCACAGCGGGGAGTCGTCCCAGGCGACGATCGACAGGTCGCCGGGGACCTGAAGGCCCATCTCCTGGGCCACGGACAGCCCCGCTATCGCCATCACGTCGTTGTCGTAGATGACGGCGGTGGGGCGGTTCGGCGAGCTGAGCAGCCGCCGGGTGGCCCGCGCCCCCTCCTCGCCGGTGTAGTCCGACCAGACGGTGACCGACTCGTCGAGCCCGAGCCGCCCGCACACCTCGGTGAACGCGTCGCTGCGGATCTCGGTGTGCAGCAGCGCGGGCAGGCCGCCGACCCGGGCGATCCGGCGGTGGCCCAGGGCGACCAGGTACTCCACCGTCTCGGCCAGCGCCGCGGCCTCGTCGGACCAGACGCTGGCCAGCGAGCCGGTGTGGCCGGGGCCGCCGATCACCACGGCCGGCAGTTGCAGCTCCTCCAGCGCCGGCACCCGCCGGTCGTCGGTGCGCAGGTCGCAGACGAAGACCCCGTCCACCCGGCGCTCGGCCCACCAGCGCCGGTAGACCGCGATCTCCGCGTCCTGGTCGGCGACCACCTGGAGGGTCAGCGCGTACGACCGGGCCGACAGTTCGGCCTCGACGCCGCTGATCAGCTCCATGAAGAACGGCTCGATGCCGAGGATCCGGGCCGGGCGGCACAGGGCCAGGCCGACCGCCTTGGCGGTGGCGCCGGAGAGCGCCCGCGCGGCGCTGCTCGGGCTGAACCCGATCTCGGCGGCGATGGCCAGGATGCGCTGCCGGGTCGCCTCGGAGACGCCGCGCTGCCCGTTCAGCGCGTACGAGACCGCGCCCTTGGACACCCCGGCCCGCCGCGCGACGTCGGCGATGGTCGGCCGCTTCACCGGCGTGTCTCCTCCACTTGCTGGGCCCGCCCCGGGCGGGTGTCACGGCGCCGGGGTGACCGGCGGCCCTCACGCTACTGCAACCGGCCCGGCGGGTGCCCGGGCCGGAGTCGCCTCGCGGCTGGAATGACGGATCGCTTGCCCGGTTAAGGATACGGGTCGTCGGCCGGGGGCGGTTCGCCGCCGCCGTCGGTCGTTGGGCCGGAGAGGGGTCAACCACGCATGATCGCGCTCCCATGGCGGCCGGATGTTGCGGAACGACCCCGGGCTTAACCGCTCGTTGACACCGCAGAGACGGGATCGTACGGTGGCTTCACTTATCCGGTTCAGTCGACGTCTCTCGATGTCGGGAGCGTTCCCATCTTGCTCGGAGGATGACATGAAACGGTCCTGGACCCACTGGGCCCGCGCGGTCGCCGTGGGCGCGGTCAGCCTCGCCGTGGTGGCCGCGTGCAGCGGCAAGAGCGCCAGCGGCGGCGACGAGGCGGGCGGCGGCGCGGTCACCCTGAAGATCAACTTCTGGGGCGACTTCGGGCTCCAGGACCTGAAGACCAGGTACGAGGCCGCACACCCGAACGTCAAGATCCAGCTCAACTCGGGCGAGTACAACGCGCAGCACGAGGACCTGCAGAAGAAGCTGGTCGCCGGCTCGGGCGCGGCGGACATCGCCGCCATCGACGAGGGCTTCATGGTCCAGTTCCGCAGCCAGTCCGACAAGTTCGTCAACCTGCTGGACAAGGGCGCCGGGCAGTACGAGAGCAAGTACCTGCCGTGGAAGTGGAAGCAGTCGCTGTCCGCCGACGGCAAGACCCAGATCGGCCTCGGCACCGACGTCGGCGGCCTGGCCATGTGCTACCGCACCGACCTGTTCAAGGCCGCCGGCCTGCCCACCGAGCGGGACCAGGTCTCCGCGCTCTGGCCCACCTGGGACCGGTTCATCGAGGTCGGCCAGCAGTACACCGCCAGGACGAACAAGAAGTTCCTCGACGCCGGGACCAACCTGTTCAACCCGGTCCTCGGCCAACAGCAGACCGGCTTCTACAGCGAACAGGAGCAGCTCCAGATGGAGGGCGGCCCGAAGGTCGCCTTCGACTACACGGTCAAGGCCCTCCAGGCCAACATCTCGGCCAACCTGACCAGCTTCCAGGCCGACTGGGACAAGGGATTCACCAGCGGCGCCTTCGCCGTCCTCGCCTGCCCGGCGTGGATGCTGGGCCACATCAAGGACACCGCCCCCGGCACTGAGGGCAAGTGGGACATCGCGGCGGTGCCCGGCGGCGGCGGCAACTGGGGCGGGTCGTTCCTGACCGTCCCCAAGCAGAGCAAGCACGCCGACGAGGCGTACAAGCTGTTGGAGTGGCTGGTCCAGCCGGAGCAGCAGATCGAGGTCTTCAAGAAGGTCGGCAACCTGCCGTCGCAGCCGGCCCTGTACTCCGACCCGGCCATCGCCGAGTTCAAGAACCCGTTCTTCAACAACGCGCCGGTCGGGCAGATCTTCCCGAAGATGGCGCAGGGCCTCACCCCGCAGTACCTGGGCAGGAAGAACGGCCCGACCCGTGTCGCGGTGGAGAACGTCATCAAGCGGGTGGAGAACAAGACCCTCAAGCCGGACGCCGCCTGGGCGGAGGCGGTCAGGGAGGCCGAGAAGGCCGGCAGGTCCTGACGATCCGGTGACCGGTGGCGGGGCCGTCCCGCCACCGCCCCGGCGTCCCACCCCGGCACCCCGGCACCCCGACGCTCCGGCATCCCGCCCCGGAGACAGTCCACCTCGGCCCAGGAGCGTCCCATGTCCCCCACCCGTGCCGCGCCCGCCCCGCCGGGCCGTCGTACCCCGCGCAAGCGCGGCGCCGACGGCTCCGGGGCCGACGAGCGGCGGCTCACCTGGCGCAACCGGCTGTACCGCTTCGACATGCGCTACATGCCGTACCTGCTGATCGCCCCGTTCTTCCTGATCTTCGGAGTCTTCGGGCTCTTCCCGCTGATCTTCAACGGGGTCGTCTCGCTGCGGAACTACCAGCTCGACGACCCGACCCTGCCGCCCTGGGCGGGCTTCGACAACTTCGCGAAGCTGCTCGGCGACGAGGACTTCTGGAACGCGCTCTACAACACCTTTGGCATCTTCCTGCTCTCCTCGATACCGCAGCTCCTGCTCGCCCTGGTGGTCGCCTCGCTGCTGAACCGCAAGCTGCGCGCGCAGACCTGGTGGCGGGTCGGCATCCTGCTGCCGTACGTCACCCCGCTGGTCGCCTCGACCATGGTGTTCAGCGTCTTCTTCTCCCGCGACTTCGGCATGGCCAACTGGCTGCTCGGCCTCGTGGGCCTCGGGGGCGACGCCCCGGCCGACTGGCGGGCCGACAAGCCGCACTCCTGGATCGCCATCGCCACCATGGTCAACTGGAAGTGGATCGGCTACAACGCGCTGCTCTACCTGGCCGCGATGCAGTCCATCCCGCGCGACGTCTACGAGGCGTCGGCCATCGACGGCGCCGGCCCGTGGCGGCAGCTCTGGCGGATCACCGTGCCGATGATCCAGCCGGTCGTCGTCTTCACCGTGGTGCTCTCCACCATCGGCGGGCTCCAGCTCTTCACCGAGCCGATGCTGTTCGACCTGAACGCGCAGGCGGCCACCGGCGGCCCGAACGGCGAGTGGCAGACCATCGCCCAGCTCATCTACAAGGTCGGCTGGAAGGACCTCGACCTCGGCTACGCCGCCGCGATGTCCTGGGCCCTGTTCCTGATCATCCTCGTCGTCGCCGGCATCAACACGCTGTTGACGAACCGTCTGTCCGGAGGCCGCCAATGAGTGCCGTCGACACCGCGCCGAGGGCGGCCGACGGTGGGTCGCACGGGCGCAACCGGGCGCGGCTGAAGGGCCGGGCCCCGCAGGACACCGCCGCCGGCGTCTGGACGTACCTGCTGCTGGCGACGACGATCCTGCTCTCCGCGTTCCCGCTGTACTGGATGTTCGTCATCGCCACCAGCAACGACGAGGCGCTCGCGAAGATCCCGCCGGCGGTGGTCCCGGGCGACCGGTTCATGACGAACCTAAACGAGGTCTTCTCCCTCCAGGACGTCTACTTCGCCGCCGGCCTGGTCAACAGCGCCATCGTCTCCACGGCGGTCACCGCCTCGGTGCTGTTCTTCTGCTCGCTGGCCGGGTTCGCCTTCGCGAAGCTGCGGTTTCGGGGCAGCAGGTGGCTGATGCTCTTCGTGGTGCTCACCCTCACCGTGCCCAACCAGCTCGGCATCGTCGCGCTCTACATCGTGATGGGCAAGCTCGGCTGGAACGGCACCCTGCTCGCGGTCATCGCCCCCGGCCTGGTCACCGCGTTCGGGGTGTTCTACATGCGGCAGTTCATCCTCAACACCGTGCCCGACGAACTGGTCGAGTCGGCCCGGATGGACGGCGCGACCACGATGCGCGTCTACTGGAACATCGTGCTGCCGGCGATCCGCCCGGCGCTGGCCGTGCTCGGCCTGCTCACGTTCGTCGGCACCTGGAACGACTTCCAGTGGCCGCTGATCACGCTCAGCGGCACCGACTTCCCCACCTCGATGGTGGCCATCTCCGACCTGGCCAGCGGCAACTACGTGATCTACCGGAGGGTGCTCGCGGGGGCGTTCGTCGCCACCGTGCCGCTGCTGATCATGCTGTTCGTCGGTGGCCGCCAGATCGTCCGCGGAATCATGGAAGGTGCGGTGAAGTCGTGACCAGGCATCCGTTGCCCGAGGGGTGGGTGCTGCGGGCCGTCCCCGGCCCGCAGGTGCCGCCGGAGATCGTCGACCGGGCGGTCCCGGCGACCGTGCCCGGCTGCGTGCACACCGACCTGCTCGTCGCCGGTCTCATCCCCGACCCGTACCTGGACGACAACGAGACGGCGCTGGCCTGGATCGGGCGCACCGACTGGGTGTACGAGAACACCTTCGACCGGCCACCGGGCGACGCCGACCGGGTCGACCTGGCCTGCGCCGGCCTCGACACGGTCGCCACCGTCACCCTCAACGGGGCCGAGGTCGGCCGGGCCGAGAACATGCACCGAGGCCACCGGTTCGACGTCACCCCCGCGCTGCGGCCGGGGGCCAACACACTGGCCGTCCGCCTCGACTCGCCGTACCGCTACGCGGAGGCGCACCGGGACCGGCTCGGCGACCGGCCCAACGCGTACCCGGAGCCCTTCAACTTCATCCGGAAGACGGCCTGCAACTTCGGCTGGGACTGGGGGCCGACGGTGGTCACCGCCGGCATCTGGCAGGGCATCGCCCTGGACGCCTGGTCCACGGCCCGGCTGGCGACCGTCCGCCCGCTGGTCACCGTCGCCGACGGCGTCGGCCGGGTCGAGGTGCGCGTCGAGGTCGAGCGTACCGCCGAGGTGCCGGTCACCGTCCGCGCCGAGGTGGCCGGCGCCACCGCCGAGGCCGTCGTGGCGGCCGGCCAGCGCACGGCCGCGCTGACCGTCGAGGTCCGCGACCCCGCGCTGTGGTGGCCCCGGGGGTACGGGGACCAGCCGCTGCACCCCCTCACGGTGACCCTGCACGGCGCCGACGGGCGGGAGCTGGACGCCTGGTCCCGGCGGATCGGCTTCCGCACAATCCGCCTGGACACCGCCCCGGACGAGCACGGGTCCGCGTTCGCCCTGCACGTCAACGACGTGCCGGTGTTCGTGCGCGGCGTCAACTGGATCCCCGACGACGCGTTCCCCAACCGGGTGACCCGGGAGCGGCTGGCCGAGCGCTTCGACCAGGCCGCCGGGGCGAACATCAACCTGCTGCGGGTCTGGGGCGGCGGCCGGTACGAGTCGGAGGACTTCTACGAGCTGGCCGACGAGATGGGGCTGCTGGTCCAGCAGGACTTCCTGTTCGCCTGCGCGGCGTACCCGGAGGAGGAGCCGTTCGGCTCCGAGGTCGAGGCCGAGGCGCGCGAGCAGGTCACCCGGCTGGCCGCCCACCCGTCGCTGGTGCTGTGGACCGGCAACAACGAGAACATCTGGGGCTGGCACGACTGGGACTGGCAGGAGCCCCTCGCGGGCCGAACCTGGGGCCGGGGCTACTACCTGGACCTGCTGCCCCGGATCGTCGCCGAGCTGGACCCGACCCGCCCGTACTGGCCGGGCAGCCCCTGGTCGGGCGGCGACGAGATCCACCCGAACGACCCGGCGCACGGCACCACGCACATCTGGGACGTGTGGAACACCGACGACTACATCAAATACCGCGAGTACGTCCCCCGGTTCGTCGCCGAGTTCGGCTACCAGGCGCCCCCGGCGTACGCGACCCTGCGGCGGGCGATCTCCGACGACCCGCTCGCGCACGACTCGCCTGGCATGGCCCACCACCAGAAGGCCGCCAACGGCGACGCGAAGCTCCAGCGCGGCCTGGACGCGCACCTGCCGCCGCCGGCCGACTTCGACGAGTGGCACTACTTCACACAGCTCAACCAGGCCCGGGCCATCCAGCTCGGAGTGGAGCACTTCCGCTCGCACCGGCCGGTCTGCGCGGGCACCATCGTCTGGCAGCTCAACGACTGTTGGCCGGTGACCTCCTGGTCGGCGATCGACGGCGACGGACGCCGCAAACCCCTGTGGTACGCGCTGCGCCGCGCGTACGCCGACCGGCTGCTCACCGTCCAGCCCCGCGACGGCGGGCTGGCGCTGGTGGCGGTCAACGAGACCGGCCGGCCGTGGCGGGCCGCCGCCACGGTCACCCGGCTCACCCTGGCCGGCGAGCCGAGGGCGAAGACGACGTACGACCTCGACGTGCCGGCGTACGCCTCGGTGACGCTGGAGTTGCCGGCGGACCTGACGCGGCCGGAAGATGCCCGGCGGGAGTTGCTGGTGGCCGAGGCGGGTCAGGAGGCCGGGCGGGCATTCTGGGTGTTCGCCGAGGACCGCGACGCCGACTGGCCGGCTGCGGAGTTCGACGCGACGGTGGAGGACGTCGACGGCGACCAGCGGGTGCGGGTCACCGCGCGGACGATCCTGCGCGACCTGACCCTGTTCCCGGACCGGCTCGACCCTGGCGCCGAGGTCGACGACGCCCTGGTCACCCTGCTGCCGGGTGAGTCGGCGACGTTCGTCGTCCGCGCACCGCGCCCGCTCGACCCGGCGGCCCTCACCACCCGGCCGGTCCTGCGCACGGTCAACTGAATCCGACGGCCCCTTCCCGACGCCTCCGACGGCGGGAAGGGGCACACCACGTGCGGGATGTTGCGGTAACCCGACGCCGGGACGCCGCAGCATCCCGCACATCGTGTCGATCAGCTCACATGATGACTTGAAGAATTCCGCAAGTGGTAAATTCGTCATGTCTTCATCGATCGAGGGAGGGTCAACGGGTGTCCGTGCCGCTGTACCAGGCCAAGGCCGAGCTGTTCCGCACCCTCGGGCACCCCGCGCGGATCCGGGTGCTCGAACTGCTCCAGGACGGGCCGAAGCCCGTCCGGGAGCTGCTCGCGGCCATCGACGTCGAGGCGTCCAACCTCTCCCAGCAGCTCGCCGTGCTGCGCCGTGCCGGCATGGTCACCTCGTACCGGGACGGCCCCCTGGTCATGTACTCGCTCAGCACCCCCGACGTGGCCGACCTGCTGGCCGCCGGCCGGCGGATCCTCGGCGCGGTGCTCACCGACCGGGACGCCCTGCTCGACGAACTGCGCGCTGGCGGCACCGGTCCCGATCCCGACGCCGCCACGAGCGCCGGGTCGGATGGCTCGCGGGCCGGTCAGAGCCGGTGAGCGCCGCGACCGCCGCCGTCCGCGACCGGGTCCTCGGCCTGCTGCCCGGCCGCGCCGACTGGCAGGCGGTACGCCGCTCGCCCCGCCGGGACCTGCTCGCCGGGCTCACCGTCGCGATCGTGGCGCTGCCGCTGGCCCTCGCCTTCGGCGTCACCTCCGGCCTGGGCGCGCAGGCCGGGCTGGTCACCGCCGTGGTCGCCGGCGCGGTGGCGGCCGTCTTCGGCGGCTCCAACCTCCAGGTCTCCGGCCCCACCGGGGCGATGACCGTGGTGCTGGTCCCGGTGGTGCAGCAGTTCGGCCCGACCGGGGTGCTGATGGTGGGCGCGATGGCCGGCCTGGTGCTGATCGCCCTGGCGCTGGCCCGCCTCGGCCGGTACGTCCGCTACCTGCCCACCCCCGTCATCGAGGGCTTCACCGCCGGCATCGCCGTGGTCATCGCCCTGCAACAGGTGCCCGCCGCGCTCGGCGTGACCGACGCCCACGGCGACCGGGTGTGGGCGGTGGCCGCCGACGCGGTCGTCCGGTTCGTCGTACACCCCCGGCCGGCGGCCCTCGCGGTGGCCCTCGGCGTCGCGGCGCTGATGCTGCTCGGCGCCCGCTGGCGGCCCGGCCTGCCGTTCTCGCTGCTCGGCGTGGCCGCCGCGACGATCCTCGCCGAGACCGCCCCGGTCGACCTGGTCCGCATCGGCGCGCTGCCGCAGGGGCTGCCCGCGCCGTCGCTGGGCTTCCTCGACCTCGGCGCGGTCGGCGTGCTGCTGCCGTCCGCGCTCGCGGTTGCCGCCCTCGCGGCGCTGGAGAGCCTGCTGTCGGCCACCGTCGCCGACGGGATGACCGTGGGCGAGCGGCACGACCCGGACAAGGAACTGTTCGGCCAGGGGCTGGCCAACCTCGCCTCGCCGCTGTTCGGCGGCATCCCGGCCACCGCCGCCATCGCCCGCACGGCCGTGAACGTGCGCGCCGGTGCGTCGTCCAAGCTGGCCGCGCTGACCCACGCCGCCGCGCTCGCGGCGATCGTGCTCGCCGCCGCTCCGTTGGTCGGCCGGATCCCGCTCGCCGCGCTGGCCGGGGTGCTGCTCGCCACCACCGTACGGATGGTGGAGGCCGGCTCGCTCTGGGCGCTGGCGCGGGCCACCCGGGGCGACGCGCTGGTGCTCGTGCTCACCTTCACCGTCACGGTGATCTGGGACCTGGTGACCGCCGTGGCCGTCGGCATCGCCGTGGCGATCGTGATCGCGCTGCGCGCGGTGGCCCGCAGCGCCCGGCTGGAGCAGGTCCCGCTGGAGCCGGGGGAGCACAGCGCTGAGGAGCACGCCCTGCTCGACGCGCACATCGTGGCGTACCGGCTGGACGGGCCGCTGTTCTTCGCCGCCGCGCACAACTTCCTGCTCCAGCTCTCCGACGTCGCCGACGTCCGGGTGGTCATCCTGCGGATGTCTCGGGTGTCCACCATGGACGCCACCGGCGCGCAGGTGCTCGGCGACGCGATCCGGCGGCTGCGGGGGCGGGGGATCGCGGTGCTGCTCTCCGGCGTGACGCCGGGGCACGACCAGGTGCTCAGCGTGCTGGGCGTGGCGGAGGAACTGCGCCGCGACGGCCTGGTCTTCCCGGACACCCCGGCGGCGATCCGGCACGCCCGCCACCTGGCCCTGGCCGGCGCCCACTGACCTCTGGAGCGGCTCGCCTGATGGGCCAAGGCGGCGGGGCGCCAGCCGTGTCAGGATCTGCGGTGGCACCGACGTACCCATCGAAACGAGCCGAGACATACATGAGCCGGAGTGACGACCGCAACCTGGAGACCGTGGCGGCGCTTGCCGACCAGCTACGGAGGTTCGCCCAGGACCGGGAGTGGCAGCAGTTCCACACGCCGAAGAACCTGGCGATGGCGTTGGCCGGCGAGGTCGGGGAACTGCTGGCGGAGTTGCAATGGCTGACGCCGGAGGAGTCGATCCGGCTGATGGCCGATCCGGAGCTGGGTGGCCGGGTGCGCGCCGAGATCGGCGATGTCATGATCTACCTGACCCGGCTGGCCGACGTACTCGGGATCGACCTGGTCCGAGCGGCAGAGGACAAGCTGGCGGAAGCGGGCCGGCGATACCCGGCGGACCGGGTGCGGGGCTCGGCTGCCAAGGCGTCGGAGTCGTAGCCGTAGATTGATCTTATAGATAGGGTCTTCGGGTAGAAGGCGGTCCGATGGGCTTTCCGGAGCACGGACAGCCCCGGCCGCGAACACTTCGTGCTGCCTGGAGGCTCTTCCCCATGTCGGCGTACCGCACGTCTGCTGCTGGCCTGTTGCGACTCGCCACCGACGGCAGCCTGGTCGACGTGTTGGCCGAGCGGGCCCGGCACAGCGGCCACGGAGTGGCTCCCGCCGAGAAGCGGGCCTGGGCGCGCAGTCTGCCCGTGCTGGCCCAGGATCTCGTCGACGCCGGCCTGGCCCAGGTCGAGGTGCTGGTCGAGTACCAGCTCCCGCTGACGAGCCGACGCATCGACGCGGTCCTGGCGGGAACGGACCCCCGCACCGGGGACGACTCGTACCTCGTGGTCGAACTCAAGCAGTGGAGCTATGCCACGGCCTACGAGGAATCCGACACCCTGGTGGCCGTCGAACAGGTCCGCGGGCCACGGCTGCACCCCGGTGTCCAGGTGGCCGACTACTGCCGTTATCTCAGCGACTTCCTGGGGATCCTCGGCCGGGAGCAGAAGCGGTTGAGCGGTGCCGCGTACCTGCACAACGCGGTGGACCGGGACGTCGTCGACCTGCTCGACCGGCCGGCCACCGAGCAGAGCCGGATCTTCACCGGGCAACGCCGGGGCCGGTGGCTCGACCACCTGCGCAGCCGGTTCGCCGCCAGTTCGGGGGCGGGTGCCGCGGACCGGTTCCTGACCAGCACCGTGCGCCCGAGCCGGCACCTGCTGGCGTACGCGGCGGCCGAGCTGAAGGAAAGCTCGCACTTCACCCTGCTCGACGAGCAGCACGTCGCGTACGAGCTGGTCATGCACGCGGTCGAGCGGGCCCGGACGGCGAACCACAAGAAGGCGGTGATCGTGGCGGGCGGGCCGGGCAGCGGCAAGAGTGTGATCGCCCTGTCGGTCCTCGGTGAGTTGGCGCGGCAGAACCGGTCCGTGTTGCACGCCACCGGCTCCCGGTCCTTCACCCAGACCCTGCGCCGCTACGCCGGCCGGGGATCGACCCGCCTGCAGAGCCTGTTCAAGTACTTCAACAGCTTCATGGACGCCGGCGCGAACGACATCGAGGTGCTGATCTGCGACGAGGCGCACCGGGTGCGCGAGACCTCGGTGAACCGGTACACGACCAAGGCCCGCCGAGACGTCGCCCGTCCGCAACTGGAGGAACTCCTCTCCGTCGCCCGGGTGCCGGTCTTCCTCCT
The DNA here is from genome assembly GCF_045040215.1 of Micromonospora sp. NBC_01412. Taxonomy (NCBI): domain Bacteria; kingdom Bacillati; phylum Actinomycetota; class Actinomycetes; order Micromonosporales; family Micromonosporaceae; genus Micromonospora; species Micromonospora sp. NBC_01412. The sequence continues at coordinate 4,558,186 of NZ_CP109528.1, forward strand.
CGACGAGCACCAGGTGGTCAAGCCCGGTGAACTGGGCAACGTCGAGGTCATCTCGGCGTTCGCCGAGAAGCTGGGCCTGGAGCTCGATGTCGTCTCGCTGCACGACCAGTTCCGCTGCGGCGGCAGCGAGGCGTACGAGCAGTGGGTCCTGGACCTGCTCGGCCTCGACGGCGGCGAGCCGTCCGTCTGGTCGGGTGACGGCCGGTTCGACGTACGGGTCGTGGAGTCGCCGTGGGAGATGGAGGAGTGGCTCGCCGACCGGCAGGAGACCGGCGGCACGGCCAGGATGTCGGCCGGCTACTGCTGGCCCTGGAGCGACCCGAGGCCGGACGGCACGCTCGTGCCGGACGTGACCATCGGCGACTGGGCCAGGCCGTGGAACGTCAAGAGCGAACGCAGCGTCGGCGACGCCCCGGGAAGCGCCTACTGGGCCACCGACCCGAACGGGTTCGGGCAGGTCGGCTGCGTCTACACCGCGCAGGGCTTCGAGTACGACTGGTCGGGCGTCGTCATCGGCCCGGACCTGGTGGCCCGGGACGGGCGGCTGGTGACTCGCCGCGAGGAGTCAAAGGACCCGGCTTTCCGTAGCAAGAAGTCGGTCAGCGACCAGGAGGCGGACCGGCTCATCCGCAACACGTACAAGGTGCTGCTCACCCGGGGAATGCGGGGCACAGTGCTGTACGCGACGGATGAGGAGACCCGCGAGTACCTGCGCGGCCTGGTGCGGGTCGAGCACGCGCCGGAGGTCCGGTTCGAGAAAGCGGCCGGGTAGCGGCAGCCGAAGCGTGTCGCTAGGGTGACGGTCGGTTGAGCGGAACGACGGGCTTCCTGTGAGGGAGATGCCCCCACCGCACGAGATTCTCGTGTCTTGGGGGTCCGTCAGTGCCGGCGTACCAGACCACACCCGCCCAGATCCTGGAGCTGGCCGAAGCGGGGCGACTCGTCGACGAGGTCTCCGCGCACCTGGTCGCCACCGGGTACTCGGTGCAGGAGCCCGAGCGGGAGTCGTGGCGCAGGAGCCTGCCGGCGCTCGCCCAACACCTCTGCGAACTGGGGTTCGGTGACCTCGACGCGCTGGTGGAGTACCAGCTTCCCCGCAGCAGCCAACGGATCGACGTCATCCTGGCCGGTGCCGAACCGCTGCACTCGCGCCCGGCGTACCTGGTCGTCGAGCTGAAGCAGTGGAGTGCGGCGGAGCGGTACGACGAGGCCGGTTGCCTCCTGCGGGCACCGTGGACGTCGAGGCCGCTGCTGCACCCCTCGGTGCAGGTCGAGGCGTACTGCTCCTACCTGGTGGACCACCTTGAGCGGCTGCGCGAATGGCCGGAAGCGGTGCATGGCATGGCGTACCTGCACAACGCCACTGCCGGCAGCATCCCCGATCGGCCGTCGCCCCGGAGCTACCGCAACATGCTCTACACGCCGGACCACGCCGACCGCTTCCCCGGCTACCTGGCGGCAAGGTTTTCCAAGGTCCGCGACGGGCGTGCCGCGCACCGGCTGTTGACCAGCCCGGTGCGACAGAGCGCGCGGCTACTGGCGATCGCGGCCGACGAGGTGGGCAGCCGGAGGCATTTCGTCCTGCTCGACGAGCAGCGTGAGGCATACGAGCTGGTCATGCGGGCGGTTCGGTGGGCCGACGCGGGCCGACGCAAACGAGTCGTGGTGGTGTCCGGTGGGCCGGGCACCGGCAAGAGCGCCATCGCGCTCGACCTCTTCGTCGACCTGCTGCGGGAGGGGCGTCAGGTCAACCACGCCACCGGCTCGAAGGCGTTCACCCGAACCCTGCAGCTCTACGCCCGCAAGCAGCCGCTGCACCCGTCGCAACGGTCTGATCGGCTGTTCAAGTACTTCATGAACTTCACGACCAGTCGGAAGGACGGGCTCGACGTGCTGATCTGCGACGAGTCGCACCGGATCCGGGAGCGCAGCGCACGTGGGTCGTGGCGGGCCGACCGACCGCAGGTGCAGGAGCTGATCGACGCGGCAAAGGTGCCGGTCTTCCTCCTCGACGACCACCAGGTCGTGCGGCCGGACGAGGTGGGCAGCATCGCCGCGATCAGGGAGGCGGCGCATCGTCTGGACCTGGAGGTGGACGAGGTCACCCTGGGCGCGCAGTTCCGGTGTGGCGGCAGCCCTCGGTACGAGCGGTGGGTGCGCTGCCTGCTGGGGCTGGAGAACACGGACCCGTACCGGTGGACCGGGGACGAGAACTTCCGGCTGGCGCTGGCCAACTCGCCCGAGGAGATGGAGTCGATCCTTCGGCACCAGAACGATCAGGGCGAGACGGCCAGGATCTCGGCGGGCTTCTGTTGGCCGTGGACGACGAAGTCTCGGGGCGGACGGCTGGCGCCGGACGTCCGCATCGACGGGTGGGCGCGTCCGTGGAACGCCTATGAGGAGGCTCCGCCGCCCGGTATCCCGTCGAGTTCCTACTGGGCGACGGACCCCGGCGGGTTTCACCAGATCGGCTGCATCTACACCGCGCAGGGCTTCGAGTACCACTGGTCGGGGGTGATTCTGGGACCGGATCTGGTGGTACGGGGCGGTCGGTTCGTCACCCGGCCCGGCGAGTTGCGTGATCCCCAGCTGGCTTCCCGCGACGGAGTGGCCAAGGCGAGAAATCTCGACCGGTTGATCCGCAACGCGTACAAGGTGCTGCTCACCCGGGGATTGTTCGGCACCCTTCTCTACTCGGTCGATCCGGAGACACAGGAGTTCCTGTCGCGGCTGATGCCTCGCCCCCGCCGTCGTGGCCCGGCGGTTGCGCCGGGCGTGCGGCGGGTCGGCGAACGGGTGGGAAGAGACACCATCCAGCAGGGACTGTCGGATTCCCGACGGAAGAGCTGACAGGGTGGCGTAGGGAATCCGAATTCCCAGGTGAGGCACCGAATCGGGGCGGTCAATACCGCTTTCCAACGTCCGGTTCACTTGTCTTGACCTGACGGCTATGGGCAGCAATGACAGCGGACGGTACCGTCCACCGGGCTGTAGGACGGTCTGGTTATCCGGGAGTGGCACTGATGATCGCGCAGGAACGCACGGTGCGGCATGCGTGAGGACTCACCGCGCTGGGAGCAGATCAATCCGAGTGCGTACCAGCACGAGCAGGAGGGCCTGCGCGAGCTGGCCGCATACCTGCCGGACGCGGAGCCCTACCGCGTCTGGGCCAACGTGGAGTTCGTCGGCACCGACGGCTCGATCAACGAGGTCGACGCCCTGGTGCTCACCCGCAGCGGCCTCTACGTGCTGGAACTCAAGCACTGGCAGGGCCGGGTGTCGGGGGACGGCCAGCAGTGGCGGCGGCACATGCCCAACGGGCGGACCCAGGTCATCGACAGCCCGCTGATCCTGGCCAACCGCAAGGCGAAGCGGCTGCGCAGCGTCATCCAGCAGTACGCCCCGCACGGCGCGAAGGTCCCCTACGTGCAGGCGGCGGTCTTCCTGCACGCCGCCAACTTCCGCTCCGAGCTGGACGAGATCGGCCGGCAGCACGTCTACGGGCTCGAAGGCGGCAACTCGAAGCTGCCCGGCCTCAAGGAGTTGCTGCTCGCCCAGCCGGTCGACGTTCGGCACCACGTCGACGCGGTGCGCGGCCGGCAGATCTTCGAGATGGTCCGGGGAGCGCGGATCCGCCCCTCGGTCGCCGACCGCCGGGTCAATCAGCTCGTGCTGCACCAGCGGCCGTTCGCCGAAGGCATCGGCTGGCAGGACTTCCTCGCCGACCACACCGCCGGTGCCGAGCTGCTGCGCCGGGTCCGGTTCTACCTGACCAGCCGGGCCGCCGAGGAGGACGTACCGAAGATCAAGCTCGCCGCGGAGCGGGAGTTCCGGCTGCTGCAGGGCATCCACCACCCCGGTATCGCCCGCGCCCTCGACCTGGTCGAGCACCCGTGGGGCCCGGCGGTCGTCTTCGACCACCGCCAGGAGTGGGTACGCCTCGACCAGTGGCTCGCCGAGCGCGACGGCCGGCTGCAGCTCGCGCAGCGGCTGCAGCTCGTGCAGGACCTCGCCGAGATCGTCGACCACGCCCACTCCCGGCGGCTGTCGCACCGCTCGCTGAGCCCCCGGGCCGTCTTCGTCTGCGACCCGGAGAGCGCCCGCCCGAGCCTCGTGGTGACCGACTGGCAGACCGGCGGCCGGCTGCCGGGCACCCGGGTCACCACGCTCGGCTCCCCGACCGACCCGGCCAGCCTGGAGCTGTTCTTCGACGACGTGGTCCGCCGCTACCAGGCACCCGAGGCGGCCATCCTGGAGGAGCTGCCGGGCCACCAGCTCGACATCTTCTCCCTCGGTGCGCTGGCGTACCGGATCTTCGCCGGGGCCGAGCCGGCGGCCTCCGCCGAGGAGTTGCTCGCGGCGGTGGCCGACGGCGGCCTGCACCTCGACGCGGTCGTCGACGGCATGCCGGACGCGCTGGTCTCGGCCGTCTACGACGCGACCCGGGGCGACCCGGCGCAGCGGATGAAGCGGGTCGGGGAGTTCCTCACCTGGATCGACCTGGTCTGGGAGGAGCTGACCGCGCCGGAGCCCGAGCCGGTGCTGGACCCGCTGCAGGCCCACCGGGGCGACGTGCTCGACGGCGGCCTCACCGTGCTCGGCAACCTCGGCAGCGGCGCCACCGCGATCGCTCTCTCCGTCGCCCAGCAGACCCCCGAGGGCCGGCGCGAGCTGGTGCTCAAGGTGGCCCGCGACGAGCAGTACGCCGACCGGTTCGCCGCCGAGGCCCACACCGTCGACAGGCTGCGCGACTCTCGGGTCGCCGCCCTGGTGCAGGGCCCGATCAAGGTCGGCAACCGCACCGCGCTGCTGCTGGAGAACGCCGGAGAGCGCACCCTCGCCGAGGACCTGCGTGGCGGCCGGCTGGCGCTGGGCCTGCTGGAGCGCTACGGCCGGGACCTGCTCGAGATCGTCGCTTTCCTGGACGGGCAAGGCGTCTGGCACCGGGACATCAAGCCGGCCAACCTCGCGTCCCGCCCCCGGCCGAAGGACAAGCAGCCGCACCTGTGCGTCTTCGACTTCTCCCTCGCGGCCGTGCCGGCCGACCAGCTCACCGCCGGCACCACCGCCTACCTCGACCCGTTCCTCGGGCCGCCGCGCCGGCTGCGCTTCGACGCCGCCGCCGAGCGCTTCGCCGCCGCCGTCACCCTGTACGAGATGGCCACCGGCGCGCTGCCCCGGTGGGGTGACGGCGCGAACCCGGCCACCGTCCCCGACGAGGTCACCCTCGACCCCGCGGCCTTCGATTCCTCGGTCGCCGACCGGCTCGTCGCCTTCTTCGCCAAGTCCCTCGCCCGGGACACCGCCGACCGGTTCGACACCCTCGACGAGATGACCGACGCCTGGCGGGCGGTGTTCCGGGAGATCCCCGAGCCGGCGGCGCCCACCGACGACACGGGCGCGGTCGCCCCGCTGGGCCGCAGCTCGCCCCTGGAGGCCACCGAGCTGACCGCGCGGGCCCGCTCCGCCCTGGAGCGGCTCGGCATCACCACCGTCGGCGAGCTGCTGGACGCCGAACCGTCCGCGCTGACCCGCGCCCGGGGCGTCCCCGACGCGACCCGCAAGGAGATCCTGGCCCGCACCCGGGAACTGCGCGACCTGCTCGAGGCCGAGCCCGAGCCGGCGACTCCGGTCCGGCCGTACGCCCAGGGCGTCGAGGCGCTCTGCGCCACCCTGCTGCCCGAGGTGACCGGCCGGATCGCCTGGCACCGCACGGCCGTGCAGGTGCTGCTCGGCCAGGCCGCCGACGACAAGGGAAGCCACCTGCGCTGGCCGTCCCAGTCGGACGTGGCCCGGGTGACCGGCAAGCAGCAGCCACAGATCTCCACCCTGCTCAAGCGGATCGTCACCCGGGACTGGCAGCCGAACGCCGCCCTCGGCCTCGTCCAAGACGAGATCGTCGCGCTGCTCGACGGGCGCGGCGGGGTGGCGTCCGGCGAGGAGATCGCCGAGGCGCTGATCGCCGCCCGCGGCTCCTACACGGCCGAGCCGAAGCGCACGGCCCAGGCGATCGGCCTGGTCCGCGCCGCCGTGGAGACCGAGCTGGCCCGGGGCGGCGATGCCCGGCTGGCCATGCAGCGGCTGCGCGGCGGCGACACCGTGCTCATCGGCCGGGAGCCCGACGACCCGGGCACCGAGCGCACGGCCGACGACCTGCTCGGGTACGTGACCCGGCTCGGCCGCCGGGCCGCAGTCCTGGCCGGCGCGGACCCGCTGCCCACCCGGGCCCGTGCCGTGGAGGAGCTGCGGGCGCTGGAACCCCCGCCGGCCGGCATGCCGCCGCTGAGCGACGCGCGACTCCTCCAACTCGCCGCCGCCGGCAGCGGTGGCGAGGCTGCCGTCAACGCGCAGGGCCAGCTCTACCCGGCGGAGAAGATGCCCGCCGAGCGCGCGCTGCGCCTCGCCTCGGGCGCGCTGGTTGGCCAGAGCCTCGACCCCGAGACGGTACGCGCCAGAGTGCACACCCGGTTCCCCCGCGCCGAGGAGCTGCCGCCCCGGCCGAAGCTGGACGGCCTGCTGCGGGAGATCCCACTGTTCTGGGATGCGGCCACCGGCCGGTACGTCCCGCCGGACCGCACCTCGTCGGTCACCGGCACCCGCTCGTTGAGCACGATCGGGCCGATCCTGGAGCCCGACGCCGACGAGCGCACCCGCCAACGGCTCACCGACGCCATCGACCGGCGCGGCTTCCTGGTGCTGCTCACCTCGATCCGGCGGCCGGGCCGCGCCCGTCGGGCGCTGCTGGACCGGTACGACCTTGCCGAGGTCGACGTCACCGCGATCATGCTGGAGCGGCTGCGGTCGCTCGGCTTCCCCTGGGAGGTGATCGTCGCCGCCGACACCGGCCGGTCGACCGACGCCGACTTCCGGTCCCTGGTGGAGCTGTTCCAGCACGAGGTCATGCCGACGATCGAGCGGGCGCTCGCCGACACCGACAGGCCGGTGCTGATCACCGAGGCCGCGCCGCTGGCCCGCTACCAGCAACTCCGGCTGGTCCAGGAGCTGGCCGACCCCACCCGGCCCCGCCCCGCCGCCCGGCTGCTGCTGGTGCCCGTCCGCCGCACCGAGTCTGCCCTGCTCGACGGCCAGCAACTCCCGCTCACCTCCCCGGCCAGCCAGACGCTGTGGCTGCCCGAGGAGCGGAGCGACGCCCCCGCCCTGGAGAGAAGGAACGTTCCCCGATGATCCCCCTGAAGGCCCTGCAGGCTCAGGTCACCGCGCTCACCGACGACCTGCGCGGGCAGGTCGCCCGGGACTCCGAGCTGAAGTCGTCGCTGGACAAGGAGCACGCCCGGGCGAAAGAGGCGAAGCGCACTGCGGGGACGTTCGAGACCTGGCTGGAGGACGTCCTCGACCAGGCGGCCGTCGCCTGGGTGCTGGGCTGCGTGTTCGTGCGCTTCTGCGAGGACAACGAGCTGGTCGAGCCGCTGTGGATCGGCGGGCCGGAGCTGGCGGCCCCGGCCGAGCGGGCGGTGCAGCACCGCCAGCAGTACCTGATCGACAACCCCCGGCACAACGACCGGGAGTGGCTGCGCGAGGCGTTCGAGTACCTGCGCGGGCTGCGGGCCACCGGCAAGATCTTTGACGAGCGCAACCCGGTGTGGCGGTTCGACATCTCCGGCGAGGCGGCCGAGAGGCTGTCGGAGTTCTTCCGGCGTGGGCCGGGCCTGGCGTCGCTGCGGGTCGAGGATCTCGACACCCGCTTCCTCGGCGACCTGTACCAGGACCTGTCGGTGCACGCGAAGAAGACGTACGCGCTGCTGCAGACGCCGGACTTCGTGGAGGAGTTCATCCTCGACCGGACGTTCGAGCCGGCGGTGAAGGAGTTCGGCCTGCCGGAGACGTCGGTCATCGACCCGACCTGCGGGTCGGGGCACTTCCTGCTCGGGGCGTTCGGCCGGCTGGTGAGGATGTGGCGGAAGCGCGAGCCGGCGACCGACATCCGGGAGTTGGTGGAGCGGGCGCTCGGGCAGGTCACCGGGGTGGACATTAACCCGTTCGCGGTGGCGATCGCCCGGTTCCGGCTGCTGATCGCGGCGATGAAGGAGTGCGGGCTGACGTCGCTGGAGCGCACGCCAGCGTGGACGGTGCGGGTGGCGACCGGTGACTCACTGCTGCACTGGGGGCGGAAATCCCGGCACCAGGGGGACATGCTCGCCGAGCTGGAGGGCGGGAACGCCTTCGCGTACGTGACCGAGGACGCCGACGTGCTGGCTGCCTACCTTGAAGAGGGGCAGTACACGGTGGTGGTCGGCAACCCGCCGTACATCACCGTCAAGGACAAGGCGCTGAACGACCGCTATCGGAGTGAGTACCCCGATGTCTGTCACCGGCAGTACGCGCTGACGGTGCCGTTCGCCCAACGCTTCTTCGACCTGGCCAAGCGCTCTGACGAGCACGGCGAGGGTGCCGGACACGTTGGCCAGATCACCGGTAACGGGTTCATGAAACGCGAGTTCGGCAAACATTTGGTGGAGAACTACCTCTCTCACAAGGTCGAGTTGACCGAGGTCATCGACACCTCCGGTGCCTACATCCCCGGCCACGGCACGCCAACCGTGATTTTGGTCGGACGGCCCAAGGACCGCCGGCACTCTCGAACCGTTTTGACTGTTCTCGGTATTCGAGGAGAACCAGCCCAGCCGGAAGACCCCGCTGTAGGGCTGGTGTGGTCAGCCATCAAGGCGGGTGTGGATGACCCGTCAACCCCGTCCGACTGGGTGACCGTGATCGGCCTTCCGCGTGATCGGCTCGCCGCACACCCGTGGAGTCTCAGCGGGGGCGGGGCAGGCGATTTGGTTGCTGTGCTGGAGGCTGATGCGATCAAGATGTCGAAGCTCATCGACCTACCCGTAGGGCGTGCCATCAGGGCCGGGGCTGATGAAGCTTTCATGCGACCGCTCGGCCGGAAGCTCCGGACCTCGGCCCACTCCGACGCCCTGCGCCCACTGCTGATCGGCGAGGTGGTTCGTGACTGGAACTCGTCCCCCGAAGACACGATCTGGTATCCCTACGACGCGGCCCTTGATGAGGCAGGACTCTCCGTTGAGTTGTGGCCCTGGAAGGCGATGCTGGCGGCGAGGCGAACCTTCCAGGGAAGCATGGCTGATGCCGGCCTTCGCTGGTGGGAGTATCACCAGCACACTGCTTCCGCCTATCGGACGGCCCTGTCCATCGCCTTCGCGTTCGTGGCGACGCACAACCACTTTGTGCTAGATCGTGGTGGAAAGGTATTCAAGCAGTCGGCGCCGGTGATCAAGTTGCCGGAGGGGGCGACGGAGGATGACCATCTGCGGCTGCTTGGGGTGCTGAACAGCTCGACCGCCTGCTTCTGGCTCAAGCAGGTCAGCTACCCAAAGGGCGGTGATCCGATCGGGGGAGACGGAGCAAGAGTCAGCGCAGAACAGTGGTCTGATCGGTACGAGTTTACTGGTACGAAGATTCAGGAGTTTTCGCTGCCGGAGGTGTATCCGGTGGTGTGGGCGCGGTTGCTCGACTCGCTGGCGCAGCAACTCGCCGTCCTGACCCCGGCAGCGGTCGCGGAGTCCGGCGTGCCGACTCGGGAGCGGTTGCGGGCGGCGCACGCCGACCACGACGCGACCCGCGCACGAATGATCGCAGCGCAGGAGGAGTTGGACTGGGAGGTCTACCGGCTCTACGGGCTACTTGAGGGGGAGCTGGCCTGCGCCGAGCCGCCGGCATTGAATCTGGGCGAGCGGGCGTTCGAGATCGTGCTGGCGCGGAAGATGGCGGCCGGCGAGGTGGAGACGCAGTGGTTCGGGCGGCACGGGTCGACGCCGATCACGGAGCTGCCGGCGCACTGGCCCGACGACTACCGAGCGCTGGTGCAGCGGCGGATCGAGGTCATCGAGTCGGATCGCAACATCGCGCTGATCGAGCGGCCGGAATGCAAGCGGCGCTGGGCCACCGAGGGCTGGGACGCGATGCAGGCCAAGGCGCTGCGGGACTGGCTGCTGGACCGGCTGGAGGCATCCGAGCTGTGGGGTGACCGGCCGACGCCGCAGTCGGTCGCACAGCTTGCCGACAAGGTGCGCCACGACGAGGACTTCCGGTCGGTGCTGGAGCTGTGGGTCGGCCGCGACGACTACGACCTGACGAAGACGCTGGCGAAGCTGGTCGCCGACGAGCACGTGCCCTACCTCCCCGTCCACCGCTACAAGTCGTCCGGGCTGCGCAAGCGGGCGCAGTGGGAGCGGACCTGGATGCAGCAGCGGCTGGAGGACGCGGGCGAGGACGTGCAGATCGCGGTGCCGCCGAAGTACACCTCGGCCGACTTCGCCAAGCCGTCGTACTGGCGGGCGCGGGGCAAGCTCGACGTGCCGAAGGAGCGGTTCATCTCGTACCCGAAGGCGGGCCGAGACAACGACGGCACGGAACTGCTCGGCTGGGCTGGGTGGGACCACCTCGCCCAGGCACAGGCGCTGGCGACCGTCTACCTGGACCGGAAGCTGCAGGCGGCTTGGCCGGCGGAGCGGCTGCTGCCGCTGCTCGCCGGCATCGCCGAGCTGGAGCCGTGGCTGCACCAGTGGTACGCCGACGAGCGACCCGGCTTCCCCGGCTCACCCGCACAGTTCTTCACCGACCTCGTTGATGCCGAGCTTTCTCAGCTTGGCGCCTACCGCGCCACCCTGGCGGTGCACGCGAACGGCTGATCTCACAGTGGTGGACGAGGCCAGTAGAGCGAACCTGGAGACCAATTGAGCGGCCACTCCATTCGATCATTCAGTGTCACGCGGCTCCTGCGCTCGTTGGCCGGGGCGCGCGAGGACATCCTCACCCTGGTGCCCAGCGAGCGGATCCGGTACACGAGCCTCGGGTCCGTGGTGCTGATCACGACCACTTTTGCGACGCTGTCCCTCGGCTTGGCCCTCTACTACTCCTTCGGCTATTTCAACTGGTCGATCCCGTTCATCGCGCTGCTTTGGGGAGCCCTGATCCTCAGCCTGGACCGGTGGTTGGCTACGGCCTCCGGCGTCAGCGCCGTACGGCAGGCGATTTCGAGGACCCTGAGCAGGCTCGCGTTGGCGGTCCTGCTCGGAGTCATCCTGGCTGAGCCGTTGCTCTTGGGCATCTTCCACACCGCCATCGAGGAGCATGTCGCGAGATCGAGGCAGGAGTCCGTCCTGCGACTGGAAAGCGAGCTGCGGGCCTGCAACGGCCTTGTGGCCGACGGGACGCCGCCCGTCCCCGACTCCCCGGCGTGTGAAGGGCGGCGGCTGGATTCATTCGATCCGGTGCTGGTTAAGCTCGATGATCTATCGCGCACCAGACGGGAGGCTGCGACGCTCCAGGCGGAGATCAAGTTGATCTCCTCCGAGGCCAGTCGCCTCCAACAGGAGGCGGTCAAGGAATGCACCGGGAAAGCTGGCGAAAGCGCTAGCGGCAGGCCGGGCCAAGGGCCGAGTTGCATGCTCAAGCGCCAGATCGCGGATCGCTATGCCAGAGACAGCGGCCTCTCCGACAAGCAGGACCAGCTACGGAAGCTGAACGCCTCGACCGCTGCCCTTCGCGAGGAATCGGGGCAGTTCCTGGCCCGTGCCTCCGAAGATGTCGAGGGGGAGATCGAGACAGAGGTCGCCAGGGCACGCCAGAGCCAGGGCAAGGTCGGCATTATCGAGCGACTGAAGGCCCTGGGCGAGCTGACCGCCGAGGGGGGATACGTAGCTGCCGCTGAGTGGACCCTCCGCCTGACGATCATCCTGATCGAGATGCTTCCCGCCCTGATGAGGATCCTGATGGGCGTCACGGGCCACGATCGCGTCGTCCGAATGCTCGAAAAGGAGAACATCGACTCGCTGGTGGCCCATCGAGCGACTGTCGCAAGGGACCTGTTCAGGGCGTTGGAAGAGCGCCAGCAGGACTTTACGTCCGAGATTTCCGGCCGGCCGGGGGTGCGAGGATGACGGAGACCGCCAGCCGGGACGGGGCGGGGACGGATGGCTGGAGCGCTGGCGACGACTCGGTCGGTGCGCCCTTCGACTTCGCAGGGGGCACCAGGGATCTGCATGAGGCGCTGCGGCAGATCCAAGAGGAACTGACCGGTGGCGACACCCCGCTCGACTTCGGCCGGCAGGGCGCGGCCGAACTCCTCAAGGCGAACACCCGTCTAATCAGGGAGATCGGGATTCGGGCCATCCGGATCGCCCGCCTGCGTGGCCTGGAGACCGTCTCCAAGATTCACATCGATGCCGCCACGAAGGAGTTAATCCGCACCGACGGCGACACCTGGCGCACGTCGGCCCTGGCCTTCGGCGGCGCCTTCCTTGGGGCAGGCATACAGGAACTGATCACCTTCTGGTTCACCCCGGCTTCCCCCAAGGGCCGGGTCCTCGTCATGATGACCTGCCTGGTTGTGGGCGCGGGCTTGCTCGTCTACGGCTTGGATCTCAGACGCAAGAACTGATCCCCCCTTCGCGACCGTCAGCGAGCTGGTCTGATCTTTCGGACGTAGGCGGAACACACGGTGCGGCTGAAGGTGAGCGTCTGGGCCGTCCAGGTGCTGTCGCAAGGAGGCTGCCGCATAGGTACTGCTCGGCCCAGGTGCCCTGGACTGCGTCGCTCACAGGGTTTCCGTAATATTGTCCGTTTCCGAGTTGGCCGGTGAGGATCGCTGTCTCGGTTGCGCCAACCGGGGTGGCTGGTACTTTGGTACTTGGGTAACCTGTCCACCAAGAGGGGGAGTAATGGCTACCGCCGCCACGCCGATCAAGGTAGATACCCAGACCGACCAGTTGATCTCTCATGCTGCTCACTTCCTCGGTCGCTCGAAGAAGGATGTCGTTGACGTTGCAGTGCGTGAGTTCATCGAGAATCATCGTGCGGAGATCCAGCAGGCAGTGGGCGAAGCTCTTCGTCAGCTTGATGGCTCCACCGCTGGCTCTGTCGCTCTTCTGACAGGAATGTCGCGCAGCGAACTCGACGAACTTGGTGGCTTCTCGGAATCGAAGTAATTCGTTGGCCGTGCCGTCCCTGCGCTGTTCTAGTGCGAGGGTTTGGGCTAATATCGCGGAGTGAGCCAGCCCACCCCCTACTTCGTGAGGCCGACTAAGCGATGCTTATCGGATCTTGGCTTGAGTTTTCCTGCCCTGGAGCTTCCCTTGCACCAAGTCAAGGATGCTCTCGTTGCGAAGTCGCAGCAGGTTCCGGAAGAGGTTGGAGCCGGTAGCGCAGAACGTATTCGGGCGATCAAAGACTGGGTCTGGTTCAAGGTCAAAGTCAGTTCTTTCCGTGGTGCCGTCACGGAACTTGATCATGCCGTCGACCACGGCCCGGAGATCGCTGAAGCCGGTGCGCGGTGGTGGATGGGAGCGGCCGGCAAGCGTCAGGAGGACAGCGGCGATGACTTCTACCGGTCGCTTAAGGCAGAGGTGACGCGCGCCGGCCGGGGTACGGGCTCCACGAGTTCCGGGCATCTTCTGCCTGCTGAGGTGGACATCCGCCGGCTGAGAGCCGAGTTGGCTGTGCAGGTAACTCTGGGCATCAATACGGTAGTCAGGAAGGCCATCGCGGCTTCGATAAAAACCGGCAAAGTGTGCACAGCGACCTTCAGCCATCATAGGATCGCCGCCCTAGTCAGGGCCCGTGACGGCGAAGCCTACCTTGCGGTCACTGCTGAGGGATTCATTGACCCTCGCCTGCTTGCTGTGATTCTCGGTTCCGTGCCGCACGTCGCACACAGTGATTGGCTTCCCGAGCCGCAGGGCGAGTTTGGGATCGAGCCTGAGCCTGGTCAGATCGTTTACTCCACGATAGTCTCGGCTGCCTCTCAGGCTGCGATGATGGAAGAGTTCTCCGGCGAAGAATTGTCGGATTTCTGACTAGCCTACGCATTTCAGGCTGCCCACACGGGCTCAAGGCTCTGGGTGGGCACACACCGCCCCCGGCGGGTCTGCCGGGGGCGGTCTCGGTACGGAGTCAGCGGCGGAGTGCGCCGACGAACGTGCTCCAAGCGGCGGGGTCGAAGGTGAGCGACGGCCCTTCCGGGTTCTTGCTGTCGCGTACGGCGACGATGCCAGGCAGGTTGTTGGCCACCTCGACGCAGTCGCCGCCGTTGCTGCCGCTGCGGGTGCTCTTGCGCCAATGCGCGCCGGTCAGATCAACCATGGTGGACCTCCTCGATGATCTTGTTGATGAGGTGCCTTGATTGTCCTTCATCAAGGGCGAGTTGCTCCAGGCTCACCCAGACCTTCTCGTAGGCGGCGAACTCCTCCGGCCGGTCGAGGTAGAGCGCTCCGGTCCACGACTCGCTGTAGATCACCGGGGGCTCTGGGGTGGCGCGGTTGCCCAGGGGAAACTCCAGCATCACGAAGGTGCCCGCCTCAACGCCTCGGTGCAAGCCGACCGAGAGTGGCAGGATCCGGATGCTCACGGATCCCCGCTCGCCAACATCAAGCAGGTGGCGCAATTGCTCAGCCATCGCCGGTCGATCGCCCACGATCCGCAGGAGCACGCCCTCCGAGATCACGACATCCATCCTTGGCGCTGCCGGCAGCCGACGTGTCAGCAGCGCCTGTCGCTGTAGCCGCACCTGAACCAGGCGTTCCCGCTCATCCTCGGTCACCTCGGAACGGTGCTGATACACGGCGAGCGCATAGCTTCGGGTTTGTAACAGACCAGGAATCAGCGATTCGTCGTATCGCCGAATCCGGCAGGCGGCGGATTCGAGGCCGACGTATAACTCGAACCAGTCTGGGATGGCGTCGCCGTAGGCGTGCCACCAGCCCTTCGCCCTGGTCTCGCCGGCCAGGGCGAGGAGTGCGCGGGTCAGATCGCCCTTCGTCCGGTACAGCTCGCACATGGCCCGGACGTCCACGCTGCGCGCCGAACCGAGCCCGCTCTCGATCCGCCACACCTTCTGCCTGCTGCACTCCAGCGCCTCGGCGGCGGCGTCGAGGGTTATCCCCGCCTCGTTGCGCAGGTCACGCAGCGCCCTGCCGAGCCTGCGTCGGGGCACCGTCGATCCCATGTCCTCGGCCATCCGGCCTCCTTCCCGGTTGCGTTTTGCAACATCTCGACGCCCGTCCTGAAACACCGGAATGTTGCAGACAATTGGCTGAACAGTGTGAGCGGGCCTTCGTTGTTATAGCGCTTCAGACCTTACAAGATGGCTCTGACAAAGGCGATGACCGTGGAATTTCCACCATTCATCAATTGCTAATCCAGTCAGCCGTCCGAGAGGGAGTGGGTCTGTCGTGCGCGCGCTTTTTCGTCAACCGTGTTCGGTCGGGTCGGTGAGTCCGGCGGCCGGCCGGTGAGCCCGCGCTGGGTGGCGCACCTGCCGTTCACCGCCGCCGACCTGCCCGCCGCCCGCCGGTTCGCCGGGGCACTGGCCCGGTCGGTGACCTTCCTGCCCGACGTGGACGCCGGGGAGACGACCGTCTCCGCCGAGGACGACCAGGGCGTACGCCATCGGGTCTTCTGCGACCTGCCGCTGCCGGACCGTACGCGCTGCGTGCGCCGCACCGACCACGACGGGCCCTGCACGGGCCGGCCGCCCCGGTGACCGGCGCACCCACCGTCGCCTGCCCCGACTGCGACGGCGTGACCTTCCGCCTCGACCCCTGCCGCTGCACCCGCTACGGCGACCGGTTCCTGGCCGACGACGGTCCGCCCGGCGGCGCGGACGCCCTCCGGGTGCCGTACCGGAAGTGCGAGCTGTGCCGGGGCGCCGGCACCATCGCGATCGCCTGCCCGGGCTGCGGCCGGCGCGGTCGCCGCTCTGCGCAGCTCGTGCTGACCGTGGCCAACCTGGACACGGGCGCGGTCGCGTCCCACCTGGTCGCGCCCGGCATCCTCGACCCCCGCCCGGACCCGGCGGGTGACTGGGTGGCCGACCTGACCCCTCGGGTACACGAGCTGGCCGCCGCGACCGGCGTGGCCGCCGCCGTCGACCCGCTGGCCGTACGGCTGCCGCCGGCCTGGCGGCCCGACCTGCCGGCGGACGAGCGGCACGAGCTGGAGGGCCGGGCCGTCGCCGAGGCCGCCCGGCCGGCGTGGCGGGTGCTGGTGGGCCGGTCGACCGCGCCGCCCCCGCTCGACCCCGCCGCCCGGCTGGCCCGGCTCTGCGCGCTGGCCGACCTGCTCCTGCTCGACCTGGTCGTCGAGGCCCGCCGGCACGGCGACGCCCTCCGCTGGGACGTCCGGTACGAGGTGCCCGGCTCGCCCGTGCCCACCGGGCCGACGGAGCCCCACGCGGACCTGTCGGCAGCCCTGGCCGCCACCGACATGGCCGGCGCGCTGGCCGGGCTCGGTGAGCGAGGCCGCAGCGCCCCCGCCCGGATGCTCCGCCCCGACCTGCCCCGCCCCCTTCACCCGACGGCGACCGACGTGGCCGGGATCGAGCGCCGGGTCCACGCCGACTGCGCCGGCCCGGCGGATGGCGGCGGGCTGCCCGGTGCGCAGGCCGTCTGGCGGGACGGGCGCTGGTGGCACACCGGCCTGGGCCACGGCGAGGCGGTCGAGACCCTGGTCGGGCAGCCCACCGGCCAGGTCGTCCGCCGGGTGCGGGTGCCGCTGCGCCGGCTCGCCGAGCCGCCGGACCCGACCTGGCTCGGCGAGCCGGTGTCGTGGCGACCCTGTCCGGACTGCCGCCCGTCCGGGCTGTCCTGCGTCACCTGCGGCGGCACCCGCCGCCTCCACCGGACAGTGCTGGTGACCATCACCGACCTGCGGCACCGGGTGGTGCACCTGGCCTGGCACGCGGGAGCGCCGGACGTGGCGACGCTGGCCGGTAACAAGTCGGACGGGCGCGCGTCGGTGCGGCTGTCCGGCCGCTACCGGCTGGGCGCGTGGGCGACCGGCTTCGGGGTACGCCCGGAGGACCTCACCGAGGCCGACGGTGGCCACGAGATCCCGCCGGACGTGCGCGAGGGCTACGTCACCCTGCCCTGGGCGGGCGCGGACCCGGTGGGGGAGCGTCCGCCCTGGGCTGCCCGCCGCGCGCCTGCTGGTGGCCGCGGTACGCCCCGACGCGCCCCCGCTGGCCGAGCTGCTCCGGCTCGCCCACGGCCTCGACCTGGCCCTGGTGGTGGGCATGCTCGACCTGCGGGGGCACCCGGCCGACCCGCTGCGGGCGCACGGGCTGCTCTGGTCGGTCGACCTGCGATCGCTGGCCGCCCCGGTCCGCCCCGACGACCTGCCGTGCCGGCCCAGCCTGGAGGCGGCCGTGGTGGACTGCCTGGACGGCCTCGACGCCTCCCTCCCCGAGACCGGTCCGACCGACCCGGAGGCGGCGGTCCCGTTGCCGCAGTCGGCTCCCCGCCCACTGCCGGCCGACCCGGTGCCGGCCCTGCTGCGGCTGGCCGCCCAGCACGCCGGGCAAACGGTGACCGCCCGGTTCACCAGGGCCGGGTGCGCCGTCCACCGCCACGACGACGGGGGAGTCCGCCTTGTCGCCGTAGGCCCCGACCTGCGGATCCCCGATTGACGGGCCACGCGGGGGCCATGGACCGGGCGATGGCGGAGCGGGCGGCGCTGGTAGCGCTGCTGTGGCAGCCCGACATGGGCTGGTCCGACGCCGCCCACGACGTTCAGGAGACCGGCAGCGCGCTCGGCGTGCTCGGGCGGGTCGTCGGGCAGGCGGACACCCTTTTCCCCGACGAGCGCTCCGTCGACTCGCTGGTCGAGGTTGCCGCCGCCGATCTGGCCGCATGGCAGTCCGAGGGCATCACGGTGCGGGCCTTTTTCGAAGACGACTATCCCGCCCAGCTCCGCGACATCCGGGAGATGCCGCCGCTGCTGTTCACGCGGGGAGATCTCCGGCCCGACGCCCGAGCCATCGCGGTGGTCGGCAGCCGCGAGGCGAGCGACCGGGGGGTGGCGATCGCCCGTTCCGTGGCGACCTCGCTGGCAGTTCGGGGCGTGACGGTGGTCAGCGGCCTGGCGAAGGGCATCGACACCGCCGCCCACCAGGCGGCGCTGGCCGCCGGGGGGCGCACCGTCGCGGTCATCGGCACCGGCATCCGTCGCCACTACCCGGCCGTCAACCGGGCACTGCAGGAGCACATCGCTGAGGTCGGCCTGGTGATCAGCCAGTTCTGGCCGGACGCAGCCCCGACGAAGCAGAGCTTCCCGATGCGCAACGCGGTGATGAGCGGCTACGCCGCCGCCACCGTCGTCGTCGAGGCCGGCGAGCGCAGCGGTGCCCGGATCCAGGCTCGACTCGCCCTCCAGCACGGCCGTCCGGTGGTGCTGACCAGCCAGGTGATGCGACACGATTGGGCGCGTTCGTTCGCCGACCGGCCCGGGGTTCACGTGGCGCATGGCACGGCCGAGCTGGTGGAGGCCATCGACGCCATCCTCGACAGGATGCCGGCCGCGACCGAGCTGGAAGGATTTCCTGAGTTCGCCAGCCTCTGACCCGGGCCTGATGTCCGGAGGCTAGGTCTGTCCAGAATCTGACTCTTCTCGTGGTTGCTGCTGACTGTGCTGCCCACTGTCGCCGCGCTGAGCTGCGCCTTCTCGGACGATCGGCGGGCATGCCCGTCATCGGGTCCCTGAGATCCCGTCAACCGGACCGCAATCTGGCCATCCGGGGCGGTACCCGAGCATTCGGGTCGATGAGTAACCTGTCGGGCACCCTGGGGAGGCTGGAGGCAACACCGGTGACGCTGCTGCGCGACCTGATCAAGATTCCGACGTCGGTCGGTGAGGGCGACTTCGTGGTGAAGGCGGCCGAGGGTGCCGACCTGGACCACTACGTCGTCACCGACCAGCTCCGGGAGAACTTCGCCGAGGCGCTGCGCCGGATCGGCCACGCGGTCACCACCGGCCGGTCCCAGGCGATGTTCCTGCACGGCTCGTTCGGCTCCGGCAAGTCGCACTTCATGGCGGTGCTGCGGGAGATCCTGGCGCACACCCCGAAGGCCCGGCAGATCAGTGGACTGGAGGGCCCGGTGGTCGCCGCCGACTCCTGGCTCCCCGGGCGGAAGTTTCTCACCCTGACAATGCACATGCTCGACGCGCGTTCCGTGGAACAGGCGATCCTCGAGGGCTACCTGCGTCACGTCACCGCGGCTCACCCGGACGCGCCGGTTCCCGCCGTACACCGGTCGGACGCGCTGCTGAAGGACGCGGCCGGCCTGCGCGAGGCGATGGGTGACGACAAGTTCTTCGCGGCGCTGGGCGGCGGCTCCGGGCCCGGCGCGGGCGGTGGGGGCGGCCTGGCCGCGCTGCGGGCCCGCGCGGAGGGCTGGACCCCGCAGCGGTACGCGGAGGCCGCCGCGCAGCCGCCCGGCACCCGGGGCCGCGACGCCCTGGTCAGCGCGCTCACCGAGACCTTCTTCAGCGGCGCGGTGCACAGCGCCGAGTACCTCGACCTCGACACCGGCCTCGCCGTCATCACCCGGCACGCGAAGGCCCTCGGGTACGACGCGATCGTGCTCTTCCTGGACGAGTTGATCCTCTGGCTCTCCGGCCGGATCGCCGACTACACCTTCGTCAACACCGAGGGCGCCAAGCTCAACAAGCTGGTCGAGTCCGCCGACGCGTCCCGGCCGCTGCCGCTGGTCTCCTTCGTGGCCCGCCAGCGCAACCTGGAGGAGTTCCTCGGCCCGCAGGTCGGCGGCACCGAGCGGGAGGCGCTCGCGCACGTCATGCGCAGCGTGCAGGGTCGCTTCGGGGAGATCCTCCTCGCCGACACGAACCTGCCCGAGATCACCGAGGGGCGGCTGCTCAAGCCGAACGATGACGCGGCCCGCGCGGTCATCGACAACGCGTTCGCCGCCGTGCGGCACAACTCTGAGGTGTGGGACACGCTGCTGCTCGGCGCGCAGTACGGCGACGCCGGCATCGGGTCCGACGCCACTGCCTTCCGCCAGCTCTACCCCTTCTCGCCGGCCCTGGTGGCCACCCTGGTCGCCCTGTCCCAGGCGCTGCAGCGCGAGCGGACCGCGCTGAAGGTGATGACCGAGCTGCTGGTCGACCGACGGGACACCCTGCGGGTCAACGACCTGATCGGCGTGGCCGCGCTCTTCGACCCGCTGGTGCTGCACGGCGAGCTGCCCGACCGGCCGAAGCTGCGCCAGCAGTTCGACGCCGCCCGCACCCTCTACCTGCGCAAGCTGCGCCCGATCCTGCTCACCCTCAACGGCATCGACGAGGGGAAGGCGGCCACCAACACCCAGTTCCAGCTCGACGAAAAGCTGGTCAAGACGATCCTGCTCGGCGCCCTGGTGCCCGAGGTGCCGGCGCTGCACAACCTGACCGCCGCCAAGCTGCACGCGCTGAACTTCGGCTCGATCGCCTCGCCGATCCCCGGCTACGAGAACACCATGGTGCTGAACCGGCTGCGCAAGATCGAGCAGGACGCCGGCGAGCTGCACCTGGCCGACGGCTCCGACCCGGTGGTGTCGCTCAAGCTGCACACCGTCGACTTCGACAAGCTGCTGGACCTGGTTCCGCTCAACGAGACCTCGACCGGGGTACGGCAGCAGTTGCTCCGCGAGCTGATCAGCGCCGAGATGGGCCTGGCCGGCAGCGAGGGAAGCCACGGCGAGCTGCAGCAGCCGCGCGACTGGCGGGGGCGGCGGCACATCGTCCAGGTGAAGTTCGGCAACGTCCGCGACCCCGACGCCATGCCGGTCGCCGCGCTGCTCGCCCCCGGTGAGTCATGGCGGATCGTCATCGACTACCCGTTCGACCCGCAGGACTACCCGCGCAGCGCCGACCGGGCCCGGATCGAGGAACTGCCCCGGGGCTCCAACACCGTGTTCTGGCTGCCGCTCTACCTGACCGACGACATGATGGGCCGGGTCGCCCAGCTTGCGAAGATCAACTACCTGCTCGGGGTCGGCGGCGCGGGGGAGCGGCTCAACACCCTGGCCGCCGACTGGCCCAAGGCCGACCGGCAGCAGGGCCGCATCTACCTGCTGCAGCGGCAGACCCAGCTCCGCGACGGCCTGATCACCGCGCTCAAGCAGGCGTACGGGGCGGCCAACCCGCAGCCCTCCGACGTGCACGACGACACCGTCGGGGTGCTGCACACCCTCGCCGAAGGGCTGCGCGTCGGCGACCCCCGGGGCGGGACGCTCGTCGACGCGTTCAAGAACCTGACCGCCGAGCTGCTCGACTGGTCGTACCCCGGCGCGCCGGCCCTGCCCGTGGACGAGAAGCCGCTCACCCGCGTCGACCTGACCAAGGTGTTCCAGTACGCCGAGCGGGCCGCCGCCGACCCCACCCACGGCGTCTCCGTCGACACGCCCGCCGACCAGAAGGTTCTCCGCCGGATCTGCAACCCGCTGCAGCTCGGCGAGCTGGTCGACCACCGGTACGTGCTCACGATCAGCACCTGCCACTGGAGCCGGCACCTGCTGCAGGAGGCGGCGAAGGAGGGCTACCGCGACCACTTCCCGGTGCACCGGCTCCGGGAATGGCTCGACGTGCCGAAGCGGCGCGGCTTCGACCGCGAGCTGCAGAACCTGATCATCGCCGTCTTCGCGTTCGAGCAGCAGCTCAGCTGGTACGACCACGGCGGGAAGATCAAGGTCATCGCGGCCAACGGGGTCGAGGACCGCTTCGAGCTGCGGCACCCGCCGATGCCGGACGACGAGACGTGGAAGGCCGCCGTGCAGTTCGGGCAGCCCTTCTTCGGGCTGGTCCTGCCGAGGTTCCGCAACCCGGCGAACCTCGGCACCCTGGCGACGGAGATCCGCCAGGTCGCCACCACGTACAAGAGTTCCGCCCGGGACCTCGTCACGAAACTGGAGGAGCACGCCGAGCTGCTCGGCCTGGACGTGGGCGCGCAGACCGGCCGGCTCGCCACCGCCCGAAGGGTCGCCCGGCTTCTCGCCGAGGTCGTCCAGGAACGCGACGACGTCGTGCTCGTCGGCGTGGTCGCCGAGGGGCAGGAGCGCCTCGCCGGCCTGGACGGGCAGGCCGCGAGCAGCGTCTTCAAGCAGGCGCAGAGGCTCAGTGCGGCCCTCGCCGCCGCCCAGTGGCCCCTGATCAGCGCGGTCAAGCTGCGGGTCGACTCCGACAGCCGCGCCCGGGCCATCATCGACCAACTGGGCACCTCCGCCCGGGACGAGCACCACGGATCGGACCTGGTCACGGCGTTGCAGAACGCGGTCGGATCCGCCGCCGCGCTGTTGTCCGAGATCAACCGGGTGGTGCCGCCGGATCCGATGCCGGTCATCGTCACGCCGCCCGTGGACCCGGTGCCGGTCATCGTCACGCCGCCCGCCGACCCGAAGGTCGTCATCCCGCCCCCGCGTGACCCCAACAACCGGGTCACCCCGCCGCCCGCCGCCCGCCAAACCGTCGTCGCCGACGATGCGGGCCTCGGCCGGCTCGTCGGCGAGCTGCGGGCCGAGGTCACAGCCGGGCGTCGGGTCACCGTCACCTGGCAGACCGAGGAGTCGGAGCGGCGGCCGTGAGCGTCACCCGGGCCGCCGTCCGTCCGGCGGCCGTACGCCGCAAGGTCGAGTCGTGGCTCGCCGAACGGGACGACGACGCTGACGCCATCGTGCTGCACGCCCGTCCCGAGTGGACCGACGAACCGGTGCTCACCGTCGGGGACACCCGGGTGCGGGTCGTACCCTGCCGGACGCCGATCGCGGCGCGGGCCGCGCTGGCCGACCGGGCCGTCCACGAGAAGCTCGTGCTGCTCACCGACCTCACCGACATGGAGCTGGGCGACGGCCTGCTGGCCCACGTGAGCAT
The DNA here is from genome assembly GCF_045040215.1 of Micromonospora sp. NBC_01412. NCBI lineage: Bacteria > Bacillati > Actinomycetota > Actinomycetes > Micromonosporales > Micromonosporaceae > Micromonospora > Micromonospora sp. NBC_01412. Next base: position 4,580,866 of record NZ_CP109528.1, read on the forward strand.
GCAGAAGGGCCGCAGCGTTGACGCGTGGGACCTGGTCACCCAGGTGTTCGGCGGTCAGGTCCGGCTCGACTCCACCCTGGTGCGCACCGGTCGCTGGGTGGCGGACGCGCTCGCCGACCTCGCACCGGCCGAGGGCTGGGCCCCACCGGCCGGCCTGATCCTGACCCGGGACCACGCGCTGCGGCACCTGGCCGGGGCGGTCCTCGGCCTGGACCCCGACGAGCTGGACGGCGCCGGGCTCCTGCAGTGGAGCACCGACGCGCCCACGCAACTGCGGTTCGTCGAGCTGCCCACCGATTGGGCCGAGGGGATCGCCGGATTCCTCGCCGAGGTGGCCGGGCCGGTCGCCGTACCGGTGCTGGCCGCCGTCCGTGCCGGTCACGGGGTCGACGCCATCCCGCTCGGCCTGCTCGCCGGGGTCCTGTGGCCCCGGAGCGCGAAGCAGTCAGCGGACGTGGAACTGGCGGTCGCCCGGACCCGGCTGGAACCGCGCTTCGGCGGCACCCGACTCACGGAGGGCCAGGCGACGGCCTTCGGAGAAGCCGCCGAGGCGTGGATCTACCGAGCCCTCGACGGTGACGACGCCGTGCGACACGACGCGCGCCGGCTGCTGCGCCGGGCGGAGGAGATCGCGGCAGATGTCGACGTGGCCGGCCGCCTCGCCGCCTCGGCGCTGCTCCCGGCCGGCTTCGCCCAGCGGATGCGGGCGTTCGGGGCCGTGGTACGGCTCGCCGTCCCGGTCGCCGGGGCCGCCGCGCCCGCTGGTGACCTGATCGAGAAGGCACAGGATCGGCTCGCCGAGGTCGAGGCCCACCGGTCTGCGGAACGCGCCCGGGTGGAGACCGCCCGGATGGCCGTCCGGCTCCTGCGCTGGCTGGCCACGCCCGACGGGCCCGCCCCGGCGACCATGCTCGACGCCGTGCACCGGCAGGTCCGGGACGACGGGTGGGTGGACCGCGCCCGGCTGGACGTCTTCGCCGGTGACGTCGACCAGCAGGTCGCGCAGGCGTACCGGCTCCTCCACGCGGCGGTCGACGCCCGCCGTGCCCGCCACGACCGGGAGTTCGCGGAACTGCTGCAGGACATGACCGGCGCCGAGCGGGAACCCGGTTCGCTGCTGCGGGTGGAGGACGTCCTGGACCGGGTGGTCCGCCCGATCCTGGACAACGACCGCCGGGTCCTGCTGCTCGTCCTCGACGGCATGGGGACGGCCGCCGGGATCGAGATCGCCGACTCCCTCGGCCGTGGTGGCGCCTGGACGGAGCTGACCCCGGGCGGCGGTCCACGGACCGCTGTCCTCGCGGCCCTGCCGACGGTCACCATGGTCAACCGGTGCAGCCTGTTCAGCGGGCGGCTCGCCGTGGGCGACCGCAACGCCGAGTCGAGGGCGTTCCGCGACCACTTCCCGGGAAGCGTCCTGCTGCACAAGTCCGACCTGCGGACCCCGGCCGGGTTGGCCGTCGACCCGGAGGTGGCCGCCGCGATCGGTGACCCCGCCGTCCCGCTGGTCGCGGCCGTCATCAACACCATCGACGACGCCTTGGACCGTAGCGACCCCGGTACCACCGAGTGGAGCACGGACACGGTGAACGGGCTGCGGGACCTGCTCGCGGTCGCCCAGGACCGGATCGTGGTGCTGGTCTCGGACCACGGCCACGTCGTCGACCGCGGTTCGGAGGCGGTCCTCCGGCCGTCCGACTCCAGCGAGAACAGGTGGCGACCGGCGACCGGTCAGCCCGGCGACGGCGAGTTGCTCTTCCGGGGCAGCCGGGTGGCGCTCTCCCCCGGGGAGGTGATCCTGCCGTGGCGGGAGGGGCTGCGATACGGCCCGCGCAAGGCCGGGTACCACGGCGGGGCGGCTCCCGCCGAGGCTGTCATTCCGTTGCTGCTCTTCGCCGCCCACGACGAGGCCGCCGTCCCGGGGTGGGCGGGAGCGCCGGTGTCCAGCCCCGAGTGGTGGCGGGAGTCACTGCGGCCGGCGGCTGCGGAAGCCGCGTCCCGTGAACCCGCCCGGTTGGAGACCAGGCGGTCCGCCCGCCGCCCTGTCCAGCCCGTTGTGCAGGACGAGGGCCTGTTCGACCTGCCCGTGCCGGTCACGGCGGCCGCACCGCCCCCGGCGGAACCGGTGGCCCCTGCCGACCCCGCGAAGGCCCTCGTCGACGCGTTGCTGGCCAGCCCGGTGTACGCCGACCGCCGGGGCACCCGGGCGCCACTGCCCGACGAGCGGGTGGCCGCGATGGTCGTCGCCCTGCTCGCCGGCAACGGGCGGGCGACCCTGGAGACGCTGGCGACCCGGGCCGGCGTCCCCGTGCACCGGGTTTCCGGCACGTTCACCGCCCTGCGCCGCCTGCTGCAGGTCGAGGGGTATCCCGTGCTCACCCTTGACCCGGACGGGCAGACCGCCAAGCTCGACATCGCCCTGATGATCGAGCAGTTCGGGCTGGAGACCCTGTGGCGGTAGAGGTCAGCGCCCGGCGGCGCAGGGACATCGTCGACGCCCTCCGCCGGGGCGCGGTGCCCGCCAACGGTCTGGACGCACTCGCCGTCGGACTGGACCGTTTCACCTCCACCCTCGACGAGGAACTGGACCGGGTCGCCGGTGGCGGCAGCGTGTTCAAGGCCGTGCGGGGCGAGTATGGCGCCGGGAAGACCTTTCTCACCCGGTGGCTGGGGGAGCGGGCGAAGCGCCGGGGATTCGCGGTGGCCGAGGTGCAGGTCTCGGAGTTGGAGACGCCGCTGCACCGGATGGAGACCGTCTATCGCCGGCTCGTCGAACAGTTGACGACCGAGCAGTTCGCCCCGAGCGCGCTGCGTCCGGTCCTCGATGGGTGGATCTTCGCTCTTGAGGAGGACGTGCTGGCCGCCGGCACGGCCGCCGAAGCCGACGCGGACGGGCTCGACCGGGCAGTCGGTGATCTGCTCGAGCGCCGGCTGGCGGACATCTCCCGGAGCACACCCGGCTTCGCCGCCGCGCTGCGCGGCTACCGGGCGGCCATCGCCTCCGGCGACCAGGTGACCGCCGGAGGGCTGGCCGCCTGGCTGGGCGGTCAGCCCCACGTCGCGGCCTCGGTGCGACGGGCTGCCGGGGTCAAGGGTGACCTCGACCACTTCGGGGCGCTCAGCTTCCTACAGGGCCTGCTGACGGTGCTCCGCGACAGCGGGCATCCCGGCCTGCTCCTGGTCCTCGACGAGGTCGAAACCCTGCAGCGGGTGCGGTCGGACGCCCGCGACAAGGCGCTCAACGCGTTGCGGCAACTGGTCGACGACATCTACGCCGGGCGCTTCCCGGGCCTGTTCCTGCTGATCACCGGCACCCCGGCGTTCTTCGACGGCCAACAGGGCGTGCAGCGGCTCGCGCCGCTGGCCCAGCGGCTCGCCACCGACTTCGGCCCGGAACCGCGCTGGGACAACCCCCGCGCCACCCAGCTCCGCCTCCCCGGGTTCACCGAGGCCGCCCTGGTCCAACTCGGAATACGGGTACGCGAGATCTACGGCAGCGACCGGGTCACCGGCGTGGTCGGCGACGACTATCTCGCTGAACTCGCCCGGGCCGTCGCCGGCCGGCTGGGTGGTCAGGTCGGGGTCGCTCCCCGGGTCTATCTCAAGAAGCTCGTCGCCGATGTCTTCGACCGGGTGGACCAGTTCGCCGACTGGAGTCCCCGGGAGCACTACGCGCTGACGCTGCGCTCCGACGAACTGACGGAGGTCGAGCGGAACGCCGCCTCGGCCGACGACGTCGACCTGACCCTGTGAACGAAGAGGCCCTGCTCGACCCGGTGGTGCTGCACCACGTCGTCAACAGCCTCGGCTGGCCGGAGCTGCGCCCGCTGCAGCGGGCCGCGATCGGGCCGCTGCTCGACGGGAACGACGCGCTGTTGCTTGCCCCGACGGCGGGCGGGAAGACCGAGGCGGCCACGTTTCCCCTGCTGTCGCGGATGGCGCGGGAGGGCTGGACCGGCACCTCGGTGCTCTACCTGTGCCCGCTCAAGGCACTGCTCAACAACCTGCACCCCCGACTCGAGCGGTACGCCGGCTGGCTGGGCCGCGCCGTCGCGCTCTGGCACGGCGACGTCCACACCGCAGCCCGGCGCGCGGTGCTCTGGCAGCGTCCCGACATTCTGCTCACCACGCCCGAGTCCCTGGAAGCCATGCTGGTGAGTGTCAACGTCGACCACCGGGACTTTTTCGCCGGGCTGCGGGCGGTGGTGGTCGACGAGGTCCACGCCTTCGCCGGGGACGACCGCGGCTGGCACCTGCTCGCGGTGCTGGAGAGGCTGACCCGGGTGACCGGACGGCCGCTGCAACGAGTCGGGCTCTCCGCGACCGTCGGGAACCCGGACGACCTGCTTGCCTGGATGCAGGGAGCGGCGGCGGGTAGCCGCCCGGGGCAGGTCGTCGCCCCCGACATGGTCGCGCCCGCGAGGCCCCGAGTCGTCGGTGATCCGCCGCCGGGGCAGGTCGAACTCGACTACGTCGGCTCACTTGTCAACGCGGCGAAGGTCATCACCGCCCTGCACGGAGGCGAGAAGCGCCTGGTCTTCTGCGAGTCCCGGCAGACAGTCGAGGAACTCGGCCAGCTGCTGCGGGAGCGCGGGGTGACCACCTTCCTTTCGCATGCCTCGCTCTCCGCCGACGAGCGACGCCGCTCCGAGCAGGCGTTCGCGGAGGCGAGGGACTGCGTCATCGTCTCCACCAGCACACTCGAGCTCGGCATCGACGTCGGCGACCTGGACCGGGTCATCCAAATCGACGCGCCCGCCACCGTGGCGTCGTTCCTGCAGCGGCTCGGTCGCACCGGCCGTCGCGCGGGCAGCACCCGGAACTGCCTGTTCCTGTGTCGTACGGGGCAGGAGCTGACCCGGGCGGCGGCCCTGCTGTCGCTCTGGGGGCGTGGCTGGGTCGAGCCGGTCGTCCCACCGCCCGAGCCCCGGCACATCGTCGCCCAGCAGATGCTCGCGCTCTGCCTGCAGGAGCACCGGGTCGGTGACCGGCTCTGGCCGCAGGCGTGGAACGCCCTCCCACCCTTCGGCCCTGGTGCCGAGCCGATCGTCCGTCACCTTCTCGACCACGGCTACCTCGACAGCGACGGCGGGATGCTGTTCATCGGGCCGGAAGCGGAGCGACGATTCGGCCGGCGGCACTTCATGGACATGACGGCGGTCTTCACCGGACCGCCCGAGTTCACCGTCCTGCACGGCCGTCAGGAACTGGGCCGGATCGACCCCAGCCTCCTCACCGAGGAGGCACGGGGAGACCGGCGTCTGCTGCTCGGCGGGCGGAGCTGGAAGGTCACGTATGTCGACTGGCGTAGACGGCGCTGTTTCGTGGAACCGGCCGACGGCGGTGGCCGAGCCAGGTGGACCTCAACGGGCTGGTTGGGCTCGAGTCATGTGCTCACCCGCGCGATGCGGGACGTCCTCCTCGGGGCGGACCCGCCGGTCCGGCTGACCACTAGGGCGACGGACCGGTTGGCGGCCGAACGCGTCGATCGGAGCGCCGTGGTCCACCCGGGTGGAAGCCTCGTCGTCCGGGCGCCGAACGGCGACCTGAGCTGGTGGACGTGGGCGGGACTGCGGGCGAACGCGACCCTGACGGCGACCCTGAGCGAGGTCGTCGATCCGATGCACCGGTTCGACGACTACACGATCCGGCTCCGTGCGGACCTGAACCGGGTGGAGTGGCGAACCCTGGTCGCCGACGCGGCACAGCGGATCTGCCTGCCCGAGGTCAGCATGCGGGCCCTGGCCGGCCTGAAGTTCAGCGTCGCGTTGCCCGAGCGGCTCGCCCGCGCGACCCTCGCGGCACGCCTCACGGACGTGTCCGGAGCGGTGGCCGTCCTGGAGGAACCGGTCCGGTTCGTCGCCCTGACAAGTTGATCGCTTCCCGCGACTGCCGGACATCGGCTGATGCACCCTGAGCAGCTCGTGTCCGCCCCCGATGCCCGCCCGGCACCGATCGTCGGCAAGGATCTACCAAGATCGGGCGGGCCGTCGTGCCGGGAGACCGATCCGGGGACGGCATCGCCGACGCCGCACCACCGAGGGGGAGCCATGATCGCGGAGCACGTGCGGGACGCGTCGGCCACAGCAGTCGTGTTCGGCTTCTTCGCATCGAGTTGGTTCGGCTGGGCCCAGGAGGCGCCGCCCAGGAGCTGGCGTCCGGTGCTCGCCGTCGGATCGGTGCTCTCGCTGCTCACCGCCATCGCCGGCGGGGTTCTCACCTGGCACCGCTGGTCCGACCCGACGGCCTTCGACGCCGACACCAGCCGCACCTTCGGCCTGGTAGTCGGCATCGAGTTCGGCGTCGCGGCACTCGGTGCCGGGCTGCTCGCCCTGCGAGGCCGCCGGGAGTTGATCCCCGTCTGGGTCGCGCTCGTGGTGGGGGTGCACCTGTTCCCGGCCGCGGCGCTGCTCGACTATCCGTTGATCCACGTGGTCGCCGCCCTGGTGACGGTGGCGGCGCTGGCGGCGGTTCCGGTGGCCCGGGCCCGCGCCGTGCCGGTGAGCGCGGCGGTCGGGATCGGCGCGGGCGGAGTGCTGCTGGCCGCCGCGGCGTCGTCGCTTGTCATGGCCCTGGTCGGGTACTGACCTGGTCAGCCACCGTAGCATCGGTGCCGCTCACAAGGTTTCAGCGATATTGTCCGTTTCCGGGCGCGCCGGTGAGCCTCTCGATTCAGCAGGCAGTGGGTGAAGCTCTCCGCCAACTCGATGGGTTCCTGGCGTGGGCGCCGCTCCACGGTGGGTATGTCTCCCGGTGCCTATGGAGCTGAGTCGGATACGACATCAGCCGCGTTCGCCGTGCTCGGCGACCGTGAGCGACGGCCCGACGGGGCGGTGGGTGACGTGACGGTGGTGGCCCGACCGGCGGTGATGACGTAAACGACTCAGCTCCATAGGCGTCGCCCCACGGCATCGACCGCCCCGCCCACAGCTCCGCCCCGGGCCACGGTCCCCGGGCCGACCGGGGACCGCACCCGCGACAACGCCACGACCCTGCCTCTTACTCCGGGACGCGGCGGTAGGCACCGTCGCTGGCCGAGGTGGCCATCGAGGCGTACGCGCGGAGGGCAGCGGAGACCGGGCGCTGCCGGTCGACCGGGGTGTACGGCTTGTCGCGCTTCTCCTGGGCGACCCGGCGGGCCTCCAGAGCGTCCTCGGCGACGTTGAGTGAGATGGACCGGGCCGGGATGTCGATGACGATTTCGTCGCCGGGCTCGACCAGGGCGATCAGGCCGCCGGAGGCCGCCTCGGGGGAGGCGTGCCCGATGGACAGCCCCGAGGTGCCGCCGGAGAACCGGCCATCGGTGAGCAGCGCGCAGGACTTGCCCAGCCCTCGGCCCTTGAGGAACGACGTGGGGTAGAGCATCTCCTGCATGCCGGGGCCGCCTCTGGGGCCCTCGTACCGGATCACCACCACGTCGCCGGCCACGATCTCCTTGGCCAGGATCGCCGTCACCGCGTCGTCCTGGGACTCGTACACCTTCGCCGGGCCGCGGAAGGTCAGGCACTCCTCGGGCACCCCGGCGGTCTTCACCACGCAGCCGTCCGGGGCGATGTTGCCGTGCAGGATGGCCAGCCCGCCGTCGGCGCTGTAGGCGTGGGCGAGGTCCCGCACGCAGCCGCCGGCCGCGTCGGTGTCCAGCGACGACCAGCGGTTGGTGGTGGAGAACGGCTCGGTGGTGCGCACCCCGCCGGGGGCGGCGTGGAACAGCTCGACCGCCTCCTCGGTGGCCGAACCGCCCCGGACGTCCCAGTCGGCGAGCCACCGTGCAAGGCTGGGGGAGTGCACGGCGTGCACGTCCCGGTGCAGCAGGCCGGCGCGGTCCAGCTCGCCGAGGATGGCCGGGATGCCGCCGGCCCGGTGCACGTCCTCCATGTGGTACTGCGGCGAGTTCGGGGCGACCTTGGCCAGGCAGGGCACCCGGCGGGAGATCGCGTCGATGTCGGCCACCGAGAAGTCCATCTCGGCCTCCCGGGCGGCGGCGAGCAGGTGCAGGATCGTGTTGGTCGACCCGCCCATCGCCACGTCCATGGCGACCGCGTTCTCGAACGCGGCCCGGTCGGCGACCTGCCGGGGCAGCACCGAGGCGTCGTCGCCGTCGTACCAGCGCTTGGAGATCTCCACGACGGTGCGGCCGGCCTCGACGAAGAGCGACCGGCGCGCGGCGTGGGTGGCCAGCGTCGAGCCGTTGCCGGGCAGCGCCAGGCCGATCGCCTCGGTGAGGCAGTTCATCGAGTTGGCGGTGAACATGCCGGAGCAGGAGCCGCAGGTCGGGCAGGCCGACCGCTCGATCTCGCCGAGCTGGTCGTCGGTGACCGCGTCGTTGGACGAGGCGACCATCGCGTCGATCAGGTCGATCTTGGAGTGCACGATGCCCTCGATCGCCATCGTCTTGCCGGCCTCCATCGGCCCGCCGGAGACGAAGACGGTGGGGATGTTCAGCCGCAGCGCGGCCAGCAGCATGCCGGGGGTGATCTTGTCGCAGTTCGAGATGCAGACCAGGGCGTCCGCGCAGTGCGCGTTGACCATGTACTCCACCGCGTCGGCGATCAGCTCCCGGCTGGGCAGGGAGTAGAGCATCCCGCCGTGGCCCATGGCGATGCCGTCGTCGACCGCGATCGTGTTGAACTCCCGGCCCACCCCGCCGGCCTCGGCCACCGCGTCGGCGACGAGGCCGCCCATGTCCTTGAGATGCACGTGGCCGGGCACGAACTGGGTGAAACTGTTGGCGATGGCGACGATCGGCTTGCCGAAGTCGTCGTCGGTCATCCCGGTGGCCCGCCACAGGGCCCTGGCACCGGCCATCATCCGGCCGTGCGTGGAGGTCTTCGACCGCAGCTCAGGCATGCGTACCAGTCTTGCACCGTCGGCGGGGGCGCTCCCAGGGGGCGAGCGCCGTGTCCCAACAGTTGCGCACCCGGCCCCCCACGTGAAGCGGGCATCCGGCACAGTTGAGGACGTGTACTTCCCTCCGGGCATGATCGCCGTCGCGGTGCTGAGCGGCCTCGTCGCCGCCGGCGCCACCGCACTGCTGGTCGTCCTCGCCCGTCGGGCGGGGCGGGGGCCCGGGCAGGCCGTCGCGCTGGTCGCCACAGCCGGGGTGTTCGCGCTGCTCAGCCTGCTGATCGGGTCGGCGGTGCCGCTCGTCGGCGGCGCGCACCTGGCCGATCAGCAGGGGCTGCGCACCGGCTGGGCCACCCTGGTCTCCGTCGGCACCGCGGTGAGCGCGTTCGCCTTCGGCGCGGGCCTGCTCCGGCTGCCCGGCGCGGGGGCCACCCGGGCGGCGACGGCCCGGCTGGTGCTCGACGGCCTGATCATGGCGACCGCGCTCTGGTTCGTCGGCTGGGTGCTCCTCTCCGAGCCGACCCGGCTGCTCGCCGCCGCCATCCCGGCGGCCTGCGCGCCGATCCTGCTGGCCAGCGTCAGCGTGGCGCTCACCGCCGGGCTCACCCTGATCGTGCTCATGCGGGCCGCCGCGCCCCGCCGCCGGCTGGCCTGGCTCGGTGCCGGGATCACGGCGGTGACCTGCGGCGGCCTGGGCATCGCCGGCGGGCTCTGCCAGGCCGTGCCCGGCATGCTGCTGGCCGGCGTGGTCCTGCTCGCGGCCGGGCTGCTGACCGCCGCGCTGGCCGTGCACCGGGCCGTGCACCGGGCCGCCCCGCCCGGGCAGCTCGACGTCGACCTGATCCGCCGGGACGGCGCGTACGCCTTCGTCCCGATGGGCGCGATGGCCGCCTCCGCGATGTACCACCTGCTCCAGGGCGGCCGGTTCGACGCGCTGGGCATCGTCGCCGGCAGCGTCGAGGGGTTCGCGCTGGTGGCCCGGCAGTACCTCGCCCTGCACGACGTGCGCCGGTACGCGGGCCGGCTGGCCGAGCGCGAGGCGCACTTCCGGGAGCTGGCCCACACCGACCCGCTGACCGGCCTGGCCAACCGGCGAGGGCTGCTGCGCGCCCTGCACGACAGCACCGGCGCCGGCGTCCCGTGCGTGCTGCTCGGCCTGGACCTGGACGGCTTCAAGAACGTCAACGACATGCGCGGGCACGACGTGGGCGACGAGGTGTTGGCCGAGGTGGGCCGGCGGTTGCGCGGCAACCTGCGCCCCGGCGACCTGGCCGCCCGGCTGGGCGGCGACGAGTTCGCGGTGCTGATGCCCGGCCGCCCGCCCGACGCGGGCCGGGTCGCCGAGCGGCTGCTCGGGCTGCTCGGCAGCCCGTACGAGCAGCCGGGCGGGCCGGTCTTCCTCTCGGTCAGCATCGGGGTGGCCGGGCAGCCCGACGAGCCGGACACCGAGCTGCTGCTGCGCCACGCCGACCTGGCCCTGCGCTACGCCAAGCAGCGCGGCAAGAACCGGATCGAGCACTACGACGTCGCCTACGACGAGCTGCTGCGCCGCCGCACGACGCTGGAGCACGAGCTGCGCGGCGCGATCGAGCGCGACGAGCTGCGTCTGGTGTTCCAGCCGGTGGCGTCGCTGCCGTCGGTGCGCCCGGTGGGTGCGGAGGCGCTGCTGCGCTGGCGCCACCCGGAGCTGGGCAACGTCCGCCCGGACGAGTTCATCCCGCTGGCCGAGGAGTGCGGGATGATCGCCAAGCTCGGGGCGTGGGTGCTGCACCAGGCGTGCTACCAGCTCTCCCGCTGGCTGGCCGACGGGCACGACGTGTGGGTCTCGGTGAACGTCTCCCCCCGGGAGCTGCACGCCCCCGAGTACGTGGTCCAGGTCGCCGAGGCGCTGCGCGCCCACCACGTGCCGCCGCAGCGGCTGGTGCTGGAGGTCACCGAGCACGCCGTCGCGACCGACCTCGACGAGCTCGTCCGGCGGCTGACCGCGCTGCGGCGCACCGGTGTCCGGATCGCCCTGGACGACTTCGGCGCGGGGTACTCGTCGCTCGGGCAGCTACGCCGGCTGCCGATCGACATCCTCAAGATCGACCACAGCCTGGTCGCCGAGCACGAGCCGGTCCGCCCGGTGGGCACCGACGGCCCGGCCTTCGCCCCGATGGTCGACATCGTCATGCGGCTGGGCCACCAGCTCGGGATGGAGGTGATCGCCGAGGGGGTGACCACTCCCACCGAGCTGGCCGCGGTGGTCGCCGCCGGTTGCCGGTGGGGGCAGGGCGCGCTCTTCGGCTGGGGGGTGCCGGGCGAGCACCTGGAGGCGATGCTGGAGGCCGCCACGTCCGCCGGCGCGCGTCCCGCCCCGGTGTCGGCGCCGCCCGCCGGGCACCCCGCAGCCGTGCCGGCCCCGCCCGCGGCGGCGCGTCCGCGACGGCTGCCGACGGCGCCCGCCCAGCGCCCCGGCGGGGAGGCGTCTGCGCAGCTCGGGGCGGTCGGAACAAGCGTGCCGGAGAGCGTCGCGCCGACGTCCGTGAACCAAAATGTGGGATCAGTTGACTCATCGCGTGAGATGCGGCAGGCTTGACCGCATGTCGTCGACCTCTCTTCGAGTACTTACCTGAGCGCACTCTCCGTCGTCGAGAGTGCGCTGGCCCCGTGCATCTGCACGAGGGCCGTTTTTATTGCCGTCGGACCCATCGGCGCGGGCCCTGCCCGCGTTGCACCGCCTGAAGAGCATCAGCCACTCCAGCCGAAGGCCTGAACCGCCATGACGAGACCCACGCCAGAGACCCTCGCCCACTCAGCCCGCCGGACCCGGGCCGGCGCCGAGCCGGCGACCGCCGACCAGGTTCCGCCGGCCGCCCGCGCCGCCGCCGGCCCGGCCGCCCCGGGGGTACGGCAGCCCGCGCAGATCTCCGGCGCCGGTTCGCTCGTGCGGTCCCTGGAGGCGCTCGGCGTCGACGTTGTCTTCGGCATCCCGGGCGGGGCGATCCTCCCGGCGTACGACCCGCTCTACGACTCCACCGTCCGGCACATCCTGGTCCGGCACGAGCAGGGCGCCGGGCACGCCGCCACCGGGTACGCCCAGGCCACCGGCAAGGTCGGGGTCTGCATGGCCACCTCCGGCCCGGGCGCGACGAACCTGGTCACCCCGATCGCCGACGCGTACATGGACTCGGTGGCCATGGTGGCGATCACCGGTCAGGTGGCCCGGCCGTCGATCGGCACGGACGCCTTCCAGGAGGCCGACATCCAGGGCATCACTCTGCCGATCACCAAGCACAACTTCCTGGTGCAGACGCCGGAGGAGATCCCGCAGGTGCTCGCCGAGGCGTTCCACCTGGCCTCGACCGGCCGCCCCGGCCCGGTGCTGGTGGACATCCCGAAGGACGTCCTCCAGGCGCAGACCACCTTCTCCTGGCCGCCGACGCTGGACCTGCCCGGGTACCGGCCGACCCTGCACCCGCACGGCAAGCAGATCCGGGAGGCCGCCCGGCTGATGAACTCGGCCCGCCGGCCGGTGCTCTACGTCGGCGGCGGGGTGCTCAAGGCCGGCGCCACGGACGGGCTGCGCCGGCTGGCCGAGCTGACCGGCATCCCGGTGGTCACCACGCTGATGGCGCTCGGGGCGTTCCCCGACTCGCACCCGCAGCACCTGGGTATGCCGGGCATGCACGGCACCGTGTCGGCGGTCTACGGCCTGCAGAAGGCGGACCTGATCGTGGCGCTCGGCGCCCGGTTCGACGACCGGGTCACCGGCAAGCTGGACTCGTTCGCCCCGGACGCGGCCGTCGTGCACGCCGACATCGACCCGGCCGAGATCGGCAAGAACCGGCACGCGGACGTGCCGATCGTCGGCGACGCCCGGCACGTGATCGACGAGCTGATCGTCGCGGTCACCACCGAGCGGTCCGCCGTCCACCCGGCCGACCTCGGCGACTGGTGGACCCAGCTCGACGATCTGCGCAAGCGGTACCCGCTGGGCTACGAGGAGTCGGCCGACGGCACCCTCTCCCCGCAGTATGTGATCGAGCGGCTCGGGAAGATCGTCGGGCCGGACGCCGTCTACGTCGCCGGCGTCGGCCAGCACCAGATGTGGGCGTCGCAGTTCATCTCGTACGAGCGGCCGGGCACCTGGCTCAACTCCGGCGGCCTCGGCACCATGGGCTACGCGGTCCCGGCCGCCATGGGGGCCAAGGTGGGCAGGCCGGACACGGTGGTCTGGGCGGTGGACGGCGACGGCTGCTTCCAGATGACCAACCAGGAGCTGGCCACCTGCGCGCTGGAGGGCATCCCGGTCAAGATCGCCGTGATCAACAACGGCAACCTCGGCATGGTCCGGCAGTGGCAGACGCTGTTCTACAACGAGCGGTACTCGAACACCGAGCTGGGCACCCACAAGCACCGCATCCCGGATTTCGTCAAGCTCGCCGAGGCGCTCGGCTGCATCGGCCTGCGCTGCGAGAGCGCGGCCGACGTGGACTCCACTATCGAGGCGGCGATGGCGATCAACGACGCCCCCGTTGTGATCGACTTCGTGGTCGGCAAGGACGCGATGGTCTGGCCGATGGTGGCCGCCGGCACCAGCAACGACGAGATCATGTTCGCTCGCGGCGTCCGCCCGACCTTCGACGAGGACGATATCTGATGAACCTGCACACGCTTTCGGTCCTGGTGGAGAACAAGCCGGGCGTCCTGGCCCGGGTCTCCGGGCTGTTCTCCCGGCGCGGCTTCAACATCGACAGCCTCGCCGTCGGCGAGACCGAGAACCCGGACGTCTCCCGGATCACCATCGTGGTCAACGCCGAGTCGTCCCCCCTGGAGCAGGTCACCAAGCAGCTCAACAAGCTGGTCAACGTGCTCAAGATCGTTGAGCTGGACCCGCAGGTCTCGGTCGCCCGGGAACTGCTGCTGGTCAAGGTCCGCGCCGACCGGGCCACCCGTGGCCAGGTGCTGGAGACGGTCAACCTGTTCCGCGCCCGGGTGGTCGACGTCGCGCCCGACACGCTGACGATCGAGGCCACCGGCACCCCCGACAAGCTGGACGCGCTGCTGCGCGACCTCGAATCGTTCGGGATCAAGGAGATGGTCCAGTCCGGCACGGTGGCGATCGGGCGCGGCTCGCGTTCGATCACCGCCGGCCCGGCCCTGCGGGCCGCCTGAGTCCCTTGCCCGCCACACCACCCCGCACAAGCCACGACGGGCCGCACCGGGCCGCCGTACGAAAGGGAAGTCAATGAGCGTTGAGGTGTACTACGACGACGATGCCGACCTGGGCCTGATCCAGGCCAAGAAGGTGGCGGTGATCGGGTACGGCAGCCAGGGCCACGCCCACGCGCTGTCGCTGCGCGACTCCGGCGTCGACGTGGTGATCGGCCTGCCGGTGGGCTCGAAGAGCCGGCCCAAGGCCGAGGAGCAGGGCCTGCGGGTGCTCACCCCGGCCGAGGCCGCGGCCGAGGCCGACGTGATCATGATCCTGGCCCCGGACACCGCGCAGCGTGCCCTCTACACGGACGCGATCGCGCCGAACCTGGCGCCCGGCAAGGCCATCCTCTTCGGCCACGGCTTCAACATCCGGTACGACCTGATCAAGCCGCCGGCCGACGTGGACGTCGCGATGGTCGCCCCGAAGGGCCCGGGTCACCTGGTCCGCCGCCAGTACGTCGACGGCAAGGGCGTGCCCTGCCTGGTCGCCGTCGAGCAGGACGCCAGCGGCACCGCCCTCGCGCTGGCCCTGTCGTACGCCAAGGGCATCGGCGGCACCCGGGCCGGCGCGATCCGGACCACGTTCAAGGAGGAGACGGAGACCGACCTGTTCGGCGAGCAGGCGGTGCTCTGCGGCGGCGCGGCGGCGCTGGTGCAGACCGGCTTCGAGGTGCTCACCGAGGCGGGCTACGCCCCGGAGGTGGCCTACTTCGAGTGCCTGCACGAGCTGAAGCTCATCGTCGACCTGATGTACGAGGGCGGCATCGCCAAGATGCGCTACAGCATCTCCGACACCGCCGAGTACGGCGACCTGTCCCGCGGCCCGCGTGTCGTCGACGCCCGGACCAAGGAGGAGATGCGCAAGATCCTCTCCGAGATCCAGTCCGGCGAGTTCGCCCGCGAGTGGGTGGCCGAGGACGAGGCGGGCCGGCCCAACTTCACCAAGTGGCAGGCCGAGGGCGCGGCGCACCCGATCGAGGAGACCGGTCAGAAGCTGCGGTCCATGATGAGCTGGGTCGACCGGCCGATCACCGAGACCGCCTGAGCCCTGCCGCACGCGGCGACCCGTCCGACGCCCACCCGGCGTCGGGCGGGTCGCCGCTGGTGTTTTCCCGCCCGGAACCCCACTGACATGTCGGGTTTGTGAGGGCCCTCACCCCATGGTCCGGGGCACGCCGGCCGGCCCGCGCCCTACGATCGCGGATAGGTGCGTAGCCGGCACCTGACGGCCATGGCACGACTCGGCGCAGGGCGCAGCGCGGCGTCCCGACGTCCCGGCCGACCGCCACACAACGTCTACGAGGACCGATGACTCCTGTCGTACTGATCGCCGAAGAACTCGCCCCCGCCGCCATCGAGGTGCTCGCCCACGACTTCGACGTCCGTCACGTCGACGGCACCGACCGCCAGGCCCTGCTCTCCGCGCTCTCCGAGGCCGACGCGGTGATCGTGCGCAGCGCCACGCAGATCGACGCCGAGGCGATCGCCGCCGCCCCGCGGCTGAAGGTGGTCGCCCGGGCCGGCGTGGGTCTGGACAACGTCGAGGTTCCGGCCGCCACCGCGCGGGGCGTCATGGTCGTCAACGCCCCCACCTCCAACATCGTCTCCGCCGCCGAGCAGGCCGTCGCGCTGCTGCTGGCCGTGGCCCGCAACACCGCCAGCGCCAGCGCCGCGCTGAAGGCCGGCGAGTGGAAGCGGTCCAAGTACACCGGCGTCGAGGTGCAGGGCAAGACCGTGGGCGTGGTCGGCCTCGGCCGGATCGGGGTGCTCTTCGCGTCTCGGATCGCCGCCTTCGGCACCCGGCTGATCGCGTACGACCCGTACATCCAGCCGGCCCGCGCGGCGCAGCTCGGGGTGCGCCTGGTCGGGCTGGAGGAGCTGCTGCGGGAGAGCGACTTCATCTCGATCCACCTGCCGAAGACCCCGGAGACCGTGGGCCTGATCGGCGAGAAGGAGTTGGCGATCGTCAAGCCGGGCGTGCGGATCATCAACGCCGCCCGCGGTGGACTCATCGACGAGCAGGCCCTCGCCGACGCGCTCGCCGAGGGCCGGGTGGGTGGTGTCGGCGTCGACGTGTACGTCAAGGAGCCGTGCACCTCCTCGCCGCTGTTCGCCTTCGACAACGTGGTGGCCACCCCGCACCTGGGCGCCTCCACCGCCGAGGCGCAGGACAAGGCCGGCCTGGCCGTGGCCAGGAGCGTGAAGCTGGCGTTGCAGGGCGAGTTCGTGCCGGACGCGGTCAACGTGCAGGCCGGCGGCGTCGTCGCCGAGGACGTCCGCCCGCTGCTGCCGCTGGCCGAGAAGCTCGGCCGGGCGTTCACCGCCGTGGCCGGCGGGGTGGCCGCCAGCGTCACCGTCGAGGTGCGCGGGGGGGTCGTCAACCACGACGTCTCGGTGCTCAAGCTCGCGGCCACCAAGGGGCTGTTCAGCTCCGTGGTCGAGGAGCAGGTCACCTACGTCAACGCGCCGCACCTGGCCGCCGAGCGTGGCGTCGAGGTCAACCTCGCCAGCCTGGCCGAGACCGCCGAGCACCAGACCCTGGTGACCGTCCGTGGCGCGCTGCCGGACGGCCGCACGGTCAGCGTCTCCGGCACGGTCGTCCACGCCGGCGCCCGCGACGTTCTCAAGCTCACCGAGGTCGACGGCTTCGACCTGGAGATCGGCGCGGAGGGCATCCTGCTCTTCCTGCGCTACGCGGACCGGCCGGGCGTGGTCGGCACCGTCGGCACCCTGCTCGGTGAGGCCGGTATCAACATCGCGGCGATGCAGGTGGCCCGCCGGGAGGCCGGGGGCGAGACGCTGATGACCCTCACGGTCGACCAGGCGCTCGGCGCCGACCTGCTCACCTCGGCGGCCGAGTCGATCGGCGCGACCTCGGCCAGCGCCGCCGACCTGCGCGACGAATAGGTCCGTCCAGGACCCGCGCGACGCGGCGTCCACGCAGGACGGATCGGGGGCCCGGCCGAAAGGCCGGGCCCCTCGCCGTCGACGGGTCAGCGGCGCGCCGGGGCGGGCGGCGGGTAGACCGAGCCGTCCTGGTAGTCGAACAGCATCAGGTTGCACTCGCCGGCCAGCCGCTCGATGTCGAGCAGCACCTGGTCCTCGCAGGCCGGGTTGAGGTTCATCTCGATGTGGTCGTTGGCCGCGTGCAGGGGTGCGACCTCCCACGGGGAACCCGGGCCCGCCGGCCGGTCCGGATAGCGGGCGGTGATCGCCCGGTAGAAGGCGACGACCCGCGGGTCCGGGTAGCGGTCGTCGTGCTGCCCCTGTCGGCACCGTTGCACCGCTGCCCGCACGTTCATGGGCGTGGCCCCGTCTGGAAGGGCCCACACGCTCAGATCGAAACTCACGGCGGACAGCGTGCCATCCCGGGGCGGGGAAGTCACCGCGACCCCGCCGCAGGTCAGTCGCGAAACTTCCGATCGTCCTTCGGGGACGGTCCGCTGTGGAGACTCTTGCGTCGAGTTGCGTCGATTCGCTAGCGTACTCGTGCGGTCACTGGTTGAGTTCGGCGTCGGCCCGTCTTCGGGTGGCGCGGTCGAGGTCCGCCCCGGCCCGGGTCCGCACCCCTCGATTGCGCGAGCCACGCGCACTCGTCGCTGACCGGCCCCCACGGCCGTTGCCGAGACCGTGGGGGCCGATCGCGGGGCACCCACGGCCGGGATGCGAAGGCCGGCCGCCGAGGGTGGCCCAGGGGCCTCAGCGGTGGCGGTGCGCGAACAGCGCCCGGTAGTCCGACCCGTTGCGGAACCAGTCCAGCCCCGTCGGGCCCGCGGCGTAGAGCGCGGTGGCGTAGGCGTCGGCCACCGCCAGGTCCGGCCCGATCACCGTGGCGGCGTCGAGCTGGTCGGCGGGCTCCCCGGTGTGCGGGTCGACCACGTGCCCTCGCCGCCCGGTCACCCCGGAGGTGCCCACCGCGCCGGCCGTCATCTCCAGCACGAGCGGCGCCCGGCGGGTGTCGGTCGGGTGGTGCACGGCCACCCGCCACGGGCCGCCGTGCGCGGCGTGCCCGCGTACCACCAGGTCGGCGCCGGTGAGCACGGCGTAGTCGTGGATGCCGGCGGCGCGCAGCCGGGCCGCGGCCCGCTCCACCGCCCAGCCGCCGAGCAGGCCGCCCGGGTCGAAGCCGCCGGGCACCGCCCACGCGTCGAACCAGCCGTCGGTCGCCGCCCGCATGGCGGCGCACCGGTCCACGAGGTCGGCCAGCGGCGGGTACGACTCGGGGCTGATCTCCCCCCGGCGCAGCCGGGAGACGAGGCTGTCGCGCCGGTTCGGGCCGTAGGTGAGGTCGATGGCGCGCAGCTCGGCGACGGCGTCGGCGAGCGCCTCGCCCACCCCCCGCCGGCCCAGCCAGCTCGGGGCGTTGAGCAGCAGCGAGTACTCGGCCGTGCTGGTGCCGACGGTGTGCTGCACGGCGATCCGGTCGGCGGCGGTGCCACCGGCCCGGTCGAGGCGGTGGCTGCGGCTGCCCAGGCGCAGGTCGGGGCGGCGGTTGGCGAAGGTCGACTGGTCCACCCAGCGGGCGCGGGGCTGCTCGTCGACCCACCGGTGCCGAGGCTGCTCGTCGATCCGCATCACAGTTGCTCCTTCGCTGACGGCGACCCAGCGCCGCGACGAATTTCGTCCGGGCCCCCGTGACCCGTTCGCCATAGACCCTAAGCAGCGAAGTTGACCACACCATGAATCCCACCTGGGAGCCTGCTGTGCGTTCGATTTCCCAGCATGCGGAAGCGCCGTACCGGGAGGCGGGACGGAGTCGTACCGTTGCCGAAGACGACGAGGTAGGGAGCTCACGACGTGGCACGGATCGCGGTGGTGGCCGGGGACGGGATCGGACCCGAGGTGGTTGCTCAGGCCCTCAAGGTCGTCGACGCCGTGCTCCCCGGGGTGGAGACCACCGCGTACGACCTCGGCGCGGCCCGCTACCACCGCACCGGCGAGGTGCTGCCGGACTCCGTCCTGACCGAGCTGGCCGGGCACGACGCGATCCTGCTCGGCGCGGTCGGCGACCCGACCGTCCCGCCGGGCGTGCTGGAGCGTGGCCTGCTGCTCAAGCTCCGGTTCGCCTTCGACCAGTACGTCAACCTGCGCCCGTCGCGGCTGTGGCCCGGCGTGGCCGGCCCGCTGGCCACGGTCAAGCCCGGCGAGGTCGACCTGGTCGTGGTCCGGGAGGGCACCGAGGGGCTCTACGCCGGCGCGGGCGGCTCGCTGCACCGGGACACCCCGGCCGAGGTGGCCACCGAGGAGAGCCTGAATACCCGGCACGGGGTGGAGCGGGTCATCCGCGACGCGTTCGCCCGGGCGTCCCGCCGCGAGCGGCGCAAGGTCACCCTGGTGCACAAGACCAACGTGCTGACCCACGCCGGGTCGCTGTGGGCCCGTGCCTTCGCGGCCGTGGCCGCCGAGCACCCGGACGTGGCGACGGAGTACCAGCACGTCGACGCCGCCGCGATGTTCCTGGTCACCCAGCCCCAGCGGTACGACGTGGTGGTCACCGACAACCTCTTCGGCGACATCCTCACCGACATCGCCGCCGCAGTCACCGGTGGCATCGGTCTGGCCGCCAGCGGCTGCATCAACCCCACCGGGGCGTACCCGTCGATGTTCGAGCCGGTGCACGGCTCCGCGCCGGACATCGCCGGCCAGGGCGTCGCCGACCCGGTGGCCGCCGTGCTCTCCGCCGCCCTGCTGCTCGACCAGCTCGGGCACGCCGACGCCGCGGCCCGGGTGACCGCCGCCGTCGGCGCGGAGCTGGCCGGCCGCGCCCAGGGCGTACCGCTGCGCACCGCCGAGGTGGGCGACCGCCTCGCCGCGCACGCGGCGGCCTGACGGCGGCCCCGCCCCGCCCCGAGGCCCCAGGGAAAGGGCATCCGACCAGCCGGAACGCCCGTTCGGGGCGTCCGTCCCGCCGGCACGCGGCTACCCGCTGAACGACCGTTCGGGGTAAGTTGCTGGCACCAGTGAATCCGGCGTGCGGTCCCGGCCGCCGTCGTCCCAGGGAGGTCCGCGCGATGAGCGGTGGTGACATGCTCGACTTCGAGATCCGTCCGAATTCCACGCCGGTATCCGCCGTGGACCGGGCCGCCCTGCTCGCGAACCCGGGCTTCGGCCGGGTCTTCACCGACCACATGGTCACCATCCGGTACGCGGACGGCAAGGGCTGGTACGACGCCCGGATCGAGGCGCGCGCGCCGATCCCGATGGACCCGGCCGCTGCGGTGCTGCACTACGCGCAGGAGATCTTCGAGGGCCTGAAGGCCTACCGCACCGGCGACGGCGCGGTGACCATGTTCCGGCCGGAGGCCAACGCCGCCCGATTCGCCGACTCGGCCCGCCGGATGGCGATGCCGCAGCTGCCGCCGGAGACGTTCGTCGAGTCGCTGCGCCAGCTGGTCGAGATCGACCGGGAGTGGATTCCCGAGGGCGACGGGAGCAGCCTCTACCTGCGTCCGTTCATGTTCGCCAGCGAGGTCTTCCTCGGCGTCCGTCCGGCCAACGAGTACCTGTACGTGGTCATCGCCTCCCCGGCGGGGGCGTACTTCTCCGGCGGGGTCAAGCCGGTGACGGTGTGGGTGTCGCCGGACTACACCCGGGCGGCCCCGGGCGGCACCGGCGCGGCCAAGTGCGGCGGCAACTACGCCGCCTCGCTGGCCGCCCAGGCAGAGGCGATCGAGGCCGGCTGCGACCAGGTGGTCTTCCTCGACGCCGTGGAGCGCCGCTTCGTCGACGAGTTGGGCGGGATGAACGTCTTCTTCGTCTACGACGACGGCACCCTGGTCACCCCGCCGCTGACCGGCACCATCCTGCCGGGCATCACCCGCGACGCGATCCTCACCCTGGCTGCCGAGGCCGGCCACCGGGTCGAGGAGCGGCCGGTCAGCTTCGCCGACTGGCAGGCCGACGCGGCCAGCGGTCGGCTGCGCGAGGCCTTCGCCTGCGGCACCGCGGCCGTGGTCACGCCGATCGGCCGGGTCCGCTTCTCCGACGGCGAGTTCCTCGTCGGCGGCGGCGAGCCGGGCCGGGTGACCACCGACCTGCACCGGCGGCTGGTGGACGTCCAGCGCGGCCGGGCCGCCGACCCGCACGGCTGGGTCACCCGGGTCCTCTGAGCACCGGCTCCACCGCGCCCGGGGCGCCAGTCGCCCCGGGCGTTTCGGCTTCCCCCACCGCGCCCGGCGCCCGTCGTCATCTCGCCGGGCCGGAAGAGCGGCCGGGACGGAGGTCAGTCCAGCATGTGGTCGCGGAGGGCGGTGAGCTGGGCGTCGGTGACGCCGGCGTGCCGTAGGTACCCCTCGACGGAGCCGTGTCCCGCGCGCAGCTCGGTCAGGAACAGCGACATCGCCTCGGCCGGGGACGCCAGGAACGGCGCGGGGAGTTCCGCGGCCTCGGGGGTGGTGGCGGCCACCCAGGCGCTGAACCGCGCCGACGCCTCCGTGCTCAGCGCGTAGTCGGCGGCGATGTCGGCGTCGCTCACCCCGAGCACCGAGAGGGTCAGCGCGCAGGTGATGCCGGTGCGGTCCTTGCCGGCCACGCAGTGCACGACGATCGGGGCGGCGGCGCTGTCGGCGATCAGCCCGACCGCCTCGGCCAGCCCGGCGGCGCCGGTCCCGGCGAGGGCGGCGTACCGGTCGGCGAGGTAGCGGGCCAGGCTTGAGCCGGGCTCGTACTGCGACTCCGTCCACGAGGTGTGCTCCGGGTTGATGTGCCGGTAGGTGAGCCCGTCCAGCTCCGGCACCCGGCCGTCCCGGGCCACCTCGTACGGGCGGCGCAGGTCGATCACGGTGCGGACGCCGAGGGCGACGAAGGCGTCCCGGTCGGCGCCGCCGATGCGGTGTGGTGAGTCCGAGCGGTAGAGCCGGCCCCAGGCGACGGCGCGCCCGTCGGCGGCCGGGTAGCCGCCGACATCACGGAAGTTGAACATCGCGGAGAAGGGAATCCTGCGGTTTACCTCGATCGCGTCCACCCTGACACGGTAACGGCCGGTGGGGGCGAACCCCACCGGCCGTGACGGTGAACCGAGTCCCGCCGGCCGGGCCGGCGGCCCCGCTCAGCGGGCGGTGCCCGGGGGCAGGCTGCCGTAGCTCTCGTCGTAGTAGCCGCCGAGCTTGTCCCGGTACGCCGGGTCGCTGTGGCTGTCCTCGTCGTACTCGGGCGCGGCCTTGATCTGGTCCTTGTCGCGGTCGACGTACACCTTGCGCTCGTCGTGGTCGACGTGGTTGACCGTGCCGGCCGGGAGCATGACCTTCTTGCCGAAGATCCACGGGCCGGTGTCGACCACGAGGTAGCTGCCGCCGACCTCGTGACTCGCGCTGTCGATCTTGCCGATGCTGCCGTCGGTGGCCTCGACCTTGTAGCCGACCAGGTCGGCGTCGGCCGCCGACGCCCGGTCGCGGTAGCTCCACGGGTCGAACGCGCCGGCGGGGGCGCCGCCGGCGATCAAGCCCTGCCCGCCGTGGATCGGGGGCTCCGGCGTGCCGGGTGTGGTGTGCGGATCGAGCCTGTCCATGGGGTGCTCCTGCCTCGACTGTCGTAGTCGTCTCGGAGAGAGGGTGTTCTCGTGTCCGAATTACACCTACCCAGCCCGGTCAGCCCCTACACGCGTACCGCCGGAAACGCAGACTCCGCCGGCACCGTGACCGCAGTGCCGGCGGAGTTTGAGGCGGGCTCAGGCCAGCGCGGCCTGCGCGTCGAGCGCCACCGCGGCGGCGTGCACCACGGCGGCGATCCGCAGCCCCTCGTGCACCTGCTCGCGGGTGAAGCCGGCCCCGCGCAGCGTCTTCTCGTGGGACTCCAGGCAGACGCCGCAGCCGGTGATCGCCGAGACGGCGAGGCACCAGAGCTCGAAGTCGCCCTTCTCCACGCCCGGCCGGGCGATGATCTGCATCCGCAGCCGCGCCGGCATCGACGCGTACTGGTCGTCGCCGATGAGGTGCTTGGCCCGGTAGTAGACGTTGTTCATCGCCATGATCGTGGCGGCGCCCTTGGCCGCCTCGATCGCCTCGGGGCTGAGGTGGGCGACCGCCTCGGCGGCGATCTCCCGAAGCACCACCGGGTTGCGCGCCGCGACGGCGCAGGCCAGCGCGGTGCCCCAGGCCTGCTCCGGCTTCAGCGTCGAGGCGCTGACGGTGGAGCCGAGGTTGAGCTTGATGTCCTTGGCGTACTCCGGCAGGGCTGCCTTGACCGCGTCGAGGCCCATCGTCAGACCCCGGCGCCGGCGAGCAGCTTGGTGGCGTCGAGGGTGTCGCCGCCCTTGTTCCAGTTGCACGGGCACAGCTCGTCGGTCTGCAGCGCGTCGAGCACCCGCAGCACCTCGGAGACGTTCCGGCCGACCGAGCCGGCGGTCACCATGGCGAACTGGATCTCGTTGTCCGGGTCGACGATGAAGGTGGCGCGCTGGGCCACGCCGTCCTCGCCGAGCACGCCGCAGTCGGCGGTCAGCTCGCGCTTGATGTCGCTGAGCATGGGGAAGGGCAGCTCACGCAGGTCCGGGTGGTCCTTGCGCCAGGCGTAGTGGACGAACTCGTTGTCCACCGACACGCCGAGCACCTGGGCGTCCCGGTCGGCGAACTCGCCGTTCAGCCGGCCGAACTCAGCGATCTCCGTCGGGCAGATGAAGGTGAAGTCCTTCGGCCAGAAGAAGACCACCCGCCACTTGCCCTGGTGCGACTTGTGGTTGATCGACTCGAACGCGTTGTCGGCGTCGAGGGACACGCAGGCGGTGAGTTCGTACTCGGGAAAGCGGTCACCGACAGTGAGCACGGGGTCCTCCTTGGCAGCGGCACGAGGCCGGTAACTGGATCTGTTCCAGATACTTCCGCAGAGGTGTTTCGGCTTGGTGGCGGCCAGGTGACTTGTGAACCCGATCACCGGCGGCGGGTTCCGCCCCGCAGGTGGGGGCGGATGAGGTATCGCAACCCTGCGTCACCGTCCCGCCATGTGGATTGCGCCTCCCAAAACCGTGGGGCGGGTGGCACAGTGGTGACCGTGACCAGCAGCGTCGTCATTATCGGCACCTAGCGCGCCCGGCCTTCCCTCCGCCGAGCGCGCAGACCTCCCGCATCCGCGGGAGGTCTTTTTGTTGGTCCCGCCCCGTCTCGTCCCGCCCAGCCGCCCCGTCCCGCCCGCGCCCGAGAGGACTCCCCATGACGTTCCAGGTCTACGACACGACGCTGCGCGACGGCGCCCAGCGAGAGGGGCTCACCTACTCGGTGGTCGACAAGCTGGCCGTCGCCCGGCTGCTCGACGAGTTCGGGGTCGGCTTCATCGAGGGGGGCTGGCCGGGCGCCGTGCCGAAGGACACCGAGTTCTTCCGCCGGGCCCGCACCGAGCTGGACCTGAAGCACGCCCAGCTCGTCGCGTTCGGGGCGACCCGCAAGGCCGGCGTCGCGGTGGCCGCCGACCCGCAGGTCCGGGCGCTGCTGGACGCGCGGACCCCGGCCGTCGCGCTGGTCGCCAAGGCCGACCTGCGGCACGTCGAGCGGGCGCTGCGCACCACCGCCGCCGAGAACCTGGCGATGATCCGGGACACCGTGACGCACCTCGTCGCCGAGGGGCGGCGGGTCTTCGTCGACGGCGAGCACTTCTTCGACGGCTACCGGCACGACCCGGCGTACGGGGCGGCGGTGGTGGAGACCGCGCTGGCCGCCGGCGCCGAGGTGATGGTGCTCTGCGACACCAACGGCGGGATGCTGCCCTCCCAGGTGACCGCCGCGATCGCCGACCTGGTCGCGCGGACCGGCGTCGATCCCGGGCGGCTCGGCATGCACGCCCAGAACGACACCGCCTGCGCGGTGGCCAACACCATCGCGGCCGTCGAGGCCGGCGTCCGTCACGTGCAGGGCACCGCCAACGGGTACGGCGAGCGCCCCGGCAACGCCGACATCTTCGCCGTCGTCGCCAACCTCCAGCTCAAGCTCGGGCTGCCGGTCCTACCGGAGGGCTGCCTGGAGCAGATGGTGCGGGTCTCCCACGCCATCGCCGAGATCGCCAACATCGCCCCCGACACCCACCAGGCGTACGCCGGGGCCGCCGCCTTCGCCCACAAGGCAGGGCTGCACGCGAGCGCGATCAAAGTGGATCCGCTGCTCTACAACCACGTGGACCCACTCGTGGTGGGCAACGGCATGCGGATCCTGATCACTGAGATGGCCGGCCGGGCCAGCGTCGAGCTCAAGAGCCGCGAGCTGGGCCTGGACCTGGCCGGCCATCCGGAGACCCTGTCGAGGGTGACCAGCCGGGTGAAGGAACTGGAGGCCGGGGGCTGGTCGTTCGAGGCCGCCGATGCCTCCTTCGAGCTGCTGGTCCGCTCCGAGCTGCCCGGCGCCGCGCCGACCCGGCCGTTCGCCCTGGAGTCGTACCGGGTGCTCGTCGAGCACCGGGAGGACGGCGCGGTGGTGTCCGAGGCCACCGTCAAGATCCGGGTGCGCGGTGAGCGGGTGATCGCCACGGCCGAGGGCAACGGCCCGATCAACGCCCTCGACGAGGCGCTGCGGGTCGGCCTGTGCCGGCACTACCCGGAGCTGCGCGACTTCGAGCTGGCCGACTACAAGGTGCGCATCCTGGAGGGCAGCCACGGCACCGGCGCGGTCACCCGGGTGCTGGTGGAGACCGCCGACGGGACGGGCCGGGACTGGACGACCGTCGGCGTGCACCCCAACGTGGTCGAGGCGTCCTGGCGTGCCCTCGTGGACGCGCTCACCTACGGCCTGGACCGCGCCCACGTCTGAGCGGGGCACCGCGCCGACGCGCAGGGGTCGCCCGCTCACCCACCCGCGGGCACCCGTAGCCCCGCCAGAACCGCGCGGTGGTCGCTGCCCGGCACGGGGTGCACCGCCACCGACCGGACGGCGATCCGCCGGTCCACCAGCACGTGGTCGATCGTCACCGGCGGGATCAGGTCACCGTCATAGGGGCCCCAGGTGCCGGTGAGCCCGGCACCTGGGGCGTCGGCCGCGTCGGCGTACCCGGTCGCCAGCAGGGCGCGCAGCGGGGCGTGGTCGAGGGTGGCGTTGAAGTCCCCGGCCAGGATCGACAGCCCCGCCGCCGGGGTGGCCGCCGGCTGTGTCTCCAGGTCGGCACGCCAGGGCCCGACCTGGTCGATCGCGTACGGGGCCGCCGGGTGGGCCGACTCGATCCGCACCGGCGGCCCGCCCGGCGGCCTCACCGTGCCGTACGCCTGGCTGAAGCCCCAGCCGCCGCGGTTCTGCCGGATCCCGCCCCCGGTGATCGGGAAGCGGGCGTAGAGGCCCGAGCCGGTGGTGCCCACCTGCGGGTTGAGCTGCCGGTGGGGCAGCAGGTCGGCCAGGCCCAGCCGGTCCAGCTCGGTCGCCGCGTCCGGGGTGAACTCCTGCACGGTCAGCACGTCGACCCGGTGCGCGCGGACCAGGTCCACCACGGTGCGGGCGTCGGCCGCGCCGGCCAGCAGGTTGGCGGTGAGCAGCCGCAGCTCCGGCCCCTGCGCGGCGGGCTGCCCACCGGGCAGCGCCCGGGGCGCGACCGTCCCGATCAGCGTCACCGCGACCAGGGCCGCGACCGCCGCCGGCCAGCGGCGCCGCAGGGCGAGCGCGAGCAGCAGCGGCACGGGTGACCAGGCCGCCACGTACGGGGTGAAGGCGACCGCCTGCACGAGCGGGCCCCGTTCCAGGCCGGTCAGCCGGACCGCCGCCCAGGCCAGCCCGGGCGCCACCGCCAGCCAGCAGAGCCACGCGCGGGTCCGGATGCCCCGGCCGAATCCGGGCGGGGCTTTCTCGGACGTGTTCACGGCGACACGCTAGCGCTTTCGCCGAACGCCCGGCGTCCCGGCCCCTTTCGTGAATTGCCCAGCCTTCACGTTTCGCAATTTCCCGATCGCCTGAACAAATCTGAAACGCCGCCGCAGTCTATTGACCCGGCGCTTTTCCCGGTGCTACTTTCCACCTGGTTCCAGCCCTGATGCTCTCGGTAGTAATGGCTGCTCAGAGGTTGTCTGGCGGGCCGCCATTCCGGCATCGTCAATGTGTCGCAGGCGGCTGTGTCGACGCTTTTCCGGAGCGCCGATCGGGCTCGGAAGCAATCCGACTCGTCGCCTGACGAGCCGGTCGTTTCGACACGGTCAACAAAAGGGGAACCTGTCATGGCGAGATTCATTTCCGGTAGGGCGGTCGCGGTCACGTTCGGCGTGCTGGCGCTGACGCTGGCCGGCGGCGGCTTCGCCGCCGCCCAGGCGACGACGGCGAAGCCCGTGGCCCAGACCGGGCAGCCGGGTGCCCGCCCCGTCGCGTCGGTGGGCCAGCCGACGGTGACGCCGGCCGAGGCGGCCCAGGCCAAGGCGGCGCTGCGGGAAGGCGTGAGCCCGTCGTTCGTGGCCGGCTCCACCTCCTTCGCGGCGGTCAGCAGCGCCGGCGTGCTGCTCCGCGGGCGCGACTCGGTCTCCGCGACCAGGTACGGCCCCGGCCAGTACCAGGTCATCTTCAACCACAGCCTGGTCCGGGGCGGGTACGTGGCCAACATCGGCGACGCCGCCGACTGCTGCGTCCCGCCGACCGGCGAGGTCTCGGTCGCGCCGCGGCTCGGCACGCCGAACGGGGTGTTCGTGCAGACGGTCGACTCGACCGGCGCCCCGTCGGACCGGCCCTTCCACCTGGCGGTGTTCACCCCCTGATCCCGTGCCACCCGACGACGCCGGCCCCGGTGGGCCGGCGTCGTCGCGTCCGCTACCGGACCCCCGGCGAGCTTCCCGCCGGATGGCGACGGTCGTCCCGGTCCGGGAGGCAAAGGGGCCCCGAGGGGCGTAATTTCCGACGTTTGCCGGACGTCGCCCCGGGAAGCAAGCACCGTGACGGACATCTCGGACACCCTGGCCAGCCTGCCCAGCCCGGTCGATCCCGATCCGACCGGCGCCGAGCTGCAACAGACGCTCTTCGAGGTCAAACGCGTGATCGTCGGGCAGGATCGGCTCGTCGAACGCCTGCTCACCGCGCTGCTCGCGAACGGTCACTGCCTGCTGGAGGGCGTCCCCGGCGTGGCCAAGACGCTCGCCGCGCACACCCTCGCCACCGTGGTCGGCGGAACCTTCTCCCGGATCCAGTTCACCCCGGACCTGGTGCCCTCCGACATCGTCGGCACCCGCATCTACCGGGCCTCGAAGGAGAGCTTCGACGTCGAGCTCGGCCCGATCATGGCCAACCTGCTGCTCGCCGACGAGATCAACCGAGCCCCGGCCAAGGTGCAGTCCGCGCTGCTCGAGGCGATGGCCGAGCGGCAGGTCTCCATCGGCGGGCGGAGCTGGCCCGTCCCCGACCCGTTCCTGGTGCTCGCCACCCAGAACCCGATCGAGTCCGAGGGGGTGTACCAGCTCCCCGAGGCGCAGCGCGACCGGTTCCTCCTCAAGATCGTCGTGGACTACCCGGGTGACGCCGACGAACTGGCCATCCTCTACCGGATGAGCGCCGGTCGGCCGAGCCCACGCCCGGTCCTCGACCCCGGCCGGCTGCGCGCGCTCCAGCGCCGGGCCGGCGACGTCTTCGTGCACCACGCCCTCGCCGAGTACGTCGTCCGGCTGATCCTGGCCACCAGGGACCCGGGCCGGTTCGGGCTGCCCGAGATCGCGCCGTTGCTGGCGTACGGGGCCAGCCCCCGGGCCACCCTGGGCCTGGTCGCCGCCGCCCGGGCCCAGGCGCTGCTGCGCGGCCGGGACCACGTGCTGCCCGAGGACGTCCGGGAACTGGCGGTGGACGTCCTCGCCCACCGGCTGGTGCTCTCCTTCGACGCGGTCGCCGACGGGGTCTCCGCCGAGGCGGTGGTACGCCGGCTGGTCGAGGCGGTGCCGCCGCCCAGGATCGCCACCCACCACACCGGGTACGCCACCGACCTGGCGGCGGCGTGAGGGGCCCCGCCGTCCCGCCCGCGCGGGCCGGGACCACACGGGCGTCGACCGGGGCCACACGGGCGTGGAGCGGGGCGCCCCCGGCCGACCCGACCCCGGCCGACCCGACCCTCGCCGACCTCGCGCCCGGCGGGCGGCTGCGCCGGCTGGAGCTGACCGTCACCCGCCGCCTGGACGGGCTGCTGCACGGCCAGCACCGCGGGCTGCTGCCCGGCCCGGGCAGCGAGATCGCCGGCAGCCGCGAGTACCGGCCGGGCGAGGACGAGGTGCGCCGGATGGACTGGGCCGTCACCGCCCGGACCACCGTCCCGCACGTCCGCGAGGTCGACGCCGACCGGGAACTGACCACCTGGCTGCTGGTGGACGCCAGCCCCAGCATGGAGTACGGCACCGCCGAACTGGACAAGCGCGAGCTGGCGGTCGCCGCGGTGGCGGCGGTCGGCTTCCTCACCGCCGGCTCCGGCAACCGGCTCGGCGCCCAACTGCTGGCCCCGGACGGGCTGCGCCGGTTCCCCGCCCGCAGCGGCCGGACCCACCTGCTCGGGCTGCTCCGGGCGCTGCTGTCCGCGCCGCGCGTCGGCGGGTACGAACCGGACACCGCGCCGCTGGCGCCCCCGGACCTGACCGACGGGCTGGCCGCGGTGGGGCGGGTCGCCGCCCGACGGGGCCTGGTCGTGGTGGTCTCCGACTTCCTCGACGGGCTGCCCGACGACCCGGCGGCCCCGCCACCCTGGGAGGCGCCGCTGCGCCGGCTCGCCGTGCGGCACCAGGTGCTCGCCGTGCAGGTGACCGACCCGCGTGAGCTGGAGCTGCCGGACGTCGGCCTGATCACCCTGGTCGACCCGGAGACCGGCCGGGGGCGGGAGGTGTGGACCGGCGACCCCCGGCTGCGCGAGCGGTACGCCGAGGCCGCCGCCGCCCAACGCGACCAGATCAGCCAGGCGCTGCGCCGGTGCGGGGCGGGCCACCTGCCGCTGCGCACCGACCGGGACTGGTGCGCCGACATCGTCCGGCACGTGCACGCCCAGCGCCGGCTCGCCCTGGCGCCGGCGGCGAGTGGAGGCGGCCCGGCACGAGGGCCGGGCGCGGCGCGGGGAGGTGCCGCGTGAGCTGGCAGTCACCCGCCCGGCTCTGGCTGCTGCTCGGGGTCGTCGCCCTGGCCGCCGGCTACCTGCTGGCCCAGCGCCGCCGCAGCCGGTACGCCGTCCGCTTCACCAACCTGCGGCTGCTCGACCGGGTCGCCCCGCACCGCCCCGCGTGGCGCCGGCACCTGCCGGCCGGCCTCTTCCTGGCCATGCTGGCGCTGCTGGTGGTGGGCTTCGCCCGCCCCCACGACGAGGTGCGGGTGCCCCGGGAACGGGCCACCGTCATGGTGGCCGTGGACGTGTCCACCTCGATGCTCGCCTCCGACGTCGAACCGGACCGGCTCAGCGCGGCCAAGCACGCCGCTCGGCGGTTCGTCGACGGCCTGCCCGACGAGTTCAACGTGGGGCTGGTCGCGTTCGCCGGCAGCGCGGCGGTGCTGGTGCCGCCCGGCACCGACCGGGAGGCCCTGCACGAGGGGATCGACCGCCTTGCCGAGGGTGCCACCGGCGTGCAGGGCACCGCCATCGGGGAGGCGATCAACACCTCGCTCGGCGCGGTGAAGGGGCTGGACAGCGAGGCGGCCAAGCAGCCACCGCCGGCCCGGATCATCCTGCTCTCCGACGGGGCGAACACCTCCGGCATGGACCCGATGGAGGCCGCCGCCGAGGCGGTCGGGGCGAAGGTGCCGGTGCACACCATCTCGTTCGGCACCCCGTCCGGGTTCGTCGACCGGGGCGGCCGACCCATCCAGGTGCCGGTGGACGGGCAGACCCTCAAGGCGGTCGCCGACTCCACCGGGGGCGGCTTCCACGAGGCGACCAACAGCGCGGAGCTGCGGGCGGTGTACGACGACATCGGCACCTCGGTCGGCTACCGCCGGGAACAGCAGGACGTCTCCGCCCGGTTCATCGGGCTCGGGCTGGTCCTGGCGATGGGGGCCGCGGCGGGGTCGATGCGGTGGTTCTCCCGGCTGCCCTGAACCGGTCGGGCGCCGGTCCCGGCGCGTCGGCACGCCGACCCCTCCGGGTTCCCGAGACGGACATCCGCGGTGACAAGGACGTGAGGAGCGCACGCATGGCAGTGCAGACCGGACTGGGCGAGCCGAGCGGACCGTGGTTCGTCTCGCCCGAACTCGACCCGGACGGACGGGGCCGGTGGGACGTACCCGGTCAGGAGGGGGGCGGCCGGCGGCGCGGCTGGCTGGACCGGCTGCTGGCCGCGGCCGGGGTGGTGGCCCTGTCCACCCTGTCCGGCGCGGCGGCCGGCATGTGGGTCGCCGACCAGGCCGGTGCGCCGGGCCCGGCGGCGGCCTCGGCGGCGCCGGTGCCCGCCGAGCTGGTCACCGCCGCCGAACGGACCGTGCCGGGCGTGGTGTCGGTGCTGGTCGGGGGCGGCTCCGGCGCCGGGGCGACCGGCTCCGGGTTCGCCATCGACGACCAGCAGCACCTGATCACCAACGACCACATCCTGGCCAAGGGCGGCGGGACAGCGGTCACGGTGGAGCTGCCGGACGGCCGGCGGTTCCCCGCCGAGGTGGTCGGCCGGGAGCCGGGCAGCGACCTCGCCGTGCTCCGGGTGCCCCCGGACGCCGGCCTGGCCCCGCTGCCACTGGCCAAGCCGGGCGCCACCCGGGTCGGCGAGCCGGTGCTCGCCGTCGGTTCCCCGCTCGGGCTGGCCGGCACCGTCACCGCGGGCATCGTCAGCGCGCTCGACCGCCAGGTGCGGCTCGGCACCAACCGGCACCGGGCGGTGCAGACCGACGCGTCGATCAACCCGGGCAACTCCGGCGGCCCGCTGGTCAACGCCCGGGGCGAGGTGGTCGGGGTGAACACCGCCATCGCCACCATCGACGGCAGCGGCTCGATCGGCATCGGCTTCGCCATCCCGATCGACCAGGTGCAGCAGACGGCCGACACCATCATCGGCAAGGGCGGCTGAGCTGACCGCCCCCCGGCCCCTCGGGGACCCATGCCCGACCACGGGCACGGGCGGGGCGCTAGCCTCGGGGCGTGGACGACGGACTGCGGGTGACCGACCGACTGGTCGTGCCGGACGCCGAGCTGCGGGAGCGGTTCTCCCGCTCGTCGGGCCCGGGCGGGCAGGGCGTCAACACCACCGACTCGCGGGTGGAGCTGAGCTTCGACGTGGCCGGCTCGCCGAGCCTGCCGGAGCCGCTGCGCGCCCGGGCGCTGGAACGCCTGGCCGGCCGGCTCGTCGACGGGGTGCTCACCGTGGCCGCGAGCGAGCACCGGGCCCAACTCGCCAACCGGGAGGCCGCCCGGGAGCGGATGACGGCGCTGCTGCGCGAGGCGGTGGCCCCGCCGCCCCCGCCGCGTCGTCCGACCCGCCCGTCGCGGCGCGCCAAGGAGCGCCGCCTCACCGACAAGAAGCGCCAGTCCCAGCGCAAACGCGACCGCCGGGCCGACGACGACTGACCGTCCCCGCGCGAGTCGTCGGCGTCGCGTAGATCGGCGATGACCGTTCCCGGCGCGAGCCGGGCCGGCTGGGTGCCGGCATGCGGGAGGGCATTGAGGGGGAGCCGTCGATCTGGTCGAATGGCTCCGGGAGCAACCGGGCCGTCACCGACCGCACGACGTCACGTGACAGGAGTCCCTTCACCATGCTCCGAAGGCCAATCGTTCCGGCCCTGCTCGCCGCCCTCGCGGCGGTCCCCCTCACCCTGCTGCTCGGCCTGGTCGCCACCACGCCCACCCGTCCCGCCGTCGCCGCGCCGCCCGCCGCCGCGCCGGTGCGGATCATGCCGCTCGGCGACTCGATCACCGGCTCGCCCGGCTGTTGGCGGTCCATCCTCTGGAACCGCCTCCAGTCCACCGGCCACACGAACATCGACTTCGTCGGCACCCTCGGCCCGCAGGGCTGCGGGCAGCCGTACGACGGCGACAACGAGGGCCACGGCGGTTACCTGGTGACGAACGTCGCCAACCAGAACCTGCTCCCCGGTTGGCTCTCCGCCACGCACCCCGACATCGTGCTCATGCACTTCGCCACCAACGACGTGTGGAGCAACATCGCGCCGGCGACCATCCTGGCCGCCCACTCGAAGCTGGTGGACCAGATGCGGGCGAGCAACCCGGCGACGCGGGTGATCGTCGCGAAGATCATTCCGATGGCCCCGGCCAGCTGCGCCGAGTGCGGGCAGCGGGTGGTCGCGTTCAACAGCGCGATCGACGGCTGGGCGGCGGGGAAGACCACCGCGCAGTCCCCGATCGTGGTCGTCGACCAGTGGACGGGTTTCAGCACCGCCACCGACACGTACGACGGGGTGCATCCCAACGCCGCCGGCGACCAGAAGATGTCGGACCGCTGGTACCCGGCGCTGGCCGCCGCGCTCTCCGGCACCACCCCCACCCCGACCCCGACGAGCACGCCGACGGCGACGCCCACCGCCACGCCGACGCCCACCGCCACGCCGACGGCGACGCCCACCCTGGGGGGCGGCTGCACGGCCGGCTACCGGATCGTCGGGCAGTGGCAGGGCGGCTTCCAGGGCGAGGTGACCGTCCGCAACACCGGGGCCGCCCGGACCGCCGGCTGGACGGTCGGCTTCACCCTCCCCGACGGCCAGCGGATCAGCCAGACGTGGAACGCCGAGCTGACCCAGACCGGCGGCGCGGTCACCGCCCGCAACGTGAGCTGGAACGGGGCGCTCGCCCCGGGCGCGGAGGCCACCTTCGGCTTCCTCGGCAGCAGCACCGCAGCGCCCACCGTCCCCACCCTGAGCTGCGCGTCGAGCTGAGGCCGGGAGGCTGAGGAGGGGCCCCTGCCGCGCCACGGGCGTCGGGAGGGGCCCCTCCGCTCAGCCGAGCGCGGCGAGCAGCCGGGCGCGCAGAACGGCGGCCCGCTCGGCGAACCCGCGCTGCGCGGTGGCGTACTCGGCGCGGCCCTCCGGCGTCTCCACCCGCACCGGCGGGTACCCGAGCGCGGCCAGGTCGTACGGGCTGGCCCGCATGTCCAGCGCGCGTATCTCCCGGGCCAGGGCGAAGCCGTCGGCCACCAGCTCCGAACAGACCAGCGGGGAGAGCTTGTACGCCCACTTGTAGAGGTCCATGTTGGCGTGCAGGCAGCCCGGCTGCTCCAGATCGTGCTGGCCCTCCCGGGTCGGGGCGAGCAGGTTCAGCGGCCGGGCCGGCGCGGTGAAGAACCGGTACGCGTCGAAGTGGCTGCACCGCACGCCCCGCTCCTCGACCACGGCTGCCGTCTCCGCCGGGCTGAGCCGCAGCGGCCACGCGTTGTGGCGTACCTCCTCCTGGGTCTGCCGGTAGACCATCGCCCACTCGTGCATCCCGAAGCAGCCCAGGTGCGCCGGCCGGCCGGCGGTCGCCGCGAGCAGGGCGCGGATCCAGTCCACCGAGCCGGCCCGCCGGGCGCGTACCCCCTCGGTGTCGAGGGTGAGCCCGGCGGCGGTGGCCCGGTAGTCCGGGCCGAACTCGGCCGGGTCCGCGCCGCGCAGCACCACGCCCGCCCCGGGATGCCAGCGGCGGAGCTGGGCGGGGCGGTGCGAGTAGTAGGTGAAGAGGAAGTCCTCCACCGGGTGCTTCGCGCCGGTGCGGCGGCGGGCCAGGTGCGGGGCCAGCCACCCGTCGACGCGTTCCTCATGGGCGCGCCGCAGGGCCTGCCAGTCGGTCAGGTGCAGCGGTGCGGCGAGGGCGGCGGTCACCACCCCAGCGTACGACCGCCGCCCGCCCACCCCTGCCGACGCCCCGGCCTGGCCCGGGGCGGCGCCACCGGCCCCCGGCCCGGGTCAGGGCACGTCCACCCGGACCCCTGCGGAGAACACCCCGCTGCGCAGCTCGAGCTGCTTCGGCCGGCCCGGGCCGTCGACCGTGAACACCAGCGGCAGCACCAGCCGGCTGCCCGCGGCGAGCGGCTGGGCGAAAACGTCCCGCCCCTGGTTGGCCAGCCGGGTCGCCGCCTCGTCGGTGCTGACCCAGGTGCCGTCCGGCAGGTATGCCCGCTGCATCTGACCGTGCCAGGTCTGCTGCTGCGGGCTGACGTTGTGGACCCCGACGGTGGCCTGGCACTGCCCGCCGGCGATCGGCCTGTTCGGGCAGGCGATCCGGTAGACGGTGAACTCCAGCGCCTGCTCGCGCAGCGGCACGCCGACCACCCCCGTCGCGCTGCGCCCCACCCAGGCGCCGCTGGTCGGCTGCTTGGCCGTGTCGATCGCGGCGACCCGCCGGGTGGCGGTCAGCGTGGCCGCGAGGACCACCCCGGCCAGGATCACGAGGGCCGCCCCCACCAGCAGCCAGACCGGGGGCCGGCGGCGGCGGGCCACGGCCGTCGGTGTGGCGGGCCGGGGATACACGGTTCCCCGGTCGCCGGCCGCCGGCACGGTCGCCCCGGCGGTCCCGGCCGGCGCGGTGGCCCCGGGCTGCCGGGCACCGGAGCGCACGCGCCGGCGCCGCTGCCACCACCACAGCCCGCCGAGTCCGGCCAGGATGACCACGGCCAGCGCGGCGAGCAGCACCGGGGGCCGGCGCCACGGTGGGGCAGCGGTGACCTCGGCCGCCGGCACCGCCGCGCCGCTCCAGGTCGCGGTCGCGCAGTCGTACGGCCGGTTCCCGTCACTGGTGAAGGCGCAGGCCGGCGCGGTGAGCGGCCGGCCCGGCGCGGCGGCGGAGAGCGCCGTGTGCAGCGTGGTGGTGCTGCGGGCGGGCAGGTTGAGCTGCCAGGTCACCTCGGTGCTCGCCGCCGAGCGGGTGGCCCGCCCGCCGGGGGTGATCCAGGTCGCGGACGTCCCGGCCGGCAGCTCCTGGCGCACCGTGGTGGCCAGCGGCAGGCTCCCGGTGTTGCGGACCTGGACCTGGTAGCCCGGCGCGGGTGTGCCGGCCGGCGTGACCGCCACCGTCACCGGTGACGGTGCGCCCTGGGTCGGCACCACCACGGACGGCGAGACCAGTGGCGGCGGCGCGGGAGCCGCCGGCGTCGGCGCCGTCGCCGAGTCGGTGGGTGTCGGGGTCTCCGTCGGCGTGGCGACGGCCGCCGCCGGGCGGGCTGCCGCTGCCGGCGTGGCCGCCGCCTCCGGGGTCACCGTGGGCAGTGCCGGCACGGCGGCGAGAATGCCGAGGCAGTGTACGAACACTGCGAGGGCCCTGTGGTGTCGTGTCGATGCAGGCATACGAACGAACCTCCGGTAGCCGACGCTAGGTGCGGCGCCACGTCGTGCGGGTACGAAGTGGCGAACCCGGCCCGCACCGGCGACGGACGACGTAGGGTGGCCGCCCCGAGGTCCTCTCGCCCGACACCGCGGCCCGCCGCCCGGGGTGCCCCTCGTGCGTAGCAGGAGGTCCTCGCCGCCCTGACGTGCCGTCGGCGCGGCCGGACGTCGTCCCGGGGCTAGATTGGCCTGGTGCGTATCGCTCGTTTCGCTCATGCCAAGGGAATGTCGTTCGGGGCCGTCGAGGGCGAGCCGGAGGCGGGCCCTCAGGGCCTGACCATCGCCGAGATCGAGGGTCACCCGTTCGGTCAGATCCAGTTCAGCGGCGCCCGGTGGGCGCTCTCCGACGTCCGACTGCTCTCCCCGATCCTGCCCAGCAAGGTGGTCTGCGTCGGCCGCAACTACGCCGAGCACGCCGCCGAGCAGGGCAGCCCGGTGCCGAAGGAGCCGCTGCTCTTCCTCAAACCGTCCACCTCGGTGATCGGCCCGCGCGACGCCATCCGGCTGCCGATCTTCTCCAAGCGGGTCGAGCACGAGGCCGAGCTGGCCGTGGTGATCGGTGCCCCGGGGGCCCGCCGGGCCGATCGGGCCGCCGCCGAGCGGGCCATCTTCGGCTACACCTGCGCCAACGACGTGACCGCCCGGGACCTCCAGCGCTCCGACGGGCAGTGGACCCGGGCCAAGGGCTTCGACTCGTTCTGCCCTATCGGACCCTGGATCACCACGGACCTGGACGTCACCGATCTGGAGGTCCGGTGCGAGGTGGGCCGCAACCCGGAGGAGATGGAGGTGCGGCAGCTCGGCCGGACGCGGGACATGGTCTTCGACGTCCCGGCCCTGGTGTCGTACGTCTCGCACGTGATGACGCTGCTCCCCGGCGACGTGGTGCTCACCGGCACCCCGGCGGGGGTTAGCCCGCTCGTGGAGGGGGATACCGTCACCGTGCGTATCGAGGGGATCGGGGAGCTGACCAACCCGGTCGTCCCGGTCGGCTGACTCGTCGGGGCCCGAAACCGCAGTACAGCATGGGTTTCGGGCCCCCGATTTGGCCTAGCCGGGGCCGGGAGGGTAAAGTTTCTCTCCGGTGCCGCAAGGCACCGAACGGCACCGTGAGGTGCCAATGGGGTATGGGGTAATTGGCAGCCCAACTGATTCTGGTTCAGTTAGTCTAGGTTCGAGTCCTGGTACCCCAGCAATCGGTGTTCGCGAGAGCGCCGGTCGCTGGATCCCGCTGGAGAGCGCTCCGGTCGCCCGCAAGGGGCCGGAAGAATCTCTGGTAGAGTTCGGCGGAACCGCCCGGCAGGGCGGTGCAGGAGAAGGTTCTGGCCCCGTCGTCTAGTGGCCCAGGACGCCGCCCTCTCAAGGCGGTAGCGCCGGTTCGAATCCGGTCGGGGCTACAGTTCCGGTCAGCCCGTCTCACTTCGGTGAGGCGGGCTGTTTCGCGTTCCGGTACGGCCCCCGGGTCCCGGCCGTTGGCCGGCCGCGAGGTATCCGCCGCCGGGCCCTGGTGGCGGCGTTGCGCTCGACCCCGTCACCCACCCCCTGCGCGCTGGCGAGGGACCCGTCGCTAGACTACAGCGGCACCGTCCAGCAGGCCGGTGATGCAGGAAAAGTCTTGGCCCCGTCGTCTAGTGGCCCAGGACGCCGCCCTCTCAAGGCGGTAGCGCCGGTTCGAATCCGGTCGGGGCTACAACTCCACTCGGCCCGTCTCACTTCGGTGAGACGGGCCGTTTCGCGTTCCGGCACGGCCCCCGGGTCCCCACCCCACCCCCATCCCACCCCCGCCCCCGCCCCACCCCGCTCCGGTGATCAAGAGGTTTACGTCGGCCTCAGCTCGGATCGAGACGTAAACCTCTTGATCACCGGGGTGAGGCGGGGCGGGGTGGGCCCGGCAGGGTGGGGGGTGAGCCCGGTGGGGTGGGGGGTGAGCCCGGTGGGGGGCTAGAGGCCGGAGAGGCGTTGGCCGGCTCTGACCACGGCCATGGCGTGGCGTTCGCCGGGGCGGCGGCCGAGGCGCTCGATCGGGCCGGAGATGCTGACCGAGGCGATCACCCGGCCAGTGCGGTCGCGGATCGGGGCCGAGACGCTCGCCACACCGGCCTCCCGCTCGGCGACGCTCTGCGCCCAGCCCCGCCGGCGCACCTCGGCCAGCGTGCGGCCGGTGAACTTCGACCGGGGCAACAGCGGCATCACCGCCTCCGGCGGCTCCCAGGCCAGCAGGATCTGCGCCGCCGACCCTGCGGTCATCGGCAGCACCGAGCCCACCGGCACGGTGTCCCGCAGGCCGCTGGCCCGCTCGGCGGCGGCCACGCAGATCCGCTCGTCCGCGCGGCGCAGGTAGAGCTGGGCGCTCTCCCCGGTGGCGTCGCGCAGCGCGGCCAGCAGCGGCTCCGCCGCTGTCAGCAGCACGTCCGGCGCGGCGTTGGCGAGCTCACCGAGTCGAGGGCCAGGGCGCCAGCGGCCCTGGGTGTCCCGGACCAGCATCCGGTGGATCTCCAGCGCCTGCGCCAGCCGGTGCGCGGTGGCCCGGGGCAGCTTGGTGCGTTCAACGAGTTCGGCCAGGCTGGCGCCGTCGACGCAGGCGGCCAGGATGACCACCGCCTTGTCGAGAACGCCGACACCGCTCATACTGTGTCCCACAAGCCGAAACTTACCTCCCAGAATTTAGGATGTCCAGATGGTGGGAGTCACTCAACCGAGGACCCTGGCCGAGAAGGTCTGGGACACGCACGTCGTCCGGTCCGCCGAGGGCGAACCGGACCTGCTCTACATCGACCTGCACCTGCTGCACGAGGTCACCAGCCCGCAGGCCTTCGACGGGCTGCGGCTCGCCGGCCGCCGCGTGCGCCGCACCGACCTCACGCTCGCGACCGAGGACCACAACACCCCGACGGGGTACGCGGATCCAGCGTTCCAGCAGCGGCGCGGCGACCTGCTCACGATCGCGGACCCCACCTCCCGCACCCAGATCGAGACGCTGCGCCGCAACTGCGCCGAGTTCGGTGTCCGGCTGCACCCGCTCGGCGACGCCAACCAGGGCATCGTGCACGTCATCGGCCCGCAGCTCGGCGTCACCCAGCCCGGCATGACGATCGTCTGTGGCGATTCGCACACCGCCACCCACGGGGCGTTCGGCGCCCTCGCGTTCGGCATCGGCACCAGCGAGGTCGAGCACGTGCTGGCCACCCAGACGCTGCCACAGGCCCGCCCGAAGACGATGGCCGTGAACGTCACCGGCCAGCTCGGCCCCGGCATCACGGCCAAGGACCTGGTGCTCGCCCTGATCACCCAGGTCGGCACCGGTGGCGGGCGCGGGCACATCGTGGAGTACCGGGGCGAGGCGATCCGCGCGCTGTCCATGGAGGGGCGGATGACCGTCGCCAACATGTCCATCGAGTGGGGCGCCAAGGCCGGCATGATCGCGCCGGACGAGACCACCTTCGCGTACCTCAAGGGGCGGCCGAACGCGCCGCAGGGGGCCGACTGGGACGCGGCGGTCGACCACTGGCGGACGCTGCCCACCGACGAGGGGGCGACCTTCGACGCCGAGGTGACCCTCGACGCGAGCCGGATCACCCCGTTCGTCACCTGGGGCACCAACCCTGGTCAGGGCGCCCCGCTGGGCGCGGCCGTGCCGGACCCGGAGGAGTTCGAAACCGACTCCGAGCGGGCCGCCGCCCGCCGGGCCCTGGAATACATGGACCTCGTGCCGGGCACCCCGCTGCGCGACCTCTCCGTCGACGTGGTCTTCGTCGGCTCCTGCACCAACGGCCGGCTGGAGGACCTCCGCGCCGCGGCCGACGTGCTGCGCGGGCAGAAGGTCGCCGACGGCGTACGGATGCTCGTGGTCCCCGGCTCCGCCGCCGTCCGGGAGGTCGCCGAGGCCGAAGGGCTGGACAAGGTGTTCACCGACGCCGGCGCCGAGTGGCGGTTCGCCGGCTGCTCGATGTGCCTGGGCATGAACCCGGACACGCTCTCCCCGGGGCAGCGTTCCGCCTCGACCTCCAACCGCAACTTCGAGGGGCGCCAGGGCAGGGGTGGCCGCACCCACCTGGTGTCGCCGCCGGTCGCCGCCGCCACCGCCGTGGTCGGCCGGCTGGCCGCCCCCGCCGACCTGTAGAAGGGCAGCCGCGACAGATGGACAAGTTCACCGTGCACACCGGCACCGCCGTGCCGCTGCGCCGTTCCAACGTGGACACCGATCAGATCATCCCCGCCGTGTACCTCAAGCGGGTGACCCGGACCGGATTCGCCGACGGGCTCTTCAGCGCGTGGCGGGAGGACCCGGCATTCGTGTTCAACGATCCGGTGTATTCGGGCGGGTCGATTCTTGTGGCCGGCCCCGAGTTCGGTACGGGGTCGTCTCGGGAGCACGCCGTCTGGGCGCTGCGGGACTGGGGGTTCCGGGCGGTGATCTCGCCCCGGTTCGGCGACATCTTCCGCGGCAACGCCCTCAAGGAGGGTCTGCTGCCGGTTGAGTTGGAATTGAAATCCGTCGAGGAGTTGTGGCGCCTCGTCGAGTCCGACCCCACCACCGCCGTCACCGTCGACCTGGCCTCCCGCGAGGTCCGGGCGGGGGACGCCGCCTGGTCGTTCCCCCTCGACGACTTCAGCCGCTGGCGGCTGCTGGAGGGGTTGGATGACATTGGACTCACGCTCCGCCACGAAGCCGACATCACCTCGTACGAGCGCGGCCGGCGGCCGTTCCTGCCCGCCGTGGCATAGCCGTACGCCCGATCCAGCATCGCTTTCCGCCCCCACCGGCCCGCCCGGTGGGGGCGAATCCGTTACGACACAAGGCCTTTTTTCCACCGAATGTTTGTGTCCAGGCAGCACAGGGCATACCGTGCGCGCAGAATGGCTCGCGTCGAGTCAGTTGCACAATCGGGAGGAAGTCGTGAACAAGGCCGAGCTCATCGAGGCGCTCGCCGTTCGCCTGGGGGACCGGAAAACGGCGACGGCCGCGCTCGACGCGGTTCTCGCTGAGGTCCAGGCGGCGGTCACCAAGGGCGAGAAGGTGGCGATCACCGGATTCGGAGCGTTCGAGAAGCGCGTCCGGGGAGCCCGAACAGCGCGCAACCCGCGAACCGGCGAGGCGGTGAAGGTCAAGAAGACAGCCGTCCCGACCTTCCGGCCTGGTGCCGGGTTCAAGGAGATGGTGGCCAGCGGCAAGGTGCCGAAGGCCACGGCGGCGGCGAAGAAGACCGCCACGGCCGCCACCAAGACCACGGCCGCCAAGGCAACCGGGGCCAAGCCGACGACCGCGAAGGCCACGACGGCCAAGGCGGCGGGCGCCAAGGCCACCGGTGCGAAGGCGACCGGGGCGAAGGCCACGACGGCCAAGGCGGCGGGTACGAAGGCCACGGGAGCCAAGGCCACCGCCGCGACGAAGAAGGCGGCCCCGGCCAAGGCGACCAAGACGACGGCGTCCAAGGCCGCCACCAAGAAGGCCGCCCCCGCGAAGAAGACCGCGGCGGCGACCAAGTCGACCGCGGGGAAGAAGACCACCGCGGCGTCGACCAAGAGCGCGGCGGCCAAGAAGGCGCCGGCGAAGAAGTCCCCGGCCAAGAAGGCGGCTACCAAGCGCTGACCGGCCGAACCGTCGGAAGGGGCGCCCATCGAACCGGTGGGCGCCCCTTCCACTTGTCCGGGTACGGGTTTCGGCCCGTTGACCGATGGCATGCGGCGCGCGCAGAATCGCCGGACCCCCACCGGTCGGCGAAAGGCAGCCCGTGCGCTACCGCCACCTCCACACCGCCACGCTCGCCCTGGGCATCGTCGTCCTGATCGACGTGCTGCGGGTCTTCCTCCCCTCGGTCATCACCATCTTCGGGCAGGCCGCCACCACCCCCGCCGAACTGCTGGGAGCGTTCGCGCTCGGCTGGTTCGTGCTCGCCCTGGCCTTTCCCGCGCTGCTGCGCCGGCTGGGCACCCGCCCGGTCACGCTGGTCGCCGCCGTGGCGCTGGCCGGCCTCCGGCTCGCCCTCACCGCCGCCCCGGGCGGCCGGGCACAGCTCTGGCTGGCCACCGCAGGCCTGGTGGCCGGGCTGCTCTGGCTGGCCGGCACCGCGGCCGGCACCGACCGGCCGGTACCGGGGCTGGCGTCGGGGCTGGCCCTCGGCGCGGTCGTGCACGCGGGGCTCGGCACGTACGACCTGGTCTGGCGGGGTGGCTGGGCCGGGTGGGCCGGCAGCGTCGTCCTCGTGGGACTCTTCCTGGCCGGGACGGCCCGCCCCGCGCCGCCGGTGGAACCGGGCGGCGGTGCCCGCGCGTGGCTGCTCGCCGGCCCGGCGCTGCTGCTGACCGGGATGGTGGCGCTCTCCCCGGCGCTGGCGGAGACGGGGTCCTCCTACCGGCGTGGCCCCGGCGACGGCCTCGCCAGCTCGGCGGCGGCCGGTGACGTCTCCGCCCTGTTCAGTTGGGCCGTGGCCGTCTTCCTGTTCGCCGCGCTGGCCCGGCCGCCGCGCGGGCATGCGCGGCTGCTCGGCCCGCTCGCGCTTGTGCTCGGGGCGGTGCTGTTCGCCGCCGGGGAGCCGGGCTGGCTGGGGCCGGCGGTCCTGCTGACCGCCGCCGGCGTCGGCGCGTGCCTGAGTCTCGCCGGGGCCGCCGCCCCGATCGCCGCCACCGCCGTTCCCGATCCTGCCGGCGCCTCGGACGCCTCCGCCTCCGTCGAGCCCCCGGCCCCTGCCGGGGCCGCAGCCTCCGCCGAGTCAGCCCCCGCCGGTGTCTCGGCCCCCGCCGTCTCGGCCTCCGCCGGGGCCCCGGGCCGGCCCGCCCGGTCGCCGCTCGCGGCGGTGCTGGGCATGTTGCTCTTCGCCGTCGCCGCCGTCGGCTACTACGCCGCGTACGACCTCGGCTACCCGAACGCGGCGGTGCCGGTCGCCGTGGCCGGCCTCGTCGCCGTCGTGGCGCTCGCCCCGGCCCTCCGGGGCGGGACGGCCGCGCCGGCCAGGGCGGCGTCGTGGGCGTGGACGAGACCCGTCGCCGCGGTCTCCGGCCTGGTCGCCCTCCTCGCGACGAACCTGCCGGCAGCCGAGGTCGCCCCGCTCCGGCCCGGCAGCCCGCCCGCCGACGTGCGGGTGGTGGCGTACAACGT
This sequence comes from Micromonospora sp. NBC_01412, assembly GCF_045040215.1. NCBI lineage: Bacteria > Bacillati > Actinomycetota > Actinomycetes > Micromonosporales > Micromonosporaceae > Micromonospora > Micromonospora sp. NBC_01412. Next base: position 4,624,132 of record NZ_CP109528.1, read on the forward strand.
GCGGATGGGGTTCGGGCTGGACGGACGGTTCGACCCGGACGGGCTGGCCAGGGTGGTCGCCGCCGAGCGGCCCGACGTGGTGCTGCTGAGCGAGGTGGACCGGGGCTGGCTGCTCAACGGCGGCCACGACACCCTCACCCTGCTCTCGGCGCGGCTGCGCATGCCGTACGTCTTCGCGCCCGCCGCCGACCCGCTGTGGGGCGACGCGGTGCTCAGCCGGTTCCCGGTGGAGTCGGCCCGCAGCGAGCGGCTGGCGGCCCTCGGCGCGCCCACCGGCGCCCAGGCGCTCGGCGTCACCCTCGACCTCGGCGGCGACGCGCGCCTCGCGGTGGTCGCCACCCACCTGCAACCGCCGCCCGGCCGGGAGCCGGTGGCGCAGGCCCGCGCCGTGGCGCAGTTCGCCCTGGGGTACGCCGACGGCCGGCCGCTCGTCGTCGCCGGTGACCTGAACACCGAGCCGGGCGCCCCGGCATACGCGGAGTTCACCCGCGCCGGGCTGGTGGACGCGCTCGCCACGGCCCGTCCCCTGTTCACCAGCCCGGCCGACGACCCGCGCGAGCAGATCGACCACGTCCTGGTCTCGCCGGGCATGGTGGCCGGTGGACCTGTGGCGCCGCGCAGCACCGCCAGCGACCACCTGCCGGTGGCAGTCACCCTCACCCTGCCGCCCACCGCCACCGGCTGACGCCCGAGCCGAATGCCGCCGGCCGCGCCCTTCCGTCAGAGGGCCACCGACTGACGCCCGAGCCGAATGCCGCCGGCCGCGCCCTTCCGTCAGAGGCGGTCGGCTGGCGCCATCACAGGGGATCGGCGGCGAGGAGGCGGTCGGCGGCGAACGCGAGCAGCCAGCCGCCGCCCTTCGGGGTGGTGAAGTCGTCGGCGCGGCCGGTGAGGCGTTCCAGGGCCCCGGGGATCACCTTGCCCTGGGTGCACACCCCGGCCATGGCCCCCTCGGCGGCCAGCTCGGTGAGGCAGGCCGCGACGGCCAGTGCCCGCTCGTCCGGGTCCTGGCCGGGCTGCGGCTCGTCGAGGTCGCCGGCCACCTCGATCGGCAGGTCCAGCAGGGCCGCAGCCGGGTCCAGGGTCTGCACGCAGCGGCGGGCCGAGGCCGACAGCAGCCGAACCGGGCGGACCAGGGCCACCAGGGGCGCCAGGGCGTGCGCCTGCGCCCAGCCGGTGTCGTCGAGCGGTCGGCAAGCGTCCGGGCCGGACCAGGTGCCGCGCCTGCCGGCGTGGGCGTGCCGGACCAGCGCCACCGTCGCGGTGACCGGCGGCAGGGCGGCGAACGCGGCCAGCACCTCGGCGTCGTGCGGGTAGCTGACCAGGCTCGTCGCCTCCCCGGCGGGGAGCCAGCGGATCCCGTCGACCTCGGTGTCGGGTTGGAAACCCCCGTCGGCGACCGCCAGCATCGACCAGTAGTCGACCGCCTTCGGCCGGCCCTCGCTGCGGTACCGCATGGTGGGCAGCCGGACCTGGGGCACCGCCCGCACGTCGGCCTCCTCGGCGACCTCCCGGACGGCGGCGGACAGCGGGTGCTCGCCCGCCTCCAGCTTGCCCTTGGGCAGCGACCAGTCGCCGTACCGGGGGCGGTGCACCAGGCAGACCAGCACGTCGTCTCCGTCCGGGCGCCAGACGACCCCGCCCGCCGCCCGGATCATCCGTTCCCCCTCCGACATCCGCTCAGCCTAGGCTCAACCGGGAGTGCCGCCGACGCGGCGCAGCAGCAGGTCCTGCAGATGGGTCAGCGGACCGTCCGGCGTCCCCGTCCGCCGGGTCCAGGAGCCGTCCCCGGCCAGCTCGAACGCCTCCACGTCGGGGCTGAACGCCGCAGCCAGCACGTGGTCCAGCTCGGCCCGGGCCACCGGGTCGCTCACCTGCACCAGAGCCTCCACCCGGCGGTCCAGGTTGCGGTGCATCAGGTCGGCCGAGCCCATCCAGAACTCCGCTGCCCCGTTGTTGCCGAACCGGAAGATCCGGGAGTGCTCCAGGAACCGGCCGAGGATCGACCGGACCCGGATGTTCTCCGACAGCCCCGGCACCCCCGGGCGCAGCGTGCACATGCCCCGGATCAGCAGATCCACGTGCACCCCGGCCCGGGACGCCCGGTAGAGCGCGTCGGTGACCTTCTCGTCGACCAGCGAGTTCACCTTGAACTGCACCAGCCCCGGCATGCCGAGCCGGACGTGGGTGATCTCCCGCTCGATCCGCTCGATCAGCCCTCGCCGGATCCCCTGCGGGGCCACCAGCAGCCGCCGGTACGCGGTCTGCCGGCTGTAGCCGGTGAGCACGTTGAACAGGTCGGTGAGGTCGGCGCCGATCTCCGGGTCGGCGGTCAGCATGCCGAAGTCCTCGTACAGCCGGGCGGTCTTCGGGTGGTAGTTCCCGGTGCCGATGTGGCAGTAGCGGCGGATCTGGTTGCCCTCCTGGCGTACCACCAGGGCGGTCTTGCAGTGCGTCTTGAGGCCGACCAGGCCGTACACCACGTGGCAGCCGGCGCGCTCCAGCGTGCGCGCCCAGCCGATGTTGGCCACCTCGTCGAACCGGGCCTTCAGCTCCACCAGCACCACCACCTGCTTGCCGGCGGCGGCCGCGTCGACCAGCGCGTCGACCATCGGGGAGTCGCCGCTGGTGCGGTAGAGGGTCTGCTTGATGGCCAGCACGTCCGGGTCGGCCGCCGCCTGCTCGACGAAGCGCTGCACGCTCGTCGCGAACGAGTGGTACGGGTGGTGCACCAGCACGTCCCCGTCCCGCAGGGTGGCGAAGACGCTGCGCGGCACCTCGCCCTCGGTGAGCCGGGGGTGGGTGGCCGGCACGAACGGCGGGTCCTTCAGGTCGGGGCGGTCGGCGTCGCCGTAGAGCTGCCACAGGGCGGACAGGTCGAGCAGGCCGCGGACCCGCAGCACGTCGTGGCCGTCCATGTCCAGCTCGCGGACCAGCAGCTCCAGCATGTGGTCGGAGATGGAGGCGGCCACCTCCAGCCGTACCGGCGGGCCGAACCGGCGGCGGGCCAGCTCCCGCTCCAGGGCCTGGAGCAGGTCTTCGTCGCGGTCCTCGTCGACCTCCACCTCGGCGTTGCGGGTGACCCGGAACAGGTGGCACTCGACCACCTGCATGCCGGAGAAGAGCTGCTCCAGGTGCACCGAGATCAGCTCCTCGACCGGGAGCACCCGAACCCCGGGGGAGTCCCGGTCGACCCGGACGAACCGGGGCACGTTGTTCGGCACCTTGACCCGGGCGAACAGCTCCGAGCCGCCGTCGGGGTCGCGGACGGCGACGGCCAGGTTCAGCGACCGCCCGGAGATGTACGGGAACGGGTGCGCGGGGTCGACCGCGAGCGGGGTGAGCACCGGGAAGATGTGCTTGCGGAAGTAGGTGCGCAGCCGCTCCCGCTCGGGCGCACCCAGGTCCGACCAGCGCAGGATGCGGATGCCCTCGGCGGCGAGCTTCGGCAGCACGTCGTCGACGGAGCAGGCGGCGTGCCGGCCGACCAGGTCGGCGGTCCGCTCGGTGATCAGCTCAAGCTGGGTGCGCAGCGGCAGCCGGTCCCCGCCACGCACCGGCAGCCCCGCCGACAGCCGGCGCTTCAGCCCGGCCACCCGGACCATGTAGAACTCGTCGAGGTTGCTGGCGAAGATGGCCAGGAACTTCGCCCGTTCCAGCAGCGGGGTGCGAGGGTCCTCGGCCAGGGCCAGCACCCGGGCGTTGAAGTCGAGCCAGGACAGCTCCCGGTTGAGGAACCGGTCCTCGGGCAGCGGCTCCGGCGGCGTCGGCTCATCGGAGTCGGAGTCGGAGTCGGAGTCGGGCGCGGACGCGGGCCGTACCGCCGCCGTCGGCTGCTCCCTGGGCGCGTCGAGCACCTCCTCCAGCCCGGTGGAGGCCGCCCCGGCGGCCGGGCCGGGCACCGCCAGCTCGTCCTCGGCGGTCTCCCGGGGACGGAAGCGGCCGTCGACGCCGCGCTGGCGGGACCCGTTGCGGGCGGGCGTGGGGTCGATGGGTTCCCGCCCACCGGTGGGGCGGTCGTCGACGGGTGGGTGGTCGTCGGTGGACGGGCCGGTGGGATGCTCGCGAGGGGTGCTCACCCGCTCATAATGTCCCGGAACGGGTTAACGCAAAATGAACTTGGGCGGCTAGCTCACGGCATCGTCGGCAACGTCACCCGGACGATCTCCCCGGCGGCGTCGGTCTCGATCCGGACCCGCTGGCCCAGCCGGAGCAGCCGCAGCCCGGAGGCGTCGAACGCCCGGGCCGGGAAAGCCAGCTCGGTGCCGTCGTCGAGGAGCAGCGCGCCGCTGCGCGTCGCCGCGTCGTAGGTGGCCACCGTGCCCTGCATGGCAGCACCGTACACCCCGCGCCGGGCCGGTCGGGTCAGCCCGGGTGGGCGGCCGGCCGGTCGACGCAGGCCAGGGCTGCGGTGCGCGGTCCGAGCCCCAGCCGGGCGGCGGCGGCCAGGTCGGCGGCCGTGTCGACGTCCTGGCGCAGGGTCAGCCAGTCGCCGGTCAGCGGCAGCGCGCCGCTGGCCAGGTGAGCCGCCGCCGAGCCGACCCCGAACCGGGGGTCCAGTGGCACGCCGGGCGGCGCGGCGAGCAGCACGGTGCCGCTCCCCGGGGCGTCGGCCACGAACCGGCGTACCCCGGGAAGGCCTGCGGTGGCCGCGTCCAGCGCGGCGTCCAGCTCGGCCGGGCGCAGCGCCGGCAGGTCCGCGGTGAGCCCGGCCACCCACGCCCAGCCGCCGGCGGTCGCGACCTCGGCACCGTGCCGGAAGGCGGCGTTCAGGCCGGCGCCCGGCGCGTCCGGCACGGCCCGCGCGCCCGCCGCGCCGGCCATCGCCGCCACCAGCGGGTCGTCGGTGACCACCACCACGGCGGCCACCGCCGGGCACGCCCGCACCGCGGCGACCGTGTCGGCCGCCAGGGCCAGCGCCAGCTCCTCGTGGGGTACGCCGGACAGCGCCCCGCGCAGCCGGCTCTTCGCCGCGCCGAGGCGCTTCACCGGCACCACCACAGTCCAGGTCCGTTGCCGCACGGCACAATCCTGCCAGCCGGGCGGCAGTACCCGCACTGGCCGTACCCGGGGCGAGCAGGCATGATTTCGCTGCGGGCGGCGCGGGCGGGTGCGGCGCGGGTCGGGGCTACGAGGAGGCAGGGTGACACGGCGCAGGCTGGGGTTCTGGCAACGGTTCGCCGTGGTGCTGGTGAAGCCCGTGATGATGGTCTGGACCCGGCGCACCTGGCGGGGCATGGAGCATCTGCGCGGCCCCGGCGGAATCATCATCGTGCCGAACCACCTCTCGCACGCCGACCCGCTGGTCTCCGCGCACTTCGTCTACGACGCCGGGCGCTGGCCGCGGTTCCTCGGCAAGGCCAGCGTCTTCCGGGTGCCGGTGGTGGGCTGGATCCTCCACAGGTGCCGGCAGATTCCGGTGGAGCGGGGCACGGCGGACGCCGTCAAGTCGCTGGACACCCTGGTCGCCGCGCTCTCCGAGGGGGGCGCGGTGGTGATCTACCCGGAGGGGACCACCACCCGCGAGCCGGAGCTGTGGCCGATGAAGGGCAAGACCGGCGCCGCCCGGCTGGCGCTGGCCACCGGCGCCCCGGTCGTCCCCGTCGTCATGTGGGGCCCGGAGAAGCTCTTCGACCCGCGGACCAACCGGTTCAGCCTGCGGCCCCGCATCCCGGTGACGGTGGTCGCCGGTCCGCCGGTCGACCTGAGCCGGTGGGCCGGCTCGACGCCAACCAAGGCCACCCTGGAAGAGATGACCGAGGCCATCATGCTGCGCCTGCGTGACCAGCTCGCCGAGATCCGCGGCGGGACGCCGCCACCGCTGTGGGAACGGCCGGCCAGCCCCGCCGTCACCCGCTCCCTGCCGGACGAGGGGGGTGCGGCGTGACCGGCCACGTGGCCGTGCTGGGGGCCGGCTCGTGGGGGACGGCGTTCGCCAAGATCCTCGCCGACGCCGGCCGGGACGTGACGATCTGGGCCCGACGGCCACCGGTGGCCGAGGCGATCCGGTTACGTCGGCACAACCCGGAGTACCTGCCGGACCTGCGCCTGCCGGAGCGGATCACCGGCACGGCCGACGCCGCCGAGGCGATCACCGGCGCGGAGATCGTGGTGCTGGCCGTGCCGTCGCAGACGTTGCGCGGCAACCTCGCCGAGTGGACCGGCCACCTGCACCCGGACTCGACGCTGGTGTCCCTGATGAAGGGCATCGAGCTGGGCACCACCAAGCGGATGAGCGAGGTGATCGTGGAGACCGCCCGGGTCACCCCGGACCGGGTGGTGGTGGTCTCCGGCCCGAACCTCGCCCCCGAGATCGCCGCCGAGCAGCCCGCCGCCACCGTGGTCGCCGGCACCGACGACCGCCGCGCCCAGCTCGTCCAGTCGTCGATCCGGACGCCGTACTTCCGGCCGTACACCAACGACGATGTGATCGGCTGCGAGCTGGGCGGGGCCGTGAAGAACGTGATCGCCCTCTCGTACGGCATCGCCACCGCGATGGGTTTCGGCGACAACACCCGGGCGATGTTGATGACCCGTGGGCTGGCCGAGACCGCCCGCCTCGGGGTGGCGCTCGGCGCGGACCCGATCACCTTCGCCGGACTGGCCGGGATGGGCGACCTCGTGGCGTCCTGCTCGTCGCCGCTGGCCCGCAACCGGACCTTCGGCGAGCACCTGGGCCGGGGGGAGACCCTGGAGCAGGCACAGGCGGCCACCCGGCAGACCGCCGAGGGCGTGAAGAGCTGCCTCGCCATCCGGGACCTGGCCCGCTCGCACGGGGTGGAGATGCCGATCACCGAGCAGATCGAGCGGATCTGCCACGAGGGGATGGACCCCCGGCTCGCCGTGGACGTGCTGATGAGCCGCACCGCCAAGCCCGAGTCGTACGAGTGAGGCCCGCATGAGCGCACCGACCAGCGACGGCGACGGCACCCGCTGCGTGCGGGCCGGCCTGCCCGAGCCGACCCCGGGGCAGCCGTTCCTGCCCGGGCCGGTCTTCGCCGCGACGTACCACCTCGACCCGTGGCAGGGGCCGGCGGCGACCCCGAACGGGTACGGCCGGCCGGACAACCCGACCCGCCGGCTGCTGGAGGCGGCCATCGGAGAGCTGGAGGGCGGCGACGTCCGGGCCTTCGCCAGCGGGCAGGCGGCCATCACCGGCCTGCTGCTGGCGCTGCTGCGCCCCGGTGACACCGTGCTGCTCCCCGCCGACGGGTACTACCCGATGCGGGCGTTCGCCACCGACACCCTCGCCGGGATCGGCGTGCGGGTGCTGTTCGCGCCGACCGCCGGGCCGTACCCGTCGTTCGACGGGGTCCGGCTGGTGCTGCTGGAGACCCCGGCCAACCCCGGCCTGGACGTCGCCGACATCGCCGCCCTGGCCCGGGACGCGCACGCCGCCGGCGCCCTCGTCGCGGTCGACAACACCACCGCCACGCCGCTCGGCCAGCGCCCGCTGGACCTCGGCGCGGACCTGGTGGTCGCCTCCGGCACCAAGGCCCTGACCGGGCACTCCGACCTGCTGCTCGGCTACGTGGCGACCCGTACGCCGGAGCTGCTCGACCCGGTCACCGCCTGGCGTACCGTCACGGGCGCGGTGCCCGGGGCGTTCGACGCGTGGCTGGCGCACCGCTCGCTGGCCACCCTCGACCTGCGGCTGGCCCGGCAGTCCGCCAACGCCGAGGCGCTGGCCCGGCTGCTCGCCGGACGCCCCGACGTGACGGGCCTGCGCTGGCCGGGCCTGCCCGACGACCCCGCGTACCCGGTGGCGGCGGCGCAGATGCGCCGGGTGCCCGGGGTGCTCGCGTTCGACCTGGGCGACGCCGAGCGGGTCGGCCGGTTCGTCGACGCGGCCCGGCTGGTGGTCGCGGCCACCTCGTTCGGCGGCCTGCACACCACGGCGGACCGTCGGGCCCAGTGGGGCGACGACACGGCCCCCGGCTTCGTCCGGCTCTCCTGCGGGGTGGAGGACACCGCCGACCTGCTCGCCGACGTCACCGCCGCCCTGGACGCCTGAGCGGAAGGCCCTCGCCCAGCACGCCCGCAGCGGGCCCCGACCGGAGGAGGTGAGTCCGATCCCCCAGCAAGTAGGACCGGCGCTCCGCCCCGGGTTCGTGCCGTCGCAACGGTAGGCCGCCCACGGGAGCGCCGACGAGCGTTCCCCGGAGGCTTCACATGACGTCCATCCAGTTCCATCCCGACCGTCCCGCCCTCGTGTCCCGGCTGCGCGCCGCCGGCTGCGTCTTCGCCGAGGACGAGGCGGAACTGCTCATCGCCGCCGCCGACTCGGCCGAGCGGCTCACCGATCTGGTAGACCAGCGGGTCACCGGCCTGCCGCTGGAGCACCTGCTCGGCTGGGCTGAGTTCTGCGGCCTGCGGGTCGGTGTCGACCCCGGAGTCTTCGTCCCGAGGACGCGTACCGCGCTGCTGGTCTCGGCCGCGGCGGCGGTCACCCGACCGGGCGCGGCCGTGCTCGACCTGTGCTGCGGGTCCGGCGCAGCCGCGCTGGTCCTCGCCGGCCGGCTGGCCCCCCGCTGGCTGGCCGCCGCCGACCTGGATCCGGCCGCCGTGGCCTGCGCCCGGCGCAACCTCGCCCACCTCGGCGTGCCGGTCTACCAGGGCGACCTGTTCGAGCCGGTGCCGGTGCGGTGGCGGGGCGAGCTCGACCTGGTCGTGGCCAACGCCCCGTACGTGCCGACGGACGGGGTGGCGCTGATGCCGCCCGAGGCACGGCTGCACGAGGCCCCGGTGGCGCTCGACGGCGGGTCCGACGGGCTGGCCGTGCTGCGCCGGGTGGCCGAGGCGGCGGCGGACTGGCTCGCCCCGGGCGGGCACCTGGCCGTGGAGGTGAGCGTCGACCAGGTCGACGCGCTGTGCGCGACGCTGACCGGTCTGGGCCTGGTTCCCGCCGTGGTGCACGACGACGACCTCGACGCCACCGCGGTGACGGCCCGCCGCCCCGGCTGACCCGGCCCTTCGACGACGGCCCGTCGGTGCCGACCCCGTCGGGCCGGGCGTTGCGGTTGCCGGGGCGCGGGGTGTGGTGGTGGCCCGCTGCGCCCGGCGAACAGGTGTGGTGGTGGCCCACCCGCCGGCCGGCGGTGCGGACCGGGCGGCGGGTGGACCACGACGAGGGGCCGGCGGGTGCCGGCGGTGGTGGTGGCGGTGGTGGCGATGGTGGCCGTGGTGGCCGTGCCGGCCGGCCGGGGCGGGACCCCCCGGCCAGCCGGCACGGCGGTCAGGGGCGGGGCGGGGCCGCGGCGAAGGCGGTCCAGGCTGTCGGCGGGAAGATTAGCGCCGGGCCGGCCGGGTCCTTGGAGTCGCGGACCGCGATCGCGCCGGGCACGACCGCCATCTCCACGCAGGCACCCTCGTCGCCGCTGCGGCTGCTCTTGCGCCATCGCGCCGCAGCCAGTGCCGCGCTCGTCGTCGGGGTCATGGTCCTACCGTCCTTTCAGGATGCGGAAAAGCTGTTCCCGGCTGGCCTCGGGGCTGAGCGCGACCGTCCGTAGATGCTCCATGATCTTGGTGCAGGTGCGCAGGTCACCGGGCCGGTCCAGGACCATCTGCCCGGCCACCGTCTCCACCGACGCGATGATCGGATCCTCCGGGTCGGGGAACTCCAGAATGTGCAGCGAGCCCCGGGTGCCCCGGTGGTAGCCCGCGGCCAGCGGGATCACCTGGACGGTGATGTTGGGCAACTCGGACGTCTTGAGCAGGTGGCGCAGTTGCTCCTCCATCACGCTCCCACCGCCCACCGGGCGCAGCAGCGCGCCCTCGTCGATGATCGCGTCGAGGATCGGTGGATTCTCGTCGGTGAGCCGCTGCTGGCGGTCGAGTCGCAGGTGGACCCGCTGTTCCACCTGGTCGTCGCTGAGGGTGTGCGGGCCGCCCCGCATCACCGCCCGGATGTAGTCCGCCGTCTGCAACAGGCCGGGCACCACGGACGGCTCGAAGTTGGCGATGCCGGTCGCCTCCGCCTCCAGCGCGATGAAGTCGATGGTCCGCCGGTCCAGCAGGTACGAGTAGGACACCCACCAGCCCGGCTTGCGGGCGTCCTTGGCGAGCTGGATGGCCGCGGCGAGTTCGTCGGCGCCCACGCCGTAGAGGGTGAGCAGGGCGCGCACCGTGGCCGGGCTGATTAACGTCTGGGCGTTCTCGTACCGGGACAGGGTGCTCCGGGTGCTGTTGATCTCGTCGGCGGCGGCCTCGAGGGTGAGGCCGGCGGCCTCCCGGTGGGTGCGCAGCGCGATGCCGAGCCGTCGGGCCCTGGCGGTCTTCGGTGCCATGCCATTGATGGTGACACACATCTTCGGGAACGTGTACATGAGAGAACGGCGATGAGAGTTGCATTCACGCCCATCCACATGTCAATGTGTGACCAGTTCCTCACCGCCGGTTGTCGTGGCGACGGCGGTGGTGAGTGACCGGAGGGGATGGGGCGCGTGGCGATCGGGTTTTCTCCCCCGTACCCGATCGCCGCGTGCCGCCACCCGGGACGCACCGGAAGGGAGTCGCATGACGGTGACCGCCTCCTGGCCCAGGGTGTCGCGGTGCCGCTGGTGCGCGCACCCGGTGCTCCGCGACAACGACAACGCGTGGATCCACGCGAGCCTGGCCTACGTGTGCCGAGATCGCTCGGGCGGCCTGGCGGCGACCACGGCGGAGCCGGAGCAGGCGTCGGCCCGGTCGGGTCGGGGCGGGGCTGGAGGGCTGCGATGACCCGGTTTTTGGTGGTGCTGACCGACGTCCGGCCCGTTGACGGGCCCGTCCGGGACGAGCGGCGCGCGCCGGAGCGGCGCCGTCAGGTGGTCGGCGCGAGCAGCCGGGAGGCGGCCGACCGGATCGCCGGCGCGTTCATGGCGCTGGGCATGGTGCGGGCCGGCCGGCAGCGGGTGAAGGTGATCGCGGTCGGCCGCCGTTACGGCCTCTGACCGCCGGCCGACCGACGACCGCCACCGCCCACCGCCGACCGCCGAGTGCCGAGCGTCCCGAGCGTCCTTTGGAGCTGAGTCGTCTGCGACATCACGTCCCGGCCAGGGGATGCGCTGCTCTCGGCCGTCCGTCCGGCCCGAGTCCTCACTCGTTGCCCTCGGGTCTTCGGTCCGGGGCGGCCGATGGGGTGAGTCGTCTGCGACATCAGCTCCAAAGGCTCCCGAATGCGCATCCTCGCCAGGAGTCGGGCGTGGGCAGGAGTCGGGCGTGCGCAAGATGCGCAAGAGGCGTGCGGGCGAGCCGTGCGGGCGAGTAGGCGCGGGGCGAGCTGGTGCAATTACGCTGCGTGTAGGCGATGTTGACCGGTTGCGGTGTATTGCCGCTCTCCCCGGGTATCGGCATCCATGTCTCGCCACCCACAGTAAGGTCAACCGGTGAGCGCCACCAGCCTTGCAGTCGCGGACGAAAGGGTGACCGAGTGACCACCCCAGGCAAGACCCGTGTGGCCATCGTCTTCGGTGGCCGAAGCCCCGAGCACGGCATCTCCTGCGTCAGCGCCGGCAGCGTGCTCGGCGCGCTCGACCCGGACGAGTTCGAGGTGGTCCCCGTGGGCATCACCAGGGCCGGCAAGTGGGTGCTGACCAGCGGTGACCATCGCGACCTGGCGATCAGCGCCCGGCGGCTGCCGGAGATCACCGCCGAGGCCGGCGTCGACATCGTGCTGCGCGCCGACCCGACGGGCAACGGGCTGATGGTGCTCGACCCGACTCAGGGCCCCCGGGCGCTCGCCGACGTCGACGTGGTCTTCCCCGTGCTGCACGGCGCATACGGCGAGGACGGCACCATCCAGGGCATGCTGGAGATGGCCGGCATCCCGTACGTCGGGGCGAACGTCTTCGCCTCCGCCGCCGCCATGGACAAGGAGTTCACCAAGAAGCTCTGCGCCGCCGAGGGCATCCCGGTCGGGCCGTACGCCGTGCTGCGCAACGGGGTGACCCTCTCCGAGGAGGACAAGCAACGGCTCGGCCTGCCGGTCTTCGTCAAGCCGTCCCGGGCCGGTTCGTCGTTCGGCATCACCAAGGTCGACGACTGGGCCGACCTGGAGGCCGCCGTCGCAGTCGCCCGGGAGATCGACCCGAAGGTGCTGGTCGAGGGCGCGATCGTCGGCCGGGAGATCGAGTGCGGCGTGCTGGAGGACGAGGCCGGCGGCGGGGCCGAGGCGTCCCTGCTGGCCGAGGTGCGCGCCGGCGGCGAGCACGACTGGTACGACTTCGAGGCGAAGTACCTCTCCGAGCCCGAGTACGACCTCCCGGCACCCCTGCCCGAGCACGTCACCCGCCAGGTCCAGGAGTGCGCCGTCCGCGCGTTCGCCGCACTGGACTGCGCCGGGCTGGCCCGGGTCGACTTCTTCGTCACCCCCGAGCTGGACGTCTACCTCAACGAGATCAACACCATGCCGGGGTTCACCCCGACGTCGATGTTCCCGCTGATGTGGGCCGCCTCGGGGCTGGAGTACCCGAAGCTGGTCAACCGCCTGATCCGCACCGCCCAGCGGCGCGGCGTAGGCCTGCACTGAACCCCACATCCGGCCCGCTTCGCCGGGTGGGCCCGGCCCGCGCTCAGCCCGTGCAGCCGGCCGGGACGGTGCCGCCGGAGGGCACCGAGGCGACCACCACGTCGGAGATCGGGCTCACCCACTGCAGGGCCGACCCGTGCGCGTGGGGGACGGTGACCCGCACGGCGGTCTCCCGGTCGAGGGTGGTGAGCACGGTCGCGTCCGGCCCCTCGACCGCGTACCAGCAGACCTTGTTGACCACCCAGACGTCGTCGGTGGACCCGGGGGTGGGCTCGTCGCCGCCGCAGGCGACGGTGAGCGCCGGGTCGCCGTATGCGGCGTTCTGCTCGGGGCCGGCGGTGACCGGCCGCTGGCCCAGGCCCCGCACGGTCGACGGGAGCTGCGACGTCAGGGCGCGACACACGATCTCGGGCCGGTCGGGCAGCTTCGGGGCGGCCATCTCGACCGGCGCGGTGGACTGCGGCCGGGCGCTGGTCGCCGACGGGGCCGGCTCGGCGGCCGGGGTGCCCGGGGCGAGCTTGGCGAGGGTGAACCCGGCGACGGCCACGGTCACCGGAACGGCGATCAGCGTGGCCACCAGCGCCGCGCGCCGGTTGGCCCGGTCCCGGCGCGGCGGTCCCTGGGTCCGCCCGTCAGCCCCGTCGGTCCTGCCGGAACTGTCGGTCTTGTCGGAGGAGGAAGTGATCTCGTCCACTTACAGGCGCACCACCGAACATGTGAGGGTGCGGGTGATGCCGGGCACCATCTGCACGTTGCTGACGATGAGTTTGCCGAGCTCGTCGACCGTGTTCGCCTCGGTGAGCACGACCACGTCGTACGGGCCGGTGACGGCGTCGACGCGCACCACGCCGGCAAGGTCCGCGATCAGATCGGCCACGTCACGCGCCCGCCCGACCTCGGTCTGGATGAGGATGTACGCCTGTACCACGTCTCGACCTCCGTCCGTCGCCGCCCGAGGGCGGCCCGAAGGGTGAAACTACCCTACGGACCAGGTCTGATCCCTATCGGTGGCCAAGGAGAAGCGGTGAGCGAGCGCGACGGGCGCGACAGCGGGTGGGCCGCGGAACGGTTCCAGGCCCCCGGCGGGTACGGGCGCGACGGGGGACGGGCATGAGTGTGGCCGGGATCGGCGAGTTCGGGTTGATCGACCGGGTCACCGCCCGGCTGCCCCAGGGGGCGGCCTGCCTGCTGGGGCCCGGCGACGACGCGGCGGTGCTGGTCGCGCCGGACGCCCGCGTCGTCGCGTCCACCGATGTGTTGGTCGAGGGGCGGCACTTCCGGCGGGACTGGTCCAGCGCCCGGGACGTGGGGCACCGGGCTGCGGCGGCCAACCTGGCCGACATCGCGGCGATGGGCGGCACCCCGACCGCCCTGCTGGTGGCGTTGTGCCTGCCGGCGGACCTCGACCCGGCCTGGGCCGAGGAGCTGGCCGACGGGCTGGCCGCCGAGGCTGCCACGGTGGGGGCGAGCGTGGTCGGCGGAGACATGTCCGCCAGCCCGACGCTGACGATCGCGGTCACCGCCCTCGGTGACCTGGGCGGGCTGGCCCCGGTGCTCCGCTCGGGCGCCCGAGCGGGGGACGTGCTGGCCCTGGCCGGCCGCAGCGGGTACGCCGCCGCCGGGTACACCGTGCTGTCCCGGGGCTTCCGCACCCCGAAGCTGCTGGTCGAGGCGTACCGGCGGCCCGAGGTGCCGTACCCGGCCGGCCCGCACGCCGCCCGGCTCGGCGCCACCGCCATGATCGACGTGTCGGACGGGCTGCTGGCCGACCTCGGACACGTGGCCCGGGCCAGTGGGGTCGGCATCGACGTGCGCCGGGACGCCTTCGAGGTGCCCCGGCAGATGCGCGACACCGCCCAGGCGCTCGGGGTCGACCCGTACTCGTGGATCCTCAGCGGTGGCGACGATCATGCGCTGGCCGCGACCTTCCCCCCGGCGGTGGCGCTGCCCACGCCGTGGCGGCCGGTCGGCCGGGTGGTCGAGGGCGGTGGCGTGACCGTCGACGGCGCACCGTACGCCGGGCCGGCCGGCTGGGACCACTTCCGGTAACGGCTGGTCAGGGACGTACCCTTTACCGGTGAGTGAGATCGAGATCCGCGCGGCCCGCTTCGACTCGCCGGAGTCGCAGCGGCTCGTCCGGGCCGCCCTGACGGACCTGGGCCAGCGGTACGGGGGCAGCGGGGACGACACCCCGGTCGACGCCGTCGAGTTCGAGCCGCCGGGCGGGGCGTTCCTGGTCGCTTACCTGGCCGGGGAGCCGGTGGGGTGCGGCGGCTGGCGCAGCCACGGCGACGCCGGGGACACCGCGGAGCTGAAGCGGATGTACACCAGCCCCGTGGCGCGCGGACGGGGCGTGGCGCGGGCGGTGCTCGTGGCCGTCGAGCGGTCGGCGCGCGAGCACGGGCGCAAGCGGCTCATCCTGGAGTGCGGGGACAAGCAGCCCGAGGCGATCGCCATGTACACCTCGGCCGGGTACGAGCGCATCCCGAACTTCGGGTACTACAAGGACGCCCCGGGCTGCCTCTCCTTCGGCCGTACCCTCTGACGCCCCGCCCTCGCTCCGCCCGCAAGCGGACACGAAAAACCGGCGGGCCCTAGGGCCCGCCGGTTTTTCGGCGAAAGGTGGGTCGGCGCTACCGCGTCAGGCGCGGGTGACCTTGCCGGCCTTGATGCAGGAGGTGCAGACCTGCAACTTCTTGGTGTTGCCGCCACCGGCCGGGGTGCGCACCGACTGGATGTTCGGGTTCCAGCGGCGGTTGGTCCGCCGGTGCGAGTGGGACACGTTGTGGCCGAAGCCCGGTCCCTTGCCACAGACGTCGCAAACGCTAGCCACGGGATACTCCTGGGTCTTGAAAAACGTTCATGAGGTCACCACCAGGCGCTGCCCGGGCAACCTGGTCAGGTTACCCGATGCTCCCGTGCCTGGCCAACCGGCCCCTGTCGAGCGGACACGCCGGGACGGGACGGTCGGCCCGGGCGCGTGTCGGTGCGCGCCAGTAGGCTTCTCGCCGTGCTGGACACCCTCGACGCCGCCGCGGTGCGCCGCTGGTGCGCGGGCGGGTTGGCCGCGCTCCGCCGGCACCAGGGGGAGATCGACGACCTCAACGTCTACCCGGTCCCCGACGGCGACACCGGCACCAACCTCGTGCTCACCCTCACCTCGGCCCAGCAGGCCCTGGCGATGGACCTGGCCACCGTCGGCGACGGCGGGTCCACCCCGCACGGGCACGCGCTGCGGCTGATGGCGCGCGGCGCGTTGCTCGGCGCCCGGGGCAACTCCGGGGTGATCCTCTCGCAGATCCTGCGCGGCTTCGCCGAAGCCCTGGCCGCCGTGCCGGTGGTGCGGGGCCGCCAGTTGGCCGCCGCGCTGCGCGACGCCACCGCGGCGGCGTACGCCGCCGTCGCCCGCCCGGTTGAGGGCACCCTGCTCAGCGTGGTCGCGGCGGCGGCCGGGGCGGCCGAGTCGGCGGACAGCGACGACCTGCGCACCGTCGCCCGAGAGGCGGCCGGGGCCGCGGCCCGGGCCCTGGCGCGCACCCCCGAGCAGTTGCCGGCCCTGGCCCGCGCCGGAGTGGTCGACGCAGGTGGTCGGGGCCTGTGCCTGCTGCTCGACGCGCTGGTCGAGGTGATCACAGGGGAGAGCCCGGCCCGGCCGGCGTTCGCCCCGCGCGAGGCCCGCCAGCCGGCCACCGCCGCCCGGGAGACCGGCTCGGCGGAGTACGCGTACGAGGTGCAGTTCCTGCTCGACGCCGGGCCCGAGGCGGTCGCCGGGCTGCGGGAGACCCTGGCCGGGCTCGGCGACTCGCTGGTGGTGGTCGGCGACGGGGCCACCGATGCGGCGTCGACCACCTGGAACGTGCACGTGCACGTCAACGACGTGGGAGCGGCCGTGGAGGCGGGGGTGGAGGCCGGCCGGCCGTACCGGATCTCGGTGACCCGCTTCGCGGACCAGGTGGCCACGCCTGCCCCGGCCCGGGACGGCCGGGCGGCCGTGGTGGTCGCCTCCGGCGTCGGCATGGCGGAGCTGTTCGAGGGCGAGGGGGCGACGGTGGTGCCGGGCAACCCGTCCATCGGTGAGCTGCTCGACGCCATCCGGGCCACGGCGGCGGCCCGGGTGGTGGTGCTGCCCAACGACCCGAACACCCAGGCCGTGGCGAGCGCCGCCGCGCGGGAGGCGCACGCGCTGGGGGTGAAGGTCAGCGTGGTGCCGACCCGGTCGCCGGTGCAGGCGCTGGCAGCCCTCGCCGTGCGCGACCCGGAGCGCCGCTTCGCCGACGACGTGATCGCGATGGCCGAGGCCGCGGGCGCGTGCCGGTACGCCGAGGTCTGCTGGGCCAGCCGGGAGGCGCTGACGGTCGCCGGCCCGTGCCGCCCCGGCGACGTGCTCGCCCTGGTCGAGGGGGAGGTGCATCTGATCGGCGTCGACCTGGCCGACACCTGCGCCGCCGTGGTCGACCGGATGCTCGGCGGCGGCGGCGAGCTGGTCACCCTGCTCTCCGGCGCGGACGCCCCCGACGGGCTGGCCGAGGCCGTCCGCGAGCACATCGCCCGGCGCTGGCCGTTCGTCGAGGTCCAGACGTACCCGGGCGGCCAACCGCACTATCCGCTCCTGGTGGGGGTCGAATGACGACGTCCGAGCCGGCCACGGTCGACACGCCGCTGAAGACGCTGGTCGGGGACAAGACGGCCAAGGCCCTGGCCGCGCACCTCGACCTGCACACCGCCGGTGACCTGGTCTACCACTTCCCCCGTCGGTACGACGAGCGCGGCGAGCACACCGACATCCGCTCTCTGGACGTCGGCGAGCAGGTCACCGTCCTGGCCCAGGTGCAGAGAACCGCCGTGCGGCCGATGCGCCAGCGCCGGGGCAACCTGCTGGAGGTGACCGTCGGGGACGACTCCGGCGGCGTGCTCACCCTGACCTTCTTCGGCAACCAGGCGTGGCGGGAGCGGGAGCTGCGCCCCGGCCGGTGGGGCCTGTTCGCCGGCAAGGTCACCGAGTTCCGGGGCAAGCGGCAGCTCAACGGCCCGGAGTACGTCATGCTCGGCGACGGTGACGACGGCGAGGCCGCGGTCGGCGAGGAGGTCGAGGAGTTCGCCGGTGCGCTGATCCCGGTGTACCCGGCCGCGGCGGCGGTGCCGACCTGGGTGATCGCCCGCTGCGTGCGGGTGGTGCTGGACACCCTCACCCCGCCGGAGGACCCGCAGCCCGCCACCGTCCGGGCCGACCGCAAACTGGTCGGGATCGGCACCGCGCTGCGCGAGATCCACCGGCCGTCCAGCAAGGAGAACCTGTACCGGGCCCGCCGCCGGCTCAAGTGGGACGAGGCGTTCGCCGTGCAGCTCACCCTCGTGCAGCGCAAGCTCCGGGCCGCCGCCTGGCCGGCGAAGGCCCGGCCGCCGCGCGCCGGTGGGCTGCTCGACGCGTTCGACGCCCGGCTGCCGTACGAGCTGACCCCCGGCCAGCGGACGGTCGGCGCGGAGATCGCCGCCGACCTGACCGTCGCGCACCCGATGCACCGGCTGCTCCAGGGCGAGGTCGGCTCCGGCAAGACGGTGGTGGCGCTGCGGGCGATGCTCCAGGTGGTCGACGCCGGTGGGCAGGCCGCGCTGCTCGCCCCGACCGAGGTGCTCGCCGCCCAGCACCACCGGGGGATGCTCGACCTGCTCGGCCCGCTCGCCCGGGCCGGCGAGCTGGGTGCCGCCGACGACGCCACCCGGGTCGAGCTGGTCACCGGCTCGCTCGGCGCGGCAGCCCGCCGGCAGGCCCTCGCCGAGGTGGCCGGCGGCCGGGCCGGGATCGTGCTCGGCACCCACGCCCTGCTCTACGAGGGGGTGGACTTCGCCGACCTGGGCCTCGTCGTGGTCGACGAGCAGCACCGGTTCGGCGTGGAGCAGCGCGACGCGTTGCGCTCCAAGGCCGACCAGCCGCCGCACGTGCTGGTGATGACGGCCACCCCGATCCCGCGCACGGTGGCGATGACCGTCTACGGCGACCTGGAGACGTCCACGCTGTCCCAGCTCCCGCAGGGGCGCTCGCCGATCGCCTCCCACGTGGTGCCGGTCGCCGAGAAGCCCGCCTTCCTGGACCGGGCCTGGCGCCGGCTCCGCGAGGAGGTCGCCGCCGGCCACCAGGCGTACGTGGTGTGCCCGCGGATCGGCGATTCGGGGTCCGGGGCCGGAGCAGCCAACGCGGAGGCGCCGGACCTCGAACAAGGTCCGCAGAGCGAGGAGGAGCCGCCCCGCGAGGACGACAACGGCCGCAGGCCCCCGCTCGCGGTGACCGAGGTCGCCCCACTGCTCGCCGAGGGGCCGCTGCACGGGCTGCGGATCGGCGTCCTGCACGGGAAGCTGCCCGCCGACGAGAAGGACGCCGTGATGCGCTCCTTCGCCTCCGGTGACCTGGACGTGCTGGTCGCCACCACGGTCGTCGAGGTCGGCGTCGACGTGCCCAACGCCACCGTGATGATCGTGCTGGACGCCGACCGGTTCGGCGTCTCCCAGCTGCACCAGCTGCGCGGCCGGGTGGGCCGGGGCTCGGCGGCCGGGCTCTGCCTGCTGGTCAGCGAGGCGGCCGAGGGCTCCTCGGCCCGGGAGCGCCTCGACGCGGTGGCGTCCACCACGGACGGTTTCAAGCTCGCCGAGCTGGACCTGGAACAGCGCCGCGAGGGCGACGTGCTCGGGGCCACCCAGTCCGGCCGGCGCTCGCACCTGCGGCTGCTGTCGCTGAGACGCGACGCCGACCTGATCCGGGACGCCCGGGCCGAGGCGATCGCCCTGGTCGAGGAGGACCCGGAGCTGGAACGTCACCCAGCGCTGGCCGCCTCGGTGGCCGCCCTGGTCGACGAGGAACGCGCGGAGTACCTGGAGAAGGGCTGATCCCGCCCTGGGTGGGGATCGACTCCGGGTGGGGTGATCGACTCCCGGCGGGGCGCCGGGCGGCCTCCTGTCGGGCGGAGCGTTGTGCCGCACACCGAGTCGACCAAGGAGCGGTTTCGCCGGCCGCGAGGGTCATCGGCGGTCCCCACCGGGGGCGCTTCCGCTCCTAGACTCGGTCGATGTCCACCCCGTCCCTCCACCGTGGAGCTGTGCTGCTGGCCCAGGGCGGCCGGCGCGCCGTCGAGCAGGTCTCCGGCCTCGCCGACGACACCACCGGTCGGCCCTGCTCCGCCCGGACCCGGTTCCAGATCGCCTCGATCAGCAAGAACATGGCCGCCGCAGCCGTCCTGCTCCTCGCCGAGCGGGGAAGGCTCGACGTGCACGACCCCGTCGATCGGTGGGTGTCGAACTGCCCGCACGCCTGGCGGCCCATCACCCTGCACCACCTGCTCACCCACACCTCGGGGCTCGGACACTGGGAGGAGTACCCGCTGCTCGACCTGGCCGGCGCGGTCGACCCCGACGAGCTGCTGGCCGGGTTCCGCGCGGTCCCACCGCTGTTCGCCCCCGGTGCGGGCTGGCACTACAGCAGCCCGGGTTACGTCCTGCTCGCCCGGGCCGTCGAGCGGGCCGCCGACCGGCCGTACCGGGACTTCCTGGCGGAGGAGGTCTTCGCGCCGCTGGGCATGACCGGCAGCTTCGCCGGCTCCGGCGCGGGACGCGCCGACGTGGCGACGGGCCACTCCGGTGGCCGTCCGGTGCACTCCTGGGACCTGGACACGGTGAACATGGGCGCAGGTGACGTCTGGTGCACCGCCGACGACCTACTGGCCTGGTTCGACGGGCTGCGGGACGCCCGGCTGCTCGCCCCCGCCTCGGTCGCGCGGATGATCACCGCTCACGTGCAGGCCGGCTCCGGGCCGCAGGCGTACGGGTACGGCTGCTTCGTCGGCCCGCTGGCGGGGGAGCGGTCGATCAGCCACTCCGGGCACAACCTCGGCTTCAAGGCGTTCGTCGCCTGGTTGCCGGGCTCCGACCGCCGGCTGGTCCTGCTGACCAACGACGATGAGAACCCAGCCTACCTAACCCTGATCGACCGACTCCTCCTCACCAACTGACCACCCCACCCACCCCACTCCAGGGCGATTGCGAAGTCGGGTGGGAGCGCTTTGATCAGGATGTCTGGGAGTCCCTGGCGTGGGTGTCGCTCCACGGCAGGTGTGTCTCCCGGTGCCTATGGAGCTGAGTCGGATACGACATCAGCCGCGCTCGGCGACCGTGAGCGACGACCCGACGGTGGTGGGTAACGCGACGGCGGTGGGTGATGCGACGGCGGTGGCCCGACCGGCGGTGATGACGTGGACGACTCAGCTCCATAGGCGCAGCGGCCCTGGCTGGGTCTGAACATCAGCGCCCGGCCTGCCGAAACCGCCCACGGCATCGACCGCCGCGCGCACAACTCTGCCCCGGCCACGGTCCCCGGGCCGACCAGGGACCGCACCCGCGACAACGCAATGACCCTGGCCCCCACCCCCGCCGCGTCCCACGCGAGGTTGCGCTCTTTCACGGAATTAGTGGCCTCCGGCGAGCACGACGCCACTAATTCCGTGAAAGAGCGCGATTCTGCGGGGCGGGGCGGGGCGGGGCGAGGGTGGGGTGGGGTGGTGGGACGTGGCGAGGGCGCGTCGGCCGGGTGGTCGACGCGCCCTCGGGTCGTGCGGTTCGGGGTGAACCCGATCAGCTCAGCGGGTCAGGTCGGCTGGCGGGTCAGGCCGGCTCAGTGGGTCAGGAGGTGAAGCGGATCCGTCGACGCCGGGCGACGACGAAGAGCATCGCGCCGGCCGCCAGCAGGGCCACCGCGCCCGCGGCAATGCCACCGGCCGCCGCGCCGGTCACCGGCAGGCCACCGTCCTGGTCGCCGCCACCGGTGCCGCCCTCGTCGCAGCCGTTCAGCGGGGCGGTCCACTTGATCGGCTCGGCGGACTCCAGGTCGCCGGTGACGGCGACGGTCAGCCCCTTGGAGGCCGGGAAGCGCACGGGCTTGTTGGTGCCCGGCTCGATGGTGACGGTCTGCGGCTTGCCGGTGCTCGGGGTGAAGGTCGAGGTCAGGCTGGCGCCGTTCTTCGGGTTCTGGACCAGCAGGACCAGCTCGTCGCAGGTGGACTCGTAGGAGGTCTCCGGCTCGCCGACCTCGGGCTCCTGGCATTCGGCCGGGGGCTGCTGGGTGCCGGTCCAGAGGCTCTTCTCGTTCGCGGTGACGGTGATCTGGCCGTCCACGGCGGCGGCGTCCAGCTCGACCTTCTCGATGCTGCGCAGGGGGACCGTGACGGCCTTGTTGTAGCCCTTGTCGGTGGTGATCACGAAGTTCGCGGCAGCGTTGCCGTTGCGGTTGATCAGGTTGAACGTGACCTTGCCGACGCAGTCGGACTCGACGACCACCTCGGGCGCGGCCTGGCAGGTTTCGCCGCCGCCGTTGTACCAGGCGTCGTCGTTCTTGCCCTTGTAGAACGCCGCGTCGCCCGTCGAATGGGAGCCGATGCCCTTGGGGCTGCCGACCTTGCGGTTGCCATAGGTCGGGCCGTCCTCGGTCAGCGGGTCGATGATCTTGTCACCGAAGACGAAGTCGACCTGGGTGTAGCAGGTGGGGACCTCGACCTTGAACTTCAGCGTCGTCCGGGTGCCCACCTCGTCCTTGGCGACCGAGGTGAACTTGTCCACCGACTTGCTGAGTACGTACTGCGGCAGGGCGAACTTCGCCGACGGGGCGACGTACGAGACCAGCGCGAAGGACTGCTCTTCGCCCGCGCAGAGCGGGCCGTTGACCAGCGTGATGCTGGCCTCGCCGCGCTTGCCGCGGAAGATGTGCGTGTACCGCGCGTCGGCGGCGCTGACGCAGCTCGGTCCCTCCGGGGCGGGCGTGGCCGGCGTCTCGCTCGCGGCCGGCGTCGGCGCGGGCGTGGTCGGCGACGACGACGGCTGCGGGGACGGGCTGGTAGCCAGCGCCGGAGACGACGCCGCGAACGCCGTGGCGAGGCCGGCCAGGGCGGCGGCGGCCACGACGATCGGCCGCCGCGGCGACAGCTTGGGACGGATCACGCGTACTCCCGGGGTGAAGAAACGTCAGGGGTGCGGCGCGGGGCAACGGCGGTCAGCGGTCGCGGCCGGGTTCGGCGCGCCCGCGACGACGCCTCCCGGCGCCGGTGGGCCGGCGGGACGCGGCCGGCACCGGCAGACCCTAGCGAGAACGGACCGGCCGGCACAGCGCACAGAAACCTCCGAGAATGATGTTATCGATTCGAGATCATTGATGCACGCCCGGTGATCGCGGCGCGACGCCCGCGGCACGCACCGTGGCGCCCTGCGGGGTCGCGTAGCGTCGGGGCATGAGCAGGAGCAGGCGGTGACCCGGATCGTGGCCGGGACGCTCGGCGGCCGGCGGATCGCCGCGCCGCCCGGCGCCGGCACCCGACCCACCTCCGACCGGGTGCGGGAGGCGCTGTTCAGCGCGGTGCAGGCCGACGTCGACCTGGCCGGTGCGCGCTTCGCTGACCTGTACGCCGGGTCCGGCGCGGTCGGGCTGGAGGCGCTGTCCCGGGGCGCGGCGCACGTGCTGCTGGTCGAGTCCGATCCCCGGGCCGCCCGCGTGGTCCGGGAGAACATCGCCGCGCTGCGGGCCGCCCCGGCCGCCCGGCTGGTCACCGGCCGGGTCGCCACGGTGCTGGCGGCCGGGCCGGACGGCGGGCCGTACGACGTGGTGTTCGCCGACCCGCCGTACGCCGTGCCCGACGCCGAGGTCACCGCGCTGCTGGCCGCGCTGGTCGACGGCGACTGGCTGGCGGCGGACGCCCTGGTGGTGGTGGAGCGGTCCAGCCGGACCGGCCCGGTCGCCTGGGTGCAAGGCGTCACCGGGGAGCGCAGCCGCCGATACGGGGAAACCACCCTTTGGTACGGTCGCCGCTCATGAGACGTGCGGTGTGCCCCGGCTCGTTCGACCCGGTCACCAATGGACACCTCGACATCATCGGGCGGGCCGCCCGGCTCTTCGACGAGGTGATCGTCGGCGTGCTGGTGAACCAGTCGAAGAGTGGCCTGTTCACTGTCGAGGAGCGGATCGACATGCTCCGGGAGGTGACGTCCTCGTACGACAATGTGCGGGTCGCGTCCTTCCGCGGCCTGCTGGTCGATTTCTGCCGGGCGCAGCAGGCCAGCGTCCTGATCAAGGGCCTGCGGGCGGTCAGCGACTTCGACTACGAGCTCCAGATGGCCCAGATGAACATGGGCCTGGCCGGGGTGGAGACGTTGTTCATGCCGACCAACCCGCTCTACTCCTTCCTCTCCTCCAGCCTCGTCAAGGACGTGGCCAAGTGGGGCGGCGACATCTCCTCCCACGTCCCGGACCTGGTCCGCGACGCCCTCCGGTCCCGCCTCACCCCGCACCCCTGACCCGTACGTCCGATCTCGTGCGACGGCCACCGGATCGCCCCGTTGCGGGCGATTCGTCGGGCCCGCGCGTGCCCGATCGGCCCCGCCGGGCGCGACACGACGCGCGCCGGACGGGGCGGACCTGCGGGCGGTGGCCCTGGCGCGACATGATGGGTCGAGCGGGAATCCGGCCGTAGCCCGCATCATGTAGGTCGGCCGACGAACGACAGGAGTGAGGTACCGGTGGACCCGCTCGATCGCATCGACGAACTGATCGCCATGGTGGAGCAGGCCCGCTCCGTCCCGATGTCGCGGAACAACTGCATGGTCGACCGGGGCGAGATGATCGCCATCCTCGACGAGATGCGCGCCGAGCTCCCCGCCGACCTGCGCCGGGCAGCCGCCCTGCTCGGGGAGCGGGACAAGATCATGGACGCCGGCAAGCGCGAGGCCGACCGGATCATCAGCGAGGGTGAGGCGGAACACGCCCGCCTGGTGTCGGTGAACGAGATCACCGTCTCGGCCGAGCACGAGGGGGCCCGGATCATCGGCGAGGCCCGGGCCGAGGCGCAACGGCTGCGCGAGGAGGTCGACGACTACGTCGACACCGCGCTGGCGAACTTCGAGCAGTTCCTCACCCGGGCGCTCGCCTCGATAGAGCGCGGCCGGGACAAGATGCACGCGCTGCGGGAGATCGGGACCTTCGGTGGGGACGAGGCGGATCGCCCGCTACCCTTCTGAGCGGCACCTCAGCAGCCGACAGGCGGGTCAGGCGTCGCCCCCGGTTCGACGGTCCGGCGGTCGCCCAGGTAACCTTTTTTGTCGGCCTCTCACCGGCCGGAGTCTGACTATGCCCAAACACTCGTCTTCATCACTCAACCCCAAGGCGCCGCTGGTCCTCGACACGAGGGAGCTGCCGCGTCGCCCTGGCGCGTTGCGTACGGTCAAGCGGGTCGTCCCGGCACCGGCGGACCTCGGCGGGGAGTTGATCGGCGTGCCGGAGGGCACCGACCTCGACCTCGACCTGAGGCTGCAGTCGGTGTCCGAGGGCGTGCTCGTCTCGGGGACCGTCAGCGGTCTCGTCCGGGGCGAGTGCGGCCGGTGCCTGCGCGAGATCAACGACTCGGTGGCCGTGAACGTCCAGGAGCTGTACGCGTACGAGGACAGCACCACGGACGAGACGACCGACGAGGACGAGGTGGGCCGGATGCAGGACGATCTGATCGACCTGGAGCCGGCGCTGCGGGACGCGGTGGTGCTCGCGCTGCCGACCAACCCGCTCTGCCGGGAGGACTGCCCAGGCTTGTGCCCCGAGTGCGGGGTGCAGCGGGACGATCTGCCGGCCGACCACAGTCACCAGCAGATCGACCCGCGTTGGGCGGGCCTGTCGCAACTGACCCGTACAGAGGAGTAAGAACCGTGGCCGTCCCGAAGCGCAAGATGTCGCGCAGCAACACCCGGTCCCGCCGGGCGAACTGGAAGGCGACCGTGGTCGCGACCGTGGCCTGCCCGCAGTGCAAGTCGGCGAAGCTGCCGCACACCGCCTGTTCCGTCTGCGGTACGTACAACGGCCGCCAGGTCATCGAGGTCTGACCTGGACGCCGAGTGACGCCCCCGACCCCAGGTCGGGTGGCGCGCGCATCCTGGCGATCGCCCGGTGCCCCGGCTTCCGCCGTCGCCGGCCGGCCCGTTCCGGCTGGCGTCCCGGTGGAGCCGGGCACCGCGCGGATCGCCGTTGACCTCCTCGGCGGGGACGAAGCTCCCGCCGTCGTGGTTGACGGCGCTCTGCGGGCCATGCGCGCCGACCCGGACCTGCACCTCCTGCTTGTCGGCCCCGCCGAGGTCGCCGACGGGCTGATCGGTGCCCTCGACCCGGTGCAGCGCATCCGGGTCACGGTCCGGCCGGTGCGGGCCGCCGTCGGCATGGCCGACCACCCCGTCGCCGCCCGCGCCGACAGCACCGTGCGGGCGGCGGTCACCGCCGTCCGCGACGGGATCGCCGACGCGGTGGTCTCCGCCGGTGCCACCGGTGCCACCGTCACCGCCGCCGCCCTGGGCCTCGGCCGCTGGCCACACGTGCGACGGCCGGCGCTGGTGGCCACCCTGCCGGCGGTCGCCGGCCCGGTGGTGCTGCTCGACGTCGGTGGCTCCCTGGAACCCGGCCCCGCCACGCTGGTCCGGCACGCCGTGCTCGGTGCGGCCTATGCGGCCGTGGCGCACGGGGTGGCCGAGCCCCGGGTCGGGCTGCTGTCCGTGGGGACCGAGGCCGGCAAGGGGGACCGGCTGCGGCGCACCGCCGATCCGATGCTCGCCGCCGTGCCGCTGCCCCACGGAGCGCGCTACGTCGGCCTCGTCGAGGGGTACGACATCGCCTCCGGCGCGCGCGCCGATGTGGTGGTGACCGACGGCTTCACCGGCAACGTGCTGCTCAAGGCGATCGAGGGCGCGTACGCGATGGCCGGCGGACCGCCCGCCAGCGGCGGCGTCCCCCGGGCGGCGGCCCTGCTGGGGGTGGCCGGGACGGTGGTCGTCTGCCACGGCGCGGCCCGCGAGGACGACGTCGCCTCCGGCATCGCCCTCGCCGCCCACCTGTGGCGTCGGCGGGCCACCGAAACGGTCTCCGCGCTGCTCGATCGTGCTCCGCAAACCCCCTCCCAGCCCGGTGACCACGCCGATCGCACCACCGATACCGAGGTGAGCCTGTGACCTCCCGTCCCGTCCCGGCCCGACCGGCCGCGCGCTCCGCGCCGACCCGGGGGGCCTGCCGCGCGCGGCCCGCCCGGTCGCGAACGAAGAGGTAACCGCATCATGATCAACGACAAGCGGCGGCGGGCCCCCGTCGGCCACCTGGAGTCCGCCTTCGGGGTCTCGCTGGACCCGGAACTGCTGGAGCGGGCCCTGACCCACCGCTCATACGCGTATGAGAACGGCGGCCTGCCCACCAACGAGCGGCTGGAGTTCCTCGGCGACTCGGTACTCGGCGTGGTGATCACCGCCGCGCTCTTCCACAACCATCCCGACCTGCCCGAGGGGCAGCTCGCGAAGCTGCGGGCGAGCGTGGTGAACATGCGCGCGCTCGCCGACGTGGCGCGCGGGCTGGGCGCGGACGGGCTGGGCGCCTACCTGCTGCTGGGCAAGGGCGAGGAGAGCACCGGCGGCCGGGACAAGGCGAGCATCCTCGCCGACACCCTGGAGGCCCTGCTCGGCGCGATCTACCTCCAGTACGGCCTCGACACCGCGGCCCTCGTGATCCACCGGCTGTTCGACCCGCTGATGGCGGAGTCGGCCGGGCGGGGCGCCGCGCTGGACTGGAAGACCAGCTTGCAGGAGCTGACCGCCGCGCTGGGGCTGGGCGTCCCGGAGTACCGGATCGAGGGCACCGGCCCCGACCACCTCAAGACGTTCACCGCCTGGGTGGTGGTCGCCGGCAACCGCTACGGCGGGGCGGAGGGGCGCAGCAAGAAGGAGGCCGAGCAGCGGGCCGCCGAGTCCGCCTGGCGGGAGCTGACCGCCCAGGCCGAGCGGGACCAGGCCGAGCGGGACGCCGCCGAGCTGACCGCCCAGGCCGAGCGTGCTGCCGCCGAGCGGGCGGCGGCCGAACAGTCATTGCCCGGAGAGCCCGGAGAGCCCGGAGAGCCCCGAGGGTCCGGAGAGCCTGGAGGGCCTGGAGGGCCTGGAGAGGCCGGGATGCCGGCGGCGGTGGGGGCGAGCGCGCCCGGCGGGGCGAACGGCTCCGCCACTGCCCCGGCCGGCGGCAGCGCGCCGGACGCCCGGGCGGCCGACGAGGCGGGCCATGCCTGAGCTGCCCGAGGTCGAGACCGTCCGGCAGGGCCTGGCCCAGTGGGTCATCGGCCGGCGGATCGCCGCCGTCGAGGTGCGCCACCCCCGGGCGGTCCGCCGCCACCTGGCCGGCCCGGCGCACTTCGCCGACGTGCTGGCCGGGCGGACGGTGCGCGACGTGCGGCGGCGCGGCAAGTACCTGTGGCTGCCGCTGGACAGCGGTGACGCCATCGTCGGGCACCTCGGCATGTCCGGCCAGCTGCTGCTCCAGCCGGCCACGGCGGCCGACGAGCTGCACCTGCGGGTCCGGTTCCGGTTCGCCGACGACGGCCCCGAGCTGCGCTTCGTCGACCAGCGTACGTTCGGCGGGCTGTCGGTCTCCGAGGGCGGGGCGGAACTGCCGGGGGAGATCGCCCACATCGCCCGGGACCCGATGGACCCGGAGTTCTCCGACGACGCGTTCGTCACCACCCTGCGCCGCCGGCGCACCGAGGTGAAGCGGGCGCTGCTCGACCAGACCCTGATCTCCGGGGTCGGCAACATCTACGCCGACGAGGCGCTGTGGCGGGCCCGGCTGCACGGCGCCCGGCCGACCGACGCGCTGACCGGGCCGACCACGCTGCGGCTGCTCGGCCACGTCCGCAACGTCCTCGGCGAGGCGATCACCGAGGGCGGCACCAGCTTCGACGCCCTGTACGTCAACGTCAACGGCGAGAGCGGCTACTTCGACCGCGCCCTCAACGCGTACGGCCGGGAGGGTGAGCCGTGCCGGCGGTGCGGGACGCCGATGCGCCGCGAGGCGTTCATGAACCGCTCCTCGTACAGCTGTCCCCGCTGCCAGCCCAGGCCCCGGGGGGCGCTCCGGGGCTGACCCTGGGCGCCCCGGAGCACCCCGACCGGCCCCGCCGCCCGGGGTGCGTCCCGTCGATGTGACGGCAGGATCGACCGCCCGGTCCGCTGCTGCTGGGCCGGGTGGTCAGGGAGCGGCCGGGCACGGTGTCCGCCATGCGTCGAGCTGGCGGTCCTTGCGCATCGAGGCGAAGCCGTACCCGACCGTGGTCACGCAGAACTCGGCGGGGTCGCCGGTGTACTCGACGTGGAACACCGGCTTTCCGGCCTCGGCGAACGGCAGCAGCTTGGCGCACCGGCGCAGCCGGACGCACTCCTCGTCGACCGCGAAGTCGAAGTCCGGCGCCAGCGCGGCCACCTGCGGCACGTCGCCCAGCAGGCCGGGGGAGAGGCTCAGCGTGCGGGCCAGCGCGGCGACCCGCCGGTTGAACAGCAACTGGTCGTCGAAGCCCAGGGGGAGGCCGGGTCGGTGGGCGTACCCGTCGGAGTCGGCCAGCGCCACCGCGCCGAAGCCCTTGCCCCGGCAGAGCCGGAACCGGTCGGCGAGGATCGGTTCCAGCATGTCCCACCGCCGGACGTCCACCCAGCGGGTGTCCGGCCGGGGGCCCGCCCCGCCGCGCACCGCCGCCGGGTACCGGTCGGCGTCCGGGTCCGTCCGGGCGTACGAGCCGACGGCGACCTGACAGATCAGCCGGCGGTCCCGGGCGCGCAGCGCCGCGGTCTCGGTGGCGGTGGTACGCACCGGGTCGAGCAGGAACACGTCCGCGTCGACCGTGGTGTCGAGCGGCCCGGTGAGCTGCCACTGCCAGCGCCAGTGCCGGGCCGAGTCGGCCGGCCACGGGGTGGGCGCTCCCGGTGGGAGCAGGTCCGCCCGGCAGCCGTACGCCGCCGTGAGCAGCATCACCGCGACGAGTGACCGCAGCAGCCGGCGCGGCCCACGCCGGACGCCGGGCGAGCGCAGCCGGATCCGCATCGGCAGCTCCCGGGTAGCTGGCGGCCCCCGGCCGCCCGGTCGGGCCCACCGCCCCCACGTACCGCCTCGGCGGGCCTCATCCGGTGCAACGAGCGGGGCCCCTGCGACGACTCGCCCGGGCCGCAGGGGTCACGACCGCCGCCTCAGCGCGGGGTGCCGAAGTCCTGCGTCCAGTACGGCCCGTCGCTGGTGGCCACGCCGACGCCGATCTCGGTGAACGAGCAGTTCAGGATGTTGGCCCGGTGCCCGGAGCTGTTCATCCAGGCGTTCATCACCGCGGCCGGGGTCTGCTGGTTCCAGGCGACGTTCTCGCCGTACGCGCGCCACGCGTACCCGACCCGGTCGAGCCGCTCGCCGACGCCGCTGCCGTCGCTGCCGTCGTGCGACATCTTCCGGTGGTCGGCCTGGTCCTGGCTGTGCGCCTGGGCGGCGGTGGTCAGCTTGCTGTTGATCTTCAGTGCGCCGCAGCCGGCCTTGGCCCGTTCGGCGTTGACCAGGTCGACGACCTGCCGGGCCTGGCTTGTGACGCCCGTCCCGGCGACGCTGCGGGACGTCGTCGCCGGGGTGCTGCGCTGGTTGCTCCGCGACGCGGCGGTGGACCGGCTGGGCTTCGGCGTCGGCATGGTGGTCCGGCTCGGCGTGGCCGACGGGCGGGCGGTGGTGGGTGAGGCGCTCGGCGAGGGGGCGGCCGGAGCGGACGTCGCGTCGGGGTCGGCCGGCGCGGCGGCGACCGGGCCGTCGGCGGCGGCCGGGTCGGTCCGCGGGTCTTCCCCGCCCGGCAGGGCCAGGGCGCCGATGCCGAGGCTGACGACCAGGGTGGCCGCCGCGGCGGCCCCGCCGATCAGCAGCGGGCGCGGGAACCGGCGGGCCGGCCGGTGCCGCCCCTCGCCGTCGGCCGGGGCGTCCCCGGCCTGGCCTCCCCGGTACGCCGTGAGGCCCGCCCGCGGCCCGCCGGCAGCCGACGCGGCGGCCCCGACGACCGGCACGATCCGGGTGCGCTCCGCGTCCCCCGGCCGGCCGGCGGGCCGCTCGTGCCACTGCCCGGTCGGTTCGTCGTGCCACGGCTCGGTCGGCTGGTCGTGCCACTGCCCGGTCGGCTGGTTGTGCCACGGCTCGGCACCGGGCTGCCACGGCTCGCCTTCCGGCCGTCGCGGCTCGCTCGCCGGCTGCCACCGGCCGGTGGGCTCCTCCCGCCAGGGCTCGTCGCCCGGCCGCTCCGGCCGGGCGGTGGGCTGCCGCGCCCACGGCCGGTCGGTGGGCTCCGCGCGGTACGGATCGGCGGCCCACCGGTCACCCGGCTGGTCCGGCTCGTCCCCGAACAGGTACGCCGACCGCGGCTCGGGCCGGTCGGTCAGCCAGGCGGGCTGGCCGGCCGGGGGTTCCTGGTGCCGGCGGGCGCCCTCCGGGTCGTTCGGGTCGTTCGAGCCATACACGCCTGTCGCCTCCACGGGTCGGTTGCGGGCTGAACCTACGGGTGCGGTGCGAGCTGCGGCAACGTGGCTAAGGAAGAGTTAAGCGAATCCGACTCGCACGGACGGCCACTTCCGGTGATCCGAGGCGTACAGTTAACGCGTCCGGACAGAGCGTGTCCGTGCCTGGTGGCAGCCCCCAACAAGTGGACCGGCAGACGTGGAGATGATCTACGGCCTGCGGGAACTTGACGAATGGCGGTTGTCGGCTCAATATGTAGGTGTCGCCAGTCGCGCCCGGTCATGCCCAGAATCGCTGGGAATGACAGCCGCGAACGAGTGGGCGCGCGTTGGCCGGCCTTTCCGGCAGCGCATATCAAGGAGTCAGTATGGCGAAGGCCCTCTACGGCCACGTAGGTGCAGCGCCCGATCGGCGTCTGCTCGACGAGGTCACCCGACTGCGGTCCAGGGTTCAGGCACTGGAGTTCGAGATCACGCGCCTGCGTGCCGAGAATGATCGGCTCGCGGCGGCTGCGGCGGAGGCGGACGATCTGCTCCGTCTGGCCGAGCCGGCGCTGACCTGATCTTCGGTTGTCGGACAACTGAATCGCACTACGCAAAATCGCGCGCCGACACTTATGTGCCGGCGCGCAGCCATGTCCGGGCCATTTCCCGGCGCCATTTCCTGATCTTGAATAATTGATCAAGGTTCGGTCCGGCGATCCGTCCGATCCGTACTGCGGATGCCCGCGCCGATCGCGACGCGCCGGTGGCGGACGGACGCCCGGGGCGGGTCGTGTGCGCCGCCTCCGGCGACGCCGGGTTAGTCTGCGGGTTCACCAGGTCCGCGCAGCCCACGACGGTCGGCGACCACCGGACGAGGATCGAGAAGGTGTATCTCAAGAGCCTGACGGTGAAGGGGTTCAAGTCCTTCGCCTCCGCGACGACGCTGAAGCTGGAGCCCGGGATCACCTGCGTGGTGGGCCCGAACGGCTCCGGCAAGTCCAACGTCGTCGACGCCATCGCCTGGGTGCTCGGCGAGCAGGGCGCCAAGGCGCTGCGCGGCGGCAAGATGGAGGACGTCATCTTCGCCGGCACCGCCGGCCGGGCGCCGCTGGGCCGGGCCGAGGTCACCCTCACCATCGACAACACCGACGGCGCGCTGCCGATCGAGTACACCGAGGTCTCCATCACCCGCCGGATGTTCCGCTCCGGCGAGAGCGAGTACGAGATCAACGGCGACTCCTGCCGCCTGCTCGACATCCAGGAGCTGCTGTCGGACTCTGGCATCGGCCGGGAGATGCACATCATCGTCGGGCAGGGTCGGCTCGACGGCATGCTGCACGCCAAGCCGGAGGATCGGCGGGCGTTCATCGAGGAGGCGGCCGGCGTCCTCAAGCACCGCAAGCGCAAGGAGAAGGCGCTGCGGAAGCTCGACGCGATGCAGACCAACCTCAACCGGCTCACCGACCTCACCGCCGAGCTGCGCCGCCAGCTCAAGCCGCTGGGCCGGCAGGCCGAGGTGGCCCGGCGGGCCGCCGCGATCCAGGCCAACCTGCGCGACGCCCGGCTGCGGCTGCTCGCCGACGACCTGGCCACCCTGCGCGCCACCCTGAACAAGGAGATCGCCGACGAGAGCGCCCTGCGCGAGCGGCGCGAGCAGGCCGAGGCGGAGCACGTCGAGGTGCAGGGCCGGCTCGGTGAGCTGGAGGCGGCGCTGGCCGAGGACGCCCCGCTGCTGGCCGCCGCCCAGGACACCTGGTACAAGCTCTCCGCGCTGTCCGAGCGGTTCCGCTCCATCGAGCAGCTCGCCCGGGAGCGGCTGCGCCACCTCAGCGCCACCAGCGACGACGAGCGCCCCGGCCGCGACCCCGACCAGCTGGAGGCCGAGGCCGAGCGGGTCCACGAGCAGGAGGAGGAGCTGCGCGAGGCGCTCACCGACGACCAGATCCGGCTCGCCGAGGCCGTCGAGCACCGGCAGGAGCTGGAACGGCAGCTCGCCGCCGCCGAGCGGGAACTGGTCGCGGCGGCCAAGGCCATCGCCGACCGGCGGGAGGGGCTGGCCAGGCTCACCGGGCAGGTGAACTCGGCGCGGGCCCGAACCACCAGCGCCGGTGAGGAGATCGACCGGCTCGCCGCCGCGCACACCGACGCCCTGGGCCGCGCCGAGCAGGCGCAGGCCGACCTCGACGCGGTGGCCGAGCAGTCCACCGAGGCCGACCGGGACAACGCCGACCTCGACGCCCGGCACGCCGAGGCGGTCGCGGTGCAGGAGAAGGCACAGGCCGCCGTCCGGTCCCTCGCCGACGCCGAGCGGGCCGCCGAGAAGGACGCCGCGACGCAGAAGGCCCGCGAGGAGGCGCTCGCCATCGGGCTGCGCCGCAAGGACGGCGCGGGCGCGCTGCTCGCCCGCGCCGACGAGGTGCCCGGCCTGCTCGGCAGCCTGGCCGGGCTGCTCACCATCGCCCCCGGCCACTCCGCGGCGATCGCCGCCGCGCTCGGTGGGCTCGCCGACGCGGTCGCCGTCAGCGGCGTCGACGAGGCCGTCGAGGCGATGCGGCTGCTGAAGATCGCCGACGCCGGCCGGGCCGGCCTGCTGGTGGGCAGCCCCGCCGGGCCGGGCATGACCGGGCCGGCCGACACGCTGCGCCCGAAGCTGCCCGAGCACGCCCGCTGGGCCCCCGACCTGGTCGAATGCTCCGCCGAGCTGCGCCCGGCCGTGCACCGCGCGCTGCGCGACGTGGTGCTGGTCGACGACCTCGCCGCCGCGTCCGAGCTGGTCGCCGGCAACCCCGAGCTGCGCGCGGTCACCGGGGACGGCGACGTGGTCGGGGCGTACGCGGCAGCCGGCGGGTCGGCCAAGGCACCCAGCTTCATCGAGGTGCAGGCCGCCGTGGAGGAGGCCCGGACCAACCGGACGGCCGCCGAGCGGGCCGCCGCCGAGCTGCGCGACCAGCTCGGCGAGGCGCGCGCCGAGGTGGCCGCCGCGAAGGAGCTGGTGCAGCACGCCGCCGCCGCGAAGCGGGAGGCCGAGAGCCACCGCAACGCCGCCGCCCGCAGGCTCGCCGAACTGGGTGCCGCCGCCCGGTCGGCGAAGGCGGAGACCGACCGGCTCGGCGACTCCCGGTCCCGCGCCGAGGCGGCCCGGGAACGTGACCTGACCGCGCTGGCCGAGCTGGCGGAACGGCTCCGGCTCGCCGAGGCCACCCCGCTCGACGCCGAGCCGTCCAGCGAGGAACGCGACCAGCTCGCCGCCATGGTGCCGCGGGCCCGGCAGAACGAGATGGAGGTCCGGCTCGCGGTGCGTACCGCCGAGGAGCGGGTCTCCTCGATCGCCGGCCGGGCCGACTCGCTGCGCCGGCAGGCCACCGCCGAGCGGGCCGCGCGGGAGCGCGCTGCGGCCCGTCGGGCCGCCCGGGCCCGGGGCGCGGACATCGCCCGCGCCGTGACCGGCGGCGCCCGAGAGGCGCTGGCCCGGCTGGCCACCTCGATCGCGCGGGCCGAGGAGCACCGGGACGCCGTGGCGCGCGAGCGCGCCACCCGGGAGGCCGAGCTGTCCGAGGTACGCGGTGCGGCCAAGCGCCTCGGCGCGGAGCTGGAGCGGCTGACCAGCCAGGTGCACCGGGATGAGGTGGCCCGCGCCGAGCAGCGGCTGCGCATCGAGCAGCTGGAGGCGAAGGCCGCCGAGGACTTCGGCCTGGACGTGGAGACCCTGGTCGCCGAGTACGGCCCACACCAGCCCGTACCGCCGACGCAGGCGGACGTGGTGGCGGCCGAGCGGGACGGGCTGCCCGTGCCCGAGCCGGTCCGCTACGAGCGCCCGGTGCAGGAGAAGCGGGCCGCCAAGGCGGAACGCGAGCTGGCCCTGCTCGGCAAGGTGAACCCGCTCGCGCTGGAGGAGTTCGCCGCACTGGAGGAACGCTTCAAGTTCCTCACCGAGCAGCTGGAGGACCTCAAGGCCACCCGCCGGGACCTGCTCACCGTGGTCAAGGACGTCGACAACCGGATCCTGGAGGTCTTCGCCAGCGCGTTCGCCGACACCGCCCGGGAGTTCGAGCAGGTCTTCACGGTGCTCTTCCCCGGCGGCGAGGGCCGGCTGATCCTCACCGAACCCGACGACCTGCTCATCACCGGTGTGGAGGTGGAGGCCCGTCCGCCGGGTAAGAAGATCAAGCGGCTCTCCCTGCTCTCCGGCGGCGAGCGGTCGCTGACCGCGGTGGCCATGCTGGTGGCGATCTTCCGGGCCAGGCCCAGCCCGTTCTACATCATGGACGAGGTGGAGGCGGCCCTCGACGACGTCAACCTGGGCAGGTTGATCACGTTGCTGGCACAGTTGCGGGAGAAGAGTCAGCTGATCGTCATCACCCACCAGAAGCGGACGATGGAGATCGCCGACGCCCTGTACGGCGTGACCATGCGCAACGGGGTGACCCAGGTGATCAGCCAACGGCTCAACCGGGCCGATGGGGACGAGCGGCGTGGCCGCGGCGAGGAGAACGAGTAGTGGGTCGGGAACGGGCGACGGCGCTCCTGGTGGATTTCGACGGCGTCCTGCGGCGGTGGGACCCGACGGTGGCCGCCGGGGTGGAGCGGGAGTACGGCCTGTCCGAGGGCGTGCTCACCGAGATCGCCATGCACTGGGGGCGGCTCCAGCCGGTGCTGACCGGCAGGGTCAGCCACGCCGACTGGATGACCAGCGTCTCCGACGCGCTGACCGACTCCTTGGGCGACCCCGAGCGGGCCCGGGCCGCCGTCGAGCAGTGGCAGCGCTACCGGGGCGAGGTGGACCCCGAGGTGCTCGACTTCGTCCGCGAGGCGCGGGCCGGCGGTATCCGGGTCGGGCTCGGCACGAACGCCACCGACCTGCTCGACGCCGACCTCGACGCGCTCGGCCTGGTCGGCGAGCTCGACGTGGTGGTCAACTCCTCGAAGATCGGGGTGCACAAGCCGGCGAAGGAGTACTTCCAGGCCGCCTGCGAGGCGCTGGAGACCCCGCCGGCCCGAGTGCTCTTCGTCGACGACGAGGACCGGGCGATCCGGGGCGCCCGCGTCGCCGGGCTGTCGGCGCTGCGCTGGAGCGACCCGGCTGACCTGCGCTACCTGCGGGCCGCGCTGGCGTACTGAAGGCGCGAGGCGATGGCCGGGTCGGTCACTCGCCGGTGCGGCCGTCGATGCGTTCGCGGATCAGGTCGGCGTGGCCGTTGTGCCGGGCGTACTCCTCGATCAGGTGCACGTAGACCCAGCGCAGGTTGAAGATCCGGGACTTCGGGCCGACCTCGGTGAAGGTCTCGTCGAGGGACCGGCCGGCGGTGGCGGCGCGGGCCAGCGCCACCTCCCGGTGGTAGGTGGCGAAGTCGGCCTCGGCGTCGGCGGCGCTGACGTCGTGGTCGGCGTCCGGGTCGTCGGGGGTGGAGTAGGGGTAGTCGACCCGCTCACCGGCGAAGTTCTCCCGGAACCACGAGGCCTCCCCCTCGGCCAGATGCCGGACCAGGCCGAGCAGGGTGAGCCCTGAGGGCTCGACGCTCGGCGTCCGTAGCTGCTCCGAGGTCAGCCCGGCGCACTTGAGCAGCAGGGTCTGCCGCTGGTAATCCAGCCAACCCTCCAGCATGGTGCGCTCGTCGCCGACGTAGGGCTCGGGGGTCCGGGTGATCTCCGGTGCTCGCCAGGTCATCGGGTCATCCTGGCCGATGCCCCCGACATTCGGCTGCGGGACTAGCCGGGGGAGGGGTGGCACGCCCTCCGATCAGGGAACGACGACCACGGGCCAGCGGCCGGTGCGGACCAGGCGGGTCGCGACGGAGCCGACCAGCCGGTGGCCGGCCTGCTCGGAGGAGCCGACCACCACCAGGTCCGCCCGGGTCTCGTCGGCCGCCGCGCACAGCTCGGCGTACGCGTCCCCGCGCCGGCACAGGAACGTGACCGGCAGGCCCAGCTCCTCGGCGGCGCGGCGGCACTCCTCGCGCAGCTCGGCGGCCAGCTCGTCGTGGGTCTGCTGGACGGACTCCGCCACCAGGCCCGGCATCATCGCCGTGTAGGGGGCCGGTGTGCTGACGAAGACCACGACCAGTCCTGCGCCCTGCCGGCGGGCCAGCCCCGCCGCGTACGAGCTGGCCCGCAGCGAGGTCCGGGTGCCGTCGATGCCGACCAGTACCACCCGGGGCCCGTCCGTGCCGCGCTCGAAGGGCAGCGGACGGGCCGCCGGGCCGTAGTCCTCCCGGTCGAGAGGTGCTCCCACGCTCATGTCGTCCCTCAGCTTCCGCCGCTGCTGCGGACCGCCGCCGCGCCGACCTCGCCGGCAGCCGCCGGCTGCCGCTCGGCCCCGTCGGCGACCGCCGACTCGCGCTCGGCCTCATCAATCGTCGGCCCGTTGTGCCGCCGCAGCGGGACCTCCTTGATGAAGCTCACCGCGATCAGCGCGATCAGCGCGAACGGTGCGGCGGCCAGGAAGACGTCGCCGGCGCCGTGGCCGTACGCGCTTTCCACGACCGTGCGGATCGGGCCGGGCAGAGCATGCACGTCAGGCAGGCCGCTGCCGCCCGAGGCGGAGGCCGGAAGGCCCAGGCCGGTGAGCCCGTCGGCGATGAAGTCCTTGACCCGGTGGCCCAGGACCGCGCCGAGGGCGGAGACGCCCACCGCGCCGCCGAGGCTGCGGAAGAAGGCCACCACCGAGCTGGCCGCGCCCAGGTCTTGCGCGCCGACGGTGTTCTGCACGGCGAGCACCAGGTTCTGCATGGTCATGCCCAGCCCGACCCCGATGATGGCCATGTAGCAGCTGAGCAGCCAGAAGTCGGTGTCGTAGCGGAGCGTGCCCATGAGGGCGAAGCCGATGGTGAGCAGCGCCGAGCCGGCGACCAGGTACCGCTTCCAGCGCCCGGTCTTCGTGATCACCCGTCCGGTCACCGTGGAGGAGACCAGCAGGCCGAGGATCATCGGCAGGGTCATCAGGCCGGACATGGTCGGGCTCTGACCGCGGCTGATCTGGAAGTACTGGCTGAGGAAGACCGACGCGCCGAACATGCCGACGCCGACCGCGATGCTGGCGACGGTGGCCAGGGTGATGGTGCGGTTGCGGAACAGCCGCGGCGGGATGACCGGCTCGGCGGCGCGGGTCTCGACCCGGATCGCCAGCGCGCCGATCAGCAGCGCCCCGACCACCATCACGGCGCTCTGCCAGGACATCCAGTCGTACTTGTCGCCGGCGAGGGAAACCCAGATCAGCAGCAGCGACACGGCGGAGGTGATCAGGGTGGCGCCCCACCAGTCGATCTTCACCTGGCGCCTGACCACCGGCAGGTGCAGGGTCTTCTGGAGCACGACGAGGGCGGCAAGGGCGAACGGCACGCCGACGTAGAAGCACCAGCGCCAGCCGAGCCAGGAGGTGTCGACGATCACGCCGCCGATCAGCGGGCCGCCGATGGTGCCGACGGCCATCACCGCGCCGAGGTAGCCGCTGTAGCGGCCCCGCTCGCGCGGCGAGATCATCGAAGCCATGATCACCTGGGCCAGCGCGGTGAGGCCGCCGGCGCCGATGCCCTGGAGCACCCGGCAGGCGATCAGCCACTCGGTCGACTGGGACAACCCGGCCAGCACCGAGCCCAGCACGTAGATCACCAGGGAGAGCTGGACCAG
Organism: Micromonospora sp. NBC_01412; assembly: GCF_045040215.1. Lineage (NCBI taxonomy): Bacteria > Bacillati > Actinomycetota > Actinomycetes > Micromonosporales > Micromonosporaceae > Micromonospora > Micromonospora sp. NBC_01412. The sequence goes on from NZ_CP109528.1 coordinate 4,662,581, forward strand.
GGCCTTCTTGCTGATCAGGTCGGAGAGCTTGCCCCACAGCGGGATGGTCGCGGTGGTCGCCAGGAGCGTCGAGGTGACCACCCACGTGTACGCGGACTGGCCGCCGCGTAGCTCGGTGATGATCCGCGGCAGCGCGTTCGAGACGACCGTGGAGGAGAGGATCGCGACGAACATGCCCAGCAGCAGTCCGGAGAGGGCCTCCAGGATCTGCCGGTGGGACATGGCGACGCCGGTCGCCTGGCTGGGCGCTGCCGTTGAGGACATCGTGGTTGCCTCCGGTGGGGAGAGGAAAGTAGTTGCCTGGAGCAACCATCTGGTTTGGTTGCCTGAAGCAACAACCAGGCGCGAGGAGGATCCATTCCCGGCGGCGCCGGTCTCGGATCAGTCGAGGGCGTCGTTGAACCGCCGCAGGAGCTGGGCGAAGTCCTCCACGTCCTGCCTCTCCCAGCGCTCCAGAATGCGCCGGAACTCCGCCAGCCGGGACGACCGGGCGGCGTCGAACCGGCGCTGCCCCTCCGCGGTCAGGCTGAGCGGGGACGCACGCCGGTCGTCCGGGTCCGATTCCCGGCGCACCAGCCCCAGCGCCTCCAGGCTGTTGATCTGCCGGCTCAGCGTCCCCTTGCCCACCCCCAGCCGGGCGGCCAGGTCGGTCAGCCGGATGGAGTCGCACCGGCGCAGCCAGAGCAGCAGCCCGTACGCGTTCGGATCCAGGTCGGGGTGCACCTCCTTGGCGACCTCCCAGGAGAGCGTCCGCCCACGGCGCAGCAGCGCGGTCAGTTCGTGCTCCACGGCCCGCAGGGTCTCCGGCTGATGCTCGTCCACGGTGCCAGGGTACGGCGTACGGTGACCCGCCTCACGGCGGCGATGGTGAGCGTGCGTACGTCGGAGGGCCGGCTCCCGACGTACGCGGAGTGTCCCGATCGTGCTCGGGTGCCGGTGTCATCCCGCCGCCGCGGGCGGCCCATCCGCCGTGCCTCCCCCCGCGGCGGGCCCGCGACACCTCGATCGCGGTTCACTGGCGGGGAGGCGCTTTCCCGCCTTCACCCGGCGGGCCGCTCGGAGCGATTCCTGAGGTGCTTCGTCAATTCCTGCCGACGATGGTCACCTGGGCGGAGCCGTCGGGCGTGCCGGTGATGCTGACGTTGCTGCCGGCGGCGGTGGTGGGTGTGCCGACGCCGGTCAGGGGTTGGAGTCCGGTCCAGGTGCCGTTGGGGTTGCGGGTCTGGTGGTAGATGGCGTTGTCGGCGCCGACCATGAGCATCTGGGCGGAGCCGTTGGGCATTGCGGTGATGGCGACGTCCTTGCCGGCTGCGGGGGATGACGTGTTGTAGCCGCTGACGGTCTGGAATCCGGTCCAGGTGCCGTTGGGGTTGCGGATCTGGTGGTAGATGCCGCTGTCGGCGCCGACGATGAGGATCTGGGCGGAGCCGTCGGGCATTCCGGCGATGCTGACGCGGTTGCCGGCGGCGGTGGTGGGTGTGCCCATGCCGGTCAGTGGCTGGAGTCCGGTCCAGGTGCCGTTGGGGTTGCGGGTCTGGTGGTAGATGGCGTTGTCGGCGCCGACCATGAGCATCTGGGCGGAGCCGTTGGGCATTGCGGTGATGGCGACGTCCTTGCCGGCTGCGGGGGATGACGTGTTGTAGCCGCTGACGGTCTGGAATCCGGTCCAGGTGCCGTTGGGGTTGCGGATCTGGTGGTAGATGCCGCTGTCGGCGCCGACGATGAGGATCTGGGCGGAGCCGTCGGGCATTCCGGCGATGCTGACGCGGTTGCCGGCGGCGGTGGTGGGTGTGCCCATGCCGGTCAGTGGCTGGAGCCCGGTCCAGACGCCGTTGACTTTGCGGATCTCGTGGTAGACGCCGCTGTCGGCGCCGACGATGAGGACGTGGGCAGAGCCGTCCGGCATCCCGGCGATCGCCATGTCGCGTGCCTGGCCGGGGGCTGTCGTCCCGTAGCCGGCCAACGGTTGGAACCCCGTCCACGACCCGTCCGGGTAGCGCGCCTGGTGGAACATCGGGCCGTTGTTCGGGTTGGGGGCCGGGCCGCCGGCCATGGCGGCTGCGACGTCGCGGCGCATCGCGTCGAGGTCGATGAAGGAGGGGTCGATCTTTCCGGTGGTGCTGGTCTCGCGGTGGCCCCGGGCATAGCTGGCGTCGCGGCCCAGTCTGCGGAGCACCGCGGCGGTGGCGGCGACGGACGCGGAGTACTGGGCTGCGGTCATCGACTGGTTGACGCCGTTGTAGTCGATCTCCCACCCGATCAGCATCGTGTTGCCGCTGCCCACGGGGATGGGCCCGCTGCCCCGGCTGTTGCCGGCGTGGTTGGCGCGGTTGGCGGAGATCAGGTGGAACACGCCGTTGTAGTCAACCAGCGCATGACACAGCGGACCGGGCAGGTCGGATCGGCCGCTGATGCAGACGCCCAGTGCCGGTGCCGGTCTGCTCGGGCTGGATGTGGCGGCGGTGTGATGCCACAGCACCCCGATCGGGGCGAACGAGCCGCTGACACCCCGCGAACGCCAGTCCCCTTCCTCGACAACCGCGACGCCGGCCGCTCGCAGAACATCGGCAAGCCAGGGAATCCCCATGCAATTCTTCCTTCCCCCCAAGGGGTGACCGTGCCCTCACACGGCAAGGGCAAGAGTGTCCTGACGGAACACGGGAAGATCATCGCTGTTGAATGTCTCGTTTCGGCATCAACTGCGCAGCCGCCGCGAGTACGGGCAGGCCGACCACGCACGGAGCGGAACGGGGCAAAGTCGCGGTTCGATGCCTCACGTGGCCGCTCGGCTGCCGAAACCCCACGCGGTACGGCGGAGTTCAGTCGGCGGGCGTGAGGCGCTGCCGCATCACCTCACGCAGGTGGCCCGCGCTGGTGGTGCCCTCGATGGTCACCTCGGCCGTTCGCCCCGCGTGCACCAGCGTGGCGACCGCGTTGCCGAAGTACGGCCCGGCCAGCCGCTTCCACCGCAACGGTGGGCGGCGAACCCCGGCGGTGCGGGCGAGGGCCCGGGTGGCCCCGGCCGGTCCGGACGACCAGCCCAGCTTCATCAGCGGGCGCATCCCGGCGGGCACCTGGTTGTGGATGGGCGAGCAGGTGAGCTGGTGCACCGGGGTGACCACGTCCGGGTCGTCGAACCGCGCCCGCGCCACGTACGAGTGGTGCACGTCGCCGGAGAGCACGCTGATCGACGCCGGTGGCGCGTACGCCGGCCCGGCCCCGACCCGCTCGCCGGGCTCGCCGGGGGTGCCGGTGCCGATGCGGGCGAAGAGGGCGCCGAGCGCGTCGAACGAGCGGCGGAACGCGGCCCAGTGCTCCAGGTCCAGCGCCCGGCGCAGCTTCTCCGACAGCCGGGCGACCCGGCGCTGTCGGGAGTCGGCGAGCTTCTCGTTCCACGCCTCCACGTGGTGGATGCCCGGCGGCAGCAGCCAGGGCAGGGACGCGCCGACCACGAGATGGTCGTAGACGCCGTGGGCCCGGTCGAGGAACCACGACCACTCGCCCGGGGGCAGCATCGCCCGCTGGTCGGGCTCCAACACCCGGCTGCACCGGTTGTCCAGCATGACCAGCCGGGTCCGGCCCAGGTCCAGCGCGTAGCTCCACTGGTACTGCACGGCCCGCCACCGCTCCGTGTCGTGGGCGAGGTCGGCCTCGGTGTCGACCCGCTGCCCGAACTCGCGCAGCACGCCGGTGGCGTCCCCCGCCGCGTTGACCCTGGCGAAGACCGGGTCGGCGGCGATCTCGTCGGGGGAGAGGTTGCCCAGGTGCTGGTAGACCCAGTACGAGGCGAGGCCGCTGCTGATCCGCTCCGCCCACCAGGGCTGGTCGCGCATGGCGGCCCGCCACGCGGCCGAGGTGTTCCAGTCGTCGATGATCTCGTGGTCGTCGAAGATCATCACGCTCGGGACGGTGGAGAACAGCCAGCGGATCTCCGGATCCCGCCACGACTCCAGGTAGAGCTTCGTGTACTCGTCGAAGCTGACCACCTGGTCGCCCGGCGCGTCCTTGGGCCGCCGACGGCGCCGCTTCAGCAGCCGCCGGACCGTGGGGGAGGTCACGTCGGCGTAGACCTGGTCGCCGAGCAGCACCAGCAGGTCGGGCTGGCCGGCGGCCTGGTCCGGCTCGGCCATCAACCGCCGGGCGTACGCGTCGAGCGCGTCCGGGGGCAGCTTGCGGGCGGTCGAGTGCTGGGTGGTCTCCCGGCAGGAGCCGAACACCAGCCGCACCGGCTGGTCCCGGTCGTCGGCTGCCCGGGTGCGGATCAGGCTGGGCGGGAAGCCGCCGTCCGGCTCCGGCCAGGCCACCTCGTCGTCGACCAGCACCTCGTACGCCGTCGTGCTGCCCGGGGCCAGCCCCTCCACCACCACGAGCGCGTAGTGGTGGTCGTACGCCGAGAAGGTGGCCGCGGTGCCCTCGGCGCCGTCGGCCGTGCGGACCCGGACCGTCGCGGGCGCGCTGGTCTCCACCCAGACCGTGGCCCGCGTGCCGACGACCCGGCGCAGCAGCGGGCCGATGAGCAGGCGGGGAGCCGGCATGAATGACCTCCAGGGTGAGCCGATCTCATCATTTCTACCCGGTCGGCGGCTGCGCCAGCCACGGCTGGGCGAGCGTACTCGCAGCTCGCACGCCGGCCAGGTGCGGTGGCTGGGACGCCGCCGCCGGCATCTGACAGGATTTCGGCATGAAGGAATACCTCCTCATCGCGCTCGCCCTGCTCGGAGTGCTGATCCTCGGCGGCCTCGGGCTGGTGGTGCCACGGCTGCGCCGGCGCCCCGAACCGCCGCTGCCGGAGACGGAGGTGGACACCCGGGCCGAGGAGGACCTCGCCGGGCCGCCCGTCGAAGCCCCCGAGTCCGACCTCTCCACCGGGATCCTGGTCGAGCCGCCGCCGGTGGTGGAGGCGCCCGCGCCCACCGTCGAGGTGCCCGAGCCGACCGCCGGCCGGCTGGTCCGGCTGCGCTCCCGGCTGTCCCGCTCGCAGAACGCCTTCGGCAAGGGCCTGCTCGGGCTGCTCTCCCGCGACCACCTCGACGAGGACGCCTGGGAGGAGATCGAGGACAGCCTGATCACCGCCGACGTCGGCATCGACGCCACCCGGGACATCGTCGACCGGCTCCGGGAGCGGACCCGGGTGCTCGGCACCCGGTCCGCCACCGAGCTGCGCGCCCTGCTCGCCGCCGAACTGGTCAACGCCCTCGACCCGAGCCTGGACCGGTCGCTGCGGACCGCCCCGAAGGAGGGCGTCCCGGCGGTGCTGCTGGTGGTCGGGGTCAACGGCGCCGGCAAGACCACCACCTGCGGCAAGATCGCCCGGGTGCTGGTCGCCGACGGCCGTACCGTGCTGCTCGGCGCGGCCGACACCTTCCGTGCCGCCGCCGCCGACCAGCTGGAGACCTGGGGCGGCCGGGTCGGCGCGGAGACCGTCCGCGGCCCGGAGGCCGCCGACCCCGCCAGCGTGGCCTTCGACGCGGTCAAGCGGGGCATCGACACCGGCGTGGACACCGTGCTGATCGACACCGCCGGTCGGCTGCAGAACAAGGTCGGCCTGATGGACGAGCTGGGCAAGGTCAAGCGGGTGGTCGAAAAGCACGGCCCGATCGACGAGACCCTGCTCATCCTCGACGCCACCACCGGCCAGAACGGCCTGGAGCAGGCCCGGGTCTTCACCGAGGTGGTCAACGTGACCGGTGTGGTGCTGACCAAGCTCGACGGCACCGCCAAGGGCGGCATCGTGATCGCCGTGCAGCGCAAGCTCGGCATTCCGGTCAAGCTGGTCGGCCTCGGCGAGGGCAAGGACGACCTGGCCCCGTTCGACCCGGCGCAGTTCGTCGACGCGCTGCTCGGCACCGAGCCGCTCGCCCGCGACGCGTAACCTCGCAGTGACCAGTGACGATCGCGCCCATGCCGGATGGCGCGAGGACCGCCACCCGGCGCCGGGCCTCGGGAGACCGTACGTGACTTCGCAGGAGATCCCGCTGCACGGCGGGAACGTGAGCACCGTGGTCCGGGTGGGCGACACCGTCCGGCGCAACGCCGGGCCGTGGACCCCGTCCGTGCATGCCCTGCTGCGCCACCTGGAGTACGTCGGGTTCACCGGCGCCCCCCGGGCGCTCGGGATGGACGAGCGCAACCGCGAGGTGCTGTCGTACCTGGAGGGGGAGTGCGGGGAGTACCCGCTGGCCCCGCACTGGGTCACCGACGAGGCGCTGGTCACGGTCGCCACCATGCTGCGGATGTTCCACGACGCCCAGTACGGCTTCGCCCCGCCGCCCGGCGCGGTGTGGCGCTCCTTCGGGCCGCCGCCGCCGGACACCGAGGTGATCTGCCACCACGACGCCGCCCCGCACAACGTCATCTGGCGGCCGGACGGCACCCTCGGGCTGATCGACTTCGACCTCGCCTCGCCGGGCGCGCGGATCTACGACGTGGCGTACGCGGCTTGGACCTGGGTGCCGATCTTCTCCGACCGGGACTCGATCACGCTGGGCTGGAATCGCCCGGACCGGCCGCGCCGGCTGCGGCTGTTCGCCGACGCGTACGGGCTGATTCCGCGCGACCGGCACCGGCTGATCCGGACCATCCGTAAGCGTGTCGTCGACCACGTCGAGGGCATCCGCCGGATGGCCGCCGCGGGCGAGCCGGCGTTCGTCCGGATCGTGCACAAGGGTCACCTCCGGCGCCCCATGCGCGACCTGCGCCTGCTCGACTACGAACGCCACGCCCTGGAATACGCCCTCCGCTAAACCCACCCACCCCACTCCACCCCACCTGCGCGTCGCCCCGTCCGCGCCCGCGCGCCCCCACGCCCGCCCCACACCCCCACCCGCCCCGTCTGCGCGCGCATTTTCACGGAAAGAGTGGTCATTCCGGCGGGGATGGCCACTCTTTCCGTGAAAGAGGGGGTGGGGGAGGGGAGGGGGTGGGCGGCACACGGTGGTGAGGCGGTGAGGGGTTCTTCACACGTATGAAACACAGCGTCACGGGTTGGAAATCGACGGGTGACGGTGAAGGAAACAGGAGGCGACCAAGCTTCCGCGCATCCGGCGTACGGGCGACGCTGCCCCGGAAGCCGTGAAGGAGGGAACTTCACCTTTAGGAGGCCAGCGTGCCTGAAGCACCGACGATCGACGGCGCCAACACCGTTTGGCTGCTGGTTTCGACCGCGCTCGTCCTGCTCATGACGCCCGGGCTCGCGCTGTTCTATGGCGGGCTCAACCGGGCCAAGGGCGTGCTCAACATGATGATGATGAGCTTCTCCGCCATCGGGCTCATCTCTGTTCTGTGGTGGTTTTACGGCTTCAGCGTCGCCTTCGGGGCCGACGTGAACGGATTCTGGGGCGACCCGGGCGCGTACCTCGGCACCAAGACCTTCCTGGCCGAGACGGACCTGTGGGGCGCCACTGCGGAGAACCCCAGCGGCATCGGGGTCCCGCTGTACGTGTTCATGGCGTTCCAGATGGTCTTCGCGGTGATCACCGTCGCGCTGATCAGCGGCGCCATCTCCGACCGGGCCAAGTTCGGTGGCTGGCTGCTGTTCGCCTTCGGCTGGGCGACGCTGGTCTACTTCCCGGTCGCGCACTGGGTGTGGGGCGGCGGCATCATCGGCGGCGACATCCACGCGCTGGACTTCGCCGGTGGCACGGCGGTGCACATCAACGCCGGCGCGGCGGCCCTGGCCGTGGCGCTGGTGCTCGGCAAGCGGCTCGGCTGGCCCCGCGAGGGCATGAAGCCGCACAACATCCCGCTGGTCGCGCTCGGCGCCGGCCTGCTCTGGTTCGGCTGGTTCGGGTTCAACGCCGGCTCGGAGCTGACCGTCGACTCGGTCGCCGGGCTCGCGTTCATCAACACCCAGCTCGCCACCGCCGCGGCGGTGCTCGGCTGGCTCGCGGTGGAGTGGATCAAGGACAAGAGGCCGACCATGGTCGGCGCGTCCTCCGGTGCCGTCGCCGGCCTGGTCGCCATCACCCCGGCCTGTGGCTTCATCGCGCCCTGGGCCGCTGTCCTCCTCGGCATCGTCGCCGGCGTGGTCTGCGCGCTCGCCATCAGCCTGAAGTACAAGCTCGGCTACGACGACTCCCTCGACGTGGTCGGCGTGCACTTCGTCGGCGGCTGGATCGGGTCCCTGTGGCTCGGCCTGTTCGCCACCAACTCGGTCAACGCCGCGATCAGCGACGTGGTCGGTGCCTCCGACGGCCTGTTCTACGGCGGCGGCGTCACCCAGCTCGGCCGCCAGGCGATCGCCGGCCTGATCGTGACCGTCTGGTCGTTCGCGGTCGCCTGGGTGCTCGCCTTCGTGATCGAGAAGACCATCGGTTTCCGGGTCAAGCCCGAGGCCGAGGTCGAGGGCATCGACATCGCCGAGCACGCCGAGAGCGGCTACGACCTCTCCCCGGCCGGTGGCAGCGGCAGCGGCAGCGCGTTCGCGCTCGCCGGGATCGGGACGCCGGGCGGTACCGCCGGCACCAAGCCGGCCTCGGAGGAACCTGCCGAGCCGGTCAGCGAGAAGGTCGCCGGTTAACGTTCGTGGGATGGAGGGGTTGGACATGAAGCTGGTGACCGCAGTCATCAAGCCGTACCAGCTGGACGCGGTGAAGGAGGCTCTGCACGCCCTCGGGGTGGCCGGGCTGACCGTCAGTGAGGTCCAGGGGTACGGCCGGCAGAAGGGGCACACCGAGGTCTACCGGGGTGCCGAGTACACGGTCGAGTTCCTGCCCAAGATCCGGGTGGAGGTGCTCACCGACGAGATCGACGTCGACAAGATCGTCGACGCCATCGTCGGGGCCGCCCGGACCGGCAAGATCGGCGACGGCAAGGTGTGGGTGACGGGCGTCGAGGAAGTGGTCCGGGTCCGCACAGGCGAACGCGGCCTGGACGCCCTCTAGGCCGGAGTGCGGAAGATGACCTCGTTGATCAAGAGGAATGCGTCGGAAAGTGCCGGCGACGGTGACGCAAACCTCTTGATCAACGAGGTCGTTGGCGTTGTTGGAGGGGTGGGGGAGAGGGCTCGGAGGGTTCGGGCGGAGGCGTTCGAGCGGTGGTTGGGGGGACTGCTTTCGTGGCCGGGTGGGGTGGCGTTGGTTGCCGTGGGAGGGCTTGGGCGGCGGGAGTGTGCGCCGTACGGGGACCTTGACCTGGTGTTGCTGCATGCCGGGGTGGGCGGGATGGACGAGCTGGCCCCGAAGGTCTGGTACCCGATCTGGGATGCCGGGCTGCGGCTGGACCACTCGGTACGTACGGTCGCCGAGGCGCTCTCGGTGGCCCAGGACGACGTCAAGGTCGCCCTCGGCCTGCTCGACGCCCGGTTCGTCGCCGGGGATCGGGAACTGGCCGACACGCTGGTCCGGACCGCCACCGACCACTGGCGGCGCACCGCCGTCCGTCAGCTCCCGGGCCTGCGGGAGATCACCACCGCCCGCTGGCAGGCCCACGGCGAGCTGGCCTTTCTGCTGGAGGGCGACCTCAAGGAGGCCGCCGGCGGGCTGCGCGACGTGGGCATCCTGCGGGCCATCGCCACCGCCGGCATCACCGACGCGCTGCGCCCCGCCGTCCGGGCCGCCCACCTGCGACTGCTGGACACCCGCGACGCCCTGCACGAGCAGGCCGGCCGCCGGGTCGACCGGCTGGTCGCCCAGGAACGCGACGGGGTCGCCGCCCGGCTCGGACTACGACAGCTCCAGCCTGACGCCGCGCAGTGGCCTGAAGCCGTCGTGGGGCAGTTCCAGCCTGACGCCGGGCAGGGGCCGGGGGCCGTCGTGGGGCAGTTCCAGCCCGATCCCGGGCAGGGGCCGGGGGCCTTCGTGCGCGACGGCGACGCGCTGCTGCGCCGGGTCGCCGGGGACGCCCGCACCGTCAGCCACGCTCTCGACGACGCCTGGCGGGCCGCCGACCGGCTGCGCTCCGGCCGCCGCCGGGGCGTCGACTCCCGGCCGGTGCGTCGCCCGGTCGCTCGGGACGTCGTCGAGCACGACGGTGAGCTGGTGCTGGCCCGTACCGCCATCGGCGCCCGCCCCGACCCGAGCCTGTCGCTGCGGATGGCCGCGGCGGCGGCCACCACTCGGCTGCCAATCGCCCGGGCCACCTGCGAGTGGCTGGCCGCGTACTGCCCACCGCTGCCGTCGCCGTGGCCCGCCGAGGCGCGCGCCGCGCTGATCACCCTGCTCGGGGCCGGTCCCGGCCTGGTGCCCGCCTGGGAGACCTGCGACCGGTACGGGCTGATCGACGGCTGGCTGCCCGAGTGGCCCCGGTTGCGCAGCCTGCCCCAGCACAACCCGGTGCACCGGTACACCCTCGACCGGCACCTCGTGCAGACCGCGTACGAGGCCGGCCGGCACACCCGCGAGGTGGACCGGCCGGACCTGCTGCTGCTCGGCGCGTTCCTGCACGACATCGGCAAGGGGCTGCCGGGCGTAGGTGTCGCCGGGCATGAGCCCGCCGGCACCTTCGCAGACCACAGCATCATCGGCGCGCCGCTGGCCGAGGCGGTGGCAGCCCGGATCGGCCTGCCCGGGCCCGAGGTGGCGCTGATCGGCACGCTGGTCCGGCTGCACCTGCTCCTGCCCGACGTGGCCACCCGCCGCGACCTGTCCGACCCGGTGACCATCGCCCGGGTCGCCGAGCAGGTCGGCGACCCGACCACGCTGGACCTGCTGCACGCCCTGGTCCGCGCCGACGCGGCGGCCACCGGCCCGGCCGCCTGGTCGGACTGGAAGGGCCGCCTCGTCGCCGAGCTGGTCACCCGGGTCCGCACGGCGCTGGACACCGGCGTGCTGCCCGCCCCGCCCGCCCCGGACCCGGCGCTGGTCGCCGGGCCACTGCCGGTCGTACACCTGACCGGAGACCGGGTGGCGGTGGCCGCGGCGGACCGGCGGGGCCTGCTCGCGACGGTGGCCGGCTGCCTGGCCCTGCACCGGCTGGAGGTGCTCGCCGCGGACGCCGCCACGGTCGACGGCCGGGCCCTGGTCGAGTGCCGGGTGCAACCCCGGTACGGCCTGCCGCCCGACCCGATCGCGCTCGGCGGCGACCTGCGCCGGGCGGTCGCCGGGGACGTCTCGGTCACCCAGCGGCTGCGCGGCCGGGCCCTCGCGGCGCGCGGCTGCGGGGCGGCGCCCCGGGTGGTCTGGCACCGGGAGGCGGCAACCGACGCGGTGCTGCTGGAGCTGCGTGCCGCCGACGCGGCCGGGCTGCTGTACCGGGTGACCTGCGCCCTCGACGAGGCCGGCGCCCAGGTCCGCGCGGCCCGGATCTCCACCCTCGGCGGCGACGTGGTGGATGCCTTCTACCTGGTCGGCGGCTGGCCCTCCGACGACGAGCGGGCCCGCCTGGAGGCCGCCGTCCTGGCCGCCGTGTGAGGGGCCGTCCTGGCCGGTGCGTGAAGGGCCGTCCTGGCCGCCGGGTGAAGGGCCGTCCTGGCCGCCGGGTGAGGCGGGAACAGCCGTCCCCGCCCTGGGGCCCGCCCCCCGCCGCCGCGATCCCGCTGCTCGACGGCGGGGCCGAAGCGCGGGCGCGGGCGGCGGGCTACCCTAGCCATGGCCGGACACCTGAGCCCGGCCGCGTTGTGCCAGCCGGAACACTGACAAACGGGATGTTCGCGTGTTTGACACCTTGAGTGACCGCCTCTCCGGGATCTTCACCAAGCTCCGTGGCAAGGGTCGGCTCACCGACGCCGACATCGACGCCACCGCGCGCGAGATCCGCATGGCGCTGCTGGAGGCAGACGTCGCCCTGCCGGTGGTCAAGGGCTTCATCGCGAACGTCAAGGAGCGGGCGCGCGGCGCGGAGGTCTCTCAGGCGCTGAACCCGGCGCAGATGATCGTCAAGATCGTCAACGAGGAGCTGATCAAGGTCCTCGGCGGCGAGGGGCGGCGGCTCCAGTTCGCCAAGCAGTCGCCGACGGTGATCATGCTCGCCGGCCTCCAGGGTTCCGGCAAGACCACCCTGGCCGGCAAGCTCGCCCGCTGGCTCAAGGCCCAGGGCCACCAGCCGCTGCTGGTCGCCGCCGACCTCCAGCGCCCCAACGCCGTCGGGCAGCTCCAGGTGCTCGGTGGCCGCGCAGGCGTCGAGGTGTACGCCCCGGAGCCCGGCAACGGCACCGGCGACCCGGTGGAGGTCGCGCGCGCCTCGATCGAGCACGCGAAGCGGGCCGCCCGGGACATCGTCATCGTCGACACCGCCGGCCGGCTCGGCATCGACGCCGAGATGATGCGCCAGGCCGCCGACATCCGCGACGCGGTCAACCCGGACGAGGTAATCTTCGTCATCGACGCGATGGTCGGCCAGGACGCCGTACGCACCGCCGAGGCGTTCCGCGACGGCGTCGGCATCACCGGCGTCGTGCTTTCCAAGCTCGACGGCGACGCCCGGGGCGGCGCCGCGCTCTCGGTCCGCGAGGTGACCGGGCAGCCGATCCTGTTCGCCTCCACCGGCGAGAAGCTGGAGGACTTCGATGTCTTCCACCCCGACCGGATGGCCAGCCGGATCCTCGGCATGGGCGACGTCCTCACTCTGATCGAGCAGGCCGAGCAGGCCTTCGACTCCGATCAGAAGGAGAAGATGACCGCCAAGCTGATGGGCGGCGAGCAGTTCACCCTGGATGACTTCCTCGACCAGCTCATCGCGGTCCGCCGGATGGGCCCGATCGCCAACGTGCTGGCCATGATGCCCGGCATGGGGCAGATGAAGGACCAGCTCGCCGAGCTGGACGACAAGCACTTCGACCGGGTCACCGCGATCATCCGGTCGATGACCCCGGGCGAGCGCACCAACCCGAAGATCATCAACGGTTCCCGTCGGGCCCGGATCGCGGGCGGCTCGGGCGTCACGGTGATGGACGTCAACCAGCTGCTCAACCGCTTCGCCGACGCGCAGAAGATGATGAAGCAGATGGGCGGCATGATGGGCCTGCCCGGCGGTGGCCGGCGCAAGGCGACCAAGTCGCCGAAGAACAAGCGCAAGGGCACCAAGGGCGGCAACCGGCCGCGCACCGGGGCGGGCGCCGGGATGCCGGGCGGCATGCCGCAGCTCCCGCCGGGCCTGGACCCGAACGACCTGGCCGGTGGGCAGGGCCTCCCGCCCGGCTTCAAGCTTCCGAAGATCGACTTCAACAAGCTCGGCAAGGGCGGCGACAACCACCCCCGCTGACGCGTGTCGGTGACGGTGGGCGACGCTGTCAGTGCTTAAGGTGATGTCGCCCCCTGGAAGGAGATGTCATGACCGCAGCGCCGATCCTGCCCGAGCGGCATGAGTGGACGGTCGACGACCTCGGCGACCTGCCGAAGGACCTTCCGTACGAACTGATCGACGGAAGGTTGATCGTGCCGTCGCCCACTCTGCTGCACCAGGACATGTGCGTCGAGTTGTTGCTCGCGCTTCGGATGAACTGCCCGACGGAATACCAGGTCGGGATCGACCTGTCGATGCGGGTCGACCGCCGTAACGAGCCCCGGCCGGACGTCGTCGCGGTCCGCCGGGGCAACGCCGACCGCAGCCCGCTGCCGGTCGAGGAGGCGCTGCTCGCGGTGGAGGTCGTCTCGCCGACCTCCACCTTCCGCGACATGTACGACAAGGCGAAGGTCTACGCGCACGCCGGGGTGCGGTCCTACTGGGTGCTGGACCCGCTCCAGGAGCGCGTCACGCTGACCGAGTACGTGCTCGGCGCCGGCCGCGAGTACGAGCAGGTCGCCCACACCGAGGACCTGTTCGTCACCGAGCGCCCCTGGAAGGTCTCCGTCGACCTGCCGGCGCTCACCACCCGCCGGAACGGCCTGCTCGCCAGCGACGGGGAGTGATCGGGTAGGACTGTGCGCATGGCTCTGCATGTGCGTGGTGTGCTGCTCCCCGACGACGAGGCCCGGGATCTCTGGCTGGTCGGCGACCGGGTCACCTTCGACCCGGTGCCCGGGGCGGAGACGGTCGTCGACGGCGGCTTCATCCTGCCCGGGCTGACCGACGCCCACTGTCACCTCGGCATCGCCCGGGGCGGCGCCCCGATCACCTCCCTCGACCAGGCCCGCGCGCTGGCCCGCGCCGACCGGGACGCCGGGGTCCTCGCCATCCGGGACGCCGGCTCGCCGTACCCGTACCCGGAACTCGACGACGACCCGGAGCTGCCGCGACTGGCCCGCGCGGGCCGGCACGTCGCCCCGCCAAAGCGCTACCTGCGCGACATCGGCGTGGAGGTCGACGCGGCGGAGGTGGCCACCGCCGTCGCCGCCCAGGCCGCCGCCGGCAACGGCTGGGTCAAGCTGGTCGGCGACTGGATCGACCGGGGGGTCGGCGACCTCGCCCCCGCCTGGGACGCCGACACGATGACCGCCGCCGTGGCCGCCGCGCACGCCGTCGGGGCGCGGGCGGCGGTGCACACCTTCTCCGAGTCCGCTGTCGAGATCATGGTGCGGGCCGGGGTGGACTCGGTCGAGCACGGCACCGGGCTCAGCCTCGACCTGATCGACCTGATGGCCCGGCAGGGCACCGCCCTCGTCCCCACGATGATCAACATCGCGACGTTCGGCGGGATCGCCGAGCAGGCCCGCTCGAAGTTCCCCGGGTACGCCGACCACATGCTCGCCCTGCGCGACCGGTTCCCCGAGGTGGTCCGGTCCGCGTACGAGGCGGGGGTGCCCATCTACGTCGGCACCGACGCGGGCGGCGGCATCGACCACGGACTGGCCGCCGAGGAGATGCTGCTCCTGCACGAGCAGGCCGGCATGTCGGCGGTGGACGTCCTGGCAGCCGCCTCCTGGAAGGCGCGGGAGTGGCTGGGCTTCCCGGGCCTGGTCGAGGGCGGCCTGGCGGACCTCACCGTCTACCCGGAGGACCCTCGCCGGAACCTCTCCGTGGTCCGAACCCCCACCCGCATCATCCTCCGCGGCCACCCCCTCCACTGACCCCACCCACCCCCGCCCCCCTGCCCCACCCCCACCCCCACCCCCGTCGCCGTCCCCGTCCCCGCCCCGGTGATCAAGAGGTTTGTGTCGGCTTTTCGGGGTTGGCCGACGCAAATCTCTTGATCAACTCGTGTGGCGGGGGTGGGGGACGGCGGGGGAGGGGAGAGGTGGGGTGGGGTGGGGTGGGGAAGAGGGTGAGGGTTAGGTCGGTTAGGGACTGGGCGGTTCGGTCGACTGGGGAGCGGGGGAGCACGATGTGGCTGACCACCAGGCGGACGATGGTGTCGGCGGCGAACGCCAGGGCGGCCGGGTCGGCCGTCGGGAGGCGGACGGTGGCCCAGTCCACCAGCGCTCCGGCCGCCTCGGTGAGCACCAGCTCGGCGCGGGTGGTCAGGTACGGCAGCAACTCGTCCGAACCGCCCCGGGCGCTGGTCAGGATCGCCTTGAGCAGCGGGTTGTCCGCCGCGGTGGCGAGGGTGTGTGAGATCGCCGCGTACGCCCCGGCCCGGACGTCGTCGCCGTGCGCGTCCAGGTTGGCCCGCACGTCGGTGACGAACCGGTCCACCTCGCGCCGGGCGAGGGCCTCGGCCAGCCCCGCCTTGCTGCCGAACTCGTTGTAGACGGTCTGCCGGCTCACCCCGGCCCCGCTGGCCACCTCGCCCATCCGAACGCCGTCCCAGCCGCCGGCCACGGTCTGCGCCCGGGCGGCGTCGACGATGCTGTCCCTCAGTCGCTGCCGGGCGGCGTCCCTGAACTCACCCATAATGGTCGAAGTCTACGGCCGGGGCGGCCCGGCCCGCCGCCACGGGCGACCCGATGACGGCCGCTCGGCGGGTGGCCTGGGAGTGGCACGTCGCGCCCGATGACGGCCGCTCGGCGGGTGGCCTGGGAGCGGTACGTCGCGCCCGATGACGGCCGCTCGGTGGGGGACGCATAGGATATGCGGTCATGGCACGCGTGCTCACTCCCCGAGCGGAGGACTTTCCCCGCTGGTACCAGGACCTGATCGCCAAGGCGAAGCTGGCAGACAACGGCCCGGTCCGGGGGACCATGGTCATTCGACCGGCCGGCTACGCCATCTGGGAGCGGATGCAGGCCGAGATGGACGCTCGGATCAAGGCGGCCGGCGCGGAGAACGCGTACTTCCCGCTGTTCATCCCCGAGAGCTACCTCAAGCGCGAGGCCGAGCACGTCGAGGGCTTCTCGCCGGAGCTGGCGGTGGTCACCCACGGCGGCGGCAAGCAGCTCGCCGAGCCGGTGGTGGTGCGCCCCACCAGCGAGACGGTGATCGGCGAGTTCATGGCCAAGTGGATCGACTCGTACCGGGACCTGCCGTTGCTGCTCAACCAGTGGGCGAACGTGGTCCGCTGGGAGCTGCGCCCCCGGATCTTCCTGCGCACCAGCGAGTTCCTCTGGCAGGAGGGGCACACCGCCCACGCGACCCGTTCCGACGCCCAGGCGTACGCCCGGAAGATCCTGCACGAGGCGTACGAGGACCTGATGGTCAACGTGCTCGCCATCCCCGTGGTGGTGGGCCTGAAGACCACCCGTGAGCGCTTCGCCGGGGCCACCGCCACGTTCACGTGCGAGGGCATGATGGGCGACGGGAAGGCCCTCCAGCTCGGCACCAGCCACGAGCTGGGGCAAAACTTCGCCAAGGCGTTCGACATCAGCTACTCCTCCGCCGAGGGCGGCCGGGAGCATGCCTGGACGACCTCCTGGGGCACCTCGACGCGGATGCTGGGCGGGCTGATCATGGCCCACGGCGACGACAACGGGCTGCGGGTGCCGCCGAGGCTGGCGCCGGTCCAGGCGTACGTGATGGTGGTCAAGGCCGGCGAGGGCGTCGGCGAGGCGGCGGCCAAGCTGCTCGACGCGCTGCGCGACGCCGGGGTCCGGGTCGCGCTCGACGACCGCACCGACACCCCGTTCGGCCGCCGGGCCGTCGACGCCGAGCTGCGCGGCTATCCGGTACGCGTCGAGGTCGGCCCCCGCGACCTGGCCGCCGGCAACGCGGTCGTGGTCCGTCGTACGGACGGCTCGAAGTCGCCCACCCCGGTGGCCGACGTGGTCGGCGCGGTGCTGGCCGCGCTGGAGGCCGACCAGCGGGTGCTGCACGACCAGGCTCTCGCGCACCGCCAGTCCCGCACCGTCGAGGTTGCCACGCTCGCCGAGGCGATCGAGGCCGCGGCCACCGGCTGGGCCCGGGTGCCGTGGTCGGCGGTCGGCGTGGCCGGCGAGGCCGAGGCGAACGGCCAGGGCGTCACCGTGCGCTGCCTGCTGCGCGCCGACGGTTCGGTGCCGGACTCCGAGGACGAGCCCGACCTGGTCGCCATCCTGGCCCGCGCCTACTGACCCACCGCCTGCGAGGGGCGGCCGGCACCCCCGGCCGCCCCTCGACGCGTTCCCGGCCACCGAAGCCCGGGTGTCGGAACACCGGCGCACCGCCGCCCGGCCGGGCCCCGGTAGGGTCGGTGCCCATGACGTTTGCGCCAGGCCGGTTGATCATGCATCGCAACGTGCGACACGGCCGGATCGGTTGGGTCCGGGCGGGCCGGGTGGTCAGCGACGACGAGCGCGGGCTGCTCATCTTCGTCGCCCGTGACTCGCCCGTGGCCCACGAGGTCACCGAGGCCGGCCTCGGGATGCGGGCGATGCCGTTCACCGAGTGGGTCACCTCGTCGTACCGGCTGGCGTCCGGGCGGTGGAACGGGCCGTCGGTGCTCAAGTTCCTGCCCGTGGACGCGGCCCACTCGGTCTGGTGGTTCTCCGACGCCGACGGGCGCTTCGCCAACTGGTACGTCAACCTGGAGGAGCCGGGCGTCCGCTGGGACGACGGCGACGTGGCCGGGGTGGACATGGTCGACCAGGACCTCGACGTGGTGATCCGGCCGGACCACAGCTGGGAGTGGAAGGACGAGGAGGAGTTCGCCGAGCGGCTGGCCTTCCCCGACGACTACTGGGTGGCCGACGAGGCGGCGGTGCGCGCCGAAGGGCTGCGGGTGATCGCCCGCGCCGAGGCCGGCGAGTTCCCGTTCGACGGGACCTGGTGCGACTTCACCCCGCCGCCCGGGTGGGAGGTGCCGGAGAAGCTGCCGGACGGCTGGGATCGTCCGCCGGCCCGCTGAGCGCCGCCGCGACTGCCCGAAAAGCCGGACAAAGGGCGCGGAGGGGCGTCATCCGGCGGCCGGGCGAGTGACCTGGCCCGCCGGTGTGAAGGATCCCGGCCCGGTCTGGCAGAATAGGTCGCTGGTATCCGGCACGCGTTCGGCGCCCTCTAACCCGGGCGCGTCGCCAGTCCACCGAGCAGTCTCCGGCTCAAACCCCACTGTGCCGGTCGGCGCTCACCCGTGCACCGCCCGTGTTGGGTCGGTGAGATCGCAACAGGAGCGAAACAACTGTGGCCGTAAAGATCCGGCTCCTGCGGATGGGCAAGATCCGCAACCCGCAGTACCGCATCGTCATCGCCGACTCGCGCACCAAGCGTGACGGTCGCGCGATCGAGTTCGTCGGCGTGTACCAGCCGAAGGAGCACCCTTCGGTGATCGAGGTCAAGTCGGAGCGGGTCCAGTACTGGCTGTCCGTCGGCGCGCAGCCGAGCGAGGCCGTGCAGCGTCTGCTTGAGCTGACCGGGGACTGGCAGAAGTTCAAGGGCCTGCCGGCCCCGCCGCCGCTGCTGGTCGCCGCCGAGCGCGTCGACCGCAAGGTGGCGTACGAGGCCGAGGCGAAGGCCGCCGCCGGCCTGACCGAGGCCCCGGCGAAGCCGGCCAAGAAGGCCGCCAAGGCTGAGGCGCCGAAGGTCGAGGCACCGAAGGCTGAGGCACCGAAGGCTGATGAGCAGCCCGCCGCGAACGCTGGCGAGCAGGCCTGACATGGAACTGCGTCCGGCGCTCGAGCACCTGGTCAAGGGCATCGTCGATCACCCGGACGACGTCCGGGTCCGGATGGCCGACTCCCGTCGGGGCAAGCGGCTGGAAATCCGCGTGCACCCGGAGGACCTTGGCACGGTGATCGGGCGGTCCGGCCGGACCGCCAAGGCGCTGCGCCAGGTGATCGGCTCCATCGGTGGGCGTGGCGTGCGCGTCGACATCGTCGACTCGTACTGATGCGGCTCATCGTCGGCAGGATCGGTAAGCCGCACGGCCTCCGCGGTGAGGTCACCGTGGAGGTGCGCACCGATGAGCCCGAGGCACGCTTCGCGCCCGGCTCGGTACTCAGTACCGAGCCGGGCGCGGCGCCCCCGGCCAACCCCGCCCCCGGCCCCGGCGTGCCGTTCCGGGTCCCGGCCGAGCTGACCGTGGAGTCCGCCCGCTGGCACCAGGGGCGGATGCTGGTCGTGTTCGAGGGCATCCTCGAACGCGACGTCGCCGAGGCGCTGCGCGGCACCCTGCTCGGGGTGGACAGCGCCGGCGTCGCACCGCCGGAGGATCCGGAGGAGTTCCACGACCACCAGCTCGTCGGCCTCGCCGTGGTCACCCCGGGCGGCGAGCACCTCGGCGAGGTGGCCCGGATCGACCACGCACCCGCGTCCGACCTGTTGGTGCTGCGCCGCCCCGAGGGGCGGACCGCGCTCATCCCGTTCGTCAAGGCGATCGTCCTTGAGGTGGATGTCGCCGGCGGACGTGTCGTCGCCGACCCGCCCGCCGGTCTGTTCGATCTCTAGACCGCTGGAGCACCCGCGCATGCGCGTCGACGTCGTGTCGATCTTCCCCGAGTACTTCACGCCGCTGGACCTCTCCCTGGTCGGCAGGGCCCGGGCCAACGGCGTGCTGCGGCTGGCCGTACACGACCTGCGGAGCTGGACCCACGACGTGCACCGCACCGTCGACGACACCCCCTACGGCGGCGGACCCGGCATGGTGATGCGGCCCGAGCCGTGGGGGGACGCGCTCGACGCCCTCGCCCCGGCGGAGCTGACCCCCGGCGGGCTGAGCCCTGACGGGCTGGCCCCCGACGGGCTGGCCCCTGACGGGCTGGCCCCTGACGGGCTGGCCCCTGACGGGCTGGCCCCTGACGGGCTGGCCCCTGACGGGCTGGCCCCCGACGGGCTGGCCCCCGACGGGCTGGCCCCCGACGGGCTGGCCCTGCCCCGGCTGCTGGTTCCCTCCCCGGCCGGGGAGCCGTTCACCCAGGCCATGGCGCACGAGTTGGCCGGCGAGTCGCACCTGCTGTTCGCCTGCGGCCGGTACGAGGGCATCGACCAGCGCGTGCTCGACCACGCCGCCACCCGGATGCGGGTGACCGAGGTGTCGCTCGGCGACTACGTGCTCTTCGGCGGCGAGGTGGCGGTGCTGGTGATCCTGGAGGCGGTCACCCGGCTGCTGCCCGGGGTGCTCGGCAACGCCGGGTCGCTGGACGAGGAGTCGCACGCCCACGGGCTGCTGGAGGCGCCGATGTACACCAAGCCGGCGGCCTGGCGGGGGCACGAGGTGCCGGAGGTGCTCCGCTCCGGCGACCACGGTCGGATCGCCCGCTGGCGGCGCGACGAGGCGCTGGCGCGCACCGCGACCCGCCGGCCCGACATGTTCGCCGCGCTCGACCCGGCGAGCCTGGACAAGCGGGACAGAGCGGCCCTGGACCGGGCCGGATTTCAGGCGCCGCCGGGACATGTGGCAAAGTAGGGGGGTTGCCGCAACCGTCCGCGCCGTGGACAGCTGCGAGGATTCCCGACCGGGGCCGCCCGTCGGTCGCCACCCGGGGATCAGAATCACCCATCCGCGCACCGATTGACGGTGCGCCGTGAGCCTCACGAGGACACAGCGATGAATATCCTGGACGCCCTTGACGCCCAGTCGAAGCGGGTCGACATTCCCCAGTTCCGCGCCGGTGACACCGTCAAGGTGCACGCGCGGGTCGTCGAGGGCAACCGGTCCCGTGTCCAGATCTTCCAGGGCGTCGTCATCCGCCGCCAGGGTGACGGCCTGCGCGAGACCTTCTCGGTCCGCAAGGTCAGCTTCGGCGTGGGTGTCGAGCGGACCTACCCGGTGAACAGCCCGGGGATCGACCGGATCGAGATCGTGACCCGCGGTGCCGTCCGTCGCGCCAAGCTCTACTACCTGCGCGAGCTGCGGGGCAAGAAGGCCAAGATCAAGGAGCGCCGCGAGAAGCAGTCGAGCTGACTGCTCGCTAGCCACGCCGCCTGAGCTGCGCGGATGTCGTACGGGTCAGCCCCGGTTACGCTGTTCGCACGGGCGCGGCGGGCATCGGCGCGTCGCGGCGGCAGCCGCGGCCACAGATCGTCCCACTACCGCCCGTGGGGCCTCGACGAGGCTCCCGGGCGGTAGTGGCATTTCTGCGGACCGGGGAGTGGCCAGGTGCGGACGCTTGACGAGGACGGCGCCGTCGACCCCTGGCGCCGGCGCCCCCGGCGCATCCGCCGGCAGATGCCGCTCTGGCAGGAGCTGCCCCTGCTGCTGATCGTCGCCTTCTGCCTGGCGGTGCTGATCCGCACCTTCCTGCTCCAGGCGTTCTTCATCCCCTCCGGGTCGATGGAGGACACCCTGCTCATCGGCGACCGGGTGCTCGTCAACAAGGTCGTCTACGACGTGCGGGACCCGCTGCGCGGCGAGGTGGTGGTCTTCCGGGGCACCGACGGGTGGGTCGCCCAGCAGGTCCCGGAGCCCGAGCCCGGGATCGCCGGGAAGTTCGCCCGCACGATCGGCGGTCTGGTCGGGGTCGGCCGTCCCGGCGAGAAGGACTTCATCAAGCGGGTCATCGGCCTCCCCGGCGACCGGGTGAAGTGCTGCGACGCCCAGGGCCGGGTCACCGTCAACGACATCCCGCTCGACGAGCCGTACGTGATCCGGAACTCCCCGCTGGACCTGCCGCCGAACCCCCGTGAGTGCCGGTCGCGGCGCTTCGCCGAGGTGGTGGTCCCGCCCGGCCAGATCTTCGTGATGGGCGACCACCGGCTGGTCTCCCAGGACGCCCGCTGCCAGGGCCCGGTGCCGATCGACAACGTCATCGGGCGGGCGTTCGTCGTGGTCTGGCCGTCCTCCCGGTGGGCGTCGCTGTCGGTGCCGGAGACCTTCGCCGGGGTCACCAGGCCCGTCACCGCTGCCGGCGACTCCCCGGCCCCGGTACGCCCCACCGGATCGGGCGGTGTGCTGCTGCTCCTCCCGGTCTCGGCCACGGTGTCCGTCCTCGCGCGTTCCGGGCGGTCCGCGTGGTCGCGGCGACGTAGGCTCCACCCGTGATTGACGAGCAGACCGACAAGAAGAGCGGCTCCTTCTGGAAGGAGCTACCCATCCTCCTGGGCGTGGCGATCCTGGTCGCGGTGCTGGTGCGGGCCTTCGTGCTGCAGACCTTCTACATCCCGTCGCCGTCCATGGAGAACACCCTCCAGATCAACGATCGGGTGCTGGTCAACAAGCTGGTGTACGACTTCCGGGCACCGCACCGGGGCGAGGTGATCGTCTTCAAGGCGCCCACCGAGTGGAGCGGCAACCCCGACGGCGAGGACTTCATCAAGCGGGTGATCGGCGTCGGTGGCGACCATGTGGTCTGCTGCGACCCGCAGGAGCGATTGGTGATCAACGGCAAGTCGCTAGACGAGCCGTACATCTACTCGGCGAACGGACAGCAGGACAAGCCGGCCGACCAGGAGTTCGACATCACCGTCCCGAAGGGGCGGCTGTGGGTGATGGGCGATCACCGTTCGGCCTCCGGCGACTCGCTGGAGCACTGGCAGCAGTCCGGCCAGAACATCCAGAGCGCCACCATCCCCGAGGACCAGGTGGTCGGCCGCGCCTTCACCGTCTTCTGGCCGGTCAGCCGGGCCACCTGGCTCACCGTCCCGAAGTCGTTCGACGCCATCCCCAACCCCTGATCCGCCCGTCGACCCCCGGGTGGGCGTGGGCGATGCGGGCCGGGTCTGGCAGGCTGGGAAGGTGACGGTCTACACCCCTCGACGCGCGGCGCGCGTGCTGCTTGTCGACGCCGCCGACCGGGTGCTGCTCTTCGCTGGTTGCGACCCGGCGCGACCCGAGCACCGGTACTGGCTCACCCCCGGCGGCGGCCTGGAGCCGGGTGAGTCCCCGGCGGCCGGTGCCGCCCGGGAGTTGGCCGAGGAGACCGGCCTGCGGCTCGCCCCGGCCGAGCTCGGCGAGCCGGTGTGGCGGGAGACGGTCCGGTTCCCCTTCGACGGCGTGCAATACCGGCAGGAGCAGGAGTTCTTCCTGTTCCGGGTGCCGTCCTGGGAGGTGGACACCGCCGGCTTCGACGCCGTCGAGCGGGCCAGCGTCTCCGGGCACCGCTGGTGGCCGGCCGACGAACTGGCCGCCACCACCGAGCGGTACTACCCGCCCGACCTGCCGGCCCTGCTGCGCCGGGTGCTGGCCGCACGGCCCGACGCGCCGACCCCGCCCGCCGGGGCCGCCGGGGTCGTCCCCACGGCCGACGGTACGCCGTGCTGACCCCGCCGCGCACCGTGGTGCGCCGGGAGGCCGGGCTGTACGCGTTGGAGCGCGCCCTGCAACGCCGCGGCTTCCGGCACGTGGCGGGCGCCGACGAGGCCGGCCGGGGCGCCTGCGCCGGCCCGCTGGTCGCGGCGGCGGCGGTGCTGCCCGAGGGGCGGCGCGGCGAGATCGACGGGCTGGCCGACTCCAAGCTGCTCACCCCGGCCAGCCGGGAGCGCATCTACGGGCAGGTGGTCACCCGCGCCCTGGCGTACGCGGTGGTGGTGATCCCGGCCGACGAGGTGGACGCCCGAGGCCTGCACGTGTGCAACCTCGCCGCGATGCGCCGGGCGCTGGCGTCGCTGGACACCCGCCCGGACTACGTGCTGACCGACGGCTTCGGCGTTGACGGGCTGGACGTGCCGGGGCTGGCGGTCTGGAAGGGCGACCGGGTGGCCGCCTGCGTGGCGGCGGCGAGCGTGCTGGCCAAGGTCACCCGGGACCGGATCATGGTCGAGCTGGACGGGACGTTCCCCGACTACGGCTTCGCCGAGCACAAGGGCTACATCACGGCGGAGCACACCGCCGCCCTTCGGGAGCACGGACCGTGCCGGGAACACCGCTTCTCGTACGTGAATGTGGCCGCCGTGTCCGGCCTGGACGGGCGGCCACCCAGGTCCCGTCGACCGGTGGGTGCGCGCCCGGACGAGCCGATGGAGCGCTTCGGCGCGTCAGGAGGTACCGTCGGCGTGGCGTTGGGCGAGCAGCCCCGACCTCCCGCGCCGGTGGGGGAAGATGTGGTCATGGAAGGCGGAGTGCGATGAGCGCGGAAGATCTCGAGAAGTACGAGACCGAGATGGAGCTCCAGCTCTACCGGGAGTACCGCGACATCGTCCGCCAGTTCTCCTACGTCGTGGAGACGGAGCGCCGCTTCTACCTGGCCAACCAGGTGGACCTGCACGTGCGTAACTCCGATGGCGAGGTCTACTTCGAGGTCGAGATGCACGACGCCTGGGTGTGGGACATGTACCGTCCCGCCCGGTTCGTCAAGAACGTCCGGGTGATGACGTTCAAGGACGTCAACGTCGAGGAGCTGGAGAAGCCCGACATCTCCCTGCCGGCCGACTCCGGCTTCGGCGGCTGACGGCCCCTCCGGCAGCCCACCCACGTCGACCGGGCGGGCGCCTGCCGCGCGTCCCCACCGTCCGGCCCCGCCGCACTCCGTCGACACCGCGTCGGCCCGAGCCCGACGGCACCGCGCTCGCGGCGGTCCCGGTCGACTCCGCCGATCCCGGCCCCTGTTACGGGTCCCTGTTCCCGGTCCCCGTTCCGGCCTGATCTGGCTGGTCTGACGCCCACTCGACTGGCCTGACGCTCACTCGGCTGGTCTGACGCCCACTCGACTGGCCTGTCGCCCACTCGACTGGCCTGACGCTCACTCGGCTGGTCTGACGCCCACTCCGCCGGTCGCCACGCTCACTCTCCGCCGGTCGGCGCGGCCGGCGCCGCCGCGCCCAGGGCGCCCCACCGTCGGTGGTCACCTCCACCGAGTTCATCGGCGCGTCCCGGGCCACGCCCGACCGTCCACCGTGCACCGCCCTGGCCACAGCACCCGGGCGCAGGGCATGCGGTTCGGGAGTCCAGCCGGCCGGACCAGGGCGCTGGGCTCTGGTTCGTCCGCCGGGTCGACGTCGTCCACAATGGTCGTCATGCGCTCTCTGGTCTGGCCGGCGGTGCTGGCCCGGCGGCGGGCCGGGGCGCCGGCCGCGACGCCCCGGGCTGCGTGGGGCCGGGCCCGACCGGCCGGGCCATAGCAGATCATCGGTCCGGACGGGGGCTGTCCACAGCCCGTCCGGCCGTCCACAGGCGAGCGACCTACGGTGGCGCGCGTCCCGGGATTCCGGCACGCTGCCGGGCATGTGGACGAGGATCGGGGCCGGTGGCCCAGGATGGGGCGGGGCCGGTGCCGGCGGGCGGCGGGCCCGGGGCGGGGCCGCCCGACGGCCGGCGCGACCGGCCACGGCGGTGCTGTCCGCAGCGGCGCTCTGCGCGATGGCCATCGCCGTCGGGGCCGGTCCCGTGGCTCCGCCGCAATCCGATGCTGCCGGTGTGGTGATCGTGTCCGCCGTGCGCCCTGGCCCTGTCCCGCCTGGCGCTGTCCCGCCCGGGCCGTCCGGTGCCGGGTCGGCGGCAGCGCCCGACGCAGCGGCCCGGGCGCAGCCTCCCGCGCCGGACGCGAGGTTCCGGTGGCCGCTCGACGGCGTCCCGCGACCGACCCGCCGCTTCGTGCCGCCCCCGCAGCCGTGGCTGCCCGGCCACCGGGGCGTCGACCTGGTCGCCGCGCCGGGCGCCGTGGTCCGGGCCGCTGGGCCAGGGGTGGTGCTGTTCGCCGGCCCGGTCGCGGGTCGTCCCGTGGTCACGGTCGGGCATGACGCGGGGCTGCGGACCACGTACGAGCCGGTGCGGCCGGGCGTCCGCGCCGGGGACCGGGTGGCCGTTGGGGTGCCGCTGGGCCGGTTGCGGCCCGGGCACACGGGCTGCCCCGAGGCGGCCTGCCTGCACTGGGGGCTGCGCCGGGGAGAGGAGTACCTGGACCCGCTGGCCCTGCTCGGGCTCGGCCCCGTCCGGCTCCTGCCCACCTGACCGGCCCCGCCGCCATGGTGCCGCCTGCACACAGCCGCCATTGACCTGGGTGGGGCGGCGCGCGACGTGCTCGGCGCACGGTCGCCGGTGTGGTCGTCGGTCAGCGCCGGGCGAGCAGCGCCGGCAGTCGCGCGGCGAGCCGCTCGTACTCGTGGGGCGCGTTGTAGACCTGACCGCACAGCCGTAGCCAGCCACGGTCGTTCCAGGACATCACCGCCACCTCGGCGGACAGCTCCTCGGCGATCCGGCCCCGCAGGGCGAGGGCGTCGTCGGTCGTGGCGGCCAGCCCGGCCGGCAGCGGGAGGATCCGCATCGCCACCGTCGGCCCGCCCGGATCCGGCAGGTCGGCCGGCGCCACCCCCAGGGCGTCCCCCACCACCCGCTGCCCGTACGCGGCCAGCGCGGCGTTGTGCGCCCGCACCCGGTCGACGCCGAGGGTGCGCAGGGTCCAGACGCCGGCCGGCGCGGCCAGCCACGAGGTGTAGTCCAGGGTCGCCTGCCACTCGACGTTGCCCGGGAAGCCGGCCCCCTGCTCCCAGGAGACCACCAGGGGTTCCATCCGGTCCCGCCACGACGGGGCCACCACCAGCGCGGCGGTGCCGCGCGGGGCGTACCCCCACTTGTGCAGGTTGCCCACCCAGAAGTCCGCGCCGATGCCCCCGACCGGGGTCGGCAGCATGCCCGGCGCGTGGGCGGCGTCGACGAGCACCGGCACCTCGTGCTCGTGGGCGGCCCCGGCGATCGCCGCGGCCGGGAAGAGGCGGGCGGTGGCCGAGGTGAGCTGGTCGACGACGAGCAGCTTCGTCCGACCGGGCCGCAGCCCCGCCCGGACGAGCTGGACGACCTGCTCGTCCGTCGCGGTCAACGGCACGTGCAGGATGCGGTGGGTCGCCCCGGTGCGCCGACACTCGCGGTCGACGGAGAAGCGGACCGCGCCGTAGCCGTGGTCGGTGGTGAGCACCTCGTCGCCGGGGCGCAGGCCGAGCGACTGGAGCACCACGGCGACGCCGGTGGTGGCGTTGCCGACCAGCGCGGTGCCGTCGGGGTCGGCGCCGAGGAAGGCGGCCAGGTGCCGGCGGGTGTGGGCGATCCGGTCCACCAGGCTCGGCCCGAAGAAGCGCAGCGGGTTGGCCTCCATCTCGTCGCGCAGCCGCTGCTGGGCGCGCTGCACGCCGATCGGCACCGCGCCGAACGAGCCGTGGTTGAGGTGGCTCACCGCCGGGTCGAGGGAGAAGAGCAGCCGGGCGCCGGGGATGGGCTCGGGCGGCTGCGGCGCGCTCATCCCATGATCGTAGCCCGACATCCATCGACGGTGCCCTCCAACGACCACGCGACGGCGGCGGCCGGCTTCCCCGGCCGCGCACCGGTCGACCCATGCGGCGGTCGGTCCGAGGGGCCCATGGGCGCGGGGCAGGGCCGGCGCAGACGCGTGGGGTGCGGAACCACCCGGCTCAGGCGCGGGGGTGCGCCTGCCGGTACACGGCCCGCAGGCGCTCGACCGAGACGTGGGTGTAGATCTGCGTGCTGGCCAGCGACGAGTGGCCCAGCAGCTCCTGCACCGCCCGCAGGTCCGCGCCGCCCTCCAGCAGGTGGGTGGCGGCCGAGTGGCGCAGGCCGTGCGGGCTGGTCCGGGGCAGCCCCGCCGCCTCCGCGTACCCGGCGACGACCCGTCGGGCGATGGTCGGGTGGAGTCGGCCGCCCCGCGCCCCGAGCAGTAGGGCTCCGCCGGACTCCGGGCCGGCGAGGACGGGCCGCCCGGCCCGCAGCCACTCGTCGAGAGCCCGTTGCGCCGGCACCCCGTACGGCACGGACCGCTCCCGGGAGCCCTTGCCGAGCACCCGGACCACCCGGCGGGCGTCGTCCACATCGGCGGTGTCCAGGCCGCACACCTCACTGATCCGCGCCCCGGTCGCGTAGAGCAGCTCGAGCAGAACCCGGTCCCGCAGCACCACGGCCCGCGCCGCCTCCCCGTCGGCGGGAGCCGGCGGTGAGGCGTTGGAAGGGTCCGGCCCCGCCATGGACCGTTCGCCGCCAACCCCTTCCGCCCTCGCGGCAGGGGCCGGGGTCGTCGGGCGGGCGGCCGGGGCCTCGATCAGGGCGGTCACCTGGTCGGCGCGGAGCACGGTCGGCAGGTCCCGGTGGGCCCGAGGGCTCGCCAGCGGGGCGGCCACGTCGGTGGGCAGCAGGCCGGCGCGGTGGGCCCACGCGCTGAACGTGCGCGCCGAGGCGGCCCGCCGGGCCATCGTGGTCCGCGCGGCCCCGGTCGTCCGCTGCTTCGCCAGCCAGCTGCGCAGCACGCCGAGGTCGAGGTCGGCCACCCCGACGCAGCCCATCCGGGCGGCGTGGTCGAGCAGGGAGACCAGGTCGCCGACGTACGCCCGGACGGTGTGCGCCGAGCGGTTGCGCACCCGGGACAGGTGGTCGGCGAAGTCGTCCACCGCCTCCCGCAGTGCCACCGGAAGGGCCGCGTGCGTCTCCCTCGTGCCGCGCTCGGCGCGGTTCACCGGGCACCTTCCGGCCTGCCCGCCGCAGGCGACCAACCGGGCCGTGCCCCTCCGTCGCCTCGCACCAGCTCAGCTTACGAGCGCCCCGCCACCCAGACAGCACGGCGGGCCGACGGGGCGACCCGGCGCGCGGCGCTGCCTGCGCGACCACGACGTGCAGCTCCGCTTCGAGGGCGACTGAGCGGTGCGGCTGGCCCCACGTCCGCGACGACGCCGACCGGTCGCGCCAGGAGCCGACGCGCGGACCGGCCCGGCCGGTCCGTCACGGCGGCGGGTCCGCGATGGAACCGGAGACGCGGGCCGGAGAGGTGCCGGGAGCGCCAGCCGGGTGGGTGACCAGCGCGTACCCGTCGTCGCGGCGGCGCACCATGCCCAACTCCTCCAGCAGGGAGAGCTTGCGCAGGGCGGTCCGGAGGTCCACACCGGCGCGGGCGGCCAGTCGGTCCACGTCGACCGCGCCGCGCCGGGGCATCGACTCCAGCACCAGCGTCGCCTCGTCGTCGAGCAGGTCCCGGGGGCGTTGCGGTGCGCGGGCCGGTGGTGCCAGGTCGGCGCCGATGCGGCCCACCTCCTCCAGCACGTGCGGCACGCCGGTGACCAGCCTCGCCGACGGCTGCTCGCGCAGCAGTTCGTGGGCGCCCACCGACATGGCGGAGGTGACCGGACCGGGCACCACCATCGGGCGCCGGCCGACCGCGAGGGCCCGATTGAACGTCTGGGTCGCGCCGCTGCGCGCCGCCGCCTCCACCAGCACCGTGCCCAGCGTCGCCGCCGCGATCACCCGGTTGCGGATGAGAAACCGGGGACGGAACGGCTCGGCGCCCGGCATCCACTCGCTGACCAGCAGCCCGGTCTCGGCGATCCGGTCGAACAGGGCCGCGTTGCCCATCGGGTAGGGCTGGTCTATCCCGCAGGCGAGCACCGCCACCGTCAGCCCGCCGGCGTTGAGCGCGCCCCGGTGCGCCGCGGCGTCGATGCCGAAGGCGCCTCCGGAGACCACCGTCCAGTCCCGGTCGGCCAGCCCGTAGCCGAGCTCGGTGGCCACGTGCATGCCGTAGCCGGTGGCGGCCCGGGCGCCGACCACCGCGACCGACCGGTCCAGCGCCTCCCGGAGCGGCCAACCGCCGCGCGTCCAGAGGCAGAGCGGGGGAGCGGTCTCGCGGTCCACCCGCCGGTGGCCGCCCGGCAGGACCATCCGGCGCAGGTCCTCGACTCGGGGCGGCCATTCCTCCTCGTCGTCGGGGGTGACGATCCGGGCACCCAGCCGTTGCGTACGGGCCAGGGCGTCGGCCGCCACGGCCCGGGCGTCCCCCTCCCGGGACCGGGCCGCCACGGCGGCGCGCAGCCACTCCTCGGGCGCCCCGCCGTCGAGCAGCAGGTCCAGCGTGGCCGCCGGGCCCAGCTCGCCGACCAGCCGGTGCACCGACCGGGTGCCGGGCTCGGCGAGCCAGGTCAACGCCACCCGGGCCAGCAGGTCCTCCTCGGTGTTCACGCCGCGTCCCCTGTCCTGAGCTGAATGGCCTCCCGGACGTCGTCGGAGTGCGGCCGGTCCCGCCCGTCGAGGTCGGCGACGGTCCATGCCATCCGGATGATCCGGTCGAAGCCGCGCGCCGACAGCGAGCCGGAGTCGAGCCGGCCGCGCAGCTCGCGGGTGTCCCGTTCGGGCAGCCGCCAGGGTGGACGGCGCAGCCGGGGACCGGGGACCTCCGCGTTGACCCGGCAGCCGGTACCCGCCCAACGCTCGGCGCCGGCCCGGCGGGCGGCGGCCACCCGGGTCGCGACGGCGGCCGACGGCTCCTCGGCCATCGTCGCCTCCATCAGCTCCGCCGCCCGCAGCGGCGGCAGGGTGACCTGCACGTCGATCCGGTCCAGCAGCGGGCCGGAGAGCCGGCCGAGATAGCGCCGGCGGGCCAGCGGGGAACACTCGCAGTAGATGTCCCCGGCCGGCTTCGCGCAGGGGCAAGGGTTGGCGGCGAGCACCAGTTGCGTCCGGGCCGGGTACTCGGTGCCACCCCGGCTGCGGGCGAGCAGCACCCGCCCGTGCTCCAGCGGCTGGCGCAGCGCTTCCAGCGAACCCCTGCCGAACTCGGGCGCCTCGTCGAGGAAGAGCACCCCGCGGTGGGCCAGCGACACCGCGCCGGGGCGGGCCAGCCCCGACCCGCCGCCGACCAGCGAGGCCACCGTAGCGGTGTGGTGCGGCGCCTGGAACGGCGGCCGGCGCAGCAGCCGGCCGCCCGCCGGCAGCAGCCCGGCGATCGAGTGCAGCGCGGTGACCTCCAGCGCTGCCTCGTCGTCCAGCTCGGGCAGGATGGACGGCAGTCGCTCGGCGAGCATGGTCTTGCCGGCCCCGGGCGGCCCGAACAGCGCCAGGTGGTGCCCGCCGGCGGCGGCCACCTCCAGGGCACGTCGGCCCAGCGCCTGCCCGGCCACGTCGGCCAGGTCCGGCCCGTCGGGGCCGTCGGACGGCGCCGGGGCGGGCGGCTCGATCAGCGGCGTGCCGTCCCGGACGAACTCGACCAACCGGTGCAGCGTGTCCACGGCGCGGACCCGGATGCCCGGGACGACTGCCGCCTCGGCGGCGTTGTCGGCCGGGACGATCACCCGTTCCAGGCCGGCCCGCGCCGCGGCGGCCACCATGGGCAGCACCCCACGCACCGGCCGGACGGTGCCGTCGAGGCCCAGTTCGCCGAGGACCACCACCCGGTCCAGCGCCAGCAGCGGCAGCTCCCCGGAGCCGCCGAGCAGCGCCACGGCGATCGCCAGGTCGAAGGCCGAGCCGAACTTCGGCATCGTGGCCGGAAGCAGGTTGAGCGTGATCCGCCGGTTCGGCCACCGTTGGCCGGAGTTGACGACCGCGGCGCGGACCCGGTCGCGCGCCTCGTGCAGGGCGGTGTCGGGCAGCCCGGAGATGACCACGGCCGGCAGCCCCGGCGCGAGGTCAGCCTCCACCTCCACCACGTGCCCGGCCACCCCGACCAGGCCGACGCAGAGCACCTTCGCGTAGCTCACGCCTGGCCGCCCATCTCAGAACGCCCCCTTGAGGTGCTCGACCCGGGCCGCGCCCGCGTCGGGCAGCTCGACCGACAGCACGTCGAACCGCACCTCGTCAGCGGTGGTGCGGGTCTCCGCGAGCCAGCGGGCGGCCAGCCCTCGCAGCCGTCGAGCCTTCGCCGGTACGACGGCCTCGGCCGGCGTGCCGAAGTCGGCGGTGCGTCTCGTCTTCACCTCGCAGAAGGCGAGCACCGCGCCGTCCCAGGCGATGATGTCGATCTCGCCGGCCGGGCAGCGCCAGTTCCGGGCGACCGGGCGTAGCCCCGCCCCGATCAGGTGTCGGACGGCGCACCGTTCCCCGTACGCGCCGACCGCCTGGTTCCGCTTCGTCATGCGTCGCACCATGCCGGGCCCGGCAGCCCGCCCGGGGGGAGCCTGTGGACGACGGGGCCGCTGTGGACAACCGGACGATCATGCCCCTTGCGTGCTATGGGCGACCCTGTCGTCGGTGTCCGTGACGGGGCGAGGACGCGGGTCCCGCGCGAGGTTCGGCACGTGCCCACGTGACAGCCACCGCCGCGGTGACGTCACTGGCCGTCGCGCACGCCGCGCCGGACGGCGTCGCGCAGGCCCGGCCTCCCGGAACGTCCGACCCGCCGACCCGGGGCGGCGGGTGCCGTTCGGGGGAAGCCGGCATCCGGATGGCGCGGGGGTACGACTGTCACATACGGTGCCCGTCGTGAACGCACGACGGAGCTTTCCCGATGATCAGGAGTCGAGCTGGTACCCCGGCGAGCGCGGGTACGGCGAGCCGGACTGGCGCCCGCCGGGCGACGACCGCTATCCAGCGGACGAGTTCCGCGTCGCGGACCAGCGCGGGGACACCGGTGAGCGACGCTATGACGAGCTGACAGACCCGCCCGTCGGCCGGTACGCCGAGGCTGGGCGGCACGGGGCGGACGATGCCTTCGGGCTCACCAACACCGACACGGACGGTTACCGACCGTCACGGTCGAGGAGGGCAGACGCCGGCTCGTTCGGGGTGTCGGTGGACGATCTCGCCGCAGAGCGGGAGGCGCGCCGGGCGGCCCGGGCGGCCGAGGCGGGGCTGTCCGCCGGGTCGCGGGTCGCGGACCCCGCCCCGCCGGCCAGCCAGCACTCCGTCGCGTTCCCGCCGCCTGCCGGCGAGCGCGCCGTCGAGTTCCCGCTGACCGTCGGCCAGCGTCCCACACCGGTCTCCGGTGCCCCGTACGACGCGGTCCCCCGGGACACCCCGCCCGAGCCGGACCCGCTCGGCGCCGACCCGGCCGGGCGCAGGTCGGAGCCCAGCCGTCCCCTGCCGCTCGGTGGCTACCCGATCGTCGACCCGAACCGCCCCGGGGAGCCGGACCACCCGGGCGGGGCGGCCCGGGGCGCGGGCCTCGGCCCGGCGGCTGAGGCGGGGCGCTCGGTCGAGGCGGGACGTGGGGCCGAGCCCGGACGTGGGGCCGAGCCCGGACGCGGGGCCGAGGCGGGACCGGTGGCCGGGTCGCCGCACTCGCTGGAGATGCCGACCGGACCGATGCCCTCCGTGGCCGCCCGACCGGATCTGCCCCTGCCGAGCCTGGACCCGGCGTACGCCCCGGACGGGCTGCGCCGCCCCGGCCCGCCGCCGTCCGACGGCGTCTACCGGACCCGCCGCCCGGCGCTGGCGGTGCTGATCGCGCTGCTGGTGGCGGTCTTCGAGGTTCCGGCCCTGCGGGTGCTGCGGCACGGTGTCCTCGGCGACCCGCTTTCCGCCGCCGACGTCGTGGTGGGCATCTTCCTGGTCGCCGGGATGCCGATCTTCGGCGTCGGGCTCTACGGGCTGCGCACGGGCGGCCTCGCGCTCGCCGACGGCAGCCGGGGCTGGCTGCGCCCGCCGACGGCGTACCTCACGGTCGGCTTGGTGCTCTTCGTCGCCGCGGCCCTCGCCGCCCGCTGACCGGCGGGCCGCGCAGGCGCGTACACTGGTCGACTGGCGACCGCCGCACGCGGTCGACCTCGCGCGCCCTCCCCACGTCCGTCGTGGGGCGACGGCCTCCCTGGTCCCGATCTCGGTCGGGCCCGCCATGGCCGGCGACCAGGCGCCAGGACGCCCGGCCACCGGCCGGGCGTGACAACCAGGGATCTTGAGGAGTACCCCACCATGGCCGTCGTGACCATGCGCCAGCTGCTGGAGAGCGGTGTCCACTTCGGGCACCAGACCCGGCGCTGGAACCCGAAGATGAAGCGCTTCATCATGACCGAGCGCAACGGCATCTACATCATCGACCTGCGCCAGACCCTCGAATACATCGAGAAGGCGTTCGAGTTCGTTCGCAACACCGTCGCCGAGGGCGGCAGCATCCTCTTCGTCGGCACCAAGAAGCAGGCGCAGGAGGCCATCGCCGAGCAGGCGACCCGGGTCGGCCAGCCGTTCGTCAACCACCGCTGGCTCGGTGGCATGCTGACCAACTTCCAGACGGTGTACAAGCGGCTGCAGCGGATGAAGGAGCTGGAGGCGCTGGGTGACCTGAGCGGCACCGCCGCCGGTTACACCAAGAAGGAGACCCTGCAGCTCTCCCGCGAGAAGATCAAGCTCACCAAGACCCTCGGTGGGCTGCGGGACATGCAGAAGCTCCCGGCCGCGGTCTGGATCGTCGACACCAAGAAGGAGCACATCGCCGTCGACGAGGCCCGCAAGCTGGGCATCCCGGTGATCGCGGTACTCGACACCAACTGCGACCCGGACGAGGTCGACTTCCCGATCCCGGGCAACGACGACGCGATCCGCTCGGCCGAGCTGCTGACCCGGGTCGTGGCTGCCGCCGTCGCCGACGGCCTGATCGCCCGTTCCGGCCGTCGCCGGGGCGGCGACGAGAAGCCGGAGCCGGGCCAGGTCGGCGCCGACGAGCCGCTGACCGAGTGGGAGCGCGACCTGCTCGAGGAGCCGAAGAAGGCCGACGAGCAGCCGGTGCAGCAGGCCGAGCAGCCCGCCCAGCCGGTCGAGCAGCCCGCCCAGCCGGTCGAGCAGCCCGCCCAGCCGGTCGAGCAGCCCGCCCAGCCGGTCGAGCAGCCGGCGCAGCCGGTCGAGCAGCCCGCCGAGCAGCCGGCCGCCGCCGCCGCGGAGTGACCGCACCGCCGTTCCCCGCCGCCCGGGAAACCGGACGGCGGGGAACGGCGGGTACACCGGGCACAGCCGGCCCGGATCCGGGTAACCGGGCCCCAGAACATCCCACCCGCTGTCTCAAGACCGAAGAGAGAGTCATGTCCAACTTCACCGCTGCGGACGTCAAGAAGCTCCGCGACCTCACCGGCGCCGGCATGATGGACTCCAAGAAGGCGCTGACCGAGGCCGAGGGCGACTTCGACAAGGCCATCGAGATCCTGCGCGTCAAGGGCGCGAAGGACGTCGGCAAGCGGGCCGGCCGGACGGCCGCCAACGGCCTGGTCGCGCACTCGGGCAAGGCGCTGCTGGAGCTCAACTGCGAGACCGACTTCGTCGCCAAGAACGACGCCTTCATCACGCTGGCCCAGCAGCTCGTCGAGCACGGCGAGGGCAGCGGCGCGAGCACCGCCGAGGAGCTGCTCGCCAGCACGATCGACGGCAAGCCGGTCGCCGACCTGATCCAGGAGCAGTCCGCCAAGATCGGCGAGAAGCTGGTGCTGAACCGCTTCGCCAAGCTGGACGGCACCGTCGCGGTCTACCTGCACCGCAAGAGCCAGGACCTGCCGCCGGCCGTCGGCGTGCTGGTGGAGTACGCCGGCAAGACCGACGAGGCCGGTGACGCCGACGCCCGTGGCGTGGCCATGCAGATCGCCGCGATGCGGCCGAAGTACCTCACCCGCGACGAGGTCCCGGCCGACGTCGTCGAGGCCGAGCGGCGCATCGCCGAGCAGACCGCCCGCGAGGAGAACAAGCCCGCGGCGGCGCTTCCGAAGATCATCGAGGGTCGGGTCAACGCCTTCTTCAAGGACTACGTCCTGGTCGAGCAGGCGTCGGTCGCCGACAACAAGAAGGCCGTGAAGCAGCTGCTGGCCGAGGCCGGCATCGAGGTGACCCGCTTCCTGCGGTTCGAGGTCGGCCAGGCCTGAGCCGCCGGTCGGGCGTGACGCGCCCGCGGGCAGGGAACGTCGACGGGGAGGTCGCTGGTGTACGTGACAGGCACCGCGGCCTCCTTGTCGCATAGGGTCAGCGACGGCAGGTACGCGGTAACCGGCGCACGTGGGGTGCGCATGGGGAGGGACGGGGCGGATGACGCAGGTTGTTGGTGACCAGAGCCTGGGGGCGGACGATCCGACCGCCCCACCGCCCGGCCGGGCCCGTCGGGTGGTGCTGAAGCTCTCCGGCGAGGTCTTCGGCGGCGGGGCGATCGGCGTCGACCCGGACGTCGTGCAGGCCATCGCCCGGCAGATCGCCACCGTGGTCCGCCGCGGCGTGCAGGTCTCGGTGGTGGTCGGCGGCGGCAACTTCTTCCGCGGCGCGGAGCTGCAGAAGCGCGGGATGGACCGGGCCCGCGCCGACTACATGGGCATGCTGGGCACCGTGATGAACTGCCTCGCCCTCCAGGACTTCCTGGAGAAGGAGGGCATCGAGACCCGGGTGCAGAGCGCGATCACGATGGCCCAGGTCGCCGAGCCGTACATCCCGCTGCGCGCCATCCGGCACCTGGAGAAGGGCCGTGTGGTCATCTTCGGCGCCGGCGCGGGCATGCCGTACTTCTCCACTGACACCGTGGCCGCCCAGCGCGCGCTGGAGATCCGCGCCGATGTGGTGCTGATGAGCAAGAACGGTGTGGACGGCGTCTACTCCGCCGACCCCCGGATCGACCCGACCGCCAGCAAGTTCGACTCGATCACCTTCTCCGAGGTGCTGCGCCGCAACCTGCGGGTGGCCGACGCCGCCGCGTTCAGCCTGTGCATGGAGAACGGCCTGCCGATGCTGGTCTTCGGCGCGCAGGGCGAGGACACGATCATCCGTGCGGTGGGTGGCGACAAGATCGGCACCCTGATCACCGCCTGAGGGGCCGGCGGCCGGCGAGCGACGGTCCTCCGACACGACAGCACAGCCCACCACGAACACAAGAAGGAGGCGAGGAGACCGGTGATCGACGACACCCTCCTCGAGGCTGAGGAGAAGATGGAGCGTGCGATCGAGCACGCCAAGGAGGAGTTCGGCGCCATCCGCACCGGTCGCGCCAACGCCGCCATGTTCTCCAAGGTCATCATCGACTACTACGGCACCCCGACGCCGCTGCCCCAGATGGCGTCCATCGGGGTCCCCGAGCCGCGCATGGCGATCATCAAGCCGTACGACAACTCGCAGATCAACGCCATGGAGAGGGCGATCCGCGACTCCGACCTCGGCTTGAACCCGAAC
Organism: Micromonospora sp. NBC_01412; assembly: GCF_045040215.1. Classification (NCBI taxonomy): domain Bacteria; kingdom Bacillati; phylum Actinomycetota; class Actinomycetes; order Micromonosporales; family Micromonosporaceae; genus Micromonospora; species Micromonospora sp. NBC_01412. The sequence continues at coordinate 4,699,377 of NZ_CP109528.1, forward strand.
AACGAGGGCAACCAGCTGCGCATCCTGCTCCCGCAGATGACCGAGGAGCGGCGCCGCGAGATGATCAAGGTCGCCCGGCACAAGGGCGAGGAGGCCAAGGTGGCCATCCGCAACATTCGCCGCAAGGGCAAGGAAGAGCTGGACCGGCTCGTCAAGGACGGCGAGGTCGGCGAGGACGACGGCCGCCGCGCCGAGAAGGACCTCGACGACCTGACCCAGAAGTACGTCGCAAGCGTCGACGAGCTGGTCAAGCACAAGGAGACCGAGCTCCTGGAGGTCTGATCCGCGACCGGCCCTGGCCGGTCGCGTGACCTGCCGTGGCACCGGTGTGCCGCCGCCGTCGGGCGGCGGGACGCCGGTGCCTTCGTCGTCGCGGGCCGCCGCCGCGCCCCCGGTGGGGCGGCCACCGGGCCAGCTCCGGGCTTCGCCGGGCGGGGAGTCCCGTGCACCGTCGCCGCCGGTGCGGGTGGCCCATCGTCCGCCCGGTCGGGGCGGGCGGTGCAGTAGGCTCGGCACGATTCCGGCCACCACGCGGTTAACGGCCGGAACCGGCCGGCCGTCGGGCCGGCCAACCAAACGGAACAGTCGTCGTAGGGGATGGTCTTGGTCGTACGTCATGTGGTGAACCCCGTACCGCGTCCGTTCGGTGCGTGATGTCCCACCTCGACCCCTACCGCAGCGCCGATCCCCGAAGCTGGGACCGGCCGGACGCCCCTGCCGCGCTTCCCTGGCCCGACCGTGACCCCGAACCAGGGCAGTGGGCCCACAGCGCCGCCACCGACGCGTACGCGCCCTCGGCCCCCGGCACGTTCGGCGCCTCCGAGACCGATCCGATCGCGACTGCCGCGACCGGCGCGTTCGAGCCGGGGGGCCGAATCGAGCCGCGCCGGCTGGGGCCGCTCGACGCGGACCCCACCGACCCGTACGGCATCCGCCCGTTGCCCGGCGACGACGAGCCGGTCTGGCCCGGCCTCCCCGATGTCGGGGACCTGGATCGCACCGACCGGGACCGGCCGACCGGCCCTGGGTACCCCGCCGGCCTGGTCGACGAGCCCGTCGCCGGACCCGAGCCGGCCCCACCGCCGTACCTTCCGGAGGAGCCCTCCGCGACGGTGGCCGGGGGCGACGCGGAGCCGGAGCGGCCCCGGGGCCGCCGGCAGCCCGGGCGCCGACGGGCCAGCGCGCACCGTCCGCCCACCCGGCAGGCGCCGCCCAGCCGCGCGGGTCGCAACCTGCCCGCCGCGATCGGGGTGGGCCTCGGTCTCGGCACGGCCGTGCTGGTGCCACTCTTCTTCTACCTGCCCGCCTTCCTGTTCGTGCTCGCCGCCGCCATCGCGATCGGCACCTGGGAGATGGCCCGGGCGGTTCGTCGTGGCGGGGCACACCCGCCGCTGGTGCCGCTGCTCACCGGCGGCGTGCTCACGGTCGGGCTGGCCTGGTTCGCCGGCCCCGACGCGCTCAGCCTCGGCCTGCTGGTGACCGTGCTGGGCACGATGATCTGGCGGCTGGGCGACGGCCCGGGCAACTACCAGCGTGACCTGACGGCGGCCACCCTGATCGCGGTCTACGTGCCGTTCCTCGGCGGGTTCGCGGCGATGCTCGCCGCGGCGCCCGGCGACGGGCACCTGCGGGTGCTGGTCACCCTGGTCGCGGTGGTGCTCTCCGACACCGGCGGGTACGCCGCGGGGGCGAACTTCGGCAAGCACCCGATGGCCCCCTCGATCAGCCCGAAGAAGTCCTGGGAGGGCTTCGCCGGGTCGGTCACCGCCGCTGCCCTCGGCAGCGCCCTGCTGATCTGGCTGCTGTTCGACGTGGCCCCCTGGTGGGGCGCGCTGTTCGGGGTGGCCGTCTCCTGTGCGGCGGTCCTCGGCGACCTGGCGGAGTCCATGATCAAGCGGGACCTCGGCGTGAAGGACATGAGCAACCTGCTGCCCGGCCACGGCGGCCTGATGGACCGCCTCGACTCGATTCTGTTCGCGGTTCCCACCGCGTACCTGCTGCTGGCCGTGTTCGTGCCGGTGGTGGGCTGAGGCATGGATCACGCCGGGCAGCCCGCGCCGACCGCCAGGTCAGGGGCGATTCGGCACCTCCGGCCAGGTGTGTCGTCCGTTCGGCGTGGGAGACTGGGAGCGCCATGACGAGCCTTCCGCTGATTCCCGTCGCCCCGGACGCCCCCGCCGCACGCCGCGCGGCCATGCCGCCCCGCCACCTCGCTGACCTCGACCTGGCCGGTCGGCAGGCGCTGGTCACCGAGCTGGGCGAGCCGGCGTTCCGCGCGAAGCAGATCTCCACCCACTACTTCGGCCGGCTGGTCCGCGACCCTGCGGGGATGACCGACCTGCCCGCCGCCACCCGGGACCGGCTGGCCGGTGCGCTGTTGCCGACCCTGCTCACCCCGGTCCGCGAGCTGGCCTGCGACGACGGGGCCACCCGCAAGGCGCTCTGGCGGCTGCACGACGGCTCGCTGGTGGAGAGCGTGCTGATGGGCTACCCGGACCGGGTCACCGTCTGCATCTCCAGCCAGGCCGGCTGCGGGATGGCCTGCCCGTTCTGCGCGACCGGCCAGGCCGGTCTGACCCGTAACCTCTCCACCGCCGAGATCGTCGACCAGGCGGTCTACCTGGCCGGCGTGGCCGCCTCCGGCGCGGTCGCCGGATCTCCGCCGCGGCTGTCCCACGTCGTGTTCATGGGGATGGGCGAGCCGCTGGCCAACTACTCGCGGGTGATCGCGGCGATCCGCCGGCTGGTCGCCCCCGCCCCGGACGGGCTCGGGTTGTCCCAGCGGCACATCACCGTCTCCACGGTCGGCCTGGTCCCGGCCATGCGCCGCCTGGCCAGCGAAGACCTGTCGGTGACCCTTGCGTTGTCCCTGCACGCGCCCGATGATGAGCTGCGCGACGAGCTCGTGCCGGTCAACCAGCGCTGGAAGGTGGCCGAGGTGCTGGACGCAGCGTGGGACTACGCCGCCCAGACGGGGCGCCGGGTGTCCATCGAGTACGCGATGATCAAGGACGTGAACGACCAGCCGTGGCGGGCCGACCTCCTCGGCCGGTTGCTGGCCGGCAAGCTGACCCACGTCAACCTCATCCCGCTCAACCCGACCCCGGGCAGCCGGTGGGACGCGAGTCCCAAGCCGGTCGAGCGGGAGTTCGTTCGGCGCCTGCGCGCCGCCGGAGTGTCCACGACGGTGCGGGACACCCGGGGGCGCGAGATCGACGGCGCCTGCGGGCAGCTCGCCGCAGCCGAGGACAACGACACCGACGCGCCGCAGGAGGCGACGGCGTGACCGGGCGTAGCGAACGAGACCAGGAGACATAGTGGCGAGTCAGGGTCAGCGTTTCCGGCGTAAGGCGCTCCGTCGGGGCTACAAGGTCGACGAGGTGGACGCCTTCCTGGACCGGGTCGAGGCGACACTCGCCGGACAGCCGGTCGGCGCGCCCGTGGCCTCCCAGGAGGTCCACGACGTCGTCTTCCGGGTCCGCTTCAACGGCTACGACGAGTGGCAGGTCGACCTGCACCTCGACCGGGTCGAGCGGCAGCTGGCCGAGCTGGAGGAGCGCGGGGGCGTGGTCAGCCGTGGCACCGACTCCGGGATGTCCGACCGACTCGGCGCGCCGAACCGAATGGGCCCGCCGATGCGCGATGACCGTGGCCCTGTCCCGATGCATGATGACCGTGGCCCTGTCCCGATGCATGACGATCGTGGCCCTGTCCCGATGCATGACGATCGTGGTCCGGTGCCGATGCGTGGCGACCGTGGCCCTGTCCCGATGCGTGGCGACCGTGGCCCCGTCCCGATGCATGACGATCGCGGCCCGGTGCCGATGCGTGACGATCGTGGCCCTGTCCCGATGCGTGACGATCGTGGCCCTGTCCCGATGCGTGGCGACCGTGGCCCCGTCCCGATGCATGACGATCGTGGTCCGGTGCCGATGCGCGATGACCGTGGCCCCGGGCCGGTGCCGCCCCGACCGATGCCCGCGCAGGCCGGCCCGCCCGCTGACCGGTACGGCCGCTACGACGAGCCGAGCGGCGCCTTCGCCGCCGGCGGCTACGACGCCCCGCGCGGCGGGTACGACACCCCACGCGGTCCGGGCGGCCCCGGCCCGATGGGCCCCGGTGGCCCCGGCCCGATGGGTCCGGGCGGCCCTGGCCCCGGCCACGGCGGCCCCCCGCAGCGGGGCCTGCCCGCCGGGTCGGGCGGCTACGGCCCGGACGGCCGGTTCGACGGCTTCGAGGCGGGCCGGCACGGTCGGGCCGACATGACCGCCGAGATCCGGATGCCCGAGCGGGACCTGCGTGAGCTGCGCGGTCGCGGCCCGGCCGGGCCGCCGTCCCTGCCGCAGCAGCCGTTCGGTGGCCCGCCGATGGGCGGCCCGCCCCCGATCGATGGCCCGCCTGTTGGTGGCCCGCCGCCGATGGCGGGCCCGCCGATGGCCGGCCCCCCCGGCAGCGATCTCCACCGCGTGGACCAGATCCGCCGCAGCTTCGAGGTGCGCCGCTTCGGCAGCGGGTACGACCCGGAGCAGGTCGACCGGCTCTTCGACGGCATCCTCGGCGGCATGACCGGCCGAGGCCCGATGCCGGTCAATCCGAAGGACCTGGACACCCTGCGGTTCGGCCTGGTGCCCGGCGGCTACTTCGAGGCGGAGGTCGACGCGGCGCTGAAGGATGTCCAGGACATCCTCTTCGGCCGCTGACCGGCAGCCGGCGGGTTCCGACGACGACGTACGACGAGGGCCCGCCCCCTGCTCAGCAGGGTGACGGGCCCTCGGTGCCTGACGGGGTCGGCGGGCGGCCGGTTGCGGTCAGGAGCGCAGGCCGTTGCGCCGCAGCACCGCGTCGCCGATGACAACGGCCAGCAGCAGCACGGCCAGGCCGACCAGCCAGATGTCCTCGACCTTGCCCTCGTGGTTGCCGCACAGCATCGCCAGCAACGCCAGGGCGGAGAGCACCGCGCCGATCCGCCCCGCCTTCCGGTGCCCGGGCTTGTGCTGATCTGGCGACGTCACCGGCTCGCTTCCTGCCACTGTCGGTCCTTCCCTCGCGATCGGATCTCCGGTTAGTCTGGCACGCCCCGCGCCTGGCCTCGTCCGGTGGGGGTTTCCCGGTGTCCGGAACCCAGGCCCGTCTCTGGCCGGCCCGCCTGGGCCGGGCCGCGTCGGCCACAGGGCCGGGATCCCGTCCACCATCGGCCGTCGGATGCCGTCCACCGTCGGATGCCGTCCACCGTCGGGTGCCGTTCGCCGTCCGCTTCGGGTGCCGTCCGGCCCGGGCCGGACGGCACTACCGGCGTCGCGGGTTGCCGACGACACTGCCTCCGGTAGCGTTCTGACGTACACCTTGATTGCCTTTTTGAGGGAGACTGCGGTGCGAGTGACCGGTACGGGACATGCCAGTATGCGGATCGACACGGCCGCGGGCAGCATCCTGTGCGACCCGTGGGTCAATCCCGCCTACTTCGCGTCCTGGTTCCCGTTTCCCGACAACTCCCTGCTCGACTGGGAAGCCCTCGGCCAGGTCGACTACCTGTACGTGTCGCACCTGCACCGGGACCACTTCGACGCGGCGCACCTCAAGCAGTACGTGTCGAAGGACGCCACCGTCCTGCTGCCCGAGTTCCCCACCTCGGAGATGGAGGACGAGCTGCGGGAGCTGGGCTTCACGAAGTTCCTCCGGGCGCCGAACGAGCAGGTCGTCGAGCTCGACGGCGGTCTCAAGATCATGATCCAGGCGCTGACCAGCCCCACCGATGGCCCGATCGGCGACTCCTCCCTCTGGGTCGAGTACGACGGGGTCCGGCTGCTCAACCAGAACGACGCCCGCCCGACGGACCTGAGCGTCTTCACCGAGCTGGGCCACGTGCACGCGCACATGCTCCAGTTCTCGGGCGCGATCTGGTATCCGATGGTCTACGAGCTGCCGCAGTCGGCGAAGACCGCGTTCGGCAAGCAGAAGCGGGAGCGGCAGTTCGACCGCACCTGGCGCTACATCGCCGACCTGAAGGCCGACCACGTCTTCCCGATCGCCGGCCCGCCGTGCTTCCTCGACGACGCGCTGTGGCAGTTCAACGACATCCACGGCGACGAGGGCAACATCTTCCCCGACCAGTCGGTGTTCCTGTCCGAGTACGCCAAGGTCGGTGGCACCAACGGCATCGTGCTGCTGCCCGGCAGCGTCGCCGAGGTCACCACCGGCGGCGCGACGACCACCCACCCGGTGCCGGTGGCGGAGTACTTCGCGAACAAGGTGGCCCACCTGGAGGAGATGCGGGAGCGCAAGCGCGGCGTCATCGAGGCGGAGAAGGCGTCCTGGCGGCACCCCGAGGTCGACGTGCTGGCCGGGATGAAGCGCCGGATCGAGCCGCTGCTGGAGGAGTCGATCTACCTGGCCAAGGGGGTCGGCGGCCCGGTCCGTTTCGACCTGGTCGGCTACGACGGCGAGAGCGTCGAGTCGATCGTGGTGGACTTCCCGGGCAAGGAGGTGCGCCCGTACGCCGACGAGAAGGTCCGCTACCGGTTCCGCACCGACCGGGCGCTCATCGAGCACCTGCTGCACATCGGCGAGGTGGACTGGGTCAACTCGCTCTTCCTGTCCTGCCGGTTCTCCGCCGCCCGGATCGGCCAGTACAACGAGTTCGTGTACGCCTTCTTCAAGTGCCTGTCCACCGAGCGCCTCCAGTACGCCGAGGGCTGGTACGACGAGCACGAGCGGAGCACCGACGCCGAGGACGTCACCCTCGACGACTGGGTGGTGCAGCGACGCTGCCCGCACCTGAAGGCGGACCTGACCCGGTTCGGCATCGTCGAGGGCGACCAGCTCACCTGCCAGCTGCACGGCTGGAAGTTCGACCTGCCCAGCGGCCGGTGCCTGACCAGCGTCGGCCACAAGATCCGCGCCCACCGCGCCACCGCCGAAACCCCCATCCCCTGACCCGCCACCGCCCCACCGCCCACCCGTTCATGATCGACGGGGTGGGTGGGCGGCGGGGTGGACGGGTCAGCGACCCAGGTCGGCCAGGATGCGGCGGGCGGCGTTGTGGCCGGCGGCGCCGATGACGCTGCCGGCCGGGTGGCAGCCGGCGCTGCCCGCGTACACGCCGTCGATGCCGGTGGCGTAGGGCATCCGGTCGGTGAAGGAGACCGTGTTGTCGACGTGGTGGATGTGGCCGCCGGTGATGCCGAAGTGGGCCTCGATGCCGGGCGGGGGGAGCGGGACGGCGTCGGCGATCAGGTCGGCGGTGCCGGGGGCGTACCGCTCGCAGATCTCCACCAGCCGTGACACGTACCCGGGCAGGGCCTCGTCCCAGGTGGTGCCGGCCAGCTCGTAGGGGACCGACTGGACGAACAGCGCCGAGGAGTGGTGGCCGGCGGCGTCGGACAGCGACGGGTCGACGGTGGTGTGCAGGTACCACTCGATGGTCGGCTCGTCGGGCAGCCGGCCGGCCTGGACGTCCGCCCACATCGCCCGCAGCGCCGCCATCGGCGGCTCGCCCCCGCCGCCGACCAGCGACGCCGAGCCGGGCAGCAGGTGGATGGTGGAGCCGAACGGGCTCGGCGCGTCCTCGGGCAGGCAGGAGAAGCGGGGCAGCCCGGTCAGCGCCAGGTTGAGCTTGAGGGTGGTGCCGGGGCGGCGGACCGCCGCCATCCGCTGCGCCAGCGGCGCCGGCAGCGCGCCGTCGGGCAGCAGGTCGATCAGCCGGTACGGGTCACAGGCCCCGAGCACCACCGGGGCGGCCACCTCCCGGCCGTCGGCGAGGACCACTCCGCTGGCCGTGCCGCCGTCGAGGGTGATCGCGGCGACCGGCGTCCCGGTGAGGATGCGGGCCCCGGCGGCGCGGGCGGCCTCGGCGAAGGTGCGCGACACCGTCCCCATGCCGCCCTCGGCGATCATCCAGGTGCCGTCGGAGCCGGGCAGCCGGCACATGTTGTGCACGAGGAAGTTGTGTCCGGTGCCCGGGTCGTCCGGGCCGGCGTTCAGCCCGGACAGGCCGTCGGTGACCGCGTACATGCTGACCAGCAGCTCGGAGCGGAAGTCGAAGCGGGCCAGGTGGTCGGCGACCGAGCCGCGCACCAGGTCGACGAAGACCTGCCGCAGCTCGGGCCGGACGTGTCGCTCGGCGGTCTCCTCGACCGGCAGCGGCTCGGCCAGCCAGGCGGGGGCCAGGTCGTCGCGCAGGGCCGACAGCTCGGCCTGCATGGCGTCGTCGGCGGCCACGTCGGCGGGGGAGAAGAACTCCGTGAGCTGCCGCCGGGTCGCCGCGTGGTCGCTGCCCATCAGCAGGTACGGCGATCCGGCGCCGCCCGGGGTGGGCAGGAAGTAGTGCGGGTCGCGGCGCAGCACCGGGATGCGCACGTCGAGCGTGGCGAGCAGCTCCGGCGGCATCAGCCCCAGCAGGTACGACCCGGTGGAGTGGCGCAGCCCCGGCACCCTCGGGAACGGGTTCTCGGTGCGGGTCGCCCCGCCGATCACGTCGGCGGCCTCCAGCACCAGCACGTCCAGGCCGGCGCGGGCCAGCAGGATCGCCGAGACCAGCCCGTTGTGCCCGGACCCGACGATCACCACGTCGGCCCGGGTCGGCAGCTCGCCTGCCGCGCTCATGAGGCCATCACCGCTGCACTCGCCCCGCTCATGCGGTCATCACCGCTGCGCTCGCTCATGCTCGGGCAGCCTAGTGCCGCGCCGCCCCCGGCGGGAGGCCGTCGCGGGTCCCGTGCGGGCCGGGGGCGCCGGGGAGACCCGTCACCCGGCGTTCACCATCCAGTGACTAGCGTCGATGCGAAGTTGGGCCTACCGTCGGCGGGGCATCGAAACCTACCGGGAGGTAACCGATGGACCGTCGTACGCTGCTGCGCGCCACCGTCGCCGGCGGCGCCGCCTTCGCCGGCAGCCTCTGGGCCGGCGCCGCGCTCGCCGCCCCCGCCCAGCCCGGCCCGGCCCGTACGGCGAGCTGCTCGCCGCCGACGGCAACGGCATCCAACTGCCGGCCGGCTTCAACAGCAGGGTCGTCGCCCGTGCCGGGCAGCGGGTGGCCGGCACGTCGTACCTGTGGCACTGGGCGCCCGACGGCGGTGCCTGCTTCCCCGCCGGTGACGGCTGGATCTACGTCTCCAACTCCGAGGTGCCGCTGGTCGGTGGCGCCTCGGCGGTGCGCTTCCGGGCCGACGGCTCGATCGCGGCCGCGTACCGGATCCTCGGGGGGACCAACGTCAACTGCGCCGGCGGGCCCACCCCCTGGGGAACCTGGCTCTCCTGCGAGGAGGTGCCGCTGGGCCGGGTCTTCGAGACCTGGCCGGACGGCAGCCGGGCGGCCGAGGACCGGACCAGGATGGGCCGGTTCACCCACGAGGCCGCCGCCTGCGACCCGGACCGGCGGGTGGTCTACCTGACCGAGGACGAGGACGACGGCTGCTTCTACCGCTTCGTCCCCGACACCTGGGGCGACCTGCGCACCGGGAAGGTGCAGGTGCTCTGCGCCCCGGCCGACCAGGTGACCGGGCCGGTGACCTGGCGGGACCTGCCGGACCGGGACGGCTTCCCGGTACCGACCCGCCGGCAGGTCGACGCGGCGAAGCACTTCGACGGCGGCGAGGGGTGCTGGTACGACCGGGACACCTGCTGGTTCACCACCAAGGGAGACAACCGGGTCTGGGCGTACGACGCGGTCAACCAGCGTCTCGACCTGGCGTACGACGACTCGCTGGTGCCGGCGGGGGCCGCGCCGCTGACCGGCGTGGACAACATCACCGGCACCGTCGGCGGGGACCTCTACGTCGCCGAGAACGGCGGCAACATGGAGATCAACGTGATCACCTCGGCCGGCGTGGTCACCCCGTTCCTGCGCCTTCTCGGCCACTCCGCTTCGGAGATCACCGGCCCGGCGTTCTCCCCGGACGGGTCACGCCTCTACTTCTCGTCCCAGCGCGGCACCTCCGGCAGCTCCACCGGCAGCGGCGGGATCACCTACGAGGTCTCCGGCCCCTTCCGACCCTGACCCTCAGCCCGGTCGGCGGGTGCGGCGGGTGAGCGTCACGACAGCACGGGCCGCAACGGATTCGACGCCCGGTGGCTCCCGGCGGCCGTCGGCCCGGCCGGGGCCACCGGGCCCGGTCGTGGCGTACGCCGGAGCCGCCGGACAGGTCGGTCCGGCGGCTCCGGGGTGCGGGGTGCGGGGTGCGGGTGGAACGGTGGTCAGCCCAGCGGCGCGATCTTGCTCGCGCCGAAGCTGACGTAGGAGCAGCCGCTCGTGGGCAGGCTCGTCGCGGCCGGCGGGGTCACCCCGTCGTAGAGCGCCAGCAGGAAGTTCTGCGGACACCGCCGGGTGCTGCCGGTGCGGATGCCGAAGTGCAGGTGCGGCCCGGTGGAGTTGCCGGTGTTGCCGGTCAGGCCGAGCTGCTGCCCGGGCGCGACCGACGCGCCGTTGCTGACCGACCACGCGGAGAAGTGGCAGTAGGTGTAGATCGCCCCGTCGGCACCGGTGAGGTTGACGCCCTGGCCGCAGGAGCTGTCGTCGATGATGGTCACGGTGCCGGCCCGCACGGCGTACGCCCTGGTGCCGGTGCCGACGGGCAGGTCGATGGCGGCGTAGTCGTGGTGCGGGTCGTCGTACTCGCTGCGCGGCAGCGCGCTCTTCGCCAGCGGCAGGGAGAAGCCGGAGCCGCCGGTGGTGGAGGTGACCCGGACGGCGTCCGCGACGACGTAGCCCGTGGCGGTGGTCCAGCGGCTGACCCCGACGACGGGGTAGTCGCCGGCCGCCAGCGTGAAGGTGCCGAGGCTGACCCAGCGGCCCCCGCTGGAGCGCTGATCCACGATCACGGTCTGGCTACCGCCGCTGGTCGCGACGATGAACGGGGTGGCGCTGTTGTATCCGGCGTCCGCCGGGTACCACACCTCGACGAGGTGCGCGCCGGCCGCCGGGACCGACGCGGTGAACCAGGCGGCGTCGCTGCCCCCGGTGTAGGGCGTCGCGAACCGGTAGTCGGTGCCGTACTTCTGGCCGGCCCACGACGATGTGCCCCAGTTCGCGCTGGCGGTGAAGCGCCCGGCGGTCGCGTTGTCCACGGTGGTGGTTGCCGCGGACGCGGACCCGGCCGGGCCGAGCAGCACCATGGCGGCCCCGGTCAGCCCGGCGACCAGGGCACGCGCGACGGCGGCGAGTTTCACGAAGGGCCTCCGAGGGTCAATGGGGTACGAGAGCGGCGGGTGAAGGTATTCAACCAACATCGATCGATGATTGAAAGAGATCTACATGGATCGGTGCCGGTGGACGTTTTCGCCGCTCACTAGGCTCGCCGCCATGGGAATCCTCACCACGGAACGCCTGCTCCTGCGGGACTGGACCGCCGACCCGGCCGACCTGGCCCGGATCTTCGACATCTACTCCCGGCCCGAGGTCGCCCGCTGGCTGAACGCGCCCGGCCTGCCGCTCACCGACCCGGCGCGGGCGGCCGACCGGCTCGCGACGTGGCGGGAGCGGCACGCGGGCCACGGCGACCGGTACGGCACCTGGGCGATCGAGGTCCGCGACACCGGCGTGGTGGTCGGCACGGCGCTGCTCAAGCCGCTGCCCGGCCGGGACGAGGGTGTGCTGACGGAGGACATCGAGGTGGGCTGGCACCTGCACCCCGAGGAGTGGGGCCACGGGTACGCCACCGAGGCGGCCCGGTCGCTGGTGGCCCGGGAGTTGGCGACCGGCACCCCGAGGGTCTGGGCGGTCGTATCGCCGGGCAACGCCGCGTCGATGGCGGTGGCCCGCCGGCTCGGCATGACCCACGTGGGCCGGCGCACGGACTGGTACGGCGGCGAGGAGGTGGAGGCCTTCGTGCTCCGCGCCGCTGCCTGAACGGGCCGCCGCCTGCCCGCGCCGCTGCCTGAACGGGCCGCCGCCTGCCCGCGTTGCCGTCCGACAACACCGACGGCGGGGCAGCCCAGTGACCTTTCGCGGCCCTACGGAGCTGCCCCGTCTGCGCGCCCGCCGGTCCCCGGCGGAACCCGTGCGGAATCTTGGACACTTACCGGCGCCTGCGAACGGTAAGTGTCCAAGGTCTGGTGCAGATCGGGCCGGTCGTCGGCGGGTGGGGACGGTGCGGGGGGCGGCCACGGGCGGGTCCAAGCGATGAATCGGTCGAAGTAACCCGTCGGGTCGACCTGGTCCGGGTGGGTGCGCAGCCGGTCCGCGATCGCGTCGTGCATCAGCACGCAGAGGTAGATCGCCAGCGCGACCCGGTCCCGGGCGTACTCCGTTCGCAGGCCCAGCTTCGCCGGCTGGCACGGCCACGGTGCGGCGCAGACCCGGCACCGCCACGTCGGGCGGGCCGCCACGTGTCGACGCAGCTCGGCCAGCGACACCCCGTACCCGCTCACCGCCGTCGCCCGACCCGCCGCAGGGGCCCGGTGGCCCGGTGGGTCGGCGACGCCGGGGTCGCCGCGTCGACCCGGGCGACCACCGTCGGCCCGGCCCACCGGTGCGCGCGGTCCGTTCGCCGGCTCGGCGGGGGAGCCGGGGCGGGCTCCTCCATCGGTACGCCCGCCAGCAGGTCCGGGCAGGGCCAGCGCAGCCCGCACACGCAGTGCCGCCCCCAGCGGGACCAGTCGCGGCGGTGTCGCGGGCCCAGCGGCACGGGTCGGTCGGCTCGTCGGTTGCCGAGAATTCCCACGGGGACCTCCGATGGTGATCGGGACGAGGCCGGGGGCGGGAGTCGAGATGAGGTTCGGGAGGTGACTCCCGCCCCCGGCGTGACCGACGCCGCCAAGCGTGGTCACTCACGATGGTCGTTTCGTAGCTGGTGGTGAGCAATCATTCGGAGAAGAATGCGGACCAAGGGATGAGGTGCCTTACGCGACCGCAGAAAAGGAGCTGACGTGGATGACTCGGGGAGCACCGTCCCGCGTAGGCAACTCGGCAGATATCTGAGAGAACTTCGCGAGAACGCGTACGTCACGGTGACGGCGGCGGCCAAGGAACTCGAATGGTCGGCGCCCCGGATCTGGCGGTACGAGACCGGCCAGGTCCCCATGCACCCGAACGACGTGGAGGCCATGTGCCGCGTGTACGGCGCATCGCGGGAAACCGTCGACACCATGCGCGCCCTGGCCCGGGAGACCAAGGCGCACGGCTGGTGGCACAGCTACGGGGAGGCGATCAAGGACTGGTTCAAGCTGTACGTCGGCCTGGAGGCCGCCGCGACCAGCATCCGGCATCATGAGGTCAACCTCGTGCCCGGCCTGTTGCAGACGGTCGAGTACATGACCGAGGTGATCGCCATCGACTGCCCACAGTTCAGCGAGGCGGAGCGTAAGGCGAAGGTGGACGTCCGGCTGCGCCGGCAGCGGCTACTCGCCAGAGCGGTCCCCAGGGCTCCGCAGCTCGACGTGATCCTCAGCGAGGCGGTGCTGCGCCGGCCGCTGCGGGACCGGGCGGCGATGGCCCGGCAGCTCGACGCCCTGGTGGTGATGAGCGAGCAGCACAACGTGAGTGTCCGGGTGCTGCCGCTGGAGGCGGGGCTGTTCCGCTGGTCGCAGGCGGGCACGTTCACCATGCTCGACTTCCCGACCGACGTCAGGGAGCCGGAGCCGACCACGATCTACATGGACGGGCCGTGCGGCGCGGTCTACCTGGACAAGCCGCACGAGATCGAGACCTACGACGATGCCTGGCGCTCGCTCGCCGAGCGGGCGCTGAGCGGGGCCGAGTCCCGCGAGCTGATCAAGTCGATAGCGAAGGAGATGTCCAGTGCAGCGTGACGGTGTGTGGCGCACGTCCTCCCGATCCGGCGGAGAGGGTAACTGCGTCGAGGTGGCGGCGTTCGCCGACGCGGTTGGGGTCCGGGACAGCAAGGACCGGCAGGGGCCGGCGCTGAGCTTCGAGCCGGCGGCCTGGGCCGGCTTCGTCCGGGCGACCCGGTCGGGAGCCCTCGACCGCCCGTAGCGGACGGCTCCCCGGTGCCCCGCGTCGTGCGGGGCACCGCAGGGGCATTGCGTTGTCGAGAGTGCGACCCCTTGGGCATCATCTGACGACGCCACGTCGAAAAGTTTATCCGGAGTGCGTCAGAATAGCGGGCCTTCGTCGTCGATGTATGGGGCGACCAGGTGTAGACGTGTGGTGCAGCCCTCGGGCAGGGTGGTTGTGGCGGTGAAGCGCACAGTGGTGGCCCCGGCGGGCAGTTTAAGGGAGACCTCCGGATGCTGCCAGGACTGCTGCGCTGGCTTGGCGACGCCGGAGTGAACCCGCTCGCCATCTACGTAAACCTGGTATGGCACGGCTAGGTCCGGGGCGCACCGCGACGTGAGATCGTGAAGTTCGGGCTCAAAATTGAAGTTCCAGTTAGTGCTGTCGATGCCGTGTAGGCTGAAGCTGGTGTCCACCGAGTGGCTTCCCTCGGGCAACTCGTAGAAGAGCGTCACGTTTTCTAGACACGAGCTCTGGCGACACAGGTAGTCCGTCGATCCCTGCGACGGCTCGGTTCCCGTCCATGGTGTTTCCCATAGGCCATATCTGCGATAATCAATCAACCAGAGCGGGCCCACGATCAGTGCTATCGCCAGGAGCGCGGCCAGGCCGACCCACCGCATCCTCCACCGGAACTCTTTGGGCTCGACAGGCTCCGGAGGCTCGAAAGCCAGATCGGGCAGAGGCTCCGGTGTCAGTTCAGGAGGCTCCGGTTGCGGCGGGGAGACAGGGTCCTGCCGGAGACCGGGCACGGCATGAGCGCTTGAGCTGACCTGTCGGCTGTCGTCCTTGCCCACCTGGGTCAGTAGGTCACGGGTGGTGCCGGTCGCCTCGGGATCGGCATCGATCAGCAAGGGCTTCGGTCGCTCCGCACTTCCAACCCGGTCGTCGGCGGTCTCGCTGACAGCCAGACGCCGCAGCTCGACCGGCGGCGCGCCGAGTTCCGCGTTGGTGGGTGGCGCCGTCCGTACGACAGTTCCCCTGTTGCCGCTAGCTGCGTTCCTGCCGAGTGCGATTTTGTCGGCGAGGCCGCTGCCGAGTTTTTGCGGGCGCGGCATGCTGCGGGCGCGCAGTCCATGAATGAGGGCGAGGTAGATGTCCTCCAGTGAGATTAGTTCGCCCGCGTCGGGGATGCCTTCGTGGAGAACCCTGAGCAGTTCCCCAGTGAAGGCAGTGAATTTTTCACCGGGGGGTGCGATGGAGGGCGAGTCGGCTGGCGCGGAGGTGAGGGTGTAGGTGCCGCTGATGTCGATGGCAGCGGTGACTGCTGAGGAGACGGAGGTCATCGCGATCGCCGCATGGCCGGAAAAGCAGCAGTCGAGGATCAGGATCCGGTTCTTTGCTGAGCTGTCAGCCAAGGCCCGGCGTAACAACTCGAAGGACACGGCGCTGAAGGGAATCTGGTCCGGGTGGGTGTCGGCCAGGGCGAGGTGTAATTCGAGGCGAGGGGTAA
Organism: Micromonospora sp. NBC_01412; assembly: GCF_045040215.1. Classification (NCBI taxonomy): domain Bacteria; kingdom Bacillati; phylum Actinomycetota; class Actinomycetes; order Micromonosporales; family Micromonosporaceae; genus Micromonospora; species Micromonospora sp. NBC_01412. The sequence continues at coordinate 4,714,778 of NZ_CP109528.1, forward strand.
GGAATCCGTGTCCCGCGTAGTAGATGATCAGGGTGTCGGCAGCGGCTTCGACGGTCTTGCCAAGCGCGGCACCGAATTCGTACGAGGAGCGTGGGTTGATCAGCTGGAGGCATCGGGCGGGATCTACCACTCCGGCGTTCGGGTCAGTAAGTGCTTCCGCTAGTGCGGACACGTTGTTGGCGACGGACGGCATGTCGCTGATTGCCTCGTTCGTGAAGCGCGCCGTTCCGATCAGCAGGGCGTTGGAGAGCCGAGGATCCGGCAGGCGGATGGTCATGAGTGCTCGTTGATCGCCTTGCTCGCCTCTTGCAACAGTCGGGCGGTGGTGTCCGCGTTTGCCGAGTCGACCTCGATGCGCCGGCTGCTGTCCCCCTCAGTGATCTCGATATTGACTTTGGCCCGACGGGCTGACAGCCAAACGTTTAGCGCCCCGCCGAGCGCGGCTGCCACCCCGCCGCTGCCGAGCGCCACGGTCAACATCTCCGTGACGCTACCCATATCGCCCGGCTTCAACTCCGCTGTGACCGCCTTGATTCGGCCGCGCAACTCGTCATTGCGTTGGAGCCACGCGTAGAGCGACGCCAGATCGTGAGCCGTGCCGTCAACGAGTGTGATGTTTGCGCGCATCTAACGATGATCCTCCAATTGCGACAGGAACGCCACACACCGATGGTGTCGGGTAGGCGATCGGCCCGAAGTCGGTGACGAGGTTGCCCACACCCTCAAGGATCGTTCGCACCTTCATCCAGTACCTGGCACGCCAAAAATCCGGAAGACTCCCTGATCGAAGCGCTCCCGCCTGACTTGGCAGTCGCCCTGCGGCGCACCGGAACGCAGGCAGCCAGCCGCCGGCTGTTTCGTTCGATGGCCTGTTCGATGTTGAGTAGCGCGTCGGATACCTCGCCGAGAACAGCTTCGCGGGCGGCTTGTTCGGGCAGCGAGTGCCGGCATCGTCCTTCGGGACGTATCGAAGGGGCGCACAGGTTGTGCGATGTCGGGTGGCGAGGGCTGCGGCGGTTAGGCTGGTCTGAGCAGAATGTCCCGCTGAGGGGGTGAGCCCGGATGGCCCAGGCCGCATTCGCGCCCGAGCCGGCGCCGCGTCAAGTCGAGCCGGCACCGCCGGCCGCCGAACCGTCGTTCGACGTGTTGCGGTGGCACGACGAGCCGTGGACCGCCCAGCTTGCCCTCGACCTGTTGCCGGAGACCAACGGCCCCAAGGTTGAGGTCCTGAGCGGAAGCGTGATCGTGACACCACATGCAGGAATCGACCATCAGGCGGTCGAGCGGGAGTTGCCGTACCTTCTCCACCGTGCCGCACGGCGGGTCGGGCTCTGGGTCTACCCCGAAATCAACATCCTCTCGGGCGAGGATCTTTTCATCCCCGACATCGCTGTGTTGACCAGTCCCGGTGGCGGCCGGACGACCATGAAGATCAGTGACGCGGTGCTGCTCGGGGAAATCGTGTCTCCGGGCAACCGGCGCAAGGACGTCATCGACCGGACCTGGGAGTACGCCGCCGCCGGAGTGCCCTTCTTCCTCCGCGTCGACCTGCGCAACCGGGTGCCCACGCTGGCATTGTTCGAGCTGGTCGAGGGGGAGTACCGGCCGGTGGCAGCGGCTGCCGCCGGCACCCGTTTCGTGATGAGGGAGCCGTTCGAGTTCTCCATCGACCCGGCCGATCTCCTCGACGACGAGGCACCCTGACGGCGATCCGGCGGGGCGGGGTGAGGCTCCCAGCGGGTGTTCAGCGGGGCTGGGGAAGAATGGGCGGGTGAACTCTCCCCGCGATCTCGTCCTGCTCGGGTCGACCGGTTCGATCGGCACACAGGCCATCGACATCGTTCGGCGCAACCCCGACCGGTTCCGGGTGGTGGCGCTCGGAGCCGGGGGCGGCAACGTGGCGCTGCTCGCCGCCCAGGCCCTCGAACTGGGCGTCGAGGCGGTCGGGGTGGCCAAGGCGTCCGCCGCGCAGGACCTCCAGCTCGCCTTCTACGCCGAGGCGAGCCGGCGCGGCTGGTCCAGCGGCGACTTCAAGCTGCCCAAGATCGTGGCCGGCCCGGACGCGATGACCGAGCTGGCGCAGTGGCCCTGCGACGTGGTGCTCAACGGGGTGGTCGGCTCGTTGGGGCTCGCGCCGACGCTGGCGGCGCTGCGCTCCGGTCGTACCCTCGCCCTGGCCAACAAGGAGTCGCTGGTCGCCGGCGGCCCCCTCGTGAGGGCCGCGGTGACGCGGCCGGGGCAGATCGTCCCGGTCGACTCGGAGCACACGGCGCTGGCCCAGTGCCTGCGCTCCGGATCGCGTCCCGAGGTGCGGCGGCTGATCGTCACGGCCAGCGGCGGCCCCTTCCGGGGCAGGCGGCGCGACGAGTTGACCGAGGTCACGCCGGAGCAGGCCCTCGCTCACCCCACCTGGAACATGGGGCCCGTCGTCACGATCAACTCGGCCACCATGGTCAACAAGGCGCTTGAGGTGATCGAGGCGCACGAGCTGTTCGACGTGCCGTACGCCGACATCACCGTGATGGTGCACCCGACCTCGGTGATCCACTCGATGGTCGAGTTCGTCGACGGCTCCACGATCGCCCAGGCCAGCCCGCCGGACATGCGGCTGCCGATCGCGGTGGCCCTCGGCTGGCCCGACCGGGTGCCCGACGCCGCCGCCGCCGTCGACTGGACGACGGCCCACACCTGGGAGTTCGCCCCGCTGGACGACGAGGCGTTCCCGGCGGTGGCGCTGGCCAAGGCCGCCGGAGAGGCCGGGCGCTGCCGCCCGGCGATCTACAACGCGGCCAACGAGGAGTGCGTGGCGGCGTTCGTCGCCGGCCGGCTGCCGTTCCTCGGCATCGTCGACACCCTCCGGCGGGTGCTGGAGGACACTCCCGACTTTCCCGAACCAGGTACCGTCGAGGACGTGCTCACCGCCGAGTCGTGGGCACGCGCGCACGCGCAGGAGATCATTGTGGCGTCGGTGGAAGGATCTTGATGGCGTACCTGCTCGGGGTGGTGCTCTTCGCCCTGGCCATCCTCGTCTCGGTCAGCCTGCACGAGGCGGGGCACATGCTCACCGCCAAGGCGTTCGGGATGAAGGTCACCAAGTACTTCGTCGGCTTCGGCCCGACCCTCTGGTCCTTCAAGCGCGGTGAGACCGAGTACGGCGTCAAGGGCATCCCGCTCGGCGGCTTCTGCAAGATCGTCGGCATGACGCCGCAGGACGACGACATCGACCCGGCCGACGAGCCCCGGGCGATGTGGCGTTACCCGGTCTGGAAGCGGACGATCGTGATGTCCGCCGGCTCCATCACCCACTTCGCGCTCGCCCTCGTGGCGACCTGGATCGTCGCGATGTCCGCCGGCCTGCCCAACCCCGACTTCCCGACCACCGACGCCGAGGCCCGCCAGGAGCCGGCGGTGATCGCGCTGGCCGACTGCGTGGTGCCGGACAGCATCGCCCGGGCGTGCGCGGCCGGCGACCCGGCCAGCCCGGCCACTGCGGCCAACCTGCGCGACGGCGACCGGATCACCTCGCTCAACGGCACCCCGGTCAACAACTACGGCGACCTGCTGGTCGCGCTGCGGGCCACCAAGCCCGGCGACAACGCCGAGATCGGGTACGTCCGTGACGGCCAGCCGGGCAGCACGCGCACCGTGCTCGCCCAGACCCAGCGCCCGCCGCTGGACGACCCGAAGGGCCAGATCGGCCCGGTGTCCGCACTCGGCATCGGCCTCCAGTTCAGCACCCCCACCCGGGTCGAGTACGGGCCGGTCTCCGCGCTCGGCGGCACCGCCCACTTCACCGGCGACATGGCCGTCGGCACGTACGAGGCGATGAAGCGCATCCCGCAGAAGGTGCCCGCCCTGTGGACGGCGATCACCGGCGGCGAGCGGGACATGGACACCCCGATCAGCGTGGTCGGCGCGAGCCGGCTCGGCGGCGAGGCGGTGGAGAACAACGCCTGGCTGGTGTTCTTCATGCTGTTCATCTCGCTGAACTTCTTCATCGGCGTGTTCAACCTGCTGCCGCTGCTCCCGCTCGACGGCGGGCACATCGCCATCGCCTGGTTCGAGCGGGCCCGGTCCTGGCTGTTCGCCCGCTTCGGCAAGCCGGACCCGGGCCGCGTCGACTACCTCAAACTCATGCCCATCACGTACGCGGTGATTTTGATCGGCGGCGCGTTCACGCTGCTGACCATCACCGCGGACGTCGTCAACCCGATCACGCTCTTCTCAAGGTGAGTGCCTGAAGTGACCGCTGTCAGTCTCGGTATGCCCGTCGCGCCGCCCATCGCGCTCGCACCACGGCGGCTCAGCCGCCAGATCATGGTCGGCTCCGTGCCGGTCGGTGGGGGTGCACCCGTGTCGGTGCAGTCGATGACCACCACCCTCACCTCCGACGTCAACGCCACCCTTCAGCAGATCGCCGAGCTGACCGCATCCGGGTGCCAGATCGTCCGGGTGGCCGTGCCGAGCCAGGACGACGTCGAGGCGCTGCCGGCGATCGCCCGCAAGTCGCAGATCCCGGTCATCGCCGACATCCACTTCCAGCCCAAGTACGTCTTCGCCGCGATCGACGCCGGCTGCGCCGCCGTGCGGGTGAACCCGGGCAACATCCGGCAGTTCGACGACAAGGTGAAGGAGATCGCCAAGGCGGCCGGCGACGCCGGGGTGCCGATCCGGATCGGCGTGAACGCCGGCTCGCTGGACAAGCGGCTGCTCGCCAAGTACGGCAAGGCCACCGCCGAGGCGCTGGTCGAGTCGGCGCTGTGGGAGTGCTCGCTGTTCGAGGAGCACGGCTTCCGGGACATCAAGATCTCGGTGAAGCACAACGACCCGGTGGTGATGATCCGGGCGTACCGGCAGCTCGCCGAGAAGTGCGACTACCCGCTGCACCTCGGCGTGACCGAGGCCGGGCCGTCGTTCCAGGGCACCATCAAGTCGGCGGTCGCGTTCGGCGCGCTGCTGGCCGAGGGGATCGGCGACACGATCCGGGTCTCGCTGTCGGCCCCGCCCGTGGAGGAGATCAAGGTCGGCAACCAGATCCTGGAGTCGCTGGGGCTGCGCGAGCGGGGCCTGGAGATCGTTTCCTGCCCGTCCTGCGGCCGGGCGCAGGTCGACGTCTACAAGCTGGCCGAGGAGGTCACGGCCGGCCTGGAAGGGCTGCCGGTGCCGCTGCGGGTGGCCGTGATGGGCTGCGTCGTCAACGGCCCGGGTGAGGCCCGCGAGGCCGACCTCGGCGTCGCCTCCGGCAACGGCAAGGGGCAGATCTTCGTCAAGGGCAAGGTCGTCAAGACCGTCCCGGAGGCGCAGATCGTGGAGACCCTGATCTTCGAGGCGCTCCGACTCGCCGACGAAATGGGCGCGGAACTCCCCGACGACCTCCGCGACCTACTCCCAGGCGCCACGGTCACGGTCCACTGACCCACCCCCACCCGGGCACGCCGCACATATTCGAAGAAAGAGTGGCCACTCCACGTGGAGTGGCCACTCTTTCTCTGAATTTGCGCCGGAGCGCCGGAGCGCCGGAGCGGTGACGCGGGGTGGGACGGGGACGGGGGGTTAGTCGGATTCGGCGAGGATGGCATAGAGCTTGCGGCGGGTCTCGGCGAGGACCTGGGCGGCCCGTTCCCGCTGGTCGTCGGTGCCGGTCGTCATCACCTGGCGCAGCGCCTGCATCGCCTGGTTGCCGGCGTCGCGGATGTCGTGCCAACTGTTGACCGTGTCCTCGGCGAACTCGCCCCACGGCGGGGCCTGTGCCGCCTCATCGGCCTCGGCGCGGCCCGCCTCGGTGACCGTGAACCGCTTCCGGCCGCCGCCGGCCTCCTCGGTCGCGACGGTGACGACGCCCTCGTCCTCCAGGAGCTGGAGCGTCGGGTAGATCGACCCGGGGCTGGGCCGCCAGGCCCCGCCGGTGCGGGAGTCGAGTTCCTGAATCATCTCGTACCCGTGCATCGGCCGCTCGGTGAGCAGGGCCAGCACGGCGGCCCGCACGTTGGGCCGGCGTCCTCGGCCGCGGCCCCGGTGACCGCCCCGGCCGCCGCCGTGCCCGTGCGGGCCGGGTGGGAACGGCGGCCCGGGGGGACCGGGCGGGACCGGCGGGAAGCCGAAGCCGCGCATCCGGGCCTCGTGCTCATGTACGTGCATTCGTTGGTGGAAACCCATCAGGGTTCTCCTTCCCATGTTCTGTCGCTGATGCATCAACGATATATCGCCAATGTGTCGGCGACAAGTCTTCGTGCTGTTGGGCATGCATCGGGGTCGGCGCGGCTCGACGTCTGGCGTACCGGTCCCGGTGGGGCTCGGCACTCGGCCGGCGAGGCGGCGGGGTGATCTGGCAGGCTGGTAACCGTGCTGACGATGCCGGTGCGGCAACTCGGGGAATCGGAGCGGCGCGCGGTCGAGCGGCTGCTCGACCTCGACCCGTTCGCGGGCGCGCAGGTCGCCGAGCGGGTCGCCGCGCGCGGGCTGGCCTGGTGGCGGGCCGAGGGCCGGATCCTGGGGTACGGCGCCCGCCGCAGCCTGGAGTCGATCTGCTGGCTCGGCGGCAACCTCACCCCCGTGCTCGCCTCGGAGTCCGCCGTCGACGCCTACGCCGACCTGCTCGCCGCCGAGGAGCGCCTCTGCTCCTCCATCGTCGGCCGGGCCGACGCGGTGCTCGGGCTCTGGGACCGGCTCTGCGGGCACTGGGGGCCGGCCCGCGACGTCCGTCCCAACCAGCCGCTGCTGGCAGCCGACGAGCTGCCGTCGGTGGTCGTCGACCCCGACGTGCGACTGGTACGACCCAACGAGATCGACCGGCTCTTCCCGGCGGCAGTGGCCATGTACACCGAGGAGGTCGGCGTCTCGCCGCTGGCCGAGGACGGCGGGCACGGCTACCGGAGGCGGGTCACCGACCTGGTCCGGGCCGGTCGGGCGTACGCCCGGTTCGTCGACGGCCAGGTGGTGTTCAAGGCCGAGCTGGCGGTGGTGACCCGGCGTACCGCGCAGGTCCAGGGGGTCTGGGTGTCGCCGGAGTGGCGCGGCCGAGGGCTCGCCACGGCGGCGATGGCGGCGGTGACCCGGGAAGCCCTACTGCGGGTCGCCCCGACGGTCAGCCTGTACGTCAACGACTTCAACCTGCCCGCCCGCCGCGTCTACGAGCGCTGCGGCTTCCGCCCGGTCGGCACCCTCGCCACCGTGCTGTTCTGAGTGTGCGGGGAAGCTCCCCTCGCTGACGTCCATGCCTGACCGGCCCCCCGGCGGTCCGTCCGGCGGCCCTCCCGGCGGTCCTTCGGCGCCCCGGGCATGGCCTCGGCGGCGTACCCCGATGGGGTAAATGCGTTGAACCGCCCGGCCGGATCACGCAGGGTGGAGGCACCGCCGCCCCGGAGTCCGGAGGGACCGACATGCGCCTTTTCCGTGACCTGTGGGCCACCTCGGCCCGCCGGATGACGGTCGTCGCCGTGCTGATCGTCCTCGGCGCCGCCGGCCAGGCCGCCGCGGCGGCGCTCGCCGGCCCGGTGCTGGTGCACCGCTCGGGGGCGCTGTTCGCCGTCCTCGCGGTGGCGCTCTGCGCCGCGGTCGTCACCGACCTCGCCATCGGGCTGCTGATGGCCGGGCTGACCGCGGACTGGTCCGCCGACGTCCGGCGGCGGCTGTGCCGGGTGGCGTTCGGGCAGGACCTGCCCACCCTGGAGGGGACCCCGGTCGGCGAGCTGCTGGACCGGATCGACGGGGACGTCTACCAGGTGGCCTCCGAGGTGCGCGGGCACGGCGTACGGATCGCCCAGATGTCCGCCACGGGCCTGCTCTCCACGGTCGTCGCCCTGGTGGTCTGGTGGCCGGCCGGGGTGAGCATGCTCGCGCTGACGGCGTTGCTCGTGGTCGTGCTGCGCCGACCGACCCGGCGGATCGCCCCGGCCCGGATGGCCGAGGAGGAGGCCTGGACGGACCTCGCCGCCGTGATGGAGGAGGCCGTCCACGGCCAGGACGACGTGCGCACCAGCCTGGCCCGGCCGTACGTGCTGCGGCTCTACGCCCGGCGGGCGGCCGAGGTGCTGGCCCGGGGGCGGTTGGTGTGGCGAATGTCGGCGGAGGTCACCGCGGTCGGCGCCGGGATCATCCGGGTCGGCATCGTCGGGGTGGTCCTCGGCGGGGCCTGGGCGCTGGCCTCCGGCCGGATCGACGCGGCCCGGCTGACCGCCGTCTGGCTGCTGGTGCTCGCCTTCGGCGCGACCGTCGAGCACATCAGCCGGATGGTGCCCGAGCTGCAGTACGCGCTCGGCGCCTGGGGGCGGGTGCAGCTTCTCCAGGACGCCCGGCAGGAACCGACCGGCGGCCGGGAGCCCGTCGAGGGCGACCTGGTCGTCCGGAACCTCACCTTCCGCTACCCGGAGGGTGGGGCGGAGGGCGACCGCGCGCCGGCGTTGCGCGACGTCTCGCTGACCTTCGTCCGGGGCCGGTCGTACGCCCTGGTCGGGCGGACCGGGTCCGGCAAGTCCACCCTGGCCAAGGTGCTCACCCGGGCGGTGGACCTGCCGCGCGGCACCGTCCTGCTCGGCGGGGCGGACCTGCTCGACCTGGACGTCGAGCGGCTGCGCCGGTGGGTGGCCGTGGTGCCGCAGCGCACCGAGATCCTGGCCGGCACGCTCGCCGAGAACGTCGCCCTGTTCGACCCGGACCTGCTCGACAACGCCGCCCGGGCGCTGCACGAGCTGGGTCTGGCCGGTTGGATCGCCGAGCTGCCCGACGGCCTGGACACCCGGCTCGGTGAGGGTGGGCACGTGCTGTCCGCTGGGCAGGAGCAGCTCGTCGCGTTCGCCCGGATCCTGGTCCGCGACCCGCACGTGGTGATCCTCGACGAGGCCACCGCCCGGCTGGACCCGGTCACCGAGACGCTGGTGCAGCGGGCCACCGAGCGGCTGCTCACCGACCGGATCGGCATCGTCATCGCCCACCGGCTCTCCTCGGTCCGCGGCTGCGACGAGGTGGTGGTGCTGGCCGACGGGGCGGTGGTCGAGGCCGGCCCGCTGCGCTCCTCGGAGCGGTTCGCCGAGTTGCTGGCCGTCAGCCACGCCGCCGCGTACGCCGAGGCGGGGGTGGCCGGGCGGAGCGGCGGCACGGCGCTGTTTACCGATCCGCCGCTGGCCCCGGCCCCGGTTGCCGGTCCTGCCGGGGTGAGCGCGTCGGGTGCCGGTCCTGCCGGGGCGAGCGCGTCGGATGCCGGTCCCGGCGGGGCGAGCGCCTCGGTCGGCGTGGCCCGGACGAAGGTCGAGCCGCCTCCGCTTCCGCCGACGCCGCCCGTCCGGACGATGCGGGAGATCCTGCGCCTGACCACCAACGATCCCCGGTACGGCCTGACCGCGATCGCGCTGTTCGGGTTCGGAGGGCTGCTCGGCCTGGACGGCTCGGTGCTGCCCTGGCTCTGGGCCGACCTGGTGGACGGCTCCGGCGGGCCGTGGTGGCCGGCGGTCGGGATCGTGACCGCGCTGCTGGTGACCACGCCGGTGCCCTACCTCACCAGCTTCTGGTTCCCCAACTGGTGGGTCCGCCAGATGCTGCGGATCAGCCTGCGGCTGGTGCACGGGCAGACCGGCCCGCGCCGGATCAGCGGGCACACCCCGGCCGAGGTGGTCGCCCAGGGCGGCGACACCGAACGGGTGGTGATCCTCGCCGACAACCTGCTCGACCAGGCCATCGCCCTGCTCATCGTGGTCTCCATGACGCTGGTCTCCGGCAGCCTGGTGCCGGCCGCGTTCTTCGCCGGGACGATGGTCGTCTCCGGGCTGGCGGCGACGCTGTTCGGGCCGCGCCTGGAACGGTCCGCCCAGGCCACCGTCGCAGCCCGGGCGGCGTTCGCCACCTCGCTGGTGTCGTCCCTGTCGGCCGCCCGCACGGTGAAGCTCGCCGGCGCCACCCGACCGGTGCTGGGCCACCTCGCCGACCTCGATGCGACCCGCAGCGAGCGGCAGCGCCGGGAGATCTCCGTGCAGGTCTGGTCTCGTTCCACGCCGGCCCTGGTCAGCGGCCTGCTGCCGATCGGTGCCTGGGCGCTCTACCTCGGTGGCGAGCTGTCCGCCGGGGCCACCCTGGTCGCGGTGTCCACCCTCGGCGCGGCCCGCTGGTTCGCGTGGACCACGGCGTCCCTGGTCTCCCAGCTCCCGTCGGCCCGGGTGTGGACGCGCCGGACGGTGGCGATGGCCGGGGTGGGGACGTACTCGGCGCCGGTGGACGGGGTGGACCTGGCCGCCGGGACCGCGTCCGCGCCCGAGCCTCCGCCCCGGCACCCGCTGCGCCGGCTGGACCTGGTCGGCTTCGGCGCGCTGCACACCGACGGGACGCTCGCCGTCCGCGACGTCGACCTGACCGTCGAACGCGGCCAGCTCGTGCTCGTCGTCGGGCCGGTCGGCTCCGGCAAGTCCTCGCTGCTGCGTGCCCTGGCCGGGATCGTGCACCACACCGGCACGCTGCGCTGGAACTCCGAGCCGGTCACCTCACCGGAGCTGTTCCTGCGCCCCCAGCAGGTCGGCTACGTCGGCCAGCTCCCCCGGGTGCTCTCCGGCACGGTCCGCGACAACGTCGCGCTCGGCCACGACGTGGACGCGGCCGGCGCGGTGTCGACCGCCCAGCTCGACCACGACCTGGCCGCAGCCGGGGGCGGGCTCGGGCTGCTCATCGGGCACAAGGGGACCCGGCTCTCCGGCGGCCAGCTCCAGCGGCTGGCGCTGGCCCGGGCGCTGGCTCCGCGTACCGAGCTGCTGGTCGCCGACGACGTGTCGTCGGCGCTGGACGTCACGACGGAGCTGGAGCTGTGGGCGGCGCTGCGGGAGCACGGGGTGACGGTGGTCGGCTCGACGTCGAAGCGGGCGGCGCTGGTCCGGGCCGACCAGGTGGTGGTGCTGGTCGGCGGGACGGTGGCGGCCCGGGGCCCGTGGCGGGACCTGGAGGACGACTGGGGTCACCTGGCGGGCTGACCGGCCCGTCCCCGCGCGCCCGCGTGCCCTGGGCCTCCGCGCGTCCCCCGCGCCCCACGCCCCCGCTGGATCTTGGACGGTTGCCGTTGCGTGCGGACGGCAACTGTCCAAGGTTCCCGATGTCAGACGGCTCGGGAGTACTGGGCCGGCCAGGACGGTACGGCGGCGAGCTTGGCTGCTGCCCGTCGGGGCCAGTACGGGTCGCGCAGCAGCTCCCGGCCGAGCAGGACCAGGTCGGCCTCCCCGCCGGCCACGATCTGCTCGGCCTGCTCGGGCTCGACGATCAGGCCGACCGCGCCGGTCGGGATCCCGGCCTCGCGGCGGATCCGCGCGGCCAGTGGCACCTGGTAGCCGGGGCCGACCGGGATGGCGGCCCGGGCGGCGGCACCGCCGGAGGAGGCGTCCACCAGGTCGACGCCGGCCGCCGCGAGCTCACCGGCGAGCACCACGCTGTCCTCGACGGTCCAGCCGCCCTCGGTCCAGTCGGTGGCGGAGATCCGGGTGAGCACCGCCACCTCCTCACCGACCGCCGCGCGGACCGCGCGGGCCACCGCTAGGGGCAGCCGCATCCGGCCTGCCCGGTCCCCGCCCCAGGCATCGGCGCGGTGGTTGGTCAGCGGGGACAGGAACTCGTGCAGCAGGTAGCCGTGCGCGGCGTGGATCTCCACGGCGGCGAACCCGGCGTCCACCGCCCGCCCGGCGGCCGTGGCGAACGCCTCGACCACGCCCGCGATGCCCGCCTCGTCGAGCGCGGTCGGCACCCGGTACCCGGGCACGAACGGCTCCGCGCCGGGGCCGACGGGTGCCCAGCCGCCGTCGGCGTCCGGCACCCCGCCGCGATGCTCCGCCCACGGCCGGTACGTCGACGCCTTGAACCCGGCGTGCGCGAGTTGGACGGCCGGCACCGCGCCCTGCGCGGCGATGAACTCCGTGACCGGCCGCCAGGCGTCGACGTGCGCCCCGGACCAGAGCCCGGTGTCCTGGGGGCTGATCCGGCCCTCGGGCACCACTGCGGTCGCCTCGGTCATCACCAGGCCAGCGCCGCCGACCGCGCGGGCCCCAAGGTGCACCCGGTGCCAGTCGGTCGGCAGGCCGTCAGGGCCGGCGCTGTACTGGCACATCGGAGCCAGGGCAACCCGGTTGGACAGGGTGACGCCCCGCAGCTCCAACGGGGTAAACAGGATGCTCATGAAGAAATCCTCTCCGCCCAAACGCAGGCGCAGGCTTTTCAGGGACGCGTGATCAAGAGGTTTACGTCAGGAACGATCTCCGCAGTGACGCAAACCTCTTGATCAACACGGGGGTCGGACCGGGGGGGCAGGCAGGGGGCAGGCCGGGGGCAGGGCGGGGCCGGCGGGGGCAGGGCGGGGTTAGGCGGGGATGGGGGTTGGGGTGTTGGTGTGGGTTGGGGCGTCCGGCTCGATCAGGTCGCGTCGGCCGGCCGAGTCGTACGCGGCCCGGTCGAGGGTGCCCTCGCGGGCGGCGACGATGGTCGGGACGACGGCCTGACCGGCCACGTTGGTGGCGGTGCGGATCATGTCCAGGATCGGGTCGATGGCCAGCAGCAGGCCGGCGCCGGCCAGCGGCAGGCCCAGCGTGCTCAGGGTCAGCGTGAGCATCACGATCGCGCCGGTCAGGCCGGCGGTGGCCGCCGAGCCGACCACGGAGACGAACGCGATCAGCAGGTAGTCGCCGACGCCGAGGTCCACCCCGAAGACCTGCGCGACGAAGATCGCCGCGAGGGCCGGGTAGATCGCCGCGCAGCCGTCCATCTTCGTGGTGGCCCCGAACGGCACCGCGAACGAGGCGTACTCGCGGGGGACGCCGAGGCGCTCGACGGAACGCTGGGTCACCGGCATCGTGCCGACCGAGGAGCGGGAGACGAAGGCCAGCTCGATGGCCGGCCAGGCACCGGCGAAGAAGCGCAGCGGGTTGAGCCGGCCGGCGACGGCCAGCAGCAGCGGGTAGACCACGAACAGCACGATCGCGCAGCCGACGTACACGGCGGTGGTGAACTTCGCGAGCGGGGCCAGCAGGTCCCAGCCGTACGAGGCGACGGCGTGGCCGATCAGGCCGAGGGTGCCGATCGGGGCGAGCCGGATCACCCACCACAGCGCCTTCTGCACGATGGCCAGCAGCGACCGGTTGAGCGCCACGAACGGCTCGGCGGCGTCGCCGACCAGCAGGGCGGCGGCACCCACCACCAGGGCCAGGAAGACGATCTGGAGCACGTTGCCCTCGACGAACGCGCCGATCGGGTTGGTCGGCACGATGCCGGTGAGGAAGTCCGTCCACGAGCCGGTGGCCTTCGGCGGGGCGGCCCCGCCGACGTCCAGGGTGACGCCCCGACCGGGGTCGGTGAGCAGGCCGATGCCGATGCCGATGCCGACCGCGATCAGGGCGGTGACGCCGAACCAGAGCAGCGTCTTCAGCGCCAGCCGGGCGGCGTTGGCCACGCCGCGCAGGCTGACCACGCTGACCACGATGGCGGTGAAGACCAGCGGCGGCACGGCCAGCTTGAGTAGTTGGACGAAGAGCCCGCCGACGGTGTCGAGGGTGCTGGCCAGCCAGCTCAGGTCGTTGGCGCGGGCGAGGAAGCCCAGCGCGACGCCGAGGACGAGGCCGAGCAGGATCTGCACGGAGAAGGGGAACTTGCGCAGGGCGGAAGCCATGAGGATGCGTCCAAGGGTCTGGGGGCGGTCGGTCGGGCGGGCGTCAGGAGACGGGCCGCGCCGGACAGATGCCGCTGGCCTGCCGTCGGAGGTCGACGTACAGGCGCACGGTGAGGTGCCAGACGTTGGTCATCGCCTGCCGACGGTACGCCGCCCCCGCCGCAGGTGGAAGGAGCGTCGGTGGTGAGGCTCCTTACAGGGAGGGCCGGCGCCGACCGGCGGCCCTCAGCGACCGCGCTGGGCGGTGGCGGTGGCGCCAGGCCCGGAGGACCTCGGCGGCCAGCCGGGAGAGGGCGGTGGCCCGGCCCGGCGGCCCTTAGCGGCGGCGCCGGGCGAGGGCGGTGGCGGTGGCCAGGCCCCAGACGGCGCAGACCGCGAGCAGCACCCGCTCCAGCACGCCGACCAGGGTGCCCCGGCCGACGACGAGCATCGCCAGCCCCACCGCCCCGGCCAGCGGCAGCGACACCGCCGCGCCGCAGGCGGCGAGCCGCCGTAGCCGGGGCGCCGCGGCCGGGGTGAACAGCACCGCCAGCATCGCGAACACCACGGACGCCGTCGCCGCGATGCTCGCCCCGCCGTGCACCAGGTCGGCCACCGTGGCCCGCTCGAACGGCGGCAGCGGGCAGCCGGCGCTGCACGTCACCATGCCGGAGAGTGCCGCGCACACGCCGCCGGCGGCGAGCAGACCGGCCGCGACCCGCACCGCCGACGGCAGCGCCGCGGCGAGCAGCAGCAGCCCACCGGCCAGGGCGAACACCCCGATCCGGTACGTCGCGGCGTACCCGCTGTCGGCGACGCCGGCCTCGCTGACGTACCCGGTCAGGCCCGGGCCCGGACCGGCGACCACGGCGACGGTCACCGCGACCGCGCCCACCAGGACGCAGCCGGCGGCGGCCGACGCGGCGGCGACCCGGAGCGCGGGGCGGCCGGGTCGACGCCCGGAGCCCGGCGGCCCGGTCGGTGCCGGTCGGCGCCGGTCAGCCACGCCCGTGCGGCGCGGCCCAGCCGGAGGTGTCCGGACCCAGCGGCACGATCCCGGTCGGGTTGATCGCCGGGTGGGTGCCGTAGTAGTGCCGTTTGATGTGGTCGAAGTCAACCGTGTCGCCGAACCCGGGGGTCTGGAACAGATCCCGGACGTACGCCCACAGCACCGGCAGTTCGGTCAGCTTGTGCCGGTTGCACTTGAAGTGCCCGTGGTACGCGGCGTCGAACCGGACCAGCGTGGTGAACAGCCGCACGTCGGCCTCGGTGATCGCGTCGCCCATCAGGTAGCGCCGGTCCGCCAGCCGGTCCGACAGCGCGTCGAGCCGGGCGAACAGCGCGGTGAACGCCTCGTCGTACGCGGCCTGGGAGGTGGCGAAGCCGCACCGGTAGACGCCGTTGTTGACGTCGCGGTGGATCTCGGCCATCAGCGCGTCCAGCTCGTCGCGCAGCCCGACGGGGTAGAGGTCCGGGGCGCCGGGTCGGTGCAGGCTCCGCCACTGCGTGGACAGGTCCAGGGTGAGCTGCGGGTAGTCGTTGCTGACCACCCGCCCGGTGAGCGTGTCGACCAGGGCCGGCACGGTCACCCGGCCGGTGTACCCCGGGTCGGTCGCCAGGTACGCCTCCGACAGGTACGAGATGCCGAGCGCCGGGTCCCGCCCGCCGGGGTCGAGGGTGAACCGCCAGCCACGCTCGTCGCGGATCGGGTCGACCGTGGCGAGCGAGATCGCGTCGTCCAGGCCGAGCAGGCCGAGCACGATCCGGGCCCGGTGCGCCCATGGGCAGGCCCGGCACCAGACGAGGCGGTACCGGCCGGCTTCGAGGGGCCACCGGCCGTGGGCGTCCGGCCCGCCGCCGGGCGGGGAGTCGGAGTCGGGGGTGACCCGCCCGGTGAACCGGTTGGGTTGGCGGACGAACTCCCCGCTGCCGGAGGTCTCTGCGCTGAACTGGGCCCGGGCCATGCCGACAACCTATCCGCTCGCCGCGCGGATATCCTGGCCCGCGTCGCCGTGACCGGCGGCTCCGTGCCGGCCTTTCCACCCCGAAGGACTTACGTCGATGACCGTGGCATATCTCGTGGCCGGTGTCCGCACCCCGATCGGCCGGTACGCCGGCGCGCTGTCCGGGGTGCGCCCCGACGACCTGGCCGCGCACGCGATCCGCGAGTTGGTCGCCCGGCACCCGTCGGTCGACTGGGCCCGGGTCGACGACGTGGTGCTCGGCTGCGCCAACCAGGCCGGCGAGGACAACCGCAACGTGGCCCGGATGGCCGCGCTGCTGGCCGGGCTGCCCGGCGAGGTGCCCGGCAGCACCGTGAACCGGCTCTGCGGCTCCGGCCTGGACGCGCTGGCCACCGCCGCCCGGCAGGTCGTCGCCGGGGAGGCGGAGCTGGTCGTGGCCGGCGGGGTGGAGAGCATGAGCCGCGCGCCGTTCGTCATGCCGAAGGCCACCTCGGCGTTCGCCCGGGCCCCCGAGGTGTACGACACCACGATCGGCTGGCGGCTGGTCAACCCGCTGATGGAGAAGGAGTGGGGCATCGACTCGATGCCCGAGACCGCCGAGAACGTGGCCGCCGAGTACGGCGTCGACCGTGCCGCGCAGGACGCGTTCGCGTACCGGTCGCAGCGGCGGGCCGCCAGGGCGCAGGCCGACGGCCGGTTCGCCGAGGAGATCGTGCCGGTGACCGTGCCGGCCGGGCGGCGCGAGACGAAGCTGGTCGAGGTCGACGAGCACCCCCGGGAGACCTCGCTGGAGAAGCTGGCCGCGCTGCCCACCCCGTTCCGGCCCGGCGGCACGGTGACCGCCGGCAACTCCTCCGGCATCAACGACGGCGCGGTCGCCCTGCTGGTGGCGAGCGAGGCGGCGGTGGCCCGGTACGGGTTGACCCCACTGGCCCGGGTCACCGGTGCCGCCGCTGCCGGGGTGCCGCCCCGGATCATGGGGATCGGGCCGGTGCCGGCCACCCGCCGGCTGCTCGACCGACTCGGCGTCGGCCTCGACCAGGTCGACGTGATCGAGCTGAACGAGGCGTTCGCCGCCCAGTCGGTGGCGGTGCTGCGCGAGCTGGGCCTGCCCGAGGACGCCGAGCACGTCAACCCCAACGGCGGCGCGATCGCCCTGGGGCACCCGTTGGGGGCCAGCGGCGCCCGGCTGGCGCTCACCGCCGCGCTGGAGCTGCGGCACCGGGGTGCCCGACGGGCGCTTGCCACCATGTGCGTCGGGGTGGGGCAGGGCATTTCGCTGATGCTGGAGTCAGCCGGCTGACCGGTGCGCGCTGCCCGGTGCCCGGCGGCCGAATCGGATCTCGCCTACCGTGGAGCCTGCGGCCTAGAGTGTGGAACACCACAGACCTGCGGGTCGGCCGGCCACAGTCGGGGTGCGCCCGGGCGCACCCGGCGGCCGGCGCGGCCCGTGGCGCGGCGACGATTGGCGGGAGCGACACACATGCCGGACGGACTTCCCACCGAGATCGACCTGAGCCGGCCGAGCGCGGCCCGGGTCTACGACTACTTCCTCGGCGGCGCGCACAACTTCGAGATCGACCGGAAGCTGGCCGAGCAGATCGCCGGCATGACGCCGAACCTGCCCGCCACGATGCGCTCCGGCCGGGAGTTCCTGCGCCGCGCGGTCCGCGTGCTGCTCGACGCCGGCATCGACCAGTTCCTCGACATCGGCTCGGGGATTCCCACCGTGGGCAATGTCCACGAGGTGGCCCAGGGCGCGAACCCGAAGGCCCGGGTGGTCTACGTCGACATCGACCCGGTGGCCGTGGCGCACAGCCGGGAGCTGCTGGCCGGCAACGACCTGACCGGCGTGATCCATGCCGACCTGCGGGAGCCGGAGCGCATCCTCGCCGAGTGCCGGGCCACGGGTCTGCTCGACTTCGGCCGCCGGGTCGGCGTCCTGCTCGCCGGGGTGGTGCACTTCGTCCCGGACACCGACCGTCCCGCCGACGTCCTGGCCACCCTGCGGGCCGCCGCCGCCCCCGGCAGCTTCCTGGTCGTCTCCCACTCCACGTTCGAGGACCAGCCGCAGGAGATGCTGGACGCGCAGCGGCTGTCGGCGCGCACCGACACCGAGATCACCCTGCGCTCCCGGGCCGAGGTCACCGGCTTCTTCGGCGACTGGACGATCCTGGAGCCGGGCGTGGTGCACATGCCGCTGTGGCGACCCGACTCGCCGTCCGACGTGGACGACCACCCTGAGCGGTTCGGCGCGTTCGGCGGTGTCGCCCGGTACGACCAGCCCGCCGGCTAGGCGGGCATGACAGCCGTGCCGGAGCCCGGCGGCGAGCAGCTCAGCCGGGCCGGCGCCCAGGCGTACGCCGCCGGGTGGGCCCGGGAGGCCCGCCGTGTCGGGTTCGTGCCGCTGAGCGCCGACGAGACCGAGCGGCTCCTGTTCGTGCACACGGTACGGCTGGCCCAGGCACTGCTCGCCGAGGCGTTCTCCGCCCAGCCCGCCGAGGACGTCGGCCGGGCGCTGGTCGAGACGCACCTGACCGAGCCCGGGCTTCTGGACTGGTCGGTCACCGCGCTCGGGGAGCGGTTCGCGGCCCAGGTACTGCCGGGCCACGAGGCCCGGCCCGGCATGGCCGACCGGGTCGCCGCACTGCAGGGCGCGCTCGCCGGCGGGTTCGCCCGGGCGCTGCGCGCCCGCACCTTCACCCAGCAGGAACGCATCGCCCGCAGTGCCTGGCAGGCCCGGGACTCCGTCGAGCAGGCCCTGCGGGACAGCGAGGCGCGCTTCCGGGCCGTTTTCACCGGGGCGGCGATCGGGATCGGCATCGCCGGCGTAGACGGGCAGATCACCGACGTCAACCAGTCCTTCGCCGACATGCTCGGCTACTCGATCGAGGAGCTGCGGCAGATCAACGTGGCGTCGCTGGCCCACGCCGAGGACGCCGCCGGGATGTGGGAGCTGTACCAGGAGCTGATCGAGGGCAAGCACGACTCGGCCCGGGTGGAGAAGCGCTACCACCGCAAGGACGGCAGCGTGGTGTGGACGGACCTGGCCGTCTCGCTGATCCGGTACGACGACGGCCGGCCGCGCTTCACCGTGGCGATGATCGAGGACATCACCGAGCGGTACGAGCTGCAACAGCGGCTCCGCTTCCAGGCGCTGCACGACCCGCTCACCGGCCTGCCCAACCGGACGCTGTTCTTCGAGACCCTCGGCCAGATGCTCGGCGACGCCGGCCCGGACCACCGGATCGGGGTCTGCTTCCTCGACCTGGACGGCTTCAAGGCGGTCAACGACAGCCTCGGCCACGACCTCGGCGACCGGCTGCTGGTCGTGATCGCCCGCCGGCTGGCCGAGTGCGTCGCCGGCCACGGCCACCTGGTCGCCCGGATGGGCGGCGACGAGTTCGTCATCCTCGTCGACGGCGGCGACGGCATCGACGACGCGGTGGGCGTCGCGGAGATGGCCCTCGCGGCGGTCTCCGCCCCGGTGCACGTCGGCGACCAGCAGCTCGCGGTGTCGGCCAGCATCGGCATCGTGGAGTGCCCCTGCGCCGAGACCAGCGCGTCGGAGCTGATGAAGGCCGCCGACACCACCCTGTACTGGGCGAAGGCGGAGGGGCGCGGCCGGTGGGCGGTCTACGACCCCGAACGCAGCGCCCGGGACATCGCCCGCTCCGCGCTCGTCGCCGGCCTGCCCGCGGCGCTCGACCGGGGCGAGTTCGTCGTCCACTACCAGCCGATCGTGTCGCTGCGGGACTCCTCGATGGTGGCCGTCGAGGCGCTGGTCCGCTGGCAGCACCCGGAGTTGGGGCTGGTCGGGCCGGACCGGTTCATCGGGCTGGCCGAGGAGACCGGCCTGATCGTCCGGCTCGGCGAGTGGGTGCTCCGGCAGGCATGCCGCGACGCCGAGGCGTGGCACCGGGAGTTCCCCGAGGCGAACCTGGTGGTCAGCGTCAACCTGGCCGCGCGGCAGGTCAATGCCCCGGGCATCGTCGACACGGTGGCGAGCACGCTGAGCCGCACCCGGCTGCCCGCCGGCCTGCTTCAGCTGGAGCTGACCGAGAGCGCCGTGATGGGCACCACGGGGGAGCCGTTGCGGTCGCTGCGCCAGCTCGCCGACCTCGGCGTACGACTGGCGATCGACGACTTCGGCACCGGATACTCGAACCTGGCGTACCTGCGGCGGCTGCCGATCCACTGCCTCAAGCTGGCCGGGCCGTTCGTGGAGGGGATCCGGGTGGACGACCCACTGGACCCGGCCGACCGCCGCGACGAGCGGATCGTGGACGCGCTGGTCCGGCTGGCGCACGCCCTTGAATTGTGGGTCACCGCCGAGGCGGTGGAGACCCAGGAGCAGGCCGAGCGGCTGCGTGCGTTGCACTGCGACACCGGGCAGGGGTGCTGGTTCGGCGGCCCGGCCCCGGCCGACGTGATCACCGCCCGGCTGCGCGGCGACGATTCCCCAGAGGGAGTGGCATGAGCCTCACGGACTCGCAGGCGGTCGTCTCGGTGGTGGCCGCGCTGGCCATCGTGGCCGGGCTGGCCGGGGTGGTGGTGCCGGGGCTGCCCGCACTGCCGCTGTGCTGGGGCGGCGTGCTGGTGTGGGCGCTGTTCGGCGACGCCGGGGCGGGCCGCTGGCTGGTGCTGGCCGCCGCCACCGTGGTCGCCGTCGGTGGTGCCGTGGTCAAGTACCTGTGGCCGGGGCGCAACCTGAAGAGCGCCGGGGTTCCGACGTCGTCCCTGCTGGCCGGCGGCGTGCTGGGGCTGGTCGGGTTCTTCGTGATCCCGGTGGTCGGCCTGGTGGTCGGCTTCGTCGGCGGAGTGTGGGGTGCCGAGCGGCTCCGGCTGGGCAGCAACCAGCTCGCCTGGCCGTCGACGGTGCAGGCGCTCAAGGCCGCCGGGCTGTCGATGCTGGTCGAGTTCCTCGCCGGCCTGGTGATCGGCGTGCTCTGGGTCGCCGGCCTGCTGTTCGCGTGAGCATCGGCGGTCGTCGGGTGCGCCCGGTGTGGCCGGGTGCGTTCGGGGTGGCGGCGTGGGGCGGATCGCCGTACGTGAGAGAGAGGTGAACGCCCCACGCCGCCGTGCGGACCGGGCGTTGCCGAGCGCCCGGCCGGTGGCCCGTCCGGATCGGGCCTGGTCACAGGCTCAAGGATGCGTGTCGCCATCTCTCGGGGGCAAGGCATTTAGACGGTAGGGAACCCCCAGGGCGTTTGCGAAGTCGGTCGGGAGCGCTTCGATCAGGAGGCCTGGGGGCCCTGACGTGGGTGCCGCTCCACGGCAGGCATGACTTCCGGCGCCTATGGAGCTGAGTCGGATACGACATCAGCCACGCTCGCCGTGCTGGTCGAAGCCGTGGGCGGTGGCGTGCAGGGCGCGGGGGCGACCGCAAGCGACGACCCGACGGGGCGGTGAGTGACGCGAGGGCGGCGGCCCGACCGGCGGTGATGACGTAAACGACTCAGCTCCCAGGGTCATTGCATTCTGGGGTAACTGCTGGTCACGGCGGTGATCAGGTCGTGTGATCGGCGGTTGGCTTGGCGGGTGGCGCGGGCGATGTTGGTCGCGCCGGTGATGCGGTGCCAGCCGATCGCGGTGTTACGCAGCGTTGCGATGACGGCGGGTCCGTTGCCTGTCCGGGCCTGGTGGAGGTCTTCATGGAACGTCACGTCGCGTACGTGATGGAGGCGGTTCTCGATGTGCCAGTGCCGGCGGATCCAGGTCTGCAGGTCACGGGGCAGTGCCTGGCCTGCGGGCAGTGACACGGTCAGGTAGGCGGTCTCGCGGCTGGTCTTGCCAGCGACGATGCGGGTGCGGGTGATCCGCACGGCTTGCTGGGCGTGCGGGAAGGCGATGCCGCCGGGCGTGGCGACGGTGACGGCTTTGACGGTGCGGGTCTCGCGGCGGCCGTGACCGCGGTCGCGGGTCCGGTCACCGACCGGGATCTGCGCCCAGGGCAGCCGTTTGAGCTGCTTGAACAGGGTAGGCTGGTTGGCCTTCACCTGTACGAGCAGGTGCGCTCGGCGGGCGGTGACCTCGTCGGCGTGCCCGGTCTGGGTGTGCAGGGCGTCGGCGATGAACAGCACCCCGGCCAGGGTGCCGAGCACCGTCTCGACGGCGTCGAGCAGCGGGGCGAACGCCGGGATCTCATTGCTCTTGGCGTCCACGGTGACCTGGGCGAGCACGATCCCGGTGGTGGTGTCCAGCGCGGACAGCAGATGCACCTGGCGGCCGTCGCCCGTTCGGGCGCCGCGCAGTGTCTTGCCGTCGATGGCGATCACCGTGCGGTACCGCCTCGGCCTGGTCACCTCGACGGGATTGCGGGTGCGCAGCCAGCCGGCCAGGACGTTGCCGAGCAGCGTGTCGTCGAGGCGCGTCAGGGTCCGCCAGACAGTGCTGCCGACCGGCACTCCTGCGGTGAACCCGAGCCGTTCCTGGGCGCGTTCGTCCAGGTCGTGCAGCCAATCCGTGATCGCGGCGAACGACGACGCCCCGGCCATGACGGCGCAGACCGCCACCGCCAGCAGCGCGGTCAGCGGGTAACGCACGCCTCGTGGGTCGCGTGGATCAGGAACAGCGGCGAGCGCGTGCAGCAGACCGCGGTGTTCACCGTCGGTGACTGGCACGGCCTCGGCGATGGAGGTGGGTGCTGCTACGGCCAGTGCAGGGATGAGAGATGATGTCATCGGCGGGTGGGGTCTTCCTCGGAGTCGTGAAGCGTCGCAACTCCATGATCACCGATGCGGCCTCACCCGCTCCTTACGCCTCCACAGAGGCCGAACTCGTCTCGAAACTCCTGGTCAACGGCCCGCTGGCCGACTATGCAATCGCCCTGACTCAGCTCCATAGGCACCGCCCCACGACATCGACCGCCCCGCCCACAGCCCCGCCCCGGGCCACGGTCCCCGGGCAAACCAGGGACCGCACCCGCGACCCTGAAGGACCCCCACCCCGCTCATGTCGCCACGCCCCCTTCCCGTGGTGATCAAGAGGTTTACGTCAGGATCGGCACTGAGCCTGACCAAAACCTCTTGATCACCCGCGGGAAGGGGTCTGCTCTTGGTCGAGGCGATACTTCAGTTGCGCTGGTCCGGCGGTACGGAGGTCCGAGCGTTTCGCCCGACTGCCGATATTCCCAGCGGCGGGAATGCCGTGTTCTCACGTTTGATCGGCACGAGAAGCAGCTTGATCGTTAAGCGAATCTAAAGGCTGAAGCCCTTGCCGGAGTTTTCACTGCTGCGTCCGATTTGTTGGAGTCGCTATCGGCCGGACATCTCCCGACATGCTCTATTCCTGACATTATGGCTGACGCCGAGTCGGGAATGCGAGCCACCCCTTGACGTATACAACGCGGCATCCGAGAATCAGGAATGCCACTGCGGGGAAGGGGTGAAATCAGGGCCGACTACGGAGGAAGGTGGCGAACGACGCCATTGAAGACAGTGGTGCCGGTCAGCGCCGCAATTCGCAGCCATGGCAGTGCCGACGGCACCGTGCCGGCCGCCTGAATAACCTCACAGCGCCCTCTGTTCGCTCGAAGAATGGGGGCTGGAACGCCTGCGTATCGTTGCCGTCTGGCCCGCTTGGTGGCGCCGTTGCTCTGGATGTCACCGGGTCCGTCGGTGCATTCCGGGTTCAGTGGGAGACATCTGCGGTCGTACGTGCAGAGGTAAGCACCTCCGGGTTGTCTCGGTGGAATCCGGTGGTTGAGCTGCCGGGGTGTTCTCCGGGTGGGCGGGACGTGTCACCGCGCAGGTCCCCGGCGTCGATGCCGGCGTCGATTCGTCGTAACTTCACGGGTTCCGGATAGGTGATATGGAATCCGAGGTAGACCATGCTCCGAAAGGGATCGGCCCGGTGCGCGTCCGGGCCGATTCCGCAGTTTCTTGCGCCCAATGTGTGATTCATCGACTTGGGGGAGTGAATGCCGAACAAGAATCTGGTCAGGGTTTACAGCGACAGGAATTACGTGTATACGACGATGGTGCGTCACCAGGGCACGACGGTGGCGTTCGCGATGGATGACTCCCGGCGCATCTACTACAACGTGTTGAACCTGGACCTGGGCAGCCGCGAGCGAGGCGAGATCGACAGTTCGTACTGGAACGACAACCCGCCACTGCTCACATTCCCGAACGAGATCACCGAGGTTGGCTTCGGTGGCGGCGAGACGGTCGGGGTGCCGGCGGTGCGGCTGGGCGGGCGGGCCGAGGTGGGCGCCGGGACGCAGCTCCAGCCCGAGGACCTGGACGCGTTCCTGTCCACGACGGCCCGGCTGAGCGGCCAGGCGCCGTTCCAGGTCGTCTCGGACGGCCGGTACCTGATGCTATTCCGCCAGTCGGTCGACGAGACGCACCCGGACGCGCTGTTCCGGCTGGCCGGCGGCGGTGCTTCTGCGGATGGAAGCCGGACGGACTACGCCCAGGCAGGCGGGGCCAGGGTGCCGGTGGTGTCCCGCACGGTCCTGTGCGACCGCTTCGTGCAGGTGGGCGCGACGGTCAAGCCGGTGCTTGAGGTGCGCTACCGGCGCAGCCGGACCAAGACCTCGCCCGCATCCAGCGGCGACACCCTGGGGACCAGGGACCTGGACGGCAACCCGTTCTACGAGCCCACCCGGCAGTTGTCGTTCGTCCGTAACGTCGCCGATGGCGAGTTCGCGGTGATGCTGCTGCCGACCCAGGTCAACGATGTGTCGCGGTGGCAACTGTTCGCCGTGAACGCGGTGACCGGCCGCATCGACGGGTTCAACGTCGAGCGGGCCGACGACGGGCTGTTCAACCTGGCGGGAACCCAGTTCTACACCAGCCCGGACCCGAGGTACGCGGCCTCGGTGCTTGAGCGTGAGCCCGGGGCGGACCCGTTCACGAAGAAGCCGCTGGTGCCGGTTCCGCTGCCGACCGACCGGGCGGGGACCGCGCTGCGGCTGGACGGCCAGGACGACTACCTCGACCTGGGGAGCGCGGCGAGTGCGCGGCTGCAGGGCGCGTACACGGTGGAGGCGTGGGTCAATCCGGCCGCCGCCGGTGGGGTCATCGTGGCCGCCGGGGACGGGACGCAGGCGGGGTCGTTCACGCTGCGTCTGACTTCCGCCAGGGCGCTGGTGTTGACCCATCCCGGTACGGGCAACACGGTCACCTCGCCGGATGCGGTGGTGTCGACCAGTCGCTTCGCTCACGTCGCGGCGGTGTTCACCGGCGGCACCGGGGCCAAGGGCCGGTTGTACGTCGACGGCGTCGAGGTGGCCAACGGCTCGATGTCGTTCACTCCCTCCCCGACCGCCGGGGTGGTGACGTATGTCGGTGCCCGGCGGTCGGGGACCAACGCCGCCGAGTTCTTCCGTGGTGATGTCGACGAGGTGCGTATCTGGAGCCAGGCGCGGACGGCCGCCGACCTGGCCCGTAATTTCCGCCGCCGCCTCGCCGGCGTCGAGCCCGGCCTCGTCGCCTACTACCGCTTCGACGAGGGCGGTGGGACCAGCGTCGCCGACCACACCGACAACGGGTTCAACGGCACCGTGAGGGGCAGCGCGGCGTGGGTGACCTCGGGCGCGCCGGTGGGCGACAGCCCGGGGCTGTCCCGGGAGACGTTCGGGTTCGCGGGCCGGTCGCTCACCGCCGGGGTGGCCGCAGCACTGTACTTCCAGCAGGAAGAGACCGCCGCCGGCTACGCCGAGCAGCCCAGCCCGGCGAAGAGGCAGGCGCGGGTCCTGTTGGCGTGCCCGACGGTCGACGACGCCGCCCCGGGCGGCAATCCGCTGCTCGCGACCCTCGACCTCGCCCTCGCCGCGGACGGCCGGCTGGCGCAGGTGCCCCGGTCGGTCACGCTGTCCACCATCGGGCGTCCCGACCCGACCAAGGACATGGACGTGCTCAGCGCGGCCCAGGACGCGGTCACGGCCACGCAGGCGAAGCTGGTTCTCGACCAGCATCTCCTTGACCAGGCAGACCAGGCAGTACGGGACGCGTACCCGGGGTACCGGTACTGGAACGACAGGTACTGGGCCTTCGTGAACTCCGGCTACTGCTACGACGAGGGAGGGTTCGTCTGGCCCCACGATCGTTCGGGTCGGGCGAACAGCCTGCTGGCGTCGCTGAATTCGGCATCCTCGGTCCACAACGCCGCCCTCCGGTCACAGGAGGACGCGAAGGCGCAACTGGCCCGGGACCAGACGCTGCTGGCGGACCGGCAGGCCGCGCTGGCCGCGCTGAGCGGAGGGTTGCAGGGCGGCGACGACGTGGTGTTGGCGATGCCGACGGTTGCCGTCGACAACGCCGGGCTGAGCATCTTCGGCGCGGTGCTGGCGTTCGCGTGGAGCCGGAACGCCCCGGTTCTGCTCGACAGCGCGACCGGCGAGGTGGTGCTGTACTTCCGCGGTGTAGACGGGCAGTTCTTCTCCGTCTACTACGACGTCACCGCTTCCCGGGCGGCCAAGCAGATCACGCTCCCGTCCGGTCGGCTGGCGCTGACCAGCCGGGACACCGGGGTCGCTCTGCCCGAGCTGGGTTTCACCGTGTCGGCGGGTTCGGACGCCGATCACTGCGCGGTGGTGGTCACCCGTACGGCGAACAACACGACCCACACCGAGACGTTCAACGCGGTGCCCCGGCGCGCTGATCAGTTCGCGGCCGTCCTCAACGGCACCCCGACCGGGGACCTGCTGGGGACGGTGGCCTCGGTCCAGGCCAGCACCGTCACCCTCACCGCACCGCTGGCCGCAGCACTGGCGGCGGGCACCAAGGTCAGCGTGGCCGGGTCGGTCTACCAGCTGCGGGACTCCGTGCCCGCCGTCTCCACCTTCACTTTGACCACGAGCCCGGGCCCGGTGGCGGCGGGCGCACAGGTGCGGACGGTCGTCTACGACTACGCCTCGGCCACGTCCAGCCGCCCCGGGACGCGGCTGGGCGGCGGCTCGCTGATCGTCGCGGTCGACGCCGGTGCGGCCACCGGCGCGGTGCCCAACGGCACGGCCGCCGATGTCGTAGCGGGGCGGGGCAACCGCTGGCAGGGCCACGCCCCCGGGCGTGCGTTCGCGTTCGACGGCACCAAGCGGCTCGCTCTCCCGGCCGCCCAACAGCCTCGGGCGGCGATGGCCGGCGATCTCACCCTGGAAGCCTGGGCCAACCCGGCCGGCACGCAGAGCCGCATCGTGCACGCCAACCTGCCCGGCAGCCCCACCACCCGGTACACCCTCGGCGTGTCCGGCGCGTCCTACCCCTCGGCGCTGGAGTTCAACGGGAGCGGCGACTACCTGGACTGCGGCACCGGCATCGACCTGACCGGCACCTCCTTCACCGTGGAGTTCTGGGCCAAGCGCCTGACAACCGGCCGGGACGACTTCGTCGTCGGCCTCGGCTCCTCGGGCGCGACGGACCAGTACCTGCACATCGGGTTCCGCTCCAACAACACCTTCGCGATGGATTTCTACTCCGACAGCCTGAACCTCCCTTCCTCCTACAGCGATCTGAACTGGCACCACTGGGCCTGCGTGTACGACCGGGAGGGCACCAACCGTCTCCAGATCATCTACCGGGACGGCGTGGAAGTCGGACGCCGCACCGCCAGCGGGCACTTCACCGGCACCGGCAAACTCATGCTCGGCCGGATCGTCACCCAGTACTGGGACGTCAGGGCGTACGCCCAGTTCGACGAGGTGCGGATCTGGGGTCGCGTCCGTACCGCGGAGGAGTTGACGGCGGACAAGGACCGTCGGCTGACCGGGCGGGAGACCGGCCTGCTCGGCTACTGGAACTTCACCGGCCGCCGGACCACGGACCTGACCGGACGGGGTAACGACGCCACCATCGCCGGAAACCCCAGGGTGGTC
This sequence comes from Micromonospora sp. NBC_01412, assembly GCF_045040215.1. Lineage (NCBI taxonomy): Bacteria > Bacillati > Actinomycetota > Actinomycetes > Micromonosporales > Micromonosporaceae > Micromonospora > Micromonospora sp. NBC_01412. Next base: position 4,742,160 of record NZ_CP109528.1, read on the forward strand.
GGCTCCCAGTTCCCCGGCTACAAGATCCTCGCCGGAGTGGGCGATCAGCTCGTGCGCAGCCGGGACGTCTACCCGGCCGGTCAGTGGGGCCACCTGGCGGCGGTCTTCGAGCAGGACTGGGCGCTGCGCTTCGACGGCGCCGCGTGGCTCGACACCGGCCGGGCCGACGCCCTCGACGTCACGGGCGACCTGACGATCGAGTTGTCCCTTCAGCTCGACGCGTTGGGCCACACCCACGGACTCGTCTGCAAGGGCGGGCTCGCCGACGGCGCCGGCGGCACGGTGCCGTACGCCTTCTACGTGCAGCCCGACGGGGCGCTGGCCTTCACCTACGAGAACACCGCGGCCACCCAGCCGGGCACCGCCGTCTCCACGACCAAGCTGCAGGCAGGCGTGTTCACCCGGGTCGCGGTCGTCCGCAAAACCGCCCCGGGCAACTCGAACGCGCAGGACATCGCGTTCTACGTCAACGGCGTGCACGCGGGCGGCACCACCCTCACCGGCCCGACGCCGACGGGCAACGACGGGCTCCTCGAAATCGGCCGCTACCGCAGCGGCCAGACCGGGTACGGGCTGCGCGGCGTGCTCAGCGAGGCACGGCTGTGGAACATCGCCCGGGAGGCGGCGAAGATCGGTGTGGCGGTCAGCGAGAGCACGCCCGGATTGGTCGCCCAGTGGACGTTCCCGGAGGACGCCGGGAACACCACCGCCGACGTCACCGGCGCCTACCCCGGCAGGCTGCACGGCGCCGCCTGGGTCAAGACACCGGACCCGAACGGCAACCGGTTCCGGCTCTACTGCAACGGCGACGCGACCCCCGCCGACCCGATCCCGGCCACCGACGCCCTCGTCACCGCCGGCTACGGACCCGAACAGTTCACCATCGGCGGCTACACGACCACCGGCAACATCCTGCGCGACGCCTACGCCGGCACCCTCGACGAGATCCGGGTGTGGCAGACCCCACGGACCGGCGAACAGATCCTCGACAACGCCTTCACCCGACTGCGCGGCGAGACCGAGGACCTCGTCTGCTACTACCCGTTCGACGCCGCCTCCACCGCCACCGGCGCACCGATCCTCGACGCCGGACCGCGCGGGAACAACCTGATCACCGCCACCGGCAGCGAGCCCACCATCGTGCTCTCCACGGCACCCGTCTCCACCGACACCGCGGAGGTCCGCTCGGCGCTGACCGGCATCCGGACCGCCTTCCACGATTTCATCGGCAACTCTCCCGCCGTCGCCGAATACGCCGACGTCCAACGGATCCCGCACTGCGGCATGCAGGGCGTGATGAAACGCTCCTACACCTACCAGCAGGCCGGACGCTGGTACCTCATCACCGGTTACAAGGTCGGCAACCTGGTCAGCAAGTGGGTCGGTCAGGCCCAGTTCGACCCGCAACTCGTCGGCTACATCGAGGGGGCACCGCCGGTGCCCTCGGAGAACCTCGTCAAGCGTCCGGGCACCGACGACTACATCGACGCCGCCACCGTCTCCTTCGTCCAGGCCGAGGAGGTCACCAACACGCTGTCGTCCAGCAAAGAGACCAGCATGGACGTCTCGGCGAAGCTGAAGTTCTCCTGGGAGGTCTCGGCCGACATCCTGTCGATCACCGCCCCCCTCGGTGTCGGCACGGCTCAACCGCTCGCCAAACTCTCCATGGAGGGAAACCTGGAGTTCGGCCTCGACTACTCCAACGGCTGGACCAGCGACGCCGAGGTGTCCGAAGGCAGCAACACCACCCGCACGAGCACCGTCGCGCTCAGCGGCGCGTGGGAGGACCCGAACCGCCCGCTCAACCCGGCCGCCGGCCAGCGATGGGTACCGGCCAACACCGGCTACGCCCTGGTCCAGTCCGAGACCGCAGACGTCTTCGCGCTGCGCCTCGAACACACCGGGGCGCTGGTCGCCTACCGGATGATGCCCAACCCCGACATCCCCCGAGACTGGAACATCATCGAGTTCCAGATCAACCCCCTGTACACGAAGCAGGGCACCCTCGACGGGCTGGTCGGCTACGGGCTGGCCGGCCCCTTCCCCGACCCCGCCCACTACCCGACCGCCGGTGACGGCGCCGAATACAGCTACTTCAAACCCCGCGAGGCGTACGCCCTCAAACGCCGCGTCGAGCGCCAGGCCCAACAGTTGCAGAGCTACTACGACTCGGTGTCCACGGAGACCCACGCTCCGGACCGGACCGCAGAGAAGGCCAAGGAAGTCGCCAACAGGTCGTCGGCCCGCCGCAACCTGGCCAACACCTACGTCTGGACCGCCGGCGGCGGCTTCTTCGCCGAATCCACCGAATCCACCGATTCGGTGACCGAAACCACCGGCGGCTCCTACTCGATCAAGGGCACCCTCAGCGGCGGCGGCATGTTCGAACTCTCCGGAGCCGCCGGCGGCACGAAGATGGGCTTCGAAGCCAGCATCGCCGGCGGCACCAGCGTCACCCGCACCAGGTCCAAGTCCTCCAGCAGGACGTTCGGGCTCGATGTCGCCTGCACCGGCGGCCGGGACCTCCAGCGCTACACCAACGGCGAGACCCCCGTTTACGACCCCACCACCAACCAGCCCGTCACCAGCCCCGGCAGGGTCGACGCCTACCGGTTCATGACCTTCTACCTCGACGTCACCAAGGACAACTTCGAAGACTTCTACGGCAAGATCGTCGACCCGCTCTGGCTCGCCACCTCGCCCCAGGCAGCCGCCCTACGCCAAGCCAATCAGGCCGACCAGAAACCACCCTGCTGGCGGGTCTTCCACCGGGTCACCTTCGTCAGCCGCCTGCTCGACCCCGCCACCGCCTCTCCCAGCGCCCCGCCATCCCTGGCCAAGGCCCTGCAGGGCGAAGGCTTCAGCAGCATCTACGACCTGATCCAGACCCTCGAATCCGACATCAAGAGCAGCCCGGCGAACGTCGCCAACCTCGCCAATCTGACCGCCGCCACCACCGAGGTGCTCACCAAGAAGCTGTACCGGCTCACCCCGTACACCCAAGAGATCATCGTGCATGTCGCCCGCTACTTCGGAATCGACCGGTGACCATGCGACCTGGGTCGAGGTGATCGGCCCGTAGGTACTTCAAGGCCGGCGACCCCGGCGCAGCCACTCGTTGCGCCGGGGGCCTCGAACGAAGAAGTCCCCCAGCTTCGCTTCGCGCTGGGGGATTTCTCTGCGTTTGGAGGATCAGCCCACGGGGCCGATTTTCTTCGCCAGGTCGACGAAGGACTGCCAGATTCCGGGGGTGAGGTGGAGGGTGCCGCCGTCTCGGTCCTTGGTGTCGCGTACCAGCACGACGCCCGGCATGTTGTCCGCGACCTCGACGCAGGCCCCGCCGTTGCCGCCGGACCTGGTCGACTTCCGCCACTGTGGGGTCATCGATTCCATGACTTCGCCACTTCCTTGATCAGCTCGATGGACTGGCGGCGGGGGAGCGCCTCGTTCCGCACGATCTCCCACGTCTTCGCCAGCCTAGCAACATCGGCGGGCGCATCGACGATCTGCGCGCTGAGCTGGTTGTCCGCGTACGCCACCCGTGCGCCGTCGGGCAACTCGGCGATGATGAACTGCCCGGCCAGCCCCAGGTACATCCCGGCGTCCACGGGCACGACGTGCACCTGGACGTGTTCCCGCAGCGCCTGCCCGGCGAGGTGGTCGAGCTGCTCCGCCATGAGCCCCGGCTGATCGAGCACCGGCCGGCGCAGCACGCTCTCGTCCAGGACGGCGATGAGCTGCGGCGGGCGGTCGCGCTCCAGGACCTCCTGCCGCTCCAGCCTGGATGCCACGATCCGCTCGACCTCGTCGGCGGTGAACCGGCCGCCCGCCAGCGTCGCCCGCGCGTACCGCTCGGTCTGGAGCAAACCGGGGAGGTACGACAGCTCGAACCACCGCAGCGTGGTCGCCTCGCGCTCGAACTCGATCCACTCCCGCAGCCAGGCCGGCTCGGCGTCCAGCTTGGCCAGCTCGCGGAGCATCCGGCCGAACCGGTCATCGAGGTGGTAATGGCTGTCGATCGCCTTCATGTACTCCTTCGTCGGCGGGCGACCGCCCGTCTCGACGGAACTGACATGGGAGCCGGAGTAGCCGATGGCCCGGCCGAATTCCTCCTGGCTGGCCCCGAGCGACGCGCGGAACAGTCGTAGCTCTCCGAGCACATAGTTTGTGGCCGTACCCATCAGTCCCCCAATTTTTGCTCAGCCTCGTCGGGTGTGTCTCGCTTGGTCGCTCGACCAGCCCTTTGACCTGCGCGGACCGGGTGAGCGCGTATCGACAGTAACGGCGTCCTCACCAGACTGTCACTACGCGGACCCGCTTCTGGCCCTAAGGCGGAGGCGGGTTCTGCGCCGGGGGGTCGCCCGGTCCTTCCAAGAGCCGGCGACCCCCACCTTGTGCGGCGAGGAGGGGGAGAGAATGAGCGGACACCATGGAGGTTGGCACCAGTCCCGCCAACCGAGGCCGAAGCCGAAGCCGGACACGAGGCCGAAGCCGGGTCAGCCATCCGAGCCCGCGCCGTACATCCCCGGCCCTATCGGGCCGCTGGTGCCGCCCCCGATCTTTCCGAGGATCGGCGGGGGTTGGGAGTGAACCCGCTGGTGGTCACGGGCGACGTGCTGATCCTTCAGCCATGCGACTACTGCATCGGGCAGACGGTGCTGTGGCTGAAGGTCACGTACGTCCCCCGGTACGCGAACTTCCTGGCATCTCGGTGGGTGCGGCTGGAGGGGTTGGAGCTGCGCCCCGACGGCACGCCGTGGCGGGAGCGCGTCGTCATGGTCCGGGTGCAGGCGATCATCGACGATCCGCCGGCCCGGCTGGAGCCGGGGGCTCGGGAGCTGTGACGGGCCGCCACCCGCCGAGGCATGCCGGCGGCCCGTGTCTCACCTGCGGTAGGCCGTGGCCGTGCTTCGAGCGTCAGTTGGCGAGTCTCGTCGAGTTCGCCGGCCGGGGGGAACTGCTCGTTGCGTACCTGGGTGACTGGTACCGCCTGGGGGTTGATGAGCGGAAGCGACGTGGCCTGTCGCCCGACCCGGGCATGGAGCTGCGGCACCTGGGGTGGCTCGACATGGTCCTGCCGGCGCAGGGCGAGCAGCGGAACGGCGATGCCTGAGGCCGGGCCCAGGAAGCCGCGGTGCGGGGATCTCCTGCATGTCACCCGGGCCGCCAGTGTCCAGTTCGTCCGGCCCATCGTCTTCCGCGTCATCCGCGTCCACGACGACTGGCACACCTACCACGGGTGGCTGTGGTTGGACGGCTACGAGGTCGACGCCAAGGGCGATGCCGTGGCCCGCCGTTCGATCTACGTCCAGCCGGCGGGACTGCGGTGGCTGACCTCCGCTCCGAGCCCACCGGCAGCGTCTCCGGGCGCTCCTGGTGCCGCCCGGCGGCCCAGCGTGACCGGCAGGCATTGAGGAAGCCGCCAGCCGCCGGGGCGTGGTCAGCGCGCCGGGTCGCCCCCCAGTGCGTGCCGTCGTGCCCACCGGGTGATCGCCGAGGCGATGGCGTCGGGCCGGTCCTCGGGCGCGTGGTGGCCGGCCGGGCCGCAGTGCTCCGTCTCCAGGGCCGCCAGGTGCGCCGCGCACCACTCGGCCTGCTCCGGTCCGATCAGCAGGGTGGGCGAGGAGTCGAAGGTGAGCAACAGCTTCGGCACGTCGCTCGTGGCCAGCCAGTTTCCGTACCCGGACACCCGCTCGGCGACGTCGGCCGGCTCGCCGTCGAGCGGCAGCGAGCGGGCCCACTCCAGCAGCGGGCGGCGGCTCTTCCGGGTCGGGTACGGCGCCCGGTAGGCGTCCAGGTCCGCCTCGGCCAGCGGGTGCAGCACGCCGCCGGTGTAGGCCGAGTCCAGGAAGAAGTCGCTGTCGAGCACCAGGGCCTCGCCCTGCGGCCCGCGCATGGCCTCGGCGCGCGCCCGGGGCCCCTCGCCCAGCTCGGCCCAGGACATCGGCCGCACGATCGTCTCCAGGAAGGCCACGCCGCGCACCCGGTCGGGGTGCCGGGCCGCCCGGTCGAAGGCGAGCGAGCCGCCCCAGTCGTGGCCGACGAGCACCACCTCGTCCAGGCCCAGCCGGTCGAACCAGGCGTCGAGGTAGCGGGCGTGGTCGGCGAAGCGGTACGGCAGGTCGGGCTTGCCGGAGCGGCCCATCCCGATCAGATCGGGGGCGAGCAGCCGGGCGGGCAGGTCGAGCGCGGGCAGCACGTTGCGCCACAGCCGGGACGAGCCGGGGTTGCCGTGCAGGAACACGAAGGCCGGGCCGCTGCCGGCCTCCTCGTGGTACATCGTCGAGTCCAGGACGGTCGTCTCCGGCATGGCGGGCCCTCTCAATCGTTCGTCTCACTAACGGTTCTGCCCGCCAAGCTAATTCGTTAGTCTGACTAACGCAAGGGGTATGCTCGTGGCGTGAGCGACAGTCGATCCGAGCCGACGCGCGCCGACGACCGGCCGGCCGCCCCGGCGCGGCTGCGCAACCTGCCGACGCGGCTGCTGTCCCTGGCGGCGATCCACTCCGACCGTCGGGTGAACGAGGAGTTGGCCCGCGTGGACGCCCGCAAGTGGCACTACGCGGTGCTCGCGGCCCTGGACGAGGCCGGCCCCGCGAGCCAGGCGGAGCTGAGCAGCCGCACCGGCATCTATCGCAGCGACATGGTCGCGGTGCTCAACGAGTTGGCCGACCGAGGCCTGGTGGAACGCGCGCCCGATGCCGCCGACCGTCGCCGCAACGTCGTCACCCTCACCGGGCCGGGCCTCCGTCAGCTCCGCAAGCTGGACGGGTTGCTCGCCGACGTGGAGGACGAGGTGCTCGCATCCCTGACCCCGCCGGAACGCGAGCAACTCGCCCGGTTGCTCGCCACCCTGGTGTACGGCCGGGGCCGCGACGGGTGAACCGCCGCGCGGTGTTTGCCGGCGCGTCGCGGCGGGGCATTGACGGTGATCCGGTCAGGCAGTAGACCTTGGTGATGGAGGCCCGCGCATGAGCAGAGCACCCCTGTCCCTCGAAGAGTTACGGGCCGCCGTCGCCGCCGGCAAGCTCGACACGGTGGTGCTCGCCCTGGTCGACATGCAGGGCCGGTTGCAGGGCAAGCGGCTCCACGCGCCGTTCTTCCTCGACCAGGTGGTCGAGAACGGCAGCGAGGGGTGCAACTACCTGCTCGCCGTGGACGTCGACATGAACACCGTCGACGGGTACGCGATGTCGAGCTGGGAGCGCGGCTACGGCGACCTCGCCATGGTGCCCGACATGGAGACCCTGCGCCGGGTGCCGTGGCAGCCGGGGACGGCGATGCTGCTGGCAGACCTGGCGTGGCCGGACGGGTCCGGGCCGGTGGTCGCCTCGCCCCGGCAGATCCTGCGCCGCCAGCTCGACCGGCTCGCCGAGCACGGGCTGACCGCGTACGCGGGCACGGAGCTGGAGTTCGTCCTCTACCGCGACTCGTACGAGGACGCCTGGCGGCGCGGCTACCGCGAGCTGACCCCGGCGAACCAGTACAACGTGGATTATTCGCTGCTCGGCACCGCCCGGGTCGAGCCGCTGCTGCGCCGCATCCGCAACGAGATGGCCGGCGCGGGCCTGACCCCGGAGAGCGCCAAGGGCGAGTGCAACCTCGGCCAGCACGAGATCGCCTTCCGCTACGACGAGGCGGTGGCCTGCGCCGACCACCACGTGATCTACAAGAACGGGGCGAAGGAGATCGCCGCCCAGGAGGGCATGTCGATCACCTTCATGGCCAAGCCGAACGAGCGGGAGGGCAACTCCTGCCACATCCACTTCTCGCTGCGTGACGCCGACGGCCGTTCCGCCATGCTCGGCGACGGCCCGGCGCACCTCAGCGTCACCGGGCAGCGGGTGCTGGCCGGGCTGCTGGACACCATGCGCGAGTTCAGCCTGCTGTTCGCGCCGAACATCAACTCGTACAAGCGGTACCAGCCCGGCTCGTTCGCCCCGACCGCGCTGCGCTGGGGCACCGACAACCGCACCTGCGCGCTGCGGCTGGTCGGCCACGGGGAGGGGATGCGGGTGGAGAACCGGGTGCCGGGCGCGGACGTCAACCCGTACCTGGCGATCGCCGCGCTGGTGGCCGGCGCGGTGCACGGCATCGAGCGGGAGCTGGAGCTGGGCGCGGAGTGCACCGGCAACGCGTACGACGATCCGGCCGCCGAGCGGGTGCCGGCCACCCTGCGCGACGCCCTGTCCCTCTGGGAGTCCTCGACGATCGCGAGGGCCGTCTTCGGCGACGAGGTCCACGCCCACTACGCCAACCAGGCCCGCGTGGAGCTGAAAGCCTTCGACGCCGCAGTCACGGACTGGGAGCTGACCCGTGGCTTCGAACGCCTCTGACCCCCACGCCCCCCACCCGCCCCGCCCCCGCCGTCCCCCGTCACCTCCGCGATCTTGCACTTTGGGCCCTCGATGTGGACCTTATGCGGCATTCGTCGGGGCCGAAAGTCCATGATCGCGGGGGCGGGGGCGGGGTGTGGGTGGGCGCGGGGTGCGCGGCGCGGGGTGCGGCGGGAGCGGGCGCGGGGCGGTGCGGGGGGCAGGGAGTGCGGGGAGTAGGGAGTGCGGGGAGTAGGGAGTGCGGGGAGTAGGGAGTGGCGGGGGAGTGGGAAGGGACGTCCGAGGGAGGGTGGGTGGGTGGCGTGACGCAGGTGGTGAATCCCGCTAGCGGGGTTGTGGTGGGGGAGGTGGCGGCCACCTCGCTGGCGGAGGTCGATGCGGCCGTTGGGCGGGCGGAGCGGGCGTTCGAGTCGTGGCGGAAGGTGGGACCGGGGGAGCGGGCGCGGGTGTTGCGGCGGCTCGCCGGCCTCGTCGACGCGCACCTGGAGGAGTTGGCGTCGCTGGAGGTGCGCAACTCCGGGCACACCATCGGTAACGCGCGGTGGGAGGCGGGCAACGTCCGGGACGTGCTCGACTACTACGCGGGCGCGCCCGAGCGGCTGACCGGCCGGCAGATCCCCGTGCCCGGCGGACTGGACGTCACCTTCCACGAGCCGCTGGGCGTGGTCGGGGTGATCGTGCCGTGGAACTTCCCGATGCCGATCGCCGCGTGGGGCTTCGCCCCGGCGCTCGCCGCCGGCAACACGGTGCTGCTCAAACCGGCCGAGCTGACCCCGCTGACCGCGCTGCGCCTGGCCGAGCTGGGCCGCGAGGCCGGGCTGCCCGAAGACGTGTTCACCGTGCTGCCCGGCGAAGGGTCGGTGGTGGGGGAGCGGTTCGTCACCCACCCGGCCGTACGCAAGGTCTGCTTCACCGGCTCCACCGAGGTCGGCACCCGGATCATGGCCGGCTGCGCCGCGCAGGTGAAGCGGGTCACCCTGGAGTTGGGCGGCAAGAGCGCCAACGTGGTCTTCGCCGACGCCGACCTGGAGAAGGCGGCGGCCACCGCGCCGTACGCGGTCTTCGACAACGCCGGCCAGGACTGCTGCGCCCGGTCCCGGATCCTGGTCCAGCGCCCGGTGTACGACCGGTTCCTGGAGCTGCTGGAGCCGGCAGTGCGCGGGTTCCGGGTGGAGGACCCGGCGCTGGACACCGCCGAGATGGGCCCGCTGATCTCCGCCGGCCAGCGCGACCGGGTCGCCGGGTACGTCGACGGGGCGAAGGTGGCCTTCACCGGCTCCTGCCCGGAGGGCCCCGGCTTCTGGTACGCCCCGACGGTGCTGCTCGCCGACTCGCCGGCCGACCGGCACTGGCGGGAGGAGGTCTTCGGGCCGGTGGTGTCGGTGCTCCCGTTCGACGACGAGGCGGACGCGGTCCGGCTGGCCAACGACACCGAGTACGGCCTGTCCGGCTCGGTCTGGACCCGGGACGTCGGCCGGGCGATCCGGGTGGCCCGGGCGGTGGAGGCGGGCAACCTGAGCGTCAACTCGCACTCCTCGGTGCGGTACTGGACCCCGTTCGGTGGGATGAAGCGTTCCGGGCTCGGCCGCGAGCTGGGCCCCGACGCGCTGCACGCCTTCACCGACGTCAAGAACGTCTTCATCGCCACGGAGGAGTGACAAGGTGCAGGGTCGGTTGGAGGGGCGCGTCGCGGTGGTCACCGGGGCGGGCAGCGGGATCGGGTTGGCCACGGTGCGGCGGTTCGCCGCCGAGGGGGCGCGGGTGGTCTGCGTCGACATCGACGCGGCGGCGGGCGGGAAGGCCGCCGAGGAGGTCGGCGGGGAGTTCGTCGCCTGCGACGTGGCCGACGAGGCGGCGGTGCGGGACCTGTTCGACGGGGTGGTCGACCGGCACGGCCGGGTGGATGTGGCGTTCAACAACGCCGGCATCTCCCCGCCCGAGGACGACTCGATCCTGGAGACCGGCCTGGACGCCTGGGAGCGGGTGCTGCGGGTCAACACGACCAGCGTCTACCTGTGCTGCAAACACGTCATCCCGCACATGCGCCGGCAGGGCAAGGGGTCGATCATCAACACCGCGTCGTTCGTGGCGCTGATGGGGGCGGCCACCTCGCAGATCGCGTACACGGCGAGCAAGGGCGGGGTGCTGGCGATGACCCGGGAGCTGGGCGTGCAGTTCGCCCGGGAGGGCATCCGGGTCAACGCGCTCTGCCCCGGCCCGGTGGCCACCCCGCTGCTGCTGGAGCTGTTCGCCGCCGACCCGGAGCGGGCCGCCCGCCGGCTGGTGCACGTGCCGATGGGGCGGTTCGGCCAGCCGGAGGAGATCGCCGCGGCGGTGGCCTTCCTGGCCAGCGACGACTCCTCGTTCATGACCGCCGCGCAGTTCGTCGTCGACGGCGGGATCACCGGCGCGTACGTCACCCCGCTGTGACGCGGCCGCTGATCGGGGCCAGGTGACCGCCCGGGTCCGGGCCGCCGCCCGTTCCGGCTGACGGGAGGGCCATGCCACCTTCCGGGAGATGGTGCGAGGATGGCGGCATGGGGAAGGTCTATCCGGCCATCGACGGGCGGCTGCGCGACTTCATCGAGGAGCAGTCCGTCTTCTTCGTGGCCACCGCGCCCTCCGGCGCCGACGGGCACGTCAACCTCTCGCCGAAGGGGATGCGGGGCACCTTCGTCATTCTCGGCCCGCACCGGGTGGCCTGGCTCGACTTCCATGGCAGCGGCGCGGAGACCATCGCCCACCTGCGGCAGAACGGCCGGATCACGCTGATGTTCTGCGCCTTCACCGGCCCGCCGAACATCGTCCGGCTGCACGGGCGGGGCACGGCGGTGACGGTGGAGGACGCCGGCTTCGCCGACCGGCTCGGTGACTTCCCCGACCCGCCGGACCTGCACTCCGCCCGCGCGGTGATCACCGTCGAGGTCGACCGGGTCAGCGACTCCTGCGGGTACGCGGTGCCCCTCATGGACTATCAGGGTGACCGGGACCTGTTGGTCAGGTCACACTCCCGGCGCACCGCCGAGGACCTGGTCACCTACCGGGCCACGAAGAACGCCGCGAGCATCGACGGCCTGCCGGTCTTCTGACCCCTGCCCCGGGTGGGTGAGACCCGGGTTACCAGCGTCGCCGCGAGCGGATGCGTTACGTTGCTGGTCCGTCTGGGTAGAAGGCGGGGCACGGCGGGACGATCATTGCGGTCGTCGCGGGAACGGCCGGTGCAGGAGGGTGCATGAGCTCGGCCCAGGGGGGCGAGGACGGGCTGCGCCCGTCCGTCGGGACCGTCGACGAGACGATCCCGCCGCTGCTCACGGCCGCGTTCGCCGCCGGTGGCGAGATGGGGGAGCGGCTGGGCGGGTTCGACTGGGCCACCAGTCCGCTCGGCCTCCCTGCCGGCTGGCCGGCGGCGCTGTGCCACGCGGTCGCCACGATGCTCTCCTCCCGGGCGCAGATCGTCATGTTCTGGGGGCCGGAGCACCGCGCCTTCTACAACGACGCCTACCTGCCGACCATCGGGGCCAAGCACCCGCACGCGATCGGCCAGCCCGGCCGGGAGCACTGGGTGGAGACCTGGGACGTGCTCGGGCCGCTGCTCGCCTCGGTCCGGGAGACCGGCGAGCCCTACCGGGGTGAGAACCACCCCTTCGTGCTCGATCGGCACGGCTTCCTGGAGGACGTCTACTTCGACGTCTCCTACGACCCGATCCTGGACGCCGACGGCGGCATCAACGGGATCTTCTGCATCGTGAGCGAGACCACCGGCCGGGTGCTCGGCGAACGCCGGCTGCGGGCCCTGGCCGAGCTGGGGGCCGGCCTGGCCGAGGCGGAGCAGTCCGGCGAGCTGGCGACGGCCGTCGCCCGGATGCTCGACCGGCACCGGGCCGACGTCCCGTTCGGCCTGGTCTACCTGCGCGACGCCGCCGGCCGGCTCACCCTCGCCGGGCGCAGCGGCCCCAGCGGTGTCGCGGCGGCCGACGCGCCGCCGCTCGGCGGGGCCGCCCCGGCCGCGGTGAGCCGGGTCGCCGACAGTGGGGTCGCCGCCACGGTCGACGTCGCCGACCTGCTGGCCGAGGTGCCCGACAGGGTCGCCGGGCAGGCGCTGGTGCTGCCGCTCACCGCCACCAACGAGCCCGCGGGGGCCCTCGTGGTGGGGGTGTCCGCCCGGCTGCCGCTCACCGACGAGTACCGCACGTTCTTCGACCTGATCGCCGCCCAGCTCTCCCGCACGCTGGGCCGGCAGCGGGCGCACGAGCAGGAACGGGCCCGGGCCGCCGAGCTGGCCGCGCTGGACCGGGCCAAGACCGACTTCTTCGCCAACATCAGCCACGAGTTCCGCACCCCGCTGACCCTGGTGCTGGGGCCCCTGGAGGACCTGCTCGCCGACCCGGCGCTGCCGGCGCCCTACACCGACCAGCTCACCATGATGCACCGGAACACGCTGCGCCTGCTCAAGCTGGTCAACACGGTGCTGGACTTCTCCCGGCTGGAGTCCGGCCGGCTGGCCGCCCGCTACGAGCCCACCGACCTGGCCGACTACACCTCCCGGCTGGCCAGCACCTTTCGCTCGGCCGCCGAACGCGTCGGCCTGCGCCTGGCGGTCGACTGCCCGCCGCTGCCCGGTCCGGTCTTCGTCGACCGGGACATGTGGGAGAAGATCGTCCTCAACCTGGTGGCCAACGCGGTGAAGTTCACCTTCTACGGCGAGGTCCGGGTCCGGATCCGGGCGGTCGACGGCGCGGCCCGGCTGGAGGTCACCGACACCGGCGTCGGCATCCCACCGGAGGAGCTGTCGCGCGTCTTCGAGCGGTTCCACCGGGTTCCCGACGTCCGCTCCCGCAGCCACGAGGGCACCGGGATCGGGCTCGCGCTGGTCCGCGAGCTGGTGGAGATGCACGGCGGGCGGGTCGAGGCACGCAGCCGGGTCGATGCGGGCAGCACCTTCACCGTGACTCTCCCGTTCGGCTCCGCCCACCTGCCCACCGACCGGGTCTCGACCGAGGTCCCGGCCGCCCTTGGCGCTCCTGTCGAGCCGGCGCAGGCCCGGCTCTTCGCCGCCGAGAACGTACTGTTCGCCGACGCGGCCCCGGTCACCTCGTCCGCGGCGCCGGCCCCGGTCACCTCGTCCGCGGCGCCGGCCCCGGTCACCTCGTCCGCCGTGCCCGCCGACCGGGTGCCGGCCGGCCGCATCCTGCTCGCCGACGACAACGCGGACCTGCGCGAACACGTCGCCCGGCTGCTCTCCCCGTCCTGGGAGGTGGTGGCCGTGCCGGACGGCGTCGAGGCGCTGCGCCAGGCCGTGCGGACCCCGTTCGACCTGGTGCTGACCGACGTGATGATGCCCCGGCTGGACGGGTTCGGCCTGGTCACCGCGCTGCGCGCGGACCCGCGTACCCGGCATGTGCCGATCGTGTTGCTCTCCGCCCGGGCCGGCTCGGCCGAGGCGGTCGCCGGCCTGTCGGTCGGCGCGGACGACTACCTGACCAAGCCGTTCTCCAGCGAGGAGCTGATCGCCCGGGTCCGGGCGAACGTCGAGCTGGGTCAGCTTCGCGGGCAGATCATCCGGCGGCTGCGCGCGCTGGCCGACGCCGCCGTCGCGGTGAACACCGCCCGCACCACCGCCGAGGTGCTCCAGGTGGCCGCCCGGCACGCGCTCGGCCTCGCCGAGGCCGTCCGGGTGGTGGTCACCGCAACCGGGGCCCGCTCCGAGGCCGACGGCGGCGGCACGGCCGCCGTCGAACCGTCCGTCGTGCTGCCGCTGACCGGCACCGCCGGGGAGCAGCTCGGCGAGCTGCGGGTCTGGGGGCGCGGGAAGGGCGCCACCGACACCGTCCAGGCCGCGCTGACCCAGCTCGCCCGGCTGATCGGCGTACGGCTGGAGAACGCCCAGCTCTACGAGGCCGAGCACCGCATCGCCACCACCCTCCAGCACAGCCTGCTGCCCCGCACGCTGCCCCGGCTGCCCGGCGCGGTGGTGGCGAGCCGCTACCTGCCCGGCAGCGCCGAGGTGGAGGTCGGCGGCGACTGGTACGACGTCATCGAGCTCGACGACGACGAACTCGTCCTGGTCATCGGCGACGTGGTCGGCAAGGGCGTCCGGGCCGCCGCCGCGATGGGCCAGCTCCGCAACGCGCTGCGGGCGTACGTCCTGGAGGGCTACGACCCGGGCAAGGCGCTGACCCGGCTCAACCGGCTGGTCGGCTCGACCGAGGAACCCTCCTTCGCGACGGTGGTCTGCCTCCGGTTCTCCCCCCGCACGGGGCGGCTGCGTTACGCCAGTGCCGGGCATCCGTCCCCGCTGCTGATCAGAGGAGACGACGTGGGTTTCCTGCACGACGGCGCGCTCGGGCCACCGGTCGGCGCCATTCCCGGCGCGTCATATCGGACGGTGGAGGACGAGCTGGCCCCCGGGGCCCGGCTGCTGCTCTACACCGACGGCCTGATCGAGGACCGCCAGCTCGGCATCGACGCCGCCCTCGGGCAGTTGCGCGAGGACGCCGCCCGGCACGCCGGGCACGTCGCCGACCTGGTCGACGCGGTCGTCGAGCGGGTGGCCTCCCAGCCGCGCCGCGACGACGTCGCGGTCCTCGCGCTGGAGGTGACCGAGCCGCACCGGTTCGAGCTGCGGCTGCCGGCCGACCCGACCCGGCTCAGCGTGCTGCGCCGGCGGCTGGAGGACTTCCTCGTCGCCCACCGGGTCGGCGAGACCGACCTGTTCGACCTGACCGTGGCGGTCTCGGAGGCCGCCGCCAACGCCATCGAGCACCCGGTCGAGCCGGCCGAGCCGACCATCGGCGTGGAGGTGACGATCGCCGACCGCACCGTGGTGGCCACCGTCCTGGACAGCGGGCAGTGGCGGGAGTCGACCGGCGCGGGCTTCCGTGGCCGAGGGCTGGAGCTGATCAAGGCGCTGGGCGACCTGACGGTCAGCCGGACCGCCGAGGGGACAGCGGTGACGCTGCGCCGGCGACTCCAGGACTGACCGACCCGGCCCGTCGGGCGGGCGGACCGATGGCTCGGCCCCGATGTGCCCGGATAGGTGCCGGGATGTGTGCCCAGATGTCGGCCCGGATGGGTGCCCGGTGTGCCCGGATGGGTGCCCGATGGGCCAGGTGGGACGGTGGGGCCCGGTGGGCTCAGGCCGGCGCGACCCAGGCCTGGTCGGCCAGGCCGGAGATCTCCAGCACCCGCCGGACCTGACGGGACGGCAGCACGGTCAGCGCGTCCGGGTACCGCCGGGAGAGCTGGGCCACGGCGTGGATCGCGGCGGAATCGAAGAAGGTGACCGCCAGCAGGTCGAGGGTGACCCGCCCGGCCGGCTCGCGCAGAACGGTCTGGAGCATCGTGTCGGCCGTGGCCATGTCCACCTCGCCGGAGACCACCACGCGGACGTGGTCGCCGTCTGTCTCCGCCCGGGCGGAGAAGACGGGAGTCGCTCCCCCTTGATCCACGGAGAACACGATGGCACAGCGGAGGTTGCCCGGCAACAACCGCCCGGCCGGCGCCGTGGTGGAGGTCACCGCCGCCGCCGGGCACCGCGCCGGCGTGCCGCGAGCCGGGCCGGCGATAGGCTTGCGCCATGACCGTCCGTGCGCCGCTGACCCCCGGCACGCTCTCCCCGATGCGACCGGTGCCGGGTCACATCGTCCGACCGGAGTACGTCGGCAAGCAGCGTCCCCAGGAGTGGCGCGGCTCGCACGTGCAGACCCCGGAGACCATCGAGAGGATGCGGGTCGCCGGCCGGCTCGCCGCCCAGGCCACCCAGCTCGCCGGGGAGCACTGCAAGCCCGGCGTCACCACCGACGAGATCGACCGGGTGGTGCACGAGTTCCTCTGCGACCACGGGGCCTACCCGTCGACGCTCGGCTACAAGGGCTTCCCGAAATCCTGCTGCACCAGCCTCAACGAGGTGATCTGCCACGGCATCCCGGACTCGACGGTCCTGGCCGACGGCGACATCATCAACGTCGACGTCACCGCGTATCTCGACGGGGTGCACGGCGACACCGACGCGACCTTCTGCGTGGGGGAGGTCAGCGAGGAGGCCCGGCTGCTGGTCGAGCGGACCCACCAGGCGACGATGCGGGGGATCAAGGCGGTCGTTCCGGGCCGGCAGATCAACGTGATCGGCCGGGTCATCGAGTCGTACGCCAAGCGGTTCGGCTACGGCGTGGTCCGCGACTTCACCGGCCACGGCATCGGGGAGTCCTTCCACAGCGGGCTCTACGTGCCGCACTACGACAGCCCCCGCCCCACGGACGTGATGGAGCCGGGGATGACCTTCACCATCGAGCCGATGATCACCCTCGGCACGTACCAGTACGACATGTGGGACGACGGCTGGACGGTGGTCACCAAGGACCGCAGGTGGACGGCCCAGTTCGAGCACACGATCCTCGTGACCGAGGACGGTCACGAGATCCTGACCCTGCCGTGACCGACGTCCCCGCGGCCCTGCGCGAGGCGCACCACGCGGACGTGTCCGGCGGCTGGCTGCGGCCGGCCGTGTTCGGCGCGATGGACGGCCTGGTCACCAACATCGCCCTGATCGCGGGCGTCGGCGGTGGCGGGGTGTCGCCGCGCAGCATCGTGCTCACCGGCACCGCCGGCCTGGTCGCCGGGGCCATCTCGATGGGCCTCGGCGAGTACACCAGCGTCCGGTCGGCCAACGAGCAGGTGGCGGCCGAGGTGGCCAAGGAACGCCGGGAGCTGGAACGGCATCCGGAGGCGGAGGCCCGCGAGCTGGCCGACGCGTGGGTGGCCCGGGGCCTGCCCCGCGACCTGGCCACCCAGGTCGCCGAGGCGGTGCGGCGCAACCCGGAGGAGGCGCTGCGGGTGCACGTCCAGGAGGAACTGGGCGTCGACCCGGACGAGCAGCCGAGCCCGTGGGCGGCGGCGATCTCGTCGTTCCTGTTCTTCTCGGTCGGGGCGCTGGTCCCGCTGCTGACATACCTGTTCGGCTCGACCAGCCTGGCGCTGGCGCTGGCCGTCGGCGGGGTCGGGCTGTTCGTGGCCGGCGCGGTCGTGGCCCGGTTCACCAAGCGTCCCTGGTGGTCCAGCGGCCTGCGGCAGCTCCTGCTCGGCGCGGCGGCGGCCGGCGCGACGTACCTGGTCGGCAGCCTGATCGGCATCCAGGGCGGCGGCCTGTAACCGGCGGCCCCACCGGCCCGCCGGCCACTTCGGGCAGCGGCGGGTCAGCCGGCGAACAGGTCGTCGATCGTGCCGTCGACGGGCCGGCCCCGGGCGGTCAGCTCCTCGGCCTGCCGGGCCAGCACCGCGCCGACCTCGGTCATGTCCGCCCCGGCCAGGCCGGTACGCCGGACCGCGTCCCCCGGGTCGCGGAAGTAGGTGCGGCTGAGCAGCCCGTTCACCGTGGCCGCGGACAGCCGGGCCTCGCCGAGCATCAGCAGCGCCTGGTCCGTCTCGTACCACCCGGCGAGCCGGGCGGCCCGGGAGTGCGCGGCGCAGCCCCGGTACCACGCCTGGCGGGCGGGATCGGTGAACTCCGCCGGCCGGGCCCGGGCCAGCCGGGCCAGGTGCTCGTCGCGCAGCGCCGGAAGCCAGCCGGTCGGGTCGTGCAGCGGCCGGGTGGTGACGTACCGGTCCGCGGTGAGCGGCCACAGCGCGGTGATCGCCCGAGCCCGGCGGAGGTGCTCGTCGGCAGCGGCGACGCTCAGGTCGACCAGGACGCCGTCTACCCGGCGGGTCGCCGAGGCCGGGCCGGCGCCGGGCCGGTACGTGGCGATCAGCAGCCCGACCTCGCCGTCCCCGCCGCCGTCGTCGTCACCGTGGGCCAGCGGGCCGTGCACCGCGACCGCGAGGACATCGGCCGGGAAGCGCCGCCTCGCGGCGTCCGCGACCCGCTCCGCCACCGACCACCTGGGATCGTCCTGGTACGAGTCCACGAACCCACCTCTGCCTCGCCGACCGTCCGGCGACCGGCCGCCGGGAGGGCCGCCGCGACGTCGGCTCCACCCTAGTCACCGGTCGCCGGTGCCGCCCGGACCGCCGCGCCCGGCCGGCACCAGCCGGAAAACGCGGATCTCCCGCCCGCCGGCCCGCTCCACATACGTCCGGTACGCCGGCCACTCGGTGACCAGCAGCGTCCAGAGCCGGTCGCGTTCCGCGCCGGTGGCCATCTCGGCCCGGACCGCCACCCGCCGGCCCTTGACGTCCACCTCCGCCTCGGGGCGCGCGAGCAGGTTCATCGCCCAGCCGGGCTGGTGCTGCTGCCCCCAGTTGGAGCCGATCACCACGTAGGCGTCGCCGTCCGGGACGTACAGCAGGGGGTTGCTGCGCGGCACGCCGGAGCGGCGGCCGGTGGTGGTGATGACGAGCGAGGGGATCAGGCCGAGCGCGACCACCCGGCCCCGGGTGAGCCGGCCGACCACCCGGTCGGCGGGGACGAGCAGCCGGGCCGCCGCGCCGAACCAGCGGTGGTGGCCGAGGCGACGGGTGAGGTTTCCGAGAGCGGGCACCCGACCAGTCTGCGGCCTCCGGCCCGGGGGCGGCACCCCCGAGACCCGAGGTGGGCGCGGGAACGCCCCGGCCGTCAGCCCGAACGCCGTCCCGGGCGTCAGTCGAGGCGGCGCTCGACGGCCAGCCGGGACCGGGTGAACAGACCCGCGCCGAGCATCGCCACCAGCGGCACCACCACCAGCACCCCCAGGGTGAGCCAGGGCACCACGATCGGGTACGGCTCCTCCACCGGCCAGGACTCGGCGTACCGGCGGTTCGTGGCGACCAGGACGATCACGGCGGTGCCCAGCCCGGCCGTGATGCCCAGGGCCGAGCCGAGCCCGGCGATCACCCCGGCCTGGCAGAGCGACAGCACCCGGCGTACCCGGGGGCTGGCGCCCACGGCCGCCAGGGTGGACAGGTCGGCCCGTCCCTCGGCCGCGGCGAGGCCGGTGGCGACGGCCGCCGCGCCGACGGTGATCAGGCCGGAGGCGATGGCCAGCAGCAGCAGGACCGGCCGCTGGTCGGTTTCCGGGTGCCCGCGCTCGACGACCACCTGCAGCGGGGCGAGGCGCTGCAGCTCGGCGTCGAAGCGGTCCTGCTGGTCGGGGGCCGGCGCCGCGTCGGTGGCCAGGATGTAGCCGTGCTGGCGCGCGGCGAGCCCGACCCGGGCGGCGGCGGCGTGGGACAGCACGAGCTGGTCCACCTCGACCTCGCCGCGCAGCACGTACCCGGGCACGGTGGCCCGGACGGTTCCCGTCGACTCCGGTTCGTCGCGTGCCCGCGTCGCCACGAGGGTGACCCGGCCGTCGAGGACGTAGCGCGGGTCGGTCACCACGGCACCGCCGGCCCGCAGCACCCGGCGGGCAGCGGCGATCTCCTGCGGGGCGGCGCCGGTGAGCGCGGGCAACGCGTCACCCTCGTCCACCACCGACGACAGCGAGTAGCCGTTGCGTACGCCCGACAGCCATTCGGAGCAGCGTGGGTCGGCCCGGACGCGCAGCCGGACGGCGGCGTCCTGGAGCTGCGGCGCCTCGTACGGGCAGAGCTGTCCGGGCGGCAGCTCCGCCTGGACGTCGCACCATTCTCCGGCGGGGGCGGGGGCGGGGGCGGCTGGCGTGGCGGGCGTGGCGCAGGCCGGTGTGTCGATCCGGGCCACCGCGTTGGGCGGCAGCTCGGCGGCCGCGACCTCGGCGACCCGGGCCACCGGCGGCAGCGTCCCGGTCGCGGCGCCGGAGCCGACGACCAGGACGTGGCCGTACGGCAGGCCCGGCCGGTAGGTGGCTGTCGTCCGCGCGTCGTCGCTGGCCACGTACACGCCGAGGGCGACGCTGCCGGCGACCGCGGCCATCACCGCCGAGATGGCCGGTGCGGCCGAGGCGCGGTTGCGGCTCGCGTCCCGCAGCGCGACCCGGGGGGCCAGCGGCAGCCATCGGCCGGCCCGGGCGAGCAACCCGACCAGCGTCGGGGTGGCGAAGACCAGCCCCAGCTCGCCGAGCACCAGGCCGGCGAAGAGCACCGTCGTGCTCTGGGCGGCGCCGAGCGCGGCCACCGCCGCGCCGCCCACCGTCAGCACCGCCCCGATCAGCGGCCAGCGCCGCCGGTGCGGTGGCGTGGTGCGCCGGCCCGCCAGCCCGGCCACCACGTCCTGCCGGGCGGCGGTCCAGGCCGGCGCGAGCGCCGCGAGCACCCCGGCCAGCACCGCGACCGCGGCGATCGCCGCCAGCGCGGCCGGAAAGATCCGGTACGCCCCGAAGCGCGCCTGGAAGACGTACTCCTCGGTCAGGGGCCGGGCGGCGAGCGCGGCGGCGACGCCCAGCGCCAGCCCGGCGGCGGCCCCGGCGCAGCCCAGCACCACCCCGCCGGCCAGCACGATGCGGCGCAGGTGGGCGGCGTCCCCGCCGGCCACGGCGACCAGGGCGAGGTCCCGGCGTCGGCGGCGTACCCCGACGGCGAACGCCGGCCCCACCAGCAGCACGACCTCCAGCAGGCCGAGGCCGCCGATCAACACCGCGTTGCCGGCCTCCTCGGCGCTCACCGGCGCGTCGAGCAGCCCGGCGTCGACGCCGGGGTGGGGCGCCGGGGTGCGGGCGACCACCACGATCCCGCGCGCGTTGAGCCGGTCGGTCAGGCCGGGGTCGACGCCGTCCGGCAGGTCGACGAACCACCTCGTCTGGCCCCGCGACTCGACCGGGGTGCCGGGCGCCGGTGGCAGGGCCACCGTGGGGCCCAGTCCGTCGGGGAACTCCACCACCCCGACCACGGTCCGGTCGCCCGAGCCGTCGGCCGGGGCGACCCGGTCGCCGAGCCGGACGTGCAGCTGGCGCAGCGCCGCCTGGTTCAGCCCGATCTCGTCGGCGGCCGTCGGCGGGCGGCCGGCGAGCTGCCGGGCCTGCCCGCGCAGCAGCGGGTCGGTGAGGTCGAGCTGCCGGCCGTCGAACGTCTTGCGCCGGTTGCCGACGCGCGCCTCGAACGGCACCCACCACTGCACCTTGCCGACCCGGGTGCCGGCCGGGAGTTGGGCGGTCAGCTCGGCGGCGGTGACCGGCCGGTTCCGGTGCCGGACGCCCTCGCGCGGGTAGCCGTTGTCGCCCCAGGCGTCCTGCACCAGTGGGCCGTCGGCCAGCCAGCGCAGCTCCGCGTCGGCGGTGCCGAGCTGGCGGTCGATCCGCTCGGCCCGGGTCAGCCGGGACATGTCGTAGCTGACGGCGGCGAAGGCCAGCGCCAGCACGGGCAGGGTGATCATCGCGAGCACCAGAGCGGTGCGACCCCGGGCCCGCCCGGCCTCCCGCCGCGCGATGCGCAGCGCGGCCCGCCAGGAGCGCAGCGCCGCCACGATCCGCCGCTGCCGGGCGCTGTCGTCGGTCCCGCCCGCCGGGGCCGGCCGCGGCACGTCGGCCGGGCGCCGGTCCCGCCGCGGCGGGACGGTGGCCGCCCGCTTCGGGCTCACCGGCCGCTGCCGGCCAGGAACTGCTCGACGCCGCCCAGCGGCGCCGTCGAGTCCACCATGACTCCGTCGCGCAGGAACACCACCCGGTCGGCCCAGGCGGCGTGCCGGGCCTCGTGGGTGACCAGCACGGCGGCGGCACCCGCGTCGACCCGGCGGCGCAGCAGGCGCAGCACCGCCTCGCCGGTCTGCGAGTCCAGCGCGCCGGTCGGCTCGTCGGCGAGGACGAGGCGCCGCTCGCCGACCAGGGCCCGGGCGATGGCCACCCGCTGCTGCTGCCCGCCGGACAACTGGTCCGGGAAGCGTCCGCCCAGCTCGGTCAGCCCCACCTCGTCGAGCGCGACCTGGGCCGCCCGCCGCGACTGGCGGACGCCGACGCCGTCCAGTTCGAGGGGGAGCGCGACGTTCTCGGCGGCGGTGAGGCTGCCCAGCAGGTTGAGGTTCTGGAAGATGTAGCCGATCCGCCGGCGGCGTACCCGGGCCAGCGCGCGGCGGTCGAGCGCGCCCAGCGGCTGCCCCTCGACGAGGATCTCGCCCGCGGTCGGCCCGTCGAGCCCGCCGGCCAGGGCGAGCAGGGTGGACTTGCCGGAGCCGGAGGGCCCCATCACCGCGACCAGTTCGCCGGGGCCGACGGTGAGGCTGACCCCGCGCAGGGCGTGCACGGCGGCCTCGCCGCTGCCGTGGGTGCGGTGGACGTCGCGCAGGTCCAGCACCGCCGCTCCGGGTGCGGTGGGGCGGGCTCCCGGCGCGTCGTCCGGTCCGCTCACCGCCGTGCCTCCTCGCCGTCCCGACCCGCTGTGTCCGTCGACCGGCTGCCGGGCCCCGCTGCCGGCCGGTACCGCACGAGGCTCGTCTCGCAGTGGTCCAGCCAGCGGACCTCCGCCTCGGCCTGGAACACCATCGCGTCCAGCACCAGCCGCCAGGGCAGGTCCTCGGGGCGGTCGCTGGCGTACTTCAACCGGGTCAACTCCTGCAAGGTCCGCATGGTGGCGGTGCGCTGGGTCTGCACCACCGATCGCACGTCCACGCCCGGCGTGGTCAGCGCGAGGGCCAGCTTGATGGCCAGCTCGTCGCGGGGCCGGTCGGTCCGGCTGAGCGGGGTCGCGAACCACAGCGCGAGGTCCGTCCGCCCGGCGTCGGTGATCTCGTACGGCCGCTGCCCGCCCTCGTTCTCCGGCAGCGGGCGCACCAGCCCGTCCCGTTCCAGCCGGGACAGGGTGGTGTAGACCTGCCCGATGTTCAGCGGCCACGTCGAGCCGGTCGACTCCTCGAACGCGGCCCGGAGCTGGTAGCCGTACATCTGGCCGCGTTCGAGCAGCGCGAGCAGGCCGTGACGGATGGACATGGCTCCGGAGTATGCATACCTGGTATGCCACCCGCAACCGGGGACGGCGGCCGGCGGTCGCACGGTGAGCGGCGAAACGCTCGTGGCCGGTCAGTCGGGCCGACCGGGGAACGCGACGGTGACCGGAGTCACCCCCGCGGTGCGCCGCCAGCGGGTGGCCCGCACCGCGCAGTCGGTCAGCGCCGCGAGGGCCCGGTTACGGTCCGCGCCGGTGGTGTGCGGCAGCGCCGCCCGCCAGAACGCGGCGGTGCGTTCCTCCACCTCGACCGCCAGCCGCAGCGCGCTGGCCGCGTCGGTGACCGGGAAGGGCAGCGCGTACCCGGCCTTGTCGGCTGGGACCGGGTCGCCGGCCGCGCTGAGCTGGAGCACCAGCGCGTCGCGCCGGGCCCGGTGCGCCGCCTCGGCCCGGCGGGCGGCCGTGCGGGCGGCGTCGGTGAGCCGGACCCCGATCGGCGCGTACGCGAAGATCGCGGCGTATTCGGCGGCGAGCGCGTCGGCGAGCGCCTGGGCCGGCCCGGACGGTGTCTGTCGGCGGATCACTTCAGCGCCTCCACGTGGGTGGCCCGGGCGGCGGCGATCGAGCCGAGCAGCGCCGCCCGCTCGGCCGGCGCCCCGGCGCAGAGCTTCGCGGCCGACTCGCGCCCGCGCTGCTCCGCCTGGCGCAGGCCGGTCAGCGTCGCCGTCCGGTCGCCGCCGGCGCTGGCCCCGGCCGACGGCGGGCCCGAGGACGCGGACACCGGGCGGCCGAACAGCTTCGCCAGTTCGGCGGCGTGCGCCTCGTGGGCCTCGGCGATCGGGGTGAGCATTCCGGCCAGGCCCGGGTCGGCGGCCAGCGCGGCGCGGTGCCGGGCGGCCAGCTCGCGTGCCTCGGCGGCGAGGGGTTCGAGCGGGTCGGGGGCCGGGTCCGGCTCGTCACCGTCGAAAAGATCACAGCCGGTCAGCACCCCGGTGGCACCGCCGAGTGTCAGCAGCGCGCTGACCCGCAGCAGGTTTCGCCGGGAATGTCCTGGTCCCCGGTCGCGCTGTGTCGTTCTGCCCTTCGCCACCGGGCAAGTCAACACTATTCGAGCGCGGACGTGGGCGACCGACGTCGGTGCGCCGCCCGGCCCGCCGCGCGGTGAGCGCGTTACGCTCTGCGCAACCACCGGTGCTCTGCCCCGGTGGTGCGCCGGCATGGCGTCCGACCGGGCGCCGTCGATCACGAAAGGTGCGCCAGATGACGCAGCGTGGCCGTGCCACCAGGTCGACGGGGCCGACGGGGAAACCCCGACGCGCCGACGGCCCCCGGGGCGGTGACCGCGTCGGCAGCCCCCGGGGCGACCTCGCGGCCCGGCGGGCCCGGTTGCGCGCGGTGATCGAGCCGGTCGTCAACGAGGCCGGGTACGACCTGGAGGACGTCACCGTCTCCCCAGCCGGCCGCCG
This sequence comes from Micromonospora sp. NBC_01412, assembly GCF_045040215.1. NCBI lineage: Bacteria > Bacillati > Actinomycetota > Actinomycetes > Micromonosporales > Micromonosporaceae > Micromonospora > Micromonospora sp. NBC_01412. The sequence continues at coordinate 4,766,665 of NZ_CP109528.1, forward strand.
GCACGTGGTGCGGGTGATCGTGGACGCAGACGGCGGGATCAGCCTGGACGCGGTGGCGGACGTCTCCCGGGCCGTCTCCGCCGCGCTCGACGCGGCCGAGGAGGCCGGCGGCGACATCCTGGCCGGCGAGTACCAGCTGGAGGTCAGCTCCCCCGGGGTGGACCGGCCGCTCACCCTGCCCCGGCACTGGCGGCGTAACGTCGGCCGGCTGGTGAAGGTGACCGCCCGGGGCGGGCTGCCCGGGCAGCGCGCCGACCAACCCGCCGAGCAGCCCGCCGGCGACCGCCAGGTCACCGGCCGGGTGGTCGAGGCCGACGACGAGCGCGTGGTGCTGGAGACCGACTCCGGCCGCGCGGAGTTCCGCCACGCGGAGCTCGGCCCCGGCCGGGTTCAGGTCGAGTTCAGCCGCCTCGACGAGGTGGGCGACGACGAGCTCGGCGACAACGAGGACATTGACGACATCGACGACGAAGATGATGTGGAGGACGAGGAGAGGTGAACATCGACCTCGCGGCGCTGCGCGCACTCGAGCGCGAGCGGGAGATCCCGTTCGACACGATTCTCGCGGCGATCGAGACCGCGCTGCTGACCGCCTACCGGCACACCGACGGGGCCGAATCGCACGCCCGGGTGGAGATCGACCGGAAGACCGGCGCGGCGCTGGTCTACGCCCAGGAGCTGGACGAAGACGGCAGCGTGGTGCGGGAGCGGGACGACACCCCGCACGACTTCGGCCGGATCGCGGCCATGACCGCCAAACAGGTGATCCTCCAGCGGCTGCGGGAGGCCACCGACGAGGTGCACTTCGGCGAGTACGTCGGCCGCGACGGTGACCTGGTCACCGGCGTGGTGCAGGCGCACGAGGCGCGTTCCGAGAAGGGCATCGTCAGCGTCGACCTCGGCAAGCTGGAGGGCGTGCTGCCGCAGTCCGAGCAGGTCCCCGGCGAGCGGTACACGCACGGCGAGCGGATCCGCTGCGTCGTGGTGCACGTCGCCAAGGGGATGCGCGGCCCGCAGATCACCCTCTCCCGGTCCCACCCGGCGCTGGTGAAGAAGCTGTTCGCGCTGGAGGTCCCGGAGATTGCCGACGGCACCGTGGAGATCGGCGCCATCGCCCGCGAGGCCGGCCACCGCACGAAGATCGCGGTGCGTTCCACCACACCGGGCGTGAACGCCAAGGGCGCCTGCATCGGCCCGATGGGCCAGCGCGTCCGCGCGGTGATGAGCGAGCTGCACGGTGAGAAGATCGACATCATCGACTGGTCGGACGACCCGGCCACCTTCGTCGGCAACGCGCTGTCGCCGGCCAAGGCGCTGCGGGTCGAGGTGGTCGACCTGGCCACCCGCACCGCCCGGGTGACCGTGCCGGACTTCCAGCTCTCGCTGGCGATCGGCCGGGAGGGGCAGAACGCCCGACTTGCGGCCCGAATGACCGGTTGGCGGATCGACATCCGGTCGGATGCGGAGCAGGCCACCACGTCCGCGCGGAGCGGGGCTGATCACGTCCGGGAGCCGGGCGGAGCGATCTCGGGAAGCTAGGGGTAGACTTCTTCCGGTGGTACGACGCGCGCTGCCGGAGCGCACCTGTGTGGGTTGCCGGCGACGTGCGCCGGCCAGCGAATTGCTGCGAATGGTCGCGGTCGGCAACGAGGCTGGTCACAGCCTCCGTCCCGACCCGGCTCGCAGGCTGCCGGGTCGGGGAGCGAACATGCACCCGGATCCGGCCTGCTTCGCGCTGGCGGTGCGGCGGCGTGCCTTCGGGCGTGCGCTGCGGGTCACCGGGGTCGTCGATCACGGTGAGCTGGCCGAGCATCTCGATGCGCCAACCACTACGTCAGGTCATCCCGACCAGGCGAGGGTCGCTAGCAAGGTAGGACGACCGACATGAGCACACGATGAAGTTCCTGAAATGACCAGGCTTCAAGTGCACGAGTGAGGTTGTTGCGGGTGCTGCCCGCACGACCTCGGAGTGAGGAGTGCAGTGGCAGGTAAGGCCCGCGTACACGAGCTTGCTAAAGAGCTCGGGGTCGAAAGCAAGACCGTTCTCGCCAAGCTGAAGGAAATGGGCGAGTTCGTGAAGTCCGCGTCCAGCACCGTCGAGGCGCCCGTCGCCCGGCGGCTGCGCAACGCATTTGTCGCCTCCGCCGGTTCCCCGGCGCCGTCCGCCCCTCCGGCGGCCGCCCCGAGTGCGACGTCGACCCCGACTCCTTCCCCGTCCCCGTCCCCGGGTGCACCCCGGGTCGCGGCGAAGCCGATGCCGCCGCGGCGGCCCGGCCCGCCGACCCCCGGCCCGAAGCCCAAGGGGCCAGTTCCCGGCCTGCCGCAGCCGGCGACCCCGGTCGCCAAGCCGGCGAGTGCCCACGACATCGAGGTGGCGGCCGCCGAGGCGCGCGCCGCCGCGCTGAAGGCCGAGCAGGAGGCCGCGGTCAAGGCCGCCCAGGCCGCCCGGCAGCAGCAGCGAGAGAACGTCCGTCGGGAGCCACCCGCCGAGGGTGGTCCCCGTCCCGGCCCGCGCCCGAACACGGGTCCGGGCACGGGTCCGGGTGCGATGCCGCCCCGGCCGGGCTCCCCGGCCGCCGGTCGCCCCGGCACGCCGGCCCCGGGCCCGGGTGCCCGTCCGGGCGGTCGTCCGCCGGCGCGCAGCGCTGGTAACAACCCGTTCGGTATCCAGGGCGGTCAGCAGCAGCGGCCCCCGGCCGCCGGTGGTGGCGGTCCCCGCCCGAACCCGTCGGCGATGCCGCCTCGGCCGAGTCCGGCCTCCATGCCGCCTCGGCCCAGCCCGGCCTCCATGCCGAGCCAGCGCCCCGGTCGTCCCGCTGGCGGCCCTGGCGCGGGTCGTCCCGGTGGCGGCGGTGGCGCGGGTCGTCCCGCCGGTGGCGGCGGTGGCTTCCGTGGCGGTCCCGGTGGCGGCGGCGGTGGCGGTGGCTTCCGCGGCGGTCCCGGCGGTGCCGGTGCCGGTGCTGGTGGCGGCGGCTACCGTGGCGGTCCCGGTGGCGGCGGTGGTGCTCCCGGCGGCGGTTTCCGCCCGGGTGCCCCGGCCGGTGGCGGTGGTCGTCCGGGTGGTGGCGGCCGTGGCCGTGGCGGCGGCGCCGCGGGTGCCTTCGGGCGTCCGGGCGGTAGGCCGACCCGTGGCCGCAAGTCCAAGAAGCAGCGCAGACAGGAGTTCGACAACCTGTCGGCCCCGACCATGAGCTCGGGTGCCCCCCGGGGTCAGGGTCAGGTCGTCAGGCTCTCCCGTGGCGCCTCGCTGTCGGACTTCGCCGACAGGATCAACGCCAACCCGGGTTCGCTGGTCCAGGAGATGTTCAACCTGGGCGAGATGGTCACGGCGACCCAGTCCTGCTCTGACGAGACCCTGCTGCTGCTGGGTGAGCACCTCGGCTTCGACGTGCAGATCGTCAGCCCGGAGGACGAGGACCGCGAGCTGCTCGCGCAGTTCAACATCGACCTCGACGCCGAGGTCGCGGAGGACCGCCTGGTCAGTCGTGCGCCGGTCGTGACCGTCATGGGTCACGTCGACCACGGTAAGACCAAGCTGCTCGACGCGATCCGCAAGGCGAACGTCGTGGCCGGCGAGGCGGGTGGCATCACCCAGCACATCGGTGCCTACCAGGTCCACGTCCCGCACGACGGCGTGGACCGGGCGGTGACCTTCATCGACACCCCGGGCCACGAGGCGTTCACCGCCATGCGTGCCCGTGGCGCCCAGGTCACCGACATCGTGGTGCTGGTGGTCGCGGCCGACGACGGCGTGATGCCGCAGACGATCGAGGCGTTGAACCACGCCAAGGCGGCCGACGTGCCGATCGTGGTCGCGGTCAACAAGATCGACAAGCCGGACGCCAACCCGGACAAGGTCCGCCAGCAGCTGACCGAGTACGGGCTCGTCGCCGAGGAGTATGGCGGCGAGACGATGTTCGTCAACGTGGCCGCGAAGCCGGGCATCGGCATCGAGGAGCTGCTGGAGGCGGTCCTGCTGACCGCCGACGCGTCGCTGGAGCTGACCGCTCCGATCGACGGGCCGGCGCAGGGTGTGGCCATCGAGGCGCACCTCGACAAGGGTCGCGGTGCGGTGGCGACGGTGCTGGTGCAGAAGGGCACCCTGCGGGCGGGCGACTCCATCGTCGCCGGCGGGGCGCACGGCCGGGTCCGGGCGATGCTCGACGAGAACGGCAACCAGGTCGCCGAGGCGGGTCCGGCCCGTCCGGTGCTGGTGCTCGGTCTCACCGCGGTCCCCGGGGCGGGCGACACCTTCCTCGCTGCGGCGGACGACCGCACGGTGCGTCAGATCGCCGAGCAGCGGCAGGCACGGCGGCGGGCGGCGTCCTTCGCCAACTCCCGTGGCCGGGCCACCCTCGAGACGCTCATGGAGCAGCTCAAGGAGGGCGAGAAGACCTCGCTCAACCTGGTGCTCAAGGGCGACGTCTCCGGTTCCGTGGAGGCCCTCGAGGACGCCCTGTTCAACCTGGACATCCCGGAGGAGGTCCAGCTCAGGATCATCCACCGGGGCGTGGGTGCGATCACCGAGAGCGACGTCATGCTCGCGAGTGCCTCGTCCGAGGCGGTCACGATCATCGGCTTCAACGTGCGGGCCGCCAACAAGGTCCGCGAGATCGCCGACCGCGAGGGCGTGGAGATCCGGTACTACACGGTCATCTACCAGGCCATCGAGGAGATCGACGCCGCGCTCAAGGGGCTGCTCAAGCCGGAGTACGAGGAGGTCGAGCTGGGCAGCGCGGAGATCCGCGACGTGTTCCGCTCGTCCAAGGTCGGCAACATCTCCGGCTGTATCGTCCGGTCCGGGATCCTGCGCCGCAACGCCAAGGCGCGGCTGCTGCGGGACGGGCAGGTGGTGGCGGACAACCTCACCATCAGCTCGCTCAAGCGGTTCAAGGACGACGCGACGGAGGTCCGCGAGGGCTTCGAGTGCGGTCTGACCCTGACCGGGTACAACAACGTTCAGGTCGGCGACATCATCGAGACCTTCGAGATGCGGGAGAAGCCGCGCGCCTGACCCGTTCGACACAGTGATCAAGGGGTTTACGCCGTTGCGGGCGTAAACCCCTTGATCATGTGGGGGTCACTGCGGGTATCGTCCGAGGCGATGTTCACCGGAACCGCGGTCTTCGACCTGCTGCTGCCGGGCGACTCCCGGTCGCTCAAAGCCAAGAGATCATATGTACGGCCGATCGTGGCGGCGCTGCGCCGCTTCGAGGTGTCGGCCGCCGAGGTGGGAGCGCTCGACCTGCACGGTCGGGCGGAGATAGCCGTGGCCGTGGTGGCTGCGGAAGGCGCGCACGTGCGCGATGTGCTCGACTCGTGCGAGCACCTGGTCGCGGGCCGTCCCGAGGTCGAGCTGCTCTCGGTGCGTCGCCACCTGTACGGCGACGGCGACGACTGACCGGCGCCGGGCGGTGACGCCCGTGCCCGGCGGTCGACCCGCCTGTGAAGGTAGTGTTCGAATTGTTGGCTGGTCGGATCCGGCGGCGCACCGTGCCCCCGGACCGGCCGGGAGTAGGACGCCGTGGAGGTGGGCGAGATGACGGATCCGGCCAAGGTACGCCGGCACGCGGAGCGGATTCGCGAACTGGTCGCGTCGGTGGTGCGGAGCCAGATCAAGGACCCCCGGCTCGGCATGATCACTATCACAGACGCCCGGATCACCGCCGATCTGCGCGACGCGACGGTCTTCTACACCGTCCTCGGCGACGCGGCGGAGCAGACCAGCACGGCGGCGGCGCTGGAGAGCGCCAAGGGGATGCTGCGCAGCACGGTCGGCAAGGCTCTCGGGCTGCGCCACTCGCCGTCGCTGACCTTCGTCCTCGACGACGTGCAGGACCAGGTCAAGCAGATCGACGACCTGCTGGTCCAGGCCCGCACCGCCGACGCCGAGGTGCAGCGCCTCGCCGCCGGCGCCCGGTACGCGGGCGAGGCCCAGCCGTACCGGGTGGACGACGAGGACGAGGACGGGGACTCCGCCGACGAGGGGGCCGCCGACGAGCAGACCCCGCGCGGCGCGGACCGGCCATGACAGGGGTCGCCGCCGGGCCCGCCGACACCGGCCCTGCCGTCGCCCTGCCCGCCGTCGGGCCCGGCCCGGGCGAGGCCGACTGGGCCGCCGCCGTCGCGGCGGTGCGCGGCCTGCCGGCCGACGCCCGGGTCCTGCTGATCTGCCACGTCAACCCCGACGGGGACGCGCTGGGCAGCATGCTCGGCTTCGGGCTGGGCCTGCGGCAGCTCGGCGTACGCCGGTTGCAGGCGACCTTCCCCGGCCCGCCGGAGGTGCCGGAGCCGATCCGCGGCCTGCCCGGGATGGACCTGCTGGTCCCGGAGGCGGACGCCGACCCGGCGCCGGAGCTGGTCGTCTGCTTCGACGCGGCGAGCGAGTCGCGGCTCGGCGGCCTGGTGGACCGGCTGGAGACCGCCGGGGCCGCGCTGGTGCTCGACCACCACGCCTCGAACACCCGGTTCGGCGGGATCAACCTGGTCGACCCCCGGGCGGCGGCCACCTCGGTGCTGGCCGAGGAGCTGCTGACCCGGCTCGGGGTGACCCTGGACGCGGCGATCGCCGAGTGCCTCTACGTCGCGCTGACCACCGACACCGGGTCGTTCCGGTTCGAGGCGACCACCCCGGCGGTGCACGAGCTGGCGGCCCGGCTGCTGGCCACCGGAATCCGGCCCGGTGACATCTCCCGCCGGGTCTTCGACACCCGGCCCTTCGGCGCGGTGCGGCTGTTCGGCGAGGTGCTCTGCCGGGCCCGCCTGGAGCCGCTGGCGGCCGGCGGCCACGGCCTCGTCTGGACGTACGCCACGCTCGACGACCTGGCCCGGCACGACCAGCGACCGTACGTGCTGGAGGCCCTGATCGACTCGGTCCGGTGCACCGCCGAGGCCGACGTGAGCTGCGTGGTCAAGCAGGTCCGCCCGGCGGAGTGGGCGGTGTCGATGCGCAGCAAGGGTGCGGTGGACGTGAGCCGCGTCGCGGTCGCCCTCGGCGGTGGCGGTCATCGGCTCGCGGCCGGTTTCACCGGTCGCGGCACCGTCGAGGACGTGGTGGCCGGCATCCGCACCGAGCTGGACAAGGCGTTGATCGAGGCATAGATCAGGGACGACTCCGGGGGGTGTTGGTCTTCCCGCGCTCCGTCGCGGCGGGGAGAATTGCGGGATGGATCACCCGCGCGAGCTCATCGTCACGGAGCCCCGGGTCTGGGACCGTCCCGTGGTCTCCGTGCCGGTGCTGGTCTGTCTCTCCCTCGTCGGCGGGCAACTGCCCTCGTTCTCCGCCGCGGCGAACCTCTACACGCTCGGCACCGGGGGCGCGTTGATCTGGCTGGGCCTGGGTGCCCGGGTGCCGCGCCGGCCGGCGCCCCGCCGGCTCGGCGTGGGCGCGGTCTGGTGGCTGGTCCCGGTGGCCGTGTTCGGCGTGTTCGAGGGGACCACCTTCGTCCTGCACGCCGGCGACGATTTCCCCACCCTCTCCCGGCTGGCCGATCCGTTGCTGGAGGACGAACTGGTCCGCTCGGCGGCATGGTTCGCCTGGCTCGCCGCGTTCTGGGGGCTGGTGCGGCGATGATGCGGGCACTCGCCATCGGTGGCTTCGTCACCGCCCTGGCGCTCTTCGTCGCGGTCGAGTGGGCCGCCCGCCGCCCGGGCTCCCGGATCCCGTCGCTGGCCGACGTCTGCGCCTACGTGATGCGCTACGAGGTGGGCCCGGTGCCCGTCGGCCGGATCGGCCTGTTCGGCTTCTGGTGGTGGCTCGGCTGGCACTTCCTGGCCCGCTGAAAGGCACCCACCTCGGTCCCTGACCCTCCGGCCGGCCCTGGCGGGAATCTCACCCTGTCCAGATGGCGGGAAGAGTGGGCAACATGTGGACCTGAACGATAACTTGGGAATCGACCGGTGTCGTGTCCCGCGGTGCTGGTCGACGGTGGTGGCGCCGCACCCGGCATCGCCTCCCTCCAGGGTCCGACCGACCCGGGCGCACACCCAGACCGGCCGCTCCGGTGACCCCGGGCCGCCCGTCGGGCGCCAGCACGACCGGCCGCCGGGCCACCACGTCGCCGTGGCCCGCACCCTGGAAGGACCGAATCATGTCGAGCAAGCCCAAGACTGAGAACGCCGACGAGGCGCGCGAGCAGGCCCGCCGGGCGCTCCAAACGTCGATGGACACCCGCCAGTAACCCAGCCCCCCGGCGTTGATGCCCCCCACCCGCACCCCGAGCCCAACGCTGGTGCATTTTCAGAGAAAGAGTGCCTCAGGCAGCCCGGGAGGCCACTCTTTCTCTGAAAATGCGCGTTCTTGGGGCTGTCGACGCGGCTTGGCGCGTGTGTTGTGTTCTGGTCCAGGTCGTGCTCTGGGGGCGGGCCGTCGGTCGGTGTGCCGGCCTCGGTCGGCGCAGGGAGGGCGATCCGGCGCGGGCTGGTTGTCACCTGGGGGACCGGCCCTGCACCCGTGCGGGTCCGCCCCGCAGGGCTCCGCTGGGAGGTGCCGCCACCGGTGCCCACGTGGCGGGTAAGGAATAGTCATTCTTGCAGTCCTTACCTTTGCCGTGTCAGGATCGGTGGCGATGATCCGGTCCTCCCTCGCCCCGTCCGCCGTCGCCTCGCCGCGACGGATCGCCACCCTGGCCCTGCCGGCACTCGTGGTGCTCGCCGCCGAGCCGCTCTACGTCCTGGTCGACACGGCTGTGGTCGGGCACCTCGGCCGGCTGCCGCTCGCCGCGCTGGCCGTCGCCGGCACCGTGATGACCCTGATCGCGTGGCTGGGCACCGTGCTGGCGTACGGGATCACCGGGCGGGCCGCCCGCCGGTTCGGCTCCGGCGACCGGGCCGCCGCCGTGGCCGAGGGCGTGCAGGCGTCCTGGCTGGCGCTCGGGGTCGGGGTGCTGGTCGCGCTCGCCATGCAGCTCGGCGCCGGCCCGCTGGTCGAAGCGCTCGCCGGGCCCGGCGAGGTCGCCGACGCGGCCGGGCGGTGGCTGCGGGTCGCGGCGCTCGGGGCCCCCGGGCTGCTGCTCGCCGCGGCGGGCAACGGCTGGCTGCGCGGCGTGCAGAACACCCGTCGGCCGCTGTGGTTCGTGCTCGGCCCCAACCTGCTCTCCGCGCTGCTCTGCCCGTTGCTGGTCTACCCCGTCGGGTGGGGACTCACCGGCTCGGCGGTGGCCAACGTGGTGGCCCAGACCATCTCCGGCGGGCTGTTCGCCGCCGCGCTGGTGAGCGAGCGGGTGGCGCTGCGCCCCCGCCCGGGGGTGATCCGCCAGCAGCTCGTGCTCAGCCGGGACCTGCTGGTCCGGGGCGTCGCCTTCCAGGCCAGCTTCCTGTCCGCCACCGCCGTCGCGGCCCGGTTCGGGGCGGCTGCGGTCGGCGCGCATCAGATCGCCGTACAACTGTGGTTCTTCACCGCCCTGGTGCTCGACGCCCTCGCGATCGCCGCGCAGGCGCTGATCGGCGCGGCGCTCGGTGCCGGCGACGACGCCGGCGCCCGCGCCCTGGCCCGGCGGGTCGCGCTGCTCGGCGCCGGCTGCGGCGTGGCGTTCGCGGTGCTCATCGCCGTCGGGGCCGGCGTCGTGCCGGCGCTGTTCAGCTCCGACGAGCAGGTACGCGACCAGGCCATGGTCGCCTGGCCCTGGCTGGTGGCGTTGCAGCCGGTCGGCGGCGTGGTGTTCGCCCTCGACGGGGTGCTGATCGGCGCGGGTGACGTCCGCTACCTGCGCAATCTCACGATCGTCGCGGCGTTCGGCGGCTTCCTGCCGGCGATCTGGCTGTCGTACGCGTTCGACCTGGGCCTCGGCGGCATCTGGGCCGGTCTGTTCCTGTTCGTGCTGCTCCGGCTGGCGGCCCTGCTGCTGCGGCTGCGCTCCGGCGGCTGGGCCGTGGTCGGCGCCGTCCGCTGAGCGGAACGGAAGGGCACGCCCTAGTGGAGAAGGGCTTCCCGCTCACCCCATGGTGGCTCGCTGAACCGGCTCCGTTCCCACCAGCGCCACAGCGCCCGCCGCGCCTCCCGCAGGCCCGGTGTGGCGTCCACCAGCTCGGACAGGCGTCGGCCGAGGGTCCGCCGGGGCGGCTCGGGGTTGCGCATCCACTCGGGCAGGTCGACCCGGGCGTGGTGCTCCTGCGGGGGCGGGGTGCTCATGGGGGCTCCGGGGGAGGTCTGAGGAGGGGCGTGCCGCATTGTGCCGTGCGGTGGCGGGCGGCGCGAGCCCGTCTGGCAGGCTTGGCGGTCGTGAGCACAGACGGTCTGATCGTGGTCGACAAGCCCGGCGGCATGACGTCGCACGACGTGGTGGCGCGGATCCGCCGGCTGGCCCGGACCCGCCGGGTCGGGCACGGCGGCACGCTCGATCCGATGGCCACCGGCGTGCTGGTGATCGGCGTCGGCCGGGCCACCCGGCTGCTGACCTACGTCATCGGCGCCGGCAAGAGCTACGCGGCCACCGTCCGGCTCGGGCAGGCCACCGTCACCGACGACGCCGAGGGCGACGTGCTGGCCACCACCCCGGCCGGGACGGTCACCGACGAGGCGATCCGGTCGGCGTTCGCGGCGCTGACCGGCGAGATCGACCAGGTGCCGAGCGCGGTCAGCGCCATCAAGATCGACGGCCAGCGGGCGTACAAGCGGGTGCGCGAGGGGGAGAGCGTCGAGCTGCCCGCCCGCCGGGTCACCGTGAGCCGCCTCGACGTGCTGGCCATCCGCCGGGACACCCCCGACGTGGTGGACGTGGACGTCGACGTGACCTGCTCGTCCGGGACGTACATCCGGGCGCTGGCCCGGGACGCGGGCCTGACGCTCTCGGTCGGCGGCCACCTGACCGCGCTGCGCCGCACCGCGGTCGGCGGCTTCGCCCTGGCCGAGGCGGCGACCCTCGACGAGCTGGAGCAGCGCGCGCCCGAGGTGGTGAACCTGCCGCTCGACGCGGCGGCCGACCGGTTCTTCCCGCGCCGGGAGGCCACCGCCGACGAGGCGAAGGTGCTCTCCCACGGGGGCCCGCTCGATCCGGCCGGCCTCGCCGGGCCGTACGCCGTCTTCGGCCCCGACGGCGGCCTGATCGCTATCGTCAGCGAGCGGGACGGCCGGGCCCGCGCGGAGATCGTGCTCGCCCCTGCCTGACGGCGGGCGGGGGTACGGCCGCCGGCGCGGCCGGTCGCGGAAGGCAGGGGAGGATCGTCATGCAGCGGTGGCGGGGGTACGACGCGGCGCCCGGCGGCTGGGGCCGTTCGGTCGTCACCATCGGCGTCTTCGACGGCGTGCACAAGGGGCACCAGGCGACCATCGGGCACGCCGTGGCCCGGGCGCGGGAGCTGGGCGTGCAGTCGGTGGTGGTGACCTTCGACCCGCACCCGGCCGAGGTGGTGCGCCCCGGTTCCCATCCGGCGGTGCTCACCGAGCCCGCCCGCAAGGCCGAGCTGATCGAGGCGCTCGGCGTCGACGTGCTCTGCGTGGTGCCGTTCACCCCGGAGTTCTCCCGGGTGCCGGCCGAGGCGTTCGTGCACGACATCCTGGTCCAGCACCTGCACGCCGCCCTGGTCGTGGTGGGGGAGAACTTCCGGTTCGGGCACCGGGCGGCCGGCGACGTGGCGCTGCTGGAGCGGCTCGGCCGGACCTTCGGTTTCTCGGTCGAGGGGGCGCCGCTGGTCGCCGAGGACAGCACCGTGTTCTCCTCCACCTATATCCGGGCGTGCGTCGACGCCGGTGACGTCGCCGCGGCGGCCGCCGCGCTGGGCCGTCCGCACCGGGTCGAGGGGGTGGTGGTCCGGGGCGACCAGCGCGGCCGGGAGCTGGGCTTTCCCACCGCCAACCTGCTCTGCCACCGGTACGTGGCGGTGCCCGCCGACGGCGTCTACGCCGCCCGGCTGGTCCGTCGGGGGCACCGGAAGTGGCTGGCCGCGGCCGTCTCGGTCGGCACCAACCCGACGTTCTCCGGCCTGGAGCGGCGGGTCGAGGCGTACGCGCTGGACTTCTCCGGGGACCTGTACGGCGAGCGGCTGGCCCTGGACTTCGTCACCCACCTGCGCGGCCAGGTGCGCTACGACGCGGTCGAGCCGCTGATCGCCCAGATCGCCGAGGACGTCGAGCGGACCCGCCGAGCCCTCGACTGAGCCGGCCCGTCACCCTGGCCCGCCACCCCGGCCGCCACCCTGGCCGCCTCGTCGGGCGCAACGTCGGATCGCCTCGTCGGACGCCCTTGGCGGGTGGTTCCGGCTAGGGCTGGTAGTCTGGCGGGGACGTCGACTGACCGACGTGGGGCCTCGCGTGCCTGCACGACGCCGCGGGTGCGAGGTGCCGGTCCGTCCCGGTCCACCGACCGACACGACGGGCATCAGTGATCAACCCATCGAAACAGGGAGAACATGGCGCTCGACCAGGAAGCCAAGGCCAAGATCCGCGCGGAGTACGCGACCGCCGAGGGCGACACCGGTTCGCCGGAGGTGCAGGTCGCGGTCCTCACGAAGCGGATCGCCGAGCTCACCGAGCACCTGAAGGTGCACAAGCACGACCACCACAGCCGTCGTGGGCTGCTGCTGCTGGTCGGCCGTCGCCGTCGGCTGCTCAACTACGTCCAGAAGAAGGACATCAGCCGCTACCGGTCGCTCATCGAGCGGCTCGGCCTGCGCCGTTGACGTGACGGGGGAGCGACCCAGCGGGTCGCTCCCCCGATCGGCGTCCACCACCTGACGAAAAACAGGGGCCGCGCGACCACCCGACAGGGAGCCGGTCAGCGTACCGGTCTCCGGTAGTGGCCCCCGGGAACCCCGGCAGCTCGCCGGCACCCCGGGCGCTTCGATCGAAGACCGGCCGTCTGAGCAGCTCCCCGCGTCGTGGGCCCCCCGATGCGAAGGAGCACCACCGAACCATGACCGGGCAAAACCTCGGCACCGAATCCCGCACCGCCGTGATCGACAACGGGTCCTTCGGCACCCGTGAGATCACCTTCTCCACCGGCCGGCTGGCCCGTCAGGCCGCCGGCTCCGTCGTCGCCCAGCTCGGCGAGACGGTCGTCCTGTCCGCCACCACCGCCGGCAAGCACCCGAAGGAGCAGTTCGACTTCTTCCCGCTGACCGTCGACGTCGAGGAGCGGATGTACGCCGCGGGCCGGATCCCCGGCTCGTTCTTCCGCCGCGAGGGCCGCCCCAGCGAGGACGCGATCCTCACCTGCCGGCTGATCGACCGGCCGCTGCGCCCGTCGTTCGTCAAGGGCCTGCGCAACGAGGTCCAGGTCGTCGAGACCATCCTCGCGCTCGACCCGCAGCACCCGTACGACGTGGTCGCGATCAACGCCGCGTCGATGTCGACCAAGCTCTCCGGCCTGCCGTTCTCCGGCCCGATCGGGGCGACCCGGGTCGCGCACATCGACGGCCAGTGGGTCGCCTTCCCGACCCTGGAGGAGCTGGCCCGGGCCACCTTCGACATGGTCGTGGCCGGCCGCACCCTCGCCGACGGTGACGTCGCGATCATGATGGTCGAGGCCGAGGCCACCCCGAACGCCGTGGCCCTGATCGCGGGCGGCGCCACCGCCCCGACCGAGGAGATCGTCGCCAGCGGCCTGGAGGCCGCCAAGCCCGCCATCCGCGAGCTGTGCCGCGCCCAGAGCGAGCTGGCCGAGGTGGCCGCCAAGCCGGTCGCCGAGTTCCCGGTCTTCCTGGACTACCAGGCCGACGTGTACGACGCGGTGGCCGAGCTGGTCCGCACCGAGGTGGCCGAGGCGATCACCATCGCCGGCAAGGCAGACCGCGAGGAGGCCCTGGACCGGGTCAAGGCCCGGGTCGCCGAGGAGCTGGGCGGTCGGTTCGAGGGCCGGGAGAAGGAGCTGTCCGCAGCCTTCCGGTCGCTGACCAAGTCCGAGGTCCGCAACCGGGTGCTGCGCGAGCAGGTCCGCATGGACGGCCGCGGCCCGCGCGACATCCGCGCGCTGACCGCCGAGGTCGGCGTGCTGCCCCGGGTCCACGGCTCGGCGCTGTTCGAGCGGGGCGAGACCCAGATCCTGGGCGTGACCACCCTGAACATGCTGCGCATGGAGCAGATGGTGGACACCCTCTCGCCGGAGAACCGCAAGCGCTACATGCACAACTACAACTTCCCGCCGTACTCGACCGGTGAGACCGGCCGGGTCGGCTCGCCGAAGCGGCGCGAGATCGGCCACGGCGCGCTCGCCGAGCGGGCCCTGCTCCCGGTGCTGCCGTCGCGCGAGGAGTTCCCCTACGCCATCCGGCAGGTCTCCGAGGCGCTCAGCTCCAACGGCTCCACCTCGATGGGCTCGGTCTGCGCCTCGACGCTGGGCCTGCTGTCGGCCGGTGTGCCGCTGAAGGCGCCGGTCGCCGGCATCGCCATGGGCCTCATCTCGGACGAGGTCGACGGCAAGACCCGGTACGTGACGCTGACCGACATCCTCGGCGCCGAGGACGCGTTCGGCGACATGGACTTCAAGGTCGCCGGCACGCCGGAGTTCGTCACCGCCCTCCAGCTCGACACCAAGCTCAACGGCATCCCGTCGGACGTGCTGGCCGCCGCGCTCCAGCAGGCGTACGAGGCCCGGCAGACCATCCTCGGCGTGATGCAGCGGGCCATCGAGGGGCCGGCCGAGATGTCGGAGTACGCCCCGCGGGTCACCACCGTGAAGATCCCGGTCGACAAGATCGGCATGGTGATCGGCCCGAAGGGCCAGACCATCAACGCCATCCAGGACGAGACCGGCGCCGAGATCTCCATCGAGGACGACGGCACCATCTACGTCGGCGCGACCAACGGCCCGTCGGCCCAGGCCGCGGTGGACCGGATCAACGGCATCGCCAACCCGACCCTGCCGAAGGCGGGGGAGCGGTTCCTCGGCACGGTGGTCAAGACGGCCGCGTTCGGCGCGTTCGTCTCCCTGCTGCCGGGCCGCGACGGCCTGCTGCACATCTCCAAGGTGGGCGACGGCAAGCGGGTCGAGCGGGTCGAGGACTTCCTCAACGTCGGCGACAGGGTCGAGGTGGAGATCGCGGACATCGACGCCCGCGGCAAGATCTACCTCGACAAGGTCCGCCCGGAGGGCACCGAGGCGCCGGCCGCCACCGGCGAGGTCGCCGGCGGCGAGCGTCCGGCCAGCCGGGGCGGCGACCGGGGCCCGCGTGACCGCGGTGACCGCGAGCGCGGCGGCGACCGGGGCGGTCGTGGCCCGGGCGGCGGCGCCCCGGGCGGCAGCGAGGGCGGCGGCGAGGGCGGCGAAGGTGGCGAGGGCGGCGAGCGTCCGCGCCGCCGCACCCGGCACAGCTGACGTTCACCCCAGCACCACCCACCCCTCGTCGAACTGAGAGCAGGTTTCCGTGAGTCGGGCCCAGCGCGCGTCTTTTCCTGCGGGTCGACGGGGGGTGGCGCCGTCCGGGGCCGTCCGGCACGCCACCGGGGCACAGCCCGGGCGAGCCGGCGGGTCGACCCGGGCGGTCACCCGCACGCTGAGTGACGACCCGCTGGGCGGCACGGTACGCCGTACCGTGCTGCCCAGCGGGCTTCGCGTGCTCACCGAGGCGATCCCGGCGATGCGCAGCGTCTCGTTCGGCATCTGGGTCTCCGTCGGCTCCCGGGACGAGACCGGCCCGCAGGCCGGGGCCGCGCACTTCCTGGAGCACCTGCTCTTCAAGGGCACCCACAAGCGCACCGCGCTGGAGATCTCCTCTGAGATCGAGGCGGTGGGCGGCGAGACGAACGCCTTCACCACGAAGGAATACACCTGCTACTACGCCCGCGTGCTGGACGAGGACCTGCCGCTGGCCATCGACGTGATGTGTGACGCGGTAGCCGACTCGCTGCTGGAGCCGGCCGACGTGGAGACCGAGCGCGGCGTCATCCTCGAAGAGATCGCCATGCACGACGACGAGCCCGGCGACGAGGTGCACGACCTGTTCGCCCGCGCCGTCTACGGCGAACACCCCCTCGGCCGGCTGATCTCCGGCACCGAGGAGACGGTCACCCCGATGACGCGGCGGCAGATCCAGGGCTTCTACCGCCGCCACTACACCCCGGCGCAGATCGTCATCGCCGCCGCCGGCAACCTCGACCACGCCACCGTGGTCAAGCTGGTCCGCCAGGTGCTGGCCGGGACCCCGCTGGACACCGACCCGGCCGTGCCGGCCCCGCACCGTCCGGACACCCCGGCGGTACGCGTGAAGCCGGCCACCACCCTGGTCGAGCCGAAGGAGACCGAGCAGGCGCACATCATCCTCGGCTGCCCCGGCATCGACCGCATCGACGAGCGGCGCTTCGCCCTCGGGGTGCTCAACAACGTACTCGGCGGCGGCATGTCCAGCCGGCTGTTCCAGGAGATCCGGGAGCGGCGCGGCCTGGCCTACTCGGTCTACTCCTACGCCAGCCAGTACGCCGACAGCGGCCTGTTCGCCGTCTACGCCGGCTGCGCCCCCGGGAAGGTGGACGAGGTGCTGAAGCTGACCCGCGCCGAGTTGGCCCGGGTGGCCGCCGACGGGCTGACCGAGGCCGAGGTGGCCCGGGGCAAGGGGATGAGCAAGGGGTCGTTCGTGCTCGGCCTGGAGGACACCGGCTCCCGGATGAGCCGGCTCGCCAAGGGGGAGCTGCTCTACGGCGACCTGATGCCGGTGGACGAGCTGCTGGCCCGGGTCGACGCGGTGACCGTGGACGACGTGAACACCCTCGCCGCCGAGCTGCTCGCCCGGCCGATGTCCCTCGCGGTCGTCGGCCCGTTCGGCGAGCGCGACTTCACCTCCTGACCGCCGCGACGCCCCGCCGGCGGCGGCACGTGGGACGCCCGGCGGTCGGCCCGGTGTGGGCGTCCCGGCTGGGATAGGTTGTGCCCCGTGACTGACGAGCTGGAGAAGGACCCCGGGGAGCTGATCCGGGTCGGTGTGCTGGGCGCGCGGGGCCGGATGGGCATCGAGGTGTGCAAGGCGGTCGACGCGGCGTCCGACCTGGAGCTGGTGGCGACGGTCGACCAGGGCGACGGCCTGTTTGCCGCCGCCGACGCCGGTGCCGAGGTGGTCGTCGACTTCACCACCCCCGACGTCGTCATGGACAACCTGCACTGGTGCATCGACCATGGGATCAGCGCCGTGGTCGGCACCACCGGCTTCACCGAGCAGCGGATCGAGCGGGTGCGCGGCTGGCTGGCCGACAATCCCGGGGTCGGCGTGGTGATCGCCCCCAACTTCGGCATCGGCGCGGTGCTGATGATGCAGTTCGCGGCCCGGGCGGCCCGGCACTTCGAGTCCGTCGAGATCATCGAGCAGCACCACCCGCGCAAGCTCGACGCCCCCAGCGGCACCGCCACCCACACCGCCCGGCGGATCGCGCAGGCGCGGGCCGAGGCCGGCCTCGGCCCGGTTCCGGACGCCACGAAGGACGAGGTGGCGGGCGCCCGGGGCGCCGACATCGACGGGGTACGTGTGCACGCCGTGCGCGCCACCGGCCTGGTCGCCCACCAGGAGGTGCTGTTCGGCACCACCGGCGAGACGCTGACCATCCGGCACGACTCGTACGACCGGGCGTCGTTCATGCCGGGCGTGCTGCTGGCCGTCCGCGCGGTGCGCAACCGCCCCGGCCTCACCATCGGCCTGGACCCGCTGCTCGTCTGACTGTGAGGCTGGCCTGGTCGGTCCGCAGGTGATGGGCTGATGTCGGCAGCAGTGGGTGTGACTCTTCGTCTGACTGGCTTCGTGCCTTTGTGTGGACTTGTCCGTCCGCTGCTGCCGGCGCCGGCCCGGCGGGAGACGTTTGGCCTGATCAGGAGCTTGACCGCCAGTTAGCGGCTGGCGTGTCTCATCACAGTCCTGCCATCTCCGCACCGGACCGGACCCTTGCGTCCCCACGGTGAGGAGAGAACGCATGTCCATGCTGGCAGAACTGGTCGAAGTCGTCATCGGCGTCGACACGCACAAGGACACCCACACCGCCGCGGTGCTCGACACCCGCACAGGCGGAGTCCTGGCCAGAATCACGGTGAGTACCGATCCCGACGGTTATGTCGAGTTGGTGGCCCTGGCCGAGCAGCACTCGGGGCTGCGGGCCTGGGCGCTGGAGGGCTCCGGCGGCTACGGCGCCGGCCTGGCCCGGCACCTGGCCGACGCGGGTGAGATGGTCGTCGAGCTGGACCGGCCGTCACGCCCGGCCCGCCGTGGCGGGGCGAAGTCCGATGCGATCGATGCCGAACGTGCCGCCCGCGATGCTCTGGCCCGCACCAGGCTGGCGCAGCCCAAGACCGGACCCGAGCGGGCCGCGCTGCAGATGCGCCTGACCGCCCGCCGTGCGGCCGTGGAAGCCAGCGCCGATGCCCAGCGGCAACTGCACGCCATGGTGATCATCGCTCCGGAGGTGGTGCGGGCCCGGTTCCGTGGTCACAGCACCCGGACCATGCTCACCACCGCCACCCGGCTACGCCCCACCACCAACGCCGGCGTAGAGGTGTTCACCTGCCTGACCGTGTTGCGGGACCTCGACCGCCGCGTCCGCTTCCTCGAAGCCGAAGCCACCGCCCACGAGAAGGCGATCCGGACGATCGTGCGCTCCTGGCGACCGGACCTGCTCGACCTCACCGGCGTCGGCCCGATCGTCGCGGCCACCGTGCTCACCGCATGGTCCCACCCCGGACGCTGCCGCGACGACGCCGCGTTCGCCATGCTCGCCGGCGTGGCCCCGATCCCCGCATCATCGGGCAAAACCGTCCGCTACCGCCTCAACCGCTCAGGCGACCGCCAACTCAACCACGCCCTACACACCGTCGTCCTGACCCGGCTACAACGCGACGAACACACCCGCGCCTACGCCGACCGCCGCCGAACCCAAGGCAAGACCGACCGGGAGATCAAACGCTGCCTCAAACGTTACGTCGCCCGAGACCTCTACCGACGCCTTGAAAACCCACCCCAGCCACTTGACGCGCCATAGGAGCGTCCGGAAAGCGGTCGCCGGGCGGGCGGGTCGGCCCTAGGCTCGCCGGATGATCGACTCGAACCTCCGTGACCGCGCCGGGCGGCACGTCACCCTGCGCCCGGTCGACGACGACAACTGGCGGGCCGTCGCCGACGTGGTGCCCCGCGACGACCAGCGGGCCTGGGTGTACCCGATGGCGGCCCGCTACCTGCTGCTCAGCGCGCGCGGCGACGTCTGGACCTCCCTGGCGGTGTACGCCGACGAGGTCGTCGTCGGGCACGTCATGTGGGGCGCCGACGACGACGGCTCGCGGTGGATCGGCGGCATGGTCGTCGACGCCGCCGAGCAGGGCCGGGGGGTGGGTGCCGCCACCGTGACGACTCTGGCCACCTGGCTGCGCGCCCAGCCGGGCCGCCCGGCCGTCCGCCTGTCGTACCACCCGGAGAACCTGGCCGCCGTCGCCCTCTACCCCCGCCTGGGCTTCGCCCCGACGGGTGCGGTGGAGGACGACGAACTGGTCGCCGAACTCGCCGACCCGCCCCGACGGCAGTGACGCCACCGCCCGCTGCCCCGGGGTGGCGGGCCGGCGGGCCGGTCAGCCGGCGGAGGGGGCGTCGGGGGGCACCGCGACGTGCAGTCGAAGCTGGTTGACCAGCATGTCGTCCACGTCGAGGGCCCGGGCCGCCCCGTCGGGCTCCCAGCCGGCGGTGGTGAGGAACTTCCGGGTCGCCGGATCGGCATCGAACGCCCACGCCACCGCGCGGCCGAAACCGTCCTCCCGCCACAGGTCCACGCTGGCGGCGAGCAGCCGGCTGCCGTGCCCGCGTCGGCCCCAGCGCGGTTCGACCAGCAGGTCCGTCACCGCCACCACGTCGGGCCCGAGCGCCTCGGCCGGCTCGTTCGGGGCGAGTGACTCGGCGTCGGCCGGACCCGAGGCGACGAACCCCACCAGATACGATTGCTCAGCCTGTTCGACGGCGACCAGCACCCGGTGCGCGCCCGAGGGCGGCTCCTGCACGGCCGCGCTCCACCGCCGGGCGAGGTACGCCTCGTCCAGGTTGTCGAGCACGTGCCGGGGCAGGATCCGGCGATAGGCGACCCGCCAGGTCGCGAGCTGGATGTGTGCGATCTCGCCGGCGTCTTCCGGACGCGCCGGGCGGACGTACCCGAGAGCCATGGGACGTGAGCCTACGCAGGGCGAGGGAGGCGATGGTGGCGCAGGGTGCCAAACGGACGATCGGCCAAGTCGTCAGCGTCTGCTGCCTCGCCGTCGCGGTGGCCCTGTTCCTGTCGGTGGCGGCCGTGCGGCACGGCTTCTTCGACCTCAAGGTCTACTACGGCGCGCTGAACTTCTGGGTGCACGACGGCGGGGAGATCTACGACTTCCTCAAGCCCGGCACCCAGTACGGCTTCACCTACCCGCCGTTCGCCGCCCTGGCGATGCTGCCGATGGCGGCGCTGCCCTGGACGGCGGCGATCGTGGTGAGCGTGGCCGCGTCCGTGCTGGTCAGCGCCGTGCTGATCTGGTGGCTGGTCGACCCGATCGCCCGCCGCGGCGGCTGGACCCGCTGGTACGCCCTCGCCCTGGCGCTCCTGCTGGCCGCCGCGTTCGAGCCGATGCGTGAGACGGTCAACTTCGGCCAGGTCAACATGCTGCTGCTGTTCCTGGTCGCGGTGGACCTGCTGCGGCTGCTGCCGGCCGGCAACCGGTGGGCCGGGGTGGGCATCGGCCTGGCCGCCGCGATCAAGCTGACGCCGGGGATCTTCGTCGTCTACCTGCTGGTCACCGGGCGCTGGCGGGCCGCGCTGACCGCCGTCGGCACCGCCGCCACGGCCACCCTGGTCGCTGCCGCGCTCTTCCCCGACGCGTCCCGGGAGTTCTGGACCTCGGCGCTGTGGAACACCGGCCGGGTCGGCGAGCTGGCGTTCGTGTCCAACCAGTCGTTGCGCGGCGTGGTGGCCCGGCTGAACCCCGAACATCCCAGCACCCTGGCCTGGGCGGTGCTGGTGCTCGCCACCCTCGCGGTCTGGGCGTGGCGGTCCCGGGCCGCCGCGGCGGCCGGCGACGAGGCCACCGGCCTGGCGCTGACCGGTGCGGTGATGTGCCTGATCAGCCCCGTCACCTGGGTGCACCACCTGGTCTGGCTGCTGCCGGGGCTGATCCTGCTGGTCGACAACGGCGTGGCGGCCCCCGCCCGCAGCCGCCGACGCCGTGTCCTGCTGGCCTTCGCCGCGATCGGGTACGGCTTCCTGATCAGCCGGATCGTCTGGGCCTGGGAGAAGGACTTCACCGGCGTGGACGGCTTCCTTGGCAGCAACACCTACGTCTGGATCAGCCTGGCCCTGCTGCTGTTCCTGCCGGTCCGGAGGTGGGCCGCGCCGTCCGGGCTCGGGTCGGCCGGGGGGCCGCCGCCGGCCGGGTCAGCCGTCGAGGCGTCCGGCGTAGCGCAGCTCGACCAGACCGAGCGGGGGCGCTCCGCCGGCCAGCGGCACGCGGTAGGTCGTCCGCTCGCCGTCCGGTGACAACCCGGCCCGCTCGTAGAAGCGGCGGGCCCGCCGGTTGTCCCGGAGCACCCAGAGCCGGTACGCGCCCCAGCCCTGCCCGGCCAGCCGCTCCTTCGCCGCGGTCAGCAGCCGCCCGCTCGTCCCGTCTCCCCAGTACGCCTTCTCGACGTACATGGTCAGCACCTCGCCGAGGGTGTGGTCCAGGTCGGCCCGGTCCTGGTTGTTCCGGTACGGCCCGAACGTGGTGAACCCGACGACCGCCCCGTCCCGCTCGGCCAGCAGGGTGGTGAACGGGTGCTCCGGGTCGGCCGTGCCGGTGTCCCGCCGCCGTTGCGCCCAGGCGGCCACGTTGAGCCGGTCCAGCACCTCGTCCGGCATGAACCCGACGTAGCCGTCCTGCCAGCCGTGCACGTGCACCCGGGCGACCGCCTCGGCGTCGTCCGGCTCTTCGGGGCGGATGATCAGCATGCGTCCGTTCTATGCCCCGGTAGGCGCGTCGTCCAGCGAGCCGCACCGGTGTCGTACACCTCGATTAGGGTGCCCACGATGGTCACACCGGAAGCACTCTCGCTCGCCCAGGCCCGGCGGGTGGCGCTGGCCGCCCAGGGCTTCGCCGACCCGGCGCCCGCCGGGGTGCCCACCCGCCGGCACCTGCGCCGGGTGCTTGACCGGGTCGGGCTGATCCAGATGGACTCGGTCAACGTGCTGCAACGCGCGCACTACCTGCCGCTCTACAGCCGGCTCGGGTCGTACCCGACGACGCTGCTCGACGCGGCGACCTACCACCGCCCCCGGGAGTTGTTCGAATACTGGGGGCACGAGGCGTCGCTGGTCCCGGTCGGGCTGCACCCCGCGCTGCGCTGGCGGATGGCCCGGGCGCACGACGACGCCTGGGGCGGGATGCGCCGCATCGCCCGGGAGCAGCCGGGCCTGGTCGCCTGGGTGCGCGACGAGGTGGCCGCCCGGGGGCCGCTGACCGCCGCCGAGATCGAGCACGACGCTCCCCGGGAGACCGGCAACTGGGGGTGGAACTGGTCGGCCGTGAAGATGGCCCTGGAGTTCCTGTTCTGGGCCGGCGAGGTGGCCGCCGCCGACCGCACCACCTCCTTCGCCCGCCGTTACGACCTGGCGGAGCGGGTGCTGCCCCCGGCCGTGCTGGCCGCGCCCACCCCGACCGACGCGGAGGCGTACCGGGCGCTGGTCGGGATCGCCGCCCGGTCGCTCGGGGTGGCCGCCGAGCCGGAGCTGCGCGACTACTTCCGCCTCCCGGTGCTCGGCGCCCGGCAGGCGATCGCCGAGCTGGCCGAGGCCGGCGAGCTGACCCCGGTGACGGTGCGCGGCTGGCGACAGCCGGCCTGGCTGCACGCCACCGCCCGGCTGCCCCGCTGGGCGCGGGGAAACACGCTGGTCAGCCCGTTCGACCCGCTGGTCTGGGAGCGTGGTCGCACCGAGCGGCTGTTCGGCCTCAGCTACCGCATCGAGATCTACGTGCCAGTCCCGCAGCGGGTGTACGGCTACTACGTGCTGCCGTTCCTCCAGGGCGAGCGGTTCACCGCCCGGGTCGACCTGAAGGCCGATCGGAGGGCCCGCGTGCTGCTGGTCCCGGCCGCCTGGGCGGAGCCGGGCATCGACCCGGGGGAGACGGCGGTCGCCCTGGCCGCCGAGCTGTACCGGCTGGCCGGCTGGCTCGGGCTGGACGCGGTCGCCCCGCCCGCCGCCGGCGACCTCGCCGTCCCGCTGGCCGCCGCGCTGAGGAGCGGGCCCGGTGTACCGTGATCGGCGTGACGAGCGTTGACGGCCCGGCCGGTCCGCATCCGCATCCGCATCCGCAGCAGCAGCATCCGGAGCCGGATCCGCAGCAGCCTCCGGTAGCGCCGGGCGAGTGGCAGCCGGGGGCGTACCCGGTGGCCGAGCCGGACCGGTTGACCCGCTTCGTCATGCGGGTCTACGACCGCTCGCCGCGTTGGGCGGTGCCCCTGGCCGCGCTCGGCTGCGTCGGCCTCGGCGTGGCGTACGCGCTGCTCAGCGACCCGACCCGGGCCGCGCCGGACGCCGCCCCGAGCTGCCTGCTGAAGCTCACCACGGGGCTGGACTGCCCGGGCTGCGGCGGCACCCGCGCGCTCTGGTACGTGCTGCACGGCGACGTGCCGGCCGCCGCCCGGCACCACTTCCTCTTCGTCTTCGCGCTGCCCTTCCTGACGTACCTCTTCGTGGCCTGGGCCGGGAAGCAGGCGTTCGGCTGGCGGCTGCCGGAGCCGCAGATCAGCTCGAAGCTGATCGGCGGGTTCCTGGCCCTATGGCTGGTCTTCTCGGTGGCTCGCAACCTCCCCTGGGCCCCCTTCACCTCCCTCTACGTCTGACGCCCGCAGACCGGGCCCGGCCGGCGGACGCCTCGGGTCGGGTTCCCTGGGTCCTTTGGAGCTGAATCGTTCGCGTCATCTCCATCTGGCTGGCACCCCTGCACCGTCGCCGCCGGCGGCACCCCGGCTGGGTGACCGATGTTGCACCGGGCGAGCCTGGCTTGGGCGCCCCGGCGGGTGGCCACTACAGTCCCAGGAATGCCGGAGATGGTGCAGCCCCAGGTCAAGCTGATCGCGTGGACCCAGTTCCAGGCCCCGGACGACGTGCCGTGGTCGACCGACGCCGACGGTGGCCAGGCGCTCGCCGAGTTCGCCGGCCGGGCCTGCTACCAGAGCTGGAAGAAGCCGAACCCGGTCACCGCCACCAACGCCGGCTACCTGGCGCACATCCTGGAGGTCGGGCACCTGTCGGTGCTGGAGCACGGCTCGGTGAGTTTCTACTTCACCGGGGTGTCCCGCTCCTTCACCCACGAGCTGATCCGGCACCGGCACTTCTCGTACTCCCAGCTCTCCCAGCGGTACGTCCCGGAGCGTGACGCCGCCATGGTCGAGCCCCGGGCGATCGCCGAGGACCCGGAGCTGCACAAGCGGTTCGTCGAGGCCGCCGAGGCCGGCGTGCGGGCGTACACGGAGCTGCTGGAGGGCCTCGAGGAGCGGTTCGCCGACGAGCCCAACCCGACGCTGCGCCGCAAGCAGGCCCGGCAGGCGGCCCGCGCGGTGCTGCCCAACGCCACCGAGACCCGGATCGTGGTCACCGGCAACTACCGGGCCTGGCGGCACTTCATCGCGATGCGGGCCACCGAGCACGCTGATGTGGAGATCCGGGAGGTGGCGGTGGAGTGCCTGCGCCAGTTGCAGGGGGTCGCCCCGAACGTCTTCGCCGACTTCGTCGTCACCACCCTGCCAGACGGTACGCAGGTCGCGGTGAGCCCGCACGGCGAGTGAGTCCTGAGCCCTTCCCCGCCGGCCCCCCGGTGGTCGTCCGCTAGGTTGTGAACATGACGCACGACCACCCAGTTGCCACCGAGCGGGCGGTGTCTCGCCCGTTCGGCCGACTGCTTACGGCCATGGTGACCCCGTTCAACGCCGACGGCTCCCTCGACCTCGACGGCGCCGTACGGCTCGCGAACCACCTTGTCGACGAGCAGGGCAACGACGCGCTCGTGCTCAACGGCACCACCGGTGAATCGCCCACCACCACCGACGCGGAGAAGGAACGCCTGATCCGGGCGGTGGCGGAGGCGATCGGCGACCGGGCCAGGGTGGTCGCCGGGGTCGGCACCAACGACACCCGGCACACCATCGAGCTGGCCGCGGCGGCCGAGAAAGCCGGCGCGCACGGCCTGCTCGTGGTGACCCCGTACTACAACAAGCCGCCGCAGAGCGGGCTGATCCGGCACTTCACCGCAGTCGCGGACGCCACCGGACTGCCGATCATGCTCTACGACATCCCGCACCGCGCCGGGGTGCCGATCGCCACCGAGACCCTCGTGTGCCTCGCCGAACACGGCCGCATCGTCGCGGTCAAGGACGCCAAGGGCGACCTCACCGCCACCTCGTGGGTGACCAGCCGCACCGAACTGGCGTACTACAGTGGCGAGGACTCGCTCACGCTGCCCGCCCTGGCGGTCGGCTGCGTCGGCGTGGTCGGCACCTCGACCCACTTCACCGGCGCGCTGACGAAGCGGATGATCGAGGCGTACGACGCGGGCGACACCGGCACCGCGTTGGCGCTGCACCGGCGGCTGCTGCCCCTGTTCACCGGCATTTTCCGTACCCAGGGCACCATCCTGGTCAAGGCGGGCCTGGCAGCCAAGGGCCTGCCGGCCGGCCCGGTACGACCCCCGCTGGTGGATGCCACCGACGACGAGATCGCCCAGCTGCGCGCGGACTGCGCGGCGGCGGGTCTGGAGCTCCCCTGATGAACGAACGACACGACGGACGCCGAGTTACGGCGTCGCAGAATGAGGTGGACGCGTGACCGAGGCGCACAACGAGGGGGAGCTGCCCCCGCCGCTGCCGGAGGGCGGCCTGCGGATCATCCCGCTCGGCGGGCTCGGTGCCATCGGTCGGAACATGACCGTCTTCGAATACGACGGCAAGCTGCTGATCGTCGACTGCGGGGTGCTCTTCCCCGACGTCGAGCAGCCGGGCGTGGACCTGATCCTGCCCGACTTCGGCCCGATCCTGGACCGGCTCGCCGACGTGCAGGCGATCGTGCTCACCCACGGCCACGAGGACCACATCGGCGCGGTGCCGTACCTGCTCGCCCACAAACCAGACATTCCACTCGTCGGCTCCCAGTTCACCCTCGCCTTGGTCGAGGCGAAGCTGGCCGAGCGGCGGATCCAGCCCTACACGCTGACCGTGCGGGAGGGCGGTCGGGAGCGGCTCGGCCCGTTCGAGTGCGAGTTCTTCGCGGTCAACCACTCGATCCCGGACGCACTCGCGGTGGCCATCCGCACCCCGGCCGGCCTGGTGCTGCACACCGGCGACTTCAAGATGGACCAGCTCCCGCTGGACGGCCGGATCACCGACCTGGCCGGCTTCGCCCGGCTCGGCGCCGAGGGCGTCGACCTGCTGCTGTCGGACTCCACCAACGCGGAGATCCCCGGCTTCGTCACCCCGGAGCGGGAGATCGGGCCGGTGCTCGACTCGATCTTCGCGAAGGCGAAGGGGCGGATCATCGTCGCCTCGTTCGCCTCGCACGTGCACCGGGTGCAGCAGGTCTTCGACTCGGCCGCCGAGCACGGCCGCAAGGTCGCGCTGATCGGCCGCTCGATGGTCCGCAACATGGGCATCGCCCGGGACCTCGGCCTGCTCAACATCCCGGCCGGCCTCGTGGTCGGCATCGAGGAGGCGACCACGCTGCCGCCCGAGCAGCTTCTGCTGATGTCCACCGGCTCGCAGGGTGAGCCGATGAGCGCGCTGGGTCGGATGGCCAGCGGCGACCACCGGCACATCACCATCGCCCCCGGCGACACGGTGGTGCTGGCGTCCTCGCTGGTGCCCGGCAACGAGACCTCGGTGTACCGGGTGATCAACCGGCTGGCCCGGGCCGGCGCGGTGGTGGTGCACAAGGACGTGGCGAAGGTGCACGTCTCCGGCCACGCCCCCGCCGGCGAGCTGCTCTACCTGCTCAACGTGGTCCGCCCGAGCAACCTCATGCCGGTGCACGGCGAGTGGCGGCACCTGCGGGCGCACGCCCGGCTCGGCATCGAGTCCGGGGTCGCCCCGGACCGGGTGGTGCTCTGCGAGGACGGCGACGTGGTCGACCTCGTCGAGGGCCGCGCCACCCTGGTCGGTCACGTGAAGAGCCGGTACGTCTACGTCGACGGCCTGGCCGTCGGCGACGTCAGCGAGTCGCTGCTCACCGAGCGGCGGATCCTCGGCGACGGCGGGTTCATCGCCACCACCGTGGTGGTCGACTCGGTCACCGGCAAGGTGGTCGGCGGCCCGACCCTCTCGGCGAAGGGCTTCTCCGAGGACCCGGAGGCGTTCAACCCGGTGGTCCCGCTGGTCACCGAGGCGCTGAACCGGGCCGCGGCGGACGGCATCACCGACCCGCACCAGCTCCAGCAGATCGTCCGGCGCACCGTCGGGCGCTGGGTCAACGACAAGTACCGGCGCCGGCCGATGATCGTCCCGACGGTCGTCGAGGTCTGACGGCCTGCGCCTCACCGCGCGTTCCGACGCCGGCCAGCCCCTCGGGGCGGGCCGGCGTCGGCGTCCCCGCCCATCCGGGGCACTCGGACACCCGTCCCGGGTCAGGGGAGCGCGGCGACCGCCTCCGCGTACGCGACGCCGGTGGCGACCGCTGCGGTGACCAGCACGTCGAGCTGCGCCGGGGCCACCCCGTGGGCCAGGTCGGTGGTGACGTCGCCGGCCAGCACCAGCTCCCCGCCGTCGTCGTGCGCGTACGCCTTGGGCAGCAGCCGGTCGTGGTTCCAGACGTTGCAGAACGCGTACGCCTCGGCACGTCGGTCCGCCGGCAGGCGCCGGGTGGCCAGCACCCGTACGTGCAGGATCTCGCCCCGCTCCCCGGCCTGCCGGAACTCGATCACCGCCGGGTCCCACCGCCCGACCACGGCCCCGCCGGCCCGCACCGTCCAGGCGTCCCCGCGCCGGTCCAGGGCGGCCGTGACGAGGGCGACGGTCAGCGCCTGGGGCTCGTCCTCGGCCAGCCCGTCGTGTCCGTCGTCCGTGCCGTCGCCGTCCGTGCCGTCGCCGTCCGTCTCCTCGGCGGGCAGCGGGACCGGGCCGGCGACCGGCCGTTCGGCCAGCCGGGCGGCGATCCGGCCGGACTGGTGACCCGTGCCGTTGCGGGCGTCAAAGCTGCCCGCGAGCCCGGTCGCCAGCTCGGCCAGCAGCCCGCCGAGCCGGGCCACGTCGACGTCCCCGCCCGCCCGGCCCGTGGGGGGCGGTTCGGGCATCCGCCGGTCGCCCCGCCCGGCCTCGGTGGCGAGGGCGCACAGCAGCGCCCCGGCGGCGGCGAACTCCATCGTCGCCATGTCGTCGGCCGGGTGGCCCAGCCGGGACACCTGCTCGGCGAGGATGTCCAGGCCCCGGTCCAGGTGCCCGCCCAGCGCGCAGAACCGCAGGTGCGCGGCGAGGTACGGGAAGGCCGCCCGTTCCCGCCGGTGCCGCCGGTACGCCTCGACGTGCGCCCGGCCGGCCCGCTCCGGCTCACCGGCGCGTAGCAGCGGCAGCAGCGCCCCGGCCAGCGCCCGCTCGGGCTGGTCGGTGCAGTACGCCGAGCCCCGCGCCGGCTCGTCGAACAGCGGGCGCAGCTCGGCCAGGGCCGCCGCCCAGTCGCCCCAGCCGGTGAGCAGTTCGGCCCGGCGGGATGGGGCGCAGCCCGGACAGCCGGCGGCCGGGTCGGCGGGGGCGGTGCGCCAGCGGTCGTACCAGCGGCGGGCCGCCGGCTCGTCGCCGAGGTGGTCGGCGAGCCGGCAGCGCAGCTCGGCCACCAGGTCGCCCGGCGCGTCATCCGCGTCGCCCAGGTCACCCGCGTTACCCGCGTCGCCCGGCCCGCCGGGGGAGCGGGCGAGGTCGTCCAGCTCGGCCCGGGCCTGGTCCAGCCCGACCCGGGGGGTGGCGAACACCGCCTCCACCGCGAAGCGCTGGTAGCGGCGCAGCTCGACGCCCCGCTCGCCGGCCGGCCCGGGCACCCGGTCGAGGAGCTGCCGGCAGCGCCGGACCGGCTCGAACAGCCGCCACCGCTCGCCCTGCCGCAGGTACGCGTCGATCAGCGCGAACCGGGCGTCCAGGCCGGTGCGCAGGTCGCCGGCAGCCTCGGCGTCGGCGGCGACCCGTTCCAGTTCGGCGGCGTGCGGCTCGGAGTCGGGCAGGTCCCGCGCGGCGGCCAGCGCCTCGGCCGGGCTTCGGTCGCCGCCCGCCGGCCCCCGGGACCGGCCCTCCCCGCGGCCCCCGAGTCGGCCTTCCCAGGGGCGTGGCTGCCCTGGCGTTGCGGTCACTGCCGGGCCCCGCTCGCCAGCTGCCCGACGGCGGCGGCGAGCTGGCAGCCGGTCGAGATGCCGCAGTCGAGCAGCTGGTCGAGCTGGTGGGGGGTCACCCCGCGTTCCAGGTCGGTGATCACCTCGCCGCAGACCAGGGCGCGTCCGTCGTCGTCGACGTGCACGAACGCCTTGGGCCAGTAGCGGTCGTGGTTCCAGGAGTTGCAGAAGGCGTGCAGGGTCGACACGTACTCGATGGGGAAGGTCGGCCCGGCGACGGTGCGCACCTGGAGGATCTCACCGGCGGCGCCCATCCGCAGGAACCAGATGAGACTGTCGTCCCAGCGGCCGAGCAGCCGGCCCTGCGGGTCCACCGAGACCGCGTACCCCCGGGTGCGCAGCACGGCGGCGATCAGCTCGCCGGTCAACGGGCGCAGCTCCCGGCCAGGCCCGGCCAGGGGGCCGTCCGGGCCGTCCTCGAAATCCGGCGACGCCATCGGGCATCCCTTCTGAGGCGAATAACACAACAGGCGGCGCCGTCAGTGCTGCGACGCGCGGACACGACCCGGAAAAGCGGCGATCCGCCGGGTCCCGCCGTTACGGTGACTCTATGGCGGGCCGTACCTCTCAGGCGAGTCGGCGACGCGGCGCGTCGCCGCGTGGCACCACGAACAGTCGTGCCCGTCAGCCGGCGAAGAAGACCACCAAGGCGGCGCCCCGGCGGCGCACCGCCGCGCGGCCCGGCCGGGCACACCACGTGGGCCGCGCGATCGGCACGGTGTGGATGGGGCTGGCGCACGGCGTCGGCTGGGCGGTGCGGGCCGCCGGCCGGCAGGCCGCCTCGGCCCGCGACCTCGACCCGGAACACCGCCGCGACGGTGGCGGCCTGCTGCTGCTCGGCCTCGCCCTGCTCAGCGCGGTGGCCATCTGGTTCTCCGGGGCCGGTCCGCTGGGCGCCCGGCTCGCGGACTCGGTCCGGCTCTTCCTCGGGGCGATCTCGGTCGTCGTGCCGGTGCTGCTGTCGATCGGCGCGTGGCGGTTGATGCGCACGCAGGCCGATCCGGAGCACCGCGGTCGGGGCCTGGTCGGCTGGGGGTCCATGCTGGTCGCCACGGCGGCGATGCTGCACATCGGACAGAACCCGGTGGACTCGGTCCAGCGCGACTACGCCGGCGGCCTGATCGGCGCGGGCATCGGCGACCTGCTGGAGAGCGCCGTCACCGCCTGGGTGGCCGTGCCGCTGCTGCTCCTCCTGCTGGTCTTCGGCCTGCTGGTGGTCACCGCCACCCCGATCAACAAGATCCCGGAGCGGCTCGGGCTGCTCGCCGGGGCGGTGGTCGGCACGCCGCCGGCCGTCGACGAGGTCGAGGTGGTGGAGGTGGTCGAGAAGAAGCCGGCCCGCCGCCGCCCGGCCAAGCGCGCCGCGCCGCCGCTGCCTGACCCGGACGACTTCGAGGAGGGGTACGAGGGGGTCGACCTCCAGGAGACGGTGGTGCTGCCCCGCAAGCCCCCGGCGAAGGTGCCCGCCACCCGTAAGCCGGTCGAGCCGCCGGAGCACTCGCCCGCGCCCACCCGGGCCGAGCAGCTCGCGCTCAGCGGCCTGTCCGGCGACTACATGCTGCCGCCGGCCAACATCCTCAGCGGCGGTGCCGCGCCGAAGACCCGGAGCAAGGCCAACGACGAGGTGATCGCGGCGCTGACCGGGGTGTTCGACCAGTTCGGGGTGGACGCCGCGGTCACCGGCTTCACCCGGGGCCCGACGGTCACCCGGTACGAGGTCGAGCTGGGGTCGGGCGTCAAGGTCGAGCGGATCACCCAGCTCTCCCGCAACATCGCGTACGCGGTGAAGTCGCCGGACGTGCGGATCCTCAGCCCGATCCCGGGCAAGAGCGCGGTCGGCGTGGAGATCCCGAACACCGACCCGGAGAACGTGGCCCTCGGTGACGTGCTGCGCTCGCGGGTGGCCACCAGCGACCACCATCCGATGGTGGTGGCCCTCGGCAAGGACATCGAGGGCGGGTACGTGGTGGCCAACCTCGCGAAGATGCCTCACATTCTGATCGCGGGCGCCACCGGGGCCGGGAAATCCTCATGCCTCAACACCCTGCTGGTGTCCATCCTCACCCGGGCGACTCCGGACGAGGTGCGGCTGCTGCTGATCGACCCGAAGCGGGTCGAGATGACCGGCTACGAGGGCATCCCGCACCTGGTCACCCCGATCGTGACCAACGCGAAGAAGGCGGCCGACTCGCTGGAGTGGGTCGTCCGCGAGATGGACATGCGCTACGACGACCTCGCCGCCAACGGGGTCCGGCACCTCGACGACTTTAACCGCAAGGTGCGCAGTGGGGAGATCACAGCCCCGCCGGGCAGCGAGCGGGAGATGCGGCCGTACCCGTACCTGCTGGTGATCGTCGACGAGCTGGCCGACCTGATGATGGTCGCCCCTCGGGACGTGGAGGACTCGGTCGTCCGGATCACCCAGCTCGCCCGCGCGGCCGGCATCCACCTGGTGCTGGCCACCCAGCGCCCCTCGGTCGACGTGGTGACCGGCCTGATCAAGGCCAACGTGCCGTCCCGGCTGGCGTTCGCCACCTCGTCGCTGGCCGACTCGCGGGTCATCCTGGACCAGCCGGGCGCGGAGAAGCTGCTCGGCCGAGGCGACGGCCTGTTCCTGCCGATGGGCGCGTCGAAGCCGGTCCGGATCCAGGGCGCCTGGGTCACGGAGCGCGAGATCGCCGACGTGGTGAAGTTCTGCAAGGACCAGCGCGAGCCGGAGTTCCGCCCGGACGTGCTGGCCCCGGCGCAGGACACCCGGAAGAAGGTCGACGAGGAGATCGGCGACGACCTGGACCTGCTGGTGCAGGCGGTCGAGCTGGTGGTCACCTCGCAGTTCGGCTCGACCTCGATGCTCCAGCGCAAGCTGCGGGTCGGCTTCGCCAAGGCGGGCCGGCTGATGGATCTGATGGAGACCCGGGGCGTGGTCGGCCCGTCGGAGGGTTCCAAGGCCCGTGACGTGCTGGTCAAGCCGGACGAGCTGGAGGAGGTCCTGGCCGGCCTGCGCGGCGCGGGGGACTGACCGCGCCGACGGGACGGGGATCCCACGGCGTCAGTGGAAGACCTTCAGGCCGACCACCCCGGCCACCACCAGCAGCAGGCAGAGGATCCGGGGCAGGTTGGTCGACTCGCCCAGCGCCAGCATCCCGACCAGCGCGGTGCCGACCGCGCCGATGCCGACCCAGACCGCGTAGCCGGTGCCGACGGGGATCTCCCGCAGCGCGTACGCCAGCCCCAGCATGCTGAGCACCAGCGTGACGGCGAAGACGAGCGAGGGGAGGGGGCGGCTGAAGCCGGCGCTGCGGTCGAGGGCGATCGCCCACGCCGTCTCCAGGATTCCGGAGACCACCAACACGATCCAGGCCATGAGACGTCACCTTTGCGGGGGCCCGGACCGCCGGGGACCGGGACGAGTGGGCACAACTCGCGGGCGTCTTGGCCTTACCGGGTACGCCCACCCTCGTCCGGGACGGCCGTTGTCGTGCCTCGGCCACCGCCCCCGACGCTAGCACCATGTCCCGCCCACCCCGCCGATCACGCAGTCGTGACAGGCGAGAGGGTGACAATGCCCGTTGCGCGGGTCACCCCCTCATGTATCGGCGGGTAGGGGGTGAGGTCGGGCACGGCGATTGACATGAAGTTGAGTTCAAGTATCAGTATTGCCGGC
Organism: Micromonospora sp. NBC_01412; assembly: GCF_045040215.1. Lineage (NCBI taxonomy): Bacteria > Bacillati > Actinomycetota > Actinomycetes > Micromonosporales > Micromonosporaceae > Micromonospora > Micromonospora sp. NBC_01412. Next base: position 4,799,578 of record NZ_CP109528.1, read on the forward strand.
ATGGCTCTGCTCGTCTCCGACCGGGAGGTCGCCGCCGTCCTCGACGCGTCCACCACCGTGGCCGCGATGCGGGACGCCCTGCTCGCCGCCCACGCCGGCCGGCTGGTCGCGCCGCCCCGGGCGTCCGCCCCGCTGGGCGGCGGCCGGATGGTCCTCACCGCCGGGCAGCTCACCGACGAGTGGTACGGCTACCGCACGTACGACACGTTCGGCCATCCGCAGGGTGAGCAGCTCGTCGTCCTGCACGACGGGCGGACCGGGGCCGTGCGGGCGGTCGCCGTCGGCGAGGAGCTGGGCTCCCGGCGCACCGGAGGGCTGGGCGGGGTGGCGGTCGACGCGCTGGCCCGACCGGACGCGGCCACCCTCGGCGTGATCGGCTCAGGCGGGCAGGCGTGGACCCAGGTCTGGGCCGCCGCCGCCGTG